>NZ_JADQDR010000009.1 GCF_015694705.1 Pontibacter rufus | reverse complement strand
CTATACTGTCTTACTCTTTAGCCACTTAGCCCAATGAAAGTTGCAAAATAGAAGAAGTTATTAGACAGTCTGACGGTTGGTACCTAAAGCGAGCGAGGCATAGCCGAAGCTTGTCTTAGGTATTTTGTTATGCTAAATTATTACTCCCAGTATTAAAGTGGCAAATGAACAAAGTTGGCTCAACAATCAACGAAATTCTATTCTAAACTTCACCAACAAATTGCAGCCTGACTCCGGTGCTCCCCAACCGGATTGAAAGTAACCCTCATTTTTTGACTTGTCATATTCGATTCTGGACGAGTTTGGCATAACGTCAGTACCAGCAATCAATCGGTCTTCAGTCTTTTTGTCATAGAAATTGAAGCCTACATTCCAAAAAGAAAAGGTCTCAGGTTTTATGTCTAACACTACACCTTCAAGTGCCCACGTCAGTGGAAGGTTCTTAGGCTGTACATTTGCTATGATATTGCTTTGATAGAGTGTTTTTAGGGTGTATGGGTCCAGTTCGGTAATCTTCAAATAGATGTCAGGGTTGCCTACAGAAGGAGCTGTTCTTTCACCGCCTTCTAACCAATAATTATCTACAAACTGAAGTAGCTGTACTTCGTAGGCATAGTATCTGCCTACTTTTACTTCCCTGGTAAAACTGTTCTCTTTACTTCCAATCTTGGATACTAACTTAACAGTATAAGTTCCAGGTTCTTTGTAAGCGTGGCTTGGCTCTTTACCAATATAGGTTGACCCATCTCCAAAGTCCCAGTAATAGGTGTCAGCTTCGCTTAAATCAGTTATCTGCACCTGTTCATTCACAGCATAATATTCATCTTCAATATCAAATTTGGTAGTAGGCATAATTTCAGCTTCTTTTTCACAGGAGAGCAGAAAAATAAATGTGAACAGGATGAGTAGATGCTTTTTCATATTGTCTTTTAATGTTTAGGTTAAATAATTTTTAATATCCAGATAGAGTCTGCTAATTCCTTGCTGACTCTATCTGGATAAATGAATTAATCCCATCTTTCTCTAACTTTTGTGGGGAGTTACAGGAAAAGCATATCCCTTGCAATACAATAATGTAAAGTTTATATTCCATTACTTATTTATGACTGCCAAAGGACTAGTGTAGACGATATGCGAGGCTTAGCAGCAGTAGATAGTATACTCATGATTGTGGTGAGTATTTCTTCTGTTAAAGCGGTTAACTTCCCTTTACCCGCTGGTAGATTCTATAACTAAGCCCAAGGGTCGTATTTACAGTATTTAAATTATATTTCTGTTTTATTCCTGTTGGGGCACCAATATCATAATCGAATTCTGCAGATGCGGCAAGCACCCCACATTCAAGATTCATATCAAAGGGTCCAAGGTTGTACTTCAATCCGACAGCACCACCATAAACAACTGTAGCTTTTGTGTCACTGAAACGATTTATCCTAACATTGTAGTCTTCATACTTCATTACAGCATTAGCTTCTCCCATAGTAAAAGCTCCAACACCAACAGAGCCTTTCAAATAAGGAGTAAATCTGTGAAGAGGCAGTTGAGTGTAAAGGTCCAGCGTTCCATAAAAGGACTGCCACGGATTAGACTTCAAAGTATAGGGAGCATCCGGATAAGCCCAGGGATTAGTAATAAATCGTTCTGCGTAGGCGTCTTCATCAATAGGATTGCTGCGCCAGCCTAAGGTAGCACCAGCTTGAAAGTACTTACTCAAGTTATGGGAGAAGCCTACATTCAGCAATGTACCGTTTGATGCAAAAGCAGGAAGCTTATCTGTAGTAAATTCAACTTGGCTGTAACCTAACTCTCTAAAGCCCCCTATGGGAAAAGCTGCTCCTATGTTTACAAATACATGAGAATGCCTGCTCTCATCGTGTTGACCTAAAACTGAAAAGCTTGAGAAGACAAAAGCGAATACAAGTAAATTTTTAATCATGGCAAAGCTTGTGTTTATATTCATATAGTATTTAGCAAACTAGTTCTATTGACTATAGATAGGAAATTTTAATTATGAATTTGCCACAACAGTCTCGTATAAACAACGTGCAAGGCTGTCGGCGGTGGCATAATGTTTACACCTAATAGGACAAAAAAAATTTAGAATTTTACCTGTGGGATAGTAATACTTTTTACTCCCTCCAGAATCAAGTCGCGGTGCTGTCTTTTTTCTGCTTCCTTATTGTAGAGGGCCTTTTCTATGTATATCCTGTTATTTATTCCTTCAATCATCAGGGTGATTCTATCATATTCTTCATCTCTTATTAGGGATGTATCATTTGCCAAGTCTACTGTGAGCCACTTTTCTATTTGAGAAGTCAGCGAATCCTGTTCAGCTACGATTCTCTCTCTTTCTGAGAGTGGATTCAATGGAACCCATTCTTTGTCCATAGAAGTTATTTGACTGTGGATTTCGTCGGACAACTTCTTGTAGGGCTCCTTCTTAGAAAGATGCTCTTGCAACTCACCCAGTATTTCACTTCTTAACTCATATCCTCTAGTAATATTAGACCATTCTTTCGTCAGCAAAGTATCAGAAACTACAGAGTTAAGTTTGTTCTGGCCATAGCCAATACAGCTAAACATGGAAAACGAAATCAGGAGGGTAAGACGAAGATATATTTTCATTTTCTTTTTTGCCTAACGGCTATGCTATGAAACGTAGGGCATAGGTAGCCAAAACTGTCCGATTAGCACAGATGAAAATAAACAACCCTACACTTTGTATAACCACTGAATGCCTTATATTTTATAGCAATTGTTGTGCAGTCGGTTTTTATTTCGTTAACCTTCAGGTTCCCATAGTTCAATTTTATTGTCATCCGCATCCATAATGTGGACAAATTTTCCAATTCCATCGTAAGCCGTTATGCTGTCAAGTACGGTTACTCCGTTTTCTTTCAGTTTAATTAAAAGACCTTCAATATTTTGGACTTGATAGTTAATCATAAAGTTCCTTTTGGATGGCGAGAAATATTCGTCTCCATTCTTAAAGGGTTTCCATTGGAGCGAATTTATTTTGTCAGGATTGTCAAGATTTCTGGACTCAAAACTCGATGAACCCCAATCATTGATTTCAATTGCTAAATTTTTTGTGTACCACTCTTTCGTTTTGTCCGGGTTGTCGGAACAAAAGAAGATACCTCCAATTCCTGTTACTTTTGGCGTTGTAGTATCAACGGATGAAGTTGACTTTTCCGCTTGATTTTTGTTGCCTGCCATATGTTTGTTTTTTAAATCGCCTGTTGGCAGCTTGTCAAGATCGCTGTTGTCAAGGCTATTGATAAAAGTTTTTTCATTTCTATAATTTTCTGTCAATATCGCACGGTCGCTTTTCAACTGCCGCACAACGTGCTTGTGTAGCTGAGGCGAAGCGTCAGCTACACAAGCACGTTGTGCGGCAGTTATTTTATGAGTGACTTTATCCAATTCTGCTTCCGCCTTTTGCTAAATTCACCAGCCTTTTGCAGCCAGTTATCAACCTTCTTTCTTTGTTCCCAGTCCTGTTGATTAGCTATCGTAATTTCCATTTCTTTAAAATCTTCATTGAAGGGGTCAAAAATCATCAATTCGTACTCCGCTGTCTCATTGGGTTTAAGCCCGTAAGTCAGTACTGGCAGAGTATCGAAGTTGTCTCTTCCTATTACAGAACCTGACCGAAACACCTTTAGCAATAGATGTTCTACAACGACTTCAGTATTATTGGTGATACTAATTCTTACTTTGTGGTATCTGGGCAGAAAGTCGCTTGGATGAAGTTTGTATAACTCTTTCGAAAAGCTTATCAGTCGCACGTTTACATCAGAGATGAACTTCTCTAATTTAACAATTCTATTACTTCTTATTAGCTCAAGATTCATACTTATAATTTGACACAACGGTTTTGCTATAAGGTGGCGTAGCTAACTTATAGGTTTTGTTGGCGTATCGTTGTTCTTACCTTTTTCTTCTTTTCGTTTTTTCTTGACTTCTCGCTTGACGCTACTCTTTTCAGCATATTCATTAAGTAAAGAGTCCTTATCATCAGCCATTTCGTCAAGTTCCCTTTTTGAGAGCCCTTTTAAATCTTTTCGGGTTACATTATAACTTTTTGACATTATTATACTTTCAGTTCGAATTCTATTAATTACCTATGCACGCAAAGTTTCGTGTTTTTACCAAATTACTTCTTCTGTATAAGGTTTGTCTCTATACTTAAAGAAGTCCCTGATTTTTAATTTTTCAAGAGTCAGTACATTCACCTCCCATACCGATGATTTAGTGCTCCATGGGTCAATTAAGACTTCTATAGTGTCACCATTTTTTGTTCTTATAGAATGTATGTCAGCCAGTTCATCTACAACCTTTGTATTCCCTTCATTCCAAACTGTTAGATGGTCACCAGCAACAACAGCCCATTTATTATCCTTGTCTATTTTTCCGCATGTTGGGTCTCCAATGTACTCTTCTTGCAACAAAACAGAATTACTTCTTTTATCTATTAGAAAAGCCGTTTCCCACTCGTGAAGCAACAAGAGTTGGTCAGTTTCATCTAATATGATAGAACTCTTTATTTCCATTCTATACTTTCACATGCACGCCAACTACTAGCTAGCAGGAGTCTATTCCTACTATCTGCACTATATATGGTGTTGTTTATACTTGCTTTACTGTCGCTTATAGCGCCAGGACGAAGAAAAACAGCAGTTTTACAGTATTTCATATAGCTAATATACTTCCTTTCTACAGATTATCAAGCGGACTCACAATCTTATCAGGGCATAAGTGGTCACGTGGGTGTAGATTTAGGTCGTTCTGCTCGAGCCGAGGTAGAAAGCGATGTAGCTTCTCATTTTTCTCCCTTTTGTCACGTCTGAAAAGTTACAGCTATAATCGCAATGCTCATGGCCCCTAACTTGAGATTTGTATTATGCCCCTGCTCTCTTTCGTAGGGGATACAAATGTTCCACGGGCTAAATCCGCTTCATGAAAAAAGCTAGAACGACCGACATTGTTTATTTTACGGTCTTAAAACCCCTACCCATCCAACAGAGGGGGTAAGAGTTTTGGTATTCTGACGGGATGTAAGAATTGTTCGCAGACTGCTTTAAATTGCTCTGGATATATAGTATATTCTTTAGTTCCGTTTATGCGCCGACTGTATGGCAGCTAAATGGAATTAGCTCTGTTTATATGCTAGTTAGCAGGAATATTGAATTAATGAATAGACTCAAATAATGAAAGTAATTTCAACTGTCACGTCTATCATTTTAGCTCTGATAATTGTTATTATTGATTTTACATTCAAAAACAGGCTAAGCCTCAAGTATAATTCAGGAGGAAGCTACTTTGACGAAAGTTCAGCAGTAGTTTACCATCAACAGGCAGTTGTAACATACGGTTTCTTGACTTTGACTCTATCGGAGACCTTCCTCCGCCACTTCCCTGGAAAAGCTAAGCATAAGGACGAACACCGCACCTTTGGACGCGGATTGACCACGTACTCACCAGGTGCGCCTATAAGCGCAGCGATAGAAGAAACATTCACGATTGTACCGCCAGCGCCGCCGTGCCTTACTGACGTTCTCTTTATCGCCTCTTTAGAGCAGGGGAAGCAGCGGACAACGTTGCTGCTGAAGAGATGATGCAGTCGGCCTGCCTCCATGCTCTCTACCCGCATCTGTCTCTCCTGTATGCCGGCGTTGTTCACCAAAGTGCTCAGGCGGCCCATGCTGTTAGCGGCCTTGAAGAGTTCACACACCCCAGCCTCGGAAGACACATCGGCGGCAAAGGCCTCCGCCCTGCCACCGTTCCGCGCTAGTCCGCAGTACAAGACCATCAAGGTGTTTGACGAGCACCTGAAGGCCGTGAAGCGGGAGACCATTCAACTAAAGCAGGAAGCGGCGGCAAACCGGCAGCAGGGAAAGCAGCAGGACCTGCCTGCTGAAGGCAAGCCGGAACAGAAACGGTCCCTCCGAAAAGGAATGGCCATGTAGTTGCTACACCTGCCTTGCTGTGCATCACCTCATAAAGCCTAAGCCCCGGTTTACTTCCATGGAGACCGAGGCTTCCTTTTAGCCACTCCTGTAGTTCCAAAGGCATCCTCTCCCAGCTGCCCTTCTTTTCCCTTCACAGCTACCATCAGACGCCACAGCTTCCAGCCACACCCAAGCAAAAGTGCGGGGGCAATTCATTCAGGTGCAAAGGTAGCCTTGCGCGCCGGACACGGGACAAGGTAGTACAGAAAAAATGGGTATCCCCTACCGGGGAGCCCTCCGCATTTTTGCCGTCTCCACTTTGCCCTTAGTCCGTCCCGAAGGCAGGTGGGGCACCATAATCAATTTCTCACACTCAAAAGACAAAGATTATGGAAAAGCACCTTAAAAACTCCTCCCTTGCCAAAGTAGCTGAAATCAAGCTCTCCTACCGCGTCAAAGTGAAACCCTCCGAAAGGCCGCAGGTTACCTGCTCCACCGACAGCTACCAGGTGCTGAAGGCAAGCTGGGACACCGGCAAAATAGAGTTCGTGGAACAGTTCAAGGTCATGCTCCTCAACAGGGCCAACCGGGTGCTGGGCATCTACGAGCTATCGACAGGGGGAGTCTCCGGCACAGTGGCAGACCCCAAACTCATCTTCGTGGCGGCCCTGAAAGCCTGCGCCTCGTCCATCGTCCTCTGCCACAACCACCCATCAGGGAGCCTCAAGCCGAGCGCGGCTGACCTGCAGCTGACGAAGAAGATGAAAGCTGGCGGTGAGCTGCTTGACATCGCCGTACTCGACCACATCATCCTCACCGGTGAGGGTTACAGCTCTCTGGCAGACGAGGGGCTTTTATAGCCCCTCTTGTCTTACTAAAGGAGTCCTGAAAACGGAAAACGCTCCGGAAATCATTTATCCACCACGTTAAACCTTTACTTCTATGAACGCATTTGAAAAATTCAATCTATTGGCAGCGCAGGTAACGGGCGAAGTTATCGCGCAGCTGGAACAAGGAAAAGTGCTCTGGCAGCAGCCCTGGAGCTCCTACGGGCTTCCGAAGAACTACAGCTCCGGCCGGCACTACGAAGGCTTCAACGCTTTTTACCTCCACTACATCACGGAGAAAAAGAACTTCACTACTCCCTTCTTCCTCACCTTCAAGCAAGCCCAGGAGTTGGGCGGCTGTGTGAGGAAAGGTGAAAAGGGTACCCCCGTCATCTACTGGAAAGTATACAGGGAGAAGGCAGGGGAGCAAGCCGATGTGACGGCAGAGGCGGAAAAAGACAGTCGTGGAAGAAAGTTTGTGCCTTTTATCTGGACGGTCTTCAACATCGACCAGGTGGAAGGAATAGAGTTTACCCTGCCGGCAGCTTTCAAGAAAACAGGGCAGCAGGTGATAGAAGCCTGCCAAAGAGTGGTGGACAACTACCCCCTGCCTCGACCGCAGATATGGCACGGAGGCACGCAGGCCTACTATGCGCCCTCTGATGACAGGGTGCAGATGCCGGCGCTCAAAAGCTTCGTTTCCTCCCAGGCGTACCACGCCACGCTTTTCCACGAGCTGATACATTCCACCGGGCATCCCGGCAGGCTCAACCGTTTTGCAGACGGGGAGCAGTCAGGGCGCTTTGGCGATGAAGACTACAGCAAAGAAGAGTTGATTGCCGAGATGGGCGCCAGCTTCCTCAATGCCTTCACCGGCATCAAGGAGGCGGTATTTGAAAACTCCGTGGCATACCTGCAGGGTTGGGCCAGCAAGTTCAAAGACGACAAGACAATGATCATCTACGCTGGTACCAAGGCCTTCAAAGCAGCCAGCTACATCCTCAACCTGCAGCAGGACGCCCACGACAACTCGTTGCCTGCCGTGGCTCAGGCTGCATGACTTTAGAAAATGGAAAGGCTGTTCAGCACTGCCGGGCAGCCTTCTTTCTTTTTCTTCTACCTTTAAGAAAGATAAAGAGGCTTGATGGACAGGTACACTTTCCTTATAGGTTTGAATGTCCTCCTTTGGGGTAGAATGATGTTGTTGATACAATATCCTTATAAATAAAATTCAGGATCTTGGTTCAATGTTGCTTCTGCCATGTATAGAGGGTGTGTCCTTTACCATAATAACAGGGCTCTAGGTATTCTTTCCTCCATTAGAGGATAGAAAATTTATGATCTTTGGCTTAACGTTTACCTCTGCATGAACGACAATCCTCCTCGACATGCTTTGCCCCACCGTCCAGCACCCGGCCACTTGATGCTCGTTGTCCGGGAGCTTCCCATGTGCTCAGGACAGTGCCGCAAAGGGCGTCTCTCCGCGCTTGCATGCGCTGCGCTATATCCAAACCGCTTCGTTCCTGTCCTTGCGGCACAGTCCTTTTCCCCACCCGCAGCAAAGCAGGCGCCACCCACCACAGGCTCACTCTTTCAGAAGGGGTGATGACAAAAGGGAAAGAAAAGCCATATCAGGAGCGATGGACTTTGATTTACTGGTACTCGGCATTTCCCATCAGCTCGCGCACGTATTCTCTCATGCCGCTATCGCGCTTTTCATTCACATACCTGGTAAAGCACGTCTCATAACCATTACCCCTGAGAATAACGCTAAACCTAAGTTGCTTACCCTTACGGTACCCTTCAATGGGGTGCAGTCGCCAGCTGGCACCTGCTTAGTCTTTTCTTTGGCCATGGGAAGCAAAGTTATAAAGCGTGAAAGCGCCAGACAGGCATTTGAGAGTGCAGTATACCGTCTGCCGAGTATGTAAAAGGCTGTGTAAAGTTTTTACACAGCCTTTTACATACCTACTACCATTGTGGAGGGCTTCTAACAAAGGTAAAATCAGCTTCCGACTTTTATAAAGAGGCTTAACTTTAAACCAGGTAAAGCAGCGAAGCATGAATTATAGAGGTACATGCCGCTAGGTCAGCCTACGGGCGGAGGTCGCTTGTTTGATGTACCACAACTCAGCGCCTCCCGGTTTAGAGGAATTAGTTTAGCGAGACGGCAATAATGCACCAGATACCTTTATGCGCCAGCTGCTGGAATGTCTTCTTATATCGCCATTTAAAGAGACTAGCTTTTCTTGAAGTGCTTTGCAAAAGGTTTGTAAGGTCCGAAGGATTATTCTTATAAAAAGAGCTTCAAGCAGGATGTGGTACCCCCACATTAAAATACTGTAATAACTAACAACTATGAAACTGTGCACCATAACCTTCCCCATTAGTGTAGCAACGCGAAGGGCGCACATAAAATTAGTGTATAGAAAAATGTAGCATCCCTGCTTGATTTATCTGTAAAGGAGCCTTTCCTTGTAATCCCACAGGTGAGATTTACTTCTATTATCAAGCTGCATGATTACTAAAGTTCAATCTTTGTAACTAATTATTATAATATGTCGTTTGGGTTTTTGTTAAATAGCTATATATAGTTTTAATATGAAGGAAAAATTTTACCCTACCAGCAACGTTATCCTCCACTTTCTCTTTCTCCTTTTCTTTATTCAAGGGCTTCCCCTGATTTCCAAAGCCCAATCCTATAAAATCATGCCCCTGGGCAGCTCAATTACATTGGGTACAACAGAAAACCAGAGCTATCGGGATGGCCTGTACCAAAGACTCAAAGAGGCCTACATCGATTTTAGCTATGTAGGGTCCAAGACTTCACAGCCTTTGTTTCCCCTCTACCCCAACCCCTCTCCTTTTCTTTGCTACAGGGAATCTTCTCTACCTCCTTCCCTTGCACACGAAGCACATTGGGGCTGGCGAGCAGATGAACTCCTCCATGGAAGGTTAGACACTGCTTCTGAGGGCAAACTGGTTGACTGGCTGCAGGCTTACACTCCTGATGTCGTGCTGATGCATGTGGGTACCGAGGATATGCTCCAAAACCAATCTGTGTCCGAAACCATTGAAGAGCTTCGCGAGATTGTTCAGACCTTGCGCCAGAAAAATCCTAAGGTTATTATACTTATGGCTAAGCTTTTCCCGGTTTATGCGCCTGTGGCAGGGGACACTGCGGCTAATAACATAGACCTGCTCAACAGCCAAATTCCAGTGTTGGTACAGGAGCTGCACACGACTAACTCACCGGTTCTGCTGGTCGATCAGAACACTGGCTTTGACCCAACCCCAGGAGTGGACACCTATGATGGGATTCACCCTCAAGGTAAACGGGTGTGGCAAATGACCAGAAGGTGGTATGATGTCCTCAAAACTGTCTTAGTCAGTTACACAACCCCTCCGATAGTGGAGATAACTACTCCGGAGGACCACACGGTGCACAAGGTGGGACACGCCATATCCCTTTCTGCGCGGGCCTCGGACCGGGAGGAGACGGTCGAGCGAGTGGAGTTTTTCGCTAACTGTAAGAAGATTGGCGAGGATTTAACAAGTCCCTATGAAATCAACTGGATTCCTTCCAATACCGGAGGGTATACGTTGTCGGCAGAAGCCACAGACGGCACCGGTGCCAGAGGAGGATCGCAACCTTTATATGTGGACGTAGCGGAGGTAGTGACTGGTAAGATAACGCGGGAGTACTGGGACAACGTGCAGGGCAGCTCTGTTTCTAGTATACCTGTCACAACAGCGCCGAAAAGTGTGACAGAGCTTAGTTCCTTTGCAACCCCCACCAATGTTGCGGATAGCTATGGTCAACGTGTCAGGGGCTACCTGACAGCACCTGTCACCGGAGAGTATACTTTTTGGATCGCTTCCGACGATTACAGCGAGTTATGGCTTAGTACTTCAACTGACCCTGCGGATAAAGTGAAACTGGCTTATGTCAATGGCTGGACAAAGTCGCAAGAATGGAGTAAGTACCGCACCCAACAGTCAGTGAAAGTTAAACTAGAGGTTGGACAACGTTATTATATAGAGGCTTTGCACCTTGAAAACAGCGGAAGTGATAATTTGGCGGTAGGCTGGCAGCTGCCCGATGGCAGCATGGAACGTCCCATTCCCGGCCCTAGACTTACTCCCTATGAGAAGGGTACAACTCCCCCACCAGCTGTAATCTATAACCTGTCCGTAGATGTGGTTGGTATAGGTTCCATAACCCCTGAGAAGGGCACCTTTCTGGAAGGTGAAGTTGTAACGCTGAAGGCGGCACCGGCCATGGGCTATAAGTTCAGCGGGTGGAGTGGAGATGCTTTTGGAGCCAACAACCCTCAGTCAATAGTTATGCACAAGAACATGAATGTGACAGCCACCTTTACAAGGGTAGAGGAAACGGACAGCTTGGTGAGCAGCGTCACTTCTAACACCGGCAAGAGATACGCCTTGGCAGAGCTGACAGTAGGAACAAAGGTATATACTGACCGCACTTACCAGGCTACAAGCGTACCGGCCTTCCTAAGCGGTGCTAGGTTTGTTCCAGACCCCGAATGATGACAAGAAAAGCACAGAGGCTTCCGTCTTGTCCTTTTATCTGAGCCAGCCGGCTACCATGTACGTGGCCTACGACCCACGGGCCGCGACCCTGCCTTCCTGGCTGGACGGATGGCAGAAACTTCCAGAAAGGATAGGAGTAAATGACTCCAAGATCAGCTACATGGATCTTTACAGTAAAAGCTTTCCGGCTGGTGTTGTGCGCCTGGGGGGCAACATGATGAGTCCAGCAGCCGGGGCGCAAAACAATTATTTTGTGGTCGCCAAGCCAGTATCCTTGGCAAATCTTGAGTTGTTAAAAGATGATTTTAATCCTGGGGGCAAGTACAGAAGTGTCTCTGTCTTCTACAATACCGATGTAAACGGCATCCTCTTCTTTACCCTCTTCAGGGTCGAAGAAGCTAACCAGCAACTAAATTACTCCTTGTGGAAATCGGACGGCACAACCGCCGGAACTGTCATGATCAAAGATTTCGGAACCAATCAGATAAACGCGGGGCCAACGTTCCCTGTTTTAAATGGAACCATATTCTTTCGGGCCTTTGACCCTATTAACGGCTATGAGCTGTGGAAATCAGACGGTTCAGCCGCCGGAACTGTATTGGTCAAAGATATTTTTCCTGGTTTAGGAAGCGGTACTCCACAAGATTTAACAGTCATGGGGAATTCGCTATACTTTATTGCCAAATCCAGACGTTCCGGCATTGACACAGGCAGAGAGCTTTGGAAATCAAATGGCACCGCTGCCGGCACGGTCATGGTAAAAGAAATATACCCTGGCTCACCAGGGAGTAACCCTGGTCTATTCCCAGTAATCGGTAACACCCTGTATTTTCAGGCGAATGACGGTACCCACGGCATGGAGTTGTGGAAGTCAGACGGCACGGCTGCCGGAACGGTTATGGTAAAGGACATTGAGACCGGTATAGATTCAAGCTATCCCGTTGCATTAGGGGCGATCGGCACAACACAGTATTTTCGAACTTTATCCCCAAACAACGTAAGGAAAATATGGAGATCAGATGGTACGGCCGCCGGAACCGTCATGGTGAAAGACATCATGGCTATCTCTCCCATGGTGGTGGGCAGCGCGCTGTATTTTCAGGCGGATGACGGCACCAATGGTAACGAATTGTGGAAGTCGGACGGCACGGCTGCTGGCACGGCCATGGTGAAGGATATTGCACCGGGACAGGGGTCCAGCTTACCTGGCATAAAGTCCAATACTTCCGCAAAGTTCGGTAACATGTTATATTTTCCGGCGAACAAAGCTTTATATGGCTATGAGCTCTGGAAATCGGACGGAACGGCTGCCGGCACAGTGATGCTGAAGGACATTGTACCAGGATGGGGAAGCAGTAATCCGCGTAACTTCACTTCCATAAACAACAGCCTTTTCTTTTTCACAGACAGTGATACCGATAAAGGTCATCCCTCGCCAATGCTCTGGAAATACACTGAAGAAATCCTCTGCACATCACCAACCGCTTCGTTCTCAGCGGGTACAACCTGTGCCGCTACGCCGCTTGCTTTCACGGATAAGTCTTCTGGTGTGGCCGATGACGCCTTCTATGCTTGGGATATGGATGATGATGGTACAGTGGAATACACCACTAAAGGCGATGTCACCCACACCTACGCCACAGCCGGCATCTTTACCGCCAGGCTTACCATTACTCAAGGTTCCTGCAGCAGTTCCTACATGCAGAAGGTGACGGTTTTACAAAGTTCCTGTCAGCAAGTAGCAAGTTTCAGCCTGATTAATGCCAATACAAAGGAAGTCATCCAAACCATTTCCGAAGGAGCCACCATAAACCTAGCCGCGATGCCCATTCAGAACCTCAATATCCGTGCGTACACCTCCCCAGCCACGGCAACTAGTGTGGAATTCGAACTCAGTGGCACTCAGAATAAAAATGTGATAGAGAGTATTGTCCCTTATGATCTGTTTGGTGATAATGGAGTTTGGTCCCCTTCTATAGGGAGCTATACTCTAAAAGCAACACCTTATACAGCCTCTAAAGGCAGTGGCACGGCTGGGATACCTTTAACAGTAAACTTTAATGTGACGAATGGGGCTATCAAATTGCAGAGTGCAGTAAGCGCTAACTTAAGCAAAGAACCAGCTGTAACGAACCCGGTTCTTATTTCTTATCCCAATCCATTTACAGATAAAACTATCATTGAACTCTATTTTCCTACAGATGAGGAGTTTGAACTGGAAGTATATAGCTCTGACGGAAGACTGGTAGATACGCTAGGAAAGAGCAAAGCTTTAGCGGGTAAACGAGTTCAAGTAGGCTGGAATCCCACCTTTGCTGCCGGAGGAGTGTATTTCATCAGGCTTACCACCCGAAAAACAGTTCAATACTTGCGGGTAGTACGGAAAAGATGAGATACTCTTTGTAATAGAAAAGGGCTTTGCCTCATTATTGTCAAAGTCCTTTTCTATTGCATCTGCTGCAATTAGTACTAAGGGCTGAACAGTTGCTTTTCGAAAATGTAATCCCTCACGTCCGGCTCCGGTACTCGTGATTCTTTATTTCTATAAGCCCATGTTGTTGAATGCCGGCAAAGCCATAAAGCGATCACTTAGATAAATTCTGTACATCCTTTTGTACAGACGGCCTCGTTCATGCCACCTTCCCTCCCAAGCCAGCTGTAATTTTTAGCTATTGCTAAACATATACCGACCTATCCGCGTCAAGAGCCGTTACACTGTCAAATTTGATGAAGTCCATTTGTAGGCAAAATAGCTGCTGTACCGGCTTTCGCATGAGCAACTATTCTGCCTATACCAACTGTTTTATCCTTTAATGAAATATTTTTATTACCTCCACAGCCCTGATTATGCATAACGTAAGGAATCAAGGACGTACGGGTCTCGGGAAACCAGATCTGGTGTGAGTTGACTGGATTCCTTCAGCTGTTGCAGGTCATTGCGGATGGTGACCTCCGGTTGTTTAGAGATAGCTGTGCGCTCGTAGGACATGGATCTTATTAGGTTCTGCAGGGTACGTGAACTCCATTTTCCCAGCCTGCACATCTGGACATAAAAATTGCGCTTTAGTTCATCGACCAGGTAAATGATAGTCTTGATGTGCGTCCAGGTTAATTGTCTCGACAGTGCGGAGACAATCTGCTCATCTTTGAAAATGCTGGCAAAGCGGATACAGTGCAGCAGTTGCTTCTGGCTCCAGCCGGCACTGTACTCCAGCGTCAGCTGCTGGGCAAGTGTAGTTACTATTTGCTTGTCATACGCAGCCCGGCTGTTTTTTAGTATCTCATCATTAACGCGTTTACCTATCAGCCAATAAAGTAGGGTAATTTCTGCATTGATTATAGAAGCCACTTTTTCCGGCCATGCGCAATAAATTGCTTAATCTCATTCACAAGCTTTGTACTATTCTGTATTTCTTCCATTATCAAAAATAAGGAGAGCTATACGCATTCTTAATCGGTGCCTGCAGGAATGCTTGAGGTGACGTATAAAGTAATTGCGCAACAGGCTGTTGGGTAAATATAAGAACTAAATAAGTAGAAGGAAACTGCTTAAATCTCCTGCTTTACATAACTTAACTTATCAGCTTTAAACAAGAAAAGGCGCAAGCCTTCATTCGATAAACAGCTTAAATACTCGAATCGAATATTATTGATAGACAGTCACTGCTACAGGGAAAAGAAACTAGGAAAGCATGATCAATCCCAAGCATCTCTACGAGAAGTCCAGCAGAAGCCAACGGCACTCCTCTAAGCGTGCCCGAGCAAAAAACAACTATAAACTAGCCATCATTTTTTACTCTTAGGCCTCACTACAAGGGTCACCTTCTTTGGCTGGGGTACTGAAAACTGTTTGGCCAGATGCTCTTTGTTTGGATACTTTACTTTTGATAGCCTGCCCTCCGCTACCATTCGCTCGTGGGCCTGTTCAACGGTGGGTAACGCTTCGGATACTTGCGTCCAATGAACCACGGAAGCCTGGTTTCACCATTGCATCAGCTTGGGCATGACCTTGAGGTGAGCCCCATTATTGCGGTACCGCGGCATACTTTCCTCATCCTGCCAGACAGTAAGGGTCCAGTAAACCTGATGGGCATCCCAAATAAGGCTACCCTGCAGCAAACCAGGTGTCTGACGGAGTTGCTGCATCGAGCGAAAAGTGTTCCAGGCAAAGAGAATCCTGTAACGGATAGAACGCAAGCCAAGCCGGGTAACAGATACTTTTGGACCCGGCGGGCATTTATACATGGTTGATGCCGGCGCTAATGCTATCATCAAGCACGACAAAAACAGCAAAGCGCTGAGCTTGTTTGCCAGATTTCCGAATGTTGGCCCTGCAACGGAGGCGGTGCCCACGGGCATCGTGTATGACGGAAACAGATTCCTGGTTTCCACTTTAACCGGCTTTCCCTTTGCCAGTGGAGCGGCTAAGATATTCCAGGTTAGCCAGGAGGGAAATGTAAGTGAGTACAAGAGCGGCTTCACGACGCTTACGGATATTGTTTTAACGCCTAACAACAAACTTTTTGTTACGGAGTCTGTCGAATTCTCTCTCACTACAATCCCTCCGGGCTTCAACCCGAAGTCGAGCCGGGTAGCCAACGAAGATGGCACATATCTGATAGAGGGCTTGAGTCTGCCTACAGACATTGAACGAAGCGGCTCCAAAACGTACTATGTGCTTAGCTATGGGCTCGGAACGGTTCAGAAGCTAACCTATTAGCTGTGGACTCTCTCTGCTGCTAATACGTTCAAGTAAAGAAAACGGCAAGCTTTTTCAGCAGCGATTCCCTTAGCTTAAGTTGTTCTAAGCAATGGGAATCGCTGTTCTGAATACAAGAAGATGCTACTGCATTCACATCGGCCGCAACCAGCAAGGGCCAGGAAGCATCATGAGAAACATGTTAAGCAAACCGGTCACCCTGGAGCCGGGTCTTCAAGGGATGGCCAAAACAAGTACAGCCGCATTGCGTGTGTCGGGAACCCTGTTCATCGCTACTGCCTGGCTCAGCGCCGCCCTCTTTGGCCTCTACATCCTGGACTTCTATGCTGCGGCCCTTTACCAGGGAGGTATGGAACGCTGGAACGAGACCTTGCCGGGACTCTACGAAAGGAATCTTGTCACAACAACTTCCGGTATAGGCCTGCACTTTGCCATTGGAGGCATTATTCTGGTTCTCGGAAGCATTCAACTGATGAGTAGCATCAGAAACCGTTCTCCCGCGGTTCATTGGTCGCGTGTATATCCTCGCCTCTTTGCTTGCCGCCATCGGCGGGTTGCTGTTTATACTTGTTAAAGGAACCTTCGGCGGCACGGTGATGAACATCGGGTTCTCGCTCTGTGGGCTGCTGATATTCATGGCGGTCATAGAGACTTACCGGCATGCGGTGGCAGGGCGGCTGGAGAGGCACCGGGCATGGGCTTTGCGCCTGTACGCGCTGGCAATCGGTTCGTGGCTGTACCGCATGATTATGGATTTTGGTTGTTGCTGGCAGAGGGCATGGGGCATACGCATGGTTTCAGCGGGCCATTGACAAAGCCATGGCCTTCTGCTTTTATCAGCCGAACTTACTTGTAGCCGAGGCCTTTATCCGAGCACACCTGTAGCGCTTCTACTGATGGGGTTGGACCTAATGTATCGCAAAAGCATTCTACAGATTCGATTTTGCTGATGATTTTATAGTCACACTTTCTAACAAAATTGGCTGAATCAATTCTTAGGCTGAACGCATAAGGCCAGCCGCTGCTGAATGACAGCTCAATTGATTCGTACACCGATTTGATTGTTGCTGAATTGCATCCAGAAAGTAATATAAGAAGCAAGAATAACTGAATAGACTTTATCATTCTTATTATTGCCAACGCCATCGCATCATCTATTAGTACATTTGGAAAGTTTCCGTGCTGCTTATCTTAGCAATACCATAATTTTCTTCATCGCGGAATTTTACCACACCTGATTTTATATTTCCCTTATCTTCTCTAAGTTCCTGCGCTATCTTTCCGATTTCTTTAGAAATTTGTTCTTTTCTAGCTGAATTATAATCATCAAATTTGGGGTCTATGAGTGATACAATTAATTCACCATTGTTTTTGATGTTAATTTCAATTTTCTCAGTTTCATATTTTTCCGATATAGATTCTTTTAATTCATACATATATTTTAATTCTCCGGTCATTTCTGAACAGCTGAATATAGTAATTAGGAGAATTGTCAAGATTGCGGTAGTAATTCTTTTCATTCTGTCGGCTTTAGATTTGTTATTAAAGTTTTTGTGGAACTTACGCCTAATGGGTGGTACAGGCTGTAGACAAGGCGTTGCCGAGTATGGAGCCTGTGCCGTGTTAGTTGAGGCCATTTTTATTGCTAAAATGCTCGCCTAACTTTAGATTCATAGGATATTATTTACTATAAGCTCTCTTCAAGTTTATTTCTCAGGTCAATCCTGGAAATATCGACGGCTATTATCTTCCCTGTCGCGTCAACCAGCATATTGGCCGGAATACCTTTTATCTCAAAGCGCCTCATGTCGTCTCCGTTTGGCCCCTTTAGTTCTGATATGTGGTGTACATCCAGCCCGTCTTGCGCAATGGCTTTGAGCCACATGTCCCGCTTGTTGTCCATCGACACGGCTATAAAACCGAAGCCTTTGCCTTTATACTGCTCGTAGAGGGTGTAATACCTGGGCATCTCCATGCGGCAGGGCCCGCACCAGCTGGCCCAAAATTCTACCAGCGTCAGTTTATTGTGCTTGAAGATGGCCGACTCATCCACCTCCTCTCCCTGAGGCGTTTTGCCCAGCAGGTCGAGGTTGCGGATGCGGCTATGGACAAAGCGTTGGTTATTTTTGTTGCGCTCCTCATTCTCCTTTAGATACTCATCCAGGCAGCTTCCCTCATGGCCCTTGCGGTAGGCGGCAGGTAAAGCATTGAAGTACTTCCTGAAGCGTTCTGTCGCCATGCGGTCATTCCTGTTGTCGATTATGGCAAACATGGTCGCCTCGGGACCTGCGCCCTGCCCGATAAACAGGTCGGCGGCATAGGACAAGTAGTTGGGGAACCGGTAACGCATGTTCTCCACTGAATCCGCCCACTGCTGCACCAGCGCCTGATCACCAGAATCATAGGTCTTCCTGAACTTGACCACCATCGTATCCTTGTCATCGAAGAACTTGGCCCATAGGCTGTCCCGCATCAGCAGATACTTTTCCAGTTCCGCCTGTATGGGGGAGGCTGAAGAGACAAAAACATGAGCAAATGGAGAAGGCATTTGCTCATTAACATAGAACTTATTTGTTCTAATCTTATGCTCAGCATCTATGGTCAGATGGATGCTGTCGGAAGGCAGGAATACGTTCACTCCGATAAATGCTGCAGGGGTTTCCAAAGTAACTTCGTAGAAGCCGGAATCGGGTAGCTCCCCTCTGAAAGAGAAGCTGCCGTTTTTCACGAAGGTTGAGTCAACCAGCTCGAAGTCACTTGTCACATCTGACTTAAGTTCCACCTCGCATCCCTCACAATTCCGGACGTTCCCTGTGATGCGGTAGGGATATTCTGCCCGCTCTTTTTCCTGCTTGGTGCAGGAAAGCAGAAGGAGCAGACCGGCTACAACTTGGAATGCATCGCGGAAGGAAATCATTTTGTCATGTTTTATGGTATCAACGGCTGAGCAATGGTGCGTTTAGGCACTATAGTTTTGTTGGGCATAGATTTACTTTATTTCATCACAGGGTATCATGTATCTAATGAAAAAGACGCCATCGAACATATCTGCCCAAACACCTATCGCATTTTGTTGCCCGAATCCTTTCATAGGGAAATAATCTGAAAATGAAGGGTTCTCACTTCTAAACCGCTTGAAATCAATAAAAGCATAAGCAAGCTTTTCGTCTATCCAAGTTTCAAAACCATTCTTTTTCGGCTTTGGTACAGTTTTACTTTCTGACTGACCCACTCTTTTGTAGCTTCCTGCTTTGGATGAAAAGCCCAGCACATACGTCTGCTGATTGCGAAGACTATCTTCTGTAAAAACTGTTCCCATCCAATCATGCGCATATTGTTTGTACTTCAATGCTGAGTCTGCATTTTTCATAATATGTACATTGGCAGCCCAAACAATTATTTTTTCGTTTGGATACTCTACTTCTGCAAGCCAGCGTAGGTTATCGGCCATTTGTCTGTCTCTTACAACAGCATAGGCATGGAAGTCATCCATATAAAGAAGCTCTTTGGCGTGCTCTTTTATATTTTTAAGGAGCATGTAATCAAAAGTTTCTAATTCAGAACTGTCAATCTGGGAGAGTACCGTTTCAGCCATAACAATGAACCGTGACAGGGCAGCTTTATCAGCAGTCATTTTTATTCTAAGCTGTCGCTGCGTGAGGTTATGCAACGCTGGTTTAAATTCATTTACATACTCACTGCTTTTTACAAAGGGGATATTTAGCCTGTGTAAATAACTGTCTATGGTAAAGGTGAGGCTATCTATGGTATGTTTAAATATTAGCTGATTATCAAAACCTGCAATTTCTAAGGGAGTATCAGACTTGTAGGTAAATGGAATATAGGTGTAGAGCAAATCAGAGCATTGCTGACATGCAGTCCAGACCCCAAATAGGTTTTGCTGAAGGAACCGCTGTATATTCTGCTGATTTTTGGGCAACTGCTTCCAACCTTCATTTAATCCGTAGAAGTCACCTTCAAAAGCTAACACGTTAAATCCCTTTTTCTCATGTAGGAATTTTATAAGCCGTGTCTTCGCCTGCATGGTAGCACCATCACCATGGTCCTGCTCCCCGAGCATAACTACTCTTGCATCACCGATTGCTTTGCTTATTTCTTCTAAGTCAGAATCATCGGCATAATCTGCCTCTATTGAATTGATAGGCACGGTACTCTCCTGCACATATTTCTTCAGTTGCCCTTGCGCAAAAGATTGAAAGGATAAGATTACAAGGAATAGAGGTAAGTGATACTTTTTCATCTAATATAATTTTTGCCTAACGGTTTAGGTCGAGTTGACAATTAATTTGGATGATTTTTAGTCGTTGTTGTTAGTAGTTAAAAAGCTTATGCGACGCTACGAAATCAGTGACACTGATTGGCAGCGCCTTTCCCCACTATTGCCTGGCAAGTCCACCGATGTGGGACGCACGGCCAAAGACAACCGCCAGTTTATCAATGCCGTGCTCTGGATTGCCCGCAGCGGCGCCCCTTGGCGGGACCTTCCCGAGCGCTTCGGCCCCTGGAACTCTGTCTACCAGCGATTCCGCCGTTGGGCCAGCAAGGACGTATGGCAACGCATCTTTGATGCTTTGCGGGAGCCGGACCTGGATTGGCTCCTGCTCGATTCCACCACCACCAGAGCCCACCAGCACGCGGCAGGACAAAAAAACGACAGCTCAAGCCGAGTCCTTAGGTCGTAGCCGCGGCGGCTTCTCCACCAAGATACATGCCTGTTGCGATGCGCTTGGCAACCCCCGCCGGTTCATCCTCTCTGCTGGTCAGCAATCAGACCACCGGCAGGCAGCGGCGCTTTTAGCTCAGGATGTGCCGGGAGCAGTGATAGCAGATAAGGGCTATGACAGCGGCAGCTTCGCTAAAGTCATCGCTCAGCGTGAAGCCCAAGTAGTCATTCCCTCCAGAGCCAATGCCAAAGAAGCCCGACCCATTGATGAGAACCTCTACAAAGACCGTAACAAGATCGAGCGCTTCTTCAACAGAATCAAACACTACAGACGTATCGCCACCCGATACGTTAAAACCGCAACATCTTTCATGGCTTTCCTAAATCTCGCGGCTGCTATGACATTGCGCCTCTAATTGTCAACACAACCTAGTACATGAGGTGAGCAAGGCATCGCCGCAGCTTTGCTCATGTGCTTTGTTAGCGGCCACAGTTCTTTAGTTTTCTGTTTCGTCAAACCACTCTTGCCCATTTTCAAGACGCTGCAAGAAATCAGTAAAGGAATCTCCAATGTTGATGTGATATTCTTGACTTAGGTCAATCAAAGATGTTAGCACAACTCGAGAATCACTTTCCTTATTTTCTTTCTAAAGCTATTAACTCACCAGCTCTATTCGAACCTATACCAATAGTATTTGGAAGGTTTTTAAGAATAAGATACTCTTCATTCTGCTGCTTTAACTCGTTCAAGTCCCATAGGCTCACATACTCTTCGCCAACTAAATCTTCGAAGCTCTGATAGTTGATAAGAAAACTTTTATAATCTTCGGGCAAAGTGAAACCTACTGCACTCTCTAATTCTTTGATGGCTTCATTGGAAGCTTCTTTCCGCTTAGGGACTTTATATTTAGCGAGCATAGCTTCTATATGGGGAATAAGATATTCTTGTTAAAGCCTTTTTTTACTTCCTGTTACCGCTAAAGGCTTGGCCATAAGGCGGCGCCGCTGGCTTATGGCCAAGCCTTTAGCATATTTTGTTCTTTTATGATTCAGGAAACCACCAACCTTCATGTTTGTGCTTATACTCTTTTCCCCTATCATCAATAATTTTTATTACACAGCTGAATGGATTTTCAAGAAAGTTATCATCATTCACGTATGGTCTGGACTTTTGTAAATCAAATTCTATCACCATAGTCGCTGCTTTTACAAATTCTATTGTTGAGCCACTACTTTCTACCAAAGAAGGAAACCATTCATTCCAAAAGCCGGTTAAATTGTGCATTGGTTTAGTGAGCAATTCTTCTGGTTTAGCTGTCTTGTTTAAGATGTCCACTTCAAGCCTATTCAATTTGGTTTCCCTTATCTGCTTCAGCAAATGTCCCAAGAAGTAATCATCATTTATGTAATTCATGAAGCTAATAAAAGAATGGCCGAAGTTATGAGAGATACTTTTTAATGGTTTGTGGCTTGGCATCTTTGTCTTTTATTACTTTCTATTTATGCTAACTATAGTGTATAAGGAGTTGCACCGGTTATTGGCCCTTTAGCTGGAGTGCTCGGAGCCTGCTTTTTACAATCTTCAGGCTTCAGATAAGGTGCCGGCTTCATGCTTATATACATTTTGAAATAAAGATATAACATTCCTATAAATTATCAAGTGAATTAACAATACTTTCCAGTCCATGGCTGGTGATGTGGGTGTAAATCTCTGTTGTCTTGCTGCTCTTGTGCCACGCAGCGACTGGATGTAGCGCAGGTTTATGCCCTGCTCCAAAAGATGGGTGGCAAAGGAGTAACGCAATGAGTTGGGCGTCACTTCTTCTGTAGCCCTGACTTCTTCAGACGGTCTCATAGGTAAGGCTCCTATGGAATATCTGTTAAGAAATCTTGAGGCTTTTCATACTGTTTTATGCAGGACTTTCATGCTTGTTCTGCTAAAATCATTTATTTATTGTTTAAAAGGTTTTGCACGTTTGAGTAGCCTATCCAAGTTCCTAACAAGACCTATTTAGGAGAAATGATTGCTCACCATTGTCTATAGTTTGAACTTATTTTTAAGCAACTGCATATCCTCACTTACTTTCTGGTCCAATATTTTAGCATAGTGCTGCGTGGTTTTGATGTTAGTATGGCCCAGCATCCGGCTCACTGACTCTATAGGCACTCCATTTGAAAGCGTGATGGTGGTGGCGAAAGTGTGGCGGGCGATATGAAAGGTCAGCGGCTTATGGATACCGCAAAGATCTGCTATCTCCTTCAGGTAAGCGTTCATCTTCTGGTTGCTGAGCACCGGGAGCACCCTGTCCAGATTTAGACACTGCGGGTGTTCATTATATTGCTCCAGGATGGACAGGGCAACAGACAGCAGGGGAATTCTGGAGACTGTATCGGTTTTCTGGCGGCTGGTATAAACCCACTTCCCTCCATCCGGACCAGTAACAATTTCAGTACGCTTCAGCTTCTGCACATCAGCGTAGGCAAGGCCGGTAAAGCAGCTGAAAAGGAAGATATCCCGGACCTGACTAAGCCGCTCTATCTCAAACTCCCTTGCTGCTATCTTTTGCAGCTCTTCTTTTGTGAGGAAAGCTCGCACCACTTCCTTTTTGCTCATCCTGAATCCCAGAAAAGGGTCCCGCTGCAACCAGCCATTCTTCAGGCAGATGTGGATCACCTTCTTGAAGTTGCCCAGGTATTTCATCGTGGTATTATGAGCGCAGTTCCTTACGCTCTTGAGCCAGAACTCATAATCTGATATAAACCCGAAGTCAAGCTTTTTGACATCTATGTCCGCTGCTTTGTACTTCCATTTGATGAAGTTACTCGTATGTAGCAATGATGTTCTGTAGCGCTCCAGTGTACCCGGAGCAAAGTCCTTGCCCACCAGCTGCTTTACCTGCTCATTATGCTTTTGGAATACCTCCAGCAGCATGACTGGCTTCTCCTCTACTCCCAGCCACTTGTCTTTGATTGCCTCTATGGTTACCTGCTTATGCTCCTGCAGAAGCTCTTGCTGGTAAGCATATACCCTGGACCTGAGCATGTCCAGGTAGGTGTTAATCCTCCTGGCCTCCTCAGAGCTTCCTTTCATCCGCCCTGCCTCTACAGACCATTTGCCGGGGGTGACAGTACGGTGCGTGCAGGTTTCAAAGCGCTGTCCGGCGATGGTGACGCGCAAGTAGATGGGCAGCAGGTTGCTTTTGGTTATCCTGGATTTCTTGCCATAGAACAGGATGCTGATTTTAGTCTCCATTTCGTTTCCTCCTTTTCTGTTTAAGTTAACATTCATTTGCAGGCTCCACAAGATGTACATTATCTGTACATCTATCTGAAAACCAGAAGGATATGGTAAATTCGGGTACCAAAAACCAAAACTGTTTTTGGTACCCGAATTTACCCCCTTAGGATAGAGAAAAACTGAATAATTTAGCTAAGGTGCGGAAACGAAAAAGCCCGTAAATCAACGATTTACGGGCTTTTTGCTCTTTTTGGTATTGCTACCGGCAGAGAGAGCGGGATTCGAACCCGCGATACCCTTTTGAGGTATACACACTTTCCAGGCGTGCTCCTTCAACCACTCGGACACCTCTCTGTTTCTGGTGCAAAGATAAAAGATAAACTCCCATACTTGCAAACAAACCGCAGCTTATACTTGTGGTTCCGTCAAATAGTCACTTCGCCCCGCAGGTTACGGCTGAGCATCCGGTTTGCCTGGGCCTGGCCGAGGCCAAAACTCAGCACGTACATCATTTTGCTGATAGCAGCTTCGGTGGTGATATCAGCGCCGCCTACTATACCCATATCCTGTAAATGTTTACTCGTTTCGTAACGGCCCTGATCCACGCGCCCTTCATCGCACTGCGATACGTTCAGGATCAGCATACCTTTATTTAGTGCTTCCTGCAGCAGTTCCAGAAACCAGGCTCCCGTAGGTGCATTGCCCGCCCCGAATGTTTCCAGCACCACACCGCGCAGTTCCGGGGTATGCAGGATGCTGCGCACCACCTGCGATGTTATACCCGGAAACAACTTCAGCACGGCCACCCGATCGTCCAGCAACTGGTGCGCCCGAAAAGGTAGCTTTGGATGTGGCAGAATACTTTTGGTGTTATAGTCTATTTCTATACCTGTTTCGGCCAGAGGCGGGTAATTACCGGATTTAAACGCATCGAAGCGCGTACTCTCCGCTTTCTTGGAACGGTTGCCGCGCAGCAGCAGGTTACGGAAGTAAATGCATACTTCAGGCACCATGCTTTTACCTTCCTTTTTGGTCGCTGCAATCTGCAGGGCCGTAATCAGGTTCTCGCGGGCATCTGTGCGGATGCGGCCAATTGGTACCTGTGCCCCAGTGAAGATAACGGGCTTTTGCAGGTTGTCGAGCAAATAACTGAGTGCCGATGCGCTGTATGCCATGGTATCGGTGCCGTGCAGTACCACAAAGCCATCGTAATCATTATAATTTTCAGCTATAAGGCGGGCCAGCAGCAGCCAGTCCGACACTGATACGTTGGACGAATCGATGGCCGGCTCGATGCTCAGCACCGTGAGGAGGTAGTTAAACTGGCGCAGTTCAGGCACATGGTCCATGATCTGTGTAAAATTGAAAGGCACCAGATGTTTTACAGACTTATCGAACACCATCCCAACTGTGCCACCGGTGTACATGATAAGTATGGAAGCTTCGGGATGCAGCGGGGCTGCCGTATCAATATCAACTTTTACGACCTGCATGGCTATTTGGCAAAAAGGTTCAGGGCATTAGCGCTGGTCTGCGCAGCTACTTCCTCCACAGGTTTATTCATCAGCGCCGCCACCCGTTCCGCCACCAGCGGCAGGTAGGCAGGCTGGTTGCGTTTACCCCGGTGCGGCACGGGCGCCAGGTAGGGGCAATCCGTTTCCAGCACCACATCAGCCAGTTGCAGGGAGGGCAGCACTTTGTCCATACCACCGTTTTTAAAGGTAGAGACCCCGCCGATGCCCATCAAAAAACCAAGCTCCTTCACCTTAGCGGCCTGCTCCACAGAGCCGGAGAAACAATGGAAAATGCCCCGCAGCGATCCGTCCTGTGCCGCGGCGACAAGTGCATAGGTTTCATCAAATGAATCGCGGGTGTGCAGCACGACCGGTAAGTGGTGCTTTTTGGCAAGCGCCAGCTGCACTTTCAGGGCCTCCTGCTGTTCAGTCAGGAAAGTTTTATCCCAGTACAAATCAATTCCGCACTCGCCTACGGCTGCAAAGGCACGTTTATCCAGCCACTCCTCCACCAGGTATAATTCGCGTTCAAAATCCTTTGCCACCGAAGTCGGATGCAGTCCCATCATGGGAATACATTGCTGTGGATATTTTGCCTCCGCCTCCAGCATGGCATCAATAGAGGTATGGTCGATGTTGGGCATGTAAATCTGAGCCACACCCGCTGCGGCCGCATCGTCTATGGCCGCGGCTCTGTCCTGGTCAAATTCTTCGGAATAAATATGGGCGTGTGAATCAATGAATTTCATAGGATAATTATTTTGCAAAGCTCAAGCAGGAAGAACCGCTTTCTGCGCTGCAAATTATGGATAAATTGTTTAATCGCTTAATGGTTATATGGCTGCAGGCTGTTTTACGGCGATAATTTCAGGTATAGCCGGAAAGTTTTTCAGTATACCGATAGAATTTCTGCTAACAGATAATGACTTTTTTGTGAGAAGATACCAAAGCAGCTCTTTACCTTTCTAACGCTTTCAATACCTGCGTCCTTTCCAGATGACTTTTATTGGCAGGAAGAAAAATATGATAAGTATAACAGAGGACACCACCAGGTATAACTCAAATAAAATGTAGAGCCACCAGGGAGCGCTGCGGCCCAGCCGCCGCAGGCAAACGGCCGCAAAGATGCTCTGCAAAAGCAGCTTTGCCCCCAAAATAATAAGCGCTGTGCCTACGGAAGTATACAGAAAAAAAGGCAGCAGCACCGGATAATAAGCCCCATGGAGTATAAAAATGGCTGCCATGTAAAAAGGCAGGTGCATTGACCCTCGCATCCAGCGCAGGCGCTGGTGCAGAAAGCCGGCAAAGGAACCGGCCGGTGTAGACAGCGCCAAGACATCCTGATCGTAGATGTTACGGAAATTCCAACCCTGTGCAAGCACCTTGTTAAAAATGGCGATATCCTCCGTAATCGAGAAATCTATACTTTCGAAGCCTCCCACCTGCTCATAAGCCTGCCGCCGCAGCAGCATGTTGTTGCCCATGGCCGTAACCGGCAGCCCCAGATCCGACACCACCTGCATCAGCCCCAGCGCATAAAGCCAGTCCAGTGTTTGCAGCCGGTCAAAAACTCCGCTGCCTACCGTGGTGGTGATGCCGGTAACTACGCCAACTCCTTCCTTCAGTTCTGTCAGCATGGCCTGCACCCACTGCGGTGGTACGGCAATGTCCGCATCGGTATAAAAAAAGTAATCGGTGGAAGCGAGTTTAGCGAGTTGTGCCAGCACGTTGGCCTTGCCCCGCGCTTTGCCGAGGGTATGTGTAACAGGAATACAGGAATAAAGGGGCCTGTCGTGGATATAAGCCTCCACTACACCACGTGTAGCATCGGTAGAGGCATCGTCGCCAATCAATACTTCAACTTTTTCCGGAGGATAGTGCAGCTTGCTTATGGCCTCTAAGCACCTGATAATTGTATGTTCTTCATTTCTGGCAGCAATGAGGATGCTGATACGGGGCTGATATTCCGGATGCGAAGTATAGCGCCTGCGGTTGAACAGCAGCAACCAAAACAGGGCCAGAAAAAGCAGAAAGTAAAGTATAAAATAGGCAACCGATACAATCATAGGGTTTTAAAGCTGTAACCGAGCCCGCAAAAGTGATCCAGAAAACGCGGCAAGGCATACATCATATTGCGCTTTGCTTTCAGGCTATCGTGAAATACGATGATGCTGCCGCTTTGGGTGTGTTGCAGCGTGTTTTGCAGGCACTTTTCGGAAGGCAACGTGTTGTCGTAGTCGTTGGTGAGCACATCCCACATCACCAGTTCATACTTGCCCCTTAGCTGCGCTGCCTGCCGGCTGCTGATACGGCCGTAAGGTGGCCTGAAAAGCTGGGGGCTCCGCGCTGGTTGCAACTTGTCGAGTGCTGCCTGGCAAGCCGCCACATTTTGCAGGTAGTCCTGCAGCGGCGTCCGCCAGCCTTTCAGGTGGTTATAAGTATGATTTGCCAGCACATGTCCTTGCATGAGCACCTGCCTGGCTACTTCCGGATGTTTTACCAGGTTATCGCCTACACAGAAGAAGGTAGCTTTTGCCTCAAACTTCGCCAGCTGTTCCAGTACCCAGGGCGTTACTTCCGGAATCGGGCCATCGTCGAAAGTCAGGTATAAGCTTTTTCCCCTGGCTTGCCGGCTCCAGGTATAGCCGGGCATTAGCTTTTTCAGCAGTGTCGGGGTTTTGTAAAGGCGCAGCAAAGGGGTAGTTGGAAGATTTGGAACCTTGAAGATTTAAAACTCAGAAGATGGAATCACCACTTCAAAACATACGTAGCGCAGCTATACTTTAACATTTTCAAATTTACACATCTTCAAATCTACAGATTTAAAACTATTTAAACCGGCAGGAGAGCAGCGTGATATCGTCGTTAAAAGAGGCTTCTTCGTTGTAGAGATTTATTTCGTGGAGCAATTGCAGGTGCAGCATCCTGGAACTCAGAAAACGGTTGCGCTGCATGAACTTAATGGTGCCTTCAATGCCAAACTCCGCTTCGTTCGCATCAAACACTTCTGTCAGCCCATCGGTATAGCACAGCAGCACCGAATTATGGGGGATAGACACTTTAATAACGGACAGAAACGGCAGCTCATCAAAAACGCCCAGCATGGTGCAGCCATCGTGCAACAACTCATGCACATGGTTGCCGTGCAACAGAATCGGTGCGTTGTGCCCGGCATTTACGTAGGTCAGTTCGCGGGTCTTCCGGTTATAGACGGCGATAAAGGTTGTAATAAATTTTTCGGCAATGGCATTGCGGTAAATGAGGTAATTGAGTTCCGTAACAACGGTTTTCAGGTCTGAGGTCTGGCGCAGGATGGTGCGCAGTCCTGCCTGGAAGTTCGACATCAGCAGGGAAGCCGGTACGCCTTTTCCCGACACATCGGCCACGCAAAACAGAAACTGATCCGCATCTATCTCTACAAAATCGTAGTAGTCGCCGCCGATTGAAGAATGTGGTATGTAACTGGCATGTATGGCTACGTCGCTGTCGTTGGGCAGGCTCTTGGGGAACAGCATGGCCTGCACCTCGCGCGCAATCTCAATTTCACGCCGGATAGACTCCTGTGCCAGCCGTTGCCGCGCCATTTTGTGGTTTTCGATGGCTACCAGCATGATGTTACTTACCGTCTGCACAAAATCCAGCGCATCGGTATTGTGATAGTGAGGCTGCATTTTGCCTATCATTACAAAAGCCAGCACTTTGCCGTTGTGCAGAATAGGAATCACGATCTCAAAAGCCAGCCATTTTTTACCCACGCTTAGCTCAGAAGTATACGTAATCTCAGTGATGTTTTTTATCGAATCCGGAAGCTGCTGTTTTGAAAAATCCTGATCCGTGCCGTAAGATGCCTTACAATCCCAGCCTTCATCGTTCACAAAGAGCGAGAGACGGCTGATATGGAGTTGCGCCAGCAGTGTGAACCTGTAAATTTTGTACAGCGCCGCCTCAGGCAGGTTGTCGTTGATGGCGCGGGTTATTTCCAGCAGGGCCGTTAATTCCAGTTTCTTCAGGTTAAGCTCCTGCTGCATGTTGGGTACAATGATATCAGGCATTCGAAATCGGGATTTTATGATCGTAAGCATCACGGAGGCCATTGCCCGGCGGGTTAAAGGCCAGCAGCGGTATACGGATGCCAATGCTCGGTAAAAATACTAAAAAAAGCACAGCCCTGACATCAATTAAGAAATATGCTCATCTGTTAATGTGATAATGTACCAATCATCAAGCTATTATGTAGCAGCTCCTGCAAGTTTGCTTTTACCTGACCGCCTAACCAAAAGCCTTGCTACAACAGCATGATGCGGCATTGGATGAAGACACGGGCCCCGTTGCCATTTAAAGAGAATTGTGCACCATAAGGCCGGCCTTGGTTGCCAGGAAATAATATTCCCGGCATTGCCTGCCAAAATCCGCCTCTACATAGGCATGTTCAGTATCCTGGTCCGGGTACAGGATTTTAACATAGCCCTTCCGGATCAGGGATTGTAGGGCCGCGCAGATTTCCTCATCGCTTAAAGAAAGCGTACTTTTCAGGTCAGGGTATGATGTAACGAAGTATAGCTCGTCCAGAATATCGAATTCGTTTTCGCTCATGGGGTTCGGATGATTCTTCCTTTCCAGCGGTAACGGCCCGCCAGGCCTGCAACTGCTGTACAGATTACGTACGGAATGTATACGCACTGCAGCGGCAGCATGTACCAAAGATAGCGCCGCCTGCCCAGGAAGGTAAGTATACGCTCTAAAAATATAAAATCTATTGCAAACTTGGCAACATAGGCCGCAATAAACCAGAGTAGTGGCAAGCGGCCCAGCCACAACAGCACCACAGCAGCAAACAGCAGCAGGTTAACCACAAACACAACCGCCGCCATTACCTGCACATTTATACTTTGATAAGCTTTCCATTTACTGGCCCACCGCACCCGCTGCGACAAAAAGGAAGCCAGCGATTTACGGGCGCAAGTATAAACTATTGCTTTATTATTTTTCAGGAAAGCTATTTTGCCCGGATATAGTTTGCTGACCTTGTGAAGCAGAAATTCGTCGTCGCCGCTGGCTATACTTTCGTTGCCGGAAAAGCCGCCGGCCGCTTCAAATATTGCTTTGGTATAGGCCAGGTTCGCGCCGTTGCACATGTTCGGTTTCTGAAGCCGGATGGAAGCGCCGCCCACGCCTATCAGGGCAGCAAACTCCACCAGTTGCATCCGCTCGAACAAAGTATAGGTATGGTGAAAACAAACCGGCCCGCTGATGAAGTATGGCTGCTGTGTCTGGTACAGGTAAGCGAACTGCCGCAGCCATTCCGGGCCCACGCGGCAGTCGCCGTCGGTAAATACCAGCAGTTCACCCTGCGCCAGCTCCACCCCTTTTGCGACAGCAGCTTTTTTACCATACAATTTAACATAACTATTCAACCTTATACTTTTTATGACCATGCCGGCGCTAAGTATAAATTCCTCCACCAGCTCCGCAGTTCCGTCCTCAGAATGGTCATCTATTATGAGTACTTCCAGTAACTGCTGCGGGTATACCTGCGTCGCCAGGTCCTGCAGCAAAGGCAGCATATTTGCGGCTTCGTTGCGAACAGGAATGATAACAGAAATGGCTGTAGCTGGACGAAAGCCGGCGGGCGTATCTGTGGACGGTATTTTTTTCCAGGCTTGCCTGCAGCGCAGAATCAGCCAGCCATAGGCAGCGAGCGATAATAACAGCAGAAACAATATCAGCATAAAACACCCCTGCAAATGGAATATGGAGCAGCGTTCAGCAACAGCAGCGCTCTTAATTGAAAAAACTTATCCGGCTTAGCGTATTGTGAGATCATGGTCAGGATGGAGGCGGCGCGATACAGCGGCAGGCAAATACCCGGCAAAGAAACTTATAAAAAGATTATCTCTGCAAATATACTTTTTAGCCCGCACGAATAATGCTAATTTGCGCCTCTATGATTTACGCTGCTGTACCCCCGCCCCACAAATTTATACTTGGCATCGACCCAGGAACCCAAATAATGGGCTATGGTTTGATTGAAGTTACCGGCTCTAAAGTGCAGGTGGTGCAGTATGGCGTTATAAACCTGAAGAGCTACAGCAATCACGCCATCAAGTTAAAGAAAATCTTTGACCGCATGATACAGCTCATCGACGAGTACCTGCCCGACGAATTGGCTATCGAATCTCCTTTTTTTGGCGTTAACGTGCAAAGTATGCTGAAGCTGGGGCGGGCCCAGGGCGTGGCCATTGCCGCCGCTCTCTCCCGCGACATCCCTTACGTGGAGTATGCGCCCAAAAAGATCAAGCAGTCTATCACCGGCAACGGCAATGCCTCCAAAGAGCAGGTAGCCAGTATGCTGGTACAGATTCTGAAGATACAGGAAGCGCCCAAACTGCTGGATGCCACCGACGCATTGGGCGTAGCGCTTTGCCACCATTACCAGAAAGGTAACAACGCCAAGCAGGGTGGCAAATCGTGGAAAGGTTTTCTGGCGGATAACCCGGACAGGCTGGCACAATAAATTTCAGTTTAACAAATTTGCGTGATCCGGCAGGTCGCAGCATACTTCTCTGGTTCAGCATAAAGTAACTTACCTGTCTGGAGGCTTTAAACAGCTTCTTTAAAGCAGCTTACCCAGTTCTTTAAAGTCTGAAATTCTATAGGTTGCTTCGGTTTGCGCATGCAGGTTATACTTATCATATAAAGCCGTATCAATACCCAACTCCCGCGCTGCTTTTATTTCAGATTCAGGATCATCGCCAACCACCAGCATTTCGGCAGGTGTATAGCCGTTTCTTTCCATAATATCCGCAAAAACATCCTTCTTTGTTTTTGCGGAGGTCATCGGATCAACTATGTGAATTTCTTTGAAGTCCTTTTCGATGCCCATCCCCCTGATTTTACTTAGTTGTAACTTCCTGAATCCTGTGGTTACCAGGAAACGTTCGCCGGGCAAGAGCCCTGTTTCCGCATAATCGCTGAAATATTTTATGGGGCCGCTGTATGTCAGGTCATTCAGCAGGTTGATTCCCTTTTGTGTAAGCTCATGGCTAAACTGATGATGCGCAGCAACCATCTGAAAGGGTTTGCGCATGATATCAGCTTTTATAACATCCATATCAGACTGGTGCTGTCCGCTGGCTGCTATCAATCTAAAAAGGGAGGCAAACAACTGCTCTCCTATCAAAGGGACGGCATAAATGGTGTTATCCAAATCGTAGATAATTGCTTCTTTCATCACATTTTAATCAGCTATAAATCAGTATGGTATAAACCAGCTTGTGTAAGTGCAGCCTTTTGTGAATTCATATACCAAATAAAACAGCTTGCATTCCGTACGTAATCTAATCTGCGGTGACTGCGTATGCAATTGCATCTATTTACTCAAAAATTACCCCGAATACCAAATTAGCTATAACTTTACGGCCGAAACCCGATGTACCAAATGGCGAGTAGCGCTTTGATCTATAAAATTTGACTTTACCTGATGCGTAAATATGTAACGACAAGGAGGCTGGACCGTGTTTTTCTTGAACTCTACAGAATCTATATTTTCATTGGCCGCTTTTTTAAGGAAGTTTTCCTACCCCCCTACGAAGCAAAAGAAATCCTGGCCCAGTGCTACGAGGTAGGCGTGCGCTCGCTGCCGCTTATCTCCTTAACGGGCTTCATCATTGGCATTGTTTTCACCAATCAGTCGCGTCCCTCCCTGGCCGAGTTTGGCGCAACCTCCTGGCTGCCTGCCCTTATCTCCATTGCTATTGTGCGGGCGCTGGCACCGCTGGTAACAGCCATTATCGCAGCCGGCCGTGTGGGCTCCAGCATTGGCGCAGAATTGGGCTCTATGAAGGTAACGGAGCAGATTGACGCCATGGAAGTGTCGGCTACCAATCCTTTTAAGTTTCTGGTGGTAAGCCGCGTACTAGCCACCACCCTGATGATACCTGCCCTGACGATGTACACCATGTTTGTGGCCCTGATGGGTGCCTACCTGAGCGTACATCAGAACGAGCTGACAAGTATAACCACGTATTTTGTACAGGTATTCAGTGCTATTTCGTTCCTGGATATTTTTGCATCGGTTATAAAATCTTTCCTCTTTGGTTTTACAGTGGGCATGGTAGGGTGTTACAAAGGTTATCACTCTTCTAAAGGGACAGAAGGCGTGGGAAAAGCGGCTAACTCATCGGTGGTAACGGCCATGTTCCTTATTTTTATTGAGGAGCTGCTGACCATGCAGATCATCAACGCCATCCGCGCATTTTAACTATGAAAAAGGAAGAACCAAAAATAGATTACAGCAACAAAGTCATAGAAATCAGGGGGCTGGAGAAGTCCTTTGACGAACTGGACATTCTGCGGGGCGTGGATCTGGATCTGTATCAGGGTGAAAACCTGGTGGTGCTGGGCCGCTCCGGCACCGGTAAATCCGTACTGATCAAAATTATCTCTGGATTGCTGAAGCCGGATGCCGGGCGCGTGAACGTGCTGGGGCAGGAGGTGGAAACACTCAATGCAAAAGAGTTGCAGGCCTTGCGCCTCAAAATCGGCTTCTCTTTCCAGAACAGTGCGCTTTACGATAGTATGACCATCCGCGAGAACCTGGAATTCCCGCTGGTGCGCAACTCCCGCCACATGAGCCGCAAAGACATCGACCGCATTGTGGAAGTGGTGCTGGATGCGGTGGGCCTGTCGCAAACTATTAACCAGATGCCTTCTGAGCTTTCCGGCGGCCAGCGCAAGCGTATCGGTATTGCCCGCACCTTAATTCTGCGGCCCGAGATTATGCTTTACGATGAACCCACGGCCGGCCTGGACCCAATTACGAGTATAGAAATTAACAAGCTCATCAACGAGGTGCAACGCAGGTTTAAAACATCATCCATCATCATCACCCACGACCTGACCTGCGCACGCGCAACCGGCGACCGGATAGCCATGCTGCTGGACGGACAGTTTCAGCGCCAGGGTACTTTTGAGGAAGTGTTCGACACCAATGACGAGCGTATACAATCGTTTTACAATTACAACTTTATACAATAGATGAACACAGCAGAAAATAAACGCGCCATTGTGGTAGGAATATTTATCCTCCTGGCTATAGTGATATTTGTTGCCGCTGTGCTGACACTGGGCGGCCAGCAGAAAAGGTTTATTCAGAGCATCAGCATCAGTACTGTTTTTGATGATGTGGAAGGTCTGAAGCCCGGCAACAATGTATGGTTTTCGGGAGTGAAAATAGGCAATGTGAAAGAAATAAAGTTCTATGGCACCTCCCAGGTACAGGTTATCATGGACATTGAGGAGAGCTCTCAGAAGTATATCCGCCAGGATGCAAAGGCCAAAATAAGCTCTGAGAGCCTTATCGGCAATCAGATTATCGAAATAATGGACGGAACACAGCAGGCCCCGCCTGTAGTAGATGGCAGCATGCTGCAATCTGTGCCAAGCCTGAATACGGACGATATCATGAAAACGCTGCAGGAAAATAACGAGAACTTTGTTGGGATAACCAAGAACCTGGAGCAGATAACATCGCAGCTGGTGCGGGGCGAAGGAACTATAGGCGCGCTGCTGGCCGACACAACGCTGGCTGATAATTTCCGTTCGATGGTGGCCAGCCTGCAGCAGACATCCGCCAATACCGTGAGGGCCTCCAATGCGCTTACGCGTTTTACATCCAAACTAAATACAGAAGACGGGCTGGCCAGCGAGCTGCTGACAGACACCACCGTTTTCAACCAGTTGCAGGCTTCTGTGGCGCAGCTGCAGCAGGCTACTACTTCGGCTACACAAATGGCCAACAACCTGCAGGAAGCCTCGGGCAAGCTTAACGGGCAAAACAGTGCTGTGGGCGTGCTGCTGAATGACCAGGAGTTTGCCAACCAGTTGCAAAGCACCATGCAAAACCTGAAAACCGGTACCGAAAAACTCGACCAGAACATGGAAGCCCTGCAGCACAATTTCCTGCTGCGCGGCTTTTTTAAGAAGCAGGACAAGCGTAGAGAAGAAGCCCTGGAAGACTCGCTGGAGCAGCTTAACAAGTAATATTCAAGTATACTTTAAATAAAAGTGCTGCCAGCGTATAAATCTGGCAGCACTTTTATTTAACTGATTATTTGCAATTAATTTTTCCGGGTACAGCTTAACCAAAAAGGTCAGTGCTCAGGTAGCGATCTCCTCTATCACAGACAATAAACACGATAACACCAGACTCTAGCTCCTGTGCTAACTGGCAGCTGGCATACAACGCGCCCCCGCTGCTCATACCTGCAAGTATACCTTCTTCTTTGGCCAGCCTTCTTGTCATGTCGGTTGCCTCCTGTTCACTTACATCTATAATCCGGTCAACTCTTTCCTTTTCATATATTTCCGGCAGGAATTCCGGCGACCAACGACGAATGCCCGGAATATTAGAGCCTTGTTTAGGTTGCGTGCCGATGATCTGAACTGTCGGGTCCTGCTCTTTGAGGTACCTGGATACTCCCATTATAGTACCTGTTGTGCCCATCGCAGAAACAAAATGAGTAATACTCCCCTGCGTATCCCGCCATATCTCCGGCCCGGTTGCTTTATAGTGCGACAAGTAATTATCCGGGTTAGAGAACTGGTTGAGCATAAAATAGCCTTCATTTGCTGCCATTTCTGCCGCCAGGGTGCGGGAGTACTCTATCGTTTTGGCTGCTGGGGTTAATATAAGCTCCGCACCGTAGGCCTGCATCGCTTTAACACGCTCCGCAGTAGAGTTGTCTGTCATGATTATGGTAATCTGTACCCCCAGCGCCCGCGCAATCATAGCCAGTGCAATGCCGGTATTACCGCTGGTGGCCTCTACCAACCGGTCACCCGGTCTGATATCTCCTCTGTCGAGTGCGCTCTTGATCATGCTGTAAGCAGCCCGGTCCTTTACACTTCCACCTGGATTCTGGCCTTCCAGCTTTGCATAAATTTTTACGTTTTTAGCAGGATTGATATTCTTAATCTCCACCAATGGTGTATTGCCAATAAGATCGAATAATGTCATAGTTCCATTCTGAAATTCCGGACTTCAGTCTCTTCAATGTTCATAGACTGTATGCTGGTTTTATAATAAACTTTTGTGAACGGGGGCACACTCCTCGTAATCCACACATTACCTCCTATGATACTGTCATGCCCGATAATGGTCTCGCCGCCTAAGATAGTCGCTCCTGCATAAATAGTAACATTATCTTCAACAGTCGGGTGACGCTTTTTCTCAGCATCCAGCTTGCTTATACTTAGCGCTCCCAAAGTTACACCCTGATAAATCTTTACCCCATTCCCTATTACGGTTGTTTCTCCTATTACTATCCCTGTTCCGTGATCTATACAAAAGAACTCTCCTATTTCAGCCCCGGGATGTATATCAATCCCCGTTCTGCTGTGAGCATGTTCTGTAATCGTTCTTGGAATAACCGGGACTTTCATCATGTATAAGGCATGTGCTACTCTGTAAGCTGCGATGGCATAAAAGCCAGGATAGGATCGTATTACCTCATTAAGACTTTTTGACGCCGGATCTCCCTCATACATTGCCACCGCATCTTGCGAGAGCATCTTATGAATATCAGGTAGTTTATCGAAAAAATGTGTTGCCAGTTGCTCCCCATTGAGCGGATTTTCAGGTGAACTTTTAAACAGCATCTGGCCCAGTTGCATCTTCAGCTCTTTCATGTGCAACTCCAACTCCTCAGGCGTACCGAACACTTTCTTAGAGAAGTCCGGGAAAAGCGTACCCAGCAGCTCAATAAAAAAGTTTGAAACTGCTTCAGGTCCCGGGCAGTCAGGGCATCTGGCATGGGAAGCATACAAGTCCTGCAAAAATCTTTTATCCATACTCTTAAGCTTTATTCCGGGTTTAATCAGCTTTGCTTCTCCACAGAACTACAACATGCTGAAAACAAGACCTCCACAAACTTCATAAAAGCCTGTGCACTGATAACGATGCTTACTTCTACGTTTAAAACGTTCTGACAAAACAAAATAAACCACAAGTCTCCTCTTTTGTTATACAAGTGGCAGTCCTTTTAAGTAAATGTAAAGCAGCAAAACTCTAAGTGGCACAGGGAAGATACAAAAAAAGAGCCAGACGATGCTGGCTCATAAATTTTCCCGTTAGAATTCTCATCAGAAATATCTGCTTAAATAACCCGGACCACGTTTTAAAGGATATTGATGCTTATAGAGCAATTCTTTATTCCTGATAAGCAGCCTGTATATTTTTGGCTGTCTCTTCAAACTCTTCTTTGCTGAATTTCTTTTTATTGGCAAAGTTCATGTCCTGCATGCTGTTGAGCGGAATAAGGTGTACGTGTGCATGGGGAACTTCCAATCCCACCACCGCTACACCAATGCGCTTGCAGGGCACTGCCTGCTCTACTGCCGCAGCCACTTTTTTGGCAAACGCCATCAGGCCAAGGTACATATCTTCATCCAGGTCGAAAATATAATCTGTCTGTTGCTTGGGTATTACCAAAGTATGGCCTTTAGCCGTAGGAAATACATCCAGGAAGGCCAGAAAGCGATCGTCTTCAGCTACTTTATAAGCCGGAATTTCGCCGTTAATGATCTTTGTGAATATTGAAGCTTCCATACTTACCTGCTTATTTCCAGGATCTTGAACTGCAGCTTACCGGCAGGCACCGTAATGTCGGCCACATCGCCCACAGATTTACCCAGCAGGCCCTTTCCGATAGGCGACTTAACAGAAATTTTACCGGCTGCCAGGTTGGCCTCTTCTTCTGCCACCAAAGTATAATCCAGCACCATGTTATTTTTCAGGTTCTTGATTTTTACTTTAGATAAAATCAGCGCTTTGCTCGCATCCAGCCCTGATTCGTCTATCAGCCGGGCGTTGCCCACTATTTCTTCCATCTTGGCGATTTTAAGCTCCAGGTGGCCTTGTGCATCTTTTGCGGCGTCATATTCTGCATTCTCGCTCAGGTCACCCTTATCGCGGGCTTCGGCCAGCTGACGGGCCACTTCGGCACGGCCTTTGGTTTTGAGCTCAGCCAATTCAGCCTTTAACTTTTGCAGGCCCTCTGCTGTGTAATACGAAATGTTGCTCATAATTAGTCTTTACGTTTAAAACACAAAAACAAAAAGAACGGTTATGGCGCGCATAACCGTTCTTTTTGCCAAGTATGTAACTTAATTTAAATTTTTTCTGAGGTGCGGCTTCACTGCAAAAAAGTTCGGCCGCCGCTGTATACCATAAGCTGGTATTTGATTAAGGTATAAACTCCGGGCTACTCCCGGTTGTTCCTGTTAAAGCAAAGATACAAATTTTTATGAACAAGTCCAGCAGGCCCGTTTAATTTAAATCAGTACGTTTTGCCGGCTGTTTATGCTCCGCAGTGTATTACCGGAACTTGCCTGGCGTTCTTCTCATTCGGGCTAAAGATGCAGCAATTGCCGGATTTTGGACACCAGCACCTCGTTTATCCTGATATACGATTCGTGGGTCCAGCCGGCAATGTGGGGCGTCAGCAGCACGTTGCCGGCCGAGGCCAGGTAACTAAACTGCGCCTGCTGCTGTGCTGACAATGTGTGCAGCTTTTCGTTTTCCAGCACATCCAGTGCGGCACCCTTTATCCGTCCGTTTTGCAGGTGCTGTATCAGCGCCGCCTGATCCACCACATCGCCGCGCGATGTATTCAGAAACCAGATAGGTTTATTAAACCCTTTAAAGAAGTTTTCACCGGCAAACCCAAGGTTTTCAAATATGTACGGAATATGCAGGCTTACCACATCTGCCTCTGCCTGCAACTCCTCCAATGACACGCGTTCCGCCGGCGCTGTTACTTTTTCAGGGGCAAAGCGGTCATAGGCCAGTATCCGGCAGCCAAAGCCACTCAGCACGCGGGCAAAGCTCTGGCCCATGTTGCCGAAACCGATAATGCCTATAGTTTTGCCGCCGATTTCCTCCCCCCTGTTCTCCTCCCGCAGCCATACTTTGTTTTGCACCTGCCGGTCGCTGCGCGGAATGTTGCGCAGCAGCGCCAGCAGCAGCCCAAGTGTAAACTCCCCAACAGCCTGACTGTTTCCCTCATTAGCGGCCAGCAAAGCAATGCCACGTGCCTGCAGGGCGGGCGCATCAATGTTATCTACGCCCGCGCCCGCCCTGGCTACAAACTGCAGCCGCCCGGCCAGTTCCAGCGTTTCGGCTACAATACGCATTTTGCTGCGCACTATCAGTCCATCAAAGTCCTGCAGCGCCTCGCGTACTTCTGCCGGTTTTATATCCGGCCGGTAATCTGCCGTTACACCTATACTTTCAAGCATCGGAAAAAGGCTGGGATGCATTTCATCGATAATGAGGATGCGCGCCTGTGGCGTTCTGAATTCTGGGTTCTGATTCACGGATAATCTATATTTTGCTACTGGATGTCAGAAAGAGCGTAATACTATACTTTGCCTCAACTAAGTATAAAGACAAAGGAAAGTATGCTAAAGGTAGAAAGACGCAAAGTAAAAATCATCCTCTAAATCACTCTGCTATACTTGCCTCTCACTTTATACTTATACTTAGTTTTGCCTAAATACTGGTAATCCAGTTGATTAGGAAAATTAATTCGTAATTCGTAATTCTTTATAAATTATACAGCAAATGCGCCACACTGAAATAGATGGCCAGCCCCAGCAGGTCGTTGGCAGTGGTGATAAAGGGACCAGCAGCCACGGCTGGGTTTACACCAAACCTGTCGAGTACCATCGGCGTAATGGTGCCCATCAGCGAGGCCAGCATCACCACCGAAAACAAGGCCGCCGAAACCACTATAGACAGCGTGAGCTCATGGCGAAACAGGTACGTAAGCGCAAATACCAGCACCGAAATAATAACCGCATTCAGCAGCGCCACTGTCAATACTTTAAACATACGCTGGGCGAAATTCTCGAATACCACTTCGTTAGAGGAAAGTGTCTGGATGATGATGGAGGAAGACTGTATGCCCACGTTGCCGCCTGTGGCCGTAATAAGCGGCACAAACAGGGCCACCGCCGGCAACAGCGCAATATCGTCCTCAAAGAAGCCCATGAACTGGGCGGCCAAAAGTCCGCCTATCATACCAATAATCAGCCAGGGCAGGCGTGAGCGCGAAATACGGAACACGCTGTCGTCTTCTTCCACTTTTTCGGTGATACCCGTCATCAGCTGACGGCTCAGTTCGGCCTGCTCCTGCATTACGTCTACCACGTCGTCGATGGTGATGCGGCCCAATAGGCGGCCCTGGATATTCACGACAGGGATAGCTTCCAAATCATACTTCTGCATTACGCTCACCACCTCACTTTCATCCCGGAAAGATTCTATTGAAATCACATCAGGATTGTAAATATCTCTCACCAGCGTGTCGTCTTTGGCCAGCAGCAGCGTTTTCACACTCACACGGCCTACCAGCACATCGCGGTTATCCACCACATACACCGTGTAGATGCGCTGCACGTCTTCTGCCTGCCGCCTGATTTCTTCGATACATTGGCGCACACGCCAGTTAAGGTTTACTTTGATGAGTTCTTTGGCCATCAGGCCGCCGGCGCAGTCTTCTTCATAATGCAGCAGGTCAAGTATGGCAGCAGCTTTCTCTTCGTTTTCCAGCAGCGCAATCACTTCTTCGCGCCTTTGCACCGACTGCTCATTCAGGATGTCAACGGCATCATCAGAGTCCATCAAATCTATGTAGCGGGCAATTTCCTGGCTGGTGAACGTTTGCAGAAAGCCGGCTCGGATGTCGTAATCCAGGTCAGACAGTATCTGTGCGCCTACTTCCGCGGGCAGCAAATCCATCACATACTTCGATTCCTGCTCATCCAGCTCATAAAGCACCGTAGTAATATCGGCCGGGTACAGGTCGTCCATCGTGCCAAGTATAAATGCCTCATCCCGACGCGCAATAGCATCCTCAACCTGCTCTACATACTCGCGTGTGATTTCTACCTGCATGTTATACTTGTAAGTTCTGCGCTACCAGCTGCGTTAAGCCTACAAAATCAGCTACAGACAGCTGCTCGGCGCGTTTATCAAAGATGGGCTGTGCCTGTACTTCGGGTGGCAGATGATACGTTTTAAGGCAGTTGCGCAGCGTTTTGCGGCGCGTGCCGAAGCTCTGCTTTACCACCTGGAAGAAAAGTTTTTCATCGCATGCCAGCTGCTCCACCCCGTTACGCACCAAACTGATAACCGCTGACTGCACCTTCGGCTTCGGGTGAAACACGTGCTCGCTTACCGAGAATTTATAATCGATGGTATAAAATGCCTGCAGCAGCACGCTCAGGATGCCGTAGGTTTTAGAGCCGGGAGGCGCTGCAATGCGTTCAGCCACCTCCTTCTGCAGCATACAGACTACCTCGGTTACCACCTGGCGCTGCTCCAGCACTTTAAAAAATATCTGGCTGGAAATGTTGTAAGGAAAGTTGCCGATGATGGCAAATGGGCCCGGAAAGAGTTTGCTTAAGTCTGTTTTCAGGAAGTCGGCGGAGATGATGCGGTCGCCGAGCTGCGGGAAGTGCTCTTTTAGGTAGGCGATAGATTCGCGGTCGATGTCGATGACGGTGGTGCGGTATTCCGGGTGCTGCAGGAGGTACTGCGTGAGCACGCCCATGCCGGGGCCAATCTCCAGCACATCCTGCACACCCCGGTGCAGCGTCAGTTGCGCCACAATCCTCACGGCAATGTTCTGGTCGACCAGGAAATGCTGGCCTAAATGCTTCTTCGGGCTTACTTTACTCACGATTTGCTTTTATAATTTACGCCTGCCTCAAACTTTTCGGTTTAAAGCCGTTATACTTAATGTTTACGCCGGTTCCGGGAAATGTACCAGCCCGGCGGATTTTCTCATTACGTTTTATACTTACTATATTGCAGCACCAAAGATACAAACGACAAATGCCAACACAACTCAAATACAATACAAGCATAGCGAAAAATACTGACCTTGCCTTAATTGTGCCGCCAAACCGGGTAGCACAACTGCCCGAACTACAGCCTGAGGAAGCAGAGTATGTACAACAGCAGATACAGCAGGAAGACAGGCAAATCACGCTGAACCGCTATACGCAACGCATTTATATAATTGTAATGCTGGAGGCTACAACGGAAGCTGCCCGCCATGAAACACTGCGCCAGGCAGGCTATACTTTACTCAAACAGCTGCGCACCGACAAGGTAGCAGAGCTAACTATACTTAATAAAACCGACTCTGACGCAAGTTTATACTTAGCCGAAGGTTTATACCTGAGCAATTACCAGTATCAGAAACATAAAACAAAGGACGCCAAACCCAGCCCGTTGCAAAGTATAACTATAGCGGATGAAGGTATAAGCGAAGAGGAAGTACAGGAACTGGCAAATCTGCTGGAGGCTGTGTATAAAACACGCGACCTGGTGAATGAGCCACACAGCCACCAGACGGCTGTGCAGCTAAGCGAGGAATTTGTGGCACTGGGCCACGAGGCAGGTTTTAAAGCCGAAGTGCTGGACGAGCTCCAGATCCAAACGCTGAAAATGGGCGGCCTGCTGGCCGTGAACCAAGGCTCGGAAGACACGCCCACGTTTACCATTATGGAGTGGAAGCCTGAAAACGCACAAAATGCCAAACCCTATGTGCTGGTGGGCAAAGGCGTGGTGTACGATACCGGCGGCCTGAGCCTGAAACCGACGCCGCAATCTATGGACTACATGAAGTCGGATATGGCTGGCGCGGCGGCTGTGGCCGGCGCGCTGTATGCGGTAGCAAAAAACAAACTGCCGCTGCACGTTATCGGACTGGTGCCTGCTACTGACAATCGCCCGGGCGGCAACGCCGTAGCACCCGGTGATGTGATTACAATGCACAACGGCATGACCGTAGAGGTATTAAACACAGATGCCGAAGGCAGGCTTATACTTGCCGATGCACTCAGCTTTGCACAAAAGTATAACCCGGAGCTGGTATTTGATTTAGCCACTTTAACCGGTGCCGCCATGCGCGCCGTGGGTAAGGAAGGTATGGTGGCCATGGGCACTGCCGGCGATGAAGTGATGCAGCAACTCAAAGAATCAGGCAATGCGGTGCATGAACGTCTGGTAGAGTTTCCGCTCTGGGACGAGTATAAAAAGTATATGGAATCTGATATCGCCGATTTAAAGAATATTGGCGGAGCGGATGCAGGCGCCATCACGGCGGGTATTTTCCTGCAGCACTTCACCAATTACCCATGGGTGCACCTCGACATTGCGGGCACTGCTTACCTGCATGGCGAAGACACTTACCGTGGCAAACTGGCTACCGGCTCCGGTGTTCGCCTGGTGTATACTTTCCTCCGCTCTAAGATTAACAAGTAAAATGGATAACAAACAACGCATACGCTTAGGCATCAGCATCGGCGACACCAACGGCATCGGGCCGGAAATCGTCATCAAAACATTGTCCGACCAACGCATCCTCAACTTTTGCACGCCGGTTATTTATGCTTCGGCCGCCATACTTGACAGAGTGCGCAAAAGCCTGAATGCAGAGCATTTTCATTACCAGCAGGTGGATTCAGCCGGTGCGCTGACGCATAAAAAAGTAAACCTGATTAACTGCCTGGAGGCGGAACCGGCGTATGAGCCGGGTACGCCAACGCCCGCATCCGGCAAAGCGTCACTCGATTCGTTGTTGGCTGCCTCCCGCGATTTAAAAGCAGGCTTGCTGGATGGCATTGTTACCGCTCCCATCAATAAAGATAACATACAGGCAGAGGATTTCCGGTTTCCGGGCCACACCGAGTTCCTGACTTCCTACTTTGATGCCGCCGACAGCCTGATGCTGCTGGTGAGCGGCGATTTGCGCGTAGCCACAGTTACGGGGCATATCCCGGTAAAAGATGTACCGGATAAGCTGACGGAGCAGTTGCTGATACGCAAAATCACCATCCTGCTGGAGTCGCTGCGCAAAGACTTTGGCATACTGAAACCGCGCATTGCGGTGCTGGGCCTGAATCCGCATGCCGGCGAAAAAGGCCTGCTTGGCAGCGAGGAGACAGAAATTATCCGTCCCACCATCGTACAAATGAAAGAGCGCGGACACCTGGTGTTTGGCCCTTATCCGGCGGACGGCTTTTTCGGGATGCAGCAGTACAAGCAGGTAGATGCCGTTCTGTCGATGTACCACGACCAGGGGCTGATTCCGTTTAAAACGCTGGCCATGGAAAGCGGCGTGAATTTTACCGCCGGTCTGCCGGTGGTGCGCACCTCCCCCGACCACGGCACGGCTTACGACATTGCAGGCAGGTACATAGCCGACCCAACCTCTTTCCGGGAAGCCCTGTTCCTGGCCTGTGATATCCTAAAAAAACGCCAGACAGCTTAAATACCGCCGTTTTAATAGGCAAAATGTTTTATTTCTCAGAATTATGTTCTAATTTTGCGTCTTGCAATAAAAAGTCGGTGGTGAAGAAGATAAGAGACTATGAAATCGGCATTGCCAAACTCAGCAACAAGACACATACCTTTGTGTTTGAGCTGGATGATGCTTTCTTCGAGCTCTTTGGCAGAGAGCTTATACTGGGCGGCAAATTAACAGCCAACGTAACACTGGATAAGACAGAAACGCTGCTTACCTTTTACGTTGACATTAAAGGCCACGTGCGCCTTACGTGCGACCGCAGCCTGGAGGAATTTGACCAGCCGGTGGGCGTGCACGAAGTCTTCAGGATTAAGTTCGGTCCGGACAATGCAGAGCTGGACGACGACCTGTGGCAGATTACAACCGGAACGCAGTCCGTTAACATGGCGCAGCACCTGTACGATTATATCGGTTTGTCGCTGCCAATGAAAAAACTGCACCCGCGCTTTGCAGCTGAAATGGATGAGGATGACGACAGCGATATTCTTATTTATTCATCCAGGCAGCAGGGCAATGAAACGGAAGATGGAGATGACAGCGATGACGAGGATGATACCGACCCGCGCTGGAACGCCCTCCGGAACCTTAATTAGTTTTTTAGAAGTATAAAAGTATAAACACAAGCAAATAAATAAAAATGGCACATCCTAAACGTAAGATCTCCAAGACCAGAAGAGATAAAAGAAGAACACACCAGAAACTTTCTGAAAAAGCCATTGCCATTTGCCCTACCACAGACACACCGCACCTGTACCATCATGCGTATGTGGTAGAAGGAGATTTGTTCCACAAGGGCAAGCTGGCTATTAAAAATTATACAACTAACGCCCAGTAAGCACCAGCCTGCGCTCATTTTTAGTTCTGTATAATTTTTAAACTACCCTGTAAATGAGGATCGCCTTAGATGCTATGGGCGGCGATTTTGCACCTGAGGCAGTTATCAAAGGTGCATTGTTGGCTGCTCAGCAGCTTAACGAAGATGACGAAATTCTGCTCATCGGCAAGGAAGACGTTATCAGGCCGCTGCTAGAGGAATACGGATACACCGGTACCGGCATAAAAGTATACCATGCCAGCCAGGTAATTGAAATGGGCGAGCACCCCACTAAAGCGCTCACGCAGAAAACCGATTCCAGCATTGCCGTTGGATATGGCTTACTCAAAGCCGGACAAGCAGATGCTTTCTGCAGCGCAGGCAATACCGGCGCCATGTTAGTGGGGGCCATGTTCAGCGTGAAAGCGATTGAAGGTATACTCAGGCCATCTATTGGCGGTTTAGTTCCAAAGCTCAAAGGCGGCTACGGTATTATGCTGGACGTGGGCGCCAATGCGGAATGTAAACCAGAGGTACTGGAACAGTTTGGAGAGATGGGTTCCATTTACGCCAGGTATGTACTGGAAATTGAACGTCCCAAAGTAGGCCTGATGAACCTGGGTGAGGAAGAAGGCAAGGGCACTGCCAACACACAGGCCGCCTACCAACGCCTCAAGGCCAACAGCAGCATCAACTTTATCGGCAACATCGAAGGGCGCGACCTGTTTAACGACAGAGCCGATGTAATTGTGTGCGATGGCTATACAGGAAATATCATCCTGAAAATGGCCGAATCGCTCTACGATATCCTCAACGAGAAAAACATCCACGACCCTTTCTTTGATGAGTTTAATTATGAAGCCATAGGTGGCAGCCCGATTCTGGGCATCAACGGAATTGCCATTATCGGGCATGGTGTCTCCTCTCCGCTGGCTATCTGCAACATGGTGCTGCAGGCCCAGAAAATGGTTGCCTCGGATATTTCACGCCGGTTCAGAGAGAACTATAGTGTCTGAACATCCGGCCCTGCTAAAGAAATTATACCTGGTATAACCTGCAACAGCAATTCTTTTATAGAGCCTGGCAGGTTATGCCAGGTTTTTTTTCTTAAATTGCCCCTCTTAAATCATTTAACAGAAAGACTAATATGAGTAAAATTACTGCCGCCATAACCGGTGTGAGTGGCTATGTTCCGGAATACGTTATGACGAATAAGGAACTGGAGACGATGGTAGAAACCAACGACGAATGGATTACCTCTCGTACCGGCATTAAGGAAAGGCGTATCCTGAAGGGAGAAAACCTGGGTACTTCACACATTGCGGTTCCGGCAGTAAAAGAGCTCCTGAAAAAAACCAACACCAATCCTGAAGAGATAGAGCTGCTGATTTGTGCCACCACCACACCCGACATGGTGTTTCCGGCTACTGCTAATCTCATTACAGCTGAGGTTGGAGCTGTTAATGCTTTCGGCTACGACATACAGGCCGCCTGCTCCGGCTTCTTGTATGCGCTGGCCACAGGCGCTAAGTTTATAGAATCAGGGCAGTATAAAAAAGTAATTGTTGTCGGTGCTGATAAAATGTCGGCCATCGTGGATTATACCGATCGCACAACCTGCATTATATTTGGCGACGGTGGCGGCGCCGTGCTGCTGGAACCAAATACAGAAGGCTATGGTGTACTGGACCAGGTGTTGAAATCGGACGGAACAGGTGCACAGTTTCTGCACATGAAAGCCGGCGGCAGCCGCAGGCCTGCCACTATCGAAACTGTGCAGGCACGCGAGCATTATGCTTACCAGGAAGGCCAGCAGGTATTTAAGTTTGCCGTGAAAGGGATGGCCGATGTATCCGCAGAAGTGATGGAGCGCAACAACCTGACGGCAGATGATGTAGCCTGGCTGGTGCCACACCAGGCGAACAAACGTATTATTGAGGCTACCGCCAACCGTATGGGCGTCAGCAACGACAAGGTGATGCTCAACATACATAAGTATGGCAACACCACCAGCGGCACCATTCCGCTGTGCCTGTGGGAGTATGAAAGCCAACTGAAGAAAGGAGACAACCTGGTATTAGCTGCCTTTGGAGGGGGCTTTACCTGGGGCGCTATTTACCTGAAGTGGGCTTATGATCCGAAGTAAAAGACACTTTTTATAAATATAAAAGCGGCCTGAAGCCGCTTTTTTTGTGGTTTAAACACTCATTCGTAGGGACAGGTCGCAACCTGTCCCTTTCCCGATCAATTGCAGCTTATCAAATCGTTCTCCCCCAAAAGTTCAACCTTCGCTCCGGCTGTCGCAAGTTTAGCATAGCGTAACTTGCGACGAATGATGCTGCAGGTTTATAACTTGCTTTCTGCGACGGCAGAAAAGTATAATTTTGCAGAATTATACTTCAATCCGTTTCAGACAGTGTATGGACGCCGCAACACTTGCTTCTGCAAAGCAAAGAAGTTGAAAACTTCTGCCATGAATAATCGACAGCAATGCCAGAACAATTGCCAAACCTGGACTTGCAAAATCCGAAACAGATTATGCTCAGCAATTATTCTGCCTGGAAAGCGCTCTAAGACACAAAAAGGCCCGGCATTAGCCGGGCCTTTCTGTTGTTTATATGTGCAGGAAAATTACTTCACTTTTTCTACAATGCTTTTGAAAGCCTCCGAATGGTTCATGGCCAAATCAGCAAGCACTTTGCGGTTCAGGTTGATGTCGGCCTTCTTGAGAGCGCCCATCAGCTGAGAGTAAGAGATGCCGTGCTCGCGGGCACCGGCGTTGATGCGCTGAATCCAGAGTGATCTGAAGTCTCTCTTCTTAACTTTTCTATCGCGATAGGCATATACTAAGCCTTTTTCTATCGCGTTTTTCGCAACGGTCCAAACGTTCTTGCGACGGCCAAAGTAACCTTTGGCCATTTTCATCATTTTTTTTCTTCTGTGTCGTGCGGCAACGACATTTACCGATCTTGGCATTTCTTTAAAGTTTTAGCGGCTGGCGATTTTGTAAATCTTAAAGCCAGACACTGGGTTCGTACTAATAATTAACCTCTAATTTGTGTAATTAGATTTGAAGCATCAGCTTCACTCTGTTTGTATCAGCTGAGCTAACAAGGCCGATGTGCGTCAGGTTACGCTTCTGTTTGGTGGTTTTCTTGGTCAGGATGTGGCTCTTATAAGCGTGCTTGCGCTTAATTTTGCCGGTACCTGTCAAAGAAAAACGCTTCTTTGCACCAGATTTGGTTTTAACTTTTGGCATGGTATATAATTGATTAAAATAAATTACTTTTTCACCGGTGCGGCTGCTTTCGGAGACAGGATCAGGAACATTCGTTTTCCTTCCAGCTTCGGCAGCTGCTCTACCTTGGCTACGTCTTCCAGGGCCTGCGCAAACTTAAGCAACAGGATTTCGCCACGCTCCTTAAACACAATGCTTCTGCCCACAAAGTGCACATAAGACTTTATCTTAAAGCCACTCTCCAGGAAAGCCTTAGCATGCTTCAGCTTAAACTCAAAATCGTGATCATCGGTATTCGGGCCGAAGCGGATCTCCTTGATAACGACTTTCTGAGCTTTCGCCTTCATCTCGCGCGTCTTCTTCTTCTGCTCATACTTGAATTTTGAGTAGTCGATGATGCGGCAAACCGGCGGATTAGCTGTAGGCGAAATCTCAACCAGGTCAAGGTTTTGCTCATTGGCCATTTGCTGGGCTGCCCTGTACGGGTACACTCCCTGCTCTACATTGTCACCAACCAGCCTTACTTCCCGGGCCGTTATCTTATCATTGACTTTGTATGGCTCCTCCACTTTTCCGCGTGGGATATAGCGCCTGTTTTGCGTAGCTATAGTTGTATCTCCTTAAATTAACGTTTATTACATTCAGGTTGCGAATTTCGCAAATAATCTACTGATATAAAAATATCCTGGGCTAATTGTTCAGTATCTCTGCAATTTTCTGGTTGAACATGCCGATAAATTCGTCTACGGTCATACTTCCCAGGTCGCCCTCGCCGTGCCTGCGCACCGATACAGAGTTGGTTTCCTGCTCCTTCTCTCCTACAATCAGCATGTAAGATACTTTGCGCACTTCGGCATCGCGTATTTTGCGTCCGATTTTCTCATCCCGGTTGTCTACCGATCCACGGATATCCTGCTGTTGCAGGCGATCATTCACCTGCTGGGCATATTCCTGGTATTTCTCTGAGATAGGCAGTATGGCAAACTGCTCCGGACTCAGCCACAGCGGAAAGTTGCCGCCGCAGTGCTCGATCAGTACCGCCACAAAACGTTCCAGAGAGCCGAATGGTGCACGGTGAATCATTACAGGGCGGTGTTTCTGATTATCAGCGCCAATATATTCCAGATCGAACCGTTCCGGTAAGTTATAATCTACCTGTATGGTTCCGAGCTGCCATTTACGGCCCAGCGCGTCTTTTACCATAAAGTCGAGCTTCGGACCGTAAAACGCCGCCTCGCCCAATACGGTTACAGTACGCAGATCCTTCTCCTGAGTAGCCTCGATGATAGCTGTTTCGGCTTTTTCCCAGGCTTCGTCGCTGCCTATATATTTAGCTTTGTTTGCCGGGTCGCGCAACGAAATCTGAGCCGTATAATCTTCAAAGCCAAGCGCCCTGAACACATACAGCACCAGGTCAATCACCTTCAGAAATTCCTCTTTTACCTGATCCGGGCGGCAGAAGATATGGGCATCGTCCTGCGTAAAACCACGCACACGCGTTAAGCCGTGCAGCTCACCCGATTGTTCATAGCGGTACACGGTGCCAAACTCTGCCAGGCGTACCGGCAGCTCTTTGTAAGAACGCGGGCGTACTTTATATATCTCGCAGTGATGCGGACAGTTCATCGGCTTGAGGAAAAACTCCTCGCCCTCGTTAGGTGTTTTGATGGGCTGAAAAGAATCGGCGCCATACTTCTCGTAATGGCCGGAAGTAACGTAAAGATCCTTGCTTGCAATATGCGGCGTAACCACAGGCTGATAACCTAAGCGCATCTGTGCTTTGCGCATAAACTGCTCCAGGCGCTCGCGCAGCAACGTGCCTTTGGGCAACCAGAGCGGCAGGCCCATACCTACTTTTTCAGAAAAAGCAAACAGTTCCAGTTCCCTGCCCAGCTTGCGGTGGTCACGCTTTTTGGCTTCCTCCAGGCGCTCCAGGTGCTCTGTCAGTTCCTTTTGCTTCGGGAAAGTTACGCCGTAAATGCGTGTCAGCTGCTTGTTCTTTTCATCGCCACGCCAGTAGGCACCGGCCACGTTCATTATTTTAGCTGCTTTTATAACACCGGTGTTGGGGATGTGCGGGCCGCGGCAGAGGTCGGTGAAATTGCCCTGCTCATAAAAGGAGATGGTGCCGTCCGCCAGATCTTTGATCAGATCCAGTTTATACTCATCGCCTTTCTTCGTGAAATAATCAATGGCTTCGGCTTTGGAAACATCGCGGCGGGTAAATTCATTTTTGTTGCGGGCAAGCTCCAGCATTTTCTGCTCTACACGGGCAAAGTCCTCCTGCGAAAATTCCCGTCCGCCTAAGTCCACATCATAGTAAAAGCCGTTCTCTACGGGCGGGCCAATGCCAAATTTCACGCCGGGGTACAGTTCCTCCAATGCCTCGGCCAGCAGGTGTGCCGACGAGTGCCAGAAAACGTTTTTTCCTAAATCATCATTCCAGGTAAGCAGCTGCACCGCCGCATCTTCGTTGATGGGCCGCGAAAGGTCCATCACGGTATCGTTTACCTTAACAGCAAGTACATTTCTGGCGAGTCCTTCGCTTATACTTTGTGCAACCTCAAGGCCGGTTACGCCTGCTTCATACGGGCGCACAGAACCATCTGGCAGTGTGATATTGATCATGTATTTTAGTCCTTTATCTTATCTCTAATTCTTCTATAACTTCCGGCTTTCGCGGCTTCTGCAATTTATAGTTCAGCCGGGCAATGGCCTGGTAAGCATACGTATACCCGGGCTCTACCTGCAGCAGGCGCCGGTACGTGGCCAGAGCCTGTGCCGGCTGCCCGGTTCGCTCGTAACTGCCGGCCAGCGTTGCCAGGTATTTGGGCGAATCTTTATACTGTTTCTCTGCTTTCAGCAGATGGTTCAGCGCCCCTTCCCCATCGCCATTTGCATAAAGTTGCAAGCCAATAAAGTAATGCGCGCGCTGCAAGGTATCTATCGTTGCGACAGCCTGCAGAAAGTATTGCCGGGCACTGTCGGGCTTTTGTGCTGCCTGATACAGAAGCCCTTTATAGTATAGCAGCAGCGCATCATCAGGGTTCAGCTTTTCGGCGCGGCTCAGGTATGTTTCCGCACCCGCATAATCCTGCCGCGCCACCAGAATGCCGGCAAGTTCCCGCTGCGCTTCCATTAACTGCGGCATTTGCTCCAGTGCCAGTTTGTAGTTACGGATGGCTTTCGCGGTATCGCCGGTGGCGGCCAGCAGACGGCCCTTGTAATAATAGGCAAACTCGCTGGCCGGCGAAAGTTCCTGCGCTTTACTAATATATTCCAGCGCCTGCCTATACTTGTGCTGCTGCAGGTATAACTCTGCCAGCAATACATACAGCGAGGCGTTCTGGTAAGAATTACGTTCTGCCTGCAGCGCCAGCGGCAGGGCTTCCCTACTCTTCCCCATCGCCCGTAGTACCTGCGCTTTCACAAACAAAGCGGCTGGTTCGTTTCTGGTCAGCACCACGGCTTCATTTGCATCCTCCAGGGCCTTGTTTAATTCGCCTTTGCGCAAAAGTGCCACCGCACGCCGTGCATACAAACTGCCATCGCGGCCGGACTGCCGGATTGCGGCATTCAGGTTTGCCAGCTGCGCCTGCGGATTGTCCTGCACCTGCTGCAGGTTTACCATCTGCTCCCGCGCTCCTTCCTTCTGGCTGCACGCAGCCACCACAAGCGATAGCAACAACAGCAAACGGGAAAAACGCACCATATCCAACTATTTAATTTTGCTCAGATGCTTTACAGGTTCTGATTTATACTTTGCCCGAAGGCTATACTTTGTAATAAGCGCTAAATTAAGAAACTTTGACTGAATAGAAACAACGGGCATGCGCCGAATGCCGGTTATACCTGAAAACAAAAAGCCTGCCACCGGTAGGAAGCAGGCTTTTTGACAGATTTCTGAATATCACCCCGCGTATTCTTCGTCCAGCATAATTTTGCAGCGCCTGCTCAGTTCAAGTTCCTCCGTGGTTTCCAGGTTCACCAAAAGGGCTTTCCGGAGGGTACTCATGCAGGCGTTTTTATCTTTCATCTCTTTATACACACAAGCCAGATCATAGTAGTAACGGATGTTGCCCGGGTTATACCTGATGGCTTGGCTGAGGGCATTCACCGCATCCTGGTTCGTCACTTTCTCTTTTATGCCGCCAAATAAAAGTTTGGCTGCCGCCTGCTCTGCCAGGTTCAGGTTGGCCACCTTAAAGCACCAGCGGCCCAGTACATACCAGGCGCCATCGTGCTGGCTGTTAACTGCCAGCGCCTTGTCTATGTATGGCTTTATCTGGTAAATAGCTGCCAACCGCTGCCGCGGGCCTGTTACCATAGCGGTGCAGCCAAGCGAAAGTGCCATCACATAATTGGATTCAGCATCTTCCGGGTTTATAGTATATGCGTGCAGCGCAAGGGTTCTGGCTTTCTCAAAATGGCTGAGTTTGCTGCTTTCATCAGCAAAGCGGTCGCCGATGCGGCAATGCAGGTAACTGGCTTTGCAGAGTGCCTCGTAATTGTTTTCAGAGGCGCTCAGCACCTGCTCATACAGCGCCAGCGCTTCGGTATCTTTGTAAGCTGAAAGCAACTGACCGGCACGGTAAAGTAATTTCTCATAATCTGTGGTCGAGCCGTCTGCCATTAGGGCAGGTGCATGACCACAGATCATAAAAAATATCAATATTGCTTCACAAAGTCTTTTCATCACATCATTACGGGATACGTAACTTACAGCTTCTAAAGGACTTTTGCAAATTTCTCCGGCAAATACTAAAACAGGTTAAGTTGCTTTTTCTTCTTCAAAGTCACTTTTTCGCTGGCAGCGCTGCTATCTTCATCTACGTCATCCGGCACAGGATGTTGGGTACCGCTGGCCCGTGCCGCCTCCTGCGCCAATTGCTCCAACTCAGCAGGTAAGGCTGCCGGAGCCGCTTTCGGCTGGACAGGCTTTTTGGTTCTGGACTTTTCTGTTTCCGGTATTGCCACTTCCTGCTTCGGCACATCTACCTCCAGTATTTTATAATAGCTGAGTTTGTTGCCCATTGCTTTCCAGCCTTTCACGTCGATAAACTCGCTCAGCAGCAGCTTCTCGGTTTCCTTGTCGCTTTTGCGGTCGCGCTTAAATTTAATCTCTGCCAGCGGCTCCGGATGCGTAGACACCGCCTCCAGTCTGGAATTCTTGCTTTCAGAAATAAAGGTAAAGCGCTTGCCAAGCGTAGAGGTCTCTATCCTGAAGCGCTTCACAAAGTATACTTTATGCTCGCCTTCGTAATAAATAGCCGAAACTACCAGCTCCGGATCATACTTCTGCAGCACCTTTATCTTCTCCACAGTATAATGGTTGGCCAGGTCGAAGGAAGTCTGCTCATAACTACCGTCTTCATAAATCACCAGGATGGTATCATCCGTGTTAAAGGAGCCCAGGTAGCGGCCGCGGCCTTCGGTGTTCAGCCGGCCGATAACTTCGTCGTAGAAGATTTCACGCCCGCCCAGCGTAGAATCGCCGAGGCTTTTCTGCACCACTTTCTTCACCGGGTATTTGGTGATGATGTTCCCGTTAGAGCCTTTGCCCTTGATCATCAGCTCCGCGAAATCAAAATCGAAGGTTTTGTTGCGGGCAGCGGCAGCCGGGACCAGCGTAACGGTTACCACCTCCGACTCGGAGTTGGGGTTAGCGGTAAGGTAATGTACTTTAGAACCTTTGCTGCCTTTGGTTAAATCATACTCTTTCTCGCGGGTAATGGATTTCACAGAAAACCGCTTGGCATACGACACACCGGTTTTACCATCTGCATAGATCATGTTGTAGACCATGTGCTCATCGTTTTTGTTATAAACGCTCGCAAGTATAATGTCTTTGCCCACAAAGGTTTTTTCGGCCACTTTGGTTACCGTAAACTTGCCATCCTTGCGGAATACGATGATGTCGTCCATGTCAGAACAATCACATACAAATTCGTCTTTGCGCAGGCTTGTTCCGATAAAGCCGTCTTTGGCATTCATGTACAGCTTCTGGTTGGCGATGGCGACTTTCTGGGCCGTTATCACGTCAAAAGTTTTGATTTGCGTTTTGCGGTCGCGGCCCTGGCCATACTTCTTCAGCAGCCCTTCAAAGTATGAAATCGCGTAGCGGATCAGGTTGGCCAGGTGATCATCCACTTCGGCCATCTCCTCTTCCAGCCTGCGGATATACTCGTCGGCTTTAAAGGAATCATACTTAGAAATACGCTTGATTTTAATCTCTGTCAGGCGGATGATATCGTCCTGCGTTACTTCGCGGCGCAACAGCTTCTTAAAAGGATCCAGCCCTTTGTCGATGGCCTCCAGCACCGCCTCCCAGGTCTCGCACTCTTCGATGTCGCGGTAAATGCGATTCTCGATAAATATTTTCTCCAGCGATGCATAATGCCACTTATCCTCCAGTTCGGCCTTACGGATTTCCAGCTCACGCTTCAGCAGGTCTACTGTCTTAAAGGTGGAAATGCGCAACAATTCGTCCACATTCAAGAAGTGCGGCTTGTCGTCTATAATCACACAGGCGTTGGGCGAGATGGATACTTCGCAGTCTGTGAAGGCATAAAGCGCATCCATTGTCAGGTCAGGCGACACACCGGAAGGCAGGTGCACCTGAATCTCCACGTCAGCCGCCGTGTTATCGACTACTTTCTTGATCTTGATCTTGTTGTTTTCACTCGCCTTCACGATGGATTCCATGAGGCCCGTTGTGGTGGTACCGTAGGGAACGTCGCGGATAATGAGCATGGTTTTATCCACTTTCTCAATGGTAGCGCGCACCCGGATTCTGCTACCGCGCAAGCCGCCGTTATAGTTGGTTACGTCTACCTGGCCACCTGTTGGGAAGTCAGGCAGCAGCGTGGTTTTGCGCCCTTTCAGCACATCAATAGAGCCTTTTAGCAGCTCCTTAAAGTTGTGCGGCATCACTTTGGTAGACAAACCCACGGCAATACCTTCCACGCCCTGCGCCAGCAACAGCGGAAATTTCACCGGCAGGGTCACCGGCTCGTTCTTGCGCCCGTCGTAGCTCAGCTGCCATTGCGTTGTCTGCGGGTTGAAGACCACATCAAGGGCAAATTTGGAGAGACGCGCCTCAATATACCGCGCAGCGGCCGCACTGTCGCCGGTGCGCACGTCGCCCCAGTTACCCTGCGTTTCTATCAGCAAATCCTTCTGCCCGATATTCACCATCGCATCGCCAATAGACGCATCGCCGTGCGGGTGGTACTGCATGGTTTGCCCGATAACGTTGGCTACTTTGTTGAAGCGGCCATCGTCCATCTCCTTCATCGCGTGCAGGATGCGGCGCTGCACCGGTTTCAGGCCGTCCTCAATAGCGGGTACCGCACGCTCCAGAATTACATAAGAAGCATAATCGAGGAACCAGTTTTCGTACAGGCCAGCCACAGGGGTTACGTTATGGATTTTGGTTTCTCCTTCCGTAAACTCCATCGCCAGTTCGTCTTGTCCTTCTATTTCTTCGTTGTTTAATTCGTCGTTATGCATATACTTCCTCTACTATGTCTTTTTCAATTTTCAGATTATCGATAATGAAGTTCTGGCGCTCGGGTGTGTTTTTACCCATAAAATAGCCCAGCATCTTCTGTATCGTGGTGTCTTTGTGGAGGATTACCGGCTTTAGCTTGATGTTCTCGCCAATAAACTTACCAAATTCATCCGGCGAAATCTCGCCCAGCCCTTTAAATCGTGTTATTTCCGGCCGCTTGCCCAGTTTCTCAATAGCCTGCTGTTTCTCTGTTTCGTTGTAGCAGTAAATAGTGTCTTTTTTATTGCGTACCCTGAAAAGCGGCGTTTCGAGGATGTATACATGCCCGTTCTTCACCAGATCAGGGAAAAACTGTAGGAAAAACGTGAGCAGCAGCAAACGGATGTGCATGCCGTCCACGTCGGCATCGGTGGCGATTACGACGCGGTTGTAGCGCAGCCCGTCCAGGCCTTCTTCTATGTTTAATGCGTGCTGCAGCAGGTTAAATTCCTCGTTCTCATATACTACTTTCTTCTTCATGCCAAAGCAGTTGAGCGGCTTGCCACGCAAACTGAATACAGCCTCCACATCCACGTTGCGGGATTTGGTGATAGATCCGCTGGCCGAGTCACCCTCGGTAATAAAGAGCGTGGACAGCAATGATTTCTCGTCTTTGTCTTCGTTGAAATGCAGGCGGCAGTCGCGGAGCTTGCGGTTGTGCAAGTTGGCTTTTTTGGCGCGCTGGTTGGCCAGCTTTTTCACGCCCGCCATGTCCTTGCGCTCACGTTCGCTCTGCTCGATGCGCTTCTTCAGCGCCTCGGCTGTGGCAGGATTCATCCTCAGATAATTATCGAGGTGCTCCTTTATGAAGTCGTTAATGTAGGTATTCACGGCCGGTCCGTCTGGCCCCATGTCAATAGAGCCTAGCTTGGTCTTCGTCTGCGACTCAAATACGGGCTCCTGCACTCTAAGTGAAATCGCACCTATCACAGAACCACGGATATCTGTAGCATCGTAATCTTTCTTATAAAAGTCACGAAGCGTTTTCACCAATGCGGTACGGAAGGCCGTGAGATGGGTGCCGCCCATGGTGGTATACTGCCCGTTCACGAAGGAGTAATATTCCTCGCCATAGTCGTTGCCATGCGTTAAAGCTATTTCTATGTCCTCTCCTTTCAGGTGGATGATCGGGTAGCGCATACTTTCCTCATCGGCTTTGTTGCGCAGCAAATCCAACAGGCCGTTTTCGGAATAAAACTTCTTGCCGTTGAAATTGATGGTAAGCCCGGCATTGAGGTATACATAGTTCCAGATTTGGTTTTCCAGGTAATCGGGGTTGAACTGGAAGTTTTTGAAGATAGTCTCGTCCGGCACAAACACGGTCATAGTGCCATTGCGCTGATTCGATTCCTGCAGTTCAAAATCCTGTGTGAGCACGCCTTTCTCAAACTCAGCAGCTTTCATCTTCCCGTCGCGCACCGACTGGATGCGGAACTGGCCCGAAAGGGCGTTTACCGCCTTCGTTCCCACACCGTTCAGACCTACCGATTTCTGAAAGGCTTTGCTGTCGTACTTGCCGCCGGTGTTTATCTTGCTCACGCAATCGATGACCTTGCCCAGCGGAATGCCGCGGCCATAGTCGCGTACCTGCACTTTGTGATCGGATATTTTGATGTCAATGGTTTTGCCGAAGCCCATTACGTGCTCATCGATAGAGTTATCGATCACCTCCTTCACCAGGATATAAATACCGTCGTCGGGCGATGAGCCATCGCCAAGTTTACCGATGTACATACCCGGGCGCAGGCGGATGTGCTCGCGCGGCTCCAGGGAGCGAATACTGTCTTCGTTGTAATTGTGTGCTAACTCTGCCATGCTGTAAGCGTAAGTATGTTCGTTAGTAGAGGAATATCAATCAGAAGTATAGAATTACATAGTAGCAGCGAGGCACAAATTCAGCAAGGAGCGCCAGGCCTACCTGCAAAGAAAAGAAATTATTTTGCTAATTTTATTAGTTTAAATCTTTTTATACTTTGCTACTGTCCTTTACTTGTACAAATATAACTATAATTTGCGGCTTCAGGTTCATCTTAAACCAGTTTTTTCTGACCTTACGGGTACCTGTATAACTAATTTTTTTAGCAAAATAAAAGCTGAAATATTTTTTGTTCAGCTTTTTACAGTTTATGTACGGGCCGGCTTATTTGAACATCAGTTAATTCTTTATACCTGGCCTGCAAAGAAATGCTTTTAAATCAGCCGGTTCGTTCCTTTAGCTAAAACTACAGTTCTGTATTTTAAAATTGGTTTCTCAGGCTATCGGAAATCCCTGGCTGGTAAACAAAACAAGTTCAAATATGCGCGAAGCGCAATAAAGAAAACAAACATTCTATGGAAATAAAGTTACCCGCTTATTTAAAATTCACCATCATCCTGCTGGGCATCATCCTGTTGATTTACCTCCTGCAGATGTTTAAATCCATACTAGCCCCGCTGGCTTTCTCGTTGCTTTTTGCGCTGCTGCTGCTGCCGCTGTGCCGGCACATGGAGCAGTTGCGCATACCCCGGCCCCTGGCCATACTTGTCAGTATTATCCTGGTGATTGTGGTGCTGGGCCTGGTCGTCTGGTTTCTGTCGTCGCAGCTGATGAGCCTTACCACCGAGCTGGACAGCATTACGGGCAATGTTGGTGACCTGATTACGCGCGTGCAGGCTTTCCTGTACGAGAAGTTCGGCATTGTTCCCTCCAACAGAACAGAGCTTATCCAGAATATGGTAGGCAGCCTGCAGGATATTGCCACCAGCTTTCTGGGCAATACCATTTCCATGACAACAGGCGCCATAGCAGCGCTCACGATTGTACCGATTTTCGTTTTCTGCCTTTTATACTACCGCGATCACCTGGAGCAATTCCTGTTTAAATTCACGACCAAAGATCACCGCGGTGGCCTGCTGCAAACCATTGCCAGCATACAGCAGGTGGTGCAAAGTTATATTTCGGGGCTGATGATCGTGATTGTCATTGTATCGTTGCTCAACTCGGCAGGCCTGCTGCTATTGGGAGTGAAATACGCCATTTTCTTCGGCATTTTTGCCTCCATACTTACTATTATTCCTTACATTGGTATTATGATTGGCGCCCTGATGCCCGCCCTCTTTACCCTGGCTGCCAGCGGGCATATGGTGGATGCCCTGCTGGTAGTAGGTGTGTTTGCCTTTGTGCAGTTCCTGGAAGGAAATTTTATTACACCGCTGGTGGTAGGCTCAAAAGTAAGTATAAATCCCTTTGCCGCCATTGTCGCCTTGCTGGTCGGGGGCGAAATATGGGGCGCACCCGGTATGATCATTGCGCTTCCTTTTGTTGCTATGCTCAAAGTGATATTTGATGCCTACGAGCCCCTGGCGCCTTTCGGCTTTCTGCTGGCCGACGTGGATGATGTGAAACCCAAAAAGAAAGGAAAGGTACACCACTGGTTCGATGAAATATGGAACGGACTGGGCCGCGGCAAGAAAGATGTAACCAAGTAATACGAATCCTGTTTGCAAAACCTTGTATGCAGCAGCCGCTTTGAAACGTATTGCTAATTAAATTGGTTTATCAGAAAGTGCAGCGCCTGCGCCGCCAGACATAACAGATATTAAAGACGAAGAAGCTTGTACGCCATCATCGACATTGAGACCACGGGCAGTCAGCCTGCTCAGGACAGAATTACCGAGATAGCCATATTTATACACGACGGCGAAAAAGTGGTGGACAAGTATAACACCCTGATAAACCCGCAGCGGCCCATCCCCTATTTTATATCGCAGCTGACCGGCATCACCGACGAGATGGTGCAGGATGCGCCCAAGTTTTACGAAGTAGCCAAAGACATTGTAGAGTTTACAGACGGCAAAGTGTTTGTAGCCCATAATGTGCGTTTCGATTACTCTTTCATTAAAAAGGAGTTTGCCGATTTGGGTTATACTTTCCAGCGCAAAACGCTGTGCACCGTGCGGCTCAGCCGTTCGCTTATTCCGGGCCTTCCCTCTTACAGCCTGGGCAAGCTCTGCCACAGCATCGACATTCCGCTGAACCAGCGCCACCGCGCCATCGGCGACGCGGAGGCCACCGCCAAACTATTCGACAAGCTCATCAAAATAAACCGCCCGGTGGTGGACGGCAACATGCACATGGCCTCCGAAGCATCGGAGAAGCTGCTGAAGCAGGAAATCAAAACTTCGCTGCTGCCGCCCAATATCAAAAAAGAGCAGGTAGATGCTTTGCCGATGATGCCGGGCGTGTACTATTTTTACAACGAGGCAGGCGAGGTGATTTATGTCGGCAAAAGCATCAACATCAAAAAGCGCATTATCCAGCACTTCAACATCGACTACAAAAGCCGTAAATCGCTGGAGTTTAAGAACAGCATTGCCGATATTACTTACGAGCTGATGGGCAACGAGCTGGTGGCTTTGCTGTTCGAGTCGGCGGAGATAAAGCGGATGAAGCCGCATTATAACCGGCAACAGCGCCGCAGTGTGTTCAACACCGGCATTTTCGTGTATGAAGACGGCAACGGCTACAAACGCCTGACTTTTGGCAGCGTGAACAAAGCCGACAATGTAAGTATGACGCCCCTCATCGCGCTCTCAAATCAATTTAAAGCCAAAGGATTTCTGTTTCATAAGGTGGCTAAGTATAACCTTTGCCAGAAACTTTGCGACCTGTATAAAACCAATGGCGCGTGCTTCGATTACCAGGTACACCAGTGCCAGGGCGCCTGCATTGGCCAGGAAAGTCCGGAAGAATACAACAAGCGCGTGGACGCCGCCATCGACTCCATCACTTATGAACACAACAGCTTTGTGATTGTCGGCAAGGGGCGCGAGCCCGGCGAAAAATCGGTGGTGGTGGTGGAGCACGGCACCTACCTGGGTTTTGGTTTTGTAGACGAAACTTTCTCTGCCCAAAGTATGGAGGATTTTAAAGGAGCCATCAAACGCTACAACGACAACAAGGACATACAGCAGCTCATCCGCGGCCACATGCGCGGCAAACATAAGGACAAGGTGATTGTATTTGAATAAACAGCATGCCAGGGCGACGGCTTCCAACGCTGTTTACTTAAATATGTTAGGCGGCATTTTTCTCAAATTTCCTTATACTTTCCAGCTCTTTCTGTTTGTTTGCTTTTTCTTGTTCTAAATCATAGTCGTCTTGCAGTCCGAGCCAGAATTTAGGAGAATTCCCAAAGTAGTAACTTAATCTAAGTGCTGTATCAGCGGTGATTCTTCTATTTCCCTTTAAGATCTCAGATACTCTGGTCTGCGGAATATTAATATCTTTGGCAAGTCGGTAAGCAGTAATATTGAGAGGAACAAGAAATTCTTCTTGCAACACTTCTCCCGGATGAATGTTCGGTAACTTTTCCATGTTCTTTAATGATAGTCAACTATTTTTACCTCCGAGGCTTGCCCGTTGTTCCACTGGAAGGTTATCCTCCATTGGTCGTTTATTCGGAGGCTATAAAAGTCTTTTAAATTCCCTGCCAGCTTTTCTAACCGGTTTGAAGGAGGAATCCGCAGGTCAGCGATGTTCTGTGAGTTATTCAGCATCCTTAGTTTGCGCCTTCCAATTGCCTGGATTTCCCTTGGGAGCTTAGCCACTCTTTCTCCGTTCCAAATCTTTTCTGTCTCTTTTGAGCCAAAAGATATTATCATACTTCTGCTTTACGGTAGTAACGCTAAAAGTAAGTATATTTTTCTGATTCTTTAATTTCAGAATAGAAATTTCCTAATTGCTATCCAACATGCTTGTGTATGCCCAATTTTTTATTTCTCATTACTAATTCTTTCATATTCTGTGCAATCCTCACAAAGTGTGAAATCATTGACATATTCGAACTCATTCCCGCACTTTTCACATTTAACATCTTCTATAAGTTCGTATTCAAGACTATGTACTTCAGTCATCTACGTTCTTAAAGCTAAGTCCAACGGTTCTGCTTTACGGCGGGCGGGATAAATTCTTGAAAGTCCCGCGTTGCTACTGCTCCCTATTAGGAAGTTGCAGGCTTGCTTTTTGAATAAAACCCGCCTGACGTAAAGGTTTTGTTGTGTGCCGTAATTTTTCTATTCAACTCTTCTTCAAGGGAAGTTAGAAAAGCCTTTGTGAGTTTAAATGACTCCGCACCTAAACTATTTATGATTTCTACTTTACTTTTTCTGTATTTCTTAATTTGATAATCAAGAAGGTGTTTAGGATAGACCTTTCTATATTCATCCATATCTAAATCAAATTTTTCTGAAGCTTCATAAAGAAAAAGAGGGCCAGAAAGCTCATCCATTTCTGAATCAATAAAAATTCCTCTATGTGTATTGGCATGTCTTAAATTAATAATATTTTTGAACTTAACATAAAATGCATTTAAAATATTTATTCCCTTATATGATTTCAATTCCTTTCTTTTTCTTATATTCTCCCAGCTGCAATCCTTTGGGTGAATCCCCAAGTTGAATACTTCATTTATCATTAACTTCATTAACTCTAAAATTGTATGAATTTTATGAGCAAATACTTCATAATGATATTGTATATACCTTAACTGGTTTATTCCATTGGAAATCAAATAACTCTTATCGCTGAATCTCTTTATAAAGACATTAACAAAAATAAGCTGTTCATTATTATAAACTAACTTTGACTGTATGTCAAACATGTTCATGATATTTTTGTCTATATCTGATAAAAAATGAAAATTATTCTCTCCAAGTTTAATGTTCTTATTATCAATAGCTACTTTTTGTATCTGGACAACTAAGTCAGAAAGTTTTAAAGTAAAACTGTTATTTAAAATATCTTCGAATTCCATATTTTTCTTTATGACACACAACTAGCAGCTAGCAGGAACTACTCCTGCTAGCTGCACTATATATGGCAGCAGTTTAGCTTATACTTCCAGCATCATACTTCTCCTTGCACCAGCTTAGTATAAATTACAACCAATATAGCACTTTCCCAGAGATAGTCCTTAAAATAATCGCCAACGTAGCCGCAAAAGCGAATTTACCGGCACTTCTTTTTGTTTTCAGGTAAAAACACCTTAGTATTGACGTATAAATAAAATGACTATCACCTTAAACCTAAAATAATTACTGTGAGCGAAACAAAAACAAGATTCAGACCTGGTGTACTTTACGGAGACGAAGTATCGGAACTGTTTAAGTATGCCAATGAAAATAACTTTGCCCTGCCGGCTGTAAACGTTATCGGCACCAACTCTATTAATGCGGTGCTGGAAACTGCCAGAGATGTAAATTCCCCCGTTATCATCCAGTTTTCCCATAGCGGCGCGCAGTTCGTAGCGGGCAAGGGACTGGCAAACGACGCGCAGCGTGCCGCTATTGCAGGCGCTGTATCAGGTGCGCTGCACGTGCACCTGCTGGCCGAAAGCTATGGCGTACCCGTGGTGCTGCACACCGACCACGCCGCCAAAAAGCTGCTGCCCTGGATTGACGGTCTGCTGGATGCCGGCGAGAAATATTATGCCGATCACGGCAAGCCGCTGTTCAGCTCGCATATGCTGGATTTGTCGGAAGAGCATATCAAGGAGAACGTAGAAACCTGCGCCAGCTACCTCAAGCGCATGGATAGAATGGGCATGACCGTAGAGATTGAACTGGGCGTAACCGGGGGCGAAGAAGATGGCGTGGACAACTCGGATGTGGACAGCTCCCGCTTGTATACACAGCCCGAAGAAGTAGCCTATGCCTACGAGGAACTAAAGAAAATAAGCCACCGCTTTACCATTGCCGCTGCTTTTGGCAATGTGCATGGCGTGTACAAGCCCGGCAACGTGGAGCTTCGCCCCGAAATCCTGAAGAACTCGCAGGAGTATATTCAGCAAAAATTCGGTACAGGCCCTAACCCGGTAAACTTTGTGTTCCATGGTGGCTCGGGCTCCGAGAAAGCCAAGATTGCAGAGGCCATTACGTACGGCGCCATCAAGATGAATATCGACACCGACATGCAGTGGGCTTTCTGGGAAGGCATCAAAAACTACTACGAAGCCAATAAGGAATACCTGCAAACACAGCTGGGCAACCCTAAAGGTGAAGATGCGCCTAACAAGAAGTACTACGACCCACGTGTATGGCTGCGCGAAGGCGAGAAAACATTCATAGAGCGGCTGAAAGAGGCTTTCACTGACCTGAACGCGAACAACCGCAACTAATCAGGGCAAAGCCGGTGCAACAGGAGCAATTCTCTTGTGCACTGTACGCCCGCTTTAAGCACAAACAAGTATGGCCGGATATATATCCGGCCATACTTGTTTGTGCTTATCTTTTATGTTCCTGCAGCCACTCGTAAACTTTTTCAGTATCTTCTTTCCGGCATAGCTCTGATCCGGGTGACATGGTGGCCGCTGTTCCGGCAGCAACGCCATAGCGTACCACATCACCCATATTGCAGCCTTTAATCAGGCTCAGCACCATCCCGGCTACCATGCTGTCGCCGGCGCCTACGGCACTCTGCTGTGGCACAGTAGGCGGCATTACGTAGCTAATGCCCTCTTTAGATGCCAGCATGGCCCCGCGCGGCCCCAGCGACACAACCAGCAACTGGCACTTGCCCTGTTCCAGTATCTGCCTGGCTATCTGCTCCTGTTCCAGTGCCGAGATCTGTTCTTTGCCAACCAATGCCGCCAGTTCGCCCAGGTTTGGTTTCAGCATGAATACCCCTTCGCCTGCGGCCTTCAGCATGGCTTCTCCGGAAGTATCCACCACCAGCCGGAAGCCGCGCCGGTTGGCTATAACAGCCAGCCGGAGGTAGTAATCATCAGGTACGCCCGGAGGCAGGCTGCCACTGGCCACCACATACTTTGGCACTTCGGCATCCGGCATCTGCTCCAGTAAGTCAATAAACTGCCGCCATTCTTCTTCCAGTATCTCCGGGCCGGGCATCCCGAAACGGTACTGGTTGCCGGTGCTGTCTTCTTTCACCATCAGGTTTTCGCGCGTATGATTTTTCGTCCGGACAGCATGAAAATCAACGCCCTCCTGCTTCAGCAGCTCACACAATATTTCTCCTGACGAACCGCCCGCCAGAAACCAGGCACAGGAGTGGCCACCCAGTTTATGTATGGCCCTGGACACGTTGATGCCGCCGCCGCCCGGCTCAAATGTTGGCTCGCTGCAGCGCAGCTTTTTATCAGATTGCACCTGTGTCACATGCGTGCTTTTGTCCAGCGCAGGGTTCAGGGTAATGGTGATGATATTGTTATACATAATCTTGTTTTTCAGTACTAAAGAGCTGCATTTGCAGATGCTTTGCTGGTTTTTACCGGCAGGCAAAGGTAGCTGAAGTATAAATTACCGGCAAATCGGATTCAGGTTATACATCCAACAACGTCAAACAGCTTCTATGCTATTTATTGCTACCTTGATAATATTTCCGGGCAGCCGGCTTCTGTGGCAGTGCCAGTTCAGGAGCATAATAGCGTCTTATCATATAGAAGACAATTACTATGCTCCGCACCAAGCGCTCAGGCCTGCTGCTTCACTACCTGCGTCAGCTTTTCCAGGAAATGCTGCACAGCGGCTACATCGTCCAGCCTGTAGGCTGCGGCGGTCTGCTCGTCGTGCTCTCCCACTATAATTCCGATGCCGTGGCCCTGCAGCGTGGCAAAAGCGTCTTCATCCGTTAAATCGTCACCGATGTATAGCGGGATGATGCCGGTCTGGTTTAAGTTCAGTTCTTCCAGCAGCCATTCCACGGCTTTGCCTTTGTGCCAGTCCAGGTTAGGCTTGAGCTCCATAATCTTTTTGCCGGGCCCTTTTTTCAGCTCAGGATACTGCGCAATAACTTCGTTTGTAATTTGCAGCAACCGGTCGACCTGGTTGTCGGGCACGTTACGGTAATGTACAGCAATAGCATAGCGCTTAAGCTCTACCAGCACGCCACTGATATCTTGCAGCCGCTCTTTTAATATTTCATGCGCCTCTTTCAGGGCTGGCAGGGCTGCTTTGGCGCCGCCCGGCTCGGTATGCAGGTTATTGGGTCCGGAAATATCAAACCCATGCGAACCGGCAAAGTATAAATTATCCAGTTGCACCAGTTGCGCCACATTGGCGCGGTCGCGGCCGCTCACTACAGCCACCGGGCATACTGCCGCCAGTTGTTGTAATGTTTCGCGCATCTGCGGACTAAGTATGGCTTTTTCCGGGTCTTTCACAATAGGGCTCAGGCAGCCATCATAATCCAGAAAAACAGCCGGTTTTTTGCCGTGGAGCAAACCCGGAATATCTTTTAGAGCTGAGGGCAAATCCTCCGCGTTATACCTCTGCACAGCGGCATCTGATTGGTCTTTCATAGGTTATTATTATTTTGTTTCATATCCGGCGCTCTGCAGGCGCCTTGCATTCAGGTATAGGTTAGCAGTGTGATTACGGGCAGCCCGCTGTCTATCCTCCAATCCAGTCCTCTCTGGAAAGCTATGCCCAACTGCGCCATAAGTATAATATAGCTGTAAGTATAATATTAAAAATGCGATGCTATACTTGCTGCATGCTTAAAATCTATACTTTTACGGAAAGCCCGCTTCACATTTTTGCCACAGGCTGCAATTTTATTTATCTGCTTCGGGCATGGATTGCTGCGGCTGTTTGTTATCCTTTATCATTTTGCCAGATTTTTCTAACTCTTGCAGTCTTTCTCCTGTAAACTATAAAATTACGCAAAGCTTTTTTAAATGATGCTGTAGCGGAGATTATCGAAGTATAAATTAAAGATCAGTTTGTTCCGGCGCGCCTGCCATGTATGCACAACGGGCATAAGCTGGTTAAGTAAAAAGTAGTAGTTTTGTTCCGATATCATTTCTCTTACATTATGCTGAACACCAACATTATGCTGAAGAACCATACACCTACCGACACCAAAGCCTGGCAGCAATTGCAGAAGCATTACCAGGAAGTAGCGCCAAAGCACCTGCGCGACCTCTTTGCACAGGATCCGGAGCGATTCAACAAACTGTCACTGCAAGCCGAGGACATGCTGTTTGACCTTTCCAAAAACCGCATCACCAACGAAACGCTGGACCTGCTTACCCAACTGGCCGAAGAAACAGAAGTGCCGGCAGCCATTGAAAGTATGTTTACGGGCGAAAAGATAAATGCAACGGAAGGGCGCGCGGTACTGCACACGGCCCTTCGGAATTTTACGGATGAGCAACTGGAAACGGACGGCGACAATGCCCTGCAGCAGGTGCGCGAAGTGCAGCAGCAAATGAAAAGCTTCTGCGACCGCCTGCACAGCGGTGCGTTGAAGGGCTATACCGGCAAACCCATTAGCCAGATTGTGAACATTGGCATCGGTGGCTCTCACCTGGGTCCGCAGATGGTAACGGAAGCACTTAAAAGCTACCAGAACCGTCAACTTGAGGTATACTTTATCTCGAATGTGGATGGCACTGATGCAGCCGAAACGTTGCGACTGCTGAACCCCGAAACCACGCTGTTCATCATCGCCTCCAAGACTTTTACCACCAAAGAAACACTGGCCAATGCCCACACCGCCCGCAGCTGGTTCTTAGATCAGGCCAAAGACGAAGCCTATATCAGCAAGCATTTTGTGGCGCTTTCAACCAATATTGAGGCAGTTACCAAATTTGGTATTGCGCCCGAAAACATTTTCCAGTTCTGGGATTGGGTAGGCGGCCGGTTCTCGCTGTGGTCGGCCATTGGTCTTTCCATTGCCTGCGCCATCGGCTACAACAATTTCGAAGAAATGCTGCGCGGCGCCGAAGGGATGGACAAGCACTTCCGCACGACGCCGCTTCGCCGGAACATACCTGTGCAAATGGCTTTGCTGAGCATCTGGTATACTAACTTTTTTGGCTGCCAGACGCACGCTGTATTGCCTTATGATCAGTACCTGCGCCTGCTGCCCGATTACCTGCAGCAACTGCAAATGGAAAGCAATGGCAAGAGCGCTGACCGCAATGGCCAGTTTGTAACGTATAACACGCAGCCCATTGTATGGGGCGCTGCCGGCACCAACGGACAACACTCTTTTTACCAGCTCATTCACCAGGGCACTTTCCTGATTCCGTGCGACTTTATTGCCCCGGCGCAAAGCCATAACCCCTTAGGCGAGCATCACCCTGTCCTGCTGTCAAACTTTTTTGCCCAGACTGAAGCCTTGATGAAAGGCAAAACGGCTGATGAGGTGCGTGCAGAACTGCAGAAGAAAGGCAACCTGGCGGATGAAGCAATAGAGGCGCTGGTGCCACAGAAAGTATTCGCCGGAAACAAGCCTTCCACCTCCATCATGTTCCCCAAACTGACGCCATTTATACTTGGAGGGCTGATAGCCATGTATGAGCATAAAACGTTTGTGCAGGGCATAATCTGGAACATTTACAGCTTCGACCAGTGGGGCGTGGAACTGGGTAAGCAACTGGCAGGTACCATTGAGGAGGAACTGCTGAGTAACAAGCCAGGAAGCCACGACAGCTCTACCAATGGCCTGATTAACTACTACCGCGAGCACAAAAGCTAAATTTCCTGATAAGTATAAAGGGCCTTTGCTGGTGCGAGCTTACAGCTTGTACTTTTTCCAGTAGATGTAAAAGTACGAGCTGCAAGCTCGCACCAGCAAAATATAAAGGGCTCCTGAACAGCTGTTCAGGAGCCCTTTATATTTGTAAGATACTTTTAATCTGATGAAACAAAAGGCCATTAAGCTGTTAGATAAAATCAGCCTATACATTAACGAACAGGCAATTTAAAATTAGCACATTAGCACATCAATAAATCAGCACATTAACTTATTTATACTTCCGGCTATTTGTTCTCAAAATTATGGATGATGAGATCGGCGCCACTTAGCTGCAGATCTACGGCATTGTTGTCTCTGTCGATACCCACTACCAGGGCGAAATTTCCGGCTTTGGCTGCCTGAATGCCGGTAACAGCATCTTCAAAAACAGCCGCTTCACCGGGCGCTACGCCTAAACGTTTGGCAGCTTCCAGGAAAATATCGGGGGCAGGTTTCGGGTGCAGCCCCTGCGTCAGTACAGTCAGGCCATCTACACGCTCTTCAAAAAAACGCTCCAGCCCGGCCCTTTGCAGAATGTCGTGGCAGTTTTTGCTAGAGGATACCACGGCAATGCGGCGCCCGGCTTTCTGTTGTTGTTTCAGCCACTCCACCGCATCTTCGTATACTTCTACGCCCTGCTTTATCAGTTCCAGGAAATACATGTTCTTCAGGTTACCCAAACCCACTACGGTCTCTTTGCCCATGTAGTCGTCGGGCGTACCTTCGGGCAGTTCGATGCCCCTGGACTTAAACAAATCACGCACGGCCTGGTGGCGCGGAACACCGCTTACGAAAGTACGGTAATCCTTGTCGGCATCCATTGGCTCGTATTCCTTTCCCTCTTCTTCGCCGCGCTTCCGCAAAAACGTGTCGGCCATGCGCTTCCAGGCATCAGCATGAATTTTGGCGGTATGTGTCACCACACCATCCATATCCAGAATCAGCGCTTTTATATTTTTCTCCTGCAAAAGTTCATTAAGGGTGTTCATGCTGGTTAGGTTTAGGGTTAAAGGTTAAATCCGGTTTTCCTGGTACTGAATTCAATAGCCCAAGGTAATTAAAATTTTCGCTTGGCGTATGATTCTGCGGCTAAAGCAAGACTGGTTTAAGAGAAAATCTTTAAAACATGTGTGCGTTAAGGGCCCTGATCCGGTTTGGAGCACTGCGATTAAGCAGCTCCGGGAGTAAAGCCGGATAAGTTTTATCCTTTCTTTTTCTCTTTTGCCACCCGTTCCAGCATTTTCAGCACCAGCACTTCGGTATCAGAAAGATATTCGTTTTTTGAGTCCGGGGCATCGTGCCGCTGCAGGTATTGTACTAGCTTGTCTTCTCTGAACAGGTTTACTACTTCGGGATGAATATAATACTTACTGCACACCGTCGGCGTGTTGCCCAGGTGTTTGGCAACCTCCTTTACGGCTGTTTTGATACTTTTTTCCTTCTCCAGCTCAGGATTTTCTTCCATCACCTGCTCCAGGCACTCCACCATGCGTACCGTACCGCCCCAGGTTCGGAAATCTTTGGCTGTAAATCCTTCCTGCGTCACCTCGCGCAGGTACTCGTTTACGTCTCCCGACTCCAGTGTGTGCCGCGCTCCCTCTTCATCATAATACTGAAACAAATCATACCCCGGAATATCGCGGCACTTTTTCACCAGGCGGGCCAGGCGGCGATCTTTCAGATCTATCTCGTGCTCTACTCCTTTTTTCCCTTTAAAGCTGAACTTTATTTTGCTGCCCTCTATCTTCACGTGCCTGTCGCGCAATGTGGTAAGACCATACGAATGATTGGATTCGGCGTACTGCCGGTTGCCAATCCGGATGAGGGCATTGTCCATAATGGTGAGCACCAGCGCCGTTACTTTGTCGCGGCCCAGTTTTTTTAGCTGTATATCCTGTGCCATACGTTCCCGTAGCTGTGGCAGGTGCTTGCCGAAAGAAATCATGCGCCCGAACTTGGTCAGGCTCCGCGCCTGCCGCCACTCCGGGTGGTAAATGTACTGCTTGCGGCCTTTATCGTCGCGGCCCGTTACCTGCAGGTGTCCTTTGGGCGATTTGGATATCCATACTTCCGTCCAGGCCGGCGGGATCACGAGGGCGTTAAGCCGCTCCAGAATCTTTTCATCAGTAATGCGTTCACCATGCTCGTCCAGATAAGTAAATCCTTTTCCGGATTTTTTGCGGGTATAGCCGGGTTTATCGTCGGATGTATAGCGAAGGCCGGCCCAGGCAGCAGATTTGCTGGGGTCGGCATATAATTCATGTAAATCTTTTTTGCTGGTCATGTGCTGAAGCCCTGCTAGGCTTTCCTCCTCCTGCACTACATACTGTGCAAGCTGCTAAAAGTTATACCTGAAGTATATGCCCGGGCAGCGGCAAAACGACAAAAGCTGTATCTTTGCCTTAACCATTGTACATCTACAACCGCCTGCCATGCATAAGAACATGTCTTACCTCTACGCTTTTTTCGGTTTTTTTCTGATTGCCTGCGGCGCTGTGGCCGTAGATCTGGCGGGTAGCCAGGCCAGAACAGCCCTGATAACGGGCGCCATTGGCGGTTTGCTGGGGCTTATGGCTGGCCATTTCCTGAACAGGGGCAAACGCTGGGGATTTATACTTGGCGCAGCTGAGGCTGGCCTGCTTACGCTGCTGCTGGCCTGGCGGGCTGCTACCTATTTCATCAGGTTGCTGCAGGATGTGCGGCAAAGCCAGCAGGCCATGGATACCCAAACGGCAGGGATGGCTTTCCTGCTGACAACAGCCATGCTGATAATTGCGCTGCTGACCTTTACCGTGTCCATTATGTTTGGCAAACAGGTGCTGCGCGAAACCAGGTAAGCCTGGTTGCCTGTTCTAAAAATAAAATCTTCAGTAAAAGATGGCCGCCGAGCTGCATCAGTCTCCAAATAACGACACCGCTGTCAAAACTTTTTTGTAATAATAGAAAAAATATATATTTAAAAAGCCCTTGCTAAACGCCAGGGCTTCTTTTTTGCCAATTCTGCTGTACCCGACGATCTTCAGCCGCAACCTTTTGTAAGTACATCTGCGTACAGCAGTTGGCACGACATTAGCAGGGCTATATTTTATCATTTTAAAGTACACAAATTTTAGCATGAAGAATTCTTTAGCATACCCGATATGGATAATAGCCCTTGTCTGCACCTTTTTAATGAGCAGCTGTGAGAGCAACGAAGGCGTCATTTTCTCTCCGCAGGATGACATCAAGCTGGGCCAGCAGGTAGCGCACGAGGTTGACTCTACGTACCAGGCCAAAGGGCAGCTGCTGAACCGTACCAGCACCAACGCAAATGTGCAGCAGGCGTACGCAAGCCTCGACCGCATCGTAAACCGCATCCTCAACTCCGGGGAGATAAAGTATAGAACCGAGTTTCCGTGGACAGTCAACATTATCAACGACGATGAAACACTTAATGCCTTTGCTACCCCCGGCGGCCATATTTATGTATACACCGGCCTGATTAAATTTTTGGAGAACGAAGATCATTTGGCGGGCGTGCTGGCCCACGAGATAGCGCATGCCGACCGCCGCCACAGCGTGCGGCAGTTGCAGCGCGACTACGGCATTGCCATCCTGTTGTCGGTAGCATTGGGCAACGATCCGGGCACCCTGAAGCAGATTGCTGCACAATTGGGTGGCACATTAGCCGGTCTCAAGTTCAGCCGCGATGCCGAATCCGAAGCCGATGCTTACTCGGTGCGATACCTGGGCGGCACCAATTACTATGCCTGCGATGGGGCTGCCGGATTCTTTATACAACTAAACCAGCAGGCACAGCAGGGAACGCCTCCCGAATTCCTGAGCACGCACCCGAATCCGGACAACCGCATCGAGAACATCCAGCGGAAAGCACAACAGGAAGGCTGCAAAATCACCTCTGCTGCCGACACAGATTTCAAAGAGCTGAAAGCCGCCATCAGCAAACTATAAAACTGGCGGCCATGCTTTAGAGTATAAATAGCTTTGGGTTTATACGATGAAAGAAGAATTCAAGGAAAATGCCGCCAGGGCCATACTTCAGGCAGAAGATACATTCGACTCCCTGGCGTTTAAGCTGAAGCGCCGCCTCGGCATGCTGCAGCCGCTCCAGATCCTGCCTTATCGCAGCTATGGCACCGAAACCAGACTATATGTGAAAGGACGTGTACTGGCCGATAAAGGCATTACGCAATCAGAGCAGGATGATACGCTCTGGGAGAACCTGCTAAACATGTACCGCCGCTTCGAAAGCAACGAAATCCCCAACGCACGCGTGCAGCTAAACCTGCAAAACACCACTTACCAGATTACGACTGATGCAGAAGGCTATTTTGTACTCAACATCGAACCGCCTAAACCGCTGCACCTCGACAACATCTGGCACCCGATTGAACTGGAACTGACAGATGCGCCCGTAACACTGACCGAAGAAGTTAAAGCCACCGCTTACGTGCTGGTGCCCCCGCCCGACGCAGAATATGGCATCATCTCCGATATTGACGATACCATTGTGCGCACCGGCTCCACCAGCCTGCTGGAAACAGGCCGGAATGTGCTCCTCAACAATGCCCATACGCGTATTCCGTTTCATGGCGTATCGCAGTTTTACAAGGCGCTGCAACTGGGGCGCAACGGCAAGCGCAACAACCCGTTTTTTTATGTGAGCAGCAGCCCCTGGAACAACTATGATTTGCTCTACCATTTCCTGGAGCTAAACGACATACCACAGGGCCCGCTCCTGCTCCGCGACTTTGGCCTGGACAAAGACAAGTTCCTCCATTCGGACCACATGAGCCACAAGTATAAGGAAATCGAAAACATTCTGGTTACTTATCCCAAACTCAACTTTATACTTATCGGCGACAGCGGACAGCAGGATGCGGACATTTACCAGGAGGTGGTACGCAAGCATCCCGGCCGCATCATGGCCATCTACATCCGCGACGTAAACATTCCCAAACGCACCAAAGCCGTAAGCACCATTGCCGATGAGCTAAAGCACGACGGCGAAGTGGAACTGGTGCTGGTGAAGGAAACGGCTGCTGCCGCCAAACATGCCGCCAGCAAAGGCTTTATCTTTACCGAACAGGTACAGCACGTAGAAAAAGAAGCGGAATTGGATGAAGCCAGGGATAAGTAGAAAGTATACTTTAAGTATAGCTACAACCTGAAAAGCCATTGAAGTATAAAGCCTATGTTGGCTTATACTTTCATGGCTGTACTATATTTTACATAATGTTTATTACGTTTATCCTCCTATATTTGATAGGTTAAATGTGATAGGTTTCGTTTAGCAGATAATTATCGCCAATTCTAAAAAAAATATAAATGCAATTTTATCAGCAGAAGAATATTGAATTTTATGATTTTCTGAATGAGAATTTTAAAATTAACAAAGCTCATCGATGGACTGATATATCGCAGCAAATCACTAAAGCAAGAATTTCAGCTACATATAAATTTTTCTCTAAACTTTTTCCTTTGAATAATGAATATGCAAAGCATTTAAAATCTGAGTCAAATTCATTTAAGAGTATTCATTATAACACCTTGAACCCGAATAAAATAATTAATGAAATTGTAAGATATTCGTTATATTCTGATGAAATAATTGTATTTCATCCATTACAAAATCCATCAATCACTAATCAAAGATTTAGCCCAATAAAAAACCCTCAGTACTGGCTACAAAATTTCATTGATTCACTTTATTTCTATGTTGTGCTGCAAAAATGGGTTCGTTCGGGGATTGTTAAATTAATTGTAAACCCTTATGATTATGATTTTGAGTTAAGAACTAAATTTGATATTGAAGCAAAGAAAAGGGTGGATTCTTTTTTATCTGAAAAGGAATATAACGAAATTGTTATGGAAGAAGCTTCAAATTTTATGGCAGAAATGTTGGCTCAATCATACAAAGGAGAGAGTATTGACAAAATAAAACAAGGATTACTAAATATGGAAAATCCTAAGTTCGGTAAAAAAGAAGCAGATGATTTTGCTCAATTAATTTTTTCAAAATTTAAATTATGCAATCCTTTATACGATAAAATGAACGTTCCTTATAAGCAAAGCTCAATTATGACAATGAGAGGGGGCGGTAATCTTGAATCAATATTGTATGTAGCAGAACTTGTAAAAGGCAATCTTTATACAACAGATAAAACAAATTGATTTCAAATAAATCATTCAAAAAAAGCTGATTACTGGATTAAAGTTGCTCATTTGTACTCAAAAATTGAAATGCCTTTTTTAAATAATGTTAATACATCATTTGCTTTACATTTAAGAGAGGAGGATAGACTTTCAGGTGTTAGAACAGAACTAAGAAAAATATATAGTGCTGTGAATTCCATGTCTTCCGAAGAATTAAAGGGACAAAAAATTATTGAGCTTAATAACGAGTTTTTTGAAGCAGTAAAACAATCTGAGGCGGAATGGAATTTTATTAAAAAAGATGCTCAAAATAAAAGAATGTATTGGGCAGCAACAACTATTGGACTTCCTATAATTTTTAATGATGTTTCAATATTACCTTTGATTTTAGGATCTTCATTTTGGTTAGGTTCAAGTATGCGTGAAGAGAAACTAAAAACGACAAAATTCAAATTAACAAATCCTCTTTCGGTTTATATATATTTGAAGAATAAAGAACCCAATTTTTTTAGCGAATTGAAGAATTGCATATTATAAAAGAACAGGTGATAACACATGTTATAGTGCATGCAGGTTTCAGAGATTTCTAAAGTTTGTGGCTCGGAAATGAAGTCAGTGTATTCTGATAGGAAATTACTTCGTAATCCCGCACGACCTTATACCATCAAGCGTTGTCAATCAAAGAAACAAATTGAAAAACTGGAAGTATATACAAATAGTGTATACTTTTGTTTAAAACTTCAAGTATGAAAAATCTATCATTAAAACTGGAAGACGATATTTTCCAGGAAACGGAACATATAGCAGCTAAAGTCCATAAAAACAGAAACAGATATATCAATGAAGCTTTAGAATTTTATAACAAGGTTCAAAAAAGAAGGCTCCTCGCCAGTCAACTTGACAAAGAGTCGAAACTTGTTTCGAGCGAATCTCTTTCGGTATTAACTGAATTTGAAGCGCTGGAAGATGAAGGTTAAACAGTTCGAATTATGGATTGCTGATTTAAATCCAAGAAAAGGAACAGAAACAGGAAAAGTACGCCCCGTAGTCATAATACAAACTGACCTGCTAAACAAATCTCATCCTTCTACTGTAGTTTGCCCCATAACTACGAATGTGCAGCCTGAATCAAATATATTACGGGTTCATCTGACAAGAGGTACAGCTAACGTTAAAGAAGATTGCGACATAATGATTGACCAAATCAGGGCAATTGACAACTCCAGACTTAAGCACAGAATTGGTCAGCTAGATGACGCAATTAAAACCAAAATAAAAGAGAACATCAAGATTATATTGGACTTGAATTAAAAAGAACATCCGGCAACTATAGCTAAAAACCATTGAAAAGCTTTTTAGTCCACTCCAAAATTCAAAATCAACTCCATCCCGCAAATATGCTACACAGGCATTTCATCGTGCATAAGCCATACGGTTACCTCAGCCAGTTTGTGTGCGATCAGAAAAAGAAGAAACTGCTGGGCGACTTACATGAATTTCCGGCAGGCACCATGGCGATTGGCCGCCTGGACGAAGACAGCGAAGGTTTGCTTTTGCTTACCACGAATGGTAAGATGAGCGAGTACGTCAGGAGCAAAAAGATAGAGAAAGAATATTACGCGCAGGTGGATGGGCTGATAACGGATGAAGCCATTGAACGCCTGCAACAAGGCATAGAAATTACCGTCGAAAAACAGAAGTACCGGACCAAACCATGCGCGGTACATAAGCTCGAAAAAGATCCTGGTTTTGCAGAGCGCAGCCGCAGAATACGCGACGACAGGCACGGCCCGACAAGCTGGATTTCTATTACCTTAAAAGAAGGCAAAAACAGGCAGATTCGGAAAATGACTGCTGCCGCCGGCTTCCCTACCCTGCGGCTGGTGCGGGTGCGTGTTGGCGCCATACACCTCCGCGATTTGGAACCAGACATAGTAAAGGAAGTAGAAAGCTTTGTGAGTACGGACTCTGCTGGTGCGAGCTTGTAGCTCGTACCAGCATTAGGTTATATTTATCACCAGCAAAGGCTCACCGCAGTTATACTTACGTCATCGGAAACCACGCAAAATTTTATGTAGTTTGCCAGTAAGATTTACAGTATGCCAGCAAGAGCTTAAGCCATTGTTGCACCTATACTTGGTTAGCTCGAATGGTCGGCAATAATTTTCCAGCCATCGGCAAAGTGCTTCAGGATTATTGAAAAGTGACCTTCCAGATCGCCTATACCTGCCTCACGGTCTAAATGCCATTTGCCCACTACCAGCATCGTTTCAGGCGATAACGGCCGCATTTCTTTCAGGTCGAAAGTAAGCTTTCCCATGGCCGAGACATCCGGGTAGTTGCGCTTGTAATTGTCAAGGGTTTGCTGCCAGCCATAGGTCAGGCCGCTTTTGCCCACAAACAGCAGCGAGTCCGATTTCCAGTAGCCGGCCATATAGCATTCCAGATTTCCGCGGCTCCAGCAGGCACTTTGTTCCGTCAATACCTGGCGCACCGCTGCTTCCGCATTTGTATTGGTTTCTTCAGATTCGTGGCTGGTGCAGGCAGTGGTCAGGCCAAAGCTGCAGGCAAGTATAAACAGTAAGGCTTTTCTCATGGATTTAAGAAGCAGATAAAATTTAACGAAACAGGAAATAGCAGCCGTAATCCACCCACTCCTTACCTCTCCTTTGCTGAGGAGGAGAACTTTGGTTCGTATGGTTCTTTTGTCCTTTGCCATACTTTCCTTTGATCTGTTACTCATTGCTCGTCATCTGGAGGAAGTATGGCCTCAATATAAGTGGCGCCGCCGAGGTTGTTCATGGCACGGGCAATGCGCCTGCGGCGGGTGCGTACGTAGGAAGACGGGTTTTTAGCAGAATACTTGATCGGGTTTGGCAAGACGGCTGCCAGCAAAGCCGACTCCTGCCGCCCTACCGCTTTGGCTGGTTTGCCAAAGAATTGCTGCGACGCTGCCTCCACCCCAAATATGCCATCACCCATCTCGGCAATATTCAGGTATACCTCCAGTATGCGTTCCTTGCCCCACAGCACTTCAATCAACAGGGTAAAATACGCCTCCACGGCTTTACGCAAATAGCTGCGGCCATGCCAGAGAAAAACGTTTTTTGCTACCTGCTGGCTGATGGTGCTGCCTCCGCGGATTTTACTGCTTTCCTGGTTCCGCTGAAACGCATCCAGTATGGCCTGGAAGTCGAAGCCGTGATGCTGCAGGAAAAGCTGATCTTCGGATGCCACAACCGCCAGCGGCAGCTGCGGCGACATTTCTTCCAGCGGAACAAAAGTATAAGCTATGGTTGGGTCGTCTTTCTCGGCTTTACCGGCCTCAGCACGGCGCTTTACCATGTGCAGCGTGGCAGGCGGAGCCACCCACCTGTATAGCAGCACCCATACTATACTTAGCAGAAAAAGGGTTAATACCAGTTTGATGAACAGCAGTTTTACCTGCCGCAGCCCTATCTTTTTAATCATACTTCATCACTTTCCGAAGGAGGCAAAGGTAATCAGTTTGCAGTATATTTCCAGTGGCTTTCCGGCCCGGCGGCTTTTGCCAACACAGGCCCCGTTTGCCGCGTAAGAATCAAAAATAAAAGGTGGCTTCTGTATCATGATACCGGACACAAGTTTTTTCATTTTATAATTGATCTCCGCTATTTTAAGTAAAAGGACACAGGTAGCAGGGCACTAGACACAAGGTTTTATTTCTGCTTATACCTGATAATCCGGTTTCTATACCTGATAGAGAAATACTTAAAATCTGTCATTTATTTTGTCTGCTATTACATACTTTAACCTGAAGCGAAGGAGATGTATGGGATAATTTACAGGCTTTTAAATTCCTGAGTTCCTCAACCTCCTGCCATGTTTTGGGTTATACTTAGAAACTGAAAAATCTATGTCCAGATATATACCACTCTTTCCGCTCAGTATCGTTGCTTTTCCGGGCGAAAAACTGAACCTGCATATTTTTGAGCCCCGCTACAAGCAACTGGTGCTGGACTGTACTACCGAAGGCAAAACGTTCGGCATCCCGACTTTTATCAACAATGGTGTGGGCGAGTTTGGTACGGAGGTGGAGATCCTGCGCGTGGAGAAGAAGTATGAAAACGGCGAGATGGACATCCGGGCCCGCGGCCTGCGCGTCATCAGAATAAAGCGGTTCGACAGGATGGCGCCGGGCCGGCTGTATGCCGGCGGCGAAGTGGAGACAGTAGAAGACAACACCGCTGAGGATATTGTTGTGAAACAGAAAATAAAAGAACTGCTGGTGCAGCTCTACGAGGCACTGGGCATCAGCAAAATGTTTCTGGATCTGCCCGGCAACTTTAAATCTTTTGACATTGCCCATAACCTGGGCCTGAGTACGGAGCAGGAATATGCGCTGCTGCAGCTCTCTGACGAGAGTACCCGGCAGGATGTAATACTGCTGCACCTGGAGCAGATACTGCCTGTTGTCCGGGAAACAGAGTTGCTGAAGGAACGGGCCCGCCTCAACGGGCACTTCAAACACCTGACGCCTCCTAACTTTTAATCTTCCTCCTCGATAAACCTTATATGCTGGTATACTTTCTTCTCATTATTCCTGCCCTTGTTTTTTTGTTTCTGGCCTTTAGCTACTGGCAGGAGCGGAAGTACAGGCGCAAACCGTTTTACAGGCTCTCGGATGTTGGCTGGCAGCACTGCACACCGCCCGATGATGCCATGCGCCTGCATTCGGTGGCCATGCTTGGCGATGTAGGCGCTGTAGCCACCGACGGCTCTGATCCGGTGCTGCACACGCTGGCAGCCTGGCAGCAGGAAGCCGGCGCCAAAGGCACAGCCATCTTTCTGGGCGACAATTTATACCCTGTGGGGCTCCCGCCGGTTGGGAACATACACCGGCCTGCCGCTGAAAAACGGCTGCACCTGTTGCTGCAGCAACTGCACCACTATGCCGGGCAGGGCATTCTTCTGAGCGGAAACCACGACTGGAACAAAGGCCGGAAAAACGGGTATGCGCAGATGCTGCTTCAGGAAAACTTCGTAAAAGCGCATGCAGGAGAAAATATACAATACCTGCCGGCCAATGGTTGCCCCGGCCCGGTAACCATACAACTGGCAGAAGGCTTGCTTCTGTTAATTATTAATACGCAATGGTGGGTGCAGAAAGGCGAAAAACCCCTGGGTGAAGCTTATGGCTGCGCCTACGCCCACATTGATGAGTTTTTTGTGGCCCTGAACAGCATACTGCAACAGAACAGGCATCAGCGAATCCTGGTAGCGGCACACCACCCCATGTACAGCAATGCCATGCACGGCGGCAAGTTTACCATGAAACAGCATATATTCCCGCTCACCACCGCCAACAAAAGGTTCCTGATACCATTGCCTATCTTCGGCTCTATCTATCCTTTTTATCGCAAATTTTTCGGCGCGGATGAAGACATGTCGCACCGCAGGTATAAAAAAATGCGCAAGCGCCTGTTGCGTATCTTTCACCGCTACAGCAACATTATTTATGTAGCCGGGCACGACCACAACCTGCAGCATTTCGAAATCAGGGACAACCATTATCTGGTGAGCGGTTCCGGCAGCAAAACAGCTTTTGTGCAGAAAGGCGGTAAAGCTACCTTTACTTTAGAGCAGCTGGGCTTCTTCATAATCGATTACTATAGCAACGGACAAGTATGGCTGGAGGCGCGTACGGCTGCCGCGGAAGGTACCAAAGGCGGAACAGTCGTTTTTCGCAAAGAGCTAAGCTTTAGCCATGTGCCGGTTCCGGCGCAGACCGAACGGTCCGGCTAAAGACAATATTTATTCCTCATCGTCGCCAGGCAACGGCAGCACCACACGCAGGCTTTGAGGATGCATGGTTACGGTTATCTCTGTTCCCAATTCAACAGGCTCTCCGTCAATGTGCATTACTTCGTGATCGATGTTATAAATGATTGCCTTCCTGCAACTGAGCTTGCGTGTGTATACGGAGTCATCTATACTATCGGTGTACAGCTTGTACAGGATGCCGATGCCTGCAGTCTTGGGGAATGGCTCTATCAGGCAAATCTCAAAGCGGCCATCGTTCAGAATACCATTCGGGTTGATGCTGGCATTGCTGCCGAAAGCATTGGCGTTGGCTACGGTTACCATAAAAGCATTGCCCTCAAAGGTTTCCAGGTCGGTATCGATGCGGTAAAACTTTGGTTCATACGTCAGGTATTCCTGCATGGCAATCCAGGCATAAGCGCCCGGGCCACGGGTTTCGCCGTTGCTGAACCGCTTTACGACCAGCGCATTAAAACCAAGATCGCTCAGGTGAATCGAAGGGCGTCCGTTCAGATCGATGGTGTCGATGGCCCGCACCTCGTGCCGGTAAATCAGCTTGAGCGCTTCTTCCGTATCCTGCGGAATATGGAGATCTTTGGAAAGCCCGTTGCCGGAACCTAAGGGAATAATGCCCAGGGGCACGGAGGTACCTATAAGTATGGAGGCCGCCATACTTACCGTACCATCTCCGCCAACCGCAAACACGGCATCATATGACTGCTTCCCCATCAGCTGCCTTACCTGATCGATGTCCTGCTGTCCGGAGGTTTTATAAATATCATACGTAATCCGGTGGGCCTGGCAGGTAGAGATTATCTCCTCTTCCAGTTGGTCTTTTTCTATATCGCCTGCTATGGGGTTAATGATAAAAAGCAGGTGTGGCTGTGCGGGGTTTTCCATAGGTGCGGGCGGCTTGTTGGTTGCCTGTGATACAAGTATCCGGTTAAATGAATGATTTTAGAGCATGTTTAAATTTCGTTTTTGCAAGCGAAAATTATTAAGAAAGGTTCTGGCGAAACGGTTTTTGAGCCGCATAGCAGCGCTATGTGGCGATAAAAGCGTGAAGACAGGTTCCTTTATGGGAAATTTGCAGCGCAAAGGATGAATTTTAACCATGCTCTTAGTAAAGCCTTTTACTGCTCAAGTCCTGCCGGAAGTCCGTTGGGATATTCCTCCTGAATGGCGCGTTCTATTTCGGCTATGCGGTTGCCGGGGTTCGGGTGCGTCTGCAGGAACTCGGGCCCTCCTGCCCCACCGCCTGCTTCTTCCAGTATTTTCATCACTTCAATCATAGCGCGTGGGTCGTAGCCCGCCTCTCCTGTGAGGCGCACAGCCAGCCTGTCCGATTCCAGTTCATCTTCGCGGCCATAGCGCATGTTCACCAGGCGGCCTACCATCGCTGCCACCACGGCGCCGGATTGGCTGGCCGGGTTCTGCGGATCATAGGTAGCGATGGCGGCAGCGCCCGTTAACCCCTGGGTGAGCTTTGCTTTTGCCAGCTGTTCGGCAGAGTGGCGCGCCACCACATGCCCGATTTCATGGCCCAGCACCCCGGCCAGTTGCGCTTCCGAGTTCAGCCGCTTCAGCAAGCCTGCTGTAATAAATACCTGCCCGCCAGGTAAAGCAAAGGCATTCACGGTTTCTTCATCGGCCAGCAAATGGAAATCAAAATTATAAGGCGAATTTTTAACTTCGGTGCTTTGCACCAGCCGCTGCCCCAGCGCTTTTACAGCGGCAGCGGCCTGTTTATCGGGGTGCAGCCCGCCATACTGCTGCGCCATTTCCGGCGCCGCCTGCAAGCCCAGTGCAATCTCCTGATCCACGGTCATGTCTACGTGCTGGTTTTCGCCTGTAAACTCGTTTTCCTGCGTGTTGCACCAGTAAGTCCCCAGCGACACCAGCGCTAAAAGTATAGCTACTATAAATTTAACAATGCCTCTCATATTTTCTTTTTCAAATTGAAGTATAAACCCTTTTTACCTAAGTGCTTTTGCCGGACAAGACAGAACGGCCCAGTCCGGCAAAAGTATCATGCGCTGCGGCTTCCGCTGAAGCAATTTTAAGCCATCCGGAAGAATAGCCGGTCCAGCCCTAAGTACAGAGGTGAAACGGCGCAGGCTCACATGTGGTTGCGCCCATTCTGCCGGCCTTGTACCGGCAGGCTACGGCCGGTACGAGGCCGGCGGACATTACTGTTCAGGATATCCGAAATTGCCAGTGGCAGCCCATAAAATAAAGCGCATCCATACTCTTTAATACAACTTCCGTAGTACATACATCAGTCGTGTTAACTGCTGAAATTAATTTAATAACTGAATTTAAAACCTGAATAAAATATGAAAAGGACATTTGGTGCTATCCTCACGGTACTTGGTATTGCCGGTATTATCTGGGGAGCCTACGCTTTCATGATGGGAGGCGATGGCGGGGTTGTCGGCAAGTATTCTGCTGCCGTACCTTTTATAGTTGGCCTGATATTTTTCTTTTCCGGCATTGGGCTTATCAAAACGACAAGAGATAGAACATGAACAGGCAAACCCCATAAGCAAAACAGCCTGCGCTACATTGTAGCGCAGGCTGTTTTGCTTATGGGGTTTATATTATACCGTTGTTCAGATTTGCTGCGGCAGGTTTACTGCTTCCATAGCAAATGCTTCTACAGCGCTGGCCGTGTTTAAAAAGTTTGAGGTATAACTGTTGTCGGAGCCGTTGATGTAGAGGCAGGAATTATCCTTGATTAAGTTTATAACTTCTTTGGACACTTCCTCGGGCACAGCCGGGCAGCCGAGGCTACGGCCTAAACGGCCATACTGCTTTACAAAAGCTTCGCTTACGTAATCTGCTCCGTGCACCACAATGGCGCGAGCCATGGCATTGGAATTATACTTTGCATCCATCCCGTTCAGCCTTAAAGAAAGGCCGTGCTTGCCGAAATAAGTTTTATCAGTCAGGTAAAAGCCAATGCTGCTCATGTATGAGTTAGGCTTGTTCGAGAATTTCGTGGCTTTGTCTTGGCCGGTATTGCGGCCATGCGCCACCAGGGTATTATAAAGCAGTTTTTTTGTTTGCAGATCTACTATCCACAGGCGCTTTTCACGGCTGGGTTTTGAAAAGTCTATTACTGTCAGAATGGTATTGGCAGGATCAATTAACTCCTGCTGCCTGAAGTTGTGGTATCCTACAAAAGCTTTCTGAAACACATCAAACGACAAGCCGGCTTTCTTCAGGCTGGCATCGTTGTAAACCTCCAGCGCATAATCATCAAAAGCCATTTGTTTTTCGGCAAAGGTAACAGCGGCAGTTTTAGAGGCTACAGCATGCACATTCTCTTTCAGAGCAACACGTTCCTTAAAAGCATGTGAGGTAAAAGTTGAAATGCCAGCCTTTGGGGCATTGGGACTGGTAAAAGAAAGTAAAGCAAGGGTAAGGGAAGTCAGAACTGCTCTTATCATAGGATTTCTTTAAGCTTGGTTTAAGCGATCAGTTTAGAAACAGATGACCAGCTAAAAATTGTTCCACTATTTCTTTCTTCCGGCAAAAGAAAATTTTTCCGCTGGCTTGTGCCTAATGTTATAACGCTTTAAAGTTAATTACAATATCCTGCCCGCACAAATTAATGACTAAAGTAAACCTGCTGAACGCACAGGGCCGTTTCAGGGTCATTTTGCTGCAGCTTTATACTTTCCCAGCAGTTGAAGGCTTCAGCCTTTCCTTATGCCTGCACATGGGACGGACAAATCCAGGGGCGCAACGTTTTTCAGGTTATACTTGTGTTATAAAGCCACAAACTGCAACTTTGGGCCATAAACAAATAGATATGTTAAAGCGATTCATTTTCTTCATGCCCCTGCTGCTGTGCCTGCTGCTTACCTCGTGTTATACCCCGGAGAACCTGCGGGATTTTGATAGCGAAACCTGGAAAGCAGACCGCTATGCCTGCAACGGTAAACGAAAAGAACTGGTGCAGGAATTTGAGAAGATACGCCGCAACCTGTACGGGCAGAAAGAGTATGTTGTCCGCAACGTGCTTGGCAAACCTGATCAGGAAGAACTGCTGAAAGGCAACCAGCGCATTTATTTTTATTATCTCGAAGCGGGCGAGCAATGCAAAGATCGCCATGTACGCGCTGCTGCCAACTGGGCCGAAGTGCGCATCAATGCTGTAGGCAAAGTATCGGAGGTTTCCTATAAATACCCCATTACAACAGTAAAGCCCGGATAAACCGGGCTTTACTGTTGCAGGCAGGAGATAATAAACTATCTATTTATCATTTTCAGTTACAAAGCGGGCATTCTGCCGGCCTTCCAGTTCCAGGAAGTAGCGCAGTTGCGTCTGCGTAAGCACCTGACGTAAGGCTTTGTCGTTTTCCAGATTGATATCACGCATTGCCCTGGAGCGTTGAATAGGATCCTGGGCAAAAGTATCTGCGGCTTTCTCCAGTTGCTCGTAGCGGTCCTGGTTCAGTTGCGTTACCTGTACATACTGCGCGTCATCGAGCAACAGTTCCTTCTGCATCTCAACCGTTGCCATGGCCGGGCCATTCAGGCTGACTGCCAGCACCTGCTTGTCTAGTTTATCATCGGTTACATGCAACCCTTGCGAAAAGGTGGCTATCTGCGTGAGGCATATGGCGGTGGTAAGTATAATTTTTTTCATACCATGTTCAGCTTATAATGATCGGTTTATTAACCTACAATGTTGTTCTATGTATAAGAACGTTTATTCTGAGAACAAGTTAATTTTAATGCAAAGGTATACCAGACCTTTCTATCGGGCGTTGGCAGGATGCGCAGCTGGAGCTATCATTATTTAAATTTAAATCTTAACTGCTTACAGAAACTTCCTTCAAAAGCAGCTTTACGAAACTATCAGGCCGCTGTAAAGTATAACCTACTATAGATTTATAGACAACATTATTGACATATAACAGCAGCCAGTGACAGCCACAGGCTTTGTTTTAACCCAGCACGCATGAGAACAACCAACTATAACCCAAGTAAATTAGAAGTTGATTTTGCCAAAGCATTCAGAGATTTAGCCCCGCAATTAGAAGACAAGTTATACCAGGGCGAGCAGGTAACGGACATCGAGTCCATACATGATGCGGATAACCCGCTGGTAATTTTTAAACTGCAAGATAAGGAAGGCGACAAGCATGAAGTCGTCGTACAAATCATTCAGCGCCCCGATACGATTGTAAAATAAATATTCAGTTATAAATAAAACAGAAGGCTTGCAATTTATTGCAAGCCTTCTGTTTTATAATGCTGCTCTTCCGACAGTTATCTCTCTGTTGCAGCTTATACTTTCATCAGGGGCTACCAGGTACTTTCATGTCCTTGCGCTTAAAAAACTGCATGGCGATAAAAGATATCAGCACCCCGGAAATAACACCCTCTAACATCAGCACAGCAAAAATAACAATACCGGGTGTTGTATTGATCCGCTGGCCAAAATACTGCTCTGCTGAGAGGGTTTCCAATAGTTCGGCACCGGCTATGTTTATGTAGATGACCATAAAAACAGCAAAGAGCGTAGTACCCACGATGGCTGTCATGATACCGGTACCCAAACCTTTGAAATAAGAAATATTGCCATTTACGCTATGCTTGTAAGATTTAATGGCAATAGTAATTCCCACTGCCAGGATGAGGCCATTCAGAAAGCGTAGTTCTGTGATGTGTGTAAGCCCCAGCAGGTGCATCAGCACAAAATAAATGATTAGTGCCGCTGCCGTAAAAAGTCCGTACTTGATGCCGATTTTTTCCATACTTTAAATTTTTACAGGCATGGACCACAAACTTTTCAGTTGCGCTAAGCCTGATTAGATACAGAGTGATCCTGGCGTTTAAACCACTGCATGATTACGAAGGTGGCAATAAAACCAGGTACCGATCCCTCCAGCAGCGTCACCAGAAACAACGACAGCACTGTTAAACCTTCCGGAAAAAGCCCGCTGGCACTAAGTGCCTGGATATACGTGCTGTCGAACAAGGTTACAAACAGCACCAGGAACAGCGCCAGAATCAGGCTGGATACAGCAGCGGTAATTGCCCCGATACCGAGGCCCTCAAAATAACGCAACATACCGCCCTGCAGCTTCTTATACTTTGATATGGCTACCACAATCCCGATAAGCAGGAAAACACCACTTAGGTAAGAAAGCCCGATGTTATGAATTAATCCAAGAATGCGCATCAGCAAAAAGTATGCAATGTGCGCGACGCCTACCAGCAAACCATACTTAATTGCCAGGTTCTGAAAAGATACTTTCGTGTATGCCATAGTTCATTTCCATTTAAGTTTATCATTCTGCTTTCTTAAGGAACAGATCAGGAGCGTATTTGGTTAATATAAAGGGCCAGGGTTTAACAAGCAAGGGAGCAATAGCATGCTTTTTGCCATGTACCAGGTATATTATCAAAAATATATACTAGATAAAGGAGCCTGGTGTTGTGGTAAAGGCTATATTTTTTCAAAGTGCCCGCCCCCGCAGGCACTTCCTCCAAAGCTTGATGCCCGACCTTTATGATTTCATGCACTAACCGCCAAAGCCGAAATTATTTGTATTTTTGCGGCGGCAACCATTTTTTAATTCTGACTTAATTTTATTTATGATAAGCACCAGCAACGTTAGCCTGGCATATGGCAAGCGCACACTATTTGAAGATGTTACCATTAAGTTTACGCCCGGCAACTGCTATGGCCTGATTGGCGCAAATGGCGCCGGCAAATCTACATTCCTGAAGATATTATCCGGCGAAATTGACCCCAATACCGGCACGGTAGATATTCCGGCTACTGCCCGGCTTGCTGTTCTGAAACAGAACCACTTTGAATACGATGCTTTTCCTGCCCTGCAAACCGTTATCATGGGCCACAAGCGCCTCTGGGACATTATGCAGGAGCGGGATGTAATTTACGCCAAGCCTGACTTTAATGAGGCAGACGGCCTGCGCGTAGCAGAGCTGGAAGGCGAATTTGCTGACCTGGAAGGCTGGAATGCCGAGTATGAGGCAGCCGAACTTCTCAGCGGCCTGGGCATCAGCGAAGACCTGCACCACGCGCTGATGCAGGACCTGAGCGGTAGCGAGAAAGTACGCGTGCTGCTGGCGCAGGCTCTGTTCGGCAACCCCGATATCCTGCTGCTCGACGAACCAACCAACCACCTGGATGCCGAATCGATTATGTGGCTGGAGAACTTCCTGGATAACTTCCAGAACACCGTGCTGGTGGTATCGCACGACCGTCACTTCCTGGATGCCGTTTGCACGCACGTCGCCGACATCGACTATGGCAAAATTCAGCTTTATGCCGGTAACTATGGCTTCTGGTACGAGTCGAGCCAGCTGGCTTCCAAGCAACGTTCGGATGCTAACAAGAAAACAGAAGACAAGCGTAAAGAACTGGAAGAATTCATCCGCCGCTTCAGCGCCAACGCCTCCAAATCCAAGCAGGCCACTTCGCGCCAGAAGTTGCTGGAGAAACTTACCGTGGAAGACATCAAGCCTTCGTCGCGCAAATATCCATACATTGCTTTTAAGCCGGAGCGCGAGGCAGGCAACCAGTTGCTGAATGTGGAGAACCTGAGCAAATCCGTGGACGGGCAAACCATTTTCAGTGATGTAACTTTTATGGTGAACAAGGGCGACAAGATTGCGGTACTTGGCCGTAACGACATTGCTGCCTCCACTTTCTTCCGCGTTGTTATGGATGAGTTGCAGCCGGACAGCGGCGAGTATAAATGGGGAACTACCATCACGGCGTCTTTCTTCCCGAAAGATAACCAGTCGTTTTTTGATACTGACCTGAACCTGGTGGACTGGCTGCGCCAGTTCTCTGAGGAGAAAGACGAGAGTTTTATCCGGGGATTTCTGGGCCGTATGCTCTTTTCCGGTGAGGAGTCGCTGAAAAAAGCCACGGTGCTTTCAGGAGGTGAAAAAGTGCGCTGCATGTTTTCGCGCATGATGCTGCAATCCGGCAACGTGCTGCTGTTCGACGAGCCGACCAACCACCTGGATCTGGAGTCTATCACAGCCCTGAACAATGCACTGCGCGATTTTGATGGCACTATCCTGTTCTCTTCCCACGACTTGCAGTTTGTGGATACCATTGCCAACCGCATCATCGAACTGACGCCAAACGGCATTATCGACAAACGCATGACGTATGAAGAATACCTTTCGGATGAGGCAGTTAAAGAGCTGCGCAGGAAAATGTACGCAAAAGCACTGGCTTAGCGTTAAAACTGCAACTGCTCTCTAACAGAAGAACCCATGAAACGACACCTGCACCTGGCCGGCATGTTTGCCGTGCTGATCCTGCTGCTGTTTATAAGCAATCGGGCCGCCGCACAGACACCCGACACGGTATACCGTAAACCCACTTTGCCCACTGGTCCGCCAGTGCCGGCAGAGCAGCCAGCCAGGCAGCCACAGCCCGTGAAGCGGCCACAGCCGCTGCCGCAGGAGCAGCCGGAAGTGGTGCGGCAGCAAGACGAAGCAGGAAAACCTGCCCTGATGGATCGCTTATACTTTGGCGGAGGCCTTGGCCTGCAGTTCGGCACTTTTACCAATATTTCGCTGCTGCCTATACTTGGCTACCGGATAACGGACAGGTTTAGTGCAGGCGTTGGGGCAGTATATCATTTTGTGAGTTATAGCAGTTATAGTTACAGCAACTATGGCGGGCGTGTTTTTACGCAGGCCGAGCTGTTTGATATAGGAGATGGCGCCATACTGGCACATGGTGAGGTGGAGGTGCTGAATGCGGAATATAATGGCCCGGGTTCTTACCTGGGAGGCGGTTTTGAGCGGCGCAGCACCGTGGCGTTTCCTATGGTCGGGTTAGGCTACAGGCAGCGCATCGGCGAGAGAGCCTCGTTTGATTTACTGGTGCTGTACAACACCAACGATGCCAGCTACTATAATCCCTACAATAACCCGGTCTTCAGGGCGGGCATCAATATCCCTTTCCGGAAATAACATCCGGGCAGAAAACAAAAAAGCTGCTGCACCTGGGTGCAGCAGCTTTTTTGTTTATTTATAAACGTGTTAGCCCCTGATAAGCCGGAGCAATACTATGATAACGGCAATAACCAGCAGGATGTGGATTAAACCACCTACAGCATCCGGGAAACCCAGAAAGCCAATCAGCCAGAAAATTACCAGAATAACTGCGATAATATACAATAGATTTCCCATAGTTTTATTTTGTTTAAGTGTTCTGTGTTTGTTGTTGTTAAAGAAGCGTCAGGCGGCAATCAGGCGCGTCTTATCAGGCGCAGCACAATTGCAATAATAGCCAGTACAAGCAGTACGTGAATAATCCCACCAACGGCATCCGGGAAACCCAGGAAACCAATCAGCCAGAAGATTATTAAAATAACTGCAATGACATAAAGTATATTTCCCATAGTTTTAAGTTTAGAGCTTTTGTTTTTTATACATTTTCATGCTTCTGAAGATGGCCGGAAACAAACCTGGCCTTCGGTTGTTAGCATTAAATGCTTTTGTATTTTTTAATTTTTAGCTTTTACGGATCTATATTTTAAAGGGTTTATATTATAGTATATTTTTGTAGCAATAGGCTCGATCGCTCCTACTATACTGCCTTCTGCTTTGCCCCTTTGCCTGCCACACCTTGCTGAGTTATAGATTTTTTAGCTGCTTGCAGCCTCGCTGCTCCTTTTTGCTTTATACGCTCCCGCTTATCAATTTCAGGATGTAAGTTGCATAAGATTAACATATTAGGCTTAGTTCCCAAATTGAAGTCTTCCAAGAGCCTGTGGCGTGGGCCGCCATGTTAGGTTATTTCTGCTAATTTTGTATTGCATTCTCAAACACATCACCATCTTACATGAAAAAAGTTGCAGTTATAGGCTCCGGTACCATGGGCAACGGCATTGCGCACGTTTTCGCCCAAAATGGCTTTTTTGTTTCACTGATAGATATTTCGGATGAGGCGCTTCAGAAAGCCCTCGGCACCATCTCCAGAAACCTGGATCGCATTATCGCCAAGGGCAACCTGACGGAAGAGCAGAAGGCTGCAACGCTTGGCAACATCGCTACTTTTACCAATATGCAGCAGGGTGTGCAGGACGTGGATCTGGTTGTGGAAGCTGCCACCGAGAACGTAGATTTGAAGCTCAATATTTTCCGTGACCTGAGCAGGTTTGCCAAGCCCGAAGCTATACTTGCCTCGAACACATCGTCTATCTCCATCACTAAAATTGCTGCTGTTACCGATAGGCCGGATAAGGTAATCGGGATGCACTTTATGAATCCGGTGCCGGTGATGAAGCTGGTGGAAGTTATCCGCGGCTATTCCACGTCTGATGAAGTAACAAAGCAAATAGTAGAACTGGCAAAGCAACTGGGCAAAGTGCCGGCCGAGGCAAACGATTACCCGGGCTTTGTCGCCAATCGCATCCTGATGCCGATGATCAACGAGGCCATTTATACTTTGTTTGAAGGCGTGGCCGGTGTAACGGAAATAGACACCATTATGAAGCTAGGGATGGCGCACCCGATGGGCCCGCTGCAACTCGCTGACTTTATTGGGCTTGATGTATGCCTTTCTATCCTGCATGTGCTGCACGACGGATTCGGGAATCCAAAGTATGCCCCCTGCCCGCTGCTGGTAAACATGGTGCAGGCCGGCCACAAAGGCGCTAAGTCTGGTCAAGGCTTCTACTCCTGGGCTAACGGCGCCAAAGATTTGGTGGTAGCAGACAGGTTCAGGAAGTAGTTTATCGTGTTTCGTTGATCGTTCTTCGTCATTCGGAAATATATATTAAGGAAAGCCTCTGCCGGTTGATCGGCAGAGGCTTTTCGATAAAGTATAATCTACAATTTATACTTTCCAGAGACTAAGAACTACTCTCCTCTAATAGTTATAGAGTTGCAGCTAATCTATCTTTTCCAGTCATCATGAAAGCATCTTCATTGCCCATAGCAAAGGTTTAACCTCTCTTCAACCAGGATCCTTTCAGGATGACAGAAAGGAGCAACAGAAGCTTTACGCCCCTATACTTCCCGAAACACGATCAACGAGCAACGAAAAACGATCAACGATCAATCACACCGCTACCGCGTGGTCGCGCAGTACATCGTTAAGGGAAGTCTTAAGATCAGTGCTTTCCTTACGCTGGCCTATGATGAGCGCACAGGGCACCTGGAAATCGCCTGCCGGATATTTCTTTGTATAGGAACCGGGTATAACCACCGAACGCGGCGGCACATAACCGCGGTATTCTTTCGGCTCGCTGCCCGTTACGTCAATTATCTTAGAGCTGCCCGTAATGGTTACGCCGGCACCAATTACTGCTTCTTTGCCAATACGGCAACCTTCTACCAGTATACTTCTTGATCCGATAAAGGCGCCATCTTCTATAATCACGGGGGCTGCCTGCACCGGCTCCAGCACACCACCCAGGCCTACGCCGCCACTCAGGTGCACGTGTTTGCCTACCTGCGCGCAGCTGCCCACCGTTGCCCAGGTGTCTACCATAGTACCCGCATCCACGTAAGCACCAATATTTACATAAGACGGCATCATCACCACGCCATTGGCCAGAAAAGCTCCGTAACGCGCCACCGCATGCGGCACCACGCGTACACCCAGCTGTGCGTAGTTGCGCTTCAGCAGCATCTTGTCATGAAACTCAAACGGGCCCACCTCAATGGTCTTCATCGACTGAATCGGGAAGTATAGCAGCACCGCTTTCTTCACCCATTCGTTTACCTGCCACTCCTCCCCTTTCGGTTCAGCTACGCGCAGGGTGCCTTTGTCCAGTTCTTCGATCACGGCACGAATTGCCTCAATGGTATTGCTTTCCTGCAGCAGTTCCCGGTTTTCCCAGGCCTGTTCAATTATTTGTCTTTGCGTCATATCCATAGTTAGTTCATGCAAAATAAAGCATAAAAGTATTAAATTTAGCCAATGTCTGAAAAGAGAATCCTCTTAGCTTCGCTGCTCAAGCCCGTAAACGAGGTCCGCATGTATGAAAAACTGGGCCTGTCGTTGTGCAGGCTGCCCCAGGCACAGGTGCATCTCTGCGGATTCCAAGCGGCCATACCCGTAGATGCGCCGCCCAATATATACTTCCACCCTGTCTTCGGATTTAAGCGGCTGCACTTCGGCCGGGCCAAAGCGCAGTGGTTATACTATAGGCTGTTACGCCGGCTCAAACCTCACCTGATTATTGCCTGCACCCACGAGCTGCTACTGCCAAGTATGTATTATGCGCGCAGGTATAAGTGCAAACTGGTGTATGATGTACAGGAAAACTATACTCTCAACCTGACGGCACAGCATAATTATCGTCCCGGTTTAAAGCACCTGATGGCCGCCGGTGTGAGAAGTATAGAAAATGCGGCAGCAGGAAGTATAGATCATTACCTGGTGGCGGAACGAAGCTATCTGCAGGATCTGCCTTTTCTGAAACAGGATTATACCTTAATTGAAAACAAGTATAAACCAAAGGCAACGTATTCTTTGCCGGTCACGCCCATTACCTTACCGCAGGGGCCACTGCGCCTGCTGTATTCCGGTACCATTTCAGAAATTTATGGCGTATTTGATGCAATTGCTTTTGCAGATACGATACAGCAACTGCGGCCCGGCTCCACGCTCACCATCATCGGTTACAGTCCCAGGAAAGAAACGTGGCAAAAAGTAAAAGAACTGGCAACCCGTAAACCATACTTACACCTGGCAGGCGGCGACAAATTGGTACCGCACCAACAAATTGTGCAGCAGATACAGCAGAGTGATGTAGGTTTATTACCTTATCAGCCTAATGAAAGCACCTTCCGCTGCATCCCGACAAAATTGTACGAATACATGGCACATGCGCTGCCCATAATCGTACAACAAAACCCGACATGGCATACTATTATAGCGGAACATGCAGCCGGACTAAGTATAAATTTTACAGCCTGCAATGCCGCAGCACTGCTGAAAGATTTGCAACAACAGCAATTTTATACTTCAGGGATTCCGGGTGATGTATACTGGAACCTGGAGGAACAGAAATTATTGCAGGCTATTAATAACCTGCTTATCTAAATCAGAAATACATTTTGTTAAAAATATTTTTAGACTAACCTAAATTACTTATATTTGAACCATTAACCCCCTTACAAGATGCGAAATTCAAAAATTGCTGGTGTAGGCCATTATGTTCCGGAACGGGTCGTGACCAACAAAGACCTGGAGAAAATAATGGAGACTTCTGATGAGTGGATCAGGGAGCGCACGGGTATTGTAGAGCGCCACTATTTTGAGGAGGGCGTAGACACTACCTCGAATATGGGCGCTGAAGCTGCCCGCAAAGCCCTGAAAATGGCCGGACTGGAAGCGACAGACCTGGACATGATCGTATTTGCCACCTTAAGTCCCGACTATGTTTTCCCGGGATCGGGCGTGCTCCTGCAACGTGAACTGGGGATAAAAGAGATTCCGGCGCTGGATGTGCGTAACCAGTGCTCCGGTTTTGTTTATGCCTTGTCGGTGGCAGATCAGTTTATCAAAACCGGTATGTACAACCACGTGCTGGTAGTTGGTTCGGAAATTCATTCCAGCGGGCTCGACTTCTCAACACGTGGTCGTGGTGTTTCCGTGATTTTCGGAGATGGCGCGGGCGCTGCGGTGCTCTCCCCTTCTGAAAGCAACGACAAAGGCATTCTATCCACGCACCTGCATGCCGACGGCGAATTTGCCGAAGAGCTGGCCACCATCGATCCGGGCAGCAACAAACGCGAGCGCCTCACACACGAGATGATCGACGAAGGCTCTATTTACCCTTACATGAACGGCAACACGGTTTTTAAGCATGCGGTAACGCGCTTCCCGGAAGTAATACAGGAAGCCCTGCAGCAGAACAACTACAAACCCGAAGACATTGATATGCTGATTCCGCACCAGGCCAACCTGCGCATCACCTCCTATATCCAGCAGAAAATGGGATTGCCGGCGGAAAAGGTTTTCAGCAACATACACAAGTATGGCAACACCACGGCCGCCTCTATCCCTATTGCCTTGAGCGAGGCTGTAGAGGAAGGGCGCATCAAAGAAGGCGACCTGGTATGCCTGGCGGCTTTCGGCAGCGGCTTTACCTGGGCCTCCGCGCTCATCCGGTGGTAAGTTTAATTTTGAATGAGTGAATAACTGAATAACTGAATGACTGAATGACTGAATACAAAACGATTATGAATACCCTGGAGAGATTATCGCTCAGTTTTACATTCAATTATTCAAAATTCAGTTATTCAAAATTCTTTACTCAGTCATTCAGTTATTCACTCATTCAAAATTCAAAAAGGTGTACAGTTTCACAGAAGAGAACTATATCAAAACCATCTACAAGCTGTCGGCGAACGGGGCGCAGGAAGTGAGCACCAACGCCCTGGCCGATGCTTTGGATACGAGGGCTGCTTCGGTGACGGATATGCTGCGCAAGCTCAGCGCCAAAAACATGGTGCATTACGTAAAGTACCGCGGCGTAACCCTGACAGAAGCCGGCGAACGGGTAGCGCTGCAGGTAATCCGGAAGCACCGGCTCTGGGAGGTTTTTCTGGTAGACAAGCTGCAGTTTAACTGGGATGAGGTACACGAGGTAGCCGAAGAGCTGGAGCACGTTACCTCCGAACTGCTGACAAAGCGGCTGGACGAGTTTCTGGGTTATCCCAGGTTTGACCCGCATGGCGACCCGATTCCGTCGGAGACCGGCGAAATAAACCAGCCCAGGCAAAAGCTGCTGGCTGCTATGGATATAGCAGAAACAGGCACCGTGGTTGGCGTAAACGATTCGCAGCCGCACTTTCTGAAGTACCTGGACAAAATAGGAATTTCGCTGGGCAGCAAAGTGAAAGTAACAGACAAGATGCTGTATGACAGCTCGATGGAGATACATATTGAAGGCGGCACCACCATACTTGTATCCAGTGAAGTATCGAACAACATATACTTGTCTGCTTAAGCAGGAGTATTCCCTGATTTGGCAGGCAAGTATACTGTACACCGGCGGGCGAATCATACTTTACCGCTTTCATCGCAAAGTATAAAGCCATGATTACCTGTTATAAAGCAACAGAAGCAACCTTATATCTACGATGATGATACCTGTATTCTCTACTTATGAACTTGCTAAAACAGGCCTCTGTCTCCGGTAAATCGCTGGGCGAAGTCCATTCCTCTATCGATACAACCGCCCATACTGGTTTCTGGAAAAAGCTGCTTTCCTTTTTAGGACCGGCTTACCTGGTCAGCGTCGGGTACATGGACCCTGGCAACTGGGCCACCGACATTGCCGGTGGCAGCCAGTTTGGTTACACATTGCTCTGGGTGCTGCTGATGTCGAACCTGATGGCCATCCTGTTGCAGAGCCTGAGTGCCCGGCTGGGCGTAGTGCGGGGCAAAGATCTGGCACAAGCCTCCCGCGAGGCCTATCCTAAATTTGTCAACATACCGCTATACCTGCTCGCCGAAATTGCCATTGCCGCCTGTGACCTGGCTGAGGTGCTGGGTATGGCTATTGGACTGCAGTTGCTGTTCGGCCTGCCGCTGATTTGGGGCGTGGGCCTTACCGTTTTCGATACCTTCCTGCTCCTCTTCCTTATAAACAAGGGCATGCGCAAGATGGAAGCCTTTATACTAGTGCTGGTTACTATCATCGGCGGTGCTTTTGTGTTGGAGATGATATTTGCAAAGCCCGATATGGGTGAGTTGGTGCAGGGGTTCATTCCTTCCATACCCAACAGCAGCGCCTTATACATTGCCATCGGCATTATCGGCGCTACCGTAATGCCGCATAATTTATATTTGCATTCTTCGCTGGTGCAATCGCGCAAAATCGAGCGCACCTCCGACGGCATCCGCAAAGCCATCAGATTCAACAACATCGACTCGGCCATTGCCCTGAACCTCGCCCTGTTTGTAAACGCAGCTATACTTATATTGGCTGCGGCAGCCTTCTACAAAAACGGCATCTATACTGTTTCTGAGATCAAGGATGCCCACAAATTTCTGGCGCCGCTGCTTGGCACCAAATGGGCGCCCGTACTGTTTGCCGTAGCCCTTATTGCCGCCGGCCAGAGTTCCACACTGACCGGCACACTGGCTGGCCAGATTGTGATGGAAGGCTACCTGAACCTGCGCATTCAGCCCTGGCTGCGCCGCATGATTACGCGCCTGCTGGCGGTGTTGCCTGCTATGTTCGTTATCCTGTACTTTGGCGAAGATAAGACCGGCGAACTGCTGGTGCTAAGCCAGGTTATACTTAGTTTGCAACTCGGTTTTGCCGTGATTCCGCTCATCCATTTTGTGAGCCACAAAGAGCGCATGGGCGAGTTTGCCGCCGGCAAATGGGCAAAGCTGGGTGCCTGGCTAGCCGCTGCCACCATTGTGACGCTGAACGCCAACCTTGTTTTCGAAGAAATTTCCGGCTGGCTGCAAACAACGGCACACCCGCTCCTGCTGTGGCTTACGGTTGTTCCTATTGTTGTGGCCTGCATCTTGCTCCTGCTGTATATTACGTTCCAGCCCCTTGTCCTGAAGGCACGCCACCCGCAGCCTGTGGCCGCCCACTTCCGCCCCGTCAGCTACGAGCCGCTGGCAAAACCGGTTTACGCTAAAATCGCCATCACCCTCGATTTCTCCAGAGCAGACCGACAGGTTATCAATAATGCGCTGGCTATCGGCACCGCCAGTGCGGAGTACCTGCTGATACATGTGGTAGAGACGGCCGGGGCCATGGTGATGGGCCAGGAAATACATGATTTTGAAACAGACTCGGATCGGCTTAACCTGGAGCGTTATGCTAATGACTTGCGCAGCAAAGGCTATAATGTATCGTATCAGTTGGGCTTCGGCAATCCCAAAAAGAGCATCCCCAAAATAGTAAAAACCTATAAGGCCGAACTGCTGGTGATGGGCTCGCACGGTCATCAAATGATGAAAGACCTGATACTCGGCACCACCATCGAATCCGTCCGCCACGCCGTCAAAATCCCGGTGCTGATAGTATAAATGAAAGCTTTTGTCCAGAGGAGCTTTCTTAGGGCTGTTAATATTGGTCCCTGCGTATTAACTCCTATGTTTTCATAGCATTATAGTTAATGATGTAAGTTGAGTTACAAAGAAGTTGACTTAAAAGAAGCAGGCTATAACAAAGCAATATTTGCCAGGTGCACTTAATGAAGCTTCACTGTTCGAGCGTTCAGTGAGTTTGAAGCTTCTTGATTCTTTTGCTTACTTTTCTTATCAAGAAGAAAAGTAAGGCCGCGCCGGCGAGGTGAAAAGCCAGCTATAAATCTTAAAGTTCTAATTTTGCTGCTGCCTTTTCTACCAAGTTATTTTATGTCCAGAAATCTCTCCATCTTAACTCTGATCTAGAAGCTTGATAACCACATTAGAAGTTTCTAGCTGGGCCTTGCAGAATATCCAAATCTTGAACTTATCTTATAATTGGAATTTTAATTGTGCCTGTTGATGTTTACCTTTCAACTGAAATCGAAAGCCATACTTCCCTTAATTTAAATCAATGCTGAAAAACACCCTTTTCGCTGCTGCTATTATTTCAACACTTACTTTATCTGGTTGCAAAATCAACGATACCGCTACAGCCAACGCGCCTGCTACAACGACTGCAACAGATCCTGCGGCAAAAAAAGCAGGGGCCGCCACAGCACAGGCAAGTATAAAAGCAGAGCCCATCCACTGGCTTACGATAGAGGAAGCCGCTGCGAAACAAAAGCTGGAGCCGCGCAAAATCGTGATAGACGTGTATACCGACTGGTGCGGCTGGTGCAAGAAAATGGACAAAACTACTTTTGCCGACCCGGAAGTGGCTGCTTATGTCAACGCGCATTATTATGCCGTGAAGCTGGATGCCGAAGGAACCGAACCTATCACCCTGAACGGGCACACCTTTAAATATAACCCGGAATATAAATCGCATGAGTTGGCGGTGGCTTTGCTCAACGGGCAGCTCAGTTTCCCGACAACCGTGTACCTGGATGAAGAGATGAAGATGCTCACACCGGTGCCGGGCTTTATGGATGCGCCTGCCTTCTCGCAAATTTTACGCTACTTTGGCGGCAACCACTACAAGGAAATGAACTTTGACGAGTTTGAAAAAATGTAGAAAAAGGCTACGCTTGAACAGCAACGATTGGCCAGGTCGCGACCTGTCCCTACATGGTTATCACTATTTAATCCGTAAATTTGCGCAGCGAATAACCTAATTCGATTTGACAAACCAGTTCCATACGACCGATACCATTGTGGCCGTGGCTACAGCGTCCGGCACAGGCGCTATTGCCGTTATCCGGCTTTCTGGCCCTGAAGCCATTTCCCTGACGAACAATGTTTTTAAAGGCAAAGACCTGGCAGAGCAGGCCAGCCATACCATCCATTTCGGCACCATCCGTGATGGGGACAAGGTGCTGGACGAAGTGCTGGTATCACTGTTTGTCGCGCCGCATTCCTATACCAAAGAAAACGTAGTAGAGATCTCGTGCCACGGTTCCGACTTTATTGTCCAGCAGATCGTGCAGCTGCTCCTGAAAAAAGGAGCTCGCCTTGCTAATGCCGGCGAGTTCACCAAACGTGCTTTCCTGAACGGCCAGTTCGACCTGGCCCAGGCCGAAGCCGTTGCCGATCTCATCGCCTCCGACTCTGCCCTCTCGCACGAAGTAGCCATGAAGCAGATGCGCGGCGGTTTTTCGCAGGAAATCAAGCGGCTGCGTGCCGAACTGGTGCATTTCGCTTCGATGATAGAGCTGGAGCTGGACTTCGGCGAAGAAGACGTGGAGTTTGCCGACCGCGACCAATTGCGCAGGCTTATCGGCAACATCCAGCAGGTCATCCGGGAGCTGCTAAAATCCTTTGAGCTGGGCAATGTCATCAAAAATGGTGTGCCGACCGTTATCGTGGGCAAGCCGAATGCCGGCAAATCCACGCTGCTCAACAAGCTGCTGAACGAAGAAAAAGCCATCGTATCGGATGTGCCCGGCACCACCCGCGACTTTATCGAGGATGAAATCAGCATCGAAGGCATCACCTTCCGATTTATCGACACGGCCGGCCTGCGCGAGACAACGGATAAGGTAGAAAAGTTGGGTGTGGAGCGCACCATGCAGAAACTCAATCAATCCGCCCTGATTATTTACCTGTTCGACATCACCGAAGTGACGGCTGCCGAGGTTCAGGCCGAGCTACACAAGCTGAATCCGGACAAGCGCCCCCTGCTTGCCGTGGCCAATAAGATAGACCAAGCCTCACCGGAGAAGCTCGCTGCTTTTGCCAGTATTGACGGTGTGCTGCAGATTTCGGCAGCAGAAGGCGCCAACCTGGATGCGCTGAAACTGGCGCTGGTTCAGAAAGTGAACCTGGGCAAACTCAACACCCAAAACCAGACCATCGTCACCAACCTCCGTCACGTCAACAGCCTGCACAAAACCTACGCTGCCCTGGACGATGTGCTGCACGGCGTTTCCTCAGGTATGAGCGGCGACCTAATAGCCGCCGACATCCGCCGCGCACTTTATAGCCTGGGTGAGATAACGGGGGAAATAACAACGGAAGACTTGCTGGATAATATTTTTACCAAGTTTTGTATTGGGAAGTAAACAGTCACAACGAATACATATCGAATATTCACAAAAGCTTCTTTAAACCTTCTAAAGGGCTTTTTTAGTATCCTTAAGGGCTATTTGATAATGCTCGCTTGTAAATTCATTATTACTACTTTTGTATCTCACATGTACCTCATTTTATTTATTTGTACCTCGAATATTTTAATGGAGAAATTTTGCAACATAATGCAACTTGAAGCTCCCTTTTGCAACAAACAGCAACATGAGTTCTAATTTAAGAATAGAAAGAGTCTGCCAACACTGCTGTAGCGACTTTATTGCTAAAACAACAGTAACCCAATACTGCAGCGACAACTGTGCTAAACGGGCCTACAAAGCAAAGCAGAAGAAGATTAATATCGAAGCAAGTAACGAACAGACTAAAGCTGTTAAAATAATGCCACTTGTAGAACTGTAGGCTAAAGAGTTTTTGAGTATATTAGAAACTTGTCAGCTATTAGGCCTTAGCCGATGGACTATTTGGAGAGCTATAAGGGTAAATGAGCTGACGGCTATAAAAGTTGGGAGGCGAACTATTTTGAAGCGCGCTAATCTTGATAAACTTTTCGAGCAAAGTCAGCCACTAGTAACTAACAAAATAAAATCAGCCAGCGTACAAATCTCAATTGATGATTGCTACACCCTTTCATAGGTATAAAAGATTTACAATATTTCAGATAGAGCCCTTCATGTGCTGATTAACCGAAATCAAATTCCTAAGCAGAAGAATGGAATTTATGCTTACGTACCCAAAGAGGAGATTAACCAAATATTAAACCCACAGTAGCACTATCAAATGGCAAAGGTTAAACTAAGAGATAAACCGATATCGAAAGGCTGACAAACGCTGTACTTAGATTATTCCCCTCCGATACCCCATCCAAAAAAAGGAAAGCTAACACTGTGAATTTCTAAGTCTGTATATTTATGATAACCCAAAGGCTTTCTTAGATAAAGAGCACAACAAGGAGACAAAAGCACTTGCAGAAAACATAAGTACAAAGCGCCAAATTGAGGTACATAATGGCCAATATGGATTCCTTCACACAAAAATTAAACACGCAGTTTATTCCTTTCTATAAAGATGAGGCAAAGAAGCGATTCGGATCTAATAACGATCATTGGAATAGCTCTATCTATTAGAGTTCTTTCATGAAGGATAAAAATATCTGAACTCAATAGTAATCTCTATAAGAGGCGGAGACAACCACTGTGGCTGCCTGGCAGATGGCCATCAAGAACAGGCCCCCATTCCACTCCCTTTTGTTTCACTCTGACCAAGGCGTGCAGTATGCCTGCAGTGCTTTCCGCGAGCAATTGGAGGGGATGCCGGTAGTGCAGAGCATAGCCAGAAAGGAAATTGCTGGGACAATGCAGTGGCAAAGAACTTCTTTAAGACGATGAAAACAGAAATGGTTTACCACAATAACTTTGCCACAAGGCACAAAGCCTCGCTAGCCATCTTTGAATACATTAAGGGTTTCTACAACAGGACAATGAGGTATTCAGCGCTTGGCTACCTGACCCCTTGCCAGTATGAAGAATGGGTGAACCATCAAAGTATTGCTGCCTAATAATAAGCCTCCAGTAAACTATTGCAATTCCAAATGTATTTCATTTAGGTATAGACTGAAATTACTAAAGTAAAAGCTCAAAATTTGAAAGTAATTGCTAAATAAGGATTAAAACCATCTTTTATACGCCATTCTAAGTCATTGTTGAGCTCATCAACACTTGAAACTAGATCACCAGGCTCTTTAGTTTTGAGTTCCTGATTCCATAAAAATACATTGCCGTAGGAAAGCCCGAAATAGGAATTCTTATAATTCACAGAAAAATTTCTAAACACAAATCCCCCCCCTGTGAAAAGAGCGGGACGTTCAGCTATTGGTCCCGCACCAAATTGTAATACTGGGAAAAACATATCATCACCAACACTGAAATGAATATTCATCATAGCAGCAAAATTTACTTTGAAAACCTCTGCGGAATTTTCTTCAGAAACATGCATCTGACCACTAGCATCAGTTATAGCACCATATTTTGGAAATGATAATCTGGTAAAAGCCAAACCAGGTGTAACTGCAAGAAAAATCTTTGCTTTATTAAGCCATACCCTTATAACATGTTTCTTCAATACATTATTCTCGGTATTTAAAGACTTTCCATCGTCAGATAACGCATAACCAGCATCAGAAACTTCAACGCTGAATTCGAAAATTTTACCTTTATTTAATGGGTAAACTTTTTTTATTGACCAAGGATAATCATCATAAAGGGTATTTAAATCGTTCTTTATTTTATTATATTCATCTAAAACCAATTTATATGCCTTGTCTAATGTGGAGATTTTAGAGGCTCTTTCATTTGCAATAGTATTCGCAGTTTGTAAATACTGAGTCAAAGCAACTTTCAATGCTAAGTCTAAACCTTTATTATTACAATCAATTTCTTCTATAAGCTTCTGAGTAATATGTATATATTTAAGCAGTAATAAATTATTCGTATTTAATGGTTGCACTTTATTATTAACTTCTTTCATCCCGCTTTCAACACTGGCTTGTGACAAGAATGAAATTTCCTTCATTTCTTGAAATGGTTTTATGAAAGCTTCACTCTTGGTATTATTGATTAATATACTAATGCTATCTACTTTTGCCTTTATTTGTGTAATGCCACTACATCCATTGTTTGCTCCCATAGGTTCTACTGCAAATGGTGCAAAGACTTTTCTTAAATCTATAAGAGCATTACCGAATTCTTCTGCTATAGGATCATTAAACTCATTTGTTGTTATTGTATATAAACGTTGAAGCGGGTTAATAGGCTGTAAATATACTACCAACTCCTTCATGTTACTTTTGCCTCCAGTAAAGGTAAGGTAAGTAGTATCGGAAAGCGGAACGGCAGGTTTTTTACCATCTATTATGTAATTTAAAATAGAATTACCATTATTATCTTTTCCTTCGAATAGAAAAATATATCTATCTACTTTCTTCGAATTAATAAAATCGTCTACTTCCTGTGCATTTACATAAGAAGATGATATTAGAATTATATTTATTGATATAACTTTTAATAATAAAGCATGATATAAGGCTTTTTTCATACAGTATAATAATTTAGCTTCTGTAACTTGTTAAAATATTTTTCTATGTGAAAAATATTCTTGACCTTAGATTATACAAATCTTTTATACTTTGAATATCATCCATAGTGAGCCTTCTATTAATACCTATATAATCCTCATACATAACTTCCCCTTCAATAAGGCTATGCTCAAGACCCAGTATATGACCAACTTCATGCAGAGTTACACTTTGCAAATCAATCTCCATATCATTTCTTGGGTTGACAGACCAAATTTCATCGTAATCAAAATGTATTTGTCCAAAAATACTTGAATGGATATCTGGATATCCAGCATGTGCAACTGAATTTCCTCTGCCGGTTCTTCTACCGTCAAATTTTAATACACAATTATGATTTCTCTGCTCCCAACTTAATTTTATAATAGAGTTTTCATTTGGATTAGTTCTTCTAAAGCTGATTGGTATAAATTGTTCCCACTCATCAAATGCGTATCTTACTGCTTGTTCAATATCATCTTTATGTATTTGTGGATAATAGTTCTTTATAGAATAGCTTATAACAGGGGGATTTCCTAAGCTAGATAAATTAAATTTATACCCAGATGATTTAGCAAATCTTAGAATATTTTCATTATGAATTAAATGGCGTTGATTTCTTACAAATGTAGAATTGCCACATTTTGGTCTAAAAACTATCTGTTCTATAACCTCATCGTTAGACATTTCAGTTTTATTTTGAAGGTATTTATAATTTTCTATTAAATCATTAGCTATTTCATCAACATCTCTGTTTCTTAAAAATATGTCATCTGTTACATTCAAATACCCTCTATTGGCAAGAATTTGTATTGCTAATCTTTTTAAATGTGCCATGGTACTAAACTTTTTTTACAATGATATTAATAGGTATATAATTGAATAATTGGTATTGCCGAATTATCCAAGACCACTCTTGTAATTGAGTTGGCGGTGCAGCCATCATCCCCAGTTGAGCTAGACTCCAGGCTTTAACGCTCCCATGTCCTAGCTTAACTAATTGGCAACGTATCAAAGGAAAACGATATCTTTTATGATGCCTATAAGAAATGGATTTTTGATGCCTAGAATCCTTGGACACTGATAAACAGTTTGCAGAAATATTAGAATAATTCCTCTATAATATATTCTATAAGGCAATTACCACATCATTACAGCCGTTTCTTGCGGTCGATCATTGAAATACATTCTAATCCGTAGTAGATATTTATGTCCTTTGATTAATTTTATCTTGAAAAAAGCATTAGTATCCTGACCACTGTCATCATCTCCTGTTCGGTAGCGTAATTCTCCATTTTCATCCTCAAACAAAACCATAATAGAGTCGGATGTTCCAAAAGTTTGGAAATTATAAAAACGAGTTTCTTGCGGTAGAACAGTAAAGTTACGTTGATCTCCGGCTGACAATTTTAGCAACACCGATTGTGATGGCATAAGCTGTTCCTTAACTGCATTATGCGTTTTATGAACGGTAGGATAAAGAGTTTTAACCCAACTTTTATCCTTAGCAGAAAGCCCTCCTGCAGGTCTTAAACCGTTTATGGCATATTCATCGGGTTTCTTAATAAGACCTTTCTCAAATGGGTAATGCATGATAGAATTAGGATCCCAAGTTGTGCCTTCAACTTCGTTAGAAGGAAGTTTCCGGATAATATTCCAAAATGTGGTATCTCGATCCCAATTATTTGGTGGTTGCGCCAAAGCCTCATATACAGCTTCTTCATCCCATATAATACCTGCTTTTGGGTTTTGATGTTCGTGTGGAAAACCAAGCGTATGACCTATTTCGTGGATGGCGGTATCAATTTCTCCACGTTGGGTTAAATCCCATCCAAAATTCATAGTGCGTATATTTGGTCCGTGTTCCAGTATTTCCCTACCCAGCCATGACCAAGCCCCATCTCCTTGCATAAAGCCAATCCGTATTTCAGCATCTTCCCTGTCAAAAACTTCCCTAAATTCAATTCCAATGCCCACACTTTCCCAGATTTTGGATGCAGCACGTACTACCTCTTTCTGAGCTTCCGCACCAACCCAACTGAACCACTCTGTAGTTCCATCTGTAAATTGGACATTTTGTCCATCAGTATCTCGGTCAAAAAAATAATAATGAAGAACTGTGCCACTGACCCACTTATTACTTAATAGATTTATAAGTGACTGCCGTCCACTGGTAACACCAGGAGCAAAAACGCGAGCAGGCCTTTCATGCAATGCACAAAAGTAGCGGCCAATACTCCTATCCTGCGCTTTCTTAGCTTCGTTTGGCTTTTGAACCGGCAACTCTCTCATTGGTATGTTTTCTTGCTGCTCTTTCATAATTTCAGTGATTGGTTATGAATTAATATTTGAATAAAACTTCATTCTTTCTAAGTAAGAGCTTTACTCCATTCAAACTTTGGTCGAGCTTGGCCACCACTCCGCACAATAGCACCTGCCGTTGTAGCCACAGTCGCACGTGTCGGCGCAGGTACAGTGGTACCTGCTGGCGCAGCTACAGTTGATCCTACTGGTGCGGATCTTCCATTAAAATATAATCTCTCATAAGCTTTTTGCTGAATTTTTATATCTTTTACTGCTTTGGTATAACTTAAAATATTTGTCCAAAAGGCGGACCCGCCACTTGCCAATAGCCCTAATAAAAATACATGAAACTCCTTTCCGCCTATCAAAACCTCACTATTAGGTCTAAAGGAGCCATCATTTATAAAGCTTGCAGTTAACCAACAAGCAATAATTGATAAGACTTGCACAATAAATCTTCTTATTTTATCATTTGCTAAGTCAACTTCACCAGTGTTTGTTACTTTTTCTATGGCAAGCCATGTAATCCACGTTTTAATAATTGTTACTAATCTCTCACCAGCTAAACTAATAGCTAATACCACTGTGATTAATGTGGTTAAACTGTCAACATTCATATTCTGCTTTTAAATTTTTTTACACTTACCTATATACAAATCACAACAAAAGCATGTCCTCTGCAGCAGAAGGCATAGAAGGAACTTATTGTAACTTTTCAACGCCACGTAACGCTGCAGATTAGTTTGAGAACATATTCTTCAGAGCCCGTTTATAACAAGTTATTGCGCAAAAAAGAAATTTAACATACCCCTACTTTTAACATACCCCCTACTAATACTTTATGTGTAGACATTACATTTTTGATTATGTATTTTGTGCTTTTTAGTACGTATAGCTAGTACACGACTAATTTGATTCTTGGAATTGCTTGATAAAAGTGATGATTCTTTAGAATTTTATCCAATACTGATAATTCAGTATTTCAGTATTATTATATAAGGCTATTAGAGATGGCAAACTGTATAAGGCCACCTGTTTGCGTATTATGTGTCTTCTCTATAATTTTTTTACGGTGTGTATTAACTGTATGGAAGCTAATACAGAGTTTATCTGCAATGATATTGCTACTGTACCCCTCAGCCGTCAATTTTACAATCTTTAATTTTCGCTTAGAAAAGCATAGAATCAGGTTGATATTTTCATCATCATAAATTGAAAAGAAGAAACAAGTCCCATTAGAAGTCGATATCACAGAAGCAATTTGCTGCACAAATTGCTTCTTGTGGGAGAATCAAAGTATATGCTACTTCTTGCTTGAAGCTTAGTCTGCCTCTGCTAATGGTTTTCAGCCATTATTTCAACTCTTATCTTTCACATTCAAAGAACAACCAAAGCTAAGCTTAGTCGAAAGGCTTATCAATACTGATTTTTCAGTATTTATAGTGTCAAACCACGTGATGATGCAAATTGTATCAGCTCGCCTGTGTTCTTAGTTTTCGTCTTTTCAATCATGTGCTGGCGGTGGGTATTTACCGTATGGAAACTGATGAAAAGTTTGTCGGCAATGAACTTGCTGCTGTGTCCTTGTGCCAGCAATTTTACTATTTCCAATTCCCGCTTGCTCAAAACTGCCCGGAGCGGCTGGCTTTCTAGTTCATCGGAAGTATAGAAAATAACAGAATGATCAACTGTGGAAGTGACAGAAGCGATTTGCTGGCAACTCTTTTTCCAGCTTGTAATCTCGTTACAGATTCCTAAGATGTGCGTGATATTACCTTTGCTGTCTTGTTGCAACACCGCTATTTGTTCCAAAATTCTTACCGCTTCCCCATTTGGTTTGATAACACGATAGTCAAGGTTAAACTTGAACTGGGCCCGGTTGGCAGGTGGAACATCTATGATAAAACACCAGATTCTTTTCAATAACTTCCAGGTATTTACCAAGTCTTCAGGATGCCTGATTTTATTAATAAAGTTCTGCCCATGGTCAGTAAATAACATGGAGTCGTAGCCAAAAATCTCCTGCGTGTTGCTGCTGATGAATACGAATTCCTGCGTGCGTAAATCGAATACAAATGATACAACGGGAGCACTCCTAAATATCAGTTGAATGCCCGGATTGGATACAATAGAATGTAAAGCGTCTGTCTCCAGGGGCTCATACGCCTGGTTCTTCCAGATTTCTACTAATTCCAGGTATTCTTTAGGTAATCCCTCTTTCTTTGAATCTTTGCCCATCTTTATGTTCCTTTCCGCGCTGTTGCCTTAAAAGATTAAATATCATTTGTTATGTGTTTTAATATGCTTTATAAATAAATTCCGGCATTACCAGTTCTAACTCCAACTTGCCTGAAACTGAAGCATTATGCTGTTAAATAGCTTTAGCAAGCTGCAGGTATGCGTTATGAAATTCCTTTTATAAGTATCCGGACAGCATTAACTTAGGCTATTATTATCCTGCTGCAAGTATCAATTACGCCCTTGTTACAAGAAAGCTTGTCAGCGAGCTTTATGTCCGCTTCATAAGCCTTCTGACATCCGCTAACAGGTTTCGGGAATCCTGTTAGCGGATTTTCAACTTTCAGAATGTATGAATCAGTTTGTACTTCAAACCAATTTTGTACAGGTACTTATTGGTATATAAGGTTACTGAACCTATAATGCATTAAAAAAGAAGAATTATCTCAAGAAGTAACATGATGATTTTACTACAAATTTATCTTCTATAGCAATATTTATCCTTTGCAAGAGTTTGGGAGCACTTAAATGGCACCAAACTAAATTCCAAAATGTCAAAAAGTAACTTTTAATCCTTTGTACAAGAATGAGTTACATGCTCTGCCAGACAAGTCTAAAGAGCAAATGCGAATAAGCCCAAGATTTGAACATGTATAATGATATGTGGCTGGCTCAGGAAGGTGCAGATAGTGGGCGGAAAGTATGGCTGCGACACCAGTCGGCCTGGTTAAGGTGGCCTTAATTGCACCGGTTTACAGACCGCTTTAGCCGGCCGGAATCCCATAGCAGAGCGTCCCTAAAATTTTTATTTTTTATACTTGCCACAACTTCCTGGTAGATGCTCCCGTATAGGAGAATGGCTAAAAGTTGAAAAGTTTTCTATAAACTTATCATAAACAAAAGAGCCCCTCATCCCGAGGGGCTCTTTTGTTTATAGACCTTAACAGCAGTTAGAACAGGCTGAGGCCAGGTATAAAGGTATGAAATGAGCGCGGCATAGAGCTGTTTGAAACCCGACCTGTTTTACTTCACTACCAGAGAAACCATCAGAATAAAGATAAAAGCCGTTACCGATATAATGGTTTCCATTACTGTCCAGGATTGCAGGGTTTCTTTCTCCGTCAGCCCCAGGTACTTTTTCACCAGCCAGAAGCCGCTGTCGTTTACGTGCGACAGGATGGTGGCCCCTGCAGCAATGGCCAGGCAAATAAGGGCTTTCATGGGATCTGAGATTTGCAACTCCACAATGATGGGAGCCATCATCCCTGCGGACGTAATCATCGCCACCGTAGCTGATCCCTGGATAATCCGGATGATTACGGCTAGTATATAGGCCATGAAGAGCGGCGCTACATTGTAGGTGATGAACAACTGCGCCAGCGCCTCCCCTGCTCCACTGTCTACCAGTATCTGCTTATACATGCCGCCGGCTCCCGTTATCAGGATGATCAGGCCAGCAGGCGTCAGAGCTTTATCCGAAAACTCCAGGAGCTGGCTGGCATTATATCCTTTCCTGATTCCTAGAAAGTAAGCGGCCACCAGGGTGGCGATGGTGAGCGCCGCAAAAGGATGCCCTAAAAACTGAAACAGGCTTACCCAGTAATTCTCGCCCGACAATTCTCCCAAGCCTACCACCATATCGAGGGAAGTGGCAATCAGGATGAGAAATAGCGGCAGGATGATGATGAACAGAATCATCAGGAAATCGCTCCGGCTCGATAAGACTTTCTCTTCGCTGAACTCCACAAAATCCGGCGGCCCCACCATGATCTTCCTGCTGATGTACTTGCCGAAAACAGGTCCCGCTAAAGCTGCCGCGGGCAGCCCCACCACTATGCCCAGCCCAATCATCCAGCCCAGGGGGGCGTTCAGGATTTCAGCCACAGCCACCGGGCCGGGTGTCGGGGGAATAAAGGAATGGGTTACTGCCATTCCGGCCAGCAGCGGGATGGCAAAATGCAGGAGCGAGCGGCCCGACCTTTTAGCCAGCGCATACACAATGGGGACGAGGATGATAAAGCCCACATCCAGAAACACCGGAATTGATACAATAAAGCCGGTGAGCATAAGGGCCCAGTGGGTTCGCCGTTCGCCAAAGGCTCCGATGATGTGCTGCGCCAGGATTTCGGCGCCCCCGGAAACTTCCAGCAGTTTCCCCAGTATGGCCCCGAGCCCCACAACAATCGCAATGAAGCCCAGTATGTTGCCCATCCCTTCCTGCAGGCTCTCGATCAGCTCCATGAAAGGCATGCCCGCCGCCAGCCCTACAAAGGTACTTGCCAGCAGCAGCGCCACAAAAGCATGTATCTTCAGGCGCATGACCAGCACCAGCAGCAGCACGATGGAAGAAATGGTAATTAGTAAGAGGTAGGTTGTTTCGCTCATCATATTACCATTCTGCTATGCTGCCGTCAGGGTGCCTCCAAACTGGATTTCTCCAGTTGTGGCCGATTTTGGCCATCTCCCTGACATGCGTCTCGTTTACTTCTATACCAAGTCCCGGACCTTCCGGTATCTGTACGTAGCCTTCCCGGTAGGCAAAAACGCCGGGGTCTACGATATAATCCAGCAGGTCGCTGCCCTGGTTGTAATGGATGCCCAGGCTCTGCTCCTGGATGAAGGCATTGTGGCAGGTGGCGTCTACCTGCAGACAGGCGGCCAAGGCAATAGGACCCAACGGGCAGTGCGGCGCCACCGCCACATCGAAAGCCTCTGCCATCGAAAAGATTTTCTTGCACTCGGTAATGCCGCCGGCATGCGACAAATCGGGTTGGATGATGTCGACGTAGCCTTCCTTCAGAAGCGTTTTAAACTGCCACTTCGAGAACATCCGTTCGCCGGTAGCGATGGGAATGGCAACATGATTGGCTATCTCCCGAAGTGCCTCGTTGTTCTCCGGCAGCACCGCTTCCTCAATAAACATGGGGCGGTACGGCTCGAGCGCCTTCGCCAGTATTTTAGCCATTGGCTTGTGTACCCGGCCGTGGAAATCAATGCCTATTCCGACACCCGGTCCAACTGCCTCCCGGACGGCCGCAATGCGGGCAACGGCATGGTCTACCTTATCATAAGAGTCCACGTACTGCAGTTCTTCGGTGGCATTCATTTTAAGGGCCGTGAAGCCTTTGGCAACCATCTCCTGCGCTGCAACGCCCACGTCTGCCGGACGGTCTCCCCCTATCCAGGAATAGACTTTCATCGTATCCCGGGCCTTGCCCCCGAGCAGTTGGTATATAGGCGCACCGAAAAATTTCCCTTTTATATCCCACAGCGCCTGGTCTATGCCAGCAATCGCACTCATCAGAATCGGGCCGCCCCGGTAAAAGCCTGCCCGGTACATTACGTTCCAGTGGTCCTCTATGTGCATGGGGTCCTTCCCTACCAGGTATTCCATCAATTCGTCCACGGCCGCCTTTACAGTGGCCGCTTTTCCTTCAATCACAGGCTCGCCCCAGCCGGTAATCCCCTCGTCTGTCTCAATCTTCAGAAACAGCCAGCGCGGTGGCACCTGAAACAATTCATAGTTTATGATTCTCATCCGATAGTTTTATTTTTATATGTATCAGGGTAGAATGAACTTCCCATATTTTTCATCCTGCAAGTATAAATCCAGCACCTTGCTACAGGAGAATTTATTAACAAGCTTTATATCCGCTTTATAAGCCTTACTGACGCTCACCAACAAGATTCCCCGAATCAAGTCCGGGATTTATACTTGCAGAATGACAGCATCTGTTTATACTTAAAACTATTATTGTACAGCTACTTAGAAGAACACGGTTAAACAGGGTTGAAAAGATCCCTTTTGTTTTTAGGATTGAAGAAAAGTTAAGATGCTGCAATATTTCCCCGTACCTGCTGCCCTGGTCAGTTCATCTGCTGCATAAAGTGGCGGTACTTTTCCGCAAAGCCGGAAAGATGGCTTTCCAACTGTTCCCATTGTTCGTTTTCAATTAGCGCTCTGGGAATAAGGTGGCTTCCCATGCCGAGCCCCTTCGCGCCTGCCTTTAGAAATTCTGTAAAATTTTCCTGCGTAATGCCGCCGGTCGGCAATAGTTTGATATGGTTGAGGGGAGCGAGCACCTCTTTTATATAGGCGGGTCCGAACTGGCCGGCCGGAAAAACTTTGACCATACTTGCCCCCAGGATCCAGGCCCTGTATATCTCCGTTGGCGTAAAAGCTCCCGCAAACACCGGCACACCGCTTCTGATACATGCTTTGATGACATCTTTCTTCACGATAGGCGTTACCACGAACTGCGCCCCGGCCTGAAGCGCTTTATCCAGATCTGCCAGCGTACAGACGGTGCCCGCCCCGATGTTCAGCCGCTCACCGAACATCTTCACCAGCGAGGAGATGGTTTCTGCAGCCCCCGTTGAATTCATGGTGACTTCAATGGTGGTGAAGCCTGCATCACGGTAAACGGTAAACAGCTTTTGCATGTGCTGTGGCGGCACATTTCTTAAGATGCCCACCACCGGCATCTTCTCAAAGGCCTCCCAGGAGAAAGACGAATTCATACATTACGATTAAAGTGGCTGTATATTTTTAACTGCCCGCGTACAACGGCCTCCTCCGCCCAACCGGCAGGAAAGACATGCGCATTGTTTTTTATCCCCAAAACATCCAGGGCTGTTTCGTACCTGAACTGCAGATGGGATTCGCTGCAAACATATACCGGTAGATCAGCTGCGGACGACAGGCTTTCCAATTCAGCCCCTAACAGCAGTCCGCTCAGGTAGTGAAAGTTTTCTTTTTTGGAGAGCTTTCCGAACAAATCGTTTGTCCTGACACGGAAAGCCTGGTGTAGTAAGTTGGTGTCTATGGCATCCCTTACGCCTTCTTTAAAGCGCTGCAGGCAGTTGGGATGGTGCAGATCCTCATTCTTTTTTATTCCCCCTTTCAGGATGCTTTCCCTGCACAGCAGATCAAAAATTTCCCCGGTCATATAGGTTTTGAAGCCGGTTACCTGCCCGTCCTTCACCTTTATATGCTTGGAATGCGTTCCCGGAAAAATATAGATCCCATTCACATCCGCCGCTCCGCTATCAGCTATGATGCCTACCAATTGCGTTTCCTCGCCCCGCATCACGTCATCGTTGCTCTTAACCCCTGAAATCAGCAGCACCGGATGAGCAAAGGCAGCGTTTGCCTCAAAACAAGCTGTTTCTATATTCTTACCATCCACACCAAAAGGGAGAGAGTTGTAGGGGAGTTCGGCCATGCCGATGGAGGAGGAAGCCATGCCTGAAATGACAAGTGGAACACCGGCCAGGGATATACCCTGCTCCTGCTGTATTTCATCTATAGCCTCCCCGATTATCCGTAAGTAGAAAAGTAACCGCTCTTCCGGGTTGTTCTTTTCCCTTTCACCCAGGCTGTTAAAAGTGGCAGCAATTCCTTTGGAGGACTTCTTTGTGGCCAGTATCTCCGCATTTTCTGTCCGCACCAACCATAGCCGAAAAGATGAAGTACCCCAGTCGCAACTCAGGAATTGATCCATAGAAAAAAAGTTCGTTCGCCTAAAATAAGGAATATACCGGCTAAAATACAACCTTTATTCAGATACACGGCGGGCTAAGCGCAGGTTGTAGGGACAGGTCTGGTTGAGGAAAAGGTGAGAATTATTTATGCTATAAGTTTCACTTCAGGCAAGCGAAAGGTTACTATTCCCCTATCTTTACCACCACCTTTCCTATTGTTTTTCCTTGCTGAAACAGGTGAATGGCTTCCTGCATTTCTTCAAATTTGTAAATCTGTCCGATATGCTGCGGCCTCAGTTGGAGCGCCTGTAGTTCGCCAAGCATGCGGTGCATCATGTCCGTTTGCTCGTAGAGGTAGATGAGGTTAAAGCCCATAAGCGACTTGTTCTGGGTGGGCAGGCGCAGCGGATCTATTTTAGGGCGCTTAAAGTATTTCCAGAGGAGAGCGGGATAGTCAGGTTTGGCACCATGGCTCGAAAAACTGGCATTGCCATATACTATCATCCGTCCCATCGGGGCCATTGCTTTCCAGCCCTGCATCAGGATTTTACCGCCGATACATTCCATAACCAGGCGCAGCGGACGGCCGTCGAGGGCACTTACCAGTTTCTCATAAAAATCATTGTCCCGGAGAATGACTTCATCATAGGCTTCCTGTGCAAGCAGAAAACTGACTTTGTTTGCCCGGCCCACACTGCCGATGGTATAAGCGCCATACTTTTTGCAGATGCGGTTGGCCAGAATACCCACACCGCCTGCCGCACTATGAATCAGCACCGTCATGCCGCGTTGCAGGTTGCCCAGTTCTGTGAGGGCATAATAGGCAGTGAGCCCCTGCACCAGGAAACCTGCTCCTTCCTCAAAGCTCCATTCCTCGGGTAGGGGGATAACGTAGCGGTGGTGGATGTTGATGTGCGAACCATAGCCGCCAAACTTCGTCGCTCCCATTACTTTGTCGCCCACTTTCCATTCTTCCACCGCCTCGCCTATGGCTATAATCTCTCCGGAGAATTCCAGCCCGGGTATAAAGGAGCCCGCAGGGGTGGCGCTGTAGAGGCCCTGCATGGCAAAGATATCCGCGAAATTGAGCCCGATAGCCTTCACTTTTACGCATACTTCGCCGGCTTGGGGCTGCTCCAAATCTTCGGTCAGCAGTTTCAGGTTTTTGATGGAACCAGCCCTGGACATGCGGTAAACCTGGCGTTCGCGCATAAGCTATACTTTATTTTAAGTTCCTTTTACTTTCTATAGCACAACGTGCCGGTAGCAGATATGTTTCCGGCTACGTGACCAGGTACAAGGTCCGAAATCCGGTAGCCAAAGCCTTTTGGTTGACTATAAATGAAATATTTAGTGGCTATAAAACTGGCTGAAGTATAAAATATGCGAACCAGGGGTTAAAATCCTTGTTGCGCTTAGCTACCCCGAAGTACTTCGGGACAGGCCGGTTGCCTTTGCTGCCGAAGGGTAACTTCTTTGCTGGTGCGAGCTTGTAGCTCGCACTTTTTTCCTATAGATGTGAAGGTACGAGCTACAAGCTCGCACCAGCATAGGAGCAACAGCAGAGACTAAGCCTTATTATACTTGCCTGGCCAGAAAAACGCAAAACTTTCTCGTAAAGAATCCAAGTCAATATAATTCAAATTGTAACTCCTGATTCGCATAAAATGTATAGCATTACATTCCATACGTCAGCTTCCCAATATTTTCAGAGGTGAAGTATGGAATGTAAGCTTATCCAACACCAAAGCGCCGGCTGCCACTGCTGTTTTGCAGGCATCCTGTTAAACAGTCTTTGCCATAAATTAGCCCGGAAAGTATATCCCGCACCGCCCTGCTCGCGTTATAAAAATAGAGTTAACAGGTAAACAAATGAGAATTAAGAATATACAGTGCAGCCTGGTGGTCTTTTGCTTTCTGGCCAACATGGGCATGACCGGATGCCAGACCAGCACCGCACCAGCTGGTATCGCCAACACAGAAACCGCAGAAAACAGAAGCCTGGCGCCCCGGCGGGTGGATATAAGGGGGAGTATTATAATGAGCCGCTATAACCAGGGACAGGTCATGCTGGAGGTAGAAGGCTCCCCTTCACCGGATACCCGCTATGACAGAGCGTATGTGCTCGTGGTGCCAACCACGCAGATTATAGGCATTGACGGGCAGGCTATCAGCCTGAGCGAGTTACGGCAGGGCCAGAATGTAGCCATCCTGTTGAGAAACGGCGGCAAAGGAAATTTCGTGGGCCTCGGTGTTGCCCGGAAGGTATGGATAGAAGATATCTTTTGAATTACAGCGTGTGGGCATCTTTAAATTGAGCAGGTATAGGTTACGCAAGGCCCCGAAAACCCATTCCGGTTGTTCACTGTGGGCTGCTTAAAAATATTTCACTGATTTTTATACCTGCTGCAACTTCCTTACAGATGCTCCCGTATAAAAGCATGGCTAAAAGTTGAAAAGTTTTCTAATAAACTTATTCATAAACAAAAAAGCCCCTCACCCCGAGGGGCTTTTTTGTTTACAGGTTATAGGCTCTGATCAGATGTCGCGCTACATGAGCCTAAGGTGCCCTTGCACTAAATTGCCGGAGAAGCCTGAAAGATGACGGCCGTTTAACCGTAAACCGAACCCAATACATATGCCATTCTTAACCTGGCGCACGACCGCTCATCTACGTATTACTACTTACCTGCCATCACTTAGCACCCATTTTAGTTTGATAGGGCTTATTTCGTATGGCAGTGCTGTCGTTGCCGCCTGGTTTTCGTATAACAAAGAGATTGCTGCTGCAACGTCTCCTTGTGTTGATTTTATACTTTATACCCCCTACCGGTTGCTATAAAATCCGTATTTACGATACTTATGAAAATTGTCCAACTTAAAATCATGCGCGGGCCGAATTACTGGTCTATCAAGCATCCGAAAATAATTGTGCTGAAACTGGACCTTGAGGATCTGCGGCACAACCTGACCAGCGAGGTGCCCAACCTGGGGCAAAAGCTTCAGAAGCTCTTGCCGGGCATCTACAGGCACCGCTCCTCTGAAGGCACTGAAGGAGGCTTTATCAGGCTTGTGAACCAGGGAACAACTTTTAGCAAAGCGGTGCAGCATATCGCCCTGGAACTGCAAACCATGGCGGGCATGAGCAGCGGCTACGGCAGGTGTTATGCAGCCCCCGAACCGGGCGTAGACTTTGTGGTGTTTTCGTACCAGGAGGAACGGGCAGGTGAATACGCAGCCGAGGCCGCCGTGCGCATTACGGAGGCGCTGGCCAGGGGCGAACGCGTGAGCGTTATCCAGGACGTGGCCAAGTTGCACCAGATCCGGGAAGATGAATATTTCGGGCCGAGCACGGAAGCCATTGTGCAGGAAGCCGTTAACCGCAACATTCCCTATATTCAGAACAGGCAAAGCGGGCTCATCCATTTGGGTTACGGCATTTACCAGAAGCACATACAGGCAGCGATGACGAATAAAACGTCCTGCTTTGGCGTAGAAAGCGCGGGCGATAAAAACGTAACCAAGCGCATTCTGGAGGAAGCAGGAATACCGGTGCCGCGCGGCCTGACAGTGTACAACACGCGCGAACTGGAGGAAGCCATCGAAGAGCTGGGCTACCCTGTTGTAACCAAGCCGCTGAACGGCAACCAGGGCAAAGGCGCCAGCATCAACATACAAAACTGGAAAGATGCCACGAAAGGTTTTGCTGAAGCCCAACGCTACTCCGAGGCCGTGATAGTAGAGCAATTTATCAAGGGTTTCGACTACAGGCTGCTGGTGATAGACGGCAAATTTATCGCGGCAGCCAGGCGCACACCGGCGATGATCGTCGGAGATGGCAAGTCCACTATCCGGCAACTGGTAAACCAGGTAAACAAGGATCCACGCCGGGGTGTAGGCCACGAAAAAGCGCTCACGCACATTAAAATAGACAAAATCAGCAGGGGCATCCTGCGCGAAAAAAACCTCACGCTGTTGTCTGTGCTGGCAGCCGGGGAAGTGCTGTACCTGAAAAAAACAGCCAATCTGAGCACAGGCGGCACTGCCACCGACGTAACCGACCTGGTGCACCCCTACAATGTGCTGATGGCCGAGCGTGTTGCCGGCATTATTGGCCTTGATATTTGCGGCATAGACGTAATGGCCAGCGACATTGCCATTCCGCTGCCCGAAACCAGGGGCGCGGTGATAGAAGTAAATGCCGCGCCCGGCCTCCGGATGCATATCTCCCCTACCGAAGGCCTGGCACGCAACGTGGCCGAGCCGATAATCAACATGCTGTTCCCGTATGGCTGCCCTTCCCGCATCCCCATCATTGCGGTAACAGGCACCAATGGTAAAACCACCACTGCGCGCCTTATTTCGCACATCCTCAACTTTAAAGGGTATAAAGTGGGCTTTACCACCACCGACGGCATTTACATCCAAGGCAGCCGCATCATCAAAGGCGACACCACCGGGGCCTACAGCAGCGAGTTTGTACTGAAAGACCCTACTGTAAACTATGCCGTGCTGGAATGTGCGCGCGGCGGCATGCTGCGCTCCGGCCTGGCCTTTAAACAATGCGACATCGGGGTGGTGATGAACGTATCGGAAGACCACCTGGGCCTTGGCGATATTCATACCCTGGAAGATATGGCCCGGGTGAAGGCCGTAATACCCAAAACCGTATGCCAGGACGGATATGCTATCCTGAATGCTGACGATGACCTGGTGTACGGCATGGCCGCCGGCCTGCGTTGCAAAATAGCCTACTTCAGCCTGAGCGAAGACAACCCGCGCATCATCGAACACATTTCCAAAGGCGGGCTGGCTGCTGTTCTTGAAGACGGCTATATCTCTGTTTTTAAAAATACCTATAAGATACGGATAGATAGGGTGGGCGACATCCCGCTTACTTTTGGCGGCAGGGCCCGGTTCAATATCTACAACGTGCTGGCAGCTACCCTGGCCGCCTACACGTCGCACATCGAGATAAATGAAATCAAGACCGCCCTGCGCACCTTTATTCCGTCCGCTGAAACTACCCCGGGCCGTATGAACCTGTTTAAGCTGCCCAAGGCCGACGTGCTCATCGACTATGCCCACAACACTGCCAGCATGGAGGCTATCAGAGACTTTATCAGCCACACACCCGCACACCACAAAATCGGCATCATTGCAGGCGTGGGCGACCGCCGCGATGAGGATCTGAAATCTATTGGCCGCATAGCCGCCGAAGTGTTCGACGAGATCATCATCCGGCAGGACAAAGATTTACGCGGCCGTGAGGGCAAAGAAATCAACCACCTGCTGAAGGAAGGTATTTTTATGGTGAAGCCGGAAATGGAACCCCTGGAAATAAACCAGGAAGCCCGCGCGCTGGCCTATGCCCTGGAGTATGCGCCGGAAGGTTCTTTTATCACGCTCTTTGCCGAAGACATACCCGAAGCAGTGAAACTGGTAGAAAATTTCCGCGTTATCCAGCACCGCAACGCCACCACCGATCAGCGGGGTGTATAGGTATATTGGTTTGAGTAGTTTATGGATTTGCTAAAAAGCCCTTGCGGGATCTCCGGATACTGCGGGGCTTTTGAGTTTTGGACCTCTGAAAGAGTTGGTGCCAGGGAGAATTCATTAACCCCGGCCTTATACCTAAGCTGTAACATGCGTTGTGTTAAAGGATGGCAAAGTACATTTCGTGATAAGTGATGGGGCAAAAGAAATCCTGACAAAGCACGAAAGACTTTCATTTTCAAATTGATGGACGCAAACAAGCTATATCTTCTCTATACTTCGTTAATACTTTAAACCATTCCTGCCGCATACGTATGATCAATTTCGTTGACATCCTGTTGCTCCTTATACTTCTGTCCAGTGTGTATACCGGCTGGAGGCGTGGCTTTATCCTGGCGATACTGGACCTGATCAGGTGGATGGGCAGCTTGTTTATCGGCTTCAGCCTCTACCCCTACATGGTTGGCCTGTTGCGAAATGTGGTTGACTGGAACGAGATGTGGTTGCTGCCCACATCGTTTTTTATCGTTACCATGCTGGCCAGCATCCTGCTGCATTACCTCGTAAAATTTATACTTTCCAGGTTATCAGTATCCATACATGCTCGAAAGCTGAACCAGGTGCTGGGCATACTTCCGGGCTTGCTGAACGGCGCCATCACAGCAGCGATTGTAGCTTTGTTACTCTATTACTTTCCCCTGCCCGAAAACCTACAGGCAAATGTACAAAACAGCAAACTGGTCAGCCGCCTTACCTCCGGTACAGATTTAATACAAACGGCACTGGCACCTGTATTTGAAAAGGCCTCGGAACAAGCCTTAACAAATCTTGCCGTTGAATCCGGAACCGAAACCACCATAGCGCTCCCTTACACGGTAGAAAATCCTACACCACAGCCAGATCTGGAGGCCCGAATGCTTGCCTTGATCAACCAGGAGCGAATCGGTAAAGGGCTGGAGCCGCTGCAAGCTGACACTGCCCTCAGAACCGTTGCTCGGCAGCACAGCACCGACATGTTCAGGCGCGGCTACTTTTCGCATTACTCCCCGGAAGGACAGGATGCAGCCGACCGGATAAGAGCGGCCGGTATCAGGTTTAAAACGGCAGGCGAAAACTTAGCGCTGGCGCCTACGCTGCCGATAGCACATAAAGGCCTGATGAATTCGCCCGGGCACAGGGCCAATATTTTACATAAACAGTTTACAAAGGTTGGTATAGGTGTGATGAAAGGAGGCCCGGGCAGGCTGATGATTACGCAGGAATTCAGAAACTGATGAAGTCCTCCGGCAGTCTTTTTCCTAAAGGTTACTCCTGTACGTTCGGACCGGAAACAGGCGGTCGTCTGACAGGCTCAAAGCATAGGTGGCGCCGTTCCAGTGTATCACCGGCACCATTTCTGCCGGTTGGTTTTGGTCAGAACCGGGTAAGTACACCAGGGCATTACCTACGTATACAAGGCCCTGTATGCCCAACTTGTCAGCAATATAGGTTAAAAAAATTTCTTTCTCCTCCTGCGTTGAGGTGAAACCAATCTCGTTGCTCGATGCCAGGCCGCCTGCTTTATCTTCCTTCAGGTAAACGATCCGGGCAAACGTGTTAATCGAGATTTGAGGCAGTTCAAGTGTTGTTACATCCATGGGAGTTTCCGGAGTTTCTGTAAAATCCTCCTCTTCTGTCTCCAGGTCTGGCCGGTACACCATCTGTACTTCCCTGCTGTTTATCCGGAAGGGACCTATTACCAATGTTCTACCCACCACATCTGCTTTACGCGCACGTGCCGGTTTTGGCCGGGGAACAGCTCTGGGCGTTGCTTCCTCCCCGGGCTGCTGCTGGTAGGCGTTTATGATGGCGGTAAAAGTATTCAGGAAATGGTCGGTGTGCTGCAGATGAAAGAGCTCCAGCGCGTGCCCTTTTTTCTGATTCAGCAGGTACTGGTGAATGCGCTTTGTTTTGTCATACACAGCCAGCAGCTTGTGCGCGTGCGGTGTGTTTTTGTAGCGGGTATACAGTTCCTGCAAGGCGGCCAGACGCCTGTTCGATTCGCTGAGATAAGGCAGTTCCTTCACATCTATGCTGTCGGGGCTGCCTGCCACGGTTCTGTTGCCGGTTACCCCGTTCAGCCCAAATAGCATCCGCAAAAGCTTTATCATTTACCTAATATCTTTTTAAGATGCTCCGTTTCTATTTCAACCTGCACTGCATCGGCTGCCTTTAGCTCTCGAAAGCTGACGTCCAGCTTTTCAATATACAAATCCAGAATAGCTTCCTGCTCGCGGGTCAGCAGGCGCCCGGAAGTCGCAGTATATCGTTCTTTCCTGTTCGCCATCATTCCATTTCAATTTGTTTCGACTTGCCGAAGGTGCCGATTATCTTGCTGTTTAGTTCTTCCTGCACCGCAGCCAGTTCTTTCACGGCTTCCAACCTTTTCTTGCTTCCTTCTTCCGATATTTTCAGTACGGCATCCAGCGTCTCCACCATATCGCGGTTTACTTTTTTCAGAGTGTCCACGTCCACTATGCCGCGTTCGTTTTCTTTGGCGGCATTTACCACATTGGTTTTCAGCAGCTGCGCGTTTTTGAGCAGCATCTCGTTGGTAGTGTCGGTTACTTTTTTCTGAATTTCCAATGCCTTGCGCTGCTTCTCCAGGCCAAGTGCAATGGCCACCTGCTGGCGCCATACAGGTATAACAGTTACAATGGAGTTCTGTATCTTCTGGGCCAGCACATCGTTTGTCGTCTGGATCATCCGGATCTGCGGCATCGACTGCGTGGCGATGGTATGGGAAAGCGTCAGGTCATGCACCTTTTTCTCCAGGCGGTCTTTAAAAGCTATCATGTCGCTGAGGCGCTGCACGGTCAGCTCATCCTGCCCGCTTTCTTCTACCTGGGTCTGCAGCTTCGGAATCATTTCGCTATCAATTTCCTCTATCTTCAGTTTACCGGCAGCAATTACGGCACGCACTTCATGGATGTATTCCACTGCCTGCTTAAACATTACTTCCAGGCTGGTCGAATCCTTCAGGATGCCTTGCCTTGTTTTTTCCAGCTTAATAACCACGTCATCCACATTCTCGGAAACGGAGTTATACTGGCTGGCAATGCGCTGTGACCGGTCTTTTATTTTCTTCACGAACGGCAGGCGGGAAAACATGCCTCCCTTTTCCTGTTCGTCTACCTTGATCATGTTTATCTGGGCCAGAAGCTCGTTAATGGCAGCACCTACATCGCCCGAGTCCTTTGCTTTTACCTTCGTCAGCAACTCGTTAGAGTAATAGCCCAGCTTGCGTTGCGTTTCCACCCCGAAGTTGGTGAGGCTTTCGGGTTTGTCCGGATCTATGGTTTTCGAGAGGTCGAGAACTCTTTGCTGTTGCAGCTCTTTGTCCTGTGTTAGCGGCGCGTTAGTTTCTTCCATGGTTTTACGATCCAAATTGTTGCTTGTGCAGATCATCCAGCGCGCCCAGATGCTTTTTGAGGTTCTCGTGGCGCTCTGTTTTTTCGTACCATTCAATATCGGTTAAAGGCAGGTAATCTCCTAATAAATCGCGCACTTCCCGCAGCAAGGCCTCTCCTTTCCTGGTTCTGAAAGCCGGATTTTTATAGTAAGCGCTGAGAAAATCTACTTTTACCTGCCCGCCGCTGGTTACGGCCAGTTCCCTTACTTCCACTACCAGCTCCGACGACTGGTTCTGCTCTGTAACGATGGTGCGGTACACACCTTTGTTTTCTTCTTTCAGCGCAGCTACAGCGGTGCTCCGAGCCTCCTGTATGGCCTGCCGCAGGCGGAGGTTTGGTTTTATAAAATGACCAAACATGTAACCCAATAATACTCCTATAACGAATACCCAGAAAATTATCATATGTGATGTTCTTTTATCCCAGAAGATTGATTTTAATTCCCTATACGCGGAACAGGCCTATCCAGTCGGGTTATACCCAGTACTTTGCAAACCTGGGAGGTTTTATAACTACCGGGTTTCTTTTTCCGAAATGAATTCATCAGACATATATAAATTTCAGTACCTTATGCTCTGTTTCAGTAATGAATGCCTTCTATCTTAAAAATGAAGCAAGGTCAGAATCTTTGGACTAGAGAAGAGTTAATTTTAGCTATTAATTTATACTGCAGGCTTTCCTTTGGGAAACTTCACAGAAATACTTCTGAAGTAATTCATTTAGCTCAACTGATAGGTAGAACACCAAGCTCTGTTGCTTATAAACTTGTCAACTTTGCCAGCCTAGATCCTAGTTTGCAGGCACGAGGAATAAAAGGGGCTCAAAATACAAGTAAGTTAGATAAGGAAATCTGGAACGAGTTTTATCTAAATTGGGATAAGTTGCCCTACGAAAGTGAAAAGCTACGAGCATCTTTTGAACATACTACTATTGAAGTAATAAATAATATTGATGAAGCAGAGTTGCCGAGAGAAGGAAAAACGAGAGAGCAGATGGTGAAGGTAAGAGTTAATCAAAACTTTTTCAGGCGTACTATTCTTGCTGCTTATAATTATACTTGTTGTATAACAGGTCTGCAAAATGCTTCTTTATTGATTGCAGGGCATATAAAACCATGGGGTATAGATGAAAGCAATCGTCTAAATCCAAGAAACGGAATAGCAATTAATGCTTTACATGACAAAGCATTTGAGACAGGCCTTCTTACTATTACTCCAGACTATAAGATTCGAATTTCTCCCTCTCTTAAAGAACAGAAGAAGAGTATAGAAACGATGCGAGAATATTTCTTTAAATACGATAAGAAAGAAATAATTTTACCTTCTAAATTTTTGCCTGATAGAGAATTCTTAGAATACCATAATAACGAAAGATTTATTTCCTGATGCCCGACCAAGACCTTCTTTCCCGATTCCAAAACATCAACACCTGGAAGAGCAAAGGCATACGTGCGCCGCATAAGCCGCTGCTGATGTTGCTGGCTTTAGGAGAGATACAGAGAGGAAACACAGGTTTTATACCTTACACAAGTATAGAACCAAAGTTGAAGGAACTTCTACTTGATTTCGGGCATCCAAGGAGCAATGTTCGGCCTTTTTATCCATTTACAAGGTTATCTAATGATGGGATTTGGATATTTAATAAGCCCTTCCAAATAAATTCGGCAGGTGATGCAAGCCCAAGAGAGCTCCGGAATAATAATATCAAAGGCAAATTCCCGGATGAAGTCACACAACAGCTAAAGCAAAGCCCCGAACAGCTCAGAAGTATAGCCGAGTTGCTGCTGGAGCAAAATTTCCCGGAAACGCTGCACCAGGACATCCTGGATGCTGTTGGCCTGGATATTACGACCAATTCATCCGGCAGTGCTCTCAGGCAGGTAAAAAAGCGGGACCCGCTTTTCAGGGAAAGTATACTTAAAGCTTACGAATACCAATGTGCCGTTTGCGGTTTTGGCGTTCGGCTAAGACATAAAATACTGGCGCTGGAGGCTGCACACATTATGTGGCATCAGGCTGGCGGCCCTGATGTGGAAGTAAATGGTTTAGCCCTCTGCGCCACCCACCACAAACTATTCGACTTGGGTGCATTTACGATAAATGCCGATCTCAGAATGCTGGTTTCGGATGAGGTAAATGGCCTGGGCGCAACGGAATGGCTGCTGCAGCATCACGGCAAGTCCATCAAACCGCCTCAAAAGAAAGCGTTTTACCCTGATCCGGAATTCACGGTCTGGCATGTAAACGAGGTATTTAAAGGCGGCTACCGGGATTTATAGCTTTCCTGAACCAGGTATAAAGCCTTTGCCCTTTCATAAAAAAGCCGTCCCGGATTTACCCGGAACGGCTTTTATTACTTGTATGGCTTGCCGCCAAAACTGCTTTAAAATCCGCTCAGGTTCAGCCGGCCACCGGACACGCACTTGCCGGACAGCGAAGACGTTGGAATGGCGCTGCTCATGAGGGCCGCTTTGATGGTGGCGGCTGTCGCGCCGGGGTGCCTGGACGCATACAGGGCCACACCTCCGGTTACGTGTGGCGCAGCCATAGACGTACCGCTGTAAGATGAGTAGGTTTTGTAAGCCGTTGTGGAGTAAATACCAGAGCCCGGCGCGCCGATATCCACCGTTTTAGCGCCATAGTTTGAGAAAGAAGATTTAGTGCCCGAAGACGTAATGGCCGCTACGGCAATCACGTTCGGCAGATCGATGCCGGATGGATAGCTCGCCACAGCGTCGTTGTTATCACCGGCATTGTCGCTGCCGCCATTGCCTGCTGCTGCCACAAACAAGATTTCTTTGCTGTTGGCCCGCTTTACGGCATCGTACAGCGCCTGCGAATAGCCGCCCCCGCCCCAGGAGTTGTTGCTGGCCACAATGTTCATGCCATGGCGGGTTTTCAGGTCTGTCAGGTAGTCTACTGCTTTCACCGCGTTGGCCGTTGTGCCGCCGTCGCGGCCCATGAACTTACAGGAAATCATGGTTACCTTCCAGTTAATGCCCACTACGCCGCTTCCGTTGCTTCTAGCGCCGATGGTACCGGCTACATGCGTGCCGTGATCATCCAGGTTTCCGGTGGTACCGCCGTCATACACGCCGCAGTTGTTGCCGTCGAAGTCCCAGCCATGCACATCATCCACGTAGCCATTCCCGTCGTTATCCAGGCCATCAAACGGATCATAGGGGTTTGTCCATACCTGCCCGGAAAGATCCGGGTGCGTATACTGAAATCCTTCATCAATGATACCCACCACCACCGAGGCCGCGCCCGTGTGCCCTGCTGCCCATGCCGTAGCAGCCCCGCTGCCATACTTGTTAGCCGGCTTCGTGCGGCTGCCATACATACCCCACAAAGAGCCTTTGGTGTAATAGGTGTCTGTGGATGTAGCACAATGCTGATAGATATAGTTGGGCTCGGCGAACTCTATTTCGGCGGCGCCTTTCATTTTACCGATTGCTTCCAGCGCGGCCATAGGTGTATGCACTAGCACCCAGCCTTCCCTGTCGCCGAAGCGCTCCATCATTTTTGTCAAAATCTTTTCCTTTACATGGCCGCCGATATGGGCGAGTGCCGCAGCCCTGCCCTTTTCCGAAGCGCCTGCTTTAAATTTTATCAGCACTTCGTTTGGCACAAAGTTTTGCTTTGCTCCTGCTGCCTGCATTTCCTGCGATGCTGCCAGAGGCTGTTCCTCTAAAAACTCTTCTTTCTCGCAGCCTGTAAGTATAGCGGCAGAAAAAATAACCACTGCGGCAGCGACTTTACCCGTTTTGATAAAAATTTGCTTCATATACATAATGTTTAGGGTGGAGGAAATTATAGTTATTAAAAGGCTGCATCATTTATTCCGGCCAGGAAATACGGCTGAAAGCAGCACCTGCAGCCCGGGCCGGCGCTGACGCAATTCAGTGATTTATTGTTGATACAGAAACGGATAAGGAGAAAGGCAGCTTTAAAATCGATGATGAACCAACAGCAGTACCGCAGCATCCGGAGATGCAGGTAAAAAAACAATCCTGGCGGAAACCTTTTGCCTGTTCCTGAAACAAGCCAGATGGTTCAGCCGGTGTTAACGGGGTTTCATCGGGGTTATTTTCCGGTAAAGTGAGTGGCAGTACCGGCTTTACCAAATGCTTCTTCCGCTGTTTTTATCTGGAAAAGCGAAAAAGCGCCTGCGGCATATTTTGCCTGAATACAGTACGCGCTGTGTAGCGGCGGGTTGCTCGCTACGACAACTAATTTTGCAGGTAAGATAGTTCTGAAACACCTTATCCTGCGTAGTATAAATTTTAAACTTATTTAACCATGACGAAGCAGTCGCAATATACCGGCATTGCAAGAGAAGCATTCAGCCATTACCTGGATAATACATCAGACCTGGATACCCTTATTGAGCGGCTACGGGAAATAGAACTGCAAATCCTGTCGGATGACGAAGATGAAACCAGCAGCGGTATATGGTTCCGCTTCTTTGAAGGTGATACCATGAAAACCACTATCCGCGATATTGAAAAAGACCTGAGTGCACCTTCCCATCCCAACTATAATATTCTGATGCAGGGCATTGCGTTCGGCCTTCAAACCAACGAGTTGGAAGTACATTATACTTAATTTTAGGGAACGGTGCAGCGGTTTATCGCAACGCAAAGAAGAAATGTTATACCTAGTAAAGCACCTTGTCCCGCCATAAAGCATTTTATCTGAAATCCTGAAGCCTTACTTCCTACCGATGCTGCTCATACTTGTTTGCAGGCAGTACGCTTTGCAGCGTCTTTATTTCCTCACCGGTAAGCGCTGCCGCATTGGCTGCCAGCAGCGCATCGTCTAATTGTTCCGCTGTCCGGATACCCAGGATGGCTGCGCTGATGGCCGGATGATGTAGGGCAAACTGAACCGCCACCTCAGCTGCTTTGCGTGTTGTGCCCGCTATAGCCTGTACGGCATCGGCAGCTTTCCGGACTTCCGCTGAAGTATAACCCAGGTAAGGTTTGGCAGGTTTACCCGCCAGCAGCCCCTGCGCCAGCCCCCCGCGGACCAGTACGCCAATGTTGTGCTGCTGCAGCAGATCCAGTATGGTTTCCTCCGGCCGCCTGTCCAGCAAGCTGTACTGCATCATTACACTTACAATGCCGGAGCGCTTTACGTATTCCCGTATTACGTTCGGCCTGATGGAGGAAATGCCGTAGTAACGAATCTTTCCCTGTTGCTGCAGCAGTTCAAAAGCCTCAATGGTTTCATCTATCGGATCATCCATGGTGCCGCCATGCAGCTGGTACAGGTCGATGTAATCTGTCTGGAGGCGCTGCAGGCTTTTCTCTACCGCCTGCAGGATGTAGGCCTTGCCTGGGTTCCAGTCCCAGCCGCTTCCATCCTGCCGCCACTGGTTACCTACTTTGGTGGCAATCAGCACCTGATCGCGCATGCCGCTGAATGCTTTGCCCACTGTAATTTCGTTCTCGCCTTTCTGATACAAATCGGCCGTATCAAAAAAGTTGATGCCTTTGTCTAAAGCACGGTGCAGCAACCGGGCATTGGCTGCGTGGCCGCCATCCAGCGACATGCACCCGAAGCTTATCCGGCTTACTGCTACATCTGATTTGCCCAGCAGGTTATACTTCATCATTGGATAAGATTTTGTTTGCTATAAACTACTCCCTTTAAGTATGATGGTTGCGATTTCTGTTGCGGTATCATCCGGAAGCCGGCGCGAAAGACCATGTATTCTCCTGAATTCCGGTAAACTTTGCGTAAGTATAAATTTCCTCCTTATATTAACAGCATCGCTTGTAAGAACCATCGACAGCGCCATACACCGACAACAAACCGCCATGAGCAAATTAACGATTAAGAGCCTGGAAGAGCTTGAGCAATACGAAGGCACGGAAATGGGCATTTCGGATTACCACACCATTACCCAAACACAAATTAACCTGTTTGCAGATGCTACCCTGGATCACCAGTGGATTCATGTGGATGCGGAAAGAGCTGCAACGGAGTCGCCCTTCGGCAGCACCATCGCGCACGGCTACCTCACGGTGTCGCTCCTGCCCTACCTGTGGTCGCAGATTGCGTCTATCGAAAACCTGAAGATGCAGGTCAACTATGAGATCGAGAGCCTCCGCTTCAACCAGGCTGTCGCCGTAAACAGCGACGTGCGCCTGCGGGCCAAACTGCTCTCCGTAAAAAACCTGCGCGGCATTGCCAAGGCCCGCCTGGAAGTAACCCTGGAAATTAAAGACAGCAAAAAGCCTGCTTATACCGGCATCATCACCTTCCTGTATCATTTCAACGGGTAAATTATACTTCCTGACAGAAACCCTGCAGGTTTTAAAACCTGCAGGGTTTCTGTCAGGAAGGCTTAGCGCCGTTATTGGTATCATCACTAATAACTTAAGTAAACATATAGAATAACTGATGCTACGCAAAAGCAATAATGCCTTCTGTTTATAAATTTGCTGAGAAAGTTCCCCTTCGGGTAGGTGGATAACCATTAGCTGAGCTATACTTGCGTTCGTTCTGTTTTGTATCTGCATTTATACTTACACAAACTGAAAGCCTGACTGATGCCCACAGAAGTAAATCATCCCCCTACCCCCTTCAAAGGGGGACAAAAATATAATAGTGCTTAACATCCGAGAAATAAAGCTGGTTTATACTTTCAGAATAACGATTTATATCCTTGCCAACCGCATACCTGTACTGCATAAAAACCTTACTGCATAAAAGCCCCTTATGGATTTAACAGATACCAAAGCCCCGGAAGCGCCTGTGTCTGCCGGTCATCCCCGGCAGTTATACATCCTGTTTTTTGCCGAAATGTGGGAGCGCTTCTCCTTTTATGGCATGAAGGCGCTGTTGCTGGCTTATATGGTGACGCAACTGAAGTTTGATGAACCGAAAGGCTATGCCATACTTGGCTCCTATGCCGCCCTGGTATACACCATGCCGCTGTTTGGCGGGATTATGGCCGACCGGTTTCTGGGTTATCGCAGAGCCATTATGTTCGGCGGCATCCTGATGGCTATCGGGCACCTGGTACTGGCAATTCCGCAGGGCTGGAGCTTCTTTTTCGGGATGGCTTTTATTATTTGCGGCAATGGTTTCTTTAAGCCTAATATCTCCAGCCTGGTGGGTACTTTGTACGCTGACAATGATCCGCGCAAGGACAGCGCCTTTTCCATCTTTTACATGGGCATCAACATCGGGGCAGCTTTGGGAGGGCTGCTTTGCGGGTACGTGGGGCAACAGATAAACTGGCACTATGGCTTCGGGCTGGCAGGCATTTTCATGATTGCGGGCCTCGTGGTTTTTTCTTTCGGCAGAAAGTCGTTTCAGCACCGCGGGCTGCCGCCCGATGCCAATGCCCTGAAAAAGCCTTTATTTGCCGGCATTCCCACCGAAGCATTTATTTACGGCGGCACGCTGTTGTTAGTGCCTGTTATTGTCGCCCTGTTTCACAGTTACGAACTGATGGATTACATTATGTTCGGACTGGGCGCGATCTCCATTACTTACATTCTGTTTATTGCTTTTCAGCTGGACAAGGACGCGCGGAACAAGCTGTTTGCCGCCCTGGTACTGATTATCTTTTCGACATTGTTCTGGGCTTTTTACGAGCAGAATGCCGGCTCGCTCAACCTGTTTGCCATGCGCAATGTAGACATGGAGGTAGCCGGAGCACAACTACCAGCCCTGTCGGTCAACAACTTTCTACCGCCGGCCTGGGTAATCGTGCTCAGCTTCTTTTTTGCCCGGCTCTGGCCCGCTCTTAACAAAAGAGGTCTGGAGCCTTCCACTCCTTTAAAGTTCGGATTTTCATTTATACTTCTGGGTATCGGCTTCTGTGTGTTTTATGCGGCCTGCCGCCTCGGAGCTGATTCCGGCCTGATATCGCTGCCTGCCTTTATACTGGGTTATTTCTTTATTATTTGCGGTGAACTCTGTATTTCCCCTATTGGTCTGTCGATGATTACGAAGCTTTCTCCTGCCAAGATAGTATCGATGATGATGGGTATCTGGTTTTTCGCCAGTGCTATCGGCGAATTCTTGGCCGGTAAAATTGGCGCTTTGATGAGCGTACCAAGAAGCGTTGTGGACAACCCTATCCTTTCGCTGCCCTACTATGCCGATATCATCAGCAAAATTGGCATCTATTCTATCTGCATCGGCGTCGTGTTAATTTGCCTGGTACCACTTATCCGGAAACTGATGAGCGATGTGCGGTAAGGCTCCATTGATCCCGTAGCCGCAAGCACCACTACCGGTTATTTATCTGCCGGAACATTGCATCCAGTTCTTCACGGGAGGCTTTACGTGCTCTTTCGGAGGAACCGTAGCCGATTTCTATACTTCCGTTCACAAGATCATTCACCACCGAATCAGCAAAATCCTGGAGCGGGGCGCCAAAAGTATGAAGCCCCGGCCCGCCTAAATCTGTCTGCACGGCTGGTGGCGCTATTTCCAGTACCCGGATGTTGGTTTGGGCAAGCTGGTGCCGCAGCGACAGCGTAAAAGAATGCAGGGCCGCTTTGGTAGCACTGTACACGGGCGCAAAAGCCGCCGGGGCAAAGGCCAGTCCGGAAGTGATGTTCAGAATGGCGGCCTCCTGCTGCTGGCGGAAGTATGGAACAAAGAGCGCGCAGAGGTGCACGGGCGCTTCGAAGTTAATGGCAATCTCCTGCTGCTGGCTGCGCCACTCCTCCTGGTCGTCGGTAAAAGAAAACCGGCGCTGGATACCGGCATTGTTCACCAGCATGTTTACCTCCGGGTAATTTTGCGTTACCCACTCGTACAAAGCAATCCGATCTGCTTCCTGGGCCACATCGCAAACCTTTATGCCGAGTGCCGGATACTGTTGTTTTGCTTCCTGCAGTTTGTCTTCCCGGCGGCCACACACGATAACTTTACTGCCGGCCTGCATAAAACGTGCGGCCAGAGCCAATCCGATGCCTGAGGCACCGCCTGTTACTAAAATAGTTTTATTCGCTAAGTTCATAGTCAGAGTTAAGATGCTGAAGTATAAAAGGCATGCTGTCTGCCTGTTTATACTTGGTGCGGTTCCCGGAAGATTCAGCTATTTTGTATAAGGAACAGCGGCTTTGTGTATGCTGCCCGTATTAGCTGCGAATTGAGTACAGGTATGCTTAGGTGCTGGTGCGCGCTTACAGCTCGCACCTCCTTAAATGCAGCGGTAAACGGCTGAAGTAACAGCAGCAAACAGCAGCAAAGTATGCGATTCAGAAGAATAAAGGAAGAGTTAACCAAGTACGAGCTGCAAGCGCGCACCAGCAGGATACGCTTTCGTTTCCCCCTACAAGATGAGCTTTGAATGGGAATGCTCAATACGAATAGTAATTCCCCTGCCTGATTTGCCCAAGGGAGGGGCTTTCTTAGACATCGCAACAGTTCAGATTAAGTATATAATGTTCTGTTTTGTGAAAGTACTGGTTATATTTACAATAGTATCGGTAATGGCTTTTAACAAGTTAAGTTTATGGAAAACAACTATAAATTACTCCTGATTATCCCTGTTCTTATGCTTGCATTGGCAACTTACCTCCTGCTATCGGGCGAGAGGTTGCTGAGACACGCACCTGCGCCTGATACTATGACAGCCCCAAGCAAAAGCCTTAGTACTGCACAATACAACAAACGCACGGCTGATACGCTGAGTGACAATTTGAAGAGCAACCGCGAGTCTGCTTATCCTTACTTCCTGCTGGGGGCAGGGCTGCTGGTGGCGCTTATTGTTTTGCCGAAGCTTAGCGAGCTTTCCTTTTCACCTACCAATGGCATCACACTTAAAGTGTTGCAGAAGGAAGTAAAGGCAGCCCTCGATGAGGCAAAAACAACGGCCAAAAATATCGAGATAAAAACCAGTCAGGTTATACTTCCGGATGCTCAAAAATCGCTGATGGCTACCCCCACAGACATAAGTCATGAACTTACCGCTCTTAATGAAAGTACCGCCAGGTTAAATGCCTACGCCGACCTGCTGGAAAAGCTCATAGAGAAGAAAGGCAGGCCATAAGGCGGCACAACCTGAAATTTGGATACGGATTTTACCCCGTCAGCCTTAACCAAACGTGCTGAAATGAGTAATGTATTTTATGAGTACTGGCGGGCGCCTACATTATTTTTACATCATCCCAGATATAAAAGCAGGATTACGCAAGTATGAACAGGTAACCGCTTAAAGTATAAGATCTTTATCCTTTTAACTACCCGGCCGCGTTTGCCATACTTTACTTTGATTACATCAAAAGCATAACCTATAGAAATATGTGCCATACCCACCACCGACATTCTATCTTCTGTATACTACCTCCTTACCTATTGCGCGCTATAGCGGAGAACGGCGACAAAGCGGCACGCAACATGGCTCTGGAAGCGCTGGGCAGCGACATGACCTTCCGGAATTTACGCTCTGTGCCTAATCTCCACCTGGAAGTAATCCGCAAAAGGCCTTTTTCCTTCATGTCGGCCGGCGAAAAGCAGCGGACTATTTACACGGCCAATAACGAACAGGCCCTTCCGGGTGTGGTGGTGCGTGCCGAAGGAAGCCCGGCCACCTGCGAACCGGCTGTGGACGAAGCATATGATGGCTTGGGCGCTACCTACGATTTCTTCTGGGATGTATTTAAACGCAACTCCATTGACGACGAAGGAATGCCGCTGAACGGCACGGTTCATTTCGGAACCAATTACTCGAATGCTTTCTGGGACGGGCAACGCATGGTGTTCGGCGACGGCGACGGCGAAATATTCAACCGCTTTACCATTGCGCTGGATGTTATTGCGCACGAACTGACACACGGCGTAACCGAAGACGAAGCCCAGCTTATCTATACAGGGCAATCAGGAGCGCTCAACGAGTCGATTTCGGATGTTTTTGGCGCTCTGATAAAACAATATACCCTTAAGCAAACGGCCGATCAGGCAGACTGGCTTATCGGGAGCGGTATTTTTACGGATAAAATCAAGAGCGGCGGCGATCATCCGGCAGCCATCCGATCAATGCAGGCGCCGGGCACTGCCTACGATGATCCTGTGCTGGGCAAAGATCCGCAGCCTGCACACATGGATGCCTTTGTGAACACTTTTGAGGACAACGGCGGCGTACATATTAATTCCGGCATTCCGAACCATGCTTTTTACCTCGCCGCCATAAATATAGGCGGCAATGCCTGGGAGAAAGCCGGGCGTGTCTGGTACCAAACGTTGCTCGACCCTGCGCTGAAGCCCAACACCAAGTTTCAGCGTTTTGCTGAGCTGACCATCGAAAACGCCAAGCGCTTTGAAGTAGAAGCCCAGGTGCGGGATGCCTGGCAACAGGTGGGTATTACACCCCCCAGCTAACGAATCCGTATGCATAAGATCATACACCACATATTATGAAAGTTATTTTTAAACCCGAAGGAGGATTTGGTTTTTTCCCGGGGCTGAACAAACCACTGGAGTTAAGCTGCGACAACCTGCCTGAACCGGAAGCGCACCATTTGCAGGAACTGCTGAATGATGCCTGCTTTTTTGATCTGCCAAGCCAGTCACCCGAAAGCAGTCGCGGCGCAGACCAGAAACATTATACCATACAGGTAGAAGACAACGGGCAGGCGCACAGTGTGGCCTTTTCGGATACGGATGCCAACGCAGCCCTGCAAAACCTGGTCAGCTACCTGAGTAAAAAACAGCAGGAATCCCGCTCAGGTTTATAACGATTGGATGGTACTGTACGGGCGCAGGCATACTCTTTCTGCTTTTCATTATCTTGGGCAGCAGATACTTCCTTGTGTATTTTCTACAACAAAAGAATTCAATCACAGACATTTTCAGCAGGAACCTTGATGATCTAAATATGATCTTTCCTGTCAGCGAATGAGGTCCCGGCAAGCAGTGGGCTCACTTAATTACGCGGAGCAGCAGAATGCGGTATCGCAACCACTTTTTATCTTTCTACCTGTGCATTTTATTTAACCTATGGCGAAAACATATAAAATCAGTGTGGAGTTAACCACAGAGGCAACGCTCCAGTTGTTCAGGTTAGAAGGCTTTGCAATTGCTCTGGTCCGCACCCTGGACAACGTTTACCGGATTTCCCTGCAGGACTTCCCTATCGAAGACGAGCTGGATTTTTATGTGCACTGCACCGGCTGGAACAAAACGCCCTGGAGCTTAAAGATTTTTATAGATGACAAAGATATTACGCCTGAGCCTATACGGGGCGAAATAGAAAAGGGCTATTCTGCGGTCAGGGGTTCTATCAACTTTCAACAAGATCAGCATGAACAAACAGTATAAGTTTTCCGGTTTCCTGGTTTTACTGCTGCTAACTGCGCTGAGCAGGCAAGGTTATGCCCAGACATTTAAGCCTATTTTTGAAGACGCCGACGGCAGAACATCCATCATTGCTCCCCTGGGCTACCTGGGTATAAACACCGAAAACAGCAGCATCCAGTTTCAGTATTTCATGTCCAAATCAGCTGGGGCAGATCCGGATGATGCGCTGCTGCTAAAACGCAACCGCTTTTACTGGGGTGTAAAGGTAGCGGGTTCGGCAGCAGGCGGCGTATCTACCATCTTTAACTATGGCAATTTTACTCCTGGCACTTCGGCCAGCCTTTTTCTGGGGCACCGCTCTTTGCTTTTCCAGGCGCTGGATAAAAACGGCGAACCTGTTCTGTATGGCAGCAACCAGATAGCCATAGAGGATTGGCTGACCTTGCGGTTGGGTGGCGAAATAGCAAACTACACTTTGTATGATGCCGCCAGGCCTTTCGACGAGCAGATTTATTCCGAACAGTTCAGAGGCCACATCGCGCAGCTAACTTACAATGTTTTAATCGGCGGCGCTACCTCTGTCGGAGTTTCGTGGGATGTATCGAAAGTTAATAACATCGATGCGCTGTCGCCTGTTAAATTTACGCAGCAAACTATTCTGCCAGGCCCCAGTGGGCAGACAACACGCATTTTTGAGCGGGAAGTAAATGCTTTTTCCGGCGCCTACCAGACTTCCATCGTCAATACTTATGGCGTGGATGCAGTGCGGTATGTTACGCCGGCCTCAGAACTCAATTATGCCTTTCATGTATTTGGCCGCCTTAAACACACCACTGACATCAAACCAGTTTACGAGGCTGGCGCAGGATTCTATTTATTTCCGAAAGGCAAAGTAGCTGGCGGCGTGTTTCTCCAGACCAGCGACCTGACCAATGCTGTTTCGGAAACGCCGGATTTTGCCAAAAGACTAGATCTGGGACTTACGGTTAAGCTGCTGCTCCCTGGTTTAGGCGTACCAAACCCCTAAGTTATTCTAACAGATAATAGAAGGCTTTTTATACTTGCACCGGCCGGCACAAGTATAAAAAGCCTTCAGTAATTTTATTGCACCGCAGCAGGTGGACAGGCCTGAAATTCTTTATCAGCAGCCTATTGCCGGAACAGCATAAACCCCATTCCGGCTCATACCACATTATCCCATACCTTATATTGGCGTCTGAAAAAGCAGCAAAAACCACTTTTAGCCTGCCAGACTTTAAGGAAACGTCAGCGGAAATGTTATCAGAAATTAAAAATTTATACATGCCAGCTTCATGCTAATCCACCTACCTTTGTACTTAACCCGAACTTACAATATCAACTTATCTGCATGCAGCGCCTCATTTTAATCCTGGGCATTTTGTCCTTTCTGATGGACTGGTACGCTTTTCAAGGCGTTAAACGGCTTACGGCCAGGTGGCAGTCATCGCGGTGGCGCTTTGTTGTTTACTGGGCTTACTGGTTTTTCTTTATCGGTTTTATCATCGGCTTCAGCTTAGCCCTGTACCTGCGTTTTTCTTCCGACCATACTTCCGGTTTCACGCAGTGGGCCATCAACGCTTTTCTCACTTTGTTTGTAACCAAACTGGTCTTTATACTGGTGCTGTTTGCCGAGGACATTTACCGCGTTGTGGCAGCAGCCTTCCGCTTCCTGCAACCCCGCAGGAGCGCTGCCGCACGGAAGCCACTGCTGCCTGCCCGCCGGAAGTTTGTAAGCCAGGCGGCCCTTGTTTTAGCCGGCATACCATTCGCGGCATTCGTGTACGGCATCGTAAAAGGCAAGTATGATTATACCGTACACCGCCATACTTTATACTTTGATGATCTGCCGGAAGCATTCGACGGCTTTACCATTACGCAGCTTTCGGACATCCACTCCGGCAGCTTTGATGATGCCGAAGCTGTGCAGCGTGGTGTTGAACTGGCTCAGGCGCAGAAGTCCGACCTGTTTGTTTTCACCGGCGACCTGGTAAACGACTATGCTTCAGAAATTGTACCCTGGCTAGATCATTTCAGCAAGCTTCGTGCACCTTACGGGCAATTCTCAATACTGGGCAACCATGATTACGGCATGTATGTAGACTGGCCCAGCGAAGCGGCGCAGGAAGCGAATCTCGATCGGCTGAAACAGCATCACAAGGAATTGGGTTACCGCCTGCTGCTGGATGAGCATGTTACCATTGAGAAAGATGGCCAACAGTTGGCGTTACTGGGTGTAGAGAACTGGGGCACCGGATTTATACAGCGGGGTGACCTTAACAAAGCTTTGCTGGGGGTAGATGAAAAGGCCTTCAAAATATTGCTCTCGCATGATCCCTCGCACTTTGAGGAAATTGTGAAACAACATCCTACCCACATACATCTCACATTGTCGGGCCATACACATGGCATGCAGATGGGCATAGAAACGCCGCTCGTCAGGTGGAGCCCGGCGCAGTACAGATACAAAAACTGGGCGGGTCTGGCACAGGAAAATAACAGGCGGCTGTACGTGAACCGCGGCTTCGGCTTTCTGGGTTTCTCTGGCAGGGTGGGCATCTGGCCCGAAATAACTGTATTGGAGCTACGGAAAAGAAAAGCTTAACCAGACTCATCAAAATCATAGCAAAAAGATCAGACTGATACACGGAGAACAAGTATAAACTTGTAATAACCAACGTATAAAGCTGACCGTGGCTGCTGATAAAATAAACTCTATCCTCGGTAGCTTAACATAAAATCACAACTACTGGTTATACTATACTAATGTTTTGATACTTATGCCTGTTTACGTATGGCTGCTGATAATGTAAATAATGCTGCGCTCAGGAAGTATGCCATGTCAGCGGCCTCAGCTGTTGCCACGCAGGCAGCGCTTGCCGTAGAGGCCTTTCTGCGTCAGCATCCGGCAACCTTAAAAGTAGTAAATGTTGAAGAAAATCCGGCTTACCAGGCCAGGGACATTGATTTGCTGTGGCAGTTTTCGCACAAAGGCACGATAAAAGAAGTTTCCATTGAAATAAAAGGCGACAGGTGGCACAAGACCGGAAACTACTTTTTTGAAACCATCAGCAACGAAGACAAAGGCACCCCCGGATGCTTTCTGTACACGGAGGCAAACTACATCTACTATTATTTTGTGGAGGAAAAGGAGCTGCATGTTCTGCCCATGCCGGCTACCCGGAACTGGTTTTTACAGCATCTGCATGAATTTAAGGAGCGCAAAACCTCTACGCCTGTTGCCAATGGAAACTCCTACATAACAGTTGGCCGCCTGGTACCCCGAAAGCGTGTGCAGGCAGAAGTGCCGCATGTGCGGGTACTGCAGCTGTAGCATTAAGTCTACGTCATGCCATTCTCCTGACGAACTCAGGTTAAGGTTTACTGTTCACGTGCAGCACGTCGTCGTTGGAAATAAGCAGCTCAAAAACCGCTCCTCTCCCACTGCCCTTTGCATTTATGGCTCTTTTGGCTTTCACCTGCTCGATGTTGTACCCCTTGTATAACTCCTGGAAAAAGCCGTTTCCCTCGCTGTCGCTGTTGTCGGAGTTGCTTTGCACAAAGTAGGCGCCGCCGGCATTTACTTTGTCACAAAAAGCTTTTAGCCGCTCCTGGTCTGCATCGCCAAAGCCTTCTTTGGCATAGGCGTTGAAGGAGGAGGTTGCGCTGATAGGTTTATAAGGCGGATCGAGGTAAAAGAAAGTATCCGGCGCTATTAAAGCTTCCATTTCGCTGAAGTCAGTGTTCAGGATTTCTACTTTCTGCAGCGCTTCGCTGTTGGCCAGGATAACGGGTGCATTACAGATAGTCGGGTTGGCATACCTGCCGAAAGGCACGTTGAAATTTCCTTTGGCATTAACCCGGTACAGGCCGTTAAAGCAGGTCTTATTCAGAAACAGCAGCAGTGCGCTTTTTTGCACGGCATCGCCGGCCAGCGCATTAAAGGCAGTGCGTTTCTCCAGGAAAAAAGCTTTCCTGTCATCTTCCGAAGTATACGTAAAGTAATCCTTTTCCAGCGCACTCAGTTCCTTAATCAGCTCCTGAGGGTTATACCTGATGGTACGGTAACAGTCGGCTAAAACAGGGTTCACATCGTTTATCGTTGCCTGCCGGATATGGCGGCCATACTTGCGGAGCATGAAGAACAGCACCGCGCCGCTTCCCACAAAAGGCTCCACAAACTGAATAGTTTCCTTGCTGCGCAGCAATTGTTGCACTTTGGTTTCGATAGCAGGCAGTAATTGTGTTTTTCCTCCTGCCCATTTCAGAAATGGTTTTATACCGGCCGCACTTTCTTTACTGGCTGCTGTTGTCATGCTGCAAAAGTACGCATTCGCACCCATATACAGCTAATGGTACAGCAGAATACCTATGTCCGACTGGCACAGCCTCCGCAGTGGCACAGGCTTTGGGCAGCGGCTGCCGGCGAAACCTTTTCACCTGCCAACGGTTAAATAACTAACGTGCTGCGGACGCAAAACCGGTGCCTTAGGTTATTTGATGATTAAACGCTGCAGCACTTTTCATTTTAGTACATTTTATATAATTTCGCTTCAATAAGAGACACAACAACAGACATAAACAAAACATACGCATGTCAGACTTCGCTGAATTTATATTAGAAGGGAAATCCTATAAGTACCCCATAGTGGTAGGCACAGAAGACGAAAAAGCAATCGATATTTCTACCCTGCGTGCTGATAGTGGTTTTATTACGTTAGATCCCGGTTATAAAAATACTGGCGCAACCAAGAGCGCTATCACTTTTCTGGACGGCGAACAAGGCATACTTCGTTACAGAGGTTACCCCATTGAACAACTGGCTGCCAATTCAAGTTTTATAGAAGTAGCTTTCCTGCTTATCTATGGCACTTTGCCCACGCAGCAGGAACTGGATGAGTTTAGCAACAAAATAACCCTGCACACGCTCGTAAACGAGGATATGCGCAAAATTCTGGATGGCTTTCCGTCTACAGCGCATCCGATGGGCATTCTGGCAGCGCTGGTTAGCTCCCTTACCGCCTTCTACCCCGAGTCGCTCAATCCCAACCAGTCTAAGGAAGAGGTTGATTTGTCTATCGTGCGTTTGATAGCTAAAATTTCGACGATAGCTGCCTGGTCTTACAAAAACTCTGTGGGCCATCCGGTAAACTATCCGAAAAACAACCTTGATTACTGCTCCAATTTTCTGCAGATGATGTTTGCTTTTCCTACCGAGAACTATGAAGTGAACCCGGTAGTAGTGGATACGCTGAACAAACTGCTGATTCTGCATGCCGATCATGAGCAGAACTGCTCCACGTCTACCGTACGCCTGGTAGGTTCTGCCAACGCCAGCCTGTACTCGTCTGTTTCTGCCGGCATCAGTGCGCTGTGGGGCCCGCTGCACGGCGGTGCCAACCAGGCTGTGATAGAGATGCTGGAAGAAATCAAAAAAGATGGCGGCGACTCAAAGAAATTCATCGCCAAAGCGAAAGATAAAAACGATCCGTTCCGCCTGATGGGCTTCGGCCACCGGGTATATAAAAACTTTGATCCGCGCGCCAAAATCATCAAAAAAGCAGCAGATGATGTGCTCACAGCCCTGGGGATAAAAGATCCAATCCTGGACATCGCCAAAGAACTGGAAGCTGCTGCCCTGACCGACCAGTATTTTATAGATCGCAAGCTGTACCCGAATGTGGACTTTTACTCTGGTATTATCTACCGTGCCCTGGGAATCCCGACCGATATGTTTACGGTGATGTTTGCCCTCGGCCGCCTGCCTGGCTGGGTTGCCCAATGGAAGGAAATGCGCGAGAACAAGGAGCCAATCGGACGACCGCGCCAGGTATATGTGGGCGAAACCGAACGCGATTACGTTCCTATAGAGAACAGGTAAGTAAATTTGAAAATTTGAAGATGTATAAATTCGAAGACGGCGCTCTGGTCATCAGCACTTTGCTGAATAAAAGAACATCTTTCTGATTTGTCTCTCTTAAGTATAAACAGGAAAGGCTGGTTATTAAACCAGCCTTTCCTGTTTTATTGAATTTATAACTTGTACAGCTTCCGGTTTATACTTGCGGAATGCTACATCACAGTTCAGCCTTTGCAACACCTCCACGATAAACGAACAACGACAAACGAACCTACAGCACCTGCATCTCAATACGGCGGTTCAGCTGCCGGTTCTCGTCTGAAGTATTGGGTTTCAGAGGTTTGCTTTCGCCATAGCCTTTGTAGCGGATGCGGTTTTTGCTGATACCATGGCCTGTCAAGTATTCCGCCACAGCTTTGGCGCGCTTTTCCGATAACTCCATGTTGTCCTTTCCCGAGCCCACATCGTCCGTATGCCCGGATATTTCGATTCGGATATTCTTGTCCTGCTGCATAAAAGCAATCAACTTGTCCAGCTCCGTCTTCGACTTCCGCTCCAACGTATACTGGCCCGTGCCGAAGAAAAGGTTGTTGAGCACCACTGCGGCGCCTGCCTTCAATGGCTCCAGGTATATATCCAGGGCAACGGGCGTTAAGGCTTTTGACGAAGTATAATCAAAGCTCAGGCTGTTCATCAGGTATCCGGGTGTGCTCACATAAAAAGCATATTGCCTGCCTTCTGTCAGCACCACGGTATACTCACCTGTTATTTTATCAGAATTAACCTGCTGCACCAGCGAGTCTGCCTCCGTATCGTAAAGCTGTACCTGGGCCGCAACTGATTTTTTGGTGCCGGCATCCAGCACCCTGCCTTGCGCAAAGGTACTGCTGGCACTGCTCCTCCATTCCTCTGGCACCTCAAATTGATAGAGTTTAATAGTTGCTGATCCCGTACCCGTTGTTTCCTGGCGGGAATAGTAACCCATTTTATTATCTGGGGTGATAAAAAGAGACCCTTCGTCTTCCTGCGTATTAAGCGGATAACCCAGGTTTTCGGGCGCTGACCACTGGTTGCCGGCTCCTCTGTCAGCTTTAAAAATATCCAGGCCGCCCATGCCCGTATGGCCGTCGCTTACGAAGTATAAAGCAGCGCCGCTTGCATGTATAGACGGCGCCATGTCGCGGCCGGTGGAATTAACAGATGCGCCGAGGTTCACAGATTTTTGCCAGGAACCGTCATCGTTGCGCTGCGTTACCCAAATATCTTCTTTGCCTACCCCTCCACCGCGTGTGGAACTGAAGTATAAAATACGGCCGTCGGCCGAAAGACTTGGCTGCGAGTCCCAGGCTTTGGAATTAACGGTATTGCCCATATTTACCGGCTTGCTCCAGTCGTTGCCCGTTCTGAAAGAGATGTACAGGTCGCAATCGCCCTGACTGTCGGAGCGGCTGCAGGAAGTAAAAACAAGGCTTTTGCCGTCTCCGGAAATCGTAGCCGCGCCCTCGTTAGCCGGGGAGTTGATGGCATCCGAAATAGAAACTGGCGCTTGCCAAGCACCATCTTTGCGCTGGCTGATGAAGATATTTTCGTCCTGCTCCGGTTTTGATCCCGCACGCGCGGTGTAGATAAAAAAGCGCTGATCGGCAGTAGTATAGGGAAAATACTGCAACTGAAAACTGTTGATGCTGGCCGGCAGGGGAACAGGGCTGAAGTTAACAGGGTGCTGCATGGCCTCAAGAGCAAAGTCAATGGATTGCTGCTGCTGCCGTGCCCTTGCAACAAGATTCGGTTTCCTGGAGCCTGCTTTCAGAAAATCACTGTACCTGGCTTTTGCCTGCTCGTAAGCGCCGCGATCAAAGTATAACTCGGCCAGATCAAAATAGTAGGGAGCCAGCGCAGGACTGTAGGGCAACAGTTGCAATCCTTTTTTCAGGTTCTCGAACACAGCAGCCTTGTGGCCCATCATCTTGTGCAGGCTGGCCGCCTTCAGGTACGCTTCTGCAAAACCCGGGTCTTTGGCTACTGCATCGGCCAGGCTTTCCAGCGCCTTATCGAAATCCCGCGCTTTTGCGTACTCGTCAGCTTTATAGTATAAGCGCTCCGCTTTGGATGAGCTGGTGCTTAATGCCTTGGTCTGAGCAAAGCTGGCCGAATTGATGCCGAGTGTGAGGAAGAAAATGGCAAAGAGCAGTTTATACATAAGGCCTTACGGAATATCCATGTACTTGTGCGTTTGCAGCGACACACGCCATTTCGGATTATTTTTAACGTATGCAACAATCAAAGGCATTATCTCAGATGCTTTGCTCCACTCAGGCTGCAAGTATAAGTTGGTATCTCCGCTCACGCGGGCAGCATGTTCCTCGGCCCAGGCAAAGTCGCTTTTGTTAAAAATTATCACTTTCAGCTCATGTGCAAAAGGGTAAACCGAAGCATCCGGGGCTTTAAACTTTTTAGGAGACAGGCAAATCCAGTCCCATTCGCCACTAAGCGGGTACGCACCGGAGGTTTCTATAAAAGTCCGGATGCCCTGCGCCTGCAACGCCGTGGTCAGCGGATTAAGATTATAGAGCAGGGGTTCACCTCCTGTTATCACCACGGCTTTGCCCGGAAATGCAGCGGCAGCTGTTACAATTTCCTCTACTGGCGTGAGCGGATGTAATGCAGCATCCCAACTCTCCTTCACATCGCACCAGTGGCAGCCCACATCGCAGCCGCCCAGCCTGATAAAGTAGGCGGCTGTACCGGTGTTAGCGCCTTCGCCCTGAATAGTATAAAAGGCCTCCATCAGCGGCAGCATGCTACCGTCTTTGGGTACAGTATGGATAGAGGCCGTTTCGTATTTTTTTGTTATTTCCAAAATTCTAATTTCACGGCCATACTTTAAAAGTATAGCCTTTTACTTTATACTGCTGCGGAGTTTATACTTTAAAGAACAGGCAGTACATAATATGCAATTTAGCTAATGAGGCAACAAGGATACAGGTCATTGTGTTCCCGCTTCAGAATCAGGATTGTGTTTTACCTGTTTAAGCCGATGCCTAAATGAAAACGCAGGAACAGGTCGTGACTTGTCCCTACGATTACCTGTTCGCGACAGTTTACGCGTATACTTCGCTTTTGGCTGCTCTCAGTGTGTTCTTCATCAGCATGGCAATGGTCAGCGGGCCTACGCCGCCAGGAACCGGAGTTATAAAGCTGCATTTAGGTGCTACGGCATCAAAGTCCACATCGCCCTTCAGCTTATATCCTGATTTCTTTGTTGCGTCCGGTACACGGGTTGTGCCTACGTCTATTACCACCGCGCCTTCTTTTACCATGTCTGCCGTAATCAGGCCGGGCTTGCCAACAGCTGCAATGATGATATCTGCCTGTCGGGTATAATGAGGTAAATCCACCGTGTTGCGGTGACAGAGCGTAACGGTGGCGTCGCCAGGATAAGCGCACTTGGACATCAGAATGCTCATAGGTGAGCCCACAATGTTGCTGCGGCCAATCACCACGCAGTGTTTGCCCCTTGTTTCAATCTGGTAGCGCTCTAGCAGTTGCAGAATGCCGGCTGGTGTGGCTGGAAGGTAAGCTGGCAACCCGGCCACCATACGGCCTACATTTATCGGGTGGAAGCCATCCACGTCCTTCTGCGGATCAACAGCCTCCAGTACTTTTTCGGTGTCGATGTGCTTTGGCAAAGGCAGCTGCACGATAAAGCCATCTATCTCATCGTTCAGGTTCAGCTCCTTAATTTTAATCAGCAGTTCTTCTTCTGAAATGGTATCCTCGTAGCGGATAAGCGTGGAGCCGAAACCAATGCGCTCGCAGGCCAGCACTTTGTTATTCACGTAGGTTACCGAGCCGCCGTCATTCCCGACAAGTATGGCGGCCAGGTGCGGTACTTTCCCACCGCTGGCTTTTATTTCAGCTACTTCGGCTGCAATTTCTTGTTGAATGGCTTCGGATGTTTTTTTACCGTCGAGCAGGGTCATTTTATGAATTATGAGTTGAAAGTTATGAGTTGAAAATTCCCGCCATTGTTGGTGTTTTCACCAGCAATTTATACTTCAGCGGCCGTTCGCTTGCCGGTGATAACAGAAAGCATACGGCGGGAACCTATACTTCTAGGCTACGTCTTTTTTATTTATTTCTGTGCTTAAACCATAAAGTACATCGGGACATAAATCAATGCCGTTTTCCCAAACAAGCGAACCAAAATTCTCGTCTAACCTTACTTTTCTAAAGCTTTCAAAATTCTGTAGTTCAGCAAACTTTGATTGTGGATTGGAAGACCATTCATGAAGTTTGGCAGTTAAGTCTACAAGCCTTATTTCTCCCGTATTAAATCGTAGCGTAAGTTTGGAAGGGTCAACACTTAAAATTTCTTCTATCAAATGTATCATTCCTAAGGTTACCTTAAAGGTTCTATTTTATTTAGCTCAGGACTATCGGACTGTGCCGCTTCCCAGTTTGCCATCAGTTCTATTCTGTGTAGTTCAGCCCAATCTTGTACTAAACGTAGGGCTCTTCTCGGCAAGTCTCCTTCAATTATTTCGCCTGTTCTAATATCAATTACACCAATAAACTCACCATACTTTGCATGGAAGTGCGGTGGATTATGGTCTTTGACAAACATATAAATGATAATTCCATAAAATCTACTGAGTTCAGGCATCAAAATTTGGCTTTACAATCTTATAGTATAACCAAGCCCCGACATGTTGCAGCACATCAGGGCTTGGTTATACTTTTTAATCCAGTTTCAACACGGCCAAAAACGCTTCCTGTGGAATTTCTACGTTGCCGACCTGGCGCATGCGTTTTTTACCTTTTTTCTGCTTCTCCAGCAATTTGCGTTTACGTGAAATATCGCCACCATAACACTTGGCCAGCACGTTTTTACGCATGGCTTTCACCGTCTCGCGGGAGATAATTTTCTGCCCGATAGCAGCCTGGATGGCAATTTCGAACATCTGGCGCGGCAGCAACTCACGCAATTTCTCGCAGAGGCGCTTGCCCCAGTCGTAGGCTTTGTCGCGGTGTACAATGGCACTCAGCGCATCCACTTTCTCGCCGTTCAGCATGATGTCCAGCTTTACCATGTTCGACGGGCGGAAACCAATCAGTTCATAGTCCAGCGACGCATACCCGCGCGAAATGGTTTTTAGCTTGTCAAAGAAATCAAACACGATCTCGGCCAGGGGCATTTCAAACGAAAGCTCAACGCGGTCGCTGGTCAGATAGGTCTGGTTCTTCAGAATGCCGCGCTTGTCCATACACAGCGTGATGATAGGGCCCACGAACTCTGATTTGGAGATAATCTGCGCTTTGATAAATGGCTCCTCGATGTGGTCGATGTAATTCGGCTCAGGCATCTCGGAAGGCGCATTCACCTTAATCATCTTTTCCTTGGTGGTATAGGCATGGAACTGCACGCTCGGCACAGTCGTAATTACTGTCATGTCGAACTCGCGTTCCAGGCGCTCCTGCACAATTTCCATGTGCAGCATGCCCAGGAAACCGCAACGGAAACCAAAGCCAAGCGCTGCAGATGTTTCCGGCTCCCATACCAGAGAGGCATCATTTAACTGCAGCTTTTCCATGGAGGTACGGAGTTCCTCGTACTCGCTGGTCTCTACGGGGTAAATTCCGGCAAACACCATCGGCTTCACATCCTCAAAGCCCTGAATAGAGGCTCCCGGACGTTCTACATGCGTAATGGTATCGCCAACTTTAACTTCTTTGGCGTTTTTTATACCTGAAATCAGGTAGCCCACATTACCGGCGCCCATCTCTTTCCGCGCTTCCTGGTTCAGTTTCAGCACCCCAATTTCATCCGCCTCATAGGTTCTGCCAGTGTTGATGAACTTCACCTTCTCCCCTTTTTTCAGGGTGCCGTTAAAAATGCGGAAGTATACTTCGATGCCGCGATAGGAGTTAAAAACAGAGTCGAAAATAAGCGCCTGCAGCGGTGCTTCCGGATCGCCTTTTGGCGCGGGTATGCGGTCGCAGATGGCGTTCAGTATTTCTTCTATCCCAATGCCGGCTTTGCCCGATGCATGGATGATATCTTCTTTGTCGCAGCCAATCAGCTCGATAATCTGGTCCGACACCTCTTCGGGCATGGCGTGCGGCAGGTCTATCTTGTTCAGCACCGGGATAATCTCCAGGTCGTTGCCGATGGCCAGGTATAAATTGGAAATGGTCTGTGCCTCAATGCCCTGCGAGGCATCCACGATGAGCAAAGCGCCTTCGCAGGCGGCAATGGAACGGGATACTTCATAAGAAAAGTCTACGTGGCCGGGTGTGTCGATCAGGTTCAGCACGTAATTCTCTCCTTTGTAAGGAAAATTCATCTGGATGGCGTGGCTCTTGATGGTAATGCCGCGCTCACGCTCCAAATCCATGTTATCCAGCAGCTGGTTTTGCATCTCGCGCTCGGCCACCGTAGAGGTAAACTCTAGCAGGCGGTCGGCCAGGGTACTTTTCCCGTGGTCGATGTGGGCAATGATGCAGAAATTGCGAATGTTCTTCATAAATAGCTATACGAATAACAAAGTTAAGAAATCTTCTAATCATGTAAGAAGATTTTAAATATCCTGCAATAAATACGTTCCTGCTCTGGCGTGCTGCTGCATAGGGCAGGCACTTCATTTTGCAGGACTGACAGAATGCTCTGTGTGAAATTTTATCAGTATAAGTATGGTTAGTTCTATAGCTAATCTCATCAGGAAATAGAAATGACAGAAGAAGAGTTTGACGATAAATTTAAAGACACGCTGGACACCTTGTTGGCAGCCATGGCCGAGAATTCGGAAATAGAACCAGATAAGTTCTATAGCATGGCGTGCATCCTGGAAAACCTAAGATTTTTCAGTCCGGTGCTGTACGGCGCCATCAGAAGTACTAAGAAATAGGCTCGCTACAAGTATAACGGGTATTTTTATATCGCCTGATAGCCAGGCCTTGCTAAAGTTTAATAGCCGCAGACTTTATACTTGCTATTCCGGGAATCATACTTCATTTTAATCTTATATAATCCCTTTCGCTCACCTTATCTCCTTCAGAATGCCTCTCGTATAAGGCATCAACATAAAAACTTATATGAGAAACAAGCAACAGAATGGAATGGCGCCAGACGAGCGCGGGAGAATGACGCATGTGGTGGAGCGCAATATTGAGGCGTTGCTGGAGCGCAAAAAGCAGGAAGATAAAGCAAGAAAGACGCAGGATAAAGTCGCCGATAGCATTACACGCTTTGCTGGCAGCATGGCTTACGTTTACATACACCTGGTGCTTTACAGCGTTTGGGTCATCTGGAATCTGGGCTGGCTAGGCCTGAAGCCATTCGACGAATCGTTTGTCGTGCTGGGTATGATTGCCTCGGTAGAAGCTATTTTCCTCTCTACTTTTGTGCTGATAAGCCAGAACCGCATGTCAGCCCAAGCTGATAAACGTGCCGAACTGGATTTGCAGGTAAGCCTGCTGTCGGAACATGAAATAACGCAGCTGATTAAACTGGTGCGGGCCATTGCGGCGAAAATGGATATTGCAGAATCTCATAATCCGGAGATTGATGAACTGGCCAAAAATGTGGCTCCTGAAAAAGTACTGGACAAAGTAGAAGAGAAGCAGGAAGAAATGGAGAAAAGCTGAGCCAGGGTAGAGGCTGCTATGGTTTGAAGCTTCACGGGGAAATGCCGGGCAGGCCTTCCTTTTCCCGGAATGAAATGCCGCTCCAAAATCCTGTGATTTCAGCAATCCTAAAAATCTAAGTCCTATCTTCGCATCAAAACCGAAAAAATACTGTTAAGTATATATGACCTATACTACTGTAGCACCATACAAGCCTGTTAACCATATCCGTATTGTAACAGCCGCCTCTTTGTTCGACGGCCACGATGCAGCCATTAACATCATGCGCCGCATTATTCAGGCTTCCGGCGCCGAGGTAATTCACCTGGGCCACAACCGTTCGGTGCAGGAAATCGTGGACTGCGCTATTCAGGAAGATGCCCAGGCCATTGCCATTACCTCCTACCAGGGCGGCCACATCGAGTACTTTAAGTATATGTATGATTTGCTGCAGGAGCGCGGCAGTGGCCACATCAAACTGTTTGGCGGCGGCGGCGGCGTTATACTTCCGGAAGAAATTGAGGAACTGCAACAGTATGGCATCGCCCGCATCTACTCCCCCGACGATGGCCGCGCGATGGGTTTGCAGGGTATGATTAACGACATGCTGCAGCAGTGCGACTTTCCGACGGGCCAGAACCTGAACGGCGAGGCCAAACACCTGAAAGAGAAAAATCCCAGAGACATTGCCCGCCTGATTTCAGCCGCCGAAAACTTCCCGGAAGAATACGCCAAAGTAAAAGAGCAGATCATCGGCAGCTACAAAGCCGACCGATCAACGAACAACGGACAACGAACAACACCTGTGCTGGGTATTACGGGCACTGGTGGCGCCGGCAAATCCTCGCTGGTAGATGAACTGGTGCGCCGTTTCCTGATTGATTTCCCTGATAAAAAGATTGCCATTATCTCGGTAGATCCGTCGAAGCGCAAAACCGGTGGTGCGCTGCTGGGCGACCGCATCCGGATGAACTCGATCTCTAACGAACGGGTATACATGCGCTCACTGGCTACGCGCCAGAGCAACCTGGCCCTCAGCAAGTATGTGCAGGATGCCGTGGATATTATTAAAGCGGCGGATTTCGATTTGATTATTCTGGAGACTTCCGGTATCGGCCAGTCTGATACTGAAATTATTGAGCACTCGGATACCAGCCTGTATGTGATGACGCCGGAATATGGCGCGGCCACGCAGCTGGAGAAAATCGACATGCTGGACTTTGCTGATGTGATTGCGCTCAATAAGTTTGACAAGCGCGGCGCTTTAGACGCGCTGCGTGACGTGAAGAAGCAGTACAAACGCAACCACCAGATCTGGGACGTAAGCGACGAAGATATTCCGGTATTCGGCACCATTGCCTCGCAGTTTAACGACCCAGGCATGAACCAGTTGTACCGCGCCCTCATGGCCAAAATCTCCGAAAAAACAGGCCTTGCCTTCGACTCGCACCTGAAAACCTCGAAAGAGATGTCGGAGAAAGTATATATCATTCCGCCTGCCCGCACACGCTACCTTTCAGAAATTGTCGAAACCATCCGCAGTTACGACAAGTGGGGCAGAGAGCAGGCAGAAGTGGCGCAGAAACTCTACGGCATCAGAAAGTCTATAGAGGCGGTGCAAAGTATAGCTGTGGAAGACAAGGACCGCCTGGTAAAGCAACTGGAGCAGGCCTATGCCGAAATTGAACTGAACCTGGACGGCCAGAACCGTAAAATACTCGAGAACTGGAAAGACAAAGTACAGGCTTACAAAAATGAGTTTTATACTTTTAAAGTGCGCGACAAAAAACTCAAGATAAAAACGCATACCGAGTCGCTGTCGCATTTGCAGATACCCAAAGTAGCCACACCCAGGTATGAGGCCTGGGGCGATATACTGCAGTGGAACCTGCAGGAAAATGTGCCTGGCGAGTTTCCTTATACCGCTGGCGTGTTCCCGTTCAAGCGCGAAGGCGAAGACCCGACGCGCATGTTTGCCGGCGAAGGCGGACCGGAACGCACCAACCGCCGCTTCCATTACGTGAGCCTCGGCATGCCGGCTAAACGTTTGTCTACAGCCTTTGATTCGGTAACACTATACGGTGAAGACCCGGACTACCGGCCGGACATTTATGGCAAGATTGGTAATTCGGGCGTGAGTATCTGCTGCCTCGACAATGCCAAGAAACTATACTCGGGCTTCAACCTGGCTGATCCGATGACGTCCGTTTCCATGACCATCAACGGCCCCGCCGCTATCCTGACAGGCTTTTTTATGAACGCGGCCATTGACCAGCAATGCGAACTGTATATTAAGGAGCATGGCCTGGAGGATGAAATCAACCGGAAAATTGATACTATTTATCAGGAGAAAGGTGCGGCGCGCCCAACGTACCAGGGACCACTGCCGGAAGGCAACGATGGCTTAGGGTTAATGCTGTTAGGGGTGACAGGCGACATGGTGCTGCCTGCCGATGTATACGAGCCGATCAAAACACGTACGCTGGCTTCGGTGCGCGGCACGGTGCAGGCCGATATCCTGAAAGAAGACCAGGCGCAGAATACCTGTATTTTCTCTACAGAGTTTTCGCTGCGCCTGATGGGCGATGTGCAGGCTTACTTCATCAACAAGAACATCCGTAACTTCTACTCGGTTTCCATTTCGGGCTACCATATTGCGGAGGCGGGTGCAAATCCTATTTCGCAGCTGGCCTTTACGCTGGCAAACGGCTTCACGTTTGTGGAATATTATGTGAGCCGCGGTATGGACATCAACAAGTTTGCGCCGAACCTGAGCTTCTTCTTCTCCAACGGCATCGACCCGGAATATGCGGTGATTGGCCGGGTGGCACGCAAAATCTGGGCGAAAGCCATGAAGCTGAAATATGGCGCCGATGCCCGCTCGCAGATGCTCAAGTACCACATCCAGACGTCCGGGCGTTCGCTGCACGCACAGGAAATCGACTTTAATGACATCCGCACAACGCTGCAGGCGCTCTATGCCATTTACGACAACTGTAACTCACTGCATACCAATGCTTATGATGAGGCGATCACCACCCCTACAGAAGCGTCGGTGCGCCGGGCCATGGCAATTCAGCTGATCATTAACCGCGAGTTAGGTTTAGCCAAAAACGAGAACCCGCTGCAGGGCTCCTTTATCATCGAAGAACTAACCGACCTGGTAGAAGAAGCGGTATTGCTGGAGTTTGACCGAATTACGGAGCGCGGCGGTGTGCTGGGTGCTATGGAAACCATGTACCAGCGCGGCAAAATTCAGGAGGAAAGTTTATACTACGAAACACTGAAACATAATGGCGAATATCCGATTATTGGCGTAAATACCTTTCTATCCTCCACCGGTTCGCCTACCGTACTTCCAAAAGAAGTTATCCGGGCTACCGAAGAAGAAAAGCAATACCAGATAAGTATGGTACACGGCCTGCAGGAGCGTAATGCTGATAAATCGGCAGAGCTGCTGAAACACTTACAACAGGTAGCCATCAACAACGGCAACATTTTCGAGGAACTGATGGAAACGGTGAAATACTGTTCGCTCGGCCAGATTACGAACGCATTGTTCGAAGTAGGTGGCCAGTACAGACGGAATATGTAATCTTTTTCATAAGTATAGCATTAAACAAAAGGTCAGGCATTTAGCCTGACCTTTTGTTTATAAAAGATTTAATTCTGCTGGTGCGAGCTTGCAGCTCGTATCTTTTGTATATAAGAAGATACGAGCTGCAAGCTCGCACCAGCATATTTTCTCTCACGTAGTCAGAAACTACGCAGATCTTAAAGCTTTGCCGTCCAAAAGGATTTTAGCATTTGTGCTTGTGCTGAAACGTTGCCTGGTCATCAGTGGTCTTTAGCAAACACTTGGCAGCATTAAACGTAAACAGGTGCAACCATACGTTGCATACAGCATGAAACTTTCCCTAGCCCTGGTGGGCACAGCCTTTCTGGTAATCGGAGCTGCAGCCTACATATACTTAAGCAGCACTTACAGAGCAGAACACGTCGCCATCGATCTCTCGGATGAGGATGCACACGTTTACCTATAATTTAAACGCAAAACGGCGAAAACCATTATAAACACAAAATGCCCACAACTAAAATCCAGCTGCGGGCATTTTGTGTTCTGACAAAGTATAAACCTGAAGTATACCTGAAAGTATAGCCCGTCAATGCACGTCAACCGGCACGTTAGCATTTTTATTGAACTTCTGCAGATATACGATTGGAATGGCGCAAAGCATGATAATCCCTGATATCCAGTAAATATCAGTATAGGTAAGTAAGAGCGTTTGCCTGATTACCGTTCCTTCCATTGCCTTATAAGCTGCCACCTGCGCATCGAGAAAAGTATAGCCTTTGGCCACAAAGCTCTGCACCATGCCCTGGAAACGCTCCACAAAAGCAGGATTATACTCGTTGATGTTGCTAAGCAAATTGCTGCGGTGCAAGCCTTGGCGGATGTGAATCAGGGTGGTGAGCGCGGCAATACCAAACGAACCGCCCAGCTGGCGCATCATGTTGTTGAGGCCTGTTCCCTGTCCTATTTCACTTCCTCTCAAATCCTGAATAGCCAGCGTGGTGAGCGGCACGAACAGCATAGACATGCCGATACCCCTGATGACGAGCGGCCAGAAAAAATCTTCGGTTCCGGACGACAGCGTGGATTTACTCAACATTGAGGAGAAGACAAAAAACAAAACCATACCTGCCGTGGCCATGAACTGTGCGGGCACCCCGCGTTTCAGCATAATACCCACAAAAGGCATCATGGCGATGGTACACAGGCCCCCCGGGAGCAGGATAAGTCCCGTTTGCTGCCCCGTAAAGCCCAATAACTGCTGGCAGAATATCGGGAATACAAACACGGAGCCATACAGACCGAAGCCCAGCACAAAGGACGTTAACATACCCAGCGAAAAGCTCCGGTGCCGCATAATTTTGAAATTTACGATCGGATACTCAGTGGTCATTTCGCGCCACATAAACAGCAGCGTGCCTACAACCGCAGCTACCGCCAGTACGGTAATATAAGTTGTGGCAAACCAGTCTTCGGACTCGCCTTTCTCCAGCAATGTTTGCAGGCTTCCGACAGCTACGGCCAGCAGGATAATTCCCCACCAGTCAATCGGCTTGCCTCTGCCTGTCTTAGGTGTTGCATTAATGAAAGTATACGTTGCAAAGGCAGCTACGGCTCCCACCGGAATATTCACGTAGAAAATCCAGGGCCAGGAGTAGTTGTCGGTAATATAGCCACCCAGTGTCGGCCCGATAGTCGGGCCGAAAACGGCTCCGAGGCCAAACAGGGCTGTAGCAATGCCTACCTCTTCAGGAGGCCATGTTTCCAGAAGTATGGCCTGTGCCGTAGAAATTAATCCGCCACCCGCTACCCCCTGTAAAATCCGGAACAGAATCAACTCATCCAGGTTGGTGGCATTACCACACAGAAAGGAGGCAATGGTGAAGAGAATAATCGATCCCAGGAAGTAGTTCTTCCGGCCGAAAAAGCTGCCGAGCCACCCCGACATAGGCAAAATGATAACGTTTGCTACGGCATAGCCCGTGGTGAGCCAGGCAACGTCTTCGAGCGTGGCGCCCAGGTTTCCCTGAATCTGGGGGATGGATACGTTCACGATGGTGGTATCTATCAGCTCCAGCAGGGAGGCTGAAATCACCGTTATCGTGATGACCCATTTTTTTATACCTGTTTCCGCCATCTTTATGCGTCTTCTTTGGTAAGCACAGACACTTTCACGCTCATACCCGGGCGCAGCTTATCCATGATTTTATTCGGCTTGATTTTGATTTTAACGGGCACGCGCTGTACCACTTTCACGAAGTTACCAGTGGCGTTGTCCGGCGGCAGCAGCGAGAACTTGGCGCCTGTAGCCGGCGAAAAGTTATAAATTACACCGTCCAGTTCCACATCCGGAAAAGCATCTACTTCAATGTCCACATGCTGGCCTTCGTGCAGGTTTCCGAGCTGCGTTTCTTTAAAGTTAGCGGTTATATACAGGCTGCTGTCATTCACAATAGAGAAGAGTTTCTGGCCTGGCTGTACCAGCTGGCCCACCTGTATGTTTTTGTTGGAAACCATACCGCTCACCGGCGCCTTAATGGTAGTATAAGACAGTTGTAGTTTGGCAAAGTCTACATTGGCCTGGCTCTGGTCTACGCCAGTGTTTGATACTGCCAGCTGCGATTTAGTGGTTTGTATCTGCTTGGTGGCGGCATTGTACTGATCCTGCGCAGCCTGATAGGCGGCCTTTGCGGCATCGCGCTGCGCCAGCGCCTGCTCAAACTGCTGCTGGGTTACCGAACCGTCTTTAACCAGGTTAGCGTAGCGGGCATAATCCTGCTCAGCCTGGCGCAGCTTTACGCGCGCTGCTACCACGTTGGCCTTTGCCGTAGACGCATTGGCAATGGTGGTATTAATTTGCGCCTGCGCCACATTGGTGCCGGCCGAAGCGCCCTGCTGTGCTGCCTGCGCCTGCTCCAGCTTTATCTGGTAATCGCGCTGGTCAAGTTTTACAAGTACCTGCCCTGCCTCAACATGTTCGTTTTCCTCAAACATGATAGAATCTACGTAGCCGCCCACGCGCGTAACCACGGGGCTGATATCCGCATCTATCTGTGCATCGTCGGTATCCTCGTGCTTGCTATAGTACAGGTACTCTTTTACACCAAAAATACCCCCGACAACGAGCAATATGCCCAGAATAATGGGAATGATTCTGTTTGGCTTTTTCTTTACGGTTTCCATGTTGTGTTACTACTGGTTATGTGTTAATGTTCCTGTTGATTTCAGCAAAGTATAATAGGCCAGGTCGGCGTCAGCCTTGGCCAGCGCCAGGTTAATCTGCGCCTCAAACAGCTGCGTTTCTGCATCTACCCTGTCGATGGCCGAAGCAATGGTGTTCTGGTATTGCGACTCCACCATGCGGTCGTTTTCCGTAGCCTGGGCAATGGCTGTTTCAAGAATCTGTACCCGTTCCAGCGCCTTCCGGTAATTCTGATAGCTCTCGTTGACCTGTGTTTTTACAAGGTCTATGGTTGCGTCCCTGCTGATTTCCACTTCCGTTTTCTTTATTCTGGCTTCAGCTGCCTTGTTGTCGTTCAGCCACAGCTGATCAAAGTTCCAGGCTACGGTTACACCCGCCATAACGGGAGCCACATAGCTGTTGGCAGGCGGCACAAAAGCGCCACTCGGGTTGATGTAGTAAGCGCTGGCACTCGCCAGTACAGACGGCATTTTTTCAGCTTTAATGGATTTAATCTGGTTATCTGCCACTTTGGTTTGCAGGCCCAGCGCCTTTATCTCCTGTCGGTTAACGAGGGCTGTGTCCACAAAGGCTGCCACAGGGACAGTTAGTTGCCCGGGCGTTTCTATTTTCTCTACAGCCAGATTCGTTTCGGGGGGCAGGCCCAGCATAATATCGAGGTTGTACACTACCACTTTGCGGTTCGTTTCCAAATCCACGCCCGACAGCTCTATGTTGCTGCGCTGCAGCCGGAAGCGCAGCACATCGTTGCGGGTAGCCAGCCCCTGCTCAAAAAAGCGTTGCGCCTGTTTTATCTGGCGGTCTATGGCTTCCAGGTTTTGTGCAACCACCTGCTGGCTCTGCTGCAGTTTGTATAAGTTAAAGTATGCGCTGGCTATATTGTATACCAACTCCTCCTTATCACTCTCCGCATCCAGGCGCGCCACCTGCGTCAGCAAAGCAGTGGATTCTGTTGCATATTTGAGCCTGTTGCCGCCAAAAATCACTTCCTGCAAGGTGAAAGTTCCCAGAAAAGCATCCGCCCGCCTCGGCAGGAAAAAGGGCTCTGCCTTATCAGAAATTTTAAAGGTGGTAGTCGGTATTTCAGCGTGGTTATAAGTATAGCTCACGCTTCCGGTTGGCAGCGTGTTGTCTTTCACCTGGTTGTACCTGGAAATAGCTTCCTCAATCCTGGCCTGTGAAAGCTTGATAGTGTTGCTGTTCTGGGTGCCCAGCCTGATGGCCTCTTCCAGGCTCAGTTGCCGTACGTTTTGCGCCGAAACAGCACCGCCGAGCAACAGCAGCAGCGCCAGCAACCCATACTTCTGAAAACGGGAATGCACGCGCCTGAAAGCTAAACGTGCAAAAACATTACTGCTTCTCTGAATCATGATGCATTAAATATGCTTGTAGATAATCGTGTAAAAACTTTTTGATGCGGGGCTTAATTTCTGTGTCTACCGCCGCCTGATCCTGAAAATCAGTGTCCAGCAGGCGGGCAGCAACCTGTTCTGAATTAAGGAGATAGTAAATGGTACCTAAAATACTGGCTGCCGTCATCTCCACATCCACCTTCCGGAACGAGCTATCCTGAATACCCTCCCGGATAATGTCCATGATGGTTTGCACGTTGCGGAAAACATTCTCAGAAAGAAAGTAACTCAGAGTTGAACGCTGGTTAAGTGAAATTTCGCGGTAGATAATCCGGTGGAAAGAATTATTGGCGCTCACCCTGTTCAGGTAAATTTCCAGGGCACGGTTCAGCTTCTCCCAGGCCGAAGCATTTACTTCTTTCGCTTCTTCCAGTTGGTTCCGCATACCTGCAATCCGCCGCTCCAGCACCGCCTGCAGCAGGCTTTCCTTGGAGCCGAAATAATAGTTCAGCATGGCCATGTTCACGCCTGCTTCACTGGCCAGCTGACGCGTAGAAGCACCTTCGTAACCAAATGCTGCAAACATTTTCTCTGCAGTATCCAGTATATGCTTTCTCTTGTCTTCCTTGGTCATGGTTCGTTTATGCAATCCGGCTGCAAAATTAATCAAACGATTGATTAACCCAAAGAATTTAATTAAAATTAATGTTACAACATAGCCAGGCTTGGTTAATAGACCGTGCCTCAGCAATGTAGAAGTATAACTCATTACCTCATACTCATCAGTTTTGGTTGCTGCCATCGTATATTTTGAAGTATAAAGACCACGAACGACGGGCAGCCAGCTACTATTTCTGCATCTGAAGGTGGCGCCTGTATCCTCTCTCCCACTCTTTCCGTTCTTAGAAATGGCGTAGCTTTGCGCCGGCGCCGGAAATGGCGTATATTTTTAACCGCACCAGCCCTGGTGCCAAATTCATTTTTATGAAACCAGAAAATCAGAAAGACAGGATCAGTTACATCATTGGCCGCGACATGGCCGCCAACCTTCGCAAACAAGGTATTGAAGTAGAAGCCGATCCGTTTATGCAGGGCCTGAAAGAAGTAGCAGCCGGGAAACCTTCCAGTTTATCGCAGGACGAAATACAGCAGGCTATGACGGCCTTACAACAGGAAATGGGACAAAAACAAAGCGCCCAGGGCTCTGATAACAAAAAAGCGGGCGAAGCATACCTGGCAGAAAACAGCAAAAAAGAGGGCGTAAAAACCTTGCCGAGCGGTCTGCAATACCAGGTACTAAAGGAAGGTAATGGCAAATCGCCGTCCAAAACCGATACTGTAACCACTCATTACCATGGCACCCTGATTGACGGCACTGTGTTTGACTCCAGCTATGAGCGCGGTCAGCCGGCCACTTTCCCGGTAAACGGCGTCATCGCGGGCTGGACCGAAGCCCTGCAACTGATGAAAGAAGGCGCTAAATGGCGATTGTTTATACCGTCTGAACTGGCTTATGGCAGCCAGGGCGCAGGCGACGCCATCGGTCCCAATGCTACCCTCATTTTTGATGTGGAGCTCCTCTCTGTGAAATAACAGCCTATACTTATACAGCAGCAGAGGCGAAGCAGGTAGAAGGCTTCGCCTCTGCTTTTGTGGCCGAAGGTATAAATATCTTTTGCCTGAATATTCAAGTAACATGAGCAAACAAGCCAACAAATATGTCAGATTTCTATGTTGCGCGCATAATGTATGACTGGCGCAAATCAGTTCTTATTCCTTAAAACTGAGTGGCCACGTTTTGCTGTTGTCGCCTTTATTTCCGGAAGGTGATTTAACGGAATAAGAGTAAGGCTACCTTACGCCAGCCTTTTAACAGCCAAGCCGGTCATTGCAGAGAATTTCAGAACAAATCGATCCGGTAACCGTTCTAAAATCAATTAAAGCTAAAACCAAAACCAAACTTGTATGGCAAATAACCCCAACGAAGGCAGGCAGTTTTTAGATAGTGTCCACCAGTTTTTTGACAACGCAGCCAGCTATTCACGCCTGGATGCGGGTATACTGGCGCAAATCAGGACCTGCAACAGTGTGTATAAAGTGTCGTTTCCGGTTGAGATTGATGGTAAGATAGAAGTGGTGGAAGGTATACGGGCGCAGCACAGCCACCATAAACTTCCCTCAAAAGGAGGTATACGTTACAGCATGCAGGTAGATGAGGACGAAGTGATTGCCCTGGCTGCGCTCATGACTTTTAAATGTGCCGTGGTGGATGTGCCCTTCGGCGGCGCCAAAGGCGGCGTAAGAATCAACCCGCGCACCACATCCGTAAAAACACTGGAGAAAGTTACCCGCCGCTTTGCTGCCGAACTTATCCGCAAAAACCTGATTGGTCCTGGCATTGATGTACCTGCTCCTGATTATGGCACCGGCAGCCGTGAAATGGCTTGGATTGCTGATACTTACCAGGCGCTCAACTATGGCGAAACCAATGCATTGGGCTGCGTAACGGGCAAGCCTGTCGGGCAGGGCGGCATCAGGGGGCGCGCAGAAGCCACCGGCCTTGGCATATACTACGGTATCAGAGAAGCGCTTGCCGATTCCGATCTGCTGAAAGGAAAAAACCTGGATGGCCATACCATGCAGGGCAAGCGCATTGTGGTGCAGGGTCTCGGAAACGTAGGTTACCATGCAGCCTATTTCTGCCAGCAGGATGGTGCTATTATTGTGGGGATTGCGGAGCGCGAGGGTGGTATCTTCAACGAGAATGGCATAGATGTACAGCAGGCTTTCAAGCACCGCAGCGAGAACGGGTCTATACTTAACTTCCCGAATGCGAAGAATTATGAAAACTCGATGGAGTTGCTGGAAGTTGAATGCGATATCTTAATTCCGGCGGCGTTAGAAAACCAGATCAACAGCGACAATGCGGCCAGGATCAAAGCAAAGATTGTGGCCGAAGGCGCTAACGGACCTGTTACCAAAGATGCAGAGCGGGTGTTGCTCCAGAACGGCGTCATTATTATACCAGACCTGTACCTGAATGCAGGCGGCGTAACTGTATCTTATTTCGAGTGGCTTAAAAACCTGTCGCATGTGCGCTTTGGGCGTATGGGCAAGCGCGCAGAGGAAGCAAGCCTCCGGCGTATAGTTAATGCCATCGAATCATCTTCCGGCAAAAGCATGTCTCAGCAGGAGCGCCATATCCTGATTCAGGGTGCTGATGAAGTAGACCTGGTACGCTCCGGCCTGGAAGACACCATGATAAACGCTTATCACGAAATCAGGGATGTGATGGTTCTGAAGAAAATACCCGACCTCCGCACGGCAGCCTTCCTGACAGCCATCGAGAAAATTGGGGTAAGTTATGAAGCGCTTGGCATTTTCCCATGAGCCGGGAAAATGTATACGTCAATTAAAAGGCCGGGGTGCAGCAGACAACAAGGCTGTATCCGGGCCTTTTTTTATGCTCTGCAGCCAGAACAGGGCTTCCTCCAGATCTGTAAAGTAAGTAAAGTTTATAAACTGATGCTGCGCTGCCGGCGACGCCACCTGGTAATTGCTGACAATAGCTTTGAAATGTTCTTCAGAAAATACTACAGCTGCATAAATATTGTCTTTTATTACATTATACACCATCGGGTAATATTCCAAATTCAACCAGGTCTCCTGTTCCCGGTCCAAAGCTCCTATGCAGCTTAAATCTGTACAATAGAATTTTATAACATTGTTTATAGTTGCAACTTTAAGTATCTGTAGGTAAGCTTCTCTGAAAGCAACAACCCCCGGCTTCTGCAACCATTTGATTAGCAGAGATTCACTCTCAGGATAATAAACTATTCGGATGCATGGGGTTTCGACAGCCACCATAAATAGAAATATAAATTTAATTAAATTTCTCGAAAATTAAACGGTTTAGCGCAATAAACCAAATTATAATATTTTTATCTTTTAAAACCAACTGTAAACTTTGGTAAATTATAAAAATGTCTATAAATAAAAGCTTACACATATTTATTAAATACAATTAACAAAGACATCTAAGACATGCTATATTATTTGATATGAACACGCATATAGATCAATTACCGCCTAACGCCAGCATCATGAAAAAGAACCCAAATCTCGTTCTCCCTGTAACCATTCTGGGTATAAGCTTTATTATATGTACGCTGCTTCTGGGTTTGTTTCTGAAGGAACGGGGGCAGGCGAATCAGACCATCAATGTAACCGGCTCTGCAAAGAGGGATATTGTATCTGATTTAGGAATCTTGAGAGGCAACCTGCAGGCCTCCGGCGCTACGGCCGAAGAAGCTTACCAGAACCTGCAGCAGCAGCGCCCTGCCATACTTGCTTACCTCAGGCAACAGGGCTTTGCTGCAACTGCCATCAACCAGAGCACCATAAGCCTGAACCCGGTATTTGAGCTGAATGGCCAGGGTTTCCAGACAAACAATATTCTGGCTTATAATGCCAGCCAGATGATTGATGTGCAATCGGAGGATGTCGCCAGGATAAAACAGGTATCACTTGATATTACATCACTGGTAAACAAAGGCGTGAACTTTTCGGTGAACCCGCCGGAATACTATTATACCAAACTGGCCGATCTGAAAGTGGAAATACAGGCTGATGCAGCAAAAGATGCACTCAATAGGGCCCAGAAAATTGCGGAAGCCACCGGCTCTGAACTTGGGCCGATTACGACTGCCCGGATGGGGGTGATCCAGATTACGCCTGTCAACTCCAACATGATTTCCGACTATGGCATTAACGATGTTTCTTCTATCGATAAAGAAATCACGGCCGTCGTGAGCGCCTCCTTCCGGCTGGAATAGCAAAGTATAAGTCAGAAGAATGAGCCTATTTATCGCTTCTGTTTATACTTCTAAAGAAATATCAGATTGAATACGGGTACGCTTGGTGCTGGTATGCGTTTGCAAGCGCACACCACCGCCAAGCTTCATTTTCCCAATAAGCTAAGTATAAATTGTAGTATTTTGGAAAAAGCCCCGTCAAAAGAAGAACCTGGTGAGAAACAAAAAACGGTGAGGCGCATGCTTTTACCACATCCGTCTCACCGTTCCTGTCAAATTTATACTTAGGGCTTAGCTATTTTTTATATACAACCATTTGTTGAAGATTTCCTGCTGCAGCGCGGTTGGACTGGCCACTTCTTCAAAATGATAACGGATGGTTTTGTCCTTCAGCAGCGGCACTTGTAGCGTTACCAGTTTGCCATCGCGGGCCACCAGCACTTCCAGCTTGTCGCCTATGTTGTGTTCGCTCAGGATGCGGCTCAGGTCATTGTTATCGATACGATATCCGTTGATGGCGATGATCTCATCGTTCACGTTCAGGCCGCCCTCCCAGGCGCTGCTGCCGCGGTTTACTGCCCGCACCAGTACTTTGCCATCAGATGCAGCCGTAGCAGCGCCCCAGCCCGGTACGTTACGATCTGCGTTCTCGTTTACCAGTTTCAGCCCGGCCGCGTTAAAGTATGCGCTATAATCCGGGGTTTTGGTACCGTTTACATAATCCCGGAAAAAATCGTCCATACTGTGCCCAGCTATTTTCTCCACACCTTCCTGAAATTCTGCTTGGGTATAGCCCCGCTTCAGTTGCTTGTAATAGCGGTTATACATGTAGCGCATCACATCATCCAGAGACTTTTCTCCTTTGGTGCTGCGCATAATGTCCATGTTCAGCAAGTGGCCCATCACGCCGCCTTTGGTATAATAGGATACTTCGGCATTGTTGGAGTTCTCGTTGCGGCGGTAATACTTAATCCAGGCATCGTAGCTTGATTCGGCTACTGTCTGCACTTTGTTGCCGGGCGTGTTCTCCACGTTGCTGATGCTGGAAGCTACAATATCGAGGTAGCGCTGTGGTGTTATAAAGCCAGCGCGGCGCACTATCAAATCATCGTAGTAACTGGTAATACCCTCCGACACCCATAGCATGTCGGTATAGTTTTCCTGGTTATAGTCGAATGGCCCCAGTGCCAGCGGGCGGAGGCGCTTCACGTTCCAGAGGTGAAAATACTCGTGTGCCACCAGGCTCAGGAAACCGTTGTAGCCAGCTTCAGTACCATAGTTCCAGCGGGAGGTTTCCAGCGTAGTAGAGTTCAGGTGCTCCAGGCCGCCACCGCCGTGGTCCAGGTTGTGTACAATAAACACGTAGCGATCCACGGGCAGCTCGCCTATTACTTTGCCGGCTTCTTCAGTTACTTTCTGCATGTCTGCCATCAGGCGCTCCGGGTCATAGTTGCCGCCGCCGTACATCGCTACTTCATGCTTCACCCCATTTGTTGTAAATTCATATACCGGGTGGTTACCGATCTCGAGCGGAGAATCGGCCAGAATATCATAGTTGGGAAAAGTATACGTAAACTTACCGGTACTTTTAAGGCCTGTAGATACTTTGTCCCAGCCCTGGTACGGCTTTACCACCAGTGTTCCGGCAGTTTTCTCATAGCCTTCCGGGTACATAAAGGTGCTCGTGCCGTTCGCATAACCATGTGAGGCATCCAGAAAGCTGGTGCGCACCGATATTTCAAAAGCGTATACGTCGTAGGACACATGCACGGCATCAGCTTTGTTGCTGTATACGCGCCAGGTATTTTTATCGATTTTTTCGGCGCGCAGGCTTTTGCCGGATTTATCAGTAGCCTCGAAGTTCTCTACATTTTTGGCAAACTCCCGCACCAGGTAAGAACCCGGCGCCCAAACCGGCATGGTAAAGTCTATATATTTTTTATTAGCACCCGACAAATCTGCCTCCACCTTAAAGTAATGCGTGTGAGGTTCCGGCATAGACAAAGTATACTGTAGCTCCGCAGCCAGGGTGGCGGCAACGTTGCCGAGGCATAAAAAGGCCATTAACAGGAAAGGTAAAATTAATTTCTTTTGTTGAAGCATGTTATTCGTTGGGATTTTGGTTAAAGCTTCGGCATTTTACAACATTTACCCTGCTTTTCAAAATCCTGTCCTGCTGCTTCTGCTAAGGAATGGCATAGCCGTGAGCCGCTATGGCTCAGGCTGCATGTGGGCTGCGTCTGTTCAGCCATGCATGCGCTTTCTCGGGCTCATAAAAATTGTGTATGATGATGAAAGAGTTATAACTCGTTAACCCCTCTGCTCCTGATTCTTTAAGCAAATGCTGGTAGCAAGGTTCCGGTATCAGGACTGCCAGGTAATTTTCCTCGCCCAGCGTCATCATCATCTCAGGAAAAAGCTGCGCATATACCCACGTTTCATCTTCTTCGCTCAACTCCCCTATTTCACGCAAATCCAGCAACCAGTGTTTAACATAGTGCGCTTTCGCAAACGTCAGGGCTTCCAGGAGGGAACTTCTGAAACCGGCTGAATCAAAGCTACGGCTACAATGCACCTGCAACCGATCATGCAGCGGATCAAATCGCACTTCCGACGTATTGTTTCTGCTTATCATCATCCCTGTATCGAATCTTATAATTGATAGAAGATCAAAAATACAAATTATTTTGAGTTCACTTTGATACAATTTATAAAAAGTTACATTTTTTCTATATTTTCCGTGTAATAGCAAATTACAAGGGTAAATGCAGACTTTGTGCCTGTAAACTTTTTACAGCTCTATGTTTGTTATAGGTAGCAAGCATTGTTGCCGCTAAAGCATTGTCCATACGATGTATGCCCGAGCAACTCCGCAGTTGTAAACTGGCATGGTATTATCAGCCAATGCCTGAACGAATAAACCAAGCATTATGAGAAAACCTGCCGTCCTGTTTTTATCGCCCTTCCTGGTCTTCATCATACTGCTTTCGGCAAGGTCGCACACCCGCAAGTATACTTCTCCTGCTTCTGAAACTTATACTATGCCCAAATCACCTCTACGGACGCAGTCGGTACCTGCAGCAACTGTGCAAAACAAGGCAGATAAGCTTGTAAAATACGCTTTAAGCTTGCAGGGAAGCCCCTACGTGTATGCAGGCATTAAGCCCAGTGGCTTTGATTGCTCCGGCTTTGTAACGCATGTTTTTGACCATTTCAGTATGGATGTACCTCATTCTTCGGCGCTTCAGGCAGAGGTAGGTAAGCCGGTGCAGCGGCAGCAAGCTCAGCCTGGTGATCTGGTTATTTTTACAGGAACACAGCCCAGCATACGGGAACCCGGACATGTGGGCATCGTTATTTCGGAGCCCGGCGACACGATTTCTTTTGTGCATGCTTCTTCAAACGGAGGCGTGAAAGTGAGCCAGGTAGAGGGCTCACGCTACAATCTTCGCTTTCTGGAAGTACGCCGCATACTTTAAAACAGGATCAACAGAGAACAGGCAGGCAAGGTCAGTATAAAGTATGATCAGCTAGGTAAGCCTTAAACGTTCGGTTTGTGCCACCTGTCCTCTGTTTAGGCTTCGTCAAGCCTTGCGCGGGCTGTCTGCGCATTCATACTTTGCAAACCTGCCGCACTTTTTCCGTAAGTATAAACCATAGGCTGCATTTTTCTTTTACTAAACCTAAGCAACCATGGCACATTCATACGTCATCAACAGTATAAACGGGCTGGTTTTAATTCTTGTCGGGCTTACCCGTTATGTTGTAATACCTGACCAGCCTGTTACGGCACTAGCGGTTCCTGTTTTCGGTCTGCTGCTGCTGGCCTGCACTTATCACCTGCGCAAGCACAACCGCTTTGTATTTCATACCGTTACTTCGCTCACGCTGCTGGCAGCTGTCCTGCTGAGTTTGCAGGTAAGCGCCGACGCCTCGTGGAGCACGCAGGATGTGCTGCTGCTGTTAATGGGACTGAGCTGTTTTATCGCCACGCTGTTTTTCGTGGGCTCGTTTGTGCGGGAGCGGCGCCTGCGCGACAGATCTGTGTATAAAGATGACTTGTAAAGTATAAAAAGGAAAAGCGCCAGATGTAGCCCGTCAAGGTACATCTGGCGCTCAAAAAATCCTTCTTCATCTTAGCAAGCGGCACCCTGACAGGCAGTAGCGCCATCTTAAAGACCAAAGGTAAAATTACTGCGCAAGCAGTAAGTACTGCTTACTAAGCCAGCTCACAATTAATGTGAACAATTTTACCCTGGCTTACTAAGACGTCTGATGGATTAGACATAGCACCTCCTCTCTCTTTAGTCCGACATACACTCTGCACTTCCGGCATTCTGTAAGTTTGCCTGAAGACCTGAGCCGTAGCACTCGCTACATTTTTCTAAAGATAAAATAACGCTTAAAAGTTCACAAGGTTAAGGGGTTATTTTTTATACTTTTTACAGCTGTTTTTTCCCGTTCCGGCTACTTTTTATACAAGGCTCTTTAACTCAACTATATACAGAAACCGTCGGTTTTACCACCTGTGCCGTAAGCCACATGGCTGCGTAAGTTTTATACTTTTATTTGGCAATACATTTGCTACAAGTTAACAGAAATAAACAATTTCTTCGTGCAGCAAGCGGTTTCTGGCTTGATCTGAATTATTTTCTTATATTACATTAGATATCCATCTTAAAATTACCAGAATATGAAAAAGCACTTATTTATACTTGTTGCGCTTATGCTGTTCTCTACGTTTGCATGGGCGCAAAAACTTTCCCCACTCGGCACCTGGACGAATGAGGAAGGCAAAGCGAAATTTGAAATTTATAAGTGCGGCGATAAGCTGTGTGGCAAAATTGTGTCGCTCCGGGAGCCGCTGCTGAATGGCAAGCCTAAAACAGATATCAACAATCCCAGCAAAAAGCTGCAAAGCCGGCCGCTGCTTGGCCTTGAATTTATGAAAGGCTTTGTGTACGACGGAGATAACAAATGGGACGAAGGCACTATCTACGATCCGGAAAGTGGCAAAACATACTCCTGCTATATGAAAATGACTGGTAAAGATAAGATGGAAGTGAAAGGATATATCGGCATTTCCCTCATCGGCAGGTCGCAGGACTGGACGCGCGTTGATTAACTTTCTCTCTAGCACAAAACAAAGAAGGGCAGCACTGATGCTGCCCTTCTTTGTTTTCAACCCTTTACTTTTTCTTTTAACCTATCCCAGCCAAAAAGGTTGCTCCTGCTTTCGCAGGTTAAAATTCGGCTATAAGGCCCTGCTACCTAAAACACCTCCAGAATTTTGTAAGACTTATCGCGGAAGGTGAAATACTCGCCTGCGCTTTTGCCGGCCATAGCCTTAAACAGCGGCGACATGCCGGAAATAGCATAATAGGAGGTGCCTTCGACTTTAATTTCGCCGAGGCTGACGCCTATAAAATAATTCTGCAGCTCTGTGTGCACCACAGCGCCAAGCGAAACGTCGTGATTGGACTTGGTCGCGTTGATGCGTTTGAGCACACTCATGGTTGTTATCAGCTCATCCAGCTGGCGCGCGTACATGTCGCGCTGAATCTGGCAAGCTTCCCGGAAAGATTCAAATTTATCTTCCATAGCGCCCTGGTGCTCGTTTGCGCTTTCCTGCGCATCGTCCATGGCCTCTTTCGCAGCTTTCATCTGCATGTTCAGCATCCTGATGCATTCCTGCAACAGCCGCCGCTTCATTTCAAGTTCTTGTGTCAGCATGTTCATAGGGATAGTTAACCTTTAAAGCTAAGTACCGGCTACAAAGGTTTTGTACAATAAGATAGTGCCTGTTTTTAAATTGATTAACAATAAAATAGTATAACCGATAATGGGCAAGCTGCAATAAATTGCCTGCACAGAACTCAAACTATTTAACGCGAAACATGTTTAAGAATAAATTACTAAATGCCGTTTAACGAATTTTTAAAACGATTGTTAGCCTGGGAAGTCAAACTTCCGACCTGCCGAAAATTAAGACGTTCTGCAGCATACAGGGCTGCGTACAAAAAATGGATAAACAATCAGGCATACCTCCGCTGGACAGGCCCGCTGTATAAAGCATATCATTACCAGAAGGCCGGCCTGCCCCATAGTTGCCGGGTACAATTAGTGGAAGCGGAAAACCGCAAAGGGTTCATCTTTTTCCATGATCCGGCTATCAGCTCAGAAAACTTCAGCTTTCTGTTTGATTTTCTCAAAGATCGGGTGCTGGCGCAGGGTTATTGCCTGCACAGCATGGACGAGCTTGAGAAAAGGCATGCCCGCTATACCGAACAGGTAAATAAATACATACTGCTGCCCCCCGCTGCCGAACTGCCGGGCTCCGGCCTTTGCAACCAGCTTTACGGCAACATTACACTCGATTATATAAAGATTAACAGGAACCCCGGCTACATACGCCTGCTGGCTGATTCTTATGCTGATCCATACTTCTCCAGACCCCTGGCATTTACGGATTTACTCGACAAAGTACTACAGCCTGATGAGCTGCCCTCTGAAGGAAACAACTATCAGCCTTAAGTCCCCGGTCCTGTCATGATGACGACCGCTCTTCAGATATAACATTGCCTGCTGCTAGTATCAAATAAGCGGACAATATAAATGCTGCATTTCAAGCATCCTATTATGCTGCATAAAAGCCGGATTATCAGCTTTAAGCCGGAATAAAGCCTTGCATCTCCCATCCCCGATGCCCGGCAACTTCACGTAACACTTATGTTTCTTACTTATTGCAGGTAAAGTATACTTTCTATCATTCATTTAATATGAAAGTTGCGTTCAGTACCTGAAAAAATATTCTGATAATCTTAAAACTCGTGTCTTTTGCTTATATTTATAATGCTTTCGGATACGTGATATTCCACTTCGTTGCCGTGCTTATGCCAAAACGTATACTCCTGCTGTTGCTATGCAGCTTTTTAGTTTTAAGTAAAGCCTGGGCTACCCACATTGTTGGTGGTGAGTTTGAGTTGCAGTATCTGCAGCGCAGCGAGTACCGGCTCACATTGAATTTATACTTTGATGACGTGAACGGCAGTCCCGGTGCGCTAGACCCATACATTACGGTAAATATCTTCCAGAAATCATCCAACAGATTGATGCAGTCTAAAGTAATGCCGCTGCGCGAACAATCATTTGTACCTTATACCAACATAGATTGTACAGTAGGCAGCCTGCGCACCCGCAAGCTGGTATACAATGAGCAAATCACGCTGCCTGCCAGCCAATATAGCAACCCGGCCGGCTATTATGTTACCTGGGAGCGCTGTTGCCGTAACCGCACCATCAGCAACATTGTATCTCCTGAAAACGCAGCCCAGACATTTTACATGGAATTTCCGGCTGTTGTGCGCGACGGGCAGCCTTTCATTAACTCATCTCCCCGGCTTTTCCCGCCGCTCAGCGACTATGCCTGCATAAATGAGCTCTTCTACTTCGATTTTGATGGCACAGATCCGGATGGCGACTCGCTGGTGTATGACATGGTTACCCCCCTGAATGGCTTTACCTCTGCCTTAAACCCCAATGCGCCATCGCAGCAATATCCTTACACGCCGCGCTCCGGCCCCTATCCTGAAATAGGCTGGCTGCCGGGCTATAGCAAAGACACCCAGATAAAAGGCAACCCGGCCATGAACATCAATGCCCGGACAGGCCAGCTGACGATGCGGCCCCAAAACAAAGGGCTTTATGTGTTTGGCGTTCGCTGCCAGGAGTTCAGAAACGGTGTAAAAATAGGTGAAGTGAGGCGTGACTTTCAGGTGCTGGTACTGGATTGCCAGATAAATGCATCGCCGCAGGTGATGGCGCTTGAACAGGGCCAGAATGTTTTCTACCAGGCAAACCAGGTACTTCGCCTCGATCCGGCCGGAAGCCGCTGTATTGAGGTGCTGTTTACCGATCCGGACCTGCAGGAGTTTGTGCAGCTGCGTGCACAGCCTGTTAACTTCGACAGCCAGGATTATACTTTGAATGGCGTTACCAGCGGTACTATTAACCAGGACGGCACCAGTAGCGACACCCTGCGCGCCACGCTTTGCTTTGACGAATGTTTTGACACCGGCGGCAAAGTATACCAGATGGACCTTATTGTGAAAGATGATGGCTGCAGCCTGCCCCGCCAGGATACGGTTCATCTTAACTTTGTAATTAACCCCGTACCTGATGCACCACCAGCGCTTGCCCTGTCTACACCGAAGCGTGTTTTTGAAGTGCAACAGGGCGATGTGCTTAACTTTGACGTGACCGGTACCGACTCCGATGGACAGGATGTAACGCTGACCGCCAAAGGGCTTAATTTTGATCTCGCCTCGCAGCCTGTGACGTTTGAAAACCAGACAAAGCCCGCTGAAGTAACATCACCTTTTTTGTGGCAGATAGACTGCAGCACCGTGCAGCAGGAATCCTACCAGGTGGAATTTACAGCAAGCTCGGTCGTATGCGGCAAAACCATCGAAAAAAAAGAAGTGGTGGAAGTACGCCCGATCTATAAAAACAATGTTCCATCCATCAGCACCGACCAGCAGGTCCTGGTCATCAACTTAGAACCCGGCCAACCTTATGAAGCTAAAGTATTCGGCAAAGATATTGATTTAGATGCGCTGGCTTTATCGGCTGCAGGCAATGGTTTTAACCTGGGCGATCTCGGAATGGATTTTACAAGTACCGGCGGCCAAGGCAGCGCCGAAGGCCTGTTCCGCTGGGTTGCCACCTGCAACGCAGCCACAGGCAATGTTATACGTGTTAACTTTAACCTGAAGGAAGATGCCTGCGTGCCTTCGCCAGATCAGCAACTGGTGCTGGAGTTTCATATCATCGCGCCGAACGATGCGCCCGTTATCACAACAGACAAACCCGTTCTTTCTTTCGATTTAAACCTGAATGAACCGTTTGAAGCCAAACTTTTTGGAGACGACATCAACCTGGACCCGCTACGGTTACGTGCGGAAGGCGATGGCTTTAACCTGGCTGACTATGGCATGAACTTTACGGCCACTGATGGCAAAGGCAAGGCTGATGGCACTTTTAACTGGGTGGCAAACTGCAAGGCTGCCGGGCAGGAAGTAATTCGTGTAAACTTTAAACTGGCCGAAGATGCCTGTACGCCCTTCCCCGAACAGGTGCTAACCATGGAATTCAGGGTAACAGCGCCCCAGTTAGCAGATTTTCTGCCGCCGAACATCTTCACACCTAACGACGATGGACTGAACGACTATTTTGAAATTCCAGGGCTTCCGACAGATTTCTGTTCCGCCGTATTCTCTAATATCGTTATTTACAATCGCTGGGGCAAAGAGGTTTTCCGCAGTACCAACAGCGATTTTAAATGGGACGGGAAAGGTGTAAATGTTGGCGTATACTTCTATGTGATAGATTTTGGTACCAGCAAGTATAAAGGCAGCATCACCATCGCAGAATAATATACCATAGCCAAACCCCAGCCGGGCAGCTGCAATAATACAGGGCAGCGTAGCAGGTATAAGTCAGGTATAAGTATAGAAAGTAGCGGCAGCCGGCTCAGCCTTAGATTTCAGAATAGTTAAGTATAAACTGAATAATGGAACAATAGACTTCCAGATGCCATCAAACAGGTGCTTATACTTTATATGGTACCGTTAATTTAAACAGCGAAGGGCGTTGTTTATACTTAAAGCCAGGTAATTAACGCTTTAATTAAACATAAAGAAGAAGAAAGCCGCGCCGTGCTTTTATAAGTGCAGCTGGGCCTGTTCAAAGAAGGAAGTGAGGAGAAAACAGCCTGTCAGGCCATAAACAGAAATACCAGGTATAAACCAAGCCACAGAAAATCCATGAAGTGCCAGTAGCCGCACAGCATAGCCAGCTGCAGGTGGCGGTATGGGTCGCGGATAAATATCAGGCTCCGGACACCGTCTGCAGCTACATGCGCCGTTTTAAAGAAAAGAAAAGACAGGAAGATAATTCCACCCAGCAGATGCAGCACATGCAACGCTGAAATAAGGTATAAGTAAGTGCCCGATGCTTTGCCTGTAAAGTATACACCAGCCTTGGCCATCTCGTTCCAGCCGATCAGTTGCGCCCCCACAAACAATATTCCCAGCGCCAGCGTCATCCCCAGGTAGCGCGTCATCTTTTTCAACTTGTCTCTTTTGTAAAGGCGCGGCACACGGCTGATAGCGTAGCTGCTGAAGAGCAGCAGGATAGTGCTTACGCTGAAGAACTTGGGTAATTCAAAATTTTCCTGCTGAAAACCGCCTGTGCGTGCAAAAGCAACTACCAGAATAAAGAACAATATACCAATACCGATCATGCTCAGGTAAAGGAGCATCCGGATAGGGTGCATCTTCTCTATACCGCCAAACGCAGAAAGCTGCCTCGCATCAACCTTTTTTTTCTTATCTGAGTCCATCCCTAACCTATTGAAGGCGTACGGCAAGGCAAAAAGCCACACGCTGGAGAGTAGCATTATCACTATCTTTCGTACTACCTATATACCTTGCAAAGCATCCTATAGTTTTGCAATTAAGGTATTAATTTTTATAATATGCTGCCCTCTTATTTGTTAACCATAACTATTACTGAATTGTTGCTCTTTCAGCTGTAAAATAGCAAAAAAAGTCTTATAAAGCAGTACCGCTACTACCTTTCCGCAGGTATTTGCGTTAGCTATAAAAGCTTAGGATTTATACTATGACAAAACGACTACGCTTTCCCTTCTTCCTGTTGGTTTTCCTGTTCTGCCTGTCAGCCCGGCAGACAAGCGCCCAGACGAACATGGCTTACACCAGCGACAATACCATACTGATTACATTGGAAGGAACCGGGCAACCTTATGTATTTACCTCCGACAATTTACTTGTGCAGTATAACCAGACCACTCACAGGTTAGAGTGCATTCTGGACGTAAGCACCTTAGTGCCCGCCAGCGACACGGCTGCGCCACCGGCCATGGCTTATGAGGTATTGTACGGCGCCAAATACCCGGAACTATCCCTTGAGATTGATGTGCCCCTGGATCAGGTAAGTGGCCAGGATATAGAACGTGCATCTGTTCCGCGCGTAACCACGGTAAAGTTGCAAGGTGTATCAAATGAAACCGTTATACCTGTGGTCTTTACCCCCGATAACCAATCCCTGCTGTTCAGTACTAATTTTGATCTCTGGCTGAATAATTTTTCTGCCACCATTCCTGTTGAATATGTGCCCTTGCTCACAGGGCGTCTTTTCATTACCATCAACAGTGCCCGCTGGGTAAATATGCAGGCACGTTAACTAACTGGCTGCACACTTCTGAAAAAAATGCAGCTTGCTGTGCTGCCGCTGGCTGCAGCAGCCATATTGCTCCTTCCCTTTTTATCCTAAAAGTATACATACAACTAATTTAATGTAAAAGCATGATTATTAACTGCCTATCATACCATCACAGTTAAAATTTCTTAACTAAAACTGCTCCAACCAGGTGCTGTCCCGCTAAATACCACTCCTCCCGATTCCGCTGCTTTTCCATACTTTCTTTACCGCTCTTATCCATAGAGATGCTTGTTTGATCCCGTAGCCTTTCTGCGTCCTGCAGCCTTTGCTGCTATTGCTTCTGATGTGCTTTTATACTTGCTAAGTGCTGCCTGGCGCAGCATTCAGGCTTAAAAGAGCCTGGAGGATTTCTAATACAGGCCTGCTTATAAGCAAGTATGGCTTTCATACTTGTGAGTTAATCTAAAGAGGCTTTGCCTGCCCAGGCAGTTTAAGATGCTAAAGGTTACAGCCCTGCTCTACAGCAAGCGCATACCCGGACAGTATGGAAGGTATACATGCATCCTGGCCGGCTACTTACCATCAGGCATAACCAACGCATCATCATCAGATTACCCCTAGAACAAGAAGATGCGCCGTAAACCGCTACCAGAGGCTGTAAAGCGCCCTTTTACACACTTCTTACACACTTAGCTAATCTCATTAGCCTCAGCATTGAAATGTTTTTTCATCTGGCATAACCATCTTATAAACTTATACATGCACATCTTTCTTAAAGTAAGCATTTAAGCACCGATCATCCCTGTGCCCATGCCGGACAGCCCGGCTCCTGTTGAGGAGAAGCCTTGCTTTATACCTCCTGTTTTTTAATTTTACGCAAGTATAAAACAACCTACAATGGCCTCAGAGAAAGACCCGGCACTGGAGATACAGGAGCTGGCAGAACGTATAAATTACCTGAACTACCAATATTACCAGAACAGCATCTCGGAGGTGCCCGACTATGAATTTGACATGATGCTGAAGCGGCTGCAGGACCTGGAAGAACGATTTCCGGAGCTGCGCCTGCCCAACTCCCCTACTTTGCGCGTGGGCGGCACCGTTACGAAGAACTTCGGCACCGTTTACCACAAATCACCTATGCTTTCGCTGAGTAACACTTACTCGGAAGAGGATCTGCGCGAATTCGACAACCGCGTGCGCAAAGCCATTGGCGAAAACGTGGAGTATGTGTGTGAACAGAAGTTTGACGGGGTGGCCATCAGCCTGACTTATGAGAACGGCCTGTTTGTGCAGGGCGCCACGCGCGGCGACGGCACCCGGGGCGATAACATTACGGCCAACGTGCGTACCATCCGCGATGTGCCATTGCAGGTGCATGGCAAAGATTACCCGGAAGCATTTGAGGTACGTGGCGAAGTATTTCTGCCCTTGTCGGTTTTTGAGCAGCTAAATGCCGAGCGCGAAGAGGCCGGCGAGCAGCTGCTGGCCAATCCGCGCAACGCAGCCTCCGGCACCCTGAAACAGCAGGACTCCGCCATTGTGGCCGGTCGTAAGCTAGGTTGCTACTCCTACAGCTTCCACTGCGATCCTAATCCTTTCGATTCGCACTCCGAAAGTTTACAGGCTATTCAGAAGTGGGGCTTTAAAGTATCTGATACCTGGCGCAAGTGCAGCTCTGTTGAGGAGGTGCTGGCTTATATAAACGAATGGGAAATGCGCCGCTTTGAGCTGCCCATTGCTACTGATGGCATAGTAGTGAAGGTAAACAGCTTTGCACTGCAGGAAGAACTGGGCTATACTTCTAAAAGCCCGCGCTGGGCCATTGCTTACAAGTATGCCGCCCTGAGCGCCGCTACAAAACTGACAGGTATACAGTACCAGGTGGGCCGCACGGGTGCCGTTACGCCGGTAGCCCTGCTGGAGCCGGTGCTGCTGGCCGGCACCATCGTAAAGCGCGCTTCGGTACACAATGCCAATCAGATTAAGCTGCTCGACCTGCGCCTGGGCGATACGGTTTTTGTGGAGAAAGGCGGCGAAATCATCCCTAAAATAACAGGTGTGGACTTCAGCAAACGTCCTGCAGACAGCGAGCCCATTATTTACCCGGCCCATTGCCCCGCCTGCGGCACGCCGCTGGTGCGCTCAGAAGGCGAAGCGCAATTCTACTGCCCGAATGACGAAGGCTGCCCGCCCCAGATAAAAGCCAAACTAGAGCATTTTATTTCGCGCAAGGCAATGAACATTGATGGGCTGGGCCCGGAAACCATTGAGCAGCTATACAGTACCGGGCTGGTACACAACGTAGCCGACCTCTACGACCTGACTTTCGATCAGCTGGCAAACCTGGAGCGTATGGGAGAAAAGTCAGCCAACAACATCCTCAGGAGCCTGGAGAAGTCGAGGAGCGTGGCCTATGACCGTGTATTGTTTGCGCTAGGCATTCGCTTTGTGGGCAGCACGGTGGCCCGGAAACTGGCAGAGCAGCTCCCGGATATAACCGCGCTACAGGGCGCCACCTACGAAGAGCTGATTGCCATCAACGAAATCGGCGACCGCATTGCCAACTCCATTATCGCCTATTTTAACGACCCGGATAACGTGCTGGTGATAGAGCGCCTGAAAGCAGCCGGGCTTCGTTTTGAAGCAGATAAGACAGCTCCGGCCATAGAAAGCGACAGGCTTTCGGGGAAAACATTTGTGATTTCAGGCGTTTTTGAAAGTATGAGCCGCGAAGAGCTGCAACAATTAATCCTGAGCCACGGCGGCAAAGTAGTGAATTCCATCTCGGCAAAACTCTCTTACCTGGTAGCCGGCGATAAAATGGGGCCTGCCAAGCTGGAGAAGGCCAGCAAACTTAACATACCTATACTTTCTGAAAGCGAGTTCCTGGAGATAATCCGGTAATGAGCAGACAAGTATAAAATGATATTATTTTACAGCCGGGCCAGGAACAACCCTATTACCTAAATACATTGCGTTTCCTGATGCTCCACATTTACTTGAAGCATACTATATAAATGTATTGTTCTCCAGGCAGGTACATATAAAAAAAGTGGAGCCAACTGCAATTGGCCCCACTTAACAAACAACAACTAACACTAACTCAAAACATCATAAAATCTTTTTTCGTGAGATATCCATATAGCCAAGTATAAACACGGCGGTGCCTACAGCCAGGCTCCGCCAAATTTCCTCGGTAAAGAACTGCCCACTCTGTTTCATATAGCCATTAAACGTCATCAGCGGGTAAGCGAAAGGGTAATAATGGATGTGTTCCCAACGGCTCGCTACAACTGTCGTGATGATGGCAACAATGGCAACGCCCATCGAAAGGGCAAAACTGCTCCAGCGCATGCTCAGCCAGAACTGAATCGCCACAATTACAAAGGAGGCCAGAAATATTTTAACGGAGGTTATCAGAATCATCGATATGCCTTCATAGTTCTGAAAGCCCAGATCCGGCCGGAGCCAGCGCAATACTGTACCTGCGCTAAGTATAGCCAGCATAAACACAAGTGTGCTGCAGGCCACAAGCCCGAGCACAAGGGCTGCTTTAGAGAAATAAACGGTGCTTTTGGGTAGCGGCAGCGCGTACAGGTGCTTCCAGCCATTGGCTTTGTGCTCAATGCCGTTGGTCATGCTGGTGAGCAGCGCTATAAAGATGGGCATCAGTAACTGTGTGTACAAGGCAAAAGTGCGAAAGCCGAAGCTTGTCCAGGGCCCGAGGCTCTTCATGACCAGGTGCTCGCCCTTCGACCAGAAAGCCAGGAAGAACATACTGATCAAAGCGCAGGGCGCAAGTATAGCCATCCAGAGTGCAAAAGTGTTTTTCAGCTTCAGTGTCTCGGCGCTTAAACTCCTTGTCAGGTAAGTGGTTGTGCTCTTCATTGCATCCTATACTTTAAGCTAAGCAGATAAGGCCATCACCGGCTCTTTTGTCGTCATGCGCAGGAAAAAATCCTCCAGGTGCTGGGTTTCTGTACTCAGATGGTATACATCCACTCCATTCTCAACGAGCAGCCGGTTTATACTTGCCGCCTGCTCCCTGCCCGCAAGCCGCACAACCAGCTTATCGTGCTCGCTGTCTAAAAGCTGGTACTGGTGATCTGTCAGGATTTGGACGGCAATAGCAGCATTGCTTGTGCGGAGTTGCAGTATAGCCGGTTGAAAGGTATGGGCATACAGATCTTTCAGGCTGCCCTGGTAAAGCGTGGCCCCCTTGTCGATGATAGCCAGTTCTGTAGCGGTTTTCTCAATTTCGGACAGCAGGTGGCTCGACAGGAAGATGGTTTTGCCGAAGTCTTTGTTCAGGCTGCTAATAAGGTTCCGCACCTCCCGGATACCACTGGGATCCAATCCGTTGGTAGGCTCATCCAGAATCAATAGTTCAGGATCGGGGAGCAGCGCCAGCGCAATGCCCAGCCGCTGGCTCATACCCAGCGAATATTCTTTTGTTTTGCGTCCGGCATCAGCCGTAAGCCCTGTAATTTCCAGCACTTCCTGCAGCCGCTTTTTTGGAGCGCCAATCATCCTTCTGGTCATCTCCAGGTTATCGTAACCAGAGAGGTGGCGATACAGCGTGGGCATTTCGATGAGTGCACCCGTTTGCCGCAGAATGTCCAGGCGGTTATTTTTGAGTTCCAGCCCGTGTACCAGCACCTTTCCTTCCGGCACCGGCAGCAGCCCCAGCAGGATGCGGATAGTGGTTGATTTACCGGCGCCGTTCGGTCCCAGAAAGCCATAGACAGATCCTCTTGGCACACGCAGCTCCAGGTTTTGCAGAATTTGCCTTTTCCCGAAATGGTAATTAAGTCCGTGCGTTTCGATGATATTCTGTTTCATGTTGGTTTATTTAGCAGCCGATGTATAAATGAAAACAAAAAAACTTCCGGCTGAAAAAGAAATATACCAACAGCTTTAAAGTATAGATAAACAGTAATTTAACCTCCAATATGGCTTTTAACGCTTTCATCGGCTTAATTCTGCCTTTTATCGCTATAAAAGCCGGTTTGGTATAGACCTGTCGCTATACTTTAAGGATGTAGCATTCTTTGCTTATCTTTAGAACCAGGCGCACGTTATCCGGGCACTTTTTACCCGGGCTCAGAGCTTGCGCAGGTATAAATCACATTCCTATAACCATACCCACATGCCCATCGCCTTACCACAGGTAAATATGAGAAGATACTATCAGGTAGCGCTGCACGTAGCCGGCTGGATGCTGCTGGGCGTCTGGGTGATCTACTTCCTGCAGGCCAACCGCACCCTTTCTCCGGGAAAGATACTCGACGTAACGCTCGGTATTGCCTTCCAGATGATCATCTTTTACTTTAACTGGTACGTGCTGATTCCACGCTTTCTGGCGCGCAACCACATCCTTACCTACATTGCGACGGTGCTTACCACCCTGCTGGCCTTTGCGCTGGTGCGTGCGCCGCTCGACTTCTATATGTTTCGTGAATTTAACCCCGAGATGACGTCACTGTATACCACCGATAGGCAGTTGCAGTATGCTCTGGGCGGGCTGGTAACCATATTCATCAGTTCTGCCCTGAAAGTAACCGGTAACTACATCCGCAACGAGCGCCGCAACAAAGAACTGGAAACCCAAACGCTGACGGCAGAGCTGGCCTATCTCAAATCACAGGTAAACCCGCACTTCCTGTTCAATACACTAAACAACATATACTCACTGGCTTATAAGCAATCTCCGGAAACGCCTGATGCTATCATGAAGCTCTCGCTGCTGATGCGCTATATGCTGTATGAGAGCAACGATACCCTCGTGAGCCTGGAGAAAGAGGTCACCCACATCCATAACTTTATCGATCTGCAGAAGCTGCGCCTGCGCGAGCATGCAGGTATAAAATTCGATATAGAGGGTAGTATGGAGCAAAAACAAATTGCCCCGATGCTGCTGATGACACTGGTGGAGAACGCTTTTAAGCACGGGCTGGTGAGCAAAAACGAAATCGGCATCATCATAAAATTGGTTATCGGGAACGATGTGCTGGTGTTCAGCACCATTAACAACAGCAGCACGCATAAAAAGCGCGAGTTTGGCGGCATCGGCCTCGAAAACCTGAGGCGCCGCCTGAACCTGCTCTACCCTAACCGGCACCAGCTTACCTTAGAGGAAAAAGAGGGTACTTTCTTTGCTACTTTAAAATTATACTTCGCACCTAACTAAATAAAACTATGACGATACGTTGCCTTGCCGTAGATGATGAGCCCCTGGCGCTGGATATTATAGAAAGTTACATCAGCAAGCTGCCTTACCTGCAATTGGTAAAAACCTGTTCCAGCGCGACAGAGGCCATGCAGGTGCTGCAGGAAGAGCAGGTTGATCTGATGTTTCTGGACATTGAAATGCCCGAGCTGACCGGTATTCAGTTTCTGAACATCCTCAAGCACCAGCCGCTCATCATTTTTACCACTGCCTACCCCGATTATGCCCTGGAAGGTTTTAACCAGGGCGCCGTAGATTACCTGCTCAAGCCTATTCCGTTCGACCGCTTTCTGAAGGCCGTAACCAAGGCGCAGGAAAGACTGCAGCACAACGGAAAGTCTCCCGAGGCGCCTGCTGCGATGCCCACACCTACCGTGGAGCATGATTTTATGTTTGTAAAGGCCGATTACAAAACTATCCGCGTGGATTTTAAAGACATTCTCTGGATCGAGGGCCTGAAAGACTATATCATTATCCAGACGAAAGACCAGAAGATCATCACGCTGCTTTCGATGAACAAAATGATGGAAAAACTGCCAGACACAAAATTCCTGCGCGTGCATCGTTCGTTTATTGTGTCGCTGCAGAAAATAGACAGCATCGAGAAGAGCCGTATTCGTATCGGCAGCAAAGAAATACCCATCGGCGAAGTATACAGGGAGCAGTTTCTGAAATGGGTGGAGGAAAACAACATCCAGTAGAATTACGAATTTTGAATTACAAATTAAGAGTTAAGACTTTTCGGAGCAGCAGGTTTACGCCTGTATACTATGGTAGCTTTATCTGCTAACATTTGCAGATGTCAATTCATAGTTCGTAATTCGTAATTTGTAATTCAAAAAGATGATTAGAGAGAAACTGAGAGGGACGGGTGTGGCGCTGGTAACGCCTTTTACCAGAGAGCTGGCAGTAGATTACGATGCCCTGCGCAAGCTGCTGGACTTTGTGCTGGAAGGCGGCGTAAATTACCTGGTAATCAACGGCACCACGGCTGAGTCTGTAACCACCACCTCCGAAGAGAAGGCAGAAATACTGCGTTTTGTAAAGCAGCAGGCCGGCCATCGCGTGCCGCTGGTTTATGGCCTTGGCGGCAACAACACGCAGCACCTGCTCGACACCATTGCCACTACGGATCTGGAAGGCATAGCGGCCCTGCTTTCGGTTAGCCCTTATTATAACAAACCATCGCAGCAGGGCATCTACCAGCATTACGTAGCGCTGGCCAATGCCTCGCCCGTGCCGCTTATACTTTATAATGTGCCCGGCCGCACCGGCAGCAATATTACGGCTGAAACCACCCTGAAGCTTTCCGCGCACGAAAACATTATCGGTATAAAAGAAGCCTCGGGCAACCTGGAGCAGTGCATGTACATTGCCAAGCACAAACCCAAAAGCTTCATGCTTATCAGCGGCGACGACATGCTGGCGGTACCCCTGGCAGTTTTTGGCGCTGACGGCGTGATATCGGTACTGGCCAATGCTTTTCCTGAAAAGTTTGCTACGATGGTGCAGTTGGCGCTGGATGGCGACTTGAAGGCGGCCGGCAGCCTGGCGCTCAATTTTGCCGACGTCAATCCGCTGCTGTACGAAGAGAGCAACCCGGTAGGCCTGAAAGCAGTGCTGGAGCGCTTTGGCATCTGTACTGCCGCCGTCAGGCTGCCACTGGTGGAAGCATCTGCAGGTTTAAAAGACAGGCTGTATAAGTTACTATAACCAAGAGTGCATAGCAGCGCTTTAAAAGTATGACGCCATACTTTTAAAGCGCTGCTATGCACCTGCATGTTCATTTCGTCCGAAAATATTTCGCCGTTCCCGGAATCAACCGTACATTTGCCTGATTTTTATACTTTATGATAGAGTTACTGCAGCATTTTATAGATTTTGTGCTACACATCGACAGGCACCTCGTGGATTTAACGCAGCAGTACCACGGCTGGATATACCTGATTCTGTTCCTGATTATTTTTTGCGAAACAGGCCTCGTAATTCTCCCCTTTCTGCCCGGCGATTCGCTGCTGTTTGCTGTAGGGGCTATGTCGGCCCTGCCGGGGTCAGGCCTGAACATTTGGCTTGTCCTGTTACTGCTTTGCGTTGCGGCTATCCTCGGCGACTCCTTTAATTACCTGCTGGGGCGTAAGCTGGGCGACAAAGTATACGATCGCAATTACTGGTTTCTGAAACGGGAATATCTGGATGAGGCCCAGCTTTTTTACGATCGGTATGGCGCGCGCACCATTGTGTATGCCCGCTTTGTGCCGATTGTGCGCACATTTGCACCTTTTGTAGCCGGCATAGGCAAAATGCATTACCAACGCTTTATTATATATAATATAGTGGGAGCGCTGGTATGGGTGCTGCTGTTTACCATGGCCGGTTATTTCCTCGGAAACATACCTGTGGTAAAAGAAAACTTTTCGCTGCTGGTGCTGGGTATTATTTTAGTGTCGCTGGTGCCGCCTATTTATACGCTCATTAAAAAGAAGCTTAGCAAACAGAAAGAACAAGTATAACAAGTAGCAAACCTAATAATAGTAATCTACTAAACCCACCTTGCTGCGTGTTCTCACCAACCAGGCAGGCGGGTAAAATGTTAAACGGCTTAATTGTTAACGCATATTAATCTTTTAACCATTTAATGATTAAGCAATTAAACTTTATCTAAGGTATAAATTGTTTGGATCAGGTTTATATTAAATTATTTTTAAATGAGTCTCAAACATAAAGCCGGCACCGTTTCCACCGCCGGCTTGCTGATTTCCCTGGGTATCATATACGGTGATATCGGCACTTCGCCGCTGTACGTAATGAAAGCCATCATCGGGGAAAATTCAATCTCCGGAATTCTGGTATATGGGGGCATCTCCTGCGTTTTCTGGACACTGACACTGCAGACCACCATCAAGTATGTGTTGCTCACTTTGCAGGCCGATAACAATGGCGAGGGCGGTATTTTCTCGCTTTATACTTTAATCCGCCGCCGCGCCCGCTGGCTTATTGTGCCGGCTATGATAGGCGGCAGCGCCTTGCTGGCCGATGGCATTATCACACCACCTATCTCGGTTTCATCCGCCATTGAGGGGCTTCGCATCCTTTACCCCGACATCCCCACCGTACCCATTGTACTGGCCATACTTACCGGCCTGTTCGTAATGCAGCGTTTCGGTTCTGAGTTTGTCGGTAAAGCTTTCGGCCCGATTATGTTCCTGTGGTTTACGATGCTAGGCGCCCTGGGCGCTGTATCGGTGGCCAGCCACCCGGAAATACTCAAAGCGCTGAACCCCTACTATGCCTACAACATGCTGGTGAACTATCCGAATGGTTTCTGGCTGCTGGGCGCTGTATTTCTTTGTACTACGGGCGCTGAAGCGCTTTACTCTGATTTGGGCCACTGCGGCCGCCCCAACATACGCATGAGCTGGATGTTTGTGAAAACCTGCCTCCTGCTCAACTACCTGGGCCAGGGCGCCTGGCTGATGACGCATGCCGGCAGCCAGCTGCACCAGAATCCTTTTTATGGCATAATGCCCGGCTGGTTTTTGCTGGCCGGCATCTGTATCGCAACTATTGCCGCCATTATCGCCAGCCAGGCCCTGATCAGCGGCTCCTTTACCCTTATCAGCGAAGCCATCCGCCTGAACCTCTGGCCAAAGGTAAAGCTTGTTTACCCTACCAACCTGAAGGGGCAGCTGTATGTGCCTAGTGTAAACTGGCTGCTGTGGCTGGGCTGCATGGGCGTGGTGCTGTACTTCCGGGAATCGGAACAGATGGAGGCTGCTTATGGCCTGGCTATTACCATGGCCATGTTGTCTACTACCATGCTGATGAGCTATTACCTGTACATCAGGTACAGGTTGCAGTGGCTGGTTTATGTTTTCCTGGTTGTTTATACTGGCATTGAGGCGGCCTTTCTGGTAGCCAACCTGAATAAATTTCCGCATGGCGGCTGGGTTTCGCTGATGATAGGCGTTATACTGCTCACCGTAATGTACATCTGGCTGAATGCGCAGCAAATCAAGCGCAGCCTGACCGAATACGTGCGCCTGAAAGACTATCTGCCTGCCCTGCGCGAACTCAGCGCCGACGACACCATCCCCAAGTATAGCACGCACCTGGTGTTTATGACAAGCGCCTCCAACCCGAACGAAATAGAATCGAAAGTAATTTACTCTATCTTCCAGAAACGCCCCAAGCGTGCCGATATTTACTGGTTTGTGCACGTAGAGACCACAGATCAGCCCTATACATTGGATTACCAGGTGCGCAAGCTGGATGCTGATGATGTGATTCGCATCGACTTCCGCCTTGGCTTCCGGGTGGAGCAGCGCATTAACCTCTTTTTCCGGAATGTGGTGGAAGAAATGGTAGCCAACGGCGAGGTAGACATCACCAGCCGCTATCTCTCGCTGAGCAAGCAGCACCTGATTGGCGATTTCCGGTTTGTGGTGCTCGAAAAGTTTTTGTCTTACGAAAACGATTTGCCTTTAAAAGAACGGCTGATCATGGAGTGGTACTTCAACATTAAGCAATTTACCAGCTCCGAAAGCAAATGGTTTGGCCTGGACAGCAGCTCTGTAAAAGTAGAGAAAGTGCCATTGGTAATTATGCCTGCCCAATTGCCGCAGCTAAAACGCATTATGGTTTAAAGCCGGAAAGCAACGGTCATTATAATTTAGTACATAGTAGCCCATCCTTTTCCATTCTATCTGGGCAAAGGGTGGGTTTTACTTTTATATACCTTTCTCCGGAAGATTGCTTGTTCTTTCCTCCTGAGAATGCATAGTTAAAACACTATACTCATGAGATCTTTCAAGTATAAAGTTGAGCGTATAACAATGCCCCTTTCCGGTATGAATTTACAATTTATAAGACGACTAAGATTGATGCATCTGCCTATAGCTGCTTTTCCGGCGCTTTAGATGGAATTACCACTATTGTTGTGTTACTTTACCAATTGCGAACCTTTTAATTATATTTGCTAGCTGGTAAAGTTGTCCTCCTGAGGTAAGCAACAATGTGTTCGGTACTTCAGAGCTTTCAGGAAAATCATTATCAGAATCTTAAAACCTAACCCAACCAATAGCTGTAGCACAGCTTTGCCCATGAACGAACTGCTCAAAAACATCCGGCGCCGTAAAAATGCGTCGGCCATGCTTTCTGACTACAAAGATGACGGCGAGATAGCCGGCACCGACCTGGTGCGTACCCTGCGGCTCAAAGACCTTGTGGCATTTGGCATCGCCGCCATTATTGGCGCGGGTATTTTCAGCACCATCGGCAATGCCAGTTCGGCAGGCGGGCCGGCCGTTTCGCTGCTTTTTATTTTTACCGCCATTGCCTGTGGTTTTTCGGCCTTGTGTTATGCGCAGTTTGCTTCGTCTATCCCGGTTTCCGGTAGCGCCTATACGTATGCTTATGCCTCTTTCGGGGAGTTGGTAGCCTGGATTATCGGCTGGGATTTGCTGATGGAGTATGCTATCGGCAACATTGCGGTGGCTATTTCGTGGTCTGATTATTTTACGGCTGTCCTCGACGGCATTGGCCTGGGGCTGCCGCAATACCTGACCATGGATTACCTGAGCGCTTCGCGCGGCTACCAGGAAGCCATTGCGCAACTGGCGCAGGGTAATGCGCTTGCATCACTGCCTTTTAACATACAGGAAGCTTACCTGGCCTGGCAAAATGCACCTGCCTTGGGCGGCATCAAGCTTATTGCTGACTTTCCGGCGCTGGGCATCACGGCGCTTATTACGTACCTGGTGTATGTGGGCGTAAAAGAATCCAAGCGCACCGCCAACCTGCTGGTGCTGCTCAAGCTCATTGTTATTTTTATTGTGATAGCCGTGGGCGCTTTCTATGTAAATCCCGATAACTGGAGCCCCTTTGCCCCAAATGGCGTAAGTGGTATTATGAAAGGCGTTTCGGCTGTGTTTTTTGCCTATATCGGCTTCGACGCTATTTCTACCACGGCAGAAGAATGCGAAAACCCGCAACGCGACCTGCCACGCGCCATGATTATTGCCCTGCTGCTTTGTACCTTTCTATATGTGATTATCGCGTTGGTGCTCACGGGCATGGTGCCCTACAACGAACTGGCCGTGGGAGATCCGCTGTCTTTTGTTTTCTCCCGCGTTAACCTCGATGTGATTGCGGGGATTGTGGCGGTAAGCGCCATCATTGCCATGGCCAGCGTGCTGCTGGTATTCCAATACGGCCAGCCGCGCATCTGGATGAGCATGAGCCGCGATGGCCTGCTGCCAAAAGCCTTTTCCAGAATTCACCCCAAGTATAAAACCCCTTATTTCGCCACCATCGTAACAGGTTTCGTTGTGGCGGTGCCTGCCCTGTTTATGAACCTGACAGAGGTGACGGATCTGACAAGTATAGGCACCCTGTTTGCCTTTGTGCTGGTGTGCGGCGGCGTGCTGGTTCAGGAAGATTACCACGAGGTACCCGCAGGCAAAAAGGTTTTTCGGGTACCTTACATTAACGGCAAGTATATTCTGCCGCTGCTGATGCTGGCCGGGCTGGGGATACTGTTCGTGTATAACCGTGAAGGAATAGACACTTTTCTAAGTATGAGCAACGGCACCGAGAGCGGCTGGGAGGTGTTCAAACATAAGATTCCGCTGCTGGGCTTTTTTGTAGTAACTGCTGTGGTTACGGTGCTCACTTTTATGCGCAACATGTCCCTGATTCCGGTGCTGGGCCTGCTCACCAACCTATACCTGATGACGGAACTAGGTATCACTAACTGGAGCCGCTTCCTGATCTGGCTGGTACTGGGGCTTATCATCTACTTCTTCTATGGCTACAGCCACAGCAAAATAGCCAACAACAAAGAAGCTGTAAAAGTCTGAATGTAACGTCCGGAAAATGAAAAGCACTAAACTCTACCCGCTTCTGCTATTATGGATGGCAATGCTGTGCTTTTCTGCTGTTTTAAAGGCAAATACGGAGGTGCCGGACATCACATTACGTGCTTCATTAACAGAACAACTTACCCCAGATCTGCCACCGCATTCGGTAGCCTGGCTGGAGCAAAAGCTGCCACAAAGCACAATTCAGGCTTTGGACAAGGCGATCCCTTTGCCACTACAACTCCGGCATCTGCCATTACACCATCCCAATGCCTTTGGCCGAAATCCGGCAGGCTATAAATGCAGTTTCATATCCCCATCAAGCCGGTTCCGCATACTTCCTAATGCGCCTTAACCATTATTACTCTCCTGTATAGCGCTTCTTTCTCCTTGTCCTGAGACTCCTATTAAAGGAGAGCCTTCAGGATAATGTCGGATCTTCTTAAACCAGCTTACTAGCAGCGCTTTATACCTATGGCGGCTGTTTACATGTAAAGCCAAACCTAATATAAACATTTATAGCTTTCTTACTTAAAAATACATCTATGGCGAAAAACATTTTTGCGACTAAATCAGTCGATAAGCTCATCCTGGAATCAGAGAGTGGCGAGAACGGGCTCAGGCGCACCCTTACCGCTACCAACCTTACTATGCTCGGCATCGGAGCCATTATTGGTGCAGGTATATTCGTACTAACAGGTACCGCAGCTGCCAATGCCGCCGGGCCGGCTATTGTGATTTCGTTTATTATTGCAGGCCTTGGGTGCTTGTTTGCCGGCCTCTGCTACGCCGAATTCGCCTCTATGATTCCGATTGCCGGCAGCGCCTATACCTATGGCTATGCCACGCTTGGCGAGTTTATCGCCTGGATTATCGGCTGGGATCTGATGCTGGAGTATCTCTTTGGCGCGGCTACGGTAGCGGTGGGCTGGAGCGGCAACTTCGTGAGCCTGATGAAATCGCTGGGTATCATTATTCCGGCCACTGTTGCCAGCGCTCCGCTTTCTTATGATGGCGTCAGCTTTACTACTACCGGCTCTTTCATCAACCTGCCGGCCGTTATACTGGTGCTGACCATGACGACACTGCTGGTGATTGGCATTCAGGAATCTGCCCGCTTCAACAACGTGATTGTAATTGTAAAGGTAGCCATTGTGCTACTCGTTATCGGTTTTGGCTTCCAGTATGTAGACGCTGCCAACTGGGATCCTTTTATCCCGGCACAGGAGACCTTTGCTGATGGCATCACCAGGTATGGCTGGCAGGGAGTAGTACAAGGGGCAGCCATTGTGTTTTTCTCCTACATAGGTTTTGATGCGGTGAGCACGGCCGCACAGGAAGCCAAAAACCCGCAGCGCGACATGCCTATCGGGATGCTGCTTTCGCTTGGTATCTGTACACTGCTTTATATTCTGATGTCGCTGGTGCTGACAGGGCTTACTTCTTTTAAAAACCTGAACGTGCCAGACCCGGTGCTGGTCGCGCTGGCTGCTGCCGGTCCTGCCCTTCAGTGGCTATACTTCTTTACGGGTGTGGGCGCTGCTGCCGGCCTGGCTTCGGTGGTACTGGTGTTGCTGATGGGCCAGCCCCGTATCTTCTTCGCTATGTCGCGCGATGGTTTGCTGCCGCCGGTATTCGGGAAGGTACATCCTAAATTCGGTACACCATATGTTACCACTATCCTGACAGGTGTAGTTGCCGCTATTGTAGCAGGTATTTTCCCGATTGGCCTGCTGGGCGAACTCGTAAGTATAGGTACATTGCTGGCTTTCGTCATCGTATGTGCGGGCGTAATTGTGCTCCGTCGCACCAATCCTTCCCTGCATCGCCCCTTTAAAACACCGCTGGTGCCGCTGGTACCAATTCTGGGGATACTGATATGCGGCTACATGATGGTGAACCTGGGTTTCGACACATGGATGCGCCTCATTATCTGGATGGTGCTGGGTATTGTTATTTACTTTACGTACGGCCGCAAGCATAGCAAACTAAACGCAAAAGCGTAGGCGCTTTTATACCTGCGTGTGCGCTTGATTTTCGAATTTAAGCAGCCATTCATCCAGGTATAAAAGCAATTCGGTAACAAAAAGTGGCGGGCTTGTTTACAGCCTGACAACCAATGTGTGTTAACAGCAAAGCCATCCGCCATGGGTGGCTTTGCTGTTAACACGGGTTCTGCAAACCGGGATATTATGCCATCTTGGTTTTATACTTGCGATATCTCACCCGGGAACAGCTGGCACGGATTTATACATCTGGTAAATTAATATATAGAATATAAGGTATTAAAAATCAATATTTTACATGCGAACAATAAATTTAACCCTCCGTATTAATCACATACATAAAAGTATTAATTGAATTCTGAAATTTAAACGACCACAATTCTATGGGACAAACAGTAATAGGGATTTTCGACAATAAAGGCGAGGCACAGTCTGCCGTAGCCGAACTTACCCGCAGCGGCATCAGCCGTAACAATATAGATGTATCAGACAGAACCGATGCTGACGTTAACAGCGGCATCGCAACAGATACCCACCGCGAGGAACACACCGACAGCATCAGCGAATTCTTCAGCAACTTATTTGGAGGCGATGATGACGACGACAGATACAGCCATTATTCTGAGGTAGCCAGGCGTGGCTCTATTGTAACGGTACATGCCCAAAGCCAGGAAGAAGCTACCCGTGCCGCTGCCATACTGGATGATCATGGCGCCGTTGATATCGACGAACGTGCCTCTCAGTACCGCAGTGGTACTATAGGTGCTGCAGGCATTGCCGGCACTGCTGCTACCGCTGGCGCCGATACCGTAATTCCAATAATTGAAGAGAACATGCAGGTAGGCAAGCGGGACGTAGAAACAGGTGGTGTGCGCGTGCGCAGCCGCATTGTGGAGCGGCCTGTAGAAGAGCATCTGCGCCTGCGTGAAGAACACGTATGGGTAGAGCGTAATCCGGTAAACCGCCCGGCTTCCGAAGCAGATTTGGCCAACTTTAAAGAAGGTGACATCGAGATGACGGAACATGCCGAGGTGCCGGTTGTGAACAAAGAAGCACGCGTGGTAGAGGAAATTAATGTAGGCAAAGAAGTTGAAGAGCGGGAAGAGAACATCAGAGGCACCGTGCGCAAAACCGACGTTGATATTGAGAACATCCGCGAGGATGACAACCTGAACAGGACGGATGAGCGCAACAGGCCAGCTGGTTTGTAGGGCTTAATGACAGCAATACATATATTTTATTTAGAAAGCGGCAGCCCGGCAACAGGCTGCCGCTTCTTTAATGATCATACAAAGATAAATGACATCGTCTGAACCATTTTACAAGAAGAGTACCACCATCCTGTTCGGCCTGTTCCTGCTGGTATATGTACTTTACCTGCTCTCCGATATCCTGGTGCCACTGGCTTTTTCGCTGTTGCTGGCTATTCTGCTCAACCCGCTTTACAACCGGCTGCAGAGGCTCAGGCTGCCGAAGCTGCTGGCTATTACGCTAACCCTCCTCATCGCCATACTCCTGGTAGCGGGATTGCTGTACTTTCTCTCCTCACAGATTATCCAGTTCGGAGAAATGATACCGCAACTAAAAGAGCGCTTCAGCCTCATACTTGCCAACCTGAACACCTGGATTGAAACTACTTTCGGAATCACTATCGAAAAACAGATGGAGCTGGTAAGAGAGGCGGCAAACAGCAGCAGCGCACTGGTAGGGCAAACACTTAGCGGGGCATTGGGCATGTTCAGCGTCCTGTTCCTGCTACCGGTTTATATTTTCCTACTACTCCTGTACAAGCCGCTGATATTAAATTTTCTTTATGAGGTGTTTTCCAAGAAGAACACCAGCAACGTGGCGGCCATCTTACACGAAACCAAATCGGCGGTGCAGAGCTACATTGTGGGTTTGCTGATAGAAGCTGCCATTGTAGCGGTACTTAACTCCACGGCACTGTTGCTGCTCGGTGTCCGGTATGCTATTCTGCTGGGCGTAATCGGCGCCATCCTCAACATGATTCCGTACATCGGCGGCCTGATTGCCATATTGCTGCCCGTACTCATTGCAACCATCACCACAGATGGTTATACCACACAACTTGCCATTGTGGGAGCATACATCGTTATACAGTTTATCGATAATAATATACTTGTTCCGCGTATTGTTTCTTCCAAAGTACAAATCAACGCACTGGTATCGATTCTGGCGGTGCTGCTGGGCGGGGCATTGTGGGGCGTGTCGGGCATGTTTCTGTCCATACCTTTCGTAGCGGTGTTAAAAATTATTTTTGACAGGATTGAACACCTCCATCCCTGGGGCAAACTGCTCGGCGACGAGATTCCGAAGCGCTACAAAGCGCCTCTGTAGCTTTAATAAGTATAATACTGACAAAACACTGCACAACTGCTGGAAAAGCAGTATAAAACAAAATGCCGTAGCAGCTGCCACGGCATTTTGTTTTATACTAATGATGCATGCTGAGGCATCCAAGTATACTTAATAACGGTTGTACCCGCCCATGTAACCATAGTTACGGTCGTTATTAGTTCGGTCACGGCTGCCGTAATGGTCGTTGCCGAAGTCCAGGAACTCATCTTGGTTGCCGTAAGCCGCATCATGGCGGAAACCATGGTTGCCCCGGCTGTCAAAGTCACGATACCTGTCGCCTTCTTCCGGGTTGTCGTAGTTAGGGTTATATCCCTGGCTGTAGCGGTAGCTGCGCGGCTCGTAGTCGTCCGGGAAGCGTTCTATTCTGCTCAGGTCATTGCTTTCTGTTCCGTAAGGCAGCCCGTAATCAAATTTGCGGGGCTCATCCGAATAATTGGCAGTGTCATACATCGCTTTATACCGATTAGGGTTATGGCTCACATCTCCGTCCCCTCCTATTCTGTCGTAGCCCGGCTCTCGCTGCGGCCGGTAAGGTCCGGGGTCATAGGTGCTGTCTCTTCGATAGCTCTCCTGCCTGCCGTAAAAATAATCGTTGCCGTTATAATTATTCCGCTCATCAAAATTCCGGCGGTTATAGTTTCTATAATTTTCTTCTCTGTTATTTCTCATAGCTGTTTAAGTATAGCGCAGCAGTTAGTTGCTGCAGATTAAACTTTTTTAGTTACCTGTTTTGGTTTCTATTTCCCTCATCGTAGCGGTCACGGCGGTTGTCGCTGTGGCCGTTGTTCCACCGGTCCAGGTTGCTGTAATAGCTGCCTTCGCCGTAGTGAGTTTCGCCTGGTGCATAGTTGCGGCCTGCAAAGCCGGTAGTATAATCATTGTCGTAGTCAGGGTTGCCTTTTTCATAGCGTCTGTACGACTCATAGTCGCTGCGTGAATCACTGGCCCACCGGCCATTATCATTTCCGCGTCGCATCTCGTGCCCGAAGCGTTCATCGGCCATCCGATACCTGTAATCTGATTCTCCCTGGCGCCGTAGATCATCATAATCCCGGTTGCTGTAATCTGCCCGTGCATCGTAATGCCGTGATGAGTTATAATCGTCATCGGGCGTATACGTCATACCATAGGGATTGCTGCTGTGGCTGTTGCGGGTATAATCTTCACCGCTGTATGGTGCGCCGCCTGCCTGAAAGCGCCCCTGCGGTGACATCCGGCTCTGATCGGCATTGCTGTTATAACTGCTTGGGTCGCCGTACTGGCTATAGGAATTATCTCCCTGGCCGCGGTTAAAATGTGTATCTACTGTATAGTTGCCGCGGTCTGAATTCTGGCCGTGGTGATGGCCATGCAGCCAGCGGGCATCATCAAAATCTCGGCCATAGCGGTTGTTGCCGGCATTATCATTTCTGTTTCTCATAGCTTAGGGTTTGTTTGGTAAATAACTCGTTACACTGTTCTTATGTACGGGAGGTACGGGTGCTTGGGTTAGCGGCTATACTTAAACCCCCAGCACGCGCAGCCGTTAAAAAGGTATAACCAAATAAGAACTACGACTATGAAAGGAAACGATTGGTATAATAGAACCGGGTATACGGATAACAGAAATCACTCAGGCAGAGATGATCAGCCCGTAGATGAGGACAGATACAGAGGGGCCTACCGCTTCGACAACAAAAGCGCAGACCGCAACGAAACCACCTACGACGGCTTCGACAGAAACCGGCATCCTTACAGGCGGGCCGACAATCCGGGCAACAGCCGCGATTTTGGGCGGGACCGGGGCGGCGCTTATCAGAACGATTGGAGCGCACAGGATCGTAACAGCCGTTACCAGCAAGGTGGCAGTAACAGCAATCAATACCGCAACAATAGCGGCAGCTATGATCGATATTCTGACAGGAATACAGACAGGTACAGCAACCGCTATGAAGGAGAAGGCCATTCGGGACTCGGAAACTTTAACCCGGATTATGGCCCCGATCATTACAGAAGCGGAAGCGGCGAAAACTATGGCAACATGGCCGGTTCGCTCAGCTATGGCTACGATGGTACCAGCAACTACAATCATGACAAAGACAATTATTATGATCCCCTGACGGGGCATCACCACAGCTACCATGGCAACTATAGCAGCCGCCACCCGGACTTTTACAACGAACGCGAACGGCGAAGACATCAGGATGACTTCAGACCGCTGGGTCGGTAGAAACACAGTTAATACTCTTAAGTAAAGTTGCCGGCAGATAAAGGCCGGCCGTTATTCACCATAAAAGAAGAAAACAATGAGCACGAATAAGGAAAACGACAAAAAAACAGGCATGCTGAAAGACGAGGATGTAAACAAAACCTTAAATAAAGGCAACAAAGTGCCCAACATACATCCTACCCCCGAAGCCAGTGATGATATAAGTGAAGAAGATATCATGGAGGGCCGAGTAGGTGGCGCTCCTTCTCAGAAAAGTGGCAGCAGAGGCAGCGCCGACGTACAGGACGGTGGCCAGGATGTAGGCAGCAGCGCCGGAAGCCATTAAGTTTTGAATCAGTTTAGCGCTGTAATACAGAAAAGCGTGCAGCAATGATTATTGCTGCACGCTTTGTTTTAAACTTTACCTCGTAGAGGCCTGTCAGTCGCCGGTGGTAGTTTCTGAAGTAGTGGTACCAGTAGTTGAGCCACTGGTTGTACCGGTTGTATCCGCACCCGCTGAATCAGAAGCAGCACCGGTCTGCTGCATGGAGGAATCGGCAGAAACAGAATCTGCAATATTTCCGAAGCCCGTGATATTATCTGTTGCTTCGGGCGCGCTCTCTGTTGTATTCTGATATTCGTCTTCTGCAGGCATATCACCGTTATTGCCACCACAACCAGTCAGCAACAAGGCCAATCCTGCAGCTATCATTGTAAAAATTCTTTTCTTATTCTTTTTCATTGTACATGCATCTTTATAAGTGAATTAAACCAGCCGGGCGCATCTTTTAACGCCCGTTGTCTCCTACACATACGCAAAGGACAGATTTACTATACAAATACTGCTGAAATTTGAATTTAAGCGTTCCCGGCAACAAATTATTTTATTATGCAGCAATAAAAAAGCCACCGCTGCAGGTGGCTCTTTGGTAAGTATAGATACAACATTTTAGTTTATACCGGATGTTGTTACCCGCTTTTGTCAATCCGGCACTCGTCGTGAAAAGTTTATCGTGCCACGCAGTACATAGTTAGCCGACTGGCCGCTCTACCTGCCAGGTTGCATTTGCCTGCATGGCGGGCCGGTTACCAGGGAGTTAAGCGCAGGTACGGCCGGGGGTACTTCGGGCCGTTGAAGTATAAATTTATACTTTACTGCAGTTCTTCCTGCTCCAGATATTCCCACATGGCATCTTCGCTGGCACCTGATTTCACCGCATACAGCAGCATGATGGTATACACGGCAATTAACAGGAAGCTTAGCGGAATAGAAAACAGGAAAGCGACAATAACAGCTTTTACCGGATCCGGCTGTGATTTCATTTTAGTGGAAGCGTACCAGAAAAACAACACATTGAAAATGCCTGAAATGGCAACAAAATTAATAATGTCTAACATTGGCTAAAAACCTGACTTATATAATCAATTAAATTTTGATTTGATTCTTACCTGAACGCAATAACTCTTGTATATATAAAGCTACTATTTAAAAGATAAAGCCCTGTTTCTAAAAGGAATGCTCGCGAATATGGATACAATTTAAACGCCCTCTAATTAACTTACAAGTGTTTTGTCATTTTAAATTTATAAACAGTAAAAATTTATGCTGAATAATTATAATATTATATATTTAAAAAACCAGTGCAATTTACTCTTATCCTCTTATAGAAATAAACTGTTATAACACCCTATTTATCCGGACGCATCAGCATCTTAAAATACAATTAAATTCAAGCTTCGACAGCCCTCTACTTCCGGAATAAGTATAAGCAAGTCCGGCAGCCAAAGCTTTAAAACAGCGGGCAAGGCAACAGACAGCCCATATCTGTTCTACCCTGTTTAAAACAACAAAGCCCACCGGGACTGGGCGGGCTTTGTTGGGCAGAAAGAGCCTGGCAGCAGAAACTGCTTCAGGTATAAATTCCTTTATGATAACGCTGTACTTTATTCTGTAAGATGTTGCACGAAGAAGATGCTTATAAGCTCCGCGTCAGGATCTTCTCTATATCTTCTATCTGGATATCGGCACGTTCTCCCAGGTTTTTTGTGCCGCGCTCCTGTAGCCGTTTTACAATGGTACGAATGGTGGCTTCGTCCACGTCATAGTCCTGCAGGCGGGTACGTATATCCAGCGACTCGAAAAAGCTGATGGTGGCCTGTATAGTCGCCTCAATTTTTTCATCATCCGTTCCGACGGTTACGCCCCATACGCGCTCGCCGTACTGCAGCAGTTTCTCTTTCTTGGTTTCCTGCTTGTAGCGCAGCAGCGAGGGCAGCACAATGGCCAGGGTGCGGGCGTGATCAATGCCGTGCAACGCCGTTAGCTCGTGCCCGATGTAGTGCGTGGCCCAGTCGGTTGGCACCCCAACCCGGATTACACCGTTCAGGGCCATGGTAGCAGACCACATAATGTTCGCCATGGTATCGTAGTCGTGCGGGTTGTCCAGCGCTTTGGGACCCTCTTCTTTCAGCGTCAGCAAAACAGCCTCCGCCATGCGGTCCTGCAGCGGCGCATTTACGGGGTAAGTCAGGTACTGTTCCAGCACATGGGTAAAAGCATCTGCCACGCCGTTGCTAATCTGGCGCAGCGGCAACGTAAAAGTCGTTTCGGGGTCCAGCACAGAAAACTGCGGAAATGTAAACGGACTTCCGAAGGAGAACTTTTCGCTTGTTTCCGCACGCGTAATTACGGCGCCGGAGTTCATTTCTGAGCCCGTGCCGGGCAATGTAAGCACAGTGCCAAACGGAACAGCCTTTTTAGCTTTTATACCTTTCGAAAGCATATCCCAGGGGTTATCGCCGTCGTAAAGCATAGCAGCCGCAATAAACTTAGTGCCATCTATCACGGAGCCACCGCCCACCGCAAGTATAAAATCAACCTGTCCGCGCCTGGCAATGCTTACGGCCTGCATCAGGGTTTCGTAGCGCGGATTTGGCTCTATCCCCTGAAACTCTATTACCTGGTGGTTTTTCAGCGCCGCCATCACCTGGTCGTACACGCCGTTTTTCTTAATGCTGCCGCCGCCATATGTCAGCATAACGCGGGCATTAGCCGGTACTTCCCTGGCGACAGCTGCAATCTGGCCTTTGCCAAAAATTATTTTAACGGGATTATAAAACTGGAAATTATTCATTGTATGATTTAAAATATAAAACATGAAGCAGGCAGAGTAGGCTGTTTACTGTCTGCCAGAAATTGATATAAAAGGTTCTTCTAAAAAGTATGACAAGCGGGATTAAACTGTTTCTGTAGATTTTCCCGGCTAGGCACTTTTTAACTCGTAATCGCTGACTACCTGTGCCAGGCAGAAGCAGGTATAAGTTTGCTGCTAAAGTATAAGTAGCCGAAGTATAAGTATAAATCAACCCTTGCTGGTATGCGCTTATAGCCTGTACCCTTACATCTATAGAATAAAGCACAAACTATAGTTTGCACCAGCGGAATAGCCGGAAATTAACCCTTATCATACTTGCTTAAGAGGGATCTGCTATTCTCACCAGTTGCTTGCCGGTATTTTCGCCTGTAAAAAGCCCCAGAAAAGCCTGCGGCACCTGCCCGAAACCTTCTGTGATGTTTTCCTGGTATTGCAGCTTTCCTTCCTGCACCCATTTGGCCAGGCCGCGGGTTGCCTCCCCGAAACGGCCGGTATAATCATTTACGATAAAGCCTTTCATCAGCGCGCTTTTCTTCAGCAAGGTACTTTCTATGCGGGGTCCCACCGGTACAGTGGTGGCATTGTAATAAGCAATCTGACCGCAGATGGCAATGCGCGCAAACTTGTTCAGGTTGGCATACACGCCATCCGTTATCTCACCGCCCACATTGTCGAAGTATACATCCACCCCGTCGGGGCAGGCTTGCGCAATAGCTGCAGCCATGTCACTGGTTGCCTTATAGTTAATGCCTTCATCGAAGCCCAGTTCGTTTTTCAGGTAATCTATTTTGTCGTCGGAGCCGGCAATGCCCACCACGCGGCAGCCTTTTAATTTTGCAATCTGGCCTACTACAGTACCCACCGCGCCGGCTGCGCCCGATACCACCACTGTTTCCCCTTCTTTCGGTTCGCCGATGAACAACAAACCACAGTAGGCGGTCAGGCCCGGCATACCCAGTATACCCAGATGGTAGCTGAGTGGCGCTACTTGTTTGTCTATTTTGGTGAGTCCTTTGCCCCTGGCGATTGTATAGGTGCTCCAGGGCAGGTTTCCCAGCACAACATCTCCTTTCGCATATTGCTGCTCCCGGCTTTCAACCACTTCCGCTATCACGCCTCCCGCTATGGGTTCGCCTACTTTGTAAGGCGGCACATAGGATTTGGCCTCGCTCATGCGGCCGCGCATATAAGGATCAACAGAAATATACAGCGCTTTCAGCAGCACCTCTCCCTCCTTCAGGGGGGACAGTTCCTGCTCCTCAAACTTAAAATTTTCTTCCGTAGGCGTCCCGTGCGGACGGCTCGCCAGTAGTATACTTGTAGCTTTCATTTATGTACCATTTGTTAATAAGTACCCGGACAGAATTGACTTTCATTCGCCACAAAAACATTCCGCGGCGCAAGGCATTGAACACCATACAAATAGTGCTTGAAAAGTCCTGTGTCTTGATACCAGATACTTATGTCTTTTTACTTAGTATAGACGCATAACTGTTGGCGCGTGTTTTTGTTTGCGTGTAAGTATAGGCGCTTTCGGGGCAATCCTTTATCTTGGGAGCTCATTGAACAGGCATAATCAACCAACACCTTCGCCGCTATGCACCTGAGAGAAAAAACGCTATTTATACTTACCCTTGTCTTTGCCGCCGGATTTATAAACGGGTGCAAAATGGTGCCTGCCGTAAGCTCCGATGGCTTTGCAGATTATAAAAATGATAAGATAGCCTATACAGGCCGGATAGGAATGCAGGGCCCCGAAGCAGCAGAACTATACTGGTCGGGTACCTCCGTGAAAATCAACTTTGATGGCACATCTGTAAAAGCATGGCTGCAGGACGAAACCGGCGACAATTATTACAATGTGATTATAGATGGCGACAGCCTTCACCTGCTACGGCCCGATACCACCCGGCGCGCTTATACTTTAACTTACAATCTGCCCGAAGGTAAACATACGCTGGAGCTTTTTAAGCGCACCGAGTACGACCGCGGTAAAACCCTGTTCTATGGCTTTGATTTAGGGAGCGGCACAGCGTTACTTCCGCCGCCGCCACCCAAAGCACGCAAGCTGGAGTTTTATGGCAACTCCATTACCGCAGGTTATGCGGTGGAAGATACCTCAGGCAAAGACAGGCCGGACAGCACCTATACCAATAATTACCTGAGCTACGCCGCCCTGACTGCGCGCCACTTCGATGCCGCTTATACCTGCATCTGCAAAAGCGGTATTGGTATCATGATCAGCTGGTTCCCTACTGTTATGCCGGATATTTACGACCGCCTCAATCCGTCTGAGCCAAACAGTACCTGGAACTTTACAAAGTATACGCCCGACGTGGTGGTTATCAACCTGCTGCAGAACGATTCTTGGCTGGTAAACATGCCGGAAAACGCCGAATTTAAAAGAGTGTTCGGCAGCACGCCCCCGCAACCCGATGATATTGTTAAGGCATATGGCCGTTTTGTGGCATCTGTCAGGGAAAAGTATCCGGAGGCGCAGATCATCTGCATGTTGGGCAATATGGACATCACCAAAGCAGGATCGCCCTGGCCCGGCTACGTGCAGCAGGCAGTGGACGCGCTGCAGGACGACAGCATTTATACACTGGTGGTGCCTTATAAAAACACGCCCGGTCACCCCGATATACGCGAGCAGCAACAACTGGCCGACCACCTCATCCGCTTTATAGACAAAAACATAGTATGGTAGCCGCAGGCATGGTGCTCCGGCAAGCTTATAACAGAAAAGGCTCCCTTACAGGAGCCTTTTTATACTTGCAAGCCGCCATACTTTCAACTGGCGACTACCGTTTGCTGATAGCTTTTTAAAAATGTTTGCAGTTTCAACACCGTTTGGGCCAGTTCTGTTACATCCGGCAGGTATACAATGCGGAAGTGGTCCGGCTGCGGCCAGTTAAAACCGCTGCCCTGCACCAGCAACACGTGCTGCTCACGCAGCAAATCCAGGATAAGCTGCTGATCATCCGTAATCCTGAACCTGCGCACATCAACTTTAGGGAACATGTAAAAGGCTCCCTTAGGCTTAACGCAGGTAATACCGGGTATAGCTGTCAGCATTTCGTAGCACAGGTCGCGCTGCCTGCATAGCCTGCCCGTTGGCAGCACCAGTTGTTCCATGTTGTAGTCGCGCTCCAGGGCTGTTTTAATGGCATACTGTGCCGGCACATTGCTGCACACCCGCAGGCTGGCGAGCGTATTTAGCCCGTCAATATAGTCTGCGGCCTTTTCCCTGGCGCCGCTCATCACCATCCATCCGGCCCGGAATCCTGCCGCCAGGTAGTTCTTGGAAAGCCCGCTGAAAGTGACAGTCAGCACCTCATCCGAAAAAACGGCCGTAGGATGATGCACCACGCCATCGTACAGAATCTTGTCGTAAATTTCGTCTGAGAAAACCACCAGGTTGTGTTCCGCCGCCAGTTGTACCATTTGCTGCAATACTTCCGGGCTATACACCGCGCCCGTGGGGTTGTTGGGATTGATGATAACGAGGGCACGCGTGCGGGGCGTAATCCTGCTTCTGATATCCGCCAGATCAGGGTTCCAGTCAGCTTCTTCATCGCAAAGGTAATGCACAGCCTTACCTCCTGAAAAACGCACGGCGGCTGTCCAGAGCGGGTAATCGGGCATGGGTACCAGCACTTCATCGCCATCGTTCAGCAGCGCCTGCACCGCGTGCATGATCAACTCACTTATGCCATTGCCTATAAAAATATCATCGGCGTCAATATTGCGCAGGCCTTTGGCACTGTAATACGCACACAGCGCCTCACGCGCCTCCAGCAAACCTTTGTGGTCTGAGTAGCCTTGTGCCTGCTCTAAATTCTGAACGAGCTGTGCCACAATCTCCGGTGAGGCGTGGAAACCAAACGGCTCCGGATTCCCAATGTTAAGTTTGGTAATGGTGTGCCCCTGTTGCTCCAGTGCCTTTGCCTGCTCGTATACCTGCCCGCGTAGTTCGTAATGAACACTGTTTAGCCGTGTGCTGCGCTGTATCATGTCATCTGCTGAAAAATTTATCAAAAGTAATGTTTTGGCGCCGATTATAGTACAAAGCAGTTGCAACAGAAAGAAATTTTAAGGCAGGCGGCGCCTGCAGGGCTGTAAAACACCACTAAAACTTTTGTGCGTGGCAAGCAGTAAAACAGGGCCTTAAGACTCCTGTAGCACGAAACCGGGATTATCGTAAGGAGATGTTCGGGAGAATAACTAACTTTGCTTTGCAAGACAGCAAAAACAGATTTACTTTTACTCCCTTAATCAAGACTCATCAAGAGATTATTTGTATGGCAACCACCGCTGATATCAAAAACGGCCTGTGTATGGAATACAACAACGATTTATATGTTGTTATTGACTTTCAGCACGTAAAGCCAGGAAAAGGCCCCGCATTTGTTAGAACAAAACTCAGAAACATAAAGACAGGCAAGGTGATTGACAACACCTTTTCGGCCGGGCACAAAATAACGACGGCGCGTGTGGAGCAGCGGCCGCACCAGTTTATTTACAAAGATGACCTGGGATATAACTTTATGGACATGAGCACCTTTGAACAGGTTACGCTGGAGGATACCATGGTTCCTTTTGCAGACCTGATGAAAGAAGGCCAGGAAGTAACCATCCTTTTTCATGCCGAAACAGAAACACCGCTTACCTGCGAGATTCCTCCTTTCGTAGAACTCACCATTACGTATACCGAACCCGGCCTCAAGGGCGATACCGCCACCAATGCCTCTAAGCCAGCCATTGTGGAGACAGGCGCTACCATACAAGTGCCCCTGTTTATAGGCCAGGACGAGAAAATTAAAGTAGATACCCGTACTTATTCATACGCTGAGAGAGTAAAATAAAACATGAAAGCTAAAGAAATCCAGGATCTGATTGACTTCATCGCCAAGTCCGGCCTCAACAAAGTCAACATTGAGACAGAAGAGTTCAAAATTTCGGTGCAGCGCGAGCCCAACCAGAAAGTGAAGTACATGAGCGAACCGGCACCACGTGCCGCTGCTCCGCAGGAAGTTCCGGCTGCTGCGCCACAGGCGGCAGGCGGAGCACCAACTGTTGCTGCTCCGCCTGCCGCCCCTGCACCCGCTTCCGACGAAAGCAGGTACATCGCCATTAAAGCCCCGATGATTGGCACTTTTTACCGATCAAATAGTCCCGAGTCTCCTTCCTTTGTAAATGTTGGCGATGAGATGAAACAAGGCCAGGTTATCTGTATTATCGAAGCGATGAAGCTGTTTAATGAAATCGAGTCAGAAGTATCGGGCAGGATAGTGAAGGTGCTGGTAGACAATGCCTCGCCGGTAGAGTATGATCAGCCGCTGTTCCTGGTAGATCCCAGCTAATTTTACGATTTGAAAATTTGAAAATGAGAAATTATGAAGATGGAGATGGTGCTGATCGCCTCCTTTTAGTTGCTTATTATCTTCAAATCCACAAATCTTCAAATCTCCAAATCAAAAAATATGTTTAAAAAGATACTGATCGCCAACAGGGGCGAAATTGCACTGCGTATTATCCGTACCTGTAAGGAGATGGGCATTAAAACGGTAGCCGTATACTCTACCGCCGACAAAGAAAGCCTGCACGTGCGTTTCGCCGATGAGGCCGTATGCATTGGCCCGCCACCCAGCCCCCTGTCGTACCTCAACATACCCAACATTATTGCAGCCGCAGAGATAACGAACGCCGATGCCATTCACCCGGGCTACGGCTTTTTATCGGAGAATGCCGAGTTCTCCCGCATCTGCGCCGAAAACGGCATCAAGTTTATAGGTGCTACGCCGGAGATGATAAACGCCATGGGCGACAAAGCTTCGGCCAAGGCAACCATGAAAAAAGCAGGCGTGCCTACCATTCCCGGCTCCGAAGGGTTGCTGAAAAACATTGAGGAGGGTATAAAGCTGGCCAACAAGATCAAGTATCCGGTTATACTAAAGGCGACTGCCGGCGGTGGTGGCCGGGGCATGCGCATCGTGCGCAGCGACGCCGAATTTGAGAAGGCCTGGAACGATGCCCGCACTGAAGCGAAAGCTGCTTTCGGCAACGATGGCATCTACCTCGAAAAATTTGTGGAAGAGCCGCGCCATATCGAAATTCAGCTGATTGGTGACCAGTATGGCCATGTGGCGCACCTTTCGGAGCGTGACTGTTCTATCCAGCGCCGCCACCAGAAGTTGGTGGAAGAAACCCCCTCGCCGTTCATTACCGACGAATTGCGCGACAAAATGGGCCAGGCAGCTATTGCGGGCGCCAAGGCCATCAACTACGAAGGTGTGGGCACCATCGAGTTTCTGGTGGACAAGAACCGTGATTTCTACTTTATGGAGATGAACACGCGCATCCAGGTAGAGCACCCGATTACGGAAGAGGTAATTGACTACGACCTGATTAAAGAGCAGATCAAGGTTGCCGCCGGTTACGAGATAACGGGCAAAAACTATTACCCGAAGATGCACGCCATCGAGTGCCGCATCAATGCCGAAGATCCGAAGAACGGATTCCGACCGTCCCCGGGTAAAATCACCACCCTGCATGTGCCGGGCGGCCACGGCGTACGCATCGACTCGCACGTTTACTCGGGCTATACTATTCCGCCCAACTATGATTCGATGATTGCCAAGCTTATCGTAACGGCGCAAACCCGGGAAGAGGCTTTGGTGAAAATGAAGCGGGCCCTGAGCGAGTTTGTGATTGAAGGTGTGAAAACAACCGTGCCTTTTCACCTGAAACTGATGGACGACGAAGGCTTTAAAGAAGGCAATTTTACAACGGCTTACCTGGAGAACTTTGACTTCGGTTCGTTAGAATAAGCAACTGAATTGTACTATAATAAAAACCCGGCTACCTGCATAGCCGGGTTTTTTGTTGAAGATAAAGTATAAACCATCTGCCGTATTGCTGCCGGCCACTGTAAAGTGAATTAAACGCTAAAATAATCAGGTATAAAATTGATAATTTAAAATTTATAGAGTATACTGTATTCCGGCAGAAGGCTATTGCTAAAATGTTTTAGCTGTAGCCTTCTGGTTTGTTTTAAATTATCGCGCGGAAACTGCTGCCGGCCCTGTGCAGGCAGAAATGGTTACTGTAATAAATCCAATAATGCGGCATATCTAAGTAAGAGAAATTTACATTTAAAATGAAGTTAAACCAGTATACTGTTCTCACGAATACAAAATCCATCCGCAGATCCTTTTCCGTTATAACGCTCTTACTTCTCTTTATACATCTTTACAGACCTGCTGCCGCGCAGGATGTGGTGCTTACACGGGTGCTCACGCTTCCGGCAGCTGTTGCGCTGGCCCAGGAGCAATCGCCCAGTTTCCGGTATGCTTCTGTGCTGCTAGAAAACAAACAATGGCAATACAGGACTTACCGCTCAAACTTTTTCCCGCAGCTGAACCTGAGCGGCGTGCTACCGGAGTATAACAAAACCATTGAGCCGCGCCTGACAGATAACGGCAGCCTCATTTTTATTAATACCCACAATGCCAACTCTTCCCTGCAGCTCTCGCTGCAACAGGAAGTCTGGTTTACCGGCGCAACCATTTCAATTAATAGCCAGATCAAGCGCATCGACGACTTCCAGGCTGACGTGAACCGCACCAGGTACTCTTCCGTGCCGGCTACCATCACACTAAACCAGCCTTTTTTCGGGTATAATTACCGGGCCTGGGAAAGAAAAGTAGCCCCGCTCCGCTACCAGGAAGCCAAACGCGATTACTGGGAAGCCATGGAGGATATTGCCAAGGCTACAACCGATCATTTTTTCAACCTCCTGCTGAGCCAGAAAAGCTATGAGATAGCAGAAAAAAATGTGGCCAACAGCGATACCCTCTACAAAGTAGCCCTTGCCAGGTTTGAACAGAACAAGATTCGTGAAAATGAATTGCTGCAAATGGAACTGACCCTGCTGAACGCCCGGCAGAACCTCGAACAGGCAGCCCTGGATGTGGAATCGAATACACTTAAGCTCAAAGTATACCTGGGCATTACAGATGATGAGCCCATATCTTTGGTTCCTCCGCAGGAAATACCAGATTTTGACGTAGATGAGAAGGTTGCCCTGGCAGAGGCCCACAAAAATCGCCAACAGATAATTGGCTTTAAACGCGAACTGCTTGAGGCTGATATGCGCATGGCCCAGGCAAAAGGGCAAACAGGTTTCCGCGCAGATTTGTACGCTTCTTTTGGCCTAACCCAGCAGGCGCTGGAAATTGACGAGGCCTACCTGGACCCTTCACAGCAACAGCGTTTTCGGCTGGGCTTTAACTTACCGGTGGTAGACTGGGATCGCACCGCCTCGCAAATTGGAACAGCCAAGGCCAACCAGTCGTTGGTGAGAGCCAATGTGGAGCAGCAAAGGATTAACTTTGATCAGGAGATTTACTTAAATGTCAAACGCTTCAAAGTGCTCAGAAAGCAAATGATAGGTGCTAAACGTGCCGACGAAATTGCAGAAAAGCGGTACAGCATTACCAAATCCAGCTATCTGTCTGGCGAAATTGATATCATCAGCCTCAATGTGGCTACCGAAGAAAGAGATCAGGCCACACGCAGCTACATCAGTGCCCTGTGGAGCTTCTGGTCGGCTTACTATAATCTCCGCCGCCTTACCTTGTATGATTTCGAACATCACGTGCCCTTAATTCTGGATTCTTAGGCGCTAATTGCTAAGGCAAGAAATAGCTTCCATAGTCCTGACAGCATCAGAGACAAAAGTGCAAAACAAGTTGCTGTAGCAGTATAATATTATTTATACCTGTGCAAGGCCAGGAACAGAAACACTCTGGCTGTTCAGCATAGAAACTGCATTTTATTAATTTATTCAGCTTTATTACTGGTTTTGTAGTAGTACACGTATGCCGTAGCAGCAAGACCGGCAATATGAAAAAACTTATTAATGGCATATGCGTTTTTGCAATACATACACTTTTATTTATCTTTAGGGTCGTTATGACCTGCTTTTTACGCGTAGCCCCACTTATGAAAAAGAGCATCCTTCTTTTTTCTGCTATTATAGTGTTTAATGCCAACGTATACGCCCAGGATACCACTGCTGAAGCAGGCTCCCTGGTGCTGCAAACCGTTGCCACTCCCCTGAAACTCTCCTTTCCGGATAAGCCTGGCTGGAATGTGCTAAAAGAAGGACAAAAACTGGAGTTCGATGTGAAAGCATCAGGCGGTACCGGCAACAAGATCGTTTTTGCCCTTCCCCAGGGGAGAATAGATGGTATAACGTTCGATTCGCTCGGCCATTTCTCCTGGACGCCCAGCTATGATTTTGTAGATCGCCTGGGTGGCGGGCGCACCATCCAGCTGCTTTTTGAAGCACGAAATGAAAAAGATGAGAGTGTGCGGCAGGTAGTAGATTTCACGGTGGAGCATGTAAACCGGCCACCGGTAATTGGCGAGCTAAAACCCTTTTATGTCCGGTACAATACGCAGAACACCTATACCATTGAATCGTCGGTGGTAAAAGATGAAGACAACGACCCGGTTGCGTTTGTGCCCATTATGGATGCCATGCCCGAGGGCGCTAAGCTGTCGGCACAGGGAGAGTTTACCTGGAAGCCTTCGCTCACCCAGTATAATGATCTGCGCGAAAAGCCAATTTTTATAGAGTTTTACGTTGAAGATCAGCCGGCAAAAGCCCGCACCAAGGGTTCCTTTAAAGTGGCGGTAACCCAGCAGGACCTGCCTCCCAGCATTCAGATGATTCCGTCTCAGAAAAGATTTGTGTATAAAGAAGGCGCCACGATCGATCTGATGTTTCAGCTCTATGATCCGAATGGCGAGAATAACCTCGCTTCCTTCAACTTTATTTCCGGTAACGCCGATGTGCCGGCCAGCGCCCTGGTAAAAAATACACCTTCGCAGTACGAGTTTATCTGGAAGCCAGGCTATGATTTTGTAAAAGATCCGCTGGACTCGCTCTCGTTCGATATCACTTTTTTTGTGATGGACAAATCCAACAAGCGCGAAGAACGCACTGTGACTTTCACGATCCTGGAAGCCGTGAATGAGGCAGAAATAGATCAGAAACTATACAACGAATACCGCTCTGCGCTGGTAAGGGCCTGGGACTTGATGGAACAGCTGAAGCAGGCGGAAGATGACCTGAAGAAAAAGTATAAACGGGCAAAAAAAGGAAAGAAAGGCAGATCGCTTACCAATGCCTCGCTTGGAGCGGTTACGGGTATTTCGCCGGTGGTTGTTGAGGAGCCTGCCACTTCTAAAAAAATAACGACTGTAGGCGGCACCATGGTCATGACAATCGGTACGCTGGAAGCAACCGAGGTAATAGGACGCTCTACCAAAGACTTGATTGAGCGCCTGAACTATATCATGGAAAAGCGGAATGAACTACAGACGAAAGGCGATGTTTTCGCGCGCAAATATGCCCTTAAGTCGTCGCGCCGCAAGCCCGAATTCATGAAAGATGCAGACGAGTTTGTGGCGCTGATGAACCTCAAAGGATTAGTAGCGCTGGAACTGGATGCTACCTGGCAAAACAAATCCAAACCCACCGATCAAAACATATCCAAAACGTTCAAGGACTTTAGCCCGGACAACTGATAAACCCACGCCATAGTTTGTTATAAGCAAGTATAACTCTGCTGAACAGAAGCAAGCGCTGTTTAGTTAAGGGTGGCTGGTAGCTTAAGCGTAAGCTATCAGCTACCCTGAATTAAACAGTTTATTGCAGCTTATTTGGGGTAGAGATGAGTGGATGTTTCTTATACTTAACATAACATTAGTTATCCAAGAAACAGCCTTTCCAGCCACTACTGGAGGGGGTGCCGGATTTTGTACTTTCAAGAGGAGTAGGAAATGTCTGCGGGTCCTTTTATTTTAACAGGAATATATAGTATATTCGTTAGTTCAGTTCCGTTTATCCTCCTGATTTGGAAGGATAGCAGGAATAACTCCTTATATCCAGTAGTTGGTGGGAATTATAAGAGACATCCTGTAATGACAATAAGACGATTAATAATTTTAGTTCTGACAATTTCGATTTTGACAAGTTGCAGACATGGATATAAAGTTGAAGACGGCAAAGTATACTACGAATATTGGCACGAAGGATTGGGATTTGAACAAGGTAAACGACTGATTGAAGTAGCAGATGCAAAGAGCTTTAAATCATTAAGTTTCGATTGTGATTGTAGTTTCGAATTTGGCAAAGACAAGAATCACCTGTTCATAAATGGAGAGCCTATTAAAAATATAGACCCAAACACTTTTGCATTTATCGGAAACTATATTTTTCGTGACAAAAACTCAGCTTACTTTTTTGGTTTCTATAATAACTTGAATGATTGTGTTATCAAAGGAGTGAATCCTGACAAAATAAAATTGATTAAATATCCTTGGGCAAAGGCTGATAACTTTTTAATTCACGGGAGTGACACAGTTAGACTTGATGATATCAATGAATTTATCCCAATTGACGATAACTGGGGAAGAACAAAGAAATACATTATAAATAAGGATAAAATTTTATACAGAGCAGACGTAGAAACTTTTAAAATCACAAGTTCTTTTCAAGGGAAAGATAAAAATTACAATTATGAATCTGGATTCATAGCGAGAGACGATTTTAAGAAAACGAGTTACAAAAATTTCAATTTTGACAAGGCAGATATTTGCAAATCTGGGTTATTGGAATTTACAGACATATATGATAATGAAGAACCAATACCTGATTACCAACATGAAAAAAGTGTACTTACAGAAAGTTTAAAGATTAATGGGTTTACAATAAAAGCATTTAGACAGGGAAATTGGTCTAGTGGACCAAAAATTGTGAGTTATACGCTGACAGATAGCAAGTGTGATTGCTATGTTGACAAGCTCTATTATTATGACTATTCAAAACCGTTTGAAACAGAAAAAAAATATAGAGTAACAGAAAGAATTTATTGCAAACCGACAGAGAATAAATAAACGAAGTGGAAGATAGATTACAAATAACTGCCACCAACACGGCACAGACTCCATATTCGGCTGCGCCTCATCCGCAGCCTGTACTAATCCGTTGGCGGTAAGTTGAATTAATGAATTTTGGAATAAATGACATTGGTAAGAAGCAATAGCTTGTTAAAAGCATTTTATGTGATATATAATATCATCTATCAATGTTTTGGCTTTATAGCTTTAGTCTTTGCAGCCACATATATCAATGACTTCATAATTCCCGATAATCTCAAATGGGAAAATGGCAGACTAAGAAATGACCTGACGAATTACTCAATTGTTGGAATAGGGATTTTAGTTATAGAAGTTGTTCTTCTTTTGCTGGTAATTTATGGTATAAATAAAGCCTATTTAATAAAAGTATTGAAATCTAATATTCCAACTTATGTAGCTAATTGGACATTAGGTATAAATCTGATATTGACATTACTCACTGTAATCTTTGTTGCTTTCCTTAGCTATAGAGCCTGAAAAATAAAATAAACCAGCCGCCAACAAGGTGCATAAGTTAGGATCGGCTACGCCTCCCCACATTATAGCACAAGCACGTTACCAGCAATTAGAATTATAAAGAATCACATTTGAAAACAAAAACATCCTTAAAAAAGCGGCTTCTAATATCGCTGCCACTGTTATTAATAGGTTCTGGATTTGTAATTTGGCTTATTTTAAAACCTGAATACGATTATCATTACTATAAACTGAATGATTGTGAGAACAGCTATTTAACAGCAATTATTTATTGGGAACCTGGCGAACGTGGGGTGATTTTAGCTAAAGGTAAACATGAAAGTTTGCCAACTAATGATTTTCTTATTTACAGAGGTTTAAGCGGCTTTGATGCTTATTTCAGAGCTGTCGCGACTTGTGAAAATGGTACTGTGATTGTCAACTCTATTGAACACTTCTTTTATAAACAAAAAGGTTCAGAAAATATAAAGCCGAGAGTTACATATTCTGATACTTATAAGAAATTGAGAGAAGAAGGTAACGGTATAGAAATAGAGTTTTATTAAAAAAAAACAAACTGGTAACCACACCTTTACTGTAGCTACGCCACAGCAAAGCCAAGTACGTTACCATAGATTTAAATGAAAAGAAACTGGGAAGATATAAAATGGATTTTTGAACCTGATGGTTCTTTGAGAGACATCTATGTTCAAAACGTTTCCATTTCAGATTGGGAGAAGCTTATAGACCTCCTGAATGAGAACTACCCGTTGAAGTATGGAATAACAGGTGAAGCAAGAAGTGCAAGTCAAATAGATAAGCAAGACGTAATCAGTTTCCTGACTGATAGAACAGGCGAAATGTATTGCAGGAGTACTACTGTTGACGTTGGTGGAGTACATGCTAATTGCCATTTCTTCTTATCAGAACAAATAGAGTTTGATATTGACCCAAAGGAAATTTCTTCAGTTGAAGACTTTGAGAAGGTAGAAAAATTCATGCAATCAATCAGTTGGGCTTTAGAACAGCAAGTAACCTTGACAGATGAAAACACCCCTGAATTTCCATTGATAAAGGTTGATGTGGTAAAAAATACACATAAAGTGTTGACTCGAAAAGAAGTACAAGGCTTACAGGGAAATGAAAATACTCTTATAAACCAAATAGCAGACTTAAAGTTGAATTTAGAAATGAAGCTATTCACTAAAGATTTTGAAGAGAGAATCCTAATGAGTGCAAATGAACCATATAGTTCAACAAAGCGGAATCAAAACATATGGTAACTACACCTTTACGGTAGCTGTGCCACCTCATGTACCAAGCCGTTAGCTTCTAGTTCAAACTTACGGTTCCTTTTTATACTTGATATGGCGGAATCCTTGTATGAAGCAGTTTAAACAACAGCACAAAGTATAATCCGGCTTCGGAAGGACGTATGTGTTTTACTACTGCTCCGTTACCTCTCCCTCATCAATCATCTGTCTCAGCTCCTATTATCCTGTTCAGCTGCCGGCCTTTTGCTTCCTTTTCAGGAAGAAAGCGGCCTGGTCGCCCCGGTTTTGCTGATTGAGTATCCGGGCTTTTCTGCCATACTTCCATTTATCCCTTTTTCGCCGGAAGAAATTGGAGAACGTGCGGGCAGGCGTTTCCTGTAGCGGAACACCTTTCCGATACTGCTCGCTGTTTATAAACTGGTAAGCTGTAGCATCATACACCACGTCGGTTACTTCTAAGCCGGCTTGTTCGGCTAACAGGCGCATGCTTTTGACTGAGTGCAGGAAAAAATGGCGCGGCGCATCCAGCTGAAACCAGTCAGTGCCGTAATATTCCCAGGCGTAAGACGAAACAGTGGGAATGCGGATGATGCAGGTACCGCCAGGAGCGAGTAGCCGCTCCACAGCCTGCAGGTTTGCCAGGGGATCGGGTACGTGCTCAAAAGAATGGTTGTACATAATTACATCCCATACCCCTTCCAGTTCATAAATAAAACCTTTCTGCACCCGGTAACCGTCCGGGTAAACAATGGAAGCGGCAATAAACGGGTCAGCTCCCATTACGTGCTTCATGCCCAACTGGTAAAGCGGATATAAAAAAGCGCCTTTGCCGCAGCCCATGTCCAGGATGCGGGTATTATCGTGCAGCGGTATACGGGCAAGCACCTGGTACTTCCCCACCGGAAATAAGGCACGCAGCACCTTTTTAAAGGCTCCCTTCTGAAGCACTGCCGCCTCATAGCGCTTCCGCTTCAGGCTGCCCTGCCAGCCGCCGTAGTATTTCTTTTTAGGCGGAGCAAAACCATTGTAGTCGGCAGGATAATAGCGGGCTATGTCGGCTGGTATGGCTTCTATCTGCAGACACTGGCAATTGGCGCACTGGAAGTAGTTAAACGCGGTACGTAAGCCGTACATCATTTCGCGTGCCTCGTAAGGCATATTGTTCCGGGTGTTGCCGCAAATCTGACAGATCATACGTATGATTAATGTTCTTTATCAGCTACAATTTAAGCAAAAATCCCTTACAGCTCTCGGTAAAAACGAGCGTTGTGCCTGGCCATACCTTGATGAGAGCCATACCCATGCTTTCAGACAACACAGAAAAAGTTAGCGGGAAAGATGCAGCCGCTGTTTGCTTTATACCTTTACCTCTTCCGCATCTATTATCTGTTCCAGTTCCCGGTACCAGCTTTCGCCATACTTGCGGATGAGGGGCTCTTTGAGGAACTGATACACGCGCACGCCCAGATCCTCGCCAAAGCTGCAGGCAGGGTTGCAGATATGCCAGCGGTCGTAGTTCAGGGCTTCAAAGTCATCATACTTTGTGATGCGGATAGGGTATAAATGGCAGGAAACAGGCTTCTTCCAGTCGATTTTACCGTCCAGATAAGCCTGCTCTATGGCACATTTCAACACTTTGTTGTCGTCGTAAATGGCGTAGGCGCACTCGCGGTTCCCGATGGTAGGCGTAGAGTAATCGCCTTCAAAGTCCATTACATACAGGCCCTGCTCTTCCACGGCGTGCTTGCCAGCTCCTGACATGTAGGGCTTTATTTTGTCGTAATGCTGTGCCAGGATGTTCAGCTCCTCCCCTTCCAGCGGCGCTCCCAGATCGCCTTCCACACAGCAGGCACCTTTGCACTTTTCGAGGTTGCACACAAAAAACTTTTCGCGAATGTCGTCGCTGATAACCGTATGCTGGAGAACTATCATGATTCGATTAAGAAAAGAGCACTTTTAGACAAAAGACATATGAAAAAGATGACGGACTGCTTTATACCATCACCCTGTAAGTAAAAAAGAGACAAAAGTAGCTGGAAAAAGGTTTAAAACCACTACCTCGGCTAATGCAGGATAATACAAGTTGCCTGAACTCCATAAGCACAATACCGGTCTTTTGTCCTGTGCCTTTCATCTAAAAACTACGGCTGCGGCTGCGGTGAGCCGGCTGCCAGCAATATGTTGCGCACGTTTTCGTGTTTAGTATAGTCGATGGCCGCTTTGCCGCTGCTGTCTTTCAGGGTGGCATCGGTACCGGATTGCAGCAACGCAAGTATAATTTCATAGTTTGCGTCAATCTCGCAGGCCAGCATGAGTGGCGTTTTACCTTCGTTATTCTGGATATTGGGGTTAGCGCCCGAGTCAAGCAGCTTCTGAAGTTCCAGGATGCCGATATGCTGCCCGATGGTGGCATGCAGGGCCTGTGCCAGCGCCGTATTGCCTTCCTTGTCCTGCAGGTTGGGGTCTGCGCCATACCGGAAAAGGGTATCCAGCAACTGTACCTGTTCCTGCTCAAAAAACTCTGTTTGGATGCGGGAGCAGCTTACCACATAATGCAGGGCTGTTTTGCCATCCAAATCCTGTGCGTTCACATCTGCGCCTTTTTTCAGCAACTGGCTGGCCGTGGTCAGCCTTACCTCCGGCTGATAGGTTACGCCATAGTCTTCCAACAGCATCGGAATATACACGGTGTGCATCAGCGGCGTGCGGCCATGCAGGTTGGCTTCATAATCATCCGGCTCAGCCATCGTATTCACATCACCACCCGCCGCAATGGCACGCTTCAGCATGTCCGGGTCGCGGTTAATGGCGGCAATCACTACTTTCTGATCAGGTGTCTGGTTAATATAGCGGAGCTGCTCATAGGCGCTTACACTGCCTTTGGAAACCGCCGCGCGGTATAATTTACGGGCTTCCGGAATATTCACCTCACCCAGTGTGCCCTCCTCATGCAGCAGCGCCAGGGTATAAAGGGCTTCCCTGTCCCCGGCGGCAGCGCCTTTTTTCAGCAAAGCAGTAGCTTTTTCTTTGTCCTGTGGCACACCTTTCCCATCCAGGTACATGTTGGCCAGGTAAGTATAAGCTACCACATCATTCTTTTGGGCCGCGCGGTTCAGGTAGTTAAGCGCCAGTCCCATGTCCTTCATTTCGCCAAAGCCGGTATAATACATGCTGCCCAGAATGCGGTTGCAGAAAGCGTCGCCCGCCACGGCCTTCTCCCGGATTTCGATGGCGGCGGTGCGCATGTGCTGCAGAAACACTGTTTTATCATCCTCTGTGCGCAAAGTCATCAGTTCCGCCAGCCCCAGATGGCCCAGTACGCTGCCGCTGTCTACAGCGGCCTTGTAATAATAGGCGGCGGAATCACGGTTAGCGGCAAAATATTTTTCAGCGTTCTGCACCTCCTGCAAAGTATCTATTTTCACGTCCTCGTACTTAAGCTGGCGGTACTGGTGCATGCGCCCTAAAAAGTATAAGGCATCGCTGTCGCCCTGCCTGGCTGCTGCTTTAAATCCGGCGTATGCTTCCGGAAACTTAAGCGCCGTATAAAGCGCCAAAGCCTGCTGCACGCCGTTGCTGCGCCATATTAGCCTGGCAGCCGGTGCTGCCTGCACTGGTGTGGAAGCCTTAGCGGTTACCGTTATTTTGGCTGCTTTGGGAGCTGTTTTCTTTACGGCCTGTGTTGTTTTGCTTTTTTTGGGGGCAGCGCTCTTCGTCTGGGCCATACCGGCCGGCGCGGCTAATACCAGAAAAAGCAACAGCAGCAGTTTCTGTGAAAAACGGGGGGTTTTATGTATAGCTGGTTGTATCACAATCTTGTATAACTTGTTCATTATCCGCTCAAAATTACAGTTATCAGGTTCTAAATCAAAAATAGCACCAGAAAGCTTTTCCCGAAACTAGTAGGCCCGCTCCTAAACGCTTTGTGCCTGGTTCTTGTTCATTAGATAATAAAGAATATAAAGCGGATGCCGTATCCCTGGCTACTTATACTTTAAAGTATGTACAACGCCAAATTAGCTATGCCATTCTAAAAACGGATTTGTATTTGTAACTTGCATAGATTTTAAGACGCACGCGGAAGAGAAGAAATGGATTATATAAGTTTATTGAATGAGTCGCAGCGCGCCGCTGTGCTGCATACCGAGGGGCCGGCCATGATTATTGCAGGCGCGGGCTCCGGCAAAACAAGAGTGCTCACCTACCGGATTGCCCACCTGATAAGCCTGGGCGTAGATCCGTTTAACATACTGGCCCTTACCTTTACGAACAAGGCGGCCAAAGAAATGCGCAACCGCATTACCAAAGTAATCGGTAACGAAGCAAAAAATGTGTGGATGGGTACTTTCCACTCGGTGTTCTCGCGTATTCTGCGCGCCGAAGCAGAAAAAATAGGCTATCCAAGAAGCTTTACTATTTACGATACCGAAGACTCCAGGACCCTGATCCGCAACATTGTGAAGGAGATGAACCTGGACGACAAGCTGTACAAGCCCAATGTGGTACTGGGCCGCATCTCCTCGGCTAAAAACAAGCTGATCTCCGTAAAACAGTACCTCAATGATCCGGTGATCCAGGCGGATGATGACGCAGCCATGCGCCCCAAAATCGGCAAAATCTATGAAATGTACCAGAGCCGCTGCTTCCGGGCTGGCGCTATGGACTTTGATGATTTGCTGTTTAATACCAATGTGCTCTTCAAAGATCATCCGGATGCGCTGAACAAATACCAGAACATCTTTAAGTTTGTGATGGTAGACGAGTACCAGGACACTAACTACTCGCAGTACCTGATTACGCGCAAACTAGCGGCCCAGAACCGTAATATTGTGGTGGTAGGCGACGATGCGCAGTCCATTTATGCGTTCCGGGGCGCTGATATCCAGAACATCCTCAACTTTGAGCGTGATTACCCGGAGTTGCAGGTATTTAAGCTGGAGCAGAATTACCGTTCTACCAAAAACATTGTGCATGCGGCCAACTCCGTTATCAAAAACAACCAGGCGCAGCTGCGTAAAGATGTTTTTACAGATAACGAGCAGGGCCCGCTGATAGAAGTGATCAAAGCCAATTCCGACAACGAAGAAGGCAAGTTGGTGGCGACTTCTATTTTTGAGGAGAAGATGAACAATCATTTCTCCTACGACGATTTCGCCATACTTTACCGCACCAACGCGCAATCGCGGGCCATGGAAGAGGCGCTGCGCCGCATGAACATCAAGTATAAGATTATCGGTGGCTTGTCATTTTACCAGCGCAAGGAAATCAAGGATCTGATTGCCTACCTGCGCCTGACGGTGAACCCAAACGATGAACAGGCCCTGCGCCGTGTGATCAACTATCCCAAGCGCGGCATTGGCGACACCACGGAATCCAAAATTTTCGTAACTGCCGAAGAAACCAACCATACCGTGTGGGAAGTGGTGCAGAACGCCGGCCAGTTTATGGGCAACCGCGTGGGCACAGCCATCGAAAATTTTTCTATCCTCATCAAAGACTTCGCCCGTATTGCCGAACATACCGATGCTTTTGAAGTGGCCAAACACGTGGCCAAGCACTCGGGTATTGTGGATGATTTGTACCAGGATAAAACCGTAGAGGGACTTGCCCGTTATGAGAACATACAGGAGTTGCTGAACGGTATTAAGGAGTATGTGGACGATCCGGAAAAGGAAGATAAAAGCCTTTCCGCTTTTCTGCAGGACATTGCCCTGATTACGGACGCGGATACCAAAGCTACAGACGATGGGGCGTTTGTAACGCTGATGACGATACACTCGGCCAAAGGACTGGAGTTTAAGAACGTGTTTATTGTAGGCCTGGAAGAGAACCTTTTCCCGAGCCAGATGATGCTGAACTCCCGTGCTGATTTAGAGGAAGAGCGCCGCTTGTTTTACGTAGCCATCACCCGTGCCGAGAAGAAACTATACTTAACGTATGCCACCAGCCGTTACCAGTGGGGAAATTTAAGATCCTGCGAAAAGAGCCGCTTTCTGGACGAAATCGACCCGAAATACCTTAACTTTAAATATGGCGAGGCCGCAAGCGCAGGGGGCAGCGTCGTAGATCGGGTGCTGCAGCGCAAGAGCAACCTTATAACACCGCCGCCACGCAAACAGGTAGCAGCTAACTACACCGCGCCTGCTGATTTTAAAGCGAGCGATACTTCTACGCTGGCAGCAGGCATGAAGGTAGAACACCCCAAGTTTGGTTTTGGCGTAGTTACCAAAATGGACACGCAGGGCAACAGTGTTAAAGCCATCATAAACTTCGATGAAGTAGGCGAAAAAACACTGCTCCTGAGTTTTGCCAAACTGCGCATACACAATTGAATTACGAATTAAGAGTTCCGGATTACGGATTGGAGAAGGTGATATAGTGCCTTAACAGGCATTTGAAAGCCAAGCTCGTTTACATGACATTCATAACTCTTAATTGGTAATTATAAATTCGTAATTCTTAATTAGAAAAAATGGAAGCTAGTACCACTTTTAAACAGGATTTGCTGCTGCGCGAGTATGGCCGTAATGTGCAGGATCTGGTAAATTACATCAGCCAGGTAGATGACCGGGCCGAACGCACCCGCCTGTCGCAGTTGCTCATTAACCTGATGGCCAAGCTAAACCCGCAGCTCCGCGATACCCAAGATTACCAGCAGAAACTCTGGAACCACCTCTACGTGATGTCCGGCTCTACGCTGGATGTGGATGCGCCTTATCCCCTCAACGCCATGGAGTACCTGAACGACAAGCCGCAGCGCATGCCGTATGCTTTGGTTACACCACGCTTTAAGCATTATGGCACCAATGTGGAGTTGCTGATACAAAAAGCCGTAGAGCTGGAGGATGAAAAAGAGCGCGAAAATGCCATCATTTCGCTCGGCAAACTGATGAAAACGCTGTACCGCTCTTACAACAAAGACAGCGTTACCGACGAGCTCATACTGGATGATATCCGCACCATTTCCAAAGGCAAACTGAACATGGACTTGAAGTATATCGAAAGCAACAACCTGTTTGAGTCGAACGGCAAACCGCAGCAGCAGGAACAGAACCAGCGTAACCAGCCACAAAACCGCGATAACAACCGGAATCGCAAAAACAATACGAAATCCTCTTCCAACTCCAGAAATAAGTAATCATACATGGCTTCTTTTGAAGTAACAGGCGGCAACAGGCTGCGCGGCGACATTATTCCACAGGGTGCAAAAAACGAGGCCCTGCAAATTCTCTGCGCGGTGCTGCTCACCTCCGAACCCGTTACCATTTCCAATATTCCCGACATCCGGGACGTAAATAAATTAATTGAGCTGCTCCGCCATATGGGCGTTTCGGTTGTGCGCAACGCGCCGGATACTTATACTTTCCAGGCCGACAACGTAGATCTGGATTACCTGGAGACCGAACAATTCGTAGAGCAGGGCCGGGCCATACGTGGCTCTGTGATGATAGTAGGTCCGATGCTGGCCCGCTTCGGCCGGGCCAAAATGCCCAAACCCGGTGGAGACAAAATCGGCCGCCGCCGCCTTGATACGCATTTTATCGGTTTCGAAAAGTTAGGCGCCACCTTCAGCTATGACTCGCAGGACAGCTTTTTTAACGTACGCGCCGATAAGCTGAAAGGCGCTTATATGCTGCTGGATGAGGCTTCTGTAACCGGAACCGCCAACATCCTGATGGCTGCCGTGCTGGCCGAGGGTATGACCACGATCTACAATGCCGCCTGTGAGCCTTATGTGCAGCAGCTTTGCCGGATGCTCAACCGCATGGGCGCGAAAATCAGTGGCGTAGGATCTAACCTGCTGATGATAGAAGGCGTGTCACAACTGCACGGCACCGAGCACCGCATGCTGCCCGACATGATCGAAATTGGTTCTTTTATCGGTCTGGCCGCTATGACAGGCTCTGAAATCACCATCAAAAACTGCCATATCCCGGAACTGGGCCTGATACCGGACACCTTCCGGCAGTTGGGCATTAAGATGGAGTTCCGGGGCGATGACATCTATATTCCGGAGCAGGATCATTACGAAATCGAAACGTACATCGACGGCAGCATCCTCAACGTATCCGACCATACCTGGCCCGGCCTGACACCCGATCTGCTAAGTGTGGCACTGGTTGTAGCCACGCAAGCAAAAGGAACCGTACTGATTCACCAGAAAATGTTTGAGAGCCGCCTCTTTTTCGTGGATAAACTAATCGACATGGGCGCGCAGATTATACTTTGCGATCCGCACCGCGCCACCGTTATCGGGCAGGACAAGCAGATTCCGTTACGCGGCATCCGCATGACGTCGCCGGACATACGTGCCGGTGTGGCCCTGCTCATCGCCGCTCTTTCCGCCGAAGGCAAAAGCATCATCGACAACGTAGAGCAAATCGACCGAGGCTACCAGAACATCGATGGTCGCCTGAATGCTATCGGCGCGCAGATCAGAAGGCTGTAAACTTTGTACAAAAGCCATTAGACTTAAGACGAAAGACTATACAAGTATAAAAAAGCAGAGCGGGCACCTGAAATCAGGTGCCCGCTCTGCTTCTAGGGCTAAAAGTAAAAATTAAATTTATCTTACAGAAGCTATATATTGAGTCAGAAACTATACATTGAGTTGAAGATGCTAATACTGCTACGGATATAGTGCCGATAACTCCAGTTATGTGTAATATATTACATGTGTTAGCTACAAGTCAAACACCGACACAACCTAGATATTATGCCATATAAAGATCTGACATTTTCAAGTTACTTAATCATAGTGAACGAAGAGCCGCTTGATGAGGCTACATTCTATAAAATTTTCGATGTCGATCAGGAATTCGAAACAAACAATAATCAGACGAACTATACGATTACTGTGTCTAAAATTACCAATTTTGCACGGTTCTATATACAATATGGCAATCCTTTCCCACGGCCTGAGAACGTAAGAAATACGGAAACGCATCAATCTGAAGAAAATCCCAGGCAACCACACCAATACGAACCCAAACAAGAATTTGGATTGATTGATTTTAACAATAGCATGCTATGGTTAAGCAATTCCAAAAGAAAAACTTTCTTCATGGACATATTAAAAGATAGGTTCGATACTACCAATGTAATTATTAAAAATGTTTATAGCGAAGAAGATTTTATAAATTCAATTAAAAAAGTAGAAGAAATTAAATTTTCAGCCTTACCAAATTTGTTTTCACAAACCAATAGCCTATCTAAAGAACTGTCGGAGGAAATACTTGGTTATGGAGCAAATATTGCGACATTAATAATGCGATTTACAAACAATCAAAATGTTGGTGAACAAATATTGTTGAGAATAAAAAATCTTTTGTCTAACAAGACAATATACAAGAGCTTAGTTATAACAGGTAGGGATAGTGAGAATTTTGGAATAATCTTCAATAATGAAATCTTATCTAAGAGAATTCCTTTAAAAGCAATTGTAGACGAGAATGATATTTTTAATACTGAAAACGTATTTTCACAATTGCTAGCAACTCTACAAAATGCTTAAAAAACTCATCACATTGAACAACATCTTATCGGTTGCAGCTTTTGCAATCGTTATGATATTTGCTAAACCAAGTGACAAAGCATTTAGCGACATAGTAACATTCATATCTATTGCGGCAGGTTTTAGTATTACAAGTTTATCAATCATTGCAACTTCAACTTTTTCAAAAAACTTATACCTCAAAGAAAACCCAAAAAACAGGTCCCAAACTCTTCTTCACGTTCTTGTCGGCAATTTTAAAAATTCAATTTTCTTTTTCACGTTTACTGTGTGTTTGATCTTGATTTACAAATATATTGACTTTCCAAATTATACTATTTCTATTCGGACATATAGTTTTGACCTTATTAAGCTTTTCTCGGGTTTCATTTGGTATTTTACTATTTTGTCAATGGTTAGATTTGTGCTTTTAGTAAACATTTTTGGACAATTTGTTTTGCAGACAGCTAAACAAACATGAGAATGTGAAGATAATCAGAAACTAACATGCGTTTGGCAAAAGCAAGGCGACAGTACTCCGCTTAACAATTTCTCGTAAATTGAACTTTGGCGCTTCATACTGGAATTCCCCGCCTTCGGCAAGCTTCAAAACATTACCTCCTATCTAAACCGCCCCCGACCACATCCCCACAAAAACAATTTGAGGCAAAGTATAGAAAAGGTTAAATTGCCGTCAAATAACAAGACATGAGCAACGTAAATTGGAAAACCGTAAAGGAATACCAGGATATAACCTATAAAAAGGCAGGTGGTGTGGCCCGCATTGCTTTTAACCGCCCGGATGTGCGCAACGCCTTTCGGCCTAAAACGGTGGCAGAGCTTTTCGAGGCTTTTCTGGATGCGCGCGAAGATACTTCTACCGGTGTGGTGCTGCTTTCAGCGGAGGGCCCTTCTTCCAAAGATGGCGTGTACTCCTTCTGCAGCGGCGGCGACCAGAATGCACGCGGCCACCAGGGTTATGTAGATGAAGAAGGAATGCCGCGCCTGAATATTCTGGAAGTGCAGCGCCTCATGCGCTTTATGCCCAAAGTAGTGATTGCTGTGGTGCCGGGCTGGGCAGTGGGTGGCGGGCACAGCCTGCACGTTGTCTGCGACCTGACACTGGCCAGCAAGGAGCATGCTATTTTTAAGCAGACCGATGCAGACGTAACCAGCTTTGATGGCGGTTACGGCTCTGCTTACCTTGCCAAAATGGTAGGCCAGAAACGCGCCCGCGAAATCTTCTTTTTAGGCAGGAACTACTCGGCCCAGGAAGCTTACGACATGGGCATGGTAAACGCCGTGGTGCCGCACAACGAGCTGGAAGACACTGCCTATGCCTGGGCACAGGAAATTTTGGCTAAGTCGCCCACGTCTATTAAAATGCTCAAATTCGCTTTCAACGCTACGGACGATGGCATGGTAGGCCAGCAGATTTTCGCCGGTGAAGCCACCCGCCTGACGTACATGACCGAAGAAGCCAAAGAAGGAAGAAACGCTTTCCTGGAGAAAAGAAAACCTGACTTCAGCAACATCCCCTGGATTCCATAAAGCATACGCCTGCTAGCCAGTGTATTTGAACAGCAGCATTTCATTGAGGCCATCAGGATCTGTAAAAGGCTTTGCGACAGATAAGCGAATTTTATTTTGTAATCGGTAGCAGACACAATCCAACCACCCCTACCCCTCCTTAGAAAAGGAGGGGCTTTTTTACAACGGACTTTGAATCACCCAAACGCTACATAACCATCATCGAAGCATAACTATGAAATCAGAACTGCAGAAAATGCTGGACGGGGAACTCTACGACGCCTCAGACGTGCAATTGGTAGAAATGCGGGTAAAAGCGCGAACGCTGGCTACGCAATACAATGCTATACCAGTGGAGCATGCTGCAGCACGTAAAGCCTTGCTGCAGCAGTTGCTAGGCAAAACCGGCACGAACATCGATATACAAACACCTTTTTACTGCGACTATGGCGCGCACATTTATGCCGGTGAAAACCTGTTCATGAATTTCAACTGCATTATTCTGGATTGCGCCGAAGTGCGCATCGGAGACAATGTGATGATGGGGCCGAACGTGCAACTTTATACCGCTACACACCCGCTCCAGGCATCCGAGCGTATCAAAGGGCCTGAGCTAGCCTACCCCATCACCATTGGAAACAATGTATGGCTAGGCGGCGGCGTTATCGTGTGCCCGGGCGTAACCATCGGCAATAATACAACCATTGGTTCAGGCAGTGTGGTTACCAAAGATATACCTGCCAATGTATTTGCCGCTGGTAATCCCTGCAAAGTAATAAAAGATCTGCCGGCGTAAAAAGCCACGCCTGCTTCACCAGAAAAAGCAATACTTCTTATACTTCCCTTTCTTCTACACCTCCCCGGCGGCTGCCACGGTACAATTCATACTTGAGCAGGCGGCAATCGATGGGACCGTTGTACAGCGGAATGCGGCGCGACACGCGCAGTCCTATACTTTTGGCGGCTTCCAGGTTGCCCGTCAGTATGTAAGCATCGTAGCCCTGGTAACCGGTTTTAAGTGTATCGCCAATATTTTTGTACAGCAGGTTGATGTCGTCTGACTGGATGCGCTCGTTATAGGGCGGGTTCATCACTACCACGCCTGGCGTTGCAGGCGCTTCCGTTTTAAAAAAATCAGCTTCTTCTACTTCTATCACATCTGCAAGGCCGGCATTTTCGATGTTGTTTCTGGCAGCGGTTACGTAATCCGGATCGATATCGTAGCCAAGTATGGTGGCTTGCGGCGCATCTTTTGCCTTCGCTTCGGCCGTCGTCCACACCATCTCAAACAGTTTTTCATCATAATCCTTCCATTTTTCGAAGCCATAGCCGTCGCGGCGGTACAGGCCGGGCGCAATGTTCTGCGCCATCATAGCCGCTTCAATCAACAGCGTGCCCGAGCCGCACATAGGGTCAATAAAGGCGGATTTTTTGTCCCAGCCCGAAAGCGCAACAATGCCGGCGGCCAGCACCTCGTTGAGCGGTGCGACGTTGGTTTGCAGCCGGTAACCGCGGCGGTGCAGCGAATCGCCACTCGAATCGAGCGAAAGCGTCACCATGTTTTCGTGCATGTGTAAGTTCAGGCGCAGATCCGGTCTGTTAAGGTCTACAGACGGCCGTTCGCCGGTTGCTTTCCGGAACTGATCTACAATCGCATCTTTGGTCAATTGGGACACAAACAGCGAGTGCTCAAAAGTAGAGTGGCTCACAGCGGCGTTGATTGCAAAAGTTTGTTTTACATTGAGGTAATCAGACCATTTTATTTTCTGTACCTGTGCATACAAATCATCTTCATCACGTGCCTTAAACGTACGGATGGGTTTTAAAACACGTATAGCAGTGCGGCACCATAAGTTGGCTTCATACAACTGGCGCAGGTTGCCCGAACAGGTTACCGCGCGCACGCCTACTTTGATAAACCCCATATCGAGCGCGCGGAGCTCTTCGGCCAGTACCTCTTCGAGGCCTGCCAGCGTGGTAACTGTGATGTTGAAATTGCCGTTCGGGTTCTGCTTTGCCATACTTTATACTTGCTTGAGGTTGCAAAGATAGTGCTGTAAGTTACGAGTTCCGAATTATGAGTTACGAGTTTAAGTTTTGATTCACTCGTAATTCATAATTCGGAACTCGTAACTCTCAAAAAAGCTATCTTTACAGCAAAAACCGCTTATGAAACTGCAGTCCGGCATTTCGCTGAAACCTTACAATACCTTTGGCATCGATGTAAAAGCCAGATTCTTTGCACGTTTCGACAGCATGGCGAAACTGCAGCAGCTCCTGCAAATGCCAGAAGTTAAACATCTGCCTATGCTTATACTTGGCGGCGGCAGCAACCTGCTCTTCACCGGAGATTTTGATGGGGTGGTATTGCAAAACAACATCAAAGGTATAGAAGTGCTGCGTGAGGAGGAGGTTTATACTTACGTAAAAGCCGGCGGTGGCGAAGTATGGCATGAGTTTGTGCAGTTTGCGCTGGCACAAAATCTGGGAGGTGTCGAGAACCTGTCGCTGATACCTGGCACCGTAGGTGCCGCCCCTTTGCAAAATATTGGCGCTTATGGCGTGGAGCTAAAGGACGTTTTCTACGAACTGGAGGCGGTGCATCTGCCCTCCGGCGAAATCCATACGTTCGACAATGCTGCCTGTAGCTTTGGCTACCGCGAAAGCATCTTTAAAAACGATTTGAAAGGCCAGTATATTGTAACCTCCGTTACGTTCCGGCTGCACAGGCAGCACCAGCTCAATACCTCGTACGGCGCTATTAAAACAACTTTGGACGAAATGCAGGTGCAGGAACCTACTATTCAGGATGTAAGCGCTGCCGTGTGCCACATCCGCCAGAGCAAACTGCCGGACCCGAAACAGATAGGTAATGCGGGCAGCTTTTTCAAGAATCCGGAAATTCCTGTAATGCAGTATGAAAACCTGAAAGCGCAATTTCCGGATATCCCCTCCTACCCTGTTACCCCAACTACAGTGAAAGTGCCGGCCGGCTGGCTGATTGAGCAGTGTGGCTGGAAAGGCAAAGTGATCGGCAACTATGGCGTGCACAAAAACCAGGCGCTGGTGCTGGTAAACTATGGCGGCGCCTCCGGCGATAAAATCCGGCAACTGGCCTTGGATATCATTCAGTCGGTAAAAGATAAATTCGGCATACAGCTGCACCCGGAAGTAAATATCCTCTGATGATCATAATTAGTATAAAATAAGCACTATCTTGTCCAACTTTCTGTGCCATACTACGATATATAAAAGTCTACCCTTAAATCAGCTAATATGAAGTATAATTTCCTGCGGACAATGCTGCTGCTGTTTTGCTCGCTTGTCCTGTTAACCGCCTGCGACAAAGACGAGGAAGAAACAATACCCGAACCAACCAAAAAAGATTTGCTGACTGCCCACGACTGGAGGGGCGATCAGGTCCTTGTGAACGATATCAATGTGGCCGCCATACCAGGAGTAGGAAGTAATGCTGCTACTTTTAAAACCATGCTATTGTCGTTCAGGGAAGATAATACCTACACGGCCAGTTTTACGGTATCAGGCCAGCCGCAGAGTTTCGACGGCACCTGGCAGTTTAATGCAGACGAAACCAGAATTACCTTAGAGATGCTGGGTGATTTTGATATAACAACACTGACCGAAGATAACTTTAACGTAGCCGGTTTGATTAGTAGTGACAATGTTGATTTTATTGCCCGGATTATGGGGATCGATACAACTATCATCAGCATCATCACCGGCGGCGGACCTGTTCGGACTAAAATGCAGTTTGTGAAGTCGTAGCTTGTAATTCCCGTTCTCCTCAGCGAAGCTTTTGCCCTCCTCTTTACCATAAACTGATGCGCGATAAACAGCGCTTCCAGCCTGTATAGTTTGTTCTCCGGAATGAATTTAGAAACAGGTGCGCTGCTGCATTTGGGGATAAAAGGTTTATATTTGTTTTCTTCTGGTTTAGCCCCATGTTGCTTATCGTTGCAGCGCAAGTATATTTAGTCAGATCATCTAAAATATTTAAATTTCATGAACAAGCTTAGACTTCTTACATTTCTGTTTACTGCCTTATTTCTTACAACACTTGCAAGTTGCTCCAAGGACGATGATGCAGAACCAAGTAAAAAACAACTGCTAACTGCACACGAGTGGGTCGGAAGTGATATTTATGTAAACGGCACTAAACAAACTGGAAATCCTTATCTTCAGGAAAACTTATTTGATATAAATACAGTGAAATTAAACTTTAAGGATGACAGGACTTACACTGCCACTTTCAGAGTAAATGGCACACCTCAGACGCAGGATGGAATTTGGGAATTGTATGATAATGACACTAAACTAAACCTGCCTTTTTTGAATGAGCCTGGCGATACCACAGATATCAAACGTTTAACGGAAAATAATCTGGATATTTCTACCAGCTTTGAAGAGAATGGAACACCAATTACGGTGGAACTTAGATTCGTAAAATAGCAAGTATAAAAATAAGAAAGGCTCCGTTTCAGGAGCCTTTCTTATTTTTATACTTGCTTTATACTTTACTTCAATACGGCTACTGTTGCGCCATCACCGCCGCGCTCTTCGGCTTCGCTGCTTAGGCTTGCCACTTCGCGCGTAGCGTATAAATAATCCCTGACAACCTGCCGGAGTACGCCGTTGCCGCGGCCATGTATGATTTTAATTTCCGGGATGCCCAGCATAATGGCTTCGTCGGTGAAGTTCATCACTTTGGTCAGCGCCTCCTCGGCGTACTCGCCCCGTATATCGAGGGTGCTGCCGAAATCAGCCATACGTTGCGTGATGTTCATGGCGCGGGTATAGCCTTCGGCTGCCTCCGCTGCTTTGGCCTTTTTCAGCTTCGCAGCTACCTGGCCCTCCACTTTCTCCAGGTTATCTACTTTCACAATTGTTTTCAGGCCGCCGAACAGCACCTCTGCCGTTTTGCCCTTTATACTTACCAGCTGCCCAATAGAATCCTGCCCTACCAGCGCCACGTTGTCGCCTGCTTTTATACTTGCGGCTGCCACACGTTTGTGGGCTGGTTGCGGCGCTTCCTTGCGAACTTCGGTGGCAAAGATTTCCAGTTCCTGGCGCGCTAGTTTGGTCTGTTCCTTTTCGGCCTGGCTCTGCTTGATCTGCTGTATCGTGGCTTCTATTTTCTGGTTGGCATCTTTGAGCAGCAGTTTGGCTTTGCCTTTGGCTTCACGCATCACGTCCTGCTTGCTCTCCTCCAGAAAGTTTTTCAGGTCGCTGTACTCTTTCACGTTACGCTTCAGCTTCTGCTCCAGCACAGCCGCCTCGCGCGATTTTTTCTCCAGTTCCTGCTTCTCGGTTTCCAGCTCTTCCAGCAAACGGTCGTAGCGAATTTTGTCTTTGCCTACCAGGCTGCTGGCTTTGTCTACAATGTGCTTCGGCAAGCCAATCTTGCGAGCAATCTCAATAGCAAACGACGAACCCGGCTTGCCGATTTCCAGCTGATAGAGCGGCTGCAGGTTTTTGTGATCGTAGCGCATGGCGCCGTTCACGATACCTGCGTTGCGCTCGGCAAAGTTTTTCAGGTTGGTATAGTGCGTCGTAATCACGCCGTATACTTTGCTGTCGTTCAGCGTTTGCAACACAGCCTCGGCAATTGCGCCGCCCAACACCGGCTCCGTACCTGTACCAAATTCATCTATCAGCACTAAACTCTTGTTATCGGCCACCGTCACAAACTTTTTCATGTTAGTGAGGTGCGAGCTATAGGTACTCAGGTCGTTTTCAATGGATTGCTCATCGCCGATATCGATAAAAATATCATGGAAAATGCCGGCCTCCGAACCATCTGCCGCAGGAATCAGCATGCCGCATTGCAGTATATACTGCACCAATCCTACAGTTTTCAGGCTCACCGATTTACCGCCTGCGTTTGGCCCCGAAATCAGCAGGATGCGCTGGTCACGGTTCAGCTCCAGATCCATGGGCACGGTTGGTTTGCCCAGTTGCCGGTGCGCCATATATAAAAGCGGGTGGAAAGCCTGCTTCCAGTTAATGTGCGGATACTTTTGCAGCTGCGGCATGGTCGCTTCGATACGGCGCGCGAAAGCAGCCTTGGCCCTGATAAAATCCAAAAGGCCCAGGTACTGGTATGCTTTGCGCAGTTCCGGAATATGGTTTCGCAACGTATTCGTCAGGCCAATCAGGATGCGCACCAGCTCCCGGTGGTAGGCATTCTCCAGGTCTTTGATGTCGTTGTTGAGCTCAAAGATAGACTCCGGCTCGATGTATACCGTTTGGCCGGTGCTCGACTCGTCATGTATCAGGCCTTTTACGCGCCGCTTGTGCTCCGCCAATACAGGAATCACCAAGCGTCCGCCCCGTATGGTTGGCTCCACGTCGGCAGGCGTCCAGCCTTCGTTTTTGGCATGCTTTATAACCGAGCTGATTTGCCTGCGCAGGATGCCCTGCTGTGCTATGAGTTCGCGTTTCAGGCGCTGCAACTCGGGTGTGGCATCGTCGCGTACGGCACCTGCATCATCCACCACTTTGTCTAAAGCAGCGATTAAGGCGCGCTCTACGGTTACGTTGGCTCCCAGTGCTTTCAGCGCCTCATAGGTACCTTCCTCTGTCCCGGCGATAAAGCGCAGCGAGTCACGGATGGTGCGCAGCGACATTTTTATCTCGAAAAACTGGGACACATCCAGGTAAGTGCCTTGTATGGCAGCCCGGTCGAGGTAAGCGGTTACATCAAAATAATGCTGCAGCGGAATTTCGGCATCCGACTCCAGCAGTTGTTTAAATTCGTTTGTTTGTTCGAGCAGCCGCTGCACCAGGTCGTGCCGGTTCAGGAAAGCCATGCGGTTTACGTACTGGCGCCCCAACGGGCTCAGGCACAATTCTGCGAGCATTTCGCGCACCTGTGCAAACCCGATTTTTATTTCAAAGTTATCTGGATATATCAAGGGTTATCTCTTAATTTAAGGCAAATTTAGCAATATCTATAACAAGTATAAGGGGCTGTTTTGTTCGTTTTCGCAGCTCGTATTTCGTATCAGGTACCACGACACACGTAGCACGATTTATTCCTGAACAGTTAATGTAACAGATTGCTGTTCGCACTAACAACCCTCTAACTTTTTAATTCTCTAACTCTCTAACCCTCTAACTTAAAATGATCCTCGATAAACTCGCCAACGCTTCGCGCTATACTTGTATGCACCCGCTTTTTGAGGAAGCATTTCGCTTTTTACTTGAAGCCGATCTGCAGCATCTGCCCACCGGGAAACACAGCATCAAAGGCGACGAACTGTTTGCCATACTTTCGGAGGCCACAGGTATAACGGAGCAGGACGCAAAGCTGGAAGTGCACCGCAGGTACATCGACATCCAGTACACTGTTTCTGGTACCGATCACATGGGCTGGAAAGACCTGGCGCAATGTGCCGCACCCAGCGATCCATACACCGAAGTGCGTGATGCCGCTTTCTTCCCGGACAAAACGCCGAACTGGTTTGATGTGCCGGCTGGTTCGTTCACCATCTTTTACCCCGATGATGCCCATGCAGCCATGATTACCGAAGACAAAGTACGGAAAGTGGTGCTAAAGGTGGCGGTAGGATAGCAGCTTCTACTTTTATACTTTACTGAAGTATAAAAGTAGAAGCATTCTGAAGTATAAATATCAAGCTGAAATTTACTTGCCCAGGCACACCAAGAATAAAATGAATTTAGTGGACCATTATGCTAATCTTTATAAAGATGCTATCCTGAAAATAAAATCTGACAGCTACCAGACGGACAAGCTTATTGATTCTCCATCCGATAACCGGTTCGGGATTACGCTTTTAATTCGGCCGGACAATCAGGTCAGGAACAGGTTTCAGGATTTAATAAGTGCTTTAAAAGCAATAGAGCCTGATCAATATTATTATCCGAATTCAGATATGCACGTGACAGTGCTATCTATTATCTCATGTTATAATGGATTTGATGTAACACAAATCCGGATTTCAGATTATGTTGAGCTGATTAAGAAATGCATTGCCACACCCAAGCATATAGAAATTCAATTCAGGGGCATTACAGCATCTCCGTCGTGTATCATGGTTCAGGGTTTTTTAAGCGACGATACGTTGAACAGGATACGTGATGAACTGCGAACAAATTTCAGAAACTCAATCCTGGAACAAACTATAGATAAGAGGTATTCCATACAGACGGCACATGCCACTGTGGTACGATTCAGAAAAGAACTGACAAAGAAAGATGCGTATATTAAGGTACTAGACGATTACAGAGACTTTTATTTTGGAACATGCGCCGTCGATTCCCTGGAATTAGTTTATAATGACTGGTATCAGAGAAATGAACATGTAAAGGAGCTTTATAGATTTGAAATCAAATAATGCCCGATCCTGAGAACGGATAAGCATCAGATTTCCGAAGCTGTACTTCTATCTTTTTAAGTATTGGAAATTATATTGTGTGGCCAGGAATAAGAAAGGATGGGCAACCTAATGAGTATTGCTTACGCGCATCTACCGGCTCTAAAAGAAAATAAAATGAAATTTTGTAAACCATAGAGGCACTAAAACGTTTCTTTTATCAATGTATTACAATTCTTTAACCGAACAAAATTATGGAAACGAACGATCTAAAAAACAAAGCTGAAGATTTAAAAAACAAAGCAGACAGGTTTAACCCGCAGCATAAAGAAGGGCCAGTTGCCACTGCTATCGAAGAATATACATCAAAGGTTCCTTCTGACGTATTTTTATGGGCAGCTTTAGGTTCTATGGCTGTTTCGGCTACCCTGAAAGTCTTGAATAAAGATACTGAAGCACTATTTGTAGGGCAGTGGGCACCATCATTCTTACTGCTCGGCAATTATAACAAAATTGTAAAGCTGTTAGGCCACGATTAAGCCGAAGAGACTTTATAAATTCTTAAGATAAATAAAAAAGAGGAAGCATTAGCTTCCTCTTTTTTATGCGCCAGGTACAAGTAAGCCGGCAGTTTGGGTACGGCAACTTCAGGCTGCACGTGATATGGCTACAGGCTAAAACTTTTCCTCTATCCCCAGCCCGAACAAGGCATAATCATACTTCACCGGGTCAGCCGGGTCAAACAGGCGGAGATGGGCGGTGAGTTCTTCGGCGGTTTGCCAGTTCATACCGGGCCTGGTAATCAGGCCGAGACGGCGGGCCACGCGCTCCACATGCACATCGCAGGGACAAATAAGATCCTGCATTAGCAGCTTACTCCATAAGCCAAAATCTACTCCGGCATCATCAGAGCGCACCATCCAGCGCAGGTACATGTTCAGGCGCTTGCACGCCGATTTGCGGGCTGGTGTAGCGATGTGCTTGCGGGTGCGCTGTGGGGCATCGGGTAGACTGAATACCAGGTTATGGAAGTGCTCCAGCCGCTCTTTCTGTGTTTTGAATTGGTTCTGCTCACCCGTAAAAGCTGTTTCCAGGCTTGCGTGTTGCCGGTAATAATGCCTGAAAAAGTATAACAAGTATAGCAGATCAGTATCGTTGAAGGTGCGGTGCCTGAAGCCGAGGAAGCGTTTCAGATCCTGCTCCTGATGCTGCAGGATAAAATCATGCGGAGCGTTGTCCATCAGGTCCATCAGTTTCAGGCTGTTGTTGATAATGGTTTTACGCTGCCCCCAGGCCAGAATCGCCGCAAAGAAACCGCTGATTTCAATGTCCTGCTTTTTTGTAAAGCGGTGCGGAACAGAAACCGGATCATGAAGTATAAAATCCGGCCGGTTATACCTGGCTGCACGGTCGTCGAGCAGGGCTTTGATTGCAGCAATGTTTTGTTTCATACCTTAAAAGTACGGTTTTGGGAGAGTTTATCTCATCCATTTACCTCTCCGTAAACCTTCTCGGAACGGAAAAATCTTCGCAGCCAGGCCAAAAGTCCAAGTATAACAAAAAGCCTGCGCATTGCGGCGCAGGCTTTAATCATGCGTGGCATCAGCAGCTTTAAGGCATATAAGATAATTCGACCCGGAACCTTGGATCAACAGCTCCCAGTTTCTGATATGCTTTTTTAGAAACGCGTACAATTACTTTGTCATTTTCGTCGGTATTAGGCAGTTTGCCGATAACGCGCACGTACACCACCTGCCCGTTCACGGCATTTTTTATTTGCATAATGGTACCCACGGGCGCCGATTTATGCAGCGCCAGGTATTTGTTAGAGTCCATTTTCGGATCTATCATCTCGGCCATGCCGCTCTCCACCATCTTCTTAATGCCGCTCTCCGTGCTTTCCGTGGTTTCTTCCTCACGCTCATTGGCTGCAACGGTTACAGGTTCTGCTTCGATAGGTGTGGCGGCTGCAGGCGGGGCTGTTGTTACAGGGGCTGCCATTTCATCGTCCGCTTCGGGCACGTAAACAGGTTTTTTGGTGGGTGTTGCTCCCCCTTTGCCCACTATCAGGCTCGAACCTATGCTAATGCTGTTGTCTGGCAGGCTGTTCCAGCGTTTAATATCGTCCACGCTCACGTTATACATGCGCGAAATGGCGTACAGCGTCTGGCCGGGCTGCACCGTATGTGTTTTGTTACCAGCAGCACTTACCGTATAGGTGCGGCTGCTAGCAGCCGGGGCTGCTGCAGGAGTAGCTCTCTTGGCTGCCGAAGCAGTTGCTCCTGCCGGCGCCTTATACTTGCGCGGAACCAAAATTATCTGGCCTATTTTGATAGTGGTTTGTACGGTGGGATTGGCCTCTACAATCTGGCTAACCGGCACATTATACTTTCTGGACAGCGAGTACAGGGTTTCTTTGGGCTCTACCTTGTGCTGCACAAACAGCTTTCCGTTCCGGCGCTCTACTCCCACCGAATCGCGGACAGCCGTGCTGCCCATGGCCTGGGCCGAAAAAGAAAGCAGGGGCGCCACCAGCAGGACAGTAAAAAAAGCTTTTATCATGGCTAAAATCTATGCTATAAAAGAAGTGCGTATACGTGTAAACTATCCTTGTTTTGGATGAAGTATAATTTATGCTTAAAGATAAAAAAAGTATCTGAACCTATCCCACTTAATCCGCTGCCAAGTGTTGTATTTAGGAGTAAATCACCTTCAAAATTAAAAACAGCCAGGTAATTATCCAGCTTCCCGTCTGTTGCCGGGGTATAAAAACTTACCACCAGCATCTCTCCGGCTTCGGCATACTCTATGGCGCTGACGGGTGTCTGCCCCAACTGCGCTTCTACAAAAGCCTGAACCTGGGTAAAGTAGGCTTCTCCCTCGCGGTACAGTATGGGATAGATGCATGCCTGGTAGCGGCTGTGGCTGAATTTTTCGGCAGCCGCAGCGGCCGCCTGCTGCGTTATTTGTTTTCTGATGATTTGCCCGGTTGCGCTGTTCAGCAGCACAAAGTCTTCCCCGGGTGCGGCTGCCGGATGCGCCATAATGCCTTCGTCGCTCAGGCCGTAAAAAGCCAGATCAGCAGCTTCCCACTGTATCTTATCTGTAGCGGCATTCAGCGCCGTTATACCTTTGTGCTGCCCCAGCTGGCGGTCGGCGTAGCCATGCAGGTATACCAGGCCGGCATGGGCATCTTCCAGGCCCTGCCACCAGGTAAGCGCCTGCGGCAAAGATAACTGCTGCAAAGTATGGCCCTGGCAGTCGAAAGTATAGAAAAAGGCAAGCAGCACATCCGCGTCGCGCACCTCCAGCGCCAGCCGGCCGGCTGCAGCATCGATGCGGATGCGCCACACGGGAGCGCCGAAATGATATGTGAACAGCAGCGGAAGTATAAACTCGTATTTTTTTGTTACCTTATCAGCCATTAGCCTGCAATGTATGAAAACCAGCCCAAAGCAACTGCATCTGTGGCAAATCAGCCTCCTGTTCAGCTTCCTGCTCCTGCCCTATGCCTCGTTTGCACAGGCGCAGCAGAAAGTGTTTGTGATGGAGGTGAAATCCGAAATAGATCCGCGCACCAACCGCTACACTGAGCTTGCCCTAAACGAAGCCACAGAACTTGGCGCTGACCACGTGCTGCTGGTGCTGGATACGTTTGGCGGCGCACTGCAGGATGCTGACGAAATCCGGAAGCGCATCCTGGAATATCCGAAGCCTGTTTACGTGTTCATCAACAAAAATGCTGCTTCGGCCGGGGCACTCATCTCGCTGGCCTGCGACAGCATTTACATGGCGCCGGGCGCAAACATCGGCGCGGCTACGGTGGTGGGGGCTGATGGCGCCGCAGCGCCCGGCAAATATCAGAGCTACATGCGATCCATTATGCGCTCTACAGCCGAGGCCAACGGCCGCAATCCGCATTTGGCCGAAGCCATGGTGGAAGCCAGCGTAGACAGCACGCTTTCTGCCGGCCAGGTGCTCACGCTTACCACCAGCGAGGCACTGAAGTATGGCTTCTGCGATGGCGTGGCCACCAGTGTAGCGGGCGTTCTAAAACAGTTGCACCTGCAGGAGGCAGAAGTAATACGCTATGAACCAACTACAACTGATAATATCATTTCCTTTTTCCTTAATCCTTTCATCAGTGGCATTTTGCTGCTGGTGATACTGGGCGGTTTATACTTTGAGCTGCAGACGCCCGGCATCGGCTTTCCGTTATTGGCGGCCATCGTAGCGGGTATACTTTACCTGGTGCCATACTATCTTACAGGGCTGGCCGAAAACTGGGAGCTGCTGCTGTTCATTATCGGGCTTATACTTATCTGCCTGGAGGTTTTTGTGATCCCGGGCTTTGGGGTGACCGGCATCAGCGGTATTCTGCTGGTGTTTGTCTCGCTGGTGCTCATCATGCTCAACAACCACAATTTTGATTTCACTTTTGTAGCCACAGACGAGCTGATGAAAAGCCTGTTGTCGGTGGTGGCGGGTATGGCAGGCGCTGTTGTGCTCATCGCTTTAACCTGGAACCGCCTGCTGCGCAGCAGGCACATGGATGGCCTGATACTCAAAAATACTTTTAACAGCAGCGAGGGTTACCGCTCAGCCAACACCACCGAGCACCTGGTAGGCAGAACCGGCATCGCCCATACCCGCATGACGCCTTCGGGCCGGGTAATGATAGACGGCGCGCTCTACGACGCCCAGGCCCGTGACGGCTTTATCGAAAGAGGCGAATCTATCCAGGTAGTGGACCAGAGTACTTTTGCGTTAAGGGTAAAACGGAGTGGCCCGCTGCCTGAATAACCTGTATGTTGCCTGCATCGGGGTTGCCAGGATTAAAACGATTTCAGGATAGCCTTTGCAAAGCCCGGTTATACTTCATCCCGCCTGAAAAATCCTGCTATAAGCGCTCACAGATCCGATAGACCCGTGAGATCTTTGGAGCAATCAACAATTATTTTATACTTGTTGTACTTTCGTAATTTTGAAATCCGCCTTACAGCGGCAATCCACATTTGATTTTATCAGCCACAACACCATGAAAGTACTCGGAATTATACCCGCCCGCTATGCCAGCACCCGTTTCCCCGGCAAACCGCTCATTGATATCAACGGTAAAACCATGATACAGCGGGTGTATGAGCAGGCAAAAAGCGCCAACCTGGCCGAGGTGCTGGTAGCCACAGACGATGAGCGGATTATGGCACATGTGCAGGCATTCGGCGGCAACGCCGTGATGACGGCCGCACACCACCAGAGCGGCACCGATCGTTGCTTCGAAGCGTATAAACTTCACGATGAACCTTTTGAGTACATTATCAACATTCAGGGAGATGAGCCCTTCATCAGGCCGGAGCAGATAAACCTGGTAGCTGCTTGTTTTGCGCACGCGGGCACACAACTGGCCACGCTGATAAAAAAAATAACGACGGCGGAGGAGCTGTTTAATGTAAATGCACCCAAAGTGGTTATCAACAAAGCACAGGAGGCCTTATACTTCAGCCGCAGCCCTATTCCCTTCTGCCGCAACGTACCCAACGACATATGGCACCAGCAACACACTTATTACAAACACATCGGCATTTACGGCTACCGCACCGACATTCTGGAACAGATTACGCAGTTGCCGCCTTCACCCCTGGAGCTAGCTGAATCGCTGGAGCAGTTGCGCTGGCTGGAAAACGGCTTTCGCATCACCACCGCCCTTACTGAATTTGAGACCATCGGCATAGATACGCCGGAAGATTTGCTGAAAGTACAACAAGTTCCCGGAGAATAAGCTCTCGGAAGTATAGGCCGGGCTGGGCCGTGTCATTACTTTACATAATAAATCAACCAAAGAACACATATTTACCTCCAGAAGCGCATCCTTATGAAGCATTATACTTTGCAGCGGTTTGTGAAGCTGAACTTATACTTCTTTGTGCTGTATAGCCTGCTCACGGCTGCCTGGTACGCTGCAAGCGGCAGATTTGCCGCAGACGCCACGTTAGCTGCAGGCGAAATTGTATTTAATGCCGCTATTTTTTCGCTACTGTTCAGCCTAAGTATACTTGTATGGTACAGAAGAGCGGCGATTCAGATTCCGGTAAAGGAGCTAAGTATAAAGCAACTCAATGCACGCCTGGAAGAACTTGGTTACCGCAAGCTGGCGTCCGGAAATACACCATCACAAACCAGCACCTACAAGCCCGCTCCTCCCGGCGCATCTGTATTTGCAGGCAAAGTATTCGTGCAGAAAAAAGCTGATTTCTATTTGATTGAAGGGCCTGCCAGGTATGTTAAGAGGATTCAAAAATAGATATGAAACTCTATAAACCAGAAGTTTAACAGCGATTTATACTTATAGATTTATACTTATAAAGATAAAGGCTAAAAAAATGTTGCAGCCGTATGCTTTCACCTGGAAGTGCAGGCTGCCGAAGTATACATTACCGCTAAAACCAAACAAACCGGATTGGCATACTTTGGATATGCCGTAATGCTAAACAGCTTCAAAGTATGCATGGTCTCAGGTTTATAGTCATTCATAATTATTAATTCGGAATTCGGAATTAAAATATCATCCGCCTGATTTTTTGGCTTTATAACCTGCGGCCTGCAACACCTGCAGCACTTTTTCGCGGAAGTCGCCCTGGATAAGAATTTCGCCGTCTTTAGCGGAGCCGCCTACGCCGCATTTACTTTTTAGCAGCTTGCCCAACTCCTTCAGATCTTCATCGGTACCAACAAAGCCTTCTACCAGCGTTACCTGCTTGCCGCCGCGCGACTTTTTATCGAGCATCACTTTCAGGTTCTGCTGCTGAGGCGGGAGCGTTTCGGCGGCGTGCTCCTGCTCATAGGCATAATTAAAATCAGCGGCTGTAGAGTATACGACACCCTGCCGCCCTTTTTTATTTCTGTCTTTCATTGCTCTTCTAAATAAAAGGAGATAAGTCTCAACACATTAGACACAAGGCAGCACGCGCCACGCCTTTGTTCCTTTCCTGCTATGGCAAAGGCGTAACGACCTTCAGCGACAATGGTTCCAGGTATACCTTAAAGGCCGTTGCCTTGCCTATGTACTCGCCATCGGCATGGTACATCATCGGCTCCTCCGTCTGTACGGTTACGTCGGTGGCTTTAAAATACTCGGCACTGTTGGTATTGGCCAGTTGCTTCGTCAGCATGCAGTAGCTCAGGTTCAGCGCTTTCCGCAGATCCAGTTGCCGCACCAGACATACATCCAGCAAACCGTCCCGGATATCTGCAAGCGGTGCTATGTAGGCGTTGTTGCCATACTGCGCTGCATTGGCAAAAGCCAGCACAAAACAATCGGTTGTAACCGTGTTGCCGTTTATAGCAATTTCCACGGGCAGGTGCCTGTAGTTACGTACCTCTTTCAGCACCAGTTCTACGTACGTCTGGAGCCCGCGCTTTTTGTTGCCGGCAAACACTGAGCTGATGTACGCATCAAAACCGATACCTGCTGTGGTAAAAAAAGCATGGCCGTTGATGTTGCCACTGTCGATGCGGGTGATGTTGCCCTGGTTGATTAGCTGTATGGCTGCATCCAGCCGGAGCGGAACCTTCAGATGGCGTGCCAGCCCGTTCCCGGAACCTTTCGGAAGTATGGCCAGCGCCGTTTCGGAATGCAGCAGGCCCTGCGCCACCTCGTTTACGGTTCCGTCGCCGCCTACCGCCACTACGATGGCGCACTTCTCGTCCGCAGCCTCGCGCGCCAGCGCCGGGGCATGTCCGGCATAAGCTGTGTACACAATATCGTGGCTATACCTGCTATGATCCAGTTGCAACTGAATGCGTGCCGCTACATCTACCTTGCTTTTAGGGCCCGATGTGGGATTAATGATAAAGCGTATGTGCGTGCGTTGGCTCATAATCTGCGGCAGGTTAGCCGGGAATACAAAAATACCTTTTCCGGCGGACAATAAAAAAGCCTGAAGCGCGGCGGCATCAGGCTTTCTTCAACTCAGGAGCACCATTATTTCAGGTGAATTGTGAGAACCGGTTTGTGGGTATGGTTTACCAGGTCTTCAGCTATACTTCCGCTCAGCAGGTGCGCCAGACCAGTGCGGCCGTGCGTTGCCATCATGATGAGATCCGCTTTTATGTCCTGCGCAAAATGCAGAATGCCGTCCTCCTCGTTCGTATCATTGTATGTATTGATAGTATAGTTGCGGAGCCCATACTTGTCTGCTATTTCTTGCAGCCTGCGATGCAGGATGCTGCTCGACTCAAATGCACCGGGCGTGTTGACATACAACAGGTGCAGCCGCGCCCCAAACATCTCCTGAAAGTATTTGAACTTTTCTATTGCTGCGCCAATCTCACGCTTAAAATCTGATGCCAATACCACTTCGCGCACTTCAAATGCAGGCTGGCGATGCTTTACAGTCAGCACAGGGCAATCGGCGGCACGCACAACCTTTTCAGTATTGGAGCCAATCAGGAACTCATCAAGCCCGCTGGCCCCCTTCGAGCCCATCACCACTAAATCCACCTGCTCGTCCTGCACCGTGCGTTTAATATTGCTGATGATCAGACCGGTTTCCACCTCCTGCTCCACTTCCACGCCCTTGTGATCGACAGCTTCCAGCAGCCGGCCCATCTGCATTTTTGTTATTTCGAGCAACTGCACCGTATACAGTTGATCCATGTTATTTCCCACCATCACGTCGCCGGTAGCGCTGAAGTTCGCGGTATGCGGCACCTCCACCACATGCAACAGTTTGATGGCCGCACCGGTTTTGCGGGCTATAGCCAGGGCTACCTCAAAGGCATTCCGCGCTTCTTCGGAGAAATCAGTAGGAACCAATATTTTTCTCATAGTTGCAGATTTTAAAGCTTAGTTTTTAGACACATCCCTATGTAAAGTACCCATACTTCATCTTAACAGAAGAAATCAGAAGGGCTGTTTTATACTCCCGGCCGGCCTGATTTGGCATTTATGCGATGACCGCTCTTTCTATACTCCGGATTGAGCCTTTAGAACGCCAGGCAGTTTTAGTATAACCATTGTTTAGTTAATACGCTTATTTAAACCTGCCGGGTTTTTATTTGTTCGGTTATAGCTTAACTGCTGATGTTTGGCACCACAGTTTTACTGCGGGCTTATTATATTCAGGCCTGAAATCTGCGTATTCAGTGTAAAGTAAGACAGCAAAGTATAAATTGCTATGGACCTGCAGGCAATCTATACTTTAACTCCTTATACCGGCAGAGATGATACCGGTTGCGGTACAGGCTCTCCATACTATCAGCAAGTTTTAAAACGAATAGAGACTATGGAAAGCTATTTAATTCAGAAGCCCACCCCTGTGAGGGGCGGGCTTCTGAATTATTACAGTCTATCAGTTTAAACTTATCCGATACGCGCAATCAGATCAGCGGCACGGTTAGAGTAGCCGGTTTCGTTGTCGTACCAGCCTACTACTTTCACCAGTGTTTCGTTTGCGGATGTCATCTCGGCGTCAAAAACGCATGAATGCGGGTTACCAACAATATCGATAGAAACGATAGGGTCTTCGGTATACTCCAGAATACCTTTTAATTCGCCCTCAGCTGCTTTCTTCATGGCAGCGTTGATCTCCTCTTTGGTTACTGCTTTTTTCAGGATGCAGGTAAAATCCGTTAAAGAGCCATCCGGAATAGGAACACGCATGGCCACGCCGTCCAGTTTGCCTTTGAGGTGCGGCAGCACCAGACCAACAGCTTTTGCAGCGCCTGTAGAGGTCGGCACAATAGAATAAGCAGCAGCACGCGCTCTGCGTAAATCTTTGTGCGGTCCGTCCTGCAGGTTCTGGTCGGCGGTGTAAGCGTGTACGGTGGTAATATAGCCTTTTTCAATGCCGAAGGCATCATCCAGCACCTTCGCCATTGGCGCAAGGCAGTTGGTGGTGCACGAAGCGTTAGATACAAGCGTTTCGTCGCCGGTGAGGATATCCTCGTTTACGCCAAGCACTACGGTAGGAATATTGCCTTTGGCCGGGGCAGAGATAACAACTTTTCTGGCACCTGCGGTAAGGTGGCCGCTTGCCCCCTGCTCGTCCACAAAGCGGCCGGTAGACTCCAGCACCACATCCACACCCAACTCGCCCCAAGGCAGGTTTTTCGGGTCGCGCTCTGCGGTAATCTTTATTTCTTTACCATTTACAATAATACCGTCCTTAGAGGCCTCTACAGTGCCGTTAAAGCGTCCGTGTACCGAATCATACTTAAGCAGGTGCGCAAGCGTTGCTGTATCTGTCAGGTCGTTGATGGCGACTACCTCCACATTGTCTTTTGTAAGCAGCGCTCTAAAGGTAAGCCTGCCAATACGGCCAAAGCCGTTAATTGCAACTTTTATGTTAGACATAGTTTCAATTTTTGATAAGTTGATTAATGCTGCGAAGTTACAATTCCGCTAATGGAAAAACAATTAGTTTTTTCACTCTGATACTGAAAGGCTTATGAAAGGCAGGAAAAAATCTCGTATATTTATTTTGCAAGTTGAAAAACCGCCGTATATTTGCACCGTCAATCGCACAGAAAGACAAGTTCAACAGTAGCAAAAAGGCCCGTTCGTCTAGGGGTTAGGACGTCAGATTTTCATTCTGGTAACAGGGGTTCGATTCCCCTACGGGCTACTGGAAAGCCTCTTAGTTGATTCTGAGAGGCTTTTTTTATGCGCTTCGGACACAATTCGGACACTAATACTTATTTAGATGTATAATTTCTACTGAGGCTGATGCTGGTGGAGGTAATCAGAATGGTGCTACGTAAGCACTCCCACAAACACTAAAAAATTAGTTGAGGCTGTTATAGCCTGCTTGGTAAGCTAAAGCATTGATATTTTCTTGCCTGCACCTCCAGCAGCCTGGCTGCTCTTTTGAGCCAGAAGGTGCGCATGAGTTCACTGGCTGATTGGTCGGTTAGCTTATGGTGCTGATGCGCCCAGATCATGCCGATCTTCCGGCTGAAAAATTCTACACCGAAACCGGCATTTGTCTGATTGACTTCCAGCAAAGCCACAACCTTTTACAGGAAGTTCTCACCCATCCGAAGGGACAGCCACTTCCATAGGTTCCAGCGTGAGCGAGCATACCTTTCGCGCAGTCTGCGGCGGTTCTCAATAAGGTTCTTGTTCCGTATCTATAATTACTACAGCCAGAAAGGCTTGATCAGGTAGTTATCTGCTCCTGTTTCCAAAACAGCCATTTTACTTTCAACATCTGCTTTTGCGGTCAGCAACACAATAGCTATAGAATGGTGCGTTCTTCTGTTTTTACCTGCTAGCACAAGCTCACCCGTCCATTCCCGGCATCATCACATCAAAGATGATCAGATCCGGCATCACCTCCAGCGCCCACTCCCATCATTGCTGCTCATCCGCTGCTTCATACACAGCGTATGCAGCGGGCAAACTGTCTCTTATAAAGTGACGCCGAGCGGGGGCGGGATTATTTTCTACCACCAACACAAGCGGTTGATTATTCTGGGGCTGCTTTTCAAGCCTCTATTCTTCTTCAGGAGCTGCAAAAGAGGCTGCAGTCTCCTATGGCAGCAGCTTCTCTTCATCCTGCTGCCCGGCTCCCGATTTTTCAGCATTGCAGAGCGGAAGGAAGAGTTTAAAGGTTGTTCCTTTTCCTGGTGAACTGGCTACCCTAATCTTACCACCATGCAGTTCCACAGCTCTTTTGTCAGGGCCAACCTAATGCCGGCTCCTTCACAGCCTCTTTTTAGAGACGAATCTACTTGGAAGTAACGCCCGAAGATACGCGAAACCAGCTCAGGCGGAATGCTCAAGCCTGTATCCCGGACGCAGATGGGCAGTGCTGTCTCTGTAGCGGAGACCCGCTCGGCTTCTACCTTCAGTTACACCCGCCCCTGTTGGGGTAGACTTGCAGGCGTTGGAGAGCAGATTTATCAGAATTTTCTCCAGCTTTTTTACTTCGAAAAGCACCCACATCGGCTCCTGTGGCAGAGATTACTAAAAAAGGATACCCTTGTTTTCGAAAAGTGAAGCATGGAAGCTGCCCAACAATGTTTAAAAACTCACCACGTCCCTCGTTTCGGCTGTGGCGTCAGCTTTTCTGCCTCCTGCCGTGAGAGGTGCAGTAGCTGGATGACAAGTTGCAACAGCCACTCTGCACTACGGTAAATTAGCCCATCTTCCGGCACCGTCAGCTTCTGCACCATTACTTAGTTAAGGAGAACAGGAACACAAATAAAAAGTAGTCTATAAAAAAATCCTTTTATTATCTAGACAAATAATAATATTTCTTTTGCTTAAGTTTGATATTATCAATGCTTATCACATGATCGTAAAATTTCTACAAGCTCAAAATGGTGATAGTACTCTCATTTGCTACACGGATGATAATGGAATTAAACGAAATATTATCATTGATGCTGGAATGGACGCCACTTACTTCAATCCTGCCACAAACACGTTTGGAGAATTAAAAACCGAGATTGATGGTATTAAAGGCCGCAACGAAAATATTGATTTGCTCATACTGACCCACATCGACAATGATCATATCTGCGGATTTTTGAATCTTTTTCAGATGGATGCTGAAATTACCAACTTCATTAAAAAAGTTTGGTTCAATTCAGGAAAGCTAATCGCGGAAAAGTTAAAGGAAGAAGAAAATATAGCTCTCGCGATGGTTATGCACAATCCTTGCACAGTGTCAACCGGCGTAAGTGAAGGAATCGATTTTGAAGACTTCTTATTAAAATTTAAATTTTGGGAAAGAGAATTAATTATTTCTGGGCAGGAACACCAACTGTATGATGCGAAGTTTGAGATTCTGGGTCCAACCATACCCCAGTTGAGAAAACTACTGAAGGAATATCATGACAAAACGCAGGATGATGTATACACCGGAACTCGAGGGAATGATTGGGAAACGGACGTGACTACATTTATTGAAGAAGAGGGGCCTAAATACCGGTTTTCACAAGACAACAGTGTAAAAAATGGAAGCTCTATCTCATTTATATTGACAATACAAGGTAAAAAATTTGTTTTTCTAAGCGATTCGCACCCCAAACCTGTGACAATGGCACTGGCCAAGCTCGGGCATAATGCGGAAACACCACTACCCGTAGAGTTCATTAAATTATCCCACCATGGAAGTAAAGCCAATACAGATAGTAAAATACTTTCAGCCTTTACGACTGACCACTATATGATAAGTACAGACAGTACAGGCCATGGGCATCCCCACAAGAGAACGTTGTCTAGAATTATTGCAAGAAATCCAAATGCAATATTTCACTTCAATTATGATGAAGTAAGAAATAGGATTTTTAATTATTCCGATAGAGAAAACTACAATATTCGCGCTCGTTTTACACCCTTTATTAACTATTAGGCATGACCCATGAAAAGCTAAAAACTTATATTGTCTCCTTAAATGGCGGAAGTGGATGTCTATTTCAACCGATGACTGGTACAAACGAGTACACTTATATACTGACCGTTAAACATCTATTTGAAGGGATGAGGCCTAATATAGACGGAGCCGTAGAAGCTTATGATACAACAGAAGGACAAGTTGTTCCCATTACCAGAATAATTTTTGAGCATGGCATCTGGTCTGAAGTTATTATCAATTTTGTGTTTCGCAGAGGAGAAAACTACTTTGCTTCAGCTGAAGCGGATGCAGCAATTTTAAAAGTTGATTTTATTCCCGGCTTTAGCGAGATATTTCAATCAAACATTACTCTTGCTACAAACGGGTACGGGCTGAGCGGTTACCCAGAAATTTACGGTGGTCGGCCTGTTGGGGAGAAGAGCACAACACATACTATTTTACGATTAATCGCCGCTGGTTCATATACATACAGTGCACAACTGGAAAATCACACGCTTGCACATGCGCAAATCAAAGGCATGTCAGGTGGCGGGATATTAAAGATTATAGACAATCAGATTTCCATTATTGGTATTCAAAGTAAAGTAACCCACCAGATGCTCGCTGGCGGACAGATCGATTTTATACCTATTCACTACTTCAACCTGATTGTTGTAAATGCCGCTAATCATGATAAACTTTCAGCACTCTATCCACCTTATCTGCACTCATTCGAGTTTTTGAAGGATGACGCCTTCAGGCTGGAGGTCGATCAAATTGATGAGGACAATATTGCCGGTGCCAGGATCACACTCAAAAATAAGGCGGAACAAATCGTTAACTCCGACATTACTCCCCAAGGCATAAAGGAATTGTTTGAAGCACGGTTGCTCCTCATTGAGGATGAAACCTGTTGTTTTTCACAAAAGGAAATTTGGATCGCCTGGCTGGAGTTCCTGACTATCCTGAACATCGTTAAATACGATCCGGTGCAAAAAACGATGCTGTCGGAGATCTTTAATAATTACCGCCTCAAATATATCGATGGCCATGGCTGGACGGAGGTAAGGAAAGATTTTGGTAGGTCAGACTATGTAGGCCTTAAGCCCAACTCAACAATATTTGTCAGTTCGAAAACACCGCCAAAATCATCCTTTATACTTAGAAAGGGCAAATTGATCGATATTGCCAAGCCGTATGACAAACGCGGCTTCAAAACGGATAATGGAATAGATCTATTCACCTGTTTTGACTTTGTCCATCTGGAACATTTTAAGGAGGTCTGCATCATCAGGAAACTAGATGAGTACCGGGATTTGACCGAAGAACATTTACTGCGAAAACTACAATCTGAATATTATGAGCTTTTCAATTGAACAGTTTGTCAAAGCGTTGAATGCCGAGTACAGCAACCTTACTGTCAGTTATCAGGAGCTGGACTATAATGGAAAAATTCCCATATTTTTTGTGCGCTTCACCACTCTGAGAGACTTGGCAACCACTTGGAGCAAATTGGTAGATACCATTGCTTTTGATTTTCAAAGCCAGCTTACGGATGAATTTCAGATCTGGAACATTTATATCTTCTTTATCCGACCGGCAGGAATAATTGACGAACTTGCTTACAATAGCCTGAAGCTTAAAATTGAAAATGATACGTTTTCCAGCAGAAAGATCCTAGTAGAAGATCATGATACTGATGAGATCCTCAATGAACACATAATCAATAAAAATGTAAACTTTTCAGTAAATCAAGTTGCCAGACCTTCTGCAAATTTCGAACCGGATCCACTGCTTTGGTCAATACTGGAAGACAAAGTCTTAAAAAAACAAAAGATTACAAGCGAAGCCAGTAGTGCCTTTGACGAACTTGTAAAGCAGCTTAAAACGCCACGTTCATGAAATTTAAAAAGATAGAGATCTCTGCTTTCCGGATCTATGACAAGCCCGAGGATGCAACCTTTGATTTTTCGATCAATGACCACACAACGGCAGATTTTATATCCCTGTACGCGCCAAATGGCTATGGTAAGACCTCGTTCTATGACGCGGTAGAATGGGGCATGACTAATAATATTCAAAGGTTCTGGCAAAATATTGAGATTACCAGTGGCGCGATCGATGCCCTCAAAAACCAATCTGATGCACAGGTTAAGCTTTGGCGGAATATTCATTCAACCCAGCCTACCTACGTTAAAATAATTGCTGATGGTTTCAATCCGATCAATCGGCAGCTCAGGCCACATGGTAATAAAAAATCAGACGCCGATATGCACAACGTGGAGAACATAACTTTTCGCAACGTTATTCTTTCTCAGGAATGGATATCTGCATTCCTGAGAGAAATAGATGGGAAAAAAAGGTATGAAATCTTCATGGATAACCCTGAGCTAAAAGAGGTCAACAACTACTACAAAAACCTCAAGGCACTGCTTAGCTACTGTCAGTCCAGCATTTCAACCATAGATCAAAAAATCCATGCTGAAGAGAAAAGGGTCTTAGCACTGAAGAGCGAAAATGTCCTTGAAAAGATCAATCAGCAGATCGATATCCTTACCAAAAAATTCCAGCAATCGGGTTTAAACAAACTTACTTTAGCAACCACCAAAGAGGAGGTCAGTAGATTAAAAAACTTGGTAGTAGACCGGTTGGTTTCTGTTAACAACAATACCACGATACAGGAAAAATTGGACTGGGTGTCGGCAGCAAAGATCGGCAACGAAGAATACATTGGCATCCGGACATTTTTCGAACTGGAAATAAGGAATAAAACGATCGAAGATGCCCAGCGAACAATCCGTCAAATTTTAGCCAAATACGCAGTTGCTGATAAAAAATCTAATGAAATTACTACGCTAAATAAATTGCTTGCTGAAAAAGAAGCACTTAAAAATGTTTTCTCAAATATAATTAGTCAATACGAAGAATATCTTAGAATTTCTGACTTGATTTTGAATAACGAAAACAAGTCCAAAGAGATGAGAGAAGGTATTAATGCCAAATCTGATGAACTTAGTAGCCTTGTTGTACAGGAGACAAAAACAAGGACAGACTTAAATAACACCTTAGCCGGAATTAACGAGACTACGGCAACTATTGCTGGCCTTCCAGAACGTTTACATCTTATTAAAAATATTGAGCAAGAGATCGCCAGTCAGAGCGAAAAAATCACTCTGGAAAAAGATCGGTTAAGTGTTCTTGTGTTGCAAATTAACGCCAACGAAGCAGAGATTCATACTTTAGAAGACGAAGTTGCGGATATCAAAAAGGGCAATTACTCTAAAAAATTAATCGAGGATCAAGCATTGGCTTTGAGCATTGATGTTATCTTGGTTAACCGTGAGGAGCTGGCTAAAAATGATGAACTGCTAAAGTCACTTTCTGAGCGAATAGCACAACATGAAACTTTGAACTCCGAAATATCGGCCTTCGTCCGTCAGGGTTTGGAAATTATCAACAAAGACCGCAACAGGAGGAATTGCCCACTCTGTGAGCAGACTTTTAAAACTCATCAGGAATTAGCGGAACGTATCTCCCATAATAAAGCACTTGGCAAACTACTCCAGGATCTTTTTGAGGATAAGAACAGATTGGAGCAGAAATCTGTGCAGCTACAAGAACTGATTAAAAATGCGGTTGGGCAACTGCTGTTATATTTTGAAGAAAAAATCAAAGATAAGCGGACATTGCAAGCAGCGGAATCAGATCATGTGAAGACATTAACAAAAGCGATAGCCTCGTATGAGGAAAGTCTGGAGTCGATGAGGGATGACCTGCGCAAGCTGATGATTCAACAGCTCGGCTTAAGCAACGAGGATTACGAGCGGGAGCTAAGAAACAAATTGGAGGTTTTAAAAAAAGCCGAAGAGCGCTTGAATGCCGTTCTAAAAAAACAAATACAGGATAAAAAAGAACTCATAGAACTGTTGGTTAAGCTACAGGACGAACTAAAGCTTTCCGCAGAAACAACAGAAACGCTCAAACGATCCGAACAGTACCGTGGGGTTCTTGATTGGTTCCGCACCAATTTTAGTGGTGAGACGGCATCTTTTGAGGTCTTGCAAAATAAATTTGCCGAAAATGACAATCTAGTTAAAGAATATTTTGATAAGGTCAGCAATTTACGGGTAGAACTGGAAAGCTTAACACTGGAACTGGGTACGTTCAATCAAAAGGCAGAAAAAGACCGCCTGAAAAACCTGTCAGAAGAAAAGGAGCGTGCAGACGCAAAAATGGATGGCTATAGGAGTTTATTGAAAGATAAATTAGATATAGAAACACAATTCATGGATTTCAAAACGCTGGCAGCCACGCTCGATCTAAAAGAGCAAGGTTTAAATGTAGCGCAGCTCAATAACAGATCTTTAGTCGATGAATACATTAAGATCGAAAAATATGCCGATCATATCAATGAATTCCTGCAATCAGAAAACGCAAAAATAGAATTGCAGAAATTTGCTGAGGACAAAGCGTTTTTAGAGCAGAACGTACGGTCTTTACTGGTTGATGAGATTGCAAAAACAAAGGCCTTCCTTCAGGAAAAAGTTAAGGAATTCTTTTTTGAGAACCTGATCAATGACCTGTACCGCAAAATAGACCCGCACCCGGATTTTAAAGAGGTACTTTTCAGAGCAGATTTAGACGCCGAAACTCCGCGCCTCAATATCTTTGTCAGGAACAAAACTAATCAGGATATCCTGATACCAAACCTATATTTCAGCACGGCCCAAATCAATATCTTAAGTTTAAGTATTTTTCTCGCCTCAGCATTAAATACTCCTGGTTATGAATGTATATTTATCGATGACCCCATTCAGTCGATGGATAGCGTAAACATACTCTCTACCATCGATCTCTTAAGGAGCATAATGCTGAACTACAATAAGCAAATCATCCTTTCGACTCATGATGAAACTTTTTTCAACTTACTTAAGAAAAAGATGCCGGTTGAGTCTTTTAAATCAAAATTTATAGAACTTGAAAGCGTAGGGAAGATTAAAACAGCTATATAGAATTGACATTGCTACGCTACATATTTGAATTTGTGGAATATATCTGGGCTATTTATTCTATGTCCTCGTACTATTAGAAAGATCTTACCACTCCTCTTCCACTTCCAAATGGTTAATTATGTCAATTAAATCTTTGTGGATAAGGTACTGTTTTGAAAGTCAAGGATTTTAGTTGAATTTTTCTTATCTTTCCCTTACCTGAA
>NZ_JADQDR010000008.1 GCF_015694705.1 Pontibacter rufus | reverse complement strand
AGGTTGCCCAGGTTCATCTCCAGCCCATTGAAGCTGCCTGCCTTCTGCGCTGTCGCACTGAAGTATAAAAGGGTAAAGGCTGTAAAAAGTAATGCTTTTTTCATAATCTCATATATTTAATTATTACCACAACCAAGTGTTTATTCAGGCAAATAGCGTATCCAACAAGCTGTCTGAAACACTTATCTACTTATTTTGCCAAACCTGACCTGTATGTTATGGCCTCCTTCACTTCTCCTTACAGAGTTGATGATGCCAATTTCGTCCGGGCCGGTCTGGTACAAGGCGGACCAAAGTGTATTATCCCAGGCTGGTGCTGTTTTATGCCAGCTCTGCCCATAATCATCACTGATAGAAATGTTGCTTTGGTTGGATGTGACGACAAGCCGGCCATCATCCACCGAGAGAATATAAGGGCCGCCTAACTGGTCTGGAATGATGATTCCCAAGCCGACCGGCCATGTAATTCCATCGGCACTGGTCTTGTAATAGATGTTGCACTTCTCCGGGCCGCAAATCTCATAGACAGCGATGTATTTCCCGTTCTTCATTTTGGTCCACACAGGCATGCCGGGGCGGGATGTTCCATGTCCCGGCTCATACGCCACCCATACTTCTTTGCCCCAGGTTTTGCCGTAGTCAGGGGAGGTTTTCTGGGAAATAATCTGGCTGTAGGAAACACTGTCAGTCACGTGTTTCTCATTCGCATACATAACGGACAATCTTCCATCATCCAGAAAATAAAAGTGCGGTTCGTATGCTCCTTTATCCGGTTTACCCAATTCGCCCGGCTTTCCTTCGTTTGAGTCGATTGTGCTCAGCTTCGCCCATGTACGGCCGCCGTCGGTGCTACGGTAAACGGGCAGCCTGTAGGATTCCTGCCAGCGCACGGAACGGCAAGCCAGCAAAATCGACTTGTCCGGAAGCTGAATCAGTTGCGCATTGTCCAGATCTCTGCCCTCATCAGAGAGTACAGACAGCTTTTGCCAGTGCCTTCCCGTGTCATTGCTTACAGAAACTTCTAATTCAAGCCCTCCATTGGGATCATTTAAATAGCCGTTGTTCCTGGAGACGGTATAGGCAGCCAGCCAGGAGCCGTTGTCCAGCTTTAGCATGCGCCCATACTCCGAGCCATACTTGCCGTGATTTCTGCCTTCCTGCGCTCCTGCCTCAAAATAAGGCTCATTGTTGACCAACACTTTCTGCCCCCATACGATTGAGCTGGTTTGGGCTACAGCCAGATGCGCTACGATGGACAGCAGAAAAGTAACTTTCAAAAATGGCCTTATCATAACCCTTAATCAATAACTCGAAACATGTTAGACACTTAGCAGGATTAGTATACTGCTCTCATACTTTATGTTAGCCTAGTCCCTTACTGTTCTACTGGCTCTGCCACGCCTGTTAATTCACTTATAAGCTCCACTTCTTCCTGCTTGTAAGGCGTGCCGTCTTTTCTGAAGACATCATGAAACCAGAGCTCAGGCTCCTGTGTATACTGCTTCTCCCAGCTGTCCCAGGCGTACTTTGTCTGTGTTTTGCCATCTACCAGCCCCCAGTTATACATGCCCACGTTATACTTCTTGCCTATGGGCAAAGCACTCTGGAAAGTGCTTCCGTTCGGGCGTGCCATGTATTCTGTACAGAGTATGGGCCTGTCGTATCTTTTAAGCCAGACGATCCGCTTCTCTAACTCTTCGGGATTATCATAGTTGTGGAAAGAAACGATATCAGACTGTTCTATCTGCACCTTTTCAATTGGCTTCATACCTTCATGTGTTGACCAGTCTCCTGCCCAGACGGCTGAAGTAAGCGGCTGCGACGGATTGGCGGCCCTTGCCCACACAAATGTCTTTTTTAAGAGTGGCAGCACATATTCTACTTTATTGGGTAGTTCCACAGCTCTATAGGAGGGTCCGGTGTCATTGTCCGGCTCATTCCACACATCCCAGCCCAACACCCTGTCGTCATTGGCAAACCTGGAAACCACGCCTTTTACATAGCGCTCCAGGCGGGGGTACTGCGTGGAATCTTTTAAAGCATTGGCGCCAGGGCTTTGTACCCAGCCAGAATTGTGCACATGCGGTTTAGGCTCACGTTGCGTGCCCAGTTTTGGATATGGGTCCCAGCAGGAATCAAAAATAACAAACAGGGGTTTAATGTGGTGACGGTCGGCAATCGTCAGAAAGGTATCCATGCGGTTCAGAAAGCCGGTAGAATCCTGCTGCCACAACAGATCATGCAGGTATACGCGGGCGGTATTCATACCTATTTCCTCGGCCCAGCCCAGTTCCCGGTTAATGGTGACCGTATCAAAGGTGGCGGCCTGCCACATTTCCAGTTGGTTGATAGCAGTGCTTGGAATAAAGTTGCTGCCCACCAGCCACTCCTGCTGCGCATACCAGTCATTAGCCTTTTCCTTCGACCAGATAGCACGTCCGGCGGCCGTTGCTTCACTTTGCGTTGCGGCACTTTCTTCCCGCTGCGGATTCGTACAGTTTTGCAGCAGCAGGCAAGTAATACACAGTAAGGCGGTTATTCTTGATAAAGACATAGTATAAATTTTAGCTTATTCCTTGAGGTTCGAATTGTTAATCTCTTAAGTATATTAGCGTAAGTAGTTAATGAGCAATATTATAGCTCACGAAATAGTGATTAAATTAAGATACATCCCTGCTTTATAATGGAACCGGCGGTAATCTATTAAGCAACTATTGTTACCCTTCTATAACCTGCCAGCTTATTATTTTAAAAGCTATTCAACCCATACAAATTGGGTGAATGCACCATTTGAAGCGACGTCCCATACTTCTAACCTCACCCACTTTCTGCCTTTAAGGTTAGTCGTAAACCTGAAATTTTGTTTTCCAAAAGCTTCTGTTTTGTTCAGGTTTATTCTTTCCCGGTAAACCTGTTTTCCGTCCCCTGATATAACCTCTGCAAAATTTAAAGGGAAGGTCCAATCAATTTCCAGATCAATAGCAGCTTTGCCATTGTTATTCAGCTTGATGCTTTCTCCCGGGCCTCTTCCATTTACTTTAAAAACAGGAAGCAATACTTCTCCTGTCGACACGAAAAAACGTCCGTCTTCCATTGCGTCCAGTACCGGCTGCCAGCCTTCTTCAAATTTAGGGAGCTTGTCAAGCTGCAGATAATTGATGTTCATGTGCCCGTAAATTTCATAATCAGGCTCAAGCTTAAACAAGTCGGCTTCGCCAATAACATATTTCTTATAGCCCCAATTTGCCATGTCATCCATTAGGTCAAGCGCCCTTTTTCCTAATCTTGGTTGCGACAGATCGGCAGGAATTGCTTTCCAGGCCGCACCCAGGAAGCGGTCAGACTGGAAAAAAGCTTCCTCTTTATACTGATCGGGAAAGCCGGTAGAGCCTTTTGTACGGGCGTGCGCTGTCCATGCCAGGCCATTTTCCTGTTCCAGCAGTTGTAGCATTTCTTCTTTACTTCCTACGCGGTAGATCTTGCCATATTCCGGATCATCCTGTACAAAAGGTTGGCCCTCCTGCCTCGACATAATCCAATAGACAGGTTTAGGAAACAGGTTCATCCAATGGCCGCCGAAATAAATATTTGGCTCTTCGCCCGGAAGCATTAGAAAGTTACCACTTGATAACCGCGCACACTCGTCAAACATGAGCTTTAACTCTGGCAGCCTTCGGGGGCCCGGGTCTCTCGGGTTACCGGCTAAATGAAACTCACCTAAATGCATGATGTTGACGCCTAAATTCCGCAAAGCTTTCACATGGCCCGGAATTTCGGTTATAGGTTTATGCGTCAGCACATCATCAATATGCTCGGTATGAAAGTGGCTTGCCATCGTATTATACCCTGGAAGAGGCTTATAAGAATCACCATGCGTAAACTGCTTTACCTTTTCCAGAACTTTCCCGTCTTTTTGGGTGCTTAACAAGCAAAAGAAGTTCAAGCGTTGCTGTGTAGCCGGAGGGGCATTAAACCAGGGCACATGGCGCCTGTCTCCCATTAAATCCTGCCTGATCCCAATACCATATTCAGGAAGCATGCCGCGATAATTACTGCCGTACCAGACGAACTTCAGATTATAAGCATTGTCCAGGGGATAAAAATATTGATGGGGAGGAGGAAAAACAGCTATACTCCCATCGCTGCTCTCGCCAATGATTGTACGATATTTTACAGCTATATCCTGGCTGGCTGCTGCAGCGTCCACCTCCGAAGATTGTAGATAATCTTCAGTATCAGACCAGAAAATTTCTTTCCAGACAGGCTTTTTACTTACCAGTCCTGCATCGTAGATAATGGCTACTGAATCTTTTTGAGTGGAAACGACTGCCGCTACGTTTAATAAAGGGCTGCCGTTATATAAGGTTATTTCCAATGTTCCGGAAAAGTCTCCGGCCTTTACGTCAGAAACTATGATTTTGGTCCGGGTGCCCGAACTTACTACCTCGGCACGTTGTTTTTCCAGATTGACGGTGTAGGCTTCATAGGGCAAGTAGGCAGTTTTATCAAAGAAAATGTTCCAGCCGCTTTGCGTGGTAAGGTCTCTTTTCCCTACCGTAAGCACAAAAGCCGGATCAAGATTGCTCGCGATTTCTTTGTAGGTTCCCGCTTCACTCAGTTGTATACTCTCAAATAGAGGCTTACCTTTCTCAAGATTAAAAGTAATTTTCCCCTTTTCAGCCTCACTGACAGGCCAGGTAACATTTAGATGATTCTCCTTCGCAGTAGCAGTAACTTCTCCTCTCTTATCAAAATCATGCAGGTTTACGGGCACTTGCGCGTTGGCAAGCATGCTCAAAAACATCAACATTATAACTATAAATCTCCGGTGCATAACTTGCTGATAAGTGAAGAACAGAATTAGCTTGTGATCTTCGAGTTATTAAAGAACGGTTAGTTAAAGTATAACAATCAGACTGCTTCCAGAGCCAAAAAGCCACCATTCCCATACTTTACCCTGAGGTGCTCATCCGGCGCTAGTATTCCGGATCTGATATTAAAAAATTGTTGCGGCAAAATTTTAGCGGGCAAACTGCTTCTTATAAAAGGCAAGACCATCTATTGCCAGTTCATCCGGGCTATTGGCTAATGGCCTCCAGATGCAGGCTGCCCTTGCGAGTTCTTTCGAGGGCGCTCCGAACGTTTCAATAACAATAGCTCCTTCATACCCGATTTCGGTTAACGCTTCATTGATACCAGTCCAATCCAGGTGCCCCGTACCTGGGGTTCCCCGATCACTCTCGTTCCCCTGGATATGGCATAGTAAGTCTTTACCTACTTTGCGTATAGTATCCGGAATGTTCTTTTCTTCGATGTTGCAATGGAAAGTATCCAGTAAAATTTTAATGTTCGGATTAGCTACTTCTTTGACCAGCGAAATTGCCTGATCAGCAGTATTCACCATATCCGTTTCAAACCTGTTTAAAGGTTCCACACCTACCACTACGCCGCAATCTTCCGCTATCTTTCCAGCTTTAATGAGATTCTCCACACACCAGTCCCTTTCCTGCTTCTTCTGCTCTGCAGATACAATTCTGGTTTTACCTACTGCCGAATAAACAGGACCGCCAAACACAGGGCTTTCCATATCTTCTGCAATCCTGATGCAATCTGTAATATACTTCAGTCCTTGTGCCCGGATGCGGGGATCATCACTGGAAATATCTCTTTCAGGACCAAAGGCACCGCTTATGGTTACTTTTAAATCTGCGTCCTTTACAACTTCTTTTAACTTACCCCAGTTTATTAAATCCTTATCTTCAACTGCTATCTCCAGTATGTCATAGCCCATTTCCTTGACTTTATGAACCAGGTTAAAGGAATCTGTATTGAAAGGGGATACCCAGATGAAAGTGCTTGCTCCAAATTGCATAGAAAATGTCTTTAAAATTTTAAATAAAAGAGGGTATAAGCTCGAAAGCTTATACCCTCCGCTTTAAAACTCAGGAATATACTTTCCCTGATGTAGCATTCTCCAGTTCAAAATCCGGAATAAAAATTCTTTTACCGTTATTCATGGCAGATTCGTGTGCGCATATACCTGCACAGGTATAGTTAGCCGCTACATCGGCATCCACCGCAGAATTTCTGCCTTCCATAATTGCGGCAACAAACTCCTGTACCAGGTGCGGATGCGAGCCACCATGCCCCGCGCCCTGCAGGAACGAGACGTGATTCGGATCATCGATTTTTTCTCTTTTTGTAAAATGCGCGATTTCTTCAATTAAAAGCGGGTCAGTGTCAGGCACATCTATTCGCCTGGCGCTTTCACCACCCTCAAATAGTACATGGCTCTCGTCCTGCAACTGCTCCCACTCAAACGACATTTTAGTGCCATATACGTCATAGCTTTCCCTATACTGCCTTACAACATCAAATAAGGATCTGGTCGCTTCAGCAATCACATCAGAATTTTTTAAAGTAAAGGTAGCCGTTTCTACTGCGAAAGGAGATCCATACCTTTTTGCCAAATCTTCACTCAGGCGGCCCGAGCCATGGCATACAACCGATTCGGCTTTTGTATTATTTATGCGTAGCAGCGGGGAGATGGCATGGGTGCCATTCAGCATCGGCGGAAAGCCTTTCCAATACTCTGCCCAGCCCTCCATACTCATATCCTGTATATGCGAGCCTCTTACAAACTGAATACGCCCGAGCTTTCCGCTTTCGGCCAGCTCCAAGCCATATAGAAACTCCCTGGTGTACAAGGCTGTTTCCATCATCATGTATACTTTATTCGCCTTTCTCTTTGCCTCCACAATGGCTTTACAGTCTTCAACCGTCATAGCCATAGGTATGGTGCAGGCGGTGTGCTTGTTGGCATTTAGTGAGGCCAGCGTCATTTTAGCATGTTCGGGCACGGGAGTTACGATGTGTATCGCATCAACGTCGTCTCTTTTCGGAACATCCTCGAAGTTTGTAAAACACAAGTCTTCATCCAGGTTAAACTTATTTCTGAGTTCCTCTAATGTATTTTTGTTGCGGGTGCATATACCCACCGCTTTGATATTGGGGTGACTTTGATAAATGGGAATAAACTCTTTCCCAAAGCCCATACCTACAATAACTACTGTAATTTTTTTCTGACTCATAGTTTTATATGTTGTTTAACTATTGTTATGAAACATGAAAATAACATACTTAAAGAACCTGCTTTGCTCTTATCAGGGTATGTGGTATTACCAACGAAACAATCTATGGCACTACTTCCCGGCTGCCCATTTAACAGCATTGCGCAGGAGCGTCTGATACGCAGGTAAATCATGCGACTCCGCATCGTGGCCTAAGGCGATCCCTACTATCCGGCCCTTGCCATGCTTTACAGTAAATATTGAAGGGAAAACTTCGTCTGAGTTAGCAGCCTTAGCGGTTGCCAGAACATCAATACCCGGACCAGCCGGGTCTGGCTTGTAATAATAAAGCTCATCTTTGAGCGTAAACTTCTGCGCAACATCTTGTGTAACCGGATGATTTGGGTTTGTAACGGTAACCTCAAAAGGGCCGTACGGATTATGCCCCCGGGATCCGCCGCTCACCAGCTCGCGGTTATACTCCGGCCAGTCGCTCCAGTTATACCACAAAGCTGCATGCCCCAAAACCAATCCATTTCCGGCATTTACAAAGTCCATAATAGCCTGCCGTACCTTCGGGTCATTTATAGGCTGGTTATTGCTCAGGTAAAGCACATCCACGTCGGGTAAATAGTAAGCTATAGAATCGGTATTATCAGTATACCTTACTGTTGCAAATCCATCTCTTCTTAGTGTCTCAGCATCAGCTTGTTTATACCAGCGATCGAAATCATGAGAAGAACCGCCTCCAACTATTAAAGTATTTATACTTGCCCGTTTTTCACCTACACCAGACGAATTAGCCTTACACTGAGCTAATAAAAGCCCCAAAATCAGTAATAATACAACCGGTGCGCTTACTCTTGCGGACGAATGAAAAGCAGTTTTAGTGTTCATAAAGAAACAAGTATAGTGTTATCAATTTGTTGTAAGGTCACTGCGTTAAAATAATATTTATAGATAACGCCGGCACGTCAGTATGGCGTCTCCATCTACAAGCCAGCTTGTGCCAACTTTTGCCTGGTGTGTTCTCCCGATGATTTCTGAAATATTTACTTTGTCACTTTCATAATGCCGTTCATCATCCGCCAGTGCCCTGGGAAAGTACACATAAAAGGATAATCCCCTGGTGTTGCAGGAGCGGTGAAAGTTAAGGTAACAACTTCTTCCGGATCCAGCAGTTTAGTAGCATGTAATACCTCCGGCATATCGGGAACATAATTTTTCTGTGCGCCTTTGGGATCTCTGGCTAAAGCATCAGCCGCTGCACCAACCTTTTTCGTTGTTCCCGGCTTTATTATAACCATGTTATGCTGCATGCCATCCGGGTTTTCTAACTCAATGATAACCTTCTGGCCTGCTTTTACAGTAATCAGTTCTTTATCAAACTGCATCATATCCGGTACAATACTCATGATAATAGTCTTGGTCTGAGTCTGATCAGCCGGATCTGTTTCAGATGCTTTAATTCTGTTTGCATCTATACTTGTATTGGCCTGGGCCTGTATGCTGCTGTCCTGCTGGCTGGTCTTACTATCTTTTTTTTCTGAGGCGCTGCTGCAAACCAGTAGTATGCCGAAGCAGCCGCAAAGTATAAGGTTCTTTATCATTATCGTTTAAAATTGTATTCGTATTATTTTCTTTCTTACAAGCCCGTTTGTTGCCTTGAAGCAATTATCCTTCCGCTTTATACTTAGCATACAAGTCCGGACTTTATTATCTATTCTTATCAGTCTATCAATTCCAGAGAGATGTTCTGCAAATTTCCTTCAAACTGGAAAGATCCCTCATAGTTTCCAATCTTGTTTTCATTGTCGAAATCCTCACCTGAACGAACATTACCAACCAGTGGCTCTGTGAAAACAGCAGGCGCTTTGGCTGTTGCAAATGTCTTCCCATCTACTTTAACTGTCATTTGCCCGTTTTTTTCTAGAATAGCTGTGACATCAAATTTTTCAGGCAATGGCTTTTTTGATATGGCGCTGTAAGTCTTACCATTTTGATTTACCACCATTTGCAGCTTTCCATCCTGAATAAACAAGCCATATCCATTTTCTTTGCCACCCTGCGCCATGATAACTCCCTGCAAGTCTCGGGATGCCCGTTTGGCTACCGATGCCCTCATGACAATCTTCTTTCCACTGACATCGGTCGGGAACTGTAAGCTACCTCGTCTTCCTAACGAGTACACCTCATTTTTAACTGCCTGAACCATTCGCTGGCTTAAGCTTGGTTCCGATTGTGTCGAAGCTGTGCTTTTATTTGCTGCTGAAAGAAAGCCGTCTTCATGGGCAATCGCTGCGGCAAAAAGCGCTTTGGTAATCCAGTCATCCTGCGCGTTTTCAGGTACAAGGCTTGCCTCGTATACAAGTTTGCCCAGCTCTTCTGATGATGGAAAAGTAGTTATAGCTAACAAGGCTGCCTTACGGGTATTTAAGTCAGGATCATTAATTATGCCACTTGCCTGAATCGCATCTATCGCTTGCTGGTTCTTAGGCAAAACTTCTACGGCAGCTTTCCGAACTCCGGCGGCCGGATGTGACAATGCCTTGATGGCTACCTGTAATGCTTCGGCATTAGAACCATCCAGAGCACCTAATCCCTGCAATGTCCATAAGGCATGCACAGCCGGACTATTCAGCCCGATTTCATCCACCCCCTGATTAGCTATTGTTTTGTAAAGTTCAGGTATAGCCGCCTGGTTTTTTGATTCTACCAGTAACCGCTGGGCCGTCATACGCCAGAACATATTATCACTTTTTAAAGCTGAAAGTAATCCCGGCAGATCATCCACAGATAGTTTAACCGGCGTAGCAGGCTTCGCTTCTTTGTAAACTACGCGGTAGATTCTTCCATGATTTGTATCGCGGATGGGGCTATACATCGCATTTCCCGGGCCCCGTTTCTGTGGCTGCTCTGTGTTAGGCAAAATATACTTTACAGGAGACTGGCGTTCCACAAAATCGTTGTGCTGAATTATAAAACTGTACCAGTCGGCTATCCACACGGCACCATCAGGTCCTACCTGGGCTTGTACGGGCCCGAACCATTCATCTGAGCTGGCCATAAAATTCCAGCCGTCTTTTTCTGTAAACCCTGCTCCATCAGGCTCTATAATAGCTTTATGCGTTAGCCGCACGGTGGGCTCATTAACAAAAGCAATGCGGTTCCAGTACTCCTTCGGAAAACTTCTGGCGGTATACAGGTGATGGCCTGCCGCTGCCGTAAATCCGCCAATCACATCAACCTGCCTTAAATTAGGCGTCATAGAATGCACATCATAATGCCCGTCTATTTTCTGAACCGGATCTATTGAATTTTCCTCCGCTGGCTGCCCGTCTGCTGCCTGGGCAGTTAAGGCAGGAAGCTTGCGTTGTGTGTATTTGGCCGGGATAGAATAATAGGCACTATGCGTGTTATTAGCTGTAGAGATAAAAACATTGTTATCTTCCGAGAACCCTAAGCCCCAGGTATTATTACTGGTGCTGGCCAGAAACTCAAAGTCAGATCCATCCGGATTAAAGTGGTAAACTCCTTGCCCAAACCGCATAGGCTTGCCATTTATGGTGCCGTTAAAACCGGAATATCCGGTAACTCCCCATATCTTATTATCAAACCCATATTGCAGGTTTGAGGGCCCCGCATGGGTATCGTTCTTTCCCCAACCGGTCATGATATTCTCCCGCACATCTGCTCTGTCATCTCCGTTGGTATCCTTTAAGAAAACAAAATAAGGTGCCATCGAAACAATTATCCCACCGTTAGCAAACACCATGCTGGTCGGGATATTCAGGCTATCGGCAAACACGGTAAATTTATCCGCTTTCCCGTCGCCATCCGTGTCTTCACATATCTTGATGCGGTCATTTGCCTCGCCGTCTGTTTCTGCGAACGTATTTGGATAATCCACCGACTCTACTATCCATAAACGACCTCTTTCGTCCCATGCCATTGCAATCGGATTCGTGATATCAGGCTCTGCTGCAAAAAGCTGAATTTCAAAATCAACCGGAACCTGTATGAGTTTCTGAGATTGCTCCGGAGATAAAGCCTCCTGCATTTTAGACACTTCCAACCGCTCCGTTAAACCGGCTATCGCTGAATGATATATACTTACATCAGGAATATTTAACTTTTCCACTTGCTCCCTCACATCGTCTCCAATCGCCCACATAATACCGTTCTCGACTAGTTCCATAAATTCCGGGTTCGTCCAGGTACTGTCGTTGTGACCATAGGCCGTATAAAAGACCCTGCCTTTACCCTGATTGCGTACCCAGGTATAAGGTTCGTGGGTATTACCTTCAACGCGTTCCATGAGCACTGTCATATCCGGGTTAATCTTTTGGTGTACATAGGTTTCATCCCAGGTATCAAACTCAGATATTCCCTGCATAACGGGGTGGGTTGTGTTAACAATTTCGGCTGTAAAATTGCCTGTGCCATGAGATTTAAACTGCCCGCCAACTGTTTTTATATACCAATCAGAGTTTTTGAAACAGCCGGTTGCTGAATGAAGCGGAATCAAACCATTGCCGCTCTCCACAAATTGTTTTAAGGCTTGTTCCTGAGCGGCAGGTAAGCTATCATAATTTGCATAGATTATCAGGCCGTCGTATTTATTTAGATTATCCGCGTTTAGGTCTTTCAGCTCTTCCGTGTAGGTTATGTTAATGCCATCGTTAAAAACGGCTGTTGCAAGCCATGGGGCATACTTACCAGAATCATGGTGTTCGCTGTCGTGCCCCAGAAACAACACTTCTGCCCTTCTGGGAGCTTCCTGACTAACATTTTCTTCTAGAGAGCTACTACCTTTCATCTGCGCCTTATCAGCACAACCGAAAAGTCCGGCAAAAAATAACAAAAAGACGACCTTCTTCATTATAGTTAATTATTTTAATGATAAAGTGCACTATAGAATCTATACTTGATTAAGTATGCTGCACGACTGAGGCAAGTAAAGTCTACCCGGTAGTTTAGAGAAGATGCTATTTGAGAACAGCATCTTCCCCGAACCACGGTTTTATTGTATAGGTAAAAAATTAATCAGAACTTCAGCCCTCGTACTATTCCGGGCCAAAAAGCAAGTATTACTGTATTTGAACTTTTTCGATAGGTGAGAATATCATGTCCTCTACTCCGCTAATCTTTACACCAACACGGGCAAAAACATAATTCTGAGCAGGCGTTATCGCAGGAGCCTCTACACTGAGGCTAATATTATTCATATCCGCAATATCGCCTCCATTTATGTTTGTAGCAGCTATGTTGTTACCCAGATCTACAAAATAGGTCTTGTTAACATACAGCGAAACCCGTTCCACGTCTTTAGCATTGGCATCAGTTATGATCTTCTCCAATCCGAAATTGGCAGAAACTGTTCTGCCTGAAACAGAAAATTGAGGGTTCCTAATCATGTAATAAGGTGTCACCTCAATATCCAATGTTTGATTTCCATTCAGATTAACCAGAATGGTATCAGACTGCGTGGCATCATTAGGATTAGAAATGAATGGCCCCTGAGATGCCGGGATGATTAGTTTATAGTTAGCATTAAAAAGTAGGGCCGAAAAAGAGCCATCCTGATCAACAACAACATTGATAGGAGATTTCTCCTGCCAACCGGGTTCCCACAATTCAAAGTATACCTGGTCATACCCTACATTGATGGGTTCACCATTATAAACTATTCTTCCCTTGAGCGAAGAGTCCGGTGCTTCGTAATTATCCAGTTCGCAAGACGCTAATCCAAGACTCAGAGCAAACCATAGGATATAACAAACTTTGATTTTCATAATATGTTACTTTTACAGTTTAAACTTATTGATTTGGATTTCTCACGATCAGAGGGTTATTGTTAACAATGCCGTCGTTGATCTCTGAGTAATAGTTTCCCAGCCTGAATCTGTCAGGGTTTGTAACCTGGCTAGGCAAAACTATTTTGAATACCCAGTCATTCCATTCCGCTTGGTTTGGATCTCCGTTGCCATCATAGAACTTATAAGGCCACATGCCGAAAACCATTGTACTTGGATCTTCAGCTTCTCCAATACCTGTTAATAGATCATTAACAGTCATTCTGGTGCCATCCCAAACAATATGGGCTAATCTCCATCGCTTCATATCCCAGAGTTGATGGCCTTCAAAAGCTAACTCTACTTTTCTTTCATGCACGATTCTGTCGAAAGTAATATCGGCAGCTGTCAGCGGTATGATTAGTCCTGCTCTTTCACGTACCTGGTTCATATACTCCGCTGCCAGATCTTTCTGCCCTAACTCAAATGCGGCTTCTGCTGCATTAAGCAACACTTCTCCATAACGATAGCGGATCCACCAAACATCGCTTTGCACCCCTCTCTGACCGGAGCCTGGCTGTGGATCCATGTACTTTCTGATATAGAAACCTGTTTGGGCACTGAATTCCAGGTTATCAATAGGCCCGCTAAAGCCCACTACCTGCTCTTCTATTCCATCGCCATTCACGTCTCCTCGTCCCCCAAATCCGCCTGAGCTAACGACATTCCCGTTTGGAAGCATGAAGCCAGCCCATATATCTACCTCTTTTCCTTTAAACTGCGTTCCGGGAAGAATTACGGTTCCCCAAAGTCTAGCATCGCGTCCGGCAAATAAATCTGTGGGATCACTGTAGTGAATTAAATTACCATTAGCATCTTGTATAGGAAGTGGCGCATAGGTGTTATCAAGCTTCTCGAATGACTGCACCAGGTTTAAAGATGGATTAATCCTTCCCCCCTCCTGTTCTTCTGCCTGATAGCGTGGCTGATTAACTATAGTCCAGTTATGAACTTTTCCACTTTTCGTTTTATAATCTTCAACAAAAATAGCTTCAGGATTATTATCCTTGTCATAGAAAAGGCTGGCAAAGTTTTCGCCTAAATCAGGCTTCTTCTTGTATAAAGAATATCCGAGCGTCATCACTTCCTGCGCTGCTTTCAGGGCTGTTTGGTAATAACCCTCAGCTCTGTCAGCCGGAATGCCTACTTCACCGCCAGGCAGCGATACAGAAGGTGTTCTCTGTCCGTATTTTGCTATGGAACCTGCATACAAAGCTGCTCTTGCCTGCATGGCTAATGCCGCACCTTTGGTAGCCCTTGACTTTGTATTGATATCAGCTGGAAGCGTGGATTTTACAGCTTCTAATTCACTGATTACGAAATCATAAATTTCAGATTCTTTCGCCCTCGGATGTCGAAGATAAGACGGGTCTCCACTGAAATCATAAGTCATTGGTTCTAAGATTAACGGAACCCCTCCCATTCTCTTCACAAGTTCGAAATAAACACCAGCTCGTATAAAGCGGGCTTCCGCCACAAACCTTGCCCTGTCAGCTTCAGAGAGTTCTGTGGCCGCTTCTGCTTTTTGTATGAAAAGGTTTATTTCGCGAATGTAGCCATAATCCCAGTAGCTCCATTCCCCAAAACCATACTCTGTGTTTCGGTGCCTCCAGTAATCCCCAAACGCTGAGGCAAAAGCTTCATCAAAATCTGCATAAGACCCCCATTGTGTAATAGACTGGTAATCCGGCATACGGCCATAAAGGTCTCCCAAAACAGATAACACCAAAGTTTCATCCTGCCAGATCTGTTCATCCAGCAAAATATTCCGGGGTTCTCTGGCCAGAAACTCTTCATCGTCGCATCCGGAGCTAAAAGCGAGCAAACCCGATAATATTATAAAAATATATTTTTTCATCTTTATCAGTTTAATGTTTTTAGAAAGAAAGATTAGCTCCCAGATTTATAAATCTGTTCTGGGGATACTGGAGTCCGTTCGTATCCATAATCTCCGGCTCTATACCAAATTGATGCACATTATCTATGGCAAACAGGTTATATCCATTGATATAGATCCTGGCTCTTTTTATATGCACCTTACTTAGCAGGCTCTCCGGCAGGCTGTATCCCAGTTCTATTGTCCGGGCACGCAGGTATTTCACATTAACCAGCCAGAAATCAGATTGCCGGTTAACATTGCTGTGTCCGCCTTCATTAAAGCGCAAGGCCGGGTATGTACCAGGTACCCAGGGGCTATCCAGGTTAAAAGGGTCTTGTCGGTGCCACCTGTCATCGTAGAATATTTTAAGTAAATTACCTGTGTTTTGATAAGGTATTCTCATTTCCCATTCTGGTAAATAAGAATACATTCCGCCACCTGAAAAATCAGCTCTGAAATCGAATCCTTTGTAAGCAGCTGTAAAATTCAACCCGAAGTTAACTGCCGGGTTTTGATCTCTAGCATACCCTATCGGTCTTACATCGTAGCCATCAATTTTTCCATCCTCGTTTATATCATTATAAATCAAATCGCCCGGCAACAATGTTTTGTTACCCTGTCCATCAATATTTACAGGATAATTATTTATGTCGTCCTGAGACTGGAATTGTCCAACAATTTCGTATCCCCAGAAGGTGCCAGCCCATCTGTTTTCTGCTGAGTTAACATAGTTGTCCCAGGAGTTGCCCCAAGTTGGCTTGTAGGATTCCAGGTTTTTGTGCCTTGAATAAGAAGCATTTCCGCCTACGCTGAACTGGACTTCACCAATCTCTCCACTATAGGCAATCGATCCTTCACCGCCCATTTGTGCGTCACTGCGCAGGTTCTCGGCAGGTAAGGTATATCCTAATTCGCTTGGTACCAGCACATCATACCTGTTCTGGAATAAACCCGAACGTTTTCTGTAGAAATAGTCGAATGATCCAGATATCCTGCTATTAAGGAAGCCATAGTCTAGGCCGATATCCGTAATCTTGCTGGTAAACCAAGAAATATTGTTGGTTGGTACTGCTCTGTTCTGCCTTGCCCCTGCTACCACAGTGCCATCGAAAATATTTACCCCGGCAGGATAATTATAGCCAACTATGTAATCAAAAGAACCGATCCCTACATTATCATCTCCTAATACACCATAAGAAGCACGCAGTTTTAGGTCTGTTAATGAATTCAGCCCAAGAGATTTGAAGAAGTTTTCTTCTGTAATCCGCCATCCGGCTGATACGGAACCGAAATTGCCCCATCTTTGCTCCGGAGCAAATTTCCAGGAAGCATCCCGGCGCCCGCTTACTTCAAAATAATACTTGTCGGCATAGTTATAAGTAAAACGACCTACATAACCAACCCGTGCTTCCTCATAATCATCATCATTATAGGTATCTACATCAGCAAACTGAATAATGGGCAGTGCGTTGGTTTTTGGTACGGCGTGTACCCAAACGTCAAGAATACGTCTGTCAATCCTCTCAGCAACAAAAGTAGCGCCGATGTTGTGCTTGCCGAATGAGTTGTTGTAATTTAACTGCCCTTGCAGAGTTGTACCAAAAACTTTACGTGTTCCACGTTCACGCCACGGGTTTGTGCTACCGCCCGTTCTGATATACTCATCTGTCTGGGCATTATAAGTATAGGCATCATACGTATACTCGTGCCCGTTCATAAGCCTGTCTGCCAAGTAATAAGAATATAGTCCTTTAGCAGTGAGCCCTTTAATAGGCAGTTCGTATTCCGCATCGAAGTTAGCCTGCAAAACACGCCAGTCCTCTGTCCAGTAACCCGAAATATCCTTATTGAGTATGCCCCAGTTTGTTTCGTTATGACCTATATCAGCTACATAAGCCGGATTATCATTGGCATAAGGGCGTTCGGTAGGACGGTTGCGGAAAAGGGCGAAACGCGGCTGCCAGTAATCGTCACCACCAGGCACTCCCGGGTTATCTCTTGTTTCGATGCGTCCGTTAATCTGAACCCCTATTTTCAGCCGCTCTGTGATCTTAGCCCCAATATTAGACTGGATGTTAGTTCGGCCAAAAGTAAATTCCCGGCCAAGTACAGAATTCTGATCTAACCTGGTAAGAGAGAGGTAATAATTTATTTTATCTGATCCGCCGGTGGCATTTACGTTGATAGAGGTTAAGGGAGAATTTGGCTGTATAATAAAATCATACCAGTCGAAACTACGATACCCCGGTTCTGTGCCGGCTCTCCATTTTTCCAGTTCAGCTGGTGTAATGTCAGTTGTACCGCGCTGATTCATATCAGCATCTGCTTTGCCAGCCATCCATTCGTATGCATTAACAGTTTCAGGAAACCTGCTCCAGTTCTGCCAGCCTGTGTATGCATCTAGACTTATTGTATTACCATTACCGTTCTTCCCTCTTTTGGTAGTAACAATAACTACCCCATTGGCCGCTCTTGATCCATAAATGGCCGCAGAAGCATCTTTCAACACGGTAATGCTCTCGATATCGTTTGGAGACAGGTTATTAAACTGGCCGGCATCCTGTTGTACACCATCTATTACAAACAACGGATTACCCATATTACGGATTTGCACATTGGCGCTGGCTCCCGGGCGTCCGTCAGGCATCCGGAAAGATACCCCAGGAATTTTACCGGCTAAGGTCGCACTAACGGTTGAAGCATGCACAGCTTCAAGGTCTTTGCTTGTAACCCCGGAAACCGCACCAGTTATAGACTCTTTTGTTTGGGTACCGTAACCAATTACCACTACCTCTTCCAGGGCTTCGGTATCTGTTTTTAGTTGAAGGTTAATTACAGAACGGTTCTGGATGGGAACTTCCTGTGTTACGAAACCAATATAAGAAACGACCAGGGTACCGTTTTCCTGCCCGTCCGGAACACTTAGGTTAAAGTTACCATCTGCATCTGTTACAGTTCCCAACGCAGTGCCTTTCAAACTTATGGACACACCTGGAAGGGGATCACCATTATCTCCCGTAATTTTACCACTAACGGTGATGGCTACAGCTTTAATTGCTTTTTCTGAATCTGCTGTTTCCTGGCTCTTCTCCTCTTCAACTGGTAAGATCAGGTAAGTATCTTTGCTTACCTTCTCGAACTTAAGATTAAGGGGTTGGAGCAGATCTATTAAAGCCTTATCCACTGTGGCAGCGGATTGTTTCACCGGCTCCGGATTAGCCATAATTTTACCCAGCATGTCGCTGTCGTAATTAAAGCTTACCTGGTATTGCGTCTCATATGCGTGGAGCACATCTGTCAGCGGCTTCAGATTTCGTCGCCCTTCGGAGTGGACTTTGCCGCGCAGAGAAGTATTCAAAGCTGTCAGTACCTGCGCCTGTGCAGGCAGCTGCAAGCTGGCGCACAAGATGACTGGAGCAAGCAGCGGAATTTTGCGGAAATATTTCATCATATTTTGCAGTTAAAATGAAAAAAATTAATGTTCCTAATCCAGCCAGCGCCTAAGGAGGCCGAATGATTTTAAAAGTTAGCTAATGGTTACCTGTTTGCCATCCTTATGTATAGTTAAGTGAAATAATTTCTCTAAAGAGACAAAGAGCGTCTCTATCTGATTTGCCGGAGCAGTACCGGTAAACCGTTTTAGCAATAAGTCAGAGTTTGTAAATGTTACCTTATACCCATAACTATCTTCCAGTACCCGTGCTACTTCTGCAAGAGAGGTATCATAAAACATAATTTTATGATACCGGAAAGCTGCAAATGCTTCTGTATTCTCAGCTTTTCTCTTCTCTAACTCACCTGTGCGCTCATTTACCTTTATCAGTTCGCCTGGCTTTAAGGTGGCTTCTGCCCTGGTATCAGCCACAAGCCCAAACATCTTTTCCTGGAAACGCACCATCTTTACTTTGCCCTCACTTAGTACTACTCTTTTCATCCGGGGCCATTGCGTTACAGTAAACTCAGTTCCCAACACCTCTACCTTCAGGTTATCTGATAATTTTACCTGGAACTTCTGCTTGTTGGCTTTATGCCTTACTTTAAAATAAGCCTCTCCGCTAAGCTGCACTTCTCTTGTAGTCTGATCATCCCACCCCTTCTCAAAAGTCAATTTTGAATTGGCATTCAAAACAACTTCAGAGCCGTCGGGCAGGGTGATGTTTTTAATTTCACCATACCTGGTCCTGTAGCTGATGATTTCCTTGCTTTGCTGTGTCAGCATCCAGAACACCCCAATACTCAGCATGAGGATAGCCGTTAACCCAGCAGCCACTCCCAAAGGCGAACCCCAGCGATACAACTGAAACAACCTGGCAGGTCTGATATCACCAGATGCAGCAGGCGTCTCCGCCGCTGCTTTCCCCGCCATAATATGAAACCACATTGCAGCCTTTTCGTCCTCTGCCAGTTGTTCTCCACCGGTGTTTAAATCCAGTACTATGGTTCTGGCCTGCCTGATTAAAGCAGCTTTTTCAGGATATTCTTCTAACAGTGCCTGCCAGTAAGCACCGGCATTTGGATCAGTGCCGCGCACCCAATGGCAGAAGGAGGCGTCCATCACAAAATCCTGAACCGTTTGATAATCTTTCATTACAAAAACTGAAACTACGAGGTGTTACTGCATGTATAAAGACAGGTTTTAACGTAAGTGACCCATCACTTCAGAAATATTTTTATTTTTTCTAAAATTTCTTTCACATATGGCGTCGGGCAGCAAACAAAAGCACCTGCCAGCAGGTGCTTTTAACAGGAAATCAGAATAACGAACAAAAGGATGCCGGCCTGTAGTGGAGAATAAGAAACATACAGGGGTGAGACATCAGACAATGGGGCAGTAAAATAACTTTTCTTCAGAACATCAATCGCCCTGTAGATTAGTTTGTATACAGCTCTTGGCGATATTTCCATCAGCAAAGCTACCTCTTCAAACTCCATGTTCTGGTAAAATCTAAGGTAAACAGCTTCCCGCTGGCGCTCGGAGAGCTGCTGCAGGGCATTCTCTAAAGCAGTATTGCGCTGCGTATCTTCATCCAAACTTATCCATTGTGCTTCGGCAGACTCTTCTGCCAAGACATCAGAAGTTGCGCCCTGATATACTTTGTTATGTTTTTGCTGCCTGCCTAACTCTCTTCTTAAAGATCGGAAGAGGTAGTATTTGATGGAGGTTGTGGGCCCTAATTTGTTCCTGGTGCGCCAGATAGTTACAAAAAGGTCTTGTATGCAGTCTTTTACCTGATCTTTATCCGGATGCAGGCGGCAGCCATAACTGTAAGCAACATCAACAAAGCTGGTATACAGGAGAGAAAAAGCTTCTTCATCCCCGGCTCTGAGGCTGTCCCAGAGTTCCGCTTCATTGCATAACATTTTTGCATTATCTGCCATATCAGCAATCTCCTGTTGAGAAGAAATGTTGCATTTGCTTATCGTCAGACTAATCTAGTTATAAAATTTGAGTAATCACACACACCTGTTGAATTAATTTTGAAAGTTACAGTATAAGTAAAAGGCTTAACCATGAGTTTTCTGCTTTACTGCCGGCTTTTATAACAGATATCGGCGGATTGCCCGTATAAAAGCAGCTCTGCTGAAGTATAAACATCCTGTGTCCTACTTTCAGTTACCGGTTTATACTTTGCAACAGCAGCTGCACTGGCCAATTGCATCCGTTTTCGTAAGCACACGGCTCTTTAATAAAGCATTGTAGTATAAAATATGGCATTGGCGCAATTCTTGTAAAACACTTGCCGTTGCACCAAAATCCGTAATTTGCGCTACAATGCATTGCTGCCGGAAAAGGAGTATTTGTAGCAAACCTGGAATAAAACCTGTCATGAGGCATACGCTGAAAAAGGTACTTAAATTCATCATCACCAAAATACTGGTACCGGTCATCCAATTGGTACATGCCGAGTTGTCAGCTTTCTTCCATAGCTTAAAACCAAAGCTTACCCGCACTTACTGGCAGCAGAAATGGGCACACTGGCAGGAAAGCCGCCGTCGCTCTGACTACAGACCTATACTTCGGGCAGTATATAAACTGGCTTTGGCAGGCCTGCTCCTGTTGGTGCTGTTTTACTTTGCGGTATACATTGGCCTGCTCGGCGATATGCCTTCGCGGCGCGAGCTGAAAGCAGTGCAGAACAGTACCGCCTCCGAAGTATACGCCACCGACGGAACGCTGCTGGGGCGCTATTATATCCAGGATCGGACCAATGTAAAGTATACTGATATTGCCTCATCCGCTATACAGGCCCTGGTTGCCACCGAAGATGCCCGCTTTTACAAGCACAGCGGCATAGATGTGCGCAGTCTGGGGCGGGTGATTGTTAAAACGCTGCTGCTGCAGGATGAAAGTTCCGGCGGCGGCAGCACGCTCAGCCAGCAGCTGGCCAAAAACCTTTATCCGCGCAAAAATTACTGGCTCTGGGATATGCCCGTAAACAAACTGCGCGAGATGATTATCGCGCAGAAGCTGGAAGCCATCTATTCCAAAGAAGAAATACTGGAGCTATACCTGAACACCGTGCCAATGGGCGGCAACCTGTACGGCATCGAGCGTGCTGCACAGCGCTTCTTCAGCACTTCTGCCGGCGCTCTTAAACCCGAACAGGCTGCCGTACTGATTGGTATGCTGAAGGCGACCACCACTTATAACCCGCGCCTCAACCCCAAACGCTCACAGCAGCGCCGCAACGTGGTGCTGGCCCAGATGGCCAAGTATAATTACCTGACAACTGCTCAGGCTGACTCTCTCAAAAAGCTGCCGCTGCAGCTTAAGTATAATTATACTACCCACAATGATGGATTGGCCACTTACTTCAGGGAGCACCTGCGACAGGAACTGGCTGCCTGGGCCGCCGGCAAAAAGAAGAAAGACGGCGAGCCCTATAATCTCTACACCGACGGATTAAAGATTTATACAACCATTGATGCCGGTATGCAGCGCCATGCCGAAGCGGCCGTGCATAAGCAAATGACCCTGCTGCAAAAGCAGTTTGATGCACACTGGCGCGGCCGCACACCCTGGGGCCGCAATACGCAGGTGCTGCAGGCAGCCATGCATCGCTCCGACCGCTATAAAAAAATGATGGCAGCCGGAAAGTCAGAGGCGGAAATTACGGCTGCCTTCCGGAAGCCGGTGCCAATGCAGCTGTTCGGCTGGAGCGGCAACAGCACGAAAACAATGAGCCCGATGGATTCCCTGGCTTATTATGAGCGGTTTCTGAATACCGGTCTTTTTTCGGTGGAGCCGCATTCGGGCTATGTACGTGCCTGGGTGGGCGGCATCAACCACCGTATTTTTAAGTATGACCATGTGCGGGCCAGGCGGCAGGTAGGCTCTACTTTTAAGCCGTTTGTGTATGCCGCGGCACTGGAGCAAGGCGTGGAGCCCTGCGATTATTTCCCGAACGAGCGCATGACGTACCCGGCGTACGATAACTGGTCGCCGCGTAATGCTGATGAGCAGTATGGCGGCGAGTACAGCATGCGCGGCGCCCTGGCGCATTCGGTTAATACCATCTCAGCACAGCTTATTATGAAAACCGGGATTGATAACACCATGGACATGGCGCATCGGCTGGGCATTTCGTCTAAGCTGCCTGAGGTGCCGTCGCTGGCGCTGGGCACAGCTAATCTTTCGCTGCAGGAAATGGTTACCGCCTACGCTACCTTCGCTAACCGCGGCTACCGTGTAGACCCGGTATACATACTTAAAATAACAGACCGGAACGGCAAGGTGCTGCGGGAACATCGCAAAAATGAGCATGCAGAAAAAGTGCTGTCGGAGAAAACGGCGGCTGTGATGCTATACCTGATGCAGGGTGTGGTGGAAGAAGGCAGTGCCGCCAGCCTGCGCTCAAGATTTGGCTTAAAGATGGACATTGCCGGCAAAACGGGCACCACGCAGGATTTTGCCGACGGCTGGTTTATCGGCATCACGCCGCAACTGGTAACGGGCGTCTGGGTAGGCGGCGAAAGTCCGCAGGTGCGTTTCCGGACACTGGCGCTGGGGCAGGGCGCCCATACCGCGCTGCCGATCTGGGGTGATTTCATCCGCCGCATTGCCATCGATCCTGATTATAAAGGCTACTACAACAGCCACTTCGATCCGCTGCCGCCACGCCTGCTGGCCAGCCTCAGCTGCGCCTCTTTCCGCGCCGAACCGCCGAAAGAGAATTTCCTGGAGCGTGTGCTGGACAAGGTAGCGGACAAAGCTGTAGAAACTTTTAAAGGATGGAAAGAAGACTGGAAGAAGCGCCGCCAGGAAAAAAGGCGAAAGAAGAACAGGGAATAGTAGGCATAAGTATAAAAAAGCGCAGGTATAGCAGATATTTGCGGCCATACTTGCTACGGAAACTGATGTAGATCTATGAAAAAGGTGGATGGCAGCTAGAGAAGGAGCTTTAAATCTGTATCATACATAGGGCAGATAAGCGTATGTTTGCGTTTAGCAATAAGTTAGTAGCAATAAAAATCATGAAGAATCTGTACATACTTCTTTACATACTTATAGCTGGTTGTGCTCCTAAGCAGCAGGGCGTAGTGCAAGTAGCGGAAACAGAAGAAGTTAGTAGCACAGGTGCGGATGAAGGGTACTATAATAAATGTGCAGCTTCTGAGTATGCAGAATCAGAGCCCGATACTGCTTTTATATTTTCCAACCGCAGCAAACTCCTCATCTGTGGCTATCCTGAATTACGAGAAGGAAGAAAAGTGTACTCAGAGTTTGTGCTGTCAGAGTGCGGCAAGGACAGTATCATTGACTTTTGGAGCGCAGTTGAAGAGTATGAAATCAGGTTTGACCAGGATACGCTTCAACTGCAAAAGTTGGAGCTACTGGCTTTAGGTAAAAATAGGGAGTTTGTAAAAGAGAAGTGGCTTACTGAGTACTTCTACTATGAGAATGGAAAACTCAAAAGGGAAAAGAAACTGAACTCAGAAGCCAGGTACAGCCAAGACCAAATCGACCAGTCGCTGCAAGAGTATGAATCTACAAAATGGCAAACGCAGAATGGAGCGACTGAAGAATACACAGAGAAGAAAATGAAATTGGCTAACAGCCTGATGATTGCAGCAGCTTCAGGAAGCGAGAAAGCAGAAGTATACTTTCAAGAATTTAAGAGCAAGTTTCAGCCAGACGGAGCGTTCCTTGAGTGGTATGAGCAGATGGCAGAGTTGCTTGAATCAGCAAAGAAATAGAAAAACAAAAGCAGATAACAAAGTATAGCAGGTATGCTTCGGCTATGCCTCACCATCTGCTATACCAACCCGTTAGCTGCATGTATGACAAATCCCCAAATACCTCCAGATTGATATTCGCTCTTAATAAAATCAAACCTATTCAAAGACATAGTAAAATGAAAACAGAAAAAGAAAAAATGTTAGCGGGAGAGCCTTATGATGCACATTGTAAAGAGATGATTACTATTCGCACCAGGGTTAAACATATTCTTCATAAACTAAATGTAACAGAATATTACACAGACAAATTTCAAGATACAATACATGAACTGTGTCCTAATTCAGCTAAAAATATACACCTTGAACCACCATTTTACTGTGACTATGGAGAAAATATTTTTGCTGCAGATGAGGTCTTTATCAATTTTGGAGCTGTTATACTAGATGGAGCAAAAGTTACGATAGGAAAGAAAACTCTTATTGCTCCGGGCGTCCATATTTATACAGCAAGGCATCCTTTAAATATTGAAGATAGAAGAGTTTGGGAAGACTGCCTCCCTGTAACAATTGGCGAAGAATGCTGGATTGGCGGACATGCAACAATTTGTCCCGGTGTAACAATCGGAGACAGAGCCGTAATCGGTGCAGGAACGGTAGTCACAAAAGACATCCCAGCCGATACTTTAGCTGTGGGAAATCCAGCAAGAGTAATCAAAAAACTAAATGAATAAAGATTCTCATTATCTTGTTTTAGACAGCCAATTATAGAGCTTAAAATCAAAGCTAAATCTGATTTACAAAGGGAGAAATACCAGCAACTAACACTTTGTATAAGTAAGGGCAGGCTCGACAGGAAAGTGCCACGCTATTTACTACTACTCATTAGCAGCTTCCCGTTGAAGTAAGGGCTTTTTAATGCTGCAGCTAAGCCCTGATTGGCAGATTAGTCCCCAACCTGAATCGGGTATGATGGCCTGATTAAATCGCTACTCTACAGCCTTATGTGTAATCGTTTCCTTTACAGGTATATTCACATGCTTGCCGCCCAGAATCAGGCGGTTGCCGGTATCATAAGTGAAATAGCTCCATATCCAGTCCAGAAGTATTGCCATGCGGTTACGGAACCCAACCAGGGAGGTCAGGTGGATGAACACCCATATCAGCCAAGCCATAAATCCCTGTGTCCTTAAGTCCTTTTTAAAGACTTTGAGATCGGCCACGGCATGGTTGCGCCCCACGGTTGCCATCGAGCCCTGGTCGTTGTAAGTAAAAGCTTCCAGCGGTTTGCCGGCCAGCAGGTTTTGCAGGTTTTTGCCCAATAAATGCCCCTGCTGTATGGCCGGCTGGGCCAGCATCGGATAGCCCTGCGGGTTCTCTTCCGTTACCATCGCTGCCACATCGCCTATGGCAAAAATATTTTCATAGCCGGCCACACGGTTATACCTGTCTGTCTGCAGGCGGTTGCCGCGCAGCAGGCTATCTTTGCTGAGGCCCTGTAGAGGCGCGCCCGTTACGCCTGCCGCCCATATCAGGGTGCGCGTGATGAGCTTCTCGCCTGTGTCAAGCGATACGGTATAGCCGTCGTAAGACAGCACCCGGCGGTTCAGCCATACATTTACGCCAAACTTTTGCAGGTACTCCAGCGATTTCTGCGATGCCTCTTCCGACATTCCTTTCAGCAGCTGCGGCCCGCTCTGGATCAGGTATATATCCATCTCCTTAAAGTTGAGTTCCCGGTAATCTTTCGGGAATACATGCCTGCGCAGCTCACTCAGGGCACCGGCCAGTTCTACCCCGGTGGGGCCGCCACCTACAATTACGTAATCCATCAGGCTGTTCTGCTGTTCGCAATCGTCGAGTTGCAGGGCTTTTTCAAAGTTGTAGAGGATGGTGTTCCGTAGCTCCATGGCATCCTCCACGCTCTTCATTGAAATAGCATTCTGCTCCATCTGGGCGTTTCCGAAAAAATTGGAGGTCGCCCCTGTGGCAATCACCAGGAAATCATACTTGATAAGGCCAATAGAGGTCTCCACCACCTGCCGCTCCGTATCTACATGTTCTACTGTCGCCAGCCTGAAATAAAAGTTGTCCTGTCCTTCAAAAATTTTACGAAAGGGATGCACAATTGAGTCGGCATCAATGCCTGCCGTCGCCACCTGGTACAGCAGCGGCTGAAATGTGTGGTAGTTGTTTTTATCTATCAGCACCACCTGCACATCCGCGTCCTGCAGCGAACCGGCCAGTTCAAGACCTCCAAAACCGCCTCCAACAATCACGATGCGCCGCTTTCCTGTATCTGCAATTTTAGCGTAGTTTTCCATAAATCCTTTTATATCATTATGCCGGCACATTTTATGTGCGCTTAAGGCCCGTAAGCACAATGGCCGATTATTTCCGCTGGCGCTGCGTTATAATTTCTTTAGCTGAACACCAGCAGCCGGGAACGATGTAATAAGTACGGGCAGGGCTGTTGTTCAGTTTAGCAGCAGCTAGTATGGCTGCTATGGCACGATAACGAGTTTTCCTCTGGTGTGCAGCGAATGGACCTGCTCCAGCGCTTCTGCCGTTTCATCTAAAGTATAAGTCCTGCTGACATGTACCTGCAGTTTTCCTGCTTCAGCCAGTTCCCGCAACCTATCCAGCTGACTTGCATTTGGCTCTACAAACACATACTCGAACTGCGTCTGCGGGTCAAGGCCTTCGCCGTGGCTCAGGATAGAAACAAGCTTTCCGGATGGCTTTAGGGCGGACAGGCTTTGGGTTAAAGTTTCGCCGGCCGTACAGTCAAAAATCAGATCTACTCCATCCGGCAATACTTCTTTTACAGCCTCGCCAACGTGTGTGTTCTGGTAAGTGATGGTGTAATCGGCACCAAGCTCTTTCATGTAAGCATGATTTTTCTCGCTGGCAACACCTACTACCCGGGCGTCTTTTGCTTTGGCCAGTTGGATGGCCATGCTGCCTACCCCGCCTGATGCGCCCAGAATGAGAACGCTTTGATTTTCCTGCAGATTTCCGGCATCAAACAAGCACTGATAAGCTGTAAGGCCGACAAGCGGAATGCCGGAAGCCTCTTCCCAACTCATATTGCCGGGGCGTTTGGCCAGGTAAGTTTCAGGTATAACGATGTACTCCGCAAAGGTACCATCCTGTACCACAGGCCTGCGGGCGTACGCATATACTTCATCGCCCTTGCTAAATCTTCGGGCACTAAAACCCCGATCTTCCACCACGCCTGCCATATCCCATCCCGGAATAACGGGAAACCTGGTAGGCAGGAAATCCTTTAAGTAGCCTTCCCGCACCGCGTAATCTACCGGGTTTACACCAGCAGCTTTTATCCGTACCAACACTTCGCCTTCCTGCAACTCCGGGACATCAATTGTACCTATTTTAATATTCTCGGAGCCGCCAAACTTCTCATATAAAGCCGCATTCATTTGTTTTGCCATGATTCTTTTCTGTTAGTTATAAATAAGTAATAAATTTTACGCGCTTTTATACTTAGCAGATGCAACTTAAATTGTTTGCTGCATGCGAAGAACGCTGCGTTGCTGCAACCAGAACCGATGCAGACAGCAGCTTTGTACACGAAAACACAAGCCATATGCACTGAACACCAAGGCTTTTTAAAATACCGCTGCCCTGCACCTGGGGTTTGCAAAAGCCTTGATGCTTTCCGGAAATTTTATCTGCATCAGTTTTTCTAAATATAAATCTGCGCACATTCATTTTATACTTTAAGAGGAACAGCAGCCAGCAGGCGGATAATTCTGCCGCATCCATGCCCAAATAACACCCTTTCAGGTTTTCTACGTATCCTTTTAGACTTATACTTACTGATGATGAAGACAAGACATAACCCTGCGGAAACAAACCCTGATATAATATTGGTTGGTGCCGGAATTATGAGCGCCACCCTGGGCGTATTGCTGAAAAAGCTACAGCCAGACTTATCGATTGAGATTTTTGAACGCCTGGATACCGTGGCTGCAGAGAGTACGGATGCCTGGAACAATGCCGGAACCGGCCACTCTGCCTTCTGCGAACTCAACTACACGCCCGAGCGCCCCGATGGCTCCATCGATATTTCCAAAGCGGTTAAAATTGCGGATTCTTTTGAGGTTTCGCGGCAGTTCTGGGCACACCTGGTGCAGCAGGGCTTTCTGAGTGAACCGCATGCTTTTATCAACAGCATTCCGCACATGAGCTTTGTACTAGGCGCCGAAAACGTAAATTTCCTGCGCAAGCGGCACGATGCCATGATAAAGTCGCCGCTGTTCAGAGGGATGGAATATTCCGAAGACCCTGAACAGCTGACAGCATGGATGCCCCTAGTGATGAAAGGCCGCGACAAATCTGAAAAAGTTGCTGCCACCCGTATGGCGCTGGGCACCGATGTAAACTTTGGCGCACTCACCCGGCAGCTGTTCGACCAGCTAAAGGAGAAGGACGGCGTGACGCTGCACCTGCACCACGAAGTACGCAAACTGCGCCAGGAGCCGGATGGCAGGTGGCGCATTAAAGTAAAAGACCTGTCTACAGGCCGGAAAAGAAAGGCTTATGCTAAGTTTGTATTCATTGGGGCTGGTGGCGGTGCACTGCCGCTGCTCCTTAAAACCGGTATTCCGGAAGCTGAAGGCTTTGGCGGATTTCCGGTGAGCGGCCAGTGGCTGATCTGCCAGAACCCGGCCGTTGTTGCGCAGCACCAGGCCAAAGTATACGGCCTGGCTTCTGTTGGCTCACCTCCTATGTCCGTGCCGCACCTCGACAGCCGGGTTATAGGCGGCGAAAAGGCTCTTTTGTTCGGCCCCTATGCAGGCTTTTCCACAAAATTCCTAAAAAAAGGCTCTCTCCTCGACCTGCCACGGTCGATTAAGTTCAGCAATATTGTGCCGATGATCGAAGCCGGGCTGGATAATCTAAAGCTAACCAAATACCTTATTGACCAGGTGCGCCAATCAGCCGACGACCGTATGGAAGCATTGCGGGTGTTTGTGCCCAAAGCGGTGAAAGCGGACTGGAAGCTGGAGGTGGCCGGGCAGCGTGTGCAAATTATCAAGGAAGATCCAAAGGAGGGTGGCGTTCTGGAGTTTGGCACCGAAGTAGTCAGTTCTGCGGATGGCACCATGTCTGCCCTGCTGGGCGCATCGCCGGGCGCATCTACATCTGTTTCCATTATGCTAGGCCTCCTGCAGCGCTGCTTTAAGGAGCGTGTAAACACACCGGAATGGCAGCAAAAATTAAAGGAGATGATACCGTCTTATGGGCAGTCGCTGGCTGGCAACCCCATGCTCTGCGACGAAATACGGGCGTACACCAGCGAAACCCTGGGCCTGAAACACTTTAACTTTGCTGATAAGGCATAAATACAAAGCCACAGATCAGGTATGGCGCTGGTTTAGCCGTTCTGCTAACCTGAAAGGTTTTTGCAGACTACCTGCTTATCACCACAGGATATTTTTAAGGTGACAAAAAGAGCATCAATCATACTTTACCTCTTTAAGAAAATCCCTCCTGCAGAATACAGTAGGAGGGATTTTTAGCAATATCAGGTGTAAGGCAACAATTATCATTGCTGTTGAAGCTGCACCACAAACTGCTGCATCCGTTCGTAATGCGAGCCTTTCCAGTAGATGCGTTTACAGCAGAGGCACTGAAAGAATTCATTAAAATACATTTTTGTTTTCGGAGGCAGTTTGTCCAGAATGGCTGCTTTGGATACTTGCGTTATTTTTCCGTTGCAGGCCATGCACCGCTCAAAGGGCCTGAACTTCCCCGCCAGTTCATAGTAATGTATCACTTCTGCCAACTGCTCTCCGGGTTGCTGCGATCGCAGCCAGTGGCCCCATTCAATTATTTTTTGCTTGAGCAGGCCAACGTCGCGGGTCAGCACCATGCGGTTGTCCTGCTCGGCAATGCGGGCAATCGTTTTATCTGCGTAATGGTTCTCGTAACAGGTATCAAAACCCAGCATCCGCAGCAATCTGGCCAGTTTGCCAAGGTGTACATCCAGCACAAATTTAATCTCCGGAGGCGTTCTGGCCTTTAAGGCATACCCCGCCGGCCAGGTATACTCAGGGCCAGCCGGAAACAACGCTACCTGATCATGCGGGCGCAAGGGGTGCAGCAAAGTTACCGGCACGTCATTAACCAGCGCCACTTCTACCTCCGGGTGCGGCACACCTATAGCTTCGATGGCATCTTTTACCGCAGGCGCATCGCGGAAAGTATAACGCAGCAGGGTATGTCTGCTCGTTTGTGGCAAAAAATCGTTGAGTGCGCCATGGAAAAGAAAATCAGCCTGATGCAGCATGTCGCCTTGCCTTGTTTATACTTGTATCTATACTTTATTAAAGCTATACATAGCCATCGGGCTGTTGCCTCAGGACGGCATGCTGTCCAGGGCCTTAATTTCGGATTTGTAAGCCGGGGGCAGCACAACCGCTTTCAGGAGCCACTCCAGGCGCAGCTTCCGGCTGAATTTATACAAGAGCAACACCGGCTGCAGCAGCGAGAACTGTCCTAACTTCAGGAGCCGGTTTACCTGCTGCGGTACTACCAGCACTTGTGCCTCCAGCAGCAGTCTATACCTCACCCAACCCAGATGTTTGCGGTATTGCCTGTACAAATCATCAGAATGCCAGCTCCGCTCCAGGTTTTCCCGCAGGTGATCTTCCCGCATCAGCAGCCAATCCCGGTAATTATCAGGCAAGCCTTTGATGCCCATGCGGTTGCCAACACGGTTAAATACCTCAAATACTTCTGCTTTTTCTGCCTCTGTAAGTTGGCGCTCCAGTACCTCAAACGAACGAATGGAGTAGTCGATAAGCATAAAGAGCACGTCGCGGTAAGCCCAGTCAGGTATGGATGCACCCCGCTTTGCCTCTACGCCTGCATGTATGGCCGTCATTTTATCAATCGCCTGATGGGCTTCCGCCAGCTCAGAAAAAACAATCTGCCGCGCATAGGCTACCGTAGAGAACAGCCTACCGAGCGGATCGGCGGGAAGACGCCCTGTAAAGTATAACCAATCTACGGCTTTGTTGAGGGCAAATTCAGCAGAGGCGCCTGCAAAGATAAACAGGATGGTATCTCCCTTTCCCCAGATCTGCCTCACAACTGAGCCTCTTTCTACAAAAAATTCCATACCCGATAAACAAGAAATTGCTTAAAAACGTGCAGCAAGACCTGATCTGCCGTAAAAAATTATGTCTGAGGTAAATAGTATAAAAAGCAATGGTAGCGCTGCATCCGCGCCGGGCATGTTAAACAGCAAGCCATCCCACACCGCCCAAAGACAAAGACATCAGCGAAGGCCTTTGTTATTATGAATCCGGCAAGGATTAGGCTGCCTGATGGCACAAGCTGCCGCTTGCCCCGTTTTTTATCGCCAGAACTGCAATAAAGCCGTACGAAGTGAGTTATTTGAGGAGATTCGGATGCACACGTTATACCAGTAATACTTTAAGCTGCCTGCTCTCTCTTTGATTTACAGCACCCAGCAAGCAGATACAAGGCGTTGTTAAGTATAAAGTATGTTCAAGCCCTGTGGCCAAATCATTTCGCCTGAGTAGGTTAATCCCGTATAAGCCAGGCGTATAATTGCTGCAGCAGCTGTTTTATTTGCAAAATCAGGATTGAAGTACTAAATTTAAACATGATGAAGGCATTTTTTCTACCCCTGTTGCTCGTTTTGTTTTCCGCTGGCGCCATGGCCCAGGGAACCAAAAAAACAGCGGCTGCACCTGCCTCCAATGGGTTGGCCAGCCAGTTTAATAAACTTAAGGATAATTCTAACTCTTACCGGGAGAAAGGAGAGGCGTATAAAGTTGTGAACGTAAGGGAGCTGGATGCTTTCTGGGAAAACGTGCAGCGCACCATGGAGCAAAGCGAAAAGAAACTGCTGGATGGAAGCAAGGAAACGCGGCAGGATCTGGCAGAGGCGCAGGCAACCATTGCACAGCAGCAAAAGCAACTGCAGGTTTTAAAAGCAGAGAATGCGCAGAAAGAGCAGGAAGTGCAGAAAAGCGCCAGTGCTATTGCCAACATTTCGGTGCTGGGCCTCGATATGCCAAAGCAGCTGTACGTGCTTTTATCGGCTATTATTATCCTGGCGCTGCTGGTATTGCTGGCCGTGATAATGGCAATTTACAGGAGAAGCAAGCAGGTAACAGATGCAAAGCAACGTGCTGCCGATGAGATGGAACAGGAACTGAACGAGTGCAAAAAAACCTACCGCGAAAAAGAGCTGAAGCTTAAAAGAGAACTTCAGACAGAGATGAACCGTGTAGAAGAGCTCAACAAGGAAATTGCTTCGCTGCAGCGGCAGCATCATTAAACTTTAGGAACACATTTTCATACTTAAGCCACCCTGACAGCTCTGTCGGGGCGGCTTTTGCTTTTGAGCGTTTGCCCGGCAAGGCTGCTCCGATGAGGCTGAATGCATTCTGCATACTGGCGCTGGCCTGAAAGTATAAGCATGCACCCAACCGGAAAATCGAAGCTAAGTATAAACTCCAGTCTGCTGCCGTGCACAGCAGGCACAGGTAAACTATCCGAAAAAGAACGCTTAGTTACAGTGCCTCAAACGTGTACCTGGCATCGCTCCAGAACGCATCCAGGGCAATAATGCGCGGTTTAAAGAAAGAAATGAGTGCCGGCCAGTCGTTCCGGTCAAAAACATTGACAGCTGCTATCTCCTTATAGATCTTACTGATAACCCTGCCTTCGTCGTTGGTTACGTGCAAAAGCCACTCCCACTCTTCGCCCAGGCAACTGTGCAGCACATTTCTGAGCTCCTCAAACTGTTCGAAAAAAAGCTGCTGCAATTCAATGTCGGGGTGTGTCAGTTCGATGGCGATGGAAGCTGTGTTTTTACCGGCGTGCATCCTGAAGTTCACATACTTTACCCCTGTCCGGTAATTTAGCCAGTTCGTTTTCAGGCCTTCCGCAGAAAGCAGTGGCGCAATGTACTGCCCGAAAGTTGTCCAGAAAGCCTGCCGGAGCTGTGAGGCCTGTTCCCGTGTATACATGGCGCCAAATTATGGAATAGTAACCGGACCGCAAGCACAAAATTTATACCTGCCCGGAAAGGATAGCCGGAAAACCATCAGTAAAATTTTATTATTTGATGCCGAAGGAGCGCAGTTCTTTATCTATACGATTGTTCCATTGTTGCTGGGCGGCCTCATCAATACCATGGCGGGTTTCACCGTCATACTGCTCCTGCAGGTGGTTCATCTCCCGGAACGATTCAATGTACTGGTATTGCATGATGCTGTTGTAATCTTCCAGGGTAAGATTCTCAGGTTTCATTTTCTGCTTAAAGCGCTCGGCCACCAGTTTTACGATGTCAAAATGCCGCTGCTCGTGGTTCAGGCTGTAAGAATTGCGGGCCGCTGCCTTTACCCACGATGAACTCCGCAGTACGTATACTTTCATGGTAATATCAAGCTTAATAATACCGTCTTCAACTTCAGCCTGGCCCTCGTAGGCAAAGCCCGGGAAAACAGAGGCGGCAAAGTGGCTTGTTGTATTGGGGCTGGCACGGAAGTCATCCCATACCAACGGCCGGCTTACAGCATAAAATACCGTATCATCATCTGCATTGCGGGTATAATCTTTTACCGACACGGTTAAACTTTTGGCCAGCTTCGGATTGCGGCCGGCTTCCTGGTTCATCCAGGTGTTTAAGTATGTTAATGCATCGGCCAGCGACTGCCGGAGCACCGGCTCCACTACGGACAGCTGATTTGCTGGCCGGTTATACTTAGCGCCTCCCTTATAAGTCAGCAACTGCACCGGCTCTTCTTCGCCCTGCTGCTGCAACTCGAACCCCATAGCCACCGCCACATGTCCCTGCACACGGCCCTTATCACCGGGTGTTTCTGTTACGCGGCATTCTTTCAGGCGTATGGTTATGGGGCGCAGCTTCGTGTTGGCCGGCATGCTTTTTTGTATATACTGCCGGATGGCCTTCAAGCCACCTCCCTGCAAATCAACAGGCCGCGCAGCGGGTTTCGCCGTAGTACTGGCTTCGGGCAAAAGATAAGCTATGGCAGCAGGATCTTTGCGCTCGTCTATTACGGTTGCAATATAAAATTCCTTTGGCGTAAACGGCAAAGGCTCTGCACGAAGCACAATAGGTTGTATGTCAGCTTCAGGCTGCGTGGCACCGGCCAGAAATATGCCGGTCAGTACCACCAGCAGTCCCGGCCATACCTTACGGCTTATGCGGGCAGCCGGCACACGTTGTGTTAACTTCTTTAAATGCTTATTTATACTTGTGTAAGACATGGTGCAGCTTTACTTCTCCTAGACTGGCCTCATGCACCTTACCTGGAACAGTGATGTGGTAAATACACAAAGAACCTTCCTGCTGAACACGCTCCGGCCTGATTCAGTTCGCCACCAACCTTGTAAGCTGCATTGCAGGAAGATAATCTATACTTGCTGCCCTAGTTGTATTAAGCGTACGACCATTCCAGCCTAAAAACGAAGAAGGGCCAGCATAACCGGCCCTTCTTCGTTTTATTTGAAACAGGTACTAGCGTACAACCACCAGCTTGCCCTGTGCCTTGCCCGAAGGCGAAGCCGCACGCACCAGGTATACACCTTGTATCGTGCCGTTTGGTACGGGCAACTCTGTTATCACGGCGCCTGTACCATCAGTTTCTACGCTCCTGGACTGCACTTCCTGCCCTGCCACGTCATACATCATTACCTTTACTGCCTCGTGTGGTCTGAAGCCGTGCAATTCTACCTGCACCCGGTCACCTGTGCTTGGGTTCGGCCAAACCCGCATTTCATAGCCATCTGCCACCACTGCCGTATCTACAGCAGCAGCTTTTAAGGCATTGGAGATGCTCTGCGTTGCTGACACAGCAGATTTATCTGCTTTTAAGAGCGTAATGCGTGGCCTGCCATCACCGTTGCCGTCGTAATATTCAGACAAATACAGGTTACCGGTATAAACATCCTCAATCACGTCCAGCGGGTTAGAAAACGGACGGCGCAGCCCCGGAACCTTAATGCCTTCTGTTGCCCGGATGATGTCTGTGTTTGTAACACCTGGTTCCAGCACAATGATGTCGTCACCACCACTAAAGCGGCATACCATCAGCTTACCCTTCAATGCTCCGTCAAAAGCATTGCTCTTGTACTCTATCGCGCCGTTCGGCGAAATATTTAAGCCAAAGTCATACGCCCACCCGCGATAGTTGGGCTCTGTAGGTGTACCCACCGGGTAGCCATAGTTTACGCCATTAATCGTCCAGACCACTTCATTCGGATCCTCTCTTTCAGTTGGATTACCGCCTCCCATAATGTACTCATGACGCAATTCATTCGGATGGCCATAGTAGCCGCCTTTCTGCACTCTGAACAGGAAATCGCCCTGTGTATCGCGTACGTTAGAAAGAGCTTCTATTGTGGGGCCGGTATACTGCTGCCCGTTTGACCAGACTGAGCCAGTGTTAAGGGCAGGCGTATTGCTACCCGCTGCAGAGCCGTTTGTAGCCACATACAGCTGCCCGTTTGAATGCCATACCAGGTCGTAAGCATTTCTGACGCCTGTGGCATAAAGGGTAAGCGGGGCATCCGCTGCATACGGATTGTAAGTTCCGCCTTCTTCAGTCTTAACATCTATAGGCAAGCCCATCTGGTCAGCTTTGTTAACATCCAGGCGAAGCACTGCTGCATTCAGCAACCTTTCGGGTCTATTTCCCCAGGCACCATCAGGAGCTCCCATACCAGAGTTACTGCCCTGAACAAAGTATAAAGCACCATCCGGGCCAAAATCGATACCATTGGTCGAATGATCTTTATAAGACCTTGGCAGGTTTACAACATAATCAATTACCTGAGGCGCCAAAGGAGTATTCAGGATGATTTTTGAAACCTTGCCAGACCAGTCGGGGGCATTCATAAACTGCGGTGCCGAATGCGTGATCCAAGCTACCAGATTAGTAGCCGTGGCTGCCGGGTCAAAGCGCAAACCTATCAGCAGTCGCCTGTCGTCACCGAAAGGCGCGATGGTAATATGGTTTGTAATGGTGCCATCCGGGTTGATATCCCACCGCTCGATTTTCCCTTGAGAGGTTGTGGCATACAGCCTGTGGTCGGGCCCTATTACCAGGCTGGTAAACCCATGTGCACCAAAATCATTATCAATTAAGGTTATTTCTGTGAATGACACACCCGCCAAATCAGTAGGAGTTTCAGGCGTGTTGCTGGTGGTTGTAAAGCGGGAAGAGAAGGCAACCATCGGATTGCCATTCATATCCTTCACCTGATCCGTTATCTGAAATTCATAGGTGGTGCTGGGCTTAAGTGTGGCAGAAAGCGTGATAGCATCGCCGCCGCCTGTTGTGTTGACAGCAGTACCCGACACCTCTTCCCCGCCTCCCAAAGCAATAGTATACAGCTTTACAGTGTTTGGATTCACTGTGCTGCCATCCAGCGATACGCCGCTTGGAAATTCCAAATCAACCGACACCGATTCATCCAGGGCCACATCGGTTGCATCATCAGCAGGTCTCACTGCCGTAACCCGTGGCCTCATCAATTCACTTTCAGGCACCTGCGCTACTAAAACATAGTTAAGTTTGGTATTCTGGCCACCTGTAGCATCTATGGTAAGCCTGCCATCTTTTACTTCTACTGTTACTGTGTTAATTCGATATTTATCCTGTTTGGATGGTACAAAACCTGAAATAGCCGGCACACCCTCTACGTTTACCTGATGTTTGCTGTCGATGTAATCCGGGTCGCCGGCACTTACTGTTACGTTGTAGGTGCCACTCGGCAGCACATACTCCCAGCTGCCGGGTGTCTGGCCACTGGTAGTCGCCTGCATCTGTGCAAGTGTCCTCAGTCGTACATCCTCAGTGCCCGTGCGCTCCCGCATACTGGCAGTCTGGTCTTTGGGCTGGCCTGTTACCGGATCTACCCACCCGTAGCCGCGGAAAGTATCAAAAGCAAGACCTGTTTCGGCCACATAACCTTCAGGCGTTGCAGATCCGGCAAGCTGAAAATTAACATTGATGTCCTGGGCTGACGCAGGCTGTGTTACGGTCAGGGTAATATGTAAATCTGCTGAAGTATAGCCGGTAGCTGAAGCCGTTACCGTTGCCTGGTAAGTGCCGGGTGTAAGGTTCGTGTTGATGTTTTCCGGGCCGAAAGTAAGCGTACCCAAGGCAGCGGCAGGCAAGGTCAGCCAGTCTGCCCCTGTCGATTTGCTCAGGCTGACAGCCGGAGTTCCTGTGGAGGCAGAAAGCTTTGTGGTTTGGCCGGTGACTGCTACCCCTTTGTCAGCCGTAAAATCCAATGACACCGGAGAGAAAGATAATTCCTTAACGGCCTGAACCGATGGGCTGATGAGGGCATAATTTAGTTTTGTGTTCTGACCGCCTGCGGCATCTATGGTCAGCTTGCCATCTTTTACCTCTACTGTTACAGTGCCGGTGCGGTACTTCACTGTTTTGGTTGGCACAAACCCGGTAATAGCCGCCACGCCTTCCACATTCACCTGATGTTTGCTGTCGTAGTAGTCTGGGTCGCCGGCACTTACCGTTACATTATAGACACCATTGGGCAGCGCATACTCCCAGCTGCCGGGTGTCTGGCCGTTGGTAGTCGCCTGCATCTGTGCAAAAGTGCGCAGTCTTACATCTTCAGTGCCCGTGCGCTCGCGCATACTGGCGGTCTGGTCTTTGGGCTGGCCTGTCACCGGATCTACCCACCCGTAGCCGCGGGCAACATCAAAGGCAAGGCCTGCATCGCCCACATATCCGGACGGTGTGGATGTGGAGGCCAGCTGAAAGTTTATATTCACCTTTGAAGCAGGAGCAGGAGGTGCTGTTATGGTCAGCGTTATGCGTAAACTGTCTGAAGTATAGCCGTCTGCCGAAGCCGCTACCGTGGCCCGGTAAGTGCCGGGTGTAAGGCTCGTGCTGATGTTTTCCGGGCCGAAAGTAAGTGTACCCAAGGCAGCGGCAGGTAAGGTCAGCCAGTCTGCCCCTGCCGGCTTGCCCAGGCTAACAGCAGGTGCGCCAACATTAGCTGACAATTCTGTGGATTGTGGAGACACTGCTCCCCCCTGTACTACAGTATAACTTAACGTGTCAGTTGAAAATGCCAGCGCCGGAACCGGGCTTACCAGCACATAATTTAGTTTTGTATTCTGACCGCCTGCGGCATCTATGGTCAGCTTGCCATCTTTTACCTCTACTGTTACAGTGCCGGTGCGGTACTTCACTGTTTTGGTTGGCACAAACCCGGTAATAGCCGCCACGCCTTCCACATTCACCTGATGTTTGCTGTCGTAGTAGTCTGGGTCGCCGGCACTTACCGTTACATTATAGACACCATTGGGCAGCGCATACTCCCAGCTGCCGGGTGTCTGGCCGTTGGTAGTCGCCTGCATCTGTGCAAAAGTGCGTAGTCTTACATCTTCAGTGCCCGTGCGCTCCCGCATACTGGCGGTCTGGTCTTTGGGCTGGCCTGTTACCGGATCTACCCACCCATAGCCGCGGTCTGAGCTATAAGCCTGCCCGGCATCCGCTGTATAACCCGAAGGCGTGAAAGTGGAGGCCAGTTGAAAGTTTATCTTTACATCTTGTGTTGCAAGCTCAGATGTTGTAGTATTAACCAATGCACTGAGACTGAAGTCATCGAAAGTATAAGTAATGGGTGTGCCTGCATTTCGGTGAGTAGACAACACGCCGCACAGCACCTGCGAACTAATCAGGCCCGTGCCGTATACGCTCAGCCAGGGCTCTGTATAGCCCGCTCCCGTACTTTTATAATTTACCCCATCAGTTGAGTAAAAGCCTTCGGCTTTGCCGGTAGCCGCATCTACCACAAGCCGCAGCCGCACCGTCTGTGTATTAAGCCCACTCAGGTAGCTCGTCTGCCGCTGGTCAGTTGAACCACTTCCGGCCGAAACATCATTAATTTCCCGTTGCAGTTCTACGCGGTTACCGTTCACAACCAATTTTATATAAGTGTGATCGTTCAACCCTACCCATACTCCTGCCTGCTGTGAAGACGTTCCGTAGTAAGGGCGCACCAGTGTTGCTTCAGCAACCAGGCCTTTGCTCCCGTCGGCTGATATTGAAAGCACATTAAGCTGATTGTTATTGGACTGAAAGGCTATACCCTTGTTTGTAGTTATTTTCAGCTGTCCGTTGGTGAGTGATAACCGTGAAGGTTCATACCATGGACGTGAAGCATCCGAAGGTGCGCCATCCTCAGACAGACGAGCACCCGAGAAAGGAGCCACCACCTCAAAACCTGTTCCCTGGCCTGATGCGTCTGCCACCGTGCCCGGCACACCTGCATTAAAATCCAGATGTACAGGAAGCTCTGCTCCAGAAACAGGAGAATTAAATAGTGGCAGCAGAAGTAGAAGCAAAAATAATGATAGAAAAAGGTGCTTAACAGGCAGCAGCACCTTTAGATTAAAATTAAGGTTCATAGATAAGGTATGCTTTAGTATAGTTCTTTCCATTCCAGCTCTCGCTTAATTGTTTTATCAGCATTATTTTAGTATAGTATCATACTATACCTGGTTTATATTTAAAACTTTCAGGTAATTAAAGCCTGCAATACACTACCGTTTAGTGCCTGTTCTATTTCAAAGCAGGTACTAAACGGTAGTGTATTGCAGGAAATATAGATTGCAAGATGATTATGTTATTTAATTGCATTGTAAGAAATGAGTGCTGCTCCTTTTTCACGACTGCTCTCCTGATGTGTTGTATTATTGAATTATATAATTTACAAATTTACAGTACGTAACTTGCACAAAAAAATGATTAAATTTCATATAATAAATTTAATTTATTTCTAATTCATTTTTAAAGCGCTCGTTCTCAACAAGCTACATCTTAAGAAATTTTGTCTTTCGCGCCATAGAGTGCTGAAGTTGAAGCAATCCTTAACTGTACCTGCTCTCTATTTTATACTTCCCCTAAATGTTTAAAGCATTTCAGGTAACCATCTCTTATTAGGATAAGGACTTTAAATTAATGTTTAAACACTTACGATGCTAGTACGCTGACAAGATTATTTTGTCTATAATATTAGCTATTTTAAATTTAATCTTTAATTATACAATTAATTCTTTTACTTACTTTTTATACTTCGGTCTCTATTACATAACAGGCACTTTAACTTTCCTGCTCCCTTCCAGGCATTCCACATAATTTTCGTATCCGTATTTGCCAGATTCATCAAAGCTAGAGGGCTCTCTCATTGTTGTCTAAACCTGTGTTTTCGGCAGTTTAGGTTAGCATAAAACAAAAAAGGGCTGTATGTCTACAGCCCTTTTTTGTTTTATGCTATTGTTAACGTGCGATAAGTAATTTGCTCTGTGCCTGCCCCGATGCGGAAACAGCTTTTATCAGGTAAACTCCCCTGCTCGCATTTCCTGCAATAGACATCTCCTTTATAGCAGCCCCTTGTCCGTCGGTTTCCGTTGTTCCGGAGCTTACCTGTCGGCCTGCTATATCATACATGGTAATTGTAGCTACCTCATGCGGTGCAAAGCCGTTCAACTCTATCATTACCTTGTCACCAGCATTCGGGTTAGGATACAGGCGCAGGCCTTGTCCTTGCTTGCCTAAGGCATCCTCTTCCGCCACAAGAGCGCTTTCCGAAGCCGACTGTGCGGCCAGGCTGGAAGTAGCCGTAACCTTATAGATTTCGACACCCGCTAATGCCAATCGGTTTACAGTTGGATTAAACTTGAGGTTCAGAACACCATCTGTTATGTTCACTTCAAAATCCTTCACCAAAGCAGCCCTGTATCCGACTTCCCGGTAAATATCGAAGTTAGCCAGCTGCAGCGAGTTCTCTATGGTCGTATTAAATACCCTGGCACCTGTAGATGAGAAATAGTTTTCTACAAAGTGTAAGCGTACCCTATAACTTCCATTAGCCAGTGGTACCTCAAATCGTGTCTCAGCCAGATCTGTGGCGGCAGAGAGATATGTCTGATAGAGCACATCTTCATCCGTGGATGCTATTGGTGTCGTTACCACCTGTTTATCCAGTCTAACAGATCCCTTGCGATAATTAGCATCCGATTCCCATACATTTCCCTGTATCGTTATGCTGTTATCGGAACCGCCTTTGATGCGTTTCACCAATGAAATGGCTGCACTGCTGGTATTGGCAATACCATAGAGCGGTATGCGAAGCGGCGAAGCCCCGCTGTTGTAATGCACCAGCAAAGCTGCATTTTTTATACCCAGCGTTTTCGGGTTAAACTTAACTGAAATACTCGTAGAAGCTTGGGCTGCCAGCACGGTAGCCGACGGCATCGTAAAAGAGAATTCATCATAGTCAGGCCCAACCAGTTCAACTCCCTTAATCTGAATGGCCGGATCATTACCGCTCTCATACATTTCGCCTGAATTGCTGAGGCTGATGCTCATTGTTTTGCTGCTTCCAGCCTGTAGCGCATCAAAATAGACAGCTGAAGGCGCTGCAGCCAGCTCCGAGTAATTGGCTGATCCGGTTTCAGGCCTCACGTTGGTTATGTAATACACATTATCCTGGTAGTCGTAGTTGGTAAATGAAGTGCCCAGGTAGTCTGAACCAATAATATAAGCATTGGGAATTACGTTACCATTGCTGTCTACTGCCTTCCAGATGCGCATTGCCAGTTTACCCTCAAAGTTCTTTGTTCTGTCTGAATAGGATTTCCCTGTTCTAATCCCAAAGGCTCCTATAGCAGTTATTTTGCCCTGTGCCAGCACCGTTGAAGAACCGCTTTTACGTGGAAGAAGCGATTGCCCATCCAATGAGTTGTGGGTAAACACCGTTGTAAAGGTGCTTGTATTCTTAGCATACCATTGGATCTTTTCGGTTGCCGCACAGCAACCATGGTAAGCAGCCATTTGCGTGAGGATAATGTCCTTGCTTGGATCTGCTTTTACAAAGAAAGGGGTTATGATTTCATCCGAATTTGGCACTATAGTGTTACCATCTATACTACCATCGTCATGGCTATACCCTGTTCTTGTTTTAAAGCCAAAAGCTCTGATGATTTCTTGTGCCCAAGGTTCGTTGTTACCCTCTCCTGCCTTTTGCCAGAGACCACGTAATACTACTTTTTTGAAAGGAGCCAAATCATCATTCGAGTGAATATAAAGTGTATCGTTCAGCACCTTCACCCGCGTAGCCTGATCTTTGGCAATGAACTCTATTACTGCTACTGCGGAGGCACCGGGGCCAACGCTAAATGGCGTTGCCGCAGAGGCATCGTAAGCAGCTCCGTTTAAAGATTCAATTTTCCAGGCATTGTTATTAGACAGTGCCAGATCGCTCACGATAAGTGTTCCTTTGCCTTTATTGCTAATCTTTAATTTTACCTGGTTGTGGTTAGCATTGTAAGCAGTATAGGTACCATCGCCGTTATCACGTCTCCAGGGTATCTGTATAAGAGAAAAGGTCATTTCATCCAAAGCCGGGAATTTATCTGCATTCTCCACAAACATGTATGTGTTGCTTGCTGCAGCCTTTTCTATGCTAAAGCTGGTAACATCAGATACTGTTACGTTGCCGCTTCTATCCGTAGCTTTTGCGCGAATGGTGTAGTTACCCACTGCCGTGATTCTGATTGGAGCGGAATAAGCTGTATAGGCGCCGCTGTTCAGGCTGTATTGTACGGAAGCCAGTCCTGAACCGCCGGTATCTGATGCGTTGATAGTTACCAGTACCTCGTTTTGGTATACACCTTCAGATTGCAGCGTTCCGGATAGTTTAACAGTGGCAATAGGCGCAATGTCATCGCTACCGGCTGTGGACGGACTGATGAGTGCATAGTTTAGTTTTGTGTTCTGTCCGCCTGCAGCATCTATGGTCAGCTTACCGTCTTTCACCTCTACTGTTACAGTACCGGAGCGATACTTCTCTGTACTGCTTGGCACAAATCCAGAAATGGCTGGTATACCTTCTACGTTTACCTGATGTTTGCTGTCGAAGTAGCTCGGATCGCCGGCACTTACCGTTACATTATACATGCCATTGGGCACTGCATACTCCCAGCTGCTCGGCGTGTCCTGCATTTGCGCGAACGTACGCAGGCGCAGTTCGTCTGTACCTGATCGCTGGCGCATGCTAGCCGTTATATCTTTTGGTTGTCCGGTAGCCGCATCCAGCCAGCCGTAGCCGCGTGCTGAGCTATAAGCCTGGCCGGCATCCGCTGTATAGCCCGAAGGCGTGGATGTGGAAGCCAGCTGAAAGTTTATATTCACCTCCGAAGAAGAAGCTGGAGGAGCTGTTACGGTCAGTGTTATGCGTAGACTGGCGGATGTATAACCGTCTGCCGAAGCCGTTACCGTTGCCTGGTAAGTGCCGGGCGTAAGATTCGTGCTGATGTTAGAGGAGCCGAAAGTTACTGTGCCAAGTCCGGCATTTGGCAGGGTCAGCCAGGTAGCGCTGGTTTTACTAAGCGTAATAGTTGGTGTACCCTGGCTCGCTGATAGCTGTGTAGACTGAGCAGAAACGGTACCTCCCTGCACTGCGGTGTAATTTAATGAAGTCGTGGTAAAAGACAGTGATTTAACCGCTACGTCTTCCCGCTTAGCAATTACCAGGTAATTGTTCGCTGCACCTTTTGCCGGACTTGCCAGGTTACCGCCCAGGCTCACTTTACCAGCCGGAAAGGACATACTATACAAGTCCATATTGCTTATCTGCGAGTCATCCACACCCAGCCTGTCAGTGAGCTTCTGCCAGCCGCTCAGCCAGCCTGGTAGCGTGGTGCCGCGCGGGTCGTAAGCCACATACACAACAGACTGCTCCGACAGGTTGAAGCTAAGCAGTGAAGTGCTGGTATTATACTTGTCGTCGTTAGCCGTCTGGATAAGCGTAGCGCTTGTCAGCACGGATGGCACTGTAGTGATTTTGTAAGTACGGTCGGTATACATGAGTTTACCTGCTGCCAAATCCGTAACCACATATTTCTTACCGCTGCTGGCAACCACACCTGTTACTAATGCTGTAGATGTAGGCGGCGTAGCAGTTTGCTTAGCTATGACCAGATAATTCGTCTGGGCACCTTTTGCCGGGCTAGCCAGATTACCACCTAAAACCACTTCTCCTGCAGCAAAAGTCTTGCTATACAGGTCCATGTTGCTTATCTGCGAGTCATCCACACCTAATTTATCGGTGAGCTTTTGCCAGCCGCTGAGCCAGCTTGGCAGCGTGGTGCCGCGCGGGTCGTAAGCCACATATACAACAGACTGCTCCGACAGGTTAAAGCTAAGCAGCGAGGTGCTGGTGCTCTTTTTATCGTCATTGGCCGTCTCAATAAGTGTAGCGCCAGTAAGGGAGGATGGTACTGTAGTGATTTTATAGGTACGGTCGGTATACATGAGCTTGCCTGCCGCCAACTCCGTAACCACATAGTTTTTGCCGCTGCTGGCCGAAACATCCGTTACCAATCCTGTAGACGCGGGTGTGATGGCAGTTTGCTTGGCTATTATGAGATAGTTCGTCTCAGCACCTTTTGCCGGACTTGCCAGATTACCGCCTAAAGTCACTTCTCCTGCATCAAAGGTCTTGCTATACAAGACCATGCTGCTTATCTGCGAATCATCTACCCCTAATTTGTCAGTGAGCTTCTGCCAGCCGCTGAGCCAGGAAGGAAGTGTTGTAGCTCTGGGGTCGTAAGCCACATAAATAGTAGACTGCTCTGACAGGTCGAAAGAGAGCAGTGAAGAACTGGTACTCTTTTTATCGTCATTGGCCGTCTCGATAAGCGTAGCGCCTGTCAGTGCGGATGGCACGGATGTAATCTGATAAGTGCGGTCGGTATACATGAGCTTACCTGTTGCCAAATCAGTAACCACGTAACTCTTACCGCTACTCGCCGAAACATTTGTTATCAGGGCAGCTGCTTCAGCGGGCTGTGCTATAGTGGTAATGTTGTTGCTTTTCCGGTATTCCGTGCTGTATGCAGCGGCTCCAGGTGCAAAAGCAAACGATAAAAGCTGTAGGCCAGCTATAAGTCCCATAATCAGCATTGCCAAAGACTTGCGGCTGCAGGAACTGTAAGTATAAATCTTATTCATATTTACTCTTTTTCGGAGTTTAAATTTTGATATTCTTCACAAAGTATTTTATAACGTCGTGCTTTTATAATAGCGGCTTTATACTTCTAAAGTATAATTGAACTCAGGCGTGCTTAAATTATTTTGTCATGCGGCAGTGTAAGGTAGTTTTAATGTAGATACAATTATAGTAGTTTGTTACAATTGTGCATAAATTCTGTATACGGCAAATCTAGTTATTTTATATAATTTTTTTGCAATAATTATATAATAATTTTTTCTTAAGCTAGAGCTAACCGAAATATTCTCCTATTCCCAAGCTACGCAGCAGTAGTTCTTTATCTTATGTTCTGATTAACGTTATTTGCAGATTATGTATAACCCTGATCCGGCGAAAGCCTTGCATTCCACCAACGAAAAAACATCATTTATGCTCTGCTAATTTGCTGCAGTGCAACATAAGTTTATCTCCTGTTCTTCACCTGGCTCCGGGCAATTAAAGTGCTCCCCGCAAGTATAAGTATGAGTAGCACCCCGGGACAGTTGATTATCCTTCCTGAGGTACTACTCATGTTATTTAAATAATTCCTGCTATTGTACGAGCAGCTTAGACTGCAGTTTACCAGAGGGGGCAAGGGCTTCTATAAAGTATACACCTTTCTTCATCTGGCTGCTAAGTAACATGGCAGTTCCTGCCTTTCCCGCTTTGTCTGTAACAATCTCCTGCGAAATCAGCGCATGGCCCAGTACATCATATAAAGTTATTTTAACAGTTTCGTGAGCAGCCAGGCTTTCTACTTCTACATACACGCTGCTTCCCGTATTCGGATTAGGGAAAAGGCGCAGGCGCAGGGGCTGCTCTGCTGCCTGAACAGCTTGTGCCGTGGCAGTGAGCGTCTGATTGGCTGGCACAGCAATGACGAGGTAATTCGTCTGGGCACCTCTTGCCGGACTGGCCAGATTACCACCCAGCGTTACCTCTCCTGCTTCAAAGCTCTTGCTATACAGGTCCATGCTGCTTATCTGCGAATCATCCACACCTAATCTGTCGCTGAGCTTCTGCCAGCCGCTCAGCCAGCCTGGTAGCATGGTGCCTCTCGGGTCGTAAGCCACATAGACAACCGCCTGCTCCGACAACTCAAAAGAGAGCAGCGAAGTGCTCGTGCTTTTTTTATCGTCATTGGCCGGCTGAATCAGCGCTGCATTCTGCAAAAAAGATGGCACAGATGTAATCTGATAAGTACGGTCAGTGTACATGAGCTCGCCTGCCTGTGCTTCTGCCAGGCTGTAGCTGCGGCCGCTCACAGCAGCGACATTGCTCACCAGCGCAGAAGAGGTGGCCGGAGTGACAGCAGCCAGCGCCAGCACCAGGTAGTTGTTCTCTGCGCCTGCAGCAGGGCTTGCCTTGTTGCCGCCCAGCGTTACTTCTCCTGCTTCAAAGCTCTTGCTGTACAAATCCATGCTGCTGATTTTAGAATCATCTACCCCTAATCTATCGCTGAGCTTCTGCCAGCCGCTCAGCCAGCCTGGAAGCGTGGTGCCTCTCGGGTCGTAAGCGATGTAGACAGTTGCTTTCTGTGCCAGGCGGAAGCTGAGCAGCGAAGTACTGGTATTCCATTTATCATTGTTGGCCGTCTGAATCAGCGATGCGCCAGCAAGAGAAGCAGGCACAGAGGTGATTTTGTAAGTACGGTCGGTATACATGAGCTTGCCTGCTGCCACATCTGTGACCGTGTAAGCATTGCCTGTGGTGGCAGACACGTTGCTTATCAGCGGCTGGTTCTCTTCCGGGGCCTGGTCCACCACTGTGAAGCTCACCGTCAGGGTAGTGCCTGCCGTGCCTGCGCCTTTGGCAGCAGTGTAAGGTGTGGCTGTTAAAGTATAGCTTCCCACAGCAGGCGTCCAGGCGTAGTAGTCGCCATGCACGTCATCGCCGAACAGGGCGTAAGGCTTGCCGCTTTCCGTAGCCGTTTTGCTCTGTGTGCCGCTTAAGGTAAACTTTACGCTGCCTACAGTAGCCGGATTGGTGTTGGCCCGGATGTTGAAGCTCCTGCTGGGCAGCGTTGCCAGGTTCAAAGTGCTCCCGTTCACCAGCGTCTGCAGGTCTGCTTCGTTGTCTGCATTCACCAGGGTCAGGCTCGACACCTGCTGACTTACTGCTGTGGCCGGCAAAACTCCTTTGCGGTTAGTTTTAGAAAAGTTACCGCCAGTATAAAACATAGCTCCTTTTAGCGCTACACCTATTCCGGCAGACGTAATGGCAGGCAGGGGAGTAAGTTCCGACCAGGTGTTGGTGGCGGGATTGTAAGCCGACACCAATTTTGATCTGACATTATGTGACGTTTCACCGCCGATGACGATAATGCGGTTTCCCATCACAAAAACAGACGAGGAGATATGATCCCGGCCAACAGGCATATCCGCTACTCTGGTCCAGGTATTTTTCTCCGGATCGTATACTTCAACTGTCTTTTGTGCCACAGTTGCATCGTTCTGGTGATGCGCGCCGCCAATATAGTATAGCTTGCCCTGGTATACAGCTGAACCCGGATGGTTGCGCGGATTAGATAGAGGCGCTAACGTTTTCCAGCCGGCAGAAAGGTTGTCTAAATCTAATACATAATGGTCAGCAATGTCTGCACGGGATAAGTTTGCTCCGCCCGCATAATGCAGTTTACCTTTCAGGTATTGCATCTGGCCTGCCGCCAGTTCCTTCGGAAGACTGGGAAGGGCTGTGTAGGTGTTGCTGGCAACATTATACTTCCATACCTGCTTGGTACCAAATACCTGCCCGGTACCGGTCGATCTTGCTGTGTAACCACCGGCAAAATAAATATCTGTACCGTCTGTGGTAAGCCCTTCATGGGTTACTCCCCCAAAGTCTGCGCCTCGTGGCGTATGTGGCAGGTCGGCAATGCTGCTCCACTTGTTCAGGGCGGGATCATACACATACGACCGTTTTGTTGGTGTCCAGTCGGGTTGTTTCTCAACATCATATCCTCCAAAAATATAGAGCTTGCCATTTACCGTTACGCCGTGTACCTCATGCGTGGCCATCGGCTGGCTGGCAGCCGTACCCCATTGTATACTGCTAAAATCAGGAGACGGAGTTCCGCTGTTAACTGTAACCGTAACCGTCGCAACATCAGACAACCCCTCCGCATCAGTTGCTTTCACCGTTAATGTAAAGCGATCCTGTAAATGATAGTCCAGAAATTTAGCCAGAGAAATAGAACCCGTTGTACTGTTAAGGGCAAAGGTACTATTCGTGTTTCCTGCGGTAAGGGTATATCTTACAGAGCTGCCCTCAGGGTCCGAAGCCGTTACGCTGCCTACAGAGTATCCCAGGTCTGCATTATCCGACACGGCAAAGGTATAAGCTGACTTGGCAAAAGCAGGCGCATTCCCTGCTACACCGGCAGGTGCCGGAGACATGATGAAGCCTACTTCCGGCATAGCAGGAAGTATAGCCCCCCGGCCAGGTAAACTTATAAACGACAGAAAGCACAGCAGCAGGAAAGACCATTTCTGCTTAAACAGGCTTTTTTTGAATACTTTAGACGAACCTAAAAATAACTCCCCCTTAATTTTACCTGACTGTATTGTGTTTTGTAGATTTTCCCTCATGTTCTGTTATTTTACTTGTTGACTTTGGTGTGCATAGTTTTGGGCGCTGTAAGATGAATATCTTCAACATCCTGATACAGTAAAACTTTTTCTTGGTTGTATTAAATACGAGAAATATTTTTAAATGCGCCTCTCGTGGTGATATTCCTCCATTAAATTTTCAGATAAAAGTTTTAAAGGTACATTATGAAGGATAAAAGATGATAAAAGTATGGCGAAAGCAAGTTCTTAAGCTTAAAGCCCCCTTAACTCATATTCATATAAAAAGTTGCATATTCAGCTTACTTTATTATTTGTCAGATTAAAGCAGAGAAGCTTCACCGTTTTTTCAGCATGGCGAAGCGCAGATAGGTATACTTGCTTGAGATTAGCTGGCCGGGGCAATCGCGCTATACTGCCTGGCAGGAAATTAATTCCGGCCGCCGGCACATTAAAAAGAATTTTAATTTACCCTCATTTTTTGCAGCATTTAATTTAAATTCCATTTACCTTTGTTGCGGTTCATTTAAAATATAAAGCCATGGTTATCACCAACATTCTAGCTTTTATAGGCGACCTGGGAGGTTCAGAGATTCTCTTAATCCTGGTTGTTATCCTGCTGCTGTTCGGCGCAAAACGCATTCCTGAACTCGCAAGAGGTTTAGGAAAAGGTATTAACGAGTTTAAGAATGCCGCCAAAGAAGTTACGAGTGAAATCTCGAACGCTACCACTGACGACAATAAAACCGTAAAATAACCCTGCTCAATCAGGCAGCAAAATAAACAAGCCACTCATCCGGGTGGCTTGTTTATTTTGCCACAGTTTGCCTTTCGCTCTGCTCATGCCTGTCCACCCCTTTTTAAGGACAGGAATTGTAAGTATGTTTAAGGCTTGCAAGGATATCAACGGCCGGGTTAAGTTATAGACGCGGCCCATTTTTACAATTGAACGAATGAAGCGTTTCCTGTCTAAAAAAATCATTTTTACAGCAATAGCCCTGTTTGGTGCCGTGCCTTTGCTGTTTGCGTGGGGGGCATGGGGGCATCAGCATATCAACCGTGCTGCCGTGTTTGCCCTTCCTGCGCCGATGCGTACCTTCTTCTACAATCACCTCGATTTTATAACCGAAGAGGCTGTTGTGCCGGATTTGCGCAAGTATACCATCAACGACAAAGCTGAGTTCAACCGTCACTTCATCGATCTGGAAGCTTATGGCGATAACGCGGTACAAAGCCTCCCCAAAACCGCAACAGAGGCCAAAGCACAGTTCAATGCCGAAACCCTGGAGGACAATGGCATCCTGCCCTGGTATATACAGGAAATGACGGAGAAACTGACGCAGGCGTTTAAAGCGAAGCGCAAATCGGAAATCCTGTTTTTAGCCGCCGACCTGGGCCACTACATTGCTGACGCACACATGCCGCTTCATACATCCATCAACCACGACGGGCAGGCTACCAACCAGCGCGGCATTCATGCTTTCTGGGAGTCGCAGTTGCCCGAGATGTTTGGCGGCACTTATAACCTGAACGCAGGCGAGGCCCGTTATATCGAAGATATTACCGCCGAAACCTGGAACATCATCGCGCACAGCAACAGCCTGGCCGACTCGCTGCTGCAGGTAGAGCTGCAATTAAAAAATACGTACCCGGAGGCGCAGATTTATGACAAAGATTCTGTGGGCGCAGTGGCCAAAAACAAGTATAACCAGCCGATGCATACCCAGGCTTACGCTGCCGAATACCACAAGCGCCTGCGCGGTATGGTAGAACGGCAGATGCGGCAGGCTATTGCCGAAACGGCAAGTTACTGGTACACAGCCTGGGTAAACGCCGGTCGCCCCGATCTTTCCGGTCTGGACCCTGAAAGCCTGACCAAACGCAACAAAAAGTTCCTGAAACAAGACCTGAAACTTTGGGAAAAGCAGGGCAAGGTCAGAAACGTAACATCAGAAGCTGAGTTTTAAGAAACTATACTTCAGGCGGTATTCCGTTCCGTGCAATTTCAGGATGCCGCCTGTACCTTTTTGTACTAAAAACACAGGCGGAAGCGCCGGCAGAAAATAGCGGTGCAAAGCGCCCTGACAAGGGCACAACATTTATACTATACCTAGGCGCAATACATGTATAAAAGAGTTTTTATTGTGGATGATGATGAGGTAAGCATTTTCCTGACGGAGGCAACGCTGGATTTTGAAGCGTTTGCAGAAGAGTACCAGAGCTTTATGAGTACCAAAGATGCTATCGACGCCTTGCTGGCGAACATAGACGGTACCTCGCCGCAGCCCCTGCCGGAAATAGTTTTCCTTGACCTGAACATGCCCCTGATGAGCGGCTGGGGACTGCTGGATGCCCTGGCACCTTACGAGCAGCAAATTATCGACAGCACCCGGATTTTTATACTTACTTCCTCCCTGGATGCGCAGGAGGTAAAAAGGGCCGGTAAGTATAAACTTGTTACTGATTTTTTGGAAAAGCCCCTGAGCGATACAACTATTCAGAAGCTTAAGAAGCAGGCTCAGTAAGTTGCCTGCAAGCAGCGCAAGCACAGGCAGCAAAGCGATACCTGTGCTGTGCCCATACCTCCCTAAACTACTGTACTCTCAGAAAAAACGGTTCACACGGGTCAGTTCGTTGCGGTACTGCGATAGGAGCCTGCTCTTGGAAATAAACCCTTTAAACTTACCATTCCGCACCACGGGCAAAGACCACAGCTTGCAGGCATCAAATTTTGCCAGTACTTCGGAGGCGGGTTCGTCAATATCCACAGTAACGGTGGGCGGATGCATCAGGTCGCGGGCAAGTATGGTATCATAGTTAGAGATATCGCCAAGGCGCTTGCGGAAATCGTTGAGAGAGATAATGCCTTTCAGGTTTCCGCGCGAATCGAGTACCTGCTGCAGGTCTTTGCTTGAATTGGAAAAGTTTTCTACCACCGTCCGGAATGTAGTATCTTCCTGCACAGGCAGATCGTCCTCCTCCATTAGCTGCCTTATACTTAGCTGGTTCAGCAAAATCCTGTCTACGCGCAATGCTTTGCCCTGAGCCTTGGGTTGCTTCACGTTCTGGCGCAGGTTCTCCACATAATATTTCAGGAAATAGGAAACAGCGCAAACCAGCATCAGCGGCACGAAAAGCTCATAACTCTGCGTAATTTCCGCTACCAGGAATATAGCAGTTACCGGCGCGTTCATAATGCAGGCAAAAATACTGGCCATGCCCAGGAACATATACGTAGCCTGGTTGAGTCCATAAAAAGGAAACGCCAGTACCGCCAGTTTGTAAAAAAAGAAGCCCATAAAGCCCCCGGTGATAATGGATGGCGCAAAATAGCCGCCTTCGCCACCGGAGTTTACGCAAATACCTGTGCTCAGCGGCTTGGCCATCGTTATCAGGAAAAAGTAGGCCAAAGTAACCCAGGTGGTGTTGGGCAGCGCTGCCAGCGGCGAGTTAAACAACAGCGATCGCTCCTCCGATTTCAGCAGGGCATCTATACTTACATATCCCTCGCCATACATGGGCGGCAGCAGAAAGATAATGCTGCCCAAGGCAATGCCGCCTGTCAGTGCGCGCAGGTAATCGTTTTTAATTTTGGAGAAATAACGGAAACAGAAGCTGTATGTCCGCAGCAGGTAGCTTGACATTAGCCAGCCCAGCACACCCAGTAAAACCACCAGCGGGATCTGCTCATAGGCAAAATCTGTAATAGGCACCTCAAACCGGAACTCCTGCCCCATGATAAACTCGAACAGGATTTTACCGGTAGCCGCTGCCACCAGCAGCGGAATCAGCAAGGTGGGCGTAAACTCCGGCAGTATGGTTTCGAGGGCAAATATAAAACCGCCCATCGGTGCATTATACACAGCCGAAATGCCTGCTGCCACGCCACAGCCAACCAGCAGGGTACGCAACCGGTACCCCAGCCCCAGTATCTGGCCCAGGTTAGAGCCTACTGCCCCGCCGTTGGTAATAATAGCCGCCTCCACGCCCGAACTTCCCCCAAAACCGATGGTAAGCCCCGTCGTGATAAATTTGGAATAAATAAGCCTGAGCTTGATAATGGATGATTTCTTTTCAATGGCCTCTATTACGCTGCGCGCACCATTAAAATGGGCGGTTTTGCTGAATATGTTGCGGTTGAGGAAAGTAACCAGCAAAAAGCCGATGAGGGGCAGCAGGAAGTATAGCAGCTGCGGGGCGAAGTATACCGCATACTGCTCAAAATAAAATATGATTGTTTTGATAAGTATGGCCGAAAGCCCTACTATCAGCCCAACTACCACGCTAAGTATAAAAGGCAGGATACGGTTATTGCTCTGGCTTCGGCGCCATCTGAAAAAAGCGAGCTGGTAACGGTTTAGTCTGCTCATAATACCTCTGCAGCGGATGCTGTTGTTATGGACAGGCGAATGTAGTAATTTTTAGCATCTGGTGTTTATCAAACTATATGGCGCCTGCACTATCAGCATAATTATACTTCTTCGGAGTTCCAGTTATAAAGCCAGGCAACAGAAAAAGCAATCAGGCTTTTGCTGCCGAAGAACTGGTAGCCTCCTGGCCAAGCGCTTCCTGCACTTCCCTGTCGGTGGCGCCTGCCCAAAAGCGGCGGTAGCTTTCGGCGTCTGTGGCCTGTTGCACGGGTTGCAGTTCCGGGGCAGCCTGCCCGAGGGCGGTTACCAAAGCGTCATAAGGCCTGTAGCCCACTATCATTACGCCCGTTTGTCCGGGTTTGCTGATGGTGAGCGTGGGATAGCGGCCAATGAGATGGTAGCGCACCTGCTGCAGATCCTCCTCAAAGGCTTTCCGCGCCACCTGCCCGGTAAGTTCCCGCTCAAAAGCAGTATAGTCCAGCAGCTCCGGCTTGCTTTCCGAAAGTTCTTTTGCCACATCCAGCAGTACCTCGCGTTTAGCAATGTTGCGGCCCTGCAGCATCACGGCCTCGCGTACGCGGCGCAGGTACATCTCCTCGGCTGCCGGCGACTGCAAGCCTGCACTTTTCACAGCCATGCAAGCCGGATAGGAAGAAGCAGGCGGATCAGTAAACCATATTTTATCCTGCAGGGGCATACCCGACAAATGGTGTACTTCCAGCCACATTGGCCCCATCTGCACGGGCCTGCTTACCGAGTTCATCGGATCAGTATAGCTGCTCCAGTCCGGTATAAGGCCAGCCATACGGTATCGCCATTTCACCTGGCTGCCATATTCGTAGCGCAGCCTGCGCCATTGCGGCTCAAAACCCCAGCTCCAACAACAAAGCGGGTCGGTGTAGACCTGAATCTCCACCGACCCGTTATGTTTTGAAGTATTATTAACTTCGTTCTCGTTTTTCGTCATAAATAACGCTCTCAGCAGCTTAATAGCCGTTTTGCGGATAAGTGCTCCACTCGTTCTCACCTTTTGGCACGGCTGCCTCTATTTTGGCGCTGCGCTCTTCGCTGAGTTGTTTGTTCATGGCCTCTACGCTTTCCTGTGTGCGGCTGGTACCTTCAATCTCCTTATCCAGCAAGCCGTTGGTTTCAATTACCTGGCGCAGCGGGTCATGTACATACTGCCATGTTTCCCCCATTTTGGGGCTAGGGCCTTCGTTCCAGGGGCCACGCACATCCGCGCCGTTCGACATGTTATAGTATGTATTGCTGTATCGCGGATCACTCTGCAACACTCCGGGCGGGAAGTTTGGCTGGATAGAATCCAAGGCAGCCTCAAACATCTGGAAGTGTGCCACCTCACGCGTCATCAGGAAGCGGAGCGTTTCTTTTACGTAAGGGTCATCGGTGAACTGTAACAGGTACTCATATACAATTTTGGCGCGCGATTCTGCCGCCATATTAGAGCGCAGGTCCACAGTCAGGTCGCCATTGGCTGTTACATAGGCTGCGTTCCAGGGCACACCCTGGCTGTTTGTTAAGGTTGGGCCTCCGCCGCTGAGGGCAAAAAACTGCGGATTTACCATCGCCTCGTGTATGAAATTTTCCTTGGCCGATTTGCCGTCCAGCAACTGCATGATTTCTGATTCTTCTGCTGATTTCTTCAACTCACCGCTGATACCGCCCAGCAGCATCTGAATGGTAGCGCCTACAATCTCCAGGTGGCTGAATTCTTCTGTGGCGATGTCCATGAGTAAATCATACTTATCGGGGTGTGGCTGCCTTGCCGGAAATGCCTGCACAAAATATTGCATGGCCGCTTTCAGCTCGCCGTTTGCGCCGCCAAACTGCTCCAGCAGCAGGCTGGCAAATTTTGGATCGGGCTTCGAAACCCGGGCGTTAAACTGTAATTCTTTTACGTGATAAAACATACGTTCTCTCCCTTTCTTTATTAAGTTTGTTTAAAGTCAATAGCACGAATTTTAAGAACGAGGGGAGGCTGTCTTTCGTTACGCTCATCTGCTTTTATCCGGTTGAACGATCATTTCGCAGAATAATATGCAGAGCTGCCCGGCTTAAATTGCATTAAAAAAGCAGGCTATCAGGCCATACCCTGGTATAGAAACAAATAATACTTTACTGTGTGGTGTGCTTTTGTTATGCTGCAGCATTAAAATTCACCATAGAATCTTGCTACCTTTAGCGCTATAACTACGGCTCCGTGATGCGGAGTATAAGTGCGAAAATTAATCATGCTTGCCTGGAAAGCAGTATAGAGCGGGGACTTTCAAATATCGGGTCTTTGGTACGTTTTCTTTTGCCTGCTTACGACATGTCTATGCGAAAAATCTACTTACTGCTCTTTACCTTCCTCCTGCTGCCCCTGTGCCTGATGGCGCAGGTCGTCACCACCAGTCCTGAATTTCCGACTGCCGACAAGGAAGTAACCATTACGTTTGACCTGTCGAAAGCCAAAGACGCACGCGCCAAAGGGCTGCTGGGCAAAACTGATGATGTATACCTGTGGTCGGGCGCAGGCACGACAGCTACCGGCGAAGCTTTTGAATACCAGCCCACCGGGCAGACAGACTTCAGCAAACCTTTTGCACCGGGCAAAATGACCGCGCTGGGCAACGACAAGTGGCAGATAACGCTGGTGCCGCGACAATACTTCGGGGTTCCGGCCGATAAACCTATCCGCAGGCTGGGGGTGTTGCTGAAGAGCGGCGACGGGAAAGCGCAGACCGAAGATTTCTTCATCACCGTGTATGACGACAAGCTGACTATTGCGTTTACCAATCCTGCAGAGAAGTCCTTTTACGTGGATGCAAATGCAACTATAGAAATCAGCGCCGTTGCCTCCCAAAAGGCCACCCTCATGCTGAAGGCAGAAAATACGGTGTTGAAAACGGTGGAGGATGCCGATGCCATCACCTATACTTTAAACACGGGAACAGATGCCGGAGCCGAAAAGGTAATAACCCTCGAAGCTGCCACTGCCACCGAAATGGCTACGGCCAGCTTCGCTTATACTATAAAACCACAGCCCACCGTGGCCGCGCTTCCTGCAGGCATTGTGGACGGCGTAAACTACATCAGTCCCACCAAAGTCATCCTGTCCCTGTTCGCATCCGGTAAAAGCTTTGCATATGTTATCGGCGAGTTCAACAACTGGACGCCTTCTGCCCCATACCTGATGAACCGCACCCCCGACGGCAACCGCTACTGGATTGTGCTGGATGATTTGCCGGCCGGTGAGGAAGTAGCGTATCAGTACCTGGTGGATGGCACCATTGCCGTGGCTGACCCTTATGCGCAGAAAATCCTGGACCCAGACAACGATAAGTACATTTCCGGCACCTCCTACCCCAACCTGAAACCATACCCACAGGGCGCTACCGGCATCGTATCTATAATGCAGACAAATCAAACGCCTTATACCTGGAAGGTACAGGACTTTAAGCGGCCGGAAGTGGAAACAATGGTCATCTACGAGCTGCTGGTGCGCGACTTTGTGGAAACCCAGAACTATACGACGCTGGCCGATACGCTCTCTTACCTAAAGCGCTTAGGTATAAATGCGATTGAGCTGATGCCGGTAACGGAATTTACCGGTAATGATTCCTGGGGCTACAATCCTACCTTTTACTTTGCTCCCGACAAGGCCTATGGTACGGCGAAAAACCTGAAAGCCTTCATCGACAAATGTCACGAAAACGGCATCGCTGTGATACTGGACATGGTGCTGAACCAGGCCGATTATGAGTTTCCGTACGTGAAGCTGTACTGGGATGGCAACAAGCCCTCGGCTGATAACCCATACTTCAACCAGCAGGCCACGCACCCCTACAGCGTTTTCTTCGACTTTAACCACGAAAGCCCCAACACGCAGGCTTTTGTAGACCGGGTTACTACATTCTGGCTGGAAGAATATCATGTGGACGGCTACCGTTTCGACCTTTCCAAAGGTTTTACGCAGAAAAACAGCGGCAACGATGTGGATGCCTGGAGCGCTTACGACGCCAGCCGCATCGCCATCTGGAAACGCATTTATGACCACATCCGCGCCGTAGACGAAACTGCTTATGTGATACTCGAGCACTTTGCCGTGAACGAGGAGGAAAAGGTGCTGGCCGACTATGGCATGCTGTTCTGGGGCAACCTGAACTACGATTACCGCAATGCCGCAAAAGGAAACGAAGCTAATCCAAGCTGGATATCTTACAAGGAAAGAGGCTGGGAAAACCCGAACGTGGTAGGTTACTTGGAAAGCCACGACGAGGAAAGGTTGCTGTACGATGTACTGCAGAACGGCCGCTCCAACAGCAGCTACAACACGCGTGATTTAAAAACAGCCCTCAACCGGTCGAAGCTGGCAGCGGCTTTCTTCCTGCCTATACCTGGCCCCAAACTTATTTGGCAGTTCGGGGAACTGGGTTACGATGTGCCTATCAACGAAAATGGCCGCACCGGGCGCAAACCGCTGCACTGGGAATACCAGCAAAATGCCGACCGCGGAAAACTCTACGACGTGTATGCCGCCCTCATCCACCTGAAAGAAACACAGCCGGCCTTCCGTACCGAAGATTTCACGCTTTCGCTGGATGGATACATAAAGCGCATTACCCTGAACGACACAAGTATGACCGTGTACATCATCGGTAACTTTGATATCCAGAAGTTGTCGGTGCCTTCCGGCTTTCCGCAGGCCGGCAAATGGTATGATTATTTTACAGGCCAGGAGCTGAGCGTCAGCAACACCGCCGAAACGATTGTGCTGCAGCCGGGCGAGTTTCACCTGTATACCACCAAACCGCTGCCTGCCCCCAAGCCTGATTTAGTGCCCTGGCAGCGCGTGGTGCTGGCAGCCAAAGACGAACTGGCCGACAATGCCAACATGCTCGTTTACCCCAACCCGTCGCAGGACAAAGCTTTTGTTGAGCTGTCGGATGCGTACCGCGGCGAAGTATCGATGCAGCTCACCAACCTGACAGGCGCTATACTCCGCACGGTAAAAATGCGGAAAAGCACGGAAACCCTGACACAGCCGCTAAACCTGCAGGGCCTGGCTGCCGGCACTTATTTTTTACAGATACAGACAGGCGAAAAACGCATGGTCAGGAAGCTGGTAAAACTGCCCTGATTATACTTTACAACTGACGTTACGCACCTTTACTTTTTGTCCCCTTTGAAGCTCATCTTGCAGGGAAAAATGAAAGCATATAGCTGGTGCGAGCTTGCAGCTCGTACCTCCGCTTGTATACCAGCTTTAAGCAGATTTTTGTTATTTAATCTGTTGTAGAGCGACTATACAGAGATGGCGGAATGCACTCCTTGATGAAAAAAGGTACGAGCTGCAAGCTCGCACCAGCATCAAAAGCAAAACTGAGGAGCGGCTGTAGCGTTTTACTATTTTTTCCTGCAAGATTACCTTCCAAGGGGGACTTTTCAGCAAGCGTATAAACAAGAGATTTCGCATACTTTTGCGTAACGTTAGTACTTAAAACATTAGATAAATGAGGAATTGGATAAAAGCAGCTTTTAAGGCTTTGTTTTTAGGTGTACTATTAAGTATAACGAGTACGCACGTGTTCAGCCAGAAGCGTAGCGGCGTATACGTGGATAAAAAGGGCGTGCTGCGCTGGGAGAAAACCAACAAAGAGGCCGCCTTCTTCGGTGTAAACTATACCGTTCCTTTTGCCTACGGCTACCGCTCGCACAAAGCCCTGCACGCAGACCTGGAAAAAGCCATCGACAATGATGTATACCACATGGCCCGGCTTGGGCTCGATGCTTTCCGGGTACACGTCTGGGACACCGAGATAACGGATTCAGTGGGCAACCTGCTGGAAAACGAGCACCTGCGCCTGTTCGATTACCTGGTGTACAAGCTGAAGCAGCGAAATATTAAAATCCTCGTCACGCCCATCGCTTTCTGGGGGAACGGCTACCCGGAAAAGGATGAGAAAACGGCAGGTTTCTCCAGCATCTACAACAAACAGCAGGCACTGGTAACAGAGAAAGCCATAAAGGCACAGGAAAATTACCTGAAACAGTTCTTCCGCCACGTAAATCCCTACACCAAACGCATCTACGGCCAGGACCCCGACGTAATTGCCGCCGAAATAAACAACGAACCCCACCACAGCGGCCCAAAAGCCGGAACCACAGCATACATTAACCGCCTGGTGAAAGCTATCCGCAGCACCGGCTGGAGCAAACCTGTTTTCTACAACATCAGCGAGTCACCCACTTATGCCGATGCGGTGGCCAAAGCGGATGTAGATGGTTTCAGTTTTCAGTGGTACCCCACGGGGCTGGTAGCAGGCCATACCTTGCAGGGCAACTACCTGCCCAACGTGGACACCTACCGCATCCCGTTTGACACCATTCCGGAGTTTGCAGGAAAGGCCCGTATGGTATATGAGTTTGATGCGGGCGATGTGATGCAGTCCGATATGTACCCGGCTATGGCGCGCAGCTTTCGAGGCGCGGGCTTTCAGTGGGCCACCCAGTTTGCCTACGACCCGATGGCTACCGCCTATGCCAACACCGAATACCAGACGCACTACCTGAACCTGGCCTATACGCCCGGCAAAGCCATCAGCCTGCTGATTGCCTCCAAAGCTTTTCACAAATTGCCCCGCCTCAAAAGTTACGGTACTTTCCCCAACGATACTGTTTTTGATGTGTTTCGGGTGAGTTACAAAGAGCAGCTGAGCGAGATGAATACGCCGCAGGAATTTTACTACTCCAACACCACCCGCACCAAACCGGCAGATGCCGCCAAACTCGAACACATTGCCGGTGTAGGCAGCTCGCCGGTAGTGGAGTATGAGGGGCTGGGCGCCTACTTTATAGATAAACTGGACAAAGGCGTGTGGCGGCTGGAAGTGATGCCGGATGCCATTCAGGTCAGCGACCCTGTTGCCAAAGCCTCTCCCGCGAAAACCGTTACCCGCATTCAGTGGCAAACGCAGCCCATGCAAATCAGCCTCCCCGACCTGGGCGAGCGCTTCCACATTAAAGGCCTGAACCAAGGCAACAGCTACGATGTGCAAGCTAAAACAGGAAACTTTAAAATCCGGCCCGGCACATATCTTTTAACCACAAAAAACAAAAGCTCCTGGAGCGGAAGCAGCGGGTTGGGTGCCATTCAGTTAAATGAATTTGTGGCTCCTGCGCCTGCTATCTCTGGCCCCGTTGTGGTACATCAGCCTTATCAGGAAGTATCAGCAGGGCAGCCTTTTACTGTGAAAGCAAAAATTGTTGGGATAGACACCACCGCTAAAGTAACGCTGCTGATGAACAACACAAGCGCTGTCTGGAAGACGATACCGATGGAACGCACTGCCGCCTACATGTACCAGGCAGAAGCACCCGCCGACATCGCTACGCCCGGCCTGGTAAACTATAGAATTATGGTGCAGCAGTCCGACAGCGCATTTTATACTTTCCCCGGCAACCACAAAGGCAATCCTTTTGCCTGGGACTATTACCAGAACGACACCTGGCAGACGTTTGTGGCGGCCCCTAACGGTGCTTTGGAACTGTTTAACGCCACCACCGACCGCGACGTGTACGTATACCCGAACCTGTGGAAAAGCGACGAGCGGCAATTGATAACAGCAGCACAGCCCGGCCAGCTTATACTTCGGCTGGCAGTCAAAGAACTGGGTGGCGAGCGTGTACTTGGTTTTCAATCATACTTTGCCAACAAGGTAAAAGGCAGGCAATCGGAGCTTGCCTCGTTTGATAAACTGGTCGTGAAAGCGCGTACCGGCAATGCCGCGCCGGTGCAGGTAAAAGTGTCCCTGATAACGGATGATGCCTCCGCCTATACAGCATACATCACCTTAAACAATCATTTTCAACAAATTGAAATTCCGCTGCGTAGCCTGAAGCCGGCTCCTTTTATCCTGTTGCCGCGGCCATACCCCGGTTTCCAGCCGTTCTGGTTTAAGCCGGGCAGCGTAGAGCCTTTTAACCTGAAACAGGCAGAGAAGTTGGAAATCACCATTGGCGAGAGCCTGACTCCGGCAGATGCTAAAAAGCCGTACAGCCTGGAGGTCGAATCGGTATGGCTGGAGAAGTAAACCTGTTTTCCCTTCTGTCATTCTGGAAGAATTTTGGTGGAAGGGAGATAAACGCTGCTGGTGCGAGCTTGTAGCTCGTATCCTTTTTATAGCTTGCAGTTTGATACGAGCTACAAGCTCGCACCAGCGGAGGCTTTACCAAATAGAGGAATGTTGTTTTAATTAAGCTCCCAACTTAACACGAATTCATACTTGTATACTTTAGGCATTTATCTCAATCTATGTCCAGAATAATCACACTGCTTATACTTGGCAGTTGCTTTCTTTTTAGCTGCGCCTTGCAACATAAAACCGCCATCAGCACATCTGTATCAGAAGGTTCTGATGTTACCATTTTCAACGATAACTGGCAGTTTGTGCGGGATGTTGACACCACACGGCTAACTGATATAACGTGGCAGCAGGTATCGCTGCCGCATACGGCCCGCATCGAAGCCATCGAAAAGAAAGAACAGCAATGGCAGGGCACCGCTTTTTACCGCAAAGCTTTCACGTTGCCGGCTGCAGACAAAGGCAAACACATCGCTCTAAAGTTTGAGGCGGCTATGCAGGTAGCCGATGTATACCTGAACGGCAAACACGTGTTCCGGCACCTGGGCGGCTACCTGCCTTTTACCGTCGATATCTCTAACGACGCAAAATTCGGCCAGGAAAATGTTGTTCTGGTAAAGCTCAACAACGAAGACAACCCACAGGTGGCGCCGGGCAAACCCCTCGCCGACCTTGATTTTAACTACTACAGCGGCCTGTACCGCAATGTATACCTCATCACCAAAGACAAATTATACATCTCCGACCCTGTGGCCGCCAACCGTGTGGCTGGCGGTGGCGTGCTGCTGCACTACGATACTGTAAGTCAGCAAGAGGCCCGGCTGCTGGTGCAAACAGAGGTCAAAAACGATTACCAAGAGGCAAAGCAGGCGCAAATCCGCACTATACTTAAAGATGCACAGGGCAACGTAGTGGCTGACGCGCTCTCTGCGCCCACGGACGTAGCGGCAGGCACTTTTGGCACCATCAAACAAACCCTCTCCATCGCCAATCCTTCGCTTTGGTCGCCGGACAAGCCATACCTGTATACCCTGACGGTGGAACTGGTGCAGAATGGGAAATCGATAGACCGCATGAAACTGGAAACAGGTATAAGAAGCTACCACTTTACGGCTGATGCCTTTTACCTGAACGGGGAAAAGCTTTTTCTGCGCGGCACCAACCGCCACCAGGAATATCCCTACATTGGCTACGCTCTGTCTGATAATGCGCAGTACCGCGATGCTTATAAGATAAAGGAGGCCGGCTTTAACTTTGTACGATGCTCGCATTACCCGCAATCGCCTGCTTTTTTGGATGCCTGCGATGCACTGGGCATTCTGGTGATGGATGCCATACCCGGCTGGCAGTTTTTCGGGGATGAAGTATTTCAGAAAAACAGCCTGCAGGACGTGCGCGACATGGTGCGCCGCGACCGGAATCACCCATCAGTTATACTTTGGGAAGCCTCTCTGAACGAATCAGGTATGACGAAGGAATACATGGAAGCATCGGATAAAGCGGTGCACGAAGAATTGCCGTTCCCGCACATATACTCCACCGGCTGGATAGATTATGCTTATGATGTGTTTAACCCGGCCCGCCAGCATGCCAAAGCGCCCGATTACTGGAACAAGTATGACAAACAAAAACCGCTGCTGATTGCCGAGTATGGCGACTGGGAATATTATGCCCAGAATGCGGGTTTCAATCAAAAAACGTATGCCGACCTGACCGAAGAAGCGCGCACGTCGCGGCAGTTGCGCGGCGCCGGGCAGAATCGCATGCTGCAGCAGGCGCTCAATTTCCAGGAAGCCCACAACAGCAACCTGCAGGGCCCGGCCATAGGCGACGCCAACTGGCTGATGTACGACTACAAGCGCGGCTATGCCCCTGACATCGAATCTTCCGGCATCATGGACATTACGCGCCTGCCCAAATTCGCTTACTACTTTTACCAAAGCCAGGCGGGGCCGAACCTGGCAGCGGAGGCACAATTTGGCAAACCAATGATTTTTATCGCCAATTACTGGAATGACCCGACGCTGAAAACGGTGAAAGTATACAGCAACGCCGACGAAGTGGAACTGCTGCTCAACGGCAAAACAGTAGCCCGCCGGCAACCGGACAAGGACACCTACTCTACTAACCTAAAGCATCCGCCTTTTACGTTTGAGCTGCCACAGTACACGCCCGGCACTTTAACGGCCATTGGCTATATCAACGGGCAGAAAGCAGTGCAGGCTGAGCAAAGAACACCCGGAAAGCCTGTCAGGCTGGAGCTAAGTATAGATAAAAGCGGTAAAGCATTAACAGCCGGTACCAACGATGTAGTTTTTGTTTACGCCCATATTACGGACGTGCAGGGTACGGTAGTGCCGGACGCCACTAACCCGGTTACGTTTACCGTAGAAGGCGATGCTGAAATAATGGGTGAAAGCACGATAAACGCCGAAGCAGGCATAGCTGCCATACTTGTAAGGGCTGGTAAATCGCCGGGCACCATCAGGATTTCGGCCAGTGCTGCCGGCCTGGAAAGCGGAACCGCGACCGTAGAGGCGCTGGCTGTGGAATAGGTTAAGCCACTGAACCGGACACATCAGCCTTATACTTTCGAGAAATACAGCCAATTATTTATTCCCGAAAAGCTAAGTTTAGCTTTTCCTTTTCTATCTTGCCTTTTATAAACTTAGCGGGTTCTGAAGAGGCAATCGCCATTTATACTTTGATTCGCATTTGTTTTACATGAGAATCCGTTAAGCAAACTTTTATACTTTAAACTGTTTCGCCGGTGTTGCCTTTATACTTAGCCCATTAACGCTTCAATACCATCAGGTATTTATCTGATTTTGTAAATCGCTAATGAGATTATTAATCATAAAATTTCCCTGAAAACGACCTGCAGGCAGGTTAGTTAAAGCAAAAACTTTATACCGATGATAGACGATATTAAAGCCAAATTTGAGGCCCTATACCAGCAAAAGCCCCAGCTCTTCCGCTCACCCGGACGTGTAAACCTCATTGGCGAGCACACCGACTACAACAACGGCTTTGTGCTGCCCGCCGCCATCAACAAAGAAATGTATTTTGCCTTAGCGCCTAATGGCACAGGCACGTTCCGGGCTTACGCTTATGACCTGAACGAAAGCGCCGAGTTCGCCCTGGACAGCATCAGTCCCTCCGATATCAGCTGGGCCAACTACCTGCTGGGCGTGGTGGCGCAACTTCAGAAAGCCGGTTATACTGTGCCCGGGTTCGATGTGGTTTTTGGCGGTAATGTGCCTATTGGGGCAGGTTTATCCTCTTCAGCAGCGGTGGAGTGCGGCCTGGCATTTGGCCTGAATCATCTTTTCGGCTTCAACCTGAAGAAATTTACGATGGTGAAGATGGCCCAGAAAGCCGAGCACGAATACGCCGGCGTGATGTGTGGCATCATGGACCAGTTTGCCAGTATGTTCGGCAAGCAAAACCACGTGGTAAAGCTCGACTGCCGTTCGCTGGATTACGAATACTATGACTTTGACATGGCCGATTACCGCATTGTGTTGTGCGATACGCAGGTAAAACATGCACTGGCCTCTTCGGAGTATAACACGCGCCGCCAGGAATGCGAAGCCGGCGTAGCCATACTACAGCAACACTACCCGGAAGTGCAGAGCCTGCGCGATGCCACCATACCTATGCTGGCGCAGCACCGGCAGGAGTTTGATCCGGTGGTTTACAGGCGCTGTACTTATGTGGTAAGCGAAAACAACCGCGTGGAGGAGGCGTGCCGTAACCTGCAGAAAAATGACATGCACGCCTTCGGTGAAAAGATGTATGCCTCGCACGAAGGGCTGCAGCACCAGTATGAGGTGAGTTGCCCAGAGTTGGATTTCCTGGTAAATCAGACCCGGGAATCAGATGCGGTACTGGGCGCGCGCATGATGGGCGGCGGCTTTGGCGGCTGTACGATTAACATTGTAAAAGTAGATGCCATTGATGCCTTTAAGCAGCAGATGGAGCAGGCTTACCAGCAACAGTTTGGCGTGCAGCTCAGGACATACATCGCCAGCATTGTAGATGGCAGCAGCCTTGTATCTTAATCCGTTATATTTTCCACATTGTTTAATTGCCAAACTTTAAGATTCAATCTCAGCAATTCACAGTACAAGGAACAGGTATTTAATCATTTAACAATCAACAATTACTTGCCATGTCGTCGTTTAACTTAGCAGATCATCCGCACCGCAGGTATAACCCACTGAGCGGGGAATGGGTATTGGTATCGCCGCACCGCGCCAAGCGCCCGTGGCAGGGGCAGCAGGAAGAAGTACCGGCAGATACCCGCCCGGCCTACGACCCGACCTGCTACCTGTGCCCGACCAACGTGCGGGCCAATGGCGAGCGAAACCCGGATTATACCGCTACCTATGTTTTTGAGAATGACTTTGCAGCGTTGCAGCCCGGCACACCCGACGGCGCTTTGCAAAACACAGGCTTGCTACGGGCCGAAAGCGAACGGGGCATCTGCAAGGTCATCTGCTTCTCACCGCAACACAACCTCACGCTATCGGATATGGATGTAACCGCCATCAAGCAGGTGGTGGACGTGTGGCAGCGGGAGTATGAGGAACTGGGCGCGCTGGATTTTATCAACCATGTGCAGATTTTTGAAAACAAAGGCAGCGTGATGGGCAGCAGCAACCCCCACCCGCACGGGCAGATATGGGCCCAGCGCTCTGTGCCTGCCGGGCCAGCCAACGAAACCAGGCAGCAGGCAGCCTACTTTGCAGAGCACCAACGCAGCCTGCTGCAGGATTACGTAGCCCAGGAGCTTTCGGAAAAAACCCGGATTATCCTGGAAAATGAACACTTTGTCGTGCTCGTACCGTTCTGGGCTGTCTGGCCTTTCGAAACAATGATTATCAGCAAGCGCCATTTCCAGCACATCGGACAGATGGGAGAGGAAGAAAAGCTTGCTTTTGCCGATGCCATCAAGCGCCTGTCAGCCGTTTACGACAAAGTGTTCAACGTTTCGTTCCCCTATTCTTCGGGCCTGCACCAAAGCCCCACAGACGGACAGGCGCACCCGGAATGGCACTTCCACATGCATTTTTACCCGCCGCTGCTCCGTTCCGCCTCCGTTAAAAAGTTTATGGTTGGCTACGAACTGCTCGGCGAACCCCAGCGCGACATTACCGCTGAAACCAGCGCAGAACGCCTCCGCAGCCTGATTTAAATGCAAACTATTACATACTTATAGCCCTCCATATACTTACAGCTTTAAGCACTCATGAGCACGCTCGATTACATCGTATTTCTGGTATACTTTATCATTGTTTCCAGTTATGGCATCTACATTTACCGCAGGCACCGCAGACAGGAACATGATTCTAAGGACTACTTCCTGGCCGAAGGGTCCCTTACCTGGTGGGCCATCGGAGCATCCTTAATTGCGTCCAACATTTCAGCAGAGCAATTTATCGGTATGTCGGGCTCGGGCTTTGCGATGGGGCTGGCCATATCTACCTACGAATGGATGGCGGCTGCCACACTGCTGGTGGTAGCAGTTTTCTTTATCCCTATTTACCTGAAGAACAAGATTTACACAATGCCGCAGTTTCTGTCACAGCGGTACAACGATACAGTGAGTACCATTCTGGCGGTGTTCTGGCTGCTGGTATACGTGTTTGTAAACCTGACTTCTATCCTGTACCTGGGAGCCTTGGCAGTAGAAACCGTATCAGGCATCGACTTTACTTACTGCCTGTATGGCCTTGCTATTTTTGCAGTTTTTATTACGCTGGGCGGCATGAAAGTAATTGGCTATACCGACGTTTTCCAGGTGCTGGTGCTCACGCTGGGCGGCCTGGCCACTACTTACCTGGCGCTGGATCTGGTAGCAGATCAGTTTGGTGGCAGCGGGGTGCTCTATGGCTTTAATATGTTGCAAGAGCAGGCTGCCTCCCACTTCCACATGATCCTGAACGAAGGGCAGCTGATGATGCCGGATGGACAGGGCGGGGTGCGCGACGCTTACATGGATTTGCCGGGCTTGTCGGTACTGATAGGAGGTATGTGGATTGTAAATCTGAGCTACTGGGGCGCGAACCAGTATATTGTGCAGCGTGCATTGGGCGCCAACCTGCCTACTGCCCGGAGCGGCCTGCTGTTTGCTGCTTTCCTGAAGCTGTTGATGCCCGTTATTGTGGTATTGCCGGGTATAGCGGCTTACGTTTTGTTTAAAGAAGGTATGTTTCAGCAGGAAATGGTAAATGCAGCCGGACACATAAAGCCAGACCATGCCTACCCGGCTTTGCTGGATCTTCTGCCAACCGGCCTCAAGGGCCTCTCGTTTGCAGCACTTACCGCAGCTATTGTCGCTTCGCTGGCGGGTAAGGCAAACAGTATTTCCACGATTTTCGTGCTGGATATTTACAAGAAGTTCCTGTACCGCGGCGCCTCCGAGAAGAATCTTGTTAACATGGGCAAGATCATTATTGTGGTGGCCATGATGATTGGTATCCTGGTGGCGCCTGCACTGCGCAGCCTCGACCAGGGATTCCAGTACATCCAGGAGTATACGGGCTTTATATCACCGGGCGTATTGGCTATCTTTTTACTCGGCTTCTTCTGGAAGCGCACTACCTCGCTGGCCGCTATCGTAGCAGCTGTGCTCACCATCCCGATGTCTACGTATCTGAAATTCCAGTATCCGGAGATTCCGTTCCTCGACAGAATGGGCATCGTGTTTGTGCTGCTGGTGGCGATTATGGTAATTTTAACCCTGCTCGACCCTAAAAGCAAGCACAACCCCAAAGGGCTGGATATTGACGCCTCCATGTTCAAGCCGTCGCTCTCTTTCGTAATCGGAGCAATTATAATTTGTGGTACACTGGCCGCGCTTTATACTGCCTACTGGTAATCCAGGTATAAAGCTTACTCCTATTTCGGCATAACCAGAGGGCAGTTCACCGGGCACAGATGCTACGGTTGGGCTGCCCTCTGGTTTTCAGGAGGTACTTATAATTTCCTTCAGATATAGTATATTGCTTCCAGGTAAGGCTTTGATAACCTGCCGCAATCATTACCCGACTGTATGAAGTTATTTTCTCTTTTACTACTGCTCCTGCTCTATTCCGGAACAGCTCTTTGCATAACAGACACTGATAGCCTGCTCAATGAGCTGAGCCACACGATAGAAAACAAAGAAGTATACAGCAGCAGGAAGGAAGACAGAATCAAAAACCTGAAGCAGCGCCTCAACAGGCAAGAGAAACTCTCCCTCCCGGAGCAATTCGAAGTATACAACAAGCTCTATGAGGAATATAAATCATTCAAGTTCGATTCTGCTTTCATGTACGCACAAAAGCTGCAGGGTATAGCCGGCCAGCTAAACGACACCACGCGGGCAACCTACGCTAAAATAAAGCTGAGCTTCATCCTGCTGTCATCCGGGATGTTTAAAGAAACACTGGACTCGCTCAATTCAGTTGAACTGGCACACGTGCCGGATAGCACCAAGGCAGATTATTATGCCCTCAAGGCGCGCGCTTATTACGACCTGGCCAACTATAACATGGACAATTATTATGCGCAGCGCTATATTACCAGCGGCAACAGGTACCTGGATTCGGCTATTGCGCTGGCTTCTCCCAACACCCCGCAGTTTTACTCGCTGAGCGGGTTCCGGAACCTTAAAGCCGAAAACTTCGACGAAGCAGCACATGATTTCCGGCAGGTGCTGCAAACCTATCCTCCTTCGTCACACGACTATGCCATAGCAGCGGCTTCGCTGGGCAACGTGTACAAAGCAACCGGCAATATTGAACAGGCCATTTACTGGATGGCCAAAGCATCTGTAGCAGATATTAAGTCGAGCACCAACGAGGCGGTGGCGCTCATGAGCCTGGCAGAGCTGCTGTATAAGCAGGGCGATGAGAACAGAGCATATACCTATATAAAACAAGCCCTGAAGGATGCTACTTTTTACGGGGCCAGGCAGCGTAAAATACAGGTAGCGGCTATTCTGCCTATTATAGAAGGAGAAAGACTGACAACTGTTGAAAGCCAGCGCAGGCGCCTGTTCCTGTATGCTGCTGCTGTCACGCTGCTGACGGGGCTGGTCGTACTATTTGCCATTATCATCTTCCGGCAGCTAAAGCGCCTTAAAATGGCTAAACGCGCTATAACAGAAGCAAACAATGATCTGCATGAGCTGAATGATCACTTGGTGGAAGCAAACAAGATCAAGGAAGAATATATTGGTTACTCCTTTAATGTATACTCTGAGTACATTGGCAAGCTCGAAAAGTTTAAACGCTCAATAGACAAAAAGCTGATGGCCAGAAAGTATGATGACATCCCTCATGTTTTAAAGTTGGTTAACCTCAAGAAAGAAAGGGCACTGCTGTACCAGAGTTTCGACAAGGTTTTCCTGAAGCTTTTTCCGGATTTCGTTTCTGAATTTAATGCATACTTTCACGAAGAGGACAAAATCATACCCAAAGATCACGAGTCGCTGACGATAGAACTGCGGATATTTGCCCTGATACGGATGGGTATACATGAACATGAGCAGATTGCAACTATCCTGGAGTATTCGGTAAACACGATTTATACTTACAAAACAAGGGTTAAAAACAGGTCCATACTTCCGAATGAGGAGTTTGAGAAAAAAATCATGGCCATAAAGGCATTTTAGACAGCGCCTCCCGGCCTAACAAATGATGTACTCCTGCCACGGCTGCCGGCGCTGTGGCAGGCCGGCCCTTAGCAGCTTTGCGCCGGGCAACTCCTGCATTAGCACAGGCGTAACACAGGCTGTTATCCAGTTCAGGCTCCGGAAATTCCCTTCCCGGCTGCTTGCAGCAGCCATTAAGCCTTATATCCGGGTTATATTTTTTTAAAGCGCTCCCGATGCTAACATACTAATTTGTAAGTGTTTACTCACTAATTAAGCGTATTATTTTCTATACATTCCGTATACTTATTGCTGTTGCTCGTAAACCATCGTTATTTTGAATAGTATAAGCTTAGAAAAATAAAGGGCAAGCCGGTATGCAGCCGGAATTCCTGCCTGCTACGGCTCCTGCAACTATAAATCCGGCAAACTTCGGAAAACTGCTTAATAATTTTTAGAGACGTTTGACACCGTGATATCCGGCCAGTTTATCAGAACCAAACACAACTGAATACAACCAATAAACAATAAACAATTTTTTATTTAAATATTTATGCGAAATAGATCTACTAAACGGCTAAGCTCCTTTGGCTTAACAATGGCATTGTGCTGCGTCTATATGTCGGGTAATGCGCAAGCCGACCAGAGCCCGGCCAACCTGCTGGCTGCCCGCTATAACACCAGGGCACACCAGGCAGCCACCGCCCTGCAAACGGACGTAACAGTGCAGGGTACCGTTACGGATGAGAACGGGATGGGCCTGCCCGGTGTAACGGTTGTGCTGAAAGGTACTTCGCGTGGTACTGCTACCGACGTAAATGGCCACTTTTCTATTGCGGTGCCCGAAAGCGGCGCCGTGCTTATACTTTCCTATATCGGCTACGAAAACCAGGAAGTAGCTGTTGATAACCAGACCACCTTAAACATTTCCCTCCGCCCAGATGCAGAGGCACTGCAGGAAGTAGTGGTGGTAGGTTATGGCACACAGAAAAAAAGTGATTTAACTGGTGCCGTAACAGCTATCAGTTCCGAAGACTTTGTGAAGGGGCAGGTAACCACGCCGGAGCAGCTGATAACCGGTAAAGTAGCCGGTGTACAGATTACGTCCAACGGTGGAGCGCCTGGCTCCGGGGGACGTATCCGCATCCGAAGCGGTTCTTCGCTGAATGCCAACAACGATCCGCTGATTGTGATCGACGGTGTACCGCTCGACAGCCGCTCTATATCCGGCTCCGCTAACCCGCTGAGCTTTATCAATCCGAACGACATTGCCTCTTTCAACATTCTGAAAGATGCTTCAGCCGCTGCCATTTACGGTTCACGGGCAGCAAACGGGGTTATCATCATCACAACTAAAAAAGGAGAACTTGGCGAAAAGCTAAAAGTAAGCCTTAACTCTACAACCAGCCTTTCAACCATCCGCAAACAGGTAGATGTGCTTTCGGCAGATGAGCTGCGCACGGCAGTAGGCCAGTATGCTTCGGAAGGCAACAAAGGCCTATTGGGCGATGCCAATACCAATTGGCAGGATCAGATCTTCCAGGATGCCATGACATACGACAACAACCTGACCCTTACCGGCGCTTACAAAAAGTTACCTTACCGTGTTTCAGTGGGCTACCTGGATCAGGAAGGTGTCCTGAAAACATCAAGCCTGGAAAGAACATCCGGCTCTATAAGCCTAACGCCTAGCCTGTTGGATGACCATCTTAAAATCACGCTGAATGTGCAGGCCGCTATCAATAAAAATCGTTTCGCCCAGCAGGGAGCTATCGGTGCGGCTGTAGCCTTCGACCCGACACAACCCGTGTATGCGGACAATGAATTTGGCGGATATTTTGAGTGGACGGATGCCAACGGCAACCCGAATACCCTGGCCCCGCGCAACCCCCTGAGCATGCTGGAGCAGCGTGAGGACAAAAGCACCGTGAAGCGCAGCATCGGCAACATCCTGTTAGATTATAAGCTCCCGTTCATACCCGAGTTACATGCTAACCTGAACCTGGGCTACGACATTTCGAGCAGCGAGGGCTCTATTTTTCAGCCGGCTACGCTGGCCTCTGTTTTTGTTCAGGGTGGTAGCCTTTCGGAGTATGAGCAATCTAAAGACAGCAAACTCCTGGACTTCTACCTGAACTATGTAAAGGAGCTGCCCGACCTGAACAGCCGTATTGATGCTACAGCCGGCTACTCTTACCAGGACTTTATCACGGAGGAGCCTTCTTTTGCAGGTATGGATGCGGAAGGCAACGTAATACCCGGCCAGGAGGCAAACCCATTCCCGTTCAAAACACAGTATACACTCATAGGCTTCTTCGGACGCCTGAACTACTCTTTGCTGGACCGTTACCTGCTCACAGCTAACATCCGCCGAGACGGTTCTTCCCGTTTCGGGCCGGGCAACAAGTGGGGCACCTTCCCATCGCTGGCCTTTGCCTGGAGAATTAACGAGGAAAGCTTCCTGAAAGACACGCCATGGTTATCTGAACTGAAACTGCGCCTGGGTTATGGCGTTACCGGCCAGCAGGACATCCTCACCGGCGATTACCCTTACCTGGCCCGCTATACTAATGGCGACTTAAAAACCCAGTACCAGTTCGGTGATCAGTACTACAGTACCTTACGCCCTGAAGGGTATGACGCAAACATCAAGTGGGAGGAAACGCAAACCATTAATGCCGGTCTGGACTTCGGTATCCTGAACGGAAAGCTCTCCGGTAGCATCGATGTGTATAAAAAGAAAACCAAAGACCTCCTGGCTGTTATCTCTGTTCCGGCCGGTACCAATCTCACCAACCGCATCCTGACAAATGTGGGTAACATTGAGAACAAAGGACTGGAGGCCGTGCTGTCTTATACTGCCATCAGTAACGAGAATCTTACCTGGGATATAAGCGCCAATGCGACCTTCAACAAGAGCGAAATCACCAACCTGAGCAAAGTGAAGGATGAGACTTCTGTGGGCATAGAGGCCGGTGACGCTATTTCGGGCGGTGTAGGCAACCACGTGCAGATACATACTGTTGGCTACCGCCCTTATACTTTTTATGTGTACAAGCAGGTGTATGATCAGAACGGCAACCCGATAGAGGGCGTTTATGCCGACCTGAACAGCGACGGCATTATTAATGCACAGGACAGATACCGGTATAAAAGCCCGGAAGCACAGGTATACCTGGGCTTCAGCTCACAACTCGCTTATAATAACTGGAACCTGAACTTTGTGCTGCGCGGCAATATCGGCAACTACATGTATAACAACGTGAACTCCGGTAACGGTGTGTACAAAAACCTGACTTATCCGAACTATCTGACTAACCTGACCTCCGATGTGCTGGAAACCGGGTTTAACAACAACCAGTTTTTCTCCGACTATTACGTGCAGAACGCCTCTTTCCTGCGCATGGAGAACATAAACCTGGGTTATAACTTCGGGAAAATACTGAACGACAAAGCCAATCTGCGTTTGTCTGTGAGTGTGCAGAACGTGTTCGTTATCACAAAATATACCGGCCTGGATCCGGAGATTGCATCGGGAATCGACAATAACTTTTATCCAAACCCGCGTGTGTTCTCTTTTGGTCTGAACCTCGACATTTAATTTCAACCGACAATCAGATGATATCTACATTCATAAAAAAAACGATGCTTGCTGGGATGGTTGCACTGTCCGTCTCTTCCTGTACCAAAGATCTCGATCGCGAGCCTTTCTACGACATCACCTCGGCCAGTGTATACAAGGATTTCAGCAACTATAAGCCCATACTGGCCAAGTTGTACGCCGGCTATGCCGTAAGCGGCCAGCAGGGCCCTGCCGGAAAGCCCGACATCAGCGGCCTGGACGAAGGTTTTTCGAACTACCTGCGCCTGTATTATAGTGTGCAGGAACTGCCGACAGATGAAGCTGTTATCGGCTGGAATGATGGCTCGCTGCCCGACTTCCACGAGATGGACTGGTCATCAAGCAACGAGTTTCTGGCAGCCATGTACAGCCGCATTTACTACCAGATAGCCCTCACCAACGAGTTTATCCGCGAAACCACAGACGAAAAGCTGAGTGAGCGCGGGATCTCAGGCCAGGATTTGGAACAGGCCAGAAACTTCCGTGCTGAGGCGCGCTTCCTGCGGGCCCTTAGCTACTGGCATGCCATGGATCTGTTCGGCAATGTGCCTTTTGTAACCGAGAATGATCCGGTAGGCTCTTTCTTCCCGCCGCAGATTGCCCGCGCAGATCTTTTTAAGTACATCGAATCGGAACTGCTGGCTATTGAGCCCGACCTGGTGGATGCCCGCCAGAACGAATACGGCAGGGCCGATAAAGCCGCTGACTGGACACTGCTGACCAAACTCTACCTGAATGCCGAAGTATACACCGGGCAGGAGCGCTACACAGATGTTATTACGTACGCCCAAAAGGTAATTGACGCAGGCTATACCCTGGAGCCGGATTACGATAACCTGTTCCTGACGGATAACAACACTTCCAACGAAATCATCTTCCCGATTACGTTTGATGGCCTGCACACACAATCTTACGGAGGCATGACGTTTCTGGTGCATGCACCGGTTGGCGGCAGCATGGACGTCGCTTCCTTCGGCATTAACGGTGGCTGGGCTGGTTTACGTGCCACCGAGGCAGTGGTAGACCTCTTTCCTACACCACAGGGTGTCGTAGATGACCGATCCAACTTTTATACTGATGGCCAGTCGCTGGTAATCAACGACATTTTCACATTTACCGACGGATATCCCATTACCAAGTATAAAAATGTGAGTTCCACCGGTCAGCCGGGCTCTGACCCCACCGGCAACTTCCCGGACACGGACTTCCCTATGTTCCGGCTCGCAGATGTATACCTGACTTACGCCGAAGCTGTGCTGCGCGGTGGCGCGGGCGGAGATGCAGGTCTGGCGCTGGAGTATGTAAACCGGGTACGCGAAAGAGCCTACAAAGGAGCTGGCGGCGATATTACAGCCAGCCAGCTGACCCTGGACTTTATGATGGATGAAAGAGCCCGGGAACTGAACTGGGAAATGCAGCGGCGGACAGACCTTATCCGTTTCGGCAAATTCACAGGCGGCGAGTACCTGTGGCCATGGAAAGGCGGCGTAAAAGGAGGCCAGGCAGTGGAAGATTACCGTACGCTTTACCCGATTCCGGCTGCGGACATGGCTGCCAATCCTAATTTAACACAAAACACAGGATATTAAGCAAGTATGAAATCCGGGGCCGGATCCTTGCCGGTTCTGCCCCGGATCAACCTTTATAAAGCTATTTTATGAGAACCTCTATACATCAATTGCTCATCCTTTGCGTATGCTCACTTGCGCTTTTCTCCTGTGAGAAAGATGAGGAGAAACTAACGGTTACCCCGACAGGTATTCCCGAACTTACCGTTTCCACTACAAGTCCTGCACTCAGCAGCGAAACAGCAGCCGACGATGCCGTTACATTCTCCTGGACGCCGCTGGATCTGACCTGGTCTGTGCCGGAATACAGCTACGATGCGGCAAAGTATACGCTGCAACTGGCACCAGCCGGAACAGATTTTGCCGCACCGGAAGAAGTAGCACTCGGCAGCAGCACAGAAAAAACCTACACCGTGGCTGATTTTAACAAGCTCCTGCTTAAAATGGAGCTGCCGACAGGCGCACCAGCCAGCCTGGACGTGAGGCTGCAAACCAGCATTGGTCCTAACGTGGAGCCAACCTACTCTAACGTTGTCACCGTTACGGCCACTCCTTACGTGGATATTCCGGATTATCCATCGCTCTATGTGCCGGGCCAGTACCAGGGCTGGGCTCCTGATGTTGCCCCTAAAATATCTTCTCCGAAGGATGATGGCATCTATGAAGGTTACGTTTTTATGAATGTGGCCGACGGCTTTAAGTTTACATCCAAGCCGAACTGGGACGGACCTAACTATGGCGATGGCGGCACCGGAAAATTAAGTACAGATGGCGGAGCCGGAAACCTGACGGTGAAAGAACCGGGATACTATCTGCTAAAAGCCAATACCAAAGACTTGACCTGGTCTGCCACCAAAACAACCTGGGGTGTAATTGGCGATGCTACCGGAAGTTGGGACAATGACAAGGATCTTACCTACGATGAAACCACTAAAGTATGGTCGGCAACGCTCCCGCTGTCTGTTGGTGAAATCAAGTTCAGGGCAAACGATGCCTGGGATCTGAACTATGGCGATGAGAAAGACGACAAGCCCGCTGATGGTGTCCTGGAGTTTAATGGCGATAACATCAAAGTTGAAGAAGCAGGCAATTATCTTATTACGCTGGATTTAAGTCACCCCGGTTACTACCTGTACAAGCTCAAAAAGCAATAGTATCCGCAAGTATATTTTCTGATTTATACTTCGCTTCTAACTGTTGTTGCCTTACAAGAATAAAGTTAACCCGGTGATGCTTTATTGCCGGGTTAATTTTTTAAGTCTCTGTTCAAAATCTAAGTATAAGCTTTATCTGTTAAAATGAAGATACTTTATAACTCAATTCTCACACTGCTGGCTGTTTCAGCGCTAAACTTTGCCGCTTCTGCTCAGGATAACCCGGTGCACCAGGTGGGCAATGTTAATGCTGTAACCATAGAAGGCCAGCACGTAAACCTTAGCACCAGCAGCAACGAGCACATCAGGCTTTCGGTATACAGCCCAACGATTGTGCGGGTGCGTATGGACAAAAAGCCGCTGGGCGATGACTTTTCGTATGCCGTGGTAGGCAAGCCCCAGCAGGTAAAAGCAAACATCACCCAGAACAGCAACGAAATTACTATTACGACGGATTCGCTAACGGCCCGCATCAGCAAAAATCCGTTTGCCGTGGCCTTTTATACTCCTAATGGCAAAGTTATCAGCCAGGATGAGCAGGGCCTGACCACCTCCTGGATTGGCGAAGAAGTGACCACCTACAAGCACATGCAGGAAGGCGAACGCTTCATCGGTCTTGGCGAGAAAACCGGCCCGCTCGACCGCCGCGGCAATGGCTACACCAACTGGAACACCGATGCCTACGGCTATGCTGTAAACCAGGACCCGATTTATTCTACCATTCCGTTTTACATCGGCATCCACGACGGGCTCAACTATGGCATTTTCCTGGACAACACCTACCAGAGTGACTTCAACTTTGGCGCCAGCAACAACCGCTTCTCCTCTTTCGGTGTGCAGGGCGGCGAAATGGACTACTACTTCATCTACCACACCAAAGTAGCCGACATCATCACCTCGTATACTTACCTGACTGGCCGGATGCCTATACCGCCGCTCTGGAGTTTGGGCTATCAGCAAAACCGCTACTCCTACTATCCTGATGCAGAAGTAATGCGCATTGCCCGCACATTGCGTGAAAAGAAGATCCCGGCAGACGGCATTACGCTCGATATTCACTACATGGATGCCTACAAGCTGTTTACCTGGGACAAAAACCGCTTTCCGGATCCGGCCGGGATGAATAAGCAACTGGAAGACCTGGGTTTTAAAACCACCGTGATTGTTGACCCCGGCATAAAAGTAGAGCCAGGCTACCATGCTTACGAAAGCGGCAAAAAGGCTGATATCTTCCTGAAGTATCCGGACGGGCAATATTATACCGGGCAGGTATGGCCGGGCTGGACACATTTCCCCGACTTTACCAGCGAAAAAGGCCGCGACTGGTGGCGAAACCAGGTGAAGCGCTTTGCCGATGATGGCGTCGACGGCCTCTGGAACGATATGAACGAGATAGCCACCTGGGGTAACAAAATGCCGGACAATGTGCTGTTTAACTACGATGGCCACCTGACCACCAGCAAGCAAGGGCATAATGTGTACGCCCTGGAAATGGTCCGCACCAGCTACGAAGGTGCCCGCACTACCATGAACAAACGCCCGTTTATACTTACCCGCGCCGGTTTTGCCGGCCTGCAGCGCTACACCGCCATCTGGACCGGCGACAACCGCGCGGAAGACGACCACATGCTGGCCGGCGTGCGCCTGCTCACCAGTCTGGGCCTGAGCGGCGTGCCGTTTACGGGTATGGACATCGGCGGTTTTACCGGCAACCCCAGTGTAGGCCTCTACGCCCGCTGGATTCAGCTGGGTGCCTTTACGCCTTATTTCCGCAACCATACCGGCGTGAACACCAAATCGTCGGAGCCCTGGGCTTATGGCGAAGAAGTAACGGAAATTGCCCGCAACTTCATCAACCTGCGTTATAAACTGCTGCCATACCTGTACTCCACCTTTTACGAGGCAACACAGAATGGCCTTCCGGTAGCGCGCTCGCTGGCGATAAATTATACCCAGGACCCGAAGATTTATGACGGACAGTACCAGAACCAGTACCTTTTTGGGGAGGCCTTCCTGATAGCGCCTTTTGCCAGCACCGTTAACTTCGGGAAAGTATACTTCCCAGAGGGCAAATGGTACAACCTGTATACCGGCGAAGTAGAGAGCGGCAATCAGGAGAAAATCATTCCGCTGGCTTACAACAAAATGCCGGTGTATGTAAAGGCCGGCAGCATTGTGCCGATGCAATCGCTGATACAGACCACGGCAGAGCAGCCCACCGATACGCTGACGATACAGGTCTACAAAGGCGATGCGGATAATGCTTTTGTGTATTACGAGGACGATGGCAAGTCTTATGATTATGAAAAAGGCCAGTATTACAAGCGCACCATCCGTTACGATGCCCGCAAAAACGATCTGGCTTTCGGAAAAGCGGAGGGCTCGTTTAATTCTAAGTTCAACCACATCAAAGTGGTGCTGCACGGCTTTGGCAATGCGTCTAAAGTAAAAGTAAACGGCAAATCGGGTAAGTTAAACGATGACTTTGTTTCGTTCATCGATCCGATTTCCCGTTTTGATCCGCAGGGCGCTTCCAATCCGACAGAAGGTTATAAAGTGAAGAGCATTGTCGTAGAAAACAACAACAATGCTTTTACATTAAATCTGTAAATTGAACTGCATCCGTAAGTAATTTACACTTGCAGATGCAATTGTTCAACAGCGTAGAGACACGGTATCGCTGGTGCAAACCGCTAGTGCGAGCTTGTAGCTCGTACTTACTTATAGCTTGTAGTTTATAGTACGAGCTGCAAGCTCGCACCAGCGTTAGCGCTCGCATTAACATTGCGCACTAGCAAATCAAAAGACATACTTCTTTTTTGTGCTTACTATTCTAAAAAACACCCATGAAGCTAAAACTCGTTTTTTTATCCTTCTGTCTGGCACTAACCACCCAATTGTACGCTCAGATGCCGGCGCTGGAGCGCGTGGAACCTATGTTCTGGTGGGCAGGCATGCAAAATCCCAAACTGCAACTGGTGGTACACGGCGACAAAATTGCCAGCCGCGATGTAAGCCTCGACTACCCGGGCGTAGAACTGGTGAAGGTACACAAGGTAGAAAACCCGAATTACCTGTTCCTCGACCTGCAGATTGCTCCTTCCGTTAAAGCGGGCTCCTTCCCTATCCGGTTCACCAAAAAAGGCAGCAAAGCTTTGAGCTATACGTATGAGCTGAAAAGCCGCACACAGGACCCGAACCGCATCCAGCCGGTGTCGAGCAAAGATTTTATTTACTTGATAATGCCCGACCGCTTTGCCAACGGCGACAAAAGCAACGATATTGTAAAAGGCATGCAGGAGCACACCATCAACCGCGACTCGATGTATTATCGTCACGGCGGCGACCTGCAGGGTATTATCGACCACCTGGATTACTTACAGGATTTGGGTGTTACGACGCTGTGGCTGAACCCGGTGCTGGAAAATGATCAGCCCCTCGCCTCTTACCATGGCTATGCCAACACCGAAAACTATCAAATAGACCCACGCTACGGCAGCAACGAGCTCTACCGCCAGCTGGGCGACGAGCTGGAGAAACGCCACATGAAGCTGGTTCAGGACGTGGTACCCAACCACGTGGGCAGCGAGCACTGGACTATAAAAGATATGCCGATGAAAAGCTGGGTGCACCAATGGCCGGAGTTTACCAAATCCAGCTTTAAAGACCAGCCGGTATTTGACCCTTATGCATCGGAAACCGATAAAAAGCGCATGCAGAACGGCTGGTTCGACACACACATGCCCGACCTGAACCAGGACAATCCTTTCGTGCAGAACTACATTACCCAAAGCGACATCTGGTGGATTGAGTATGCCGGTGTAGACGGCTTCCGCATAGATACCTACGCCTACAACGATGCGAAATTTATGGCCCAATGGGGCAAAGCGCTGAAAGAAGAGTACCCGGGCTATTATTTCTTTGGCGAGACCTGGGTGCACGGCGTACCGAACCAGGTATACTTTACACAGGGCAACACCGTGAACCGCGGCTTCGATACTGAGCTGCCGGGTGTAACGGACTTCCAAACATTGTGGGGCATACAGGCCGCCATGAACGAGAAGTTTGGCTGGGACGAGGGCGTAAGCAAACTCTACACCACGCTGGCGCAGGACTACCAATATCAGGACCCGACGCGTAATGTGGTGTTCCTGGATAACCACGACCTGAGCCGCTGGTATTCGGTAGTGGGCGAGGATCTGAACAAGTATAAATCCGGCATTGCCTGGCTGCTCACCACGCGCGGCATTCCGCAGTTATACTATGGCACGGAGATCCTGATGAAAAATTTCTCTAACCCCGATGGCAAAGTGCGCGAGGATTTTAAAGGCGGCTGGTCCTCCGATAAAGTAAACAAATTCACCGACCAGGGCCGCACCGCCCTGGAGAACGAGGCATACAATTACGTGAAAACGCTGGCCAACTACCGCAAAAACAACCCCGTGCTGCAAACGGGTAAGCTGATGCAGTATGTGCCCGAAAACGGCATCTATACTTACTTCCGCTATAACCCCGATAAAACCGTAATGGTAGTGATGAACACCGGCGAGAAGACCGAAACCGTGAAAACGGATCGGTTTGCGGAGCGCATGAGCGGCTTTAACAGCGCTGTAAATATCGCTACCGGCGAGAACGTAGCAGACATCAAATCACTCACGCTGCCTGCTAAAACAACGCTGGTGCTGGAATTGAAAAAGTAGCCGGGGTTCATGCCTGCAGTGGCAGCAGGTATGGCCCGCCGAAAACGGCCAAAGTATAAAAACAGGCTTTCCGGCGCGCGACCGGAAAGCCTGTTTGCTTTAAGGCAGGTATAAACAAGTATAAGTTTAATGTTCTCCAGCTCCCTATTAATGCAGTTACCATTTTAAGCGCAAGTATAAATCCTGACTTCCGATACACTGTGGAAGCCAATAACAGCCCTGCACCGTAAGAAGTAAAAAAGCAGCTTATGACAGACACTGACACAGCGACACCTTCCCTTTACAAACCGCTTACCATCACCGCTATAAAAGAAGAGGCGCCGGGCTTTAAAACCTTTGTGTTTGGCGCCGATGATGCCCGGGCAATTACGTATAATCCGGGGCAATACCTCACCTTCGTGCACCAGGAGCACGGCACCGAAATGCGCCGCTCCTACTCCATTACGTCTGCACCAGCTTTGCAGGAGCCGCTGGCGATAGGTGTAAAAAGAGTGCCCAACGGCTTTTTCTCGCGCCGGCTCGTAGATCAGGCACGTATAGGCGATAAACTGCTTACAATTGGGGCAGCAGGCCTTTTTACGTTACCGGATGATACCGGCAGGTATAAACAGGTTTTTCTGCTGGCTGCCGGAAGCGGCATCACACCTGTTTTCTCATTGCTCAAAACTATACTTTATACGTACCCGCAGCTGCACGTAGTGCTTCTTTACAGCAACTCTTCCCGCAATAGCATCATCTTCCGGGATGACCTGGATCAACTGGCAGAAAGATTTAGAGGACAGCTACACGTAGAATACCTGCTCAGCGACGCACCCAATCTGGCCCGCGCCAGGCTCTACAAAGATCTGCTGCAGTTATTGTTACGGGAGTATGCGGTGGCTCCTTATGATCGGGCATTGTTTTACCTGTGCGGCCCTGTTAACTACATGCGTATGTGCTATTATGCGTTGCGGCAGGTAGATGTGCCCAAAGACAACATCCGGAAGGAGAGCTTCAGCACCACCAAAGTAGCAGTCAGAATCACACCACCCGATACAGCACCACACCAGGTTATACTTCGCTTCCGCAACCAGGAACACCAGCTGATGGTACAGTACCCGCAAACCATATTGCAGGCTGCCAGAAAGAAAGGAGTGGCGCTGCCCTACAGTTGCGAAGCCGGCAAATGCGGCAGCTGTGCAGCACACTGTACCCGCGGGCAGGTATGGATGTCGTACAACGAAGTGCTCACCGAAAAAGACCTGAAAAAAGGCCTCGCCCTTACCTGCGTCGGCTACCCGGTAGGCGGCGATGTAGTACTGGATGTGGTATAAAGTTCTCTTGATAGCAGCCGGATTTTGCCGCGAACTGCTTTAACTATGACTGACTGATAGAATGGTAGAACGGCAGCGTTAAAGACCCTTGCTACCTGTTCAGGGAATACTGCCGTAGCCATTGTTTCGCATTATCCATGTCGTCGAAAACCTGGGCCTGGAACGCTTCGAGATTAGCGTAAAAAGCGGCAGCAGTAGAACCGGCAAAAGTTTCGGGAGTAGTAACCATAGCAAGATGTTTCAGGCCCGCCTTAGCTGCATTAGGCGACCACTCCTGCAGCGCCCAATCCAGGGAGTGATTCCAGGAGCCGATAATAAGGCGGGTATCATTCAGCACGCAATCAAAGCCTGCATTCGCCAACGCCGCAGTATAAGCAGCAGCACCAGCTTTGATGTTATCTGCTGTCAGGTATCCCATCCAGTTAACATGTATCCACCTGTTCCGCTCGTCCTTGTATATCGTTAAAAACACTTTGCCAAACGAGTTGGTAAGTTCCTGGGGCATATTAGGTCGGGGCTAAGCTAAAAGTTTGCTGCAAATATAAAGTTTTCCGCTTTCCCGGATTTATGTTCAACGAATTTTTCAGGAAAGCGGAAAACCCATCTCATGCTAGCGACTTAGCGACCGAAATCGTCCTGCACGCGCACGATATCGTCTTCATTGGAGGGCAATTCCACATCGGTATGTTGCCAGATTTCGGCCAGCACGCCCCACTCCTTCAACCCTACCAAACGGTGGCGCTCGCCCTGCTGCAGGGTTATCAGTTCGCCGGGCATCAATTCCTGCAGATCGGCTTCTTCGTCCGTGTCGCTGGTAACCACGCCTACTTTACCTTTTACAACTTTCCAGATTTCGGCGCGGCGGTGGTGGTATTGCCACGAGAGGCGCTTATCCGGCGCCACAACCAAAATTTTAGGGCTTAACTTGCCGGAGATCTTCAGTTGGTCAACAGACATGCCATCGAAATAAGTATCTGCAAACTTTTGTGCCTGTTCCTCCTTTATCACGAAGAAACCACCCCAGGGGCGTGTCTGATCCTGCGCATCAATGGTGAACCCCTGCTCTGTTAATTTCTGCTCGATTTCTTTAAAAACTTCCTGCTTGTTTTGCGATGATTCCATGTTTTATAATAGGCTTAAGGTTGCTGCATTATTTTATCAGCCCAAAAATGCACATTAAATTTTATTTCTCAGTATTCAGACTCGTATTTGCTGGTGCAAGCTTGTAGTTCGCACCTTTTACATCCACAGAAAGAAGGTACGAGCTACAAGCTCGCACCAGCTAGACTTCAGACACCAGCGGGATTATACTTGCGTAGCCGGAAAGATGTAGATCACAAAGCCTGTATTTACAAGGCCATGCTCAGCTGCCTTTTGTTTGGTTTGGCTCCCATGTAAAATGTAATGTTGCCGCCCTGCATAATATCGTTGTGGGTGAGATAGCCGCGCTCCAGGGTTTTACCGTTCAGTTTGACCTTCTGCACATATACATTCTTATCGCTCTGGTGCCTGGTGTTGATGGTAAAGCTTTTGCCGTTTTCGAGGCGGATGGTGGCCTGCTGAATGGCCGGGCTGCCGATGGCGTATTGCACGGAGCCGGGCGCTACCGGGTAAAACCCAAGCGAGCTGAAGAGGTACCAAGCGTTCATCTGGCCGCAGTCGTCGTTGCCGCCCAGCCCGTCAACCGTCGGTTTATACATGGCTTTCAGGATCATGCGCACGCGCTCCTGTGTTTTCCAGGGCTGGTCGGTCCAGTTGTAAAGGTACGCCACGTGGTGCGACGGCTCGTTGCCATGCACATAGTTACCGATAATGCCGTCGCGCGAAATATCTTCGGTGTTCTCAAAATACTTATCTGGCAGGTGCATGGTAAACAGCGAGTCGAGGTGCGTCACAAAAGTACTTTTGCCGCCCATCATGGCAATCAGCTGCTCCGGGTCCTGCGGCACGTAGAGGCTATAGTTCCAGGAGTTGCCCTCAATAAAGCCCTGCCCGTGCGTGTCCAGCGGATCGAATTCCTTTTTCCAGGTGCCGTCGCTTAGCTTCGGGCGCGTAAAGCCGGTTTTGGCATCATACACGTTTTTATAGTTCTGCGCGCGTTTCATAAACTCCTCGTACACAGCAGGGCGGTTCAGCTTTTTGGCCATCTGCGCAATGCACCAGTCGTCGTAGGCATACTCCAGCGTTTTAGATACCGAGGAGCTGTTTTTATCCTCGGGCACAAAGCCCAACTGCATGTAATAGTCCAGCCCGTCGTAGTAACCGGTGCGGGCGGTAGCAATGCAGGCATCCAGCGCTTTGTTCACATCAAAATCAGCATTGCCCTTGATAACCGCATCTGCGATAACGGGCACACTGTGGTAGCCAATCATACACCAGTTCTCATTGCCATAGTGCGACCACACCGGCAGCATGTGCTCGGCGCTCTGGTCATAGTGCGCCAGCATCGACTGAATCATATCGGCATTGCGTTTGGGCTGCACAATGTTAAAGAAAGGATGCAGCGCGCGGTAGGTGTCCCAGAGCGAGAAAGTAGTATAGTTGGTAAAGCCTTTTGCCTGGTGGTTATTCTGGTCGAGGCCGCGGTAGCTGCCATCCACGTCCATAAAAGTTGTAGGGCCCAGAAAAGTATGATACAAGGCAGTATAGAAATTTACCATATCGTCCTTGCTGCCTGCCTTCACGGCAATTTTGCTCAGTTCCTTGTTCCACAGCGCCTGACTTTGCTGCTTTACCTGCTCAAAATCCCAGCCCGGAATCTCGGCACGCATGTTGGCCAGTGCGCCCGCCGTACTTACCGGCGACAAGGCAAATTTTATCTTTATCTTCTCCCCTTCTTCTGTTTTGAAATCGAAGTAGGCGCGCAGCTTTTTACCGGCAAACTCAGGGAAGTTCCTGGTCTGGTCGAACTTGCGCCAGAAGCCTTTGTAAGGCTGCACTTCGCTGTAATCCTTGTTGCCATACTGGTAAAAGGGCTTGTTAAAAGACATGGCAAAGTACACGGTGCGGGTGCGTGCCCAGCCGTTCGTCTGCCTGTAACCGGTGATGAGGGTATCGTTCTCTACGCGCACAAAGGTCCATACATTCTTGTCGTCGTAGTTATAGATGCCGTGCATCAGGTCAAGTATAACATGTGCTGTATCCGATTTCGGGAAAGTATACTGGTGCATGCCCACGCGGGTAGTAGCCGTCATTTCGGCGGTGATGTTATCGTCATCAAGCTTTACCTTGTAATAAGCAGGTTCGGCCACTTCGTTTTTATGCGAGAAAGCCGACCGGTACCCGCTCTGCGGCCTGTCTGCGGTGCCGGGGTTCAGCTGCAGTTTGCCGGTGGTGGGCATTATCAGGAAATCACCCAAATCGGAGTGCCCGGTGCCGCTGAAATGCGTGTGGCTGAAGCCAACTATGGTTTTGTCGTCGTACTGGTAACCGGCGCAATACTTGTATACATCGGGGTTATACTTGCCATTTACGGCGTAAGGTATGGTATCGGTGTCAGGACTAAGCTGCACCATGCCGAAAGGCACGGTAGCTCCGGGATAGGTATGGCCCATTTTAGCGGTGCCAATCAAGGGGTTTACATACTGTATAAAGTTACCGGCGGGCCTGGCCTGTGCAAAGGAAAGTACAGGGGCAAGCACAAGGGCAACGAGCATTATTCTTTTCATGAGGGCGGCTGGTTAAGAGCAATCAAATCAGGTGAAAGATGCGGGAAAGCATCAGGATTAATAAAGTAAAGATAGCTCAAGTTGCGGATTTATAAAATAAACCTGTTCCTGCCCCTCCTCATCTACAACCGGGACACAGAAATATACCTGGCCTGGCTTGCCGGGCTGCAGTTTGTATAGTTGCCTGATGCTAGTAACGGTCCTATGGGGTATTCAATTCTGCCACAACGCGGCAAAACGGCAGCAGCGCACTTTAAAATTGCACCATTTTCCCGGCATGCAGCAAACTGATTGAACATAGTGAGTTCGATGTATGTATAGAAAATTTACATTCTACTATCCACCTGCTAAAGAGGTTGTTTCCCAGATATTTATCAGAAAGCCAGAAAACAGGGAAATTTTTTCTATGCTGAAAAATCGGTTAGCTAATTGTTATAAAAAATTAAATATATCGGAAATAACATGTTATTAAATAAAATAGTATATTTAAACACAAGAAAATAAGGGCAACACAAAGCTGTAAAACGGCTTCAGCCGGAAGCAGCAGCATGCTTATCTTATTATATTTATACCTGCTACCCCATTAAAATTGGTTATACCTTAAGGGTATAGCAGGGAAAACAAGTTACACCGGCAAGAATACTTTCAGGTGAAATCGAAACAGTTATAAGATAATTTTGAAAACAAAAAGGAGGGCAACATGTACAGCACCGATGAAGATTATCTGGAAATTAAGTTGTACGGGGAGCAGAATCTCCTGTACGCGAAGTGGAAGCGGAGTGTAAGCAGCGAAGAATACAGGACCGGCGTCAGGAATCTGGTGCGTTTGCTGCAGGAGGAGGTTTATTACCTGATTATAGATTCTGAAAAACTGCCTACGCTGGTAATTCCGGAACAGCAATGGTTACTGCGCGAGTTTTGCCCTTTGCTGGCCAACACAAAAGTCAGGAAAATGGCCCGCATCGGCAATGGCGACGTCTTCAGTTATCTGGTGATAGACAACCTGACCGAACAGGCCAGCCAGACTTACAGCTTCCAGTTAGCATTTAAGCATTGCAAAACAATGGAAGAAGCCATGGAATGGCTGCAGCTTTATGAGAGCAGGCATTCGGCCTAAGAAAGCACACTGAAGTAAGACAAAAAGGGCACCTCTCTTCCGGCCTGTTCGGAAGAGAGGTGCCCTTTTTGATGAATATTGTTAGTAAAAGCTTTTAGCAGTTTTAGCAGGTATGGCGTTTCCGATGGGAAAACTATTAAGCGTGCTGCAGTTCCTGGTAAAGTCTTTTGGATTTCACACTCAGCGAAAACCAGCTATAGTTGTTTCTCAGCGTCTGGAAATTGTCGCCTTCAATAATACCATTTATGCTTTTGCTGTGCAGGGCCTCGGCCAGCACCTTATCCTGTATAAGAATGTTATTTTTTACGAGCCCTTCCCGCACAAAGGCACATTCTACCCCTTTGTCCTGATACTTAAGCAAGAGCGTGTTGCTGTTGGCTAATCCTTCCCGAATGCTGTCTAATTCTCTCATAGTCTGGTTTGTTTTCTTATAAATCAGACATTTACAGGCAACTTATAGTTCAATAATATAGAAGATTAATTCATTATTTTTTATCCTGATAATCCGGCCGGTTTTGCCCGGAGCTGCACCAGGGTAAGAGGCTTAAAGTTATAAGTACAGAAGCAGGCCCGGCATATTATATTCCGACTTGCCCTGCTATGTGGCAGCAGGTATAAAGTACCTGCGCCGGCACCCTGGCTTACACACCAATATCCTCGTTCCAGAGATCGGGTTTCTCGCGAATAAACTGCTGCATCAGTTCGTAACACGGGGCGTTATCAGCTATGCGCACCTCCACACCCCGCGACTTCAGCAGTTCTTCCTCGCCCATAAATGTTTTGTTTTCACCGATAACGACTTTGGGGATGCCGTACAGCAAAATGGTGCCCGAACACATGGGGCAGGGCGACAGGGTGGTGTAAAGGGTGCACTGCCGGTAAACGGCGGCAGGCTGCCGGCCGGCATTCTCCAGGGCATCCATTTCGCCATGCAGCACCACGCTGCCCTGCTGCACCCGCTTGTTATGGCCCCGGCCAAGTATGCGGCCCTCGTATACCAGCACCGATCCGATTGGAATACCGCCTTCGGCATAGCCTTTTCTGGCTTCGTCCAGCGCCGCCTGTAAAAATTGTTCGTCTTTGTTTTCCATTAATTTACCATTTGTACGCCCCTGTATACGCCGGCTTTGTGGTATGGATTACCAGACAGGCGCCTCCTTGTAAGCAGTTATGGTTATAACGATGATTATTCGTTACTTTGCCAAATCTTAATGTACTGAAATCTACGTCTGTAGAATCAATCCTCTAGCTGATGAACGAATGCCCCTAATTGATGAAGTAACAGATAAAGATTTGCGGATGCTGGTATACAAGCATGACTTTGTAATGGTCAAGTTTATAGACGATGATTGTCCGGTCTGCAAAGAACTTGCGCCTGCTTATCACGACTTTATCCTTGACCACACTTATAAAGATGTTCAGTTCATGCGCATGAACGCCGTTGAAAATCCGGTTTCGCGCCGGCAGGTCAGCCTGACAGGTACACCGTTTATTGCCACCTATTACAAAGGCAGGCTGCAGGAGTGCGGACTCGTAACCACAGCCAGCCAGATAAAAGACATGCTGGATCGCCTGCTCCTGCATAGCGGCAATTAATCCGGCTGCTTTTACCCTGAAGCCATTTTATGCAAGCAATTGCAGGTAAGCGGCAACACAGCTTTTATGGAAGACGAACCCGCCATCTGCTAAGCATCCCTTATTATCTTTTAAAAGCATCACCTACCTGCCTCTATGGTAGTGGCAGTTGCGGCTCTATAAAAATTTGCCTGAAGTCAGGGTGCTCCTGCTGAATAGTGTCGCGGATTCTGATAACGGCCGCCGCCACCTCAGCGCTGTTGAGCTGCGGCTCGAACATTACCGCAAGTATAAGTATGATTTCTTCAGGTGCCAGGTGCATCGATAACGGGCGTGACACATGGGCCACCGCAGCGTCCGTAGTGGCCAAGGCAACAACCGACTGCAACAGCTCCTCATCGGCACTCTCGCCCATCAGCAGGCTGCGGCTCTCCCGGGCCAGCAAACCCGACACAGCAACCAGCAGCAAACCAATCAGGATAGAGGCCGCACCATCCAGGTAAGGGTTCTGCAACTGATGCCCCAGAAAAACACCCAGGAAAGCAATAATTAACCCGATAACATCAGCTGCATCTTCAAACAGCACCACAAAGGTTGAGGGATCTTTGCTACGGTTTACGGCTTCCCAGAACGGCAGCGACCCGCGTTGCCTGTTAAACTCTTTGATAGCGGTATAAAACGAAAAGCCGTCGAAAACAATGGCAATACCCAGCACAATATAATTCCAGAAAGGCTTTTCAATCACTTCCGGGTGCATCAGGTGCGTAATGCCTTCGTAAATAGATATGCCACCCCCTACGGCAAATATCAGCAGCGACACAATAAATGCCCAGAAGTACAGCTCTTTGCCATAGCCGAAAGGGCGCTTCCGGTCGGCTGGTTTGTGGCTTTTGTGGATGCCCAGCAGCAGCAGCACCTCATTTCCGGTATCAACCAGGGAGTGAATCCCTTCGGAAATCATGGCAGAACTGCCGGTAACAGATGCAGCAATGAATTTGGTTATGGCAATGGCCAGGTTGGCAAACAGAGCGGTATAAATCGGAACTTTGGAGGCAGCCATCAGAAAAGCATCATTAAATCACATTGCTCTCTTTAACGCGCAGGCATAACGCATAGTTGGCCCTTCCCAAACAAGGCCAGTGCATAGTGCTGCCCCGGACATCTACCCTCCACAACGATGTTTCCTCGTTTTCAAATCTGGCTCGTATCAGACTGCGGATTTATAGCAGTGACAGAAGTCTTGTACAGGAGCCCTGAATTCATAATCTTTCTATCCTTATTTTATCATGGGCAGCATACTCCTGAAAGAAGGGATGCAGCAGCTTGTTAAAGCGTCGAACATAAATAAAAGTGCAACTATCGGAAAATCCCTCTCTTAAGTCAGAACCCTTTACCCGCATTTTCTACCCTTTCATACACTTATTTTAATTCATTTGTAAAAAAGTCATAATTAAATGAACTAAATTTTTATTTGTCCCGTAGAATTTTTCTACTATATCGCGCTATTTTTTCTATCTACCCCACTCTGTTTTAGTTATATAAAAAGCACTATCGCAAACCGCTTTTTATAGATCAGATTAATTAGTAAAGTTTCCAAAAGAATTAAAAGTGTTTTTTTAAATATAAACAGGAGATTTATTATGTCAAAAATCAACTATTTCAGAGAAAAGGGTTTAAATCCAGAAGAGGAGCTGAACAAATCCCGCAGATCCTTTATCAAGTATGGCGGAGCAGCCCTAGCTACCTCTGCCATCTTTTTATCCGGCTGCGAACTGATTGATGATTACCTTCCACCAAAGGATCCCAAACCAGGTATGGTGGACCTGGGAAGCGGGGATACCGGTATCCTGAATTATGCTTATGCCTTGGAGCAACTGGAAGCAGCCTTTTATACCAAAGTGGCACTGACTGGCTTTTTCAGTGGCGCTTCTTACGAAGATATAGGAGTGCTGGATGATGTGCGCAAGCACGAGGTGGCGCACCGTGACTTTTACAAAGCTGCCTTGGGCAAGAAAGCTATCGGCGAGTTAGAATTCGATTTCAGCTCGGTTGATTTCGGCAACAAAGAAAGCGTGCTCGCCACTGCCAAAACATTTGAGGACCTGGGTGTGGCTGCTTATAACGGAGCCGGAAAATTGATACAGAACCCTGATATCCTGGTTGTAGCCGGCAAAATAGTATCAGTAGAGGCACGCCATGCTGCGGCTATTATGAACCTGATTAACCCTGGTGGGGCTTTCGCGGACTTTTTGAATGGCGGACTTGACCGCGCTTTCATGCCTTCAGAGGTGCTGAAAGCGGCAGGCCCTTTCATCGTGACAAAAATTGACGCAAGTAACTTACCCACAGCTTAACCGGAGGAGGACTAATCATGAATATTATAAAACTGTTTGATTCTTTCAATCTAGACAATAAATCAGAGGAACAACAGGACATCTACATGTCCAGAAAAGAAGTATTTAGAAAAATGGGCGGCTTCGCTAAAAACGCTGCACTGGCTTCGCTGCCTTTAGCTGCTTTTACCGCTATGCCTGTTATGGCCTTTGCCGGCACAAGCGAAGTGATGGACGTGCTTAAATTTGCCTTAACCCTGGAGCGGCTGGAGTATAAGTTCTACGAGAAGGGCTTGAGTTCAGGGGTAATTGCACAGGAAGACATGAATATTTTCAAAGCTATTCGGGATCATGAAAAAGCCCACGTTGAAATACTGGAAACAACCATCCAATCATTAGGAGGCAACCTGGAGGACGTGCCGGGCAAATTTGATTTCACAGCTGAGGGACGCTTACCCAGCCCGTTTGAGTATTACGACCTGTTTATGGCCTTGTCGCAGGCCTTTGAGGACACAGGCGTGAGAGCCTATAAAGGCCAGGCCCCGAACCTGATGGACAATGATGCCCTGCTAACAGTAGCGCTTCAGATTCACTCCGTGGAGGCACGGCATGCCGCACAGATACGGCGCATGCGCGGTGAAAAAGGATGGATTTCTGAAGTAGATGGCATAGAAGGACTTGGCTACGAGTTTATGGATGCCAGCATGCCTGTTTATGCAGGCGAGGAGAACACCACACATGCTGGGGTGAATGTTACAAAAGTAACACAAATATCGGCTAATGCAGTAAAGGAAGCATGGGATGAGCCCTTGTCGAAACAGGCTGTTGTAGATATTGTAAAGATTTTTTTAGTGTCTTAATTTTGAGCCAACATAACATCTAAAGTGACTATTTAGAACAGGATAGCTATTGCTTTTACTTACTCAGAGTAGAAACAGTGGCTATCCTGCTCTGTTTATACCTGAAACCGGCATTTTTGGAAGCATGCACGTATCTGCGACAATTTCCGAATAAAAAACATACCTTCTGAAAATAAATTGTGCCTTTCAGCCGTTCTGGATATGTTTTATAAAAAAAGATAAAGTTTATTCATGCAAAATGAACATTTATACCTAGATTAGCGTCATAAGGTCATAACAAACATTTATTATGAATAAGGGAACAGTAAAATTTTTCAATGACTCGAAAGGATTCGGGTTTATCAAAGACGAAAGCACTAATCAGGAATACTTTGTGCACGTTACAGGTCTGGTTGATGAAATCAGAGAGAACGACGAAGTAACCTATGAACTCAAAGAAGGAAAAAGAGGGCTTAACGCTGTGAATGTAAAGCGCGTTTAGCTTTAAACATACCATAGAAGCCATTAACAAAAAAGCCCTGCACCTTGTGCAGGGCTTTTTTGCTTTTAACCTCCGTTGCACCCTTCCATCAAAAATATCAAACAGGCCGGGCCTTGGTTTTCATGCTTACAGGAAAAAAGCGCTTAGGTATACTTATGCCGAATCGAATTGATACGATATCGAACGTTAATTATACAAATATCGCGCAATACCTGTGTCCGCAGTTTGTAAATAAACGTGCGCCTGAGCCACAAAGACTTATAAAACTTATGCTGATGGCATAAAAGCCGGGAAACAATTTTACCGCTAATGAAGTAGAATAAAATCGCGATCAACTAGCATGATTTACAAACAAACGTGCTGTTGTATCGTACAAGACATAACAGAAAAGAAATAGCGCTATTTCCTTTTTGTTATACTTACAACGCTCTTACTGCTCTACGCATTACACTCGCTCTGTTGCAAGGCTATATGCCTTAAATTTTACTATTATTTAAATAACCATTGTTGCTGGTGCATTTTCCTGCGCCTGCCTGTTTTTCAGGTGGCTGCGTATATGTGCCTGATAGCCTGTTTGTTATACTTTTTTATTTATAAACTAAATTTTAATTATGAAAAACAATCTGATACCAAAGATGAAAGGCATGCCTGATGCCGCCACACTTCAAAAACAGATGCTAAAAAGCGGCAGGCTTTTAACTGTTTTATTTATGGCTTGCTTTCTGCTCAGTTGCGATGAGATTCCGGGTTTGGGAGAAATCATACCTGACAAAGACACAACAGCCAAAGCCGACAAAATCAAACCGAAGGGGCCAAATCCGGAGTGGGCTCCGAATATAGACCCGCAGATGTTGGCCGTTATCGAGCAGTTCCAGAGCTATAATGTAACCCCTTATCCGATGCTGACGGCACCCCAGGCGCGGGAAGAACCTAATTTCCATACGGCATTGGTCGATTTACTGAATAAAAACCACATCAGTCCGAAGTCTGCCAATGTATCCGTCAAAAATATGACGATACCGAATGGCACAGACGCAGGGCTTTTGGTGCGTACCTACACACCAAACAACGGCACAGGCCCTTTTCCTGTAATTGTGTATTACCATGGCGGCGGTTGGGTTATCGCCAACCTGAATACCTATGAGCCATCGGCCAGTGCATTGGCAGAGAAAACAGGCGCTATCGTGGTTTCGGTGGCTTACCGCCAGGCGCCGGAGCATATGTTCCCGGCCGCGCATGAAGATGCCTTTGCGGCTTACAAATGGGTACGCGAACACACCGCAGAGATAAACGGAAACCCTGATAAAGTAGCCACTGCCGGCGAAAGTGCCGGAGGTAACCTGTCGGTGGCCGTGGCGCTGATGGCAAAAGAACGTGGCGTAGCGCTTCCGGTGCATATTCTGTCGGTATACCCTATTGCAGATGGCGATATCGAGTCGCCTACGTACGACATGTATGTGGAGTCTTTGTTCCTGAACAAGCCCTTGATGAAGTGGTTCTTCGACTTATATAAGCCTGACTGGCAGACAGAAACAAACCCACTGATTTCGTTGATCCACGCTGATCTGAGCGGGCTGCCGGAAACAACCATCATCAACGCCGAAATAGACCCCTTGCGCTACGAAGGCGCCGTGCTGGCCGATAAACTAGACGAGGCCGGTGTATCCGTAGAGCGAAAAGTATACATAGGCGTAACGCATGAGTTCTTTGGCATGAACGCTTTGCTGGAGCAGGCCGAAGATGCGCAGAAATTTGCCGCCGTGCGATTGAAAGAATCATTTAAAGACTAAACCTGCAGCTTCACCGAAATTAAAAAGCGAAAGCTGCTTTATCGTACGATAAAGCAGCTTTCGCTTTTTAATTTCGTCTTGTATTCCAGTTCACCATAAAAATAAAGATACCTCGCAGCGTGCGCACCGCGTGGCTGGGCTAAAACAGCCCTTCTTCTTTCAGTATCCGGACCACTTTACTTCTGGTGCTCAGAAAGCGGCCTAACATGGTGCCAAGTACGATGCTAAAGCTGAAAGCAGTTAACGCCGGACCGTGTATCCAGTGGCCAAAAATCCAGCGGCGGGAAAAGGAGAACACCATGTACAGCCCCAGCGTAATGCCGCCAACTTTATCCATGCGGGCTATTACCTTGCTGGTTTCTTCGTGCCAGCGCACATCCGACAGATACCCCACCACATAGCCCAGCACCACACCGGCGGCAATGCCGGCCAGAGCCAGCATCCATCCCAGCACACCCGTAACGATATCATACACCACGATACCGCACATGACCAGCAGGATAACCAGCAACATGCGGAGCCGGAAAATAACTTTTTTATGAAGGTGCTGCTTCGGCAGCCTTCTTTTGTTGGAATCTGTCAATGGCGAAATGCTTTAATGGATGAAAAAGCTATATGCTGGTGCATATAATATAAATATCTGTAAAGGGTAAGACCTCGCGGTATGCGCATCAGTTTCCGTATCGGTTTGCCCAGACGCTCGCGGGAGCTGCGCATACCGCGAGGTCTTCGGCGCAACGGCTAAGTCTTCCGGCTAATACCACGAGGTATTTGTTACAACGCTTCATACGCCTCGCAGGGCATACTAAAACCGGGCTCCACCAGCAGCACTTCGTCGTAGGTGAGATTATATAAGCGGTACACCAGCACATCTATTTCCGCCTCCAACCCCGACGTATCCGTTGCCGCATCGGCTTGTTTTATACTTAGGATTTGCTCCACCAACGCCGTTATACTTGCTTCCGTTTCTTCGTCGGCGGTGGCGATGGGAGTTGTTAAATCTATAGCCGTACAGAAGGAATTAAGCTCTAAAATCCTTCTCTAAAACCTTTTAAGTGAGCATAGCAAACCGGGCTGCCGCCTTCTTCTACATGCTTTATAGAAGAAAACTCTTTGAGCAGGTGCGCCGGCGACAGCACTTTGTAGAGCGCCGCCAGTTTCACATCGTCTTTGAGATCCGAGTTGCGCAGCGGCTTCTCAAAATCCCTGAGGTCAAAATGCGTGAAAGTGATACTTTCAGACAGCGAAGCCAGCGCAGGCGCCGCTATCTCCATGTAGAAAAAGTCGGTGCTGCTGCCTGCTTTGCGGCCCTGTGCCCAGCCGGTAAAATCCTTTCGCAGCTGCGCGTTGCGGTAAAACAGCCGGTCGAACTCCAGGGCATCAAACACAAACCACTCATACACGCTGGTAACCACCAGGTGCTTCAGATCGGAATTTTTATGTTCTTCGCGCTCGCGCAGGTAATAGAGCAGCAGTTCGTGCATGGCCTTGCTGTTCAGGTTGCCCGTGGTGGGCATGTCGGCTTTGTTGCCGGGCCGCTTTACTTCCAGCAGCACGCCGGCATTGCTTTTGGTGCTGCTGCCGGTATGTATCACCAGGTCGGTTTTGCCTTTGGTGTTCACGCCATACTTGTCGTAAAAGCTGCTTTTCAGAAAATCGCGCAAATGATTTTTGGCGTGCTCCTCGCTCTCGCTCAGGTTGATGCTGTCCAGCAGCGTGCGCAGCGCCAGCTTAAACCTTTCCATGTCGGAGCGGGCAGTTTTGAGGCGTACGTAAGCTTTGTTGAGTGCCTGGCGCGGGCTAAGAGGGTGATGGTGCTGCATGAGTGGTTTGTTTCTACAGCAAGATAGGATTTAGAGAGCAGAAATTCTGAATTAGAAATCAGAAATGTTTGGGGTGGTTATTGGCCCCGCTGGTGCAAGGGATGTAGCTCCCGCTGGTGCGAGCTTGTAGCTCGTATCTTTACATCTACAGAAAAAAGGTACGAGCTGCAAGCTCGCACCAGCAGGGTTTGCGATCTTGCCTGAACCTGTGCTTTGCATGATGCCGGAAATAAGGATAGTGCTTTGCCAGACCTCACAGTGCCTTTCAAATCTTTCAGCGTGCAGCTCCTGCGAGTGTCTGATTAATGATGCGCTGCAGCCAACAAGACGCTCACAGGCCTGAAAGACGCTGTGAGGTCTGGGCAGAAGCGCAGGCTCAAAAGCGGTGTGGTTGCAGTTCTTTGCCTGAGCTGCCACAGGCCTGAAAAAAGGAAAGATTTATACAGGAACTTTGCCTGCCTCAACCTTCCTGTTCTTCGTAGTCGATTGTTTTGGGCAGACGGGCGAAATGTTCAGCCAGCAGGTCGGGCAATTTGGTTAATTTGCGCTGTTTGGTATCCATCCAGGCGCCTTCTACGTTCAGCACAGCCGCCTTTACGCCATCCGCTCTGAAAATATTGTGCCGGATAGACCACCTCGATCCGTCCGGACGGCTTTTGGTTAACTCTGTAGTTACGGTTAGCGTATCATTTGCGCTTACTTCGCGCAGGTACACCGTCTCTTCTCTGAAAAGTATAGGCCCGAGGTGCTGTTCCTGGAATACTTTCAGGTCAAGTCCCAGTTCGTCAAGCACTGCAATACGCGCCTGTGCGGCAAAGTCAGCATAAGTAGAGTGGCGCATGTGTCCGTTCGGGTCCAGGTGCGCCCACATCACTTTGCATTCATAAGTCAAATCCATATGGGTATGTTTGTCGTTTCAAAGTGGCACAGGTTTAAAGCTTTGCCGGTTGCAAAGATACGGCTGATTTCAAGACAGAGACAAAACCTGGATAAAATAAGTAACCGGCTAACAAAACAACTGCGCAAAAGATGCAATTAAACAATCCTGTACCTGCGCCGGACATCAGCAGGAAAGCCCTTCCCTTCTCTCCAGGTGCTATTTCATTGCTGATTTTATTGCCCGCAAGGTATGGCAGCAGTTATTTTACAACATCGCATTTAAAATAATCGTCATCGTACCCCGGTGCGGGTATATCGCCCACGCGCACAATACGATCCAGGCGAACCTGTTCTCCCGTTAGTAATTCCAGGTATTCTTCCTCTCCTTTAAAATAGAGGCCTTTCACAATGGCATTCCTGGTAAAAAACTCATGGATATCGCTGAAAAACTGAATACGGACGTATGATTTCCGGGCTGCCAGTGCTGCCAGCATGGCACGAAATTCCTGCGCAACGGGTTTGTAAGTATGGCTCATAGTTGTAGATCATCTTTTGAAAATGAGGCTGTTTGATTTATCAGATGTACTACATAAACCTGGTAATGTTTTTAAGTTATTAACCGGCTTTAAATCTTTTCAGAGACGGATGCTCCTTCCCCAACAGCCTCATGCAAGTATAAAATCACCGTTGACGCTGCCTTTTAGCTTACTATGCCAGGGTATGGCAGGAGCCCTCTTAGTTTAAATAACGTGTTTTACCTGTGATGGGTGCTCTGTAAGCAAGATTATGTATACTTTACTTTGTTCTGCTACAGGATAAAATGGTACGTAACAGGCCTGATAAAAAAATATAAATTTTAGTTCTGTAAATTTTGAACCAACAGAACTTAACCATACCTTTGCGGTGTTCTACCAAAGAACAAAGATACACAAATGAATAACCTGAACGATACAAAGCGCGCCCTGATAGAGAAGATAGGCATCTTTCACGAAGGTATTGGCTTGCAGCCAGCCACGGGACGGGTTTTGGGTTTGCTGTACGTATCAGACAGGCCCGAACTTACCTTCGATGAAATCCGGGAAACACTGGGCATCAGTAAAAGCGCCGCCAGCAATGCCATCAACCTGCTGCTGCATCTCAACCGCCTGGAATATATCACCTACGCCGGTGACCGCAAACGCTATTTCCGGCTCAAACTGTCGAGATGGCGTGAAACATTGATAGAGGAAATTGATAAGGTAACAGAGTTCTCAGCCACCCTGCAGGAAGTGCTTCTTCACCGGACAAAAGATACGCCCGGGTACAACAAAAGTATAGATGAGCTGGCAGGCTTTTTGAATTACCTGCACAGCCAGATTCCTGCGCTATTGCAAAAATGGGAGCAGAGTAAATCAGCATAATTTTTTTGAATACAGTAGTTCTTCCTTTTCAGAACAAAGTAATATTAACAGAACATAAATAAAACATCGTGATTAAAAAATATCTGACAATCGGACTTATGCTGCTCCTGCTGCAACCGGTTATGGCACAAACACAACAGCCCGAAGGTAAAATGGAGCTGACGTTGCAGGAGGCTGTAAAGTATGCCATAGAACACAACGAAGATGTGGCAAAAGCGAATTTAGACCAGCAGATAGGCCAGCAAATCATACGCGAAGCCAAGAGCAACGGCCTGCCGCAGCTAAGCGGCTATGGTACGCTGGACTACTATCCGGCCCTGCCCACGCAGATTTTGCCGGGCGCCCTGGCTGGCAGAGAAGAAGATATTGCTGTAAAATTTGGTAAGGATTTTAACTCTTCTGCCGGCGTTGAATTTACACAAATGCTCTTCAGCAAATCATACTTCGTTGGCCTCGAAGCGGCTAAAAGCACAAAAGACTTGTACCGCCTGCGTGCCGAAATGGCCGAGGAAGATGTGATGTATAACGTAGGCACCGCTTATTTCGGGGTGTTGCAGACCCAGGAGCAATTCAACAACATCAACGCCAACCTCGAAAAACTGGCGCAGCTCGAAAAAATCCTGACCCTGCAATACCAGAACGATATGGTGAAGAAGGTAGATGTGAGCAGGGTAACGGTAAACATCACCAACCTGCAGACACAGAAAGAGGCTTTGCTTACAGCGCTTGAGCAGCAGAAAAACATGCTTAAGTTTTTTATGGGCATGCCGCTGGACCAGGATATAAACCTGGCAGATGCCACTATCACCCTAGATAACACCGCTCCCGCTGCGGTTATACCCGGAGAAATAAGCCGGAACAGGGTACAACTGGAACTCCTTCAGAAGCAGAAGGAACTGACCGGCCTGCAGGCTAGCAATATCAAAGCAGGTTATTACCCCAGTTTGTCGGCTTATGGCCGCTATGGCTACCAGGTGCAGCGCGACGACTTGTTCAGCAACGAGCAGCCCTGGTACCCGGTTTCGGTGGTAGGGTTAAAACTGAGCGTTCCTATTTTTGACGGCTTCAGGAAAGATGCCCAGATAAAGCAGGCAAACCTGGAAATGCAGAAGCTGGACATGGACATCCAGAAGTTCAACAAAAACACTGCTGTAGAGCTGACCAACGCCATCAGCCAGCTGCAAAACAGCCAGCACGCTATTGCGGCACAGAAAGGCAATGTGGATCTGGCACAGGAAGTATACGATACCACCAACAAGCTGTACAAAGAAGGCATTTCGCCGCTTACCGAGTTGCTGGATGCGGAAGTAGCGCTGCGCGAAGCACAGACAAACCTGAACAACGAGAAATTAAAATACCAGGTAGCCCAACTGAGTTATCTGAAAGCCAAAGGAGATTTAGAAACACTAACAAAGTAGTATCATAAAAGGACACAAACAATAAAAATGAAGAAGGTAATTTATATCATAGTTGCGCTGGTTGTTTTAGCGGCTGTTGGCTTTAAGCTGATGAGTAACAAAGAGCAAATGGCAGCAAATGCAGCTGTAGCAGATATCAGGAGCGATGCTATTCCGGTTGCTATTACAGAAGTAACATCGGATAAGTTGGATAAGTCCTTTATGGCGCAGGGTAATTTCGCCCCTATTCAAAGCCTGACGCTATTATCCGAAACACAGGGCCAGGTACAGAAGGTGTATAAGCGCAAAGGCGATAAAGTAAAAGCCGGCGATTTGCTGCTGAAGGTAGAAAGCAACACCATGGCTGCCGACCTGGCGACAGCACAAACCAATGCCGAGAAAGCCAAAAGAGACCTGGAGCGATTCGAGAACCTGGCTGCCGGCGACGCCATTACCCAAAGACAACTGGAAGATGCCCGTTTAGCTGCCAAATCTACGCATGCGCAACTGGTAGCTGCCCGCCAGCGCCTGAACAAAACCAGCATCACGGCTCCTATTAACGGTGAGATAAACGAGATTTACGTGGAAGTTGGCTCCTACCTGAGCTCAGGCACAAAGCTATACGACATCGTGAACGTGGACAAACTTAAGCTGCAGGTAAAGGCTTCAGAAAGCGAAGTACTGCTGATCAACAAAGGAGATAAAGTAACGGTGAAAGCCGATGCAGGAGCAGGCGAGGAGTACGAAGGTGTGGTTACCGCCATCGCTGCCCAGGCCGACCCAAGCCTGAAGTTTGATGTGGAAATTGAAGTGAAGAACGCTGCCGACAACCTGAGAGCCGGTATGTATGGCACCGCTTTCTTTAAAGTAGACGCTCAGCGCGATGCCATGCTTTTACCACGCGAAGCCATCGTTGGCAGCATCCAGAATCCTAGTGTGTTTGTGGTGAACAACGGCGTAGCCAATGCCCGCCAAGTGAAGGTAGGTGTGGTGACACAGGATAAAGTAGAGATACTGGAGGGCGTGAAGCCAGGTGAACAGGTTGTGAGAAGCGGCCAGATCAACCTGCGCGAGGGTACCAAGGTATCTGTGCTTAAGTAAGCGTAGCAACGATTATCATCCCCCTGCCCCCTTCAAAGGGGGACATGTTGAACTAGTTTCCATTTGTCATCCTGAAAAGAATCCTTGTGGATGGTAAGTTAAGGAGTAACTACGAAGTAAAAGTTCAACTTAGCGTAACAGCATAAAAGTCCCCCTTTGAAGGGGGCAGGGGGATGATTACACTGGAGAATCAAACTCCTAAACGAAAACAAAAACTTCTTTTTAAGAGAATTCAGAAATGAACATAACTAAATTAGCAATACAGCGATCGACCCTGGTGGTGGTGGTATTTACCGTCCTCACGCTGCTGGGGGTTGTCAGCTACCAGTCGCTTAACTACGAGCTGTTGCCGAAGTTTAACCCGCCGGTGTTAACTATCAGTACCGTATACCCGGGTGCTTCGCCTAACGAGGTAGAGAACTCCGTTACAAAGGAGATTGAAGACGCGCTTGCCTCCCTGGAGAACGTGAAAGAGATGAAGAGTACCTCGCTGGAAAGCTTCTCGATGATCGTGATCAACCTGAACCAGGGCACAGACGTGGATTTGGCCCTGCAGGATGCACAGCGTAAGATCAACACCATCCTGGCCAGACTGCCGGAAGATGCGGATGCCCCTACGCTGAACAAATTCGACCTCGACGACCTGCCTATCATCAAGATGGGAGCCACAGCCAACATGACGCCGACTGAATTCTATGACCTGATTGATAACAAAATCAAGCCGGAGTTGTCGCGTATACAAGGTATGGCTGCCATTAAAATTCTAGGTGGCCAGGAACGTGAGATCAAGGTAAACCTGGATGCCGACAAACTGGAAGCGTATGGCCTTTCTATACTTCAGGTGCAGCAGAAAATCGGCAACTCCAACCTCGACTTTCCGACTGGTAAGATCAAGCAGGAAAGCGGGCAGACGCAGATCCGACTGGCTGGTAAGTTCCAGTCTTTAGAGCAGCTAAACAACCTGATCCTGCGTGAAGATCAGAATGGTATCGTTCGACTTTCTGATGTGGCCGAAGTACAGGATACGCAGAAAGATATCGAGGTCATGAACCGTATCAACGGCAAAGCGTCGGTGGGTATTACCATCCAGAAACAGTCGGACGCCAATGCCGTGGAAGTAAGCCGCCTGACCAAGGAAGCACTCGCTGATCTTGAAAAAACCTATGCTGCCGAAGGCCTGAAATTCAACATCGCCAACGATTCTTCCGACTTTACGCTAGAAGCAGCCGACTCGGTAATTCACGACTTAATGATTGCGGTTATACTGGTGGCCTTCGTGATGTTGCTGTTTCTACACTCGCTCCGTAACGCGGTTATCGTAATGATCTCCATCCCTGCTTCGTTGGTGGCTACCTTTATCGCTATGTACCTGTTTGGCTACTCGCTTAACCTGATGTCGCTGATGGCACTTTCGCTGGTAGTAGGTATCCTGGTAGACGACGCCATTGTGGTAATCGAGAACATTCACCGCCATATGGAGATGGGCAAAAACCCGGCACAGGCCGCTTACGACGGTATCCGCGAGATCATGGCGACGGTTACTTCCATCACACTCGTAATCGTGGTGGTATTTATTCCGATCGCGCTTTCAACAGGTCTGGTATCGGACATCCTGCGCCAGTTTGCGGTGGTGGTGGCCGTGGCCACAATGATCTCGCTGTTCGTAGCCTTTACCCTGATCCCGCTGCTGGCCAGCCGTTTCTCGCGCTTGGAGCACATCTCTGATAAGAACATTTTCGGACGCTTTATACTTGCTTTCGAGCGTTTATTGGACAGAATCATCGATGGCTTTACAGCTACTTTAAGGTGGGCCTTTAACCACAAGTTTATCACGCTGGCTGTTACTGTCGTGCTGCTGGTTGCTTCGTTTGCACTGGTGCCCTTGGGCTTTATCGGCTCAGACTTTATACCTGCCGGCGACCGTGGCGAGGTAAGCCTGCAGCTGGAATTGCCAAAGAACGCTACCGTAGAACAAACCAACTTTGCGACACGCAAGGTAGAGGACTACCTGCTTGCCAAGCCTGAAGTAAAGAAAGTGTTTACCACAGTAGGTACGACTACTTCGGCACAGGCCGGCCAAAACACAGCCTACAAAGCCGATGTTTCGGTAACGCTGGTGGATGTAAAGGAACGTGATTTCAGCACCGACCAGTTCAGCCGTCAGGCAAAAGCTGATATTGAAAGCAGGATTCCGGATGTGGAAGTAACGCCGGTGCCGGTAGGGCTGGTAGGTAACTCACAGGCTCCTATCCAGATCATTATCTCAGGATCAGACCTGGATAGCGTGATGGCATTCTCACAGAAAGTAATGGCTATTACTGAAAGTGTGGATGGTACGGCCGACGTAGAGATGTCGGTAGAAGGTGGTAACCCGGAAATTGAAGTAGTAGTAGATCGCGATAAGATGGCCAGTGTTGGCCTGTCGCTGGAGAGCGTGGGTGCCAGTATGCAGCTTGCCTTCAGCGGTAACTCCGATATTACTTTCCGTTCCGGAACCGAAGACTACGACATCAACATCCGCCTGGATGAATTCGACCGCCGGAATGTAACAGATATCAGCAACCTGTCTTTTGTGAATAATAAAGGGCAGATCATCCGCCTTGGGCAGTTCGCCGATATTCGTCAGTCAACTGGTCCGTCGCAGCTGGAGCGTTACAACCGTGTGACTTCGGTAAACGTGAACTCGCAGGTAATTGGCCGCCCAACCGGTTCGGTGGGTGCTGACATTCAGGCAAAAATGGCTGAGGTAAAGATGCCTAACGGCGTTAGCTTAGAGTATGGCGGTAACCTGAAGAACCAGAGCGAAGGTTTCGGTACACTGGGTATTTCCCTGCTGGCTTCCATCATCTTCGTGTACCTGATCATGGTGGCGCTGTATGACTCTTATGTATACCCGCTGGTAGTGCTGTTCTCTATACCACTCGCCATCATTGGTGCCTTGCTGGCCCTGGCGCTGTCTTCGCAGTCGCTGAGTATCTTCTCTATACTTGGTATTATTATGATGATCGGTCTGGTTGCCAAGAACGCCATTATGGTGGTAGACTTTACTAACAAGCTGAAAGACGAAGGCGTGTTTGTGAAAGACGCCCTGATTGAAGCAGTTCGTATCCGTTTCCGCCCTATCCTGATGACAACGCTAGCGATGGTGATAGGTATGTTGCCGATTGCGCTGGCAGGTGGCTCCGTGGCAGCTACCAAGAACGGCCTGGCCTGGGCTTTGATCGGTGGTCTGAGCTCGTCTATGTTCCTGACGCTGATTGTGGTGCCCGTTATCTACTACATCTTCGACCGCATTCTGGCCCGCTTCGGCTGGGACAAGAGCACCAAGATAGAACTGGTAGACAAGACCCAGGAAGAGCTGGAAAGAGAAACGCTTGAGTTGGAGGAAAGTAAATTAAGCCACTCACACGCTTATTAAAAGCTCCAGTTTTATTTATGATGAATGAAGGTAAACGTGTGTGAGGCTGACGGCCTGCACACGTTTTACTTTCTACACACAAAGTATACTTTCAATATATAATACCATGCAAACCCTTGCCATTGATCCCTCCTCCATAAAAAAAGAAGTACTGCACATTATCACTTCGCTCAAAAAAGTACATCCCAGGCGCCTGCTGAAAGCAAAAGACCTAAGCGAACTGGGCTTCGACATCCTGGACGTAGTAGACATTATCGTGGCAGTAGAGCAAACCTATCAACTCACCATTCCGGACGAAGTGCCGGTGTATTCGGTAGATGATTTTGTGAATTACGTTTACAGCCAGCGCAAACAGCAATAGTTTTAATATTCCAAAACACAAAAGTGCCGCAGCTATACTTTAGCTGCGGCACTTTTTTATGCCTGCCATACTTTGGTGAAGTATAAAAGGAAAGTATAAAATGAGGGAAGGAAGCAAGCAGCATGACCTTCTGCTTAACCTCCAAATGCCCCTTATTGTCATCCTGAAAGAATCCGGGTGGCGGACTTTAAAGCTGTTAGTAAACGTTGTTACCGCTGGCTAACAAGACCCTTTCAGGATGACAAAGAAGAGAGAAAGGTGTGATGTGGTACTGGCAAGTATGCTACAACTGCATAACAGAACCTGCCATAGCGCAATTTAACTATCGCCATACTTCTGCAAATTTTCCTGCCAGCGCATCCGGTAGGCATTCATGGCGGTGGTGCCCAGCTTATCGAGCAGGCGATAATTTACGATAGCTCCTACGGGCGCGCCGATAACGGGGATAAACTGCGCCATCTTCGCCAGATCAATGTAATCGCGGTACTCCTGCTGAAAAGTACGCCAGTCGAACTGATGAATGTCGTCGGGCAACTGTTCTTTTCGTTTGTCCCAGTTTACCATTTGCAGGTATACCGCACGGCGCTGTTCCTGGCTGCTGAACGCCAGCTGAAAAATATGAAGCAGGTACAGGCGTTCGCGGTAATCTTCAACCGAATACCCATAAAGGGCGGCGATGTCGTAAAGCATTTTCAGCTTGAGCCCCAGCAGAAGCGGAAAATCGGCGAAGCCCAGCAGGATACCGCCGGCCCCCGTAATGCCGCCTTCTGCAGCAGCCGTTCTCTTATAAAACTTTACCTGATCCAGCACCAGGGCTTCCTGTAGCTGCAGCGGCATACCGGCCTCTATTTTCCGGGTGGTCCGTTCCGCGCCAAACAGCACCGCCCGGATCATCTGCTTGATGGCAGTAGTTACAGCCCTGTGTACTTTTTCGGGGATGTAGCTGTTTATCTTTTCCTGCATGCGCTTCGCCAGCTGGTTCAGCAGCGAAGGCGGGTGCAGCATCTGCGCCTGCCAAGCGCTTAATTCCCGGATAACCTGTTCTTCGTAAGCAGACATAAGTATAGCTGGTTTAATCTGGTTCGTGTTTATGGTTGCACCGCATGCACTTTACGTAAGGCATAAACTTTTCAGTTACATCCCTGCCGCTGCTACTGTCCTATTCTTTGGCAAAGCTTTAGCTTAATTCCCGTATACCTAAGAAACAACTCTAAAAGCTATGAATATGAACAACAATAACCCAATCTGGCGGACATTAGGCCTAGGCGCTATTGCGGGCATGCGCTCAATGACGGCTCCTGCTCTGCTGAGCAACGAACTGAGCAATGCCCCTACGGCAGCACTTGCCGGCAGCCCGCTGCGATACCTGCAGCACGGCCCTGTAGCTACCGGCCTCAAACTGCTGGCCGCCTCGGAGCTGGTAGGCGACAAAATTCCCGGCATGCCCGATCGTATTTCCCCACCAATACTGCTTCCGCGCGCCCTATCGGGAGCACTGGTTGGCGCCACCATTTTTACGGTGCACCAGGATAGCTGGATAAAGGGAGCCGCCATTGGAGCCGCTGCCGCTGTGGCCGCCACCTATGGCAGTTTTTACCTGCGCAAGCTGATGAACAAGTATGCGCCAAATGCCGTAAGCGGCGCCCTGGAAGATGCGCTGACGCTGGGCAGCGGCCTGGCCATTGCTAAAAGGTAATCTATAAACCCCAATAAGTATAAAAGCCGCTGCTACATGTTGTTGCAGCGGCTTTTTAGGTTTTATAACACCCCGCCGGGCAATTGCCCTCCTGTTTATACTTGCGGATTTGATCAGAAGATTTTGTAATTTTAAGTATAAAATCAAACTTCTGATGAAAAACAAAACTTTTCTGAAACGGCTTCTGGTCGTTTCGCCTTTGCTGGCTACAACTTTGCTGGCCGGCTGCCATAAATATGAAAAAGCTGCTGCAGACGAGCCCGACCTCATTAGCAGCAACCGCGACACAACCGTTGCCCCGGGCGATGACTTTTTTACTTACGCCAACGGTACCTGGATAAAGAACCACCCGATTCCGGCCTCGGAAAGCAGCTGGAGCATCGGCAAGGAAGTGCAGGAAGAAATGTATGCCCGCCTGCGCGATATCAGCGAGAAAGCAGCCAAAGCTGATGCGGCCGATGGCACCAACGAGCAGAAAATCGGTGATTTCTACCACACTGGCATGGACACCACAACAATCAACAGGCAGGGCCTGCAGCCACTGAAGCCGGAACTGGACCGTATTGAAGCTATGAAAACGCCTGCCGATGTGCAGGCCGTGATCGCGCAGCTGAAACCTTATGGCGTTACCTCGCCGGCCGGCGTGTTTGTAGAGCAGGATGCCAAACACAGCGATGTGATGGCCTTATACCTGTGGCAATCGGGGCTTGGGTTGCCAAACCGTGATTATTACTTCAACACCGACAGCCGCACCGCCAACATCCGCCAGGAATACGTAAAGCACGTAGCCAACACGTTTGAGTTGATGGGGCAGGATGCGCATACCGCACAACAAAACAGCGCCCGTGTCATGAAGCTCGAAACGGCCATGGCCAAAGCTTCCCGCAAACTGGCCGACCTCCGCGACCCTTATGCCAATTACAACAAGATGTCGGTAGCGGAACTGGACAAGCTGACGCCCGGCATCGACTGGAAAAACTGGCTGGCGCAAATGAACATCAGCAACGTGGACAGCGTGATTGTGGGCCAGCCGGAATTTTACAAAGAAACCGGCAAACTGCTCAGCAATGCTTCCATTGACGACTGGAAAGCATACCTGAGATGGCACCTGGTGCACGCTTATGCCGACAACCTGAGCAAGCCTTTCGACGAGGAGAATTTCCGCTTTTATGGTACCGTGATGCAGGGCAGCACCGAGCAGCGCCCCCGCTGGAAACGTGTGCTGGATGCCGAGGAAGATGCCATGGGCGAAATGCTGGGCCAGCTGTTTGTAAAGGATTACTTTTCGCCGGAGACCAAGCAGCGCTACGAACAACTGGCAGATAACGTGGTGGCCTCGTTCCGCGACCATATCAAAAAACTGGACTGGATGAGCGATTCTACCAAGCAGAAAGCGCTTGCAAAGCTGAACAAAATCAACAAGAAAGTAGGCTACCCCGAACAGTGGAAAGATTTTTCGGATCTGGAAATTGACCGCAGCTCTTATGTCCGCAATGTCATGCGCGCCAATCAATGGTGGTACAACTATAACCTCAACAAGCTGGGCAAACCCGTAGACCGTACTGAGTGGAGCATGACACCGCAGACCTATAATGCTTATTACAACCCCAGCAACAACGAAATTGTGCTGCCGGCCGCTATCTTCGCTGTGCCGGGTTTAAAAGATGCAGAAGCCGACGATGCCATTATTTATGGGTATGTAGGCGCCTCCACCATCGGCCACGAGCTGACGCACGGTTTTGATGACCAAGGCAGCCAGTATGATGCGGCGGGCAATCTGCGCAACTGGTGGACAGACAAAGACCAGGAGCTGTTTAAGAAAAAGGTAGACCAGATTGTAAACCAGTTCGACAACTATACTGTGCTGGACAGCATGCACGTAAATGGCCGCGCCACAGCCGGTGAGAACATTGCCGATTTAGGTGGCATCGTCATCGGCCTGGATGCTTTTAAGAAAACGGAGCAGTATAAAAAGGGCGAGAAAATTGGCGGGCTTACGCCGGTGCAGCGCTACTTTCTGGGTTATGCCCTGGGCTGGCAAAGCCACCAGCGCGACGAGCGCCTGGCCCGGCAAATCCTGACGGATGTGCATTCGCCGGCCAACCTACGCGTAAACGGCCCCTTTGCCGACGTACCGGAATTTTACGAAGCATTTGATGTTAAGCCCGGACAGAAAATGTACCTGCCCGACAGTGCACGCGTGAAGATCTGGTAAACAGCATCTAATCGTATAAACAACACGGCCACCTGCATCTTTGCGCAGGTGGCCGTGTTGTTTATACGATTAGATGTACAGAGGCAAAATTATATTATCCTTTGAGTTTCATGGGTTCAATATCTTGACATCTCATCTTAAAAAGCACGGCTTAATCACCTATAATCAGCTTGTTATACTTTAAAAGTCTTGTACCTAACGTTTAAGTACCTGTGGCTTTATACTTGCTCAGGCTAAAAGCCGGGTACTTTGTCCAGCAACCCTTTGGCTTTGTAGCCGAAGCGCCTTCCAAACAGTATCTGCACCTCAGAATAGTAGCTGCGCTGGCGGTTGCTGGCTTCCAGGCTGCCTGACGAAAACAGCATATTGCCCGTAATACCACCATAATATTTATCGCTGTTAAAGCCAAAGGTCACACGGCCATCGCCCTGTATACCCAGCTGTGCCGGAAGATCTGCCGCTACATTGCCCGGCTGCACACCGCTACGGCTCCTGACGGCCAGGCCCGGCCGGAGAGAAAGCGACGTAAACAGGTATTTCTTGAAAACGAACGTGTGCGCGTAACCCACATTCACGCTGTAGGTGGCTGCCCGGTAACGCACCAGGTTGGCATCGTCGGGGAAGTTTGCCTCTATGCTTGCCGGCAGCAACGACGAATCACCGGCCACCTGCGTGTACATGAATGTACCACCCAGTAAAAACGAACCGGCACTTTTCTTTTGCCGTTCGCGCCGGAATGTTGTGGCAGGATGTGAGAACCTTTTGTTATTAAAGCTATAATAAACGCGGGCAAGAAAGGCTTTAGAGGAAACATCGGGGCGTACGGGGTAGCCTGTATTTTGCTGAAACCAATCTTCCGCCAGCACCTCAGGGTTACTCAAATACAAGCCTTTGTATTGCTGGTAATTGGTATCGAACCATAATTTGCGCCCGTTTAGGCTAATCCCGAGCTTAAACTGGTCTGTCTTCCCTTTTTCGGCCTCATCATTTCCTGAATTGGGTGTCGGGATAGTCGCATGAAAACTCAGCCAGCTATAACTCACGCCTATTCCAACTGAAGAGGATACATTCGGCTTGTAAATGACCCGATCCTGATCACCGATAAAACGAAGCGCATAATCCGTGTCTTCCAGCAACAGGTGCACGTGCAGCATCCTGTTATAGCTCGCGATATAGGCAGTGTCTACCTTTGGCGGCTTGGGCGTAAGTGCAGAATCGAGGTGAATTCCCAGAATCCGGAAGCCTGTACCTTCCTGTGCCTCAGCCTGGCCGGGCAGCAGCAGAATAGCAGCAGACAAAAACAAAAACAGCAGGCGGAATGGCATAAATTTCAGAATAATGGTGAGGCACAACGAAGGGATACGTATAGATGATGAAGAGCAGGATTATAGGATTATACAGCCATTAAACTGAATAGTTTAATCACTCGCTACTTATTTTGATACAGCCGCTAAATTTTCTGCAACTCACCTGGCACGCTGGTATTCAACTGGTTAAAGTATAGTCAACACCTTTTCGGGTGGCCTGCCGATAACGGCTTTGTTGCCATTTACTATAATCGGGCGCTCTATCAGCACAGGGTGCTCTGCCATTATCCGGATCCATTCTTCGTCGGTATGCGTCTGGCCGGCAAACTGTGTTTTGTATACGCTTTCGCCTTTGCGCAGCAGCTGCTCCGGCTTTATGCCCAGTTTCTGCACGATACGCTCCAGTTCCCCGGCAGTCGGCGCCTGTTTCAGGTATTCTATTACCTGTACTTCCTGCCCCTCGTCCTGTAGCAACTCCAGGGCCTGGCGGCTCTTGCTGCAGCGATTGTTGTGGTATAATTGTATCATAATTTGTAATCTGACAGAAGTATAAGTACAATCCGAAACGTAAGTACAGCCCCATGCTTTTCAAAGCATCCCAGGCACATGGTTCTTAAAGTATAAATCGTTTGTAAACAAACACGGCAGGTTCCTGCTTATAACTTGCTATACCAGAACTGCCTGGCTAAACCTGCCGGGCTTTACCGTTTATACTTACGCCTATACTTGAAACAGGTAAAAAGCCGGGTCATAACCCTCTCGTTCAAGTATAGGCTTAGATACATTAAATACCTTTACGCCTTTTGAGGTTTCGCCCTCCAGCACACCAATATGGGCGTGACCATGAAAAGCAGCCAGCACCTGCCGCCGGTTCAGTGGCTCGGCCAGGCGGGATGATCCCAGGAACGGAAAAATCTGTTCGGGTTCTCCTTCTACCGTGGCTTTGATGGGCGCATAATGCAGCACTGCTATCTTTTTTAAATCCACGTGCTCGCTGTCGAGGCGGGCCAGAGCGCCGTCCAGTTTCAGGGCCTCATCTACGGCTTCCTGCACAAAATCTTTGATCATCTGCTCCCCGAACATGCCCAGCATGGCTTTGTCGAAGCCACCGCCGAATCCCTTTACGCCGGCAAACCCCACATCGCCTATCACCACGCTGTCGCCGTCCAGCAGGTGCACGTTCTCGTTGATCAGTAATTTGCGGATGGCTTTGCCGTTGTCGCGCTCATAGTCGTGGTTGCCGAGCACGGCCACCACCGGTATGGTGCACGATTTCAGTTCATGAGCCAGCACTTCAGCCTCAGCCACCCGGCCGGTGTCGGTCAGGTCGCCGCACAGCAGCAGCACATCGGCCCTTTGCGAAACTTCCCTGAAAAAGTCTTCCCATTTACCCTGGTCTGTTTCGCACACATGTATATCGCCTACGGCAGCGATATTGGTTATACTGGTTTTGTTTTCGGTCTGCATCATTTTATATGGATCTCATGGTTACTACCTTATAGTTCCATTCGGTGATATCGGTTGCGTATTGTGTCTGATCAATAAGCGGACCCAGGCAGATTTTATCTGCCGGTGTGGGCAGGTCGAACTGATCTCTTGCCCGATCCAGGAGCTCCTCAAAGAGCCACTTCGGGATGATGTCGCGATCGGAGGGATATACAAACTGAAACGACAGAAACTGCGCCAGCAGCAAATGCCAGTGCGGTTCCATGTGCATCCAAATCCATTTCCAGTCCAGTTTGTTGCCCCAGCGCAGTATGATATGGTTGATATCGCCGCCATCATAACGTTCGCGGTTCTGCACATACAGTTTCGACCAGATAAGCGCCTCAGCCGGAATATATTTTACCTTTACGCCAAAAAGCTCTCCTTTTACAGCACGTTCCAGCCAGCTGTCGTCCACGGCACAGTGATTGCCGGGATTGTTGAAGATAACGTCTACAAAGTTGTCGCCGATGATGGCTTTGGCAAGCCAGCGTGGATCCGTCAGTTCCGTTTTATAGCCCTGTTCGTTAAACCATTTCATAATATGCGGGCACTCCCCGGATTTGCAGAAAACATCCAAATCTTTGGTGTCGCGCATAATGCCGGTATACTCGCGCAGCGCAAAGCCCCCTCCCACCAGGAAATCTGCTTTGCTTTGTGTGAGCAGGTTAAGGGCACTTTCATAAAAATCATGCGCTTCTTTTTTCTCGCTCTTCTTCTCCTGTGCTGCTTTCTTTTTAACTTCTTTGGCCATATACTCCCTTACATCTGTTAAACCTATACCCGGAGCAGCGCAGCAAGAACAAATGCCGGATTTATACTTTATCAGGCGCCCCCAAAGTAGATGCATTTACTTATTTTAGACCCCGGAAGTTGTAGAAAATGCGCAAAGCGATACAATTTCCCCAATCCAAATCCCCGCTCTCAGAGGTGTTATCAGGCTATAGAGAAGTTGCACAGGCAAAGTATGGCTGCGCCAGATAAACCGGTTTATTTGATTCCTCTCCCTGAATAAAGATTTCTGTTCTGCACATGAAGTCATACTTCGGATGCTGGCGCCTGCCTGATCTCCTCTGGCTTCAGGGCTGTTTCACTTTCCGGCTTATGCCAGCGGCAAATGGGGTGCTGATCCGGCGTTATTTGTTCCCGGCTGCTACTGCCGTTATTTCAGATTTTCGTTAACCCCTGCTATTCCCTCCCGTTAAAAAGATAGAAGACAACTATTTATAACCTCTAAAATTCTAAAAGCTATGAACAGAAATCAATCAGATCGCTACGGCGATACAGGCCATTATCAGACACATCGATCAGAGCGTTACCGTCATCCGGAGCAGGACAACAACTACGGTTACCAGTCCCGCGGCAGCTATGGCAATCAGGGCAACAACCCGGACAGCTCACGCCATACAGCCAACCGCAGCATGAACGACCCTTACAGTACTTCCCGCAACTATGGCAGCATGGGCAGCTACGGCGGCGCACAGGGCTTTGGCACTGCCAGGGGCGGACAACACCCATCGCAGCGCAACGACAGCAGCGGGTACAATTATTTCAGTGGTATGGGCAGCCCGGACGAGGCAAGGCAAAGTAACCTGAACAGCCCTGGCTACAACAGCAATATGTACAGCGGCCGCAGCAACTACAACTCCGGCAACAGTGCCTATAACCGTGGTTCCGACAGGGGCATGAGTTCTAACTCGGGCAACCGCAACCTGTATGGCAACGATACTGCGCACCGCTTTGAAAGCAACGACCTGAACCGTTCCGGCAACGACAACTATGGCTCACACAGCTATGGTGGCAGCTCCCGCGGAAACTACATAGACAGCGGCTACGACCGTGATGTACGCAACAGAGACAACTATTCGGGCTTTTGGGGCTCCAGGGACGGCTATGCACATGGTGGCGACACCGGCAGCACCAGCGAACGCTACGGCATGAGCGGCTACTTTGGCGGCAGCAACAACAATCCAGAAAGCGACTATATCCGAAGCCAGAACCAGACACGCACTTTTGACCGCAACCATGACCGCCGGGACGACAACAGAGACTACGATCGCTATTAACAGAATAACGGGTAGTATACTACAGTAAGTATTTAATATAGTATAAAAGCAACGGGCGGAGCATCAGTTATGATGTTCCGCCCGCTGCTTTTATCAGTCTCGTATATCCGGGCAGGTAAACGGTATAAAGGTATCTAAACAGGAAATCCGTAAGGGAATTGATGAATTATCTGTTAAAGCCGGATTTGTATTTTCTGCTTCTACGGATGCGCTTTCAGGCAAACGCTTCTTAAATCGCGCATGCTGCCGTAAAATACGTTGCAATCTACTGCGCCCACAATTCCGTCTATCACACCGCCATCGGTGTGCTGCCAGAAAGCAAGTTTCAGTTTGTCGGTTTTTTCCAGTTTCAGCTCCGGCACCTGATAATGGGCTATCCAGAGGTGATAATCGTCGAAATGACCTGCCAGGTAATCCTTGTAAAAAGTATAGTTGGTGTAGATAATGGGTTTGATGCCGTATGCCTTTTCTACCTGCCGCAGCCATACCTGCAGATCCTGCCGCAGTTGCTCCTTTGATTTCCGGCCTTTTACCTCCACATCCAGCACAGGCGGCAGATCGCCGGGCTGCAATTTCACCAGCGATATAAAGTTTCTGGCCTGTACTTCCGGATTCAGGTGCGGCCTGTAAAAATGGTAGGCGCCACACAGAATACCGGCACGGCGCGCCTGTTCCCAGTTTCCTTTAAAAGAGGCATCCTGCAGGGTGGCGCCTTCGGTAGCTTTTAAAAAGGCAAACGAGATTTCATTCCCGCGCACTTTCTGCCAGTCAATCTCTTTCTGGTATTTGGACACATCAATGCCGTATACGCTGTAGCCCTCCGGCCAGGCCGCTTCAGGCTTTTCCACAAAAAGCGCTACGTACAGCACTGCGAGCACCAGCAGCATAAGCACAGCAACGCCTGCCTTAAACAGCAGCGGCGATTTCCCTTTATTGCTTTTAGTAAGCTTTTTCTTTTTAGGAATGCTGCGCCGCCTGGCAGGCTGGCTTTTATACTTAGGCGGGCTGGCCGAAATCTTATCCCAGGCATCATCTGCAGCGTCGGCAGGCAGCTTTGGTTTAGGCTTTTGCGGGGTGCCCATTACAGTAACACCTCCTGCTGCGGTACGCCCGAAAGATGCTCCAGCCGCTCCCCTTCCAGCGTGAGATAGCCTTTCATCAGGTCGGCGGTCAGGCACGAATGTACGGGCAGCACAAACATCAGGTCGCCGATGTGGTATTTATCGAACTGTTCGGGGCTGGCCTTCACCACGCTGTGCTCCTGCGACAGCGACACCAGGGCCAGTCCTTCCACCGGTGCTGTCCATCCTTTCCCATTCAGTTCCACCATCAGGCCATAAATTACCGTGCTGTTTTGCTGTGGCAGGTTATCTTTGGAGAAATGTACACTGCCGCCATAAAGTACAATCTCGCCCCTGTCGGCGTGCTTGGCCACTACAGGGCAGGCCATGCACACGGCTATGTCATCAAAAGTGCAGGAGCCGATGCGCTGCTGCGTAAGGTCGTAAAAAACAAAGTTGCCCGGCCGGATTTCGTCTACCCCGCTCAAGTCGTTCACAATACTGCAGGAGGGCGTATCGCCGACAGAAAGCTGCAAAGCAGGAAACTGGCTTTTGTAGCGCTCGCGCAGCAGTTGCAGGAGGTAAACGGATGTTTTATGGATGGTATGGATAGCTTCGGTGTCGGGCTGTTTGTAAGTATGGCCGTCGTGCACCACAAACCCCTGGAAGTGCAGTTTATCGCTTTGCTTTATCTTGTTCAGGATCTTGTCCAGTTCTGCATGGTCGTTTGGCAGGATGCCGGTACGGCGGTAGCCGGCATCGATCTTGAGCCAGATACCGACGCTATGTTTTAAACTGCCGGCCAGCAGCTCCACTGTTTCCGGGTTTACGGCCAGCAGGTGCAGTTGTATGCGCGCGGCCAGTTCGTTTATACTTTCAATTTCAAGTATATTGGCCGGAAAAGCTACCATAATGTCGTTCCAGCCGTGGTTGGCAAAATACCGTGCCATGCGCAGCGACGACACCGTAATCGCCTCCACACCAAAAGAACGAAACCACTCGCCCACCTGCGCCGACTGATGCGTTTTGAAATGCGGCCGCAGCCTTATATTACTTTTTTTTGCTTTCTCCACCATCCTGCCAATGTTGTGCAGGCACTTCTCCCTGTCTAAAAGTAATGTAGGCGTAGTTATTCTCATAGGTCTTTAACGCGCTCTTAACCGCTAATAATGTGAAGTTACTAATCTTTATTCAAAACAAACAACGCCGATGCGGCATCCCGTCAATTTGTCTTTCAACCGGCATAGCCCGCGCGATGTGCGCAGCTCCTGCGGCTTTACCTGAACCACAAACAGCCGTAAACAATTCAACCATTTAACAATCAGCAAGCGGCAACCAACAATTAAAGTATCTTTGCAGCCAGGTTTATACTTACGAGTTATGAGTTTTTATTACATCAAAGCCCTGCACATCATTTTTGTGGTCACCTGGTTTGCGGGCCTGTTTTACATCGTGCGTTTGTTCATATACTTCGCTGAAGCAGCAGAGAAACCTGAACCCGAAAAATCCATACTTCAGAAGCAGCTGGCACTGATGCAAAAGCGGCTCTGGTACGGCATCACCTGGCCCTCGGCTATACTTACCTTTATCTTCGGCCTGACGATGTTATACCTGTACGGCAGCATTCCGTCGTGGCTCGTCTGGAAGCTCTGTTTTGTGGCCGGGCTGTATGTATACCATTTCCTGTGCCACCGCATTTTCAGGCAACAGCAGCAAGGCATCCTGAAGTATAATGCTACCCGGCTACGCATCTGGAACGAAGTGGCCACGCTTTTCCTGATCAGTATTGTGTTTCTGGTTGTGCTCAAAAGCTCACTCAGTATGTTGTGGGGCATCCTGGGCCTTGTTCTTTTTTCGGTTATCCTGCTGCTGGCCATCCGTATTTACAAACGTGTGCGGGAGAAGAGTTAGAGCGTTAAAGATTTAGAGAGTTTGAGAGTTAAAAGGAAATTAAAACAGGAAGAAAAGCATCAGGGAGATAGCTAGAGTTACTACCGAGGGCACATCAAGTGATAACAAACACCTGCAAACATGTTTACTCTCTAAATGTTTAACTCTTTAACTCCCCAACTCTCTAAATCTTTAACTTCTTAACTCTTTCCTCTACCTTTGCCGGATGAACGATGCAGTACTGAAAGCAAATGAGCGGGAATTAATCAAGCTGATCCGGTTTTTCAGCAAGCGCGCGGCCCTGCTGATGGAAACGGGCGAGCTGAGCCAGGAACACGCCCAACTGACCAATGCCTGCCAGAACCTGGAAACGCAGCTTTACACACACGCCCGGAACCGGGCCGCCATACTGGACAAGCGCGAACGGCTGTTAAAAATAATTGAAGACAACGCCACCTGCCCTAAGTGCGGCAAAGCCGATATGCTGAAGAAAAACGGCGTAGACACCAACGAGCTGGGCTGGAAGAGCAATACCTACCGTTGCCGCCGCTGCAATATCACCTTTACCTGGAACCGCCCGAACAATCCCTGGCACATGACTTCGTTTCTGGAAAACTATATCAGTGAGCTGGAGCAGGGCGTACAAAACGAAATGAACGAGGAGCTGCGCAGCCATGCCGAAGATGCCATTGTGCAACTCAACGACAGCCTGAACCGCCTGCGCCCGGTGCTGCAAATCTCAGACGAGGAAATGGAAGCCCTGCAGCAGAAGGAAAGCGAAATGGACAAGCTCATTCATCAGTTTAAAAATTACCTGCTGATTGAGAAAATAAAACTCGACACTTACGAGGAGTAGCTATCGTTTATCGTTGTTCGTTTTTCGTTATGTCAGGAAGGCATCAGGAAATGACTTCTTGAAATTGTAAGTATAAAAGTAAATAGCAGTGTATTGAAGTATAAATATACCTCCAGCATTTTCATCTGAAGGCTTTTGTACTTCTGCAGCTTTCATACTTCCAGCATTAAACCGCCCATCATGCCTGGCAAAGCCCACCCGAATAACGAACAACGATAAACGAACAACGATACTCAAACGCCCTGCACCAGCCAGTACCAGGCCGCCAGCGTAAGTATAGAAACGGGAATGCCGATGCCCACCATCATGTTGGCCAGGCGGGGTTTCAGGCCGTAAGAGGCTGCCACAATGCTGGCCGTAATCATAGGCGCCATGGCCGCCTCCAGCACACATACCTGTACTACCTGCCCGCGTTGCCCCAGCACCGGCACATACAATAGCCAGATAAGCAACGGTGCAAGTATAAGCTGGTAAACCAGTCCAAGCGCCAGAAAGCCCCAGTGTTTGCTGCGCCGCTCCAGCCTCAGTTGCATGCCCACCGACACCAGCGCCAGCGGCGACACCGTGCTGCCCAGCCGCTCAAATACGTCTTTCACATCGTCAGAAAAGTGCCAGCCGGCCAGGTTCATTCCCAGCGCCAGCACAAACATCAGAAAAGGCGGAAACCGGATAATCCTGTTTACGATAACGCCGGCCCCGGCCTGCCCGCTTGAAAAATACGCCGCCAGTGCAATGCCCAGCGTGGAGAGCACCATAAAAGTACCCGGCTGGTCTATCAATATCGCTGTTTTAAGCCCTTCCTGGCCGTAAATGGCCTCTATTACCGGGAAACCGATGAAGGAGGTGTTGCCCAAGCCTGCTGTAAGTATAAGGCAGCCTACAATCCGGCGCGGCCAGCCAAAAGCCCTGCCCAGGCCCCAGAATAAAAGCGCCGCGCCGGCAAAGCAAATCCAGGCTACCGCCACCGGCAGCAACACCGCCGTGTTCAGCGTTACTTCAGGTATAAAGTATAAGGCCAGCGCCGGCATCGAAATGTAAATAATAAACTGGTTGAGAACCAGCGGGCTGTTGCGCGGGAAATCGGGTAACCGCCGGAGCAGCATGCCCAGCAACAGGCACCCGAACAGAAGTATAAAGCTGCTCATGCGGTCGTAAAGCGTAAAAACATAAACCGGTAAGGTATATCTGATAAGGTAAGATCATGCAGGGAATTCTGAAACCCAGCTTTTTATACTATAAATTCCTGTGCCACACTTATGAAAACTAGCAGGTTTACTGCGCCAATCCATTATAGCATGTTTATTTTTAGCCAAACAACGAATTGGTAAATTTCACTTTCATGTTGGTCTGAAAGTTGGCGATGGTTTTGAAGATCTCCTTCAGGGTGACCTGCTCAATCTTTGTGAGGCTCTGGATATCGATATAGTTTTGCGGCTCCGTCTTGTCGTGAATAATCTGTACTGCCTGCTTTTTAAGGCGCATGCTCATCAGGTAATAGTACGACTGCATGAGCTCCTGGTATTCGCCTTCAGAAAAAATGCCTTTATCCTTTAATGCTTCCAGGCGCTCGCCGGTGTTGGTCTTAAAAATGCGGTTTTCAAGGGCATGCACCCGCACCAGGTCTACAATGGGTGTCATGGCCTTTTTGATATTGAACACTTCGCGCTCTCCTTTGGTGAAGGTGCGGATATTTTTGAAGTACGTAAGCGGCGGCACGTACTGAAGCGCGTTGTTGGCCATGTGGTACAGAAAGCGGCCCAGCGGCTTTTGCAGTTCCTCGTCCAGAAAAGTGCGCAATTCCTCCATAATCACAGGCTCCCCGTAAATAAGGCGGCAATCGAAGAAGGCTGAGAATTGCATCACCGTTGCCGGTTCCGGCTCTTCCATCCAGCTCTCATAGTTACGCTTCCAGTGCGAAAGCGAGTGCGTCCATTTGGCATTTTTAGCCATGTAGCCGCCTGTGCAGTAGCTGAAGCCAATACTATCCAGGTTTTCTGACACGCGTTCAGCAAACTTCAGAAAGTATTCCCGCACCAGTTCACGCTGCTCGTTGGCTTTGTCTTCGTAAATAATGGCGTTGTCCTGATCGGTTTTGAGCGTCTGCTCTTTACGGCCTTCGCTGCCCAGCACAATAAAGGCAAATTTGGCCGGCGGTGGCCCCATCTCGTTAATAGCGCTTTCGATTACTTTCAGCGCAATTGTATCCGATACAGTGGTAATCACCTGGTTGACGATCTCAGGCTTTACGCCGCGTTTCAGCAGTTGGTATACTATTTCGGGTACCTTCTGCCATTTCTTCCGCAGCTCCTCCACCGATTGTGCCAGCTTTACGGATTGTATAAAAACGAACGGCGACTGCGCCTGCTCACTCACCAGCCTGTTGCGGCTGGTAAATCCAATATGTCTGCCGTTTTCCTCAATCAGCAAATAGCGGGTTTTGGTTTGAAACATGAGCAGGATAGCCTCATATATAAAAGCCTGGGTGCTGATGGAGACAACAGGATTGCCCATGATGTCGCCTACAGGGCCGTTCACGTCTGCCCGGCGGGCCACCACATGGTCGCGCAGGGTAATATCTGTTACAAAGCCCGCCACTTTTCCCTGCGTATCCGTCACGAACAGGCAACTCACCCGCTGGTTGGCCATCAGCCGGGCTGCTTCATAAATGGGTGTGCCGGCATCGCAGGAAACCAGTTCCCGGTATTCCACACTTTCAATTTTGCGGGAGTATAACTGGTCGGAGGCAATGTAGTTTTCCTCGAAAGTAGTAGGGCGCTTTACAAAATGGGCGTATTCATCGTCCAGCATGCGCCTGCCGAACTCAGTGGTGAAGAAATGGAAAAACTCCTCATAAGCCTGGCACAGCGCCCGGAAGTCGCGCCGCGGCAAAGTATAAACCACTGTGCCTTTTTTAGCGATAACGGACCGCAGCGACCGTTTCCTGTTCAGCAGCACCGACACTCCGCCATAGCAGTAGCCGCGGGTGTGCTGATCGATGATTCGTTTGTTCTGTTCACTATCGTAGAAAAAGGTTTCATACTCACCTTCCGCAATCAAATCCACACCTTTCATTTTGGTTACGTCCTGGTAGTAGATGGGTGTATCTTTGGTATAGCGTACTTCCTGCAACAAGTCAGCCACGCCCAGCAGTACGTCGTCCGGTAGTTTGTCGAATGGCTTTACCGATTTCAGGAATTGTAGTAGGTCGCTCATAGCCAGAAACTGATTAAAGTGAATAAAACGAAGATAAACAGTACAGCAAGGCCGCAGCCATAATTGCGCTTCTGCCTTATCTCTTTCTTTTGGCCAGGCGGTTTTTGTTCCCTGGCAATGGTACGTTCGTCAATGTCGCCCCGGCGGACCAGCTCAAAAAAGCATCTGGCCGTTGCCTGGGCATCATCAAGCGCGTTGTGTTGGTTCTGTAAGGGCTGGCCGAACAGCCGGTCATACAATTCTCCCAGCCGCAGATAGTTCTGGTGGGAGTGCAGCAGGAAGGCGGCCGAAGCATTCATGGTGCAGAATGTCGGCAGTTCTGTTAATGGGTTCTCAAGGCCCGACCGGAAGAAGCCGACACCCGCCATGTGGTAATCCAGCTGCATAAAGTGGCCCACAACCAAAGGCTGGTATTTACGCAGATCAGCGGCTAAGCATTCAAAAATTTCTTTCCGGTTTTCACCGTGCTGCTCCAGGAAATCGTTCGAGATACCATGTATCTTTTCAGCCGACTCTGATATAATAAACCCGTCGTTGCGCACGTAGTGGTTTTCTGTTTTCACCAGCTGCCCGTGTTTTGTATACACTGCCCAGGCCACCTGCACCGAATGTGGCCAGTCTTCATCCCGTTCGTAAGGTGCTGCCCAATCACGCGGAATACCGGTGGTTTCGGTGTCAATAAAAAGCAGGTAGTCTCTCACGGCCTTAAAGTACCGATTTAATTTTTATATGACATAGGCCGGCTGTGTTTTTCAACAAGCAGAGCTACAGCAATCCGAAATTATACCTGGTCATTTTTATAGGAGAAACAGGTATCAGCCCCTTCAGCAAAAGCGGCAATACGGGTCCGTTAAAAGAAAGGAGAACAAGGAGGGATTAACTTTTTACCGTAGCTAACAGGTCATACGCTGGCAGTCAGCAGCCGGCACTTGGGAATACATGGCATCCGTTTGTGCGTAATTTTTCTATACACAGGCCAAGGTCATCATGCAGTACATTTCCCGACTTTCTCTGGCAGAAAGGACAGGCATGCAGGTCGCCGTCTGTGTCCACGTATAAAAATCTGTTTCCGGCGCCAAAGCAGCCGATGTGGCGCTGGTGTTGTCCGGGATAAGTTACGACAGGCCAATTTCGGAAAGCTGCATCGTAATTTATGGCATCAGCAAATTCTTCCAGCAGCTTAATCTGGTCTGCAGTAAGCGCAACATCTTTCCCGGTATAGTGCCCTACAGCCCGGGGCTCTAGTAACTGAATAAAGGAAGCATTCAGTTCATGCGCCAGCTTTGCGTAGGCGTATAGATTCTCCTGCGAAATAAAATCTTTTGTAGCGCACAGGTTCAGGTTTAGCACCAGGCCAGCTTTCCGGACATTTTGCGCAGCTTTTACCACCCAGTCGTAAGATCCTGCCAGCCCTCTGAAAGCATCATGTTTTGCCGGCTCATGATGATCCAGGCTGATAGATACACCCAGCAGCCCGGCTTCTTTGAGCTGCCTGGCCTTTTCGTACGTTAACTGGTAGCCGGACGTAATTATCCAGAAATCGGTGCCTTTCTGAGCCGTTCTGAGCAGTTCGAGTAAATCATGAAACCTGACAAGCGGTTCGCCTCCGCTAAACTGCACCTGCATAACGCCCTGCTCCTGAAACCTGGCAACAATCTGCTTTAAATCGGTCAGGGTTAGGGTTTCTCTTTTGTTCAGGTTATCCCATTCAAAACAGTGTTCACAGTTTAAGGGGCACTTTTTGGTGATGGCAAAGTATACGCTGCGCTGGGCCGGCTTAGGTGCTGTGAACGTATAAAAACGGTTTAACTCTGTAAGATAGTACCTGTTGAACGCAAGCGAAGGCCAGGATGGGCCACCCATCACATAATGGTACCGGCCATCTACCTTCACCAGTTTCCGGAGCGGCTTACCCATAAACCGGGCATTAAGGGCCATCAGGTTTCTGACGGCTCTTAATGCCTGTACGGGGTTTATGATGTGGCGAAGTGCCAGTGTGTAGCCGTTTAACAGCAAACCTATCCTTACCAGGGCTACATGCCACCTGTTGCTGATAATTGTTTCCCCTGAAGGCTGCAGATTAGCCGGAACTGCCTCTGCCCTGCTGGTTTTTTTCTTAGTGAGCATAGGCTACTTCCTCTTTTGCTTGTTCAGGTTCTGTTATACCGCCGGCAAATTCCAGGTATTTCTCTTTAGAGAATGCCGTAAACTTACCCGGCTTTCTAAAGGATATCAATTCTGCCATATCCGGTATGCCTTCATAATTCCGTATATGCTCGTAATACCCGCTTGTGTGCAGAAACACGGACACCTGCTTGCCGCTGGCCTCAGGCGCATCAAATTTCAGTTCTACCTTATCGCCTACCTGCAGTTGCTGCAGATACTGCTCGTCTGTGCTGGCCAGCAGGGCATTTACATCTGTTCCATTATTCGTAACAGCCTCACTGCTTAGCGTATGCTGTACCCGTACCGGCTCATTTGGAGTTACATCAAACCCTGCATAATCCAGCTCCCAGAACATAAACCCACTCTCTACCTTTATTTCAAGCTGTTTTCCTTCAATATCGGAGAGATGCTTTACCGGCACCACCACATCCCGGGCTGCTGCCAGGGGGCCAATCAGGTTAACATAGTCTACATACTCCCAGGCATTGTTTCGCTTGACGTATACTTTCAGCGGGAGTTCCTGATCAAAAAACCACTGGTTTAGCTCCTTTCCCGACTCAAACTTCTGCTTTGCTGCCCAACGGTTGTAATAGCTGCCAAACAGCTTTGTAAACTCTCCATAAATATAGTCCAGCCACAGAGAGTTTTTTAAGTTTAAAACCAGCCTGCCATTTTCATCCGCGTCCTTCTTGTTAAATGTCAGGATCAGTTCGCTTTTTAATTCATCATTACCCGCTTCGTTAAACAGAAAGAGATGTTTGTCCCGCTCCCGCATTTCTTTTGTATAGTCTTTCTGCGCTGTGGTTACAGCTGAGACAGGCGCTTGCGGAGCTGTAATCGTATAGATCTTGCCTTTCCGATCCATCAGTGCTGTACTGTTGTTGGCATGTTCCACAACAATGAGCTGCGCCAGGTTGATGTATTGCCGTTCTTTTAACTCATTCGCGATTTGTAGCCTGTAGTTCCCAGCCACGGGTTTGATGCCCGGCAGCGGCAGGTAATCGTCCCGCTCGACCGGCGCAAAAATGGCTCCCCCGAACGTCTCACCAGCCAGCGCATATCCTTGCCCATCGTAAGTATAAACAAAAGGACAGGAGCTTTTGGTAAGTGCCACGATTACCCCGAGTACTACAATGGCCCCGGCAATAACGCCTAAAGTACCAAAAACATGCGAGGCCACCGTTCTGCCTGTAGCCCGATCTATTACATCTACCCTGTTTATTGAAGTTAAGGGAATGGAGAGTTCACCAATCGATATAGTATTCCCCTCGTTTAAAATTATCCTTACTTCGTTCAGGATTTCTTTTCCGCCCTTATGCGGATCATACTTCCGGTTTTTTTCATTTACGTTCTCGTAAGTATGCGCCACGACAGGAGGAATATCCTGTAGTTGCATCTCCAGGGAGTCTTTGCTCAGCACCAGGTCAGTAGCAAATAACCGGTGACTGGCATCTGATACGATAAAATATTTGCTGGTATTGATGGCTTCGTTGATCTTCGCAAACTGGTTTTCGCTGCCTGCTGCGGTGTTTACCTTGTAGTAATTGCAACTTACCGTCAGGTGCAGCAGAGAGATAATCAATAGTGTGCTTACGGGAACACGATACTTCTCCATGAATTTGCACACGAGCACCGGCGGGAATATTTTCCCTAATCCTGAAGTATAAGCTGCCTTCATAGAAGTATGATTTCAAAGTTAAACCTCTCTAGCGAATCTTAAGGCTTATACGGTTTACAGATTAATTCAGGTAAATTATTTAATAATATAATACAATAATTTACAAAGGCTTGCAGGCTGATCCTCCGATGACTTTTACTATACCTGCAGCAACAGAGTCCCGGTGCAATTATTCAGGTTCCGGAAATCAATTCAGGTAGATGTATAGCAAAAAAGCCTTAGCTATCAGGTTGATAGCTAAGGCTTCCGGGTGCATTCAGGTTAAGAATAAATCAGCGGTTATATTGCTTTTGCTTTTTCTTGAAGCCAGGCTGCTTCGTCATCATTCAGGTATGGCTGCAGGCGATCGGCTACCATCCGGTTATAGTTGTTCAGCCACTGGATGTGATGGGCCTCCAGCAGGTCCTTCTTCACCGGTTTGGTATCTATCAGGGCAACCGTCAGCTGCTCGAAAGTATAAAACGTACCAAAATCGTTCGTTTCGTCCTCCACCGTCAGCACCAGGTTTTCGATACGGATGCCGTACTGGCCGGGGCGGTAAATACCGGGCTCCACCGATGTAATCATCCCCAATTCGATGTCAACAGGCGTGGGGGAAGGATTAAAAACTTGCGGGCCTTCGTGCACATTCAGGAAAAAGCCGACCCCGTGGCCGGTGCCATGCCCATAATTGCGGGCATAATCCCAGAGTGGTTTGCGGGTGATGGCGTCCAGTTGGTAGCCGCGGGTACCTTTCGGGAAGCGGGCCGAGGCGCCGTCTATCATACCCTTCAGCACCAACGTATAATCTATACTTTCTGCGTCCGTTAAATTGCCCAAAGATACCACCCGCGTAATATCGGTGGTGCCGGTCTGGTATTGCCCGCCGGAGTCGAGCAGGAACAGGCCATCTGGGTTCAGGGTAGCATCGCTTTCGGGGGTAGCTTTGTAATGTGGCAGTGCGCCATGTGCTTTGTAGCCGGCAATGGTATCAAAACTCTCGCCTACAAAGCCTTCCTGCTCCTCTCTAAAGGCCCGCACTTTATCAGCCACCGACATTTCTGTGATTTGCGTGCTGCCGACATGCTCTTCCAGCCATTTGAAGAAGCGCGTCAGGGCCACGCCATCTTTTACCATCGTTTGGCGGGTGTTTTCTATCTCTGTTTTATTTTTAACAGCTTTGAAAAAGGCAGTTGGATTCGTATCCTGGATAACACGCACCGAAGCCGGCAGCTTTTTATAGAGTGCAAAGCAGTTGCGTTTTGGGTCGATGAGAATGCTGGCGCCATCAGGAAGGCTGACCAGGGCAGGTTCAATCAATTCATAGGCCTGCAGTTCTACGCCTGCCTCCAGCAGTTTATGCTGGTCTGCGTCGCTTAGCTTTAAGGTGTCGATAAATAAAATAACCATTTCTTGGCTGATAAGCGCAAAGCTGAGCACCACCGGATTACACTTTACATCAGAGCCACGCATGTTAAAAAGCCATGCCAGATCATCCAGCGATGAAATCAGATGATAATCTGCTTTATACTTACGCAGGCCAGCGCGCAGCCTAGCTAACTTATCCGCCAGTGATTCTCCGGTTATTTCTTCTCCGAGCAGGTATGCCGGTGCGGTGGGCAGGCTGGGCCTGTCCTGCCAGATGGGTGCCAGGTAATCACGGCTACTGTCCAGCGCTATGCCAAGGGGCAAAAGCTGCTGCTCCAGCAGTTGGGCCAGCCCCACAGAAATCAGTTTGGCATCAAAAGCAACAATTGCACCTGCGTCTAATCGTTCGGCCAGCCACTGAATATACTCCGGCGCATGCTGCACGTTTAGTTTCACCAGCTCAAACCCGCTGCCTTCCAGTTGTTCACCGGCCTGCTCAAAATAGCGGGCATCTGTCCAGAGGCCGGCAAAGTCCTCGGTTATCACCAGCGTGCCGGCCGAGCCGGTAAAGCCCGAGGCAAAATATATGCACTTATACCTGTCCGGCAAATACTCGCTTATATGCGGATCTGACGAAGGGATAATGTAGGCGCTTACGCCCTCCCCTTTCATCTGGCTCCGGATGGCCATCAGCTTTTCCTTATAGTTCATGGTTTGATGTATAGGTGTGAAGGCAAATTAATAAAAGATGGGGATAAATGCGCAGACAGCACGTTTTTAGTCGTACAAAATAGGTCTGAAAAAAATATTTTCAATTCTTCAACCTAAAAAATTTTATATATCAGATTATATACGATATTTGTGCTGACAGTATTTACACAATTGTACTATTACTATTTATTTAATGCTGCCTGCATCAAAAATATGCCTAATTTTTAAGTATAAGTAGCTCCTTCAGCATGCCTGCATCTTCCCGAAAACTAAAGTTAAAAGTATTGCTTAGCCTGGGCGTCAGTCTGCTGCTTACTCTTTTTATTCAGTTTATCTCTTTCCTGCTAAATCACAACTTACAGGAAACCAAACACATGGTTTCGCATACTTATCAGGTTATAAATGAGCTAGATCAGACCAAAACAGCCCTAACTACGCTGGAGAGCAACGCACGCGGCTATGCTATCAGCGGCAATACAATATTCCTACAGAGTTTCGATAGCGTACAGGTAAGCATCTATCGGCACCTGCAGCAGGTAAAGGTACTAACATCGGATAACCCGGCGCAGCAACGCAATGTAGCTGAATTAAAACCACTGATTGGTGCAAAAATAGCCTTTAATGATTCCATGATTCATAGAAAAAGGGAGCAGGCTGCAGCCCTGATATCGGCAGGTGAAGGGAAAATGCTCATGGATAAAATCCATTCTAAAATAGTGGGAATGAAAGCAATAGAGAACAGGCTATTGGCACAAAGGGAGGAAAAGTCCACCACGCTTACCAATCAGGAAAAGATAATAAATGGACTAGGCACCTTGCTGATGATTAGCATAGGCGTGTTTGCCATTTTTAAGATCTTTAAAGACATTAATAAGAGAGTAAAACTTGAGCATGAGCTGAGAGAAAATGAATCGCGCCTGAAGCAGTTCTTTGAGGCGCTTCCTGTTGGTATTACCGTGCGCGATGCACGGGGAGAGTTGGCTTTTGCCAATAAACAAGGCCAGGAAGTCTTGTCTAAGCTTTTTCCGGGAGGGCCAATCCAGAATATACACCAACTGGAGCATGATGAAAGTTTGTTTATGGCAGGCACCGATGAGTATTATCCCCTGGAGCAGATGCCAATCATGCTGGCATTGCGCGGCATTAAGGCGCAAACAGATAACATTGAGATAAGGCAGGGTAATGACATAATACTTTTATCTGAAACAGCCGGCCCGGTTTTCGACAGAGCTAATGAGGTTGTATATGCTATTGCAGCCTTTCAGGACATTACGGATCGTAAAATCGCGGAAGCAGAGTTGATGCAAGCCAAAGAGGCGGCTGAAGCCTCATCTGTTGCCAAAGATCGTTTCCTGGCGAATATGAGCCACGAAATCCGTACACCGATGAATGCTATCATAGGCTTCTCCAATCTTTTACTTAAATCCGGCCTGCACGAAGAGCAAAAGCAGTTTGCTGAGGCAATACGCACGTCGGGCGAGAACCTGCTCATCATCATCAACGACATTCTTGATTTCTCAAAATTGCAATCCGGCATGGTCCAACTGGAGGTTATACCTTTCGGTATTGCCTCGCTACTGGATTCACTGGTAATGATGTTGCAGCCCAAAGCTCGTCAGAAGGGCCTGGAATTAAGTATAAAAGCTGGCGATATGCTGCCGGCGCTGGTGCTGGGTGATCCGGTCAGGTTAACGCAGATCATATCTAACCTGGTTGATAATGCCATAAAGTTTACAGAAAAGGGCGCCATACTGGTTAATGCAAAGGTCCATAAAACCGAACCGGATAAAGCCTGGATAACCATCTCAGTAACTGACAACGGCATCGGCATACCAGCAGATAAGCTGGAAACAGTATTTGAGCGGTTCAGCCAGGCCTCCAGTTCCACCACACGCGAGTTCGGAGGTTCGGGGCTGGGCTTAACAATTGTTAAAAACCTGGTAGAGCTACAGGGCGGCCGTATTTCAGTGGAAAGTACTCCCGGACAAGGTTCCGTTTTCGAGGTAACCATCCCTTATATACTGGTTGCGGAAGACGACCTGCTGCCCTACAGCGCCCATGCACAGCCGGAAGACAGCACTATATTCCGCCGCCAGTTACACATACTTGTAGCAGAAGACAACCCGCTCAACCAGAAGCTCGCCCTGCGGGTTTTGCACGACATGGGCTTTACAACTGAACTTGCCGTGAACGGAAGCGAAGCAGTGGCGCTTATCAGACAGAAAAAACACTTTGATGCCATACTAATGGATATTCAAATGCCGGTGATGGATGGATACGAGGCGACCAGGCACATTCGTAATGAGCTGAAAGCTGAGGTGCCTATTATGGCTATGACGGCGCACGCCATGAGCGGCGAAAAGGAAAAGTGCCTGGCGCAGGGCATGAATGATTATATCTCCAAACCTTTTAAAACCCAGGAGCTCCTCAGCAAGCTCTACCTGCTGGCAGGCACTCCAAAGCCCGAACTACCTTGTGAGCCCGATACAGCGCCGCCGGCTGTAAAGCTGTGCGATCTGGCTTACCTGCATAGAATGTCGGGCGGCGACAGCAACTTTGTTAAGGAAATGATTATCCTCTTTCTGAAACAGGCACCCCGGGAGCTGGAAAAAATGAAACAGGCAGCCATGATAAATAATTTGCCGGAAGTTAAGGAAATAGCCCATAAACTTAAGTCCTCTGTATCGCTGATAGGTGCAGAAAGTATGCTGACAAGACTCAAACAAATAGAAGAACTGGTAAAGCAAAACCCTGAAGTTGACCATGTACTGCAACTAAACCAGGAGCTTACCGACATAAATAGTAAAGTAATGGTAGAACTGCAGCCCCTTTCAGCCTGACAAACAATTTATACTTCCGGGTGAAGCCGCCAAAGTAAAGCACTTTGTATAAGCTTTATCTGCAAAGGTTATTAAGCTAAAATTTATCCGGCCGTAAGCGCCGCAATTAACACAGCAAACTTATACTTATGATGATTCTTGTAGTTGAAGACGATGAAATGATTTTACGCACGCTTGAATTCCGGCTGAAGAAGGACAACTATAGCGTAACAGTAGCAAGGGATGGCAGGGAAGCGATGGAAAAGCTGAAAAACAACAAATTTGACCTTGTGCTTACGGATCTTATGCTGCCCTTTGTAACCGGCATGGAAGTGCTATCCTATGCAAAAACAAACCTGCCCGAACTGCCTGTAATCGTACTCTCTGCGGCTGATGAAGAAGGCACCATTATGGATGCCTTTAAACTTGGCGCTGATGATTTTATTGCCAAGCCTTTTAGCCCGGGTGAACTTTCGCTTCGTGTAAAACGCCTGCTTATCCGTTATACTGTTACAAAATGAAGCTAACTTCGGGGTGCGGTGCAGCGCTTTGCCTGTGCTTATCCTTCCTGCTCTTCTCCGGTGCTCTGCAGGCGCAGGTTCCTGCCGCTAAGGCTGATTCACTTTTCAGGCAGGCGCAGGAACTGGCCTATAAAGGCAGGTATAAGTATAGCCGGCAACTTGGCAGACAAGTACTGCAGGCAATTCCGGCTTATACCGATGCCACGCTGCTGATTGCCCGCACATATGCCTGGGAACAGCAATACGACTCTGCCAGGGTGCTGTTGCAGCCACTGTTACAGAAATCTCCGGCCCGGCAGGAAGCATTACTCCTGCTGGCTGATATCGAGTTATGGTCACATGCTCCTGAGAAAGCGCTTTCCTATAGCAACAGCGGCCTTGCCGCTGCACCCGCTGCTGTTCCTTTCCTGCTCCGGAAAGCCCGTGCCTTGTATGCTATAGAAGAGTATGAAGATGCCGCCACTACCCTGGACATGCTGCTAAAGCAGGAACCGGAAAACAAAGATGCACTGAAAATAAAGGCCCAGGTGCAGCAGGCGCTTCGCGTAGATATCCTGAAAGCCAGCTACCAGGTAACTGCTTTTGATCAGCACACAGATGCCTGGCACCTGGGGGCACTGGAGTATACCCACCAGACCTCCGGCAGCAAATACCTGGCAAGGGTAAGTTATGCACAGCGCTATGGCGATAAAAGCCTGCAGGGTGAACTTGATGCCTATCCGCAGCTCAGCAGGAATACGTATGCTTACCTGAACATTGGCGCATCCGATAAAAAGTTATTCCCCTCCTACCGCACCGGCGCCGAACTATATCATGTATTCCCGCACGTAATAGAAGCATCACTGGGCGCCCGCGGGCTGTTCTTTCCGGATGAAACCGTTGTTTTATACACAGGTTCTGTAGGAAAGTATTTCCCTAAAAAATGGCTGAACTTCCGATCATTCCTGCAGCGGACGAATAACGAATGGCAGACAACAGGCATCCTGCAGCTGCGCCAATATCTCAAAAGCGAAGAAGACTACCTTACCCTGGTCCTGGGCAAAGGCAGTGTTCCGTCTGAACAGGTAGGTTTCCGGGAAATAAGCCGTTTGAACTCCACCCGTGCCGGGCTGGATGCCCAGTTCCGACTCGGAAAAAAATACCTGCTGGGCGGCACATTTACCTACGAGTATGAAGAGTATGCGAAAGACTCCTTCCGCAGCAGGTACACGGTGGGCATATCAGTTCTGAATAAATTTTAGACAATGGAAACAACATACCCTTCCCGCATACTTCCGGCAATACCGGAGCTGCCTGACCTTGTGCAACTAAACCTGCTCACTTCGCTGCTTTTTGCTGCTATTGCTTTTATACTTTTCCTGTTTATCATTTACAGCAGGTTCAGGGATGGTGTCCGTTTCCGGAAAAGAAGGTGGATGGACAAAAAGGCGCAGCAGTTTATTACATCTTACCTGTTCAACGCCGATGAGCTCACAGCTTCGCACCTGGAAAGCTTCAGGCAGAAGTATATAACCAATGCTTTTCAGCGCTACGTCTTCATCGAAAACCTGCTCAAATTACACAGGAATATCACCGGCGAATCATCCGACAGATTACGGACGCTTTACCAGAGCCTGGGGCTACACGCTTATGCCAAGCAAAAACTTTATACTTCGTCATGGGCCAAGAATGCAAATGGTATATGCGAGCTAGCAGAAATGGGCATGAAGCAGGACGTTGAGCTAATCCGCGCATTTATCAACCACTCACATCCGGTTTTGCGTTCCGAAGCGCAGATAGCGTTGGTGCACCTGCAAAACGAAGCACCTTTCTCGTTTCTGGATGAACTGGAAGAACCGCTGATGGAATGGCAGCAGATGCAGCTGGCACGCGCCGCACAAAAGGCCGACTCCATCAAAATACCTGCTTTCAGCCAATGGCTGCAGAAAGATGAGGACACCATTGTGATGTTCTGTATCCGGATGATTGAGCATTATAACCAGTACGATGCGGTTGCCGATCTGCTTAAGTTGCTGGACCATCCATCAGCCCTTATCCGCAAGGAAACAGTAGTTGCGTTGCGTAACCTTGGGGCCTGTGAAGCGGCTGAAAAGTTGCTGCAAATCTACGGCAACGAACAGGTTACCATGCGGCAGGAGATCCTGAAAACGCTTGCGCTTATTGCCGGAGACGAGTTGCTCACATTTTATAATAACCAACTACACGACAGCGACAAAGGTGTGCAGTTTGAAGCTGCCAGGGCCATGGCCCAATGCGGCGCCCGCGGAAACGAATTAATCAGCATAATAAAAAACAACCCACAGCATGGGCTGCAGCCTGTTGCCGCTTATACTTTAGAGCCCACGACATGAATAATCTGATGCAATACTATTTATCTGAAACAGCCGGGTTCTTTAATTACCTTATCCTGTTTTATGCCATCGGCATTTGCCTGAGCTACGTTGTGCTTTCGGCTATATCTGCATGGGCCATGAAAAGGTATAAACAAAAAAACAGCTTTGTTAATTACCGTGCTATCCTGTCGTCTCCCTTTGCACCTTCTGTTTCGCTGATTGCCCCCGCCTACAACGAGTCGATGACCATTGTAGACAATGTCAGATCGCTGCTGACGCTGCATTACAACAACTGCGAAGTTATTATTGTGAACGATGGCAGCAAAGACAACACCATGGAGCTGCTCATTAAAGCTTATGAATTAGAAAAACTGGATTTTGCTGTTAACGAATTAATTGCCACAAAACCTATCCGAGGCGTTTATAAAGCCAGGAATCCTGCTTACCACAAGCTGGTGGTAGTTGATAAGGAAAACGGCGGCAAGGCGGATGCGCTGAATGTCGGCATTAACATCGCGGCCAATAAGCTTATTGCCTGCATTGATGTGGATTGCGTGCTGGAATCAGATTCTTTGCTGAAACTGGTAAAACCCTTTATGGAAGAGGAGCGAAAGGTAATTGCTACAGGCGGTGTTATCCGGATTGCTAACTCCTGCGTGGTGGAGGCTGGCCGCCTGATAAGTATAAGGGTGCCTGAAAAGTTTATCGCGCGGGTGCAGGTGCTGGAGTATTTCCGGGCTTTCCTGATGGGACGGATGGCCTGGGCGCAAATGGATGGACTTTTACTTATCTCCGGCGCCTTTGGCATGTTTGACAAAGAAACAGTAATACGCGCAGGCGGCTATAACCACAACACCGTTGGAGAAGACATGGAGTTGCTGGTACGCATGCGCCGGCTCATGTATGAAGAAAAAACACCCTGCAAAGTCGCATTTATTCCGGACCCGCTCTGCTGGACCGAAGCGCCCCAAACTTGGGACATACTAAAGCGGCAGCGCAACCGCTGGACAAGAGGAACAGCCGAGACTTTGTGGCTGCACCGCAAAATGATTTTCAACAAAAAGTATGGCATTTTGGGAATGCTAAGCCTGCCACTCTGGATATTGTTTGAATGGCTCGCTCCTTTAGTTGAATTTTTCGGTACGCTGTTCTTTATCTGTATGGCTATACTTGGGTATGCCAACTGGCCTTACTTCTTTTCTTTCTTCGGCCTTGTTTACGCGTTTGCTATTATGACTTCGGTCTCTGCTATTTTATTTGAGGAGCGCTCTTACCAGCAGTATAAGCGGCCAAAACACATGCTCAAATTACTGGGCACCGCCCTGTTCGAGCCTGTGTTTTATCATCCCGTTACAGTATGGGCAGCCATCAAAGGCAACTACGACCTGATTACAGGCAAAAAGAGCTGGGGCGAGATGACCCGCACAGGCTTCGCGCAGAAAGCGCCTGCCGGAAACTAACCACATCAGCGCAAAGGCACATTATCCGATACGCCTGCCTGAAGCCTTTTCGGCCGTAAACGCCTGCAGTTATACATGCTCAGAGCGCACCAGCAGCAATACCGAATCCGGGCGAGGCCTCCAGTCCATAGTAAGTAGAAACCGCACAGGTGTCAGCAAACCTATACTTTGCTGGCACCTGTGCGGTTTAATGCTATCCTTACTCCCATACTTTACCAGGAGTGGGCTTAAAGTATGGCTTTGCTGTTAAAGAAAAACTTTTCGCAGCCTCCATAATCATCCTCCTGAAACCGCACACACTGTTCATTTCTGAACACTTATTCAGGCCTGAAAATCCAATAATATAAGATTAAATTACTGACTTTCAATTATTTATCATAATGGCATACAAATTGGCTTTATAGGTCTGAATGAGTATAAAATAATACCATGGATCGCGAACTTTCAGCCTCAGCTAAACAAGCCCACAAGAGAAAACGCATCTGGCAGACAGGCATAATCCTGGTGCTGATTGCAGTTGCCGTGTTTGGGTTCAAAAGACTTATCACGCCCAGCCTGAGCCGCGCTGAGATAAGAACAGCGGAGGTAGAGCGCGGACCTGTAGCGGCCACCCTAACAGCGAGCGGCGTGGTAGTGCCGGAGCATGAGCTGGCAATAACCAGCCCGATACAGGCGCGCATTGAGCAGGTAGTACACCATACCGGCGACAAGGTGCAAACAGGTGATCAGATTCTGCTCCTCGACAAGGCTTTTACCCAGCTGGCTTACGAGAAATTGAAAGACGAAGCGGAGCTGAACGAGCACAAGCGGGTGCAGCTCCGCCTGCAGCTACAAAAAAAGCTTAACGCATTAATCTCTGAGCTGGCCATCAAACGCATGCAGGTAAAGAGCCTGCAGGCGCAGTTAGGAGATGAACAATACCTGCTGAAAATTGGCGGCGGCACGCAGGAACGGGTAAAACAGGCGGAACTAAACCTAAAAATAGCGCAGCAGGAACTCGCACAGATAGAGCAGGACATGACCACCGAACGCCAGTTGCTGAAAGCTGATGAACAGGAACTACGCTTTACCATGGCGATACAAAGCCGCTCGATTGAAGAACTGGAGCGCAAAATGGAACAGGCGGAGGTGCGGGCTGATCGCCCGGGCGTGATTACGTGGGTAAACAGCGAAACAGGCAGCAACGTGAATGCCGGCGACGTGATCGCCCGCCTTGCCGATCTGAGCAGCTACAAAGTACAGGCCGTCATGTCGGATGCTTTTGCCGGACAGCTGCAAACTGGCGCACAGGCAACTGTACGCATCAACGAAACCGACCTTAGCGGCACCATTATCACAGTAGATCCAACGGTTACAAACGGTACCATCACTTTTTACGTGGCGCTGGATGAAGATAATAACCAACTGCTTCGCCCCAACCTGCGCGTGGATGTATACGTGACCACCGCCACCAAACCCAACACGCTTCGCGTGAAGAACGGCCCATACTTTAGCGGTAACACCAACAACCAGGTTTTTATCGTGCGGCAGGATGAGCTGGTGCGCGTGCCGGCACAGGTGGGCGTAAGCAACACGGATTATGTAGAGCTGGAAAACGGCGTCCAGCCCGGCGACGAAGTAGTTATTTCGGATATGCAGGATTATGCGCACATGCCAAAGGTAGATTTGAAGTAGATATTATCGAATCCTGTAGCACGTGATACGATAAAGAAGTGATACGCTAAAGTATAAACCCATGAAAAAGTTGTTCCTGCCTTGTTTGCTGTTTATGTGTCTGCTGCTGCGCTGCGCCCCAGGTATAGCCCAGCCTGCAACACGACAACTGCGCCTGCAGGAGATAATTGCGCTGGCGCAGGAGCAATCGGCGGTGGCAAAGCAGGCCCAGACTACCCGCGAAACCAGCTACTGGCAGTGGCGCAGCTTTAAGTCTGATTACAAGCCGCAGCTGAGCCTGGAAGGTGTTTTGCCCGATTTCAGCCGCTCCATTACGCCTGTTACCCAGCCGGATGGTACACTGGAATTCCGACCGGTATCCATCAACAACGCAGAACTTGGCCTCACGCTGAGCCAGGCTGTCGGACCGACGGGCGGCACTATTTTCGTAACTTCGCTGATGCAGCGCTTCGATGACTTTGACCGCAACCAGACCCGCTACAACGGCAACCCGGCCATCATCGGCCTGCAGCAGCCGCTCTTTGCCTACAATGGCCTGGCTTGGTCTAAAAAGATTGAGCCCTTAAAGTATGAGGAATCGCAGCGCAAATACCTGGAGGAGCGCGAAAGTATAGCTGTGGACGCTACCGAATTATACTTCGATCTGCTGCTGGCACAGGTAAATCAAAGTATAGCCGCCAAAAACTTAGCCAACAACGATACCCTTTACCAGATTGCACAGGAGAAGTATAACCTGGGCAGGCTCTCTAAAAACGATTTGCTGCAGCTCCGCCTGGCGGTGCTTAATGCAGATTTGGCTTTGGCACAGGCTACCCTGGACGAGCAAACCGCCGGCCTCGCCCTGAAAACATTTACAGGCCTGGAAGACAGCGCGCAGCTGCAACTGGATGTTCCCGAAGTTATACCTGCCACCATCGTTGCAGCTCAGCTGGCGCTGGAACAAGCACGCAAAAACCGGAAGGAAAGTATAAACTTCCGCCGGCGGATGCTGGAGGCAGAAAGCCTGGTAGCCAAAGCCAAAGGCGACAACGGGCTAAATGCCAGCCTCTACGCCACCTTCGGCCTCACCAACCGCGGCGCCACCTGGACCGACATTTACAACCAGCCTGATAACCAGCAGGGCGTCCGTCTGGGCTTTAGCATGCCGGTGCTGGACTGGGGGCGGCAGCGCTCTATCTATAAAATTGCGGAGCTGAACCAACAGCTGGTGCAATATAAGTTGAGCCAGGAGGAAGCCAGCTTTGAGCAGCAGGTTCTCACGCAGGTAAACCGGTACAACACCCTGAAAGCCAGAATACAAACTACCGCCGAGACAGACGAGATAGCACAGCAACGGTACGAAATTGCCAAAAACACCTTCGTTATCGGCCGCATCAGCATCACGGATTTAAACATTGCTTTAGCTGAGAAAGACCAGGCACGACGGGCCTACATTGCCGCGCTCAGCGAGTTCTGGACCGCCCACTTCAGCCTGCGCCAGCTCACGCTCTACGATTTTGAAAAACAAACCGCGTTGCAGGACATGGAGGAGGAGAGATGAAGAACAAGAGATTAATTTTAGCAGCACCGGGTCCAAACATCCCTGCCGCTCAGAGTAGGGGAACATGGCTGAAGTTAAAGGGAATGGTTGATGTACCATAGCATAAGTTTAACCTCCTTTATACCAAGATCTTTCCAAGATGACAAAATTGCGAGCATTAATAAAGAACAGGGGCATAGCGGAAGGCAGGAGCTACTGGAAATAGTTCCAGTCCTTGGGTTGAGCGCCTTGGTGTGTTCCGGTGCCGCGGATGCGGCAGCGCTCCAGCGCAGGTTCACGCCGCCGCGCTCAACCCAAGGACGAGGCCTCCCGGCCTTGAGGGCTCCGAATAAAAGGTGAAACAGGACAAGTATAAAACAGAGGATGAACAACAGCTACAAAGTATAACAAAGATTACGAACAGCAGCTACTGCAATAGATCTCTCGCAATGGCCCGAAATGATAAAATTAATTAAAAGACAAACAGAGGAACACGGGCCCAAATTAAGAAATCATCAAAAAAACCATACCTTAAAACTATGATCACGCTATCAAACATCGAGAAGGTCTACCAAACCAAAACCATTGAGACGGTGGCCCTGCAGCACGTAAACCTGACAGTTCCGAAAGGGGAGTTTCTCTCTGTGATGGGCCCGTCGGGTTGCGGCAAAAGTACGCTGCTCAACATTATGGGACTGCTGGATGTGCCCAGCAAAGGCATCGTGGAAATCAACGGGCAGCCCATCAAAAGCTACAAAGACAAAGAGCTGGCACACCTCCGCAACGAAAAAATAGGCTTTGTTTTCCAGAGCTACCACCTGGTGAACGACCTGAGTGTGCTGGACAATGTAGAGCTACCCCTCCTCTACCGCAAAGGTGTTTCTGGCACGGAGCGCAGCCGCCGGGCTAAGATAGCATTGGAAAAGGTTGGCCTTAGTGCCCGCACCAGGCATTATCCGAACCAACTCTCGGGCGGCCAGCGGCAGCGTGTGGCCATTGCCCGCGCCCTTATCGGGCAGCCGGAAATTATACTGGCCGACGAACCCACTGGTAACCTGGACTCGGTAATGGGCGAGGAAGTGATGCACATCCTCCTCAACCTGAACCGGCAGGACGGCACCACCATAGTGATGGTAACACACGACGAGAACATGGCCCTGAAAACCGAGCGACTGGTGCGCTTCTTCGACGGGCAGCAGGTGTCGGATGCGAAGATTCACGAATTTCAAAAAGTATAGCCATGCTGAAGAACTATCTCAAAATCGCGTGGAAGGTGCTCCTGCGGCGCAAGTTTTTTACCTTCATCAGTCTCTTCGGCATCAGCTTTACGCTGATGGTGCTGGTGGTGGCTACCTCCCTCTTCGACCATGCCTTCGGTCCGCAAATGCCTGAGCAGGAAACCGATAGGTTGCTCTTCGTGAACATGATGCGGGAGCAACACGATGGCGGCTTCTCGTCCAGCGGCCCGCCCAGCTATCACTTTCTCAACAACTATGTCCGCACGCTGAAAACGCCTGAGAAAGTCTCTATCAATTCGATGTTTTTTCAGGTGAATAGCTATATTGATAGCCGAAAACTGGCGCTCGACATCAAGTATACCGATAGGGAGTTCTGGGACATTCTGGACTTCAACTTTCTGGAAGGCAGTGCCTTTACCCGGCAGGATGTGCAAAGCGCCAATCGCGTGGCAGTGATCAACGAAAATACCCGGAAACAGTACTTCGGTGCCGGGCACGCCGTTGGAAAGTACATAGAAGTTGACCAGGTAAAGTATAAAGTAGTGGGCGTGGTGGAAGACGTGCCGGTGCTGCGCCTGCACTCTTATGCCGATGTGTGGGTACCCATCACGCTAAAAAGCCAGGACTTTCATGCTCCCGGGCTGCGAGGCACTTACTTCGCCACCATCAAGGCAGCCAAAGCATCGGACGTCCCCCAAATTAAGGCGGAATACGCCGCTATGTTGCAGCAGGTGGAGGGGCAGCAGCCTGAAAAAAGCACGAAGCTTTACTCCTTTCCCGACACTTTTCTGGAAGGTATGGCCCGCACCTTTCTGGGAAATGGAAAAGAGCCGGGCGTGGGCATCCTGTATGGTCTGTTAACCGCAGTTGCATTTCTGTTCATGCTGCTTCCTGCCATTAACCTGGTCAACATCAACATCAGCCGGATTATGGAGCGCTCATCCGAGATCGGGGTGCGCAAGGCGTTCGGAGCGTCCTCCACCACCATTATCGGGCAATTCCTTGTTGAGAACATCTTCCTGACACTACTTGGCGGCTTACTGGGCTTTGTGCTGTCGGCGGGAGTGCTGTGGCTCATCAACGACAGCGGGCTCATTGTATACGCCAATTTGGGCCTGAACCTGCGCGTTTTTGCGCTGGGCCTGCTGCTTTGCCTTGTTTTTGGATTGATTTCGGGGGTTTACCCTGCTTTTAAAATGTCACGCTTACATGCCGTTGAGGCACTGAAAGGAGGTTCACAATGATACGCCATCTGTTTAAATTAATTTGGAACCGGAAGAAGAGCAACTTTCTGCTGATTACGGAGATTTTTTTCTGCTTCCTGGTGCTGTTCGGTGTTCTGAGCTTTATTGTGTACAATGTGCGCAATTATTCCAGGCCGCTAGGCTTTCAGCATGAGAACGTATGGCTGCTGACGATGCGGCCAAACACCGATTCCACTGCCCAAAACCGGGTTCAGCTGGAACAGGTACTGCAGCGTGTCCGGGCATTTCCGGAAGTCGAACATGCTTCCTTAACCAGCAGCAACGCACCTTTTTCTTTCAGCCAGATGCGGAATCATATGTCTTATGGCAACGTAAAAGACGTGGAGGCAGACGAATATGAGGTGCAGGATGATTTTAAAGCCGTAATGCAACTGCAGGTAAGCCAGGGCCGTTGGTTCGGCTCACAGGACGATGCCTCCCGGTTCGAACCCATCGTTATCAACAGCGTTATGCAAAAGCAGCTTTTTGGAGAAACAAACCCGCTTGGCAAGCGCTTGCCCAAAAACGATTCTGTCAGCTATGAGGTGGTGGGCGTAGTAGATCATTACCGGGGCTACAGTGAGTACGCGGCGGAAGAACCAGCCTTCTTCACGCGCATCAACCTGCAAAAGAACAAAAACGACTTCCGTAACGAGCTCCTGATCCGCGTTAAACCAGGTACGGGTATTAGCTTCGAAGAAAAGATGGTGCGGCAACTCTCCGGCATTGCAAAAAGCTGGACAATAGAAGTATCCACATTGGAAAAGATGCGCCAGAATAAAGCCAAACTGACGCTGATACCTATGCTGGCGTTGGGGCTGATCTGTGGCTTCCTAATCTTCAATGTAGCCTTAGGTCTGTTCGGAGTGCTTTGGTACAATATCAGCCGCCGGAATAGCGAAATTGGTTTGCGCCGCGCCCTTGGGGCAGCCTCCATTCAGATCTACCGCCAGTTCATCGGTGAAGTACTGGTGCTGGCCACGTTTGGGTTGCTGCTTGGCGTGCTGTTTGCGGTGCAGTTTCCGTTACTGCAGGTCTTCCAGGTAGAGTCGGAAGTATACCTGATCGCCCTGATTGGAGCCGTCGTGCTGATCTACCTGCTCACAACCATCTGCGCCCTTTACCCTAGCAGACAAGCTGCAGCCATACAGCCGGCTACAGCGCTGCACGAGGAGTAGGCGGTGCTCCAAACCCGGTAGGTTTTAAAACCTGCCGGGTTTATACTTTTAACTTACCGATTTATACTTCCTGCAAATCAGCTATATTTATACCTGAATCCTGCCCCGCATGATCTTAATCATAGACGACGATATCGCCATACGCGCTTCTCTCAGCCTTTTGCTGAAGCAGCATGCTTTTAAAACCAAAGAGGCGGCTACACCCAAAGAAGCCTTGGAGCTGGCACAATTATACCCGCTCCAGCTCGTGCTGATGGACATGAACTTTTCCATCGACACCACCGGCCACGACGGGTTGCAACTGCTGGAGCAGTTCAAAAAATTATATCCCCAGGTTCCTGTTATACTTATCACCGGCTGGGGCTCTATTAGTTTGGCAGTGGAAGGAATGCGCCTGGGCGCTGCCGATTTTATTACCAAGCCCTGGAGCAACGAGTACCTGCTGCAGTCGGTACGCACTGCCCTCAGCCTGTCGCAGCAAAGTATAAGTTCTGATGAATCGCTCACGCGGCGGAAGCTGGACCAGCAGTACGATTTCAGCAATATAGTTGGCAACAACCCGCAGTTGCTGCAGATCCTCAAAAAAATAAGCCAGATTGCCCCAACCGACGCGTCGGTTTTAATTGAGGGCGAGAGCGGGACAGGCAAAGAGCTGATTGCCGAGGCTGTGCACCGTAACAGCAGTCGCAAAGCGCAACCCTTTGTAAAAGTAAACCTGGGCGGTATTTCCGCAAGTTTATTTGAGAGTGAAATGTTCGGACACAAGCGCGGCGCTTTTACTGATGCCAAAGCCGATCGCGTGGGCCGTTTCGAGATGGCCAACAAAGGCACTATTTTCCTGGATGAGATTGGCGAACTGGACCTCAACAGCCAGGTAAAGCTGCTGCGCGTGCTGCAGGACCGCACCTACGAAGTGCTCGGCGACAGCCGTTCCCGCAAACTGGACATTCGCGTGGTGTGCGCCACCAACAAAGATCTGTCGCAGTTGGTAGAAGAGGGCCGCTTTCGGGAAGACTTATACTACCGCATCAACCTTATCAAAATAAAGCTGCCGGCCCTGCGCGAGCGCCCCGACGATGTGCCACTGCTGGTGCAGTATTTTGTTAACAACCTGAAAAAAACCTATAACCGTCCTGATCTACAGGTAAGTCCGCGGGCGCTGCAGTGGCTGAGCGAACTGCAACTGCCGGGCAATATCCGCGAGCTGAAAAACCTGGTCGAGCGCACCGTCTTGGTAGCCGAACGGGAAGTATTGGAGGCCGAAGACTTTCAGGCGCAGGCACAGCAAAGCCCCGCCAAACCCGGCGACAAAACGCTGCCCGCTGTTGGCACCATGACGCTGGATGAAATAGAAGCGTCTATGATCAGGAAGTCGATGAGCTTTTACCACAACAACATCAGCAAAGTAGCCAAAGCATTGGGCTTAAGCCGTGCCGCCCTGTACCGCCGCCTCGATAAATTCAATATTCCGTATGAACCTGCGGACTAAGTTTATACTTTTTGCGGTGCTGGTACATGCACTGCTGGCGGTGATGGCCTATTTGCTGCTGCAGGAAAATAAATACTTTTTCCTGGGAATGGAGCTGGTTATACTTACCTCAGCCTTCATAACAGCGCAGTTGTACCATTCCTTTTTTCAGCCCCTAAAACTGATACGGGCAGGCATAGAATCTATCAAGGACAAAGACTTTTCGAGTAAGTTTACGGCCGTAGGGCAGCAGGAACTGGATGAGCTGGTAAATGTATATAACCGCATGATAGACCAGCTGCGGCAGGAACGGGTAGCGCAGGCAGAAAAGCATTTCCTGCTCGAAAGGCTTATACAGGCGTCTCCCGCCGGCATTATCCTGCTGGGCTTCGACAACCAGGTGGAAAGTATAAACCCGGCGGCGGAGCGCTACCTGGGGCAGAAAATAGACGATCTGCTGGGAAAACATGTAAGCCAGCTTCCGGAAGCATGGGCCGCGCAACTAAAAGATTTGCAAACCGGTCAGTCAGTCACTTTCCGCATACATGGCACCTGGATTTACCGCTGCCACCGTGCCCATTTCCTGGATAGGGGCTTTCAGCATTACTTTATACTTATAGAAGAACTGACCGAGGCCATACTTCAAAACGAGCGGCAGGCTTATGAAAAAGTTATCCGCGTAATGTCGCATGAGGTAAATAACTCGACTGGCGCGATAAATTCCATACTTGGCTCACTCGGTTTTTATACGCCGCAGCTGTTGCCGGAGCACCGGCAGGAATTTGCGTACGTGCTGCAGGTAGCCACAGAACGCAATGCAAACCTGAGCAGGTTTATGAGCAACTTTGCCGAGGTAGTGCGCCTGCCACAGCCCCGCAAGGAACCTATAGACGTGCATGAATTGCTGAGAAGCCTGCACCGCCTGCTGCAACCGGAACTGGCTAAACGCCAGGTTGCCTGCACCTGGCAACTGGCTCCGCAGCCTTTGATCGCATTACTCGACGGGCAGCAGATGGAGCAGGCATTGCTCAATATTCTGAAAAATGCGATGGAAGCCGCCGGAACAGCAGGTGGCGAGATAAGCATACAAACCTGCCTGTACCCGCCGCAAATCCTTATCTCGGATAACGGATCGGGTATTCCGGAACAGGTACGCCCGCACCTGTTCACCCCGTTTTATACGACCAAAAAGCAGGGGCAAGGCATTGGTTTAACCCTTGTGCGTGATATTCTGGTAAATCATGGTTTTACCTTCTCGCTTACCTCCGGCAACAATAGCTGTACTACTTTTACAATAAACCTGTAACACAAGCCACATCACAGCAAAGTATAAAAACAGCATAATCCTTAAATTAAGTTACTGAACTGTAAAGCGCAACTTCAGGAGTGTGTCAGCATCTGGACACCGACTGTTGGGCTTTCCAGTTATTTGCTAAATAAGTATATAAATTAATATACTGTTACAATGCAGAAAATATTTATATCGAAAAATAATAAATATACTAATTTAATTGTGATCTAAACTTTTATTTAAAAAAATCGTAGCCTTCAGGAACAAGTTATTCAGAAAGTTTATACCTTAGGGCGTATCTAATTCATTATCCCTATGGAATACAATATTATAGTTGCCCCAGATTTAGAATTGCTGGCGAAAGAAGTAGGAGGTTTTATCCCGATGGGCTGGAAACTGAAAGGAGGTATACTGGAGCACACAGAGGGCTTTGCACAGCAACTGGTGCGTAGCCCGCGCGACATTGTACAGTTACAGGCGAAAAGCCCTGCAGTAAAGAAAAGGTTTAAATGGATTGAATAATGCGGTTAAAAAGGTGCCTGAACGCATCGCCTGACAGCAGCCCAGCGGGCTCATGGCGTTTCGCACTTAGCGGCACATTGCGGTAAAAATACTTATCCATGTTTTGTCCCGGCATGGCCTCAGCACACGGTACCAGCCGGAAATAAATACCATTATCAATACAGAACTTTGTTAAACTGTCTACCTGCTCCTCATCTGTCAGGGGCCTGGCATAGTATACTTCGTTGATGTTATGTAGCAGACAGTATGATTTCAGACTCCTGACTGACCCGCGTACCTGATTCGTGTTAAAACCATAGCTATCCGCTTCATCGTCAAAAAAGCCCATGAACCTGGCTTCAGGGTTGTGGCTGAACGTTTGTAAAAGGGAAAGTGCGTTAGGACCGGTTCCGATAATGGCAAAACGCACGTCCACCGCATCTGACTCGGTAAAATAACTAAACCCATGCAGCAACAGCAACCTGCTGAACACTATCAGAAGGGCGGCAGACAAATATGAGTATAACAGCAGCAAACCCGACAAACCAGACAGGTTAAAGATAACTATACAGGCAGCCATTAAAAAACTATGCAGCAGAAAAGCATTAATCAGGTTGCCTTCCTGGTTTCCGCAGGACAGAATGCTTTCAATCCGGAATATAAAACTGGTAAACCCCGAAACCACACACCATAAAAGCGCAAATAAACCAAAGAACATGAAATATTGAGCATCAAGCGCAGGTTCGTTACTCCTTAATAAGTTCGACAAAACAAAAGAGCCAGCTATTATAGTTGTATCCAGCAGCAGCAAAACGGCTTTATCTGTTCTGTAGGAAATGCGATGTTCGTTCATATCAATTAGGTGTACTTACTTTAGACCTTTTAAAGGGTTCCTGCTATTGTTTGCTCAATGTGGCGCTTGCTTTTGAGAAAGAGGCTAAATCTTTGCAGCCCGGTTAAATACGGCTTATATTCAATAAGGTTTATATTATTTATTATAATAATAGTTAGTGTAAGTCTATTTAATATATTTAATTTTTAATATATTAAATAGACAATATTATACATTGCCAGATTTGAAGAATAAAAAAGAGACTTCCGGACAACATATAAGGTTTGTAACACACCTCCCTCAATCGTAACTCCTTTATCCCGCCTATCTGCTTTTATCAGTTGTAAAGCCCTTTTGCAACTCCTTTGTGCCACAGAAATCTATGCAAAACACGTAAAAGTTATTCTTATTCCAAAATTTAGTATAATTCTATTACTTTATAAACAACATACACTTTGATAATACTTTAAATTGTTCACTTCACTGGCATAGCAAAAGGAACTATTATCATCATTAAACGCCTTTACACAAGAGCACGAATTTGGATTATTTTTTATCATTTAACAGAAATATCTTTTATAATAGCATGTATATGTATACTTTAGCAGCCATATTATAGAGTGCAGAATTGATGCAGGCAACTCAGCCTTTAATACTACAGCTTAGATATTTCATAAAAATAAACATTGAAATTATTATAAATATATGAAGCACTTGTACAAGCATCTGGTTTTGCACATTACGGCTACATCAAACTACTGTAAAGCAATAGTTTAGCTTTGGTTAAAGTATAAATTATGCTTGCCCCTGAAACACAACATGTTTCTTTTGCCAGAGCAGGCTTGTTAGAGCCGAGAAATAAGTGATTACAGCAGCAGGCACTTACCCGATTATAAAAATCATCAAATTTTACCGCTTTCAGTCATGCAGCCAGTTTATAAAGGCCTTATGTTGGCAATGCTCTTCCTGTTTTGCATATTTTACGGGAGCAGTGTATTTGCGCAAACGCCGGGAACATGTAACGTAGATGCCAGTATTGAAAACACGAACTATAACAAGAACTTTACCTATTGCAATTTCAGCAACAGCGGTGGCGAGATATCTGTAAAATTCGACTTTAAGAACACCTCCACTACCAAAGCTACCAACAAAAGCTACCACATTGCATGGGGCGATGGCACAGAAAACACGTATGGGCAGGATTTTGATATGGCCAGCCACTCCTACAAAACTACCACCGCCCAAAGTTTTAATCTTGTACTTACGGTAACAGGAATAGATGGCAGTTGCCAGGATATCCAGCAGGAGAAAGTTTTTATCGGCAGCAACCCGGGCATCGGCCTGGAAAACACCGGCGGCAACTTTTCCTGCGCACCGGCTACTTTTGCTTTCAAAGTAACCAGCATCGGCCAGAATCCGCCTTCCACAGAATACGTTTTCCAGTTCGATGATGGCTCCGCGCCTTTTACCCGGACACATGCAGAATTGCTGCAGAACCCCATCATCACGCATACATTCACAAAATCTTCGGGAGACAAAGTTGACGGATTTAAATTATCTGCTACGGCTACCAACGACTGCAGCTACTCGACAAGCAGCTGGAGCGGTATCAGGATATCCACAGGCCCCGTGGCTGACATCGGCGAAACCAAAGTTGGTACCTGCATAAACCAGGAAATTATTCTGGAAGATAAAACCAAAGATGGCTACGATGGCTCCGGCAACACCCTGCCCCACCTCGCGGACTGGGAAGTCAGCCCGGCCACCGGCTGGACTATGACAGAAAATGATGGCATTGTAAAAATCATTTTTACAGAGGCAGGCAAGTATACCGTAAAGCTTTCTGTGTACCCCGAGGATCAGAACTCTACCTGCAGCGGCAGCTCCAAAGAAAAAGAGTTTAACATTGTTGCCCCGCCTACCGCTGATTTTACCCTGCTGCCCTCTCCTGAGAATGGATGCGCTAACAACCTTGTAAGCGTCAGCAACAGTTCTACCGGGGAAAGCATTGTCTGGTCCTGGGCGGTAACGAATGCGAGCGGCCAGGCTGTCAGCGGCTGGGGAAGCTATTCAGGCGGTACCACTGCCAACTCCAAAGAACCAAAATTCAACTTTACCAAGCCCGGCGATTACAAAATCACTTTAACAGCAAATAATGGCTGCGCACCCAGCACCAAATCTCAAAATATCACCATCAAAGGCAAACCTACCGTTACACTGCCTGCCGCACAGGCCTATTGCGATGCCCAAACCATAGCTTTCAATACTGCCAACACAAAGCACAAACCTACTTACAACGCTAATTTTGGCACCATTACAGGGTATAAATGGGTAGTGAATGTAGTTTCAGGCCAGGGCGATTTTGCTTTTGAGAACGGCACGAGCAGCAGCTCCCAGTACCCGGTTATCAACTTTAAAACGCCCGCTGTGTATGAAGTATGGGCCTATGCCATTAACGAGTGCGGACAGTCTTCGGCGCCTGCCAAGCAGAAGATAACGATCAACCCACTTCCCGACATCAGCATAACACCCGGCAAACCCGCCCTCTGCATCGGCGAAAGCACTACATTAACGGCTTCAGGCGCCAGTACCTATACCTGGGCGCCGGCCACAGGCTTGAGCGCCACCACGGGCGCGACGGTTACGGCTAACCCAACGACCACCACCACCTATACCGTAACCGGCAAAAATACCACCACGGGTTGCACCAGTACGGCTACCATAAAGGTTGTAGTCAATCCATTGCCGGTGGTAAGTATAAGTTCTCCGTCTACAGAAATATGCCTGGGGCAGGGTACTGCCACGCTCACAGCTAGCGGGGCCGATACCTATACCTGGTCGCCCGCTACAGGCCTTAACAAAACAGCGGGCAATGTTGTAACAGCCTCACCCGCCACAACTACCACCTATACTGTAACTGGCTTCAACACGCAAACCGGCTGCAGCAACACGGCTACGGTTACCATAACCGTAAACCCTTTGCCGGAGGTAGATGCGGGTCCGAACCGTCCCGTCTGTGACAACCCGACGCCTCTGAAACTACAGGGCAGTCCGGCAGGCGGCACCTGGAGCGGCGAGCATGTGAGCACCGACGGTACTTTTATACCGGCTGGCAAAGGCGATTTTATACTTACTTATACTTACACCAACGCCAAAGGCTGCACCAACTCCGACCAGGTAACCATAACCGTAACCGAGGTAATGGTGGCTGATGCAGGAGAGAAACAAGCCTTTTGCCTTAACAGCGGCCCGCAGGTATTAAGCGGCGCCACTCCGGCGGGCGGCGCCTGGAGCGGCGAGCATGTGAGCCCGGATGGTACTTTTACGCCTTCTGTTGTGGGCACTTTCACGCTTACCTATACGTACTATACCGGCACCTGCTATACTTCAGATGAGGTGGAGATTACCGTAAAGCCGCTGCCGGGCAAACCAAAAGTAACGGATCAGCCGGTGTACGTTTGCTACAATACCGGCGCCACATTACGGGCCGAAATGCCGGAGGCAGGTATAACCGGCACCTTTGCCTGGTATGATAAAGACGGCAAGCCTCTCGGCGCCGGAAGCAGCCTTGAAACAGGACTGTTGAAAACCAGTACCGACTTTTTTGTGGAATTTACCTCCGGCGAAAGCGGTTGTACCAGCGAGCGCAGCAGGATAAGCGTAATCGTAAGACCAGAAATAGCAATGCCGGTTGTTAGCGCTCCTGAGCTATGCGGGCCCAGCAAAGCTATCTTAACAGTTACAGGCACCAACATCCCGACTGTGTATAACTGGTATGACAAGAATGGCACCTTTATTATCAAAGGGGGCAAAACTTATGAGCCGGCATTAGCTGCGCCGGGCGTTTATACTTTCTATGCAGAGCCGGTTGTAGGCGATTGTACCGGCCCGCGCGCCGAGGTAAAAGTAACCGTACTGCAACCGCTGGCAAACAATCTTAATCCGGTGCCAGCGCCTATATGCGCCGGTCAGGAAGTGACTATTTCCGGCACTGCTTCCGGAAGCAAAGGCGTTGCCAGCTATACCTATCGCTGGGAAATCAGCAGCGACGGCACCACCTTCAGCACCCAGACCGGCCTCGACCCCAAACAGGCAACTTATACTTACAAAGCGCCGGCCGATGCCAAAGGAGGCAGTGTCTGGATCAGGAGAACTGTAATTTCTGACAACAAATGTACGTCGGCACCGGCTACTGTTGAAGTGGTGGTACGGCCTGCCCTTGTGAACCAGTTGCAGGCGGTGGCGGCTATTTGCGCCGGCGATGTACCGGCCAGCATCACGGGGCCTGTGAGCGGCGGCAGCGGTGAGCCGTACAAGTATGCGTGGTGGTACAAAACAGAAGGCGGCGTTTATCAGAAAATAGCCGATGCTGATGCAACTTCATCAACCTATCAGCCCAAAGCCTTACAACAATCTATGTGGTACAAGCGTGTGGTTATCTCAGAGCCATGCGCCAGCAGCGAGAGCGAAGTACTGGTAACTGTGCGGCCGGGTATCACGAAGAATACCATCAGCGTAAACCCAGCTATTTATTGCGAGAGAGATGATGTAACCATACCTGGCAGTTTACCGGAAGGAGGCGAAGGAGCAGGCAGCTATACGTATGTCTGGTATGAAATCAAGGCAAATGGTGCTGCTGAAGAAATCGGCAGGGGCAAAGACCTGCAAAACCTCGTGCTCAGGGGCGTTACCGCGTCAGCTACGTACAGGCGTGTAGTCATATCAGGCGCATGTACCGTGCCCAGTACCAGCAATGATGTCAGGATTGAGGTAAATCCTAAGATTGTGAACGTTATTTCCGCTGACCAGGAAATATGTATGGGCAGCACTCCGCTGAAGCTCGAAAGCAAAACTCCGGTTACAGGTGGCGATGGCAGGTATACGTATGTGTGGGAGTATAAAGCAGAGAAAGATCAGAATTTCAAAACTGCTCCCGGCACCTTTAACCTGTCGAACGGTACCTATCAGCCCGGCGCTTTAACGGAAAGTACCTGGTTCCGCAGAAAAGTAACTTCCGGCGCCTGCACCAGCTACTCGCTTCCTGTTTTCATCAAGGTAAACGAACCGCTGGCGAACTACCAGATAAAAGATTCCCAATCGATTTACGAAGGCGACAAACCGGCGCCCTTAACAGACCTGGGCCCGAAACCGGCAGGCGGCGGTAACGGCACCCTCACGTTCCGCTGGGAATACAGCACCGATACAGGCACAAACAAGACATTTCATCCTGCCGATGTGTTTACGGGCAATTATACAGGCAGAGAATTGGTCTTTGAAAAAGGCGTGTACAGCACCACCTGGTTCCGCCGCGTAGTTATGTCGGGCGGCTGCGAGGTTGTTTCCGACCCTGTTGTGATTACCGTGGTAGGTGGCATTAAAAACAACATTATCCTGCAGAGCCAGTCCATCTGCATGGGCAATGTCCCTGATTTGCTAAAAGGCACCATACCCGAAGGTGGCGTGGGCAACCCTACTTACCTGTGGCTGTCGAGCACCGTAAGCGCCGGCAAAGGTTTTGTAACGGCACAAGGGTATAACGGATCGCCCAACAACCGGCAGGATTTCCAGCCCGGCGTTATCAACCGCGCCACCTGGTTCCGGCGCCTGGTTACGACGGGTGCTTACAAAGATACCAGCGAAGCCGTGTTGATAACCGTAAACCAGCCGCTGAGCAACAACAAGATACTGGCGGTCGCCAGAACCATTTGCGCCGGCGATACGCCCGATGTGCTTACTGCTTCCACGCCAACCGGCGGCAGCGGTGCGCCTGCTTATATGTGGGAATACAGCGCTACCCGCGACGGTATTTATAAAGCAGCGCCGGGCGCCAACAACAAGCAGGATTACAGCCCTTACCCGCTCACCGAAACAACCTGGTTCCGCCGCGTCGTAACGTCCGCCTCCTGCGGCTCTCTGGTAAGTGACCCGGTAGAAATCCGTGTACTGCCACTGCCCCTGGCACCTGTTGCTGCCAATGCCGCTATCTGCGGCGGCCAGAGCGCTACCCTTACCGCCAAAGCCCAGGGCGGCGGCACGCTGGAGTGGTATAGCAGCGCTGCCGGCGGCAAGCTTCAGGGCACCGGCAGTACTTTTACGACGCCAGTTTTAGACCACACCACTACTTTTTATGTGCAGGAGGCACAGTCATGCAGCGGTCCGCGCACAGAAGTAACGGTAACCGTATCGGAAGCTACGGCCTATGCCGGCGAGGATGTAACTGTAGTAATGGGCCGCAGCGCAGAACTGCAAGGCAGCGGTGGCCTGACCTATCGCTGGTCGCCGGCGGCAGGCTTGAGCAACCCCGACATTGCCAATCCTGTGGCTACACCCGAGGTAACCACCACTTATACCCTGACGGTGGTAACAGCAGGCGGCTGTACTTTCACGGATGAGGTAACGGTAACGGTGCTGCCTTTTGTGGACGTGCCAAACACTTTTACTCCGAACCGCGACGGCATCAACGACACCTGGGAAATTGCCAACATCGAGAAATACCCGAACTGCCAGGTACAGGTGTTTAACCAGTGGGGCAACATGGTGTTCAGCTCCACCGGCTATGGCGAAAAGTGGGATGGCCGGTACCAGGGCAAAGAGCTGCCGCTTGCTACCTACTACTACATCATCCACCTGAACAATACAGAGAAACCGCTTTCGGGCAGTGTAACCATTGTTAAATAAAGAGGTCTATGAACAAACTTTTAGCCTTCGCTCTTGCGTTTCTGATGGCCTTTCAGGTAATGGCCCAGCAGAAGCCACAATATTCGCAGTACACCCTCAATAACTACATCCTGAACCCCGCTATCAGCGGCATAGAGGATTATGCCGACCTGCGGATGGGCATAAGGCAGCAATGGGCCGGGCTGGAGGGCGCGCCACAATCATACTATGCTTCGCTGCACATGCCTATCAACAAGGATGTTTCCCCCTCCAACCGGGGCGGCAAAACCGGAGACATGCCCAAGTCCTCCACTAAGCGTACCAACGTATACCGCCGCGTAAGGCCGCACCATGGTGTCGGGGCCATGGCGATGACCACACGCACGGGGCCGCTGAAAAGGAGCAGTCTCAGCGCGAGCTATGCCTTTCACCTTCCGCTGTCGCGCACCACGCGCCTTGCAGCAGGCGTAGCGCCGGGCATTGTGCAGTATAGCCTGGACCAGTCTTACGTGAGAACCGCCAACGCCAACGACCCGGCTGTGATGGACGGGCGCGTAAACGAATTAAAGTTTGATTTAACAATGGGGCTTTGGCTGTACTCGCAGAGTTACTACGTGGGCGTATCCGGGGCGCAGCTTGTGCCCGGCAAGCGGCAGCTCCTGAACACCGATACGCCCGGAGACAACGACGGTAAATTGCAGAAGCACTATTTTGCCACGGCAGGTTACCGCGTAGATGTAACTTCGGAACTATCGGTTATACCTTCGGTGATGGTAAAGCTGGCGCAGCCCAGCCCCGCCTCTGTTGATGCCACCGTTAAGATCTTGTATGCCAACCGGCTATGGGCAGGCGCCTCATACCGCCACAAAGATTCGATGGCCGCCATGGCCGGTATAAACATCAGCCCGCTGCTGGATGTAGCTTACGCTTACGATGCCGGCACCTCGCCGCTGGGCGCCGCACATGCCGGCAGCCATGAGGTGGTGGTAGGACTTAAGCTGCGCAACACCCGCAAGGTTATCTGCCCCATCTGGGCATGGTAGGGCTGTGTAAAAAGTATCAGGGTGATAGGTACTGGGTGCTGATAACACACAAAGCGTATGGCCTAATTCAGACACTCGCGGGAGCTGCGCACGCCGCGGGGTCTTCAATGCAAAATTATACTTGCTGGGGCCTCTAAATGCTGGATGGGATTTGTAATCCCGTTCTACCGATTATAAGGATTTATAATCCGACATCTGATTTCATCATATAACTAGAGAGGCTTGCTTTAAAAGACCTCGCGGCGTGCGCAGCTCCCGGGCTTGCCTGCAAGTATAAACCTGTCAGCGGCCTGTGGCCGAAGTATACTCCGGCTTCACAAAAGCACACGGACAAGTATAAAAAAGAGGCTGATGTACATCAGCCTCTTTTTTATACTTCGTGCAGGACATGTCAGCTTATTTTCTCTGCTTTAAAGCCTGCTTTCTCCACCGTGCTTTTTATCGCCTCGGCATCCAACGAATCTGTGGATACTTCCAATACCTTATCCGGGTTGTTCGTATCTACTTTCCAGTCCGATACACCCTCCAGCTTGTTCAGATGCGGTGTTACTGCTTTCACGCAGTTGCCGCAGTTAATGGTTGTTTTAAATTTATAAGTTTTCATACGTAATTTAATTTATCAGTTAAAAATACATTCCGGATGACCAGATAAAATCAATTATACATTTATGGGACTCATCAGCAAGTATGAAACATCAATTGTGAATCATATAATCCGGCATTTGAATTTATAGTTTTCTGCCCCGCAGGCGCAGGCTGTTGGTTACCACCGACACTGAACTCAGGGCCATTGCGGCGCCGGCAATCATGGGGCTCAGCAGGAAACCGGTGAAGGGATACAGCACGCCGGCGGCTACGGGTATACATATCACATTGTAAAAAAATGCCCAAAACAGGTTCTGGCGGATAGTTTGCACTGTGGCTCTTGACAACTTCACAGCGGCGGCCACCTGCGTCAGGTCGGAGCGCATGAGCGTAATACCGGCCACATCCATCGCAATGTCTGTACCCTGCCCCATCGCAATGCTGATATCGGCTGTGGCCAGGGCCTGCGCATCGTTGATGCCGTCTCCTGCCATCGCCACGGTTTTGCCTTCCGCCTGTAATTTCTTCACCATGTCTGCCTTATCACCTGGCAGCAATCCTGCCTCGAAATGGGTGATACCTATTTGTCTGGCAACGGCAGCGGCCGTCTGCTGGTTGTCGCCGGTGAGCATGTATACTTCCAGACCTGCCTCCTGCATGGCTTTTATACCTGCGGCGGCTGTGGGTTTAACCGGGTCGCTTACAGCGAAAACGGCCAGCGCCCGCATGGCATCAGCAAAGAAAATTACGGTTTTGGCATCTTCCTGCAGCTTTGCAGCTACCTGCTGCAATTGCTCCGGCACCCGTACACCCTGCTCGTGCAGCAGCTTCTGGTTTCCGGAAAAATAGCGCACGCCCTCATAATCTGCTTCGATGCCCAGGCCGGTAAGGCTGCTGAAGTAATCGGGCTGGATTGCCTGCTGGCCGGCCTCCTTATAATAAGTATAAACGGCCTGCGCAATAGGATGCTCCGACTGCGCCTCCATTGAGAAGAAAAGCTGTTCCAGGCGCTCCTTCCCTGTTACGTTTTCTGCCCATACTACGTCCGTTACCGACGGTTTGCCCAGTGTGATGGTGCCGGTCTTGTCAAGTATAATGACGTCTGCTTTGTGCGCCCGCTCCAGGCTTTCGGCGTCTTTTATCAGGATGCCATGCTCGGCGCCGCGGCCTACACCTACCATGATGGCTGTAGGCGTAGCCAACCCAAGCGCGCAGGGGCAGGCAATCACCAGCACCGAAATCGTGGATAGCAGGGCCTCTGACAGGTAAGCCTCACCGCCAAGTATAAGCCAGGCAGCAAAAGTAAGCAAAGCGATAGCGAGCACTACCGGCACGAATATTCCAGCGATTTTATCTACCAGCTTTTGCACGGGTGCTTTGCTGCCCTGCGCCTCCTGCACCATTCTGATGATGTGGGCCAGCGTGGTTTCGCTGCCGGTTTTAAGCGCCTGCAGTTGTACACTTCCTTTCTGGTTGATAGTGCCTGCGTAAAGCATGTCGCCCGGCTGTTTTTGCACCGGCAGCGGCTCGCCACTCAGCATACTTTCGTCTACAAAAGTAGTTCCGGCCACTATTTCGCCATCCACAGGTATGCGCTCGCCCGGCAGCAGCGCTACCCTGTCTCCTACCTGCACCTCTTCTATCTTCAGCTCCAGTTCTTTGCCGCCGCGCACGATGCGCACCGTTTTGGGCTGCAGACCCATCAGCTTTTTAATGGCGGCGGAGCTGCGGTCTTTTGCACCCTCTTCCAGGTATTTGCCCAAAAGTATAAACGCGATGATAACGGCCACCGCCTCGTAGTATACATGCGGCATAAGCCCGCGGCTCAGGAAAAACTGCGGATAAACCGTGTTGAACACGCTGAAGATAAAAGCAATGCCGGTACTGAGCGCCACCAGCGTATCCATGTTGGCTCTGAAATGTTTGGCTTGCGCCCAGGCGCCGGTAAAAAAGCGCTGCCCTGCCCACAGCAGCACCGGTGCGGTGAGCAGCAGCATGGCCCAGTTGCCCCAGGCAAACGCGCCATGAAAGAACATGCCAAGTATAAAAACAGGCACGGCCAGCACACCAGCCACAATGGTTTTCCGTTTCAGTTCGGCCAGCGCTGTTGCCTGCCGCCCTTCCAGTTCTTCCTGCGTCTGCTCGTCTATCAGCAGCTCAAATCCTATTTCGTGTACAGTATCCCGCAGTTGCGCGGGGCTTATCTGCTGCGGCTCATAAGCCACCTGCACCGTTTTGGAAGCAAAGTTTACATTGGCTTCCTGCACGCCGCCGGTGGCGCGCAGCATACTTTCGATGCTGCCGGCGCAGGAGGCGCAACTCATCCCCTCTACCGGAAACGTCTGCTTTGTAAGTTTACTTTCTGCTATCGCTGCCATCTTTAATTTCTCTAAATGTCTTATACAAAGATACGACAGCAGTGCAGCCAATGTCTTATACAATTCAGAAGAAGGATTACATCTTTTATCTCAATCCGGTAGCAGGAAAGTAGTTGCGGCGCCTCATCCGCAATCTACAGCAATTAGATTATACTTATATTAATTTTAAATCATCAGTTTTATACTTATTTAACACATGGCTGCCAATACCTCATTAAGAAGCTATAAAACAATAATTTTGCTTGTTTGTTAATTATTCTTCATCTTTAAAATCCTGGATAAGCTAAGTATAAATTTAATTATTTCAAGTATAAGTTTTTAAACTTCAAAGTGTTATGGCAAATTTTCAGGCCTATTTTCCGGCAACCCGGTATGCAACAAATTAAAAAGACCAGAGGCATCAAAAGCTATACGCAGACAATGCGCTATGTTGGCCTGTCTTTTATCAGCCTGATCGTAGTGCTTGTTTCTATTTGTGTGTTTTCTTACATACAAGCGACACAGGTACAGCAGGAGTACGACAGCAAGGTATTTTATGCCTACCAGCGGCTGAAGTTAGTGAACGACTTATTCAGGGAGAATGAACTGTCGCAGGCCTTACTGACGGCCCATGTGCTAACGCAGGACGCAGCTAAAAAAGACAGCCTGTACCAGGAGATGAAGCAGGTTGAGGAAGTAAATAAAAATATCATAGATAAACTTGGTACGCTCCTGACCCAACCTGAAGGGCAGGCATTGCTCCAATCTCTTGAGCAGGATCAAGCTAACTATAACATACATGCCGACAGCCTGCTTAAACTGATTGACAGCAATCTGCTAAAAGAGGCACAAGCCTACACCAGGGCATACCTGGCGCCTTTTTATAGCCGCTACCAGGCGCAGCTTATCAGCCTCAGCAACAACATAGCAGAAGCAACCAAACAGGATATCGGTGGGTTTAAACCTAAGTTTGCTTTCATTGTAAATCAGTATGCGCTGCTGCTGTTGCTCGCCCTGGCTTTTGCTGTTGGAGCAGCCTTTATACTTATAAGAGTATTCAAGCGGATGCACCACGAGAACCACATGCTGAATGCCGAGATCCGGGAGCGCATGCAACTTGAAACCGCTTTGCAGGAAAGCCAGCGCCAGTACAAAGCTTTGTTTAACAACAATCCGCTGCCCATGTGGGTTGTCGACCAGCAGAATTACAGGTTTCTGGAAGTGAACAAGGCCGCACAGCAGGAGTATGGCTATACCCGCGAGGAATTTTTATCTAAAACTATCTGGGATATCCGGCTTGAGTCTGAAAGAGCTGCTTTAGAGGAACAGTTCGCCAGTTCAGATAAAAATGCGCTGGCTGCCGGTTACTGGCGGCACAAACGCAAAGATGGCAGCATTTTTAAAGTAACTACCAGATCGCACAGGCTGCCGAAGCACAAAGATGCACATCCGAGGGTGGTGGTGGCCATCAATGTACAGGAGCAGGTTGATATACTGGAGAAACTTGAGCACAGCGAGAAACAGCTGCGCGAAATCAGCTCCAGCATACCTGGCGCCGTCTACCAGTTTCAGCTTAATCCGGACAGGAGCTTTAGCTTTCCGTTCGTGAGCGAGGGCATTCATGCTTTGGTGGGCATACCTGCTGCCGAGGCCATCGGGCGCCCGGTGGATATGTTCGGCCTTTTACATCCCGATGATCTGGCCATAATGGAAAGATCTATGATGCATTCGTTCCGTACCTTTTTGCCCTGGGAGCTGGAGTTCCGGGTATGGCATGCAGGCAAAGGCAAGTATGTATGGCTAAGGGGGCACAGCCTGCCCACCGCTAAAAAAGATGGTTCGGTGTACTGGAACGGCACCTTTATAGATATTACCAAACAAAAGGAAGCCCAGGATCAGCTGACCAGAAGCGAGGCCAACCTGCGTGCGCTGCTCGACAGTGCACCTCAAGCTATTTTTCTGCTCGATCAGGAAATAAATGTCATCACGTTTAATGCGGTTGCTGCGGCAGATATCAGGCGCAGCCAGCTCAGGACGCTGGAAAAAGGGCAAAACCTGCTGGAGTTTATAGCAGCACCTCTACAGAAGCAGGTAAAAGACAACCATGGCAAAGCCATGCGGGGCAAAGCTGTTTTTTACGAAGCCGGGGCAGGTAATTACTGGCACGAAATCGCCTATCGCCCTATACTGGCCGCCGATAACAGCGTGCTGGCTGTCTCTTTAACCATTAACGACATATCGGACCAGAAGAAAGCTATCAAAACCATTAAACGCAGTGAAGCCCAGTTGGCACGTGCCCAGCAACTGGCTCACTTAGGCAACTGGGAGTATGATTTGGCAAGCGAGACTCTCTCGGTATCTGATGGTGTCTATACTATACTAAGAGAAAGAAAAGGGACATTTCTGCCTTCGCGGATCAGTGCCATGCAGTACATACACCCGCAGGACAAAGACATGGTGGAAAACAAGCTCAGAGAGGCTGTACACAGCAAAAAAGTAGTGGCTTTTGATCACAGAATTATACTCAAAGATGGTTCTGAACGCAGCTTGTTTGAAATCTGTGAGCTGGTTTCAAGTATGGATGGCACCCCCATCCGGCTTTCGGGCTCTGTGCAGGATATTACAGAACGCGTAGAAGCTGCGCGCGAAGTAACGGAAGCCAAAAACCTGTTGCAGTCCACACTCGAAAATATTCCGGAGATAATCTTCTCTGCCGATGCAAGTTTTAAGCTTACGTACATAAGTCCGCAGTGCCGCGAGGTAACAGGTTATACTGAAGAAGAGTTTCTGCAGAATTACATCCTTTGGAAGGAGGCGCTGCTGGATGCAGATAAGCAAACTATGCTACACAAGCTGGTTCCCAACCTGCTGGCCGGCCACCGGCAACAGCACGAAATACGGATACAGGCCCGAAATGGCGATATCAGATGGCTGCAGCTACGGCTCTCACCTATGATGGATGAGCAGGGAAAGGTGCTGCGCATCGACGGCTCGGCTGCCGATATTACGCAGTACAAGGCTGAGGAGGCAAAGCGCAACGAGCTTACCGATCAGCTACTGAAACAGAACCAAAACTTACAACAGTTTGCCTACATCGTGTCGCACAACCTGCGGGCGCCCATTGCCAACATCCTGGGCCTTACCTCCATCTATAACCGCTCCCAGCCTGATGCCGCCCTTAACCAGCGTGTGGTAGACAACCTGGGAAAATCGGCACAACTGCTGGATTCCACCATACGCGACCTGAACGAGTTGCTGACTTTGCGCAGTGAGCTGCAACACATTCAGGAAGTCGTATACTTTGAGCAGGTAGTACAGCACGCACTGGATAGCCTGGCGGTTCAGAAAGGAGATGCCGAGGTAGTGATTGATTTTGATGCTGCACCCAAAATCAAAACAATTCGCAGCTATGTCCAAAGTATTATAACTAATTTAATATCAAACGCCTTTAAATATAGATCGCCGGACAGAAAATTGCATTTAACGTTAAAAACTACCAAACATAGTGACTATATTTGCCTCACTGTTTCGGACAACGGCCTTGGTCTGGATCTGGCAAAGACAAAAGATAAACTGTTTGGCCTGTACAAACGCTTTCATCCCGGCATAGAAGGGAAAGGGCTGGGCCTGCACCTGGTAAAGACACAGGCAGAGTTGCTTAATGGTAAAGTAGAAGTAAAAAGCCAGCTGGGAGTTGGTACCACTTTCAACATTTATTTCAAGAACTAACAGGAGAAAAGAGCGTGTTGCATAGAGTATTGCTTATAGATGATGATGAAGTAAATAACTTTGTATGCGAGAGCATCATCAGGAATTACAATTTTGCAGAAGAGGTTTTAAGCTTTGAGCGGGCAGAAGATGCTATTGCTTTTCTTAAAAAATCTGCTGACAGCACCTCGCAAAACTTCCCGGATTTGATTTTCCTCGACATCAACATGCCGGGCATGGATGGCTGGTCTTTTATTGAAGAGTACCGCCAGTTACCTGAGCAGTGTACCAAGCATTGCTACCTGTTTATGCTCTCATCTGCCGTAGACAGAAAAGATATTATGAATGCCAAAAGCAACGAAGAGGTGAAGGAATTCTTCTCCAAGCCACTCTCGCCTGAAATACTGGATATTATCAAAGAGGAATTTATTAGTAGCTGATACCAACCCTCTAAAAAGGAAGTGGCCGCCGGAATTCCGGCGGCCACTTCCTTTTTAGAGGGTTAGTCAGGTATTTCAGCAAAACCACAGTGCTCTAAATCCGGCTATGGTCAGCGTCGTCCGGTTCTTCTTCGTCTGCGCCCAGCGGCTGATCGCCCCTTCGTATGCCTGCCACATCGCCGGTCATACCAGTGTCGCTGCCTTCGTATTCAAAACCGGGCCCCTGCGCAAACGACTCAGTGCTTTTACTGTTATTAGCGCCATAGCCGGTTGCCTCGTTGCCGCCAATATGTAGGTTTTGCAGTTTGTCTTTCTGCCCCTCACGCTCCGTATCTCCTCCCGCACCAATGTTGCGTTTGGCTGTCGGGTCGGGGTGGTTATCATTCGAGACGCGCTCGTTATAGTCACTGTTCACGTTATCCGGCCGATCAGTTATACTTTCTTTCGCTTTATCTTCTTCGTCAATACGCATGTCGTTTCAGTTTTAGTGTATACCTGTGTTATACGCGCCCCTCTGCCGCATGTTCAGTGCGCCTGTGCTATACTTAGCCCGGCCTTAAATCTATACTTGTACCCTGTTATTTTGCAGAAACATCATTCAGCTGCCAGTTGTACGGGTAATAATCCAGCGTATACGTTACCGGAACAGGCACCTGGCGGTACAGGTTAATGTAATCCGGAACAGACGAAGCCTGAGCTAAAAAATCCGGCCGGTACCATTTAAAGATTTCTGATACCAGCACCCGTTTAGCGTCGGGCTGAACCCGAATAAAGCGGCCATGCTGCAAAGTATGGCGGGCCTGATCCTCCAGCTGTCGCTCTACTGCCGCCGGCGTATATGCCTCGTTGCGCAGCGGCGGGCACGACATGGCCGCACAAACAAGAGCAAAATGCAGCCGGGCATCATGGAACGGCTCCCGCAGCTTTTTGGATTCGAGTTCGTTGAGCGTAAGCTGCTGGCCCGCCACCTTAAATTTAATTTTATCAAAGAATCCCGGGATGTCCTTCACCGATTTTACTGGGTAATGTTGCAGCACCTGCTGCAGCACCAGTACATTGTAAGCATTCAGGTAAAAAGCCTTTTGTTCTGATGCCGTGGCTCCGTTTAAATTATAGCTGCTTATCTCCCGCACCAATTGCTGCAACTGTTTTTTGTGTTGCAGCAAAGCCTTATAATTTACCCTGCCCTCCTGCACATGCTCTTGCAGCAGGTTGGTAAGGGAAGTATAAAAGTCCGGCGCTGTATAGAAGTATAGCGCTTTAGTTACTGCACCAGAAGCGCGCACCGCGCCATATGGGGTAAGCAGCAATAAAAATAAAACAAAGTATGGCAAACAACCTTTCATGCTGAATTCCTCTGATGGTGTACTTTATAGTATGGCTGGCTTTAACAACAACCACACCATTTCGTTACCTTTGGAAAATAACACACTGAAACGGCACCCGGTCCCGCTTATTTTTGTTCAGCGATAATTAACCAGTTAAAGGCTACATGAATCTTTCCAAAATTTACGATCCACGCCAGATGAATTCCTACCAGTTTGTTGCGGCCACCGGCCTGGTAATGACGCTGGTGGCGCACCTTATCCTGGTATTGCTTGGCAAAACCGTCAAAAACTTTGATGCTTTATACTTGTGCTGGCTCGTGTTTTTCAGCCTCGGCACCATCGCTAACTATAGAAGCAAGCCCGGAGATGATCACCATCACCACTAAACCGGTGACCGCAATAAGTATAAATTATGTCCGATCAACAAAACTTAAGTCCCGGCTACCTGATAAAATCCAGCAGCGCCTGATGAAACTGCTGCGTTGCTTCCAGGTGCGGAATATGCCCCACGTTTTCTAACACCACCAATTTACCTTGCGGAATAGCTGCAGCCGTTTTCCTGCCCAACTCCGGATACTGCCCGTGCTCCTGCAATTTTTGTTTGTCTTTGATGTAGCCTTTGTCCACAATGGTTCTGTCTGCCTGGCCTATTACCAGCAGCGCCGGCATTTGTAACTGACTAAACTCATACACCACCGGCTGCTGGTATATCATGGCATAAGTAAGGGCAGATGCTTTGGCTACCTTCGGATAATCCGGGCTCTGGAGTTGCGCCGCCGGCACCCGCACCCACTCGTCGTAAGCCGGTTTCCAGGAAGTATAGTAGCTTTGATGATACTTCCGCATCGATTCCCCTGTACGGTTCAGTTCTGTCTGGTACAGCTCCGCCATGTTTTTGTAGGGCACAAAGAGGCGGTAATCCTCCAGCCCGATAGGATTTTCCAGCACCAGCTTCGTTGTCATCTCCGGGTATAGCAGCGCAAAACGCGTAGCCAGCATCCCGCCCATCGAGTGGCCTACTACTATCACTTGTTTTACGCCCAGGTGCTGCAGCAATTCCTGCGTGCTCTGTGCCAGCTGATGGAAATTATAGTATACTTCAGGCTTGTCGGATTTGCCGAATCCAATCTGATCGGGCACCACTACCCGGAAACCGTTTTCGGACAGGAATTTAATGGTTTGCGCCCAATAAGCGCCCAGAAAGTTTTTGCCATGCAGCAGCAGCACCGTTTGCGGGTTCTGCACCTTTTTGGCAGGCGCCACATCCATGTAAGCCATTTTATACTTTTCGCCCTCTACCTGCACCGGAAAAGACTGCACTTCATATGGATAGGTGTACCCATCCAGCGTAGCATTATAGGTTGGTTTTTGCTGCGCCTGCGCCAGTTGTGGCAGCAAAAACAGCAGGTTGAGAACTACTACAAGTATAGGCCGGGGTTGTTTTAGTGTCATAAGCTTCCTGTTTCTTGGTCATAGTTTTACAGCCAGGCCTACAGAATTGTTTAAAACAAAAGTCCGCAGCTATATTATAGGCCTGAAGTATAAAACAGAAACCTGAAAACTTTTCCGGCAGCAAGGCGTGTTCTTCGGGCGTCACTGTTTAACCCAGCTTGCAGATTCTGATTTTGTCATCACTCTTCAATTTCTGCCAGGCGGCTGTGTTTTCCGGTATGCTGCTATCTGTCATACTTTCTCTGGCACGAAGCAATCAGCCCATAAGTCAGTCAAAAAAGCAACAGCCCCTGAGACTTTATCCCGGAGGCTGTTGCTTTAAAATGAACCAAACTTATATTACTTATACTTCAATTTTACTGCAGCGGGTGGTGGAGCAGCACAACAGAGTTGCCCTGCACCATTACGGCATCGCCTGCGGCATAAGTGATAGCGTCTTCTATCAGGTTTTCGGTTGTGTCCAGTATCTTGGTCCACTTAGTGCCATACTTGGCCGGTGGCAGCCTGTATTCCAGTTCGCCGTGGTACGCGTTGAAAATAAGATAAAAGCTGTCGTCCAGAATCTGCTCTCCTTTTGGCCCCTGCGAGTGCACCCCGCGCCCGTTTAAGTATACGGCCAGAGACTTTGCAAAATCATGGTTCCAGTTTTCCTCTGTCATCTCAGTTCCTTCGGGCAAAAACCAGGCAATATCTTCTACACCAACTCCCTTGATGGGCCTGCCCTGAAACCAGCGGCGGCGGCAAAACACCGGGTGGTCTTTTCTAAGCCTGATAAGCTTCTGCGTAAAGGCAAGCAAATCCTTGTCGGCAGCCGCCCAGTTTACCCATGATATTTCGTTGTCCTGGCAATAGGCATTGTTATTACCGCCCTGTGTGCGGCTTATCTCATCGCCGGCTACCAGCATCGGCACGCCCTGGCTCAGGAAAAGCGTGGTCAGGAAATTTCGCTTCTGCCTTTGCCGCAGTGCCAGTATAGCCGGATCATCGGTGGGACCTTCTGCGCCGCAGTTCCAGGATCGGTTGTGACTCTCGCCGTCATTGTTGTTCTCGCCGTTTGCCTCGTTGTGTTTCTCGTTGTATGATACCAGATCATTCAGCGTGAAACCATCATGGGCAGTTATAAAGTTAATGCTGGCTGTAGGCTTGCGGCGGTCGTCGCGGTACAGGTCGGAACTGCCGGTAAAACGTTCGGCAAACTCAGCCAGCATGCTGTCGGCGCCGCGCCAGTAGTCGCGGATACAGTCGCGGTACTTGCCATTCCACTCCGACCAGCCCGGTGGAAAGTTGCCTACCTGGTAGCCACCTTCGCCAATGTCCCAAGGCTCGGCAATCAGCTTTACCTGCGATATAACGGGGTCCTGGTATATAATATCGAAAAAAGCACTCAGCCGGTCTACCTCGTGCAGTTCGCGGGCCAGTGTAGAGGCCAGGTCAAAGCGGAATCCATCCACGTGCATCTCCAGAATCCAGTAACGCAGGCTGTCCATAATAAGGCGCAGTACATTGGGCAGGTTGGCGTTCAGCGTGTTGCCGGTGCCGGTATAATCCATGTAGTAGCGCTTGTTGTCGTCTACCAGCCGGTAATACGAGGCATTGTCGATGCCGCGGAACGAAACCGTTGGCCCCATCTGGTTGCCCTCGCCGGTATGGTTATACACCACATCCAGAATCACCTCAATCCCCGCCTTGTGGAATTCTTTCACCATTTTTTTAAACGCCAGCACCTGATCGCCTATCGTACCCGTGGAAGCATATCGCACATCAGGCGCAAAAAAACCGATCGTATTATAGCCCCAGTAATTGGTCAGGCCATTGTCTTTTAAATGACGATCAGTGATAAAATGATGCACCGGCATCAGTTCTATCGCCGTAATACCCAGCTCTTTCAGATAATTTATAGTAACCGGGTGCGCGAGTGCCAGATAGGAGCCGCGTATCTCCTCCGGAATATCCGGATGAAGCTGCGTAAAGCCTTTTACATGTGTTTCGTAAATAATGGTCTGGTGATACGGAATCTTTGGTGCGACATCCCCTTCCCAATCGTATGCCGAATCGATAACGACTGATTTTGGGATAAAGGGCGCACTGTCTGTTTTACTAAAACTCAGATCCTGGTTTTTGTCGCCCATTTTATAGCCAAACAGCGAGTCGTGCCATTCTATAGTGCCCGAAATGGCTTTTGCATAAGGGTCGATTAAGAGCTTATTGGGATTAAAACGCTCGCCTTCCTGGGGATTATAAGGCCCGTACACCCTATAACCGTACAGCTGTCCCGGCCTTGCGTCAGGCAGGTACACGTGCCATACCTGGTAAGTACGCTCCTCCATCTTCACCTTTGCGAACTCCTTTTTGTCGTCCGGATTATTAAATAAACAAAGCTCCACGTTGGTAGCATTGTCTGCGTAAAGGGCAAAATTCACTCCTTTCCCGTCCCAGGTGGCACCCAACGGAAACGGGCTTCCAAGATATGTAGTAATTTTCATGTAAATATTTAAGCATTAATAAAACAGCAGCTTATATCAGCTGCTGACAATTACCGGATTGCCGCCAAAGTATAAATGCAACATGCGGGCTGGCGGCAAAGCCATTTCTTATACTTTATAAACAGCAAATAGTTTAAGGCTGACGTGCGGCATGTTTACTGGCCGCAGCAAAAAGCACCTGCCTGTTTTCTGATTCCTGCTATGCTCCTGTACTTTGTGTTATCATCCTGAGCAGGCATACATTTTCGGAAAAAAGAAAGTCAGCAAAAGATAGGCAAAGCCGCAAGATGATCATCAGCGGCATTGCAGGCGATGCCAACAGCCTGCACCCACCAACAAAATGGATGCAGGCAGGCGCTCCGAATGCTTCAATAGTATTGCGCCTGTTGCAGTGCTTTTTCATGTATAAACCGAAAGCTTCCGGCCGCAAAGCGCCAATACAACCTGCTGAACTGCAAACCACTACAACTAAAGTTTATACTTACCGGATATAAGTAAACACGGGCGGCAGAGGTATAGATAAATGAATAAAAATTTATAACTAGAGGCAACCCATTCAAATTCTTCTCCGTGATGAGAGCGCAAAACCTGATAGCGTGAACGACACAACGAGCAAAGAGGTCGAAGACTTGCTTAGCGGATGCCTGAAACAGGACCGTGAGGCACAAGGAAAGCTGTACAAGCATTTCTTTGGCTATGCCATGAGTATTTGTGTACGCTACTCAAAAGATGCAGAAGAGGCAGGAGAGGTGCTTAACGATGGTTTTATGAAGGTGTTTACGAAACTAAATCTGTATGACCCTAAAAAACCATTTAAACTGTGGCTCCGGCGGATAATGATTAACACGGCCCTGGACAGCTACCGTCATAACCTGAAGCACTACCACTTGTCGGACATAGAAACGGCATTGCCGGAAGCAGATTCATTTGACGTGTTACAGCAAATAAACTATGAATACCTGATTAGCCTCATTCAGCAGTTATCGCCGGCTTACAGAACTGTTTTCAACATGTATGTAATAGATGGCTACCTGCATGAGGAGATAGCAGAGATGCTAGGAATATCGGTGGGTACTTCTAAATCGAACTTGTTTAAAGCAAGGGCCAATTTAAGAGAAGCATTAAAAAAAAACAGGATAGATGAGCACAAACAATATATCTGACGAAGAGCTCGACGACCTGTTCAGGAAAGCCGCCGGCAACTTCGAGCCCGCCTTTGATCCGGATGCCTGGCACGGCATGGAACAAAAGCTGGATCGGGTGCAGGAGCGTGTGCGGCAGAAATGGCTAAAACGATTCTTTCCGTTGCTTTTGCTGGTCCTGATTGTAAGTTTCCCAATTATACTGAAGCGTACGCAAAGCCCACAATCTGTAATAAACAGCCAAGAGGCCATAACACCGGAAACACAACAAAAGAGTATAACAGCCAACACTGAAACGGCGGAAAAAACATTCCGGAACATTAAACCCGAACAGGCACAGGTTGCTCCCCAAAAGGCCATGGAAAGCAAACAGGCACCGGTTGCTGAAGCTGCTGCACCCAAATCGGAAAAGAAGAAAACAGCAGGAAGGAGTGCCCGAGCTGAGAAAAATAACCTGCAGCAGCTACCTGCCACAGTCTTGCTCCCGGATACAACAGCCGGCGTGGTTGAACTGCAGCCTCAACCGGAAGAAAGGCAGCAACAGATGACGCTTGCTCCTGCTGATACGCAGAAAACTGCCGCAGATGCACTGGCGCTGCAACAGGTTTACCCCAAATCCGGAGAAGCGGCTGCGGCGGATTCAGTCGAAAAAGTAGTAAGCGACACACCTGTTACAGCCATGGCCGACAGCAGCAGGCTGTCCGAAAAGAAGAAACGAACTTTCTTAAGCAGCATCGGGATAGCCCTGGTCGTTGCGCCCGACTTTACGATGGTGAAGTTCAGGAATCCGGGCGCTATCAGCACCAATGCAGGCATCAGCATCAGCATACCCATCACCCGGCGGCTCAGTCTGGTATCGGGGGCCGTGTGGGCCGATAAAGTATACGGAGCTTTGCCCCGCGACTACACCCCTTCTGATGATTATTGGGATGGTAAAAAACTGCCCACCACCATAGACGCTGTTTGTAAGGTGCTGGACATACCGCTGAACCTGGAATGGCAACTGCTGGAACACGGCCATAGCACAGCGGCCATACAGGCAGGCCTCTCCAGTTATATTATGCTGGACGAAAAGTATACCTATAACTACAAAGGCAGCGGGTACTACCCTTACCAGAAAACGTGGGAACCGGCCGGCCAGAACAGGCACTGGTTTAAAGTACAGAATTTAGCTGCCAGCTATACTTATAAAGTTTCTCCGGCCTTTTCGCTGGGCGTTGCACCCTTTGTAAAAATACCGCTTTCAGGCATTGGCGCCGGGCATGTAAAGCTGTCCAGCGCCGGGGTTTTCCTAAGTGCCGGCTATCGTTTCGAACTGAAATAAAAAACACAATTTTTCTACCCCTGGTAACACAGCCTGCTCTGTGTTAGGATGACCTGCTGTGCCTTTACTTTTAGGAATTTGTCGCTTTTCACAAATGAACGCCATGCTCTCATACCCTGAATACCAGCGGCTGCCAGCCGGTCTGCTGCCCACTGATTCTACTTAACCGTTTGCGGTTGCGTCCGAACTCTTCAACTCCTTTTCAGCCAAAGAAAGAAGAGGCGATACATAAACTGATGCGCTTTATGCCGGGCTTGCCTTAAATGGTACAGTCAGGTTTTCCGGATAACACTTTGCACAATCTATAAACTCAAAATAAACTACTATGGCACGTTTAACTTATACTTTCCTGGCGCTTCTGGCTTTTCTCGGCGCTGCTGTTACGGCTTGTACCAGCGATAATTCTGAAGATATAGATCCGCAGCCGAAGCCGCAACCCGAACAGTGCGACACCACCAATGTTACTTTCGCCAAAACTGTATCACCTATACTTGCCGCCAACTGTTACAGTTGCCACAGCTCCTCGGTAGCCACCAATGGCGTGGTGCTGGATACCTATGCCGGGGTACAAAAGCAGGCCAATAACGGCAACCTTGTAGGTGTAATTACGCATGCTCCCGGCTACCCTCCGATGCCCCAGGGAGGCGCTAAACTTCCTGCCTGCGACATTAATAAAATAAAGAGCTGGGTAAAGGCAGGCGCGCCTAATAATTAAAAAGCAGTGCAACATACTTTTTGCTTTGCCATGTGGCCTTGCAGCGTGAGTTCCTGCAGGTAAGGATGCGCCATACCTGAATGCCGCCCGTTTACCTGATACAAACCTTCAAACACAGTTCTATGAAAAAGACCATTTTTATACTATTGATAGGCTTGCTCGGTTTTCAGGCAGCAGTCCGGGGGCAGGCACGCTATTTCACGAAGCAGGGCCATATTTCGTTTTTCTCCGAAGCGCCCCTGGAAAACATCGAGGCACACAACGAGCAGGTCGTATCTTTTATCGACATGAGTACAGGCGATTTGGTTTTTTCGGTCACCATGAGAGCTTTTCAGTTCAGGAAATCCCTGATGCAGGAGCATTTCAACGAAAATTTTGTGGAGTCTGATACCTATCCGAAGGCCACCTTCAAAGGCCGCGTGATGAATATCAAAGCCATTGACCTGTCCGGCGACCATACTTACAAAGTAAATGTAACGGGAGTGCTCACCATACACGGCGTGGACAAGCAGGTTGATACCGAGGGAATATTGGTAGTGCAAGACAACAAAATTCAGGGCAAGTCTACCTTTTCGGTTACGCCGCAGGAGTTCAACATCGAGATACCCTTGCTGGTGCGGGAGCACATTGCCAAGCGCATCGATATTACTGTGGAAATGCTTTACGAACCCTTTACCAGCCAGACACCATGAATTTATTTAAAACCAGTTTTGTGATTTGTTTTGCCCTGCTACTATCGGCCACCGGCCGGGCGCAGGACGATTTAATGGCGCTGGCGGAGGCACAGGACAGCGTGCAGGTAAACCAGGTTTCCGGCACATTTAAAGCAACCCGCCTGGTGAACGGCCATACCGTTGAAACCAACGGCGGAGGCACACTGCTTTTCCTTATCTCGCATCGCTTCGGGACACTCAACAGCGGCGCCTATAACTTCTTCGGCCTGGATCAGGCTACCATCCGGCTCGGCCTGGAGTATGGCCTTACGGACAAGCTGACCATCGGTGTTGGACGCAGTTCACTGGAGAAAACGTATGATGGATTTGCAAAGTATAAACTGCTGCAGCAAACCAGTACGGGCACCCGGATACCGCTGACGCTGACACTGTTTACCAGCACAGCGCTGACATCCTTAAGGCAGGACCCGGAACAGCAAAACCCGTTTTCTGCGCGGCTTACCTTCACGCACCAGTTGCTGCTGGCCCGTAAATTCAACGATAAACTGTCGCTGCAACTCTCTCCTACGCTGGTGCACCGCAACCTGGTGCCTGCGCGCAGGGACGAAAACAATGTATATGCGCTTGGGGTTGGCGGCAGGTATAAATTAACAAAACGCACTTCTTTTAATGCCGAATACTATTACCTGCTGCCCGGCGAAACCGCTGACAATTACCGGAACAGCCTTTCTTTAGGGTTTGATGTAGAGACAGGCGGCCACGTATTCCAGCTCATTTTTACAAATGCCCAGGGCATGGTCGAAAAATTCTTTATACCCCAGACCACAGGCAACTGGGCTGATGGCGACATTTACTTTGGTTTTAATATCTCACGGGTGTTTGACCTCCAGGGCAAGGACAATAAATAAGATTTCCATGAGTGCAAGTATAAGCTGGCAGCAGGCAGTTAAGTATAAGCCTCAGGTATAAATTTCATAGCCTTAAAAGAGGTTTCCATACAAAAGCCCACCGGGTTCCGGTGGGCTTTTGTATGGAAAGTAGTAGCGTTGCACCTGACTGCACAGCATAAGCCTCTTTCCTGTTAATTACTCGGTGCTGCTGCCGGCTTTCAGCAGTTTGCCGCTTACGGGTTTGCCATCGAGCACTACGCGGTAGAAGTATAAACCCTCCGCTACCGGTATTCCGTGGCTGTCGGCGCCGTCCCATTGCAAATCATGGCGCCCAGCTCCCAACTCACCGAAAGAAATTTCCCTGATTTGCTGCCCTGACGCGGAATAAATAACCAGGTTGATGGATTCTGTCTTTTCGTGGCTGACAGAAATCTTCACATCCGCTGTGAACGGGTTAGGATAAGCCACTGTCTGTTTGTCATCCGGATTTGCTGCCTCGTCGCGGGCAATAGCTTCCTGATAGAACCTGTGCAATACCCTGTACGTCCAGCTGCTCATGCCGTGCGCGCCTCCCTCCAAATCTACACTTATCCTGCCGGAAGTAGCGCCTTCAGGCACCCTGGCCAGGATGAAGAAGTCGTTGTAGACGGTAAAGTCCTGGGCCGGCACACCGTTAAAGCTTATTCTTGTGGCAGTGGCCAGGTTCTTGCCAAACAGGAGAACCCTGGAGCCGGCGTACCCTCTGTCAGGCGCGAAGACAATGATAACAGGTTGCAGCACGATAAAAGCATCTTCACTGCTTGCCTTTCCTCCTGCCGTTTCCACCTCTATTTTTCCGGAACGGGCTGTAAGCGGCACAGTAGCTGTTAAAGTCGAGTCGTTGACAACGGTAAAGCTTGCCTCCATCCCGTTGAAGCGCACAGCAGAAGTAGTCAGCAGGTTGGCGCCGGTAATAGTGACAGTAGTACCCGGAAGCGCCGCCCGGGGTGAAACGGAGGTAAACACAGGAGCCGGTGGCGCTGGTGGCACAGACAGGTCTTTTATTTTGATGACCCAGAAATCGGGCGCCAGAGATTCTGTTTTGTCGCCGCTTATAACTGAGTAGGAACCACCACCCAGCAAGTAGCCTCCATCGGCCGTAACCAACATGTCGCCCAAAAAGTCAAAGTCATTCCCGCCAAAGCGTTTATCCCATAGCTTTTTGCCAGCGGCATCGATTTTCACAATCCAATAATCCTTCTCCCCCCAGCTGGCTTCGCTCTTGTCGCCGCTGATGCCAGATTCAGAGGACCCCCCTAGCAAAAAATTTCCGTCTGCTGTAGCAAGTATAGCAGAAAGTTCATCACTTTCGCTACCACCAAAAGTTTTGTCCCATACTTTATTTAAGCCTCCGTCGGTTTTTACAATCCAATAATCATCTTTGCCCCGGCTGACCTCGCTCTTGTCCCCACCTATACCTGAGATGGAAGAGCCAGCTAACAGATAACCTCCATCCGGTGCGGTAACTATAGTTGCCAGCACATCTTTGCCAGCGCCGCCAAAGGCTTTATCCCCTACTTTATTTCCCGCAGCATCTATTTTCACTATCCAATAGTCATTTTCGCCCTGGTTAGCTTGTGTCCTGTCGCCGCTTATACCTGAACTGGAAGTGCCGCCCAGCAGGTATCCGCCATCTGCAGCAGCCACAAGGTCGGAGAGTTCATCGTTACCGGAACCGCCATAGGTTTTATCCCATACTTTGCTACCATTTGCGTCAATTTTGATTATCCATTGGTCGCTTCCGCCCTGACTGGCTTCGCTCTTATCGCCACTTTTGCCGGAAAATGAAGTGCCGCCTATCAGAAAGCCGCCGTCAGGTGTGGTAAGGATGGTGCCCAGCAACTCGTTCCCAGTGCCGCCATAAGTCTTATCCCATAGCTTATTCCCGTCTTTATCGATTTTGATAAGCCAGAAGTCAGACTCTGACGCTTCGTTTTCGCCTTTAAATGTAGAAGATTCGGCTATACCACCCAGCAAGTAATTACTATCCGGGGTAGCAATGATAGTGGTAAGGCGGTCGTAGCCGTATTTCGCATAGTACTGTGTCCATACCTGATTTCCGCTTGTATCTGTTTTGACAACCAGAAAGTTTGCATGGGTCTGCATGCCGCCCGTATCATAATTTGTTCCAGCCAGCAGGTAGCCTCCCTCCGGCGCAGTGGCCATTGCCTCAAGTTGATTATCATCCCCATCATTATACGCTTTGTCCCACACAATCAGGGCAGGCGACGAAGCATCTCTCACCACAAAGGACCTGACCACATTTTTTGCGGTTGCATTATACATGTCGTTGCCCGGCTGCGAGGCATATATCGTTACAACACCTTCTCCGGTGATAGTGAGAATACTGTCGGTCACTGTGGCCGGGCCTCGTACCTCAAAATGCACCGGTAGCCCCGAACTGGCTCTGGCCGGTAGCACAAAGGGAGCATCGTCCAGTGTCTTGTTTGGAATAGAATCGAAAGTAATGGTCTGGTCCTTTTTTAATCCATCTATCTTTATCACCCACCAACTAGGCGTTCGTCTTTCTTTAGTTTTGTCGCCGCTAACACCTGACAAGGAAACCCCGCCGAGCAGGTATCCTCCTTCTTCCGTAGTTAGCATAGCATGTAGTTCATCAGAGCCATTCCCACCAAAGCGCTTATCCCGAATTTTATTACCACTTCCATCAATTCTCACGATCCAGTAATCATTGTCACCTCGGCCGGCTTCTGTCACATCACCACCTTTTTCTGAATCTGAATAGCCGCCCAGCAGGTAACCACCATCGGGTGTAGCCAACATGTCACTTAATGTCTCTAAACCGTCCCCGCCAAAATACTCGTCCCACACCTTATTTCCTTTAGCATCTACTTTCACTATCCAGTAGTCATCTGAGCCCTGGCGTTCCTCGCTATACTTCTCAGAATAGGCAGAGCCGCCCAACAGAAAGCCGCCGTTGGGTATGGCCAGCATTGCGCCTAAATCAGCCCATGCTAACCCCTCAAAGCTCTTGTCCCATATTTTATTACCGCTTTCGTCTATCCTCACTATCCAGTATCCCTCATCCCAGGGACCATCGTCTGTTTTGTCGCCGCTTATATTTGAAAAGGAAGTGCCACCCAATAGGTAGCCGTTCGGAGTAATGACTATAGCACGAAGGCCATCATCTCCGCTGCCGCCATAGGTTTTGTCCCACAGTTTATTCCCGTTCTTATCGGTTTTGATAATCCAGTAATCTGTTTTGCCCTGGTTGGCCTCGCTTTTGTCGCCACCTACCGCAGAGGAAGAAGTGCCCCCTACCAGATAGCCGCCATCTGCCGTAGCAATCAAGGATGTAACAGCATCCTCTCCGCTGCCGCCATAGGTTTTGTTCCATATTTCGTTGCCTTCAGCGTCAATTTTGATGAGCCAGTAGTCCGAATCATGCTGGCCAACTCCATCACTGGTGGGGGTTTGCGTAATTCCTCCCAGCAGGTACCCCCCACCCACTGTAGCAATAGCGGCATTGAGGCGGTCGTCACCACGGTTTGTGTAAAGCCTTTCCCATTGTTCTGTCCCGTTGCTGGCTATCTTTTGCACCAAGCCTCTGCTAACAGGAGGGTCTTCCACTATGTCATTATTCGTTCCAGCCAATAGGTAGCCGCCTTGCTGCGAAGCAACCACAGCAGGGAGATAAAGTTCTCCTCTAATATGATAAGCTTTATCCCATACCTTGGTCTGGGCCAGAGCCAATGAAGCAAAGCTGCCCCATAACAGCAGCACCAAGGCAGCGCGGAGCCACCAGGAGTTCAGGAAAAAACTCCTAAGCATGTTTGGAAAAAGTAAAAGTGCTTTCATGAGAATCAGGATTTAAAGTTTTTAAATGGAAATGCTACCGGAGAAAAGCCAAAGCCGATGCCTTGTTGCAAGCATCAGCCTGGCCAAAGTGAGGCCAGGGGGAGAAAGATATGCCAAAGGCGGGCGCAGGGTAATAGCACTTCTGCGGCAGGCAGGCTACAGAAGTTAAAAGTCATAAGTAAAATCGCTTCAGGGTAAGAGAGGAAACCATACTGACAGCCCACGTAAGTACAGCAACATAAGCCTGATTAATACTGAAGTATTATTACCTATAGTATACTTATACTCTGTGTTCTATAAACTTAGCAATAATTTAAGTAATTATTTATATTATAACGATATTATATTTAGTAGAGAGCAAGAATAAGGAAGTAAAGTTCTAAATAATCGTATGTCAATGGTTATCAGAATATTAAGCCCTCTTAAAATAACACACCCGCTGCCTTAAGTATAGTAGTGCTTCTTATATTGGGCATATTGCACCAGAAGAAACCGCTGTCTGGCAAACACCCTGGCAAGGTGTATAGCAGTCTGTAAGTATAGTTCTCCGGATAACATTTGATATCCGGTTATATGGGGCCATATTTGCTGTCTCATTGCTATAAAAGCGTGCGAGAAGTATTATGAAAGTAGAGCAAATATATACCGGCTGTCTGGCACAGGGCGCCTATTACATCGAAAGCAACGGCGAGGCAGCCATTATCGATCCGCTCCGGGAGATAAAGCCATACCTGGGCAAAGCTGCCCGAAACGGCGCTAAAATCAAGTATGTGCTGGAGACGCACTTTCATGCCGATTTTGTGTCCGGGCACGTGGATCTGGCCAAAGTTACCGGCGCACAGATTGTTTTCGGCCCGCAGGCGCAACCTGCTTTTAGCGCACACCTTGCTACCGATGGCGAGGAACTAAAGCTGGGCAAGCTGACGATTAAAGTGCTGCACACGCCCGGCCACACCCCCGAATCTACAACCTACCTGTTGCAGGATGAACACAGGAGAGACTATGCTATTTTTACGGGTGATACGCTTTTTATCGGGGATGTGGGCCGGCCGGATCTTGCCGCGAGATCAGAACTAACCGAAGCGCAACTGGCAGGCCTCCTCTACGACTCACTCCGCACTAAAATAATGCCTCTGGCCGATAGCGTAATCGTGTATCCGGCACATGGAGCGGGTTCCGCCTGCGGCAAAAACATGAGCAAGGAAACATCTGATCTGCTGGGCCACCAGAAGCAAACGAATTATGCCCTGCGCGCCGACATGAGCAAAGAGGAATTTGTGAGGGAGGTAACCGTCGGTCTGCTTCCGCCACCCGGCTATTTCCCGCTCAATGTAAAGCTGAACAAGGAAGGATATACCAGCTTTGAGGCAGTGCTGCGCCAGGGACTGCAGGCACTCTCGCCACAGGCCTTTGAGGCTGCCGCCAACGAAACAGGCGCCCTGGTGCTCGATACGCGCAAACCCGAAGTGTTTGCAAAAAGCTTTATTCCCGGTGCTGTTAATATTGGCCTCGACGGCAGCTTTGCTCCCTGGGTAGGCGCTTTGATTCCAGACATCCGGCAGCCTATACTTTTTATTGCGGATGAAGGCCGCGAAGAAGAGGTGGTAACGCGCCTGGCACGCGTAGGCTATGATGCAGCACTCGGCTATCTGGCAGGTGGTATTGCCGCATGGAAAGCGGCAGGAAAAGAAACTGATACCATTCCATCCATCACGGCAGCGGAACTGGCAACGCGTTATGCCCAAAACAACAGCATCCGGGTAGTAGATGTGCGCAAGTCCGCCGAATATGAAACAGGCCATGTGGAGGGCGCACACAATGTCCCACTCGATTACCTGAATGAGCATCTGGAGGCGCTTCCAAAGCTTGAAACCATATACCTGCACTGCGCCGGCGGCTACCGCTCCATGGTTGCGGCATCCATACTTAAGGCCCGTGGCTATAATAAACTCGTTAATGTAGAAGGTGGCTTTAAAGCTATTGCTGACACCACACTGCCAACCATAGCCCTGGTTTGATACTTCCGGCACGTAGCAAGCGCCGCGCCAACCTGACTGCGGCGTCTTTTATACCTGTGAGTGTCCTGCCTGCCACACAGCAACAGCCCCAAGTCCAGATGTTATACATTGGTTTCGGGTCAGGGCCTGCGGCATTTGTCTGAAGCCGGATATGCGCCCTTGCTTATCTTTAAAAGCGTCCTTCCCGTAAAGTTAATATACTATCTGCTTTTGCCCGGTAACAACATAGCCGGACTGCGGGTATAGCATTGCACCTGTCCCGGCAACCTGCAAGTATAAATTCCGGGTACAGCTTGCTTTAAAGAAGAAACATTTGACGTTACATGAAAACAGGATCTAAACTACCTATCTACGGGGCGCTGGCAGCTAACATCGGCATCGCCATTATTAAGTTTGTGGCAGCATCTGTCAGCGGCAGCTCCGCCATGCTCTCCGAAGGCATCCACAGCACGGTGGACTCCGGCAACCAGTTGCTGCTGTTGCTCGGCATCAGCCGCAGCAAGAAACCCGCTGATGCAAGCCACCCGTTCGGCCATGGCAAAGAGCTATACTTCTGGACGCTGATTGTGTCGATACTGGTATTTGCGCTGGGCGGTGGCATGTCGGTATACGAAGGTATCAGCCACATCAACCATCCCCAGACCCTGGAAGATCCGTTCTGGAGCTACATGGTGCTTTTGGTGGCGATGATATTTGAGGGGGCTTCCTTTTATGTGGCCATCCGTGAGTTTAACGCAATCAGGGGAGGCGGCAGCTTCTGGACCGATTTGCGGACAAGTAAAGACCCCACGCTTTTTGCCGTTATCTATGAGGATGGCGCAGCCCTGCTGGGCCTGCTGATTGCCTTTACCGGTATTTTTCTGGGCCATTATTTCCAGAATCCTATGCTGGATGGCATGGCCTCCATCCTGATTGGTGTGGTACTCTGTTTTGTCGCCGTCATTATGGTGGTCGAAAGCAAAAACCTGCTGGTGGGCGAGAGCGCTGTAACGCACCTGGTAGAAGGCGTACACCAGCTGGTAAACAACGATCCGGACGTACATACGCTGCGGCCTCCCCTCACCATGCACATGGCGCCCAATGAAGTGCTGCTGGCGCTGGACGTACAGTTTCAGCAGGATTTAAGCGGCCATAAAATCACAGAGGTAATCGCCAGGCTTGAAAACAACATCCGCAGCAATTTCCCGGAGGTAAAGCGTATTTTTGTAGAAGCCCGCAACCTCACCAGCCAGGAAGCCCCGGCAAAGCAGGTATAGGTCCGGATGCGGCTCCTTCACCACCGGCAATGCTGCCGGTGGTGAAGGAGCCGCATGAAAAATTTTCCAGCGACTCCCGGCGGTATTTAGAAGTATAATTTTGAGCTGCACAGGTGCTTTTTGAGGGTGCTTATCCGGTAGCAGTATCCGTTTTCCTGAAGCTAAAATAGTATGTTTTTTGAAGTTGTAATGTTCATCTTTAAAAAGTAACTTTAAACCCGCAAGCATAATAGGTGTTTAAACGTCGTTTAGCTAAATCACAACACGAGGTTGCTGTGCTATACTTGCAAAACATACCGCCGGCGCACAACCTGCCGGCTTTCAGAAAACATTACACGGCAAACGCCACCGATGGCAGGCAAACTGTTTTTGATGCCGCTACGATGGTGCAGAACCAAACACATATACCCCTAAGGCTTTTATGTATCAGGTAGATATACAACAGATTCAGCCCTTTTTACTTCGCCTGCTGCACCAGATCGCTGCGCCCGAGGCCATAGACTGGCTATCGCGCAAGCTAAAGCAGGTGTCAGCTTCATCCGGCACGGGTAAAGAGTTTTACCTGGCTTTCAGCTCTGTGCCGCGCTACATGGGCAAAGCGCCGCTCCAGCTCTCAGAAGCAGATTTAGCGGAAGCACAGCGCCTCCGTAAAGGTTTTAACCCTGCTAACTGGACGACAGATCAGGCCGCCCGCACGCTGCTTATACTTACGCTGCCGCACACGGATAAAGCGGAATTCCTGACCCAGATAAACAAGCTCTTCAGCACCGCCGACATGGGCGAACTGGTTGCGCTTTACGCTGCCATGCCGCTCCTGCCCTACCCCGAAGATTTTAAAGCGCGTGCCGCCGAAGGCTTCCGTACCAACATGGGCAATGTGTATGAGGCCGTGGCGCTCGACAATCCATATCCGGCTGATTACCTGGACGAGGCCGCCTGGAACCAGATGGTGCTGAAAACCCTGTTTGTGGGCAAACCCCTTTTCCGCATCTATGGCATCGACCGGCGCAGCAATGCCAGGCTGGCCCACATTCTGTCAGACTATGCGCACGAGCGCTGGGCAGCAGGCAGAACCGTTTCACCGGAACTGTGGCGACCCGTGGGGCCGTTTATAGACGATATTATCATCAAAGACATCAGGCGGCTGTTTGATCAGCCAGAAGAAATACAGCACGAAGCGGCGGCGCTGGCCTGTGCGCAAAGTTCGTATCCGGAAGCGTTGGAATTGCTGAAGGCGCATCCGCAGCTCAAAAACAGAATCGATTCCGGCGAGCTGACCTGGGATTTGATAGGCGCCGAAACACTGGCAGCACAAAAATAAATACTGCTTCGTACACAAAGTACAGGCACAAAATTAAATTTATACTTATACTTCGGTAGTTGTTATTCCGGTAACATCCCAAAGAACAGAACATATACTTTAATCATCTGGTGTTTTATGCCCTGATAAGCGTCTTCGACAAAATCAGACAGATGTATCTGACGTAATATCACCTGATAATTAGCACATTTTATAAGTATCCTTACTTAAAACCACTTATGCGCACAAACAATATGCTGTTTATAGACCCGCACGCACACATGACGTCCAGAACCACGGATGATTATGAGCGTATGCGCCAGGCCGGCATTGTGGCCCTGATTGAACCCGCTTTCTGGCTAGGACAACCCCGCACCGAGGCCGGCTCTTTTAAAGATTATTTCAGCAGCCTGGTAGGCTGGGAGCGGTTTCGGGCAAGCCAGTTCGGTATCCGCCATTACTGCACCATTGGCCTCAACTCCAAGGAAGCCAATAACGAGCCGCTGGCCGAGCAGGTAATGGAACTGCTGCCGCTGTTTATCTGCAAAGAAGGCGTGGTAGGCGTGGGTGAAATCGGGTACGACGACCAGACAGCCGCCGAAGACAAGTACTTCAGGCTGCAACTGGAACTGGCCAAAGAAGCAGACATGCCCGTGCAAATCCATACCCCGCACCGCGACAAAAAAACCGGCACCATCCGGAGTATGGAAGTTAGCCTGGAGCATGGCATCGAACCGGGTATGGTGATAATAGACCACAACAACGAGGAAACGGTAAAAGACGTGCTGGACAGGGGCTTCTGGGCTGCTTTCACTATCTATCCCAACTCCAAAATGGGCAACGAGCGCATGGTGGAGGTCGTGAAACAGTATGGCACAGAGCGCATTATCGTGAACAGTTCCTGCGACTGGGGCATCAGCGATCCGCTTTCGGTGCCTAAAACGGCTTCGCTGATGCTGGAGCGCGGCATCTCTGAGGCGGATGTGCGTATGGTCTGTTACCAGAATGCCCTGAGCGCTTTCGGGCAGAGCGGCCAGATGAAAGAGTCTGACTGGCTGGATGCCACAACAGTAGACCAGCGTGAGAAATTCTCCGACAATTCCGTGTTGCGGGGCGGCCAGACACCCGTAGTAGGCGAAATAGAAACCTCAGGCGACATGCCTTCTAACATCATCAGATGACACGAACAGGTGCGTACCTGCGGCTGATGCGCCCGGCCAATATCATTACGGCCATCGCAGATATTGCCCTGGGTTTTGCGGCGGCTGGTGCTTTGCTCTCGTCGCCTTTCTGGGCTGATGGTAATATTTCGCTGGCAGCTTTCAAACTCCTTTGGCTTATACTTGCTACCGTGGGGCTGTATGGCGGCGGCGTGGTATTTAATGACGTATTTGATGCCGCCCTAGATCGGGTAGAACGTCCGGAGCGGCCAATTCCGAGTGGCGTAGCAACAGTGGGAGGCGCTTCTGCATTGGGCGCCATCCTGCTTACCGGTGGCATACTGGCGGCCTGGCAGGTTTCTGATTTGAGTGCCATACTTGCACTGGTCGTAGCCCTGCTCGCGCTGCTCTACGACTGGAAAGGCAAACATCATCCGGTGCTGGGCCCCATTAACATGGGTGCCTGCCGGGGTGGAAATCTGCTGCTGGGCGTAAGTGCTGTACCGCTGGCTGTAAGTCACTTCTGGTTTTTGAGCCTGATTCCGATTGTATACATTTCAGCTATCACCATGATTAGCCGGGGCGAGGTACACGGCGGAAACGCTGCAGCCTTAAAAGGCGCCATGGCGCTGTATGCGCTGGTGATAGCCGCCATCGCAAGCCTGGTGCTGCTGCCAGACTTTAATGTATGGTATTGCCTCCCGTTTCTGCTTTTGTTCGCCTTCCTGATTTTTCCGCCACTGTTCAAAGCTTTGCCTACCAGGCAGCCGGCTCTGGTGGGCAAAGCCGTAAAAGCAGGGATACTGGCCCTTATTGTGATGGATGCCAGCATTGCTGCAGGATTTGCCGGCTGGCAGTACGGGCTGGCGGTGCTGCTGCTGCTGCCGGTATCCATTTTTGTAGCCCGGAGCTTTGCTGTTACGTAAATTGCCTGCTGCAATGGCTTTATACTTTGCCAATATGCCGGCAGCTTTAAAGTATGGCAGTTTATGAAGTGGCTGGCTTTTATACTTGCTAAATTAATTTTTTAAGTAGCCAGGGCTTCCCAAAAAGTGTTAAAGTGAGGCGCCGTTGCAGGTTCATCTATAGCTGCCGGGCTCTGATTAAGGAAGTATGCCAGTGCTTTAGCGTTAAAGAAATCATATTCAGGTATAATGTGTTTATCTACCATAGCCTGTATACTTTAAAAATTAAATTTTGTCCGTTCATACAAATATGAGAATTATACAACAGTCTTTTCAGGTGCAGTTCAACTATGGCGTGTTTTTCACCGAAGGGATGTTCAATCCTGATAACCGCGTGTTGCTAAATGTGCTGCAGCCGGATGGCAGGACAGAACCCATCAAGCTCCTGTTCGTAATCGACAGCGGTGTGGCAGCCGCCCATCCTTCGCTGGTGAAGGATATCAAGGCTTATGCCGCACATCATGCTGATACAATAACCTTACCCGCCGAACCCCTCATTCTGCCCGGCGGCGAGGACGCCAAAAACAACCCGCAATTGGTGCAGGATCTGCTGGAGGCTGTCAATAATTTCGGTATCTGCCGCCACTCTTACTTAGTGGCTATTGGCGGCGGCGCGCTGCTGGACATGGCTGGTTTTGCTGCCGCCGTCGCGCACCGCGGCATCCGCCTTATCCGCATCCCGACAACCGTGCTGGCACAGAACGATTCCGGCGTGGGCGTAAAAAACAGTGTAAATGCCTTCCACAAGAAGAACTTCCTGGGCACCTTCGCCCCGCCAGTCGCCGTTATCAACGACAGTGATTTTCTGCTTACTTTGGAAGACAGGGACTGGCGAGCCGGCATTTCAGAGGCAATAAAGGTCGCTTTGATAAAAGATGCTGATTTTTATACTTCCATCAAGCAGAACGCCGCTAAACTGGTAGCCCGGGACATGCCCGCCATGCAGGATTTAATTTTCCGTTGTGCCGAAATGCATACCGAACATATCTCCGGCAAAGACCCGTTTGAGAAAGGCTCTTCACGGCCGCTGGACTTCGGGCACTGGGCAGCGCACAAACTGGAACAGCTTACGGAATACAGGCTCCGGCACGGCGAGGCGGTTGCCATTGGCATTGCACTGGATGTGGTGTACTCAATGCTGGCCGGTATGCTGAGCAAGCGCGAATGCGAAGATGTACTGGAACTCATCTCGACCCTGGGGTTTGACCTGTATGTGCCGGAACTGTCGCAACAAACCGATGCGCCGGAACAGGCATTGCAGATACTTAAAGGGCTTTCAGAGTTCCGCGAGCATCTGGGCGGCCAGCTCACCATCATGCTGCTGAATAAAATAGGCGAAGGCGTGGAAGTGCATCACATGGACGAAGCATTGCTCATACAAGCCGTGAAACTCTTGCAGGAGCGCCAGCAAAAAGCTGTTTCTGCCTGAGCTATTCAGACTCTTGCAGGAGTTGCACACACTGCAAGGTCTGGGTTATACTTATACTTAAAAATGACACCATACATGGCGGGTTCAGTTCCTGCTTATTTCCGGCTTCATCAGATAAAACATGTACCTCGACAACGGCTACCATTTAACCTACTGCACCAACATACATCCCGGCGAAAGCTGGGACGAGGTTTTCCGGAACCTGCAGGAGTACCTGCCGCCTCTTAAAAAGAACCTCAGCCCTGATAAGCCTTTTGGCATTGGCCTGCGCCTCTCCGACCTTGCCAGCCGGGAGTTGTTAGCGGGTAAGCGCCTTGCTGATTTTAAAGTATGGCTTCAGGACAACGGGCTGTATGTGTATACCATGAATGGTTTTCCTTTCGGGGGATTTCATCAGCAGGTGGTAAAAGATGCGGTCCATAAGCCCGACTGGACAACGAGGGAGCGGGTAGATTACACAATAAGGCTGGCACACATTCTGGCAGCTATACTACCGGAGGAGCTGGATGGCGGCATTTCTACCTCGCCCCTCTCCTACAAACCCTGGCACCGGCACGATGAAGCGGCACTAGATGCTATGTTCCGAACCTCCTGCCTACACCTGGCAGAGGTAGTGCTGGAACTGCAAGGTATAAAATCCGAAACAGGCAAAACCATCCACATCGATATAGAGCCGGAACCGGACGGGGTGCTGGAGGATACCGAGGAATTCATCAGCTTTTACAACAACCGGCTGCTGCCCATTGGCATTGAAAAACTGAAGGCTGCTTCGGGAATATCTGAAGGCGAAGCAGCAGAAGCAATTCGCACGCACATCCAGCTTTGCTACGATGTATGCCACTTTGCCCTGGTGTATGAGCAACCTGCCGATACTTTTGCGAAGCTACAGGAAGCCGGTATCCGCATCGGTAAAATTCAGCTCAGTTCTGCGCTTAAAGTAATGCTGCCGGTAAGTATGGAAGAGCGCCAACGTATAGCGGACCAACTGGCTCCCTTTGCGGAATCAACCTACCTGCACCAGGTAGTGGAGCGCAATGAAAGCAACCGGCTCACGCATTATACAGACCTGCCACAGGCCTTAAAGCAGATAGCAAAACCGGAGGCAAAAGAGTGGCGCACGCACTTCCATGTACCGCTGTTTACCAGCACGTATAATGGTTTGCAATCTACACAGGATGCTGTTGCGGAGGTGCTGGAATTATTGCAGCACAACCATTTAACCAATCACCTGGAGGCTGAAACCTATACTTGGGAAGTGCTTCCGGAAGACATGAAAAAAGAGCTGCACGCATCCCTCCAGCGGGAGCTGGAATGGGTGCTGCAAAAGATAAACCCAACTAAAGATGCAGAAAACAGTCGTACTTGATGTGGTTGGCCTGACCAACTCCCTTATTGGCGAACATACGCCTTTTCTTGCAAAATGGACAGCTGACGCCAAAGGCGCAGTAATACACCCGGTGCTGCCTGCCGTAACCTGTACGGCACATGCCACTTACCTCACCGGCAAATTTCCGGAGGAGCATGGTATTGTGGCCAATGGCTGGTACTTCCGGGATGAGGATGAAGTAAAACTCTGGCGCCAGTCGAACAAGTTGATTCAGGCCCCGAAGATTTGGGATGTGGCCAAGGCGGCTGACCCAAACTTTACAGTAGCTAACATGGGCTGGTGGTATAACATGAACACTACCGCCGATTACACGCTTACACCGCGCCCGCAGTATCTGGCTGATGGCCGCAAATTGCCCGACTGCTATACGCAACCTGCCGATCTGCGCGACAAGCTGCAGGAAAAGCTGGGCACTTTCCCGCTGTTCAACTACTGGGGGCCGAAAACCTCTATCAAATCGAGCAAGTGGATTGCGGACGCCTCTAAAATCACGGATGATTTGTACGACCCCACACTCACGCTCATCTACCTGCCCCACCTCGACTACAATCTGCAGCGCCTGGGGCCCAGCGACCCGCGCATCGCCAAAGACCTGCAAGAAATAGACGCGGTATGCGCTGACCTGATACAATTTTATGAGGCTAAAGGCGCTCAGGTAATTATACTATCAGAGTATGGCATTTCGGATGTAACCCACCCGATACACCTGAACCGGGTGCTGCGCCAGCACGGCTATATTGCTGTGCGCGAAGAGCGCGGCACAGAGCTGCTGGACACTGCCATGAGTGAGGCCTTTGCCGTAGCCGACCACCAGGTCGCCCATATTTATGTGGAGGATAAAAGCAAAATACAGGAAGTAAAACAATTGCTGGAGCAGGTGCCCGGCGTGCAGGAAGTATTGGCAGGCGATGAGCGGAACAAGTATAACCTGGCGCATGAGCGCTGCGGGGAACTGGTAGCCATAGCCGACAAGAATTCGTGGTTTACTTATTATTTCTGGCTCGATGATAAAAAGGCGCCGGACTATGCCCGCATGGTAGACATACACAAAAAGCCCGGATTTGACCCGGTGGAGATGTTTACAGACCCGGATATTAAGTTTCTGATGCCATTGGTAGCGGGCAAGCTCCTCAAAAAGAAGCTGGGCTTCCGGATGGTGCTGGACATTATTCCGCTCAACGCTGAGCTGATAAAAGGCTCACACGGCCGTCTGCCGGAAGATAAAAGCGAATGGCCGGTACTATACACCAAACAACCGGCGCAGCTCCCGAAGGAAGTGAAGGCAACGGATGTCTTCTCCGTCATACTATCACACCTGCAACTACAACCAGCAACCCAAAAGCAACAGTTATAATAAGAACCACAGACAGTAGCTTTTACGCTACTGTCTGTGGTTTAGGAGTTGCGGTTCTTTTGTAGCTGCGGTTTTGCGCTTCTCTAAGTAAGCAGTTGCTGCGGCAGCAAGCATCACCAAACACACCAGCAACAGGCCAAAAGACTCGCGCGCCAGCTCCATAGCATGTGTTTTCATCGACAAATCCTTTTGCATCCATTCCTGCTGTATCCAGGCTGAAACGGAGCTGGGATATTTATACACAAAACCGATAAAGCTGAGAAATGCTGCCAGCAGCAGCAGCGGTACAACGTATTTGCCAAAAGCTGCCATGCCCGCCATCACGGTGGCAAAACCATAGATGCTTATCCAGAACCAGGCATCCGGATCATTGAACTGCCAGTAAGTGAACAGCAGAAACATAAGGCAGCAAAAGCCGAAAAATATGCGAAATGCTTTCATGCAATAAAGGTTATTTTTATCTATTGATTATTTATACGCATATCAACGCATAAGAGAAATCATAGAAACGCTAATGGACATATTCCGCTTCTGTGTCTCCATCATCCGGCACTTTCAAAGTGATTCAATAAAAATATCAGAAAAGTAAGCTTAAAGCAAATTCTTTCCCCTCCCCCTGCAGCGTATTAACTGCCAACCAGGGAACTCCGCTTCAGATGCCAGCTTATGGATGCATCTACTATCGTGAAGCCTGAATTAAATAAAATTAGCTGCCGCTTAGCGCTAAACATGTTCATCTCCCTGTATTAACACAATGTCGCATACTATATTAAGGTGCAAAAAATTTGGATAATTGATTTAAAGTCTTGAACTTATATCCTCCATATAAAATATTCGGTTACTTTTCAGAGTACCATATTTAACTTCTAACTCAGCTAAGAAATACTACTTACCCGCAACAAAAGATGATCTAATCAAAAAAGCTAAAGGTATATACTTGATACTGCCTGCTAAGGGAGCAAGCTTGTCTAAAGAGTTATCATAACATAAATCCATTTAGATATGAATGAGCAGGAAATATGGCGAAACTTCAAAGAAGGATGTGAGACTAGCTTTCTCTTGCTTTACAGGGAGCACGCTCCAGTTATGTACCGCTATGGCTGTAAGTTATCAAAAGACAAGGATCTGGTAAAAGATTGCCTGCAACAGGTATACTTCAATCTCTGGAAAAATAAGGAAAATTTAGGCAATCCGGCTCATACAAGAAATTACCTGTTAAAAGCCCTCCGTTTAGAGATCATAAAAAAATCTGACACCAAGAACTCCCCTGAATCGCTTCCCGAAAACTATCATTTTCTTACCATAAGTTCCTGCGAATCTGATCTCATTGATTTGCAAACTGACGAAATTAACCAGAAAAAAATAGGCGCTTTGCTTTCACAGTTGCCAGCCAGGCAGCGGGAGGTTATATTCCTGAAATACTATATGAATTTAAGTCCTAAAGAAATTTCTGTTGTAATGGGCTTAGAACAAGCGTCTGTGTATAAACTTACCTACAAAGCCATTGATAAGCTCCAGCTACTCTTCCTCAAAATGTACACTGCTATACTTTTACTGGTATTTGCCTTTTAAACTGCCGCTCTTACAAAGCAGCCATGCCGTTGTGGTCTGTGTATGCTCATACATGATCAAATCCTGAGAGAAATCCTCTTGAAAATAAATTTCCTTTTCGGAGGGATAGTTTTTGCTCGAAGCAGCTAATACTTATAGAAGGCTACTGATAGTTAGCCAATCTTCTTGACGCTTGTTAACGGCTAAAGTTCTTTAGATGGACTATTCAGAATACGATGTGGCAGATTTTGCAGCTGATGACTTCTTTATTCAGTGGGTTAAAAATCCGACTGCAGCGGGTAATCAGTTCTGGATAAAATGGCTGGCCGATAATCCTGCCAAGCAGGAGGCAATACAGGAAGCCCGGAAGCTAGTTGTTATACTTTCCGGAGATGAAGACAAAATTCAGGATTGGGAATTAGATGAAATATGGCAAAAGCTAAGTGAAGCACGCGCGCCTTATACGCCTGCTGAAACTACCGGGGCCAAAGTTATACCGTTGAGATTCTGGCAAAAAAGGGCAACCCTTGTAGCTGCTGCACTCGGGCTTTTACTTCTTGTTGCCGGTTTTATACTTTCCAAATTAGTCCACAACCCGCCCGTAGAATATGCGACCCGTTACGGGGAAAGGCGTACGATACAGCTCCCGGACAGTTCTGTTGTGGTGCTGAATGCTAATTCCAGCTTAACAGTACCTGCTGAGTGGACATCCGGTAAACCACGAGAAGTGCACCTTAAGGGGGAAGCTTATTTCTCGGTTTCCCATAAGCTAAATAATCAGAAATTTATAGTTTACACTTCAGATGGCATTCAGGTTGAAGTATTGGGAACCGCGTTCAACGTGTCGGACAGGGGGAACAAAAGTGAAGTCGTGCTGGCTTCCGGGAAAGTCCGGCTTAACATAGCCCGTACGGGCGAGAACAAACAAGTAATTATGCTGCCGGGTGAACTGGTAGAAGTACCGGATAAGGCCGGCACAATTACAAAGCGAGAAGTAAACACAGCCCTTTATACTTCCTGGAAGGATAACAAGCTTGTTTTCGACAATACTTCTTTACGTGAAATAGCAACTATGCTGGAGGATGATTATGGGTATACTGTAGTTTTCCGGGATACGACGCTTGCTGACAAAGAGATAACGGCCTACCTCGATGCGGGGAGCCTGGATGATATCCTCGTTACCTTATCAGAGACATTGGACATGAAAATAACCCGGGAAAACAAAAAAACAATTATGATTTCTAACTATTAACCAGCATCCTATGCAAAAGAGATTTACTTTTTGGTTGGGCTCCTCAGGCCTGACCCTGGCACTATGTTGCCTGTATTTTTCAGGAATAGCGCAGAATCATTCTAGTACGGATGTCACGCTTGCTGCAAATTATGCCGAAGCGGCGCAAAAGGTTTCAATAAGACCTTTAAAAGAGGTTCTGACGGAGCTGCACAAGACCTATGGCCTCCAGTTTTCTTACAAGTCTGATATAGCGCAGGAGCTGAAATTAAAAGTACCGGCTTCTCTGTCTAAGGAAAAGGACATAGAGGTGCTTCTGACAAAGGTACTGGCGCCGAGTGGCCTTAAGTATAAAAAGGTGAAGAAGGTGTATATCATTTATAAAGATGAAAAACCGGAGAGCAAACAGGAAACCAGCTTTAACAGGCCTGAGGTAAATGCGAAAGCCAGCCAGGCCGATATTGAAGTAACCGGAAGGGTAACAGACGAAAGTGGCACAGGCCTGCCGGGGGTAACGGTACTCCTGCAGGGCACTTCCACTGCTACGCCTACCGGATCTGACGGAAGTTATGCGATTACGGTGCCTGATGGCAATGGAACGCTTGTGTTCTCTTACATAGGGTACCAGACACAGGAGGTGCCTATTAACAACAGAACCAGTATTGATGTAGTCCTGGAGGATGATGCGAAAGCATTGGAAGAAGTGGTGGTGGTAGGATACGGCACGCAGAAGAAAGCTAATCTGACGGGTGCAGTAGACCAGGTTGGTGGCGAAGTATTTGAGAACCGGCCGCTCCCCAACATCACGCAGGGGCTTCAGGGTGTACTGCCAAACGTCAATATAAGATTACTGGATGGGAAACCCAATGCATCACCCAATATCAACATCAGGGGAACCACCTCCATTGGGCAGGGAGGCAGTGCGCTAGTATTGATAGATGGCGTTGAGGGTGACCCGAGCATGCTGAACCCAAATGATATCGAATCTATTTCTGTGCTGAAAGATGCTTCATCTGCTGCGGTATACGGTGCCAGAGGAGCCTTTGGTGTGGTACTGATAACCACTAAAAGACCCGCATCTGGTGCATTTTCTATTACATACAATGCAAATTTTGGTGTAAAACAACCCACCGTTTTGCCCGACTATGTCACAGACGGGTTTTTATGGGCTAGTATGTTCAATGAGTCCTTCTATGCCTGGGAAGGCACATACCCGCAGAACGTAAATAAAACGCTGACATTCTCTCAGGAGTACCTGGCTGAACTGGAAAGAAGATCAAAAGATCCAAGTCTGCCCAAAATTGAAGTTGGGCCGGACGGGAAGTATGTGTATTACGGAAACACTGATTGGTACGATCTCCTGTACAAAGATCAACTATACTCAAACGAACATAATATCTCCTTATCAAGAAGCACTGATAAGGCAAGCTTTATGGTATCCGGAAGATATTATGGGCAGGAAGGATTGTTCAGGTATAATTCAGATGATTTTAAAGGATATAACTTAAGGGCCAGAGGCTCTATAGAGCTTTATCCCTGGTTGCAGGTAAATAACAATTTTGATTATTCCGGCAGAAGCTATCACAACCCACTCAATGTAGGCGAAGGAGGCGGTATCTGGAGAAACATTGCCGACGAGGGGCATGTGCTTGCCCCAATGCTCAACCCGGATGGCACCCTTACCTACTCCGCTGCCTATACTGTGGGCGACTTTTACTATGGTAAAAACGGGATAGACACAAAGAGAAATATCATACGGAACACCACCGGTTTCGAGGCCCAGGTCGTTGAGGATAAATTTAAGATAATAGGCAATTTTACCTTCCAGAACATAAACAATAACGAATTCAGGAGACGGGTGCAGGTGCCATACAGCACAGCCCCAGGCGTAATAGAGTATGTAGGCACGGAGTACAACGATATCAGAAACATTCAGGATGAAACCGACTACATCGCAGCGAACCTGTATGGAGAGTATGAGAATACATTCCGGGACAAGCACTACCTCAAAGCTATGGCCGGCACCAATTATGAGCAGTCAACCTTTGAGCGACTGCTGGCTCAGCGGAACGGCCTTATTTTTGAAGACGCCTCCAATATTAATTTAGCATTAGGCCAATCTATTGTGACTTCCGGCGGGTATGAAAAATGGAAAATCCTGGGCGGTTTTTACAGGCTGAATTATATTTTTGATGACAGATACCTGCTGGAGTTGAACGGCAGATACGATGGCTCCTCCAAGTTTCCCGAAGATGAAAGATATGCTTTCTTCCCATCTGTTTCAGCAGGCTGGAGAATATCTGAGGAATCTTTCTGGCCTGTACCGGCTGATATTGTATCACAGCTGAAGTTAAGGGCCTCTTATGGCTCCCTCGGAAGCGGTAATATAGGTGCATATGCCTTTCAGGAAACTTTCTCTATCTCGCAGTCAGATAGAATACTCAACGGGATTCAGCCCCAGAGAACCAGCATGCCAGATGTGCTCCCGAACGGGCTCACCTGGGAAACAGTAACCACACAGAACATCGGGTTAGACCTGGGGATGTTTTCCGGAAAGCTGCAGTTCTCGGGCGATGCTTATATCCGCAAAGCTACTGACATGTACACCATTGGCATGACGCTTCCAGCTGTTTTTGGAGCCACATCACCTAAAGGTAATTACGCTGACCTGAAAACAACCGGATGGGAACTAATGCTGTCCTGGCGCGATATGTTTCAGGTGGCATCAAAGCCTTTCAACTACCAGGTACGGTTAAACCTTGCTGATAATCAGGCTGAAATTCTGAGATACAACAATCCTAATAAATTCCTGAACGACTATTACGAAGGAATGAAAATTGGTGAGATCTGGGGGTATGAAACGGAAGGCTTCTTCACATCGCAGGCAGATATCGATAACCATGCAGATCAGAGCCTGTTTAAATCAACCTCATCCGGCGAGTACTTCCCCGGCGATATAAAGTTGAGAGACATAAACGGCGACGGCATCATAAGCCCCGGTGACAATACCGTTGACAACCCGGGCGATAGAGCCATTATTGGGAATTCTGCTCCGAGGTATACTTATGGAATAAACTTAGGGGCTGACTGGAACAACTTTTTCTTCTCGGCTTTTTTCCAGGGTGTCGGAAAACAGGACTGGTACCCAAGGTATGATTCAAACGCATTCTGGGGGCAGTATAACAGACCGTATGGTGATATCCCAAAATGGCATCTTGAAGAAGGCATTATATGGTCAGAGGATAATCCGGATTCATTTTTCCCAAGGTATGTCTCGCGTCTCGCTAACAGAAATGGGGCAATCCTCCGGGAAGAGCAGTCAGGGTATGTGATGAATGCCGCATACGTCCGCCTGAAGAACTTTCAGGTAGGATATAATCTGCCACTGGATCTTATCTCCAGAATCAAACTGAAGGCGGCAAGAATTTACGTTTCTGGTGACAACCTCTGGACCTGGTCGCCTCTCTACAAAATTGTGAAGAACATTGATGTTGAGAATGCAACGGCTCCCTCAGACCAGCTCTTTACGAGCTCTAATGCCGGGGACGGATACAATTATCCCCTGCTGAGAAGCTATACCCTGGGTCTGTCTGTCACTTTCTAATATCTTACACATGAACTCAATCGTTATGAAAAATCGATATTTATGGATACTTCTTGCCGGCATTTTACTTACTGGGTGTGATTTGGAGGAAATACCGGTTGCGACAACAAATAAAGATGCCGTGTTCGGGAGCGAAAGCGGCCTGCAACTATATGCCAATTCCTTCTACGACTGGATGCCCAGTGCAAACAATATTACCCAGGCCGATGCCATATCCGACTATGCTGCCAGGAGGAATGTACCTGATTTCCTGAGAGAAGGTGTCTACAGTTCGAGAACAAGCGACAATACTTCCGCTTCGGGGTATGATCTGGTGGCATTGGGTGGCGACTGGAACTGGGGATGGGGAGCGTTACGCAACATTAACTTTTTTCTTGAGAACAACACCAGCCCCGACATATCGGAGGAGGTACGAGAACACTATAACGGGCTCGCCAGGTTCTTCAGGGCGTGGTTCTATTTCGAGAAGGTGAAAAGGTATGGCGATGTACCCTGGATTGACAAGCCGCTGGATGTTTCTGATCCAAAGCTGTATGAAGGCCGTGACTCGCGTACGGTAGTAATGGACAACATTATGGCCGATATCAACTATGCTATTGAGCATATAAGAACCGTTGATGATCCGACGAGAACTTTAATCACCAAGGATGTTGCGCTTGCGCTTAAATCCCGGATTGCGTTGTTTGAAGGCACGTTCCGGAAGTACCATACAGACTATAACCTGGGTAACACAGCTGACGCTTTTCTAACAGAATCTGCATCGGCGGCGCAGGAGGTAATGCAGAGCGGCAGGTACAGCCTCTATGATGCAGCCGGGCCGGAAGAATCGTACAGGCAGGTGTTCACCAGCGATGTTCCTGTTGCTTCGGAGGTAATGCTTGCTGCCGTGTCTGATGTAAACCTGGGTGTGCGGCATGCTGCTAACTGGTATTTCACCAGTGCAACTACCGGCATCAGGTTCAGCTTTATCCGGCCGTTTATCAACACCTACCTGAACATTGACGGCACTCCTTTCACCAGCAACCCCGGGTATAAAACGATGGTCTTTAGTGAGGAAGTGGATGGAAGAGACAAAAGGCTGGAGCAAACCATCAGAGGGGATGATTATTATCGTGTCAGCGCAGGGGTAGTAGTGCCTGCACCGCCCGCTTTCACCTATACTTACACAGGATATCAGCCTATAAAATGGACCTTGGATGACGTGGCTATTGATGGTGGAAATAATAACACCAATGCTGTATCTGTATTTCGGTATGCTGAGATTTTGCTGAATTATGCAGAAGCAAAAGCAGAATTGGGTACGATTACGGATGAGGACTGGGAGAAAACGGTAGGAGCACTCCGCAGCAGGGCAGGTATTACAGGCGGTTTGTCCTCCCTGCCTACAGTGGTGGACCCATACATGCAGGAAACCTACTTCCCGAACATTTCAAATCCTGTAATAATTGAAGTCCGCAGAGACAGAGGAATTGAGCTGGCTCTAGAGGGCTTCCGCTTTTATGATATTGTCAGGTGGGCAAGAGGCGAACTGATGGAAATGAAATGGACCGGTATATATGTGCCTGCAGCAAATGAGTATATGGATTTAAATGAAGACGGCATTCCGGATGTTTACTTCTATACTCAAAAAGCACCATCAGATCCGATCGATGGAGTTACTTACGTAAACGTAGGAACAGAATCTCTTAAATTAACAAACGGGGATAGTGGCCAGATTGTGTGGCTGGGCAACATTCTGCGGCAATGGGAGGATAAGAACTATCTGTATCCTATTCCGGAAACACATCTGCTGACAAATCCTAACCTTAAACAAAACCCAGGCTGGAATTAAAATTCAGTCTCTGATTATGATCTATAATGCATAGTGATATATCAGTTGTAAAAAGGATACTTTGATGCAGCAAGCATGATTAAAGCCTATAAGTATACATTTGATTTTCAGCAGTATGATAAATAATAATCCATCAAGGAAAGGATGCATCTTCAGGGAATGAAGAATGTTTCTTCTCATGCCCGGCTAGTTTATTGATTTATACTTGTGTTTGTACCAAAAGCCAGGCACCATACATTGCTGAACCAACTAAGATAGGGTTGTGGTCTACAATGTATGGTGCTTACAACCGGGTTAAAAGCAAGCCTAAGTACAGGACAAAGAAATTATGCAACTGGCTAAACGCATGTGTTTGCATCCCATCTTTTTCGCCTCTGGCTTTTAACTTATACATCATAGATATACACCACCGTTTTAAATTAGTTTATCAGTTCATTAGAGGTTATGTAATAATCTCTGCTATCTATAATTCATGAAAAAAGCGCTTCTTTTCTTCACAGTCCTTATTACTGCCTTCCCAGTCGTTGCACAAAAAAAGGCTCAGAATAGTAAGTTATCCCGTCCCAAACTGGTGGTTGGTATCATGGTGGACCAGATGCGGTGGGACTATTTATACCGGTATTATGATCGCTATGAGCAAAACGGTTTTAAGCGATTGCTGAATGAGGGATTTAGCTGTGAAAACACCTATATAGATTATATCCCTACCGTGACAGCAATTGGCCACAGCAGTGTTTATACAGGCTCGGTCCCTGCTATTCATGGTATTGCCGGAAATGATTTCATCATTCAGGCCACAGGAAAAAAGGTATACTGCACGGAAGACTCAACCGTGCAGACTGTGGGCAGCACCTCCGACGCCGGAGAAATGTCGCCCCGGAACCTGCTTACCACAACCATTACGGATGAGCTAAACCTGGCTACTAATTTCCGTTCCAAGATAATTGGTGTTGCCTTAAAAGACCGCGGTGCCATTTTACCGGCCGGACATACTGCCGATGCGGCCTATTGGTTTGATGACCTTACCGGAAACTGGATCAGCAGCACCTATTATATGAAGGAACTTCCGGAGTGGGTGAACAAATTTAACAACCAGAAGCTGGCAGAAAAATACCTGAAGCAAAACTGGAATACGCTACATGATATTGGAACATATGTGCAAAGCTCTCCTGACAACAACTCATACGAAGGGAAGTTTTCAGGTATGGCAGCCCCTACGTTGCCGGTAAAGACATCGGAAATGTATAGTAAAAATTATGGTATAATCCGCTCGACCCCCTATGGCAATTCTATTACAATGGAGATGGCAAAGGCAGCGCTTGAGAATGAGCAGATGGGCAGGGATGAAATAACTGATTTCCTTGCCGTAAGCTTTTCGTCTACTGATTATATTGGCCACAGATTCGGCGTTAATGCCATAGAAGTAGAAGATACTTATCTGAGGTTAGATCGCGATCTGGCGGAGCTCTTTACATTCCTGGATAAGAAAGTAGGCAAAGGGAATTATACTGTTTTCCTTAGTGCTGACCACGCCGCTGCACACAACCCCAATTTCCTGCTTGACCATAACATACCCGCTGGTGTATGGCCAGGCGGCAAATTATTAGAAGATTTAAACCGGGAACTGGAAAAAAAGTACCACGCAGGAAACATTGTGCTAAGTTTCAGCAACTCGCAGGTGCATTTAAATAATCCTCTTATTACCAGAAGCAAACTGAACAAAGCCGACATACAGAAAGATTGTATCCAATTTCTTAAGGATAAGCCTGGTGTTGCCTACGTCCTGGCTATGGAGGACGTGCAGGAGGCTGCAATTCCTGATATTTTACAGAGCCGGATAATTAACGGCTACAACCATGAACGGAGCGGAGAAATCCAGATCGTTTTGAAGCCTGCCTGGCTTTCAGGTTCTGCTACCGGTACCGGACATAGCACCTGGTACCCATATGATGCGCATATTCCGCTGGTCTGGATGGGCTGGGGCATTCAGCAGGGTCAGACAAATGAGCCAACTCACATGACGGATATTGCAGCAACGTTAGCGGCTTTGCTTCACATACAGGCCCCGAACGGGAGTATTGGCAAGCCTATTCCTGCGGTTTTAAAGTAGAATTCTTAAACCAGGTTAATCATGAAACGAATCATCTTTCTGCTTGGTATCTGTGCGTTGTTGCAGTGCATTCCTGCATTTTCTCAAGTCAGGAATATACACCTTAGCTGGGACAGCTCTAAAGAAGACGCGACGGGCAAAACAATGGCCATTACCTGGGCGAAAGATGATGTAAGCAAAGGAGCCGTTCAGTATGCTACGGATAGCAGTCTTTCCAATTCTCACCGGACGCAGGCTACCAGGGCGTATTCAGATGCTATGCAGGCCTATATATACAAAGCTACCTTAAAGCACCTTCAGCCCAATACCACTTATTTTTACAGATGCGGGTCTGAGGAGGACGGATGGAGTAAGATTTACTCTTTTCAAACGGCCCCGCCTTTAGGAAGTCAGGAGAAGTTTGTTGTAGGTGTCTGGGGCGACACGCAGGACAACGAATTTAACACGCAATTTGAGAAGACAGAAGCTATTGTGCATCAAATGCTGGAATACCCCATTCAGTTTACCATACATATGGGCGATATTGTCAACAATGGTTCAATGGCAACAAGCTGGAGGAATTTCTTTCGCGTAGCTCAGCCACTGAACGCCATTGCCTCTTTTATGCCAGTAACAGGCAACCATGATGTTGTAAACGATACGGCCGACTCCGGTTTCCAAAAGCCTTTTCCTGTTTTCCATGAGCTGTTTAACTTACCGGAAAAAGATACAGATTATTCGTTTACCTATGGGAATACACATTTTGTAGCCCTCAGTTCCGGACATGCGAAGGGCGTAGAGGAAGCCGGCGCCACAAACTGGCGCTATGGAAAAAGCTCACCGGAATACAAGTGGCTGGAAGCCGATTTGGCAAAGGCACGCCAAAACAAAGCCATCACCTGGGTTATCGTATACATGCACCACCCTCTCTACTCGTTTGGCTGGAGCCATGTGCAGGGCTGGCAGGAGCGCATCGCGCCGCTGTTGGACAGGTATAAAGTTGATCTCGCCCTGGCCGGGCACCGTCATGTATACGAGCGGCATAAAGCCATCCGGGATAACCGGATAATAGCTCTGCAGGATGACCATGTTTACCGGAGCCCTGCCGGAACAGTTTATGTAACCAATGGTACTGCTGGCGGCTCACCTCAGGGCCTGGGTGGCAGCGATATGCCCTCCATGGTATATACTTCTCCCAAAAAGATGTATAATTATGCAGTCATGATTGTAGACGGAAATACGATCACCTATGATGTGTATAACCTAGGCGGTGAAAGGATCGACTACTTCAAAATAGTAAAATAAAGATTATAAGGCGAGTTTACCTATACTGATTTAAGGCTTATAAGAATAGCTTTTACCCATAGTGCAAGGCTGATGAGGGCAAGTATGCGGGAAGCCAATCGACAAGGAGAAACACTTTTGCGCCTCAGCAAAAAGCCTTTGGCTGCCTTTATGAAGCATGGTTTCGGTTCATCTATACTATAGTTCCTGTACACAATCTACTTAAAGGGCACCTGCAAGTTTCTGATTCTGCCCATTTGCATCAGCTAAGCCAGAGAACAGTTACATTTGTTATCAGCAGCCTGTAAGTATAAACGCCCGCTCCACCTAAGGTGTGGAGCGGGCGTTTATACTTACAGGTGAGGTAATTTATCCCTGAGATAGCTGCTTTAAATGCGCTACGTGCGATGCTACCGCCAGGCGCATTTTTGGAAATTCAAGGTATGGAACGTTGTAATCTGCGCAGGCCTGCTTGATGATACTGCTCAGCGCCGGATAATGAACATGCGATATTTTGGGAAAGAGATGGTGCTCTATCTGGAAGTTCAGCCCGCCTACCAGCCAGGTAATCAGCTTGTTGTTGGTAGCAAAGTTAGCGGTAGTGCGCAGTTGGTGCACCGCCCACTCGTCTTCCAGGCGGTTTGTCGGCTGTGCCGCTACCGGGAAGTTGGTTTCTTCTATGGTATGGGCCAGCTGAAACACAATGCTCATCACAAAACCCGTAAACACGCCATAGATCAGAAAGCCTACCAGCCAGGGCACAAAACCAACCATAAATATGGGCAGGACTACAAAAAAAGCTGCATGCACCGCTTTAAAAGTCCAGAACGAAATATGGTTGGTGCGGGTCATTTTCTTCAGTGGCATAGAGCCCACTTTTTTGGTAAAGTATTTCTGATAATCAGAGAAAAACACCCAGAAAAAGAACAACATAGAATAAGCCAGCCAGAAGTATAAATGCTGGTAACGGTGAATACGGTAATGTTTCTGGCTTTCGCACAGCCGCAGGAAAGGTCTTGCATCCAGGTCATCGTCAATGCCGTCAATGTTAGTATAGGCGTGGTGGATCACGTTATGTTTGGTATTCCACATAAATACATTAGCACCCAGCACATTCAGCGACATGCTGGCCAGTTCATTCAGCCGTTTTATTTTGCTGAAGCTGCCATGCGAGCCGTCGTGCATCACGTTAAAGCCCATAGCTGCCGTCAGGCCGCCAAGTACAATGCACTCCAGAATAGCCAGCCAGGCTGCAGGCGTAAAGAAAACCAGGTGAATGTATATGAGTATCAGGCTAACAGACAGTATAGCCGCCTTCGTAAAAAGCTTGTAATTACCGGTTGTAGAAACGCCCTTCTCCTGAAAGTAATTGTTAGCACGCCTTTTAAGCTCGGCGTGGAAAGAAGATTGTTGTACAGCGAATTTAGGTGCAACCATAAAGGTTAGTTGTTTATGTGGAATTGTAAGGCGATACCGGTAACACGGTTCACTTCACGAAGTGCAAATATAGCACCAAAAACCGGCATTGCGTATACCTGAATCAGGATCAGGAAAAAAACAAAAGCCTTTCAGCACCAGGCATTCGCCCGGATTATACCGGAATTAATGTATCTTGTACGCCTGGCGTAAGACAGGGTTTGTTAAGTTTAAAAGAAATCGTCATTAGGCATACATGGATGATATACAATACATTATATACCAAAACCACTGTAGCGACGGCGGGCTTTCGTTATTTTCAGCGTCTGTAGCCGTTTACGAATGATGTCATACTTTATCAACTCTTCCTAAGCCGGTTCTGCCAACCAGACGGACAGCAAAAATCATGAACACTTTAGTGAAAAATCCTGACCGGAAAGATATCTGTGCCACCTGTGGTACGCGTTATGCCTCTCCAAAAACAACTGCCGATGGTTGCCCCGTTTGCCTGGATGATCGGCAGTATACGGGCGACAACGGGCAGGTATGGCAGAGTTATAACGAACTGGCAAAAAACAGGAGCATCCGGTTTACGCAACTGCAAACGAACCTGTATGCGCTGCAGGTTGTCCCTAATTTTGCTATCGGGCAGCAGGCGTTTCTGGTGCTGTTAGCAGGAGGCAATGTACTGTGGGACTGTATTCCTTTTCTGGATGCACCCACAGTTGCTTTTATTCGTTCGCTCGGCGGTTTGCGGGCCATCGCTATTTCGCATCCGCATTATTACAGCCTGATGGTAGAATGGGCAGAGGCATTCGGCTGCCCGGTTTACGTGCATGCACAGGACAGACAATGGGTAATGCACAGCAGCCCGCAGCTACAATACTGGGAAGGGGAAAGTAAAACCCTCTGGGATGGCATGCAGCTCATACATACCGGCGGCCACTTTCCGGGAAGCGCTGTGCTGCACCTGCCCTATCACGGCAACAAAGGCAGCCTGCTTACAGGTGATACTATTTACGTGGCCCGCGACAGAAAGCATGTTTCGTTTATGTATAGTTACCCTAACCTGATTCCGCTCCCCAAAGATGCCATTGAACAGATTTTCGAGCAGGTTAAAGATCTGGCGTATGAAACTATTTATGGCGCATTTGAGGGCCAGGTTATTGCCACAGATGCGCAGAAGGCTGTAAAAAAGTCTGTATGCCGCTACCTGTCCGTTTTAAAAGCCTAGCCAAAAATATACGCCTTCCGTACTTCTGTTTAGCTTATTGTAAAATGACCATGCTGTATACATGCAAAGGCAGTTTGCCCGTTATCATAATTTAAGAAACGTAATTAATCACCAAACTGGGTAAACTAACACCAGCAACATATAACAACTTAAAGATTAACATACAATTGAACCAACTTTAAATTTTCATTCACCTTTAAATCAATCAAACTTATGAAAAGAACACATGTATTAACGTCACTGGCACTGGTATTCTGCCTGTTGCTGTCTGTAACTTCCTGGGCGCAGGAACAAGATAAGTCGAAGCGCCCCAGTCCGCCTGCTACTGTATCTGGTAAAGTCGGAGATGCCAATGTAACCATTAACTATAGCAGCCCGAGTGTAAAAGGCCGCACAGTTTGGGGTGAACTGGTACCCTATGGCAAAGTATGGCGCGCGGGTGCCAACGAAGCCACCACCATTGAGTTCAGCGACGATGTAACAGTGGAGGGCAAACCGCTGAAAGCAGGCAAGTATAGCTTTTATACCCTGCCCGGCGAAGACGAATGGACCGTTATCTTCAACAAAGTGCCGGACCAGTGGGGCACCGTATACGATGAAAAGCAGGATGCGCTGCGCGTGAAGGTAAAACCTGTAAAATCAGCATCCATGAACGAGCGCCTCAAGTATGATGTTACTAAAGACGGCATTTTGCTGAGCTGGGAAAACCTGGAAGTGCCGGTAACGATTAAATAATTGCGTTAATAGCCGGCGTTGTTTTGTGCCGGCATAAACGATTTGAATACGTCTGCAAGAGCTGCCTGATTTTAATCGGGCAGCTCTTTTTTGTTCGGCAGCAGCTATACTTCGTCGGGTTATACCTAAAAGGCAAAATCTGTCTGAGCCTGCAATGCCTGCTGCTAACATTACATACAAAATCCACGTTTGTAGTTTATCGGAGCAAAGGCACCTTTGCCCCTGCTTTACCGGCAAACACCCATCGGCACCTACCATAACTATACTACTACGCTATGAAAAAAGACATTGCAGCAGAACACACGAATACCGGATTTCAGATTTCCAGAACCCGGTTACAGGCCAGGCCTGCCACTCCCGAATCGTTTCACAACTTACCCACGCCTGCCCGCCCTCTTGTAGATGCCAGCGATGTGGTAGTACCTGAAGGCTACACAGTGGAGCCGGTGATGGCCGGCTTATCATTCCCGACCGATATTACTTTTGCAGATGACGGCACCATTTTTATAAGCGAAGGCGGCAGTTCCTGGCCCACACGCCCCTACATGCCCGCCCGCGTCATTGTCAGGCACCCTGATGGAGGAACAGAAGCCATTACCATGAACGTGCAGGCCGGCCCGCGGGGCATCGCCTGGCGTGATGGCGAGCTATACATGGCCCTGAAAGGCGGCTATCACATGCAGATAGCCAAGTATAACCTCGAAACAGGCAAACTCAGCATCCTGATAGACCAGCTGCCAAGTGGCGGCTGGCACGAGCCGGGCGGCCCTGTTTTCGGTCCGGATGGTATGATGTATTTTGGCAATGGATCTGTGTCGCAGCAGGGCGTGCCGCTGCCGGCAGGCTTTACCGTAGATCTGGCCAAGCACCCCAACGCACACGATGTGCCGGGCCAGGACGTAACCCTGACAGGCAACAATGTCCGCAGCCGCGACCCCAGGTTACCTTATCCTTATCTGGTGGAAACAGGTGCGTTTAAACCCTTCGGCACGCCTGCCCGAAAAGGTGAAGTAATCAAAGGCGAACTGTTCTGCAACTCGGCTGTCTGGCGTTCGCGCCCCGATGGCACCGATGTGGAACTGCTGGCCTGGGGCATCCGCAACCCATTTGGCATGGCCATCAGCGAGACCGGTGATTTATATGTATCGGATAATGACTTTGAGGAGAAAGGTGAACGCGCCATGGCCGAAGATCCGGATCGTATCTGGCACATAAAAAATGCCCGGCAACCTTTTGGCTCCATCCGGACACCCGACTGGTATGGTTTTCCTGATATTTGCGGCGACGGACTGCCCGTAAACCATGAGAAGCACCTGCCCAGCCGTGGCACCAAAGCCGAATTGCTGCTGGAGAATCCGCCACCCTGGGCCGGACCAGCTGCATTTCTGGAACAGCCGCACTCCTGCCTCTGCAAAATGGATTTCTGCAAGTCAGATGCTTTTGGCTTTAAGGGCGAGTTGTTTGTAGCTGAATGGGGCACTTTGGCGCCACTTAACTCACCCCGCCCGGAGGACTTAAGCCATGGTTTCCGCGTAATCAGGGTAGATGTAAAAAGCGGAACAGCACAGCCTTTCTTCCACAACCGCAAGATGGGCCCGGCCTCTTCTTTCGGCGGTGGCGGCATAGAACGGCCGGTATCCTGCAGGTTCAGCCCTGATGGTAAAAGCCTGTATGTGCTTGATTTTGGCGTAGTGCAGGTAACGCCGGGCAATATGTTCGGCTATGCCCACACAGGCGTTCTTTGGAAAATAACCAGAAAGGAGGATCAAAATGGATAATGCCACCCAAGCTATACTGATTGAGCTGGATGCGGAGACGCGTAGCAAGCAACTGAACCGCGCCGAAACCTGGTTCCGGAACGTGCAACTCACGCAGGCCTCATACCGGCAGTTGCTGGAAGATACAGTGGAGAAGATAGAAGAACCGCACATTAAGCAATACCTGGCCGAAATGGCTGCACGGGCAAAACGCCATGAAGAAAAGCTGCCGGAGCTGTTTGCCGCCATCGATCGCGCCCCCTCTGATACACGTACATTATTGGGTCAGGTTGCTGGTAAAGCGCGGCAGGCACTTGGCGATTTTATAGCCCTTGCAGGTGGCACTGCCGGCCCCTGGCAGGATCTGCACCAGGTATACCTGTCTAATTATAATTCCATGAGTGCGCTTGCAGTGGCAGAGCAACTTGGGCTGGCTTTGGGCATACCACGCGTGGTAGAGATTACGTTCGGAATGGTTGCAGAAAAGTCAACAGACCAGCTTTTGCTACAGGAGTGCGTACTGGAGATGAGTTCGATGGCTATACTTTACAAGGATGGCTTTTAATGAAATTATACTTAAGGCATAACAAACCCGGCAGGTTTGAGCATCATACTTTACTATAGCAGCTACGCTCTGTTAAACCTGCCGGGTTTCATAAACTTTGTATGCATGGTTCCGAATCCATTATCGCCGGATCTGCGCCAGCGCAACAATTCTGTCTGTAACTTCCGCCCACTTTTCTTCCTGCAGCAAATGCTTGGCTTCCAGTTTATACATTTCGCGCAGGTCGGCTGTGTCTTCTACTTCGCGCCCGTAACGCTCATACCGCAACCCCGGATCTGCCGCTCAATCCTGGTCATCATGTATATCAGCTAAAAAGACCAGCCTCAAAATTGCCTGTCATAACGGTTCGCCTTAGCAAAACGAACTATACCTGCCACCGGACAGCTACCGCCAAATCCGTGCTTACAGCAGCTAAATGGATTACCAGATCGCCTGCTTCCGGCTGCTCTGCCAGTTGGGTGTCCATTTGTTTCCCGTGTAATGTATCCCAGCTGGTAATGCTGTACCGGCCTGCCTCCATACCCGGAATAGTTACAGAAACCGGCACGGCGGGAGCCGAAGCATCCACTACCAGCCTGCGCTGTTTTGGCTGCATTTCATCCTGCCGCAAAAGCCATATTACTGCCTGATCGGCATCGGCACAGGCAAAAGCAACGAAGCTTTGCGTGCTAAGCTTTACCTCTTCGTTCAGGTTTACCCGCCTGAACCGCTTCCAGTCAATCAGATCTATAAAGCCGGCCAGGCTTTTCTGAGCGCTACGCATACCATGTGTCAGGGTGTGCGGATGCCGGTTGGGCCAGCGCATGCCGCCGCCTGCCCCGCCTGAGGCCATGTGCGCCCACTGCATGTGCCGGAAGTACTCGTCGTCAAAATACTCGGGCAGTGTAATGCGCCTGTCCTTGAAACCATGTATAGGTCCGTGTTCGCTGTCGAAGAACGGGCGGCTTCTGTTTACATGCTGTAAAGCTTCCCGCATCAGCCTGCCGGTGCTGATGGCCGGTTTCACGGTATCTTTGGGATAGTTGATAGTAGCCGCATCATAAAAATGCGTACTCGCAAAGTCGAGGCTCGGGTGCCGGAAAATAGCGTCGGCCGCTTCGGGCCGTTCGTCCAGCACGGGCCCGTAGAGCGACACCGTTTGCGGGTGCGTCCGACCGTAAAGTCCCATTTCTGTGCTACGTACATGATCGCTCAGCTCCTGGATAAAGTCATGGAATGCGTCAGTAGAATTGGCGGCATGCGCCGGGTGTATCTCGTTCCACAAATCCCAGGCAAACAGAACGCCACTACCGCCCCACCGTTCTATCACAAAGGTATAGCGGTTTTTGATGGCTGCCATGGTATCGGGGCACAGCAACCACTGGGAGCGTTTGGCGCAGGGGCCGCCATTTGCTTTGTTATACGGGTGGTGCTTCCACCTGATCCACATCCAGAAAGTATCTACGGGCGTGAGCAGAATGCGTAGCTTATACTTGCCACAAAGGGCAAAAATATCATCCCAAAGGCGCACCATATTGGGCTGAAACTTTCCGGCCGGTTTTTCAAAATACCTGTTCTGGGTCTGGGCATACTCCAGCATAAAGCGAAGGCAGGTTACACCCTGGCTGGCGAGCCAGGCCAGGTGGGCTTCCACCTGCTGCATGTCTTTCCGCCGGAAAGCATTAGCGAAGTCAGGCCAGGTAATGGCGTCATTCTGCCCGATGGGCGTCCAGTTGTCTCCGGCCTCAGTAATGAAGTATGGCGCATCGGGAGCAACCTGCACCCAGGGCAACTCCTGCCCTAGCGCGGCCGCATCGGATATGTTGTTTGTATTTGTTGCAGTATCAGCCTTGTTGCTGTTTGCTACGGAACTGGATTTATACTTTGGATTCAGCTGCTTTGTTACTTCCATTCTTACTAACGCTTAAGGTAGCATCGGCTATAATTTTATTATTGCGGTGCACGCTTAGTTTCGCGCTCTCTACCAATCCCTGCAACGCTGCACTTTCCTTCAGCCTCTTGTAAAGCGTAAGCGCCTGTGCCACCACCTGGTCCATGTTATAGTACTTATATGTTGCCAGCCGCCCGGCAAAGTGAACTCCCGGGGTTTCTTCTGCCAGCTTTTTGTACCTGTTGTACATGGCCGCGTTCTCGGGTTTCGGAACCGGATAATAGGGATCTCCTTCTGCCTGCGGATATTCGTACACAATGCTCGTTTTGTGGTGCTGCTGGCCGGTCAGGTACTTGAACTCTGTTATACGGGTATAAGCGTGCTCATTCGGGAAGTTTACGACAGCCGCCGGCAGATGCACCGGTTTGTCCAGGGTTTCGTGTTTGAACTCCAGCGAACGGTAAGGCAGCTTGCCATACTTGTAATCAAAAAATTCATCTACCGGACCTGTAAAGATCATCTCCCGGAACGGAATCATGTCTATGATATCATGATAATCGGTGTTGAGCATTATCTTGATGTTCGGGTGGTCCAGCATCTTCTCAAACATTGCGGTATACCCGTGCAACGGCATGGCCTGAAACGTATCGGTAAAGTAGCGATCATCGCGGTTGGTGCGCACCGGTACACGCGATGTTACAGACTTATCCAACTCCGATGGATCCATGCCCCATTGCTTGCGGGTGTAGTTGCGGAAAAACTTTTCATATAGCTCCCGCCCTACTTTGCTCACCACCACATCCTCAGATGTCTGCACCACCGGTACTTCCTCCGCTACGGATTTAAAGAAATCATCCACATCAAAAGACGTCAGGTTAAGGCCATAAAGCTTGTTGATGGTATCCAGGTTGATGGGCATAGGTACCAGTTGCCCGTCTACGCTGGCCAGTACACGGTGTTCATAAGGCCGCCACGCCGTAAATTTTGAAAGGTACTCAAATACATCTTTGGAGTTGGTATGAAAGATGTGCGGCCCATACTTGTGCACCAATATACCATTCTCATCATAATGATCGTAGGCGTTGCCGGCAATGTGCGGCCGCTTGTCGATGATGAGTACTTTTTTATTTAACTGCGATGCCAGTCTTTCTGCTATAACACTGCCCGCAAATCCTGCTCCTACTATCAGATAGTCGAATACGACTATTTTTTTCTCTATCTGCATGAATTTTTCTCTGCTAATTTTTATGTTGATACAACGCCTTACCCATCAGTTCCACCATCTGCCGCCAGGTCTGGTCCCATGACATATCCGCTAAAAATATGTCAACTTCTTTCTTCCACTTCTCATCGTCAGCCTGTGCCAGGGCCTGTTCTGTCGCTTCCACAAACTCATCAGCTGTATGGGCAATGTGCACCAGATGGGCATCGCCATACGGCCTTACCACATCGCGTATGGGCGTAGATACAACCGGCTTGCCCGCCGCCAGGTATTCAGGCGTTTTGGTTGGGCTAATGAACCGGGTAGACTCGTTTATGGCAAAAGGAAGTATGGCTACATCCCAGCCGCTCAGATAGGCCGGTAGTTCCTGGTACGCTTTACCGCCTAGGTAATGGATGTTCTGATATTGCGGGAGTATGGCCGGATCAATTTTAACTACGGGCCCGATAATGATCAGTTGCCATGCCGGCCTGGCCGCTGCCACAGCGCCCAGCAAGTCAATATCCAGGCGCTCGTCAATAACGCCAAAAAACCCAATGCGCGGGTGCGGTATGGATGCCTGATCCTGTGGTTGTAGCAGTTCCTGTCGTGCCTGCCCGAAGTGCGCTTTATCGATGCTGCTGGGGAAAGCGTATACCTGCGCATGCTGCTCTTTCTTGGCTTCGTACAAGCTTTGCCCACCCGTAAATACCAAATCAGCTTTTTTAAACAGCTCCTGTTCCAGCTCTTTTAGCCGGGGCGAGGCAAATTTAAAAGCCGCCAACTCGTCCATACAGTCATAAACGGTGAGTACCGGCTTGAAATGTGCTGTGAAGGCCAGCGCCATGGGAGTATAGTACCAGAAAAGGTAACGTTCCAGGTCCTGCTCTTTAAAAAAAACATTCAGCAGATTTTGTTGCGCTTCTTCTGTTTGCTTGGCGTCCAGGCCATGCGGCAGGTGCGGCAGCACTACCTGTACATTGTCGGCATTGGTGGCTACATGCAGGTAGGGATTCGGTGTATCTGTATAAACAGGCTCCTCTACAAAAAACACCCGGCCTGATTTTGCAAAGCGGGAAAGCAGGTGCTGGGGGCGCTGGTATACAAAATTCCAACGCAGGTGAGAGAGGCATACCACATCCGGCATGTGCTCTAAAAAATCTTCACCGAAGTCTGTTTTGCTGCTTGCTTTATCCGTTTTTAAGTTTGTCTGCTGTGTGTCTGTTCGTTTTGGTTCTCCGGCTGCTTCCGGCTCATAGGTATTAGCGTTCGTTTTCAGCATTATGTATTTATTTGAAGGCGATAAAACCGCAACATTGCCTGGGAGTATTATAGCCACTGCGGTTCAATAGTCCCTCTAATACGCATTTTTAGCATTAGAAGATATAGGATAAACACCTATTTATAATTTAAGTATAAACACGTAGAAATGTGGGCACGTCTCCTATTACGGAATGAGGCTGGCGCGGTGTGCAGGCGCTGCTTATCTTTGCAGAAATAATCTATTTAAGCAGTATAGAAGCAACAGAAAAACAGGGTATCGGCCAAAGAAACGAGCGCTCGCTCCATGCCAGTCTCAAGCAGTGGTGCGCCCGCCCCGGCGACAGGTTTGAGGTGCCCGTCGGCACTTACATTATCGACCTGGTGCGCGGAGAGCAGCTCATCGAAATCCAGACACGCAACTTCACTGCTATCCGCCATAAACTGGGTGCACTGCTCCGGCAGCATAAAGTACACCTGCTGCACCCGGTTACCTCCGAAAAATGGATAGTACAGGTTGATGCCGGCGGCGATAAAATCCTGTCCAGGCGCAAATCGCCTTTTAAAGGCCGGCTAACGGATGTGTTTGAGGAGCTGGTCCGCATTCCGGGCCTGCTGCTACAGGAAAACTTTTCGCTCGAAATTTTACTGATAAAGGAAGAGGAGGTGCGCTGCCGTGACGGCAAAGGCAGCAAACACCGCAAGCGTGAAAGTATAAAAGACAGGCGCCTGGTAGAAGTGGTGGAAACGCACCGTTTTAACTGCCCCGGCGATTTTATGATTTTCCTGCCATCCACGTTGCCGCAGCCTTTCTCGAACAAGGATCTGGCAAGCGCCCTGCAACTGCCCCTGCACCGCTGCCGCCAGATAACGTATACCCTCCGTAAAATGGAAGCGATTTGCCTGGCCGGTAAAAACCGTAACGAGTTGCTGTTTCGCTACGCCGGCAATTAACACAGCAAACTTATACTTATATCCTTCTACTTATCTAAACAAACTATAACATGTCACAACTCTTCAGCCCCTTAAAGCTCAGAAGTATAACGCTCAAAAACAGAATAGTCGTTTCGCCTATGTGCATGTATAGCAGCACAGACGGCTTTGCCACCAACTGGCACCTGGTGCATCTGGGGAGCAGGGCCGTGGGTGGCGCCGGACTTGTAATGACGGAGGCAACAGCGGTGGCACCGGAAGGCAGGATTACGCCCGATGATCTGGGCATCTGGAAAGACGAGCACATCCCGATGTTAAAGCGCATTACCGGTTTTATACTGGAACATGGCGCTGTGCCCGGCATGCAACTGGCTCATGCCGGACGGAAAGCGAGCCACCGCAGCCCCTGGAAAGGCAGCACCGCCATACCTGCCACTGAAGGCGGCTGGCAGACGGTAGCGCCCAGCGCCATGCCGTTTACGGACGCCGAACCGCAGCCTGCTGCACTTACCCGCGAAGGCATTTCCAAAGTGATTTCAGATTTTCAGGAAGCGGCTAAAAGAGCCCTTGAGGCCGGCTTTCAGGTAATCGAAATTCATGCGGCGCATGGCTACCTTATACATGAGTTTATGTCGCCGCTCAGCAATAAAAGAACAGACAATTATGGCGGATCTTTCGAAAACCGCATCCGGCTGTTGCTGGAAGTAACTGAAAGTGTCCGGCAGGTATGGCCGCAGGAATATCCGCTGCTGGTACGCATCTCGGCAACGGATTGGGCCGAAGGCGGCTGGACGGATGAAGATTCTGTAGCGCTCGCCGCTATACTTGAGCACAAGGAAGTTGATTTGATAGACTGCTCTACCGGCGGAAATGTGGCGCACGCCAAAATACCGGTAGAACCCGGCTACCAGGTGCGTTTTGCCGAGCGCATCAGAAAGAATACAGGCATGAAAACCGGCGCTGTGGGCATGATAACTACCGCGCAGCAGGCAGAAAGCATTATAGCAGACGGCAAAGCAGATCTGGTGTTGCTGGCCAGGCAAATGCTGCGCGACCCATACTTTCCGTTGCATGCTGCCCGGGAGTTGGGCGCCGATATGCCGTGGCCGCCCCAGTATGAGCGGGCCAGGCCACGGTAGCTTCCTGCAGGTATAAAAGCAGGCTGTAGAGAGCTGCTTTTATACCTGCAGCCGATCCATTTTATGGCCGATGTCGCTGCCGGACTTTACCAGAAAGGCATCATAATATCCCTGCTCCTTGCCAACGGTAATGTGTATAAAAACCTCGTCCGGCTGCAGCCAGTTGCCCAGACTGGGGCTGTCGTTAGCGGAGAGAAACTGTTTTGCGCTCTCATCCCGGCCACTTTGCAAGCCGAAGAAGCTCACATGCGAGGCGAAATCACCAAATATATCTTCGGGCAGGCCTTTTAGCTCCTCCGGCGACGAAAGCTTAAATAGCAGGCTGGTGATGGATGCATCTTTGTTAGCGCTTGATCCCTCAAAACCCTTATCCACACCCAGACCGGTTAAATCGTTCGAAACTACATTATAGATCCAATTGGAGTTGGTCACGCTGTCGGTGAAAGGTTTGGCGACAAGGTCGGGGGTGTAGCGCAACAGGCCATAAACGGTATAACCTTCCAGCAGCGCTTTGGCCCAATCCAGGTAAGTGTGCAGCCGCTCCTGCGAATTTTCCATAGGCGCTGTAGCCGCATTTCCTTCCGGCTTGCCGCCCACTATTTTGTAGCAATGTAAATTGCCTTCCTTATACTTGTTTACGTCCATAGCCATACCTATCCTTTTATGGTTTAAATTAATCTACGCAGGTGTGCGGGCCGCTGTTCAAATCAGGAATCTCAGCCGGCAACACTATCTGTTATTTTGAGGATGTCGCTGCTCAGCCTTTGCATAAATTCCAGTTGCTCCCGAAGTCCGGGATCTGCGGTTTCCACCATACCCTTATGCTCCGGGTCCGGAACGGCGGCTATACTTTCGGGGCTATTATCGGAAGCAGCAGGATCTAACCTGCGGACTCCTTCGTTCAGCATGGCCAACGCCCGCCTCACCGGGCGAAGGCTTTCGGCTGACAGCACCATCTTGTAGTCCTGATCAAGTATGGCAGAAGAAAGCGTGGCGATGCTGGAAAACAGGATATGATTGAGCACCACGAATTTATGTACTTCCTTGCTGTTGCGCTGTGTCCGTTTTGGCTCCGACAACATCCGCTGGAAGGCGCCGGAGAGGTTGGCTGCACTTACGTATACTTCCTTGCGAGCCAGCCTGTAGTCCAGCGTTTCCACATCTCTCCCGGCCAGGCTTTCTGCCAGGCGCAGCAGATAATTGCTGTTGGCTTTCAGCATGTCGCGCATCAATCCTTTAATGGTATGAGATTCCCAGCTCGGGAAAATAATGTAACTGGCCGTAAAAGCAATGGCGGAGCCAATCAGGGTATCTAAAATCCGCTCCTCCACCAAATCCAGGTGCCCTATTCCTAAAAAGCTGAAAAGAATGAGGATATAGGGCGTCATAAAAATAACGCTGATCACATAATTAATGCGAATAAAGCTATACGTGCCTACCATCAGGAAAAGCAGCAACACAAACTGCACGGTTTTATCCGGGATAAGGTGTAGTATAACAATGCCGATAAGGCCGCCTGTTACGGTACCGGTAATGCGCTGGTAATTGCGCTGCTTGGTCAGGCTGAAGCCCGGTTTCAGGATAACGATAATGGTGAGCAGTACCCAGTAGCTATGATGCCCGTAAATAATAAACTTGGTTACAACAAAGCCAAAAAGGCAAACTATCGCTACCCGGAAGGCGTGTTTGAATACGGAGGAACTGAACGTGAGATTATCGAAGAACTTGCCTGCATCAAAGCCCTCATGCGACACAAACCTCCTGTATTCCAGGTTGCTTCTCCCGGCGGGAACGGCGGCAGGGGGTTGCGTATCGAAATAGGCGCTTATGCTGTTGAGCCGCTGCATCAGGTGGCGCAGGTTTACGAGTATCTTTTTCAGGGCCAGGTTGCTGCCGCCCTGCCCGCGCTCGCCTACCGCATCTATTGTAGTTTTTAGCTGCTCCAACGCATTGTTCAGATCCAAGCTTCGCCTGTTATAGTGGGTGTTCGACTGGATGGCTACTCCCACTTCATCCAGCTCTTCGGAAATTTGCCTGATCAGGTCTGCTATCAGTTCCAGCACACCCGTTGTCCCGAACCGCTCCCGGATGGTAGCATAATCGTAGTGGCTGGCTGTTATCTGTTCATATAAATCCACCACGTCCACAAAGGTCAGCAGCAGCGTGCGGCTGGCCGGGATAGACTCTTTCATCAGCTGGCGGCTCTTAAACAACAGCTCGCGCACAGCATCCTGCTTCTGGCTGACCACCACCTGCTGCGACACCACTTTGTCGTAGTCCCGTTGCAAATCAGTTTTCAAAGTATAAAATTCCGCTTTCAGGCGCAGGAATTTTGCTATCTCATGAATGCACTCGCCGAGCGCCTGCTGCGCCTGCCGGAAAGGCCGTATCTGAAACGTTAGCAGGCTGAACAGCATATACCACAGGCCGCCGCCAAGTATAAGCGCGCTATAGCCCGGCACCTGTTCCGGCTCCAGGCGATTGTCCATCATCAGGATCATTACCAGCAGAGCGGCAGTACCGAGCGCAGCGGCACGGTTTCCGTACACCACAAACATCGAGAAGAAAAAGCTGAGCAGCAGCACCTCCAGGCCCATTGTCCAGATGCTGAGGCGGGCATAGCCGGTAAGCAGGGCTACGGCAAAAATAAACAGATTGCAGTACAGCATGCCATTGCGCTTATGCACCACAGGCCCCGGCGAGTCGGCGATGCTGACGCAGAGCGCACCCAGCGAAAGGGTGAGCCCGGTCTCGAACTGCCCCAGCCAGTAAAACAGCAGCGAAGGCAGCAACACGCCGAACGTGATGCGTAAGCCGTCGGAGAAGTACTGGCTGAAGAAGAAATACTGTATGCTGCGTGCCTTGTTATTCATTACTGTTGTTCATCATAAAACTTTGTCGCTCTGCCTGCACCGGAAGTATAGCTCTGTACTACGTGCTTCGGGCCGGCTAAGCCGTTCAGGTTTTTTCCGGCAGGGCGGGCAAGTATAAAAAGTATTTGCCGGATGCGTAAGCCGGCGCCATAAAAATTATGTAATTCCCGGGAATACAGGTTTTCGTACAGCGTAAACTTTCAGGTAAAGCCGGAACATACCGGCCGCTTTTTTTGCCGGATGCCTGCGGGCACAGTCTTCTCCTGCCGGCACATTGGCTGAAGCTTAAATCCGTTATAAAATTGCCTACATATACGTTTACAGACGGCCTGGTTTAAATTGGAGCTCCAAATCCTGTTCCTTCTATCATAAATTTAACTACATTGTGGGCTGTTTAGAAGCGATGGCTTTTTACGCAGCAAGAGCAGGCGGCCCGCGTGGCAGTAAACGAATTATTAACTTAAACCAAAAACTGAAATGGCAGGAATTTCACCTTCTACCAGAACCGAAACGGCTAACGTCGGCTATGATAACACGCAGAATTACAGGGGCCCGCTCATTGTTGTTACGCTGCTGTTTTTTATGTGGGGCTTTATCACCTGCATGAACGACATCCTGATACCAAAGCTGCAGGAAGTGTTTACGCTCCAGCACTGGCAGGCCATGCTTATCCAGACAGCCTTCTTCGGCGCTTATTTTATCGTTTCGCTGCTTTATTTTATTTTTTCGATGACCAAAGGCGACCCGATAATGCGCATCGGGTATAAAAACGGCATTATTGTCGGGCTGGTAATTGCCGCCATCGGTTGCGTGCTCTTTTATCCTGCAGCTGATTACGAGAGTTACGGCTTCTTTCTGCTGGCGCTGTTTGTGCTGGCTTCGGGCATTACTATTCTGCAGATTGCCGCCAACCCCTACGTTACCATACTTGGCCCGCCGGACAGCGCCGCCAGCCGCCTGAACCTGACACAGGCCCTGAACTCGCTGGGCACCACCGTGGCGCCCGTGATAGGCGGCTACCTTATTTTTGAAGGCGTGCAAACGGCCGGTTCCGCTGATTCTGTACAGATGCCATATCTGGCGCTGGCCGGTGCGCTTATCCTGATTGCAGTGCTGATTAAGATTGCCAGGCTGCCGCACGTAGCCGGCGAAGGCAGAATTATACCTGATGCCGGCGCGCTCAAATACAGACACCTGGTGCTGGGTATCATTTGTATCTTTATGTATGTCGGCGGCGAGGTGACCATTGGCAGCACGCTCATCAGCTTCTTTAAACTGCCCCAAATTGCAGGGCTGGACGAATCCGCGGCCAAGCACTTCCTGGCCTTTTACTGGGGCGGCGCCATGGTAGGTCGCTTTTTCGGCGCAGCAGCCTTAACAGGCTCCGGCAGCAAAGGCTCTAAATACCTCCTCATTGCTATTGTTGCGGCAATTGCTTTTATCGCTGTGTTCAGCATCTATGGACTGGATCAGGCTCTGATTATACTTGCACTTATTGCCATTAACTTTGTGGTGCTGCTCATCGGTGGTTTTTCGGCTAGCAGAACGCTGGGTTATTTTGCCGCCGCCGTCATTGCGCTGCTACTTATTACGTGCTTTGCCACCGGCAGCTTAGCCATGTGGTCAGTCATAGCCATTGGCCTGTTCAACTCTATCATGTTCCCTACCATTTTTACGCTGGCCATCAAAGGCTTGGGCGTGCACACCAGTCAGGGCTCCTCGCTGCTGGTGATGGCCATTGTAGGGGGCGCTATTATTCCACCGCTACAAGGTTATATTGCCGATGTTACAGATAACCTGCAGCTCTCTTTCCTGGTGCCCATGGCGTGCTATGCCTACATCGTATACTATGGCTTCTTCGGCTCCAAAGTAAAACAGGTAGATGCATCCGTTTCAGAAGAGCGCGTGTAAGGTATTTCACACCATAGATAAGTATAAAATACGCCCCGCAGCTGTGTAGCTGCGGGGCGTATTTTATACCTGGTACATCAAAAACCAGCAAAGTATACATGCAAATGAATCAAAGTAGAAACTGAACATTTCCGCTAACCTTCATTGAATCATGCAGCACTTGAACATTTAAGTCCTTGTGATACTTTTGCTTGCCTGTTTACGCCGCCTGATTTTACTTCAGAATGGCCTCTATCTTCTCCAGCTCACCGGTACTGAAATGCGTATTTTGCAGGCACCGCAGCGAATCGGTGAGCTGCTCCGGCGAACTGGCTCCAATCAGCACAGACGTAACTCGCGGATCTTTCAGTAGCCACGCCAGCGCCATCTGGGCCAGCGATTGCTCCCGCTGCCGCGCCAGTTCGTTCAGCTGTTGCACCTTTGCTATCTTTTCCGCTGTGATATCGTTTTCCTGCAGGTGCCCATGCGATTTGGCAGCACGTGAACCGGCAGGTATGCCGTGCAGGTATTTGTTGGTAAGCAGGCCCTGCGCCAGCGGAGAAAACGGAATACAGCCCACACCCTCCTGCTCCAGCAAATCAAGCAAGCCCTCTTCCACCCAGCGCTCAAACATAGAATATTTAGGCTGGTGGATAAGACAGGGCGTACCCATTTGCCGCAATATCTCGATAGCTCTGGCAGCCTCGGCAGGGCGGTAATTCGAGATGCCTATGTATAAGGCCTTGCCCTGCCGCACGATCAGGTCCAGGGCAGCCATGGTTTCCTCCAGCGGTGTTTCAGGGTCTGGGCGGTGATGATAGAAGATATCGACGTACGAAAGCCCCATACGCTGCAGGCTTTGATCCAGGCTGGCGACCAGGTATTTTTTAGAGCCCCAGTTACCGTAAGGTCCTTCCCACATATCATAACCTGCCTTGCTGGAAATGATGAGTTCATCACGGTAAGCCCGGAAATCCTGCTGCAGTATCCTGCCGAAATTTTCTTCTGCCGAGCCGGGTGGCGGCCCATAGTTGTTGGCCAGGTCAAAGTGCGTAATGCCGGCGTCGAAAGCAGTATGCAGAATTTTGCGGCTGTTTTCCAGCACGTCCACATGGCCGAAATTATGCCACAGGCCCAGCGAAAGGGCAGGAAGTTTAAGGCCGCTGTTACCGCAACGGCGATACTCCATGTTGCTGTAGCGGTTGGGGTTGGGTGTATAAGTCATCGGGGTAGTATAGTTGGAAACACTAAAGTAACAACCTAAAGCATGAAGAGACAAATGCAACCTCCTGTCCTGCTGCTTTAGCGGCGGCAAAAAATATAGCTGCAGGTGTTAGTTCAAGTATAAAAAGAAAGCCTGTAGCAATTACAGGCTTTCTTTTTATACTTGAAACAGGCAAACCGGGGCTTATTTTCCGGCATACACCTTCCTATTTGGCTTCATTAACACCTGGGGTATCGTCGCTTGTTTTGTCGCTGGCATTGTATCTGCCATAACTATACTGCTTCTGTACGGCAGCGCAACCTGACGGACCATAGGAACTCGTGCGGCCACCCAGGTAAATATTTGAAGTACTGGATGTACTGCTTTTTGCATTGGTGCTCTTCCGACCGGGATAAACGGGATAAGAAGTATAAGTTGACCTTCGTTCGTATCCACTATTATAGGTCACATAGCCGCTATGGGTGCTGTACTGTTTAGGGTTAGACGGCATTGGCGTAACACTGCCAGTGCTGTGAACTGTATGAGGCTGCTGCGCCCCGGACGGGTGTATGACTACAGGATTCCTGTGCAGGCCTGAGCCACTGTGCAACCTTTCCTGAAAGAAGTGGTGAGGTTGGTTGTTTTCATTTTCCGGCTCTATCCGAAGCAGTTTTGGATACCCGTGCTCAAGCTGATTTCGCGTTTTCATGGTTTAATAGTTAGCATTTATAATTTTCCTATGTTTCAATCATATATGGGATTAAAGCCAATCTTCAGGCACGAAATCAAGCTTTAACCAGAGGGTACTATACTATAGGTATATTTATCTCATCATAAGAAAATAGCAAAACGCAGAACAAAGCCTTCAAGAGCCTTGGCAACTGTTTAAGCAGAACTAACGGCGTTCATACACCTTCCAGCGCGGCTGCCGCTTTAGTTAACAGCCTGCATTGTGTCAGTTGCATTTAAATACAGTACCAACCTGAGCGAGGTATCGGATACAGCCTTTCCAGGTATTGGACCTCCTTATTTATCACCTCGCTGCATCGTATCAACCATGTTTTTGTTGCATCAGTGCTGCTTCCTGTTTATGGTATAATTTTTTACCATATGCTTCCTTATATCCTAATACGTAGCATAACCTTATTTGTAGCAGATAACAGATAAAATAGTGCTTTCGTGCACATATTTTGTTTTTATGGCGACTACTACAGGCTCCTAAACAGTACAAATTGCTTTTAAAACAATTTAGCACAATTTTTAAAGTATAAAGTGTATCTTACTCCTGATTAGTTGCCCCGATATATCATGCAAAACCAGTACTTAATGCATCAAAATTCAGTATTTGCCGATGCTGTAAATTTAACTAATTTTATAGCTTTGTAAAACACCTTTGTGATTACATGCCTGTGCCGACTTGATAACATCAGGTATAACCATAAATATAAACATGTCGCTAAATACATTATACTTGCAGGATTGTTGTTTTGTGGAGGCCAAAGGTGAATTGGATGCCGATACTTACCGGCAAATGATCCAAATTCTGGATAAAGCCATTGCAGCAAAACTCCGCAATGTATGGGTCGACTGCGAGCAGGCTACCGCTGTATCTACGCAGGTTCTAAGAATGATGCTGCAGCACAGCAGCAAAGCTGATGCAGCTCATATCAACCTGGTATTTTACCAGGTTTCGCCCCAGCTGCAAACTGCCTTTAAAAACTCGGGCCTGGATAGTGTGTTGCGCATTGTGCCTACCATAAAAGAAGCTTATCAGTATAGCAGGCAACAGTAGCGCCGGCCCGCATCATACTATCCGGTAAAATCTGAAAGTCCGCTTAACCCTGCCCGCAGAGATTCAGCTTTTTGTACTTTGGGCATCAGAAAACAGGCGCAACTCCCTGTATACTTCTGCCAGCGCTTCGGGTGGGAAATGTGCGTTGAGCCCGCTTGGGTTGGGCAGCACCCAGATACGGGTACTGCCAAGCGTCTGCTCCTGAAGCCCGATGCCGGCTCCGGCGCAATCAAAAGCTTTGCGGTAAGCCGTAATACCCAGAACAGCCAGCACCTGCGGTTTGTAGTTTTTCACTTTTTCTACCAGCCGCTTGCCTCCTTCCACAAATTCTTCTCTGGCCAGTTGGTCGGCACTTACCGTTGCCCTTGCCACCACATCCGTGATTCCATAACCAAGTTGCAGCAATTCTACATCCTGGTGAGGCGCAAAGAGGTAGGGCGTGAAGCCTGCCCGGTGCAGCACAGGCCAGAACCGGTTGCCGGGCCGGGCAAACCTATGCCCTACCACAGCGGTATACAAACTGGGGTTAATGCCGCAAAACAGCACCTTCAGGTTTGGAGCGATAATATCGGGTACCGTCTGGTTAGCAGCGGCAGCCATTTCTGCTTTTGTGGGCTTTTTATAAGGGAGCATACCCCTGTTTACTGACAGCCGAAGATGGGGTTGCACAGCCGGAAAAACGACAGGCCGTCTTCACTACGCTGCTGTTTGCATAGTAAAGACGGCCTGTGGCTGTTATTTCGCTACTTCAGGCGACAGTCTGTGTATCTTCTGCATCCAGGTGCTGGTAGCGAACCGGCTTTGGCGCAATAGAGGCACTTGAGCCGGATGCTGGTGTTGTGTCAGTTTTAGGTTTCATGCGCGCTATAGCTACCGCTTCCATCAAATTTGCCTCACTGGAAAACGGGCGCATACCTGGTATAAAGGTGTAAGTAAAACGATCGAAAAGAATGTCTTTGTCTTTGAAATGCTGGTCAATGCGCCCTTGTACTTCATGGCACTGGCCTACATGCACCAACGTATCCTTCTGGTAAAGGGCGTACATAAAAGTTCCCTGCAGGGTTTTCACCCAAATTGTGTTCTGATTTAAGTGTTTTGCTTTTAACATGTTTTCAGGAAAAAATGACCCGGCAGTTATACTTACAATATTGGCTGCCGGTATTTTTTTGCTGAACAGACACCTCCTCAAACAACAGGCAACCTGTTCATTTTATTCAGAGAGCCTTTTTCATAGATTTTAAGTATTGCCTTCAAATCCGCTGAAATGTCCTCTGTAAGTATAATCTAATATACGTATAGTATGAAAATGATGATACCAATTGTATAAGCAGATCTGCATTTACACATTTAAAATAGTACTTGAATTTCCTCCCAATCCTCCTGATTATGGCTTATATCTTTCACCCAATTCACCCGCAATGCAGAGACTGCAACTTCAATTCACATCCTTACCATAATAACCACCACGTTCACCCTCAATTTAGATACGCTTACATTTTTTAGTATAACCCCCTATACAAACCAAGTATTTATACCGATGTATGTGTCATTTCTATGAGGTTTATTTGTATTAATGTAAACGCTCCCGCTACCAGAACCGACTTAATATGACACGCCAGGTAAATCAAAAACTTAATAGTTTCGAATCTCAGGTTTCGAGCGGAGAAATTGTATCGTTTACGGTTAGTTTGTACCAAACCGGACTAAAGATAAAAGCGGCCGACAAAGAAGCGGTGCAGGAGGTGCCATTACTGGAGGAAATCCTAATACCGCTAAAAGTGTTTTTTGCCGGGGTAGATACCATTGAATATAGTTCTTTTGATTATGTGAGTCTTAAGAGCTTCTTAAGCGCTCAGAACACCCATGAATAGCTAAAGATAAAGCGCTCCACAGCATCTAACACTTAAGGTTGTAAGTCAGGCCTCTATTTGTTGGGAGTGTTGCATCTGTAAATGGGCTATAGCACTTGCTTTTGATAATTACAAAGAGCGTTTCACCGCTATAGACACTCCCCACTCCCGGCCCTGCCCTGTGGCAGTGAGCACCAGGATGCCGCAACCTGCTATAATTCTAACCTTATACTTGTTTTAACCTCCGTATTTAACACGCTTAAGGGGCTAATGAATTTATAAAGTGTGTTAATACGTATTTTACAGGATATGAGGCTTCTACCTTTAACCCCGCGCCTGTAAAAAGGGTACTAGCAACAATAGCTGGCATGCAGATGCCACTTACAACATGTTGTAAACTTCCAACAACTAAAGATCATATCATGAAAATATATACACAGCTATACAATGACGTAAGCTTAACCATAGCAGAAGGTATAACTAACAAGAAAGCATTTAGCAGCATAAAAGATGCGCTGGATGGAGTACCGGAGCACAGCAGGAAACTTTTATGGCTAGACTGTTCGGGTCTGCAACAGATCATTCACTCCAACACCAGTTTCAGTTGTTTTATTAACGAGCTGCTGGCGCTTCGTGCACAACAGGTCCAGATACTCTTGTTTGGACTGGATAACACGACCTGCCGCCTGCTGAAGCTGTTGAAGCTTGATTCGCTTTTCCAGCAGGCCAGAACACTGGATGAAGCTTACATGTTGCTGCACCGGAACCTAGTGGCTGCATAATGGCACATGCCTGCAGGCATGTAAGCACAAAAAGGCCGGCACTGCTGATTATACCAGCGGTACCGGCCTTATTGCTTCTCTGTGGTTTGTGCCACACCGTGCCTGCCGACCCATAGCCAAAGCAGAATAAGTATGATTTCGGCTATGCCGTCCAGCATGTACGTATCCCATATAACATCCTGCATACTATAATAGAAGTCTACAAAAGCCATGGCCGCTGCCCCACCCGCGCCCAGCCATTTTATTTCGGGCGTAACCCGTTTGCTCGCTGCAGCTGCAATTAATACAGCACCAATTACAATAAGCAGCAGGCTTACTGTCCGGACCAGCCACAACTCAACTTTGGGACCTGTTACCCACAAGAAACTGGGCATGTGGACGAGAGGCCATACCCCGAACGGCAGCCAGTAAACACCCTGTATCAGTGCTATCAGTCTTGCTCTGCTCATATCTATTCTTTCTCGCGCCGCAGCCGGCGGTTCCTGTTGTTAACAGCTTATACTTGGCAGGGATGTGGCGCAACACACAAACCACTCCTGCGTACGTTTTATACCTTAAATTGATAAACCATGCAGATTAAAGGACAAGAAACCATCTACGAAGGATTTTATACTTTCCGGAAGCTTATTGTGGAGGAAGACGGTGATACCTTTGAACGGGAGCAGTTCGTAAGCGGCAACGCAGCCGCTGCGCTTGTGTACGATACGCAGCAGGACAAGTATATTTTTGTAAAACAGTACCGCTACAGCGCAGAAATGAACCTGCTGGAAACAGTGGCGGGCGTAGTGGAAAACGGCGATCCCGAAAAGACTATCCGCAAAGAAATTGCTGAAGAAACAGGGTATAAAGTAGACAGGCTGGAGCATATCTGGGACTTCTTTACCTCGCCCGGCGCCTGCACCGAAAAAGTGCATCTCTACTATGCCGAAGTCAGCGGGAAGGAAAGACAGGGCGGCGGTCTGGATGAAGAGCATGAGCATATACAGGTGGTGGCATTAACGGAAGCAGAAATGCTGCGACTCCGGCTGATGGATGCCAAAACAATTATTGCGCTGCAGTGGCTGGCTGCCAGAAAGCAGACACAGCTCCGACACCCGGAAACAACATTATAATAGCTGGCGCGGCCGCGCCAGCTATTATAGGCACTAGAGGTGCAACTGGTCGTAAGTAGGGAAGGTGTAGCGCTCGCCATTGGATAACAGGTGCACCTTTAGATCGCAGACCGTAAAGGGTTCGCCGGTGCTGATTTCGTAGATGTTGGTGCGGGATACGCCTGTACCATCTACTACCGTTACCAGGCCGCTGCCCACTACCACAGCTTCCTTGCCTTCTGTCACAAAAAGAGCGGTATCTTCCTCCAACCCGATGCCGATACAACCAGGATTGGTGGCAATGGCCTGCGCCACACGAACCATACGCCCGCGCTCAATAAAATGCGTATCGATGGCCACATTCTTCAGAAACTCCAGCCCGGTTGTGATGCGCACATCGCCTTTGATGTAACCTCCCTTTGTTTCACCCTCATAAATCATAGGGGTAGACAAGGCTGCTGCCCCGGCGCTGGTGCCCGCCACGATGATGTTCTCGTAAGTATACCTTTCCTTCATGAGTTGCAGCACCGGTGTCCCGCCTAGTATGGCCGTCAGGCGCAGCTGGTCTCCGCCCGTAAACATGATGCCAGCGGCGCGCTCTACCATTTCCATAAATTCGGGTTTGCAGGCATCCTGCCGGTTGCGGATATCCATCACCTCCACTTTTTTTACACCGAGCTCCCCAAACACCTTGGTATAATCCTGCGCCGCCTCGTCCGGTACTGTAGATGCCGTTGGTATAACAACAAGCGTGGGAGCTTCGCCCCGCAGTTCTCCTACCAGAAACTTCAGGATTTCCTGACTCTCAAAGTCTTCGTTCCGCCGCTGTATTTCTTTCAGATCTTTTACACCCTTATCTTCATGTCCGCCTATAGCCAGCAGCCGTCCTTTTGGCACAGGGCTCTGTTGAGATTCATGCTTATGCGATACTCTCTTTTTAGACATATCTTTTGATTATCGTAAAGATTGTGTTCTTTTTCGTCTCTCTAATATAATCTGCCAAACCAGCTTCGTGCCGTGAATCACACTTAAACATACTACTTTGAACAAATAAAGATATACCGATAATTTTATGTATAAACACGTAGATATTACTCCGCTTTGTTATTCTGAGTTTCTGTAAACAGGAATTATTTACTGATGTGTTCAGCTTCGGGCAGAGACAATATGCTGCGCCTGCGTAATGCGCCGGCTCAAACACCGGTCTGGTAACTGCGTATAGGGAACAAACAAAAACATACTATGGAAGCAAATATTAAACATGATGCAGAAGACCTGCGCTTTTACGCCGAACTGGACGGAGAAGAAGCGGAATTGACTTATACTTACACCGAGGACGATGTGCTGGATATGGACCATACTTTTGTGCCACCGTCGCAGCGCGGCAAAGGCATAGCAGACCAGTTGGTAAAAGCCGGGCTGGAATTTGCCAAATCGCAGGATTTTAAAATTGTAGCTTCCTGCCCCGTTGTAGAAGCTTACGTGCAACGGCACCCGGAATACCAGGATCTGGTAAAGGAAGTATAAACTACCGCCACGCAAATTCATAAAAGCGCTGCCGCTCCATTCAGCTGAGCGGCAGCGCTTTTATGTGAGCTGTAGCAATACAGTTACTGCTTTGATAACGGGTGTTTGGCAGTACCTTAGCAAATATGTATCTTGCTGCAGCTGCTGTATACCTGGTTTTAAGTATAAATAAAGGGGCACAAGTATCAGGTATCAAGACACAAGACTTTTCATGCACTATTTGTGTGGTGTCCAAAGCCTTGGGGCCCGGAAGCCTTTGTGTATAGTGAAAGTTAATTTTCCCGGGTACTTATTTTTAAACCTGTGTAAAGTATAATCATTTTGGCAGGCTACTTGCAGCCCTCAGCCTGAAGTATAAATTAGCACGATAAACACTATCAAAAATATCCGGATTACGCCATGTTCCTTCGTTCCCTCTTCCTTGCCCTGCTTTCTTTTGTTTCGGTTGCTGCCGTGGCGCAGGTGCCTGCCTTCACGCACCAGGATACGCTACGGGGTGCCATTACGCCCGAACGCGCCTGGTGGGATTTAACGTATTACCACCTCAACATCCGCGTAAACCCGGCCGACAGCACCATCCGGGGCGTAAATACGGTGCAGTACAAAGTGCTCTCGCCAAACCAGCGTATGCAGCTTGACCTGCAGGAGCCTATGCGCATCGAAAAAATAGTACAAAACGGGCAGGAACTAACCTATACCCGCGACGGCAGCGCTTATTTTATTCAGTTGGCAGCGCAGCAGCGCCCCGGCGATGTGAATGAGGTGGAAGTATACTATGGCGGCCAGCCGCAGGTGAGTGAAAACCCACCCTGGAGCGGCGGCCTTACCTGGAAACAGGACGCTAACGGCAACCCCTTTGTGGCTACCTCCTGCCAGGGCGACGGCGCCAGCCTGTGGTGGCCCTGCAAAGACCATATGTACGACGAGGTGGACAGCATGCTGATTAGCGTAACCGTGCCCGAGAAGCTGATGGATGTATCCAACGGGCGCCTCCGCAAAGTAGACCAGAACAACGACGGCACAAAAACCTTCCATTGGTTTGTATCCAACCCCATCAACAACTATGGCGTGAATGTGAACGTGGGTGATTATGTTCATTTTTCTGAAACGTTTCAGGGCGAGAAAGGGCCCCTAGACTGCGATTACTACGTGCTGCGCAATGATCTGAGCAAAGCCAAAAAGCAGTTTAAAGAGGTAAAACGCATGCTCACTGCTTTTGAGCACTGGTTCGGCCCTTACCCTTTTTATGAAGACAGCTACAAACTGGTGCAGGTGCCATACTTAGGCATGGAACACCAGAGTTCGGTTACGTATGGCAACGGGTTTAAGAACGGATACTTAGGCCGCGACCTGAGCGGCACCGGCTGGGGGCAGAAGTTCGACTACATCATTGTGCATGAGTCGGGCCATGAGTGGTTTGCCAACAACATTACTTACAAAGACATTGCCGACATGTGGATTCACGAGAGTTTTACGGATTACTCCGAATCCCTCTTCTTGGATTATTTCTACGGCACGAAGGCGGCCAATGAATACGTGATTGGCCTGCGCAAAAACATCAAAAACGACCGCCCCATAATTGGCTACTACAACGTAAACAACAGCGGCTCCGGCGACATGTACTACAAAGGCGCCAACATGCTGCACACGCTCCGCCAGATAGTAAACGACGATGCCAAATGGCGCAGCATCCTGCGCGGGCTCAACAAGGAATTTTACCACCAGACAGTAACAACACAGCAAATAGAAGATTATCTCAGCGCTCAGGTTGGCAGCGATCTGTCTCCTTTCTTTGACCAGTACCTGCGCGATGTCCGGATTCCGGAGCTGGAATATCAACAGACGGGCAGCACTTTGAAGTATAGATGGAATAACACGGTGGCAGGTTTTAATATGCCCATAAAAGTGCTGATAAACGGCAAAGAAAAGTGGCTGAAGCCCACCACTACCTGGCAGGAACTGCGTGGTGTAACGCCAAAAGCAAGTATAAAAGTTGATCCGAATTTTTATGTAACAGCAACCAGCGCAGCTGCCGCAGGCACAAAGTAAAGTAGCCGTTATTCCTGCACTTTATCTATCGTCTTGCGTTTTTGTGCTTTTACCTGTTTAAAATGACTAGGCGTAAGGCCGGTTATTTTCTTAAACTGTCCCGATAAATGCGCTACGCTGCTATAGCCCAGCTCGTACGCTATCTCTTTCAGGCTCAACTCATTGTACACCAGCAGTTCTTTGGCTTTTTCTACCCGCTGCAAAATTACGTACCGCTCAATCGTGAGGCCCTCTGAGGAAGAGAAGAGCGAACTCAGGTAATTATAGTCCAGTCCCACCTTTTGGGCGATATAGTCTGATGTGTTGATGTGCAGTTCCTGGTGCTGCCGGTCGTGAATCAGGGCAATAACGGCAAGCTTTACCTGCTCTATCAGCTTTGTTTTGCGATCATCCAGCAGCTCAAAACCATTCTCTTCCAGCATCTGCCGTATTGCCTGCAGATCCGGCGCACCGGCAGCTTCGATCTCAGCCTCGCCCAGATCTATTTCCCGCACCTGGTAGCCCAGTTTCGTGAGTTCTTCTGCCACCACCTTTTTGCAGCGGTCGCACACCATATTTTTAATGTATAGTTTTGTCGTGCTCATGTTTTTATTAATGCTCCAAATCTATAAACTTAGCCATAAACATTTGTTATACTTTTACGGCACATGTTTATATAATTTATGCAACCGGACAACCGCTCCTGAATGATAATAAACCTAAGCTGCCGCAACCTATAGCAAAATAACAGCTAAAAGCGCATACGCATATACCAGCATTTCTCTGTTATTGCTCAGGTAAACGGGCCAGCATTTCCGGCTGCCTGCCACAAAATTCAGAAAGCAGGCGTTACTGTTTCTGTGCGGGAAACCGGTTTTGTACGGCGCTTTTGTTTTATGCGGGATTTTAAGTTTATTGCATCATACCAGTTACAGCAGCACAAGCATCCAGCCTTTTGTTATGTCCGAAAACGCGCCTGATTATATCCGGATTCATGTAAACAGGGAAAAGCACCTGATGCATTCCATCTGGCTCCGTGACGTCAGCAGCGAGCAATTGCGGGCAGGCGTGCTTCAGTTTTTGCAGATTATTCAGCAGGAGGATATCTGGTACTGGATAGTTGATGCCCGCCTGCTGCGCAGCCCTTCTGTTACGGATCAGCGGTGGATTCTGAAGGAGGTTTCGCCGGTTCTTATCGCTTCCAACCTCCGGAAGCTGGCCCGTATCGGCAACAGTGATGTGTTTACCTATATGGCATATGAAAATATTGTAGAAAAAACACACGAGCAGTTTACAGTTAAAACAGCTTTTGCCCAGTTTACCACCTACGAAGCCGCACTGAACTGGATAAATTTAATTGACTGACGCACACTGTAGAGCGAATCTGCCCTGCCATACTTGTTGATAAGCATTAGCAGCTTCTCCATTCTTTGCATCATATTGTTGTGTAGGCCAACTACTGAAGTATACATACAAAAGCCCTCTATAGGCAGCCTTATACATAACATAAGGTGATTTACTCACGCCATCATAAATCAAAGGCCTTTTACCCAACCTGCGCGGCTCATCTTACAGAGGTGGATGGGGCTCTCTTATAGATCACACAACATGAGTTAATTATTTTCTTATGCATAAATCCGGCTGGCAGATGCGCCACGTAGTTTAGGCATAACCTGAGAAATCTGGTAATGCGGCATACGTTGTAAATTACTGTAATACCGGATAGTAAGGCAATGTAGCCAACCATGGATATTGCCGTCAAAGATAAAATTATGGCGGAGCCGGCGTATGTAAACACCGGAAGAGAATGGCCGCTTCCATACCCGTTTTATTTAAAAACAACAGAGTGTTCCAGAAAAGCACCTTTTCTTTGAGAGGTGTTTTTCTTTTATACTCAGGAAATAATCCCGTTCCTGAGCGCAAATCTGATCAGAGTGGCCGTGTTGTTTGTTTGTGTTTTTTCGAGCAGGTTCTGGCGGTGGGTTTCTACGGTGCGCTTGCTCGTAAATAGTTTTTCTGCAATTTCGGCGTTTGTAAACCCCTCCGATATCAGGGCCAGCACTTCCAGTTCACGCCTCGTCAGGTCACGGGGTATTTTATCTGCTTCGGTGGTATGATAACCCTGCGCATCAGGCACCTGTAACTTTTTAAGCATGTCGATGGCTACTTCGGGGCTGATGTACGTAACGCCGGCAGCTACCAACTGTATGGCCGACGTGAGCTCTTCTTTACCGGCATTCTTGAGCACGTAACCCGATGCGCCTGCTTCTATCATCTGATGCACGTATCGCTCATGATCGAGCATCGACAGTACAAGTACTTTTAGCTCAGGATAATGCAAGTGTAGCTCTCTGGTAGTTTCTATCCCATTCTTACCCGGCATGTTGATGTCCAGCAATACAACATCGGCCTGTACCTTCTGCAGCAGTTCCAGCAACTCATTTCCGTCCGCAGCCTCTCCTATCACGCTTATCGTATCAGAGCCATTCAGGAGCGCTTTCAATCCGTCCCTAATTAGTTTATGATCATCTGTAAGTATAACTCTTATCATATCTTTATCTACAAAACCGTACAATTTCAGGCTTAATTTAAATTCCCGTACCGGCGCTTATAACGTGTGGCTACACAGCTCCGGCATAATCAGTAATTTTCAATTAAAGATATAAAGGCTGAACGTTTAATTACACCTTACTTCTAAAAAATAGTACAATTCAGTGTGTGCTTAGCTAAAATGAATTGCATAATTATACTTTCTACAGCAATATAGCCAATTTTATTAGAATAATTTACTCCTGGTATAAGAATCTCAGTATTTACCGAAACATGATTCCCGTATTAATTCCTTACTTTCGGTTGCAGGACGATATATCTTTGATTCAAGTAAACAGGTGTCGCTTCCGGACAATGCCATACGATTGCCTCACTTCAGAAGTAATCGTATAGAACAAAGATGATAGTTATTTCTGCATTGGCTGGGTTGTACTGTTTTGTGTCATGTATCTGAGTGCATTTTATAGTTGCAGAAAACAGTACAACCCGCTGAACGGAGGGAATTATAACAGAGCAAGCTATGAAACAGTTTGATGTTACAACAGAACAGCTTGGGGAGATAGCTATTGTTCGTTTAAAAGGAGAGCTGGATGCTAGCACTTCTCCGGTAGCAGATACGGCCATGAGCGAAGCCCTGAAGAGCACATCCAAAGCCGTTCTAATCGATTGCAGCGCCTTAACTTATATTTCATCGGCCGGCCTGGGCGCAGTACTGTCTACTTACCACGATTGCAATCACCGGTCGGTGCAGTTATTCCTGTACGGACTTCAGCCAAAAATTAAAAGCGTTCTCAATATTCTGGGGCTGGAGAAGGTAATTCCGATAGCTACGACAGAGAAAGAAGCATTGTATGCTGTAAATGGGAAGGCTCTATAATATTTCTATCCTATGGCTGCTGTTAATAGACTTTCCCTGCTCAACAGGCATACGCGTTCAGTACTTGTTATAGTTATACTTGCCCTTAATGATGAACTAACTTAAGCTAATTCGTCCTCCTGTAAGTATAAATTCTGTATTTGTTGAGGGGATCTTACCAGAGAACTTAATATCTGCTCAATAAGCGCCCGTGACACACGCCCATAAGCTTCTTCCGGAATGACAGCTCTGTTTATACTTTAACTTAATTTTGTACAGCTACTTAGTTTCAAGTATGGAATTGCAATTTCCATGTATCTCATACCTGCAGTATAAAGTGGATTCTGATGTTATGGTTAAAAGAGCAAAAGCCTGCTGTCAGCAGGCTTTTGCTCTTTTAACCATTGTAACTTATCGCCACCTGTTATTCGGATCGTAGTTACGGTAGCCGCCCCTGTCGTAGCTGCCGGAATAATTGGGGTGGATCGACTGGCCCCTGTAAGTATTATAGTTGCCGGCGTTATCATCTTCCTGGTAGCCGCTGCCGTAGCCAGACGAGGAGGCATCATCGTTGAGGTTGCCGCCACCACCACTCATGTTGCCATATTCCGGAGAACCGCCAAAGTCGCCGTGGGCACTGTAGTTAGCGCCACCGAAAGCCGACCCACTGTAGCCGCCCATCCTGCCCGAGCCATAGCCCTGCTGGCTGTGGCGCCGCTGCTGTTGCCAGTTGCCGTTGCGGTCAGAATCATAACCGTAGCCGCTGCCCTTATAGCTGGAAACGCCGTATCTCTGGCGGATATCGCTTAAGTTATCCTGGTTCCCGCGCATGTTTTCGTAGTACCTGTTCTCCATATCATAGTCGCGGCGCTGGTAATTTCTGAAACGATCGCTGTCGAAAGTATGGTCTCTATCACGGTGGTCGTAGGCTCTGCCATAATCTTCACGGTCGCGGTCTGCAGGGCCATAGTTGCGGCGGTTCTCTTCGCCAAGGCCGCCATGAAAGTATAAATCCCGGTTATCTCTTTCCATAGTTTATTGTTTAAGGTTAAATAAAAGAACATAAGTATCAGGACACAGGATAATGGATTTTAAAGGTATAAACGCCTGCTTATAAAACCTCTGGTCTGGCTTAGGAATACCCGAAGTATAAAGCTCATTTATCCGGTTCCTCATGCCTGATGCTCTTTATACTAAACGCTGTCCGCCCTGTTGAGGTTGGATCATGCCTGCGCCTTTTAAAGTATAAGAGCCAGCTGTATTGCCGGCTCTTATACTTTAGCTTATACTTCTGCTTTCGCTTATACTTCCCTGTTATAGTCTTCGCGGTACCTGCTTCTGATGTAGTCGTCGTTGTTAGGGTTGCCGGAGTTGTAATTACGGGAGGCGCTTCGTTCCCTGTCCAGGTCGCGGTTGTTGTAGCGCGTTGTGCCGTAGCCGGTAGGGTTATAGTCGGCGTTGCCCCTGTTATAGCCCGTATTGGCGCCACTGCGATACGCGCTGCCGCTGTTACTATCACCATAGCTGCCGTAGTTCCGGCTGTTGTAATCTATGTAGTCGCCATAACCGTTCTGCACATTTTCGGAGTAGTAGCTGTCTCTGCCGGAGTCGTTGCGCCGGGTACCCTGGTTGCCGGATTGTCCGTAATAAGAATGCCCGTAGCTGGAGCCGCCGCCATAGGTGCCGCCGCCCTCACCGTAACGGGTTCCGCCGCTGTAATCGCCCTGCGCTCTGGCCCCAAAGTTAGCGGGTTGTCCGCTGCCGTAAGATGAACCGCGCTGCTGCTGATCTCTCCTGTAGAGGTGATAGCTGTTGTAGTCGTTGTTATAGTCGCTGTCTCTGCTGTTATCGTACCGGCTGTGGCCGAAGTCGCGGCCGCGGTCATTCCATTCCGGCCTGTTCTGGTGCTGCCTGTCATCGCGGCGATTTTGGCTGCCTCCTCCGCGTTGGCTGCCATAATATTGCCTGCCGTAGTTTTCCCGCGCACCATAATCCCTGTAATCATCCTCATAGTTTCCTGACATAGCTTTGTCGTTTAGTGGGTTAAGATCATAACATTCTTTTTAACGCAGCCGCTGCAGGCTTGTTCTGCCAAAGCTGTTAAAAGCACTCCTTACGGCTGCTCCCGGATTTGATAAAGTATGGACTGCCGGTTCCTGTTTTTTGGCAACGACAACTGCGTGGAAAAAAGCAGAATACCTTTGCCGTGAAGGCACCACTTCCCAGAAGCAGAACCCCGCTTATCAGATTAAAATGTTAACTCATTATGCCTGCACCAAGTATAAATTCTTTCAGACAAATAACTGCAATATATGGAGCAAAAGATACACATCGGCACTTCGGGCTGGCACTACAAGCACTGGATGGGCAACTTCTATCCGCCGGAAGTAAAATTAAAGGGTTTTACCGATTACTACATCCGCTTTTTCAGGACCGTGGAAATCAACAATTCTTTTTACAAGCTGCCCTCCTTTGAGACTTTCGCGAACTGGCGTGCCGCTGTGCCTGACGATTTTATTTTTGCTGTGAAAGCCAGCCGCTACATCACGCACATGAAAAAGCTAAAGGAGCCGCAGGAGGGTTTATCGCGTTTATTCAACAATATAAATGCACTCGAAGAGAAATTAGGTCCCATACTTTTTCAGCTGCCGCCCATGTGGAAACTGAACCTGGAACGGTTAAGGGATTTCCTGCGGCTGCTCCCGCCTTACTATCGCTACACTTTTGAGTTCAGGCACCACAGCTGGTATGCACCTGAAGTAATGGATTTGCTGCGGCAGCACAATGCCGCTTTCTGTATTTATGAACTGGAATATCACCTGTCGCCGCTGGAGATAACGGCCGATTTTGCGTATGTGCGCCTGCATGGGCCCGAAGGCAAGTATGCCGGCAGCTACAGCGAAAATGTCCTGCAGGGATGGGCAAACCAGTGCAGGGCCTGGCAGCAGGCCGGCCTGGCTGTATACGTTTATTTTGATAACGATCAACTGGGTTATGCGGCCTTTAATGCCTTGCGTTTGCAGCAACTGGTGCAGGAACAAATCACGCAATCGTGATCGTTATTTATAATGCCGCACCTTGCCCGGTACGGACAAGAAAAAACAAAAGATTATGGATGCTGCGGCAGCGGCTGTATCTTTGCAGCAGCATTTTATTATTAAACAACACTCATGAACAATATAACAACGGATATATGCATTGTTGGCGCCGGCCCCGTGGGTCTTTTTGCTGTATTTGAAGCAGGGCTGCTCAAAATGCATTGCCATGTAGTAGATGCGCTTCCTGCTGCAGGAGGCCAGCTCACCGAAATTTATCCTAAAAAACCAATTTATGACATACCGGGCTTTCCGGAGATACTGGCTGGCGATTTAGTCAAAAACCTGCAGAAGCAAATCGAGCCTTTTCACCCTACTTTCACCCTGGGTGATCGCGTAGAGCACCTGGACAAACAGGAAGACGGCTCTTTTATACTGACAACTTTGGCCGGAACACAGATTGCCTGCAAGGCAGTGGTAATAGCCGGTGGCTTGGGTTCGTTTGAGCCGCGCAAACCTGCCATCGAAAACCTGGAGCAGTATGAGGGGAATGGCGTTACCTACATGGTGCGGGACCCCGAAACGTTCCGCGACAAGCGTGTGGTGCTGGCCGGCGGCGGCGATTCTGCCTTGGATTGGTCCATTTATCTGGCGGGCATGTGCCGCGAACTGACGCTCGTACACCGCGGTACTACTTTCAGAGGCGCACCTGAATCTGCAGATAAAGTAGCAAGTCTGGCCGAAGAGGGACAGCTTAACCTGATCCTGAAATCAAATGTATCGGAAGTACACGGCAACGGGAAACTGGAAAACGTAACGGTGATGATTGACAATGCGACGCCGCAACAGATAGAAACAGATTATTTTATCCCGCTCTTCGGCCTGGTGCCTAAATTAGGTCCTCTGGAAAACTGGGGGCTGGAGCTCGAAAAAAATGCCATCGTCGTAAACACAGTGGATTACTCGACCAATATCCCGGGTGTGTATGCCATTGGCGATATGAACACCTATCCGGGCAAACTGAAGCTTATACTTTGCGGCTTCCATGAAGCGGCGCTGATGGCACAAAGCGCTTATAACATTGTGTACCCGGACAAGAAATTTGTACTAAAGTATACCACCGTAAACGGCATACAGGAAATATAGCATGAAAGACACCATCAACATTTACGTGCAACAGGACAGCGGCGAGCGCACTACCCTGGAGGTCCCTACGGATATGAACCTGTCAGTGATGGAAGTGCTCAAGGCAAATGAGTTTGAACTGCAGGCCCTGTGCGGCGGCATGGCTATTTGTGCGACCTGCCACGTAGAGGTGCTGCAAAGCCCGCCACTGCCTGCACCCAGCGACGACGAAGCCTATATGCTGGAGTCGCTGCCACATGCTACTGAAAGTAGCCGCCTCTCCTGCCAACTGCGTGTATCACCGGAGCTTGATGGCCTGGTGCTGCGCATTATGCCGGAAGCTTAGCAACTATCTAAGCAATCAGAAAGGCCCCGCTTGTGCAGGGCCTTTCTGATTTCAGACTGGCCTTGTAATACTGCACTGTACTCATGCTTCCGCCTGCCTGCTTAGGGCTGTTTGTAGCTTACCACTCTGGCTACAACCGAATCAGCCAGGGCGGGATCTTTAGAGAATAAAACCCAGCCTTCGCGCTTTGATTTCTGCGGCGCAAAGTCGATTTGCATTTCTGCCTTTTCCATTTCTTCACCACCCTGCCACAGCACCATTTCTACCTGTACTACTTCGGCCGTCTTGCCGCCCGTGTTGTGCACCGATACGTGGTAGCGGAAAGGGGAATGTGGCGAAGGATCAGGCTGGTATTCCACGTATAAATCTGGTGTGGCAGGCTTCTGTGTGTAGGTTTTGTAGCCCAGGTAAACAAGTATGGTCAGTACCAGCAACAGGCTCAAGCCAAATACGGCCCACTCCAGCCAGTTTTTTTGGTCTCCCTGCTGATTGTCCTGCTCACTCTGATTGTCTGGTTCTTTGCTCATGCTTTTTAATTTCTGTCAGGTAAATCCGTGTGTTTTGCGGTTATACGCTTGTGATATGATTAAACCCTGCGGCTCGGAGAAAGCGCAAAGTATGATTTTATTTGATTAACAGGCGCCCTGCGGAGGCACCCAATGTGGCAATAACACCCAGCACAATACACTGTGCAAAGGCAACCCAAAAGCTCACATCTTCGAAGCGGCCAAAAAACCAAAGTATAAATGCCGAAGTACCCAGCGCCATCAGGTAGCACACGCAGGTGTCAAAGGTAATGTGGTAGAGAACATCTTTCGGGAATTTTTCAGTTGCGCCTCTAAAATCACTGAAATACACTATAACAATGCTCAGCAGCAGTGATACAACGGCCATCATCAATACATGTATAGGCTTGGCCTCCAGGCTGATAACAAGAATTTCCTCGGTGGGCGCCACGTTGCCGCCCACCACCACAGCGCCGCATATAGCCAGTACAGCCATCCCTAACTTGTCTGTTTTATCTGGCTTTCCGTTGTCAGAACTGCTGCCCGGCCCTCCATCCGGCTGTTTCCCACCGCCGCTTTCTTCGCTGTCCAGTTGCGACTTGCCGATGGATACACCAATAGATACCGCCATCGCTTCAATTATGGTTTTGCCCAATAGTTCTGTCAGTCCCATTGCTGCCGGATCAATGCGCCTGATCATCAGCAACACTCCGAAAGAAATAACTAAGCCAATGCCCATTTCTTCTACCGAATCTATGGCTACTTCGCCCCAGGTGGCATCGGGCCGCATGCCGGCAAAGCGGTTATAGCCAAGTAACAGCAAATAGGTTATCAGTATGAGTATTATCAACTGCAGCGATGTGGCACTTAAGCCTGCCCACCACATTTCCATTGTGTACAGCAGCGGAAAACTGAACAATAATCCGCCGGCAATGCCCCGCGCATAATCTTTCAGCGATTCATATACTGGTCTTTTCATATTCTAATTTCATGATTTAAACCTGTTCTCCTGCTCTTATCCTTGTTTCCGCAGGGGTTTATATAGCATTTTGGATGTATACGGCGGTTATGAATATTGGTATGTATAACGGTTGCTGACCGGCTATCCGGCTGAGGTAAAAAAGTTAGATCTTATACTTACATCCAACAAACAAAATATCATTATATATTTATATCTTGCTTTGGCCCTACAGTTTCTGCCTCTTTACCTTATGGCCTAACTGAATAGCTGGGGTGCAGTTATATATAATCAAGTCCATAATATAACCTAGAAGCAAACATGAAAAAACATTTGATTGCTGCACTCTTAACCTTGTTGGGTACAGGTGCTTTTGCTCAGACACAACAAGGCACGGTGGTGTTGTCGGGAAGTTTAAGTATAGCAAGGCAGGGGTATGGCCACGATATAGGTCCGGAACAGACAAAATCCACGAAAGTGCCAGTGGGCATTTACCCTGCTGCGGGATATTTTGTAAAAGACAACCTGGAGGCTGGAACAGAACTGTTTCTGGGCTACACCAGCCATTCAACCTATAGCAGTGATGCATCAACGTTCCCGGATAAATACCATACCTATGACATAGGACTTGCTCCTTATATTCGGAAATACTGGCCTGTGGCTAACCAGCTTTATCTCACAGGCAAGGCTTCTGCTTCTGCCTCCTACAACTTCTTAAAAGTTGCATCTCCAGATTTTGAATCACAGGTAATGAGCACAGGGCACACACTGGGCCTTAGCCTGTCACCAGGTTTAACTCTTTTCGCTACGGAGCATATCAGCCTGCATGGTTCCCTTGGCATAATTTCTTACCAACGATATGCCCCAAATCCGGAAAATGGTAACATCGTTAGAGAATACCGCTCCAGTAATTTCTCCTTCAGTCTTCTTCCCTCTACTTTTTCTTTGGGTATGAGCTATTACATCCATCAATAAACATCTAAGCTATAGAACTACGTATGAAACACATTTTAATAACCGCTCTATTAGCTCTACTTGGCACGGGTGCTTTGGCGCAAACCAGTCAGGGGACAGTAACTTTATCGGGAGGATTAAGCATTAGTTCGAGCTCATCTGGTACAGACGAAAATAACAAGAACAGGGAGATTAGTTTCAGCATCACCCCGAAAGTTGGATACTTTATTGCCGATAATCTGGAACTTGGGATAAGTTCTACTTATCGTGCTGCTAAATTTAACACCAACTTACCTGGTTATAAATCGGTGACGAAAGAGCATTCCCAGGCTATCGGCACCTACCTGAAAAAGTATTTTATGCTTGGAGATAAAGTAGCTGTACATGCAACTGCAAATTTAAACTACGTCACCACCAGGCAAAAAGCATCTTCGACAACATTCCAGGATATAGGTTCTCAAACCTCTGAAACTTTTTCAGACTTAGATTATTTCGGACTAAACTTCAGCCCGGGCATCACGTTCTTTCCAACTGAGAAAATTGGTTTGGGAGCTTCATTCGGCAATGTAGGATATGGTTACAGAACAGAAAGCAATAGAAGCGAATCCGACAGCTCCAAATCAAATTCCAGCAATATAGGCTTAGACCTGAGCACCAGCTCCCTTGTTTTCAGTTTCAACTACTACCTCAATCGTTGATACGATCACAAGTATAAAAGAGAACACCTGAACAAGTATAGCTTGTTCAGGCGTTCTCTTTTATACTTGCATTTTATACTTGTTCCTGCGGTAATATGTATCAGCACAGAACCAGTTGAGTGTTCTTGCTTTCACTTTATTTTGTCTGCTTACTTACCAGCCACTGGCGAGCACGTCGGCAATGTGCATGGTTTTAATCGGCTTCTTTTGCTTCTGAATATAGGCCTCCAAATGCATGAGGCAGCTGCTGTCGGTGGACACTATAAAATCGGCGCCGGTAGCAATGGCGTTGTCTACTTTCTGCTCAGCCATAGCCGTGGAGATAGCCTCGAACTTAACGGCAAAGGTGCCACCGAAGCCGCAGCAGGTTTCTGTATCCGCCATTTCTACCAGTTCCAGCCCCCGCACATTTTCCAGCAGTGCACGCGGGCCAGCTTTTATCTGGCACTCGCGCAAAGCGCTGCAGGAATCGTGGTAAGTGGCTTTGCCGCGCAGGGCAGCGCCAGGTATATGCGTAATCCCCAGCACATCCGTCAGGAACTCGGTGAGCTCAAACACCTTTTTCTGCATGGTTCTATACTTCACCAGGCTCGACGACTTGACAAAAATATCCTGGTAAGCGTTGCGCACCATACCCACACACGATGCCGAAGGGGCCACAATATAATGGGAGGTTTCGTTTGAGAAATCATCCAGGAACTTGGTGGCTACTTCGCGGGCCTCATCAAAAAAACCGGCATTAAAGGCCGGTTGCCCGCAGCAGGTCTGGTTGGGGTTATAGTTTACCTCACAGCCTACGCTTTCCAGCACCTTCACCAGGCTCATACCCGTTTCCGGAAAGAGCTGGTCTACAAAACACGGAATAAATATATCTACTACTTTTCTGCTTGCCATAATCAAGAAAACACAGCACCCGACAGCCTTAAAGCTTCTGCGAAGGCTGCCTTGTTGAGGTGTAAATTTACGCCAATATTTTCGAAGTAGCTGATCAAATTTTCTGTAGCCATGTTGCCCACCAGTTCGTCTTTGGCCATGGGGCAGCCGCCGTAGCCACGTACGGCCCCATCAAAGCGGCGGCAGCCGGCATGGTAGGCAGCGGCCACTTTCTCTTGCCAGGCAGCGGGATTGGTGTGCAGGTGCGCCCCGAATTCTATACTTTTAAATGCCGGTATCAGGCTGCTGAACAGATAAGTGATGTTCTCCGGGTCAGACACGCCAATAGTGTCGGAGAGTGAAATAATCTTTACCCCGAGCCTGTCCAGATCTTCCACAAACCCGATTACGGTTTCGGCATCCCAGGGATCGTTGTAGGGGTTGCCGAAGCCCATCGAGATGTAAGTAACAAGCGTTTTGCTGTGTTTGTGGCAGATATCCTGTATTTGTGCCAGTTGCTGCATGGCCTCAGCTATACTTTTATTAGTGTTGCGCTGCTGAAATGTTTCCGACACCGACAGCGGAAATCCGAGATAATCAATCTGCCGGTGCTGCGCCGCCTCCCCGGCTCCCCGCACATTGGCCACAATAGCCAGCAGCCCGGAGGTGGTTCCTTCCAGATCCAGGTTTGCCAGCACTTCGGCTGTGTCCCGCATCTGCGGAATAGCTTTGGGCGACACAAAACTGCCAAAATCAATGGTATCGAAACCTACTTTGAGCAGTTGGTTGATGTAGGCAATTTTGGTTTCGGTAGGTATAAACTCCCCGATGCCCTGCATGGCATCGCGCGGGCACTCAATTATTTTCATGGCACTGTCTCCTTTATACTTACCTGTTCTTTCTTTTACTTCGGAAGGCATTTCCCCAAATATACTAATTTATGAAGTTTGCAGGAAAACGTATGCCCGCCATACTTTCAGATGCCGATGTGGTTGGGTGTGCCATCCTTGCGCAAGAACAGGAAACGAGAAAATCAGCCCCGAATGCACATATATTCCCTTGGCCTGCGTATATTCCGCTTAAGAAACAGACCTGTATACTATGGAAGACCTGACGGAATACCTGGAGGAAGACCGCGTGCCCCTGGAAGAAAAAGTAAAACAGTACTTGGCGGTAGAACGCAATATACGCCTGCTGGAAATAGACATGCTCTCGATGCAGCAACACCATGTGGATGAAGATTTCCCGCAAAACCAGCAGGCCGAGGCAGAGCTGCAACTGAGCGTACTCATGCAGCGCTATGAAGAACTGCAGCAGGAAATTATAGCCCTGCTGCCCGGCATAAACCAGTTGGTAGAAATAGACCTCGGCTATGGCCCCAGCTCGGTAGGCTACTTCACCGTAGACCACGAAACATACCAGCCGCTGGACAAACCCGTGCTGCGCGTGGTGCATTAACGCTTGTATGCCGTGCCACAGGTTATACTTATCAACAGCTTCAGAAAGGATGGCTGCACCTCTGCTGGTAACCCAGGTATAAAACGAGCGCATGAGGCTACACCCTGAACCCATCCGGATACAGCACAGCGGGCACCAGCATATGGATGCGCTGGGGCAGCTATACCTGGCCTCATTTCCGAAGCAGGAACGGCGCATACTAGATCAGCTCCGGCAATTGCTGCCGGAACAAGACATGCACATTCATGCCTGGATGCTGGATGGCGCCGTGGCAGGGTTAAGCATACATTGGCCTTTTGAAGATTTTCTTTTTCTGGAGCACCTGGCCATTGTACCTGCCCTGCGTGGGCAAAAGCTGGGCCACCAGGTGGTGCAGTGGTTGCTGGAACAGGCAAAGGGGCCACTGGTGCTGGAAACAGAGTGCTCTACAGATGAGGCCAGCCGCAGGCGCATTGCTTTTTACGAAAGACAAGGGCTGGTGCTTCACACCTCTTTCGCCTATCGGCAACCACCCTATCGAAAAGGCGGCTCACCGGTGCCCATGCACCTGATGACGGGCAAAATACCTGTCGCGGCTTCGGGCCTGCATAACATAGCCGCTACTATCCGCCAGCGGGTATATGAGCGCTTTTATACATAAAGCTGCTGAAAATCAATTTACATATCAGAAAGCTATATAAAAGTAGTTAAAAACCGGCAGCGCTTCTTTTTGCGATGCGTTTACAAAACCTTATCTTGTGCTTTGGAAGCAGCAATGCAGGCCATCCCGGTTTAAACCTTCAGCGACACAATACACACATGGCTCAGTTATACTTCAGGCAGACAACTGTTTATGAGGAGCTGCATACGCCGCTTTCGCTCTACCAGCTGCACCAGCAGATCAGGGAGGAGCTGGAAATGGCGTTTCCGGAGAGCTATTGGGTGGTAGCCGAGGTTGCCCAGGTAACCGCCGATCGCCGCAAAGGTCATTGTTACCTGACGCTGGTTGATAAAGGCGATGATGCCCGGCAAATACTGGCGCAGGCACGGGCTACAATCTGGAACGCGCGTTACCAGATGCTGAGCCGTTACTTTGAGGAAAAAACCGGGCAGCAGCTTAAAGCCGGCCTTAAAATCCTGCTGCAGGCCACGGTGCGTTTCCATGAACTGTATGGCCTTAGCCTTGACATTACCAACATTGATCCCAACTATACCATCGGGGATTTAGCCCGGCAGCGCCAGGAAACACTGAAACGCCTGGAAGCAGAAGGGCTCCTGGAGGCTAACAAGGCACTGGAGCTGCCGCTGGTACCACAACGGCTGGCCATAATTTCCTCAGCCACTGCCGCAGGCTACCAGGATTTTATACACCAGCTGCATCAGAATACCTTTGGCTATACGTTCGAAACGACGCTGTTCCCGGCTACCGTACAGGGCAATGAAGCGCCGGCTTCGGTGAGCCGCGCCATGGCTTTAATAGCAAAGTATAAAGACAGTTTTGATGCCATTGTACTGATTCGGGGGGGCGGTTCGCAAACAGATTTAAGTTGCTTTGATGATTATCACATTGCTGCCGCTATCGGCCACTCTCCGCTGCCGGTACTAACCGGTATCGGCCACGAGCGCGACGAAAGTTTAGCAGACCTGGTGGCGCATACCCGCCTGAAAACGCCCACGGCTGTCGCCAGCTTTCTACTGGATACCTTTCAGGCGGCGGAAGAAACGGCTGACGGCCTTTACGATAGTATCCGCATGTTTTCGGCGCAGCAACTCAAACTCACAGATGATCGGCTGGAGCGCCTGGGCCTGCGCTTTACGAACCAGACAAAAGCCCTGCTGCAGGCCGGCAAAGATCGCCTGGAACAGCTCTCGCGGGGGCTGCTGCTCAAACCTAAAGTTTACCTGGAAGCGCAGAAATGCCATACCAGCGATCTGGAAAAAGATATAGGCGCCCAGACCAAAGACCTGCTGCATGCGCGTGAAATTTACCTGCAGGAGCTTTCGGTATGTGTGGAAGGCAAAAGCCAGCGTTACCTGCACTTAAAAGAGCATGATTTAAACCACCTGGTGCATTGCCTCGAAACAGAAGCAAAAGATAAGCTGAAGCAGAAGCAACTGCACTTTGTAAAGTATGGCGACAAATTACAATACGAAACGCAGCACAAGCTACAGCACGAAAACCACCGCCTGAAGCTGCAGGAGATGAGCATTGAGGCCAACAACCCCGAAAAGCTGCTGCTACGCGGCTATACGCTGACGTTGGTGAACGGCAGGATTATCAAAAGTATAAAAGAAACAAAAAACGGAGATGTGATACAGACAAGAATGCAGGATGGCACCCTCCATAGTATGGTTGTAAATATTGATGAAGATGATGAATAAGGAGCTAAAAGATTTGACTTACCGCGAAGCAACGCAGGAGTTGGAAGAGATACTGCGCGCCATCGAAAATGACGCAGTGGATGTGGACGAGCTGACGCAGAAAGTACAGCGATCGGCACAGCTCATTAAACTTTGCAAAGCCAAGCTGCGCAATGCAGAAAAAGCAATCGATCAGGTTTTTAATGAAGAAAGCTGCGAAGAACCAGCCAAAGCCAGGCCTGAGAGTAAAGCCGGCACAGCAGGCAATACCCTCTTTTAACCTGTTTTAATCCATAAAAAAGAGTCGCCCTGATAGCTAGCAAGGCGACTCTTTTTTATAAGATAAACAGCAATTTTACTCATTACCCTGTCATCAGGGCGCCTCCTGTAGAAGACTCGTGCCGCCGTACCTGCAATAGTTTGGAAAGTATGTTACGGGCCTCTTCGCTGGTATCCAGGTGGTATTTGGCCACCGAATAGGTATTGCCTATTTTTATAGTATAAGCCTCGCGGGGCATTGCTTTAAATATATCTTCGTCTCCCCAGTCGTCCCCGATAGCAAGTACAAACTTATGCGGATACTTGTTTAACCAGAAGCTGCTGGCTTTTCCTTTGCTCACTTCCTGTGCTTTTATTTCAACCGCCATCTGCCCGTCTACTACCTGCAGGTTGCTGTTGGCAGCCAGGAAATTAAGATGGCTCACCAGTTCTCGTGCACGTAGCTCGCCGAGGCCGGTTTCTACCTTGCGGTAATGCCACACCAACGAATACTGTTTCTCTTCGATAAAGGAGCCCGGTGTGCGGTCTACGTACAGGTCCAGAATCAGGCGGATATCCTTCTTCCAGTCATCCATCAGGCTTACCAAGGTTTGCCAGCCTGTGCCGCGCTGCTTTATCCAGACACCATGCTCCGCAATAATATCAATGTTGAGGTGGCCCAGCCAGTCCTGCATGTTTTCTCTTTCGCGGCTGCTCATCACCACCACGCGGTTTTTACGGTCGCTGCTCAACCGTTCCAGCAGACGCATCAGTTCATCGTCCGGCCTTGCCATCAGGGGCTTGTTCTTGTAGTCGATCAAAGCGCCATCATACTCCAGGAAGAACAGGCGGGAGCTTGCAGAATCGTAGGCATCGCTCATCTCCATAAACGTAGCTTCATCAAGGTAACTGGTTGCCAGCGACATCTGCTTGATCTTGACATAAGACAGGCGATCCATAAACATGTTTACCCAGTGGTGGATGTTGTACCGCTTCAGGGTTTCCTGCATGCTGCTCATGTGCGCCTGCTGCTCCTCTTCCGGCATCGTCAGGGCAGTGTGCAGTGCGTCTATCATTTGGTTGATGTCGTTCGGATTGATAAGCAGCGCCTCAGATAACTCTTTGGAGGCGCCAGCCATCTCGCTCAGTATCAATACGCCAGTCTGATCAAGCCTGCTGGCCACATACTCCTTGCATACCAGGTTCATGCCGTCGCGCATTGGTGTTACCAGCGCTATGTCGGCCATACGGTAAAAGGCGGAAAGCGTCTCGAGCGGGAAAGAGCGATAGAAATACTGAATCGGGTTCCAGTTGATGTGGCTATACCTGCCGTTAATACGGCCCACCAGTTCGTCTATTTCTTCTTTTAATTCCTTATATTGATCTACGGCATCGCGGCTGGGCACTACCAGCATCACCAGAGTTACCTTCTCGTGGAATTCCGGGTATTTCTCTAGGAACTGCTCAAAAGCCTGCAACCGCTGCGGAATTCCTTTGGAGTAGTCAAGGCGATCTATCGAAAGTATAATTTTTTCAGCTATCAGATTAGAGCGGTACACTTTATCGCGCTTCTTCACCTCATCCAGGTCGGCAGTTTCAGCATACTTGTCATAATCAATGCCCATTGGGAAAGAGTCAACGAGCAGCGAGCGGTTGTTGATGTTTACCCATCCGTGCATGCTGCCATGCCCCACAATACGGTTTACGGCACTGAGGAAGTGGCGCATATCGTCGTAGGTATGAAAGCCGATGAGATCAGATCCCAGCATGCCTTCCAGTATCTCTTTGCGCCATGGGAGCAACCGGAATACCTCGTAAGACGGGAACGGAATATGCTGGAAAAAGCCGATGGTGCTGTTTGGCAACCTGCTTCTGAGCATGCATGGCAGCAACAGCAACTGGTAGTCGTGCACCCAGATGGTATCATCGGGGCCTGCCTGCTTTACTACTTCGTCGCAATATTTCTGGTTTACGCGCACATACGTTTCCCATAGTTGCTGGTCGTATACTGCGTACTGGCTGAAGTAGTGAAAGGTCGGCCATAGGGTTTCATTGCTGAATCCTTCGTAAAACTCCTTTATTTCGGTTTCGGTCAGGAAAACAGGCCGCATACTTTCCTGCCGCAAATCGTCGGCAATTTGCTTCTGCTTTTCTTCTTCTTCCACCACCAGGCCGGGCCATCCAATCCAGATGTTGTCGTCCTTTTTGTAAATGGATCCCAAGCCCGTAGCAAGTCCCCCCTCACTTGTTTTGTAAGTAAGTGCGCCATCTTTCTCCTGCAGCTTTACCGGGAGCCGGTTCGAAACAATTATAAGTTTTGCCATGTATATTTTTTTAACTCAGGCACTTTGCGGTAACCTGCATAATTTTAGGGCACAGCTACCGGATTCAGATCCATTTTATTACTTAATTGCTCAATTTACTAATCAGTTTTACGGAAAGCAACCCCGCATCGTTCAGCATCTGTAGCCGTTCAGGTGCTATTTTAACCAGACTTATCAGGCTGCAGGCTGTATAACTCCGCTTATACTTCCATCAGTTATACCCAATCTGCCGGTTACCCATGGTGTGGGCCTTCGTGGCTTTAATATAGCAATTTAATCTTATTTCTGCTACTTAATATTTACTCTTTTAGCTACTTCACTCTGCCTGCAGCCCTGTTAACGTTATAGTTACAATACCAGCGCTGCAATAACGCCTGAATTTCTTCTGGACAGGTGCAGGTTCCGGGCATATCCAACAAGTATACGCCGTACTTCTGCCTTCATTTGGCCCTGCCGCAGACTTTAAACAGAAAAGGCAACAAACCAAACTGCCCGTCACCTTTTCTGTTAAACTCTATTTATACTTAAAAACTACTTCCGCAGCTTAAAATATACTACAGAGAGTGGCGATAGCTTTAAGTCCAGCGAAAAAGCACGTCCGTGGTATGGTTCCGGCGCAGAAAAGAGCAGTTCCACGTTGCCCCGGTAGTTACTTCCGCCAAAGCGCTGTTCATCACTGTTAAAGATTTCATCCCACTGCCCTTCTACCGGAACACCCAGCCTGTAATGATCATAAACGGCTGGCGTCAGGTTGCAGACTACCAGAATTATTTCATCCGGGCTGTTGCCTTTCCGCAGGAAACTGATGATGCTGTTGTGCGCATCGTTAAAATCAATCCACTCAAACCCTTGTGGGTCAAAGCTGTGCGCGTAGAACGCCGGTTCCTGTTTGTAAATCTGGTTAAGCACCTGCACCTCCTGCTGTACTCCTGCGTGAAAGCCATACTCCAACAGGTGCCAGTCCAGGCTGCTGTCGTGGTTCCACTCGGTGCTTTGGGCAATCTCGGCGCCCATAAACAAAAGCTTGGCACCCGGGTGGGCGTACATGTAAGCATACATGGCCCGCATGTTGGCAAACCGCTGCCACTCGTCGCCGGGCATTTTTTGTATCAGTGCTCCTTTGCCATGCACCACCTCATCATGCGAAAGCGGCAGCATGAAACGTTCGGTAAAGGCATACACCAGGCTAAAAGTAATGTCGCCCTGATGATAGCGGCGGTAAATAGAATCCTTGGAGAAGTAATCCAGGGTATCGTGCATCCAGCCCATCATCCACTTCATATCAAAACCGAGGCCGCCGTTTTCTACCGCTCCCGTTACTGCAGGCCAGGCTGTAGATTCTTCTGCCACTGTCTGCACATCGGGGAAGCGCTGATGCACTGCCTGGTTAAAGTCTTTGATAAAGGAGATGGCTTCGAGATTTTCGCGGCCGCCATACTCGTTCGGAATCCACTCGCCATGCTTGCGGCTATAGTCCAGGTACAGCATTGAGGCTACGGCATCCACACGCAAGCCATCCACATGGTATTTATCCAGCCAGAACAAAGCGTTGCTTATCAGAAAGGAGCGCACTTCGTTGCGTCCATAGTTAAAGATATAGCTGTTCCAGTCGGGGTGATAACCTTTGCGCGGATCGGCATGCTCGTACAGGTGCGTACCATCAAAGTAAGCCAGGCCATGCTCGTCAGAAGGAAAATGCGAGGGCACCCAGTCCAGGATTACACCAATACCGGCCTGATGCAGCGCATCGATCAGGTACATCAGGTCAAGCGGAGATCCATAGCTGCTGGCAGCGGCAAAGTAGCCTGTAATCTGGTATCCCCAGGAGCCGTTAAAGGGGTGGTACATCAGCGGCATGAACTCTACGTGCGTAAAGCCCATGTCTTTTACATACTGCGGCAACTCTTCGGCTAGTTCGCGGTACGTAAGCGGCCGGTTGTTATCTTCAGGCTTGCGGCGCCATGAGCCCACGTGCAGTTCATACACGCTGTAAGGCTGCGGCTGCCCCTGCTGGTCTTTTCTGCGTTGCAGCCAGTCGTTGTCCTGCCAGTTATTACTCAGGTCCGTTACCACAGAGGCAGTTTGCGGCGGCACCTCGCGGCAGAAGGCAAACGGGTCGCTCTTCTCGACGTGGTACAGGTTGTAACGCGATTTGATATGATATTTGTACAGCATACCCACACGCACATCCGGAATAAAGCCTTCCCAGATACCGGAGCCATCCGCGCGGGGCTGCAAAGGGTGGCTTTCGCGGTTCCAGCCATTAAAGTCTCCCATCACTGAAACCTGCTCGGCATTGGGCGCCCATACAGCAAAGTATACGCCCTGCTTTCCAGCGTGCTCCATGGGGTGCGAGCCGAGTTTCTCATACAAAGTATAATGCTTTCCTTCGCGGAACAGGTGTACATCAAACTCGGTAAAACGGCTGATGTCGTGGTAAATGGCCTTTTCTTCCGCCTGCGGCTGCTCAGCCACTGCGGTTTGCCCGCCGCTGTCCTGTTGGGTAGGAGCAGACGGCTTTGCGGTTTTGCCACCGCGCCCTTTCGGTTTCGCCTGTTCCGGCACTGTGGCTGCGCTTGCTGCCGGCACCGATACACCCGATTCCTCTACCGGCATGTCTGTTTTTTTCCGCCCGCCCCGTTTGGCCGGTGTTTTCCCAGCTGTGGCAGGTGAACCAGGCGTAGCTTCTGCTGCAGGCAAACCTGTTGCCGCCGGCTCTTCCGTTCCTTTTTTAGTTCTTCCACGTTTGGCGGGAGTCTTTCCGGTTGCTTCCGTAGCGCTCTGCTCTGTTGCTTTTGCGTCGGGAGTTACTTTATCAATACCGGTATTTTCGGTTGCGGTGCTTTCTTTTTTCTTCGCCATTACTTATATTTTTTCATGATATACTTAATGCCTCTAATCGGGATGAGCACCCAATCCGGACGGTTATTCAATTCATATCCCAGCTCATAAATTGCTTTTTCGAGCAGGTAAGTCTGCATCAGTATCTCGAAGTCCTCATCTGCAGCAGGCACCAGGCCGGTACCTTTTGTTTTGGCCAGATAGCTATGCATAAAGAAGCCACTGGCATAATGGTACCACTGCTCGGCCCACCCTTCCAGGTAGCCGGTATCCTCTTTGCGCAGGCTGTCCTGCTGGAACAGGGCATTGTAGGCAGCATAGTGGAAAGATCGCATCATACCTGCCACATCACGCAGGGCCGATCGTTTGAGGCGGCGCTCGCTGAAAGAGCGGGCCGGCTCGCCTTCAAAATCAATGATATAAAAATCCTTACCGGTAAACAGTACCTGTCCTAAATGGTAGTCGCCGTGGTTACGTATTTTCTCCGTATCAATTTTGTGGGAGAAAATGCGTTTGAGCCTGCTGAGCACTTCTTCGCGCATCTGCAGCACTTCCTCAGCCTCGGCCCGTACATGTTCCGGCAGGTTAGGCAGGTGCTTCTTTAGACTGTCGAAGTTACTGCGTACCAGTGAGGTAAGCGAGGAGAAGAGCGACCGCTGGTAATGCAGCGAGAAAGCCTCGGGGGTAAAATCAGGATTATCTGTGGCCGATACCAGCGCCAGGTGCATTTCTGCTGTACGCTGGCCCAGCAGTTCTACCCGTTCCACATGGGCGCCGCCAATCTGCATCTGCACTTCCTCCGGCACTTCTGAGAAGGCCAGCGGCTGCGACAGGGTACCCACCGTAGGCGCCAGTGCCTGGCGCTCGCTTTGGGTGAGCACCCGTTCGTAAAAGCGCCGCAGCGCATCCTCCATATAGCTCCAGGCATCGCCCTGGTTGGGCACCAGTTCCTGCAGCATCACCAATACCATCGGCGGCTTGCCTGTCTCCTGTTGCTCGATAGAACCCAGGTAACGCGGCACATTCGGAAAATGCAGCACATCGGTCAGCATCTGCACAACCTCCACATCCGGGTTCATGGTTCTATCCAGCTTGCGGTATACTTTCAGAAACAGGCTGTTGTCGTAAATAATAGAAGTATTGCTTTGCTCTGCGCTCAGAATTTTTGAGGTAAAAGGCTGCGCGGCATTCTTTATTTCGTTTGCGACGCTGCGGTGGCTGAAGCCTTCAAGCTCGCCCAAATCGCCTTTTACTTTTTTACGCTTGGCCATCAGTTGCAGCAGCATCTGGCGGAAGTCCTCGCTATAAAGCGCATCGTACAGAATACCCTCCTTGCCATCTACGGCCACGCGGGCTATTACGCTGTTCGGGAACTGTGTGCGTAGTTCCTGCTCCTTATCGCCTGTGGCAAATGCAACCGGCAGCTGGTACAATTCGGGCAATCCCTCGTTGTAGCTTACCTCCACAAACAACAGCAACGTATTCTGCCCGTCAACAGGCAAACTCATACTGTTTACCACCTGCATGCGCTGGATGGTACGCGCTTTGCCGCCAAACCAGCGGCGCTTTACAATATAGTCAGGCAGTACGCGTGCTTCCAGTGCTTTGAGCGTTTTGGCTCCCAGGCCATTGCGCAGACTGCCCAACTGCAGGGCAGGGCGCTGCTGCTCTTCATGTGTTTCACCGATTGCTTCCACAGACTTCAACTCCAGCCAGTAATAGCCATGCGTGCCTATGGTAAACAGGTAGCTATCGTCTTTTATGATCGGAAACTTGTTTTTGCTGAAAACTTCTACCGGCACATATCCTTTAAAGTCCTGTAAGTCCAGCTCCACCGCCTCCGGGAAGCGCGAAAGGTTGGCAATTACCAGTATGGTTTCGTCCTCATACTGGCGTATAAAGGCAAGCACTTTGGAGTTTACGGGATTCAGGAATTTTATAGTTCCGCGCCCAAAAGCTTTGTAGCGCTTGCGCATGTTAATGGTGCGGCGCATCCACCAGAGCAGCGAAGTGGCATTGTGGTTCTGAGTGTCTACATTAATCGACTCATACTTGTACTCCGGGTCGATGATAACGGGCAGGTATAATTTCTGCGGATTGGCATCTGAGAAACCGGCATTGCGGTTGTCGTTCCACTGCATGGGGGTGCGCACACCGTCGCGGTCGCCCAGGTAGTAGTTATCGCCCATTCCTATTTCATCGCCATAGTATACGACCGGCGTGCCGCGCATGGAAAAGAGCAGCACATTAAGCAGCTCTATTTTGCTGCGATCGTTGCCCAGCAGCGGCGCCAGGCGGTGCCGTATACCCAGGTTAATGCGTGCCAGCGGATCTTTGGTGTATACTTTATACATGTAATCGCGCTCCTCGTCAGTAACCATCTCCAGCGTCAGCTCGTCGTGGTTACGCAGGAACATGGCCCACTGGCAGGTTTCTGGTATGGCCGGCGTCTGGTCGAATATATCGATGATGGGGTACCGATCCTCCATCTTTACCGACATAAACAGGCGCGGCATAATGGGGAAGTGGTAGTTCATGTTGCACTCGTCGCCATTGCCAAAGTACGAGGCAGAGTCCTCCGGCCACATGTTCGCTTCGGCCAGCAGCAGCTTACCGGTATATTTCTTGTCTACGTGGGCGCGCAGCTTTTTAAGGAAATCATGCGTTTCGGGCAGGTTTTCGCCGTTGGTACCTTCGCGCTCAAACAAGTATGGTACCGCATCCAGGCGGAAGCCGTCCACGCCTAAATCCAGCCAGTAGTCCAGCATCCTGAACACTTCCTTCTGCACTTCCGGGTTATCATAGTTCAGGTCCGGCTGGTGCGAGAAAAAGCGGTGCCAGTAGTACTGTTTCGCCACCGGGTCCCAGGCCCAGTTGCTCTTCTCGGTGTCCGTAAAAATAATGCGGACATCTTTATACTTGCTCGGATCGTCCGTCCATACATAAAAGTCCCTGTGCCTGGAGCCTTTGCTGGCGCGGCGTGCCCGCTGAAACCAGGGGTGCTGGTCGGAGGTGTGGTTGATAACCAGCTCGGTAATCACTTTAAGCCCCCGGCGGTGCGCCTCCTTTACAAAGAGCTTAAAGTCATGCATGTCGCCGTAAGACGGGTTGATGTTGTAGTAATCGGCAATGTCGTAGCCGTCGTCGCGCAGCGGTGAAGGATAAAAGGGCAGCAGCCAGATAGCCGTTACCCCCAAGTCTTCGAGGTAATCCAGTTTTTGCATCAGCCCCTTAAAATCGCCGATGCCGTCGCCGTTGGCATCTTTAAAAGCCTTGATGTGGAGCTCGTAAATAATGGCGTCTTTATACCAATGTATGTTATCGTCTAACTGTTCTTTTTCGTCAGCCATAGTGGTGGTCAAAAGGTTCTTAAATAGTTGAGGTATGATGGTTGTCTGGCAGCCAGGTATCGTCTAAATTATCGTGCCCCATGCCGGGGTTGGTCGTTTCGATGCGGAACACGTGTACCGGCATTTCGTGCGGGCGCAGCTCCACAAAGTTCCATTCCGAAGTCCAGGTATACTTGTGCTCCGAGAGCAGGTCGTGTACCTGGTATTGCTGATCCTGCGGCATTCTCAGTTGCCAGAGCGGCACTTTCACCCAACCAGCCTGTGTGTTGTATGGGTCCAGGTTAACGACAACCAGGATCTTGTTTTTAAAATCGCTGCTCCACTTTACATAGCACAACAACTGGGGATTATCGGTTTCGCCGAAGGCAATGTTCCAGGTAGTTTGCAGCGCCGGGTTTACTTTACGTATTTTGTTGATGAGCGTGATAACTTCCCGTATCTTGGTCAGTTTGCCCCAGTCCCAGTGCACCACTTCATACTTCTCCGAGTCATAATACTCCTCTTTGCCGGGCACCGGGGTATTGATGCCGAACTCGTACACGGGACCGTACAAGCCGTAGTTAGACGATAAGGTCGCGGCCATCACCACGCGCGTAATATGGGCAGCTTCACCACCTTCCTGCAGCGCGTAAGGCAGAATGTCAGGGGTATTTGGCCAGAAATTAGGCCGGAAATATTCGCGCAGTTGTGTCTGCGTCAGTTCCTGCATGTACTCCTTCAGTTCCGCAGCGGTATTGCGCCAGGTATAATAAGTATAGGATTGTGTAAAGCCAATTTTGGCCAGTTGTTCCATCACACGCGGCCGCGTAAAGGCTTCTGCCAGGAAAATAACCTGCGGGTAATTTCTATGTATCTCCGCAATCACCCACTCCCAAAAACCAAAAGCTTTGGTGTGCGGATTATCAACCCGGAAAATAAATACGCCCTGGTTGATCCAATGCAGCAGGATACTCTTTAATTCCTGCCACAGATTTTGCCAGTCTTCGGTTTCAAAGTTTACCGGCAGCACGTCCTGGTATTTTTTCGGTGGGTTTTCAGCGTACTGCACCGTGCCGTCGGGCCGCCATTTAAACCACTGCGGATGCTCTTTTACATACGGATGGTCAGGAGAGCACTGTATGGCAAAATCCAGCGCTATCTCAATACCATGCTCCCGCGCCTGCTGTACAAAATTCCGGAAATCATCCAGTGTACCCAGCTCCGGCAGGATGGCTTTATGACCGCCCTCTTCGGCCCCGATAGCCCAGGGAGATCCTGGTTCGCCGGGCTCTGAGGTGGCCGAGTTATTTTTCCCTTTCCGGAAGGCGCGGCCAATCGGATGTATGGGTGGCAGGTAAATTGTATCGAAGCCCATTTCGGCAATGCGCGGCAGCAGGCGTTCGCAGTCTTTAAAAGTGCCGTGGCGCCCGGCCTCCTGTGCCGCCGACCTCGGGAAAAACTCATACCAGGTGCTGAACAGGGCTTTGTGCCGCTCTACATCCAGTGGCAGTATTTTGTTGTAGGTGGTCACATTGCGGCGCTCGCAACAGGCGTGCATCAGGTCGCTTACTTCCTGGCCTGTGGCCCAGGTTACAGCGTCGGCGGGCGAGTTGTTGCTGCGCAGTTGTTCCGCCCATTTCCGCAAGCGCTTTTGCTGGCCGGGCTTCGCTGTGGCAGCGGCCTCCTCCAGCAACTGTGCCCCGATTTGCAGCTCCACCGTGATATCCTGGTTTGCTTCAAATTTCTTCTTCAGCCCTTTTTGCCAGGTATAAAAATGATCCACCCAGCCCTGCACCGTATATTCATACCTGCCCATCGTGTCCGGGGTAAAAGCCGCCTGCCAGCGGTCGTTGCCCAAAAAGCGCATGGGCGCCTCGTTCCAGTTTTTCTTCTTTGAATGGCGGTAAAGCACTTGCGCCTTCACTTCGTCATGGCCATCGCCGAAAACGTCGGCCGTTACCACCAGTTCCTCTCCCACTACGCGCTTCGCCGGATATCTGCCACAGTTTATTTCTGGTTGTACATGCTCGATAACAATTCGCTTGGTTCCTTCCAGTTCTTCCATGTAATAAGTTTGTTTATGCTTATGTCTTAGGTACTGTGCTGCGGCAATTAGGTTACGTACAGTTTGTACCTGGCCCCGATGTATGCCATCAGCCTGCCGTAATATCTCAGTTTATACTTTTAAATTTACCTGCTTTTTTAGCGAAAAGCCCACAACTAAATTCTTTTTAGCCAGTTATAACAAGCTGTGTTAAAAACGAGTGTAATATGGGAATTTTAAGAGAGATTGGCGCAACGTATACACCTGAAAAAGGAACAGTATTTACTGTATGGGCCCCGCAAGCAGAGCAGGTACAGGTAGCTTTGCACGGCTCCGCCAACCAGAAAATACCGCTGCAACGCGAAGCTTTCGGCTATTGGACAGCCCTGGCCGAAGAAGCAAAACCGGGTACCCGCTATACTTTTATATTAAATGATGATCTGGAAAGGCCCGATCCTGCCTCGCGCTTTCAACCGGAAGGTGTGCACCAGGCATCCGAAGTAACAGACCAGCATAACTTTAACTGGACAGACCGGAACTGGACAGGGCTGCCGCTGGAACAACTTATCATTTATGAGCTGCATGTGGGCACTTTTACGGAGGCAGGCACTTTCGAAGCCGCAATCAGCCAGTTACCGGAACTTAAAGATTTAGGCATCACAGCCATCGAGATAATGCCGGTGGCGCAGTTTGCCGGCAGCCGCAACTGGGGCTACGATGGTGTATATCCTTTTGCCGCCCAGAATTCCTACGGCGGGCCGGAGGGGCTGAAGAAGCTGGTGGATGCCTGCCATGCACATGATATTTCGGTGGTGCTGGACGTGGTGTACAACCACCTGGGGCCGGAAGGTAATTACCTCAACGACTTCGGGCCATACTTTACCGGCAAGTATAACACGCCCTGGGGGAAGGCCCTCAACTACGACGATGCACAGTCGGACCACGTACGCAATTACTTTCTGCAGAATGCCCTGATGTGGCTGCGCGACTACCACATAGACGCCCTGCGCCTGGATGCCGTACATGCCATTTATGATACCGGCGCTAAGCATTTTCTGCAGGAACTGGCAGAACATGTACAGGAACTGGAGCAGCAGACGAGCCGTTCTTACCTGCTTATTGCCGAAAGTGACATGAGTGATGTGCGCCTGCTAAACCCTGTTGAAAAAGGCGGTTACGGACTGGATGCGCAATGGTTTGATGATTACCACCATGCCATTCATACTTTGATAACGGGCGAAAAGGAAGGTTACTACGAAGACTTTGGCAAGCCCGAACAATTGCAGAAGGCGCTGGAGCATACGTTTGTGTATAACGGCCTTTATTCGGAACATCGACAGAAAACAGTTGGCACCGACGCTACTTTTAACCCGGCGCAGCAGTTTGTGGTCTGCTCTCAGAACCACGACCAGGTAGGTAACCGCATGCTGGGTGAGCGCCTGGCGCAACTGGTGTCTTTCGAGATGCTGAAGGCTGTGGCGGGTCTTATTCTGTTGTCGCCGTATGTGCCCATGCTGTTTATGGGTGAGGAGTACGGCGAGGAGCATCCGTTTTTATACTTTGTAAGCCATACAGACAAAGATCTGGTGGAGGCGGTGCGCAAAGGGCGCAAAGAAGAATTTAAAGCTTTTTCCTGGGAAGGGGAAGTACCTGATCCGCAAAGCGAGGAAACCTTTAAGAAATCAAAACTGCAACGCAGCTACAGGCAAAACGAGCAGCAGAACCGGCTGCGGGAGTTTTATAAGGCGCTTATCCACTTACGCAAAACTGCTCCTGCCCTGGCCAAGCCTGACAAACAGAAAATGCACGTGCAGCTGGATGCTGATAATCTGGTGCTGCACCTCATCCATTTCAGCAGCAAACCGTACCTTTACTGTCTGTTTAACCTAAGCGACGCAGAACAGCAGGCAACACTGGCGCCACAGGAAGGAAAAGAATGGGAACTGCTGCTGACATCTGCAGACAAAGTATGGGGCGGCCCCGGCGCTGACATTCCTGCAGCATTACAGGCCGGGCAACCTATCTCACTTCCTCCTGCATCGCTGGTGCTGCTTCAAAGCAAAGTATAACCCTACTTATGAATAAATACATTTGTGTACACGGGCACTTTTACCAGCCACCCCGCGAAAATCCCTGGCTGAATGAGGTGGAACTGCAGGAATCTGCTCTGCCCTATCACGACTGGAACGCGCGTATTACCGAGGAGTGCTATGCCCGTAACTCCGCCTCCCGCATCCTCAACGGCAATGATAACATTGTCGACATCATGAACAACTATGCCTGGATGAGCTTCAACTTCGGCCCTACCCTGCTGGAGTGGATGCAGAAGAAAGTGCCCGATACTTACCAGGCCATACTGGATGCGGATAAAGAAAGTATGACGCGTTTTTCGGGGCATGGCTCGGCGCTGGCCCAGGTATACAACCACATCATTATGCCGCTGGCCAACGAGCGCGACAAGCAGACGCAGGTTATCTGGGGCATTTATGATTTCTGGAAACGTTTTGGCCGTCTGCCCGAGGGTATGTGGCTGGCCGAAACGGCTGCCGATACGCCTACGCTGGAAGTACTGGCTGAACATGGTATTAAGTTCACGATTCTCTCGCCATACCAGGCCAGGCGCTTCCGCAAAAAAGGCGAAACAGCCTGGCAGAATGCCGAAGGAGCCAACATCGATCCGCGCCGGCCATACTTGTGTAAATTGCCATCCGGCAGGGAAATCGCATTGTTCTTTTATGATGCACCCGTTTCGCAGGGCATTGCGTTCGAGGGATTGCTGAACAGCGGCGAAAGGCTGGCCAATCGCCTGACATCCACTTTTGACGAGAAAAGCGAAGAACCACAACTGATGCACATCGCTACCGACGGCGAAACATACGGCCATCACCACCGCTTCGGCGAAATGGCACTTTCTTATGCCCTGCACCACATCGAAGCGGAACAACTGGCCAGAATTACCATTTATGCGGAGTACCTGGCATTATTTCCGCCCCAGTATGAAGCGCAGATTATAGAAGCCACCTCCTGGAGCTGTGTGCATGGCGTAGAGCGCTGGCGCAGCAACTGTGGCTGTAACACCGGCGGAAATACCAGCTGGAACCAGGAATGGCGTGGCCCGTTGCGCAATGCGTTAGACTGGCTCCGGGATGAACTGTCGCCGTTGTATGTGCAGGAAATGCAGAAACTTACCAATCATGATCCCTGGGCCATCCGCAACGAATATATCCAGGTGATCATGGATCGTTCCGAAAAAAATGTGGAGAAGTTTATCCGGAATCATACTTCCGGGGAATTGACGGAAGATGAAAAAGTACGTTTCCTGGAGTTGCTGGAGATGCAGTACCACACCCTGCTGATGTATACCAGCTGCGGCTGGTTCTTTGATGAGGTAACCGGCATCGAAACAATGCAGGACGTCTTTTATGCTGCCCGCGCACTGCAGCTGGCGCAGGCATTCAGCCGGCAGGATCTGGAAACGAAATTTGTGGAGCTGCTCACACTGGCCAAAAGCAACGCGAAAACACCTGAAGATGCAGGCGCTGCTTACATAGCTACCGTGCAGCCGGCCATCATCGACCTGCTGCGCGTGGGAGCGCATTACGCCATCTCCTCCATGTTTTCTGCCCATCCCAAAAGCTTCGACCTGTACAGCTACCGGGCCACTACCAGGCACTACAACATGCTGGCAATCGGCCGCCAGAAGCTTGCTGTGGGCCAGGCCATCATCAGATCTAAGATTACGGGACAGGAAATCTTTATCACTTTCGGCGTGCTGCACCTCGGCGATCACCAGTTGTTTGGCGGCGTGCGGGAGTATATGAGCGAAGATGCCTTTCAGCAGTTGCAGGCCGATCTGACAAAAGCCTTTGAAAGAGGAAATTCCAGCGAGGCCATCATGCTGCTCGACAAGCATTTTGAGTCGCACAGCTATTCGTTCTGGCACCTCTTTAAAGATGATCAGCAGAAGATCCTCGACGAGGTGCTGGCGCAAACCATGCAGAACATCGAAAACGGTTTTCAGCAGGTATACGACAACAACTACCCGCTGATGATGGCCATGAAAACCCTGAACATGCAGTTGCCCCAGCCCCTGCAGCAAACGGTAGAGTTTATCGTAGACACCAAGCTGCAGCGTGTTTTCAGCGCCGCCGTGCCTGATCTGGCCGAACTAAGCCGGCTGCGTGCAGAGGCCGAGCGCATGAAACTAAAGCTCAACACCGAAAAGCTGAACTTTGCCGCAACCCAGCAACTGGACCACCTGATGAAGCGCCTGCGCAGCCGTACCAACAACCTCAAACTGATGCAGCTGCTCGTCGACCTGATTACGCAACTGGAAGATGCACAACTGGAACCGGATTACTGGCTGGCGCAAAATATTGCCTTTCAGATGAAGCAAAACGAGTATGAGCTCATCAAACAGCAAAAAGAACTTGGTGATGCCGCCGCCGCCGAGTGGTGCAGCAAGTTTGACGATCTTTACAATATCCTCAACCTGAAAGTATAATCATGCCAGGTATGCAGTTAAAACAAACCATGTGCTTTGAGATGCTGCCCTGAAGTAGGAAATGCTGCTGTTCAGATGGATAATTGCGTAAGAAGTCTTATGTCTAATATTTTGATACTTGTGTCTTTCACTTATGACTTATATACCATCCTCTACTTACCGCCTGCAGGTATCGCATAGCTTTACTTTTGAGCAGGTGAAAGCCATTATACCTTACCTGCAAGAACTGGGCATCAGTACGGTTTATTCGGCGCCCTTCTTTAGTTCGCGCCCCGGCAGCGAACACGGCTACGATGTAACAGCTCCTTATCAGATAAACCCCGAAATCGGTACCAAAGAAGAACTGCGGAAAATTGCCGCAGAGCTGAAGCAGCGCGGCATGGGCTGGCTGCAGGACATCGTACCCAATCACATGGCCTTCCACCCCGATAATGTATGGCTGATGGATGTGCTGGAAAAGGGGCCGCAGTCGCATTTCTATACTTTCTTCGACATCGACTTCCACCACCCTGATTTTAAAGGGCAGGTGATGGTGCCTTTTCTGGGTGAACCGCTGGAACAGGTGCTGGGAAAAAAAGACCTGCAGCTGAAATTCGATGAACAGGGATTTACCCTCAATTATTTCGATAACGCCTACCCGGTGAGTGTAACCGGTTACCGGTATTTGCTGGAGCAGGCACAGCAGCTGTCCGGTACGCCGGGTGTGGCAGAGCTAATGCCTGTCCTGCTGAAGGAACTATACTTGTTTGAGCAGGAAGAAAGTATAAATCCGGCAGCCTGGCGCAACTATAAAACCAAGCTGTACCGCGTAGCTGCAGATCAGGGGCTGCTGGACCAGGCTTTGCAAATGGTGGTAAAGCATCAGAATGAAGAGATAGAAGCGTTGCAGGAGCTGTTGGCAAAGCAGCACTACATACTTTGCTTTTGGCAGGAAACAGAGCGTACCATCAACTACCGCCGCTTCTTTACGGTAAACGACCTGATATGCCTGAGCATGGAGCACGCACAAGTGTTCACGCAGTACCACCAGTTTATTAAACAGCTCTGCGACGAAGGGCTGGTGCAGGGCCTGCGCGTGGACCACGTAGACGGCCTCTTCGACCCGACCACCTACCTGAAGCGGCTGAGGCAACTGGCAGGCCCGCAGGCATACATTGTGGTGGAGAAAATTCTGGAAGGAGAAGAGCACATGCCCGAGCGGTGGCCGATACAGGGCAATAGCGGTTATGACTTTCTGGCGCAGGTCAGCAACTTTTATACTTCCGCAGCCGGCCGCAGAAAGCTGACTGACATTTACCGCCACCTGGTGCCCAACGCGCCGCTCAACTATGAGCAGCTGGTATACGATAAAAAAATCTTTATCCTGAAAAACTACATGCAGGGAGAGCTGCAGAACCTGCTGCGCCTCTTGCAGGAGCGTGAGCTGATTCCGCAGGAGCCGCAGCAGGAATGGCGCAGGGCACTGGCCGCGCTGCTGGCTGCCTTTCCGGTATACTGTATTTATGGCAACCGCCTGCCCCTGGCCGACAACGAAATGCAGGTAGTAGACGCAGCTTTTACAGAAGCACATAAACAGGCACCCGATGTAGCAGAACAATTACAGCACCTGCACCGCCTCTTTACCTTGGAGCCTGACGATACCGAAACGCGCCGGAATAATAAGCTATACTTCGTGATGCGGAGCCAGCAGTTTACGGGCCCTCTGGCAGCAAAAGGCGTAGAGGACACTACTTTCTACAACTACAACCGCCTGATATCGCTGAACGAGGTTGGCAACAGCCCGGACATTTTTCACCTGGAGCCATCTGAATTTCACGCCTACATGCAGTACAGGCAACGCGCCTATCCACATTCCATCAACGCCACCGCCACCCACGATACCAAGCGCGGAGAGGGCGCCCGTGTGCGCCTGAATGTGCTGACGGAGCTGGCTGAGGAGTGGGAAACGCAGGTACAGCACTGGTTTACCCTGTCGCGCAGGTATACCCAGAAGCCAACAGCCAACGATTTATACTTCATGTTCCAGACCATGCTGGGTGCCCTGCCGATGGAAGAATACCAGGCCGACGACACACTGGTAAACCGCCTGCAGGAGTACCTGACCAAGGCGCTGCGTGAAGCGAAAGTAAAAACAGACTGGGCCGAGCCAAACGAACCCTACGAAGAGGCGGTAAATGATTTGGTGCAGAAACTGCTACAGGAGGATGATCAGTTCTGGCACTCATTTTACCCTTTCTACCAGAAAATTGCCCATTATGGCTGGCTCTACTCCCTTTGCCAGGTACTGCTGAAAGTTACCTGCCCCGGTGTGCCGGATGTATACCAGGGTTGCGAACTATGGGATTTCAGTTTAGTAGATCCGGATAACCGCCGCCCTGTAGACTATGAGCAACGGCAGCAATACCTGCAGGAAATAAAGCAGCAGGACACCGGGGACATCGCCCAGCTGCACCGGCAACTGTTGCAGCAGCCCGGCAACGGCAAGGTGAAACTTTACCTGCTCTACAAAGCGCTGCATGTGCGCCGCGAGCAGCAAAGTCTCTTCGATGCAGGTGAATACATTCCGGTAACAATAACGGGCACACATAGCAGGCATGTTTTCGCTTTCGCCCGCAGAAATAAAAACCAGTGGTGCCTGGTCGTAGTGCCGCGCCTGCTGGTGCAGCTTATCTCTGAAAAGGAGCTGCCGATCGGCGAACAAGTCTGGCAGGACACAGCCCTTATCTTACCGCCTGATGCGCCGCAGCAATGGCAGCATGCAATCGGCAACACCTCCCTGCAGGCTGACGGCACTTTGTCTATGGGGGCCATACTTCAATCTTTTCCGATGGCACTTTTAACAGCAACAACAGCATGATAATACCCAAACGCAGTGCAGGACTTTTGCTGCACATCACCTCGCTCCCGTCGCGCTTCGGTATCGGCGATTTAGGGCCGGCTGCCTATGAATTTGCAGATTTGCTGCAACAGGCAGGGCAGCGCTTCTGGCAGATTCTGCCACTCAACCCAACCGAAGTCCATTCGGGTAATTCGCCGTACAGCAGCCACTCGGCTTTTGCCGGTAACCCAATGCTCATCAGCCCGGAGTTGCTGGTAGAAGACAAGCTGCTGCAGAAACAGGATTTGGACAACGCCCCGGCATTTAACGATGATAAGGTTGACTTTGCGCAGGTAATCAGCTTTAAGAAAGAAATTCTTCAGAAGGCTTTTGAAAACTATAAAGCATCCGACGAAAAGGAGCTGGAGAAGGCCTACAGCGCTTTTCAGAAAGAACACCGGATGTGGCTGAAAGATTTTGTTCTCTTCGTTGCTTTTAAAAAGCATTTTGAGAGCAAAAGCTGGGTTGAATGGCCGGAAGAAATAAAACAGCGGGAGGAACAGGCCATGCAGGATCTGGCGAAAGAACTGGCCGCGGATGTGGAAAAGGAAGAGTTTCTGCAGTTCCTCTTTTACCGCCAGTGGGAGCAGCTGAAGGCTTACTGCCAGGAAAGAAATATCGCCTTCTTCGGTGACATGCCTTTTTACGTGAGCCACGACAGCGCCGATGTATGGTCTAACCCTGCCTACTTTAAGCTGGACAAAGACGGCCAGCCGACAGGCTTGTCGGGTGTGCCGCCGGACTTTTTCAGTGAAACCGGCCAACTGTGGGGCACGCCTGTGTTCGACTGGAAAGAACTGGCCAAACACAATTACAATTGGTGGGTTCGCCGCATCGATCACAACCTGCGCCTGTTCGGGCTGCTGCGCCTCGATCACTTCCGCGCCTTCTCGGCTTACTGGGAAGTACCGGCCGGCGAGGAAACCGCCATGAACGGCAAATGGAAGCAATCGCCCGGCAGCGACATCCTGCGCCTGGTACAGCAGGATCATCCGGAAATGGCCATCATTGCCGAAGACCTGGGTGAGATAGATCAGCCCGTGCGCGACCTGATGCAGGAATTTAATTTGCCCGGCATGCTGGTGCTGCTGTTTGCCTTCGAAAGTAACGAGAAGGCTTTTGAAAGTTCCTTCCAGCCCCACAACCATACCCGCAACAGCATTGTGTATACCGGCACCCACGACAACAGCACCGTTCGAGCCTGGTTCGATAGTGCTGCCGCAGCCGATAAACGCCTGCTCAGCGATTATACTTTCCACGATCTAACAAAAGAAAACGTACACGAAATAATGATGCGGCTGGCGCTTGCTTCGGTAGCGCAGCTGGCGGTTATTCCTGTGCAGGACGTGCTGGGTTTGGGCGCAGAAGCCACCATGAACAAGCCTTCCACGGGCAACGGCAACTGGGAATGGCGTCTGCGCTCCGGTCAGTTTGGCAGGAAAGAGGCAAAGCACCTCCACGAACTCACTAAGCTCTATGGCCGCGCATAAACAAGCAAATTGAGTCGCGTATTAATCAGGAAGAGGAAGTATAGCAGCTGCTATACTTCCTCTTTTTGTTACTTGTGATGCAGAACAGCCCTGTATAGTATTTTAAACATCCCATTCTATATATAAATCAACAAAATACCGTATGTTTAGGTTGGTTGTAGTAAATAGAAGCTAACAGATGAACAGTTATAAAGCCATGCTCCTGTATGCTGTACTATTAGTCTCATGTAATAGGAGTAATGAACAACATAGCGTTGCGCAGAACACTAAAGAAAATATTGAACCAAGCTTTTCACTAAATGGTGACGAGTTACATCTATTAGTAAATGGACTCCTACTCAGTGATTCTATTGATGTTGACCCCGATCTTGTAGTCTTGCGGACAGATGATGTAAGAAAGTTACAAAATAGAAGAATTACAGCCTCTGGGGATACTATCATAGATGATACTACATTTTCTCCTCCATGGGAGTTTCGGTACAACATGTGCCTTTTCGAGAGCTTGGCTAAGCAGGGGTATCTGGATTCTGCTGAAGCTGTTTACATGTTTGAGCAGATAACTCCAAATTTGACAGTTACACTTGACTCTGCAAAACTTGCAAGAAGAGGAATTGGATTTGAAAGATTAAACTCATTTTTTACAGATAAGAGCATAGCCAGTAATTACAAAAGGTTAACTAATGGTTACAAAAAATTAGAAGAAGAAACAGGTGCTAAGAATTATATCATTCTATCAACTCCCGTGCTTAATAAGAACAAAACAAAGGCTCTTATTTCGGTGAATGGTTACTGTGGTAAGCTCTGTGGTGGAGGAACTCTTTACCTGCTGGAAAAGGTAAATGGCAAGTGGCAAGTCATCTACATGAAGCACACGTTTATCAGTTAAATAACTCAAACTTAGATAAGCTCATCACAAAAAGCGAAAATCATAGAGAATAATTAAGCTACCGGCTTGTGCTATTCCGCTGATTAGCGGAATAGCACTAACCAATAAACTTTATCAGACTGAATAAATGAACATCCCGCACGAAGACAAAACCTTTGAAAATGTGACGTATGCAGATAAGTCCGTGAAAAACCGGGAATTCGAAAACTGCACTTTCAATACATGTGATTTTACAAACAGCGACTTTTCCTCTACCCGGTTTGCTGACTGCTATTTTATTAACTGCAACCTGAGCATGATGAAATTAAACGGTGCAAGCCTGAAAAATGCAGACTTCAAAGGCTGCAAAATGCTGGGTGTTGATTTCAGCGGCTGCAATGATTTCCTGTTCAGCGTCAGGTTTGAAAATTGCATTTTGGATTACGCCTCCTTTGCAAATAAGAAGATGGAGAAAACGGTTTTTCTCCATACCTCTCTGAAAGAGGTAGATTTTACAAAAGCTGTTTTAAACAAGTCTACGTTTGATGACACGGACTTAAGCGGCACTATTTTCTTTGAAACACAGCTCAAAGAAGCCGACTTCCTCACCGCTTACCACTATAGCATCGACCCTGAATTGAACAGAATCGGGAAAGCAAAATTTTCATTAACCGGCTGCGCGGGGCTTTTGCACAAGTATAACATCATCATTATGTAAGATTTCTTTCCCGGCTGCCGAACTTTCCGGAAAATAAATTATAAAAACACCTCTAACCCCTCCTCGAAAAAAGCAGGGGAATTTGACTTGCTATTTCTGCCAAAGTTTTTCCGGCAAGTTAAGGCCCTGCTCCTGCCTGACCGGTGCTTTGTGATAGTTTTCCGGCCAAATACATAAAATAAGCGATTAAAAAATTAAATTAGCATTTCATACCATTAAACATTTGTTTATACTTATATTTTGCAAGCTACACCTGCTGTGGCTGCACACGCCGTTTTAGCTTTTATCAACACAAAGAAAACATGCTGATCAATAAGGTTTCGGACCAGATTAAGAGAAGTAAATACATCAGCCGCGACCTGAGCTGGCTGCGATTTAATTACCGGGTGCTCGACCAGGCCCGCGAAACAGACAAAAACCTGTTCGACCGGCTCAAGTTTCTGGCTATTACTTCTTCTAACCTGGACGAATTTTTTATGATCCGGGTAGGCAGCCTGTACAATTACATCGACTATGGCAAAGAGCGCCTGGATTACTCGGGACTGCGTGAGCTGCCATTCCGCAAAAAGCTGCTCGATTACGCCCACCGCTTCGTAAACGACCAGTACCTGACCTATAACAACGAACTGAAGCCACTTTTCGGGCAGAGCGGTTTTGATATACTTAAAGTAGACGAGCTGACAGAAATAGAGCAGAAGAAAGTGGATTCTTTTTTTAAGAATACGCTTTTCCCGCTGCTCACGCCCATGGTATACGACAATTACCACGGTTTTCCGCTGCTCATGAACCAGCTGCTGACTTTTGGCGTGGTAACCCGCACCACCGAAGATCAGAAGGCGCAGGACAGGATTACGTTTGTGCAGATACCGCAGAACCTGGCCCGCTTCTACGAGATACACCGCAAGGAAAAAATCATTTTTGTACCCATTGAGGAGATTATCCGCTTTAAAATAAAGAAGCTGTTCCGCAACGTGGATATAGTATCAGTTAACCTGTTCCGCATTACGCGCAACGGCGACTTTACTTTGGAAGAATCTGACGATCTGGAAGCGGACTTTGTGCAGGAAATCAAAGCCAAACTTAAAAACCGTAAAAAAGGGCGCGTGGTGCGGCTGGAAATGGAGCGCGACCCATCGCCGTTTTTGCTAAAAGTACTTAAAGACCGCTGGATTATTGACAGTGGTAATGTGTTCACCATCAACAGCCTGGTAGATTTGCGCAGCCTGTGGCAGATCATCAACCACCCGCACTTCAGAGACAAAGGTTTTAAACAGCCGGCTTCGGTGCCGCCCCTTAGCCTGCCAAGCGATGGCGTAGACATGTTTGAGTACCTGAAAGAGCACGATGTGCTGCTGCACCATCCTTACAACAGCATGGAGCCTGTGGTGAGCCTGCTGGAACGTGCTGCCGAAGATCCTTCTGTGCTGGGTATCAAACAAACTATTTACCGCCTGGCAGACCAGTCGCGGGTAACGGCGGCCCTGCTGAAAGCAGCCGAAAACGGGAAACACGTATCGGTGCTGTTTGAGGTGAAAGCCCGCTTCGACGAGGAGCGGAACATTAAGGAAGGCGAACGCCTGGAGAAAGCAGACTGCTTCGTCATTTACGGCATCAGCAAGTATAAAACACATACTAAAATGCTGATGATCATCCGCAAGGAGGGCGAAAAAGTAACACGTTATGTGCACATCGGCAGCGGCAACTATAACGAGCAAACCGCCCGCCTTTATACTGACGTAAGCCTGCTGACGACGAACGAGGTTTATGCCCACGATGTATCTGAGTTTTTTAACGTTATCACCGGGCACTCCAGGCCCAGCCAGTACAAGTACCTGATGACCTCGCCCAAAGGCATGCGCCACGATTTGATTGAGCTGATACGGCACGAGGCGCGCAATGCCAAAAAGGGACTGAAAAGCGGCATTGTTATCAAAATAAACTCGCTGGAGGACAAAGAGATTATAGACGAGTTTTACAAAGCTTCCAAAGCGGGCGTAACCATCAAGCTGATTGTTCGCGGCATCTGCTGCCTGCGGCCTGGCCGCGAAGATCTCAGCGAGAACATCACCGTGAAATCCATAGTGGGCGAATACCTGGAGCACGCGCGCCTGTATTACTTCCACAACAACGGCGACCCTAAAGTATTTGGCGGCAGCGCCGACTGCATGGTGCGCAGCTTCGACAGGCGCATTGAAGCGCTGTTCCTGATAGTTAACGAAGAACTGAAGCGGGAGGCCATTAACATTTTATACTACAACCTGCTGGATAACCAGAACTCTTACATTATGCGTGAAGACGGCGCTTACGTAAAAAAGCGTCCGGGCGCCAACGAAGAGGTTATTGACATCCACAAGCTGTTTTACAACAAAGCCTACAGCGAAGTGCCAAACATGGAGCTGGTATGATTTAGTTTGGCCTATAGCTGAACTGCCGGTGAGCACAGGAATATGAAACCTAATCGGTTTTGAAGTATAACATGTTGCTAATCAAAATACTATTGCATACATTAGGGCAGCATACGTATGTACCGGCGCTGATCTGACATGGCCGCTACAGGTACTTTTATCCTGATGTATCCAGGTTTCAGAACAGGGAGCAGCAACGCAATATTACAGGTATATCCAAACAAAATACTTTATGACAACTAGACGTGATTTTCTGAGAAGCTCCGGCTGCCTGGCGCTCAGCGCGCTCCTTCTGCCGCTATCTTCTGAAGCTGCTAAAAATACTGCCAAAGTAAAGGACGTAGGTATACAGCTCTATACCGTGCGCAACGAAATGCTGAAGGATGCTGTGGGCACCCTAAAGCAGCTTGCTGCCATCGGCTACAAAGAGCTGGAGTCGGCCCGAAGCGAAAAAGGCTTATACTATGGCTTGCAGCCAAAAGAAATTAAAAAGGTAACCGAAGACCTGGGCATGACGCTGCGAAGCGGACACGTTGCCGTAGACAAAGATTGGGAGCGCACAGTAGCCGCTGCCGCTGAAACGGGGCAGGATTACCTGATTTGCTCTTCGCTGCCTTCCAGGGGCCAGACGGTGGGCAACTACAAACGCAACGCTGATATATTTTCTAAAGCTGCTGAAGACTGCAAAAAGGCCAACATTATATTTGGCTATCACAACCACGAAGAGGAGTTTGAGCAAGACAACGGGCAGGTATTATACGATGTGCTGCTCGCCGAAACTGATCCTGACCAGGTAAAAATGGAAATGGATTTGGGATGGCTGGTATTATCAGGCCATGATCCGATGGTATACTTTAACAAATACCCCGGCAGGTTCCCGCTGTGGCACCTGAAGGACATGGATAAAAGCAAAATGCAAAGTACAGAGTTCGGCAAAGGGGCCATTGATATTAAACAATTGCTGCAGAATGCCGACAAATCTAAAATGAAGTACTTCTTTGTAGAGCAGGAAGAATACGCCGGTGAACCTATGGCCAGTGTGAAGCACAACTATAACTATCTCCAGAAACTAAGCCTCTGATTATTCTTTGCCATCCCGGAAGTATGCTGGGAGGCTATGTGCCTTTGCCACTTGCCTACAACATACTTCCCGGGTAGCGAAGCAAGTACAATAAATTTTGCTTATCAATTCCCCCTACTCCGGCGGCTACCATGACTATTTCCCGGTTTTTATCCAGGTGCTGACGTTTAGCAGTACGAAGCGCCAGCGGAGTATTGCTAATGGGGTTCGTTAGCGCATGTTTTTATTTTTACTTTATTAGATTGGCCGCCAATGTAGTTAACGGAAGTTTGATACAATATGCTGTTCCACACAAATATGAAGCTTTGTGGTATATTGAAATTTGTCTGCATCTATAGTTTCGTCTTATGATTCTCGTCAAGTACTGCTCTATTTAAGAAGAAGTTAAGAAGCGCAAATACCCCAACTCCTATCAGCCCAGCAACTGCAAACCTTCCTAAAAAGGAAAGAAATAGCTCTTCAATTAACTTCTGTTCGTCTTCTCGTGAACCTAAAAAGAACCCAAAGCTCAAAAAGCCTAAAACAGCTGCCTAAAAATTATAAAAATCCAGTTGAGGGCAATGACGAAGTTTTGCAACATTTATAATTTCTTATTGGCCCAACGGTTTGGCTAAAGCACGTCTTGGTGTGTTTTAGTTTATCTTGGCGGATGTGCTTTTTATTCTAAGTCCAACACAATTCTGATATTCTCCTTGATTTTACTTTTAATTTCTTCATCCAACTGCCCTATTCTGTGCATAAGCCGGGAGTTGTCAATTGCTCTGATTTGGTCAATTATTATGTCGCAATCTTCTTTAACGTTAGCCGTTCCTTTTGTCAGATGAACCCGTAATATATTTGATTCGGGCTGTACGTTCGTGGTTATGGGGCAAACTACAGTAGAAGGATGAGATTTATTTAAAAGGTCAGTTTGGATAATAACCACAGGTCTAACTTTTCCTTTTTCCGTTCCAATTCTAGGATGTAAGTCCGCAATCCATAGTTCAAATTGCTTAACCTTCATCCTCCAAGGCTTCAAATTCTGCTAATACAGACAGAGATTCCCCCGCAACGAGTTTTGACTCCTTATCAAGTTGCCTGGCAAGGAGTCTTCTCCTTTGAAGCTTGTTATAGAATTCTAAAGCTTCATTTATATATCTGTTTCTGTTCTTATGTACTTTAGACAGAATACTCTCTGTCTCCTGAAAAATATTGTCTTCTAGTTTTAATGATAAATTCTTCATGCTTATCAGCTTTATACATAAGTATACTCTTTTAGTATATACTACAAGTTTCTCTGTTTGTTTCTCTGCATACCGCCCAACGGGTTTGGCTTTGCAGTGGCGTAGCCTACTGTTAAGGTTGGGTTAGTGGCTTTGGTTCTTTCTTCTTCCAAAAATTCTAAACAACAGGAAGGAACTGCATCCGAAAAAGGTGACATAAGCGCCATAGTTCTTTGTGCCACCTGAAGAGAAGAAGAGACTATAAACCATTAGTAAAGTAACTCCAATAACTACAAGACCTATTATTTTGCCGAAAGGGGTATCGTAAATCAGCTTCTTCTCCAAAATTTGATTCAGGTTTACTATGTTATGCTCCTCAACAGCTTTCTTTAAGTCACTATATAGTTTCAGTAACTCTTCTTGTGAACTTGTTCGTGTGCCAATAGATAGCTTTTCGTTGGAATGAGTGGCAATCTTTAAGTAAACAAATTCGGGGCTATCATCTTTTAACTTGAAGTTCTTGATGTCCGATATTTTTATGCTTCTTTTTTCCGTTCTTATTTCTTCTGTTGTCAATTCTACAACTCTGGTTCCTTCAGTATAGAACAGCATAAAGTAAAAACCTAAACAAGCTCCAATGATAATAGGTACATCTGCTACATCCTTCTCCATTTGAAGCACTTTACTCATATATAATGTCAATGATGCTGATGGTAATAAGCATACAAAGAATAAGAGCAAAGCCTTAAGTGGTAAAACATGTTTTATGTAGTATGTTTTCATTATTTCCTATTACCGCCAACTACCTGCTTAACGCGAACATACGTTTATCTGCACTATGAATGTAGGTGTTTGGCCTTTTCAGCAAACAATTCAGCGCATATAGATCGTGCAGGATTTTCCGAATATCTACTTTGCGCCTTACCATGCTCCGCATTTCCAAATAGCCATACTTCCCAAACCATAGCCTTCACAGAAAGTCTTTCCTAAACAAGAAAGGCGAACCTCTCAGCCCGCCTTTCTTGTTTTAAATCAGCTATAATTTACACAAGTATAATTTATACGTAGTTGTTCAGCATCACCGGCATTACCAGCATCAGCACGCTTTCGCTGTCTTCGTTAGCCATAGGCGTCAGCAGGCCGGCGCGGTTCGGCGTTGAAAGCTCAAAAGTAATTTCGTCTGAGTCGAGGTTGTTCAGCATCTCTGTCAGGAACCTGGCGTTGAAACCGATTTCCATATCCTCACCTTCGTACTGGCAGGTCAAGCGCTCGCTGGCTTCATTGGAGAAGTCTAAATCTTCGGCCGACACCTGCAGCTCCGAGCCATTCAGCTTCAGGCGAATCTGGTGGGTTGTTTTGTTGGAGTAGATAGAAATACGGCGTACAGAGCTCAGCAAATCCAGGCGATCGATCACCAGTTTGTTCGGGTTCTGCACCGGAATCACGTTTTCATAATCCGGGTAGCGCTCGTCTATCAGGCGGCAAACCATGCGGATGTTATCGAAACTGAAGAACGCGTTAGACTGGTTGAACTCCATCCGGACAGCAGTGGCCTCGGACGGCAGCGTAGACTTAAGCAACGTGAATGCCTTGCGTGGTATAATCAGCGATACTTCCTGGTCGGTAGAAATGTCGGTGCGGCGGTAGCGCAGCAGGCGGTGCCCGTCGGTAGCCACAAACGTAACATTATCCGGGCGCAGCTGCACAAAAATACCTGTCATCGCCGGACGAAGTTCGTCAGAGCTCACTGCAAAAATAGTTTTGTTGATGGCACGCGCCAGTATATTTGACGGTACTTCAATGGCTTTGCCGCCTTTTACCACCGGCACGCGCGGGAAATCCGTCGCATTCTCGCCCGACAGCTTGTAGCGGCCATTGGCAGAGCTGATCTCGATGGTATACGTCTCTTCGTCTATCGTAAAGGTAACCGGCTGATCAGGCAGGTTTTTCAGCGTTTCGAGCAGGATACGGGCAGGAGCGGCAATGCGGCCGTCCTCGTGCGCCTCCACCGGCAGCTCCGTGATCATGGATGTCTCCAGGTCGCTGGCTGTGATGGTGAGCGTGCTGTTGCTTATTTCGAACAAAAAGTTCTCCAGAATGGGCACCACCGGATTGTTGGTAACCACCCCGTTTATGCTGGATAGCTGCTTCAGAAGAGCAGAAGAAGAGACGATAAATTTCATAGTTCTACCTATAACGTTACATGGACAAAGTTATAACTATTTCGCATTTATGCTACTCCTTTGGCAAGTCCTTTTTCGAATTTTGCCCACTTTAATGAGCACTAACCTCAGAACCGCTCATACCTGCGCTTGCGCAGGTAAAAACGCAGCACGCCGAACAGCAGCAGCAACACAATAGGAGCCACCAGGTTAAGGAGCTGCCAGTACGTTTTCTGCTCCTGCACGCGCACCTTGTCCAGTGGCCGCAACGCGATTTCCTTACTTCTTACGTTTACCAGGCCTTCGGCGTCCAGCAGGTAATGGATGGTGTTCATGGCCAGTTCCTTGTTGGCAAAGGTGATGTTGTTGAAGCGGTCGAAGCCCAGTTCGTATGCCTGCCCGGTGCGCGGGTTTACCTCGTTGCGCACCAAATCGCCATCCGGGAAAACGGCAATTTTCGTTTCGGCGCCCTGCTCCCGCACCTTTGTATCCTGCACGCCCTGCGGCGCCCTGCGGTTTTTGAACAATGACGTAAATTTACCTTCCAGCAGGTAGCCTACCGGCAGCGGCCCCGCCTGAAACAGCTCGGGCTTCACCTCCATCCGTGCTTCCTCCAGCGTTATGGGCACCGGCGCCTGCAGTACACGCGAGTACCTGGAAGTATAAACCAGCGGCGTTTTCCGGATGCCATCGGCTTTCACGGTATCTACAGAACCAATGAAGCGGGCATAAACCGCGTCCAGGTTTCGCGTAATGGGGTGCTTGCTGAAGTTATTGAGCAGCGGGAAAAAGTGCCAGTTTACCATCTCCGTCTGCGGCTTGTCGCCCATGTAGCCGGTTACGATGGGTATAAAGCCTGAGTTCAAATCCATGATGATCGTGGGGTTGAGGCGCACGCCGTAGCGGAACAGCAAATCATCCAGGTTCAGGTTGTAGGGCAGCGCAAACATGCCGCCGGCTCCCACGCTGTCCATGTCGGCATGCAGGGCATCCACAAAAAATACGGCCTTGCCCCCGTTCATGATAAACTGATCTATCTTATACTTGTCAGCTTCGGTAAATGGCTTGGTGGGCTTGGCAATGATGATCAAATCCAGCCCTTTAAGCGACGGAATCTGGGACAGCTCGCCGCGTGCCACCCGGTAATACTGCTGCAGCGAGTTAACAAGCGCTGTTACCTGCGGCATCTCCAGTTCGCCCTGCCCCATCAGGTAGCCAATGGTTTTATCGCTCCGGAAGGCCACCTTGCGGATAGCCGAAGCCAGTTCATACTCTATCCCTTCCACCGACTGGTTCAGGCGCTCGTCCGGCGAGGCGGCCAGATTTCCTTTCAGCAGGTTTACGGCCGTTTCCTTGCCTTTATACTTCACAATAGCACCCGGAAACACGAGGCGTTCTACCTGCTTGCCTTCTTCGGTGGCGTGCAGGTTGGTTGGGATGACGCCTTTCTTTGCCAAAGTCTTGTAAAATTCCGTGCGCTGCTTTTCGTCTGAAATAGCAGTTGGATCTATAAAGTTATAGCGCAGGTTGCCGTCAGCATAAACCTGGAATTCGTCCAGTGTTTCCTGTACCGACTGTTGCAGCCGCTTAAATCCTGCCGGAAAATCGCCTTCCAGGTATACGTCCACCACCACTTCATCTTGTAAATTGCCCAGCATTTGTTTGGTAACCGGGGCGATGGTATAGCGGTTGTCCTCGGTTAAATCGAGGCGGAAGAAGAAGCTGGACGCCAGCACGTTCAGCAGCACAATGGCAGCCACCCAACCTATAAACCGCCCGATGTCGCGGCTCCGTTTGCGCTTTTTATTGATATCTGGCTCTGTTACCATTTTCGGCTCCTCAACACAAGTTTAGTAGCTAAAATAAGTATGGCGATAACGCTCAGGAAGTATAACACGTCCCTCGAATCCACCAGGCCTTTGCTGATGGCGCTGTAATGATACGCAATCCCCAGCTGGCTGATGAAGTAGCCGTATGTTCCCCATACCGGTATGGAAGCAATGGACTCGAAGCCGGTATAAATAATGAAACATAAAAACAGCGCCAGCACGAAGGAAATAATCTGGTTGTCGGAGACAGAGGAAGCAAACACGCCAATGGCGGTAAATACAGCAGCCAGGAACATCAGTCCGATGTAAGAACCTGCCACCGCCGCTGAATCTACGTTGCCGGGCGGATTGCCCAACGTATAAATCGAGTAATAATAGAGCAGCGTGGGCAGCAGCGCAAACAGCACCAGCAGCAGCGCCGCAAAATATTTGCCCAGTATCAGTTGCAGATCAGTGATGGGTTTGGTGAGCAGCAGCTCGATGGTTCCCTCGCGTTTTTCCTCAGCAAAGGTGCGCATGGTAATAGCCGGAATCAGGAACAGGAACATCCAGGGGGCAATGTTGAAGAGCGTCTGCATGTCGGCAAAACCGTACTCCAGCACGCTGCTCTCCGGAAACACCCACATAAACATGCCGGTAGCCACCAGAAACACCGTCAGCACAATGTAGGCAATCAGCGAGTTCAGGAAACCGTTAAATTCTTTTTTTAGGATGGATAACACGTTTTTTAATTACGAATTACGAATTACGAGTTATGAATTACGAATAAAGGGTAATGCAGATACGCCTTCTCCAAATTCATACTTATACTCTGGTTGGTTTAATTTTAAAGCATTCGGCTTTATGCAAATTTAAAACTGCTGCGCTTATGTGTTCTGGTATTATTTATCAAACGAAGTAACAGGAGCAGAATCATGCAAATCCGGCGCAAAATATTTGTTCCGGTAATATTTCCGCTTCTTTTTGAGTTTGCTGAGCAACAGCTGGTTCTGCACAAAAATACCCACGAGCGCCACTGCCCCAACGGTCACTACTGCTTTTAGGTATGCGTCTTTGTTTTTCATCATCGTATAGCTTAAACCTCGCGGTGTTCGCAGCTACCGCGGGTGTTTGGTTACCGGTTCAGACACCCGCGGGAGCTGCGCGCACCGCGAGGGCTTTGAGCGGTTTCGGTTTAGCAGAAGCAAGTATACGTTTGCTGAAGTATAAATCCTGCAGCTGCCCTTTCTCTGCTCCGACAGCAAGGTTGCCCGGCCTGCCCCGGGGCATCAGGCAGTATCCATCATTACTTCGTCAGCTCCTGGAAAACCTTTTCGAGCGAATTTTCCTCCTGCCGCAGCCCTACCAGCGGCCAGTTGCGCTCGGCCGCAATGCGGAACACGCTGGCGCGGATGTCGGCGTCGCGGCGGGACGTAACACGATACGTATAACCCTGCGCGATACTTACCTGCAGCACGCCCGGTATACTTTGCAGGGCCTCCGCCTCCACCGGTTGCTCAAATTCCACCAACGTTGTTTTCTCGTCCCGGTCACCGGCCTGCAGGCTGGCCACATCGCTGTTGGCGACCAGTTTGCCGCGGTTAATAATCACGACACGGTCACAGATAGCGGCTACTTCCTGCATGATGTGCGTTGAGAAAATCACGGTTTTATCCTGTCCGATACGCTTGATAAGCGCACGGATTTCCACAATCTGGTTCGGGTCAAGGCCTGTGGTCGGTTCATCGAGTATCAGCACGGGTGGGTCGTGCACCAGCGCCTGCGCCAGCCCCACCCGCTGGCGGTACCCTTTGGAGAGGGCTCCAATCTTTTTGCCCTGTTCCAGCGTCAGGCCACACAGGTCCACCATTTCCTGCACCCGTTCTCTGGCGGCTTTTCCTTTTAAGCCATACACCGATGCCGTAAATTGCAAATACTCATGCACGTACATATCTAAGTAAAGCGGGTTGTGCTCGGGCAGATAACCTACGGCGCGCCGCACCGCCAGGGGCTCCTGTACCACATCGTGGCCGTTTACCAGTATGGTGCCTGCGCTGGGCGGCAGGTAGCAGGTGGCAATCTTCATGGTCGTGGACTTCCCGGCACCGTTGGGACCCAGGAAACCCAGTATCTGCCCCTGCTCCACTGCAAACGAAATATCATCCACCGCACGCTGGGTCCCGAACATTTTTGTAAGATTCTTTACCTCGACAGACAATTTATTTCTATGTTATAGGTTTGGCAGGCTTTATTTATCAGAATTTATCAAACCCCGTAGTATTACAACCTACCGGGTTTGATACTGCAAGCTACAAAAGCTGCGCCATACTTATACTTATTTCTGCCGCTTCCCTTCCGGCACCAGCGGGCGCGCTTTATAGCTATGTAGATAGCTACGTAGTAATAATCCGGGTGCGACTGCGGTGCATCAAGTATGGCAGAGGCGATATCTTCAAATCGCCATAAAACACCTCCCTTGCACACCTCCGGATTTTCAAATCAATTTATACCTTCTCCACTGCCTCAAAAAACTTCTCCAGCTTGTACGGGTCCAGGAGCCCGCTGGTGCGCACACCACTGCAAACATCTACCCCAAACGGCTGCACCACTTCTATCGCTTCCCGCACATTGGCTGCATTTAATCCACCGGCCAGGAAAAGCGGTTTGCTTATACTTTCCCTGATCTTCCGGCTGATCACCCAGTCGTGTATGCGGCCGGTGCCGCCCAGTTCTTTCACCTTCAGATGCGGGTTGCCAGAGTCCAGCAGTATGGCATCTGCTTGTCCGGCTGCATGCTGCGCTTCTTCTATACTTTCCTCACCCAGCACATGTACTACCTGCACCAGCTTTATACCCGGCAGCGCCTCGCGCAGTTGCCCGTATACTTCCGGTTCCAGCGCATCCACCAGCTGAATTGTGGTGGTGTGCACCAGCGCGTGATGCCTGGCAATGCTATAAGCATCAGTATGGCGGGTGAGCAGAAACGATGCAATGGCCGGCGGTATGATTTGCGTGATTTCCTGTATAAGCTTGTCGCTGATAATGCCCGGCCCGCTCGGCATATCGCCCACCAGGCCCAGCGCCGACGCACCTGATTTTATGGCTGTTTGGGCTTCCTCTGTGCTGCTGATGCAGCAGATCTTTACTTTTGGTATCATCAATCTGTTTATAACCGGTATAAGAGCCCCAGCCGCAGCACCCGGGCGTATACTTCGGAGTTGGCTCCCTCGTAACCGCTGGTATAGTTGGTAAGGCCATGAGCGTAGCTGAACGCAAGGCCCAGGTGCTTGCGGTAAGCAGCAATACCCAGGCGGGGCCGGAAATCTATAGCCGGTTTATGCCGCTCCAGCGATGTGGTAACATCATTTCCATAGGCATCTGTGGCCTGGCCGTGTTCGGTGCTTTTCAGGCAAAAACCGATGTCCGTACCCAGCGTCAGATCCATTTCTATGGTACGCAGGTATAAGCGCCTGCCCAGGTAAGGCTGCAGGTTAAGGAAGTTGCTCTGCAGTGTAGCGTGTCCTTCTGCCCTGCTATCAGACCTGAAGCTGTAAATGCCGCCGATATTTATACGGCTGCGGAGCTGCTCCACGGCTACTTGTGCTCCCAGCAGCAGGCGCCGATCTGTTACAAGTTGCAGTTGTGCCCCGGCACCATAGTTTAAACCAAACCCGCGGCCATAGGGATTGATGGTATAACTGTTGCTGCCGGCCACATCGCTTACAAGTATAAAGGATGAACTGGCGGCCGAAGCGCCTCCGAACTTAGATACGCCTGTATGCAGTTGCGCCGTAATCTCCAGCTTTTGTCCCTGCGCCAGCGTGGCCCAGCCACAGATAACTACCAGTAAGTATAACTTCTTCATCACAGTTTTATTTTAAGCTGAAAAGGCTGTGTCAGATATCGCCCAGCTGCGGCCTTATCAATATTTCTTCCACCACGCTGTTTACCGACATGGTATACGCACCCCAGATAGCCATCGCCACGTCTTCGGCTTTCATAAAACGTTCCGGCGGCAGATCCACGCCCTCCCAGCTGGCCGTGAGCGTAGCGCCCGGCAGTATGGCCGTTACACGTACGTTATGCTCCTTAAGCTCCTCGCGCAGCACTTTGGTCATGCCATACAGCGCGTACTTGGATATGCCATAAGAGCCGCCGTTGACGTATGGCGTGATGCTGGCCGTGGAACACAGGTTGAAAATGTGGCCTGCGCGCCGCTGTATCATGCCGGGCACAAAGGCCTTGGTCAGATAGTAAGCGCTGTAGAGGTTGGTATTGATCATATACGGCAGCGTCTCGTCGTCTTCCTCCGTAATTTTGCCGGGTATAAACAGGCCGCTGTTGTTTACCAGCACATCCAGTTGCACGCCCAGCCCTTTTACATACTTCTCAAACGCCTGCAGCGAGGCTCTGTCGCTTAAATCGGCTTCCTGGTAATATAATTTAGAAAAAGTATACTTCTGTTCTATTTCCAGCTTCAACTTTTGCAAGTCCTTCTCGTTTCTGGAACAGGTAATAATATGAAAGCCTTCTCTGGCAAACTGATCGATTACCGCCCTGCCGATGCCTTTGGTACCTCCGGTTACCAGTATGTATCCCTGCATAAATATGTGCGTTTATATGTTTTACAATTTTACACGTAATATAGGTATTAAAGCGTATTTTTGTTTTAACCGCTTGATTTAACCCCCACGACTCCCCTGTATGCTGCAACACTTCGGAAAGTTTGTACTTTTTATAACCAGTCTTTTTTCCCGTGGAGAATCGCCCCGGATTCTGTTTAACAGAACAATAGACGAAGCCATCCTAATCGGCATCAATTCTATTTTTATCGTGGCAATTGTGGCCACTTTTATCGGGGCGGTAACCTGCGTGCAGATTGCTTATAACCTTAACAATGCCTTCATACCTCGCTCTACCATCGGTTTTATGGTACGCGAGATGACGATTCTGGAGCTGGCTCCTACCATTACCTCTATTGTGCTGGCCGGTAAGGTAGGCTCCAGCATTGCCGGCGGCCTGGGCACCATGCAGATAACGGAACAAGTGGATGCGCTGGAAGTAATGGGCATTAACTCGGCTTCTTACCTGGTGCTGCCTAAAATTGTGGCCGCGCTGCTGGTGTTCCCGATGCTGGTTATACTGTCTATGTTTCTCTCCATTGCAGGCGGTTATGTGGCCGGCACCCTGTCCGGGGAACTTACGGCACAGGAATATATTACAGGTATACGGGATGAGTTTATCTCCTACAACGTTGTTTTTGCGCTTATCAAGTCCTTTGTATTTGCTTTTCTGATTTCCTCTATCTCCTCGTACAGGGGCTATTTTACTTCGGGTGGTGCTTTAGAGGTGGGCGCGGCCAGTACAACGGCAGTTACCAACAGCATCATTGCCATATTGATAGCGGACTTCGTTTTAGCACAGGTGTTGCTGTAAAGCTCAATTATTATGATAGAAATTCACAATATACATAAATCTTTTGCGGGCAAAAAGGTGCTGGATGGTGTTAGCGGTATCTTTGAGACGGGCAAAACCAACCTGCTGTTAGGTGCCAGCGGCACAGGTAAAAGCGTGCTACTCAAGTGCATTGTGGGCCTGGTAAAACCTGATTTGGGCAGCGTTACCTTCGATGGCACTTACTTCACCAACAACAAGCTCGACATCCGGCAGGAAATCAGGCGCAAAATAGGTATGCTCTTCCAGGGTTCAGCCCTCTTCGACTCAATGAACGTGGAGGAGAACATTGATTTCCCGCTGAAAATGCTCACAGATATGAGCCGCAGCGAGCGCCTGGATCGCGTAAACTTCTGTCTGCAGCGCGTAGGCCTGGAGAACGCCAACCGTAAAATGCCGTCAGAGCTAAGTGGCGGTATGAAGAAACGTGTTGGTATTGCCCGTGCTATTGCGCCGCACTGTACGTACCTTTTCTGCGACGAACCAAACTCAGGCCTCGATCCACAAACGTCTATCAAAATAGATGAGCTGATAAAGGAGATTACAGAAGAGTATAACATCACCACCATTATTGTAACGCACGACATGAACTCGGTGATAGAAATCGGCGACAAGATTATGTTCCTGTACCAGGGCAAAAAACTCTGGGAAGGAACCAATAACGAAATTATGGATTCTGACGTGCGCGAGCTGAATGAGTTTATTTTTGCCAACCGCCTGATGCGCAATGCCAAGCAGGTAGAGGACGAAGAGCGCGAAGAACAGCAGCAGGAACAGGAAAAGCAGAAGCAGCTTTAATTTATACTTGCCGCAGAAATTATACTTGCCGCAGAAATGAAGCGCTGACCTGGATACCAAACAGCCCAATCATACTTCAAAATCCGAACGTAATTAAAACAGAACAGCCTGTCGTTGCAACGGCAGGCTGTTCTGTTTTATACTTGACAAGTAACTGGACAAGATAAATGATATACTTCAGGCATCTTATCATGAAGTAGAAGAGCCTGAATTATCAAGTATAAATTAAAATAAAGTCTTGAGACTAATGTCCTGATACTTGTGTCCTTTTACTTACCTGTCAGATGCCGAACAGCATACCTGCTACCGTTGCAGTCATCATACAGGCAAGCGAGGCGCCCAGCAAAGCAATGAAACCCAGCTTGGAGATGTTGCCCTGCTGGTTTGGCGCCATGCCGCCGATACCGCCAATCTGGATGGCAATGGAACTGAAGTTAGAGAACCCGCACAGCGCGTAAGTAGCCATCACCACAGACTTGGGAGACAACGTGCCGGAATCCTTCATTTCAGCTAAGTCCAGGTAGGCCACAAACTCGTTAATAGCTGTTTTCTGCCCAAGCAAGCTGCCGACCTGCAGGGTATCAGCCCAGGGCACGCCCATGATAAAGGCAAACACCCGGAAGATTTGCCCGAGTATGTATTGCAGCGAGAAGCCATCAAACTGGCCACCTGTGCTGGAAACGACCCATCCGTTCAATCCTGTCCAGACACCAACCATATCCGTTAAGAAATAATTAATCAGCGCAATTACCGCAATAAAAGCCAGCAGCATACCGCCTACGTTAGCTGCCAGCCGCAAACCATCCCCGGCGCCGCGCGAGAGGGCATCTACCAGGTTTACGCCCAGTTGCTCCTCGTTTACCTGAAGCTCGGTATTAATTTTTTCGGGCTCCGTTTCCGGCACCAGCATTTTGGACAGCACAATGCCGGCGGGCGCGTTCATGATAGAGGCTGTGAGCAGGTGTGCTGCAAAAACTGCTTTCAATGCCGGATCATCGCCTCCCAGAAAAGACACGTAAGCAGCCAGCACACCTCCAGCCAGTGTTGCCATACCACCCGTCATCAGGCACATCAGCTCAGAGTTGGTCATGCGGCTGATAAACGGACGAACCAGCAGCGGCGCCTCCGTTTGCCCCAGGAAGATGTTGCCGGCAGCAGATAAGCTCTCCGCGCCCGACAAGCGCATGCCTTTCGACATAACCCAGGCGATGCCAAATACGATCTTCTGTAAAACACCAAGGTAATATAAACCCGACGAAACCGTAGAGAAGAAAATAATGGTTGGCAACACAGAAAAGGCAAATATATAGCCCAGACCGCCATTTTGTGACGGATTGGCCAGGTTGCCGAACAGGAACTGGGCGCCTGCCTGCGAAAAATCCAGAAAGGTAACAAAGCCCCGGCTGACAGCAGCAAAGCCATCTGCAATGAGCGGAACCTGTGTTACCATTACACCGAAGAAAATCTGAAGGAAAACGCCAACTCCTACAAGCCGCCAGCTTATAGCTTTTCTGTTTCTGGAAAATAGGAAGGCAATGGCCAGAAGGGCGATTAAGCCAATCAAGCCTCTGAGAATATCGATCATGTAGGAGAAAAATTTGGCCAAAAGTAAGCCTATTCTCCCATAAAACAAAAAGTCCTGTGCGTAAGGGCACAGGACTTTTAAACATACTTTGCGGCAGCTTTAGTTACGCTTGTTTATCTCGTCCCGGATTTTGGCCGCCCGCTCATAGTCTTCTTTTTCCAGGGCTTCATTGAGCATTTTATTCAGCTCGTCGATGGGTGTCTGGCTCAAAGATTCTTTGGTGCCTGAGCTGCCGGACTTGGTGCTGCCGGTACTGCTGCCTTTCACTGATATTTCTTCGTTCTCCTCCTCGTCCTCCAGATCACTTAGAATAATGCCCGCCTCCGATAGCACGCTCTCTACAGTATAGATAGCCACCCCAAAGCGCAGGCCGATGGCGATGGCATCAGACGGCCGGGCATCCAGTTCAAAATCCCTGTTGCCGTCGGTGCACATAATCTTGGAGTAGAACACCCCTTCTTTCAGATCCGAAATAAGAATTTCGGTTATACTTACATTTACCTGCTCGGCAAAAGTCTTGAACAGGTCGTGCGTAAGCGGCCGGTTGGGGTTAATCTTTTCTATCTGGATGGCGATGGATTGCGCCTCAAACATCCCAATAATGATGGGCAGTCTTCTGTTTCCATCCTTCTCTCCCAATACCAGTGCAAACGATCCTGTCTGGGACTGGCTGGAGGAAAGCCCGAGTATCTCTAGCTGAATTTTCTTCACTTTTCTTCTACGTCTTATTTGTCTAAAGCTTTAGCAGCTTCAATTAGTTTAGGAACAACCTCAAAAGCATCACCCACAATACCATAATCAGCGGCTTTGAAGAACGGCGCTTCCGGATCCTTGTTAATAACGACAATCACTTTAGAAGAGTTAACCCCGGCCAGGTGCTGAATGGCGCCTGATATACCAATGGCGATGTATAGATTAGGGCTGATGGTAATCCCTGTCTGGCCCACGTGCTCGTGATGCGGCCGCCAGTCCTGGTCCGATACCGGTTTGGAGCAGGCAGTGGCCGCACCGATGGCTTTGGCCAAATCCTCTACCAGGTGCCAGTTTTCAGGGCCTTTCAGGCCACGGCCACCCGATACCACACGCTCAGCCTCCGGCAAAAGTATACCGCCTTCTGAGTCCTGCATTACGGTTTCTTTTGGTGCAACGGCGAAGTCAGCATCCGCCAGGCTAGCAGAAAAATTTTCTACTGTGGCGGTATTGCCGCTGTTTCTGCTGATGTCGATGGCGTTCTTTTTAACAGCAATTATTTTTACATCGGCTGTGAGTTCCACGTCGGCAAAGGCCTTGCCCGAAAAAACACTGCGCGTTACCGTAAAGGTGCCGCCTTCGGTTTTAGGCAGTGTCGTCACATTGGTCGCCAGCGAACCGTTCAGGCGCACGGCCAGTTTAGAGCCAACAGTAGCGCCAATGCCGGTATTGGAAAACACGAGCACCTTTGCATTTTCTTTCTGTGCGGCAGCAGCAATTACGGCTACGTAAGCATCGGCTACAAACTGCTTCAGGCGTGCATCCGCATCAAACAAAACTTTGCTGATGCCCTGCTCTCCCAGCCTGGCCAGGGCTGCCTCGTTTACATCGCCAATGGCAACGGCAGTAGCTGTGGCGCCGAGGGCAGTTGCCACCTGGCTTCCGTAAGATGCAGCCTCCAGCGAGGAGTTCTTAATCTCTCCGTTCAGACCTTCTACAAATACTAGTACAGACATATCTTTATAGCACTTTAGCTTCGTTTCTTAATAAAGTAATCAGTTCTCCGGCATTTTCCGGATCAATCATCTTCACGCCGCCTTTTTTCTCAGGCTTGCTGTAGGCTGCTATACTCGTTTTCGCTTCAGCGCCTACCGGCTCTACTACCTTCAGCGGTTTAGTGCGGGCCGTCATGATGCCGCGCATGTTGGGGATGCGGGGCTCCGACATAGGCTGCTGCGCACTGGCCACAAACGGTAGTTTTACCTCCACTATCTCTTTGCCGCCTTCTATTTCGCGCTCCAGGCGTGCGGTGGTATCATCCAGCAGGTCGAGTTTAAAAGCCGGCGTTACCGAAGGAATGCCCAGCAGTTCGCCAACCATGTTGTGCACCTGAAAACCATTATAATCGATAGACTCTTTGCCCATCAGAATGATATCATAGCTGTTTTCTTTGGCGATGGCGGCAATTTGCTGCGCCACAAAAAAAGAATCTTTCGGGTATGCGTTTACACGTATGGCATCGTCGGCGCCAATGGCCAGCGCTTTGCGGATGTTAGGCTCTGTGTCGGCCTCCCCTACATTTAACACAGTTACGGTGCCGCCTTTGGCTTCTTTCAGCTCAATGGCTCTTGTCAGCGCATACTCATCCCAGGGGTTTATCACATACTGCACGCCGTTTTTATCAAAAGACTTGTTATCGGCGGTGAAGTTTATTTTTGCGGTGGTGTCCGGTACGTTACTAATACAAACTAATATTTTCATGGGTAGAAATGTTAGCTTTTAAATTTAAATTTGTGCGAAGTTAATTAAAATATAGCCAATCCGAAATGAATACAGACAGATTAGCACAACTCCTGAAGTTCCTGGAAGAGGACCCCCACGACCCGTTTATACTATACGCTATTGCCACCGAATACCGTACTTCTGATAACGCCAAGGCCCTCGCTTACTATGAGCAACTCCTGGCTGAGCACGAAGACTATGTAGGTACTTATTACCACGCCGCCAAACTATACGAGGAGCTTGGGCAACATGAGGCTGCAGAGCGCACATACAAAAAAGGGATGCACGTTAGCCGCAAGCAGGGCAATTTACATGCTTTCTCAGAACTACAACAGGCTTACAACAAAATGATGGGCCTGGACTATGAAGATGATTAGACTTCCTGCGAAATCTTTTCCTGGAAGTAGTATGCATGCAGCATATTAACAAGCCATTTATCTATAAAACTCCGCAAAGGAAATTTTGTTTCGGTGAGCCTTCATTTGTTTTGATGCCTGAAGCGCCCGGCAATCACCGGTAAGTATAGCAAAAGCTATTCCAGTGTTTACAGACTGGTTTACCGGCAGCAACAAGTGGGAAAAGTTTTTACAAACGTGGATTACTTCCTGCTCCAGCATACTTTATACTTCAGGCAGATTTAGCGTAGGGCGTTTGCATGGCTATGGCTGTTTCAAGGGCGCTCATGGCATCTTTGGCATAGGCATCGGCTCCTGTTTCTTCCCATAGTTCCGGGGCGGCATTAAACGGGTTTCCTCCTACCATTATCTTCACATCATTCAGCGCCTGATCGGCGCGTATGGCGGTAATCAGCGCTATAATATGATGCACATGGCAGGCCATGGTGGCAGACACGAGCAGCAGGTGCGGCTTTTGGGCATGCAGCGTATCCAGAATACTATCTACAGGGGTGTTGGCGCCCAGATAATAGGTTTCCCAGCCTTCTACCTCAAAAAAATCAGCAACCATGCGTACGCCAATTTCATGCAGTTCATCGGAAATGCAGGTGGCCAGCAGTTTAAAACCGTTCTTCCTGGTGCTAAAAAAATGCGTATGCAACTGCGACATTATCAGCTGTGTAGTAGCAGTGCAATAATGCTCCTGCGCTATTGTCAGCTTACCATGTTGCCACAAGCGGCCTATCTCGTAGAGCACCGGCTGAAAAATATGCAGGTAAATATCTCTAACACTTGTGCCGCCAGCTGCTTTATCCAGAATAAGCCGGCTCGCCCCGGCCTGATTTCCTTCAAGCAGCAGGCCCATGTAGCTGGCAGCCAGTTTGCTGAGGGGAGCGTCGTCCCGGAGGTAGGAGGCCTGGCTTACTGTTTTTTCCTCAAGCTGCTGCAAAGCCCTGTTCATGTATTTTGCGGCAACTACATAATTCTCTATCGGCAGGCGCTGCGCCAGAATCTGCTTGATGCAGTTCAGGCTGACGGCCAGGTTACGCGCCGGTATATTATGCGAGACAAGCGTCTCCAGTGCCCACGCAACATGATTTCTAAATAAAGTCTGGCTGGAGGCAAGTATAGATTCCGCCAGGTTTAACAGGTGAACCTGCACTTCCCTGCGGCATTTTTCCCGGCCCTCTTTGCCATAACTTTCTTCCAACTCCGGATGTAAACTATAATGCAGGTCTATGGCAGCTGTGGCAATCTCCAATTCCTGTTCGTATATCTTCTCGGCGGTCTGCTTCTTCACTGATCCCATCTGCTGCTGCTCCAGGTTACTTGTATTATTGATATTGACATGTAATTATGGTGGCCGGCGACACAGGCTCTATCCCGGTGCGTGCTTCGTGCGCCTGATTTTATTTTTAGCAGCTTTCTCCGTACGGGTTCTTCCGAAAGCTACCAACATGGCCTACGTATTTTTCCCCGGAGGTGTTCTGAAAAAAAATTACCCCAACAGGCATTCAGAACCGCATCTTTATAGCAGTAATTCTTTTAGGAAGCAGTTTAAAACAACCGCTTATAGCTAATCATCAATAAATTACAAGATAACTAACCAGAAGAAGCCGGTTTGCACAGGCACAAAAAGAAAAGCCTCCGCTCCCGTAGTTAAGGGGCGAAGGCTGGAAAAAAACAAGTATAAATACAACAGCCCTAAGCGAGCGTCAGCACCAGGTCATCGGTATTCACCAAAGTTCCTTCTGTTAGGTGTATGGCGGCAATCTGGATGTCTTCGGGCGCAGTGATGGTGGTTTCCATTTTCATGGCCTCAATCACAAACAGCGGCGTGTTCTTTTTAACAGTTTGTCCCTTCTCAACCAGAATTTTGGAAAGCAGCCCCTGCAACGGCGCGCCTACCTGCCTGACGTTGGCCTTATCTACTTTCTGGTGCTGTACGCGCTCCACTGTTACCGACTTGTCGCGCACCTCAATGTTACGTGTCTGGCCGTTCAGCTTGAAGAATACTGTGCGCAGCCCGTCATCGTTTACCGGACTCAGCGACTGATACTTTACCACAATAGACTTGCCGCGGGCAATATCGATAATGGCTTCTTCGCCTTGCGGTAAACTATAAAAGAACAGCCTTGTCGGGATTTTAGATACATCACTAAATTGCTCATAGTGCTTGTAGTAGTCCTCGTATACTTTCGGGTAAAGCTGGTACGAGAGAAAATCCCTGAAACTGCGCTCTTTGCCGAACTTCTCCTGAAAAGCAACAAATTCCCCCTCCAGATCTACGGGTGCCAGGTGCTTGTTGGGCCTGTCCGTAAACGGATGCTCGTCTTTTAGCACAATGGCTTGCAGCCGCTTCGGAAAGCCGCCCTCCGGCTGGCCCAGATCGCCCCTGAAAAATGACTTGACCGATGCCGGAAAGGAAATCTGATCTCCCCGCTCCAGCACATCTTCCGTCGTCAGGCCGTTAGACACGAGGTATAGCGCCATATCGCCCACTACTTTGGAACTAGGCGTTACTTTCACCACGTCGCCAAACAGCTCGTTTACTTCAGCATAAGTTTCTTTGATAAGGTCCCACTTTTTGCTCAGCCCCAACGCATTTGCCTGTGGCCGCAGGTTAGAATATTGCCCGCCCGGAATCTCGTGCCGGTATACTTCTGCCGTGCCCGCTTTCAGGCCCGACTCAAACGGATAGTAATATTCCCGCACCGTTTCCCAGTAATTAGAATGGCGGTTCAGACTATCCTGGTCAAACTCGCGGTGGCGCTCCTGAAAGCGCATCATCTCCACAATGGAATTAAAGTTTGGCTGCGACGTAAGCCCCGACATCGCTCCCAAGGCCACATCCACCACATCTACCCCGGCCTCAATGGCTTTAAGATAAGTGGCGGACTGGATGGAAGAAGTATCGTGCGTATGCAGGTGAACGGGAATTTTTACCGTGTCGCGCAGGGCCGTAACCAGCTCAGTGGCCGCGTATGGCTTCAACAGGCCGGCCATATCCTTGATGGCCAGAATGTGCGCCCCGGCATCTTCAACCTGCCGGGCCAGTTGCAGGTAGTACTCTAACGTATACTTTGTTTTCCTAGGGTTGAGGATGTCGCCGGTATAGCAGATGGCGGCTTCGGCCAGTCCTTTGGTGCGTTTGCGCACAAAGTTGATGCAGGGCTCAATGCTCTTCATCCAGTTCAGCGAGTCGAAAATGCGGAATACATCCACACCTGTTTCCCACGACTGCTCTACGAACGCCTCTACCAGGTTATCCGGATATGCCTTGTAGCCCACGCCGTTGGAGCCGCGGATCAGCATTTGCAGCATGATATTGGGTACCGCCTTGCGGAGCTGCGCCAGCCGGTCCCAGGGATCTTCGTGCAGAAAGCGCAGGCATACGTCGAAAGTGGCGCCGCCCCATACTTCCATACTAAAAATCTGCGGATGATCTTTGGCGTAAGCTTCGGCAATCTTCATCATATCGAAGGTACGCATGCGCGTGGCCAGCAGCGACTGGTGTGCATCGCGGAAGGTGGTATCGGTATAATGAATCTGCGGATCATTGCGCAGCCATTCCGAGAAGCCCTCCGGCCCCAGTTCGGTCAGCAGGTTCTTGGTGCCCGGCTGATAAGGCTTGTTGGTATTGAAGCCCTGCAGGTTTGGTTTGCTGAGTTTCTTGTCCGGATCAAACTTCTTTACATCGGGGTTGCCATTCACGATTACGTCTGCCAGGAAGTTCAGCATCTTTGTTGCGCGGTCTTTGCGCTGCTTAAACACGAACAGTTCCGGATGCGTCTTCACAAAATCAACCGTGGCATCGCCCGAAATAAAGGTAGGATGGTTGATGATATTCTGCAGGAACTGGATGTTCTGCTTCACCCCGCGGATACGGAACTCGTCGAGCGTGCGCGACATCTTCAGCGCGGCCAGACGCAGCGTAGGCGCATGAGCCGATACTTTCACCAGCAGTGAATCGAAGAACGGGCTAATCTTGGCTCCCTGGTACACACTGCCCTGATCCAGGCGGATACCGAAACCGCCTGCGCTGCGATACGCGATAACGGTGCCATAATCAGGCTTAAAGTCATTTTCCGGATCTTCGGTAGTAATACGGCACTGGATGGCCACCCCGTGCGCCCGCACCGTGTGGTCGGGCCCGAGCTGTATTTCCTCATGATCCAGGGTATAACCGTCTGCAACGTATAGCTGCGTTTTTATCAGGTCGATGCCCGTAATCATTTCTGTTACCGTGTGCTCTACCTGGATGCGCGGGTTAACCTCAATGAAGTATACATTGTTGTTGTGGGGCTCCACCAGGAACTCCACCGTGCCCACGTTATTATAATTTACCGCCTTGCAGATGTTAATGGCATATTCATAAAGCTGATGTCGCAGTTCCTCGGTAAGGCTGGTAGCCGGAGCCACCTCTACCACTTTCTGGAAGCGGCGCTGCACCGAACAGTCGCGCTCAAAAAGGTGGGTAATGTTGCCATAGTTGTCGGCCACAATCTGCACTTCTATGTGCTTGGGGTTCTCCACATACTTCTCCAGGAACAAGGTATCATCGCCAAAGGCTTTCAGGGCTTCGTTCTTGGCTTCAAAGAAACCTCTCTCGAGCTGATCATCATCCCGGATAATGCGCATTCCACGTCCGCCACCCCCGGCAGCAGCCTTCAGCATAAGCGGGTAGCCAATGCGGTGCGCTTCGCCCAGTGCCGTTTCATAGTTATCCAGATCCGGTTCGTTGCTCTGGATAACAGGCACCCCGCAACTGATGGCTACTTTCTTGGCCGCAATCTTATCTCCCAATGAAGCCATCACCTGCGGTTTCGGCCCGACGAAGATGATGCCATTGTCGGCACACCGCTGCGAAAAATGCTGGTTCTCTGACAGGAAACCGTAGCCCGGGTGGATAGCGTCTACCCCGTTTTCTTTAGCCACCTGTATAATCCCTTCAATGTCGAGGTATGGCTGCAATGGCTGGTTGTTTTTGCCAATCTGGTAAGCCTCGTCGGCTTTGTAGCGGTGCAGCGAGTAGCGATCTTCGTAAGTATAAATTGCCACTGTTTTGATACCCAGTTCGGTACAGGCCCGCAGCACGCGGATAGCAATTTCGCCGCGGTTGGCAATAAGCACTTTCTTAATTTTCATAGAGCTAACAAGATGAAGTATAAACCTAACCGGGAACCTGTAAGTACGCCCGGCCTGATATAAATTTGTTATATTAATGCTGCCCGCCTTTTATTACCTGAGCCAAAGTGCGGGCTTTTTGAATGTATCCTTGCACCTGCCTTTACACCAATAGCGGCAAAAAGCAGGCATTATGGTCCTTAATTATACACCAGCCGGAATTTATCCAGGTTGGGCAGGTGCTTCTTTTTACGTTTTAATTCATACTGATAAACAGCCTGGCCCAAATCTCTCATAAAAGGAAATCCGATTTCTTCATATTCATACTTCCCGTCGTTTATATTCCCGTCTTCGTTTACCAGAATCACGGCCGTCAGCATAAATTCCACTTTATTTTCAAAATCTACCACATACGCATTGTCGATGGCAAAGCCGTAAGCATCCCCTATTTTGTTAAATATTCTGATGTTGCCCGGAATGCGCTCCTTTTCGTTTCCGTACATCAGAAACTTCGCGTAGCTGTCTGGGTAGTCTTTTGGATCATAGGCCGGATAGTCGCTCTCGCGGGGCAGCATCGACATGTATTTGTAAACAAATGCATAATCATCGGGCGTGAGGTTGAAGCGTTGCTGCGGCGGCACCGATTCAGGAAACAGAACGCTTCTGAGTATTCCCTGCAGCGATGGAACCGAAATAAAGTTCTTGCCCGAAAAGTCCATGGGCCCATTCACCAACTGATCGTTTTCGACATGGCTGGTGCCCAGCATGGTTTCTTTCAGCTTGTTCGGAAAAGGTGTCGGGTTATACACCAGCGGCTGCTGATACACAATCTTGCTGTCTTTATAAAAAGTTACAGGGTTGGTGTGCCGGTTTTCGTCGGGCGTTCTGAAAATATTCAGGCGGTGAATGATACGTGCATCGGTGAAGCCTTTCTCATGTAAGGTTTCATTCAGCTTTTGCTGTCCTACAAACTCATACAGCCGGTTAAAAGCATCATTATCACTCACCAGAAATATTTTTTTGACATAATGCGCCACAGAAGGCAGCCCGTTTTCTGCAGTGCTGTCTTCCCGAACAGGGCTTTGGCGGGAATAAGCGCTGTCGATCTGCAGGGGCGTATACTTATCGAGCCCGGCAATATGCAGTTCGTTCAGTTTCTCCAAAGCCACCAGTGCCGTTGGCAGCTTTACGGTGCTGGCCGGGTAAAAATATTCTTCAGGCCGCAAACGGTAAGCATAGGAAGTAAAGGCAGGCTTGTTCTGCGCATCCCGGTTTATCTGTGTGTACAGGATCTGCACCCGGTATTTGTCGGGGTGGTCCAGTATTTTTTTGAACTGAGCCGGATGCGCTTCCATTATCTTCTGCACTAATTTGTTCCGCTTTACTTTTTGCGCGGCAACAGGCAAAGCGATGCTTATCAGTACAGTAACACAAAGACAAAAGCAGAGCCCGTTGCTACGGGAAGTCCTGTTTCGGCAGTTCAGCTTACTCATTTATACTTAAATTATTCATAGCTCATTATACATCATACTTTCGTATCAGCTTGCCGTGTAATAGGCCAAAAACCAACAGGACAAACTTCAAAAATCTAAAGTACAAATTAAATGCGGTTAAATTTTACCATTCTTATAAAAAATAAGCAATTCTGGTATTGAGATGGAAAATACGCTAAAAAATGGGGCTGAGGTTCAGATAAGTTTTAAACAGGTAATAAGTCCGGGCTTATCCATGGCTTTCTGCTCCATTCATACCAATCGCGGCATGTCGCTTGTTGCTGCATCCTGCCTCAGGTATAAACCCAAATGATGATCAGAGGCTTTGCCGCCGTTATGATACGCATTTACAGCGGCAAGCACAACATCCGGCCCTGTAGACCATCTATGAGATCCTGCCGCATCTATAACCAGGGCTTTGGCAAATCTTACCTCCTTTTCCTGAGAAAAGGAGATTCTTTGCAGAACTAAGGCAACTTGTCTTCAGAGCATGTTTAAATTTTTAATTGACAAAGGAAATCCATCAGATAAGTGTCAGAAGACCCTTCTTAATTCTGCTAAACTGTGGTATCAACCCTCACCATTCATCAAATTAGGTGTGGATTTATGGTGAAATAAGTCTTTCTAAGTGTTTTCCATTGCGGAATTACCCATTAAAATGTGGCATTTCTTTGAAAATCAGAAAGTTATGAATTTAAACATGCTCTCATCTGATGCAGGTGGTAGCATTATCAGTTTTGCAGATACTTACTGATTGCTGCAGGAAAGCCTGTATCTTTGGACTTATGCGCCGGCGACTGATATTTGCTTTATGTTTGCTGCTGCTTTGCCTGCCCCGGCTAAGTATGGCACAGGCAGTGGCAGATACAGCCGCAGTAAACGGGAAGCGCCTGCTGGTACTGGGCACAACGTTTGGTGCAGGTTATACCGCGATGCTGGTATCGCTGAATACCGCGTGGTATAGCGAACAGGATCGTACAAACTTTCATTTTTTTAACGATGCCGCCGGGTGGAAGCAGGTAGACAAAGCCGGCCATTTCTGGGGAGCTTTTCAGGAGAGCCGTGCCGGAATAGACCTGCTGCGCTACGCGGGCGTGCCCGAAAAGAAAGCCATACTTTACGGCGGGTTGCTGGGCGTGGCGCTGCAAACGCCCATCGAAGTGTTTGACGGATATCAGTCAGCGTATGGCGCTTCGGTGACTGATCTGGCAGCCAACACGCTGGGCGCCGCCGCCGTGGTGGCGCAGGAACTGGCCTGGCACGACATACGCATTATGCCCAAGTATTCTTTTCATACTACCCGCTACGCCCGCTTACGGCCGGATGTACTGGGTAGCAGCCTGGCAGAGCAGGCACTCAAAGATTACAATGGCCAGACCTACTGGCTTTCGGTAAACGTGGCCGACTTTCTGAAGGAGGAAAGCAAATTCCCGAGGTGGTTAAGTATAGCCGTGGGCTATGGCGCTGAAGAAATGGTTTTTAACAGTGCAACCGGCAACCAGGCACTGGGCCTGCAGGCGCACCGCCAGTTTTACCTTAGTCCCGATTTAAATCTGATGCAGTTCCGGGGCAAAAGCAAGCTCCTCAATACAGCCCTTTACGTGCTCAGCATGGTTAAAGTGCCTGCTCCGGCGCTGGCGTATAACAGCAAGAGCGGCTTCAGGGTGCATGCGCTATACTTTTAAACCTGCGCCTCTTTCTATAAAACCTCGTACTTTTGTGTAGATGCAGCCTGACCATGTATAAGGGCGCATATGCCCGCGACTATACTTTGCCGGATGCATCGATCAACGACAAACGAAAAACAAAACCATGAATATAGGAGATCGCGTGCGCCTGATGTCGGGCCGTGAGGAAGGCATCATCACCCGCATTTTAGAGAACGGCATTGTAGAAGTTGCCATCGACAACGACTTTACCATACCTGTGTCCCGCCGCGAGGTAGTGGTCATTTCTTCGGAGGAGGCAAAGTTCCTGAACAAAGACGATGCACCGCAACCAAGCACCCGGAAAGAGCCTGCCGCGCCGGTTCTAGCCTCGCAGGGTATTTACCTGGCTTTGGTGCACCAGTCGGAGGAACTACTGGCGGCTACGATTATCAACAACACCGATTACGATATACTATTCACAAGCGGCGAGGAGCGCGACAACCGCTACCGCGGCCTGCAAAACGACAAGATCAACCCAAAAGGTACCCGCGTAATTACGCACCTGCATCTGAAAGATTTCGAGAAGTGGCCCAACCTGGTGGTGCAGTTTATGCGGCACCGCAACGGCGCTCCCGCTCTTTTTGAACCGGTTACCAAACGTGTGGCTTTCAAAGCCAGTTCGTTCTACAAGAGCAAAAAAACAGCGCCGGTGCTCAACAAGGAAGCCTACGTCTTTCAGCTCGACCAGAAAGCAGTACCGCTGGACACTGATAAAATTCAGGAACAGTTGGTTGATGCTGCTGCCAAAAACGAGAACTTCAAACTGCAGGCGCCGGAGCATGAGGTTGATCTGCACATTGATAAACTGGTGGAGGATTATAGTGGCATGAGCAACAGCGCCATGCTGAAGCTGCAACTGGAGCGTTTCCAGGATGCGCTGGAACGCGCCATGGCGGCCAACATGCACGAAATCATCTTTATACATGGCACCGGAAATGGCATTCTGCGCAAGGAAATCCAGAAGCAGCTGAGCCGCACCCCCGGCATCCGCTTTTTTGAAGACGCCCGCAAAGAAAAATTCGGCTACGGCGCCACACTGGTAAGGCTCAGATAGCTTTATCAGTTCCGAGTTAAGAGTTCCGAATTCCGAGTTTGAAATTGGCACATCTATATACTCTACTTAACTCATAACTCAATTCTGAAGCTGCGCTTCAGAATTGTTACTATCTTTGCAGGTATAAAATTAGCAGCAAGCCGTCTTATCGCCGCGAATATTTTCGGGGAGGAAAGTCCGGGCAACGCAGAGCATCCTACTTCCTAACGGGAAGGGTTCCGGGCAACCGGAATACAGCCAGTGCCACAGAAAATTACCGCCAGCCTTGTGCTGGTAAGGGTGAAAAGGTGCGGTAAGAGCGCACCAGCGGCTGGGTGACCAGTCCGGCTGGGTAAACCTTAGGAGTTGAAAGACCAAATAGGCTGGCAGCGCTTCGCTTCGGCGGAGCTAAGGGCTGCTCGTCCGATGCCAGTGGGTAGGTCGATGGAGCCTGCGCGCGAGCGCAGGCCTAGATAAATGATAAGAACGCAGCGCCTTTCGGGGCGCTGCGACAGAACCCGGCTTACAGGCTTGCTGTTAATTTTTCTTTCCTGTCTCCTGCTTATTCTTTACCCCAGCAAGTATAAAAACCAAGTATAAATTGTGCCTCAAGTTTTAAGTTAAATGCACCTGTTGCTGCATCAGGTATAAACCATTCGGAACTCGTGGCCTGCTGTCGTATCTTTGCAGCTCAGATAACCAGATGATGCAGCACTTAACCCTCTACGACCCTTTCGAGAACATGCAGTTCAGCGATGCGCATTGTTTCTTATGCGGCACGACCATCACCACCGAACAGCGCACACCCGTTTTTGGCGAATGGCTACAGCAAAAGTATAATTTACATGACAAAGAGCTGCTGCTGCTCGACAAAAGTGTAACGACCTACCGGCAACTTACCATACCCTGCTGCGGGCATTGCCATACGCAGCATATTTTACCTTTGGAGGAGGAAGTTGCCAAAGCCGCCGATCAGGGGCTTGACGGTATAAAATCCCTAGAGCCACAGCGCCTGTTTCAGTGGATTGGCAAAATGTACTATGGCACCCTGGCAACAGAACTTATCAAAGAAATGGATCCGCTTATACAACCGCAGTACCCTATCAGCGAAGATCCGAAAATGCTGGGCAAATTCAGGGAGCTGTTTAAAGTGCTGCAGTCATTGCGTGTACCTATGGTTTTCTCTGATTTTCTGCCCTGCTCGCTTTTCCTGTTGGAAGTAAGCCCGACAGAAGATGATATACCGTTTGCCTACCAAGACGAACTCCGCACGATGGCTTTCAGCATCAAGATCGGCGCGGTTACCATTGTTTGTACTTTACTCGACAACGGCATTATCCGCAGAGCGCTGGGTAAACTGCAGCAGCTGGTCGAAGGAAAGCAGCTACACCCGGTGCAGGCAGCGGAGTTTAAGGCACGCATATTTTATGCCGCTTACATTTTTAATGTTATCCCCGAATACTTCATCCGTTCTCCCAAACCCAGTGATGATCACCTGACGCTTGACACCCTGATTGATGACGTAACGAGTGAAATCTTTAACCCCTGGGAAATGGCAACCTATGCCCACATGCTGGAGGAAATGCTGAAGCCCTGGGACATACGGGAGCAGGACATTCTCAAATTCGGCGCACAGCAGCCTGTCAGCTTCCTGCTTGACGAGCAAAATCAGTTCAGGCCCATCGCACAATTTGAGCGAAGCCTGTATATGTAATAGTCCGGTAAGTATAAAAGAGGGCGCCGGCAGTTTTGCCGGCGCCCTCTTTTATACTCTAAGTTATACGTGCTTATACTTGCCTATTCAATTATAAAGCTGACGGCTACCGTTGAGGTTACCACTACCTCACCGCCGGCTATCGACGGCCCACTCTGATCGTAGGCAGCCGATTCCATCATGGCTTTGGCATATACCGGCCTTGGACCGCCATCATTATAACTATTTTCGTTTATCGCATACACGCGCCCTAATTTGGCGCCAAGCTCCGAGGTAAGTGCAACAGCCTTCTGCCTGGCATCCTGCACAGCCCGCTTGCGGGCCTCGGCTTTATACTTCTCCACATCCGACAGCTGAAAAGAAATTCCGTCCACCCGGTTAACTCCCTGTGCGTACAGCCCCGACAGCAATGCATCGAATTTATCCAGCTTCTTTATCAGCACCGTCATACTCTTCTGCGCTACATAAAAGTCCGGAGCAGGTTTGCCATACTCTCCGTTGTTATAAACAGGCTGCACATTTACATAGGATGTCTGTATATTTTTAGCATCCACGCCCTGCTTCTTCAGATAATTGATAACGGCAGCCGCTTTGGCATCCGTTTGTTTCCGGGCTTCTTCCAGGCTCCTTTCACGCGTTTCCACGCCGAAGTTCAACAGCACCTGATCCGGTTGCGCTTTAATTTCTCCCACTCCGTTCACGTGGACAAGCGGAGGCATTATCTGCTGCTGTGCCTGCACCTGCATTACACCAAAAAGTAACACAAGAAGCGTAATCCATTTTGTTTTTTTCATGGTTTTATTTTTAAGATGATATCAGGCCGGCTTAACGTAAATATAGCCTTCTTTTATATAGATCAGGCTTAATCAAAAGGCGTACCAATTTCCGGAAGCATTAAGGCTCTGCTAAAAAGAAAGCCCCCGGCTTGACAGGCCGGGGGCTTTCTTTTTAGTGACAAAGATGTATGTATCAGCAATATTAGCACAAAACCTGCCAAGTATAAATGCTTTTAATCAAAGCGTTGCGGCCGGATAAACCTCCGGTGTATAAACCTGCAGCTGTCCTTATGCCCCTGATACGTAGATCACTTAAGATGCTTCTGCATACTCGTAGTCATCGTTGGTGCTGTAGCGGGCCAGCAGTATGGCGCCGATGGTGAGCGCTCCGGCTGTAAGTATAAGTTGCGTTGTTGTAAAGCGCTTGGTCGCTTTTGATATAATTATGCCAACATCCTGCATGAGGTCCGGCAGTTTTTCATGATTGCCCTGAAACACATGCAGCGCAGATTCTACTGTTTTAGACATATCATGCGGCTGCAACAGCGACAGCACACCTCCCTGATCTGATCCATGCTTCTGCTCGCTTTGACTTGATTTGGTATTATCCTGATTTTTCTGCTGGTTTTGTGATGCGTTGTTTTCCATAGTTCTTAAATTCTGTTCAAAGGTTTTGTTCAATTTCAGTATACGGCATCGGTTAAACAAAGGCTGCCTTGTCAGGCTGAAGCACGGCCGCCCTGCTGCACAATCATTTCCGTCATGCGTTGCTGCAGGCTGTCGGCCGAAAGCATCATACTTGCCGGGAATCCCACTTTCAGTTCCTCAATAGCGAGGGTTTCGTTTTCGGGGATGTAAGTATACTTACCCGATACACCTTTCTCGCTAAAGCTGCCGTTGTTCCCCTGCAGGTGCAGCCCCATCTGTTTAAGTTTATCTTTTAATGAGTCAAAAGCCTCCGGCTTAATGCCTTCGTATCGTACCTGTCTGGCCATGCTGGCAGTTATTAGTTAATTAAACATGTGCTTACTTAAACGCAAGCAGGCTTTAATGGTTAAAACGAAAACGGCTCCAGGTCGAAAATTTCAGCAGAAGTACTCTGCTGTTTTCTATAGGTGAAAAAAATCTATACAGGCTCTTGTTAATACGGAATCACCCGCTATCTTTGCACCCGCAATCAGGCAATAAGGTCCGTTCGTCTAGGGGTTAGGACTTCAGATTTTCATTCTGGCAACAGGGGTTCGATTCCCCTACGGACTACTAATTATCATACTAAATTCAGTAAAAAGCCTGCAAAACGATTGTTTGCAGGCTTTTTACATTTATAAAC
>NZ_JADQDR010000007.1 GCF_015694705.1 Pontibacter rufus | reverse complement strand
CATCGAAACATGGTGCAGGCAGGTGCCTGTTCCTGCTCTTTTGTAAACCAGAGCATCAATGCCGTAAAGTTTTACTACCAGCGGGTGCTGGGGCGGCATGAGGTGCGCCTAAACAACGTAGAGCGGCCAGAGAAGCCTGAGCGGCTGCCGCTGGTGCTCAGCAAGCAGGAGGTAGCCCGGATACTGGCAGCCACAGACAACCTGAAGCACCGCTGCATGCTGCAGTTGTTGTATGCCGGTGGGCTGCGAATAGGAGAAGTGATAAACCTGAGTATTACGGACGTGCAGTCTGCGAGAAACATGTTGCTGATACGCGGGGGCAAAGGCAAAAAGGATCGCACCACGCTGCTCTCACAACGGCTGCTGGAAAATCTGAGAGCCTATTATAAAGAATACAAGCCAAAGCAGTGGCTTTTTGAAGGGCAATATGGCGGGCAGTACACGTCAGACAGCCTGCGGAGTGTCTTTCATGCCTGTAAAGAAAAAGCAGGGGTAAAGACAAAAGCCACGCCGCACACGCTCAGGCATTCATTTGCCACGCATTTGCTGGAGCAGGGCACCGATTTGCGCTACATTCAGTCGCTGCTGGGGCACAGAAGCAGCAAGACCACGGAAATCTATACCCATGTAACCACTTATGCCCTGGATAAAATTGTAAGTCCGCTTGATAATCTGTAGAAATGAAGTATATTAGCTATATGAAATACTGTAAAGCTGCCGTGTCCCTTCATCCCGGCGCTAAAAGTGACAGTAAAACAGGTATAAATAACACCATACATAGTGCAGATAGTAGGAATAAACTCCTGCTAGCTAATAGTTGGCATTAATTTAAACAATGAAAGAAACCCGAGTTACATATCTAGATTGGGAACTCTTTTCTGACAAAGAATTGACAGAGCAGACTTATCTGGAAGTGGAACAATCAGGCGCTGAAAGCTGCGGTTGTGCGTACTGCAGAAACTTTATTGAGCAACGAGAAGCTGTCTTCCCCGATGAAATAAAAGATTTGTTAGGCAAACTCGGAGTTGACTACAAGAAAGAAGTTGACATTAGCGAATTCGCCAAACTTGAAAGCGGACTCCATTATTACAACGGTTGGTTTCATTTCAAAGGCGACTTCAAAGGAGTGGATTGCTCTATAGCGTTACCAAATGGTGGGTATACAACTGATTTAAGAAAAATCACGGACAAATTTTATATTGGTTTTTGTCATGGTGACGCATTGACACCATTCAAAGACAAAGAAGGGCTTGTTCAAATTGAGTTTGATTGCTATCTGCCGTGGGTTCTTGCAAATGAACCAGAATAAAAAAACTAATGCCAACACTGTATAAACGGCAGCATCGGCCGACGGCCTTCACCGTCGTTTATACTAATCCGTTGTATGGGATTGAAAGTATGAAAGAAATATTGAAACAGCTTTTCAAAGCCTTAGCTATTTTAGCCTTTGTAGTTCTTGCAATAGCTATAATATTCTTTCTCTTTGCAATAAGCCAATTGGCAGATGCTTGGCAATAAGAAATGCTAAGCAAAGCAGGTATAGGGAAAGCTAAGAACATATAAACTAATGGGTAGGAAATCGTTCGGAGTTCTATTTCTATTGTTAGCATTCTTTCTCATCGCTGGAATGATAGCAGGTTCTCATGGACATTACCGATTGAATCCATATAAGCTTGAAGACTGGTTTTTTTGTTTAATCATTGCATTTTTGACTTATACAGGAATAGTATTGCTGTTCAAGAAAAGAGTGAAGAAGAACTAAGAAAACAACTCCATACAACAAAGCACATGAGCAAAGCTTCGGCTACGCCTCGCTCACCTCATGTACGAGACCGTTAGCGGTAATATAGAACTATGAAAAACTTAGTCTTTATTTTTTTGACATTTTTGCTTTTTACTGGTTGTAAATCCAATGAAACGGAAAAGGTTGTAATAACTGATGGTGTTTATATTACCGACTTTCCTATGCATGGTTTAGAAAATTTAAAACACTATTTAAAATTCAATAATGACAGTACAGTATTTTCGTTAAGCTCGCCATTTGGATTGGACTCAGCCCGAAAAGTATTAATGTCCACCTCTAGAAATGTCGGAAGAGGAACATTCACTTTAGTAGATGATAGTCTAAAATTTCAAACAAGAACTCAATCTGGTGTAGTTTTATATAAAGGAATAATTAAACATAATGAAAAACTTATCTTAAATATTAAAAGCTTAATAAACGGCCATGAATTCCATAAAAAGGAATTCATTTTTCAGGCATACTAAAAGAAATACAACCGCTAACAACACCTAAACGTCAGCCCACGGCCGACGGCCTAGGCCGTCGTTTAGCCCAGTACGTTGGCGGTAACTTTAACTATAAAGAAAATGAAGCTCCTCACATTCTTGCTAATAATTTTACTATGCTTCTCTTCGTGTAGCAGTAAAACAGGAAAACAAGAAATTGGCGGTGTGGAATACTCTTTTACTCCTGTAGATAGTTCTGAAAACTTTCTAATTGAAACTAATACCTTCTCTGGTGTGGTGTTCAGCGAGCATGAGTCGCCAAATCAAGATGTGTTTACATTCAGCATGCTTTTAAGACCTAAGGAACAGGACAAGGTTATACCCTTCACACCTTCGCTTGAAGATGTTGTTATGGCCGAGAGAATCCTGAAAAGATGTGCGGAAGTCGATGAGATAGGTGCTGACAGTTTAGCTATCGGAGAAGTCAATGATTTATCCACTTATAGAAGACAATACTTTGGGGGGATAAACGAAAAGGGGCAGAAGCTGATTTGGATTAACTGCTTTTCAAAAGAGAGTGGGTTTGACCACTCTGACTGGAAAACCGAAATAATACAAGTCATGGATGGTGGAAAAGATTTCTTTAATGTTGTCACCAACATAAGTACAGAAGAGTGTTATAGGTTCTTTAGAAACTCAATTGGTGGGTGAGAAGAATAGCTTCCGCCAACAAAGTTCAGCCTTTAAACTCGGCTTCGCCTCGTCCATCGGCTGCACGAGTTACGTTGACAGTAAATTGAATTGATGAACAAAAGTCTGATTTATCTTTCCATGTGGTTGACGCTGATGTCCTGTGCCACCAGCCTTAAAGTAGTGGAAGAGCCTACTGATGAGACTGTGTTGGTAAGTAATCAGCGGTACAGGGGAGTAATCTTTAAGGAGAAGGCAGACTGCTTCTTATGTAGATTCGGAGAGAACAGGTTTACTCCTTCTATTGAAGATATACTTGCAGCAGAAGAGATACTAAGGTTAAACATAAAAGAAGAAAACAAACCCTTAGTCAATCAAGGTGAAGATTGCCCCATTATTCATAGAAACCTTGATAACTATAGACGCCAGTATTTTGGCTTCATTAACGAAGCTGGGGAGCGAGTTATTTATATTAACCTAAGCTGGGATAAGTATACAATCTTTGACAGATTGAAAGGATATGAGAAGCAGGACGATGTTAGCTGGAAACATCAAAGGGAGATGGTACTGGATGGCTGTAGCAATCATTGGGAAATTAAAGTCAATCTAACCGCTAAAGAACTCTTTGACCTGCACATAAATGGCTCAGCATAAGAAAATCTTCTGTCAACAAGGTGCAGCTTTAACCCTTGCTACGCTGCGGGCTTCTGCTGCACAAGTACGTTACATGCAATTTTAAGTATGAAAAAACTCCCAATCCTTCTAATAATTCTCAGCTCATGTATGGCGAAAGAGAGCATCAGAATGGAGACAATGGACTTCGGACCTTTCTCCATTGACTTGCCAGCTGAATGGAGAGTTCATGAAGTGCAAGGGATTGACTCTTACGTCAGGGAAATAATCACAGGGGATGGAGATACCATCTACTTCGACTATGGCTATTACTCAAACTCATTAGAAGAAGAGAGCGTGAGAATGTATCCAACCAGTATGATTCCGTGGTTCCTGGAAAGAGAAATCGACACCACGGGGATGGTGTTTCTTGACAAAGAGACAATAACAGAGTCAGAAAGAGAAAAGTATAGAAAGCAAATAGCAGTTCACGATACTATTGATGGATTTACGGCTAAAATTGTAGAACCAAAAGTCGCTGGTAATGGATTGACAGGAGTTTACTTCGATAGCTTAGGTGAAGGCAGCTTAGGAAAAATCATGTTGCAGATTTCAGGCATTGACTTAACGCCTATCAACAACCACTTATTCCTTAAGTCAATTAAAACCATTAGAATTAAGAAGGAATAACAGCATGTAACAAGGTTCAGCCTTAACCCTTGCTATGCTTCGGGCTTCGGCTGCACGAGCACGTTGGCAGTCAAAAGTAATGTATAGACCCTACGAAGAAATATTTAAAAGAAAGCCTGACTTCAGGGTTACATATACCATCTTTTCACAAGAAGAAGGCGGAAGATATAATCTCCCAAACCAGGGAATAAGGTGGGACTTCTGGTATGAACATCCAGAACATTCAAAAGGAATGCTTTTCATGATTTACCCAGAGTTCGAAGATTCAAATGGAAATATTATTACTGATCCTACTTTGACAGTATCTAGGTATGGAACGGCAAGGATGTGGATTCTAGCAGATGAAAAGATTGAATATCACAGGAACAAAATAAAATTCGGTACTCACGGGTTTTTCATGGAAGGCAATAAAAAGGTTGGAGAGTGTGAAGTAATAGAATTGATAAACCTGAAGTAGAATTTCGTCTGCCAACAAGGTTTATACCCTATGCTTCGGCTGATAGCCTCGCACAGGGTATACATGAGCACGTTAGCACGCATAGAAATTTATAAATGAAGAAGAGTTTTTTACTGGTGCCACTCATTGTTTTATGCATGGGGTGCGCTAATGACCCAATTGAAGTTCAAACTAATGGAAACCACTCTGATAGAGTAGTTGAGTCAGAAAGCTTAGATGATGACATCTCAAAAGCTCAAAGTGATGAGCAGAAAGACGTGCTCGTAGAATTCAAGTTGTTAAAACAACAGGTTGCAAATGGCGACTATAGCCAAATTGATGATTTCATTAGTCAAATACAATCCTATGAAGCCAAGCAACCGAGTCAAATGACGGCAGAAGAGAAATTAAGTTTTCCTCAGCTTACAAAAGATGATTTGATTGATTTCCTAAAGTCTGTCGATATTGATTCGTTAAAGCATAACGGCAGCTTTGACAAGAGATATTCTTTTCACTCAGCCCCAAGTGAGTATGAGCCAGATAGCGAAGAATGCCCTGATATGCTTCAGCTTTCTATAGATAGAGAAAATGAAGGTTTTAGTCTTTTGCAAAACAACAGCTTCTTAGTTGATGAAACCATTGGCTGTGCAGAGTCATCAACTGTTTATTGCTTTACAGCTGAGAATGGGAAGCTATTGCTTAAGAAAGTAGATTATGCAGGATAAAACTAAGTGTGCTAACCCAGCACAGGCTTTAGTCTCGGCTACGCCTCACCCATAGCCTGTCCAAGACCGTTGGCAGGTATCACAATTATGAAAAACAGCAGCATGATTAAGAAAGTACATCTCGGCTTATTAATGTTCTTGCTTCTGAATCTGTTGCTTTCAGTTGTGCTTGACTTGGGGTTTGATAACAGATTAATGTTCCTTGTTAGAGTGCTTATATATGCATCGGGTGTATTATTGTTCTTCCTTACCATCAAAAACAGAACTGCCATAACTCACTACTCGTCTTTGTATATACTTTCACCAATTATTGTGTTCTTCTCATGGTTAGCTGACGGAATCTTAGGTGCTTTATTAGGCTCTATGTTCTTTGCTTTCTTGGCTCCACCTGATACTATTGTGCAGAATGATAAATACCAAATCCGAAGTCAGTACACAGGATTTTTGGGTGGTTGTTGCTCGTACAGCCTCTATGAAACCCAACTTCCCTTGTTTGAAAAGAAGATAGGCGAGTTTAGGGCAGAGCGCACATCAAACGAAATAGCGGATTTAAGAATTTTCGGTGCTCAAGCAGTCGTGTACTATAAAGAAGAACCAACTGACTCAACCTTGATTCAAATAAAATAAAAAATGACCTCAGCCAACAAGACCTATAGTGCATGAACGCACCATAGCCAAACCGCTGTGCTGCATTTAAAAATGAAAACCAAAGAACTAAAATTAAAGTTTGACCAAAGCTTAAAACCGCTCGGTTATAAGAAAAAAGGAAATAAATGGTCAGCGGTTACTAAAGACTTAACGAAAATTATTGAACTGCAGAAATCCAGCTACTCAAACTTATATTATGTCAACTATGGAGTAAACCTAAATGGGTTAGACTATAAGGAAATTCTTCTCCATGTTTTTGGAAGGCACAGCAATACTCTTAATCTTGAAATAACAGATGATGAAACTTTGAACAGATTGGTGAACGAAACAATTGTTCAAATTATCAATAAATTAGCTCCTTTAAATACAGTTGAAGATGTAATAAGTTACACGAAGACTTTACCAACATTAAATATTTTACCATTGAGAGTAAAAGAATTTCTGAATCTGAAATAAAAACGCACCACAACAACACCTAAACGCCAGCCTTCGGCCGACGGCCTCGCCCGTCGTTTAGCCCAGCACGTTATATGCAATTCAAATTAATAGTAATAAAATGTCAACTTTAAGTAGCCACTGATGAGTAATAAACTTTTTAAAATCATCGGATACATTATGCTAGGTTTGTTATTGATTGCAATACCGATGATGATATTTATTCAAATATGGATGAAAGAGAGCAATCCTTATAAAGCTGCCACAGAATACATAGAAACAAGCAAAGAAATTGAAAAATATGTTGGTAAAGTAAACGGGTATGGATGGGTAGTTAGTGGACAATCAGAAGAAATGCAATATGAAGGGAATGCTTTTTATAACATTAGTGTAAAAGGCGAAAAAGAAAATGTAGACATAAATATTAGGCTTGAAAAAGATTCGCTAGGATGGAAAGTTCTGAATTATAATCTATATTAAAAACTACATATAACAAGGTACAGACATCATTCTCGGCTATGCCTCGTTCACAGCCTGTACTAAACGTTTGTAGCAATTTCTAATTATAAGATATCAAGTGAAGTTGAAAGTAAATTTCATAATCATTTTTGTAGCTTTTATCATCAATTCATGTGGAAACAGAAACTACATTGAATTGAATGATGATGTTGCTACTATTGAACATGCAATTTTCAGTGTCGATAGCATCTATAGTAAGTTTGAGGATTCCGTTAGCCTTGTTTTTGTCATGGACAACCAGCTTTACATCAACCGGACGAACTATGATAACTTTGATTCACTCACTCAAGAAAAGGTGCCAGAGCTGGACCATTTAGACGGTTCAGATTGGCAACTTCTAAAGGATAACCTGGCTCTACTGCAAAGAAACAATATAAATGGTTTTTCCAGCACCAGATATGGATTTACAAGATTCATCTATAAAGATGAACCAGGGGAAGCATACATGAACAGGTACATTGCCTTGGATAGCGGAAATCTATCATTGGACCATACAGGGTATAAGCTTCTCGACAGGAAATCAAACCTGGTGCTGTTTTCTGGCAGGTAAAGTAAAATGAAGAATAAAAGCTACTAACACTGCACATAATTCAAGCTTCGGCTACGCCTTGCTCGTCTTATGTCCTATCCGTTAAAGGATATTTAAATAAAGGGTATTTAGAAAAAACCATTGAAGTTACCATCACGGTAACTTCTTTCTTTATATTTGAGTTATGAAACAATGAGGTGAGAGTAATTGCAAAACGGACACTACGGGATTTTTGGGAAAATCATGCTGACAGTGAACAGCAGTTAAAAGCCTGGTATAATGAAGCAGAGCAGGCCAATTGGAAGTCCCCAAACGAAATAAAGAAAGAATACCCTTCAGCGAGCATTCCGGAGGATAGTAGGATGGTCTTCAACATCACAGGGAACAGATACAGGTTAATCATCAGAATCAACTACAAGTATGGGATAGTTTGGATTCGGTTCATCGGTACACACTCCGAATATGATAAGGTTGACGCAACTAAAATTTAAAAGCAATGAATATTAGGCTGATAAAAACAGAGGAAGATTACCAATTAGCCCTTCAAAGGCTGGAAGATATATTTGACGCAGAGCCAGACACGCCGGAAGGAGATGAGCTGGAGGTGCTTGCTTTTTTGATTGACTCTTTTGAGAAGGAGCACTTCCCGATTGACGCACCTGACCCGATTGATGCGGTGAAGTTCAGGATGGAGCAATTGGGCATAAAGCAGAAAGACTTAGCCGAAGTTCTGGGTTTCAAGAGCAGGGTAAGTGAGGTACTCAATAGAAAAAGGAAACTCACCTTAGAAATGATACGGAACCTTCATAAGAGGCTGAATATTCCGACAAATGTACTTATTCAGGAATATTGAAAGAAAATCACCCGCTAACACTGTATATCCTAAACCCTTGCTACGCGGCAGGCTCTGTATGCGCGAGCACGTTGGCCATAATATGAGAAAATAACAGCAACAAAAATGGCAGGTAGTAAGACAGAGCTTGATATAAATATAGAGGGATTAATACTGATGATCATTTTCACAGTTGGCTGGACAATTTCATCAGAAATTTTTTTTGATCATTCCGATCATAATCTCTCAGCGTATTTTTTTGGAGCTGTAATCATCTTTTTAATTTATAAATGTGTAAAATTAAAAATTGAGAAAAACTACGTTTCTGTTCCTCCCCTTGAAAATGGAAATAAAAAGGGCCAATGGTATGCTGCAGTAATAAGCCTGGAGGTAATTGCCATTTTTGCTATTCTAATTATACTTATAAATGCCGGTAACGAACACTTAATAATTTATAGCATCGCGCTGATAGTCGGACTTCATTTCCTCCCAATGGCAAAAATATTCAATAGGAAATTTGATCACTATATTAGTTTTTGGACTACTGCTATTTCAGGAATTGGCCTATTATTAATTCTTTTCGAGCAATTCGACTACAAAATTGTAAATGCGTTTGTTTGTGTAGGATGTGCAATTTCAACAACAACATATGGTTTTAAAATGATCAAGGATAGCAATCTTATAATAGAAAAAAACAAAAAATAGATAAAAAGACTGCCACTAACACGAGGCTATAAGATACGACTGGTTTATAGCTGACGGATACTTTTCTTCTATTCACTATCTTCATTTAGGGCGGACAGTGAAGTGGTTCTAAAACAGCCACAGGTTATAGCAAAACCGTTAACAGCAATACACTTGTGTTGAAAGAAAAGCCAGACCATTAAATAAAAAGGTCTCAAAGAACTTATTCTCCGAGACCTTTTTTATTTGTCGCAACCTGACGATTGCTCCAGAAAACAAACTCTACAACAGGAAAAGTAAAGTGTCAGAAAGAAAGTGTTTTACTTTCTTCAATAGCTTTTAAACGCTTTATTCCATCAGGAAAGGACCTGTTTTGTTTCTGGTAGGGTATACCAGATAGCTGTCGGATTATTGTTTCTTCGTCTTTTTCAATCCCACTTCGTTGTCGTCCAGATCCTGACCAAAATCAGGCATGCCATCCTTGGTCCATCTCAGAACCCGGGCACGGGTATGGCGGTTTGGGTCGTATAGCGGTTCACCCTCAATCTCTTTGTAATCACGGGCGTGATAAATCATTACATCAGTCTTGCCATCTTCCGCCACTGTAAAGCTGTTGTGCCCGGGGCCGAAACGTTTAAGTGCTTCGTTGGTGTAGAAAACCGGTTCTGGTAATTTGTGCCAGGAGGCAGGATCGAGAAGGTCGGCATTCTCATCAGCCCAGAGCAACCCGATGGCATAGTTGGCATCTGTGGCACTGGCCGAGAAAGTCACAAACACTTTTCCGTTGCGGATAAGTACTGCCGGGGCCTCGTTCACGTTATGACCTTGCCTTTCCCACGCATATTCAGGGCGTGAAATTACCACCTGTTTGTCAGCGAGGGTGGTCGGGCTGGTCATTTCTGCGATATATAGGCCTGTGTTCACCTCCTTGTCAGATGCCCTGTCTACCCATATCATATAGCGCTGGCCTTTATGTTCAAAGGTCGTGGCATCGAGGGTGAACTCATTTCGTTTGCTCACAATCTCACCCTCCTCCGTCCATTCACCTTTTGTCGGATCTTCCGACGGGTTTGACAAGGCATACTTGCGTATTGCCCATTTGTCCTCGGCAGCGCCAGCTGCAAAATAGATGTACCATTTTCCATCGATCCGGTGCAGCTCGGGAGCCCAGATGTGGTTGCCCATCGGACCTGTATCGTGCTTGCGCCATACTACTACCGGTTGCGCCTCTTTTATGCCGTTAATAGTTTTTGACTTGCGTATCTCAATGCGGTCGTACTCAGGCACGGTGGCAACAAAGTAGTAAGTGCCATCAGCCGCTTTCCACACATGCGGATCTGCCCTTTGCAAAGCCAGGGGATTGTTGAACTGGTTTTTTCCGGTTTTTTGTATATTACCTGCACATCCGCTGAAAAGGAGCATCACTGCAAGTATAAATTTAAGGTGTCTGATGGCGTTCATAGTATCTAAACAGAATGGCCTGGTTGATCTGATTTGTCTAATAATAAACGTAATTTTTACGTTTATTATTAGACAAAGATAACAATTTGGACTTCTATACGCTCCCTTTTCAAAAGTAATGTTAACAAATAGCCTCCATACGACGCCCTTCTGACAGCATTTTAGTAGAAATTAAACAGCTCTGGCTTTGGGAGCAGGTAGTAATACGCATAGGCAAAGCTTCTGTACTTCCTCTTAAAAATAACTCCCTAATGTTTGCCAACTCTATTTCTCTGCGTATATTTGCACTCCCATTCACGGTAACGTGGCCGAGTGGCTAGGCTCAGCTCTGCAAAAGCTGCTACAGCGGTTCGAATCCGCTCGTTACCTCCAGGCCGCAGCAAGTATACTTGTTGCGGCCTTTTTGTTGCGGCCTTCCGCCACGCGCAAAGCAAATTGCCCGAAGTACCTTTCACCACCCATTAAGCTGCTCTACACAGCTAAACGCGCTTGTAGAGGGCAAGTATAGCCCATAATTTAGGGGAACTGGCGCTGACAAGAGCCGTTATCCCGAAGAGCGTGAACAAGGAGGACTATGCCATGCTGCAGCTGCCGATGACCTGGTTTACGCCAAAGCGAAGGCCTGACCTGGGAAATCGCCTTCTTCAGCATGAGCGAAAACAATCCCGGTATCCTCAAATATATTGCTGAAGGCGGTCCGGCCGTTTACATATCCTGCTTCGATGTTGCAGATAGCAAAGCCGCACTTTATCCCTTCACCAAGCAAAACGCCGGGGCCGTATGAACCTGTTTAAGTTTCCTGATTTTGAAGTGCTGGCAGCTTATGCTCCTAATGCGGGTGGCAGGCGTAGGGGTATAGAAAAATCCCCTGCCGGCAAGCAGGGGATTTTACAAGTATAAACCGGATTTTATTATTTCAGCGTAAAGGTGGTTTTGCCAATTAAAAAACCATCGGTGTACAGTTCTATGGTATGCTCCCCTTTTTTGTAAGCGGCATCCTTGTCATACACGAAGCTTAGCTGCTGCTGTGTGTTGTCGAAAACAAAATCGCGTTTGGCAGTATAGTACATGTTCTCGCCGTCTATCTCGAAACTGCCGGAACCCGTAGACAGGTTGTACAGCGCAGCACCATCGGGTTCTATCAGGCGCATGTATACTGTTTTAGGCTCTTGTGTTGCTACATCATTCTTCGCTAAGTTAAATACCACCCGGATTTTATCAACGCGCTTTGCCCGGAACTCATTGTCGTTGTCGTCTTTGGCCTTGCCCCGGCTGTTGATAATGTTTACGCTCAGGTTCTGCGCCTCCAGCCTCGATGCGACTTTCACTTTATCAGACAGCACCTTGTTCGTGCTTTTAACGGTGCTCAGGCTATCCGAAAGTGAGGTTTGCGTTGTCTTTAAAGTGGTGTTCTCGGACGTAAGCGCCTCGTTGTCCTGCTTCAGTGCTGCAATCTGCTCATCTTTTTCTTTTAGCTGTGCTTCAAAGGCTTTGGCTCTGTCACGGAAACGGCGCTGGTCTGCCAGGCTGTAGCTTTTGTTCCGGAAGCCGCGCAGTTCGTCCAGGTCAGCAGAGATGGCCGCAATCTTGGTTTCCAGCGAATCGTTTTCTAGTCCCATGGCTTGCAGTTCCTGGCTTTGGCGCTCAAAATCAGCTTTCAGGGCTTCGTATACGTTAATCTGGTTCTCCAGCTCGCTGTTTTTTACACGGATAACCTCGGCTTGCTCCTCGGTTTTCTCCTTCTTCTGGTAATTCATGTAAAACAGGATACCGTTGATGCTGAGAAGTACCAATATCAGGCCTCCGATTAAAATTTTGCGGTTACTTCGGTTTTCAGGAGAGTTTGCTGGCATAAGGTTAAGGGTTAATGGTTTCTTGCTGCCGTAAATAAAGGCATTTTAATAATAAGTCGTTTAATGAGCGGATGCGTACGAATCAAATATAAGACTTTTGATTTATAATTGCAGAAGTATGAACCAAGATTTAGATGCAAATTACTGGCAGCAGCGGTATCAGGAAAATAAAACCGGCTGGGATGCCGGTGCTATAACGCCTCCCCTGAAGAATTATTTTGACCAGCTGCCTGATAAATCGCTCCGTATACTTATTCCGGGCTGCGGCAACGCCTACGAGGCGGAGTATCTTTATGCCTTAGGATTCAGCCAGGTGTACGTGGCCGACGTGGCACGCGCGCCGCTGCAGCATTTTGCGGCGCGTGTGCCTGCTTTCCCGAAAGAACATTTGCTGCACCAGGATTTTTTCAGCCTGACGGGCACGTATGATTTGATAGTGGAGCAAACTTTTTTCTGCGCCCTGCCGCCGCAGTTGCGTGCTGCTTATGCTGCCAAGTGTGCTGAACTGCTGGCGCCGGGCGGCAAGCTGATGGGTTTGTTGTTTGATACCTCTTTCGGACAGGAGGGGCCTCCGTTTGGCGGTACCCGTGCCGAATACCGGGATTACTTTGCGCCATACTTCGATTTCCTGCATTTCGAAACGGCATACAACTCCATTAAACCGCGGCAGGGGAAAGAGCTGTTTATACTTCTGGAAGCGCGAAGTTAAGCCAAGACCTTGCAGCGTGCGCAGTTCCTGCGAGTGTCTGAAGCAGGATGTCCGGGATTTCAGTATGAGCAGGTATAAGCTATTTCTAATTTCAGAAGTACAATATACCGCTTACTGCTGGTGCGAGCTTGCAGCTCGTATCTTTTTCCTGAAGATATAGAAGAACGAGCTGCAAGCTCGCACCAGCCGATAAAAGCAACTATGGCAAGTGCGTTTAAGATTCATACTCTCTGGTAATCATTTGATCTGAAAATAGTGTTTCAGACACTCGCAGGAGTTGCGTGCGCTGCGAGGTCTTTTGATATTCTATGTACTTCTTCAACAATTCATAATTCGTAACTCCTAATTCGGAATTCGTAATTCATCCTGCCTATCTTTACAGCGCCGCAAGGCATCCACCTAAGTATAAAATGATATGTTTGAGATACCGAAACTGAAGTATACCGATTCGGGTAACTTTTTTCTGATGGCCGGACCCTGCGCCATCGAAGGCGAAGAAATGGCCATGCAGATTGCCGAACGTCTGAAAACCATTACCGACAAACTGCAGATTCCGTGGATTTTTAAAGGCTCTTACCGCAAAGCCAACCGCTCGCGCCTGGATTCGTTTACCGGCATCGGCGATGAAAAAGCGCTGCGCATCCTGCAAAAGGTAAGCCAGACGTTTGATGTGCCCACGGTAACCGATATACACGAAACAACCGAAGCGGCCATGGCTGCCGAATACGTGGATGTGCTGCAGATTCCGGCATTCCTGTGCCGCCAGACAGATCTGCTGGTGGCTGCTGCCGAAACAGGCAAGGTCATCAACATCAAGAAAGGACAGTTTTTGTCGGGGCAGGCCATGCGCTTTGCCGTGGAAAAGGTGCGCGAATCCGGCAACGAGAAAGTTATACTTACCGACCGCGGTAACAGCTTCGGCTACTCTGATATGGTGGTGGATTTCCGTAACCTACCCGAGATGCAGTCGAACAAAGTGCCGGTGGTCATGGACGTAACGCATTCGCTGCAGCAGCCCAATCAAAGCTCCGGCATAACGGGTGGCAAACCGGCGCTCATCGAAACTATTGCCAAAGCTGCCATTGCTGTTGGGGCCGATGGCCTGTTTATCGAAACGCATCCGCAGCCCGGCTTTGCCAAGTCAGACGGAGCCAACATGCTGCCGCTTGATCAACTGGAAAGCCTCCTGCAAAAGCTGGTGCGCATTCGCCAGGCCATCAGCTAAAGTATAAAATGTATAAAATGACATCCGGTATTGTCTGATATTCCGGCTGCTGTACACTTTTTAATCAGGTGCGTAAGTATAAATATGAACGATGATTACAGCCCGGCCTGGGAAGTATACTTTTGCCATATCGAGGATCAGCCCGCCTTTGTAAGCGTGGATCTGACCCTGGCAGAAATTGCGCCTGTAGCTGCAAAACCAAACCTGATTGAGGTAGCCGCGGCTCTGCGCACCACCGATGAGACTGGTTTTCCGGAGGCAGAGGAATGGGAAATGCTGGAGAAGATTGAAGACGCGGTGGTGCAGTTGCTTGAGGAAAAACTGGGAGCTCTTTTTGTGGGCAAGACCCTGCACAGCGGCAAGCGGGGCCTGTACTTTTACAGTGAACAGGTGTTGCAGCTTGAGGGCTGTGTGGAGGCCGTGAAACAGAAATTTCCGCAGTACCTGCTCGTGTCGCAGGCCACGGAAGACAAAGACTGGGAAATATACTTTGAGTTGCTCTACCCGGACGACGAAAGTATGCAGCGCATTCAGAACACCCGCCTGATGCAACAACTGGAAGAGCAGGGCGATCAGGCCTATGTGCCGCGCAAAATCACGCACTGGCTATACTTTAAAACAGCCACCGACAGGGCGGCTGTGCTGCAGGCGCTCACAGCGCAGAATTATACGCTTGAGCTGGCAGAAGAAGAGCCCAAGGAAGAAGTTTACCCGCAAAAGCTGGTGATCTCAAGGCAGAATAAAGCTGACGACGAAACAATAAATGAAGTAACCATGGAGCTGTTCCGGCTGGCGCAGCAGCACAATGGGGAGTATGATGGCTGGGAAAGCCCCGTAATAGCAGAAAACGACTGATGATTTTCCGGCACGTATAGCCTGCGTCTGTATAATAGCTACGCTGTGTTGCGGCCTGGCAACCCTACAGCTGGCCTATAGCGGGTGCTGTTAAAAGTATAAAGTAAAATGCTCTTCAGGTTGTGTGCTGCGGAAAAAGACGAGTCCGACAAAGTATAAATCCACCGTTTGGCGCACTTGCGGGTGCTTTTTAATTTGCCGCCAGGCCCGCTTCATCTCCCCGGACCAGTAGATATCATCAACTACAAAAACGCTGTTTTCATGATGTTTGGCCAGGCAGGCATTAAAGTAGCGCAGGGTAGGTTCGTAGCGGTGGTTGCCATCAAAGAAGGCGAAGTCCAGCGTGTTTACCGTTTGCAGTTGCCCCGCAAGCGTATCATCCAGGTTGCCCTGTACTATGCTGATATGCTGCAGCCCCAGCTGTTGAAAATTTCTTTTTGCCTCCTGCGCAATATTGGGGCAGCCCTCAAAAGTATAAACCTGCGCCTGTTGTCTCGCTTCGGCCAGGTAAGCAGTCGTAATGCCGAGCGAGGTTCCCAAATCAAAAATAACGGCCGGCTGAAAACGGTTAACCAGCCGGAACAGCAGCTGCCCATACTTGGCTGGCTTTGCCGAGGTGTGTGCTATATCCTTTATTTTACGGGTGCGTTTTTGGCCGGCTCTGGAGCCGGCGCCATAATCGGTAACCTGCAGCGCGCGCTGGTCTTGCAATAACTGTATGCGCAGATCTTCTACGCGCTTGTAGGCTGCAAAAAAGCCGTTGTGCCGGATAACGTTGTGGTATAAGTCGAAAATGAAAGGGGAGTGGACGCCATGGAGCTTAAACGCACGCAGGCGGTACAGCAGGAAATCTACGGCTAATCTGAAGGAGGACACAGGGAACGAATCAGTGAATTAAAGATTTGCAAGCGGGAAAGGAAAGTCTAACAAAAGACAAATGGCTTAAAGCACGCATGCTTATCAGGAATGACTTATACTTCATTCCGGCGGCGCATCATGATTTATAAAGTATAGAAGACCTCGCAGCGTGCGCACCTGCCCCGTAGCATTTCGGGGGCTCCTGCAAGTGTCTGATTCAGGTGCAGGATGAATGCGAAGTATCAACTATTAGCACAAAAGCTGTCTTCAAATCAGTTAAGCTTATACGGTACGATTAGCGTAAACTCCGGGATGGTGGCGTTAAACTGCTTGCCGTCCACGAGGCGCTCCATCAGGTAAGTGCCGCGCATTTTGCCTACCCCCGTCTTCAGGTTGCAACCCGACACGTATTCATGCGATTCGCCGGGCTCCAGTGAAGGCTGCTGGCCAACCACGCCTTCGCCCTCCACTTCGCGCACTACGCCTGTAGAGTCGTGGATGTACCAGTGGCGGCGCAGGAGCTTTACAGTGAAATCGCTGTTGTTCTCTATCTTTATCTTATAGGCAAAAACAAAGTGCTGCTGTACCGGGCTCGAGTAGTCGGGCAGGTAGTTGGTGGTAACCGTAACTTTTACACCTTCAGTTGTTTTTGTATCCATGTCTCAGCGTTTTATGTATAAGGAGGAACCATAGGTTTGCAACGTGGCGATGTATTCCCTTATTTGCAACTCACCTTCCTGACCCCTTACCCATGACTGTAAAGATAGAAGAAAGCTGGCAAAAAGTGCTACAAGATGAATTCGAAAAGCCTTATTTCAAAAAGCTTGTATCCTTTGTTAAAGACGAATACGCCTCCCAAAAAGTTTATCCGGCGGGCAGCCAAATGTTTAATGCCTTTCTGTTGTGCCCCTTCGATAAGGTGAAGGTGGTGATACTGGGGCAGGACCCCTACCACGGGCCAAACCAGGCAAACGGACTGGCTTTTTCTGTAAGCGACCAGACGCGCATCCCGCCGTCGCTGCTGAATATTTTTAAGGAGATTAAGAGCGATTTGGGCAAAGACATGCCGGCCACCGGCAACCTGGAGCGTTGGGCGGCGCAGGGCGTACTGTTGCTGAATGCTACCTTAACGGTAAGAGCCGGCGACGCAGGCTCGCACCAGAAAAAGGGTTGGGAAGAGTTTACGGATGCCGTAGTGCAGAAAGTGAACGACCTGAAGGAGCACGTGGTTTTTATGCTCTGGGGCGCTTACGCGCAGAAAAAAGGTGCTTTTATAGACGAAAGCAAGCACCTGGTGCTGAAAGCGGCGCACCCTTCGCCCTTTGCTGCCGACCGCGGCTTCTTCGGAACACGCCATTTCAGCAAAGCCAACCAATACCTCGAAGCGCACGGAGAAAAGCCCATAGACTGGTAAGGTATAAACTGATTTATGTGCATTTTATACTTGCTGTGGCTTAAAGCGAGCAAGTATGGCTCTGTAAGAAACTTAGTTCAAAGGAATTTTGGATGCCCTTGCTGATATGTCTGTTTAGCTGTTCAGGTATAAATCGCTGGTGAGAACGCCAACAATGGCGGAAAAGTCTTAAAGTAATTTTTGTAGAGCTTTAGTCGTTTTATTTTCTGATTATTGTTCGCATTTAAACTTACAAGAAGTTGCTTTTAAAGCCAGCTTGCGCAAATTAATTCTTATTAGTCACGGCCAAGGTTAAAGTATTTATGAAGTTGGGGTATTTGAATAATGTTAGGTTCAATTAACCCCAAAAGCAAGATAAAAACTTATAGCTGAAAGTTTAACGTCCAGCCACAATTTTATAAACATACTGTTGTATGCAGCTCTCAAGAGCTTCCAATTTCAGGATTTATAAATTTCAATACACTAATAGTATCGTTTATATTTCGCAGCAATGGTTTATCGGCTTTTGCTCGGAAAAGTCTTACATTTTGAGCAACTTCTTTTGCCGCTTCCTTGCTAATCAATCCGCTACTTGCGAGAGTTTTATAGGCAAGCAGGATAACATACTTTGTGTAAAGTTGGGATGTAATTTTAGCAAGCTTATTTAACAAGGAAAGACATGACGGATTCGGCCTTAACTCAACCGAATATGCCAATCCTAAATACATTCCTTCCTTTGGATACTTAGTTAAAAGCTCGTCTTGAGGTAAGTTGTGGCTTATAATAATTTGCCCCATCTTTCTCCCAATCTCTGCTTTTAGTTTTAGCCTTTCAGCGTAATCAGGAACACTAGTCCTCTCAATGAACGAGTCGACTAGTTCTAATAACATAGCATGAGAGCTCTCAGTATCTAGAGGCATTGCTTCTTTTGTAAACGTTTTTAAACTAACAGCTAGTTTTACATCTTCAATTCGTTCTTGGGTATTGGTTAGTTCTTGTTGAGTGGATTCGACTTGCTGTTTTGTTTCTTTAGATGTTTGCTGTGCTTGTTTGGCTGCTTCAAGTATTCTTTCACCAATTGTATTTATGAATCTTCTAGAAAAGATTGCAGCAATTAGACAAAATCCAGCAAAAATCAAATAACTGATGTTGTCATATTGTTCAGTGTCCTTTATTAAATCACTTGCAATCATTTTAAGAAAGGCTGGGACTAAAAACGCAGATCCAATTCCTAAGAGTACATACTTTAGTTTTACCCGTTTGTCCTTGTTCTCGTTAGCAACCGTATCAAAATTATGAAGGTAATTTAGATATCCACCAAATGCTCCACTGCAGAGCATAATTCCTATCAGCATTAATAAGTGAATATTAATATGGTTCATCTTTCAAAGCAGCTATTTTATTAATTGCACACAATTTGTGTATATACGGAATTATTCGGCTTATCTGCACTATACCTTGAATGCAATCAGCTAAATCTCCTGACATTTATCTGGTGATAGACAATGTAGCAAATGTTTTCAAACGAATCACTACCAAAATATACCTAACCAAAAAGCCAGACCATAGGTCTGGCTTTTCAAGTATAAGGGAAACAGCTTATTCTATTATATTAAACAGCCTGTCCCACCGGATTTTACCGAAGCCGCTGCCTTCCGGGTTCACCGACATCCAGATAAGCACTGCTTTGCCTACGATGTGGTCTTTCGGCACATAACCCCAGAAACGGGAGTCCTCAGAGTTGTGGCGGTTGTCGCCCATCATAAAGTAATAATCCTGTTTAAAAGTATACTGATGTACCTCCTGGCCATCCTTGTACAGCTTGCCATCCTTCACAGTGTATCCTTCGTTGTGCTCATAGTCGAGTATAACTTTCTCATAGAAGGGGAGCGAGGCAGGTGTTATGGCTACTGTGGCTCCTTCTTCCGGAATGTAGATAGGGCCATAGTTGTCTTTGTTCCATACATACTTGCTCGGCACCTGCGGAAACACTCGCGGGTCGGCTTCGCCCGGCAGCTCTTTCAGTAGCATCACATCTTTGATGATGGGAAGCTGCTTTATCTCAGCGGCCAATTCTGGTGTGGCATCTACGGCATACCCTCCTTTAAAAGGGTATATATCCTTCAAGTTGATATGGCGATCCTGAAAAAATTTATCTTTGAGTTGTATTTTCGGCACTATTGCGTACTTGTACTGCATTTTCCCGGGGTTGTCAATAGGCTTGCCGTCAATGTATACCTGCATGTCTTTTACCTGCAGCGAATCGCCGGGCAGGCCGATACAACGCTTGATGAAGTTGGTGCGCAGGTCTGCAGGGTATTGGTCTTCAACCGGATGGTTAAAAACTACCACGTCAAAGCGTTTTACTTCTGAAAAACCCGGCAGGCGGTACGACTTCAGCTGAATAGCATCGGAATAAGCAGGAATGTCAGTGCCCCAGATGACCTGGTGCGTTAGCGGTATCTGCAGCGGCGTCATGGGCGTGCGCGGGCCGTAGTGCAGCTTGCTCACAAACAGGAAGTCGCCCACTAGCAGCGACTTCTCCATGGATGGCGTAGGAATGGTATATGCTTCAAATGTAGCCCAACGGATAAGACTGGCTGCGATAACGGCAAACAGGATGGCATCGCCCCACTCGCGCAGGAAGCTTTTTTTCTTCTTCTCTTTTTTTGTTTCAGGTTTATTACCCAAAAATTTTACTTTCATCTGCTTAAACTAGAATTACAGGTTCAGCATGTCTTTCATGCCGTAAACGCCTTTGCGGTTTTGCAGCCATTCGGCGGCCATCAGCGCACCTTCGGCAAAGCCGGCGCGGCTGTGGGCAATGTGGCCAAGTTCAATGGTATCTACTTCAGAGGTATAGGTAACAATGTGGGTTCCTACCACATCGGGCGCACGCTCCGAAGTTATGTTTAATTTACTTTCTTCTTCCGGATTATCACTTACCCATCCGCTCAAATCCTTATAACTGGCTAAAATGCCCTCTGCCGCTGTAATGCCGGTACCGCTGGGCTTATCGACCTTCTGCAAATGGTGTACCTCTTTTACAGCTACCTGGTAAGCTTTATAAGCCTGCATTTTGCCGGCAATGTACGCATTAAAGTGGAAGAACAGGTTTACGCCCACGCTATAATTGGAAGCATAGAAAAAAGCGCCGTTCTGCTGGCGGCAAAGTTCCACTGCCTCCTCATAATGGTCTAGCCAGCCCGTGGAGCCGGCAACAACGGGTATGTTGTTTTTGAGGCAGTAGCTGATGTTGCCGAAAGCAGCTTCGGGGTGCGTAAACTCAATGGCAGCGTCTACCTGTCCGGCCGTATACTTCTGCAAATCTGCCGTGTTGTGGTAATCAATAATGCCGGCAATCTGGTGGCCTTTTGCAAGGGCCATCTGCTCGATGGTTTTGCCCATTTTGCCATAGCCTATCAGTAAAATTCTCATTTTGGTCTGGAAGTAGTATAAAGTGTAAGGGTGAGGCCGGGCGTATAGCCGGTTGCGTGCGGTACGCGCATCAGGCCCGGCTGCACGCGCAGGCTCAGATCTTCGCTCACGTCAAAATCTTTCAGGTAAGCATGCACGTAGGCTTCCGCTATTTGCAGGCCATAAAAGCCAATGGAAAGCAGGATGGTTAAGTCGCGGTTGCGGCGGTAATAATCGCGTGCGAAGCGGATATTCTGTGAGCCCCTGGATACATTAATGCCATAGATGGGGCTGCTCACATACTTATCAGTGGAGTCGGCCCGCTGAATAGCGGCCAGCCGGAAGTCCTGGTATTTGTTGTTGTTGTCGATCAGGTAATAACCCAGCACTGCAACTGTACCGTAAATAATGGGCAGCTTCCAGTAACTCTTGTTGTAGATCTGTCCTCCGCCGGGAAACACCGCCGAATAAAAAGCTGCTTTTGCGGGGCGGTTCCACTTATCCAGGAAAAAAGTATTGTCGGCCTTTGCTGTATCAGCCACAGGCAGGGGCACGATCACCGAATCCGGGCCCTCAGTTACTACCTGCCCCGAAGCAGGGGAGGCCGTAAAGTATAAACCTATACTTAGCGCCAGCGCCGCGGTGTAACTTTTAAGCCTCATGCACATTAGTAATTTAGTATTTCCAGAATGCGGTTCAGCTCATCCACCGACACAAACGGAATCTTTATTTCGCCTTTGCCTTCGTTGTTGGCCTTGACCAGAATTTTGGTGCCGAACTGCGAGGAGAGTTTTGTTTCCACGCCTTTCAGCTCTTCGTCATACTTGTTAAACGAGAGTTTCTGCTGCGGATCGGGTTTTTTGTTAGCGTTTTGCAGGTTCCGCACCAGCTCTTCCACCTTGCGCACCGACAGCTCTTTGGCAACTACTTCTTTGAATACATCCAGCTGCTTTTCCACAGTGTCAATGTTAATCAGGGCCCTTGCGTGGCCCATCGAAATCACATTGTCGCGGAGTGCAATTTGTATATCCGGCGGCAATTTAAGCAGGCGCAGGTAATTGGTTACGGTCGTGCGTTTTTTCCCCACGCGGTCGCCCAGTTCTTCCTGTTTCAGGCTGCATTCGGTCAGCAGGCGCTGGTAGGAGAGGGCTATTTCAATAGCGTTGAGGCTTTCGCGCTGGATGTTTTCTATCAGCGCCATCTCCAGCATCTGCTGGTCGTTGGCTTTGCGGATGTAAGCAGGTATCACCGTCAGGCCCGCTATTTTAGCCGCCTGGTAGCGGCGTTCACCCGAAATCAGCTGGAAGCTTTGCTGGTCCAGCTGGCGCACGGTAATGGGCTGTATGATGCCCTGTATTTTTATAGATTCGGCCAGTTCTTCCAGCGCCGCCTGGTCAAAATGCGTGCGTGGCTGGTAAGGGTTGGTCTGGATCTGATCAATAGCGATATCTGCGATGGTATTAACAGTGTTAATGGTTTCAGAATCAATTTTGCCGGTATACTTGTTGCCTTCCAGCAGGGAATTAAGGCCCCGGCCAAGGCCGCCTTTGCGTTTTGCAGCAGAATTTTTGTTATCAGACATGTACTCTTTTAAAATTATTTTGCCAGCGCCACGCTGTTTTTCTCTGCAATTTCGCGTGCCAGGTTCAGGTAGCTCAGGGCGCCTTTGCTTTCGGCATCGTGCAGCAGGGCTGGTATGCCAAAGCTTGGCGACTCGCTTAGTTTCACGTTTCGGGGAATAATCGTATCGAATACCATCTGCTGAAAGTGCGTTTTTACTTCTTCCACCACCTGGTTGCTCAGGCGCAGGCGCACGTCATACATCGTCAGCAGGATGCCCTCAATAGCCAGCTCCGGGTTCAGGCGCGACTGGATGATTTTGATGGTATTGAGCAGCTTGCCCAGGCCTTCCAGCGCAAAATACTCGCATTGTACCGGAATCGCCACCGAATCAGCTGCCGTCAGCGAGTTTACCGTAATCAGTCCCAGCGAAGGCGAGCAGTCGATGATGATGTAATCGTACTGCTCTTTCAGGCTGCTGAGGGCTTTGCGCATCTTTTCCTCCCGGTTGGGCAGGTTGATCATCTCTACTTCCGCACCCACCAGATCGATGTGCGACGGAATCAGATCCAGGTAATCGATAGAAGGCGACTTCAGGATAATGTCTTCTGCCTTCACGCCTTCCACCATGCACTCGTAGATGCTGCTGGTAATGGTCGCTGGATCGAAACCCAGGCCCGACGTGGCATTTGCCTGCGGGTCTGCGTCCACCAAAAGTGTTTTATATTCAAGAGCTGCCAGGCTTGCCGCCAGGTTAATGGCGGTGGTGGTTTTTCCTACCCCACCTTTTTGGTTGGCAACTGCTATAATTTTTCCCATGCTATACTTTATAGGTTTATTGTTTGACCTATCTCCATTAAAATAAGTTCCTTACCTGCCAGCTGCGCCACTTCCTGCACCTCTTCTTTGTCTATCCTGATGTAGGGGAAAGTATCGTAATGCATCCCAATTATTTTATCCACCTGCACAAAATCCGCAGCAAGCACGGCATCGTGTATGTCCATGGTAAAGTTATCACCGATCGGAAGCAGGGCAAAATCCAGGTCAAATTGCTCTGGTATGAGTTTCATGTCGTACGTCAGCGCCGTGTCGCCGGCAAAGTAAAAGGCTTTGTTCTCGGTTTCTACCACAAAGCCGGTGGCCACACCGCCGTAAGCGCCATCAGGCATAGAACTGGAGTGGATGGCTGTTACCATTTTCACTGTTCCGAACGGAAGCGTTACCTTGCCGCCGGGGTTCATGGGATGCGTTTTCTCCACACCTTTATCGCCAAACCAGTTGGCTACTTCAAAGTTGGCTACCAGCGTGGCGCTGTTGTTTTTAGCAATGCGTTCGGCATCCGCCACATGGTCGCTGTGGCCATGCGACAGCAGGATAAAGTCCGCTTTTATACCATCTACGTCTATTTCTGCGGCCAACTCGTTGGGCGAAATAAAAGGGTCAAATAAGACGCGGTGTTTATCTATCTGGATGAGAAAGCAGGATTGCCCGTAGTATGTTATTTGCATAATGTTGCTGGTTTAGCACTTCAGCTATGTACTTTTAACAGCTGAAGCCTGCACAAAGATACAATTTTTTAGCCACTTTAAGCGACGCAACTCAGAACGCGCAGCGTATTTTTATCCACACTTCCGGCGGTTTCCGGCACCTTTTGAGCGGCTGATAAAATAGGAACGGACAAAGGGATTTCAGGTATAAGCAGTCCGAAGTACTTACTTCTTCAGCCCCTGATACCATCAGCTTAAAAGTAATCCATACTGTGTTTTGTTATCCTGATAGTTTCCTGTTAATCACACACAGGATCTTTTCAGAATGGCTGTATACAATAAATATGTCTTTAATTATTGTTCCAGTACTTAATTTTAGTTATCATGCCTCCGGGAGAAGGCTTCTTGTCCGGAAAGAAATAATGCTGGCTCCGGGCAATCACCTCTGTGCCTGATTATACATGAAGGGCTATTTTACAGACATATGAAGACGGCCTTAAACACGAATTATCTTTATTTATACTTTAAACTTCCTAAACATCTTAAACATCAATTAATGACAGGTATGAAACTCCGCTTTGCTTCCTCCGGTGTGCCGGTTTGGAAAGCAAAGAACCTACTGCTGGCCTTGCTCACCCTTCTGGCTACCAATGTGTTTGCTCAAAAAAATATAATTATTCCTATCGAGTCGAAAGATAATGCGCTGGTGCTGCAGGTAGGGGAGGATAAAAGGGTCGGTATCATCTACTTCGGCAAAAAACTACAAAACACTGCGGAATATCAACATATACCGGGCATGTATAAGCGGGGAGATGATTACTCTGGCGTGCTGAATGCTGCCTATACGTCGGCCGGTTCGCGCAACCTGGTAGAGCCTGCCATACAGGTAACCCATGCAGATGGGAACACCTCGCTGGCCCTGCTGTATGTGAGCCACCAGGTGCAAAAGGAAAACGATAATGTCTCCACCACCAGCATTCTGCTGAAAGACCCTGTGTACAATTTTGACGTGACGTTATACTACAAAGTATACAACAAGGAGAATGTGGTGGAACAATGGTCAGCCATCCGGAACAACGAAAAAGACAGTGTAACCTTACATAAGTATGCATCGGCCAATTTATACCTATCAGCAGAAGATTACTGGCTGGGCCACTACCACGGCGACTGGGCCAAAGAAATGCAGCCTGAAGAAGAGCGCCTGACGGCCGGCATAAAAGTACTGGATTCCAAACTGGGCACAAGGGCTAACCTGTACCAGCCGCCTACCTTTATGGTGTCGCTCGACAAGCCTGCTACCGAGGAAGAAGGCAGCGTGTTGTATGGCTCGCTGGAATGGACAGGAAATTTTAAGTTTGACCTGGAGGTAGATCCGCTCAACAACCTGCGCATCATTGCCGGTATCAACCCGTTTGCCTCTGATTATGCGCTGGCCCCAGCCCAGGAGTTCAAAACACCTCCTTTCGTGTATACTTTCTCGGACAAAGGAAAAGGCGAAGCCACCCGGAACATGCACAGCTGGGCCAGGAAGTGTAAAATCCTGAACGGCACCGGCTCGCGCCTGACGTTGCTCAACAACTGGGAAGCAACCTACTTCGATTTTAACGAACCAAAGCTCACAGAGCTCATCGAAGCAACAAAGAAACTGGGTGTGGACATGTTCCTGCTGGATGACGGCTGGTTTGCCAACAAATATCCGCGCAACAGCGACAGAGCCGGCCTGGGCGACTGGCAGGAGAACGTGAAAAAGTTGCCGCACGGCATTGGCTACCTGGTAAAGCAGGCAAAGAAAAACGGCGTGAAATTCGGTATCTGGGTGGAGCCGGAAATGGTAAATCCGAAAAGCGAACTATACGAGCAACACCCGGACTGGGTAATCCGGCAGCCTAACCGCCCCGAACACCTGTACCGCAACCAACTGGTGCTGGATTTGAGCAACCCCGAAGTACAGGATCATGTGTTTGGCGTGCTGGACAGGATACTGACGGAGAACCCTGGTGTCGCTTTTTTTAAGTGGGATTGTAATGCCGTGATTTACAACGCCAACTCCGCTTACCTGTCGAAGCAGTCGCACCTGTATGTGGAGTATGTACGGGGTTTTTACAAAGTGCTGGAGCGTTTCCGGGCCAAGTACCCCAACCTGCCCATGATGCTGTGCTCGGGCGGCGGCGGCCGTGTGGACTATGGCGCTTTGCAATATTTTACCGAATTCTGGGTGAGCGACAATACCGATCCGCTGGAGCGGATTTTCATGCAATGGGAATACTCTTACTTCTTCCCGGCCATTGCCCAGGACAACCATGTGACGGACTGGGGCAAACAACCGCTTAAATTCCGGACAGATGTGGCCATGATGGGCAAACTCGGCTTTGATATTGTGGTGAGTAAACTGGGTAAGGAAGACCTGAAGTTTGCGCAGGATGCCGTGGATACGTATGAGTCGTTTAGTGACGTGGTATGGCACGGCGACCTGTTCCGGCTGGTAAATCCGCAAAAAAATGACTTCGCTTCGCTGATGTATGTAGATGATGCGCAAAGCAAAGCGATTATGTTCAACTACCTGGTCAGCAACCGTTATGGTGCCGGCAGTTTATCTCCTGTAAAGTTGGGGGGCTTAAAACCGGATAAGAAGTATCGCATAAAAGAAATAAACCTTTACCCGGGCACCAAATCCACCTTAGCGAATGATGCTGTTTACTCCGGAAATTACCTGATGACCATTGGTATTAACCCGGATGTAAATGCCCGCCGCGCCAGTGTGATTTTGGAAATAACTGAAGCAAAGTAAACAAATCCAGGTAAGATGTCTTTCATAACAAGGAGGCTTTGCTGTAGCAAAGCCTCCTTGTTATTTTGGTAATAATTACATCGGGATTCAGGTAAAAATAATGGTTCTGTTGCGGTGCACGAATACCTGCTCATTCAAGACGAGCTTCAGCGATTTGGCCAGCACCATCTTCTCTACGTCTCTTCCGGCCTGGGCCATTTCTTTGGCATTGTGCGTATGGTCGGTCGGGATAACACTCTGCGCAATAATGGGGCCCTGATCCAACTCATTGTTGACAAAGTGGGTAGTGGCCCCGATAATTTTTACGCCCCGTTCGTAAGCCTGCGCATAAGGATTGGCGCCTACAAAAGCCGGCAGAAAAGAGTGGTGGATATTGATAATACGATTTGTGAAATGCGAAACGAAGTTTTCGGAAAGAATGCGCATGTACTTGGCCAGCACTATAAATTCGGGGTTATACTGCTGCACTGCCACCAGTAATTCTGCCTCATGCTCCTCCCTGCTTTTGCCCTCATGGCTGATGTGGCGAAAAGGAATATCAAATTTCTTTGTCAGTTCTTCCAGAGTAGTATAGTTGCTGATAACAGCCAATATGTTGGCATTGAGCTCGTCAAAAGCATGGCGGATCAGCAGATCACTCAGGCAATGGTGTTCTTTGGTGGCCAGCAAGACGATATCTTTTTTTCGCTTGCCCGTAAGCTTAATCTCTGCTGCTTCCGGTAAAACTGCTTTTAGTTCGTCTGATAACTCTTCTCTTTCAAAATCACCGGAGAACTCTGTTCGCATAAAAAAGTGGTTGGAATTTCTTTCAACAAACTCACCATTGCTAATTACATTCAAATCATGCTTATACAGCACCCTGGTAACGTTGTAAACAAGTCCGCGCTGATCGGGGCAGTTGATTAAGAGTATGTGTGATGTCATGTTATACTTTATTCAGGTATAAAGCCGGTTTAAAAATTTGGTCTGGATGTGTGTTACAGAACTGGTTGCTAAGTTGATTTCAGGCAGCGCCTGGGTCAGCTACAAAAATAACAGAACTTCCGCAATGTGTGTACTTCTCCATAAAAACGGCCATTGTGTATGTGTCTTGAACAACGAGTGTTGGTCTGAAAACGCAACAAGCGCAGCCAGGTATGATCCCTGGATAAACTGGCAGGACAGTAAAAAAGGGCAGCTGCGTGTGCAACTACCCTTTTATTATAAAAACCTAAAGCTCAGGAACATTACTTAGAGAGTGCTTTGTCCTCCGGGCCGCTGATTTCTTCTCTCGTTGGTTTCATCGAGATCATCGATTTCTACATCTGTTTTCCGAACGGTGCCCCGAACTGTTTCATCGCGCGATTCGGTTTCCTTGTTCAGGCTCACTTCTTCCACCACGCGGGCTTCCTTGTTCACTACCGGAACTTCGGCATGCTCTATGATGGTGGTTTCGCCTTCTTTGAAAGCGGCAAAATCCTGCTCGCTGGCCGGCCGGTTTACAGCCCTGCGTTCTACATTAATATGTTCTTCGCGGAGGCGCAGATGTTCTTCTACCGGGCGTTCCACAATGCGGCTCCTTAGCCTTACACCACCGGTTTCTACTTCACGCTTGCCTACCTCCATTTCTTCTTCTATCACTGGTATCGAAGAATTCGATTTTATCCAGTCAGCTCTGTTTTCCTGCGGCATGCTGCGGTACTGTTCTGCTCTTTTATCTACATCTATTGCGCCACACTGATCCAGTAGCTCGGCTGCGCGTTTGGCTTCTTCCTCAGACTGGGCGTGAACCGTCAGCACTGCGCCATGGCGGGCCACTTCCGCATACTTGGTTGACTCGTCGCTGTCGCCAAAAAGTGAACCGAAGAAGTTATCGGTTTCGTCATTATCTCTGTTTCTGTCTGTCGCTAATGTATTTGTGCCGGTTGTATTACCTGTTCTCTCGTGGGCGCCATTAACAAATAAATCTATATTATTATCAGGAATACCGCTTTTCATAAGCTTTTGAGCGGCCATTTGTGCGTCTATTCCATAATCGAAAATTCCTATTACTGTTTGCTTTTCCATAGTTAGTTTTTGGTTTAATGTTACACAATTTCAGATCTGGTTATCAGACCTATACAGGGCGGCTTTCACCGTTATCTTCCCTGTTAATATTTACTTCTTCTCTGCGCAGGGTAACCTGCTGTTGCTCGTGGGTGCGTACCATGCGTTTAGTTATGTGCAGCTCTTCTACCAGCACCAGGCGCTTGATTACGACCGCTTCTTCGCGCATAACGGGTATAATTGTTACATCGCCTTCGTAACGTACTTCAGGCGCTGCTTCTACCTGCCTGTTAATAGGCACCCGCTCTACGCTGACTTCTTCGTGCACGGTAGGAGCATCTACATTAACGCTTTCTTCGTGTACTTTTTTAGCAATATGCACGCTGCCGGTTTCTATTACCTGCTTGTCTATGCGTATCTGCTCTTCGATAACGGGGATAACCTCAGAAACCGGTAGAACTTCAGCATCCCCTGGTTCCGCTGTTTGCCTGATCTCAGCATCCGGTTGCAGCGGCCGGCCATCATCTTGCTTTCCGGCCATACTCTCCCGCAGTTTCTGGTCGAATTCAGATTGTATTTCTTCTTTGGATATTTTGCTCATCGTCTTTCTTTATAGCCATATCAAAATATAGCTTTTACAGGTTTATTTACACTGCATACTTGTTATATTTTGTACGGCGCATTTGGATTTGCGTTCGGAACAATCTGAATAAAGGTCCTGAAGCAAGCCCTAAAACAGGCTGGTTTAAGATGTGAGCAGGTAAAAAAGAAGTGAATATACCTGAATATCTGGCAGATATAGCAAGTGCCATAAGAAGGGGAGGAACTGCTAAACAAAACTTAACCGAAACAGCAGGTTTGCCCCCGCTGAAACTTATTTTAGATGCTCCTCTATATATAAAATGTATTATTCCAGGTTTATACCCTGTAGCAAATGGCGTTGATGTTCATACCTGCTCCCACAGAGGCAAACAAAATCACATCGCCGGTGTGCAGCTTGTGCCGTTCGTCTTTCCCGCTTCTTACCAGGTCGTAGAGCGTCGGAACGGTGGCTACCGAGCTGTTGCCGAGGTAATGGATGCTCATGGGCATGATATTGTCTGGTGCCTGGGGTAAATCATATAATTTGTACAAAGCTTGAATCATGCTTTCATCCATTTTTTCGTTTGCCTGGTGGATAAATGCCTTTTTTAAATCTTTTATGTCGATGCCGGCCTTGTCCAGGCAACTCTTCATCGCCTCTGGCACCAGCTTTATAGCATATTCGTATACTTTGCGTCCTTTCATTTTGATGTACCGGATACCGGCATCATAACCTGGCGCGTAAGATTTATCCATGTTGATGAAGTAGGCTTCCTGTACGCTGTGGCTGAGGGTGCAACTGGCCAGCATGCCGCTGCCGTCTTCCGGAACTTCGGTGTACTCCACCACTGCAGCGCCAGCCCCGTCACTGAATATCATGCTGTCCCGGTCATAGCTGTCGATAACGCGCGAGAGCGTTTCAGCGCCGATAACGAGCGCTTTTTTAGCCAGGCCGGCTTTAAAGAAAGCATCTGCATGAATCATACCCTGTATCCATCCCGGACAGCCGAACAGGAGATCGTAGGCCACGCAGCCGGGGTTCTGTATTTTCAGGTTGTGCTTTACGCGGCTGGCCAGGGCAGGCACCGCATCCGATTGAAAAGTGCCTTTTACCACATCGCCAAAGTTGTGCGCTACTATAATATAGTCCAGCGTTTCAGGATCAATGGCGCTGTTCTGAATTGCTCTTTCAGCAGCAATGGTCGCTATATCCGAAGTAGTTAATGTATCCTCCACATAACGCCGCTCGGCAATGCCCGTTATCTTCCGGAATTTTTCTACTATAACTTCTGTCGGGGAGTTGATGGGCGCCTTATCTTCCGTATAAAATTTATGCGCCGTAAAATCCTGGTTTGTCTTAACTTCTGTTGGGATATAACTTCCTGTTCCTGTAATAATGGAGCGCCACATGGTCATCGGTGTATAATGGGAATAAGCCTTTCCCCAAGCTTTGCCGGGGAAGCTTAGGTGCATACAAGGTATTTATAAAATTTACAGGTAGCAAAATTTTATACTTGCTAATCAGGAATGATTTGGGAAAGTATGGCTGGCAACTGGTATTCTTGCCAGGCTGCCTTGTTTTTGTGCTTAGCTGATTTGGAAACCATGATGGCCCAGCGGGCTGGTGTATACATAGCCTGAAGCACCAGCGATGGTTTGTATGACCCGTGTTTTTTACTCTACTTTCTTCTTTGCTTCCTTAAGCCCATTATTATAAGCTTTATCATTGAGCAAACTATCTGTTACCGAAATGTTCAAATTAATTAGCTCTCCAGAGTTCTTGAGCTGGAAAAACCTATAATGAACTACGCCTGTCAGAATACAAGCTGCTAAAACCCCTTTCACTTCTGTCTTTCTGATATTCGGCCACTCACTGAATCCCTGCACTTTTCGAAAACTGTTATTATTGTTTCTAAACAAGTACAGGTTGTACGTTTCATTGGATCTTGTCCCTGAATCGTGATAGACCAACAGATCTTTATAGCCATCACTGTCCATGTCCCTAAATTCAATGTACAGCATACTACTTGAAACCGAGTCTGTCATTATGACTTCATTGTCTCTGAATAAAGCCATACTTGTATTTAATTCATCATTTGAGTTCTCATCAAGCTTTAGAATTACCCGGAACTTATGCTGGCTCACTATCCAAATCGAGTCAAGTGTGCTCTCCTGAGAAAAGCAAAGATTCCATGTAAGAATGGTCAATACTAATGTTAGTAGAGTTTTCATTTAATTATAGGCGGCTCAACGTTTAACAGGCTGCGACCGAAGCTTTGTTCATGTGCCTTGTTAGGAGAGTTTATTTTTCTTCTTTTATGAACACCAGTTCTTGTTCTGGCTTTGGGTCTTCTTTTTTCCAAGGATGATACCTAAGCACTACTCTATCTCCTTCACTACTTATCCGAAAGCTTAACTGTCGATTCATACCATCCAGTTTAAGTTCGTAATAGTCCCATTCTGTAGTTCTCCATCTACCTTTATCATATTGAGACAATTCAGGTAAAGAATCCATAAGGTATGTGCTATCAGCTTTGAGAATTAACTTAATCTGTCTCTCTCCCTTCAAGCTATACTCACCATAAATCAATCCTTTAGTTTTATTATGATGCTTGAAGCTCGAAAGCAGGTATAATGCAGGTATGCATAAAGACAGAACACCGAAAATAAACCTACTCTTTCTACTGCTATACTTCTTTGAAAGGCTAGTTGCAATAAGACCTATACCAATAACTGGAAAGAGAATAAAGAGAAAGAGAGAAACGAATCCTTCCATTTTATATAATTGTAATCACTCCTAACCTTTAGATTAGGAGTAGTTATTTTTCTTTTTTATTCACGTCAAAATATTCTAAACTTATTTTGAAGCTGTTTATGTCAGAATTTAAATGTCTTTTTGCTTCTGAAAGTGCTTCGTTCTTTCTCCTTTGGGAATCTTTGTGCTTTATATAACTAGTTAAAATTTCAACTTCCTTGTTAAGAGTATGATGAATTCTTCCTATCGCGTTTACTTTGTTAAAGTTAATATCGGGAAAATATCTTGATTCATTTAAAGCGTTTATGACTTCAATAGCTTGATTTCCTAATCTATCAAGATTGTACCTATCATCGAATGTGCAAGATGATATTTCCGACAAAATCTTATCTAGTTTATCACTTTGTTCTTTATAATAAATTATCTCTAAAATTTTACCTTTAATTATTTCACTTGGATAACCTTGATTTCCCCAATCAATATCTCTTTCAATATTATCTATATCAAATTCGAATAATAAGTTGTCACCAGGAATTTCTATTTCTTCAATTTTATTAGTCCAGTATCTTCTTTGTAAACTCTGTATTTTGCCAACTTTATTGAAGAAATATGGAGGTTCGGTAATATCCTGACCATCTGACGTGAACTTGATTTTTATTTTTCCCATAAGTATTTTTTTAATTACCCCTAACGTACTGGGCTATGCGGCGGCGACGCTGCCGTATAGGTGTGGTTGTACTTCGAAATTTTTTATTATTGACCAATTTTAAATCGGCTTCTTATCTCTTCTGGAATTCGAACCCAAATATGCTCTGGCAGACCAAAGTCTTTCTCTTTTAAAAGCTTACCGTTATCCCAGGTCGTGGCTAAATCCCAGTAGGCAATAAAGAAATTTGGTTCGTTAATAAATTCCATCCAACCATCAGCAACTTGGTTGTCTTTTTCGTCATAAACTGCGATTCCTGAAAAATTCTCAATTGAGCCATCTAAATATTCACTGTCGTGTCCTTCAATACAGCTTTCTGACCAGTCGAATTTTAATTGCTCATTCTGGACACCGTAATTTTTCAAATCCTCTTTAAGCTGTTTTTCAACCAAACTTCTTAGTTCTTTACCCATTATGGTTGAAAGTCCTAGGTCATTATAGTTTGGTTTCATTTTAATTTCTTTTGTGGTACAACTACTGTATAGCAGGAACTACTCCTGCTAGCTGCACTATATATGGAAGTGCTGTAGCCTGTTTTATCATAGGTTGCCGGATCTTGTATACTGCTTAGCTAATATAGCAGAAAATTGTACATTATTCCAGTGCTCGATGCTTTTTTCTGGCGGGCCGCCTTCCTGGGGCTTTATGCTTTAACTCAAGTGGAGTAACTCCACGAAGAGGGGTTTGTTGACGGCATCAACTACCAGCTGCCCTTATCATATTCCTGTCTGTCTATGGAATCCATCCAGCACTTTTCAGAAATCCGATCAGTTGCGGGTCGCTGGCGGATATGGCCGGAAGCCAGTCGCGCACCCGCTCCCGATGCCACCAAAGCCCCTGGGGGTGGCCGGGCTTTGCAAAGGTATAACGATACAATACTGCCCGGATATAGCGTGGCGGCCTGTTGGGGAAGGGGTTGCCGGCAAACAAACTTACAGCGCCGGGATCATTGTGAAGGAGTTTCCAGACAAGATGGAGCGTCCAGGGATATTGATTGTGAGACGACATAGCGGCAAACCACATTTGCCAGTCCAGATGCAACTGGTAGGGTGCTATTTGTGGCGGCCGCTCGTCTAGGAAAACAGGCAGCCCTTTGTAGATATAAGGTTTCCAGTTGGCGTCATCGTCCGGCTTCTCGTCCATGGTTCCTTCAAATATCACGTTTAAACGTTCCCTTCCCACCATTCCGAATGCGCCATAGGTATTTACGAGGTTAAGCGGGTCGTAAGAGGTGTTCATGATTTGCCCCGGCGACAACATATTGAGGGCAGGCCGGATGCTCAGGAGTGCAATAACAGCCATTATCACCCAGGTGGTGGCAAGCATGGGTCTGGATACTTCCGCGTTATCTGCTGCGGCTTCTGCCATACGTACCAGCGGCCGGGGAAGAAGCCTGGACCAGAAGCCATCATCGAAACAGGCTAAAGCCGGAACGATCGTCAGCCAGTTAAAAAACGCAAGATTGCCGCTCAGGATAATGCTTACCTGGAATAACACGATCACCGCTCCCGCTATATGACGTGCCGGTCGTGGCCAGAAGACGAACCAGGGGGCTATAAGTTCGGCCAGGTTATTGAACCAGACGCCGGCTTTCAGAACGGCGTGGGGTAAAAAGTGGAACCACCGGCTCAGCGGGCCAGGTATAGGCTGTGTTTCGAAATGGTAAAAAAGGGCAGTGGCATTACGCCATATTTGATCTCCCCGGAGTTTGATGAGGCCGGCGCCGAGCATGATGCGGAAGATCAGCCACCGGAATAAAACAATGACAGCCATAGGTGGCGCCCGTCTGGGAAACGGGCGCAGATCAAGCAGGGGACAAAGAAAAATGGCGAGAAAACCGGTTTCAAGAAGCTGGAATTCCCACGCATATCCATACCATTCCTGTCCTACATGCACCAGCGACATGTAGAGAAACCAGAGCACCGCAAGCAGCAGCGCATTTGCAAAGCCGACCACTACTATACAGGAAAGTACAAACCCCAGCCAGGCAACAGTTAAAAGTGCTGTGTCAGAATGCCAGAACCAAAAAAGTGAGGGCAGGCGCACGAAACCGGCAGCATCCGACCCGAACATAACGCTTATTTGCTTCAGGTAAATATTTACAGGGAGGAGCCCATGCGCACCTATCAAAGGAACTATCTGGTTGATGGCCACCAGAAAGGCTACTGCGTAAACTATGCCCAGCAGGCGAAGCATCACAAAGCGGGTAAGCCAATAGGTTGGCGGCGTGCCTGTCACACGAGGGGCTCCCTGGGCTTCGTTATCCATTTCGTTTTTAACTGATGGAGAATAATACTTCTGTTGCTTTCCTGCAGTTGGCCGGCTATGAATACCTATACATCATTATCCATTAATTGCCGGCCGTTCTGCCTGCACCATACTTTTGAGTTAAACTTCCCAAACGGTGCCTTCCTGCATATACGTATGAATCGCCTGTTGTTTTATGTTCATTTCATCTTGTTTTGTAATGAACCAGCTTCAGGAAGAGGCAATTTGCCGCTGGTATGCAATGGTCTGGGCTATGAAGTGGCGTAGCTACTTTATAGGTGTTGTTGTACGCCCGGTTTTTTCTTTTCAGTCTATTGGTTTCCATTTTCCTTTCTTGAAAAATACATTATAAAATTCTGGCGAGTTAAATACCAAATAAAAGCTCCAGGCACTTCTGTAGGTTGTCGGATTACTTGTCAGAATATGGTGTGTCGGTTGTTTCATTTCAATAATAAGTCTGGCAGAGCGATGGTATTCTGGATTGGTCGTCTTTATTGTCCCGCGATAAGTCTTTATTATTTTCTCTTTATCTGTTACATGAAAGAAGATTGAGTCTTGGTCAGTTATTTCAAATCGGAAATGATTGTATTGCCAATCTGTTTGTATTCCCTTAAAGTAATCTCTGTTTACCACATATTCTCCATAGTAGTCGTCTTTTTCCAATTCTGTTTTTGAAGCTAACCAACGTACAATTCCCGACAACAAGACAAGTCCAAAAATCCCAAGCCAAATGAAACCGAGTATTTTACCAATTAACAGTTTTTTCGACAAGAGCCATGCAATCAATAAAATTCCTGTCAATGGGACAAGAATGAATATGAAGAATAAGTTAAATCCAAATCCCATTTTGATTACTTGGCTGTTTTTTAGCTGCCGCGCAACGTTACTCGTGCAGCTGATGGGTGAAGCGTAGCTGAGCCTAAGTGCTGCACATTGTTATGTGTTTTGCTTTTTATTTGACACTTACTGTTGATAATATTTTAGCAACTAAATCTTGTTGAGTTTTAGTTAAACTGTCTGCCACCATACTTAATGCTTTATCGCTGTTTAAGGGTTTAATATATATTCCAGTAATTCCCTTCTTGGGGTTCTTTGCCTTTACTATTTTCCTGTATTGGTTACCAATCGTGTCAATAGATATATCATGTTCCTTTGTTTCTTCGGGTAAATAAATTGGAAAATCAAAAACATACTTCTCATGCCTACCTCTTGCTACATAGTCACTTCCTTTCCATTGCAGGCTGTCTTGAAAATTAGCTTTTCTCATAGAGAGAACTTCTACTTTCGGTAACTTATCAACATTATAGGTCTTTCCATTCTCCATGAATTGATAAGAAGCATTCCTTACCCATGTACTATCTTCAAGGTACTGTTCTGGTGTCAGAGCCAGGTCATTGGAATACTCACCGTAGTCAAAGAAAAAGCTTATACTGTCTCCCTCAACTCTACCTACATATGAATCAACCTCAACTTCTTCAATGAGCTTGAAATCAGCTGGAAACTCGAATGAATACCTGCCTATCGTTAAAGTTTGCCAATCCTTTGTTTCTTGTTGCTCTACTGTATTGCAGCTAATTAATGGTAGAAAGACTAAAAAAATCAGCAATCGCTTCATTTGTTGTTTCTATTAATGAGCATTACACCTAATTATCAGCTAAACAGAAGTCTACTCGGCTTGTCTGCACTATGTATAAAAGCACTGTAACCAGTTCTATCATAGGTTCATATTCCTGTTGCCGGCTCTTGTATACTTCTTAGCTAATATAGTAGAAAATTATACATTATTTTGGAATCCGGTTCTTTATCTTCAGCCGTGGGCACACAAGTATAGTGAGACAGTATACCTACTTTTTCGCCACTTTTTCCTCCACCAATCTCATTACAAGTTCTTCTACCATTTCCTGGAACTGCAACAGCTCTGGCGGGCCGCCTTCCTGGTGCCTGATGCGCTTTACTTCACGGCTGTTCTGATAAAAGGTAAGATAGGTGCTGGGTTGGTCGGTGCGCTGGGAGCGGTAGACATTTTGCAGGGAAGTATAATTTAGGGCTTCTACTGCTTTTTGTAATTGCTGCAAATCCTGCTTTGGCAGGCACAGTTGCAACGTGTCTTCCACGGGGGCGTTGCGGTAGCCGATGTAGGTGATGCTGCCATCTTCGTAGATGGTGGCATCATAGGCAGGGCAGGAACCATAACAGGGTGTTTTCTGAAAAAGCAGGAGGGGCTGCGGTGTTTGCGCAACATCCGAAGTATGGCAGGCTGTAGCAGCCGCGCAGCCACTCAGAAGTATACCGCAGAATCCTGATAGAAATAGCAGCAGGACCGGCGCCCGGAAGTATAAACCGGGGTGGGGCATTTTTGAACTAGCGGTTTGGCGCGGCTTCCCTGAATTTACCATCTTCAAATACGTAAGCGCGTGGTGCACAATCCTGACACTCGTTATAGTTGATGGCAGAATCCGGCGGGTTGATGATGAACAGCCGGCTATCAGGGCTATACTTCGCGCCGATGCTGCTCTGTACTTTGTCCAGCACCCGGCCGGTTTCCCTATCTACCACATAATGTGTCTGGCAGCCGGTGCCGCAGCCGATAGTTACCACCGTATACTTGCCGGCAAAATTTACTCCTTCTTTCAGGCCTTCGTTCAAAGCAGTTTTATAGGTATGGGCTTCGGCATTATCCGCTTCATCCAGCGGCGACAGGCGGCCGCTATACATGTCAGTTACAGCATAGTTGCCGCTGCTCTCGTACTCCTGTAGCGTGATGCGGTACTGGTCGTACAGGTCCGGGTTTTCGTTGGAGGAAATAGGCGTTTTCACGGAATCACGGGCGAGTTGTTTCTCCAGTTCGGGGTGCGTGCTGGCAATGGTTTTACCCTCATCCGTGTTGGGTTGGCATGCTGTTGCAGCAAAGGCCAATAGCAGGGTATGTTTCAGAAGGTTCTTTTTCATCGTTTTATACTTGTTTTTCCTCATACGTTGGTTTGGCAGGCGGAGTAAGTAAAAAGCCTTTCCATTTCGGAAAGGCTTTTTATACTTTAAAGTAAGGCACCAAAGCAGCACACGGCTTCGGTGCCTTGCCAGCAATTTATACTTCAGCAGCAGTTTGCTTGCTTGCTGATGATAACACCAGCAAGGGCCGTAAGAACATCAATCAACAAGTAGAATACAATAGAAAAAGTCCTGTGTCTAATGTCCTTCTACTTATGTCCTTCTACTTACTTTTTGGCTTTCTTCTTTTGCTGCTCTTTTTCCTGTGCAACACGCATGGCTTCCTGCATACGTTCAGTAAAGGACGGGCCGCCGGTTTTTTTCTTTTCTTTTTTCTTCTCCTTGTTTTCTTCCAGTTTGGCTCTCACCTTATCCTCGTCTACAAACTTACGGATAATGGCCTGCTGGCTGAACGATACCATGTTCGACATAAAGTAGTATAAACTAAGGCCGGCAGGGTAGGAGTTCAGCACAAACATAAAGATGATGGGCATCAGGTAACTGTAATACTTCATCGGGCCCTGCATCGTGTTCATCTGGTTGTTAGACCAGGTATAAAGTATGGTAGAGGCCGTCATCAGCAGGGTAAACAAACTCACGTGGTCGCCATAAAACGGAACCGTGAAGGGCAGCTTCATGAAGATGTCATAGGTCGAGAGGTCGTTGGCCCATAGGAAAGCCTCCTGCCGCAGCTCAATGGAGTTCGGAAAGAAGTTGAACATGGCGAACAGAATCGGCATCTGCAACAGCATCGGGATACAGCCACTCATCGGATTTACGCCCATTTCGGAGTAAAGCTTCATGGTTTCCACCTGCGTTTTCTGCATGTCACCGTCGTTACGTTCTTTGATGGCGTCAATCTCAGGTTTGAGCACCTTCATCTTCGCCATCGACAGGAATGACTTGTAGGTAAGCGGGAACAGAATGGTTTTGATGTAGAGCACCAGCAGGATGATGATGATGCCGTAGTTGGCAATATAGTTCTCCAGGAAATCGAAGGCCGGAATGATGAGCCACTTGTTTACGTAGGAGAAAATGCCCCAGCCCAAATCCAGGTTATCATCAAAATCATACCCTACGTTTTTCAGTAGCTGGTAATCTTTAGGGCCGAAGTAAAACATGAACTCGCCTTTGCCGTTGAGCACGTCCTGTGCCGGGATAAGGATTTGCGAGGAAAGCACCTTCACCACAGAAGAGTCAGCAGGGTCTGCTACCGTCGTCATGGTAGCGCCTGCAAAGCTGTTGCCTGCGATAATGCCTGCCGTGAAGAAGTTCTGCGTATTAGCTACCCACTTTATCGGGGCTTCTATCTTTTCGGTCTGCTTCTCATCTTTAAAGGCCATCTTTTCAAAGCCATCAGCAACTGTATAATAGTTGATGGTGGATTTGGCACGGTTGTGCTTCAGGTCGCGCTCCAGTTGCTTCAGGTGGTCTGTCCACGTAAAAGTCATGTTGTTGCCGCTTACCTGGCCGTCCAGTCCTTCAAAATCCAGCTTATAACCGAGCATAAAGCTGTTGTCGTACAGGGTATACGTCTGCTCAATATACTGGCCGTTACCCAGGTTAGCACGGTAGGAAATGGTTTTGGCGGGGCCCGTTTCGCCCTGCACTTCTTTTACTCCGGATGGTGCAAAGTATAAATCCGACAGCTGTATCTTTTTCCCGTCGCTGGTCGTGAAAACAACATCTGTTTCGCTGCTTGCTTTGTCGAACAGGTACAGCGGCTCGCCCTGGTAGGTTTTATAATTCTTGAGCAACACCTGCTCCACCTGGCCGCCTTTGCTGCTGAAAGTTACTCTTACATCCTGGTTTTCGATGGTCGTAGTGCTGGCTTCGCCGGTTGCGGCAGCGCCAAAAGCGCCCAATGCCGTCGCCCTGCGGGCCTGCGCCAGCGAGTCGTTTACTGCAACGGCAGTGGTTGTGTCTGCCTGCGCTATACTGGTTGTTTGCTCAATGGCGGCTTTTGGCTGTGCCTCCTCGTTTTTACCGGCAAAAAAGAAAGAGTATACCAGCAGCAGCACGGCAATCAATCCAAAGCCAATTGCTTGATTTTTATCCATTTAATACTTATTGAATTGTGTTTATTTGCTTATTTAGATTTAGCGTAATTCATGGCCGCTTTTACAAACTTCACAAAAAGCGGGTGCGGGTTAAGCACAGTGCTTTTCAGTTCAGGGTGATACTGCGCTGCCACAAACCACGGATGATTGTGCAGCTCTATAACTTCTACCAGCCCTGTCTCTGGGTTAATGCCGGTTGCCAACATGCCGGCCTGTTCAAAATCAGCTAAATACCTGTTGTTGAACTCATAACGGTGGCGGTGGCGCTCTGATATTTTATGCTTGCCATATATAGAAGAAGCCCTGGAGCCCTTCTTTAGTTCACAAGTATAAGCGCCTAAGCGCATGGTGCCGCCTTTTTGTGTAATTTCTTTCTGGGCCGCCATCATATCGATGATGGGGTGCGGCGTGTCGGGGTCCATTTCCGTAGAGGCGGCATCCTGCAGGCCCAGCACATTGCGGGCAAACTCTACGGCAGCGCACTGCATGCCCAGGCAAATACCAAAAAACGGGATACGGTTTTCGCGTACAAACCGGATAGACTCTAATTTGCCTTTAAAGCCGCGTTCGCCAAATCCGGGCGCGACCAGTATGCCATCCATGCCGCCCAGCAAGGCTGCCACATTCTCCGTGGTGATGTTCTCCGACTGAAACCATTTGATATTCACCTTGCATTCGTTGGTGGCACCGGCGTGCACAAAAGATTCGATGATCGATTTATATGCGTCCGGCAGCTCCACATACTTGCCTACCAAAGCAATGTTGACTTCCGCAGTAGGGTTTTTCAGGCGGCCCAGAAACTCTTTCCAGGTTTCCAGGTTGGGGTCGGCTTTGTGGGTGAGTTTTAGTTTGCTGATTACGCGCTCATCCAGCTTCTCTTTGCGCATCAGCAGCGGCACGTCGTATATCGTCTCTGCATCCAGCGATTCTATCACCGAGTTTACCTTCACGTTACAGAACAGCGCAATTTTTTTGCGCATCTCTAGTGGTATCGGGTATTCGGAGCGGCAAACCAGTATGTCGGGCTGCACCCCTGCCTCCGACAGTGCCCGCACCGAGTGCTGCGTTGGTTTTGTTTTCAGCTCGCCGGCAGCTTTCAGGTAAGGCACCAGCGTGAGGTGTATCACCAGCAACTCGTGTGCACTTAATTCCCAGCGCAACTGGCGCACCGCCTCAATAAAGGGCAGCGACTCAATATCGCCCACACAGCCGCCAATCTCGGTTATCACAATATCGTATTCACCAGTCTGACCCAGCAGCAACATGCGGCGCTTGATCTCATCAGTAATATGTGGCACCACCTGCACGGTTTTGCCCAGGTAAGCGCCCTCGCGTTCCTGCGTAATCACATGGTTGTAAATGCGGCCGGTGGTTACGTTGTTGGATTGCGAGGTAGGCACGTTCAGAAAACGCTCGTAATGGCCCAGGTCCAGATCCGTTTCGGCGCCGTCCTCGGTTACGTAGCACTCGCCATGTTCATAAGGGTTCAGCGTGCCCGGATCAATGTTGATATAGGGATCGAATTTCTGGATAGTTACAGAATAACCTCTCGCTTGCAGCAATTTAGCAAGAGATGCAGAAATAATGCCTTTACCAAGGGAGGAGGTAACCCCCCCTGTAACAAATATATATTTAGCAGCCATAAGTTAGGGTAAGTCTTATGGACTGCAAAGTTACTGCATTTATTTGATTATCCTGCCATGGAAGGTACGGTTGTCGGTTTGCTTATCTGATCTTTATTTTAAATGAGGGTTAAATGCAGGCTGGTAAATGGATTATGTCTGGTGTAGAATGGCACAAAAAAGCCCCGGCTAAACAGCCGGGGCTTTGCTCATAGAATGTAGGGTATACTTAACTTTTCGGATTCAGAATATTATCGATGCGCACCAGGGCATCCTGCAGGTGATACTTCGTCATGGCGTCCCTGGTTTTGGGAACCGCAGCCGCAATCTGGTTGCGTAGCGTGTTCAGTTCGCCCCGCACCAGCGGCCGGATATCCGACTGCGACACATCAACAGATGCGCTGTTCCTGCCGGAGCGTCCGGCGCCGGAGGATGCGTTGTTCTCTGCCTTCTGGTCCGTCATCAGAAATGCCATGCGCTCCAGATAGCCGCGCTGCAGGTTGCGGCGGTAGATATCGATGTTTTTGCCTGCACTTACTTCAGCCCAAAGGCCGGTGCGCAAATCAGACAACATTTCCTGCAAGGTATAGGTATCGGTGCCGATAGCCTGTGCTTCCAGCAGCCTTGCCATGCGTTCCGGCTCCAGCACATTGTTCAGGATGTTGACCTGTGTTTTGCGGATGCGTTCCACAGCGCCGCTTGCCTCTACCTTGCGCAGTATGTTTGCATCCAGCATCCAGGTTGGGGTAGCAAAGCCCTGCTTGTTCAGGAAAGCCATGGCGCGTTCCTGCTTCTCGCGCGGAACCGGCTTATACACGTTGCCTTTCTGATCGTAAGTTTTGTAGGTCTCGTACACGCCGCCAATGTTGTTGGTTACATGGCCCATGTAGCGGTTCCACTGGGTGAGCACCTGTCCGTACATCTCCTCCAGGTCAGCATAGTCTTTGTTATCTTCTGCTGTCCAGGTAATGAGGTTTGGCATCACACGTTTCAGGTTGGCGATGCCATAGGTACTGGCTTTCATGGCGTCATCGCCCAAATCTTCAGTTTGCGAAGAAGGGTCTTCTACGTTGCGCGTCTGTCTGCCGAAGCGGTACATCGGATCGTTTTCGTGCTCCCGTACCCAGGCCGCCAGCTTTTGCGTGTTATCGTAGCCGTTTTTCTCCGGGAAGTAAGTATAACCCCATTTCACAGCATACTTGTCATACACGCCAATGTTCGGCATTAGTGTAACGCCTTTGTCTTCGGGCTGTGCGATGTAGTTAAATCGGGCATAGTCCATGATAGAAGGCGCTGTGCCCATGCGTTTGGTAAAGAATGCGCTGCGCAGCGAATCAACCGGATAAGCCGGGCTGGAACCCATGTTGTGCGGCAGGCCCAACGTATGACCCACTTCATGTGAAGATACAAAACGGATCAGCTGGCCCATCACTTCATCCTTGAAATGCATGGATCGGGCATCCGGGTTCACTGCGCCTGTCTGGATGAAAAACCAGTCGTGGATCAGGTTCATCACGTTGTGGTACCAGCCAATATCACTTTCAATAATCTCACCGGAGCGCGGGTCGTGCACATTGGGGCCGTAGGCATTCTGGATATCGGAAGAAAAGTAGCGGATAACGGAGTAGCGTACGTCTTCGGGGCTGAATTCCGGATCTTCGGCTACCGTGGGCGGATCTTTGGCGACGATGGCATTTTTAAAACCGGCTGCTTCAAAAGCTTTGTTCCAGTCGTCTACACCCTGTTTCAGGTAAGGGCGCCATTTGAGCGGCGTAGCCGGGTCAATATAGTATACAATCTGCTTAACCGGCTCTACCAGTTCTCCGCGAGCGTATGCTTCTTTGTCTTTCGGCTCTAAGCGCCAGCGCACTATATACTGGCGGTTGGCAGCACGCTGCTCCTCAGTGCCGTAATCGGTTTGCGAAATAGTGAAGAAGCCAACACGCTGATCATACTTGCGGGCGGGCATCGGATGTTTGGGAAGCAGCACCATCGAGTGGTTCAGCTCCAGCGTAATGGTGCCGGTACTCTCATTTGAGGGCGGATCAGAGGCCTCATACGTCATCAGCGATCGCGCTTCGATGTTCAGCGGGAAACTTTTTACACTGGTAATCAGGCTGCGTTTGTCGTCCAGCCGCTTTACTTTATACTTCTCACGGCGATCCTTGTCCAGGCCGAGCGCAGGTACGTCTTTCGAAAAGAAATCCGTTACCTCTACTACCTGCGAACCGTTGTTGAAAGCTTTGATATCGAAAGCCTGGATAACGGGCGCCAGGTTAGAACTCTGCACCGAATTATAAATCTCAAGCGAGTCGGCGGCCACGTTTTCAGTGGAAACCACGCGCAGCAAGATACGGTTGCCCAGCCTTTCCCAGCGTAGCATCTGCGTGTTCAGTTCCTCACCGCCATAGCCGATGTTACTGGCTGTTTTGGCAATGCGGCTCACCAGCAGCATGTCGCGGTTCAGCAGCGTATCCGGAATCTCGTAATAAAACTTGTCGTCGATGCGGTGTACTTTAAAAAGACCATCGTCGGTTACAGCCTTGGCCGTAATTACCTCGGCGTAAGGTTTGGGGCCGTTGTCATCCTTTTTAGCGGGTGTGGCCGTAGCAGTAACTTCCTGCTTGTCTTTCTTTTTCCTTTTGCTGCGCTGGGCCTGGGCAGGGGGCGCCAGCATAGCGCCAGCCAGCAGCAACGCGGCCAGCTGCAGACAGCGTACTTTTTTACTCATAAGGTATTTTTTGGTAAGAGATTAGTTGAGATCTTAAATATAAGCGTTTAGACTTTGATTTAAGTTAATGTTCGATAAGCAGGAGTTATTTATCGATGAACAGGTAAAATGTTAGGGTATAATTAAAATTGAAGAGGTATAAATTTGAAAATGTAGCGCTGGCATTCAGGACTTTATTAAATACAACGTGAACTCGATAATTATAACTGTAAAAGTTGCTTCTTCAGATAGCTTCTGTTTATCCTGAGTTCAAATACCAATTAGTTTTATAGTTGCTTATGTGCGCTCCAAGTCCGCGTGGGCTCGTTTTCCCATTCGGCGCTGCTTTCCTTTCCTGCCCTCGTGCCTCGGGCTGCCTCGCTAAAGCTCGTCACCGGAAACTCTCGAGGCGCCTCACGGAAAAACTGGAAAGTTCTTTGCTCCGATTCAGCTAATAAAAATTACTTCTCTGAAGTATAAAGCTGAAGTATAGCTATTTATACTAGCGGTAATTATCGAGTTCACGTTAAACTCAAGAACGCTGATTTAATTATCATCTACATAAGTGATAGCTAAAGGATGTATATTGCTGTATATCACCTTAAAATGCCAGCGTGAGTTGATAGCCTTGTAACTTGTCGTGTTGGTAGAGGAGGCTGGAGGCGGTAATGCCGAGCAGGCGCACCGGGTATTGCGGCAACTGCGGCAGGCGCAGCAGATCGCGCGCAATGGTATAAATAGCATCTGCCGAACTGAATTCGCTGAGATAGGTTTTGCTGCGCGTGTTGAGGGTAAAGTCAAAATACTTTATCTTGACCGTTACAGTTTTGGCGGTGGCCTGCAGGCGTTCCAGGTCGCCGGCTACCTCAGCGGCCAGGAACTGGAGCCGCTCCAGCATGTCGGTTTCCTCCGTCAGGTCTACATCAAACGTGCGCTCCGAACCTACAGATTTGCGCAGGCGGTGTGGTTGTACCTCCCGGTTGTCCTGGGCGCGGGCAATGTGGTAGTAATAGCGGCCTGCTTTGCCAAAATTCCTGACCAATTCTTCTTCTGTACGTTCGCGCAAATCAGCGCCAGTCAGGATGCCCATACTTTGCATTTTGGCTGCCGTTACTTTGCCGATGCCATGAAACTTCTCGATACTCAGACCTGCCACCAGTTCTGCGGCTTTGTCGGGGGTTACGAGCGTGAAGCCATCCGGCTTGTTCATGTCGGAGGCAATTTTGGCCAGAAATTTATTAAACGACACACCTGCCGAGGCCGTCAGACCGGTTTCTGCCAGTATGCGTGCCTTTATTTCTTTGGCAATGATGCTGGCCGAAGGCATACCTATCTTGTTTTCTGTTACGTCCAGGTAAGCTTCGTCCAGCGAAAGCGGCTCCACCAGGTCGGTGTAAGTATAAAATATCTCGCGTATCTGCCCCGACACAGCTTTGTATACTTCAAATCGTGGCTTTACAAAAAGCAGGTGCGGACAGCGCTGTGCCGCTATCTTGGATGCAAGGGCCGAATGCACGCCATACCTGCGGGCTTCGTAGCTGGCAGCGGCCACCACACCCCGTTCGCGGCTGCCACCTACGGCCACAGGTTTTCCTCGCAACTCCGGATTATCGCGCTGCTCCACCGACGCAAAAAAGGCGTCCATGTCGATGTGTATGATCTTTCGGATAGGCTTGCTAAATCATTTTATGGCACAAAGTTAAGGGTTAAGACACTCCTTCGGCATTCTTTCTCTTTTAAAGCAACAAAATTTTCGATTTAAAAACAGGAACGCATTGGCTTCTAAATCAGCACGTTTCAACAGCTTGAATGCACCTGTTTACAAGAAATATAAAGTTTTTATATTTTAATTATTTGGATTAATTCTAAATAGTGTCTTAGTTTGCCACACAATTTATAATTAGTCTAAATAATTTAAACTTATACTACATGCGCATCTATACTTCTAAACTATGCAAATCTTTTTCCTGCCTTTTTTTCTTGTTGTTTGTCAGCATAGCAGCACAAGCGCAGAGCGGCTCTATTACAGGCACTGTTACAACCAGCGACGGTGCACCTGCGCCTTTTGTGAACATTATCGTGAAGGAATTGAATAAGGGCACCAGCGCTAAGGAAGACGGTACTTTCCAACTGAATAATATCCGCGAAGGCAACTACATCGTGTTTACAAAGTTCATGGGGTTACAAACGCAGGAAAAAGCAGTGCATGTGCTGTCCGGCCAAACCGTTACGCTTGATTTTATACTTACCGAGAGTGGCAGGCAATTGCAGGAGGTGATGGTAACCGGCTACCAAACGTTAAACGAGCAATCAACTGCCATCGGCAAAATTGCCATCAAACCCATGGATTTGCCGCAAAGCGTAGTAACGATAAACGAGGAGGTGATAGCGCGCAGTCAGTCGTTGCGGCTAAGCGATGTGCTGCAAAATGTGAACGGTGTGTACCAGATGGGTAATTCCGGCGGTTACCAGGAAGAACTGGCCGGCCGCGGTTTTAACTTCGGCAGCAGCAATACTTTTAAAAACGGTTACCGCTTCAACAACGGCATTATGCCTGAAATATCGGCGCTGGAGCGGGTGGAAGTTTTGAAAGGAAGCAATGCCATTTTGTTCGGCAACGTGGCTGCCGGTGGCGTGATCAACCTGGTAACTAAAAAGCCTAAATTCGAGAATGGGGGAGAAGTGGCCCTGCGGGTGGGCAGCTACGATTTTTACAAGCCATCCCTGGATATATATGGCTCCGTGAACAACAACGACAAAATAGCTTACCGCATCAATACCTCTTATGAAAATGCAGGCAGTTTCCGGGATGAGGTACAGTCCGAACGTTTCTACATCAACCCTTCTTTGCTTTTTAAGCCAAGTGAAAAGCTGGAAGTGCTGCTGGAAGGCGATTACCTGAAAGACGAGCGTGTGCCGGATTATGGCATCGGCGCGATAGATTATCAGATTCCGGATGTGCCGCGCAGCCGCTTTATCGGCGTGCCGTGGAGCAACTATACCGCTGAACAGAAAACGGCATCCGCCACCGTCACCTACAAACTTCATCCAAACTGGCAGCTGCGCGGGGTGGCTTCGGCACAGGATTATAGTTCTGATTTGTTTGCCAATGCACGCCCTAATACCGGCGGCAACATGGTGCAGCCCAATGGCGACTGGAACGTGAACATCAACAGGAGCAAAGTAAACGAAAACTATTACCTAGCCCAACTCGACCTGACCGGTAAATTTGCAACCGGCAAAATAGCGCATAACCTGCTGTTCGGTGCGGATGCCGATAAATATGATACCGAAAATACCGCTTTCAACAGCCTGCTCAACTATAGCACCATCAACATTTTTGACCCGAACAAGTATGAAGCACGCCACGACATACCAGACCTGAGCGTGAAAGAAATAAGGCAGAACCCGATTGGCCGCTTTGGTGTGTATGTGCAGGATTTAATCTCGCTGACAGAAAAGGTAAAGCTGCTGGCCGGAGTGCGTTATACTTACCAGCAAACAGACGAAAATGAAAGCAGGCAGACGGACGATGCTTTTACGCCGCGCTTCGGGGTGGTGTACCAGCCTGCCAAAACAACCTCCATTTTCGCCAGCTATGCCAACTCCTTCAACCTGAATTCAGGAATTGATGTGAACGGAAATAACCTGGCGCCTTCTTTTGTGGACCAGTATGAAGCAGGCATCAAAAATGATTTATTCAATGGGCTGCTTTCTGCTAACCTGACAGTTTACCGCATCGTGAACAGCAACATGGCACAGGCCGTAGTGCCTGCTCCTGTAGACAGACCTACGGCCAAAGAACTGGCAGGCGAGGTAACCAGCCGGGGCGTGGAACTGGACCTGCAAACCAGGAATTTTCATGGCTTCTCGTTTATCGGCGGCTACAGTTACAACGACACGCGCTATACCAAAAGCAACACCTACGAAGAAAACAGCCGCCTGCGCTACAACCCGTCGCATACAGCCAATGCCAGCCTGTTTTATACTTTAACCAGCAGCACCGCCTGGAACGGCCTGAGTCTGGGACTGAGCAGCTTTTACATTGGCGACAGAATTGCAGGCCGCAACCCGCGCCTGACCACGCCGAACGATACCTGGCGCACCATGCCGGTGCCGGATTTCTTCCAGTTCGATGCACACGCTGCTTATACTTTAAACAGGCTGACGCTGCGCGTAAAAGTATCTAACCTGCTCAACAAACTAAGCTATTACGTGCACGACGACAACAGCATCAACCCGATTGCGCCGCGCATGTTGTCCACAACTATTTCATACAAACTGTAAAAGGACACACAAGATCTTCAAGTATAAAACATGAAAGTATTCTTCCGCAGCATCCATTTATACCTGAGCCTGGCGTCCGGGCTGGTGATAGGGCTCGTTTGCCTGACGGGCGCGGCGCTGGTATTTGAGAAAGAGTTTCAGGCGGCCCTTTACCCGGAGCGGTATAAGGTAGAAGCGGGCGCAACGCGGGTGCCGCTGGAGCAACTGGTGGCAGAGGTGCAGCAACAAGTACCAGGCGCTCAGGTAACATCCGTGAAAGTATACGACGACCCCACCCGGACCGTGGAACTCAGCTATGCAAAGAAAGAAGCAAAGCAGAAAACCGGCGGAAATGCAGGAGCGCCCGGCAAAGAAAAAGGCAAAGGGGGCCACGGCAAGAAAGGCCGCGGCAGCCAGGCTTTCTTGAATCCATATACCGGGCAGATAACAGGTATGTCAGAAGGACGAATGCCGTTTTTTGACACCATGTTTTCGCTGCACCGCTGGCTGCTGCTCGATGATTTGGGTAAGTTGATCGTCGGATGTTCTACCTTCCTGTTCCTGTTCATCATCCTGACCGGGCTTATACTTTGGTGGCCTAAGCAAATGAAAATGCTGAAGCAGCGCCTCACGCTGAAATGGAATACCGGCTGGAAGCGCATCAACCACGATTTGCACCTGGTGATAGGCTTTTACACGGCCTTGTTCCTGTTCATCTTCGCTTTTACAGGTCTGGCCTGGTCTTTTGCGTGGTTTAACGACGGGATTTATACTTTAACCGGCACGGAAAATATACGTCCGGAACCGCCCAAATCGAGTGTGCAGGAAGCAGGCAAAACTATCTCTTTTGATGAAGCCTTTGCTGTGGCAAAAGCGCAGTTACCCGGTGGCGAATATTATACCTTAAACAAACCCGCCGAAGTGGAAGATGCTTTTACTGTTACCACCATATCGAAAAATGCGGTGCATGAGCGCGCTTCCGATCAGCTGTTTCTGGACCAGTATACAGGCCATAAAATAGGGCAGCAACTATATGCGGATCGCAACCTGGGCCAGCGGGTGCGCGCCACTTTTTACCCGGTGCATGTAGGCTCTATTGCTGGAATGCCGGGCCGCATCATTGCCTTTCTGTCCTGTATAGCCGGATTCACGTTCCCGATTACGGGGCTTATACTTTGGATAAACCGCCTGAAGAAGAACAGGAAGAAGGCAAGAAAGAAAGTATATGCCAGAGAAGCTGTTTAGTGCCAGGAGTAAGCGGAGTAGAAGGGGGCCATTTTCTTGTACTGAATTTGCAGCTGATTGAAAATGGCTTGTAAAATCAGTGTTTATACATTAGCTTGTGCTGAAATATAAGTTTTCTGGTATGAGAAAGATAAAGAAAAAACATAAAGCTGTCTATGCCCCGGTGGATGATTTAATTACTTACCGGGCCATTCCGACGCGCGAAGTAGAATACATTGATCCGTTTTTATTTCTGAACCACCACGGTCCGCAGCATTACGGGCCTAACAACCGCGGCCTTCCGTTTGGTCCGCACCCGCACCGCGGCTTCGAAACGCTTACTTTTATACTGGAAGGCGACATCATGCATCAGGACACCGGTGGCGGCAAAAGCGTGATTGAAGCAGGTGGCATTCAGTGGATGACGGCCGGCTCAGGACTAATTCATGCAGAGATATCCTCGGAGGAGTTTAAAAAGGCAGGCGGCGATCTGGAGATTCTGCAATTGTGGTTTAACCTGCCGGCCAGGTATAAAATGACGGAGCCCAAGTATGTCGGCCTCCAGAAAGACCAGATTCCTACGGCCACCGAGGACGACGGCAATGTGAAAATACATGTTGTTTCCGGTAACTGGGACGGCGTAAAGGGCCCCATCGATTCGCTGAGCAACATCAGCATGGCCAGCATCGATATGGACAAAGGCGGCCGCTTTGTTACCCAGGTGCCGGCGGAGCATAACATTTTCTTCTATGTAGTTCGTGGGTCGGTGCGCGTTAATGGCGAATTGGCTGAGAAACTGACTTTGGTTGAGTTTGAGAATGATGCAGAAGAACTGCAGGTAGAAGCACTGGAAGATGCTGTGCTGATCTTCGGACACGCGCAGCCATTCAATGAGCCGGTGGTGTCGCATGGGCCGTTTGTAATGAACACCGGGGATGAAATAAGAGAGGCTTTCCGCGATTACCAGCTCGGAAAAATGGGACGCTGGGAGTAGATTCTGAGTTAGAGTTTAAAGTCAAGCGTTATAAAAAGAAGAGAGGCGTTGGAAACAGCGCCTCTCTTCTTTTTATGTATAAATGCAATCAGTACAGAGATGACTTTAGCATGTCTGTACTGATTACCGGGAGTAAATGTTCCTTCCTGAAGTATAAGTCCCTTAGAAAAACTACAATTAGGCACAAGTATACATTAGTTGTTTTTCCAGTTGCCCATACTTCAAGTTTTCAACCTGGAGTAAAAATGAGGATGGTTTTCAACAGGCGAACCTATACAAACCGAACCACGCCAGTTTAAACTGGTTCCAAAACCAGCTCCAGCTTTAGAACTTGAAACATCAACTAAATTGTATCATCAACATAGCCCTAAAAAGAAGAAACCGGCTAGAAATTCTATACCTTTTTGACTTTCATCAAGCATACTTCTCAAGTATAAACCACCAAAATGCCCGGCTTAGCGCGAACGTTTGGATGCACCTTTAGGAGCGCTGCCTCTTTTGGCACCACCTGTAGCAGCAGGCCTGCCCGAAGCACCTGCCGGCCTGCTTTTAGCGCCACCTCTCGTGCCACTGGTGCCTTTTGCTGCGCCTCTGCTGCCTGCGGCACTGGGCTTTGCTTTAAAATCTTTGCCGTGTGCAGCTGCACCTTTTGCAGGGCCTTTAAAGTCGCTTTTTTTGCCTGGTGCACTTTTCAGGCTGCCTTTTACGGCTCCCCTGGAGCCACGGGCGCTCTTATGTTCCGGAGCAGCCTGCTCTTCTCTTTTTCCGGACATGCCTTTGTAACCACTCTGCAGGGATTTCCCTGGTTTACTTACAGGCCTGTAAACGCCCGGCGCACTGCCACGGCCGCCGGATGGCGCAGCTTCGGTACGCGGGTTTGACACTTTTTTCCGGCTAACTGAGCCTTCTTCTGTTTTGGTAGAGCCGGATACCATACTTTGTATAACCCTGATTTCTTCTTCGGTGAGGTTGCGCCACTGGCCGAGCGGAAGTTTTGCCAGCGTGATGTTCATGATGCGCGTACGCTGCAGCGTAATTACCTCATAGCCCAGCGCCTCGCACATCCGCCTGATCTGGCGGTTCATGCCCTGGGTAAGTATAATCCGGAAGCGGTTTGGCCCTTCCTGCGCCACAAAACATTTCTTAGTTTGCACGCCTAAGATGCCCACACCCGTACTCATCTTGTTGATAAAATCAGGCGTAATGGTCTTATCTACAGTAACCAGGTACTCTTTCTCATGCCTGTTGCCTGCACGCAGAATCTTGTTTACAATGTCGCCATCGTTGGTCAGGAATATGAGCCCCTCCGAATCCTTGTCGAGGCGGCCGATAGGGAAAATGCGTTCGGGGTAGTTTACGAAGCGGATGATGTTGTCCCGCTGCGACAGGTCGGTGGTGGTGATAATGCCGGCAGGTTTGTTCAGGGCAATGTACACGGGTGCTTCCCTGTTCACTTCCAGCGTCTGGCCGTCAATCCGTATTTTATCGTGCACCGTTACCTTGGTACCTACTTCAGGTATTTTGCCGTTTACCATTACCCGGCCCTGTTCAATCAGCTTATCGGCTTCGCGGCGGGAGCAGGTGCCCGTATCGCTTATAAATTTATTTAATCTTATTGGTTCCATAGTATCGGGGTGCTTTCCTCGGGACAAACCCTCCGGGGGCGTACAACGAGGCAGCGCTTGTACATGCTAACACCAAAAGTACGGAAAAACGGCTGATTTAGCTATCTGTCCTAAAGTGGCTCCCGAGGCAGATAAAGGTGCAGCCATCAGGTTGCAGGAGCAAGTTTATCCGTAATGTAGGCTTTGATCTTTAGCTGTCGTTGTAGCGAGCGAACTTCGCCTGGGCTGTCGCGGAATGTTTCTGCAAGCGGATAAGTGATGTGGCCGGCAAATGTTAATCTTGAATTCCCACAAAAGGAAGATTTTTATGATACATCCTGACACTTATGTCGTGTTATTTTCTTTCCTTAGAGCCGCTTTTGTAAATTGCAGTTATAACTTCTATTTCATGAAAAAATTATACTCCCTTGTGTTCATTGCGTTTGTTTTTTGTAGCACTGCACGAGCACAAAACAATTATGCGCAGGAAAATTACACGAAAAAAGACGTGTACATTACCATGCGCGACGGCGTAAAGTTGTTCACTTCTATTTACACTCCTAAAGATGCATCGCGGAAGAACAAGTATCCTATTGTGATGCAGCGCACCTGTTACAGTATTGCGCCTTATGGCGCCAGCAAAATACCTGCGCGCCTGGGTCCCTCTGAAACGATGATGAAGGAAGGGTATATTTTTGTTTACCAAGATGTGCGCGGCCGCTACAAGAGCGAAGGTACCTGGACGAACATGACCCCGATAATCGATAATAAAAAGACCAGGAAAGATGTGGACGAGGCTTCTGACACTTACGACACCATCGACTGGCTGGTAAAGCATGCAGACAATAACAACGGGAAAGTCGGCCAGTGGGGAATCTCTTATCCCGGTTTTTATACCGCCGCCGGTATTTTATCCAACCATCCGGCTTTAAAAGCATCCTCTCCGCAGGCGCCCATTTCTGATTTCTTTTTTGATGATTTCCACCACAACGGCGCTTTCCTGGAAAGTTATTTCTTCACTTTCCCGGTTTTTGGCGTGCAGAAAACCGATACCACCAGCAAAGCCTGGTATTCGGACCAAATCATTCATCCGGAAACAAAAGACGGCTACCAGTTTTTGCTGGATATGGGGCCGTTGACCAATGCAGATAAATATTACCACGACAACTTTTTCTGGCAGGAAACCATCAACCACCCGAACTATGATGAATTCTGGCAGAAACGCAGCTTACCGCGTCATTTCGGCAAAGTAAAACCGGCCATTATGTTTGTCGGCGGCTGGTTTGATGCGGAAGATATGTCGGGCCCGCTGGACATGTTCAAAAAGATTGAGCAGACTGATCCGGAAGCTTACAATACCATTGTAATGGGGCCGTTCGGGCACGGCCGCTGGTCGCGCGAAACAGGCCATACCCTGCACAGCAATGTATACTTCGGTGACAGCATTGCCACTTTCTATCAGAAAAACATCGAAGCAAAATTCTTTAACCACTTCCTGAAAGAGAAAGGCGGTAAAGATTCCGGCTTGCCGGTAGCTTACATGTTTGATACCGGTAAAAAAGAATGGGAAACATTTGACCAGTGGCCTGCTGCCAACGCAACGCATCAAAGGTTATACCTGGGCGCCGACGGCAAAATCAGCATGACAGCGCCTGCCACAGCCGGTTCAGTTTCTTACATCAGCGACCCGGCCAAACCGGTTCCTTATACCGAAGATAATACCACGACCATGGGGTTTACGCCGCATAATTACATGAGCGAAGACCAGCGGTTTGCAGGTCGCCGCCCGGATGTGCTGGTGTATCAGACGGATGTGTTGGATGAGGATGTAACCTTAGGCGGCGAGATCATGTCGCACCTGAAAATAGCTTCTACCGGAACGGATTCAGATTTTATTGTGAAGCTGATTGACGTTTATCCGGGAGATACTGAGAACCATGACTACATGCCGAACAAGAACATCCTGCTGAGCAACTACTGGCAGATGGTGCGTTCAGAGATAATGCCGGCGCGTTTCCGCAACAGCTTCGAGAAGCCAGAAGCGCTGGTTCCGAACCAGAAAACCGATGTAAACGTGCGCCTGCAGGACGTGCTGCATACCTTTAAGAAAGGCCACCGCATCATGATACAGGTACAAAGCACTGCTTTCCCGCTGTTTGCCCGCAATCCGCAGAAGTTTGTGCCGAACCCCTACAAAGCCACTGAAAGCGATTATGTAAAAGCGACAGAAACGGTGTTTAACGACAGCTACATTGATGTGGAAGTGCTGAAGTAGCATTCCGGAAAATCATACTTTACAGAAGTAGCAAGAGCCGTTGTTGTGTCATCACAGCAGCGGCTCTTTTGCTATATGCCTTTACACTATCCTACTGTTAAGTTAAAGCTGTGCAGCAAATTCTGCTTTGCTTAAAACTTGCGCCAGGATAAAAGGATTATATAGAACCTGTTGAAGCGGCATCTATACTTACTTTCAACTTAGACTATATATTAAGGCACATAAAATGGTTTATCGCTTTATGTTGTAAATAAAAATGAAAAAGATGCAACATCCTTAGGTGATAAGAGTAAGATATATGGCAGTTGAGAGAAAAATCTATTAGTTGTGATGGTACGAGCCCTCAGAAATCACAAAATCAATCCATAATAAGAAGCCCGTTATAAGATTCACCCAAATCTTATGGGCAGCCAGTTAAAAGCTTTTATAGTTTGCCTGAAAGTAAAAGTATTCCTGCGCAAGCCTCTATCAGATAACAGATAAGGTAAAAGGGCGATACAAGCTGCTTCACTACATGAGTAAACCTGCTGCCTGTACTCTGACATCAGGTATTTACAAATCTAATCGCACGTCCCGGCACAGTTTTTAAAACTGGCATCAAAACTAATCTTTGCAGAAAAATACTTCAGCCATTAAAATTGCCCATTCAGCTAACTAGATAACAACAGATCTATCTGCTGCCTCTCTGGAGGAATGGAACCTGTAACCCTATTATCCGGTGGATGACAGGTGATGTAATTGATTAATTGTTAATATTTAATTGAATTTAAAGGACTAAAGCTATGCTAAAAACATCTATTATCTTTGGCCCGGCCCGGCGGAGGCTGGCAGGAACTTGCCGATTATTAGTCTTATTCTTAACCATCCTACTCACGTCCTGTGAAGATGAATTCTTTCCGGGATTAGAATGGCCACACTATGATATTGTAGTTACTCCCGGAAGTTCTATTCAGGCAGCAGTAGATAAAGCGGAACCCGGCGACGTGATCTTTATCAAGTCAGGAACCTACAAGGAAGCCATACTGGTTGATAAACCTGATATCACGATAAAAGGCAGCGAAAATGTAGTTATTGTAAATCCTGCAAATGAAGAAGACGGGATACGTGTAACCCAAAATGGAGATGGTTTTAAGCTCTATTACGTTACCCTGCGCGATTTTGAGGAAAACGGCGTGTTTATGATCAGGGCAGATAATTATGTGTTGAGCCATGTTACAACCATTAACTGCGGGGAGTATGGTTTATTTCCCATAGCCTCAAACCACGGCCTTATTGAATATTGCATAGCGAGCGGCCATACGGATACAGGCATTTATGTTGGGCAGTGCGAGGATTCAGAGTTATACCATAATACAGTTTATGGCAATGTAAATGGCCTGGAAATAGAAAATTGTTCTAAAGTGATAGCCCGCTACAACAACTGTTACGATAATGTAGCAGGTATATTGGTCGTGCTTCTACCCGGCTTAAGGGTTACCACTTCTTCAGACATCCTGATTTCTGACAATGAGATTACGGACAACAATCACGAAAATTTCTCGGAGCCAAATGGCGGATTCGAAAATTTTGTGCCGAGTGGTTGCGGCATTTTGATAGTGGGAACTGATAATACCAGGGTAGAGAAAAATAATGTCTCCGGGAATGATTTTCTGGGTATAGCTGTAACAAGTACGCTCTTATTAGGCGGTTTGGCCGGGTTGCCTCCCGAAGATTTCTCCTCTATAGAACCGAATCCGGATGGAGCCAGGGTAATTAATAACGAGGTGAAAAACAATGGTACCGCCCCGCCTGAGTTGCCTATACCTGTACCCGGCGTTGATTTGTTCTGGGATGGCTCAGGAACTGATAACTGCTGGCGCGATAACACTTATGCCACCACTTACCCAGAAACTTTGCCAACCTGCACAAACTAAAACCAGTAGTAGCGACTATGCGGACGTGCTGAGCTTAATGAGCAATGATTAGCTGTAGCTGTTGTTCCTAGTAGTATGGCTTCAGCAGATCTTTTCCCTTCTGAAAAGCAAAGTTAATACCGTTCCCTTTTGTAAAGTATAAGTATAAAACAAGCTCGTCCCTGCCGAATTACATCTGGCAGGGACGGGCTTTTTTATGCTTATACTTCCACCAATTGCTACTCACATCCCAGAAATGCATCACTGCCAATCGGGGCGCCGGGTGGCAAATCCAGTTGGCGGCTTGGCTGTATCTCTTCAGAAACAGGTCGGTTCAGGCGGGCCAGTGCTAAAATCAGGTGGGCATGGTAGGCATTCTCTCCGTAGCTTCTATATCTTTTCTCAATAAATTCTTTTATCTCTTGTAGCGCTGCAGTGGCGGTAGCACGGGCCTGGTAGGAAGCGTCTTCGTTCTGTGCCAGTGCCAGCAAATGCGTAAGTACCAATTGCTCCGTTTGCAGCTGTACCATTTCCTCCAGTCCTTCCTTGCGACGGCTTTTCCAGGTGTTGTTTACGAGTTGCGTCACTACATCCAGCAGGCTGAGGTTGTTGCCGCGGGCGCCCAGTTCTACCAAACGCGAGGCGCGCTCAGGGTGCAGCAGGAAGGACAGGGTGAAATCGGCGGAAGCTTCGGCAGCTGCGAGCGGATCGAAGGTAAGGCCGGTGTGTTTGGCAAAAAGCTCGCGGCTGTCGCGTACGCCGGGTGCGCGTGGCGGAATCAGGGCAATGATGTTTTCGGGCAAAGTTAAAACCTCCGGCGAGAGCGTTTGCAGCAGCGCATCCAGTGCCTTTTGCTGTTCGCGCTTGTCTACCACTTGTGTTACCACCTGCTTGTCGCCGCGGGTGGCATATGTATAATTAATGCCGCCAACCAGTTTGGCTGCCGCTTCGGTTTGATAGCGGTGATAATTGTAAATCGGTACAAGTACATCTTCCAGTGTGCTCATGGCCATGCCGGGCTTGATGTTGTTCTCCGAGAAGTTCTGCAAAGCTTTTTCGCGTATTTTCAACACCTGCAGCAGCTCGTTGGTGGCGTTGGGGCCATTGTCCCAAAGGTGGGCCAGGGGATGGGCACCGCCCGGAGCACGGGCATCGCGGTCGGAGATGAAAAGCTGACCTTGGGCGATGCCGTTTGCCAGCAGTTTGTTCAGTGCTTCCTGCTCATTGGTGCCTTCCGGGAAATCCTGGTAGCCGTACGTGATGGCCAGTTTATCCCAGCTACCAATCCCTGATTCGTAAGCGTGGCTCAAATCAATTTTACCGTCGCGTGTCAGCTGCACCTGCGGGTGTGGGTAATCCATCACCGAAGCATTGTCGTTTACGCTGGCCGCATAGTTGTGCATCAGGCCCAGCGTATGGCCCAGTTCGTGCGCCGACAGCTGCCGGATGCGTGCCAGCGCCATGTCCATCATGGCTTTGTTTTCCGGTTTACCCGCTTCATAAGGCGCCAGCAGCCCTTCGGCAATCAGATAATCCTGGCGCACCCGCAGCGAACCCAGGCTCACATGTCCTTTGATGATTTCGCCGGTACGCGGGTCAGTAACTGAGGCTCCGTACGACCAGCCACGTGTGCTGCGGTGCACCCACTGGATAATGTTGTAGCGGACATCCATGGGATCGGCCGAGTCGGGCAAGATTTCTACCTGAAATGCATTTTTATAACCAGCTGCTTCAAAAGCCTGGTTCCACCAGCGGGCGCCTTCCAGCAAAGCTGTGCGGATGGGCTCAGGTGCGCCATTGTCTATATAGTATACGATGGGTTTAACGGCTTCTGAAACAGCTGCGCCAGGATTTTTTTTCTGCAAACGGTGGCGGGCAATGTAGCGCGTTTCGATATCGCTGTTAATAGGCGAGGCGTAGTCGTAGAACGAGATGCCGAAATAGCCGGCGCGCGGGTCCATCGAGCGTGGTTTATACTTGTTGTCGGGCAGCTCTATAAAGGAGTGATGTTCGCGTAGGGTAAGCGCCTGCGCATCGGGCGCTACTTCGCGCACCAGGCGGCCGGCATCATCGCCCCCGGTAAACGTAAGGGTGGCTTCAAACTCTGAATTCTTCGGAAAGTTTTTGGTGCGCGGCAGGTATAAGGCACAGCGGCTGGCGTCAAGGTTATAGCTGCCTTGCCTGGCGCGTTTTATACTTCCGGTTACATCATGCGCATCGCGCAGCAGGAATTCGGTGGCATCTACCAGCACTTTGCCCTTTTCTTCGGCCTCCGCTTTAAACCCCCACAGTATCGATTGCGCAAAAGATTCTTCCACGGCGCGCTGCTCATTTTTGTTGCCGGTGATGGCGCGGTAAGCGAGGTTGGGCTGTACGAGCATCACTTTCGGGCCGACACGGTTAAAGTATACTACCCGCTCACCGCCCAGTTGCCCACGGTCCAGGCCAATATCGTTGGATCCGAGGCCAGCAGGCAGCGAATTTACGTACAGGAACTCCTGGTTCAGCTTGTCTATCTCCAGCCATATCTTGCCGTTAGGCGCATCGTAGTAAAAGGTAAAGTAGCCGGGATATTTTTTCATGCCGGCAGTTTTTGAAGCGATGGTGGGGAGTTCCCGGGCAAAGGTGGCGGATGCCGTCAGCAACAACAGAAAAAGCCAGAGACCAGGGGTAACATTTTTCTTCATGAGCGTGCAATGTATAAAATCAGGGTTAGGCGCATCGATGATAAGCAATTTTGGAGAAATCCGGAAGCAACGGCTTTAATTATCAGCCCCCTTCCTTTTATTGAGGCAACTTGTTGCGGCGAAAAAGTGGAAGATTCAACAAACCTGGAATGAACTAAAACGATTCAGCATTATGGTGATGCAGAACAGGTAAAATGTCTCATTGTTTAAACTTCTTTTAGCAACAACCTGAATAATTTTTTGAAAAATCAATGTAAAACTATACATTACTGCTTCAAAAAGTGGGTGCTCAGTTTTGCGTGTGCGTAATAGTGCCCTTTGCCAGCCTTGTGCGCTGCAGCATTACAATATCTTAAAAGTGCATGTGCTCTGTATCAGCCTGAAGGAAGATTCATTGTTTTAACTAAATTTTATATAGAAATGGCAGAAGATAAATCCCTTGGTTCGCCTTCGAATAAAACAAGGAGAGACTTTATGAAAGCTGGCGCCCTGGCTGCCGCCGGCTTTATGATTGTACCGCGCCATGTGCTGGGCGGCAAAGGCTTTATTGCGCCCAGCGACCGGCTTGTGGTAGCCGGTGTGGGCGTAGGCGGCAAAGGAGAAAGCGACCTCGCCAATTTTGCCAAAAGCGGTAAAGCCGATATTGCTTACCTGTGTGATGTGGATGACAGGAGGGCTGCGGCGTCTATTAAAAGATTTCCGAAAGCAAAATACTACAAAGACTGGCGCGAGCTCTTCGACAAGGAAGGAAAGCATTTCGACGCCGTATCTGTTTCGACGCCGGACCATAACCACGCTGTTATAGCAATGCATGCGATGGAAATGGGCAAGCCTGTGTATGTGCAGAAGCCGCTGACGCATGACATTTATGAGGCCCGTGCTTTAACAAATGCCGCCAAAAAGTATAAAGTGGTGACACAGATGGGTAACCAGGGCGCCTCCAACGACGGTACCCGCCTGATGGCAGAATGGTATGATGCCGGTGAAATAGGGGATGTGCATACCGTGTATTGCTGGACAGACCGCCCGGTATGGCCGCAGGGTATTCCGTGGCCCGCTCCGGCAGCAAAAGTGCCGGAAGAACTGGACTGGAATCTGTGGTTGGGTACGGCACCTTATAAAGACTATGTAAACCAGTTGGTGCCCTTTAACTGGCGCGGGTGGTGGGATTATGGCACGGGCGCCCTCGGCGATATGGGCTGCCACCTGGTGGAAGTTCCTTTTAGGGTATTGGGTTTAACATATCCTAAAGCGGTGCAGGCAAGCGTGGGAAGCGTTTACGTGGATGAATTTAAGCGGGGCTATTTCCCGGAGAGCTGCCCGCCTTCCAGCCACGCCACCCTCACCTTTCCGAAAACGAATAAAACCAAAGGAGACATTACGCTGCACTGGATGGATGGCGGCATTCAGCCTACCCGTCCGGAAGAACTGGGGCCTAACGAAGTATTTGGCGACGGCGGAAACGGCGTGCTACTGATAGGTACGAAAGGAAAGATGATGTGCGGCACTTACAGCGAAAATCCGCAGCTGCTGCCTACCTCAAGAACAAACCAGGTGAAAGTAAAACAGGAGTTTGCGCGCGTACCTGGCGGGGCAGATGGACACTATGCCCAGTGGGTAGAAGCCGCTATTGCCGGTTACGGCAAGAAAGAAGTGAGCTCGCCATTCGAAACCGCAGGGCCGCTGACAGAGGCGCTGCTCATGGCGAACCTGGCTATCCGGGGCTATGATATTCGTGTGCCAAAGCCTGATGGCAAAGGTTTTGATTACCCTGGCCGCAATATTGAACTGCTGTGGGACAACAAGAACATGCGCGTTACTAATTTTGATGCCGTGAACCAGTTCGTGAAGCGCGATTACCGTAAAGGCTGGACGCTGGGTGCATAAATTGCCCACTGAAGTATAAATCCGGTGTATAGCAGTTTGTTGTTTATACTTGCAGGCGGCAATATTACACGAAGCTATACTTTCTTATCTGTTATTCTGAAAGTGGTACATCCCGGGTTTGTCTCGGGGTATCCTGGTTAGAGGAATGCTTAGGAGATGTAGAGACGCAGCATGCTGCGTCTCTACTCGCCGGCAAAATCCCTGCTGTTACCAGAATGGCTGGTGATGCCGGGCAGGTATAATCCGGTACGCGCGACAAGTATAAACGTGTTCTCCGGCACTGGATTAATACTTTTATATTTGTTTAATTTATACTTAAAAACACCTATACTTATACATTATACTTCTGAAAATACATGCATAAAAAATTACGGTTAGGTATGATCGGTGGCGGACAAGGCGCTTTTATAGGTGGTGTACACCGGATAGCAGCCCAAATCGACGGGATGTACGAGCTTGTCTGCGGCGCTTTCAGCAGCAACCCCGAAAAATCAAAAGCCAGCGGCGAGCTGCTGGGCCTGGCCCCGGATCGCGTTTATACTTCGTACAAGGAGCTGTTTGCACAGGAGCAACAATTGCCGGAAGAAGAGCGGGTACAGGTTATTTCCATCGTTACGCCCAACCATGTGCATTTTGAGCCCGCCAAGCTGGCACTGGAAAGCGGCTTCGATGTTATCCTGGACAAACCCATGACTTTTTCGCTGGAGGAAGCCCTCGCGCTTCGCAAGGTAGTGGAGCAAACGGGCAAGCTTTTTTGCCTCACCCATACCTATACCGGCTACCCGATGGTGAAAGAAGCGCGGCAGATAGTAGCCTCAGGCAAGCTGGGTAAAATACGGAAAGTATACGTGGAGTACCCGCAAGGCTGGCTGAGCACCTTTAAAGAGGGTATTGAAAACAAGGATCTGAAGCAGGCCTCCTGGCGCACTGACCCCAGCCAAAGCGGCATTGCCGGCGCTATGGGCGACATCGGCACACATGCCTTTAACCTTGCCGAATATGTAAGCGGGCTGGAAGTAACCAAACTCTGCGCCGATATCAACATTGTGGTGGAAGGCCGCCAGCTGGACGATGATGGCGCTGTGCTGCTGAAGTTTGATAATGGCGCCAGCGGCGTACTGTTTGCCACCCAGATAGCTGCCGGCGAAGAAAATAACATCAAAGTGCGCGTATATGGCGAGCATGCCGGACTGGAATGGCAGCAGGCCGATGCCAACTCACTGCAGCTGAAGTGGCTTGATCAGCCAACAGAGATTTACCGTACCGGCGGCATTTACACCAGCTCTTACGCCCAGCACAATACGCGTACGCCGGCCGGTCACCCCGAAGGTTACCTCGAAGCTTTCGCCAACCTGTATCGCAATTTTGCCTTATGCGTGCAGGCCCGGGAAGCAGGCGAACAGCCGAAGCCGGAATGGCTTGATTTTCCGGGTATGGAGGAGGGCGTGCGGGGCATGGCCTTTATCGAACAGGTGATTGCCTCAGGCAAATCAGATAAAAAGTGGACCGATTTTACAACTAAAACTATATGAGAACTATGAAAGGGCCAGGCATATTTCTGGCACAGTTTATTGGCGACACCGCCCCGTTCAATAGCCTTGAGGCTATCTGCAAATGGGCCAAAGCGATTGGTTTTGAGGGCGTGCAAATCCCGACAACCGACAGCCGTTTTATTGATCTGCAGCAGGCAGCTGAAAGCAAAACGTATGCTGACGAGATAAAAGGCATTGTAAACGAAGCCGGCCTGCAGATTACGGAATTATCAACGCACCTGCAGGGGCAACTGGTGGCCGTGCACCCGACTTACGACAAGCTGTTTGATGGCTTTGCGCCGGAAGCTTACCGCAACAACCCACAGGCCAGAACCGAATGGGCCGTGCAGCAGCTCAAGTATGCCGCCAAAGCCTCGCAAAACCTGGGCCTGAATGCCAGCGCTACCTTTAGTGGTGCTTTGCTGTGGCCGATGGTATACCCCTGGCCGCAACGCCCGGCCGGACTGGTGGAAACCGGATTTAAAGAGCTGGCCAACCGGTGGCTGCCTATCCTGAATGCCTATGACGAAGAGGGCGTAGACCTGTGCTACGAAATACACCCCGGCGAAGATCTGCATGATGGCATTTCGTATGAGATGTTCCTCAAAGAAGTGAACAACCACCCGCGGGCCTGCCTGCTTTATGATCCCTCGCACTTTGTGCTGCAGTGCCTTGATTACCTGGCCTACATCGACCATTACCACGAGCGTATTAAGATGTTCCATGTAAAAGATGCGGAGTTTAACCCGACCGGTAAGCAAGGCGTATATGGCGGATACCAGGGATGGGTAGATCGTGCCGGGCGTTTCCGTTCGCTGGGCGATGGGCAGGTAGACTTTAAGGCTGTTTTCAGCAAGTTGACTGCTTACGATTTTGCAGGCTGGGCCGTAATGGAATGGGAATGCGCCCTGAAACACCCTGAAGATGGTGCACGCGAAGGCGCTGAGTTTATCAAAAATCATATTATTCACGTAACAGATAAAGCTTTTGATGATTTTGCCGCTTCCGGCACTGATGAGGCTTTAAACCGTACACTATTGGGTATCTAAATTTAACAACTTAAACAAAAAACGATGAAAAAAACATTTTTGATATTAGGCTGCTGCGCGCTGCTGGCTGGTTGCGGAAGCAATGAAAGAGCAGATGGCTATGATAAGGCCTATGACAGTAATGCTGTGGCTGAAGAGGAAAAAGGCATTGCGCCGGCACCTTCTGCTGAAGAAGCAACTGATGCCGCCGCGCCCGCCGAAGCAGATGCAGGTGTAGCCGATAATGCTGAAGCTGCTGCTACAACCGATGGTGCAGATAAGGAAGCTGCGCAGAGTGAAAGTTTTGAGAAAGGTGAAAGCCTGATAGCTTCGTCCGACTGCCTTTCATGCCATCAGATAGACAAAAAATTAGTAGGACCGGCCTATAAGGATGTGGCAAAGAAGTATGAGGCAACCGAAAAAAATATAGATTACCTGTCCAGCAAAATCATTCAGGGCGGCGCCGGCGTTTGGGGCCAGATCCCGATGACACCGCACCCGGATCTGAGCAAAGAAAATGCCTCAGAGATGGTAAAATATATTTTATCATTAAACAACTAATTCTGGATGATACGAAATACCATCGCCCTTTTGCCGCTGGCAGTAATGTTTGCCTGCCAGTCGCCTCAAACCGATACAGCAGCCACTACCCCGGCCAGCAGCCCGGATAGTACCAATGTAACTGCCACTGCAACAGAAGGAGAGTGGGTTAAGTTATTCGACGGAGAGACAACCAACGGCTGGCATACTTACGGGCAAAACACCGTTGGGCAGGCCTGGCAAGTGGAGGACGGCACGCTGCACCTGGATGCGTCCAACAAGCAGCCTGGCAGCAGGGGCGACCTGGTAACAGACAAGGCTTATGATGATTTTGACCTGAAGCTGGACTGGAAAATATCAGAAGGCGGCAACAGCGGTATAATTTTTTATGTGCACGAAGATACGGCGCAATACAACGAAACCTGGAACACGGGGCTTGAAATGCAGGTGGTGGACAACGAGCGCCATCCCGACGCAAAAATACAAAAGCACCGCGCCGGCGATTTGTACGACCTGATTGCCGCCAATCCAGAAACAGTAAAACCGGCAGGAGAGTGGAACCAGGCCGAAATCGTCAGCAAAGACGGGCAGTTGGATTTGTATCTGAACGGCACGAAAGTAGTGTCTACCACGCTTTGGGACGATAACTGGAAAGAGCTGGTTGCCGGCAGCAAGTTTGCCTCCATGCCGGGCTTCGGTACCTATAAATCAGGAAAGATAGCTTTGCAGGATCATGGCAACGATGTATGGTTCCGTAACATCATGATTAAAGAACTTTAACACCAAGCTTTTTATAATGCCGGAGCCGGATCGAAGAACGGCTCTTAAAAATGTACCGGCAGGTACTGCTGCCATAACTGTTTCAGGTATGATAGATCCTTTACCGGCCGGTGCCGCAGCCGTTACCAGATTGCAGGGAAACATCAACCATGCCGTTTGCCGCTGGTGTTTCAGCGATATGACGGTGGAGGCGCTTTGTGCCACTGCAAAACAGATGGGCATCAAAGGTATTGATTTGGTTGGCCCTCATGACTGGCCCGTACTGCAGAAGTACGGGCTTCAGTCTTCTATGTGCAATGGCGCCGAAATCAGCCTGACAGAAGGCTGGAACGACAGGCAGTACCATCGTCAGCTGGTGAAGAGCTATACGGATATGATTCCGCTGGTGAGCAAGGCCGGCTATAAGAATCTGATCTGCTTTAGTGGCAACCGCAATGGCATGGACGATGAAACCGGCCTGAAGAATTGCATGGAGGGTTTGCGGCAGGTGCTGCCTCTGGCTGAAAAACACGGAGTGGTGCTGGTAATGGAACTGCTCAACAGCAAAATAGATCACCAGGATTACCAATGCAACCACACAGCCTGGGGCGTAGAACTGGCCAAGAGAACCGGCTCCGAAAATTTCAGGCTCCTCTACGACATCTACCACATGCAGATAGATGAAGGCGATGTTATCCGCACAATCCAGGGCAGTTATCCGTATATTGCCCATTACCACACAGCCGGCGTACCGGGACGCCACGAGATTGATGAAACCCAGGAGTTGTATTATCCTGCCATTATGCGGGCCATTAAAGAAACAGGCTTTAAAGGATTTGTAGCACAGGAGTTTATTCCTGCGCAACCCGACAAGCTCGCTTCACTGAAGCAGGCCATCAGCATATGTGATGTTTAAGCAAGTTTAAAACAGATAATTCACATTTATACTTCTACTTCAGAACAATGAACAAAAGACGTACTTTCCTTCAACAACTGGGCATGCTGTCAGCAGGTTTTATGCTGGCGCCCGCCATGGTTTCATGTAATCAAGAGAACAAGTCTGCTGCTGAAACGACTGCTACAGGAGATGAACCTGCTGCAGGCAACACCGCCACAGCTGAAAAAGCTGCTATCAGTGCGGTAGGGCTACAGCTTTATACTTTGCGCGAGCAGCTGCCGGCTGATGTAAAAGGGGTGATAGCCAAGGTTGCCAAAGCCGGCTACAACGATGTGGAAACCTACGGCTACTCAAAAGAGAACGGGTTCTGGGGCCTTGAGCCAAAAGCTTTTAAAGCGCTGCTGGACGAAAATGGCCTGATATCGTCGAGTGGGCACTACGGGCTGGAGGGTTATCTGGGAAAAAGCAATGAGGATGAGCTGCAAACAAACATAGCGGCGGCCGTAGCAGTGGGGCAAAAATACCTGACAATTCCACACCTCGGAGAAGCTATCCGCAGTTCTGCCGATGCTTACAAAACTTTGGCTGAACGGATGAACATGGCTGGCGAAATATGCAAAAAGGCTGGCTTGCAGTTAGCTTACCACAACCACAATTTTGAATTTCTGCCGCAGGGCGATACCACCGGATACGAAATTCTCTTAACTGAAACTAATCCTGACCTGGTGAAGTTTGAAGCCGACCTGTTCTGGATGGTGAGAGCCGGGAAACAGCCTGTTGATATGTTTGAGCAGTATCCGGGTCGCTTCCCGTTGTGGCATGTGAAAGACATGGATAAAAACAACCAGGATCTGAACATCGAAATCGGCAGCGGCAGCATCAACTATAAACAAATTTTTGATCAGGCAAAAACAGCGGGCCTTGAAAGGATTTTTGTAGAGCAGGAGAACTTTGCCGAAGGCATGGATCCTTACCAAAGTATAAGCCAGAGCTATGATTATATTAAAAAAACGCTGATTAGCTAATCCATTGCTGTATGCTCCTTCAGTAGGCAAAGTCTTATACTTAAAAGAGCAGCTGCCCCTTGGCAGCTGCTCTTTTAAGTATAAGACTTTGCTGATATCACACAAAGTATAAAACTGTGTGGCTGAATTGCGGAGGGCACCCTATAGTTATGAGGCAATAGGCCGGGCATAAGCCTTTGCGTCTTCAAGGCTGATCTCGGGGCCACTCATAATCACGAGGCGTTCCACCACATTGCGCAGCTCGCGCACATTGCCGCGCCAGTCCAGTTGCTGCAGGTATTCGAGGGCGTCGGGCAGCATGGTTTTTGGTTTGTTGCCGTAGTCGTTGGCAATGTCGTTCAGGAACTTTTGCACCAGATCCGGTATGTCCTCGCGGCGCTCGTTCAGGGGGGGCACATGTATCAGGATAACGCCCAGGCGGTGGTACAAATCCTCGCGGAAATTTTTTGCTTCTATCTCATCCAGCAGGTTTTTGTTGGTGGCTGCTACCACACGCACGTCCACCTGAATATCTTTATCGCCACCCACGCGGGTAATTTTGTGTTCCTGCAGCGCCCGCAGCACCTTGGCCTGTGCCGACAAACTCATATCGCCTACTTCATCCAGAAACAAAGTGCCGCCGGTAGCCTGTTCAAATTTGCCAATGCGCTGCTTTACTGCCGAGGTAAAAGAGCCTTTTTCGTGGCCAAACAGTTCACTCTCTATCAGCTCACTCGGAATGGCGGCGCAGTTTACTTCTATCAGGGGGCCATTGCTGCGGTTGCTGTGCTCGTGCAGGGCGCGCGCTACCAACTCCTTGCCGGAACCATTCGGGCCCGTTATCAGGACGCGGGCATCGGTGGGAGCTACTTTTTCGATGGCTTGTTTTACGCGCATCAGTGCCGGTGAGGCGCCTACCATCTCGTACGTTTTGGAGATCTTCTTTTTCAGAATTTTTGTCTCCGTCACCAGGCTCGATTTGTCGAGGGCGTTGCGCACCGATACCAGCAGGCGGTTGAGATCCGGCGGCTTCTGCAGAAAATCATAGGCTCCTTTTTTGGTAGCTTCCACCGCGGTGTCGATGGTGCCATGGGCCGATATCATGATAAAAGGCGTGTCAGGGGTGAGTTCCATTGCTTTCTCCAGCACCTCAATGCCATCCATACCCGGCATTTTAATGTCGCAAAGCACCACATCATATTTGGCTTTGCCCATCAGTTGGAGCGCCTTTTCTCCGTCTTCGGCTTCGTCTACGTTGTAATCTTCAAACTCCAGTATTTCTTTGAGGGTGCTGCGGATGGCACGCTCATCATCTACAATCAGAATTTTAGGCATATTGTGCTTGGTTTATCGGAAAGCTAAGTATAAATAAAAAACAGCCGCTTGTCAAGCGGCTGCTGCCTTGTACGGTTAAAACCCGTTTTTAGCCAGGTGTTTGTTGGTTGTTTACGGCTAAACGTGTATGTTAATTAAAAGGGTGTCATGCCCTATATAGCAACCGATTACTTCACTTTGTCCTTCTTCTTTCTGGCAGGTTTGCATGCTTTACAAAAGTCTGGCAGCGCTGCTATCTCTGTTAGAATTTGTTGATGATAGGCCTCCATTTTATCTTTATCAAATGAAGTAGAGGCATACATGTCTGACTGCCGTTTTGCCATTTCAGCTTGTATCTCTTCCTGTGCCTGCTGGAAGAAGTTGTAATTTGAGAACGTTCCCTTTGCTTCGTATACACGTTTTCTGAGCTTACGGGCGTAGAGTTCCATCAGGTCAAAGTCCATCTGAGCATACTTCAGCAGGTTTTCTGTGTCTTCCCCTTCCTGAAGCCACGAAGCAGCAGGATTGAAATACACAGTTACATTCTTGTTGAAATTCTTGGTGAGCATAAATTCATAGTTGCTCATAGCGTAGCCAAACTCAAGGTTTGCGGCCAGGTAATAGCTTTGCGAACTATGCGTTTCCGGGGCTTGCCCGGTAAAGTCGCTTGCAGCTAGCTTTCGGCCTTCCTGCCACTCAACTTTAGTTTGCCCCATCGCCTGAAAGGCGAAAAACAGGAAAATAAAGGGCGTAAGCTTTTTAATCATGTGAAGTACAATTATTTGTTCTCCACAAAATTAGTATACATAATATAGAAATAAAAATATTATATATATTAATTATACCTGCGTCAGATTCTCAGATGATTTGATAGAAGTCTACTGATACTGTATATACAACGGCTTGGGATTGAGTGCTAAAATCTCTTCAGGCGTCATCAGTCTATTGCTCTTTTTCAGATCATTTTTATAGAAAAGTTTAAAGCCCGTAAACTGTACCGGCTCTTTCTGGATGTATCGGCGGTACGTGTCGCGCTTCAGGGTATGGTGGCCCCAGCCGTCCATGTGCATCACCACCTGCACTTCGGGGCGCAATTTGATGTCCTGGTAATTCGTAACCATGCGCTGCGTAAAGCGGTGCACAATCAACAGCTTGGGTGGCAGGTTGTTTTCGTTTACCAGATCGGCCAGAAACTGTGTGGCATAGTTAATATCCGCAGCATCGTACGTGCCGATTTTACGGCCCGGTACGCCGCCGTTTTTCATGGAGAACTCCGGGTCGATACCTAAATGTACCTGCGGCAGTTTCAGGTATTTGGCCAAGGGCGGCAGTTCTTCCTGCAAGGTGCTCTGGCCTACCTGTAAATCCAGAAACACAATAGCATCGCGCTTTTTGGCTGTTTCCAGCACGCCATCAATCATCTTATCGCTCATGCGCAGCCGGTATTTGCTCCCTCTGCCGGGCTGCCCCTGTGCGGTAACCACAATCACGTGCAGGGCAGGCTGCACCGGCGTCAGCGAGTCGGCTTTCTCCCAGACGGCCACTTCTTCATCCAGCTTTGCCAGCATTTGCTCAGGTGGCAGTTCGCCAAGTATGCCCATGCGTTTAGAAAGCGGATTGCCATAAAAAGCAACTATGCGCTTGCCCGGCAATATGGCGCCAGGCAAAGGTTGCGGCCCCGGATAATCTACCGTGCTGGCAGCTGTCGGTTCCGGCTTTTCGGCTACAAGCGTAACGGGAGTAGTTGCTGTATCAGTGGGGACTGCGGCTACAGGGGCCGCGGTATCTGCTACAGAAATTTCTTTGGGAGTGGTTGCCACCGCACCCGATTTTATTTCCTTTTCCTGGGTGCAGGCGCCTGTTAACAACAGGATGCAAAGGACAGCCGCCGCTTTAGAAGTATAAGTTTTAAGATGAAGCGTGTTTTGGTGTTTTAAAACGGGTAAACGAAACAGGGCATTATCGGTAAGCAGTCGGCGCAATGTCATTGTACAAAGTATAAGCGTAGTTGAATTGCTGAATATAAGAGCTTTCCCCGACAAATGTGGGATAGTGGTTCCAAATTTTAGTAAAGTTTAACAGCTGCCCGGCTTATTTGTGGGTATAGTGCCGCTTCAGCCATTGGCTTAAACCCTGCAGGCCCGGAAAAAGCACCCGCTCCGTTATGTTCGACTGGTCGAGTTTATCACGTACTTCCCATTTCAGGCTGGCCGGAATAATTATCCGGAAGTATAGCTCGGGGTGTTGCTGTAGCCATTGGCTCAGTTCAGCCTTCACATCCGACATCATTGAGAACAGTGCATACTGATGCGTGATGCGGGCATCCAGCGAAGGCGGCTCCAGGAATACCACGAATTCCTGTTCCTGAAAACTCTTAAGGGCCCTTAAGGATGGGGCCACGGGCTCCAGCATTTCCGGCGTAAACACGTTAGAGCCCTCTTCTTTCAGCGCTTTCTTCAGCGGGACCGGTAAATAGTCGCTCGTCCTTACATAGTTTACGCACCACACCGCGCCATCTTCATCATACTTGGTCAGGTCCTGGGTGGCAAAGTGCAGCGCTACCAGCGGCGAATACGTCCAGTCGAGGAGGCGGGTAGGCAAGCCATGATGCTGGGCTACGGCGAGCCAGTTCCAGATAGAGTCGCCGGGCGAGGCGTTGCTATGGGCATACTTGCGGAAGTTGCGCAGCAGGTGCTGCTCCAATTCCTCGTACCTGCTGCCGATGCGCATGATGCTGGTGCTCAGGTCAAATTCTTTGTTCCAGTTGCCACGGTATACATAATTCGACCGAAACCGCTCTATTTTACTTTCCCAGCTATGGTCGAAAAGAGCAGCCTGTAATTCTACCCAACTATTCACTACAACGTCTTCTCCGGATTCCATAAGGTTTGCTTTTGGGGTGTATAGCAATCATACTACAAAGCCGGTGCTAAGTTGCAGCAAAATGTTACTCAATTTGCCTGCCCTGTGCTGTTTTTTGGCGATAAGCTGGTTGTAGCAGGTCTTGTAATTGCGCGTATGGCAGCAACAGTTCCGTGTCGCCAAATGCCCAGGGGCCGATTTCATATGGGTTGTAATAGAGCAGCAAGCCTTGTCTGGTAAGCGCTGCATTTTGAGGCAGCGGCAACTGGTTGTCCGAAACAAACAACCCTGCTTCTACCAGCAGTTTATCACCGGCGATATTACGTACTTCCCGGAATTCTTTTTCGGTCAGCGCTTTCAGCCGTGCCGTATCTGTTACCATTTGCGGCAGCGTGAGTTGCCGGCCCGTGCTGTCAAAACTCTGGAAAACATTATAGGCGTTGGGGTGCGCACCGCCTGTATTGTAAAAAATTTCGAAGCGAAGCGACGTTACGCCCGGCGAAGTATAAATGGGATTGCCATTTACCTGCAGCGCCCACCCGGCCATAGCCGCTGGCATATCGGGCATTGTTTCCATGTCTTCCACAAAATGCTGCCGCTGTTTCAGGAAAAAATCTGCTAAATCTGAGGCGGCATTGCCTGTTGACGTTGTATCCGCATCGGGGTTAAAGTCGAGTTTCATACTTTGCAGCCGATGCTCTACATAGCGGTTTATACTTTGCTTCAGGTTGTTGGGGCCAGCCACCGCCACCGGGTAAGTAATATTTACTTTGGCGCAGGTGCTGCTATCGGGGCCGCAGTCGCCGGAAGTACGCTGCACTGTTTTGATGTCGAATCGAAGCTGTGCCGGCGCTGCTTCGTTTTGCGCCGTTGCAGGTGTGTCAATGTTGTTTTCCTGTTGCTGCCGGCAGCTGCAAAGGCACAGCAATGCAAAAACAGTGATGGTCGGTTTGAGGAGATACATGGGTTTATTTATACTTGTTGTTTTATGCTTATGCTGAATCTATACTTACGGCTGTTTATCTGCAGTACCTGTTTTGGCAGCTTGTTTTTGTGTTGCAGGAGCGATTTAAGACGCTAAGCCTGCCAAATATTTCAAAGACGGTTATTTTTGTTATCTATAAAGGTAGAAGAAACCGGCAGCAGTGAGATAAGTATGACTGTTTTTATACTTCAGAACAGCCCCAGTTGCTTGCCGCTGCGGGTGCAGAAGTGGCTATAGTCGTAGGGGCGGTGGCTGCGGCCTGCCATATACTTCTGCTTGCTCATTTTAAACAGGTTGGCAATCGCTTCGGCAAACTTGCCCTCGCCGGATATGCGCGTGCCGAAGCGGCTGTCGTTGAGCTGGCCGCCGTGGCAATCGGCAATCTGGTGGAGCACCTTGTCTGCCTTATCCGGAAAAGCCTGCCGGATCCAGTCTTCAAAAATGGGGCCGATGCTGCCGTTTAGCCGCACAATAGTATAAGCTGCGTTGCAGGCGCCTGCTTCTGCCGCCTTCTTAATAATCTGCGGAATCTCGGAATCATTCAGGCCGGGTATAACGGGCGCTACCATCACGTTCACATCCAGCCCTGCTGCTGCCAGTTGCCGCACCACCTCCAGCCGTTTGGCGCCGGAAGCAGTGCGTGGTTCCAGTTTTTGCCGAAGCTTTTCGTCCAAGGTTGTAATGCTGATATTCACGTGCACCAAATCCAGTTTGTTGAGTTCCTGCAAAAGATCCATGTCCCGGAGTATAAGCGCGTTTTTGGTGATAAGGCTTACCGGATGGCGGTATTGCAGCAGCACTTCCAGGATGCGGCGCGTCAGCTTCTTTTTTGCCTCGATGGGCTGGTAGCAGTCGGTGTTGCCGGCCAGCATAATGGGCATTACTTTCCAGTTCTTGTTCTCCAGTTGCCGGGCCAGTACCTCGGGCGCATTTTCTTTGATGATAATCTTCCGTTCAAAATCGAGCCCGGCGCCATAGCCCCAGTACTGGTGCGTGTTGCGGGCATAGCAGTAAATGCAGCCGTGTTCGCAGCCCTGGTAAGGGTTCAAAGAGTAGGAAAGGCCGATATCAGGACTTTCTACCCTGTTCACGATTTTCTTCGGGTTTTCTATAAAGAATTCCGTCCTGGAGTTCGAGATCATCGGTTCATCCAGCCCTTCGATGTGGCCGGCCACATATTCCTGTTTCAGGTAAGGATTAGCAGGATTATACTGTGCGCCGCGTCCTTTCAGATATTCTTCCGGTTTCATAGTTTTATTTGTTGTGGGTTTCGGGATGAGGATTGTTTTTTTTGTGTCTGTAGGCATGTAAGCGGTTGCATAGCTAACAAGGTGATTGCGTCTTCCAGACACTCGCGGGTCTGAAAGACGCCGCGAGGTCATAACTGGTAAGTATAAGCTGCTCATACCTGCACACAGAGCAGTTCCTCTAAATGCGTGGTGTAGCGGTTTGACCGGTAGGCGCTCTTCATTTTCCAGGGATTCTTTCGGTCGTTTTCGTTCTCATCATAAACGCCCTGTGCCGCCGCAGTAACTGTTTCCTTTCCCCATTTGGCGTTTATACTATCTACTGCCTGCATCAGGCGCCGGTGCTTTGCGCGATCTATGGTGTCGAGCAGCGGTAGCTGTGCCTGCGCTTCGGGGCAAAGTTCCGACACGATAACGCCGCACTTTTTGTAGCGATAGCCCGGCCTGAACAAAAAGGTTAAAGCCAGTTTGGCATAATGCAGCAGTTCTAAAGTGCTGCTGGTAGCGGCAGGCAATTGCAGTGTTTTGCTGTTGTAGTAAGCCTGTTCATTTTTAAAAGGATAGGCCTGCAGGAAAACCGTAACGGCACTGGTACAACACTGCTGGCGGCGTAGCTTGGCTGCACATTGCGAGGCATACAGGGCAGTTGCTTCCTGCAGCAGTTCGAGGTCAATAACCGGCTGGCCAAACGACCGCGACGTACAGATATGTTGTTTATTGGCTGCTACCTCCTCCAGTTGCAGGCAAGGCTCGCCGCGCAGCTCTTTTACCGTGCGCAGCCCCACCACCGTTAGGTGTTTTTTCACAAAGGCGTCCGAGGCATCAGACAAGTCTTTGGCTGTATAAATGCCAAAGGCTGCCAGTTTGTGCGCGTGCTGCCGCCCGATGCCCCACACAGCGCCTACTTCCGTTTGCTGCAGTGCTTCTGCTATGTCGGCGGTGTTTTGCAACAGCACGACATGATTTGCACCTGCTGTTTTCTTGCAAAAGCGGTTGGCCAGCTTCGCCAGGGTTTTGGTTGGCGCAATGCCTACTGATACCGGTAGGCCCGTCCATTGCATTACTGTGTGGCGTAGCTGCTGTGCCTGCTCACAAGCGCTCCGGCCTTTTAAGTAGCTCATGTCCAGGAAAGCCTCATCAATAGAGTATACTTCCAGGTGCGGCGAAAAATGCGCCAGCGTCTGCATCACCCTGGCCGACATATCGCCATACAAAGTATAGTTGCTGCTGAACACCTGCACATTATTCTCTTCCAGCAGCGGCTTTACTTTAAAAGCGGATGCACCCATGGGTATTCCCAGGGCTTTTGCTTCCTCCGAACGGGCAATAATGCAACCATCGTTGTTAGAGAGCACTACGATAGGCTTGCCTTCCAGCTTCGGGTTGAAAGCCCGCTCGCAGGAGGCGTAGAAGTTGTTGCAGTCTACCAGGGCCACAAGCGAGGTCATGCTTCCAGCTTTATTTTATGCAGCGACCATACCACCACACCCCAGGGCTTAAAGTCCATCGTTTCGTTCAGCTCCAGCGGGTCAAACTGTTTGTTGGCAGGCTGCAGGTATAGCTTCTCGTTGAGGCGCACCAGGCGTTTCACGGTAAACTCGCCTTCTATCACGCCTATAATAACCTGCCCTTCGCTGGCTTGTAACGAGCGGTCTACTACCAGAATATCGCCGTCGTGCAGGCGGGCATCCATCATGGAATCACCTCGTACCCGCACCAGGTAAGTGGCAGGCGGGTTGCTGATGAGCAGCTGCTGCAGGTTGGCGTTGTCCTCTATATAATCGTCGGCTGGCGAGGGAAAACCGGCAGCCACATAAGATGCCGCCAGTGGCAGATTCAGATCCAGGGTATCAGCCGGCACTATCTCAATATTGGGTGGCAACTGCGTAGGAAATGGGTATAAAAGTTTTTCTTTCATAGTTTGTTTCGTTTATCTGAAGCCAAATATACAGGTTTGGCTAACAATATTAGTATATTATACTAAATATTTTAGTAATTAGTTTTCAGAATATATGGTTTGAAGAAAATAATGAAGACCAGGAGATTATTATATGCCTGAAAGAAAGCAGTTTGCCAAAAGGCTGCAGCATCTTAAAAGATGAGTTTTCAGTATCACAAACTATGGCTATACAGGAAAAAACATACGTGGTAAATGGCATTACTTTGCACGTGGCAGAAGCAGGTGAGCAGACAGGTAAGGTAATTTTGTTTCTGCACGGTTTTCCGGAGTTCTGGTACGGCTGGAGGAAGCAACTGACCTACTTTGCCGGCAAAGGCTTCAGGGCAGTAGCGCCCGACCAGCGCGGCTACAACAGGAGCAGCAAACCCGCCGGTGTAAAAGCGTATACCATGGAAAAGTTAACGGATGATATTGCGGCGCTCATCCGGCAGCTAACGCAGGAGAGCGTATACCTGGTGGGCCACGACTGGGGCGGCGCTGTGGCCTGGGTGATGGCAATACGTTACCCGGACTTGCTGGAAAAACTTATTATCCTGAACATGCCGCACCCGCAGGTGATGAAGGAAAATCTAAAGCACAATCCGAAACAGATGCTGAAGAGCTGGTATGCGGGCTTTTTCCAGCTGCCGTTTCTGCCGGAACTGGCCGGCAGCATTTTCGACTATAAACTGCTGGAACATAGTATGAAATCATCAGCTAAAAAAGGCACTTTTTCTGATGCGGACATGGCGCATTACAAAGCCGCCTGGCAGCAGCCGAAAGCTCTGGCAAGTATGCTGAACTGGTACCGCGCCTACAAGTATAACCGGCTGAATTTAGCAGGAGACATAACCGTACCGACGCTGCTGATTTGGGGAAGGAAAGACACTTTTCTGGGGCAGGAGATGGCGCAGCCAAGTATAGCCAGGTGCAAGAATGGCCAACTGGTATTTATAGACAACGCTACCCACTGGCTGCACCACGAGAAACCGGACGAAGTAAATCACCTGATAGAAGCTTTTATAAACCAACCCTGATGTTTTGCGGAAATGTGTGGCTGCCATCAAAGTATAAACCCTGCCGGAATTGTTCCGGCAGGGTTTATACTTAGTTTGTATTTATACTTGTCAGACTTAGTTGCCGGGCCATGCATTCCACGGAATGCGCGCTAAAATGAGCACCAGCGCAATGCCGTAGAAAATGTAAATAGCACGGAAACCTTTGTTTGTGCCAACCGCACGTTTGGCACGGGCATAGCCCACGGTGATAAGTATAACGGCGATAATCATCATCAGCGGGTGCTCCAGGATATAAAGCCGGGATACAGAATCCTTCATGGCAGCGCCCGAAAAATTAGATGCGCCAAGCGGTGAAACAAAGTATAAAATCAGGCCAACCACCCACTGCAAATGCGTTGGTATTAAACCGAGCAGCGCCATTTTGCGGTTGCTGTCAGTAAACGGTTTATTCCCGGCGCTGCCAGCTACTGCGCTGATAATGGCTATCACTAAACCCAGCAGCACAAGATAAGCCAGGTAGGAGTGGAGATGCTGTAATGCTGTGTACATAGTATGTATGATTTTAGGGTTATAAAAAGCTTCGTTACCGGCAAAAGTACACTCTTTTACTTAGTATCCGCTAAAATGGCAGGTTGATTTTGGGAGAAGAAGGAGCAACAGCACATACCCGGAACGCCTCAAAGGCCAGTTTGCATAAGCGGTATACTTAAAAGCTGCAAAAGCCAACTGTGCCGGCAGACGGCTGAAACCCTGCAGGTTTTTAAACCTGCAGGGTTTACTTTATTCAGGAAACATTATTCCGTTTTAAGCGAGCTTACCGGGTTGACCAGGGCCGCCTGTATGGCTTTGGCACTCATCGTGAGCAGAGCAATTAAGAGGGTGGCCAGGCCGGCAAGTATAAATGGCCAGTAATCCAGGCTGATGCGATAGGTGAAGTCCTGCAGCCACAGTGTCATGAGGTAATAGGCAATTGGCGCGGCAATCACAAAGGCAACCAGCACCAGTTTGATGAACTCTTTGGAGAACAGCACCGTGATGTTGAAGACAGAAGCACCCATTACTTTGCGGATGCCTACCTCTTTGGTGCGTTGCGCTGCCATAAAAGCGACCAAACCATACAAACCCAGACAGCCGATAAAGATGGCGATGAAAGAAAATATCTTGAAGAGCTTGTTCTGCCGTGCTTCGTCTTTGTAAAAGTCGGCAATCGTTTGGTCCAGAAACTCATAGTTGAACACATCATCCGGGTAGGCCATGTTCCATACTTTTTCCAGGTGATTGATGGCCTCCTGCTTCCGGCTCATGTCAATTTTGGCAGACAGGAACCTGTAGTCCTTGGGGCTGGTGAACATGATAGTAGGGTCGATGGGCTGCTGCAGCGGGTTTTGGTGAAAATCCTCCACTACGCCGACGATCGGAGCCTTAAAGCTGCCGGGTCCCACAGCTATGGTTTTACCAATGGCATCCGCCGCGCTTACGATCCCTAGTTTGCGGCGCATGGTTTCGTTAATCAGCAGGGCAGCAGAGTCGCTGTTGGAGTAATTACGCCCTGCCAGCAGCTTGATATTGTACAGGTCCAGGTAGTACTCGTCTGCAAACTTCATGTTGGCCTGAAAGTTCTCGTTCTCGCTGGAGTTGTTAAAGGAGAAGCTGGAACCATGGGTCATGTTAGAAGAGGGTGGCGCGGTGGCAAAACTCACTTTTCGCACAGCAGGATCACGCAATAATTCCTCGCGGAGCGGCATCATCTTTTCGCCTGCCTCGATGGGCAGCTGTACCGTGATCACCGCATCTTTGGTGAAGCCCAGCGACTTGCTCCGGAAATAATCCATCTGGTCGTTTACCAGAATGGTGCAGATGATGAGCACCTGGCAGATGGTAAATTGCAGCACCACCAGTCCCTGCCGGATGGACATTCCCGCCACCTGCTGCGTCGTTATCCGGCTCTTAAGGGCCGCTATCGGCTGGAAGCGCGACAGGATCAGAGCCGGGTATAGGCCGGCAAAGAGCGTAACCAGCAGCACCTCTGCACCCAAAAACAGCAACAGCACCGGGTCCTGCAAAATGCTAAAGGTTATTTTCAGCTCCAGCAGGTCGTTGAGGTAAGGCAGGGCCAACTCAGCCAGTATCACCGACATAAATGTAGCCAGCAGCGTGATGAGGAGCGTTTCGCCAATAAATTGCAGCATCAGCTGGCCTTTGCTGCTGCCCAGCACTTTGCGCACGCCTACCTCTTTTGCCCGCTTCACAGCCTGCGCCGTAGCCAGGTTCACGAAATTAATGCAGGCCACCAACACCAGGAAGATGCCAATCAGCGCCATTGACCAGATAATCTCCCGGGAAATGGTGCGGTTGCCATAGTTGCCAAAGTCGGCGTTAAAGTGCAGGTCGTTCAGCGGCTGAAAACTGTAGGTTTCCTTTACCAGTTTGCTATCGGGTTTGTGCCCTTCCAGAAACCTGGTCAGTTCCGCCGCTTTGGCTTCCGGCGATACTCCTTCCGGCAACAGCACGTATAGCTGGTGGTTGCTCCAAAGCGAGTTAAAGCTGGTCAGATCAGTGGTGGTGTAGTTTTTAAACGAATCGTGAGAGATCAGCATCACAAACGGGAAATCGGTGTTAGACGGAAAGTCCGGCACCACAGAAGTAACTTTCAGCGTGAGCATGTTGTTGAACCTGATCATCTTGCCCATGGCATTTCCTTCGGGAAAATATTTGTCGGCAATATGCTGGGTGAGCACCACATTGTTTGGCGCGGCCAGCCCTTGCCGCGGGTCTGTAGCGCCAGTTTCAAAATCAAACATATCGAAGAACTGCGGCTCGACGAAGGCAATGGAGCCCTCCTCCCGGAAACGCTTCGGCGCATTGCCGTTATCACCCAAAATATTGATCTGAGCACCTTCTTCTACATACATTTGCGTAATTTTCTCTAGACCCAGGTTGCCGTTGCTACGCATCAGGCGTGCTATCGGAAAGCGTGTGCCGGGGTTTTTATCCACCCCATCGGCAAAAATCATATTAGTGTTCACCCGGTAAATCCGATCGGCTTTGCTGTGAAAAGTATCATAACTCAGCTCATACTTAATCACCAGAAAGAGCAGGATGCTGCAGGTGATGCCCAGGGCCAGCCCGGCAATGTTGAGGAAGCTGTAGCTCTTGTTACGCAGCAGCGAACGGAAAGCTGTGAGAAAGTACATTTTAATCATAGTTATTAGTGGTTTGCTATTGTCTGGTTGAAAGGCCTCGCGGTGTGCATAGCTCCCGCGAGCGTCTGTTGCCTGCTACGAAGTTTTCGAAAATCTCCCAGACACTTGCAGGAGCCTCCGAAATGCTTCGGGGCAGGTGCGCACGTGGCGAGGTCTTCGGAAGCTTCTGATCCAACCATCCTTTGCCAAGACCTGTGCCAGAATCATAAAACCACGATCTCTGCTCATTAGAGCGGGAAAGCATATTTTCCTGTGTCCATTGGCGGACAAAGACTGTCCGCCAATGGACAAGGTACAGCGTATTTTATTTTCGGAAAATTGTATCTTAGGGCAGACAGGTATAAAAGTATGGGAAATGGATTTTCCTGAATGTATAAGTATAAAGTCTGTTGTAACTGCGCTTTGGCGCTACGCAGAAGTTAAACCAGGCTTACTGATGCTGCGCTGCCGCAAACAAGTATAGATTTGGCACAATATTTTATAGTATAGCGGAAGGCACAGGTATAAATCCATTACTTTACATTCACTCATTCACGCAATCGCTCATTCAGAATTAAATCATGGAAGAACAGAATTTGGGACGCATATTGGTTATCGACGACAACGAAGACGTGCTGTTTTCGGCCAAAATGCTGCTGCGCAAACATGCCAGAGAAGTGGTGATGGAGAAAAATCCGAAGAAGATCCCATTCCTGCTCTCTAACGAGGAGTTCGACCTGATTCTACTCGACATGAATTTTACTGAGGACACTTCCAGCGGACAGGAAGGCTTTTACTGGCTGAAAGAAATTCTGAAGTATGACCCTTCAGCAGTGGTGGTGATGATAACGGCTTTCGGGGATGTGGAAATGGCCGTGCGGGCACTGAAAGAAGGCGCCACTGATTTTGTGCTGAAACCCTGGCAGAACGAGAAGCTGCTGGCCACGCTGTCATCCGCTTCCAAATTGCGCAACTCCTACAAAGAAGTAAACCAGCTAAAAGAAGTAAACCGCACGCTGTCCACGCAGCTGAACTCCTCGCAGAACATTATTCAGGGCGAAAGTGCAGCCATGCGCCAGCTGTTTTCCATTATTGATAAAGTAGCCGGAACCGATGCTGATGTGCTGCTGCTGGGCGAGAATGGAACCGGAAAAGAGGTGATTGCCCGCGCCATTCACCAACGCTCCTCCCGCGCCGATAAAGTATTTGTGGCGGTGGATATGGGCGCCATAACCGAATCTTTGTTCGAGAGTGAATTGTTCGGTCATAAAAAAGGCGCTTTTACCGATGCCAAAGAAGACCGCATCGGCAGGATAGAAGCAGCCAACGGTGGCACCCTGTTTCTGGACGAAATCGGTAATCTGTCGCTGGCCATGCAGGCCAAACTGCTCACGGTGCTGCAGCGGCGCGAGGTAATACGCGTGGGCACCAACAAACCGATTCCGGTGAATGTGCGCCTCATTTGCGCCACCAACATGCCACTGAAAGAAATGGTGCAGCGCAACGAGTTTCGCCAGGATTTGCTGTACCGCATCAATACCGTAGAGCTGAACCTGCCGCCTTTGCGCACCCGCCTGGATGATATTCCACTGTTTGCCGGCCATTTTCTGGCAACTTACGCGCAGAAGTATAAACAGCCGCTAAAACGTTTGGGAGCTTCGGGTTTGGAACGCCTGCGCCGCTACAGCTGGCCGGGCAACGTGCGCGAACTGCAGCACGTGCTGGAACGTGCCTCTATCATGAGCGACAACCGGGAACTCGAAGCCGACGATTTCTTTTTCCTGGCCGAACACGAAACACCTGCCACAGCAGGCGCACCAGCCGTTCCGCAAAGTCTCGATTTGGATGAACTGGAGCGGGAAACAGTTGTAAGGGCGCTGCAGAAACACGAGGGCAACATCTCCAAAGCTGCCAAAGAACTGGGCTTATCGCGCGGCGCGCTGTACCGACGGCTGGAAAAGTATGAGCTTTAGAAACTACAGGCTGCAACTGCTGCTGCGCATAGCCCTTTTAATCATCAGTATCTACTTTTTTGCGCGCCTGGATTTTAACCCCGGGTACCGCGGCACTATCATCGGGCTTGGTGTTTTTATACTGCTGCAGGTATGGCTCCTTATTCGGTTGCAGGAGCGTACCAACAGGCTTTTCCTACGCTTCCTCAATTCCATTAAGTATGATGATTTTACGGACCTTTTCCAGACCAGCGGTGAGGGCAAACGGCAGCAGGAACTGGCGCTGCGGCTAAACGAGGTGATGCATAAGTTCCGGGAAGTACGCGCCGAAAAGGAAGCTAATATGCAGTACTTTGAAGCTATTGTGCAGCACATCGGTATCGGCATCATCACCTACAAACCCGATGGTAGTATACTTTTGCTCAACAATGCCGCCAGGAAATTGCTGCGAATCGGGCAGGCACAGCAAATTCAGGATCTGGCAGCTGTGAGTCCGGAATTGGCAGTAGGACTGCAACAACTGGAGCATGGCGAAACCGCGCTGGTGCCGTTGCGGCAGGAGGGAGAGCAGGCCCATTTGTCGGTGCACGTGATGGAACTGTCGCTGCTCGGCGACCGCATCCGGCTGGCTTCTATCCAGAACATTCAGCGGGAACTGGAAGAGAAAGAAATGGAAGCCTGGCACAACCTCATCAAAGTGCTCACCCACGAAATCATGAATTCGGTTACGCCGATTGCCTCCCTCTCAGCCAGCGCCTCTGAGGAAATCAGCAGCTTTACGGATACACAATCTGATGAGGTAACGCTGCTGCGTGAAGAACTGGCCGACATCGGCCAGTGCCTGCAAACCATCAGCCGCCGCTCCGATGGCCTCATCCGTTTTGTAACCGATTTCCGCAACCTCACCACCATTGCCGTGCCGCAGCTAAACCGCTTTAATGTAACGGAACTGCTGCAGGAAATTAAAATGCTCATGCGCAAACAGCTGGCTCAAAAGCAGGTAGAACTGCAGGTAGAAGTGCCATCAGATAGCCTGCTGCTTTCCGCTGACAGAAGTATGGTGGAGCAGGTGCTTATCAATCTGGTGAAGAATGCTATGGAAGCTGTGCAGGAGCAACCCCATGCCCGGATTATACTGCGGGCTTACCTCGACGAGCGTAGCCGCCTGAGTATAGAAGTAGCCGACAACGGCAGCGGCATGACACCTGAGGCGATGAGCAAAATCTTTATCCCGTTCTTCAGCACCAAAAAAACAGGTTCGGGTATTGGTCTGAGCTTGTCGCGGCAAATCATGCGGTTGCACAAAGGCACCATTTCGGTACAGTCGGAACTGGGGCAGGGCACGCGCTTTGTGCTACGGTTCTGATGGCGGGTTAGCCAGGTTCTCAGAACAAGGGAGTCGTTATACCTGTGCCGGAGACAAAACCTTTTAGCCCTGTTTTGCTTATACCTGAAGGCCATGCAGCTGCGTGGTTTAAAGCCTGAAGTATATGAACGTTACAGAAAAAGAAGGTTTTTTAACAGTAAGTGCCGACAGCACCGCTCCTCTGGTAGCCAACATCAAAGCCGGTAATCAGACCATGGTGATTGATGAATCAGTTGTGGTTACAGGCCATAAGACAGGTCCCGATCCATACGATTATATCTTAAGCGCCCTTGGTGCGTGTACCGTAATTACGCTGCACATGTACGCGCAGCGCAAAGGCTGGCCGCTGGAGCGGGCAGAAGTAAGCCTCTGGCACGAGCGCATACACCCCAACGATTGCCTGAACTGCGAAGATAAGAACACTAAATTAAGTCAGGTAACAAAGCGGCTGCGGCTTTATGGCAACCTGACGGCGGAGCAGCGGATCAGGCTTGAAGGCATTTCTTCCAAATGCCCGGTACAGAAAACGCTGGAGGGCGGCATTACCATCAACACCATCCTGGAAGTATAAAACAAGCTACCGTCTGCTTCGGAAACCATACTTTAAATGGCGTCCGGAGGCTTACGTTACAGCATACTTTTGCTATCTTCGTTCGGCTGCCAGATGGTGAGCTCACTAAACACTAAACCTGCATGCTCAAAACAAAAGCTTATACTTACTTCATCGCGCTTGCCCTTGCGTTCGGCACAGCAGCCTGTGTGCCGCTGGAGCAGCAGGGCCAAACCGGCAGTACCACCGGTGGCACCCAAAGCCAGCTTCGCTACGAAGATTTTATTTATGCGGACAACGTGAAATCAGTGCAGACTTACAGGGTTACCGGTACACCGCAGCAGGTGCTGGAGCCCGCTGTTGTGTCGCTGAACGAGGCGCGACCTATTGTGCTGGAGTTTGACCGCATAAATGCGGGGCCGCAGCGGCTGATAGCAAAACTCGTGCACTGCAATGCCGACTGGACGCCATCCGGGCTTAACGAAACGCAGTACCTTAATGCTTTTAACGAGTTTTTTATTACCGATGTGCAGAACTCGGTGAACACGCGCATCCCATACGTGCACTACCGCTTTGAGGTGCCGCGCGTAAAGCTGAGCGGCAATTACCTGCTGGTGGTGAGCGAAGAGGGCGGCAACCTGCTGCTGACACGCCGCCTGCTGGTGTACCAGGATGCGGTAACCGTTACTGCCAAACTCGGTGCGCCTGTCGGTCCGTCGGGGCGTGAAACACGGCAGCCCGTAGAGTTTAACGTCTTTTACCCGGACTTTCCTATACTCAGCCCCATGCAGGAAGTAAAGGCCGTGATGCGCCAGAACTACCGCTGGGACAATGCCAAAGCCTATCACCCTACCTATGTGCATGATGCTCAGCGCCGCCTGGAATACGTGTTCTTCGACCCGCAGGAGCAGTTTAAAGGCCTGAGTGAGTTCCGCGCCTTTGATACCCGCAGCCTCAACTTCAACGACATCGGGGTGGAAAGTATAAACCTGCAGGCCAGCCCGATAGAAGTAAACCTGCTACCCGACGCAGACCGCCAGAACGCCGTGTACAGCCAGGACCCTGACATCAACGGGCAGCGCATTTTCGGTAACAAACAGTATGGCTACGGCGAGGTGAATGGCGACTATACCTGGGTTGATTTTGAACTGAAAGTACCCGAAGCAGCTTCCGGCGAAGTATACATTATGGGTGAGCTGACCGGCTGGCGGCCGCAGGACAATGCCCGCATGATTTACGACATTGGCCGCAGCGTATATTCTGGCCGCCTGCTGCTGAAGCAGGGCTACTACAACTACTATTATACTTTAAAATCCAATAATGCCGCAGCGCCCGATGCCAGCTACTTTGAAGGCAGCCACTTCGAAACGGACAATGTTTACGACATCCTCATTTACTACCGCCCACCCGGCAGCCGCGCCGATTTGCTGGTTGGATACCAGGAGCTGTTCTTTAACAGGAAGTAGGAGGTGCTGGCATTGTATACAAGGCAGATAAGTGTAGGTTCATGTTAAGCAACAAGTTGTGAAAAAGTACAAAAACTTAATTGCATTCATTGAATATGAGAGAAACGCAATACTATTTTTTTATCTGCCATGCTTCTGAGGATAAAGATAGCTTTGTTAGACCTCTTGCTATAGATTTATCTAATAGAGGTTATAAAGTTTGGTATGATGAGTTCTCACTTAAATTAGGTGATTCATTAACTAGTGGGATTTCCGAGGGAATAAAATCATCTCTTTACGGTCTTGTTGTTCTAAGCAAAAATTTTCTTAATAAAAATTGGGCAAAAAAAGAATTTGAAGCCTTTCTAAACAAGGAGGTCATTACTTCAAATAATTTGATTCTTCCTGTTTGGTTAGAAGTAGATTTGGAAGATGTTTACGAATTCTCCCCTTTTCTTACAGATAAAGTTGCCATTAAAGCTGAAAGAGGAAATATTAACAAGGTTGCTGAAGCTATTTTTACAAAGGTTTCAATTTATATAACTTCTGTTCAAGACATTAAAGATACAATTGAACATTTAATAAATTGTAATGATGACCGGAGGCAAAAATATTATTTAGAAGTAATTAATAGAGTCAACAATATTTTTCATTATCAAAAAGAATATTACAATTGGTATACAGATGATAACCTGTTTAAGGAAAATGACTGGGACCAAGCTCTAGTTGATATTAAAGAGAAAGAGCTTCAAAAAGATTATAATATCCCTAGTGGTGTATGGCTACTTCCTGAGCCGTTCGATTGGCATGAAATAGATAGAGCGAAGAAGCTACTTTCAAAATGGGTATTTAGAAAATTAAATTATTTTGAATGTGAAGAACTCTACTTTTTATTAGAAGAAGTATTAGATACTGATGTGCATTATATACTGTATGGGTTCCCTCACTCAACGATAAGAAGTAAGTTAGTGTATGAGGAGTCAATCAAGGGTATAAGAACTATTGGTCTAAATCCAAAGAAAAATAAAATAATCGAACCTGACTCGCAAGAACTACTATCTACCCTCTATAAAAAATATTACGCTAAGGAGTAGATTAAAATAATAAAGCCCAACAACAGCTAAAAAGCATTAGGCATAACCTTTTTTAGCTCAACTGCTAGGAAAAAAATCTGATAAAAACGGAAGAGAAAATGAATTCGTAAATTTAATAGAAAGAAACAAGAACGATGACAGCTAAAGATCTTAAAATAGAGATTCAGAAAGTTCTGGACAAAGTTCCGGACGATCTTCTGGAGGACGTTCTTTCCTACTTGCAGGAAGTCCAGAAAAGAAGCGCATCTGATTTTAATAATTCCCAGCATTTGAAAAAAATATTAACAGAAGACAGTGAGCTTCTTAAGAAGTTGGCTCAATGATAAGTATAAAAGAAGTTGAGCAAATACATGATCTGTTAATAGAGGAATTTGGAGGGGCGAAAGGAATAAGAGATTTTGGAGCATTAGATGCCGCTATAAATCGTCCATTCGCCACGTTTGGCCAACAGGAACTATACCCCACGCCAGCCGGCAAAGCAGCAGCTGTTATTGAAAGTATCTTAATAAACCACCCATTCATAGATGGCAATAAACGGACTGGTTATGTACTAATGCGTCTTTTACTTTTACAATCCGGGCAAGACATTAAGGCAGAACAAGAAGAAAAATACGATTTTGTTATCTCCATAGCCACAGGACGATTGACCTTCGATGGTATAAAAGACTGGATTGAGAAGAAATTGCATAAATAAACCTCTAGGTGAAATGTTAAAGAGATCTTAAAGCCTGTTTAGCGTTTCCGATTAATAACTTAAAATAATATAAATGCAGCCATTATTAGTGCTTTTCACAAACAATTATACTTTGGCCGCCGTTCGCTTACAGATGATAAAACCAGCAAGGGCATTAAAAAGGATGACTCAGAAAGCTGAGAAAATACAAAAGAAGTAAAACTCGTATATTAGTACATCTCAAATGAAAATTATGGCAGCAAGAACGATAAATATAGATACTATACTTAATCAGGTAAGGCAGCTTGATTATATAGACAGAATTAATTTACTGGAAAGGGTAATCTCACTAATTAAAAAAGAGAATGTAGTAAAAGAGCAGGTGAAACTGGCCTCCATTAGTGGACTTGGCTCCGAAGTATGGAGAGATGTGGATATAGATAAGTATGTGGAGAATGAAAGGCAATGGGATTAAACAAGTTTAAATCACAGGAAGTCTTTCTGGACACAGCCCCGCTCATCTATTTTATCGAAGGGAATACAGTATACCAGGACAAGCTGCTTAAACTATTTACCGCCTATGACAAGGGTGACTTTTCATTCATCTCCTCTACACTAACGCTTTTAGAAGTTCTTGTCCAGCCGATGAAAATGAATCGGCTGGATTTAGTTGAACAGTATAAACGAGTTTTATCCGAAGCATCAGGGATAATATTAGTTGAAGTTACAACGGCTGTTGCAGTTAAAGCAGCTGAACTGAGAGCAAAATACGGGTTAAAAACTCCTGACGCTATCCAGGTTGCAACAGCTGTAACACATGGAGCAAAATATTTCCTGACAAACGACCTTAGGCTGAAAACTGTTAAGGAAATCATAACAGTTACTCCAAATGAATTATAGAAGCACTTTGCCCAAACAAGCGCATACTTAATCCTTGCTCTGCTTCCGGCTTCGCATTTACAAGCCGTTACTAACATCTTCAATCAGAGGCACATGACCAGAGAAAACAGCTTGAAAAGATTTCTTGATGCACAGGAAGCGGACTACCAGATTGCTTTATCTGAAGTTAAGAATGGTAGAAAACGAAGCCACTGGATGTGGTACATTTTTCCGCAGATACAAGGCCTTGGTTTTAGCGAAACCTCAAAGTTTTATGCGATAAAAGACATCCGGGAAGCGGAAGAATACTTGAAGCATCCGGTTTTAGGTAGCCGGCTTGTTCTTATCTGTGAGGAATTACTCGCGCAGGAGTCAAATAATGCCAACCGTATATTCGGTAGTCCTGATGATCTAAAATTAAAATCATCGATGACCTTGTTTTCGGCGCTTCCTAACACCAACCCGGTCTTCCAGTTAGTTTTAGAAAAGTTTTTTAATGGAACAAAAGACCATAAAACTTTGCAAATTATCGACAGGCAAGCATAATTGAAAGCGTGTGCAATCGCTAAACATAATCCGCAACCTAAACTCACATAAAATGAAAAACGGCTACAAGGCCTTGGTAGGAATCCTGGTGCTATCTGTGGTATCTGTTTCCTGTAAAACTGGCAGTAACGAGATGCAGCAGACGCATGAAACAAACGATACAATAAGCCTGGAGGATAACAATAAAAGCATGACAGCATCAGAAAATACGACTTCCACAACAGGCATTATTGCCGGCCAGGCCAAACCTGAGCTTATCTCTAAGCAATTTGCTTTTACCGAGGGGCCGGCAGCAGACAAGCAGGGCAACGTCTTTTTTACGGATCAGCCCAACAACAAAATCTGGAAGTATGGCACAGACGGAAAGCTATCTGTTTTTATGGACGATGCTGGCCGGGCCAATGGTTTATACTTCGATAAGGAGGGGGATTTAATTGCCTGTGCAGATGAAAAGAACCAGTTGTGGGCTATCTCGCCGGAAGGAGAAGTTACCGTGCTAGTAGAAAATTACGAGGGGCACCTGCTCAACGGTCCGAACGATGTATGGGTAGCGCCAAACGGCGGCATGTATCTGACGGACCCATACTACCAGCGCGATTATTGGGAAAGGACGAAGCCTGAAATAGAAGGGGAAAATGTATATTTTCTGCCAAAAGGTGTAACGGAGCCGGTACTAGTTGCCGATGATTTGGTACAGCCAAACGGCATCGTAGGCACCCCCGACGGCAAGTATCTGTACATCGCCGATATTGGCGATAACAAAACCTACAAGTATGAAATTGCGGCGGACGGCTCCTTAAAAAACCGCCAGCTTTTTGTAGCCCAGGGCTCCGATGGTATGACAATTGATAACAGGGGCAACGTTTACCTGACGGGAAAGGGCGTAACGGTTTACAACCCGGCAGGAGAAAAAATCGAGCATATTCCGATTCCGGCCGAGTGGACGGGCAATGTTACCTTTGCCGGCGAAAACCACGACATGCTGTTCATCACTGCATCAGAAGGAATTTATACGTTGCCCATGCAGGTAAAAGGCGTGCAATAGCGGCGACCAGTATAAAGTATACTTACAGGTGTTTATCGGTATAAAGCAGCAGAGGCAGGTATAATTACCTGCCTCTGCTGCTTAAGCTACATGCTATACGTTAAACCTGAAGTGCATAATATCGCCGTCCTGCACCACATAGTCTTTGCCTTCTACGGCCATTTTGCCAGCTTCCTTTATTTTGGTTTCGGTTTTATACTCCTGGTAATCTTTTAGTTTGATAACTTCAGCGCGGATAAAGCCTTTCTCAAAATCGGTGTGAATAACGCCGGCGGCAGCAGGCGCTTTCCAGCCTTTGCCAATTGTCCAGGCGCGTACTTCTTTTACGCCCGCCGTGAAGTACGTAATCAGGTTCAGCAAACTGTAGGAAGCGCGTATCAGCTTGTTCAGGCCAGACTCTGTGAGGCCATACTCGGCCAGAAACAATTCCTTCTCCTCCGGGTCGGTGAGTTCGGCAATCTGCGCTTCAATAGAAGCAGAGATCAGCACCACCTCCGCATTTTCGTTCTTCACGTGTTCGGCCAGTGCTTTGGAGAACTTATTGCCCTCGATCATAGAATCTTCGTCTACGTTGGCAGCGTAAATCACGGGCTTGGCGGTCAGCAGTTTCAGGTCGTCTACAGCTTCCAGGTCCTCTTCCGTCACATCCAGGCTGCGGGCGTTCAGGCCGGCTTCCAGGTGCGCTTTATACTTCTCCAGGCTCGCCTGTTCCTTCTTCGATTTCGCATCGCCGGCTTTTGCGGCACGCATTACCTTCTGTATCTTTTTATCGATGGATTCCAGGTCTTTCAGCTGCAGCTCCGTATCGATGATTTCTTTATCTGCGATAGGGTTTACCTGGCCATCTACGTGCACAATGTTTTCGTCCTCAAAGCATCGCACCACGTGTATAATGGCGTCTACCTCGCGGATGTTTGCCAGGAACTTGTTGCCCAGGCCTTCGCCTTTGCTGGCGCCTTTTACGAGGCCGGCAATATCCACAAACTCAATGACGGTGGGCAGCACGCGCTCGGGGTGCACCAGTTCTTCCAGTATTTCCAGGCGCTCGTCGGGCACGGTAATAATGCCCACGTTTGGCTCTATGGTACAAAAGGGGTAGTTGGCAGATTCTGCCTTGGCATTAGAAATGGCGTTAAACAAAGTAGATTTGCCTACATTTGGCAGCCCTACAATTCCGCATCTGAGTCCCATTAATTTCTGTTGTTAATTTCAGGGTGCAAATATACGACAAATTGAGGATTTATACCTGTATCCTGTTATTCCGTTTGCATTCGCCTGTTAAAACCCGTAGAGAAAAGCACAATGCCCCGAAAAAGGAATAGCCCATGGAAAACCACGGGCTATACTTTATAGCTTTAATACAGTATCTTCAAACGGAGATGCAGCTTATTCCCACTTCAGCTCTTCATCGAAAGCAGGCGTTGTTGCTACTTCAGCTGTAACTTCGGCTTCGGTATCAGCTGCCGGAGGAGTCTCCAGGGCTGCCAGCGCCTCTTCTGTCAGAAGTTCGGATTTAACGTGATCAATGGTTCCCTGCAACGCTTCGATGAACTTGGCAAAATCCTCCTTGTACAGGAAAATCTTGTGCTTCTCATACGAGAAGTTGTCCTCATTAAACTTCCTTTTGCTCTCCGTAATGGTTACGTAGTAGTCGTTAGAACGAGTTGACTTCACATCAAAGAAATACGTTCTCTTCCCGGCTCTTACCCTTTGGGAATAAATTTCTGCTTTTTCGTTGTTCTCTTCCACGGTTAATAAACGTTAAATTCAACCTTGCGAACCTAAAAGTATGATATACTTTGGATATATAAAAATTAATGAATTTAAAATTTAAGTAAAAACTTTTATGGTATATTTGTATTTGTACCAAAATAGTAAAGTATGCAGCTATGTTCACTTTTACTAGTATTCCTGATTTCGCTGTTTTCCGGTAGCCCCACTACCTATACTGCACAGGGTAAAGCCTCTTTCTACGCCGACCGCATGCACGGCCACCGCACGGCCAGCGGCGAACGCTACGACAAGACAAAACTCACTGCCGCCCACGCTACCCTGCCATACAACACCAGGGTGCTGGTTACAAACCTGAAGAATGGCAAAACCGTGGTGGTGACCATCAACGATCGCATGGCCCGCAGCCGCCACAACATCATCGATTTGTCCAGAGCTGCCGCCAAAGAGCTTGATATTGTTAGGGCAGGTACCGGCTCAGTGAAGCTAAAAGCCCTTGGCAACGAGGAGGAAGCGCAACAAGACGCGCCTTTAAGCGTTTCTGAAGCAACCGAAACCAGGTAAACTGTAGCTCTCATGAAAACACCCCTCACACTGGCTGATGTGCAGAAATTCGAGAACATGGAGTTTCTGGCCAGGCAACTGGTAGAGGGATTTATTACCGGGCTGCACCAGTCGCCTTACCATGGCTTTTCGGTGGAGTTTTCGGAGCACCGCCTCTACAACAGCGGCGAGAGCACCCGCCACATCGACTGGAAAGTATACGCCCGCACCGACAAGCTTTTTGTGAAGCGCTATGAAGAGGAAACTAACCTGCGCTGCCACATGCTACTCGACGTGTCACCCTCCATGTATTACCCCACCGACAACAACGGCAAACTTACTTTCTCAGCCCTCTGTGCTGCCGCCCTGGCCACCCTTTTGCGCAAACAGCGCGATGCCATCGGCCTGGTTACCTTCTCAGATAAAATAGAACTGCAGACGCCGGTACGTTCCACCGCTTCGCACCTGCATACCTTGTTGCTGCTGCTGCAAAAGCAGCTGGAGCAGAAGCCCACTGCCAAAGACACGAACGTAGCGGAAGTAATACACCTGATTGCGCAGCAGATACCCAAGCGCTCGCTGGTCATTATCTTTAGCGACATGCTCAGCCGCCACAATGACAGCGATGCCATTTTTGCCGCCTTACAGCATTTAAAGCACCAAAACCACGAAGTGCTTCTCTTTCATGTAATGGACCGCAAAACAGAGGAGGAGTTTGATTTTGCCGAGCGCCCCTATGTGTTTGTGGACGTGGAGACAGGGCAGGAGCTAAAGCTGCAACCTTCGGAGGTACGCGACAATTACCGCCTGGCCGTAGAGCAGTATAAACGCGAACTGGAACTGAAATGCGGGCAGTACAAAATCGACTTCGTGCCCGTAGACATCAGCGAACCGTTTGATAAAGTGCTGTATGCGTATTTGGTAAAGCGGGCGAAGGTGCGATAGATTTTCTTATCCTATTGTTCTTATCGGACGCCTTAGAGTAGCCTTTATTGCATCATAAAGTAGAGAGTTTACTGGCCTTCATCAGGCCTGAAATGGCCTCTTGTTTTCCCTTTACTTAAAAGCTAGCAAGGGAGATCTGCTGATAGCAACAATGAAAATGTATAGTTGATAGCATTTGATGCTAAGTTGTGCAACAGCTATCAATGTTGTATGCATCCTTTCTTTTTTAGTCGCAACAGCAATGTTTGTCGCCATTAGCCTTTTCAAAACATTCTTTTCCTTCTTTAAAAGCAAAGTATGAAAGTCCGAGCGTTCCAATGCTGTCTATGTATGGGATTCCAAACGCTTCATAAATTCCACTGCTTGCGAGCAGAATAACTGACATATAAACACAAACCAAAGTACAATTGGCATCGGCTAAAATCGGGGCAGAGTTTAATTGCTTTCCGACTTTTCTTTTCCAGGCAAACAAAATCCACATGATTAGGATTGAAATTATTGAAATTACAACTCCCCAAAAAGTAGTTAATGGTTTGTGTCCTGTCCAGATGTTATAAATGCTCGTTACTACAAGTCCGACAACCAATATGTAAAAGGCAATTCCGGTAATTTTTAATGCAGTTCGTTCAAAATTATTTCTTTTACTGTTCGGATGATTCTGGATCCTCAGAATCATATGGGCTATTCCAAGCCCCGAGATAACTTCAATAAAGCTATCCAGACCAAAACCAAAAAGAGCCAGGCTTTCGTCTTCAAATCCGAGATAAGTTGAAATCAGACCTTCTGCTATGTTGTATAATATTGTAAACACAGCGAGTCCGAAAGCAACATTATACAGTTTTTTATTATCTGTCGCTAAAACCGTTTCCATTTTGTCTTTTGTTTTCAGGTTGCATACAACTGCCTTGTATAAACAGCGACCGAAGGCTGACGTTTATACAACGTTAGGCGCTGACATTTTTTTCTCTTACAGAAGGTTCTTCCTGAGTATTCCCAAACCTTCATTCATTATCTCTGCAAGCCTTGCGATTTCTTTCTTAGTCCACTCTGGACTGTATTCCTGTCCTTCTGGTGTAATTGCTGGGATATTGTTGCCGAAGAAAAGCTTATCATAAACTAGATTTCTTACCTTTTCTTTTTTGTTTCCTCCAAACTCAATTCCCAGTGTAGTAACCACGTCCGTGAACAGATTCCAGGCGTTCAGAAACTCTTTGCAGTCAATGAAACCAGTCGGATACTTTACCCAATCTTTTATTAAGTCGAGGTCGTACTTTGCAGACACTTTCTCTTCTATGGCTAATCCGTCCTTTTGGGCAAACTCAAATAGGTAATCTTTTTTACTGAAGGTCAGGAGTCGCAATTCTTCTGCTGCGGGGTCAGTAACCAAACCGTCAACTTCATCAAGAATCCAAATCAGGTACTTTGCTTGGTTGTTTAGTTGCAACTCAATTATATAGTACTGCTTTTCCAATTTTTATTGTTTGCGCCTAACGTGCTGGGCTATAGGGCGGCGTAGCTAACCTTTAAGCGTGGTTATAGTACCGTGCTTCTCCTTTATTTTCACACTAAAAAATACACTTGCAATTAATATGCTTGCTGAATAAACAATGCTGAGTCTAAATGCCAATGAGCCAGAAATAAGAGCCAAAGTGATTAGCACAGCACTTACTATTATTAAATTTAGTAATATTTTAATTAGAATTGGTGAGGATATTTTCATAGTCAAAATTTTGTAGGCAGCAAAGCAAACTAATAATGAAGGTAGGGAAAACATTAATCCAAATATGATGAATAGTGGGAGTACTTCTAAGCCCATATTCCATTCTTCACTGACAAGTCCAGCAAGTATAATCAATAAGGGGGCAACGAAGACAATGGTTGTGAACCAGAGTTGAATTGGATAAAGTTTATTCATTCTTCTTTCATCATTAGCATTGCCTATTACTATCCGCTATACGTGAACCTACGCTTATCTGCACTATGTGCGAAGTGGTTAAGCTATTCACTGAAAGGGTTTGGCTCTCTCAATTGATTAAATATAGTATAAATTTTATACATTTATACTATTCACACTCTACTTCGGTGTATTGTCCAGCGACTGCCACAGGTATTTGCTGGCTATACTTCTGTACGGCCGCCAGTTTTCGGCAATCGCCTGCATCCGTAGCCGCAAGGCTTTGCCGGTTTCTTCCAGGCCATAGTGTTTTTTAATCGCATTCTGAATGCCCAGATCATCCGTCGGGAACACATCCGGCCGCTCCAGCGCAAACATCAGCAGCATTTCTACCGTCCAGCGGCCCACGCCTTTAATCTGCGTCAGGTGGTTTATCAGCGCCTCGTCTTCCAGGGCATCAATCGTGGCGTGCTCTAAGTTACCGGCTGCCGCGAAAGCAGCCACATTGCGCACATAGCCAATTTTCTGAAACGACAGCCCGGCGCTGCGCAGCACCTCATCGGGCGTTTGCTGCACCAGGTGCGGGTGTGGGTAGTTGTCTGGGAATAACTCGATAAACCGCCTGAAAATAACGGCGGCTACTTTGGTGCTTAGCTGCTGCGATACAATGGCGCTCAGCAGTTTAAAGTATAAATCCTCGGATTTGGAAGATTTCAGCGGCTGGCCCTTGCCAATGATAGCGGCAAGCACCGGATCTTTGGCCAATACAGCCATTATTTCGGAGGCCGGGAAGTCTGGAAACATTTTTCTTGCTTTTACTTGTAGCCTCTAAGTAAAGAAGATCTTCCGGAAATGAAAAAGAGCAGAATGCGTGGCTGAAATATATTTCAGCTACGCATTCTGCTCTTTGCTTGTGTAGAGGAGCTGGAGTGGAAACGATAAAGGCGAACGGAAAGAAGTTATATGCTGCCTTATAAATAGCCGTACAGCATTAAGTATAAGTATGAAGGAAAGTTTAAATCAAGTATAAACCATTAATCACCATGATGTTTATACTTCAGGTCTTTCGTCCTTTGTCATACTTTACTTTTGTCCCTATACTTAGCTAGGAGCTACTTTGCGGTGAAGGAATAAACAAGTGCAACACCGGCCGTTGCCTGGCTCTTCCTGGCGATAGCCCCGGCTTCGTTTTCGAAGAAGTCATCCTTTGTCAGGTCAAGCCGTACTTCGGGTTTTACGTTCAGGTGTCCGTCGGCTAGTTTAACATTGCCGGTAAGTGTAAAAGCAGTTGCTTCTACCGGGCCGAAATACCGGATGCCGTGGGGATCAGAAAAGTACTCGCTGCGCAGGCCAAGGCTCAGTTTGTCGGTAGCCTTGTAGTTCAGGTACAGGGCTGCACCTCCCCAGCCAGCGTCTGCAGACCACGGATCAGCCGGGATTGTTTCTGATGTGCCCGTAGAAAAGGAGCCATAAGCCGCATTAATGCCTAGCTTCAAAGCATCATTCAACTGGTAGGAGGTGGTGAGATCGAAAAGACTGGTGTAGGAGCCTTTAGCAGAACCGAAATTGGAGAGGGTGTTGTATTCATCTCCGCCTATCCAGTTCACGTACAGATCAAATCCTGCTAGCGGCGCCACGTGTATCTGTGCTGTAATGGACTTCTTCTTGTTAAAGTCGGTCAGGCTGTCCCAGCCATTTACCACGCCCAGCATCAGTCCCAGGTGCGGGTTAAAAGTATAATCCAGCTTGGCGCCTGTGTGATAAAACGGTCCGTTGCCAAACAGGTAGGAGAGGCTGTAGTTAAAGTTCAGCGGCGCATCAATGAGTTCATACCCGATATGTGTACCATACTGGCCCATGGTAAAGCGCAGCTTGTCCGACACATCGTAGGCAATATAGGCTTGTTTTATCATTTTGGCAGCACCTTCGTTGCCAAAGTCAGCGAGATCGGCGTTCGGACCGAAAATGATGTCTGCCACCACATGCGCTTTGCCATAGTCGTAGGTAAACATGGTTTGTACCAGCCCAACGGAGAAGGTGTTGTGGTATAGATCGAATACGCGGCCCTGGTTGGTACCAGACTCCGGCCGGTTCAGGTTATACTGGTAATAAGTGTCCACGTAGCCTGTAATGCCCAGTTCGCCCGGTGGCTTTTCAGTAGAAATGTCCTGTGCAATAACTATATTTGCACCTGTAAAGACGGTTGCTGTCGCAAGGGATAAAAGCTTTTTCATGCTGGTTTCTTTTGTGGTTAGAAAAACTTGAGAGAAGTGAAAAACAGAAAATGATCCGTTGGTGCTTCGCAAATTGCCGTTTGAGAAGCCAATCAGATAACGGGGAGTACATCTGTTACTAACAGACAGGACAGGCATCGGAAGCTCCTGAGAGCAGCCCTTTATGTTTAGTAAAGCAAGTGGTAGTGTGGCCAAACGCTACCATTTGTCTTTTCTAGCCATGTCATCGTTGTTGCCTTTGCAGGCCATTATTCAACAGCTACAAGCACACTGCTATTATCTCTGCGCCTGCCTGTTTATTAACAGCAACATGCGCGATTTTAAAGTATAAGTTTTACCTCGTAGGCAGCGTCGCTGAAAATGGTGTGAACGGTTGTACAACGCTGACTTTTCACAGGCATATTAAAAGGAATTCCGATACTGATAAGGCTCTATAAAAACCTTCACATCCGGATGTTCTGATGATGGAGATGTTTTTTCATATAGTATAAATTTATATTGTGGGGTATTTTAGCAGGGGGTATGTGCTAAGATGTTGGTGAAAGTATAAAATACCCCCCTCATAAACAAGGGGTATGGTAATAATTTTTAACAAATATTTATTAAATAGGGTTGATTGTTAAAAATTTAAAAGTAAAAGCGTGGTTTTGTTGAATAAATGTTTGCTTCAGACATCAGTGCTGGGTTAAGCGGGAAAGACTGTAAAAGATAAATGTCCTGTGCCGTTGGCAGCAATCGCCAACGGCACAGGACATTTATTCTGCAAAAGAGCTTTAAGCAGTTATTTACCAGAACCTATGCCATGCGCTTGATTCTGGAAGGAAATTGGCTATGGTTGTGTTATATCAACCCGGCAAAAAGGAATACAGCATATCTCAGGCAGTGTTGTGCCGGGAATTAGCGCGCAGTTAAAGCAAATTACAAGGTTGTTGCTACTGCTGCCGTATTCATCGCCCGCAATACCTCCAACAGGTGCTGCTGCATTTCGTCAGTTATATCCAGGTGCGTTACAAAGCGTATCATTTGCGGGCCGAAACTGGAAGCAAGTATGTTCTGCTCCGCGAGCGCTTTAACAAAAGCAGCATCCGTATACTTGTCGTTGAGTTTGAAGATAACAATATTCGTTTCTACCGGCAACACGCTCTCCACATAGTTGGCCTGAAGCAGCGCCTCTTCCAGTTGCTTGGCTTTAAGATGATCCTGCTGCAGGCGCTCTACGTTATTTTCCAGCGCATATATACCGGCGGCGGCCAGGAAACCAGCCTGCCGCATACCGCCGCCCAGTGCTTTGCGAATGCGGAGGCTCTTTTTGATAAAATCCCTGCTGCCTAATAATACCGATCCAACAGGGGCACCCAATCCTTTGGAAAGGCAAACAGAAATGCTGTCGAAGTATGAACCATAGGCTTGGGCATCATCGCCTGAAGCTACGAGCGCGTTAAATACCCGGGCGCCATCCAGGTGCAGGGCCAGGTGGTGGCGCTTGCATACTTCCGAAATGGCTGCAATCTCCTCCAATGTATAAAAGGCGCCGCCGCCTTTGTTGGATGTATTTTCGAGCGACACCAGCCGCGTTTCCGGAAAGTGGATGTTGTCCAGCGGACGAATATGCGATGCAACCTGCTGCGGCGTGATTTTGCCGCGCGTGCCATGCACCAGCGCCACCGAAGCCAGCGAGTTAAAGGCAATACCGCCGCCTTCGTACTGGTAAATGTGGGAGGTAACGTCGCAGATAACTTCTGTTAGCGGGGCGGTATGCGCTTTTATGGCTATCTGGTTGGTCATGGTGCCGGATGGGCAGAAGAGTCCCGCTTCCATGCCAAACAGGGCAGCAGTTTTTTCCTGCAGAGCGTTCACCGTTGGGTCCTCGCCGTACACATCGTCGCCTACAGGAGCGCTGAACATAGCTTCCAGCATGGCGGCAGAGGGTTTTGTTACGGTATCGGAACGGAGATCTGTTATCTGATTCATGAATTTGCTTTTAGAAATACTTTACTTTGTAAAAATAATAACTTAGTTTTGCCGTTCAAATTAAAATTTTGCAACGATGGGAGTTACCAGATTAAAACGAAAAGATCGCAGAAATAAAGCCAGAGCAAATAACAGAGTAGCCAGAATCAAGCAACTGTTGCTGACACCTGTTATCAAGAATGTGGATATGGATGAGCTGAGAGTTCAGTTTGGCGAAGCGCCTAAAAACAAGGTAGAAACTGCCGAGGCTCCTGCTGCACAGAAAGAAGAAGCTGCTGCCGAGTAACCCGCTTTACGGGCACTGCGCCCCTGTGCAGGCCGCGGCTGTATCAGCCAACAGGCGGTTTGCCAGATAAAGATTTCAGGGTGTGTCTGCCATGGCAGACACACTTTTTTTATGCCCGCTTGCCAAGCTCCAGCACCTGCAAATCGCGCAGTTGCCCCGCCTCAATAGCAAAGCGCACCATCGTCCTGACTTTGTGGAAACCATGTTTGCCGGCCGCGCCGGGGTTGATGTGGAGCAGGTTGTTCCGGTTTTTGTCGGGCATGATTTTGAGGATGTGCGAATGCCCGGTAATGTATAGCTGCGGCGGGTTTTCTTTGATGATATCACGTACATCGGGGTGGTATTTGCCGGGATAGCCGCCAATGTGCGTCATCAGCACATCCAGCCCGGCCGCTTCGAAACGCAGCACCTTCGGGTACAGCTGCCGTATGTCCTGCCCGTCGATATTGCCGTACACGCCCCGCAAAGGCGCCACCTCGCGCAACCTGTCCGCTACATCCATGCTTCCAAAATCCCCGGCATGCCAGATTTCGTCGCGGTCGGAGAGGAGCCGCAGGATCTGATCGTCAAGGTAAGAATGGGTATCAGAGAGCAGGCCTATTTTCATGACTGGGATTTTTAGGATTAGGGTGATGTGTAGGATTTTGTCTGAACCAAGATTCTTGTGATTTATCTGATTAAGTTGACGCTTGGTATAAGTATGAATATCGGTACAGAATTATTTTAAACATATTTTGTACGCTTATTTATACTTGATTAATGCTCTGCCTGGCTACATGCTTCAAGAATTCAGATAAATCACTCTCATCAGCTGCAATCAAAGGTTGGGACAAAATCTTATCCATCACTTAAATCCTAAGAATCCTGGCCCCCGTTCCACGTTTCCGGCGACTTTCGCCACGCGGCCAGGGTGTCCATTGCAGCTTCCGGAATGTAACCGTTGGCCAGGGCAGCTTCTGTAAGTGCGTTATAATTGCTGAGGCAGTGGAGCGAAATACCTGCTTTTTTGAAATTCTCGTCCGCTACCGCAAAGCCATAGGTGAAAATAGCAGCCATACCCAATACTTCTGCACCGGCTGCTTTTATAGCTTCAGCGGCTTTCAGTGAACTACCGCCCGTTGAAACCAGATCCTCAACCAGCACGACTTTCTGCCCTTTTATCAGGCGGCCTTCAATCTGGTTACCCATGCCATGCTTTTTCGGCTCAGGCCGTACATACAGGAACGGCATTTCCAGCAGGTCGGCTACCAACGCGCCCTGTGCTATACCTGCCGTAGCAACGCCTGCAACAGCTTCAGCATCAGGATAATGTTGTTTGATGAGTTCTGCCAGTTGCTGTTTGATGTAACTGCGGATGTAGGGGAAAGAGAGCGTAATGCGGTTGTCGCAGTAAATGGGCGAGTTCCAGCCGCTGCTCCACTTAAACGGCTGCGCCGGATTTAACTTTACCGCTTCTGTTTCCAACAGGAAAGCGGCTACCTGATGTGCTGTGTTCGAAGAATCCATAGCCAAATTTACGTAAATATTCTTCCTTTTTGAGCTATCGTATTTTGATTCAGAATAATTCTTCATTGATTTGTGTAAATTTCGGCTTCACCAGAAGCACCCAAACGCATGAACGTTTTTATAAACGATATTCCGCTGATCCTCAAAAAGGCCACGGAGAAGGTGTACAAGCACGAATATGATCTGGTCCTGAAGGCATCGGATCACTTTACCTCCAAAGATCTGGTGGGAGATGTGCTTATCAAGGATGCGGATGCGCAGCTGATTGACAAGCTGGTGCGGCTGATGGAAGTAAAAAAGCTTAAAAAGCTGAAATCGCTCACGCTGGTGGCCGGCAAAAAGAAGAAACTGATCGCGCACCTCAAAGATCAGTTTAAAATTGTGAAGGCAGCCGGCGGCCTGGTGCTAAAAGAAGGTAAAATCCTGATGATTTACCGCCTCGGCGTGTGGGACCTGCCAAAAGGCAAGCTGGATAAAAAGGAAAAAGTAGAAGCTGGCGCCCTGCGCGAAGTAGAGGAGGAGTGCAGCATACAGGTAGAAGTAATTGGCAAGCTGCCCAAAACCTGGCACTCTTATGCGTACAAGGGCAAAAAGATACTAAAGAAAACCAGCTGGTTTGTCATGAACTGCACCGACGACAGCCTCATAAAGCCGCAGGCCGAAGAGTTTATTGAGGAAGTACGCTGGATGACACCTGAGGAAGTAACAGAAGTACTGCCCAAAGCCTATACATCAATCGCCTTTATCGTGCAACACTATCTGCAATCTCTGAAAACCGGAAAGGTATAAACTCATCCACGTTGCCGCCAAAGCGGTGAATCTCGCGGATGATGGAGGAGCTGATGGCAGCCAGCTGCGGCGAAGTGATCAGGAACACTGTTTCCAGATCTTGGTTAACGTGGCGGTTGGCCTGCGCGATGGTGTTTTCGTATTCAAAGTCGGTGGTGTTGCGCAGCCCACGAAGCAGAAACTGTGCCCCCGCTTCCCGGGCAAACTCAGCCGTAAGGCCTTTAAATTTCTGCACTTTAATGGTCGGCTGATCTGCAAAAATACGCACCATCACCTCAAACATTTTCTCTACAGGTATATAGCGCTGCTTGCTACTGTTGTTGCCGATAGCTACAATTACCTCATCAAAAAGCTTTGCACCGCGCATGACTACATCATAATGGCCGTTGGTAAAAGGGTCAAAAGAACCGGGGAACAGCGCTATTCTTTTCATAGGTTTAATTTTGAATAACTGAATTTTGAATGATTGAGTGGTGAGGCTTAAACAGGAAACATTTTCTAGGCATTCTGTTATGCAGTCATTCAATCTTAAAAATTACTCGCACAGGTGCAGGCTGTAAAGGTCAAAATAACGATGCTCAAATAAATCGTGAAACTTATAACTGTACGATACATCGGTGGGTCTTCTGCCCAGCTTTACGTGGCGTACATACCTCATCAGGATATGGAACAACTGGGAGTCGTGCATGATGTCGCCCCATACAGTAATGGTTTCCTGCTCTGGGTTCAGCTTCTGCTCCTGCATCACAAAAACGATGTAGTAAATAAAGTCTTCCGGGTTGTGGTAGCGAAAAATGTTGCAAAACTCCAGGCCGTTGGGGCCTGCCACCAGCAGTGTCAGATAGTTGCTTTCCACAAAGGCATACATACTGCGCGGCGCATGGCGTTCGGCCTGGTGCAGTATGCTGCGGATAAGTGTGCTGGTAAGGTGCACCAGGTGCAGCGGCTGTTCCTGAAATATGCCCTGCAGCGCCTGGTAAACGGCCGCATCCACCGAAAAAATGTTTATCGCCTCCAGCCCCGGATGGCGGTACGAGAGCACCACTTCCTGCTCCGGGTTCAGGTTGCTGTGCAGGCGCAGGTAATCAGACTGGTGTGCCGGGTCGTAGAGCGTTTCGGGCAACAACGTAAAATGCTGGTTGCTGATGCATACACGTATCTCCTGCCAGCTTTGCAGCTGCAGCAGCGGGCTTTCGGCTGCTAACAGGCGTAACTGCCCGGCCATCTGCGCTGGCGTAAGCACCGTCAGCAGTTCGTAATCTTCCAGCAGTATAAATTTGTTCCGGGCAGCATCTATTACGGCCATACGCACCGACTGCTGCGCCAGAGACAGGTATAACTGGTATTCCGGTGCCTGCTGCAGGTCAAATGCCTCATCCTGAATTTTATGCGAGAGCCGGAAGTAGGTGCTGGTTGTATTCAATGTATCGGTTTTTAGAAGCAGCGCAGTACCGCAGCGGCTGAACTGCTGCAAGTATAAAAAAATTATGGCAAAAGGCCGCCAAGCCTTCCCTATCTCCCAAAATGATCGGGCAGGCCCAGCAAATCGTCGAGCGAGAACAGGTGCTGCAGCGCGCGGTGTTTGTCTGAAGTAGGTATGGCCTGCAACTCTTTGATTTTAAGCCATTGCACCTGCCTGATCAGCTGCCTGTCCGCGGCAAGTTCAGGGTCAGTGCCCGTGATTATACTACCGCCCGTAAGGCTTACCTCAAAGAAAAACTCAACGGCGTGCAGCGGCGGCTCCACAAACTCATTTACAAACAAATAGCGGCCTACGGTTACTTGCAAGCCTGTTTCCTCCAGCATTTCGCGCACCAGGGCCTGCTGCAGGGTTTCGCCGAAGTTTACACCACCGCCGGGCGGGGCCCAGAACGCATTGTTGTTCAGGGTGCGGTCGTGGCGCACCAGCAGCAGTTTGTCTTCCTGCAGGCACACGCCACAGACGCGCACGCGCAGTTTATTGGCATAGGCAGCAGCATTTGGGTTCAGGTCCGGCATCGTTTTGTGCGTGTAGGTTTAGGTTGTAGTTTTACAGGATGATACAAACGTACAATCCCGATTTTGAACAGGACATACGCGAAAAGCTGGAGCGGCAGGAATTTATGAAGCTCCTGGGCTTTAAGGTTACAAAGATAGCAGTTGGCAGCATAGCTGGCGAATTAACGTTAGAGCAGCGGCACCGGCAGCACAAGGGCTTTGCGCATGGCGGCGTTATTGCTACACTCGCCGATATTGTAGCGGGCTTTGCCGCCGTGAGCTTGGTGCCCAAACATTACCACGTGGTCACTGCCGAAATCAAAGTCTCCTACTTTCATCCGGGTGTGGGCGACAAGCTGCTGGCGAAAGGATGCGTCATCAAGCAGGGGCGCAAATTCAATTTCTGTGAAGCCGAGATATACGTGGTCAAGGGAGAGCAGGAGCCGCTGCTGATTGCCAAAGCTTCTGCCACCATGGCGACTACAACCCCGGAAGAAATACCCCGTAAAGTATGAGATATCCTGCTGGTAAGTGACTTAAGAACTTATTACAATGCTTTTGTTGACACAAAGCTTCCTGTTTTCAGATTTTTAGGCCTTCAGGTAGTATTCTTGCAAGTTAATTTATATTTTTGGCAAAACTAAAGCAATAGCATGAACAAAGGAGTTGTAAAGTTCTTTAATGAATCAAAAGGATTCGGATTTATTAAGGATGAAGAAACAGGAAAAGAGTATTTCGTACACGTTACCGGCCTGATTGATGAAATCAGAGAAAACGACGAAGTTACTTACGAACTGAAAGAAGGAAAAAAAGGCCTGAACGCGGTAGATGTAAAGCGCGTTTAACCGCCATTTCATACTCGTTTTAAAATCTTTTAAGCCTTACCCCGTGTAAGGCTTTTTTTTGCCCTTGGTAGCTGCTTTTAAGTATAATTAGGCGTAAATTTGTGATAGTGCACGCACCTGATCGGTATGAGTTTTACTACAGTTGCATCGTGCTTATACCTGGCGCAGACTACAGCGCCAGCCTTTTTTCCTTAATTTCTGCATAAATCATGCGCCCCCTGGAAGCCCTTAAAGAGAACTTTCCGTTTGAACCTACTGCTGATCAGGCAAAGCTTTTTGCTAAGCTCGACGCTTTTATACTGGACAGGCAGGAAGAACGCCCGGTCTTTCTGCTGAAAGGATATGCCGGCACGGGCAAAACAACCGTGGTAACGGCACTGGTGAAAATCCTGAATGCCTTCGGCTACAAGTATGTGCTGCTGGCGCCCACCGGCCGCGCTGCCAAAGTGATGGTCAGCTACAGTGGCACGCCTGCTCATACCATTCATAAAAAAATATACCGCCAGACAGCCAATCCATACTCCGAAGGACTAGCTTTTACCCGCCAGCCGAACAAAGCAGACAACACTTTTTACATTGTGGATGAGGCCTCCATGATTTCGGACGACAGTGGCTTTGGGCAAAACGGGTTGCTACAGGATTTGCTCAGCTACGTGTTCGACAAGAAAAACAACAAGCTGCTGCTAATTGGCGATACGGCGCAGTTGCCGCCAGTGGGCCAGGCGCTGAGCCCCTCGCTGGAAGCTGCTTACCTGCGACAGAATTTACGTTGCCACGTGCAGGAGATTGAACTGAAACAGGTGATGCGGCAGGCCGAAACATCGGGCATTCTGATGAACGCCACCAACCTGCGCAACCAGCTCGGAAGCGAGAAGCTCGACATCAAGCTATTTACCAAAGGCTGGCGCGATATTTACCAGATGACGGGCGAAAAACTAGAGGACGGCCTGCGCTACGCCTACGACAAGTTCGGCATCGAAAACACCACCGTTATCTGCCGCTCCAATAAATCGGCCAACATGTATAACCAGCACATCCGGCGGCGCATCTTTTTTGCTGAGGATGAACTGGGCGTAGGCGATTACCTGATGATTGTGCGCAACAACTACTTCTGGCTGCCCAAGGATTCGGATATCGGTTTTATGGCCAACGGCGACTTTGTGGAAGTAACCAAGATAATCCGCTACGAAGACATGTATAACTGCCGCTTTGCCGATATCCGAATCCGCTTTGTGGATTACCCGGATGCACCCGAAGAGGAAGTAAAAATTATGCTCGATACGCTTTACACAGATGCACCCGCGTTGCCCGCTGACCGGAACAAAAAGCTGTACGAGGAAGTATTACAGGATTACCAGGACATCAAAACCAAACGCGACCGCAGCAAGGAACTTAAGAAAAATCCATACCTGAACGCCTTGCAGGTGAAGTTTGCTTATGCATTAACCTGCCACAAGGCGCAGGGCGGCCAGTGGAAAGCAGTTTTTGTGGATCAGGGTTTCCTGAAAGACGATATGCTGAACGAGGAATTTGCCCGCTGGCTGTATACAGCGGTAACGCGTTCATCAGAAGAACTTTACTTGCTGAACTTTAATCAACAATTATTGGTTAGCTGACAAACGATTTCTTACCTTGCATCGTTTTATATATAATTTTCAGTATAATTGCCAAAGCACTCATTTAACATTTTCAAGCAGATGAAAAAAGTAATCCTTTCTATGGTTTTCGCCGCGCTGGTTGCGGGTGGCGCCAGTGCCCAGACACAACTTAAAGCACCAGCTACTGCCCCACAGGAGCAAGCTAAAAATGGCCCGGCTATTACGTTTGAAGAAACCGAGCATAATTTCGGTGACATTACGCAGGGAGATGTAGTAGAGTACACCTTCAAGTTTAAGAACACCGGCACACAGCCCCTCGTAATCGACAACGTAGGCGTAACCTGTGGCTGCACCACACCTAACTGGACAAAAGAGCCCGTAATGCCAGGTAAAACCGGTATTGTGGCTGCTAAGTTTAACAGCGCCGGAAAAATGGGCCAGCAAAAGAAAGCGATTACCATACACTCCAACGCCGCCGCCGGCGATGCTTATGTATACATCGTAACCAACGTAAAAGAGAAAACTACTGCCAGCGCTCAGAAAAACTAAGTATAGGCAGCAAATATAAAGGCATAAAAAAAGCCCTCCATCTCGGAGGGCTTTTTTTATGCCTTTAGCTGATCAAAATAAACATTGTTGGTTGTATTCCATTTATAAAATATTTGCTATATTCGTTCTGTAAAGCCCTGCCATCTAAGAGCTTGCGTACACTGCTATGGACAAACGAATATTAGGAATTGCCTGCGCCTGCCTGTTAAGCTGTCAGGCGCTGCATGCGCAGGAGGCGACACAGCCACTGCTCCCACAGGAACTGACGCACGAGGTATATGCAGGATATGGTCTGCTGTCGCTGCCTGTAGTGGTGAATGGTTTAGGCGATTATATCGGCAATGCATTTGTAGGAGGAGGAGACGAAAAGCATGTGCTGGGTCCTATTATGATTGGCTATACTTATTTTATCTCCAAAAAAGTAGGGATAGGCATAGAAGCGGGCTATACTTCGTACGCATCGCGTTACAGTAATACTGGTGAACTGGATTTCCGGAATTCCTTTTTAGTAGTAATGCCGCATGGAGAGTTTTATTGGGCCAGGCTGCGGAGCGTGGATTTTTTCTCAGGTATAAAAGTGGGCGGCTGCTACATTAAAACAGATGATGGCAATGCAGACACTGGCAATGCCTTTACAACAGCTTTTCACTTAACTACCATCGGTGTTCGGGTAGGCAGGAAATTGGGCTTCTACATGGATTCCGGTGTAGGGTTCGACGGCTTTACAAATGCCGGCTTAAGCCTGCGCTTTTAAACAAATCAGCAGCGCCATACTTTGGTGAGGTATATCATTCTTTACAAAGCCCTGGATACGGCATAGAACAACGCACCCCAGCCTACAATCAGCAGTACGCCGCCGATAGGTGTAACAGCTCCAAGCCACGTTACACCTGTAAGGCACAACGTATACAGTGAGCCGGAAAAAACCAGGATACCCAGAAAAAAGCACCAGGCGGCCACCTGCAATGCCGGCTGGTGTACATGAAAGAGGAGCAGGCCGACCGCCAGCAGCGCCAGCGTATGGTACATCTGGTATTTTACAGCGGTTTCGTAGGTATCCAGGCGGCCGCTTGCCTGCAGCATCGGGCCAAGCGCATGCGCACCAAAGGCACCGAAGATAACGCTAAGCGCGCCCAGCAGGCTGGCAATAAGTAGTATGGCTTTTTGTGTCACGTTTTAAAATGATCAAAATCAGCAATAAGGTTTCCAGTATAAATAGCCAATCAAAATTGAGTATAAGTATAAAAGTAACTGAAAGAAAATAAACAGTTGCTCCTTAAGTAATATTATACTTTAAGTCTTTTGTCTTTATACATCAGTCTGCATCATCTGCCTAAAGGTCTTCTTCCTCGTCTTCCCCTTCCAGTGCTTCTTTTACCTGCTCTTCAAAATCTTCCTGATCGTCGTACTGCGTGAATTCCAGCGTTTTGCCCTGTGCTTTCAGTTCGTTCACTACATCCAGGGCTACCTCCAGCGGTTCCGCTTCCTTGCCTGTCAGGTCAGTATCCCAGTCGGCGCCAAGCAGCAGTGCGTCGCCATACATGCCCACGCACCAGTTTTCCAGAAACTCCACCAGCGAAACCGATTCCGGTACATAATCTGCCCAGTCGTCTTCCGCGCAGGCTTTCGCACCAAGCTCGTCAGACCAGAACAGGATAACCTCCGTGTCTTCGAATTCTGCTGAACTGGACGTCGCCCAGGTTTCGTCTTTCGTCAATCCCCAGACGGCATCTGACGCAATTAATTGCCGGATAAATTCTTTATATTTCTTCTCGATGGTGGCTGCATTCTGTGTCATTTTGCTGTTGTTTTCGTGTGAAAATGGTGCTGCTGCCGAAGCAGGTTTCCTCAAAGGTACTTATTAAGTACGTTAAACCTGACAAATGTATAATGTGCTTAGCGGAACAGGTCAGGATAATCGGTGATGATGCCGTCTATGCCTTTGGCTTTCAGCTGTTTAATTTCATTTATATCGTTCACCGTCCACGGAATCACTTTTATACCCTGCCGATGGCAATCCGCTACCAGCTTTGATGTTACGAGTTTATAGTTAGGGCTGTAGATATCGGGCACAAAACCGAGTTTGCGCAGGTTGGCTTCCAGACCAAGTATATTTTCGACCAGCAGCGCTGTTTTTATCTCCGGGTACTGCGCATGCAGCACCTGTAGCGTCCGCACATCAAAAGACTGAATAATTACATAGGGTTCTATCTCTTTCTCAGTGATTACGTCCATCAGGCGCTGCACAAACTCATCTGGTGCCGGGTGATACTTGCCGTCTGTTTCTGCCTTAGATTTTGTCTCGATGTTATAGAATACCTGCGGCAGGTGGTGCGCCCGGATGTATTGCTGCACCGTGTCGATGACTTCAGAAAGCAGCGGCTTGTATGTTTTAAGTTTTTGCTGATCAGGAAATTTATCGTAGTATTTAGAGCCCGCATCAAACTGGCGGATGTCGGCATAATCCATCTCGTAGAGCACATACTTCTGTTTGTCAGCATCAGGTATCTCATCTCCGTTGGGCAGCAGCTCGTGCGCCGGGTTGATGTAGGGATCGTGGGAGAGGAGCACCTGCCCGTCGCGGGAGATTTGCGCATCCATCTCCAAAGTAGTTACGCCTATTTCCAGCGCTTTCAGCATGGCGGGTATCGTATTTTCCGGCATCAGGCCACGTGCGCCGCGGTGCCCTTCTATGTCAAAGGCCGGCAGCGAAACAGCAGGAGAGGAGTTTGCAGGCATCATTTTAGTGGAGGTGCAACCGGAGAAAAGCAATACAGCAAGTGAAGTATAAAGTATAAATCGCATATAGCGGGCTTCGAGGTATAAAGCAAAAATTTACTGTTCGCGCGTAAAAACAAACCCTAAACCGAAAGATAACGATTCCTTTATCCTGGAACAGCCGGATTTACAAAAACGCTTGAAAGCCTCCTAAGCAATAGGCTTCTATTTGCTGTAATCCCGCGCGCCAAAGATGCCGCTGCCCACCCGGATCAGGGTGCTGCCTTCTTCTATGGCAATTTTCCAGTCCGACGTCATACCCATGGAGATTTCGCAGAAATCCGGGTTGGCGAAGAAGAAAGTATCGCGCAGGTTTTCGTAGCAGCCACGCAGGTAACGGAATTCCTGGCGCAGCTTGGCCTCGTCGCTGGTGTTGGTGGCAATACCCATCACGCCCACCACGCGGATATACTTCATGCTGCGGTATTCTTCGGATTGCAGCAGCGCCACAGCCTCTTCGTAGTCCATGCCATACTTGGTGAGCTCATCAGCAATAGAGATTTGCAGCAGGCAGTTAATCGGCAGGGTGCGGCCATACATCTCGGCGCGTTTGTTTATCTCCACCAGCAGCTTCAGGCTGTCCACTGACTCTATGGTATCAACAAACTCAGCGATAAACTTTACTTTATTTGTCTGCAGGTGACCAATCAGGTGCCAGGTGATATCGTGCGGCAGCTCGGCATACTTCTCTACCAGCTCCTGCACTTTGTTCTCGCCAAACAAGCGGTGCCCGGCTTCATAAGCTTCTTTTATAGCTGCTGCCGGGTGCGTTTTAGATACGGCCACCAGGCGGCAGTTGGTGTTACGCAGTTGCTCATCAAAGTATAAAATGTTATCAGCTATGGTCATGGTTTCGTTGTTCGTTAATTGTAGTTCGTTTTTCGGTTGATGATTGTTTATACTATGTTGGTGCAGGTTATATTGCGCGGATTATATTGCTGGTGCGAGCTTGCAGCTCGTACCTCTGATTTGTTTCTACTGCCATACTTATTCCTGTATTTATAAAATTCCTGTATTATAAAAGGTACGAGCTGCAAGCTCGCACCAGCAATTCTCTAACTCTTTAACCCTTTAATTCTCCAACTCTCCAACTCTCCAACTTCAGTCTTCCAGTACGCTGGTGATGAAGGTGTTTTTTAGCAGCATCCAGATCAGCAGCAGCAGCAAGGCCCACGTCAGGTATACCTGGTAATAGTCGCGGGTATCGCGGAAGCGGCGCTCGATGATTTCCGTTTTTTCCAGGCGGTTGATGTTCTGGAATACTTTCTGGAGCGCATCTTTGCTGCTGGCCCTGAAAAACTGTCCCTGCCCGATATCGGCAATCTGGCGGAGGCTGGTTTCATCCAGCTTCGCTTCCACGTAAAGCGTCTTACCGCTGTCGTCTACATCGTAAGGCACCTGTCCATCTTTACCAATCCCGATGGTATAAAGTTTTATATTGAAGCCATAGGCCAGCCGGGCAGCCATCTCGGGGTCCAGGCTGCCGGCCGTGTTTTCGCCGTCGCTGATAAGAATGATGACTTTGCTTTTGGCGTTGGAGTCGCGGAGGCGGTTTACGGCCACGGCCAGCGCGCTGCCGATAGCGGTGCCGTCGTTAGGTATCATCTTAAAGCCAATGGAATTTATACTTTCGCGCAGCAAATCATAATCGGTGGTGAGCGGGGCCAGCGAATAAGCATCTCCGGCAAACACCACCAGTCCGATGCGGTCCTGCACGCGTCCATTGATAAAGTTAGTAGCTACATCCTTGGCGGCCTCCAGGCGGCTGGGCTTAAAGTCCCGCAGTTCCATCGAGCCCGACACGTCCAGCACCAGCACAATATCAATGCCCTCCGCCGACAGCTCCACCTGTTCGTTTATGCGCTGCGGACGGGCCAACGCCACCAGCACCAGCATCGTGAAAAGTATAAACACCAAAGTCGGAAGGAGGCGCAGCGCGCTGCTCCACTGCCAGCGTGCTTTCCCTTCAAACAGGGCCATATCGAGCTTGTTGCGGGTGTTGCGGCGCATGGTATTTTTGAGCAGAAACAGCAGCGGCACCACCGGCAGGGCATACAGCACCAGCGGGTATACCCACTCGAAGGAATGAAGGGTGCTGTAGCTGAACCATTCCGGGCGCAGCCAATCCCACGAATCGTCGTTAAAGGTTAACATCTTTGGTCAGTTCTCTCTGTGTTGTGTAGCGACTCTTGGCAAAGCGCCGCAGCATGCCCAGCGCCAGGTTCGCCTCGCCCTCCGATTCGGATTGCAGGTTGCCGTAAATGGCTTTATCCAGAATGCGCAGGGCGGTGTTCACTTCCTCGTCGTTCAGGTAAAATTCGACAATCTCTTTGGTGGTAAAGGAATTGATGGCACTGCGCTCCAGCCTGGTCAGGTAATTTTTCCAGAGCGATACGGCTTTTTCGATACTGGCCGGCGCAGCTGTTTTCACGAAGCGGTCTACGTGCGAGCTGTAGCGTGAAGCAAAGTATACATGATCCTTGCGGAGGCGGTAGAGTTTATACTTGGTCAGGATGGCCTGGCCGAAAATAAACCAGATCAGGCTCAGAAACACGGCGCCGGCCACCAGCCATACCAGCATCACCGGCCAGTTAAAGCGCTCTGCCACCGGGGCCAATGTGGTCTCTGCTTTCAGTTGTAAAGGTTCGGATACCTCCTGCACCAGTTGTTTTAGCACTACGGCATCCGCTTTGGCGTACACGGCTATGGTATCATCGTCCTGCAGCACGTACACCGGCAGGGCGAGCTGCTGCACCGGGTAAATCTCGAAGGTACGTAAGGTATACACCGCGCTGTCGGTGCTGATGCCACCTTTGGTAGAAGTGGGGTAAAAGTCTTTGCGCACAAACTCGAAGGGCGCAAAGCTATAACCGGAACCCGGAAGTATGACTTCCTGCGCAGCCGGGTGGCGGTGCACCAAAGTATACGTCAGCGGCTCGCCCAGTTTTACAGTGTCGGCAGCAAAATGGCCGACGGGCTTTGGCACCTGCCGCGCCCCGGCCAGCGCGGGCGCCAGCATAACAAGCAGAAGGAAGTATAACTTACGCACTTTTCTTGGTAGACTTATTTCGGAGCCTGAACAGGTTTACCAACTGCGGCACATAATCCTCGTTGGTCTGGATGGCCAGGTAATTGGCCTGGTATTTCTGGCAGATGCGTTCCACTACATGCTGGTTTTCGGCATACTGGTTCAAGTAGCGGCGCTGGAATTCTTCGCCGGACGTATTCAGCCACAGAATTTTGCCGCTTTCCTTGTCGCGCACCGGCACGATGCCCATCGGGGGCAGCTGCTGCTCGCGGATATCCTGGAGTTGCAGTACAATCAGGTCGTGGCGTTTGGCCAGCATTCCCAGTTCTTTTTCATAGTGCACATCTATAAAATCAGAAATAAGCAAAATGATGCTGCGGCGCTTGATAATGTCGAGCGTAAGCCTGATGCCCGCTGCCAGGCTGGTTTTGCCGGACCTGGGTTGCAGCTCGTGCAGGGCTTTGATGAGCGTATAGGCCTGCTCTATACCTTTGGCCGGTTTGATGTACTTTTCCTTCTGATCCGAAAAGCAGATAATGCCTATCTGGCTCTGCTGCCGCGCTGCCGACAACGCCAGCACACCGCAGATCTCTTTGCCCACATCAATCTTCTGCTGCCTGCCGGTGCCGATAGATTGCGAAGCGCTCACGTCCAGCATCAGGAAAACGGACTGCTCTTTCTCCTCGCGGTAGGTTTTCACGAACACGCCATGCCCTTTGGCCGACACGTTCCAGTCAATCGACCGCACGTCGTCGCCGTACTGGTAGGCGCGCACATCGTCGAACTCCAGCCCGGTGCCTTTAAACACCGAGTGGAAATCGCCCTGCATCTGCGTGGTAATTGCCTTTCTGATCCGTATCTCGTACTTTCGTAGCTTTTGTACAAGCTCCTTCATAGCTTTGTGCCGTAGCGTCAGTTTTTAAAATTAGCACATGTTCTCCTATTTTTTATCCGCAAAAAGATTTTTCTGCCTGTTTTTCTGCCTGAGCCTGTTTAGTTGCCAGTCTGAGAACGAGGAAAAGCCTAAAAATATGATTCCGGAAACGAAGATGGTGCAGATTTTAGCAGATATACATACCCTGGAGGCGCAGATAGAAGGAAAAATTTTATATCCTGACACAGCGCTGATGACTTTTAACTACGGGCAGGATCAAATTCTGAAGCGGCGCGGCGTAACACGGCAGCAATTCCGCAACACCTATCATTATTACGTTACGCATGTAAAGGAAATGGACGCGCTTTACGAAACTATCATCGATACGCTGAGCGTACGCGAGAGCAAGGCCAAAGCAGCGGCAGGTATAACAGATACCACGCGTACCCGTGACCCGGCTCCTTACAATAGCCCTCTTTACAATACACCTCCCTCGCAGCGGTAAAGCATAGCAAGTGTAATCCGCTTTATATCAGCTTGCTGCCATTAGGAACTTTGCCGGCAGGCTGCGCCAGCACAATATCGCCGTTTTCGTCGGCAAAACCCGTAACCAGCACCTCCGACATGTACCTGCCAATTTGCTTTTTGCCCAGGTTGGTTACGCAAAGCACCTGCTTGTCTACCAGTTCGTTTTTGGTATAATGTTTCGTAATCTGGGCGCTTGATTTTTTGATGCCGAGCGGCCCCAGGTCTATCGTGAGTTTATAAGCCGGGCGGCGGGCCTCCGGGAAATCATGCACTTCTGTGATAGTTCCTACGCGGATGTCGGTCTGCTCGAAATGCTGCCAGGTAATGGTTTCCATAGGTTGGGGTTGTGAGTTGATTTGGTGTGATAAAGGCTGCGTATAGATGGTGGCAAAGGTTTTAGCTGAAGTTTATACTTGACCGGAACAGGTTTTATTTTCCCTTTGACAGCATATAAAGCTCCGGCGTTTGCACGGCTATTGCTGCTTTTTTATAGTCTTTTATATTTCTTGTCAGCAAAAGTGTTATGCCGGATTCAATAGCTGTAAAATACTGGATGGCATCTTCAAAATCCCTGAAAGCGGAATTAAGGGCTAATTCTATAATTTTATCATCAACGCTTAAAACGCGCACCAGTACTTTAAACCTGCTCAGGATTCTTCTTGCTTCTGAAGTATTGTATTGTCTGGACAATAGGTAATTCAGGTTCGAGAAAGACAGCGAAGAAACAAACAAGGTTAGCTCTCCCTTGTCGGCCAAGGTAAACAGCGCAGCGGCATAAGCATAATGAGGTTCTCTCTTAGCCAGTAAATCCAAGCAAACGTCTGTATCGACGAATATTTCAGTCATCCAGGTATTTCTTAGCTAAATGACTGGCGTATTTATCTTTGTAGTCAAAGTCTTTGGGAATAGTTATCACACCTGAGAGGCTTTTCACCAAAGGCGAAATATCTTCCTTTGTTTTTTCAGCTGCTGTTACGCTGTCCAGATAAGATTCGATCAGTTTGGAAAGGCTTGTCTTTTTGGCAGCAGCATAAGATTTAGCCCTTTCAATTACTTGCTTATCTAAAACTAAAGTTAATTTGGTGTCCATACGTGTGGAATTATACAATTTATTACGTGTAAACAAGAGGGGGAGTTAGTTTTATGCTATCGCTGATGGAGGCAAACCCTTAGTGTAAAGCATTTTGTAGAACAAAGTGCTTCTTCTTATAATAAATAGCTATCGATTTCTTTTTCAAGTTTAGGCAGTTCTTTAACAACGATTGTCCAGATTATGTCCTCTGAAACAGTATCATAACCATGGATGATTCTGTTCCTTGTATTTACGATCCGACGGGCGTTGGTAATATTTATATCTGGCCTTACCCTCAAAATTCGGTTCAGCGCTTCTCCTATGATTTCCAGATTGCGCTCAACTGCTTTCCTGGTCTTAAGATCCTTCTGGAATAGAGGAAAGCTCCTTTGCTCTGGCAAAAACTCGTAGATTTCTGTGATAGACCTTCTTATGTCTGCTAACCACAATCTGATGTCACTTTCCATAAACAAGCACTTTTGTACGGTCTATCTCTTGTTGCAGGAATGTGTTCCTGATAGCCTTCTGCTCTAACAGGTCAATATCTCTTTGCAGGATTTGTTCTAATTGAAATTTTAATTCAAAATAATGATCTGTATATTCTATGGGGTCTGGTGCGTCAATATCTACAACTAAGTCAATATCACTATCAGCATTAAATTTGTCGTTAGTAACGGAGCCAAACGCAAAAAGGCTTCTTACATTGTGTTGGCCGCAGAGATTTTCTATTTGTCCGATATGATCGCTGATTATTTTCATAATAGTTGAAATCTATGTTTTCCGCGTTAAGCTGTTTAATTTTATGTTTATACCAACGGTGTAGTATAAGAGCAGTAGCGGATTTAAATGCGATTACCTGTCCCCCTCAATAAAAGTTTATTAAATGCACAGGCTTTGAATTTACCACGTCGCAAGCTATTGCTCTTATACAATGTTGTAAGCTGGCCTTCTGCCCTCTACTATTGTTAGTAGAGGTTTCTAGTTTCTGACCAACTGCTTTTGTCTCGGTTGAGTGTGACTTCTGTGTTGACTTATACTTACATATAAAAGCTATATTTTAATTGCATTTGTTCATCAGATCTGAGGTATTTCAGAATCTCTCCAACGTTTCTGGCACACTCGATAGTTATTGGCATTTGTCTGTCAAACTGGGTATTGTTCCAATTCATTTTCGTTAAGGCTAAAATCTCATCTAATATAACATTTGGTGACTCATCATAAGTAGCCAATTTCACTTCAATAGCCCGTGGAATATATCTTCCAGGATATGTTTCGTAATATGGTACTGAACCTCTTGTATACAACAAATGGTGCTTATCAGTCATAGTCAGATGAGTGCCACGCATTGGAGGATAGTTTCCTTGTCTATATAATCGAAGGTCCGATGTCTGAATTGAAACTAGGTCAATTTGGTTTATATGTAGTTTTTTGGCCGCTTCAGTAAACCCATAAATTTCATCGTCATTAAAGTTTGATGTTTTGTGCAAAACAAGTCTTTTCGGATAAATTTTTACTGCATCATAGTACTCCTTTAATGATTGAGTAAGTAAGTTAAATGCTTGCTGACCCTCTAAATGAGGTGTTCTATCAAACTTTTTCAATTTAATTTCTTCTCCACGTAGTATAACTCCTTTACCAAGCTCATTGAATATTTGAGCAATACTGGTTTGAGTTGATTTTTTATCTCTGCTCTTAAAAAAGCTTATACCTGCGTAGCAAGTTGTTTCAGCAGAGTCTTTACGAATTAAAGCCCAAGGTGTGCCAGATGCTTTATAATAAAGAGCCGTAAAGAAATTCCAAGCAATGGTAGCTGGGTCTTGCATTTCTGCTGTTGGTTTTGCAACTCTATCTCTTATAATTTGAATAGGCACATTGTACTGCATTGCTTGCGCCTTTAAATTTCTTCGGAAATTTTGCTCTTTTATTGATACATTTTCTTCGTCGAAGTCCCTTTCAAATATTTCTTGTTCTTCATTTTCCTCTTTATCTTTGGGCTTTGTCTCCATGATGTGTTTCATCATGTTTTCTGAAAGTGCACAGAGAATTACGTCAGGCTTTTTGTTTTTTGAAAGAAATTTGATTTCATTGAGGTACAGATTTGTAACTTCATTTATAATTTGTTCAAGCGAACCATTTCCTTTTATTACTCTATCAAAGTCAGAGTTATTTAGTTTGCGTAAGTATGTTTCATCATATGCTACTTCACACTTAAAGCCAATATTTTTGCTGAAACCACAGAAATTCATGAATAAATTTGGATGTGGATTTTTACTTTCTTTACCAGCTATGTGACTTTTACAACTTTCAATCCATTCTAACACTTTATCCACACTTTCTCCTTTTCCAACAACGCCAATAGTTATTTTTTCAGGTCTAACCTGAGCAATATCAAAAGGATTAAATGAGTAAATACCACTTTTAGGGCAGATGTGATGAGCTGTACCAAATTGTAAGGATGGTTCTTCTATATATCTTAATTTCATTCTTCAAAAAGTTTTATATCCTCAAGTTCGGTGTCAGCTTGTAAGTCAGTTAAAGGAGCATCTATGTCCTTTTCATTAACTTTTACAGGTTTCCATTTTGCTTCCTTCAAACTAGGTGACATGCTTATAGGCTCAGGAGTATGCAATTTGAGGTATGGAAATTCAGGAGTAAAGAGGTCAGTATAAGCCAAGTAATAAGAAAAGAATCTAAAATAGTTAAAAACAGAATTATTGTTTTCTAGACGTTTTATACCAGACATGTAGGCAGATTCAAAACGGCTTTCATGATAACCGCCTGGATTTGTAAAGCTCCAAGTCGGGTTTATTACCATGTACCAATCAGTGTCAAAATTTAGAAATGATGCTTTAAATGCAAGGCTGCGATAACAAATTACATGACCTTCTTTTTTATTTATCATTTCGAAAATGACAGTCTTTGTTGATTCTTTTTTTCCCTTCCAACGTATTTGTTTAACCTTGGGAGGTCTGGAGTTTGCAAAACGGAATGTACTACGAGGCGCATACCATTGAATGCCCTTTTTATGGCACAACTGCATTAAAGTATTGCGCAATAAATTTTTAAACACTCTATTGTAAGCCTCATTTTGGTCATAAAGCTCAGCGCAATCCAATAGAGTAATTGTACCCAAGTCAATTATCTTTCTGAAAGGCTCATTATACTTAGTTAAATCTCTAAAAGTATAAAGCCAGTTTTCATGAAGTATCCAATCGGATGACATTGCATTATTTTCCCTCAATGCACGTTGTACCAGTTTAGCTGGCTTTAATTTTTTAACTTCTCTTTTACCAATTGATATTAAATAACTGTTGAGATTTGCCGTGATATTTTCTTCATCAATATTCAAGTTCGCCTTGTAAAGATGAGATGGAAATGAAATTCTCACCATATTTGGGCAGATGTTTTCAGGCTCACTGTTTAAATATCCGCTTTCAAACTTCTTCTTTCTTTGTTCTATTTGAACATCTGAAAATTCGTGTTCATACAATTTTGAAATGTTCAGCAATTTTGGAGTGGCCGAAATTGCGTTTATCTTTTGTAGGATGGAATCTTTATCAATGATGTGTTCTTCTGCGATGAATGAAAAGCCTTCTGGAATTACCTCTGCAATTTTAGCTTCATTGTATTGTCCGCGTTTTTCGGTAATGACATAAATAAACAAAACATCGAATTGCTGGTGTAAGTTATGCCGACCGAAAGTTTCAAGAGTGGACTTTATTTTATCAAGACTGCTGGTTGATGTTACCTGAATGGCAACTCTGTTCTTAAAATCGGCTAAATCAATTGCAGGAAAATTTTTTCTTTGGCTCGTATTGAGATTTTCAAGTTGCAAGCCTAGAACTTCATTGAGAACAGGAACCAAAAAGCTTTCCGCATGTATATTGATATGGTAGTTTCCTATGGCATTAAAGCCTTCAACTTCTAAAACAAATCTAGCTGCGTAAGAAGTTATCTTGCTTATATAATCGATTCTGTTCAAAATATACTGTTCCCTTTCTAGTTATGAATCAAATTTCTACTTAGTGGTACTCTATATTTTAAGGCTTGCTTACAACTACCAGGTAGCAGAAACTACTCCTGCTACCTGCACTATGTATATAATCTTTAAAGTTATTCAGTTCTTAACATATCTTATTTACAGCCAATATAGCACTTTCTATTTATACTTCATACCACGCCAAAATTCCGCCTCAGAAACATAAGCCACACCACACCGTAATCCTATGCAGGAGGTCTGCCTGATGGCAGCCAACGCCCCTAACTGCATTAAGTGCTAAAACTGAAACTATGAAAAAAGAATCCGGAGCAACTTTTCCTGTCTGGGATCAGGAAGTAAGCATGCCTGTTACCAGTCCCCTGCGCGAAAACCTTACCTGTGATGTATGCGTCGTGGGAGCGGGGATAGCGGGTATTACAACAGCCTACCTGCTGGCGAAAGAAGGCAAAAAAGTAATTGTGCTGGAAGCCAAAACCATTGGTGCCGGCGAAACCACCCGCACCACTGCGCACCTGTCCAACGCCCTGGACGATGGGTACCCGCACCTGATAAACTTGTTCGGGAAAGAGGGTGCCCGGCTGGCCTGCCAGAGCCACGGCAGCGCCATCGACAAGATAGAAGAACTGGCCAAAGCTGAGAACATAGATTGCGATTTCAGCCGGGTGGATGGCTACCTTTTTGCCAACAACCGGCAGCAGGAAGAAGAAATACTGAAGGAACTGGAAGCCGTGCAGCAAATTGGCTGGCGCGATGTGGTGCTTCGCAAAGATTGCCCGGTCGAAACGCTGACCGCACTGCCTACGCTGCACTTTCCGAACCAGGGGCGTTTCCATCCAGCCAAATACCTCTCTGGCCTGGCTAAGGCCTTTTTAGATTTGGGGGGCGAGATATACACTGATTCTCCGGCAAAAGAATTTCAGTCCGGGCCTGTTGCAACCGTGGTCACCGCCGACGGACACGCAGTTTCGGCAAACCACCTGGTGGTAGCCACCAACACACCTGTAAACGATAAAGTAACCATTCATACCAAGCAGGCACCTTACCGTACGTATGCGCTTGGCGTAGCGGTGCCTGCCGGCTCCGTACCCGACGCTTTGTACTGGGACATGGATGATCCGTACCACTACGTCAGACTCATGCGGAGCGATGTAGCGGAAGATGGAACCGGGCCTAAGTATGACCTGATGATTGTAGGCGGCGCAGACCATAAAACAGGGCAGGAAGATAATACAGCCAGCCATTTTCTGGATCTGGAACGCTGGACGCGGCTCAAATTCCCGATGGCGCAGGATGTATTGTATCGTTGGTCGGGACAGGTGATGGAACCTGTTGATAGCCTGGCTTATATCGGACGCAATCCCGGCGACACGGATAATGTATACATCGCTACAGGCGACTCCGGCCATGGCATGACGCACGGCACCATTGCCGGTATGCTGCTGACAGACCTGATTATGGGACGGCCAAACCCCTGGGCAAAAATTTACGACCCCGGCAGAAGCCCGCTTAAATCGGCTGGCCAGTACCTGAAAACAAATCTGAATGTGGCGGCCCAGATGAAGGATTATGTGACCCCCGGCGAGGTGGACGATATGATGGAGGTAATGCCGGGCACTGGCAGAATTATGCGTGATGGCATGAAGAAGATTGCCGTATACTGCGATCAGGAGGGCAACAGGCATCAGTGTTCGGCGGTGTGTACCCACATGGGTTGTATCGTGAACTGGAACAATGTCGAAAGTTCCTGGGATTGTCCGTGCCACGGTTCCCGCTTTGATCCATACGGGAAAGTGGTTACAGGCCCGGCCATTAAGGATTTAGGCCCTATTTAAATTCTTATTTATCATAAAGACAGAAAAGCCCCTGCTATACTTTATAGCCGGGGCTTTTCTTGTTCTTTGGTTGATATATTATGATAAGTGGAGTTTTCTGTATCGGTTGCTTAGACCTTTGAAGCGAAGGAAGAGAAGAAGGGCAGCTACCGATAAGCCCACCAGCAAACCCGTCCAGATACCTGTTACACCAAAGCCTGCTTTAAAACAGAGCAGATACCCTACCGGCAACCCGATGACCCAGTAAGCCAGCAGGGAAATCATACTGGGGACACGCACGTCTTCCAGCCCGCGCAGGGCGCCCAGGCCCACCACCTGCACACCATCCGAAATCTGGAAAAGCGCCGCGATGATCAGCAGCCCGGCAGCAATGTGTATTACCTCCGGATCATCGATATACAGCATTGGTATTAGCCTGTTGCCCAGAACCATTAGCAGGCCGCTGCCCAGCATAAACAGGGTGCCCATGGTAAAGCTGGTGTAGCCCGCCATGCGCATGTCGTGGTAATTGCCGAGGCCCTTCTGGTTGCCCACCCGTATGGTGGCCGCGGCCGCAATACCACTGGCCATCATGTAGGTTACAGAAGCCACGTTGATAGCAATTTGATGGGCCGCCAGTTGCTTGGCACCCAGCCAGCCAATCATGATAGCAGAAAAACCGAAAGCGCCCATTTCGAAAAGCATCTGCACTGAGATAGGCAGCCCCAGCCTGTAAATGCGGTACATGTGGATGAAAGAAAGATGCCGCAGGCGTATAAAATGGCGGAAAACGACAAAACGCTTGCTGTAAAGCACCCAGCCGCCCATCATCAGCGCCATCACTACCCGCGAAATAAAGGTAGCCCAGCCGGCGCCCGCCAGCCCCATGGCGGGCAAGCCCAGCTTTCCCCAGATAAAGATGTAGTTGAGCACAATGTTGAGGCTGTTGGCAATGATGGAAATATACATGGCCTGTTTCGTGAGCGACAAACCTTCGGCAAACTGCCGGAATGCCTGAAATACCATCAGCGGCACCATCGACAGGAACAGGATGTTGATGTACGGAATAGCCAGTGTTACCACTTCCTGGGGCTGGTTGAGCAGCGTAATGTAAGGCGACAGAAAATAACCGGCAATAAATAGCAAAACCCCCAGCAATACATTTGAGACGAGCCCGTTGAGGAGCAGCAGGGAGATACGGGTATAGTTGCGACGGCCATCGGCGGCAGCAATCAGGGGTGTAATGCTATAAGAAACTCCCAGTCCGAAAACCAGCACCACCGTAAACATACTATTGCCAAGAGAGGCAGCAGCCAGCGGTATGGTTCCGGTCTGGCCCACCATCAGGCTGTCAAACACACTTACCATAATATGCCCCAACTGGCTCAGCACCACCGGGTAAGCCAGCGAAAAATTTCTGGAGAAGTGTTGTTTGTAACTAAGGGTATTCATCAGGAAAGAGCTTCAGAATTGGCCCGCAAAGGTACAAAAATAAAGGAGAAGAAAGCAGCTGGATATTGGATTGATGTAGAGACTCCTTCTCTTCCGCTTTCATAGCAGAAGAACGATGGAAAGAATAGTATAGCAGGGGTGTAAGTTCTCCTTTTTTCTAATGCTACAATACGAGAATAAGTTTTCCCCTGCTTCAAGTTTTCAACTTGGAGCTTATCTTAGGGCCAGTTTTCAACTGGCGAAAGTTATTCTGAACAATACCACCAGTTGAAAACTGGCCTCATTTATACTCCAAGCTGAAAGCTTGAAGCAGGGAAACGTTCAAAAACGCATTTTATACTTGCGTTCTCATCATAGCATTGGAAAAGGGGAGGCCAGAAGTGCTTGGATAAAGTATTACACGAAACAATAAATCGGTGACCAGAAACAGCCTGAAAAAAGTAGTATAGAATCCATCAGCGCAGGCGCGCCAACGCCTCTTTCAGCCTTTGCAGAGCTTGCTGGAGCACAGATTTTTCTACTGCAAACGACATACGGGCGTAGCCGGGCGCGCCAAAGTTGTCACCGGGTGCCAGTTCAAGGTTGTACTGCTCCCGCAGGTAGCGGAACAAATCCATACTAGTACTGATGGTTTCTCCGTCCGGCGTGGTGCGGCCTATGTAATAGCTGAAATCAAGAAAGAAATAGTAAGCGCCATCCGGCAGGTAATAACGCACCTCCGGAATAGCATCCAATCCCTGCCGCATCAGGCCGCGGTGCGCCTGCAAGACATCCAGCATAGGCAGGAGAGCTTTATCGCGGTTTTGCAGGGTAGCCAGTGCGGCATCCTGCAAAAAAACACTGACACCCGCCAGCGTGGCCGACTGGAAATCAATACATTGTTTTATCAGTTCCTGCGGGCCTGCCAGGTAACCCAGCCGCCAGCCTGACATGGCAAACGATTTGGAAAAACCATTTACAACGAAGGTTCTTTCTGCCGGCGCCCTTTCGCAGGAAAAGATAGAAGTAACAGGCTGGCCGTAAGTAACAAAGTCATATATTTCATCTGAAATCACATAAAGGTCCGGAAACTCATTTACCACTTCCAGCAGCGCCTCCAGTTCGGCTTTGCGGTATACGCGGCCCGTGGGGTTGCCGGGATTGGTTAATATAAGTATACGGCTGCGCTCGTTTAACGTGCGGCAGAGCGCGTCTGGCGTGATTGCATACCCCTCCGCCAGATGCGTCTGCAGGGTAACACTTTTGCCCTTGCTATACTTCAGCAACTCCTGAAACCCGAACCAGGCAGGCGCCGGAATCACCACTTCATCGCCTGCACGCAGCAGCACCGTGAACAGGTTGAAAAGCGCTTGCTTGCTGCCGGGCGTAATCAGCACCTGCTCCGGCAATATGGTTATACCTTGTTCCGAATCATACCTGTTGGCAACAGCCTGGCGCAATGCTTCCAAACCTTCAGCAGGGCCATAGTATGTTTTGCCTGCTTTAAGCGCTGCAATGGCGGCATCGATGGCCGCGTCGGGGCTATCGAAATAGCTGCTGCCGGTGGCAAGGGTAATGTATGCTTTAGGGTTACTTATACTTTGTTTCATAGTTCAATCTACAGAGAACAGCACATCGGCAAAACGCTTGTTTTTATCCTGAAAAACGGTTTGCAGTGTAAAGCCGCAGGCCATGCCTAAATCCTGTACCTGTGGCAGCGTATACTTGTGCGAGTTTTCGGTATGTATGGTTTCCCAGGCAGCGAAATGAAAGGACTTCTGCAGATCGCGGATGTATACTTCCTGCTCTTTTTTGCTGACCAGGTAGCTGCGCATCACACCGTCCTGCGGGTTATACAGCGCATAATGGCGAAACTGATCCAGGTCAAAATTGCCGCCCAGCTCCCGGTTAATGCGGCGCAGGAGGTTAAGGTTAAACGCGGCGGTTACGCCGGCAGCATCATCGTAAGCGCGCAGTATCACGTCGGGGTCTTTGCGCAGATCGATGCCCATGAGCAGTTTGTCGCCGGGCTGCAGGTAAGCCCGCACACTGCACAAAAAGTTCCTGCTTTCATCAGCTTTAAAATTACCAATATTGGAGCCCAGGAACAGAACAACTTTGCGGCCGGACTTATTTGCCTGGAGCCATTCCAACGCTTTAGAATATTCGCCTACAACGGCCTGCATACTTAGAGCAGGCATTTCGGTTTGCAGGCTGCCACTGAGCTGCTGCAGGATATCGCCTGAAATATCTACGGGTATATAGCTGAAAGCACTTTGCTGAACAGTGAGTTGCTGCAGCAGAATTTTTGTTTTCAGCGCATCGCCTGCACCCAGATCAATGAGGTGAAAAAAGCCAGCGCCGGCAAATTCCCTGGCTATTGCTTCTTTGTTTTCAGTCAGCACTTCATATTCAGCGCGTGTCAGGTAGTATTCCGGCAGTTCCATTATCTCCTGGAAAAGCCTGCTGCCCTCGCCGTCGTAAAAGTAGCGGGAGGGGAGTGATTTCTGATCCTGGCTCAGACCATCGTTTACATCGGTTGCAAAGGCTGCTGTATCGCTGGCGCCGCTTTTCTTCTGGCTCAGGTTTATCATTGATTGAAAAGCCGTGTTTATTTCCATTTTCTTATTTTTGGGCCAGCCGGATACCGGTATACTGCCAGCGTTTGTCCGGGTGAAAGAAGTTGCGGTAGGTGGTACGGATGTGGCTTTGGGACGTAGCGCAGGAGCCGCCGCGCAGCACCATCTGGTTCAGCATAAACTTGCCGTTGTACTCGCCAATAGCGCCGGGCGCTTTGGTAAAGCCCGGATACGGGTGGTAGGCGCTGTAGGTCCATTCCCATACATCGCCATACAGTTGCTGCAGCCCTTCCTGCGCCGGGTCGGCGGCAACAGGCTCCAGTAAATCCGTCTCCACAAAGTTGCCCTTTTGGGGCGGATATACCTGTGCTGCTGCTTCCCATTCAAACTCAGTGAGCAGGCACTTGCCTGCCCAGTTGGCAAAAGCATCGGCTTCGTAAAAGCTCAGGTGACAAACCGGATCGTTCAGGTTTACTTTCTCCAGGCCATGCATGGTAAAACGATGCCATACTTCGTCCTGCTTAACCCAATATAGCGGTGCTTCGAGGCCCTGCGCGCGCACCAGCGCCAGCCCTTCATCCAGCCAGTGCCGGAAATTATTGTAGCCGCCGTCCTGCATAAACTCCAGGTACTCGCCATTGGTTACCAGCCGGTTCATAATACTGAAATCCTCTACCAGCACATCATGTACGCCCAGTTCGTTGTCGAAGCTAAAGCCAGCTCCCTGGTAGCCGATGGTATACCTGCCGCCGGGCACTTCCAGAAATCCAGCCTTGCCCGCATCCTTGTTTTCAGGCTGATAAGATTGCGGCTTGTATACCGGCAGCAGCGGATTGGTGCTCAGGATATACTTGATGTCGGTAAGGAGCAGTTCCTGATGTTGCTGTTCGTGTTGCAGGCCCAGTTCCAGAATCGGGAGCATTTGTGCGGCTTTGTCCCCGGTTATACTTTGAAGCAGTTTCTGTACGTGTGCCGTTACATGCTGGCGGTAAGCGTAAATATCGCGCAGGGGCGGCCGTGTGAGCGTGCCCCGCTTGTCGCGCTGCACGCGGCTGCCCACCGTGTTGTAGTAGGAGTTAAACAGGAAGCTATACCTGGGATGAAATACTTTATAGCCGGGCAGGTAGGGCTGCAGCACAAAAGCCTCAAAAAACCAGCTGCTGTGTGCCATATGCCACTTCGGCGGACTCACGTCTGCCATGGGCTGCACCACGGTGTCTTCCGGCTCCAATGGCGCGCAGATACGTTCAGTAAGAGCACGGATGCTGGAAAACCGTTGCACGGCTTCCTGGGTAAGGGAGGTAGTTAAAGTATCCATACAAGACAATTTATACCTGGTAACAGGCGGGAAAGCGTTATAAAGAGAACAAACGTAGCAGCTTCAGGTTTTGGATTTATAAATTCCAGTGAAAACAAAAGGTTACCAGCAATGATACGTGCAGCTCGTAGCTACCCGTAATAGGCCAGGGGACGCAAGCTGTCTACGTCAGTTTTGCCGATAATGGTTTATCTTGCCACTTTCTTCAAACCAACAACTTATTTATGCATCTGAAGCTAAGTTATCAACCCCATACCTTATCCTTTAAATTTGATGCCCGCACCTCCCGTGGTTCCCTTTCAGAACATAAAGTATACTATCTGCGCCTGTGGCAATCCGAATACCCCGACATGGTGGGCGTGGGGGAGTGCGCGCCTCTGCCGGGACTGAGCATAGACTACCGCCCGGACCTGGAGCAGAAACTGCAGCAGGTAATGCAACAGGTAAACGAAGAACAGGTGGCGCTACAGGCCGGAACACCCTTGCCGGATGCCCTGCAGCTACAGGCCTGGCCCGCCCTGCGCTTTGCCCTGGAAACAGCACTGCTGGATTTGCAGAACGGAGGCAAAGGTATACTATACCACAATGCTTTCAGCCGCGGCGAACGGGGCATTCCGATAAACGGCCTGATTTGGATGGGCGATAAAGATTTTATGCAGGAGCAGATAAAGAAAAAGCTGGATGAAGGGTATACCTGCCTCAAACTCAAGATCGGCAGCCTGAACTTTGCCACAGAACTGCAGATTTTACAATGTATACGCGAGACAGCCGGCGCAACCGATCTCACCATCCGGGTGGATGCCAACGGTGCTTTTGCGCCACACGAAGCTTACAAAAAGCTGGAGCGCCTGGCAAAGTATGACATTCATTCTATTGAGCAGCCCATAAAACATGGCCAGCATGAGCAGATGGCACAGCTTTGCGCCTATACGCCCATTCCGGTGGCCCTGGACGAAGAGCTGATTGGCGTGCAGAGGCGGGAGGCGAAAACAGCGCTTCTCGAAAGTATAAAGCCACAGTACATCATCCTGAAGCCTACTTTATTGGGTGGACTGGCAGCCAGTGCAGCGTGGATTGCACTGGCAGAAGCGCAGCGCATCGGCTGGTGGGTTACTTCGGCCCTGGAGTCGAACATCGGGCTGAATGCCATCAGTCAGTTTACGGCCAATTATGATATTACCATGCCACAGGGTCTGGGTACCGGGCAACTTTACCACAACAACATTCCTTCACCCCTGCAAATCCGGCAGGGAGAACTCTGGTACAGCGAGTAATTTTGAATGAGTGATTGAGTGAATATGATAGTAAATATACATTCATTTCTGCCACTTTAAACGGGTTCTTAATCTTCAAATCTGCACATTCCCAAATCTGCAAATCATTGTTCAATCGTTCAGTTATTCAAAATTAAAAACCTTGGCCGCCGATGGGCGTTATGGAGGAAAGTATAATTTATAACCTTAATTAATTTAAAATGCCTACAGAACAGTACCACGAACCTGCCAACGAGCTATCAGAAGAAACCCGCACCTTTGCCCGCATGATTACCTCCGTGATCGAGGAGGCGGAAGCCATCAGCTGGTATGAGCAACGTATTTCGCTGGAAAAAAATGAGCAGGCCAAAGCTATTATGAAGAATGCGCAGAACGAGGAGTTCAAGCACTTTGGTATGGACCTGGAATTTTGCCTGCGCCAGAAGCCAAAATGGCGCGAGATGATGAAAACTATTCTTTTTACGAAGGGTGATATTGTAGCAAAAGGTGAAGAGGCGGAGGATTAACCCCCGCCTTTTTTATGCAGATGCAGAAAGGCCGTTACTTTGTCAGAATGCAGTCCTGTTTCTGTCGTTCAGGTTGCTGTCTATACTTAACCTGCCGGGGCCGCCCACTACCAGTGCCCACGCCATACCGATAACCAGCAGGTGATATTCATAACCTTCGCCGGGCTGGTTGCCGCCCCAGTTCATAAAAAAGCCATTGGGCAGGTGCACCATCAGTACAATGCCGATAAAAAGGCAGAGGATGCAGAAAGCCCAGAAACGTGTCAGGAGTCCGAGTATGAGACAGAGGGATCCGAAAAACTCAATGATGATCACAAGCCAGCCCAGCACTTCGGGTAAGCCCGTCATCTGGCCGAAGCCGGCTGAAAAATCGGAGGGGCCGGGTCCGCCAAACCAGCCCAGCAGCTTCTGCGCGCCGTGCGGAAAAATCACAATGCCGAGAAATATCCTGACGATGGTTAAACTCCAGGTAGCCGGAGTTGTAAATAGTCTGTTTCTGAATTCCATAGCTTTTTTTCTTAAGTTATTGGTTATAAAGCAATACGGAATATATGGTATATAGATAGTAAAATTTAAATGATGGATAATCTGGCAAACTATTCGTGTGGAAGCTTAAGCAGCCACATCCAGGCAGGTTTTACACTTTGCCACCTGCTAAAGTATAAAACCTGCCTGGATGTGGCGATTTATACTTACGGCGAGGTATAACGGGAAGACTTTCCCATACATTTTCTGCTCCTAAACTTCGGAAGACTTAGGTTATACCTGACAGCTGCGAGCCGCAGGAGAATGATAAAGACAATGGATACAATGAAATTGGTATTGCGTTCCACGTGCAGGCCTGCCAGCACCAGGTAAAAGGCAGCGCCCATCAGGCAGGCGCTGGAGTAAATCTCTTTGCGGAAAAGTACAGGTACTTTGTTGGTGAGCATGTCGCGTATTACCCCGCCCATCACTGCCGAAAACATGCCCATGATGGCTGCAATTTCGGGCCGAAAGCCTAGGCTAAGCGTTTTTTCGGTACCGACAATGGTAAACAGCGAAATTCCGAGAGTGTCGAAAAGAAATAATGTGCGGCGCAGTCTTTCGAGCCAGCGGTATAAAATGCCGGAGCACGCAATACCGGCCAAAATAATATAAAGCAGCCGAATGTCCTCTATCCAGACCAGCGGATAGCTGCCCAGCAACACATCGCGCAGGGTACCGCCGCCAATCGCCGTCACAAAGCCTGTGAAAGCTGCCCCAAACCAATCCTGTTCCTCGTCCTGCTCACTTACGGCCAGCGCCCCCGACATGGCAAAGAAAAAGGTGCCCAGCAACTCTAGTATATATTGTATGCTCACGATCTTACATTTTAGTGAGACAAGGTAAGCGGCAAATTTATGGGATGAAAATGTACGGCAGATTTATAATACAGGCAATACCGAACACCTGACAAGCATAACCGGCGTCTTGCTGGTGTTTAGAAAGTGTGAGCCAGTTGTAAGAATCTATAAATTATACTTGCGGCAAAATCTCGCGCCAGCGGCCACTCTCTGCAAATTCCCTGATAATCTGGTTGCGGTGCAGCAATAAGCCCGCCATGTACCTCTTTAGGAAAAGTATGTTTGCCAGGTGGCCAAGAAAACCGAGCGGCGAAGTATAAGAAAAACGATCTTGCATGATCGTATGGCCATCTTTCTCCTCGAATACATGCTCATGGCGGAACGATTGGAATGCCCCGCGCACCATTTCATCGGCAAAGAAGGTTGGCCTGTGATAGTCCGTAATCTTACTCGTTAGCCGTTGCCTCACCCCAAAATGCCGCGCCTGCCATGTTACCTGCTCATGCAGCTTTATCAGACCTGATGTAACACCAGCCACAGCTTCTTCGGAAGTATGGGCCGTTGAGATTTTGTGCAAATCTATGCTCCGTGACAAGTCAAAGCAAATGTGAGCGGGGGCGGCAATGCGGGTAGTAAGCAGTATAACCGGCATGGTTTTACTTATAATTTTGCAGCAGCTCCTCTGCCACTTTGGGCACGCCGGTGCTTGCATTTTCCTCATATAAGTGCAGGTTGGGCCTACGGGGTAAATCCGGCATTCTGGGGTCTACCACAAAAATGGGTACCTCTTCCGGTACATAATGCACCAAACCGGCCGCCGGATACACCACCAGCGAAGTGCCGGCTATCAGAAATATATCTGCCGACAAGGCCTCTTCTATGGCTTTTTCCATCATCGGTACCGGCTCGCCAAACCATACAATATTGGGCCGCAACTGCGATCCCCGTTCGCAGGTATCTCCCAGGTTGAGTTCCCAGCCTTTCATCGGGTACACCAATTTCGGATCCAGGGTGCTGCGGCTTTCGAAGAGCTTGCCATGCAAATGAATTACGTTGGAGCTTCCGGCCCGCTCGTGCAGGTCATCTACATTCTGCGTGATAATACGCACATCAAAATCTTTTTCCAAGCCGGCCAGAGCCAGATGTCCGGCATTGGGCTTTACCTCGTGTGCGTTTTTGCGGCGCTCGTTGTAAAAGTTTAGCACCAGTGCCGGATTTTTGCGCCAGCCCTGCGGCGAGGCTACCTCCATTACATCGTGTCCTTCCCAGAGCCCGTCAGCATCCCGGAAAGTAGCGATACCGCTTTCGGCGCTGATGCCGGCGCCAGTTAAAACTACCAATCGCTTTCTCATAGGATATTGCTTTTGCTATACTACGTGCATACCTATACCTGCCTGTAATCTGCAAGGTTGTAGAATGATGGGGTAAAAGTCTTCACCTAATAGCAATTAGAAATATTACTTACCGTATACTCAACAGTAAGTAATATCTCCTTAGTTTTAAATCCTTCTAATCGCACCAAAGTAGAATTGAAACTATTGGAGGTTCGCGCTCTGTGCGCTGGCGCCCATACTTCTTCTAACAGCCGTGTCGCGCTTTTTCCTGATTGTAGACGCATTGCCCTGATGATGCCATCGTAAGCTTCCGTAGAGATCTGCTGAGCTATCTCTCGCTACTGGCAGGACGTCAGGACTTTTTTCGATACGCGGTGTTGCCTCGCTTGCTTATTAGCTCATACACCATATCCGGCAGGTTGTGCAGTTCTTAATCCTTAGATAAAGTTCGATTGACAGACTCGTGCCCCGCATACTTTTAATTGGTTTCGCGGAGTATGCTTTTCGTGTCGGCAGCACTTTCCAGGGTCAGGTATTCGGCTTGCAGGGTTCTGATTTTGATGTTGTCGGCAGTAGAGATTTCACCTTCTACCTGGCGGCGGCGTTGGTTTAACTGGCCGTATACGTTGTCCACATAGTCCCAGTCGTCCTGCGACCAGCTGCGGCGCTTGGTGCGCACCTCACCCATAAAAGTCAGGTATGCCTCCCGAATGTTGGCGGCCGAAATATCATCTATGTTTTCATACTCATCCAGCAGCTGTCTCTTCCATTGTTTCAGTTGTTGCGGGCGCAGCGGCTGCTGTTGGCGGCGCTCCTGCCGGGCTTCCCAGCGGGCGTAGCGGTCCTGCAACTGGCGGTATTCTTCTTTTCCTTCTGCCGAGAGGCTGTCGAACTTTTGCTCAAGCTCAGCATTGCGTTGCCGTAGTTTTTCCCGTGTTTCGGGCCAGTCTTCCCGGATGGCCTCATCGCCTTTGTCGACCTGCTCGTTTAGCCAGCCGCGAAACTCTTCTAACTGATCATCTGCCGTTTTGCCCGTAACAATCAGTTTAGCCGTGTCGGCGCGCTCGTCTGTAGTAACCACCGGGTCCTTATCGGTTACATCTCCGTTGCCCTCCACCTGCCGGCGGCCTTCACAGCCGAGCAGCGACAGGCCAAGACAAACAACGGACGCATACTTTAGAATATTGTGTAACTTGTGCATGAGTATAGGGTTTTGCTATTCTTACGGAAAGGAAAGTTTCGGGATGCTTCAGGGCCCGGCAATCAGCGGTTTGTCTTTGCTGATGCCATCGCCATACACAAACTGGCTGCTAACGGTAACGGGCAGTTTGCCGCGTGCCGGTATGTGGCCGAACAGTAGTGCTGCGGCAGCTGCCTGTGCATGGTAGTGCGGCTGATAGGCTACAATTAACGTCGCACTCTGGCCTATGCCCGGAAACTGGTTTAAGGCATAAGCATTATCAAAAAGGATAATAATGGCTTTGTTTGATTTCGCCAGTTTTGTTACCAAAGCGGTGGTTTCCTCAGAGTAGCCCAAGTGGTTACTTGGCCGGATGCTGGGACCATACAGGCCTACCAGCACCAGATCATACTGTTGTAGCTTCTTCCAGAGTTTGTCTGTTTCTTTTTTGCCGGCTTTGCGCTTTAACACAAAGCTTTTGTTCGGAATAGCCTTGTCTATTTTTCGCTGAAAGACTGTTGGCTTTACCGCCCCGAATGATACCGTGGCGACACGTACCTTGCGGCGCCGGCGCACAGGCAGCAGGTGCTCTTTGTTGCGGAGCAGCGTAAGGGCAGCCTCTGCAATGGCCGTATTGGTGCTGTCGGCGGCATCGGTGTTCAGGTCTTCGTACAGGTTGGCAAGCTGTATGGGTTTATACTTGTCGAGACCAAGCCATTGTTTAGCAGCCAGCACGCGTTTGCAGCGTCGGTCTATACTTTCCTGCGTCAGGTCGCCGCGGTCAATGGCTGCCCGGATAGCCTGTATAGCTTTCGGAACACTATTTAAACGCTCCAGCACATCGTTACCGGCCATCAGGGCACGGGCTTCGGCCTCGCCGGGTTCAAAATATTTTGTTACGCCCTTCATCACCATGGCATCCGTAAAAACCAGGCCTGTAAACCCCAGCTCTTTTTTGAGCAGTCCTGTTATGATAGGTCTCGAAAGCGAGGCGGGCAGGTGTTCGGCGGAGTCGAGCTGCGGGATATGCATATGCGCTACCATGATGCCGCCCACCCCCTCGGCGATCAGTTCTTTAAATGGGTATAGCTCCAGCGAATCGAGGCGATGCCGGTCGAACGGGATCACGGGCAGATCATAGTGTGAGTCTACATTGGTGTCGCCGTGACCGGGAAAGTGTTTGGCCACCGCCAGGATGTCGTTCTCCTGCATGCCGCGCATGTATGCCAGGCTTTTGGCCGTTACATCGAGCCGGTTTTCCCCGAAAGATCGGTAACTGATTATCGGGTTGTCCGGGTTGTTGTTGATGTCTGCTACGGGAGCAAAGTTAACGTGCATGCCCAACCGCTTGAACTCTGCAGCCACCTGTGCGCCCATCTTATAAATCAAGCCATTGTCTGCTACTGCACCCAGCATCTGCTGGAAAGGGTATTGTACCGTGCTGTCCAGGCGCATGCCAATGCCCGTTTCAGCATCCATACTGATAATGAGCGGCACCCTGGAAGCAGCCTGGTAGCGGTTGGTAAGTATGGCCTGCCGTACGGGACCTCCCTGGAAGAAGATAATGCCACCTACTTTATACTGCTTTATCAGGCGCATCACGTCAGCCTCATAGTCCGGTCCCTTATCTGAAAAAGCTTCTACAATGATTAACTGGGCGATGCGCTCATCCGGTGTCAGGGTGCTAAAAACAGAATCCACCCACCACGAGGGCTGATCCAGCGCCGCCAGAATATTGGCTGGTCGCACATAAGGCTCCCGGAGGATAACGGGAATTTCGTGTTCCGCTTTGTCCGGCAGGGTTTGCTGCGCATCAGAGCCCTGGCAGCCAGGTAGCAGCGCGCAGAGCACCAGCAGGAAACATAGCAGCCCGGACCGTATGGCAGGCTGTAAAGGGTGATTGGTTAGTGACAGCATATTGCTATTTAAACGCCGTGAGTTGCTCTTATTGTACGGGTAAATACTTTAACAGCCATACCTGTTTTAGTGGTGGTATGTTTGCTCCCCGGCAAATGCCTTACGTTGATTTGGGTAGTATGGTCGGCAGAAAGCAGGTTGTTTTGTGCATTTCAAGTATATTTAAGCGGCGCAAGACCCTACACATGGCACGAAGCACAGTAAATCTATCCCGCGACCGCAGAACCATCTCAGACGAAAATGATTTGTTTGCCTACAGCTTCCTGCCCGGTACTTTGTTTGTGGCATTGCTGTGGCTCATCAGCCTGCTTTCGTACCTGACGGAGGCCAACCTGGTGTGGCTGGGCATATTCCCGCGCAGCTTTTTTGGCTTAATTGGTGTACTGACGGCTCCGCTTATACATGAAGGGCTGGTGCACCTGCTCTCCAATTCTTTTCCGCTGGTGCTGCTGAGCGGTTTTATACTATACATGCACCGGCCTGTAGCCACGCGTGTGCTGTTGCTGGTGTATGTGCTCAGCGGCCTGCTGACGTGGTTTATCGGGCGGCAAAATTACCATGTGGGCGCCAGCGGTGTAGTATACGGCATGGCTGGCTACCTGCTCTTCAACGGCTTTCTGCAGCGCAACCGCGGCGCTATGGCTGTTTCGCTGGTGGTGTTGTTCCTGTACAGCGGCCTGTTTTATGGCCTTTTCCCGACAGATGAGCAGATTTCGTGGGAAGGGCACCTTGGCGGCATCCTGTCGGGGCTGGTGGCAGCCATACTATATGGTAACAACCAGGCAGCACGGGTGGCACTGCCGGCTGCGCCCGTGGCAGCTAGTATAGCGCAGCGCCACCTGAGCAGCACCATCGGCTATCATTACCGGCACCTGCAGGTGAGTTATACCGTGTTGCCCGGCACGGCTCCGGCAGATAACAGGCACAGTTATGTGCTGCATACAACCAGCTTCTCTTTGGCAGTTCCAACAAAGCCTGCCGCTTCTTCGTCTAAACGGAAACGGGAATAAACAAAAGCAACATGGCAGATAAGCAGGCAACTACTACTACTGAACAGCACAGGCAGCAAACCAAAGAAAGCAAATGGCCCTTAATTGGCACTGCCATACTTATCGGGGGCCTGGTGGCAGCTTATTTTATCTTTCCGGGTTTTCAGGCGGGAGTAAACGAAGCATGGCAGGTGCTGACCAGCGGAGACGAGCAGCGCATTTCGGGCTGGGTAAGCCAGTTTGGATATTGGGGACCGGTTTACATCGTGCTGGCGATGGTGGCGCAGATGTTTCTGCTGGTGATAAACGTGGTGCTGCTGATGCTGGTAGCCATTATTGCCTATGGCCCGATCTGGGGATCTGTTATAGCTGTTGTGGCCGTACTGGTAGCTTCTACGGCAGGTTATTTTATAGGGCGAAGCGTGGGGCAGGCGGGGATTACAAAACTCATCGGGCACAAAGCAGAGAAAAAAGTAACGGATTTCGTAGATAAGTATGGCTTGTGGGCTGTCGTTATTGCCCGTATTTCGCCTTTCCTGTCAAACGATGCGGTGAGCTTTGTGGCAGGCCTGGCCGAAATGGGCTACTGGCGCTTTATTGGCGCTACCATGGCGGGCATTGTGCCGCTTACGATATTGCTGGCTTGGCTCGGTGAAAATAACGAGCGCCTGAAAACCGGCTTGATCTGGGTATCAGTTGTCAGCCTGGCGCTCTTTATTGGATACATTGTGTACGACAAATATGTCCGTGGAAGTAAGTCCTCCGGCAAGGCCTGACTTACAATTTACAGGAACATTGCTCATTAGAACCTCAAACGCACACTTTCTAATCATAAAACGCTCGTTAACTAAAATAAAAAGAGTTCCTTTTCAAAATGGGTTAACTGCAGTTGTATCCCAATAAAGCATACTAAACACCAGGTCATTAAAAAGTAAGAAATGATGAATATCGCAGTTATATCCGGAAGTGCAAGACCTGAAAGGCAATCTCATCAAGTGGCGGTGGAAGTGAAAAACAGTTTAGATAAATTAAATATCCGGAACTGGCTTTTTGATGTGAAAGAATTAAATCTGCCTCTGTTGGACTATACTTATGATAAGCATCCCGCCCCGGGTGAGATACTTAAACAGTTAAAAAATAAGCTCGACCATACGGACGCTTTTATCATTGTTTCGCCTGAACATAATGGCAGTTTTTCTGGTGCCCTGAAAAACACCATGGATTATTTTTATAAAGAGTACGCTCATAAAGTTTTTGGGATTGTAACTGTTTCGTCAGGTGTATTGGGAGGAATAAATGCCTTAAAAAACCTTCAGCATTACGTACTGAAGTTAAACGGAATTGTAGCTCCCGAATTTCTGATTACGCCACAGGTACAAAAATTATTCACCAATCAGCAACTTACTGATGAAAGCTATGGACAGCGGATGAATAAGTTTCTGGACGCTTTCGTTGCTTTGGCAGAAATCGTATATCAATCTAAAGAACAGGATGCCAGGCAGGTTTAGTGATTAATAAACATTATACATATCATAAAAGACTCCTTGTTATGAAACCTAACTGGCCCAAACTTTCTTACGAGCATGAAAAAGAGACTTATAAAACCTTGCTGTTATGGATGCAGGTTGTAGGCAAAATTAAAATTGACAAACTTCCGTGGATTAATCATGCCTGGCATGTAACGCTACGAGTTACACCAACCGGGCTGACCACATCAGAAATGCAGGATGGAAATCAACATTTCCAGATTGACTTTGACTTCATCAACCACCAGTTAAAGATAATAACCGATTCGGGAGAAATCCGGCAATTTGAACTTAGAGGCATTTCTGTTGCTGATTTTTACAGGAATATACATAAGCTGCTTGCTGAATTAAAAATACAGGTAAAAATTAATCCCATTCCTAATGAGATTGAAAATGCCATTCCTTTCTATCAGGATGAGATACATCGCAGCTATGATGTGAAGGAGATTGGGAACTTTCATCGGGCCCTGCTTAATACCCAGGATGTTTTTACCCGGTTTCGTGCTGAATTCAAAGGTAAATGCAGTCCTGTCCACTTTTTCTGGGGTGCTTCAGACCTTGCCGTATCACGCTTTTCTGGGCGCAAAGCCCCAAAACATCCTGGCGGAGTACCTAATTTGCCGGACTGGGTAGCCGAAGAAGCCTATTCCCAGGAAGTTAGCAGCGCTGGCTTCTGGCCGGGAAGCGAAGCACTTCCCTATGCTGCCTTCTATTCCTATATTTACCCGGAACCCAATGGATTTAAAGATGCCCCTGTCAAACCTTCTCAGGCTTATTATCATCAACAACTAGGAGAATTTATTTTACCTTATGAAGCAGTGCAACAAGCTGAAAACCCCGAGGAAACATTGCTTGATTTTTTGCACAGCACCTACGATGCAGCCGCAGACTTAGCAAAATGGGACAGGGATGTACTGGAAGTTAACAAGTAAAGCAGGAATTATAAAACAGGGCTTATGGAGCATAAGGAACGGCCTGGCTGGGTAGAATTCTTTTCTTTGTATACTTTTAAGCTAAGTATAGGGAGAAAGAAAGTATGACAAAGGACAAAAGACCTGAAGTATAAACATCATGGTGAAGCTATGACTTATACTTGATTTAAACTTCCTTTCATACTTATAATTACACAGACAACTTACTTGTAAGGATTTCTGCATGCTTTTCTGAGAGCTTTAATTTCAAAGCTATGTGCTGGCTTTTCGCCTCGCCGGCCAGGCCTTACTTTTCTCTTTGATAAGGCAAACCACCCCGCCTGCGGCACCCCTCATTTTTATATTTTTTAACAATCAATCAGTTTAATAAAATATATAAATAATCACAATGTTGGCAATTAGCCTAAAATAGTGCATTTAAAGCCTGATTAAACAATATTTACAACCATTCCGGGAGACTGTCGTTTAAGCGTGTTTATCATTCGAAATCGATGTTTCACGAAATAGAAGTATATGTTTAGGTACAAACTGCTGGCAGCTGCTCTCTCTGTTATGATAGCTTTTGCTGAAGAATTTTCCTTTGTTAATGCGGAGTCCACAACGCCAAAAACTGAAAAACACCTGTTAATCCTGCCTTCTGTAGATTCCGCCGAGGCCAAGATAAAGACGGAGCCCGCGCCGCCGACCTTCACCGTTTCGGCCTCTGTTTACTACCCCGAGCCAAACCAGACCGATGCCACGCCTTATACCACTGCCGACGGTTCCCGCATCAATAAGCATGATCCCGGAAAACAACGGTGGATTGCCGTATCGCGTGATTTGCACAGCCGTTGGGGCGGCGAAATAAACTACGGCGATTCGCTGCTGGTGACAGGCATTTCTGAAGAAATGGATGGCCTGTACATCGTACGCGATGTCATGAACCGCCGCATCCACAACCGCGTCGACATACTGGTAGGCCGCAAAGACCGCATCATGGGCTTCTGGGACGAAGTGCAGGTGGCCAAACTATAGATGCGCTTTCGGCTGTAACCAAACGAACCGCCCGCCCAAGCCGTACTTAAGGCAATAAAACAAAATTGCCTTTTAAATCTGAATTATACTTATGGCGGATCAGAAACAGCGGCAGAAGGCTGTAAACGAACAACTGACCCGGGAGCGCTACCAGCTGCTGCACCGTATAGAAGACGCGCTGGAGGGGCCGATGGTGGTGCTTGGCTTTATCTGGCTGCTGTTACTGGTTTTGGAACTGATACGGGGACTCTCGCCCCTGCTCGAACTATGCAGCAACATTATCTGGGTTATTTTTATACTTGATTTCCTCCTCAAATTTATACTTGCCCCACACAAGCTCCCGTTTCTCAAGAAAAATGTACTGACGACCATTTCGCTGGTGATACCGGCGCTACGGATATTCCGCATTACGCGGGTCTTCCGGGTGATGCGCTCGGTGCGGGCCGTGCGCGGCCTGCGGCTGGTAAAGGTGGTTGGCTCCATCAACAGGGGCATGCGCAGCCTCGGCAAGTCTATGCAGCGCCGCGCTTTTGGCTACGTAATGGCTATCACGCTGGTGGTGGTGCTGGCCGGGTCGGCGGGCATGTATGCCTTTGAGAACAAAGAAGGACTGACAACTTACGGAGACGCACTGTGGTGGACGGTAATGCTGCTCACTTCCATCGGTAGTGACTACTTTCCGGTAACCGCCGAAGGGCGGATGCTGTGCCTGCTGCTAGCGCTCTACGGCTTTGCGGTGTTCGGCTACTTTACCGCTACGCTGGCTACCTTCTTTATCGATCGGGATGCTGACAGCAATGAGTCGGAAGTAGTGGGCGCCAAACAGGTACACGCGCTGGAAGTGGAAATAAAGCTGCTTCGGTCTGAACTGCAGGCTGTTCTGCAGCACCTGCCGCCGGAACATCCACCTGAAAAGCAGCAGCATCCTGAAGTATAAAATAGTTTTGCCGGTAGCCGCCAAAGCTGTATTTTAGACGCTGAACAAGCCGGCAACAGTCGTGGAAGCCTGGTTATAGTATAAGATCTCCTTGCTGCTGTTTTATACTTGGCCTGCTTTCTGCCTGCTTTTGTCCGGCTATCTTAAAACATTTCTGAGAATCTATGACTCACGAAGAAGCGCTGGAAATACTGCATCGCATGACGACAAGCGACAGCCTGTTGCGCCACGCACGCACCGTGGAGCTGGTAATGACAGCTTATGCCCGCAAGTTGGGAGAAGACGAACACAAATGGGCCCTGGCCGGTCTGTTGCATGATGCCGATTATCAGGCTTACCCCGATCAGCACCCGAACGTGATTGTGCAGCTGTTGCGCGAGCGTGGGGAGCAGGAGGTAGCACATGCCGTCTCAGCACACTATACGCACTGGGGCGTTCCCTACGAAACAACGCTGGATAAGGCCCTGCTGGCCTGTGATGAGCTGACCGGCTTTGTGGTAGCCTGCGCCCAGGTGCGGCCTCAGCGCCTGGATGGGCTGGAAGTAAAATCGGTGGTGAAGAAGCTGGGGCAGAAAAGCTTTGCCGCTTCTGTCGATCGCGAGGAAGTACGGCAAGGTGCAGCGTTATTCGGCGTGGACCTGAACGAGCACATCGCTTTTATTATAAAGGTGCTGCAAGCGCATCAGGATGAACTACAATTGCAACCGCTGGCATGAGCCCTGAGGCAAAATAGCGTATCTAAAGCTTACTACTGGTGCTTTAAGTGAAAGTATAATCCTGAGGTTATACCTGTGTCGGTTTAGCTACTGTAATCTTTCAGGATTTCGAAGCCTTCCTTGTCGTCCCGGGCATCCACTACTTCATTTATGACAAACTGAATTTCCTGCTCCGACCAGTCCTCCTTTTCGGCGGCTTTCACGAACTGATCTAAGGCAGCAAAGCGGGAGCCTTGTTGCGGAAGCGTTGCCTTTACCTTTTTCCTGATACGCATGATAAGCTGGTTTTTACAAAAATACAAAACGGCCGGCAAGCGGGCTTAATCTTTTCCTTTTCGGTTAGCGTTTAGCCTCCGGTAACAGTATTTAGCTTTGCCGTGCACTGGTAAGGGTACATCACCTGCTTTATAGCTCCTGGCTTTTGCCGTCACCGGGCTGACAACTCTGATGCCGTAGCGCGCGCGAGGACGCAAAATATTGCGTCTCTGCACAAGTATAAAGGCTGCTGTGAGGTATGGCAGAGTATATTCTGTTAGTAGCTTTCCTGGTTCAGTGGGCTACGCTGCCGCGCTTCAGGGTTGCTCTGCGCCTCCTGGGGCACACCCATCTTTTCTTCGCGCCTTTGTTGGTACTGCTGGAACTGCTGCGGCGTCAGAGCATCCTTTATCTGTGAAAGGCGTGTCTCGTTGATGATATCCATCTGGGCAACCATTTTGCGCGGGTGGGCTTTATACTTTTCTTTGGCAGCCTCTGCGCTTTGCATACTGGTTAGGTTGATGGATTGTATCTTTTTGGCCTGCTCTGCATTCAGATGGAGGCTTTTCACCATGCTGTCCGTAATGGCACGGGCGCGTTGCGTAATATCCGGCTCCGCCTGCTGGGCAGTGGCTTTGGCGGCTTGTTTACCGGCTCCCTGGGCAAAGGCGGCAGAAGTGAAAAGAGCAATAAGTATGGCAAAAGCTGCTTGCTTCATAATTCGGGTAATTTGGTATTCAATTTAATGTAAGGAACAATTATCGTTCCTGATTTATACTTTTGGACAAGGTCTTGTTAACAAAGGCATCAAACGTATAGTTTCGGGCGGGTAGCGTTAGCTTTCGTTGTGAAAGTATACTTTGTAAAAGTGCATACCGCGTTCTTTGTCGAAGCCCCGCTCTACATACTGTTCACTTTGCTCGGGGTTATGGCCACTGAACTTGATTTCTATCTGCGTGTCGAGTTTGATGAAATTGCGGAACTTGCGCTTCATGTTGCGTACGGTGTTTTTGTTGATGGCGAAGTCGGTAAATCCCTCGATGTCGCGCTCTTCGGCAAATGCCTGGCTGTAGTTTTTGAAGCGTTCTTTTGTTTCCGGCTCGTCAATCACGCTGCTTGTGAATTCCTCTAAATCAAAAGTGTCGCTTTTAGAGAAATAGTCCACGGAGCGGCTGATGAATTCTACCTGCGCTTTTTTGCTTTCGGTTCGGGCAAACACTTCTTCCGAGAAATCCTTACAGAGGTTCAGCGCGGTTTTGGTGTTGAAGTTGGTGTCTTTGAGTTCGGCTACGTTCAGGAAATCCTCTTTCCAGAACACGGCATCGGTGCTGTTGGCATCCACCAGCTTTACCCGGAAACCATCTTCCGCCTCCACGTTAAAAATCATACAGCCTTTGTCCACGCCTTTCAGGTTTACCCCGAACTGGTAGTCCACGCGCAGGTCGTCAGCCTCGTCGCGGAAGGTGAGAAAGGTGTCTTTGTTCTCCGATTTAAAAATGCCAATGGCATCTACTATAGCATCCGCCATCACACAGCCCGAGAAGTATACCACGTACAATTCACCGCTTTTTACCTTGGGATGATCCGACTGCTCATACAGGTGGTTCAGGATGTGTACCGAATAAGTATGAAATTTCTCCGGCTCCGCAAACATCAGCGCAGCATAGGCAAACATCTCGTTCAGGGCCAGGTCGGAAGTATGGGTAAACCGGAAAAACTCCTCCTGCTTAAACGGCGACAGAAAATAAGTGAGCAGCAAGTCGGAGAGCTGTTCCTCCCGTACGTCCACCAGTTCCCTGGATACCAGCACGCCCTCATCTTTTGCCTTGTTGCCAACGCGGTGCACCGCCACCTGCTTCAGGCGCACCTGTGTTTTCTCGCTCATTTCTGCTTGTATTTATTACGGCTGCAAAGGTAAGCATTTATGCATCCGGAAAGAGCAAAGGTATACTACCGGAGTGCCTGAGAATATATTTTCACAGGGTACAATTCTGATAATCAGTCTTGTAAATACATGTATGAAAATTTACAGAACTAGTTGAAATAACGTGGCACGGTTTTTACATTCAGCCAAACGAGCAGCGCAGCTTTCTATTTCAGAAACTTAAAAGGAGGAAATCATGAAGAAGACATTTTTACTTATCGCCATTGTGTTAGGCCTTATTGCCACACAGGTGAATGCGCAGCAGATACAGAACAGATACGGCAAACAGCCGCAAACTTATAGCAGAACCGGCAATCAGGTTAGCCCGGTACGCTTCGGCGTGCGGGTTGGCGGAAATCTGGCGCAGTGGGAGGGAGAATCGGTGAACAGCGCACAGGATTTACTTGATTTAACGGATGGCTCGGCGAGCAGAAAGATGCGCGAGGGCTTCCATGTGGGCGCTTATGTAAGCATACCCGTCATTCCGGGATTTGAAATTGAGCCCGGGCTGCAATACTCGCAGAAAGGAACTAAACTGACCGGCAAACTGCCCCTGGAAGGGAGCGATTTTCTGAATGCCAACCTTACCGTAACCAACAAAGCCGAGTATATTGATGTGCCGGTGCTGGCCCGGGTATACGTAGGCGAAGGGTTTAACTTCTTTGTCGGGCCGCAGGTATCGTATCTTGTTTCTAACAAGGTGAAGGCAGAAGCAGGCGCCCTTGGTTTTAATGCCCTAAACCGCGAATGGGACATGAACAGCGGCTTCCGGGATGTGGATGTGGCAGTAACGGGCGGACTGGGCTATCGGTTTACGAGCGGCTTCAATATTAGCGCCGGCTACGATTACGGCCTCAGCACCATTGATAGCAACGGCAATTTCGACACCTATAACCGCGTTGTAAAAGCTTCTCTCGGCTATACCTTCTAAAAGATACTTTGTGTAGGTTTCGAGGATTTATAAGGCCGGCCACAATACATAAAAGGCGCTACCTGATTTGCAGGTAGCGCCTTTTACTGTTTATACTTAAAGATAAAATTAAGCTGTCGTTTCAGGATGATTAGGACCTTCGTAGATGGTGTTTGCTTTCCGGCGCTTAAACCACTTGACAACTGTAGAACCGGCAGCAACAATGGCTAAGCCGATTACTTTCCAGAACTTAAGCAGTACAACAAAGAAGCCGGCTTTGGCCAGTATTTTTCCTGCCACTAGGCCACCGATAGTCCAGGCAGCAACATCGTCCACTTCGGGGTTAAAGTCGAAATAGCTGTGGCCTTTCTCAAAAGCAACGCTATTGGTTACCAGGTTGATGTTCTGCTTTACATCCGGCAGGCTGCTCATGCCGGCAATGGCGTTCAGCACCAGCACGCCTTTTCTGCCCAGCAGGCGCACATTGTAATTCAGGGTATTATTTCCTTCGGTTTCTCCAAACTGTATCTCTTTAGCCCAATGCAGGATTTTACGCTCTTTGTCATAGTATGGCTTTGATGCCCAGCCTATCAGGTAAATTGGTTCGTAGCCCTCTTTCTGGCGTGCCGGGTTTTCCTCCAGGGTTTCTGACTGCATGGTTTTCAGCAGGTCAGCATAGTCAATTTCCCCGGCGTCATCGTCTTTTACATAACCAATTTCATCATACTCGATATTGAAAACCCAGGAGCTGGAATCCAGCACGCCATACTGCTCCGGGATAAGCATACCCAAGCTTGTCCCGCTTTTCGGGTTTCCCCACAAGTCGGTCAGCACATACTCGGCCTGTTCCGCATCCAGGTATTTGAAGCCTTCGGGAACCGTAATTTTAGCAATGCCGTCGCGCAGGCTTATTTCGCCATGCTGATATTTCATACTGCTTTCTATCTGCTGCATTTCCAGCTGCAGCGAATCAGTTTCCTGCGCAAAAGCAGCCGTGGTAGCAAGAAAAGCAAAGAACAAAAAGTAAAGGTGTTTCATAAATATAAGAAGGTATAAGGTTTCTCCGGCAGGTATATATAATGAAAATCAAATATATAAAAGTAATTCTTATATACTATAATAGTTTTAAAAAATAGTATAAAAATATAATTAGAATACTGCAGCACCAGTCATCATCTTATAGATTGAAGGATAAATGAGGCAGAGCTGCAGCAGGATTTTGAGACCGGAAAATAAAAAGCGCCCCGGCCATTTGGCCGGGGCGCTTCAGGTATAAAGCAGGTATAGCGTCAGTTTTTAAAGTACGTTCATGCCCTGCTTATACTTACCAGAGTCTGATTCTGTCTTCCGGCTTTTTGTAGAGCTTGTCGTCCGGCGTCACATTAAAGGCTTTGTACCAGGCATCCATGTTCACAGGCGCGCCGATGGTGCGGTACTGGCCCGGTGAGTGTGGGTCAGTTACGATCTGCTGTGCGGCGCTTTCCGGCAAAATGTTGGTACGCCATACTTGTGCCCACGCCAGGAAGAAGCGCTGATCTGGTGTAAAACCGTCAATCTTTTCATTCGATTGGCCCTGTTCTGTCATTTTAAAGGCCTCATAGGCAGCATTCAGGCCACCCAGGTCGCCGATGTTTTCGCCCAAAGTAAGCTTGCCGTTTACGTGTATGGTATCGAGCACAGTATAGGCATCGTATTGTTGCTGCAGCGCTTCGGCTTTCTCCTTAAAGCGGGCGCGGTCTTCTTCTGTCCACCAGTTGCGCAGTGTGCCGTCTTTGTCATACTGACTGCCGGAATCATCGAAGCCGTGGGAGATTTCGTGCCCGATAACAGCGCCAATGCCGCCATAATTCACCGCATCATCCGCATTCGGATCAAAGAATGGAAACTGCAGGATACCGGCCGGGAACACAATTTCGTTCATCACCGGGTTGTAATAAGCATTAACGGTGGGCGTGGTCATGCCCCAGCGGGTTCTGTCTACGGGTTTGCCCAGCTGGCTTACCATGTCGTTGTAAGCCCAGGTATCAGCGTTTTTCACGTTCTGGAAGAAGGATTTGCGGCTGATATCGAGTCCTTCATAGTTTTTCCAGTTGTCCGGGTAGGCTACTTTAGGCGTAAAGGCATGCAGTTTGGCCAGGGCTTTCTCCTTGGTTTCAGCGCTCATCCAGTCCAGGTTTTTGATGCGGATCTCGTAGGCCTTCACCAGGTTGCTGATCATGTCCTGCATACGGGCTTTCGCCTCCGGCTTAAAATACTCCTTCACGTACAGCTGGCCCAGCAGTTCGCCAATGCTTCCGTCTGTTAAAGACGACATTTTCTGCCAGCGCGGCGTTGGCACTTTCTGCCCCGACAAAGCCTGGGTATAAGCAAAATTGGCATCTACAAAGGGCTTGCTTAAGTATGGGGCAGAGGCTTTCAATACGTTCCACTGCAGATACGTCTGCCAGTCAGACACGGGTACGCTGGCCACCAGGCTGTTCAGTTCCTTAAAGAATTTCGGGTTGTTGACCAACACCGTGTCCTCGCCCGTAACCTTCATCTTAGCCATCAGCGGCTTCCAGTTGATGTTCGGTGTGGTCTTGCTCAGATCAGCGACAGCAAACTTGTTGTAGGTTTTGTAGGGGTCGCGCATTTCTACGCGGCTCATCTGCGCTTCGGCCAGTTGCTTCTCCAGGTTGAAGATAGTTTCGGCATTTTTCTGCGCTTTGGCCTTTGGCACACCCGTCAGCGTGAACAGGGTAGTAATGTAGGTTTTATAAGCGTCCTGAATTTTCTGCGTGCGGGCATCATCTTTCAGATAATAGTCGCGGTCGGGGAGGGTTGTGCCGCCCTGGCTTAGCTGGGGCACCATGTTCGTTACATCTTTGCGATCCTGGCCTACATAAAAACCGAACATCGGCGAGCTGAAACCTACGGTTCTGAGGTAAGCTGCTTCGTTGAGTACATCCTGTGGCTTTTTAACCGCACCTGCTCTTTTCAAGTCTGCTTTGATGGGTGTAAAACCGAGTTTGTCGATGGCATTGCTGTCCATGGCGGCAGCGTAGAAGTCACCTACCCGTTTTTCGATGGAGCCCGGCGCTGCGTTCTTGTTGTTAGCAGCTGCTGTCAGGAGAGACTTTACAGCATTAATGTTGAAATCACGAAGCTCGTTGAAGCTGCCCCAGCGTGTTTCTTTGGCCGGCACGGGGTTGTTTTTTACCCAGTTGCCATTGGCATATTCGTAAAAATTGTCTCCGGGATCTACCGACAGGTCCATGTTTGCCTTGTCGATAAAAGGCTTATTCTTTGTACTTCCGGCATCATATTGTGCGGATTGTGCGGACGCATCAACGGCACATAAAGAGCCGGCTCCAAAGAGGAGTAATGTCAGATAATTTTTCCAGTTCGAAACCGGCTTGTTCGCGTGCTGCTTGGTCATAGGTTTGTTAAGCGTTATTAATCAAATAAAGTATAAGGAGTTAAAGCAAATATTAAGCCTCGTATAAAAGAAGATTAAATATCTTTTTTTACGTATAAATCATTTATTTCAAAACTGTTAAGTGAAATCAGCAACTGCTGAAGTATAATGATAATTTGAGCGCATTACTTAAATATGTACTTTGCGCCATTTAAGAGAGGGTATCATCCAATAAAATTAATTCTTTTGTTAAATACCCGCACAGCAATTTATTACCAGGGAACAATTTATACATAAAATCAGCCAGAAAAATACAGAGCCGCATTTACTGCAGGCCAGGCTCCCCGATTTGTAAAAGCAAATGGTGCCGGAAAGCAAGGTTATTTAAATGCGAAACAAAGCTAATATTTTTATTGTTACAACATTAAATTGCTTGTGCATGCCTAACAAACAAAAGCATGAAATCGTTTGCCCGGGCATTTTTTTACTTAAGGAACAGGCCGTTTACCTGTCCCAAGGCGCCGGATTTTAAGATTTAATTTGCGGGAGCGACAAAGGATTTAACAATAAGAAAACAGGGCAGGTTACAACCAAGCCGGAATACATAATTAAATTTAGGCACCAATAAGGGCTTAATCTACTGCGAAGAGTAAGCTTACAGAACAATGATTAAAACGAAGAAAGATATTATATTAGAAGCAGCGCTTAACCTGTTTGCCGAAAACGGCTATACTGCTACGCCTACGAGTTTGATAGCAAAAAAAGCAGGTGTTTCGGAGGGGCTTATTTTTAAACATTATATCAGTAAAGAAAACCTGCTGGACATTGTAGTGAAGACTGGTTACCGGCGCGTGATGGAAACGAGCAAAGGGCTGGTGCTGGAAGATGATCCCCAAAAACTTATCGCCAATGTGCTTGATATGCCCCTGATATTGGTAGAGGAAGACAGGGCTTTCTGGCGCATGCAGTTTAAACTGGCGAATGAGGAAATAGCACAGAAGCACCACATGCGTTACGCGCAATCTATCATGAAAAACCTGGTAGAGGCGTTCACAAAGTTAGGCTATCAGGAGCCGGAACTGGAGGCTGAGTTTCTGCTGCTGACGGTGGAAGGCTTGTGGCGGCTCTTTTCGATGGAGGGAGATAAAGATAAATTTATAAAGCTGTTAAGTCTTATCAAATCCAAGTACGAGGTAGTTTAGGTTGTACTTTCAAAATATTAAGCCACTCCTGGGTTAATAATATAAAGTATAAATATTTGATGTATAGATTCCCGTGCTGTTCCGAAGCTAAACAGGAACATGGGGCTATATGCGCTTATACTGTGCATCAACAAACATATTACCCGGCTGCCGTTTTTATCTGCCTTACTCTTTTGCACGCTTTCTAAGCACTTTTCTGGTACTTTTTGCCTCTCAGAGATAAGGTTATGGGCTCTTATACCTTCATAATGTGCCAGGTTTGCATATGGAAGGAGGTATGAGCTATGGTTTATACTTTATACTTTCATTAATCATACTTGCAGCAAAATATGCTAAATGCAGGAGAATGATATGTTTGTACATTTGATAAGCAGCATCTAAGACAGATTAGAATCTTTAAGCAATACTAATGTGTTGCTTCGCCTGCCCTGAACGTTTGTTGAGAGGTTTTTTTGTGTCTGATAAATCTGTACAGCAAAGGTCGTTCGTATGTATAATTAGAATTTAACTATTTAACAGTACGACCTTATCAGAAAACATGAAAACAAACTTGATAAAATTCCAGATGCTAGGTGCAAACGGAAAGCAGAAAACGAAAGATGGATGGCACCGTGTAGTGCAAGTGCTGGCAATGGCATGTATCGTTACCATGATATCGGCTTGCAACAATGATGATGAAATTGATATAGAGCCCAATGGGCCACAGCCGGAATGGGGGCCAAACATTGAGCCGCAGATGCTGGCTGTGATTGAGAAACTGGACAGCCTGGTTGGCCAGCCGCCTTTATACGAGCGCACTGCAGAAGAAGCGCGTATGGCGCCTACTCCGAAAGATGCTGTGCTGGCAGTTATGGAAGACAATGGCATTCCCATGCCTCCTTCTAAAGTTGACACTACCGGTCAGGAAATTGCCGTAGAAGGCGGCACCATTCATGTGCGCATCTATACTCCTAAAAATGCCACTGCGCCTTATCCGGGCATTGTGTACTACCACGGCGGCGGCTGGGTAATCGCGAGCATTGATGCCTATGATGCCTCAGCCCGTGCTTTAAGTGAAAAAACAGGAGCTGTGGTCGTATCTGTAGGATACCGTCAGGCACCGGAGTACAAATTTCCTACCGCTCACAACGACTCTTTTGCAGCTTATAAATGGGTGCTTAGCAATGCTTCCTCTCTTAATATAGATGGTACGCGCGTGGCTGTGGCCGGCGAGAGCGCAGGCGGTAATTTGGCTGCTGCCATGTGTCTGATGGCCCGCGACCAGAACGTGCAGATGCCGGTGCATCAGCTGCTGGTTTACCCTATCGCAGGCTATGACTTTAACACACCATCTTACATCAAGTATGCCAAGGCGCATCCCCTAAGCAAGTCGCTGATGCAATGGTTCTTCGATAAGTACCTGCGTTCTCCTGAAGATGGAGATAACCCGCTGATTTCGCTCGTGCAGGCAACAGATTTGGCGAGCCTTCCACCGGCAACAGTCATCAACGCCCAGCTTGACCCGCTGCAGAGCGAGGGACAGGAATATGCTGATCACCTGGAGGCGGCAGGCGTGGCCGTTACAGCGCAGGTGTATGAAGGCGTAACGCATGAGTTTTTTGGCATGGCCACCGTGGTGCCTGAAGCCAAAGAAGCGCAGGAACTGGCTGCCAGAGAACTGAAAGAGGCCTTTGAAAAATAAGCCCGACAGGCAGTAAATAAATCCGATAGTACGGGCTTACACAAGTATAAACCGCCATCCTGATAACTCCCGGGATGGCGGTTTATACTTGTAATCTAACGAAGTAAGGTGTTGCTTTATCGGCACATAAATCTGGTATTTTATTAGGAAATACCTCTTCTTAGGCTATGGCGCAGTGTTGAACGGGTTGGCGGCGCTGTATAGTTTATACCTGTTGTATGCAGCAGCAACCACCTGAAATGCTTATATTAGCCTGACTATCCTAATCAAGTGAAATAAACCTGCATAAAGAAAATGAAAGCAAGCGGTGATTTCTGCATCAGCACCAAGGGGCGCCGCATTGTTATCATCGGCAACGGCATTGCAGGCGTTACGTGCGCGCGCCACCTGCGCAAACGCGACAGCGCCGCCCATATCACCATCATCTCCGGCGAAACAGAATACTTTTTCTCCCGCACCGCGCTCATGTACATTTACATGGGCCACCTGAAGTATAAACATACCCAACCTTACGAAGACTGGTTCTGGCAGAAGAACCGCCTCAACCTGGTGCATGATTGGGTAACGGGTATAGATTTTGAGCAGAAAGAGCTGCAACTACAACAGCAGGCTCCGTTAAAGTATGACATCCTGGTGCTGGCGCTGGGATCTAAACCGAATATGTTCGGCTGGCCGGGGCAAAACCTGAAAGGGGTACAGGGTTTATACAGCTACCAGGACCTCGAAAGTATGGAAGCTGCCACGCAAACCTGCGGGCGTGCTGTGGTGGTAGGTGGCGGTCTGATAGGTATAGAAATGGCCGAGATGCTGCGCAGCCGCCAGATTGAGGTTACGTTTCTGGTGCGTGAGGCTAACTTTTGGGGCAACGTGCTGCCCGAAGAAGAAGCGCAACTCGTCAGCCGCCATATCCGCGAGCACCACATCGACCTGCGCCTGAACACCGAGCTGAAGGAAATTCTGGATGACGGCAACGGGCATGTGCGGGGCATAGTAACGGGTGCCGGAGAAGAAATTGCCTGCCAGTTTGTGGGCCTGGCAGTTGGTGTAAGTCCAAACACCGGCTTACTGAAAGACACACCGCTGGAAACGAACCGTGGTATTCTGGTAGATGAATTTTTTGCAACCAGCATCCGAAATGTATTCGCTATTGGTGATTGTGTGGAGTACCGCAACCCGCCGCCGCTGCGCAAACCCGTAGAGCAGGTGTGGTACACGGGCCGTATGCACGGCGAAACGCTGGCGCACAACCTGGCACATTTTCCTGTAGCATACCAGCCGGGGCCGTGGTTTAACTCCGCCAAGTTCCTCGATATTGAATACCAGACCTACGGTATAGTGCCGGCTAAGTGGGAAGAGCCGCTGGAATCGTTTTACTGGGAGCACGAAAGCGGCAAAGTTGCTTTCCGGGCGGTGTTTGACGGGCGAAGCAAAAAGCTGCAGGGTATAAACGCGCTGGGGATGCGCCTGCGCCATGACTTCTTTGACCGGGTATTGCGTGAAGGCGGCACGGTAGAAGAAGTGCTGAAGCAGCTGCACCGCGCCAACTTCGACACGGAGTTTTATGATAAACACCACCACGCCATACTAAAGGCCTATAACCAGCAATTTGGCACTAATTTGCAACCGGAGAAGGAAAAGAAAACACTGCTGTCGGTCTTTGGTTTATAAACTGCACCATGAAAAATATACAAAAACTCGGGCTTGGCATTTTTCTAGCAGCGCTGGTGCTCTTTAACCTGTTGCTTTTTCTGGGCCAGTTCCGCCTATCAGAGCAGCAGTTACAGGAGGTGGTAAAGCCGGAACAATTTCAGATACTGAAAACAGAACTGGCGCCCATACTGGATAAAACCTACACTTCCAGCTTTGCTTTTGTCAGTAATTTTAAAAAGTACTTTGATGCTTATAACGAGGCGCAACAGGCAAACTGGCAGTCTGGCGGTGTCGTAATCTGGGACGATTATACTTTTGCGCTTACCAAAATCGCCAGCCAGGGCTTTGTAGAAGATAACCGGCTGCTGCTGCTCCTGCTCACCATTGTGCTGGGCGCAGCGGGAGCGCTGCTAAACATCCTGCCCAAGTATAAAGACGAGCCTGCCGGTATCAAGAACAACGGTGTCATGTTCTCGTCCAACAAATCGAGGGGTATTATCGGCATCATCATCGGGGCCTACCTGATTGTGTTGTACGTGCTGATTTACTGGTTTCCGGCCTACATCGTAAACTGGACGCTGCTCGTAGATCCGCTAAGCTATGCACTTTCGGGCGGCCCGGCCAGTCAGTGGTTTCTCTACGGCACCATTTATACCTTAGCCATTCTGGTGATGGGTGTTAGGATGTTCCGGAAGTACCGCGGCAACAAATACCAGACACTGCGCACCGCATCCGTCATGTTTTTCCAGCTCAGTTTTGCCTTTATACTGCCCGAAATCCTGGTGCTGCTCAACAAACCCTGGTACGACTTCAAAAACATCTGGCCACTGGATTATGATTTCTTTTTTGACTACAACGTGGCCAGTATGCTCAGCAGCGGCGCCATCGGCATGTTTATGTTTGTGTGGGGCATTTTGCTGATAATTATAGGTGTGCCGCTGATGACCTACTTTTACGGCAAGCGCTGGTATTGCAGTTGGGTGTGCGGCTGCGGCGGCCTGGCCGAAACCGCCGGCGACCCTTACCGCCATCTATCTGATAAGTCCCTGAAAGCCTGGAATGTGGAGCGCATCATGGTTTATAGTGTGCTGGTGATTATTGTGCTGATTACGCTTCTGACCATTGTCAATTACTTCATGAATTTTGGTCTGCTGGGCCAGGCCACGGGCGTGCTGCACCAGTGGTATGGCTTTCTGATAGGCGCTGCTTTTGCCGGTGTGGTGGGCGTGGGCTTTTACCCGCTGATGGGCAACCGCGTGTGGTGCCGCTTTGGTTGCCCGCTGGCCGCATACCTGGGCATTGTGCAGCGCTTTAAATCCAGGTTCCGGATTACGACCAACGGCGGACAATGTATTTCCTGCGGCAACTGCTCCACTTATTGCGAAATGGGTATTGATGTGCGCTGGTATGCGCAGCGCGGCCAGAATGTGGTGCGCGCATCGTGCGTGGGCTGTGGCATATGCGCTTCGGTTTGCCCCAGAGGTGTGCTGAAACTGGAGAATGGCCCGGAACAGGGCCGCATCACCGATATCCCGTTCCTGACTGGGAATGAATCCATCGAAGTTTTATCCTGACGGACTGAAGTAAGTAAAAGGGCATAAGTATAAGCAAGAATAAAGTCTTGCTTATACTTATGGTGATCAGGCTTTTATACTCTCCTGATCAGGTGCTGAAAATGTGTTGTTTATTCAGTTTACAGCAGCATCAAAAAAGACCAGTCGCAAGTATAAACGAGCCGTGGTTTAACAAAAATCCCCTGCCGCATGCCGGCGGCAGGGGATGGAAGTATAAAGCTGATGCTGTAGCTTATAAGGACTCGTTGTGCTGGGTTAAGTCAAGGCCTGTATGTTCCTCATCCGCAGACACGCGCAGGGGCGTAATCAGGTTGGTGAGCATAAGTAGCAGCCAGGAACCCGCAAAAGCAAAAACCGAAACGCCCACCAAAGTAACCAGGTGAATCAGGAATAACTTTGTTTCGCCGAAAATCAGGCCGTTACCAGTGGTGTTGGCCGGGTTTACGGCCTGGCTGGCAAATACGCCTGTCAGCAGCATTCCTACGATACCGCCGACACCATGGCAGGGGAAAACATCCAGCGTATCATCCAGGGTGGTTTTGGTGCGCCACTCCACTACCAGGTTGCTGATAACGGCAGCAATAAAGCCAATGGCAAGCGCGTGCGGGATGGTCACAAAGCCTGCCGCGGGTGTAATGGCCACCAATCCTACCACTGCACCAATACAGGTACCCATAGCAGAAGGCTTGCGGCCTTTCAGTGCATCAAAAAATATCCAGGCCAGCGCAGCTGAAGCAGAAGCAGCCATTGTAGTGCCCAGCGCTACCACGGCAAGCGGACTTGCACCCATGGCCGAACCGGCGTTAAACCCGAACCAGCCGAACCAAAGCAAACCTGTACCCAGCAGCACATACGTAATGCGGGCAGGATTATGCGTAGTATCGGAGCGCCTTTTCAGGAAAATAGCAGAGGCTAGGGCCGCCCATCCTGCTGACATGTGCACGACAGTGCCGCCGGCAAAGTCCAGCACACCAAAGTTGAACAGGAGGCCGTCGGGGTGCCAGGTGGCGTGTGCCAGCGGCGCATAAATAAAGGTAAAGAACAGCACGATGAACAACACATAGGATGTGAAGCGGATGCGCTCCGCAAAGGCGCCCGTAATAAGGGCTGGGGTGATGATGGCGAACTTGAGCTGGAACATGGCAAACAGCAGCAACGGAATAGTAGGGGCCAGGGGCCAGGGTTTGCTCTCAATGACGCCATGCATCATAAAGTAAGTAAGCGGGTTACCAATCAGGCCGCCAATGGAGTCGCCAAAAGCAAGGCTGAAACCATACACGACCCAGATTACGGCCAGCAGTGCCATACAGATGTAACTTTGCAGCATGGTGGAAATAACGTTCTTCTTCTTCACCATACCTCCATAAAAGAAGGCGAGGCCGGGTGTCATGATCAGTACCAGGGCAGTAGCCGTCAGCATCCAGGCAGTATCTGCAGCGCTGATGGGGCTATTGTCTGTAGCGGCCGGAACAGAAGGGAAAACAAAAGTAGCAGCAACAACAACCAGTAGCAGCAGAAAAGGCACCCTGGACAGGTACCGGCCTCCGGGCGGCGCAATAGTATGAGGCACTTCTGTTGTCGCTCCTGGAGCGGCAAATTCCGTTTCCCGGATTGTTGGCGCCGGTCCGGGCGAGGCAAATGCCTGTTTCGTTTCGTCTGTGTAGCTCATAAGTTTTAGTATTAATGTTAATACATGTTTTCAGGTAATACTTTCAATATCCATATTGTTATTATAAAGACAATGTTATTGATAAATATTCAATAAAAAAATAGTTTTAATGTATTTATGATATTTTTTTATGTAAATGATTGAATTATATGAAAAGAAGCATGAACGGAGCAGGGAAATAGAACCGGCATAAAAAATCCCCAGCCACTTTTAAGCAGCAGGGGATTTCTGAAGTATGATTAAAGTATATTTTAGTAATCTGTGCGCTCCAGTGCGGCCACGCCAGGCAGTGTTTTACCTTCCATGTATTCCAGCAGTGCGCCGCCACCCGTTGATACATAGGATACTTTGTCGGCATAGCCCATCTGGTTTACAGCAGCAGCAGAGTCGCCGCCGCCTATCAGCGAGTAAGCGCCCAGGCGGGTGGCATCTACCACAGCATCGGCAATCGCTTCGGTGCCCACCGAGAAGTTAGACATCTCAAACACGCCCATTGGCCCGTTCCAGAGTATGGTTTTAGAACTGCGGATAACGTCTGCGTACGTTTCACGGGCATCAGGACCGATGTCCAGGCCCATCCACAATGGTTTGATGTGGTAGCTCAGGCAAATGTCTACATTGGCGTCGTTGCTGAACTCATCGGCAATCACCGAGTCAACAGGTATCATCATGGTTACGCCTTTTTCGCGGGCCATGGCAATCAGGCGGGCCGCCAGATCCACTTTGTCTTCTTCTACCAGCGAGGCGCCGATGTTGCCGCCATCAGCTTTTATAAAGGTATAAGACATGCCACCGCCAATCAGCAGGTAGTCTACTTTGTCAAGCAATTTTTCTATGATCAGGATTTTATCAGATATTTTAGCGCCGCCCATAATCGCGGTATAAGGACGCTCCGCGTTGTCGAGAACGCGGCGGGCGTTTTCCAGTTCGGCCTGCATTACGTAACCCATTACTTTATCATTAGGGAAGTAGCGCGCAATCACGGCAGTGGAGGCATGCTCACGGTGGGCGGTGCCGAAAGCATCGTTCACGTATACATCGCCCAGGCTGGCCAGCTCTCTGGCAAATTCAGGGTCGCCTTTTTCCTCGCCCTTGTGGAAGCGCAGGTTCTCGAGCAGCAGGATATCGCGTGGTTTCAGGTCTTTGGCAATGGCGGCTGCTTCAGGGCCGATGCAGTCGGAGGCAAAACGTACCACGGTATCAAACTCATCAGACAGGTGATCTACCAGGTGCCTGAGCGAGTAGCGCTCCTCCGGCCCGTTTTTGGGGCGGCCCAGGTGCGACATCAGGATAACGGAGCCGCCGTCGCCCAGAATTTTACGGATAGTGGGCACCACCGCCCGGATGCGGGTATCGTCTGTGATGCGGTTATGCTCGTCGAGCGGCACGTTGAAGTCCACGCGCACCAATGCTTTTTTGCCGGCAAAGTTATACTGGTCGATAGTTTTCATCTGGTAGAATTAATTATTGTTTTTGTTGTTACTATTGGTTTTTCGTGATTCGCAGGATTTTTGTTGCTGTTTTGCAAGTATAAGCAAATATCGCATAACAGGTATAAGTTGCATCTGGTATAAAGAGAATACTCTGGGCAGCCTGGCGCAGACACCCGCAGGAGCCGTGCCTACTGTGAGGCCTTTCTATAATTCCGGCTTTACCGCCCTAATACTTCAGCGCTATGCTCGTTAGCTTAAAACGCTCGTTTCAGCCAATAATCTAAGAAGGGGAACCTACCCCACCCAGCCGTTCTGTACAAGTTGCATAGTATAAATAGCAGCTACCGGAAATGATTCCAGTCCCTGGGTTGAGCGCCTGGGGGTAGGGGCCCTCGATTGGTGTGTTCCGGTGCCCGAAGGGCAGCGCTCCAGCGCAGGTTCACGCCACAGCTCTCAACCCAGGGACGAGGCCTCCCGGCCTTGAGGACGCCAAAACCAAAAATGAAACAAACTGCTTGTAAAACTGAGGATGAAAAGCAGCTACAAAGTATAGCAGAAGGTATAAACTATGCTTCAACCACTACCACCTGAACCTTAACCTTTTTAAACTAACACAGCGCCTGACTTTAAGCGCTTAACTTTATCCCTCTATTTATTATCTTTGCGGAGATGAGAGTAGGAATAATTTTCGGTGGGCCATCGCGTGAGCGTGAAATTTCGTTTGCAGGCGGCCGTACAGTTTACGATAACCTGGACAAAGCTTTGTTTGAGGCGGTTCCGGTATTTGCCGACAGCCTCGGCAACTTTATACTGCTGGACTGGCAATACATTTACAAAGGCACCATCCGCGATTTTTACCCGCCGGTGGAGGCGCTGCCCGAAACAGAGCACGGCCTGCAGATATACCTGGAGTCGCTGGGCGAGCTGAGTATAGCCGAGCAGGACGCGATTATTGCCAAAGCAGGCAGGCGGCTGCAGCCCAACGAGTTCCGGAACCACTTCGACTTTGCATTTCTGGCGCTGCACGGCCCTTATGGCGAAGATGGAAGCATCCAGGGGCTGCTGGAGTGGTATCATATTCCGTATTCCGGCTCGGGCATCCTGCCGTCAGCAGTTGGTATCGACAAGGCGGCGCAGAAGGAAATGCTTAAACAGCACGGTTTCCCGACACCCGATTACCGGACCATACAATACAACGACTGGTCGGACCTGGCGAAGCGCGAAAGTATTTTCAGGCAGCTGGTGGCTGACTTAGACCTGCCGCTGGTACTAAAGGCGCCGCACCAGGGTTCATCTATCGGCGTTTCCATCATCAAAGAAAACAATTTTGCCGCTTTTGAGGCAGGGGTGGAGCGCAGCTTTTTCACCAAAACTATCTATAAAAGCCAGTGGCTGGCGCAGAGCGAAGAAAAGCAGGTAGCCGGCATGAAGCAACTGGTGGATATCCGCGAAGGCATCGGCATGCCCGTGTTGCTGCAGAACGGCACCATCATTTATCATCCCGAGGAACTACTCAACCACATCAGGCATACTTTCAACAGCACTGCCACCGACGCTATTACGCTCACCAACATAGAGCACGAGCAGCAGGTGCTGGTAGAGGCGTTTATACAGGGTAGAGAGTTTTCGTGCATTGTGGTGCAGGAAGAAAATGGCAGGGCGCTGGCTTTGCCGCCAACCGAAATCGTGAAAGGCAGCGAAGTGTTCGACTACCGCTCCAAATACCTGCCCGGCCTGAGCCGTAAAATCACGCCCATTAACCTGCCGACGGAAGATATCCAGCGCATCAGAGAAGCGTGCAGCAAACTGTTTAAGGCTTTTGGCTTTAACGTGTACGCCCGTTTGGATGGCTTTTTTACCGAGAATGGTGAGATTTTCCTGAATGATCCGAATACCACGTCCGGCATGTTGCCCTCGTCGTTCTTCTTCCACCAGGCGGCCGAAATCGGGCTGAATCCATCTCAATTCCTGACTTACATCATCCGCACTTCCGTAGCCGAACGCCTCAAATCGGGCAAAGATACCGTAAAGCTGGCGCGGCTGCTGCAACAGCTGGATACAGCCATCAAGGATCAGCAGGCACACCGCCACGACAAGATTCGCGTAGGCGTGATTATGGGCGGTTATTCTTCGGAGCGCCATATTTCGGTAGAGAGCGGACGCAATATTTACGAGAAACTTTCGTCATCAGTAAAGTATGAGCCGTTGCCTATTTTCCTGACGGGCAGCAACGAGGAGCACCGCCTGTACACCATTCCGGTGAACATTATGCTGAAGGACAACGCTGACGACATCAAAGAAAAAATACTGCACTTTGCGCACGGTGGCCAACCGCACCCGGTGCTGGCGCAAATCATGCAGGAGGCCGAAGGCATTACCCGAAAGTATACGGGGCAGGTGCTGCAGGAGCCGCAACGCATTACGTACAGCCAACTCAAAAACCTGGTAGACGCGGTGTTTATCGCCTTGCATGGCCGGCCAGGCGAAGATGGCGCTTTGCAGCAGGAACTGGAGAAACTGCACATTCCGTACAACGGCTCTGGTATCCGATCCTCGCAGATCACCATCAACAAGTATGAAACCAATGAATTGCTGGCCAAACATGGCGTTTCAGTAGCCAAGCATAAGATGGCTTTAAAAGAAGACTGGCTGCAGGACAAAGAGGCATTCTACCAAAGTATAGAAGTTAGCTTCGCGTATCCGTTCATTGCTAAGCCCGCAGACGATGGCTGTAGTTCGGCCGTTAAAAAGATAAAGAACCGCCGCGAACTGGAAGCGTTTACGACGCTGATGTTCCGCGAGATGGAGGAACTGGACACCGAATGCGCACGCACGCTGTCGCTCGGCTTCAAAGAGGAATTTCCGAACAAAGCCGGTTTCCTGGTAGAGGAGCTTATCTCCAAAAACGGGGCGAAGCACTTTCTGGAAATTACGGGTGGCCTGCTTACGAAATACAGCCCGGACGGCACCGTGGATTACGAAGTGTTTGAAGCATCTGAAGCGCTGGCGGAAGGGGAAGTGCTGTCGCTGGAGGAAAAGTTTCTGGCAGGCGAAGGGCAGAACATCACACCGGCCCGTTACGCTGCTGATCCGAAACTCCGCCAGAAAATTTCGAATAAAGTGAAGGAAGACCTCAGGCGCGTGGCCCAGATCCTCAACATCGAAGGCTATGCACGCATCGATGCCTTTGTGCGGGTGTACGAAAACAACGAAGTGGAGACAATCATCATCGAAGTAAACTCGTTACCTGGCATGACACCGGCTACCTGCATTTTTCACCAGACGGCCATCAACGGGTACAAACCGTACGAGTTTATCAACCGCATCCTGCAGTTCGGCATCGAGCGCACCCGGATGAAGAATATGGAGTAAGTTAGAAAGTTAAAGAGTAAGAGAATTAGAAAGTTGAAATGAGGAGAAGAAGTAGGATAGAAGAGTCTTGTGTCTTTTGTCCTGCGTCTTTTGGCTTATAAAAATACACCCATGTTCAGAGCAAGATCATTTTTAGATGTTATCAAGCATCTGCTTATTATGGCCGTTATTGTGGCGGCGCTTATCATCGGCTTCTTTTATTGGTACCTGCCGTCTACCACCAACCACGGCGAAACCATTGCCGTGCCCAAGATTGCGGGTATGCAGCTGCCGGAAGCCGAAGAGCTGTTAGAAGAACAGAACCTGCGCTACTACATCAACGACTCCAGCTATAACTCCAATCTGAAACCGTACACCATCCTGACACAGGACCCGGCAGCGGGATCGAAGGTGAAGGAGAACCGCAAAATCTACATCTCGGTGAACATGAAAAACCCGCCGATGATAAAGATGCCGAAGCTAATCGATGGGTCGGTGCGTAATGCGGAGCTCATCCTGAAAAGCTATGATCTGAAAAAAGGCAAAATTACGCTGGTGCCCGACCTGCAGCAAAACGCTGTATTAAAGCAGTTTGTGAACGGAAAAGAAGTGAAACCCGGCGAATTGATACCCAAAGGCTCTGTAGTAGACCTGCACGTGGGCGACGGCTTGGGCAACACCGAGTTTGAGGTGCCGGAAGTGATAGGTATGCCGGTAGATGAAGCATCGGTGCTGCTGGTAGGGCAGGGGCTGCAAATCGGTACGATTATTTATGTGCCCGGCAGCGAAGAGCCGGAAGGCACCGTGGTAAAACAACGCCCCTTTGCCGATGTAGGCGCTAAAATACGCGTGGGTGAGCTAGTAGACCTCTGGGTATCCGGCGAAGAGCCTGTACAGGGAATAGAATAAGTATAAAATCAATCAGGCGCCTGTCAGCAATGGCGGGCGCTTCCGTTATAGGTAAGCAGGAGCTACTGGTAGACCCCAGAAAGTTAACCTGCATCAGGTTTTGAACTTGCGTGAGTACCAAGTATAAATACCAGGTGCGCAAGCTGAAAATTTGCGGTCGTAATAGGATATATTGCAGAAGAAGCTAACCCAATGCTGGAGAGGGAAATTTTACTTGTGTTGAGAATTCTTATTCCTTGGAATTGAGTTAGGTAATCTGCATTGATCGTAGCAGTAACTCCGCCTAATTCAGCGATAAGGAAGCAGGCGGGTGGCTTTATTTACATAAGACGAAGTATAAATCACGGAAAGAAACATGAAAAAGCTGGCGCTTATATTAGTTATACTTCTCAGCGGGGCAGCGGCCAGGGCGCAGGCGGTGCTGCAGCCCTTGCAACAGGACGCACGCCAGCCACACACAAATATTGTACAAAAGCGCCAGGCTGCCGCGGCAGCTTTGTCTCTGCCTTTTTTTGATGATTTTGCCGGTGCTACCGTTAAGCCCGACCCGGATCTATGGCAGCAAAATGGCGGCGTATACATCAACAGCCGTTATGCTTTTGCACCTGTTACCAAAAATGTAGCCTCTTTTGACGGGCTGGACGACTTCGGGCAACCGTATGCCCCCGGCTCAGTGGCAGCCGGTCCTTCTGATACCCTTACCTCTAAACCTATACGGCTCGATGACTTCTCTCCTTCCGATTCGGTATACCTGAGCTTTTACTGGCAATCGGGCGGACTGGGCGACGTGCCCGATAAAACGGTAGCTAACCTGGTGTATTTACAGCTGGAGTTTAAAGATGATGCAGGCAAATGGCTGCCGGTCTGGCAGCAGGCGGGCATCGGCGAAACATCGGATTTTGTGCAGGTGTTTGTCGGCTTAAAGGATAAAAAGTTTTTCCATGACAGCTTTCAGTTCCGCTTTCGCAGCGTGGGCGTACGCAATGGGCTGGCTGACGTCTGGAATGTGGATTATGTGGAGCTGGACGACAACCGGCACAAAGGCCGCAACACCACCCGCGACATTGCCATCAGCGAGGGCATAAGCCGCCTGCTGGAACATTACACGGCCATGCCGTACAGGCAGTTTCTGAAAAATCCGGATGAGCAATTGGCAGAAGAGGTGCGGGCCACGGTCAATAACCTGGGCGGTTTGCCCGGCGCCATCAGCTGGCGCGGCTACATCCGGCAGCTGCACAAAACGGCTGCAGATACCTTCCTGCGTGCCGAAGCGCTGGTGCCGGCCGGAGCACGCCAGTATGCTGTTACCGGCACGCCGCGTGTTGAAAAACTTAACATGCCTAAGTCGCCGTTTACGCTGGTGCATGGCGTGGTGCTGGAAACAAAAGAGCAGAATGCCCGGCAACGCGCCAACGACAGCACCGCACGGGAGACAGATTTTGCCGATTATTTTGCTTACGACGATGGCACGGCCGAAGCGGGGTTCAGCTTTCCGGGTACCGGCAATACGCAGGTCGCGCAACGTTTCGATTTAAATCTTGCTGACCAGGTGAAAGGCTTCCGGGTATACTTTCCGCGGGTAAACCAGGATCTGAGCAAAACAGGCCTCGCTTTTAAAGTATGGGCAGATGAGGATGGTATGCCGGGCGAGGTGCTGTACCAGCAGAGTTTCCCGATTCAGTATAGCGATTCGCTGAATGCCTTTTACGAGATCACCCTGAATGAGCCTGTGGCCGTGAGCGGCAGTTTTTACGTGGGCTGGTCGCAGCCGGGTAACCTGTACGTCAACATCGGCTTCGACCGGAACGAAGTTGCTACCGGCCGTCGTTTTCTTTTTACAGGTTATAACAACTGGCAGCCGGACACCGTGCTGGCGGGCGCCATTATGTTGCGGCCTGTTATGGCCGGCGAAGAGGCACTGGGCATTGAGGAAGATCTGGAAGCAGCCCGCATTAAAGTATACCCCAATCCCTCCTCCGGCAACGTATACATCGATGGCGAATACCAAAGCCTGGTGCTGTACGACATAACAGGAAGACAGCTATACCGCCATACATACAACGGCAGCGCAGCGTCCCTGCAACTGGGCAGCCTGCCGGCCGGACTTTATACCCTGCGCATCACAACCAAAAAAGCGACTATATCCAAAAAACTAATCTTAACCAAACCATGATTACAGCAGCAGACATCACCGTAGAAGAATTGAAAGAGCGCCTGAGCAAGGGCGAAACACCCGTGATTATAGATGTTCGGGAAGACTGGGAATACCAGGAAAGTAATATTGCAGGCGCAAAAAATATCCCCCTGGGCACACTCCCGCAACGTCTCAACGACCTGGAAGACCTGAAAGAGCAGGAAGTGATTGTACAGTGCCGCTCCGGCAACCGCTCCGCCAGCGCCAAAGCGTTTCTGCAGCAGCAGGGCTTTACGAATGTGCGTAACCTGCTGGGCGGCATGCTGGCTTATCAGGGCTAAGTATAGCGTTAAAGTATAAACCGGTTAATTCCGGCATCAGGAATAAAAAGGTGATTAATAAGAATGCAAGAGGCAGAAAGTGCTTTTACTTTGCCTGTTGCTTCTGAAAATATGTGTCGGCATCAGGCAATCTGCCCTGCAGGCGTTCAGCAAATTACAAAAATAAAAAGGCTGACCTTTAAGGTCAGCCTTTTTAAGCTCTGAGAATTTATACCTGAAATTACAACAAGCTGTCAACGTGTGCTACAAAGTACTCATGCGCTTCTTGTGCACTCAGGATATGGCCTTGCTTCTGAGCACTGTCAGCAAGATCAAAACCTAACTGCGCGGCTGCCAAACGCTGTGTTGGTGTACCGTGGTGGCCTGGGCTCTCAAATCCACAATCGCCGATCTGGAAGTATAGTATAAAGAACTCCTCTACACGCTTCTGGTTATAGGTAGCGCCACGCTTGTGCGTCATAAAATAAGCTGCCATAAAGTCTGCTTCAAGCTCTGTGTAGCGGGTTGCCGCAGAAGGATCACTTGCAGCTCCGTTAGGGTACCATTCTGCAGTATGGTTAAATTGCACCTGGTGGGCCCATTCGTGCGCCAGCACCCCCGTCCAAACAATATCAGTTGCTATGCCGGATTCAGAAACCATTTGTACCAGGCCATCACCTATTACGATCAAATTGTTGCCAGCGGCAAAACCATCAAGTGAAAAATAAGGAGATTCAGGAAGGTTAGGAGACATTGCATTAAGCGCTAACAATTCATCCGCGATAGCATAAGCATCTGCCCTGGAATTTACGCCAACCCCGAATGCTTCGAAAATGTCGGCAAGTTTTTCGCGATCATTCAAAGTCGCATTGTGCTGCCCGTTAACGCGGATTTCATCAGGCATGTTCCAGAATTTTTCCAGTTCACGCTGTCGCTTTACTACTAATTGTGTGTATTCACCATCGGCGCCAAAATACTGCTTCGACCTGTCCAGGTAGTAAGGATAGATGAAATTCAGTTGCGTATACAGGCTGTAGTTACCTATTGCTATCGGATCAGCAACCAGGAGCCTGGCATATTTGTTTTGCACTGCTACGAACTCAGTAGGACCGCATGTGCTGGGTTCCACCGCTTCACCCACAAGTACGTTTCTTAAGTTCTCACTGAGTGGGGTAAGATCTGCAGGCAATCTGAGCGCATACTTTTCTTGCATTGCCTGTCTTGATGAGGGAGCCACCACTGCGTTCTGCGATTTTGAAATGGAGTCCATTTTAATTTCTTCCATTTCATTTTCACAGGAAACTGTTAAGAAGCCCAATCCAAGGCACAGCAAAGCGAATTTTGATCTTTTCATTTAGTATTTATTAAGTTTAGTTTTTGCAGCGTAGAAAATTTAAAAGTTATAATCATTATTTAAATATATAACATAATTTATTAATTCCGGTATCTAATAAGATTATACTTTATCGCACTACAAGCATATCCTATTAAGAACAGTTCAAGTCTGTTTTAGGATCTTTCAAAAAAAATACTATTTTAGGTTGTAACAGGCAGAGCCTCAGCCATAAAGATTTTTTTACTTTCCGGGATAAGCTTTGTGGTTGAAGAAGTATGGTAACCTGAAAAAGCAGGAGGGACAGTTTGCCGCTTGACAAAGCTGGCGGTTGAACAGCAATATCAATAAAAAGCCTTACTGGTTCTGATGGATTATACCTCCTAAACCTGAAGCAAGTGTTGGCCACAGGTAGTTAAGCAAGTATAGATCTCTGCTGGCACCCTCTACTCAATGATAAAAGGAGAAGGGCTGAAGCATAATATCAAAATCACAAAAGCCAGTATGCCGAGTACGCGGCGGGTAGGCGTTAGCGAACGTTCATCGGGGCAGGAGGGGTGGAAAAGTCCCATCACACGCGAAAGCAGCAATCCAAACACCAGCCAGCCGGTATAGCCATCCGCTTCCGGAAAAAGAAAAGCGATAATTACCTGTATGGCCAGCACCACGCCTGCCATGTACAGGCTATACTTCAGCAGCGGTGTGGCCGGTTGCAGCACAAACATCAGGTACAACACATAAAAAGGCCAGACCCAGATATAAGCTTCCACCTCCGGAAAGATAGTGGCGAAACTGTATTGCAGCAGCAGCATGGCTGCCATTGCGCCCAGTCCGTAGCGTTTACTCCCCAGCAACTTCCAGTAGGCCCAATAGGCGAAGGGGGCCAGCAGTACCAGCAAATCCTCGGACCAGAGCGGCTCGTGGTACGGCGATATTATGCCCAGTCCGGCGTATAATATAAAGCAGGCAAAAAAGACAGGCGAGAGGCGGTTGAACTTGTTATACCCCAGCAGGCCATACAGCACATGGCCGCCGTCCAGCTGGCCAATCGGGAGCAGGTTGAGCGCCGTGAAGAACAGCGCCAGAAAGCCGGCAAACACAACCGGGTAATGTATGATTTCATAGTGGTTGGGCACCAGGGCCGGGTCTGCAACAAAACGCTCGAAGAATATGAACAGCAGGTTGGTGCCCAGGGCAAAGTTGCCGAAGCCGTTGTCGTATACATGTTTGGCATAGTCCAGCCCGTATTGCTGGTACTCGGGGTGCACCGAAAACACATATTCGGGCGGCGGCAGGTGCGTAAAAGCATAAAACAGCAGCGGAATAGCTACTACAAAGCCTGCCAGCGGCCCCGCAATGCCGATATCGAAGAATTGCTGCCGTGCAAAAATCGGGCTCTTGATGCGGATAAAAGCGCCCATGGTGCCGATAGAAGAGGTGATGCCGAACCATAGCGGAATGTAGTAGGGCAGCGTTACGTTGGCGCGGTGGTACCTGGCCGTAAAATAATGCCCGAACTCATGCACCGTCAGCACGCCCAGAAAAGGCAGCGCAAAGTATAAGCCGGCCAGCAACTCACTTTCTGATAAAGTACCGTTCCAGTCGAAGCCATGGCGGCCCAGGAAGAAAAGCTTGCCTGTTTGCCACTCTGCTCCCGCAACAGTGGTAGTTGCGAGCGTAAGGCAGAACAGCAGCAGGTGCAAGCCGTACGCGCGCTGTTGCTTCTTAATCCGCATCCGCAAAAACCGTATTGATGATGAGCGGCGCCTGCAGGTGCAGCGTTTGCAATCCTACTTTGCGGGCGCTTTCGATGTGCTGGATGCTGTCGTCGATAAACAGTGTTTCTTCCTTTTTCAGGTCGTGTTGCTGTAGTATCATTTCAAACACGGCTGCATCAGGTTTGCGTTTGCCGATCAGGTGCGAGTAATAGGTCTGGTCGAACAGCGCGTCGAGACTGGGAATGGTAAAGCTGTGCGCCACCATCTCGTTGAAGCGTTGCAGGTGGATGGCGTTGGTGTTGCTCAGCAGAAAAAGGCGGTATTTATTGCCCAGTTCCAGCAGCAGGTCGATGCGCTCTTTCGGGATGCCGATCAGCATGGCATTCCAGGCAGCATCAATTTCCGCGTCTGTGGCTGTGATGTGGTATGTTTCGCGCAGGTCATTGCGGAAAGCGGCCGGCGAACTGACGCCCGTTTCAAACAGGTCGAACAGATGGGCCTGCTCCTGCTGGTTAAAGGCTATGTTGCAGCTTGTTAGGCAAAGTTGCTGCAGCGCCGCTATCGTTTTGTTGTAATCTATGTTGATGATAACCCCGCCAAGGTCGAAGATGATATTTTTGATTTGTGATAGATCCACGCAAAAATTATTCTTTTCTGTTTGAAATATTGAATGCAAATATGTAAAATTGCACTCCCAAATCAAAGAAAGCACCTTTCTTTCAAGGGAACGGGCCTATAGCTCATTCGGTTAGAGCAACTGACTCATAATCAGTAGGTGCCTGGTTCGATTCCAGGTGGGCCCACGTTGATAATCAAGCACTTACGAGATAAAACTTGTAGGTGCTTTTTTATTTGCAAACAATTTGAGAAACAAAGGGATAGTTACTTTCATTTGGTTTGAGCCAAAAAACGAAAGGGAGTAAGGCAAGTCTTATCCCACCTATATTAAAACCAAGGATTCTTATTCTGGAAGGATATGTATTTACCACCCATGATAAATAGACTTTTTCTTGAGTGTTAGAGTTTCTTTATCCACGTTGTTCATTAATTCATCGGCTAAATTTATTTGTGGATCATACCAATCTGCTTTTTCTTCTGCCCATTTAACCCAAGCCTCATGAGCTTCTGCGTGATTAGTTTTTAACGTAGAATCAGATTTCATATCCGCAATGTACTCCCGCAAAATTTTAACTTCTTTCCAGCGCTTAGCATCTTGTAATAAATTTTTAAAACCTGCAAGTTCTTTCTCCTGGCGTGCCTCAAGTTCTCTTTGAATCCGTTCCCTTTCCTGGCGTTCTTCCTCTTCTTTTTGCCATCTTATTTTCTGCTCTTTTTTCTCTTTGCCTTTCTGTTCTAGGTAGTATACTATTTCCCCTAAACGATCTTCCAATAATAACTTCCCATCTTTCCATTCTCTTCGGGGATATTCATCTAAATGAAAGATTAAGATACCGCTTGGAGTATTTATTGTTCTATCCCAGCTACCTTCTTTTACTATATTTCGGATCGTCTTTTCTCTGAGTCTTAATTCAAATTTCTCATTTTTGATAAAAGCATAGGTAGTATGATATTCAACTATTAAATCATGTCCCCGTGCTTTTAATAGTTTTATGAAGGCATCCATAAACCTCAGAGCTCTTGAGGCATTCTTTGGTGTAACCTTAATGCTAATATATTCGGAACCGGACCAGGCCAAACCATCGTGTAAATACTTTGGCTTCTCTAGCTTATCTTTCACTGCAACAATCAGAGGGTCTGGATTAACTAGTTTTGCAGAAACCTTGATTAATTTTTCAGCGCCAGTATCACATCCTTCGGGCAGAGTAGGTAAGGACTTTGCTCTCTTCTCTATTACTTTGGGCTCAATTACTACTTCTAACGGACCTGAATAATTTGCCGGTAAAATAGCTTCCGGAATAGGCTTACCTGCCCTGAGTTTAGACCAATATCCCGAACCTGGTAAAGGAACAGACAAATTATCACAGATCTTTTTGAATTCTGGATAGGGTATTTGGAATTGAGCTGCAAGTTTGGTGGCGGGCTCTTTCCAAACCATTGTAAAAAGTTCTTCCCGTTTTATCGTTTCAGATAGCTTGTCGTCGGTTTCCATGCCTTATTAAATGTCTTTATAGTTGCTTAGATGCGATCAAGGGGCAATGCAATAATATTTTAAAATCAATATAAAATAAGCTTTTCTATTTGGTTATATTTGGCAACAGATGGTGCAACACCAGAATTGCTACCGTGAACCAGATATACCTGCGCCCATGGCCTTCAATGAAAACTCACGTGTTAAAATACCAGCTATACTGCATTTAACCCGTTTGGGCTATACTTATCTTTCTCTAAAAGGCGCTAAGCCAGATCAGGATACTAATATCTTCCCCGAAATCTTTGCCGAAAGTATCACCCGCATAAACAAGGATAAGGAGCTGCAGGACGATGATGTAATGCGCTTGCTTCAGGACATAAGCCTGTTACTGGATAACGAAGATCTGGGGCTAGCTTTCTATGAAAAGCTGATTTCAACTTCTGAAGTGAAGCTAATTGACTTTGATAACTTCAGCAACAACAGCTTTCACGTAGTAACCGAACTTACCTATAAGAATGGAGAAGAGGAATTCAGGCCAGATATCACGCTGTTGATAAACGGAATGCCATTGGCGTTTATCGAAGTAAAGAAACCAAATAATCATGAAGGCATTTTACAGGAGCGTGATCGTATAGACAGGCGCTTTCAGAATAAGAAGTTCAGGAAGTTTATCAATATCTCGCAGCTGTTGGTATTTTCCAACAACATGGAGTATGATAACGGAACTGTAGAGCCGTTGCAAGGTGCCTATTATGCTACCACGTCCTACAAGGGAGCGCAATTCCATTATTTCCGGGAAGAGGAGATTCAGGACCTTACTTATATACTAAAGCCAGAGGATGATGCGCTGGAGAACTTTGTGTTGAAAGATACCAACCTGGCCACTATTAAGCATAACCCAGACTTTCTCACGAACAAACAGTTTCATAGGCCAACAAATCGTATCCTTACCTCGCTGTTCAGCAAAGACAGGCTGGCGATGTTGCTACGTTACGGTTTAACCTATGTAAAAGGGAGCCAAGGAATCGAAAAGCACATTATGCGCTACCCGCAGTTCTTTGCAACGAAAGCCATTGAGAAAAGCATAGAGAGCGGTTTGCGTAAAGGCATTATCTGGCACACGCAGGGCAGCGGTAAAACGGCACTGGCCTTCTACAATGTGCGTTACCTGACGGATTATTTCCAGAATAAAGGTATCGTTCCCAAGTTCTACTTCATTGTGGACCGTCTGGACCTGCTCACTCAAGCATCGAAGGAGTTTACCAGCCGGAATTTGCTTGTTAAGGCTGTAAACTCCAAAGAAGGCTTTGTACACGATATTAGGAACCAAAGCGCTATTCATAACCTGCAGGGCAAAGCGGAAATTACGGTCGTGAATATCCAGAAGTTTAGTGAGGAGTCTAATGTGGTGGTGCAGACAGATTACAATACAAATGTGCAGCGTATTTACTTTCTGGATGAGGTACACCGCAGCTATAACCCCAAGGGCAGCTTTCTGGCGAACCTGATAAGTTCTGACAAATCGGCTATTATTATTGGCCTGACTGGTACGCCGCTGATTGGGAAAGGCCACCACTCTACTAATATTTTCGGCGAATACATACACAAATACTACTACAATGCCTCTATAGCTGATGGCTATACCCTGCGCCTGATACGGGAAGGGATAGAAACCAACTATAAAATGCAGATGGAGGAGATCCTGCGCCAGATTGAAGTGCTTGCTGGCGACCTAAAGCGAAGCGACATCTTTGCACATCCCAGCTATGCAGAGCCGATGCTGGACTACATTATCGAGGACTTTGAGAAAAGCCGCCTTATGTGGAACGATTCTTCTATTGGGGCCATGGTAGTTTGTGATAGTTCTGATCAGGCGAAACAGTTGTTTGAAATCTTTAACCAGAAGTATGCAGCGGCAGGTACTGTTGCTGAAGGTTCAGTTGCTGGTGGCTACTCTATGGCGGCTGAACAAACTGCTACCTACAATAAAGCTAAGAAGAAGAAGTATAAGGTTACAACAGCCGCCCTTATACTGCACGATGTAGGTACCAAAGAAGACCGTAAAAAACTGGTCGAGGATTTCAAGGACGGCAGGATAGATATGCTGCTGGTGTACAACATGCTGCTCACTGGCTTCGATGCCAAGCGCCTGAAGAAGCTGTACCTGGGACGTGTGGTAAAAACACACAACCTGCTGCAAACACTCACGCGCGTTAACCGGCCTTACAAGAAATTCCGCTTTGGCTATGTGGTGGACTTTGCCGATATACGTTCGGAGTTTGATGCCACCAACCGGGCCTATTACGACGAGCTGAAAGGGGAGCTGGGTGACGAGATGGAACACTACTCTGACCTGTTTAAAAGCAAAGAAGAGATAGCCGAAGAAATAAGCCAAATCAAAGAGCTGCTGTTCCAGTTCGATACGCAGAACCTGGAAAACTTTAGTATGCAGGTGTCGGCGATGCAGGACAGGCAACAGGTGCTTGATTTGAAGAAAGCCTTAGCCAATGCCCGAAGCCTGTATAACCTGATCCGCTTGCTGGGGCACGACGAGCTAATCGCAAAGCTTGACTTCAGGAAAATCAATATCCTCTATACAGAGGTATCGAACCACCTCGATTTACTAAACCAGAAGGAGGCGCTGGAAAGTGGTGCCGATACTGGCAACCTGCTGAACGTAGCGCTGGAAGATGTGCTCTTTCTGTTCCGCAAGATTTCAGAGGCAGAGCTGGTACTGGCTGACCAGTTGAAGAATACCTTGCGTAAAACGCGCGAGGCGATGGCAGGCAACTTCGACAAGAAAGACCCGGAGTTTACTTCGCTGTATGAGGAGTTGGAGCGCATGTTCAAGAAAAAGAACCTGGATGAGATAACACAGGACGAGATGAAGGCAAACATTGATGCCCTACAACATATCTACGACCGGGTAAAGGAGCTGAACCGCAAAAACGACCTCCTGAAGGCCAAGTATGAAAGTGATGCCAAGTATGCCCGTGTGCACAAACGGCTGCGGGAACATAGTGCTACGGCAAGTACAAAAGACATAGCAGCCATATATGAGGCCTTGCAGGGTGTTAAGCAGCACACCGACGAGCAGATTATCCTCAACAGCAACCTACTGAGCAATGAAGGTTACTTTAACCAGCTGGTGATTAAAAGTGTGATTGACAATTTTGTAAAAAAGAACCAGATAAAATTAGACCCTGACACCACGCAGTACATCAACCATTGCGTGGTGCAGGAATACATGAACGAATATTACGGACGAATAAGATAAGATGACGACGGACTTTATGCAGAAAACCAAGGCGCTGATAGATGACCTCAAAGGCATCTGTGCGTCTTATGGTTTGGGGAACGATGGCAACGAGTTTAAGATTATTACGCAGGTTTTCCTTTACAAATTTCTGAACGATAAGTTTGCCTACGAACTGAAACAACTGGAGCCTGCGCTGCAACAGGCCGAAAAGTGGGAAGACGCACTGGTAACTATACCGGATGATGATTACCAGATGCTGTTGTTCCAGTTACCTCCGGGCACGGCCAAACTAAAGCGCGACCATTTGCTTACCACGCTGTTTCAGAAGCAAAACGAGCCGGACTTTGCCAAGACCTTTGACGATACCCTGCGCGATATTGCCATCCTTAACAATGATATTTTCTCGGTAAAGACGGGTACTGGTTCCAAAATCACGCTGTTTGATGATTTAAGCCAGTTTATTTCGGATAGCTCGCAGCGCGACAACTTCTGTAAGGCGATTGTAAACAAGCTGATTCCGTTCAGTTTTGAGCATATTTTTGGGCAGAAGTTCGATTTCTTTGCCACCATATTTGAATACCTGATAAAGGACTACAACAAAGACGGCGGCGGCAAGTATGCGGAGTATTATACGCCCCATGCCGTTGCCAAAATAATGGCCGATATCCTGGTAGACGAGCAGGTGCAGGATGTCACCTGCTACGATCCGTCGGCGGGTTCGGGAACGCTGCTCATGAACATTGCCCATGCCATTGGCGAAGACCGCTGCACCATTTACTCCCAGGATATTTCGCAGAAGTCTACGGGAATGCTGCGCCTGAACCTGGTACTAAACAACCTGGTGCACTCTATCCAGAATATTATACAAGGCAATACCATGCTCTCGCCTTACCACAAGGATGAAAACGGGAAGCTCAAAAAATTTGACTACATCGTGTCTAACCCGCCGTTTAAGCTCGACTTTAGCGACTACCGCGAGAGCCTGGACAGCAAAGAAAACCACGCGCGTTTTTTTGCAGGAGTGCCCAAAGTGCCGAACAAGGACAAAGACAAGATGTCTATCTATCTCCTGTTTTTGCAGCACATCATGCACTCGCTCACTTCCAGAGGCCGGGCAGCCATTGTAGTGCCAACGGGTTTTATTACGGCCCAAAGCGGCATCGAAAAGAAAATAAGGGAGCAACTGGTAGAGCGCAAAATGCTGCGGGGTGTGGTAAGCATGCCAAGTAATATTTTTGCCACCACGGGCACCAACGTATCTATTCTGTTCCTGGACAATGCGAATAAGCGCGGCGATATAGTGCTGATGGATGCTTCTAAATTGGGTACTACCGTAAAGGATGGCAAAAACCAGAAAACGCTGCTTTCGGAGGAGGAAGAGAATCTGATTATAAGCACCTTTAACAAGCATGAGGCGGTAGAGGATTTCTCGGTGGTAGTCAGTTATGGGGATATAAAGGGAAAGAACTACTCGCTCAGTGCCGGACAGTATTTTGAGGTGAAGATTGAGTACACCGACATCACGCCAGAAGAGTTTGCCGAAAGAATGCAGCGCTTTAACAGCAACTTAGATGGGCTTTTTGCAGAATCTGCCACGCTGGAGCAGGAAATGAAAAAACAGTTGGAGGGCTTGCGCTATGCCTGAATTGCCAGTTAACAAGCTATCCGATGAGCAGCTATTCGGACAGGTTTCAGAGTTAATCGCCCTTGCCCGCCGGAAGGTAATTGCCAGCGTGAATACCACCATGGTAACTACTTATTACCAGATAGGCAGGCTGATTGTAGAACATGAGCAGCATGGAAAAGAAAGGGCTGCCTACGGTAAAGGAACGCTGAAGCAATTATCGAACGTACTGAGCAGCAAATTCGGCAAAGGTTTCTCAGTAGAGAACCTGGACCGGATGCGGTTTTTCTATAAAGCATATGCCAACCAGATTTCGTCAACAGGGTTGACGAATTTGGGCAGCAATGAAGATGAGACGAATAAAAGGGTTGCTATGCCTGATTTCCGCTTGTCGTGGTCGCATTACATCAAACTGATGCGGATAGAGAACCCTGACGAGCGCCGGTTCTACGAAATTGAGAGCATACAAAACAACTGGACTTTGAAGGAATTGCAGCGGCAGTTCGACAGCGCCTTATATGAGCGCCTGGCCCTGAGCCGCGACAAAGAGAAAGTAAAACAACTCTCCGAAAAGGGGCAGCAGCTGCACCAGCCACAGGACCTAATTAAAGATCCTTATGTGCTGGAGTTCCTGGGGCTGAAGGAGGAAACTGCTTACTCCGAATCGAAGTTGGAGAACCACATCATAGATGAACTCCAGCACTTTTTGCTGGAGTTGGGCAAGGGCTTTGCTTTTGTGGGACGGCAGGTGCGCTTTACCTTCGATGAAAAGCACTTCCGGGTAGACTTGGTGTTTTATAACCGCTTTCTGCGCTGCTTCGTGCTGCTCGACCTGAAAATCGGCGAAGTAAGCCACCAAGACCTGGGACAGATGCAGATGTACGTGAACTACTACGACCGCTTTGTAAAAACCGAAGACGAGAACCCGACCATCGGTATTATTCTCTGCAAAGAGAAAAACAAAGCCTTAGTAGAAATTACACTACCCAAAGAAAACAACCAGATTTTTGCGAGCAAATACCAGACGTTCTTGCCCAGTAAAGAAGAACTGAAGGCGGTGCTGAATGAAAGTATACATAAAGATGAAAATAGGATAGGGGGTAGTGAGGAATGAGTAAGTGGAGAAAGATGTTAGTTGGAGACTTTATTAAGTTTAACCCAATTGAGAAAATGGCAAAAAGCACCATAGCTAAAAAGATAGCTATGGAAAAACTTACTGCCAATGAAAGAAAAATTACAGGCTATGAATTGTCTGGCTATAATGGAGGTGCAAAGTTTAGGAATGGAGATACTTTATTTGCTAAAATTACTCCATGTCTGGAAAATGGGAAAACAGCACAAGTAGATATTTTAGATGATGCAGAAGTTGGATTTGGTTCTACTGAATTCATTGTTCTGAGAGAAAATGAAAGCTCCTCAAATGATTTCATCTATTACTTAGCAAAAAGCCCTGTTTTCAGAAAAAAGGCCATAAGCTGTATGGAGGGCACTTCAGGCAGGAAAAGGGTTAATGAAGGAGCACTAATGTTGCAAGAAATTAGAGTGCCTGACCTCCCAACTCAAAATAAAATAGCCGCAGTCCTTTCCTCTTTAGACGCAAAAATAGAACTCAACAACCGCATCAATGATGAGCTGGAGGCGATGGCGAAAACACTGTACGACTATTGGTTTGTGCAGTTCGATTTCCCTGATGCCAGCGGCAAGCCCTACAAAACCAGCGGCGGCAAAATGGAATGGAATGAGGAACTGAAAAGAGAAGTTCCTGAAGGGTGGAAAGTTGGCACATTGTCTGACTTAGGAAATATTGTAGGTGGCAGTACACCGTCAACAGCAGAACCAGAAAATTTCACCACAGATGGCACACCTTGGATAACACCCAAAGACTTGTCTTTAAATGTTGGTAAAAAGTATATAACGAAAGGCGAAACTGATGTTACCGATAAAGGTATAAAATCTGCGTCACTAAAGCTCTTACCAAAAGGAACAATACTGATGAGTTCGCGTGCACCTATCGGCTACATGGCGATAGCGCGAGAAGAAGTAACAACCAACCAAGGTTTTAAGTCTTTTGTACCAAAGGAAGGATATTCCACAGAATTTGTATTCCTAACTGTTGAGCGAACAATGCCAGCTATAGCTAGTAAGGCTTCAGGTTCAACTTTTAAAGAAGTTTCTGGTGGTGTAGTCAAGGCTATTGAGATTGTGTTGCCTCCAAAACCTATTATAAAGGCTTTCACTTCTGTAGTTGAGCCTATTTTCAAGAAGCAGGACATACTTGAACTCCAAAATAAACAACTCTCCGAGTTAAGAGATTGGCTGTTGCCGATGCTGATGAACGGGCAGGTAACAGTGGCGGAAGCGGAGGAAAGTTTGGCGATGGCAGCAGAGCCAGAAGAGATATATAGCATTCGGCGTAATGGATTGAATATTCCGGAAAATAAAAAGGCTTTTGCCAAACAGGTGTTGGGCGGTAAGATTGTTTCGCTTTTCAAAGATGATCCGCATTTTACGCACATCAAATTTCAAAAGCTACAATATCTGGCAGAGCACATTGCTGAAGCAGACTTAAACCTGAACTATTATTTTCAGGCAGCAGGGCCTTATGATAATAAGTTCATGCATTCCATTTCTAATAAATTAAAGTCAACAAAATGGTTTGAGGAGAAGGCTTATAAATTTATACCACTTGAAAACCAACTTCAAATTGAAGGATACTTTAAAAGATATTTCAGCCCGGTAGCAGAACGGTTAAGTAAGCTGTTTTCCCTGTTGGCTGACAAATCAGAAGCTGAAACGGAGATTATGGCTACCTTATATGCTGTATGGAACAACCGTATCATCAAACAACAACCCATTTCTGATAAAGAATTGATAGAAGACTTTTACAACTGGAGTAACCGAAAACATCAGTACACACAACAGCAAATACTGCAAAGTTTACAGATTATACGGTCAAACAATTTCATGCCAACAGGATTCGGGAAAGAGATCAAAAGAGCAAAGAGTAATTCCAAGCAATCAAAAAAATGAAAGCATTCATATCATACAGCCACCAAGACACTCAAATGTTAGATAGGCTGCACAAGCATTTAGCTCAGCTTAAAAGGGAAGGGCGTTAACTTCCTGGACAGATGAACAAATATTAGCTGGGGGGCGCCTTAATTCATCAATTTCATATCAACTTGAGGCATCATAGTTATTTCATGCCCTTTTGAGCCCAGATTATATTGCTTCCAATTATTGCTATGAAAAAGAATTTCAGCGGGCAATACAATTGCAGGAAGAAAGAAAGTTAATCATTGTGCCAATAATCTTAGAGCCATGCGATTGGCTTAATACACCATTCAAGGATTTTAAAGCTATCCCTACAGATGGTAAACCAATAAGCACATGGGCTAATGTTAATACGGCTTTTCTTAATGTAACCGAAAATCTTCGAAAACTAATTGTTAGCGCCGGCCAAACGGAGGTGTCGGTTGCAGTCTCTTCAAATTCAGGTTTTAAATCTGGCCGGAATTACCGCGTAAAAAAAGACTTTGATACGATTGAGAAGCTGGAATTCAAGGAAAAGTCTTTTAAAGAACTTACGGACCTCTTGAAAAGGTATATGGAAGAGATCAATGTGCTTGAAAATATTAAAACCCGAATTTATAAAGATGCACCATCAGAGTTTGAATGCATGATAGTAAACCGGAATAAAATTGGCTCAGAATGTCTTTTAAAAGTCTCATTCGATTCTTCTAGCTCGACAAACAGTGGATACGCATTTAATAGAAATGATCTTAAGTATGAACTACATAAGGATGGCAGAAACAACGAAAAAGGATTTATTCTAAAACTTGATGAATACCACTTATTTTGGGAAGATAGTAATAGTCTTTTTTATCCTCGTGACTCACAGGAACTATCAATTCAGGAAATGGCAGATTTGATTTGGGAAGAATGGCTTGAGTCTGTTGATATTTCATTATAAAAGATAGGAGCTACAACCTTGAGCCAGTGGTGTTGCTCTCTACCGCCGCCCTCGGGCATGCGGTAGAGAGCAACACCGAGCGGTACGAGCACTTGTTAGTGCCCGGTAATAACGGTGGAGCGGATTATGGCTGTTTGGCCTTATCATCGGATTATTCATGGTCATCCCAAATAAAGCTCATACTATAAGCTGGCTATACTTGAAAAAAGTTGCTGTGGTGTAGCTATATCCCCCTTTCAAGCAGCGGATGTATTACCGGTCAGTTCTATCTGAACTGTAATTCGGGTGGTGCTGGCTTCTCAGGAAAAATTCACCCGCCAAAGCGATAGAGCCGTCCAGCTTAACCGCCAACTGCCTTATCCCGTCTGAAGCATACATAAATCCAGGGCTGCCTTTTTCTTTCCTTTGAAACAAACGGCGCAGAAACCCCTATACCTGTAAAAAACATAGCATATGTCTGGTCATCTTATTGTTGGTCCTATACTGGGGTTTAGAGGGTTGAAGGAGGGGCGCTGGTATACGTCTGCCCTGGTGGTACTCCGGGGTACCGCTACGCCGCCGCAACTATCCCTTACATTTGGTGGTGTGTTCCAGGTTGCGGCGAAAGCAGTTTTGTTAAAGACGTTTGCAGATTGCAAGGTATGGCGGCTGGACTGGTGGGTGCAGCAAAGCGATTGTGAGCAGGCTGTAATGTATGCCGTAAATGGCGGCGAACAATTTGCGTATGTGGTTCCGGAGCAAAACAAGCCCTTGCGCATTTGCTATGGCTCCTGCTTTGGCGTGCACACCCTGAAAGATTTAAATAAAGTAAAAAGTAAAAACGAGATGTGGAAAGTGCTGCAGCGGATACACGGGCAGCAGCCATACCACTTGTTTTTTATGGGAGGCGATCAAATTTACTCAGATCAGGTATGGGAGACGGTATTGCCCCTGAGAGAATGGCTGGGTAAACCGCTGAGAAAAAGGATGCAGGCGCCTTTTACGGCTGAGATGCAGCAGCAGGTAGAGCAGTTTTATTTTGACCTTTACTGCCGGATGTGGCGTCAGAAGCTGCCAGCGGCTACCATGAGCAGAATTCCGACCCTGATGATGTGGGACGATCACGACATTTTCGATGGCTGGGGTTCTTATGTACCTGAGCAGCAGGAGTGTGCGGTGTTCCAGGGCATCTATGGCCAGGCCAGGGAGCATTTTCGCGTTTTTCAATTGCAGGCAGCGCACGACGACGATTTAGGGGAACTTACGGTGCTGGGGAAGAGTGGGTATACCTATGCGCACCGCATGGGCGATGTGGCACTGGTGGCGCTGGATTTGCGGTCGGAGCGTACCCTTGATCAGGTGATGAGTCAGGAGACCTGGGACCGTTTGCTGGCCTGGATGGAAGATGAACTCAAAGCGAAAAAGCTGCCGGACGGTTCCGCGCAGGCGGGTTGCAGGCATTTGCTGTTCATGTCGGGCATTCCGGTTGTAAGTGCGGATTTAACCATGCTGGAAGCAGCCTTGGAGGTAGAGCCGGGACAGCAACGGATGGAAGACGACCTAAAGGACCAGTGGCTTAGCCGGGCGCACCAGCAGGAACGGCTGCGGCTGATTCACCGCCTTTTACACTTTGCGCAGGAGTCCGGCTGCCGCGTTACCATTGTGTCCGGCGACGCACATGTAGCCTTTCTGGGGTATATTCAGTCTGAGAGGGAAGGTACTGCCTGTACGGAAGCCAATGTGATAAACCAGCTGACCTCTTCGGCTATGGTTAATTTACCACCGCCTGCCATTGTGGTTTATATGATGGAAAGGCTGCTGGCCGGTAAGGTAGAAGAGATAGACAAAGGTATCACCGCCCGCCTGTTAAAGTTTCCGGGTACTTCGCGCCGCATCCTCGGCGCTCGCAACTGGCTGTCGCTTCACATAGATGAGCAGCTGCGCATATGGGCTGACTGGTATGTAGAAGGGCAGGAGAATCCCCTGACGAAAGTGATAGATCCGATAATGTAGCTGCCCTGTTGCTAGTATGGAACGCTACGTATGCGGCTTGAATTCTGAATAGGCGAAAACCAGATTAAGCGGAGTGCCGCCTGAAGAGTAAACGATTTATACCCTCAAGCGGCACTCCGCTTAAAAAAGCTGTTTTATTTATAAGCCGATAACAACGCGTTTGGTAATCCGGCCTGCAGATGAGCTTACGGAAAGTATATACATTCCTGCTTTAAGGGTATTTACATCAAGTTCTGCCGTGCGCCCGTCCGTAGCTGTATGTACCTGCTTGGTCAGCACTGCTTTGCCGTTTAGGTCCTGTAGTTCGATGGTAATTTTACCTTCACCTGCTTTGCTACCGGTTTCTACATAAAGCACCTTGGTGGCCGGAACGGGATAAACGGTAAGCATGCCGGCTGGAAGCCTATTTCCGCCAATTGCATTGCTGCCGGCAGATAAGTTACTGGCAACAGCAGGTGCGCCCAGGCTGCTGGTGTTTATTACAGTGAAGTTGATTGTCACAGAATCACCGGCAAACCCCGTAGCTTTGGGCCCGGAGTAGGAGGTGGCTTTAAGCGTGTAATTGCCGGTTACGGGTGTCCATTCGCCCGCGTCTCCCATTATTTCATAAGGCACGATAGATTCTGTCGCACGCATTGTTTGCCCGCCACTCAGAGAAAACACCACGCTGCCCACTTTTGTACGGGTATTCGCGCGGATGTTCAGGTAGCTGGCCGGCAGGTCAGCCAGGTTCAAAACAGCACCATCCGTCAGCGTCTGAATATCTTTCCCTGTTCTGGCATCCGACAATGTGTAGCTTATTGCCTGCTGCGGTGCCGGATCAGGCGAAGCGTTTACAACCACAAAGCTGACTGTGAGCGGAACACCGGCCTGTCCTGTTGCTTTTGCGCCTGTGTATGGTGTAGCCTGAAGCGTATAGTGCCCGAGTACCGGCGTCCAGCTGCCGTCGTCGCCCATCAGCTCATAAGGTACGATGGACTCTGTAACGTTCTTGCTCTGTGTGCCACTTAACGCAAACAATACGCTGCCTGCTTTGGTAGTGGTGTTGGCGCGGATATTCAGGTTAGCTGTTGGTAAGTCGGCCAGGTTCAGAACGGCACCATCAGCCAGCGTCTGAATTTCTTTTCCTGTTTTGGCATCCAATAGCGTAAAGCTTACTACCTGTTGGGGCGCTGGTGCCGTGAGTGTTTCCACCACCGCAGTGGCATACTTCACCATGAGTGCATCGTAAGCATCATAATCTGTTATGGTGCCCTTTGCCCAGCCTCCCAGTCCATCTGCCTTGCTAAGGTTCTGCTTTTTGTTAAGTGCTTCCCACCAGTAAACGCCGCTTGCTTTGTAGCCCTTGTAAGTATAGGTTGAAAGAAACTTGATATAGCTGGCAAAAACATCTATTTGCAGCAGTTCAAAGCCATATTCCACGTTGTCGGGATGGATTCGGTGCCAGAAGAAAGGGTATACCGGCTTATGCAGCCTGTTGCCGTAGTCCAGGGCCACATCCATGTTGTCGCGGATGTATTGCAGGTTGCGTTCATGCCCTACTGCTTCATCTGCTGTTTCCAGGTACACAGAAGGAGCCAGGAAGTCTACCAGCGAAAGCAACGTACCATACTTAGCTTCAGGATTATACCGGGTAATGTCATTTTTATCCCACGCATTAAACGGCATGCCGTAAATGCCTATCTCCACGTTTGGCCGCATCTCCCGGATGATGGCGATGAGTTTGCGCCATTCAGCTTCAGCATGCTTGTAACGGCTGTCCGTAACAGGGTAATCCCGCAGCGCGTTGTAAACCCCTTCTGTTTCCCAGTCGAGTACAAGCTTGCCGCCACTGTCGGCCTTCCGGAACAACTTACCTACTGTATTTCGTACTTTGGCAGGATCTACACTGTTGGCATCTCCAGTCTGCGCGATACTACTGGCAGGCAGAAAGTTAGTTACAACAATGTTTTGGGTTTTAAAGTAGTCCAGCGACTGGGGACCGAACCGGTAGTTCATCACATACAGCTCAAACGAGGTGCCGGCCACCTGGCTGAAAGACGGCACCGACAAAAGCAATAAGGCAAATAACAGGAGTAGATTTCTTTTCATTCTTTTACTGGTAATGATGTTGGTAAATAAAAATAAGGCGTAGCAAAGCTTTGGTACCCAGTGCCTGTTTCGGCATCATGATTGAAACGCTTGGATTAATCAAGTATGGCAGGGCGCTTTTGAATAGGGCTAATTTATATAAATAATTATAAATACTGGATTGTCTGGTATGTTTGAATCAAAGCTACGTGAAATTAATATATCAAGCGCCATTAAGCGGTGTTTTATTAGAAAGTTTATAATTATTGTTCTGATAATAAATAAGCCGGGCGCATTCTGTTACTAAATAATTTGCGGTTAATATGTCATATTGCCACATAATTGAGCCTGGTAAGAGCAACAAGATAGTGTGTGTCTAAAGTTCCTGTATGTATAAATGCAAGTTGCTGGTGGTAGTTTGTGTTGCTAGTATTTTATAAATACCTTAGTTAAGAATATGCCTGCGGAATTGCTGTTGTTGATTAAATTATAATTTAGGAGAGAGTATGGGTGAGCTATTTAGAGGTATTAATGAAGGTTGGTACTGCCGGTCTTAGGCTCATACGCTGAATTTTTCTAACACGGCAGGGTAGTGTTTCATTAGGTCGGGCTAGATCTGCTGCGCCGTATACTTCAGGAAATCCCGCTGCACGTCTTCCCACTTGTGCGATTCCTCCATTTTCCAGAGCAGGTGAATATGGTTTGGCATGATCACGAATCCGTATACTTGCACCCGCTCGTTCTCCACCAGAAACCGAAGGCTGCTCAGGATAATGTCTTTATACTTGTCTGGCTTAAGCAAGTGCTTCCAATCCAGTATAGTGGCTGTGAAGAAGGCCATGTGCTGTTGCTCAAGCATCTGGTAATATGTAGTTAGTTGTTGGTGATAACACCAACAACGGCGGGAAATTCGGTATTTATCACGCTCTAGTGTAACATCTAACAATCAAAAGATATTATCTAAATTTATATTCAATGTACTGTTTAGTTTTGGACCTTTTTATTTTAAATTTTGTAGGATTATAATTTTCTATAAGAGGTTGTTTTAAATTGCTGCTAAAAAATAAGATTTCCTTACCGTCCCTTGCAGAGAAAGCAGAGTGGTTAAATGAATATTTCTTTTGTGGCAGTTTCTGATAAAGGTTTTCAATGTTAATATTGTCATCATAAGAAACAAGCCAATGGATTTCGTTGATGTTTTTAATCTTTTCGCTAACTTCTTTATGATTCTCATGTAAATAATAATTCATATAAAGTGAATCTCCTTTTAAATAATAAGGAGGGTCAAAATAAAAAATCGTATTATAACCTTCTTTAGTACTTGTAATGCCACTTTGAATCTTATCAATTAATTCAATTGCATCTATATTATATAAATTGATGAATCTTTTATTTTTGGCTATTTGGTTTATACGAGCTATTATTTCTTTTTTGTTAAATCTACAATCTATTTTATATTTACCATTTTGATTTACGCCACCAATTACACCACCTGTAATAATGCCTGAACGATTAGTTCGATTTAAAAACAATGTAGAAAAACCTAAAGTAAGTAAATCAATAGTTTCTTTTTCCTTCTGAATAGCTTTTTGCTGAGCCCAAGTTTCTATACAAATTTCTGTTTTATCAATAAGATGGCATAACTTTTCAGTTTCATTAATTACCGAATGCCAGAAAGCAAATATTGATCGATCTTTATCATTTATTGTTATTTTTTCTACATACCCTTCTAAAAGAAGAAACAAAGCAACCGATGCCCCGCCTGCATACGGTTCAATGTAATGTCCATGAATATTATTATCAATACAGAGCTTGGCAACAAAATTTGAAAGTTTATTCTTGCCTCCTGGGTATCTCAATGGTGAATAAAACATTTTATAGTTTAGTTATATCTAATTCATTTAACAAATCAGCTTCATCTTGAAGTAAAAACTCAATCAATACCATTAAGTTATTACTTATTTGATTAGCTGCAGTACTTACAGCGCTAACATGATAATTATGAACAATCTGGTGCAACTGGTCTAAGTCAAATGAATTGAAAGCATTTTTAAATCCAGTATTTTTTATTAAATCAATAAACCTTAACCTTAACTCATTGAAATCTGTGAATCTTCTACTTCCATAAGCACGACCGAAGTAACTGGTCTTGTTCATTGTTGTACGCCCATTAAACTTTGTGTTTTCAACAACATATTTTAAAACAACCTCAAAAGTCACTCTAGCCATTGCAACTTTAGAGTTGGAATAGTTATTAGAATCTAATTCAAAATATTCTTTAATTCTTTCTTTAATACCAGGGGGCAAGGCTTTCCTTTTTGTTATAGGGAATTTCTTTGTACTTCCTCTTGTACCACCGATTGAAGTGGTACTTGCAGTTCCAGTTGTAGCTCCCGCTGCAGATGAGCTACCAGTTCCCGAAGTACTTGCAGTTGCGATAACAGTTGTAGTTCCAGCAGTTGATAAAGTTCCTGTTGTACCACTAGGTGCGGTTCCGGCTGTCGTTGTACCTGCAGTTGAGATGGTTGTCCCAGTTGTTGAACCGCTACTCGTACCTGTTCCAGTTGTTGCACCTTTTGCCTTTACATCAAAACCATAAGGTTTTAATAATTCAAGAAATTTAGGATTCCTGTCAATTGTTTCTGTTGTAGTAGAAGGATTATCTTTTAAATAATTAATTAATGCTAAAACATAAGAACTAAATTTTGTTGAATCTGTAACTTCTATTTTAAATGATGGGCTATTTCTGAAATAATAACCGCACTCTTTCGCATTTCTAAATAAACGTTCAAAAATAATAGTTTTACCACCGGTTTTTCCTCTTCCTCTCCTTAACAAAATTCGAAGATCATCGCCACCAATAACTACTGCTTTCTTGTAAAAACTGGCTAATTTTATTAAATCTCCTGGTTTAGAATCTAATTCCTTAACTTCTTCAAACCTACCAGCATCACTTAATTTTAAAACTTCAAGGGCTTTTGCAATCCTTTCCCAACGTCTAAAAAGATTACCTGCGTGCTCTTCTACAATCCTTGCATCAATATCTTTTTGATTTTCATATAATAGGACAGGCAATTCTTCTATAATTGTTTTAGGAAGCCCTAATTTAAATTTGCCAGGCATTTGTAATGCTTTAACAGCAGAGCATCTTCTATTTCCATCTTTGACAATATATTCCCCACCCTCAATTATTACCCATAAAGGCCGGTCAGGATAAAATTCATTAGCATTTACTATAGCCTTTGCCACTTCCTCTGCCGCCTCAGTATATAATAAGTATTCAATTAAATCATCTTCCTTCTCACTACCACTATAAAGCTCCGCAAAACGGGGATTATTGATATCCAGGACTAGATCATCTAATTTGATGTCAATTAACTTGGCTTTGGTTTTCATTCTTTGGTTTGTATAGAAAATAGATGTATTTAATCAATAGTTGTGTAAATAATTAAATTTATATTTTTTATATTATTGGTTTTTTCATCAATAACTCCTTCCATTAACTTCTCATCTCACAATTCACAAAGCCCAATTCCTCTAGATTCTCCTGACTTCGCTTTTCCAGAAAGGCACTTTCCTCAAACTGAACAGCCAGTTAGGTAGTCAGCAGCTTCATCTTCTCTTCAAGGGAGCGCCGTCGTCTTTCTCAGCTTCGAACAATAAATATCTGTATTCGTTGTTCAAACAGAGGCTTAAGGTACTGAAAATTGTATAATAGTAAGTATAAAAGTATAGATTATTTTTAATAAAGCAGATTCATCATTTTATCTCCTGCTCAACGTAATGCCTTTGTTTTTCGCCGGTGAGGGGTAAAGTTGCATCAATCCGTTTAGAGCACTAAAAAGAATTGTGCGGGTCAGATCGCCTTTGCGCGATGCTTTTAAGAACACGCCACAGAATCCGGGGACTCAGTAAACTGGCCGGCGGTGCCAGCATGTTCATGACGTTCAGGAAGGCTGCGCCTATCACGGCGTCGTGGTGGGTTGCCCGGTGTACGCTGTCCATGTAAGCGTTAATCAAATCAGTTCCGGGCGCTTTCCTGCCCCTGGTTTCGGGAAAACGGAAATCTTCGCCCACCGCTGTCTGCCAGGGGATATCGGTGATGCGGGCTATTTGCCGGAAGTAGGGCTTGTACAGGTGATGCAGGCCGGGTTGCTCTTGCAGCAGTTTGTCCAGGGCGGCAGCCTGCATGGCCGCTGACGTCATGCCCTGCCCGTAAAGCGGATTAAAACTGCATACCGCATCGCCTAACACCAGATAGCCTTCCGGGAAGTCGTCCAGCTTTTCATAATGCCGCCGCAAACTGGCCGGAAACTTATAGCTGACGATATCAGAGAGCGGTGTAGAGGTCGTAATAATGGTGTGTACGTCCGGCGCGGGTAAGCTTTTGGCAAAAGCGATAAACCCTTCCTCGTCCGTGGGGGCATGGTGGCCATGCCAGCCTCCTAGCGATACGATCCATTTATGATGCTCCACCGGAAAAGCGGCACCTGCTCTGTATTCGTGGGGCGCTTCGGGCGTTACAAATACCCAATCCTGGTTTCCGGGAAGCGAAGCATCACGCTCGTAAATGCGGGTGGCATACCCGGCACCACAAGTAACAGTACTTTCTTCCGGTTTTTGGTAGCCTGCTTCTTCCAACCACTTCGGCGACCGGGAGCCGCGTCCGCCGGCATCGATTACCAGGTCAGCGAAAAGGTGTTGAGGTACGCTGTCTGTACCTGCCTTTACCAGCTGCACTCCGGTTATTTGCTTCTGATTTTCACTTGTCAGCAGCTTTTCCACGGAATAGCCATCACTGATAGTCACGTTTGGGATCGCAGCTACGCGGCGGCGGATGTGCCACTCCAGAAAGGGGCGGCTTGTCACGATGCCTTTCAATCCCAATGCAAACCTGGCCCGGTAGCCCCCATAGCAATACCACCGCATGCTCTGGGCCATGTCCAGTAAAGGAGAGCCCCCGCTCATCAAACCTTCGTGCAGGTCCGGGAAATAGTGTGTCAGGATGGTGAGCCCCTGCGCCAGCAGGCCGTGTAGGTGGCGCGTATGGGCCTGCCCCTTACGCGCTTCGGGAAAGTCATGCACCACGTCACGCTCAACGATAATTACCTGTTCAAAATAATCGCTGAGCACGCGGGCAGCCAGCAGGCCCGCCAGGCTTCCCCCAATCACCAGGGCAGACGTTCCCGGCATCTTGTTCATACGTTCCGCCGTTTAAAGGAGAAATTTTAGCAGGCTGGAGGCAAGTCCCACCGGCCATGAGTTTGATTAGAAGGTTACTTTTTGTATTTTCCCTTCAAAGGTCTGTGCGATGTAGTAGGTTTTGGAGCCGCTTCGCTCAATGGAGTTGGGGAAGTTTAACCCGGTAACCAGGGCTGTATTTTTCCCCGGCGTGGCACGCACGATGGTGCCTGAGTTCTCTACAAATGTCTCGCCTGTCCAGGTGCCATATTCTACTACGACTGGCTCTTGGTCAGCCCCCAGCTCGATATCGGTTAAAGTCGATAAGCCTGACTGGTAAAGGGAGACATTCCCCTGAAGATCGACCTGGTAGATGGCAGCTTTCTCAGCTGGGTAAGGATATCCGGTAAACGTGCAGACCAGGAATTTGTGCCCATCGAAAACGATACCGGTGGGAACCGCCTCTACCTGAGCCGGTTCTCCCGAGGGGTTGCCGATAGGGGGCAGGAGCGCGAAAACGCTCAACGCTCCCGTGGAGGCCTTCCGGCGGATAATGGCATTGGCAGCCGCATCTACCATGTATAAATCTCCCTCAGGTCCGGTCGTAAGGTTAAAAAGATCGGTCTCATCCGTGTCGTCCTCAAAGTCATACCCTCTTACAAAGGCGCCGATATCCTCATAGGCCAATGCACTTGCCTGTAAGGGAGCTTCACCGGGCCTGATCGAGGCTGTAGCCAGCTTGTAAAGTTTTCCCTCCACACCGTGCAGCATCCACAGCGTATCATTTGCGAGGAGAAGGTGGTTGAGCCCAAATACAGCCCCCTCGGGGCTGACAACAGAAGGGAAGCCCGTTACCACCGGAAACACATTCCCTTGCGGTGTAATGATGGACAGCTGCCCGTCATCGGCAAGGCCGGTACCGGCCTCCGTAATCCATAACTGGCCTTTTGCATCTGATTCAATACCCAGTGGTGCCGTCAGGCCGGAGGCATACTCGTTTACCTGTGGCTCATGAGGTTCCGGTTTTTCTACAAAATCGGGCAGGTACTCGCAGCCGGTGGCGCCGGCAAGCACAAGCAGCAAAAGAGAAAAGGCAAGGTGTTGTCGCATAGCTGTAAGATTAAGTGCAAAGGATTTGTTCTAAAAGGCAGCTATTGACAAGGCATCTGCTGCAAAGCCCTTTTTTGCTGTTTGTTGTACTGGCTGATTAACCGGCGTAGGCAGCGCTAACGGCACTGCCTGTCGCTAAATTACTGGCTGGTAAAGTATACTTCTCCGGCGAGGCAAACAATACTGATTTTTCAGTATTCGAACAGCGCTTTAGTCTTATAATAGCGCGCGTAAATCTTTCCGGATGGGTATGCCTGTTCTTAAAATGAGGGAATAATACCGAGCTTCTAGGGGAGTTGCCGGAAGCGCCAGGACGAAACGGGGAAGCCGGTATTTAAAGGTAAAAACGCACTGATAAATACTATGAAAAGTATGGTATAATCTGAGAAATATATTGTATTTTAGGAGTGCTGATAGCCGGTGATTTTGGAAGGCATAGTTCCGGTTAACAAAGGTCTACAATCCATAAATATCTTTTCAGATGAAGCACAGCATTTTTGAACCTGGGATAAAACCGCTCCTTTTTGAGCGGGTGGATAAGCTCAATGCCGATACCAAGGGTATGTGGGGCAAGCTGACAGCCACGCAAATGCTACGCCACCTCTCGGAGGCAAACCGCATGGCCTTTGACGAAATACCGATGCCGGACAGAAGCACTTTGCTGACCCGCACTTTAATTAAATGGATGTTCCTGAACAACATCAAGCCGCCGGGCCGGGAGAAAGGCAATATCCAGACTTTTCCGGAAGTAGATGTGGTAGGCCTGGGTACGGCTGTGGAGGATATAGAATCAGAAAAGCAGCGGTACAAAGCCACTGTAGACCGGCTGATTGACAGCACTGAACTCAGCAAATTTCATACAGCCTTCGGAAAAATGTCCAGAGACGACTGGGGCTACCTGGCTTATGCCCATGCGGATTATCACCTTACACAGTTTGGCATGTGAGCGCTATCAACGAAAGTACCCGGCTCCTGGAAGCGCAACTGCAGGAGTGCAGGGAAACAATTTGCCGCGTTGATCTGCTGAACCGCCTTGCCTATGCACTCCGGCACACCGACACTTCTTTGTCGTTGCAAAGAAGCCGGGAGGCTGTTGCGCTTGCCGAAGAAGCAGCTTACCAGAAAGGGCTGGCCGAAGCTTACCTGAACCAGGGCTTTGCGGAAATGGTGCTGGCCAACTATGGCGTGGCCCTGCAGCTAAACGGCAAAGCAGCCCGTATTTTTAACAAGCTCAAAGACAAGCAGGGACAGGGGCATGCGCAGTACAACCTGGCCCTGGTTTACAGGAGCATCGGCGATTACAACCAGGCGCTGGTGTTCTGCCAGCAAAGCATTGCTTTACGGCAGGCGCTTGGCGACGAAGATGGAGAGGCGGCCTGCCAGATGCAACTGGGCTATATCAACTTTCAGTTCGGCAACCTCGACGAAGCCTATAAACACTACGACAGCAGTATAGAAATCAGACGGAGGCTAAACGACCGCGCCGGCATTGCGGCTGTGCTGGTAGGCATCGCTATTGTGGAGCAGAAACGGAAGCAATACCAGCAGGCTGAAGCACACCTGCTCGAAAGCCTGGCTATCCGGAAGGAGATTGGGGAAATACATGGCTGGCTGGTGTCGATGAACTACCTGGGCGACTTGTATCTGGAGATGGACAGGCTCAGCGAAGCGGAGAAGTTGTATGCGGAGGCACTGGCGCAGGCAAAGCAACACGCCAATCCGTTTCCGGCTAACTATTGCCGCCTGTGCACCGGCATCGCTAAAGTATACATGGCCCAAGCCAGCTACGGCGAAGCCATCAGTTACCTGGAGCAGGCCCTGACAACAGCCAAAGGCGCAAACCTGAAGTACCTGATGTTTGAAATTTATCTGGCGCTGTCGGAAGTATACCGGAAGACCGGAGATTATGAACAGGCGCTGCGCAGTTACGAGCAGTTCCACCTCCACAAAGAAGAAGTCATCAACCTGTCGGCGAGCGCCAAGCTCAAAAACCTGGAGCTCACCAACCAGATAGAAGCGGAAAAGAGAACAGCCGAAATACACCGGCTGCGCCACATCGAACTCAAGAAGACCTACGACCAGCTGCAGAAAACACAGCAGCAACTCATACAGGCTGAGAAAATGGCCTCATTGGGCGAACTTACCGCCGGCGTGGCGCATGAGATACAGAACCCCTTGAACTTTGTAAACAACTTTTCGGAGGTGAGCCTGGAGCTGATAGCGGAACTGCGGGAAGAAAGCCAGAAAGAAGACAGAGATGCCGCTCTGGAAGCGGAACTGGTTACGGTGCTGGAGCAGAACCTAACGAAGATACACCATCACGGAAAAAGAGCCGACAGCATTGTAAAAGACATGCTGGAGCATTCGCGGGCATCCGGCGGAGACAAACAGCCTGTTGCTTTAAATGCTTTGGCCGATGAATACCTGCGCCTTTCGTTTCATGGTTTCCGGGCCAAAGACAAAAGCTTCTCAGCGGCCCTCACTACCCACTTTGATGAGCACGTCGGTAAAGTAAACATGGTTCCCCAGGAAATAGGACGTGTGTTGCTGAACCTGTATAACAACGCCTTTTATGCCATCCAGAAAAAGCTCGATCAGGCAGATAGCAGCTACCAGCCCGAACTGCGCGTAAGCACGGACCTCCTGGACGACAAAGTGGAAATCAAGATACGCGACAACGGTACCGGTATTCCCAAAGCCGTAAAGGATAAGATCTTTCAGCCTTTTTTCACCACCAAACCCACCGGGCAGGGCACCGGCCTCGGCCTTTCCATCAGCTATGATATTATTACCAACGGCCACAGCGGCGAGATACGCGTTGACTCGAAGGAAGGGGAATACACCGAGTTTACGATACAGCTGCCTCTGGCTTAGGGAGTGTTTTCGTGGGTTTAATCTTTAGAGTGTAAGGTACGAGCTACAAGCTCGCACCAGCGAGGTTGCTCTATCTGTCGCTAGTGCGAGCTTGTAGCTCGTACCCCTTTGCTGTCTCTTTCAGTCTCCTGCTCCGCATACTTTGCTGCCTTCTGATATCCGTTAGATTTTAAAAAACATACTTGTTTATGGCAGGAAGGATTAGCAAAGCAAACCCGGTAGGTTTTAAAACCTACCGGGTTTGGAAATATTTACGTCTTCTTTATTTTAATTTAGTACGATTTTAAAAGTTGAGGTACGAGCTGCAAGCTCGCACCAGCGCGTTAATGGTTAGCTTTACAAAGGTTAGGGAGTGCTATACTTCCGCAGATGAAGTATAGCACTCCTGCATTGATTCTTACTCAGCCCTGCTCATTGATGGCGGATAGCTGCCGGGTGTGCTGGCCCAGGCTTTGTTGGGTGTCGGACCCATGACGAGTTTCAAATCGCTGCCAGCCATTACTTCTGCATGCGTAATATAACTTCTGTTCAGCGGTTTGCCGTTCAGGGTGGCCGACTGAATGTATATGTTCTGGTCCGATACGCCTGCCGCCGTTACACGGAAGTGTTTGCCATCTGGTACTTTTATACTTACCTCCTCAAAAAGCGGGCTGCCGATAATGTATACTCCTGATGCCGGGTTAACGGGGTATAAACCCATTGCGCTGAAAACATACCAGGCCGACATCTGTCCGCAGTCTTCGTTGCCGCTGATACCATCGGGAGTAGCTTTGTACATGGTTTTCAGGATTTGGTGCACCATCTGCTGGGTTTTCCAGGGCGCGCCGGCATAGTTGTAGAGGTAAGCGATGTGGTGGCTGGGCTCGTTGCCATGCGCGTACTGCCCAATCAGGCCCGAAATATCCGGGGAAGCATTGGCGCCGTTTATCTCTGAGGTTTCATTAAACAAAGCATCCAGTTTCTGGATGAAAGCTGCCTGGCCGCCATGCAGGTTAATCAGTCCCTGCACATCTTGCGGCACAAACCAGCTGTGCTGCCAGGCGTTTCCTTCAGTGTAATCCGTGTCCTGGCGGTGCGACGAGTATTTGGGGTCGAAGGCGGCGTTGCGGGTGCCATCTGTTTTTATGCCACGCATAAAGCCGGTAGCAGGGTCGAACAGAAACCGGTAGCTGTGGGCACGTTTCATGAAGTAGTCGTAATCTTCTGTTTTGCCCAAATCTTTGGCTACCTGCGCAATGCACCAGTCGTCGTAGGCATACTCCAGGTTTTTAGTAACAGATTCGTTTTCCAGATCAGCAGGTATAAAGCCATACTGTTTGTAGAATTTTACACCACGGATATCCTGCATGGCACTTTTCTTCATGGCCGCATAAGCCTCCTCCACGTCATAATCACGATAGCCCTTCAGGTAAGCATCGGCAATAACGGGAACGGCGTGGTAGCCGGTCATGGTGTTGGTTTCGTTGCCCACCAGTTCCCACACGGGTAGCAGCCCATATTGGCGGTAGTGGCTCAGCAACGAGCGCACCATCGCATTTACGCGGTCGCCCTCTACCACCGTAAACAGCGGATTGGCCGCCCGGAAAGTATCCCACAGCGAAAAGATGCTGTACCTGGTGTAGCCTTCTGCCTCATGCACCAGGCTGTCGGCTCCTTTATACATGCCCTGCACATCGCTGAAAACAACGGGAGCCAACTTGGTGTGGTAAAGCGCCGTGTAGAAAATCCTTTTCAGCGAGTCATTCGGGCTTTTAACCTGTATCTGCCCCAGGGTTTCGTTCCAGGAAGCGTTTGCTGCGGCCCTGGTCTGTTCAAAATCCCAGCCGGGCAGCTCCTGTGCCAGGCCTGCTTTGGCGCCAGCTATACTTGCCGGGGAAATACTGACTTTGAGGTAAACGGCTTCTCCGGGCGAAGTATTAAAATCGAACTTAGCCTTAACAAAGCGCCCTTTTGCTTCGGCAGCTTTGCCCGGTGCCTGCCTGTCTACCACCGTGGTGTAGTTGGTGAAAGGTTTGGAGAAAGTAGCTACAAAGTATACGCGCTGATCCTCGGCCCATCCTTTAGACAAGCGGTAGCCAGAGATAGTGGAGTCGTTTTCGATGTGGAGGTAGGCATCAGTCGGGGAGTCCCAGTTGATGGCAAAGCCCAGGTTAAAGATGATGGCAGCACTATCGGTGGCTGGGAAAGTATACTTATGAAAACCGGTTCTGGTGGTGGCTGTCAGTTCTGCCCAGATGTTGTAATCTTTCAGTAGCACGGCATAGTAACCAGGCGCAGCTGTTTCATCGGCATGCGAAAACGACGAAGCGTAGGCAGTATGGCCGGCATCCTGCACGGGCGGGCGGAGCCAGTTTGCCTTGCCGGTTACGGGCATTACCGAGATATCGCATAAATCGCCGATGCCGGTGCCGCTCAGGTGCGTATGGCTGAAGCCTGAAATATAGTCACTGGAATAATGGTAGCCCGAGCACCAGTCCCAGCCCTGTTGTCCGTTATCGGGACTCAGCTGTACGGCCCCGAACGGTACAGTGGCGCCGGGATATGTATGGCCGTGGGCGCCTGTGCCGATAAAAGGATCTACGTAGGCGGTGAGCTCTGCGGTATCCTGCTTTATACTTTGTTCTTTTCCGGTGGTGCATGCCTGCAAAAGGCCGGTAGCCAGCAATGATGCAAGGGTATACTTATACAATGCTTTCACTGCCTTGGGTTTATGGATGTCGGATGATGCCATTTACAATTTGCGTCTTTACTTGCTGCTGAAAACCTACTTCTAAGACCTTTCAGGAGCAGGGCTGTTTTATTCTGAAATCAGACACTAAAATTTCATGTCATTCTGTTAAGAAACCTGGTTGAAGGGAGGTTAAGCCTTTGCAACTTGCCAATAAGATCCTTACAGGATGACAAAACGAAGAATGAATCAGCCCTGACTGTCAGGAGGAGCTAGAAGCGGCGCTTCAGTGCATTATTGCTTCGTAATCTTCAATTTATGCTTTCAGCAGGTATGGCTTTTCGTTGTAGAGCTTTAGGATAAGTTCGCCGAACAGGGTGTTGGCCCAGGCAAACCACTTGCGCGTAAATTTCTCGGGATTGTCCTGGTGGAAGGACTCGTGCATAAAGCCGGTACCGCCGTGCGTGGTTTTCAGCATCTGGAGGCAATGCTTTATTTCTTCGTCCGAGGTGGTGGTAAGTGCCCGCATGGTAATGCTCATCGGCCAGATCATCTCCAGGCCTATGTGCGGACCACCGATGCCTTCGGCTGCCTTGCCTTTGAAAAAGTAGGGGTTGCTGGGGCTGAGCACGAAATTGCGGGTATTCTGGTAAATAGGATCGTTAATAGGACAGCAGCCCAGGTAAGGCAGCGACAGCAGGCTCGGGATGTTGGCATCATCCATAAACAGTTTGTTGCCGAAGCCGTCTACTTCGTAGGGGTGTATTTTACCAAAATCGAGGTGCGGCGCTACGGCATACTTTTGCAGCGCCTGCTCAACTTCGTCAGCCAGTTTGGTGCTGTCAGCGGCCAGGGCGGTGTTGTGCAGCACTTTTTCACTCATCTCTGCCAGCTGCCTTAGCGATACCACGGCAAAGAAGTTAGACGGCACTAGGAACAGGAAAGTGGTGGCATCGTCGGAAGGGCGGAAGGTGGAGCAGATAAGGCCAATCGGCTGGATAGGGTTGCCATAACCCGCGCCGGCTACCGTATCGGTTTGCCAGCCTGTTACGCGCTGAAACTTGTAAGGCCCATGGCCTTCTTTGCGCTGCTGCGTCCGGAAAGTATCAACTACCAACTGCATGGCTTTTGCCCAGTTCTCGTCGAAGCAGGAGGTGTCGCCAGTGGCTTTCCAGTAGCCGTGTGCCAAGCGAATCGGGTAGCAGAGCGAATCTACTTCCCATTTGCGCTCATGCAGTTCAGGCTTCATGTCGGTCAGGTCGGTTTCCCATTCACTGCCGGTTGGTCCGAAGTTGAAGGCATTGGCATAGGGATCAATCAGGATGCATTTTGCCTGACGGTTAATCACGCCGGCCAGCATCTTACGGAGTTTCTTGTCTTCTTTGGCAAAGGGCAGATAGGGCCATACTTGTGCACTTGAGTCGCGAAGCCACATGGCGTTGATGTCGCCCGTAATAACGAAGGTATCTGGTTTGCCATTCATTTCCTGGTACTTCACCGTGGTGTCGAGCGTATTCGGGAAGCAGTTTTCGAAGAGCTGGGCCAGTTCCTTGTCGCCAATGGCTTTCTTTACCTCCTTTATTTTCTGCTCCACCACTTTGCTGGTAAAATTCCGCTCGTTCAGGGGCGGCCGCCGGTTCACCAGCGCGTCCTGCAGCGTGAAAGATGTCAGCGAAAAGCCGGAGGCAACGCCTGCGGCAGCAATACCGCCGGTTTTAAGAAAGTCTCTTCTGGTAACCATATGTTTTAGGGTGCTTTAGGTAGAGGTAGTATGCTTTAAGAAGTTATGGTAGTCGGGGTCAGGGGGTTAAAGATGTAAAGTTATGCTGTTGTTTATAACCTGGCGCAATTTGTCATTCATCGTCCTAAAATTAATATTTAAATTGATGAAGTTAAAAGAAATATGCCCCCTGCATAGGAATTTGTAAGTGTTAAAAGCAGGAGGTGCTTTATTGTATCGGTTTATACCTGGCGTTGTCCATACTTGTAGAAAAGGCTGTTTAGCAATTCTCCTGATTATTTTATCAGGATTAAGGCACCAATTAGCCCCCGGCGGTGTTGCATTAATCCGGGGATAAACAACCCAAATTTTAAAGTGGAGAAAAAAAGCACATAAAATGAATAATTTTGACAAACTTCTCAATTTTATTTGCTAGTTTTGTAACGAATAGTATTGCTACCCGCAAGAAATTTATAGACGAAGAGGCGAGAGAACAGGCTCTGTGACCCTCTGGCAACCATCCGCATGGAAAGGTGCCAAGTCCTGCCCAACAAACAAAAGGGAAAATATAAATTAAAAACATGAACAAATCAGTTAGTACCGCTCTTACCTGTCAGCTTAAAGTTTCTGATAACTTTTCTCCTGTTGCTGCCACATCCTGGCAAATGCATTGTTGTTGCTGTAGCTGCTGTTCCTGCTAAGGAACCTCTCTTTTCCTGGTAGTATGCGCGTACAGTAAGTTATACACGGCCGCCTTTTCGTCTCACCAGGCTTATCATCATTTATAATTTTGTTTTTGCACCTTTAGCTGGCCGGGTTATACTTTGTATGCGGGCATCGGGTGCGCAGCCTTATTGCCATGATTGCAGCAACAACCAGCATAAACACATCAAAACAGCACCGCTTTGTATCTTCTGCGGCGCAGTTTCCTATACTTTCCGCAGCCGGCATGGCTGTTCAAACTTCCGGGATAAAGTTTTCAGCTACCATGCGCCAGGGGCGCTGTTGTCATAGCTCCCGCTGATTCCCGGTCATCTTATTATATATTGCTTTTTACTGTAAACTTCTGTACGCCTGGCAGCAAATATGAATTGAAGGGCATCAGGGCAAATTATACATCATACAAGAACTCAGAACATGCAAAGTTTCACATCAGAAATAGATAACCCAATTGTAGAAAGAGACATCATTGAACTGGAGAAAAAAATCCGGCAATACCGCGAGGGCAAGCTCCAGGAAGATAAGTTTAAAAGCCTGCGCCTGGCGCGCGGCATCTATGGGCAGCGCCAGCTGGGTGTGCAGATGGTTCGCATCAAACTGCCGTTCGGCAGGCTGACGACAAAGCAACTGCTCCACATCTCGGACATATCAGACGAGTATGCAACCGGCAACCTGCACCTGACCACGCGCCAGGACATTCAGCTGCACTTCGTAAGCCTGGACAGAACGCCGGAACTATGGGCAAAACTCGACCGGGAAGACATTACCATTCGGGAGGCCTGTGGCAACACGGTGCGTAACGTTACGGCCTCGCCCGAAGCAGGCATAGATCCAAATGAGCCTTTTGATGTGACGCCTTATGCCGATGCGACTTTCCGTTATTTCCTGCGCAACCCTGTTTGCCAGGAAATGGGCCGCAAGTTTAAGATAACGTTCTCCTCCAGCGACAGCGATACAGCCATGACCTACATCCACGATGTTGGTTTTATACCTAAGCTGCAGGAGGTAAACGGCGAAACCGTGCGTGGCTTTAAGGTGGTAATCGGCGGTGGCCTGGGCGCGCAGCCGATGCTGGCGCAGCCGCTCTATGATTTCCTGCCGGAGGATCAGGCAATTCCGCTGATTGAAAATATTATCCGCGTGTTTGACCGCTACGGCGAAAGGACTAACCGCAACAAGGCCAGATTTAAGTATGTGCTGAACAAGCTTGGGCTGGAAGAGGTGATGCGCCTGGTGAAAGAAGAAGCCGCGGCGCTGAAAGTACATAGCTTTGAAGTAGATAAAACAGCGGACTTTACGCCTGCCCTGCCTGCACCGAAGCCGATTCCTGATTTCGTGATTGACAACACAGAAAAGTATGGCAGCTGGCTGAAAACCAACGTGTTTGCCCAGAAGCAGGAGGGATACTACGGTATCTATGTAAAAGTGCCGACAGGCGATGTCAGTACCGCTACCGCCCGGCAACTGGCGCCGCTGGTGCATGATTTTGCCGCCGACGAGATAAGGGTAACCCAAAACCAGGGCCTGTTACTGAAGTATGTGAAGCAGGAAGCCCTGCCATACTTCTTCTCGCAGCTGGATGCACTGGGTCTGGCAGCACCCGGCTTTAACAGTGTGGCCGACGTAACTACCTGCCCCGGCACGGATACCTGTAACCTGGGCATCTCCAACAGTACCACGTTTGCGAAGGTGCTGGAAGACGTAATCATCAGCGAGTACCCTGAGCTGATCTTTAACACCGACATTAAAATAAAGATAAGCGGCTGCATGAACTCCTGCGGGCAGCATGGCATCAGCAACATCGGCTTTCATGGCTCATCGCTGAAGAGCGGAAAGAGCGTGCTGCCGGCCCTGCAGGTGTTGCTGGGTGGCGGTACCGTGGGCAACGGCGAAGGCCGCGCCGCGCAAAAAATCCTCAAAGTGCCTGCCAAGAAAGCAACGGATGTGCTGCGCTACGTTATCAACGACTATAAAGCAAACAAACAGGACAACGAGCGCTTCAATGATTACTACGACCGGCAGGGCAAGGATTATTTTTACCAGATGCTGAAGCCGCTGGCCGATATCAGCAACCTGACTGCAGATGACTTTGTGGACTGGGGGCACCAGGATGCCTATGCGCCTGCCATAGGCGTGGGAGAATGCGCGGGTGTGATAATTGACCTGGTAGCGACGCTGCTGTATGAATCTGATGAGAAACTGGAGTGGGCGGCGGAAGCACTGGAAGACAAACGTTTTGCTGATGCCATCTACTATGGTTATGGTTCCTACATTAGTACAGCCAAGGCATTGCTGCTGGGTAAAGATGTAAAGTGTAATACGCAGATTGGCATTATGCAGGACTTCGATACGCACTTTGTGGCGACAGGCGAATTCACGTTTGAGCCGGACTTTAAAAGCACGGTAACGCAGCTAAACCAGCACGAGCCGGACGAGGAATTTGCACGGGCCTATTTAGAAGGAGCGCTGCTGTTCCTGCAGCAAGCTACCAGCTACCGCAAGCGGCAACACGAACTGACCGCAGTAGCGCAATAGTTTAAATTTAGAATGAATGACTAATTAGATTTCATTATTCACTCATTCAAAATTCAGTCATTCAAAACTCTAGTAAGAAGATGGCATTAACAAGAAAAGATATAACAGGCAGCCGGCAAGGACCGGCGCAGCCTGCTTCAGATAAACAGCCAAAGCTAACGCTGGTAGGTGCCGGTCCCGGCGATCCGGACCTTATCACCATGAAAGGCATAAAAGCCCTGCAGCAGGCCGATGTGGTGCTGTATGATGCACTCATAAGCCCGGAGTTGTTGCAGTATGCACCCGCAGCGGCGCTTAAAGTATACGTGGGCAAGCGTGCCGGGCAGCACAGCTACAAGCAGGGCGAGATCAACGAACTCATCGTAAAGTTTGCCTTGTCGCACGGCCATGTGGTGCGCCTGAAGGGCGGCGACTCTTTCGTGTTTGGCCGCGGCTATGAGGAACTTGCACATGCGGATAAGTTTAACATCGCAACGGCGGTTGTGCCGGGTATTTCCAGCAGCATTGCCGTGCCGGAATTGCAGCAGATTCCGCTCACCATCCGTGGCGTGAACGAGAGCTTCTGGGTGATTACGGGCACCACCAGTTCCGGCGAAATCTCAAAGGACATTCCGCTCGCTGCACAATCCAGCGCGAGCGTTATTATCCTGATGGGGCTGGGCAAACTGGCGCAGATTGCCGAAATTTATACTTTGGCGGGCAGGGCCGATTTGCCTGTTGCCGTTATCCAGAACGGATCAATGCCGGATGAGAAAATCGCCATCGGCAACATCCATAACATTGTGGAACGCGTGCAGGCGAATGCCGTGGGTGCGCCAGCCATCATCGTTATCGGAGAGGTGGTGGCCTATCATCCATCGCTGCGCTATACCCTGGAATTCGGCCTGCAGCAGCAAGGATTTGTTGCAGCCTGAACCTAAAGTATAAACAACACGATGAGCACCCACTCTCAAGCAGCTGAAACAACACTGCCCGCCAGTGTCGCGCCGCCGGCCAATCCGCTTTTCCCGGTTTTTTTAAAGCTCGAGGAACTGCAGACGCTGGTAGTTGGTGGCGGCGCCGTGGGCCTGGAAAAGCTGAATGCCATACTTAAAAACAGCCCGCAAGCAGCTGTAACGCTGGTAGCGCCCGACATTCACCCTGAGATTTATACGTTGGCCGCGCTGCATCCGAACCTGGCGCTGCAGCAGCGTGATTTTGCAGACGAAGATCTGACGGGCAAAGATATTGTGCTGGTTGCAACCGACGATGCGGTGCTGAACCGCGCTATCCGGGATCTGGCTAAGTCGCGAAAAATACTGGCCAATGTAGCCGATACACCGGAGCAATGCGATTTCTATCTGGGCTCCATTGTGCAGAAGGGAAGTCTGAAGCTGGCCATTTCCACCAATGGCAAGTCACCAACGGTGGCGAAGCGGATAAAAGAAGTACTGAACGAAGCCTTGCCAGACGAGATGGAACAGGTGCTGGACAAACTCACGCAGATCCGCGCAAAGCTTTCGGGCGATTTCTCAGAAAAAGTAAAGCGCCTGAACGAAATTACGGATGTGCTGGTAAGCCCGGCCACAAAGAAGCAGAGCAGATACAGTACAAAGTATATTTTGTTGCTGGTGCTGGCGGCTATTTCCCTGATGGTAACAGGGCACCTGCTGTTCAGTTACATCCCCATGCGCAGCATTGCCCATTTCGCGATGCAGGCGGTGTCGCAGGTAGATTCAGACATACTGGTATACATACTGGCCGGCTTTGTAGCCGAACTGATTGACGGTGCGCTGGGGATGGCCTATGGCGTCAGCGCAACCACTTTCCTGCTCAGTTTCGGCGTAACGCCTGTGGCGGCCAGCGCGAGCGTACACGCCTCCGAAATTTTTACTTCGGGCGTTTCCGGACTGATGCACCTAAAGTTTGGCAACGTAAACAGCAAGCTGTTCAAATCGCTGGTGCTGCCGGGGGTGCTGGGTGCCATTTGCGGTGCCTACCTGCTTTATAGTATGGAAGCATACCTCTACCTCATCAAGCCTGTGGTGGCCTGCTATACTTTAGTTCTGGGCGTGCTGATTATCCGCAAAACCCTGCGCAAGCGCAACCGGAAGAGCCCTGTCAAGCGTCTGGGATTTCTGGCCACTGCGGGCGGTTTTCTGGATGCGATTGGCGGCGGCGGCTGGGGTCCGATTGTGTCTTCCACGCTGATAGCCAAAGGCAGGCACCCGATGTACACAATCGGCTCCGTAAATCTGGCTGAATTCTTCGTTTCGTTTGCCAGCGCGGCTACCTTTATCTCACTCGCCGGTATCTCGCATTGGCAGGTTATAGTCGGACTCATTATTGGCGGCATGATTTCAGCGCCCCTTGGCGCTATACTTGCCCGCAGGCTTCCGGTTAAAACAATGATGATTACGGTGGGCATTGTGGTGATAGTTGTTAGTTTGCGCCTTATCTTTATGGCGTTTATGGGGTGATGGTGTAGATTGTTGAATGGTTAAACCGTTCATACTGCCTCCATTCAATAATTTGCATCTGCAGATGCGCGCCTATGGCTCCTCTGCAGGTGCTGGTGCGAGCTTGCAGCTCGCACCAGCACCTGCAGAATAAATACCAACTGCAAGCCCGCACCAGCAAACCCATTTAACAATTTAACAACCAAGCATTCAACTATCAACAATCTGATTCATGTCTGATAAAGAAACAAAAGCCATCCGCATACAGGCAAAACGCTCACAGAACCGCGAGCACTCGGTGCCCTTATACCTGACCTCCAGTTTCATGTTTGAAGATGCGGAACAGGCCCGGGCGGTGTTTGCCAATGAGGAAGAAGGTAATATTTACTCGCGCTTCTCCAACCCGAATGTGGATGAGTTGCTGGATAAAATGTGTTACCTGGAAAAGGCGGAAGATGGCTTTGCCTTTGCATCCGGAATGGCTGCCGTATTTTCGAGTATGGCGGCGCTGCTGCAGTCCGGCGACCATGTGCTGGCTGCCCGTGCGGTGTTCGGTTCTACACACCAGCTGCTTACAAGTGTATTTGCGAAGTGGGGAATCACGCATTCGTACGCCGATGCCAGTGCGCCCGAAACCTGGGAAAGCCTGATTACGCCGGCTACCAAAATGATTGTGGTGGAAAGCCCCTCTAACCCGGGCCTCGAGCTGATTGACCTGGAATGGCTGGGAGAGCTCAAACGCAAGTATAACCTGATTCTGGTGGTGGATAACTGCTTCGCCACACCCATACTGCAGACGCCTACCGATTATGGAACCGACCTGGTAGTGCATTCGGCTACCAAATACATGGATGGCCAGGGTCGCGTAATGGGTGGCTTGGTTGTAGGCCGCAAAGATCTGATAGCGGAGATACGTTTCTTTGCGCGCCATACCGGGCCTGCCATGTCGCCGTTTAATGCTTGGGTGATTTCAAAAAGCCTCGAAACATTGTCGCTGCGCATAGAGCGGCATTGTGAAAACGCGCTGCAACTGGCGCAGGTGCTCGAGAAGAATGATGCCCTGGAAGAAGTGCGCTATCCGTTTCTGCCTTCGTTTCCGCAGTATGAACTGGCTAAAAAGCAGATGAAGCAGGGCGGTGGCATTGTTACTTTTTCGGTGAAAGGCGGCTATAAAGGAGCGCAGCAGTTCATTGATAACCTGAAGATGATCAGCATTACTTCTAACCTGGGCGATACCCGTACCATCGTAACGCATCCGGCCTCTACCACACATTCCAAACTGACAGAAGAAGAAAGACAGGCAACCGGCATCACGCCCGGCCTGATCCGTATTTCGGTTGGACTGGAAAGTATAAACGACATCATCGAAGACATCGAGCAGGCGCTGGAGAAAGTAACGGTTTAGAAATAAAGTATAACCTGACCTCGCAGCGTGCGCAGCTCCTGCGAGCGTCTGATGCCAGTACTCAGATGCTCGCAGGAGCTGCGCACACCGCGAGGTCTTTGGAAAGTATAAGTATAGTATAGTCAGGAAGGCAAAAGCCGTTCGTCAAACTCTGACGAACGGCTTTTATACTTGATAGCGGGAGCGGTGACGTATAGCACCTCTCCAAATTTCCAAATCAACTTGCTGTCGGATTTACTTCAAAAGAATGCGTGATCGTGGCGGTTTTGTAAAGTATGGCTGCTACCGAGCAGTATTTTTCCAGCGACAGGTCAATGGCCTTGCGTACTTTTTCTGCTTCGAGCGGGCCGCCAAGTATAAAATGCACATGGATGCTTTTGAATACGGAGGGTACCTGGCCGCTTTCGCGTTCCGCATCTACTTTGATATCAAAAGAATCAATCTGCTGGCGCTGCTTTTTTAAAATCTGGATAACGTCGATAGCGCTGCAGCCACCCAGGCCCATCAGCAACAGTTCCATCGGCCGCGCGCCCGCATTGTGGCCGCCAATCTCCGGGGAGCCGTCGATGTTGACGGCGATGCCTGAAGTGCCCGTCGCCTCAAAATGGAAATCCTGATCTATACGTTTTAAATTTACCTGCATATTTTTTGACAAAGATAAAAGACTGCTATAAAAGGCTCATCCCGCAAGTTTAGCGATAACGTAACTTGTGGTAGTAAATGGCAGCAAGTTTTCAACTTGCGCAGGTTATACTATATATGCTCGCAAGTTAAAAACTTGCCACATGAAAAGCCACAAGTTACGCTGTCGCTAAACTTGCGGCATCCAGGTACAAAGTAACGTTTAATACACAACTTCCGCCACCATACCTGCGCCAACAGTGGCGAAGGAGGTTTCATCTACAAGTATAAACCCGCCGTTGGAGCGATTGTCTTCATACTTGTCGAGCAGTAATGGCGCAGCGGTTTTTACCAGCACACGGCAGATGTCGTTGAGCTGTACCTCTTCTATATCTTCCTCGTGGTCGAGGGTATTTACATCTACTTTATACTGTATCTCCCTTACCACGCAGCGCGTTTCCGAAGCATTGTGGCGCAGCAGCAATTTGGCGCCGGACTTTAGGGGTTTGTTGTGCATCCAGCATACCAGTGCTTCAAATTCCTGCGCTACTTCCAGGTTATCTGCCTGCTTCACTATCACATCGCCGCGGCTGATGTCTACTTCATCTTCCAGCTGTAATACCACCGACATGGGAGCAAAAGCTTCTTCCAGTACTGAGCCGCCTATCTCTACGGATTTAACTGTAGAAATTTGGCCGGATGGCATAATGCTTACTTTGTCGCCTTTGCGGTAAGTGCCGCTGATAACTTTGCCGGCATAGCCGCGGTAGTCGTGGTGGCTGGCTGTAAGCGGACGGATAACGTATTGCACCGGGAAACGGGCATCGTCCAGGTTTACATCTGAAGCAACCGGAACCTCCTCCAGGTGCTGTAGCAGGCTGGGTCCTTTGTACCACGGCATGCCCGTAGACGCGGCCGCAATGTTGTCGCCTCGCAACGCGCTGACAGGTATAAACGTGATGTCGCGGGTGTGCAGCTTCTTGGAGAAGCGGGTATAGTCTGCTACAATCTGGTTGAAAACAGCTTCGTCGTAGCCCACCAGATCCATTTTGTTGACGCAAATAACCAGGTGCGGAATGCCCAGCAGCGATGAGATAATGGAGTGGCGGCGCGTTTGCTCCTGCACGCCTTTGCGCGCATCTACCAGAATAATAGATAGGTTAGAGTTGGAAGCGCCCGTTACCATGTTGCGGGTATACTGTATGTGGCCCGGTGCATCCGCAATAATAAACTTGCGCTTATCGGTGTTGAAATACTTATAAGCCACATCGATGGTAATGCCCTGCTCGCGCTCTGCTTTTAATCCATCTGTCAGCAGCGACAAGTCTACGTCGCCATCTTCATTTACGCGGCCGGAGCTTTCCATGGCTTCGAGCTGGTCGAGGTATATCTGTTTGGTATCGTACAGCAATCTGCCGATGAGGGTGCTTTTGCCGTCGTCTACATTGCCAGCGGTAATAAATCGTAGTATATCCATGTTAAAAATAGCCTCCTTTTTTACGGTCTTCCATAGCGGTTTCCGATAGTTTGTCGTCGATACGGGTGGCGCCGCGCTCGCTCAATTTTGATTCCAGAATTTCAGCAATTACGCTGTCCACGTCAAAAGCCACCGATTCTACGGCAGCGGTACAGGTCATGTCGCCTACGGTGCGGAAACGTACCTGCTTTTTTACCACTACATCTTCCGGCTCCCGGAAAATAAAGTCAGACGAAGCCATCAGTTTGCCGTCGCGTACCAGGCACTCGCGCTCGTGGGTATAGTATATGTTAGGCAGGGCAATATTCTCCCGCTTGATGTAGTTCCATACGTCCAGCTCCGTCCAGTTAGAGATAGGGAAAGCGCGCACATTCTCCCCTTTGCGGACACGGCCGTTGTAAATATTCCACAGTTCGGGACGCTGGCGTTTAGGGTCCCACTGGCCAAACTCGTCACGCACTGAAAAGATGCGTTCCTTGGCACGGGCTTTTTCCTCGTCGCGGCGGGCGCCGCCAATGCAGGCATCAAAGCCAAATTCCTCAATCGTTTCCAGCAAAGTATAGGTCTGCAGTCCGTTGCGGCTGGCATAGCGGCCGGTCGGCTCCGACAGGCTTTGCTTTTTGATGGTATCTTCTACGTGGCGCACAATCAGCTTTTCGCCCAAGCGTTCGGCCAGCTCGTCGCGGTACTGGATGGCTTCCGGGAAATTATGGCCAGTATCGATATGCACCAGCGGAAACGGAAACTTGCCCGGGCGAAATGCCTTTTCAGCCAGGCGCACCAGCGTAATAGAATCTTTACCACCCGAAAACAGCAGCGCCGGTTTCTGGAACTGCCCCGCTACCTCGCGCATAATATGGATAGCTTCTGCCTCCAGCTGATCAAGGTAATCAAGATGTCTTGTGCTCATTTCTTTATTCTTATATTGATTCTCGTATTCTTCTTTTGACAAGTGACTGCTAGACAAAGGACTGATTGACAAAAGACGGCTTAGTAAAGAACTCCTTTGTCTTTTGTCAATCAGTCCTTTGTCTGATTTACCGGGCGTGCAGGCCGCATTCTTTTTTGGAGTTGTCTTCCCACCACCAGCGGCCGGCCCTGAAATTCTCGCCTTCCCGGATGGCGCGGGTACAGGGGGCGCAGCCGATGCTCACAAAGCCTTTGTCGTGCAAGGTGTTATAGGGTATGTTGTGTTCCTTTATGGCTGCGCGCACATCGTCTAAAGTATAATCCAGCAGCGGGTTATACTTGATGACTTTAAAATTATCATCCCACTCCAGCAGCTGCATGCTCTGGCGATTATCCGACTGATCGGCACGGAGGCCCGTTACCCATACCTGTACGCCCTGCAGCGCCCGCTTTAGCGGCTCCACTTTACGGATAAAGCAACACTCTTTGCGGTTTTCCAGGGACTCATAGAAGCTCTGCGGGCCCTTGTTGTGCAGCAGCTGCTCCACAGCCTCATGCTTCGGAAAGTATACTTCTATTTTCTGGTCGTAGCGCTGGTTGGTTCTGTGCAGCAAAGTATACGTTTCGTTGAAAAGGCGGCCCGTGTCCAGTGTAAACACCCGTATGGGCAGTTTGTTGTCGAAAATGTAATGCGTTACCAACTGGTCTTCGATGCCGAGGCTGGAAGAGAAGGCAATCGTGCCGCTGAATTTATCAGCCAGATAACGCAGGCCTGCTGCTGCCGGCAAGCCTTGCAAATCGGCAAGCAGGGCAGGGATACTGGTTTCTAAAGCAAGTAAATGACTCATGTATAAATAGGATAAATTCCTGGTGTGATTTAATGACGTGCTGCTCAGTAATTGCCTGATGCCTGCAGGTATGCTATTCCAGACGTTTGACGGCCGTGGCGGCTGCAAAACGGCTAAAAATAAATTTATAAAAACAGGGCATGGACAAAATAAAACACGGCCTGCCGTAGTGAAACGGTACAGGGCTTAACTGACGGGGTTAGTACCAGTAACTAGCACATGCAACAGCAACAACAGCTATAAAAAGGTGTTTGCTGAATTGGCATACTTGATCCGGCAACAATAAGAGAGGAGGAGATGCCCGGCGTGTGAAGCCGGCGGTCTGTAATGGTTGATGATGCGTGTACTTTCGTTTGCATTGCTATTAAATTTATATGTTCCCGTTCGTTCGGGATAGGATTTGGCACCTTCCATGCGGTGGTTGCCAGAGGGTCCGGGAGCCTAGTCTCTCGCCTCTTCTTTATAAATTTCTGCAGAACCTGATACATGTATGAATGTGTTCTGCCCTACAAAGATACGAATTTTTATTTTACCTGTATACAAATATGCAATAAATATATAAAATCTATGTGTTTGGTAGAGATTTAAAAAAACAGTAAACGTTTCAGGGGAGCACTGGCGGGCATTCCGCTGTTTTATCAGCTAAAATTATTTTAAGCATAATGCCGGCACATCCGGAGCAGGCGCTGCTTTAGTTTAAGGCACTCAACCGGCTTTCGTACAGCTAGCGTAATTCCTGTTCCTAGCCAGGCGGTGCTGCCCGGCAGGGCACAGGTGCTTACGCAGCCAGCCTGGTTACATATTTTACCAGCGAACGCTTGGCAATAGGAAGCAGCGCCTGCTCCAGGGGTACCGGAATTTTAGATATAGCCACAAAGGTAGCTGGATTTGGCAGCTCCTGCCGCTCGCGCAGCAGCTGCACTTTCAGGTTTTCGTGGGTTTGCACCAGGCCGCGGCGCACGGTTAACAGGTGGCGGGTGTTAATGCCGCGGTACTTCTCGTACGCGTTTTCAAAAACCGTAATCCGGTACACGTATACCTGTGTTTCTTTGCCCGGCAGCATTTCCAGGAACAAGTATCCTTCGTTATAATATATAGGTGTAATACCAACGGGCCTTAATTCGAGCTGGCGCTCCACAAAGTCGTATAGTTCTTTGCCTTCCGCAACCATCTCATTAAAAAGCGGGGCGGCAAACTGAATAATTTCGGCGAGCTGCTGCATGGTTTCATCATCCTCCACAATTTTCTCATACACCAGCTCCAACTTCTCAAAGTCGGCGCGGCTGATGCGCTGCGGAAACTGCTCGTATACCAGTTGCTTGTGCGCTTTTACCTGCAGGAGGTGGCGGTAGTGCATGAGCAAGTCAGAAAAAACAGGGTAGAGGTGCTGCTTGCCGAACTCAGCTTTTACGGCTTGCAGGTAAGCCAGCAGCACGTATTTTTTATACTCGAAGTCGATGAGTCCTTCGGTTAGCCAGTTGACGGGTAGGGTGTTCATAAGCCTTCAACTTTAAGGGTGTATACCTGATGCTTAAACGAAGAAGGTGCGTGCTTTGGTCTGCCTGCCGGGCAAAACCAACAAAATTATTAAGAGGGTTTTCGGCAGCGCTACAGCGGCCAGTTTCGGGGTAATTTTGCTTTTTGCGCCTGTAGCGGGGCGACTTTGCTGTGCAATTGCTGTAATACATAGTTTGCATCCGCCTCATACTCCACATACAAATCCTCGTGCAGCTTAGCCAGTTTGTGCAGCACAAACTGCATCCGTTTCACCAGGTAATCCTGCAGCGTATCGGCGCGGTAAAGGTGCGCTACTATAAAATCCAGGTGTGTTTGCAGCGTAAGCCGCAACAGGAGCAGGGTGAGTTGTATTTCGCCTTCCTTGTCTTTGGTATACTTTACGTGGCGTGTAATCAGGCTGTTCAGGCTGCGCATGTCCATCATCAGGTAGCCGGGCGAGTAGAGGTCATACGATGCCAGTTTGTTGATTTCCTGTTCTACCGCCTCACGCCTTTGCTGCAGCGTATCGCCCTGCTCCACTAATTCAAACTGCAGGCGGTTACACAGGTCCGGGTCCTTTTTCAGGAGGCGGAAGAGCAGCTTGTCTTTTTCAGCACCAGGCAGCCGGCTGATGGCGGTTTTAAACTCGGTGGTGAACTGCATCTGTTGTTTTGGTTGGCTTATGCAGAAATACGGGAAAGATATCAATAAGGCTTGGTTATCTCAAGATCTCGCGGTGTGCGTAACTCCCGTGCGTGTCTGCACCAGAAACCGGGCGCTCACAGATTATGTCATAACCATAGGTGTAATGCCGCCAGCAAATGGTATAATAGTTGTCTGTTTAAACTATTTTCCTTATACTTATCGGCTGTTAGCGTTTGAACATCATTAACCTGGAGAACAGGCACATGTATGTTTCTGGCAACGGTAGCACATTGATTGCTTCAGGATTGTGGCGCTTTGCCCGCGTGTGATACTTTTCTGTTGCTTTATAGTTATTTATCAACCGCATCCTATTAAATTTATACCCTTAACCATTAAGCATATACACAACTCAGCATGTTAAAAAAGAACCCATTAAACAAGGCGCTCTACCTGATGGCAGCCTGTTTGTTATTCCTCTGCTCGTGCAGTAAAGAGCGCTCCGACAAGCCGAAGGTGCTGGTCTTTAGCAAAACAGCCGGCTTCCACCATGCTTCTATCCCGGCTGGTATTGCGGCCATACAAAAGCTTGGCAGCGAGAACGGTTTTAATGTGGACACCACCACCAACGCCGCTTTTTTTAACGAAGACACCCTAAAGCAGTACAGCGCGGTTATTTTCCTGAGTACGACCGGCGATGTGCTCAACAATTACCAGGAAGCTGACTTTGAGCGCTATATACAGGCGGGGGGCGGCTTTGTGGGCATCCATGCGGCCACCGATACTGAATATGACTGGGGCTGGTACGGCAGGCTGGTGGGCGCTTACTTTAACGGCCACCCGAAGATACAGGAAGCTGTGCTGCATGTGGTAGACAAAGAAAATCCTGCCACCAAGCACCTGCCCGACCCGTGGAAGCGCACAGATGAGTGGTATAACTTTAAGCAACTGAACCCGGAAAACAAGGTGCTGCTGACCATTGATGAAAGCAGCTACGAGGGTGGCACCAACGGCGAAACCCACCCGATGGCCTGGTACAAAGATTATGACGGTGGCCGCTCTTTTTATACAGAGCTGGGCCATACGGACGAGTCTTACCAGGACCCGTTGTACCTGAAGCATATTTTAGGCGGCATTCAGTACGCCATCGGCCATAACCTGGCAGGGGAATATGGCAAGGTAAAGACGCAGCGGGTACCCGAAGAGAACCGTTTTGTGAAGACACCCCTTAGCACTGGCAAATTCTTTGAGCCAACTGAGATGGCTATCCTGCCGGATGAAAACATTCTGGTGGCGCAACGCCGGGGCGAACTGATGCTGTATGATCCAAAGGCAAAGGACATAAAGCAGGTCGGCGCTCTGAACGTATACTATAAAACCGGCGTTGACGGCGTAAATGCAGAGGAAGGGGTACTGGGCCTTGCCGCTGACCCAAACTATAAAGAGAACAACTATATTTACCTGTTCTACAGCCCGGCCGATACGTCCGTAAACCGCCTCTCGCGCTTTGTGTACAAAAACGGCAAGCTCGATAATAGTTCTGAAAAAGTAATGCTGCAGTTTTACTCGCAGCGCCAGATCTGCTGCCACACCGGTGGCTCTATTGCCTTTGGTCCCGGCAACCTTCTATACTTGTCTACCGGCGATAACTCAACGCCCTTTGATGAAAAGAACCAGGCTTATGCCAGCCATGGCTACGCCCCCCTGGACGACCGCCCGGGACACGAGCAGTATGATGCCCGGCGCTCAGCCTCTAATTCCAACGACCTGCGGGGCAAGATCCTTCGCATAAAAGTTAATGAGGATGGCACTTATTCTATACCGGAAGGCAACCTGTTTGCGCCAAATACGCCAAAGACGCGCCCCGAAATCTATACTATGGGCCACCGCAACCCGTACCGCATTTCTGTAGATCAGAAGAACGGTGTGCTGTACTGGGGCGAAGTAGGACCGGATGCCGCTGCCGACAGCCTGGAAACCCGCGGGCCTAAAGGGTATGACGAAGTGAACCGGGCCAGCAAAGCCGGCTATTTCGGCTGGCCTCTGCTGATAGGTAACAACTATGCCTATCATGAGTATAACTACGCCACGGGCACCCCGGGACCGGCTTTTGATCCAGCCCACCCTGTTAACAATTCTGCCAACAACACAGGCATAAAGCAGCTTCCACCGTCGCAGCCTGCCTTTATCTGGTACCCTTATGACGATTCTCCTGACTTTCCGCAGGTAGGTACGGGTGGCCGCAATGCCATGGCCGGCCCGGTATACTATACCGATATGTTTCCGGAAGAAACCCGCTATGCCGACTATTACAATGGGAAGCTGTTTATCTACGACTGGATCAGGAACTGGATGAAGGTGGTAACCATGACACCGGACGGCAAACTGGATAAGATAGAGCCCTTTATGCCCGGAACGAAGTTAACCGGCCTGATAGACATGGAAGTAGGACCGAATGGCAAGCTTTACCTGCTGGAGTATGGCTCTGGCTGGTTTTCTCAAAACGATGACTCCGGCCTTTCCCGCATAGATTACCTGCCGGGCAATCGTCCGCCCAAGATTGCCGAACTGACAGTGAACAAAACCAGTGGCAAATTACCATTAATAGTTACAGCAAAAGTGAATGTGAGTGATCCTGAAAAGGACAAGCTGCACTACATCTGGCAGATAGATAAAACCACCAAAGAAACCTCGGAACCAACGCTTACTTATACTTTTAAAGATAAAGGCGATCACCAAATCAGTGTAAAAGTACTTGACGAAGAGAAAGCAGCGGCTGAAAGCAGCGTGGCAACAGTGTATGCCGGCAACGAGCAACCCAAGGTAGACATCGTCCTGCAAGGCAACCACAGCTTTTACTTTGGCAGCAATCCGGTAAAATACAGTGTAAACGTGTCGGATGCAGATGGTAATGTGGATCAAAGCAACCTGTATGTGTCTACGGATTATATTAGTGGCAGAGATCTGGCCGGTGCATCTATGGGGCACCAGGTGGTTTCGGCGGAAATTCTGGGCAAAAACCTGATGCTGAGCCTGGACTGCAAAGCCTGTCACTCGATAACTGAAAAGTCTATCGGACCAGCTTATACACAGGTAGCGCAACGCTACCAGGGCAATCCGCAGGCATATGAGCACCTGACAAACAAGATTATAAAAGGCGGAAGCGGCGTTTGGGGGGAAGCAAATATGCCGGCGCACCCCAACCTGAGCCCAGCCGATGCCCGCCAGATTGTGCAATGGGTAATGTCGCTGAATAATAGCGAAGAGGCCAGAAAATCATTGCCGGCTACAGGAGCGATAACACCCAAAGTTGATCCGAAGCAGCGGCAAAACTCTGTGATAAAGCTGGCTGCTACTTACACCGACCAGGGAGGAGACGGTGTTCGCCCGCTGTCGGATTCAGAAGTACTTTACCTGCGAAAAAGCGTGCTGCAGCCGGGAGACTTCAACGACGCCAAGGGCTTTGCGGGTAAAGAGGTAGACGGAGGCCATTACTCTATTTTCCCGGCTGAGGAAGGATGGCTGCTGGTAAACCAGATTGATCTGTCCGGTATCAGTGGTATTCAACTTAATGCGCTGAGCGACGGAAGCAAGAGCCGTTACCAGGTAGAAGTGCGGTTGGGCAAACCTAACGGCAAAAAGATCGGTGAAGGAGAAATGACTTTCAACAAGGAAGGAAAAGTAACCACTACGATTCCGCTGCAACAGGTGGCGGCCGGAAACCTGCAGGATGTATACCTAGTAGTGCGCCCAATGGGTGCCGGAGAAGGCAACAAACCGCTGCTCGAAACAGTGCAGTTTATGCCGCAGGCTAACTCCTGATTTGCGAAGTATAGCCATTATAGCAGCGTAAAAGACGCAAAGCGCAGCCGGTATAAATAAGGTACTCGGCTGGTGCTTTGTACTAATACAGTTAAAGTAACGGTAAACAGATTACAAGCGGGCCGGTTTTCAGTGTTATGCAGAAGTATAATGCTGGAAACCGGCCCGCTTTTTTATGGGAGGTTCTGATGCTTTCTGCGCATTACAACGAGGGGAAGCTTAACAGCGGAATTATCCTGCAACAGCTAATTTGCCGGCCTTCACCAAAGAACAGTGCAGGAAGGAGACTGTATAGTTCTGCGGGATATAAGTATAAATCCAGCATGGCAGATAAAGCGCTTAAGTATAGCGCAACCCGCAATAAGCAAGGCAGTTCGCTGCGCTGTGACTTAACTGTTAAAAGAGCTATAGGAAGATGCTTTTGATACTGCCTGCAGGTATATGTGTCGTATCTGGCTCAGATACAGAGTGTTAATCAATTGAGGGAATTTGTATAAATACCTTAAGATTTTTTTTAAAAATAATAAGAAAATTGCTTTGATTTAATATTTAGAAAATAGTATATTTGAGCTGGGAAATACTTCCTCTTAGATGAGGATTTTTTAAATTTTATGAGAAGCAAAGCAACAACAAACCAGGTAGACGAGTATCTCGAGAAACTGGCACCCGAAAAACAACAACTGGCACAGGAAGTACGACGAATCGTTCATGCCTCCGTAGCTCACCTGGAAGAATGCGTGCGTTGGGATTGCGCCTGCTATTTTTTTTATGGTCCCGTGTGTTATTTCGCCTCATCGCGCAGTGGCATCCATTTCGGATTTTTCCGGGGCAAAGAGCTTGCTGATCCGGCAAAACGCCTGGTTAGCCGCAATGGGCAGCTGCCGCATATCAAAATCCGTTCTATGGAAGATATCGATGAAAACTACTTTGCTGACATGGTTCGCGAAGCGGTGCTGCTGAATCAGAACTAAATAATTTCGTCGCAGTTGTGCCGGCTGCATTCCTGGCCCGGCACCTCCAGTTCTACGGTTACATGGCTGATGTCCATGCCCGCCATGGCGGCGCGTACCCGTTGCTTTACGGCTTCTGCGTCCTGTAGCCGTAAATCAGCTTTTACCACAGCATGCATGGTGAGGATGTTGTAAGTGCCGTCCAGCGTCCAGATATGCAGGTCGTGCACTGAATTTATGTCCGGCAGTTGCTCCAACCGGGTCTGTACATCTCTGGGGTTCAGGTTGGCAGGCGTGCCCTGCAGCAATATCTTCATGCTCTGGCGCAGGTTGCGCACCACATTATACAGTACATAACAGGTGATGCCCAGCGACAGCAGCGGATCAATAACGGGAAAATTGAAGAAGTAAAGTATAATACCGCCCACCAGCACCGCCACCCAGCCCAGTACATCTTCCAGCAAATGCAGCCGCACCACACGCTCGTTTAAGGAACTGCCGCTTTTTAACCGCAGCACTGCCGCTCCGTTTACCACAATACCCAGTACGGCAAAGCCCATCATGCCGGCGGCATTAACCGGCTCCGGATGAAAGATGCGCGGAATAGATTCGTACAGTACCACAATAGAACCTACCAGCAATACCACCGAATTGATAACAGCCCCCAGCAGCGAAAAACGCTTGTAGCCGAAAGTATAATGCTGGTCGCGGCCACGCTTGGCCACTTTCTCAAAATACCAGGCCAGCCCCAGCGAGAGCGAATCACCCAGGTCATGCAGCGCATCCGACAGAATGGCCATACTGTTTATCCAGAGGCCGCCAAACAACTCCAGCACCGTGAAGCTCAGGTTTAGAAAAAAAGCTACCTTGATGTTATCCCCGGCATGATGGTGATGGTGTCCGGGGGCAGAATGGTCGTGGTGTGCGTGTGCCATACATTGTAAAACGATTTCTTGTGCAATAGGATTAGCCAGGCGCTGCCCCGGCAACAAAGAAGCATGTTAGTTGTTTTAAAGCGATGCTGTAACTTTACAACCCGGGCGGCGCACAAATTTACAGCAACTGCCTTAAAGTATAGCCAAAACGCGCATGAGAATATTGCTGATTGAGGATGAGCCGAAAGTGGCCGCCTTTATAAAGAAGGGGCTGGAGGAGCAAACTTACGAGGTAGACCAGGCCTACGACGGTACCTTTGGCGTAAAGCTGGCGCTGCAGCATGAATATGATTTGGTGCTGCTCGACATCATCCTGCCCCACATGAGTGGCCTGGACGTGTGCCGCGAAATCCGCAAACATAACCCCACCATCTCCATCCTGATGCTCACTGCGCTGGGCACCACCGACGACAAGATTACCGGGCTGGATGCCGGCGCCGACGATTACCTGACCAAGCCCTTCGAGTTTAAGGAACTGCTGGCCCGCATCCGGGCGCTCACCCGCCGCGGCTCCGACAGCAGCAATGGCGAAAAACTAAGTATAGCCGACCTGGAAATGGATCTGGTAAAGAAAACCGTTACGCGCGGCGGCAGCCCCATCAACCTGACAGCCCGTGAATTTGCCTTGCTCTACTACCTGCTGCGCAACCAGAACAGGGTAGTGTCGCGGGTAGATATTACGGAGCAGGTATGGGAAACATCGTTTGATACCGGCAGCAACGTGATAGACGTGTACATCAATTTCCTGCGCAAAAAAGTAGACAAAGGGCACCAGACCAGGCTTATCCATACATTGGTGGGCATGGGCTACGTGCTGAAAGTACAGGAGGACGCATGACCATCCGCACAAAACTAACCCTGCAGTTTGCCAGCATTTTCGCCCTTATACTTGTGCTGTTTTCGCTGGTGATATACTATTTCACGTCCCTCTACCGACAGGACGATTTCTACAAGCGCATCGGGCGGCGCGCATCCATTATGGCGCATCATTTTTTAGAGGCCGATGAGGTGGATGCCACCACGCGGCACCACAACGAGGTGCTGTCTTACCAGGTGCTGCCGCATGAGGCCGTGCGCATTTACCGTACTGATGGTCGTTTATACTTAGCGGAAGGAGAGGGCAACCTGGGCGTGGATAAGAAGCAACTGGCAGAGGTTGTGCAGAAAAAAGAAGTACGCTTTTCGGAAGGTGTACGGCAGGTGGTGGGTATTTATTACCCCGATAACCAGGGCAATTTTGTCGTGCTTTCTTCGTCCGTAGACGAGTATAGTCTGCAGAAACTACAGCACCTGGAAGTAATCCTGGTGGTAGGTTTCCTGGGCTCGATGGTGGTGGTACTGCTGGCCGGCTGGGTGTTTTCGAAGCAGGCGATGCGGCCCATTATTAAAGTGGTAAGCGAGGTAGAAAAAATCAGTGCGTCGGACCTGCACAGGCGCCTGAGCAATGCGGATGGTGCCGATGAAGTATCGCACCTGGCCCAAACCTTTAACAAGATGCTCGACCGGCTGGAACTGGCTTTTGAGATGCAGAGCACCTTTGTGTCCAATGCCTCGCACGAGCTGCGTACGCCGCTCACCGCCATGATGGGCGAGCTGGAGGTAGCCCTGATGAAACCGCGTGAGCCGCAGGAATACCAGCGCGTGCTGCAATCCATCCTGGAAGATGCCCGCCTGCTCACCGAACTGTCTAATGGCTTGCTACAGATTGCACAGGCAAGTATAGATGCCTCCAAAATAAAGAAAACCTACCTGCGGTTCGACGAACTGGTGTGGATGGCCCGCGAACAAGCACTGAAACGCCAGCCCAACGCCCACATCGATATTGATTTTGCCAACGTGCCCGAAGAGGAAGACCGCCTGGTGGTAAAAGGCAACGAAGCGCTGCTGCTGATTGCCGTGGTGAACGTGTTGGAAAATGCCCTTAAATTCTCTCCGCAGGAGCGCCGCAGCATCAGCTGCCAGCTGGAAGTACTGCGCCACGAGGTAGCGCTGCGGGTGCGGGACAGAGGGCTGGGCATCATGCCGGAAGACTTAAAACATGTGTTCGTGCCTTTTTTCAGGGCTGAAAACGTGCGCAACATTACCGGCCACGGCATCGGCCTGCCCCTGGCCGAGCGTATCCTGAAACTGCACCGCGGCACCATTTCCGTTAACTCTAAAATAAGCGAAGGCACCGAAGTAACCATCACCTTGCCGCAGGCTTATGGCTTTATTCCGTCCGAGCGCTGATTTTAATCGGATTTTAATATTGTTTTAATTCCGGCTTAATGTGGCCGCGATAAGTTTGTAGCACAAAGGCTGAGGAGCACACCGCTCCGGGCTATACTTACAAACGTTATTAACAGTCGGAATAAAATGAAAGAAATTACAAATTCACCGGGGTACCTGAACAGCCTTGGCAAGGACATACCCGCCGGTTTGGTCGTCTTTTTTGTGGCCCTGCCGCTTTGCCTCGGCATTTCGCTCGCTTCGGGTGCACCGCTTTTCTCCGGCGTCGTGACGGGCATTGTGGGCGGACTGCTAGTGTCCTGGCTTAGTGGCTCGCAACTCAGCGTGAGCGGCCCGGCTGCGGGCCTCACTGTTATTGTGCTCAACGGCATCGAAACGCTGGGCTCTTTTGATGCTTTTCTGCTGGCCGTGGTGCTGGCAGGTGTCATCCAGTTGGGGTTGGGTTTTTTTAAGGCGGGCATCATCGGTTTATACTTCCCCTCATCCGTTATCAAGGGGATGCTGGCGGCCATTGGTCTAATCCTTATCCTGAAACAGATTCCGCACTTTCTGGGTGCTGACGAAGATTTCTTTGGCGAGATGCAGTTTTTTCAGCCGGACGGCCGCACCACTTTTTCTGAAATAGGCCACGCTTTTGCAAGTATAGAGTTGGGCGCGCTGCTGATTGGCGTCATCTCGCTGGCTATACTTATCGGGTGGGACCGGCCGGCATTCAAGCGGTTTAAGTTCTTTAAGCTGATTCCGGGCGCACTGGTTGCTGTGCTGCTCGCTATTGTCCTCAATGCGCTGTTCGTTTCTTTCATGCCGGAGCTGGCGGTTGCGCAAAGTCATCTGGTAAGCCTCCCCATTATAAATGGTATTAGTGACCTGGGCAGTGAGCTGCGTTTTCTGAGTTTCGACCAGCTTGCCAGTCCTTCCCTTTACGTGGTGGCGTTTACCATAGCGATTGTGGCCAGCCTCGAAACGCTGCTGAGTGTGGAAGCCGTCGACAAACTGGACCCGCACAAGCGCCGCAGCAATACCAACCGCGAGCTGAAAGCGCAGGGCATCGGCAACATGGTGAGCGGGCTGGTTGGTGGCCTGCCGATGACGGCCGTGATTGTGCGTAGCTCCACCAATGTGGCGGCAGGTGGCCAGACGCGGGTAGCCAGTTTTGTGCACGGTCTTTTCCTGCTGCTGTCGGTCTTGTTTCTGGCAGGTTTCATGAACCAGATTCCGCTGTCTGCACTGGCGGCGGTGCTCCTGGTAGTAGGTTTTAAGCTTACCAAACCAAGTCTTTACAAAAGCCAGTTTAAGCTGGGGTGGGAGCAATTTATCCCTTTTATTGTAACCGTATTAGCTATTCTGTTTACTGATCTGCTGGTAGGTATTAGCATCGGGTTGGCCGTTGGCGTGCTGTACATCCTGAAAGCTAACTACAAATCACCTTATTTCTTCCACAAAGAGGAGCACAAAGACCGCGAAGAAATTCGCATCCGGCTGAGCGAGCATGTCTCGTTCCTCAACAAAGCCAGCATCATCCTCACCCTGGACCATCTGCCGCCTCACAGCCATGTGGTGATAGACGGCGAGAACTCCGCCTATATTGATTATGATGTGGTGGAAGCCATCCAAGAATTTAAGAAAACAGCCCACGAGCGGCACATTGAAGTAGAGCTGCGTAATGTGCCGGAGGTGCAGGTAATGGAGCTGCATTAATGCATTGCGCAGAGTAATAAAAGGAGCTTAAAACGATAAAATGAAAAAAACTGCCTATACTTTGCTGCTGATTCCTTAAACTTGCCTTCCGGAAATTTATGTAAACAACCGCAGGAACTTTACAGTTTAAGTAAAAAGAAGAAGTGTCTGGTATAGCAACAAGCCTGTAACTAAAGACTAAATGGAAAAGATTTTTGAGAACAATAAAAAATGGGTAGAGCAGCGGCTCACCGAGGACAAAGATTATTTTACAAAGCTGTCGCAGGGCCAGGAACCCCGTTACCTGTTTATAGGTTGCGCCGACAGCCGGGTGCCGGCCGGTGAGATTACGGGTACCGGGCCGGGCGAAATGTTTGTGCACCGCAACATTGCCAACATGGTGGTACACACCGATATGAACCTGCTGTCGGTGCTGCAGTATGCGGTGGAAGTACTGAAGGTGCGTGATATTATCGTGTGCGGGCATTACGGTTGTGGCGGCGTAGCGGCGGCGGCCAGCCACCGCCAGTTTGGTTTGATTGACAACTGGCTGCGCAACATCAAAGACGTGATTCGCCTGCATGAGCGTGAGGTGATGAGCATTTACGACGAGGAAAAGCGGCTGCGCCGGCTGGTAGAACTAAACGTAATAGAGCAGGTACACAACCTTTATCAGACCTCCATTATCCAGAATGCCCTTCGGACAGAAACTCCCCCGAAACTGCATGGCCTGGTGTATGATATCCGCGAAGGCTTGCTCCATAACCTCAACATCGATATAAATTCCTTTAAGCGCTACGAGCATATCTATGGCATGCAGGCAGCGCCGCTGGATGAAGAAAATACGCCGGATGATGTTGCGGCGGAGTAAAGTATAAATCCAACTGATAAAGACGCAAAAAGCCCCGCTATATTCGTAGCGGGGCTTTTTATGTGGAGATACATCCACTATTCTCAGGTTAAGAACAACCGTTTACCGTATAAAAACGGATGCCGGTTATTACTTACCACTCGTAATCTCTGCGTGAAGAGGAGCCATAAGAGTATGGAGGCCCGGTGTAGTTGTTTCTGCTGCTTCCATAACGGTTGTCGCTGTCATAGTCGCGGGCGTCGTCCATTCTTCTTCTGCGTTCGGCATCGTCGTCACCAAACCATGATTTTATTTCATCGCCTGCTTTGTCGAGGAATCCACGGTCATGATCGCTGTTGCGATCGTTGTCATAAGACGAGTAGCGGTTCGACGAACTGTAGCGACCTCTGTCATAGTCGTTGTAATCAGATGAGCCATAGTTTGTGCCATAACCTGAACCGTAGCTGTTATAGTTGTTGCTGCGGTTGTAAGACGAGTTCCTGTAACTGTCGTTATCGTTATCGTTTGTCACCCTGTCCCAGGCATTGGATACACGGTCTTTGGTGCGGTCCCAGGCATTTTCTATTTTGTTACCGGCACGATCCCAGCTGCTGCGGCCATTGTTATCTGAATCATAATCGTTGTAGCGGTTACTGGAAGAACCATAGTATCCGGAAGAGCCGTATCGGTCGCTGTTACCATAGTTGCCATAGTTCGACGAGCCATAGTAGTCGCTGTTGCCGGAGCCATAGTTAGCGCCGGAAGAACCATAATTGCTGCTGTAGTCGTTTGAGCCTGATCCGTAGCGGGAGCCTGAACCGCTGCTGCCATAGGTTGCGCCGGAGCCGTAGCCTAAATTGTTGTTATAGCTTGAGCTGGCATAGCCGGAGTTTGCAAACGTATCGCGGCCCGAGCCCATACCGTCCCGGCGGTTACTTACAAAACTGTTGCTGTGGTTGCCATTACCCAGTTCAAAGTCATTGGAATAATAATTTCGTCCTGCGCTCCTTGTTTCAGAGCGCTGGTTGTCGTTATAAGGGTTATACCCTGAATTTTCATAGCTTCTCATAGTTGTCGTTTTTATGTATTTAAAATAATTTCAAAGAATGTATGCTGCAGTCGTTCGCCGCAGTTTATATTTTTTACGGCTAAAAAGTCTATAATGTTATATGCGCCATTGTATCCGGCGCTACCTGATGCGCTTCTTTGGGACAGCAAAACCTATAGATTTCCGGCGGTAATCGCATACTGTGCGGCAACGGTATAAAATAATTGTATTATGAGGTATAAAGTTGAAAGTATGATATCTGATACGATTTATACTTTTAAAAGTCATGAGCTGTAAAGTAGTATAAGGAGGCTTGTTTTATTGGATAGATGTTGCAGGAACAAAATTGCTTAATTGTAATTATATTCATAATATTGTTTTGCGCAATCAACTTGCTTTGTAACTTTGTAGGGAAGTATAAATACCTCTGCAGCAGCTGGTAAACGCTGGCAGCCGCAAATACAAACATTAGCCATAATAGTATGAGCATGAAAGCAAAGCTGGCCGCTTTAGCTGCTGCAAGTATAATGATGTTTACAGCATGTGAGGATCTGTTGGAGGACGGTACCCTGCAGCCGGACGGGTCCAAACCAAGTATAACAGTAAACAACCCGGTCAATAACCAGTCTGTAACAGCCACCAAAGGGCTGCGCGTCAGCGTTACGGCTGTTGACAAAGATGAATTCAGTGATATTACTTTTGTGGTAAAAGGCAGTTCCGGCGAGAAATCCCTCCTTGACTTTAGCAAGGTGGCAGATAAAAATGTACTGGAACTTGATACGCTGCTACCCATCGGCAACTTTATGCCGGGCGATTATACTTTGTCTATCTCAGCGACAGACAAGCGTACCAACGTAATGGTGCAGGACGTGAAGTTTTCTGTGAGGTAAGGTGCCGGCGTCTTTATACCTTAGCAGTGCGGGCAAGTATAATTTTATACTTGCCCGCACTTTTTTAATCGAACTGGTAAACGACCTGCCACTGCTCATTCAGGGCAAGTGCCGCATCAAACGGCTGGCCTGTTTTTTCGGAAACGAAGCCTTTTATCTTTGGTGTTTTACCTTTTAGCAGCAGCGCAGACAGTTGTTTCTCTGTCAGCTGCCTGCCGCCTTTCTCAAACGGAACGATAAACTGGCAGCCCTCCCGGAACCGGCTGCAACCATAAGCAGCTTTGCCCTTGAGCAGTTTGCCCTGTTTGCAGCGCGGGCAAGTTGCAAATGGATCGGCTGCAGCGGCTTTCTCCACCTTTTCCGCAACCAACTGATGTGCCGCATCCAAAGTAAGTATGGCATCGAAATTCTGGCCCTGCGCATCCGTAAAACCTTTGATAACGGGCGTTTTGCCTTTGCTCAACAGCACCTGCACCTGCTTTTCCGTTAGTTGCTTGCCCTGCTGCGCTATCGGAATCAGGAAACGGCAGCCATCGTTGTAGCGGCTGCAGCCATAGGCTTTGGAGCCTTTCAGGATGTGGCCCTGCTTACAGGACGGGCATGTACCGAGGCCGGGCGTGGTAGCAGTTTTAGGTGTGGCAGTGTCTTTCTTCTTTTTGCTTTTGTCTGCGGGCTTTTGCTCCTCTGTCTGCGGCTCCAGCGTAACAGTTGCTTTGTCATACTTTACTTCCTGTACCAGGCTCACTACAAAGTCCTGCAACTCCTGCAGAAAGGCATCGGCTTTAAACTCACCTCCTTCAATCTGGCGCAGTTTGCGTTCCCACTGGCCCGTCATCTCCGCCGATTTCAGCGTCTGGTTCCGTACCACGCCAATCAAATCAATGCCCATCTGGGTAGGCACAATTTTCTTTTTCTCTTTGCGGATGTACTGCCGTTTGTACAGTGTTTCGATGATGGCGGCACGCGTGGAAGGGCGGCCGATGCCATTTTCTTTCAACGCTTCCTTCAGTTCCTGGTCGTCTATCTGGCGGCCCGCTGTTTCCATGGCGCGCAGCAGCGTGGCTTCGGTATACTCTTTGGGCGGGTTCGTCATCTTCTTTTCCAGGAGCGGCGCATGTGGCCCGTGCTCTCCTTTATCGAAGTGCGGCAATACACCAGCCGTTTCCTCTTCTTCTTTGTTCTCGCCTTCCTTACCGCCGGATGGTTCCGGTTTTATGTCTTCGGCGCCGTACAGCACACGCCAGCCCGGCTCCAGAATCTGTTTGCCCCGTACCCGGAACGCATAACCCGCCGACTCGGCCAGCACCGTGGTGTTGCTTACGATACAATCCGGGTAAAAAGCAGCCAGAAAACGGCGCGTGATGATGTCGTATACATCGGCCTCGCGCCCATACAAGCTGCCGGCGCTGGCTCCGGTGGGTATGATGGCGTGGTGGTCAGTTACTTTGTTGTTGTTGAATACTTTTCTGCTCTTGCGGATTTTGCCTTCCAGCAGCGGCGCTACTTCTTGCCTGTAGTTGCTGAGGCCCTGTAGTATACCCGGAATCTTCGGATAAATATCATCTGGCAGAAACACGGTATCAACGCGCGGGTATGAAACAACTTTTTTCTCGTACAGGCTCTGCACTGTTTTGAGGGTTTCGTCTGCCGACAGGCCCAGTTTGTTGTTGCACTCAATCTGCAGCGATGTCAGGTCGAAAAGCCTGGGCGGCGACTCGGTTCCTTTCTTCGTTTCTACGTCCGTTATGGTCAGCTCTGCCTGCTGTATGGCCCCGAGTATCTGTTGTGCCTCTTCCTCTTTCTGAAAGCGGCCGTTGGTGCTGGCAAAAGTGGTGTCGCGGTAAATGGTTTTGAGTTCCCAATAAGGCTGCGGCACGAAATTGGCAATTTCGTGGTGGCGGTTTACGAGCATGGCCAGCGTGGGCGTCTGCACGCGCCCGATAGAAAGTGTCTGGCGGCCCTGTCCATACTTGAGCGTAAAAAGGCGGGTAGCGTTCAGGCCCAGCAGCCAGTCGCCGATAGCGCGGCTCTTGCCAGCCTGGTACAGCGAGTCGAACTCGGAACCCTCGCGCAGCTGGGCAAAACCCTGCCGGATGGCCTCTTCGGTGAGAGATGAAATCCAGAGGCGCTTAAAAGGCTTTCTGTATTTGGCTTCCGTTAGCACCCAGCGCTGTATCACTTCGCCTTCCTGCCCGGCATCGCCGCAGTTAATCACTTCATCAGCCTCAGCCAGCAACTTTTTAATGATCCTGAACTGCTGTTCCACGCCTTTATTCTGTATCAGTTTAATGCCGTATTGTTCGGGCAGCATAGGCAGGTCGTACAGGCTCCAGCGCTTCCATTCGGGGCGGTAGTCGTCGGGCTCGCGCAGGGTACAGAAATGCCCGAACGTCCAGGTTACCTGGTAGCCGTTGCCTTCGTAGTAGCCGTCTTTCTTTGTCCTGGCGCCCAGCACCAGGGCAATTTCGCGGGCGACGCTAGGTTTCTCAGCAATGCAAACTTTCAAGCTCTTCAGGGATTACAGGATTCTACAGAAGCCAAATTTACGGTTTTTAGGGTGCATGTGCGAATTTTAAGAAGTATAAATAGTGGGTTTCCTGTGTAAGGATGCCAGGGTTTGCGTTATACTTTGTTGCAGGTTATACTTGTGGCTATACTTGGTAGCTGTTGTTCATCCTCAGTTTTATACTTGTCCTGTTTCATTTTTACATTGGCGCCCTCAAGGCCGGGAGGCCTCGTCCCTGGGCATCGCGCGGTGTAGCTGAAGCTGCCCTCGCCAGGGCTCATGCTGCCTTCGGCACCGCAACAGCTACAAGGCGCTCAACCCTCGGACTGGAGACATTTCAATAGCTCTGCCTTTTGCTTCTCGTAAAGTATAGACCTCACTTAATTTATTACCTCTTCTTTGTCATCCTGCAAGGATCATGGTGGAAGGGAGTTTAAGCTATCACTACAAAACTTGTGCTTTGGCGTAAGCATCAGAGTTCCCTCTCCTGCTTTGGGGTAGGAGTCCTCTAAAAAGGAGAAGGTTGGGGTGAGGTAAAGCTGCTTATTATTAAAGTATAAACATCTTGAAGGAGTAGCTACGGGTAAGTTAGAAGGCGATGCTTTGAGCCTAAATCAACCACGGGAGTATCGCAGTTATAAAATAGTTTAATACCATATCATGCTGACATTAAAATATTTATGAGAGATTTGCATTATACAGGAACAAAGCCAGAACTTTAGCCGCAACCTCTTGTTATAGGCCTGGTATACTACAGCATAAAAGAAAAACACCATGAGATTTGCTTTTAACTGCCGTTCCGCCGCAGGGGCGCTTTTCCTGCTGCTAAGCCTTGGCTTACAGGCCTGCGAGGAGTTTGAGTACAGCCCTTATGAGGTGCGGCTGGATGACGATGAAAAGGATATCAACACGCGCAACATCGCCAGAATCGAAGCACTGGATATTGCTCCCGGCGATACCCTGCGCTTTATACTTTCGGCTGATGTGCAGGGGTTTTATGAAGAGAACGAAGCCATGGTGCACAACATTAACCAGCGCCACGATATTGATTTCCTATTGCTGGGCGGCGACCTGACCGATTTTGGGCTGGCGCAGGAATTTAAGCTGATACATGAAGATTTTAAAACACTTCAGATACCGTATGTAGCGGTAATAGGCAACCACGATGCTGTAAACAACGGGCAGCTGGCATTTAAAGCCATGTATGGCGACTATAATACCAGCTTTGCAGTAGGCAACAGCAAGTTTATACTACTCAATACCAATTATATTGAGTTTGATAAGCAGGCTCCGGATCTGGACTGGCTGGAGAAAGAGCTGGCAGCTTCTGCGGGCTACGAGAATATATTTGTAGTTTCGCACATACCGCCGGAGAACTATGAGTTCGGGCAGGAAAATGCCGCACGCTACGGGCAGCTGTTGAGCCAGTATAATGTTACTTTTTCGCTACACGGCCACAACCATACTTTTAAGTATAGCTTTCCTTTCGACGGTACTGTGCCATACGTACAAACCACAACCTCTAAAGACCGGGAATACCTGGTGTTTACCGTAATGGGGGATGATGTGAGCTTTGAACGTGTTCATTTTTAGGATCAGAATTTCATGAGAATTAAGATGTTTTGGGGAATGATCTGCTTGCTGGCGGTTCCTTCTCTTGCCCACAGCCAGGATGCCGGAGACAGCAATGCTGCACGCAAATGGTATGCACCGGATGCTGTAACGCTGCAGTTTGCCGGCAACATCGGCATGTTTTCCATTGCACCGGGCTATAGTTTTGCCCATGATAAAATTAATGCCGAACTATCTTATGGCTTCGTGCCGAAGTTTGATGCCGCCGAAGCCCTGCACCTGCTCACGCTGAAAGGAATCTACAAGCCTTTCCGGAAAGTGCCTTTGCATAACGATTTCTCGCTAACCCCGCTGCGGGTAGGTATGGGGCTCAGCTATTACTTCAGGAGCCAGTTTTCTACCAATTGGTCTAACGCGTACCCTGCCAGCGATTATTACTGGTGGACGAGCAGCTTACGCCTGACGGGCGGTTTAGGCCCGGCTGTTAACTATGCCTTGCCCAACAGCAACACGTTCAAAGAGCTGAGCCTCTACGGTGAGGTAGGCACGTATGACCTGATCGCAACCTCAGCTTTCAAAGACGAAACCCTGACCAAGTGGGATATCCTTAGTTTCGGAATTGGTTTGCGGGCAAGTTTTAAATAAGTATAAACTTTAGGGCGGAGGCGTAAACCACATGCAGCCTATAGGTAAAATGATGGTAATACTCGGGGTTATACTGGTGCTGGTTGGCCTGGTGGTATGGCTGGCCGGCGACAAATTCAGCTGGTTCGGCCACCTGCCCGGCGACATCCGCATCGAACGGAAAAACATGCGGTTCTATGCGCCCTTTATGAGTATGCTGCTGCTTAGCCTGCTGTTTTCGCTGCTGTTGTGGCTGTTCAGGCGTTTTTTCTGATTCTGTGCCGCTGCTTTCGCTATACTTTTCTGACTTACCGGGGCAAAGCAAAAAGATTAGTTGGCTGGGATATGCGAGATTATGCAGCCGGCTTTTAAGATATAATAGCGCCTTTCAATATGCCCATCACAAAATAGAGGATTGTGAGAATTTTCATATCCGTATATTTGTATCTTTGTGCTGTAGTCTGTTCAAAATTAATAGCACAAGTATAACAGTGTTGCTGTGTAAGTATAGCTCCGGTTTCCCGGCTGCTCCGGCTGCTGTACCAACTATTCCCTATGTATTTTATTCTTTCCAAAACGCTTGATTTCCTGCTGATGCCTTTCCTGTGGGTGCTTTTGCTCCTGCTGCTTGCTCTCTTCCTTAAATCTGCCGCAAAGAAACGGTTTTGCCTGGTTTCGGCAGTTACTATCTTGCTGGTGCTATCCAACCCTTGGCTGGCCAACATAGCCTGGCGGGCGTGGGAAGTGGATGCTGTTCCTGTCAGCCAGGTAAAGTCCCACGATGTGGCCATTATCCTGACGGGTGTTACAAGTTACCGGAACGATATTCCGGATCGCATTCATACTGCAAAAGGTGCAGACCGGTTCCTGCAGGCCCTGCAGTTATACCGGCTGGGAAAAATCGATAAATTCCTGATTTCAGGCGGGAGTGGGCTTATTATAAAAGACAAGGTGCCTGAGGCAGTTCAAATCAAGAAAATCCTGCTGATCGCAGGCGTACCCGAAGGAGACATTTTCATAGAAAGTAACAGCCGCAATACCCGCGAAAATGCAGTAAATACCGGGAAGGTACTGGCAAAGCATCCGGAATGGGAGCGGCCGCTGCTGGTAACCTCGGCTTTCCATATGCGCAGGGCTGCAGGCTGCTTCCGGAAAGCAGGCATAAAAACCGATACCTACAGTACCGATTTTTATGCCGGTGAAAAAAGTTATGCCCTGGACGACACCATCATCCCCAGTATAGAAGCCTTTGATCGCTGGCACTTGCTGCTGCACGAGATAGCCGGGTATGCGGTATACAAGCTGCTGGGTTATTGTTGAGGTGCTAAGTAAAAGGACATAAGTATCAGGATATTTGACACAAGATTTGTTTGTGTTAGCGAGTTGATTGATAAGCGTTTCATATCAAAATCTCATCCTGAAAAACACATTATTATTTTTTGTCTGCTTACTTAATTGTTCAGAAGTTTGATAGTCAGTGATTTGAGAACGAACATCTTCAAATCACTACATCTTCAAATTTCCTGATTGTAATTAGCACATCAGCACATTAAAAAGCAGCACATTATTATGCTACCCAGATACTCTTTTGGTTTACAAACTCGCGTATGCCGAGGTAGGAAAGCTCGCGGCCGTATCCTGATTTCTTGATGCCGCCAAAGGGCATCTCCGGCGAAGAAGCAACCAACGCATTCACAAACATAGCGCCTGTTTCTACCTGCCGCGCTACCCGCAGTCCGCGTTCCCTGTCCTGTGTCCAGACGGCGCCACCCAGCCCAAAACGGGAGTCGTTGGCAATCCGGATGGCATCTTCCTCATCTTTGGCTATCATAACGGCGGCTACCGGGCCAAACATCTCCTCGTCGTAAGCCGGCATGCCTGGGGTTACATTTTTGAGAATCATGGGTTTAAAGTAGGCGCTTTCGGTGTCGGTGCGGCCACCATCCAGCACTACCTGAGCTCCTTTTCTGAGTGATTGCTGCACCTGTTCTTCCAGCTCTACAGCCAGATCTTTGCGGGCCATAGGTCCATAGTCACAGTCATCCGTAAGCGGGTTGCCAGTTTTCAGGGCGCCCATCATTTCCTTCATACGCTTCAGAAAGTCATCGGCTATACTTTGCACTACAATAAAACGCTTGGCGGCAATACAGCTTTGTCCGGTGTTCACCATGCGCGATTTTACGGCAAATGTAGCAGCTTGCTCAAGGTCTGCATCATCCAGTACAATAAAAGGGTCGCTGCCGCCCAGTTCCAGCACGGTCTTTTTTATCTGCTCCCCGGCTTTGGCAGCCACCATTGATCCAGCGGCTTCACTGCCCGTGAGGGTTACAGCTTTTACCAGCGGGTTCTCGATAACAGCGTCTACTTCTTTTGAACCGATCAGGAGCGTCTGGAATACATCATCCGGGAAGCCCGCCTTGCGGCAGATTTCCGCTATTGCCAAGGCACATTGCGGCACATTAGAGGAGTGCTTCAGCAAGCCTACGTTACCCGCCATCAGGGCCGGCGCCAGGAAACGGTACACCTGCCAGAAGGGGAAGTTCCAGGGCATTACAGCCAGCACCACGCCCAGCGGCTCGTAAGCAATCAGACTGCGGGAGGCTTTGGTTTCTACCGCTTCATCTTTCAGAAAATTTTCGGCATTTTCGGCGTAATAGCGGCAAACTGTGGCGCATTTCTTTACCTCGGCCACGGCATCTTGCAGGGGCTTGCCCATCTCCAGGCTGATGATGCGGCCATACGTTCCTGCTTCGTTTTCCAGGATATCCGCCTGCTGCTGCATGTACTGCGCCCGCTCCCCGAAACCAGTCTTTTTCCAGCTTCTGAAAGCAGCCTCAGCCGCTTCTATTTTCTGCTTCACTTCCTCAGGCGTGTGCGGCGTAAAGGTTTTCACTACCTCGCCGGTGGCTGGGTTTTTTGTTTCTATGGCCATGCTGTTTATGTTGCTTAATTTGTTCTGTAAGTATACGGCAGGGTATAGCCGGGATGTTGTTGTTGTTTCGTAGTTGAAAAGATATTTAGGTTACAGGCAACAATTTACTCTCAAAAGAGTTAGTAAAGCAGTTTCCCAAAATAAAAACATAAATTTGCTGTGGATGACAAAATTCATCCAGGATTTAAGCGTTAGCATCTTTGCCAAACCAACCGACATATAAACTAAGCGAGGAGGAACTGATAGCCCGGCTGCGCGCACGCGACGCACAGGCGCTTTCCGTGCTCTACGACATGTACAGCGCAGCGCTTTATGGCGTGGTGCTGCAGATTGTAAAAGTAGAGGAAACAGCGGAAGACGTGCTGCAGGAGGGTTTCGTTAAAATATGGAACTCATTCCACAGTTATGATGAGGCAAAAGGCAGGCTGTTTACCTGGATGATAAACATTTGCAGGAATTTAGCCATCGACAAAATCCGCTCAAAGCAGCACCGCGTAAGTCAGAAAACGCAGGATATCCCTGTATCGCCGCGGGCAAACCTGGGTACCGAATCCTTTCGGCCAGAGCACATTGGCGTGCGCGAAATCACGGAGAAATTAAGCCCCGATCAAAAGCAGATTATCGATCTGATGTATTTTGAGGGCATGACGCAAAGTGAAATCGCGGAGGAGTTTGATATTCCGTTAGGAACGGTAAAGACAAGAGCGCGCAGTGCAATTAAATTATTGGGAAAGTTTTTTAAAGGACGTGAATAGCGAAGAATACATAGCGTCCGGAATATTGGAAATGTACGCCCTGGGTGCATTGAACCAGCACGAACGGCAGGAGGTGGAGCGTATGGCCGCCAGCTCGGCAGAAATACAAGCTGCCCTGCAGGAGGCTTGCGAGGCAATAGATAATTATGCCCGGCTGCATGCCGTGCCACCAAGGCCGGAACTCAAGGCAAGCATTATGCAACACATTGCTGCAGTATCGCCTTTGGCAGGCGGCTATGCGGACGAAGCAGATAATGTGCGTCCGCTGTATCCTGCTGCGGAAAAGAAAGCGTTGCCTTACAGGTGGATGTTTGCTGCCAGTGTGGTGTTGTTTCTGCTATCAGGTTTCCTGAGTTATCATTTCTATCAGAAGTGGCAGCAGGCGGAAGGAAAGTTGTCTACGGCACTAGCCTCACAGCAAACGCTGGCGCAAAATTATCAGACGGCCTCTTACCAGCTTAACCAGCAGGAGCAGCTCCTGAGAATGCTGCGCGATGAAGATTACAGGCCCGTAAAACTGAAGGGTGTGGAAGCGCATCCTAACGCAAACGTGATGGTATACTGGAGCCCGCAGCAACAGAAAGTATACGTTGATGCTGTGCAACTGCCGGCACTGCCGGCGGGCAAGCAGTACCAGCTGTGGGCGCTTTATGACGGCAAACCCATAGATGCCGGAATGCTGCAGGCAAATGGCCAGCCAGGTATGCAGCAGATGAAGCAGATTGAAGCCGCACAGGCTTTTGCCATTACCCTTGAGCCGGTTGGCGGGAGTATAAACCCCACGCTTGACCAGATGTTCGTGATGGGCGAGATAAAATCCTGATAAATTTTCCGGGTGCCCGTTACTTGTAAAATGGCAGTATTAGGGCGTTGTATAGGTATGAAAACCGCAGCACCCGGCTTGCGTAACTTTGCTATACCTGCGTGCACTGTAACTTAACAAAACAAAAGTGTCTATCTTACAAGTATTCAGCTTGTTAAAATAGTGAAAGCTGTTTGGCTACCAGCGGCTGATGCTGTATTATACCTGACAATTTACCTGTAATGCCCGGCTTTAGGTACAATATAGCGCTGCTTTCCGCATCTGAAATCCCGCATTATGCTGCTGTCCGGCCGGAATAATTTGCAGCCGGATAGCAGAAATATCACTGCTTCTTTTACATTTTACTGTAACAAAATATACTGTAGCAGGTAGAGAGGTATATAAATAATGCGTCCTAGATGAACGAAACTGCCGATACCGCTATTTTGCTGTTTGCACACGATGCAGCCCACGAGACAAAGTATAAATCTTTCTGCTCGGGACATGCTGTCGCCAGGAACAAGGAAGTGGCAGAAGTATTGTTGCAGCACACCTTCAGCGTCGTGAAGCAGAGTAAATTGCCGCTCGTTACAGTTCTAACAGCACAACAGTCCGGCAGAACATTTGGCGAGCGCCTGGCCAATGCATTTCAGGATGCTTTTGAAGCAGGTTACCAGCGGGTAATATGCATTGGCAGCGACTGCCCGGCCCTTTCGGCAGCAGACTTGCGAACAGCCGGAGAATCGCTGCAGCAGCATGACATGGTAATAGGGCCCGCAGCTGACGGCGGCGCCTACCTGATAGGCATGCATATCAGCTGCTTCGACCCTGAGGCGTTTGCTATGCTGAACTGGCAAACCGGCAAGGTACTGGATGAGCTTACCTTGTACTCCTTCCGCCAGCATTCCACCCTCGGGTGTTTTGCCCTGCTTGCCCCGAAAGCAGACATTGACTCGGCCGAAGATTTTACCCGTGTCCTGCAGCGCCTGCCTTTCAGGCTCCGGATAAAGCTGCTGATCATCTACAAAGGACATTTCCTGAGATTCCCGCTGCTCCGTAACCTGTTACTAAAGCCGCTTGAATTATACCTGAGCAAGCTGCTGCTGCGCGCTCCTCCATTTTAAATCACCTTCTTCTGAACTTTGGTAGCCTTTTCCGGTTGCTGTAGTAAGGCTGCCTCCGGATTACAGGCTTGCCCGGCTTTTTTATTAGCATAGCAACTATAAAACAGCAGCTAAATCCGCTTGCGGGTATAGCTGCGTATCTATTGAGCCATATCACTGAAACTACCGCACCACATGGAAAATACGTATTACAACCCGGCTGATCTTGCTAAATTTGGCAATATATCTGAACTGCAGCCTGAAATGGGCCGCAAATTCTTCGACTATTATGGCGAAGTTTTTAAAGAAGGTGCACTGACGGAACGCGAAAAATCATTAATTGCCCTGGCCGTGGCGCATGCGGTGCAATGCCCTTACTGCATTGATGCTTATAGTACCGATTGCCTGCAAAAGGGAGCCGATGAGAACCAGATGATGGAAGCCGTACACGTAGCTGCTGCCATCAAAGGTGGTTCGGCGCTGGTGCATGGCGTGCAGATGATGAACAAAATCAAAGAACTGACCATGTAACAATGGGGTCCACTGTAAAATCATTAAAAGGCCAGCATCACCAGCTGGCCGATTCCGCCTTTCAACTCAATGTACTCCAGCAATCCAGGCGGCAGGGGGATGAATTCCCTGCTTTCGCAGAGCGCCTGCGCGAACACGGGCTGTATCCGTTAACACCAACGGGCACTACCATCCTGCAGGTAAATGTGGGCAAAATGTGCAACCAGACCTGCAGGCACTGCCACGTAGATGCCGGCCCCGACCGCAAAGAGATTATGACGCGCGAAACGATGGCGCTGTGCCTGCAGGCGCTGCAACGGGCACCACAAATCACCACGGTAGATCTGACCGGCGGCGCACCTGAGATGAATCCTGATTTCCGATGGTTTGTAGAGGAAATATCAGCTATGGGGCGGCACGTAATCGTGCGTTGCAACCTCACCATTATACTTGCCAACAAAAAATATCATGATCTCCCGGCGTTTTTTAAGCAACATGGTGTGCACGTAATATCGTCGCTGCCATACTTTCAGGCGTCACGCACCGATGCCCAGCGCGGTGAGGGTGTGTTCGAGAAATCCATCAAAGCCCTGCAACTGCTGAATGAGGTAGGGTATGGGCAGGAAGAAACAGGTTTGTTGCTGGATTTGGTATACAATCCCTCTGGCGCATTTCTGCCGGGCAGCCAGGCGTCACTCAAAGCTGAATTTAAGCGCAGGCTCAGTAGTGGCTATGGCATTGTGTTCAACGACCTGTTCTGCATCACCAACCTGCCCATTAGCCGCTATTTAGATTACCTGGTGCAAAGCGGCAATTACGACAGCTATATGCAGAAGTTGGTAGACGCCTTCAACCCGGCTGCCGCAGCCGGCGTGATGTGCCGCAACACCATTTCGGTAGGGTGGAATGGCTATCTCTACGACTGCGATTTTAACCAGATGCTCGACCTAAAAGTAGCCCCAAAAGCCATGCAGCATCTCCGTGATTTTGATGTTGCCGCCCTTGATGCGCGCCACATTGTGTTGAACCAGCACTGTTACGGCTGCACCGCTGGCGCCGGCTCCAGCTGCGGCGGCGAAACGGTGAAGTAAGGCGCGATATTATACCTGAGGATGATGCAAAAGAAACTATACCTGGTGGCAGCCCTTTGCTGCCTGTTGCTGATGCAGGCGTGCGGGCAATCATCCGGCAGTGCGTATCACCTCATGCTAAAGGGTATTTACAAAGATAATTTTCCACTTATTAAACCCGCACAATTAGCAGCACAGTTGCAGCAATCCGGTGGGCCAAAGCCTCTGCTGCTCGATATTCGCACACCCGCTGAGTTCCGCGTGAGCCACATCAAAGGTGCCCGCTTCGTAAACGCCGATAAATTTGATTTAAAGCAGGTACAGGACATTCCGAAAGATACGCCCATTGTAGTATATTGCTCCGTTGGCGCGCGTAGCCAGAAAATCGGGGAGGAGCTGAAAGAGGCTGGTTATCACCAGGTACAAAACCTATATGGCGGCTTGTTTGAATGGGTAAACGAGGGTTATCCGGTATACAACAGGCAGGGCAGGACCAACCGGGTACATGCTTATTCCAAAACATGGGGCGTGTGGCTGCAAAAAGGAGAAAAGGTGTATGACTGACAGGAGGCTGCTGTTGCTGTTTGTGCGTAATCCCGAACTGGGCAAAGTGAAGACGCGCCTGGCCACCACCATTGGCCCCGAAAAAGCGCTGGAAGTTTACCTGCACCTGCTGCAACATACGCGGCATGTAACGCAGTGCCTGCCGGTAGATAAGCGGGTATACTATACTGATAGAGTAGCGGAAAACGATCTCTGGCCTGAGGCGGAATACCAGAAGCGGTTACAGGCGGAAGGCGACTTAGGCCATAAGATGGAGGCTGCTTTTGCCGCCGCTTTTGCCGAAGGCTATACTTCGGTAGTCATCATCGGCAGCGACTGCCTGCAACTGACGCAGGAAATAGTGCAGCAGGCATTCGATAAGCTGCAGGCGCGTGATGTGGTAATGGGCCCCGCAGAAGATGGCGGTTATTACCTGCTGGGCATGAAAAAGCTATATCCTGCATTCTTCCGGAACAAACAATGGAGCACAGCAGAAGTCTTTCCGGCCACGCTTCAGGACATCGAACATTTACATTTAACTTGCGCCTTGCTGCCGTGCCTCTCGGATGTAGATTATGTGGAGGATTTAGGAACAGATTTCGGTTTGAACTTCTCCTTATAAAAGAACAAGACAGCTCTGGATCTGATGCCCTAATACGAATGTGTCTACCAAAGCCAGCTGCAAAGTATAAAATAAACAAAGAACAAAAATGCCTGCAACTATAGCTAAAAGCACCCTCACCTTTCTGACTGATTTAGCGGAGCACAACACGCGCGAATGGTTTAACGAACACAAAGGCCGTTATGAGGCCGCCCGCAAAGCGTATATTAATTTTCTCGATGAACTCCTGCAGGAGATGCAGCATTTTGAGCCTGCGGCGCGCGGGCAGCAGGGCAAAGACCTGGTGTTCCGGATTTACCGCGATGTGCGTTTCTCCAACGACAAACGTCCTTACAAAGATCATTTCGGCGCCTATATTGCCGAAGGCGGGCGCAAATCCGTGCTGCCGGGCTATTATATCCATTTGGCGGGCAACAACAATTCGTTCCTGGCGGGTGGGCTATGGTATCCCCCGGCGGAACAGCTCAAAGCAGTGCGGCAGGAGATTGATTATAACCTGGATGGATTTACAGGTATAGTGGAGGCGGAGGGTTTCAAGAGCCGCTTTGGCGCCCTGCAGGGCGAGCAGCTTAAAACCACGCCCAAAGGCTACGACAAAGACAACCCCGCCATCAATTACCTGCGCCACAAAAGCTGGAACGGCATCATGCCCCTGCCGGATGAGCTGGTGCTGCGCAATGATTTCCTGGAAGTAGTGCTTGCCGGATTTAAAGCCCTGAAGCCGCTGAATGATTTCCTCACAGCCCCGCTGCGGGAGCCGGAAAGCTAGTGGTGATCTGCACTTCCGGGTTTGTTTCAGTAGCAGCGCATTGCTTGCTGCTGGAAGTATAAATCGTTGCTGTAATGCTGTAATCAGGATATAAGTATAGCTATTGAACTGGCTCTATGCATCTGGCATCCTGAAAGAATCTTGTGGGCAAGCCGCTACTGCTTAACCTCCCGGAATATCCCTTTCAACCAAGATTCATTCAGGATGACAAAGAAAACCAAGTAGCATATTTCAAACTGCAATACTTTACTTCCAGCCACTGTTGGTGTTGTCACCAGCAATTTATACTTAAGTGCACCCATATAGGCGGTCTTCATATATGTTTTAATCTTAGCTATTGTATGGAGAAATTTCTCCATCCTCTACCAGAAAAGCTTTTTCTGCTGCGTCAAGTATGGCTTCCTTGCTGTCGGAGTAAGCTTCCACAATTTTGAAAGGCCGGCCTTTATAGTGTTCCTTTATTCTGCGTAGCTTTTCTTCCTGCTTGCAAGCTTTGCCCTGTACCAGGTAAGTGTCGTTTTCATACTTAACGATTGTCCCGGCCAGCCCGTCAATCGGGTATAGATCAAACAGAGGCTTTACATAGAGTTCAAGGCCACCGGTGGCGCAAAAAACTTCCACGCCATCTGCTTTCAGTTTGTCGAGGCGCTGTTTGAGCTCCTGATTGAATTCCTCCGGATATTCTTTCTCCCAAAACTCTTTAGCATAAGCCTCAACTTGCGCCGGCGGAATGTTATCCAGGTAGTTAAAAAAGTTTTCCTTAAATTCAGTCTGCCTTATCCGGTGCAGGTTTACCAGCAGTTTATAATAAAGCATCTGAAAATAGTACCTGGCATTCTGCGGCTTTTTGGTGCAGATAAATTTAAAGAATTCGTCCTTGGAGCTCTTGTTATAAAAAGTAAGATTCAGATCTATCACAACTACCTTTACTGCTTCTTCGCGGTTAGCCATTGCCTTTGGTTTGGGTTTAAGGTATCACGTATAAGCCGGCTGCTTTGTTCGTGTTTGGCGATGAATTGTTGCAAATAAGAAGTCAGAGGTGGCTGCAGGTTTGCCTTCCTGGTGGTTCCAGTTAGATATCAAATTTCCTCTTACTTTATACCTTTAGACAGGATGTAGGCAAACTGAACGCCTGCAGCCGGGTAAACCTGGCTGTTGTTGAAGTCGAAATCGGTGGCATAACCCAGGCCCAAGTGCATGTTGAAAATAAACTTTTGCCCGAGCGGCCGCTGTATGCCCCAGTGTATTTCGTGGAGCAGCGTTCTGTTTAAGGGATTAATCATTTCCTCCCATGCATTGCTCCTGAACACCCGGTTGGTGGTATACTTCGTCTGGAAAGCTACGTAATTGCCTGTGTTATGCAGGATTGATTTTGATTTGATCAGCCTTTTACGACGATTGTAAGTATACTTAAATTCTGATCTGAAATAGGCCACAGGCTGGTTGATGATGAATGAACTGTTGAAGTCATTCGCATTTCCGCTGTTTTCCAGGTAATACCCGCCTCCCAGTCCGCCGCTTAAATTCAGCGACCACTTCTCAGCAAACGGCACTTCATACCCAAGCCCCAATCCATGCAGTCCCAGCTCTAGTTTAAGCAGCCTGTCCAGTGCTACAGTTTGTGTTGCTTCCTCTGTTTGCGCCAATGCTTTGATGCTGCAAATGGAAAGTATGATTAGCAGGTAGATCTTTCTCATGGTTGGGTGGGTGTGCTTGGTTATAATACCTGATGTGGCTACCGCCTGTTCTTTTCTATTTTTTCGTTCAGGTCATGCTCTAACTCTTCAATAGAGGGGAGCTGCGTTTTTATATTTTCAGGAATTGCCTGGGTCAACTTGTATTCACTTATGCCCATAGGTTTATTAATGTCTCTCAGGGCGTATTCAGCTTCTATTTTATCTTTCTTCTTACACAGGAGTATTCCAATAGTAGAGTTGTCATGTGGTTTTTTTATCTGGCTGTCTACTGCCGAAAGATAGAAGTTAAGCTTACCCGCATATTCTGGTTTAAATTTCCCTGCTTTAAGTTCGATGACTACGTAACTGCGCAGGTCTAAGTGATAGAACAATAAATCTATGAAGTAGTCAGTTTCACTTATTTCGATTTTATACTGCCTACCCACAAACGCAAAGCCTTTGCCCAGTTCCAGCAGGAACTCTGTTATGTTGGCTGTTAACTCATTTTCTATTTCTCTTTCCAATGCCTCATCATGCAGGCCGAGGAAGTCGAAGTTGTAAGGGTCTTTAAAGGTTTGGGAAGCAATCCGGGACTGTTGCTCAGGCAAGGTGCTATCAAAGTTATGTGTAGTATTTCCTGTGCGCTCTACCAGCCTGCTATCCAATTGCATCTCAAGGACATCTCTTGACCAACCGTTCTTTATAGCCGCTTCACAATAAAATATGGCATCTGCAACATCCTTTATCTTGGAAACGATAAGCCGGTTATGTCCCCATGGCAATTGTGCCACAGCTTGTGGCACAAAATCATACTGCTGCGAATAGAATTGATACCATTGCTTTATCGCGTATAAGTTTCTGCGGGAAAAACCTTTGAGGTCGGGAAACTCATGCCTCAGGTCTGTAGAAATTTGTTCTATAATCTTAGAACCCCAATTTGAATTTCCCAGCTTCTCAGAAATATCTTTCCCTAAATCCCAGTATAGCTCTATTAGTTGCGCATTTACTGATAAAGCAACTTTGATTCTGGCTGACTGAATTTTAGATTTTAGCGCTTTAATCCAGGTTCTATACGCAATAATATGCTCGCTATCTTCAATCATATTACCAGATTAAGTATTGTAAACAGAATCTAAAGTTTTTCAAATATGCCCAAAACGGACTTGTGTAGACGATGTGTGAGGAGTAGCCGACGCTTTGCTCATGTGCTTTGTTAGGTAAATCAATTTCATTCGACTATTTAGTTTTGTTCAGCGACCTATAAACCAAATACCACATAACAAAGAACATTATAGCTTGAATAAGTAAAGCCAAGCCAAATCTTTCAGGCTCCATATAAAGTAAACCAAAGCTAGCGAAGGTCACAGGGAGAGTTATAAGCGCACCAAAAAACGCCCAGTCACCATATAAAGGCGAATCTGCGTACATAGACAAAAGGCACAGCGTACCCACACCCACATATATAAGCGAGATAAAAAAAGCTTTCTGAGAAGCCGATTTCTGTACATCATCCATTCTTCAACTTTACTCCTTTTTCTATGACTTTTATTTTACCTAATTATCCGTCAAAGGGAAAACTATTCAGCATATTTGTATTTTTTGAAAAATAAGCCGAATAAACTTCATGCTAAATATAGATAAAATCAGCAGCTATAAAATCATTCATCATTAAATTATTCTAATCCTTTCCTATTGCTTCAATCTGTCAGATTAGCATGGCGGCGCTGCCGGTAAAGGTATAATTCTATGAGCAGCCAGACGAAAACGATGCTATACTCGATAGCAACCAGCAAGAGATTTTCCTGGTAAGCTGGTGTTTGGTAGGCAGCGTAGCTAAGTATAGCCAGGCCCGACCACACCACGGCAAACCGGAAATGGCTGACCACTGTAAGGGCCAGCAGCGTGGTGATATACCAGGGATGCACGGTGGTAGCCAGGAACAGGTACACGGCCAGGGCTGCTGCCATGTAGCCCATCAGCCTGCGGGTGGAGCCCAGCCTTTTAACGGCGGCCATCGACAGCACAGCGCCCAGCGTAACCGCCGACAGCAAAGGGCCAATAACCATAATCAGGTTGAAGCCTGCCAGCCGGAAACCGAGCCAGCGCAGCACGTAATACAGGCTGGCATTAAACTCGAACTTCTGGAAGTATAAGTTCACGCTTTTCAGAATGTGCCTGAGTACCTCCGTAGATACTAGCGGGTAAAACACGGCCACTACTGTTGCCAGCATTATGGTTCCGAAAATCATAAATCTTTGCAGGCCAAGGCGGCGGAGCACCAGGGGCAGAAACAACAGGGGCAATAGCTTTACGCCCACGGCCAGCCCGAAAGCAAGGCCCGCAGGAAGCAGCCGCAGGTAGAAAAGCTGCAACAGCGCCAGCAGCAGGAAAAAAATCATAAGTGCCTCAAAGTGCAGGTTGCCGATGAGTTCTATAATCACGAGCGGGTTAAGCGCATAGAGCAGCACGTGTTTTTCGGGCAGGGCCATTTTGCGCAGCAGCAGGCGCAGCAACAGTATATTGCCCGCATCGGCCAGCAGCAGCACCAGCCGGATAATAACCACATTGCCCACCAGGTTACCAGGAAACAACTTTATAGCCAGCCAGCCCACCGCCTGCGCTACCGGCGGGTACACACTGTAGTAATCCTGCGAGTTCAGGTGCTGGTATAATTCCTGCGTTATACCAGAAATCTGCATTATATGCGGCTCCAGCAACTGACTGGGCAGGTATAAGTATGGGTTACTGCCTGCAGCCAGCAAACGGCCATCCCACACAAACCGGAAATAATCATCGGAGAGGGCGGGCACGGCAAAGAGCAGCAACAGCCTGAAAAGTATAGCCGCCGCCATGCCATACCAGAGGTTGAGTTTGTGGTTGATGAGATAAAGGTAAGCCCCGAAGCAAAAAGTGAAGAGCAGCAGCAATTGCGTAAATTCTGTGCGTTGCGTGGCATAACCCAGCGCAAGGTAGGCCACTGCCGACAAAGCCATTAAAGTATAGGTGGCCGTGTTGCTCCGGGGTATGTTCATGCGCGGCTGCTATGAAAAACGGAGTACGAGAACACCATGCCGAAGCCCAGCGTGAGCAGGACGTGGAACGGCAGAAACCCGAAATCGTGCAGCCGGAAATCCGCCCAGATCCCGAAAACAAAGTATAACGCTAATAATCCTTCCAGCCCCGTCAGCAGGCTTATACTTTCCATAGTATAGGCACGGTGCCGCCATGAGTCTTTTGGCTGGGCCAGGTTATACTTGGGCGTCCGGATGAAGGGTGTTTTGCGGCCCAGGTAACCTTCCAGCACTGCCAGGCTGTTGTGCAGCGACAAGCCCATAGAGATAGCCAGGAACAGGAAAAAGTCAGGTATAAAGCATTGTGCGGTTTTCCGGGCAGAATGCGTTTGCTGGTACAGCGCCGTCCAGTAAAACCCGATAAGTGCCAGCAGGCTCAGCAGCAGCAAAGCGCCCATGTTAAACAGGATATCCAGCTCCGGCAGATTATTTTTGATGTACAGCATCGGCACGCTTAGTATAGCCATGAGGAATACGCAGATAAATACGCCGCTGTTGAGCAGGTGAAAAAACGCATGCAGCCTGGTACTAACCGGCAGCGATGCTTGCAGCACACGGGTCAAATGTTTGCGGGCTGTTTCGGCGGCTCCTTTCGTCCAGCGGAACTGCTGCGATTTTAACGCACCCATGTCTGGAGGCAACTCGGCCGGCGTTTCTGTTTCTTCCAGGTACACAAATTGCCATCCTTTCAGTTGGGCGCGGTAGCTGAGGTCGAGGTCTTCGGTAAGCGTATCGGACTGCCAGCCGCCTGCATCCTCAATGCAGGCGCGCCGCCACAGGCCGGCAGTGCCGTTAAAGTTCATGAAGTGCCCGCCGCTGTTGCGCCCCACCTGCTCCACTGTAAAATGTGCATCCAACCCGAAAGCCTGCAGCCTGGTGAGCAGCGAATAACCGGCATTGAGGTGGCCCCAGCGGGTCTGCACCATTCCGGTGGCCGGGGAAGTGAAGGAGCGGAGCGTTGTTTTCAGGAAATTGGGAGCAGGTACAAAATCGGCATCAAAAATGGCGATAAACTCACCGGTAGCCGTTGCTAAAGCATCCTGCAGGGCACCAGCCTTGTAGCCTGTCCGGCTGGAGCGGCGGATGTGCTCAAAGCAGATGCCGCTTAAGGTATATTCCTGCAGTTTTGCTGCGATAATGGCTGTTGTTTCGTCGGTGGAGTCGTCGAGGATTTGTATTTGCAGGCGGTCGTGCGGGTAATCAAAAGCAACCACAGCGTCCAGCAGGCGTTCTATCACATAGCGCTCGTTGTATACGGGGAGCTGCACCGTAATCATGGGCAAATCCTGGTTTGGCAGGGTCGTACTAGCTGCTGCTGGCAGGTGGTTTTTCCGGCGCCAGTACATAATGGTGAGGTGCAGCTGTATCATACTATAGCAGAAAATAAAAGCAAGACAGCAACCATAAACCGTTATCACCATCACATCCAGTATACTCATATTTGCTGCTGCCGCTACATGTATTTAAAGATAGTAAAAATAATTTTATAGCCTGCTGAAAGCGTGCCTTTCACGGTGCCGGAAATTTTGGAGAACCCGATGCGTTTGCGGTAGTTTACCGGCACCTCGGTGTAGCGGATGCCGTGCTTTGCTGCTTTGGCCTGCATCTCCACCGTCCAGCCATAGGTGCGGTCGCGCATATCCAGCGCCAGCAGCGTATCCAGGCGTATAGCCCGGAAAGGGCCCAAATCGGTAAAAGATGCATTATAAAACAGGCGCAGCAGGGTTGTAGCCAGCCAGTTGCCGAATAGCTGCTGCGGCAGCATGGCCCCGTACTGCCGCTTGCCCAGGGCGCGGGAGCCAATCACAAAATCTGCCTCGCCTTCCAGTATAGGATGTAATAACCGGGGCATCTCTTCGGGATAATCCGAATAATCGCCATCCAGAAACACGATGATGTCCGGGCGGGTAGCAGCAGGCTTGGCTGCAACGTAGGCAATACCAGCCAGGCAGGCGTTGCCGTAGCCGGATACAGGTTGTTGCAGCACCGTAGCACCCGCTGCCTGGGAGGAGGCGGCGGTCTGGTCGGAGGAATTGTTGTTGACCACCACGATGTCGTCTGCCAGCCCGTCGGGAATAGCTGCTATTACTTTGGCAATGGATTTTTCTTCGTTGTAAGCAGGTATAATGACGTTTATTCGGGGCATAGCGGGTGTGCGTGGCACAAAGATGCTGATTTTATGTGTGGTAAACTATAGAACGATGGCTGTTGCGGACTTTTGATAAACACGTCCAGCTAAGCTTACCTTTACAACTATAACATAATGCAGCGGTATATGTTATCAACAATATAAAGCAACAACAATGAAAGAGAACCCTGTGAAAGTGGGCGACAAGGCCCCGGATTTTGAACTGCAGCGGCAGGACGGCAGCATGTTCAGCCTCTATGATTTGCTGAAAGAGAAAAACGTGGTGCTATACTTCTACCCGAAGGACAACACGCCGGGCTGTACCAAACAAGCCTGTGAGTTCCGGGACCAGTATGAGGTGTTTCAGGAGCAGGGGGCAGAGGTCGTGGGCATCAGTTCCGACAGCGTGGCATCGCACCAGCGGTTCGAGCAGGAGTTCCATTTGCCTTTCCTGCTGCTCAGCGACAAAGGTGGCCGCATTCGCGACCTGTATGGCGTACCGCGCAAATTAGGTCTGCTGCCCGGTCGCGTTACCTACATCATCGATAAAAAAGGAATCGTGCGGTATATCTTTAATTCCATGACCAAGCCGCTGGAGCATGTGAGCACGGCACTGGAGGTATTGAAGGATTTAGAGGAAGTATAGGTTAGATAAAGCTTGTAGATAATAATCTCGCTTCGTAGAAAATATTCTTTACAAATTTGAGGTTACAAAATTCATTGTTAGCTTTTCGCCTCGCCGGCTGGGCCCTACTTTTCTCCTTGATGAGAAAAGTAGGCAAAAGAATCAAGACCCTCCAAACTCGCTGAACGCTCGAACAGTGAAGGCTCATAAAATGCACATGGCAGATATTGCTTTGTTTTAGCCTCCCTTCTTTTAAGTATGACCCTTTGTAAAGCACGCCGGATTATTGTGAAAGTATAAAGGTATACAGGGCAACTGCTGTGCTTACTTTTATACTTTTTTCCGGCGTTGTTACTCCAGTTGAAGCAAGCGGCCGTCGTAGTATTCTGCGCTGATAAAGCCAGCTTCTTTGTTATACAGCAGACGTTTCAGGTCGGTGGGTTTGGTGCTGTCCGGCTTCACCTCAAATACATTGGTGTAGTTTGCCCCATTTACCTGTAGCACAGGGTATTGGGGATTTTTCTCCTCCAGTTCCCAGGAACCCTCGTTTTCTGCTGCCACCTGCACTATAAAATTGTCAGGACTGCGGCGGATGAACATGCCCAAAGGCGGATACTGGTGTTTGGTGTCCTAAATGATGCAGGATGCTTCCTCATTTTGTTTATCGATGCACTTGTCGGCAGTACTGTATCCTTCGGCAGGCACGTATGCTGTTGTGGCGCTTGTACAAGTATACAGCACTGTTGTCCCAGACTCATTTACAAACCGGACGCTGCTGCCCTGTTCGTATGGCAGCCACGTCCGGTCTTCAGACTTCAGCTGCGTAATAGTGGGCTTATCGCATTTGCTGCAGGAGCCGAGAAGCATCAGGCTGAAAAGCAGAGCCGGAACCAGGGGAAATAGCTTTTGCATGTTTAAAGGAAACGTTGGAAGTATGCATTACCCGTTCTGGCGTTCGAAGGCGCCGCCACTATAATAATGCCACGGATGTCGCAACCTTCCAGTGCCAGGTTATGGTAGCTGACTGGCTGCTGCCCGAAAGCAAAAGAGCCGGCCAGCACAAAAAGTATACACATCACGTTTTTCATCATCCGAAGCATTGCCAAAATAGGCTGGTATACTTTCAAAGATAATCAATCTGCGATAATACTTAATGCTGATCGGCTCTTGTTTAAAGCTGTCTGCCCGCTTAATTCTTTACAGGAATAGGTTGTGGCTGCAGTTTTGGCCCCAGGCCCAGCCAGCGCAATATATCTGCCAGTATACCTGACAAAAGAATGCCTGTTCCTACAGTCTGGTTAGTAATTCTATGCTGTGGCAGTATAGAACTAAGCCGAACCTTTATAAAATATAATAATCGGGTTATCAATAAGATTATGTTTGATGAAATCATTTCTATCAGCTCCATTATTTCGTTGTTTTTAGATCTCAGCCCAAAAGAGTTTTGCCTCTGGGTATACTTAGTTAAACTCTGATATCAGTTAAATGTTATTTAACTTTTTGAAGATAAGCATTTACTTTCATAAGTACAGGCTTATTATCTAATTGTATTTTAAACCCATTGCCAATTTTGTGCCAGATCTGCGTTCTACAAAGCCTCCCGGCAGCGCGGCCAGGGGCAGCAGTGGCACTGTAATCCCGGCCGGGATATTAAGCCTTGAGTATAGCCGATTAAATACAGATAATGCGAAACCAGGTGGATGAGCCAGGTATGGCCTGATGTGCCGTTCGCCTGGTCTTGGTAAGCTGAAATCCGGCCGGGTATTGCTGTATGTTCAGGGAGCAGTAGCAGGTATACCGGAGCGTTTTAGTAATTGCAGCAGGATGTCGGTAAGGTAACTGCCGGCATGAGGACCAAAGAAATTCATGGCCCGCGCCTCATACTTGTGCAGCTGGTAGTGCTCGTCCGGAATAATGTAGCCTACGTAGCCGCCGTTAAAGCCTGTTAGCAGCACATGCTGGTTCTGCCGTGCGGCCTGCGCCTCCAGCAACGGCATAAACTCCCCCGAATAATCGGCAGGTACGCCCAGCAGCACGATGTTGCCCAACTGCAAAAGGTTTACAGATGCAGTATACTTACCAAAGAAAGTATAAAACAAGCCCGGCGCAAAACGCCGGTGCTCGCCGATGCGCCATTGCGGCTGCGGCAGGTAGAGGGGCCTCTGGGCGGAACCGAGCCTGAAAGTATAAGCCATGGCAACCTGCGGCAACTTGCGCTGTATGGCTTGTGCCAGCTGGCGTCCTACTGCTGCCGTACTCTCAAACGTTTCGCCGGTATACACGGCCTGGTGGCTGCCCACGGCTCCGGCTGCAAAGGCAGCAAAAGTCACTTCCTTTTCCAGCGCATCTACCAGCTCGCCCGGATAATCCCTGGAAAGCACAGGCTGCATAGACGGCAGGATGGTAGGGTGGGCCGCAAACGTACAGAGTATAGCCGTGTTGCCGTCTGTTTGTTCAAATTTGATAAAGCGAAGGGTAGAATCGAGGTTGGCGGTAGCGCCGGTAAGGCGGTTGCGGACCAGCGCTGCAGCGCTCACCTGGCCGTAGCCGATGCGGGCGGGCTGCCGGTTTTGCTGCGCGAGTTGTATACTTTGCAGAATGGCCTGTACTGTTTGCTGTACTACCTGTGGGTTATACTTACCTGCCATGATGCGCCCGGCCAGCTTTCTCTGCCAACCGCCAAAGCTGGTGTGAGTATGGGTGGCCGTCAGGTATACCTGGCCGGGTTGCAGGCCCAGTTTCGGATATGCCTGCTCCAGTAACGCTGCTACGCGCATGGGCGCAATCAGCATGTCCAGCGACACAAGGTAAGCCTGGCTGCTGCCGTTGCTGAAGGCGAAAGTGCGTGCCCAGGCGGAGTCGTGTACCTGCTCGTACCGCATGCCGCGCCGCTTGCCATAACCTGCCATCGGAGTGCCCACGGGTGGCGTAATGTTTACTTTTGCCCAGCCCACCTGCAGGGTATCGCCTGTAGTGGCTTCTGGCACTGTTTGCTGCAACTGGTCAATTGTTTTTTTGTAATAGGCGGTTTGTGCGTAAGGCCTTTCGTCCAGTCGCGGTACCACGCAGCTTTGGCACAGCAGCAGCAACCAGCACAGGCAGCCGGAGAGGGAAGTATAACAATGGATGCGTTTCAACATGGCGAAGATAATACATCTGCCTCTTACAGCACAAAATATAAAGGCTGCTTATCATTCACCTGACAAAAATAAATCTGATGACTCTTTTTGCTGATTATCAACATACTTCTATATGTATAAATTTGAATAAACTGTTTTGACTGCTTCTTCGTAAAGTATAATATGATGTGGTGGTTAATTATATTAGGTTTTATTGCTGCAGGCGCTTTCTGGTTGCTTTTCCAGCCCGACAGCTTCAGAGACTACTTCAGGCATATGGAGGCGCACCGACGTCACTGGCGGCGCCAGCGCAACCGGCGGAGGGCTTCTGCAAACGCCCGTTAGTATTTGCGGTACAGGCTTTTTATGCTTCCGGCAAGTATAATGCAGTCATTTATACTTGCCGAAGCATGAGAGATCATTGTGCTTATGCACCACAGATAACAGCGGCTTTCTCTCCGGTATTGTCCCTTATACCCACTTTATACTTTGCCAGACACTGGCGGCAGGCATTCCGGTTTCCAAACCATACTTCGCTTATACTTTTCCCGGCATACTTCCCTGCCAAACAAGCATAACAACATCAGCATGAAGATATTGTGTCATTCTCCTGGATGGAGTAGAGGCGGCGGAAAAGTAAAAAGATGTATTTACCAGGGCACTTGTTTCTGTAATCGGCCAATATGCTTTAAATTTGCCGGCTGCTAACGAGCCGAATCAAAACTGAAAGCGTTGGAACGAGAGCGGCAAAGGCAGGTGCTTTGTCCTTCATCTTTTGTTTATTTCCCAAACTATACAATGGAATTGAATTTAGAACATCTTTTAAAGATTGCCACCGAACTTACCATTACTATTAAGCAGGTAGAGGCCACCGCTGCGCTGTTGGATGAGGGGGCTACCGTGCCGTTTATTTCCCGTTACCGCAAAGAGGCCACTGGTTCGCTGGATGAAGTGCAGATTGCCGCCGTCCGCGACAGGCTGGAGCAGTTGCGCGAACTGGACAAGCGCCGCGAAAGCATCCTTAAATCCATTCGCGATCAGCAGAAGCTGACGCCGGAACTGGAAGCGCAGGTTATGGCTGCCGAAACCATGGCTGCCCTCGAAGATATTTACCTGCCTTACAAACCGAAGCGCCGCACCAAAGCCACCATCGCCCGTGAAAAAGGCCTGGAGCCGCTGGCGGAGTATATTTTTCAGCAGGAGAACTTTGATGTGGAAGCTGAGGCTGCCAATTTTATCTCTGAAGAAAAAGAGGTGAAAGACACTGCCGAAGCGCTGGCCGGCGCCCGCGACATTATGGCCGAATGGATAAACGAAAACGCCGAAGCACGCGCCGCCATGCGCCAGCTGTTCGAGAAAAAAGGCGTGTTTAAAAGCCGTGTGATGGCGGGCAAGGAAGAAGAAGGCCAGAAGTATAAAGATTACTTTGAGTGGGAGGAGCCGATAGAGAAGTCGCCGTCGCACCGCATACTGGCCATGCGCCGCGGTGAAGCCGAAATGATACTGATGCTTAGTGCGCAGCCCGAAGAGGAAGCCGCACTGGCGAAACTGGAGGATATATTTGTGCAGGGCAACAACGCTGCTTCGGAGCAGGTGAAGCTGGCGATAAAAGAAAGCTACAAGCGTTTGCTCAAGCTAAGTATGGAAACCGAAGTACGCTTGAGTTCGAAAAAGCGCGCCGACGAAGAAGCCATACGCGTGTTTGCCGATAACCTGCGCCAGTTGCTGCTGTCCTCGCCGCTGGGCCAGAAAACCGTGCTGGCATTAGATCCGGGCTTCCGGACAGGCTGCAAACTGGTGGTGCTGGATAAGCAGGGCAAGCTGTTGCATAACGAAAACGTGTACCCGCACACCGGGCAGTACAAGGCGCAGGAAGCCGGACAAAGTATTAAAAGCCTGGTAGATAAGTATGAGGTGGAGGCCATCGCTATTGGCAACGGCACTGCTAGCCGCGAAACAGAAGCGTTCGTGAAAAGTCTGAAGCTACCCGCATCGGTGCAGGTGGTAATGGTGAACGAAAGCGGCGCTTCCATTTATTCGGCTTCGGATGTGGCCCGCGAGGAATTTCCGGATCAGGATGTTACCGTGCGTGGTGCCGTTTCTATTGGCCGCCGCCTGATGGACCCGCTGGCAGAACTGGTGAAACTCGATCCTAAATCCATTGGCGTTGGCCAATACCAGCACGACGTAGACCAGTCGGCTTTGAAGCACTCGCTGGATGATGTGGTGATGAGTTGCGTGAATGCGGTGGGCGTGGAAGTGAACACCGCCAGCAAGCAACTCCTAACGTATGTATCGGGCCTGGGGCCTGCATTGGCGCAGAACATTGTGGATTACCGCAACCAGAACGGCCCGTTCCGCACACGTACCGAGCTGAAAAAAGTAGCCCGCTTAGGTGATAAAGCCTTTGAGCAGGCGGCCGGTTTCCTGCGCATCCGCGATGCTGTAAATCCGCTGGATGCTTCTGCCGTACACCCCGAAAGCTACCCGGTTGTGGAGCAGATGGCCAAAGACCTGGGCGTAACGGTTCTGGATTTAATGCAGAAAGAAGAGTTGCGCAAGCAGATCAACCTTAAAAAATATGTGACAGATACGGTGGGTCTGCCGACTTTGCAGGATATTGTGAGCGAACTGGCCAAGCCTGGCCGCGACCCGCGCCAGACTTTCGAAGCCTTCAGCTTTACAGAAGGTGTGAACGAAATAAACGATCTGCGTGCCGGTATGAAACTGCCCGGCATCGTAACCAACATCACGGCTTTCGGCGCCTTTGTAGATTTGGGTGTGCATCAGGATGGCCTGGTACACGTAAGTCATCTCTCTGATCGTTTTGTAAGCAACCCGCACGAGGCGGTGAAAGTAGGTCAGAAAGTAGAGGTAACCGTGTTGGAAGTGGATGTAAACCGCAAGCGGATCTCGCTAAGTATGAAAGGCGACCCGAACGCCGCGCGGCCTGCAGGCGGTGGTAGTGCTAAGAAGGGCGATGGCCGCAAAGAGAAAGAAGAAGCGCCGATGGATGATTTTCAGGCGAAGCTGGCCAAGCTGAAAGGCATGTTTAAATAGACAATTTGCAGGTAAACTGGCGGGAATAAATCAGGCTCAATTTTTTACTTTCTGCAAGAGCCTTGGTAAAAAGTAATGAAGCGCCCGCTAGATGCTTTGAAACCTCGTGTTGCCAAAAGTGGATGCTGTATTTAATAGTACAAGGGCCCAGTAATTATTACCGGGCCCTTGTACTATTAAGTCTTGAGAAGAGCCTTTTCTATAGCTTTACTACCCTTTGTACAAGTGCAAAGCCTTTTACTTCGAATTTTACGTAATAGAAGCCCCTCTTAAAATTATTCAGATCCAGCCTGATCATGCCACCTGCTGCTGCCATTTTTTCTTCCAAGGCCACTCTGCCCATGCCGTCCAGTACTGTAATGGTAAGCGGAATATTAAGGGGCGGGAAAAAAATAGTGTAGCGGCCGTCAATGCTGGGGTTCGGATATATCAGCAACCTGCCGAAAGCGATAGGCTTGCTTTTTTTATCTACCCGTATAGTTTGCCGGTACTGCTGCATCATCCCGTTTTTGGCGGAGCCGCGCAGCGTAAGGGTATACGTGCCGGCTTTGCCATAAGTATGTGCCGGCGAAGTATAGTTACTGACTGTGCCGTCGCCGAAAGTCCAGTAATACAAACTGGCGCCTGAACTTTTATTTTGGAGCTTCACTGTAAGATCATCTTCCGTTTCATCAAACCTCACCCTGGGCAGCGGGCCCGTAACCGGCAGGTTTACGGGTACAGCATCATAAATCTGTTTCAGTTTGATATACTTCTGCATAAAGGGATTGGCCTGCAGCGTCTGTCGCTCCAGGGTTAGGAAACCCCAGGGGCTTTCAGCGGGCGGCGCATAAGAAGGGTAGTTCCAGTGTGTCTGCATAACGCTATGGTTGGCCACGTCCTGCAGCGCCGGTACTTCTGAGGGATGCGCCAGGCCAAAAGCATGGCCCAGCTCGTGTGCCATCGTACCGTGTGGCACCGCCGGCCAGGCATCTACCCCAACGCCTCCCGAGTAGTAGCTGTTAAATTGCGGAAAATTTTCGATGGCGGCCATGGCTACGCCGCAATAGCCGTCGCACCACTGAGCGCCCAGCCCTAAACCATAGCGGTTACCGGATTTAACCCAGAGGCTGGCCACCGTGCCGTTTTTCCAGATGGGTTGTCCCTGTGCCTGCATTTCGGGCAGCAGCTTGCCCCACCAGTCGCTCTGGTAATAGCTGGTTTCCTGTTTGCACCTGTACACCTGCACTGTATCTGGGTAAGAAAAAGTAAATGTAACCCCGCCGGTGTTTAGCTGGTACCAGGCCTGTATCTCACGCATCACTTTCACAATTGCTTTGTACTCCGCATCACTGTAGGGGGCGTCTTTCGGAAGCACATAAATAACTGCCACACGGTTGGCATTCGTCTGGCTTTGTGCACTTTCAACCGATTGCATACGCGAAACCTGCAGGCTTTGCAGCGCCGGGTTAGGGGTCCTAGTACAATTCAGGGCTTGGGAGCCGGTTTGCGCGAAAATCCGTCCATAAAATAATACAAAAAGAAACGTGAAGCGTAAAGTTGTTCTCATTACAAAAATTTAAGGGTATAATTATATAAGTAAAACAGGTAGCGCCAAATGCAAAAGCATCGGTACTGGGATGTAGCATTAAAACTGCCGTTATAGGATACTATGTACAATTATGTTTACTATTTCCAAGGTATGAGGTCATAAATAATGGTGTAAGTTGCTTTTTTATGGGTGGTAACCAGTTAATAGATAGGCAATGAATATGGTAAAATATGTATATGAGCGTATGAATAAACAAAGGCGGCTGTCAGATATGGAATAGGAGAGTCGCTTATACTGATGATAAACGTAGCTGCCTGAGAGGGCTGCATTCCGGTATTATCTATATTTAGCCACCTGCCAGAAGTCGTAACTTTGCTGCGTTGCTGCTGCTGTCGCTCTTGCCATTATAGCATATCTTGTGGAGGCGGGTTTTTCGCTATAATTACTGTTAACCACCAGGGGTGCAGTAAAAGACGTATAACTGGTGCATAATTTGCTGATGACGGAGTAGACAGATGAGACAGGATGAAGACGCAAACAATAATTTATACTTTACTGCTGCTGGTGTTGAGTTTGGGTTGCCGCCAGGTCAGCGATTTAAAAGCCTTTACAGAGGCAACTTACAGTTTAAGCGAGGTGCACGATGTAAAGCTCGATGGGATAGACGTAATGCAGAAACGCAGCCCCAATGATTTTACGACGCAGGAGGGCGACAGCTTGCTTGCCTCTATCTCTGATAACACGCTGAAAGCCTCAACCACTTTATACCTACACGTACAGCTGCCCGCACCGGACGAGGCGAGTAGTATGACTGTTACCAGACTTGAATGGCAGCTACTGGTGGATGGCGAAGAGACGCTGACAGGTACGATAAACCAGCCAATGATCCTGCATGAAGGTCTGAATAAACTGCCGGTAAACACCAGTGTGCTGATGGCAGAGCAGGAAGGCATTCGCAACTATGAGGGCCTTTCAAAGCTGATGACGCTGCTTGCCAAAAAGCAGAACCTGCGCCGGAACCTGACACTGCAAATAAAACCAACTATAAAAACGCCGGTCGGGGATGTGGAGGCGCCCGGCTATATTACGGTGGGCCAACCTGCGCAAAGCTAAATCAACAGGAATTTTAGCTGAAATTAAGTCTTTTGTGGCACTTAAAAGCATTGTTATACTTCGGCAACTTTGATTTTAGTACGTTTTGCTAAATCAAATATGCTGTTCACCTAAACTTTGGCAGAAAACTTGCTTAGATAAGTTATCCTTCCTGCTGTATACTTGCTGAAGCTTTCTTCACGTTGCATGTAATACAACCGGAATCTTCGCTTTAAACACAAGGTAATATATGCAATACTTAAAAAAAATAACTTTTATACTGGGTTTGCTGCTGGCCCCGGTACTTACACAAGCTGCAGTGCAACCTGCTGCTGCACCTGCAACAACAACCGTGGCTACCACCGGCGCCCGCGATATTGTGCAGGAAATAATCAACGTGATAGGCCTCAAGCCCAGGTTTGAATTGCGCCCTGCCGACATTGACAATGCTGCCGCAGTAATCTACAACGGCCAGCGCTACATTCTTTACAACGAGGATTTTCTGGCAGCTATCAACAACGCGGTGCATACCGACTGGGCCGGTGTCAGTATTCTGGCGCACGAAATAGGCCACCACCTGAATGGCCATACTTTAAAAGGAGGCGGAAGCAACGTGGCCGATGAGCTGGAAGCGGATGAGTTCTCGGGTTTTGTCCTGCGCAAGCTAGGTGCCAACCTGGCAGATGCACAAGCAGCAATCAACCTGCTGTCGGAGGAGGGCAATTCCAGCACTCACCCGGGCAAAAGCTACCGGCTGGCCGCTATCAGCAAAGGCTGGCGCAAGGCCAACGATCAGCTGCTGGCCAGTGCCAAGTCGCCGCAGCCGGATAGCCGTGCTATTGTGAGCAGGCCGGCACAGCGTGCTCCACGGCAGACAGTACAACGCGTCAGCCTCGACAGCCGCCAGGTGCTGACTCGGGTTAACTTCAACGCTGCGCCCGATGAGCAGTTTTATTTAACGAAAAGCATGCAACTGGTGCACCTGACCGAGGAGGGCGTACAGGTAATCGGCGCGCTAAATGAAACCGGTGATTCAGATTATCCCTATTACTTCGAAACCGAGTACCAGCCGCTGTTCATTACGGCAGATGGTGTAGTCGTAAACCGCCAGGGAGAGCGCGTTGGCTACTTTTCATAACCAGGCAGTATAAATTATCCGGCAGCCACTCCTGTTTTCTGAGCAGGAGTGGCTGCTGCATTTAGGGCTTCACTTATACTTTTGCTAAATTGCCCGTTCAGGTAAAATCATTAAAGGTAAAAATATACATGACTCAGAAAATTAGAAACGGTGCGTTGCTGCTGGCCTTGCTGTTGCTGGGCTTTGCCTGTAAAACCAAAAACGACATAGATGCTTTTAAAGAAGCGGAATATAGCCTGGAAAGTATAGATGAGGTGCGCGTAAACGGCATTAACATGCTGGATAAAAAAGGCGCTCAGGACTTTTCTATGGCTGATGCCACGGCTCTTTTCATGGCTTTCTCTGATAATAGCCTTCAGGCGAAGTCAACGCTGGGGCTAAACGTAAATTTAGGCGAAGGCAACGAAGATCGCACCATGACGGTAACGCAGTTAAAATGGCAATTGCTGGTAGACGAGCAGGAGGCAGTGAGTGGTATTGTGCAGGAGCCGGTAGAACTTAAAAATGGACTGAATACAATTACGGTGAATACGCCCCTGAAATTTGCAGAAGTAAACGGCGGAGCCGATTTAAACAACCTGCTGCGCCTGACTACGCTGCTCAACAGCGAGAAAGAAAAGCGGCCGGATGTTATACTGCAAATTAAGCCGACCATCCAAACCTCTGTGGGGCCGGTGGAACTTCCTTCCTTTATCAACATCAAAAAGTAAACAACAGAGCCGGGCCCGCAAGTCCGGCTCTGTTACTTTATCAGAACCTTTAATGCAGCGAGGATGATTGTTATCTCTCAAATGCTGGCGGCGGGCAGGAGCGCTTTAGACATATCAGGCAAAGCCTCTTAAATCCCTTTGATTCTTCAGTAGCACATATATTCTAAATTACCATTCATCAAGGCCCGTCATTATTTGCTTCCGATCAATGCAGTGCGGCATGTTCCTTGTATTACAAGATTTGATTTCGTCATTTTTAACATCAAAGCCATGGAATATGAGGTGATACAGGCAGGCAATCTGCAGTTGCTGGCCAGCACAGTAAAAGCATACCTGCAAAAAGGATGGGTGCTGAAAGGTGAATTCTGGGAGCAGAATGGCACGTATGCACAGGAAATAGAGCGCAGCCTGACTATTACGGATCAATCTGCCAAAAACCTCCGGCTTGCTGCACAGCAGAAAAGCTGGATATCCTGGTCAACTTTCAGGGCTGCATAGGTTTGGCGGATACAGCCGCTTCTGTTACATTCGTATTTTAACGCTGATATGAAAAATATACTTGTCCTGGCCATACTTGTGGCCCTGCCGCTGCTCGGCTGTTCACAGGGCGGCGTGCTGAACAAACAACAGTTGCTGCATGATGTTAAGGTACTTGCTGCAGACTCGATGGGCGGCAGGCTCAGCGGCAGCGAAGGCAACCGCATGGCGCAGGACTATATCCAACAACGCTTTAAGGAAATAGGCCTGCAAGCCTACAACAAAGATTATGTACAGCACTTCCGCTTCGAAAACAAGCGGTTGACAGTGGACAAGGCAACCAACCTGGTAGGCTTCATTCCGGGTAAGTCTACTAAAGCCATTGTGATAACGGCACATTACGACCACGTAGGCACCCGCAACGGAGAAGTATACAACGGCGCCGATGACAATGCCTCCGGCGTAGGCGCTTTGCTGGCAGCGGCCACATACTTTAAGCAGCATCAGCCCAAGCACACTATTATTTTTGCAGCCCTGGATGGCGAGGAGCAGGGATTGCAGGGAGCAAAAGCCTTTGTGGCCAACCCGCCGGTGCCGCTGCAAAATATCCTGCTAAACGTGAACATGGACATGCTCAGCATCAACGACAAAGGTGAACTGTATGCCAGCGGCGCTTACAACAATCCGCAGCTGAAGCCCTACCTGGCTCAGATTCAGCCGCGGCCCCACGCCAGGCTTGTTCTGGGCCACGACCGCCCTGAGCAACAGCACGATGACTGGACCAACCAGTCGGACCACTATGCTTTTTTTAAGCAGCATATTCCGTACATGTATTTTGGTGTGGAAGATCACCCGCATTATCACCAGCCATCCGATGAGTACCGCAACATCAACACCAGTTTTTATCCGGATGCCGCTGCATTGGTTATTGATTTTGTGAAGCTGATGGACAGAAACCTGGAGAAGCTGAAATAAAGGTAACACTGCCATAAACCCGAATATTTATACTTTGCCGCACCTGCCGCTTCGCAAAGCCGGCAGGATACTTCATCCATTTGGTGCACCATACGTAGGGAAGAGAACAAAATTATGTATACCTGCCGGAGCTTACATTCGGTACCCAACAATCAAATCCGGCCAAACTATGCACAGGCACATTTACACGTTTTTTATACTTGCTCTTGTTGCCCTGCTGCCATTCACCGCTTCTGCCCAACTGCGCTTTCTGAATAAGGACAGACCGAGCAATGTGCCGGAAAGAGGATTTGTGCTGCAGGTTAGCGGCGGTATGGCCGCCGTTAAAAGCGATATCTGTAAAGGCTGGGGCTGTAATAATTTCGGGCCGCAGGTAAGTATGGGCGTGTTGTATAAGATGTCGCCGTGGTTTGGCGTCAGTGGCAGCATAGGGTATGCACGCCTGGGCGCGCAGGAAAGTAACCCGCGCCATCCCCGCAATATATCTTTCCAGACGGATGTAATAGAAGTTACCGGAAGCGCTGTTTTTAACCTGGCAGACAGCTACCGCGGGAGCGGCAATTACCGATCGTCGCAGAAGCGTTTTATTGTGCCCTACCTGACAGCAGGGCTTGGCTTTATATACTATAATCCTACTTCTTATCCGGGCCAGGGAAAGCTGAATGAAGCACAGACCAAGTATGAGCCGGCCAGGAACTACCCGGCCATAGCAGCAGTTATTCCATTTGGAGGCGGGCTGCGGTTTCGTTTTACAGATGCATTAAGCGTGGCACCGGAGCTGATTTACCATGTAACCTCCTCCGATTACCTCGACAACGATGGCCGGAATTTGGGCCGCAACCTCATCTATAAAGATCACTATGGTGTGGCATCTGTCAAAATTATGTACACGCCCACTGTAGCAAACCGCCTTTTTTCCCGGTAATCAAAATAATACTGCACTTCTTGCCTGCCAGGAGGTTTAACCACTGGTGCAGGCTGCCGTACATGTATGCGGCGGCTAAACAGCCGCAGGAGCAAAACAAATCTGCAACCATGAAAACGGACGAAAAGAAATTGCTGTGGTGGCTGGCTGCCGGCGCAGGGGCATTGATGGCGGCCCGCACCATCAGCCGGACATTACAAGCCTATGATTTTAACGGGAAAGTCGTGCTGATTACGGGCGGTGCGCGTGGTCTAGGCCTGGTGATGGCACGGCAACTGGCAGACGAGGGCGCCCGGTTGGTGCTTTGCTCCCGCAACGAGCGCCAACTGGAAGAGGCGCATCGGGAACTAACCGGCAAAGGAGCCGACGTGCTTGCCCTGAAATGCGATGTAACGAAGGAGCAGGAAGTAAACGACCTGATCGTACAGGTGCAGAACACCTTCGGCCCCATCGATGTGCTTATCAACAGTGCCGGCGTTATTCAGGCTGGGCCAGTTACGGAAATGGCGGTGCAGGAGTACGAGGAAGCAATGAATACACATTTCTGGGGCGCGCTGTACACGATACTGGCGGTGCTGCCGGAGATGAGAGCCAGAGGCGGCCGCATCCTGAACATTGCCTCTGTTGGCGGCAGAATTAGTGTGCCGCACCTGGTGCCTTACAGCGCCAGCAAGTTTGCGTTAGTTGGCCTGTCGGAGGGGCTGCGGGCGGAGCTGAAGCAGTATGGCATTATGGTAACTACTGCTACGCCGGGGCTGATGGTAACCGGCAGTCCGCGCAACGCCATTGCAAAGGGGCATCACAAAGAGGAGTATGCGCTGTTTAAGATAGTAGATTCGAGCCCGCTGACGGCGATGAGCGCGGAGGCATCGGCCCGTAATATGCTGAACGCCCTGCGCCACGGCGATGCCACAGTAACCACCACTTTGCCTGCCAAATTTGGTGTATTGCTGCACGGCGTGGCGCCCGGCCTGACAGCCGATATCATGGGACTGGTGAACAGGATGCTTCCCGGAGAGGGCGGTATCGGAAAAAGCAGGGCCAAAGGGTACGAGAGCGAATCCAGGTTGTCGATGTCGGGTCTGACAGCGCGTACACAGCAGGCAGCCCGGAAAAATAATGAACTTTAGCATCAACCTTAATTTATACTTTCAGGGGCGGAGTTGCCCGGAAACTGATTTAAAAGCTATGGAGATCAAAAAAAGAGAAAAAGCTTACGATGGCTACTTTAAAATATACAAGCTGACGGTAGCGCAGGAAGGACAGACTTTTACCCGTGAGCAGTTTGAAAGAGGCAGCGCCGTTGCCGCCCTCGTATACGATACCAAAACTGAACATTACGTTCTTACCCGGCAGTTTAGAATTGGTTCAGAATCTGAACTGGTGGAGGTGGTGGCCGGTATGATAGATGAAGGCGAACAGCCGGAGCAAAGTATAAAACGCGAGATTGAGGAAGAAATCGGCTATACCGTAGATCACCTGGAGCAACTTTATACGTTCTATTCTTCGCCAGGCGCAGCTACCGAAAAAGTAACGCTATACTATGCTGAAGTATCAGAGCAGCATGCCAAAGGCGGCGGCAACAGCGGGGAGAACGAGCACATCCAGCTAATGAAGTACACTGCCGAAGAACTGGAGCAGCTTCAAACGCCGGATGCCAAAACCATTATCGCGCAGCAGTGGGCGCGGCTGCAGAGAAAGTAGTTGTTATTCGGTACTTGTTTATAGGTAGATAGGTTTAATAAGTATGAAGGACACTACAAGCGGTGGCCTGAGAGAGTAAACCTTGCAATGTTTTATTGGAAGGTTTTTATAGACAGCCATTGTTTCTTGCAGAAGAACAGATAGGGCGATAGATAACCCAGTGCCGAATGCCTCTTTGTGGTTATAGAAAATTTAGGCTACGCCTTATCCAAACAATTGCTTTTCTGTTTCTGCTCTGCCGTATCGAGATTCCTGCAGAAGCAGCCATTAATGACGAAAGTCACCTGCGGGGCTGCGGTGTATCATTTGCCGGCGGCCTGCCCGTGGCCAATTTTGCAGCTGAAATGTAAGCCAGCCACTTGGGTTGGGGAGGCAGCTCGAAAAACAAAATGGCCGCACACCATGAACACGCACAAAGAACAATTAGTACAAAAGTATAACGTACCCGCTCCGCGCTACACCAGTTACCCCACCGTTCCGTTCTGGGACGATGAGAAGCCGGAAGTCAGCCAGTGGCTGCAGGTAGTAAAACGCACTTTTGCCGAGTCGAACGCCACCAAAGGCATCAGTTTATACCTGCACCTGCCGTTTTGCGAAAAGTTGTGCACCTACTGCGGCTGCAACAAGCGTATCACCAAAAACCATGGCGTAGAAGGCGGCTACATCGAGGCCATACTGGCCGAGTGGGGACTATACCTGGCGCAGTTCCCCGAGAAGCCCATCATCCGCGAGTTGCACCTGGGCGGCGGCACGCCCACTTTTTTCAGTCCCGAGAACCTGCGGTTGTTGCTGGAACGCCTCTATGCCGGTGCCGAACTGCATCCTGAAAAGGAGTTCAGCTTTGAAGGCCACCCCAACAATACCACCACCGAGCACCTGCAAACGCTCTATGAGTTGGGCTTCAGAAGGGTAAGCTACGGCATCCAGGACTTCGACCTGCAAGTACAGCTCACCATCAACCGCTTTCAGCCCTACGAAAACGTAAAGCACGTTACGGACGAAGCCCGCCGCATTGGCTACGAATCCGTGAACTTCGACCTGATTTACGGCCTACCCTACCAGACGCTGAAAAGTGTAGGCGAAACCATTGACAAAGTGGCGACGCTGATGCCCGACCGCATTGCCTTTTACTCGTACGCCCACGTGCCCTGGGTGAGTCCCGGCCAGCGCAGCTATACCGAAAAAGACCTGCCCGACAACGTGGAAAAGCGTGCGCTGTATGAGCTGGGCCTGGAAAAATTTAAGGCATTGGGCTACACCGATATCGGCATGGACCACTTTGCCCTGCCACACGATACCCTCTGCAAAGCCCTGCAAAGCAAAGAGCTGCACCGCAACTTTATGGGCTACACCACCTGCCAGACGGACCTGATGATTGGCCTCGGCACGTCCTCCATCAGCGATGCCAAGTATGCCTACATGCAAAACAAGAAGACCGTTGAGTCCTACAAAGAAGTAGTTTTAGAGGGTGAATTGGCCGTACTGAAAGGCCACTTTTTAACAGACGAAGACCTGTTGCTGAAAGAGGCTATTTTAAGCATCGCCTGCAAAGGAGGGCTGCAACTGACCGAAGAATTGCTTCAACTCATTGGTGTAGCCGGGCAAACTGAACTGCAACAAATGGAAGCCGAAGGCCTGATTGCCTGCACTAAAACCTCCCTGCAAGTAACCACTCTGGGCCAAGCCTTTATCCGCAACATCTGCATGGTCTTCGACCAAAAGCTGCAGCACTCCGAAAGAGTAGGGGAACAGGTGTTCAGCAAAGCGATATGATTTTAATAATTAGAAATTAAAAATTAAAAATTAGAAATGGGTATTTGTCTGAATCTTTTCGAGGGCCCCTACCCCAGGATGGGCAGGTAATACTTTAGGTTAACTATACTTTAGTCTTTCGCTGGCGCGGGCTTGCAGCCCGTGTCCTTCGTTTACTACCGCAAGTTTGAGCGCAGCGGTAACTTGTGGTTGCGTATGATGCCAGTTTGTAACTGGCGTAAGTATAGGTACTGATAAGTATGATTGCTGAAGTAAGGTGATGTTTTTAAATACAGACCTAACCTATACTTCACAATCAAGTCTTCTAATCAGCTTTCGCCTCGCCGGCTAGGCCTTACTTTTCTCCTTGATGAGAAAAGTAAGCAAAAGAATCAAGACGATTTTGAACTCGCTGACGCTCAAACAAAAAATCGTCACGTTCTGCACTTGGCTAATGTGTCTGTTGCATAGCTTACAAGAGTAAGTCTAAAGTATAATTCTGTTCATCTTTTAATCTTATAAATCCTGATTCAGATGAATACTTACCCCAGTTACAAACTGGCATCATATGCAACCACAAGTTACCGCTGCGCTCAAACTTGCGGTAGTAAGAGGAAACTTGAAACAGGAACATTATCATATTCTAATCCTCACATCCTGTCCATCCATTAATCCTGAAAATCATGATTCAGACAAATCCTGTAAATCCTGATTCAAAACAGAAAAGGCAGGCTACAACGTAACCTGCCTTTTCGCGCTTTGTATACCTGGTGCAGCGCTGGCACCTCTTAAACTAAACACTTAAACTCTTTCAGTAAACAACTCACTTGTTGCTGTTTGATAGAACAAAGGTATAGCCGCCCATCCCTTTTCCTACTGACGATAATCACCCACAACCATGACCTTCATCATCTTTTAGGCCATCGTGTCAAATTACTTTTGTAGGAGAACTATAAAAGGAAAATTGAGATGGAAGCCGCACTCCAAACCGATATCCAGCATTGCTACCATTGCGGGGACACCTGCAATGAGGGGCCCATTGTGGCGCACGAAAAAGTGTTCTGTTGCGATGGCTGCAAAACCGTGTACGAATTGCTTGAGGAAAACAACCTCTGTACCTACTATACTTTAGAGCAAAACCCCGGCATCACAGGCAAACAGCCGGTGACCGAATCGCGTTTCGCTTACTTAGACGATGCCGGCGTGGAAGCGCAGCTCATCAGTTTCCGCAACGACAGCATCTGCAAGCTCACGTTTTATGTGCCGCAGATGCACTGCAGCTCCTGCATCTGGTTGCTCGAAAACCTGTTCAAACTCAACCCCGGCATCTCGGCTTCTACTGTTAATTTCCTGCGCAAAGAGGTTTCTGTTACTTACCTGCACCAGCAAACCAGCCTGCGCGACGTGGTGCAATTGCTGGCCCGCATCGGCTACGAACCCGCCATCACGCTGGCCGATACCGACGGTAAAAAAGCCACCAAACCCAACCGCGACATCATCTTTAAATTAGGCATTGCCGGATTTTGCTTCGGTAACGTCATGTTGCTGGCCTTCCCCGATTACCTGGCAGGGGCCGGTATCCAGCAAACCTACGGACAGTTCTTTAGTTACCTGAGTTTGTTGCTCTCGCTGCCCGTGCTCGGGTACAGTGCCCGCGGCTTTTTTACGGCAGCCTGGCAGGGCGTGCGCCAGCGCATCATCAACATCGATATGCCGATTTCGCTGGGGCTGGCGGCGCTGTTTATCATGAGCGTGTACCACATTGTTTTCCGCAATGGTGCCGGATACCTCGACTCCTTTACCGGGCTTGTTTTCTTTATGTTGATTGGCAAATACTTTCAGCAAAAGACCTACGATACGCTTTCCTTCGACCGCGATTATACTTCGTATTTTCCGGTTTCCATCACCGTAATCAAGGAGCGGGGCGAGGAGGTATCGGTGGCGGTGCGTAACCTGAAAACGGGCGACCGCATCCGTATCCGCAACCAGGAGCTTGTACCTGCCGATGCCATCCTGTTGCGCGGTCAGGCCATGATTGACTATAGTTTTGTGTCGGGCGAGTCGGAGCCGGTGGAGAAAGTGGTAGGCGAGGTGATTTATGCCGGTGGCCGCCAGGTGGGCGAAAGCATCGAGCTGGAAGTGGTGAAAGAAGTATCGCAGGGCTACCTCACACAGCTCTGGAACAATACCATCTTCTCCAAAAACGAAGCGCAGGGAATCGACACCTACGCCAACGTAGCGGCCAAATGGTTTATACTGGTTACGTTTCTGGTAGCCGCCGGCGCGCTCCTTTACTGGGTGCCCCGCGATACCGACATGGCGATGAAAGCCTTTACCTCGGTGCTCATTATCGCCTGCCCCTGCGCGTTGTCGCTTTCTACACCGTTTGTACATGGAAACACGCTCCGCATTTTCGGCAAGAACAAGTTTTACCTGAAAAACACGGCAGTGGTCGAAACGTTGTCCAAAATTGATACGGTGGTGTTCGACAAAACCGGCACCCTTACAGAGCCGAGTGCGGCAGAGCTGGTCTATACCGGGAAGGCGCTCACGCCTGCCCAACAGCAAAGTATAAAATCGGTGTTGCGCCACTCCACACACCCGCTCAGCCAGCGCATTTTCCAGAGTATGGCAGGGCAGGTGCAGGCGGTGCAACAGTTTCAGGAGTTTGCCGGAAAAGGATTGGTAGGCGAAGTAAGCGGCCAGTTGGTGCGCATCGGTTCGGCAGCTTATGTGGGCGTTCCGGCAGATAAAGATGCGTTGAAAACAACGGTATACGTGTCGCTGGATGGCATGGTGCTGGGCTTTTATACCTTCTACAACGTGTATCGCCCCGGCCTGAAAGCAATTCTGCACGACCTGCGCGACAAGCAACTTTCAGTTCTTTCCGGCGACAACAACCACGAGGCCGCGCGCCTGCGGGAGCTCCTGGGAGAGGAGGCAGAGCTGAATTTCAGCCAGTCGCCGGTGCAGAAGCTGGAGTATGTGCAGCATCTGAAAAGCGAGAACCGCCACGTGCTGATGGTGGGCGACGGCCTGAACGACGCCGGTGCCCTGCGCCAGAGCGATGTGGGCATTGCGCTCACCAACAGTATCACCAACTTCTCGCCGTCCTGCGACGCCATCCTGGATGCCAGTGCTTTCGACAAGTTGAGCCAGTTCATTGGCTTCTCCAAAAAGAGCATGAACATCATCCTGGCCAGTTTCGCCGTGTCGCTGGTGTACAATGTGGTCGGCCTCACCTTTGCCGTGCAGGGACTGTTCTCACCCATCGTATCCGCAATCCTGATGCCCATCAGCTCACTAAGCGTGATTCTGTTCGCCACGCTGGCAGTAAAGTTTTCAGCGAAACGGGCGGGATTATAGCAAATTGTCTGAATCAGGATTTACACGATTTTGAGATTGACAGGATTCAGAATAAGTACGAGCTACAAGCTCGCACCAGCGCTAAAAAGCATAATAGTCTGTATTGTTTAACTTGGAATCCCGCAAATCCTCTAATCCTGTAAATCCTGATTCAGACACTCGCGGGTCCAAGGACACCGCGAGGTCTTCAAGGCTTCCCTTTCTAACTTTTTAACTCTCTAACTTTTAAACTCAAAATGTACATCATCTTTCTTCTTATCGGTTTCAGCGTATCAGTGGCTGCCTGTTTCCTCGGTGCTTTCTTGTGGGCCGTAAAATCCGGTCAGTACGACGACGATTACACCCCCGCCGTGCGCGTGCTTTTCGATAATGAAGTCAGCGGTACGAAACAGCCTGAGCCGAAGAAGTAAGTTACTCTTGCTCACGGAAGTCTGGAGACTTCCATCATACTTCGTCACAAGTCATGCTGCGCTTAAGACTTGCGCCAGGAAGGATAGGATTGTGTCCGCACCAGCGGGATGCTTTATTGATTAATCCTGTCCATCCTATCATCCGGCAAATCCTGATTCTGACATCAATCACCCCGGAACATGACTTCCGTCATCTTTTCAGAAGCGGCACTTGCTCAATTTTGCAGTGTCAGAAAACACAAGCATTACCAATAAACTCATACATCATCTTAATTAATGGAGGACACCGCACATGTCAACTAGTGTAGCAACAGTCTTAGAAAATGCGCCCGACCGGAAAGTGCCCGACCACTCGGTGCACCGGGCAGCCGAGACCTTCTTTTATGACAACAAGATTGTCCGGAATTTTGGAGTAGCCACTATGTTCTGGGGCGTAACCGGTATGCTGATTGGCGTGCTGATTGCCTTCCAGCTGGCGAACCCGGCCGTAAACATGGGCACCGAATACACCACGTTTGGTCGTATCCGCCCCTTGCACACCAACGCCGTTATTTTCGCCTTTGTGGGCAACGCCATTTTTATGGGCGTATACTACTCGCTGCAGCGTCTTTGCAAGGCCCGCATGTTCAGCGACAAACTCAGCAAGATTCACTTCTGGGGCTGGCAGCTGATTATACTTGCCGCCGTAATTACCCTGCCGCTGGGCTTTACCTCTACCAAAGAATACGCCGAGCTGGAGTGGCCGATTGACATTGCCATTACAGTAGTATGGGTAATTTTCGGCTGGAACATGTTTGGCACCATTGCCAAGCGCCGTGAGCGCCACTTGTATGTGGCCATTTGGTTCTACATCGCTACGTTCTTAACAGTAGCCGTACTGCACACAGTAAACTCCTACGAAATTCCGGTTTCCTTCCTGAAAAGCTACTCAGGCTATGCCGGCGTGCAGGATGCACTGGTGCAGTGGTGGTATGGCCATAACGCTGTGGCGTTCTTCCTGACCACGCCGTTCCTGGGCCTGATGTACTACTACCTGCCCAAAGCGGCGAATCGCCCGGTATACTCGTACCGTTTGTCTATCATTCACTTCTGGTCTTTGATATTCATCTACATCTGGGCTGGTCCGCACCACTTGCTGTATACCGCGCTGCCTGACTGGGCACAATCCTTAGGGACGGCTTTCTCGGTGATGTTGCTGGCACCTAGCTGGGGTGGTATGATTAACGGCTTGCTGACACTGCGCGGCGGCTGGGACAAAGTACGCGAGGAGCCTATCCTCAAGTTCATGGTGGTAGCAATTACGGCCTATGGTATGGCTACCTTCGAGGGGCCGCTGTTGTCGCTGAAAAACGTGAACGCCATCGGCCACTTTACCGACTGGATTATTGCACACGTGCACGTGGGAGCGCTGGGCTGGAATGGCTTCCTGACATTTGCCATGCTTTACTGGCTGTTCCCACGCCTGTACAACACACAACTGTTCTCTAAAAAGTTGGCGAATGCGCACTTCTGGCTGGGCACGCTGGGCATCCTGTTCTACGCTATTCCGCTGTACTGGGCCGGCTTTACACAGGGCCTGATGTGGCGTCAGTTCAACGAAGAAGGCATGCTGCAGTACCCGAACTTCCTGGAAACAGTGATGCAGATTATCCCGATGTACTACATGCGTGGCGTGGGTGGTATCCTGTACCTGAGCGGCGTGTTCCTGATGGTGTTTAACCTCTACAAAACAGCAAAGTCTGGTGCCTTGCTATCCAACGAAGCCGCTGTAGCCCCGCCGATGGCAAGTATAGAAGAAGCCGGCAACCGCCACTGGCACAGCTGGATTGAGAAGCGCCCAACGCAAATGGCTATATGGGCAACCGTAGCGATTCTGATTGGCGGCCTGGTAGAGTTCATCCCAACCTTCGTCATCAAATCCAACGTGCCGACCATTGCCAGCGTGAAGCCTTATACTTCGCTGGAACTGCAGGGTCGTGATGTGTACATCAAAGAGGGATGCGTGAGCTGTCATACCCAGATGGTGCGTCCGTTCCGTTCCGAAACCGAGCGCTACGGCGAGTACTCCAAAGCCGGTGAGTTCGTGTACGACCACCCGTTCCTGTGGGGCTCCAAGCGTACTGGTCCGGATTTGCACCGCGTGGGCAGCAAGTACCCTGATTCGTGGCACTACCACCACATGATGGACCCAACCTCCATGTCGCCGGGTTCTATTATGCCGCCATACCCGTGGCTGTTCGAGAAAGACATCGACATGAGCACTACCGAGCCGAAGATGAAAGTGATGCAGAAACTGGGCGTACCGTACAGCGATGCCGACATTGCTAACGGCAACAAGGAATTGCTGGCGCAGGCCAACCAGATTACGGCACAGCTGAACAAAGAAGGCCTGGAGGTAAAACCAGCCCGCGAAATCGTAGCCCTCATCGCCTACCTGCAACGCCTGGGCACGGATATTAAAGTGAAAGAAGAGCAAAAGTAGATTTTAGACACAAGACGTTAGACACAAGACATAAGACAAAAATGGGAGAGAGCCTTACTCAAAAGTCCTGTGTCTTGTGTCCTGCGTCTTACGTCCCAAAACAAAATAGCCATGTATAAGAACGTATTGCAGAACATAGCCGGTATCGATATTTACCCGCTTATTTCGCTCAGCATTTTCTTCCTGTTCTTTATCGGACTGTTGCTGTACGTAACGTTGCTGGATAAAAAACACGTGGAAGCCATGAGCAAGGTGCCGTGTGCCGATGACGAGGAACTGGAGCTAACCAGGGGAGGAAGCAACCGATGAGCCGCTTCAATATGCCAATGAAAAACGGAGTGCTAGCCCTGACGGCCGGCTTGCTCCTGATGGGCACGAACTCCGCGCAGGCGCAGGACGCCGTTGCCGGGAAGGCCGTGTTCGAGGCTAACTGCGCCGTTTGCCACAGCATACAAAACGATGTAGTAGGCCCCGCGCTGAAAGACGTAGACAAGCGCCACGACATCGACTGGATTAAGAAGTTTGTGAAGAACTCGACCGAGGTGATTAAAGGAGGCGACCCGGAAGCTACGGCGCTGTTCGAGAAGTATAGCAAAATTCAGATGCCAAGTTTTGGCGGGCAGCTGCAGGATGCGGATATTGAGAACGTGGTAGCCTACATCAAACAGGAAAGTGCCGCACCCGCTGTGGCAGAAGCTGCACCGGCTGTGCCGGATGCTGCGGCCCCGGCAGTTGAGGCTGCGGCTCCCGCCGAAGTCGCTTTCCTGGATTTGCCGCCCGCCATTTTGCTCACGTTTGCACTGGCAGCCGCCATCCTGTTGCTGATTCTGGTAACGCTCGTTATCCTGTTCCGCCTGTTTGTGCCGATGCTGGGAGATTCTATTTACGATGAGGATTTCCGTACTTCCTTTGCCGGGCGTGTGCTGTTTTTGATGCGCGGTGATGCCACCTTGTTTACAGGCAAAGCCAAAGACGTGATTCACTCTACCCACGATTTCGACGGCATACAGGAGTACGACAACGACCTGCCACCTTGGTGGAAGACCATGTTCTACGTGTCGATTGTATTTGCCATTGGCTACATGCTATACTTCCACGTATTCAACAGCGGCGCTTTGCAGGCAGAAGAGTATGAACAGGAAATGCAGCAAGCCGCCCTGTTCACAGCCAAAGCCAACAACGACCCGAACGCCAAAACCGACTACACCGTGCTAACCGATGCTGCGGCCCTGGAAAATGGTAAGAAAACCTTTATCCAGAACTGCGCCGCCTGCCACGGCCAGAATGCCGAAGGTATGGTTGGTCCGAACCTGACAGACGAGTACTGGCTGCACGGCGGCGACGTAAACGACCTGTTCCACACCATTAAATTCGGTGTGCCGGCCAAAGGCATGGTGGCCTGGCAAGGCAGGCTCGGCAAAACCCAGATACTGGAAGTAGCCAGCTACATTCTAAGCTTGCAAGGCTCTAACCCCGCCAACGCCAAAGAACCACAAGGCGAGAAGGCGAAGTAGAAGTTGAGTTTCATTAAAAGCTGCAGGCATTTAAGTATAAATGCCGGCAGCTTTTATTTTGTCCCTGTGGATGCTAAGCTTAAGGAGAAAGAAGAAGCATTGTTTGCTAGTGCGAGCTTGCAGCTCGTACTTCCGCTTATGTGCCGGCTTTAGGAAGACCCTTACATCATTTGCTGCAGATAAACTACTAGGGGGCGAAGTAGTGCTCTACATGATGTAAAAGGTACGAGCTACAAGCTCGCACCAGCGGTGGGAGGTTTGAAAGTGCTACGCCGGCTTAGACAAACTATAGACTTCAAATTGAAAATCAAAAGAACTCCCATTCCTGACGACAATCACCTCCAGAAATGACCTCCGTCATCTTTAGCCAAGGGCAAAATATAGAATTTTGCAGAAGAAGATTTTGATGCACCGAGGAGAAAGGCAGGTAAAAAGACCTCCTCTATTCAGTCATTCAAAATTCAGTTATTCAAAATTTAAAAAATAGGCAGAAATAAAATCCGCACAACTTATCACTGCCATGGCAACTGCAACAAAAACAAAACCAACCGACGATTTCCGCGAACACATCGCTACGGTAGATGAGTCCGGGAAACGTGTTTGGGTGTATCCCAAAAAGCCGAAAGGTAAATTTTACAACAAACGCAAACTGGTAAGCTATGGCTTGCTGGCTTTTCTGTTTGCCGGACCCTTCATCAAAATAAACGGTTTGCCGCTCCTGATGCTCAACATCATCGAACGCAAATTCGTGATTTTCGGCGTGCTGTTCTGGCCCCAGGATTTCTTTATACTCGTGCTGGCGTTCCTGGCCATCACGGTGTTCGTAATCCTTTTCACGGTCGTATACGGGCGCTTGTTCTGTGGCTGGATTTGTCCGCAGACCATCTTCCTGGAAATGGTTTTCCGCCGCATCGAGTATGCCATTGAGGGCGATTATACCAAACAGAAAGCGCTGGACAAGATGCCTTGGAACACCGAGAAGATTCTGAAAAAAGGCTCCAAGACCGCCATCTTTTTAGCCATCTCCTTCCTGGTGGCCAACACCTTTCTGGCCTATGTGATTGGCATCGATGCGCTGAAGCAAATTATAACCGATAACCCGCTGAACCACCTGGCAGGGCTGGGTGCACTGGCAGCCTTTACAGGTGCCTTTTACTGGGTGTTTGCCTATTTCCGGGAGCAAGTGTGTACCATTGTTTGTCCGTATGGCCGCATGCAGGGCGTGATGCTGGATAAGAAATCGGTTGTGGTAGCCTATGATTATGGTCGTGGTGAGCCGCGGGGCAAGCTGCGCAAAGGGCAGGAACGCACCGAAGGCGATTGCATCGACTGCAACCAATGTGTGCACGTATGCCCCACCGGCATCGACATCCGCAACGGCGCGCAGCAATTAGAGTGTATCAACTGCACCGCCTGCATGGATGCCTGCGACGACATCATGCGCATGATTGGCAAACCCGAAGGCCTCATCCGCTACGCCACCGAAGAAAGTATAGCCGAAGGCAAAAAGTGGAAGCTGTTCACCTCGCGGGTGATGGGCTACAGCGCCGTACTCGTGGTATTGCTGGTGGCGGTTTCGACGCTCCTCTTGCTCCGCGACCGTGCCGAAGCGACCATCCTGCGCACCCCGGGCCAGCTCTATCAGAAAACAGAACAGGGCACCATCAAGAACCTGTACAACATTTCCGTCATCAACAAAACCAACCATAGAATGCCGCTCACGCTGAAGCTGATTGGCAAAAACGGAACCATCCAGGTAATTGGAAATGAGCTGGTGCTGCCGGCGCAGGGCATTGTGGAAGGCGTGTTCTTTGCCGAAATACCCAAGGACCAGCTCGAAGGCATGAACTCGGAAGTAGAGGTCGGTTTATACAATGGCGATGAGCTGATTACCACACAGGATACCAAGTTCCTGGCCCCGCCGAAGTAGGGCGTTTTGGACATAAGACATAGGACACAAGACACAGGACTTTCGGAAGTATAAAGTATGGTTCACGCAAGTCTGGAGACTTGCCCAATTGTAAGTCACAAGTGACGCTGCGCTTAACACTTGCGCCAGTAGAACTTGCATTAGTGAAAATTCCCCTCTTGGGAGGGGTAGGGGGTGGGTTTACATCAGCACATTAAAAAATTATCACATTACCAAAATGGCAACTAATCAAGATAAAAATAAAAGCTTCACCATCTGGCCTTACGCCGTTGTAACCGCCATGCTCCTGTTTATGGGCTATATCGCCTCGTTTGTGTACCGGGCCATGAGCCAGGACGTGGACCTGGTGAGCACCAATTATTATGAACAGGAACTGGCCTACCAGGACCACATGAACACCGTAGGCCGCACCAGAGCGCTGGGCGAGGTGGCAGTCAACTACGATGCGGCAGCGCAAACGATTTTGCTGCAATTGCCCGAAAGTTTTGCAGGTAAAAATATCAGCGGCAAAATTAATTTCTTCCGCCCCTCCGACGACAAGCTGGATTTTGAGCTTCCCCTGCAGCCGGACGCAAATCAAAGACAGTTGCTGAATGCCGGGAAGCTACAGAAAGGCCTCTGGAAAGTACGCCTGAACTATAGCGCAGCGGGTGAAAATTACTACACAGAACAAACGATTATCATAGAATAGCGCCATGATTTGGGCAGGATTCTTATTCGGATTATTAGGCAGTTTCCATTGTGTTGGGATGTGCGGCCCCATCGCGATGGCCTTACCATTTGGCGGGAGCAACGGCTGGCGTTTTTACGTTGGCCGGCTCCTGTACAATGGGGGGCGACTGACCACCTATACTTTGCTGGGTGCATTGGCTGGCGTGTTCGGTAAATCGCTGCAAATGGCGGGGCTGCAACAGGCTATTTCCATCACCTCCGGCATCCTGATATTGCTGTTGCTGGTGTTGCCGGCAAGCTCCAAAGGCAAAGCCGCCAAAGTATTCGGCACCGATAAACTGATGGTGTGGGTGCGCCAGAAGCTGGGCTATTTTTTCCAACAAAACTCTTTAGGAGCCCTGTGTATGGTGGGCCTTTTGAACGGATTGCTGCCCTGCGGCTTCGTGTATATCGCACTTTCGGGGGCAATCAGCGCGCCGGGCGTTACGGGAGCCATGCTCTATATGCTGTTGTTCGGGCTGGGCACTTTTCCGCTGATGTTCCTGGTATCTTTGTCCGGCAAGTTTATCAGCCTGAAGCTGCGCCATACTTTTAACAAGGCCGTACCCTACGTGGGCATGGTGCTGGCGATGCTTTTTATTGTGCGAGGCCTCGGCCTAGGTATCCCGTACATGAGTCCGAAAGTAACGGAAACAGCACAGCACAAAAAGGAAATGACCATGTGCTGCAGCAAGCCCGAATAGCGAACAGCCAAAGGAGCTCCAATCAACCTCACTTCCTTTATGTTATCCATTAAAAGGTAGTTTATACTTCCACAAGCGCTCGCTGCGATTCAGCAAATCTGGGCAGGGGATGATAAATTACCCTTCTATCTTCTTGCAAAAAGATGCGTACGTATACCTTTGCAGCAAAGCATCAAATTTAACTGAATGACCCGGAATATATTTATTGCCACAGCCGAACCTTACAGCGGGAAATCGATTATTGCCCTTGGGCTGGTGGATATGCTCCTGAGCAAAGCCCGCAAAATCGGCTACTTTAAACCCATCGTTAACTTTGCCCCCGAAACGGAAAAGGACCCGCACATCGAAACCGTTATCAACCATTTCGGCCTTTCCATTCCCTACGAAGAGACCTTTGCCTATACCCAACAGGAGGCCCTGCGGCTGATTGAGATGGGCTTGCAGGGTGAAATTATCGATAAAATCATCAGCCAGTTTAAGAAGCTCGAAGAGAGCTATGATTTTACGGTGATAGAAGGCAGCGACTTTCTGGGACAGGGCACAGCCTTCCAGTTCGATGCCAACGTAACGATTGCAAAGAACCTCGGCGCGCCGGTTATCATTGTGGTCTCGGCTGAGGGCGAAACAAGCGAGCAACTCATCAGCTCGGTGCGCACCATCAAGCATAATTTCGAGGTGCGCGATGTGCAGGTATTGGCTGTAATTGCCAACAAGGTGAATCCGGAACAGCTGGAGGAGGTAAACGCCTATTTCGGAAGCCAGCAACAGAGCCAGACCATCTATGCGGCCATTCCCGAAGACCAGAACCTGAAAAGCCCTACTATGCAGGAAGTGCTGGAGGTTTTGGGTGGTAAGCTTCTTTTTGGGCAGCAACAACTCTTTAACCAGGCCGACCACTCCATAATGGGGGCCATGCAGGTACCCAACTTCCTGAACCACATCCGCGAAAATGTGCTCATCGTGACACCCGGCGACCGGGCCGATATCATCCTGAGTGCGCTGCAGGCAAACCTGTCGGTAAACTACCCGAAGGTGGCCGGTCTGGTGCTTACCGGCGGTTTTGAGCCGGAGGAATCGGTGATACGGCTAATGGAAGGATTGCAGACTGTGGTACCGATTATCGCGGTAAAAGGCGGCTCTTTTCATACGGCCACGGTTATCGGCAATATCAAATCCAGGATTACGCCGGAGAATACGCGGAAGATACAGCTGGCTATCGATACCTTTAAAAAGTATGTGAATGTGCAGGCCCTGGAGGAGAAAATTGTTACGTTTACGCCCGAAGGCATTACGCCGCACATGTTCCAGTACCAACTGGTGAAATGGGCCAAGCAAAAGAAACAGCATATTGTGCTGCCGGAGGGCGAAGATGTGCGCATCCTGCGTGCCGCCGTCCGCCTGATACAGCAAGAGATTGTGGACCTGACGCTCCTGGGAGATGCCGACCGCATTGCCGCCCTGGTAAAGCAAAACGACATTAACCTGGACCTGGACCACCTGCGGATCATCAATCCTGTTGCGTCGGAATATTACCAGGAGTATGTAGAAACACTCTATGAACTGCGCAAAAGCAAGAACGTGCAGCTCGAGATGGCCCGCGACCTGATGACGGATGTGTCCTACTTCGGCACCATGATGGTGTACAAGGGCCACGCCGATGGTATGGTGTCGGGAGCGGTGCATACCACGATGCACACCATCCGGCCTGCGCTGCAGTTCATCAAAACAAAGCCGGGCGTATCGGTTGTTTCGTCGGTGTTTTTCATGTGCCTGCCCGACCGGGTATCGGTATTTGGCGATTGTGCCGTGAACCCGAACCCGACGGCAGCGCAGCTGGCGGAGATTGCCATTTCCTCTGCCGAAAGCAGCCAGCGCTTTGGCATCGAGCCGCGTGTTGCTATGCTTTCCTACTCGTCCGGCACATCCGGTGAGGGGGTGGATGTGGAGAAGGTACGCCAGGCCACTGAGATAGTGAAGCAGAAGCGACCTGACCTGAAGGTGGAGGGGCCGATACAGTATGATGCCGCCGTCGACCCAGTGGTGGGCAGGCAAAAGCTGCCACAGTCGGAAGTGGCCGGGCGGGCCAGTGTGCTGATTTTCCCGGACCTGAATACAGGCAACAACACCTACAAAGCAGTGCAGCGCGAAACCGGCGCCCTGGCCATCGGGCCGATGCTGCAGGGCCTCAACAAGCCGGTGAACGACCTGAGCCGCGGCTGCACGGTAGATGATATCTTCAACACCGTGGTGATTACCGCCATCCAGGGCCAGTCCTGACCAGCTGAATTAATTCACGCAGCGGAAGCCGGTACAGGCTTTCGCTGCAATTTCCGTTCTGCCACGGCAGAAGCTAAAATCGACTTAAAACATGAACATACTCGTTGTCAACTCCGGAAGCAGTTCCATCAAGTACCAGTTGTTCCGCATGCCCTCCGAAACACCTGTTTGCAGCGGTTTGGTAGAGCGTATCGGCCTGCCAAAAGCCATCATCACGCACAAAATAGGCACTGGCGAAGACGAAAAGATGATACGGCGCACGCTGGATTTGCCTGACCATGAAGCTGGTTTGCTGGCTGTAAATGAGTTGCTTACTTCCACTGAAATAGGAGTAATCCGCGACCCGCAGGAGATTGAGGTAGTAGGCCATCGGGTGGTGCACGGAGGCGAGGCGTTTGCCGCCACGACTTTTATAACGCCCGAGGTGAAGGCCGAGATAAAGAAGCTCTTTCCTTTGGCGCCGCTGCACAACCCCTCCAACTACCTGGGCATTGAGGTAGCGGAAAGAATCTTTACCAAAGCCCGGCAAATTGCGGTATTCGACACATCCTTTCACCAGACCTTGCCGGAAAAGGCTTTCCGCTATGCTATTCCGAATGCTTTTTATACCGAAGAAGGCATCCGAGTCTATGGTTTCCATGGCATTAGCCACAAGTATGTGGCGGAGCAGGCGGCGTTGTATTTAAATAAGCCCGAGGCAAAGCTAATCACCATTCACCTGGGAAACGGCTGCAGCATGGCGGCTGTTGTTAATGGCCAGTCTATCGATACAAGCATGGGCTTTGGTCCGCTGGCCGGCCTGGTGATGGGCACCCGCTCCGGCGACATCGACCCCTCCATCATCTTCCACCTCATCAACCAGCTGGGCTACACCCCGGAGCAGGTGAGCGCGCTTCTAAACAAGCAAAGCGGCATGCTGGGCCTGACCGGCCACAGCGACATGCGCGACATCAGCCAGGCCATTGCCGAAGGAAGTCAGGAAGCCGCGCTGGCGTATGATATGTATGCCTACCGCATCAAGAAGTACATTGGCGCTTATGCCGCTGCCCTCAACGGCCTCGATGCCATCGTGTTTACGGCAGGTGTAGGCGAAAACGACGCCACTGTGCGGGCAGACGTGTGCCGCGACATGGATTTCCTGGGCATCCAGCTCGATGAGGAGAAAAACAGCACCCGCGCTAAAGGACTGCGGGAGATAAATACCACCAATTCTCCGGTAAAAGTACTCCTCATCCCGACAAACGAAGAGCTGGAGATAGCGCAGCAATGTATGGCTTTGCTGCAGGAAAAATCGCTTCTTTAAATCATCCCATCCTTAAGACTCACAGCCTAAAATAGCATAAAAACAAAAATGCCATTATAAAATCGAAGTATAAAAACAACAGATTGTTGATGTAAGCTTATATAAATCAAGGCCTTACTTGTGCACTTTAAAAGAATGACTTTTATCAGTTTTCGGGCTGATAGAAGTCATTCTTTATTTTAGGCCTGGCTTCTACTTTTATGAAAATGGCAGATGGCGCAGGCGCGCTTTGTCAGTTTATGAAAGCCGGTCCGGCGGCCGCCAATTTGCCGGAAGGAGAGAGGCAGTAAAAAGAGCGTGTTATGCATCATTTTGAAACAGTATCGCAGGCAGTGCAGGGGCTTCAGCAACGGGGCTATGCCATCGATTTTAACCTCCAGGACAATTGCCTGGTGTGCCACACCGACCAGTTCGGGGCAAACGAATTTGAGATAACCGAGTGCTACCGTTTCGAGGGCGACTCCGACCCGGCCGACGAAGCCATTGTGTATGGCGTGGAAGCTTACAACGGCCTGAAAGGCATCCTGGTAAACGGCTATGGCATGTACTCCAGTAGTCTGACATCTGAAATTGCGCAGAAGTTGCGCTTCCATGCAACTGCCTGATTCAGCTAAAAAGCACATGAAAACAGCGCAACACTACCTTTTATACTTGCACAACAGGCAGCTACCCGGCTGGCAGGGGATGGCCGGTGCAGGCCTTTTTTTTATACTCATATTTAAGATAAAGTTGTCCTTTTAAGATTTAATACCGACTTGAAACAGGTTCTTTTAAACAAAACAAATCGCATGAAAGCAATTTCCCACACCCGGACATGGCCTTTGTTACCGCCGCTGCGCCGGGCCTTGTTCGTGGCTTTACTTTGTTTGGCCGCTACCACCGCGGCATCGGCGCAGGCAGATAACGTAACAACCGAAAGCCTGATGAGTATGCCCGGCATCATCATTACCATTACCCTGTTGGTGATACCGCTCGTCGCGGCCCTTTTTCTGGTGGTGGTGAAAGCAAACGCCCTGTTTAAAAACATTCAGGCCCGCAAAGACACCGATGAGGCCACCTGCTTTGCGGCCTACCTCAAAACCCTGAACGAGGAGCAACTGGAGGAACTGAACAAACACCGGGAGCACCGCGAATACCACCTCAGCGGACAGGAACTCTCCGGCCCTTTCTCACCCGAAGATGACAAAGGTTTGCTGAGCGGCATCAACGAGCAAGCCAACATCCGCTTTATAGAGGCCAAGCGCCACGCCCTTAAAAGGCCGGGTATCGACCCGAAACTCAGCCGGCTTATACTTTGGTTTCTGGGCACAGCCACCTTCTGGCTCGTTTTCGGCACTTCGGTGGGCGAGTATGTGGGCATCAAGTTCGTGGCGCCCGATGCCGACCACCTGAGTTGGCTGAGCTTTGGCAGGTTGCGACCGGTACACACCAATGCCGTGTTCTGGGGCTGGTCGTCGCTGGCGATGCTGGGGCTGGGCTACTATGTGGTGCCGCGCGTCAGCAACATTCAAATCCATAGTTTAAAAGCCGGCTGGTGGACGCTCGTCCTCATTAATGCAGCGGTGGTATTCGGTACTATTTCGCTCATGGCGGGTATCAACAATGGCGGCGGTGAGTACCGCGAGTATATCTGGCCGATTCAGCTTTTGTTCGGCATCGGGCTCATCATCACGCTGTTTAACTTTTTAAGAACAGTGGCCCACCGCAAAACCAGAGAAATTTACGTGTCGAACTGGTACATTATTGCGGCCATCATGTTCACGATTGTCATCTCGCTGGTGGCCTATATTCCTTACTGGCAAAACGGCCTCGGCGAAACCGTGGTGCAGGGCTATTATATGCACCAGGGCGTAGGTATGTGGTTTATGCTTTTCACGCTGGGCCTGGTGTACTACTACCTGCCGCAACAGCTCAACAAACCGATTTACTCCTACAGCCTGGGAATACTTGCCTTCTGGTCGCAGATACTGTTTTATACCCTCATCGGTTCGCACCACTTTGTGTTCAGCGCCATTCCGTGGTCGCTGCAAACGGTGGCTATTGTGGGCAGCGCAGGTATGGCCATTCCGGTTATTTCGGGTACCACCAACTTCCTGATGACCTTTAAAGGCTCCTGGCATAAAGTATCGGGCAGTTATACCTTGCCTTTCTTTTTGGTAGGCATCATCTTTTACTTTACCGGTTCTTTGCAGGGCACGGCCGAAGCTTTCCGCAGCACCAACCTTATCTGGCACTTCACCGATTTTACGGTAGCGCACTCGCACCTGACCATGTATGGCATCATCGCTTTCTTTTTGTGGGGCGGCATTTACGCCATCGTGCCCCGCCTCACCGGCCAGGAGCCACCGCTGATTACCGTGGGCATTCACTTCTGGATGGCTTTTGTGGGGATGATGTTTTATACTATTCCGCTGATGCTGGGCGGCACGCTGCGAGGCTTGTTTTGGCTGGAAGGCGGAAAAGCGTTTATCGACAGCGTGGTGCTGATGGCACCTTACTGGCTGTGGCGTGCCATCGGGGGCTCCCTGATGTGGACATCGCACCTGATTTTCGCCTTTAACATGTACCGCATGATAAATCCGCGCAAAACGGTGAACATCAACGATACGGCTATCCGGCAATTAAATGACGGGGAATACGAGTTGGTAGACTTCGCAAACGAAAAATAGCACTGAACTACAGGTTAAAAAAATCTAACAGATGCGCTTTAGCACACAACAGATATGATGGAATTTTTTAATAATCACAAGAAGCTATACTTAACGGCACTGGGCCTGTTCGTGGGCCTTACTATTCTGGTGGCCATTATGCCGGCCATCAACAACCAGAACAACAACAGCCCGCTGCCCAACGCCGAAGCGCTGAGCGAGGAGGCAATACAAGGCAAGGCGGTTTATGTGTCGAATGGCTGCGTGGCCTGCCATACCCAACAGGTACGCAACATCGAGATGGACAAAGTATGGGGCCGGCGGCCAAGTATAGCCGCCGACTATGCCGACAATCACCGCACCGATTTCTGGCGCAACACCGCCACCCTGATGGGCACCGAGCGCACCGGCCCCGACCTGGCCAACGTGGGCAGTCGCCAGCCCAGCGCCGCCTGGAACCTGTTGCACCTCTACCAGCCGCGCGCCGTGGTGGGCCAGTCCATTATGCCGGCTTACCCCTGGCTGTTTGAAGAAAAAGACGAGCTGGAAGAGGGCGATGTAGAGATTACCGTTCCCGACGAGTTCCGCAAAGGCGTGAAAGGCAAAATAGTCGCCACCGAAGATGCCATGCACCTGGTGGCCTATCTGCAGTCCTTAAAACAAGTGGATTTGCCCGAGGCTATGCCGGCACCAGAGTTCCTTTATAAGCGGCAGCCTAAAAACATAGCGGATGCAGCTGCAGGCGGAGGTGAAGACATGGGGCTGGATGGCGCGGCCCTCTATGCCGCCAACTGCCAGAGCTGCCACCAGGCCAACGGCGAAGGCCTGAAAGGTGCTTTCCCGCCGCTAAAAGGCAGCCCCGTGGTTACAGACGACAATCCTGAATTGCTGATAAACATTGTTATGAACGGCTATGACCCACGTCCGGAATACGCTACCATGCCGGCGGTGGGCGCCAACAGCAACCTGTCGGCCGCCGAGGTAGCTGCCATCATCAACCACGAGCGTACCAGCTGGGGAAATAACGCCCGCAAAGTACCGGTAGCCGAAGTGCAGAAAATTATAGATATGTTGAAGCAAACAGCTAAAAAGTAGGAAGTATAAAACGTCGCATGCCAAACCAGGGAGGGGTTAACCTGTCGGGCCTGATTACAGCCACGCCGTACGAAGGGCGGCAACTGGCTATAAAACTTGCCCGCAAACTTATTAGCGGCAATCAGCCTGATAAGGAGCTCAGGGAGCAACTGACACAGGGATGCGCTTTTAACCCAAGCCATGCCGCCGCCGCGTCGGGAAACGCCACCTATTGTAAAACATGTGCCCGGAATATGTTTCAGGAAATTGCGAAAGCTAACAATTACTGGAGAAAAAAGTAACGTGACACCAACACGAAGTATAAACGATAGAACCATGCAAAATCAGGAAGAAGATTACGTACCCAGTTTGCTCACCGCCACACCTTTTGAAGGACGGCAGCTTGCCATTAAACTGGCCCGCAAGTCTGTTGGTGCCATCCAGCCCGACCCCGATATCCGTAAACAGTTGCGGGCTGCCTACGCTACTGACACAGCCCAGCTGATTGCCTCCGCTCAGGTGATAGCCCTGGAGTTTCAGACCATCGCGCAGGCCAACAATTACTGGCGCACTAAAGAGTAAGCGGCTGATGAAAGCTTCTGCAAACATAGTACCCACCCCTACCCCTCCCAAGAGGGGAATTGAAATTACTCCTTCAGGAATTCCCCTCTTGGGAGGGGTAGGTTTACTTTCCAGCGGAAGAATTTATACTTAACCAAAACCAAAACACATGAAAATTTTCCTTTTAACTATAACCGCAACTTTACTAAGCGTGGTGGCTTTTGCCTGCCCGGTATGCGAAAAGCAACAGCCTAAAGTGCTGCAGGGCATCAGCCATGGCGTGGGCCCGCAAAGCAACTGGGATTATGCCATCGTATGGGCTACGGTAGCAATTGTGTTGCTCTGCCTGTTTTTTAGTATCAAGTGGCTGGCCAAACCCGGCGAAAAAGCCAATAACCATATCAAAAGAACGGTCTTAGATTTCTGATAAAAATGGAAGATAAAAGCTCTGTCGTAATATTTATTGATGATAACCAGCAACCGGTTGGTACGTTTAAAGCGCCCATCAATTTTGAGCTGGATACCCGCAAACTAATAGACGGCGAACACGTGCTGCGCATTGTCAGCAAAGACCCCTCCGGGAGAGAGGGCATCCGTAAGATACCGTTTGTGGTACGCAACGGCCCCGATATTACCGTGGAAGGCATCAAAGAAAACGAAGTAGTGGACGGTGTGCTGCCCCTGATGGTGAGCGCCTACGGCAAAGGCGACCAGAAAGTATTTTTAATTGAAGGCAGCGAAACGCCCCGCAGCATTCCCGGCTGGGTATGGATTTTGCACATCGTATTCGGCGGCTGGGCCCTCTATTATTTAATTACACAATTTACCATGACCCCATGACAGCAAAACACGATATAACCGGACTCGACGACATAAAGGTGCTGGTAGACGAATTTTATACGCTGGTGCGTAACGACGAATTGCTCGCGCCTATCTTTCTGTTCCGCCTGAATACCTACTGGAAGCCGCACCTGGAAAAGATGTATACCTTCTGGAACGCCGCCCTTTTCGGTGTGAAAGGCTACACCGGCAACCCCTTTGCCAAACACGCCACCATGCCTGTAGATGGCGAGCACTTCCAGCGCTGGCTTTCGCTCTTCAACACTACCGTGGATACTTATTTTGAAGGCCCCATGGCCGAAGACGCCAAGAAGCGCGCACTGATTATGGCCACCAACTTCAACCGCCGCATCGATGGCCTGAAAGGAACAGACAAAGTAACGCTGGTCTGAACAGGAAGCGGGACTGAGGGGACAACAGCTTATACCCTAGCTTCAGGGAAGTATGGACAAATACGTTAAGAGAGAAAATTTACGCGCGACTGATATGGAAGTGAAAGAGATATACGGCAACGGTGCTTATAAAGTACTGGAACTTACACTGGCAGGCGGCGAAACCATGCCGCGCCATTTTGTTACATCCGATGCCTTTATCGTCACGGAAAAAGGACAGGCGGAGGTGGTTTTCCAGGACAGGAGCGCTACACTACTACCCGGTGAAACGCTGCATATTCCCGTCAGGGAGGTCCATAGCGTAACGGCTTCGGAGGATTTTAAAGCCATTGTTATCTTTTAATTGCCGGCGCTTACGAAGTACAAACGAGAGGCCGGGCGCTGGCTTTTGAAAGCCTCATCCCGGCTCTTAACAAAAGTATAGTTCAACCTAAAACCAACTGATATGGAAATGAAAGAAGTACACGCCAACCCGGCGTACAAAGTATTGGAAGTAACGCTGGATAGCGGGGAGAAAATGCCGCAGCATTATGCTTCCTCCGACGCCTTTCTCATCGTGACAAAAGGCAAGGCAAAGGTACAACTCCCGGACAGGGAAGAAGTGCTGGAACCCGGTACGCGGCTGCACATTTCGGCCAGCCTGCCCCATAGCCTGCAGGTAGAAGAAGAAGTGAAGGCATTTGTGGTACTGGCCGCTGATGCGCAGATAGAATTTACGGATTTCTGAACAGACAAAAAGCACTTGCTGCAATAAGCAATGAGAGAAGCCGGAAAGGAATGTTATTTCTTATGATATAACACCTGTTTGGTAACGGCCGGAGCTTTGAAAATTAAAGCCACTATATCTTCTGTACAGCCTTGAGCAGAGGTGCATCAATCCTTTGAAACAGCAACGTAATTGAATAAAAATGGAAACATTCTTAAATAAATCACTCAGTGCGATAGTAGCAGATGATTACAGAACAGCGGCTGTTTTCCAGAGATATGGAATAGCTTTCTGCTGCAAAGGGACAAGCACAATACAGGAGGCTTGTGAAACAAGAAAGCTTGACTTTGCTGAAGTTAAAAAGGAAGTTCTGGCCATTTATGCTAACAAAGAAACCACCGGAGCCGATTATACCTCCTGGCCTTTGCCGCTGCTGGCAGATTACATCGAAAAGAAACACCATCGCTATGTAATCGGCAAAATACCGGTTCTGAATGCTTACCTGGGTTTTATTACCACTGTACACAAGGCCCAACACCCGGAATTACAGGAGATTTATACTTTTTTCACCGAATCCGCAGCAGCATTGCAGCGCCACACAAAAGAACAGGAGGCAACACTTTTCCCTTCTATCAGGAAACTGTTCCACGCCGGGGCTGATATGCAAACTATGGCTGCCTCGGCTTCTGGCACCTTGCAAAATCTTATAGAGGCAATGATGAGCGAGCAGGAGCAGGAAGGAGAAAGATTTATGAAAATAGCTGAACTGAGCAACCAGTACAGGCCTCCTGCGGGTGCATGCCCAACCTACAAAGCTGCCTTTGCCACTTTACAGGAGTTCGAGAAAGACCTGCATACCCATATTCACCTCGAAAATAATATCCTCTTTCCGGGAGCCATGGAACAGGAGAAACAGTTGTTTCCGCACTAGGAGCGGGAGCCGGGCGAATAGGAATAACGTATAAGGCCAATCCTGCAAAGGACGCACGCAAGTATACCTAAAGCGCTGACGCTTTATTTTTGCAGCAAAATGTTAAAAGGGATAAGAATCATATGATATCCAAAGCATGTAAATACGGCATCCGGGCGGCAGTGTATGTGGCCACAAAGGCAGACAAAGGCGTAAAGCTGAACGTGAAGGATATTGCCCGCGAGGTAGATGCGCCTGAAGCCTTTACGGCTAAAATTCTGCAGATACTTAACAAGCATCGCATCATTACTTCGCTCAAAGGGCCCTATGGTGGCTTTTATATTGAGAACTACCAACTCAGCCAGCCGGTCATCAACATCGTAAATGCCATAGACGGTACGTCGGTTTTCTGGGAGTGCGGACTGGGCCTGAAGAAATGCTCTGAAACGCATCCTTGCCCCATGCACCATAAATTTAAAGCCGCCCGCGACTCCCTACGTGATATTTTCCAGAATACGACACTCGGGCAACTGGCCACCGAGATAAACGAAGGCACCGCCTTTATCAAGAACCTTACCTGAGTATTGCGGTATAAAATAGAGGCTTGTCGCGGAGCCGGTAACAAGTTGTTATACTTTAATAAACCCATTTGCTATGCATACCATGACCACCGTTTCGGAAGTATTAAACAAGCTCAAAAAGGAAGGCTATACTGTAGATTTTAACCTGGATGATAACTGCCTTATTTGCCACGGCAATGCTTTGCAAATCCATCCGGATGAGTTTGTAGTGGATGAATCTTACCGCTTCGAGGGTGTTTCGGATCCCGCCGATGAAGCAGTGGTGTATGCCATTTCCTCTACCAAGCACAACCTGAAAGGCACGCTGGTAAACGGCTACGGCATGTATAGCGAAAGTATGGCCGATGAGCTGGTGAAGGCGCTGAATGGGAATAGGCCTTCTTCAACTGCCGGAAAAGCAGATACTCTCGGCGAGAAGTATAACCAGGCCACGCCCCAGCGCCCCGCAGGCGACCGCCCGCTAAACGCCCCTTTGGTGGAGATGAACCTGAATGCCTTTCGGCAACAGATAAAACAGGAAAAAGCCTGGCAAAGTAGCGACCGGAACGCCATCACGCTGTTTAAGAGCGAGGGCATGCGCGTCGTTTTAGTAGCCCTGCACGAGGGTGCCGAAATGAAAACGCATACTGCGCCCGGCACTATCAGCGTGCAGGTGCTGGAGGGGCAGATCAGGTTCAGCACAGAACAACAGGTGGCCGAAATGAGCGTAGGACAAATGCTGACGCTCCAGCCCGGAATTCCGCACAGCGTACTGGCCCGCCAGGAATCGGTGTTCCTGCTGACGCTTGCAATTTCTCCGGCAGGTAAATAAAGCTAAAGCCAGCCTGCTGTTTCTGATTTCGCGTCAGAAAAGCTTGCCATTATCATTCAAAGAGCCAGATCAGGGAAGGCAGGACTTTATCGCTCCAAAGTATGGCAAAGTAGCAGAACTTCACCATGCACCATTACAGTCAGGGCTAGCCGGGTATAGCCAAGTGCGGCGGCAACTTATCGGCAAAATCGTGGAACTGGTGATGCCCGTACTTTTATAAGATTAGCTGCTTTTACTCTTATGGCGAAGACTTGTACTGTAGACAATGCTGTGCCGGAATGTGTGACGCCGGAAGCAGGTGCCATATGTATGGCAATGTTTCCTAAGCAGCCGCTCATCGGCTGGCTAAACTATTTGGAACAAAAAAAGGACTGCCCTTACCGGCTTTGCGAAGCTGGTAAGGGCAGTCCTTTTTTGTTCGATTTCAGGTTTAGGAAAGAACCAGGTTAGCCGGCCCGAATTCCTCATAGTGTATGGCCTCCGGGCTGATTCCCATCGCCGCGAGGTCTTCAAACTGCTTTCGGATAAAGGGGGCCGGACCGCAAACATAATAATCCGCATCCTCCAAAACAGCCTCCTCTTTTAACAGGTCCAGTTCCACAATTCCTTCATAGTAGCCATCCACCTGCATCTCAGCGTCCAGCGAATCATAGAAGATGTGCTTTTGCAGCTTGCCGTGGCGTGCCTCCAGCGTGGTAAGTGGTTCACGGAAAGCATGCACTTTCTTGTTCCGGCAACCGTGCACCCACACAATCTCCCGGCTGCTGTCGGTGCTGGTCAGGTACTCGAGCATACTTAACAGCGGGGTCTGGCCCACACCGCCACTTATAAATACCACCGGTGTCAGCTTGTCTGTATCCATGGTAAAATCACCTGCCGGCGGCGCTACTTCCAGCACATCGCCTTCCTGCACCGCATCGTGCAGCCTGTTGCTGATCATGCCATTGGGATGGGTTGTTGATCCTGCTTCCTTTTTAATGGAAATACGGTAGTAGCTGCCATTCGGGGCACTTGAAAGGCTATACTGCCGGGGCTGAAACAGGTTCAGTTCCGGCAGAAACAGCCGTATGCTGATGTACTGGCCCGGCAGGAAATCCGCCACTGTTCCACCGTCGGCAGGGTAGAGGTAGAAAGACGTGATCTCCTCCGATTCCTTTATTTTCTGCTTCACAATGAAAGGCCGCCAGCCGGTCCAGCCTCCTTCTTTGGCTACTGCGTCGCTGTACAGGTTCTTTTCAAGTCCGGTCATCAGATCAGCCAGTTGTTGATAGGCTATACCCCAGGCACTGATCAGTTCCGGTGTTGCACTTTCTCCCAGAACTTCGCTGATAGAGGCAAGCAAGTGTTTGCCTACAATGGCATAATGCTCCGGGCGGATGTCGAGACTTATGTGTTTATGGCCGATTTTAGTCACGGCTTGAACCAGGACAGAAGGGTCCTCGATATTCTCTGCATAGGCCAGCACTGCCATTGCCAGCGACAGCTGCTGCTTGCCGCTCCCCTGGTTGCCCATGTTAAACACGTTCTTTAATTCGGGGTTATGCTGAAACATGCGGCTGTAAAAATGGGTGGTTAAGGTTACGCCATGCTCTCTCAACACCGGCACTGTAGCCTTAATCAACTCTTTTTGTTCCGTCGTAATCATATCTATTATGTTTGATGTTGCATCAAAGTTGCAACATCAAAGCCGGTAAAAAAATGACATCCGTCACTCCGGGGCTTTTATACTACTTTAACAGGCATGCGTACAATATAAAGCACTTCTTCCATTCGCAACTATTAGCGCGTTGCTGTTATATTGTAAGGGACGGTTATACCCGGTATAGGGCGCTGGAATATTTAACACGCCGTACTAGCAAGCTAAGCTTTTTGAAGTATAACCGAGCAGAAAGCCATGAAGTATAGCTGAGCTATGGGCTCCTTAAATACGGCTCAGAATTCCCACGATCTTTTAATAGTCAGATTTTACCTGCTACATAGCCTGTTGCAACTGCTCTACTGCCTTCACCGTCTCTGCAGGATTCGTGCCCAGGCCTTCCTGCTGGTATATGATTTCTCCTGCTGTGTTTAGCACGGTGATGACGTTGGAGTGAGAGATATTGCCTTCAAAATCGTTTGTATACTTCACATTCAGGAGGGCGGCCAGTTCCTGTATGTTGTCCGGCTGGCTGGTCAGGAGGGTCCATCGGCGGGCATCCAGGTGGTGGGCGGCGGCAAATGCTTTAAGCCTGGCTGGTGTGTCGCGGGTAGGGTCCAGTGTTACGAGAGTGATGCCCAGTTCTTCGGGCTTATACTTGCGGAGCGCGTGTTCGAGTACCTGCAAATCGGCAATGGTTCTGGGGCAGGCGTAACCGCAGCTGGTATAAATCATGGCTACGAGCTGTACTTTGCCGCGCAGCTTTTCGAGCTTTATAGGTTGCTTATCCTGGTTGGTCCAGTCAGATGCCAGGTTGTAGAGCGAGAGGTCAGTGAGGGCACCGGTGGTGTTAGCAACAGTAGTTGCAGTTGTTTTGCCGGCAGCTGCAGCGGTTGGTTTTACGCAGCAGCTGTGCCCGGCTTGCTCGCAGGCAGTAAAGCTTAGTGTCAGCGCCAGGAACAGGAAATAAGTGAAGCGTTTCATATCTGTAATATTAAGATTTATACTTTGAGAGGTTGCTTAGATTCCGGGGAGCTCAGGTTCAAAGAAGTTGTCATCCCCCTACCCCCTTCAAAGGGGGACGCTCTGAATACATTTACATTTAATTTATTTAAAATTACCTGGAAAGTCCCCCTTTGAAAGGGAGTAGGGGGATGATTACATTATCAAATAAGCCCATTGCTACCTCTTTGCCAGCTGTGTATTTATACTTTGGGCACACCGGAAACCAAGGTTCCCGACGGTGTAGTTAGGTTTTAAACTGGAGCGGAAGGCGTAGCGCATAAAAGCTACATAGTTTTTAACGTTGGTCGCGCTGCTGGCCCCGGCGCCGCAAAATTGTTGCTGATTGTTGCTCTCCGTGGTCCGGGCATCGCTTACCAGCATGGTTGAGTTGTAATCTGCCGTCCATTCCCACACCAGCCCAATCATACCATACACACCATAGTAGTTCCGAAAGCTGCTTTGCACTGAAGGCAGGTATTCCGGGTTTGGCTGGCTGTACCACTCCAGGCTGCGCTGGTAGAATTTTTCATCGTTGGTCGCATCCGCCTTTGTTTCGCTGGCCAGTGCGGCGTACTCCCATTCATTTACCGTCGGCAAGCGCTTGCCCTGGCATTCGCAATAAGCTTTGGCTGCAAACCACGACACATTGATTACCGGGCTGTTGTTGATTTTTGCTGCGTCGGTACCTATACTTTGGCCGGTGGTCCAATGGCGCAGGTACTGGGCATCGGCAAAGATTCTTTTTACTTCTGATTTGCGCCATTTCGGGTTCTGCTGCACAAAGGCGAGGAACTCAGCGTTTGTTACCGGGAATTTATCCAGCTGAAATCCTTTTACAGGAACAGCGGTTTTGCCGGCACCATAGAGCGGCACAAACGTGCCGCCCTTGATACGTGCCATAGTTGCTGGAGCACTCTTTTGTGCCAGCGCCAAGTGGCAGGTGCTCAGTACCAGCATCAGGATAAAAAGCTGTCGTGCCATGGGTTTAGTTTTATTCTTTACTGATTGCTTTTGTTTTAATCACCTCTTCCGTGGTCACCACGCCGCCCTTGTTGCCCCAGCTGTTCAGTACAAAGGTGAGCACGTTCGCTACCTCTTCGTCAGATAGTTGCAGCTTCGGCATGGTGCTGTTGTAAAGCTGGCCGTTTACTTTTATCTGTCCTTCCAAACCATTCGATACAACTCCGATGGCGCGGTGCACGTCGGCATTCAGGAAATCGGATTTGGCGAGCGGCGGGAAAGCGCCTTTCACACCCTGACCCTCGGCCTGGTGACAAGCCTGGCAGTTGCGGGCGAAAATGGCTTTACCCAGTGCAATGCGTTCTTCTTTGCTCTCGGCCACAGGTGCCGCCGGTGCTTTGGCTGTTGGCATTTCCTGGATGGTACCGCCTTCGGGCAGGTAGATTTTATCGAGTATCTGGCCGGAGTATATTTCCTTGTTTTCAGGACCTTCTACTTTCAGCATGCCCAGTGCCCCTTTGTTAAAGGCCCGGAAGATGGCGTGGTCTACCAGCACGTAGTTGCCCGGTACATCGGTTTTAAACTCTGCAATGGCTGCGCCACCAGCAGGTATCAGCGTCGTTTGCACGTTAGATTTTGTGGTGAAGCTGCCCTCGGGGTACACCGTATCGAAGATTTCGCCGATGAGGTGGAAAGAAGAAACCATACCGGGGCCGCCGTTGCCCACATACAGGCGTACTTTTTCACCGGTCTTCGCTTTGAGGGCATTTTCGCCGGTCAGGGCGCTCACCGAGCCGTTAAACACCACATAAGTAGGTTTTTCGTCCATTGCTTTCTTCATATCGAAGGGTTGCAAACCGGGGTCGCCGAAATCGCCTTTGGTGTAAAAATCGCCCTGCATCACATAAAATTCCTTGTCTACAGTAGCCATACCTTCTTCGGGCTCTACCAGTATCAGGCCATACATGCCGTTGGCAATGTGCATGCCTACCGGAGCCGTAGCGCAGTGGTATACATACAGGCCGGAGTTGAGGGCTTTGAAAGAAAATACAGTTTCGTGACCTGGTGCGGTAAAGGTAGAGTTGGCGCCGCCACCCGGGCCGGTTACCGCGTGCAGGTCTATGTTGTGTGGGTTCTTGCTGTCAGGGTGGTTCATGAGGTGAAACTCTACCTCATCGTTCTGGCGGATACGGATGAACTTACCAGGCACGGTGCCGCCAAAGGTCCAGAAGGTATAATCCACGCCATCGGCCAGTTGCTTCACAACCTCTTTTACCTCGAGGCGCACAATAACTTTGGCTGGGTGCTTGCGGGTGATAAGAGCCGGCACCTGTGGCGGGGAGGTAAGTTCAGCCTCCACAACCGGCAACTCTTTGGAAACGCTGGCGCCGGCGGACAGCACGCTCTCTGCTTCCGAGGCTTGGGTACTGCAGGAACTGAGAATGCCAGCACTGTAGATGGCCACGCTCAGCAAGTATACTGCTCTGTTTACTAAAGACCGTTTCATGATCGTAGGTGTTAAGATAGATTTCTTATGACAAAGGTATAGCAGGGCTGCTGTCTGCAGGATGACGCTGGTCATACTACCCACTGATCTTCATCATAAGTGATGCAGTAGGAGGGAGGGAATGATAAAAGCAGGCCTGCTATACTTAGCCAGCAGCGCTTTAGACGTGTGGCAGTATCAGACTTTAAGTTTATGCCTGCTGCTTTCTTCTGGCCAGGCGGTAGTAGTTATACCTGGCCGAATCATAAAGGAGGGTTACGAGCAGGAGAACGGCCGCAACAGCCAGTGTGCCCATCTCCAGCACCCCATGGATGTAACCGCCCAGCACGCAGCCCAGGAAAAAGAAGGTAATAATAACCAGCCGCAACCGGACGCTTTTAGTGAGCTTTGTGCGCTGCTCCTGTGTGCCCGGAAAACACAGTTGTGCCAGTTCGATGCCTAGGTCAGTAAACAGGCCGGTCAGGTGGGTAGTGCGCACCACCGATTTGGACACATGCGTCACCAGCGCGTTTTGCAGGCCCATCGAAAAAAGCATCAGCATGGCCACAAAGAAGCCACTCGCGTCGCTGCCAAGTATAAAGTTGCCGGTGAGGCCAAGCACAAACAGGATCAGGATTTCGGCCGCCATCGGTGCCACATGCGGATTTTTGTAACCCTTGCGGAGGGAAAGGTGTGTACTGAAACTGGAGGTAAAGGAACCTGCCAGAAATGCCAGGATATACAGCAGCGACAACCACGCAAGGCTATAGTGCTCCTGCTCGACGTCTTCAGCAAAAAAAGCAAAGTGGCCCGTTACATTGGTGGTGAGCGTATTGACCGACAGCACGCCGGTAATATTAACCATACCCGCAATAAAAGAGAGCGCGGCAGCCAGCTTGCGGTTGTGCTTAAACGTCCGGACTTTGCCCTGGTGGCGAAACATTTTAAAAAGGTATTACTTAGGGGTGCTGAATGTAAGGACTGAAAATTACATATTATTTGTATATCCGGGCCTTCCTTTGTGTTCTTAAAAGAGCTAAACCCACAAACCGGGTTTGTTTCCGGAATGTGGGTTTAGCTAAATGTACAAAAACTTATTTTACAATGTCCTTGCGTCTGGCCGAAGGGTAGTTTTCCTGTGAAATATCGACATCATCCTCCAGCGACCAACCGGTTTTCAGGCCGATGATAAACCAGCCCAGTGCTACCACGCCACCGGCAAACACGGTATCGCCTACCACGCGGAGCCAGCGCAATGTTTCCATGGTATCAGTTTGCATAAATTCCATGGAGCGGGCATACCACAAGCCGTATTCTACGCTGGCCCAGGTCTGCATCAGGCCAATGGGCAGCAGACTTATCAGAATCATCAAACTCAGGCCAATGTTGATGGACCAGAAAGCGAAGCTGATGACACCGTTTTTCCAGCGACGGCGCGCAGCCATACTTTTCAGCACGAACAGCATCAGGCCAATTCCAAGTATACCGTACACGCCGAATAAAGCTGCGTGGCCGTGCACCGCTGTTGTGTTCAGGCCCTGCATGTAGTAGAGCGCAATAGGCGGGTTGATGACGAAGCCAAACACACCGGCGCCCACCAGGTTCCAGAAAGCCACGGCAATGAAACAGTAAATAGGCCATTTATAGGCTTTGATCCATTCAGTGGCGCGGCTCAGCGTCAGGTTGTGATACGCCTCAAAACCGATGAGCACCAGCGGTACTACTTCCAGCGCACTAAAGGTAGCGCCCAGCGCCAGCACCGAAGTAGGCGTGCCGCTAAAGTATAAGTGGTGAAACGTACCGATGATACCGCCAAACAGGAAGATGATGGTAGAGAAGAGCACTGTACCCGTAGCAATTTTGGTCTGTAACAAACCCATCCGCACGAACAGGAAGGCAATCACCACTGTGGCAAATACCTCGAAGAAGCCTTCTACCCACAGGTGCACCACCCACCAGCGCCAGTACTCAGCAATGGCCAGGTTGGTATGCTGTCCCCACATTAAGCCGGCAGCGTAAAACAACGCAATAGCGATAGAGGAAATCAGGAACATGCCCAGCAGGTGGCGGCCTTCGGCCTGCGATTTAAAGGCTGGCCAGATAGCGCGCGTCATCAAAAACAACCACAGCACCAGGCCTACCAACAGGAATATCTGCCAGAAGCGGCCCAGGTCCACGTACTCATAGCCTTGGTGGCCAAACCAGAAGTTCTGGGTGTAGCCTAGTTTCTGCATCACGCCATACCATTGCCCAATCATGGAACCCGCCACGATGATGAGCAGACAGATAAAGAGGAAGTTAACGCCTAAACGCTGAAACTTTGGTTCATGCCCCGAAACTGCTGGTGCGATGTATAAACCAGTTGCCAGCCAGGAGGTAGCTATCCAGAGGATGGCCAGTTGCACGTGCCAGGTGCGGCTCACGGAATAGGGCAGAAAGTCGGCCAGCGGCAGCCCGTAGAGTTTCTGACCTTCCACGCCGTAGTGCGCTGTTACCACACCCATGGCAACCTGCACCAGTATCAGCGCGGTTACCGTCCAGAAATATTTGAGCGTGGCCCGCATGGACGGGGTGGCCTGCAACCCAAGCAAGGGGTCCTGCTGCGGGAGGTTGTTTACGTCCAGTTCTTCGTCGTTGTGCGAGGCATAATAGTAGGCCAGCAAACCGATGCCGGCAATCAGGATAATCACGCTAAAGCCTGTCCAGATGATCAGGTCGCTGCTGGGGCGATTGCCTACCAGCTCTTCGGCGGGCCAGTTGTTGGTATAGGTAACTTCGGAGCCGGGCCGCTCGGTTACGCAGGCCCAGGTAGCCCAAAAGAAAAAGGCATTCATCTGGCGCATGCGCTCGGGGTCTTTCACGGCATTGTCGGCAATGGCATAAGCCTCGCGGTATTCGGCCATAGCCGGGTCGTTGGTAAACAGGCCGGCATAAAACTGTCCTGTGTGGGCAATCGCCGCAGCGCGTGTATCGGACACCGTAATGGTGCCGGTGGCTTTGTTGTAGGTGTTGGCGCGGATCTGCTTCTGCAGGCGGGCCTGTAGTTGGGCCTTTGTTTCTACATCCAGTTGCGCATACGAAGTGCCTTTTGCCTGCTGCGCCCAGCTGTCAAGTATAAACATGGCCTCCTTGTGCAGCCAGTCAGCCGTCCAGTCGGGGGCAACGTAAGCGCCGTGGCCCCATACCGAGCCTAGTTCCTGGCCGCCAATCGACTGCCACACGTTCTGCCCGTTCCGGATATCTTCTCCGGTAAAGAGCACTTTGCCGGAGGCGGTTACTACTTTGTCCGGTATAGGTGGGGCCTGCCGGTAAATCTCGGAGCCATAGTAGCCCAGCACCGCAAATGAGCCGATGATCACAGCCAGAAACCCGAGCCAGAGTTTTTTGTACTTCATGGTAATATAATTTTAGTGTGACTTAAACCTGAGCAGGAGCTATTTAAATTAGAATGGGTTGCGCTGAACATTATATAACTGTTGCAACTGGCAATGCCCGCCATAACATACTTCTGCTTTCGTGGCCAAAGGTCCGGCAAGCATGCTGGCTTAAAAATGACAGAGATCATCTATAAAAGAGATTGAAGTCTTTTACACCGAAAGTGACCTTCCGCTGCTTTTGGCTCATCAATAATCACCAGGCGCCTAATCTGCTGCAAAGCACTCATACTATACCCGTTTCTTTTAGCCGTGCCAGCCAGAGTTGATCTTCTGCTTCCAGCAACTCATCCAGTACTAGAACCTGCTTTTCCAGCTGATCGGCAAATAGGGCGGGCAGTAACTGCTTGTAATAGCTGATGCCTTCCTGCAGGTTTTGCCAGAAGCTTTGCAGATATTTCTGCTGTTTGTCGGTGAGTGTTTCCAGCTGCTCGGCTTTCTTGTTTTTCCAGTAATCGATGTACATTTTCAGCTCGTTTATGAACACGTGCGGGCGATACGTTTGGTTAAGGGCATTAAAGCGGCCATAGATGTGGTCTACCATCTCCTGCAACCTGAACACGCCCGAGAAAAAGGCCAGGTTAGGACCAGGGCAAATGGTAACAGCATTTGAGGCGGCTTTTTTGCCGATCCGGAGCTGTTGAAGCGCGGCATTTGCCAAACCATCGCAGAGACACTCTTTGGCCAGCACTTTGGCTTCTTCGGCCAGGTATACATGGGGAGCTAAGTTCTGTGCCTGCAGCTGCACCAATTTTCGGCGCTGGTATTTGCGCGAAGCAGTGCAGATGGGCTCGCTGGTAAATTCGGTGTTTGATACCAGGTGCTTTTTGATGCAGGGACTGCCCGGCTTTCCTTTGGCAATGCGCTCCTGTTTCTGCTGTTCGCTGGATGTGCCGCGCAGGGCATTGAATGGAACTCCCAAAGGTGAAATAGGACTCAGGTACAGGTCATCAGATGTAGCCTGCACAAGTTTCGCTAGTGTGTCGTCATCTACGGTGGTGGCTTCGGGCACCAGCAGGAAGGGCGTTCCCCAGCCGGTGGCATCCAGTTCATAGTGGCGGAGCATAAACGCGTTTTCCTCCGCTGTGCCCAGTCCGCCCTGCACGGTGATGCGTTGGACGGGCGGATTTTGTGAAACAGGTAAACCTTTGCCAGCCAGTGCCGCGCTGCACATACTATAGAGCTCCGAACGCATGGCCTGCCGGTTCTGCTTAAACTCCTCCAGTATTGGTCCCAGCAGATAACCATCCGTTGCAAAGGCATGGCCGCCACAGTTCAATCCCGACTCTATCCGGAACTCCGATACCCAGATTCCTTTTTTAGCTAGGATCTTACCCTGCACAAAGGCAGAACGGTAATCGCTTACTTTGATGATGATCTGCTTTTCGGACGTACCCTTTTTATCCGGGAAAAAGCACGGGAACTGCTCCAGGTAACTATACAGCCGCATGTTCATCCCGGCCGAAAAAACAACCGAAGCACGAACTGTGCTATGGGCAAAACCACGCAGCGCCGCCAGCGCATCCGAATACTCGGCTGGCAGCGGCTCCCCGCTTTTCGCATAATTTGTTTTGTCGAGCTTGGTCATGATGTTGATGTCGATACTCCCGGGCACAACGGCCTCGCGCAGCGCCTGCTGCAGATGGTGCTTCTGCTCCGCATCCACGGTTTGCCGCATTTGTAAGTATAAAGCCTGCAAAGGCGAGCTATCCGGCAGCAACTCAAAGTATGTGGTAAGATCAGAACCGGGTATAAAATCCTGCTGCCGGAGGCCGTGTACCTGTTCCTGTACCAGGTTATCCAGCAGGTTGAGGTAAGTCGTGATGCGCCGGGCGCGGTAATCTTCCTGGTCGATGGTAATGGGTGTGTAGGTGCGCTGGTACTGCTGGCTGTAGTGAGCGCGCATCTGCTCCAGCAGGCTGTCGTCGCCCACCGAAACAACCGACGAAATGCCAAAGCGGGCTACTTTTAAAGGAGAATCAACGGTAAAAGCCAGGCCCATAACGGGGATGTGGAAGGTGTGTGGGGAGTTTGGGTACATGTGGCAATATTTAAGATGTGTTGTGGTTGCAGTTTGAAAGCATGGCAAGGTAGGTGGGGAGGAGGGTGCCCCTGAATGAGCAGCAACAGCTGCCGGCATGACTTATATCATTGCAATATTCAGAAGTATAAATAATGACGAACGGCACCGGAAAACCAGGCAGGAAATGATAAGCGTCATTTACAAGGCGGCTGTATAAGATTAAACTTGCAAAAAGCGTTTGACAGATGAATTTGTATACAACATCAGCCCCGACGATGCGAAACCCGCACTCTTATGAGGCATACAGAAGCGAGATGGGGGAACTGGTAAGGCAGCAGAAAACAACAGGACCGGAACAGACCGAAGAGCAGATTGGCTACACCAAACTGGATTTGCAGGGCCTGAAGCGGGTAGAAAAACAGTTGGTGCCTTTTGCTTTAAAACGTAATTGGTTGTTGGTAGCGCTGGCAAACCTGGTGGTAGTGGCCTGTTTGGGCCTGCTGCTGCGCTGGATGTTTGTGGCGCCCATTGCGGCCATCAACTATAAGTTTTTACTGCACGGGCACTCGCATGTGGCTTTGCTGGGCTGGCTGTACTCGGCACTTTTTGTAGCGTTGCTGTATGCTTACCTGCCACCTGAAGTGCAGCGTAAAAAAGTATACGCCCGGCAATTCTGGCTGTCGCAGGGGGCAGTGGCAGGCATGCTGGTGAGTTTTCCGCTGCAGGGCTACGCCTTGTTTTCCATCACTTTCTCCACGCTGCACATCCTGCTGAGCTATTGGTTTATCTACCAGTTTCTGCGCGATGCCAAGGATCTGAACCTGAGTCAGGGCCCGCATGGTTTCTCCTTTAAATTTATACGTGCCGCCCTCTTCTTTCTAGGGCTTTCCACGCTGGGGCCCTGGGCCATGGGCCCGATTATGGCTACCGGCCACATTGGCGACAGCTTATACTTTAACGCCATTTATTTTTACCTGCACTTCCAATACAACGGCTGGTTTACGTTTGCCGTGCTGGGCCTGCTGTGCTGGCTGCTCGAGAAGTATGACCTGCGTTTTAACCGGAAGCCGGCGCTTGCTTTTTTCCGGTGGATGTTCTGGTCCTGCCTGCCTGCTTACGTGCTTTCGGTACTCTGGACAAAACCCGCTGCTATACTTTACATAGTGGGCGGGGCGGCAGCTTTCGGGCAGGTGGTGGGTCTGGTACTGCTGGTGCGCCTGCTTTATCCTTTACGCAAATCTTTCTTCGGTTTGTTTGATAACTGGAGCCGGGGAGCGCTGCTGCTGTCCGCACTGGCCTTTATTTTGAAAATACTGATGCAGTTCTCCACGGCTTTCCCCTACATGGCCGACCTGGCGTACCGGCAGCGCAACTTTGTGATTGGCTACCTGCACCTGGTATTGCTGGGCTTTGTGAGCCTGATTGTTTTTGCCTTTTTCGCGCAGCGGGGCTGGCTGAACTTTAAATCAAGTATGAGCCGCTGGGGCAGTAGCCTCTTTTTAATTGGACTCATAGGCAGCGAAGCGCTCCTTTTTCTGCAGGGCGTGCTTTACTGGGCCGGTGCCGGCATGTTGCCGCATTATTTCGGGCTTTTGTTCAGCATTAGTATTGCGCTGCCTCTCGGAATCCTGCTGTTTTTCGCAGCGCAGTTCTTAAGGCGTAAAAGTATAACCAGGCAGCCCAAAGCCATATCGGAGTTACAGCATAGCGAAGTATAAAAAGCCTTCGTAGGATGGGTCGGAACCTGCCCAATCGTGCACCGGCAATCGTTCCTCAATTTGTCTGAATCAGAATTATAGAATTTACAGGATTTTATAACAACAGCCATTTGCTATACCTGCTGCGGTGTTTTATAGCAGGGACAGGTCGCAACCTGCCCCTACGAATTCTTGTTTTGTAACAGCCTCTTCTTCAGCCTTTCCTTAAAAGATGACGAACATCATTTCCATAGAAGACATTTGTCTCTTTTATTAAGCGGGAGGTTCTATACTTTTACATCGTTGATTATTTACAGCTAAACTTATTCAAAAGACAAAAACAAATACCATGGAGAATACAGCAACCATCGAGATTCTGGATGTAACGGTAATAGAACCGCGTTTAAAACACCCTACCATTTTCGACCGTTTCGATAACCTGCAGGGCGGCGAAGGTTTCATCATCCACAACGACCACGACCCCAAGCCGGTATATTACCAGCTGCTGGGTGAGCGCGGCAATATTTTTAAATGGGAGTACCTGGAGCAAGGTCCCGAAGTATGGGAAGTGCTCATTACCAAGCTGAACCTGGAAGCCGGCGACACCGTGGGCGACCTGGTAGCCAAAGATTTCCGTAAGGCGCAGGTGTTTAAAAAGTATGGCATTGATTTCTGCTGCGGCGGTAAAAAATCCATCAAACAGGTATGCGAAGAAAAAGGCCTGGACCCGAATAAAGTAGAACAAGAACTGAATGCCCTGCCCGACGCCAACACCACCAACGAAACCGATTATGCCAGCTGGGAGCTTTCTTTCCTGGCCGATTACATCGTGAACGTGCACCATAAGTATGTGCGTGAGGCCATTCCGGCGCTTTATGAGTATACTTCTAAAATTGCCCGTGTGCACGGCAAAAATCATCCCGAGCTGTTCGACATTGCCAGGCACTTTGCCAATGTGGCCAGCGAACTGGAAAGCCACATGCCGAAAGAAGAGCGCGTGCTTTTCCCCTTCATCAAACAGCTGGACGAAGCGAAAAAGAGCAACATAAAGCTCGATAAGCCTGCTTTTGGATCCATCCAGCATCCTATCAACATGATGGAGATGGAGCACGAGGTAGCCGGAAACGATATGGAAGCGATACGTGAACTGAGCGGCAACTATACTCTGCCCGCTGATGCCTGCGCTACCTATACCGTTGCCTTTAAAAAGCTGCAGGAATTTGAAGACGACCTGCACCGCCACATCCACCTCGAGAACAACATCCTGTTCCCGAAAGCGGTGGAACTGGAGAAGGAAATTGTTAAATAAATTTGTCTGAATCAGGATTTACAGGATGTTAGGATTAAGGGGATTTTTGAGAATACTCCTTCAGGAGAAATCATCCCCCTACCTCCTTCAAAGGGGGTAGGGGGATGATAATCTCTGTGAAGTATAAATAGTTTTCTGAGAATAAAAGGAGTAGCGAATTTATACTTCATTCTATCAAAAAAATCCTGCTAATCCTTACATCCTGTAAATCCTGATTCTAACTAATAAAGCCATGGAAAAGTCCGAAAAAAATCCGCAGAAAAGAGACAAGAGCTTGGTGCCGCTCTCCCGGGAGCACCACTTTAGCTTGCTGTTTTGCTGGAAGCTGCGGCAGGGGCTCAAGAACGGAACCGGCCCGGAGGTGATGCGTGGGTATGTGCGCTACTTCTGGGAAAACAACCTGAAAGAGCACTTTGAAGAGGAAGAATGGCTGCTGAAGCGGCTGCTACCCGCCAGCGACGCGCTGTATATCCGCATTATGGAAGAGCATCGCCTGCTGCGCGAGATTATTCATCTGGTTAATACCGGGGACCGCCAAATAAATGAGCTGCTCCAGACACTGCAACAGGACCTGAACGACCACATCCGCTGGGAAGAACGGGAGCTGTTCCCCTACATGCAGGCAGCCGCCAACTCCGACGATCTGGAACTGGCTGGCAAGCTGCTGGAGCACAGGCACACCGTGCGCACCGATGATTTTACACCTGAATTCTGGGTAAACCGCAAAAACTGAAGTATAACCATGCACCTGGCAGCTAACACAAAGATATCGGCTATCCTGAAGGCCAACCCGGCTGCGATAGAAGCGATTGCCGGTATCAGTAATCACTTCGAAAAGCTTCGCAACCCTTTGCTGCGCAAGATATTGGCCTCGCGTGTAAGTATAGCCGACGCCGCCCGCATAGGCGGATGCCGGGTGGAGGATTTCTATGAAAGGCTGGCGCCGTTTGGCTTCACCACAGTGCCTGTTGCTGTGCCGGAAAGTATAGCGGCAACTCCGAATGCTGCTGCCGGAAAGCCTGAGTTTCTGCGGAAGTTATCGTTCGAAAGTATCATCTCGTTGGATGTGCGCGAAAAGATTGCTTCCGGCAACGACCCTTTCCGGCTGATAATGGATGCGGTAAATAACCTGGCAGCGGGCAAGGCGCTGTTGCTCATCAACACCTTTGAGCCGACGCCTTTGCTGGCTATACTTAAAAAGAAAGGCTTAAGCTACTTTGTAGAAACGTTGAGCCCGGAGCTGGTGCATACTTACTTCTGGCACAACACTACTGCCAAACCACCTTCTGAAGCTGTGCCGCAGCCGGGCGCTGCTGCTGATTTTGAAGATTTGCTCGCTACGTACGCCGGAAAAGTACGCCGCGTGGACGTGCGTCCCCTCGAAATGCCACAACCTATGGTAACGATTTTGCGGGAACTGGAGCAACTGCCATCGTCCGAAGCTTTGTATGTGCTGCACAAGCGTGTGCCGCAGTTCCTGCTGCCACAGCTGCAGGAGCGGGGCTTTGCCGTCAGTATAAAAGAGGCAGGTCCCGGCGAAGTATACTTGCTTATCTATAAAAAATAACGCTATGCCTACTGCCACTGCCTCCAACTCGCCTGCCAAATGGATGGTACTGCCGCACTATGCTTTTGCCGCTTTTTCTTTTGTGGTGATGAGTGTGCTGCTGCTGTTTTCTACCGATGCTTTTGGCGGTCACTACTTCAACCCCAAGTTGCTCACTATTACGCATGTAACGGTGCTGGGCTGGGCCACCATGCTCATTTTCGGTGCGCTGTACCAGCTGCTGCCTGTGGTGCTGGAGTGCCGCCTGTACAGCGAAAAGCTGGCTGTTTATACTTTCGGATTACTGGCAACAGGTACGGTGCTATTGGCCTGCAGCTTCTGGCACTTCTGGGTGGGCACGCTCCTGCAGGTGGCCGCTATACTTTTGTTTTCGGCCTTTGTGCTGTTTACCATTAACATTTTCCAGACTGCCCGGAAAGCCCCTAAATGGACCATAGAAGCTGATTTTATAGTTACGGCGTCTGTCTGGCTGCTGGTAACAGGCTTTGTAGGTTTGCTGATGGCCTTTAACTTTACCTTTGCTTTTCTGCCCGAGCAGCACGTGCATTACCTGCAGCTACACGCCCACATTGGTATGGCGGGCTGGTTCCTGCTGCTTATCATAGGCGTGGGCTCTAAGCTGATCCCGATGTTCCTGCTGTCTCACCCTGGAAGCACTAAAAAGCTCAATTGGGCTTACAACTTCATAAACGGCGGGCTCGTGGTTTTCAGCTTCGACCACCTGTTTCTGCACACCGGGTTTGTGCCGTTTTATGCAGCACTGGTAACTGCTGGCGTGGGGTTATTTTTGTGGTATTTATACGATGCCAATCACACCAAACAGCGTCATGATATCGACCTGGGTATGAAGCAAACCTTTGTGGCGCTCGGTCTGCTGCTCCTGCCGCTGCTGCTGGTATTTATAGTAAGCAGCAAAGGGGCATTGCCGCAGGATCTATTATCGTCCATTTACCTGGTGTACGGCATCTCTGTTTTTCTGGGCTTTATCTCGGCGCTTATACTGGGGCAAACCTTTAAAACACTGCCCTTTATCATCTGGATGCACGCATACGAGGATTACGTGGGCCGTTTTAAAACGCCACTGCCCAAAGATATGTACAGCCATACCTTGCTGCGCTGGCAGAACATTTTTTACCTGGCTGGCTTTATACTTTTGATTACGGGTGTGCTGCTGCGCATGCAACCGGTTATACTTGCCGGTGCACTTTGTTTTACGGTAACAGCGCTGCTGTATGCCTCCAACGTATTCCGGATGCTCCTGCACAAAGTTCAAGACTTAAAACCATTTACCTATGGAAACGCAAACGCCTGATATTGGAAATGAGGTTTTCGAAACACTCAAGTATATCATCGACCCAGAGGTGGGTATCAATATTGTAGATCTGGGCCTGGTATACAAAGTGAGCCTGGCGGATGATTTGCTCGAAATAGAACTAACACTTACTACACCCGGCTGCCCTATGAGCGGCACCATCACCACAGCCACAGAACAGATATTGCGCAAACGCTTCCCCCACCTCGATATAAAAGTAAATCTGGTCTGGTCGCCACCCTGGTCTACGGAAATGATTACGGAAGAAGGCATGCGGCAACTGGAAGGAAGGTAATTAAGCAAAACAGGTATAAACCTTGCCTCCGGTTTATACCTGTTTTGCTTTGTATCTAAGGTTTTGGGTGATACTATACCTGGCGCGGAATCAGTAGCAAGGGACTCGCCTGTTTTATTCCCATTTCGCTGAAGTATGAGAAATCCTCCTGTAAATCTCGGGCAAGCAGCACAAGCAAACTTGCTGCAGGCAAGGCATCAACAGGTTCAACAACTGGTATACTTGTTTCATTCGTCCCGGCAACATCGGCAAAAAGCGTATTCTCCGGCACTACCGCTTTTGTGAGCAAAGCGACAACTTTGGCGGACTCGTACACCTCCTGAATTTTAAAGTACAAACTATGCTCCTGCGGTAGTGCAGATTCAGGTTCATCACGAAGATAGGTTATACCGGCATACGGATTAAATACAGCCTGGGGAGGAACGCACAAAACACCAAAGTTACCACTGCCAAGTATAGCTGCTGTTATGTAGCCAAAGGCGGCTCCGGGTTTGCGGCAGCTCCCTAAAACCACCAGTTCGGCTTTTACTCTTTTAGCCAGGGCCGGAATTTCATCAGCAGCAAACCCGGGCCTTAGCAGGCGGGTAACGGATACGCCATACGTTGCATGAAGCCCATGCGCCAGCGCATCCAGTTTCGCTTGCGCGCCTGCTTCCAGATCGATTAAAGCATTATCTTCTGCATCCGCTGCTTTCAGCAAAGGGAGCACATGTAGCAAAATAATTCTGCCACCGGCATAGTGGGCCAGTTGCGCCGCATATAGTGCTGCCCACAACGCGCTATCCGTAAAATCTGTTGCTATAAGTATGTTTTTCAGTTTCATGGAGTCTTTCTTTGTCAGGCAATAAAATATCAGCGCAAAGGTTCAAACTGCCAGCCTAAGTGGTTGTTTGAGCCTGTAAAATTAGCCTTTCCCGGTAGTTTCGCTTATGATTTCCGGCACTCCGGATAATGACAATTATCATTATCCGGCAACCTGTAGCCGCAGCGTTGGTAATTCTTTCCAGAAGTACCTATTTTTACGGAAAGCTAATTTAGAAACTCCAGTGAATGCTATGGAAAACAAGTCGCGGCTGAAGGCTATCATCGACACGGCTATTGATGGGATTATTACCATTGACACCCGTGGAATTGTCGAGACTATGAATCCGGCGGCAGCAAAAATATTCGGCTACGAGGCGGAAGAAGTTATCGGGCATAACATCAGCATGCTGATGCCCGAGCCCGACCGCAGCCGCCATGATCAGTACCTTGCAAACTATCTTCGCACCGGCGAAGCGCAGATCATCGGGAAAGGCCGGGAAGTCCTCGGCAAAAAGAAAGACGGCACCGTTTTCCCGTTCCTGCTAAGTATAAGTGAGGTAGAACTGCCGGATAAGCTGATTTTTACCGGCATCGTGCACGACATCACGGAGCTCAAAAAAACAGAAGCGGCCCTGCGCGAAAGCGAAAACAAGATTAACTCTATCATTCAGGCGGCAGTAGACGGCATCATTACCATCAATAACCGTGGTATTATGGAAATGATAAATCCTTCGGCTGCCAGGCTGTTTGATTATGATGCCGAGGAACTGCTGGGCAAGAGCATCAACATGCTGATGCCGGGACCGGACAGCAGCCGTCACGACGGGTATATACGCCATTACGAAGAGACAGGGGAGAAACGGATTATTGGTATTGGCAGGGAAGTGACAGGAATGCGGAAGGATGGCAGCGTTTTCCCTTTTTACCTGAGCATCAGCGAAGTGCAACTCTCTGATCGCAAAGTATACACAGGTTTTGTGCACGATATTACGAAGCAAAAGCTGGATGAGGAGCGGTTGCGCCGTTACGCCGCGGAGCTGGAGCGCAGCAACCGCGAACTGCAGGACTTTGCGTATGTCTCGTCGCATGACCTGCAGGAGCCACTTCGCAAAATACAGGCTTTTGGCGACAGGCTGCTGACCAAAGAGTATGATAACCTGAGCGAGCAGGGCAAGGACTACGTAGACCGGATGCTGAATGCCGCCTCGCGCATGCAGAACCTGATTAATGATTTGCTTGGCTTTTCGCGGGTAACGGCTAAGTCGAAGCCCTTTGTAAAGGTGAAACTGGATGACATTCTGTCGGAGGTGATTTCTGACCTGGAGGTTACTGTTGAGCAGACAGGAGCCGAGATAATTCGCTCGCCCCTACCCGAAATTGAGGCTGAACCAACCCAAATCCGGCAGCTGTTCCAAAACCTGCTAAGCAATGCCATGAAATTCCGGAAGCCTGATGAGAGCCCCATCATAAACATTTATGCCAAAAACCTGCAGCGCCGGGCACACCTCACCGCCACCCCCGGCGACGAGGTAACGGAGATTTATATAGAAGATAACGGCATCGGCTTCGATGAGAAATACCTGGACCGCATCTTCAATATTTTTCAGCGGCTAGAGGGGCAGAAGTATGCAGGTTCCGGCATCGGCCTCGCTGTTTGCCGCAAAATCGCTATCCGGCACGGCGGTGATATCACTGCCAGCAGCCAGCCGGGCGTAGGCACCCGTTTCATCATTACGCTTGCACTTAAACACCCACAGGAATAGACCAAAGAACAATGTCCAAAAAAACGATAGTTATACTTATTGCCGACGACGACGCCGAAGACCGGATGCTGGTAAAGGATGCGCTGGAGGAAAGCCGCCTGAAAAACAACATTCATTTCGTGGAAAACGGGGAGGAACTGATGGATTACCTGCACCACCAGGGCCGGTTTGCCGATAAGGCACTGTATCCTACGCCGGGCCTTATTCTGCTGGACCTGAACATGCCCAAAAAAGACGGCCGCGAAGCGCTGAAGGAAATAAAGCAGGACGAGCACCTGCGCCTGATTCCGGTGGTGGTACTAACTACTTCCAAAGCCGAAGAAGATATTCTCCGCACCTACGATCTGGGCGTAAGCTCTTTTATTACCAAGCCGGTTACGTTTGCTTCCCTGGTAGATGTGATGAAAACACTGAGTAAATACTGGTTCGAGATTGTAGAATTGCCAAAGCTTTAGTTAGACGCTGGACTTTTGAAGCAAGACACAAGACATAAGATAGAAGTATAGGAAATGCGTTCTGAACATTTTCATACTTCAGGTTTTTAACTTGGAGTATAAATGATACCGGTTTTCAAATGGCAAAGCTATACATGCTCTCCTGTATTGCCAATCCGAAAAAGCAGAGTAGTTAAGTTAGAATGTACATGGCGAACAGATTGCATCCAGTAAAAAGAATTGCTAAATATATTTTCTATATTATTTATAATGTAATATATCAAATTGTATCCTTTTGGTTTCTGCTGTATTTGGACGTTTATATTAATGGTGGAATTATCCCAAATAGCTTTATATGGAAGAACAATTTGCCGCGAACAGATTTAACTGGTTTAGTTAGTACAGCTATCGTACATATACTAATATTAAGTGTTGAGGCGGCTTTTTTAATCCTTTTTATATACTTTGTTAATAAGTTAGTCCTAGGTGATACTGAAAGAGGGAACTTTAGAAATACCGTTATAAACCGAACAGCAAAAATCAATACTATCTCATTTTTAGGTTTTATAGCTGTTCTTATATGGGGCAGTTTTAGAGGATATTTATGGTAGTGTTGAAAACAGCCTACATATGCAAGATAAAATCCGCATACTGCTGGTTGATGATGACGAGGACGATTACATCATCACCCGGGATATTATAGAGGATATACCAGGTCGCCATTACCTGCTTGAGTGGGCGGGTTCTTTTAGGGAGGCGCTGGCGCAAATCGAACAAAAGCGGCACGATGTATACCTGGTAGATTACCGCCTGGGGGCGCATGATGGATTGGAGTTGATCCAGGAGGCGGTGAAAAAGGGTTCTATGGCGCCTTTTATTCTGCTCACCGGTCAAAGCGACCGCGAAACAGACGAAAAAGCGATGCGTGCCGGTGCATTAGACTACATTGTAAAAGGTACCATCAGCCCCAACGAACTGGAGCGCTCCATCCGCTATAGTATAGAACATGCCAAAAGCCTGGCCGTAATTCAGCGGCTGAATACTGAACTGGAGCAGCGCGTAAAGGAGCGCACACAGGAATTGGGTGCCGCCATCCGCAAACTGGAGCAAACCAACAAGAGCCTGTACGAGGCCGAACAGGAAGTGCGCAAGGCTCTGCAGAAAGAGAAAGAACTGCACGAACTCAAATCGCGCTTCGTCACCATAGCCTCGCATGAGTTCCGTACGCCGCTCAGCACCGTTTTATCTTCCGCCTCGCTCATCGGCAAGTATAAATCCACCGAGGATGATGACAAACGGCAAAAGCACGTAGACCGGATAAAATCTGCCGTAAGCAACCTGACCAGCATTCTGAACGATTTTCTGTCCATCAGCCGCATCGAGGAGGGCAAGATTTACAACGTGCCTTCAGAGTTTGACCTGGTAGCTTTTTCAGCGGAAGTGGCAGACGAAATGCAGGGCTTCCTTAAAACGGGCCAGCGCATCCACTACAAAAACTACCGCGACAAAGCCATCATTACCCTCGACAGGCAGTTGCTCAAAAATATTCTGTTTAACCTGCTCTCTAACGCCAGCAAGTATTCGGGCGAGGACAGAAACATATACTTTACCACCGAAACAACCGATGAGGCCATCAGAATAACGGTGCAGGACGAGGGCATTGGCATTCCGGATGCCGATAAAACGCACCTGTTTACGCCCTTTTTCCGGGCCCAGAACGTAACCAATATCCAGGGCACGGGGCTTGGGCTCAACATCGTAAAAAAGTATGTAGATATTATGGAGGGCACGCTCAGCTACCAAAGTGAACTGGACAAAGGCACTACCTTCACCATTGTTTTTCCGCTAATCGCTAATTCATGAAAAAGATACTGCTGATAGAAGACAATCAGGAAATCCGCGAAAATATTGCCGAAATTCTTGCGCTGGCTAACTATAATATACTGGAAGCGGCAAATGGCAAAGCAGGTGTAGAACTGGCTAAAAAAGAATTGCCCGATCTGATTATCTGCGACATCATGATGCCCCAACTGGATGGCTACGGTGTGCTGCACCTGCTCGGCAGCAACCCGGCAACAGCCGGCATTCCCTTTATATTTTTAACGGCCAAGTCGGAGAAGGAAGACTTCCGGAAAGGCATGAACCTGGGCGCGGATGATTACCTGATCAAACCATTTGACGACCTGGAACTGCTGGATGCGGTGGAGATGCGCCTGCGGAAAAATGAAGCTTTGAAAGCAGGATTCCAGAAAAATGCGGAAAGTCTGAACGAATTTATACAAGAGGCCAAAGGGCAGGAGAACCTCAGCCAGCTGACATATGACAAGCAAAAGCTACAGCATTTTAGAAAGAAACAGCCGCTGTTTTTAGAAGGCAACTACCCCAACGCGTTATACTTCCTGAACAAAGGCAAAGTAAAAACCTATAAATCGAATGAAGAGGGCCGCGAGTATATCACCAACCTGTACAAAGACGGCGACTTTATCGGCTACCTTGATCTGATTGAGGAAAAAGCCTACCGCGAATCGGCGATGGTGATGGAGGATTCGGATATTTATACTATCTCCAAAGAAGACTTTTTCCTGCTGCTGCACAACAACCGTTTGGTGGCCAGTAAATTCATCAAAATCCTGTCGGATAACCTAGCCGAAAGAGAGGAACGCCTGCTGCGGCTGGCCTACAACTCGGTGCGCAAACGGGTGGCCGAGGCGCTGCTTTTTGTAGAGAAACAGTATAAACAGGAACAGCAGGATGTGTTGCAGGTTGTTATTTCGAGGGAAGATCTGGCCAGCATCGTGGGCGCCTCCAAAGAAACCGTAATCCGCACCCTGGCCGACTTTAAAGATGAAAAACTCATCGACAGCCACGGCAGTAAAATCACGATCCTGAACCTGGAGAAGCTCAAACGGATGCGGAATTAATAGTGATTTGTCGGAGGTGTGCTTCGTAGTACCGGCAATCCAACCACCCCCAACCCCTCCTTGTCTAAGGAGGGGAGTTTACTACTGAGGCATACTATTTATTAAGTGTATTTATGGCTTTTTTCCCTTTTGTGGAGAGAAAGAAATAACTATAGTATTTATACTTTATGCTGGCAAAGGCAGGCTCCCCGCCTTAGATAAGGAGGGATTGAGAGTGGTTGGACCCAAGACTGACATTTCTCCTCCTCTAAACTGACAATTATCATGTTTTCTGCCAGCATATTTGCTGAAATTTGCATTGGAAAGTAACCCGTAAAAGATGCAAAACCAGTTTAAAGCGCTTACCTTATCCTATAAAAACGCTCCGATAGCCATTCGCGAAGAAGTGGCCCTGAACGAGATAGCCTGTAAAAACCTGCTGGACAAGATCCGGGAGTTTACGGAAGCGCAGGATGTGCTGGTGCTTTCTACCTGTAACCGCACCGAAGTATACTATACTTCCGGGAAAGACCTCTCGCGCGAAATTGTAAAACTGCTTGCTATCGAAAAGGGATTTATTGCCACTAAACGCATACAGCCATACTTCCGGCATATTACCAATCATGAGGAAGCGGTGCAGCATCTTTTCCGGGTGGCGCTGGGGCTGGAGTCGCAGGTGGTGGGCGATATGCAAATCATGAACCAGGTGAAAAACGCTTACCAATGGTCGGCGGATGCAGGTATGGCCGGGACTTTTTTGCACCGGCTGCTGCATACTGTCTTTTATGCCAACAAAAGAGTGGCCAACGAAACAGCTTTCCGCGATGGCGCAGCGTCTGTGTCGTATGCCACGGTGGAACTGGTGGAAGAACTTACAAATCATCTGCTGAACCCGCGCGTGCTCATGATCGGTGTGGGCGAAATCGGCGCTAATGTGTGCGACAACTTCCGGAAATCAAGTATAGATAATATTACCATCGTAAACCGCACGCACCGCAAGGCGCTGGAACTGGCACAGAAAAGCAGCGCAAAAGCGGCTTACTGGGAAAATGTATGGGAGGAGATAAAACTGGCGGATGTCGTAATATGCTCTGTGCCTGGCGATTGCTTTTTTATCAGCAGGCAGGAGTTGGAGAAGCAGGGCCTGCAGGTACCAAAATTTTTCATAGATCTCTCCATGCCGCGCAGCATCGACAGCGAACTGGAGCAGTTGCCCGGTACCAGCGTTTACAACATCGACACCATTCGCGGCCGCACAACCGAGGCGCTGGAGATGCGGCTGGCTGCTATTCCGCAGGTGCAGCAGATTATGGCAGAGGCGGTGGCCGAATTTCAGAACTGGACGCGGGAGATGGCCATGTCGCCGGCTATACAGCAGTTCAAAAACCGCCTGGAGCAAATCCGGCAGCAGGAAATTGCACGGCATCTAAAAAAGCTCGGTGCTGAAGAGAAGGAACTGGTGGAGGCTATCACAAAAAATATTCTGAACAAAATAGTAAAAATGCCGGCTCTGGAGCTAAAGGCCGCCTGTCAGCGCGGTGAGTCGGAGGCATTGCTGGAAGGCCTGAGCGCTTTGTTCGACCTGGAAAAAGAAATGGCGTAGTATGGCGGCAATAAAAAAGAATAAGACTATTATTTCCCAGTACTGCATGCTGTTGTTTTAATAGCAGAAGATAAAGTATTGCCACCATTGGCTGCAGTGTGATACTTCGACTCTAGCAAGTTTATACTTTAAGTTACAAGGTGCTGTTGTTATCCTAAATTAAGCATAGCTGAACAAAAACTTATAAAGCTACAATAAAAGCTTATACCGCTACCGCTGGCTGAGTATAACCAGTTTACAAGCGATGCCTTTAGTATAGCAATAATGTTCTTCTAATCGTGCCAAAACGGGATAATAGCAAAAGAGCAAGCCACTCTACAGAGTGGCTTGCTCTTTTGCTATTTGAGTAATTAGACGGGAAAAAGAATATGGCTCAAGTGCCTTATGATCAAGTATAAGACTCTGGCTGTCAGGCATAAATCAACATAAAAAGCTTATGTCTAACGTCCTGCTACTTGGCTCCTGTTACTTACTGGCTGTTTTCTTTTTCGGCGGTGCTTTTTTTGCGGCTGCTTTAGCTTTTGGCGCTGCCTTGGTTTTGGCGGCGGGCTTTTTCTCCGCAGCTGGTTCTGCTTTCTTTTTAAAACCGCCGCGGCCTTTTTTCTCAGGCGTCGCTTCTGCTAAATCCAGGCACTCTTGCAGGGTGAGTTCCTCCGGCTCTTTGCCTTTGGGGATCTTCACGTTCTTTTTGCCAGCTACAATGTAGGGCCCGTAGCGGCCGTTCAGTACCTGCACATCCGGATTTTCAGGGAAGCTTTTGATTAACTTCTCTGCATCTGCCTTGCGCTTGGCATTGATAAGTTCTATCGCTTCCTCGGCTGTCAGCGTCATCGGGTCCAGCGTTTTAGGCAGCGAGTAAAATTTGCCCTCATGCCGGATATAAGGACCGAACCTGCCGATAGCGGCAATCATTTCCTTGTCTTCGTACATGCCTACAATGCGCGGCAGCTTAAACAAATCCATCGCTTCTTCCAGGCCCAGGCTTTCGATAAACTGGCCTTTGCGCAGGCTGGCATAAATGGGTTTCTCGCCCGTTTCAGTATTTTCCTCGCCTAACTGCACAAAAGGACCGTAGCGCCCGAGCTTTGCCAGCACAGTTTTGCCTGTTGCCGGATCTGTACCCAGTACACGTGCCCCAGACACATCGGCTCTGTTTATACTTTCGCTTGATTCTATCTTCTCATGAAATTTTCCATAGAAATTATCCAGCATGTCTTCCCATACTTTCTGCCCCTGGGCAATCTCATCAAATTCTGCCTCCACGCGCGCCGTAAACGAGTAGTCGATCACGTTCGGAAAGTGCTCGATCAGAAAGTCATTCACCACCATGGCCATATCGGTCGGGAACAACTTGGCTTTTTCTGCGCCCGTAATTTCTGTTTTTGTTTCAGAAGAAATAGCATCGTTCTTCAGTGTGAGCACCTGGTATGGCCTTTCTTTGCCTTCGCGGTTGTCTTTTTCTACATAGCCGCGTTTTTGTATAGTCGAAATAGTCGGCGCGTAGGTAGACGGACGGCCGATGCCCATTTCCTCCAGCTTCTTCACCAGGCTGGCTTCGGTGTAGCGGGCGGCTGGCCTGGTATAGCGTTGCGTCGCCAGCATCTGGCGCAGTTTTATACTTTGCCCTATACTCAGCGGCGGCAGCATCCCTTTCACATTTTCGTCATCGCCGTCTTCCTCATCATCCTTGGATTCGATGTATACTTTCAGGAAACCTTCAAACTTGATGACCTCGCCCGTGGCCTGCAGCTTTTGCTCCGGCTGGGTAGAAATACCGATGGTAACCGTTGTTTTCTCAATCTCGGCGTCAGCCATTTGTGAGGCGATGGCGCGCTTCCAGATAAGCTCGTACAGGCGCTGCTCGTTGCGGTCGTCACTGGCTGCCATCCTGGAGAAATCGGTGGGGCGGATGGCCTCGTGTGCCTCCTGCGCCGAAGCCGACTTGGTCTTGAAGCGGCGTGTCTTCACAAAACGCTCGCCAAAAGAAGTCTGAATTTCACGGCTCGCTCCTTGTATCGCCTCTTCCGACAGGTTAACGGAGTCGGTACGCATGTATGATATTTTACCTGCCTCGTACAGGCGCTGCGCTACCGTCATGGTCTGGGCCACGGAAAAGTATAACTTGCGGCTGGCTTCCTGCTGCAGCGTGGATGTGGTAAACGGCGGGGCAGGCGTGCGCTTCAGCGGCTTCTGTTCGAGGTTCTCGATAGTATAGCCCGCGCCGATGCATTGCTGTAAAAAAGCTTGGGCTTCTTCTTCGGTTTTATACTTGGTAGGCAACTCGGCCTCCAGCGTACGTCCCTGCACATCGAAATTAGCAGTGATGCGGAAGGAGGCTGTCGCTTTGTGGCGCTCGATCTCGCGCTCGCGCTCCACTACCAGGCGCACCGCCACCGACTGCACACGCCCGGCTGAAAGGCCTGTTTTTATCTTTTTCCACAACACCGGCGATAACTCGAAGCCCACGAGGCGATCCAGAATGCGGCGTGCCTGCTGTGCATTTACCAGGTCCATGTCGATGCCGCGCGGCGTGCTGATGGCGTTAAGGATAGCGCTTTTGGTAATTTCCCGGAAAACGATGCGGCGTGTCTGCTTGTCATTCAGGTTCAGCGCTTCAGTCAGGTGCCAGGAAATGGCTTCCCCTTCGCGGTCATCGTCCGAAGCAAGCCAGATGGTTTCGGCTTCTTTGGCCAGCTTGCGCAACTGCGCCACCACCTCTTTCTTGTCCTCCGAAACAACATAAGTAGGTTTAAAACCGTGCGCCACGTCAATAGCATTATTGCCTTTCGGCAAATCGCGCACATGGCCAAAACTCGATTTCACCACAAAGTCTTTTCCTAAATAACCTTCTATTGTTTTGGCCTTGGCAGGCGACTCTACTATTATTAAGTTTTTTATCATCCTTTAATTTTACAGGCAGGTGGGGTCAAAGTTTGCCCAAAGTTCCAATAATTTTTCTAACAATTACAACCTCGTTCGTATAACATAGGTTTAACACGAATAAATGAACCAGTAGTTCAGCTACAGTAATTTTTATTGCGCTATACGGACATCTTACTATTTATATGCAAAAAACTGTACTCCTCTGCCGCCACGCCGAAACAGCAGACCCTTATCCTTTACAACCCGATTTTGAGCGGGCCTTGACGCCGCATGGCCATCAGCAGGCCCTGCGCACTGGCCAATGGATACGTGATAAATTCCGGAAAGTAGACGCCCTGCTAGCAAGTCCTGCCCAGCGCGCCAGCGCCACTGCCCGCATCCTGGCCTCCCGTTTATACTTTGATGAAGAGCAGATCAGCTACGATCCGGATTTATATAATGCACGGGAAACGCAGCTGCTTCGTTGCCTGGCAGCCCTGCCGGAGCAGGTAAACACGGCCTTGCTGGTGGCCCACAACCCCGGCATTACGCGCCTGGCCCGCAGCCTGAGCGAAAAATATATCAGTTACCTGGAGCCTGCCACCGTTGTGGCGATTAGCATGGACCTGGCTTCGTGGCAGGATATACATACTACCACCGGCACCCTGAGCAGCGACAATATTGCGGAGAACAGCAGGTTTGAGGCTTGAGTGCCTGCGCTACCAATCTATCCTAAAGTAATGCCTTCTTTTTTGATAGCAAAGGTTCTGCTATTTTTGTGTAATTTAGTGTTTAACCAACTTTATACCTGCATTCGCCTCAGAAGCTTTTTATGAAAACAATCACTGTTGCTGTTATTAACCAGAAGGGCGGCACTGGCAAAACCACTACGACCATCAACCTGGGCAGCGCCCTGAGCAAGCTGGGCCACAAAGTGCTGCTGCTGGATTTGGATCCGCAAAGTAACTTGTCTTACTCTTTAGCAGCTTCCGATCCGGACAATACGCTGGCAGAGGTTTTTCTGGGCAGTAAAAGTATACAGGACATCATTGTTGAGAAAGACGGACTCTGGATTGCCCCGGGCTCTAACGAACTGGTAGACATTGAAATTTCGCTGGTGCAGCAGCCGGAGCGGGAATTGTTTCTGAAAAAGATACTCGCACAGGTAAAAGGCTTCGATTATATCCTCATTGATTGTCCGCCATCCTTATCCGTGCTAACCCTGAATGCGCTTACGGCAGCGCAGGAGGTGTTGATACCCTTGCAGATGGAGGTGCTGACCCTCCAGGGCCTCGACCAGATAATGCGTACTGTGCAGAAGGTGCGCAAGGCCTTTAATCCTAAACTGAAAATAAAAGGCATTGTAGTAGTAATGTTTGATGTGCGCCGCAAATTAAGCCAGGAAGTGCTGGAATACCTGCAGGAAAACGTGAAGGAAAAAATCTTCAGAAGCTACATTCGCCTCAATGTAAAACTGGCCGAAGCTCCTTCTTTCGGCAAGAGTGTGCTCGACTATGAACCAGCCTCAAATGGGGCAAAAGACTACAAAGCGCTGGCCGAAGAATTTGTTGAATCCTGATCTGCAGCAAATGTTGCAAAAGCAATTTTAAGCATCGGAGAAAATTGATTAAATTGCACTGATTTATTGCCTGCTCAGGCTCGCGGCGCCCCACGAAAGGAGTGCTTATACTTGTAACGCAGGATTGTAAGACCCAACTCAATCGAACATATATGGCCTTAGGTAAAAACTTGAAGTTGAGCAAAGACAAGCTCATCAGTGATGTGGAAGCCGATAAAAACAACAAGCCTGCCTCCATGGCAAAGCAGGAGGGTCAGCCCGCCGCTACAACCGCTGTTACCGATGCCGCGGCACCGCTTGCAGTAAACGGCAATGGCAACTCTAAAGAAGCAATAGGTAAGAAATCTGCTGCCGTGAAAGATGGAGCTGCAGCAGCGGGCACACAGGAGTCCGGCCGGAAGCAGGTTTTGCCGCAAAGCCCGGCATACATCAGCGAACAGCTGAACAAAGTATTGTACGCCCTAGATGCCTTCAAGAAAGGGGACATTTCTGTGCGCCTGACCAAGCAGAACAACGACATTTTTGCGGAGATTGCCGAAGCTTACAATTCCATGGTGGAGATGATTGGCGGTGTGGGCGGTGAAGTATCGCGTATCTCGAAGGTAGCCGGTGTAGAGGGAAACCTGAAGGCCAGGGCTTCTGCCGAGAACGCTTCGGGCTTCTGGAAAGATATGATCAACAACATCAACGGCCTTGTTGATTCGATCGCGGTGCCGGTACTCGAGGTGGGCAAGGTGTTGAAAAATATCTCACGTGGCAACCTGGATGAAACATTCCAGATTCCGGTTTCGGGCGATTTCAAGGTCATGGCCGAAACCATCAACCGCACCATCGATAACCTGAACCTGTTTGCCGGCGAAGTAACGCGCGTGGCGCTGGAGGTGGGTACCGAAGGCAAGTTGGGCGGGCAGGCATCGGTGCCGAACGTAGCAGGGGTATGGAAAGACCTCACTGATAACGTGAACACCATGGCCAGTAACCTGACAAGCCAGATGCGGGATATCTCCAACGTCGCTACTGCTGTAGCGAAAGGCGACCTGACGCAGAAAGTATCGGTAGACGTAAGGGGTGAGTTTGCGCAGCTGAAGGAAAATATCAACCAGATGGTGGATTCGCTCAACATTTTTGCCGATGAGGTAACGCGCGTGGCCCGTGAGGTGGGTACCGAAGGCAAGCTCGGAGGTCAGGCAAGGGTGCCGAACGTAGGCGGGGTGTGGAAAGACCTCACTGATAACGTGAACACGATGGCCAGCAATCTGACCTCGCAGATGCGCGACATTGCCAACGTAGCTACTGCTGTGGCGAAAGGCGACCTGACACAAAAGATTACAGTAAATGTGAAAGGTGAAATAGCCGAGTTGAAGGACATCATCAACCAGATGGTGGACTCGCTCAACGTTTTTGCCGGCGAAGTAACCAGGGTGGCCCGCGAAGTAGGAACGGAGGGTAAGCTGGGTGGTCAGGCCAATGTGCCAAAAGTGGAAGGTACCTGGAAGGAACTGACTGACAACGTGAACCTGATGACCAGCAATCTGACAAGTCAGGTGCGGGATATTGCAGATGTAGCTACTGCGGTTGCCAAAGGCGATTTGACGCAGAAAGTATCGGTGGACGTGAAAGGTGAGCTGGGCGATCTGAAAGACATACTAAATGAGATGGTGGACAGGCTCAATGTGTTTGGCGCGGAAGTAACGCGTGTGGCACGTGAGGTGGGCACCGAAGGCATACTGGGCGGCCAGGCCAATGTGCCGAACGTAGCTGGTATCTGGAAAGAGCTGACCGACAATGTAAACTACATGGCCAGCAACCTGACAAGCCAGGTGCGGGACATTGCCAATGTCGCCACTGCTGTAGCAAAAGGTGACCTGAGCCAGAAGATTACAGTGAATGTGAAAGGTGAGCTGGCCGAGCTGAAGGTGAATGTGAACCAGATGGTGGACTCGCTGAACATCTTTGCAGACGAGGTAACCAGAGTGGCCCGTGAGGTAGGAACAGAAGGCAAGCTCGGGGGTCAGGCATCGGTGCCGAATGTGGGCGGGGTTTGGAAAGACCTGACAGACAACGTGAACACCATGGCCAGCAACCTGACCAGCCAAGTGCGGGACATTGCAGATGTCGCCACTGCCGTAGCCAAAGGTAATCTGACGCAGAAAGTATCGGTGGATGTGAAAGGCGAGCTGGGTGAACTGAAGGAGAACATCAACCGCATGGTTGATTCCCTGAATATATTTGCCGGCGAAGTAACGCGCGTGGCCTTGGAAGTAGGTACGGAAGGCAGACTGGGCGGACAGGCCAATGTGCCAAATGTAGGCGGCGTATGGAAAGAGCTGACCGACAATGTAAATACGATGGCCAGCAACCTGACAGGCCAGGTGCGCGGTATAGCCAAAGTAGCCACCGCCGTAGCCAAAGGCGACCTGACGCAGAAAATTACGGTAGAGGCAAGAGGGGAGATTCTCGACCTGAAGGAGAACCTCAACCAGATGGTGGACTCGCTCAACATTTTTGCCGATGAGGTAACGCGTGTGGCCCGTGAAGTAGGCACAGAAGGAAAGCTCGGAGGACAGGCAGCGGTGCCAAATGTGGGTGGTACCTGGAAAGAACTGACTGACAACGTAAATACGATGGCGAATAACCTGACCTCACAGGTACGGGACATCGCTAAAGTTTCAACAGCCGTATCAAGAGGCGACCTGACGCAGAAAATTACGGTAGAGGCAAGAGGGGAGATTCTCGACCTGAAGGAGAACCTCAACCAGATGG
>NZ_JADQDR010000006.1 GCF_015694705.1 Pontibacter rufus | reverse complement strand
CTTGATGTAAGCGGTGTAGAGGAAGGCATGTATGTGCTTGCTGTTTCTTCTGCTGCAGGGCGTACTACCAAAAGAGTCGTTATTGAGTAATTAAGATGATCTTTCCTGGCAGGAGGGTATCTTTATAAGAAAAGATGAGTAAAAGGAGCAGATAAGTCCAACCTGCTCTTTTTACTCATCTTTCTTTCGTATTAAGAATAAATAGGAAGGTATGCGGGTGTACAAGTATAATATATATCTAAGTGGAGAAGAATGTAACTTACTTATAAAATAGCAGGGAAGTAATCAGAGCACAGCCAACAACGGGGACACTTTAGCATTTTAAAGCATAAATAACTTAGCCTGTCTATTTTTAGACACATTGGCATCTGCATTCCCATGTCCGGGCCAGATCATTAACAGGCAATAAACGGTATAGATCTTGCACACTTAACAAGTATTTGGTTGCTATAACTATATAACTGTTGCTTATAATACAGTATCTAATTACCTCCTTTATAAGGCAAATACCGGTATGAACAAGGACTTAACCTTCTAACGAACCAAATCCGGACAACCAATTTTAAATAAGGTACCTTATAATACATCAGCAATAGATACTTTTATGTAAGCAGATGCACGAACTAGTTATAGTATGTAAATAGAAGGTTTGCAGTGCGGTTATTACAGGGTTTTTAATGAGTTTTAGGTTGCATTCTATTTAATATGAAAAGAAATCAGTTTCTATTATTTGCTTTATTACTTTTATCCCTGCAATCACTCGGGCAGGTGGCTGATTCCCCGTTTGAGGTGTATGTGATGAACTATCGGTTCGGACCAAAGTCGCTGGATTACTTTAAGGTTAATAATATTGTGGTAACGAATCTTTTTGCTGAAAATGCAATAGTGGAGGACGGTAGTGAAAACAGAGTAGACGAGGCTAAGGTACGAAATACACTGCAGAAGCTATTCCACCATGCTGACAGCGACGGAAGACTAGTGCTTGACTGGGAGGATAAGGATATTTTTAAAGCCTTGCGGGATTATCCTGTAACAGATAGCCGCTATAAGCGTGCTGAGGCGGAGTGGCGAAAACTTATAGGTATCATCAGAGAAATGCGGCCAAACGTAAAGATAGGTATCTATGGTATACCTTTTAATTCATGGTACGAAACTAACATTGACAAGTACAATCCACCCGGGAAATATGATGAATTATTGTCTTTAACAGACTTCTTGGCCCCTTCATTGTACTTGGCTTTTGCAGATGAAGAGGTGGGGCATGCGCGTAACCTGCAGTACATACGCGAAAATATGGATGTGGCCCTGAACTATGGTAAAAGACTTAACAAGCCGGTTTATCCTTTTTTCTGGCACAGGATTCACGACTATAATAAAAAAAACGGATATGAACTGATGCAGATTGATGTTTTCGCAGCGTACATGAAGTTCATTTCTACCTATACATACAAGGGCTACAAAGCTGATGGTGTATATTGGTGGGAAGCGTTAAGCAAAAAGCAGAACCTTAGTAAAGCAAATGGATTGGGAGGATGGGCAAAAGGTCTGGTAACGGATTATGATTCTTACGATGCACTAATGGTGAAGTATGCCACTGCGGTGGTGGAAGAACTGAATGAATAATGACGGTAAATAAGGTATGTTGAAACAGTTATGTCAATAAAGAAACAACCCTTGCATCTGTATAGTATACTACAACCTTTTAACTCACTGTACGCAGTTGCGCATTCCTGAGCAAGAAATTCATATCTGGTGCTAACTATTGGTAAGCTTTATGAATGAGTGGGGTTTACTTCTGCTTATTTATAAGGCTTATACTTTTACCGATAAGTAGCTGATGCTTTTATTAACCTTCTTAACATCATAATAAATAAATAATTATTTATACTAGAGTAACTAATTCCAGGTAGTAGCGTATCAACAATTGCTCTTGAACATTAATATATCAGTATAATAAAATTTAATAAAATTTAAAGATGAAAATAGTATACTTCTATCAGTTATTTTCGACACCAAAAGGCGCATGGGGAACACGTGTATATGAGTTTACACGTCAGTGGGTTGAGCAGGGACATGAAGTAACTGTAGTTTCCAGTATTTATTCCAAATCAGATTTAAAAGCCACTAAGCTCATCGAAGACCAGTATTTTGATGGCATTCATGTAAAGGTTTTAAACGTTCTGTTAGATAATAAGCAATCGTTTTATAAAAGGATCTGGTCATTCCTAAAGTATAGCCTATTGTCATCTTATTATGCATTGACCTTAAAAGCAGATATTGTTATTGCCTCGTCAGGCCCACTGACAGTGGGCATTCCGGGACTAATAGCCCGCTATATACGAGGGCGTAAATTAGTATTTGAGGTAAGAGATTTATGGCCGTCAGGAGCTATTGAGTTTGGATTTATAAAAAACCCATTGCTGAAGAAGATGTGCTATTGGTTTGAAAAGCAATGTTATAGCGCCGCCTCTTACATTGTGACTTTGTCGCCAGGGATGACACAAGATATCATTAAGCGCGTTGGTGTTAATGTTAATAAAATTGATGATGTAACAAACGCTGCCAATATTCAGCTTTTCTCTACACCGGCACCTTTTCCTAACAGCGTTGTTGAACCCTATCAATATGCGATACATACTGGAAATATAGGTATGGTTAATAATGCTTATTGGCTTTACAATGCTGCGAAAGCCTTGAAAGACATGGGAAGATCGGACATAGTTATATTGATGATAGGTGAAGGACAACAGCGGGAAGAGTTAGAAGAGAAAGCAAAAACAGAAGGTGTGACGAACTTCATCTGTTTAGGTTTGATGCCCAAAAAAGACTTAATAGGCTATTTGCAGAAATCACTTGTTTCAATAAGTTCTACCAGGGAATCACTGGTGCTAGACACATGTTCTCCGAATAAATTTTATGAGTCGCTTGCAGCTGGTGTGCCAATAATTCAAAATACACGGGGTTGGATAAAAGAATTTATGGTGGAGCATGAGGTTGGATTTACGTTGGATCCGAATGATCCAAAGGAATTGGCGGAAACGCTCATCTGGATGAAGGACAATCCTGGCCAAGTGCAGCACATGGGAACAAATGCGTTGAATGTAGCCACCAGATTTTTTGACAAGGATTACTTGGCTGATAAAATGCTGAAAATTCTGGAAGAGGTACACGCGTCTAAATAGATTTGTGTAGCAATAATATAACTTAAAAGCCCATACCTGTGTCATGGCTCTAGGAGCTAACATGCCCTATTTTATAGCAAGGAGGGGCAGCCGCAGGGAGTGTAATTTACAAGTATGTTGTTGCTGAAAATACCTGTTTTCTATACGATTCGTTAAAATTTTTCTTTTTTATATCCCTATTATAGGGCTGTTTATTAAACGTTATCATCAATAGCTTCGTACAGTTTCATCTATCATGAGTAGTTCACCTGGCGTTTTTAAGGGGTTAACTTATAGATTAGGAACATTCGCCCCCAATTTATACCTTTTTATCCCGAAATAAGCTTTTATGGATAAAAAATTGGGTATTGTACGTTAAAGAATAGGTTGATATGTGCAATGCGGCTAAGTAAACTGTATCTTTGTGATAACATAATGTTCTCTATCGTGAACGGTAAGAGAGGCAGAGAGCCGGCAATATAATGAAAGAGTTTATTCTTCAAAATATTATTACAACATTATACAATAAAAACGCTCTAGCAGCAAATGTATAAGACACTCAACAGGCTTAATAATTATTTGCCAAATAATAATAGCCTTAGCTAAATGTAAAAGAAAGATAATTAATTAATAAACGATAAAACACATACCTAAAAGAACTGAAGGCGTATATAGATTTATCGTTTTGAATAATATTGATTTTTGTCTTGTGTGATTCTAATAACCTAATAAAGTAGTTAATCTTATGGGTATGCAAATATCTTTACCTAATAAACTTGTTTCCAATCGTACCACTCTTAAGGTATTTAAAGATTACAATGTAAAGCTTAAGAAATGCCTGATCGTTCACCCTGGCGAAATGGCATCAGAATTTGTGAAAGAACCTGGTTTATCAAATTTCTATACAGTAGACTTCTGGGACGGAACAAGCCAGAAGGATTTGGCAACAACTTTAGCGACTAATAATTATGACGTGGTACTGCTGGACCCTAGTTCCACCATTTCTTTAGATAAAGTTCAGTTAAAACATATAAATAATCTGCGGGTAAACCAGGTTTCAGTGTATAATCTGGCTTCTTTCCATGAAAATTTTTCAAAGCGTATCCCGCTTGCGCATTTCCAGTCGTGGCTTATAAACAGTGACATGTTTTTTGTGAATTCACGAACAGTGTTCCTGTTTCAGAAGCGCATGATTGATATTTTGGTCAGCCTGATGCTTGCGCCTTTTGCTCTAATGCTGGTTTTACTGGCCATATTAGGTATTATGTGTACTTCCAGGGGCCCTGTTTTCTTTATTCAAAAAAGGGTAGGAATTAAAGGACGCACCTTCAAAATTTTTAAGTTGCGTACCATGAGGCACATGCCTGATAATGTTAATGCCAGCCACACTGTTAAGAATGATGCCAGAATAACGCCGATAGGCCACATATTACGGAAGACTAAAATAGATGAGCTGCCGCAGTTGTTTAACATCCTGAATGGAGACATGAGCCTGATAGGGCCAAGGCCGGAAAAAGAAGAAATTGTGGCAAAGCTTGTCGAAGATGCGCCATATTATAACCTCCGGCATTCCATCCGGCCTGGTGTAACGGGTTGGGCCCAGGTTAACTACCCAACTGCTACGCCTGAGCAAAGTCTTCAAAAATTAGAGTATGATTTGTTTTATGTTAAAAATGCTTCTCATTCTTTAGACTTTAAGATTATTCTTCAGACCATTCGGGTGGTATTTACCCTGGATAGCTTGTAGGCTGCTGCATAAGAGCGATAAGTTTGCCTGATAGCTAATTAAGAACTGATTTAGAATATTAAAATTATTTAAGCCAAAAGCCCCGGATGTGCAGTTTATGCTAGTCCGGGGCTTTTGCTTTAACATTTGGCACTGTTTCTTTTATTATATCATATACCTTAGGGGCCTGTCAGAAAGGTATATTTCCTGCCTGACTACTTTATGGTGCGATGACCCATATATACTAAATCGCCGGTAAAATTTTCGTTCTCACTTCTCCAAAACCGATGCGGGTGCCGTTGCGCCCGGCATAGCCGCGCATGATAATCGTGTCATGATCGTTGATGAACCTGCGCTGTGTTCCATCCGGCAAGGTGATGGGCTGCGTGCCGCCCCAGGTTAGTTCCAGCATAGATCCGTAAGATTCTCTTGTAGACCCGCTAATCGTGCCGGAGGCATACACATCGCCTACCTGTATGTTGCAGCCATTGCTGCTCTGGTGCGCCAGCTGTTGGTTCATGTTCCAGTACATATATTTGTAATTGGAGCGACTGATGCAGTTTGCCCGTCCGCCTGCCGGTTGTAGCAGCACCTCCAGGTTGATATCATAGTGATGATTTCCGGTGAATTCCAGGTATGAAAGTGGCCTTGGGTCTTGTTCGGGGCCTTTAACTTTGAAAGGCTCCAAAGCATCCAGGGTAACTACCCACGGCGAAATAGAAGATCCAAAGCTTTTAGCCAGGAAGGGGCCCAAAGGCACGTATTCCCATGTTTGTATGTCACGTGCCGACCAGTCGTTAAAAAGCACCAGGCCGAAAATATAATCGTCTGCCTGATCCGGGGTGATACTTTGCCCCAGCGCTGTTTCTCGGCCGGTAATAAAAGCTACCTCCAGTTCAAAGTCCAGCTGCCTGCAGGAGCCAAAGGCTGGCGCGTCGGCCTGCGGAGCTTTGGTTTGCCCTTTGGGCCGGTGGATGTTGGTGCCTGAAACAACAATAGAGGAGGCCCGGCCATGATAGCCGACAGGAAGATGCTTCCAGTTGGGGGACAAGGCGTTTGCAGGATCGCGGAACATCGTGCCTACATTGGTGGCGTGTTCTATGCTGCTGTAAAAGTCAGTATAGTTGGGAACCTGAACCGGTATCAGCATTTGGGCTTTGTACTGCTCTACCAGGCACTCCCGGATCAGGTCGCTGTTGCCGCTGATTTCTTCGTTATGGTTGCGCAGCAGCTCCGACACGCGGTTCCGGACAGCACGCCAGATAGGCTTGCCCAGTGCGATAAACTCGTTCAGATAGGGGCGGTGGAAAACATTCGGGTCCAGATCGATTAGCTCAAACATGTTGTGCTGCGCCACCACGCAAAGATCCAGGATATACTCGCCGATGGCTACACCTACACGTGGATCGCGATCGGGCGTTGTAAATATGCCAAAGGGCAGGTTCTGTATCGGAAAGTCGCTATCTGCAGCAATCTCAATCCAGGAGTGCAGACCGGGGTCGTTGGCTTTTAGCATGTTGGATGTAGTACAGGTTCTGTATACAAATATAGCTTTTTTGCCTTAACCAGAAAGTATAAGCCGGGTTAATGTAACCTACACGTACTGCATCAAAATCATCTGCCAGGTTTAGAAGGGCGCCTGTCAGCAGTTCTATACTATAAACAACACCAGGGCACGTGCGCCTCAACAAAGTAAGTCACCATACAGCAGCCCTGAAAAGCATAGCGGGCATGCTGTTTTACCAGCCATGCCCGCTTCAGGTAGATATAAGATAAGTATTTTATTCTCAGGATGGGAAAGAAGTCACGTTAATGGCTTCCACAGCCTTTATTTCCGGTACAGCCTTTAGTACCGACTGCTCTACGCCCGCTTTCAGCGTCATGGTAGACATGGGGCAGGAGCCGCAGGCGCCCAGCAGTTCCAGTTTCAGCACCATCTCATCGGTTACCTCCAGTACTTTCACGTTGCCGCCATCAGCTTCAAGGTAAGGCCTGATCTGGTCGAGGGCGCTCTCAATGCGGAGCAAAAAGTCTTGATCTATGTTTGCGGCTGTCATCTGTCTTAGCTTTTAATTTGTACAGGTTTGGTTTGTGCCAGTGTGGCATTCCGAAGCGATACCTGCTGTGCCACAGCCTGTGCCAGTTCCCTGAAAACACCGGAAGCCGGAGAATCGTTCTGCAACACTACCGGTATGCCGTCATCACCGCTTTCGCGGATGCCCTGCACCAGGGGTACCTGGCCCAGCAAAGCGACATCATACTTGGCAGCCAGCGCTTTTCCGCCACCTTCTCCGAATATATAATATTTGTTCTCCGGAAGCTCAGCAGGCGTAAAATAAGCCATATTTTCTACCACACCTAATACCGGTACGTTAATTTGTGGCTGGCGGAACATCTGCAGCCCTCTCACCGCATCGGCCAGGGCTACCTTCTGCGGAGTAGTTACAATCACAGCGCCGGTTACAGGCAAAGCCTGCACCATCGTCAGGTGGATGTCGGAGGTTCCGGGCGGCAGATCGAGCAGCAGGTAATCCAGCTCGCCCCAGTCAACGTCAGAAATAAACTGGCGCAGCGCAGAGCTGGCCATCGGGCCACGCCAGACCACAGCGCCATCTGCAGGTGTCAGAAAACCAATGGACATCATCTTAACGCCATACTTCTCTACCGGCACAATGTAGTTTTTGCCATGATCGCCCTGGATCATGCGCGGATGCTCGTCTTCGGTGCCGAACATGGTAGGGATAGAAGGTCCGGAAATATCAGCGTCAATCAATCCTACCCGGGCACCCGACTGCGCCAAAGCAATAGCCAGGTTGGTGGTAACGGTAGATTTGCCTACGCCCCCTTTGCCTGAAGCCACGGCAATGATGTTTTTCACACCGGTCAGCACTTCGGATGTATCGCCACGGCCTGAGGTTACACGCGAGGTCATGTTCACCGTCACGTCAGCCTCCTTATCTACCATCGTATGAATGGCGGTAACGCAGGCGTTGCGGATCAAATCTTTCAGCGGGCAGGCAGGCGTCGTCAGGATAACCGTGAAGCTGATGTTTTTACCATCTACCTGCACGTTGTCAACCATGTTCAGCGTAACCAGATCTTTGCCCAGATCCGGTTCCTCCACATAACTGAGTGCTTTTAATATATCTTCTTTAGTAATAGCCATAGTATAAAAAGCTTGCACTGATGCTTTGCAAAGATACAAACAAAATTCCCCAATCGCACGCAATGCCTTTAGAGAGCAACACAGAATAGGTAGTATAAGTTTGAACAATGATCTTTAGACTCCAGGATTCCTGAAAGTAAGCAATGAAAACAGGATTTTGTGCCGGAACTGAAAACATACTTCCGGCTTGCCAGCGGCTGTGAAATATTTTGCCTGCAGGCTTCTTACAATACTTTCGCGTATGGGTAAAAAAGTATAATAATGAAAGGAACAGCAATAGAAGTGGTGAAAGGCGACATTACCATACAAAAAGTAGATGCTGTAGTGAATGCGGCAAACAGCAGTTTGCTGGGTGGCGGTGGCGTAGATGGCGCTATCCACAGGGCAGGAGGCCCGGCAATACTTGCAGCATGTAAAGAAATCAGGGCGCGGCAAGGCGGCTGTCCAGCCGGGGAAGCCGTAATCACAACCGGTGGCAATCTGCCGGCAAAGTACGTTATTCATACGGTTGGGCCGGTGTGGCATGGTGGCCGCGAGGGCGAGCCAGAACTGCTGGCCAGCTGCTACCGCAACAGCCTGCGTATTGCTTCAGAGCAGCAACTGCAAAGTATAGCTTTCCCCAACATCAGCACGGGCGTATACGGCTATCCGAAACAGAAAGCGGCTGAGGTGGCGTTGCAGGCGGTAAATTCATACTTGCAGGAGCGCGAAACAAGTATAAAGCAGGTTGTGTTTGTCTGTTTTGATGAGGAGAATTACCGGCTATACAGGACTATCCTGCATAAGTGAATCTTGGCAGGTATACTTTATAGGGACAGATCGCGACCTGTCCGCGCGGGTGCTGACAATAAGCAATCAGCAGGCAACAACCAGCAATTAATTCTTATCTTTGTTATCCGCTATTGTTTTTGCTCATGTCGCTGATACCCAAAGAAACCGTTGACCAGGTAATTGCCCAGGCTGATATCACGGAGGTGGTGGGCGACTTTGTGTCTTTGAAGAAAAAGGGACAGAACATGTGGGCTTGCTGCCCCTTCCACCACGAGAAATCGCCTTCCTTTTCTGTTTCGCCGGCCAAAGGCATTTACAAGTGTTTTGGCTGCGGCAAGGCGGGCAATGCAGTGCAGTTTATCATGGATGTGGAGGGCACCGGCTTTCCGGAGGCTATCAGGTACCTGGCCCGCAAGTATGGCATCGAGATTCCGGAAGAGGAACAAACCCCCGAACTGGCCCGGGAGCAAAGTGAGCGCGACAGCCTCTTTATCGTTTCTGATTTTGCCAACAAGCACTTTCAGCACAACCTGCATGCACACGAACAGGGAAGTATAGGGCAGTCATACCTGAAGCAGCGGGGTCTGAGCAGCGCCACCATCCGCAAGTATGAACTGGGCTACAGCCTGGATGCATGGGCTGACCTGACCGATACGGCCCTGAAAGCAGGTTATCAGCAGAAGTACCTGGAAGCAGCCGGCCTTACGGTCGTAAAGGAAGACGGCAAGCGCTACGATCGTTTCCGAGGCCGTGTCATGTTCCCGATTCATAATATTTCGGGCCGCGTGGTGGGTTTTGGTGCGAGAACGCTGAAGCCTAACGACAAGAAAAGCCCCAAGTACCTCAACTCGCCAGAGTCGGACATTTACCACAAGAGCAATGTGCTGTATGGTTTGTTTCAGGCGAAGCAGGCCATGCGCATGCAGGACATGTGCTACCTGGTGGAAGGCTACCTGGATGTGCTCTCGCTGCACCAGGGCGGGGTGGAAAACGTGGTAGCTTCGTCGGGTACCTCGCTTACCGAAGGCCAGATCAAGCTTATCTCGCGTTATACCCAGAACATTGCGGTGCTTTACGATGGCGATGCTGCAGGTATCAAAGCCTCGCTGCGCGGCATCGACCTGATCCTGGAAAACGGGCTGAACGTGGATGTAATCACGTTTCCGGAAGGAGAAGATCCTGATTCATACATTCAAAAGGTAGGCGATACCGCCTTCAAAGCTTACATCAAAGAAAAATCGCAGGATTTTATCTCCTTTAAAACCAGCTTGTTTGCCGAAGAGGCCAAAGGCAACCCGGTGAAAAAGGCAGAGGCGATAAAGGAAGTAGTGGCCTCTATTGCTAAAATTCCGGATGCCATTAAGCGGACGGTTTTCTTCCGCAGTTGCAGTCTGATTTTTGATATCGACGAGCAGGTGCTCATCTCGGAGTACAATAAAATGCACCTGGAGGGGCGGCAGCAGCAAAGGTCCGGCGGAACGGCCTCATTCCATGAGATGCCTGTTGCTGCCCCCCAACCTGAAAAGCCTGCTTCTGATGCCGACATACTGGCGCGTTATGAGCGGGAGATTGTGCGGATGCTGCTCAATTACCCTGATAACATACTGGAAGAAGGCATTACTACCTGCCAGTATATGTCGGAGCAACTGGAAGATGTGGAATTCAGAACACCGCTTTATGCACGCCTGCTGGAGCTGGTTAAAGAAAAACTCTGCACCGGCGTGCTGCCCACAGCCGAAGATTTTATCAATTATCCGGACCAGGAAATACGCACTGCAGCCACCAACCTGCTCTCGGAGCAGCATGAGCTAAGCCACAACTGGGAAACCCATCATATTTTTGTGCCACGCGAAACTGATTTGCTGCCCTATGGCGCTGAACGGGCGGTGCTGCGGCTGAAGTGGCGCAACGTAGAACTGCTGCTGAAAGGAGAAATAGAGAAGCTGCGCCTGGTAACAGACCCGCAGGAGCAGGACAGGCAGTTAGGCAATATTATGATGCTGAAATCCCTGCACAGCCAACTGGGCGATATGCTCGGCATTGTGGTAAATAAGTAAATCTTTATCTTTTCTTTCATTTTTCGGGAGCCATACCTAGGTAGGAGAGGAAACTTATGCCTAAACTGAGAGGCTTCTGCTGGTGCGAGCTTGCAGCTCGTACCTTTATACATCTACAGGGAAAAAGTACGAGCTACAAGCTCGCACCAGCAGAGTTTTTCTATTTACGGCAGTTCCTTTGTTTAGTAAAGTATCAATACCAGCACTGCATCTTTGAATTCACATATCTTCAAATTTTCAAATCTCACCTCATCTTCAACTAAATGCTTGCTAAAAGTGTTATTCAAATAAAAACAGGATTGCGGTGTAAAAGCTTTAATTTTGTGCCGCTTTAGAAAAGAACAACAGCCTGCTGCCGGCGCTTAGGTGCGGAGCAGGAATCAAATAAGAAAAGTATGGAAAGCAATACAACGGAGGCATTAAGGCCTTTAGACACCATCGCATCTGCCATCGAAGATATACGCCAGGGCAAAGTGGTGATTGTGGTAGATGACGATGATCGTGAAAATGAGGGCGATTTTATTTGCGCTGCCGAGAAAATAACGCCGGAAATAGTAAACTTTATGGCAACGCACGGCCGTGGCCTGATTTGCGTACCCCTGACTGAAGAGCGCTGTGACGAGCTGGGACTGGAGCTGATGGTGGGCCGCAACACGGCACTGCACGGCACCCCGTTCACGGTATCAGTAGATTTAATCGGGCATGGCTGCACCACAGGTATCTCCGCTTCCGATCGGGCCAAAACTATTCAGGCGCTGGTAAACCCCAATACTGATCCCCAATCGTTGGGCAAGCCGGGGCATATTTTTCCGCTGAAATCCAAGAAAGAAGGCGTGCTGCGCCGCACAGGCCACACCGAGGCAGCTGTAGATCTGGCCTTGCTGGCCGGACTGGCGCCTGCCGGTGTGCTGGTTGAGATTATGAACGAAGACGGAAGTATGGCGCGCCTGCCGGATCTGATAAAAGTAGCAGAGCGGTTCGACCTGAAGCTGATCTCCATTAAAGATCTGATTGCGTACCGTTTGCAGAAGGAAAGCCTGATAGATCGCGAAATAGTGGTACAACTGCCAACCGACTTCGGTACGTTCGATTTATATGCTTTTACACAGCGCAGCAACGGCGCCCAGCACCTCGCCCTGGTAAAAGGCACCTGGGAGGAAGGCGAACCTGTACTGGTGCGTGTGCATTCGTCCTGCGTAACGGGCGATATTTTCGGGTCGTGCCGCTGCGATTGCGGCCCGCAACTGCACGAAGCCATGCGCATGGTGGAGGAAGCCGGCAAAGGCGTTATCGTATACATGAACCAGGAAGGGCGCGGCATCGGGCTGCTTAACAAGCTAAAAGCTTACAAGCTGCAGGAGCAGGGCCGCGACACGGTAGAGGCAAACTTAGAACTGGGCTTTGGGATGGATGAAAGGGATTATGGCGTAGGAGCTCAGATTCTGCGTGATTTGGGTGTAACCAAAATGAAACTTATCTCCAATAATCCGAAAAAACGCTCCGGGCTGATGGGCTATGGGCTGGAAGTGGTAGCGTGTGTGCCGATTGAGATAAAGCCTAACGAGCACAACCAAAAGTACCTGACCACCAAACGCGACAAGTTGGGCCATGAAATCCTGAAATCCGCTACTTTGAATAAATAGAAGCCAGCTGTAAAACAGGAATCTATACTTGCTTATTCCTGATAACTCACGGCATGCTGTTTTATACTTAAGAAACCCTGCACCGGATAACAGATTTCCGGTGCAGGGTTTCTTTATTTTTGTGCTTCATTCAGGTAATATCCGGAATAAGCGGCATCAGCCAGGTATATTATACTTGCTGTTATTACTCTGCAAGAACTCACCCGGAATAAGATACCAAGTCACCTACATATACTTCCATTGGGTTAAACCCGGCAGGTTTTAAAACCTGCCAGGTTTACTTTAATTCTGGTTTAGGCATCCCTTTCTATAAAAGGTTGTAAATACCAGAAGGTGTAAAATATCTTTATAAGCATCTTTTATACTTCAGCTTAATACTTAGCCGGCTCTCCTTTTTTGGGCAGAGAGGCGCGGATAAAATCGCGGATATCTTCATTGCCCGTTTTTAGATCTTCGGTGCGGAGGTACATCATGTGGCCGCTGCGGTAGCCTTTCCAACTCAGCCGGTCTTGCAGCCTGCCGCTCGGGTCCATCTGCCATATGCTATACTTGGCGTTAAAGTAATCGCAGGCGCCGTCGTAGTAGCCGGATTGTATCATCACGTGCAGGTAGGGGTTCTGGGCCATGGCCTGTCGCAGGTTTTCGCCGGTCTGGTCGTTGCTGTTATCCCAGGGATGCACGGGGCCGAACATATTATACTTCACGTCGGTTTTATACCTGAGCTCGTCGCGCAGGTAAATATTAATGGCAGGTGTAAAGGCATGCAGCCAGGCAGTAAGTTCGGCGTTGAAATCCGGCCTCACGCCGGCATCTTCGCGGTCTATGCCTTTGTAGCGGGAGTCGAGGCGGCCAACCGTAAAGCCCTCGTCGCGCAGCAGTTCCTTCCAGAAAAAGCTGGTAGGTACATCCAGGTTGTGCTGTAGTATCACTTCTTCGGAGAGGCCCGAATAGCGCGCCATCTGTGCGGCAATCTGTTTCTTTTGGTCCTCCTCCAGGAAACCGCCTTTCACGATGGCCGGAATCAGCTTATCTATGGTAAATGCTTCTACCTCGGGTAACACCGCTGTCAGGTCTTTCTGTTGCAGATCCTGGGGTAGCTTTTTATGGTACCAGGCGGTAGCGGCATAGTAGGGCAGGCGCAGGGCTGCATCCACGGGGCCGCTCCTGTCTATACCCAAATCCGTAGGCGACACTAATATAACGCCGTTCAGGTACATCCACTGGGCATCCTGCAGTGCCAGCGCCAGCCCTGATACGCGCGTAGTGCCATAACTTTCGCCAATCAGGTACTTGGGTGAAGCCCAGCGGCCTTTGCGCGTTACAAACGTATTCAGCCATTCGGCCAGGTACTCGATATCGGCATTTACGCCAAAAAAATTTTTACGTGCTTTTTCCTGATCCAGTGTATCGGCTGCTCTTGAATAAGCTGTATTGACCGGGTTCACATACACGATATCGGCTATGTCGAGAATGGAATACGGGTTTTCTTTGATGCCGTAGGGCTGTATCGGGTAGCCTTCGTCATCAATGTTGAGCAGGCGCGGGCCGGTGTAGGCAATGTGCATCCAGACCGAAGCGGAACCCGGGCCGCCGTTAAAGGAGATAACCAGTGGACGGGCGGCACGATCTTTTACATCAGAGCGCTCATAGTAAGTATAAAACAAACCGGCGATAGGCTTGCCGTCTTCGTCCCAGACAGGCTGTGTGCCTGTGGTGGCCACATAGGGTACCCGCTGCCCTTTAATGGTAACTTCATGTTTGGTGATAACTGTGGAATCGAAGGGGATGGCACGGCGCTGTGCTGCCAGCGGAAGAACCACCAGCATAAGCAGCAGCGCCAGTACTGTGAGTTTTCTCATGTTTAAAGTATAAGTATGGTTGATGTTGCATGAAGCGGCCACGATGTTGCTGCCAGCCTATTAGTTTACAATGTATAAAAAACAAGTTTATACTGCACCATACGTTCGTTGATGTTCCTGACCAGGCATCGGTATGATATTCTGTTTACTTACTTGTTTTTGCCAAATTGGCGCCCAGCGGTGTTTTTGCTGCCTTTCTCGAACTGAATTGCGCTGAAGTTAAAGCCGCCTTTCCCGGCTCGCACCCGCAGTATGGTCGGCCCTTTATAGAGTTGCACAGTAGCTACCTGTACCGGCTCCCAGTTTACAGGACCGCCGGTATTTGGCACGGCTACAGGTGGCGCCACGGGCTTTCCGTTCAGGAGCAGCGCAACACGGCCTTTATCATTATCTGAAGCTACCTTAAGCAATATTTTATACTTTCCTTTATGGGCCACCTGCACCGTATATTGCAGCCATTCGCCATCTTCGATGCTGCTCACGTAAAAGTCCCTTTCGTCCAGGTTCACCGCTATATCTACGCCGTCGTTGCGGTACACATGGCCTTTGTTCCAGGAGGTGCGCTCGCCGCCGGTAGAGATATAGTAGTTGGCCGTGTCTTTGTCGAAGTAGGCATAGCGGTTGCGGCCCAGGTCATAGTCTACGGCCTGTATGTCTGCGCCGGCAAATACATCGTGCGGCACAAAAGGCTCTGTAGCCGCCGAATGCACCTGCCGGAACATCGCATCAATCACGTCTTTGTGGTAAATACAGTTTTCGAGCCTGGTGTTTTCTGCTAACTGCATCAGGGCGGTGTATGCTTCGTCAGCGGTTGGTTTCGGGCCTTTGCCTTCCCAGTAATTCAATAACTGCTGATAACCGGGGTTAACTTTTATTTCCAGTGGATTGTTGAAGCCCAGCTTTTTGAGGGGCCACCAGCTCCAGCCAATGTGGTTGTTTTCCAGCAGATAAATGGCATCGCGGAACCACAGGTTTGAGTTTTCGCCTGTTTCGCCCAGCCACACTGGCATATTATACTTGGCCCGGGCATCCAGTATATTTTTGATGGAAGCCTGGTCGTTGTAGTTCCAGTATTTGTGAAAGCTGAGCACCATGTTATCGTCCCAGGATGGCAGCACGCCGCTGTAGTTGTTGCCCCAGCAATTGCCCTCTATCACAATGATATGCTTCTTGTCTACTTCGCGGATGGCCTGGGTAATATCCACCATCAGCTTTTTGAGCGGAGCATTCAGCTTTTCATTGCAGCCGTTTTTGTCATTTTTGTTTGTGAAGCCCCAGTTCGGTTCGTTGATGATGTCGTAGCCGCCAATCCAGGGCTCGTCTTTGTAACGCTCGGCCAGTTTTCGCCACAGGGCAATGGTTTTCTGCTGGTTGGCCTCGCTCTCCCACAACGACGGCTTGGCCGGATCACGGTCCGAAATGTTGAGGTCGTTGCCTTGTCCGCCAGGGGCGGCGTGCAGGTCCAGGATGAGGTACATATTATTCGCTTTGCACCAGGCCAGCAGGCTGTCGGTTAAGGCAAAGCCTTTTTCGAGCCAGGTATTTTTCCCTTTTACCGGCTCCTGATCTACGGGCAAAGTGTACAGGTTGTAGTGTATCGGCAGCCGGATGGAATTAAAGCCCCAGGCAGCCAGCGAATCTACATCAATTTTGCGCATGTGGTTGGCCAGCCAGGCATCATAGAATTCCTGTGTCCGCCCGGGGCCTACCAGTTCCTCTATTTTTGCCCTGATTTGGTGTTGTGTGCCGGCCACGCCGCCGGTGCGCAACATGTAGCCTTCCTGCAGCATCCAGCCACTCAGGCCCATGCCCCGAAGTATAACTTCCTCGCCCTTACCGTTTACAATCTTTTGCCCGTCGGCTTTCAGGTAGCCCTGGCTGTAAGCTTTTAAGGCGCTCATCAAAAGGAGCAGCGCAAGCAGGATACTTCGTACAGGTAAAAGGTTTTTCATGTTGTTTTAGAGAATGCTTGTTCCGGCTGAAATTCCGGGTTCAGCCTAATTTACTAAAGTATAGCAAAATTGCCTCAGAATATTTCCTGCAAATCCGAAAAGCTGTCTATACTTGCTACATCTGCTTCTACCTGGCCAAAACCATAGCGGGCAAAAATAAAGGGCAGACCGGCTTTCTGGCTGGCATCGTAATCGCCTTTGGTATCGCCTATGTATATAGCAGATTGCAGCCCGTTGTCTTTTACCACTGCTTTGATGTTATCGGCCTTGGGTTTGCCGGCAGCGCCGTAGCAGGCGTGACCGTCGAAATAACGCTGTAGTTGATGGTAGTGCAGGAAAATCTCGATATAGCCATCCTGGCAGTTGCTTACAATAAAGAGTTTATACTTGCCATGCAGGTAGCGCAGTGTTTCTTCCAGCTTGTCGTACAACTGGCCGCCTTCTGCTTCCAGGAAATCGATCTCGGCTTTCGCACACTTTTCCATCAATTCGGCCCGCTGCTCGTTGCTTAGGTCGGGGAACAACTTCCGGTATACTTCGTCGTGGGGCAGGCCGGCCAGGCTGCTGATGTCATCGGCAGTAATTTTATGCGTATAGCCGGCTTCTTTTGTAGCGGTCTGTACTCCTTTTGCAACTACTGCGGAGGCATTCCAGAGGGTGCCATCCAGGTCGAATATAAGGCTGTCGGTATTTTCAAACATTTGTTGGTTCGGTTTTAATTAAAATGACGTTCGTAGCAGAATACAGGATGTTTTCTTTAATTCTGTATTAAATGATGAGGCAAAAGTAAGGGAACATTTATTACAACCTGTTATCCTGCAAGTATAAATCCCGCGCTTGTTGCGGCGATTTTGTGCGTTGCCCGCTAATCATATAAAGATCTTTTCAGGATAACAGAATTGGGAAGACAAAGAATTTACATGTTCTCCAGCAGTTCCCGCAGTTTCTGCGCATCGGTTACGGCATGGCCCAGAATGGTGTTGTTAAAGTATACCCATACTTCTTTGTCCGCCAGCAGCCAGTCGTGAATCATAAAGGCATAGCGCTCCAGTTGCTCTTCCGAATAGGCTGCCGCATACATCTTCTCATCGCCGTGCAGGCGCAGGTATACGGTGTCGGTGGTGGTAGTTTCGAGTTTGGGAAAACGTTTGCCCGCGCTCGAAATCACCCAACTGATGTCATACTCGCGCAGCAGATCCTGGGCCTGATCCGTAAACCATGACTTGTGCCGCGCCTCCAGCGCAAAAACAGGCGCCAGGTATTTTTCGCGCAACATCCGGAAGAAGGGAGCTGCCACCCCAAAGTCGAAGTGCAGGCTGCCGGGCAGTTGCACCAGTACCGGCCCCAACCGTTCGCCCATTGCCAGAAAGCGGCTCATAAATTTCTCTAGTGGCTCTTCCGCATCTACCAGGCGGCGTTTATGTGTTACTTCCTGGTGCAGCTTGGCGGCAAACCGAAAAGATGCAGGTGTGGTAGCAAGCCATTTTTCGATGGTTTTGAGCATCGTGAAATGGTAAAAGCTCCTGTTCAGTTCGGTGGTGTTGAAGCGGGTAGCATAATAGCTTAAAAAATCCGCCGATTTCATATCTTCGGGATAGAGGATGCCCTGCCAGCGATAACTCCAGCCGGAAGTGCCGATGTATAGTTTTTCTGTAGATGCCATAGTTTAAGCCATACGGAAACCGGCGGCAATAGTAATTTACAGGAGATTTCTTTTATTTGCATCAGCTGTTCTCTATATTCCGGTGAGGCAGTATACATCAGCAGCTACCGGGGCCTTGCCTCCTAATCCTATACATGTGGCAGTAATTCTCGAAACAAACAGCTTGACCAAAAAGTACGGCTCCCTGCTGGCGCTGAACCAGCTCAGCGTGCAGGTGCAGCAGGGCAGCATCTATGGCTTGCTGGGCCCCAATGGAAGTGGCAAAACTACCACGCTGGGTATGGCGCTGGATGTTATCAAGCCCACTTCCGGTAGTTTCAGCTGGTTTGGGCAGCCCGTGAGCCGCAGCACCAAGCGGCGTATTGGGGCGCTGCTCGAAACCCCAAACTTCTACCCATACCTCACCGCCCAACGCAACCTGGAAGTAGCAGCCGAAATAAAAGGTGCGCCGCCTTCCCAGATAAGCCGCGTGCTGCATTTGGTAGGACTGGAACAGCGAAAGAATTCCGCCTTTAAGGGCTTTTCGCTGGGTATGAAACAGCGGCTGGCGCTGGCCTCCGCCATGCTCAACGACCCGGAAGTGCTGGTGCTGGATGAACCCACCAATGGCCTGGACCCGGAAGGCATTGCCGAAGTGCGGGAAATTATACTGCGCATTGCCGCCGAGGGCAAAACAATTATACTGGCCAGCCACCTGTTGGATGAGGTAGAGAAAGTATGCACGCATGTGGCGGTACTTCAACGTGGCGTACTGAAAGCTGAAGGGCCTGTAGGCGCGATACTCTCAGCCAAAGACAGCATCGTCATCAGCGCTGCCAATCAGCAAAAAGCTTTGGACGTGTTGGCGCAGCTGCCGTTTATTGCCTCGTATCATCCTGAAAAAGAAAACATAGTGCTTACGCTGCAGGATGGTTTTAACAGCGCTGATGTAAACCAGGCCATGTTTGCGGCAGGCATTGTGCTCACGCAACTGGTCGTACGGCGCAAAAGCCTGGAAGCGCAGTTTCTGGAGATTATTAAACAGCCATCCTGATGAATTTACTCCGAATCGAACTTAAGAAGATAGTGCCCTACTATACTTTCTGGATTATCCTGGCTGTGTATGCAGGGTTGCTGGTGCTGGTGATGATGGCAGCCAGCAATATTTCCATCAACGGCGGCCAGCTCGGCACACAGGTATACCAGTTCCCAAAATTGTGGCAGTTGCTTACTTATATTGCGAGCTTTTTTAACCTGCTGCTCGGCATACTGGTGATTGTGCTGGTAACGGACGAGTACAGCTACCGCACGCTGCGCCAGCAGGTAATAGACGGCATGTCGCGGTTGGAGCTGGTGCTGGCAAAGTTTTACGTGATTCTGGGTATCGGCGCAGTTACAACGCTTTTCTTGCTGCTGGTGGGGCTATACTTTGGTTTCCGCTACAGCACCGACACCGGTACAGATGCCATTCTGGGGCAGATAGATCACCTTTCTTACTTTTTTTTGCAGGCGGTGGGCTACATGACGCTGGCGATGCTGTGCGGCTTTCTGGTGAAGCGCAGCGGCATGTCCATTATCGTTTTTATACTGTATGCGCAGGTGCTGGAACCTATACTTCAGTTTAGCTTAAGTGATGTCATTGATCAGTATCTGCCTATCAAGGTATTTAAAAGCCTGACGCCCATGCCGGGGCAGGAACTACTGGACCAGATGACCACGCCTACGGAACTGCTTACACCTGCCTGGGCCACACTGCCCGCGCTTTGCTATATCGGCTTGTTTCTGCTGCTGGCCTACTATAGCCTGAAATTGCGGGATCTGTAACGTATACCGTCTGTATAAATAGAGAAGGCATTGGCTCAAGGAGCTTCCAAAACACCGACGCGGATAAGTATAAAAAGCACCTGCCTGGCGGATAAAGCTATATGGCCAGATCCGCGAGGCAGGTGCTACTTAATTACTTGGTAATATAGCCAAACAAACCATGTTCCTCATCATCTGGTCCTGCGGCAAAGTAAAGCCGGTTGGGGTCGATGTTTGTTGCTGTACCAGGTACAAACGAAATTGCCCATAAACCCTCAATCGTGATAGGACCGTCCTGGTCGTTGATTTGCCCGATAAATTCCCCGTCCATCGCATAAGCATTGATACGTCCATCCCCGAAATTCCCAACCAGGATGGCGCCATCGGAATTTCCAATAAAACCTGCAGGAGCTTTGGCGATGCCCCAAGGTGCATTCAGTTGTCCTTTGGAAGCAAACCGCTTTAACAGATGACCATCAGGGTTAAAGACACTAACATAGCCCTGGCCGGCTCCTGCTTCGTCTCTGCCATTTGCGCCCACTTTGGCATAAAGCACATACAATTCGTTGTCTATGTTCTGGATGTTGAAAGGAGCATAGCCTGCGGGAAGGTTGGAGTCAGTGAACGGCTTGTCTGTTACCGGGGCAAAGTTTGCGTCAAAGACATCAATTTTTCCGGACCTGAAATTGGCTGCATACAGAAAACTTGCGCCGCCAGCGGTGGCAGACGCCAGGCCAGTGTAAGCTGCCGTGGCAGAGTTGTCCACTACTACTACAGCCTCGTTGCCGGTGTTCCAGCCGGTGATAACGCCATCTACGCCATCAAATATAAACCGCGCCGGGTCGCCATTGGGAAGCTTAAAATCTGTAGAGCCATTAAAAATAATACCGGTGATAGGGCTGGGGGATGATCCATCGGCTGAAGGAACAGCCACCGCCGGCCTTAGTTCGTTACCGTCTTTGTCGTAAACGAAGCTAAGCCCTGTGCCTGCGGCATTTACCCAGGCGATTCCGGTAGGGCTGAAGGCAATGCCCCAGGCATTTACCAGTTTCGGGTCAACTCTGGCGGCATCATACTCCTCGCTTGTGTTGGCCACCAGGTTTACCTGCTTGTAATCCTTCAGGACTTTCGGGTCATCAGAGAAAAAGTCATCAATTTGGTCACAACCTGTGCTTATCAAAGTCAAAGGAAGTATAAGCGAAAGAATGGCAGCCCTGGCCAGGCGGGGGCTAAGCGCGTGATAATAGATTCTTTTCATAGGATTGATAGTTTAAATTAATTAAAACTGATTAAGTATGTCTGAAACCTGCAGTAGTGAACGGACTTCTTTTCTAACTAATGAACCCTCCTTTCCAATCTTTAAATATGTCAGAACAAAAACAGGTGCCTTAAAAGCCTGCAAGGGGCAAACGGGGGTATGTAATCGGGCGCTTCGGCGTTAAGGGGTGTCGGCCTTGGCTGATATAGGAGAACTAAAGGGCAATGTATTTAACTGCCTGCTTGTACAAAGTCTCTGCCGGGTAAAATGCAGCAGTGGCTAAAAAGAAACTGCGCTAAAGCCAGCCTCTTTTTAGCCACCACGAACAAAAATCAGGATCAGTTGCCTGGGGTTGTAAATTTTATTCCGGAGAATGTCGAAGCCTTTTAATGGTGGAGGGGCGAACGACTGAGATTACTTTTAAAGTATAAATGCCACCTGGAAAGGTGGCATTTATACTTTAAAGTGGCAGCTCCATGTCCTGCATCAGCCTGGCAACTGGATACAGCATGTGCGTGGGCTCGTAATGCGGGGAATGGCGGTATACAAAGTCGAGTTGGGCACGCGGATCTTTGGCAAAGCCGGCATCCGCTTTTTTCTTTTCCTCCAGTTGCTTCCGCAGGGCCGGATTCTGCTTCAGTATCTCTGCTGCCAAATCCTCAAACACATAACTCGAATAATATTCCTTCTGCATCAGGATAGAGTCGAAGAAGTTCCAGTTAAAGTAGGAATCGGTGGCCTGGGGCTCCAGCACTTCTACCACAAAGCGGTTTGTGGGCTGGTTGAGGTATACCACGTAGTCGCCTTTAAAAAAATGGCGCGGCATGTGCTCCGTGCGCAACTGCACATCCGAGTGTAAATAATGGCCTTCGTAAGCGCGCGGTACGGTTTTATAGTCGGTAATATAATAGCTGTCGAGGGCGATGGTGGTGTCTTTGGTCAGTTGTTTTAGCTCTACTTTGTCTTGTTTCAGGCGGTCAATTACCTCGTGCCATGCCTGCGGCACAATGTAAGCTACCGGTTTCTGTACCGTTACAGTCGGCACAAACTCATCGTAGTAGTCAATCATTTTACTATAGGGCGACTTGCGGTCGTAGTACAGGCGCTCGGCGCCGCTCACCTCGCTTGGCTTATACTTTGCCTCGTAGCCCAGAAACGGAATCTGCTTTACCTGCGTCGTGTCCAGCTTCCAGCCCAGCGGAAACTGCTGCTGCACCAGTGTCTGCTGATTAGCTTTTGCCCGCGCTTCGCCAATCTCGTCGGCATCGCGGTGTATGGTTTCAATCATATTCTCCATCAGCTTATAGGTAGCATCCACACGCTGGTTAAACGGCTTGAGCATGTGCGTTTCGGGCACAAAACCGATGGTGTTGTACAATGTAGTATAGCCCGTGTCGTAGCGCGGCGATTCCATAAACCCAATGATGCCGTTGTCCGGGGTTTCGTCTTTGGTGTTCATGTAAGGCACCATCGGGTATTTGTCCTGCTTCATTCCTTCGTAAAGTGCGGGCAGCATTTTGCCGGTGGTATACGTGGCCAGCGTCGGGTTCATTTTGTTGTGCTGTGTCGGGATGAGCGTCATTACGTGCTGGTAATCGGCGCCGTTGGAAGTATGATTGTCCATAAACACATCCGGGTTCCACTCCCTGAAAATGTCATGAAAAGTCTGGGCGTTGCGGGAATCTGTTTTGATATAATCGCGGTTCAGATCCAGGTTGCGGGCATTGCCCCTGAAGCCGTAGCTTTCCGGCCCGTTCTGGTTGGTGCGGGTATGGCTGTTCCGGTTCAGGGCCCCGCCGATGTTGTACACCGGTATGATGATCAGTACCACGTTGTCGAGCTGTTTGCGTAGCTTTTTGTTTTGCAGATAATCACGAGCCAGCATCATAGTGGCGTCTATCCCTTCCGGCTCGCCCGGGTGGATGCCGTTCTGGATAAGCAGGATGCGCTTGTTTTTCCGATGAATAGATGCGGGATCAAAATCCTTGTCCGTAGATACAATCACCAGGTGTAGCGGGCGGCCTGCGTCCGTCATGCCATAGGGCACCATTTTCACCTCGTCGTAAGCCGCATCAAATTTCTGGTACCAGTCAATGGCTTCGGCGTAGGTGGCTGTCTGGTTGCCATTGCCTTTTTCAAAAGGCGTTTTCAGATCGGGTTTAGCAGGCCCGGCCGTAACGAGCAGCGCGGAGAGAAGTAGCGTGGTGAACATAGTATGGGATTGTATCAGGCAAGCAGGCTGTAAGAACGCAAAACATCGTCTGCACCTTTGATTTTATGATTAAAGCGATTTTACTGATAGATGGTAAAATGATACGAAGCATGTTGCAGGCGCTTTGCTGCTGTTTCAGCAGTATCTCAAATCATACCATCCAGCTTCAATGAAAGGTTCAGGCGGCAGCAACTAAACTATAAAGGTACTTCGGTCTTTCTTTTTAGGGAATATAACCGCATCGAGGCTATACTTGCCGGGACCGATCAAGAGCAGCGAACAGAAAAGTACCGCAGCCTCCAAAGCGTGCGAATAGCCGCCAAAATCATCTCCCCGCGAAATATGGCTGGTAATGGCTATCAGCATGGTGCATAGCAGTAGTACGCAGAAGGGCCGGAAAAACAAACCCAGCAGCAGCATCAGTCCACCTACGGCCTCGGCAAAACCGGCCATAAATCCCCAGAAAACGGGTGCAAACCCTATCCCCAGAAATTGCATGCTTTGGCCAATCTGCGCCCAGCTCTCCGGGCCGCCCGCCAGTTTGGGCCAGCCATGCAGGATAAATGCAATGCCGACTCCCAATCGTAGCAGCAAAAGGCCCGTGTCTCGGTACCTGTAACGGGAACGAAGTATACTCATGGAAACAATTATAGGTATTTATACTTAGTATTGCAAAACCTCAATAGATCAGCATACCTTTTACCTGCGTATTGGCAGGTACATCGGTAGGTTTAAGTTGCGCTAATTTTTCTCGGGGCAGCTGGCTCACGTCAAGTATAAACGACAAGCCTGCCTCCTCCGACACAGCCACAAAATTGCCTTCGCCCATACCTAAGTACGTAATCGGGTACGCCTGCTGTACTTCGCCATACTTGGAGCCGATGCCAATGCCAGCCATAGTTTTATACCTGGCATTGTGCACCGAAATGCGCCACACGCGGCAGGCCGGCTCGCAGGTTTGCTCTACCAGAATGCCCTTTTGTTCGTTTTGCGGATGCAGCAGGTAGGCTGTTGCCTGTGTTCCTTCCTGCGTCAGGGTGGTGTCGGCGATGGCGATTCCTTTGGCTACCCGGCTGCGCATATCTTCTATCGGCATGCCGATGCGGACATTGCCTACGCGCCCTTTCGCTATTACAAAGCTGGCAAGATTGGGTACAGGCACCGCTTCCTCGGCAACAGCTTCGGCGGGCGCTGTTTCCTGCACTTCTGTTTGTGGCGTATCCGTATCGGTTTGCGACAGGCAGGCGGCCATACTTACCCCAAGCAGAATCGCAAAAAGTATATGCTTTACTATGGATGTTCTTTTTTTCATGGTTGTTATTTTGGCTTTACACCTTGCTATGTAGGCGCAGGTTGTAGTATATTAGCACGAAAAGCCGAAGCTTTTATTTTGCTGTAGGTATAACGGCACAGCTGGTAATACATCAGGTAAAAGGCTTCTCCGCTTTCTAAATATTAGTAATCAGGTATTTATACTTGCCTGCTGATGTTTAAATTATATGGATAATTTTGTCCGCTGCATTACATCAACAAAAAATAATAATGGCAAAACCATTGATCCTGGTCTCTAATGACGATGGTATTACAGCACCCGGCATCCGGATACTGGTAGAAGTGGCAATGAAAGTAGGGGAGGTGGTAGTCGTGGCACCTGACAGCCCGCAGTCGGGTATGGGGCATGCCATTACGATTGGCAACACGCTGCGGCTGGATAAATCTATCGCGCTGGACGACCTGGATGTGGAGGCTTACGAGTGCTCCGGCACGCCCGCCGACTGTGTAAAGCTGGCCAAGCACCACGTCCTGAAAGACCGGCGGCCGGATTTGGTGGTGAGCGGCATCAACCATGGATCAAACTCCAGCATCAGCGTGCTCTATTCCGGTACCATGTCGGCGGCCATCGAGGCGGCCATCGAGGGCCTGCCTGCCATTGGCTTTTCGCTCTGCGACTATGGCCACGGAGCTGATTTCTCGCATATACCTGAATTTGTGGAGCAGATTATCCGCCAGGCCATTGCGCACCAGATACCGCAGAACATTGCTTTAAACGTAAACTTCCCAAAGAGGAGCGAGGAGCCAATCAAAGGCATTAAAATCTGCCGGCAGGCGCAGGCCAAGTGGCAGGAGGAGTTTGATGAGCGCCTGGACCCGCACAACCGCAAATACTACTGGATGACCGGCAGCTTCATGAATTACGACAAGGGGGAGGATACCGATGAGTGGGCCCTGGTAAACAACTACGTTTCTATTGTGCCCTGCCAGTATGATATGACCGCGCATCACGCCATCGGCAGGCTGAACAACGACTGGGAATTTTAGAGAGGCCGCTTTATTTTCTTCTGGGCAGTTTGTTTCATCCTGGCTGCTGCCTGGTAAAGCTGCTTTATGATGTATGACGAAAAGTATGGCGATGAATTGCCTGATATCACAGCAGGCAATTCCTTCAAAAGCTTTTGACATACAACGGCCCTGCCTGCGATATTCGGAAAGAAGACTTTATGGCGGCAGTGTTTCAGGCTCTAAGCTTCAGTAAAAGATGGTTGGCTGGTGGCATACGGCGCTTCTGATCCGCATTATTTTATCAGCATGAACATTGATGAGGTGGTTGTGGGGAAATTTACCTGCCTGCTAACATCATCAGCTTAAATATTGCCTGTTAGAAATAAAGCAGGAAGAAGTTTCTTCGCCTCAGCGTACCAGGCATGTAGTGGCATGCAACAAAAGCGGCAGCGCGGTGTATCGCAATTGCCGCTATAACCATAGGTACCTTCCAATCTGTAATATCCCTGTCCGGCTTGCCAGCGCCTGCGCTACAAATTTTATCATTTCTGTCCAATACGGCGCTGCTGCTGCTCTATACCTGAGGATAGGTATAGCCGGCGCAACATGCTGCGTTTTTGCCAGCTATTGTACGGCTTTATTTTTCCCAAAGTATCAACACTTATAGCTTTGCCGTGGGACAACACGCAAAATTCCTGTTTTGGATGCTAACCGGAAGCTGGAAAAGCGCAGGACAGCTATGAGAAGATTTGAGATGATAATGTACTGACTGTAGTAGTTCGGTTTAAAGGTGAAATCTTAAGCTTTTCACTGCTTATGGAAGATTAACTTAAATAAATTTACAGAAATGATAATTCATACCTTGAGAAAAGGAAGACTAACGTGCGCAAGCTTTGTGCTTGCTATAACTCTGCTCTGCTCCTGCCAGCAGGAAGGCAATAGCAGCAAGTCCTTTACAGTAACAAATAACCTGGCTATAGACCGCAACGCGGAGACCGTGAGCGTGCCTGTGCATGAGATAGAAGCTTTGGTAAAAGAGTATGGTGCTGAAAACTTACTGATCAGGGACGAGGAAACAGACAGCCTGCTCGTGACACAGGCACTGGATAGTGATGCGAACGGTACGGTTGATGAAATTCTTTTCCAGACAGACATTGCAGCAAAGGCCGAAAAAAAGTTTGCCATAACAGGCGCCAAAGATGGCGCAGCAAAGCAGCCGAAAAGCAAACTGACAACTTACTCGCGTTTTGTGCCGGAGCGTACGGACGACTATACCTGGGAAAACGATCGGGTAGCTTTTCGTACCTACGGTCCTGTGGCGCAGAAAATGGCAGAGGAGGGCAAAAGCGGCGGCACCCTTACCAGCGGCATGGATGCCTGGTTAAAGCGGGTTAACTACCCAATCATTAATAAGTGGTATAAGGGCTACAAAGACGACCCGTATTATTATCATAAAGACCGCGGCGAAGGCTATGATCCTTATCATGTGGGTAAGAGCAGGGGCATTGGCGGTATTGGCGTGCTAGAAGAGGATACGCTGTATGTATCTAAAAACTTTACCAAGTATAAAACTATTGCAGAAGGGCCCATCCGAACAGTTTTTGAGCTTACGTATGCGCCATGGCAGGCAAACGGACGCACTATAACTGAAAAAAAGCGTATCAGTCTCGATTTGGGCAGCAATCTTACGCGTTTCGAGGAACATCTTGAGACCAATCAGCCCCTGCCAAATGTAACTATAGGCATCACGCTGCACGACAAGAAAGGGGAGGTGAAAGCTAAGCCGGAGCAGGGTTGGTTCCGCTATTGGGAGCCTATGGATGACTCTAGCCTTGGTACAGGCATTGTGCTTGCCCCTGGTGTTGTAGAGGATTACAAAGATTACCGTGTGGACACAGAAGACCAGAGTCATCTCTATGTCATCACAAATCCGGATAACAACACCCTGACCTACTATGCCGGCTTTGGCTGGGAAAAGAGTGGACAGTTCAAATCAAAGGAAGCGTGGGATCTGTATCTGGCTGACTTTGCAAAACGGATAGCTACACCTTTAGAGGTCAGGTTCTGAAAATCAACAAAGCATGCATATACCGGTTATAAGCAGGAGGTAAAAACAGGGATTCGCCACCACGTTACGGTTTCAAAATCGTAATATCGTAGGAGTAGCATGCAGTCGGGCAAAATGATCTTAGTTTAAGAAAAGTATAACTTCACGTTAATGAGCAAACAGCCACAGTACACGATAAAGGACATAGCAACTGAGATGGGAGTGTCTGTGTCTACTGTTTCGAGGGCGTTGAGCGACCATCCACACATAAGCGAGGAGACAAAGGGGAGGGTGCGGGAGCTAGCGGAGAAGTATGACTACAGGCATAACGCCCTGGCCGCCAGCCTGCGCAACAGCAGGTCTAACACTATCGGGCTGATCCTGCCACGGCTGTCACAGTATTTCCCATCCACGGTAGCCACTGCCATACAGAACAAGTTGCATGAGTATGGATACAACCTCATGATCTGTCAGTCAAACGACTCCCCGGCGCTGGAGAAGGAGCTGGTAAATGTGCTGTATGCTTCAAGGGTGGAGGGGCTTATTGTTTCTTCTACCTTGTATACCTCAGATTTTTCTCATTTCGACATCTTCGCGAAAAGCAAAATACCCCTGGTCTTCTACGACAGATTTCCTAAAAATTATGAAGCGCATAAAGTGCAGGGGGATGATTATACCGGCGGATACCAGAACACGCTGCACCTGCTGCAGCAAGGCTGCCGCAGGATAGCGCATATCAGCGGCCCTTTGACCTGTAACATTTACGAGGACAGATATAATGGATACCTGGATGCGCTGAAAAAGTATGAGGTGCCATTAAACGAAGGAATAGTTTTTTTTCATGAGCTTACAAGGGAAAATGCCCTGAAAACGTGTGAGGTTATTTTTTCCGGCTCCTCCTTGCCCGACGCCATTTTTGCCTGCAACGATACCACGGCGATAGCAGTGCTGGAATATGCCAGAAAGCATCACATCCGCATACCACAAGATGTGATGCTAACGGGCTACTCCAATGATCCCCGCTCGGAGATTACTGAGCCTGCAGTAACTTCTGTAGAGCAGTTTCCTTACGAAGTAGGCGACCAGGCGGCCACCCTGATGATGAACCTGCTCCGGCACAAGATAAAGCAGGAAGACAACTATGTTTCCATAACTACCCCGGTTGAGTTAATCAGAAGGGCCTCCAGCGGCACGGCCGAAACAAAAGTAGTTCCCGACGACAAAGCCGTATCACCAGGAAGGCAGATAAAAGCGGTGAGCTGAAGGTGCGTTTGGTAGCTGCTGTTGCAGGATAATCATTTTTGAAAAAATGTCGGATATTTTTGGTGTCAATAAAACATTTTATACTTTTAGAAATAATACAATCAGAGAATCAACATTTTCTGATTGAAAAGTAAGCACTCATCTGTTGAGTTATCATAGAACACCCGGGAATGCTTCACAAGACCAGACAGCATGTATAAAGAAGGAACTGAGCGCAAATTTTTTTCCAGCTACATGCAAACGTTTGCAGGCTTTTTATTCTTTATGTATGCAAACGTTTGCATGCTGTTGTGAACAGACTCTCAGGATTGCTGCATACGCATAGGGAAAAGTATACGGTACGTGCTAAGTGCCGCTGAAACAAAGCAGAACCCCGGTTATAATGATATGGACAACTGCCAGGTAACTAAATTAAGATAAATAAAAGACGCGAAGATGATATTACAGCAATTCGACCTTACAGGAAAGACAGCATGGGTAACGGGAGGCACGCATGGCTTGGGCATGGCCATGGCGAAGGCGCTTGGAGAGGCAGGCGCAACCGTTGTGGTGAACGGGAACTCCTCTCAGGAAAAAGTAAATCAGGCTGTGAAAGCCTATGAAGATCTGGGCATCAAGGCATATGGGTTTATGTGCAATGTAACGGATCAGGAGCAGGTAAGAAGTGAGGCAGGCAGGATAGAACGGGAGATTGGCCCGGTAGATATTCTGGTGAACAATGCAGGCATTATCAAGCGCACCCCTTTGGTGGAGATGGAACTGGCAGACTGGCAGGAAGTGATAGACGTGGACCTGACTTCCCCTTTTATCGTGTCGCAGGCAGTGGTGAAAGGGATGATTGCACGCAGGCAAGGCAAAATTATCAATGTTTGCTCCATGATGAGTGAGTTAGGGCGCCAGAATGTAGGCGCTTATGCCGCAGCCAAAGGAGGCCTTAAAATGCTGACAAAAAACATGGCAACGGAGTGGGCAAAATACAACATCCAGGTAAACGGCATCGGGCCAGGTTATTTTGCCACCAGCCAGACAGCGCCTCTGCGCGTAGCGGGCAATGCCTTTCATGAATTTATTCTCGACAGAACACCGGCAGGCAAATGGGGTGATCCGGATGAGCTGGGAGGTGCCACTGTGTTTCTGGCATCCAGGGCTAGTGATTTTGTGAATGGCCAGATACTGTATGTGGACGGGGGTATACTGGCTACTATCGGTAAACCACACGGAGAAGGATAAATACAAAGCTCCTATAGAGGAGAATAGCTAAAAAATTTGCCGTACCAGTTAAGTGTTATAACAACATTTTAGAGTGTGATTTAAGGTTTCGATCGATTCATAAAAGCAGACAGTGAAATGAGAGTAGCAGCCCAGGCAGAAAACGAAGCAAAAGTAGCCGCAAATAACACCGGGAGCGAGGCAGAAAGAGAATTGTGGAAGCTGTTCCAGTCGGGCGATCAGGATGCTTTTGCTTCTCTTTACAAAAACTACGTGCAGGTAATCTACAACTATTGCAGAAAATTCACCGCAGACGAAGTGCTGATTGAAGATTGCATCCATAGCCTTTTCCTGGATATATGGAAGAATAAGGAAAACCTGTCGCTGCCTGCCTCTGTCCGCTTCTACTTGTATGCGTCGGTGAAGAGACGGCTTTACAAAGAGCTTTCAAAAAGAAAGGATATGCTGTTTGCGGACGATTCCTCTCTGGAGGCGGCCCTGAAAGAAACCGGCGCCACTGCCGAGGAGCAACTCATTAGCAAGCAGGCAAAAGCGCAACAAGAGGACTATCTGAAGCAGGGGCTACATATGCTTTCCGAAAACCAGCGACAAGCCATACTCCTGAAGTTTTACAAGAACCTTTCCTTCCAGGAGATATCCGGTGTCATGAACATGAGCACGGACAATATCTACAAGCTTGTCAGCAGGGGACTGGCAATTCTTAAGAGAAATGTTAAAAACCTGCACGTGACGCAATAAGGCCTTTAACCTGGCAAAATTCTATCAGAGATAGAATGGGTTAAGTATATATTCCCGGAGATAGTATCGTGTTTCATGGAAATAAACCCGGAAGGGGTGTCCAAACAGCAACCAAAGTGTCTCTTTGGTTGTAGGAAACATGAAAGTATGAGGTAAGCCGGAAATGAATAACCTAAAATACAAACACTATTCATCGGAAGAGTTTTCAGAGGACAAAGATTTCTGGTCCTGGGTTCTTAAAGAAGGCACGGTTCAAGACGCATTCTGGGAAAATTTTATCAGAGAGAATCCGGATAAAGCGGAGGTAATTGCGCGTGCAAAAAAGATAGTGTTGGAGTTAAATGCTGAAGAGTTTAAGATGCAGAACAAGCAAACAGAGGCGCTTTGGGAAAGAATACAAAAATCGGTAGAAGCTACTAAAACTGCAGAACGTTGCCTACCGGATTCCTGCAGGTGAAAAATTAATAAACTATCAGTACCTTGCCATTAAACAAACAGTTATACGTGCGCAGCATTATCACATATGATTCACTTGATCTAACAGATGAAAAATAAATGGGTACTGCTGTTTCTGGTAAGTATGCTGGCTTGTAGCAGGAGACAGGTTCCCTACTTTCCCACAGCGGTACCACCTTCAGCACCGGAAGGATTTAACCTGGTTTGGCATGACGAATTTGACAAGGATGGCAAGCCGGATGAAACTGATTGGTCGTATGAACGGGGATTCAGGCGAAACCAGGAACTGCAATGGTACCAGCCGGAGAACGCCAGTATCCGGGACGGGGTGTTGGTGATAGCGGGAAAGCGGGAGAAGGTGAAGAACGAGTTTTTTGACTCCTCCAGTAAAGACTGGAGAAAGAATACGGAATATGCCGGATATACTTCTGCCAGTATCAACACCAGTGGCAAACAGGCATTCTTGTATGGTATCATAGAAGTCAGAGCCAGGATAGATACGGCCATGGGCTTATGGCCGGCCATCTGGACATTGGGCGAATCGAGAGCATGGCCAGCCAATGGAGAGGTGGACATCATGGAGTACTACCGCGTAGAAGGGCAACCCACCATCCTGGCGAATGCCGCCTGGGCACATGAAAGCAAAAGGGCTGCCTGGGATGAGCACAAGGTTTCTCTTTCTCACTTCCTGAAGAAGGACCCTGATTGGCCGGAAAAGTTTCATGTCTGGAAAATGGATTGGACAGCCGGTTACATCCGGTTGTACCTGGATGATGAACTGCTGAACGAGGTGGATCTGAGCCAGATACACAACCCGGACGGTTTTAACCCCTTTCACCAGCCACATTATGTGCTGCTGAATCTTGCTATTGGCGCGAATGGCGGCGACCCTTCCACTACAGACTTTCCCAGGAAATATGAAGTAGATTACGTGAGGGTATATCAACGAAAGTAAATAGCAGGGATGCCGTATGGAAGACCCTGAAAGCAAGTAGTTCAGAACCGCGGAGATACAGATAGTCTGTTAATCGCCTGTTGTGAATACTGTATGCTTCTCTTTCCGGCGGCTTGATGATTATCTAATTCTATGGGTTGACTGATTCTGCTATCCGGTCGGCTATAGTGTCTGTAGCAATAATTAAAATGAGAAACTCATGATCCCAGCGCTCAAAATCGGATTCCGAAGGTATTTACATGTTGTTTTGTTGGCTGTCATTTTGCTGCCTGTTATGTCCTGTTCATCCGGTTACACGGGCAAGGAGAAGCGGCAGGAAAGTGAGTGGCAGACGCTTTTTAATGGCAAAGACATTGATGACTGGATTGTGAAAATTCACCATCATGCAGTTGGCGATAACTATGCCCAGACCTTCCGCGTGCAGGATGGTGTGCTGCAGGTAAACTATGACGGGTATAAAACATTTGACGAACGCTATGGGCACTTGTTTTACAAAGAACCTTTTTCCTCTTACCACCTCGTCTGGGAGTATCGGTTTACAGACCAGTGGCTGAAGGATGCGCCTGATTATACGTATAGAAACAGTGGCATTATGTTTCATTCCCAAGACCCGAAGACGATTCTGAAAGAGCAGGATTGGCCTATTTCCGTTGAGTTTCAACTGCTGGCAGGTATGGGAGATGGCAAACCCCGCCCGACAGGCAATATGTGCTCTCCGGGAACGGAGGTGTTTTATAAGGGGGAAATGGATCCCCGGCACTGCATTGATTCTTCTTCAGACACGTATGCGTGGAATCAGTGGGTAAAGGGAGAACTTATCGTGTACGGTGACTCTCTGGTGACCCACATTATCAATGGAGACACTGTGTTACAATACACACATCCACAAATCGGGGGAGGAGTAGCCAATAACTATGATCCGGCCATAAAGCAGGATGGCAAACGCCTGACTCAAGGGTATATAGCCCTCCAGAGTGAGGGGCAGGGAATAGAGTTCCGGAATATAAAAATCAAAAAACTGGATTAAGCCAGCCTGTTTCCGATATACAAAAGCCATACTGCCTCATGTTCGCATGCAGCCCCGGATAATGATTAAACCGGCCGGAGTAAAACCTCAGTTTTGCTGTGCTTCAGGTGTTTACCGGTATTCCGGCAAAATAAGAATACGGCAGCAAGGCAGGTTACCCCGGAGAGCAGATGCTTATGCTAAGCCGTATATGGTTGCAGCTAAACTCAAAGGAAATCAACATAGCTAATAACAAAGTTAATGAGGATGAAAAGACTAAGCTGTATACTGATAATGCTGCTTTGGATGACTGCACCAATAACTGCTCAGCACCTGAGCGTAAAAAAATCGTTCAGGCCGGGCGAACTCTGGCTCGATACCGATGGCAAACACATTAATGCGCATGGCGGCGGAATTTTATTCCACAAGGGCAAATACTACTGGTTCGGGGAACACAAAGTAGCAGGCCCTGACGGTAACAAAGCCATGGCCGGTGTTAGCTGCTACTCCTCAAAAGACCTCTATAACTGGAAAAACGAAGGCATTGCGCTTGCTGTTGCGGCAGAAAACAGCGGCTCCGAAATAGAAAAGGGAGCAGTGATTGAGCGCCCGAAGGTTATTTACAACGAGAAAACCAAAAAGTTTGTGATGTGGTTTCACCTGGAGCTGAAAGGGCAGGGGTATAATGCTGCCCGGACAGCCGTTGCCGTTGCAGACAAAGTAACAGGGCCCTATACCTATCTGAAAAGTTTCCGCCCGCATGCCGGAGTATGGCCTGCCAATGCCACCGAGGCACATAAAACGGTGCCTGTTATAGTTAAAGATAATGATCCGGCATGGGAACAGAAGGTGGCGGATGGTGCCCTTTTACAAAGGGATTTTGAAGGCGGGCAAATGTCCAGGGATATGACGCTGTTTGTGGACGACGACGGTACAGCCTATCATATTGCTGCGTCTGAGGAAAACAGGACCCTTCACATCAGCAAGCTGACGGATGATTATACAGGATTTACGGATGAGTATGTTCGTGTATTCCCCGGAGGAAGAAATGAAGCCCCGGCTATTTTCAAAAAAGGCGGTAAATACTTCATGATAACTTCAGGTTTAACGGGGTGGGCACCTAATGCGGCACGCTCGGCAGTAAGTGAGCATATGATGGAGGGATGGAAGCAACTCGGAAATCCTGTTCGGGGAACTGAAGAAGAAAAAAATACTACCTTCTCGTCTCAAAGCACCTTCGTGCTTCCGGTTCAGGGAAAGAAGAATGCCTTTATTTTTATGGCTGATAGATGGCGCCCGAAAAACCCTATAGACGGCCGCTATATCTGGTTACCCCTTATTTTTGAGGACGGCAAACCTGTTCTGAAATGGCAGGAAGAATGGACATTGGACACGCTGATGCAGAAAAATGAATCAGACGATTAAAGATAAGCAGTCAGGACGTATTCAGTTAAACATCTCTCACTATAACAAAGGTATATTATTCTCTGCTACAGCAGCTTCATTTCATTCAGACAGCGCAGGCAAACTCCTGGTTAATTGAGCGTATACTTCTGCTGCATTTACTCCTCCGGCCAGTCCCTGAAAGCTTCTTAAGTAAGAGCGTTATACTTGTTTAGCTCTGACAAGGAGGCATCCTTTGTAATCCGGGATCAGAAAGGCAAGGTTCTCAGTCTAAGGCTATTTGCCGATAGCTTTGCTCTTAAAGCTTCTCCAGCTTCACTTTTACAGCAACTCATTTATACTTAGAAAAGTAGTGACTTGCCCGCGCTGTAGAAATTGCAAGGCCCTTTTTAGCGGCTTTGCAATTTCTACAGCGCGGCTGATCTCATGCGCTACAGATTTTTTATTAAAAAAGCAGATAAGTCTGTCCAAACCTTAAGAATAAGATCTCTTTGTAGATATGCGTGGCTGGAGCTGAGAAGAAAGTATGGCGCAGACGACAGGCACAGACTTCAGCCTGTTAGCTGCCGGGCGGATAAACTGCCGCCGGTATAATTGACACAAGCAGCAGGAAACTACTTTCGGCAGCTTAACCATTCTGGATGGGCAGGACCTTTAAACAGGGCTTTTATAAATAAGGTAATTCTATACTATGGCAAAGCATTTAAAGGCAAACCAATCAGCATTCTAAACTCACTACTACTGAAAAATCAACTAACCAAAACCAATAATAACCTATGCAACACTACTTACTTAAAGAACTGAAATACTTTTTGGTTCTACCGCTATTGTTTTTCACTGTTGCTGCGGCATTCGCGCAGGGGCTGACAGTGCAGGGCAAGGTAACGGATGAGAATGGCACCGGCCTGCCGGGAGTAACTGTTCTGCTGAAAGGAACCACCATTGCTGCCCCTACAGGAGCAGACGGCATGTATTCCATCAATGTGCCATCCGGTAATGGCACCTTAAGCTTTTCTTATATCGGGTTTGAAACACAGGAAGTACCCATCAACAACAGAGCAACCATTGATGTACAGATGGGGGCTGACGCTGAGGCGCTGGACGAGGTAGTGGTGGTGGGCTACGGCACGCAGAAGCGATCCGATATCACCGGCTCGGTAGCCTCAGTGCCAAAAGACAGGCTCTCTAACCTTCCGGTAACAGACCTGACACAAGCCATTCAGGGCACCACGGCAGGTCTGAACATCTCGCAGGGTTCCTCTGTGCCGGGCAGTTCCGGTTCGATGAGAATAAGAGGGATAAACTCGCTTAGTGCGAATACATCGCCGTTTATTGTGGTAGATGGGGCACCGTTTTTAGGGGAAATCAATGACATTAACGCCAACGACATTGCCTCTATCGAGATCCTGAAAGACGCCTCTGCTGTGGCCATTTACGGAACCAGGGGATCAAACGGTGTGATCCTGATAACCACAAAAAGAGGAACAACTGGCAAACCGAGGATCAGCTACAGCGGCTACTATGGGGTGGAGGATATCTCGCACGAACTGACGCCGGGCACCGCAGAAGCATACGTGCAGAAGTATAAGGACTACCTGATTGCCCAGGGGCTGACGCAGACGCAGGTATTGCCAAACACCAACGAGGTGGAAAACTACAATGCGGGCAAAACAACTGACTGGCTGGATATGGCCACCCAACCCGGCAGGATTACAGAGCACAACCTGAGCATCTCCGGCGGGACGGACAACCTGCAGTATTATGTAACAGGCGGCTACCTGAACCAAAAGGGTGTTATCAAAGGGTATGAGTTTCAGCGGGCGAGTATCCGCTCTAACATCGACGCAACATTGACCGACTACCTGAAAGCCGGTACCTCGCTATACTTTGCAGACCACAACTCCGACGGCGGCCGCGCCAACATGCTGCTCGCCACCGCCATGAGCCCCTACGGGCAAGTATATGACGAATTTGGCAAGTATGAGATTTACCCGATGTACCCGGAATTGCTGTTTGCCAACCCGCTGCTGGGCCTGACGACGGACCGGGTGGACAGGAGAAAGTACATTAGCGGCACGGGCTATGTAGAGGTTGCCCCTAACTTCCTGAAGGGTCTGAAATATCGGTTGAACGCCTCTTATACTTATGAGATTGGGCGCCAGGACGGCTACACGGGCCGGCAGGCAAACGATTTGGTAGGTTCTGCTTACGCCAACAACAACGAAACCAACGAGTGGGTGCTGGAGAACATCCTCTCTTATGAGAGAGACTTCGGCAAGCACCACATCTTCTTTACCGGGCTTTACAGCGCACAGGCGACCGATTATTTTGAGTCAGGAGCTTCTGCTAACACGTTCATCAACGACCAGCTGTCCTTCTACAACCTGGGCGCCGGCGAGAACAGGTCCTCTTCTTCCAGAAGTGACAGAACAAGCCTGCTTTCTCAGATGGGAAGAATCAACTACTCTTATGACAGCCGCTATTTGCTAACTTTAACTGCGCGAAGAGACGGTTATTCCGCCTTCGGTGTCAACACAAACAAGTATGCCACCTTCCCGTCCATGGCGTTGGGCTGGAACATTGCCAACGAAGATTTCCTGAAGGACGCCAGCTATATCACACAGCTGAAGCTGCGGTTCTCTTATGGACAGTCCGGCAACCAGGCCATTTCGCCTAACCAGACTTCTACTCTGGAAAACACCGTTCGCTTTCCATTTGGCGGTTCCAGCTCTATTGGGGTGCTGGCCGGAAGGCTTGGAAATGCGGATCTGAACTGGGAGACGACCACCTCCGCCAACCTGGGCCTGGACTTCGGCTTCCTGAACAACAGGATTAATGGTACGATTGAGGTGTACAAGGCCAGAACCGAGGATCTGTTGTTGCTGAGAGGTATCCCTAACATTACAGGCTACTCACAAGTGTGGGACAATCTGGGTGAACTGAAGAACAAAGGCATTGAGCTGACGCTTAATACTATAAACATACAGTCGGGCAAGTTCTCCTGGGAAACCAACTTTAACATCAGTTCCAACAAAAACGAGATTGTGGATCTGTACGGAGACAAGAAAAGCGACGTGGGCAACAGATGGTTTATAGGCGAACCTGTTGGCATTATATACGACTATAACTGGCTGGGTGTGTGGCAGGAGGGCGATGACATTCCGTCTACGATGAGCGCCAAGCCGGGCGACCTGAAGTTTGAGGACGTGAACGGCGACGGCGTGATCAACAGCGATGACGAGATGATTCTGGGTTCTACGCTGCCCAAGTGGTATGGCGGCCTGACCAACACCTTTAACTATGGCAACTTCCATCTGAGCGTGTTCCTGCAGGCGTCGCACGGATCATTGAAAAACGACCCGGACATCTTCTACGGTGATGAGGCCGGCCGCAGAAACATCCCCGCAGAGATCGGTTACTGGACCCCGGAAAACCGAAGCAACGAGTGGCCGTCGCTTAGCTATCGCAACATCGGCTACGGATTCCCGAGAGACGCCAGCTATGTCCGCATCAAAGATGCCAGGCTGAGTTATACCGTTCCGGCCTCTTTCCTGGACAAGTATAACGTGCAGGGGCTGACGCTTTATGCAGCCGGTCGTAACCTGTATACTTTCACCGACTGGATCGGCTGGGATCCGGAGAGCAACCAGTCTTCCAGGGGCTCCGGCGATTGGACAAACAACTATCCGCTGGTCAGATCCATTTCTTTCGGACTTAACCTGGCCCTGTAATCACTACTGTTATAAAATAGCGAAAATGAAAAAGCATATAAAGATATTCGTCTGCGCTTGCATGGGGCTGCAACTGTTTACAGCCTGTGATGATTCTTTCCTGGACGAAGAGGTACTCAGCAACTACGCCCCTTCCACCCTGACAGATGAGGCGGGCTTTGAGGCCTCGCTTATAGGTCTTTACAATCACAACAGCACGTTCTATTCCGTGAGCTGGGCGCAGGGCTGGCCGGCTGTGTGGCAGGTGGGCACCGACATTGTGTGGCCCGTACAGCCGCAGGGCATTGAGGCGCCATACTTTGATTACGGCCGTTTGAACTCCACAGACGGTGCCGCAGATTATACCTGGAACTGGTCCTATACGATGATCAACAATGCCAACATCATCATCCAGAACATCAAAAATCCAGACATTACCAGCATCACAGACGAGAACAAGAGCCGTATTGAAGCCGAGGCACGGTTTTTCAGGGGCTTAGCCTACAACGTTTTGGCTACCGCCTTTGGCGGGGTGCCAATCGTTACCGAGCCGCTTACCGCCCCAAAGACAGATTTTGTGCGGGCGCCGCTGGAGGATGTGAACAGCCTTATTGTGTCGGACCTGCAGTTTGCAGCCGAGAACCTGCCGGACATAGCTGATTTGCCTGCTGACAGGCAGGCCCGGGCCAACAAGTACATGGCCAACCACTTGCTGTCCGAAGTATACCTTCGCACCGGCGATAACGCCAAGGCGGAAGAGCAGGCTGATGTTGTGATCAACAGCGGCCGGTTCAGCCTCATCACCCAGCGTTATGGTCTCAAGGCTAACCAGCCGGGTGACCCTTTCTCTGACATGTTTATCTATGGCAACGAGCGCCGAAGCCAGGGCAACACCGAGGCTATCTGGGTTATGGAGGCGGAGAACCCCCGAAATGTGCCCGGCGGCATGACGGATAACCCGCAGCAGCGCCGTGTCTGGCAGGCTGCTTACCACAACAGGGCTGGCATGGTACCTGCTGATTCACTCGGTGGCAGGGGCGTGGCCCGCATCAGGCTGAACAATTGGGTGCTGTATGACCTGTATCCGGAGGGCGATATGCGCAATTCAGAGTATAACATCAACAGGCATCTCTGGTACAATGACCCAGCCCCAAAATACAGCAACATCTATAAAACGGAAGTGCCTTATGAAGGCCCGGACACTCTTTATATCATCTGCCCTTACACCATGAAATGGGGCCAGTTTGACCCGCTGGACGTGTTCGGCTACGGCATGTGGAAGGACTTTATCCTGATGCGCCTAGGCGAAACCTACTTGTTCCGCACAGAGGCGGAGTTTAAGCAGGGCAAGCTGGAGGAAGCCGCCGAATCCATTAACGTGCTGCGCGACAGAGCCCATGCGCCACACGTAAGTGCCGCGGATATTACGTTAGACTTTATCCTGGATGAAAGAGCACGTGAATTGCTGGCTGAAGAGAACCGCCGTTTCACCCTTATGCGTACCGGTACTTTGATAGATCGTGCGACGCGGCTGAACAACGACGCTCCCATCAATCCGATTACAGGATTGACTGAAAATAACCTGTTGCTGCCTATTCCGCAAAACGAAATTGACCTGAACAAGGACGCGGTGCTGGAGCAGAACCCGGGTTACTAAATTCTGGCTATTCCAGGGTATATAAATCTATAACCTGACTCTGTGTCCGGGAAGTGCCTCTGAAGATTGTTTAGAAGTATTTCCTGAACACAGAGTCAGTACTTTTTAGTTGATTAAGCAACAATGATGTTCTTTAAAGAAAAGGCGAAATTATTAACCACTATTTTACTGCTCCTTTTATTCTGTGTGCCAGACAGCCTGGTGCCTGTGGTAGTGGCGCAAAAAAAGAAACAACCTGGCAGCAGCGACAGGGAGTTATGGCTGCACTACATGGATAAAGTAGCCAGGCCGGTTTTGTCTAACCTGGCTGCGGATCAGCTGAAAGAGACAATGCCCGTAGCCTTGTCTGAAAAGATTGACAACAAGGCTTCACGGGAGAAAGTCGCTTACCTGGAGGCTTTTGGCAGGGTGATGAGTGGCATCGGGCCCTGGCTTAACCTGGAGGGCGGTTCGAAAGAAGAAGTGGCCCTGCGGAACCAGTATCGGCAGTGGGCTTTAAAAGCTGTTGCCAATGCGGTGAACCCGTCAGCTAAAGATTACATGCAGTGGGAAGGAGGGCAGCCTTTGGTGGATGCTTCTTTCCTTGCTTTGGGTTTGATAAAATGCCCCTGGCTGTGGGAGCACCTGGATAGGAAAGTGCAGGAACAGGTGATAACGGCTTTTAAGATTACGCGAAACACAGTTCCGGTTTACAGCAACTGGATTCTGTTTTCAGGTATGATAGAAGCCTTTTTCGCTAACTATGGAATGGACTATGATCCAGTCCGGATAGAGTACGGCATCAGGGAATTCTCGGAGCACTGGTATGTGGGAGATGGGATGTATTCTGATGGGATGAACTTCGCTCTGGATTATTACAACAGCTACGTTATCCAGCCATACCTGGCTACCATCCTGGAGGTTGCCGGCAAGAAGAGCAACAGGTATAAGGGCTATGCGCCTGAATTCGATAAGATCACTAAGCGCTATGCGGAGATACAGGAACGGCTAATCAATACAGACGGCTCTTATCCTGTCATTGGCCGTTCTATAGCTTATCGGGGCGGCGCTTTTCATCACCTGGCGGATATGGCAATGAGGCAACAACTGCCGGAATCTTTGAGCCCGGCTCAGGTTCGGAGCGCCTTAACAGCAGTTATTAACAAGACACTCACTGCGCCTTCCTCCTTCACAAAGAAGGGCTGGCTGAATATCGGTTTGTATGGTTACCAGCCGGATGCGGCAGACTTTTATATCACAACTGGGAGCTTATACCTCTGCGCCACTATCTTCCTGCCGCTTGGCTTACCGGAAACCGATACCTTCTGGTCAGCGCCAGCTGCTCCCTGGACAGCGGTAAAGGCCTGGACAGGACAGGATTTTCCTGCAGATCATGCGCTGGATTTGCATTGATGGTGCTCAACAGGCATTACACAGGGTTCGGGCTGTGAAATTTTGATAGTTACAATAAAGCTTCAGAACTTACATCGGATAAAAAACATAGAGATGGCGTACAGCATTTTGGATAACAGCTACCAATACAAGCAGAAATGTCTTTGTATAGCTTTAAGTATACTCATGTCAGCTTGTGGACAGCAGCTAACGGGCAACTCTTCCCTTAATAGCAAGACCAGCAGCGCTGAAGTTAAGAAGGGTGACGGGAAGTATAGCGCATACTTATTTACTTACTTCACCGGCAACACAAAAAGCGAAGAAGCAATCCGGTTTGCCCTAAGCAATGACGGGTATACCTTCAGAGCGCTGAATAACAACAATCCGGTTGTTGATTCAAAAGACATCAGCTCGACAGGCGGCGTGCGCGACCCGCATATTCTGCGGGGTGCAGATGGAGAAACCTTTTATATGGTGGTGACTGACATGGTGTCGGCCAATGGCTGGAATTCTAACAGGGCCATGGTACTGCTAAAGTCTACCGACCTCATCAACTGGACTTCCAGTGTGGTGAACATTCAGGAGCAGTTCCCCGGCAACGAAAAGCTGCTCCGGGTGTGGGCGCCGCAAACAATTTATGATCCGGAAGCCGGAAAGTATATGATCTACTTTTCGATGAAACATGGCGAAGAGCCGGACAAGATCTATTATGCGTATGCCAACAAAGACTTCACCGGCCTCGAAACCACTCCCAGGCAACTCTTCTATAGTCCCACCAACGGAGCTGCTATTGATGGCGATATTATTTTCAAAGACGGTAAATATCATTTGTTCTTTAAAACAGAGGGCAGTGGCTCCGGAATAAAAGTAGCGACTTCTGACCAACTGACAGGAGGGTATGTGCTGCAGGACAAATATGTACAGCAGACAAAGGACCCGGTAGAAGGGTCCGGCGTGTTTAAGCTTAACAACAGCGAAGATTATATCCTGATGTATGATGTGTATACAAAAGGAAAGTACCAGTTTACGAGGAGCAAAGATCTACAGAATTTCAGCGTCATTGACGAAGATGTAAGTATGAACTTTCATCCCCGGCACGGTACAGTACTACCTATAACCGCAGCGGAAGCGGCCAGGCTGATGAGCAAGTGGGGCACTGCAGACGATGTAATACAGTCGGCCGGGGCGAGCGAACTGAAAAAGACAAATATTGCTTTCGACACTGCTGCACATACATTATACCTGCCCGTAAAAGACGGAACTAACCTGCGGGCGTTTGATCCGGAATTCACTGTTCTGCCCGGTGTATCCGTTACGCCGAAGGGCACGCAGGATTTTACCTCGGGGTCGGTCAACTATACGGTAGCCATACAGGGGCAGGAACCTCATACATATCAGGTAATTGCAAAAGAAGCCCATAACCCGTTGCTGGAAGGCTTTTACGCCGACCCCGATGTAATGTATTCCGAAAAAACAGGTAAGTTTTATATCTATCCCACCAGCGATGGTTTTGACAACTGGTCGGGCACTTATTTCAAAACCTTTTCTTCCGAAGACCTGGTGAACTGGAAAGATGAAGGCGTGATTCTGGACCTGCCCGAAGATGTAAGCTGGGCCAAGAGAAATGCCTGGGCTCCCGCCATCATCGAAAAGAAAATTAACGGTAAGTATAAATACTTCTATTACTTCACGGCTGCCCAGAAAATTGGCGTTGCCGTGGCAGACGATCCCACCGGTCCTTTTGTGGATTCCGGAAAGCCATTAATCGATAAGTTTCCGGAAGGCATTGACAACGGGCAGCAGATAGACCCGGATGTGTTTACTGATCCGGAAACAGGCAAAAGTTATCTGTACTGGGGAAACGGATATATGGCCGGCGCCGAGCTGAATGAAGATATGACTTCCATTAAACCAGGCACAACCAAAATTCTCACGCCTGATGCCACTTTTCGGGAGGGCACCACGGTATTTTACAGGAATGGCACTTATTATTTCATGTGGTCTGAAGACGATACGCGCAGTGAGAACTACCGGGTACGTTATGGCACTTCTGATGCTCCACTGGGGAAGATAAAGGTTCCGGAGAATAATTTAGTTATAGCCAAGGACAAAGCGGCAGGCATTTATGCCACCGGCCACAACTCCGTAATTCAAATTCCTGGCAAAGATGAATGGTACATTGTTTACCATCGCTTTAACTACCCGAAAGGGATTACCATGGGAGACGCAGCCGGTTACAACCGTGAGGTAAGTATAGACAAACTGGAGTTTAACCCCGATGGTAGTATAAAGCAGGTGAAGCCTACCCATCAGGGTATAGAAGCTATCAGTATAAAACAGTAATTGCAGGATAGTATAGGCTTACAAGTGGTGCTGATTTGTGCTCAGATCAGCAGCTTCCTTTCAGTGATTTTACCAACTTAGGAGCTACTACTGCGACAGGTATTTGAACACAATCTATTACATGACTCACAAGGATTTTTATAAGATGCCGCAGTTGGTGAGGCTATTATGCTGCGCCTGCTTACTCGTTACAGCCTGCACAACAGCCCGCCTGTCGGAGCCGACTATTACCACGGTGGCGGATGGCTGGGCAAATAATTCTGTGAACGTGGTGGTGTTCCGTAAGAATTCCCTGGTCACCTTTCAGGACACGCAGTACGCTGCCTGGTATGATGCCGACCGGTTTGTTGTGCTAGCCAAAAGAAAAAGCGGCTCCGATAATTGGGAGATCCGGAAGACAGATTTCAGAGGCAATGCAGCGGACGCCCACAATACCATCAGTATGATGGTGGATGGAGCCGGCTACCTGCATCTTTCCTGGGACCACCACAACAACAAGCTGAACTACGCCCGCAGTGTGAGCCCCGGCTCTTTGCAGATGACGGGTAAAATGCCCATGACGGGCCAGAATGAGAATGTCGTGTCTTACCCGGAGTTTTACAAGCTGCAGAACGGCAACCTCATGTTCTTTTACCGCGATGGCGGCTCCGGCCAGGGCAATATGGTCATCAATAGCTACGACACCAAAACACAACAGTGGACTCAACTGCACAGCAACCTCATTGACGGCGAGGGAAAGCGTAATGCTTACTGGCAGGCGTACATCGACCGGCTGGGCACCATACATGTATCGTGGGTGTGGCGCGAGAGCCCCGATGTAGCCAGCAACCACGACCTGAGCTACGCCCGCTCCAGGGATGGAGGCAAAACCTGGGAAAAATCCAATGGGGAAAAGTATACGCTGCCTATCACAGAAGCTACCGCAGAAAAAGCCTGGGCTATTCCGCAAAACAGCGAACTGATTAACCAGACCTCTATGGGAGCCGATGAAAAGGGAAACCCTTTTATCGCCACCTACTGGCGGGAGGCTGGTTCTGAGGTGCCGCAATATCATCTGGTGTACCACAACAGCAATGCCTGGCAATCGCTTCAACTGGACTTCCGCACAACGCCTTTCAGCCTGAGCGGGGCGGGCACCAAGCGCATACCTATTGCAAGGCCGCAGGTGCTGGTAAAGAATGCCGGAGCCGCAACATCTGTGCTGATGCTTTTCCGGGATGTGGAAAGAGGCAACAAAGCTTCTGCAGTTGTTATTGATAAGCTGGCAAACCCGAAGTGGAATATTGTTGACCTGACGCAGGAGTCGCTGGGCTCCTGGGAGCCAACGTATGATACAGAGCTCTGGAAACAAAAGGGGATACTAAACCTGTTCGTGCAAAAAGTCGAGCAGGTAGACGGCGAAGGCCAGGCCAATATTCCACCCCAGCCCATACAGGTGGTGGAGTGGAAACCTACCTTTTGATGAAAGAAATGCTATACTTATACTATAGATCAAGATAAAAGAAAACGATAACCTCAGTATTATACTTGCACATGAAGATCAAAACGTCTGCTTATTTCATGCTATGGATGGTGTTACTCAATGCATGCGCAACCCCCACAGTAACCAAATCCAGGAATCCGCTGATACCCGAATCGAAAGAGGCTGTTATCAACGTCATCAACAAAGCCAATACCTACTGGCAGAAAACGAACCCAAACCCCGGACGGGCCTTTTGGGATGTTGCCGCCTACCATACCGGCAACATGGAAGCTTACAAAGTAACGAAGAACGAGGAGTACAAAGACTACTCTGAAGCATGGGCGGAGCAAAACCAATGGATGGGAGCCAAGTCTAACGACAAGGCAAACTGGAAGTACTCCTATGGTGAGGATGACGAGCACGTGCTGTTTGGCGACTGGCAAATCGCCTTCCAGACGTACATAGACTTGTACAACCTGGACAAAGTGAAGGATAAGAAAAAGATAGCCCGCGCCAGAGAGGTGATGGAGTACCAGATGAGCACACCCAACAACGACTACTGGTGGTGGGCCGACGGCCTGTACATGGTAATGCCCGTGATGACGAAGCTCTATAAAGTAACAGGCAACGAGCAGTACCTGGAGAAACTATATGTGTACTACAGCTATGCCGACTCTGTGATGTATGACCCGGAAGAACAGCTCTATTACCGCGATGCAAAATATATTTACCCGAAGCACAAAAGCGCCAACGGTAAAAAGGATTTCTGGGCGCGTGGCGATGGCTGGGTGTTTGCCGGCCTGGCCAAAGTGCTGCAGGACTTGCCGAAGAATGCCCCGCACCGGGAGTTCTTTGTTGAGAGATACAAAGGTATGGCAGAAGCCATTGCCAAATCTCAGCAGCCGGAGGGCTACTGGACCAGAAGCATTTTAGATCCGGCGCATGCTCCGGGACCGGAAACAAGTGGCACAGCTTTCTTTACCTATGGCCTGCTTTGGGGCATCAATAACGGCTACCTGGACGAAGAGAAATACCTGCCAGTTGCTGCCAAAGGATATAGTTACCTGACTACAGTAGCTTTGCAGCCTAGCGGCAAAATAGGCTACGTGCAACCAATCGGGGAAAGAGCTATTCCGGGACAGGTAGTGGATGTTAACTCTACATCAGGGTTCGGTGTGGGTGCGTTCCTTTTGGCAGCCTCTGAGATGTATCGCTATGTAGCTAAAAACTGACGCTGAACAATATTGATGCACTGCCGCATTTTATGTGGTCTTCTCAAAAAAACGGCCCATTACCATACTTAAGTATGGTAATGGGCCGTTTGTGGACTCCAGATTGAAGTTCTTCAACATCTTTGTGCTGAGCTGCTTCAAGGGCTAGGGGCAGGCGCCCTATCGCATTTTGACGGTTTTGTTCTTTTGGGGTAAAGCAAACCGTTTTCGGGCCATTCTTCTGTTTCTTTTTCCTTCACCTCTTCAAGATAGTTATTTCGCATATAATGCCCTCAAAACACTCTTGCTGCCATACTTATACTAAATTGAAATAAAGAAGACGTAAGTATTTCTAAACCCGGTAGGTTTTAAAATCTACCGGGTTTGCTTTACCAATCAGTCTCTTTTGTTAATATACTATTACAATTAGGTAAGCTAATGAAAAACCGGCTAAATGTTATTAAGTACTTTGCTCACTGAAAGTTATAACAGTTACTTCAAAGGTTTTTCATATGAAAGCATCCCGCCTTTTGCGTGTCACTGCCGTTGCTTATATGATTGTGAGCGCATTTTTACCTGCATTCGGCCAGAAGAAAGCAACGCATACTTCTTATCAGAACCTTGCTGTTGTTGCCACTCCTTCGAGTTCTGCCCGCTACGGTCCATCTTTAGATGCGCTGAATGACGGCCTTATGGAAACGAATACTGAAAATATGCGCGGAGGTCGCAAGCCCAGAAAGCGCACGATGCTGTGGGTGCAATATGAATGGACTCAGCCTGTCAGCACAAAAGAGATTGCAGTATATTGGTGGAATTACAACAACGGCATTCGCCTGCCCGAAGCATATGGGGTGCAGTATTGGGATGGTAAAAGTTTTGTGCCGGTTAGAAATGCCGCGGGGCTTGGCTTGATTAATAAACAGTTAAACACAACAACTTTTGATGAAATAAAAACAACAAAGCTGCGATTGCAATTAGATTCAGCTGACAGGGGATCGGCTGCGGTTCTTGAATGGGTCGTGTTAAAAACTGATAATTCGCCGGCTTACCCACCGGTGGTTACCGCCGGAGTTGATCGCGACGTGATGGCAGGCGGAAGAACATATCTCACGGGCGAGGTTAAGTCTGTAACACCGGTCGATAAAGTATTATGGAGCAAAGCATCAGGGCCCGGAGAAGTCGAATTCAATAATTCCAGTCTGAAAGAAACTACCGCTCTGTTTTCCACACCCGGCGATTATGTTCTCACATTAGCCGCAACAGAAGGTAAACGGAGTTCTTCGTCTACCTTAAAAGTCAGGGTGCATCAGCCGCCTACGGCCCCACGTCTTGATGTAGTATACACCAGGCGTTATAAAATCGATAGCAAATTGTGGAGTGACAGGGCTAAGACCATGATCGTAAACTGGATACCTCATTGCATCGATATGATTAACCGGACTGATCTTACGACAGGAGAAGGCGGTATTGATAATTTCATCGAAGCGGGTAAAGCCTTGCGCGGGGAACCACACGCTTCGCATAAAGGGTATGTTTTTTCTAATGCCTGGGTTCATCAGACCGTTGAATCCATGTGCGAGGCGCTGATGGTTGATCCGCAGGGAGATAAGGAAATAATTGCGGCGCAGGAAAAAATGAAGAAGACCATTGACGAGTGGATTCCCATCATTCTGGCTGCTCAGGAGCCTGATGGTTATTTGCAGACAGCCTATACGCTTCGCGATACAGCCCGGTGGCATGACAAGTGGTCGCCGGAAAACCGTGGCAATCATGAAGGCTATACTGCAGGTTATTTCATAGAATCGGCGATCAACCACTACACCCTTACAGAGGGCAAGGATAAGCGGCTATATAATGCTGCAAAGAAGCTGGCCGACTGCTGGGTTGCCAACATAGGACCTGGCCCGGTTAAGAAAGCGTGGTATGACGGTCATCAGGAAATGGAGCAGGCGCTGGTGCGCTTCGGCCGTTTTGTGAACGACATGGAAGGCAAAGGCAGCCACGGAGACAGTTACATAAGCCTTGCCAAGTTCCTGCTCGATAACCGCGACAATGGCAGTGAATATGATCAAAGCCAGGTACCGGTACAGCAGCAGTACGAAGCAGTAGGGCATGCGGTGCGGGCTACCTATAACTACTCGGGTATGGCTGACGTTGCGGCAGAAACAGGTGATATAGATTACCAAAGTGCGGTAATGTCGCTGTGGAATAATATGGTGAACAAAAAATATTATTTAACAGGTGGTATCGGAAGCGGTGAAACTTCTGAAGGCTTCGGGCCAAACTATTCTCTTCGTAACAATGCATACGCTGAGTCGTGTTCGAGCGCTGGTTTGATTTTTTTCCAGTACAAAATGAACCTCGCTTACCATGATGCGAAATATGCCGATTTGTATGAAGAGACCATGTATAATGCGCTCTTGGGCTCATTGGATCTTGAAGGTGAAAATTTCTTTTATACCAACCCGCTCTCTTCTTCGCAGGCGCGCTACAAATGGCATGTTTGCCCATGCTGCGTAGGTAACATCCCGAGAACGCTGCTAATGATGCCTACCTGGACATATGTGAGAGGGAATGATGGCTTGTATGTAAATATGTTTATTGGCAGTACAATCAAAGTTGATAAAGTTGCAGGCACAACCGTTGAAATGGTTCAAAAAACCAACTACCCGTGGAGCGGTAACATTTCTATGACTGTAAATCCTGAGGAATCGAAGGAATTCACCATTTATGTTCGTGTTCCTAACCGTATGACGAGTGAATTGTATACTCCTACTCCACAAGTTAGCGGGCTTACATCACTGGAAGTGAACGGGAAGCCTGTAACTCCGGAAATTGAAAAAGGATATGCCATCATCAGGCGTAAATGGAAGAAGGGCGATAAGATTGATCTGGTATTGCCAATGGAAATTCAGAAAATTACAGCCAGCAATAAAATTGAGGCAGATAAAGATAGGGTTGCCCTGCGTTATGGTCCGTTGGTGTATAATGTTGAAACAGCTGATCACCAGGATATTAGTAAGTCCATTGGCACTACGCCACTATCTCTGGAATGGCGCGGCGATTTATTGAGAGGCGTTATGACTATTAAGGGAACGTGGGCCGACGGAACCCCACTTGTGGCAATACCTAATTATACTCGTCTCAACCGCATCGAACCGACTGCGTTACCTCAATATTCAACTGATAAAACTCCAAGCTCAATTGTATGGATAAAAAAATAAAGAACACGTTGCGGTAGTACATGATATGCCCATGAGGTTAACCGAAACTTCTACTATGATTATAAAGCAACAATCATAGTAGAAGTTTATAGCTGTCAGCAATTCCTTTGTTATACTTATCCGGCAATTTGGTGCTAAAGAAGCTGGTTTCTTCCAATATCGCCCGGGCACCCCGCCATATCGACGAGATCTTTACAAAAATTATAATACGGCAACGAGCTTATTAAATTAATAAAACGCTGTCTCTGTACCTTAAACGATAGGCGTAAAACATCCTCCGGCTACATGGAGGCTTCTTGTAAATTGTTGCAACAATGATGTTATTCCGTCAATTATTAACACAGCCTGATGCCTGCTTTTTCTGCAAACACTATCATGTATTCCGGATGCAGCTGAACGAATATAATTGAAAGAGTGCCTCCTTGATGCTTTGAAGGCCATTATCCAGCCTTTTGTTCCCTGTTTTATACTTCATAGATTAAAAGTAGCTACAAAATGACCAAAATGTTAATATAGTATTAGGAATAGCTAACATTAATGAATTTGCTGGTAATTTTCTTTACTACTTTAGCATAAGTTAATAAGGGTTACAATAACACTTATTCCGTAAGATATTCATCTGACTTTTAACTGCCCTCAAGTGATGAGTGCAGGCTTATAAAAGGCAACAGAACCGAAGGACAAGGCGCAAGCTATATAGAGATAACATACTAAACAAGCCAGGATATGGTATGTGCCGCCTGTGCCCCTGATAGTAAGCATTGGTTTTCTGTTTAGTTTCTATCGTGGCTTCGGCCTTATTTGAACATATATACACCATATTTCCCGCAGTTTCTAAGCATGTTTAACAAGGGGTGTATTATACTCTTTTCATTGGGTAAGCTATTGTTTCAGTAATTTTTCAAAATAGATTTTAACATTATTTATTTTAAGACAATATGAAATGGAAATTGGTTAAACAAATCTTTGCAATGTCGAGCTATGTACTATTGTATAACGTAGTTCCTTGCATTTGGAGCGGAACAGCTCTGGCTAACAGTGGCGGCAGCCGGTTTGTCGCAGTAGCAGATGTACAGGTTTCAGGAGTAGTTACCTCTTCTGAAGATGGTAATCCCCTGCCGGGAGTAACAGTACTGGTAAAAGGTTCTACTACCGCTACTGCTACAGATGCGGAAGGCCGGTATGAGATTTCTGTTCCTGAAAGTGCTACGTTGGTTTTTAGTTATATTGGCTTTACTCCCCAGGAAGTGCCGCTCAATGGCCGGACTCAGCTTGACATAAAGTTACTTCCAGATCAAAAGCAACTGCAGGAGATAGTTGTGATAGGTTATGGTACGCAGAAGAAAGGCGATGTAACCAGTTCGGTAGCTAGTGTAAAACGTGATGAATTTACAAAAGGGGCTGTGCGCGATGCTGCGCAACTGATACAGGGAAAAGTAGCAGGCTTGCGCGTAACTACCCCAAGTGGAGACCCTACCGCTAACACCCAGATTAACCTGAGAGGCATAACATCTATCAATGGTTCCTCAGATCCGTTGGTGCTGATAGACGGCATACCAGGCAGCCTTAACACAGTAGCGCCCGAAGACATAGAATCGATGGATGTGCTGAAAGACGGTTCCGCAGCTGCTATTTATGGAACACGAGCCACCGGGGGCGTAATATTAATTACTACCCGTAAAAACCGGGGTGAGCGTAGTTCCATAGAGTATAATACCTATGTAAATGTGCAGACAATTGCCAGGAGACCGGAATTGCTGACAGGAGATGACTACCGCCGGCTTATACAAGAAGAAGGAATCGACTATACAGATTATGGCGGAAATACGGACTGGCTGGATGAGATCATGCAAACTCCTGTAAGCCAGAACCATAATTTAACGTTCTTTGGCGGGAATGCAAACACAAACCTAACGGCATCCCTTAATTACCGGAAGTGGGAAGGTATTCTGCTGAGATCCGGGCAGGAAAGATTCACAGGGCGGGTAGATTTAAATCACTCTATGTTTGATGATAAACTGAGAGCAAATATTCAGATTATAAATCGTATTACATCGGCCAAACAGGGCGGCGCAGATGGTTATGCATACCGGCAGGCAATTATTCGTAACCCTACCGATTATGTCAGAAACGAAGAAGGCGGATGGCAGCAGAGAGACGGATACTTCTACGAAAATCCTGTGTCCAGGATTTATGAAGCAAATTCGGAGAATGTTGTCAGAGAAATGAGGATGAGCGGTAGTTTGGATTATACACTCATAAAGGATCTGGATTTAAAGCTGCTGGTTTCTCATAACGAGTATAGCTCATTAAGTGGTTATGCCACAACTTTCAACCATACCGATACCTGGTTAAATAACAGAAACAGTAATGCGTCAAGGGGAACTAGCGCAAACAGGCAAAACCTGCTGGAACTAACAGGCAACTACTCTAAATCCATTGGCCGGAACCGCTTCACAATCCTGGGTGGCTATAGCTGGCAGGACGAGATAAGCGAGGGTTTTTCGTCAAGTAACTGGAATTTCCCTACAGATGCCTATGGCTGGAACAACCTGGGAGCCGGACAGGCACTTCAGGCTGGTCAGGCAGATATGGATAGCTATAAGGAAAAATGGCAGTTGGCGGGGGTGTTTGGCCGGCTTACCTATAGCTGGGACGATAAATACCTCTTTATGGCAAGTTTACGGCGTGAAGGCTCCTCAAAGTTTGGCGTTAACAGCCAATGGGGTAACTTCCCTGCTGTTTCTGCCGGATGGCGCATCAGTAAAGAGCCTTTTTTACAAAATGTCTCTGCCATTACTGACCTGAAGTTAAGAGCAGGCTATGGTGTAACAGGTACTATCGCCAGCAATCCTTACCAGTCGCAAATCAGCTACAATTTTACGAGGGGCAACGGAGCTTATATTGGCGGGCAGTGGGTGCCAGGCTTTGTGCCGGCCCGGAATTTCAACCCCGATCTTCGCTGGGAAAAGAAAGAAGAGTATAATGCAGGTCTGGATTTTGCATTCTTGAACAATAGGATCAGTGGTTCAGTAGATGTTTATCGCAGACATGTAAATGACCTGCTGTACAACTTCGAAGTGCCTACTCCTCCTTACTTAATTGGTTCCATGCTGATTAACGCCGGTACGCTGCAAAATGAAGGTTTGGAAGTATTAGTAAATTTTGTACCGGTTCAGAATACTGATTTTACTTGGAACTCTAATGTGACCTACTCCACAAACCGTAACAAACTGGTTTCACTTTCAAACGACCAATTCGAAGCTACGAACGATTTCTTTACTTCAGGCTACACAGGAGAACCTATTCAGGATTATACACACCGGGTAGAAGTTGGGGAGCCTATCGGGAACTTTTATGTATGGAAAACTGTCGGCGTTGACGAGAACGGAGGCTGGTTAATTGAAAGCAAAGACGGGGAAGTAATTCCTATCAACGATGCCAAGCAGGAAGACAGACAATACTATGGCAACGGCATACCCAAACACATAGTAGGTTGGAATAACTCCTTCACAATTAAGAGCTTCGATTTGGCTGTAAACATGCGTGGTGCATTTGGATATGAAATCCTCAACTTCCAGCGAATGTTTTACGAAAACCCTAAGAACCCAGCCTACAATATGCTTAAAACCGCCTATGATCCGGTTTATGGCCAGCGACTCAATAGCGATTTGGTGTACGTAAGCGAGTACATTGAGAAAGGCGATTACTGGAAAATAGATAATGTGACCCTGGGGTACACCTTGCCATCTGATCTGCTAAGTTTTGTCAAGAATGCCAGAATTTATGTATCCGGCCTCAATCTGGTTACTATCACAGGATATAAGGGCATCGATCCGGAAGGCGTAAATTATACAGGCTTCAACCCTGGCAACGATGAACGTGATAAATATCCTACAACCCGCACGTTTACAGCTGGTCTGAGTGTAAGATTTTAAGGTTTTAATTTTAATGCATATTTATGAAAAAGAAACTTACTTTATATATGCTGGTTGCTTCGATAGGGGCAACAGGCCTGATAAGCTCTTGTACTGACCTGGACGAGGAAGTATACTCAGAAGTACTTGCCAGTAGCTTTCACCCCACCGAAAAAGATATTCCCGCTATTGTTGCACCGGTTTATGCGTCGTTCCGGGGATTAATGATGGGCTGGCAGGGATATTTTGATTTGCAGGAAGAAAGTGCGGATGCCATTATAACTCCTGCCCGCCCCAACGGATGGTACGATGGCGGTACGTACCTGCGAATGCACGAGCACAGGTGGGACCCTTTGCAATGGCAACCCGAAAACACCTGGCAGAGCGCTTATCGCAGTATAACAACGGCTAACCGGGTGATATCACAGATTGAAGATGGCGACATTGCCATCGAAAATGGCAAAGAGAGCTTAATGGCGGAACTGAAAGCTGCCAGGGCTTTTGCTTATTATCTTTTGTTGGATAACCACGGCAATGTGCCTATCGTGACAGATTACAGAGATGCAAGCCTTCCTAAGCAGAGTACACGGCAGGAGGTATATGACTTTGTGATAAAGGAGCTGACAGATGCATTGCCACTCTTGAGCGACGATCCATCCAGTACTTACGGCCAGCTTAACAAGTGGGGAGTTAAAGCCCTGCTGGCAAAAATTTATCTGAATGCGGAAGTATATACCGGTACGCCACAATGGGAAAAATGCATACAGGAATGTAATGACATTATCAGCAGTGGCAAGTATGTGCTTGACCCGAACTACTCGGACGTATTTACCTGGACTAATCAGAATTCAAAAGAGATTATTTTCGCGGTACCTTATGACGAAATTTACGGTCCTCAGAACCAGGTTCATATGAAAACGCTGGACCCGCTGAGCCGGTTTGTGTATGCCATGCAGGCAGGCCCCTGGGGTGGTAATTGTGCCGTACCACAGTTTATCGATACCTACGATGAGGAAGATGGCCGGCTAGGGGATACCTGGATTATGGGCCCGCAAAAAAGTGCTACAACCGGCGAAGTAGTGATTGACTATCAGAAAGATGTGCCAAGTATGGCCGGAACAGAGTCTAATGATGGCTACCGCATTGGCAAGTATGCTATCAAAATGGGTGCAACAGGCGGCCTTGATAATGACTATCCCATGTTCCGGTATGCCGATGTGCTCATGATGAAAGCGGAGAGCCTCTTGCGAACCGGAAGAGCTGCTGAAGCCGCTGAACTGGTAAGCCAGGTGCGTGAGCGAGCATTCAGGGCTACCAACCCTGATAAAGCAGTGGTAACGGGTGATGAACTGATGCAGGGAAGCACTTATGAGTATGGCTATCAGGAAGAAGATGGCAGCATTACGGATAAACAGGGGGGAGCCGATATTAAGTATGGCCGGTTTCTGGATGAACTGGGCTGGGAGTTTGCGGCAGAAGCACATCGCCGGCAGGATCTGATTCGTTTTGGTGTATTTTCAACTAAAGCATGGTTCAACCACAGGCCGAGCGATCCAACAAAAACCTTGTTCCCAATACCGGAGGGTGAAATAAGCAAGAACCCTAACTTAACTCAAAATCCAGGTTATTAATTGTTGTTGATGGTTGGTTTCTGCTCATTTGCTTCTGCGCACTACAGAGGCGGTGAGCAGACTTCCTTGTATAAAGGTGTACATGTCGAGCCAGATATTATTTATAGGTTTATACATGCACTGATAATTATATTTTATACTTGTCCTGAGTAAAGATTTTTGTTAGCTGAATATAAGAAGAAAACAGATAAAGTATAAAACATGTAGCTTTTGAGCATGCCTTAGCTTTAAGCTGTTTATACTTAATATTTCGCCTCGCTCGGGAATGCCATACTTTAATGATATGACAAGCTGCTTTTAATGTTTAAGGCGTCTTTTGCATGAATTAGAAATCCAAAACAATCTTTTATGCCTAGTCCTAATAACCCTAACAGGGAAACTGCCTGGCAATATAAGCCGGCCTATGCAGTTGTAGCCGCCTATATTGTAGCTATACTTCTTGGTGTTTCAAATACTATCCAGGCACAAGGCACCAAAGCTGATTATCAAAGAGCCGAGGATTTAAAGGAGGTCTTAAAAGATAAAGTCTTCTATGCCCCCCGCAATTTTCATTGGCTGGAAAAGGATAGCAAATTCTGGTATCTGAATCCTACGCCAAGAGGAAAGGAGTTCATTCTGGTAGATGCACACAAGCAGACACGCAAACCGGCTTTTGACCAGGTGAAATTAGCCAGGAGCTTATCCTCCGCACTGAACAGGCAAGTAGAACCGTACAATCTCCCTTTTTCTGTTATCACTTTTGCAGATAACGGTAAAGCCATAGAGTTTACTGTAGACGGGAAAGAGTGGCGCAGCACCTTAAACTCATACAAAATTCAGGATAAGGGCAAAGCGTCGGCGGGGCAGCGGTCCAACAGATATTGGGGGGACGGTTTTGATGAGCTCAACAATAAACCTGTGCCTTCACCTGACGGCAAGTGGATTGCCTATATTAAAAACTATGACGTCTATATACAATCTGCCACTGATAAGAATGAAGAATATCAGTTGAGTTATGATGGATCAGCAGGTGAATATTACTCCGCTTTTATAAACTGGTCGCCAGATTCCAAGAAATTGGCGACAAACAAGGTTCGCCCCAATAAGCCGCATCTTGTCTATTTGATTGAATCTTCGCCGGACGACCAACTCCAGCCTAAACTTCACTCACGCAATTATCTTAAACCGGGAGATGCGCTGCCACAGAAGACACCCCAGCTTTTTCTAGTTGATACTAAGAAACACATAAGTATAGATCCTTCTTTAATTCCGAATCAATATAGTATATCAAACCCAGACTGGCGGGAAGACAGCCGTGCTTTTACGGTGGAGTATAACCAGCGTGGGCACCAGGTTTACAAAGTGCTGGAGGTTGATGCTGTTACAGGCGCAGTAAAAGACCTGGTAGAAGAAACCAGCAAAACTTTTATCGACTACAGTGGCAAAAAGTATCGCTACGATGTAGCAGATGGCAAAGAAATTATATGGGCCTCGGAGAGAGATGGCTGGAACCACCTGTACCTGTACAATGGTGAAACCGGGAAAGTAAAGAACCAAATTACAAAAGGCGATTGGGTAGTACGTGACGTGGTGCAGGTGGATGAACCTTCCAGAACGATTGTTTTTGAAGGCAGCGGCCGGGAACAGGGGCAGGACCCATACCTGATCCAGTATTACAAGGTAAACTTTGATGGCACCGGACTTACCCCCTTAACTACTGAAAACGCGAATCATACGGCTACCTACTCCCCGGATAATAAATACTTTGTAGATAATTATTCGCGGGTGGATATGGCGCCGGTTACGGTTCTGAGAAGTGCCGCCGACGGTAAGGTGCTGATGGAACTGGAAAGGGCAGATATCACAAAGCTGGAAGGTGCCGGTTGGAAAAAGCCGGAGGTATTCACGGCGAAAGGCAGAGATGGTAAAACCGACATTTGGGGAATCATCATCAGGCCCACAAACTTTGATGCTTCTAAAACATACCCGGTGATTGAGTACATCTATGCCGGCCCGCAGGACTCGTTTGTGCCGAAAACATTCAATCCTGATTTCCGGTACCAGTTTTTGCACGAATTGGCGGAACTGGGTTTTATTGTAGTGCAAATGGATGGGATGGGTACCTCTAACCGTTCAAAAGCATTTCATGACGTTTGCTGGAAGAATCTTAAGGATGCAGGTTTCCCGGACAGGATCTCCTGGATAAAAGAAGCCGCCCGGAAGTATCCTTATATGGATACAAGCCGTGTCGGGATTTTCGGAAACTCTGCCGGAGGACAAAGTTCTGCGGGCGCTCTTTTGTTTCATCCTGAATTCTACAAGGTAGCCGTATCTTCTTCGGGGTGCCACGATAACCGCATGGACAAAATGTGGTGGAACGAGCAATGGATGGGCTTCCCTATCGGGCCGCAGTATAGCGCATCTTCCAACGTAACACATGCAGATAAGCTACAGGGTAAATTATTACTGATATTGGGCGAAATGGATGATAATGTGGATCCGGCGTCTACCATGCAGTTCATGAATGCCCTTATCAAAGCGAATAAAAACTTCGACTTTTTGATGGTGCCGGGCATGGGCCACTCTATGGGAGGAGACTATGGAGAACACAAACGACGGGACTTTTTTGTAAAGCATCTTATCGGGGTAGACCCGCCGGAGTGGGAAGGACAATCCGGTATTGTGAAGGCGCCCTGACAAACAGTACAGGCAGAGCCGGGGCTTAATCTAAATAGCCCTGGGTTCAACCTGTACCGGCAAAAACACTTTAAACCAGATGAGGCGTAAATTTCTCGCGGTGCATTTTCACGTACTCCGAAGGCGTATAGTTGGTGATATCTTTAAACTGCCTGTTAAAGTATGAAATGTTATCATAACCGCACGCAAAGGCAGTTTCCCGTATATTCCATTTGTCTTCTATCAGCAGGCGGCAGGCATGCCCTATGCGAATCTCATTTAAGAACGTTGAAAAGGTTTTGCGGGTGTGATGCTTAAAATATCTGCAAAAGGCATTTACGCTCATATTAGCAACAGCAGCAGCTTCCTGCAGCTTGATTTCTTCAGAGAAGTTGTCCATGATGTAAGTGAATACATCATTGATTTTTTTGCTGTCGGAGTCTTTGGGAGGACCATCAAATCCGACAGACGATAGCAGTTCGAGCTCTTTGGAGCGGGCAAGCAGGTCGAGAATAGCAAAAACCTGCAGTAGCTTGCTAAAGCCATGATACAAAGGCAGATCCTGTACCATCCCGTTTAATGTATGTTTCGTTTCGCCCCTTACATTTATACCTCTTTTGCTGTTAAGCAAAAGCTTTGTGACAGGATAGACTTCCGGAAGCGAGAAGAATTTTTCACCGAAAGAATCTGTATCGAAAAAGACAGAAGTATTCTTCGCCTTTAAACCGGAATCCGGTTCGTAAAACTTTTTATCGTTACGGAAAACATGCGGCAGGTCCGGGCCCAATAACAAAATATCACCGGGTTTAAAACTGCCAATGCTGTCACCCACCAGGCGGGTGCCGGAACTTTCATGGATAAACATAATCTGTACCTCCGGATGGAAGTGAAGATTATCATAGAAGTGCTCCTGCTCCTCATACTGCACGCGGATAGATTCGCCGGAGGTTCGTGGGATTTTAAAATGGACGGGTTTCATAGAACTAATCTGATTTATGCTTTACAGCAGGTATATTAACGAATTTTAACCGTAATTTAAAGAATCAGGTTCAATTTAGATAGTATAGTATTAGAAATGGATAAAATACTGTTCCCAAATTTTGTGCCTACACCTTAGCTTTGTTCCATATATTTCAAATCGTATAAAATTCAGTCACCTAAATTTGCAAATGCTATGACTATAAAATGGGAGGGAGTATTTCCGGCCGTAACCACAAAGTTTACCGATAAAGATGAGCTTGATATTCCGGCTTTCCTAAAAAATATTGAGGCCCAGCTTGCGGCCGGCGTAAATGGAATCATTCTGGGCGGGACTTTGGGAGAAGCCAGTACATTAAGTGATGAAGAAAAAATTAAGCTGGTACAGGAAACGGTTGCCTTTGTTGATAACAAAGTGCCCGTAATCCTTAATATTGCCGAACAAACAACAGCTAAAGCAATAGAAGTTGCTGATACTGCCCGCAAAAATGGCGTGAGTGGCCTGATGCTCCTGCCGCCAATGAGGTACAAGGCAGATGATAAAGAGACGGTTGCTTATTTTAAGGCGGTAGCTCAGTCAACGGACCTGCCGATTATGATTTATAACAATCCGATCGATTACCGCATACTTGTTACCCTAGATATGTTTGAGGAGTTAGCAAATATAAGTAATATACAGGCGGTAAAGGAATCTACACGGGAGGTGTCCAACATTACCAAAATGATCAACCGTTTTGGTGACAGGTTTAAGATTCTTTCCGGGGTTGATACCATAGCTTTGGAGAGCCTGGTTTTGGGTGCACACGGATGGGTAGCCGGCCTGGTATGCGCCTTCCCGGCTGAAACAGTTGCTATTTACAAATTGATCAAAGCCGGACGTTGTGAAGAGGCAGTTAAGATAAACAGGTGGTTCTTTCCGCTGCTTGAGCTTGATGTTCATCCAAAGCTGGTACAGAACATTAAACTGGCGGAGGTGCAAGCCGGGCTTGGTACAGAAAACGTGCGCCTGCCACGCATGCCGCTTGAAGGAGATGAGCGGGAGCACGTTTTGTCGGTTATTAATAAAGCGCTGGAGAACCGGCCTGTTTTGCCTGAGTTGCAAAAGGAGCTCCGGGCAGTTCCAACTTTTTAGAAGATGAGTGTAGAAGTATAATGTATGGCAGCGGGGTTGGAGAATAATGATGCTTACCTTAACATAGCAGAGTATGTCACTTAACCAGGTATTCGATAAAGCAGCAGAAGCATTTAAAGTATATAAGAAAGTTGCAGCCAGCGAAAAGGCAAATTTACTAAGAACCATTGCCGCTGAAATAGAGCAACTTGGCGACGAATTGCTGCAAACAGCGCATCAGGAATCTAACCTGCCGCTTGCCCGCCTGACAGGAGAGCGGGGCAGGACTGTAAGCCAACTGCAGCTTTTCGCCAGCCTGGCAGACGAGGGCACCTGGACGGAAGCAACGATAGACACGGCCCTGCCTGACCGGCAGCCAGCTCCCCGCCCCGACCTGCGCAGAATGCTGGTGCCGTTAGGGCCGGTAGTAATTTTCGGGGCCAGTAATTTCCCTTTCGCTTTTTCTACAGCTGGCGGCGATACAGCTTCGGCACTGGCTGCCGGGTGCCCCGTTATCTACAAAGAGCATCCAGGACATCCTAAAACATCACAGCTGGTGTATAAGGCTATTCAGAATGCACTGCAGGCTTGTGGCTTGCCCGAAGCTGTTTTTCAGCACGTGAGCGGTGGCGCAGACATAGGCCAGGAACTGGTAAAGCATCCTGAAGCGAAGGCGGTCGCTTTTACCGGATCTTACAAAGGAGGTAAAGCCATTTTTGATCAGGCATGCCAGCGGCCACAACCTATCCCCGTTTATGCTGAAATGGGCAGCGTGAACCCGATTTTTATACTTCCTGAAAAAGCCGAAGCAGAAAGTAAGCAGTTAGCCGGACAGGCTGCACAATCAGTACTGTTAGGAGTAGGACAATTTTGTACCAATCCGGGCCTTATTTTTTACCCGGAGAATGATACAACAGAAAGCTTTCTGCAGGAGCTTTCCGAAAAGCTTGAGAGCGCTCCAACGAATAAAATGCTGCACGAAGGTATCTGCAGCAATTACTACAAAGGCGTCAATCAGTTGCTGGCTGCAGGCGGTGTTGAAAAGCTGCTGGCACCGGATGAAGATGTGTTGGTTGGCAATGCAGCCCTGGCTAAAGTTTCGTTAGAGCAGTGGCTGCAAAACGAGGCGCTGCAGGAAGAAGTATTCGGCCCTTTTACGCTGGTAGTAACTTATCATGGGCTGGAGGACCTGGAAAGGGCGGCAGAAAAGTTGCAGGGGCAGCTTACCTGTACGGTATGGGGTACCACATCAGAACTGATACAGGCAGGCAGCCTGGCAGACACATTAAGGGAGAAATGCGGGCGCTTACTTTTCGGGGGAGTACCAACGGGCGTGGAAGTAAGCTATGCCATGACGCACGGCGGTCCGTTCCCGGCTACCACTGATAGCCGCAGTACCTCCGTCGGGGCATATGCTATCAAGCGTTTTGCAAGGCCTGTTACATTCCAGTCTGCGCCAGCGGAACTGCTGCCGCAGGAACTACAGGATGATAACCCTTTATCGATCTGGCGTACCATTGACGGAAAGCTCACCAAAGACAACATATAGCACCCCTACTATGGCAAGGAAAACATTTTTCTGCATCGATGCCCATACTTGTGGCAACCCCGTCCGGCTGGTAGCAGGCGGCGGCCCGATATTGCAGGGAGCAAACATGAGTGAAAAGCGGCAGCACTTTTTGCGGGAGTATGATTGGATAAGGAAAGGGCTGATGTTTGAGCCGCGTGGCCACGATATGATGTCGGGAAGTATACTCTACCCGCCGCACGATCCTGAAAACGACATAGCGGTGCTTTACATTGAAACCAGCGGATGCCTGCCCATGTGCGGGCATGGTACGATCGGAACCGTTACCATTGCATTAGAGGAGGGATTAATCACGCCTAAAGTACCCGGTCAGCTGCGCCTGGAAACACCTGCAGGGTTGGTGAAAGTAAGCTACACCCAGGAGGGGAACAAGGTAAAAACAGTAAAACTTACCAATGTGGCTTCCTACCTGGAAGCCGAAAATTTAACGGTTGAATGTCCGGAATTGGGAGAGCTAAAACTGGACGTGGCTTACGGTGGCAATTTTTACGGCATTATCGATCCCCAGGAGAATTTCCCGGGCCTACAGGAATTTACTGCTGATAAGTTGATTGCCTGGAGCCGGGTGATACGGGAAAGGATGAACAGGAAGTACACCTTCGTGCACCCGGAGAATCCTACTATAAGCGGGCTTTCACACATCCTCTGGGCAGGCGATACGCTACAGCCAACTTCTACGGCGCGTAATGCTGTTTTTTATGGCGATAAAGCCATTGATCGTTCTCCGTGCGGCACAGGCACTTCAGCCCGGATGGCCCAGTGGTATACCAAAGGCCTGCTAAAACCAGGGCAGGAGTTTATACACGAAAGCTACATCGGCTCCATTTTTAAAGGCACTATTGAGGGAGAAACAACGGTAGCAGGTAAACCGGCTATATTACCAGGTATTGAAGGCTGGGCCATTGTAACCGGCCTAAATTCGATATTTCTGGATGAAGCAGACCCTTATGTACACGGATTTCAGGTGATATAATATGAGCAAAGTTGTAATAGCCGGAGGCGGTATTATTGGTTTATTTACTGCATACTATTTATCGGAAGAGGGCTTTGAAGTAACCATACTGGATAAAGGAGACTTGTCGGCCAACTGCTCCATCGGAAACGCAGGCATGATCGTTCCCAGCCATATTGTGCCACTCGCGTCGCCCGGCATAATAGGAAAAGGACTCAAGTGGATGTTTTCATCCACCAGCCCCTTTTATATACATCCTAAATTAGACAGGAGGCTTTTGCAATGGTGCCTGCTCTTCTATCAGTCTGCTACCAAAAAGCATGTAGCTTATAGTATTCCTTACCTTAAAGGCCTTAGCCTGTTCAGCAAAAGCCTTTATCTGAGCCTGGCAGAACAACATGTTGCCGCTGATCTGGGCCTGGAGGAGAAAGGCCTTCTGATGCTTTATAAAACCGAGGAGGCCGCCCAGGAAGAAATTGAGTTTGCCCATCTTGCCAGCCAGCATGGCCTTGTAACAGAGGTGTTGTCGCAGGAGGATGTGCAGAAACTGGAGCCATACGCAGGTATGGACGTGTTGGGTGGCGTATTTTTCCCGGGTGATGCCCATTTGAACCCTGCCAAGTTAAATCATTTCCTGGTGAAGCAACTGGAAAGCAAGGGCGTTAAAATTATACGGAATGCCGAAGTGCTTGATTTTGCCTGCACTGGCCGCACGGTTAACGCTGTTATAACTGATAAAGGAGACTATGCCGGCGATTATGTTATTATCGCTGCCGGCTCCGCGTCTGGACAGATAGCCAGAAAACTGCAAATAAACATGCCAATGCTGGGTGGAAAAGGTTATAGCTTCCTGGCAGAAAATTCCCCGGCTATTCAGCGCCCGGCCATACTTGTAGAAGGAAAAGTAGCCGTAACACCTTTCGGCAAAGAAGTGCGCTTTGGTGGCACCATGGAGATTACGGACGACAATCAGAAAAAAAATATCAACCGCGTAAAGGGCATTCATAACGCCATTTCCAGGTACTATAGTGATTTTCAATGTCCCATGCCTGATGCCAAGAATATATGGAGCGGCCTGCGGCCCTGCTCGCCGGATGGCTTGCCCTACATCGGATTTACGCAGCGCTGGGACAATGTACTGTTTGGAACGGGGCATAGTATGATGGGCATCAGTTTAGCGCCGGCCACCGGAAAGATTCTGGCAGAGCAACTGATGAACAGGAAAGCGCCGGTCTTAATAGAAGCCTTCTCTCCGGACAGATATAGCTAGTGGAATAAGCAGGAGGAATGTCTATGCATGAGTAATGCAGAACATGCTGAAGATTCAGACCTGGTAAGATGAGGGTAAGGGCTTAAGCTGATTGATATAAAGGTGCAGGACGCCAGGCGCTTGTACTTGTTCATAGTATAAAACCTAATTTGCATGAAACGACCGGACTTTTGTATTCTGAAGTTTTCTTTACTCTTGTTGCTCCTTTCACCTGTCGTTCCCAAAGCCGTTCTGGCACAGGATAGCAGCTCTTTATACCTGCAAACAAGTGATGTCAATAACCTGATGGTGAAGCTGCGTGCGGATGAGGGAAGCCTGAACCGCTTCTACTTCATGAGAAACTCACCGGAGTATATCGCACGCTTTCAGCTACTCTATAACAATTACCTGCAGGAACTGGATAAACTGAACTTTGAAAGTATGAATACAGGTAGCCGGGTAGACTACCTGTTAACGAAGCGGGATTTAGAAAATAAACTGCGCCTGCTCGGCATCGCATCGCAGGAATCAAACCAAATAAAGAAATGGCTACCGTTTGCGGATAAGATTTATGCGCTGGAGATACCCCGCAGGCGTGGTCATACAGTTAACGGGCAGCAGGTGGCCACTGAGCTGAATGCTATCGGGAAAAGCCTGCAGGCTGCTACAACTGCACTGCAAAAAGAAGCGTCGTTAGACAGAAACCTGGCGTATCGTTTACAAAACACCATCAAAGATCTACAGGAAGGCCTTAAAAGTGTTTATACTTTCTACTACGACTATGACCCCGGATTTACCTGGTGGGTGCCGTCGCCCTATAAACGGGTAGACAGCCTGCTGACCGCCTATGCTACGCTGGCAGAGAAAAAGGGAAATGTACTGGGCAAGAACCAGAAACCCGATGCAAGTGGCATTGTAGGTAGCCCTATAGGTAAGGAAGAGCTTATCAGGCAGTTACAGTATGAAATGATTCCTTATACGCCGGAAGAGCTGATTGACATTGCCAACAAGGAATTTGCCTGGTGCGATAAGGAAATGCTGAAGGCGTCGCAGGAGATGGGCTTTGGTAACGATTGGCACAAGGCTTTGGAAAAGGTAAAAAACACTTATGTACCGGCCGGAGAGCAGCCCGAAGCCATGCTGAAGTTGTATAACGAGTCAGTAGATTTTATAAAAAAGAAAGATTTGATTACCATACCGCCACTGGCGGAGGAAACCTGGCGGATGGAAATGATGACGCCCGAACGCCAGCTGGTTAACCCGTTCTTTACAGGAGGCGAGGTTTTTAGCATTTCATATCCCACCAGCTCCATGTCTCAGGAAGATAAGCTGATGAGCATGCGGGGCAACAATCCTCATTTTTCGCGCGCTACCGTGCACCATGAACTAATAGCAGGCCACCATTTGCAGGGCTTCATGAACAACCGCTACAAAGTATACCGCAACTTCGATACTCCTTTCTGGACCGAAGGCTGGTCTTTGTACTGGGAGATGCTGCTTTGGGATCAGGGATTTCCCCAATCGCCTGAAGATAAAGTCGGCATGCTCTTCTGGCGAATGCACCGCTGTGCCCGCATTATCTTTTCACTCAATTATCACCTTGGTAAATGGACGCCGCAGCAATGCATCGATTTTCTGGTAGACCGGGTAGGGCATGAGCGTGCCAATGCCGCGGGTGAAGTACGTCGCTCTTTTGAAGGGCGTTACAGCCCGCTGTACCAGGTAGCTTACATGATGGGCGGCCTGCAGTTTGATGCGCTTAAGAAAGAGCTGGTAGATAGCGGCAAAATGACATACAAGCAATACCATGATGCTGTAATGCACCAGAACAACCTGCCTGTAGAAATGGTGCGGGCTATACTTACAGACCAGGACCTGCCGGAAGATTATAAAACAAGCTGGAGATTTTACGCTAAATAATACTGAACTTTAAGCCCGAACAAAAGCATACTGCCAACTTATGAACAAACCTCTGAAGACCTTAAAGCCACTATGGTTTCTGTTGCTTTCACTGTATCTGGTGCTTTGTTCCTTTGCAGGCATTGCACAAAGCAGAGGGGCGGTTTATTGGTTAAAATCAGGCAACGCTTATGCACAGCAGGAGGGCGGTGATATTGTAAAGTATACTTTGCCGGCCAGAAGCAAGCAGATTATACTTGCGAAAGAAAAACTCGTACCTGCAGGCAAAACAGAACCGCTGAAAGTGCGAAGTTTTGCATTTTCAGCGGACGAGCAGAAGCTGTTACTTTATACCAATACCGTTAAAGTATGGCGGCTCGATACCAGAGGTGATTACTGGGTATATGACTTACAAAACCAGACACTGGAGCAGTTAGGCACGGAGCGTCCTGCCTCGTCGCTGATGTTTGCCAAATTCTCGCCCGACGGCAAGCAGGTGGCTTATGTGAGTGAAAACAATATCTATACCGAGGACCTTTCAACTAAAAAAGTAACGCAGCTGACAAAAGACGGAACCAGAAAGCGGATAAACGGCACCTTCGACTGGGCTTATGAAGAAGAGTTTTACTGCCGCGATGGTTTCCGGTGGAGCCCCGACAGCAAGAAGATCGCCTTCTGGCAGATTGATGCCACAGATGTGAAAGATTACCTGCTGGTTAACCTTACAGATTCCATATACCCTGGCGTGTTGCCCGTAGAATACCCTGTCGCTGGCGAAGCACTGTCTCCTTACAAAATTGGAGTGGCAGATGTAGCCACGGTAAAAACAACATGGATGGATGTGCCCGGCGACCCGCGGCAGCACTACGTTCCCCGTATGGAATGGGCCGCCAACCCGGATGAACTGATCCTGCAGCAACTAAACCGTAAGCAGAATGAAAGCAAGCTGTACCTCTGCAACATTGCCAGTGGCCAGGCAAAGCAGATTTATACTGAGAAAGATGAAGCCTGGATTGATATCCTGCCTACCTGGGACAGCAAGTATAGCTTTGGCGGCTGGGATTGGTTAAACAACGGCAAGGAGTTTTTGTGGGCTAGCGAAAAAGACGGCTGGCGCCATTTATACAGGCGCAGCCGCGATGGCAAAAAAGAAAGCCTTATCACCAAAGGTAACTATGATGTGATGGAGATTGTGGTTGTAGATGAAGCGGATGGCTACGTATACTTTATGGCCTCGCCAGACAATGCAACACAGCAATACCTTTACCGGACGCGCATTAATGGCAAAGGAAAGCCAGAGCGTCTGTCGCCGGCAGCACAGGCGGGCACACACGCCTACATGCTGTCTCCTAATGGTGAGTTCGCCTTCCATCGTTTTTCAAATTACTATACCAAGCCTGCTTCGGACTGGATATCGCTGCCCAACCACAAAGCGCTGGATGGTAACAGTGCAGTTGAAAGCGCTTTGGCCCAATCAAACAAATCAGACGTTCCTGTTACTTTCTTTAAAATCAAGACCAGCGAAGGCGTAGAGATGGATGCCTGGATGGTGAAACCAACCGCTTTTGATTCTACAAAAAAGTATCCTGTTGTTTTCCAGGTATACACCGAGCCGGCAGGGCAGACGGTAATAGACAGTTATGGCGCAGGCAGCAACCGCTTGTACAAAGGCAGTATGGCCGATGATGGTTACCTCTACGTGTCGGTTGATAACAGGGGGACACCCGCCCCGAAAGGCCGCGCCTGGCGTAAAAGCATTTACCGCAAAGTAGGGATGCTGAACATAAGCGATCAGGCGCAGGCAGCGCAGGAAATTCTGAAATTACCTTATGTGGATACAAGCCGGGTGGCTGTATGGGGATGGAGCGGCGGCGGTTCTGCTACCCTGAACCTGCTTTTCCAGTACCCCGGAATTTACAAAACAGGTATAGCCATAGCTGCGGTAGCCAACCAACTGACATACGACAATATTTACCAGGAGCGCTACATGGGGCTGCCACAGGAAAACCTTGAAGATTTTGTAAAAGGCTCACCTATAACCCACGCCAGGAACCTGAAAGGAAACTTGCTGTACATTCACGGCACCGGCGACGACAACGTACATTATAACAATGCAGCGCAGCTTGTTAATGAATTGATAAAGTATAACAAGCAGTTCCAGATAATGCCTTATCCCAACCGTACGCATAGTATTTCAGAAGGCGAGGGCACCAGCGAACACCTTTCAACTTTATACACCAATTACCTGAAACAATACTGCCCACCGGGAGGCCGGTAAAATAATCCGGAGCATTAAATTTATACTTTAGACGATGCCTGAAACGACAGCAAGTCCCTTCTGTTCCCTTACCCTGTATTCAAACATTATATCAAACAACAGATCATGGCTTTTATATTATCCGGCGCTGCATCGAAGTTAGAGAAGCTAAATACCGGAAGAACACGGGAATGGCTGGCTAACAAGCAAATGGGCACTACGCAAACGGCTCTGCTCGAAAACTACTTCGACAAGGGAGGGTATGTGCCGCCACATTACCATGATACAGAAGAATTATTGGTGTGTCTGGAAGGTAATGGCCGGATTATCATAAAGGATGAACAATTTGATTTCCCTGCGGGAAGTACAGCCATCATACCGGCCATGACTGTTCATGAAGTGCAGAATGCCGGCGACGGCGTAATGCGGATGTTAGGCTTTTTCCCTGATGCGGAACCCAAAACTATATGGATAAATGAATAAGAAAAGCTGTAAGATGTATGAATCAGGGCTTAACTTATCAATGCCAGAACTAGCGCAAAACACCTGTATTATTTAATTTTATACTGCTTAAAAAGACCAGAATGTTCCCAAGAGAAGTTTATATCCGCAGAAGGCATCAGTTAAAGGAGCGTGTAGGAAGTGGAATAATTTTGCTGCTCGGGAATGAGGAGAGCAGCATGAGCTATAAAGATAACTGGTACAGTTTCCGGCAGGATAGTTCCTTCCTATACTTCTTTGGTCTTGATCGCCCTGGATTGGCTGGCATAATTGATGTTGACAGTGGTACAGAGGTCATCTGTGGCGATGATGTTTCAGTAGAAGAGATTGTGTGGGTTGGTACGCAGGTTCCGCTGCAGGAGCAGGCAGAAAAGTCGGGCATCAATACTATCAGGGCACAGAAAGCAATAGAGCTTATACTTAAAAGTGCACATGAACAAGGCCGTCAGATTCATTTTTTACCGCCATACCGGCCGGAAAACATATTAAAATTAAGTGCCTGGTTGAGTATTGCACCGGCTACTGTAAGTAGTATGGCCTCTGTAACCCTGATTAAAGCGATAGTCGCTCTCCGATCTATAAAATCTGCTGAAGAGGTTGCTGAAATTGAGAAAGCAATCAATGTAACGGCCGATATGCAGCTGACTGCTATTCGGGCAGCCAGGCAGGGAATGACAGAAGCAAATGTAGCCGGAATGCTGCAGGCAGTAGCTGTAAGTTCTGGCGGCAATCTTGCGTTTCCTATCATCTTAACCGTAAACGGGCAGATACTTCATAATCATTTTGGCAGTGCTATACTTGGCGAAGGGCAAATGGTACTGTGCGATTGCGGGGCAGAATCTGCCATGCATTATGCCGGCGATCTTACGCGTACTTTTCCGGTAGATACCAGGTTTACTGACCAGCAAAGGGAAATCTACGAAATTGTTTTAGGAGCGCATCGGGCGGCTGCAAATAAACTTGAACCCGGAAAGCTGTACAGGGATATTCATTTGTGGGCCTGCGAAAAATTAGCGGAAGGGCTTAAACAGGTCGGGCTGATGAAAGGGGATATCAAAGAAGCAGTGGCGCAGGGCGCGCATGCGTTATTCTTTCCCTGTGGCTTAGGGCATATGCTGGGCCTCGATACGCATGACATGGAAGACCTTGGGGAAGAATACGTCGGCTATACTGATGATATAAAGAAAAGCACGCAATTTGGTTTAAAGTCGTTACGGCTGGCGCGGGCACTGGAACCGGGTTTTGTACTTACGGTAGAGCCGGGGCTGTACTTTATACCTGAACTGATTGACTTATGGGCAGCAAACAAGAAGTTCGAACAGTTTATTAACTATGATAAACTCAGCGCATACAAATCTTTTGGAGGCATCCGGATTGAAGAAGATTTCCTGATTACGGCGCAAGGCAGCCAATTGTTAGGAAAGGATTTACCAAAGATGATAGAAGGCATAGAAGCTTTCAGAGAACAACGCTAAAGCGCCGCTGCAGGTATTGCATACGCAGCTTCTCCAACATATACTCCCGGTATTATGTGCAGGGTGCATAAGTTTATACCTGGCTATATAGGTAACCGTATAGAACGGTATCTATACCTCTGCAATCCAATCATTTATCTCTTCTATTTTGCCCCACCGGAATGTATTGATACGCCGGGCTGATTGAACTTACCGGATCTCAGGATAGATCATATCGTATTACATTTAGCTAATTCTGGATAACAACAAATTGTTTCTTGCATTTAGCTTGCATTATCCAAAGTATAGCTGTTAAATTGACGATTATTATTACAGCTTATAGAAGATACTTACGGCAAAACTGTATCCGCCCCGAAGCTGCTACCCGGAAAAAGAAGGTATAAAACATGATGAAGTGAACAGTTTTATTCCGCTTTAAGAATTCAGATGAGGAATCCAGATAAACTATAAACAAATGCAGTACAGATTTCCTGTAAAATTTATGCGCAGGTTGTGTTTCATTCCCGTGCTGTTAGCCTGCAGTATTACCCTCTATGCGCAAAGTCCTGTATTCACGCATCAGGATACTTTGCGGGGTTCTATAACTGATGAGCGGGCCTGGTGGGATCTTACCTATTATCATTTAAACGTTCGGGTAGATCCGGCTGATAGTACCATTCAGGGCGTAAATACCATACAGTATAAAGTGCTGAAACCCGGCCAGCTGATGCAGATAGACCTGCAGCCCCCCATGCATATTGATAAGGTAGTACAGAAAGGCAGTGAGTTAGCCTTCAGAAGAGACGGAAACGCTTATTTTATACAACTGAAAGAAAGCCAGAAAACAGGTGACATACATGAAGTTGATGTGCATTACGGTGGCAAGCCTGTCGTAAGCAAAAACCCGCCCTGGGCCGGAGGATTAACCTGGAAGAAAGACAGCAACGGAAATCCGTTCATCGCTAACTCAAATCAGGGAGATGGCGCCAGCCTGTGGTGGCCCTGCAAAGACCACATGTATGACGAGGTGGATAGTATGCTGATTAGCGTAACCGTACCCGAAAAACTGATGGATGTTTCTAACGGGCGCCTCCGCAAAGTAGACCAGAACAGCGACGGCACAAAGACGTTCCACTGGTTTGTGTCCAATCCCATCAATAACTATGGCGTAAACATCAGCATTGGCGATTACGCACATTTTTCAGAAAAGTATAAAGGCGAGAAGGGTACTTTAGATTGTAATTACTACGTACTGAAGGAAAACCTGGAAAAAGCAAAAGAACAATTCAAGGATGCTCCCCGCATGCTCCGTGCTTTTGAGCACTGGTTCGGCCCTTATCCTTTTTATGAGGATGGTTACAAGCTTATAGAAGTGCCCTACACAGGTATGGAGCATCAAAGCGCCGTTACGTATGGCAATGGGTATAAAAATGGCTATAGAGGAAAAGACGCGAGCGGCACCGGCTGGGGGATGAAATTTGATTTCATTATTATCCATGAATCAGGCCATGAGTGGTTTGCTAACAACATCACTTACAAAGACATGGCGGACATGTGGATACATGAAAGCTTTACAAACTACGCAGAAAGCCTTTTTGTAGAATACTACTATGGCAAGGAAGCTGGTAACGCCTACGTAATCGGAACCCGCAAAGGAATTCATAACGACAAACCGATTATCGGTAAGTATAATGTAAATGACAAGGGTTCCGGCGATATGTATCCGAAAGGCGGCAACATGCTGCACACATTACGGCAGGTTGTAAACGATGACCAGAAATGGCGCGACATTCTCAGGGGACTCAACCGTGACTTTTATCATCAGACTGTTACCACAGCACAAATCGAGAATTACCTTAGCAAGCATGTAGGCCGTGATCTTTCCGCGTTTTTTGATCAGTATTTGCGCGATGTAAGAATTCCGGAATTAGTGTACCAGATATCAGGTAACAAGCTAAAGTATAAATGGGGTAATAGTGTAGATGGATTCAGCATACCTGTAAAAGTATACCTGGACGGTAAAGAAAAATGGCTGACACCTACTACGGACTGGCAGGAGCTCAATGGGGTTAAAACAAATACTACTCTGAAAGTGGACCCTAATTTTTATGTAAATGCCTCTAACGCAGCTGGTCAGTAGTTGCTGCATTAACAGCCAGTAAATTAAGGTTGCCCCATTTGTAGCTGAAGATACAGGTATGAGCGGCAACAATATTGCCGCTTTGTTCTTAAGCGAAACGGCCAATGTATGATTGCTTCACGAACAGTAAATTTTTGAGTAAGAAACAATACATCTAACAGAGATAGCCATGAAATTAGCACAAATGCTCACCATTTATTTTATGGCGATATTGTTGATTTCATGCTCTGCCACTAAGCCTCAGCCTGACATGGCCCATAAGGCGGAACCATCTCAACCAGGTAAGGCCCTTCTGTCGGATTATGAGCAGGCAATGGTTACCGTACCGCCCCCCTCGCTTGGTCTCGATCCTTTTTATAAAAAATATGCTGACGCCTTTGGCATTCCGGTGGTGTCATCTGATAAAGTACCCGGCACAGCGCTGTTGGTAGCCCGCGATATCGTGAACTACATGCTGGTGAAGCGTATGGATGTCCGGGAGGATTTGATTAAACGTGGAGCCCGTGTGCTTGTTATGGCGCAGACAGAAATGGAAACTGATCTGCCCGAGCGGCGCGACTGGAAAAAGCCTGAGAAGGATGATCGGAGACTTACACCGGGAGAGCGCGAAAACTATGATAAACCCGGAGGCATTGCCAGCATGTCTGACCAGGAGTACTGGAACAAGCGGGCACGAGGTATGGGAGGCCTTGTAACTTCCTGCGCTGAAGAGAACTTGCTGGGTTATCCGGGCACCCGCTATTACGGCGAGAACATCCTTGTGCATGAGTTCAGCCACAACATTATGGGTGCGCTACGTACAGCAGACCCTGCACTCTACAAAGAGATCGGCGCTGCTTATGAAGCGGCTAAGTCCAAAGGGCTCTATAAAGGCCAGTATGCCATCAACACTGTCGCCGAGTATTGGGCTGAAGGTACCCAATGGTGGTTCTGGTCAAATATCGAATATTATGACGGACAAACCCGCGTGCAGTCACCTGATGATTTGAAGGCATACGACCCAGCGCTCTACAGCATTTTAGCACGTGTTTATCAGGGGCACCACATTCCGGCAGATGTTTATTACGGGCTTAACCTCCGTCCATCAACTCATTAGTAAGTAACTTAAAATACGACAACATACTATTCGCATTTATCCCTTACAACCTGAATTTAAACCACTACTTCCTTTATGAGCGCTAACAAAGAATCCTGGGGCTCGCGTGTGGGTCTTGTATTAGCCATGGCCGGTAACGCGGTGGGGCTCGGAAACTTTTTGCGATTTCCGGTGCAGGCTGTGCAGAACGGCGGCGGTGCGTTTATTATACCATACCTGGTTTGCCTGCTCCTGATTGGGATACCACTCCTGTGGGTTGAATGGTCGATGGGGCGCTTTGGCGGTAAGTTCGGGCATCACTCCACGCCTTTCATCATGGATACCATGCACAAGAACCGCCTCTGGAAGTACATTGGTGTGTTTGGCATCTGGACCAACATTGCCATAGCTGCATACTACTGCTACATTGAGTCCTGGACACTCTCTTACATGCTGCACTCTGTTGTGGGCACTTTCGAAGGCATGGACCAGGATGCAGTAGCTGCTTTCTTCAACTCCTACATCAGCATCGGCAAGTCTACTTTAGGCATTCCGCTGGAGCCAATCGTGTTCTATGTGCTCTGCCTGCTGCTCAACACCTTCATTCTCTCACAAGGGCTTTCGGGTGGCGTAGAGCGCGTGGCAAAAGTAGGCATGCCCCTGCTCATCCTCTTCGGCATGTTCCTGGCCTACAAAGGGGTGACCATCACAGCTGGTGTGGACGGAGCCATCAACGACAGCTCTGTTGGCCTGAACTATCTGTGGACACCTAATTACGAGCAGCTCTGGTCACCGAGCGTGTGGCTGGCTGCTGCCGGACAAATATTTTTCACGCTTGCTGTGGGGATGGGAACAATACATTGCTACGCTTCTTACGTGCGCTCCAAAGACGACATTGCCCTGAATGCCATGTCTGCCGGCTGGATGAACGAGTTTGTGGAAGTGGTGCTCGGCGCGGCCATCCTCATCCCCATCTCCATCGGCTACCTGGGTATTGAACGGGTAACGGAACTGGTGCAGCTGGGTGGCCTGGGACTTGCCTTTAAAACGCTGCCGTACCTGTTCTTCCAGTGGGGAGATGTGCTGGGTGCCATTTCAGGGGTGATGTGGTTTGGCCTGCTCTTCTTTGCCGGCATCACTTCTTCGCTGGCCATGGGCACCCCCTGGATGGGCTTCCTGCAGGACGAGTTCAACTGGGGCCGCAAAGCTTCCGCCTGGTCTTTCGGTATCATCGTGTTTGTGCTGGGCATGCCGACAGTGCTCTTCTTCAAGTATGGCGTGTTTGATGAGTATGACTACTGGGCGGGTACCGTCTCGCTGGTAGTCTTTGCCCTGTTTGAGTCTATCCTCTTTGCGTGGGTGTTTGGCATGAAGAAAGGCTGGCGCGAGATAACCTCGGGCTCTGACATCAAAGTGCCTGGTATTTACAAGTTCATCATCAAGTTCATTACGCCCTTGCTGCTGCTGTGGGTATTTGTCGGTTCGCTGGTAACGCCGAAGGGAGGCGACTGGGGAGCAGCACTTGCCGGCAACTGGGTACTGGACGACAGCTCTATTATCAAGAAGATGATGAACAGCAGTTTGAAGAAAGAGCTGGCTGATGCCATTGCGGCAGTGAACCCGGCAGAAGTAGAAAGGCTGCAGAACACGCTCTTTTATGTGAATGCCTCGCGTGTGCTGCTCATTACCGTGTTCCTGAGCATTGCGCTGCTGGTGTATGTGGCTTATAAGAAAAGAGTGAGAGAAGGGAAAATCTAAGAAACTATGAATACATCCGCACTCATCATCATGCTCACCACCATCATCATGGTGACCGGGCTGACAATATACTTCTTCTACAAGGTGCTGAGCACCCCGCCAAGGCCGGAGCCGGACTCCTACATCGACAACGATGATGAACCGGAACGGCAGCTTCCTAAATCTTAAAGAAACAAATGAGGAAAATCAGGTCATAGGAGAGATTTGTGGCGGCAACTCCCGCTGCCCGGCAATTTACAGGGTTATGAATAGAATGGTGTTGAGACATGCGGCGAAAAGCAGAGAGTTGGTAGTATAGTGTCAGCAATGGGTGAAATAATGTAATACTAGCAACTTATTATAGGATAGGTTTGTGTTGCGTGTTGAACGTTTCTATTTGATCAATTATAGAATTGACAGTATTAAATAGCTTTTAAACGCGCAACGGCTTGATGAACCTGCCGGAACATAAATTTGGGGTTCCGGCCTGCACAACATCGTTGATTCTATTTGCTGCCCTGCTGTCTTTCGGATAGTTTCTTCTGTTATTCTTAGAAACAGGCATTACACCAATTAATTTACCGACATTCCAAATATGAACAAGCAATACACCTTCGCCATAGCTTTGTCGCTGATGCTATCGGGTGCCATGGCACAATCAAACATCAGTGAAATACAGCCCGTTAAGTTTTCGAAAGTTACGATTACGGATTCCTTTTGGAAGCCTCGGATCAATCAGGTGGCAACCGTAACATTGCCTGTCTGTATTGAGCAGACAGAGGTAAAAACGCCCCGCATCCGGAACTTCGAGATCACGGCAGGCTTGAAGGAAGGCAAGTTTGAAGGCATTTTCTACGATGATTCGGATGTATACAAGGCACTGGAGGCGATGGCTTATTCGCTGAAAAATAAGCCTGATCCGGAAATGGAGCAGAAAGCAGACGAATGGATTTCTATCATTGCCAAGGCCCAGCAGCCGGACGGCTACCTTAATACTTATTATACCCTGCAGTTCCCTGAGAAGCGCTGGACGGACATGAGTATGCACGAAGATTACAATGGCGGACATTTAATAGAGGCTGCCGTTGCTTATTACGATGCTACGGGTAAAAAGCAACTGCTGGACGTTGCCACTAAGTTTGCAGATCATTTCGCTTCTTTGTTCGGGCCCGGTAAAAGGCATTGGGTAACAGGTCACCAGGAACTGGAACTTGCCTTGGTGAAGCTCTATAAAACAACCAAAGACAAGAAGTATCTGAAGATGGCAGACTGGCTGCTGGAAGAACGCGGACATCAACTGGCAAAAGGCTATACCTGGACAGACTGGAAGGATACCGCTTATGCGCAGGATGTATTGCCAGTAAAACAGCAGAAGCAGATTACGGGCCATGCCGTTCGGGCCATGTACATGTACACCGGCGCTGCTGATGTGGCAGCCCTTACCGGCGATAAAGACTATATCCATGCCATGAAAGATGTATGGGAAGATGTAGTTTACCGCAACATGTATATTACAGGCGGTATTGGCTCATCAGGTAGAAATGAGGGCTTTTCAAAGGATTATGATTTGCCAAACCAACAGGCCTATTGTGAAACCTGTGCCTCGGTAGGTATGGTTTTCTGGAACCAGCGGATGAATACCCTGACCGGAGACAGCAAGTATGCCGATATCCTGGAAAGAAGCTTATATAACGGTGCGCTAGATGGCCTGTCGCTGAGCGGCGATAGGTTCTTTTATGGTAACCCGCTTGCTTCTGTTGGCAATAATCAGCGAAGCGAATGGTTTGGTACAGCCTGCTGCCCGGCTAACATATCCCGCCTCATCGCCTCACTCGGAAATTATATTTATGCGCAGTCAGACAAAGGTATGTGGGTGAACCTGTATGTAGGAAGCGAAACAACTTTCGATATCGGTGATAAAGAAGTGCCTGTTGTGATGAAGACAAATTATCCCTGGGAAGGAAAAGTGGATTTAAGCCTCAATCCAAAATCGGCAACCAAATTTGCGCTACACCTGCGGATTCCCGGTTGGGCGCAGGGGCAACCTGTTCCTGGTGATTTGTACCGTTTCATCAACCCCGAACCAACAAAATTCACTGTCCTGCTAAACGGCAAGGAGGTTCCCTATAAAATGGACAAAGGGTATGCCGTTATAGACAGGAAATGGAAAAAAGGTGATCGGGTAGAGCTTAACCTTCCGATGGAGGTAAAGAAGATTGTCGCCAAAGACAGCCTTGAGTACAACAACAACAGGATAGCTTTGCAAAGAGGGCCACTGGTATATTGTGTGGAGGGTGTTGATAACAATGACGAGGCCTGGAATATTGTTTTGCCCGAAAACACGACTTTTGAAGCAGCCTATAACAAAGATTTGTTAAATGGCGTGGTAACCCTGAAGGCGGAAGTACCAGTGGTAAATGTATCGGATAACAAACTAGCAGTCAGTACATCAAAAAGTGTTATAACGGCCATTCCTTACTACTCGTGGGCGAATCGCGGCAAAACGCCGATGCAGGTTTGGTTACCCACAAAGATTACGGATGTAAAGCTAAACTATTAACCTTGAGAACAGGCAAATAATCTCAATTCCCTATGCCAGAATGGTGGCTATCCTCAAGGACCAGTATGATCCGCTGAGCTCAGGCGATGCAAATTTTCCATACTTCCACTGGTAGCTCGAAAAGAGTACAACCGAATTTGTGCAGTATAATTTTGATGAAGAGCATGCTGTTTCCGAGTCAAAAGTATATTGGTTTGATAATGGCTCCTGAGAAGGTTGCCAGTATTCTGAGAAGAGCAGCTTTATACTTCAGAAGACGATTGCAGCGAGCCGGCATTGATAACGATCTCTGTTTATTCTTGCAGGAGCGTTGCCACCGGTATCGAAACTCAGGTCAATAAACCGCTTCCTATGAGGTATACATTTCGGCTGGTTCTGAAACCACAGGTGATGCAGGGATTTTCCTGTCGGTTCTCCGGCTGACCCTCCGGTACTGTTTGCTCACACTCGAAAATCCTTTGGATTCGAAAAACTTATGCCTGGTCATACTGCATCCGCGGATTGAGAAGAAGCTCACCTGTATTTCCGGTGCCCTCCAGTTCCTGCTAAAACCGGTTAAACATTTGGCTTACTCCTTCTACCAAAGGCGCTCCGGCATATTTAAGGCCTGCACCTATAACCGGCACACCTCCGCCAACCAAATAATCTGTTGTAATCATTTTCATACTTGGCTGCGGCTTATTAAAACTCGTTTAAATATTGAAAATAAAAGAAAGCTGGTTATGCTGGAAATCGTTATAGAAGCGCGCAAAGCCTCCCTGGCTCCCGGCATGGATGTGCGCCGGATTCTACCTTTCCGCCTGCGCAGGATGGTCGGCCCCTTTATCTTTATGGATCATGCGGGTCCGGTAGATGTGCAGCCGCAATTACTACATTCCATGGATGTGCTGCCGCACCCGCATATTGGCTTATCAACGGTAAGCTACCTGTTTGGCGGGCAGGTTACGCACCGCGACAGCCTGGGCGTGGAACAGGTAATCCGTCCGGGAGAAGTAAACTGGATGACGGCCGGCAGCGGGATTGCGCATTCTGAGCGGTTTGAAGACCCGGCAGCCCTGGCTGGCGGAAAGCTGGAAATGATACAGACCTGGGTGGCCCTTCCGGAAAAAGATGAAGAAGCACAGCCTTCTTTTGACAACTATAAGCCGGAACAACTACCCGTATTTACAGACTCCGGAGTATGGATGAGGCTGATAGCGGGAGAAGCTTTCGGCTTGAAAAATAAAGTAAAAACCCATTCTCCCATGTTTTACCTGCATGTGATACTTGATGCCGGAACGCGTTTCGGACTTCCCAGTGAGCATACAGAGCGGGGTATGTATGTAGCCAAAGGAAGTATAGAAGTTTCCGGGCATACTTATGCAGCAGGGCAGATGCTTGTCTTTACGAAGGGTGCTGATCCCGTGATACTTGCAAAAGAGACTGCAACGCTGATGCTATTAGGAGGCGAGCCGCTGGGAGAAAGGTTTATTTGGTGGAATTTTGTCTCTTCCAGAAAGGAACGCATCGAACAAGCCAAGGCAGACTGGCAGCAAGGCAGGATTCTGTTACCACCAACAGACAACCTGGAATTTGTCCCGCTCCCTGAGGATCGCTCGCGGCCTGCCGGTAACCCTTCGCCCCAGGCGCTTTCCTGAGGCTTTTATACTTCATAAACTGCAACAGCAGGGTTGGTTTTATGCAGGGTGGTGTTTACCTGCTTAACTGCCGAATTAGCTTATGGTTGATTGAGCAGAATAAAGGATTGATATAATAAAGCTAAAAGCTGATGTTTTTCAGGCCTTATTTACTATATTTCAAACAGGAAAAGCTTTCAGAACTTCTGCAGCGTTAAGGTATGCGCTTAATACAGGGTAAAAGCATTGACAGAATAGAAGTAGATAAAAGCTTTGATGCAAAAGTCCTTTTGTGAGCTGTAGCTACACCCTATAAAAGCTTTGCCTGCAGATATAAATTAAATACGCATTGCTTTCCTTTATCAGCGTCCAGGCCTCAATTACCGGAGAGGCTGTAAAAAGTAATATGCAGCTTTAACTTTGATTCGCCTTATACTTCTACATTTAAAACCTAAACACTAAATTAAATGAACGAGAACGTTAACAAAAGCGCTTTATTTTTAGGAAGTTGCTTTGCAGTTACCACTACTGCCTTTACCTTTTCTATCAGGGCAGGGATTCTGCCTGAGCTAGGTAGGGATTTTGGCCTTACTGCCGAACAATTAGGATTTATTAACTCTATGTTCTTTTTAGGGTTTCCTATTTCCATGATTATCGGGGGATTGGTTTATCATACTTTTGGAGCTAAAAACATCATGCTAGTAGCATTTGTAACCCATACCATTGGTATATTAACCACTATTTATGCCGGAGGATATACCGGGTTGCTTATTTCTACCCTATTTATCGGTTTTGGTAATGGCTGTACCGAGGCTGCCTGTAACCCCATGATTGCTGATATGTATTCCGGGGTAAAAATGGACAAAATGCTAAACAGGTTCCACATGTGGTTTCCCGGCGGGATACTTGTTGGTTCTCTCATCTCCCTATTCATGACCAAAATGAACTTGGGTTGGGAAGCGCAGATGTGGGTTACCCTGATTCCTACAGTTATTTATGCCATTCTGTTTTTCGGAAAAACCTTTCCTAAACCCAAAGTGGAAGGCGTCACCTCGCTCAGCAATAACTTTAAGGCTATGATTACACCTGTCTTTATATTCTTGTTTGTTGCCATGATGTTAACGGCTGTTACAGAGTTTGGTGTTAATCAATGGGTAGGCATTATCTTGGCCAGCAGTGGCGCTAGTCCCATGCTGATTTTAGCCCTTACCAGTGGGTTAATGGCAGTTGGCAGGTTTAATGCCGGACCGGTTGTGCATGCGCTGGGCCAAACAGGTGTGCTCTTAGCAGGCGCTATTTTAGCAACTATTGGTGTTTACATGTTCAGCCAGGTTACAGGCCCTCTCGCCTATGTGGCAGCCATTATATTTGCCTTAGGTATATGTTATTTCTGGCCGGTAATGATTGGCGCAACAGCCCAGCGGGCTCCCCTGAGCGGTGCCCTGGGAATGTCGATTATTGGTGGCATAGGCATGTTTTCCAGCGGTATTGCCATGCCGTTTATTGGTAGCTTAATCGATAGTGCCAGAACAGAATATTCCGCAACCGGATTAACTGGAGATGCTTTGGAATTGGCGACTGGTCAGGATACCCTGGGAAAAATTTTGGTTATTCCTGCTACCTTAATTGTGTTATTTACTATTTTCTACTTTTGGCAAAAGAATTCAAAAAGAGCGCCGGAATTAGACTTAGAGGGAACAAGAGAATTGGCCGGGGATTATTAATATGTAGAACCGCCGGTTCCCGCGATGCGACCTGTTTCGACAGGGTGCATTGTGGCCACATTATGGGGTACAATCTATGCTTTTCTCTTCGGAGCCCACAAGCCCTGTAATCAAAGTTTTGATTTATAAGTAACTAAATAGCCTGTGCACCATAAGTGGTGCAGGCTATTTAGTTAAATTAAGCAAGTGTAAGAAATAAGCTCAGCCTAAGCTCATACTTATACTGAAAAGATCCTGGTTAAAGGGAGATTCAGCAGATGCTGCTTAAGGCAGGAGCTTTTCATTGCGTAAATTATTCTTTGTCATAGTATTACTTATCCTGTTGTAAAACAAGTGTGTTACTGTGGTTAATATTTGCTGTGTTTTAAAGGCTATACTTTACATTAATCATGTATGCCATCATACTTGAGATCGCAAACATTAAGAGGATGGTTAAGTTTAACCTGCTGATTATATTCGGTTAAGACTAAGCTTTGCAGTATACTTATAAGTGGCAGCATCCGGGGCAGATAAATGAGATTACTTATACCTGCTCACTGCAGTAGGGAGCCATACATGCAGTAAAAAATGACTGATAAAAGTAGGATTTAAAGAGCCTGTTTTATACTTTTGGTTTAACCATATGGTTAAACCAAAAGTATAATGGAAGTAACTACTACAGAGGCTAAAATTAAAGCTGCCGCGCAGAAAGTATTTCTGGAGAAGGGATTTTCCGGTGCCCGGATGCAGGATATTGCCGACAAGGCTGGAATAAACAAGGCGCTGTTACACTATTACTACCGCAGCAAGGACAAGCTTTTCGATATCATTTTTATGGAAAGCTTCCAGAAAATTATTCCGAAAATAAACCTGATTGCCCAGTCTGACGCTCCGCTCTTTGAGAAAATTGAGAAGTTTGTCGGCGAATACATTGTCGCCATTAATGCTGACCCGATGGTGCCGCTCTTTGTGCTTCACGAACTGACACGGCATCCTGAAAAATTCATCCAGAAAGTTTTTTCGGCTACAGATGGAGGACCTAAGGTTGGGAAACTCGTAGCGCAGATACAGGAAGAAGCGGAGAAGGGCAATATCAGGCCGATACACCCGGCTACCCTGCTCATGAACATCATGTCGCTCTGTATATTTCCTTACATAGGCAAGCCCATGTTTCAAATGGTCCTCTCAATAGACGATAAGCAATTCAGCACGCTTTTAGCGCAAAGAAAAACAGAAGTAAGCGCTTTTGTTATTAATGCTCTGAGACTTTAAAAATTTTTGCGTCTGTATTAACCAATTAGTTAAACCGTTGAGCTAAGATGAAAAGTATACACCTGTTATTATCCTTCCTGCTGTTGCCATGGCTGGCACACGGGCAGGCAGACAGCCTCTCATTGCAAGAATGCTATGCGCTGGCCCGGCAGCATTACCCGCTCAGCAGGCAGAAAGCATTAATAGAGCAGAGCAGGAATTATTCTGTAGAAAATGCGGCAAAAGGGTACCTGCCGCAGGTTAATATCATGGGCCAGGCTACTTACCAGTCGGAAGTTACCAGGGTGCCTATTGAGCTTCCGAACATGCCTATCGTTTCGCCGGCTAAAGACCAGTATAAAGTGGCAGGAGAAATTAGCCAGAACCTGTTTGAGGGTGGTGTAATCAGGCAGCAGCAACGCTTGATAGAGGCAAATGCGGCAGTACAGGAACAGCAGGTAGCAGTGGAGCTTTACAAGCTGAAGGAGCGTATAAACCAGCTTTATTTCGGCATTCTGCTCATAGAAGCGCAACTGAAACAATCGGAGTTGCTGAAGAATAACATTAGGCTGGGGCTGGGCAAAGTGAATGCTGCTATTGCCAATGGCGCGGCTTTAAAAAGCAGCGCACAGGTGCTACAGGCCGACCTGCTGCAGGCTAACCAGAAAACGATTGGGCTGCAGGTAACAAGAAAAGCTTACCTGGACATGCTGGGGCAGTTTATAAATATACCGCTTGATGAGAATGCTGCTTTAGCCAGACCACATCATATGGCCCTCTCCGCAAGTATAAACCGACCGGAACTGCAGCTCTACGCTTATCAGAAAAATATAGCTGACGTACAGAACGAACTTATCTCAGCCAAAAACTTACCTAAGGCGGGACTCTTTCTGCAGGGTGGCTACGGAAGGCCGGGTCTGAACATGCTCAGCAATGCATTTGATTTTTACTACATCGGCGGAGTGCGCCTCAACTGGTCTTTAAGCGGATTGTATACTACTAAAAATGAACGGGAACTGCTAGATGTAAACCGTAGTCTGCTGGATGTACAACAGGAGGTCTTTCTTTTTAACACGAATCAGCTGCTGCGGCAGCAACTGGCCGATATCAACAAACTGCGGCAGTTTATCGGAACAGACGAAGAGATTATTGCCTTGCGCACTGCCATCATGAACACCGCAAAGGTGCAACTGGAGAATGGCGCTATTACCGCCAGGGATTATTTGCGGGAGGTAAACGCAGAAGACCAGGCCAGGCAAAGCCTGCTGTTGCATCAGATGCAATTGCTGATGGCAGAACATAACTATAACACCATTTCAGGTATTAACGAACTCTAAGAAAATGGACATAAGACTTTTTCCAGCCTTCCTGTTTTTTCTGATGCTTGTAACTGCTTCCTGCAATAAGCAGGAAGATGGGTTTGATGCATCAGGCACTTTCGAAGCGGAAGAAACCATCATCTCATCAGAAACTGCTGGCACTATCGAAGAATTTGAGGTGCAGGAAGGGCAACAACTTAAGGCCGGTCAGTACATCGGCTATATTGACAGCCTGCAATTGCACCTGAAAAAGAAACAGCTGGAGGCGCAGATAGCGGCGGTGCTTAGCAAAAAGCCCGATGTTGCTGCACAGCTTGCTGCGTTGCAGGAGCAGCTCAGCGCAGCCCGAACAGAGCAGAAACGTATCAGCAGCATGGTAGCCGCTGATGCCGCCACACCCCGCCAGCTGGATGAAATAAGCGCGCAGGTGAAGGTGCTCAAAAGCCAAATAGCAGCCCAAAAGTCCTCACTTGGCAACTCGACGCAGGGCATTACGCAGGAAACCGCTGCGCTGCAGGTGCAGGTAGAACAGGTAAACGATCAGCTGGCGAAAAGCCGCCTGGTGAATCCCGTTAACGGAACAGTGCTGACCAAGTATGCAGAAGCAAATGAAATGGCTGCGCCGGGTAAACCGCTGTACCGGATAGCAGATTTATCAACGATGACGCTTCGGGCATACATTACCGGAAGCCAGCTCCCGCAGGTAGAACTGGGCCAGAAAGTGGACATATTGGTGGGCGCCGGCGAAGAAGCATATAAAACATATCAGGGCACAATCACCTGGATTAGCGACAAAGCAGAATTCACACCCAAGACCATCCAGACGAAAGACGAACGGGCCAACCTGGTGTATGCTGTTAAAATTCGCGTGCAGAACGACGGACAGTTGAAGCGCGGTATGTATGCAGAGGTAAAGTTATAAAAGCCTATGGCAGATGTAATACTGGAAAATATCACCAAGACCTATAACAAGGGCAAAGTATTGGCGCTGGATGCTGTTTCTTTTGCGGTAGACAAAGGAGCGCTTTTCGGGTTGATTGGCCCTGACGGGGCCGGCAAAACAAGTCTGTTCCGTATACTTACCACGCTGCTGGTGCCGGATGGCGGAACAGCTATAGTAAACGGGGAAGATGTGGTGAAAGATTATCAGTCCATACGCCGCAAGGTGGGCTATATGCCGGGCAGGTTTTCGCTCTACCAGGATCTGACCGTAGCAGAAAACCTGAACTTCTTCGCCACGCTATTTGGCACAACCATCCAGGAGAACTATGACCTTATAAAAGACATCTATGTACAGATAGAACCCTTTAAGGATCGCAGGGCGGGCAAGCTGTCGGGCGGTATGAAGCAAAAGCTGGCACTGTGCTGCGCCCTCATCCATAAGCCCACTGTGTTGTTCTTAGACGAACCCACCACTGGTGTAGACCCGGTTTCGAGGCAGGAATTCTGGCATATGCTCAACCGGCTCAGAGATCAGGGTATTACAATTCTGGTATCTACGCCATACATGGACGAGGCCACGCTGTGCGATAAGATTGCTTTGATTCAGGGGGGCAGGATTATGTCGGTTGATACGCCTGAAGGGATCATAAAGCAGTTCGGGGAGCTTTTGCTGGCAGTAAAAAGCAACCAGATGATACAGTTGCTGCAGGATCTGCGGGAATACCCGGACACCGCCAGTTGCTATACTTTCGGGGAGTATCATCATCTGACGCTTAAGGACAACACATCCTATCAAAATCAGCTCTCAGAACTGAAAGATTACCTGACCGGAAAAGGCTACAAGGGCGATTTAGTCGTGGAGCCGGTAGCACCAACCATAGAAGATTGTTTTATAAAGCTGATGTCGCAGGCCGGCCGGCAGCCTGCTGTTTAAGTTTCAGTTATTACGGAGAAGCACCATGAACGAAGCCACCATAAGCTGCAACGGCCTGACCAAGCAGTTTGGAGATTTTAAAGCAGTAGACCACATTACCTTTGAGGTGAAGGCAGGCGAGATATTCGGATTTCTGGGCGCAAACGGAGCAGGTAAAACAACCGCTATGCGCATGCTTTGCGGTTTATCTGTGCCTACATCCGGGCAGGCCCGCGTAGCAGGGTTTAACGTTTTTAAACAGGCAGAGGAAATCAAAAAGAACATTGGCTATATGAGCCAGAAATTCTCGCTCTACGAAGACCTGACTGTGCTTGAGAATATCCGTTTCTTCGGCGGCATCTATGGCCTGAGCAATAAGCAGTTAAAGGAGAAAAGCGAAGACCTTATCCGGCAGCTTGGCTTGCAAAATGTTGCCGGAACTTTGGTGGGGAGCCTGCCCTTGGGCTGGAAACAAAAGCTGGCATTTTCGGTGGCGGTGCTGCACCAGCCCAGGATTGTTTTTCTGGATGAACCCACCGGAGGCGTTGATCCTGTTACGCGCAGGCAGTTCTGGGATTTGATCTATGATGCAGCAGAAAGGGGAGTAACCATATTTGTGACCACACACTACATGGATGAGGCGGAATACTGTAACCGGGTTTCCATTATGGTAGACGGCAGGATAGAAGCGCTGGATACGCCCGCTAACTTAAAGCAGCAATTCTCGGCGGGTACAATGGATGAAGTATTTTATCAGCTTGCAAGGGGAGCGCAACGCAAAGCCGATTAGCCCTAAAGAAACAGCGAAATGAACCAGTTTGTCACTTTTGCCAGAAAAGAGTTCCTGCATGTTTTCCGGGACAGGAAAACGCTGCTGATGCTGTTCGGGCTACCCATTGTGCTTATTATACTTTTTGGATTCGCCCTGAGCAACGAGATTAGAAATTCTAAAATAGTGGTGGTAGACCATGCCAGAGACAATGCCTCACAACAGATTATCACCAGGATTGCGGCCAGCACTTTCTTCGAAATAGAGGAGGCACCTTTAAGTAACAGTAAAATTGAAGAAGCTTTCCGGCAGGGCAGGGCAAAAACAGCCATTATCTTTCCGGCCAATTTCAACCATGATCTGCTGCATCTCAACAAGGCACAGGTCTAGATCATCGCCGACGCCTCTGACCCCAATACGGCCACTACCTTAACGAACTATCTTGCTTCCATTATAGGCGATTACCAGCAGCAACTTAACCAGACACAATCAGTTTCTTACCGCATTGTGCCGGAAATACGCATGCTCTACAACCCGGAACTGAAGGGAGCCCCTAACTTTGTGCCGGGCGTAATGGCGCTGGTGCTTATGCTGGTATGTGTGATGATGACGTCCATTTCCATTGTCAGGGAAAAAGAACTGGGCACCATGGAAGTACTGCTGGTATCTCCCTTCCGGCCCATACTTGTTATCCTGTCAAAAGCTGTCCCTTACCTGTTGCTTTCCCTGGTTAATCTTATCGTGATATTGTTGCTGAGCGTGTTTGTCCTGGGCCTGCCTGTAAACGGGAGCATACTGCTGCTTTTTGCAGAGAGTACCTTGTTTATTATCACCGCTTTGTCAATAGGATTATTGATTTCGACTGTTACGGCTTCGCAGCAAACAGCCATGCTGCTGTCGTTGATGGGAATGCTGCTGCCTACTATGCTCTTTTCCGGTTTCATGTTTCCTATCGAGAATATGCCGCTGCCGCTGCAGGTTTTTTCTAATATAGTCCCTTCCAGGTGGTATTACGTGGTTGTCAAATCTATTATGATCAAAGGCCTGGGCTTTTCGGCTATCTGGAAGGAAACGCTTATCCTGCTGGGCATGACCTTGTTTTTGCTGGCATTGAGCCTTAAAAAATTCAAAATTCGTTTAGGATGAGAACGCTCCTGTTTCTGCTGCGGAAAGAGTTCCGCCAGATATTCCGCAATAAATCCCTGCTGCCCATGATATTTGTGGCGCCGCTGTTGCAGTTGCTTATACTTCCGCTGGCAGCAAACTATGAGGTAAAGAACATCAACATAGCCGTTGTTGACCATGACCATTCCTCTTATTCGCAGCGGCTCGTTTCCAAAATAACTGCTTCAGGTTATTTCAGGCTGGCCGGCTATTACAACTCATACTCCGAAGCTTTTGCATTGGTAGAAAAGGACAGGGCAGACCTGGTACTGGAGATACCCGCAGCTTTTGAGCGCAACCTGGTACGCGAAGGTCAGCAGCAGCTTTTTGTGGCAGTAAATGCAATAAATGGCGCCAAGGCAGGGCTGGGCGCAGCTTATTTAGGCAGCATTATCAGAGATTTTAATGCCGGCGTGCGGATGGAGTGGATACAATCACCGCGGTTTGAACCGGCGCCTGCAATAGAGGTGGTCAGCTCTAACTGGTATAACCCATTCATGAACTATAACTTTTTTATGGTGCCGGCCATCCTGGCGGTGCTCGTTACGATGATAGGCGGCTACATGACAGCGCTGAATATTGTGAAGGAAAAAGAAATCGGAACTATTGAGCAGATCAACGTTTCACCCGTCAGGAAATATCACTTTATACTAGGGAAGCTCATTCCGTTCTGGGTGATAGGCATGTTTATATTTACGATGGGGCTTGGTGTGATTGCCTGGCAAGTCTACGGGATAACGCCGCAGGGAAGTATACTTCTGCTTTATGGCGTGCTGGCGGTGTACCTGCTGGCGGTGCTAGGCTTTGGGCTGCTTATTTCAACTTTCTGCGACACACAGCAGCAGGCCATGTCGCTTGCTTTTTTCTTTATCATGATTATGATGATGATGAGCGGACTGTTTACGCCCATCGACAGCATGCCTGACTGGGCTAAAGCCATCGCATACCTGAGCCCTGCCACATACTTTATAGAGGTTATGCGGATGGTAGTACTAAAGGGAAGCGGTTTTGCCGATATAAAATTTCACTTCCTGGTTATCTGCCTTTTTGCAGTGGTACTGAATGGCTGGGCTGTTCTGAATTACAGGAAGACGAGCTAAGAGCAGCATATAAAATAGAGCTGCAGGCAACACAATCAGAATGCCGGGTTGCTAACCAGTTGCCCTGGGTGTATAGCTGCCGAAGCGGTGCCCATCAAAAACCAGCTCATTAAATTATCCCGTAAGGATCAAAGCGGCGGCATTAGTTTTTATTTATACTTATCGCCCGATGCTCGCAAATAACCGGCGTTTCGTATAAGGAGCTTCCTTTACGGAGTAGCCCATATACTTGCCCGATGCAGGGACACGTTTTTTTACAAGGCTTAATTATTTATCTTGCCGGAATTAGACAAAAGTAATATTACAAACATTAGCAATCAGCATGAATTCAGAACAGGATAAAATTTCAAGTGTGCACCGCGATTTATCAACTGAAGATCATTACCGGCTATTGGTTGACAGCATTACTGACTACGCCATTTTTATGCTTGACCCCGCCGGCAATGTGGCTACCTGGAACGAGGGTGCCAGAAAGATGAAAGGCTACGGGGCGCACGAAATCATAGGAAAATACTTTGGTGAGTTCTATACTGCAGAAGCCAGGCAGCAAGGCTATCCTGCGTACGAGTTAAAGCAGGCAAGAACAGTTGGCCGTTTTGAAGATGAAGGCTGGCGCCTGCGGAAAGATAAAACAATTTTCTGGGCAAATGTGGTGATCACGCCTATTTACAACGCAGATAATGTGTTGCTGGGCTTTGCCAAAATCACCCGCGACCTGACCGAACGCCGCCGCAACGAAGAACTGATGCAGAAAAATAAGGAACTGGTCAGGATTAATAATGATCTGGATAGCTTTGTTTATACCGCTTCGCATGATTTGAAATCACCTATCACCAACCTCGAAGGGTTGTTGATTGCCTTGAAGGAGGATTTAGGGCCTGACGAGGAGAAGCATAAAGAAATTATGTCCAGGATGGGAGATTCGATTACGAATCTTAAAAAAGTTGTTGCCGATTTAGCGGAAGTCATTAAACTGCAACAGCAGGAAGAAATGCCGGAGATTGTAAATATTCCGGAGTTGTTGGTTGAGATTAGGGAAAATTTACATGGGATGATCCAGGCCAGTAAAGCCGATATAGAAGCTGACTTTTCGGGCTTCGAAAGCCTCAAATACGCGCGCAAGAATTTGCGTAGCATTGTATACAACCTTGTTTCTAATGCCATCAAGTATGCCGACCCATCAAGGACGCCCAAAATCAGTATAAAAACGTCGCTTTCAGCTGCAGGCGAACATGTGCTATCAGTTGCTGATAATGGCTTGGGGGTAGAAAGTAACCAGATAAGTAAAATGTATACGATGTTTAAACGGTTTCATGACCATGTGGAAGGCTCAGGTATTGGCCTATACTTAGTCAGGAAAATACTGGATAACTCCGGCGATAGAATTGCTGTTGAAAGTCAGGTAGGTAAGGGATCTGTATTTACTATATATTTCAACCAGGGAGATACTCCGTATTGATATTTTAAGGGATGCTGCCAGCAGTTTCAGACAGGTATATCTTTCCTGTGAAAACAAGAAAGAACAGGTGCCTTAAAGTATGTTTATAGCTTGCGGTTTGATGACGTTTAGAAAGAATAAAAGAGCCTCTCAGCTGCAGCTGAGGGCTCTTTTATTTAGCGGAAAAATCTTAAATCAATTTACCAAAGATCTGCACCGCTCCGCTTTGCACAGACCAGCTGAAAAGTAAACTTTAGCTCAGGTATTTAAGCCGGTTTTGCAGAGAAACTATAAGACACGGATCTTGATATTTCTCCATTGGCTGGAGCCGGGATGTTCCTGTAAAGCAATTTTACCTTTGGCAACTTTAGCAAAATTAGAAAAGGCCTTGTTGCTGAACTTGCTGTTGGCAACCATGTTGTTCCATTCTTCGCTTCCTATCTGCCCTTCAAATGTTTTGATGCCATTGAGCCAGAAAGTAAGTTTTCCCTCATCCTGTATAATCCTGACCTGGTTCCATTCACCAACAGGTTTGGGTTTGGAAACGGAAGCATCGCCTGCCATGTCATACAAACAGCCAGCCAGGTGATTTTCTTTTTTATTATCCTCTGCGTTGATGTTGTCCAAAACCTGCATTTCGGGCCCGGTCAGGTAAGTAGCTCCGAATTTAGGGTCTTCCTGGATGTCGAAAATGATGCCGCTGTTTCCGCCTTTTGAGATTTTCCATTCCAGCGCAAGCTCAAAATTTTCGTACTCCTCATCAGTTACAATATCTCCGCCGCCTTCTTTTGGCTGGCTTGGATCAAAGGTTAGTGTTCCGTCCTTTACCTGCCACTTGGAGCCCACCGAATCTTTAAGATAGGTATGCCAGCCATCGGTGGTTTTGCCGTCAAACAATAATTTCCAGCCCTCTTCCTTTTCTTTTTTTGTCAGCGTATTGGGCTTTTGTGCCATAGCAGCACTGCATAACAGCGCAAGGGCTGTAAAAACGATCAGTATTTTCTTCATAATTCTAATAATATACGTGTGCTAAGATAGTAAAAACTTCAAATAACAGCGGCCTCTTTTGGGTAAAAAGCAAGATAGCGGTTTTTCCTTTTGCTTACGATGCGTTTTGAGCTTAGCAAAAGCCTGCCTGAGCCAGACATATATAGGACGAATTTTATCACCCCAAAGCTTCCATCAGGCAACCATTCCTGCCATAACTTCATCTGATACGCAAAGTCTCTTGCCATACTTCTGCTGAGCACGGCGCTGATCTATGTATAGCAGGTGTTAAAAGAAAGAATATGGCAGTTTGTCTAAAAGGTGCATGGAAATACTAACAGTACCTTGTTATACAAAGTACTAAAGTCTAAATTTGCATCATCGTTCCACTACATCAACACCATTACACAAAATAAAACATGAAAAGAATTTCCATTGTATTACTATTCATACTGCTGCTTTGTAACAGTTATACTTTTGCCCAATCCGCCGGAATGCTGACGGGCACTATAACAGATGAAAAAGAACAGCCTGTAGGTTTCGTGAACGTAGCCGTGCTGGAAGCCGCTACAGACAAGGTTATAACCGGCGCTATTGCCGATATGAACGGGAATTTCGCAATCACGGTGCCCGCTCAGGGTAAATACCTGCTCAGGTTAAGCGCGCTGGGTTACGTGGAGATGCGGACAGCTCCTTTTGAGGTAACAGGCGCCGGCTTCTCCAAAGATTTCGGCAAGCTGCAACTACAGCAGGATGTAAAAGCCCTGAAGGAGGTGCAGGTGCAGACGATGCGCCCTACAGTTATAACGGAGGCGGATAAGATGGTAGTAAGCGTTGAGGGAACCGCGCTGGCCGGCGGCAGCACCGCTTACGAAGTGCTGACTAAGTCGCCTGGCGTATGGGTAGATCAGGATGGCAACATTCAGCTGAACGGCAAAGCCGGAGTGCAGGTCATGATTAATGGCAAGCGCTCTTACCTGTCTGGTAAAGATTTGCAAAACCTGTTGCAGGGCATGTCTGCCGAGAACATCAAAGATCTGGAAATTATTACCAATCCATCTGCCAGGTATGATGCCGAGGGAGCCTCCGGCGTAATCAACATCAACCTGAAAAAAAACCTGCAGACAGGTATAAATGGCAGCGTATATGCTGGTTATCAGTACAACAACCTGAGCACGTATACTGCCGGCGGCGAAGTGAGCTACAAGAGTGGCAAATGGAACTCCTTTGCAGGCGTGGATGCTGCCCGCCGCATGCGTTACCGTAATATGGAGATGAAGCGCATTTTTTTGAATGAAGATGGCAGCAAAAGCAGTTTCGACCAGACCGGCTATGAAGAGGTGGAGCGTGCAGAACCATCGCTGCGCCTGGGTACCGATTATGATTTCGACGAAAAACACAGCCTTGGCGTAATGGCCAATATTATCCTGAACCGCAGCGACAACCTTTTTCAAACAGATTCATACCTGCGCGATGGCAATGTGGCTAATGATTTGTATATCGATGCCCTCAACACAGCCGAAGGCACCTACGGCAACAGCACCTTTAACCTGCATTATTTAGGCAAACCCGACACGCTGGGTACTACCCTCTCTGCCGACCTGGACTATGCACATATCACAAGCAACGACGATTTTGAATTTAAGAACCGCTACGTGCCTCTTGGTGGCAGTGAACCGACACAACAGGAACTGCTGCTGAGCGAAAATCCGACCGGCTACAACATCTACTCGGCAAAAGTGGATTATACCAAGCCCCTGGCAAAAGCCGCCAAACTGGAGTTGGGCGCCAAAGCCTCTCATGTGGTATCGGATAACGAACTGCGCTTTTACGAAACCTCCGACAATACAAAAATTCCGGATCCCCGGCGCAGCAACCACTTTATCTACAAAGAAAATATTTATGCGGCTTATGCCAGCCTTTCTGTAGACCTGGGTAAAAAGTGGTCGGTACAGGGCGGTCTGAGAGCCGAGCAGACAGAATCGCAGGGGCACTCGCTTACCAAAAACCAGAAGACAGACCGCAGCTACCTGGATTTGTTTCCGAGTGTGTTTGTGCAGCAGAAGGTAACCGACAATTACCAGATCAGCTACAAGTATAGCCGCCGCATCAACAGGCCCGACTACGAGAATCTGAATCCGTTTATCTTTTACCTGGATCCTTATACCTGGGCACAGGGCAATCCGAACCTGAAACCACAGTATACCAATTCCTTTGAACTGATCCAGACACTAAAACAAACATACAACCTGGTGCTCGGTTATGCCACTACCAAGGATTTTATAGCGGAGGTGCCGAAGCAGAACCCGGAAGACAACACGACTGTTTTCCAGCAGCAGAATGTGAAAGATCTAAATAGCGCTACAGCCACATTGGTAGCGCCGGTGCATATTTCTAACAATTGGGAGATCAGCAACAACGTTATTCTGATGTATCAGGAGTATACGAATATGTCTGACGACAAGCTGGTAGTGAACGACCAGGTAACAGCCATTGCGCAAACTACGCATAACATTATGCTGCCCCATAGCCTGCGCCTGGAAGTAGGCGGCAGCTACCAGAGCCCGGCTGTATACGGCCTTTACAATGTGGGAGAACAGTGGTGGGTAGATGCCGGCCTGAAACGCAGCTTTCTGGACGATAAACTGACGATGACTCTGAACGTGACGGATATTTTTAAGAGCCGTGTGCTGAATGTGGACACCAGCCTGAACGGCAATATCAACAGCATAGAGCAGTACCATGGCGCCCGTGGCGTGCGCTTCGACATACGTTACCGCTTCAGCAAAGGCAGTAAGTTCGAGTCGAAAAAGCGTAATGTAAACCTGGATGAACTAAACCGCACAGGAGCAAACTAAAACCACCGGAACCACAGCAAAGGCCTGCAACACTATCGTGAAGCAGGCCTTTTGAAGTATAAACTCTGGGGAAGTATACAGGAGTTTTGCTGCAATAAGTATAATCCGGCGCAGGCATCTGTGTGCCTTATTCCTGCTTTGCCTGTAGCTTGTCCAGAAGTTCGTAGCGGGCGCGGAGCACATCAGGCTTGGCAACCGTATGCACGTCAATGTGCAGGACCTGTACTTTATCGCCTTTGTTTGCCGGCGGCCAGCGGGGTAAGCCTTTCCCGTTCGGGTTACCGGTTTTGATGAAATTGGCAAAGTAGTTCTGCATGATTTCGGATACTTTGTAGTCTTCCGGCTCCCAGGCATAAACTTTATTAGAAGCAAGGTTACCCATCGCATACTCTATTTCGGCAGAGTGTACCGCGCCGCGGGCTCGGGGCGCTTTAGGCGCATCAGCTTTTTCCTGCACCACACCGCCGGCAAGTCCTGCAGAAGCGTTGCCCATCTCTGCGGTCATCTCCGGGCGCGGGCGCGAAAACAAATAGCGGTAAACCGGCGAGTCGCCCGTTTTGCTGTGCAGGTCAATCCATTTCCAGGTGCTGTAAGCTATAAAGCGGTCGCCGGCCAGATCCGTAGCGGCCTGTATCACTTCCTCTTTGTTCGTGGCCGGATAAAGCTTCAGTAGTTCATCGGCATTATCGCCATACAGCCGCTGTAGGGCACTTCTGTAATTTTCTACGGTGGGAGCTTCCTGGCCCAGCACAGCCTTATAGTTCATTTCCTCCGAGTTCCAACCTGCCAGCAGCGGCACGTGCGCCTGCTCACCTGCTGCAAAAATAGCTACAGGCGCTTTCGGAAAGAAGTAATTATCGATTGTTGGCAAAAAGCGCCCTACGCCCGGCTTGCCTGCTGCTTCCAGCAGTTGCTGCGCCGGCATGGCACGAAGCGCCGTCAAAGAGTTTGCCCCAATGGCGGAGGCGAACTTCACACCATTCTGCTCTGCTTCAGGAAGTGGAACCGGATCAAGGCCTGAATTAACAAGTGCGCCGCTTTCGCCGATAGCCCCGGCAATTAAATCACGGGACAGAGGCGATGCCATTTGCGCGCTCACAGATATGGAGCCGGCTGATTCGCCTGCAATAGTTACTTTAGACGGGTCGCCGCCAAAGGCAGCAATGTTCTGCTTCACCCAGCGCAAAGCAGCACTCTGGTCCAGGTAGCCATAGTTGCCCGAAGTATGGTGGGCTGATTGCTGCGTAAGCTCGGGGTGAGCCAGGAAGCCGAATACACCCAGGCGGTAGTTAACCGTTACGGCCACAATGCCTTTTTGCGCCATGCTTTCCCCGTCGTAGCGAGGTTCAGAACCATCGCCGGCTACAAAGCCGCCACCGTAAAAGTATACCAGCACGGGCAACTGCTCTTTTTCTGATTTGGCTGGTGTCCATACATTCAGATACAGGCAGTCCTCACTCATGCCGTCGGAGCGGAAATTCATATCACCGAACAGAGCCTGTTGCATGGCCCGCGGGCCAAACTGCTTTGCCGGCCGCACACCTTGCCAGTCTTTTACCGGTTGTGGCTCCTGCCAGCGCAGATCGCCTACCGGCGGTGCGGCAAAGGGGAGGCCTTTGAAGGCTTTGACCCCACTTTTTTCTGTTACTCCCTCCACAATGCCATTGGCAGTTTTCGCCTGGTTAGAAGCTAATTTGCCGGTAGCTTTGCTTACCGACTGAGCCTGTGCCTGCCGGGGCAATTGTGTTCCCAGCAGAAGGGCGATAACAAGTATACCGAAATAGCGCATATCCTTTATGTTTGATTTTAAATGAGCAGTAAATCTTTGTTGTATCATTTTAACTTAATGATAGATAATGTTCTGTTGACGTCAAAATAATACAGCGAATTTTCTTAAAATCCTGTGAGCTGTTCAGAAGGAATAGAGATGTTGTAAACCCTGCAAAATACAGGTTAGCAGCTTTGGCCAAGGTATAAAGCTGCTTAATGGCATTCCGGTGCAAGGTTGTCCTTGTTATCAGTAAACAGGTGCACTGTTGTCATATACCTGCATAATTTACGCTCTCCTGGCTTAATATAGTTAAATCCTATTTCCTACAACCTTTATCAATTAGTATGGTAAAATAAGGAGAGGCTGTAGCAGGGACAGCATTCTGCGTGCGGAAGTCTGTAATTCCTGACATTTTGTATGCAGCATGAAAGGATAAATAAGCAGTAGTTCTTGCATGATAACTCGCATGATATTAGTTCTGACTCACATCAACACGATCTTCCTGTCCCTATCCATCTTTCAGCCTGCCTCCTCACAGGCCGATCATATCGCTACCCTCACCAACTATTTCATTGTGGCCGCTGCTTTTATTCTGCTGGTGGTTACGGGGCTGCTGATCTACGTTATCCTCAGGTTTAAAGCAAAGCCGGGTGATGCGGAGCCCAGGCAGGTAAGACGCAACAAAAAGGTGGAGGCCGTGATGATTGGGGTTCCCTTTTTAATGGTGGCGGGCTTTTTCATCTATACTATCAACGTAATGCAGGAAGTGCATCCACCCGCCGGAAATCAGGTGCCGGATGTAATCGTGACCGGCCACCAGTGGTGGTGGGAGGCCTCTTATCCGGGCACAGGCGCTGTTACGGCGAACGAGATTCATCTGCCGGTGCATAAAAAGGTGCTGCTGCAATTCTCCTCTTCCGATGTGATTCACGACTGGTGGGTGCCCGAACTGGGCCCGAAAATGGATATGATGCCGGGCCGGAAAACACACCTGTGGCTCACCATAAACGAGCCCGGCGTATATGAGGGGGCCTGCAGCGAATTTTGCGGAGAGCAGCATGCCTGGATGCGCATCCGGGTGGTGGCCCAGCGCCAGGATGAGTACGAGCGGTGGCTGCAGCAGAAAAGCCAGCCGGCGCAGGAGCCGCAACATCCATTGGCGCTGAAGGGCGAGGCCATCTTTAACCTGGCCACCTGCGGCAACTGCCATACCATCCGTGGCACGGCGGCGCAGGGGCAGTCGGGCCCGGACCTGACACACTTCGCCAGCCGCACCGAAATGCTGGCCGGTATGATGCCTACCACCGAGGACAACCTGCGGGACTGGCTCACGGACCCGCAGCAGGTAAAGCCGGGAGCGCATATGCCGCGCTTCATTTTTGAACAGGATTCTATCAACGCCCTTGTGGCCTATATCTCTGGACTAAAGTAAGTATGGGAAAACTGCATATACCCGAACCGGAAGAGGCGCTGCCCGGCGTAGAACTGGAAGACAACCAGGGACTGCTGCAATGGATCTCGTCTGTAGACCATAAGCAGATTGGTATTATGTACCTGTGGATGGCCCTGTTCTTTATGCTGCTGGGCGGTCTTGGGGCGCTGCTGATGCGCGTACAGTTGGCGGTGCCCCGCAACGATTTGCTGAGCCCGGAGATATATAACCAGGTTTTCACGATGCACGGCACCACCATGATTTTTCTGGTGGCCACACCGGCCATACTGGGTTTCTCGGTATACCTGTCGCCGCTGATGATCGGCGCCAACGACATGGCCTTCCCGCGCCTGAACGCCTTCAGCTTCTGGATAGCTCTGTGTGGCGGCTTTCTGCTCTACTTCAGCTTTCTGGCAGGCGGCGCCCCCGATGCAGGCTGGTTTAACTACGCGCCGCTCAACCAGCGGCCTTATTCCCCCAGCCCCGGCATCGATTATTACTGCATCGGGCTGCTGCTGGCAGGCTCGGGCACGGTAGCAACTGCCGTTAATCTGATTGTAACCGTCCTAAAGCTGCGCGTACCAAGTATGAGCCTGCGTGAGCTGCCCGTGTTCGTATGGATGGTGCTCATCAATTCCTTCCTGATACTGGCGGCCTTTCCGTCGTTGAACGCGGCGCTGGCCATGCTGCTGCTGGATCGGCAGCTTCAGGCCCACTTTTTCGACATTGCCGGGGGAGGCTCTTCGCTGCTGTGGCAGCACCTCTTCTGGCTCTTTGGCCATCCCGAAGTATACATTCTCATCCTGCCGGCTTTCGGTATTTTATCGGAGGTGTTTCAGGTGTTCTCCAGGAAGCCGATCTTCGGCTACGCCTTTATTGTGGGCTCGGGCATGGCCATCGCGCTGCTGGCCTTTGGCGTATGGATTCACCACATGTTTGCTACCGGCCTGGGGATTACGGTGAACGGCTTTTTTTCGGCCAGCAGCCTGCTCATCGGCATCCCGACAGGCGTGAAAATCTTCAGCTGGCTGGGCACCATGTGGGGCGGCTCGCTGCGCTTTACCACGGCCATGCTGTTTGCCACTGCCTTTCTGGTAGAGTTTACTATCGGAGGGTTGAGCGGCGTTTCTTTTGCCATCGTACCCATCGACTGGCAACTAACGGATACCTATTACGTGGTGGCGCACCTGCATTACGTGTTTGTGGGCGGCAGTTTATTCGGGCTGCTGGCCGGCCTCTTTTACTGGTTTCCGAAGATGAGCGGGAAGATTATTCCTGAAAAGCAGGGCAAATGGTTTTTCTGGCTGTTCGTGATTGGTTTTAACATGACCTTCCTGATCCAGCATGCGCTGGGCGTATTAGGGATGCCACGCCGCGTGTATACCTATCCCGATTTACCCAATTATACCTGGATGAACATGCTCTCCACGGCTGGCGCTTTTATCATGGGCTTCTCCGTGCTTTACCTCGGCTTTATCATCTATAAAAGTATAAAAAGCGGGAAAAAGGCCCCAGATGATCCCTGGAATGCCTACACGCTGGAGTGGCTGACCACCTCGCCGCCGCAGCTGCAGAATTTTAAGGAGGTGCCGCCTGTTAAAAGTTTCCGGCCGCTGCGCGACTTAAAACAAGATAATCCTAACTGGCAACTACAAGACGACCCATGGAAAATAGACTGATGATGTTTCTGGTGATCGGGACAGAGGCCATCTTCTTCCTGTCGCTCATTTTTGCCTTCGTATACTTTGCCTTTGAGCCGGGTTACGACAACCATACCTGGCAACTGCTGAACATCAAATCGACCGGTATTTTCTCGGTGTTGCTGTTTGCCAGCAGCTTTACCTTCTGGCGGGCCGAGAAAAGCTACAAAAAAGGGGAGGTAAAGCGCCTGAAGCGCTGGCTGTTTGCTACAATTGGCTTAGGCACTGTGTTCCTGTTTGGCCAGGGCAGGGAGTACTGGAGCCTGTTGCACGAAGATCTGACCATCAGCAAGAATAATTTTGGCACCAGCTTTTATACACTCACCGGTTTTCATGGGCTGCACGTGTTCATCGGGTTGGTTATACTTGCCATCGTGCTGAAACTGGCTGCTGCTGGTGATTTTGACGAACCTGACTCATCCGTTATCAACACGGTAGGCATATACTGGCATTTTGTGGATGTGGTGTGGCTGGTGGTGTTCACGGTGGTGTATGTTTTACCAGGAGTATTATTATGAAAGAACTATTTTTATATGATGCGTTTGCCGGTATTCCGCTCTGCGGGACAGAGGGCGCTGCAGACAGCATCTGGGGCAACTGGCTGCTGATGCCGGGCGTGCTCCTGCTTATTGCGGGGCTAAGCGGTTTATACTTGCTGTTGTCGGGCGGAAAGCTGCAAAAAGGTGCCGGTTTATACTTTGGCGGTTTAGTGCTGCTCTTGCTCGTGCAGAGTTCACCGCTGCATTTCCTGGCCATGCATTACCTGTTCAGCGCCCATATGGTGGGGCACATCATCATACTGTTGGGCTGCGCGCCGCTGCTGGTGCTCGGCCTGCCGGAGCAGGTGGGGCCAGATACTCAAAATATACTTGCAGCCGTCTCAAAGGTGCTGTCGCAGCGGCCGTGGCTTGGCTGGCTGTGCGGCATTGGCGTGATGTGGTTCTGGCATGTTACCGCAGTGTTTGATGCAGCTTTCCCGGCGGCGCTGGCTACGGGCGTTAACCTGCTGCCGCTGTTGCTTACTTTTAGCCTGCTGCTGGCAGGGGCGCTGTTTGCCTGGCCCATACTGGGTCCGCTGCCAGCGTACCGTATTAATCCGCTGTTGGGGGTATTATACCTGTTCACGGCCTGCGTTGGTTGTTCGCTGCTGGGCCTGCTTATCACCTTCGCTCCCCTAGGCATTTACCACCACTACCTGAGCGCTGACGCCTATGGCTTTGACGGACTCATCCGTAAGGGCTGGGGCATAACCGCCGCCGTCGATCAGCAGATGGCAGGCTTAATCATGTGGGTGCCCTGCTGCTTTGTTTACCTGAGCGGCTCCCTTTACCTGCTCCACAACTGGCTGACAGCCAAAGACGGGCAACCGCTATGGAAAGAGAGCGGCCTAAACCTGGAAGGAGACAGGATATGAGCAGCCAGCAAAGAAACGAAACGGATAAATGGGTAAAGGCGAAGCCCGGGGTACTGCCGAAGCCAACTTATTACCCTTTTTTCCTGGCGCTGGGACTGGCATTCCTGGGCTGGGGCATTTTGCTTGGCTGGGTGGTGGCGCTGGCCGGGCTTATCATCATCGTACTTGCCTTAAGGGGCTGGATAAACATACTGAGACATGAAGCAAAGAGAGACAGGCACTGAAGAAGACCGCCGGCGTTTTTTAATGAAACTGAGCCTGGGCCTTGGAGGCCTGGCAGCGGCAGCGGCGGGCATTCCGGTATTGGGCGCGCTGCTGGCGCCGCTGCTCGAGAAAACAGGACAAACCTGGCGCACTGTGGGTACGCTACGCGATTTTGAAATAGGCACTACCAGCCTGATAAAGTATGAAAACCCCAACCCGCAGGCCTGGGCCGGTGTCACAGCGCACTCCGCCGCCTGGCTGCGCCGCGACTCTGAGAAAGAGTTCCTGGCTTTCTCCGTAAACTGCACCCACCTGGGATGCCCCGTGCGTTGGGAGCAGAAAGCCGATTTATTTATGTGCCCCTGCCATGGCGGCGTGTACTACCGCGATGGCACGGTGGCAGCCGGGCCGCCGCCGAACAGCCTGCCGCAGTATGCGGTGCGGGTAAAAAGCGGGCAGGTGCAGATCCGTACCGCCCCAATTCCTATCACCAATATTACCGCCTGACGCAGCCAATGAGCAAACTTAAAAAAATAGGCCACTGGCTCGATGATCGTACCGGCTTCTCGGATACCATTCTGCCGTTGCTGAAACACCCGGTACCGCCGGATGCCAAATGGAGTTATGTGTTTGGCAGTGCCACCTTGTTCTGCTTTCTGTTGCAGGTGCTTACCGGCATCGGCCTGGCATTGCTGTACCAGCCTTCCTCCGAAACAGCCTACCAGTCGCTGCAATTTATTACGCACAAGGCGGTTATGGGCAATGTGCTCCGTGGCATTCATTATTTTGGTGCATCGGGTATGATTCTGATGGCGGGTGTACACATGGTGCGGGTATACCTGACAGCCTCCTATAAGTACCCGCGCGAGATGAGCTGGATCAGCGGGGTATTCCTGCTGCTGTTTACCATCACCATGGGCTTTACCGGTCAGCTGCTTCGCTGGGACTCCAACGGGGTGTGGTCGTCTATCGTGGCGGCGGAGCAGTTGGGGCGCGTGCCGTTTATAGGCACCACGCTGGCCCGGCTCCTGATTGGCGGCGACACGCTGGGAGCACAGTCGCTGAGCCGCTTCTTTGCCTATCATGTATTTATTTTTCCGGGTCTTATCTTCTTGTTTGTCGGGTTTCACCTGCAACAGGTTATCCGCAATGGTATCTCAGAGCCGCCCAAACCCGGCCGCCTGGTAGATCCCAAAACCTACAGGCAGTGGTATAGCAACATGCTGGAGAAAGTGGGCCGCCCGTTCTGGCCCGATGCCGCCTGGCGCGACGCGCTCTTCGGTTCATTGGTTATACTTGTTATTGTGGCCCTGGCCGTTATTTTCGGGCCGCCTGAGCTTACCAAGCCCCCGGATCCTTCTATCATCTATACCACGCCTACGCCCGACTGGTATCTGCTGTCCATCTTTGCGCTGTTTGCGCTGATGCCCCCATCCATTGAGTCGTATGTGATTTTTATCGGGCCGGTGCTGGCTATCGGGGCGCTGATTGCCTTGCCGCTGTTGTCTAACAAAGGCGAGCGCAGCCCCAGGCGGCGGCCGTGGTCAGTGGTGGTGGTGATTTGTGTGGTCGTGTTTATGATCAGTCTGCTGATAGCCGGCTTTCAGGCACCGTGGTCGCCTGAGTTTAAGCCCAGGCCGCTGGCTGCCGCCATGCAGGTGCCGGAACAGCCGGTGTTAAAAAAAGGGATGGTACTGTTCTCGGATAAGGGTTGCCTGTACTGTCACCGGATGCACGGCGTAGGCGGCATAAAAGGCCCGGACCTGAGCACCATCGGCCGAAACTGGACGGCAGAGCAGCTCAGGATACAGATTGTGAACGGCAGCGAAGGAATGCCTGCCTATGGCGGGATGCTGACGAACGATGAACTGCACGCGCTGGTCGTTTTTCTGGATGCCAGGCAATAAACGGTTGTAACAATGCTATCATGTGGCAGCAACTGTAATCGTTTAGCGCAAAAGATCTATCCCGCCGGAGAGAAGAGTTTTGCAAGAGAGCAGGGGGGCCTTCTTAATGGAATCAGCGTTTATTTATTCTTCTTATACTTCGGCGCCACATGATGTAATGCAGCTTGGGAAGTGACAAAGTATAAAAAAGCGATTTCCTGAAACAAGGATGTCCATGATCTCTTACAAAGAATAAGTTTAAGTCTGTACTTATGAAATACTGGTTCAAGAACACAATTATTTACTCATTAAATGTTGATTCCTTTCAGGATGGAAACGCCGACGGAGAAGGAGACTTTAAAGGCCTGCGTAACCGCTTAGAGTACCTCTCGGCCATTGGCGTGCATACGTTGTGGCTGCTGCCGATCTTCAAAACCCCTTTCCGGGACAATGGCTACGATGTGGCAGATTACTACCTCATCGATAGGCGGCTGGGAGATATGGGTAACTTCGTTGATTTCCTGGACATAGCCGATGAGCATGGGCTGCGGGTTATCATCGACCTGCCCATCAACCATACTTCCGACCAGCACCCCTGGTTTCAGGAGGCCCGGAAGAACCCGGACTCCCCGTACCGCAACTTCTACATCTGGGCAAAAGAAAAGCCTGAGGATGCTGAAGAGCATATTATGTTTGCAGGCCAGCAGAAAAGCAACTGGAGTTACGATGAAGAGGCGGAGGCTTATTATTACCATACTTTCTATGACTTTCAGCCGGATTTGAACTACTCTAACCCCAGGGTAACTCAGGAGATAAGACAAATTATGCATTATTGGCTCCGTTTAGGAGTTTCCGGTTTCCGTGTAGATGCCTTGTCGCACATCGTCCGCGAAAAAGGGCCTGTTCAGTTTAAAGATCCGTTTAAGATTGTCCGGGAACTGGCGCAATTTGTAGAAGAAGTGCGAAACGACGGTGTGCTGCTCGGCGAAACCGATGTGGCGCCTGACGAATACAAGAACTTCTTCGGAGAGCACGGAAACGGGTTCCAGATGCTGCTGAACTTTTACCTGGCAGAATACATGTTTCTCGCCTTTGCAAAACAGGAAAGAGCGCCCCTGGACTATGCGCTGGGAATGTTGCCCGATACAGGATCTTTCCAGCAGTACGCCACCTTTCTGCGCAACCATGATGAACTGGACCTGGAAAGGCTCAGTAAATCGGAAAGAAACCTCGTTTTTAAAGAATTCGCCCCAAAGGAGAACATGCAGATATTTGGCCGAGGCGCCCGCAGAAGACTTGCGCCTATGTTTAACAACGACAGAAGAAGACTTGAACTGGCTTACAGCCTGCTCTTTTCTCTGCCAGGCTCGCCCGTTATGCGCTACGGCGACGAAATAGGAATGGGAGAAGATCTTTCTCTGGAAGGCAGGAATAGTGTGCGTACCGTTATGCAGTGGTCGAGTCATCAGAATGGCGGTTTCTCCTCTGCAAGCAAAAAAGAGCTGGCTAAACCCGTTCTGTCAAAAGGGAAGTATAGCTATAAGAAAGTGAACGTAGAGGCCCAGTACAGAGACGCTGACAGCCTGCTCAACTGGGTAATAAAGCTTTTCAGGGTAAGGACAAGGTGCATGGAGTTGGGCAGAGGGCAATTCAACATCCTTGATACGGGACATCCTGCCGTGTTTGCTCATTATTGTAAGCTGAAGGATGAGGTGACAGTGGCCGTTCATAACCTGGGAGACAAGGAAGCAGCGGTGCACCTGGATATGGGGGAAGACAAAGTACACCGGCTGGCGGAAGTATTTGGGGATGCTATCTATGAGCCGGGGGATGACGAAAGCATCATTAAAATAAACGCTTACGGCTATCGCTGGTTCAGGGCCCGGGTAGAAAATGAAAAGTTTTAAGACAATCGGCTGCCTAAAGCGATGGCCATAATGAAAACAGCATGTAGAAGGTGCCCTGTTGTAGCGGAGCACTACTGAATAAAAGTAAAGATATGCAGAAAGAACTTGAAGAGTACCGATGGTGGCAAAAGGGAATTATTTATCAGGTATATCCCCGCTCTTTTAAAGATGCCAGCGGAGATGGCACCGGCGACCTGCAGGGGATTATGCAAAAGCTGGATTACCTGGCGTGGCTGGGGGTGGATGCCGTTTGGGTTTCACCTATCTACCCTTCGCCCATGGATGATTTTGGCTATGATATTACAGATTATACCGGCATTGAGCCCCTGTTTGGCAGCATGCAGGATTTTGACGAGCTGCTGCACCTGATACACCAGAAGGGCATGAAACTGATACTGGATCTGGTGCCCAATCATACTTCTTACCTGCACCCCTGGTTTAAAGAGTCCCGCTCCTCCCGCGATAATCCCAGGCGGGACTGGTATATCTGGAGAGATCCCGCGCCGGACGGGGGGCCGCCTAACAACTGGCAAAGCGTATTTGGCGGCTCCGGCTGGGAGTGGGATGAGGAAACCGGCCAATATTATTACCATGCCTTTTTAAAAGAACAGCCCGACTTGAACTGGCGCAATCCGGACGTGAAGAAAGCCATGTTTGACGTGATGCGCTTCTGGCTGGAGAAAGGGGTGGATGGTTTCCGGGTAGACGTTATCTGGCACCTGATGAAAGACCACCTGTTCCGCGACAACCCGCCTAACCCTGATTACATCGAAGGCGAGCCGGATATCAAACGATACCTGAACGCTTATTCCGAGGATCAGCCGGGGGTACACGATATTATTGCCGGTATGCGCAAGGTAATGGATCCCTACGGGGAGCGCCTGCTGATCGGCGAAATATACCTGCCCATTGGGAGGCTTGTGACTTACTATGGAAAAGAAGGAGCCGGCGTGCACCTGCCTTTCAACTTCCAGCTCATCCAGGTAGCCTGGGATGCGGAGAGTATCTATGCGCTCGTCAATGAATATGAAGGAAGCCTGCTGCCCGGCAACTGGCCCAACTGGGTATTGGGCAACCACGACAAGGACCGTGTGCTGAGCCGCATTGGCGAGCAACAGGCCAGGTTGGCAGCCGTTCTCCTGCTTACCCTTCGCGGAACCCCTACCATGTATTACGGCGATGAGATAGGCATGCACGATGTCCATATTCCGCCTGAGCGCATACAGGACCCCAAGGAGCTGACCATGCCGGGCTATAGCCGTGACCCGCAGCGAACGCCCATGCAGTGGAGCAATGCCGCTTATGCCGGCTTCTCCGAAACGGAGCCCTGGCTTCCGCTTGCCGATGATTACCAAGCCCGGAATGTGGAGACAGAGAAAGAAGCTGCCGGCTCCATGCTCTCTCTTTACAAGAGGTTAATTGAGGTGCGCAAGCAGGAGCCTGCCCTGCAGGTAGGTGACTTTATACCCTTGGGCTTACAGGGGCAACTGATGGTATTCAAGCGCATCCACAACGGGGCCGGGGTGCTGGTAGCCATTAACTTCGGGAAAGAAAAGGCTGTCTATCAGTCAGAAACGAAGCTGCAGGGAGAAATACTAATCTCTGTTTCCGGAAAGCCGGAGGGCCGGCTGGTAGCTGATAGTATAAGTATAGAGGGAGAAGATGCCGTGGTGGTGAGACTGGATTAACAGCTGCAGGCAGTTGCTATAAAGAACAGCTTTGTAGATAAGCGGGAAGCAGACTGCGTATAATTCAGAAGCCATACTTCAGTTTAACTTGAAAGTTTTCAGCAGCATCCTGCAGTCAAAGAGAAAGATCTATGGGTTTAAAGGTATATAACGAAAAGCGCAATTTTAATCAGACACCTGAGCCGGAAGGGCAGGAAAAAGCGCACAGCGGAAAGCTGCATTTTGTGGTGCAACGGCATTTGTCTTCTAAACTTCATTATGATTTCCGGCTGGAGATGGATGGTGTGCTGAAAAGCTGGGCAGTGCCTAAAGGCCCCTCATTGGACCCGGCTGATAAACGGCTGGCCATGAGGGTAGAGGATCACCCGCTTGCCTACCGCACCTTTGCCGGCGATATACCCGAAGGCAACTATGGCGCTGGCCACGTAGACATCTGGGATGAAGGAACCTACTACGCTGCAGGAACCGATAATCAGGAGGAAGGTGAGGCACTGCTTCTGCAGGAACTGGAGGAAGGCCATCTTAAGTTTGTGCTGGAAGGAAGAAAATTGCAGGGAGAATTTACGCTGATTAAGATGAAAGGCCGGCAGGATGGCGCCTGGCTGCTGTTCAAGAAAATAGATGAGGCAGCTGTGGAGGGCTACAACAGCGAAGACCACCTGGAGGGCATAACCCTGTTGGCGCCAACAAAGCCGGCTAATAAAACAGAAATCGTCGGATCAAAAGCAAAGAGCAGGAAGCCTGCCGGCAAAAGCCAGCCGTCTGCCGGGGCAGCAGAAATGCCGCATAAAATGAGCAGCGACACAAATAAAACGGAAAGGAAAATTGAAGGGCAGGTAGTGCTGCTCAGCAGCCTGGACAAATTTTACTGGCCTGATGAGGGCATTACCAAAGGCGACCTGATTGACTACTACCAAAGTATAGCTGATGTGCTGATGCCGTACCTGCAGGACAGGCCGCAGTCGCTTTTCCGGTTTCCGAACGGTATCACCAAACCCGGCTTCATCCAGAAAGATGTGCCACATACACCGGAATGGGTAAGAACGATAAAACTTAAAGCCGAATCGACAGGCGTGGAAGTAGAGTACCTGGTATGTGACAACGCAGCTACCCTGGCTTATATGAACAACCTAGGCTGCATACAGCTGAACCCCTGGAACTCGCGCACCGCCAGCCTCGAGAAGCCGGATTACCTGGTAATTGACCTGGACCCGGGACAAAACACCTATGACGAAGTAGTGGAAGTAGCGCTTGTTACAAAGGAAATTCTCGATAAAGCTGGTGCGCGGGCTTTCGCGAAGACTTCCGGAGCCACGGGCATGCATATTTTTGTGCCACTGGGTGCCTTGTACGGCTTCGATCAGGCAAGGCAGTTCGCGCATGTGGTAGCGCAGGAGGTGCACAAAAAACTTCCGAAACTCACCAGCCTGGAGCGAAGCCCTAAAGAGCGGCGCGACAAAGTATACCTTGATTTTCTGCAAAATTCCATCGGGCAGACTATTGCCTCTGCTTACACGGTACGCCCCATGCCCGGCGCAACCGTTTCAACCCCATTGGTGTGGGAGGAGGTAAAGCCAGGACTCTCGCCGTCAGATTTCACCATCAAAAATATACCTGCACGCCTCCGCCAGATAGGCGATGTTTTTCACGGCGTATTAGGCAAAGGAGTAGATTTGGTGCAGTGCCTGAAGAATTTGCAATAGTTTCTTTCCTGATTTGATTGATATCCTTTGCTGTAAGGGAATAAACTTGAAATCAGCTTTGCGTTTTATCACAACAGACAGAAAGGTACAGCAGGACTTTTATACTTTAAAGGTATTACGATGAAAATGAAATGGCTTTTCTATGAAAAGAGGGCTTGCACAGCGGTTTTACTGAATATTTTATACCTTTAGCAATAACTGTACACCAATCTTATAAATCAGAACAGCTTCTTAAGCAAAGCAGCAGTTTTTAACACATGTGAGTATATGAACACAGCCAAGCTAAAAAGTCTTTTGTTGTTATCCACAGCCCTGCTTGTTTTTTCCTGTGCTAAAACGATCCAGCACACAGGCAGCGATGCTGCCGTAAGTACTGAAAGCCTGGGCAGCCACACGCAGTATGTAAACACGCTCATTGGCACAGCGCCGCTCCTCGATCCCAAAATAATCGGCTACACGCCTCCTGAAAACTGGCGGGTATGGGCGGGGCTGGTATACCCGGGCAGCTCGCTTCCGAATGCCATGGTGCAGCTTAGCCCCATAACGGAGTTTGGTTCAGGGGCAGGCTACGAGTATGAAGATACCGTGATTCACGCCTTTACGCATACCAACAAGGGACACTGGAACCTGTGCAACATACCCGTGCTTCCGGTATCTGGTAATACGGCGGGGCAGCAGGATTTCAGTTCCCGTTTCTCGCACGATAAAGAAAGCGTTGCACCCGGATTTTACGGGGTGATGTTACAGGACTATCAGATACAGGCAAATCTCACCTCAACGCTCAGGTGCGGTTTCCACCAGTACAACTATGCCGGCAACGCAGAACGCAGCATCGTATTCGACCTTGCCAAAGCAAACAACAGGGTACGCGGCTGGCAGATAGAGCAGGTGGGCAACGCAGCCGTGCAGGGTTACCAGGATATGGGCGGCGATAAAATCTACTTCTATGCCACGCTAAACAAAGACATCAGCAACCTGGAAAAAAGGGCAGAAAACACCAAAGACGGCTTGGCTATTGTCCATATCAAAGATGGCGGCAGCAGCCCAGTGGAGATGAAGATAGGGCTTTCTTTTGTGAGCGCAGCAAATGCCAAACAGAACCTGGAGCGCGAGATTGGAGATAAGTCCTTCAGTACCGTACGGCATGAGGCCGACCAGATCTGGGAGAATCTGCTATCGAAGATAGACGTGAAGGGCGGCACCGAGAAGCAGAAGGAGCTGTTTTATACTTCGCTGTACAGGGCCTTTCTGTGGCCTGCGCTACGCAGCGATGTGAACGGGGAATATACAGACGTGGACGGGAAAACAGTGCAGGCAGACTTTAATTACTACACTGTGCCTTCGCTCTGGGATACTTACCGCAACAAACTTGTGCTGCTGGGCATTATTTCTCCGCAGGTAACTACAGACGTCATCAAATCGCTGAAGGACATGGGCGACAAAAGCGGCTTTATACCTACTTTTTTCCATGGCGATCATGCCGCCTCTTTTATAGCCGGTTCCTATCTGCGGGGCATCGATGGCTTCGATGTGGAGGGCACGTATAAGCTGCTGCTCAAAAATGCCAACGTGGAAGGCGGCACACGTCCTTTTATCAGGGAGTATATCGAGAAAGGCTACATTTCAGACCCTGATGTTGCGCATCCGCATGTGGAGACAAAAGCAAAGGCAGGCGTTTCAAAAACGCTCGAATATGCATACGACGACTATTCGGTGGCGCAGCTGGCCAAGGCGCTGGGCGACACAGCCAACTACAGGGTGCTGATGCAGCGGTCGCAGAACTACAAAAATATGTTCGACCCCAAAACAAGATTTATGCGGGGCCGGCTGGCAAATGGCGAATGGATAAAGGACTTCAACCCGCAGTACCCTTACTACGAGTACATGTACCGTGAGGCCAACGCCTGGCAGCTATCCTTCTTTGCTCCGCATGACATGCAGGGCCTGGTAGCCCTTTACGGCGGCGATAAGGGCTTTGAGTCGAAGCTCGATTCGTTGTTTACGCTGCCCTGGAATCCCAATTACATTGCCCGTAATGTGTCGAGCTTTATCGGTCAGTATTGCCACGGCAACCAGCCGGATCATGAGGCGCCCTTCGCCTACCACTTCATCGGCAAGCCTGAAAAATCTCAGAAAATAATAGACAGGATACTCAACGACCTCTACGGCATCGGAGAGGATGGCCTGGCCCTGTGCGGTATGGACGATGCGGGGGAGATGTCGTCCTGGTACGTGTTCAGCGCTCTTGGTCTGTACCCGTATTCGCCGGCTGATGCGAACTACATCGTAACGGTGCCGCTCTTCGACGAGGTGCGCTGGAAAGTGGATGATGGACGGGAACTGGTGATCCGTAAACCTGAGCAGGGCAGGGCGATGCGCGCCATACTTGTAGACGGCAAGGAACTCGAAGGCTACTTTGTATCCCATGACCTGTTCCGTAATGGCGGAGAAGTAAAAATTATGACGAAGGAGTAAAGTTGTAGCACTATACCGCTTTATTCTGAAAACTTTGCTTTTAATATCCCGCAGGTTGTATCGTTCACCTTTATCTGTCGTTCTTATAGCAAAAGGTGCCAGCCATAGCATCAGCTGAATATTATCTTCTCTGATTACCCTTTATACTTAAAGTTTATGCTTCAACGCGGCTATACATACTTCCTGTTTCTTCTGCTTATACTTGCCGGTTGCCAGAATGCGCAGGTTGCAAAGCAGCAGGCACTTTACCAGGGAAATGAACACCTGCTGCTGGGCAACCCCAGCGGAGCCACCACCAGCGAAAGCAATGCCGGCAATTACCTGATGCTCAAGCCCCAGTATGCGCTCTCCTACAGCCGCGACAGGGGCACCCCCAACTGGGTGAGCTGGCATGTGAGCCCGGACTGGCTTGGCACAGCCGACAGGCAGGACAACTTCCGCCCTGATCCGGCGCTGCCCGAAAGCTGGTACCATGTAACAGGCTCCAGCTACAAAGGCAGTGGCTTCGACCGCGGCCACAACACGCCATCTGCCGACAGGACCAGTTCAGAAGAGGACAATGCGGCTACCTTCCTGATGACGAACATGATTCCGCAGGCGCCTGAAAACAACCAGCAGACCTGGGCCAACCTGGAAGAGTATACGCGTGAGCTGGTAGAGCAGGGAATGGAAGTATACGTGGTGATGGGCAGTTATGGCGAAGGCGGCACGGGCAGCAACGGCCGCGCTACCAGCATCGACAACGGCAACGTAACAGTGCCCGCCCGTATCTGGAAAGTGCTGGTGGTGCTGCCACAGGGAGACAACGACCTGCAGCGCATCAACACCAGCACCCGCGTGATAGCAGTTGATACACCAAACAACAACACGGTTAACGCCAACTGGAGCAACTACCGCACCACCGTAGATGCCATAGAAAGTGCCACCGGTTACGATTTGCTGTCGGCCGTGCCAAAACAGGTACAGCAGGTAATCGAGAGCCGTACGGATCCGGGGCCTGTACAATAAATAGTAATGCATTTACATCTATGAGTAACAACAACGCTTCTGCTGCTACGGCAGCACTGCTGGAAGGGCTCCGGCAGCATGCACAGGGATTGCTGTACCAGAGCGAAACAGATGCCCCTTTTGAAGTCGTGCATTTTCCTGCTGTTTCGGAAAGCGGTGCGCCCGCAGCCACTGAACTGGCTGCCTGGGCAGGAAAGCCGGCGCAGGAGAAAGTGGAAACCGATACGCTGCCGCACTTTTTCCGGAATATGACCAGAGAAATCCTGGGTGAAGAAGAGGGCGTAATGCAGAATGCCCCGCGCTTTAAACAGCTGCAGGAGTTTCTGGAACTGCACCTGCACGATGTGAAAGTATACAGAGTGGGACATCGCAATATTACAGCCTTTATTCTGGGCAGGACGCAGGCAGGCGACATGGCAGGGCTGAAAACAACGCTTGTAGAAACGTAACAGCCCACTTGTGAGCGGTACTGCCCGGCTGGTCTGAAGCACGGAAGCCTACATAGCTACCTGCCGTCAGGTATAGCATCAAACTCCTTTAAGTATTATGGTAATTAGAGATACTGTAAGCAGTAGTAAGCAACACAACACCCTTGTACTTTCAACTGAAATTTCCATCTTATCTCATACGGAACTATGCTGCTGCAGAAAGTTATTTTGTAGGATGAAGTGGCTTATAGTTTATGTGAAAAGGAACTGAGGCGGGCGGCTGCGTTATACAACCTAAACTGTTCTGCCAATGAGTTCTGTAATGTGGCATTTATAGTATAACATCAGCGCTGCTTACTGCCTGTTTCGTTTCTGAGCGACTTTTACAGTTTCCTGTGCAACTAAAGTGCCTTGTGGCGTGTAAACTTATGCGTGCCCGGAAGTGGCTGAAGTGTCGTAGTACCAGCCCGTTACCTTTTTATGTACAACACATCGGGATATCTGATGTTTGTGCTGCGGCGGAAATCATTATGTTGTTAAGCAGGGGGGAAGCAAATTGATAAAGATTATTATTACAGAAGATCATATTGTTCTGCGGCAGGGGCTCAGGCTTTTGCTCGAACAGAGCGAAAATTTTATAGTACTGGGCGAGGCAGGCAATGGGCGGGAACTGCTGCATATGCTGGCTAGTGCTCCGGCCGATGTGGTGCTGATGGATATCAACATGCCCGAAATGGATGGTTATGAGGCAACAGAGCAGATCCGCATCAATTACCCTGAAACCAAAGTAATCGCCCTGTCGATGCTCAACAGCGTGGTGTATGTGCAGAAAATGATTTCGTGTGGTGCAGCCGGATTTCTACTGAAAACCACCGGAAGAGAGGAACTATTTGCCGCTATTAAACTGGTGGCTGGCGGCAACAGCTATATCAGCAGCGAGCTTTCTATAAAGATGCTGAACAAGGCAGCCAACCCGGAGGCGCAACACGGGTCGGGGCTTGTGGAACAGATTGGATTATCGAAGCGGGAACTGGAGGTGCTGTTGCTGATAGCTGAAGGTTTTACAAATGCAGAAATTGCGGATAAACTCTTTACCAGCAAGCGGACCGTAGAAACCCACCGCCAAAATATATTGGAGAAAACACAGGCAAAAAATACAGCCAACCTGATAAAGTATGCCTTTGAGCACAAGATCATCAATATAAACCAGCCTGAATAAGTGTAGCGGCAACTGTCGTGTTATAGTATATGAATTATACTTACCAAAGCGGCCGGAAGCTCGCGTTATAGGCTGGAAAGTTTATACTTATACTTTGCACGTAATTTCAAACACGCACCCCTTACCTCCGCCGGGGCAGCCTATTTCCATTTTCCCCTCCAGCAGTTCTACCCTGTTTTGTATGCTGCTCAGGCCAATGCCTTTCTTGGCATTAAACTCTTCCTTTGTTATACCGATGCCGTTGTCCTGCACGCGGAGCAAAATGGTATCTTTTTTACGCACAAGTGTTACAGAGGCCTCTGTTGCCCCCGAATGTTTTACAATATTATTCAGCAGCTCCTGAATAATTCTGTACAAGGATAAGGCTGTCGTATAATCTACCGGTTTTGTGAAACCGCTGATGTTTGAAGATATCGACAGCTCAGGGCTGCTAAACATAGAAATAATTTCTTCTACCGCTGTTTTAAGGCCAAATTCTTTTAAAACCGAAGGCGTCAGCTCATAAGAAATATTACGCGTTATCTTAATTCCCTGAGCCAGCAACTGTTCTATGTGCTCTTTCATATGCTTTTGACCGGACTTGTCGAGCGGCAGGTTGTCGAGGTTCAGTTTGGCTGCGTACAAAATCTGTCCCAGGCCATTATGCAGCGCCTCCGAAATACGGCTGCGCTCTTCTTCCTGCGCCTGCAGTATGGCCTTCATGATTTCGCGCTGCTGCGACAGCCCCAGCTTTATATTGGCTTTTTCGGAGTCTTTCTGATCCTGTATATCTGTAGCAGTGCCAACCCAGAGCACTATTTCGCCGGTCTCGTCGCGGAGGGGTACATTTTTTATCAGGTGCCAGCGGTACTGGTTATCCGCTTTGCGCAGGATGCGGGCCTCTGCGCTATAAACCTCTCCTGATTGCAGTGACGCCAGGTAACCAGGCTTCAGTTTTTTGAAATCTGCCGGGTGAAATGCTTTCTCCCAGCCCCAGCCTGCTGATTCTTCCGGGCTTAAACCTGTATATTTGAACCAGAATTCATTGAAAGAATTATTTTCTCCGTTCTGTTTGTTGGTCCAGGTAATATGTGGCACGGCTTCGAGCATGGTCCGGAAACGTGCCGCACTGGCCGTAATTTCTTCCTGTTGCAACAGCAGTTGCTGCTCATTTTGTTTGCGTTCCGTGATGTTCTGCATGGTTAATACCAGGCCATCATCAAATTTAGAAGCTACTACATGCAGCCAGATCGGATCTTTGCCATACTTTATTTCTTGCTTCACGTTCAGCATCACGCCTGTTTCCACCACCTGTACCAATTGCTCAAACAGCCCCTCGCGCAGCAAACTTGGGTATTCTTTCCAAAGCGAGTTTCCGTATAAACTGGTTTCCGTGCTGCCAAGCAGTTCCATCCCGCTCCGGTTAACCATACTTATCGTAAAATCCGTAATGGCTTCCTGTTGGTCCCGGATGGCCTTCAGCGCCATAATGGCGTTGGGTGAACTGTCCAGTATGCCGGCATGCAGCAGGTGCAGGCTTTTAAGCTCGTTTATCTGGATGAAGATAATGGTAGCCCCGTCAATTTGCCGCTCCTGCGTAATATAAGGCAGGATGCGCATCTGGTACCATATGCCGTTCTTGTCCTGCACCTCTTCCTCAACCGTCTGGTTGCTGGAAATAACGTATTGTACATCTTCTATCAGCGAATCGTAGCGCAGGTTGTTGGATATGTGGTAAATCGAACGGCCGATGTCGCTCTCAGTCAGGTTTATCAGGCCACCATGCTGAACAGCGCCTCCAGGGCATACAAACCACCGGCAGATGCGCCAATCCCTATCACATACATCTCCTGTTCTGCCTTTGCCGGGCTTTTGGTATCCTCGCTTTGGTCCTCCTTGTGCTTCGCTGATTTTGCCATACTTGTTCCTCTTACGAAAGGATCTGCCGTTCTCTTCTTTATCTTATTAATTTACAAGATAATAACTTGAAATATTGTTTGTGCAGCCATGGCAGATAAACTAAAAATACAGGGAATAGGAGCGCATGTATTTTTGCATATTTTTCAACACTTCATGTCGAGCTGATAAATAAGGATTCACGTTTTATAATATAATTTACTATACCCGCATGTTCCGGGCTTAGTTTAATAACATTTTATGACAGCAAGCAGCCCTAAAGTTATCGTTATCAGCACCTCCGCCGGGGCATGCAGGCTTTAACAAAGCTGCTGTCTAAACTTCCGGCTAACCTGCCGGCCGCTATCTTTATTGTACAGCATTTAAGCAGCGACTCGTCTACACCCTTTCTGGTAAACCGCCTGAACCAGTATACCGGACTTACCTGCCACGTAGCTGGGCACCAGATGGTATTTGAAGCCGGAAACGTGTATATGGCTCCCGCCGACAGGCATCTAATCTTAAAAGGAAAAGAAATGCTGGTACTTCGGGGCGCCCGCGAAAACCAGTTCCGTCCGGCCATTGATCCCCTGTTCCGGTCGGCAGCGGCTTATTACGGGGCAGACGTCATCGGCGTGATTTTAACCGGCTTTATGACCGACGACGTTATTGGCATGGAGGCTATAAAACGCAGTGGCGGCATTACGGTGGTGCAGGACCCGGCAGATGCTGAGTTTCCTCCTTTGCCGCAAAACGTTATCCGGCGCGTTGCCACAGATTATGTGGTATCTTTAGATGAAATGGCGGATTTACTCGTGGAACTGGCGCATCAGCCGCCACAGGATTCTGTGGCTGTGCCAACCGACATCTGGCTGGAGGCGCAAATAGCAGAACGAATCATGATAAGCAGCGTTATGACAAGCATAGAAGATTTAGACAAGGCAGGAAAAAAATCGCCTTACAGCTGCCCTGATTGCGGCGGCGGCTTGTGGGAGCTTTCCCCGGAAGGTACTAACAAGCGCTTCAGGTGCCATACCGGCCATGCCTTTACAGAGGATTCGCTGCTGTTCAGCAAGTCGAGTGCGCTGGAAGAAACCCTTTGGGTAGCATTGCGTACCCTGGAGGAACGACGAAACATTCTGATACACATGGCGCAGGGTGGTACCGAGAAAGGAAACCAGCGCTGGGCCAGCGTGCAGGAAGATCGGGCCGAAGAGATGAAAGTGCATATCGAGCGCCTCCGGGAGATACTCGCAAAGTCTGCTCTTTCAGATGAGGAACACCTGGGAGAAGTGGGCTGATTCAACAGCGCAGGCATGCTCACCGTTCGCCAGTTTATACTTTAGAAACTCTTGAAGATTTAGGTGAAATGCGGCAAACCGGCCTTGTTCGGCTAAGCGCTTAACGATATATTTGGATAATTCATCTGCGCATTTCTATTTGTCAGCTAACTCTTTGCGGATGCGGCTCAGTGATTCGGGAGCCATCCCGAGGTAAGAAGCAATCATCCACAGCGGAAAACGCAGGGAAAGAGACGGATACGTCCTGATGAAGGCCAGATAACGCTGTTCCCCCGTCTCACTCAGGTGGCTGATCAGTCGTTTCTGAAAGGAGCGGAGGCTGTTCAATTGTAAACTGCTCAACATTTGTGGCATATTAGGAACCACCCGGTTCAACTCCTCAAAAAAAGCTAAGTCTAAAGCCACCAGGTCTGTCGCCTCAATGGCATCAATATAATAGATGGCGGGCTCTTTATTAAAAAAGCTGATCTGTTCGGCTATCCACCAGTTTTCGGGCGCAAACTGTATAATATGTTCTTTGCCCTTCTCGTCAATGACATAGCTTCGCAAGCATCCCTTAAGCACAAAACTACCATACAAACAAACTTCTCCGACCCGCAATAATAGCTGCCCCTTCTCCACGTGCCGTAATTTCAAATTAGGCTTAAGCTGGGAAATCTGCAGGTCATTAATAGATAATTTAGTACGCAAGTAATCAAAAAAGGCCTCTACCATTTTTTAAGTATGATTATTAAAGTGTACTGCTGCCAAAGCTTTCAGGAGGTAATTATGATAAGCAATAGATATCAAAGCAGGTTTGAGCTGCTAGGGAAAGGCAATAGTCGCTATATTACCAATTCCTTCTTTCCAGCCTGGCTGCTTTTTTCTTAACATACATCAAGGCGAAGGCCCCAGAATCTCACCACCTTTGTATCGCAAGTTAGGAAAAAACTAAAACTCAAAACTAAAACAGTATGACAACGCATAGTGTAACAAATCAGAAAAGCAATAAAGCCCTGAACATCACGCTTTGGATTGCCCAGGTGCTTTTAGCCGGCATGTTTCTCATGTCAGGCTTTATGAAAGTGGCTCAGCCGATAGACCAACTCTCGCTAATGCTGCCCTGGGCCAGTCAGGTGCCTGCAGCACTGGTACGCTTTATTGGGATAAGTGAAGTGTTAGGTGGATTAGGTCTGATCCTTCCTGCCCTGCTTCGCATCAAACCCCAACTTACCGTCTGGGCAGCCTTGGGTCTTGTAGCCGTAATGATTTTTGCATCAATTTTTCACCTTTCCAGAGGCGAAGGTGCTATGATAGGTACGAACATTGTGCTGGCTCTGGTAGCTGTTTTTATTGCTTGGGGAAGATCTAAGAAAGCACCTATTCAGCCAAGATCCTGATTAATATGGATCGTAAGCAGTTTCTGCAAACGCTATTAACTTTTTCCGTTATGAGCTCATTAAGTAGTTTTAAAAGTTTCACCGATACGCTTCCAACACAAAGTAAGAAGATGCCGGTGCTGTTTACTTCGCATGGAAGTCCTTTTGATATTCCGCTTACGAAAGAGGAGCGGCCCTTCTGGAATACCTTGTATGAATTAGGCGGGCAGCTGCAAAACAAGTATGAAGTAAAGGCAGCCTTAATTGTTTCTGCCCATTGGTGTACCCAGGGTACACATGTAAACATCTCGCCGGAGCAAACACAGATTTACGATTACTACGGCTTTCCGAAGGAATACTACGAGGTGAAGTATCAGGCCAAAGGGGCACCAGCCATTGCCCAGATGGTAAAGAATATAATTCCTTCCGTGCAGGAAACGCCCGAGTGGGGCTTGGATCATGGCGCCTGGCCGATGCTCATGCATTTATTCCCGGAGGCCAACATTCCGGTGTTTCAGATGAGCATTGATTATCATGCGAAACCTGAGTATCACTACGAGTTGGGAAAGCAACTGAAGGCTTTGCGGGGAAAAGGCGTGCTCATTATCGGCAGCGGTTCGCTTATTCATAACCTGCAACTGGCCGGACAGAAAATGCGAAGTGGAGATATGACCGTCTTTGGCTGGGAGGCAGAATACGATTATTGGCTTAAAAAGCAGTTGGACGAACGAAACTTCAACAACCTTATTCAGTATGAAACCAGCCATAAGCTCGGCAAAACAGCCTCTCCAACCCCTGACCATTATGTGCCGGTATTGTACAGCTTAGGCCTGATGGACAGCAAAGATGAGCTGAAGCATTTTTATGAGGGGGCAGTCACCATACCGGCCTTTAGTGAACGCAGCTTTATACTTGAAAATAATGCTTAGAGAACAAATCTGGCGTATATCAAAAATAGACTAAAAGGAAACATAATGAAAATAGGAATCACAGGAGCGACCGGGCAGTTGGGTCGCATTGTAGTAAACAAGCTGAAAGAAAAGGTGTCTGCTGATACCATTGTTGCATTAGTTCGCACGCCGGAGAAAGCTGCTGACCTGGGGGTAGAAGCCCGCGAGGCAGACTATGACAAGCCTGAAACACTCACTAAAGCTTTACAGGGCATAGACACCCTGCTACTTATATCCAGCAGTGAAGTGGGCAAGCGTGCTACCCAGCACAAAAACATAATTAAGGCCGCGAAGCAGGCAGGCGTAAAGCGGATTGTGTATACCAGTCTGCTGCATGCCGACACCTCATCGCTTAGCCTTGCCGGAGAACACTTAGCGACCGAAGCTGCGTTGCGTGATGCGGGAATTCCGTACACTATACTTCGCAACGGGTGGTACCACGAAAATTATACAGGCTCCATTCCGGGAGCTTTAGCTGGTGGTGCATTTATCGGAAGCGCCGGAGAAGGTAAAATAGCCTCTGCCGCCCGCGCCGACTATGCGGAGGCAGCCGTGGCTGTTTTGACCAGCGAAGGACACCAGGGAAAGATATATGAGCTAGCCGGTGATGAAGCATATACCTTGAGCGACCTTGCTGCAGAGATTTCAAAACAGACCGGGAAAGACATCCCTTACACCAATCTACCTGAAGCGGAGTACGCAGGTGCACTGACTAGTTTCGGCTTACCGGAAGGGCTGGCACAAGCGATTGCCGGATGGGACGTGTCTGCCTCGAGAGGAGATTTGTTTGATGATAGCCGCGAGCTTTCCAAAATGATCGGGCGGCCAACCACACCAATGTCTGCCACCGTAGCCGATACCTTAAAGAAGTAGTTTAAGCAGCGCCTGCCCTGATCATGATAGAAATTGCATTGAACTGGCAGGGACAGAGGCCCGCCTTATTGGACCATCAATGCGGATGGACTGCTGAACATGGCTGCACTGCCAGAGGAAACCGGGTAAAACTGTGCTACAAACAAAGAGTTGATTTCATACCAAATAAAAAGCCGGCATTGTTGCTGGCTTTTTATTTGGCTTCTTTGTAAAATAGTGGCTTTATTGTGTTTAACATGACTGGCTTTTGCTCCTAAAAGTTAAATAGCTGCCGTTTGGAACCAATATCATGTAAATAACTTTTCTCAGGGCAGGAAACCAGTATAAACATGCTTTTTACGGCAGCTATGCGTAGTACCAAATGGATTTTGATAATGTTGTTCCTGCTGGGTACGCTGTCCCCGGTGCTTGCCGCCTTGCCGGAGCAGTACAGGTTTTCGCTCATCGACATCAACAACGGCCTGTCGAATAACCAGGTAAAATGTTTCCTGAAAGACAGCAACGGCTATTTATGGATCGGTACCTTCGACGGCCTCAACCGCTACGACGGCTATAAATTGAAGGTATTCAGGTACCAGTCCAACGACAGCTCTTCTATAGTAGGGAACGACGTGCTGGAATTGTTTGAAGGCCCCGGCGGTGAAATCTGGGTGAAGACGCCGCAGGGCACCTGTGTGTTTAACCCCGAAACAGAACACTTCGACCGCAATCCGGCCGGTTTTCTGAAGCAGTATGGACTGCCCGCAGGCGCCGGTATCGAAGATATTTTAAAAGACAAGGATGGTAATTACTGGTTTATCCTTACAGGCCAGGGCCTCACAAAGTATAATCCCCGTACCCATACTGCTGTTCACCTCAGGCATACTTTCTCCGATGGCAATAGCCTCAGCACCGATTATATTTCTGCAATAAGCCAGACTGCCCGGGGAGACCTGTGGGTGGTGCACCGGAACGGCATATTTGAGAAGCTGGACAGGAAAACGCTGAAAGTAATAGCGCGGAACGACGACATTTACCGGAAGTATACCCGCGAGATGCAGAATTATGCCCTCGTAGCAGACAGCGACAACGACCTCTGGCTGTATGTGAACGACAAGGAAAGCGGCGCGTATTTTTATGACCAGTCCGGTAAATCGCTTACGCACTTTCACAAGAACTCCAGGTCATTACAACTGAACAATAATGTGGTAAGGGGAATCGTAGAAGCTGCCAAAGGCAAAATCTGGATCGGGACAGACCATGGCGGCATCAACGTAATCGACAAAAAAAGCCTTACAGTACAGTATATCCGCCACAACGACGAATCTGACAAAAGCCTTGCCCACAACAGCATCAACACCTTGTACAAAGACGATGCGGGCATTATCTGGGTTGGCACGTTCAAGAAAGGCATCAATTACTACCACAAAAACATTGTCCGGTTTCCGCTGGTCAGGCACCAGGCTTCCGTGAGTGGCAGCCTGCCTTATGATGATGTAAACAGCTTCGTAGAAGATGACAAAGGCAACCTGTGGATAGGCACCAACGGCGGCGGCCTTTTTTACTTCGACCGGGCCACCGGCGTTTATACCAACTATACCCACAACCCCGCTGACCCCAACAGCATCACCGGCGACATTATTGTCAGTTTGCTGATAGACAAAGATAAGGCACTCTGGATTGGCACCTACCTGGGCGGCCTCGACAGGTACGATGGCAAAACGTTTACGCACTACCGGCACCAGCCCGAAAACCCGGAAAGCCTGTCTGATAACAGTGTATGGGAGTTGTATGAAGATACGAGGGGAAATATATGGGCAGGTACACTACGGGGCGGCCTGGAATTGTTTGACCCTCAGCGTAACGGCTTCCGCCACTCACGCCTCGGCTCCGGCGTGTATCCGGTACACTGCGATTATATTTCTTCCATTGCCGAAGACAGGCATGGCAATCTGTGGGTGGCCGGCGGCAACGGCGTAGATGTTTTCAACAAAGAGACAGGCAAAAGCACCTATTTCTCCCACGATCCCAAAAACCCGCACAGCCTGGTGAGCAACAACGTGATGTACATCCACCGCGACGGACAGCATAACATCTGGATAGGAACAACGGAGGGGCTGGAGCTTTATAATGAGAAGAAAGGCACATTTACGCATTTTACGATGGAGGATGGCCTGCCCAGCAACACTGTTGTTACCATTCTGGAAGGTGCGCATAACGATCTGTGGCTGAGCACGCCAAATGGCGTATCGAACCTGGTTATAAGCGGCAAAGCCGGCAGTTACAAGTATAGCTTCAGGAACTACGATGAGCGCGACGGCCTGCAGGGGAAAGCTTTCAATGAAAATGCGGCGCTGAAAACCAGCAAAGGCGAGATGATATTCGGCGGCCCAAACGGATACAATATTTTCTACCCAGGTAAAATAGAGAAAAACGAAACAGCTCCCCGGGTGGTGTTCACTGATTTCCAGCTTTTCAACAAGAGCCTGAAAGTAAACGAGGTAACGAATGGCCGGGTTATACTTCCCACGGCGATTTCAGGGCTGGACAACATTACGCTGGAGCACGACGAAAATGTGTTCTCCGTAGAGTTTGCGGCGCTCAACTTCTTTCATGCTGAGAAAAACAAGTATAAGTATAAGCTCGAAGGCTTTGACAAAGACTGGCACACCGTTGATAACTTGAACAGGAAAGCAACTTATACAAACCTCGATCCCGGTAAGTATAAATTCAGGGTAATGGCCTCGAACAATGACGGGGTTTGGAACAAAGCAGGAGCAAGTATGGGTATTAGGGTGCTGGCGCCGTTCTGGCAGACAAAGGAAGCGCTGGCGTTATACTTTATACTTGCTATTGTTGCACTGGTACTCATCCGGCGCATAGAACTGCACCGCGCCAGAGCCAGGTTTATGCTGGAGCAGGAAAGGAGGGAGGCCCGCCAGCGGCACGAACTCGACCTGATGAAGATCAACTTCTTTACCAACATCAGCCATGAGTTCCGGACGCCGCTGACGCTCATACTGGCGCCTATCGAAAAGCTGCTGAAAACCACCACAAACCCCGGTGAGCAGCAGCAGTACCAGATGATCAACAAAAACGCGAAACGGCTGCTGCACATGGTAAATCAGCTCCTGGATTTCAAGAAAATGGAAGGCAAGGTAGTTGGCTTTTCACCCTCGGAGGGCGACGTGGTGGCCTTTGTGCGGGAAACAGTTCATTCCTTTGCCGACCTTTCCGACAAAAAGAACATCCCGCTTGCGTTTAAATCCGGTGTGCAGGAATTGCAGGTTTCTTTCGACCGCGACAAGCTGGAGAAAATACTCTTTAACCTGCTCTCCAATGCTTTTAAATTTACGCCCGCGCATGGCCGCATTACAGTAGAGCTTAATAGCTTCGACAACGACTCTTCCTCTGCCGGCATCAAAATACTGGAACTGAAGGTGAAAGACACAGGCATCGGCATTGCAAAAGAAAACCATAAAAAAGTGTTTGAGAGGTTTTACCGCGATGCAGTGCCGGGCAACCTGATGAACCAGGGCAGTGGCATCGGCCTGGCCATAGTAAGCGAGTTTGTGAAAATTCATGGCGGCATGATTACAGTCGATAGTGCCCCCGGCGTCGGCAGCTGCTTTACGGTAACCATTCCGGTAAAGGAAATCAGCCCGGCCCCCGGGATGGCGGCTATGGAGAAGTATGCGGAAAGATCGGATGTAGAAGGAGCGGAAACGGCAGCAAGCAGGGCAGGTATAAAGCCTGAACAAACCGCTTCCGGCCCAAACCTGCCGGTGGTGCTGGTGGTAGAAGACAACGAGGATTTCAGGTTCTACCTCAGGGACAGCCTGAAGGCATACTTTACGATAATAGAAGCTGCTAATGGGCAGGAAGGATGGCAGAAGGCGCTGTCGTACCTGCCGGATTTGATTGTGAGTGATTTGATGATGCCGGAACTGGATGGGATAGACTTCTGCAAGAAAGTAAAGCAGGATTCGCGCACCTCGCATATTCCGTTTGTGCTGCTGACGGCTCATGCCTCCGAAGAAAAGAAACTAAAGGGTCTGGACATCGGGGCCAGCGATTACGTAACCAAACCTGTCAGCTTCGACCTGCTGCATTCCCGCATCAGAAACCTAATAACGCAGCGGGAGCTGCTGCAGAAAGTTTTTGAACGGAAGATCAGCGTGCAGACCTGCGAAAAGGATATTGTGTCGTTGGACGACAAACTGATTCAGAAAGCGATAAAGCATGTGGAAGAACACCTGTCGGATACAGCCCTGTCGGTGGAGGCGCTAAGCAGGGAACTGGGCGTAAGCAGGGTGCAACTGTATAAAAAGATGATGGCTATTACGGGGCAGTCGCCGGTGGAGTTTATCCGGAAAATCAGGCTCCGCCATGCGGCGCAGCTCCTGAAGAAAAGTCAGCTGACTGTGGCCGAAGTGGCCTACCAGGTGGGCTTTAACAATCCGAAGTATTTCGCAAAATATTTTAAAGAGGAGTATAAGATCCTGCCGTCGCAGTATGCCGGAAGCAAGCAGGAAGCAAAGCAAGTATAAAAGCATGTTGCCGCACAAAAAAGCCGGGCCATCCAACTGCCCGGCTTTTTTGTGGCTATACTCAATCTGATACGAACATACCACTCTCAACAGGGCTTAAAACCCGTATTTCGGGCGATATTAACCTTTTGTGCGCATATCAGAAACATTTGATACCCCTGCTCTCCCGTGCTTTCCGGTACCTTGCTAGGGTTAAAAACGCACCTGATGCGTGCCGTGAAAGACAAACTTTACCCTTTGAAAATGAGAGTTAGAAGTGCCCTTTACCTGTTGTTATTTGTTGCGCTGTCGTCCTTCACCGGACCCATTAAAAGCTTTAAGAAGTTAGACGACGGCGTGCTGGTGGAGCTGGAACAGACAAGTGCCGCAGACCCACAGTATGTAAAGCTCCAGGTAATAGCAGACAACATCATACATGTAGTGGCTGCGCCCACGCGGGAGTTTGGAAACGAGGAAAGCCTGATGGTGATTGACACCGGAAAAGCGCCCGCAGGCTGGACAATTAAGGAAAACAACGATGGCCTGGTACTCAGCACAAAATCGCTGCAGGTAAAAGTAGCCGCCAGCACCGGCGAGGTTACTTTTCAGGATAAGGCCGGAAATACAATATTGCAGGAAACCGGTGGAAGCGGCAATGCATTTACGCCGGTTAAGTTTGGTCAGGAAAAAAGCTATGCATTGCAGCAGGCTTTTAAGGCAGCTGATGGCGAAGCCTTTTATGGCCTGGGCCAGCACCAGACCGGCCTGATGAATTACAGGGGCTGGCAGGTAGACCTGACGCAGTATAACTCCGTGGCTGTTGTGCCCTTCATGGTTTCGAACAGGAACTACGGCATCCTCTGGGATAACAACTCCATTACCAAGTTTGGCGATGTACGGCCGTATCAGCCACTTTCCAGCCTGAAACTCTACACAAAAGACAACAAACCCGGCGGACTCACTGCTACTTACATATCGGCTCCCAAATCAGGCAAAGCGCCCATTGTGCGCCTGGAAAAGGATATTAACTATGAATTTCTGGAGCAGCTGAAGAATTTCCCGGAAGGGTATTCTCTGGAAGGCGGCACCGTGACCTGGGAGGGTTATATCGAGCCGGATGCAAGCGGCGAATTTCATTTTTCGATGCCGGCATCCGGCTATGTAAAAGTATGGATAGACAACGAGCTGCTGCTGGACAAATGGCGCGAAGCCTGGAATCCGGGACAATCGGTGTTTACGCAGAAGCTGGAAAAGGGCCGCAGGCATCCATTTAAAATTGAGTGGAACCCGGACGGCGGGCAGTCGTTTATTGCCCTACGCTACCTGACGCCGCAAACGCCGGCGGAGAAAAGCAGGATTGCCTTTGCCTCGGAGGCAGGCGATAAGATCAACTATTACTTTGTGAATGGCCGCAACATCGATGAAGTTATCAGTGGCTACAGAACTTTAACGGGCGCCGCGCAGGTAATGCCGAAGTGGGCGATGGGCTTCTGGCAAAGCCGCGAGCGCTACAAAACGCAGGAAGAGATCCTCAGCACAGCAAAGGAATTCCGGAAAAGGGAAATCCCCATCGATAACATTGTGCTGGACTGGTCTTACTGGAAGGAAGATCAGTGGGGCAGCCACGAATTTGACGAAACGCGCTTCCCGGATGCTGAAGGTATGATTGACGAGCTGCACGACAAGTATAACATGCACTTCATGATATCGGTGTGGCCTAAGTTTTATGAGGGAACGGCTAACTATAAGCTATTTGATGACAAAGGTCTGCTCTACAAAACAAGTATAAACGAAGGCATCCGCGACTGGATTGGCAAAGGCTATGTGTCCACTTTTTATGATGCTTTTAACCCCGAGGGCAGAAAGCTTTTCTGGAAACTCCTAAACGAAAAACTGTACAGCAAAGGCGTGGACGCCTGGTGGCTGGACGCCACCGAGCCCGATATCCTGTCGAATTCCTCTATCGAGCACCGCAAGGCCCTGATGAACCCAACTTACCTGGGTGCGGCCGACAAGGTTTTTAATGCCTACGTGCTGATGCAGAACAAAGCCATTTATGAGGGGCAGCGTAGTGTAGCGCCCAACAAGCGCGTATTTATACTTACCCGCTCGGCTTTTGGCGGTTTGCAGCGCTACGGAGCTGCCACCTGGAGCGGCGACATTGCCGCCACGTTCGACGAGATGGGCCGTCAGATCCCGGCTGGCCTCAACTTCTCGCTCTCCGGCCTCCCGTACTGGACAACCGATATCGGCGGTTTCTTTGTAGAAAACAAGTATGACCGGCCTGAGCCGAAAGGCGAAGCGCTGGAGCAGTGGCGGGAACTGGAAACCCGCTGGTACCAGTATGGCACGTTCACGCCCTTATTCCGATCGCATGGCCAGTTTCCTTATCGTGAAGTTTTTAACGTTGCCCCGGCAGATCACAAGGCTTACAAGTCTATCGTGTATTACAACAAGCTGCGCTACCGCCTGATGCCCTACATTTATTCGCTCACCGGCAAGGTATACCACGACGATTATACCATCATGCGTGCGCTGGTAATGGACTTCGGACAAGATAAGAAAGTGTTCAATATCGGCGACCAGTTTATGTTCGGGCCAGGCCTGCTGATAAATCCGGTGTATGAATACAAAGCCACTACCCGTAGTTTATACCTGCCAGCCGGCACCGGCTGGTACAACCTGTACGACGGCAAGTACGTGAAAGGCGGTCAGCAACTTACAGCAGATGCGCCTTACGAGCGTATGCCGATTTTTGTAAAAGAGGGCGCTATACTTCCGTTTGGCCCTGAAATAGAATACGCGGCCGAAAAGCCTGCAGAAACCATAACACTGTATGTATATGGTGGCAAAGATGGTAAATTCGAACTTTACGAAGACGAGAACACCAACTATAACTATGAGAAAGGAAAGTTTGCCATTATCCCCATCACCTACAACGAAGCCGCTAAAACACTCACGATAGGCAAGCGCGAAGGCAGTTTTGATGGTATGCTGAAAAACAGAACCTTCAACGTGGTATACATCAATCAAAACAGGCCCAAAGAACTGCAGTTTGACGCCACGCCTGATCAGGTAATTAAATATTCCGGAAAATCCAAATCAGTTAAGCTTAAATAGAGAAAGCGTTTCCAGCACCGGCTGGCGGGGCTTTCTCATAACCTAAATTTCAATTCACATGAGGAAATTTCTAATACTAATATTGTTGCTCTATACCTGTGGAGCCGCTTATGCGCAGCAGGTTGTAAAAGGGCGTGTTACATCAGAAGCTGATGGAACAGGGCTGCCCGGCGTAAGTATTGCCGTGAAAGGAACATCTACCGGAAGCATAACGGATATTGACGGAAATTTTGCGCTGCAGGCCGCTGATGATGCGGTGCTCGTGGTATCTTACATCGGTTTTAAAACACAGGAAGTGCCTGTTAACGGGCGTTCACAAATAAACATAGCCCTGGCCACCGATCAGGAATTGCTGGACGAGGTAGTGGTGGTAGGTTATGGCACGCAACAGAAGAAACTCGTAACCGGCGCCACAGCGCAGGTATCAGGGGAGGACATTCAGAAGCAAAGCACCACCAACGCACTGCAGGCTTTGCAGGGGCAGGCGCCGGGCGTGCAGATTTCTTCTACGTCGGGCCAGCCGGGCGAAGGGATGCGCGTGATTGTGCGGGGCCTGGGTACCATCGGCAATGCCGGCCCGCTTTACGTGGTAGACGGTGTGCTGACAGGCGATATTTCTTACCTGAACCCTGCGGATATTGCCTCCATTGATGTGCTGAAAGATGCCGCTTCTGCCGCTATTTATGGCTCGCAGGCTGCCAACGGCGTGGTGCTGATCACAACCCGCGGAGGCAAGACCGGTCAGCCGGCCAAAATTACGTTTGATGCCTACTATGGCCTGCAGAATGTTGCCAGAAAAGCTGACTTGCTGAACTCCAAAGAGTATGCTTCTATCATGAACGAGGCTGCCGTAAATGCAGGCAAAATGCCGTATTTCACCAACGATGAGATTGCGGCCATGGGCAGCGGCACCGATTGGCTGGATGAGATGTTTGTGAATGATGCCGTTACCCAAAATTATACTTTGGGGGCGAGCGGAGGCTCTGAAACTTCTACTTTCTCTACGTCTCTTTCTTATACTTCGCAGGAAGGCATTGTGGGCGGCAAAAGCCTGTCTAACTATGAGCGCTATAATTTCCTGATCAACTCTGAGCACAACCTGTATAAGGACGTTATCAAAATAGGCGAGCACCTGACCTATGCCTATATCAACAATAATGGTATCGGGGTAGGTAACCAGTACAATAACTCGTTACGAGGCGCCTTTAACACCAGCCCGTTTGTGCCGATGTATGACGAGGACGGTAACTTCTACGACAACAGCAATTCTACCTGGAATACTGGTGAGGCGAATCCTTATGCACAGATGGTTTATGGTAACCAGAACGAGCGCAACAACCAGCGCCTGTTAGGAGATATGTACCTGGTCGTGGAGCCTATCAAAAACCTGAGATTCAGAACAAGCCTGGGGCTGGATTATGCTGCGAGCGAAAGCCGTTCTTTCATGCCAGTTTATACTTTGTCTGCTTACGCCTTTAACAACATCACAAGGGTAGGACAGTCGATGGGCAAAGGCAGAACCTTGATCTGGGACAATTTGCTGACTTACAATTTCAACCTGAACGAAGACAATGCCTTTGAGGTGATGGTTGGTACTTCTGCCTACCAGAACGATGGCAGCAGCATCTATGGCAGCAACACGGATCTTATATTCAATGATCTGGAGCACGCCTGGCTGTCTAATGCCACCAACAGCCTTGGGGCCGGCATCAGCCTCACCGGCGCTCCTTACGACCAGGATAGAAGGATGTCGTATTTCGGCAGACTGAACTATAATTACAAGGAAACTTATCTGCTGAACACGACCTTCCGTGCCGATGGATCATCCAGGTTCGCACAAGGCCACCGCTGGGGCTACTTTCCCTCTGTTTCGGCTGGTTGGGTAGTAACCAACGAAGCATTTATGGGTGATACGCAGGACTGGCTGAGTTTTCTGAAACTGCGTGCCAGCTGGGGACAGGTCGGCAACCAGAACATCAGCTTCTTCCAGTACCTGGCGCCGGTTACTTTTGCCAACACCAACTATATTTTCGGATCTGAAGAAGGCACGCTTACCCCTGGCGCTTATCCCAGCAGGCTCGGTAATCCTGATCTGCAATGGGAAACATCGGAGCAGACCGACCTTGGTTTCGATGCCCGTTTCCTGAACGGCAAGTTGGATATGAGCTTCGACTGGTATGATAAAACGACCAAAGACTGGCTGATAGAGGCGCCCATCCTGGCTACGGCAGGCGCCGCACCGCCTTTTATCAACGGTGGAGACGTGAAGAATACAGGGGTGGAACTTGGTATTACGTATAACGACAACATTGGGGAGCTTAACTATTCAGTGGGCGTGAACGGCGCTTACAACAAAAATGAAGTAGGCAGCATCCCGACAGCTGATGGCGTTGTGCACGGACTGGCGAACCAGTTGTTCGACAACTCGCTGGAGTTCTACAGAGCGCAGAACGGTTTCCCTATCGGCTATTTCTGGGGCTTGCAAACCGCCGGTATTTTCCAGAGTGAGGAAGAAGTAGGTGCTTACAGATCGCCGGAAGGCGTCCTGATCCAGCCAAATGCCGCGCCGGGCGATGTGAGGTATGTGGACCAGAACGGCGATGGCGTGATCAATGAGCAGGACAGAACCATTATCGGTAATCCCAACCCCGATTATACTTTCGGCCTGACCCTCTCTGCCGATTACAGAGGGTTTGATTTTTCGCTGCTTGCTTCGGGCGTGGCCGGCAACCAACTCGTGCAGTCGTACCGCAACCAGGCAAACCAGTATGCCAACTATACCACCGCTATTCTGGATCGCTGGCACGGCCCAGGTTCTTCCAACACCATTCCGCGTGTAACAGAAGATGCCCGTAATTGGACCAACTTCTCTGACCTGTACATCCATGACGGCGATTTCCTGCGCATCAGCAATGTAACGGTTGGTTATGATTTCGGCCGCTTGATCAAGAAAGATTACCTCAGCCAGGTAAGAATTTATGCTTCGGTGCAGAACCTGTACACCTTCACCAAATACGAAGGTATGGACCCGGAAATAGGGTATAGCATTGACTTTGCGCAGGGTGTGGACCTGGGATATTATCCAAGGCCAAGAACAGTGTTGATTGGAGCGAACCTTAAGTTTTAAGAATTGAATTGTAAACGTATGAAAAGAGCAAAGATATTATTACTGGCATTGGGCGTTCTGTCATTGGGGGCCTGCGACGATAGCTTCCTGGATACAGAACCCCTGACATCGGTAACGGATGCCAACTTTTACCGGACTCCGGACGATGCTTACAAAGCCCTGGTAGGATGCTATGACGGACTGCAGTCGGTGTGGGCAGAAGGCATCAGTTTTCCGGTTGCTTCCATCGTGCTCTCCGACAATGCTTACGGCGGCACAGGCAACTCAGACGGTTTCGGCTACCAGATGCTCGATGAGTTTGATAAATCCCGTTCTCCTTCGGATCAGAATCTCTTTGGGGGTAATTGGTCTGCTTATTACAGGGCCATATACCGCTGCAATGTGCTGATCAGCAAAATGGATCAGATAGACTGGACCGGTAAAGAAGAACTCAGGAATACTTACGAGGCTGAAGCCAGGTACTTACGTGCTTATTTATACTTCGACATGGTGCGGCTCTGGGGCAATATTCCGCTGCTGACAGAACCCACCGCCGAAAACCTGCCGCAGGCAGCGCCGGAAGAGGTGTATAAAGTGATTGCGGAAGACCTGAAGTTTGCTACCGAGAACCTGGCGGCTACTCCCTATACGGCTCAAAATCCGGCAACTTACGGCCGCGCAACCAAATGGGCGGCAGAAGCGCTGCTAGGTCGCGCATACTTATACTATACCGGCTATTACGCAAAGCCCGATCTGGCAGGCGTGGTGGACAAAGCACAGGCCCTGGCCTACCTGGAAGACGTGATTGCCAATGGCGGCTTTGGTTTGGTAGAAGACTATGCTAATCTATGGCCGGCAGCCTCGCTCGGAGACTATGCGGGAGAGGATAACAAGGAAACCGTGTTTGCCGTCAAGTATACCTATACCAGCGACTACAACGGAAACACCGATGGTAACCACTGGATGGTGATGCTCGGGCTGCGTGAGCAGTTCAACTATCCTTACGGAAACGGGTGGGGAGGAGGTACCGTGAACCCGGAACTCTGGAATGCCTACAGCGACAACGACACGCGTAAAACAGCATCTATCATCGCTATTAAAGAAGAGGACATTCCTTTTGTCAATCAGGCCAAACAAAGAGAATACACCGGCTATTATATAAAGAAGTATACCCCGATGGTGGACGAGAACGGCAACAGCATACCCGTAAGCCTGGGCGCCACTAACTTTATGATTGGCCAGTTCCAGGATTTTGTTTCTATTCGCTATGCGGATGTGTTGCTGATGGCAGCCGAGCTGGGCAGCCCCAATGCCCAGGCTTATTTTGATACAGTACGGCGACGCGCTTACAAAGACAACTTCTCGGCATTGCCCGTAACCGGGGAAAACATGCTGGAAGAGCGCCGCCTGGAGTTTGCCTTTGAAGGGCTGCGCTACTGGGACCTGCTGCGCCAGGGTGTAGAAGTGGCTGCTGCTGAAATTGCCGAATCAACTACGGTGGAAAACGGCGGCACAACGGTACCTAAAACGATAGTAGCTAATAATATTATTCAAACCCGGGGCCTGCAGCAAATTCCCTATACACAAATCACGCTGTCAGATGGCGTGCTGCAGCAAAATCCTGGCTGGTAGGGTGCAGCTTATCAGGTAAAACAACATGAACCCGGCATGTGCCGGGGCAGGGGAGCACAGATCTTTGCGCAGCTCCTGTCCGGTACATGCAGGGAACCAGGTGACCATAAAAGACTTTATAAGATGAAAAGCTTCAGAATTTTATTTTTACTGCTTCTTGCCCCGATGTTTCTTTTTACATCGTGCCAGGATAATGACCACGATTTGGGCAGAATGCTCGACAGATCCGAGATACATTACAAAGTGGTGCAGGACCTGGAGGCCGATCCGGGCGGCAACACAGTTATCCTCATCAATCAGACTCCCGAAACAGTATCTATGTGGGATTACGGCACCGGAAAGTCAAACCGCATGGTCGATACGGTGCATTTTGCCTTTGCAGGCGATTATGTTATCAAGTTTTCTGCGCTTACAGCCGGCGGAATCGTGGAGATGGAGCCGACGACCATCCATGTGACAGAAGATAACCTCAGCTACGTGAACGATCCGTTGTGGACAAACCTGACCGGCGGCGTTGGCAATGAGAAGACGTGGGTACTGGACTATGGCGGGCACGGTATTTTTGACGGGCCTATATACTACTATGAGCCGTTAACCACCTGGGAAGATTTCCAGGTAGGGACTGCTAAATTAGGATGGGCGCCTGCTTATGCTGATAATACCTGGCTGATCCCGGCGGCAGATACAGCCAGTACCATGACTTTCAGCCTGAAAGGCGGGCCCATTCTGAAAACTCATAAAGTATCGGAAGGTGTGAACGAGACAGGCACTTTCTCTTTCAACGCGAAAGAGCATACTTTGAGCACAACAGATGCGACTATCCTCCGATCTCCCAGCTTTATTGCGAACGCCACAAACTGGAACAACAACCTGGTGGTGCTGTCGTTGACTGAAAACGCGCTGCAGGTCGGCGTTCGCCGCACCAACAGCGAAGGCGATTACCTGTATGTATGGAATTTTATCCCGAAAGAGTACGCTGATAACTACGTGCCCGAAGCGCCGGTAGAAACAGGTCCGGACGAAGGTTTTGATCCAACATTTGCTCCTGGCGAATTACTGACGATGCTGACCGGTGGCCAGTCTTCCGGGCGGGTATGGGAACTGGATGTGGCAGGTAATCCGGTGGACTGGATTGCAGGCGGCAAAGGCTGGACGACATCGGCCGCAGACTCTAAAGACTGGGGCTGGAACGACACCTGGGTTACTGCTGCGGCAGGCGCATGGGTTCGCTTCGACCAATTTGGCGGCCAGAATTATACCCGCTACCAGAACGGCGAGACCACAACAGGCACATTTACGATAAACGAAGAGACCAATGAAATTACCTTAAGCGAAGGGGGTACGCTAATCCAGAATCCGGGACACTGGATGAACCCGGCTACCAATATTCTGAAGGTTGTAAAAGCTTTCCCGGAAGAATTTCAAAGCAAAGGTATCTGGTTTGGTACCAGCTATGATGCTGGAAAAGATGAGTGGCTGGCCTTCCACTATATTTTGCCTTAACGACTCAGTAAGAGTTACCAATACAGAATTATAAATTAAACAAAAAGTGGGGTGATGCAAGAATGGCGCTGCTCCACTTTTTGTTTATTACAGAGCTGTTGAACCTGAAAGATGCAGCCTGTGCTGATCGAAGTATAAGTAAGTAGCTCCGCTTAAAAAGCAGGTCTGCGGGTACTGGTTGTTTGTATTTTCCTGAAGCTGCTGCCTCGTATGGAATATATTAACGCGTTCACGACACTTATCCTTTTGTATATTTATTGCTCACAAAAATGTTGAGTAAAAAGCCACTGACGATGTATCATACTTTAAGAAAAGCCGCTGCCAAAGGCTATACCTTTGCCCTTTTGCTGGCTGCTGTTTTCAGCCTGTACGCCTGCAAGACCTCGGCTGTAAAAGAATCTGCTCAAACACAGGCCCGAGAACGAACCGATTTCGATAAAGGTTGGGCCTTCCGTCTGGGTGATACAACCAACGCTGAAGCGCCTGATTTTGATGATACCAACTGGCGGAAGCTGAACCTGCCACACGACTGGAGCATCGAGGGCACTTTCAGCAAAGACAATCCGGCGGGCGCGGGTGGAGGCGCTTTGCCGGGCGGTATCGGCTGGTACAGAAAATCATTTACCATAGATGAAGCTGATAAAGGCAAGCTGTTTTTCATCGACTTTGACGGCGTGTACACCAACAGCGAAGTATGGATTAACGGCCATTACCTGGGCAAGCGGCCAAATGGCTACAGCTCCTTCCGCTATGAACTAACGCCTTACCTCAACTATGGCGATAAAGAGAACACCATTGCCGTAAAAGTAGACAATGCGCAGCAGCCGAACTCCCGCTGGTACTCCGGATCAGGCATTTACCGCAATGTATGGCTCGTAAAAACGAATCCGGTATATGTAGACCAGTGGGGTACTTACGTTACCACGCCCGAGGTAAATGCACAAACGGCCAAAGTAGTCATCAGCACCAAAATCAATAACAGGACTGAAAAGAAAGGCCCTTATACTTTAGAAACCATTGTGTATGATGCCGCTGGCAAAGAGGTAGCACGCGCAACCAAAGACAACCTGCAACTGGCAGACAGTACCACCGAGTTTAACCAGCAACTTACCGTAGAGCAGCCTAACCTGTGGTCTGTCGAGAAGCCATACTTGTATACTGTGGTAACACAGGTTACTCAGGACGGCGACGTAATCGACAACTACGAAACGCCGCTGGGTATCCGTTACTTTAACTTCGACGCGCAGCAGGGTTTTTCGCTGAACGGCAAACCCATGAAAATACTGGGCGTGTGCAACCACCACGACCTGGGCGCGCTGGGTGCTGCCGTTAACACACGTGCGCTGGAGCGGCAACTGGAGATTCTGAAGGCCATGGGCGTGAATGGCATCCGCACGTCGCATAACCCGCCTGCACCTGAGTTGCTGGCATTGTGCGACAAAATGGGCTTTATTGTAATGGATGAAGCTTTTGATATGTGGAAGAAAGGCAAAACCAAGTATGACTACAGCGCGCATTGGGACAAGTGGCACCGGAAAGACCTGGAAGACCTCATCCGCCGCGACCGCAACCACCCGAGCGTGTTTATCTGGAGCATTGGTAATGAGATTCCGGAGCAGTGGGATAGTATAGCAGGGCCTGCCATCACCAAAGAGCTGGCAAGCATCGTTAAAGGCCTCGATAAAACCCGCCCTGTAACTTCTGCCCTGAACGATCCGCAGCCCAACAACAACATCTATAAATCCGGCGCACTGGACCTGGTTGGCTTCAATTACCATCACGAGCTCTACAAGGATTTTCCGAAGAACTTTCCGGGACAGAAGTTTATTGCCACCGAAACTACATCGGCACTGGCCACACGCGGCACCTACACCATGCCCTCCGACAGCATCCGACGCTGGCCGGTGCGCTGGGATATTCCTTTCCACGGCGGCAATCCTGATCTGACCATCTCCGCCTACGACAACGTGAGCGCTCCCTGGGGCTCCACGCACGAAGAAACCTGGAAAGTAATCAAGAAGTATGATTTCCTTTCGGGCATGTATATCTGGACAGGCTTCGACTACATCGGCGAGCCAACGCCCTATGACTGGCCTGCCCACAGCTCCTACTTCGGGGTGGTTGATCTGGCCGGGTTTCCGAAAGATTCTTACTACATGTACCAGGGCGAGTGGACAGACAAGCCGGTGTTGCACGTGTTTCCGCACTGGAACTGGCCAGCTGGCAAAACCATAGATGTGTGGGCTTACTACAACCATGCCGATGAAGTGGAGTTATACCTCAATGGCAAATCACTGGGAAAGCGCAGCAAGCAAGGCGATGACCTGCACGTAATGTGGCGCCTGACCTTTGAGCCGGGCACCTTGCGGGCTGTATCCAGAAAAGACGGGAAAGAAGTGCTGACACAGGAGATAAAAACAGCTGGTGCGCCCGCCCGTGTCATACTGGAGGCTGACCGCGACAACATCAGGGCTGACGGCAAAGACCTGTCTTTCGTGACAGTGCATATTGTAGATAAGGATGGCATAGAGGTGCCTTACGCCGACAACCTGGTACACTTTGCCCTGGACGGCAAAGCAAGTATAGCCGGCGTGGATAATGGCCTGCAAACAAGTTTAGAGCCATTTAAAGCCAGTTACCGCAAAGCTTTTCATGGCAAGTGTCTGGCTATTGTGCAGGCGCAGGAAGAGCCGGATGAGGTAAAGCTCACGGCTACTTCCGAAGGGCTGGCGCCGGCAACAATCACAATACATCTGGAAAAATAGAGAAAAACTATGGGTGCTGATACGCGCCTATAGCGGCAAACCAGTATCTTTAGGGACGATATTAGATAACTGGAGCAAACGTTACCTACCGGAGCTCGTTAAAATGTCAAACTAAAACAAGCCATACATATTATGACCTTTAAATTCACGAAAAAAGCCGCAGCCATAACTCTGATAGCAGGCCTAAGCGCCTACAACCATGCCCAGGCGCAGGAAACACCCAAACCGCCCAAAATGGTGCCTGAGATGACCGAATTCTGGGAGCCTGAAGTACGTGTTGTTACACCTGGTACAGGCGCTGCAGCTCCTTCCGATGCCATTGTGCTGTTTGATGGTAAAAACCTGTCGCAGTGGAAAGCCAAAAGCGATGGCAGTGAGGCCAAATGGCAGGTAAAAGACAATGCGTTTACAGTAGGCAAAGGAGATATCTCCACGAAAAAAGATTTTGGTGATTTTCAGCTGCACATCGAGTGGAGCGCACCCGACGAGGTGAAAGGCACCAGCCAGGGCCGCGGCAACAGTGGTATTTTCCTGCAGGACAGGTATGAGCTGCAGGTGCTGGATTCTTACGATAACCGTACCTATGCCAACGGCCAGGCCGGCAGTATTTACAAGCAGCACCGCCCGCTCGTAAACGTTACCCGCAAACCAACCGACTGGAACGTGTACGATGTTATTTATACTGCTCCCCGTTTTAAGGAGGATGGAACTGTATTTACGCCTGCCCGTGTAACAGTGCTGCAAAATGGTGTTGTGGTACAGAACAATGTCGAAATAAAGGGCCCGACTGAATATATTGGCCTGCCTGAATATAAAGCCCATGGCAAAGCGCCCATTACGCTGCAAGACCATGGCAATCCGGTTAGCTATCGTAATATCTGGATAAGGGAACTATAACTATCGTGTAAGGTTCGGCGCCGCGCAAGGGCGCCGAACCTTACACGATAGTTATAAATCATCATAAGGCCAGGGCAGACATGCTATAAAGCATGTCTGCCCTGGCCTTATGATTTTAGCCGAATCAGAAAAGGGGTGCTGTTAAGGTTTTATCTTGTACTGCCCCAGTAGGTGTTTACGGGTCATCAGGCAAAAACGTGTTTGGGGTAGGTTTTAAGCGCTCACTCACTGTGTTGTTAACAAACAGCACACACATCAGAAACAAATGATAACCTTATCAATCATGCCGTTTCTATAATTTAGATGCTTCATACGTTAGCGTACTTTTGAGTGATTGCTTATTTCATTCCAAGTTGTGCCTTAAAGACAGGAAGTTTGTAACATACAAATCTTGTGGCGCTGCATGTAAGATTTGCTCTGCTCTTCTGACCGTATTCCCTGGAACAATTAGCAGGAAGTATGGAAAATGGAAAATCAACAATCCTTTAATATAGAATAAACAATATGAATTCAGCATCTAAACTGAACCAGGCAACATAACCAAATCTCCTTAATTCTTTATCAATATGAAGTATATGTACTTTAAAAATTATTTTATGTATGATTTTAAGTGGAAGCTGGCCCCCGTGCTGCTGGCTCTCTTGCTTCTTCAGGCCTTCTGTGGCTTTGCTCAGACAGCTAATACCATTACCGGCAAGGTAACGTCTGCGGCCGATAACACAGGGCTGCCCGGTGTAAGCATAGGAGTCAGAGGTACTGCTACCGGAGCTATAACGGATGCCGAAGGTAATTTTACGTTACAGGCCCCTTCGGACGCAGTGCTTGTTGTGTCCTATATTGGCTTTAAGACCCAGGAAGTTCCTGTAAACGGCCGTTCGCAGCTTAACATAGCGCTGGCTGTAGACGAAAAGAAACTGGAGGAAGTGGTAATAACCGGCTACGGCGAGATAAGACGCAGTGAAGTAACCGGTGCTCAAACTACCATTAGCTCTGAGGAGATAAGCAAAACAGTGAACACCACTATCGAACAGGCCATTCAGGGCCGTGCTGCCGGTGTGTATGTAACGCAGAACACAGGTGCGCCAGGCGGCGGTATTTCAGTAAATATCAGGGGCGTTAACTCTATTGGCGGAACAAACGAGCCCCTTTATGTAGTGGACGGAGTACAGATACCGGGTTCTATTTCTCCTTCCGGCTCTAACCCGCTTTCTACACTTAACCCAGCTGATATCGAGAGCATGGAGATTCTGCAGGGCCCATCTGCTACAGCCCTTTATGGCTCAAGGGCAACAAACGGCGTAGTCCTGATCACCACCAAGCGTGGCAAGGCCGGCGAAGTTCGTATTAATTATGGCTTCCTGTACAGCGTACAAACGCCCCCAGAAAAACTGAAGGTAATGAACCTGCGCCAGTATGCCCAGATGGACAACGAGTATAAGGCCATTGCCGGTGGTAACGTGCGCGAGGACTTCTTAGATCCATCGCTGTTGGGCGAAGGAACGGACTGGCAGGAAGAGCTCTTCAGGAATGCTCCGATGCAAAAGCACCAGCTAAGCCTAAGTGGTGGTAACGAGAAAACAACCTATTACCTGTCTGGTGAATACCTCAATCAGGATGGTGTGGCATTGGGCTCCGGCTTCGACCGTTATTCCATCCGCTTGAACTTAGATAACCAGGCAAAAGAGTGGCTTACTATTAAAGCAAACATCAACTATGCGCAGACAGATGAAAGTTTGTCTACCACTCAATCAAGCGTGATCACCTACGGAATTCAGCTGGCACCGCATATCCCGGTAAGAAACCTGAACGGCACCTACGGTGGTGGTATAGTTACGACAACCAACACAGCAGAGCAATTCTCGCCACCAAACCCGGTTGGTCTTGCTGAACTCACGCAAAACGACCTGGAAAAGCGACAGTTCCTGGGCGGTCTGACCTTAGGATTTAAAATCACCGATGACCTGCACTTCAACACCTCATTTAACGGGAACGTTGGTTTTTCAAATTCTACTTACTTCCTCCCAACCTACCAGTTCGGTTACCAGCAAAACACAGTTGCTGTTCTGAACAATAATAATAGCCTGAACACCTCCTATACCTGGAACCAGATGCTCCAATACGATAGAACGTTTGGCAAGCACGGCATCAACCTGATGGCAACCCACGAGGTGAACGAATCGAGATGGAAAAACCTGTATGGCGAAAGACGCGGTTTCCAGACAAACGACGTAATCGACCTGAACGCAGGCGATGAGGCAACAAGCGTTGCCAGAGGCGGACAAGGAGAATGGGCGATGGAGTCTTACCTGGGCAGGATAATTTATAACTTCGATGAGCGCTACATCATCACAGGTGCTTTCCGGGTAGATGGTTCCGTAAACTTTGGCCCAGAAAACAGATGGGGCTATTTCCCGTCAGTATCAGCAGCCTGGAGAGTTTCTGAAGAAGATTTCTTTAATGTGCCCTTCATAAGCGATCTCCGGTTACGTTATGAGATTGGCCTGACAGGTAACCAGGGGGGCGCCGGCGCCATTTATGGTACGCTTGCTGCCGGCCCTACACCGTGGGGTACCAGCTTTATCGCCAGCAGATATCCTAACCCTAACTTCCAGTGGGAGGAGACCAAGACAAATAACTTTGGTATTAACTTAGGGTTGTTCGAGAACAGAGTGCAGGTAGAGGCTGATTATTATATCAAAAACACAGATAACCTGATCCTGCAAAGCTCCCTTCCCTGGTACATGGGTACAAACGGCAATGGCGCCATTCAGCCTCCTACCGTTAACATCGGATCTCTCCAGAACAAAGGCTGGAGCCTGAGCCTGAACACTGTTAATGTGGACAATGGTAGCTTTACCTGGTCATCAAACTTCAACCTTTCGCACTTTAAAACAGAGGTGGTGAGCCTTACCACTGAGAGCAGCCAGATAGACCGCATCAACTGGTGGATGAACAACTGGACACAGCGTACAGTAGTGGGAGAGGCGCCTTGGTTATTCTATGGCTATATTGAAGAAGGTATCTTCGGATCGCTGGAAGAACTGCAAAACAGTGCCCTGCCAGCCGACAATAATGGCGTAGAATTCCCGATCGCCGAAAACAGCATCTGGGTTGGCGACGTGAAGTATAAAGACATCAACGGCGATGGCATTATTACAGGTGAGGACCAGACCTTTATTGGTAACCCCTGGCCTAAGTACTATGCCGGTTTCACCAACAACTTTACTTACAAAGGCTTTGACCTGAGTGTGCTCATCACCAGCACCATCGGAAACGACATCTACAACTACCTGCGTAGCGAGAACACGAACCCCAACAACATCAACCTGGGCCGTAACTTGTTTGTAGGTGCTTTTGACTATGCCAGGGTGGCTTTAGACGGAGAAGGTAACCCGTATCTTGAAAACCCGGGCACAACCGTGGCCAGAATGTCTGGTGGTAACAAGAATAACAACTTCCAACGCCACACCGACAAGTATGTAGAGGATGGATCTTTTGTACGCCTTAAGAACGTCACCCTCAACTACAACATCCCGTCTGCCATGGTAGAAAGGCTGAAGTATATTAAAGGAGCAAGAATTGGCGTAAGTGCTCAGAACATTTATACCATCACTAATTACTCCGGCTACGATCCTGAAGTTGGTTCTTATGTAGGCCCGAATGCAACTGCAGAAAACGCTGCTATAGGTGTTGACTACGGACGCTATCCGCTAACGCCGGTGTACTCTGTGAATGTTGGTATTGATTTTTAATTTAACACAAAGAGCAAAATGAAGAATAGATTTTTATACATGGGTGGACTTCTGGCCCTGTCCCTTTTTTCGGGCTGTGAGAAGGATTTCCTGGAAAGACCCCCACAGGATACATTAGTGGATGCCAACTTCTTTAAAACAGACGAGCAGTTACTGGCCGCTTCGGCACCGCTTTACAGTGTAGTATGGAAGGATTACGTGGACAAGGCTTCCTGGGCGCTTGGTGACCTGAGAGCCGGTACTACCATGCGCGCCTGGGGCTATCGGGATGACGTACTGTTCAATACTACCGAAGTTTCTACCTCAAACAGCGAAGCATACCGCACTTTCTGGATTGTGGTAGGGCAGGCAAACACGCTCATTCAGAACGTGAATCGCTATGCTGGTCCCGGCGTGTCAGAAGACATTAAGAAGCACGTTATTGCCGAAGCCCGCTTTATGCGCGCCACAGCTTATGCTATGCTGGTAATGAACTATGGCCCGGTTCCGATCATTGAAGACAACATTGCCTTGCTGAATTCTCCGGAAGTGAAGCGTAACACGGTAGAGAGTGTGTGGGAGTTCATCACCCGCGATTACCAGTATGCCGCCGAAAACCTCCCGGATAGCGAAATTGCGCCTGGCAGGCTTTCAAAGTGGTCGGCAGAAGGTATGCTGGCCCGCACATACCTGACCCGGGCCGGATTAGGTGGTACGATGAACCAGGAGTACCTGGATAAGGCAAAAGAGTATGCCGAAAGAGTGATCACCCTGAGTGGCCATGCCCTGTTGCCGGACTATGCTGACCTGTTCCGTTATCCTTACGACAACAACATCGAATCTTTGTTTGAGCAGCAGTGGGTGTTTACTACCAACTATGGCTACGCCAACACCATGGTTTCGCAGATCACGTACAGCAATGATATTGCCAACGGTGATGGCTGGGGAGGAGATTTAGGCGCCTCGTGGTGGCAGCTGAGCCTATACGATGGTTTGTTTGAAGACGGATTTACGAATGATGAACGTCTGAAAGCAACCTATATGCTGCCTGGCTTCCATTATCCTGAGATCTCCCAAACAGTTAGAGATGCTGATGGTAATGCCGCAGAGCAGGAACTCATCTTTCCGGCACCTGCAGCAACAGCAGATAACAGCTTCGTAAATATTAAGAAGTATGTGGTTGGTAAAGCTGCCGACTTAGGCGGCGAGGCTGCCGCGCAGCGCTATCCGAACGATACCTACATGTTGCGCCTGGCCGAAATGTATTTGATCTATGCCGACGCTGTATTGGGTAGCAACGAGTCTACCTCAGACCCCAAAGCACTGGAGTATGTAAACGTTATCCGCAACAGAGCAGGTGTAGCCCCTCTTGAAGGGCCGCTTACCTGGCGCGATGTGTTTGAAGAGCGCATGAAGGAGTTTGCCATGGAAGGATTAGCATGGTATGACCTGGTTCGCATACACTACTATAATCCTGACAGGGCTTATGAGATCATCAACAGCCAGGACCGCGGCCTCTTTGTGGTTCATCCAAACCGCATGCCTAACCCAACTTCCTGGGAGTTTGAGAAAACCTCGTGGTTTGCAGAAAGAACAGCTACTGCTAATTCCGGAAACTTCCTGCTGCCAATACCGGCATCTGAGGCAAGTCAGGCGCCATGGTTGCGAGAGGAACCAGTCCCTTATGATTTCGAATAGTAACATTGCGGTCTAAAAATAATGAACTACGATATGAAATTTAACTATAAGTCATTGCTGTTCCTGTTCATCGCTTTTGCGATGACAGGGATATTTTCCAGCTGTTCGGACGACGAAGACCAGCCCAATGGTGGCAAGCCCAGAATAAGCTACATCCGGGTAACCAGCCCTGAAGCATCAGATTCCCTCCTGGCTAAAGCAGGACAGGGAGCCATGATTGCCATTATAGGAGAAAACCTCCAGAATGCACGTGAAATATGGTTCAACGACCTGCAAGGCACACTATCGCCTACCTTTATCACAAGTACTTCCATTATCACCAGGGTGCCGGCTGATATTCCAACAGACATCACCAACCAAATGAAGCTTGTTTTTGCGAACGGCGATTCTTTGATGTATGATTTCGTGGTAGATATAAGTGAGCCGGTGGTTACCAGTATGCTGAGTGAGTATGTGAATACTGGTGATGTTGCCACTATTTATGGCAGTTACTTTTACGAGCCTGCTACGGTAACTTTTACCGGAGGCATACAGGGCGAAGTAGTTTCTGTATCAGAAGATGCTAATGCCATAGAAGTAAGAGTGCCTGAGGGAGCCCAGCCAGGCCCCATAACTGTTACCACTAACTTCGGTGGGGCTGAATCTGATTTCTGGTTCCATGATAACAGAAACATAATAGCGAGCTTTGATGAAACGACCGCAGGGTTCTGGACAGGAGCGGATTACATCAAATCATCAGATCCGGTTATTTTACCTATTAATGGTAAGTTCCTTCGGTTTAATAAAGAGCTGGGTCCTTACCCCTACGCCGAGTTCTGGGTTGCACCAACAGCCAGCGATGCAACAAAGGAAACTAAAAATATTCCGGCAGCAGCATTTGTTAATCCAGCCGAGTATGTCGTGAAGTTTGAAGTAAACACACTGGCACCACTCGCTGGTGCAGAAATGAGAATGTATGTGGGTAACAACATGGCGAATGAAAGGAATGATATTTACTATAACTGGAAGCCCAACCTGGATACTGAAGGTCAATGGCAAACAGTAAGTATTCCTTTCGAAGACTTTTATGCTGCGAATGCTAAATTCCCATATAACCCTGACGGGTATGGCGTGTCTTTTTACTTCCACGGACCATTGGCAGTAAATACAAACTTTGCCATGGACAACATGCGGGTAGTGCCTAAGGCAGCTAAATAATTCATCCTTAAGAAGATAAATATCAAGTATGAAAAATTTTTATAATACAAGGTTCCTGCTTTTTTTATGTCTGGTACTGTCGTTTGGGATAATAACCTCCTGTGAGGATGACGATGAAAATAGTCCCAATACAGGGCAGGTAGAGCTGCTGAGCTTTGGTCCCTCCGGCGTTCAGCTCGGAGAGGAGATCCGGTTTATCGGCCGTAATCTTAATAAAGTAGAAGCCATTGAGTTGCCTGGCGTAACTGTTGCGAAAGCAGACTTTATCGAGCAGACGCCCGAACTCATCAGGCTTATTGTGCCGGAAGAAACCAAGGAAGGTAAAGTAACGCTGAAGCTCTCGGACGGTGCGGATGTTACATCGAAAACCATCCTAAGCTTTTTGGTGCCGATTACAATAGCTTCGGTCACCAAAGAAGCAAGGCCCGGTGCAAACATTACTATTACGGGCACCAAACTCGACTGGGTAGAAGGTGTTGTATTCGAGCAGGATACGGTTGATGAATTTGTAAGCCAGTCTGCAACAGAACTGGTGCTGCAGGTGCCGGCAACAGCAAAAACCGGAACCCTGCTTCTGTTAGGTGGCGGCACAGAACCAACCTTTATAGAAACAGAGGAAGAACTGATTGTGACCTTACCGGCTGTAACAGCCTTGACGCCAGCTTCCGTACTTACCGGCAGTAATCTCACTATAAAAGGTACAAACCTGGATCTGGTAAAAGCTATTAAATTTACAGGGGTAGGCGAGGCCCTAGCCAGCACCTTTGTAAGCCAGTCTGCTACGCAGATTGTGGTAAAAGTACCGGAGAATGCCTCTTCAGGAAACATAACGCTGGTAGCTAACTCTGACGTGGAGGTAACCACTACACAAGAGCTGAATGTAATTTTACCTGCGGTAACGGCTTTGTCTCCTGAGGCAGTAAAGCATTCCGATAACCTGACTATTACGGGTACTAACCTGAATCTTGTGAAGGAGATCAAATTTACAGGCGTAGGCGAGGCGAAGGCAAGTACATTTGTAAGCCAGTCAGCAAACGAGATTGTGGTAAAGGTGCCAAACAATGCGTCAAATGGTGCCCTCACCCTGGTGGCTAAGTCTGGCGTAGAAGTAACCACCACACAGCAACTCGCCATCCTGTTACCGGCTATTACTTCTCTTTCTCCAAGCCCTGTAGATCCAGGTCAGGATCTTACCATTAACGGAACCAACCTTGATTTGGTGAAGAGCATTGAGTTTCAGGGTGGAACAAAGGTGTCTGCTTTTGTTAGTCAGTCGCCGAGCCGCATTGTTGTAAAGGTGCCGATGAATGCTAAAAAAGGAGCATTAACACTTACTACCATAAAGGACTATGTAGTTGCCACAGATGCTCAGGTAACCATTGTTTTACCGGCAATCACAAGTGTAGCGCCGGAACCCGTAATTGCAGAAAGCTACCTGACGATTAGCGGAACTGAACTGGATCAGGTAAAATCGGTAGTATTTACGGGTGGTGCGACAGTTTCAACGTTTGTAGCGCAGAATGCTAGCCAGATAGTTTTAAAAGTGCCGGCTGCCGCTAAAACAGGTGTGCTGACACTCATAACGACCTCTGGCTTTACTGTAACAACAGACAAACAGGCGCAAATCGGTACGGCAGCACCAAATATCTCCTCTTATATCTACAACGACGCACTTAATACTGCCGACAATGAAACCTGGCAGCTATGGGGCGGCTGGGGCACGGATGTTCAGGATTTGGAAAATACTGAAAACGTAAACAGAGGTACCAAAGCAATCAAAGTAGTTTTCAAAGATGCGTATGGAGCCCTTCAGTTACATCCGGTTAATGCCAACATCTTAGCCGGTAAAACCCACCTGGTTCTTTATGTGCGTGGTGGTGAAAAGGATAGCCAGTTAGCCATTCAGGTTAAAAATGCTGCCGGTGTAACTTCAGGCGATGTTCCCTTTGATGTAAAAGCAGGAGAGTATAAGCTTGTTGAAATTCCGATTAGCTCCCTGGGAGATGTTTCCAGCGGACTTGCAGAACTGTACATCAAAAACTATGGTACCAATCCGAATACCATTTACATTGATGATTTAGGACTCCGGTAGTATACTGAATTAAAGTAAAAGGAAGGGCAGCAATGCTCTTTCTTTTTTATATACCTCACTCACTGCATCGAAAATCAACAGATCAGGTGCTCCTTTCAGGCACATAAGCCCTTCCACATGATTAAAGTTTCTGCCGGTTTATTTCTTCTGCTTTTTTCCTGTATGTCTACTTTTCAGACTTCAGGGCAAAAGTATGAGGCTGAAAATGCTATACTCGCAGGTGGCGCATCGAAGATAGTATGTGCCACCTGTTCCGGCGCCGCTGCTGTAGCCCAGCAGGAAGGCAGCCTTACCTTTGACATCACAATTCCGAAAGAAGGCTTTTATGATTTATCAATTAATGCTTCAGCACCAAATGGCGATAAAATAAACAAGCTGCAGCTAGGTGAAAATACGCTGGACTTCTCCTTAGCACAAAACAGTGCCTATACTACCCAGAAGCTTGTCAGTGCCCAGAAGTTACCGGCTGGAAAACAGCAGGTGAAGATTATCAAATCCTGGGGATGGATAAACATTGATTACTTAGAAGTGAAAGAAGTAGATGGCGCAAACAGGTTTCACCTGAACCAGACCCTGATAACCCCCAACCCAACACCGGAAGCCAAAGCCTTATACGATTTCCTGCTTGATAACTATGGAGAGAAAATTATCTCGGGTGTCATGACCTTAAAGAGTATGGATGAGGTAAACTGGCTGAAGCAGAATACCGGCAAAGAGCCGGCCCTGCTTGGTCTGGACTTTATGCATAGCGGCAGAGGCTATACCTGGTACAACGATAAGGAGCCTGTAAACGATGCTTTGGCTTGGTACAACAGAAACGGGATACCTGCCTTGATGTGGCACTGGCGGGACCCTTCACGCATTACGGAAGCGTTTTATACCAAAAACCAGTCAAAGCCGGACGGAACAGATTTCGATATCTCAAAGATTGCAGATGTAAATTCTGCAGAATACAAAGCCATGCTGGCTGACATAGACTTTACCGCCGGCATGTTAAAAGAACTGCAGGATCTACATGTCCCTGTCATCTGGAGACCCTTGCACGAAGCAGCAGGCGGCTGGTTCTGGTGGGGTGCCAAGGGGCCGGAGCCTTTAAAAGCGTTGTGGCACCTGATGTATGACAGGATGGTAAAGTATCATGGACTCACCAACTTAATTTGGGTATGGACGCGCGAGCCCAATGATGATGCCTGGTACCCGGGCGATGAATATGTAGATATTATTGGGCGTGATGTTTACAAAGATGGTGATCATGGCTCACAGGCACTGGAGTTTAGTGATATGAATAACAGGTATGGTGGTAAAAAAATGCTGGCACTCAGCGAAACAGGTTCTTTCCCGGATGTAGATAACCTCATAAAAGACGGGACAGCTTGGTCGTGGTTTATGCCCTGGTACGGGGCTTACACACAAGACAGCAAGTATAATTCCCTTGATCTATGGAAAAAGATGTTTGCGCACGACTACGTAATTACACTCGACGAAATGCCCAACCTGCGTACTTACGAAAGGCAGGACACGCTGCAGGAGCCAACTGGCTTTTGGAATGAGCCTGCAGAGAAGCCGGATTTCTCTGCTTATCCTACCCTGGTGATAGCAGATTTAATGGTGAGTAGTGAGCACAGGATCGAAACTGTTTCAGTGTACAATGCGCTGGGCGTACTGGTCAGGCAACAACGTGTCGGTAGAGCAAAGACAGCTATCTCTTTCAAAGGGCTGGCATCGGGTGTTTACCTGGTGCGAGTAGACCAGAAGCGAGCTATCAAGGTGATAAAGGAGTAAGCAACGCTTCAAAGTATATAGTATGCATTGGTGGATGTATAAAGATTACTCCTGAAACAGCTCACCATTAAATCTATTAAAGGCAGCTACCGGAACATTCCGCCGCCTAAGAAGCTTTAAGACGGCATCCACTATCTGTACCGCTTCACTCCCGAAGTGTAAGAATTTCTTTTTGCTGACTAAGGATAGTATACTTGCAACTGGTACGTTGAAGTTGCGCTCTCCCATACCTCATCATCAAACATTCCCGGAAATGAAAAAGCCAATCTGGATTTCTTCCTTATAGTGCTTGTGTGCTATCTGGTGCATCAGCATAGTGTAGCGCGTGAGGCTGCGATGCAATCCTGACTCTACCTTCTTACTAACAAACAAGCATGGTACAATCTGTAAAGATCATGAAGTATTAAGCCACACGGCAAAAAGACTTTTTGTGTTTTGAGCATGTAAAAGTTGACTGTAAAATAATTTGTGCCAAATTTTACATAGTCCTTACCTGCATCTGCTATTTAGCCTGAAAATTGAAGGTTATAGAACGTTTTCTAAGTTAAAATGCTTAGTATAGTGCGATTTAACCAGTTACAGGTAAATATAAGCCCTTTAAATTTATCTCCCTTGTATAGTAGTATGCAGTTTTTAAAAACATCCGGCCTTATTCATCTCCTGGTCCTCACAGTTATGGTGGCAGCCTGTCAGCAGAAAGACACAAAGGTTGAAACAGGTGCAGCTAAGCAAAATAATGCGCCCTCCGAAACCCTGTTCACCCTGTTGCCTGTAGCAAGAACCAACATCAGCTTCAATAATACCGTCAATGAAAACCCATACGGGAATATCTTAACGTATCAGTACTTCTACAACGGAGGCGGTGTCGCGGTGGGCGATCTGAACAATGACGGGCTGCAGGACATATACTTTTCCGGCAACATGGCGCCCAACCGCCTGTACCTGAACAAAGGCAACATGCGGTTCGAGGATATCACCACCACGGCAGGCGTGGCCGGCAGACCAAACAACTGGAAAACCGGTGTGACGATGGCCGATGTGAACGGCGACAGCCTGCTGGATATGTACCTCTGCTACTCCGGTAATATGCCCCCCGAAACGCGGGCAAATCAGCTTTTTATCAACCAGGGACCTGATGCCAACGGTGTTCCTAAATTTGTGGACCAGGCACAGGAGTATGGCGTTGCCGGTTCTTCTTTCAGCACCAGCGCTACCTTTTTCGACTATGATCAGGACAACGACCTGGATATGTTCCTGCTCAACCATAACCCCATTCAGTTCCGTAACCTCGATGACGTTGCCTTTCAGCAGATACTAAGCAGGAAAGCCGAGGAAATGCGCGTAAAGCTACTTCGGAACGACGACGGCCACTTTACGGATGTATCGGATAAAGCGGGCCTGGCCGGATCGGCGCTGACGTATGGCTTGGGAGCCGGTATAAGCGATGTGAATGGCGACGGCCATCCTGACATCTATATTTCCAGCGATTATTCTGCGCCGGATTACCTTTACATCAACAACGGCGACGGCACTTTTACCGACAAGCTGCAGCAAAGCATCGGACACACTTCGTTGTACTCGATGGGCAACGACGTGGCAGATATCAATAACGACGGCCTGCTCGATATTTTTGCGCTGGACATGCTGCCCGAAGACAACCGCCGCCAGAAACTGCTGATTTCGCCCGACAATTATGAGCGCTTTGATATGTTTGTGCGGGCAGGTCTGCACCACCAGTACATGCGCAATATGCTGCAAATAAATAACGGCGATGGCACTTTTAGTGAAATAGGGCAGCTGACGGGGATCTCCAATACCGACTGGAGCTGGGCACCGCTGTTTGCTGATTATGACAACGATGGCTGGAAAGACCTGTTCGTGAGCAATGGCTTTCTGCGCGATTTCACCAACATGGACTTTATCAAATACGAAAGTTCCTTTATTCAACGGGGAGGCTTAAACGAGCAAAGCGTCTTGGCTTTGGTCAAGAAGATTCCGTCTTCCAACGTCAAAAACTATATCTTCCGGAACGATGGCAACCTGCAGTTTAGCAACAAAGGCGCAGACTGGGGTATCAACACGCCGTCTAACAGCAATGGAGCGGCCTACGCCGACCTGGATAATGACGGCGACCTGGACCTGGTGATCAACAATATCAACAAGCCCGCTTTCATTTATCAGAACCAGGCAAACAAGCTCAAAGACAACCACTACCTGCAGATAAAACTGGCTGGGGCCGGACAAAATACGCAGGGCATTGGGGCTAAAGTAACGCTTTATAATAACGGGCAGCAGCAATACCAGGAGCAGATGCCGGCCCGGGGTTACCAGTCAAGCGTGTCGCCGGTGTTGCACTTTGGTTTAGGCAAAGCAGCAGGTATAGATTCGCTGCGCATTGTGTGGCAGAGCGGTAGGCAGCAGGTATTGCATGAGGTAAAAGCAGACCAGGTGCTTAGGCTACAGGAAAAAGACGCCACCGGCAAGTATAAATCTGCGAAAGCAGCACCCGCTATTTTTGAGGAAGTTAAATCGCCGGTTACTTTTACGCATCAGCAGAAAGCAATTAATGATTTTAAGCGCCAGCCGCTGCTGGTAAATCCATTGTCGTTTGCCGGGCCCTGCATGGTGAAGAGTGATGTAAACGGCGATGGGTTGGAGGACGTGTTTGTGGGCGGAAGCAGCGGACAAGCCGCTGCCTTATACCTGCAACAGCCAGATAAAAGCTTCGCGCATAAAGACATTCCGGCCTTTGAAGAGGACAAGAACAGCGAGGACACCGATGCGCTGTTTTTCGACGCTAACAAAGACGGGAAGCCTGACCTGTACGTGAGCAGCGGCGGCTACGGTGCGTTTATGCCGCAGGATGCATTGCTGCAGGACCGCTTATACCTGGGCGACGGCAAAGGCAACTTCGTTAAAAGTATAAATGCGCTGCCGGATATGCTTACCAGCACCAGCTGTGCACGTGCAGCGGACGTAAACGGCGATGGCTTTGCCGACCTGTTTGTAGGCAGCCGTGTTATCCCTGGCCGCTACCCCGAAATACCGGAAAGTTATTTGCTGTTAAACGATGGCAAAGGCCGCTTTAAAGACGCGACTGCATCGCTGGCGCCGCAGTTGCAAAAGCTGGGCCTGGTAACGGATGCCGCCTGGTATGATTTGGATGGTGACCGGAAGCAGGAGCTGGTTGTGGTAGGGGAATGGATGCCCATCACGGTCTTCAAAAATGTAAACGGCAAGCTCAGTGATGAAACCGAATCATACTTCAGTAACAAGTATAACGGCTGGTGGAATAAACTGCTGATCGATGATTTTAATCAGGATGGTCATCCGGATTTGATAGCCGGCAACCAGGGGCTGAATACGCAGGTAAAAACCTCCGCCAGTGAGCCTGCCGAACTATACTACAAGGACTTCGATGACAACGGTTCGGTAGACCCGATTCTGTGCTGCTACATCCAGGGCAAACGCTATCCTTATGTAACACGCGACGAACTGCAGGACCAGATTAGCATGACACGTACGCGCTTTGCCAACTACGAAACCTACTCTGACGCTACCCTCAATGATATTTTCACCCCGCAGGAACTGAAAGGAGCCGGGCATTTATCGGCGAATTACCTGAAAACAGCTTATTTTGAAGGCGGTGCAGATGGTAAATTTAAAGAGCAGACGCTGCCGGTAGAGGCTCAGTTTGCACCGGTGTTTGCCATACAAAGTATAGACTACAACCGGGATGGCCTGCAGGACCTGTTGCTGTGCGGCAACGTCCGGCAGGCTCGCCTCCGCTTTGGCAAGTACGACGCTAACTATGGTGTGTTGCTGCAGGGCAACGGCAAAGGTGGTTTTGCGTTTGTGCCGCAGCATAAGTCGGGCCTGCAACTGAAAGGCGATGTGCGGAGCATTGTGCCCGTCAACAACATATTGCTGTTCGGTATGAATCAGGGCGAGGTAAAAGCGTATAAAATAAAGAAGCCATGAGAAAGCTGTTATACTTTATGGTAGCTGTTGTTGCTTTGTCGGCCTGTCATAAGCAGGAAGTTGTGCAGCCACAGTTTAGCGGAGATGCCATCAGCGGGGTAATTTCCGAAATGACTGACGTAATGGTGAATGATGTAACCAACCCACCGCTCGCCGCGCGCTTCTTCTCTTATGCTACCCTGGCCGGCTACGAAATTGTTTCGCAGCACGATAGCACCTTCCGCAGCATGCATGGCATTCTGAATGAATATCCAAAGATAGAGAAGCCTGCCGGGCTCACCGGTTACTCTTATCAGCTCAGTGCGTTGCTGGCCATGATGGAGACAGCGCAGAAAATGCAACCTTCTGGGGCAATGCTGGCGGCATATGAGCAGCAGTTTCTGGACTCCTGCCGCCACAGTGGTGTACCGGAGGACGTAATCGCTAACTCGCTAACGTATGCCCAGGCGGTAAGCAAAAGCATCCTGGCTTATGCCAAGTCGGATAAATACAACCGTATCAGCAACTATTCCCGCTATTCGCCTTCTGAGGAAGCGGGTGCCTGGCAGCCTACGCCGCCTGGCTTTTTTGCCCCTGTGGAGCCATACTTCAATACGGTTCGTTCTTTTACCCTCGACACCTGCAGCCAGTTTAAGCCCAAACCGCCTGTCCCTTTCTCAACGGAAAAGAATTCAGCCTTTTATACCCTCATGCTGCTGAATCTTGAAGAAAATGCCGCTGATTTATCAGATGAGCATCAGCAAATAGCTGCTTTCTGGGACTGCAACCCATTTGCGCTGCAGGACAACGGCCACCTGATGGTGGGTATGAAGAAAATATCACCCGGCGCGCACTGGCTGGGTATAACGGGTATTGCCTGCCAGAAGGCGAATAAAAGCTTTTCAGAAGCCATGGAAATAAACACCTTGGTGTCGGTGGCGCTGATGGATGGCTTTATTTCCTGCTGGGACGAGAAATTCAGGAGTAACCGCATACGCCCTGAAACAGCTATCCGCAGGTATATGGATGCTACCTGGAAGCCTTTCCTGCAGACGCCTCCTTTCCCGGAGTACCTGAGCGGCCATTCTACCATTTCTGCTGCATCGGCGGTGGTATTAACCCATTATTTTGGCGATAACTTCAGGTTTACCGACTCGGTGGAAACACGTTATGGCTTGCCATCCCGCCCATTTGCATCCTTTCAGCAGGCAGCGATCGAAGCCGGAATTTCCCGGTTTTATGGTGGCATTCATTTTATGGACGCTATCGACAACGGACGTACACAAGGCCTGCAGGTCGGGGAGTGGATACTATACAAAACCGGCAAAACCGCCTCAGCCGGCAGCAAGGCAATCGTACAAAAATAGCTTTTCTTTTATTACTGTATTCTGTGGCACAGGCCCTGGTATAGGCAGGCCTGCACCGCGATGCCATAAAAGTTGGTTGCGGAACCAGGACAGTATCCTGCATCAGCCGTGTTTAACGCTTAGGCTATACATCAGAAACATTCTATAACCTATCCTGCTGTATTATTCGCTTACATTAGCTGTATGTTAAGCCCATCCGCTTGCAGCCTGCCGGTGACATTCCTGTAATGCTGCCTGCATGTTGGGGGTGCGTGAGAACGTTTAATATCACTTAATCTAACGATATATGGATTTGTCTACTATTACAAAAGCAGTAGGTTTACTTTCACTTGCCTTTCTGTTTTCCTGCTCCGGAGTGCAGCAGAAGCCCGGGGCAACAGCGGCGCAGCCGGCCACTGAAGCTATACGCCTGAATCAGATAGGATTTTATCCCAAAGCACCAAAGATAGCCGTAGTAGTAGGAGAGAACGAAGGTGATAAGTTTTACCTGAAAACCCCGGATCTGTCCAAAACAGTTTATTCCGGCCAGCTGACGGATACCAAACCGGCCGCGTTGTCCAACAGGCCCACGCGTGTAGCTGATTTCAGCGAATTTAGTGAACCAGGCGTGTATGTAATTGATATTCCGGGAGTGGGGCATTCCTATACTTTTGAAATTGGCCCGGATGTACATGAGGATGTAGCCGCTGCTGCCCTAAAAGGTTTTTATTACCAGCGCATGTCTGCTGACCTGCCGGAGCAGTATGCAGGCAAATGGCCCCGCCCCGCCGGGCATCCTGATAATAAAGTGCTGGTACATCCGTCAGCGGCAACGGCGCAACGGCCGGCGGGCACCGTTATTTCTGCGCCGCGTGGCTGGTACGATGCCGGGGATTACAACAAGTATATCGTGAACAGCGGCATTAGTATGGGCACTTTGCTGTCGGCTTATGAAGACTTCCCGCAATACTATAAATCACAGAACCTGAACATACCGGAGAGCAACAACACCGTGCCTGACCTGCTGGATGAAACCCTCTGGAACCTGCGCTGGATGCTGGCCATGCAGGACCCGAATGATGGCGGCGTGTATCACAAACTGACAGCTCCGGCTTTTGAAGGGATGATTATGCCTGCTGATGCCAGAAAGGTGCGCTACGTTGTGCAGAAAGGAACAGCGGCTACCCTGGACTTTGCCGCCGTGATGGCACAGGCCAGCCGCATCTACAAAAACTATGAGCAGGCGCTGCCGGGCCTGTCTGATTCCTGTCTGACTGCTGCCACAAAAGCCTGGGCGTGGGCGCAAAAGAATCCTGACGTAGTATATGCTCAGGATGAGATGAACAAGGCATATGACCCGGATGTAACCACCGGTGCTTATGGCGACAAAGATTTCAGTGATGAGTTTATCTGGGCTGCCGCCGAATTATATACCACCACCCACAACGACAGCTACTACACAGCTGTGAACATGTTACCTGACGACAAGATGCTACTTCCTTCCTGGCCGCAGGTTAGGTTACTGGCCTATTATACTTTGCTCCGCAACAGCAATAATCTGACACCTGTTGCCCAGCATGATATTGCTGAGATAAAAAAACGCCTGGTACATTTTGCCGATGAGTTGCTGGATGGTACTGCTGCCAACGCGTACAGAACCGTAATGGGTAAATCAAAGGACGATTATATATGGGGCAGCAGCGCTGTGGCAGCTAACCAGGGCGTGGCGCTGGTGCAGGCCTACCAGATTACGGGCGACAAAAAATACCTGCAGTCAGCACTCTCCAACCTGGATTACCTGCTGGGCCGCAATGCCACGGGTTATTCTTTTTTAACGGGCTACGGCGAGAAGTCCACCATGCATCCGCATCATCGCCCATCTGTTGCAGACGGAATAGAGGAACCGGTTCCGGGGCTGCTTTCAGGAGGCACAAATGCTAATGCGCCGAAACAGGATAACTGTACCGGCTACACAGCCACATCTCCGGATGAAATGTACCTGGATGCAGACTGTTCTTACGCCTCCAACGAAATAGCCATCAACTGGAATGCACCGCTCGTTTACCTGGCCGGCGCCATGGAAGCACTGCAACAAGAAGCCGGTTTTTCGGGAGCGGCGCAGTAATAATCAGCATCACAGGCATGCATTATACCTGTGATGCCGTGTAGTTAGTTTAGCGAATTAACTTTTGCTATAGCGTTTCCTGCAGCAGGGAGCTGGTGAGGAGTTTCAGGGCTGTTTCAGCGGCTTTGGCTTCGTACCTGATGTCGATGAGGCGGTTGCTGGCTACTAACTGGTTGCGCTGGGCCTCCCGCAGCTCAATAGCCGTAAGCAGGCCAAGTTTATACCGTTCCAACGCGATCTCCGCATTCTCGTCGGCAAGTTTCCGGTTAACTTCTTCCAGCGTGAGCAGCTCCAGGCGATTGTTGTACCGGCTGTAGGCGCGGGCGAGCTCCGAGTGCAGCCTGAGTTGCTCCTGCTGATATTCGAGGGTGTTGCTCTCCATTAATATTTTGGAATTCTGCACCTGGCGGTTGATTTCGAAGCCATTAAAGATGGGCAGCGACAATGCCAGGCCATAATTAAAGCCGAGGCGCCTGCTTTCGTTGGTGCCTGCGATGTTTCCATAAATTACCGGATCCTGCAGCGAGTTATTATAGCCATAGCTGCCCGATACACCTATCACGGGCAGGCGCAGTGCACGGGCTGCGCGCAGGTCATACAGGGCAATGTCGCGCAGCAGTTGCAGGCGCTGCAGATTGGGGTTTGTAGCCAGCAGGCTGGTGTTGGCCGGCTGGTAATTTAGCTGCCTGTCTACAACAATAGAATCAGCGACAGAAAAGTTGATAACGGGGTCGCGGCCCAGCAACTGGTTGAGGTTGATTTTAGCGTTTTGCAGCGTTTCCTGCTGGCGCAGCAGTTCCGAGCGGTCGGCGTTGTAATCTACCTGCGCCCGCAGGATCTCTACCTTGGCGCTTACGCCTACTTCATATTGTGCCTGTGCAATCTGCATGCGGCTTTCAGAAATCGCTATGGCTTCCTCCAGCGCCTTTATCTTGTTCGACTGGCGTACCACTTCGTAATAAGCATCCGAAATATCTGCTACAGAATTTTCCACAACGGCCTTTGTCAGCAGCTTGCCCGATTGCTCCAGCGCTTTCAGGCGATTGTATTCTATAAACATGCGGCCACCGTCAAACACTGTCCAGTTCAGCAGCACACTGGCATTGGTTGTATTGGAACGTAAGTTATCTACTATGCGGGGCTCTTCACTCTCGAACTGGTTGCGCGTATTGTTGTTAGAAAAGTCGCGTGTTACGCGGCCATTCACCGTAGGCAGAAATCCGGCATTGCCCAGCGTCACGTTGTTGGCGTCTATATCATCCTGGGTACCTGCAATCCGGATATCATAGTTTTGCTCCAGGCCGATGCGGATGGCCTGCTCTAAAGTAAGTTTCTCCTGGCTAAAGGCTTTGCCGGGCAAAAGCAGCACTATGATGATAAAGGTGAATGCTGCAGCTTTCATGTATGACATCGGTGATTTATCTCGAATGCTTATAAATAAATTTATTAAATTAAAGTGTACCGTCTGCCAGGTAAATCAGAACAATGACATCAAGTATAAATCCCGGTATTAAACACATTTATACTTCAGCCAAGCCCTGTTTATACCTGAACGATGTGCCGGCGATTTATAAAAGCTAACTGTTACGTCACTGTCTGTTATCTGAGCCGGTACAAATATAAAATGCTGGTTATACCTGTACCGGTTTCCTGTTAACCAAAGGCCTGAATTATTATGCGCTGTTTTGCTGTCGATGGTTATCTGCTGTATGCGGGCATGGGCTCGCGCTTAACTGGCTGCTCCGGCTGATCCTCCTGCACTTCCCCATGCTCCTGCACATCATCATCCGTATGCCTGATGTAGGCAGTAGAGAAGTATGAATAAATAGCCGGAATTACATACAGCGTCAGGCCGGTAGAGAAAACAAGGCCCCCGACCACGGCTATACCCATCGAGACCCGGCTTTCGGCGCCGGCGCCCAGGGCCAGTGCAATGGGCAGCGTACCAAGTATGGTGGCAAGGCTCGTCATCAGGATGGGACGCAAACGTGACACAGCGGCATCCTGTATGGCCTCGAGTTTGTGCATGCCCTGCTCTTTTTTCTGGTTGGCGAACTCTACCAGCAGGATACCGTTTTTTGTTACCAGGCCCACGAGCATAATCATACCTATCTGGCTGAAAATGTTCATGGTTTGGCTGAACCACCAAAGACTGAGCAAGGCGCCCGCCAGCGCCAGCGGCACAGTTAACATAATGATAACGGGATCACGGAAGCTCTCGAACTGTGCAGAAAGCGCCAGGTATATAAGCCCCAGCGCCAGGGCAAAGGCGAACAGCAAACTCGACGAACTCTCGGAAAAATCGCGTGACTGGCCGGTAAGCGACGTCTGGTAAGTTTCATCCAGCACTTTATCAGCTATTTTGTCCATGGCGGCAATGCCGTCGCCAATGGTTTTGCCTTTGGCCAACGAGGCGCTAAAGGTAGCAGACGCAAAACGGTTAAAACGATATTGCTGCGGCGAGGCGCTTTGTTCCTTCAGTTGTACCAAGTTGTCGAGCTGCACCAGTTCTCCGTCGGCATTTTTAACATAGAGGCTGCGCAAATCAAGAGGCTGGCTGCGGTCTTCGCGCAATACCTGGCCGATGATCTGGTACTGCTTTCCATCTTTCACGAAGTAGGCGTAGCGCTGGCCGCTCAGGCCGGTTTGCAGCGTCTGGGCAATGTCGCGCACACTTATTCCCATTGATATGGCTTTCTCGCGATCGATTTCCACGCGCAGTTCCGGCTTGCTGAACTTGAGGTCTACATCCACAAAGGTGAAAGTGGGATCCTGGCGTGCTGCTTCCAGGAAGGGCGGAATGATGTCGCGTAGTTTCTCGCTCTCCTGTGCCTGTACCACAAACTGTATGGGCTGCCCGCCGCCACGTCCGCCGCTCAGTCCCTGATCGCCGGAGGCAAAGGCTCGGGCGCCGGGTATCCCTTTGGTGAGGCTGGTAAGCTGATCCGCAATTTCCTGCTGTGTCTGGTGCCGGTTTTCCGGCTCCACAAGGTGGAGGCGCACAAAGCCGGAGTTGGAGTTGCGCGTCATCGTGAGCATACTTTCTATACCGCCTACAGAATCGCTGACCATGTTGGTGAGCTCGTTCATATACTCATCCATAAACTCAAACGAAGCACCCTCAGGGCCTGTCGCGTTGACACGGATACCGCTTCTGTCTTCGTAAGGCGTTAGTTCCGACGGCAGCATGGTGCCCAGCAGGTAAATGCCGCCTGCCGCAGCAAACAGGATGACGAAAGCGACCCAGCGCACGCGCATAAAACTTTGCAGGCTGCTGCGGTAACCCTCTGTAAGGGCGACAAAGAAGGGCTCGGTTTTGCGGTAAAACCAGTTAGGCTTATCCTTATGCTTGAGCATACGCGAGCACATCATCGGCGTAAGCGTAAGCGACACAAAGGCGGATATAATAACCGAGCAGGCAATCACAATACCAAACTCACGGAACAGGCGGCCTATCATCCCATCCAGGAAGATAACGGGCAGGAACACCGCCGCCAGCGCCACAGTAGTAGAGATAATGGCAAAGTATATTTCTGCCGAGCCTTTTTTAGCGGCTTTCATCGGAGGCTCTCCCTCTTCAATGCGGGCATAAATATTCTCCAGCACCACAATGGCATCATCCACCACCAGGCCAATGGCCAGCACAATACCCAGCAGCGTCAGCACGTTGATGGAAAAGTCCATCAGGTACATCACAAAAAAGGTACCTATCAGCGATACAGGTATGGCCACAATAGGTATAAGCGTGGAGCGCCAGTCGCGCAGGAACAGGAAGATAATGATAACTACCAGGCCAAAAGCAATAAATATGGTTTCTTCCACCTCCGAAATAGAAGCTTTGATGTATTGCGAGTTGTCGAAACCAATCACCAGTTCTATGTCTTTCGGGAGATCCTTTTTGATAAGTTCCAGGCGTTTGTAGAAGTCTTCGGCAATAGCTACCTGGTTTGAGCCCGGCTGCGGAATCAGCACGACACCCACCATTGGGATGCCGTTGTAGCGCAGGGCTGTTTTAACGTTTTCAGGCGCCAGCTCTGCATAGCCTACATCCCTGAAGCGGATCAGCCTGTCGCTATCCTGCTTGATAACGAGGTTGTTGAATTCTTCAGCCGTGGAAATGCGGCCCATGGTACGTACTGAAAGTTCGGTAGTAGATCCTTCGATACTACCGGAGGGCAGTTCAATGTTCTGGCGGAGGATAGCGTTTTGTACTTCAATGGGAGTTATTTTCAGGGCAGCCAGCTTGTCGGGGTTTAGCCACAGGCGCATGGAATAACGTTTTTCGCCCCATATATCCACAGAGCTTACGCCCGGTATGGTTTGCAGGCGTTCTTTAAAGTTGTTGGTGGCAATGTCTGTCAGGTCGAGCAGCGAGCGGGTATCGCTTTTGATGCCCAGCATCAGAATCGGGTTTGAGTCGGCATCGGCTTTGGATACGGTAGGCGGATCAGCATCGTCCGGCAACTGGCGCTGCGCCCGCGATACGCGGTCACGCACATCGTTGGTGGCAGCCTCCATGTCTACGCCCAAGTCAAACTCTACGGTAATGTTGCTGCGGCCTTCCTGGCTGGTAGACGTCAGCGTGCGGATACCGGCAATACCGTTGATGGATTCCTCAAGCGGTTCTGTAATCTCGGCCTCAATGGTTTGCGAGTTGGCGCCCGTGTACGACATCGACACATTCACGATAGGCGGATCTACGCTCGGGTACTCCCGCACACCCAGAAAGGAAATCCCGATGACCCCGAACAGCATAATCGTGATACTCATCACGATGGCCAGTACGGGGCGCTTTATACTTATAGACGATAAGCTTGCCATATCTACTTACACTTATAAAATGCCGGCGTTGCATCCGGAATTGTAATGTCACAAATTAATTTACCAATGCATCTGCCGGCGTATGCGTCACCTGCCTGCCCCTTGTCTCGACTAGAGCTATCAACAGCAAAGCAGCTGAAAACCTCCCTTTATGATACTATAAAAAGCTTATCTTAAAGCAACTGCTTTAAATTTCACCGGTTTTTACTTCCCTGATATCAAGTTCTGAGCCAGGGCGTGCCTGCAACACGCCGGAGCGGATAATGGTATCGCCCGGCGCCAGCCCATCCAGGATCTGAATCATGCGCTCTGTACGCTGCCCGATCTTTACCATCTTCGGAACCGCCTTGCCATCTTTCACCAGGAATACTTTCTGGCCTGTAGCCTCCGGCACGATGGACTCTGTTGGAATAAGTATGGCCTGATCTGTATTCTCTAAAGCCAACTGGATATTTACAAAAGCACCTGGCTTCACTTCCTCGTTGGTGTTCGGGTATAAGGCCCGGATTTGCAGGGTGCGGGTAGCCGGGTCGATGTTGGGTTCTATGGCATAAATGCGGGCCGTGTAGGGTTTAGGATCTCCCTCTGTTGTAAAAGAAATAGAGTCGCCTACTTTCACCTCGCTGCTATAGCGGCCGGGTATGCCAAAATCAATTTTCACAGGGCTGATATCCACTACGCTGACGATGGGTGTAGCCGCCGAAACATAGCTGCCCTCGCTCACATTGCGCAGGCCAATCACGCCGTCAAAAGGTGCTTTGATATAAGCTTTATCCATCAAGGCTTTCAGCGCCCCGATGTCGGCATTGGCGGTTGCCAGCTGGTTGGATACCTGATCGTACTCCTGCCTGCTGATGTATTCTTTTTCGAGCAGCGTGTGCTGGCGCTCCTCCATGTCTTTGTAAAGCTTTTGATTGGATTGAAGCTTTTGCAGCTGCGCACGCATTTCAGCATCGTTTATCGTGAGCAGCAGCTGTCCTTCTTTCACGCGGGTGCCTTCTTTAAAATTAATGTTGGTTACGCGGCCTGCTATCTCGCTGCGCAGTTCCACTTCTTCGTTGGGAAGCACGGAGCCGGTAGCCGTAATCTTATTCTGAAAGGAGGAAGGAGAAACAACGTATACTTTAACCGCTACCAGGTCGGGCAAAGGGCCTTTGGAGGGGCCTGCCTGCGCCTGCTCTCCGCCAGTAAATTTGCTCACAATAAGGTATACTACTGCTGCAACAGCCACAAGTATAAGAATAGTTTTGACGGATTTGTTCATGTATGCTTCCGGGCGATTATATTTGATGGTATAAGGATATTGTATAAAACAGGCTTATCTGGCAGAAGTGCCGCAACAGGACGTTTAAAGTTACAACATTATTGCTGGAATTGAAACCAGCCGTAGCTTTACACTACAAACAGGTGTAACTGTAAGACAAACGGTAGTGAAATTGGTTTAAAACAGCAGACAAAAAAATTAAAGTATGGCAGCGGGTAAAGAGAATTTCTTTGAAAATGTATACGAAGTGGTAAAACTGATTCCCAAAGGCAGGGTAACTTCTTATGGCGCTATTGCCGCTTACCTCGGGGCCAAAGGCTCGGCCCGCATGGTAGGGTGGGCCTTGATAGCCTCGCAGCCCTTTGCCAAAATACCCGCGCACCGTGTGGTAAACCGCAATGGCCTGCTGACGGGCAAACAGCATTTCGGCGAACTAAACGCCATGCAGGTGCGCCTGGAGCAGGACGGCGTAAAAGTAGAACAAGACAAGGTGGTGGATTTTGAAAAGCTGTTCTGGGACCCGGGAAAGGAACTGCTGTAAGTTTAGAATTAAGAGTTAAAAGTTGCTGATGGATGTGGCACAGGTTTACTTGTTGTTCTCCTATAAAGAATAAAGGAGTAGATCTGAGTGATCCTCTTTTACCGGCCCTGCCACATCACCTACAGCGCGAGCCGCCAAACAAATATAGAGCTTTTGTGCTGCGTAAAGTATAAAAACAGGAAACCTGTGCCGGTGCTAAGCAGTGGCACAGGTTTCCTGTTTTGCATAAAGCTCAAAGCGGTGTCAGGCAGGGAGATAAACTAAACCGGTGTTCCTGTATTTAGTAAAGCCTCAAATAGAAGCACTTTATTTTCAAATTTATACATCTCCGAATTTCCAAATCTACTTACAAGCCAACGGTTTCCTGTTGCTTGCAGTGGTACTCGGCCGCTATCAGGTAATTGCCTTTGCCGTCTGGTATTTTGGTTACTTTTTTAAGGGAGCCATCGTCGAAGAAGAAGTATTGCAGTTGCTGGCGGAGCTTCTTTTTACCATCTGCCCGCATTTGCCCTTTCACCGGTTTAAAGTATAACATGCTAAATCGCGGATCCCATTTGCCCTGCATCATAACGCTTGCTTTGCCTTCGTCATCCAGCCCTACAAACTCAAAACGCTGTTTGTCTTCTGCGTAGCGCAACGTACCTTCGTAATGTTTCGTGCTGCCATCTGGCTGCGTAATGTCAAACTGTTCGCGTACCGCTTTGTTGTCATCGGTGCTGTAGCTGACCATACCGTCCGATTCAAAAAAACTTTTCTGATCCGGCTGCCAGATCAATGTTTTTACCTGCCAGTCGCCCTTCATTTTCTGAAGTATGGCGTTGGCTTCTGCCACTGAGATTTTTGCGTTTTTTTGCGCCTGTGTTGTTGGCGCGGCTCCTGCCAGCAGTATAACTGCCAGCAGGAAGATTACTGCTTTTTTCATCGTTTTATGAGGTTATAGGTTTACGGATGCTTATTACCAGACTGCTGATTAAGTGCCGGATAACAGGACAAGTATAACCTGTTTTATAAGACGATGCTTTTCTTTTAGACTAACGCGGGCGAGGCCTATACTTAGGGTTGCTTTTTTTGTATCAGCATGTTGAGGAGAAAAAAGTTTACCGACGAACAGGATGTGTTAACAGCAGGTTAAAACAGGCCAGTTAACAAGTATCTTCCCCTTTCCGGCATTACCGGTCACTCATCTATTATAGTACCAACGCTGTTGAGGAGATAATACCTGTAGCCGGTGCGGTTATGATTGCTGGTAGTCTAATACCCGGAGAGGCATGGCAGCATATACTTCAGAAATCGTAAATTTGTAACATGGAAGCAAAGTTGAGCCCGGCGCGGGCGTTGGATCTGAAGTTGTGGGGCCTGCCGGATGTGCGCAACATCACGCAGCACCGCCTGGTGCAGCACCTGCTTTTCTGGGTGTGTTACGTGGTGTTTTTTGGCTTGCTCTACGGCAGCTACATCGACGATTATTACAACGCCTTTATGGTGGAGCTGGTGGAGCTTCCCTTTAAGATGGCCTTGGTATACTTTAACATGTACTACCTGCTGCCGCGCTACCTGCTGCAAAATCGCTACCTGGAGTTTGCCGTATACCTGCTCTCGCTGATTGCGCTGATTGCCGGGCTGATGCAGTTTGTGCTGCTGCCCTTTCTCATCCATCCGCTGTTTTGCCCCACTACCTGCACCGAAGACAACCTGACTTTTTACCGCTTTGTGAAGAACGAGGTGAACATCAGCTATGTGGTGGCCATTACGGCGGTAATTGCGCTGCTCAAGAACTGGTACCGCCACCAGCAGGCAGCCCGCAACCTGACGCAGGACAAACTGGAGGCAGAGCTCAAAATCCTGAAAGCCCAGATACACCCGCACTTCCTGTTCAACACCCTCAACAGCCTCTACTCACTTACGTTAAAGAAATCAGATAATGCGCCCGAGGTAGTCCTCAAGCTCTCGAGCCTGATGGATTATATGTTGTATGAGGCCAACGCGGCCGAAGTACCACTGGAGAAAGAGCTGGCTTACATCCGCAATTATATCTCACTCGAACGCATCCGGTATGGCGCCCGTGTGGACATCAGCTACACCGAATCCGGAAGTATAGCCGGCCGGCAGATAGCGCCGATGCTGCTGTTGCCTTTTGTAGAAAATGCTTTTAAACATGGCGTGAGCACCGAAACCACCAATGCCTGGGTGCGGATAGACGTAAAAATGCAGGACAACCTGCTGGTGCTGCTGGTAGAAAACTGCAAATGTGGTGACAATACGCGTAAAAGCCCGCGCGATATGGCCTCCGGCATCGGCCTCAAAAACCTGCAACGCCGCCTCGAATTACTCTACGACGGATGTTTCACGTTAGAAACAGAAGACGAGACTGACAGCTATGCGGCGAGGTTAGAGCTGGATTTGGGGGAGGAGTAAGGATGCCCGTGTATAAGTATGGGAACAGTGTTGTATTTAGCAATCTGTTCATTAAGTCTTTCGTCTTTTGTCCAAAATAGAACTACCTATGAAAATCAGATGTATGCTGGTGGATGATGAACCCCTGGCCCTGGATGTGCTGGAAACGTTTATTCAGCGGCTGGATAACCTGGAACTGGTGTGCCGCTGCAGTAATGCCGTGGAGGCTTATAACTGCCTGCAGCGCGAGCACATCGACCTTATGTTCCTTGATATTCAGATGCCGAAGCTCACAGGCATTGATTTTCTGAAGTCGCTGGCCCGTCCGCCCCAGGTTATTTTTACCACCGCCTACCGCGATTATGCGCTCGATAGCTACGACCTGAATGCGGCAGACTACCTGCTCAAGCCCATCGCTTTTGAGCGCTTTCTGAAAGCTGTTGCTAAAGTTACGCCCCAGGAGCAGCCGGTTCCGGTTACAGCACCTGCCAGCCCGGTTGCGATCACTTCGGCGCCGGATTATAAGGAAGCATTCATCTACCTCAAAGCGGATAAGAAAATGGTGAAAGTGCTGCTTTCCGAAATTTTATACATAGAGAGCCTGAAAGATTATATCCGGGTAAAAACGGAGTCGAAGGAAATTATCTCATACCAGAAAATAAGTTTTCTGGAGGAGAAGCTGCCTGCCGGTAAGTTCCTGCGCATTCACCGCTCATTCATCGTTGCCCTCGATAAAATACAGGCTTTTTCCGCCACCGCCGTCGATATCGGCAAAAGCGAAATCCCCATCGGCCGCTTCTACAAAACCGAAGTGCTCCAGATCCTCAACCAGAACAACCTGCTGGAAGCGTAGTTGCTTTCGTTATGAATTAAGAATTAAAAGTTAGAAATTGTAAGGGCAGCGCTCCTGCTCCGCTGATAAAAGCAAGCTTGATCACTCATTCGTAATTATTAATTCGTAATTCCAAAAGGTGTACATTTCCAAAAAGAAGCTGTTTTATATTATTTCGCCGGGCTTGCGGAAGTATCTGCATTATTACGACCGCGAAACAAAACTGCCTGTGCACTACGGTGATCTGCAGCACTATACCGACTCGTTTCCATACTTCGACAAAAAGGGTCTGGACACGCTGTGGGAATCGGTGATGTATGATCAGCAAACGCAGCAGGAATTGAACAAGGGCCTGACGATGATTTATGCCCTGCTGAAAACGGACGGCGATATGTCGGTGATGGAGCACCTGTACGTGTCGCGGATTGACTACTGCACGTTTGGTAATTCCAATCCTTTCCGGGTGCAGATCATGAACCAGCTCAACGACAATTACGAGTATTTTTATGTGAAGCGGGCCGATGCTTCGCGCGTGTATGGGCTGGAACTGGAGCACATTTTGTCGCCTAGCCGCATCAATTACCTGGCCGACGGCGACACGCTGATAGAAGAACATATTGCCGGCATACCCGGCGATGTGTTTATCAAAGATGTACTGAACCGGCCGAACACCAACAAAGTGCGCATTGCCAAAGAGTTTGTGAAATTTAACGAACGCTGCTTTGTACGCCTGCTGGGCGACATGCGCTCCTACAACTATGTAATAGACGTAACGCCTGATTTTGAGGACGAGCAATACCGGGTGCGCGCCATCGACTTTGACCAGCAATCTTATGAAGGCCGCAAAACCATGTACCTGCCGCAGTTTTTTAAAGATAACAACGTGATTGTGGAGCTGGTAACGAAGTTGCTCAAGCCCAAAACCATTACGCAGTATCAGAACGAGGAACGCACACTTATGTATCGCCGCCTGCGATCGGCCCGTTACCGCCTCAAAGACCTCATCGACAACATGCGCCGCGATACCATTTCGACACCCGAAAAAGTAGAGCAACTGAAGCAGGAACTGGCCCGCCACCACAACACCAACGATTTTCTGAAGTGCCGGAGTATGGGCGATGTGGTGCGCCTCCACCTGAAAACTACATTAGTAAAAGTGCCCCAGATAGCTGCCGGTAAAGTATAGTTATTCGTCTTTCGTTGATAGTTCATTCTGTTCCGAAAAACGAAAAACGATCAACGAAAAACGAAATCTACAGTCTGTCCAGGTTAGCACGGGTGCGATCGCTGTGCTCCAGGTTGCCGGTGTTAACAGTGCCGGCAGGTTCGAACATCAGTACTTCGGCTTCTTCGCTGGCTACAGGTTTGTGTTCTACACCGCGCGGCACAATGATAAACTCGCCCGGGTTCAGCGTTACTACTTTGTCGCGGAGGTGCAGTTCGAAACGGCCTTTGATTACCAGAAAAAATTCATCTTCGTGCGCGTGGTGGTGCCACTCGAAAGGGCCCAGGAATTTGGCAATTTTAACGTGCTGGCCATTCAACTCACCTATAATGCGCGGGTTCCAGTGGTCGCTGAACAGGCCGAACTTCTCTGCCAGGTTTACTTTGTTTATTTCGTGATTTTCCATTTTATGATATAGATCATCTAAATTTATTTGGACTAATTCTAAACAGTGTGTAGATTTGTAACATCAAGCATACAGCATTTTGATTTAAGAGAAGATATGCAAACTGTCGCCCCATTAGTTGAAATTTATACTTCCGAAGCAGGAGCCGTTTACCAATGTAACCGCCGTAACCGTTTGCGGCTGCACTTTGCCGGCACACAAACTACCCTGAAAGTTGAAGCTTTCCTGCGGCTCAGGAAGGTAGTGGAAGGTATAAACCTGCACGAAATGGCGACCAGCACAAACCGCTGCTCTGATTTTGAGGTTATAACGATATGTGGCTGCGACCGTTGCTTTGTGCTGACGCTGCCGGAGCTGATTGCTTTTAAGGAGCTGCTCGACGGCGCCAGGTTTATGCTGGAACTGAACAGCATGCTGCACGAATGCCTGCATGCAGAAGTTGCGTGACAATACCTTATACATCAGCATTTATATTCAGGCACGGCCCCGGCCGTGCTTTTTTATTTAGACTGTTTTCATATTTGCCCGGATACAGACGGCTGCACAACTTATTTTCAGCAAGTTAGTATTTAAGTAAAGTATCTGCGGAAACAGAACTATCCTGATTCATTACACCCTGGCAACTATGAAAGATTTATTAAGATTACGAACATCCCTGACGGAAGAAATAGAACAACTGCTGAATGCCCAGATAAAAATGGAGGCAGAATCTTCGGCCACTTACCTCGCTATGTCGAGCTGGTGCGACCGCAATGGGTTTGACTTCAGCGCTGGTTATTTTAAAGAGCAGTCGGATGAGGAGCGCGAACACATGCTGCGCCTTTTCAAGTTCGTGTCAGATATGGGTGGCCGCGCTGTTTCGCCGGACGTTACCAACATACAGGTAGAGTTTGAATCTTTCAGAAATGTATTTGAGCAGGCGCTGCAGCAGGAAATTGCCGTTACACAATCATTTAACCGCCTGGCCGACAGATGTCAGAAAGCCAAAGACTACGTGACCTTTGCTTTTCTGCAGTGGTTCCTGAAAGAACAGATCGAAGAAGAATATGTGGCCCGGCGTGCGCTGGAGTTGTTTGAAGTTATAGGAGAAGAAGGTACCGGCCACTATGAGATTGACAAACGCGTACCCAAAATTACGTATGAGAACAAGTATGAATAGCTGCGCCGGTACAAAATAAAACTATGAAGCCTTTGGTTAAAACCCAAAGGCTTTTTTATGCCGCAGGGTTCGTGGGGCCTCCATGAAGTATGTGCTCCCGGAATGCTGCTCTTGCTTTTTCTTCGGTGGTCTGCGGCATCCAGGCATTATCTGGTTGCATGCAGGTAACGGGGGCAAAATCGCAGCGATCGGTGCAATCGGTTTTTACTACTTCTACCCGGCCTTTCAGCCCCGCCTCTTTAATCATCTCTTTAAAAAACTTACCCAGTTCTTTGCCACCCTTCTTTTTGCACTTGCTGCCCGTGCATACATAAATTACTTTCTCCGGAGTATCAAATGATTTGCTCATGCATGCTTTTACGCATTTCTGCCAAAGTATGGACGAAGTATGCTGAATCATTCCGGAATCAGGAGCTGTGGCATGAAATAAATTCAGGCGTTCGGCAAGCCCTCCAGAACAGGCTCTTTATGCGATATGCCGGCATGCTGCAAATTTTTCCGGAGTATCAGCGTATGAATAAACCGTAAGCCATACCAGGCCAGCCTGACACATAACGACCGCCATACGGAACTGAGTATCATCATACCTGCCTACAACGAGGAGGCTGCAATCGGAGGGTTGCTGCCATACCTGCTGCGCCATACAAGTGCGGAGATTATAGTGGCCGATGGAGGAAGTACAGATGCTACCCGAAGTATAGCGGCAGATTTCGGCGTGCGGGTAGTCCGTTGCGAAAGGAAGGGCAGGGCACCACAAATGAACGAGGCTGCTGCTGTGGCCACTGGCAATGCGTTGTACTTCCTGCACGCAGATACTTTTCCGCCCGGAAATTTTGCGGAACTGATAGGACAGGCTTTGCAGCAGGGGAGTGGGAGTGGCTGTTTCAGGTTGCAGTTTGATGAGCGGCATTGGTTTTTGCGTGCCAATGCCTGGTTTACGCGCTTCGATTCAGATGCCATCCGGTTCGGGGATCAGAGCCTGTTTGTAAAGCGGGACTTATTTACACAGGCCGGCGGCTTTGATGAACGCATGTTGCTGCTCGAAGATCAGGAGATAGTGGGTCGGCTGCGGCAGCTGGCTCCTTTTGTGGTGCTGCCGCATGCGGTCATTACCTCGGCGCGCAAGTATAAGCAGCATGGCATTTACCGGCTGCAGGCCGGCTACTTTCTTATTTATACTTTGTACCGGCTGGGCATATCGCAGCAGCGGCTGATGCAGGTCTATAAGTGGCTGCTGAGCTGATATAATATCTGCTTACATGGCTTCAATACTGTCTTCGGGTTTAATGCCGGGTTTGTCTCAGGCTACTATTCTGCCCGTTGTTTATCTTAAATACTTTAAAAAGAAAGTAGAAGGAAGGTATAATCAGGAGCAATCCGGCAAACAAAGCAATCAGCAATTGGTAAAGGGTGGCGGCGGGTGCCTGCGTGTTATAAAAAGTGAGGTGATGGCCATGTCTTTCATACACCAGTATCGGGAACTGGATAGCAAACCAGCCCAGCATCACGAGGGTAACCTGCAAACCAATGGCTGCCCTTAAGTATAAAGTATGCGGATGCCTGAACAAGTAAAGTATAAAAGGTATTAGCAGGATAACAGCACTAAAAGCGGCAATGCTTAAGCGGGAGTTAAAAAATGCATCAAACAGGTGGTGGTTTTTAAGTTCGGCAGTTGTAAAAACCAGAAGCCCCATTACAAAGGTCAGCAACAGGAACATTTTGGATAGCCTGATATATCTTTCCTGTTCGACTGGATAAGTGGCCTCGCTGATGAGGAATACCGCTGCAATATAGCCAAAGAGGGAGGCGGTAAACAAGCCCATCACCAGGCAAAATATATTGAACCAGGGCTGGACGTACAACCCGTAAAAGCTGCCGGTATTTTCTACGCTAATGTCTCCCAGTATCATGGCGCCCAGCGTGATACCTAAAAACACGGGCGTCATAAAACTCGATATCTGAAAAAAGGCGGTGTAGTATTTATGTGTAATGCCATGGGCAACATCGTAGTGGCGGAACGTAAAGGAAGAGCCGCGCAGAACAATACCTATCAGCACTATCATAAGCGGAATGTGCAGCGCGATGCTGATGGTGGAATACACGAGCGGGAAGGCGGTAAACAGGATAACAATTGCCAGGATCAGCCATACATGGTTTGCTTCCCACACCGGCGCTATCGCTTTTGAAATGGTTTTTTCGCCTTTGCGGCCTGCAAAGGTTTCTACAATGCCGGCCCCGAAATCGGCTCCTCCAAGCAGCGTATAAAGTATGAACGCTACCCCCAAGATGATGATAATTAGCTGCAGCATGGTTTATTCATTTATATTTCTGGCCGAAGGATAATAAGTAGGAACGGTTGCTATCTGCCGCCGCATCAGCCATATAAGTATCAGTGTCAGCAACAGGTAAATGCCCGTTATCATATAAAAAGAGAATTGCAGCCCGGGTATGGGCGATACGGCATCTTCGGTTTTCATGACCCCATAAATAATCCAGGGCTGGCGACCGACCTCGGTTACTGTCCAGCCTGCTTCTACGGCTATAAAGCCAAGCGGCGTAAGGCAGGCAATAAAGGTCAGCCACCACTTCTTCTCTAAAACAGCTTGCCACCGCGCACTGAAAATAAAGTACAGCAAGCCCGCAAAAGCTAGTAAAAAGCCGCAGGCCACCATTATCTGAAAGGCGAAATGCGTAACAAGCACCGGCGGCCTTTCTGCTTCCGGAAATTTATCAAGCCCGGTTACTTTCGCGTCAAAATCGCCGTGGGCCAGAAAACTGAGCATAGCCGGAATATGAATGGCATAGTCGACTTCCTGTGTTTCGTTGTTGGGAATGCCGCCAATTATCAGATCAGCAGGCTGGCTGGTATGATACAAAGCCTCCAGAGCGGCCAGCTTGGCAGGTTGCCTTTCCGCAATGTCTTTGGCCGAAATATCGCCGCTGATAGGTTGTAAAAAAGCTGCCACGGCCCCGAAGGACAAAGCTATCCGGACGGCTGTCCGGTGAAAGGCATTCGTCCTGTTTTTAAGCAACAAAAAAGCATGTACGCCAGCTACGGCAAAAGAGGTAGCTACAAATGCCGCTAAGGTCATGTGCAGGGCCTGCGAAAACCAGGCATCGTTAAACATCGCAGCCACGGGGTCTATGTTGATGGCTTTGCCGTTCTGCCAGGTAAAACCGGCCGGGCTGTTCATCCAGGCATTGGCTGATACTACAAAAATGCCCGACATCACGCCCGAAATACCCACAACTACGCCCGATAGCCAGTGCGCCCATTTGTTCAGCCTGTCCCAGCCATACAGGAAAATACCCAGCGCTATGGCTTCCACAAAAAAGGCTGTTCCCTCCCAGGAAAAGGGCATCCCGATAATAGCGCCGGCATGTTTCATAAATCCCGGGAAAAGCAGCCCCAGCTCGAAAGACAAAACCGTACCCGAAACAGCCCCTACTGCAAAGAAAATAGCCACCCCCTTCGACCAGGCTTTGGCCACATCGATGTATACCTGCTTGCCGGTTCGCAGCCATTTCCATTCGCTGAAAGCCATCAGCACTGGCATGGTCATGCCAATACAGGCAAATACAATATGCCACCCCAGCGATATTGCCATTTGCAGGCGGGCAGCTACAAGATCATCCATAAGGTAAATTTAGTCAAACTGTTGGTAAAACCATTAAAGTCTTTAGGTGGCTTCTTAGTTGTGTATTTGTAAAAGCAAAGTGCTTATGATACGGCTGAGATATTGAGAGTTAAAGAAATCCTCATCCTTACTTTTAGTACACTATCTTTCATATTGCCGCCACCTGAACTACGGTATACATAAACATACACTTTTTAGTCGATATTGATGGTCAGCCATGCGCATACAGCCGGAACTATAAAGATAGCCGCATCAGTAAGTATAAATTGGCAGGAAGTTTATTACCTTGTTGCAGTATCTTCAACGTTCCTCTTCGGCTGAAAAATAACTTTAAAGTAAAATGCACTCAAAAAAAATCGTTGCCCTGCTGCTCTGCTTGTATAGCTTGGCTGCTTCGGCGCAGGACTGGAATAAAAAGAAAGCAGCTGTGGTGCTTACCTACGATGATGCCCTAAACGTGCACCTGGACAATGCCATTCCTGCTTTGGACTCCTTAAACCTGAAAGGAACATTCTTCCTGATTGGCTCTTCGCCGGCTTTTACCAAACGCATAGATGAATGGAAAATCGTGGCTTCTCATCAGCACGAGTTGGCCAACCACACCCTTTTTCATCCCTGCAACGGAAGCCTGCCGGGCAGGAACTTCGTTACGCCGGATTACGACCTCGCCAGCTATTCTGTCCGCCGCATAACGGATGAAATGACGACTACCAATACGCTGCTGCATGCTGTAGATGGCAAAACCGAACGGACATTTGCCTACCCTTGCGGCGATACAAAAGCAGGAGAGGCCTCATATACGGATGCTATAAAAGAGAATTTTGTTGCCGCACGCGGCGTGCAGGGCGAAATGGTGCAGAAAGGCAATGTTGATTTATACAACGTCGGTTCTTACATGATAAACGGGCAATCCGGCGACGAACTGATAGACATGGTGAAGAAAGCCATGCAGACACACAGTATGATTGTGTTCCTTTTTCATGGGGTTGGAGGAGAACATTCGCTAAACGTATCGCTTGCCGCACACAGTAAACTGCTGCATTTCCTCAAAGATCACGAAAAGGAAATCTGGAATCCTACCTTTATGGAAGCCACGAAGTATATAAAAGCATCTGGCACAGCTAAAAAGACAAACCGATAAGTATGGTTGAATGGCTGTGGGACGTTTGCATAATGCTTTTGTTACCCACAGGTTACTATTTTACTTTCCAGATGCCAAGTTTATTTTCAAAAGCGTAAGTCGTAGCATCCTTGGCGAGTTGTATAAATTTCTGATATTCAGAATCATTGATATGAACCCGTTCGTAGCTATTATTATCTAACTGGTCCATTCCCATTTGCTTCTTAATCTCTTTCGTTGGATACTGCAAATTCTGTCCATGCACGCACCCCTGCTTCACTAACCATATATTAAGATTTTCTTCTTTGTCACTTACCCAGCAGTACGTCATCGTTGAACTTTTATCATCTGTTGCGATAGGGCCAAAAGTATATACCGGAATGATTCTTGCATTTGGATGGTCTTCAATCCATTTAGCTATAATAACATCTATATTATCCGATTCTGGTGCTAAAAAATAGCCCAAACCGAGAAGACAATATATGGTTTGCACATTTGAAGAAGTGTTCACTGCTGCCCCAAATATTCCGTCAAATTTAACTTCCTTCACTGTAAGACTATGCTGCCCATAAGCTGTAAAGGACCACAGCAGGCCTACTACAATCATTGGTAGTGTTAACTTCATACTCTTCTTTTGTGGTTAATGGACTTGACTAAACGGCGGCATAGTTGATGTTTAGTTGTGGTTAGGTTCAGTTTCTTCTTTGATAATCTCTACTACTTCTACAGTTTTGTTGGTATAATTCACGATTAGAATTCCAACTATAATAGTTATTCCTGTTGTTAAATAGTGTTGTAAATCCACATTCGTAAAACTATCAGATAAGTCTTTAAGAAGACGTCCAAAAAGCTGCAATCCTGAACTTGCGATTAAAAATATGATAGCCCAAATCTTTATTCCATTCTTTGCATATTCATGCCTTTTAAATATTAGCACCAGTAAAGTTGCTTGAATGCTTATTGGTAAAAGACCAGCAAGCCTTGAGTGAGCAATTGTCAAGTATAAATTCCATAATAATAGCACGCCAAGAATTGAAACAATTGCCCAATAAAAGACTACGTTAGTAAAAATTGATTTTTTCATATTTTCATTGTTAAAGTTGAACCGACAGGTATAGAGGAAGCCCGACTCACATTAAGGGTTAAGCATGCACTGGGTTGGTATGAGAGCTTCTCTGATTAGTCTACTAACTTGTTGATGCGTGGCTGCAACACCCAATATCCAATAATGGAGAACCATATTAAGAAAAACTCACCTGCATAGTCCCCGAACTTTGCGACCCTTCCTAATTCAACTGTTTTCATTGTCTTTGCAGCAAATCGTAAACCCATAAAGATGAAAACCATAGAAAGCAGGTGTAAAACAACTATAGCAACTCCAGCCACAGCCATATTTGAGCTATCTCCAGAACCGTTTGTTACAAAAGCTATGTATATGGTGATTCCCAGGATGTATAATATCGGAATGGAGAAGTAGATTTTGAACCTTCCAGAATTCAGCCTTACATCTGATGGGAGTTTTTGATTTAACTCTGTTGCTATCGCCCATACCCACCCTAAGGTTCCAAGGGTAAAGAAAACCATCATGACTGGAAACATTTGAAGCATTAACTCAGGATGAGAGAAGGTGAAGATGTTTATCAACATTGGAAGTCCCCACGTCAGGAGAAAAAGTTGCCAGTGCTTTAGCTTAAGAAGAAATTTCATTTGTGCTGATTTTATAAATTATGATTTGATACCCATATGCTTGACTATGCGGCTGCGTAGCGGTCGTATAGGTGTGGTTATGAGCAAAAGTTCTTATTATTCTTTTATAGTGGTGTTAGCGAAACTATTAAGATTATCAAGCTCACTATCTGTTTTCTTTCTCCATTTAAGCTGTTTTGTTCCATATACTCCGTAAGCTGTCTCCTTGTCAAATAAGGCTTGGTAACAATCTCTTTCATTTCCCAAGCTATCCACTAATGCTTCATATGCAGCAACAGAAATATCTTCTGTTGCCAGCAGCTCAACAATTCCCTTTCTAACTTTTCGACAGAAGACTTCGCTAATGTCAAAATGTAATTGCTCATGTTCTAATAATTGAGTAGATGTAGTATCAGTTGTCCACGACTGAAACCTATCAAACAAATTAACACACTCACATTCAAGTACACCATCTGTGTACTTGAATGAAGAATTCCATACAGCGCAAGTTGCTGCTGTAGATGAGCCATTAACTTCTCCTCGAAAATCACTCCACTTCAACTTATTACTTTGGCTCCATGGAATCAACTCCCCATTTTTTACTTCTTGTGGTTGTTGGGCAAATGCAGTAAAGCAAACTAATAATGTGAAGATGGTAAAGGCTGTTTTCATATCTTCTTTTACTCATAACGTGCTGGGCAATAAGGTGGCGTAGCTAACTTATAGGGTTTGTTGGCGTATCGTTGTTCTTATCTTTTTCTTCTTTTCGTTTTTTCTTGACTTCACGCTTAACACTACTCTTCTCAGCATATTCATTAAGCAATGAGTCTTTATCTTCTGCCATTTCATCAAGCTCCCTTTTCGAAAGTCCTTTTAAATCCTTGCGGGTTACATGATAACTTTTTGACATAATTATACTTTCATTTCGAGTTCTATTAATTACCTATGCACGCCAACGGTTAGGCTAAGCGGCGGCGGAGGCCGTCGGCCGATGCTGGCGCTTAGCTGTTGTTAGGCAGCGTTGTTTTTTACTAGTACTTTATTCCCTTTTGATTTATATCCCTTGCTCATCCAGTTGAAGTTCCGCTGATATCCGCTTGTAATATGGTTGAATCATTTCTTCTAATTTTCTTCTCTGCTCTTTGTTCAGTTTGTGAGATTTCATCGGGTAAATCCTTGCAGGGGTTACAGCCAGCTCAATCAATAACTCTTTTATCACTATCTTCTTTTCTAAGCCCCGTGAAAGAATCCTGAAAGTAGTTTGGTTTTGTACTACTGGCCTGTCCCAATTAGAATTTTCAAATTTTTGTTCTGCAATCAAAAATACATGAGCCACGCCAATCCAGTCCTTAGGAACATATTTAATTACAGTCTCAATATCCTTCTTAGTCACAGAGTGAGATGGTTCTTGATTTATAGCTTCAGTAATAATTTTCATATTTACAATGTTGCCTAACTACCAGCTACCAGGAAGTATTCCTGCTATATTACCAATATAGATGGTTATGCGGAACTGAGCTAGCAAATATACTATATATTAAGGATAAGATGGTATAAATGAATACTGAATTCCTGATTACAGCTGTATCTCTATACTTTTTCTCATTATAAGGTTCTGTGCTTTTTCAGGTATATAAAGCTGAAAAGGCTTCAGATTTGCGTATCTTAGTACGTTCTATACTTAGATCTAAACCAAACCAACTTTATGAGAAAATCACACCTGTTATCTTATTCGGCTTTGCTGTCCGGACTGATGCTGGGCAGCTGTAGCTCCTCGTCTACAACCAGTACGGGTACAGCCGAAACAACTGAAACAGCCGAAGCAGCTGTCGCGCCTGAAATGGACATGGGCCACGGCCTGGATCTGGCCAACATGGACACCACCGTAGATCCTTGCACCGATTTTTACCAGTACGCTAATGGTGGCTGGATCAAAAACAACCCCATACCTGCCGCCGAAAGCCGCTGGGGCTCCTTTAACGAACTGGCCGAGCGCAACAACAAAGTACTGCGCCAACTGCTGACAGGAGCTGCTTCTAACACCGCGGCTCCGGAAGGCACGCCTGCCCAACTTGTCGGTGATTTCTACGCTGCCGGTATGGACTCTGTGGCTGTAAACCAGGCGGGCTATACGCCTATCAAACCTGAGCTGGAGCAAATTGCTTCCATCAAAACAAAAGAAGACCTGGTGAAGACCATTGCTGACCTGAAGTCGAAGGGTGTTGGCGGGTTCTTTAACATGTATGTGTCTCAGGACGATAAGAACAGCACACAATATGCGCTGCAGGCGGGGCAGGGCGGCTTAAGTTTGCCCGATCGCGATTACTACCTGAAGGAGGATGAGCGTTCGCAGAATGTACGCGCAGCATACAAAACGCACCTGCAAAACATGTTTCAGCTGATTGGCGATGATGCGGCTACCGCGCAGAAAAAGGCACAGACAGTGATGGACATCGAGATGAAACTGGCCAAATCGTCTAAAGCCCGTGTAGACCTGCGCGACCCTTATGCCAACTATAACAAGATGACGGTGCAGGAATTTGCGAAGCAAAACCCGAACCTGAAAGTCAGCCAGTTGCTGACAAGTATGGGAGCAGAAACGGCAAAAGATGTGATTGTGGGGCAGCCGGCGTTCTTTAAAGACCTGAACAGCATGCTCAACAACATTCCGCTGAGCGACTGGAAAACTTATGCGCAGTGGCACCTGCTGCGGTCGATGGCGCCTTACCTGAGCCAGGATTTCGTACAGGAGAACTTTAACTTCTATGGCAAAGTGCTGAGCGGCGCCAAAGAAATGCAGCCCCGCTGGAAGCGCGTGTTGTACACGACAGACAATGCCCTGGGCGAAGCGCTCGGCCAGCTGTATGTAAAAGAAAACTTCTCGCCGGAGGCCAAGCAAAAGGCTCTGGAGATGGTGCACAACATTCAGGAATCTTTCAGAGAGCATGTGCGCGGCTTAGACTGGATGAGCGAGGAAACCAAACAGCGTGCCCTGGCCAAACTGGATGCTTTTGCCGTAAAGATCGGTTACCCGGATAAGTGGAAAGATTATGAGGGCCTGGACATCAGCCGTGATTCTTATGCCGAAAACGTGATGCGTGCCAACCAGTTTGAGTTCCGCGAGAATATCAGCAAAATCGGCCAGCCTATTGATCGCACGGAATGGGGCATGACACCGCCGACTGTAAATGCCTACTACAACCCAAGTATGAACGAGATTGTGTTTCCTGCCGGCATCCTGCAGCCACCTTTCTTCGATCCGAAGGCAGATGATGCGGTAAATTACGGCGGTATGGGCGCCGTCATCGGGCACGAACTCACCCACGGCTTCGATGATCAGGGCGCACAATACGACCCGCAGGGTAACCTGAAAGACTGGTGGACCAAAGAAGACAAAGAGCAGTTCACGGCCCGGGCAAATGCTGTTGCCGAACAGTACGACCAATATACCGTGCTGGACAATATGCATGTAAACGGCAAACTGACGCTCGGCGAGAACATGGCCGACATTGGTGGCCTGAGCATTGCTTATACGGCTCTGCAGAAAGCGCTGGAGAAAAATAACCCGGGCAAGATAGCCGGCCTAACGCCGGAGCAGCGCTTCTTCCTGGCCTGGGCGCAGATCTGGCGCACCAACATCCGCGACCAGGCACAAAACCAGCAGATACTCACAGACCCGCACTCTCCGGGCAGGTTCCGTACCAACGGGCCTGTGTCCAACATGCCGGCCTTTTACAAAGCCTTTAACTGTGAGCCGGGCGATAACATGGTGCGCAGCGAGGAAAACCGTGCTAAAATCTGGTAAGTATAACGAATGGCTTTAAATAACTGAAAAGGAACAGGCACTGCGGTAATGCAGTGCCTGTTCCTTTTTTCAGCAACCTCAGCAAGTATAAAAAAGCTATTTACTTATTGGTGACTTTAATGGTGTGTTTTACCAGTTCCTTCGGCCAGTTACTGGGGTCTACTTCCACGTTGGCAATCGAGTCTACCACATCTAAACCGTCTATCACTTCGCCAAAAACCGTGTACTCTGTATCCAGGCCGGGCTCACCGCCTATGGTCTTGTAAATCTCGATTTGCTCCGGCGTATACTTGATGTGGTGCTGGGCCTCAAAGGCCCGCAGTTCGGCCTCGGTGCGCGGCTGCCCCTGCACGATGTAAAAGTTATGCGAGGAGGATTCTTTCTCAGGGTTTCGCTCATCGCCGTAGCGGGCCATCGCCAGCGCTCCTTTTTTATGGATATGCTCCGGCGTTATTTCCTGTGGTATTTTATAGGCGCCCTGTTTCATTTCACGCTCATCCGAATCGCCGCCCTGTATGGCAAAGCCTTTTACCACGCGGTAAAACTCTCCCTGGTTGTAAAAGCCCGCTTTGGCAAGCCGGACAAAGTTGGCCCGGTGCAGCGGCGTATCTTTGTAAAGGCGCACCTTGATATCGCCCAGGCGGGTGCTGATAACGGCGATGCTATCCGGGTTGTTTTTGCCATACTGCTGCAGCACGCCTACCACACTTTCTGAAGTGAGCGGCTCCAGCTTCGGTTCTGCTACCGTGTTCTGTGTTTCCTGGGTGTCTGGTTTGGTTTGGTTGCAGGCGGTAAAAGCAAGCATGCCGGTTAATATCAGAGTAGTACAGGAGCGCAGGGCGGGAAAGCGGGTTATTTCCATAGTTCTTGTTTTTGGCTGAAACCCGAAGTTAAAGATTATTCAGCAAACTATCCAGCCTGAAGGCAAAGGCATTATGATGACGATTTAAAATTGTATTTATCCTGTAAATACCGCCTTGCTGCATCCTTCGGAAAACATGTTGCGTATAATTTTGCCTTTTTTCATAAAATGCCCTCGCGAAGAAAAATTTTACCTGTTTGCTTTGCCTCCGCAACCTGCCGGAAGAAGAACATTCGCCTGCAACTTTTAACTCAAACATAGTTCAGGCATCCATATTTTTATAAAAGCATTTAAAAATTGTGGATAAATAAAGTGAAAATAATTCTTGCATATAAAATAGCTAATCAGTAGTTTAGGATTCACATCATACTTATAATTTAAATTGAATAGTCTAAACATCTACCTAACTAAGCATGAAACAGAATTTACATTTCCAAAAAATTATGCGCTCGGTGCTGTTCGGAACAGCTATGGCCGCTGCCGCCTGTACTTTTACAGCCTGCGATAACGAAGGCATTGATCCGGTCGCTACACAGGCCGTTTCACAGGACGATACAGAGAATGGTGCGCTAATTCCGGGTCAATACATAGTTGTATTTAGCCAAGGTGGTAACCTTAGAATGGATGCCAATGCCACCTATGCGCAGCGCGTGGAAGCAGTACGCCAGACCGGCAGCAACATCTTATCTGAAAATAGCATTCAGGGAGCAACGATTGAGCAGGCATACGGTAAAGCTATCACTGGTATGGCAGTAAGAATTAGCGCGGCAGAGGCTGCAAAACTCGCCACAGATCCACGTGTAGCTTATGTGGAGCAGGACAGAATCGTAGCACTGGGTAAGCCGGGTGGCGGCGGTACTTCGTCTCCAGGCGAAACTATACCAGCCGGTATTACGCGTGTAGGAGGGGGCACAACGGCTTCCACAGCTACCGCCTGGATTATTGATACCGGAATTGATTTGGATCACCCCGATTTAAATGTGGATGTAAACCGCAGCAGAACTTTCTTTACGAATGGCAGAGATGCCGACAGCCCGGATGATGGCAACGGACATGGTTCGCACGTAGCAGGTACCATTGCGGCTAAAGATAATGACATTGGTGTGGTAGGTGTAGCGCCAGGCACTACAGTTGTAGCTGTTAAGGTGCTGGATTCACGCGGCAGCGGTGCATACTCTACTGTTATTGCAGGCGTGGATTATGTAGCAGCTAATGCAAAATCTGGTGATGTGGCGAACATGAGCCTGGGCGGGCCTATTTCTACAGCGCTGGATGATGCTATTATCGCAGCGGCAAATAAAGGTGTAAAATTTGCCCTGGCTGCCGGTAACGAGTCCGAAGATGCCAATAACTCTTCTCCGGCCCACGTAAACCATGCAAATGTGTATACTGTCTCCGCGGTTGATGCGGGCGATAAGTTTGCCTACTTCTCAAACTTCGGCAATCCACCGGTAGACTTTGCAGCGCCTGGCGTAAGCATTCTGTCTACCTGGAAAGGCGGAGCCTATAACACCATCAGCGGTACTTCCATGGCATCGCCACACGTAGCGGGCCTGCTGCTGCTAGGAGCTGTTAATTCAAGTGGTACCGCCATCGGCGATCCGGATGGCAACCCTGATCCGATTGCACATCATTAATAAAAGTAGTGTTCAAGTTTAAAGTAAGTGGAAAAGAGGCAGCTTCAGGCTGCCTCTTTTTATTTGTACAAGTATAGCTTAAAGCTGTTTCCGCATCACGTAATCGTTCATCCAGTACGGCCCGATGGGGATGTCTTCCTGCAGGTGCGCATGGTAGCCGCAGTGCTCGTAAAAGGCTTTTGCCTTGTTGTAGCGGTTCACGTTCAGGTCAAGTATGGCAGCGCCCCGTTTCTTTACCTCCTTTTCTACAAACGTAATAAGCTTTTTGCCGAGCCCGCTGCCCTGGCAATCAGGTAATAAGTATAATTTGTTAAGCTTATATACTTTCGCAGCTGCCTCTTTTTCAGAAAACGAAGCAAAGCCCACCGGTTTATCACCGGCATACAGCAGCAAGAAAGTTTGCCCCTCTCGCACCTGCTGCTGCAGGGCAGTTTCGGTATAAATCACCTCAAACATATAGGCAACCTGCTCTTCCGGCAGGATGCTGCCATAGGTAGGCGCCCAGGTTAAGCTTGCCAGGTGATGCAATAGGGGGATATCGGCAAGCGAGGCTTCGCGTATAAAATAATTAGCTGCCATAAAAAGGTTTATCTGCGGATAAACCGAAAGATAAGCGCTGGCAGCAAAAAACAAAAAGAGAGGGATTAACTTTATACACCTGTAAAGCAGCGCCATCTTGTACTTGCCACGCAAATATTAACACTAAGTATACATTAAATGAAAGCAGTTACTTTAAGAGAAACAGGAAAACCACCGGAAATTATTGAAAAAGAGAAGCCAATCCCCGGCGAAGGCGAGGTGCTCATAAAAGTACACGCCGCCGCCCTCAACCATCGCGATGTCTGGATTCAGCTGGGGCAATACGCTAATATTAAGCTGCCAGCCGTGCCCGGTTCTGATGGCGCCGGTGTAGTGGCCGGCGTAGGAGCAGGTGTAGCGGAAAGCTGGCAGGGCAAAGAGGTTATCATTGATCCATCCACCGCCTGGGGCGAAAACCCGAGGGCCCAGGGCAGGGACTTTAAGATCCTGGGAATGCCGGAGGAAGGAACACTGGCAGAATTTGTGAAAGTGCCTGCGGCCAACGTATACCCTAAACCAACCCACCTGAATTTTGAGGAAGCTGCCGCGCTGCCTTTGGGCGGCGTTACGGCTTACCGTGTTTTGTTTACCAGGTGCGGGTTAAAGTCAGGTGAGCGGGTGCTGGTAACAGGGGCCGGCGGGGGCGTGGCGCTTTTAGCCCTGCAGTTTGCTCTGGCCGCTGGCGCCGAAGTATGGGTAACCTCCGGCACAGCAGAAAAGATTGAACAGGCGAAACAACTGGGCGCGAAAGGCGGCATCAACTATAAAACCGAAGACTGGGGCAGAAAGCTGAAAGATCAGGCTGGAGGCTTTGACGTGATGATAGATTCGGCGGGCGGAGAAGGTTTTGCCCAACTGGTAAGGATTGCCAATCCGGGCGCCCGCATCGGCATTTATGGCCGCACGGCTGGCATAATAAAAGAACTGAACCCCGCCGAGCTTTTCTGGAAGCAGATTTCTATACTTGGCAGCACCATGGGTACCGCCGAAGATTTTGCCCGAATGGCAGCTTTTGTAAGCGATAAAAAAATAAAGCCGGTCATCGACAAAGTATACCCATTGGAGGACGCAGCGCAGGCCTTCCGGCGTATGGAAGAAGGAAAGCAGTTCGGCAAAATTGTGCTGCGGGTGCAGTGAGCCGGTTTATACTTAAGAGCAAAGAGAAATCTGCCGCTAAAATATGACAGCAGATTTCTTCTTGCTTTTGGTAATGCCGCTGTTATACTTAAAAACTTTCTCATCTACTTTATACTTCCTTATAAAAGCTTGCCTGCATACCTAGCCCAGGTTTTCAGCTTGAATCGGGTATACAGGCAGATGTATAAACTGTTTCCGCTAAAAGTTCTTTAATATTTTTTAACTTTTGTTAAGCGTATAGTTTCTTTTACTTCGGCTGATAATCTTCCCAGTATTCTTTTGGCGTTACAATGCTGGTTTCTTTATACTTCTCCATTGTAAAATCGTTGGAGTTACCCGTAATAAGGTAGTTTGCTTTACTTTCTTCCGCAAGTTCTAAAAGCCTGTTATCGGCCTGGTCGTTTATGAGGGATACTTCTGTTTGAGGATAAAATTTCAGGGCTTTTGCCTCTACAGTAGCTAAAAGTGCTTCCGCGGCTTTTATAAAATCCGGATACCTGGCAAATTTTTCACGTTGCAGGACTTCATAATACTCGGATATGAGTTCGTCAGAAATGCAAAGGATGATTTTATCATCAATAAAAAGTTTGTTTATGATTAGGTAAGGAAAATTCCGCTGGATAAGTGATGATACCAGAACATTAGTGTCAAGAATTATTCTTTGCATTTCCCCTTACAGCTTTTACTTCTTTTGTTATGTCTTCCATAGTCATTTTGGAAAGACCATGTTTTTCTGCAAGCTCAATGCTTTTGCTTAAATTTTGCCGGGTTAGTTCTTTACTTACTATGTCTACGAAGTCGGAGAAACTTAATTTGTCCGTCTTTATTCCGAATTTATTAAACTCAAGGTCGGATATTGTAATGCTGAGTGTTCTCATAATTTTACCTCCTATAACATTAAAGCTACGAATTTTCTTTTAAGCTGTTTTTAAAGTATCCCTACTCCAAACTGAAAATCTGAAGCGGGGATACTTTAAACAATAGCAAAATCTCTTAGCCGTTACTGATTCTGCCCGTCCAGCAGATTGAGCAGGAAAGCGTATTCCATGGCTGTTTCTTTGTAGCGCTCGAACCGGCCGGAGGCGCCGCCATGTCCGGCAGCCATGTTGGTGTGCAGCAGCAGCATGTTGTTGTCGGTTTTCATGTCGCGGAGCTTAGCTACCCATTTGGCTGGTTCCCAGTACTGTACCTGCGAGTCGTGGAGGCCGGTGGTTACGAGCATGTTCGGATAATCCTTTGCTTCCACGTTGTCGTAAGGCGAGTACGAGAGCATGTAGTCGTAGTAGGGTTGCTGCGCCGGGTTGCCCCACTCGTCAAACTCACCTGTTGTAAGCGGTATGCTGGTGTCGAGCATGGTCGTTACCACATCCACAAAAGGCACCGCTGCTATCACACCTTTGTACAAATCCGGACGCATGTTTACGACCGCGCCCATCAGCAATCCGCCCGCGCTGCCGCCCATGGCAAACAGTTTGTCGGGGCTGGTATACTTCTGCGTGATTAGGTATTCGGAAGCATCTATAAAATCAGTGAAAGTGTTCTTCTTTTTCAGCAGTTTGCCGTTTTCATACCATTGGCGTCCCATCTCCTGGCCGCCCCGGATGTGGGCAATGGCGTACACAAAGCCCCGGTCGAGGAGGCTGAGGCGTACGGAGCTGAAACTCGGGTTCGTGCTGTTGCCGTAGGAGCCATAGCCATAAATAAGTGCCGGGTTATTGCCATCCAATTCCAGCCCTTTACGGTACACCAGCGATATAGGAATTCTGGTGCCATCCTGGGCGGTGGCGTAAATGCGTTTGGCCTCGTAGTTTGCCGGATCAAAATCGCCTACTACTTCCTGGCGCTTCAGCAGTTCCTGCTGCTTGGTTTGCATGTTATAGTCGTAGGTAGAGTTGGGCGTTGTTAGAGAGCTATACTCATAGCGCAGCGTCTTGCTGTCGAAATCAGGGTTGGTGCTGATGTAGGCAGTATAGGCTTCCTCACCAAAGTCGATGTAGTAATCCGCTTTCGGGTCGTTCCACTTTTTGATGCGTATCTGCGAGAGCCCGTTTTTGCGTTCCTGCAGCGCCAGGTAATCTCGGAAAATCTCGATGCCCTCAAGCAATACGTCCTCGCGCGGCGGAATCACATCTTTCCAGTTGGCTTTGCCGGGTTTGCTTACCGGCGTCTGCATCAGCTTAAAGTTCGTGGCGCCATCCTTGTTGGTTACAATATAAAATTTATCACCGAAGTGATCTACGCTATACTCCAATCCCCGTTCGCGCGGCTGTATTACTTTAAAAGTACCATTCGGGTTGTCGGCATCCAGGAAACGGTACTCGTTGGCCATGGTGCTGTTGCTGCCGATGATGAGGTACTTATCTGATTTGGTTTTATACACAAACGTGCTGAATGTTTCATCGGCCTCGTGGTATACTTGCTTGTCTTCGGCGGTTGGCGTGCCCAGGGTGTGCTTAAATATTTTGTAGGAGCGCAGTGCCGGATCTTTCATCGTATAAAACACCGTTTTATTATCGTTGGCCCAAACGGCAGCGCCGGTCGTGTTGGGGATAGCATCTGCCAGCAGTTTGCCGGTGCTCAGGTCTTTAAAGCGGATGGTATACTTGCGGCGGCTCACAGTGTCTTCGCCAAAGGCTAGCAGGCGGTTGTCAGGACTCACGTTCATACCGGCCGCCGCATAGTATTCCAGTCCTTCGGCACGCTCGTTTGCATTAACCATTACCTGCTCGGGTGCTTCTAAAGTGCCTTTTTTACGGACATAAACGGGATATTCCCTGCCTGCCTCGTAGCGGGTATAATACCAGTAACCGTCGTCTTTAAACGGCACCGACTCATCCTGCTGCTTAATGCGGCCTATAATTTCCTGGTAAAGCTGCTGCTGCAAATCTTCGGTGTTCTCCAGCATCTGGCTGGTATACTTGTTCTCAGCCTCCAGGTAAGCAATTACCTCCGGGTTTTCGCGCTCGTTCAGCCAGTAATAATTATCTACACGGGTATGGCCGAGCGTGGTAAGCTCTTTAGGCTTTTTTGCAGCTACAGGCGGCTGCGGCGCCGCTTCGGCTGTTACGGTTTGCTCGGTTGTAGCTGTTGTAGTGGCGGCGGGGGTTTGGATGTTGCCGGAGGAGCAGCCTGAACCCAGTATAAGCCCTGCCGTAAGCAGCATGGCGGTGCCTGCTAAGCTTGTATAAGATTTCTTCATCGTGTTTGGGGTTGATTTTCAGAAGCCGTTTTTACCGGTAAGCTAATTTATAAAAATTAGGGAAGAAACAAAATCACGTTAAAGCTGCTATGTATTAATCAGTATAGATTATATTTATACTCTGTAAACTTATAATTACCTGAAGCAACCAACAATATATGGCTACACAAGAAGAGTTTGTTAATGCAACAGAACGTTCTAAAACGCTGACAGAGCGCCCGGCGAACGATGTGCTGCTGCAACTATACGCGCTTTACAAGCAGGCAACGGAGGGAGACATACAAACGGCCAGGCCCGGAGGGTTCGATTTTAAAAATATAGCCAAATGGGATGCTTGGAAAAGCATGGAAGGCAAAAGCCGGGAGGAAGCGCAGGATGCCTATGTGCAGCTGGTAAACCAACTGGCAGGCTAAAATATAAGCGCAGTAAAAGGTATACTTAAAGGACTAGCGGCTATAAGATGAAGAGTTTACAGGCTCCTCTTTTTTATTTGTCTTTCCATTGGTGCCCGCAGTTGTAGCACTTGTACCGCTGGTTCAGGAAAGACAGCAGGAAATCCGGAAGAAGGGAGCGCAACGAAAAACCAGCCTTGTTATGCTTCTCCTGGGTGATATTGTCGGAACTGCAACGAGGGCAGGTCTGTACCTGCGCGTGCTCCTGCATGGGCGGGGCAAGGTCTATTTCATCAAGCATATAATCAGCATGGCCGCCTTGTATGGTAGCAAGTATGGCTTTGGCTTCGTCTGCATCGTTTTCGGGCACTTTTAGCTTAATGCCGCCCACAGCAACTGCGTAAAACGGTTGCGCCCCCACGATATGCTCATCACCCAGAAAACAAAGAATACCTTCCGCTTCCAGGCGGCCCTTCAGAATGTGGGCTTCTGTCAACTCGTTGCAGGTGGCAATCGTAATCAGGCGTTCTGCCATGGTTGCGGTATAAAAAGACGTTATTTCTTGGGAGGAAGGTCAAAAGCGACAGCCTCATGCTCAAAGTGACCTTTGTGCGAACCGTCGCAGAAAGGCTTGTTCTTCGATTGACCGCAACGGCAGATAGATACCAGCGTGCGGCCACCCAGGCCATAGGCGTTTCCGTCCTTGTCCACAATCTCAAAATCGCCTTCCACACGGAGGGAGCCGTTGTTGTTAACTGTTATTTTTGTTGTTGCCATGCTGCGCAGGTATAATAGCAAACAAATATAAGCATTTCGGGCGATAAGTAAACGCGCTGATTAATTAATGTGCCAACGTGCTGCTACCAAATCAGCATACATGAACCGGAACAGGTTTAATCTAAAACAAAAAAGGCCCTGCTGTACGCAGGGCCTTTTTTGCTGTTATAATGGATTAGTTGCTGTACAGGTAAGCAAATGTTTCGCTTTTGCCCTTGGGCGTGGTTACTGTCTGGCTTATTGGCAAGCCCTGCGCATCATAATCGTAAGTATACTTGTAGTTGTATGTTTTCTTGCTGGCGTGCACTTCTGTGGAAGCGGCAATCAGGTTGTTGGGGCTGCTGATTTTGCCGGGTTCTGCAAAGGCATAGAAAGGATTTTTGTTGGTGTCGTAAGAGTAAGTGGTGGTAGAGAAGAGCACTGCTTCGCCTTTGCTGTTCAGTACGTATTGCTTCTCCTGCCCGTAATTACCGTTAGGCAGTACCTCATACTTGGTAAATGATTTTGCGGCGGCGGCTATGCCTTCCTTGCCTTCAAAAAACGACTTCTTTACCAGTTTTCTGTCCGCATTATACTCATACGTTGCGTAAACCGCGTATTCTACCGCGTTGCCGTTAAAGTAGCTGGTAAGTGTTTTGTTCAGCAGGCCGTTCGAATCATAGGTAAAGGCCTGTTGTGCCAGCAGGGTATTGCCGTCGGCAGCATAGGTGCTGGCTTTTACTACTTTGCCTTTCGGGTCGCGCTCATACTTCTCAGTGCTTTCCAGTTCTCCTGTTTCTTTGTTGTAATGGTTTACCTGGCTCAGGAGCGTGTTCGCAAAGTTGTAAGATGTTACCTCCGCAGAATCCAGCATCACATGCGAAATCTGTCCTTGTGCCTGCAGCACTGCATTCGGGCTTACGGAGTCCTGATCTTCATTTTGTTCGCAGGCGGAAAGCGCTACCACGCCAAAAAGGAACATGGCAGGTAAAATTCTGTTTTTCAATTTCATTTGGCTAAAGTTGAAATTATAAAAAATGATGTTCCGGCTACTGTTGCCGGCTTGTTTGGATGGAAAACGGACATCAAGCCAAAATAATTGCACCTGTTGCAATAAAATCTCAGACAGAACAGTATCGCAAGTATGATTTAGCTATGTATGTTCCTGATATATAATGATTTACATGTTTTAAAAAGGTTGCGATTTTATCTGATATTTTTAGAAATAAATGAATGCGGAATTTTGAATATTTGATAAAACCGGCTATAAATTCTGCTTTATACCTGTAAGTGAGGTAGGGCGCGCAAGTATAATGCAGGAGTTGGCATGGCGTGTTTTAGACGTGAAAAGGTAAAAGAGCGCGTGCAGCCATACTTCAGTTTAGAGTATGGCTGCACGCGCTCTTCTGCATCCGGTAGCCGGGCGTATCCTGTGTTAATTCAGGCTGGCGCCCTGCGCGATGCTCAGTAATTCGTCGCCTTTATCGATGTTGTGGCGGAGCCGTTCGTTAAAGTTTACGGTTACACGAAGCGCCCGCAGGCCCTGCACACCCTGCATTTCCTCCAGCTCCAGGTGCTCTGTTTCGCCGCTGATGTAGCCTTCTGATTCCAGAAATTCGATATACCGCTGGTATTCCTGCCCTTCTTTTTGGAGCGCATATACAATGGCTATCTTGCCCGGCTGCGTCAGCCGTTCTTCAGAGTCGCGCAGCATGGCTTTGTCCAGTCTTTTCTTCACGATTTCATATTGAATGTTGTTGGCGCCATCAATATCAAACTTCTTCTCATCCAGCCGGAAACGGATGGAAATTGGGTCGCTGTGCACCAGTATAAGTTGCGTTATCTCCAGCGGCAGCTTCAGGTTGGCGCGCAGTTTATGAATGCGGCGGGCAATCTCGCAGGTAAGCATGAGTTGCCAGAGGCGCATGTTCTTCAGGTATAAAGGCTGAAAGTCGCCGTTGTTGAGCAGCGAAGCCCCGATGTAAATATTATACTCCAGCCCATCGGTTTTATACTTCTCGAAGTAGTGCGGAAAAATCTGCTGGGCTTTTTCCTCCTCCCGCTCCAGAAAGGTCGAGATAGTCTCATTGATCATGAAAAGGCTTTCCTCGTAGGCGCGGCGCTTGTTGTACACCACCCGGTAAGGGTTGTTGATGGCAGCCTGGTAAATCTGTATATCATGCCGGGTGTCGGGACTGCGGCGGCTAAAATGGTCGAAGAGCGGTTCGATTTCACTTCGCAAAAAGTCCAGGATAATACCCTCATCGCCGGAAGCCAGCTCGTTAAGCAGGCCCTGCGAGAACTTGTCGATTTTAAAAATCAGTTCATCCAGAATAGAGAGCGACAGGTCGTCCTTGGCAGATAGTATTATTTCTTTGGCCAGCACCAGCTGCTCCAGCAAATCGCCCTGAATGGCCTTGTTTCGCTCAATAGCCGATCCACGAATATCGGAGGCGCCATACAGCGGGTAAATTTCCTGGAACACAATGGGTTCGATTTCCGGGGTGGCGTTGCGTTCCATTTTTTCGAGCAGGTTGGCGGCCGCCTGCGTAAAGCGCCATTCCACAATCGGGTGTATGGCGGTATACTTTTCTTTGATGATGCGCTGAATGCTGTTGCGCAGTTCTTCCAGCCCGCGGTTCATAGACAGGGCAAACAGTGGCAGAATATCTTTCAGCTTGATGGTAGACAAAGCATTAAGCTCCCCCGGAATGGGCGAGGCAAGCTCTATCAGCCCAATAGTCCGGCCTTCATACAGCAAGGGTGCGATAATCAGGTTACGAATACCCTGTTCCAGCAATTGCCGCTCGATTTTGGTGGGGTTCGGGAATATAGTCAGATCTTCTACCACAATGGTGTGCCCTTTGCTGAGAACAGGCTCATACACCGAGTCTGCGAAGTCAGACAGTTTCAGATCGCATTCCTGGGTAAGTATAAGGCCGTTCCAGATTTTGCGGGCATAGGACGTGTCGAACTCATGCAGGGCGGGGAGGGAAGCCAGGCCCAGCCGGATACCTGGCAGGCTGAAAAGCACCCGTAGCTTTTGTTGCAGGTTCAGAAAGCCCTCCTCCGTGCCTACTGCATCCCGATCAAGTAAATCCAGGCGCAGCGACGAGATGGTTTCCTCGTTGGTTACATCCGTAAAATCATAAATGGCAAAACCCGTAAACTCAAAATTCTCAGGCGGCAGTTTCTCCATCCAGAGTTCCAGGTCGTTGTAGCGGTTTATCAGGTAATTAATTTCCTGCGCCTTCAGGTGTTTCAGCTTGCCAATGGTTCTTACTTCCATAAATTTAAGGTCGATGCTGAGCTTGTAATGGCGCTCCAGGGTTGTGAATTTATCTTTAATGGTAAAGATAAAGGGCTCATCAACCCGGAAGTTGGCTTTATAAAACTGCTCCAGGATTAAAGTATAAGCAGAGAGCGTAAGCCGGAAAAGGAGCGTTTTAAGGTCCAGGTTCAGTTTTTCGGTATAGCTGGCGTAACTGCCGCTGCCCAGCAGTTTCAACTCGTCGAGGCGCGGGGTGGCGTAAAAGCTCTCAAAATGAAAAGGAAGCACGGCAGCTTTGAGATCGTTCTCCCAAAGGGCGCTCGGGAAAATATCCTCCATCAGAATATCCACAGTATCAATGTGCTTCTCGATAATGCGCTGATCCTGTATCGGCTCCAGCAATTCCTGCTTCTGGCGCAGCAGGCTAGCCAGTTCCCGCACGCGCGCTACATTGCAGCTGGGGTCGTTAACGGCCTTGTTTTCCCAGTAGGCAATCAGTGTAGAGAGGCTAAGCGTGGTTTTGAACGGAAAATCATCCACGCCGAGGATAATGTCATCGTGACTGGTTATCGAAACGACAGATTCATGAAAGCTGCTTCGGTGATGGCTTGCCATACATTGGGGTTAATGTTGTTGTGTTTTACAGCGCATTTCAGAAATGGCTCACGTACTTTTACGGCATATAAACGGATATGCAGCATAAAGGGTAGTACAAATTATGGCCTGGTACAGGTCATGTTAATGTAATCTGCGCTACTGCCGCGCCTGCCATCACACAATATTTTAAATTGATAGCGGTTAAATACAGGCACGGCATTAACTTTGTGCTGCAATTATCATTTTATACTACCCCCGATACTGCCATCATGCTACGTGTTGTTTATACTTAGGCAGTACCTATAACCTAATATGTTATTAAGTGCTGCTTAATTTGAAATTACAACAAGTTTTATACCAGCATGTTTTGAATTGAAGGCATTGTTTGTTATCTGATAATTTATACCTGTATTTATATTTAAACACTTATGAAAAAACTAACAACCTGGCTGCTGACGCTGCTGCTCACCGGCCTTACCTGCGGTGTGCAGGCCCAGTCACAATCGCAGGTGGAAACAGATCTGAACAACCTGCGCGCCTGGATGCGTGAAAAATCAAGTATGGCAGACAGCACCATCCGTGCCGAGTGGCCGTTGGTGAAGAAAGAGTATAAAGCTAAAACTTCCACGCTGGATCAGAACGCCAAGGAATTGTCGGATTCATCGCGGGCGGAGTATAACAGCATAAAGCAGCGTTACCAGCAGTGGGAAGCGCAAAATGAAACCCGCAAGGCGACCAACCCAAATGGACGTGAACTGGAGAACTGGGAGCGCCGGATGACGGGCACCTCGCAGATTGGCCGCATCAGGCCAGCAAATCTGCGCGATAGCTTTGTGCAGGCGCTGGAACTTACGCGCACGCAGCGCCGCGACTGGAGCCTGCGCGACTGGGATTATGCCGAACTGGTGATGGGAGAGATGAACACCCGGAAAAACGAGGTGCTTGACAAATTGAGCAACAGCGATAAAATAAAGATAGCTGCTTTGCAGGTAGAGTTTGCCACCCTCAAAAAAAGCCGCGAAGCCAAAGATGCGTACGAAAATGTGCGCGAGGAACACTAACGCGGTACAGGCCACAAAGATTTATACTTTAAAACAGCAGCCCCGGCAGGTATAAAACTGCCGGGGCTGCTGTTTTTTGGCCTTAAACTTATTTAAATAGCGTTCTGGCCTTTGGTGCCGCCCGATTGTTCTTTGTTTTCGTTGCGGCCCTGGTCGGGGCTTTTGTTCTGCTTCTGATCTGTCAGGTGGCGGTTTTCTTTTTTGTCGTCAGGATCTTTGCCGAATGGCTTGCTTTGCTTGCCCGGCTCCTGGTTATGTCCTTTGGTCATAGCTTTCGGATTTTAGTTATACTTGTTTGTACGGCTCCTAAAACGAAGCGTTAAGTATAGCTGCCACGGGTAAGCTTATTCCTCCCGATTTGTAAAGCGCAGCGACACACATCCGGCAAAAAGCTATACTTTTGCAGCAGGCTTTTAATAAACAGCAGTAAATTATGCACATCGCAATAGTGGGCAACATTGGCGCCGGCAAAACCACCCTGGCCGCCAAACTGGCGCAGCATTTTAAATGGGATTTGTACCTGGAGGCAGTAGAGAACAATCCGTATCTGAAGGATTTTTACGAAGACATGGAGCGCTGGGCTTTCCACCTGCAGGTATTTTTCCTCAACAGCCGTTTTAACCAGGTGCAGCAGATCCAGGCCAACAAGCGCAACGTTATCCAGGATCGCACCATTTACGAAGACGCTTTTATCTTCGCCAAAAACCTGCACCAGTCCGGCTTCATGAGCACCCGCGATTACGACAATTATTTTGCGCTGTTCCAGTCGATGATCAGCATGGTAAAAGCGCCTGATCTGATGATATACCTGAAAGCCGACCTGCCGAAACTGATCGGACAAATTGAGAAACGCAACCGCGATTACGAAAGCAGCATCAGCATCAACTACCTGCGCAACCTGAACGAACATTACAACACCTGGATAAGCCAGTATGACCAGGGCAAACTGCTGGTCATCGACGTCAACAACCTTGATTTTGTGGCCAGCCCGGAAGATTTGGGAACCATCATCGAAAAGATCCAGGTAGAGCTGTTCGGCCTGTTTTAGTACCTGATGTATACTTTGTGAAGTAAGCACTTATACCTTAAAGCTGTTCCGCGTTTTAATCTAAACAGGCGCTTGCTGGTGATTTATCTTCTGGCCTGTTCGCCAGCGCTGATTACAAATCCGCAGGAGCGCGTATTTATACTTTGGAACAGAGATTGATCTGCCTTGCCGGTGCTGCTTTTCTATACTTGGCGCGCCGTCAAAAATGATTACCTTCATCCACAGAACTAAAACAACAGCTATAATGAAATCACGCCACCTATTTTTTGCCTCTGTGTTAGCGGCAGCAACCTTTAGCTGCAACAGCAAAACTACCGGCGAAGCAGGAGCCGGGAACCCTACAGCCGTGCAGGCAGACGACAGCATTCAGCAGAAACTGGATATGTATGCCACCGTCCGCCTGACTACTGACCTGAGCAAACTGAGCGAAAAGGAAAAGCAGATGCTGCCGTTACTCATGCAAGCCTCTGACATCATGAATGAGCTGTACTGGTACGAAACCTATGGCAAAGGCGACTCCCTGTTAGCTGCGCTGGACAGCGAACCTGTCAAAAAGTTTGTGCAACTGAACTATGGCCCCTGGGACCGGCTGAACGGCAATGAGCCTTTTATTGCGGGTGTAGGGCCAAAGCCGGCCGGCGCTAATTTCTATCCCGAAGATATGACGAAAGAGGAGTTTGAGCAGGCTGATTTACCCGACAAAGCCAGCCAGTATACTTTCCTGCGTCGTGACGAAAACGGAAAGCTGGTAACGGTGCCCTATCATGTGCAGTTTGAAGAGGAGGTGCAACGTGCCGCCGGCCTGCTGAAGCGGGCCGCTGACCTGACTGAAGACGCAGGGCTGAAAAAATACCTGAACCTGCGGGCCGAGGCGCTGCTGACTGATAACTATCAGCCCAGCGACCTTGCCTGGATGGACATGAAAAGCAACAAACTGGACCTGGTGATTGGGCCCATCGAAACGTATGAAGACAAGCTGTTTGGCTACAAAGCCTCGCACGAGGCTTATGTGCTGGTAAAAGACATGGACTGGAGCCAGCGCCTGGCCAGGTTTGCGGCTTTTCTGCCGGAGCTGCAGCGCGGGCTTCCGGTTGCGGCTAAGTATAAAAAGGAAACCCCTGGTTCCGATGCCGATCTGAATGCATACGATGTAGTATACTATGCCGGCGACAGCAATGCCGGCGGTAAAACCATCGCCATCAACCTGCCCAACGACGAGGAAGTGCAGCTGACCAGAGGCACACGCCGCCTGCAGCTTAAAAATGCCATGCGTGCCAAGTTCGATAAGATTATGGTGCCGATTGCCGAAGAACTGATTGCCGAAGATCAACAGCAGCATGTAACCTTCGATGCTTTTTTTGCCAATACCATGTTCCATGAGGTGGCGCACGGCCTGGGTATCAAAAATACCATCAACGGCAAAGGCACTGTGCGCGAAGCGCTTAAAGAACATGCTTCGGCGCTGGAAGAAGGCAAGGCTGACATACTTGGCCTTTACATGATTACGCAGCTGAAAGAGAAGGGCGAACTGGAAGGCAGCCTGGAAGATTATTATACTACTTTCCTGGCCGGTATTTTCCGTTCAGTGCGTTTCGGGGCTGCCGATGCGCATGGCAAAGCCAACATGGTGCGCTTCAACTTTTTTAAAGACAATGGCGCTTTTGAGCGCGATGAGGCAACAGGCAAGTACCGCGTAAACTACCAGAAGATGCGCGAAGCCATGAACAAACTATCCGAAACCATCCTGACCCTGCAGGGCAACGGCGACTACGAAGGTGTGCAAAAGCTGGTTGACGAAAAAGGCATCATCAGTCCGCAACTGCAGGCCGACCTGGATCGCCTGTCGGAGAAAAACATTCCGGTGGACATTGTATTTGAGCAGGGCCCGGCGGTGCTGGGTTTAAAATAAGACATCCACGAAGTATAAATTAAAAGCTTGTAAGGAGGTATAGTATCGGACAAGGGTCAGTACCATATTGGTACTGACCCTTGTTTGTTTATCATATTTATAATGTATTCTCTGTTTTAAAGAAAATTCCATAAAAGAAAGCAACCAAATAGGCTGGTTAGTAGTAAGTTAGACTTCGCGGATTTTGCTATTAATAAATCTATTCACCTAAAGTAACTGCTATGAAAAGCTTTTATGAATTTAACAGAAACAGCCCGCAGGAGCGGCGCGAACGTAACAGTTTATACCCAAAACTGGCCCGGTTCCATATTGCCCTGCGCGAAGAACTGAGCGAAGAAGAGTACCAAGCCTTTTATCGTGCCGAAAAAGAGGCACTGGCAAGCTATAAACCTATGTATAATCAAACACAAAACAGATGGGCTGCGGCTTACTAAACTATTCCTCCTGGCAAGTATGAAAGGCAAACTGGCATAACCGGTTTGCTTTTTTTATGCCCGGCCAGCGGTAGCTCACCCTCCTGCAAGTATAAATCCCGCACTATTTACGGGGGAGTTTGTCAGCAAAATAAGTGCCGGCGATGCCCGCTACCGGGATTACCCGAATTCGGTCCGGGACTTTCAACTTTCAGAATAACAGCATCTGTTTATACTTCAGGCTATTCTTGTACAGGTACTGCTTTATACTTAAACAGTTGACAGGTGCGGCTTTCTTAAAGCTGCTGCAGCACCAGTTCTGCACCTTCTTCCCCTACCAGCGACCCAATAGCGATGCCCATGCCGCTGAGACGAATCGCGCAACTGATGCGCCCGGAGACCTGCTGTACGATCGTCGTTTTTTCTGCGCCAAAGCCCATGATGCCACTCCAGCGCTGCTCTATTTCAAAAGGCGTGTCCGGAAGTATAACGGTGCGCAGCAATTCTTCCAGTTTATCCTGCACCAGGTTTGTTAGTCCCAGTTCGGGTGTTTCTTCTGTTTCAAAATCCAGGTTGCGGCCGCCTCCGAATAATACCCGGTTGCCAATGTTGCGGAAATAATAATAGCCTTTGTCGTAATGAAAAGTGCCTTTAAACGGCAGCGCCGCAATAGGCCTGGTGACGAGTACCTGCGCCCGTGCCGGCACAATGGACAGGTGCGGCAGCAATTGCCGGGCAAAGCCGTTGGTGGCAACCAGCGCTGCACGGGCCTGTAGCTGTATACCCTGCAAAGTGGTGGCGCGTATGCCTGTTCCCTCCTCCTGAAGCTGTTGTACTTCCAGCCCATTAAGCACCAGCACGCCCAACTGCTGCACTTTCTGCGTCAGGGCCAGGATCATTTTGCCTGTATCTATCTGGCCTTCGGCGGTGCTTTCAAGTAAATGACATACCTGCTTAAAGCCAAAGCTGCCGGTTTTGCTATCGGCACTGCAGTAAATGTTGGTTTCTCCGGTTATACTTTGCAGGTGTCTGTTCAGGTAAGGCAGGCGCTCCATACATGCATCGTGTAACTGCTCCTGTTGCGACCCGAACAACTCGTAGCCTCCCCAGCGGTGATAGTCAATGGCGGTGTCGCCGAGGTTGTGGCGCAGCCGTTGCAGGCCCTTCCAGCGGCGCTCCACCAAACCGAAAACAGCATCTTCGGAGTGGTGGGCTAAGTCTTCCAGCAATTCGGAGGGGCTGCCGAAACAGGCAAAACCGGCATTTTTTGAGCTGCCGCCCATGGGCAGCAAACCCCGCTCCGCCACCAGTACCTTTAACCGCGGTTGTGTGGTTTTCAGGTGCAGCGCTGCGCTTAGGCCTACCAAGCCGCTGCCGACAATCAACACATCAATGTTGCTGAAATAAGTATCGCGTTCCCAGAAACTGAGCTGCATGGTTTATTCGTCCTCCCGGAGGTAAGGATGGCTGTAGGAGCGGGCAGTGGCTTCGTCAATCAGTTCAAAGTGTGTGAGCATGATTTCGCGTTCGCCCTTGTTCAGGCCTTTTACAAAAACACCTTCCGGGGTTTCGTAGATGGCGTAGTTGTGCTGGCCAAACGGATACAGGTTATTGCTTTTGAGGATAGTGGCCTGGGTTAGATCTACCTGCTCGCCATTGGCCAGCGTAACTATAAATTTGCTGTTGGGCATATCGTCTTCTAAAATTTTGCTCAAGATAGCACTTATTTCTTCGGCCCGGTGCATCACCATCAGGTGCTCGCCGCCCTGCACTTTAATAATATCGGGCCTGTCGTGAAGTGGTAGTACCAGATCGGCTGTACCATGAATTTGCACTAGGTCCGGCAGCACTTCCTGCTGCGGCCAGGCCAGCAGTTGCCCCAGCGACCAGCGCAGGAATTTTTCATCCATATCCAGAATTACCTCCTTCAGCAGCTTTTTCTCCGGCCTGGTATGCGCACCAAAAAACAGCGGCGCGAGTGGATAAATGTTTTTCATCAGCTGCATTGGCATCCAACGCTGCATTCGGGTTTTGCCCGCTACCCGGTAGTACCATGGCAGCGCGTGGCGGGTGGCCAGGCTGGAGATAAGTATAACTTTGCGCGGCTGCAGAATTTTAGCCAGCTCAATGGCTACTACGCCACCAAAAGACAAGCCAACCAGTATAGGGCCCGGGGTGGTTATCTGTACCTGCAGGCGTTGCACATAGTCAGGCAGCGGCTCATCCAGGTGCAGCGGCTCCATCCATTCCACCTGCTGCTGCGACCAATAACGGGGCAGCTTCAGGAACTGAAACATCCGCCAGTCGGCACCCAGGCCACTGATAAAGTATACTTTGCTCATGTATGGTTGTACGATGAGCTTATAAGTTGTTTATTCCGATTAGCTGATTGGCCATACTTGGGTCGGAATCATCAGGATCAGGAAAACTGTATTATTTGCTCTTCCGGATCGAGACTTTGTAATATGTCTGTTCTGTCTGGGATAAAAGAGTTTTTTATAGTGTAATAGCAGGTGCTGGCAAAATAATAGCACCAACCTACAATGCCCATGAACTTAAATCCGTCTTCCAACAGAAATTCCAGTTCCATATTCTGAGGCGCCAGCACATCAACGATTTCTGAAAATGCGAGAAATCCTAAGGAAGAGAGTAAAATCAGGTAAGAAGAATTCAATATTTCTTTACTATAGCGTAGCAGCAGCCAGCAAATCAAAATTGGATATAAAGCCAGAACGAGCTTCTCGCTTAGATGGAGATATCTGGGGAATACCTCTTCATGTATCATAAAAAGATCGTCAAGGAGAAGAAACAATGAAACTGCTCCTGCTGCTAAAATAAAGTAACACTTGCGGTTATATTCTACGAGCTTTAGCAGAAAGAAGCTAAGCAGACAAATGGTAGCGGTGGCGCACCACAGTAAGACGCCAATGTTAGATAGCATCCCGTAATAAAAGCTCCCTTTTGCAATAGCCATTGGGTCCCGGGTGAGATAGCCAATTTCCACAAAGGGCTGCACAGCAATAGCCGTTATCACCAAAAAGGCCATCAGGTATAAAACTGCTGCTCCTGACAAAGTATTCTTTTGATTAGAGAAAGTGAGATTGATCTTCATACAAATTTATGCATTTATATTTATATATATTTTTTGTGCAATATATATAAATTTGTATGATATAAAATGATCTTATTGTATAAATATTTTTTTTATAAGTTTAATAGAGATTATTTTAAGGCTGTGGTATACAATGTATGATGGGTTTTAACTGAATTGGCACGTGGCACAAGTATAAACCGGAACCGCCTTGTCTTTGCCTAAAGGAAGGTTTTACATTTGTTTATTCACCACTTATATCAATTCATCATTCATTGTATACCACAGTCTATTTTCAATTATCTAAAGTTTTTAACCTGCACAGCAGGCTAAAAACTTTAACAAGTACTGCTGAATACAGACAGCTTTAAAGGCACCAAACCCCGGCTGCCGTTTATACGCGCGGCTGGCGGGCGGCTTCCTGCGCGTGTATCGGGTCTTTTCCCCAGATAGCTGACCAGCCACCGCCAAAGCGGGCGTCAACTTTGCCTTTCACAAAACAAAGTATAATCACCAGCAGGCCAACCGCCATATCATTCAGGATGGCCGTTGTATCGCTGTAACCCAGCACCCACGGAGCCAGCAACAGCCAGGCCGCGGGCAACAGGTTGTAAAGCCGGACAACCCGGGTGGCTTCCCACCAAGAGATAACGGCAAAAGCTGCGATTAGCGGGCCGATGATGTGATCGTTGTTGGCAACCGTTTTGTCGGAAGCAAGTATGGCCGGAGAAACCATCAGCCAGATACCCAGTATTGCATTAATTATTTGCGCCCACATAGTTATATTACTTTTCCCTGCACACTTTTATATCCCCAGAAAGCTTTCCACAGCGATACTTCCGAATCTTTTACACGCCGCATGTACTGCAGGCTGGCCAGCATTTCGTCCATAGCCGGGCCAATCATTATAACAGATATAGCTGCCGAGCAGAGGCAGAGCGTGCACCAGGCATGATACAGCACCGGCTGCAGTATTACCAGCAGGATGCTTATCATACCTAAAGGGCCCACCAGCAAACCGAACAGAATCACTATCCATGGCATGGTTTTCCAGCGGCGTGTGCCGCCAATAGCTCCCGACGCAGCATCAGACAGGTAACCCAGCGCCCCAAGTACGCCATCCGGTACAGGCAGCAGCTTCGACACGCCGGAATTTAGTACCTTCTGGCTGCCGTTGCCAAAAAATGGCTCCCAAATAGTAGGGAAAACGTGCAACTGGTACAGTGAAAGGTAAGTGGCGATGCCAAACCCCACTGCTGCAAGCCCGATAATAGGCAGGCGCTGTCCCCATGTGGCAGGATTATAATTCCACCCGGGTGGTATACCTTCGTCTTTGTTCATCATGTCAGAAGTTCAGGAAGTATAGAAAAAGCTGTCTTTAGCAATTTACTACGGACACAGGGACACTGTGTTTAAATTTTGCCCGGATGCAGTACAGATTCAGGTAGCCAGGATGAGGAATACTATTGCTGAGAGTATCATCAGATTAAGTATAAGAGATGCTTTTATGCCTTTTTTCCTGGCTTGTTTCTTAAGAAACAACAGAAGAGCATCCAGGCATATTACCTCAGGGCCGGTTCTCAGAATTTAACCGGGTTTAACCTGTTTCTTAGTTTGCTGCAGAGCCATAAGCCTGGATCTGTTATTTAAATATAAGTATGGATAACCCGAGAGGTATACTTAAAAATCGCTCATGCCTGTCATTCTGATGTATCCTGATATAAGTTTGATAAATGCGGCTGATGCCTGAAAACGATGAAATTATGTTGCCGGTTTGTCTGTAAATAAATCTTCTTTGCGGATGAAATTGGGTTGTTGGTATAATACGTTTTATATCAGTGTAACAGTACCTTGTATAACAAGGTAGTATATAATATCTTTGTCCTATTCAAATGATGTAAAACAATAAAAATTAAAGCCATGAAAATCTTAGCTATTCTTTCCGTTTATTTATTTGGTTTCGGATATGTATGCCAGGAAGCTACGCAAGCCGGTCAATTTCAGAAAAAAGCTGCCGAAGCCACACCGGTAGCCACTGCTGTAACCTTAGATGCTCCTGTACTGGATGTGGTGCTGGATACCATTGAGATCTCGGTAACAGGCCCGGTGACAATAGCCGACGCAACCCGATAGCTGGTGCGGGAACTGGTAAGGCCAGGTATCGCTTAACTATAGTTTGGATATGGAAGGTACGGGCGGAGGGTTCAGGCATTGTGCCAGCCACATTTCGGCATGCAGGCGGTCATTGAAATTCTGCATTTGCAGGGTGGGCGTTATGCGCTGTTGCAGGTCGCGTGCCGAAAGGCGGCTGAACATGTTATCGGAGTAAATATGCGCCATGCACCGTAGCCCTGCCTGCATTACCAGAGGCAGCCACTCAAATTCCAGCCAGTCATTAGCCTCGGTCCAGTCGCCTGTTACATCGCCTTTGTCGTTGAGCAGAGCATGGCAAGGTGTTTTCTGCAATAATTTTATAGCCAGCTTTGCTGCTGTTACCACATCGTCTGCAGTAATATGTCCGGCCCATTTAGCCTCAATGCAGTTGGTATGCATCAGCAGGGTTACAAAAGTATCACCGCCGGGCCGCGTTAATTGTATAGGTGCCGGCCACTGATCCAGAAGATGAGCGAACTCATAGTAATAAGGAGTAATACCGGAAGGTGTTTCCATGATAACTTAGCTCGGGAGGATTAGCGGAGACCCTGCATAAAATATATACGATCCGCAGTGGAGAAAAAGTACACAATATACGTACTTTATTTAAAGAAACTCATATTTTTTATAATTTACAGGCGGCTGGTATCTGCGAGCGCAGTAAACTGCAGAATTATGTGTCCAATAAGCCGGTCTTTATACCTTTTGCATGTTACTTATTTAAATCTTTGATGTAATCAGGTGTGCCGGAGAGGGGTAAGTGGATGTGTTCCCGCGCAAGCTGGCAGCAGTTGTAATATAGGCTCTTATGCTGTAAGACAAGTATAAAAACGCTTACTCAAGCCTCATTGGTTATAACCCGGTTCAGGAAATGGTGCAATGGCATCAGCTGCCGGTACAGGGGTAATAGTTGGTAAATAAAGTCAGGTTGCTGCACCTCTTCGTCTGTAAAGAAATGAAGTGCCTGGAAGCCATTATACCTGAGCAACGCAATGGCCGGGTGCGATTTGGCATAGCCTTTGGGCGCTGATTTACGCTGCTGCCCCTGCAGCGTGCCGAACTGTGACTTAAATGCCGGAGCCGCAAGTATGGCCTCCAGTTCTCCTGGGCTGTAATCAATTTCCTGCCGGAGGAGCGCCAGCAAAGCGGGAGCAGGTTGCCGGATGCCGCCGCCCACCCTGGATTTGTTACCAGGTTCCAGTACAAATACATAGTTGGCGAATGCCGAATGCCGCCCTCCCGGAGATATGCCCGCAGCAAAATGACCTTTGTACGGCGCTTCTCCTTTTTTAGAAAAATCGTTTTTGTTTATCCTGAAAATGCTGTCGTTAGCTGTGGTGGCGTGCAGTGCCGGGTCAATGGTTTTGAGTTGTGCCAGCAACTGCTCCACAAACTCCCTGAAGAAGCTTTTTGCCTGGAGGTACTCGCTTCGGTGCGCGTCCATCCAGGCTTTGCTGTTGTTTTGCTGCAATTCTCGCAAAAAATTCAGGACGAAGGTTATATTCATTGGCGGGCGGCAGTTTACTTCGGTGTTTTTGATTTAAACCAGATAATCCCGATAATGAGTATTATCACCAGAATAATTATTAGTATGAAAGTCATAAGTCTGTTCTTTAAGGTTAAGTTCTTTCTACTGCATAAAAAGGCCTCTTGTTGCATCCACAACAAGAGGCCTTACCTGTAAAAAGAGATTTATCAGCAGTTTAAGCTACCCGCAGCATCGTGTTATCGCCCAATGCCCGGCGTATCTGATCCTCAGACCTATAATACGAGAGGAAATCGCCACGGCGGCAATGAACGGTACGCGGTTCCTGTAACTGTACCACTTTGGCGCGTTTGCCCACCGTTAAAACGCCTATACCACGGCGCTTGCAGATGTTAACAAAATAGGCGGCCAATGCATTGTGCCGGAAGGTGAGGCTACTAACCGATATACCAATCCACTGCTCGTCTGCAGGCGTTTTTTTCAATTCATCTACCAACCGCTTCAGCCGGTATTTCAAATATTTTTTTTCGAGCAATGAGTGCAGTATAAATCCTGTAAGCCCTGCAACTACCGGCAACAGATACAGCACAACCCCATAATAGCCTATGGTTTTACCTGAAAACAACAGGGTGGTAAACAGAACAAAAGCCGTTATCAATCGGGTTTTGCTGAGGCCCTGCTTTTTATAGCGGGTCAGGAGCCTGGCAATCTCCCCTGAAAGTCGCGCATTCAGTGCGGCTACAAATGCGGCATTACCTTTTGTCTTTAATGCAAACAGCCCGGTAGCTGCATCGCCCTTTTTTGTTCTCTCAGCCTTGCTTGTAAGGATGTTCTGCGTATGATAGCGGGCAGCGTAATAAATATGAAGGTAGTCATACGCAAAGTCTTCTATGTTGCTTTGTTGCAGTTTAGCCATAGAAAATGTCTGTTTAAGATGAAAGGAAGGATCTGAGGCTTAAATAATTGAATAACAATCAAGGCATAATAAATAAACCACCATAACTGGCAAGCTTGTTCTGAATTACAAAGTAGAGAATGTCTCGTTTTTTCTTTGTACATCACAAATATATGACCGAAAGTGTATATTATAAAGTAATCGCTATACTTTTTTAAATATTTATTTGTTTTTATAGGGTAACCTAAACAGTCCAGCACTTTTAACGAAAAGGAATATCGGCTTAGTACAATAGCTGTGCACGGTTTGTATGTTTTCAAACCTGCCGGCTAAGACAAGGCCAGGATAACCGAGTATACTCCTGCCGGGATTGCTAATCATGTACTTTTAGCGTCCCTGCACGCTTCAAAAGCTTTTTGTCTGATGTTACGATACTTTCATGAATCAGGGCTAAATGAATACGGAATTGACTGCTGCCCGGATTGAATAGTTTAGCCGTTTGTCTGGTACAGGGATGTTTCTGTCTGCAGCGTAAACTCAGGTTATGCTGGCATGGCAAAAATTTAATAGCTTTACGGAACAGCGGTATCCTGCTGCACCCGAAACAAAGAATTCTGTACAATGAGAAAATACTTTTTGCTGCTCCGGAGTACCTTATTGCTGGCACTGCTGTTAACAGGTTCTGAGCAGCTGCAGGCGCAGGCCCCCGCGAAACCCTCAGCAGCCAAAGTGCTGCAGGACCTCAAAAAGCTCAATGTGCTGGGCTCCGTGCTGTATGTGGCTGCCCATCCCGACGATGAAAACACCCGCCTGATTGCTTACCTGAGCAACGAAAAGCTGTACAATACCGGCTACCTGGCGCTTACGCGCGGCGATGGCGGGCAGAACCTGATTGGGCCGGAGATACGCGAAGGTCTCGGCATTATCCGCACGCAGGAGCTATTGCAGGCGCGGCGTACTGATGGCGGGCACCAGTTTTTTACCCGTGCCAATGATTTCGGCTTCTCTAAGAATCCGGAAGAAACGTTTACTATCTGGGACAAAGAGCAGGTGCTGGCCGACATGGTGTGGGTGATCCGCAAGTTCCGGCCGGATGTGATGATTACGCGCTTTCCGCCCGATGCCCGTGCCGGCCACGGCCACCATACAGCTTCGGCCATACTTGCCGCTGAAGCTTTTACAGCTGCCGGAGATCCGAAGCGTTTTCCGGAACAGCTCAAGTATGTTGAGGTATGGCAAACCAAGCGCCTGCTGTGGAACACAGGAGCTTGGTCGTTTAAAAGCCAGGAGGAGTTTGAAAAGTATGGCAAGGATTTACTGAAGATAGATGTGGGTGGCTATAACCCGCTGCTGGGCAAATCTTACGGCGAAATTGCTGCCGAGAGCCGTAGCATGCACAAAAGCCAGGGATTCGGATCAGCAGGCACCCGTGGCAGCGCCATCGAATACCTTCAAAACGTAAAAGGCGATAAAGCGGAAGAAGCGCTGTTCGAGAACATCAGCACCAGCTGGAGCCGCGTGAAAGGCGGCGAAAAAGTGGAGAAGCTCATCCAAAAAGCCATTGAGGCTTACCAACCGACAGCACCTGCAGCGGTAGTGCCCATACTTGTTTCAGCCAAAAAAGAGCTGGATAAGCTGCCGGATGGCTACTGGAAGCGTGTGAAGGCGGAAGAGTTACAGGATGTGATACAGGAGGCAATGGGTCTATACATAGAAGTAATCGCCGCCGATTATGCCGCCACGCCCGGTGCGCCGGTAAAGCTGCAAATCGAGGCCATTAACCGCTCGGCTGTGCCGATTACGCTGCAAAGTATAACCTATACTTTCGCCAGGGAAGATACAGCTATAAACCAGCCTTTGGCAAACAACGAGCCGCTGAAGTATACTACTGCCCTCACCATACCTGAAAACACGCCATACGCCCAACCTTACTGGCTCCGCAAGCCGGGTACAGTGGGCATGTATGCCGTAGAAAATCAGCAGGAGGTGGGTATGCCCGAGAACGCACCCGCCGCACGGGTTGCTTTTGACCTGCAGGTAGCGGGCCAGCCGCTCACGCTGACGGTGCCGGTCGTGTACAAACGCACAGACCCGGTGGAAGGCGAAGTATACCGGCCGTTTATTGTAACGCCACCGGTTTTTGTGAACATCTCCGACAAAGTATACATGTTTGCCAGTCAGGATCCGAAACAGGTACAGGTGCTGGTGAAAGCAGGAAAAGATGACCTGGCCGGAAACGTAAAGCTGCAACTGCCGCAGGGATGGCGTGCTGAACCTGCTGCCGTGCCCTTTAACCTGAAAAACAAAGGCGCTGAGCAGTTGGTGACTTTTACAGTGCATCCGCCGCAAAACCAGCAGGAGGGAACGCTGAGAGCGGTTGCCACTATAGATGGGAAGAACTATTCCCAGGGCTTAAACGAGATAAAGTACAGCCACATTCCGGCGCAGGTAACATTCCCCGAGGCCACAGCCAAAATCGTAAAACTCGACCTGAAGAAGCAGGGCCAGCAGATTGGCTACCTAATGGGTGCAGGCGATGAAGTACCAGCCAGCCTGGAGCAAATCGGCTATAACGTAACGCTGCTGAAAGACCAGGACATGCGCCTGAGTAACCTGCAGCAGTACGATGCCATCATCATGGGTGCGCGCGCCTACAATACTGTAGACCGCCTGCGGTTTTATCAGCCTGTTCTGATGGAATACGTGAAGAACGGCGGCAACCTGATTGTGCAATACAATAATAGCTATGGCCTGGTAACGCCCAATATCGCACCATACCCGCTCACGCTTTCACATGATCGCGTGACGGTTGAAGACGCCGAGGTCCGTTTTCTGCAGCCCAATCATCCGGTACTCAACACGCCTAACAAAATCACAGCGCAGGATTTTAAAGGATGGGTGCAGGAACGCGGTTTATACTTCCCGAGCGAGTGGAGCAAAGAATACCAGCCTATACTTTCATCCAACGACCCCGACGAAGCGCCACTGAACGGCGGCTTGCTGGTAGCGCCTTATGGCAAAGGAAACTACATCTATACAGGCTATGCTTTCTTCAGAGAACTGCCTGCCGGCGTGCCCGGCGCATACCGCCTGTTTGCCAATTTAATATCATTGGGGAAGAATAGTGTTGATACAGGCAGCAAAGCAGAGAAATGAGATAAGCAGCTACCCTGACCTCGCGGTGTGCGCAGCTCCCGCGAGTGTCTGAACCAGTGACCCCGACATTCACAGGAGCTGCGCACGCTGCGAGGTTTTTGCAGAAAGTCCTTTCTCAATCAAAAACAAACTATGAGCGATAAATCAAAACCGGTTGATACGGAACCGCCTCTGGAGAAGCCACCCTTTTTCAAGAGCTGGGCAGGTATGTACTGGCTCGTGCTGGGCAACCTGGCCTTCCTGATTGTCTTGTTCTACATCATCACCAAATTCTACGAATGAGGCCACTTGACTGGATAGTACTGCTGGGTACGCTTGGCTTTATCGTGATTTATGGCGTCTGGAAAACGCGTGGCAGCCAGGACATAGAAGGTTACCTGAAAGGCAATAACAGCATGAAATGGTGGACCATCGGCTTGTCCATCATGGCGACACAGGCCAGCGCCATCACGTTTCTCTCTACGCCCGGTCAGGCCTATGAAGACGGCATGCGCTTCATCCAGTTCTACTTCGGACTGCCCATCGCCATGGTGATTATTTCCATTACGGTCATCCCTATTTTTTATAGGCTGAATGTCTTCACGGCCTATGAGTTCCTGGAAAACCGCTTCGACCTGAAAACGCGCTCTCTGGCGGCCTTGCTGTTTCTGGTGCAGCGCGGGCTGGCGGCAGGCATTACGATTTATGCGCCCGCTATTATACTTTCTACCATGCTGGGCTGGAGCTTAACGGCAACAAACCTGATTATTGGCGTGCTGGTGATTATTTATACGGTATCGGGCGGCACCAAAGCTGTGAGCGTAACGCAGACGCAGCAGATGGCTGTGATGATGGGCGGCATGCTGGTAGCCGGTTTTATGGTGGTGCAGTACTTGCCGGAAAACGTCAGTTTTGGCGATGCCGTGGCCGTGGCCGGTAAAATGGGAAAGATGAACGTGGTGGATTTCTCGTTTGACTGGGACGACAGGTATAATTTCTGGTCGGGCATGACAGGTGGCCTGTTTCTGGCCCTTTCCTACTTCGGCACCGACCAAAGCCAGGTGGCACGCTACCTCGGCGGAAAATCCATAGCTGAAAGCCGCCTGGGGTTGCTGTTTAACGGACTGCTCAAGATTCCGATGCAGTTTATGATTCTGTTTATCGGGGTGATGGTATTCGTGTTTTACCAGTTCAACCAGCCGCCGGTTTTCTTCAACGAGGCTGCCAGAAGCAAAGTATACGCCACGCCTTACGCCGGCGAAATGCGGGAACTGGAAACAAAGTATACGGCTGCTTTCCAGGAAAAGCAGGAAGCAGTGCATGGCTTGGTGGCCGCTTTAAAAACGGAAAATGAAGCAGCCATCGTCATTGCTGAGAATAAAGTAGATGCCCTGACTACGGCTGCCAAAGCCGTGCGCGAAGAGGTAAAGGGCGTTATCAGCAAAGCAACACCAAAGGCCGAAACCAAAGACACAGACTATGTTTTTATCTCTTTCGTGATGAAATATTTGCCTGCCGGTTTAGTCGGATTGCTGCTGGCCGTTATTTTTTCGGCGGCCATGTCATCTTCCTCCTCCGAATTAAACGCCCTGGCCTCCACCACGGTCGTAGATATTTACAGGCGCTCCGTAAAGCAGCACGCAAGCCCGAAACATTATCTTATCGCTTCCAAATTATTTACGATAGGGTGGGGACTGATAGCGGTACTGTTTGCCACCTACGCTTCGCTGCTCGATAACCTGATACAAGCTGTCAACATCATCGGCTCCATCTTTTATGGCACCATACTTGGCATTTTCCTGGTAGCTTTCTACTTTAAGTATATCCGGGGGAATGCCGTTTTCTGGGCGGCTGTGCTGGCCGAACTCGTGGTGCTTTACTGCCATTTTTATACCGATATTGCTTTCCTGTGGTTCAACGTTATCGGCTGCGCCTGTGTCATTTTATTCGGCTTTATACTTCAGCCGCTGCTGGGAAGGGAGAAGGTGTAATTGTTGGTTGCTGCTTGCTGAGGATGTAGAGAAGCAGCATCTTGCGTCTTCATGGCAACAGAGCATAGCCAAATCCAACCACCCCTAACCCCTCCTTTTCTAAGGAGGGGAATTTACCTCACCCCAACCATCTCCTGTTGTCAAGGGCCCCTACCTCCAAAACAGGAGAGGGAGCTCTGATGCTCACGCCAAAGCACGAGTTTCATAGTAATACCTTAACCTCACTTTCACCAGGATTCTTTCAGAATGACAGAAAGGATAATCAATGCAGCACAATTTATTCTTCAACCAGAGTATAAACAGCAGCTATCGAAATATTTCCAGTCCCTGGGTTGAGCGCCTGGGGGTAGGGGCCCTCGATTGGTGTGTTCCGGTGCCGCGCAGGCGGCAGCGCTCCGGCGCAGGTTCACGCCACCGCGCGATGCCCAGGGACGAGGCCTCCCGGCCTTGAGGGCACCAAAGCAAAAGTGTAACAAGACAAGTATAAAACTGAGGATAAAAAGCAGCTATCAAGTATAGCCGAAAAGTATAAATACAAGTATAAGCAACACAGAACCTGTAATAGATTTCTCCTGCCGCCGAAATTATAATCATTATCTCGGTTTCCGTCCCGCCACAATATACACCAAACTACCGCCAGCGGATACATATTCCTCATTTTGGAGCTTCTGCTTTAGCATGATTTTGTTGTAGAGCAACTTCTGCCAGTACGCATCAAATTTTTCTTTGGTGCCGCCACCGGCCATGTAGTAATTCAGGTTGTCCTGGTAATCGTAGCCCATCGCTTCGGTTTCTACCCATTGCAGCATCTGTTCCACGCGGAGCATCTTTTCCTGTGTGTCGTAAGGCGGAATGATGGCAAGCGCTTTATCCGAAATCCATACTTTGGTATCCAGCAGCCCGGCTTTTAAGTATAAATCCGGCAGAACGTCGCCCAGCGAGTTAAAGCCTTCGCCCAGGTTTTTCTTTCCTTTCTCGATGCGGAGCTTTATTTCCAGCACATCCAGCGTACTTTCTACATCAAAATCCGTTTCGCCATAGCGGTCGAACATCAGGTTAGGCACGAGGTTATTCGGCTCCAGTGCCAGCACCCAGCCGCCTGGCTTCGTTACCCGAATCATCTCGTCAATCACGCGCTGCGGGTTTTTTACATGTATCAGCAGCGTCTGGCAAAGCGTAAGGTCAGCTATGTTATCGGGCAGCGGAATGTCGGTGGCGTTGCCGACTTTAAAGGCATAGTTGATATGGTTATGGCCATAAATGCTTTGCGCCCGCTGTTGCGCCTCGGCAATATAGCCGGGCTCGTAGTCTACGCCATACACCGTGGCGCCGTCGGGCAGGTACTTCGAAAATTTGAAGCCCATCATGCCTTTGCCGCAGCCAATATCTACCAGCGTTTGGGTATAGGGGATGTACAGGCGGTTGGCCAGCAGTTCCAGATAATCGTCGTTCCACCAATATTCGCGGGCTGGCCCCAGGTGTTCTTCCGAGTGTTTTTTCTCTTTATTATCTTCCAATAAAATCAAATTTTAGTGTGGACAAAAAAGCCCCTGGTATTGCACCAGAGGCTTTTTATACGTTAAAAGCTGCGAAAGCTCTATTTCATTTTCTTCCAGTCGGCAATGGCTTTCTGGTTCAGCGCCACGTAATCCTGATTGCCTTCTTTCTGCGCCAGCTCCATCGATTTCTCAGCGGTTTTGATGGCGTCTTTATAGTTCTTCAGTTTGGCCTGTATCTTTGCCTGCGCATGCAGGTTGTAGAACTTGGCGTCTTTTTCGTTGGCCTTCTTCATCCAGGTCAGTGCCTGCTGCAGGTCTTTGTCAGTGTTGTAGTAATAGTTGGCAGCTGAGGCATACAGGCCGGGCTCTACATTGGTGCCGTTCACCACCTGCTCCTGTATCTGGCTCATAACTTTGCTGTCTACGTCCGTTTTTATCGTAAACGGCACCACCACATTGTCCCAGAGCAGCTCCACGTCAGCCGAGTTGTTGGTAACATTGGCGAAGTCGATCAGAAAAGTCTCCACCTTGCGCGGGTTTTGCTGTGGCTTTACCTTAAAACGAACCTGGTCCTGCTCCGGCTTGTAATCGGCACCGCCATCGCCCCAAAGCTCCGTGTTTTTATGGAGGATGATGGTCCACTCATTTTTGCCCGGGATGGTGTAAAGCGCATACTTGCCGGCCGGTACTTTGTTTCCTTCCAGCGTCACATCATCCGGGAAAGTAATGTCGGTAGAGCCGTTTGCGCCGGTGCGCCATATCCTGTCGTAAGGCACCAGATCACCAAAAATAGTGCGGCCTTTGGCTGACGGGCGGGAATAATCCACGGTAACGGTAGAAAGGCCTACCGCCTGCTCTACTTTGGAGGATGGACTTGGCGCCGGCATTTTGATGCCCTGTGCCTGTGTAGCGCCTGCACCCAGCAGCGCAGCAGCAAAGGCAAAGCTTATAAATGTTTTCTTCATATTTGGATACTATAAACAGTAGTTTGTGATATGTAAAAGTACACACAATAGCGCGATTAATCGAATGGTGTTTAGCCACTAATCCGCTTATTTTAAGTAGTAGAAGTATGTCATTATTTATACTTCCACGCTCCAGCGTAATTGCTCTAACTCAATTCAAACTGCAGTTTCAGGAGATTCGCGTAAATGCCGTTCTCATTATTGGATAAATCGTCGTGCGAGCCTTCTTCTACAATCTCGCCGCCATCTATCACCAGGATCTTATCTACCTTGCGGATGGTGGCCAGGCGGTGCGCGATCACAATGGTGGTGCGGTTTTTCATCAGCTCGTCCATGGCCTGCTGCACCAACTGCTCCGATTCTGAGTCGAGGGCGCTGGTAGCTTCATCCAGCACAAGTATAACCGGGTTCTTCAATATGGCCCGCGCAATAGCCACGCGCTGGCGCTGCCCACCCGATAGTTTTACACCGCGCTCGCCTACCAGCGTGTCTAAGCCTTCCGGAAAGGTTTTGATAAAGTTCCAGGCGTTTGCTTTCTGAGCAGCGGCAATTATTTCGTCTTCCGTGGCTTCCGGTTTACCGTAGGCAATGTTGTCGCGGATGGTGCCGCCAAAGAGCAGCACTTCCTGGGGCACAATGCCGATGTTGGCGCGCAGCGTCGTCAGGTTCATTTCGCGGATATCTTTGCCGTCCACGCTTATACTTCCGGCCGCTACGTCATAAAAGCGCATCAGCAGCTGCACAATCGTGGATTTTCCGGCGCCACTGGGGCCCACGAGGGCAATCTTCTCGCCGGCTCTGATGCCAAAGCTCATGTCGCGCAGCACCGGAATATCGGGGCGGGTAGGGTAGGCGAAAGCGACATGGCTGTAGGTGATATCGCCCCTGAGTTTAGGAACCTCGTTTAGGGCGCGCAGGCTCTTATCCGTTGGCTCCTCCTGCTCGTTGAGTATCTCCAGAATGCGTTCCGTAGCGCCCAATGCGGACTGCACTTTGCCATACAGTTCGCCCAGACCACCCACCGAAGCGCCGATAAACACGGTATAAATGATAAATGAAATCAGTTCGCCAATCTTAATATCGCCCTGCTGCACCAGCGTGGAGCCGTACCAAATCACCAGAATAATGCCGCCAAACAAACCAACAATGATAAAGGTAATGAACGCTCCGCGGTAATAGGCGGCAGATAAGGCGGTTTTCACGGCTTTGTTCAGGGAGGATTTGTAGCGGCCCACCTCAAACATTTCGTTGGTATAAGCCTTCACCGTGTTGATGGCCTGCATCGTTTCCTCCACAATCACGTTGGTATTGGCCAGTTCGTCCTGCGTCCGTTTAGACAGCCCTTTTATCTTGCGGCCAAACACAAAGGCCAGCGCCACCAGCACCGGAAAGGTAGCCAGCATAAACAGCGACAGCTTGATGGACGTCCACATGATGATAACGACACCAACCAGCAGCGTCGTAATTTGCCGGAACAGCTCGGCCAGCGTTATTGAGAAGGTGTCCTGCACCTGCGCCACGTCGGTGGTAATGCGGCTGGTAATTTCGCCCACACGCCGCTTCTCGTAAAACGGAATCGGCAGCATTACAAACTTGCTGTAGAGGTCGCGGCGAATGTCGGCGATGGCATTTTCGCTGACCTGCGCAAAAAAGTATACCCTGAAAAAGGAGAAGATGCCCTGCAGCAGAATGACCACGAAAAGGCCCAGCGAAATCATGTTGATGTCTTTCAGGAACCAATCGGCATTGCCCGTAGAGGAATCGACCAACTTGCCTACCAGGTACGGGAACACCATGAACGTGGTGCTGGAGAGCACCAGGAATCCCAGGCCGACAATGAATTTATACTTGTAGGGTACTACGTAGTTAAAGATTTGAAGCCCGCGTTGGAGGCTCTCTTTGCTGATGCGCTTTTTGCCTTCTTTCTCCTGCTCGCCGTTTAACCCGATTCCGCGTTTTGCCATTTAGTTATGAAACTCTGCTTATACTATGTTTAAGCTGCGGTTGGCCTGAAAATGCCTCCGCGGCGGCGGGATTGCTGTGCATGCAACAGGTAAGTTGCGCCAATAATGCCACAGCCCCGCAAAATCTCACAAAGGTAAGCATTAAAGTGGAGTTTGGTGAAAGAAGCGCTTATATGAAATTTGTTTAAATAAAGCAGGGGAGGGGTTTGTAGTATAGTACTGAAATACGCGAAATCTTTTTATACTTGTAGCGGTTTGTACATAAAGTGCGCGAGCCATCAGCCGAAGCTTTGCTTATGTGTCGTATTAGCGGCTTTTGCTCTTCATTCTTGTCAAGTACTGATACAATGCGCTGAACTGAGCAGTAGTTACAGAATGCTTGTCTCCTCTAAAGCCTAAATCAAGCGTAATCTCTGCGTATACCCATTCAGAGTCAGCTACAGGTGGCAGCGGTATCTCATTAGGCGAAACATTTGCTGAGTGCTTTAACTTCATGTAACTTGAAGCAATAGAGTAAAGAGAATCTAAGTGCGCTTTATCCAATTCAACTACTGCCGTGTCGGGCTTAGGAGGCTCTTCTATCTTTTCTTGGCTGGCGTACCTGATATAGTATAAATGATTTTCCTTAAAAGCCTCATTTGGGTTCAATCCTGAGTTTCTGAGAACAAACTTTTCTGTTACACCTACTGGGGAGAAGTACCTCGTGAACTCAAAATCAAAGTCATAAAACTTGTGTTCCTCTGTATTACCTTCTTCTAAACCATCTGAAGCAATATGTTTAGTTTCAGGCTGGCAGGAAAGCAGCAACAGAAGTATTACAACTTTGTATCTTCTCATAATTCACAATTACTACTAACTGGCTGGAGGATGAAAATGCAAGTATAAATCCGTAGCAATAACCTTAATATAACTCGCGCAGCAGCACCGGCTCACCGATAGAGGGCACTTTGAGGCCCTGTAGCATACCGGCAGCGGCAATCTGTTCCAGCAGGCGCACCGGTTCGCTGGCCGGCTCATCCGACAGGTCGAAGGTGCCGTAGTGCATTGGGATAAAGGTGCCGCCCTGCAAAAGGTTGTAAGCGCGCACCGCCTCATGCGGATTTACGTGACTTTTGGCCATCATAAAAGCAGGTTTGTAAGCACCAACGGGCATAATGCAAACATCCATCGGCCCAAACAACTCCTGGATTTCCTCAAAATGGCCCGACATGGCCGTGTCTCCGGCGAAGTATATAGTCAGCTCGGGCGTTTTAAGGAGAAAGCTGCCCCACAGCACTTTGTTCATGTCATTCAGGCCGCGGCGGTGCCAGTGCGAAGCCGGCAGGTAGTATACTTCCACATTATCAGGCACCAGGCCATACTGCTGGTACCAGCCGGCCTCTTGGTAAGGTAAATGCGGATTTATACTTCGCAGCAGCTCCCCGGCACGCAACGGTACCAGGGCCTTTAGCTGCGGATTGTTCTGGAAAACAGTACGGATGGAGTCTTTGTCAAGATGGTCGCGGTGGCCGTGCGATAGCAGCAGGAAATCAACAGGCCGCAATTGCTCCGGCGCACAAGGAAGCCTGGTGCGGCGCTTCAGCATTGGCAGGTCGTAAAAAACGGGGTCAATGAGAAACGTAAGCCCCTGTAGCCTGATGAAAAAACTGGCATGCCCCAACCATACCACCATGTCCTCCTGCGAGTTCATAAAATCACAGCCGGGCTGCACAGGTGGCGTGTAGTTGTCCCGCTTTTTCTCTTCGGCCTGCGGATTTTTGCTTAGTTTCCAGCGCAGCACATTGCTGAAATCAGGTTTAAAAACGCCATTGGTGTTGGCGAAGCGGCCATCTACTGTTTTGTTGCCTCTGTAGCCTGGTTTTATCGTTTTAAGGCGTTCGTTTCTGATGTGGCGGATATGTTTATTTTCTTGTGACAAGGTCTGTTTTGAGTTGCTGTTGTTTCTTTAACCGCTTAACGCTGGATTAGGTTGAGGTAGTGCCGGGGTTCTGAAAAGATAAGAAGCAGAAATTGTCTGAATCGGGATTTACAGGATTTTTAGGATAAACAGGATGTTGAAGTATAAATTTAAAGGCTGTATAGCAGGCAAGACACACAATATGGCGTCTCTACAATAAAGCCATCCTGATAATCCTTTTATCCTGAAAATCATGATTCAGACAAATTGCTTTGTAGCAGGCCAGACAATTGCAGGAACTGCGCACAGTGCAAGGTTTGAGCTATACTTATACATAATCTGACCGGGTAAGTATAAAAAATGCTTCTCCGTTTAAAGAGAAGCATTTTTAGTGAAAGTCTATGTCTTGTTTAGTACCCGAAACCGCCCGGCCCGAAGCTGCTGTAGCCCGGATTATAGTATGGACTGGCAAAAGGCGAGGCGCCGTCAGTATAGCGGATACCGCCTGTTACTGATAGATTCTCGGTGATTTTGTAGGTTGCCTTAAAGTCGGCGCCCATGCGGCCGGGACTGTAAAGGTTATAGCTGTTTTGCGGCATATTGGAGAAATCGCGCCAGATGTTGCCGCTCAGTATAAGCCGGTTGCTGGCCAAGTAGTCTACGCCAGCGCTCATGATATAATGGCTGCCGCCACTGTTGCGGTATACTACGGTATTGCCCTCCGATGAAGTTAGAGAAGTATTATAGGGCATCACATTTACGTAAGTCAGGCTGGCATTTACCCGGAAGCGGTTGCTTACCTGGTAGCGTACCGAGGGCTCCAGGTAAGTGGCGCCACCAAAGCCGTTGCTAAAGCTGGCGCCTGCAGATAAACCGTAGCTGAGTTTCGGGCCTTGCCAGGCGGGTTTTGGCTTTACGGCTTCGATAGCAGTAGGAGCGGAGTCAACAACCGGCGCTAAAGTGGCAGCAGGCACCGGAGCAGCATCCAGCACAGGTTTGCCCGTTGTTTGCGCTATCGCCTGCCCTGAGCAAAGCAGGCAGACAGCAAGTATAAATTTAGGTATGTTTCTCACGTATGAAAGGTCTGAAGTATAAATCCTTATACCAAGTTACGGCTATTGTTGTTTAAAAGCAAGTATAGCCGTAACGCCGGAAGTATAGCATTGTTGTAATCAATCAGCCGGACAGAATAACATGGGCAGCGCCCGAACACCGCTTTACCTGCTGCTGGCTTACCGTTAGATTTTTATTTCATGAACTTTTGACCTGGCTTATATTTTTAAGTTATCAGGGTTTTGGTAGGTATTCCAGAAGCGCACTAATATTATTTCTTCTTTCTTAAGGGTATAATACAGCGTTACCTGTTTTCTGATAACTGCCCTTCTGACGTTTGGGTAAGAACTTAAAGGATATAATTCCGGCTGTAGTTTTAGAACATCCAGCACAGCTTCCACTTCTTCTATAAAAGTAATAGCTACCTGCTCCGGCCATTCCAAGAGCAGGTAATCAATGGTTTGGTAATAATCAGTAACGGCATCGTCTGACCATATAATTTGCTTCATGCTTACCGGAAAAGCTGCGGGTACTTTTCTCTCGTTAACCGGATAACTTCCTCCTGAGATTTAACCTTACCGGCTTTTATAGACTGTAGGCCCTGGCTGATAGCTTCTGTTTCCGCCGGGCTTAGTGTTTCCTGTACTGTTTCCTCGCTGGTGCGCTTCAAGGCCCGGAACCGGCTAATTACCTGGCTGTCGTTAATACCGGCCAGCCATTGGATTAAGGCTAGCTTTTCGGCTTGTATATCCATAACTCTTATTGCTGTTTCTACCATAAAGATAACGTATTTTATAGTTTCTTGTAGTAACCTTACAATAACATTTTAGCCCATCGGATGATACTTAGCAACTATGACCTTTAGTTCTGCCAGTCCCGTCTGCCTGTATTTTCACGTGATGCCGGGACTGCAATAGCTAATCTGCTCAGTACCCGGCCATACTCCAGCGCCTGAGCGAACTTGACAAGATAACAAAAGCCACATCCTGCACGTGCTCGTTACTTCCCTGACCAAAAAGAAGTTCAGGGACTTCTTCCAGAAGAACGTCGCCGCCCTGTAAAACAAAGAAGCCCGGCTCATTGACCGGGCTTCTTTTATCTAAAAACTCTACTTGCAACTCCTGCGGTCCGTCTATAACATGCCGCAACATGCACCACTTCTGGTCAGCTATCTAACAAAAGCACGGGCTGCAAGGCATTTACCACCACCCTTTGGCAATACTAAAGCTTGTAAACCATAAACTAAAAAAAACAAAAAAGGTAACTAAAAGATAAATCGTGAGGAAGAAAGAGTTTCCTTTATCTTTATATTTCTTGTCTAGCTTCTTTAACAGCTCTTGGTAGTGATTACCTTTAATAAGGTATGATTTAATCGTACTATAGAACAAGTAATAAATGACAATGGCTATAATACCTGTAAATAGTCTATTGAGCGAACTATTAAGGTAGAACTCTCTGATCTTGAACTCAAACAGGTGTTGTATTAAGATCAATAACACAGCAAAAATTGTAAGAGCTTTCATTGCTATAAATCCGGCTATATTCTCAATATAAAGGCCTTTCTTTCTACCCATATTGAATACACGCCAATTAATATAAAATAATAAGTCAAGCATAAACTAAGTTAATCAATAATATTTTCCTCCAATGATTTACCAGTCATTACGAAAGAACCAAACTGAGCAGCACCATAAACAAAGCCAATTGGAGCAAATACAGGTGCAGTTACAGGATTAATTGATAAGCCATATATTACTGTTGAAACAGCAAAATTCGTGTGTTTTCCAGTTGTTGCTTTATCAAAGTCTCCCACATATTGAAGAGTTGAAGCAATTTGTCCTGCGGCTCCCAACCGCGTTCCCAATTTAGTTGAAGCTCTAGCTATTCTCTTAAATCCTTGATAAAGCTGCCCTGATTTAAGTCCAATTAATCCACCTTTAGATTCTTTCGCTATTTCATATGTTAATTTCCTAAGAGTTTCTTTAGGTATCAGCTTATCTATATATTCTACTGTTCCTAAACTCGTGGCTATACCTCCACCGATGCCATTAACAATAATATCTTCTGTACTTGGACTTTCTTTCCCTCCTTGTTGTGGCTGGCTGGCCTGCTGCGTGTCCCCTCCACCAGGGGTTATCTCTACTTCATTTAGCCCAATAACATCACTATCAGTGTCGAAAGACTTCCAATTCTGAGAGTTCATGTTGTTAACACTGACAGTATCCATCCCAAATGGATCCGTGAAGCGGAGCGGATTATTCAGCGTGTAGTTGTAGGGCGTAAGGTCATGATGCATATCCGCCAGCGGGTCCGCCACGTGCCACCTTCCCAGCTGGGCATCGTACATCCGGGCCCCGTAGTCACTCCAGTTGAGCCCCAGCTCTGATTGCTTCTCTTTTCCGTTGTACTGGAATAACTAATCTACTTTGCTTTGGAGCCCAGCCATGCCTGGCGGTATTGCTGCATTTCGGGCGTTAGCTGCTTACCAATGGCCTCATAAGGAACTACTTCCAGCAAAGGCACTTCATCCAGCGTAATAGTGGTTGTGCGGGGCTGGCCGAGGCGCCTGAATGTAACAGGAACCGTATCGCCGGGCTTGTGCTGGCGAAGTGCTTTCTGCAGGGCTTTTTCGGAGCGGATTTTGCGGCCATCCAGCGTAAGTATAATGTCGGTGCGGTCGAGGCCGGCTTTGTAGGCGGCAGACGTTACCAAAGTGCCGGCCGTAATCTCAGTGCCATCCCTGGTAATGTTTAAAGCGGATGTGCCCAGAGAGGGTGTTCCCGGCTGTGCTTTGCGGAGTTCTAAACCGGCTCTGGCCAGTAGCGGCCCATAATCCGGCAGGTCTGTTCCGTTGATGGTATGCTGAAAGAAGCTGGCAGCGAAGGCTTTGTCGCCACTTACTTCGGCCAGCGTTTCTTCCAAATCACTTAAAGTATACGGCTTTTCGGGTTTGCCATACTTGCGCCACAGGGCCTGCATGTAGTCATCCAGCGTTTTGTCGTATTGCTGACGCAGGGTCATGTCCAGGGCGAGGCCCGTTATGCTGCCGTAGATGTAGTAGGAAATAAACGTATTCTGGCGGTTTACGGGATCTACAGAGCGGGCGGCGTCCACGTAGGGCGCCTGCCGGCTCATCTCTACCAAGGTATGGTATTGGCGGCCCGGCGACAGCAACACGTAATTCAGGTCGCCGGCCACACCTTCGGCATATTCCTTTGTGTTAAAAATACCGGTGCGCGCCATCATCAAATCGCCGAAATAATTGGTAAAGCCCTCTGCCAGCCACAGTGATTCCGATATATTTGCCTCTTGAAAATTAAAAGGCTCCAGGCTTTTCGGGCGGATGCGCTCCACGTTCCACGAATGGAAATACTCATGCGCCACCGTGTTCAGCAGCCTGTCCATAGAGGTATCCAGCGGACGCGGGCTCGGAATCATGGTCGAGTTGCGGTGCTCCATGCCATCGCTTATCGCCTGCGGCATGTAGCAGGCAATAAAAGTATAACGCCCGAAATCATAATCCGGCAGCTCGCCGAACACCGCGCGTTCTTCGGCTACAATTTTCTTTACCTGCGCCACATACTGGTTAAACAGCTCTTTGGAGCCCAGATGGTGCATCGCCACCTGTATGGTTTTCGTTTCGCCGTTCTCCTGTACCGTCCATTCTGCCAGGTCAAAGTCGCTGATTTCGGTGGGGCTGTCCATCAGGTACTGGAAGTTGGGCGCAAAGTATGAGTTACCTTGCTCCGGCTTCAGTTGAGTAGCCACTTTCCAGTTTTTGCCCTGCGGGATGTTAAAAGTTACGTAAGCCGGAGATTCCTCAAAGCCTTTGGCATACATCAGCGTGGCGGGCATGTTCAGGTGCGCATGTGTTTCGTCGATACCGGCGTAGGTGCCATCAGCATGATCGCCAAACAAAGTATAGCTGATCGTTATGGTACCATGGTGGCCACTGATGTCCCACTCATTGATGCCTGGACGGGAGATTGGCAATTCGCGGCCCTGTGCATCGGTGGCTTTCACGCTATACACGTTTTTGGCGAACTCATGTAGCGCATAGCGACCCGGCGAACTGCGGGCCATCAGCACCTTTAATGTATCGGTTTTTACATCAGAAAAAGTTGCCTGAATCTCTGCCTCATGATGCACCAGGTTGGGAAAAGAGAGCTTGTAATCCACTTGCTGCTGCGCCAGCAAAGGTTGTGTTGCCAGGCCAAACATGAGCGCACACAGGCTGAATATTTTATGGTTCATTAAAGTTTGCGGGATGTTGAAGTATAAACTTCTAAATGTAGGAATTGCAAAGTTGGGGAGCAAAATTGTTTCTTAAATCGGGACGCAGAACAATTAAACAACTATACTTTCTGTTTCACAAACACTTTTCCCTGTATCATCCCGCTGTAAAAAGATTTGCTGAACGCTTCGCGCAGGTTCAGTTCATCAAAATGCAATCCATAGTCTGGCAACTTCCGTGCTTTAATACCGCTTACAGTTCCAAAAAAAGCATACATGCCAAACACCAGCAGGCGCTGCCACCACGTTGCGGGCTGCTGCACCGGCCAGAAATCAGCAAAAAGCCAGTGCCCGCCGGGCGCCAGCGCGGCATCCAGCCGCTGCATGAGCCGGCGCAGGCGCTGCGGCGGAAAAAGATCCAGCAGGAAAGGCGTAAAAACCACGTCAAACTGCTCGTGCGGCAGCAGGGCCTGCTCGGTGCCCAGTCGGAAACGTACGCTGCTGTTGTGTGGGAATTTATACTTCGCGAAGCGCTGCTCAGCCAGTTGCAGCATAGCGGGGGCGGCATCCAGGTATAAAATATCGAATTGCTTTTGGGTGCCCAGCAACTGCTCCAGTATCCAGCCGCTGCCTCCGCCAATGACCAGCACCTTTGCCTGCCGGGGCAGAAAAGGCAGCAAGACCAGCTGAGCCTGCTCCTGGGCATCGCCATACACCAGCCGGGCCAGGCGGTCGTAAAAGAGGGCTACTCTGTGAAAGCCACTGTCAGGTAAATCGGGCAAAGGTATACTTGGTGAATGCAAGCGTAAAGGTATAAATCAGCGGCTGTAATGTTGATCGAGCACGCCGTGCAGCTTCTGAAAGATATACTCTGTCAGTTCCTTCCGGCGGCTTTCGGTGTTGCCGTCAAATACCTCCCGGAATTCTTCAACCTTGCCGTCATACAGCATCGACACAAACATGGTGCCCACCGGCTTTTGCGGGGTTTCGGAGCCGCCTTCACCTGCCAGCCCCGTAGTAGCGACACTTATTTCGGCGCCAAGCAACTTCTGCAGGCCCATTACCATTTCGTTCGTTACCTGCTGCGATTCGGCGGTATACAGGTCCAGCGTTTCCTGTTTTACGCCCAGCATTTTTTTCTTCGCCTCTGGCTGGTATACCACGGCGCTTCCAATCAATACATCGCTGCTGCCTTTGCCTTTCACAAATTCGGATGCTACCATGCCGGCGGTGCAGCTTTCAGCAAAAGCCACGGTCAGGCCTTTGTCTTTGAGGGCTATTATTAATTGCGTAAGTTCATTCTGGTTCATAGGTGTGTTGTTGAGGGTGCCTGAACAGTGCCTGTTTTACTCATTTTGCCCATCACAGGTTTTGCCCCAGCGGATAGTTTTCCAGTACAGTGTATACCGGGTGCGGCGAGGCCAGCTCCGATTGCCAGAGCGCAACGGAATCAACCGTTAGCTGCAGGGGCTGGCTGGCATACACCGGCGGCAGGCCCGTGGGTTTGGGTGCATTTTTGCGGAAGCGGGCCAGCGTGACGTGCGGAATTACCTTCTGCTCCCGGACAGGCACCGGCGAAAATGCCTGTGTCAGCTGCCGGCTGAGTTGTTCAAAAGGAAGGCTGGGCTTAAAACGCGCCCACACCAGCCGCGGCGATTTTGGCTTTGGCCCTGTTTCTACGCAATCGAAATCCAAAGTAAAAGGCGGCTCCTGCTGTGCTGCCTGCCGGATCTGTTGCTGTATGCCGGGCAGCTGCGCCAGCGGCACATTGCCCATAAAGTATAAGGTTAAATGCAGGTTTTGCCCGGGCAGAAAGCGGATGTCCGGATGTTCAAAAGGAAGCAACAATTGCTGCAGTTGTGCCTTAAGCGAAGCGGGCAGGCTGGCTGCTACAAATAACCTAATGTCGTTTTTCATAGTTTTATAGTTCTATAAGGGTTACGCCGGGATGCTGGGGCTTTATGTACAGAACAGCAGCTGGTTATTAAATACAACGGAGAGATGATTCGAAGTTTTTATAAAAAGATGGCAGCGGAGTTTACGCTCTTTACTGTAGAGCTGCTTTTCGTGCTGGGGGTATCACTGGCTTGTGTTGTCGGGTTTTTATACATTGGCGCTGAAATTCTGCAGGGCGACCAGCTGGGTATAGATAAAAAAGCTTTTGCTTTTGCCCACCGGATTGTGAGCCCTGCCATGAATGCCTTTATCGAGAGTGTTACGTTTTTTGCGTCGCAGCAGTTTATAACGCCGGCTGCGCTGCTGCTGATAGCCTACTTCCTGTTTATACGCAAACACCGGTGGCATTCTATCCGGGTGCCGGTGGTGGCGCTGGGCAGCATCAGCCTTAACCTCGTGCTCAAACACCTGTTCGACCGGCCCCGGCCCCTGATGCCGCTGGTGCATGCCTCCGGCCTTAGCTTCCCGAGCGGACATTCCATGATAGCCGCTTCCTTTTATGGGCTGATTATCTACCTCGTCTGGAAAAATGTGAAGCGCCCTGCACTGCGGAATATGCTGGTGTTGCTGCTGGCACTGTTTATTTTGCTTATCGGGTTCAGCCGCATTTACCTGCGGGTGCACTATGCTACCGATGTTTTGGCAGGTTTCTCAGCTGGTTTTCTGTGGGTTATCATCAGCCTTAAGCTGCTCCGCAGCCTTGAAAAGTTCTCGAAGAAAGAAATTACGCCGGTGCTGATGGAGGAGGAGGATAAAAAAACATGAAAATTTTGCGGAGCAGCTATTGCAGTTTTAAAACTGTCTGCTACCTTTGCAATCCCAACCCAGTAACAGTACAGGGATGGAATATTGAAATATAATGTCAGCATTCGCGCACGTGGCGAAACTGGTAGACGTGCAGGTCTCAGAAGCCTGTGCCTTCGGGTGTGGGAGTTCGAATCTCCCCGTGCGCACATTAGGTTAAAAGCCAGTCTCCGGACTGGCTTTTTTGTTTTATACCTGCCGGATTTTCTTCCTCATGAGGCGTACAGACCAAGTATAAAAAATTTCCGGGCGCTGGTATTTTTCCGTGATTTGCCATGAGGCCCGCACGCTGATTTGGCGCATCTGCAGGGTATAGATTGCAGAAGTATAAGTTATTGGTGAAAACACGCCCTGGCCGCAAGTATGGCTGCCGTTAAAAGCTTTCTACAAAGTATGAGTCTTCGCTCCTATACAGCACATCAGGAAAACAGGTCGAAAATATTGCCCAACTGGCTGCTGCTGGCGCGGTACATTTCGGTGTAAGTGCAGTTAAGGCAGGTAACCGTTGTGAACTTCTTGTTCTGCACATCAAATATTTTAGACAGGAAGCCGCCTGTGGCTCTGAACTGGTCAACATCAGCCTGGTTGTGGCCACATTTGGGGCAGGTATAATGTAGTTGTCGCATGGTCGGGTTTATGCTGATAGCCTTACGGGTAAAGGGTTATTCAGACGGAATATAGCAAATTCTGGGTATATCGCAAAAAATTATACGGCTGTAAAAATCCAGATTGTATGGAAGCAGGGGAGGTGTGCTCAAAAAAAGGTGTTTCAGTGATCTGAAAACGCGGAATAGTTTTAAATTTAGGCTTCAAAGCTTTATATACTACTGATACCTTTGCCTGCCGCCATGTCTCCATCTTCTGACAAAATATTTTCCTGCCTGGTACTTCTATTATTGGCCTTCCCTGCTTTTGCACGGCAGCAGCCATATGATGTAGCGGCCGTGCGCCGGAAACTGGAACAGGAGCGGGAGAAAGTAAAACAGGCAACAGGTATAAACGCTGCCGAAAGAGCCGGCCGGATGCTGGAGCTGGGGCTCTGGCAGGAGGCGGCGCAGGTGCTGCAAACGGCAAAGCCAGGCGCACAGGTTAAACTGGCCAAAGCAAAGCTATTTATACTTCAGAATGAATTTGCGCAGGCAGACGAACTGGTGCAAGCCGTTCTGAAAGAAAACCCGAAGCAGCGGGAGGCACTGCTGCTGCAAAGCAAGCTGCAGGTACAAGCCTGGGAACTGCCTGAGGCCATGGCTACGGCCCGGCAGGTATGGCAGGCAAATCCGGGAGACGAGGAGGCAGCTTTGGCTATCGGGCGCATCCTGATGCTGCAGAAAAATTATGACGAGGCGCTGGAATGGGCCGGAAAAGTGGCGCAGCAAAACCCGGATAACGCCGCGGCCTACTTGCTTGAATCGGATGTATACTTCTGGAACCAGGAGCCGGAACTGGCAGAAGCGCCGCTCATCAAAAGCCTTACGCTCAATCCTTTTGATGCGGATGCCCGCTTTAACTATGGATATGCCATCTGGCGCCGCGTTGATGCCACACAGCTTAACGACATGGCCGCGCAATGGGAACTGGCGCTGGCCCTGAACCCGCTGCACTACGTGACGCACTGGCACTGGGGCAACGGCCACACCAATCTCACCTACGCCGATTATGCCCGGCCTGAAGATGAGCAGGTACGCAAGGCACTCGAAACGGCAGACAAACTCATCTCCCGCAACAAAATACCGGAGGCGCTGGAAGCGGCAGCTATGGTGCAGCAACTATACTCGGCGTCGGTGTTGCCGGCCATGCTGCGCGGCTCTGCCTACTACATGGCTTTCGATATGGACCGCCGCACACGCCTCGACTCGGCACAGGCTATTTTCCAGCAAGTCCTCCAAAAGAAAAAACATTACGGTCCGGCCCACAATGCACTGGCCGCCGTCATCAAACAGAAACAGCTCACTTACCTGCACAACTACGATTCGCTGCGGCAGGTAGTGCAGCAAACGGTAATCGGAGACCCGTTGAACTTTGCCAAGGTGTTTCCGGATGTGGCGTATTATCCCGGCGATGAGGTGCAGAAGATGGTGTGGTCGCAGCTGTATGCGAGCATCGTTTACTTTCCTTTTTTATCGAGGCAAAGCGAGACGTTCGTCATTCCGCCGCTGCATCACGATTTAGCCATAGCCATGCACTCGCCATACTTCAGGCAGGCCACCACTTTCGACAACCGCCAGTGGATGGACATCCGCGGTGTGGGAAGCGGGGCGGCGGCCATCGAGTATGTGGTGCGCGGCTCCTATTTAGAGCGCAACGTGGTGCTGCACGAGTACACGCACCTGTATCACCAGATGGTGTTTACGGATGCTGAGAAGCGGGAAGTGCGCCGGCTATACTTCAATGCAATGAAAGAGGGCCGCACCCTCGACTACTACTCGGCCAACAACGAGCACGAGTACCTGGCCCAGACCTACCCGGCCTATTTTGAGCCGGTGAAAGTGCATCCGCTCAACCATAAATCCATCAACACCACCGCCGATTTAAAAGCCAGAGATCCGGAGCTGTATACTTTCCTGGACCAGCTGGTGAAGCGGCAGCGGGCTTACCTGGCCGGCAACAAACAGGCAATGGCCGGCAACTGGGCACAGGTATACCTGAACCTGGTTGAACGCGCGCAGCAGAGCGGAGATTTAGATAAAGCCGCCGCCCTGCTCGATACTGCCCTGACCTGGGATGCGCAATACCAGCCGGCTATACTTGCCTATGCCGGCGTGAAACAGCAGCAAAAGAATTATGTAGCAGCGCAGGAATGGCTGCAGAAGGCTAAAAGTATAAATCAGGGCTATGCCCCGCTTTACGTGGCGGAAGCGGAACTGAAAGAAGCGCAGAAGCGGGACGGCAGATTAAAAGCGGATGAGGCGCTTGAGGCACAGGTACAACTTTACCGCAAGGCGCTGGCGCTGGAAGATGATTTATTGTTGCGGGCCACCGTCAACCAACAGTTCCGGGAACTTTACGCCAGCTACGACATGGCGCCCGAAGCGATGGCAGTGGCGGAGGAATACCTGCGGGATGCACCTGTTGTTTCTACCTACCTGCGCGATCGCCGTGACGAGGCGCAGGCCTTTGCTGCTTTGATGCAGGCAACTGTTTACGGCGATACAAGCGCAGCACAACCTATAGCCAGGCTGGTAGCCCTGAAACCGCAGGATTATGAGCTACGGCGACAGTATGCGGATGCACTGGCGGCCTTGGGCAGGTATGAGGCAGCTTACGCCACCTTGGCGGATGCGCAGCGTGTTTTATCTGCCGCAGGTGCACCGCGTGCGGATTATGTGCTGCGTATGGCGGGCTACAAACTGGCGCAGGGCGACAAAGCGGGTGCAGGCAAAGATTTGCAACCGCTGCCGGAAGGCAAGGCAATATTGCGTGGAGAAGCATACCGGCTGGCAGGTTTATATGCTGATTTGGGAGAAACGGCAAAGGCCGCAGCAATTTTAAACAGGCAGCCAGAACCTGTTACCGTAGCCGACGCGCGCGACCTGAAGATGGCACGGGCAAAGCTTTGGACGGCACAGGGAAAATTAAGAAAGGCGCAGCGGGTTTATGAGCAACTGCTGCAGCAAAATCCGCAGAACCGCGAGGCAAGGCGGCAACTGGTACAACTCCTGCAGCAACGCGGAAAGCTAAAGCAGGCCGGCAGCGTGGAACGTGAAGGAGTGCAGCCACAGCCATCTTATCCTCGCTAAACCAAATACAACCCCAATTTTAATCTAATCAAAACAACTGTACATGAAACTACCTTTACTCCTGAAACTATGGCTGGTGCTGCTGATCTTTGGCTTCCCGGCTTGCCGCAATACCCCGGCCGCCAACGAGGGGGCTGCGGCTATTGCCAGTCCTGCTGCTACCGGCAACCCTACTGTCGTTTACGTGGTGCGCCATGCTGAGAAAGATATCTCTGACCCAGACAACCAGGACCCGGGACTAACGGCACTGGGAGAGGCCAGGGCAGAAGCATTGCGGGAAAAACTGGAGGGGCAACCTGTTGCAGCCTTGTATGCTACAAAATACCTCCGCACCATAAATACGCTCAAGCCTCTGGCTATGGCGCATCACCTGGAAATTATACCCTATGCCGCAAATAATTTCGGAGGGCTAAAACAGCAGATACTACAAAATTACAGCGGCAAAACAGTAGTGGTAGCGGCCCATTCTAATACGCTTTTGCCAGTCATACAAGCCTTCGGAGCTGAAACCGACATTGCGTTTATCACAGAGCAGCAGTATGATTATTTGTTTAAAATAACGGTGGCACCGGAGGGAACAAGTACGGTGGAGACGGGGCACTACGGAGCGGAAAGCTAAAAGGCAAATAACTGTTGCCAACGCAAATCGGCTGATGCGTGATTTACAGTAGATCACTACATCTTTGCAGGTATAAAGCCTTAGGAGCGTGGTACAACCTGCGCGTCCGCCAGCTTGTCGTGCAGCAACTGATACTGCGGCAGGCCGCTCCGTGTAATAAAACGAAACAGGAGCACAAACAAGGTGAGTGGCTTGGCAAAATACCGGATGCTGGCATTTATAAAAGAAAGGCGTCCTCCCGCGCTGTCCTGCACCTTCAGGCCCGCTACATATTTACCCAATGTGGCCTGGCATGGACAGGTTTCTGTTCCGGCAAAGTATAGCCAGCCGAGCAGCACGTGCAGCAGGCGCTCCGGCTTCAGGAGCAGTGCTGTTTCGTCGCTGCTGATTGTATAATAATCGATTATCGCTAAAATAATACAAAACAGCAGCAAATCAATTACCAGCGCCACAAAGCGGATACCAAGGTCCGACAGCACAAGCGGTTTGGTTGATAAAGCTGTTTTCTTGTCTGATTCAGCGTATAAACTTTCCATAAAATAAGGGAGCACCAACATAAATTTCTTTACTATACTTGAATTTGCACGTCAGGTTGTATTTATCCGGTATTGTGACTGATTTTAACTGCCGAAGAATGACAGTTGCTGTGCGGGCTGCAGCACTCCCTCATGCCGCAGCAGCCATTCTTTGCGCCACAAGCCGCCCGCATAACCTGTCAGGCTGCCGTCGCTGCCGATAACGCGGTGGCAGGGTACAATGATACAGAGTGGATTTCTGCCATTGGCCGCGCCAACCGCCCGGATGGCTTTTTCGCCTGATACGGCCCTGGCCACCTCCAGGTAAGAGCAGGTTTTGCCAAACGGAATTAGTTTCAGCTGCTGCCATACCTGTTGCTGGAAAGCAGTGCCCGCAGGTTGTAAAGGGAGATCGAACATTTGGCGGGCGCCTTCAAAATATTCGTGCAACTGCCGGAGGCATAACTGTCCCACAGCCGTTACAGTAGCTTCCGGGCCAGGAACTTCGCAGAAGCTGACAGCAAGTATAGCTTCATCATTTCCATCAATGCGCAGGCAGCCGATTGGTGAATTGTAATAAGTGGAGAAGGTTATGGCGCTCATCATCAGGTAAATGTATGATTTTGTGCGCACACAGGCAACCAGAAACTGGTACAACAGCTAAGAACTGTTAAAGTATAGTACGAAGAAAGTGTGAACGTAGCGATACTTCTGAACCTGTTTGTGCCGAAAAGAAAGTGGTCTGGGCCTGCAGTTTATGGGGAATAAGCTGTAGCCCTAAACAGATTACAGGTATAATAATCACCTACGGCGATGCCGGAAAGAGCAACGAGGATGCCGTAGCTGCATGAGGGTTAATTACAAAAGTAAAGCGGTGCTACTTTAGGCGTCTTACGGAGCAGCCACAGTCAGGGAGGATTTTGCGGACGAAGTTGCGGGCGCCGGGGTAAATTTCTTGATCTCGTTTTTATTTGGTTTCAGGCTCATCAGGTATTTATAAATGGCCCGTAAATCCCCTTCTTTCATGCCGGCATACATACTCCAGGGCATTACTGTGTTAAAGGCATCCGGCGCCGGGCTTGCCGTCATCGCTGCTGGGTTGCTATATACCTTAAAGCACTGTACAAAAGCATCTGCTGTCCAGTTGCCAATACCTGTTTCTTTGTCGGGCGTGATGTTGGCCGAGCGCACCATGGCGCCGCCTGGCAAGGGAAATTCAAATCCGCCTGCAAGGTACCTGGCGGCAACCGGCGCTCCTTTTTCCTGCGGCGTATGGCACTCGGCGCAGCCGGCAACAGTAAGCAGGTATTTGCCCAGCGCTACAGAATCTGCCAGCACCACCTCTCTGGTTGCTTCCGCAGTATTTTTAGGAATGGTACGTAAAATCAGGCTCATCGGGAAGTCCGGCCTGGATGGGGGTACTTCGTGCCGGATGGGCGCCAGGCTGCGGATGTAAGCAACAATGGCATAAGCATCTTCCACAGACATGTGGCTATACGAGCGGTAGGGCATCAGCGGGAAAAGTGGCTCCCCGTTTTTGCTCACTCCGGATGTAATAGCCCGGTATATTTCGCCGTCAGTCCAGTTGCCGATGCCGGTTTCTTTGTCGGGCGTGATGTTCCTGGCGTAGAAAGTGCCCGGGAAGCCGAGGGTGTGGTCAAACTTTTCGCCTCCGCGGCCAAATGTGCCGGCTACAGGAGGGCCGGAAAAGCGCGACCAGTCGCGGGTGGAGTGGCAATCGATACAGACAGCTACGTGGTTGGCCAGGTACTCACCGCGCTTTATCAGGGCAGGTGCCTTTTCGATGGTGATGGCGGGAGCTGCATCCACATTCGGCAAAGCACATTGAAGGTAAAGCACGACAAGGGCAGCGACGGTTGCCAGCGCCACCAGGGTATAGCCTATCACTTTAACAGCTTTTCTCATGTAGATTGCCTGTTTTGGTATAAATCAGCTGTAAGGTAAGTAGGGGCTTTACCTGAATATAATTGTGAATATCTATGATTAATATTAATAAAGCAAATATTATAATTGGTTAATTTATAGGTTAACAAAGCCTGCTATGTGTTTAAACAGGCAAATAAAAGCCAAAGGTGCCGCAGTATATGCTGCGGCACCTTTAAAATTTAAGATTTGGTTTCTGCTACTGAAAGGTATCTTTGCTGTCCACAATCTTTACGCTTTTTACATTAAGGTGATAATTAGCGATTTCCTCGTCTTCTGCCAGTACTTCCTGCGGCAGGCCTTCTTTCACCAGGTTAGAATAGCTCATCGGAGACGGTGTGTTGTTAAGCAGCGATTCTTTGAGCGGTTCTGCTTCGCTGTCGTCGGTTACAATCGTGACAAACATGTTCTGCGTATCCCAGTACCGCTTAATGGCTTCGTTTACATCTTCTACGGTCAGGTTGGCCAGCAGTTTGTCCATCTCTTCCACATAGTTTTGGCGGCCATAAAAGCGGGAGTCCATCAGAAAGCCCAGCTGTTTTTCTTCTGTCTGGGTGTATAGTTTCATATAAGAGCGCAGGAACTTGCGTGTCAGCTCAAATTCCTCCGGCGTCATGCCGTTCTTTATCAGGTCATCTACCTCGCGCATGGCCAGGCGCAGCGCAAAATGTGCATGGCCAATGTTGATATCGCTTAGCTCGGCATACTGCTTTTTTAAACCTTCAGCAATCTGTACCGGCCGTATCCAGAGGGCAAAATAGTTGGACGTGCGCGGCACACCCGGATTTGGCAGTTGGCGGCTGCCGCCGTTGTCGTACCACTCGATGTAAGAATAGTCGCCGTAGTTCATCGAGCGGGTTGTGCGGATCTTGTCGTAGAGCTTGCCGTAGCTTTTGCGGTGCTCCCCTAAGTATGAATTAGCAACCATTAAAGCGGCAAAATCATCAGCTGAACGCGTAATCGGCATGGGCGCACCCGTAAAAATAGCAGAACCCAGCGCATCGTCTTTTTTGATGATTTCTACCTGCACGCCATCCGGCTGGTTGGGCTGGCCTGCCACCGGAATATCGGGCTTTACGTCGGATAGCTGTGCTACGTCGGCCTTTAGTTTGTCCAGGAAATCAGGGCTGTAGTTGCCGGCAATGCCCAGCATTACATTATGCTGCGTAAAGAAATTCTGCCAGTGGTTCTTCACGTCTTCCAGCGTTATATTTTTTACGCTGGCCGATTTGCCTTCTACCATGTGCTGGTAATTGGTGCCGCGAAACAGTAAATCCTCCAGCGCTTTCTTGCTGTATTCCTCGTCCGAAGAAGCCCGGATCACTTGATCCACAAAGTTCTGCTGGTTAGCCAGCACGCGTTTAAAATCTTCTTCCGCAAAGGCCGGGTGCAGCAGCAGGCCGCGCACAATCGGATAAAATTCGTTCAGCTTCTCGGCCGGCACCTCAAAGGTAAAAGTGCTTACTTCCTTGTCCACATCGGCGTAATAATCGGCTGCCCACGGGAATATTTTGTCTTTGATCTCAGATATGGTCATGTCCCGGGTGCCGCTCTGCGTTATCATCCGGGCGGTGGTATAGGTCAGCCCTTCTTTGCCTTCCGGGTCCGACATAGAGCCGTTTTTGAACATCAGCTTAATAATCACCTTATTCGACTGCGGGTTGGGCAGTTCTACTATTTTGCCGGGACCAAAAGCCAGGTTGGCATCATAGGCGGCCAGCGTGGAGGCATTTGCGGTTGCAGCATCAGTTGTTGGCTGGGATGCCTGTGGCTGTTTGGCACAAGAGGCCAGGGCAAGCACAGCAGGCAATATATAAACAGCTATTTTTCTCATTTTATACTTCATCAGGTATGATTTATCGCTTTGTGTAACCGGACAAAAAGGTTTTGATTGTTGTTTGCTTGATGGTTGAATTGCTAGATGGCTTACTTGTCAGACTAATGAAGTATAAGCTTGGGTGAGCTGCCAAAAGCGTGGTATGAAGTATAAAAAGAAAGTTACGCCAGGTATAAGTCTTCGATTTGCAGCTTATACTTATACTTTGTTCCTGCTCCTCATCAAATAAACTTCTAACAATTCAGCAATTAAAACATCAGCACATCAAACAATCAGCACATTATTCAGATGGCCTTACTTTACAGGCGGATTATCGGTTGGGGCAATGGTGCCCACCGTCATGGTTTCGGGCTTAAAGTATTTCTTAGCCGCCGCCATCAGATCCTGCGCCGTAATGGTGTCATACACGCTGTAAATATTATTCAGCGATTCGGGGTTACCGGTGAGCCAAATAAAGCGGCCCAGTGCGTTGGCAATGGCATCCGGACTATCCATGCTCATGGCGAAGGAATACTTAATGCGCGATTTGGTATCTTCAATTTTCTGTGCATCCATTGGTTTTGTTTTTGCCTCTTCCAGCGCCTTCATCAGTTCATCCTTCACGTACTGCATGTCTTTTACATCCAGCAGGGAGGCTGATACAGAAATGAGGTTCGGGTCGCGGGAGAACTGCGGGCCGCCGCCGATAAAGCGGGCTTTCTGCTCGTCTACCACCAGCTTGCGGTACAGATCGGAGTTTTCGGCAAAAAGTATGGTGGTAAGAATGCTCAGCGCCGGCAGATCTTTGTCTTTGTCAGAAAAGGCGGGGCCTTTAAAGTTGAGGCTCAGGTATGGCGGAAAATTTTCCTGCTTTACGTGGGCGTAGCGCGTCTTGGTCTGCTTCGGCTCCACCGGGATTTCAGGTTTATAGTTGCCGTGCTCCCACATGCCAAAGTATTGTTCGGCCAGCTTGTTTACGCGTTCCGGCGTTACATCACCCACTACTAATATGGTCGTGTACTCGGGGCGGTAAAACCGATCGAAAAAGGTGAGGGAATAGTCGTACTGGTTGGGCATGTCCACCACATCCTCAAAAAAGCCCATGGTGGTATGCGCGTACGTATGCTTGTTGAAGGCCGTGCCGGCTACTTTTTCGTAAAGCTGCTGGTAGGGGCTGGCGGAGTTTTTGGTATACTCGCCTTTCACGGCGCCGGCTTCTGTCTTAAAATCATGTTCGCTATACTTGAGGTGCTGGAAACGATCGGCTTCAATCTCAAACATCTTGTCGAGCATGTCAGCATTGCCGGTCATATAGTACATGGTGCGATCCAGCGAGGTGTTGGCATTGGCCGAGGCGCCCATGGCTTTCATGATGTCGCCATATTCCTCTTTCGAGTATTTATCGGTGCCCCGGAACATCATGTGCTCAAAAAAGTGCGCGAAACCGGTTTTGCCTTTTTCGGTTTCATCGCGCGAACCTGCCCGCACCACAATGTATAAAGAGGCAAGCCCGGGACTGTTATAAGGCACGGTTACTACATTCAGGCCATTGTCGAGCTTGTGCTGGGAGATGGGGTAGGGCAGAATCTTTTTGCCCGGACTGTCCTGGGCCACAGCCACAGCAAGGGAAAAGCACAGCAGCAGCGAGGCTACAAATTTATTTTTCATGAATCTGTGTTTGGTTAATTTGGCTCGTATCGCCCCGAAAGGCTGATATTAATGCTTAAATATAAGTATAAATAGCGGGTTTGGCCAATTTGTGTCCCTGTCTGAATCCTTGATGCTGCTAAAGCTATTCCGGCGCAGGTATTAATCCGTGCCAGGAAAATTCATCATGGAAATCACCTGAATCAAAAGAATTAAAACAACCTAAAGTAGCTGGGGTATAAAAAGCAACGGCTTGACATTTTTGCCAGGCCGTTGCTTTTATACTTGAAGAAGGGAGGAATTTACACCACCTTGGCTGGTTTGTCTTCTGGCTTCGCCGCCTCATCAAACAACTCAGGGTTTGAGAAATCTGTTTCCTCTGTTGTTAGCTCAGGATGAAACTCGCCTTCCCAGCGGGCTACTACGGCCGTGGCCAGGCAGTTGCCGGTTACGTTGATGGAAGTGCGGGCCATGTCCATCAGCTCATCGATACCGAGAATGGCAAATACCGGCCACACCGGCAGGTTGAAAGAGGCCACGGTGCCGAGCAGTATCACCAGCGAGGCACGCGGCACACCGGCTACACCTTTGCTGGTCAGCATGAGCGTAAAGACCATTACCAGCTGCTGTTCCCATGTCATGTTGATACCAGCGGCCTGGGCCACAAACACCGAAGCAAGCGATAAGTATAAAGTCGTGCCATCGAGGTTAAAGCTGTAGCCGGTAGGCATCACAAAAGCCACAATGCGGCGCGGCACGCCCAGTTTTTCCATTTCTTCCATGGCGCGCGGCAGGGCGGCCTCAGAACTGGTGGTGGCAAAAGCAATGGATACAGGTCCCGAAACAGCTTTGATAAACCGCTTTACAGGTACCCGGGCAATCAGCGCCACCGGCAACAGCACCAGCAGGGCAAATGCTATCAACGACACGTAGAGCGTAGCCAGCAACTGGAACAGGTTCAGCAGAATGCCAAAGCCCATGTGCCCTACGGTATAGGCAATGGCGGCGCCCACGCCTACCGGGGCAAAGTACATGACGATGTTGGTGAACTTAAACATGGTTTCGGAGAGGCTCTCACAGAAATCGAGCATCGGCTTGCGTTTGTCCTCGCGCACCATAATGAGGCCGATAGCAAATACCACGCTGAAAATTACAATTTGCAGCACCTGCCCTTCGACCACTGATTTGGCTATGTTCTCGGGAAATACGTGTAGGATAATGTCTGATACCGTTTGCTCCGGGGGCGCTACAATTTCTTCGTGGCCGGCAGCCAGCGCCGGATCGATGCCCTCACCGGCTTTGCTGATGTTGATGGCCGCCAGTCCGATAAAAAGGGCCATTGTCGTAACCACCTCAAAGTATAAAATAGCTTTCCAGCCCATGCTGCCCACCTGTTTGAGGTTGGAATGGCCGGCAATGCCAACCACCAGCGTAGCGAAGATAAGCGGGGCAATGATGGTTTTTATCATTTTGAGGAACACCTTGCTCAGCACACTCAGGTCCTGGGCAAGCACCGGAAAGTCATAGCCAATCTCGGCGCCCAACACCATACTAACCAGGATCCAGGTAGTAAGCGAGCGCTTCTGCACGCCATAAGCCAGCAAAAAGCCAATGCAAACCCAGCGCACCACGCGCAGCACATCGTCCGAAACAGCAAGTATGGCATAATGATCCAGCACACTTAAAAGCGCGGCAATGGTAATGCAAACGAGCGTGACAAGCGGTAGAAAAGACTTTTTCTTCATATAAATTGCGTGTAGGAGATGCAACAAACAACAGCAACCCCGTTTAAGTTTTAAAGGACAAAGTGCCCGTTTATCCTGAAAGTACCGGCAGAGCAGACGAGGCACAGCGCTAAAACCTTAGCAAATATAAGTTTTTAGCGCACACCGGCAAAATTACCAGAGCAGGGAGGCGCTTTGGCCGCAGCCCGGTGCTGCACAAGGTATCAAACCGGCACTAGGTTCTTTTGGAAGAATTACGCAACTTAACCGCACCCGAATCATCAAAATAAAATTACCGGATTTATGTTAAAATGGCACATAGAAGCCCTGCACCTCAAACTGAAGTATACCTGGAAAATTGCCCGCAATGCTACCGACGAAAAACTTAATTTTCTGGTGCAGGTGTCGGATGGCACGTTCAGCGGCTTTGGCGAGGCTGCCCCTAATATACGCTATGGCGAAACGCCCGAATTACTCCTGCAACAGTACCAGGTACTGCTGGCTGCCGGCATATCGGATGTGAAAAGTATGGAAGACCTGCTGCAACTGCTGCAGGAATATCCGCCTGCCAATGCCCTGCGCTTTGCTGTAGAGTCGGCGTACCTGCATTATTTTTGCCAGCATAAGGGTATAGCCGTGCACCAGCTGCTGGGCCAGGAAACGCCGAAGCCGCAGGCTACCTGTTTTACACTGCCCATAATGGAGCCCGATCAGGTACAGGAGTTTATAAAGCAGCACGGCCTAACCCGCTTCGGCAGCCTGAAAGTAAAAGTTAACCGCGAGGGAGCCGAAGACTTGGTACGCGAGGTGCTGCGCGTAACGCAGAAACCAGTTGTAGTAGACGGCAACGAGAGCTGGCAGGAGCCGGAAGAACTACTGGCATTTCTGGCGCAGCTCGACCGGGAACGGGTGCTGTTTGTGGAGCAACCCATGCCGGTTTCGTGCGCAGCGGCGTATGCACATATCAAGCCCATCAGCCCGGTGCCGCTGGTGGCTGACGAGTCGGTGACCGATGATGCCGATTTTGAGTTGCTGCGGGAGCAGTTTCATGGCATCAACATAAAGCTGATGAAAGCAGGCGGCTATTTAAATGCGGTACGCTTGTTGCAACAGGCCCGGCAGCATCACCTGATGACCATGATTGGCTGTATGGTGGAAACGACACTGGGCATCTGGTCGGCGATGCAGCTGAGCCAGGCTTTTGATTTTGCCGACCTGGATACCTTTATGATAATAGAAAAAGAACCTTTCGGGCTGGTACGTGAAGAAGAAGGGAAGCTATACCTGAAGTAGATTAAACTATACTGGTATGGGCGAGGCACAGAAGCCCATGCATAGTATAAAACAGGGTTCAATGCTGCCTGGAAGCTTTACAGGCAAGTTATAGAAGCAACTGAATTAAACAAATAGCCTGGCTATCAGGTATGAAAGACTGCAATTTTGAAACTTTCTGAAAAAAATAAACGTTAATATGTTTGTACATTAAATGTATATACATACATTTGTAACACCATGCGCCAAACTATGAAGATAGAGGACGAAATAAAGCAAAGTAACTTTAAAAGCAAGTACCAGAAGGCTTACATCAACCTGGTTTATACTTCGGGCTGGTTGCAACAGGCGCAGGCGGCTTTGTTTAAACCTTTCGGGCTTACTTTACCGCAATACAATATTCTGCGCATTTTGCGGGGGCAGTACCCTAAGCCGGCAACCATTAGCCTGCTGATTGAGCGGATGCTGGATAAAACATCCAACGCCTCGCGCATTGTGGACAAACTGGAGGCAAAAGGACTGGTAACACGCAAGCAATGTCCCGAAGACCGCCGCACCGTAGATGTGCTGATTACGGAAAAAGCACTTGCGCTGCTGAAAGAGATGGATGGCCTGGAAGGCGGTACAAAAACCGGCATTAAGAATTTATCAGAGCAGGAGGCGCATGAATTAAACCGCCTGCTGGACAAGATCCGCAACAAAGAGTAAAACAACAATCAACATACAATTTATTTAATTACAGAAATGAAAAAATTCACTATTCTCGCTTCATTGGTTGGCGCCCTGTTTTTTACAGCTTATGCCGGTAATACAAAGCATGATGCTGCTGAAGCTGCCAAAACTGAGGTTTCCGCTCCTGCCAAAGGAAAAGTATACAGCGTTGTAGCCGATAAAAGCGAACTGAAATGGCATGCCAAAAAAGTAACCGGAGAGCATTTCGGCAACATTAAATTACAGAGCGGCGCACTTAACGTTGCTGGCAATAAACTTACCGGCGGTGAATTTGTGATTGACATGGGCTCTATCGCAAACACTGACATCAAAGACGAGGAGTATAAAACAAAGCTGATCACCCACCTGAAGTCTGATGATTTCTTCGGAGTAGAAAAGTTTCCGACAGCTACTTTCAAAATAACAAGTGCCAAACCTGTTGCCAACGCTGCGGCCGGCCAGCCAAACTATACAGTAACCGGCAACCTGACCATCAAAGGCAATACAAACCCTATTACTTTTCCGGCAACAGTAACCGTAAAAAACGGGGTAGCCACCGCGAAAGCCGATGTAACTATAAACCGCGCCAAGTATGATGTGCGCTACGGCTCTGAAAGCTTTTTCGGCAGCCTGGGCGACAAAGCCATCTATGATGATTTCGTGGTATCACTTAACGTAACTGCAAAGCAGTAAACATACTAAGTATCGGTGCATCTGGCTGTTTATGGTATAACGCGCTGATTAGTTGCCCGATACTTCACCTAAACACTTTTCCTTTCTTTCAATTTCCGCTCCGGCTTGGCAACAGGCCGGAGCGGTTTTGGTTTTAACCTTAGCCTGTGCGGTTTTGGGCTTATTGCCTATCTTTGGATTTATACTTCAAACCTTGTGCATCAGTCCGTTACTTTATACTTCTGAAAGATGAAAAATCCCGCATACTGCTCCGGCCTTTTACCTGTTATCTGTGTCGTCTTTTTTCTGTTGCTGGCTGGGTGCAGCGGGGGCGGGGAGCCCAACGCACAGCAAATAGTGGATGCGGCCATACGGGCGCATGGCGGCAAAAAGTATGACCACAGCATCGTTTCGTTCCGGTTCCGCGACCGGCAATACCGCGCCCTGCGCGATGGTGGCGCCTTTGTCTACAGCCGCACTTTCACCGACTCTACCGGCCAGCACGTGCACGATGTGCTGCGCAACAGCGGTTTCAGCAGAACTATAAACGATGCGGAAGTAACGTTGCCTGAGGACAGGAAGGCAGCCTATTCGGCATCCGTTAATTCAGTAATATACTTTGCGCTGCTGCCGTATTTTTTGAATGACGATGCGGTGCAGAAAGCATATGCAGGCGAGGCAACCATAAAAGGCGAGCCATACTATAAAGTGCGGGTTACGTTTGCACAACAGGGCGGCGGCGAAGATCACGAAGACACTTACATGTACTGGTTTCATCAGCAACAGCATACCATGGATTACCTGGCCTATACTTTCAGAGAAGACAATGGCGACCAGGGTTCCCGTTTCCGGGTAGCCGTTAATCCGCGCAATGTTGGCGGTATCCGCTTTCAGGATTATATCAATTACACCTCTAAAACACAGATTCCGCTGGAGCAGTATGACAGCGCCTACGAAGCCGGCAAACTGGAGAAAGTATCAGACATCAACCTGGAAGAGTTGGCTGTGCAGGAAGTTAAGTAGCCGTTCGTAGTGCCAGCAGTTTACGCCACCTCAAAAGTGCCCGGCAAAGCTACCGGCAGCGGCTTGTTGCGGCTATGTACCTGGTGCAGGAAATCATCCAGTTGCGGCTTATACTCCAGGTGATAATCTTCGTGCAGGTTTTTCCGGATAAGCTGAATAGTGCGCAGCAGCAGGCGCACCGTTGAGGTGAAAAAGACTTTATAGTAACTATCGAAGTGGCCGGTAAAATTGTTGAAGATGAGGCTAAGGATATAAAGCTGCAGATCTACTTCGCCTTTGGCATCTTTGGTGATGCGCTTGTAACGGGCTACTTCTTTAAGCGCTTTGCGCAGGGCTCTGGTAAGTGCTTTGGGCAGGCTGCGACCGCTGGCGTTCAGCAGCAGGTCTTGTATGGTATCGGTACTCTGGGCGTATACATCAGCCAGGGTTACTTCTTCCAGCAACTCAAAAGAAAGCAAATCATATAGTTCGGCATCCCGGCGTACGGCTTTAAGTATTACGGCTTCTTTTTCTTTGTCGCTCAGCTGTTTAACAGCCAACCGGAAGGCAGATGAGATAACGGGCATAGGTTAGTCCGGCAGGTTTTCCAAATCCAGCAGATCCTGCTGGCGGGCAGATGCCTTTTTGTTGCGCTTCAGGTCTTTCAGACTGATGAAATAGGCCGCCACATCACCGAAGGGCAAACTTGCTTTGTTGTTCCAGCAGGTGTCGAAATCCACGCCGGCTAGGCCGGTAACCAAATCAATGCGATTTGGCGGGTAACCCAGCTGCACCACAATATCGGGCGTGGTCAGATCCTGCAGGTTTACCTGCTGCTCGTTGTAGCCAAATGCCTGAAGGGCTGCCAGTACTTTAAATGCATTTTCAAGGGATGGATCTACCCAGATATCAATGTCGCCGGTGTAGCGGGGATAGCCATATACGGCCACAGCAAAGCCACCTGTTATGATATACTTTGCCTGGCAGGAATTCAGTAACGCTATGAAATGCTGGAAATCATTGTTCAGCTCCATTTCTGTAAAAAGTTTATACAAGGCCCGCAACTGCTCCAGAGCGGCAAGGCGCGCGGCCGGGGGCTGAGCAAGCCAGTACGACAAATCGTTGCTGCTATCCGATACAGGTTTTTTGCAAACTGCTCTTTTGTCGGGGCGGGACAGGGAGTCGCTGGCTTTCGTCTTCATAATAAAAAGTCTGATAGCTAAGCCACCCGCCGGGCAGGCAACGAGTATGTATGGCTGCTACATTTGCGGCGGCCATACACAAAAGTATAAGTTTTACAGGTTATCGTCAAATAATTTGTTCGTTGCTGCCTCAACTCCTCAAAAACTGACGGCAAATGCAAGGCAGATTATTTGCGCCTTCACAGGCATTCGGAGGAAGTTATCTCGCTTTAACTACTGGTATCCGGCTACACCTGCGGAACCGGCTGTATGCACGAAATCACCGGAGCTGCCCTGCGCCTGCCACTTTACAAAGTATCCGTATTGATGGGGAATTACTTATTTCGGCCGGTTTATAGGCTTTAAGCGGAATTATGCACCTGCCGGGTTTGTTATAATCCATACTTCTGTCCGGAAGGAGCAGGAAGGCCGGGCACTTTTATACTTGCCCTGCCGCTTCCTGAAATGCTTATTTTTTCGTAATTTTGTGCCATGAACTGGGATACAGAAATTTTACATAAAGAAGACGTGGCCGTGCTCGAAGAGAGCACTGATCTGCGTAACCTGGTCGTATACAACGATGAGGTAAATACTTTTGACCACGTGATCGACACCCTTATTAAGGTATGCGGCCACACGGCGGAGCAGGCAGAACAGTGTACCATGCTGATTCATTACAAAGGCAAATGCACGGTAAAAGTTGGCTCGTACGAGGAACTGGAAGGCAAGTGCACGGCCCTGCACGACAAATCGCTTTCTGCCAACATTGAGTAACAAGGGAGGAGATTAATGGATTTTCCATCGAAGCTGATTGAGAATGCCGTGGAAGAACTCGCCAAGCTCCCCGGTATCGGAAGAAAAACGGCCTTGCGCCTGGTGCTGCATTTGCTGAAGGAGGAATCAGAAGAATCGTTTTTGCTGGCGGAGGCGCTGGTGAAAATGCGCGCTGAGGTGAAGCACTGCCGCGAATGCCACAACATCTCGGATACCGAAGTATGCAGTATCTGCACCAACCCGCTTCGCGATCGCAGTCTGTTGTGTGTGGTAAGCGATATCCGCGATGTAATTGCCATTGAAAACACAGGACAGTACAAAGGGTTGTACCATGTATTGGGCGGCGTTATTTCGCCGCTGGAAGGAGTAGGCCCCTCCGACCTGCATATAGATTCGCTGCTGGAACGACTGCCGAACTCAGAAGTAAAGGAAATACTGCTGGCCATCAGCCCTACCATGGAAGGGGATACCACCGCTTTTTACCTGACGCGCAAGCTGCGCGATAACAAGGTGCGCATTACGAGCATTGCCCGTGGCGTGCCGGTAGGCGGTGAACTGGAGTATACCGACGAGATTACGCTGGGCCGTAGCATTGTAGAGCGAACGGTTTACGGGAAAGTATAAGAAGTATAACAGGGGCTCTTCTGGCCCTGGTAAGGAATGAAAAGCCCAGGCACTGCCTGGGCTTTTTTTGTTTCCCTGAAGGTAATTCCGGTGCTCAGGTATAGGACTACTCTGTCGCTTTTATCTGAGCTATACTGTTATAAGAGGCTGTCGTTTGAGCAGTTTTTCAGTTTGTTTGTACAAATTGCTGTACTTGCATCTCCCCCCAAATAAATTAAAATCCCTCTTGTAAAGCCTCTGAGGGATGTTTCATACTTTTTATGAAGCTGTTTATGTCTGCTTCTCAAAGCATAAAGTGTTAGCAGTTGTACAATTTACCTGTTTGTCTAAACTTTTTTATAAAATCTAAGTATTAGGACATATAAATATTATAAATCTTAAATAGTTATTATATATACTGCTATTTACTGTTGCTTTTACCTTATGCCACCCTTTACAAATACACGTTTTCCTCACAAGCTGTTGTTTGTCTTATGGCTCGGCCTGCTTATGGTTACCGGGCAAGTAAGGGCGCAGCGATCTACTGGTTCTAACTCTATCTCCTCTCCGGCTGCATGTACCCCTGCGGTTATGCCCGTTATTAAGCCCACGGCACCCTTCGCTTCTGATGCCACAGAGATATTTATATGCAAGGGAGGCAGTGCGATTCTGGATGCTACGATAGCAGAAGGCTATACTTACGAGTGGAGCAACGGCAACACCATCAGCACCTCCATCAATGTTACCGGTGCCGGAACATACTTTGTGGAAGTGACGGACGAAAACGGATGTGTGGGCATTTCCAACAAAATAAAAGTAATCGTAAATGATAAATTAATATCCCCCGTTATCCAGGTGTCAGGGCCAACGGCCGTCTGTGAAAGCGGAAGCGTAACTTTATCAGTGCCTTATATTGAGGGTACCAGCTATTTCTGGCGAAAAGACGGAAAGACCATCATAAAAGGCGCTGTTACCAGCATTACGGTTACGGAGCCAGGCGTTTATTCGCTTATGGAGTCTAATTCCTGCGGCGCGGCTTACAGCAAGAAGCCGGTTGAGTTCATTATCGATCATCCCATTCCTGCCTTTGCCATAACTTCTGACAAACCGCTTAGCTTCTGTGAGGGCGACAGCATCACCTTCAGCGCGCCTGTGGTGCCGCATGCCACTTATGTATGGAAGAAAAACGGCATTCCGTTTGGCGACGGACAGCCAGAGCAGGTTATTAAGGAGGAGGGGCAGTATAGTGTGGATTTAATGAATGCCTGTGGCGTTTATTCCAGTTCGAACCAGGTAGCGGTTACCGTAATGCCCGCGCCGGAGGCACCAGCGGTTACTGATGGCAGGGGATGTACCAATTCACGCATCACGCTTACGGCAAAAGGTGTGGCCAACGGCATGTATCAGTGGTATACAAGCGAAAAAGGAGAAACAGCCATTACGGGCGCCGTAAACGAAACATTCGTAACCCCTGCGCTAAGCGCCACAACTACTTATTATGTAACCGCCAGCAATGGCAGCTGCGAAAGCGCCCGTGTGCCTGTGGCGGCTATCATCGAAACAGTTCCTGCTGCACCCATTATTACGGTTTCCGGCGCTTCCACGGTTTGCCACGGCGAAAGAGTTATACTGAAAGGCCCGTCGCTGGCGGGTTTGATGTACCAGTGGAAAAAGAACGGGAAAGCCATTTCCGGTGCAACAGACAGTATCTTTTATGCAAAACAGAGTGGTGCCTACACTCTGGAAGTTCGGAATACCTGCGGTTCCAAGGCCTCTTCAAATTCTGTAAAAGTGGTGATAAAGGAATTCGTTATGCCACCTGTAGTGCAGGGAAGCGGCTCCTGCGAGCCGGCCAGCCTTACACTGAAAGCAGCAGGCGGAAGCAGCAACGGCTATCGCTGGTATGAATCCTCGGCAAGCGATTTCCCGATTCCGAATGCCACAGGGGGCACTTTTGTAACGCCTAAGCTGAAAGTATCCAAAACATACTATGTATCTGTTGTGCAGGATGGGTGCGAGAGCGAAAAAGTGCCGGTGGCAGCTTTAATACTTCCTTTTCCGGATGCAGACGCCGGCGAAACCCTGGTAATTGAAGAGGGGCAGAGCGTTACACTGCAGGGAAGCGGCGGCACATCTTATACATGGGAGCCCGCTACAGACCTGAGTGATCCGAACATCGCAAATCCGGTGGCCAGCCCGAGAGAAACCACTACCTACAGGCTTACGGTAACAAACCAGGCAGGCTGCCAGGACACAGCGCATGTGGTAGTGCTGGTAGAAAAGACGCTTGATATTCCGAATGCCTTTTCTCCGAATGGAGATGGCGTAAACGATACCTGGCAGATAGGCAATATCCTGGAGTTCCCGGGGGTGAAGCTGGAGGTCTTTAACCGCTGGGGTAACAAGATTTACCAGAACGACAGCTACCAGAATGACTGGAACGGCACTTACAGGGGTAACCTTGTGCCTGTGGGCGCTTACTTCTACATATTTACGCTTCCAAGCAAAAGGCAGCTTACGGGTTACCTGAATGTGGTTCAATAGCGGGCCTGCTGCACAAGAGTGTCATGTTAAAAGCAAACCGGTGAGTACCCATTTGCTATACTTTCTTTTCTCGGTTTATACAGTATGAATTAAATGCTAATGAAAGCAGTTTTACCTTTTATTTTGGGAATGATTTGGTCGTTGGGGGCGATGGGGCAGCAAAAGCCGCAGTACAGCCTTTACAATACCAACAACTTCCTCCTGAACCCCGCTATTGCAGGCATAGAAGAGTACACAGACGTGAAGATAGGAAGCCGCCAGCAGTTTTCCGGCGCCGACGGTTCTCCTTCCACTTACTATGTGAGTGTACATGGTCCTATCGGTTACAGCTCGGTTGCCAAGAGGGCCCTAAAAGCTAAAACAACACCTTCATTCAGTACGCCAAGCCAGAACCGGATGATACGGCCCAAGCCACACCATGGGGTAGGTTTGCTGGTGATGCACGACGAGGTTGGCGCGTTCTCCAGAACGGAGGCCAGCGTATCTTATGCCTACCACCTGCTGCTGAGCGAGGAAGTGAAGCTGGCGGCGGGCGCTTCGGCAGGTATTATCCAGCAAAAGCTGAGCGCCAATGAACTTACATTTTACGATGCCTCAGACCAGGCCAATGTAGCCTGGAATGCAGTGAAGCCAAACCTTTCTGTGGGAATGTGGCTGTATAGCAGCAACTTTTACCTTGGTATCTCGGGTGCACAGCTGCTTGCCAATTCGGTTAATTATGATGATATGATCGAAGAAAGGAATCATCAGTATGAGCATTACTTTGTAACGGCAGCCTATAAGTTTGATGTTTCCGACAGGTTAAGCCTTATTCCGTCTTTAATGGGTATGTGGCTGCAGCCCTTGCCCGGCTCTATCGATTACAACCTGCGCGCCATGTATGACAACCGCATGTGGGTAGGCGGATCTTACCGCGAGAACGGGAGTTTTGCTGTGCTCGGGGGTGTTACCCTGAATCATGTTTTTGATGTGGGGTATGCCTACGATACCGGCCTGCGTGACCTTCAGGGTTTTGGCGGCAGCAGCCATGAGGTGATGGTAGGCATGCGGCTTTTTAACCTGCGTAAAGTGTTTTGTCCTGCCAGCCTCTGGTAGGGTTTTGCTCCTCAGCCAGTTTCTGAAAAACACACATTTAATAACACCTTTATAGGCTGTATGTGATAATCCTGCTTTGTAAGTGGCAAGTCTCTGGCTTTATGATTAAATTGCCCGCTTAACCATAAGTCACATGTACGAGACAAACGAAAAGCGCCCTGTACTATCCGACAGGATAACTGCGCTGGCAGAATCACAAACGATCGCCATGGCTAAAAAAGCCCGCGAACTGACCGCGCAAGGATATGACATGATCAACCTGAGCTTTGGAGAGCCTGATTTCCAGACGCCGCAGTATATTAAAGATGCAGCCAAGAAAGCCATCGACGATGGATTTACTTTCTATACGCCGGTGCCCGGTTACCCGGAACTGCGCCAGGCGATAGTTGATAAATTCAAGCGCGACAACAACCTCGATTATAAACCTGAAAACATTGTGGTTTCTACGGGTGCCAAGCAAAGTATAGCCAACGCGGTAATGTGCCTGGTAAACCCCGGTGATGAGGTTATCATCGTTTCGCCGTATTGGGTATCTTACGAGGAGATTGTAAAGCTGGCCGAAGGTGTGCCGGTGCCGGTACAGGGAAGCCTGGAGAATGATTATAAAATAACGGCAGATCAACTGGAGAACGCGATCACCTCCAACACCAAACTGGTGATGTATTCCTCGCCCTGCAACCCGACCGGAGCAGTGTTTAATGAAGAGGAACTGCTGGCAATAGCCAGGGTGCTGCAAAAGCATCCGCAGGTATACGTAATTGCCGACGAGATTTACGAATATATTAACTTTGAAGGTCAGCATGCAAGTTTAGCTGCATTCGATTTTATCAAGGATCGCGTGATTACAGTAAACGGCTTTTCAAAGGGCTATGCCATGACGGGCTGGCGCGTGGGCTACCTGGCCGCGCACAAAGACATTGCCGCTGCCTGTGATAAAATGCAAAGCCAGATTACTTCCGGCACCTGCTCTATCGCCCAGAAAGCGGCCACAGCTGCCCTGCAGGGAGGGAAGGAATCTGCACTGGAAATGACGGAAGCCTACCGCCGCCGCCGCGATTTGGTGTTGGCGCTGATGGCGGAAATTCCGGGCTTTAAAACCAGTGTGCCGGACGGCGCTTTTTATGTTTTCCCGGATGTGAGTTACTACTTTGGCAAGCGCTATGATGACAAAGTCATTAACTCAGCTGACGACCTAAGCATGTACCTGCTCACGGATGCACACGTGGCGCTCGTAAGCGGCGAGGCTTTTGGTGCACCACAAAGCATCCGCTTCTCCTACGCTATCACCGACGAAAAGCTTGAGGAAGCGCTGCATCGCATCAAAAGCAGCCTGGCAAAGCTTCAATAATGAATCAGGTTACGCGTCTGGAAGATATATTTTCGGGCTTCGGCAAATTGCGCGTGCTGGTGGTGGGCGATGTGATGATTGATTCTTACCTCTGGGGCAAGTCAACGCGCATTTCGCCGGAGGCACCGGTGCCTATCGTAAATGTGCTGAAGCGCGAACAGCGGCTGGGCGGCGCTGCCAACGTAGCACTGAATGTGCAGGCGTTGGGAGCAACGCCGCTGCTTTGCTCTGTCATCGGCAACGATCAGGACGGCGCCGATTATGTGCGCCTGATGGCGGAGAAAGGGCTGTCTGCAGAAGGCATTGTGCAAAGCCCTGATCGGGTAACCACCATTAAACAGCGTATTTTGGCCGGCGCCCAGCAGTTGCTGCGCATCGACTCTGAGGTAGAGCATAACCTGACAGCAGAGGAGGAGCGCCAATTGGAGCAGCACTATATAAAACTACTGGACAAGGCAGACGTGGTGATTTTTGAAGACTATGATAAAGGCGTTTTCTCAGAGCAGAATATCCGGCGTTTTCTGGCGCTGGCCAATGCGCGCGGCATCCCTTCTGTTATCGACCCAAAGAAAAAGAATTTTCTGAGTTATACCGGCTGTACCTTGTTTAAACCGAACCTGAAGGAGCTGAAAGAAGGCCTGAAGCTGGATTTTGCAGATGATAACCTGCCAGCTTTTGAGGAGGCTGTGGCTACGCTTCAGGAACGGTTGCAAACAGGCCGGGTGCTGGTAACGCTGTCAGAACGGGGTGTATTTGTTGCTGACGGTGCCGATAAAACGTACATCGCCGCGCACCGCAGGTCTATTTCCGATGTATCCGGAGCCGGCGATACGGTGATTAGCATCGCCGCTCTTTGCATGGCCCTCAACACCTCGCTGCCTTTTATGGCAGGGCTCAGCAATCTCGGCGGCGGCCTGGTATGCGAGCAGGTAGGGGTAGTGCCTATAGACAAACAGTGCCTCCTGGAGGAAGCCCGCCGCATCAGGCTATTAGAAGCCCATGAACACAGAATCGCTTAACAGGCATTTATATGACAGTAAGCTGCTGGCGTATGCTATCATGCGCCGTACAGCTTATGTGCTTGCTGTTCTGGCAGTGGGCTTGCTGTTGTATGCCCATGGTGTAGAGAAAAACCAATACAGGCTGCAACTGCTTTACTATGTCATAGATGCTATACTGGCTGTTTTTGTTCTGATATACCTGGTTCGCATACTTTACGCATTTGAGCGAATCAAATTTCTGAGGCGCACCTGGTTTGAAGGGATGTTGCTGAGCATCATCTTCCTCAACGAATTCTGTACCTATGTGCTCGGTTTTCCTGTTGTTTATACTGTTTTCGACAACATCGGCATCCCTTTATCAGTGGAGTTTTACCGGGTCCTGGTGTCGCTGTACATGTTGGTGCTGCTGGTAGTGGAACTGCTGGAAACGAGGATACACCTGAAAACCATCCAGCTAAAGCCATCGATAGCGTTTATCCTGAGTTTTGTTCTTTTGATTTTTGGCGGAGCAGGGCTGTTTATGCTGCCTAAAATGACAAACGCCCCGGAAGGGATGCGCTTTCTGGATGCTTTGTTTATGGCTACCAGTGCCGGCTGTGTTACGGGACTGGCTGTGGTAGATCCCGGCACCTACTTCACCTTTTCGGGACAGGTGGTGCTGCTGCTGCTCATTCAGATGGGTGGCTTGGGTATTCTGACCTTTGCCACTTTTTTTGCCTCTCTGATGCGGCAGGGTGTGGGCATCAAACAGCACGTAGCCATGCACCAACTCTTAGAGGGTGAAACGCTGTTCTCTTCCAAAGGGATGCTGCGGAACCTGATCTTTCTAACCCTTGCCATTGAAGGAATCGGTGCCTTTGCCGTGTTCCTGACCTGGGGGCCCGAAACGCACTTTGTTAACCTGGGCAGTAAGATTTTTTTCTCCATCTTTCATGCCGTTTCTGCATTCTGCAACGCCGGCTTCTCACTTTATCCGCAGGGGCTATACACAGAGCCTGTGCGGTATGCCTATGTGCTGCACCTGGTTATTGCCATGCTGATTATCTTTGGCGGCCTTGGCTTCCCGACCATTGTGGATCTGTTCTCGCCCAAGGCGATGCGTGAGCGCATGGAAATGCCCTGGAAGAACTGGAAAATGCTGACCCGGGTTGCGGTTTATACCACGGCGGCTTTGCTGGTATTCGGAACAGTGGGCTTTTTCCTGCTGGAATATTACAATACCCTTTCTGAACTGAACCTGGCTGAGGCCCTGGTTACCTCCTTCTTTCAGTCTGTTACCACCCGCACGGCTGGGTTTAATACGGTTGAGATTTCGGAGTTGAGCGTACCTACCATGTTGCTGTTTATTTTTCTGATGTTTATTGGAGGTTCGCCGGGCTCCACAGCGGGAGGTATTAAAACCACTACCTTTACGGTTATCCTGCTGGCCGTATGGACCACCATCCGCAACAAGCGCCACCTGGAGATTGGGCACCGAACTATACCGCATGCGGTGGCCTACAAAGCTTTTTCTGTATTTGCATTTGCGGCCATACTTAATATTACCTTCCTGTTTATACTTTCTATTTCAGATGCGCAGTACGATATCATCAAGCTGGCAATGGAACAGGTTTCAGCATTTGCTACGGTGGGGTTAAGCACCGGTATAACGGCTGGTTTGTCGGATGTGGGCAAGCTGGTCATTATACTTTCCATGTATCTTGGCCGGGTAGGTACCCTCACGCTGGCCCTGGCTCTGAGCACCAAGGCCTCCTACGTGGCACATAAATATCCCGAAACGCACCTGGTGGTCGGGTAAAACCGAGAGATTTGTAGAGTTAAAAAGTTAGAGGGTTAGAAAGTTAAAGAGTTAACAGAAAACTCACAAATTTTTAACTCTCTAGCTTTTTAACTCCCTAACTCCCTAACTATTAACAATGCTGCCATACTCCTTTACCGTCTGCACAAAGCATTTTACTTTTTCCGGATCGGTGTCGGGGTATACGCCGTGGCCGAGATTGGCGATGTGGCGCTGAGGGCCGAACTCTTTCAGCATCTTAATGGTTTCGTGCTGAATTGTTTCAAAAGAACTATAAAGCAGGCAGGGGTCCATGTTGCCTTGCAACGTTTTATCGGGGCCAACTTGCTGGCGGACTTTTGAAGGCTCCATGTTCCAGTCCAGGCCAATGGTTTCGCAGTTTAGCCGGGCAAAATCTTCCAGGGCAAAAAAAGCACCCTTGGCAAACACGGTTACCGGTACGTTACGGATGGCGTTGCATATCTCGGAGATGTAGGGAAGCGCAAACGTACGGTACTGTGCCGGCGATAATATACCTGCCCAGGAGTCGAATATTTGAATCAGGTTGGCGCCAGCCTCTACCTGCGCCTGCAGATAAGCGATGGTGGTATCAGTGATCATGCGCAGCAACTGGTGTGCCAGCCTCGGATTGGTATACAACATGCCGCGCGCCTGCGAGAATGTTTTGGAGCCGCTGCCTTCCACCATATAGGCCAGGATGGTCCAGGGGGCACCGGCAAAACCAATCAGCGGCACACGTCCGTTCAGCGCTCTTTTGGTGAGCCTGATGGCATCCAGCACATAGTGCAGGTGCTCGTGCGGGTCGGCCACGCGCAGGTGTTTCAGGTCTGCTTCGCTGCGGATGGTTTTCGGGAAAGTCGGCCCGCGCTTTTCTATCATTTCATAGGTGCAGCCCATGGCTTCGGGCACTACCAGTATATCCGAAAAGATAATGGCTGCATCCACATCCAGTATATCTACCGGCTGAATAGTAACTTCGGCGGCCAGCTCGGGCGTTTCCACCAGTTCTTTAAAGCCGCTCAGGCTTTCGCGCACAACTCTGTATTCCGGAAGAATACGTCCGGCCTGGCGCATCAGCCAGACAGGGGTGCGTTCTACCGGTTCGCCTTTTGCAGCGCGTATCAGCAAATCATTTTTCAGTTGCATGGCGCAAAGATACAGAAATTAATGTGCTAATTGTTTAATGCGCTAATGTGCTAAGTAGATTTGTAGCCGAGGCAATTTAAAAATAAACTTACTTCATACTGCTCTCTGTAGCATCAACAATTTAACTATTCAGTAATCAGACAATTCGATCAATAGCACATTAAACAATTGGCACATTATACTTTACCGCTCCGTAAAGAACAAAGCCGTTAGTGCCGATACGATAAAGTTAACGCCGATAGAGAGCACAATGAAACCCATAATGCGCGAGAGCGCCGCCAAACCGCCTTTGCCCATGTAGCGCATCAGCTGGTACGAAAAGCGCAGAATAACGAAACTTACAATGGCCAGCAATACAATACCAACCAGAATCATTACCATATCGAAATAGGAGAGGGAGGTGGTAAACAGACCAATGCTGACGGCAATAGCGCCAGGGCCGGAGAGCATCGGCATAGCCAGCGGCGTAAACGAAATGTCCTCTTTCAGCTGACCCTCTTCCACCACATCCGGCGAAATCTTTTTCTTATTTGCGCCCGGCGCCAGCAAGTCGAAACCGGCACGCATAATCATCAGGCCACCGGCTATGCGCAGGTCGTGGATGCGGATACCGAAGAAATTCAATACATATTGGCCAGCCAGGAAAAATACGGCCAGAATACCGACCATGTACAGGCAGGCCTTCAGCGCCTGTTGGTTGCGGTGCTCCCGGGTGTCGTCCTGCGTTAGTGTCAGAAACACGGGCATAGCACCAAAAGGGTTTACAACAGAAAAAAGTGCAGTAAAAGTGGCCAGTATAATTTCCATGTAGAAGGGTGCGGTATAGAAAGATAGCGCTTTAAAATTAGTTCTTTTGCCGTGCAAAACAAAAACCGCTGTAGCGTAAAGGATCGCTGCGTAAGGTATAAATGCAATTTGCTGAAGTATAAAAGTGCCGCTGCGACAGCGCCGGGCAGAACGAGACAGCACAAACCAGGCGATGCCTGAAGTATAAAAATCATTAAATTAAAAGCTTTGTACCTGGCTTGTTAAAAGTAGCGAAACGCCCAAGCCTGCCGGAACTACAAGGCACAAGCTTAACAGTTGCTGAAGTATAGGTGGCGGATGATAAATCAGCGCCGGGGAGATTTATGAAATCATCAGAAAATGAATTCAGCGGATTAATTAATCTGTTGTACAAGTATAATCTTTTGATTATCATATAAGTAGAGGCCGTTGTGCCGGGGCAGGGTACAGGTGTTTGTTCTTTTGTCTTTCGTCTCCGCACATAATACGTATTTTTGAGAAACAATCACTCTAAAAATATGCAAGGAGAAGTAAAGCTGGGCATACTGGGCGGCGGACAACTGGGCCGTATGCTGCTGCAGTCCGCACTCGATTTTAACCTTTACACGCTGGTGTTGGATCCGGACGAAAATGCGCCGTGCAAAGATATATGCAATGAGTTTTGTGTAGGCAGCTTCCGCGATTACGATACCGTGTATAACTTCGGCAAAAGCTGCGACATCCTGACCATTGAAATAGAACACGTAAACGCTGATGCGCTGGAGCAACTGGAGCAGGAAGGTGTACGCGTGTATCCGGATGCCCGCACGGTGCGCACCATTCAGGACAAAGGCCTGCAGAAGATGTTCTTTCGGGAGCACTCTGTTCCTACTTCAGACTTTATACTTTTGAAGGATAAACAGGCGCTGCAACAAAACACAGCCTTTCTGCCCGCCTTTCAGAAGTTGCGCCGTGAAGGATACGATGGCCGTGGCGTAATGCGCTTATCCGGTGAAACAGAGATGAGCAAAGCTTTTGAAGAACCCTCTGTGCTGGAGAAGCTGGTAGATTTTGAGAAAGAAATATCGGTTATTGTGGCCCGCAATAGCGGCGGCGAAGTAATGGCTTTTCCGGTGGTAGAGCTGCGTTTTCATCCGGAGCACAACCTGGTAGATTCGCTTTTCGCACCCGCTGACTTATCTTACAAACTGCAGCGCCATGCCATTGAGATTGCTACCCGCGTGATAGAGGCTTTTGGCATGACGGGCATACTTGCCGTAGAGATGTTTGTAACCAAAGATGGGCAAATCCTGGTAAATGAAGTAGCGCCGCGCCCGCATAACAGTGGCCATCATACCATCAAAGCCAACTATACGTCGCAGTATGAACAGCATCTGCGCGCTATACTGAACCTGCCGCTCGGTTCCACTGAAATACAAAGTGCTGCCGTAATGCTGAACCTGCTGGGCGAGCCGGGCTATGATGGCGAGGCAAAGTACGAAGGCTTACAGGAGGCGCTGGCAGTACCGGGTGTATACATTCATCTGTATGGCAAAAAATATACCCGGCCAGCACGCAAAATGGGACATATCACCGTATTGGGGCAAACAATAGAAGAGGCGCAGCAACGCGCTGCCACTGTTAAAGACGTAATTAAAGTAAAAGCATAAAGTATGGACGACGAAACGACAAACACACAACCGCTGGTAGGCATCATCATGGGCAGCCAGTCTGATCTGAGAGTGATGGAAGCCGCTGCGGAGATTCTTGAAAATCTGGGCGTGCCCTTTGAACTGACCATTGTGTCGGCGCACCGCACCCCGCACCGCATGATAGAATATGCTGAAAATGCCCGTAAAAAGGGGCTAAAGGTAATTATTGCCGGTGCCGGCGGCGCGGCGCATCTGCCGGGCATGGTGGCAGCGCTCACCACGCTGCCCGTAATTGGTGTGCCGGTAAAGTCAGGCAACTCTATAGACGGTTGGGATTCTGTGCTGTCCATACTTCAGATGCCTGGAGGTATACCGGTGGCAACCGTTGCGCTGAACGGTGCGCTGAATGCCGGCTTGCTGGCGGCGCAAATTCTGGGAACAACCAATGCTGCTGTGGCCGATAAACTGGAGAAGTATAAAACCAGCTTAAAAGACAAGGTAATGCGTTCGGCGGAAGAGCTGAAACGTGGCGACAGAGATTTGGAATAACACCTAAACCAGGTCAGGTGGCCTCAGGTTCGGACAGCCTGCTCCTATTTACATCTTTTAGCATCTATACTCATAGATGCTAAAAGATGTAAATAGATAAGATTTGAAAACCTTAAAGCGCTGGTCGGAGTAAATGGGTACGGTTCATTTCAAAGCTGCTTTTAGCTTTATCAGACTAAAGGTAAGTATGGTTTTTAACCCTTCTTAGGCAGCCGGAACATTTTAACTATAGTAAACAAAAGCAGTGCTTGTATGCGGAGGTTGTTTTTAGGGATGTTGCATGTGTTTACGGCAGTGAAATACCCTTCTATGCACGTAATTCTGCGCAAGTATATCAGAGATAATTATTATAGCCGGTTAAATCAGCTGGGATTTATCGGCAAAGATTACTTTGATAAGAAGAAGTATAAAGTAATAGAATTTCAGCAGGAATTCCAGCAGGAACTGACCTTTGTACTGCCATTTGCTTATTGGCACCATCTGAACGGCACACTTCTGAAAACAATCTCCTGCAAGAATACCAAAGATTTATACTTCTTCAGCGAAAACCACGAGGAAAAGTATGATGTGCGCTTGTGGCGCCCGCTTAGTGCCTCTTACGATGTGCCGAACATGACGCACTGCAATACATTTTCTTTTAGTAAATGGGCGCGGGTTCCTTTAAAGGAGCATTATCAGAATGATCGGTTCAGGTTTGACAAGCCCCTTTTAATCATTGCCAACAAGTATAATATAGAGTGGGATGGTGCTCCAATCAATTATCTGGATTATGCCACGCTTAATCAGATTATAACTACCTACAAAGATAAATATCAGATTGTCTATAACAGGCCATCCTCCGGACAGATAGTGGAGGATAACAGCGAAATCCTGGATTTAAAAGAGCATGCCCGCATGCGGCAGGAGCACCCGGAGGTTATTGTGATGGACGATCTGTATGCCCAACACAAAGCCACCGTCAACAGCTTTAATCATCTGCAATTACTCCTGTATGCCAACTGCAGCCATTTTATATCGGTGCACGGCGGCACGGCGGCATTGGCAAGCTACTTTGGCGGTACGAACATCATCTTCTCGAAACGTGGCGTAGAGCATTATTTCAATGAGTTTTCCTCTATTTTTCCTGCATTGTCAGGCGCCAGGATTTTACACGCTAAAACAGAGAAAGCCGTACTGCGGTATTTAGAGGAGTACTACTGATTTTGCCTGTGCCTGCTGCCTTTACCTGAAGAGTTTGTCTCTCAGATACAGCAAAGGTAATTTGCTATACATCCTCATATACAGCCAGGAAATTTCTTTATAGAGCCCAAAACTCTGGTGCATGCGCAACGCCTCTTTTATATTTACCTGCACAGATGCATAATTATTTGTTTTTTTCCACAGCCGCCGGGCAACTATAAGGCCATAGTACGCATAATGCTCTCTGGATTTCCGGATAACGGTTTTCCGCTGATCTGCCGGCAAATGCTCCTGCACCATTTCCATGGCTTTGGTTAACTGCTGCAGATACCTTGCTGTCAAAAACATTTGTCCTGAAATAGAAGTATTATGCCTGCGGTATTCGGCCAGTACCTCGGGTGTATAGGCAACAGCGTAATGCCTCGCAATGCGCACCCACATTTCCCAGTCTTCGCCATAGGTTATGTTGTAAAACGCACCCAGTTTTTCGTATACTTCGCGGCGCACGGATATAGCTGCGTATTGTATCCGCTGCTGTTCACCTATGCGGATGAGCCAGTTGCTGAGCAATCCGTCTTCCTGCCTTTCAGGCTGAATGCGGTTAAGCACTTTGCCTACTTCATTTACCGTATCAAACCTGCAAAAGGCGGCGCCTGCTTCTGGATAAGTATGAAACAGCTTTGCTATCTTTTCATAATATCCGGGTTTTACTTTGTCGTCGCCGTGCAGAAGATGTACCAGTTCACCGCGGGAGCGGTTAATGCAGGTTTCAAAGTTGCTGAGGCTCCCTACGTTCTGCGGCTGCCTGTAATACTTAATCCTGCCTTTCCCGATGCGTTCTACCAATGCTGCCACATCGGTGTCTGTACTGGCATCGTCCACAACTTCTATCTGCATGTGCTCTGCCGACGGCGCCTGTTGCAGTACGCTTTCCAGGGTTTCGGGTAAATACTGGCTGCAATTGTATACAGGAATCATAACCGACCAAAGCGGCCGATCCTGGCCGGCGGGAACAGGCTTGATAACAGGAGGGGAAGAAGGAATATAATGCATGTAATATATATAATAAGATGATTATAACGTGAAATAATCAGAAAAGATATATGTTTGGTGCAGGAATGAGATCAAATTTATATTTTGCTGCTCCTTAAACCTGAGCAAAAGGATATAAGTATCAAGACACCGGGCACAACGGTTTTTTCTCATACCTGATTATCAGGTTTTTATACTGCGCGATAAGATGCTTAAAATCTATCATTTATTTTGACCTGTTACTTACATGCAGAGCATCTATCACCTTCCTGCTTTGGTGCGTCTTAGAACCAGGCTACTGTTACGCCTTTTAGCCTGCTTGTAAATATGAAATGGCAACTCGCTTTTTCGCTATTAAACATGTATGTTTATACCTCATTTTATTTAATTAATGGCAAATATTGTTATAATATTTAAACTTATATAATCTGTTTAAGTAAAACGTGATTACCAAAGAGCCTGCTTAACTTACCCAGAACATTACCTTTTATGCCTACTTTACCCCACACAAAACCTTCTACCGTTATAGCATACAGACCCCAGTTAGACGGGTTAAGGTTTGGCGCAGTGCTTACTGTCTTATTTTACCATTTTTTGCCCACGCATCAGATGATTGGCCGTGTGCTGGATATTGGGGTGCTGTTGGTTTTCTTTTTTGTGCTTAGCAGCTATCTCATCACTAAAATTCTGTTGGTTGGCAAAGAGCGTGGTCTGGCAGCAGGCTATAGCAAACTTAAAATAGGAGCTGTTTTTTTATCGCGCCGTACACTCCGCATTTTTCCCGCTTATTATTTCTATATCTTTATTTTGTTGTTTATTCCATCAGCAACATATGTGCGCGAAAATTCTGCTACCTTTTTCCTATACCTGTCTAATTATCAGATCTTCTTTGATCAGGAGTGGGGCGAACTAACAGCGCACCTGTGGACATTAGCGGTAGAAGAACAATTTTACCTTTTTTGGCCGTGGCTCATTCTGCTGACGCCTAACAGGCATTTACCAAAAATGCTGTTTCTGATTATAGCCTGTGGCATTATTTCCAGAGCTGTGATATTCGGTATGCTGGATTCTCCGGCAACGCAGGAAGTAACGTTGCTTGTGCTCACACCTACCTGCCTGGACGGCTTTGGCTTTGGGGCGCTGCTGGCTTACCAGCATTACTATGGAAACAGCATCAGCTATCTCTGGAAAAAAGTGTTTTTCATCGCACTGCCCATCTGGATTATCACCCTGTTTCTAGGTAATCCGGCTATCTCTATCGTAGTTGATCGGGTATTTGTATCGTTATTTGCCATGTTCATCCTCGAGGGAGCAAACATAGGGTATAAGAACATGTTTGGCAGAATGCTGGAGCATCCGGTTGTGCTTTACCTAGGCAAAATAAGCTATGGCATTTATCTGTATCATATTTTTGCGGTAGTTGCCTTTTGGAAAGTGTTTGCCAAGCTTACCGCAGGCAGACATACTTTTATAGGTATAAATGTTTCGAGTATTGCGGACTTTCTCAAGCAGCCTTTGGTGAGCTTTTTAATTTATCTGGGACTGTCTATTATACTTGCCTCCGCTTCCTGGTACCTGCTGGAGAAACCAATCAATAAACTTAAGCGCTTCTTCGTGTATAATTCCGCTAAAAAGGAGGCGTTGAAGGTGCAGGAACCGGAACCAGCCAGGCCGGCGCTTTTGCAGCCGCAGCCGGACAGCCACTTAGCTCAGCCAAAGGAAAACGTTAAACTTTAGTTTTCGCATTTCGGTAATCATTATAGTTAAAAGCAATCACGACATAAATAAATAGTGGTAAGGCCATGTACGTGCCTTACCACTATTTATTTCCATTGGTTGATGAGTGCCGTAAATGCCGGTGCAGCGCAGTTTTTGACCTGCACCCTACCGAGGCGGTACAGCAATGCATGTTTTGTGATCGGCCTCTCCTCTGTAGTGAAGGCTGCCGTAAAGCCGCTTGCAGCTGCCAGCGCCATCGTTTCTTCGTTGTAGTTGCCGTAAGGGTATGCCAGCAGAGATGGTCTGTAGCCGGTTGTTTCTTCAAGGTATTGTAGATTGCGCAGCAACTCATCCGCTTGATAAAGCCGGTCGTGGAAAGCCAGTGCAGGGTGCGACACCGTGTGCGCCTCCACAGAAAACAGCTTGTTTCTACTCAGTTCCTGCAACTGTGCCTTCGTCATACTTAAACAATCCGCCCGGACTGATTTTGGAACACCTGTCCATGCCCTGATGCGTTGCAGTGATTCCTGCTGTATAGCTTCCGGAAGCGGCTTCAGACATCGCCAAAGCTCGTAATACAGGGCACAACGGCGGGAGGGCGGCGCTTCCTCACAGGCATCCCAGCGGCTGTTCAGCTGCCGGAGTGATTCAGAAAGATGGGCCTCCTGCTCCAGATCGGATACAATGCTGTTCCCATTTATCTCCAAAGCAAAGTGGCGCGGTAAGTGCTCTGTAAATAAAATGAGCTGTTCCAGTTCATCCCACCAAAATTCAGCTGACGCCCCAATATTACCGGAGGCTATAAAGAAAGTGGCAGGCAGCTTATACTTCTCCAGCAGCGGTTTGGCTACCAGGAAGTTATCCATATAGCCATCGTCGAAGGTAAGGGCGATACTATTTTTCCGGATTTTACCCTTTCTGACGTCTTCAACCAAATCTTGCAGAGAGATGACGTTTTTTGTCTTTCGGAGCACCTGCAAATGCTGTTCAAAGTTTTCGGGGCTTACGGCAATCTTCCACATGTCAGCTTCCGGAACGGCCACACGATGGTACATAAGCACGACCGCGCGGCGCTCAAAATACTTTTTTATAAGATAGCGCAACCGGTTTTTCATGCGGCAGAGGCTTTCACTGCTTTTACTGTAATCGTTACCTGAAAATGTGGATCGTGCTGGTCGAGCTTGGCTATAGAAACCTCCGGCAAACCCATGCCATACAAAAAGGTGGTGGCGGCATACACGTTGCCATAGCTGTTTACCTCTACCGCGCCCTGCGGGAAGGCATCGGCCATCAGGCGGCACATCGCCTTGTCGGTAAAAGCCCAATACCAGGTTTTTTTCCACTCACCGTGGTCGATAGGAGTAAGGCCGGGCACTGTGATCAACAAGGTGCCGCCCGGCTTAAGTATGCGGTGGCAGGTTTCCAGTGCGCCTTTAAAATCATAGATCAGGTGCAGCGTCTGGGTAAGTACAATGGCATCGAAGGTGTTGGACGGCAGGTGCGGCGCATCGCTGATGTCGCCGACAAAAGTGGCTTTCGGGTTGCTGGCATCCACGTGCAGGATATCGCTTTGCGTAATCTTATCGCCTCCGAACAGCAATGTATACTCGTTATCACCGATTTCGAGGGCACGGCCTTTTATACTTGCCTGCTCTTCCCGTAAAAAGTTTTCGATGTAGTAGCGGTCTACCGGGCCGCCGCGATCATAGCCGAAATCGGTGCTGAAAGGCGAGGCACGGTTAAAGTCACCTAAATCTACATTACCCACAGCAGGCACACGGGGCTTGTACAGCCCCAGTTGCTGCATCCATCTTAAGCCAAAGGCAGGCATGTTTCTTTTTATTACTGATTTTATTGCAGAGGCATTGCGTTTGGCCATATATTTAAAGAATAAGCTTGGGTGATGTTTTAATAATGTGAGATATACTTGCTCAGATGCACGCGCTTTTTTGTGCAGCAGCTTCTGATACAGTTCTTTTGTATAGTAGGCTTTCCAGATGGCATGGCCTTTTTTGTAAGCCTGTTTTTCGGTGGGCGTTCTTAAACGGTTTTGCTGCCGATCCAGCACCTGCAGCCCCGCGGCCAGCATTACGGGTATGTTAGCAGAGGCATTGGAAGTATGCAAACGATAAGCGGCAACTTTGTACGTATGGTGGGCCACCGGATATTCCCGCGCAATATTCAGGTATAGGTCATAGTCTTCGCAGGATCTGAGTGAAACATCATACTGCAGCACATCAAAAACCCAGCGCCTGTACATTACCGTTGCAAGCATACCAATATAGTTGCCCTGCAGCAATTCGCAATAGTGGTTGGTGGTTACCTCCCGCACCTCTTCCTTCACCAGGCCATCCTCCACAAAAACCTTGTCGTGCGCACCGGATACAAAGGCGAGCTTTTCGTTTTGCTGCAAATAACGCGCATTGGTTTGCAGGGCGCCCGGCAGGAGCCAGTCGTCAGCATCCAGGAAAACCAGCATTTCTCCTTTGGCATGCCGGATGCCCAGGTTTCGGGCGGCTGACGGCCCCTGGTTAGGCTGGTACACGTACTTTACCCCGGTATTTTTTTCGGTTACTTCTCTGGTGTTGTCCGTTGAGCCGTCGTCCACAACAATTATCTCAACAGCAGGATACGCCTGTTGCCGGATGCTGGCAAAGGCTTCAGGCAGATAAGCACCCTGGTTGTAGCACGGAATGATAACGGAGATCAGCGGAAAATCTGTCTGGAGCGATGCATCCATACTTAGCGTATTGCGTGTGGGTGTTGCTTTCTTTTTCTTAAATAGAAGGCCAGCCCAGACAGTAATCCACCAATCTCTGCCCACAACGTGCTATAACGGGAATGATATCCGGGAAATCCTTTTACTATCAGCCGCCCGTAGTCAACTGGCACCAACCAAAGAATGTATCGCCTGTAACCAGCCTTAGGATTTTGTTTCTGCTGTATGAGGGCTGCTGCTGTAGCACCGCGCATATAGTAGAAGATCTGCTTCTTAAGCCCTTTCATTTCTTTGCGATGCTGGTGGAAAACTATGGCCCGGGGATTATACTTGATAGTATGGCCGGCTGCCAGTATCCGGTACCACATCTCCGAGTCTCCATTACAGCCGGCAGCCCCCACATCCAGCAATTCATTAAAGAAGCCTACTTCTTCGAAAACATCTTTGCGAAATGCCATGTTGGCCCCTGCACCAATTTCCCATACCGGCGGACCTTTCGCCAGGGTTGCTTTAAAGTACTTGCTGTCGTAAGTTTTATCTGCGTAGCCGCGGTTAAAGCTCCAGAACTTCTCAAAAATATACTGCGCCTCAGTTTCTAGTTCTGATGCAATAACGAGCCCTGTCATAGCTGCAACAGCCGGATCCCGGAAAGTTTCCCATACCCTGTAAAGCCATAAAGGATGTACCACCACATCGTCATCCACATACGCTATTATAGGTGATTTGGCATATAAGATGCCGGTATTCCGGGCAATGTCGAGTCCTAAATGGGGTTCTTTAACATAAGTTACACTGTTAAACTGTTGCACCACCTTTAAAGTAGAGTTGTCCCCGGGAGCAGGCGCGTTGTCAACCACAATGATTTGCTCTGGCTGGCTGGTCGTTGAGGTTAAAAGCGTAAGGCAGCGCTGTAACTGATCAGCCCTGTTGCGGGTGCAGATAATAACGGAAACAGGAACTTTGGCGGGCAGTTGTCCGGGAAGGGCGCTGGTAAAGATATCAGCCATCCAGGTGGTCCATGCCGCAATATCCCTGCCAGGGAGCCATTGCTTCCAGTCGCCTTTCGCCTCGCGGCCCTTTGTATAAAACTTAATGGCCGGCCGGATAGCCGCTGCCAGCTTGCTGTAATATTGCTTTGAAGTAAGCTGCCTGCCTGGCGGCAGGAATACATGCCCGAGCGCAATTTCTTTCCACCAGAACACCAGATAATAGCCGTTCTCTGCCAGATCAAGCACGGGTGGCGCCTGTTGCCTGCTTAGGTCTATGTGCGTGATAAGGTAAGGAGCGTGTGCCTTCATGAACAGTAATTATACTATGTAATCTGCCTTAACAAAATCCGGCCAAGAAGTTAAATCTGAACTATTCAGCATTGATAATTATTTAGTATTTGCCTTATCGCATCTCCTGTTTTTAACTGATGCAATTAAAGTATAAACCAGGAGCCTTGATAATTCTGCTACCATATTACGGTGCTACAGGCTTTGTTGTACAAGTATAAATAACAATACGTAACCATTTTAGGAGGCGCTGTATGCTTACTGCTGAAAAGCCATTTCTTTTTGATGCAGCCGGAAAGGGAACTTTGGCCGTACAGCTCCCCACCATTTGCCATACCACTGGATGTTCTCGCGGTAATCCTCTACATCAACCGAAAGACATTCCTCATAATTATAAAGTTCTACCGAAGTATCTTTCACTACTATAATAGAAAAGTAATAAGAACCATCGTTGAGGAAGTTGCCCGGAATATTACATTCGCCTTCCACCAGTCCTTTGTCGCAGCGTGAGGCGGGAGAGAGTACGTCAAAAATACATTCCCCGCCGTAAGAAAACAGGAGGAGACTGGTACTAAGCAGGACATCATCGGTCATGTTCCAAAACTGAAACTTAACCGTAAGAGGCGTCCGGATGTCCAGCGGCGCATCTGGGGTGCTGAGCTGCGGCACCAGTTCCACTGATTTAAAGCGGATAAAATCGTTGCCGGGCGCTTCTGCCGGCGTAGACCATTCCTGCTTTAGTTTGAACTGCTGTATTCCCATTATGTACTTGTTCACCACAGAGGATACCTCACCCAGCTCCATCATTTTGCCCTGGTTCAGCCACAGCGCTTTATCGCAGAGGTTGTTTATGGCCTGCATGCTATGGCTCACAAACAGGATGGTGCGGCCATCGGTTTGTGACGTTTCCCGCATTTTGCCCAGGCACTTTTTCTGGAAGTCAGCATCGCCTACGGCCAGCACCTCGTCCACAATCAGGATGTCGGGCTCCAGATGCGCCGCCACAGCAAAGGCCAGGCGCACATACATGCCGGAAGAGTAACGTTTAACAGGTGTGTCAATAAAGGCTTCAACGCCGGAGAAGGCAACTATCTCATCAAACTTTTCCCGTATTTCGGATTTGCTCATCCCCAGTATATACCCGCTGATATAGACGTTTTCGCGCCCGGTCAGCTCCTTATGAAAACCGGTGCCTACTTCCAGCAAACTACTTACCGAGCCTCTGCCCCGCACAGCACCTTTGGTGGGCCGCACAATCCTCGAAATTATTTTCAGCAGGGTAGATTTGCCGGAACCATTACTGCCGATAATGCCCAGCACCTCGCCCTGATTTACTTTAAAATTGATGTTCTGCAAAGCCAGTATACTCTGCTTGTTAGCAGCCAGCGCCTCTGTGCCGTGTGCCTGGAAAAAAGGGTCTTCCTGCTTCAGCACGGAGGTAGTCCACCACCGCTGCAAATCCTGGCGCAACGAACCGGTACCAATCGTACCCAGGCGATACAGCTTCGATAAATTCTCTACTTCTATTACAACGTCTCCCATACCCTCTTTAAACTACATCAATCAGCTTATCACTTTGTTTATTAAATACGAGCATGGCTCCGGACAGCACCACGATCATAAATATTATGCTGTACAGCAACTGTCCGGCTGTTACGGTACCCTCGCCCAATAAAGATAAGCGGTTCAGCTCGAAGAGCGGCGTAAGCGGGTTTAGCTGTACCATCCAGCGGTATTTTTCCGGTAACGACTCAAGCGGGTAAATTACAGGGGTTAAGTACATAAACAGCCTGATGCCCAGCGTTACGGTGCCAGCTATGTCACGGTATTTGGCGGTAATTACGGAAAAAAGAAGCCCCAGGCCCAATCCAATGCCTGCCGTGCAAATAACCGCGAATGGAAAAGCCAGCGTAATAAGTGAAAAAGGTGATGGCAGATCCTGAAATGCCCAGTAGTAGCCAATCAGCAGCAACAGCATGACAAACTGTATGAAGAAGCGAAAGAACTGTGTGCTGGTTACAGCCAGGGGTACTATCAGCCGCGGGAAGTATACTTTGCTGAATACTTGGGCATTATCGCGGAAGGTATTGGATGTGCCGCCAAAGCTGTCGCTGAACAGGCTCCATAGCACAATACCTGAAAAGTAAAACAGCACCGGTGGCAGGTTGCCCGTCGAAACGCCCACCAGCTTTCCGAACACCAGCACATACGTAACCAGTGTCAGGAGGGGTTGCAGCAGTATCCAGAGGGGGCCAAGCACGGTTTGCTGGTAGCTGAGCAGGAAATCGCGACGCACCAGGCTGCCCAGCAGGTGCCGGTACGACCATATTTCGCGCATGCTCCAGCCCCAGTAGCTCGTTTTGCTTGTTATTTCCCAATCCCACCCTTTTTTGCTTTCAGGCATAAATGTATTTTACAAATGAATGTGTAGTATTCTATAAAAGAACGATGTATAAAATCCGGATTGAAGTAATACCGATGAAAAAAATCACACCAGCAGATGCATGAGAAAGTAAAATTATAATAATTCTTTCGTTGTTTTCTTCACAGTTTAACGGAAGACCGATAAAACTTAGTGCCATGTTTTTTAGTTCGGGCATAGCCGTTTACCTATCTTTCTTCTAAAAAGTTATACTTCATCAAAGGAAAAAATGGTATCAAATGCTTTGGCTGTCTTTAAGCGCTTAACTATAATATTGCAGGCTGCGGTATAGATTGTATTAAGTATTATGAAAAAAATCCCCTGCTGAAAGCTCAGCAGGGGATTTTATCTGATTTATACTTTGGCGGCTTATTTGCTGCCGTCTACTTCTTCGTAATCTACGTCGGTTACGCCGCCGCTATCGGCTGTAGCGCCTTGTGCGCCGTTGCCGCCGGCCTGGCCGTTTGCCTGACCATCGCCGCCCGGTGCACCCTGAGTGGCTGCATACATTTCCTGTGAGGCAGCGCTCCAGGCGTTGTTCAGGTTTTCGATGGCCCGGTCGATGCCAGCAATATCCTTGGCACCGTGCGCTGTTCTTAATTCACCCAACGCATTCTCGATGTTGGATTTGTTACCGCCTGATAGCTTGTCGCCATATTCTTTGAGTTGCTTCTCTGTCTGGAAGATCATGGAGTCGGCTGCGTTCAGCTTCTCAATTTCTTCCTTCGCTTTCTTATCAGACTCAGCGTTGGCTTCTGCTTCGCGGCGCATCTTCTCAATTTCCTGCTCTGTTAAGCCGGAAGAGGCCTCGATACGGATTTTCTGCTCTTTGCCTGTCGCTTTGTCTTTGGCGGTTACATGCAGGATACCGTTGGCGTCGATATCGAAGATAACCTCAATTTGCGGAACACCACGTGGTGCAGGCGGAATATCAGCCAGGTGGAAGCGGCCGATGGTACGGTTATCCTTGGCCATAGGGCGCTCGCCCTGCAGCACGTGAATCTCCACAGAAGGCTGGTTGTCCGAAGCGGTAGAGAATGTCTCAGACTTTTTGGTCGGGATGGTTGTGTTAGACTCAATCAGTTTGGTCATCACGCCACCCATAGTTTCAATACCCAGCGAAAGCGGGGTTACGTCCAGCAGGAGGACGTCTTTTACTTCACCGGTTAATACACCACCCTGAATGGCAGCACCAATCGCTACTACCTCATCCGGGTTTACACCTTTAGATGGCTTTTTGCCGAAGAACTTCTCCACTTCTTCCTGCACTTTCGGGATACGGGTAGATCCACCTACCAGAATCACTTCGTCAATGTCTGAAGTAGAAAGTCCTGCATCTTTCAGGGCCTGCTTGCACGGCTCCATAGATCGGCGAATCAGGTCGTCAGACAGCTGCTCGAACTTAGCACGGGTGAGTTTGCGTACCAGGTGTTTCGGCACACCATCAACCGGCATAATGTATGGCAGGTTAATTTCTGTTTCGTTGGAGCTGGAGAGCTCGATTTTAGCTTTTTCAGCAGCTTCTTTCAAACGCTGCAACGCCATGGGGTCTTTGCGCAGGTCAATGCCTTCGTCAGCTTTAAACTCATCGGCCAGCCATTTAATGATTACCTGGTCAAAGTCATCACCACCCAGGTGCGTATCACCGTTGGTAGAGAGTACTTCAAACACGCCATCGCCCAGCTCAAGTATGGAAATATCGAAAGTACCGCCACCTAAGTCGAATACCGCGATTTTCTGATCCTTGTGTTTTTTATCGAGACCATAAGCAAGCGCTGCTGCTGTCGGCTCGTTGATGATACGCTTCACTTCAAGTCCGGCAATCTGGCCAGCTTCTTTGGTAGCCTGGCGCTGTGCATCGTTAAAGTAAGCCGGAACGGTAATAACCGCTTCGGTTACGGTAGTGCCCAGGTAATCTTCTGCCGTGGCCTTCATTTTCTGAAGAATCATCGCAGAAATTTCCTGCGGCGTATACTCGCGATCTCCGATTTTTACGCGTACCGTGTTGTTGTTGCCCGGCACCACTTTGTAAGACACATGCTGCGCTTCGTTTTCTACCTCGCTGTAGCTATGCCCCATAAATCGCTTGATAGAAGCTATGGTGTTGTGGGGGTTTGTGATCGCCTGGCGCTTGGCCGGATCACCTACTTTGCGCTCACCGTTTCCATTATCCAAAAAAGCAACAATGGACGGTGTTGTTCTGCGGCCTTCGCTGTTTGGTATAACCACTGGCTCGTTGCCCTCCATTACGGCAACGCAGGAGTTGGTAGTACCTAAGTCAATACCTATTATCTTTGCCATTTTTATAGTTTTATTTATCGGTTTCTATTTCGTTTTTCTGTTGCCTGTAGTATAACAAGCCTTGTGCCAGGGCCTTTTTCCGGTACTAATTATGCCAATATGTCATATTGGGAATGTTTGCTTTCGCTTTTGCCAGCTTTATGCCCAAACAGGTGCTGCAGGCACGACACATTTTCCTGCACATGCTATTACCTCTTACTGCGGGGGCAGAAGAGGGGTTTCAGAAACTGTAGTTCCGCGATGATAAAGGGTTCTGAAAAAGCGGTGTTCCACAAGGTATGACTTACCTGGACAAGGCACTACTAACTGCATATCTGCAGCAGAGAGGCAGCTGAAAATTGCCGGTTATACTTACTTTACTTCAGTACTTTTCCGGCTTCAGGCAAAGCTGATAATGCCCATTCTCGATGCATTTTGCCGGAATAGTGCAGGCCGTCGGGGGCCAGGTAAGCCGTGTCGTTGCCATACTTGCGGGTAAGCGGGGTGATGTTGATAAAAGGAATACCGGCTTTTTGCGCTTCTTCTTCGGCTATGGCGTTAAAAGCGTCTATCTCTGTGGCAATGTGCTGGCGGTCGCGGCCCTGCGCAAATGGCGTTACGCCCCAATCCGGTACAGACAGCACGATAACGTGTGCCGGATCGCCTTTGGCAAATCTGACAGACATCTGCAGCAACTCCTTAAATTCGGTACGGTAGGTAGCTGTACGCTGGCCCCGGTACTGGTTGTTCACGCCAATCAGCAGCGACACCAGATCATAGGTTTTATTCAGGTTGGCAGCTTCGATAGCACCGGCCAGTTCGGAGGTCGTCCAGCCGGTGCGGGCAATGGTGGTGGGGTTGCTTATATCAATTCCTTTGTGGCGGAGCAGTTCCGCTAACTGCATGCCCCACTGATCTGTTTCCGGCACCCCTTCGCCAATGGTGTAGGAATCGCCGAGCGCCAGGTAAGTATACTTTGTGGCTGCGGCAGGTGATGGTGTGTTAGCCATAGTAGCATCATTGTCTTTGCACAAAGTAAAGGAAAGACTACCGAAAAGCAGCAAAGTATAAAGTATGGCGCGAGGTAGCATATACAGTTTATACTTCATACGCCGGCCTAGCCGCTCTGGATTGGAGCAGGGCGGTGTTTAGGCAAACCTATACTTTGTTTGTTTCCTTTTTTGGCGGGCTTTTTCGCGTTGTTCTGCCGCTGCTGCGTTTGGTCGTGCGCCGCACATATACCGCCGAAGGGCCTTTGTCGTCTTCCTGCCGGATGGTGAAAGTATCTTTGTTGGCTTTGATGAGCTGCGAGAGCTGGCTGTAGCCGAACGTGCGCGGATCAAAGCTGGGGTCGAGCTGGCGCAGGCTGACGCCCATGGTGCCCAGGTGTGCCCAGCCATCCTCGTCCGCCGACATCACAAAGGCTTCCTTCAGGAGCGGTACCGGATTTGGGCGCTGCTGCCCACTGTCGTTTCCGCTTTCTTTGGCTGCAGCCGCAATCTTATTGTCATCAATGTCGTCGGTCAGGTTTTCGGTGAAGATGAAGATGTTGCAGGCATTTACAAAAGGTTTGGGTGTTTTGCGCTGGCCGATGCCCATCACGAAAATGCCTTCTTCCCGTATGCGGGTAGCCAGCCGCGTATAATCGCTGTCGGATGATATAATGCAAAAGCCGTCTACCAGGCCCGAGTGCAGCAAATCCATGGCGTCGATGATGAGGGCGCTGTCGGTGGCGTTTTTGCCTATGGTGTAACGGAACTGCTGTATCGGCTGTATGGCGTGGTTGTTCAGGCAGTCTTTCCAGCCGTTCATCTGCGAGGTGGTCCAGTCGCCGTAGATGCGCCGGATGGTGGGCGCGCCATACTTGCCAGCCTCCGCCAGCAGCTTCACAATCAGGCTGGGCTGGGCATTGTCGCCGTCTATCAGCATGGCCATGCGGCCGAGCTTTTTTTCGTGTGTGGTATTTTTCATTGGTGTCAGGGTTATTTCCGGGCGGAGGTAATCTTCCAGTGTAGTGCTTAAGTATTTGCTTTTAAGTATACTTTAATTTCCGACAGGGGTTGTAGCCATAAAGTTTGGCAATTGCTACCCGGGCGTTTACATTTGTTAAGTTAAGAAGAGATAAAGGTACCGGAATTCAGATATAAAAGCGATTAAAGAAGTATGCACCAGGCCATTTTATATTTTTAACAGCGCTGCTGTTTACGATTAAACCAGGGTGGTTGATAGCAGGCGGGTTAATGGCAGAAGTATAAAACAGGAATGCATACCGGCCAAAAGTACTTTTGCATCATACATAAAATTTTAGGTTTCAGAACAAAAACTACAGAACGGCACTATATGCATAAATTCAGAAATATTCTACTAACAATGGGAGCTTTATGGATGGCCGCAACGGGCATGGCAAAGGCACAGGTTTATAAGGCTTCGGAGCCGCTGGCGCACACCTTCTCTATTGTGGCCCGTGATCCGGCAACCGGTGAAATGGCCGTGGGCGTGCAGAGCCACTGGTTTTCGGTGGGTACTGCCGTGCCCTGGGCAGAGGCGGGGGTAGGCGTGGTGGCCACCCAGTCGTTCACGAATAAATCCTTCGGGCCAAAAGGACTGGCGCTGCTGAAAGAAGGCAAGACACCGGAAGAAGCCCTGGCAATATTGCTGGCCGGTGACGAAGGACGCGAAGTGCGCCAGGTGGCTATACTGGATGCAAAAGGCCGCGTGGCCGTGCATACAGGCAAACAATGCATCCGGTATGCCGGCGATATTACGGGCAAAAACTTTTCGGTGCAGGCCAACATGATGCTGACCGACAAAGTATGGCCGGCTATGGCCAAAGCCTTCGAGAAAAGCGACGGACAGCCGCTGGCCGAGCGTGTGATGCTGGCGCTGCAGGCCGGGCAGGAAGCAGGCGGCGATATTCGCGGACAGCAGTCGGCAGCGCTGGTGGTGGTAAAAGGACAGGGATCTGACCAGCCCTGGGAAGATCGCATCATCGACCTGCGGGTGGACGACAGCGAGCACCCGCTGCAGGAACTAGGTCGTCTGCTGAAAACCTACCGCGCTTACCAGCACATGAACAACGGCGACCTGGCTGTGGAGAAAGGGCAGATGCAGCAGGCCATGCAGGAATATGGCGCCGCCGAAAAGATGTTTCCGAATAACCAGGAAATGAAATACTGGCATGCCATTACGCTGGCCAACAACGGACAGGTAGAAGAGGCCGCCAAGCTGCTCCGGGAAGTATACAGAAAAGACAGCAACTGGCGCGAACTTACCAGCCGCCTGCCCGAAGTCGGTCTGCTCACTGTTAACAAGCAGAACTTGGACAAGCTGATAAATCTTAAGTGATAAAAGTTAGAAAGTTAAGGAGTTAAAGCGTTAGAGAGTTATAGTATGGCTTTCTGACCTTTTTTGTTGGATAACCACCGCAAAGCAGGTTAAAAGGCACACATGACTGTTTTGCTTCGCAAAGCGTGTTTAAACTTTTACATCCTAAAGCAAAAATACTTACCTTAAGGCCGCGAAAAATTACCTCTCAAACCTAAATGGTAAACCTTAATACTACATGCTAATTAATCTGAAAGTGCGCAACCTGCTGGTAGCAGCGGCAACTCTTGTGGTTCTACCGGTTGCTGCACAGCAAAATGCACCTGCCGACTCAACCATTATCCGGAAAATTTACGACAACGCCCTAACCAGCTACGACAGCTACAACAACCTGCGGTTTCTTACCAAGAATATCGGTGGCCGCCTTGCCGGCTCTCCGCAGGCCGCTGCTGCCGTGGAGTGGAGTCGCCAGGTAATGGACACTATGGGCTTGGACCGCGTGTATGTGCAGGAAGTGATGGTGCCTCATTGGGTGCGTGGCGACAAGGAAGTAGGCCAGATCTATAACTCTAAGGAAAGAGGCGCTGTGGAAGTGCCGATTTGCGCGCTGGGCGGCTCAGTAGGTACCGGCAAACAGGGGCTGAGCGCTGAGGTGGTGGAAGTAAAAAGCTTTGAAGAGCTGGAGAAACTGGGCAAAAAGAACGTAAAAGGCAAAATTGTTTTCTTCAACCGTCCCTTCGATAATACATTAATTTATACTATGGACGCCTATAGCGGCGCGGTGGATCAGCGGGGCGGTGGCCCTGTGGCAGCGGCTAAGCTGGGTGCGGTGGGCGTTATCGTGCGCTCTATGGCCAGCGAGTTGCAGGATGTGCCGCATACCGGCGGCACACGCTATAAGGAGGATGTGACGAAAATTCCGGCGGCAGCCATCAGTACCAACGGTGCCGAATTGCTGAGTAGCCTGCTGAAGAACGATCCGAAGCTGAAGTTCCACATGCGCATGACCTGCGAGACGCTGCCGGACGTGAAATCATACAACGTTATCGGCGAAATAAAGGGCTCCGAAAAGCCGGATGAAATTATTGTAGTGGGCGGCCACCTCGATTCGTGGGATTTGGCCGAAGGCGCGCATGATGACGGTACCGGTTGCGTGCAGTCTATAGAAGTGCTGCGCCTGATAAAAGATTTAGGTATTAAGCCGAAGCGTACCATTCGTGCCGTGATGTTTATGAACGAAGAAAACGGCCTGCGCGGCGGCACAAAGTATGCAGAACTGGCCAAGCAGAACAACGAAACACACGTGGCCGCTATCGAATCAGATGCCGGCGGATTTACGCCGCGCGGCTTTGAAGTAGAGGGCACCGATGCACAACTGGCAAAAGTAGCTGCCTGGAAGCCGCTGCTCGCTCCTTACGGCCTGCGGGATTTTGGTCACGGCCACGGAGGCGCCGATATTGGCCCGCTGAAAGGCCAGAAAAACGTAACGCTGATTGGTTACATGCCGGATTCGCAGCGCTATTTCGATTATCACCATACGCCTATCGATGTGTTCGAGAATGTAAACCGCCGCGAAATGCAGTTGGGCGCTGCAGGTATGGCTTCGCTCGTATACCTGATTTCACAACACGGTTTATAATGGATATAGAGATTTGAGGATGTGCTGATTTCAGCGGCCTCAAAAGTATAAAAGCCAGCTTCGCATACTTTGCGGGGCTGGCTTTTATACTTGATGTAAGTGTATCAATGCGCCTTTCTATACCTGAGTCACGCTCATCGTTATACCTTACGGAAGCAGCAGCGAACTGTCGCCATAGCTCAGGAAACGATAGCCGTTATCCAGCGCGTGGCGGTATACTTCGCGCCAATCGTCCCCGATCAAGGCGGACACCAGCAGCAGCAGCGTACTCTCCGGTTGATGAAAGTTGGTAACCAGGCCACTGCAGATGCGGAAAGTATAGCCCGGCGCAATAATAATTTGCGTGCTGGCGTGCAGGTAACAGGTGCCTTGCTGTGCCATGTAGTGCAGTAGCGCCTGCAATGCCGCAGCAGGAGTGGGTGGGTTTATACTTTCATAAGGCTGCCATTGCGTTACGTGCAGATCCTGCACAGGCAGCTGCGGCTCTTGCAGCACCCTCGCGCCCAACCAATAAAGACTTTCCAGGGAGCGCATACTGGTCGTGCCGACAGGTATAACCGGCCTGCCAAGGTGGGCCAGGAGTTGCTCCAGTATGGACTTGCTGATGTATAACTGCTCGGCATGCATTTCATGCGCCTCCATCACATCCGCTTTTACTGGTTTAAAAGTGCCGGCGCCCACATGCAGCGTCAGGTAAGCGGTGGCTATACTTTGCTGCTGCAGCTTTTCCATCACCTTATCAGTGAAATGCAGACCGGCGGTAGGAGCGGCTACGGCGCCCTGCTGGCTGGCATAAATGGTCTGGTAGCGGGTATGGTCGTCGGGGGTGAGTTCACGGTGGAGGTAAGGCGGCAGCGGCAGTTTGCCACATTGTTCCAGCACCTCGGCAAAGGTAAGTTCCGCAGGCTCCCACGTAAACCGGATGAGAAAATGACCATCCTGTTGTGCCTCGCGTTCAGCCTGCAGCACACCGCCTTCAAAGTATAACTTCACTGGCCCGCTCTTCCAGCGCTTGTTGTTGCCTACCAGGCATTTCCAGGTGCAGCTGCCCGTTTGCTGCATGGCCAGTTGTACTTCGCGGTGCGGGGCTACGGGCTCCAGGCAAAAAATTTCTACCGTGCCGCCCGTTTCTTTCTGGAACAGCAAACGCGCCTGCACTACCTTGGTATCGTTAAAAACAAGTAAGGTATCCGGTGGTAACAGCTGTGGTAAGTCGGTGAAAACGTTATCCGTTAGCTGCCCCTGGCGGTACAGCAGCAGTTTCGACTGGTCGCGTTCGGGCAACGGAAACTTGGCAATCCGTTCGTCCGGCAGCTCGTATACAAAATCCTTTATCGTCAGCTTCTTGGGGTCAATCATACTTCATGAGTTCCGAGTTCCGAGTTACGAATTACGAGTGCAGGAATTCGGAACTCGGAACTCGGAATTATTTTAGAGGTTTTTGAGGAAGTCTTCGTCCAGGTGGGGGAGTTCATCGTCGTCCTCATCCTGTGCAGCAGCTTCCCAGTCCACTTGTTGCAACACTTCCAGTCCTTCCAGTATCAGCTCGTCCAGCTCTTCTTTGGTACCGGCGTCCAGCGTCTGCTCAAACAGGGCAAGGATTTGCTCACGCTGTTCGTTCACGAAAATCTCATGGTACAGGTGGTCAAAGCTTTCGATTTTCTTCTGGATGATTTTATCTATTTCCCGCGTGCTTTTAGCTTTCAAGGCTTCCTGCAGCACTTCCAGCGCTTCCCGGCTCTTTTCATTGCCCGACAGGCGTGTAAAGGCTTTCACGAAGGCAATGGCCATACCGAGCCGGACCATTTCAAAGCGGTAGCCCAGTTCTTCCGTTGGTTTATCACCCTTTAAACGGGATGCTTTGAAGGCTTTTTCCAGTTGTTCGTAGACAGAGGCCGGGCCGCCTTCAAAGAGGTGCGGCTGCTCGGGGTGGTAGGCTGCTTCTATCAGTAGTTCGAAACTTCTGGCACTCATGCGCGGGTGGTTTATGCTGTTGAAGAGGCAAAGATAAGGGTTTATACTTTCTTACACCATGGCTGGTTTTGTCTCCGGTGCATCCTTAAAAGGAAAGAGGCCCGCCAGATGCGGGCCTCTTTCTGTGTTGTAGTATAAGTAGCGTTACTTCACCAGGGTTACACTTCCTGAGATGGGAGGCTCTGTGCTGTTGAGATGGATAATGTAGTAGTAAGCGCCCACTGGCAGCGGCTGGCCCTTTTTGGTGCCATCCCAGGGCGTGGCATAGCCCCGCGACTCAAATACCAGCTCGCCCCAGCGGCTGAAAATCTGAACAGTACAATTCTCGTAGGCCTCCAGGTTTTTGATTTGGAACACATCGTTGTAGCCGTCGCCGTTAGGTGTTATGGCGTTTGCCGGTTCTACCTTCGGCGATACCGTAACAGTCAGCTGGTTGGTGGCCGTACAGCCGCCCGCTGTTGTTACCGTTACGGTGTACGTAGTCGTCTCCTTCGGGCTGGCCATCGGGCTGGCGCTTGTCGGGTCTGACAGGCCCGTTTCCGGAGACCATTTGTACGAAACGCCGCCTTCAGCCGAAATCTTCACTGCCTTGCCGTAGAAGATAGTTGCATCTCCGCTTACTATTGCCTGGGGCACTACTACATCTGCTTTCACCTCACGGCGTTCGGAACTGATGCAACCGGTGCTGTTTACTGCCTGCACAAAGTATACGGCAGAAGTGTTCAGGGCCGGCGTGGTGAACGTATTTCCCTGGTGCAGCAGGTTGCCGCCCGTCGGCGCGTCGTACCATTCCAGCGTTTCGCCGTTGGCAGCCGTGGCCGACAAAGTGGCCGAAGAGCCGGGGCAAACCTCCACAGAAGCTGCAACCGGCGTAAGAGGCAGCGGCACGACCTCCAGCTTCACCAAGTTGCTGTAACTTTCCGGGCAGGGGCCGGTGGCTACCACTTTTCTTCTGAACCAGGTAGTTTTGGTATAGGCTTCGGTTGGCGTATAATTCTGTGCGGTGGCTCCCGGAATATCCAGGAACTTCACGCCATTGTCGCTGCGCTGCCACTGGTAAGTATAGCCGTTGCCGGTGCCGGTTGGCGGGGTGCCCGTCAGCTTCCCAGGCGTTTCGCCGTAGCAGACAGGCGGCACATCGCGGATAATGTTGTTGCCCACCGCCGACACGACAGAAACAGATACCGCCCGGCGCGAGCTGCTGGTGCAGCCCGATGTGTTCGTGGCTTCTACATAAAAAGTGCTGTTTACGGTGAGCGCATCGGTGGTATACGAAATGCCTGTGCCCAGGAAAGTCCCTCCGATAGGGGCATCATACCAGCTATACGTCAGGCCGGACTGCGCACTTCTTACCGTAAGTATGGCGCTGCTGCCTGCGCAGGTGGTTACATTGTCGGCCAGAGGTGCATTGGGCAAGGGCGAAACAGTTATTTTTACCACATTGCTGATGCTTTCAGGGCAGGGGCCTGCTGTTTTTACTTTTCTTCTGAACCAGGTAGTAGCCGTCAGGGCACCCGAAGTATAATCCTGTGCATTAGCGCCTGTTATACCTGTAAAGTTCACGCCGTCCGGGCTGCGCTCCCACTGGTAAAGCAGGTTAGTGCCGCCTCCCGCCGGGAACGTACCCGTAAGCTTGGCAGGCGCGCTGTTGTAGCAAATCGCCTGGTCTTCGCTAATCTCGTTATCGGTGATGGCAGGTATAACGGTAACGGTTACAGCCTGGCTGGCGCTGGCACATGTCTGGCTGGCAGCTGCATAGGCCGTCACAGTATAAGTGGTGTTGGATGTAAGCGCCTCCGTAGTATAAGTTGTGCCGGTGTGCAGCAGCGTACCATTTATATTATACCACTTGTATACAACGGTGGGGTCCGGGGTAGAAACTGACAGCATGGCATTACCGCCTGCACAGACAATTGCATCTTCCACGAGCGGAGCGCCGGGCTTGCTGATAACCGTTACATCTACCTGCTTCATGGTAGGGCTGGCGCAGTTATTCGAATTCACAGCGCTTACAAAGTAATGCTGATTGGCAAGTATAGGCGGCGAAGTATAAGAGATGCCGGAACCAACCTGGTCTGTGGCAGCAGCATCGCTGTACCACTTGTACTCCAGGGCCGGGTCAGGATTCTTCACCCATAGCGTTACCGACTCGCCGGAGCAGATGCTGGCGTTCTCTACAGCTGGCGCTGCAGGCAGGGGCGATACGGTAACGACAACAGGCTTTCGCGATGGACTTACACAGCCCCCCGATGTGGCGGTCTCTACATAATAAGTACTGCTTCTGTTCAGGTTGCCGGTGGTAAAGGTGTTGCCGGTTGCCAGCAGCGTGCCGCCCAGCGGGGCATCATACCACCTGTAGGCCAGCCCGGCATTTTCATCTGCCACAGTAAAGGTGGCTGTTTCGCCGGCGCAAATGGTCTGGTTGCTTACCACAGGCAAAGCCGGAAGCGGTGTAACATCCACGGTAACCGCTGTGCGGGCGCTGAGACAACCGGTAGCTGTGGCCGCCTCTACATAGTATATCCTGCCGGAGGTAAGATTTGTGGTGTTGAATGTCGGGCCGGTTGCCATCACGACGCCTCCTGCCGCTGCAATGTACCACTTGTACGTCAGCGCAGGGTCGTAATTCTTCACGGTCATACTTGCCGCGCTTCCGGCACAAACGGTTACATTATCTACCAGCGGCGTGGCCGGCTGTTGCGTAACATTTACCCTGACAGCTTTGCGCGGGCCGGGGCAGGACTGTTCGGTGGTAACAGCCTCCACGTAGTATAACGTTGTCCTGTTCAGTGTTGGCGTGGTGAAAGAGGAGCCTGTTTGCTGTAGCACCCCGTTTGCATCATACCAGTTGTATAGCAGTCCGGCATCCGGGGATATAACAGAAAGTGTTGTCAGTTCGCCGGCGCAGATGCTTTTATCGGCTGCCTGCGGAGCCTCCGGAAGCGGAACAACATATACTGTAACGGCTCTGCGCGCACTGTTGCAGCCGCTGGCGTTTACAGCCTCCACAAAATAGGTAGTGGTACCCGCTACCGATGTGGCCGTAAAGGAATCGCCGGTAGCGATACTACCCCCGCCTGTGGCTGTGGCATACCAGCGGTACGTCAGGTCTGTGTTGGGCGAGGTAACCGTAAGTACTGCATTGACCCCGGCACAAACTGTTGTGTTGCCAACAAATGGCATGGCCGGCAATGGTACCACTGTAATGCTTACGGGCTTGCTGGTATTGGCAGTACAGGTGTTGCCAGCCGATACGCTCCTCCTGAACCAGGTAGTGGCTGTGAGCGCGCCGGGCGTATAATCTTTGCCCGTGGCATTGGCTATACTTCTAAAATTGGTGCCATCCTCGCTGCTTTCCCACTGGTAAGTATAGTTAAGGTTTCCGCCAAGAGGTTGTGAGCCTGTCAGCATGGCCGGCGAGCCGCCGTAGCAAACCATTTGCGCCGCACTTATTACGTTGTTGGTGATGGGCTGCACTACATTTACAGTAACTGTCTGGCGGGTGGTGCTGGCACAACCATTTGCTGTTTCAGCGGCTACAAAGTAAGTGGTACCCGTGGCGAGTGCAGGCGTGGTAAAGGACGGGCCTGTTCCCTGCAGCACATCGCTTTCGTCGTACCATTTGTATATGGTAGAAGGCATCACATTGCTTATCCACAGGGTAGCAGTAGAGCCGGCACAAACGGTTGCTTCTTCCACTTCCGGCGTCTCAGGCAATGGCGTTACGGTTACCGCTACCGCTTCGCGCGGACCGGTGCAGCTTGGTGATGTCAGGGTAGCTGCCGCTACATAAAATGTGGTGCTTGCCGCCGGTGCGGTGGTTGTGGTATACGTATTTCCGGTTGCGAGTGGCGCGCCGCTTTGGTCGTACCATTGGTACAGCAGCGAAGCATCCGGATTAGAAACGGTTAAGGTTACCTGTTGCCCGGCGCAGATAGTCTTGTCGGCTGCTGTTGGGGCGGCCGGTGGCTGGATAACGGAAACAACCACCGCTTTGCGGGATACGCTGGTACAGCCGGAGGCCGTTGCCGCTTCCACATAATAAGTTCGGCCGGTCGTAAGGGCTGCCGTGCTGTAGTTAGAGCCGGTATAAACGGGCAGCCCGCCTGTAGCCACGGTATACCACTTATAAGTTAAGCCCGGGATAACGCCTTTTACAGCAAGACTGGCAGCGCTGCCGGCACAGATACTTACATCGTCTGCAAGGGGTGTGGCCGGGCGGGCGGCAACGTTTACTGCTACGGCGGTGCGGCTGCTTGTGCAGCTTGGCGTAGCAGACGAAGATGCCTCTACATAGAAAGTGGTGTTGCTGTTCAGTGGTTGCGGCGTTGTGAAAGTGGTGCCTGTGGCCAGCAAATCGCCGTTGCCGTTGTACCAGCTATAAGTCAGGCCGGGCAGCTGATTAGAAACCGCCAATGTAGCCTTCTCGCCGGCGCAAATGTTCTGGTCCGCAGCCATAGGCGCATCCGGCAAGGGCCTCACCGAAACAGTTAGAGCTCTCCTCGGACTTATACAGCCGGTAGCGTTTACCGCCTCCACATAAAAGGTGGTGGTGCTTTCCAGCGGAGGGGTGGTATAAGAGGTATTGGCAAACACAGCGCTTCCTCCAACCGGTGTTGTATACCAGCGATAAGTATAAGCTGTATTCGCGTCTTTTATACTTAGGGTGGCCGTGGTGCCTTCACAGACAGTTACATCATCGGCAGCCGGCATAGCCGGTATAGGTGTGGTGGTAATCTGCACGGCGCTGCTTATACTTTCGGCGCAGGGACCTGCTGCTCTTACTTTTCTTCTGAACCAGGTGGTGATATTGAGCGCGTTTGGAGTATAATTCTGATTCGTGGCATTGGCGATGGCTGTAAAGTTGATGCCATCTTCGCTGCGTTCCCACTGGTAACTGTAGTTGCCGCCGCCGCCATTTGGCAAAGAGCCTGTGAGGGTGGCTGGTGTGCTGCCGCTGCAAATGCTCTGACTGGCATTAATGAAGTTGTTGGCAAGGGCAGGCGTAACGGTTACCACTACAGCGCTGCGGGAAGCACTGGCGCAGGCAGTACTGTTGTTTGTTACCGCTTCCAGGTAGTAAGTGGTGCTGTTGCTCAGGTTTCCGGTTGTAAAAGATATGCCCGTGCCTGCCAGCGCGCTGCCGTTATACCAGTTGTAAACCATATTGGGTTCCTGGTTTTTCACCCACAAAGTTGTGCTGCTTCCCGCACAGATAGTTACATTATCGGCCTCCGGGGCGGCGGGTAGCGGAGTTACATTTACGGTTACGGCTTTGCGGGTATTGCTGGCGCATCCGGTAGCCGTTACGGCCTCCACAAAGTATGTTGCGCTGGCGGATAGCGCGCCGGTGGTGTAGGTATCGCCGGTAGCTAATAAGTTGCCGTCAGTGGCCGCATCATACCACCTGTAGGAGAGGTTTGTATCGGGCCCGGAAACAGCTAGCGTAGCGGTTTGGCCGGCGCAAACAGCCGCATTGGCTGCGGCAGGCGTGGCAGGAAGCGGGGTAACATCCACGCGTATACTTGCTCTCGGGCTGGCGCAGCCGGATGCTGTGGCCGCTTCCACGTAGTATGTTCTGCCTGATGTCAGAGTGCCCGTATTGTAAGAGGTGCCTGTCGCTACAGCAGTGCCGCCCGTTGCGGAAGTATACCATTTGTACGTGACCGCTGGGTCAATTATTTGAATAGTCAGCACTGCAGCTTCACCGGCGCATACACTGGCATCAGCTACCACAGGTATGGCCGGCAGTGGCGTAACGGTAACGCGAACAGCACTGCGGGCGCTTACGCATTCCGGCGTAGAGACAGTAGCGGCTTCTGCATAATAGGTAGCGCTGTTGTTCAGTGTTTCTGTCGTATAGGTTGCGCCTGTAGCCACCAAATCGCCATCGCTGTTGTACCATCTGTAAACCAGAGACTGGTCTGCAGCGCTGACTGACAGCACTGCCCGCCCGCCCACGCAAATTGTTTTATCTGCTACAAGCGGCGCACCCGGTACAGGCGTAACAGTTACCGTAACGGCCCTGCGGGGACTGACACAGCCGCCCCCGGTTACCGCTTCTACATAGTAAGTTGTGTTTGCCTGCAGTTCATCGGTGGTGTAAGTGGTGGCGGTTCTCAGAATGTTGCCTCCGGTAGCTACGCTGTACCAGCGGTAAGTATAGCCGGCAACAGCATTGTTTATACTTAGCGTGGCGGTGCTGCCGGCGCAGACAATGGCATTGCTGGCCACCGGCGCTGGCGGCAACGGACTCACGGTAATCCTGATGACGTTGCTCATACTTGCTGCACAAGGGCCGGCAGTGCTTACGTTTCTTCGGAACCAGATATCGGTGGTGAGCATGCCAGGGGAGTAGCTTGCTGACGTGGCTCCTGCTATACTTGTAAAATTCAGGCCGTCCTCGCTCTTCTCCCACTGGTAACTATAGCTGCCCTGTCCGCCGGCAGGCTGCAGGCCGCTTAGTGTAGCAGGTGTGTCGCCGTAGCAGATGGTTTGCGCGGCGCTGATGATATTATTTGTGATGGACTGCGTGACGTTTACCGTAACGGCTTCCCTGGTTAGGCTGGCGCAGCCGTTGGTCGTTACCGCTTCCACGTAGTAGGTTGTGCCCGATGTGAGGGTTGGCGTCGTGAAGGAGGTGCCCGTGCTTAGTAATGTTTCGCTGTCATCATACCAGTAATATTCTACGGAAGGGGCTGCGTTAATCACTGTAAGGGTAGCCGTGCCGTCGGCACAGATGGTCACGTCATCCACCGCGGGAGTGGCCGGGAGCGGCGTTACGTTTACCGTAACTGCCTTGCGGGTACTCGTGCAGCCCGAAGTTGATTTTGAAGATGCCTCAACATAAAAAGTAGTGCTGCTGTTCAGGTTCCCCGTCAGGAAGGACGTGCCAGTTGCCAGCAGCGTTCCGCTGTTGTCGTACCAGTTGTAAGCCAGCGCAGTGTCCGGCGCCATTACAGCCAGCGTGGTGCTCGTGCCGGCGCAGATTGTACTGCCTGCCACCACGGGCATGGCGGGTGTCTGCGTCACGTTTACAACTACCGCTTTGCGTGTAGCGCTGGTGCAGCCCGCGGCCGTCACGGCTTCCACAAAGTAAGTAGCGCTGGAGCTCAGAGCTGTTGTAGTATAAGCAGAACCAATGCTGACAGGTGTGCCCCCTGTAGCTGATGTATACCATTGGTATATCAGGTCGGGGTTAATGTCTGTTACTGCCAGCTTTGCTGTGGTGCCCGCACAAATCGTTACGTCCCCGGCTAACGGTGTGGCCGGCAGTGGGGTAACGTTTACTGTAACGGTGCTGCGTGCACTCACGCAGGATGGCGCAGCCACCATAGCTGCCTCTACATAATAAACGGTGCTGTTGCTCAAAACTCCCGTCGGGAAAGAAGAGCCTGAAGCAATAAACTGGCCGTTACCATTATACCAGCGGTAAGTCATGCCGGCGCTTTGCCCTGAAACAGTGAGTGTTGTCTGTCCGCCCGCACAAATGGTTTTGTCTGCCACTACAGGAGCTTCCGGAAGCGGCGTAACGGTAACTGTTACAGCTTTTCTGGCGCTGATGCAGCCGGTGGCATTTACCGCCTCCACATAAAAAGTAGCGCTTGCATCCAGTATACCGGTAGGGAAAGAAGTGCCCGTTGCCAGGATATTTCCTTCGGTGGGCACGTTATACCAGCGGTAGGTATCAGCTGTATTAACATTTTTTATACTTAGCGTAGCGGTGCTTCCTGCGCAGATGGCCACATTGTCTGCAAGCGGTGTGGCTGGCAGGGGATTTACGGAAATTTTAACACTATTGCTTATACTTGGCTGGCATGTGCCTGCCGCATTTACTTTTCGCCTGTACCAGGTATCTACCGAAAGCGCTCCCGGCGAGAAATTACGTTCTATGGCTCCCCCAATGGTGTTAAAGTTGATGCCGTCGGTGCTGCGCTCCCACAGGTAAGTATAATTGCCGTTGCCGCCTGTAGGTACAGTGCCGGTAAGGGGGGCAGGTACGGCGCCTGTGCAAACACTTTGTGCAGTGCCAATGCTGTTGTTTGCAACAGGAAGGACAACGGTTACCAGCACCATTTTGCGTGAGGCGCTTGTGCAGGCAGTGCCGGTGCTCGTAACAGCTTCCACGTAATACGCGGTGCTGACATCCAGCTTATCAATCGTATAAGAGTTGCCTGTGGCCAGGTAGGTTCCTGTGTTGTCGTACCATTTATACACGATGCCCGGCACCTGGTTGGTTACCCACAAGGTTACGTTTCCGCCTGCGCATATTGTCTGGTTGTTAACTTTCGGTGTGGCCGGCAGAGGGGTTACGTTTACAGTAACGGCGCTGCGGGTGATGCTGGCACAACCGGTTGCTGTGGCGGCTTCCAGGTAATACGTGACGCTGTTTTGCAGGGAGTTTGTCGTAAAGGTGGTGCCTGTAGCCAGCAGGTTACCGTCTTCAGCGGCATCATACCAATTGTAGACCAGGTTATCATCCGCATCTGTTACTGTAAGCGAAGCCGTGGCGCCTGCACAAATAGAAGCATTGGCGGCAGAAGGCGTGGCCGGTAAAGGCGTAACAGACACGGTAACTGCGGCTCTGGCACTGGTACAGCCTGCCGCCGTTACAGCCTCCACATAATAGGTTCTGTTGGAGGTAAGGGCTGAAGTGGTGAAGTTGGGGCTCTCTGCCACAGATGTTCCGCCTGCCGCTGTGGTATACCACTTGTAAGTGATGGCGGGGTCTATGACGCGCACTGCCAGGTTAGCGGTGCTGCCGGCACAAACTGTTACATCCGCTGCTTCCGGCATAGCTGGCATGGCTGCCACAGAAACCGCCACTGCTCTGCGCTCGCTCACGCACGATGGGGAGGTAATGGTAGCAGCCTCTACATAAAAGGTAGTGCCGGCAAAGAGCGGGTTAGGCGTGGTGTAGGAGGTACCGGTACCCACTAAAGTACCGGCGTTATCATACCACGAGTAAACCAGGTTTTGGACGGACGAAGAAACAGTAAGTGTAGCTCTCTGGCCCTCACAAATAGATATGTCGGCGACGGAGGGGATGGCGGGCCTGGCTGTTACATACACCGTTACGGCTCTGCGCGGGCTCACGCAGTCGTTTCCGTTTACTGCCTCTACATAGTAGGTAGTGGTGGCGCTTAGTTCAGGCGTTTCAAAAGCATCATTAATCTCCAGGATGTTGCCACCAGTGGCAGTGCTGTACCAGCGGTACGTATAGCCGGGAGTAACATTGCTGATAGAAAGTGTTGCTGTGGTGCCCGCACAAATTGTTTGGTTATCGCTAAGCGGCGTGGCCGGAGGGGCAACTACTGTTATCTGAACCGGCACACTGTAAACAGGCCCGCAAGGCCCCGTGGCGCTCACTCTTCGCCGGAACCAGGTAGTGGTGGTGAGCGCACCCGGCGTGTAGTGCTGGCCGGTGGCGCCGGTTATACCTGTAAAGTTGCTGCCATCGGTACTTTTTTCCCATTGATAAGCATAGTTTGCACCGCCGCCGGCAGGAATAGAGCCGTTGATGGTGGCAGGTGTGTCGCCATTGCAGATGGTTTGGCCGGATGAAATTGTGTTATTGGTAATAACCGGGGTAACCGTAACTGTAACTGTTCTGCGGGTGGCACTGGCGCACGCGGTGCTGTTGTCTGTTACAGCTTCCAGGTAATAGGTTGTATTATCATACAGGGTGCCTGTATTGTAATTGATGCCTGTGGCCAGGTAGGTGCCATCATTTTTATACCATTTGTACAGGAGCGAGGAACTGGGGCTTTTAACTGATAACACCGCGAAGCCGCCTGCACACGTAATCGCGTCATCGGCATTAGGCGTGGCTGGTAATGGCGTAACGTTTACGGTTACTGCACTGCGCGAGTCACTTACACAGCCGGCCGCCGTCATAGCTTCTACATAAAAGGTAGTGGTGGCCTGCAGAGGGCCGGTTGGAAAAGTCTGACCGATAGCAAGGGGGGTAGCTGCGGTATTGGTGGCATACCATTGGTAAGTCAGGGATGCATCTGCATCCGAAACAGCCAGCAAAGCAGATGCTCCCGCACATATCTCCGCATTGGCAGCGAAAGGTGTTTCAGGTAGCGGGCTGACATTTACCGTTACCGGCTTTCTGCCGCTTATGCAGCCAGAAGCAGTAGACGCTTCCACATAGTATGTTCGGGCAGAGGTTAAGGCAGCAGGCGTTTCAAATACCGGACCGGCAAAAATGGCGCTGCCGCCGGAGGCAGTGGTATACCACTTGTAGGTGAGGTCAGGGGAAGCATTCTGTACCTGCAGTACACCCTTGGTGCCGGAGCAAATGGTAATATCGCTTACCGCTGGCAGGTTCGGGAGTGGCGTTACTGTTACGGTTACTTCTCTTCTGGCGCTGGCGCAGGCGGGGTTGGAAGTATAAACGGCTTCCAGGTAATAAGTAGTGGTGGCCTGTAAGTTCGTCAGGTTCAATGAAGGCACACTGGAAAGCAGCCGTCCATCGGCATCATACCATTTATAAGTAACGGCACTGCTGGGCGACGTAACGGACAAGGTCGTATTCTGTCCGGCGCAAACAGTTTTGCTTTCCGCTGCCGGCATTTCGGGTAAGTCCCGCATGGTTACGGTTACCGGCGTGCGGGCACTGGTGCAGCCTGAAGCGTTGGTGGCCTCTACATAAAAAGTGGTGTTGGCGTCGAGGTTACCGGTGGTGAAGGAAGGCGTAGCACTTAGAATTCTCCCACCTGTAGCGTCGCTATACCACTTGTACGTAAGCCCGGCAGCAGGCGCATTTACGCTGAGCGTAGCCGGAGTGCCGGTACAGATTGTTTTGCTATCAGCAATAGGAGTGGCAGGAAGTGCATTCACCGTAATCTGCACCGCTGCGCTGATATTTTCCGGACATGTGTTTTCTCCTTTCACGCGCCTTCTGTACCAGGTAGTGGTGGTGAGGGTGCCGGGCGTATAAGCTGCATTAATGGCGCCTGCTATACTTGTGAAGTTAACCCCATCCTCGCTCTTTTCCCACTGGTAAGTAAGCGTGCCGCTGCCGCCTGCAGGTGTAGTACCGCTAAGTGTTGCCGGTGTGCTGCCGCTGCAAATAGTTTGACTTGCTGTAACTGTGTTGTTGGTAATAGGCGGAATAACATTTACAACCACCGTTCTGCGGTCCGGGCTGGCGCAGGCAGTGGCATTATCTGTTACAGCATCTACATAATATGAGGCGCCTGAAGACAAATTGCCGGTAGGGAAGGAGGTGCCTGTTGCCAGCAGGGTGCTGCCGCTGTACCACCTGTAAGTAACTCCCGGTTCCGGGTTGTTGACATACAAAGTAGTGCTGCTTCCCGAGCAGATGGTGGCTCCTGCCACGTCCGGTATAGCTGGCAGGGGTATTACGGTTACTGCAACGGCCTTACGCATGGGGCTTGCACAACCGGTACTGGTTGCTGCCTGCACATAGTAGGTAGTGCCGGCTGTAAGTGGTTTGGTGGTTATGCTGGTGCCGGTGGCCAGTAAAGTGCCGCCTTGGGCCGCATCAAACCACTGGTACGTCAGCCCTGAAGCAGGAGACAGCACTGAAAGCGTTGCCGTGCCGCCGGCGCATATAGTTACATTATCTGCAACCGGTACCGGCGGCAGTTGTACAACCGTAACAGTTACCGGGGTGCGGGCAGCGCTTATGCAGCCAAATCCGCTTACTGCTTCAATATAGTATGTTTTGTCTGAAGTAAGTATGTCGGTCGTGAAGCTGGTAACATCTGCGGCCACAGCTGTGCCGCCTGTGGCCACCGTGTACCATTTATAAGTTAAGTTGGCGTCTGGAGATGTTACCTGTAAGGTGGCTTTTGTGCCTGTGCAGATAGTTGTACCCGGAACATCGGGTGCAGAAGGCAACTGGTTTACCTCAATTTTAATTGCGCTGCTAAGTATGGGGGAGCAGGTGCCTGTGGCGCTTACACGCCGGCGGTACCAGGTAGTGGTAGAAAGTGCGCCGGGGGCATAATCTCTGCCTGTCGCGCCGGCAATGTCCGTAAATAAAGTGCCGTCTTCGCTGTACTGCCACTGGTAAGTATAGCCGCCTCCGCCGCCTTGCGGTATACTCCCCACCAACGCGGCGGGTGTTTCGCCATAGCATAGTGCCTGGTTGCCAGTAATAGTATTATTGCTGATTGGCTGCAGAACCGTTACAGTTACAGCTTCTTTCGGGCTTGTACAACCCGGCGATGCCTTGGTTACGGCTTCAACATAAAAGGTAGTGTTTGCTGAAACAGGGCCGGTAACATAGTTGCTGCCGGTAGCAAGCAGCGTTCCTGCGCTGTTGTACCACCTGTAGAAGAGGGTGGCATCGGTGGGGTTAACTACCAGTGTGGCGCTGCTGCCTGCACATACCACAACACCGTTTGCCACGGGTTTGGCAGGAATGTTAGTAACCGTAACCGTAACAGGTCGGCGGTTTGAGATACAGCCTGCTGCGGTGGTGGCCTCTACATAATAAGTTTTATCGGAGGTAAGCGGGCCTGTCGGGAAAGAGCTGCCGGTACTTAAAATGCTTCCTCCTGTGGCTACATCATACCAGCGGTAAGTATAGGCGGCAGGGTCGGCATTGGTGATAGTAATAGTGGTACCCGAGCCGGCACAGGAAGTTACCGGTTCTGTTATATTGATGGACACAGGCAATGGCGATACACCGATACGGATGGTGTTACTTATTACCTCCGGGCATGAACTGGCCGATGTGACTTTGCGGCGGTACCAGGTTGTAGTGGAGAGCTGCCCCGGGGCAAAATCCCTGGCATTGGCACCGGCTATATCTATAAAATCAGAACCATTCTCGCTGCGCTGCCACTGGTACGTATAGCTTCCGCCGGCACCCTGCGGCGCAGAACCTGTTAAAGGCGCCGGTGTGCCCCCGCTGCACAGCGCCTGGTCTGCTGAAATTGTATTGTTGGTAATCGGCGGGGTTACCGTTGCTCTTGCTTCCACCCGCGCTGTGGTGGTGGTACAGATGCTGTTTGAAGTAGTAGAGGCCTCTACAAAAAAGCTGGTATTGGCCGTCAGGTTCTGCGCCGTAGTATAGGTAGGCCCAGTGCCGATGACCGTGGTACTGGTGGCAGTGGCATACCACTTGTAAACAGTATTTATATCTGCATTGGCAACCCTGAAAGAGGCCTGTGAGCCATAACAAATAACCACATCTCCCACAACAGGTAATATCGGACGAGGAATTACTGTTATTTTAAGAACATTAGACTCTTCACCGCAATAGTTATTATAGGCAATTCTCTTAAACCAGGTAGTCTGGGATAAAGAGGCTGGGGTATAGTCTTTGTTTCTGGCAGATAAAATAGGGAAAAAGTCCGTATCAGCTCCGGTAGTGCTCTGGTACCATTGGTACGTCATAAAGCTCGAGTTGGGGGCATTGCCTGATATCTGGCCTGGAGAATCGCCGCTGCATATCTGTTGTGTGCCGACGCTAAGGGCGCCTCCGCTGCCCGTGGGAGATGAGGCTGTGAGCGTCGCCATGGTGCGGGTAGAACTGGTGCAGCCCCCCCGTGTACTTGCTTCGACGTAATAAGTGCCGGTCACGGTGGTGGTATAAGTATCGCCCCATACCAGTGGCGTGCCACCTGAGGCTACATTATACCACTTGTATATCAAGTCAGGATTGGGGCTGGTTACCCACAGCGTACCTGCTGATCCGGTACACATACCGCCATTCTCAACCACCGGCGCTTTGGGGCGTGCATCTACAGTAATCACCTGCGTATCGGTAGCAGTCCCGCAGCTACTGGTTACGGTGATACTTACCTGGTAAGTACGGCCCTCCGGAAAGCTGAAGGACGGATTGCTGTCAGTTGCTTTCACAACACCGTCAACCGACCAGCTGTAGGCCGTGATAGTACCGGAATAAGATGGCTTATGGGCTGAATTTGTGCTGCTGAAGGCAATTGTCTGGGAGCCACAATAACTCATATCAGCCGGCAGGGTAACAGTTGGCGTCTGGCAACCCTGGGCAAAAACTTTCCCAACAGATGCGCCGAGGAAAATGAAAATGAAAAGCAGGGGTAAAAATAACCGCATGTATAAGCTATGGTTGTTTATCTCCTTTGTGTCCCCGAATGGTGCAATCATGTTAGAAAAAGAAGATAGTTTAATTTGTTTTAAATAATTGTACTGTACTAATAAAATATTTATTCAGCATCCTGGCATTGGGAATAAGACAGGATTAAATTAGATTGTTTAATTAACTTATATGTATGGTGACAGATAAGGCAATTTTACATAAAATAGCTTATTTTCAAACATATACTTAGTATAAATTAATGTTTTAGCCATTTAATTATTGTGGATCAGATTGTCGAACAGAACAGGGGGTAAGCGGGCTGTTTACTAGTTGCTTATGGTTTTATTGAGTTTCTGATGAACTGCAGTTTTGCACGTAAAGAAAGCCCGGATAAGATAAAGTATAATCCGGGAGTGGTGTGAACCTGCTTTGAGGGGCGCGAAATCAAACGCATGTAGTTACAGACAGCTGCCATCCATACTTACCATACCCAGGTAGGGCAGATAACTTTGCGGCGGTTGTTGAGCTTAAAGCCAACCACTACTTCGTGGCTGCCGGCGCTTACCTGGTTCATGCTGGAGGTGGAGAGGTCATAAGAATAGCCAATGTCCAGCAGCGTACTCACGTTTATGCCTGCCATTACGGCCATTGCATCGTGGTGCCGGTAAGATACGCCGCCCCATATGCGCTGCAGATACAAGGCCCGCAGGTTAAAGTCTATAGCAGGCGCAGCTGACTCCGTGGCTTTCACCATCACAGACGGAACAACAGACAGGTCGCTGCTGAGTGGCAGGCGCAGCCCCGCGGTGCCATAAAAGTGTGGCTGCTGGCGCAGGTGCGGCTGACTGATGGTGCCGCCCTGCGCAAAGTCGCTGCCGTTGCGCAGCAGCTGCCCGCCCGATACGCCCACATAAAAGTCCGGGCTGTAAAGCCAGAAGCCAAGCGCCAGATCTGCTTTCGTCGCATTCTGCACCGCTCCGGACAAGTATGGGTCACCCGGATCAAAGACAGCAGCGTTTTGTGTGTTCAAAGCAAATTGGGTGATACCACTGGAAATGCCGCTGGCGAGCGTAAGATAGCGGTTCAGAGGCAGGTGGTACGAGTAGCTCAGGTTAAGGGTAGAGGTGCGCAGGAGCCCGGCCTTGTCCACCATGGCCAGCATCCCCACGCCGTGGTGCGGTACAGCGCGCTTGTACCTGTTCTGCTTCGAAAAGCCTCCGCGGCTGGAGTTGGAGGACCCGATTCCGTTATTACCCAGCGATCCGTGTAGCGTGGCATAAAAGCTGGTAGGTGCGCCCTCCAGTCCTGCCCACTGCGTTCTGTAGCCAAGGCGAAAATCTGTATAGCTCTCAATGCCGCCAACAGCCGGGTTAGTCAGGTAATTATTCTGCACATATTGGCTGTATTGTGGCCGCTGCTGTGCCAGCGCAGCAACAGCAGTTATCAAGCAAAGTATGGCTCCCAGTAAAATTCTTCTCATTTCTCTCAACTATCTTGCAAACTGATGCTTCACGGCTCCGGGCATTCTAGCCGAAGGCGATAAAACCCGGCTGTTGCAGCACATATTCTTTGTATAAAATTTCCGCCTGCAGCTGTCTGGCGCTATACAACTTAGAGGCTTTGGAATTATACTTTAACAATATAGTTTTTGAGCCTTTCAAGCCTTTGTTATACTTGCTTTTGTTATAAGTAAATTTGTGCTTTACAAAGCAATATGTTCCATCAAGCTTTAACAAACATACAATAAATTGTCTTATGAAGAACCATTGGATAAAAAAAATTATCTTATTGCCAGGGCGGAAAGGTATTGATAGAAAATATTTAAACAGGATTTAAGTAGTACAGGCAAGTAGCCACCAGGCGTCGTGTGTCAGCAGTGGCGGTAGAGTGTTTTATAAGATTATGCAGTGGCCCTCCAGAATACCCGCCAACATGTGGCAACAGCAACTATTCCGTCTTTGTTACGAGCGTAGCTTATCCCGACCAGATTAGGGTATAGTATAGAACTGAAGTATAATATGCAGTGGGCCTGACGGGTACAGAATTTAAAGCTCGTCCTGCAGTATAATCTTAGGTGTGAACGAATGCGCGGCAATAGCGCTCTGTTACTTTAATGCCACCAGAAAAGGCCTTCCCGCTAAAGGTGCAACCCACTTCCGGAGGCAGCATAAGTTGCAAACACATCCCATGTTGCGGTAATATAACTCCCGGCTACGCACCTTCCTGAAAATTTTACACGTGAGCAAAAGGATTGCCGGCACCGGCAAAAACGGGCTTACATATACAGCCGGTTCCTGGTTGTAACTTCAGTGTTTTAGCTTTCGCATAAAAATATAAAAGAAACAATAATTTATAAATAGGGTTCTATAATTAAGAACTATTAGTGAATTTTATAGTATAATTGCAATGCTAAATTAGATATTAGGTAAGATGAAAATACCTGAATATGTCTTTTAATGCCATACTTCGGGTACAAAGTAGAATCAAATAGCTGTGTAGCAATGATTTGTTTCTGCTTTTCATTTACTGGTAGTTGTAGCCATAAACCTGGCTGGATTACCTGCTGGATAAAGCTGCTTCCTTAAATGCAACAGGGATTTGTAATGCCTGTATGAAAACATTCTTAGATTTTGTTAGCCCTTTGTGGTGCCAGCAGAGCAAGCTCTGATGCCTCCCGGCCGAACCCGATATCTTTAACCCTTAATGCTGCTACTGCCGATTATGAATAAAAGGATTACCCACTTGCTTTCACCCATACCTGGCAAATGTTTGTCGTGGTTTGTTACAGGGATGCTGCTGGTGGTTTTGATGTGTATTTTTACGGAGGTCTCAGCTCAGAGCGGGGGGGACTGTGAAGCAACAGCAGATCCAGGTGAAATCGACGGGCCAACGCAAGTTTGTTACGGTGCTGGTGGCGTGGTATATTCGGTTGCTGCAGGAGATGCTTCCTATACTTATGAATGGACATTGCCTGAAGGTGCCTCAATCATTACTGGTGATAAAACCAACGAAATTACGGTTGATTTTAATGATGCTGCAAGCGGAAACAGAAACATAACAGTAACGGCTGTAAACGGATGTGGAGACAAATCTGCAGCTATGTCAAGTCTTGGTTTAGAAATTTATCCTTTGCCGAAGGAACCTGCTACGACTGCAGTCACTCGCTACGGCCCTGGTTCTGTTCAATGGGCAGCTTCCGGAGCACCTGAAGGAGGCAGCTACCCTTGGTATGTCTCTAATACTACTGCAGAACCTATTGCCGGTGCAACTGCTGCTGTTTATGATACCCCTAAATTAACTCAACCAACTACAACATACTATGTAGCTACTGTTAGCACCGCCGGGTGCGAAAGTAGCATCAGATCTGACGTTGCAGCTTATATTAAGGCATTGCCTGAAGCAACAATAGAGAAGGTGAATCCCGGAGAAAATCAATGTGGTAATCCGAATGTAAATGAGTCTGTTGAATTTGCCCTTACTGGTAGTACCAAGAATGCTGCAAATGGTATATTAAAATGGGAAGCATTCTATGAAGAAGGCAGTGGAATAACAAGAGTAGATATAGATTATCCTACTACTACTACACCGAAGGTTCATGTATTTGGTACCGGAAGTGTAACCGTTAGGTTTACAGCTACCAACGATGGTTATACTTCTACACCTGCTGAGATTATTCTTAAGGTTAATCCGGTTGCTAAGTCTATAGGAAGCATAAAATCTGACCCGGAAAATCCTATAGCTGGAAAGGCCGGCAAATTTACTGTGGATTCCAATATCATAGAGAATGGAAATGTAGGATCATATCAATGGTATACCAACGAAGGGGGCAGCGGTGAGGACAAATGGAAACTTGTGCCTATAGATAATCAAACCGGAAGATTTAAAACATTAGAAATAACTTCAGTGCCTACAACTTTACTACAGGTAAGATGCGACATTACACCTATATATACAAATAACTGCTACACAAACTTAAGTGCAACAACAGGGGCATATACAATCGAATCAGAATTGATTGTTCTCCCTGTCGAAATCATATACCTGCAGGCCAGCAAACAAGGCAGCAACGTGGTGCTGGAGTGGGCGACGGCGCAGGAGGAAAACAACAAAGGCTTTTTTGTGGAGATGTCTACAGACGGTTTGAGCTACACAAGCCTGGGCTTTGTAGAAAGCAAAAACGGCAACGCCGCGGTAGAGCAGCTTTACACTTTCACAGACAGGGAAAGAGGCAAGCAAGGTACCCGCTATTACCGTCTCAGGCAGGTAGACGTGGATGGCACTACCGCCTACTTCGGCCCCAAAACAGTAAACTTCGGAGCTGCAGCCAACCGGGTGCAGGTATACCCTAATCCCTTCAGCAGCGAAATTAACCTCGATATTGAAGCAGCGCGGGCAGGAACCGTTATTGTCACGGTAACCAACGCATTGGGAAGGCAGCTGCTGCAGCGCAAAATATCCGTGCAGCCAGGAGCTAATCCCGGGAAACTGATGCTGGATGCGCATCTGCCGCAAGGCATGTATTTTATACATACCCAAATGGGCGACCTGCATAATTCCTTTAAGATGCTGAAACAGTAACAAATCCATCCTTTGAAACAGAAAGAGCCAGGTAAAATGCCTGGCTCTTTCTGTTTTATAGTGGTAAGCAACCCCGCTAATCGCCAGCCAGCGTTATGCCATCCGTCAGCACTTCAGATCAGCGGCTGGCAAAGCGCTGATCACCGGTCATTTTCATGAGAGTATAAATTCTTTTCCTCAGTCCGCTTCGGTGGTCATGCTGCAAACGTATGTCACTGGTTTACGCCACCTGTGAGGTGAACGTGTGGTTTAGCGGGTTAATTTAAAGTATAAAAGTATCCTATAACCAGAAGGTGACTGAGTTGTAATTTATTTGGCTGGGCTATTATCGCTGCAGCAGGTAAAACGTGTCTGCTATAGGCCTTCAGTACAAAAAACTACTTTGCAAAAAGCTCCCCCGTTCCGCACATAAAAAGCTTGCTGCCGGCCCGGGTAGTTTTTATATTCTATAAATTGTATTTATAAAGTATTGATAATCAATAAAAAGGTAGAACAATAATCTCTGTTCAGAGTATTAAACATTAATAATAGTTGCCCTGTTTACTTCAAGTGTCATGAAAACCGGATAAGTATAGCAGCGAGCGAACCTGTCCTGAACCAAAACCAATCACTATTTAACTAAAGCTATGAAATTAAAATTTTACCTGCTTGCCGTCTTTCTGATAAGTAGCCTGCCTGTAGTTGCTCAGTACAAAACTGTTATGTTTAATTATGAGCGGGCCTATTTCAACGATGGGCAACCCCTGCCTGCCGAAAGCAAATTTATCATTACAGGCGATGTGCCTCCCCGCATTGGTATGGTGGTGGTAAAAGTATATGCTTCTGCCGACACAGACGAAAAACCGCTCTACCAGAATGGCTGGACAGAACAGCTATCGGGCCGCAGAAACATATTTACAGTTCCTGTAAACCAGCCTTTGCGGGGCAACGAGGAGTATACGTTCGTGCTGAACTATTATTCTAAAGTTCCTACCCGGCAACAGCAACAGCTTTTACAGCAGCTCGACGCCGCTTTGTGGGCATACATCGACCAGTCGTACCAGGTAAACCGAAGCAGCATCGAACTGCGGAAACACCCCAGGATTATGCGCAGCGACATGAATGCTATTGTAAATCAGGGACTTTTACTCTACCGGAACCAGCTTAACACCGATTTCAGCGGCTTTTCTGATATTATACTTGAAAAGCTGGATCAGATTGAAGATTTAAGGCTTAGCAAAGCCCGCTTCAATGTTTTCTCCAGAGAAAAGGAGGATGCTAAAACCTTACGGCTGCGTTATGCGCAGGAGCAGTTGGAGGCGCTTAAAACAATGGTGAGCCAGGAGGTGGCGCAGTATGTGGGAAGGCAGCTATACGTGCTGACCGACACCAAAAAGATGGCGGATTATGCCACCGAGAAAACCAAGAACGTTATCGCCATCAATGCCGGCTACGGCGGCGTTTACTACTCCGGCGATGTAGACAACTTCTCCTCGGATACTGCTCCGTATGTAGGCATTTCGATTCCGTTTGGCAAAGCGCCTTTTTCTTCTGCTTTCTGGGAACGAACCAGCATCTCTACGGGCGTGTTCCTGCAGAACTTTAAATTTGGCGAGAATGCGGTGGCTACCGGGCCGCTGGTACAACGCCCCATTTTTCTGGCGCTGGGCTACCGGGCACTGCCTTTTATACGTGTCAACGCGGGCGCTACTTTGCTGCAAAACGATCAGGGCGGTAACTCTATTTCAGACCTTAACTTCGACAGAATGTATGTCAGGCCATTTGTGGGGCTGAGCATCGAAGTTAATCTGTGGCTGAACCTAAATCGTTAGTCATGAAGCAGCTTAGTATAACTGTTCTTTTGCTGCTTGGCTGGCTGAGTGCCGCCGCGCAGCACGATTTGTATAACTGGCAGCTGAAAGGCTATACCGGCATTGCCAATTATTACAATACCGCCAAAAACACCGACGATTACTTTAAAGCCTATGATAATTTGTTATACCGTTTCGAAGTCGGCAGGAGCCTGGGCAATACGTTAGGACTGGCGGCAGGTGTTACTTATGGAAATGTACGGGGCCTCGGGCAGGCAGGCGAAGCTTTTACGACAGAAGCCCGGATGGCTTCTGTACGCTTATACTTTTATACCGATAATGGCTGGCTGCTTAACACCTCGGCTTTTGTGTCGCCTTACTTTTTTGGCGGATACGGCCTGAGTACGCTGCAAACAGACTATAACGGCGCCAGCCGCGAAACAAACCAGATGCAGGTGGTACCATTTGGCTTAGGCCTGAAGTTCAGGCTTGCGGAAAGATGGCAGCTCGACCTGCATACCGAAGCCGTGTATAACACAAAAGCGCACCTTACCGAAGTTGCTCCGGAGCAAAACGACTATAACAACACCATCCTGCACACCGGTTTGTCGCTGGCTTACAGTTTCGGGTTTAAAAAGTCTACCTTCAAAGCGCCTGTTCTTTACGCAGGCTTCCTGCCGCCGCCCGCTCCTGTTGCCGGTCCGGCTAGGCCTGCCCGCAGAAGTATGCTGGATTATATACTGGAACTGGAGCCCAGAAAAGTGCAGCTCAATACCTTATCTCCGGAAGACAGCCTGGTAGAGGCTGCCCGGCGGGTACAGCCCGTCGCCGTACCGGACACGCTTCGGGTACCAACTGATCGGCTCGCCGTATACGACACCATTCCGATAATAAAAATAGACAGCCTGCAACTGGTGCAGGATACTACCGGCTTACGCAGTAAAAAGGAGCTTGTACAGCTGCCGGATTCTGTTGATGTAGATAGCATGAGGCGGACTGTCGATGTAGAAAGGGCCTATCGCATAGCGGATGAACGCGCAACGGAAGAGGATGAGCAGATAGTAGAGGCAGATACTACGCAGCTTGCTCCCGCTATTGAAATGTTATCTGATACCATGACAAGCAGAAACCTGCGGCAGCAGCAAATGAGGTTACGGGAAAGAGAGCGAAGTGTAAGGCAACGGGAGCAGGACGTGAGAGACCGGGAGCAGGAAGCGCGGGAGCGGGAATTGGATGCCCGGGAACGCGCCCTGGATGAAGCAGCAGGAATAAGGGAGGAGCGCGCACGCGATAATACAGCAGGGCGGCTGACGCCTGCTGAACAACGGGAGCGTGCCCGTGTAGAACAAACACGGGTACAGGAGCCGATAAGAATAACACAGGAGAGACCCCGTACAGTGTATGTGCCCGACACACGAACTATCAGGGTGGATGGAAACCGTGCCTCCCAGGTTGATCCAAATACTGTGTTGTTGCTCGAACAGGACAGAAGAGAACTGGATGCAATAAACAGAAATAACCGCCAGCTCCGCAGCAGGCTTGATTCCCTTCAGGCAGCCACAGCTGTTGATACCAGCCAGGGCCGGCAGCAAGGTGCGCCCGTAACCGTTGTGGATGAAGAACTGCTGCAGTACATGCAACAACAGGCAAAACTGAACGACAGCATCATGCACCGGCTGGGATTTTATGAAAGTGAGCTGCAAAGGTTGCATGCTGCAGAAGCCGCCACACCTGTAAGAGCAGATGTGGCCAGCACAGCCAACGTGTTCTTCGGGTTAAATTCTTCAACGGTGCCTGCTGCAAGTTACGACGAACTGCTTGCTATGGCGGCCCTACTTAAAGCTAACCCGGACCTGAAACTGAACCTAACCGGTTATACTGATCAGACAGGCGATGCGAAGTATAACATGGTGCTAAGCCGCAAAAGAGCGGCGGCCGTTGCTGATTTTATGAAAGCTCAGGGAATAGCCGCAACGCGCATTACGACCGCACATGCCGGTGAAGTGGAGTCGGGCGGTACTGCTAACCCTGCTTTCCGGCGGGTAACACTCGAAATAACAAAGTAAGATCCTGAAGAAGGTTTTTAACACGTGCCATGGCGCAGCCAACCCGGCTGCGCCATGGCACGTTATTAGGAGGCAACTAATCAACAGACATCATGGAACAGGAACATACAACTTTACTAAAAAACTATACCAAAGAGGAGAAAGGCGCTTATTTTGGGGCGCTGGCTACCATGGCCTCTGCTGACGGCCATGCATCGGAAGAAGAACTCGAGTTTCTGAAACTAATGGGCGAAGCGGCCGAATTATCCGACAAAGTACAGCAGGAGGTGATACAGATTGCAAAGAGCCCATCCGTTATCGATCTGCGCAAGTGCCTCGATGTGCTGAAAGGCAGCCAGCTTCGTTTCGCTTTTGTAACCGATATTATCAGCTTTGCCAAAGCAGACGGGCAGTATTCGGCGGAGGAGCAGAAAAAAATTGAAGAAATGGCCGATTACCTGGGCATCGACCAGAACCAGTTTAGTATACTGGACGAGTTTGTGAACAAGGCAGGCGAGGCCAGGCAGCACGGTGAAGATCCGACTTCGCAATCTTTCCTGAACAAAAGCGGCTTTGGTGATATGTTTAAAAAGGCAGGCATTTCACCGGGCATGGTAACTGGCATACTGGGTGTACTGGCACCACTCGTAATCGGAAGTATGCTCAGCGGCGGGCGCAGGCATTACGGCGGCGGCATGGGTATGGGCGGCGGTTTGCTCGGCGGTTTACTGGGTGGCGGCATGACGGGCGGAGGCATGTACGGCGGCCGGGGGTATGGCGGCGGACTAGGCTCTATTATTTCTATACTTGGCGGCCTGAACGGCAGGCGCGGCTACGGCAGTATGGGTTCCGGCGGACTAGGTTCTTTACTGGGAGGCTTGTTTGGTGGCAGACGCCGTGGCTGGTAAGCACCTGATAATCATCGGTACGTAGTATAGTATACATGCTTTGTAACATCTGCTTTTTCCTGCTGGGTATGCTGGCCATGTTTTTGATTGCATTAGCCTTTGCCTGGCAGGATACTAAAACGAGGATTTATAGATGGCCTCAGCGGAAATCCCGATAACTATAAACAAGCTGCGCAGACGAGGTAAAGTAGCTTATACTATAAAAGGAAGTGGCGTTTTGCAACGTTACTTCCTTTTATAGTATAAGCTAATCATCCAAAGCGTTCAGCTCCTGCGCAATGAGCCTGCGCAAATCATCTGCGCGCAATAAGCCAAGCACTTTTTTATTTCCAATGATAAAGGTGGGGACGGCAGTTACGTTTACATCTTCATAAGCTGATTTCAGGGCATCCAGGTGTGCCTGCTTATACTTGCCTGTCTGGAGCGCATTCCTGAATTCAGCTTCATCCAGGCCAACTTCTGCTGCCAGCCTGGCCAGTACGTCTGTGTTGCCGATGTCCTGCTCTTCCTGAAAAAAAGCGGTGAACATACGATGCGTATACTGTTCGCCCAGGCCCTGCTCTCGGGCATACTGGTATCCTTCAAAAGCGAGGTGCGTGTGCGGCTGTGGCGATACGTTGGGCAGCACAATGGGTATGTCAAGTTGCTGCGCCATGGGGTACACGGAGCTTTGCCAGGTGCTTTGCAGGTAGTCTTCTTCAGGCTTGAGCGTTGGCGTAGGATAAGGGCGCAGCTCATACGGCATCCACTCTATGGCTACTTTATCTTCCATACCTTGCAGCGCCCGCTCCAGCACCACTTCACCCAGAAAGCAGTAGGGGCAAACATAATCCGAATATACTTTTATCTGTAACATCAATAATAAATTTAATTTGAGTATATCTTTTTACCCGCTGCTGCTGTGCTTTGTTTGGAGGCAGGTAAAAATGCAGCTTATTTTTTAGTAGCTTGGTAGCGAAAACAAGCAAGTATGATTCGATACATCATTACCACGCTCTGCCTGGCACTCAGCCTGGTGGCGTGCCGGCAGCAGCCGCAAACAAATGCCGGAACAGCAACACAAAATAACCCGGTAGCAACCAAAGTATACTACCCTGGCAAAGGCGATAACTGGGAGCACAGGCAGCCGGAGCAGCTGGGCCTGGATGCAGCCAAACTGCAACAAGCCGTGGAATGGGCGAAAACCCAGGAAACCACGCAAATGGAAAAGGATTTCTCGACACAGGAAGAGATCTTCGGCAAACTGCTCGGCCCTATTCCCAACGACAGGGCCGGCACCAACGGCATTATTCTGAAAGATGGTTACATCGTAGCTGAGTGGGGCGATACCAAAGCCGTAGACCCGACTTACAGTGTAGCAAAAAGTTTTTTGTCTACCATACTTGGCCTGACCATAGCGCGCGGCATGATCCAAAGTATAACCGACCCGGTAGCCAAATATGTGCACGACGGCGGCTACGACTCAGCTCATAACAGCAAGATAACGTGGGAAGACCACGCGCGGCAAACGAGCGAGTGGGAAGGCGAACTGTGGGGCAAGAACAGCAACTTTATCGGGCATGAGGCTTTTGGCAAGGGCGAGCGCAAGCCGCGCGAACTGCAGGAGCCCGGCACCTACTACGAGTACAACGATGTGCGCATTAACCGCCTGGCTTTGTCGCTGTTGCGTTTATGGGAAAAGCCGCTGCCGGAGGTGCTGGAAGATGAAATTATGGACCCCATTGGCGCTTCCGGCACCTGGCGCTGGGTGCCTTATTATAATTCCAAGGTAAGTATAAATGGCAAAGAAATGCCTTCGGTGAGTGGCGGCACGCGCTGGGGCGGCGGCCTTTGGATAAGTGCCCGCGACGAAGCCCGGTTCGGATACCTGTATCTGCGCAATGGCCGCTGGAAAGACAAGCAACTGGTGCCGGCGGAATGGGTGACAAAAGCGACAGGTAGCCGCGGCCCGGTTGGCCCGGACTACGGCTACCTGTGGTGGCTGAACACCGAAGGCAAAGCTTGGCCAGATGCGCCCACCACGAGCTACGCTGCGCTGGGTGCCGGTCCCAACACTATCTGGGTAGATCCGGAACATGACATTGTGCTGGTATGGCGCTGGCACTATGGCAATCCCAACGAGCTGATCAAACGCGTGCTCGCAGCAGTGCAGGAGTAGAAATAAGTTTAATTTATAATAAGTATAGGTGCTGATTTTGCCGTCCTGAAAGTAGGCCTGGCGGCTTGAAACAGGGGCTTTGCTACCGCTGCTAAGTTCTTTTGCAGAGCAACAGCCCTGATTTATACTTACATTGGTTTATTAATCCTGCGCTGGCGCTTTGCTGTTGATGCCGGGCCGGTGTCTTGTAAATTTCGTATGCCTTATTCATGTCTTCTTCTTACGTTTTAAATACAACGCTCCCCAAAAGGGTCCATCGGATAGCTGTCGGGGTAGTTTTCTTTTTGCAGGGGTTATGCTTTGCCAGCTGGGGAGCGCGTATCCCTACCATTCAACAGAAGCTGGGGTTGTCGGAGGCGGCTTTGGGACTGGTGCTGTTTGCTTTACCGGCGGGGCAGATGCTGTCGCTTCCTTTTTCGGGATGGATAATTGCCAGAACGGGGAGCCGGAAGGTGGTAACGGTGGCGGTGTTGCTCTATGCACTTGTTCTTGTAACGCTGGGCATGGCAGCCACCAGGATGCAGTTGGTGGCAGGCCTTTTTTTGTTTGGTATAGCAGGTAACCTGGTAAACATTGGCATCAATACACAGGCAGTGGGCGTGGAGGCGTTATACCAGCGTTCGATTATGGCCTCTTTTCACGGATTGTGGAGCCTGGCGGCTTTTACCGGCGCTGCGGTGGGTACGCTGATGATTGGCGAAAACGTGTTGCCGCAGCAGCATTTCACATTAATTGCCGTGGTGTCGGCTATAACTGCTGTGGCTGCGTTCCGGTTTATACTTCCCGAAGATATCGACGCAGATAAAAAGCAGCCTGTTTTTGTTATGCCGGATAAATCATTGCTAAACCTGGGGCTCATTGCCTTTTGTTCCCTTATCTGCGAAGGCGCTATGTTCGACTGGAGCGGCGTATACTTCAAAAAGGTGGTGCTGGCAGAGAATGCATGGGTGGGCCTGGGTTATACGGCTTTTATGTGTACCATGGCTTCCGGACGCTTTGTAGCCGATTGGTTCACGAGCCGTTTCGGTATGAAAACCATTTTGCAAGGCAGCGGCATATTGACAGCTTCGGGCTTGCTGCTGGCGGTTGCTTTTCCGAACATTATAACGGCTACTGTTGGTTTCCTGCTGGTGGGGGCAGGCGTATCGTCGGTAGTGCCCCTGGTGTATAGCGCAGCCGGAAAAACGAAGGTCATGTCTGCAGGCGCAGCACTGGCAGCGGTTTCCACGATTGGCTTCCTGGGTTTTCTGCTTGGTCCGCCGCTGATAGGTCTTGTCGCGGGCGCCACCAGTTTGCGGGTGTCGTACTGCATCATCGCTTTTATGGGGCTTTGTGTTACTTTAGTAGCTTCGAAGAGTAAATCGCTGTAGGTAAGGATACAAGTATCAGAACACAGGATTTTTAAAGTATAAATTACCTTCACTAGCGCAGGTGAGAAGCAAAGCATCACTTGTGCTGGTACATGAGAGCAAATTTTCAGACTTTCAGTTCAGGTTCAGCACAATTTCCTTTTCCTGGCGCAAGCATCCGCTTGCGGCTTGCTCTTGTAGTAGGGGAAGCTGGAATCCCTTCTTGCATCGTTGGCACAAGCGGACGCTTGCGCCGGAGAGAATAAAAAAACAAAGGCTACTTCCGCTAAGCAGAAGTAGCCTTTGTTTTTTTATTTATACTTACTGTTTAATCACAGATCAACCCGGCAGCTTCAGTTTCCTCGTGCCAGTCGAAGGAGGAGCCTGTTTTGCTGTTCTCCCAAAAGAATTTGCCTGGCTTGTGGTTATAGTTGCCGATTTCGGCCATGGTTTCGGAGTCATACAAGCGGCCGTTTACCATGGTATACTTCACGCTCTCGGAATTCTGGATGTTCTCCAGCGGGTTCTTGTCCAGCACAATTAAATCAGCCAGTTTGCCTGTTTCCAGCGAGCCGATGTCGCTGCCCATGCCCAGGTACTGCGCCCCGTTCAGCGTAGCGGCGCGGAGGGCCTCCATGTTCGTCATGCCGCCTTGCTGCAACATCCAGAGTTCCCAGTGTGCACCCAAGCCCTGCAGCTGCCCGTGGGCACCCAGGTTTACTTTTACGCCCGCATCGTTCAGGGCTTTTGCTGCTTTGGAAGTGGCAATGTAGCCGCCTTCATACTCCTCGTCCGGCGACTGCACCACACGGCGCGAGCGGCTGTCGATAACGGAGCGGGGCGTAAAGCGCAGCAGGCGCTCTTTTTCCCATACCTTGGTATGCTGGTACCAGTAATTCTCGCCGGAATTGCCGCCATAGTTTACGATCAAAGTAGGGGTATAGCCAGTGTTGCTGGCGCTCCAGAACTCAATTACGTCCTTATAGACCGGGGCAATCGGAATGTTGTGCTCCACGCCGGAGTGGCCGTCCATTACCATCGTCATGTTATGGAAGAAGGTCGAGCCGCCTTCCGGCACCACAGTCATATCCAGAGCGCGGGCGGCTTCAATGACCTGCTGGCGCTGCTCGCGGCGGGGCTGGTTGTAGCTCTTCACCGAAAAACCGCCGGCAGCCTGGATGCGGCGCAGGTGCGACATCGCGTCTTCTTCACTGTTGATAACGGCTTTAAAATCACCATCGGCACCATACAAAACCGTACCGGTAGAGAAAATGCGCGGCCCTACCATAACTCCTGATTTTACAGCTTCCGACTGGCTGAACACCATTTCGGTAGTGGAAGAAGGGTCGTGCGTTGTCGTAACACCGTAAGCCAGGTTGGTAAAATAAGCCCACTGTTTCTTCGGGCTCATGCCGTTGCGGAAGGTGCCCATGTGCGAATGTACGTCCACAAAGCCGGGCATGATGGTTTTGCCGGCGGCGTCGATCACTTTGGCATCCTTCGGCACTGCTATACCTTTACCCACCGCCACAATACGGTTGCCGTCTACTACAATAGTACCGTTTTCAATCACTTCATCGCCTTTCATCGTGATGATGCGGGCGTTGGTAAAAGCTACTTTGCCCTCCGGCACATCAGTTTGCAGCACCAGGCCGATTTTTATACCTGTCGTATCGGTGGCTGGCAGTTCGTCGGGTGCACCTGCCACAAACTTGAAGCGGTCTTTCAGGTCGTTGGTGAAGTATTCGTCGCCCAGTACCCAGTGTATCTTTTTGCTGTCTGCAGACCAGCCAATGCTGGTGCCGGCGTCGCGGGTGAAGCGGGCTACGGGCACGGCTTTGGTTTCGGCGCTCAAATCAAGACCAGCACCATTGGCTGTAAGCGGGGCAATATAACCATTGAACAACTCCACAAAGGCCAGCCACTTGTTGTCCGGGCTTGGGTGGAATTCGGTGGTATACTTAGAAGTATAGTGTGTGATTTCTTCCTTGCCCTGCAGGTTTATACTTTTAAAAGCAGTCTTGTCGCCTTCCGAGCCTGTGTAGAAAATGCGGTCGGAGGTGGCGTTGAAGAGTGGGGTAGAGCCGTGCTCTGTTACAAGCGTTGCTTTGCTGCCATCCGCCGCCATATAGTAAATGCCGGCATCTTTGCCAAAAGCATAGCCCATGTGGTTGTTGCCCCTGTCCTTTTTATACACGATATACTTGCCGTTGGGCGAGAACGACGGTTCCACGTAAAACCCTTTCTCAGTGGTCAGCTTCTCTGGTTTCGGGTTCTTCTTGCGGAGGTCGAGTTTCATTAAAGCACCATAATTCTCATCGTCCCAGGTAGAGTACACGATAGACTTACCATCAGGTGAGAAAGCCGGGTAGAATTCGAAATCCTGGCCTTTGGTAAGGCGCTCGGGCTTGCCGTTGGGTAGTTCCTTTTTATAGATGTAACCCGCTGCGTTAAACACCAGCGTTTTGCCATCCGGCGAGGTAACTGCATGGCGAATAGCTTTGGCTTTGAATTGCTTTGGAGAGATGCCTTCTTTGCTGAAATCGTGGCGCACGGCCTGTGTGATGTGGTGCGTAGCGGTGGCCTCAAAGGGAATAACGGTTGCTTTTTGCGTCGCCACATCCACTTTGTTGATTTTGCCGCCGGCCCAGAACACGATGCTCTTGTCGTCGGGCGTCCAGGAGAAGTTGGGGTATACGCCGAAAATCGCCCAGGCTTCCTGCTGGTCGTGGTTCAGCTTGTCGTAAATCGGCCATTCTTCGCCGGTCTTTAAATCATGCAGAAACAGCACCGATTTGGTACGCACGCGGCGCACAAAAGCCAGCCGTTTTCCATCGTGCGAGATAGTAGGGCGCACGGCACCGCCGGTTCCGGTTACTTCATTGTCAATTTCGCCGGTGTTGCGGTCCACGCGACGAATCACGTAAATCTGGCCGTTCGGGTCTTTGTTATACTCAAAGGTATTGCCGCCGCTCATGTCTTCGGAGAAGTACACATACTTGCCATCCGGCGATACAAAGGGCTCGCCGGCGTCCTGCTGGTCGTTTTTGCGCTTGGTGAGCTGCACGCCGCTGCCCCCGGAAATATGGTACATCCACATTTCGCCTGCGCCCAGTGAGCGGGTGCCGGTAAAGTGCTTGCGGGCAATCAGGTATTGGCCATCGGGCGTCCAGACAGCATTATTTAGTAACCGGAAATTCTCGTTGGTTACCTGGCGCGGACTGGAGCCGTCGTGGTTCATCACCCAGATGTTATCGCCACCTGCTCTATCCGAAGTAAAGGAAATGAGTTTGCCATCGGGACTAAAACGGGGTTGTACGTCAAAGGCGCGGCCGCCGGTGAGCAGCTTTGCTTTTCCGCCGGTGATAGGCATCAGGTAAATATCGCCGAGCATGTCGAACACGATTTCCTTGCCGTCCGGGCTCACGTCCACGCTCATCCAGGTGCCTTCGTCGGTGGTGATGGTGACGTCTTTCTGCGGACCGTGGGCATCTTCCACTTTCCACTTGGGTGTTTCTTTTTTGTCCTGGGCATGGGCCGCGCTGAAAGGGAGGGCCAGCGCTGCCGCCAGAAACATACTCAGGTAAGTACGCTTGTTCATTGAAAGGGTGATTTAACTTGGTTTGTGCTACAAGTTAAGCAATTAGCGGGAGAGGTGAAAGGGGGAGGAGGTTGCTAAAAGTTTCTCTGCCGCAAGTTTAAGTGCAGCGGCAACTTGTGGCTTTTCATGAGGCCAGTTTGTAACTTGCGTGGATTACTAATTGCGGGGCTATGCTGCATTAAATAGCGCTTGATGGAAGTATAGCTGCCAATCTTCGCAGCTATACTTTCGCCAGTTATAAACTGGCTTCATATCTACCACAAGTTGCCGCTGCGCTCAAACTTGCGGTAGAAGAGCTTGTAAGAACAGGTTGCGACCTGTCCCTATAGCGCCGGGAACTTGCTATCCTGCTGTTCTTTATTTTGTAGCTGCAGCAGGGCATCGGCGGCGGTATGCACGGGCAGCTGGCAGGTTTTGTTGTAGCACACGTATACCGTGGTTTTGCCTTGGAGGGTAATTTTATCTTCCAGCAGCGGGATGTTGGTCGTAGCACCGTTCTTTCCATTGCTGCCCAGCAAAAGCATGTTGGGCAGGAAAAAGGCGCTGAGTTCGGAGCGCATCTCCGGGGCTTCTTCACCCACAATGGCGACTTCGGCGGTGGGTGTGAGCTTGTAGAAGTATAGCATGGCCCAGTTGCTTAAATGCGACGGCTCTTTCACGACTAAATCCTTTACCTTGCTCAGCATTTCATCCGACAAAGAAGTATACCGTTCCTCATCAAAGTATAAACCCAGGAAATGCAGGTTGGTGGCCATCACGGAGTTGGAAGAAGGCACCACGTTGTCGAAGATTTCCTTTTTGCGGGCGATGAGCTTTTCGGAACTATTGTCTGTAAAAAAGAACATACTTTCAGCTTCGTCAAAGAAGTGCGCTAAAGTATAATCCGTCAGGTTTTTAGCCTCCTGCAGCCATTTTTCATCAAATGTTACTTCGTAAAGCCTGGTGAAGGCACGGATGAGCAAGGCATAATCTTCCAGGAAGCCGTCGATGGTGGCCTTGCCCTTTTTATAGTTGTGGTAGAGCTTCTCGCCTTGCTTAAGCCTGGTAAGTATAAAATTAGCGTTGCGCAGGGCCAGTTCCAGGAAGTGCTTGTTGCCAAACGTATAATAGGCATCGGCCAGGCCTTTCAGCATCAGCGCGTTCCACGAAGTCAGGATTTTATCGTCCAGCCCGGGGCGGATGCGGTTGGCGCGCACGTCCATGATTCTCTCTTTCCAGCCTTGCGCCATCTCCTGCAGTACGTCCAACTCCAGTTCGTTTTCCTGTGCAAATTTTTCGTCGGAAATGCGGCGGTGGAGGATGTTGCGCTCATGCTCAAAGTTGCCCACAGCGGTAACGTTGTAATACTTGGAGAAAAGGGGCTCTTCATCGCCGAGTATATCCTGCAATTCTTCTTTGGTGAAGGTATAAAACTTGCCTTCCTCACCTTCGCTGTCAGCATCCAGCGACGAGTAAAAGCCGCCTTCATCGCTCATCAGTTCCCGCTCTACAAAAGCAATAGTTTCATAGACTACCTCGTGGTACAAGGTTTCGCGGGTAGCTTGGTAGGCTTCGGAATAGAGGCTTACCAGCTGGCTGTTGTCGTAGAGCATTTTCTCGAAGTGAGGCACCAGCCAGTCGGCGTCTACGGAGTAGCGGGCAAAGCCGCCGCCCACCTGGTCGTAAATGCCACCGTAGGCCATTTCGCGCAGTGTGAGGTGTACCTGATTCAGAGCGGTATGGTCGCTGGTGTGGTGGTAATAGCGCAGCAGGAACATATAATTGGTGGGCATCGGGAATTTGGGCGCCTGCCCCAGGCCGCCTTTTTCTTTGTCGAAGCGGGTGCTCAGGTTGTAGCCCATCAACCGGAAATCATCTTCGCGCACATGGTAGTTGCTCTGGTTCAGGCCATACTTGGCCAGTTCGCTGCGGTTGAGGTGCTCGGCAAACTGCTCTGCCGAGCCGTCCAACTCCGCCCGGTTTTTTTCATAAGCTTCCGCGATGTTCTGCAGCAGGCCCACCCATTGCTTTGGCGGAAAGTAGGTACCGCCGTAAAAAGGTTTGGCATCCGAATTCAGAAACACATTCAGCGGCCAGCCGCCCTGCAGCCCCATCGCGTGCACCGCGTCCATGTACACGGCATCCACATCGGGGCGCTCCTCACGGTCTACTTTGATGCACACAAAATGCTTGTTCATCACAGCCGCTATCTCTTCCTTCTCAAATGACTGATGCTCCATCACGTGGCACCAGTGGCAGGCGGCATAGCCAATGCTTACCAGAATGGGCTTCTGTTCCTGTTTTGCTTTTTGCAGTGCTTCCTCGCCCCAGGGGTGCCAGTCTACGGGGTTATAGGCGTGCTGCAGCAGGTAAGGGCTGCTTTCATGGATGAGGCGGTTTGGGGTTTTATCGCTGTTCATAGGTTGCTGATGCTATACTTTGTTAGTTCGGAATAGACGTAAACTTTATACTTCAACTACAAGGCGCTGAATAGGTTTTCGCCTCGTCGGCTGGGCCTCACTTTTCTCCTTGATGAGATAAACCACCCCGCCTGCGGCACCCCTCCTTGAAAAAAGGAGGGGAGTGCAAAAGAATCAAGTGGAGCATCCCGATGCATATCGGGGACCCTCCAAATCGAGGGCTCCTACCTCCACTCGCTGAACGCTCGAACAGTGGAGTGTCGTAATGTGCACATGGCTAAAGGGTTTGCCCTGTAGCCAAAATGCGGAATTCCCTTTCTTTTTGCTGTTCTACGGGCAAATTAGGAAGAGGTGTTTGGATGGCAAGTATAAACCAGCATTTATACTTGCTGCCGGTGCAGCATGCGTGCTTCTTCCGAAACATCAATTTTATGCTTGCTGGCCAGTTGCTCAAGTTGCTGCAGGGTGTTTTTCAGGAACTTCTGGTGTGCTTCGGATTGCGGGTGGAAGGAGCGGTGCCGGAGGGCGCGTTGCATTTTATCCCAGGCAAGTATATATTCCTGAAAATCCGGCGTATAGTAGGCCTGCACAAACTTCTGCCAGATATAATCCTCAGCTACTTCGGTGGGGTGCAGCATGTCGGGTTTGTAGAAACGGTAGTCGCGAAGGTCATCCAGCATGATTTCGTAGGCCGGGAAGTATAGCACATTGTCGTGGGCTTCTGTCAGTTGATGACACAGCACACGTAACAGCGCTTTGCTTACGCTGTTCGTCTCCAGCGTCTCTTTCAGGTGGCGCACGGGGCTTACGGTGAGCAGCACGTTTATATCCGGGTTTATCGCTCTCAGTTGCGCGTACACCTGCTCAAAGGCCGACTGCATTTCTGCTACTGGAAGCAATATCCTATCGAAGTTGCGGGCGGGCAGCTTGTGGCAATTGGCTACTACCTCGCTGGTGCTTTTAAGTTTGTAAGCGACGGCCGTGCCGAGCGTAATGATGAGCAGCTTCGCCTGTTGCAATTGTTGCTTTGTTTGCTGTAGCCGCTCGCCTATCTGGTTCAGTAAGGTTTGTTTGTCCGGAGAAGACAAGGAGGAATGCAGGTCGTAGGCGTGCCAGATGCCATTATTCTGCACCAGGTGCTCTTCAAAGTTATAGCTCACGCCACAGCCTGCCGCCAGCAAGCGGCATACCGAAAGCGGGTTAAAAATGGTTCCGAACGGATTCACCAACACCTTAACCTTGTTTTGATACAGTTTCGCGCCAATCACGTCTGCAAAGCAGGAGCCGATGGTTAGGACTTTGTCCTGCAGCGAGAGGTTAAGGTTTGTGCCGGCTACGGGTACTTCGGTTCGGAACATCGTTTATACTTCGGTTATACCTGGGTTTAACTGCATCATCTCCTTCGTAGGGACAGGTCGCGACCTATCCGAATTGTACATGGGCTGTCTGAATCAGGATTTACGGGATTCGAGGATGAACAGGATTTATACGAGTGTCCCCCTTTGAAGGGGGTAGGGGATGATTTCTCGTGAAAGACTATTCAAATTAAATCAAAACAGGATTTCCATACTTCAAATGGCAGTTTATACTTTCAGATAGTGGCCAATTGCTATACTTACTGCAATGTTTTATAACCCAGCCTTCGCGCGGGCAGGTCGCGACCTGCCCGCGCGAAGGTGTGTGGCAAACAGTAGGAACACAAACGCCCTGCTTTTCGGGCAGGGCGCTGTTGGGTAGTAATATCTCTTGCGAGAGAGTCGTGCTTATTCAGCCACCACGTTAAAGCGAAGCTGGTGCTTCACTTCTTTATGCAGGTTGATGGTAGCGGTATATTCGCCGGCAGTTTTCACGTCCTGGTCAAATGAAATACGCTTGCGGTCTACATCAAAGCCTTTTGCCTTCAGGGCATCAGACAGCTGCAGGGTAGTTACAGAACCGAATATCTTACCGGTTTCACCCACTTTGGCAGGAATTTCAAGTACGGTGCCGCCGATGCTGTTGGCCAGATCCTGCGCGTCGTTCTTTACTTTCTCTGCTTTGTGTGCTGCCTGGCGGATGTTCTCGGCCACCACTTTTTTGCTTGATTTGTCAGCGATAACCGCCAGTCCCTGCGGCAGCAGGTAATTGCGGCCATAACCTGGCTTTACATTTACGATATCGTTTTTGTAGCCCAGGCCTTTTACGTCATCTTTAAGTATGATTTCCATTATCTGTTCCTCCTTATTTTAAAGAATCCGCAACATAAGGCAAAATAGCCAGGTGACGCGCGCGCGCAACAGCCTGAGATACTTTACGCTGAAACTTCAGGCTGGTGCCTGTTAATCTCCTTGGAAGGATTTTGCCCTGCTCGTTCACGAACTTCAGCAGGAAGTTGCCATCCTTGTAGTCAATATACTTGATACCGCTCTTTTTGAAACGGCAGTATTTCTGACGGTTGTCTTGCTTGTGTACTCTTTCGTTTACTAAGCTCATGCTGCTTTTACCTCCTCTTTTTTAGCTTGTGATTTAAACTCTCCGTTTCTTCTGCGCTCATTGTAAGCCACGGCGTGCTTATCCAAGGCAGTAGTCAGAAAGCGGACGATTTTTTCATCACGGCGATAAGCCAACTCAAGTACATCCACAACAGTAGTGGGCGCTTTAAACTCGATGAGGTGGTAGAATCCAGTTGATTTTTTCTGGATTGGGTAAGCCAGCTTACGGAGGCCCCAGTTTTCATCGTGAATAATGTCGGCGCCATTTTCCTTAAGCACCTGCTTGAACTTCTCGACCGTTTCCTGCATCTGACCGTCGTTCAGCAACGGGGTCATGATGAAGATCGTTTCGTAATTTCTCAATTCCATTCGGTTCGACTAAGAATTAATTATAGTTTTTGAATAAGGTTGCAAATTTAAGACAGATATTTGGCAAAAGCAAGTATAGCTTCTGGTATACTTCGCTCTTTTATAGTGTCATACCGCTGTACCTGCCTTATAGCTTTGGCCTGCTTTATCCGGCTGTAAAGGCGTCCATGTTATGTCTATATTATATAGTGTGTACGGCCATCATCCGGAAATCTGCACTTATCCATGATATTACTTAAACAATGTAAGCCGGGCAAAGTGCATGAAGTATAAAGTCGTCTGGTTCATCCTGCTTTGTACCTATCGGGCAGGAGTTTGTATTTATAAAAGAGAAGAAGATGATATCCGGCTGTTATCTATTTAAAATAATTCTAAATAAAACTACTTAATTTTTATCCTAAGCAGGTTTTTGGCATTTATTATAAGTATAAAGAGGAGGGTTTCGTGGTGTGTCCAAAAATAAACTTATTATGTTTGATTAATGGAATTCGCACAGTAGATTTGTGCCCATAAAGGATTTTCACCATAACTCAACACAAGTAACCCAGGCTATGATTAGCTGTATACTTAGAACCAAACACAAAATTGTCGTTGCCTTTTTGCTGGCACTCACTGTTTCTTTTGGCGCTAATGCCCAGGGAGCAAGTGAACAGGCAGATGTTGCAGCGAAAGGAGTAGAGCCAGGTGCTACACAAGGTGCAGCAGCTGCGGGAGATGCAGCAGCCGCTGATCCAGCCGTGATAGATGCGGGAGCTGCTTTGTTTAAAAACAACTGTGCTGTTTGCCACTCTGCCGGTAGCGATGTTATAGTTGGTCCTGGATTGCAGGGCGTAACGGATCGCCATAGCGATGCCTGGCTGCATAAATGGATACACAATTCGCAGGCCCTCATCCAGTCCGGTGACGCAGAAGCGGTAGCTATCTACGAGAAGTTTAACAAGCAGGCTATGCCTTCTTTCCCTTTCACGGACGATGAAATCAGCTCTATCTTGGCTTACCTCGAATCAGGGCAGGGAGCTTCTACATCGGCTGCCGTGCCAACTACTGTTGGGGGCGTGCCCGGAACCGAGCCTGGAGAGAACATTGGTACAGATGCCATCGGAGCGATAGGGCCGTACCTGGACATCGTGCTGGTGGTGTTGATTGTGGTGCTGATTGTGCTGGTAGTGACGCTGTTGCTGATTACCTCGCTGCTGAAGAACTACCTCAATAAGAACCGCCAACTCAACGAGTATGATAACGAAGTTGTTAACCAGCGCTTCGACTTCTCTAAAATATATAAGTCCACGCCTGTTCGTGTGCTGGTAGGATTAATCTTTATAGTCGTGCTGCTGGATTTAGGATGGGACTCCCTGATGGGTATTGGTGTTTCGCAGGGGTATAAGCCAACCCAGCCTATTGCCTTCTCTCACAAAATACATGCCGGCGACAACCAGATTAACTGTAACTACTGCCACACCACGGTGTACAAGAGCAAGAGCGCCAGTATTCCTTCCGTCAATATTTGTATGAACTGCCACAGTCAGATTAAAACGGAATCGCCTGAGATTCAGAAAATCTACAGAGCGGTGGAGCGTAACGAGCCTATTCAGTGGGTGCGCATCCACAATCTGCCTGACCTGGCATACTTTAACCACTCGCAGCACACGCAGGTAGGCGGCATTGAGTGCCAGACCTGCCATGGCCCTATCCAGGAAATGGATGTCGTGTACCAGTACTCTCCGCTTACTATGGGCTGGTGTATTAACTGTCACCGTGAGACGCCATTGAATACAAAAGGTAATGCTTACTACGACAACCTGGTGAAGCTGCACGACATGGGAAGCTCAGGTGCCTTCACAGTGGCTTCAAATGGTGGTACCGAGTGTGCCAAGTGCCACTATTAATTCTATTGACAATTTAAGTATTCGAGTTTTCTTAAATATAATATGCAAGACAGAATAAAATACTGGAAGGGAATTGAGGAGTTGGAAAACGCTCCCGAATTCGAGAAACATGCGCATAACGAGTTTCCAGAATTCCTGCCGGTTAGCGAATCCAATGCTGAAGGAACGCCTGCCACCGGAAAAACCCACCGCAGAGACTTCCTGAAACTGCTGGGCTTTAGTATGGCTGCCGTGTCGCTGGCTTCATGCGAGGCGCCGGTCAGAAAGGCTATCCCCTATCTTAACAAACCTGTAGACGTAGAGCCGGGCGTGCCCAACTGGTATGCTTCTACTTTCTTTCAGAATGGCGACTACAACAGCATTCTGGTAAAGACACAGGTAGGCCGCCCAATCAAAATAGAACCCAACAACCTGTCTTCTTTAACGTCCTACGGCACCAGCCCGAGGGCGCAGGCTTCGTTGCTGGGTTTGTACGACAACAACAGGCTGCGTTACCCGCTGATTAAGAACAATGAGGCCGATTGGACAAAAGTAGACAAGGAGATCATGTCGCGCCTGGGCAAAGTGAACGGGAAAGTAGCTTTTGTTTCTTCTACCATTATCAGTCCGTCTACCAAGCAACTGATCAATGAATTTGGCTCCCGCTTTGCCAACTTCGAGCACGTAATGTACGATGCTAATTCGTCCTGGGGCTTGCTGAGTGCCAACGGTGGCGTGATTCCGGGATATGATTTCAGCAAGGCAAATGTTATTGTAAGTATAGGCGCCGACTTCCTGGGAAGTTGGGTTGCGCCGATTCCGTTTGCCAAGCAATACATCCAGACGAGAAAAGTGTCGTCAGAAAACCCGACGATGTCGCGTCATTACCAGTTCGAAACGCGCTTCTCCATGACGGGGGCAAACGCCGATGTGCGCGTGCCCATTAAACCGTCTGAAGAGGCTGCCGTTATCACAGCCATCTATAATGCCGTAACAGGTGGGGGTTCTTCTGCCGCTTCTATCTCAAACGCTGCTGCTGTGACTGCGGCAATCAAGGAGCTACAGGCAAACAGGGGCAAAGCGCTTGTGGTAGCCGGCTCCAACGACCCAGGCACACAGGCCATGGTAACCGCTATAAACCGCGCACTCGGTGCCGAAGGCACTACCATTGATGTGGCGGCGCCATACTATACCAAGCAGGGCAATGATCCGCAGATGATCCGCCTGATCAACGAAATGAATGCAGGCAGTGTAGGAGCGGTGCTCTTTTATAATGCCAACCCCGTGTATGATCATCCGCTTTCAGAGAAAGTAGCCAGCGGCATCAAAAAAGTGAACTTTACACTTTCATTTGCCGACAGAGTAGATGAAACAGCTGCCCTGGTAGAGTATGTATTGCCGGATAACCACTATCTGGAATCATGGAATGACTTTGAACCGAAAAAAGGCTACCTGAGCCTGTCTCAGCCAGCCATCAATCCTATCTTTACTACCCGCCAGATGCAGGAAAGCCTCCTGATCTGGAGTGGAAGCAACACAGATTTTTACGAGTACATCCGCAATAACTGGCGAAAAGTCGCGACAGGTGATTTTAACGAGTTCTGGGAGCATACGGTGCATGATGGTGTGCTGGAAAATGGCACCAGCATGTTGCTGGTTAACACCAATGTCGCTCCCGCAGCTCCTGTAATCAAGGTAATCAAGCCAACCGGCATTGAAGCCGTGTTGTACGAGAAGGCCGTCGGTACTGGCGACATGTCGAACAACCCATGGCTGCAGGAAATGCCGGATCCTATCTCAAAGGCAACCTGGGGCAACTATGTGGCCATGCCACGCAGTATGGCCGAAGAGATGCAGGTAGTGCAGGGCGATGTGCTGAAGGTTACGATGCCAAACGGCGGCGTAATAGAGTTGCCCGCGCTGGTGCAGCCAGGTCAGGCGCCCGGAACAGTGGCGATTGCTGTAGGGTATGGCCGAAAACTGGAGTCTATGCCTGTGGCCATAGGTGTGGGGGCCAATGCTTACCCGGTTGCTACTGTAGTAGATAACACGGTGTTCTTTACCGGCCCTGTTAAGCTGGAGAAGACAGATGCCGTTATTGAAATTGCGCAAACGCAGACCCACCATACCATTATGGGCCGCCTGATAGTACAGGAGAGTACCCTGGCGAAGTATAAGGAGGAACCAAAATCAGTAACAGAGTATGTGCGTATAGCCACGCATGAAGGTCCTGCCAAGCCCGCCACTATCTCGCTGTGGGACGACTACGAGTATAAGGATCATCACTGGGGAATGGTGGTTGACCTGAACTCCTGCATCGGGTGTAACGCATGCGTTATCAGCTGCCAGGCAGAAAACAATATTCCGGTGGTAGGAAAAGCAGAAGTGCTGAACCGCCGCGAAATGCACTGGATGCGTATCGACAGGTACTACAGCAGTAATGTGGATATGGAAACCAAGGATTTGGGAGTGGTGGAGCGCTACGACAAAATGGAAGACCCGGCGGATAACCCGTCCGTTATCTACCAGCCGATGTTCTGCCAGCACTGTAACCACGCTCCCTGCGAAACAGTTTGTCCGGTTGCTGCAACTATGCACAGCTCTGAGGGCCTGAACCAGATGGCGTACAACCGCTGCGTAGGTACCCGCTACTGTGCTAACAACTGCCCTTATAAAGTTCGTCGCTTTAACTGGTTCGCTTATCCTAACAACGAGAAGTTTGTTAACATCAACACAACGATGCAGACTGATCTCGGTAAAATGGTGCTGAACCCGGATGTGGTGGTGCGTGCCAGAGGCGTAATGGAGAAATGCAGCTTCTGTGTGCAGCGTATACAGTTGGGTAAGCTGGAGGCAAAGCGGGAAAACAGAAGAACCAAAGATGGCGAAGTTGTAACTGCCTGCGCGCAGTCATGCCCGACCAACGCCCTTATCTTCGGAGATATGCTGGATCCGGAAAGCCAGATTTCAAAAACACTGGCCCGCGAACAGGGTGAACGCGCCTTCCATGTGCTGGAAGAGCTCAACGTTCAGCCAAACGTAACGTACCTGACAAAAATTAGAAACTTAGCTTAAATAATATAGCGTTATGCAGCATACATCTCCGATAAGAGAGCCTCTGGTAACGGGGGGTAAAACATACCACGACATCACTGAAGATGTCTGCAGGCAAGTGGAGGCAGCGCCCAACCCGCGATGGGCGGCTGCCTTCGGTGTCGCCTTAATTGGATTGGCTATTTTCTTTTATTCCGTATACCGTACCCTGTGGTTCGGTATTGGCGAGTGGGGCCTGAATAAGACCGTTGGCTGGGCATGGGATATCACCAACTTTGTGTGGTGGGTAGGTATCGGCCACGCCGGTACGCTTATCTCAGCCGTACTGCTGCTTTTCCGTCAGAAATGGCGCAGCTCTATTAACCGTGCAGCTGAGGCGATGACAATTTTCGCTGTAATCTGTGCCGCCATGTTCCCGGTACTGCACATGGGCCGCCCCTGGCTGGCATATTGGGTGCTTCCGTTGCCAAATACCTTCGGCTCCCTTTGGGTAAACTTTAACTCACCGCTGCTCTGGGACGTGTTTGCTATATCAACCTACTTCTCGGTGTCGCTGGTGTTCTGGTATATTGGCCTTGTGCCGGATTTTGCCACCATCCGTGACCGTGCTACCGGCCCGATTGCCAGAAGGGCTTATTCCTTTCTGTCGCTTGGCTGGACAGGTTCAGCAAAATCATGGTCCCGGTATGAAACTGTATCGTTGATTCTGGCTGGTGTCGCTACGCCGCTCGTACTTTCGGTGCATACCATTGTATCTATGGACTTTGCCACCTCAGTTATTCCGGGCTGGCACACAACAATCTTCCCGCCATACTTTGTGGCCGGTGCCATCTTCTCGGGTTTTGCCATGGTGCTTACCCTAATGCTAATTACGCGCGTGGTGTTTAAGCTGGAGGACTACATTACGGTAGGGCACGTGGAGTCCATGAACAAGATTATCATGACCACGGGGTCGATTGTAGGTATCGCCTATACGACAGAGTTCTTTATCGCCTGGTACTCGGGCGTTACTTATGAGCAGTACGAATTCATCAACCGTGCCACAGGCCCTTACTGGTGGGCTTACTGGACGATGATGACCTGTAATGTGGTAACACCGCAGCTGTTCTGGATCAGGAAAATCAGAAGAAGCCTGGTGCTGACCTTCATCATTTCCATCTTCGTGAACATTGGTATGTGGTTCGAGCGCTTCGTAATTATTGTAATTTCGTTGCACAGGGATTACCTGCCATCTTCGTGGGCCATGTTTTACCCAACCTGGATTGACGTTGGCGTGTATGTGGGTACCTTCGGACTGTTCTTTACCTTATTCTTCCTCTTTGTGAAGTTCTTCCCTGTTATCAACATGGCCGAGGTAAAAGCTATTCTCAAGTCATCTTCGGGCGTAACGCACCACGGGCATCACCCACAGGCAAACGTCATACATGGCGCTGCAACGGATTCGAACACAAATACAACGCACAGCAATGAATAAGAAATACATTCTAGGGATCTACGATGACGAGGATATCCTGCTGGATGCCATCGAAAAAATCCGGGCTGCCGGTACTAAAATATACGATGTGTTCTCGCCTTACCCGGTACATGGTATCGATGATGTATTAGGTATTAAACGCTCACGTTTGCCAATTGCAGCCTTTATTTTCGGACTGTGCGGCATGAGCTTCGCACTCTGGATGATGATCTGGATGATGGGCTTCGACTGGCCGATGATTATTGGCGGTAAGCCGCACATTGCGCTGCCGTCTTTTATCCCGATTACGTTTGAGCTTACAGTGCTGTTTTCTGCCTTCGGCATGGTATGGACCTTCTTTATAGTAGAAAGAATGATACCGACATTCCGGGTAAACGTATTCGATAAACGCTCTACAGACGACAAGTTTGTAATGGCAATCGAAGTAAAAGAAGGTGTTACAGATATGAAAGCGCTAAATAACCTGCTTCGCTCCAGTGGCGCAATTGAGGTTAATGAGAAGGAGGTTGTAAAATAATGAAACGATTTTCGAAACTAGGACTCAAAGCATCCGCTTTTCTTTTTACTGCTGCATCCCTTATTGCCTGTGGCAATGAAAAGGAGCCGGGTTTGGATTACGCCCCGGACATGTATTATTCTATTGCCCTGGATCCTTATTCTCAGATAAAGCCGAACCCGTTTAACCCGTACGGCATGAACATGCGGCAACCGGCCAAAGGCACGGTAGCACGCGGCATGGAAGGATATAACTTATACTTGTCTGTGGATACCGCAGAAGTGGCAGGTGTGGAACTGACGAACCCGCTCGCCCAGACAGAAGAAAACCTGGCACAGGGTAAAGTGCTGTACTCGCGCTTCTGTACACCATGCCACGGAGAGCAAGGTGACGGCCAGGGCCTGGTAGGCGTCAAGTTTAAAGGGGTGCCTTCTTTTACAGCGGGCCGTGTGGCTTCATTGCCGGCAGGGCACATTTTCCATGTTATTACAAAAGGCAGAGGCCGGATGCCTTATTATGCCACGCAGGTGAACCCGACCGAGCGTTGGAAAATTGTAATGTATGTACAGCAACTGCAGCAAGGCATCACCGATGTAGCGGTATCTGCGGATGAACAGGCAGAAAACGAAGCCGGAGGAGAGGCTATCACGGACAATCCGGTAACCGGAACTCCTGCTTCCGAAACTCCTAACAAGTAAGTCTAAGGCATAAGATATAAGGATAATGACAGAAGAAAGACTCATCATTTCCAGAAAAACAAACAACAGGTTTTTCTTAATGATAGCTATAGGTGTAGTAATGCTTATAGCCGGAATAATATTTATGGCCATAGGCGGTGGAGCCGGTCATGGAGAAGGCCATGGTGAAGCGCATGATGTAGTAAGCTGGAGCAAGCGCCTGATCGTGAACCTGTGGTTGAATAATGTCTACTTTTCAGGTATAGCTGTAACGGCGGTATTTATTGTTGCTGTGCACTATGTGGCCTATGGCGGATGGTATGTATTAGTTAAGCGAATACCGGAAGCACTGGCCTATTACCTGCCGATAGGTGGTATTGTGATGCTGCTGTTGTTTCTGATAGGGCGTCATGACATCTTCCACTGGACCCACGAAGGGTTATATGAAGTGGGAGGCCCGGAGTATGATCCGATAATAGCAGGAAAGCAGGGGTATCTCAATTTTACCTTCTTCCTTATCCGCATGATAATCTACTTCGGTCTCTGGATACTTTTTGCCAGGCTGCTGAGAAAAAACTCTATTAACGAAGACATGTATGGCGGTACTACCTACTACGACAAAAACATTGTGTTGTCGGGCGCTTTCCTGGTGATTTACGGTATCAGTTCTTCTACTTCTGCCTGGGATTGGGTGATGTCGATGGACACGCATTGGTTCTCGACCATGTTTGGCTGGTATGTGTTTTCGAGCTGGTTTGTTACCGCTCTTGCTGCTACTACATTAGCCGTTATAATCCTGAAACAGAATGGCTACCTTCATCTGGTAAATGCCAACCACCTGCACGACTTGGGTAAATTTGTTTTTGCCTTCTCTATCTTCTGGACATACATCTGGTTTGCGCAGTTCCTGCTTTACTGGTATGCCAACATTCCGGAAGAAGCGCTCTATTTCATCGATCGCCTGGGGGGCAACAATGGTCACTACAAAGCGATATTCTTTCTGAATCTGATAATAAACTTTGCTTTCCCATTTCTTGTTCTCATGACAAGGGATGCAAAACGGCAGATGATTATGCTGAAGATTGTAAGTATAGCTGTTCTTGCGGGGCATTGGCTGGATTTTTACCTGATGATGATGCCGAGCACATTACGTGCAGAATCAGGATTCGGATTTATTGAGTTTGGTACTGCGCTCGTTTTCCTGGGAGTATTCTTACTGGTGTTCACCAGAGGATTAACCAAAGCTTCACTTGTGCCGGTTAACCACCCATTCCTGGAAGAGAGTGTTCACCATCATGTTTAGGGATCTTACTAAAAACTTTATATAATGATTGCATTCGCTATAGGTTTATCCATTTTCTTATTACTGGTTATCCTGTTCCTGCTGTTTAGGATAGGTACATTGGCTTCTATCTTCAGAGGTTCTTCTGAGCGGGCGGCCGGTACTACCAAAACCAGTAATCGTGTAAATAGTACCTTGATGTTGCTCTTCCTTATACTGGGAGGAGCCGCTTTTATCTGGTCGTTCAGTGCCTCCTGGGATGATATGAACCAGCCTATCGCTTCGGTGCATGGCGAGTGGACTGACAGCCTATTCTGGACCACAATGATCATCATCGGCATTGTGTTTGTCATTACGCAGGTGCTGCTGTTTTTCTATGCTTACCGGTATCAGCACCGCGACGACAAGCGCGCGTACTATTACCCGCATAACAACAAGCTGGAAATTGTCTGGACGATGATTCCTGCTATAGTAATGGCCTTGCTGGTGTTTGGTGGCTGGAAAACCTGGACTAAAATCACCAGTGCTTCTCCTGAGAATGCTGAAGTGATTGAAGTAATGGGAAAACAGTTTAACTGGATGATCCGCTACCCGGGTGCAGATGGCAAGTTAGGAGTGGCCAAGTATACGCTGATAGATGCTGTTAATGAATTTGGCATAGACTTCAGCGATAAAAACTCTATGGACGACTTTACGGCACTGGAACTGCATGTGCCCAAAGGCAAGCCCGTATTGTTCAAGATTAGAGCCAGAGACGTTATCCATAGTGTGTTTATGCCGCAGTTCCGCCTGAAAATGGATGCAGTGCCTGGTATGCCAACCAAGTTCTGGTTTGTGCCGACCAAAACAACAGAAGAGATGCGGACTGAAACCGGAAACCCGGATTTTATCTATGAACTGGCCTGTACAGAGGTCTGTGGCCGAGGCCATTTTGCCATGCGCATGGTCGTGGTTGTAGATGAGCCGGAAGATTATGAAAAATGGAAGGCAGAACAAAAGCCTTTTGTGGAGCAAAACCCGGACTTACTGGCTAAATTCTCTGATGGTGCTAAAAAGCAATTAGCTCTTGAGAAAAGAGCTGAAGGTAAAGCAGAAGAAGTTAAAACAGCGTTGTAGCATTTAAATACCTAGAAATGGCAAGTACAGATCTATCTATCAATACAGATGTACATCATGCACATGAGGAGCATGAAGAACATCACCACCAGAATTTTTTCGAAAAGTATATTTTCAGCCAGGATCATAAAGTAATTGCCAAACAATTCCTGTTTATGGGAATTATGTGGGCCTTTATAGGTGGTTTCCTGTCTATCCTGTTCCGCATGCAGCTGGGATGGCCCGAAGCAACCTATACTTTCCTGGAGCCGATTCTGGGGGGCTGGGTAACAAACGGTAAAATAGATCCGGAATTTTACCTGGCTATGGTAACCATGCACGGTACCATTATGATATTTTTCGTGCTGACAGCTGGCCTGAGCGGAACATTTGCAAACTTTTTAATTCCGCTGCAGATTGGCGCCCGTGATATGGCATCAGGGTTCATGAATATGCTATCTTTCTGGATTTTTTTCCTGGCCAGCATTATCATGCTTTCCTCTTTATTTATCGAAACAGGTCCAGCTGCCGGTGGCTGGACAGTATATCCGCCACTTAGTGCTCTTCCGCAGGCTATAAAAGGATCGGGCACAGGTATGACACTGTGGCTGATAAGCATGGCTCTCTTTATTGTATCGCAGTTGCTGGCAGGTATTAACTATATTACAACCGTTATCAACCTGCGGACAAGAGGTATGTCGATGACGAAGCTGCCGCTTACAATATGGGCGTTGCTGCTCACAGCAATATTAGGTGTATTGTCTTTCCCGGTACTGTTTTCTGCTGCCCTGCTGTTGATTTTTGACCGTAGCTTCGGTACCAGCTTTTTCTTATCAGACATATACATTGCTGGAGAAGCACTTGCTCACTCTGGTGGTACCCCAATCCTGTTCCAGCACTTGTTCTGGTTCCTGGGGCACCCGGAAGTATACATTGTTATTCTGCCGGCTTTCGGAATTGTATCAGAAGTAATTGCAACTAACTCGCGCAAGCCTATTTTCGGTTACCGTGCCATGATCGGCTCTTTGTTGGGCATCTCTGTGCTGTCTTTCGTAGTATGGGCGCACCACATGTTCGTTACAGGTATGAACCCGTTCCTGGGCTCAGTTTTCATGTTCCTGACGCTGATTATTGCGGTGCCGTCTGCGGTAAAAGTCTTTAACTGGCTTGCTACGCTGTGGAGAGGAAATATCCGTTTCACTACGGCCATGCTGTTCGCAGTAGGCTTCGTATCGTTGTTTATTTCCGGTGGATTGACAGGTATTATACTCGGTAACTCTGCACTGGATATTCAACTGCATGATACATACTTTGTAGTAGCTCACTTTCACCTAGTAATGGGTGCGGCGGCTTTCTTCGGTATGTTTACAGGCGTATACCACTGGTTCCCGAAAATGTTTGGCCGTATGATGGATGAAAAATTAGGTGCCGTGCATTTCTGGATGACATTTATTGCGGTATACCTGGTGTTCATGCCGATGCACTATATTGGTATTGCCGGTTTCCCAAGACGCTATTATGCTTGGACAGGTTTTGAATCATTCAACACGTTTACAGACCTGAACACTTTTATCAGCCTTGCGGCAATAATTGGGTTTTCAGCACAATTCATCTTCCTGTTCAACTTTATTTACAGTATTCTGAGAGGGCGCCGGGCAACCGAGAACCCATGGCACTCCAACACGCTTGAGTGGACTACTCCGGTGCTTCCGGGTCATGGTAACTGGCCGGGACCGCTTCCAACAGTATACAGGTGGCCATACGACTATAGCAAGCCGGGTGCGCCAGAAGACTATATTCCGCAAACAGTTCCTTTCTCCCAGACGCAATCGTCTAATATGCCGCAGGAGAGAGACTTAGAATAAGCTGGGCATGGCTATTAAACCTTTCCAGGTAAAAAGATTCAAGAATATCGGCATACTGACCGTTATTGCAGTATACTTTTTGATATTGGTAGGAGGAATCGTGCGAAGCACCGGGTCCGGCATGGGTTGTCCCGACTGGCCCAGGTGCTTTGGCAACTGGGTTCCTCCGACTGATGTCTCGCAATTACCTGCTGATTACCTGGAGGTTTATAAGCAGAAGCGTATAGAAAAGAACCAGCGGTTAGCGGCAAGCCTGCATAATTTGGGGTTTGAGAAGGTTTCTGCAGCTATCTTTTCACACCCAAGCCAATACCTGGAAACAGCATTTAACCCGACTAAAACCTGGATTGAATACATAAACAGGCTGGTAGGAGTTCTTATCGGCATCTTTATTTTCCTGACGCTGGTTTATGCTTATCCATTCCTCAAAGCAGATGGCGCTATTTTCTTTATCGCGCTAGCCTGTTTTATACTTGTAATATTGCAGGGGTGGCTGGGTTCCATTGTCGTTTCTACTAATCTGTTGCCAGTAACGGTTACCATACACATGGCGCTGGCGCTGATACTGGTGGCCCTGCTGCAATATGCAGTAGCCAGAGCCGGTAAGGAGCAGCTGATAAAGCACTTCAGCTACTCACCCAAGGTGCAGCGTCTGTTATGGGTGGTAGCCATTTTAACTTTCGGGCAGATTCTGTTGGGAACACAGGTGCGCGAGCAGGTAGATCTAATAGCTTATAACCTGAATGGGGCAAACAGAGATCTATGGATAGATAAGCTCGGAATGGATTTTTACATCCATCGGTCCTTTTCTATTGTGATATTGGGACTGCACGTATACCTGGCTTTTCTCATCTATAAGTTGCAGGATCATAGTATATCTAAACTGGCGAGCCTGATGCTGGTGCTGGTAGGCATGGAGATACTGGCAGGCATCATCATGGCTTATTTTGCTATCCCGCCAGTGCTGCAGCCCGTACATTTAACTGTAGCAGCATTGCTGTTTGGCGTGCAGTTTCAGTTATTGATTATAAATCATTATGCCTCACAAAAGGCATTTAATAAGTCGGTGGTAATTTCTCATTAATGTTAACGCAACAATCGGAATCGCTACTGCCACTAAGTTTTATGGTACATAAAGCGGCAGCGTATTTTAAACTTTTGAAGTTCAGATTAAGCTTAGTAGTTGCTTTTTCGAGTGCCATCGGGTATGTGTTAGGCCAGACTAATGCCAGCTACCTGAATATTTTCCTGGTGATGCTGGGTGGTTTGCTGGTTACAGGTTCGGCAAATATCATCAACCAGGTACTGGAGCGCGATTTGGATAAGCTGATGAAGCGTACAGCCAAACGCCCGCTGCCAGCAGGTCAGGTCTCCATAACAGAAGCTATCGTTTACTGTGTGTTGCTGGGTATAGCGGGGCTGGCTATACTTGCCCTGTGCTTTAACGTGCTCACGGCAGTGCTCTCGCTTGTTTCGCTCATTCTTTATGGCTTCGTTTATACGCCGATGAAGCGCGTGAGCCCGATTTGCGTCTTTATCGGCGCTATTCCCGGCGGCTTGCCACCCCTGATTGGTTGGGTTGCTGCTACTGGTGTAATAGGAGTAGAGGCATGGATATTGTTCGGAATACAATTTATATGGCAGTTTCCGCACTTTTGGGCTATTGCCTGGGTGCTGGATGATGATTATAAGAAAGCAGGCTTTAAGATGCTGCCGATGGCCGGTGGCAAAAACCTGAAAACAGCTATCCAGATAATGATTTATACGTTGCTGCTGATTCCCCTGAGCCTGCTCCCGTTGCAGTTTGGCATGACGGGGCCCACATCAGCGCTTATTGCGGTAGTATGCGGGGTGCTGTTTCTGGCGCAAACATTTTACCTGATGCGTACCTGTTCTAAAAAAGCAGCTATGACCATCATGTTCGGTTCTTTTTTATACCTGCCGATTGTGCAGATAGCTTTTGTTTTAGATAAAGTAAATATATGAGTATGGTTGCCAAAATTAATGAGGATGCCAACGACGCAGCCGGTGTGCACCCGTTAAAATTTGCCCTTTGGTTGATTATTATTAGTATTATTATGATGTTTGCAGCCTTCACAAGCGCCTACATAGTAAGACGTGCGGAGGGAAACTGGCTGGAGTTTGATTTACCGTCTATCCTGGCCTTGAACAGTGCTATTATCGTGCTGAGCAGTATAACAATGCAGTTGGCTTATTTCTCAGCAAAAAAGAATAACCTGGGTACGCTTAAAATGATGCTCCTCCTGACGGTCGGGCTCGGTACTGCCTTTTTGATAGGGCAATGGTATGCCTGGGGCGATTTGGTGCAAAACAACATCTATTTTGGTGGTTCAGGCGCAAATCCTGCCGGCTCGTTTATTTATGTGCTGACGGGAGTGCATGGCTTCCATATTATTACCGGCCTGATTTTTTTACTGATTGTGCTGGCCTCGAGCCTGAGGTATAAGATACACTCTAAGAAAATGCTGCGTATACAGTTATGTACCATATACTGGCACTTTTTAGGAGGACTTTGGCTATATTTGTACTTCTTCTTATTGCTTAATCACTAAACACGCTTTTATCATTATATAAACTATGTCTACTTCAACTACGCTGGAAAAGCCAAACACAGGCACATGGGATGGCGGTAACGAGCCATTCAAAGCGAGCTATGGAAAACTCATGATGTGGTTTTTCCTGCTGTCGGATGCGTTTACGTTTGGTTCATTCCTTATTGTTTATGGTCTGTCGCGCCACAAAAACCTGCCATATACAGGCACACCGGAAGCATTCACCTTTTCGCAGGAATGGTGGCCCATCCCGGAGAAGGTTTTTAATGCTTTCCCCGGATTTCATGGCTTAGACCTGCCTCTGGCTTTTGTGGCATTAATGACCATGATTCTGATCCTAAGCTCTGTAACCATGGTGCTTGCCGTAGAAGCCGGTCATCGTATGGATAAGAACGATGTGCAGAAGTGGTTGTTGTGGACAATATTGTTTGGAAGTACCTTCCTGGGTTGCCAGGCATTGGAATGGTCTCACTTTATATCCGGTACAGAGGAGGGCATGATTTTGTCTAACGGAACGCATATATTTGGCGCTAATTTAACAATAAACCAGTATGGCCCGCCTTTGTTTGCCGACCTGTTCTTTTTCATTACAGGCTTCCACGGTACACACGTATTTTCCGGTGTTATCCTGCTGATCATTATGTTTATAAATACGGTGAATGGCACTTACCAGAAACGCGGTCATTACGAGATGGTAGAAAAAGTGGGCCTTTACTGGCACTTTGTAGACCTGGTATGGGTATTTGTATTTACTTTCTTCTATCTGATTTAATAAAGATTTTAAAACCTGAGCCGTTTGTTTCGTAAACTATAAAAGTAAAAACGCAATACAAAGGGTTAAACAAAATAGCAACACTATGGCCATGCATACTGATCACGCACACGATTTTGAGCATACAGGAGAGGTTCCAAAGCCACAAACGAAAGCCATCTGGCGGACTTTTATTATACTGGTAGCCATTACGGCACTTGAGTTCGTGATTGCTTTTACCATGGAGGCCAGTACTGTAAGAAACTCTATTTTTATTATTCTTACCATACTTAAAGCATTTTACATTGTAGGAGAATTCATGCATTTGAAGCATGAAACCAAGTCCCTGATCTGGACAATCCTTCTTCCGATGGCGCTTATAACGTGGCTGATGGTAGCCCTGATTTCTGAAGGAAGTTATTACTTCGAATCAGTCACCAACTACTTCAAATAGATAAACTATCCTTACATGAAGAACCTCAAGGCACTAATACTGGCAACGCTGTTATTAGTGCCTCTTCTTTTTTTTGCATTTGTCGTTATTTTCGGCGAACAGCATTTCACCTTGAGAACCTATTTGCCGGAATACAACCAGGCCGGTGAAGTGGTCCGCACAGCAAAGGGAGATACCGTATTCAGTCGTGTTCCCGACTTTCAGCTGACCAACCTGAAAGGAGAAGTTGTAACGCAGCAGGAGCTGGCAGGTAACGGACTGTATGTAGCAAGCTTCTTCAATACAAACTGCTCATCCGTTTGCCGGCAGGTGGCCTCGCAACTGATGCGCGTGCAGGAAACTTTTGAAAATAAACCACAGGTCAGGATTGCATCCTTCACGATTGAGCCGGACCCGGATTCTTTGGAAGTGCTGCAGAAGTATGCTACTCAGTATGGTGCAAAGCCTGCGCAATGGCTATTTTTAACCGGCTCCCGCGAAAAGATATACCGCCTGGCCAGCGAAGGGTTTTCGTTACCAATGGCGCCCAAAGCGCCAGTTTACAGCGGGAAAGTTATGCTGGTGGACAGAGTCCATCATGTACGCGGAATTTATGATGGTACCGACACTGGCGAAATAGACAGGCTGATAATGGAAATAAACGTGCTGCTTGATGAATACAGTAAAAGCAAATAAGATTACGCCGGCCAGAGAACGTAAGTTCCTGACCCTGATTGCAGCGCTCTCTGTCGTTATTCCGGTGCTGATTGCGCTTCTGTTTTTTATACCCAAAGATGGAGGGGCTAAAGTTGATGTGTCCTTTCTGCCTCCTTTTTATGCGTCTGTTAATTTCCTGACAGCTATAGTACTGGTGACAGGTTACGTGAATATCAGAAGGGGAAATATCAAAGTGCACCGTGCTTCTATGCTGACGGCTTTCGGTTTGTCGGCAGTTTTTCTGGTGTCGTATGTGGTGTACCACCTGCTGGGCGAAAGGACGCTGTATGGCGGGGAAGGGCTGCTGAAGTATGTTTACTATTTTATACTACTCACACATATTGTACTGGCCGTAGTGATTGTGCCGCTGGTGCTGCTGTCGGTATACTACGGCATCACGGATCAGTTGGTGCGCCATCGCCGCATCTCCCGCTGGACTTTCCCGATATGGCTCTACGTGGCAGTTACCGGCGTACTCGTATACCTGCTCATCTCGCCATACTATGCCTGAAACCTGTTGGCTACTTTAAATGTTTAACAAAAGATGAAGCTACTTAATAAATTTATTTTTGTACTTGCCACCGTATTTGTACTGACATTTCAGACCACAGATGCTTACAGCCAGTGCGCCATGTGCCAGGCAACGGTAGAATCCAATGCCGGAAAGGGTCATGAGGAATCAGATAACCAGGTGGGCACAGGCCTGAACACGGGCATTCTGTACCTGATGGTGGCGCCCTACGTGCTGATTGGCATTGTTGGCTTTTTGTGGTATAGAAGCAACCATAAGAAGAAAGCATGAGCAACCGCTCTACGGTAGTAGCTATACTTCAATGTCGTTGCCCGCGTTGCCGTCAAGGAGAGGTGTTTACGCATGCTGCCTGGAACCTGCGCAGGTTTGATCACATGTATGAGAGTTGCCCTGTATGCGGCCTGTATTACGAAGTGGAGGTTGGCTTTTTCTGGGGAGCCATGTACATCAGCTACGGTTTTTCAGTAGGCATTGTACTCGTGGCCGGAATTTTGCTCTTCTACCTGGCAAACGATCCGCCTATGTGGGTATACCTGGCGGTGGTAACCACCATCATCGTTCTTTCTACGCCTGTGCTGTTTCGGTATGCGCGTATTCTGATGCTCTATTTCTTTGGAGGGATAAAGTATAACCCGGTCGACAGCAAGCGCTAATCCGGAGCTGAAATTCTGGTGGTTATCTTGCGTTTTGCTTAAATTGGTGGATAAAAGAACCTGATTTGAACCGGAAGATAGCCCTTATTGTAATTTTATTTGCTGCGCTCCTGTGTTTTGCAGCCACAGCCGCGCTTCACTTCAATCTCATTTCCAAGCCCGGTTATGCTGATAATACAGCCAGAGCAGAACAAATAGCACAGCGAACACAGCATTGTATTGACAAAGCCAGCGCCGAAGCCAAAAGAATAGGCCGCCAGCTAAAAGAGCATACCGTTTCTTTCTCCGATCTGTTGCAACAGACGCATTATCCCACCTTTATCTACAAAGGCAAGCGCCTCATCTTCTGGTCTAACCACACCATTATACCGGAACTTGACTTAGCCGGTAGTTACCACCAGCCAGCAGTTGTCAGTAACAAGTATGGCGCCTTTATCGTGGTGCCTCATCAGACGCCCTACTATTCCATCTATGTTTACATTCCGCTGCAGGTAAACTATAGTATCACCAACAATTATCTCACCCCAAAGCTGTATCAACAGATTTTTGAGCAGGCGGATTTGCGCCTGGTGCTGGAGCCACGGGCCGGGCTGCCGCAGGTATACTCCCGCCAGAACCACTTTCTGTTTGCTATTGATTTTAAAGCAGGCAAAAACCAGTCGGGTACCGAGATGCTGCAATTCGGGCTGCTCACGCTGGGTACTGTCTTGTTTGTGCTTTTCAGCGTAGTTTTAAGCAGGCATTTTTTGCGGCGCAGGCAGTATAACAAAGGAGTGGCCGTGCTGCTCAGCCTGCTGATCTGCTTCAGGGTAGCGCTATTGTTGCTCAACCTGCCCTTCTCCATTGCCGAAACGGCGTTGTTTGATCCGAAACTCTATGCAGCATCCTTCTGGTCGCCCTCCATAGGCGATTTGGCCCTCAACATGCTGTTGCTGGCTACCACAGCTGGGTGCGGATTATATCTTTTCCGGAAAAATAATGTTCTTGCACACCTCAAACAACTGCCGGCGGCGAACAATCGCTGGCTGCAGCTGGGGTGCTTTGTGAGCTTTTACCTGCTGCTGGTGGTGTTGTACCGGTTTTACTTCGGCGTGTATCACAACTCGCCACTGGTGCTGGATGTGAGCCAGTCGCTTACGTTTACAAAGTATAAAGTTATTATTTACGGCGTGATGCTGCTGCACACTATAGCGCTGGGTATGTTTACCTACATGCTGGCTACCGTGTTATGGGTGCTCCTGCAGCGCGAAGCAGGGCAATGGCCTTACCAGTTGCTTGGCCTGGTTGCCGGTATAATGATACTCTTCGCTGCCATTTATGCTTCACCATTACTGCCGGTAATGTTGCTGGGCTCCCTGTTCTGGTTCCTCATCGTGTTGTCGGCACAGCACCGCCATACCATTAATTCGCCGTACCGCACCTACCTGTTCTTTTTTCTGGTGATGATTATCAGTGCCCTGACGGGAGCTTTCGCCCTTTACAATCATTACCAGAGCGAGCTGAAAATGTACAAGCAGGATTTTGCTTATAAGCTGCTGAAAGACAATGATGTGCTGGGAGAATACCTGATAGAGCATGTGGCCGACAGCATTGCGGCGGATGCCCTGATACAGATGAAAATGATGGGCCCCTATGTTGATGCAGACTTTATCAAGCGGAAAATCACGAGGCAATACCTGCGTAATTACTTCGACAAGTATGAAACCAGCGTGCTGCTTTTTGATAGCCGGGGCAGAACCCTGGAAAGTGCCGACACCACCGCAGCCACCCTGCAGGAACTGCGCCGGAAGTATGACAACCCACAAACACGTACCGAACGGCATAACCTTTTCCTGATAAAAGATCCTACCCGCCTCAACGCACGCATTTACCTGAAACTGATTGAAGTACCGATAAACAATGTACAGAAAGGTACAATTGTGTTGCAGCTTACGCTAAAAAAGCTGTTGCCCAACAGCGTGGTACCGGAGCTTCTGGTAGATCATCAGGATAATGAGCCTTATTGGATGGACATGCTCAGCTATGCTATTTACGATGGCACCAAGCTTCGCTACAGCGAAGGCGAGTATGATTATGCAACCAACTTTAACAGGAAATTAGTGACAAAGCCCGAACTGTTCCAGCAGGGAACCAGCGAGGGAGGCTACCATCATTTGGGCGTCAGAGGAGAAAACGGGCAAACCCTGATCATCACTACCGAAAAGTATGGCGGGCGTGAGGTGCTTTCTAATTTCTCGTTCCTGTTTCTGGTATTCGTTGCAGGCCTGATAGGCTGTGGCTTTTTATACCTGTTGCTGCAGCACCGCCGCATTCAGGAGTTCAGCCCTAACTTCAGCACTAAAATCCAGATATTTCTCAACTTTGGTATTCTGCTGCCGCTGTTGCTGGTAAGCATCACCACAGCGGGTTTGGTAACAGCCTCATACAAAAAAGATTTGATGAACACCTATGAGCAGCGCGGAGAGGCCATACAGGAAAACCTGGGCAAGCTGCTCGATGGCAAACTGGAGAAGGACGAACTGAAAGAGAAGGTGGAGGAAGTGGCTTCTATTTCGGAAGCAGACATAAACCTATACGACCCGAATGGCAGGTTGCAGATTACGAGCCAGCCGCTCATTTTTGAGGCGGGGTTGCTATCCAAACTGATAAACCCGGAAGCTTTTGCGGCCTTGTCGGAGCGGCAGGCGCTGCGGGTGTTGCTGGAGGAGCAGGCCGGTAACCTCCGGTTTAATGCTGTATACCTGCCACTGCGCTCCGAACGTAACCCCGGCGAATTGGAAGGATTTATCGGTATTCCATTCTTTGATTCCGAAAAGCAACTCGATCTGAAGCTGATTGAGCTTATCACGACCACCATGAACATCTTTACGGTGATGTTTATCTTTTTTATGGCACTGACATTCTTCGCCTCGCGGGCGCTGACAGTGCCGTTGCGTATGCTGGCCGGCAAACTGAAGCGCACCTCGCTAACAGGCAAAAATGAAATGCTGGCTTACGAAGGCGCGGACGAAATCGGCATGCTGGTAAATGAGTATAACCGCATGCTGCTGACATTGGAGCAGAACAAGGTGGACCTGGCGATGCAGGAGAAGGAGGCCGCCTGGCGAGAGATGGCCCGGCAGGTGGCCCACGAAATCAAGAACCCGCTCACACCGATGAAGCTCTCGCTACAGTACCTGCAAAAAGCCATCGCTGAGAAAAAACCGAATACAGAACAGCTTATCAGTAAAATAGCGCACACGCTCATTACGCAAATCAACATCCTAAGCGATATCGCTACCTCTTTTTCCAGCTTTACTTCCATGCCTGAACCCAAATCAGAGTTGATGGATGTGGCGGCGGCATTGCAAAAAGCCGTTGATCTGCACAACGACCCGGCCACGGCGGTACTGACAACCACGATACCAGATGAGGCAGTGATTGTAATGGCAGATGAAAGCCTGCTGGTGCGCACGTTTAATAACCTCCTGCTGAATGCCATACAAGCAGTGCCAGCCAGCCGGAAACCGCACCTGAAAGTAACATTGCAGGTAGAAGAGGCAAAAAATGCCGTACTGATTTCTATCAGCGACAATGGCAGCGGCATTCCGGCGGAAATACGCGGTAAAGTGTTTATTCCAAACTTCAGCACCAAGTATACCGGCTCCGGCATTGGCCTGGCAGTAGCCAAACGAGGAATTGAAAATGCAGGAGGCCGCATTTGGTTTGAGTCGGCGGAAGGGAAGGGCACCACGTTTTATATTTCTTTGCCGCTGGCCGTAGTATGAACAGGCGGGGCTTATACTTGCTCCTGACGCTGCATTTGTTCAGTATGCCGCTGTTGGCGCAACAGCCGCTGAACAACCAGCGCTGCCGTTGGTTGCGTGTGCGCGCAGAGCCGCAGGCGCTCGATTCGCTTACACTGGTGCCTGAATCGGTAACGTTTTCGCATCCCCGCAAGGAACAATTCGCTTTTGATTACAACTATACCACAAACGAGTTTAGGTTAACGCAATTTCCGGCCCCCGATTCGGTAGCGATAGATTCTTTAGGGACAATGATGCCGTTGCCGGATTCGGTGCTAGTATGTTTCAGGGTGTTGCCGCTTAACCTCACCAAACCAGCTTTTAAGCGCGATGTGGCCAAACTGGAGATGAGTTCTTTTCAGAAAAATTTCTACCAGGAGGACCTAACCACCAAAGAGGAGATTTTCCGGACGCCGGGCCTGAACAAAACGGGCAGCATTTCGCGCGGTATTTCGTTTGGCAACACGCAGAACGTATTCGTGAACTCCGCCTTAAATTTACAGTTAGATGGTAAATTAACCGACGACATCAGTATAACCGCCGCCATTACAGACCAGAATATCCCGTTTCAGCCGGAGGGCAACACGCAGCAACTGCAGGAGTTCGACAAAGTATACATCACGCTCAAACACCGGCTCTGGCAGCTCACGGCAGGAGATGTGGTGCTGCGCAACCGGCCGTCATACTTTATGCAGTTCTACAAAAATGTGCAGGGCGGCGCTTTTGAATTTACCAATGGAAAATCGCCGGAGCGGGAGGGAATCACGACAGTGGCGGCCTCTGTTTCAAAAGGAAAATTCGCTTCGCAAACCCTGCAAACACAGGAAGGCGTGCTGGGCCCTTACCGCCTCACCGGGCCAAACAACGAGCGCTTCATCATTGTGCTGGCCAACTCGGAACGCGTATTTCTGGATGGTAAATTGCTAATGCGTGGCTACGACTATGATTATGTGATAGACTACAATCAGGCCGAGATTACTTTTACCACCCGCCACGTCATCACCAAAAATACACGCATCAAAGTCGATTTCGAATATTCGGACCAGAACTATAGCCGCGGCATTTATCACCTGAGCCATTACCAGCAGCTCGGCAAACTGAACGTGTACGCCAATTACTACAACGAATCGGATAACCCCAACAGCCTGCTGAACCTGGACCTGGGCGATTCGGAAAAACGCCTGCTGGCAAGTATAGGCGACAGCCTGCAATTGGCCGTAACCTCTGGTGCCGAACAGGTGCCCTATGATGCAAGCCAGGTGCTGTACGCCCGCCGCGATACCAGCTACAACAACGGGCAAAGTATGGCTGCCATTTATGTATACACAACCAGCCCGGATTCCGCTTTTTACAACATGCGTTTCTCGGAAGTAGGGCAGGGGCGCGGCGATTACGTGGTATCAACAAGTGCCATTAACGGGCGCGTATACATGTGGGTGGCGCCCCTCAACGGCGTTCCGCAGGGAAATTATGCACCGGTCCGCGTGCTGCCAACGCCTAAAAAGAAGCAGATGATGAACCTGGGTGCTAACTACGAGCTGCAGAAAGGTATTAACTTTTACGTGGAAGGAGCAAGTTCACAAAACGATGTTAATCGCTTTTCTGACTTAGATGCGCAGGATGATAATGGCAAAGCGGTGCGCGTCGGCTATACGGTACAGGACAAACTGCTGCCCTTTCTGAAATCCTATCGGCTGAACAGTGTGCTGAACTATGAGTATACGGATGAAAATTTCACATCGATAGACCGTTACCGCCCCATTGAATTTGACCGCGACTGGAGTTTGACCAATACCGAAGCCAAAGCCGACGATCACATTTTTAACTTTTCAGTAGGAGCTGCGAAAGATGCGGCCAATCTGTACAACTATCGTGTTAGCCGCCGCTACCGTGCCGGGCAGGTGGATGGTGTGCAGCATTATGTTGATGTACTGAAACAGCTGGGCCGGTTAGAACTGTTGAGCCACTTTTTTATGCTGGATAGCGAGCAGCCGCAGCGGCAATCTACGTGGTATCGTGGGGATGTGGGGGCGAAGTATAACTTTGGCAAATTCTCGCCGGGCTATACGTACCGCTTTGATAAGAATAAGATTACGGCGCTTGGTTCGGATTCGGTGATTGGCTCTGCGCAGTATTTTGAGGAGCACTTACTGTATGTGGAGAGCAGCGACACAACCCGCACACGCTTCCGGGCAGACTACAGCTACCGCACCGACTGGCAGCCTACGATCGACGGGCATATGGGCTTGCCGGAAATTGGTCAGACCTACAATGCGCTGATGGAAACTGAGTTTAACCCGGAAAACAGGCTTGCGCTACAGGCAACCTATCGAAAGCTGAAACTGGCAAATGGCAAACAGGAGGAAACCATACAGTCGCGCGTAGACTGGAGCACGGGCGTTCTGGATGGCGCTTTCCGGTCGGAGTTGAGTTATGCGGTGGGGACGGGACGGGAGTTGAAGAAGATCTTTATTTTCCGGGAAACACTGCCGGGGCAGGGCACGCATTACCTGCGCGAGGGCGGCGACCCCAACAACTTGAACGATTACCTGGAGGCGCAAACCACAGACCAGCGGCGCTACATCAAAATATTCCTGCCCACCGACGAATACGTGAATGCCTATACAAATAACTTCACGTACCGCCTGACTACCAATACACCCCGCAGCTGGCATAGCAAGCCGGGAATGAAGGCCTTTGCATCGCGTTTTTCCATACTTACCTTTGTCAGCATCGACAAGAAAACAACAGACAATAACCTGGCAAGCCGCTTCAATCCTTTTAGCGATAGCTTTGAGGATGCGTCGTTGATTTCACTGGCTAAGTCGCTGCGCAATACGGTATACTTCAATCGCAGCAATCCCAACTATGGTGTAGAGTATACTTTCCAGCAAAACCAGCAGAAATCGTTGCTCGCCAACGGCACCGAAACACGCATTGTAGGCAGCCATACTTTAACTGGCCGCCTGAACCTGAACGAGGTGCTGAGTGCACAACTAATTTCAGAGCTGAACGTGCGGGAAAACCAGTCTAACTTTCTTGATTCGAAAAACTTTAGAATCGAAACAAAACAACTGACCCCGGAGTTGGCTTATCAGCCGAATACAAAGCTGCGCTTTACCGGTACGTACCAATTCGCTGTCCGGCAGGATGTGCTGGCTGCTTCAGATAACCAGCAGCAAGGCATCTTTCATGAGCTCGGGCTGGAAACCAAGCTAAGCCAGGTAAACAAACGCACTATGTCAGGCAATATCCGCTATGTAAACATTGCTTTTGACGGCGACATGAACTCCTATGTAGGCTATGAAATACTGAACGCGCTACGTCCCGGCAACAACATGACGTGGTCGCTGAACCTGCAACAGCGCCTGAGCAACGGCCTGAATCTTTCTTTTAACTACGACGGCCGCAAAGCCAATGGCATAGGCGCCGTGCACACCGGCCGTACACAGGTGTCGGTGCTGTTTTAGTATTGTAGATAAAAATAGCAAAACCCGGTAGGTTTTAGAACCTACCGGGTTTATACTTTATATTTTCTACTTTATACTTAGTGCTGCCTGCCTGTCATCAGGTAATTCTGCACATAGTCTTTTACGCCTTCTTCTAAAGTATAAAAAGGTTTATCATAGCCGATAGAACGCAGCTTTTGCATGTTGGCTTCGGTAAAATACTGGTAATTGTCGCGGATGGTCAGGGGCATGTCTATAAAGTCGATGTTGGCTTCTGCGTTCATGGCATCAAAGGTGTTCAGGGCCAGCGCCATAAAAGTGCGGGCTTCGCCTGTGCCTAAGTTATAGATGCCGGAATTCTTGCGGTGGTGCATCAGAAACATACATACTTCCAGCACATCTTTTACATAAATAAAATCGCGCATCTGTTCGCCGTCGGCATACTCCGGATTGTGGGAGCGGAACAGCGCCAGCCGGCCTTTTTCCATAATCTGGTTGTAAGCATGGAAAATTACGGAAGCCATTTTTCCTTTGTGGTACTCGTTAGGGCCATACACATTAAAAAACTTGAGGCCGGCCCAGAAGAAAGGCTTTGCCGTTTGCTCCAGCGCCCAGATATCGAAATCATTTTTTGACCGGCCATACGGGTTAAGCGGTTGCAAGAGCGGAATGATGCTTTCATCATCATCATAGCCCAGCGTGCCTGCGCCGTAGGTAGCCGCTGAAGAGGCGTATACCAATGGAATTTGGTATTCGCAGCAGGCATTCCATACTTTTTTGGAGTAGTTGAGATTCAGCAGGTCGAGCACATCCCGGTTTGTCTCGGTGGTGTCGGTGCGTGCGCCCAGGTGGAAAATGAATTCCACGCCTTCGTAGTTTTCATCCAGCCAATCGAAAAAGTTATCGCGATCCACGAACTCCTTTATCTTTTTGCCCTCTAAGTTTTTTTCTTTTTTGGCGACAGAAAAATTGTCCACCACCACAATGTCATTAAAATTATCCTCGTTTAGCCTGCCTACAAGGCAACTGGCAATAAAGCCTGCGGCGCCGGTTACTACAATCATAGTTTAGTTTTAAAGCCTGTAACGTAAATTACGCTAAATTTACGAAAATAATCCGGTGCCGGACTGCCTTGTGCAGCGCTGCCATTGCTATACGTTGAAAGAAAAAACAAAATCATACTTCAGAAGCCTTTGCCTGCTGTGTCTTTTCTTGGTGTTGCTTTTAGCGGCCTGCAGCCATGAGAAAAAAGCAGGACAGAGTAAGATAGTACTGCACGACGATTTAGGCCGGGAAATCCGCCTGTCAGAACCGCCAAAGCGGGTGATGGCGCTGGCCTCATCTATGACGGAAATGCTGTTTGCTGTGGTAGATACAGCCAATATCGTAGGCCGTACGCAGAACGATGACTACCCGGCTGCCGCTTTGGGCAAGCCTGTCGTAAACAATTATCCGGTAGATTACGAGCAGGTGCTGCGCCTGAAGCCTGATATAATTTTTACGATAGAAGGCATCACGCCGCTCGATGTGGCAGCCCGGCTCCAGGAGCTGAACATACCGGTATACTATCAGAAGTATGAAAAGGTGGAAGATATTTTCTCCGGCCTCGAAGACATCGGGCGGATAATGGGCCGGGAGCAGCAGGCGCAGCATCTGGCCGATTCGCTGCGGGAGCAAGTGGCTGTAATCCGGAAGCGCCATCAGCAGGAGAAAGATCCGCAGCGCGTGCTGGCTATTACGTGGAAGGACCCGATTTACGTGTACGGGCAGAATACGATTTTTACGGACAAGTTGCACATTCTGGGAGCGGAAAACGCGGTGCAGGAAGTCTTTGAACAGCCTTACCCCGCCCTGACGCGCGAGTATATTCTGAAGTTGAACCCGGATGTGCTGCTGGGCGATTCGCCTGAAGTTTTCGAGGAAAAGTTCTTCAGCCTCTACCCGGAATTGCGCAGAATCAAGGCTTATCAAAATAAACGACTCTATGAACCAACCGGGAACCTGTTGGAGCGCCCGGGTCCGCGCGTGGTAGAATCCATACTGGAACTGGAGCGGTTTTTATACCCATGAGGCAGGCTGCATACTTTATACTTGCCTTGCTGCTGGTCCTGATAATTTTACTGCTGGGCTTACAGGTGGGGTCTTTTGAGTCTGATGCGGCTACGATTGCCAATGCATTTCTTCATTACAATGCCGATAACACCACGCATTTTGCCATCATACATCTGCGGCTGCCACGGCTGTTGCTGGCGCTGGTGGTAGGCGCTTCGCTGGCTTTTTGCGGATACCTGATGCAGGCGATGGTAAACAACGGCCTGGCTGACCCATACCTGCTCGGTACCGCTTCCGGTGCCTCCTTGGGAGCGGTAATTGTTTTCTTTGGCTTTGTGCCGATGACGTTGGCCGGAATTTATATGCCGCCCGTTTTCGCGCTGGCTGGTGCTTTCATCGTTACGCTGGTAGTGGTAATGCTGGGTTACCGCAAGCGGCAGCTTATTCCGGCGCAACTGCTGCTGGCCGGCATTGCTATTAGTTCTCTCGGAACCGCCATCGTGGGTTTGCTCACTTTTTTGTCCGACTCCGAAGGTAAGTTAAAGGCTGTTATTTTCTGGTCGATGGGCAGCTTTGAGCGCGCCAGTTGGGATTTATTGCCTTACCCGGCAACGGCGCTGCTGCTGGCGTTACTGCTGTTTGCTTTTTACCAGAAGCAACTTAACATACTTTTGCTGGGCGCGGAACGGGCGCAGGCGCTGGGCGTACGGGTAGCGCGCACCCGCTGGATTATACTTGCTACCATATCTGTAGTAACAGGTTTTGCGGTAGCCACGTCGGGACCGATTGGTTTTGTTGGCTTAATCATACCGCATGTAGCGCGCGGGTTGATGGGTACTACAGGCCGCTGGAACCTGCTGTTCTGCGCATTTATCGGCGGTTTTTTTATGCTGCTCTGCGATTTGCTCTCCCGCCTGATTTATCCGCCTGCCGGATTACCAATTGGAATCATTACTTCGTTCTTTGGTGTTCCTTTCTTTGTATATTTGCTGTTCAGAAAAAATTACAACTTCAGAGGTTAGCATGATTTACGTAAGCAGGTTAGAGCACTTTAACGCAGCCCACAAACTGCACAACCCAAACTGGTCGCTGGCTAAGAACAAGGAGGTTTTCGGGCCCTGTGCCAATGCCAACTGGCACGGCCACAACTACGATCTGATTGTAACCGTGAAAGGGAAGCCTGATCCGGACACCGGGTTTGTAATCGACCTCAAAAAGCTCAGCACGCTTATCCGCACGCACGTTATCGACAAGGTAGACCACAAAAACCTGAACCTGGATGTCGCGTTTATGGAAGACAAGATGGCTAGTACAGAAAACCTGGTAATTGAGTTCTGGAAAATACTGGCGCCGCGTATTGCTGAGATTTCAGATAAAAATGCTGCCTTGCATAGCCTTAAACTATACGAAACCCCCCGCAACTACGTAGAGTATTTCGGCGAGTAAGCAGCAATTGGTTGCGGTAAGCCGCTTATACTTTTGCCTGCACCGGCAGCTCTAAAAGCACAACATCTCCATGAAATACTATGTTATAGCCGGTGAGCGTTCCGGCGATTTACATGCTTCCAACCTGATAAAGCAGCTGCGGGTACAAGATCCTGAAGCGGACATACGCGGGTGGGGCGGCGATATGATGCAGGCTGCGGGTATGGAGTTGGTGCAGCATTACCAGGACATGGCCTTTATGGGCTTTGCCGAAGTAGTAAGTAATCTGCCCAAAATTCTTGGCTTTATTAAGGCTTGTAAGGCCGATATCCAGCGCTGGAAGCCGGATGTGGTGGTTCTGGTAGATTATGCTGGCTTTAACATGCGCATCGCCCGTTTCGCCAAAGCCCGTGGGCTGAAAGTGTTTTATTACATCTCCCCTAAACTCTGGGCCTGGAATCAGGGACGTGCCAACAACATCAAAAAGCATGTGGATAGGATGTTCGTGATCATGCCTTTTGAGGAGGAATTTTACAGCCGCTTTAACTATAAAGTGGATTATGTAGGTAACCCGGTGAACGATTCGGTAACAGATCACGTAGCCAGCACCGACTTCAGATCCCGGAACAAACTTTACAACAACAAGCCCATTATTGCCATACTGCCGGGCAGCCGCAAGCAGGAGATAGAAAATATGCTGCATGTGATGTTGCGCGTACTACCCTCATTCCGCGATTACCAGTTTGTGGTGGCAGGCGTTTCCAATTTCTCCGCAGCCTATTACGAGCAGTATAACAAAGACCCGAACATCAAGATAGTATACGACCAAACCTACGACCTGCTTGCACATGCCAAAGCTGCGCTGGTAACATCCGGCACCGCCACCCTCGAGACAGCCCTGTTTGGGGTGCCGCAGGTAGTATGCTATAAAACCAGCGCCATTTCCTATGCTATCGCCAAAATGGTAATTAAAGTGCCCTATATCTCGCTTGTAAATTTAATTGCGGACAAGCCCGTCGTGGTAGAATTGATTCAGGAGGATTTCACTCCTAAGAAGATCGTCCATGAGTTGAAAGAGATACTATTCGACAAACACTTTATACAGAAGCAGAAAGAAGGATATGCCCTGGTGCGCAGCAAAATAGGAAACTACAGAACAGCCGAGCGTGCTGCCGAACTGATGGTCAAGTATCTGCAAGAAGGATAGAAAGATTTTTTATGCCGCAAGTTTAGCGATAGGGCAATGTGGTTGTAAATGGCCGCAAGTTTTATCTTGCGTAAATTATACTATGAATACGCGCAAGTTGATAACTTGCCTCATGAAAAACGATAAATTATCGCTGCACTCAAACTTGCGGCAGCGGGTAAGTATAAACAGAAAGCCCCGGCATTTGCCGGGGCTTTCTGTTTATATATGGTATACTTGCTTTATACTTCTCAGGCAACGCGCAGCTGCTTCAGCGTGGATTTGTCGAATTTCTTGCGGGCGTAGTCGCCGGTAATCACCAGTTCCTGGGCACCTGCATCATCAGACGGCAGCTCGAACATGGCATCGGTCATAATGCCTTCGCAGATAGAACGCAGGCCGCGGGCACCCAACTTATACTCCGATGCTTTTTCTACAATGTAATCCAGGGCGTCATCATCAAAGGAAAGCGAAATGTTTTCCATCTCAAAAAGGCGCTTGTACTGCTTCACAATAGAGTTCTTGGGTTCCAGTAGGATCTGACGCAGGGTTTCTTTGTCCAGTGGGTCCAGGTGGGTGAGTACCGGCAGGCGGCCGATAAGTTCTGGTATCAGGCCGAAGTTTTTCAAATCCTGTGCTGTTATGTAGTTCAGGAAATTCTCCTGTTCTTCCACTTCATCCATCTTCGACTTAGAGAAGCCGATAGGGCGCGTGTTCAGGCGGTTTTTGATTACCCTGTCGATGCCGACAAAAGCGCCGCCGCAGATAAAGAGGATATTCTCAGTGTTTACCGTAATCATTTTCTGCTCCGGGTGCTTGCGTCCGCCCTGCGGTGGCACGTTTACTACAGTACCTTCCAGCAACTTCAGCAAAGCCTGCTGCACACCTTCACCACTCACATCGCGGGTTATAGACGGATTGTCGCTTTTACGGGCAATTTTGTCAATCTCATCAATGTATACAATGCCGCGTTCGGCAGATTCTACATTGTAATCGGCAGCCTGCAGCAGGCGGGTAAGTATACTTTCCACATCCTCGCCCACATAACCGGCTTCGGTTAGCACAGTGGCATCAGCTATACAGAACGGCACCTGCAGAATACCCGCCATCATACGCGCCAGGTATGTTTTGCCCGTGCCCGTTTCGCCCACCATAATGATGTTGGACTTCTCAATTACCACATCATCTTCGTTGGTGCGCTGCATTAGGCGCTTGTAATGGTTATACACCGCCACCGACATCACCTTTTTTGCCTGATCCTGGCCCACCACAAACTGGTCGAGATAAGCTTTCATCTCCTTGGGTTTCATCAGGTTAAACTTCGGTGTACGGCTGTTAGCGCGTATTTTATTCTCCTCGTTGAGGATTTGCTGCGCCTGCCCGATACAACGGTCACAGATGTGTGCATTGATACCGGAGATCATCACCGATACATCCTTTTTGTTCTTTCCGCAAAATGAGCAGGTAATTTCAGCCATATAAAGTAATTGAAACTGGACAGCTCCGGCTACTTAAACCATTGCATGGGACAAAGATACAAAACTGAAAGACTTTATAGGTATATTTTTTTTTTCGCAAATGGTGATATAGCGCTAAAAGAAGTATAAAGATTCTAAAATAAATATTTTTATATTTTTGCGTATGTGTCTGTTATATAGCAGTTTATAGCAAGTATATATCCACAACTACCTGTTGATAATTTTTTTTAGTTTTTTTAACTTTTACTGTAATGGGGCTTGTTTGTGATATGAAGTTGTGAGAAAAGTGCAAAAAAGCCCGTACTGGTATTACCAATACGGGCTTTGCTGTTTAGTCGTTATACGGCTACGCTTTGCGAACCAGCACTTCGTCTATCAGGCCATACTCTTTCGCTTCCTCAGCTTTCATCCAATAGTCGCGGTCAGAGTTATCGTATACTTCCTGGTAGGTTTTGCCGGAGTGCTGCGCCAGAATCTCGTACAATTCTTTCTTCAGCTTGAGAATCTCGCGTGCAGTGATTTCGATATCAGAGGCCTGGCCTTGCGCACCGCCCATCGGCTGGTGAATCATAACGCGGGCGTGGGGCAGGGCCGAGCGCTTGTTGGCAGCGCCACCAGCCAGCAGCACCGCACCCATCGAGGCGGCCAGGCCGGTACAGATGGTAGCCACATCCGGGCTTACGTACTGCATGGTATCATAAATACCCAGGCCGGCATACACCGAACCGCCGGGGCTGTTGATGTACAGCAGGATGTCCTTCTTGGCGTCAGCCGACTCCAGGAAGAGCAGCTGCGCAGTAATAATATTAGCAATAAAGTCATCTACCTGTGTGCCCAGGAAAATGATGCGGTCCATGATCAGGCGCGAAAACACGTCAATCTCACGGAAGTTGGTGGGGCGTTCCTCAATTACAGAGCGTGTCATGCTTTCGATGGTATGCATGGCCTTGCTTTCCACATGATGGAGATACTGATCTACGCCCAGGCTGCTCATGCCCTGGCCTTTTACGGCAAATTTCCGGAACTCGTCTTTGTTAAACATATCTTGTTTAGGTTTACGGTTTATTCAAAAATAAAAAAGTCCTTTTATAAAAAGGACTTTTTGTAAGATTGTATTTTATATGCGCTTATACTAAAACGACATATTTCTGAAGTCCTCAGCTGTTATTTTCTTATCTACAACAGTTATCTGCTCTTTAAGTTTTGCAAGCACTTTCTCAGCGAGCAATTGCTCATATTCCTGTATGTAGTTACGGCCATTGTCCTGGTTCAGGTGCTGCTGGGCGTAGCTGTTCATACTTTCTGCCAGCTCTTCCGGAATCTCCGGCATGTTAAACTGGGCCAGCATCTTCTGCTTGGTAGCTTCTACTACTTCCTCGTTGCTTACTTTCAGCTCGTTGTCAGCCACCAGCTTGTTCTTGATCATCGACCACTTCAGCTCGCGCACATACTTGTCAAAGTTTTCGTCGATTTGCTCGGCAGTTAAACGGCCTTCGTTGGTTACCAGCAGCCAGCGCTTAAAGAACTCGGTTGGCAATTCCGCATCCAGGTTGTCCACCAGCGAGTCGATAATGTTACGGTTCAGCAGGTTCTCGGCCTCAGTCTTGTAGTTCTCTTCAATGGTCTCGCGCACTTTGGCGTCAAACTCTTCTGCCGAATGCACCTCATCTTTGCCGAAAAGCTTATCAAAAAGCTCCTGGTCCAGCTCAGCCGGCTCTGTGCGGTTTATCTTTTCTACTGCAAAGTCAAATTCCCCGTTCAGGTTGGCGGCGTCGTCTTTGCTCAGGCCGGTTACATGGGCCAGGGCAGCATTGTCGTCGCCAAAGGTTTTACGTATGTCGAAGCGGATGGTATCACCGGCTTTCACGCCAACAAATTTGTCCTGGCCTTCTACCACGCGCGTCGTCGGGATAAGCGTCTTCACTTCCACATCGCCCTCCACCTGCTTCAGGTCGCCATAAATAAAGTCGCCGGCTTCAGATGTTTCCGGGTTCGTGGTTTTGCCGAACTGGCGTTTCAGGTTTTCGTAAGCCTCGTCAATCGTATTCTGGTCCAGCTCTACGGTGTATCCCTCTACGCTTTTATCCAGCGGAAGGTTGAAATCCGGCAGCAGGCCTACCTGGTAGGTAAATTCAAATTCTTTCTGGTTATCCCAGTCAATGTTGTTCTGGTTAGGCTCCGGAAGTGGTTCACCCAGCAGTTTTACATCGTTTTCGCGGATATACTTGGTGATTTCCTCCTGCAGTGTTTTGTTGATTTGCTCTACCAGGATGCTCTTCCCATACATTTTCTTTACCAGGCCAGCCGGTACTTTGCCAGGTCTGAAGCCTTTGATCTGGGCTTTTTTGCTATATTCTTTTACCTGCTGATCTACTTTCGGAGCGTAATCTGCCTCTTCCAGCACCACTTTCAGTTGTGCGTTGGTGCTGTCGGTTTGGTTTAATGTAATATTCAAGGCTTAAAAATTTTTAGTTGGAACATCTGGTAAAAACAAACCCCCAACAAAGTTGTTGAGGGTTTGTTCGGGTGCGGATGGAGGGACTCGAACCCCCATGCCTTGCAGCGCTAGATCCTAAGTCTAGTGCGTCTACCAATTTCGCCACATCCGCATGCGCGCTTTTAAACGACGGTGCAAATTTACGCAGCATATCTTTAAATACAAGACCCAAGCCAAAAAAAGACAAAAATTTATACCTTAAGGCAATAGCGGCCCAAACATGCCTATAGCTTTAATTATATATAATCGCTGATGTGGGCTTGTGGCGGCGCGTTGGTTGCAGCCTAATATTCCGTTATATTTGAAACTTATAACGCCACAGCCTTATTATACTTATAGATGCCCGTAAGCGGCAATCTGGTACAGGCAAATGCATAGCATGAGAGTTATGATTGATCCGGAAGCAGAACGCAAAGAAATCTTAAGACATTACCGCAGATTACTCAGGTACGCCAAGCCTTTTTTGCAGGACAACGATCCTAAGATCATCAAAAAAGCCTTTAATACTTCGCTGGAAGCGCACAAAGACATGCGCCGCAAATCCGGGGAACCTTACATTCTGCACCCGCTGGCCGTGGCGCAGATTGCCGTGGAAGAGATTGGCCTCGGCACCACCTCTATTGTAGCGGCGCTGCTGCACGACGTGGTGGAGGATACGGAAATGGAGATAACCGATATCGAGCGTGAGTTCGGGCCGAGCGTGGCGCTCATCATCGAAGGACTCACCAAAATATCGGGCGTGTTCGACTACGGTTCGTCGCAGCAGGCCGAGAACTTCCGCAAAATGCTGCTCACGCTCTCAGACGATGTGCGCGTTATACTTATCAAACTGGCCGACCGCCTGCACAACATGCGTACACTGGATAGCATGCCGCGCCACAAGCAGCTCAAAATTGCTTCCGAAACCATGTACCTGTATGCCCCACTGGCTCACCGCCTGGGTTTGTACGCCATTAAATCGGAGCTGGAAGATCTATACCTGAAGTATACCGATACCGACACGTACAAAGATATCTCAAACAAAATCCGGCAGACACGCGCCGCCCGCAGCAAGTTTATCAAAGATTTTACGGCGCCGATAGAAGAGGAACTACGCAGGCACGGATTTAAATTTGCGATTAAAGGCAGGCCGAAATCCATTTACTCTATCCTGAAAAAAATCAGGAAACAGAACATTACGTTTGATGAAGTATACGACCTGTTCGCGATCCGGATTATACTGGATGTGCCCCTGGAAAACGAGAAAGCCGCCTGCTGGCAGGTATACTCTATTATAACAGACTTCTATCAGCCCAACCCCGACCGCCTGCGCGATTGGGTAAACACACCCAAAGCCAATGGTTACGAATCGCTGCATACCACTGTGATGAGTAAATCGGGCCAGTGGGTAGAGGTGCAGATACGCACCAAGCGCATGGATGAAATTGCCGAGCGGGGCTATGCCGCCCACTGGAAGTATAAAGCCGGTGGTGTGGCGGGCAGCGAATCAGGGCTGGAGCAGTGGATAAACAAGGTGCGCGACATGCTGGAAAACAACACCGGCAACGCCCTGGAGTTTATGGACGAATTCCGCAAGAACCTGTTTGTGGAGGAGGTGTTCGTTTTTACTCCCAAAGGCGAGCTGATTATACTTCCCGATAAAGCCACCGCCCTGGATTTTGCCTTTGAGATTCATACCCATATTGGGTTGCAGTGCCTCGGGGCCAAGGTAAACCAGAAGCTGGTGCCGCTCAGCTATCGCCTCAAAAACGGGGATCAGGTAGAAATCCTGACTTCGCAGAAGCAGAAGCCGAACGAGGAGTGGCTGCAGTATGTCGTTACATCCAAAGCACGTACAGGTATAAAAGATGCCCTGCGCGAGGAACGCAAGACAAAGGCAGAACAGGGCAAAGCTATACTTGACCGCCGCCTGGCACAGCTGAATATTCCGTGCACCCAGGCGAACCTGAACAAACTGATGGCTTTCTTTAATGTGCCGGCGCTGCAGGATTTATACTTCAGGATAGCTACCGGCTACATCGATAGCAAACACATCAAAGAAGTGATTTTTACTGCAGCTTCTGATAAAACCAACTCAATGCTGGAGCCCAAGCTCTTTGACAAAGAGGTGCAGAAGATACGTGGCGTGAACCCGGATATGCTGGTGATAGGTGAGAAGTCCTCTAACATGAACTATAAAGTGGCGGAATGCTGCAATCCTATACCTGGCGATGATGTGTTTGGTTTTGAGACAGGCGATGAGGATATCGAAATCCACCGCACCAACTGCAAGCGTGGCATCGAGCTTATGTCCAACTATGGCAACCGCATTGTGCGCGCCAAGTGGACAGATCAGAAGGAGCTGGCTTTTCTGGCAGGTATCCACATAAAAGGCACCGACCGGATGGGATTGGTAAATGATTTAACAAAAGCCATCTCTACGAGTTTGAAGGTAAATATGCGCTCTATTACCATCGACTCGAACGACGGAATTTTTGAGGGCAACATCATGGTGTTCGTCAACGACACCAATCATTTGGACAAGCTGATTCAGCGGATGGGCAAAGTACCCGGTATACTTACCGTGGAGCGCTTTGAGTAAGAGCGCGCTCATCTTATACTAAGATAGTAACTATGGCATTAAATGAAGTTAAGTTTGGGGAAGTAAAGAAGATCTTTACGGCTTACTTAGAGAGCAAGGGCCTGCGTAAAACGCCGGAGCGCTATGCTATTCTGGAGGAGATCTACTCCCGCGACGGCCACTTTGATGTGGAATCGCTTTACATCAGCATGAAAAACAAGAACTACCAGGTGAGCCGCGCCACGGTGTACAACACCCTGGATTTGCTGGTAGAAAACGATTTGGTGAGCAAGCACCAGTTTGGCCGCAACCTGGCACAGTACGAAAAATCATACGGCTACCGCCAGCACGACCATGTAATCTGTACCGAGTGCCACAAGGTGGTGGAGTTCTGCGATCCGCGCATTCATACCATCCAAACTATGGTAGGCGACTTGCTGAATTTTCATATCTTGCATCATTCGCTTAACCTGTACGGTATCTGCGGCGACTGCCGCGCTAAAAAGGCCACACTAGAACAGCAACATGAAATATCAGGCAGAACTGAAGGATGATATCCTGTTTATCCGGCTGCAAGGCGACCTGATAGCAGGCGCCGATACGCAGGCAATGATGGAGGAGGTGGACAACGCACAACGTACCAACGTGCAGCTGTGTGCCATTGATCTTTCGGATGCGCGCTTCATCGACAGCGGTGGTATGGGTGTGCTGGTGTCGGTGCTCACCAAGTTCCGCAACAAGGGTGGCGAACTGGTACTCATCAAACCATCCGACCACATCCGCAAACTTCTGATTGTTACCAAGCTGAACGCTATTTTCACTGTTGCAGAAAACGATGAATTTGCCGCGCAGTTTTTGAAAGAGTCAATTTATTAGCGTTCCGGAGATCATGCTATCATCTGTCTAAGCGGCGGTAATTATAAACAACCTCTTTCTGGTCATCGGATAAATTCTAACACCGCTTCGGCTAAAACATACATTCAAATTATGAGAAAGTTAGAAATCATAGTTGAGGATCAGGATTACCATACATTGAAACACATTCTTCAGCATATAGATATTGTAAAGTCAATTGTTGAGAAGGATGTTGAGGAGAAGAGGGAGCGTATCGACGTAACAGGCAATAAGTATAATCAGGTACATAAACCTAATGTTGAAACCCAAATTCCTTATACTGTTGATGAAGTAACACTCATGTCTCAACCGTCACTGGCTGAAGAATGGGATAGCGAGGAAGATTCAGTTTGGGACCAATACTACAAGGAAACCAAATCGGCTGAAGATTCTACCTCTCAATCATAGCTGCTATGGCTGAGATAGAAGATGCTGATATTAATGTCTCTCTTAATTATCAGCAGGGCGATATTGTTTGGGTGCCTTTTCCCTTCACCGACTTATCCAGGACGAAAGTACGGCCGGCTTTAATCATCTCCAATCACATGGTCAATAAAACAGGTGATTATTTGCTGATGATGATCACGCACGTAAATAAAGGTGATTCGCTGTCGCTTGAGCTCAATGAAGGAGATTTTGATGGACCACCTTTGCCTTACAAGAGCTACCTGCGCTTGCATAAAATATTTATTCTGAACAGATCTCTGATAGAAAGGAAAGTGACAGCCAGCCACCAGGGAGCTATTGAACACGTAGTATTTTCGATTACACGTCTGCTTCGATAACTTACCTAATCAATCCGAATTCAAGTTTCTCCTCAGATTTTTAATCCTGATTAATAATATTGCTACATTTGGGCGTAAAAGCGATTACTTATTTCGGAATCAGACTTTAAGAATAGTGGCTTGATAGTTCAGGATTTTATGCTTTGTGCATAATCAGGGTATTAAGCAGCGCAATTCTCAAAGAAATCAATTTATTAAAACATACATGGCAGTTGATATATTAATAGGCCTGCAGTGGGGCGACGAAGGCAAAGGTAAAATCGTAGACGTGCTCGCGCCAACCTATGACATTGTAGCACGTTTTCAGGGCGGCCCCAACGCCGGGCATACTTTGGAGTTTGAAGGCACCAAGCACGTCCTCCACCAAATCCCATCCGGTATTTTCCATCCGCATATTCAGAACATCATTGGCAACGGCGTTGTGCTGGACCCCATTGTGTTCCGTGCCGAGATGGAGAAACTGCAGGCAAGAGGCGTAGATGCTGCCAGAAACCTGTTTATCTCTAAAAAAGCATCGCTTATACTTCCGTCGCACAAAGTGCTGGATCGCGTGTCGGAGGAGGCGCTCGGAAGCGGTAAAATAGGCTCTACACTAAAAGGCATCGGGCCAACTTACCAGGATAAAATTGGCCGCGTCGGCCTGCGGGTAGGAGATATACTGGCCGAAGATTTTGAAGACCGCTACCATAAATTATTGGACCGCCACCGCAAAACCGTGGAATATTATGGGCAGACCCTGGAGCTTGGCGATCAGGAGCAGGTGTTCTTTGATGCCGTGGCATACCTGCGTACCCTGAAATTGGTGGATAGTGAGTACATGATTAACGATGCCCTTGCCGCCGGCAAGCGCATACTGGCAGAGGGTGCACAGGGTTCGTTGCTGGATGTTGATTTTGGTACCTATCCGTTTGTAACATCTTCTACTACATTGGTAGCAGGAGCTTGTACCGGACTGGGAATAGCGCCGCATCATATTGGTGAAGTATACGGTATCTTTAAAGCCTACTGTACCCGTGTAGGCAGCGGGCCTTTCCCGACAGAACTGCTGGATGAAGAAGGAGAGAAGATAAGAAAGGCTGGAAATGAATTCGGCTCTACTACCGGGCGTCCGCGTCGTTGCGGCTGGATAGACCTGCCAACGCTGAAGTATAGCATCATGCTGAACAGTGTAACCCAGCTTAACATGATGAAAGCGGATGTGCTGACAGACTTCGACACCATCAAAGTATGCACCAAGTATAAACTGGCTTCCGGCGAAATAACAGACAGGGTGCCGCATGCCATGGAAACCGAGATCATTGAGCCTGTTTATGAGGAACTGCCGGGCTGGAAAATTGACCTCAACCAGATAGAGACAGTAGAAGATTTACCGGAGGCTTTTGTGAATTACCTTCGCTTTTTAGAGCAGCACCTGCAGGTGCCGGTAACCATCGTATCTGTTGGCCCTGACAGGAAGAGCACGCTCATCAGAGAAAAGATGGAAGTATAGAAGTATAAAACGCAGCAGTAGAACAGGCTACCGCTTGCAAGCGGTAGCCTGTTCTTTTTAAAGAGAAAATTATTGGAATAAAATTTCCGGAATTGTTTTGAAAGTCGGAAACAGATGCTACTTTTGCATCCCCTTTAGCAGGAAGGGGAGTCTGAAAAACCGAGATTATAAGGAGAATAGAGTATAAGGAATACAATGTAGCCTGCCTTAATAGAAAGGGGGTATTATCATGTATTCGGAAATAAAATTCAACTGAAAGGCTGAAAAAATATTTCTTTTATACTTGCTTGCACTCGGACATATAAGTGTTACTTTTGCATTCCGGTTCAGCAGGGGCGGGGTTTAGCGGGATAGCGGGCAGAGAGGGAAAAAATAAATTGAAGGCTTGTGCTTGTGTTTGGCGCAGGAGTTTGTAGTTTTGCAGCCCGCTTGGGCCGGCAGGGCAGCTGAAAAATATTTTTCTTAATTTGTGTTGCGGGATAAAGAGGAAGTTGTACCTTTGCATCCGCTTTCCGAAAGAAGGGCAG
>NZ_JADQDR010000005.1 GCF_015694705.1 Pontibacter rufus | reverse complement strand
GTTCCGGACACGGTTAATATGCCACCAGTCGTGCCCGGACCCTTCGCCCGATAAAAGTTCTTTTACGTAATCTGCCGTGGCAGCAATAAGGGCTTCTTCGTTGTTCATCTGTTGCAGCTGGCGTTAAAAACCATACATATTAAACATTTATTTACAAGTATAAAACAGGCAATTTGTTTTCAGGCATGTTTCGTTTTAGCTGGCTAAAAAGTATTTTTGCTTTTCATCATACTTCATGAAAGCCTTCTTCATGTACTAAACCTGAAATGCAGCTACACACTTATAAATTAATTGCCGCTTTAAGTTTCAGTTTCTGCCTTGCCTCTTTTTTTGCTGCCAATGCCCAGATACTCAATATCGAGCGTGCCCGTGTGGAGCAGGATTCCGCGAACTACCTGACTGGGAAATTAGGTATAAACTTCTCCGTGTATAACCAGAATGCGGGCAAAAATAACCCGAACAACTACCTGCAGTTTACCTTCAATGGCGATTTGGCCTATGTTTCGCCCCAAAACAGTTACCTGCTCATCAATAATTACAATTATCTTTTAGTGAATTTTACTTCAGAAGAGCAGCGCAACACGGTAGCCAGCACAGGTTATGCACACTTCCGGGTAAATTTTCTGAGAAAGCGGAAGCTGTCTTACGAGCTGTTTGCACAGGTACAGGCCGACAAAGCACGCGGGCTGGAACTACGTACCCTAGCTGGCGGCGGGCTGAGAATAGCCGTGCTGCGCGGAGCGGATGTAAGTGTATATGCGGGCACCGGCCTGATGCACGAACATGAGGAGTGGCGGAATTTAGCGCAGGAGGGAAGTGGCTACAGGATAGCAGACCTGGTAAAGAGCACCAACTATATCAGCACCAAGGCTAAACTCAGCGAGCAACTATCAACTGAAGGTATTGTATACTACCAGTTTGGCTACGATAATAACATTGCGCGCATGCGCAACCGGGTGAGTGGCGATGTGTCGCTGAACGTAAAACTTAACAGTAAATTTGCCTTCCGGACAAGTTTTAACTGTACCTTTGAAAACCGCCCGATTGTGCCGGTTACAAAATTTGTGTATGCCCTGACCAATGGTATACAAATGCAGTTTTAGGTATAGCCATACTATCCGGTTTATGCTGCGCCTGCCGCGCCGCAGGCTTAATAATTTTATATTTCTAATATTGTATGTTTATGTCTTGCAGGTAATGTATGGGTCAATATATTCCTTTACCTGCAGGCCGGGCAGCTAAAATATTTAGGAAGTTGCTGTACAGAATCACAATAATTTTATAATTTCGCTCCTTCAAAAGAAGGCGATGGCCCGCGAGCGGTCTGAAAGTATAAATCTTATTAGTCAGCCATACTACAAGAATGCGTAATACCCTGAATGCTTTCCAGATACTCATCGGCATCCTGCTGTTCGCCTCCTGTGTGCCTCAGAAGGAGTTGATATTGTTACAGGATAACCCACAGGTGGAGAACCAGGGAAAAGCGGATGAGTTGTTGCGGACTTTCGACCTGAAGCCAGAGGCCTATACCCTTAAACCCGGCGATGTGCTGTCGCTGCGGGTGCAAAGCACTACCCCGAACGAGTATAATTTTCTGAATGCCGGCGTTGCTACCTTCGGCGCCACCGACCCGGTGCTGGACGGCTATACCCTGGATGTGGCAGGCAATATTCTGCTGCCTGCCGTAGGCAAAATAAACCTGTCGGGCCTTACGATGCCCGAGGCACGCGTAAAAGTAACAGAAGCCCTGAAACCCTTCCTGAAGGACCCAACCGTAAACCTGCGCCTGCTGACCTTCCGCTATACCGTATTGGGCGAGGTTACCCGCCAGGGGCAGTTTACCACCTACCAGGATAACCTGAATGTGCTGGAGGCTATTGCCAGTGCCAGCGGTTTAACCCCTTATGCTAACCGCAGCCAGGTAAAACTGGTGCGCTATGAAAACGGGCAGGCAAAACTTTATACTTTTAGTTTGCTGGATGATGATGTGCTGGCCATGAGCAACTTCTTTCTGCAACCCAATGATATGATTGTGGTGGACCCTTTGCCGGCCAAAGCGGTGAGAGAAAACCTGCTGGCCAACATCAGCCTGACGCTGTCCATCGTTGCCACCTTGAGCGTCCTGGTCAGCCGTTTCTTATAGCCGTTTTTATACTTACTACCCTGACATACAAAGCGTGACGCCTGAATCTATACCACAGCAAGACAGCCTGATTGACCTGCAACTGATTCTGCAAAAGCTGCGGCAATACTGGTACCTGTTTTTTTTGTCGGTACCGCTGGCGCTGCTGATTGCCTTTGCCGTAACCCGCTACACCACGCCTTTATACGACGTGAGCACCACCGTGCTTATCAAACAGCCCACCGATCCGTCTAATGCGTCCATCAACCTGCTTTACGGCGAGGAGCTTTTCACCAATGAGAAGAACCTGAACAACGAGGCCATCCTGCTGAAATCAAACGATCTGGTAAAAGAAACAATTGAGCACCTGGATTTCGGCGTATCATACTTTGCTGAAGGCAACATCAAGTTCTCCGAAATTTATGGCGAAAGCCCTATCCGCGTGCTGCTTGATTCTTCCTCCTCCAATATTCCGTATGGCAAGCTTATCAGAATCGAAATAGTTGACGATGATTCTTTCAGGCTTCCGGCAGATGGAACGACCCTGCTGCCAGACAAAACCGATAAAACATACCCATTCGGCAGGCTGGTAGACGTAAACGGATTCCGGTTTGTGGTGCAGCTGCTTAACCCTGACCAGATTACCGCCAAGGACTTGTTTTTTCAAATTAACGATACACAAAGCCTCATTAACCACTATCGGGGCAGCCTGACTATTTCACCTATACCGGAAACTTCTATTCTGGAAATCAGTGCGGTTGGCGACAATACGAAGAAAGCTATCGCTTTTCTGAACCAGCATGTGCAGACGTATATTTCGCAAAGCCTGGAAGAGAAAAACAGGACAGCCCTGAATACCATTAATTTTATAGATGAACAGCTGCAGCAAATCAGCGATTCTCTGTCGCTGGTAGAGGGGAGGCTCGAGAGTTTTAAACGAGCCAACACCGGCCTTACCATGAGCGAAGAAGGCGCCCAGACCAATACGCAGGTACAGGATCTGGAGCGTGAGAAAGCAGCGCTGCTCCTGAATGCCAAGTATTTTGATTACCTGAAGAACTACATAGCCGCCGGCGATATTACCAGATCCGTTATTGCGCCTTCATCCTTTGGCGTAACAGACCCGGTACTGAACCAGCTGATTCAGCAGCTCGTGGAAGTACAATTGCAGCTGACCGGCTTAACAGCACAGCAAACGCAGAATCCATTGGTTAAAACGGAGATCGAAGCTGCAAAAACCCGGATACGGGAACTTCTGGCCGGGATCGCTGAAAACCTGGACAACCTGAAGCGCGTCAACCAGATAGCTGTTTCAGACATCAACGCCCGCATTGGCCGGATAATGGGCGCCCTGCATCAGTTGCCGGCAGCTGAACGGCAGCTCATCAACCTCAACCGCATGCATGAGTTAAGCGAGGGCTTGTATGTTTTCCTGATGCAGAAACGTGCCGAGGCAGGCATTACGACTGCAGCTACGACGCCCGATGCAAGGCTGGTGAACGCCGCAGCCGTAAAGTCCATGATCACACCGAAGCCAAGGCAAAACTACCTCATAGCGCTTTTTCTGGGGCTGCTGCTGCCAGCCGGGTTTATTTTTCTGAAGGATCTGCTGAACAACAAAGTAACCTCTACCGAAGATATTGCCAGGCTTACCACCCTGCCGCTGCTGGGTATCATAGGCCACAACAAAGAGGAACAGGCAGGCCTTATAGACCAAAGCCCGAAGTCTGCTTTGGCAGAAGCTTTCCGGACGGTGCGCTCCAACCTCCGTTTCATGATCCAGGCTACCCCCGGTCAGGGCAAAATCTTCGTTGTTACCTCCTCCATAAGCGGCGAAGGGAAGACCTTCTCTGCCAGGAACCTGGCTTATATCTTTGCCATTTCAGGGGAACGCACACTTCTGGTAAACGCCGATATGCGTAAGCCAAACAACAACACCGATTTTGGTGTAAGCAGTGTGATAGGCCTGAGCAACTACCTGGCCGGCCATACTTCCCTGAATGAAGTGCTGCACCATACCCTTCAGGAAAATTTACATATCCTGCCGTCCGGCGACATACCGCCGAACCCTTCAGAGCTGCTCCTGAGCAGGCGCATGGATGATATGATAAAAGAATTGAAAACCCGCTACGACTATATAATTTTAGACACACCGCCCGTGGGCATCCTTTCTGACGGATTGGAGCTGATGCAACTGGCTGACGCCAATATTTTTATGGTTCGTCAGGGATATACTTTTAAATCGTTCCTGTCGAATACACAACAGCAGTATGAAGCTGGCAAAATCCGGAATACGGCCATCCTGTTTAATGATGTGGATTTCAAGAAGCTTAACTATGGCTACGGCTATGGCTACGGTTATGGCTACGGCTATTATGCCGAAGACGAACAGGCAAAACCATGGTGGCGGATCTTTTGATTCTGAATAACTGGATCGAGGAGCTCCTGCTATTCAGGTACAGGGCGTTTGAAAGTATGGCAGCTTTAATAAGGTGAATTCCCTTTCCGGAAATAAGGCTCTCCCAGTGGAGTAATAAAATGCTGGATCTGCACAGATTTATCATACCGGCTGCAAATTCAGGCCAGCATTGGCGCAGTAAAGATTAAATTTGGTAGATTTAGAGATAGAAAGACTTTAGTATAGCATGGAAGAATCTTCTAGCATATATGTGGCCGGTCACCGGGGGATGGTTGGATCTGCCATTTGCCGCAAGCTGCGAGCCGCCGGTTACGAAAATATCCTTACCCGCACGTCGGCGGAGCTGGACCTGCGCAACCAGCAGGCTGTTTCGGATTTTTTTGCGGAAGAGAAGCCGGATTATGTCTTTCTGGCGGCTGCCAAAGTAGGAGGCATTCAGGCCAACAACACCTACCGGGCCGACTTCCTCTACGAAAACCTGATGATAGAGGCAAACGTCATTCAGGCTGCCTGCCAAAGCGGCGTAACGAAGCTGCAGTTCCTGGGATCTTCCTGCATTTACCCGAAAATGGCCCCGCAGCCACTGAAGGAAGAATACCTGCTGACCGGGCCGCTGGAACAAACCAACGAGCCCTATGCCATCGCCAAAATAGCAGGCATTAAACTGTGCGAAGCCTACCGCGACCAGTATGGCTGCGATTTCATTAGCGTAATGCCGACAAATCTGTATGGCTACAATGATAACTATGATCTGCAAAACTCGCATGTACTGCCGGCATTGATCCGGAAATTTCATGAGGCGAAAGAAAATGGCGCTCCTGAAGTAGTGGTCTGGGGCACCGGAAGCCCGCGCCGGGAGTTCCTTTTTGCTGACGATCTGGCGGAAGCCTGCATTTACCTGATGGAAAATTATTCGGGCCGTGAGCTGGTGAACATTGGCACAGGCGAGGATATCGCCATCAAAGACCTGGCCCTGCTCATAAAAGAAACAATAGGTTTTGAGGGCCGGCTGGTATTTGATACAAGCAAACCAGACGGCACACCCCGCAAGCTGATGGACGTGACGAAGCTGCACCGCCTCGGCTGGAAGCATAAGATTGAATTGCAGGAGGGTATTGGCCTGGCGTATGCGGACTTTAAAACGAAAAATCCCTCTCCGGCAATTTCCTGAAAGAAGAGGGCACTAATTAGTGGCAAATTCCCTGACTTTGATGGTGGGGTTAGACTCGGAAGAGCGCAGCGCCAGGATGTTACTCCTCCTGAGAATCCTGATTCAGGCAATTATCCGGAACAACATATAGTACTGAAATTAAAATTGACATAGAAATGAAAACAGCCCTCATCACAGGTATAACCGGACAGGACGGCGCTTACTTAGCCGAATTGCTTTTAGAAAAAGGCTATAAGGTGCACGGCCTCAAGCGCCGCAGCTCCCTTTTTAATACTGACCGCATCGACCACCTGTACCAGGACCCGCACGAGAAGCACATTCACTTCAAGCTGCACTACGGCGATCTGACAGATTCCACCAACCTGATCCGCATTATACAGGAAACCCAGCCGGATGAGATCTATAACCTGGCTGCTATGAGCCATGTAAAGGTGAGTTTCGATATGCCGGAGTATACCGCCAATGCCGACGGGCTGGGCACCCTGCGCATCCTGGAAGCTGTCCGAATACTGGGGCTGACCGAAAAGACAAGGATTTACCAGGCTTCCACTTCCGAACTATACGGTCTGGTACAGGCGGTACCGCAATCTGAATCCACGCCCTTTTACCCGCGTTCGCCTTATGCGGTGGCCAAGCTGTACGCTTACTGGATTACAGTAAACTACCGCGAGGCCTATAACATGTTTGCCTGCAACGGCATTTTGTTCAACCACGAATCTCCGCTGCGCGGGGAGACTTTCGTAACCCGTAAAATTACGCGCGCCGCAGCGCGCATTGCTTTTGGCCTGCAGGACAAACTATACCTGGGTAACCTGGAGGCGCGCCGCGACTGGGGGCATGCCAAGGATTATGTAGACGCCATGTGGCGCATCCTGCAACAGGACACACCTGAGGACTTCGTGATAGCCACCGGCGTAACTACCACCGTGCGCGATTTTGTGAAGATGGCTTTTGCCGAAGCAGGCATTCAAATCGAATTTAAAGGGGAAGGTGTGGACGAAAAAGGTTATATTGCGGCTTGTACCAACCCGGCCTATAAACTGGAAACCGGCAAAGAAGTAGTTTGCGTGGATGCGAGTTATTTCAGGCCCACCGAAGTGGAACTGCTGATTGGCGATGCGACCAAATCTAAAACCAAACTTGGCTGGGAACCTAAGTATGATCTGGCAGCGCTGGTAAAAGATATGATGCAGTCTGACCTAGAACTATTCCGAAGAGATACCTACCTGGTAGAAGGCGGACACAAAGTGCTGAACTACCACGAATCTTAAATCCAAATAAATATAAATAAAAGACCGGGTTATGGAAAGCTATAACCCGGTCTTTTATTTATATTTGCCCCCATTCAATCAAAAACTGCTTCAGAATTTCTGAAAACAGCATAATAAACAATAAGTGAGCCTACAAAAGCAAACAATTTCCGGTCTGTTCTGGACTTTCAGTCAGCGGTTTAGTGTGCAACTGATTAATTTTGGTGTATCCATTATAATGGCCAGGGTTCTGCTTCCGGCAGATTATGGTTTAATAGGCATGCTTTCTGTCTTTATGGCAATAGGAAGCTCTTTAATGGATAGTGGCTTGTCCTCCTCCCTGATTAGAACGCCCAATGCTGATCAGAAAGACTATTCTACCGTTTTCTTTATCAATATAATAGGCAGCATCTTCATTTATGTGATTCTTTTCTTTTCGGCTCCTTTTATCGCTTCATTTTATGACCAGGAGATCTTAACACCTATTATCCGGATATATACCATATCTTTTATAATCAGCGCTTTTGTAGGGGTACAGAGCACCCGGTTAACCAAAGAAATGGATTTTAAGACCCAGATGAAAATACAGATACCTTCTGTAATCGGGGGAGGAATCCTAGGTGTTATACTGGCTTACCTGGATTATGGTGTATGGAGCCTGGTCTGGATGAATCTGTTTCAATCTTTTTTATCCGCTGTGCAGCACTGGATTTACAGCGGCTGGCGCCCGAACTTCCTGTTCGACAAGGAGCGTTTTAAATACCACTTTAGCTTTGGATATAAACTGACCCTTTCGGGGCTGCTGGATACAATTTATAATAATATATACAACCTGATAATCGGCAAGTTCTTCCCGGTTGCCTATCTGGGTTATTATACAAGAGCGAAGAGCCTGCAGCAGCTACCCGTGCAGAACATTTCCACTGCGCTGAATAAAGTAACATACCCCATGTTTTCGTCCATTCAGCATGAAAATGAAAAGCTGAAAATGGCCTATAAGAAATTAATGCAGCAGGTGCTCTTTTGGATTGCCCCTACCATGATATTGCTTGGTGTAATTGCCGAGCCTCTGATACGCTTTCTTTTAACCGAAAAATGGGTGCCTGCTGTCCCGTATTTTCAGACATTATGCGCGGCAGGTATACTATATCCGTTAAATTCGTATAATTTAAACATCCTGAAAGTAAAAGGCAGAAGTGAGTTGTTTCTCAAATTAGAGATCATTAAAAAGGCTTTTATTACAGTCGGTATCATTGTAGCCATTCCTTTTGGAATTTACGGCTTGTTATACCTGCAGGTGATAATCTCGTTTGTAGCTTATTTTATAAACTCGTGGTATAGTGGTAAAATGATTGGCTACCCCATGACAGAGCAGGTAAAGAATGTTGCGCCAATGATTATTTTAGCTGCATTGGTTGGGGTACTTTCCTGGCTAATAGACAAATACGTTTTATTGCAGATGCTGCACATGATCGATTTCATGCGGGTGGGTATAACGGGGTGCCTGTATTTTATACTATACCTGGGAATAAGCCAGCTGATAAAAATGCCTGCTATTATTGATTTCAGACGATTAATTCTAAAAAGATGATACCTGTCACCAAGCCTTTTCTGCCACCTGTTGAAGAATACCAGTCTTACATAAAGGATATATGGGAGCGCCAGTGGCTCACCAATAATGGACCGATAGTAAATGATCTGGAGCTCAAGCTAAAGCAATACCTGGGGGTTAATCACCTGCTATACCTTTCTAATGGTACCATAGCCCTGCAAATAGCCATCAAGGCGCTCGGGTTGGAAGGGGAAATCATCACGACACCGTTTTCTTATGTTGCTACCACCAGCAGTATAGTATGGGAAGGCTGCATGCCGGTTTTCGTCGATATTGATCCGGAAACGTTAAATCTCGATCCCACAAAGATAGAAGCGGCCATTACGGAGCGCACATCTGCCATACTGGCAACGCACGTTTATGGAAACCCCTGCGACATAGATGCCATCCAGGCCATTGCCGACAAGTATGGACTTAAAGTTATTTATGATGCAGCACATTGTTTCGGCACAAAGTATAAAGGGCGTTCCATATTTGATTACGGAGACATCAGTACCACCAGTTTTCATGCAACAAAGCTGTTTCATACCATAGAAGGAGGAGCCGTTTTTACAAACAACCCTGATTTGCTCAAGAAGATGGCGTACATGCGCAACTTCGGGCATAGTGGTCCGGAAGCATTTGCAGAAATAGGGATTAACGGAAAGAATTCTGAATTCCATGCGGCCATGGGCCTCGTAAACCTAAACCATATCACGGCAATTCTGGACAGGCGTAAAGAGCTGAGCGCAAATTATGACCAGTACATGCGCCACGTAAATGGTTTCAGACCCAGAATCCAGGAAGGCACAATGTATAATTTTGCTTACTACCCCTTTGTCTTCGAATCTGCTGAGCTCATGCAGGAGTGCTATAAGAGACTAGCAGCTAACAACATTTTTTGCAGAAGGTATTTCTATCCTTCCCTGGCTGAACTGCCTTATGTTACTAAAACGTCGCCTTTGCCTGTATGCGAGGATATTGTGCAGCGCGTCCTTTGCTTTCCGCTTTATCACTCCTTAAAGCCTGAGGATGTGCATTTAATTGCCCGCCTGGTTTTACGTTACCAAAATTACTAGCAGAAACTTATGCGTTCATATTTCTTTATACCCGGAACAAGATATAGCAACCTTGAATTTATCCGAAATCAAGGGGTTGATGAAATTATTATTGACTTGGAGGATGCAGTAAAAGGCTCTGAAAGGGCTGAAATCATAAACACGCTTCTCCGTTCTACCAATGTGAATGAATTTTGGTTAAGAGTGCCCCTGAGAGAAAGCTTTGAACAGCAGATTGATGGCGGAGTTCTAAAATTATTATTAGAAAAAGGCTTTAGCAAAATTGTTTTACCTAAGCTGCTTTCTGCCGAAGAGTTTAATTCGCTGGTAACAGGACTGGATATAAATTCTAATCATCAGTTTATTGTGCTTGTGGAGCATCCCAGAATGCTCATTGATTTAGACAGTATGTTGTTTAATGCGAACGGACAAATTAAAGGGGTAGGATTAGGCAGTCATGACCTGGTCTCCATACTTGGAGCAAAGCATACCTTGAAAAATCTGGAGTACCCCAGGCAGAAGCTCCTGTATTCAGCAAAAGCGGCAGAAGTAGATTGTATCGATATTGCTTCTATGGAGCTACAGGATCAAACGTTGTTTAAAGAGGAACTGGCTGACGGCTTTGAAAAAGGCTATGATGCCAAGTTCCTGATTCATCCATGGCAATTAGAAATTTTTAATACCTTTGATTATTTCAGCGAGGAAGAAGTACAGTGGGCTGCGGTTGTGATGGATGCTTATAGCAAAGCCGGAGAAAACCTAGAGTTTTCTCCGATAGTGATTGGAAATGAAGTGATTGAACGCCCGCACATTAAACGGGCTAAGATTATAACTGAAAAAGGTAAAGGAAATGCACGTAAGTAATCTGGGAAATTATTATGAGGATTTTAAAGTTGGCGAACTGATTCAGCACGTGCTTTCTAAAACAATATTTGAGAGCGACAATAATTTGTTCAGCTTGTTAACCATGAACCATCATCCGGTGCATACGAATGCGGATTATGCTTCAGATAAGCAACATGGGAAGATACTAGTTGTCGGAACGCTTGTGTTTAGCTTAACGGTGGGCATGACCGTGCCAGATATCAGCGGCAAGGCTATTGCAAACCTTGAATACGAGCAAGTGCAGCATCTGTTGCCCGTTTTTATAAACGATACGATTTATGCTGAAACCAAAGTACTGGACAAGTGGGCGTCAGCGACCAAAGCTGATAGGGGTATTATCTATGTAGAAACAACCGCCTACAACCAGGATAAGAAGCCTGTATTAAGATTCAGACGCAAGGTGCTAATACCAAAACGCAATTAAGTATGAGCGAATATCTGATGCGTAGCTTAATGTTTGTGCCAGGTCACAATGATAAGCTTTTACAGAGTGCTGCGAAAATCGATGCAGATATTTTACTTTTTGATATTGAAGATTCTGTTCAGCCCTTATCAAATAAGCAGGTAGCAAGAGATAAAATAAAAAAGTACATTAGTGAAGGCTTGTTTGAAAACCGGGTGATTTTCCCAAGGGTAAACGATCGGGAGAGCGGCGAGTTATTGAAGGACGTCTACCAGTTAACTATTCCCGGGGTAAATGGCTTTGTGTATCCAAAAGCAAAAAGGGGCGAAGATATCTACTTCTTTTGCAAGCTTTTAGAAACAATAGAGTATGAGAAAAAGATCCCCGTCGGAACTTATAAGATCATACCATTAATTGAAACAGCTTCTGCCGTACTTAATGTGCAGGAGATTTGTTCCGCCTCCAAAAGGGTTATAGCCATTGCTTACGGCTCAGAAGATTTTGTAACGGATTTACAGGGAATTCATGATGCAGAGCATATAAGCCTGTTTACGCCAAGAGCATTGATTGCCATGGCGGCACGTGCTCACAATATTATTCCGATAGATACTGTACATGTAAACGTGCATGATCTGGAGGATTTAGAGAAAAACCTTATTTTATCTCTTAAGCTTGGTTTTGAAGGCATGCTTTTACTGAATCCAGCAGAAATTCCGCTGGTTCATCAATACTATTCCCCTACTCTGCAGGAGCTGAACGATGCTAAAGAAATGCTCAGGCTGGCTGAAGAAGCTAGCCTGGAGGGCAAAGGTGTGGCCATCATGAAAGGTAAGTTTGTGGGGCCGCCAATTATTGCCAAAGCGAAGAAGGTTTTAAAAAAACAGGAACAGTTAGATAAAAGAAGTAGATGAAAGTTGCGATAATGCAGCCATACGTATTTCCTTACATAGGTTATTTTCAATTGATTGATGCCGTAGATTTGTTCGTGATTTATGATGATGTACAGTATATAAAGAAAGGGTGGATAAACAGAAATAGAATTTTACTGAATGGTAAAGAGCACCTGTTTACTATTCCGTGCATTAAGGCAAGCCAGAGCAAATTAATTAATGAAATAGGGGTAGACTGGTCGAGCAAAGATATTTCCGGGTTTTGCAAAACAATAGAGGCCGCTTACAGGAAAGCTCCTTTTTTTGAAGAGATTAATACCTTGCTTCATGCTGTTTTAAACAAAAGGCCGGAAAGCATCGCCGATTTAGCTACCGCGGGTATCACAAGCATCTGTGATTATCTTAACATAAAAACGGAGTTGAAAAGGAGCTCGCAATGTGATTTTCAGAACGTGGATTTAAAAAAGGGAGACCGGCTGATTGACATAGTAAAAAAAACGGGCGGATCTGATTATATCAATGCCATAGGAGGAAGAGAGTTGTATACCAAAGAAGACTTTGCACAGCAGGGTATAAACCTAAACTTTCTTAAATCCTTGCCGGTTGTTTACCAGCAGTTTAATAATGATTTTGTACCATGGCTTTCTATACTGGATGTGCTGATGTTCAACTCTAAAGAAAATATCGCGGAGTATTTAAAGCAATATGAATTACTATGAAGAAGGTATTGATATTTGGCGGCTTGGGAAATGCATCAGTGATTGCGAATGCAATGATTGATGCAAACATGCGGGGCTACACAGCATATGAGTTCGACGGTTATATTAATGATCGCGACGACTGCGACGAGATAGAAGGCTATAAAGTCCGGGGCGGGTTAAAGGATGTCAAAAAGTTTATTAAGGAAGGATATTATTTCATTAACACGATTTACAAGATAGACGGGCAAAAAGAGAGAATCGAGCTTTTTGACTCATTGTTAATTCCTGAGGAGCGGTTAGCAACCTTTGTTCATCCGACCGCATACGTGGCACCAAATGTTGAGCTGGCACCTGGCTGCGTTATCATGCCTAATGTTTCTGTTTCACCTGGTACTAAGTTCGGTAAATGTTGCCGTGTGATGGTGGGCGCTACAATCGGGCATAATAACATTATCGGCTCCCATACTTTTATTGCCGCAGGATCATGTGTCGGCGCTTATTTGAAAATCGGTGAGGGCGTGCACATAAGCTTAAACGCCACCATAAGGGAGTTTCTGACTATTGGGAATTACTCTACCCTGGCGATGGGGAGTGTTTTGCTGAAAGATGTTGGTGAGTTCGAAGTATGGGCAGGCAATCCGGCTAAATTCTTAAGAAAAGCCCTGTAAAGAACATATCCGGTAAAATTTGTAAGCAGGTTTACAAAGTACTGCCTCTGGCTTAGACCTGATTAGTATTTACATGGAAAGCATGTTGAGTACTCTTTCAGTTAATATGTAAGAATCAGCAGATGGCAACTAGGATATCAGCATATCTTTGATTCTGCTCAACAGCATAATACAGGTCTTGCTGATGTTAACACTCTCCCACTATAGCCCACAGGTAAAAATTACAGTTTGCTTCTGAAATTTAATATCATGTTTAAAATATTGCATGTAATTGATGATGATAAATTTATTGATTTGGTACTTCCTCGCTATTTTTTCAATGGATGTGAGAACCAGATTATCTATATAAAGAAAAAATTTACCTATACAGGAAAATATGCGGACATAACTAAATGGGTAAAGCCCGAATCCAAGCATTGGTTTAAAGATGTAGTCGGCAATTTATCAGAACTTAATATTATAATTGTTTACAACCTTACTTACGAAAAGGCTTTATTTATAAATGCCTTATCCAAAAAGCCTGTCATTATCTGGCATTTCTTCGGAACAGAAATTTATAATCAGACTAGCTTAAGCAAGTATAATTTCACAGAAAGAACAAGAAAAATATGTACGCCTGAGATTAAGGAAATTCTGAAAAAAAGGCTTAAAGAAAAGGTGGATTTAGGCAAGCAGCTCTTTAAAGGAGATTTTTCCTTTTTAACTGAGGTGCAGAAAGCTATTCTTACGGTTGATTACTTTGCCTGGTATAATGAAGACGAATACAATTATTTAAAAAGCCACGTAACTACGCTTCCTGAATTTCTGCAGATTCCTGTTACTACCACTTTTCCCGAACCGGATTATTCCGCCAAGGCCGAATCGAAGATCCTGGTAGGAAACTCATCTGCACCAGGAAATAACCATGTGGATATCTTTATTCTGTTAGAGGAGTTGCAATACAAAGGCGAAGTGATTGTGCCTTTTGGCTATGGCTATAATTCGGTTTACCGGGAGAATATAATGCAGATCATGAAAGGGCTATCTATTGATATCCATATACTGGAAGATTTTATGCCTTACCAGGAATACCTGCACCTTTTAAATACTGTTACAACAGCAGTATTTAATTCTTACAGGCAAATGGCCTTGGGTAATATATTCATGTTATTGTTTTATGGCGCTAAAATCTTTTTAAGTGAGAATAACCCCACCTATCCATGGCTTAAAAAGCTGGGTTTTCATATTTACTCTGTAGAGAAAGATCTGGAAAAAGCATTGAAGAGCGGAGATTTGAAGCTTGGTGAAGAGCAGATGCTATACAATAATGCCCTGTATATTAAAATGGCTGATAAATCTCATTTAAATAAGTTTATTGCACAATTGCCCGGACTGGTGAAGACAAGAAAGTGATAATGTCCTTTTTATTGCTATATTTGCCAGAGGAAATTATTTAGAATAGTACAATTGAACTTTCCGGAAAAATAGCTGGTTAGTTAACTTCTGGGAATCAGAAATGTGCTTTGGGCCGGCAGCAGTGCTTTGGTAGCCTGAGTTCGCATCTTCCGGGAGGCATGTGCTGTAGAAATGGCTTTGGCCAACTAAAGGTCTTTTCGGGGCTTCTAAAGAAAATTAAATTCATGTCTTTATGGTTTAATAAACGTTGTAGCAGATATGATGCAATTCTCTTTCTTAACTTTTTAAAGAATACAGCATGTTGCTACAGAACAGAATTGGATAGCAGACTGCATTGAGGCTCTGGAATGTTACCAATGCAGGCGGCTTAAGGAACAAGGACTATATCATGCTCCAGAAAAGCCATCCAGGTTACTGATGAGCACACGCAACAACGACGCTAAGTATTAAAAGTACAGCAAAGCAGCGATAATGTATCCTGTTGCCCGGTATAAGTATAGTTGAAAGATTTGCTGATAAACATGATTGGCGATAATATAATATTTACCACCCTCCGGAAAGTATCTGCTTTGTTGCCTGCTGAGACCAAGCCCAAAGCACTGGGAATGATGGCGCTCCTGCTTTTCAATTCCTTTCTGGACATTCTGGGGCTGGCGGCCATTCTGCCCATCATCATGATCCTGCTGCAGGACAACGTTGTCGCAAACAACAAAGCCTTCAGCTGGCTGTACGACCTGCTCGGTTTTACCTCCGAAACCAGCTTTCTGGTGGTGCTGGCGCTCTCCGTGCTGGCCTTTATTGTGGTAAAAAACATGATAAGCCTCTGGATTTATAAAACCCAGGCCGCTTTTTCCTATAACCTCTACAAGTATTTTTCGGGCCGCCTTTTTTCGATTTACCAGCAGAAAGGGCTTTTGTTTTACAAGAACAACAACCCCAATTACATCATCCGTAATATTAATTCAGTACCGCTCGAATTCACCAACGGCATTGTGCTGAACACCATAACACTTATCAACGAGGCCGTTATTATTCTGGTAATACTGGTAACGATATTGGTCTATGATCCGCTGGTGGTAGCCCTGTTGTTAATCTTTATCATACCTGTATTTTCGCTGTTCTACAAGGCGGTAAAAAACAGGTCGCTTGCCATCCAGACGGAGCTGAACGAAATAAGCCCAAAGCAGGGTATTAATTTATTCCAGTCTACTTACGGGTACATCGATGTGAAAATGAACAGCTCGGAGGCTTTTTTCCTGGAAAACCATAAAAGACTGCTGAACCGGACGTCGCATTTAAGAATTTTAGACAAGGTGCTGCAGCAGGCACCCACCAAAGTGATAGAAACCGGTATGATGGCCGCCATTATCCTGGTGGCCCTGTACGGGGTGCTTCACGTGCAGGACAAAAGCCATATTATCGGTTTGCTGTCTGTTTTTGCCCTGGCTGCCTACCGCATACTTCCGTCTATTAACCGCTCCATGATTGCGCTTATAAGCGTTAAAGGCTACCAGTATACGTTTAAGGTGCTGGATGAAATAAAGGCTGATAACAAAGCGCCCGCCGTAAATACAACCGGCAAGATTGATTTTACCACGCACATCAGGTTCTCAAATATTTCCTTTTCTTATAAGGACGAAAAGGCTGTTCTGGACAACGTGAGCCTCACCATTAAAAAGAACAGCACCATCGGCCTGATTGGCCGGTCCGGCTCCGGGAAAAGCACGCTCGTAAACCTGCTGCTTGGTTTTTATAAACCAACTGCCGGGGAAATATGGATTGACGACACCCGGCTGGATGAAACAAATGTGGTAAGCTGGCGCAGCAGGATTGGCTATGTGCAGCAGGAAGTATACATTCTGGATGCGTCGCTGGCCGAGAACATTGCGTTTGGATTAGCTAAAGAAGACATAGATGCTGCCAAACTGGACCGTGCCATACTGCTGGCCAGCTTAACGGATGTGGTGGCGCAACTGCCGGATGGCTTACAAACAAAAATAGGAGACAGGGGCTCTCTGCTGTCGGGCGGGCAAAGGCAGCGCGTAGGCATTGCCCGCGCTTTGTACCACGGCGCGACCATTTTGATTATGGACGAAGCCACCAGCGCCCTGGACTCGGCTACCGAAAATGAAATTAACGAAGCCGTGGCACGTCTCGCCGACAACGACATGACCATTATCATCATCGCCCACCGGCTCACGACCTTGCACCGATGCGATGCTATAGTTGAGCTGGAAAGCGGTAGAGTGAAGAAAGTTTGGGCTTATGAGGAGTTAATTAAGTAAATACTTTATCCAAAGTTTAGTCTATTAAAAGCATGGAACCATTAGTGAGCATTGTTTCTTTAACTTATAACCACGAACCTTTCATCAGGAAAGCATTGGATGGTTTCATTATGCAGAAAACTGATTTTCCTTTTGAAGTAGTAATTCATGATGATGCTTCCACAGATAGAACCCAGGAAATAATAAAGGAATATGAAAAAGAATATCCTGACATTATTAAACCAATATATCAGAGCGTTAATCAGAAATCTATTGGGGATGGTATAGTAACGAGAACTGCTTTCGCTGCTGCACATGGTAAATATATTGCTCTTTGCGAAGGAGATGATTTCTGGACGTACGAGCGTAAACTCCAGGAGCAGATTGATTTTTTAGAGGCTAACCCAGAGTATGTAATGAGTTTTCATGATGCTTTGGTAATACACCAGAATAAGGAGGATAAAACCGAGACGTTTAGAGAAAGGTTTGAGCAGCTACAACAAAGGACTACATTTAACCACAAAGATGTAGTAAATGGATGGTTTATGCCAACAGCTTCCATGGTGTACAGAAATGATCTCTTCGATAAGTGGCCTGACTGGTTTTATAAAGTTTATAGTGGTGATTATACTCTTCAACTTATGATTTCACAGCATGGCTTAATAAAATTTCATGACAACATCTGGTGTACGCATCTCAAGCATGAAGGAGGAGTAAGTCAAAGAACCGATCTAGATTCATATAGATTAAATAAAAGAATTTACCAATTAAGAAAATACATTAAACATTTTGATAAAGAGCATAGATATGGGTTTTCACTTACCCTATTACACCTATACAGGATAAAGCTTAAGAGCAAGACTAACTTTTATGAATCAATTAATACAAGGACACATATAGTACTACTAAGAATAGCAATACAGCCGTTCTATTATTGTCAACAATTCTCCGTTTCAGAGCTTAAAGCAAGAATCTTAAATAATTTTCAGAAGTGAAATAATGAATTCATCTCTTGGATAAAAGTCGTTGAAAGCTAGTATAACATTTATTATAACTACCTTCAGAATTTAGAAAAGTTGATAAAATATTGAAAGAGGAATTTATTGTAAGTATTAACCTTATTAGATTCATCAACGACATTTTGCTGCCTGACTCTAAAAGCTCATTAAGTAGAATTGTCTTTACAATCTTCTTATTATTGGATTAATACATCTCATATGTATTAATGAAATGTAAAAGTTATGAATACAAAATATCTGTTTCTAATTCCAAGAACTCCCAAACAATTTCGCAGCGATGTTAGAGATGCATTATGGCAACTTTGTAAAAAAGCTTTGCTGAATCAGAATTTTACTGATTGGAAAGCGCTGATTATTACTGATGAAGAGGAAGAAGAAAATGACAATCTTATCTACCTTGTTGATAATGCAGCTGCAACCAAGTATGAAAAGATTAAGTCTGGACTACAATATGTAGAAAGCCACATTAAGCCGGAATATCTTATACGCTTAGACGATGATGATTTGATAATGCCTAATGCTCTGCAGCATGCTTCCAAATATTCATTTGATGCGCTTACAGAATCTAAACACACATTTTATGAAATCACCTCTGACTTAATTAGTCAACAGCAAAGAGACTGGTTTCCCAACACGATTATACATAAGTATGATCATGCTATTTCTGCCTATGGAAAAAGTGGCAGAGATCTATTTAATCAGGATCATTCTCAAACCTACCATTTATACTACAAGGATAAGAAGGTTGTATACCTGGAGGCAAATAATCCATTATATGTGCGGCTTCTTTCCCCTAATAGCATTACCTCAAGAGGTAATGATTATTCTACTTATCTAGATTCCTATGGTTATTGGGATGTAGATACTATCAAGGATTTTGAGAAGTATAGAATCGAGTTAAGGAAAGCTAGGGCCAAATTCTTAAAAGACTTTCCAGTATATCAGCCCAAAATTTATAGCAATAGAGTAAGAAAGTATAAAGAAAGGATCAGTAACTTATTCAAGATGTAATATTTATTCAATGACTGATATTTTGCTTGTTTCTATTATAATCCCCTGCTACAATGTTCAAGCTTACATTGAAGAATGCCTGGCAAGTGTATATGAGCAAGTTTACGCAAGTATAGAAGTTATCTGCATTGATAATAACTCTACTGACAATACCTACGATATTTTACTTGCATTAAAAGAGAAGTATCCCCGACTTATAGTTACTTCTGAAAGTAAAAAAGGAGCGAACGCCGCCAGGAACAAAGGTTTAAGTTTAGCTAAAGGAGAGTGGATACAGTTTCTGGATGCAGACGATTTACTAAAGCCAAATAAAATATCGCACCAGCTAAGCTTAATTCAGACTGATTCAAGCTTGGTATTCATCGCCGGTAGCTCCATAAAGCAAAGTGTAAGAGGGATACAGACCCAAAATATTGTAAAATGTAAGGACAAGTGGATAGCCTTGGCATCGAACGGATTGGGGAACACTTGCGCAAATTTTTTTAGGAAAGATGCATTGCTGCAAATAAACGGCTGGAATGAAGATCTGCTAAGTAGTCAAGAGACAGACCTTATGTTCAGGTTATTGCAACATGGTGCTATCGTTTACTTTGATTCTAAGCCATTAACTATTATTCGTGTCCGCGACTCAGGTTCTATATCACAGGATACTCCAGTCGATAACATTATCCGTTATGCCGAGATTAGAGGCAACATTTTAAAATATCTTAAAATAAGCGGTACTGATTTAGATGTCATTGAAGATGTGTCACAAATAGTTTTTGATAAGATAAGGGAGCTTTACAAGTATAATTCAGCGGAAAGTATAAGATTATTCGAAGCGTTTCTATCTAGTAATTTTGTTCCAGGAGTTTCAGCGGCTACAACTTCCAGTTATATTACAGCCTATAAGTGGCTTGGCTTTAAAAAGGTGCAAAAACTAAGAAGTATTCTGAGTAAACTTAAAAAGTAGTATATTGGATGATTTATCTTCTAATCTAATTAATGTTGCACAAAGTGTTTAGCTTACATTATCTTTTAATTAATTGCAATACCACAAAATTAGATCAAGCATTTTCCGATCCATTCCTATTTTAATGATTAGAATCTTCATAATTAAGTTTTATTATTTCAAACTTTTAGTTTCCAAACGATTGAAGTTAGGGTTCTTTAAGTTGCTATTTAGTAAGAATTTGAAGTTTAAAAACAGCTTATCTATCGGGAGAAGATTCAGCCTAAACATTTTGCATCAAGATAGCTTGATCGAATTTGGAGATAATGTGAGCATGAGAAATGATTGCCACTTTTTTGTAGATGCTGGCCACATCTTAATTGGCAATAATGTATTCTTTAACAATAGTTGCTCCGTTAACTGCATGGGGGATGTCTGTATAGGAGATAATTCCATACTAGGAGAAGGCGTTAAAATCTATGACCACAATCATCGATTTAAAGATCGAAGCATGAATGTGAAAGAACAAGGGTTTAGTATAGGGACAGTTAAAATTGGCAATAATTGTTGGATAGGTTCAAATGTCACAATTCTTAAGGATGTAATTATTGGTGATAATGTAGTCATCGGTGCTAATTGTTTAATTAAAGAATCAATCCCAAGTAATTTTATAGTGACTCCTAAAAACGAACTTGTGCTTACGGCGATAGCTAGGCCAGATGAAATAAAATGAGTAAATCATTATTACTTGTCGTTTACGCCTTCCCTCCATATCCTGCAATCGGTGGCAGGAGATGGGCTAAATTCGCTAAGTACTTAGCATTGAAGGGCTATGAAGTACATGTTGTTGGTGCAACTCCTCCTTCAAAGGATAAAGTAAGTACTAATTGGACGAATGATATCAAGTCTAAGAACATTAAAACATATTACATTGATAATAGTTATCCGCATAGATTACTAAATAATGGTTCCTCGCTCTTCAACAGGTTAATAAGAAAAGTCGCAGGTCTGATTTTACAGATCTGCGGTAAAGGTATTGTTCAAGATGAAGCATTATTTTGGAAGAATAATCTTCTTTCAATTTCTAGGAAACTAATCAAAGAATATAAAATTACCAATGTAATCAGTACTGGACCGCCGCATCGATCTAACTATTATGTGACGCTACTTAAAAATGAGTTCCCCTCATTAAATATCATATGTGATTTTAGAGACTCTTGGTTAGATGGTAAAGTGTATGGATTAACTAATATCAGTAAGAGAGTTCTAAGAGTAGAAGAACAGATGGAGAAATATACTGCAGAAAATGCGAACTTTCTTCTATTTACATATAAACCTATGTTAGAGGATTTTAAAAAACGTTACGAGTATATTGATCAAAAAAAATTCCAGCTTTTTACTCATAATTATGATCCTGATGACTACAATTTTGGTTTTGTTTCTAAATCCAAAGAAGATAAATATAGATTTATATATGGTGGGACAATCACGACTACTGCGGTAGTTGATGCTTTTATTCCTTTGTTGAAAGCTTTAAAGCAGATTAAGAATAGAGATAGTGCTCTTTATAGTAAAATTGAGGTTAGTTTATACGGACAGCATAATATGTTATCGAATGCTGTTAAAGATTTAGGGATAGAAGATAGCGTTAAGCTGAAAGAAAAAGTATCTGAGGAAAAATTTTATAATGAAGTTTCGAACGCTAATTTCTTACTTTCATTTCTTGGGGATAATTGGAAAGATAATTTAACCACAAAAAATATCGCATTGCTGCCTTTCCATAAACCTATAATCTTAGTTTCTAAAGAAGGTTTAGTTTCAGAATTTATTAGAAGTAATAGCTATGGTGTGATTATTAGCCCTGATAATTGCTTGCAGGACTTGCTCTCATTGTTTGAATTCTATCGAACTTCCATCCCAGCTACAATCGAAGCTGATATTGAACAGCACTCATATCCTAAAGCTACCGACAGACTAATTCAATTATTTCAGTAAATGAAAATACTTTTTATTACAACAGCTGGCTCACCTTGGGGAGGGAGTGAAGAACTGTGGTCACAAGCTGCTGTCAGGTTAGTGCATAAGGGATATAAAATAGCCGCCTCAATAGGTTATTATGGTACAGTGCATCCAAAAATCAAAAGGTTGATTGATGAAGGTGTTATAATAAAATACAGAAAAAGCACTTACAGAGATACTCTTTGTCAGGCCTTGGACAAATTTCAGTTAATCTCTTACAGAGGGTTTATAAAGAACTCATATGAAGAACATATTTATCAAGAAAAGCCAGATATGGTTGTTTTCTCCCAAGCGACTTGTTTCGGGGCATATAACCTAATGTTATACTGCAAGAACAAAAAAATTTCCTATTGTTCAATTTCACAGCTTAATACGGAATATGGATGGCCAACAGATACAAATGTAGACGATATTGCAGAGGCATTTAAATCCGCTAAAGCAGCTTTTTTTGTCTCTAACAGCAATCTGAAATTATTTCAAACTCAGATTGCAGAAAAGTTGAATAACGCTATTGTAATACCAAATCCTTTTAATCTTAATAGTGTTCCAGAACTGAATTGGCCAAATGAAGATATTATTAATATAGCTCATGTTGCCAGGCTTGATTTTACCCATAAGGGAACAGACATTCTATTAAAATGCTTTGCCGAAAAACAATGGGAGCAGCGGAAATTTAAATTAAATATTTATGGAATGGGGAATACAAAATTAGCTAAAAAGCTTGCAGCATACTGTGGTACCCATAACATAAATTTTAAAGGGCATGTTTCGAATGTTACTGATATTTGGAATCAGAACCATTTACTGGTTTTAACATCAAGATATGAAGGGATGCCTTTATCTTTAATTGAAGCCATGTATTGTGGCAGAACGGCTGTGGTAACTGATGTAGCAGGGCATAGTGAGTTGGTTAAAGATGGTTTAAACGGCTTTGTTGCCGAGGCAGCTACACAAGAGCATTTTAGCCGTGCGCTAGAAAGTGCTTGGGAAAGAAAAAAACAGTGGGAGAGCTTAGGGATAATTGCAAAAAGAACTATAAAAGATATTTACTCTGATGATCCTGTAAATATATTTATAACAAAACTAATTGAGGTTATTCATCATTAGTAGCAACCTTTTGTGTTTAGCTATAATTGATTCAAAATTTTTATGACCTGTTAATGTATAAGAAATTGACATTTTTGCCACGTCTTCGCTTTTATGAAAATGGAACTAATACATCTAGTAGATATTATTATTACAACGCGTAACAGGGTTAATGATTTGACAGAAACATTAAAACTGTTGTTAAGGTATGGCATTCCGGAGACAAATATCTTTATAGTAGATGATGCTTCGACGGATAACACTTTTGAAATCGTTAAAAGGGCTCATCCTGGAATTTTAATAAAGTACAATAGCATTGCTCAAGGGTTAATCAGCAATCGCAACTATTTAATGTCTATTACAAATAGGCCTTTTGTTCTTTCTTTAGATGACGATTCCTGCTTTATAGATCCGGCACATGTAACTGAAGCGATTTCCATTTTGCAGTCCAAAGCACATTATGGCATATTTAACTTCCATGTATTCAACCAGTTGCAATTGCCTGAAGTTAGGATAGAAGGCGCTGCGATAAGAAATATTAAAAATTTTATCGGCTGTGGTCATATCATTAAGCGAGAAGTGCTGGAAAAGGTAGGACTGTACAGAGAACAACTCTTTTTTTATTGTGAAGAATTAGATTTCTCTCTAAAAGCTTTTAAAGCAGGCTTCCAAACTGTTACCAGGGATGATCTAATTGTTCACCATAGAGTTGACTTTAAACTCCGACAAACCCAGAAAGATTCTAAAAAAGATAAAGGGATATATGGGTATACGTGGCGCAATATGATGCTTTCCTCAAATTATCTCATTGTGCTGTCCCTTTATTTGCCTTTCGTAACTTTACCTTCGATACTTTTATATTATGTGCCAAGATTATTTTGGGAGTTGTGCATAAGGAAGAATAACCTGATGAGTTTTACAATGGGTATGAAAAGATATTTGCAACATTCTGCTTATATTAAGACCAAAAGAGCTCCCTTATCTTTTACTGCCTTCAGAGAATGGATTAGATTGCCTATGTATTAGGTGAAGTTCATATATCGTTAGTAGGATAAAAGTACTTTTTTAGACAAATAAGCTCTTCAGTAAAGTTGAAATGTTCTTAAAGCATAGCGCAGTTTCACAGGGTATTTATACAAACAAACAACTCCTGCTTACCATGCTGCTATGGCTGGCTTTTGGTGTTGTTCTGCGTTATGGAGCTTTGCCCCTTATATTTTTGCACTTAGTATTTCTATTCAATAAAGGAAAAATCGTCTACTGTTTCATCGGATTTATTTTTATCATTATTCTTTCTGACAGCAGGCATCCTGAGCTTAGATTTGCACAAGATCTTAAAACCTTAGTTGTAGTGCTTTTTGCCTTAGCTTTGATGAAAGGCAAAGTTGGGACATTTTCATTTAAGACATACATTAAATGGTATGTTTATTTCCTGCCATTTATACTTGTAGCCCTGTTATGTATTATATATAGCCCGGCTGCATTATCAGCTTTTCAGAAAACTATTTCTTACTTACTTCTCATAGTTATTGGGCCTACAACATTCTATGCGCTTTATGAAACCTATGGGGAGAAGTTTCTCCGCACTTTCGTTCTTAGCGGTGTTGCTGTATTTGTTGCCGGATTTGTGCTATACATGATAAATCCGACAATTGTAATGTATAATTATGGCGGCCGTTCTTCTGGTGCTTTGGGTAATCCGAATGGATTGGGTATTTTTTGCTTTCTGTTTTATATACTTTACTACATAGTACAGCATTACTTCCCGCACCTGTTTTCAAAAAGAGAGCATCTATTAATTCCTGTTCTCATTATAGCGTCGCTCTTATGGAGTGGTTCCAGAGGGCAAACTTTATCATTGCTGATTTTTGTTGTTACGCAATTTCTTTCGAGGCGCAATAAGGCAGCGGGCTTGATATTATCTGCGGCAATAGGTATAATGCTTATCCTTATTGATATTGACATTGTGGCAATTGCCAGTACTTTTGGATTTGAAGACTATTTAAGGGTTGATTCATTAGAGGCGGGTGGCGGCAGGGTAGTGGCCCGTGCGTTTGCGTGGGAGCAGATACAGAAAAGCCCTTGGGTAGGAAATGGCTTTAACTATACCGAGTACATTTATCACCAGCATTTTTACGAGCTCAGTAGGCTAGGGCATGAAGGTAATGCACATAATACATTTCTGACTGTATGGCTTGATACTGGATTGATAGGTTTGTTTCTGTTTGTGGCTGGCTGGGGCGTGCTGTTCTGGAAGGCTGCTAATAGATCTTATTTAGCTATCCCCATAGTCTTTGCTGTCATTGCCTCCAACATGGTGGAGTCCTGGCTTATCGGTTCACTTAATCCTTATACTATCCTGTTACTTATCATGCTGACGCTGCTGATATATATCGTGAAAGACGCGCCTGCAGTAGCTATTGCCCGGCCTGACCGTAACAAAAGGGTTCCGGCCATGCCAGAGCCTTTGCATTCCTGACAGGCGCCCTGCAACTTGAAACGGCCATCGGGTAAGCAGGAAATGGGAGAGGAGCCGCAGCGCGCGCTTTTCCGCGAAGAGCTCCAATGTATAACAATAAAGAAGTACCAGAACATTATCTTACATGCAACCAAAGTTCCTTTTTCTGTACACCGAACTCGCGGAATATTTTCTGGCCTGTGTGCAGGCGCTGGTGACGGAGTACCAGGCCGAGGTGCACCTGGTGCGCTGGCCGGTTAACAAAGAAGCCCCTTTTCAGTTCACGATCCCCGAAGGCGTATGTGTGTACGAGAAGGAGGACTATACGCGCCCCCAACTGGTTGCCTTGGCCCAAAGCATTAATCCGGATTTACTCTTCTGCAGTGGCTGGCTGGACAAGGACTACCTGGCGGTGGTCAGGAGCTTTCAGAAGCGGGTGCCTTTGCTGGTGGGGATGGACAACCACTGGTTCGGCTCCGCGAAACAGCAACTGGCGCGCCTGCTCGCTCCTTTTACCTTACAGAAGCTGTTTACGCACGCTTTTGTGGCGGGTGCGCCGCAAAAGCAATATGCCCGGAAGCTGGGTTTCCGGGAGGACAGCATTCTGGAGGGCTACTATGCCGCTGATGTTGCCATGTTTCAGCAGGCCGGCGCAGCTGCAAACGCAGCCAAGCATGCTGCCTTTCCGAAACGTTTCCTGTATGTGGGCCGCTATGTGCCACAGAAAGGGATTACGGAACTGTGGCAGGCTTTCGTGCAGCTGCAGGAAGAGGTGCCGAACGACTGGGAACTGTGGTGCCTGGGTACGGGCCCCTTGGAACCGGTGGCGACACAGCACCCGCGCATCAGGCACTTTGGCTTTGTGCAGCCTAAAGATATAACACAATTTATTAGCCAGGCCGGGGTGTTTGTTTTACCTTCGCATTTCGAGCCCTGGGGAGTGGTGGTGCATGAGTTTGCCGCTGCCGGATTCCCGCTGCTTTGCAGCCGGCAGGTAGGCGCGGCCACCGCTTTTTTGCAGGAAGGCGTCAACGGCTTTTCCTTTAAAGCAGGCGATGTGACCGGAATAAAAGACGCACTGAAACAGGTGGTGCTGCTGCCGGATACAGTGCTGCTGGAAATGGGCGAACAAAGTATAAGCCTGGCGCAGCAGAATACGCCGGCTATATGGGCCGCCAAACTGATGGCGCTGGTGAAAGAGGGAGAGGAAGCGTAAGGGGCGGTTGAATAGAGAAATGACCTCTCTAGTATAAAACCCGGCAGGTTTTTAAAACCTACCGGGTTTGCAAAATATACAGTATAAAACAAAACAATGTGCGGCATTAGTGGCATTCTTGGAATAGCAGCAACAGCGGAAGCCGGGCGGATTTTGGACGCCATGAACGGGGCCATTGCCCACCGGGGACCGGACGACTGCGGCACCCTGGTAGAACCCGGGGTGGCTTTTGGCCAGCGGCGGCTCTCCATCATCGATTTGTCCGGTGCCGGGCACCAGCCGATGGTGAGCGCCGACGGTAACCTGGTGCTGATCTTCAACGGTGAAATATACAATTACCGCGAACTGAAACAGCAGCTCCCGGAATATCCTTTCCGGACGCAAACCGATACGGAAGTCATCCTGGCCGCCTGGCAGCAATGGGGCCGCGACTGCGTACACCGCTTCAATGGCATGTTTGCCTTCGCTATTTGGGATAGGGCCAGGCAGGAAACCTTCATTTTCCGCGACCGGCTGGGCATTAAGCCTTTATACTTTTACCAGAAGGGTGATGTGTTGCTGTTTGCTTCGGAGGTGCGGGCTTTGCTGGCCGGCGGCCTGGTGCCCCGCAAGCTCAACACAGCGGCTTTTGCAGATTATGTGCGTTACCAGACAGTGCATGCCCCCGATACGATGGTGCAGGGCGTGCAGATGCTGTTGCCCGGCCGCTGCATCCATGTCCGGGATAAACAGGTGGAAATAACGGCTTACTGGTCGCCGGAAAAGAATGCCAGCTACGAAGCTGCCGGTAAATCTTACCCGGAAGTAAAAAAGGATATACATAATTTGCTGCAGCAGGCAGTTGCGCGGCGGCTGGTAGCGGATGTGCCCTTCGGCGCTTTCCTGTCGGGCGGCATCGACTCCAGCGCCATTGTAGGGCTGATGAGCCGGGTAGCCTCGCAGCGTGTAAAAACCTTTGCGGTCACGTTTGCCGAAGAAGCGTTCAGCGAAGCAAAGTATGCCGCCGCCATTGCCAAAAAATTTGACACCGACCATACCGAGATAAAGCTGTCGCCCAACGACTTCCTGGAACTGATACCGGCTGCGCTGCAGGCCATGGACCACCCGAGCGGCGACGGCCCGAATACGTATGTGGTTTCGAAGGTAACCAGGGAAGCCGGCATCACGATGGCGCTTTCCGGGCTGGGCGGTGATGAGCTGTTCGGCGGCTATGATGTGTTTAAGCGCATGGCCACCCTGCACCGCTACCAATGGTTAGCCGCTTTGCCGCTGGGGATGCGGCGCATGGCCGGCCGCTCGCTGGCCGCGCTGAGGCCGTCTGTCTCCTCGGATAAAATAAACGAGTTGTTAAGCCTGCCTTCCTGGAAGCTGGATCAGTCCTACCCAATTACGCGCCAGGTGCTCCCCGATGCGTACCTGCGGCAACTCACAGGCCGTGAAGTGCTCGAAAGTAACCGGGTGCAGCAGATAGTAGCGGCCAGCCAGCAGGTGCAGGAACAGCAGCAGGACAGGTTGCCGCTCCTGAGCCAGGTGTCGGTGGCCGAAATAAGCACCTACATGCAAAACACGCTGCTGCGCGATACCGACCAGATGAGTATGGCCCATGCCCTGGAAGTGCGCGTGCCGTTCCTGGATTATGAGCTGGTGGAATATGTGCTGGGCGTGCCGGACAAGTATAAATATCCTGTATCTCCTAAGAAATTGCTGACGGAGGCGTTGGGAGATTTGTTGCCGATGGAGATCATCAACAGGCCGAAGATGGGCTTTGTGCTGCCCTGGCAACACTGGCTGAAGCAGGAGCTGTATACCTTTGCCGACGAAAAGATACAAAGCCTGGGCAGGCGCGGTCTGTTGCAGGCCACAGCGCTGCAGCAGTTGTGGCAGCGTTTCCTTAATGGGGATGCTGCCGTTACCTGGTCGCGGGTATGGGCGCTGGTGGTATTGGAAAACTGGATGCAGGAAAATGGAATCGAAGTATAAAAAACGTATCCTGATTACCATTGACTGGTTTTTGCCGGGCTACAAAGCGGGAGGGCCAATTCAGTCCTGCGCCAACCTGATAGCGCACCTGAAAGACGAGTTCGACTTTTATGTGGTAACGCGCAACACGGATTATACTTCCGAAGAACCTTATCCGGGTATTCCTGCCAACACGTGGTATCTGCTGGAAGCAGGCGTGCAGGTTTATTATTTTTCAGCTGATAAGTTGAGCTATACTTCACTGAAGGCAGTGATGGGAAAGCTGCCTGTTGATGCCCTTTATATAAACGGTATTTTCTCAAAGTACTTCTCTTTATTCCCTTTATTAATTGCCAGGAGGCACCTGCACGTGCCTGTGGTGGTGGCAGCCAGGGGCATGTTTGCCCCTGGTGCCGTAGGGGTAAAGCCCGGGAAAAAGCGGGCTTTCTTTTATGTGGCAAAGCGCCTAAAGCTTTACGCCAATACAACTTTCCATGCTACCAATGTGGTGGAGCAGGCGCATATCGAGGATGTGCTGGGAAAGCAGGTTAAAATTGCAGTGGCAGCTAATTTGCCCAAAGTTTTGAACGGGCACGAAGCAGCTGCAGCCATACCAAAAGAAACCGGTAAACTGAAACTAGTCAGCATTGCCCGCATATCACCGGAAAAAAATACCCGGTATGCGCTGGAGATTTTAAAGGATTTGGCAGATGGGGGAGAAATTGATTTCGACATCTATGGCCCGGTTAACGATGCCGCTTACTGGAAAGAATGCCTGGAGCGGATAAAGTTGCTGCCGGACAATATCCGGGTTAGCTACAAGGGAAGCGTACACAGTAGTACGGTGCCGGAAACGTTGCTGCAGTACCATGCCTTGTTCCTGCCAACGAGGGGCGAAAACTTTGGCCACATTATTTTAGAGAGCCTTACCGCCGGCTTGCCCGTAATTCTGAGCGACAAGACGCCCTGGCGCGGACTGGAGGCGGCGCAGGCAGGCTGGGACATTCCGCTGCAGGACGGAGCAAAATTCAGGGAAGTGCTGGCGCACTGCGTGCAAATGGGGGATGAGGAATACCAGCACATGTGCCGGCAGACGCAGCTATACTTAAGAGAAAAGGTGATAACGGCGGAGATTATACAGCAGAACAGGCAGCTTTTTAAAGTATAAGCCGCATACTGACTGCAGACCGGGTAGGTTTTTAAAACCTGCCGGGTCTTTGGAAGAAGAAAAACATATTAAATGTCTTTAAATTCAGAAGATCAAAACAAAGTAAATCTGAACAGTTATAACAATAGCTGGTATCAGCCTGGTGGCAGCGCTATCAGGCGGATGCTCTGGTATTTCATCAATGTACTTTTTTTTCTGAATCCGCTAAACCCTTTCAGTACTTTTAAAGTATGGCTACTGAAGTTATTCGGGGCGCAGGTAGGAGCAGGCGTGATCGTCAAGCCTGGTGTCAACATCAAGTACCCCTGGCTGCTGCAACTGGGCAGCCATTGCTGGATAGGAGAGAACGTCTGGATAGATAACCTGGTTTTGGTAAGTATAGGAGCGCATGTAACGCTATCGCAGGGCGCGATGCTGCTGACTGGCAGCCATGATTATAAAAAGACGAGTTTTGATCTGGTGGTAGGAGAAATCAGGATTGCGGAAGGCGCCTGGATAGGAGCAAAAGCCATTGTTTGTCCGGGCGTCAGTTGCGGCACCCATAGCGTACTGGCTGCCGGCTCTGTGGCAACAAGTGATCTGGCGCCTTATACTGTTTACCAGGGCAACCCGGCCACGGCAAAACGGAAGCGGGTTATAAGTTAAGAGTTATGAGTATCGGATTTTAGCTGTAGCGGCGTATGGCTGCCTTTTGTTTGGATGAGTTTCCAGTCTTGCGTTAATATACAAATTATGCGGGATACGCTATACTTGTGTCAGAAAGTGGGCTGGTATGCGCGCGGGAGATGGAACTTTGGCTTTCTTTTTACAGATCAAATAAAATTATAATATAGTTTAATAAAGATTTTAGAATATCACGCGAAATCACGATCAGAAACCGTAAATTTGCCGTTGCCAATACCTTAGGTCATTCAGCACATTCATTAAGTAAGTGAAAATATCCATTATTACCATTGTTTACAATAACCGCGAAACGATTGCGGATGCCATTGAATCGGTATTAAGCCAGACGTATCCGGACATAGAGTATATAGTGGTGGATGGGCTGTCGACAGACGGAACCGTGGAGGTGGTGAAAAAATATGGCGACCGGATTACGAAATTTATTTCCGAAAAAGATCAGGGGCTGTATGATGCCATCAACAAGGGCATACAGCTGGCAACAGGCGATATAATCGGATTATTGCATTCTGATGACATCTTTTATAATGAAAATGCCGTAGCATGTGTCGCGGCCGCTTTTGAAGCCTATCAGACAGACAGCGTTTACGGAAACTTGTTGTATGTGGAGAAAGAGGATACCGGGAAAGTGGTCAGAAAATGGGTGTCGGGCAGCTATAAGCGCGAAAACTTTATGTATGGCTGGATGCCGCCACATCCTACATTTTATGTGAAGAAATCCTGCTATGATCGCTACGGGCTGTACAACACACATTTCAGGAGTGCAGCAGATTATGAGCTGATGCTCCGCTTTCTTTACAAGCATGGTGTCAGCACCGCTTACATCCCGGAAACGCTGGTAAAAATGCGTGTAGGCGGCAAGAGCAATGTAACACTCCGGAACCGGATCCGGGCGAACCGGGAAGATTATGCAGCCTGGCAGGTAAATGGCCTGAAACCGGGATTTTATACAAGATACCTGAAGCCCCTGCGGAAGCTGGTGCAGTTTTTATAAAATTTAAAATTAATTTAACCAGAAGACAAAACAGCCGTATTTGCCAGCCTTTGGTCTGAAAACGTATTTTGTCATCAACCAAAACAATGAATAACAACGGAAACAACGGCATCGTGGATAATGCCAGAATTGCCATTATTGGGCTGGGCTATGTGGGGCTCCCGCTGGCCATCGAGTTTGGTAAAAAGTATGATGTCCTGGGTTTTGACATCAATGTGGATCGTGTGCAGGAACTGAGCGAAGGCAAAGACCGCACGCAGGAAGCCAACATTGCTGATCTGACGCACGTGATCGGCCTCAAAAAAGATAAGAAGAAAAAAGGCCTTCACTTTTCTTCTGACAAAGAAGACCTGCGGAACTACAACACTTTTATCGTGACGGTGCCAACACCTATCGATCAGTTCAAAGCGCCTGACCTGACACCTTTAATCAAGGCTTCCCAAATGCTGGGCTCGGTGCTGAAAACCGGTGATGTGGTGATTTACGAGTCTACCGTTTACCCAGGTTGCACTGAGGAGGATTGTGTGCCTGTACTTGAAAAAGTATCAGGATTGAAATTCAACAAAGACTTTTTTGCGGGTTACTCGCCTGAACGCATCAACCCAGGCGATAAAATCAACACGCTGACAAAAATTAAGAAAGTAACTAGCGGCTCAACTGCTGAGATTGCCTCCAGGGTGGACGATCTATACCGTTCTATCATTGATGCCGGCACGCACAAAGCCCCGAGCATTAAAGTGGCCGAGGCTTCCAAAGCTATCGAAAATGCCCAGCGCGACGTGAACATCTCGTTCGTAAACGAACTGGCTCTTATTTTTGATAAAATCGGCATTGACACCAACGATGTAATTGAGGCGGCAGGCACCAAATGGAACTTCCTGAAGTATAAGCCGGGTCTGGTAGGCGGCCACTGCATTGGTGTGGATCCTTATTACCTGGCGCATAAAGCCGAATCACTGGGCTACCATCCGGAAGTTATTTTATCGGGCCGCCGGGTAAACGACAACATGGGCCAGTTTGTGGCCGACAAGGTGGTAAAGCTGATGATAAACAAGGACCATAAAATAAAAGGCTCCAAGGCACTGATTATGGGCTTTACGTTTAAAGAGAACTGCCCCGATGTGCGCAATACCCGTGTAGTAGATATTTACCATGAGCTGGAGCAGTTTGGCCTGCAGGTAGATATTTATGATCCCTGGGCAGATGCTGCGGAAGTAGCGCATGAATACAACATGCATATTCTGAACAAGCTGGACGAAAACGTGGTGTATGATGCTATTGTAGTAGCGGTAGCGCACAACGAGTTCCTGAGCTTCGATTATCAGAAGTATAAGCGCAACAACGCCGTTATTTTCGACACCAAAGCCTGCCTGGACAGAAGCCTGGTAGATGCCAGGTTGTAACCTGATTATAGTATAGGAATAAATAAAGTATAAAGCTTTAACTCCGGAAGCCTGAAGAGCAATCTTCAGGCTTTTTGTTTGAACTATAAAATTGAAGATGACGCTCCATACTACGCGAACAACAAATAACAGCATGCATGTTGTGAGGCATTTCATCCAGGTATGAAGTACTTTAACTTATACTATGTTGTAGACATAGACCTGCTGATTCGAGTGCTCCGGGAGGAAACGCAGGTATAAAAAATGCCTGATCCGTTTAAGTGAATCAGGCATCTTTCTTTTTTTCAGTAATGGTTCTGCTATATGTCAGAATAGCTGGTCGGGTGAAGGAGCAAGATATCTGAGTGAGAAACATTGTGCTGGTATTCTTTCATGGCGCTGAGCTTTTTCCATTCCGGATCATCGACAAACGCTTTCCAGTGTGCATCATGAGAGGCCATGTCTGCAAAAGTTGTCATATACATCAGGTTAGGCATGTGGTTGCCGGCCAATACCTTTGAATAAAAGACAGCGTTAAATCCAAGACGCTTGAACAGGCCTACTTCGCCGCCCTGGTTAAACATCTGCACTTTATTCTGGTAGAGTTTTTCTGTTGGGCCTTCGTAGCTGCGCAGTTCGTATATTCTTTCGCTGGGAGGCGTTTTCAGGTCAGGGATCTGGTGGTGCGGCATGTCCGGGAAAGCTTCCAGCAGGACTGTTTCGTACCTGGAATAGGGCGGGTTGTCATAAGAGGCATCTAAATAGTCACTGCCGGCAGCGGCATATTTTTTGTCTTTCTGCAGGACCTGCGGCAGCGCGAAAAATTGTGCGGATGAGCTAAAAGGTACATAGACGTAGATTCTTTTTCCGGCTAAAGTATCACTCTCTATAGGCTTAAATACGCCCACATGTTTTATGCCTGCGCGATGGAGGGCAGGAATATAGGCGTTTTGCAGAAACTTATCTATGCGTGCTTCCTGCTCCGCATTGTTGATATGGTAAATTTTAAGTTCATACAACTCGGGTGTGGGAGCCATACTGAATGCCCGTGAAACAGACAATAAACTTATCAGTGCCAGGCAAAAGGCACTAATTAAAAAAGGACGCTTGTGTTTAGGCATCATGCTTGTATAGGTTTATAAAGTTAGAGTGATAGTATCGAATCTAGCATGAAATATAGGTCTTAAAGTTTTAATGTCAAAACTTCGATTAAGGAATCTCAGCAGGAGCAGGAGGAAGAATTTGAAAGATAATGCCGGGAAATGCTTCAGGCGGAGGGAAGCTTCCCTTTGTACAGGTTCGCACGCTTATAATAGAAAATAAAAAAGCCCCTTAGTATTACACTAAGGGGCTTTTTTGCGGTCCGGACGGGACTCGAACCCGCGACCTCCGCCGTGACAGGGCGGCATTCTAACCAACTGAACTACCGGACCAATATTTTACTGGTGCAAAGCCTTTTGCTTTGCCTGCGTATCCGCAGAATTTAACTGCGGTCTGGACGAGACTCGAACTCGCGACCTCCGCCGTGACAGGGCGGCATTCTAACCAACTGAACTACCAGACCATCTTTAATTTCTTCAACACTGCCTGTTAAAGTGATGCAAAGGTATGTGCTTGATTTTAATTCTGCAAGCCCCAAGCATCTTTTTGAGACTATATTTTATCTCATTAACCATAAATGCTTCATACACACGAAATATATTTTTGAGGGAGTGATAAATTTAAATCTTATCGGCCTGCATTTCAGGAAACTGTTAAATTTGTAGCTGAAACTAGCGAGAGACATATGCTTTTAGATTTCGAACAGCCCATTGCTGCCCTGGAGGGCAAACTGCAGGATATGAAACAACTGGCTACCGATAGCCAGGTAGATGTGTCTGAGGCCGTAAAGGCCCTGGAAGAGAAGATTAAGAACCTGAAAAAGGAAACGTACGCGAACCTGACCCGTTGGCAGCGCGTGCAGCTGTCGCGCCACCCGGAGCGGCCTTATACTTTAGATTACATCCACGGCATCACTGATAAATTTATAGAGCTGCATGGCGACCGCACTGTGGGCGACGACAATGCCATGGTTGGCGGCTTTGGCGAAGTAGATGGCCGCAGCATTATGTTTATTGGCCAGCAGAAGGGGCGCAATACCAAGCAGCGGCAGATGCGCAATTTTGGCATGGCCAACCCCGAAGGATACCGCAAAGCGCTGCGCCTGATGAAAATGGCCGAAAAGTTTAACAAACCCATTGTTACGCTGATTGACACGCCAGGTGCTTTTCCGGGGCTGGAGGCGGAAGAGCGCGGGCAGGGGGAGGCCATTGCCCGTAACCTGAAAGAAATGTTTATGCTCAAAGTGCCCGTAATCTGCATTATTATTGGCGAAGGCGCTTCCGGCGGTGCCCTGGGCATTGCCATCGGCGACAGGGTGATGATGCTGGAAAATACCTGGTACTCTGTTATTTCACCGGAGTCCTGCTCTTCCATACTATGGCGCAGCTGGAACTATAAAGAACAGGCTGCCGAAGCCCTGAAACTCACAGCCAGAGACATGTTGCAGCAGCAGCTTATAGACGGCATCATCAAAGAGCCACTGGGAGGCGCGCATACAGAGCCGGAAAAAATGATGCATTCTCTCAAAAAGAAAATCATAAAACTGCTGGACGAGCTGGAATCAGTAGATGCCCGGGAGCGCATCATGCAGCGCATCGATAAGTTCTCGAATATGGGCGTGGTGCTGGAAAGTTAGAAAGTTAAAGAATTAGAGAGTTAGAAAGGCAGCGTTTAAAATTAAGAACTGCAGCCCGCATAATAGTTTATAAAGCACAGCGCACCATGAAACTTCATGTGATTGATACAGGCTTTTTTAAGCTGGATGGCGGCGCCATGTTTGGCGTGGTGCCCAAATCGCTTTGGCAGCGTACCAATCCGGCCGATGAAAACAACCTGTGCACCTGGGCCATGCGTTGCCTGCTGATTGAAGACGGCAACAGGCTGATTTTAATTGATAATGGCATTGGCGACAAGCAGGATGCAAAATTCTTCAGCCATTATTTCCTGCACGGCGATGCCACTCTTCAGAAATCCTTGCATAAAGCGGGCTTTGCGCCGGAGGATGTTACCGATGTTTTCCTGACACACCTGCACTTTGACCATTGTGGCGGCGGTGTAAAGTATAAAAATCAGGAAGGTGCCCTGGAGCTGGTTTTTCCGAATGCTACGTACTGGTCGAATGCCGAACATTGGGAATGGGCCACCAAACCAAATGCCCGTGAGAAAGCTTCTTTCCTGAAAGAGAATATCCTGCCGGTGCAGGAGAGCGGCCACCTGCAGTTCGTCGATCCGGGAGCGCCTTCTCCCTTTTCGCAGTTCGATATCTTTTATGCCAGTGGGCATACCGATAAAATGATGGTGCCCCTGATACCTTATAAAGGGAAAACGGTTGCTTTTATGGCTGATTTGCTGCCTTCAGTGGGGCATATCCCGCTGCCTTACGTAATGGGTTATGATACCAGGCCGTTGTTAACACTGGAAGAGAAAGCTGCCTTTCTGCCCAAAGCCGCCGATGCGCAGTATGTCCTTTTTCTGGAGCATGATGCCGTAAACGAGTGCTGCACGGTGCAGCATACCGACAAAGGCATACGGCTTGGCAGTACGTTTCGGTTAAGCGAAGTATAATTTATGCGTATAGGATTAGCCCTGTCTGGCGGGGGAGCCAGAGGCATTGCACATTTAGGTGTGCTAAAAGCGCTCGACGAGCTGGACGTTAAAATCAGTATGATAGCCGGTGTCAGCTCGGGCGCTATTGCTGGGGTTTTTTATGCGGCCGGTTATAAACCCGACGACATCCTAAAGCTGATCAAAGAGCTAAGCATCTTCAAGATTGTAAGGCCTGTTTTCGGTAAAATTGGTCTGATGCACCTGGAGGAGGTGGAGAAGCTTTATAGGCAGCACCTGGGAGATAATGCTACTTTTGAGGATTTAAAGCTGCCCGTTATCATCAGTGCTACGGAAATGAATGAAGGTGTAACGGCCTATTTTTCTTCAGGCGAGCTTATTAAGCCCCTGATAGCCTCCTCTGCAGTTCCCATCCTGTACCAGCCTGTTTTGTTTGAGGGCAAGCTCCTGAACGATGGCGGATTGCTCAACAACCTTCCGGTGGATTCGCTGCATAACAATTGCGATATAAAAATAGGCGTGCACGTAAACCCGATTAATCACCAGGCAAACGTTACTTCTTTCCGGGGGATGCTGGAACGCACCGTAATGCTGGCAATAAACAATAATGTAAAAATGCGGGTACATTTATGCGACCTGCTGCTGGAGCCGCAGGAACTGCGATATTACAGGCTTGTAAATTTCCGGAAGGCAGATGAAATATTTGAGATTGGCTACCGCTATACTATGCAGATGGAAAAGTACATCCGGCAGTTGCTCGAAAAGAATGGAGGTACTGATGATAAATCTGGCGACGAAATCAGTATAAAAGAGAAGTAAGCAGGCCCGGCATTACAGGCTGTTGTACAGTACCGGATCATAAATGTAATTTACTCCCGCTGGTGCGAGCTTGCAGCTCGTACCAACATCTGCAAAAAGAAGTAAGCAGCCCGCACCAGCGAGATATAAGTATAGCTTTATCCAATATAAAGGTTAGTTCTGTCTCTTTACATAAATTTATGTTTGCAAAATTTCTTTCCAGGCTCTTATTTAAAGTTACCGGCTGGACCTTAAAAGGAGAACTGACGGCGCAGAACCGGCGCTGCGTCATGATTGCTGCACCGCATACCAGCAACTGGGATTTTGTGTATGCGCGCGCAGCCTTTTACCTGATGGATGCACCCATACGCTTTACCATCAAAAAAGAATTTATGCGCTTTCCCTTCGGCGGGCTGCTCCGCAGGATGGGGGCCCTGCCCGTTGACCGCTCAAAGAATACGAAGATGGTGGATGCCATGGTGAAGATTATTAAACAGACACCTGGCGATATGTGTGTGATGGTAACACCGGAAGGCACCAGGAAATACCAGCCACGCTGGCGCCGGGGTTTTTACCATGTGGCCCTGGAAGCAGGGGTACCCATTGTGCTGGGATATCTCGATTATAGAAAAAAAGAGGCGGGTATCGGCCCCACGCTTATACCTTCCAGCGACATAGAAGCAGATATAGAAGAAATCAAAAGCTTTTACCGCACAAAAACCGGTAAGTACCCTGATCAGGGTGTAAGATAGCACAAATAAGCAGCCATCAGCCTTAATCCAATATTTATAACCATGCACATCGAAGCACTTCGTGATTTTTGCCTTAGCCTTCCCGGCGTAACCGAAGACATAAAGTGGGGTGCCGACCTGTGCTTTTCGGTGGACAGCAAAATGTTTTGTATTACCAGCACGGAGGCGCCTCATACGGTATCATTTAAGGTGAAAGCGGAGGAGTTTGAAGAGCTGGCTAGTTCCGCCAACATTATTCCAGCACCCTATATGGCCCGCAACAAGTGGGTGCAGGTGCAGGCCTGGAGCCGCTTTACGGATGAGCAGTGGGAATATTATGTAAAGCAGTCTTACGAAATCGTCAAATCCAAGCTGCCCAAAAAAGTGCAGCAGGCAATTGGTTGATATTTCCTGTGCGTCTTTCAAATTGTAGCCCTTGCGCCTTGCAGGCGCGTTAAGTCGGAGACTTAACATCATAGAAAGACCACACTGGTTAATACCCGCGCCAGATACTGGTATAATGCTATACTGATTATAAGCTCCCTCTCCTGTTTCAGAGAAGGCCCCTTGATAAAAGGAGAGGGATTAGGTGAGATTGTAGTATTTTCTTTATTAGCACATCAGGCAATTAGCACATTTGCTACGCTATCTGCCGCAGATCTACCGGTATCACCCTAGAAATCCCCGCTTCAATCATCGTGATGCCATACATCACATCCGTAGAAGCCATCGTGCGCTTGTTGTGCGTTACCACGATAAATTGCGAATCAGCAGAAAACTTGCGGATGATGGTGTTGAATTTGTCGATGTTGGCATCATCGAGCGGCGCGTCCACTTCATCAAAAATACAGAAAGGCGCAGGCTTCAGCAGGTAGATGGAGAACAGCAGCGAAATGGCAGTCAGTGTTTTCTCGCCGCCGGATAACTGGTTGATAGTTAGCGGGCGTTTGCCTTTGGGTTGCGCCATGATCTCTATTTTGGATTCCAGCGGGTTGGCCGGGTCTGAGATAACCAGGTCGCAGTTGTCTTCCTCGGTAAACAGGCTGCGGAACACCAGTATAAAGTTCTGTTTTATCTGGTTAAAGGCATCCATAAACTTCTCTTTTGCTACCGTGTCTATCTCGTTGATGGTGTCGATAAGTATGTTTTTGGCGTTAACGAGGTCGTTGCGCTGCTCGGTGATGAACTTGTCGCGGGCCTCAATCTCGGCATAGGCTTCGGCAGCCATCGCATTTACAGGCCCCATCTTGTCCAGCACAGCTTTTACTTCTGCAATGTGCCTGCTCAGTTCTTCATCCGAGAGCGGAATCAGCAGTTCCTCTTCCGGCAAAGGGCTGGCAAAATCCTCGTCAGAAATATTAAACTCTGCTGCCAGGCGCTCTTTTATAGCTACCAGTTTCAGCTGTGTATCATTTTTGGCCTGTTGCATGCGCATCAGCAATTCGTCGGCGTTCTGGCGCTTGCGTTGCAGCTCGCGTATGGTCTTGTCTTTTTCGTCCAGTTCGCCGCGCAGGCTGAAGTATAGTTTCTCCATATCTTCCAGCTCATACCCATACGCCTGACGCGCCTCTACCATTGTCTCCACTACAGCCTCATTATCAGCGATAAAATTGTCGGCTTGGGTTATCTCTTCCTCGGATTTGCTTAATTCCTGCCGGAAACCTTCGATGCGTTCCTGGTTTGTCTCTACCGTTTTCTGCTTGTAGCTGATTTCCTGCTGCAGGCTGGCAAAGCGGTTTTTGAGGTGGTGGAATTTGATGTTTTCCTGGTTATACATGCCGGAGATAACCGCAATTTGTTCCTGCTGCCGGTTCAGCTGCGAGGTATAAACGGCCAGTTCCTCTTCCAGGCGCAGCAACTCCTGCTGGTCTGCCTCTGCCTGCGGCGATACTTCCCGGCTTTGCTCCCGAAGCGCATACAGGCGCTCCTGCAATTCTTCCTGCTTCTGGTCGAAGTTGCGCTGGTTCTGCTGGTGCTGCTCATGCCGGATACGCACAGTCAGCAGTTCCTGCTGCAACCTGGCCACCTCTTTTTCCAGCTGTTTTATACTATCTTTCTGCGACTCACTTCTATAGTTCAGCAGGATTTGGTTTTGGGTGTTGATGCGGCTTTGCAGCAAATCTGCCTGTCTGGTGAGCTCCTGTACTTCCTGCGCCAGCTGCTCCAAATTCTGCTTGCGGCCCAGCCGGTTGCCGTCAAACAAACCCACCGAGCCCCCCGACAAACTCAACGGCTTTTTAATGGCAGAACCGTCTTTCAGGATGATGGTGCGGTAGTCTTCGGAGGAGAAGTCATCTGCTGTTTCGTCGCTGATGTATACATTGCTGAGCATGTACTTCAGCAGGCTGCCATACTTCTTATCCGCCGATACCACTTCGTAAGCCGCCACCAGTTTGCCTTCGCTGAACGTAGCGGAAGGTTCCAGTTCCTCCACCTCCGATAGTATGATGAAGTTTGCCCGGCCTTTATTTGCTTGTTTCAGCAGGCTGGCCGCTTCCAGCGCATCGGGCAAGGTATCCACCACAAAAAAGTTCATGTATGGCTCGAGGTAACTCTCGATAAGCGGCTTGTATTCAGGCTGGCTAACGATAATGTCGGACAGGAGCGGAGCGGGCGTCGACCAGCTCTCCGACTGGCAAAGGAATTTGATAGCTTCCGGGAATCCTTCCATGTTCTCCAGCAAAGATTTGGTGAGGCTGTACTGGTTCTGCCTGGCATCCAGCGTCCTGTTCAAATCCACCAGCTGCAATTTCAGCTCCGCGATGTCGTTTTCCGTTTTTTCTATACTTTCCAGCAGCGACTCTTCCCTGGCCTGCAACCGGACAAGCTCAGAGGTTTTATCTTCCAGTGTGAGTTGTGCTTCCTGCAACTGCTCGTGTAAAACGAGGGCGTCTTCGTCGGCCGTCAGCTTTTGCTGCTGCATGCGTTCCAGCTCCACGTTTATACCCTGTATCTGCACCTGGCTTATCTCCAGGGATTTGTTGAGCTGGTATACTTCGTTCTGCTTGCTTTTCTGCTGCTGCGTCAACTCCTGAAAGGATTCCTGCAGGGTCATTTTCTGCTCATTGGCTTCCTGCAACTGCTCTTTCAGGGCACTCACCTGCTCCTCGGCATCGGCAAACTGCTCCTCCACGGTTTCCAGCTCATCGCGCAGCTCCGCAATGCTTTCACGGGTATGGTCGAGGCTGGCGGTGTCCTGGCTTATCTGCAGGCGCAGTTGCAGCACACGTTCTTTCAGGAACATGCTGCGTTCGGATTTAAGCTTGATATCATTCTCCAGCTGGCGCAGCCGTGCCGTTTGCGTCTGCATGGATTTCTGCATCTCGGCCAGCTGCTCCTGGGTGCGGTTAAGCTCTTCCTTCTGCCCGGCGATGGCATCCTCAGCCTGTGTTACAGCGGCAATATAATTTTCTTTAAGTAAGCTTTCCTGTTGCACATCCTGCTCCAGGCGCCCCAGCGTTTGCTGGTATTGCCCGATGTTGCGGCGGGCAAACTCCAGGCTGTGCTTCTTATAGTCATCCTTTAACTGGAAATACTTAATCGCCTGTTTTGCCTGGCGTTCCAGCGTTTTCATGTTCTTGCCAATCTCAAACAGCACATCCTCTACGCGCTCCAGGTCAGCATCCGTTTCCTCCAGTTTTTTCAGTGTCTGCTTTTTGCGCACCTTGAATTTGGAGATGCCGGCAGCTTCCTCGAACAGCAGGCGGCGTGAGTTCTCTTTGTCGTTGAGAATTTCGTCCACCATCTTCAGCTCGATAATGGCGTAACTGTCGGAGCCGATGCCGGTGTCCAGGAAGAGCTCGTTGATGTCTTTGAGGCGGCACACTACGCCATTCAGCATGTATTCGCTGTCGCCGTTGCGGTAGTATTTGCGCGTAACCGTTACCTGCGAATACTCGGTTGGCAGCACGCCGCGGTTGTTGTCGAAAGTGAGTGACACCTCGGCCAGCTGCACCGGCTTGCGGGTTTTGGAGCCGTTAAAAATTACATTCTCCATTTTGTCGGAGCGCAGGTTGCGTGTTTTCTGCTCACCCAGCACCCAGCGGATGGCGTCTACAATGTTGGACTTGCCGCAGCCGTTTGGCCCCACAATGCCGGTGATGCCGTTGTCGAAGTTAATGACCACGCGGTCGCCGAAACTCTTAAATCCTTTAATCTCTAATCTTGATACCTGCATTCGCGTTAGCGGAAGTTCTTTAATCCAAACCCAAAAATAAGCTTATTTTGTTTAGCAGCATAAAGCAGAGTGCGTGTTTTGCGAAAACAGGGAGCAGTTTTTTATTGTATCGGCGTTTAACAAAATTCAAAATGAACAAAGGTATAGATAGTGTTTGCTTCATCCATGTGGTAGGGCTTTGTTTCTCAGGCTGATGAAAGTACAAGTAGCAAACCAGTCTATCTGAAGTATAAATCCTTTATATTTCAGACACTTATCAGTAGGTGAAAGCATGCTGGTAAAGCAGAAATAAAGGCGAACCAGGCTGCTTTGATTAACAATGCCTGCATGTTTAATCAGATAATTGCGTATCTTGAGGTAGCTAAATGCATTATGGAAGACTATAAGATCATTCTCTACATCCTGCTGGGTGTGGCGTACCTTATTTACACGAACTGGCGCAAGGCTTTTAAAGGCCCGGATGATGTTGACTTGCCCGAAGATAAGCGCTATACAGCAGACGGAAAACCGCTTCGTCCGCAGCGGCCCCAGCAGCCGGCTACATCTTTTGAAGACATTCTGCGGGAGCTGCAGCCAAAGGCACAAAGAGCGAAGGAAAAAGGGGAGCAGCTGGTAACAGCCACCAAAGAAAAATCCCGGGAAGGGCTTGATACCATATCGCCTGCACCTGTGATAGATTATGACAACACAGGGGCGAAAGTGCTGTCGTGGGAGAAACCTGCGGAGGCGCGCCAGGCTTTGCGGCAGTCGCAGCAGCGCAGGGAAAGCAGTTTTAAAGCGTATGAGAAATCCCGGCCGGGCAGGAACCGCTACCAGGAATTGTTAAGCAACCCAAACACGGCCAGAGAAGCTTTCATACTTTCCGAGATTTTCCAGCGCAAGTATGACTAGGATTTTTAGGATTCCGGGATGAGCAGGATGCCGTAATTATGGATTTTAAAGCCGCTATAGCTGAGGCCGGAAGCCGCTCCCGGCCTTTGTTGCGTAATTAACACCAACAACTTTATACTTTAGCGGCTGATTTCCTGTAGAATAGTACCAGCTAGAGCATAAAACCCGGAATGCACAGGATTTGAGTAGCCTGGCTCTGCAGGATGCTATAACTTAATGCTTGGTTTTAAGCTGAAGTATAGTCCGGAATAGCGCAAGTGTTCAGCGTAGCGCCACTTGTGCTTATACTTCCGCAAGTCTTCAGACTTGCGGAAGTATAATTTGGGATAATGCAAGTATGATGAAGTATGACACGCAAGTATAACTTTGTTGAAGTGCAGAAGAAAACATCATAGCAAGTCTTCAGACTTGCTATGATGTATAAGCACAAGTGACACTTCGTTTAACACTTGCACCAGAGACTTTTATACCTCACACCCGTCAGTGACGTGCGAGGACTATGGCATTTAACAAGCAACCACTAACCCCTTATTCTACGCGCGTTAGCACAAAAGCTAACAGGTTGGCGCCCATTTGCAGGGCCTGCTCGTGTTTCTCAATCGGGTCGTTGTATACTTCGTGGTCTTCCCAGCCGTTGCCCAGGTCTGTTTCGTAAGTATAAAAGCAGACCAGCCGGCCTTCGTGTATGATGCCGAAACCCTGCGGCGGCTTGCCGTCGTGCTCATGTATCTTGGGCAGCCCGTTGGTAAACGTATACTTCTGTTTGTATATAGGATGATCAAAGGGCAATTCTACAAACTCATGCTCCGGAAATACTTTTTTCATCTCTCTGCGGATAAATTTATCGAGGCCATAGTTGTCGTCAATGTGCAGAAAGCCACCGCTTAATAAGTAGTTACGCAGGTTTTGCGCTTCGGCATCCGAAAACACCACATTGCCGTGGCCCGTCATGTGCACAAACGGATAGCTGAAAAGCTCCGGGCTGCCGACTTCCACCACGTCTTCCTCGGGCGCGATGTTCATGTTCAGGTTACGGTTGCAGAACTGGATCAGGTTGGGGAGCGATGTTTTGTTGGCATACCAGTCGCCGCCGCCGTTATACTTGAGTTTGGCTATTTTAAAGCTATAGTTCTGTGCCAGCACCACCGATGCGGAAGTGAGCAGCATTACCAAAAGCAGGGAGATTCTTTTCATAAATAAGCGGGTAAAATAAAGCAGGTATAGCAATGCTGAATTTATACATATCATGCCAGGTGATATGGACGTCGTAATTCGTGCAGTTTATACTTATAACGGCGAAAATACGTCGTGCAGTACGTGCAGGGTATGGCAGGCAACCAGCGCAGCGGTTTCTGTCCGGAGCCTGCTGTTGCCCAGTGTTACCGGACGAATTCCCGCGTTATAAGCTGCCTCGATTTCAGATCTGGAGAAATCTCCTTCAGGGCCAATCAGTACACAATGAGGCTTTCCAGGTTTGTAGTAGTCCTTTATACTTTGGGTAGCATCATCCTCTAAATGAGCTATAAACGTTTGCTCCGGCAGGCATTTTCGCACGAACTGCTGCATAGGTACCAAATCGTGCAATAGCGGCAGGTAACCCTTCTGTGACTGTTTCATCGCGCTGATGGCTATCTTTTCGAGGCGGTCAAGACGCAGTTGCCGGCGCTCGGAGTGCTCACACAGCAGGAATGATATCTCATTTACACCTATCTCCACGGCTTTCTCTACAAACCATTCCATGCGATCCAGGTTTTTGGTCGGGGCCACGGCGATATGCGACACATAAGGCAGTTTATTATATCCCGGTTGCTTATCAATAATCTGCAGTTTGCATTTTTTCTGATGGGCTTCCTGGATAATGGCTGTATAAAGTCCGCCCCGGCCATCCACCAGGTATACCGTATCGCCTTGCTGCAGCCGCAGCACACGGGTGCAGTGCTTGGATTCTTCCTCGCTTAAAGTATAGTTTTCGGCATGTATGTCGGGCGTATAAAACAGGTGCACGGTTGCGGGTTTAAATGAAGGCCAAATATAACCGGTTATCATGTATACGAAAGTATAAAATTTGCGCTTTGCACGAAAGGCAAAAAACAAGAAGCCTCTTTGCTTCATGCGAAAGAGGCTTCTTGTTGTAAAGCGGTTCTGGATAAGTTAAGTCGTTACTGCTACATGCGGGGCACCGGCCAGTATGTCATTGCTGGCAAAGTCTGCATACTTCATGAAGTTCTTCACAAAAGCTGCTGCAAGTTCTGTCGCTTTGCGGTCATATGCCTCCTTGTCGGCCCAGGTGCTGCGCGGGTTCAGGAGCTCTGAAGGCACGCCGGGGCAGGTGTGGGGCACTTCAACGCCAAATACCGGATGCCGGGTAAATTCCACATCTGCCAGCGCACCGTTCAGCGCCGCTTTGATCATGGCGCGGGTGTGCGGCAGTTCCATCCGGTACCCCACACCGTAGGAGCCGCCAGTCCAGCCGGTGTTTACGAGCCATACCTGTACCTGGTGCTCATTCATTTTATGACCGAGCATTTCGGCATACCTGGTGGGGTGCAATGGCAGGAATGCCGCCCCGAAGCAGGCCGAAAATGTAGCCTGCGGCGTCAGGATACCTACTTCGGTACCGGCAACTTTGGCTGTATAGCCGGAAATAAAATGATACATGGCCTGGCTCGTGTTGAGCCTGGAAATAGGAGGCAGCACGCCGAACGCATCGGCCGTCAGGAAGAAGATATTCCGCGGAAGGCCTCCTCTGGAAGGCTGTACGGCATTATCGATGTAGTAGATGGGGTAAGCGGTGCGGGTATTCTCAGTTACTGTTTTGTTGGTGTAGTCTATGGTGCGGGTTCCGGGTATAAAACGCGTGTTTTCTACAACAGCGCCGAATCTAATAGCATCCCAGATTTGCGGTTCTTTCTCACGCGTCAGGTCTATTACTTTGGCGTAGCAACCTCCTTCAAAGTTAAACACGCTGTCTGAGGCCCAGCCATGCTCATCATCGCCTATCAGGCCGCGTTCCGGATCTGCGGAAAGCGCGGTTTTGCCGGTACCGGAAAGGCCGAAGAAAATGGCCGTATCGCCGGTTTCACCGACATTGGCAGAGCAGTGCATCGGCAGGGTGTTGCGCTCCTGCGGCAGGATATAGTTGAGCACGCTGAATATACCTTTCTTTATCTCGCCGGCATAGCCGGTACCGCCAATCAGGATCATCTTGCTGGTGAAGCTGATGATGGCGAAGTTTGCCTGGCGGGTGCCGTCTGTTTCCGGATCAGCCATAAATTTTGGTGCGCAGATAACAGTGAAATCAGGCACATGGCTGGCAATTTCATCTTTCGTCAGGCGCAGAAACATGTTATGGCAAAAAAGGTTCTGCCAGGCCTGCGTATTTATAATGCGCAGGTTCAGGCGGTAATCCGGGTGCGCCCCGGCATAAGCATCGCACACATACAGCTTATGGTCTTTTAAAAAATCCGCCATTTTGTGGTGCAACTGGTCGAATTTATCCGGAGCAAAGCCTATGTTAATGTCGCCCCACCAAACGGTATTGTCTGTTTTCTCGTCCCTTACAATAAAACGATCTTTGGGGGAGCGGCCCGTAAACTTACCGGTGTCGCACATCAGGGCGCCGGTATCGGTCAGCATGCCTTCCCCGTTTTTCACAGCTTCTTCCGCTAACTGCGCGGGCGGCAGGTTCCATAACACTGCTGCGGCGCCCTGATGTCCGATGCTTTCCAGACCGGCAATCTTTGATTTGTCTCCGGATTCCTTCATTTAGTATGTTTTTCTGCGTAAACAGTTCGTTTCGTAACTGTGCTGCAAAAGTATAAAAATAAACCTATACTAAGTAAGTGCTTACTTATAAAAGAAGTGAAACTGGTATGGTTTTAATGTGGGATATAAAACATCTTGCCTGTGAGTATCTAAAGTAATATATTTACTGTTTCTTAATCTTTTACTACAACTATTTACACAACCAACTTTAAACTTCTATGTCATCAAAAGACCCTTCAAACAGAGATCTGGTGAGTGAGGATAATATTACTGATAGTATCGCCCCAGCCACTTTGAACTTTAAGCATCCAAGCGGTTTATTCGTACTGTTCTTTACTGAAATGTGGGAGCGTTTCAGCTATTATGGCATGAGAGCTTTATTGGTTCTTTTTCTTACAACGTCGCTGCTTGAGGGCGGATGGGCCTGGAATCGCCAGGATGCACTTCAACTTTATGGCATTTATACCGGTCTCGTATACCTGACACCCATTATAGGCGGTTTTATAGCAGACAAGTTTCTTGGTTTCAGATGGGCTGTGGTTATTGGCGCCTTGTTGATGACCATGGGGCATGCCAGCATGGCCATGGATACACCAGTGTTTTTCTTTGCAGGTTTGGGATTAATCATTTTAGGTAATGGCTTGTTCAAACCTAATATTTCCTCTATGGTAGGCCAGCTCTACACTAATTTCCCTGATAAAAAAGATGCGGCCTATACTATATTCTACATGGGTATCAACTCAGGTGCTTTTCTGGGCATTTTACTATGTGGCTATATCGGTGAAAAGATAGGCTGGAGCTACGGCTTTGGTTTAGCCGGGGTGTTTATGTTTTTTGGTATGCTGCAGTTTTATTTTGCAAAGAAAATTTTCGGTAACATCGGATTGCCTCCTGCAAAGGATGCTTCGGAACCTGAATCCAAATCTGAAGAAATTGAAGAAAAAAAGCACGAACCCAAGCATGTTGTAAGAGACCGGTTAATCGTAATCTCAGTGTTTGCCTTTTTTACTATCTTCTTCTGGATGGCTTTTGAACAGGCAGGAGGCTCCATGACCATTTTTGCTAATGATTATACTGACCGCATACTGAGTGGCAGTAACGCTACTTTATTTAAATGGGCCAATGCCATTCTGGTTATTGTGCCGATGATAATATTAACCGTCGTACTCCTTAACCTCTTTAAAGGTACCTTTAAGCGGATAGCTTTATCAAACCTGCTTCTCGGTTCAAGCTTTGTGATTATATGGGGTATTATTATCTGGATGCTGAACAGAGAGTTTCAGGCTGATGTAGCAGAGGTTCCTGCCTCCTGGTTTCAGATTCTGAATTCATTCTTCATCATATCCTTCGCACCTTTATTTTCTAAGTTGTGGGAAAGTAAATTTAATCCTTCCGGACCTGTTAAATTCGCGCTGGGGTTGTTCCTGCTAGGAATAGGATTTGCTATACTTGCTTACGGCGGTAGTACCATACCACAAGGCGCCCGGACAGCATCTGTAAGTATGCTTTGGCTGATTCTGGCCTACTGGTTCCATACACTGGGAGAACTTTGTGTATCTCCGGTTGGGTTGTCTTATGTAAGTAAACTCTCGCCTGCCCGCTTTGTTGGACTGATGTTTGGCATCTGGTTCGTGGCGAACTTCTTTGCAAACCTGCTGGCCGGATTAACAGGCAGCTTCATCGACAACATCATCAACAACTACTCCATTACCGTTTTCTTCCTGATATTTACTTTCATTCCTTTTCTGGCTGGTATTATCATGTTGGGCCTTAACGGTTTTCTCAAGAAGAAAATGCACGGAATCGACTAGCACGGTTTTAAAGACTATTATTATCCAAGGCTCCTGCTTTATAGGCAGGAGCCTTTTTATTTAGCTGATTCTGAACTGGTGAAGAAGTGGTGGAAGTTGACAATTGCGCATACATTACCAGCAGTTCATAAGGGCGAACAACCTTTTATCTTAAATGCTTAACCTGCTTTACCATCCGGTACGTTCTGTTCTTACCTTTATGTGGTATTTCTTTGCGTTTTGGTGGCCTATACTTCTAACCTGGTAGCAGGGGATAGTGCTATCGCTAAATACTTGGGATGCTGCTGCTAAAAAGAATCTATAATTGTACTAACCAAAGTTATTGATGGTATTTGGATGAAGTTTGTTGGATTTATGAAATAAGCAGCATATCTTTCGTAAAAATTAAAATAACAGAATAACAATATCCATACTTTTAGCCGAAGCCAATGGTTGTATTTTTGAGAAAGGGGCGGCATATAGCTGCCCTTTGCCTGTTATGCCTGGTTGCCTGCCAGGAAACACCTGAAACGAGCGCACCGGAGCCGGAAGCAGTTACATACCTGATCCGGCGCGGATCACACTATGCCACCAGCAATCCTTTAAAGAGAACAACCACCACCAGCCTTAAATTTGAGGTAACATTTGACAGTTCTGCCGTTTACACCACTACCGATCCCGTCAACCAGGGAGACATCAACAAACTATACGGGGTAGCCGATTGTGGCACAACGCATCAAACCAACAGTGCTCGTTTTGGGTGGCGCTGGTATAACAACCAACTTGAAATCCATGCTTATACTTACCTGAACAAAATACGGATGTCGGCTTATATCGGCACGGTAGCGTTGGGCCGCAAAAGTATCTGTGAGCTGGAACTTGGAGACCAGGTTTATACTTTCCGGCTGGATAGCAGGCAGGTAACACTGCCGAGAGCCTGCTCGGGGGCAGGAGAGGGCTACCAGCTCTATCCATACTTTGGCGGCGACGAGACGGCCCCGCATGATATCCGTATCACCATCCGGGAAATGGATTAAGTATAAGCAGGTATAAATCAGGAATATAAACAAAAACACCCTGCGCTTTACAACGCAGGGTGTTTTTGTTTAAGAAATGGGGTGCAGATTACATCATGCCGCCCATACCGCCCATGCCACCTGGCATAGCCGGAGCTTTCTCTTCTTCAGCATCTTCAGATACTACGCACTCTGTTGTGAGCAGCAGGCCGGCAATAGAAGCCGCATTCTCCAGTGCAAGACGTGTTACCTTTGTCGGGTCGATGATACCGGCTGCAAAAAGGTTTTCAAACCTGTCTTCGCGGGCATTGTAACCAAAGTCGGCTTTGCCTTCGCGCACCGCCTGTACTACCACAGAACCTTCGCCACCGGCATTGGCAACAATGGTTCTAAGCGGCGACTCCAGCGCAGTTTTGATAATCTGAACACCGGTCAGCTGATCAGCATTGGCCACATCAACGTTTTCCAGGGATTCCAGGGCGCGGATAAAAGCAACACCGCCACCAGCTACAATACCTTCTTCCACAGCAGCGCGGGTAGCATGCAGGGCATCGTCAACGCGGTCTTTTTTCTCCTTCATTTCCACCTCAGTAGAAGCGCCGATGTAAAGTATAGCTACACCACCGGACAACTTGGCCAGGCGTTCCTGCAGCTTCTCTTTGTCGTAGTCAGATGTGGTGGTTTCCATCTGTGATTTGATCTGGTTGACACGCGCTACAATATCATCTTTCTGACCAGAACCATTTACAATGGTGGTATTGTCTTTGTCGATGATCACTTTTTCAGCATGTCCCAGGTAATCCAGTGTTGCGTTCTCCAGCTTATAGCCGCGCTCTTCTGAAATTACTGTTCCGCCAGTCAGGATAGCGATGTCTTCCAGCATGGCTTTTCTTCTGTCGCCAAAGCCCGGCGCTTTCACTGCAGCAATCTTAAGTGAACCACGCAGTTTGTTTACTACCAGGGTAGCAAGCGCTTCGCCGTCCACATCTTCAGAAATAATAACCAGGCCTTTGCCTGTCTGCACGACCTGCTCCAGTACCGGCAGCAGCTCCTTCATGGTAGATACTTTCTTGTCGTAGATCAGGATGTAAGGATTATCAAAATCCGCTTCCATCTTCTCGGCGTTGGTTACAAAGTATGGCGACAGGTAACCGCGGTCAAACTGCATACCTTCCACCGTTTTTACCTCTGTTTCGGTGCCTTTTGCCTCTTCTACTGTAATCACGCCGTCTTTGCCTACTTTGTCCATGGCATCGGCAATCATTTTCCCGATTTCAGGATCGTTGTTGGCAGAGATAGTACCTACCTGCGAAATTTCAGAAGAGTTTTCGATTTTTTTAGACTGCGATTTTAGGTTCTGAACAACAGATTCAACCGCTTTGTCGATACCGCGCTTCAGGTCCATTGGGTTTGCACCTGCCGCTACGTTTTTGATACCAGCCGTGTAAATAGCCTGTGCCAGCACGGTAGCGGTTGTTGTTCCGTCACCTGCCTGGTCAGCGGTTTTGGAAGCAACCTCCTTTACCAGCTGTGCGCCCATGTTTTCAATAGGGTCTTTCAGGTCGATTTCTTTTGCTACCGAAACACCGTCTTTGGTGATGGTAGGGGCACCGAATTTCTTGTCGATGATAACGTTGCGGCCTTTAGGGCCTAAGGTTACTTTTACGGCATTCGCCAGTTTGTCTACGCCCGACTTAATTTTGGTGCGCGCGTCTGTATCAAATGTGATGTTTTTAGCCATTTTATTTTACTTCTAATGTTTTACAATGATGGATTAAAGGATTGCCAGAATATCAGATTCACGCATGATGAGGTAATCCTCACCGTCAACCGTAATCTCGCTGCCGGCATACTTGCCATACAACACTTCGTCCCCCACTTTAACCTGTGGTTTCATTAAAGCGCCCTGCTCAGACACTTTGCCTTCGCCAACGGCTACTACCTCGCCACGCTGTGGCTTTTCTTTAGCAGTATCAGGGATAATGATACCGGATTTGGTTTTTTCTTCTGCTGCAGCAGGAGCTACAATTACTCTGTCTGCTAATGGTTTAATGCTGATTGACATAGTTTGTAATGTTATGGGTTTTTATGGTTGATATTAAAATGAAACCGGTTAGCTATTATCACTTCCTGTGCCAAGGTCTGGCAGCGGCCATTTTAAGCCATCTTTTCAGCTTTAACGCGCCCGCACCTGACAGGTTTGACATATTTGGCAGCCGTAGGGAACTTTTTAGAAAGCACGGCGGCAGCTTTGGCAGAACGAAAAAGCTACGGAATAAAATAAAAAAGCCGGCAGAAAGCCGGCTTTTTACTATACTTATACTTGTGTTTACTGGGCTGTGTCTGTTGCTGCAGGTATGGTTGCCGGCGCTGTGTTTTCTGCACCTGGTATTGCAGGAGCAGGGGCAGCCGGTAACTGCGACTGACGGGCGCGTTCTTCGTTTACGCTTCTGTTCATAATAGCAGAGTCTTCGGAAGAAGCGCGCAGCATATGAGTGCCCAGCGACAATACTACCAGGGCAATTGCAAAAGCCCAGGTCAGTTTCTCCAGCAAATCGCCGGTGCGTTTAACGCCTACCAGCTGGCTGGTGCTGCCGCCAAACTGACTCGACAGGCCGCCTCCCTTAGGATTTTGGGCAAGCACTACTAAAATAAGCAGCACGCAAATAAAAATAATAATGCTGATAAGGGCGATATACATATTAGGGTAGATTTTGTAATTTTTCTATCTGTTCGGCAAAGTAACTCTTTTTTTCCGGATTTTTCAAAAGGAGCTGCTCATATATTTTAATGGCTTTTTTTACTTTGCCCTGCTGCAGAAAAATATTAGCCAGGCTTTCGGAAGCAATGCCTTTCCGTATTTTGCTGTTTCGCAGTGATAAGTCTTCCTGCGGCTCTGCGCGCATTTTTAAATTGTTCATAGCCTTCAGCCGTGGGTTCAGCTTCAGAAACTGATCAATGATGCCAAGCTGCCCGTTCAGTACAGCTGGTCCCGGCTGGCTGCTACGTTCCAGTTCATGCGTTTTGCTGTATTCCAGTATAAGTTCCGGGTGAAAGCCCTGTGGCTGCTGTCGTGTATGTTCATCTTTCAGCTGCAGCGCTTCACCCATGCGGCTCGATGCCATCCAGTAACCCAACACATCCTCACTGTAAAGCCTGCCAATCTCATCTAAACGGTAGTTGATGGGAGCTTCTTCAGGACTTTCCGGCAGCGCGAATGCTGCCATAATCTCCTCTTCGGCCATCGGCGCAGGCTTCACAAAATCAGCTGATGGTGTTGCAGCGGGCAAGGGCACGTCATCAGGGCTATCTTCCTGAACCTCCTGTGGCAGTTCCTGCAGTGCACCCAGGGTTTCCTGTAAGTGATGCTTTGGCAACGGCTCCTCCTGCAGTGGTACATCGGCTTCTGGTTGGGCTTCACTAGGCTTTTGCGCGAGCAAATCTGTAAAGGATGCGCTGAGGCTGTTAATGGTCAGCAGCATGGCCAGTTCGGCATCTATGGTGTTGGCTGGTGACAGTTCCTGCTGTTCTGCTGATTGGTCGGCTGTTACTGGTTCCCCGGTTGTTGCTTCGGGCGGCATTTCCTCATCAGGAGTTGTTGTAGCTGTAGTTTCGGTCAGTAACGGTGCGGTGGCAGGAGCGTCGGGATGACTGTCAGGTGTTTCCGGAAGTATGGGGAGCTTTGGCTCGGCAGCAACCGGTTCTTCAAAAGCAGGAGTAGCGGCCGGTGATGTATAAATAATGCGCTTCAGCAACTGCCGGTCGGTGGCATAGGCGGAGGCACGGCGCAGGCGCTGGTTGGAAAGCATGCTACCCTGGTCGAAGGCCGATTTTGCAAGCAGCAGATGGGCCGTCTGGCAGTACGGAAAGGCCGCGGCCATCTTTTCCAGCTCTTTTGTCTGCTGGTCCGAGATGTTTGATACCTGTTGTATCAGTTCAAGAAAAGCGGCCTTGTTCATACAATAACTTTTTAAGTATAACGACAGACGTAGCAGGGCACCAAGCTTTAAATTAAACAAACAGAGCCTGAAAAGCGCTGCTTACCAGTTGGCTACAGTTTTGTTGAAAACGTCTGTAACCAGGAGCTCCGTAATTTCATTAATAGAGGCCGTTGGTATTTGGGTAACGTCTACATTCTGGCCGAAATCACGGGAGATAGTAAACAGTCTGTCGAAGTTTTCTTCCGGATTTTTGGTATTCGTATAGCGCACCTGTATGCCCAAAGTCAGGCGGTTTAGGCCGGCCCTGTCTTCCAGGCCCTCCCGCTGAATAGCGGCTGGCGAAAGGGTAAAGCTAACAATCTGCCCTTCTAATTGCAAGTCTCCGTCGTTTTGCAAAACAGTCAGATTGGAGTTGCGGCGGAAGTAGTTTTTAAAGTTATCAGTAACTACCTGCGTCAGGTTGGCCGGGCCTTCGCCGCTGCTGTTTTCAATCGTCTGGATGGAGATGGTTTTTACGTCCGGGCTGATGTTGGTTCCGGAAAAAGAGTATACGCCACAGCCATTGCACAGCAGCAGTGCCAGCGACAAAGTATAAAGGATAAAGCGATCTTTAATTTTCAATGTCATATTGTTTTAATTTCCGGTAAAGGGTTCTTTCTGAAATACCCAGATCCTGCGCGGCATACTTGCGTTTGTTGCTATGCTTCTTCAGCGCTTTCAGGATAAGCTCTTTCTCTTTATTCTCCAGCGACAGGCTTTCCTCTTCGGTTTCGTGCGGAATATCTTCTACTTTGTGCTCCTCATAATCATGATGCGCCTGTCCATGATTTACGGGCAGGTAAAAATGCTCCGCCTGTTTGGATTCCTGTGGCTGGTAGCTTCTGCCGTTAAAATGCTCTATGTTCTCAAACAAATGGCCGTGGTCTTTAAACAAAGCCTCGTCGTTGGGCTGGTGCGGCAGCATGTCGAAAACCAGTTTTTTGAGTTCCGACATATCGCGGCGCATGTCAAACAGTACTTTATAGAGCAAATCACGCTCCGAGATATGCTGATCCGACGGGTTTTCTTTTTTCAGCAGGGCAGGCAGGCTGCTTGGCACAGAGGGCAGGTAGGAGCGCAGCTTATCAGCATTCACCTCCCGGTCATACTCCAGCACCGATATCTGCTCCACAATATTCTTTAGCTGGCGGATGTTGCCCGGAAAGCGGAAATTCAGCAATTCCTGTACGGCATCAGCTGTCAGGTTGATGGGCTTCACTTTATACTTGTCTGCAAAATCACTGGCAAACTTCCGGAAAAGCAGGTAAATATCCTCGCCACGCTCGCGCAGCGGAGGCACAGAAATGGGCACTGTGCTCAGCCTGTAGTATAAATCTTCGCGGAAGCGGCCTTTCTCCACTGCATGCATCAGGTTTACGTTGGTGGCAGTCACCACGCGCACATCCGTTTTCTGCACCTTAGATGAGCCTACTTTGATAAACTCGCCATTTTCGAGCACGCGCAGCAGCCTAGCCTGCGTGCCCAGAGGCATTTCGCCAATCTCATCCAAAAAGATGGTACCACCGTCCGTCACCTCAAAATAACCTTTCCGTGCTTCCTGCGCTCCGGTGAAGGAGCCTTTTTCGTGACCGAAAAGTTCGGAGTCGATGGTGCCTTCCGGAATAGCGCCGCAGTTAATGGCAATAAACTGCCCGTGCTTGCGCGGGCTCAGCTGGTGTATGATTTTGGAAAAAGATTCCTTCCCGCTGCCACTTTCGCCCGTAATGAGCACCGTCATGTCGGTTGGCGCCACCTGCACCGCCACCTGTATGGCATGGTTGAGCAGGGGAGAGTTGCCTATAATTCCGAATCGCTGTTTTATACTTTGAATATCGATATTGCGCATGTACTTAATGTGCTGATTCTTTATTGTGCTGATGTGCTGGTGTGCTGATTTTAATGTGCTAACGAAGGATTGGTGTTGCCCTGAAATCACGGACAATCAACTATCACATTATCAAACGGAATAATAAGCACATCAGCACATTATCTCATTAGCACATTAAAAATGTTAATCCACGGCTTCGCCGAAGAGAGTGCCTACGCTGCAGTCGTGGACGAAAACATTAACGTAATCGCCTCTCTTATAGTGTTTCTTATCAAAGATAACGACTTTGTTCTGGTCGTTGCGGCCGCTCAGCTGTTCATCTGACTTCTTGGAAAAGCCTTCTACCAATACTTTGTGTAACTTGCCCACGTCGCGTCTGTTACGCGCCAGCGACGTTTCGCGCTGCTTGGTGATGATTTCGTCCAGGCGGCGTTTTTTTACCTCCAGCGGAATGTCGTCTTCCAGTTTGCGTGCCGCCAATGTGCCCGGGCGCTCAGAATAGAAGAACATGTAAGAATAATCGTACTGCACGTAGTCCATGAGCGAGAGCGTATCCTGGTGCTCCTCCTCAGTTTCGGAGCAGAAGCCGGCAATCATGTCGCTGGAGATGCCGCAGTCTTCGCCCAGTATACTGCGGATGGCGTCCACCCGGTTGAGGTACCAATCGCGATCGTAGGTGCGGTTCATCAGTTCGAGCACGCGGGAGTTGCCGCTTTGCGCCGGCAAATGGATGTACTTACAGATGTTGTCATACTTTCTGATGGTATGCAGCACCTCGTCCGTAATGTCTTTGGGGTGAGATGTGGAAAAACGCACGCGCAGTTCCGGCGACAGCTGCGCCACCATCCCGAGCAGGTTGGCAAAGTTCACCACTTCCGTGCCATCTTCCGATACCCATTTATAAGAATCCACGTTCTGGCCCAGGAGCGTTACTTCTTTGTAGCCCTGTGCTACCAGCGCCTGCGCCTCCCGCACAACAGAATGTGCATCGCGGCTGCGCTCGCGGCCACGCGTAAAAGGCACCACGCAAAACGAACACATGTTGTCGCAGCCCCGCATGATAGAAATAAAGGCGCTTACGCCATTGCTGTTGAGGCGAATCGGACTGATGTCAGCATAGGTTTCCTCGCGCGAGAGCAGCACGTTGACTGCTTTCTGGCCGCCGTCCACCTCGTTTATCAGGTTGGGCAGGTCGCGGTACGCATCGGGACCTACTACCAGGTCTACAATCTTTTCCTCTTCCAGCAGCGATTTTTTCAGGCGCTCTGCCATACAGCCCAGCACACCAACCATCATGGCCGGCTTTTTCTTCTTGTAATAGTTGATCTGGCCCAGGCGGTTGCGCACCGTTTGTTCGGCTTTTTCGCGGATGGAGCAGGTATTCAGAAACACCAGATCCGCCTGCGCAATATCAGCGGTCGTATCAAAGCCCTCGCCATGCATGATGGACGACACAATCTCGCTATCGGAGAAATTCATCGCGCAGCCATAACTTTCGATGTACAGCTTGCGCGTTTTTCCGGTATTTGACTCAGTGGTGATGTGCGTATCGCAGGCAGCGGCCTGTTCGGGCGTGCGGTTGTCAATAAAATCTATATCTACTATCGGCTCCATACTTATACTGTTACAACTGCAAATATACAATAATCTCCTCTAAATCGTGACAAAATGACAGAGGATGTTTGATGCGCTGGTTATTTAAATTTGGGGAATGTGATGATTTGAAAATGTGGAAATGGGTTAATTCAGAATCTTTTAATTCAAGTGTTTATACATCTGGTTGCCGCTGGCCTATACTTGCGGAGGTTATTGGCACACCGCGAGATCTTCGGAGTGAATTTATACCTGCGTGCCTCATTTATACTTACTGGACGGGATTTATAATTCCATTCTCTTATTTAGGAGGATTTTCAATCTGACACATGACCTTAAAATGAGATCGGAGATGAGTTGGTTGCTGCAATTGTGTTCACTGCCGGAATTTTCAAATCTTCTCATCCCAAGGCTTTCAACGCTACAACAATCAGCCGCCAAGCACCTTTAAAATAGCTTCTGCTTTCAGCAGGCATTCCGCGTATTCTTGTTCCGGGTCGGAGTCTGAGGTGATGGCGCTGCCAACCATAAAGGAAAGGTAACTGGTATGGGCATTGTATTGCATGCTCCTGATTACGACGTTAAAATCACAATCCTGCTCCGGGGTGATGTAGCCGAAGGCACCCGAGTATAAGCCGCGTTTGGTGTCTTCCAGTTCTTCAATCAACTGCATGGCGCTTATTTTGGGTGCACCCGTCATACTTCCCATCGGAAAAGCCCCGGCCAGGGCATCTGCCAGATTCTTGTCCGGCCGTAGCTGCCCCACAATCGTGGAGATCATCTGCGATACCTGCCGGAAGCCGTAAATGCCGAACATTTCCTCTACGTGCACGGTTCCGGTGGCGCAGGAGCGGCTCAAATCGTTGCGCACCAGGTCTACAATCATCATGTTCTCGGCCAGTTCTTTTTCGTCATGCCGCAGCTGGTGTTGTAGCCGCGCATCCTCTTCCGGCGTTTCGCCGCGCCGGATAGTGCCTTTGATGGGTTGTGAGATTAGCTTCGCGCCTTCTTTCTTCAGGAACCGTTCAGGCGACGCGCACATCAGGTATTTATCGCCATACTTCAGGAAACCCGAAAATGGCGTAGGAGAGGCTTCGTTGAGGGCCAGGTACAAAGGAAGCGGCGCCAACTGTACCTGCTCAGCAAAAAACTCCATGCAGTAGTTCAGCTCATACACATCTCCCTCCAGAATATGGTTTTTGATGCGCGATACCGTGGCCTTATATTTCTCCGGCGAAACGCGTTGTTGTATGTTTATACTTTCAGAAGCGGACGGCGCAGGTGCCGCTGTGGCAAGTATGGCTTTAAGTATACCTGCTATACTCTGAGCTGAAGTAGAAAGATTTATACCTGATTCGTTAAAGTATAACTTTACTTCCGGCTGAAAGAAGAACAAGTCAGGAAAACCAATGTGATCGGGGTTGCGGCTGCTTAATTTTTCCGTCTGGTTTTTTAAATCGTAGCCCAGGTAGCCGCACAGCAGACCGGGCTCCGCTGCCAGTGTATTCCGCAAACTGTCAAAAGCATCCGCTTGATTCAGGTCAAGCGGCATGCGGTTGGATACAGCCAGCAGATGTATAAAGCCATTGTGCGGGTAAGCAATCCGGTTGGGGTTGTAGTAGGCTGCCAGTTTCTGCTGTGCGGCCCAGGCAAGCGCCCGGAGGCGGAATTCTTCCAGGGTGATGGGTAAATCCGCGGCCTCAATTATTGCAGAGAACATAGGCCCGGAAGCAAAAAAGGATGGGGTTTAGCCATCCTTTCTGATATAGTATGTAAGCGGTTGCCGCTCAAGATAATCTGTGGTTTAAAAAACACGCTGCTCCACACCAGCCAGAATACGGCCGCAGTGCTCGCAAACAATAACTTTTTTCTGGGCAGCGATATCGGCTTGGCGCTGGGGCGGCACCGTGTTGAAGCAACCACCACAGGCGTCACGCTTTACAGCAACTACGGCCAGGCCGTTGCGCACGTTTTTGCGGATGCGGCTGTAAGCGCTCAGCAAGCGGTCCTCAATTTTGCCGGCGGCAATTTCCCGATCCTGCTTCAGCTTGTTCTCTTCTTCTTCGCTTTCTGCTACAATCTGGCCCAGTTCCTGCTTTTTATTGTCGAGATCCTTGCGGCGCTCTTCCAGACGAGCCTTGGTGCCTTCAATGTCATTTACCTTCTGTTCGATCTGGTAGTATGCCTCTTTTATCTTCTTCTCTGCAATTTGCATTTCGAGTTTCTGAAGCTCTATCTCTTTGGTGATGGCATCGTACTCGCGGTTGTTGCGAACATTCTGCTGCTGATCCTCATACTTGCGGATAAGGCCTTCTGCATCTTTGATGGCCTGCCTGCGCTGCGCAATAGATTCGTTGAGTCCGGCTACTTCGTCGTCAAACTTGCGAACTCTCACCTCATAGCCTTCAATTTCATCTTCCAGGTCCTGAACCTCTTCGGGTAAATCGCCTCTCACGCGTCTGATTTCATCAAGCTGCGAATCGATGCTCTGGAGCGTCATTAAAGCGTCCAATTTGCTGGCTACAGTGCTTTCCATGTATTAAAAGGTGTATCTGACAGGATTTGTGTTTACTTCTGATAAATAGACTGCAAAAGTAGTAAACTTTTTTGAAATCTCCTCATAAAAAATCTCCTTTGTAAAGACCTCGCTCTCATAGTGCCCGATGTCCGCTACCATGATTTTGCTTTCAGCATCGAAAAATTCGTGGTACTTCACATCACCGGTTACGAGCGCATCTGCGCCCTGCCGGATGGCATCTTTTATCAGGAAGCTGCCGGCGCCGCCGCACACAGCCACTCTTTTTACCTTTTTTGCTCCTATGGAAGTATAGCGGAGCCCCTGCAGCTGCATTTTTTCTTTCAGATAAGCCAGAAACGCCGCTTCATCCAATGCCTCCGGTAACTCGCCCAATATGCCAATGCCTGTTTCCTGATTCAGGTTTTCCAGGGCATAGAGGTAATGGGCCACTTCCTCATAAGGATGCGCATCTTTCAGGGCAGCCATAATTGTGTGTTGCAGATGAGCCGGGAAAATAACTTCCAGGCGGTTTTCTTCGACCTCCTCAGGCTCTCCGGGCGCGCCGATGGCCGGGCTGGCATTTGCGGATGGCAGAAAGCGGCCTGTTCCCGGCACCTGAAAACTACAGTTGCTGTACGCGCCGATGTTGCCGGCTCCCGCTTTGTGCAGCGCCTGCAATACCTGCTCCGTTTGCGCAAGGGGCACAAAGGTAACCAGTTGCATCAGCGTATGAGGCTTGTTTACCAGGACGCGCTGGTGCTGTAAGGCCAGTTTATCAGCTATTTTGGTGTTTACACCGGGCAGCACATTGTCCAGGTTGGTATGCGATGCATAGATGGCGATGTTGTGGCGAATAGCTTTTATGATGGTGCGCTCCACGTAGTTGCGCCCTGTGAGTTGCTTTATACCTTTAAAAATAACAGGGTGATGCGCCACCACCAGGTTGCATTCCTTCCGGATAGCTTCTTCCAGTACTGCTTCGGTACAATCCAGCGTTACCAGTACACCCTTTACTTCCGCCGCCGGATCGCCGGTTTGCAGGCCGGCATTGTCATAACTCTCCTGGTATTGGAGTGGCGCGAGTTGCTCGAGCCGGGTAATTACCTCTTTTATGGTTGCCATACGTATGTGCTTTTGTGATAAGTAGTATGTGTGCGTTAAAATTTTATAATTTTGTGCCCGTTACAAAGCTATGGTTAAATATCTTCAAATGCTGCTCTGGCCGTTTTCGCTGTTGTACGGCGGCGTGATGCAGGTGCGCAATGCTTTGTACGATAAAGCCATACTTTCTTCGGAGCGTTTTGCCTTACCCGTTATAGCTGTGGGCAACCTGACGGTGGGCGGCACAGGCAAAACACCGCACGTAGAATACCTGCTGCGCCTGCTGCACAACTATAAAGTGGCGACCCTCAGCCGCGGCTATAAACGCAAAACAAGCGGTTTTATACTTGCCGGTGCGCAGGCAACAGCCGACAGCCTCGGCGATGAGCCATTTCAGTATTACCGCGATTTTCCGGGTGTGGCCGTGGCCGTGTCGGAGGGCAGGGTGCCGGGCGTGCAGAAACTGCAGGCGTTGGTGCCGGGTCTGGAAGTGGTAGTGCTCGACGATGCCCTGCAGCACCGGCCCATCAGGCCTTCCTTTAATTTGCTGCTGACAGATTACAATCGCCCGTTTTATCAAGATTATGTTTTGCCTGCCGGGTTGCTGCGGGAGCCCAGGAGCGGGGCCGCGCGTGCCAATGCCATTATTGTGAGCAAATGCCCGGTACTGTTGCCGTTGCTGCGGCAGCAGGAAATTGTGGCCTGCATCCGGAAGTACTGCCGGCCGGAAACGCCCATCTTTTTTTCGGCTTTCAGGTATGGCGGGCCGGTAGCGCTGGGACCGCAAACTGTACCATCCGGCCAGCTCATCCTGCTCACCGGCATCGCCAATCCCCAGCCGCTTAAAGTATACTTGCTGAAACAAGGCTATAAAATTCTGCAGCACCTCGCTTATCCTGATCATCATACTTATACCATGCAGGATTTACAAAAGCTGAAGACCATGCTGCAGACGGATAAGTATAAAAATGCCTCCGTGCTGACCACCCGCAAAGATGCCGTAAAACTGGCCGGAGCCGATTTACAGGAACTGACGCAGGCTCTGCCGGTATTTTATATCCCCATTGAAGTAGCCTTTTTAGATAACAAAGAAAAATTTGACAAACTGATACTACAGCATGTACGCCCCGGAGTTAAGTAAATTAACTGCCTTAACCAGGTGCAGCGGGGCGGAAACGCCGGCCGGGCATTGGTGCGGGCATCGGAGTTCTGCTAAATTCTGCTAATTTTGAATCGTGAAAAAAACATTATTTGTTGCGTTTATACTTTTGCTTAGCCTGCTTGCCACCCGGCACGTACACGCCCAGATTGTAGACGACTCCACCAAAGTTATTTACAGCCCTAAAACCACCCTGCAGCTGTATGAAAATGATGTGCTGGAAGGGCGCTATGTAGAAGAGCGCATTGATACCACGATTCAGAATTTTAACAACGAGCGCTACTGGTATCATGATACGACATATTACCAGCACCTAGGCAACGTCGGTACGGCAGCCCAGCCCTTGCTTTTCAAGGCGCCTGATGCTATTGGCGTCAGGTTTGGCCACAATGCATTTGATCGGTATGCCTACGATCCCTATAACCTGAATTACTACAATACGCGCTCACCTTATTCGCATCTGTTTTATGTGCAGGGCGGGCAGGGCGAGCAGTTGTTTGAGGCCATTTATGCGCGTAACATTACCCCGCGCTGGAACTTTGGCGTAGCCTATCAGTTGCTGGCTGCCCAAATGCAACTCAACAGCAACAGCGTCGGCTCCAGGGGCAACAGATTGATAGACCATGAAGGTGGTAAAATTTTTACGCATTACAGGTCTAAAAACGACAAGTATGATTTGTTCCTCAATTATACTTCGCTGAAAGTAGAACAGATAGAGCAGGGAGGCGTGCTGGTACCCCGATCGACTACGCCGCTCGACAGTCTTTTTAACTATGAGACGCAATCCGTAAACCTGCAACAGGCGGCTACACAGGAAAATCGCAGCCACCTGCACCTGTTGCATGTCTACAAGCTGGCTGCAGAAAACCTGAAGCTCTACCACATGCTCGACGGGCATTTGCAAAAGGATGCCTATAGCGACAATGCGCTGCAGCCCGTTATTTCGGGCAATGATACGGCTGTGTTCTTTTATCCGAACGTGTTCTTCAATAAAGCCCGTACAAACGATGTGGCCGCTTACAGAGAGCTCCAAAACGTTTTTGGCCTGACGGGTAATAATAAACTTTCCTCCTATAAAGCTTACGCCAAGCTCCGCAATGCCCGTGTAAAGTATAGCACCACTGAAGTATTTGCAAAAGATTCGGTAAATGAGCAGTTGGTTGAAGCTGATAAAGCCTATAACCAGTTGTTTGTAGGCGGGCAGCTGCGCCTGTTTTATGAAAACAAGGCAGAGTTGGAGATAGAGGGCGAATTTCAGCTGTCAAAAGATTACCGGGTGCGCGGTGTGGCCCGGCTGGGCGGTCTGCAGGCGTCGTTGGAACGTGTGCTGCTTTCCCCGTCCGTAACAGAGCAATTCCTGCTGAGCAACCACTTTCGCTGGGACAATGATTTTAACAGCAGCGTAACTGACAGGGCAGAAGTGCTCTACAGCGGCAAATTGGGAGAGCGGCAGTATGTAAAGCTGCAGGCGAATTATACCAACATCAAGCGTTATATCTTTTATAACGAAGCGGCCGTGCCGCAGCAGCTAAGCGCAAACCAGCGGCTGTGGGGAGCCGAGCTTTCGCACCATATCCGGTTCGGATCTTTCCACTTCGAGAACTTTGTGGCCTATACCAACACCGACGAAGCAGACCGCGTGCGGGTGCCCGAGTGGCTCCTCGACTCGAAGCTATACTTCCAGGGCGCCCTGTTCAAAAATGCCTTATATGGCCAGTTCGGGGTGCAGGCCTATATGCCAGGTGGCTATTATGCCGACGCGTATATGCCTGTTACGCAGCAGTTTTTTGTGCAGGATGCCATTAAACTGGACACCTATCCGGTGCTGGATGTGTTTATCACGGCAGACATCAAGACCGTGAATGTGTTTCTGAAAATGAGCCATGTAAACGAGGGCCTGTGGCAGCCGGGTTATTTTACAACACCATATTATCCGGGCATGCGCCGCAGTTTTATATTCGGTATTAAATGGATGTTCTTCGATTAAGGTTTTAAATGTTGGTTGTTGGTGGACAAATGTTTGAATCGTTAATTGTTAAATTGTTTACCATATCTATTGACAGAGTATAACTACCTAATTACGAACAACAATAAACGAGCAACGAAAAACGAACATGTCCTCGCAATCCACCAAAACCATACTTCGCCTGCAATTGCCTACCGATCCGCGGTGGGTGAATATTGCGGAGAAAAACATTGAAGACATCCTGGTAGATCATGCTTATTGCGAGCAAAAAGCGGCTACGTCGGGTATATCGCTGATTGTGAAATATCCGGATAAGACGCAGCTCGTAGAGGAAATGACAGATTTGGTGGCCGAGGAGTGGAGCCATTTTGAACGCGTGCTGGCAGAACTTAAGAAACGTGGCTTTGGCTTGGGCCGTAACCGCCCCGACGAGTATGTAGTGGAACTGACAAAGCACATTCGCAAAGGTGATAAACGCGAACGCCAGCTCATGGACCACCTGCTGGTGAATGCGCTGATTGAGGCCCGCAGCTGTGAGCGCTTCAAACTGCTCTGGAAAAACATACAGGACGAAGGACTACAAAAATTTTATTACGAGCTGATGGTGTCGGAGGCGGGGCACTATGTCAGCTTTGTAAAGCTCGCAAAGGCATACATGCCCGCCGACGTTGTAGATGCCCGCCTAAAAGAATTACTGGCCATCGAAGCCGACATCATACTTAACCTGGAACCCCGCCCCGACAGAATGCATTAAGTATAATATGCTGATTATTTAATGTGCTGATGTGCTAATGAGGTAATTATAAAAGCCTGCTATACTTGTAAGTATAACAGGCAGCATTTTTATACTTTCCCTGTCATCCTGGAAGGCCTATCCCTGGAAGATTAAGCTGTAACTATGTATAGATAAATTCTGCGGCTTGCTATCAGGATTCTTCTGGAATGACAAAGAGCGGAGCGGTTAAATTAAATGACGGCGGACTACTTTATATAATTAATCCGTCAGAGCACATGAGCATATTAACTCATCAGCACTTTAATCAGGTTTTCTGCTTTTTCTTTTTGGCGGCCGGGAAGAGGATGTTGTTGAGGATGAGCCTGTAGCCGGGCGAATTGGGGTGCAGCGCCAAATCTGTGGGATCTTCGCCTACCAGGTGCTGGTAATCCTCGGGGTCGTGGCCGCCATAGAACGTCCAGGTGCCACGGGCATAGGTGCCGTGCATGTATCTTATCTCACCCAGTTCCTTGTTTTCGCCCATTACCACTACCTCGGGTTTCACCAGGCTTTTGCGGAAAGCTGTCGTCTGGCCCATAAAGCCTTTGATGGTCTTCTCGTGATTTTGCGTGAGCATGGTCGGAATCGGGTCCCATTTGGCCGAAAAGGTGAATAGCTGGAAATAGTCGTTGTCTTCTGTTACAGGGCGCTCCTGCGGCTGCATATCGATATTGGAATACTCGTACTCCATCGGGTTCTGCGAAATCTTAAAATCCTGGAAAGCAAAAGTTTTGCTGTAGTCCAGCTTTTGCTGTGCCTGCGGATCAGCACCGTCGCCGTCGAACATCGCTTCCACAATGTCTACGCCCTCGGCGGCCAGGGCGATGTCGTAGGTATCGGTGGCCGAGCACATGGCAAACAGAAAGCCACCACCGGCTGTAAATTCCTTTATTTTGTTCACCACCGCCAGCTTCAACTGCGATACTTTCTCAAAACCGAGTTTGCTGGCCATGGCTTCGGCTTCAGCTTGCTGTTCCTGGTACCAGGGGTAATGGCGGTAACTGGCGAAAAACTTCCCGTACTGGCCTGTAAAATCCTCGTGGTGCAGGTGCAGCCAGTCATACTTGGGCAGGTCGCCTTTTATAATTTCTTCATCATACAAAATGTCGTAAGGGATTTCGGCATAGGTCAGCACCAGTGTCACGGCATCGTCCCAGGGCATCTTTGTTTTGGGCGTGTATACGGCTACTTTGGGGGCTTTCTCCAGCTTCACCACGTCCATGTTAGCGTCGGGGGCAGCTACTTCCTGAAGCACGCTGTTGTATTGCGCATCCGAGATAACGCTGTAGCTTACGCCCCGCACAATCAGCTCATTTTCGATCTGCGGCGCATGCTGTATGGCAAAGCTGCCACCGCGGTAGTTAAGCAGCCAGTCTACCGGTACATTTTTGGTAAGCGCCCAGTATGCGATGCCGTAAGACTTCAAATGGTCTTTCTGCGATGCATCCATCGGAATCAGAATAGTGCTTGCTATACTGCTGAAAGTGAGCAGCAGCAGGCCCAGCAGCAGCGTGGTGGTACGGAAAAACATGGCGTTCGTCTTGAAATATCCAGTAAATATATAAAATCCGGTCTTTTTTATGAAAATGCAGCTAACTTAGTAGCATTACCGCGGTTTTCATACTTAACGTAAAAAAGGGCTGCGGGCATACATAATTTCTTAGGAATGAACCTGATTGAAAATATTCGCGAGGGGCTGCGGGCCATACAGGGCAATTTGCTTCGTACCATACTTACCGGCCTTATTATTTCTATCGGCATTATGTCGCTGGTAGGCATTTTAACGGCAGTAGACAGTGTAAAGCATTCGCTGGACGAAACCTTTTCGAGCCTGGGCGCAAATTCCTTTGATATAGAGCGTAAGGGCGCCAACAACCGCGGCAGCCGGCAGGGACGCACCGAAAAAATATATCCTAATATTACTTATGAGGAAGCTACAGAGTATAAAGAGCAGATGTCGGATGATGCTGTTGTGAGTTTGTCGGCCTTTATTTCGGGAGCAACGGTGGTGAAAAGCGAAACAGACAAAACAAACCCGAACATCAATATCATAGCCGGCGATGAGTATTACCTGCAGAACCAAAACCTGAACCTGGCCAGGGGTAGGGGCTTTTCTACGTATGAGCAGGATCTGGGCACCAATGTAGCCATAGTAGGCAGCGAGATAGTTGACAATCTTTTCCCGAAAATAGATCCGCTGGGGCAATATATCACTTTTCTGGGCCGCCGCTTTAAAATAATAGGGCAGCTCGAAAAAGAAGGTAGCACCATGGGCGGCAACGGTGGCGATCGCCGCATTATCATTCCCCTGGAAACAGGCCGCCAGATTCCGCGCCAGGGAGATTCGGAACTAAACTACGACATCAAAACGGCCATACCCAAACCTGAGGAGCTGAACTATGTGATGGGCGAAGCAACCGGTATTATGCGCAATGTGCGCCACGATCCGATCGGGCAGGAAGCGTCTTTCGAGATTCGCCGCAGCGATTCGCTGCTGGAAAGCCTGGGCGAAATTACAGGCTACCTGAAAATGGGTGGTTTTGTGATTGGCTTTATTACGCTGCTGGGGGCTTCGGTGGGGCTGATGAATATTATGATGGTATCCGTAAACGAGCGCACACGCGAAATCGGCGTCCGCAAGGCTTTGGGCGCCACCATCCTGCAAATCCGGCAGCAGTTTCTGATCGAAGCCATCGTTATCTGTGTTATGGGCGGCCTGTTGGGTATACTCCTGGGTGTGCTGATAGGCAACGGCATCGCTTCATTGATTGGCGACGGTGGTTTTATTGTGCCCTGGCTGTGGATATTTGTCGGCCTGAGTATCTGCGTGTTTGTTGGGGTTGTATCCGGCTATTATCCGGCCTTCAAAGCATCCAAACTGGACCCAATCGAATCGCTGCGTTACGAATAAGTATACTCCAGCCTTCTGTTGAGGCACTATAAGTTTAAATTCAAAGTATAATCATCCATAATTCAGGCACTTACAGTTTTATTTGACGCTGTAAGGCTTCAGTTATTCTATTTACATTACGAGGAGACTACTTTCTCTCATGCCGCAAGTTTTCAACTTATGGCTTTCCTTTACAGCAAGTTTTTAACTTGCGTAAGCATGAACTTGGATTAGCGTAAGTTGAAAACCTGCTGGTATTTTGTACCACAACTTACCGTTGCGCTCAAACTTGTGGTAGCACTGCTTGTAGTAAAACAATAACATGGAGCAACAAAAAAGGCGGGAGATAGTCCCGCCTTTCGCTTTTATACTTACTAAAGAAGCTAAGCTTACTTCTTAGTTTCTGTCTTGGTAGAATCAGCTTTTTCAGCATTATACTGCTCGTTCAGTGCAGACAATACTTCATGCGTAATATCCAGCGATTCGTCGCCGTACAGGATGGCGCTGTTGCCTCTGGAGTAAGTCAGCACCATTTTGTAGCCTTTCTCATCACTCAGTTTCTTGAGGTAAGCCTCTACGTTGTCGTAGATTTTCTTCATTTCCTCAGATTCTTCAGTGGCCAGTTGCGTGCTGGTGCTTTGGTTAAGCGCCTGCAATTGCTGTTGTTTCTGCTGCAGGCGCTGCTCGGTGCTGGCGCGTTGCGAGGCACTCATAGCCTGCCCGTTTTGCTGATACTCGCCTATCTCTTTCTGAAAAGCTTCTGCTTTGGAGCGCAGATCAGCCTCTGCTTTCTTGCTTTTGCCTTCCAGCCTGGTGCGTACTTCTTTAAAATAGGCGTAATTGGCTAAAAGCGAGTCAGAATTTACATACACGATTTTCTCACCGGCTGCCACGGTCGCTTCGCCGGTTGTGGCAGTTGTTTCGGCAGCAGGTTTTGTTTCCTGCTGGCAAGCCGACATAAAGGCAGCCGCAGCGGCTACTCCCAATGCAATTTTAGATACGTTCACGTTTTCAGTTATCGTTATTGGATGATAAATCTCTTTTAATGCCGAAAGATAAAGGTTATTTGTTTCCCGAACAGTATATACCTGCTTATTAATGCTTGAGCACTTCGGCATATACTTCTTCGGCTTCCATCAGGCCGTCAGCCCGGATACCCGTCAGGCGCACGTGTTTTGTTTCGTTTACCAGCACCGGATCGTATTTGGCAGCTACACGAATATAGTTTTCCGTCCAGCCTTCCATGATGCCATCCTTCACGTCATCCTCAAACAAAACGGTGAAGTCGCGTCCAGTATTCTGCTCGTAAAAGTGGCGTTTCTTCTTCTCCGACAAAATGCGCAGCATGTCAGCCCGGCGGTTGCGGTCTTTGATGCTCACTTTACCCGGAAGGGAAGGAGCCAAGGTATTCTCACGCTCCGAATAGGGGAATACGTGGAGGTAACTCACATCCAAATCGTTTAAAAAGGAATAGGTTTCTAGAAAGTCTTCTTCTGTTTCGCCGGGGAAACCTACAATCACGTCCACGCCAATGCAGCAGTGCGGCATCAGGGCCTTTATACTTGCCACACGGTCGGCATACAGTTCGCGCTGGTACCGGCGGCGCATCAGCTTCAGTATTTTGTTGGAGCCTGATTGCAGCGGTACATGAAAGTGCGGCATAAAGCGCCGGCTCTGGCTCACAAAAGCAATAATGTCGTTGCTGAGCAGATTTGGTTCAATGGAAGAAATGCGGAAACGATCGACGGTTTCTACCTTGTCCAGCTCCTGCACCAGCTGAAAGAATGTTTCCACGCGCCTGCCTTCCTGCAAACCAAAATCGCCGGTGTTCACGCCCGTCAGCACGATTTCTTTCACGCCTGATGCTGCAATTTCCCGCGCCGATTTCACAACGTTTTCTATACTATCGGAGCGGCTGTTGCCCCGTGCCAGCGGTATGGTACAGAAGGAGCAGGAATAGTCGCAGCCGTCCTGCACTTTCAGGAAGGTGCGGGTGCGGTCGCCAAAGGAGTAGGAATTATGGAACGTGTTCGCTTCTGAAATAGCACTGGCGTATACTTCGGCCTTATCTTTTTTCTCAAAGTCCGCCAGAATATCTACCAGTTGAAATTTCTCGGCAGCACCGAGTACGGCATCCACGCCCGGAATTTCCGAAATTTCTTTCGGCTTCAGTTGTGCATAGCAGCCCACAATGGTGATAAAGGCATTGGGCGAATGCTTGAGTGCCTCTTTCACGATTTTACGGCACTTCTTATCGGCATTGTCGGTAACGGAGCACGTGTTGATCACGTAGATATCCGGCTCCTCCGTGAACTCTACCTTCTCAAAACCGCGCTCCTGGAAAATGCGCCCGATGGTGCTGGTTTCGGAGTAATTGAGCTTACAGCCTAAAGTATAAAAAGCAACTTTTTTCTTCATCAGGGGGCAAAGGTAAGTAATTTCTGTCTTTTATCGTAATACCGGGAAGGAGGGAAGAGCTTAATTGTTAAAGAGTTGTAAAGCTGCAAGTTTTAATGATTAAACAGACACTCGCTGGAGCTGTGCACGCCGTAAGGTCTTGAAAGTAAAATTATGTTAATGGGTGCGTGTGATAAAAATATTGCTATGCATGTATAAAATTTTAAAAATGAGGGGTTCATGCCAATATATGCAAGGCATCTGCCTTAAAGACCTCGCAGCGTGCGCAGCTCCAGCGAGTGTCTGCCTAAGAAAAGCTATGTAAAATGTGGCCACCAGCCACGTATCGTTCAACCATTCAACTTATTCCTTCACAAAATCCTCAAAAGAGTATTGCATGTAAGCTTTGCCGTTTTCTACCTGCGCTGCTGTTACGCCCGCGTCTTTGGTGATGGGCTTTTTGGATACGTTGTCAAACGTGAGCTTTCCTTGCGGGGTAATAAAGCCGAAGCCGTCGTTGAACACATAAAAGGCAAAGGGATATGAGGTAGGCGCTAGCAGGTTGCGGCTCCAGGTAAACTGTTGGTGCGGCAAGCCGAGCTGCGCCAGCAGGGTAGCCGCAATGTCGGTCTGGTCGCCGATGGTGTCGATTTGCTTTCCGTGTACCTCCAAAGCGCCGCCGGTAAGTATAAACGGTATGTGGAACTTGCTGGGGGCATGGTTCGGGTCGTTGCCCGGCATCAGGTGGCCGTGGTCTGCCACAATCACCACCAGCGTGTGCTGCCACCAGGGCTGTTTCCTGGCCTGATTGATAAACCTGCCAAGTGCCCAGTCGGTATAGTACACGCTGTTGCGGAACTTCGCTTCGTTGTCGGTACCCGGAAACTTTGCCGGAATCGGGATTTCGTAGGGCTCGTGGCTGCTCAGGGTATACACTGTTGAGAAAAACGGCTGCTGCTGCTGGTTCAGGTCCTGGAGCACGCGCTCAAACAACACATGGTCATGGGCGCCCCACTTGGAGTTGTAACTGGAACTCGGAAAATCATACTTGTCGATGAGCTTGTCGTAGTCGCCGTTCAGCAGGTATGATTTGATGTTGGCAAACTCCAGCTCGCCGCCATAGTAGTAGCTGGTGCTATAGCCTTGTTTGGCAAAAACCCGGCTCAGCTGCGGCAGCTTCTCTGTTTTCTGCGGATATTTAATGATAGAGGTGATGGTCTGTACCGGGTAACCGCTCAGCAGGGCTACCATGCCTTTCTCGCTGCGATCGCCGCTGGCATACATGTTAGTAAAGCTGATACCGCCGGCGGCCAGTTTATCCAGGTTCGGGGTTACGCCCTTTTCTCCCCCGAGGCTTTCTACAAACTTGGCCGTATAGCTTTCCAGGATAATAAAAAGCACATTCGGCTTCTTTTCCGACACGAACCGGGCGGAGGAATCGGCGTTGGCGGCATACAAGGCTTCTACCTTTTGCTTTGCCTGCTGCCCGCTCATGTACTGGTAAGGGTTTTTACTTGTCTTGTTATACTTGAGCAGCGCGTGCATCAGGTTCCAGGGCATGTTCAGGCTGGCATGGTTGGCAAAAGGCTCCTCCGAAAAGTAAGAAGCGCTTTGGTTGATGGGTATCTGCTGCCAGCCACCCCGCATGGGCAATATCAGCACTACCAGAAAGCCGAAGGAAGCGGCAGCTACCAGCCATTTATTAGCTGCCGGACTAAAATGTTTCAGATCAAAGCATAAGGTATAAAGCAGTATAAAACAGGCGCTTGTTACAAAAGTGATAAAGGTGAGCAGCAGCAAAGGAGCGGCACTGGCAGAAGCCATCATTTCGGCGGGCGTGTTCAGGTATTGCAGCGGTGTGGCATCCAGCCGGAAGCCCCAGAAAGTATAAAGCTCCAGATCAACAGACAGCAACAGCGACAGCAGCACTAGCAGCAGGAAAGTATAAATCCTGATAACGAGGGCTGTACGGAAGCGGGGCCAGAGGGCCTGCACCAGCAACAGCAAAAACGGAATGGCGCACAGGTAAGCCGTAAAAGACATATCCAGGTGCAGGCCGTAGAGAAAAGTACGTGCAATATCTGCGGCACTGAGCAACTGCGCTTTCTCGAAATGGAATAACAGGAAAACAGCACGGGCAACTATAAAATACAGCACCCAGAACAGGAAATAAAGCGGTTGGAAGTATAAGCGTCGTTTCACAGCGCAAATATAAAGCATAAGTCAGGCCAAGTATAACAATGAGCCGGATATATGAAGCTGCATAGCCGTTGCAGAGGACGGGCACGCTGCACTTCCGGTTTATACTTGTGCTGCCAGCATCTTACTTCACCTTCCGCACCTGAATATAAACCGGGAAATGGTCGCTGTAGCCGCCGAAGTAGGTAGTACCTGAGAAAGTAGGCAGCGGTGTGTTTTTATACTTGCCATACAGAAACTTAATTTTCTCTGGGTTGTGAATAATCGCCGATCCGCGCACATACTCCAGGCCCCGGCCGTTTACCAGTGATTTTGAAATCAAAATCTGGTCCGGCATCCGGAAATCGCCGCGGCTGTAGTAGCTGCCCATACCGCTTACATAAGGCACATAAAAGGTATTGAAAAGTTCCTGGTAATAGTAGGGGTTAGGCCTGCCGGTGGCTTTCAGCACTTTCTGCATCACGTTTGTATCCGGATTGGCACCAAAGTCTCCCAGCACCAGAATGCGGGCGTCCTTGTCGGCAGCCTGCAGGGCAGCTATTTCCTTACGCAGTGTGGCAGCGGCAGCACGCTGTTCGTTGTCGCCCTGCCTGCCCCGCGCGCGCGCTGGCCATTGTGTTACAAATATGGTAACAGGGAAGCCCTGCAATTCGCCATTCACCTGAAGTATTTCCCCGGGAGCATCTGCTGCCCCGCCATTATTGATTTTTATACTTTGCTGCGCAGTTGGTTTAAAAGCCTTCGGTTTGTAAAGCAGGGCTACATCCAGCGCCCGCCCGCCGGCCATATCGTAGTGGATGATGCTATACTTGCTTTTGCGCAATGCCTCGCTGCTTACCAAGTCCTGCAGCACCTTTTTGTTTTCAATCCCGCTCAGACCTATCAGCTCCGGGCCATTTCCGCCGCCCGTTGCCTTCAGCACAGCGGCTATATTTTTGATTTTCTGCTCATACTTCTCCTGCGTCCACTCCAATCTGCCATCCGGTGTATACGCATTGTCGCCGGCGGTTGCGGGGTCGTTGGCGGTATCGTAAAGGTTCTCTGTATCATAAAATACAATGGTCTGGGGCTTTCCTTTCCCGGAAGAACTGAGCGGCAGCCTGGAGCAGCCGGTAGAAAGAATGATAATCGTAAAAAGCAGTGAGAGGGTTTTTATTCCGTGGTGCATCGTGTAACTTTGTACCTATATATGTTCTAAAACATATTACGAGATATAGATACCATAAAGTTTAAAATTAGCAAAAATGAAGAAGTCTGAGATATATTTCAGCATCGCGCTGGATGACCATAATGTTCCTGAAGCCATCAGCTGGCGCGCCACAGATGCCGGAGAAAAAATACACTTTGCCAAAGCTATAAATGTATCACTCTGGGATAGGGACGAGGCCGGTACCATGAAAATAGACCTGTGGACAAAGGATATGCCCGTAGATGAGATGAAGTATTTTTACATTGATACCATTGGCGCTATGGCGCAAAGTATAGCCACTGCCACCAGCGACGATGTAATGGCCCGGAAAATGCGCGCCCTTTGCGAAGAGTTGATGAAGCATATGGAAGAAGAGCAACAGAAAGATACAAAATAGTTAAAACAAAGAGAGGCCGCTTTAGTCAAGCGGCCTCTCTTTGTTTTACAAGGGCGGTTAAGCCCTGTTCCTTATTTTATACTTGTATAGGCACCTGCATCTACGGTATTGGCCGTCTGCGCAGCCATAAAGTCTTTCTCAACCTGGTCGTAAGTTTTACGGGAGCCAAAATAATCGTTATACTGCTCTGTGCTCAGCACGTCTTCCAAAGCTACATCGCGCATATTGCAAATCTCTTTGCATTTCTGGTCGATGGTTTCCTGGTTGCCGGCGAACTCTTTTTCCACAGCCATTTTTTGGGCAACAACCTCCAGGTTTATCGCTCTTACTTTCCTGGATTGATAGTTATTCAGGCGCAATTCACGCACCATCTTATCGGAAAGATTTTCAGCCCTTTTTTCAACCAGAGCAGCTACTTTGTTCTCAACTTTGGATGATGTTTTGCTGGTGGGGACTTTTACATCTTCTTTGGCGCTGGCTGCATAAGCGCATCCAAACATCATACAAGTTATCATCATTAGCTTTTTCATGATCTTTTCCTTTCGTTTTTTTCTTAGTTTTTACAGGGGCATTACAGATATATAACAAACTGCCGGGTTAAAAAATTCCTGCATCTGTGTTATTTTCTTATATAATATAGTGCAAACACTATGCCATAAAACCGCTTTAAAGCATAAATGAGCGACTTTTTAGAAAAAAACGAAAAGATATTACCACTTATTGCGCCACATCATCGACTCAACCGGCGTAAGGGTGCGGCGGTTATACTTGGCGTCTTCTTTGGTGTTGTAATAGTTTTCAATACCGCCTTTTACCTCAAAGTATATCAGCTGGCCAATGGGCATACTATAGTATACGCGCACCGGCTTTGATACAGAAATTTCCAGCGTCCAGGTATTGCAAAAGCCTACATCTCCCTTTCCGGCCGTGGCATGGATGTCGATACCCAGGCGGCCCACGCTGGACTTGCCTTCCAGGAAAGGCACGTGGGCGTGTGTTTCGGTATATTCCAGCGTTACGCCCAAGTATAAGTTTCCGGGCTGTAACACATAGCCGTCTTCCGGAATCTCAAATGTTTCTATCTCGTTATGCTTGCGGGCGTCCAGCACCTCATCTTTGTAGGTAGCCAGGTAGCGGCCCAGGTGCACGTCGTAGGAGTTGGTGCCGAGGCAGGCGCGGTCAAACGGTTCTACCAGGATGGTGCCCTTTTCAATTTCCTCTAAAATCTGTTTGTCTGTTAATATCATGTTGGCTGCTAAAGCGAATTGTAAAAGTAATTAATCTGGCCTCAGTTTTAAATTGATTTAAAAGTTTTTGCAGTCCCAACCATAGAATAACAAGCCTTCCCTGTTCATCATACTTACTTACCCGGTATTAAATCTTTTACTTACTGCAAGTGTGATTTACAGTAACGGATTAATGCCAGATGCAGAAAACCAATCTTAATTCCTCCGATGTGGGGGAGGTTTTCTGCAATAGTAAATAAGATTCCTTTCCTGGGGTTGGGGTGGGTTATATTTCAATACCGCTGGTAACTTGTAATTTGAGTTACCGATTACAAAATCAGCGGAATCAGCAAAATCAATTTAATGGTTTAAAGCCTCCTGCAGTGCTTCGAGGTTTGCCTGCACATACTGCGCAGCCAGCTTATCGGTGATGGCGGTAGAAACGAAAAGCGCTTCGTACTGAGAAGGAGCCAGGTAAATGCCGCGGTTCAGCATGGCATTGAAATAGCGGCCGAATAAGGCTGTATCGGAAGTTTTAGCGGAATCAAAATCAACCACGGGCTGCTCGGTAAAGAAAATGCTGAACATGGAGCCAACCCTGTTAATCGTATAGTTGCGGCCCAGTTGCTGCATGTTCTGCTGCATACCGGCTACCAGACTGGCTGTGGTGTTATCAAGCTGCGTGTATACTTCCGGGTGTTCCTGCAGGTAAGTCAGCATGGCCATACCTGCCGACATCGCAATCGGGTTGCCCGAAAGCGTGCCTGCCTGGTATACGGGCCCGGCGGGAGCCACATAATCCATCAGGTCCTTTTTGCCGCCGTAAGCACCAACGGGCATGCCGCCGCCGATTATTTTACCCAGTGTACTCATGTCGGGCGTTACGCCAAACAATTGCTGTGCACCGCCTGGCGCCAGCCGGAAACCCGTCATCACTTCATCAAAAATCAACACAATACCTTCTTTGTCGCAGAGGCTGCGAAGGCCCTGCAAAAAGCCTTCTTTGGGAACAACCAGCCCCATGTTTCCTGCCACCGGCTCCAGTATAATAGCTGCTACCTGGCCTTTGTTGGCATCTACCAATGTTTGCACCACCTCCAGGTTATTATAAGGAGCGGTCAGGGTATCTTTAGCGGTTCCTTCTGTTACGCCGGGGCTGTCGGGTACGCCCAGCGTGATGGCGCCACTGCCAGCCGCGATTAGAAAAGAGTCGCCATGGCCGTGATAGCAGCCTTCAAACTTAATAATCTTATCGCGCCCGGTATAACCACGCGCCACCCGTATGGCCGACATGGTAGCCTCCGTGCCCGAATTTACCATGCGCACCTTCTCTATACTCGGGACCATACTTACAATCAGCTCGGCCATTTCTATTTCTTTGCGGGTAGGGGCACCGAAAGAGAGCGAATCCGGAATTGCTTTCAGTACCGCCTCCTGCACCACCTCCGCGGCGTGGCCCAGCAGCATCGGACCCCAGGAGTTGATGAAGTCGATGTAGCGGTAGCCGTCTTCGTCGTACAGGTAAGGGCCGTTGGCTGATACCATAAAGCGCGGGTGGCCGCCCACAGCTCTGAAAGCACGGACAGGAGAGTTTACACCTCCCGGGATGCTGCTTTGTGCGCGCTGGAAAAGTTCGTTGCTGATAGGTGCCTGTAGCATAGTTTTAGTAGGTATGGGTTCGGATGAAATAGATTTTAAGCACTTAAAAAACAGGATTCACAACAGTCAGCTGCAGGTTTTCCAGTTTCGTGATGGGCACATATTGGTTGTCGGGCTGAGGCTCGTTACGCTTGTTGGTATAGCCGATACCGGGATAAAATACGCCATTGCTGATGCCTGATGCCGCAAGCTGCTGATTAAACTGCGGCCCATACTGCTGCAGCATGGTGCCAAAGTAATACAGCATTTCAAAGCCGGCATAAGCATATATGGATGGCGGCAGGTTATACCTGCTGATGTACTGCTGCCGGAACCAATCGTTTATAGGATTTTGCTTGTTTACATACTTGGGGCTGATGAAGTATACTTCCAGGTTGTCGAGCTGGCGCAGCGAAATCTGGTTGATGTCGAGCCAGTTTTCGTAGGTGATGAGCGGCAGGCTGAGCGCTTTGCCCTGCAGCAGGCTCACCGCGTTTACAGCAGCCGTCATCTTATCCGAAAAAACAGCCAGGTGGCCCACATCCAGCAGGTTAAGGCTGTTGAAAACGGTGGCAGTAGCAGTGGTTTGGCTGGAGCTGATTTTTTTATACACCTTTACCTTGCCACCCAGTTTGATAAACTGCCGGCGATAGTTGGACGCGAAAACGGTATCGTCTTTGGTGTTCTCGTAAAGTATAACGGCCGTTTTAGGGCTGAAATTCTGGTAAGCATATGTAGCCGCCTGCTTTGCCTGTGTCGCTACCGAGGGGGTAAACAAAAGCACATGATCGTTAGAAGCCATTTCCACGTCCTGCGACAGCGGATTGATAACGTTGATGTTATTTTGCGCCGCAAAGCGTGCTGCCACTTTAGCCGTCGATTTATAGATGGGACCAATCACCAGGTCCATGTGTTTCAGTTCGGGCATGTTCAGGATGCGGTTCACGCGCAGGGTGTCGGCACTGGCATCGTAGGTATACAGGTTAACGTGAATGCCCTGTTGCTGCAGCGAGTCCTGGGCCAGTTTCATGCCGGCATACATATCTGTTACAAACTGGTTTTTACGCGCTGCCTCAGACAGCGGCTGATCCAGCTGAAAGGGGAGGAGCAGGGCTACATCAAATCCCAGGTTGCTGAGCGCTTCTTCACTCAGGTAGCGGTTCCGGTCCAGGTGAAAGTGCGAAACAATATTTTCCAGTGCCTGCCGGTCTTCAGGGCGGTACCAGCCGCCAATCAGCTTGTCGGCATATACCTGTGCTACTGTTTTATCGGCACCGAAGCGCTTGAGTAGCTGTTCATAAGCTGTTCTGTCGTTCAGCTTTGTCAGGTAAAACCGCTTCAGCCCTTCCGCATCATTCGCTAGGGCGGTACCTTCCAGTTCCTTCAATTTGCCGAGTGCGCCTGGATAGTCGCCCTGCTCAAACAATACATTGGCCAGCAGGTAGTCCGCTTCGTCCATACCTGCCCAGTCCGGGTGCTGGTACTGCAGTTGCAGGAGCATCTGGTTCGCTTCGTCTGGCTTGTTGTTTTTTAAAGCTGCCAGGGCATACAGGTATGAGGCTTCCGGCGCATAGGCATTGTCTGAGCCGGTCAGGGGCAGCAGTTCTGCCATGGCCTGGTCGTACCGTTGCTGTTGCAGCAGCACTTTGCCATTGGTGTAGCTGGTGTCCTGCGCCTGCGCCGGTAAGGCCAGCATGCCAAGCAATGCCAGGGCTGCTATATTTTTCCAGAAGCTTCTGATCATACGTTGATTGGTTTTGAATTTTGAATGAGTGATTGAGTGAGTAGGTATAAAATTTTATTCACTCAATCACTCATTCAAAATTCACTCATTTATACTTATACTTATTCCCACTCAATAGTAGCGGGCGGCTTGGAGCTGATGTCGTACACCACGCGGTTTACGCCTTTTACCTTGTTGATGATTTCGTTCGAAACATCTGCCAGAAACTCATACGGCAGGCGGCTCCAGTCTGCTGTCATACCATCTACGCTGGTTACGGCCCGCAACGCCACCACGTTCTCGTACGTGCGCTCGTCGCCCATTACGCCCACCGACTGCACCGGCGTAAGGATGGCGCCGGCCTGCCACACGCCATCATACAAGCCAGTCTTTTTCAGGCTGCTGATGAAAATGTGATCCACCTGCTGCAAAACATGTACCTTTTCCGGCGTAATGTCGCTGAGGATGCGGATAGCCAGCCCGGGGCCCGGGAAAGGGTGGCGGCCAAGTATGGCATCATCAATTTTAAGCGTTTTGCCTACCAGGCGTACTTCATCTTTGAAGAGTGTTTTGAGCGGCTCCACAATTTTCAGTTTCATGTAATCCGGCAGGCCACCCACGTTGTGATGTGATTTTATGGTAGCAGACGGCCCTTTCACACTCATCGATTCGATTACGTCGGGGTAGATGGTGCCTTGGGCCAGCCATTTCACATCCTCAATCTGGTGCGCTTCGTCGTCAAATACTTCTATAAACACGCGGCCGATGGCTTTGCGCTTCAGTTCCGGGTCTGTTAAACCGGCCAGGGCCGTGTAAAACTTATTTTTGGCATCTACGCCCTTCACGTTCAGGCCCATGTGCTTGTAAGAGTCCAGCACCGTTTCAAACTCGTTCTGACGCAGCAAACCATTATCTACAAAAATGCAGTACAGGTTCTTGCCAATGGCATGGTGAATCAGCATGGCTGCCACGCTGGAATCCACACCACCCGAAAGGCCCAGTACTACTTTGTCATCGCCCAGTTGTTGCTGAAGTTCAGCTACCGTGGTTTCCACAAACTGCTCCGAGGTCCAGTCCTGCTGGCAGCCGCAAATGTGCACTACAAAGTTGCGGAGCAGCGTTTTTCCTTCATCCGAATGTGTTACTTCCGGATGAAACTGGATGCCGTATGTTTCCTGACCGCGCAGCTTATAGGCTGCCACGCGCACGGTTTCGGTGCTGGCAATTACTTCGATGTTTTCAGGTATTTCCCGGATGGTATCACCATGCGACATCCATACCACAGAACCCGGCGTGAGTTCTTTTAGCAGGCGATCGGCATTGTGCAGTTCGTTGAGGCGGGCACGGCCATACTCGCGGATGGTGGAAGGCGTTACCTCGCCGCCATGTTCCTGCGCGATGAGTTGGGCGCCGTAGCAAACGCCCAGTACCGGCAGCTTTCCGAGAAACTGATCCAGGGCAATGGTCGGATGTTCCGGATCACGCACAGAGCAGGGACTGCCCGAGAGAATGATACCCTTTACATCTTCTGTCAGGGCGGGAATGTTGTTGTAAGGGTATATTTCGCAATAAACGTTGAGTTCGCGCACCCGACGGGCAATAAGCTGGGTGTACTGCGATCCGAAATCGAGGATAAGAATTTTTTCTGGCATGTGCAAAGGTAAGGCGCTTTTCAGTTTTTGCCAATATTAATTAAGGATAAGGTAAAACATGGAAGAAAATGCAGGTAAGCTAAACGTTTGCAGCAGCTCATGCCGCAAGGGCTTTCACAGCAAAGGCGACTTTGCTGCCCGAAGATATTTTTATACTTCTGATAGTGAGTCAGCTACGTTTGCAGAGGCAAAATTTACCTTCTTGTGCTTTAAAAAATTTGCGCTTCCATTTAATCTTTATACCTTTGCAACGGCAAATCGGCACGGCCAGCTCCCGCCGAACTCCCCCAGGCACGGAAGTGAGCAAGGGTAGGCGGTTGAGCGGCGCGATGTTGGTTTGCCACTTTTTTTTGCCCTTTCCCCAAGTATAAATCTCTCCGGTTTTCTTTTCTTTTTTCCTTCAATCAAATAGCTGTATCACGTTCAGTTATACTTTGTTGGTTAACAACGATTAAGCAGTTCAACCACTAACTGCTAACCATTTTGCCGTACTTTCTTTTGTGTTAGTGCAGATTGCGTTAGCTTTGTGTATCAACATATCAGAAACTATGAAATTTTTTATTGATACCGCTAACCTGCAGGATATTCAGGAGGCACATGACCTTGGCGTACTGGACGGGGTAACTACCAACCCGTCGCTGATGGCCAAAGAAGGTATTTTTGGCCACGACAACGTGATTGCACATTATAAAAAGATATGCGACATTGTGGATGGCGACATCAGTGCAGAAGTTATTGCCGTTGATTTTGATGGTATGGTGCGCGAAGGAGAGTTTCTGGCAGAGCTGCACCCCAATATTGTCGTAAAAGTGCCGATGATTCGTGAGGGCGTAAAAGCTATCCGCCATTTTAGTGAGCGCGGCATCAAAACAAATTGCACACTGGTATTTTCGGCCGGACAGGCTTTGCTGGCTGCTAAAGCCGGCGCTACTTATGTGTCGCCGTTTGTGGGCCGCCTTGATGATGTGGGCACAGATGGTTTGCAGCTGATTGAACAGATTGTGCAGATATACGGCAACTATGGCTACCAGACACAGGTGCTGGCCGCTTCGGTGCGCCACGTAATGCACCTGATCCAGTGCGCCGAAATCGGAGCCGATGTGGTTACCTGTCCGCTTTCCGTAATCACAGGCCTGCTCCACCACCCGCTCACCGACAATGGCCTCCAGAAGTTTCTGTCAGACCACGCCAAGGGTAATGTGTAATTACGGATTTCGATTTAATCATGAAGTATGATTTCTTTCTTTTATCTATTCGTAATTCGGAATTATTAATTCATAATTGATAGAAATGTACATCATCAAAGTAAAGGGCAAGGCCAAAATTCCGGACTACATCCAGTTACGCGATGATAATTTTGTGCTGATTGCTTATTTTAGAGCCGACCGCCCGCTCAAGAACCTCGACCGCTATGGCCTGGAAGGCAAAGAAGAGGCCCTGGCTGCCCTGATTACGGCACTTGAGTTCGGCAAACTTCAGAAATTAGAGATTTAAGCTTTTATGGATTTTTCCTCTTCCCCCGTTGTTTCGCTGCGCGATGTTGCTGTTTACCAGGACGTAAATACAATCCTCAGCAATGTGAATTTTGATATTGAAAAAGGGGAGTTCGTCTACCTGGTGGGCCGTACCGGAAGCGGGAAAAGCTCGCTGCTGAAAACGCTTTATTCCGACCTGCCGCTGCTGTCGGGCAATGCCGCAGTAGCAGGTTTTAAGCTGACCAAGTTGCCACGCAGCCAGGTGCCCTACCTGCGCCGTAAAATCGGTATCATTTTCCAGGATTTCCAGTTACTCTTCGACAGAACCGTAGCCGAAAACCTGAGCTTTGTGCTGCGCGCTACCGGTTGGAAAGACAAATCCAAAATAAAGCAACGGATTTCGGAAGTGCTGATGCGCGTAGGCCTGGATGCAGCAGCCGGTAAAATGCCCCATCAACTGTCGGGTGGTGAGCAGCAACGCATTGTTGTGGCCCGCGCCCTGTTAAATGAGCCCGTTATACTTTTTGCCGATGAGCCGACCGGTAACCTCGATCCGGTGGTGGCAGACGGCATCATGCAGCTTTTCCTGGAAATCAACAACAGCGGAACAGCTGTGCTGATGGCCACGCATAATTACGAGATCATCAACCGCTACCCCAGGCGCGTGCTCAAATGCGAAAACGGAAAGGTGCTGGACTCACAGGTAGAGCAGTTTACGCTGATGAATGGCTTCGGGAACAACAGCTAAATAGCTTACCTGTAAGTATAAATTACGCGTTTTCAGCACACTCAAAAGCCTCTTTTCAGCCTAACGGCTTATGTCTTCCGGCTGGTTAGATGTGCGGCTTTATCAGCACCTGGTATTGTTGCGTCAGTTCTTCAATCGTTCTTTTATCTGCTACCGAAAGTGTATCCTCTACAGCGCGCCTGCGGTTGTTGAGTGTTACCCACCAGCCCTGCACCATTTCCCAGTCTCTGTTATCCAGCTGACTTTCCTGCTGCTGCAGTTGCTCTACAAACTGCCGGTAGGTTGAAGCTATATTTGCAGCCGTAATCTCACTCATATCGTCCTCGTTTACCTCCAGGCCCAGTAATTGGCGGCGCAGTTTATACCTGCGGCTCACCTCCGCATACTGCTGATCGCGTTTTTCAACTGTGGCTGCATAGCGTTGCTCCAGCCCCTGTATTTCCGCGCGCTGCGCCGGGCTGTAGCTTTCCTGGTTATCCTGGACATTGCTTTTCAGCTGTTCAAACTGCTGCTGCCTGTTCTGTTTCATTTTCGCCCAAGAAAGGCTGTCGCTTTCGGCTTGCTGCATGGCCCGCAGTTCCACTTCCGATAGCGAATCCTGCTCAAATTCTGTTACAAAATTTTCATAGTCCGTGAGCGCCTGATCGGGTTCCTGCTGCTGTGTTTCGCCGGAATCAGAACAGGAAGTAAAGGCACTTGCTGAGAAAAGGAGAAGGCAAACGTATAAAAAAGTATGTTTCATAGTAGGGTTGCGCTTGGTATACTATACTTTGTACTAGTGCTGTGCCGCATGGGTTACGAACAGGGCAGGAGGCTTATTTACCACATCAGGATGCCAATACCAGAACTTTGTGTAGGGTTGTGCTATATTTACCGGAAATAAAACAGGCTGTTACCTTAGCGTATGGAAGATATAAAAATGGCGGATCAGAAGGCGCAATATGCCTGGTTGAAATCCGAGCTGGATGCTGCCTTTCTCTCCGCAATGGGAAGTATGGGCACGGCTGAGGGTGAGGCCGCGCAGGTGCGGCGCTTTGCCGGGCGCCTGAAAGCAGACCTGCAGGTGAGCCGTGTTGTTGCGTGTGCCGGTGCTGCCGGTGCCCTGCAATTGGCTTTGCTGGCTTTGTATTTACCTGCCGGGGCCGAGGTAATACTGCCGGCCTTTGCAGATGCTCCCGCAACTGATTTGGTAAACAGATTGGGATTAAAGCCGGTTTTTGCAGATGTGCTTCCGGGAACTTTTACGCTGGACCCTGCGGCAACAGAGAAAGCCATTACAACAGCTACCGCGGCTGTTATGCCCGTACATTTATTTGGCCAGTGCGCCAACATGGAAGCGCTGCTGCAACTGGCCCGCAAGTATAAATTATGGGTGCTGGAGGACAATACGCAGGCCTTTGGAGCTGATTATATCCAAGCGGATGGGCACAGCCAAAAAGCCGGAACCATCGGCGACATAGGTATAACCTCTTTTTACCCGGCAAAGCCGCTGTATGATCAGGGAGAGGGAGCTGCCGTGCTGGTAAATGATCCGGCACTGGCGCTATCGCTGGAAAAAACTATGGCTGCACAGGTACAGGGTATCAAGGAGATAGATGTACTACAGGCGGCGATGCTGGAAGTAAAGGTGAAGCACATAGCTGAGTTTGTGGTGGCACGGCAGCGCATAGCTGCGTTTTATGACAGTGCTTTTGCTGATACGCCACAAGTGCAGACGCCAGAGCGGGCTCCCTACAGTTCACATACGTACCAGCAATATGCTATTACGGTGGCACCTGAAATCCGGGATGGTTTAAAAGAATATTTACGCGACAACCACATTCCCAGCATGGTGTATTATCCGCAGCCTTTGCACTTGCTGGAAGCTTTTTTATATCGTGGCTATGCACCCGGCGCCTTTCCGGTAGCCGAAAGCTTAAGCAAAAGTATCCTGTCGCTGCCGATGCATTCGGAACTGAAGGAGGACCAGCTCACTTATATATGCGGGCATGTGCTGGATTATGTGAGAAAGTATAGCTGATAAGTAGATTAGAAAATTTGAAGAGGTATAAGTGTGAAACGCTGGTATTCAGGGCTTCATCAAACAGGAGAATACCCTTTTAATTTAACTTCCTATGTAACAAATGTCATGTAAAAGCAGATGCCTCACCATTTTATACCTGTAAAGCTATAGAGAATCTTCTTCAGCCATACATTCATCTCCGGGAAAACCTTCAGTCCGAGTGCAAGGCTGCCATAAACGAGCACAATAAGGAATGAGCGCACCACGATATCGAGGTATAAATTACCCAGGTAAGGCAACAGGTACGACACGCCCAAAGCAACTGCAGCAATGACAGTAATGGTAACCGAACTCCAGGCGAAGGGCTGAATTTTATACACCCACTGCACAAAGAAAAGCCGCGCCAGGTTAATCAGCACGTACGACAGCATGGAGGCAAAAGCTGCTCCGTTGATGCCATAAAGCGGAATAAAATAATAGTTGGTAAAAACGGTGAGGCAGGCAAGCACGACATTAAACAGCAAATCCCACCTATATTTAGCAGAAGTGGCCAGAATGATGCCATTCAGGCCGGTAGCCAAATCCACGAGCCGTGCCATCGACAGGAATAGCACTACATACTTGCCGGCACGGTAGGTGTCCGGCATAAACGAGAAGAGGTTGTCGATGTTGGCCCAGATACCGATAAACAGCAGTAGCCCCACTATCAGGTTTACGAGGGTGATCTGCTTGTAGAGCTGCTCCATTTTGCCCATATCCTGATCTTTCCAGTATTCGGCCACCTGCGGAAAAGCAATTTTGAAGATGGACCGTGCCGGAATCATAATGGCACTCGTCATAAAAAAAGCCGTGGTATATACGCCATTGTCGCTGAGGCTGTAGGCACTGATCATCACCTGATCCACCGTCGCGATAATGGTAACCGAAATATTGCCCATAAACGTGAACAGGCCATATTGCATCATTTCGCGGAGAGGTATCATGCGCAGCCCGCTCCACGAAGGAAGTATAAATAACTGCCGCAGCCACAGCGTGTACACCACCAGCACCAGCGCGATAACGGAGTTGATAAAGATGTAAAGCAGCACAAATAAATGGAAATCCATCCAGCCGAGGGCATAAATGGCAATGAGCAGCGTGGTAAGCAGGCGCAGCAGGAAATCCTGTACAAAAGACGAGAAGATGGTTTTGAACAGCGAGCGCAGATAGGCGGTGAACAGGTTAAAGAGCAGCGTGAACAGCGACAGCGGGATAATGTAATAATAAAACTCCTGCAGCAGCGATGATTCCTCCGCGGCATAATACTGCATCACAAGCGGCTTAAACAGCAGAAAGAGCCCTGAAATAACGGCAAAGCCCAGCATTGGCACAGCCAGCAGCAGAAATAAGAAGCCATGGTGCCGTTTTTCCCTGTTGCGGAAGTATGGGAAGTAGCGCACGCTCATGTTCACGAAACCCAATGCCGAGAACTGCGCGAACATAGCCGAAATAGAAATCAGCAGGCGCGTGAGGCCCACCTGCTCGGGCTCCAGGATGTTGGGGAAAAGCAGGATGGTGTTTACGTAACCGATGACGATGCCGGCGTACGAAATGATGGTATTCCAGATACCTTCGCGCTGTAACTTTTTGCTCATAGGTTAAAATCGGAACGCAAAGGTAAGTTAAGTTAGAAAGTTAGATGGTTAAAAAATTAGAAAGTTGTGGCTTTATTAAGTAAAAGGACATAAGCATCAGGACACAAGGCTTTATTCTTTATACATGATAATCCGGCTCTTACGCCTGATAAGAAAATGCCTAAAATGCAGCATTTATTTTGCCCGGTTACGTATTTACGCATACTTTAACCAGCAGCACGCTCTGTTGCTGCGGTCCGTGTGAAGGAAATAATGCTCCCGGAGGCTAATAATGATTTATTCTCAGGCAGTAGGCTATTGCCGTACTTGTAACATGTCAGGGTAGTAGAAGCGATACAGGTTATAGTTGAATAAAGCTTATCTCAGGACTTCCAGCCAGCCTTTGTATACTTTATCGGTACGGCTGCTGGTTAACTGATAATAGTAAACACCTGCTGCCATCCCTGCAGCCGACCAGTTGTTGTCATAGTGCCCGTGTTGATATACAGGTTTGCCCCAACGGTTCATAATCTCTATGGATAAGGTACCCGGCTCTACGCCCAGCACTACAAACGTATCGTTTTTACCATCGCCGTTTGGCGTAATGATGTTCGGAATTTCAGGACACTCATCTGCGATTACTTCCACAGCTTTGCTGTAGCTGCAGCCATTTAGAGTATAAACCACTTCATAAATGCCTGGTGTGCCAACGCGAATAGTGGCGGTGGTCTGCCCGGAACTCCATTTGTAAGCAGCGCCCGCTACGGCAGTGCCAATCTCGACAGGCTGGCCGTAGCAAACTGCCACCTGGGCTGGCAGGTTTATGTCTGGTTCAGGCCTTACTGTCAGCGTCATCTCATCTCTGGAAACACAGCCGGCAGTGTTCGTAACTTCTACCCAATAAGTACCTGCAGCTGTTGCGCTGATGGTGGGAGAGGTAGCGCCGGTACTCCACTTGTAAGCAGCCATACCTGCCGGAACTGTTAATGTTAGCACCTCGCCTGCACAAACCACCTTATCTTCACCCAGATTGACTACAGCCGGTGCAGCTTCTGCTACATCTATAAAACCTGCTGAAGTGCAGCCCCCGGCAGTTACACTTACACTGTACCTGCCGCCTGTGGTTATCGGTATACTTTTGCCTGTAGCGCCATTACTCCAGACTATCTGCCCATCAGCTGCCGGTATACTTAGTGTTGCCTGTGAGCCGGTACAAAGTGTAGCCGGACCCGTTATGACGACAGCGCCAATGCCCTGACTTGTAGCAGCAAACTCACCATAATTCTGGCTGGCAGTATACTTTAGCACAGCAGCCTGTGCAGTATCAGCTATTGGTATCCAGGGCAGAGATGCATTATCCAGTCGATTGTAAAGTGTACTGGTACACGAAGCCTCTTTTTGCGTTAGCGCCAGTTTATATTCGTTGCCTTCGTCTCCTACCTTAAAAATGCCATAATATTCTTTAACCTGGCTCGGGTCACTTATTCCGGCTACAGCATTTGGGGCGGATGAGGTATGATAGATGTGGAATCCCTGGGTGGTGTTGTTCAGGCCGGATGCGGCAAAAACACTGTTGCTGCCATCTAATTCCACCTTCTTGCCTTGCCAGTTATTTGTATAGATGTATGTACTTTTATCACCGATAGGAGCTCCGGAGGTTGTCCAGGCTGTAGCCGGATTCATGTTACGGAAAGTACCGCTTATGCCAATGGAGCTATGGTCTTTTACCACGCTGCCGGCACCTTCATCAAATTTAAGATATACCACCAGATCTGTTGAAGTGGGTTTCGCGAACTGGCACATGCCCTGGCGTATCTCCTCCGCGGAAAGGGCGCGTTTCCATACTTTGATTTCTTCCACTTGCCCGTTATAGTTTTCATTGTCAGCCAGGTAATCTTTGCCAATAGCCATCATGGCGTTGCTTTTCAGGTCTGTATTAGTGTAACCCGTCGCTAATTGATTTTGTAGCACACCATCCACGTAAATTTGCCAAATGCCATTGTTACAGATACCAGCCAGATGATGCCAGTTATTGTCATTCACATTCGTTGTCGAATAGCCGGAGTTTCTGTAATTACCGGAGCCATCTCTACCTGCAAAGGCGGCCTTCCCATATTTTATAATGAGGTGATAACCACTCTCATTATATCGGTCATACTTCCCAAGTACCCAATGATATTTTGTTGAGCTTGTTTTAATCCAGGCTTCTACTGTTATGTTTTGGCTTACGCCCCGGTCAGAAGTTGACAATTCTACATAATCATCATAGCCATCCAGCTTTAGTGCATAGCGCGGCCCCTGTGCATAGGCATGCAATGTTGATAAAAGAATGAAAAGAAAGAAAAAGCACGGGAGCAGGGTTGTTTTCAAACAGGCGGATGAGGAGGTTAATTAATGATCCAAATATATATAATATCATGTATATAATACAACAAAATCATTGATAAGTTTGAGTGCCAGCTCACCGCTCTTCCCATCAAAAGCTGTTCCTACAGTGGCGTTATAGTATTTTGCCAGTAGAAATACATCCGGCTTGTGTTGCAGGTGCTGCCGGAGCCGCATTACCAGGGAGGCTGCGTCTGGAGCCGCATCTACCAGCCCTTGTTCTACAAAGCCATAGTAATCATGCAGTTTTTCCTGCGGATTAAAATTATAATAGATCGACCATACGTTGAGCAGCACGGCCTCCAGGTGGATGCCGGAGTTGCCGCTGATTTGCACATCCAGCCGCTTCAGGTATTCAAAAACGGGCTCGTCAACTCCTGTGGAAAAGCTTATGCGAGAGGAAATATTTTGCAGAAAGGTGAAATCGCGCTTGTCGCGGGGGTGGGGGCGAAGTATAAAATAAAGATCCGGAAAACTGCTCGCCAACTCCCGCAAAAGCTGCTCGATGGCTGCCAGATCGTCCATTAGGTTACAACCTAAACCTATGGTTTGGATGCTGCTGTTATGATTACGAAATGGTACAAAAGCATCCGCTTTGGGCATTCCCACCAGTTCAACTTTTCCTGTTATGGGGCCGCATAATTTATACTTATCCAGCGTGTCCTGGCCTTCCAGCAAGCTCAAATCAAAAGAAAGCGGCGGAAAAATAGGGCTGACACTGGCATGCTGGATATAAGCTGTTTTGATGCCCAGGGTTTTGGCTGCCAGCAACATCGCCCGGGCGTCGGCATTATGGTCGTTGGCAAAAACAATGGCTGCGGGTTTATACTTCTGCAGCTTCCGCAGGTATACTTCATAAAAGCCCACGGCATCATACAGCACATCAGAAAAGCGCAGTGTGCTTTGCCTGTTATGTTTCAGAAACTGAAAGTATAGCGGCAGAAACTTATAGTAGTATAATATCTTTCGCCGTAGCGAAAGTCTCCTGACCATCCCATTATACCTGCCAATGTCTTTGCTTTGACCAGCCACAAAAACAGCATCTGGCAGGCCTTCCTGTATAAATTTAAGGCTGTCGTAGTTGTTCTGGCTCACCACATACAGCCATACTTTGCTCCGCAGTTTATGAGGATGTTCTACGGATGCAAAGAGGTTACCAAGCAGCCGGACTATGGTATAACCGGCTACTTTCAGCAGGCGTTTCCAAGGACTTGTGGGCGATACAGCATTTTTGGCGCTTTCCGGGAGCTGGTAAAAGCCCTCCGAAAAGTGCAGGTATACAATATTGCTGTAGAGCTTGTACCACTGCTTCATACTTACACCAAATCCCAGTTAAGCGGTGTGCCAGCTTTGATGTCCTGTTTGGCGGCTTTGCCCAGCAGTTCTTCGTAGTGTTTCGGAGCGAGTCCCAGCCCCGGGCGAATGACGCGGATGTTCTCTTTGGAGAAAGTCTCGCCGGCTTTTATATCCTGCGCTGCAAACACAGAGCGCTTGAACAGGCGGCTCTTTTCCTCGGCCCGCTGCACACCATACTGTACCTGCCCCAGCGCCAACTGCGCTCTTTGGGATTCGATGACCAGCGATTGCAGTTCCGCAGGTTCCAGCGAGAAGGCCGAATCCACACCGCCATCGGCGCGGCTCAGGGTAAAATGCTTTTCTATCACCGTTGCACCCAGCGCCACGGCAGCCACCGAAGCCCCTACGCCCATGGTATGATCAGAGAGCCCCACCTGCGCCTGAAACAAATCGCGCATGTGCGGAATAGTGGCTAGGTTGGTGTTTTCGGGCGAAGCGGGATACGTGCTGGTGCATTTAAGCAGTATAAGTTCGCGGCAGCCTGCCTGCCGCAATACGCGCACCGCTTCATCCAGTTCTGCAATGGTGGCAGCGCCGGTACTCATAATCACAGGTTTGCCGGTGGCAGCTACTTTGCGCAGCAGCGGATGATCAGTGTTCTCAAACGATGCAATTTTATATACGGGCGCGCCCAGCTCTTCCAGGAAATCTACAGCCGTTTCATCAAAAGGAGAGGAGAAAGCAATAAGTCCCTGCTCGCTGGCCCGTTCAAATATGGCTTTGTGCCACTCCCAGGGCGTATAAGCTTCTTTATACAAGTCGTAGAGTTCGCGGCCTTTCCAGAGTGATTTGTCGTCGGCAATGGTGAAAGCGCCGGGCAGTGTCATGGTATCGGCGGTGTAGGTCTGCAGCTTAATAGCGTCGGCACCGGCAGCGGCGGCGGCGTCTACAATGGCCAGCGCCCGCTCCAGCGACTGGTTGTGGTTGCCCGACATTTCGGCAATGATGAAGGGTTTGTGGTCTGGCCCAACCAGCCGGCCGGCAATATTTATATCCTGTATCATGAGGTAATAAGTGTTAAAGCGCGAGCACAAAACGATGTGCCTGCGGATGTTGGGGGTCTGGTGCGGCATAGGCAAAACCTGCTTTTTCAAACGCCCGTACAGAGGCGATATTTTCCGGCTGCACCAAACCATGCACCTGCCGAATCTCAGGTTGCTCGTCTTTTAATTTATTTACACCTTTGAGCAGCACTTTGTGGCCCAGGCCTTTCCCTCTGTAGGCTTCCGCGATAAGGTAGCTGATGGTGGCCTGCTTCTCTTTCACTTCGAACCTGATTTGGGCAGCCGGTTCACCGGCCACTTCTGCAATATAAAATTTACAGGCTGCATCAGCAAGTTTGGCCTGAAACCAGCGGGTGTGGTGCTCCGGCTTTATGGGTTCCGGGTTAAAAGAATGGCGGCGCACTTCCGGGTCATTGTTCCACTTATATACCAGCAGCAGGTCAGTTTCTGTGGCTTCGCGGAGGCTCAGGCTGGCAGCCAGGCTAAGTTGCCCGAATACCTGGCGAAGCCTTATATCACTTTGTCCGTCAAAATACTGCCGCTGCGCCTGCAGGTATTCCTGAAAGGCCTGATTTATACTTTGTTTTAAGCATTTTTGTCCCGGCTCATACTTTCCGGCGATACCGCTATCGGTCAGAAACTCAAATAAAGCCTGCTGGTTATCTGCCGTTTTTAGCACAAATAAGGCACCGCCTACTGCGGCATATTCATAAGCCACGCCACTGGCGGATGTTACCGCTATGGCGCATTCCTGCATTAGCTGGCACATCTGTGTGGCATCGAGGTTCTGGTACAGTTTATACTTTGGCTTGTATGTCAGCCATCTCTCCAGCGCCTGCTGGTGCTTGTATGCCCCGCCGGTTACAATTTCGATATGATTTATACTTTCAACTCCGGCCAATTCTGTTGCTACCTGCAAGGTATAATTTTCTGGGTCAGCGCCGCCCATATTCAGCAGCAGTTTCAGAGGACTCGCCGGCATACTTCTTCCGGATTTAGAAGCCTGCAGAAAAGGTGGGCGGAGCAAAGCATAGGCCGGACCTAAAAGCAGTTTGGTATATGGGGCTGTTTTATACTTTTCAGGTGCCACGCCGCCAGCCTGATTCAGCACCGCATCGGCTATAAAAGTATAGCGGTGGATATCGTCGATGCAGAAAAACGGGCAGCCTTTCGCTTTGATACTTTCCTGGTAAGCTGTTTCAAAATGGTAGCCGTCCAGCACAACGATTTCTTTTTCTGAAAGGTAAGCGTCCAGTTCATGTCGGAAGCGTTCTGCTTCCGGCGTGCAGAAAGGCAGCAGAATAAGGCCATGGCATACCTGCTTTATTTGCTCCTGCAGGTTCTTGTCTGGCGACTGTATGGCAAATACGCATTCAAACTCTTCGCGCAGCATACTGGCCAGCGCCAGTGACCGCACCACATGGCCCAGTCCTATTTTGCTGTTGCCATCGGCACGGAAGATGATGCGTGTTTTATTGGTCATAAGTTTTCCTCCAGCTTTTGCAGCACACGGCTAAATCCTCCTGCCTTCAGCATTTGCTTTGCTCTTTCCAGTTCTTCAGCCTCACTGGCAAAAGCTTTGCGCTGCGTATTATCGGCATTTATGGCTGACAGCCACCTGTTCTCCTGCAATACCTGTGCTATTTCTGCAAAATCAAAAAGACTGTTTTGGTGGTACAGCCGGCCATATAACAGCGAAGCTAAAGCATAATCAGTCGGGTAATCGACCGTCAGGCGCAGGAATTTAACGGGAGAGGCAAGCAATAAAGCCTGTGTTTTAAAACCTTCTACGCGGCGGATATAGGGCGTAACGTGCTCCCGGTCGGTTAACTCGGTTGCCGACGAAGCTGCTTTTTGCAAGGCAGCAAAAGAAACAACCTCCACATTGGTTCCCAGCGGCAAACCCTCGGTAATGCTGTAATCAACACGGGCTTCAGAGTGCTTCTGTACCGCATAGTCAATCGTTTCAGGCATGATGAAAGGATTATCGCCGGTTAACCTGACCACCACATCCAGCCTATACTTGTTTGCCGCCTGAAAAAACCTGTCCAAAACATCTTCTGCTGCGCCGCGGAAACAGGGCAGTCCTTTACGTTGGCAAAATGCAGCAATGGCATCATCTGAAGGCTGATCGGTAGTGGCAACAATTACCTGCTGAATAGCTTTTGCTTGTTGCGCCCGGGCAACTACATGCTCCAGCATACTTGGGCCGCTGCTGAAGGGGAGCGGCAGGAGCGCTTTGCCTGGCAATCGTTCCGAGCCGGAGCGTACCTGGATAACAGCTCCTGCATTTACCATGCTGTCCAGCCTCCGTCCAGCACTAAATTCTGACCTGTCATGTAAGCCGAAGCATCAGAAGCCAGGTATACAAACGCCCCTTTCAAGTCTGCAGGGGAACCGATTCTGTTGAGCGCAGTTTTCTTTTTCAGGCGTTCTATAAAGCCTTCATCCTGCTGCACCTCTTCATTTGGGAAAGGTCCGGGCGTAACAGTATTTACATGAATGCCATACTTGCCCAGGTAGCAGGCAAAATATCGCGTTAGTTGCAGTACGCCGGCTTTAGCTGCGCCATAGTGTGGCGGGTTAAGGGAAGCAGGGCTTTCGTCGTAAATGCTGAAATCAGGCGAAACCATTCCATACATTGAAGATACGTTGATGATTTTGCCACTTTCCTGCTGTTTCATATAGGGAATGGCTTCCCGGATGCAGCGGTACACACTGTTCAGGTTACCATCTATACCGAGTGCCCATTGTTCATCTGTGAGCTGCTCCGGGTCCTGACCGGCAGAGTAATAAGCATTGTTTACCAACACATCCAGCCGGTTGTGCCGGGCATGTATATACTTAAAGGCTTCAGCTATACTTTCTGTGCTGGAAATGTCGGCTTGCTGAAAGTATAAGTTTGGTAATTTATCCTGCCCGAAAGCCTCCCGGAACTTTGCTTCGCTTCTGCCCAGCACATATGTTTCAGCGCCGGCCTGCGCAAGTGCGACAGAAATGGCGCTGCCCAGGTATCCATAGCCACCCGAGACCAGCGCTACTTTGTCCTGCAGGGAAAATAAACTATTCAAAGCTTCATTCATGAAGTTTTCCATTTATAAGGCAGCAGGATATCTTCGTCTGTAACCTCATACCTTTTAAGCTCCGGCAACAGATACTGTATAGCTGCCTGGTATTCGCTAGTTGCTAAGTTAGCCTTTAATGCCTTCAAACTATTCACACCAATTACCAAATTATTAATTCCGGGTACCTGCAGCACAAAATGCATCAACAGGGCCTCTAAGGGTATGTTCGCTTTTTGGGCTAATTGCTGCAGCGCAGCGATTTTGCCGGCTACTTTGCTGAAATACGGCGGAAGCTGAGCAGCTTCAATAAAAAAGAGGCCTTGTAAAAAAACAGAGCGCACATGGGTTTCTATACCGGCTGCCTGCAATTTATCCAGCACCAAATCAAACCTTCTGTCAAAAATATTATAGGGAAATTGTGTGAGTCCGAAGGTAATATTTTTATCAAGTAGTTCCAGGGCTTCAGCAGGATGATAAAGCGAAAAACCTACTTGCGCAATCAGGCCTTCTTCCTGTAGCAAGCATAATTGCTCCAGAACCGCGGGATGTTCTTTGTAAGAGTTAAAGCTGTGAAACAAATAACCGTATAGCTTATCAGCTCCCAGCTTTTCGAGCGAGGCTTCTACTGTCCGGCGCACGTCCCTGGCAGTAACAGTGGGTGGAAGTTTGGAGATAATCTGGAAACTTAATCCGGTTTCTTGAAGCGACTTACCCAGCACCGTTTCGCTGTCGCCATAAGCTGCGGCCGTGTCCAGCATAGTTACGCCCTTCGCGTGAGCATAAGCCAGTATACGGCATACTTCCTCCAGTGGTACTTTCCCGGCTGTATTGCTGATACCGTAGTCCAGCCCGAACTGCACTGTACCAAGCACTACACGGTTGGTAGCAAAGCCTGAGGCTATATTGGATTTAGCGGCTGACAAACTCCTTCACTTTTGCTATTACAAATTCCTGTTCTTCCTGCGTCAGGCTTGGGAACATGGGCAGGCTCAGGCATTGGCTGTAATAATTTTCGGCCTCCGGGAAATCGCCCTGGTTGTAGCCAAGGTTGCGGTAATACGGCATGGTGTGGGCCGGAATGTAATGCACCTGCGCGAAGATATTGTGCTGACGCAGGAAATCGTACAATCCTATTCTGTCCTGTACTTTGATAACATACAGGTGGTAAGCATGGCCGGTTTCTTTGTCAGGACCAAGCGCAGCCGGGTTGGTTTGCAGCACTTCTATACCTTCTGCCTCTGCAAAAGCCTTGTCGTATATTTTAGCGATTCCTCTGCGGCGCGCTAGGCCGGCATCGGCGCGCTGCAGCTGCGAAAGGCCGAGGGCGCAGAGCATGTCCGGAATACGGTAGTTGTAGCCTAATTCCTGCATCTCCATGTACCAGCCGCCATGGTTTTCTTCCAGCAGTTCCGGTTCGCGCGTAATGCCATGGGTGCGCAGTTTCAGCAGCTTCTGATAAAGCTCCTCGTTGTTGGTGGTTATCATGCCGCCTTCGCTGGTGGCGATGTGCTTAACCGGATGAAAAGAAAAGATGGCCAAATCAGCAAATACCCCGTTCCCGCAAAGCTGTTTGTTGCCCTGGCTGTCGTAGAAGTAGCCGCCGGGCGCATGGGCTGCATCTTCCATTATCCAGAGGTTATATTCGTCGGCCAGCTTCCGGAACTCCTCCAGGTTTACCGGGTTTCCGGCAAAATCAACAGGTATGATACCGCTGTAGTACCCTTGCGGCTTACGCTCCAGCAGCTGCCGTACCTTGTCGATGTCCAGCAAAGCCGTAGCAGGGTTGATGTCCGCAAACTCTACCGTGCCGCCGCAATAACGCACGCAATTGGCCGACGCTACGAAGGTAATGGGCGTGGTAATGACGCGCGAAGTTTCGTTTACATCCAGCGCCAGCGCGCCCAGGTGCAGGGCCGCGGTGCCGTTGCTTACCGCGACGGCATATTTGGCTCCCACATAGTTGGCAAATGCCTGCTCAAATGCCGCTACCTTTGGTCCCTGCGTCAGAAAATCAGATTGCAGGGTTTCTATCACCGCGTCAATATCGTCCTGCGTAATGTGCTGGCGGCCGTAGGGTATAGGTTTCTGAGGACTGAAGGCTGCGTTCATCATGGATTAGAAATGAGAAATTACAAATTGTTCAACTACCTGTAATACTACCGGCTTCTGATTTCTAATTTTAATTTAAACAGTAAAATCAGCGTCTACGTGCCGGCGGATTTGTTCGCGCAGCTGCGCTGCATCCAGCCACTTGGAGTTGGTACCGGAATTATACTTAAAACCCATTTCCACCATTTTTCCATCATGCGCCTTCAGGAATTCTTCAGTTGTCCAGGTGGGGGTGGAGGGTAGGATGACGTAATACTTGTCCAGTTCCACAGTGTTGAGCGAGTCGGTTTCGGTAATCATTTCCTCGTGCAGTTTCTCGCCCGGGCGAATGCCTACAATTTCCTGTTTGCAGTCGGGGCAGATAGCTTCAGCCAAATCCGTAATCACGTATGAGGGAATCTTGGGCACAAAAATCTCGCCGCCCCAGTGATTTGCCAGTGCATGAAAGACCAGTTCCACACCTTCTTCCAGTGAGATATTAAAGCGCGTCATTTCCGGATGCGTAATCGGCAGAACGCCTTCTGCACGCTTCTTTAAAAAGAACGGCACCACCGAACCACGCGAGCCGATGACGTTGCCATAGCGCACCACCGAAAAGCGGATGTCGCGCTTGCCCTTCATGTTGTTAGCGGCTACAAAGAGCTTGTCGGAGCAGAGCTTGGTAGCGCCGTACAGGTTAATGGGGGCAGCAGCTTTGTCGGTTGAGAGCGCCACCACATCCTTTACGCCACAATCCAGCGCCGCATTGATGACGTTTTCGGCGCCCAGCACATTGGTTTTGATGCACTCCATCGGGTTATACTCGGCGGCAGGCACCTGCTTCATGGCGGCGGCATGCACAATAATATCGATGCCCTCGCAGGCACGCTTAAAACGGTCGCCATCACGCACATCGCCGATAAAGTAGCGGATGGATTTATACCTGCTGTGTGGAAAAACCTGCGACATTTCGAACTGCTTGAGCTCATCGCGCGAGTAAATCACCAGGCGTTTTACATCGGGAAAACGTGCGTACACCATCTCCACGAACTTTTTGCCGAACGAGCCGGTGCCGCCCGTTATCAATATAGATTTATGATTAAGATCTAATGCCATGCTTTATTTTATACTTTAACGCCGGGCTAATTGAGCCTGCCCGCCTGTTTGGTGTGCAAGTTAATTATTTAATTGCTGATTGTTGGACGGTTGATTTGCTAAATTGCTGGGGGTTATATGCATCACTCATAACTCTCAACTATAAATACGTACCTTTCGGTTTATACTTGTTCCTGTATGTTAAAGAAAGCGATCTTCCGGCTGATGCACCTGGCCGGCTATTATTTCCGCTATACGTCGGTGCTGCACCATCCTGCCAAAAAAGCAATGCTGCCAGGCTATGTGGTAACATTCGATGCGGCAGAAACGGCTTTCCTGGAGCAGTCGGCGGCCAGCTTTAATTATAGTATAGATTATAGTTTAGGCTACCGGCAGAAAGCGCTGTACCTGGTGCGGCTTAAAGACGTGGAATTCTTGGGCAACTCCGGTGCGGTGGTACAACAGGGAAACGTGGTTGTGGAATCGGTATTTGATATAAGCCGGCTGGCCAAATCGCATGCCTTTAAAACGCCTGCGCTCTTGCTGCCGAAGTATAAACGCGGGCTTTATACCTCCGTGCTGCACCTGCCCTGGGCCGGAAACAACACCTATCACTGGTTTTTCGACAGCCTGCCGCGGCTATACTTTGTGCTGCAAACGGTGCAGGAACCCATTCAAGTTATCATGCGCCGCGATTTGCCGGCATACCAACTCCAGACGCTGCAATTTATACTTGAGAATTATCCGAATGCCACCATCGTGTTTATTGGCAGGTATGAAAAGTGGCAGGCAGAGGAGTTTATACTTCCCACGTTCGTCTCGAATGCGCAAAGCGGCTATTTGCCTGCCGACATCAGCGTCTGGCTGCGGGAGAAAGTATGGCACGGCTACAAGGTGCAGCGCAGTAGCCGGAAAAGAAGAATTTACATCAGCAGGGCCAATGCCAGAATCCGTCGCGTACTGAACGAGCCGGAGCTGTTGCCCATACTTGCCCGGTATAATTTTGAAGTGGTGCATGCCGAAGAACTAAGCTACGAGCAACAGGTACAATTATTCTATGAGGCCGAAGCCGTGATTGCCCCACATGGCGCCGGTTTGACAAATCTGCTATTTTCGGAACAGTGCCGGGTGCTGGAATTTCATCCTGCTAACCGCATCAAAACGCATTACTTCCTGCTCTGCAAAGGTCTTGGATTTGCATATTCGGCTGTAATCGGCTCACCAGGAGATGCGCAGGAGAATTATGTCGTGGATGCGCGTGAAGTAGAGGAGTGGCTGGAGCACAATATAGGAGTTTCGTAATAAATGCTTATCTTGAAAAGCTATCAAATCATTAATGAAAATCGGAAGACTGCTATCCTGTTTAACGTGCAGAGAAGCCGAATAAAATTCCGGTTATCTGTTATATTTAGCGTATAGACGGAATAATTCCGTTTATACTTTAGTGTAAGCACCATAAAATACTCGATATATTTCAAATCAAGCTCAATGACCATTTTAGATTTATTAGAAAAAATAGTTATTCCATTAATTGCTGCTTGTATTGGAGCGATTTTGGCTTTTAGATATCAGCACAATTTCGAACTTAATAGAGACAAACGAGCGATTATTCAAAATCTAATGATATATCGAAACGTCGGAGCATACGAACTTGATTGGATAAAAGCTTTGAATGCAATAGACATCGTTTTTAGTAATGACCAAAGGGTAAGAGAGCTTTACCATACTTTTTTAGCTCAAACAAAACCACCAACGTTTAACAACCTTCAATATATAGAAACATTTTATCAATTAGTTCACGAGATGGCTCAATGTAGTGGTTATAAAAAATTAACTATGCATGATATCAGAGATTTTTATTCTCCAGGAGCGTTAGTGCAACATTATCCTAATATGAATGTAGGAAGCGAACCCATTCCTCCTACAACAATCACTGAGTCCGAGAAGAATTAAAATGGCTTCTTATAACACTATATTTGAATGGTAGGTTTAAAGAAGTAATACTACCGTTTAAATTATGTCTAGGCGACGCGTTTCTCGAACTTTCTACTTTAAAGTACTTTAGTGCAGCCCGACATGGCAGTGCTTTTAATCGGGTATAATATAAACACCAACCGTTTGTAAATCAATAAAGCTCTTCAGCATAAATTTTTTGTACATTTATTCCATAAACCTGATAGACCAGACAAATTGTTAAAAATCCTGTGCTGCACAAGTAAATCGATAAGCACAAAAACTTGATCTATGGACGAGCAGGTAGGAAAGTCCAGCATTTGTGTGAGATGCTGTAACAGCACAATTTCTCTGCCTTAGAGTATAAATAAGCAGATGCAGACTTATCGGGCAGGTTTCTCGTAGAATACCAGGATTGTAAAACAGAAAAGAACAACTACTACAATGGAGAACACCAGGGTATACATTGAGTATATTGCCCGCAGCTTAGAGGCAATAGGGGTTATCACCATTGCCATCGGTGCGCTCATTGCTCTGGTAAGGTTTCTTTTCTCGGTGCAGAACATCACCCCCCGATCTTACAAGATCCTGCGGCAGGAATTAGGCAAAGCCATCCTGCTGGGGCTGGAAATACTGGTTGCCGCCGACATTATCGCAACGGTGGTTACGCAGCCCACCATGGAGCAGGTGCTGATATTAGGGGTGGTTGTGCTGATACGCACCTTTCTGAGCCTCTCGCTGGAAGTGGAGCTGGATGGGAAGTTTCCGTGGCAGGCAAAAAAGGTAAATGAGCAAAGCCCTGCTATAAAATAAAAGATGCCTGCAGCTATCCGGCTGCAGGCATCTTTTATACTTGCTGTACTGCTTTAATGGGAAGGCGCCTCAAGGCCTGGCGCTATACTTCTAAATGCTTGCTATAGCTTTGTTTTCTTTCACAAGTTCGGAGAGTGCGGAAATGTGGTCGAGGTAATGCGATGTATAGGCATCGTTGGCAGCATGTATGTAAAGTGTAGTACCGCCCTCCACGGCATTGATGATTTCCTCGTGATGCTCCATCGGGATGGCCGGGCAACCGAGGCTGCGGCCCAGGCGTCCTGCCTGTGCGATAAACTCCTGCGAGGCATACTCCGCACCGTGCATCACAATACACCGGTCGCGGGCATTGGTGTTAAACCCTTCGTCCAACCCATCCAGCCGCAGCGACAGGCCATGCTTGCCGGTATATGTGCTGTTGGTTACATAAAAACCGATGCTGCTCATGTATGATTCGTTCTGGTTGGAGAAATGCTCCGCATAATCTTCACCCGATCCGCGGCCGTGGGCCACATATGTGTTAAACAGCACTTCTTTTTTCTCCAAATCCAGCACCCACAGCCTTTTCTGCACCGATGATTTAGAGAAATCCACGATGGTGATAACGGGTTTTTCAGACACTACACCATCCCGGCGCATGTTGTAGAAACCTGCCAGCGCCTTATCGAATACATCAAAGCGCAGGCCCTGCTGCTGCAGCCCCATTTGCTGGTATAAACTATAGGCTACCTGGTTGAATTGCATTATTTTTAAATCAGATATGCGCTCCTGCAACTGCTTGCTGCTGGGCTTAGCCGTAATATGCGTCATAGGCGTAACAACCGGCAGCAACACAAGTGGCGCGAAAACCGGCAACAGCTTTCGCGTCATCTTTTTCCTTCTCCGGCGGCTCAGAACTGGCTTTCTCATAGGTACACACTTTAAGTTGTATCAGCTTATTGTACGTGCTGCGCTGTGCCTTGTTCAGAAAGACATCTTGTTAAGGTTAAATTTCTCCGCAGGGCATCATTTTTAAATAAAATACTGTTATACCTTCAGAACCTGCTTTTTATAACCTTTATACTTGTATGAAACAATCCAGCATTCTTTCTATTATACTTTATACAGGCCTTGTCCTGCTGCTGGCCGGTTGCGGCGGCCGGCAAACCCTGCGCGGCGTATTCCAGAAGCAGACACCTTACGAGCGGTATGTTGCCAGGCTGAAAGATGCGAAACTTGACAATACCGCCCTGGGGCAGGACTGGCTGGAAGCCGGTCAGAAAGCCCTTACAGATTCTATCAGGGTAACCTTGCCGTTCAGGGAAATAGGTTACTTTTCGGCGGACGCGCCCAAAGCGCTGGGTTATCGGATAGAAGCTAAAAGGGGCGAGCGCCTGGTGGTGAACCTGGAAATGAAAGCACGCGAAACGGCACAGGTTTTTATGGATTTGTTTGAAGTGCCGGACAACCCTGCGGATGCGCCGGAACTGGTGGCCTCGGCAGATACAGCCGCTACTTCACTTACCTACGAAGTAGAAGATGACCAACAGCATTTGTTGCGCGTGCAGCCTGAATTGTTGCGCAGCGGGCAGTATACCATCACCATTCAGGCGGAGCCCACACTGGCTTTCCCGGTGCCGGGCAAAACGAGCCGCAACATTGCCAGCGTTTGGGGAGATGAGCGTGATGGCGGTGCGCGGCGGCATGAAGGCGTGGATATTTTTGCAAAGCGTGGCACACCGGCACTGGCCGCCTCCGATGGCTTTATCACACGCGTCAGTACAACCCCGATTGGCGGGAAAGTGGTCTGGCTGTCGGATATGGATCACCGGCAAAGCTTATACTATGCGCACCTCGACAGCCAGCTGGTAGCGCCGGGACAGCGTGTGCAGACAGGCGACACGCTGGGCCTGATTGGCAATACCGGCAATGCCATCACCACCAATCCGCACCTGCATTTCGGTATTTACCGCGCCGGCCGGGGCGCTACCAATCCTTATCCTTACCTGCACGAAGACACTGCGCCTGTGCCTCCCCTAAAAATAGACGCTGCCAACATCGGCAACTGGATCAGGGTATCTGCAAAGGTGGCCAATGTACGCTGGCAGCCTTCCACAAAATCCGGCGTATACCTTACCTTGCCCCGTTACACGCCGCTGCAGGTAACAGGCGGCACCTCCGATTGGTACCGCGTGGCTTTGCCCGACGGCGCCGAAGCCTACATTGCCGCTGCCGTAGTAGAAGCTGCCACCAAGCCTGTAAAGTATGCGAAGCTGAAAGCTGATACAGATTTGCTGGACGAAGCACAACCCGGCGCCGCAGCCAAAGACAGCCTTGCCTCCGGCAGCAGTGTAGCCGTGCTGGGCATATACAGCCAGTTTAACCTGGTGCGGAACGATGCCGGCGCTATCGGCTGGATAAACACAGACGCCCGTTGAAAACAGCTGCCGGTAAGTATAAACAAGATGGAGAAGTATAAACAAAGTTTGAAAGGATAAGCTGCCAGGCTCCATAGTTGGAGCCTGAAAATCATTTTTTATACTTTCTTTCACTTGCTTATGGATTCTGTCAAAGCGTTTCCCTTGGCTGCCGTAGGTATGTAAACCATGTGGTTTGCGCTATTTGTTTATCTTTACGCGTATTAGCAACCTGTTAACCACTAAAAATTTGAAGTTAGCTGCCATAGATATTGGTTCTAACGCGGCCCGGTGCCAGATATCCACCGCACTGAACCAGAACGGGAAAGTAATCTTTAAGCGTTTGGAATATATCCGCTATCCTATGCGCCTGGGCGACGACGTGTTCAGCCAGGGCTACATCAGCGAAAAAAAAGTACAGAAGTTTATCAAGCTGATGCATGCCTTCAAGTTGCTGCTGGAGGTGCATGAGGTAGACCACTACATGATCTGCGCAACGTCGGCCATGCGTTCCTCCCGGAATGCGCCGGAAGTGTTGCAGCAGGTGCAGGACACCTTAGGTATGGAAATACAGGTGATTGACGGTGATACAGAAGCAGATCTGGTGAACCGCGTGATTGTCAGCTTCCTGGATGAGCGCAATTATCTGCACATTGATGTGGGCGGCGGCAGCACAGAGTTTAACATTTATGTAAACCGCGAAAAAGTGGCTTGTCAGTCATTTGAGCAGGGATCTATCCGGCACATGCAGGGCCGCGATTCCAAAGTGCTCTGGGACAGCATGCGCCGGTGGACAGAAGAGAATGCCAGGAAGTTTAACCTGACCCGCGCTATTGGTACGGGCGGTAACATCAACAAGATTTTTGAAATGGCGGGTAAAACTACCGGCAAACCTATCTTCCGGAAGCAGATAGAGGAGGTATCCGCCCGCATAGCCGCCATGAGTATGGAACAGCGCCTGACCGAGCTGTTGCTGAATCCCGATAGGGCTGATGTCATTCTGCCAGCGGCCGAAATATATTTATCAGCTATGAAATGGGCCAGACTGGAAAGTATGCTGGTGCCCAATGTAGGCCTGAAAGACGGCATGCTGCACGCCCTTTATGAGCGCAACCATCCTGATCGCTTTACCATCAGCAGTATAAATTGATGATTGCTCATAGTATGCATGTATGAATGCTTGCTTCAGGCTTTCCAAAACCCCGGCCTCTCACGTAAAGCCAGGATTTTTGTAGGGGTTTAAACTATTTTTCTGATGGTAAAGCAATTTAGACAGGCACAAAAGTGTAGGGCCTGATAAAAACAGGGGTATTATCGGTTTTTATAGTTGATGATAACTGTTATGGTGGTTTATGATAGGGGGTGTTTATGAAATTTATATATTTTTTTTACATGACCCCACATAAAAATAGCTTATTTAGTTTGTAAATGAATTTTCATCTCTATATTTGCTGCAGTTAAACCTAACTCTTTCCAGCATATATGGCTATACTTCGTTTTAAAGCGCTTGAATTCGCAAATCAGCGTAAAGTCGGGGAGGTGACGCTGCCTTCTTGCAAAATTTCTGATTTTTTTGGCGAAAACGTATTTGGCGAAGAGGCCATGCGTGCCACCATGTCGTCTGATTATTTCAAGCGCCTGCGCAAGACGGTTGTATCCGGCGAGAAAGTAGATCGCAACCTGGCTGATGCGGTGGCGGCTGCCATGAAGACCTGGGCCATGAGCAAAGGCGCCACGCATTATACGCACTGGTTTCAGCCCCTGACCGGCTCTACTGCTGAAAAGCATGACTCCTTTTTTGATCTGACATCTGACGGCGATGCCATTGAAAGCTTTAAAGGAAGCTCGCTGGTGCAGCAGGAACCTGATGCCTCTTCTTTCCCGAGCGGCGGTATCCGCAACACCTTCGAAGCCCGCGGCTATAGCGCCTGGGACCCCTCATCACCTGCTTTTATCATTGAGAATGCCGGTACCAACACGCTCTGTATCCCGACCATATTTGTGTCTTATACAGGTGAGGCACTGGATTATAAAACACCGTTGCTAAAATCTTTAAAGTTACTGAATGATGCGGCGGTGCCTGTTTCGCAGTATTTCGACAAAGATGTAACCAAGGTAAACACCACACTGGGCATCGAGCAGGAGTATTTTCTGGTAGACCGTGCTTTGTTTGAGGCGCGTCCTGACCTGGTATTTACGGGCCGTACGGTGTTTGGCCATGCACCCGCCAAAGGGCAGCAGCTGGAAGATCATTACTTCGGCAGCATTCCGGCACGTGTGCATGCTTTTATGGTAGATTTTGAAAAAAATGCACTTCGTTTAGGTATTCCGCTGCGAACGCGCCATAACGAGGTAGCACCGAACCAGTTTGAATGCGCACCAACTTTTGAGGACGCCAACCTGGCCGTTGATCATAACCAGTTGCTCATGGATATTATGGATCGGGTAGCTGAGCGCCATGACTTTAAGGTGCTGTTACACGAAAAGCCTTTTAAAGGAGTAAACGGTAGCGGCAAGCACAACAACTGGGCAATGAGCACCAGTACGGGCACCAACCTGCTATCGCCGGGCAAAAAGCCAAAAGAGAACCTGCAGTTCCTGACCTTTTTCATCAACACCATTAAGGCCGTATACACGCACGCTGATTTGCTGCGCGCCAGCATTGCCTCTGCCAGCAACGATCACCGCCTGGGCGCCAACGAAGCGCCGCCGGCTATTATGTCTGTGTTTGTTGGCCAGCAACTCACGGCTGTGCTCGATGAACTGGAGCGCACCGCCAAAATACCCATGGAGAAGGGCGACAACATGTACCTGAAGCTGGGCATTGATAAAATCCCGGAAATCCTGCGCGACAACACCGACCGTAACCGCACCTCGCCTTTTGCTTTTACCGGCAATAAGTTTGAATTCCGCGCTGTGGGTTCGTCTGCCAACACCTCCTCACCAATGACCGTGCTGAACACGATTGTAGCTGACCAACTGATTCAGTTCCGCACAACGGTGGATGAGTTGATCGATGAGAAAGGGATGAAGAAAGAGCTAGCCATTATACAGGTGCTGCGCGAATATGTGGGCGACTCTAAAGCAATCCGGTTTGAAGGCAACGGTTACTCTCAGGAGTGGGAGGATGAGGCAGCGCGTCGCGGCCTGTCAAATGTTAAAGCCACGCCGTTGGCACTGGATGTGTATAACCGGCAGGAGGTAAAGGATTTGTTTACCCGGCACGGCATTTTCACAGAGGTGGAGCTGCATGCACGCCACGAGATTTTGCTGGAGGAATACATCAAAAAGATTCAGATCGAGTCGCGCATCATGGGTGACCTGGCTGTGAACCACGTTATACCAACGGCCATTGCATACCAGAACAAGCTCATCCAGAATATCCGCGGCCTCAAAGATTTAGGTCTGGAAGAAACTTACACGCAGCCTACCCTGGATAGTATCAAGAAAATGTCGCACCACATTGCTACCATCCAGAAGAATGTGGATGAGATGATAGAAGCCCGCAAAGTAGCCAACAAAGTGCAGGACGTGCGGGAGTGCGCCATTATGTACAACGAGCAGGTATTAAGCTTTTTTGATACCATCCGCTACAGCGTGGATAAGCTGGAACTGATGGTAGACGATGAAGACTGGCCGTTGATAAAATACCGCGAGCTCCTGTTCCACAAGTAAGAGCTTATGTATTTAAGCTTATGCAAATAAGGGTGCTTCGGTAAAAGAAGTTCTAAGCCTGCCCTTGTTCAAGTGTTTTCGCCAGCAATTCCCTGGTTAAAGCGCTTGAGCAGGGGCGGCTTTGCTTAAGCTTGGATTTGAACTTTTAGCTGACGTTTTCTCCAGGGAAGACGGGTTGTCTCTGAGAGAAGAGTATGGCGAAGCAAAAATTACTATTATTTACTTCCTGTTTGCTGCAGCTTGACTTCAATCTGCCCATTATTCACCCGCACGTCAAACTTTGGCTCCGGCTCTGTTGCCGGGCCATCTATAACGCTGCCATCTTTTAAAGAAAAAACAGAACCATGCCACGGGCAACGTACGCTGCCATCGTCCAGTAACTCGCCTTCGGAAAGCGGCCCGCCCAGGTGTGAACAAGTATGCGCGATAGCGAAAATCTCGCCGTTCTTTCGCGCCAGTAGAACCGCAACTTCCCCGGCTTCTACACGCTGCATTGTGTTTTCCGCTAATTTGTTTTCCGCCAGCACCGCTACGAAGTCCTTCGGATACACCGCTGCTGTTGCTGTGTGGTCAACACCGATTTGCTTTCCGAAAACCAAATGCCCACCAAGATACGCCGAGGCACTCGCCACGCCATAGCCAAGCATGGACAGCCCGATGGCCGTTCCGCGTGATTTTTCGAGCCGGCGAAGGAAAAACGAGGTGGCGTAAAGTGCTGTTGCGCCGACATTCAGCAGGCCATGTATTAAGCCCAACTTGCGTCTTTCCCTGGTTGTTCCGGTCCAGTCAGTCAGTCCTGTAACCGCTGCTCCAACTGCTCCCACAAGCCCAACAGCGATGGCGGCATCCGCGCCGGGCGCATATTTTTCTTCACCGAGCAGTTCCATCCCGTCTAAGACAGCAGCAGTTGTCCAGGCGCCAATCGGAACATCTGTTATGGCCGGATGCAGTGGGTGGCCGAGCCAGGTGCCATGTAAAAAGTTCTTAATATCATTGCCGGTTTCGCCGCCCGCCTCAAAAGCCTTGAGGATGGCGGGCTGAATCGCGTTACCTGCCGTGCCAAGCCATTTCTGCTGTTCAATTATGTCAATCGTAGTTTTCTGGTTCATGCTTTTCTCCATTTAGTTGGTTTTACGCTTGATTAATGGTATTTGCGGTGTGACTGATAAGTCTCTCTGCTAAATTATTTTGCCTTTCTTACCGGTTAGGAACTATCATACATAGCTGTTGCCCATGCAGTAAACTTCTAAGTAATTATATAGTTCTAATATTAAGTTATACTTTATATAAGCGCAAATTAAAAGAAATTGTTACGGTTAAGGGCTGTGTTATCTTAATTGTAAAACGTACCTAAAACTCCGCCATAAATCAAGTGCCCAAGTAGGGTTACGACGGGCGTTCCTTTCCCATAGTTGAGGGCCAGAAAGCCGGGTGGCTCCAGTTGCCTGGTCGGCGTTGGCCCCTGCGAGGGATTAGCCATTCTCGGATGCACAAAGTTTAAAATCTCCAGACCTACTGATAAGACAAAGGCCCCATGAACAAAACCGATAGCCATTCCAAACCACCAGGTATGCAGGCCCGAGCTTTCAAAGGCAGCGCCATAGATAAAAGCAAAAAACCAGCCCATAGTTAAATGAGCCAGGAAACCAATCCATGGGGCTTTATTGCGGTTCGACGTAAACATCGTTCCCAACATAAAAGGAAGGTCCATTCGTGTAAAGCCAAGCGGCCTGGAACCAGCCATCAAAGTCGTCAGAATTAAAGTTGCCGCAAATCCCCACAATATAAGATTGTCAATGTTCATCTCATCATCTCCTCTTTTTGATGCGCTTCATTAATAGAAAGTGCTGCATTTATTAAACCAATGTGCGTGAAACCCTGTGGGTAATTGCCGAGAAGCTCACCAGATTCAGGATCAATTTCTTCCGACAATAATCCTGTGGGGCTGGCATGATGTAACATTGTTTCGAAGACTGTAATTGCATTTTGCAGCTGCCCTGATTTCGCCAGATTCTCGGCAAGCCAAAAACTGCAAATCCCAAACGAGCCTTCATCGCCTTCCAGTCCGTCGTTTGTGCCCCGGTAGCGGTAAACAAGGTTGTTTTTTGATAAGCGCTCGTAGATCAGCCGGATTGTAGAGATCATCCTGGGCGAGAGAGAACTACAGTAGCCAACAAGTGACAGGATCAGCAGGCTTGCATCTAAGGTGTTTCCTCCTAATTCGCGGGTATAGGATTTTAAAGCACTGTTGTAGCCAAGGTTTTCTATTTCGTTATGAATACAGGATGCTACCTGGTAGTATTTTTCCAGCGGCGCTTCTTTCCACTGGTATTTTTCAGAAAGCTTGATGAGGCGGTCCAGGCCCACCCAGGCCATTACTTTTGAATGGGTGTGGTGGATACAGGTTGTACGCACTTCCCATATTCCGTTATCCGGCTGATTCCAGCGCTTGCAGATTATTTCGCCAAGTCCCAGGACGAACTTCCGGGTATTTCGGTCAAAGTCTTCAACTAGGGGTGCATAAGTATAAACGGCATCCAGCACTTCCCCATACACGTCCAGCTGAAACTGCCCGTCGGCGCCATTTCCAATACGCACCGGCCGGGAGCCTTTATAACCAGCCAGCCAATCGAGCTTTTCTTCTTTCAGAGAGGCATTACCAAAAACTGAATAGACTACTTGCAGTTCCGGGCGTGTTAGCTGCGTAGCATGCAGAATCCAGTTCATGTAGGCATGCGCCTCATCCTCAAATCCCAGACTTACCAGCACCCGGGTGGTGAAAGATGCGTCTCTGAGCCAGCAGTAACGATAATCCCAGTTTCGCTCACCGCCAAGTTTTTCAGGTAATGAAGTGGTGGGGGCTGCAATGATTGCTCCTGAAGGCGCATACGCCAGAAGTTTGAGAACAAGGGCACTTCGCTTTACCTGTTCTTTGTAAAGACCCTGGTAATGGCATTTCCCAACCCAGTTTCTCCAATAGCTAATCGTTTGCTGAAACCGTTTCCAGCCCGTTATCTTTAACTCGGGAAGAACAGCGGGACTTTGCCCGGAGTAGCTCAAAGAGAAAATGATGTGCTCTCCCGGCTTTACAAGGAATCCGGCTTCGGCGAGACCGTGCGCATCGGGCGTAACCTTTATTTCTTCAGGGTTAAGTGTGCTGAGCAGGGTATAAATGTTTTCCTTCCAGGAGAAGCGGATTCCTAACTTTCCATAGTTAGCCAGGTGCGGGGCATTTTTCCCGTAATTTGTTCTGGGTGCAAATACCAGCCTCATCTGCACGGTGCCAGAAATGCCTTCAACTATACGAAGGATCTCATGGTCCGGGAAGAGTGCAGCTGCCTTTTCTTCTTCAGACATGGCTGTAAACGCATCAAGTAACCGGATCTCACCATCTTCTGTACGAAAACAGGTTTCTAACACATTGGTGTCAGGCAAATATTTCTGATCTGACTTATATGGTTTACTTGGAGCGACAGAAAAAGAGCCGCCCTGCTTGCTGTCTAAAAGCGCGGCAAATATGCTCGACGAATCAAATCTGGGAAGGCAGCACCAGTCGATAGAGCCTTTGTTACTTACTAAGGCTGCTGCACGGGAATTGCCGATCAGCGCATAATCTGAGAGTCTGACAGCTGTCATATCCGGATATTAGTGCAAGTTTCACAATTGGCGGTTGCCAGGCCTATTCCAGAACCTCCTGTAATCACTACCGCCTGGAAGCAGTTTTATCAAAGCTGTTTAGAGTGTAGTACGGCATTACCATAAGGTTTATCTATACTTAAATTAAAATAATCATACCAAAGTATACTGCATCACCTATAGGTTATTTCCTTCGGGTTGGCAAATCCCGATCTTCCGGCTAATACTGCTTCTGCAAAAAATGAAACGGCTATGATTCAATTTACGGAATATTACCTGATACTCTCCTGAATTAGTCTGTTTCTCTAAATCCCTTCAAGCTGTTAAACAGAAAAGAGCAGCTGTATCGCTGCTCTTTTCTGTTTAACGAGTATAAAAACGGCTTAGTGGTGATGACCGCCTTCGCCGTGTACATGTCCATGCTCCAATTCCTGCTGGCTGGCTACACGCACTTCCACTACTTTTCCTTTAAATGACAACTCTTTTCCGGCAAGCGGATGATTGAAGTCCATTTTAACGGTATTGTCAGTAACTTCCACCACACGGCCCTGCAGCTGGTTGCCTTCACTGTCGGCCATCGGGATAAAATTACCTTGTTCCAGCATGTTGTCGGGCACAGCGCCTTCTACTTCGAATACAGTAAGGGGCAGATCTACCAGTGCATTTTCATCAAACTCGCCGTAGCCATCTTCCGAATTCAGCTTAAAATCAAACGTATCGCCGGTGCTAAGTCCTTCCAGTTTTTCTTCAAATGGCTCCGGCAGGCCGCTCATGCCATAGATAAACACCATTGGATGTTCCTCATTTGCTGTTTCTACTAAACTCGGCTCCCCGTTTTCGTCAGTAATGCGCAATTCATAGGTGAGTGTAACCACCCGGTTTTTTTCAATTTTCATGTTTTACAGGTTATAATTTCACAAGTCTATAGAGGTACGTAAGTAAATGTGCACATGATTAATGTACTAATTATTAACTACTATACTTAATCGTACAGGTTTGATTTTGTGCAAAATTTTGTGATTGCCGGCAATTCTGAAAAGGCTAAATACAACTGTATCCTCCTTATTCATACTATGTAATTTTTAAATCAATAATTGCTTACGGCATACATTCTGTCAGTTCCCAGGCGCTGCGGTAAGCGTTTATACTTTCTACATACGCTAAAAAGGCAGCATAGAACGGATGATGGCTTAAAGTAGCGCTGTCGCCTACAATGACGAGTTTCTTTTTGGCGCGCGTCATGGCTACATTCATTCGCCGCATATCGCTCAGAAAGCCAATTTCGCCTTTGTCGTTGCTGCGCGTCATACTGATGTAAATAATGTCGCGTTCCTGCCCCTGAAAGCTATCCACAGTCCCCACCGACAGCCGGCGTTTCTGGCGCAGTTCGTGCAGCAGTGGCATGTGCTCTACCCGATCCTGCAGGTAATTGATTTGTGCCCGGTACGGGGCTATCACGCCTATCTGCAGGTGCCCGGCTTCTTCGGCAGGAGCATAATCTTTCAGCAGGAGCAGCAAATGGTTGAGCAGCAGGTTAGCCTCTTCGGGGTTTGCAGCGCTGGAGCTTTCAGGCGTATCCACCTCGTTGTAGCCACAACCGGCAGTATCTATAAATTCCACAGCAAGGCCGGGCGCAAAGTTAATATCAAACTGGTGCAGGTCGCTGCTGTGTACGCTCTCGTGGGCGTTGAGTTCGCCTTTGTAAAATTGCCGGTTCGAGAACTCCATAATATGGTGGTGCATCCGGTACTGGGTTTTCAGCATCACGGCCACATCCGGTTGCCGTTCGATGCACTTTTCAAACAGTGTTTTGCCCAGGCCGCCTTTCTCCGCCTCAAAAGATTTAACGGTAGGAGGCAGTTGGCAGTGGTCGCCGGCCAGCACTACGCGCTTAGCCCTGGAAATCGGAATCCAGCAGGCAGGCTCCAGTGCCTGTGCCGCCTCATCTATAAACACCGTATCATACTCCAGGTGCCTGATGGCTTTGTTGGCTGCGCCTACCAGGGTGCACGTAATCACCTGCACGTTGTTCAGCAGATCATCGGTAATATACTCCTCCAGCCGATCGGCCTCTTCCAGCAGGCGGCGACTTTCGGATTTAAACAGCTGGCGCTGGGCGCGCTCTTCGTGGCCGAACTTGCGTTTGTACTGGAAAGCCAGCCGCCTGTATTCCTCAGCCGTTTTGCGGTATTCTTTCAGATTTTTATACGAATGATGGCTCATAATCCGTGCATCCAAAGTGTGCTCCAGCAGCACATCCGAAACGCGCGAAGGATTGCCGATGCGGATTACGTTCATGCCTTCGTTTGCCAGCTTCTCAGTCAATAAATCAACAGCGGTGTTTGAAGGAGCTGTTACCAGAAGGCGCTTTTGGGTTTCAGCTGTTTTCAGGATGGCCTGCACCAGTGTGGTGGTCTTGCCCGTGCCGGGAGGGCCGTGTATAATCGCTACATCTTTGGCCTGCATAATTTTGCGCACGGCCTCGTTCTGCGACTCATTCAGGGCCGGAATATCTGCTGTTTGCTCGTTAGTAAATTGAGCGGGAACATCTCCCAGCAAAATATCCCGAAGTTCGGCCAGCCGCGTTTTATAGGCTTCCATTACCTTTTTCATGGCAATTTCCATCTCGCGGTAGCTCATCTCATCAAAAGTGAGGTCAATGCCGAGGCGTCCTTCCTCCACCCAATCCGGCAGGTCTTCCTTGTTGGTGGCCAGCAGCACTTTGTTGCGCTTCAGGCCCACAATTACGCCGCTCAGGTTCTGGCGCTCGCCGTTGTTGCTGAACAGGGCCGCGGCCTTGCCCGTCTGGAACAGGTGCAGCTGGTCGCGGTCTTTGGTGCGCTCCAGTTCCAGCACTACCTTATTGCCAAAGCCGATTTCCTCTTTCGAGATAGTAACCGGATACCAGCAAAAGCCCATTGCCTTCCGTTCGGCAATGGTGCTTTTCTGGCTCTTAATTTTATATTGTTGACGATCTTCTTCCTGTTCGATTTTAAGCAGTTCCTGTACCTGCTTCAGTTCATACAAAATTTCGCTCATGTATATCAAAAAGAAGGGCCGGGTTTGTGTGCCAGCCCTTGTATGTATTTATGGTTAGCTGTTTAAGTAAGCGACACAAGTATCAGGTAGCATTAACCGTTTTAATTGGCAAATAGTGCGTTAAAGCTGCCAGGTATAAAGTTTGATGTTGTGCCAGCTAAGTATAACAGATATTCTGCCAGAATAACTCCGTTGGCTATAGATAAATGTAAATAGTTAAATCGCCGGCGAGGCGGAACAGGTATAATTGCCAGTGCTATACAAGTATAATATCGCGTGTTTGATGTGGGTGAGGCATAGCCAGAACCTAGCTCATGCGGGAAGCTGCAAGAACCGCAAATGTATGTCCCAACCTGAGTTAACTAACGCATTAAAATCATGCCACCTGGTACGTACAACGTAATACTTAACCGGCTAAGCTCTTTTCTTTTTAGCCTTGGGCGCTTTGCTCAGGCGGATTTGCAGGAACACGGCGTAAAGCAGTAACAGGAAAGATACCACAGCCAGCACAGCAATTACACGGTCCTTGCCATAGCGCACGTTATCAGCGGCATCCAGCTGATCCTGCAGGTCTTTTATACTTCGTTCGCGCTTTTTGATGTTGCTCTGCAGTATTTTGATCTGGCTTTGCAGGTCAGCAATGCGAGCATTAACGATGCGTTGATCCTCCAGCGTCATTTTTCCTTCCCGCTGGTTCTCTACGGTACTTTCGGCAATTTTTTTGATGCTCGCTACTTTGATGGCGCCAATCAGTTCCGAATCCTTATTGATGATTTTCTTCAGCGTTTCGATGATGGCGATTAGGTCATTTTTAGACTTCTTGCCCCAGAAATTACTATTCTGCTGGTTATAAAACTGGTACTCCATCACCAACTGCTCCCGCTCACTCATCAGCGTGGTCAGCTTATCGTCCTGCGCCTGCACCCTGAAAATGGTAAAGCCCGCCAGTACCAGTGCCAATACTATAGTTCTCATCTCTTCTTCCGGTTTGTATATTCGAACAACGCACAAAGATGGCTAACCTATTTGAAAAGCGCTTGAGTTTTTTTGCGTGGCCTGTAAAAAAGCAGTACCAGCACCGGCAGCAGGTATAAATCTCCTATAACGGCAAAAAATAGCGTAAGGCTTACAAACAGTCCCACATAAAAGGTAGCATCGAAAGTTGAGAAAACAAGCGTCAGGAAGCCGGCCACCAGGATGCAGGAGGTAATGATAATGGCTTTGCCTGTAAAAATAAAAGTGCGTTTTACCGCATAAGGTATCGATTTGCCCGCACGCAGTTCCAGCCGCAGCTTGCTTAGAAAATGGATGGTGTCATCTACCGCAATGCCAAAGGCGATGGTAAAGATAATGGATATCGAAACAGTCATGTTGATGCCCAGAAAGCCCATAATGCCGCCCATCATCAGCAACGGAATAATGTTAGGAATAAGCGAAATTACAACCATGCGGAGGGATCTGTAAATCATCCCGACTATCACGGCAATCACCACAAAGGCAATCAGGAGGCCCTGCATCATGTTAGACACCACATACTCGTTATTCTTGTCCAGTAGCAGGGCGCTTCCTGTCAGTCGGGTTGTAAGATATTCCGGGTTGATGTGCTGGTGGATAAAAGCACGTAATGAATCGTTCTTTACAGCTGCGGCCGCGCTGCCTATGTCCGGCATTTTGCCACTCAGGCGGCCTTCGCGGCCATCAGGCGTTACCACGGCGCGCAACTCGCTGCGTTTGCGGAAGGCCTGCAGTCGTTTCTGTATCTGTTGCAGTTGTTGTTTATTGTCCGGCAGTTTATAGTAGTCATTCAGACCGCCGTTCAGGGCATGGTTCATGGTTTTGACCACACCGGCAGGCGAGGAGATAAAATTGAGGCCATACTTCCGGTACAGGTAATTTTCCAGCTGATCAATTTCCTGCAGTACTTCCGCATCATACATGGTATGGCCCGGTGCTGCCTGCAAATGCAGCTCAAAAGGCCTGACGCCGGAGAACTTATGTTCAAAAAACTGAAAATCCAGAACAATCGGATCATCATCGCCCAGATCTTCCAGCATAGTAGTATCAACTTTAATCTGCGTTATTCCTGCAAGCGAAATAATCGTGATGAGAGCGCTGCAGCCAAGTATAGCTTTGGGCCGCTTGAAAACAAAACGGAGCATGCGGCGCAACAGTACAGGCCAGGAACGCCGCACATTTTTTGCAGGAACAGGTTTCGGTTCTTTGACGAGCACCAGGAGCGCCGGCAGCAGCGTAAATGCCAGCACATACGCCAGCCCCACCGACACTGCAGTAAACAAACCAAACTTGCGGATGGGCTCAATGTCCGTGGTGAGCAGTGTCAGGAAGCCGACCGCAGTGGTGAGCGAGGTAAGAAAAGTGGCCAGCCCCACTTCGCGCAAGGTAATTTTGAGGGCTTTTATTTTCTCCGTGCCATACCCGATTTCGGTAAGATAGCGCGACATAATATGAATGACATCTGACATACCCACAACAAACATAATCGTCGGCAGCAGCACCATCATCACATCAATAGGTTTGTTGAAAAGCCCCATCACACCCAACGCCCATGCTACCGACAGCACTACAACCACGAGCGGCACCAGCATACCCCAAAGCGTCCGGAAAGTTATCCAAAGCACCAGTATAACCAGCAGGATGGAGGCCGACATAAAAATCGCCAGCTCCACTTTCATCTTATCTACGAACACCGCCTGCGCCAGCGCCTTGCCGGCTATATGGTGGTCAGTGAGCTCCAGTTCCGCAAGTTTGGTATTGATTGCGGCAACCAAGGAATCGCTGGCGGGCTTCAGTAGGTTGTCGGAGGTCTGCACAAACAGCGACACCGCGGTAGCATCCTCTGAAAACAGCGTGCCCACCAGCTCGCGGGTATTATAAATCAGCACAGAATCCTGCGTGTAATGCGCCGGTTCGTCGGGGTGCAGGTACGGAATCTCAAAATAGCCAAACGTTTCGATAACGGGGCTTTTAACGGTGGTAGGAGAGAGCACCGCTTCTACATGCGGCTGCCGCTGTAAGAAACGGGTGAGGCTGTCCACACGCGTAAGAAAGATTTTGTCGAATAGACTCTTGCTGTTGTCCAAACCGATGAGCAGGTAATCGTTGTCGTTGCCAAATTTATCACGGTACCGGAAATAGTACTCCAGATCAGGATCGCCTTTTGGGAAAAAGTTATCAAAATTATAATCAAAACGGAGGCGTGAGGCATAGTACAGGCTCATCACCGAGAGTAGTGCAATCAGCAGGAGCACCAGGTAACTTGTTTTGCGGTAGTTCAAGGAAATCGGAAAAGCTGTTTATGTATGCTGAACCAGGTCGGAGTTTATACTTGCATGCAGCTTACAACTGCTAAACGCCGGATTTGTTTGTTGCTGATGATAACGTGCGTCAGAATTAAAATACTATCTTTAAATTTGATTTTAAACTACAGCCGACGACAAAGAAACGATAAAGAGATGAAGCAATATTTAGACTTGATGCAGCACATCCTCGACAATGGGGCAAAGAAGGAAGACAGAACCGGCACAGGCACTCTAAGTGTATTTGGCTACCAGATGCGCTTTGATTTGCAGGCGGGATTCCCGCTGGTAACCACCAAAAAGGTGCACCTGCGGTCGATTATACATGAGCTGCTCTGGTTTCTGAAAGGCGACACCAATATTGCCTACCTGAAAGAAAACGGTGTAAGTATCTGGGATGAGTGGGCGGACGAGGATGGCAATCTGGGTCCTGTGTATGGCTCGCAATGGCGCAGCTGGCCCACACCCGACGGCCGCCACATTGACCAGATAACGCAGGTTGTGAACCAACTGAAAAACAACCCCGATTCGCGCCGCATCATTGTAAGTGCCTGGAATGTGGCTGAAATTGAAAACATGAAACTGCCGCCCTGCCATGCTTTTTACCAGTTTTATGTAGCGGAGGGCAAACTCTCGTGCCAGCTTTACCAGCGCTCCGCCGACGTGTTTCTGGGTGTGCCTTTTAATATTGCTTCTTATGCGCTGCTGGTGCTGATGATGGCGCAGGTAACAGGCCTGGAGCCCGGCGAGTTTATCTGGACAGGCGGCGACACGCATTTATACTTAAACCACCTGGAGCAGGCGCAAAAGCAACTCAGCCGCACACCGCGCGAATTACCGGAAATGAAGCTGAACCCCGAGGTGAAAGATATTTTCGATTTTACGTATGAAGATTTTGAACTGGTAAATTATAACCCGCATCCGGGTATAAAGGCCCCGGTGGCAGTATAGTTTGCTGGCTTAACCATCCTTTCAAGGCTTTCCAAAGAGATTATTTATACTTAAAACAGGGTTGCTTAAAAGCAGGGAAGCTTGGCAGCTATTAAAACGCATAAAATGCTCAAAACGTTAGGATATCTGTTTGCTGCTGCCGGGTTAATATACCTTTTATTTTATCCGTGGCTGAGGCATTCCGTTGTCCGGAAGAAAATTTTTAAGTGGTTCATCATCCTGTATATTATTGCTACGCTTGCTTCTTCGGCAGTAACTTATTTTGGGTAGCAGTAAAGCTGTTCTAAAAACCATCGTGCCACTTTAATGTTATACTTCAAAACCGAAAACTATGAAACTAAAACTAATTTTCGCCGCGCTCTTTGGCCTTACATTCTTACCATCTTATGCCCAACAGCAGGCAGCGCCGGACCAGATTGAAACTAAAAAGGGACCGCTCCTTATACAGCCGGTGCAGCATGCCTCACTGGTACTGACCTGGGATGGTAAAACCATTTATGTAGATCCTACCGGCGGCGCCACAGCTTATGCGGGTATAGCCGAACCGGACCTGATCCTGATTACGGACATTCACGGCGACCACATGGACCCGAAAACACTGGATGCGCTGAAAACGGATGACGCTGTGCTGGTAGCGCCGCAGGCAGTGGCTGATCAGCTGCCAGCCAAGTATAAAAAACAGGTAGTCGTGCTGGACAACGGCAAAAGCGCTACGCAACTGGGCATTCCGATTTCAGCCATACCCATGTATAACCTGCCCGAGACAACAGATGCCATGCACCCCAAAGGCCGCGGAAACGGCTACATTCTGGACCTGGGCGGTAAAAGGATTTACATTGCCGGCGACACGGAAGGCACACCCGAAATGCGCAACCTAAAAAACATTGATGTTGCCTTTGTTCCGATGAACCTGCCTTATACCATGGACGTAGAGCAGGCCGCCAGCGCCGTGCTCGATTTCAAACCTAAGGTGGTTTACCCTTACCACTACCGCGGGCAGAGCGGCCTGAGCGATATCGCCACCTTTAAGAAGCTGGTAAACGACAAAAATAAAAGTATAGATGTGCGGCTGAGAGCCTGGTATCCTGAGCAATAATTTTCGGAGGAGGGGAGTAGCGCATCATACCTGTAAAAGCAAGTATAAAAATGCTTTATACCTGGAATCCGGATTTGATTTGCCTGCGGGTTCTTTCTTATGAACCACCACCTGAGTTAAGTATAAATCCTGCAAAGAGCGTGATTATTATGTTTTTCTGAAATTCAGAACAGCCTGTATAAATACGAGTTTATTAAAAATTTCGTATTATTTTTTGATTCTTGTTATAAAATGTTGAAATAGCGGAAGCAAATACAACTTATGCACCTCAACCTGTTTTCCACAGCCATTATTATTACCACCGGTATCATCACGATAACCGGGATTACGGGCTATGGTTCATAGGGAAAGGCAATCAGAAACAACATCAGAATACAACTGATAATAATAACTAAGGCCTTCCCCGGAAATCGTGGAAGGCTTTTATTTTAACCTGCAATCATGAAGATATTAAAATTCGGAGGCACATCAGTAGGGTCAGCGCCGGCCATTCGTATGCTGCTGCAAATTGTAAACGATACACAGCGCAGCGGCGAAACCGTGGCTATTGTTTGCTCTGCTATGGGAGGCGTTACCGACAGCCTGCTCCGGCTGGTGGCTGATGCAGCTGCAGGCGGCTATAATACCGAAGAGCTGAAAGCCATCCAGCAACGCCACTACGACACAGTGAGAAGCCTGCTGGAGGTCAGGTTGCATAACCAGGTGCTGGTGGGCCTGAAAATTTTATTCAATGAACTCGAAGCGCTGCTCTCCGGTGTTCAGGCGATTGGAGAAGTATCTGCGCGCACAAGAGACAGGGTGGTGGCTTACGGCGAGCTTTGTTCTAATTTTATGATTGCCCACATTCTGGCGCAGCAATGTGGCAAAGCGGTTTTTGCCGATGCACGCCAGTTTATAAAAACGGACAGCAACTATGGCCGGGCTACGGTAAACGAGGCCCTCACCACACAATTAGTTCGTGATTACTTTAGCCGGTTGGATGGCGCAGTTCCGGTTATCACAGGGTTTATTGCTTCTGACGGGCACGGCGGCACTACCACCCTGGGCAGGGGCGGATCAGACTATACGGCGGCCATTGTTGGCGCAGCCATAGATGCTTCCGAGATCCAGATTTGGACAGATGTGGACGGATTTATGACAGCTGACCCGCGGTTGGTGAAAAAAGCCTTTACCCTGCATGAGCTTTCTTATAACGAAGCGATTGAGCTTTCATACTTCGGCGCCAAGGTAATTCATCCGCCCACCATGCTGCCTGCTATTGCCAAGGCCATTCCGATTGTCATCAAAAATACCTTTAACCCGGCTTTTAACGGTACAACTATCGGCCCTGTCACAGCGCCAAACGGGTCTTTGGTGAAAGGGATATCCTCCATTGCCGATATCAGCCTGATAAACGTGCAGGGTGGGGGCATGGTCGGCCAGAAAGGCATCAGCGCACGCCTGTTCAGTACCATGGCACAGTGCGGTGTCAATGTTATACTTATCACGCAGGCCAGTTCGGAGCACAGCATTACGCTTGCCGTAAGTCCGCAGGATGTAGCGGTGGCCAGCCGCGCAATAGAAGCCGAATTCGAATATGAACTGCTGACAGGTAAGCTGGAGAAACCGGCTACCGAATACGATTTGAGCGTGATTGCCGTGGTCGGCGAAAACATGCGGCAGGCAAAAGGCCTTTCCGGAAAGCTGTTCAGCGCCCTGGGGCGTAGCGGCGTGAACGTGGTTGCCATTGCCCAGGGCTCTTCCGAACTCAATATTTCTATTGTTATCGAGAAGCAGGATTTGCCCAAAGCGCTTAACTCCGTGCACGATGCCCTGTTCCTGTCGCACGTCAAAACACTGCATGTTTTTTCCTGCGGCACCGGCAACATTGGCGCCACCCTGCTCAAGCAACTGGAGCAGCACCAGGGCTACCTGGCGTCGCAGCGGCATCTGAAAATAAACCTGGTGGGCATTTGTAACACTACCAGAATGCTGCTGAACAAGGAAGGTATCGATCTGACGCAATGGAAACAGGAACTGGTAAATGAAGGTGATCGCAGCCAGCTCGATGCCTTTATACAACAGGCGGTATCGCTTAACCTGCCTAACTCCGTCTTCATCGACAATACCGGCAGCGCCGATGTGGCTGGTCGCTACGACCAGCTTTTCCGGCACAGCTTCTCGGTGGTAACCTGCAATAAAATCGGTAACAGTGGGTCTTTGGCCAACTACCAGCTTCATAGAAACCTGGCCCAAAAATTTGGGGTGGATTACCTGTTTGAGACGAATGTAGGTGCCGGGCTGCCCATCATCACGACCTTACATGACCTGCTGATCAGCGGTGATGAAGTGCTGCAGATTGAAGCCATACTTTCAGGTACAATTTCTTACATTTTTAATGAGTATAAGGGAGCGCGCACATTTGCCGAAGTGGTAAAAGAGGCGCAGGAAAAAGGCTTTACAGAACCTGATCCGCGCGATGATCTGAGCGGCCTTGATTTTGCCCGGAAGATGCTGATCCTGGCCCGCGAAACCGGTTTGCCGCTTGAACTGCAAGATGTTGCTATACAGCCTATACTTCCGGAGAACTGCCTTGCAGCGCCATCAGTAGCGGCTTTTTATGAAGAACTGGAACAATCGGAGGGCTTTTTTCAGCAGCTGAAAAATAAGGCTGCTGCGGCAAACCAGGTACTGCGCTATGTAGGTACGCTATCAGACGGAGAAGTAAAAGTGGAACTGCTCATGGTAGGCCCGGAGCATCCGTTTTATAATTTGTCGGGCAGCGATAACATTATCTCTTTTACCACGAGCCGGTATCGCTACAATCCAATGGTCATCAAAGGGCCTGGCGCCGGTGCCGAGGTAACAGCCGCCGGGGTACTGGCAGATTTGGTAAGGGTAGCAGCTCAATAAGAAACTTAGCTGATGAAATCAATTAAAGTATTTGCACCCGCCACAGTGGCCAATGTTAGTTGCGGGTATGATGTACTGGGCTTTGCGGTAAGCCAGCCCGGCGATGAAGTGGTGATGCATTTAAACAGCAGCGGAAAAGTAAGCCTGGATGTGATAATGGGCGATGAAGGACGCCTGCCTCGCGATCCGGCGCAGAACACGGCCAGCGCTGTGGTCATCAATTACCTGAAGCATATCGGGGTGGCCCAGGGATTAAGTATAGAGTTGTACAAGAAAATGCCTTTCGGCAGCGGGCTCGGCTCCAGTTCGGCCAGCGCCGTAGCAGGGCTCGTAGCTGTAAATGAGCTAATGGGGCGGCCGCTTACGCGGGAGCAGCTGCTGCCTTTTGCGATGGAAGGCGAGCGCCTGGCCTGTGGCTATGCCCATGCCGATAATGTGGCGCCTGCGCTGCTGGGTGGCCTGGTGCTGGTACGCAGTTACCATCCGCTGGACGTGGTAAAACTGCCGGTACCCGAAGGGCTGGCCTGCGCCCTGCTTTACCCGCACGTAGAAATTCCGACAAAGGAGGCCAGAAGTATCATCAAAAGCCAGGTGCCTATCGAAGATGCTGTAACGCAGTGGGGAAATGTGGCCGGCCTGGTGGCTGGCTTCTGCACCGGCAATCTGGACTTAATCGGGCGCAGCATGCAGGATGTCATTATAGAGCCTGTCAGGGCCATGCTGATTCCGTACTTTTATGAGATGCGCCAGCTGGCTTTGGATCACCAGGCGCTGGGCTTTGGCATTTCCGGATCGGGGCCGTCTGTATTTGCCTTGTGCAGAAACGAGGACGCAGCGAAGCAGGTAACACAGGTGCTGTCCGGAATGCTCTCCGAGAAAAATATCGGGTGCGATACTTTTGTTTCCAGTATAAATCTGGAAGGTGCTATTATGTGCTAAGAGGCACAGGTATCAAGACGTTGGAGAGAAGAACTTTATGGGCCGGAATTTACGAATACCTTGTTGTCTCGTCTTCTGAATACAAGATACTTATGTTTATACTTCATTATGCGGGATAAACATGGCGTTTTATTTTGTTTGCTCACCTAAAACAATCCTGAAGTAAATTAACAATGAACTACTATAGTACAAATAAGCATTCCGGTGAGGCAACATTGCCTGATGCAGTAATAAAGGGGCTGGCCGGTGATGGCGGCCTGTACATGCCGAAACAAATCCCACAACTGCCGGCTTCATTTATAGAATCACTGCCTGCCAAATCTTTGCAGGAAATTGCCTTTACTGTGGCTGCTGCTTTTGTGCAGGATGAAGTGCCCGCCAGTATACTGAAGGAGCTGGTAGAAGAGGCGCTGGATTTCCCCATTCCGTTGCAGGAAGTGGAAAAAGGAATCTATGCACTGGAGCTGTTTCATGGCCCGACCATGGCTTTTAAAGATGTGGGGGCACGCTTTATGTCGCGCCTGATGGCTTACTTTACCCGCAACGAAAGCCGGGAGCTAAAAGTGATTGTAGCCACCTCAGGCGACACGGGCAGTGCCGTGGCAGCAGGCTTTTATAATGTGCCGGGCATACAGGTATACATTCTGTTCCCGAAAGGAAAGGTGAGCCCGCTGCAGCAAAAGCAACTGACTACCTGGGGCGGCAATATTACGGCAATAGAGGTGGAGGGTACTTTTGACGACTGTCAGCGTTTGGCCAAACAGGCGCTTGCTGACGAGAAGCTAAATAAAACATGCCTGCTTACCTCCGCCAACAGCATCAATATTGCCAGACTCATCCCGCAGTCTTTTTACTATTTTTATGCTTACGGGCAGCTGCAGCAGCAGGGCAGGCCGGTTGTGTTTTCTGTGCCCAGCGGCAACTTCGGTAACCTGACGGGCGGCCTGCTGGCTGCCGCTATGGGCTTGCCGGTGCATCATTTTGTAGCTGCTACCAATGCCAACGACGTGGTGCCGCATTACCTCCGTACAGGAAATTATGAGCCGCGTGCCTCTGTACCCACAATCAGCAATGCCATGGATGTGGGGAACCCGAGCAATTATGCCCGCATGCAGGAGCTTTTTGAGGCGGATCACCAGCAATTCAGCGCCGCTGTTTCCGGCTATACTTATACCGATGATCAAACCCGCAGCGCTATCAGGGAGGTATACCGGCAGCATCAGTACCTGCTGGATCCGCACGGGGCCATTGCATACCTGGGGCTCAGGGATTACCTAGCTGAAAGTAAAAGCGGCGCCATCGGCGTTTTCCTGGAAACGGCACATCCGGCCAAGTTCCGCGAAGTGATGGAAAGCACGTTGGAACATGCTATCGAAATTCCGCCACAGCTTCAGGTATTCCTGAACAAGCACGAGCAGTTTCTCCCGATAAAGAATGATTTTGAACAACTAAGCATGTTGCTGGAAAGCAGTATCTAAGGTTGTTTATACTTTGTACGCCAGGTTTTGCGTAGTTTATAACTAATTCTTTGCTGGTGCGAGCTTGCAGCTCGTACCTTCACTATAGCATGGCCTACAGTATGGTTGCAGTGGCTGCTGGTGCGAGCTTGCAGCTCGTACCTTTACCTATAGGAAAGTACGAGCTGCAAGCTCGCACTAGCGGGAGAAGTCGCACCAGCAAAAGATAGCTGCATACTTATACTTGCTAAACCTTTACGCTTTTGCCGGTTCTCGCCGCTTCATAGATAGCCATCAGGATGCGGACATCCCGGAGGCCCATTTCGCCGGGCACGATGCTTTCCTTGTTGTGCAGCACACAGTTAGCAAAAGCATCCATTTGCAGGGCCTGCTGGTTTACATTGGGCAGGTTCATCGGGCCTTTGCTGGTTTCTCCTTTTATGCCGCCGTAGCCATAAGCCGGTTCCAGGCGCCACCAGCCATTTTGCGCTTCTCCATATAGGTAACCTACATTCTGGTTATAGCTGGTGTTGCAGTCGGCGATAACGCCATTCGGAAACTGCATTTGCCAGCTAATAGATTGCTCTACCTCATCGAAAACCTCGGGGCGCGTGACCTCTCCGAACTTAGCGGTTACGGCTACTGGCGTTTGCCCTAACGTATAGCAGGCACCCTGCACGCAATAGATGCCCATATCCATCAAAGGGCCGCCGCCCGCCAGTTCTTTGTCCAGCCGCCACATGTTGGCGTTGTTGGCCACAAAGCCATTTTCGGTTTTTACCTGTTTTACCTTTCCGAAGACCTGCTTTTGCCCCAGCTCCATCACGCGCAGGTTGTGCGGCTCGAAATGCAGGCGGTAACCGATGGAAAGTTTTACGTTGTTCTGCCTGCACGCGTCAATCATGCGCTGGCAGTCTTCCACAGAAGTAGCCATTGGCTTTTCGCAAATCACATCTTTCTTCGCATTGGCCGCCCGGATGGTATATTCGGCATGCAGGGCATTGGGCAGCACAATGTAGATGATGTCAATATCCGGATTGTCCTTTATCTGGTCGAAGGTCTCATAGTTGTAGATGTTCTTGTCCGGAATGTTATACTTGCTTTTCCATTCTTCAGCCTTAGAGGGCGTGCCCGTTACAATACCGGCCAGGTAACAATCATTGGTTTCCTGCAGGGCCGGGGCCAGCTGATTGGTGCTGTAGTAGCCGAGTCCCACCAGCGCTACGCCCAGCTTTTTGCTTTGCCTGTTGCTCTGTTCAGCCTGGTTGTGCGTGTTTTCTGCACTACCCGGCTGGCAGGAGCCAAGTGAAAGCAGCGGTACGCCAAGAGCTGTGGTGCCCAGAACCAGAGAGAAACCTTTCATGAAATCGCGGCGGCTGTGGCCTGGTAATTTGTCGTCTTTTTTCATCCTGGATGGCTGTTAATCATGAAACAAAAAGAATTATACTTACTATAACCAGAGCAAAGTATAAACCGCCTGCAAGTATAAAGCATGTATATGTGCAGGAGGCGAAAAGGTTTAATTCTCGTTAGCCTGCCTTTTACTTCCAATGCTGCATTCACCTGATTGCGGTGTTTATCCCAGAATCCGGCGGATGTTGTTGGCTTCTGCCATCAGGGCGCTGGCCTGTGCTTCGTCTTCGGCATCGATAGCTGCTTTGAAGCGCTGCAGCTGCGCAATGTAACTGTCGAGCGCCTGCGATACGTTTTTTTTGTTTTGCGAAAAGATTGGCGCCCACATCTGCGGAGAGCTTTTCGCCAGCCGCACCGTGGAAGAGAAACCGCTGCCTGCCATGTCAAAAATATTTTTCTCGTCCTGCTCTTTCTCCAGAACCGTAATACCCAACGCAAAAGAACTGATGTGGCTCAGGTGCGAAACATAAGCCAGATGTAAATCATGTTCGGCTGCCTGCATGTAGCGGAGCGGCATATTCAGGCTGCGGCACAGCTGCTCTGCCAGCGCCAAAGCGGCCGGAGCGCTTTTCTCCTTTTCGCAGATAATCATGGTCTTTTCATAAAGCAGGGCAGCGAAAGCAGCTTCCGGCCCCGAGTATTCTGTTCCGGCAATAGGGTGAGCGGCCACAAACTGCTTCCGCCTGGGATGATTTTCAGCTATACTGCAAATCTGTTCTTTGGTGGAGCCAAAGTCTATGAGCATTGCATTTTCAGGAAGTTTATCAAGTACCGGCAGGATAAGCCGAGCAATAGCGCTGACGGGCACAGCCAATACAACTACGTCGGATTTTAAAATGGCCTCTTCCAGCGGCAGCACCTCGTCTGCCAGGCCCAGGCGGAGTGCCTGGGCTGCATGCGTGGCGCTGTTATCCACCCCGATAATATGGATGCCGGTGTGTTTTGCTTTTAAGCCCAAGGCAAATGAGCCGCCCAGAAGGCCGAGCCCAATCACTGTTATGATCATTTATGGAAATGTTTTAATTCATACTTTCGCAACCGCACGTTATACTGCAGGCGGTTGCCGTCAGAAATTCTTTCAGCTTTAAAGAGGTAGTTTGTGGTTTAGGAAGTATAAGCAACTGTTCGTTTTTCTGCGCTGCTTTGCATGGCCAGTTCAATCACCCGGATGGTGTTGCGCGCCTGCTCCGGCTTTACTTCAAGTTCTGCTTCACCAAGTATAGCTTTGTACACGTTCTCGTAAAGGCCCCTGTAATTACCCGTTTCGCTTTCTATTTTGCCCTGCACATGTAAGTCGCGGTAGGTGGTGTTCAGGTTGCCCCAGAGTTCCTGTGGCTCTATGCCCCAGTCCGGTACATCGTTTGGCGATAAACCGGCTTTTAAAGCAGCTTCCTGCACGTCCATACCATACTTTATAAAAGAACCCTGGTCGCCATGCAGTATAAAATGCGGGCCGGCTTCGCGCACCAGCATGCCGGCTTTCAGCGTAACTTTCAGGCCCTCGTAATGCAGGCGCAGGTCAAAGTTATCTACTATTTTAGAATGCTGCCTTTGCGTACCTATCTCCGCCGTAATTTCCCGGGGGAGGCCAAAGAGCAGCAGCGCCTGGTCTATCAGGTGCGAACCCAAATCATAGAGCAAGCCCGAGCCGGGCAAAGCTTCCTCTTTCCAGGTATTGGGTCTGATTTCGTTGCGGAACCTGTCATAATGCGCTTCATACGTCACTAAATTCCCCAGTAGCCCGCTGTCCACCACCTTTTTCACTGTTTTAAAATCACTGTCCCAGCGGCGGCTCTGGTATACTGTCAGAACTTTGTTTTGCTGTTTGGCCAGATCCAGCAAGGCATCGGCCTCTGCTGTTGTAACTGTAAAGGGCTTCTCGACCAGCACGTGCTTGCCGGCCAGCAGTGCCTCCTTTGCCAGCGGGGCATGCGAGGTGTTGGAGCTGGCAACAACCACCAGATCGATGCTGTCATCCGAAAAGATTGCTTTTACATCGTCTACAACAACAGCTTCGGGGTATAAAACCTGCGCGGCAGCGATATTCTCTTTACGCGTTTCACGTATTTTTTTCAGTTTCAGGCCGGGCACCCCCGCAATGATGGGCGAATGAAATGTTTTGCCGGCCATGCCGAAGCCTATCAGGCCAATGTTAATAGTTTTGCTCATAAGTATAGAAATCAGACAGCAGGCGCAAGTCCTGCCTTTTTATAGCTGTAATGATAAAATTCTGGTACTGCAGCGACAATATGCAAAGTATAAAATTAAACCGCATCTTTTATTTGCCTGATTATACTTTAACATTTGTTTCCAGCTGGTAAGAGATGCCGTTGCAGGCAGCAATACCAGATAAATAAAATCTATAAACATTCATAGGACGCTGGCTGTACAGGTTACGTACTATTGCAGGTTGAATGAAATTGATATGATAACGAATACTGCTTCCGCTACAGTCCCGCCGCCCCTCACCAGGCTTAACCTTTGGGTAATGACCATTGCCACGGGGATGGTAGTAGCAAATTTATACTATAACCAGCCGCTGCTGGGCATGATTGCCGACGATTTTGGAACGACGGAGGCGAAAGCTGGCGCCATTGCAATGCTCACCCAGATTGGGTATGCCGTGGGGATGCTGTTTATTATTCCGCTGGGCGATATGCTTAAGCGCAAGAAACTCATCATGGTCGATTTTGTGCTGATTACGGCAAGCCTGCTGCTTACTGCATTTTCTACTGACATCAATATGCTCCTGCTGGCCAGTTTCCTGATTGGCGCTACCTCGGTGGTACCGCAACTGCTGATCCCGATGGCCGCACATTTAGCCAAGCCCGAGGAGCGGGGCCGCACCGTAGGTTTTGTGATGAGCGGCTTACTGGTGGGGATACTGCTTTCGCGGACGCTGAGTGGTTTTGTGGGAGAGCACCTTGGCTGGCGCGCCGTGTTCATCATCGGTGCCGGCATGATGGTTTTGTTGTGGCTGGCCCTCTATTTCCTGTTGCCCGAAGTATACCCCGATTACAAAGGCTCTTACAAAAGCCTGATGAGATCTTTGCTGCAACTTATCCGGGAAGAGCCGCTGCTGCGCCTGGCATCCATTCGCGGCGCCCTATGCTACGCCTGCTTTGGCGCCTTCTGGACAACGCTGGTGTTTCTGCTAGAGGAGCCCCAATTTAATGCGGGCAGCGATGTGGCCGGTGCTTTTGGCTTGGTAGGCGCATTTGGCGCCCTGGCAGCATCTTACATGGGCAAGCTGAGCGACAGGGGCGATGCTTTCCGCATCACGACCATCAGCATCAGCATGGTAGTGGTTTCTTACCTGATATTCGGTGCCTCGAGCCATAGTATGCTTGGGCTGGTACTAGGTGTAATCATACTGGATATGGGCCTGCAAGCATCGCATATCGCTAACCAGACGCTTATTTTTTCGCTCCGGCCCGAGGCCCGCAACCGCCTGAACACGGTGTATATGGTTACTTACTTTATGGGCGGCGCTGCAGGCACTTACCTGGCCAGTCAGGCCTGGCTTACCTGGAAGTGGAACGGCGTGGTGGCCGTGGGCCTGGTGCTTTCGGGGCTGGCTTTGCTGGTGCATCTGCGCTTCCTGAAAAGGAACAGATCGTAGTACAAGTATAAACACCATTCCTATACCCGGAAGCGTGAACTCAAATTTGCAAAGTAAATACGACAACTGTATCTTAGGGAGATAAACAGATCAGTTCACCTATGCATCAACACATGAAACACCTTTTATCCATAATGCTGCTGCTCCTTGGGTCGCTCACCGCCGGCTGTGCGCAGACAAAGAACACGGGCACCGGCTTTGACTCCGAAAATCTGAAAATCACCTGGGAGTTAATCGGAAACAACACCCCCGATGATCGGCATTCGCTTTCGGCGCTCACGCTCACCAACACAGGCCAGCAGCCACTACCGGCCAGCGGCTGGAGCCTCTACTTTAACTCTTCGCCTTCTTTCCAGCCAAAAGATACCAGTGCGCCAGTAAAAGTAGAGCATATCAATGGCAACCTGCTGCGCCTGACGCCCACCAAAAACTTTAAAAGTATACCAGCCGGCGGATCGCTGCGCCTGGAATTCGTTTCGCGCGGACAAGTCATTAATGCAACAGATGCACCCGAGGGCTTTTACCTGGTCTGGAACAATAACCCCACCAAAGGGTTGCCCGTGCAGGAGGTAACCTATACTACCCCTGACCGTGATAAAAACGAGACGTTGTGGGTAGCTGCAAAAAAAATATATAATCAGAACAAATCCATACAGGACATCCCATTCGATAAACTGCCGGAAATATTTCCGACACCTGTTAAGTATGAAGAAACGGGAAAGTCTTTCACGTTGACCCCGGCAATACCCCTGGTAACCGATGCCGCCTTTAAAAGTGAAGCAGAATTACTGGCCACATACCTTTCCTCTGTTTTTGGAGAAAAGCCTTCCATACAGGCTTCAGGCCAGGGAAAAGCCATCAGATTGCAGCAGCAGGATGGTTTCGCCCCGGAAGGATATGCCTTACAGGTATCGCCGGACGGAATTGCAATTTCAGCTTCAACACCGGCAGGAATTTTTTACGGCATTCAGTCCCTCAAAACCATGATCCCGCCTGCTGCGCTGGCCGGTATGCCCTCTTCTGTTTCCATCACAGGCGTACAGGTTACAGATGAGCCGCGGTTTGGCCACAGAGCCTTTATGGTAGATGTGGCCCGGAATTTTCAGCCCAAGCAGCAGTTGCTGAAAGTGCTTGATTTAATGGCCCTTTACAAGCTCAACGTGCTCCACTTCCACATGAGCGACGACGAAGGCTGGCGGCTGGAAATACCGGCCCTGCCGGAACTGACAGAGGTAGGCAGCAAGCGCGGTCATACCCTGGACAACAAAAAGAACCTGCAACCGTCGTATGCTTCCGGGCCGTCTGTAGAGAATACCACCGGCTCCGGCTATTACAGCAAAGCTGATTTTATTGAGATTCTGAAGTATGCCGACGAGCGCCACATCCGGGTGATACCGGAGATAGAAACACCGGGCCATGCCAGGGCCGCTATCAAAGCGATGGATGCCCGTTACGAGCGCCTGATGAAGGAAGGCAAAGAGGCGGAGGCAAAGCAATACCTGCTCCGCGATCTGAATGATAAATCAGTATACCAGTCGGTGCAGAACTGGAATGATAACGTGATAGACGTGGCGCTGCCCTCCACCTACAACTTCCTGGAAACTGTGGTGGACGAAATCCTGAAGATGTATAAAGAGGCCGGCGCGCCCATCGAAACCATCCATTTTGGAGGCGATGAGGTGCCGAAGGGTGTATGGGAAAAGTCACCTGCGGCGCTGGCTGTCATCAAAAACAACCCGGAAGTAGAAAACACAGATGATCTGTGGTACTACTACTTCGGCAAGATAAACGACATGCTGAAAGAACGAAACTTATACTTATCAGGATGGGAGGAAATCGGCCTGAAAAAGGTAAAGGAAAACGGCAGAACGGTGTATGTCCCTAACCCGGAATTTGCAGATGAGAATTTTCATGTGGATGTATGGAACAACCTGACAGGGGCAGAGGATCTGGCTTATAAACTGGCCAATGCCGGGTATAAAGTAGTGCTCACCAATGTAACCAACTTATACCTTGATTTGGCTTACCAGAAAGATTATGACGAGCCCGGCCTGTACTGGGGCGGCTTTCTGGATGTAGACAAGCCCTTCTATTTCATTCCTTACGACTACCTAAAAAACACCAAAGAAGACAGCAGGGGAGAGCCGGTAGACAGGTCGATCTTCAAAAACAAAGTGCGCCTTACAGAAGAAGGAAAAGAGAACATTGTTGGCTTGCAGGCCCCTTTGTGGAGCGAAATGGTCAGGAGCCCGGAACGGATGGAATACATGCTGCTGCCTAAGCTGCTGGCGGTGGCCGAACGGGCCTGGGCAAAAAATCCGGCCTGGGCAACCGAAGCAGATCCGGCCAAAAGCGAGGCCATGTACAACGAGGCTTGGTCGGAGTTTGCGAATGTGCTGGGCAAACGGGAGCTTCCGCGCCTGGATGTGTACGCGCGTGGCTTCCTTTACCGCATCCCGTCACCGGGAGCGGTGGTAGAAAATGGCAAAGTATACGCTAATATTCAGCTGCCCGGCCTTGTGATCCGCTATACCACCGACGGCTCAGAGCCAACAGCCAGCAGCCAGATTTACAAATCACCGATTACGGCAAAAGGAACCATCAAGCTAAAGGCTTTTACCACCACCGGGCGCTCCGGCAGGGTAACTACCGTGCAAAACCCGTAAAAGCTGTATAGGAAGTTTAACCTTCCGGAAGCAAGGCGATATGTTAAAGCATTAATAGACCCGGAGGCGCTGTACTTCGGGTCTTTTTGCTTTTATGTATAAAATGTCGGTTGTTTCATGATTTAGAAGCAGCTTATGGTGGTATTAGTATGTTTTTACACCGTATAAGTAAATAAAGGAGGTAGCTATGGAGACAGAATTTAAGAAACGGTTTTTGCTGCTGGGCCTTTGTGAGCGGAAGTATGATGGAAAGTATTACGACGCAGCGGGCCTCTTTGCCGCAAACCGGATAAGCGCTACACCGGCAGAATTGAAGGAAATATTAGAGATGCTGGGCAATGACCACCTTGTAAAGTACTTCTATATTGGCGAGCGGTACCTGGTACAGATCACAATGGATGGAGTAGAGTTTTTAGAAGAAAGCAATTTCTTTGAAGAAAAAAGCTATGTGGTGTACGATATGATTAAACCCCTGCAGCGCGAAATACTCCGCTACCGGCTGGATGACTTTACTGCCAGGATCTGTCAGTCAGACATTGGGGCAATGCTGAATCGTGATGAATTTATGAAGGAAGCGGAAGAATTAAAGGTGCTGCTCAACGTACTGGGCAGGAAACATTGGATGCAGATGCTGAAAGGCAAATTTTATGAGCTTTGCCAGGGCAACGTGCCCCTGCGAAGGCTGAAGAAGATACTGGATGCTTTTGAAAACAGCCAGGAAGCAGAAGCAACCCACCCGGATAATCATGCCAGGGAGGCAACCAACCTTGCCAGCTAGAAGGTTAAGGCCTTTACAAAGGTACTACCGGAAATAGTGCTTGCCGTAGTTTCTCCAGTTGCGGATGTGCATCTGGCAACTGCCAGGAGGCAAGCAAATTTAAAATCCTGATGCCGGTTACGTTGGCAGAAAAAACAACGGAGGCATCCTGAAGCACCGCAGGCGCCAAACAGCATTCCACCACTGGTACAGCTTGTGCCGCAGCCCAACGCAGTATGTTCCGTCGTACAATTCCGTTGATGCATCCGTTTTCCAGCGCCGGCGTGAACAAGGTGTTCTCTCTGAACCAGAAAATATTAGACGAAATCAGCTCCGCCACAGCTCCTCCCGGCGACAGCAACAGCATGTCATCATACTGCGCCTGCGCTTTTTCGTGTGCGGCCATTACATAAACCAGCGCATTAGGCCCTTTAAAAGCGGAGAAAGGGGAGGGCTGGGTGGTAACCGTCTTACAGATACCAACCTGAAGTGGTAAATCATGAGGAGGTGCCGCCTGCTGTGCCGTTGCCAGCCAGGCGGCGGCATTTGTCTGGGGTGTGTACAAGCCCGCACCGTCGCGCCATACTTTCACTTTAATGCGGCCATAGTTGCTGGCATTGTTTTGCTCACTCAGTTGCAGCAGTTGCGCCAGTAATTTGTCAGCATTTATACTTTGGAACAGCTCAATCTTAAGTGCTGCCGCAGCTTCCGCCATGCGTGCCAGGTGATCCTGCCAGAACCGGATGCGGCCATGCTCCATGATCATTGTTTCGAAAAAGCCGTCGTTGTACTGAAAAGCCCGGTTAGTAAGCGGCAGACGCAGTTCCTCTTCCTTCAGCGGTATGCTATTGTAAAGTATAAACATGTGCTAAATAATAAAGCTGCCAAAAATAACAGATACAGCTCCTGCTGGGCTCGTGAAGCAGACATAGACGCCTCAACTGGCTAATCTTTAGCTTTGACTATTTGCTCGGCAGTACAATTTAAAATAATGCTATTTTCTTAGATCGCTGCTAATGGACTTTGCTATGCGGCGGCGAAGATGCCATATAGGTGGATTAACTTATGTTTCCTTCAGAGATATTTCAATTTTTCTCGAATACTCTTCAAGTATCTTGGTGCTTCTGTTATCCATGATCTCACAAGTAATTTCATTGGGAGTAATACATTTAAAATCTTTTAATTGCTGTCTAAAGCAGAATTCAAATACACAATATTGTATGTCTAATACTGCAAGTAGATAAATAGATGCCCCTAATGAAAATTCTATAGAATTATGAAGGGTGTAAACTTTACCATCTTCAATTTTGATATATTTATGCACTTCACTCTTATCAATATGCGTTTTCTTACTTAATATTCCATACAATTTTCCAGCCTGGGTATGAAATTTTGCCAACTGAGAAATTGACTTAGTTGGAGATTGAAAGCTTCCTTTGCCATCTTCTACCATGGAAGCAGTATAGACATAAGCTAATTGTTCGAGTACTAATCTTATCAAAGCAAAACTCTCAAAATAGTAACCTAAGCTTATCAAAGAGTGGACACTACAAAAGGTCGCTTGTAGTCTAGAAAAAGCTGTTAAACAGGCAATACTTGCTGTTGTATCAGGTAGTGTGTTTAACTCTGTTAAAATCCTGTTAAGTTCTTTCTGCTGAACTTTAGATAGTTCAAGAGCTCCATCGAGTAGCTTTTCTTTTTCATTTGATTCATTCAAAGTTTTGGTTTTTTCAAAATCTGCTAAATCTTTCTTCAAGATGTTATCAACAGACTTATTTCCGAAGGCTATAGTTAGTTGAGAAGCTATTAGATACTTTTCTTCTTCAATAGTTAAATCTTTAGGAACCAAAAAAGGAGTGCCAAATCCAATTCTGATAATTTTCATTTCACTTATATCTATACCAGAATAAAGGCTTCCTATATTCATAAATTGAAGTTAACTTAAGTACAAACATGAATACACGCTTATCGGCACTATCATCAAGTATAACATCACCCAATCAACATAAACTTTTTGCCGGGTTTGGCCTTCACCATTCCTTTAAACTCCAGCCCTAAAAGCACCGAGGCTAAAAGGCTTACAGGTACCTGGGCCTTCCAGCTCAGGTTATCCATCTGCTCCTCACCGGATTGTTGTAACACCTGCAGTACCTTCCATTCCTCCTCTGTATAATCGGCAGCATTCAGCTGTGATTTTGCCTTTTGCTTAGCGGCAGCGGCATCTTCCAAATCCCAGTTCAGCAGCTCCACCAGATCCTGGGCACAGGTATAAACAGCCGCCTTGTTGGACTTGATAAGGTAATTGGTGCCTTCCGACACAGGCGAGGTGAGGTTGCCCGGCACCGCCATCACTTCCTTGTCGTAGCTGTGGGCAATGTCGGCGGTGATGAGGGTGCCGCTTTTCAGGGCAGCCTCTACCACCAGTGTGCAGTCCGACATGCCGGCAATAATGCGGTTGCGGGCCGGGAAACGAGGCGCATCGGGTTTGGTGCCAAAGGGGCTTTCCGTCAGCAGGCCGCCCTGCGTCAGCATCCTTTCCGCATACTTGCGGTGCATGGCCGGGTAGATAATGTCGTGGCCGCTGGCCATCACGCCAATGGTTTGCAGGCCGGCCTGCAGTGCTGCCCGGTGTGCCACAATATCCACACCGTAAGCAAGGCCGCTTACAATCATCACCTTATAGGGCTTCAGGTCTTCTACAATGCGCTCCGTTATCGTCTGGCCATAACTGGTTATCTGCCGTGTGCCCACCATGCTGATAATGCGGTGCTGGTTCAGGTTGCCGTTTCCGCGGAAGTATAGGAGCGTGGGCGCATCGGCAAACTGTTTCAGCCGGTCAGGATACTTCTCCGAGGTATAAAACAGCAAAGAAACATCCTGTTCCTGCGCCTGCTTTACAATCTGTTCTGCCTGCAGCAAAGCGCTTTTGGCACCTGCAGTTATACTTTTGATGGTAATGCCGCCTACACCCGGAATCTTCAGCAGTTTGCCTGGTGCTGCCGTAAAAACAGCCTGGGGCGAGCCGCAATAGCTTACCAGCAGGCGCGTGAGCTGCGGCCCCACGCCCGGCAATTTGGTTAAGGCAACTTCGTACAGGTTCTGATCTTCAATCATCCTTGCAGTTTTCAGGCTTTGGTGTTCAGCTGATCTTTGATGCCTACCAGGAAAGCCCTTACTTTCTCCAGCGACTGGATGATTTCGATTTTGTCTTTTGTCTGCACCGACTTGTTTTTGAGCATCTCCCTGGCGCCTTGTATGGTATAGCCGCGCTCCTTCACCAGGTGGTAAACGGTACGCAGCGTTTCAATGTCTTTGGGCGTGTACTGGCGGTTGCCTTTTTTGCTCTTGCGGGGTTTCAGCTGCTCAAACTCCGTCTCCCAAAAGCGGATAAGCGAAGGCGCTACCTCAAACATGGCCGCAACCTCGCCAATGGAGTAATACTGTTTCTCTATTTCTTTTTCTTTATAAGGCATATTCAGCATATCTATGGTCTGGCAGAACACTACTTATTTTCGGATAGGATGCTACGGTTTACGGTTAAAATATGCTACTTTTGCCTCCAATGAGCTTTTCAGAACTCCCGAAAAGAGTATTTTCTGTCAGGCAAAAATTATATATTTTTTGTTCTTAAACAACAAGTATAGACCAAAGTATCTAAATGCTTCATACTCATACATGAATTCAGCTGAGATAAGACAACAGTTTCTGGACTTCTTCGCTTCCAGGCAACACCAGGTTGTGCCGTCGGCGCCGCTGGTGGTGAAAGATGACCCTACCTTGATGTTTATCAACTCGGGTATGGCCCCCTTTAAGGATTACTTCCTGGGGAACAAACCGGCGCCGTACAAGCGCGTGGCCGATACCCAGAAATGCCTGCGCGTAAGCGGCAAGCACAACGACCTGGAAGAAGTAGGCTACGACACCTACCATCATACCATGTTCGAAATGCTGGGCAACTGGTCGTTTGGTAATTACTTTAAGAAGGAAGCGCTGGCCTGGGCCTGGGAACTGCTGACCGAAGTATACCAACTGCCGAAAGACAGGTTGTATGTATCCGTTTTTCAGGGGGATGCTTCTGAAAATTTAGAGAAAGATCAGGATGCTTACGATATCTGGAAAACCATGATTCCGGAAGAGCGGATTCTGATGGGTTCAAAGAAAGATAATTTCTGGGAAATGGGCGATACCGGCCCCTGCGGCCCCTGTTCCGAGATTCATATTGACCTGCGCTCTGAAGAAGAACGTGCCAAAGTGCCGGGTAAAGACCTCGTGAACAACGATCATCCGCAGGTAGTGGAGATCTGGAACAACGTGTTCATGGAGTTCAACCGACTAGCTGATGGATCGCTGGTAAAACTGCCTGCACAGCACGTAGATACAGGCATGGGCTTCGAGCGTTTGTGCATGGCCATACAGGGCAAGCAATCGAACTACGACACGGATGTTTTTCAGCCGCTGATTCAGTTTGTGGCGCAGGAAGCCGGCGTAACCTATGGCGAAAACGAGAAGACGGACATTGCCATCCGCGTCATGTCGGACCACATCCGTGCCATCGCTTTTGCCATTGCCGACGGGCAGCTGCCATCTAACAACAAGGCCGGCTATGTGATTCGCCGCATACTTCGGCGCGCGGTGCGCTATGGCTTCACTTTCCTGGATTTCAAAAAACCTTTCCTGTACAAACTGGCTGCCGTACTGGCCGACCAGATGGAAAACGTGTTCCCGGAACTGAAGCAGCAACTGAGCTTTGTGCAGCGCGTGATTGAGGAAGAGGAAAATGCTTTTCTGCGTACGCTGGATAATGGCTTGAAACGGCTGGATGCTTTAGAAGATAAATTCAGAGAAAACAACAACACCATCGACGGCAGAACGGCCTTTGAATTGTATGATACTTTCGGTTTTCCGCTGGATTTAACGGCCCTGATTGCGCGTGAAAAAGGGTTGCAGGTAGATGAGGCCGGTTTTACAGTGGAGATGGAACAGCAGAAAAACCGCTCCCGCAACGCCTCCGCCACGGAGCAATCCGACTGGGTGATACTGCAGCCGGACGTAGCAAATGAATTTATTGGTTACGACAGCGACACCGCCGTTTCGCACATTGTCCGTTACCGGCAGGTGAAATCCAAGAGCAAAAACGAATACCACCTGGTGCTCGACAAAACGCCTTTTTATGCCGAAAGTGGCGGACAGGTTGGTGATACGGGCTACCTGATTTCTGATACAGAGCAGGTGGAGGTGCTGGATACGAAAAAAGAGAATGATCTGATACTTCATATTACGGCCAAACTGCCGCAGAACGTGGAGGCAGCTTTCCGGAGTAATGTGGATGCGGAGCGACGCAACTTTATTCGTAAGAACCACTCTGCCACGCACTTACTGCATGCTGCTTTACGCAAAGTTTTAGGGGAGCACGTGCAGCAGCGCGGCTCGCTGGTAAATGAAAAGCTGCTGCGCTTCGACTTTTCGCATTTTGCCAAAGTAGAGGAGGCCCAGCTGCGCGAGGTAGAGCATATCGTGAATCAGCGCATCCGCGAAGCTATTCCGCTGGAAGAGCAGCGCAATGTGCCGATTGCGGCGGCGAAAGAAATGGGCGCCATGGCTTTGTTTGGCGAGAAGTATGGCGAGTTTGTGCGCGTAATAGCTTTCGACCGAAATCACTCGGTAGAGCTTTGCGGCGGCATCCATGTGCTGAATACGGGCAATATCGGCTATTTTAAAATTGTGTCAGAAAGCTCGGTTGCGGCCGGTGTGCGCCGCATCGAAGCTGTTACAGCCAAAGTAGCCGAAGATTATGTGCAGCAGCAGCTCAACGAATTGCATGCGGTCCGGGAAGTGCTGGCTACGCAAAGCAATGTATCGGGTGCCGTACAGAAACTGCAGGAAGATAACAAAGCACTGCAAAAGCAACTCGAGCAGCACGAACTAAAGCAACTCACGGGCTTGAAAGACAGCCTGGTGCAGAAAGCCCGGCAACTCGATAGCGGCGTGCATTTCGTGGCGCAGCAAGTGGAGGTGAGTAACGCCGATTATCTCAAAAAGCTGGCTTTCGACATGCGCCAGTCGCTCGATAACCTGGTACTTATACTTGCCGCCGAAATAGACGACAAGCCACAGATTGCCGTGATGCTGTCGGATAATCTGGTGTCGGATAAGCATCTGAATGCCAGCCAAATGGTGCGTGAACTGGCAAAAGAGATTAAAGGTGGCGGGGGTGGACAACCGTTTTATGCTACAGCAGGAGGCAAGGATGTGGCCGGTCTGCAGGCAGTGCCTGCCAAAGCGCTGGAACTTGTTACTTCGTTGCTGAATAAGAATGAATGATTGTATCGCATTAAGTATGAAAATTACCTAATCATACCAAATGCTGCTGTTCTGATTTAACAGGCGATCATCGTACAATTTATACATTATGGATACATCAATCAGAGATAAATACCAGGCCATCATCGGTCTGGAAGTACACGCGCAGCTGCTGACTGAGAGCAAAGCCTACTCCTCGGATTCCACAGAATACGGCATGCTGCCCAACAGCAACCTGAGCGTGATTACACTGGCGCATCCCGGCACCTTGCCGCGTGTAAACAAAAGCGTGGTGGAAATGGCCCTGAAAATGGGACTCGCCACCAACTGCGACATCACGCGCTACAACCTGTATGCCCGCAAAAACTATTTTTACCCTGACCTTCCGAAAGGCTACCAGATTACGCAGGATAAAACGCCTATCTGCACCTTAGGTTACATCAATATCAAAGATGCTGAAGGTAATGACAAGCGCATCGGCATCACCCGCATCCACATGGAGGAAGATGCCGGTAAATCGATGCACCTGCCCGGCGAAACCGAAACGCTGGTGGATTATAACCGTGCCGGGGTGCCACTCATCGAAATTGTATCGGAACCCGACATCCGCGACTCGGTGGAAGCCTACAATTACCTCATGGAAATAAAGCGCCTGGTAAAATACCTGGACATCTGCGACGGCAACATGGAAGAAGGCTCGCTGCGTTGTGACGCCAACATTTCGGTGATGCTGAAAGATGCGCCGCTCTGGGGCACCAAGGTAGAGGTAAAGAACATGAACTCGTTCCGCAACGTGCAGCGCGCCATCGAGCATGAAATAGAGCGCCAGATCATGGTGGTCGAAAATGGCGGCAAAGTAGAAGGCGAAACGCGAAACTTTGATGCGAACACGGGCAGCACCACGGCCATGCGCTCCAAAGAAACACTAAACGATTACCGCTACTTTCCGGAGCCGGATCTGCCGCCGCTCATTATCCACCAGGAGTGGCTGGATGGTATAAAAGCAGCGATGCCAAGCCTGCCGCAGGAGCTGTACAAGCGCTTTGTGGAAGTATACGGATTGCCGGAATACGATGCGGCCGTGCTGACGGATGCCAAAGAAATAGCTTTATACTTTGAGGAGCTCTGCAAACATACCACCAACTACAAAGCTGCCTCTAACTGGATGATGGGCCAGGTGAAATCGTATCTGAACGAACTGCAACTGCACATCAGGGACTTTCCGCTGCAACCGGAACAAATTGCCGGTATAATTGCTTTAGTAGATGAGAACAAAGTAAGCCACTCTGTTGCAGCTAAACAGGTTTTTCCATACTTGCTGGAGCACCCGGAACTGAATGCGCAGCAGGTAGCGGAGCAGCAGAACCTGCTGCAACAATCCGACTCGGGCGAGCTGACACAAATTGTGCAGGCGGTGCTGCAGGAGAATCCGGCCAAAGTGGAGGAATATAAAGCCGGTAAGCAGTCGTTGGTTGGTATGTTTATGGGTGAGATCATGAAGAAAACAAAAGGAAAAGCCGATCCGAAAGTAGCCAACCAGCTGCTTCGCGAAGGTTTAAACGCATAAAAACAAGGTATGAACTATTCAAAGTATGTTATCATGGCTGCTGCAGCGGCACTTCTTGCCGGCTGCCAGACCAACAAATCCACCTCAAACGAGGACGGCTATACCATAGAAGGAAAGCTGCAGAATGCCGAAGCCGGTAGCAAAGTATACCTGCTGGAGCTGGGCGATCAGCAGTTTATTGCCCGCGATACGGCTGAAGTAAGCGCCGACGGTACCTTTACGTTTGAAGGAAGGGTAGAAGAGCCTACCATGTACCGCATCACCCTGGATCAGCGCAACGGCCTGATGCTGGTGCTCGACAACGATAATGTAAAAGTGCAGGCTGATGCCGAAGATATCAACGGTACAGCCAAAGTGGAAGGATCTGAAGATTCGGAGCTGTTCCAGCAACTAAATAAACTGGTAAACGAATCACGCCTGAAGCAGGTGGCGCTGGAAGAGCGTTATCAGCAGGCAATGGAGGCAGGCAATACTGATTCTGTGGCTGTCATTCAGGAAGAGTATGGCGCTTTGCAACAGCAGGTAAAAGACTTTATCGCGCAGCATCCTAAGTCTGTTGTGGCCGCTTTTGGTACAGCTACGTTGGTTGATCCGAACAGTGACTTTGCCTTTGCGGATAGTATGGCAACACTGCTGAACAAAAATATTCCCGACTCCAAGTATACGCTGATGCTGAACGAGCACCTGAAGCCGTTCCGCAACACCGCTATTGGCCAGGTGGCGCCGGATATCACGCTTCCGACACCGGATGGCAGCACCAAGTCATTGTCATCGCTGCGCGGCAAGTATGTGCTGATTGATTTCTGGGCAAGCTGGTGCGGGCCCTGCCGCAAAGAAAACCCGAACGTGGTGAAAATGTATGACAAGTACAAAGACAAGGGTTTCGAAATCTTCGGCGTATCGCTGGATCAATCGAAAGAAAAATGGGAGAAAGCCATTGCCGACGACAACCTGCCCTGGCCGCATGTATCGGATTTACAGGGCTGGCAAAGCAGCGCTGCCCAGCTTTACAACGTAAACGCCATTCCGCAAACTGTTTTAATCGACCCGGAAGGCAAGATTATAGCAAAAGGCCTGCGTGGAGAAGATTTGGAGCAGAAGCTGGCTACATTGCTGCAATAAGCACAGAGCAAAGTATAAAAACAGCAAAGCCTTTCCGGTTCCGGAAAGGCTTTGCTGTTTGGGGTATAAACCACAGCACAGGTAATTAGTTTCAATCGCAGGATCAGGACAAAAACACCTGTTGTAGCGCGTTCCACAGATTCTTTTTATGATTCACGTCCTGCTCCAGCACCGATAATGCCTGCGCAAATACCACCGGAATCCGGCCCAAGTGCACCGGATTATAGAGCGTAAATTTATCGTGCGGCAAATCCGTATCGAGGCGGCTGGCGAAGCTGATGATATAATTTACTTCCAGCTTTTGCTGCAGTTCCTCCAGCCGCGCCACTTTGCCCGAAACATTGTTGACATAGGCCACGTCTGCCTTTTGTAAACCAATGGCATGCAGTATCTTTTGCAGAAACTCCAGTTCCGGCAGCTTCCTGAATTCCTGCTCCGGCAACGTTACCAGCACCACCACGCCCTTTTGGTTTTCCCCTGAGATATCAAATATAGGAGCCGCAGCGGCTTCAGTTTTGGGCAATTTCGGAATGGCCGGGGGAGGCGTAGTCTGCTGGGCGGCGACAGGCGGGGCAGCAGGTTGGGCTGGCTTAGCCGGGGCCATCTCAGTTTCAGAAGCTTCCGGAACAGGCGCAGTCTGATTCACCGGAACAAGGTATAAAGTTTCGGTGATGAAATTTTTTAGGAATTCCATGCTAAGTTCGTCTGCTTCCAGTCCTGCCATAAGGGTAGTGTTTATTCCTGCGGGGTATCAGCTTTGATGTCGAAAATTGATTTCAGTTCATTGGCCTCGCTGGGCTTCATACGGCCGGCCAGCACCAGGCGCAGCTGCCTGCGTCGGAGGGCGCCTTCGTAGAGTTCTATTTCTTCGGGGGTTTCGGGTATGGCGCCCGGCACGTCAATGGGGTTGCCGAGCTGGTCTACGGCCACAAATGTGAAGAAGGCCTGGTTCGACTTTACTTTTTTGCCACTCGGAACATCTTCGGCATACACCACAATGTGTACTTCCATTGATGAGTTGAAAGCCCGCGTTACTTTGGCCTCCAGGGTTACAACGTTGCCCAGTTTTATTCCTTCGGTAAAAGAAACATTGTCAACCGAGGCGGTTACCACAATACGGTTTGAGTGGCGCTGCGCCGCAATAGCCGACACAATGTCCATCCAGTGCATCATGCGGCCCCCCATCAGGTTGTGCAGTGTATTGGTGTCGTTGGGCAACACCAGTTCCGTCATGATAACGTAAGAATCCTGTACTCTTTTTTGTTTAGGCATTAGTTTATGCTGATTAATCTACACAAAGATACGCCCCGGCACGCAAACCGTGAAATATACTTCCAGGTCTTCACTAAAGTATAGCGGCAAAAGAAAGTAGGGCGAAGCACAAGAGAATTGAAGTATAAAATCTCCTGAAATGAAACTTATACTTGCTTCATTATACCTGCTTACATACCTGTATCCCAACCCGACTTGCCGAGCAGGGGTACAAACTTAAAGCTGCTGAATTCCTCTTTGGTAAACTCGTTTTCTTCTACGCGGGTGATGCGCACCATTTTCTGACTTTTTTCGTCGCCGACCGGAATTACCAGGGCACCGCCCACGTGCAGCTGGCGCATGAGGCTTTTGGGTACGCCCGGCGCTCCGGCCGTTACTATTATTTTATGGTAAGGGGCATGCTGCGGCAGCCCTTCGGAACCATCGCCATGGAAAGTATGCGGATGTAGGCCATACTTCTTAAAGAACAGGCGGGCCTTGTCGTACAGCGCGCGATTATACTCTATGGTGTAAACGTAGGGCGTCAGTTGCAGCAGCACCGCACACTGGTAACCGGAACCGGTGCCAATTTCCAATACTTTGTCGGTTGGTTTAACGTCCAGCAGCTCCGTCTGGAAAGCGACCGTATAAGGCTGCGAAATGGTTTGTCCTTCGCCAATCGGGAAAGCCTTGTCTTGGTAAGCTTGCTCCACAAAAGCCTTTTCGAAGAAGAAATGCCGGGGCACCGCATCAATGGCCGCCAGTACGCGTTCGTCGCGGATGTTTTTGTCGCGCAGCAGTTTTACGAGTGCGCGGCGCATGCCTTTGTGTCTGTACGTATCGGTTTGCATGTATACTTAATTTGATGAAAGCTACACCTGCCTGCGGGCTTCTTATAGCTGCTTTAAAGTGTAAATCAGGCCGGTTTAGTTTATGTTCTGCGAAAGTAAGCATAGCAGCGCAAAAATGACAGAATTAGGGAAATACATCCCTGATTCAGGCTGCCTTGTAACTTAAATTTAGGTATAAGCAACAGAAAGCTGTTAAATTAGATCATTCAAACAGGTAACAAACATGTTTACAGGAATTATAGAGGCCGTAGGCCAGGTAACAGCCATCCGCAGCGAAAACACCAACAAGCATTTTACAGTGCTGTCGCCTTTTACGCATGAGCTGCAGATAGACCAGAGCGTGGCGCACAACGGCGTATGCCTGACTGTAGTGGCGTTGGAAGGCGAGGCGTTTACGGTAACAGCCATTGCGGAAACATTGCAAAAAACAAATCTGAACGATTTAAAAGCCGGTGATCTCGTGAACCTGGAGCGCTGCATGCAGGCCAACGGACGCTTCGATGGGCATGTAGTGCAGGGTCATGTAGACCAGACAGGCGTCTGCGAATCAGTGGAAGATGAAAACGGAAGCTGGCTGTTTACTTTCAGCTATGACGCCGGCACGGGCAATGTAACGGTCGAGAAGGGTTCCATCTGCGTCAACGGCATCAGCTTGACAGTAGTCAACTCCAGGGAGAACAGCTTTTCGGTAGCTATTATCCCTTATACATACGAGCACACCAACCTGCAGCACGTAAAGCCGGGCACCCGCGTCAACCTCGAGTTCGACATCATCGGCAAGTATGTGGAAAGGCTGCTGGGGAAGAGGGACTAATTTTGAATAACTGGATTTTGAATGATTGAATTACAGACACAAGTATCCGGATTTTGAATGTTCAGACTTCTTGATGTTGATCTGCCCTTGTTTGATTATTATACTTATAAAAGCTGCGTGTTCTTTATGTTAATTGTTGCGCATATATAATCCTGCATCAGAACAGAATTTATCGAATATACGGAATTCAACAATGCTGTCATCCTGAAAGGATCTTGTGCGTGATACGATGGAAATAAACAAGATCCTTTCAGGATGACAGCATGTGAAATTTTCTTTATTTCATTTGCTCATAGCATCTTGCACGGCCTGCTTATACGCTGCGAAAGCAGCGGCGTTGGCTTCTGAGTCTGTGAAAATCTCCAGGATACCGGCACCGGCCGCCGGTGCAAAAAATGCAGGGAGTGCCTGCTCCAACTCTTCCAGGCTATGTACCGCATGATATGCCATGTCAAAATCACGGGCGGTATTCCCGGCGTTCAGCGCTTGCTTGGTTTCGAAGTATGGCGCTAATTCCGGTTGCTGTTTTGGGCCATCCAGCAGCCGGAAAATGCCGCCGGCGTGGTTGTTGAGCAGGACGATGCGCAGGTTTGGCGGCAGGTAATTATGCCAGAGGCCGTTGCGATCGTAAAAAAAGGCCAAATCGCCGGTGAGCAGTGTGGTGATGCCGGGGCTCGTAAGCGCGCAGCCTACAGCAGTGCTGGTGCTGCCATCTATGCCGCTGGTACCGCGGTTTGCATACACGTGCACCGCCTGGGTGGGCTGCAAAGCCACGATGTTGGCATAGCGCACCGACATACTGTTGGCCAGGTGCAAATTACTTTGCTGCGGCAATTGTGCCAGCACACGCGCCACAACATGCAGTTCGCTGTATGTGGTCTCCGACGTATAGGCTGTCAGAAAGTCTTTTGCTCTGGCGTTCATACTTGTCCAGGCGCCGGCAAAGGCTGCTTCTGTTTTGGTGCTTCCTGGAATATTGACAAAGAAACTCTGAGGTGTGCAGCGGATTATCTTCGTGAGCGCCTGAAAGGTGTCGGCTACGGCGCCGGCGGGCTGCACATGCCAGTGGGCCAGCGGTTTATACTTGCGCAGGTATAATTTCAGACTTTTGGAGATGATGGATTTTCCGAAGGTAAGCAACAGATCCGGCTGCAGCTGTGCCAGCATATCATCGTCAGGGGAGGAGAGGAAGGCATCCTGGTAGCGGACAGCTTCCGGCAATGCGTGCACATTACTGATGATATCACCCACCAGCACAGCGCCCGTAGCTTCTATAAACTGCTGTAAACTCTGAAGCAGCTGCGCATTATACTTATCTTGTCCGGCAACTACCAATATGCGCTTATACTTTTGGATTTGCTGCTGCAATTTCAGCACCTGTGTTTGTGCCAGATCAAAATGCTGTTCCTCTTCCGCAATCACTTTCACCTCCTTGTCGAAAACAATATTTTCGCCTGGGGCAGGATAAAAGGGTTCGCGCAGTGGCACGTTAATATGCACCGGCCCGGCCGGAAAAGCCACGGCCTCATTCAACGCTTCTGACACAATGCGTGCGCTGAACCATGCCGCGTCAGGGTGTGCGAAGTCTGCCGGGAAAGTATAGCTCTGCTTGATGTGGCGGCCATAGATGTTTTGCTGGCGGATGGTCTGGCCGTCGAGTTGATCGATCCATTCGGGCGGGCGATCGGCAGTGAGCACCAGCAGGGGCACCTGCTGAAAGTAAGCTTCGGCGACGGCCGGGGCATAGTTCAGGGCCGCCGTGCCCGAGGTACAGACCAGCACGGTTGGCTTCCCGGTTGTAAGCGCCATGCCCAGCGCAATAAAGGCAGCTGCACGCTCATCACTCACCGTACGCACCGTCAGATCCGGATGGCGGGCAAAGGCGATGGTGAGCGGGGCGCAGCGCGAACCGGGCGAGAGCACCACGTTTTGCACGCCCTTTCTGGCGCAAATCTCTGCTATATTGACAACAGGTTGTATGATCATTCTTAATGTGCTAATGCGTTAATGTGCTGATATGTTAAATGGATTACTGGCTAAGTTGCTGGAGGCTTGTAATTGACACAGACACTCGCGGGAGCTGTGCACACCGCGGAGATTTAAAGATTGAAGGGGGGCTGATAGCTTCATTTTCAAATCTGCACATCTTCGGCTCCGCATTAGCACCTTAAACAATCAGCACATCAATACACGCCAGATAGTCTGCATTTTGTGCTGTGTTTCCTGCCATTCTTTCTGAGGATCGGATTCGGCGGTGATGCCGGCGCCCGCGTAAAGTATGGCCTGGTTTGTTAACAGCTGCATGCAGCGAAGGTTTACGTATAAATGGGTACCTGCTGCGCTGCTTACAGGCCCTAAAAAACCACTGTAATAGCTGCGGTCATACCCTTCATGGGCAAGTATAAAAGCAAGGGCAGGCTCTTTCGGGAGGCCGCAGACAGCGGAGGTAGGGTGCAGCAAGGCCAGCATGTCGGAGCCCAGCGTCGGGAAGTCTGTTTCTCTCAAATCTACCTTAAAATCCGTGCGCAGGTGCATCAGGTTGCCGGCTATGATGGTGCGCGGGCCTACTTCGCTATAATCGCGAAGGCGCAGCCGCTTGAAACAACTCAGGATGTAACGTTCCACCATGGCCTGCTCCTCAATCTCCTTCTGACGCCAGATGGCTGTGGCCGCCAAGGCGTTGGCATCAGCTGGCTGCGTACCGGCCAGCGCTGTTGTTCTGAAGACTTTTTCCTGATCGACGCTCACCAGTATCTCCGGCGAAGCACACAGCCAGGTGCCCACCTCCGGCACCGAAACCAGCGCCACGAACGCGTCCGGGTAAGCTTTCTGCAACTGGGCAAAAGTATCTACAGCGCTGAAGCCATCCGGCAACGGCGCCAGCGTATTCCGCGACAGCACCACCTTTTCCATTTGCCCGGCCTGCATTGCTGCCACAGCTGTTGCCACAGCGCTGGTATAGCCGGCATTCGTTTGCTGCAGCGCCGGTGCCTTGTCAGCGGCGGGTACATGCCAGGCTGCGCTTGTGGGTTGCGCCAGCAAGCTGTAAAACTGTTCCAGCGCCGTAACGGGAGCATCCGGGGCTACCGTCAGCTTGCCTGTTGCGGCCTCAAAGTATACATCTGCTTTGATAAAGATATTCTGATGGACCGTGGTCTGGAAAGGGCAGAAAAGAAAACCAAACGGACTTTCCTCCAGATCCGGCTGCCCCACTGTTAGCTGTTCCTGCAGCGAGAGGCAAAGGTGCACCGCCTCAGTGTGGGGCAGGCGCCAGGCTGCCACCGCCAGGTGGCCGGCTATGGCAGCGTTAAAAATATCTGCTAAAGTATAGCTGCGGGTTGCTTCACCCATGTTATGCTTTTCTCCTGTTACTGCTGTGCCTGTGTATGGCATTGTATTATTTTTTATCGATCACCGCCACCGTCATGCGGCTGATACAAACCAGGCTGCCATCTTCGGATGTAATTCTGGTTTCCCATACCTGCGTGCTGCGGCCAATATGAATAGCTTGTGCCCGTGCAAAAACCCAGCCGGAGCGTACGCTGCGGATATGATTGGCATTTATTTCTAAACCGACACAAGCCTTTTTGTTTAAATCAACCTGCATGGCGGCACCTATACTCGCCAGCGTCTCGGCCAGCGCTACAGAGGCGCCGCCATGCAAAAGGCCCATGGGCTGGTGGGTGCGGTGGTCTACCGGCATTTTTCCGCATAAATAGTCCCCGCCGATTTCTGTGAACTCAATGCCCAGGTGTTGCACCATGGTACCTTTGCGCCACTCATTCAGCGTCTCGAACGTAAAAGAATTTTCAGGCATAGCGGCGGTGTAGATTTCGCGGTGTAATTTAGCGCAAGAAAGCAAAAGTAGAAGAATTTTGAGTATTAAGAAAGTATACCTCATCCGCCACGGGCAAACGGATTTTAACCTGCAGGGCATTGTGCAGGGCAGCGGGATAGATGCTGATTTAAATGCCGAAGGGCGGCGCCAGGCTGCCTTGTTTTTTGAGCAATACAAAGATGTTCCGTTCGATAAAGTTTATACTTCTTCATTGAAGCGCAGCATACAATCTGTGCAGGGCTTTATTGATCTGGGTATTCCGCATGAGCGGCACGCAGAGTTGAACGAGATAAGCTGGGGCACGCGCGAGGGCACGCGCATTACGCCCGAAGAAGATGCCTATTATTTTGACCTGCTGCAGCGGTGGCGCGATGGCGAAACCGGCATACCTATTGAAGGCGGGGAGAGCCCCGAACTGGTAACAGCCCGGCAGCAGCCTTTTATCGACCTGATGCTGCGCCGCACCGAGGAGACTACAATTTTAATTTGTATGCATGGCCGCGCCATGCGTATATTGCTAACGCAGTTACTGCACTACCCGCTGCGCTGCATGGATACGTTCCAACACGAAAACCTGTGCCTTTACCAGCTCGATTTTACGGGCAGCATGTTTGCCGTAAAAAAGTACTGCGACGTGGCTCACCTGCAGGCGGCCGAACTTAAAAATGTGGTAAATTAAGTTGCGGCAACAAATAAGCGCGGTATAGTTTGAATAAAATATTTTTAAATCTAATTTTGGGCAGAATACTCAAGGCCTTCTGAGGCACTATAAAACGACACGATACTTATGGCTGAAGTGATACGAATGCCCAAGATGAGCGACACGATGACAGAGGGGGTGATAGCATCTTGGCTCAAAAAAGTTGGCGACAAGGTTAGCTCCGGTGATGTACTTGCTGAAGTAGAGACCGATAAAGCTACCATGGAACTGGAGTCTTACAACGATGGGACACTTTTGTACATTGGCCCCAAAAAGGGCGACAGTGTACCGGTAGATGCTGTAATTGCCATTATCGGCAAGGAAGGCGACGACATCACCGGGCTGCTGGATGAAGCAAAGCAAGGCAAAACGCCGGCTGCCAAACCACAGGAAGAGCAACCTGAACCAAAAAAAGAAGCTCCTAAGCCTGCAGCCTCCAAGGCTGAAGCACCGGCTGCTAAAACTTCTGTAGATACCTCCAACATCAAAGCTTCCATTATCCGGATGCCAAAGATGAGCGATACCATGACGGAAGGCGTGCTGGTTTCGTGGCTGAAAAAAGTAGGTGATAAAGTTAAATCCGGGGATGTGCTGGCTGAAGTGGAAACCGACAAGGCTACCATGGAACTGGAAGCATACGAAGACGGCACCTTGCTTTATACCGGCGTAAAAGCCGGTGACTCAGTACCGGTAGATGCCGTTATTGCTATTATCGGAGAGGCCGGAGCCGATTACCAGGCGCTGCTTGACAACGCCGCACCCAGCTTACAGGAAAAAACTAAAGAAGGTATAGAAGCCGGCGTAGATGAAGTTACTTCCGAAAAGGTCGAAGACGAGAAAGTACCCGGCCCGGAAGCAACCACCCAAACTGCAGAAAGCAACGGATCAGAAAACGGCCGCATCAAAGCATCACCGCTGGCCAAAAAAGTAGCCAAAGAAAAAGGCTTTAACCTGAGCCAGATAAAAGGTTCCGGCGAAGGTGGCCGCATCGTGCTGCGCGATGTGGAAACCTTTACTCCGTCTGCTGCGCCGCAGCAGGCAGCCAAAACAGCTGCGCCGCAGGCGGCCCCTGCTGTGGCAACAGGCGCACCTGCCGATGCTTACGAAGAGGTTGCCGTATCGCAGATGCGCAAAGTAATTGCACGACGGCTGGCAGAGAGCAAATTCACGGCGCCCCACTTTTACCTGACCATGGAAATAGACATGGACAAGGCCATGGAGGCGCGTGTAAGTATAAATGAAGTGTCGCCGGTAAAGGTGTCGTTTAACGACCTGGTGATCAAGGCCGCGGCCGCAGCCCTGCGTCAGCACCCGGCAGTTAACTCGTCGTGGCTGGGTGATAAGATCCGTTACAATAAGCAGATAAACATTGGTGTGGCCGTGGCAGTAGAAGATGGCCTGCTGGTGCCGGTGGTGCGCAATGCCGATTACAAATCGCTTTCGGCTATAGCGGCCGAGGTAAAAGACCTGGGCGGCAAAGCCAAGAGCAAAAAACTGCAGCCATCCGACTGGGAAGGCAACACGTTTACTATCTCTAACCTGGGCATGTTCGGCATCGAAGAATTTACCGCTATCATTAACCCGCCTGATGCCTGCATCATGGCCGTGGGCGGCATCAAGCAAACGCCGGTGGTACGTAATGGTGAAATCCGCATCGGCAACGTGATGAAAGTGACCTTGTCCTGCGACCACCGCGTGGTTGATGGCGCTGTGGGTTCCGCTTTCCTGCAAACCTTTAAAAATATGCTGGAGAACCCGGTACGGATTCTGGTGTAGTTCGGGCGAGTATAACAAGTATAAAGTAAAAAGCCTCTTCCTAAACGGAGAGGCTTTTTTATTGCTATTTGATTCCTGATTTTGCGGCGCCGGCATTAGTTTTACCCAAGTATGAAGGTTTGCTTAATCAAGCGTATTTGGGTCAATTCCTGCTTGTTTCAGGATACCATGCAATGTTCCTTTCTTTAAATCTTTGGCATGCATGGGCACAACAGTACGCTTCCCTCGCAGGCGATTGACATAGATGTGATGGCTGCCTTTAGTACGCACAAATTCAAAGCCGTGTGCCAGTAAGACCGAAATGATATCTTTGGGCGTATATGACTTCATTCTATCAGGAAGCTACCGTCAGAGAGTATTCCAGGCTCCTGCTGTCGTCCGGAACAGGTTCTCCATCTGCCTCCAGGCTTTCGATGTATAGACTGATAGCTTCTTTTGCCATTTCAATAGCTTCTTCAATCGTTTCACCCTGTGTGAAGCAGCCAGGCAGAGCGGGAACGCTTACGCTGAAGCCGCCTTCATCTTCAGGCGTAAGTAATATGCGGTAAGTGCGCTGTATCATAGATATAAATTTACCCTTTAAAGTATAAACTGCTTTTTATTCCTTTTGTTAATGGTAAAACACAGCAAGGTCATGTTTATCAAGCTAAGTTGCTTATACCTCTTGCAGTTTATATTACAAGTATTATTTCGGACATAAACTGAACAGGCAGTGTACATTTACGGTCTATTAGGGGGTAAGCTGCCTCTGTTTACTGCAGAATAAGCAAAACAGTAGCTGCAGATGTATACCTATACTTTGGCAGCATGCATTCCTGCTTTAGGGGAAATAACAACATTTAGCTTTACTTTCCGGCTGAATATTTCCGGATAAAGGCCCGGCTTTTGATGCCGGATGCTTTCAGGTCTTTGTCTTTCCAGGGGCCGGTAGCGCTGGCAGCCGGCAACAGCACCGAGCAGGTTTCATCTTTATCGGACACAGACCAGGTTATCCAGCTTACTTTATTCTTTTCAGCCCATTCCAGCCATTTTGTCCATTCGTCCATGTTGATCGGGCCATCGCCGGTGGCCTCCATACCCGCTGACTCTGAAATAAAAATCGGAATACCCTTATCCAGGGCATAGTTGCAGCGGTCGCGGAGCGCCTGCTTGTGCGTGGCCGCATAAAAATGGACGGTATACATCAGGTTATCGAAGCCCGTAAGCGGTGCATCGGCCACCAGATGGATGTCCTGATCCCAATGTGGATTTCCGACAAGTATTACATTATCCGGGTCAACCGCTCTAATGGCCTTTATTACTTCTCTGGAATAAGCCTTTACCTCATCCCACGATTCCTGGTCCGGCTCGTTAAAAATCTCATAGATTACGTTGGGTTTGTCGCCATACGTTTGAGCCATTTCCGTGAAAAATGCCTTCGCTTCCTTTAGGTTGATGTTGTGGCTGTGCCAGTCGATGATGACGTACACGTCGTTTTTGATGGCGCCATCCACCACCGCCTTTATCTTTTCTTTAGACCATTCGGGTTTCTCCAGGTAGCCGTTCTTAGGTTCTACACCCATCGCAGCACGCACTACCGAAACACGCCAGTCGTCGCGGAGCCATTTTACAGATTCGGGGTTATAAAAGCGGGGCCAGAAGTTATGCCAGCCATAGCTCATGCCGCGTAAAACAACGGCGTTCCCTTTTTCATCCGTCAGTTGCGTACCCGTAACCGACAACTTGCCGTGCTTTTTAACAGCCTGCGCCAGCGTTGCTGTGGTGCTGCCCAGCAGGAGAAGGGCGGCCAGTATAATTTTTCCTTTCATGAAGTATAATCCTAGTTATGCAAGCCTAAATGTATAGATTCTTGCGATTAGAAATGTAATACTATGAAGCAGAATAGTGATACATAAAAGACACAGAGCAACTATAGTTTTTCTTATCTAGAAAGGCACTTTGAAATCAGAGTATGAGTGCTTCTTCTTATAATGTCTATCTTTTCTTCCCAATACATTTCATGACTATTATATGTGCCAAGTAACAGGTGTTTGCAATGTGGCAGCAATAAAATTACTATCACCCTGCTTAAAGATATGAAGCTTAATTGAAAAGCTACTGACCAATTGCATTCCGTCAGCCACCTTATTGCAAACACACTGTTACCGATTCGTGCTAAATTTATGAAACTACATTGAGTACTTATAATTAATTCTCCGAGATATTTATTTTTTGTTACTTAGGAGGAAAGCCAAATAGAAGACGATATCCAAAAAGTGTCTCATGATACCCATTACTTTTCAAACCAGGTAATGCCATTTTATATGTTCTTGTGAAATGGGTGTCTTGATAAGGCCGAACATTTATTGCATTAAAATCACTACCATGCTTTCTGTGCCCTGTAAGCGATAGTAGGGAACCTAAATCATTTGCTGTTGCTACTCTTGGACCTAAATCAATAAATTGATGCAAATCAGGGTGAATAAACCTCCTCATTATTGTGGCAAGAATAGAGGTATGATCATATATTTCATGAGATACCGTTTTAGCCGGAATATATGGAGAAACAGCTAAAGCAGGCACTCTTGGACCATATCTGGTCAAACCTTCTGCAAGTGGATCCGCATTATTAGGTGGCATTACATGGTCATAGAATCCACCGTGTTCATCATAGGTGACTACTAATAAGGTCTTTTCCCACTGAGGACTTTGTTGCAAGGCTTTAACTACCTTACCTATAAAGGCTTGCCCTTTTCTAATATCAGCAGGAGGATGATCGTCATTACCCGGAGGCACATCTATGTAGTCAGGCTCTATAAAAGTTACAGAAGGCAATTCCCCTTTAGCTGCTAATGCAAAGAAACCATTAGTGGGATTATTGACATTTACTACATTGGCAGTGTCATAGGTGTAATTTGTAAATAGCCTTAAAAAGCTATAGCCATGTTCAAAAACTTTCCAGGATATTTGGCATCGTGTAAGATAATCAAAGATGGTATAGGTCTCACTAGGAGTAAAATTTTCGAATACTATATTGTCCAGTTCGGTATTGCCCTGATCATCCTTATTTAATTTCCCAGTGTAGGTAATAAAGCGATTGGGTAAGGTCTGTCCAGGATGTGCACAAAACCATTTATCGCAGAGTGCAAAATTGTTGGCAATGTAATCGAATGTAGGTAACTCTTCTTTCCCATAATAGCTCATCACATTTTTCCATATATTTCGATTATTCGGATTATCACTTACTGGATATCTTAGGCAAAAATCCTTTACAAAGCCATCCATACTGGTTCCAATCTGATTCATTACACATTCATGAGCGTGGCAAGGATCTTGGTTTATTTGTGTCGTCTCAAGATTGTGAAAAACCTTGTGAACATTCCGTTCAGTATCTACATTCGATTCATTACCTGTTAATCCGTCAACATCCTGCCTACCTTCTTCAACCTTTAAATAACCAAGCATGTGATCAAACGATCTATTTTCCTGCATTAGCACTACAATATGGTCAAACTTAGCAAGGTTATTTATTGGTATAAATTTCTTGGGTATTACTTTTTTAATAGATTCATCCTCAGGTTTAGGCACATAAGTAATGAACATGGCATCTTCCACTTGATAAATATCAATTATTGAATAAACGCCGCCAAGAAGTGCAGCAATTACTCCATTAATATTTTTATTTAGAAGATTAACTATATTATCTCTTACTGCCTGATTAGCTAAATTTCCAATTAATTCATTGATTGGTAAATAAAAATCATCTTTCGAAAAATAGTTGATTCCTAAAGCTTCATCAATTCTATTAGCAACCCAATCATGATTAAGTGTATCTGCTACATGTGTAGGAAGTTTAATATTCTCGCTAAATGCAATCTTAATATCTGGTTTACAATCCAAAAAAACTGTTTTATAAATGTTCTCGACATTATCCTCTTTGTTCCAAACTGTCAACAAAATCTTCGGTTCAACGCTGATAGCTACAATGTCAAACCATTTGTTATAATCAACATTGGGAACATGAATTGATATTTCTTCAGGTGGCCTATTGGTTTCATCCACCTGATTCGTTTCAATGTCAACTGTAATTGAAAAGCCAGGCACATGACTATCTTTTATAGTTGAAAAGAATATTCTTGTGGTATTAATATCATGAGCCCTTATGAATGCAGAATCGGTTAGTTTTATTTTATATTCTTTTACTCCTTCATACTGACTGTTATGGTTGTAAAGCGACGCGATCTCATCTTTCAGAAACAATGTAAGTTTGTTGGAATATTTATGTGGAAGTGTATCTTCATTAACAACCTTAGTTAATATTTCAAATAACACTTGTGTTTGTTGAGAATCTCTATATAGTGTAGACAGTGCTCTGTCTGTACTGTTTTCAAATGCTATTTTTTGAATTGTACTTTTAAAATCTATTCGTGATTTATTTGATATTTCGTCAAGTCGAAGTATTTCAATGTGATTAAATTCATTTGCATACTTAGCCAGCACCCGCGCTTCATGGCTCTCGTATAAAGCAGCAGGTAAATTATAAGATTCAATGTATTGCATTCGTATAGCTAGGCTGCTTCCATCTGCAACATCAGGTATGTTTTTTATTATAGCAAGTATTGCACCTATTGAATATTGATCGACAGTTTTATCATGGTCATAATTTATTCTTAAGCGCTCTATAGGTTTATAACTGTTCCAAAATTCATCAAAAGCTCGTTGCCAGAACGACATCGGAATTCGCTTAGTTTTGATTGGTTGTGTACTCGGATAGGTAATTAAAATTTCATATCGTTGTCCACCCTCAAATTCCTCAAACTCGCTTTCTCTTTCTGGAGTGGTAATATTTTTTATTGTTACAGACCATGAGCTACCTCGGTTTGTTACTACTGCACTTGTTATTTTTTCCCCACTTGATTGGTTGATACTTGTATTTACAGGTTCAGGACCTTCTGCATTTTTAATAGTAATAGTTGAACTGTTAATCAAAGCAAGAGATTTACCCGCTCTATTTCTTTTAGGCCTATATACTAGAACGTCGATTGTTCCGGGTGTTACTTCAGGTAATGGGAAAGTTTTCTCTTGACCAGCTTTTAATGTTATTTCTTCTTTATAGATTTTGAATCTAGCGTACTGTGATTTTCTACGAGCGAGAATAGGTAAAAGCATAATAGTAAGTTTAAAATTTTATAAAAAGGTTGTATTCTAAAAGTTTGATCTACCGAGGCTTTTCACATCATGTCCGCTAACTAGCTGCTTAACATGAACATACGCTTATCTTTACTATATACGATGGTGTTTCTCTTTATGTCAAAGAAAACAAAACCGGATTTTATATTTTGGAATTTTTTAATAAAATATAGTAAAAATACATTTATAATATATATATATAAAGCACTTAAATTATCCTCATTGTCATAGATCTCATATTAGCACCAAAACAGGACCAACAGGCAGATAAGCAGTAAAACGAAATTATATCTCCGATTGCTTCTGATAAATTTCTAATTGGGGCTTGCACCTGTAATTATCCGGATAACATACTTTTTGTGCAGAACAAGGACAATATGGCACATGCGCTGGTTTTGGCTTTTTGTTTGAGGATGCTGTAGCTTTACAGGGCAGCAGGTATAAAGTATAGCTGCCTTCATCAGCATTAAGTATAAAAAATGACAAAGATAAGATCAACCACCGTGTGTGGCATTTACCACAATGGCGAAGTGGCGCTCGGCGCCGACGGACAGGCGACCATGGACAAGCACATCGCCAAGAGCAACGTGAAGAAAATACGCAAGCTGCTGGACGGCAAAATCGTAACAGGCTTTGCCGGTTCTACCGCCGATGCCTTCACGCTGCTGGAGCGTTTCGAGGAGAAGCTGAATGCCTACCAGAGCAACATGAAGCGTGCTGCCATTGAGCTGGCTAAAGACTGGCGCAAAGACCAGTACCTGCGCAAGCTGGAGGCCATGATGGTAGTAGCCAACAAAGAGGAATTGCTCATCATATCGGGCACGGGCGACGTGCTGGAGCCGGACAACCAGATTGCCGCCATTGGCTCGGGCAGCATGTATGCCCATGCCGCAGCGCTGGCGCTGAAAAAGCACGCGCCCCATTTGTCGGCGGAGGAAATGGTGCGCGAGGCCCTGAACATTGCCGCCGACATCTGCATTTATACCAACCACAACCTGATTATCGAGAAACCAACTTCTTAATGGGTACGCGTTGTAAGTTCCGCTATTTATGCTGACAAGTGTGCAGGCAGAGTTGTAAACTCACATAACATTCTGGACGCAGATAACGAATAACTAACAACGAAAAACGAATTTATTTAACTTGCCGAACCAAACTACCCGAACGGGTAGTAACCGGAACAAAACAAATAACTATGCAGGTAACAGATTTTCTAAAGAAACACTACAAGCACTTCAACGCAGCTGCCCTAATAGACGCGGCAGAAGCATATAAAACACACCTGAACGAAGGTGGCAAAATGATGATTACACTGGCGGGCGCCATGTCTACGGCGGAGCTGGGGATTATTCTGGCCGAGATGATCCGCCAGGACAAAGTGCAGGCCATAACGTGCACAGGCGCCAACCTGGAAGAAGATGTCTTTAACCTTGTGGCCCACGACTTTTATGAGCGCGTGCCGCATTACCGGGAGTTATCTGCCGCAGATGAGGAGGCCCTGCTGAACCGCCACATGAACCGCGTAACAGACACCTGCATTCCGGAAGAGGAGGCCATGCGCCGCATTGAGCACACCGTGCTTAAGTTCTGGGAAAAAGCGGATCAGGAAGGCAAAGCCTACTTCCCGCACGAGTTCTTCTACCAGATTTTACTTTCCGGCGATCTGGAGCAGTATTATCAGATAGATCCGAAAAACAGCTGGATGCTGGAAGCGGCTAAAAAGAATTTGCCGATTTTTGTACCAGGCTGGGAAGATTCAACTCTTGGTAACATCTACTCAGGCCATGTGATAACCGGCGATATCAAGAATGTGCATACCATGAAAACCGGTATCCAATACATGATGGAGCTGGCTGATTTTTATACCAATACGGCAACAGAAGAATCTAAGATTGGTTTCTTCCAGATTGGCGGCGGTATTGCCGGCGACTTCCCGATTTGCGTGGTACCCATGCTGCACCAGGACTTGCAGCGCACCAGCGTGCCGCTGTGGGGTTATTTCTGCCAGATTTCGGATTCTACCACCAGCTACGGCTCTTACTCCGGCGCGGTGCCGAACGAGAAGATTACGTGGGGAAAACTGGGCAAAGAAACGCCAAAGTTTGTAGTTGAGTCTGATGCCACCATCGTAGCGCCCCTTATCTTTGCCATTGTGCTGGATATGTAATCTTGTTATTCCATACTAAATAAAAGGGCCTGCAACTAATGCAGGCCCTTTTATTTAGTATGGAATGTTAATCCGCAGACCTCGCGGCGTGCGCAGCTCCCGCGAGTGTATGGAGTGTATTTGCGTTGGCTTCGGAAAACCCGCTGGAGCAGCGCACCGCGCGGTTTGGGCTATACCTGCATACAGGGTCAGATAATAAGCTCCCGGCGCCCAAACCTGAACTCTTCTTCCTTAAGGAAAAAGTCGCCACTCTTTTGCAGGATCGTCAGGTTATGGATTTCGATTTCCCAGTTAAAATTAAACTGGCACAGAAAAGATAAAACCGGCCCCAGCATTTCGGGCGTGGTGTCGCCGAGGGCCAGCGAAATGTGCGGCAGCCACAGGTTGGGATTATAGAATACCCCCATTTCAGAGCTCATTTCTGAAATGTCGCGGTGAAGCTTGGCGTGCAGCTTGTTAACAGGCGGCGTGCGCAGCACGGGGATGTATACCACCGGGCTTTTCCCCGGAAACACGCCCAGGCCTGTGGTGCGCACTTTAAAACTGAGTGTTTCCAGGCATACCTGGTCCAGGTACTGCTTCAGTTCATCCATATCCGGAATCTCGGCGGTCAAAAGCGTCAGGTGCGGATATGGCGTCATTTTAACTCCCGTCAGCCCAAATTTCTCCTCCAGCAGTTCGGTCAGATCAGACACGCGCGCTGAGTGGATTTCGTCTAAAAGCGAAGTAATCGCAATCATATATATTGCTGTGAAGGTACTGTCAGGTAAGATTTAATGCTCAAGTATGCACGCTACTCCAGGTATAAACGGGCGATAGCAGCTTATGTTTAGCACTATGCCGGTGCTTAAAATGATAAAAACCTACTATACCTCAAGCCCCGGCTTTACGGCGTAGTATGGCAAAGGTCGGAACAGGATATAGCCGCACACTGCAAGGTAAATTTAAAATGCCTAATTCCCGAAAGTATAAGCTAAATGTTTCTGTGTGCCGGGTTATGGCATTGCGGCCTAGTCTTTTATCGCTATGGTAAAATTAAGTACCTTTGTGCTTCGTATTTCAAACAGCCTGACATGATTTCCATAAATAACCTTAGTTTCCACTTCGGCAGCCGCCCCATGTATGACGAGGCCAACCTGCACATCAAACCAAAAGATAAGATTGGCCTGATAGGGCTGAACGGAACCGGGAAATCCACGCTGCTGCGCATTATTGTGGGCGAGTATAAACCTGATGGCGGTAGCATACAGATGAGTAAGGAAACGACCATCGGATTTCTGAACCAGGATCTGCTCAGCTACGAAACGCATGAGAGCATCCTGTCGGTAGCCATGCAGGCCTTTGCTGAGGCCATGAGCCTGCAGGGCGAAATTGACAAGGTGCTGCTGGAGTTCGAAAATAATTTCCATGATGACCTGGTAGACAGGCTGGCGAACCTGCAGGAGCGCTTCGAGGCTTTGGGGGGCTATACCATGCAGGCCAATGCCGAAGCCATACTGGAAGGCCTTGGCTTCAGCACCGAAGAACTGCAGCAGCCGCTGGCTTCTTTTTCGGGCGGATGGCGCATGCGCGTAATGCTGGCCAAAATCCTGTTGCAGCAACCTTCGCTGCTCCTGCTCGATGAACCTACCAACCACCTGGACTTGCCTTCTATCAAATGGCTGGAGTCTTACCTGGAGCGCTTTGAGGGAGCAGTGGTCATTGTATCGCACGACCGGGAGTTTCTGGACAGAACAACCAACATGATTGTGGAGGTAGCCAACAGCAAACTGAATGTATACGCGGGCAACTATAGCTTTTATGTAGAGGAAAAGGCGCTGCGCAACGAAATACAAAAAGGCGCTTACGATAACCAGCAGTCGCAGATAAAGCAGGCAGAGCGTTTTATTGAACGTTTCAAGGCCAAAGCATCCAAAGCGAAGCAGGCCCAGAGCCGCCAGAAGCTGCTCGACAAAATGGACAGGGTAGAGGAGGTGGCCCCGGAATCAGCTAAAGTAAATTTCAGCTTTAAATTCAGTACGCAGCCTGGCCGCCACATTTTCCGGCTGGAGCATATGAGCAAGCGCTACGGCGACAAGCTGATTTTCAGAGATACCAACGTGCACATCGAGCGCGGCGACAAAATTGCGCTGGTTGGAGCCAATGGAAAGGGCAAGTCTACGCTGTTGCGCATTATTGCCGGCACCGAGCCCATTCAGGGAAACCGCGAGTTGGGACACAACGTAATTATGTCGTTTTATGCGCAGCACCAGCTCGAATCGCTGAACGTGGAAAATGAGGTTCTGCAGGAACTGCAGCAGGCGGGTTCCAACAAAACGGAGATGGAACTGCGTACAGTTCTGGGTTCTTTTCTTTTTACAGGCGAGGATGCTTTTAAAAAAATAAAAGTACTGTCGGGTGGTGAAAAAAGCCGCGTGGCCCTGGCCAAAACGCTTATCTCGCAGGCCAACTTCCTGATGCTGGACGAACCGACCAACCACCTCGACATGCAGTCGGTCAACATCCTGATTCAGGCGCTGGAGCAGTATGAAGGTACGTTTGTGGTTATCTCGCACGACCGGTTTTTTGTAGAAAATGTAGCTACTAAAATCTGGTACATCGAGGATTATCAGCTAAAAGAATACCCCGGTACTTACCACGAGTATGAGCTGTTTCAGGAGCAGCGCGAGAAGGAGGCCAAAAAAGCCGCCGCTATCCCCGCAGCCAAACAGGAAGAGAAGCAAAAACAGCCCCGCGAAAAAAGCGATTACGCGCAGCTGAGTAACCAGCTAAAGCAGGTGAATAAGCTGGTGCGGGACGTAGAGAAGCAGGTATCGGACCTGGAGCAGGAACAGGCCAGATACGAAACCAAACTTGCAGATCCGAAGGTATATGCCAATGTGAGCCTGTTGGAGGAAACTTCGCTAAAGTTAAAAGCTGTGCAGAAGGAACTGGCTGTGCAGCAACAGAAGTGGGAAGAACTGATGCTGGAGGCGGAGCAATTGGAAGCAAAAATGTAGTGACAAAGCAAAATAACCTGTGTTAAAAAAGAAGCGGTAACTGTATAATATGCAGTTACCGCTTTTTGCTTAAAGGCACAATTCCCTGCATCAGATTAAATCTATTTAAAATTTAAATATTTATGAAATTAGATTAAGCTTAAACAGAATGCTTTTATAATTGTGCCTGTCTTTAGTCATCTCCAATCAAAGTTTCAGAAATAAACTTATTTTAAATTTAATGATTTTAATTTAAAAAAATTGTAATTGTTACTAAACAATATATATTTGCACTACGTAATATAGCAACAACCTAATTGAAAAGCGTGGTTGTAGGTAAGCTTTTATTCGGTGCAGGAAATTGGCGGGTTGCCGGTAGAATAAGGGTAAGTCCGGATACTTAATGGAGAACAATACTTTTACATACGCGAACCCAACATCTGAACCCAATGAAAATACTTTTACTCAAGGCATTTCTTTTCGTTTTCACGCTTGTATTATTTGCCTCCTGTCAGCAACATACCTGTCCGGCATACAGCAATGTAAGTTTCAAACAGGTTAAAAAGGCTACTTTTCTGGCAGACAGATCGCACCGATAAAAGTATATTAAACGGTTGTATCCGTTTAATTAGAAACCCTGACAAGGCATGGGGGTGCCTTGCTCAGGGTTTTGTTTTTGCTATCACTGCGGCTAGTCGTCGTCCCGTTGATTTTTTGAAAATATAGTTCCTGCAATAATTCCCCCGAGGATTGCAGCTCCAGCCAGAATTTTATTGCGGTTCATGCTCAGCCATAGTTCCGGGCTGAAATCTGCGGCATGTTCACCAAAGTTACCATGTGCGCCATGATCGCCGGGGATAGGTTCCCATAAGTTGTTCGGCTTGTTCGGGTCGGCCGGTACATCCGTTTGCTGACCATCAAAACCAGTTTTAGCCAGTACGTAATCAGCAAACCAAGGCGCTATTTTATTACCCACGATAGCTTCCACGGTCGGATAACCAACAAATACTTCACGGCGGCCATCTTCTGCAGCAAACAGGATAGCCCTGGCCGCTACTTCGGGCTGGTAAATTTTCCCCATCGGCCTAGGCTTGTTGGGCAGGCGCGATTTTACAAATCCAAACTGTGTGGTATTCATGGCCGGCAGCTGCACCATACTTAGTTTTATTTTGCTCTTGTCGTGCAGCAGCTCTGTTTTCAGCGAATCAAAGAAACCCTGAACGGCATGTTTGGAGCCGCAATAAGCCGATTGCAGGGGAATGCCTCTATAAGCCAGGGCCGAGCCCACCAGCACAATAGAACCTCTGTTGCGGGGCAGCATTCTTTTAAGCGCAGCCAGGGTGCCGTATACCTGGCCCAGGTAAGTTACCTCGGTTACGCGTTTATATTCTTCGGGCTTCATTTCCTTTACCGGGCTAAAAACGCTGTTCATGGCATTGTTTACCCATACATCAATTTCGCCCAGTTCGAGTTCGGTTGCGGCGGCAGCAGCTTCCACAGCTTCGGCGTCGGCTACATCTACTACAAAATAAACTGCTTTGCGCCCTACAGCTTCCACTTCTCTTTTTGCGCCTTCCAGCCCTTCCAATCCTCTTGCCAGCATTGCCACATCATAGCCGTTTTTAGCGAACTCGCGTACTGTTGCTCGTCCCAACCCGGCTGAAGCGCCTGTTACTACGGCTACGCCGCGTCTTTGTGTTCTTTGTTCAGTGTCCATTATTAATAGTTTTCATAATTTAGTAAAGAATAATCCTTTGTTAATCGTACGCCTTATATTCCTTCCGAGTTTAATAAGCGGCTGCAGGGCACATAAGCTTACCTTCATAAATCCGGCAATTAACTATAGCCGGCACACTGGCGTACATACAAAAACTATAAGCAATCTACTATGGAAAATGAACGCACCCTTATCGACAAAATAAGGACAGAATCGGGTATACCTGCGCATGCCCGCCGGCAGATAGCGGCGCTGGCTGCTCTGGGCCTGGTTGATTTCAGCCTGATTTCGTTGTTTCAGATGGGATACATTAAAGATTTGCCGGACTTGCCGGGCAAATTGTTCGACACCAAAAAAGTAAATACCTCGGAAGATGCAGTTTTGCTCGGTTTGCCAGACGGCGTGATAAGCCTGGGTGGCTATACCGCTACCATTCTGCTGGCCATGGCTGCTACCAGGTATAAAAAGCAGTCGCGCCTGCTGGATATGGCACTGGCAGGAATACTACTCGGCCAGGCCGCGGGCGCAGCGCAGTACCTGGCGAATATGACTTTTGTGCAAAAGAAAATATGCATTTACTGCGTGGCGGGCGCCGCTATAAACTTTGCCGCCCTTAGCCCCTTGCGAAAATTATTAAAATTCAGAGATTAAAGCCGCTGCCAGGCAGTAAAGTATAGAATGGATTTCCCGAAACGGAAATCCATCTTATCCTTTGTTATTTCAATATAGCAGATGCTATCCTTTCAGGAGGCATCCCCGTTATCCTGCAGGTGCACCAGGTAGGAGGTCAGCTTGTCCCACTGAATTTTTTGAACCTGCGCCCAGCCGCCTTCTGCTACCAGCGTGTTCAGCATTGGCCTGTCACCGGCATCCTCTCCCTTGTTATTGATTCCTTCATTTTTTCCGATCTCAGAGCCAATGAGGGTATTGCCCTGCAGCTCTACCCGGAAAGTACTGCTTGCTTCTTTGACAAAGAAATGCTTTACCGCCGCTTTATCTTCTCCGGCCTCTGCCTGTCTATCAGGTTTTTTGCTGGGATGCACCACAAACTCCGCGATGTTTTCCTCCTCTCTGATATCTGTAACCTCTACCCAGTTATCGATGGTGGTGGCGGGCAGCACAATCCCGATAAAATAACCTGTCTCCGGCTTTTTTTTATCTGATTTGTTGCCCTGCCGGTCATATAGCGTAAAAGTTGATGTCAGGCCTTTTAAATTATTCCAGCCATTTACATCGAAAAGCTTTTGCCTGGCCAGTTCGAAATGGTGACGGGCCGTATCCGCATCAGGGTATTCGTTTTTATTGGTATAGGTTTTGTCCTTGGTTTCATCGCCTTTCAGCACTTTCACCTCTTCCTTTACCTTATCTACTATTTTTTTAAGATCCATAGCTTGCTCCTGTTATCAGCGTTGAAGTTCTGCTTACGTTCCGGATACAGGCGATGTTAAGCCATGGATGCTTTATACAAAGCTTTTACAGGATTTGCCCTTAAAGTTATATAATTCACACTTGTTTTGTCCTGTTTCTGGCTGATTCGTATACTTGAGAAGCGCCCCGTTATCTTTTATAGCAATAATACAGAAGATGAGTTAAGCCAGGCATTATGGATCAGAAGAAGCAACAACAGCACCAGGACGGACAGCAAAACAAACATACCGGCATGGGCATGCGGGGCGTAACCAGGCCAATGGCTGAAAAGCAGGTACAGCAGCAGATGCAGGGAAATGGCAATATGCACAACATGACACCAGAGATGCGCCAAAAAATGCTGCATATGCACCACATGCAAACCCTGTGGGTGTACTGGATGATAATACTGTTGGGAGCCTGGATGGTGCTTTCGCCGCTCACCTTTGATAATGGCATCGGTACGGGGCAGCCTTCCGGCGGTCGTGAAGTATGGCTTTCACTGGACAACCGCATCCTGGCTATGAAGTGGAGTGATATCATCAGCGGGGCGTTGCTGCTCTTTTTCGGGTGGCGCGGATTGACGCCTAATCGCCCGATCAGCCTGTGGATCTGCTGCTTTGTGGGTATCTGGCTCACGATGGCACCGCTGCTGTTCTGGTCACCTACGGCAGTTGCCTATCTCAATGATACCTTGGTAGGTGCCCTTATCATTGCCCTGACTATACTTATACCGGGGATGCCGAACATGATCATGTACATGAAGATGGGCCCTGAAACACCCCCGGGCTGGAGCTACAATCCCTCCAGCTGGCCGCAGCGCTGGATCATGATGGTGTTGGGATTCCTCGGCTGGGTGGTGTCACGCTATCTGGCAGCTTACCAGCTGGGTTATATCGATACTGTCTGGGACCCTTTTTTCGGGGGCCAGACGGAGCAGGTGCTGAACTCAGCCATGTCGCATTCGCTGCCGGTATCTGATGCAGGGCTTGGGGCCATTGCTTATACTTTCGAGTTTCTGATGGGCTGGATGGGCGGGCCTTCCCGCTGGCGCACGATGCCCTGGATGGTCGCCATTTTCGGCATCCTGGTGATTCCGTTGGGCTGTGTGCACATCTTCCTGGTGATCAGCCAGCCGGTGATGGTAGGCGCCTGGTGCACGTTCTGCCTGCTGGCCGCAGCCATTATGATACCGATGATACCGCTGGAGGTGGATGAAGTGATTGCCATGGGGCAGTTCATGAAAAAGAAAGTAACCCAGGGCGAGAGCTCCTGGAAGGTGTTCTGGAAAGGCGGCACTATCGGGAGCGATGCCAAAGATGAGGCGCCTGATCTGATGATGTTTCCGCAGCAGCCCGGGGCCGTATATGCCTCTTCTATTTGGGGTATCAGCTTCCCCTGGACACTGGTTGTATCGATGCTGCTGGGTATAGCTTTGGTGGTTGCTCCCGGTCTTTTCGGAGTAGGCATACAGGAAACCGTAGCAGATATTTTCCATCTCAGCGGCTCCCTGATGGTGGTGGTGTCTGTCTTTAGTATGGGTGAGCCGCTGCGCATCGGCCGCTATCTCAATATCCTGTTAGGACTTGTAGTGGCCGCTGTGCCTTGGTTCTTAGAAGACGTGCCTACGGCACTAAGTATAACAGGGCTGGGGCTGGGCTTAGCTGTAGCAGCCCTGGCATTGCCACTGGGTGCTAAAACGCAACGCTATGCCGGTTGGGATGACTACATCAGATAAGCTGCTGCGCCATGTTTTATCTATAAGACCTTGCATTGCACGGTACCGTCCTCTTCCCAGAGGCACAAGGTTTTGCCATTAGCCAGGGTATAAACTTTTGGCCAACTGCCTTTGCCCAACGCCGAGGTAGTGTTCGTGCTTAAGTTCCACAGCTTGATTTGCCCTTTGTCCTGCCATGCCGCACTGGTATGAGCGCCATCCTGCGCCAGCGTGCAACTTCTGCCGGTGCCTATTTTCTGCTCCGGCTGGTTTGCCTGGCAATAGAAGATATCGCCCTTACGCTGCCACACGGAACTTACCTGGCCTTTTTTACCAATTGCTATACCGCCGCCATCCATGGGACAGCCCTCCAGTTTCCAGGTTCCCTCACCAAACTTTTGAGGAGTCGTAAAGGTTTTTCCCTTGTCTGTGGAAGAAGTATAATAGATGTCCCTGGAGCCGTTCAGCCAGTTGCGGAAGGAGATAGTAATTTTATTATCCCTGGTGGCGATATTGGGCTTACAGCATTCGCATACATGCTGGTCAGGAGAGACGTAGACCAGTTTGTTTGCTGCCCAGGAGGTTTTGGCCGGATTGAAGGAAGAAAAGTATACTTTGTTTTTCTTATTTCCCCTGATGTCCAGCCACACGGCATAAAAGGTATCGTTATTGTCAGCTGTCAGCGCCATCAGCCCTTCCGGTGCCGAGCCTTGCAAATCATTGACATTGGCCGCTGCAGTCCATTTGTTGCTGCCGTGGTTTAATTTGTAAGTATGGATATTGCCCGCTTTGTCCATGGCCGTGATGAGGCTGTAGTTTTTGGAGGAGGCAATCTGCGGCCCTCTTGACATGCCCAGGTGCATATCGGGCAGGGTGGCTACTTTATCCGGCTCCGAAAAGCTTCGCCCGTTATCCGTAGAGAACATCGTATATATAACATCATCCTTCCCGAACACGACACGGATGGTGCCTTTGGTATCAATGGCTGCGTTTGGCTGTTCGCCGTCCACTACGCCGTTGCCGGCCAATGCTGTTGCAGCGCTAAACAGGACGGCCCAGCAAAGGAGCAGGCATGTTTTCAGGAGTAGCTTCATGTTGTTTATATCAGGTTAGGTGATGATTCTATAAGTATGGGTATTTGAAAAGGTTAAGTATAGGGACAAAAGAAAGCAGGACAAAGGACAAAAGACCTGAAGTATAAAGTTGACTATACCTTCATCATTTGTACTTGCCTGAGCTCTTTTATACTTATACCTCCTTCTGTACGGTTACTGAAATATCTCAAAGGTATAAAATTTAATAGTTTGGGAAAAGCCGCTTGGGCGGCTCGGTAGAGGTGTAGCCAGGATATCTGGCAAACCGGTGGAATTATTTCACCATACTCTGCAGGAATTCCTGGACGTCTTTGGTGTCGTACTCGGCCATACCTTCCTGCTTCGCTACAATTTTTCCTTCCGGCGAGATGATGAAAGTAGTAGGTATGGCGTTGCTGTAGAACTCCTGCGGGAGCGGCCCGGCCGGCATGTATACCGGAAAAGTAAAGCCTTTCCTGCTGATGAATTTCTGCACCTTGTCCATACCTCCTTCATCTACCGACAGCATCACAAAAGCAATTTTGTCGGAACCCACTTTCTCATACAGCGCCTGAATGTTGGGCATTTCGGCAATACAGGGCGGGCACCAGGTCGCCCACATATTCATGAAAACCACTTTGCCTTTCAGGCTCTCAAATGGCACCGTTTTACCATCAAGGCGCATCATCTGAAAACTGGCACCTGCCACGGGCAATGTTTTTGCTTTTGCAGCGCCTGCCGGTTCAGGCACATCGGCATTCCTGATGCCGGTAGCCAGCAAAATGCGCTGTACCTGCCCGATAACCTCTGTGTGCAGCCCGGTGAAGTATAAAACGCCAAAAACTGCCAGCAGAATGGCCCATCCGGGAATTTGTTTTAAAATATCTTTAATATTCTTCATCTTTCATCTGTTTGATATAGCAACCATGGATAAGCACCGGAAGGCAGCACTACTCCGCATTAAATTATAGAATAATTCCCTTATCTGCCACCAGTTCGATTCATCAGCAAAAGTACAACCGGGCGAATCCTTATTCGGCAGGAGACTTAACCTAATGCGGAAGCCTGTCGCGGATCAGGCCATAGAAGTAAGTTCCTGCGAGGGCACCTGCTATGGCTAACAGGAAGGACAAGTAACCGTATCCTAAATTCACGAACAAGGGACCGGGACAAGCGCCGGTGAGCGCCCAGCCAAGCCCGAAGATGATACCACCAATCAGGTAGCGCGGCACAGACTTTTCTTTTGGAGTGAATACGATTGGATTGCCTTCGTAATCGCGCAGCTTATACTTTTTGATTATAAAAGTAGCTATGGCGCCCAGCACCACGGCCGTACCAATGATGCCGTACATGTGGAACGATTGGAAACGAAACATCTCCTGAATCCTATACCAGGAAATTGCCTCCGACTTCGTCATCACGATGCCGAACAGAACGCCGGTAAGCAGGAATTTTATACCTTTCATACTACAAATAATTGATTGTTAAAATAGCAATGGCAACAGCACAAAAGTTGTAAACAGGCCGCCGATAAAGAAGCCGATGACAGCTATCAGCGAAGGCAGTTGCAGGTTTGATAAACCGCTGATGGCATGCCCCGATGTGCAGCCCCCGGCATAGCGCGTACCAAAGCCAATCATAAAGCCACCTAATAATAGTATAAGAAAGCTCCTGACGCTGAAGAGCGCCTCCAGGCTAAAAATTTCTTCCGGCTGTAAGCCATCCGGGGCCGAGATACCCAGTTGTTGCAGATCCTGAACAGTTGCCTGCGAAATTTGCACCGCCTCACCGGTGGAAAGGAATTCGGAAGAGATGAAACCACCCAGTATGGCTCCCACCAGAAAAAGCAAGTTCCAGGTTTGGGATCGCCAGTCGAAGTCGAAGAAGGGAATGTTTTTGCCGGCCCCGCAGGCCGCACACATAATGCGCAGGTTTGACGAGAAGCCAAACGACTTTCCGAAAAATAGCAGCAGGATCATCACCAGCGCAATAACAGCGCCCGATGTGTACCATGCCCAGGGTTGTCTTATTAACTCTAACATATCTGTTTCATTTATACTTTAATGTTATCTTTTGTTTAATGCCTGCAGGAACCTCAGCGCAAATGTCAAACAGCTCCCGCTTTAATAAGAACTATACTTTATCAGGAGAGAAATATTTCTTTTATAAGGATGTAAATGCCCATCAGGAGCACGAACCAGCCAAAGCCATACTTTAATTTATAGGCGGCAATGCGGTGGGAGAGGGCAGTACCTGCAAAAATACCCGCTACCGAAAGCATAGAAAACAGTATCAGAAATTTCCAGTCGATGCTGTAGTTGAGTATGTCGCCTGCAAACCCGAACAGCGAATTAGCTGAAATGATGAGTAAGGATGTTCCTACAGCCATTTTCATGTCCAGCTTGCTGAACAGCACCAGCGCCGGAATAATTAAAAAACCGCCACCGGCCCCAACTAAACCAGAAATCAGCCCTACCAAAACACCCTGCACCAGTAAAGCCGCCGTGTTGGGCGTATGATTATCCGCTTTTTCATCAGCAGGTTCAGGTTGCCTGCCCTTCCGAATCATGCTGAATGCAGCAAAAATCATCAGTACTGCAAACAGAAGCATCAGCAGCAAATCTTTGGTAATCACCAGCGAGTTGAAAGTGGCAATGTGTTGCGGTATAGCCGGTATCACAAAGCGGCGGGTCAGGAATACGGTTACCAGGGAGGGTATGCCGAAAATAAGCGCTGTGCGGAAACTGACTAAATCTTTTTGATAAAAACGATAGCTGCCCACTAAGCTGGTAGTGCCCACCACAAAAAGCGAATATGCCATAGAAATAACAGGGTTGAGGCGCAGCAGGTACACGAGAATGGGCACCGTGAGAATGGAGCCGCCGCTGCCCGTCAGGCCCAGTGAAAGACCAATCAGTAAAGCTGCTGTATATCCGAGTACTTCCATCTGGTATGATATGTATAGGTTATCCGTTGCAAAAGTACCGGGTAAGTACAGGCGGCACAGTGACTCTTGTCACACACGTATATTTATCGGCAATATTAAAGAATAGCAGGAGCAGGAAAGCGGTTGCCAGGTGCTTTACCCATTATTTTATACTTTGCTGAGATCATGAAGCTGTATGTAGCTGCGGTGCAAAGTAAGCGCTCCTTTTTGTTCCAGTTTTTTCAGCAGCCTGGAGATTACTTCACGCGAGCTATTCAGTTCTTCTGCTATTTGCTGGTGCGACAGCCGTACTTCAGGGCCGATTGCCTGCAGGTGACGTTTCAGGTAAAAAAGCAGGCGCTCGTCCAGGGCTTTAAAGGCAATGCTGTCTAATGTCTGCAACAGTTCCTCGAAGCGCTGCCGGTAAGATGAAATTACAAAACTATGCCAACTTTTATACTTAGCCAACCACAGCTCAGAAAGATGAGAGGGGATAAGTATAAGTTCGGAAGGCAGCACTGCTTTGGCCATTATCTGGCTTTTCTCATTGCGTGCCGTACACATCATCGAAAGAGCGCAGCCGCTGCCAGGTTCCAGGTAATACATCAGAAACTCGTTGCCTTCATCGTCCTCGCGGTAAATTTTAAGCAGGCCGCTGAGCAGCAGCATTGTCGATCGTATAAACTGGCCCGTATGCAGGGCTTCTTCGTCTTCCTGCAGCCGTTTAAGCGTACTTTGCGTCATGATTTCATTCAGCAGCGGCTGCTCCATCTGCGGGAACATTTTTTGGAGCAGGTACTGGTGTGTGGCGTTCATAGGCAAATAGAGTAGTTGCTGTGCAAGTATACGCAGTTTAAGAGCATAAACCAGTGCAGGCATCAGGCGCCTGCGCTGGTTTATGCTCCCGGCTTGTCTTCTGAACCCTATTTAAATGTATTGATAGCTTCGCCCAGGTCGAGCACTTTGGTGTGAGGGAGCGCGGCTTCCACAATGCTGCTGCCTGCTGCCGAACGGTAGCCGCCGGCACAATGTACCAGCACCGGCTTGTCTGCAGGAACCTCTTTTGCCCTTTCACGCAGCTCCGGCAGCGGAATGTTAATAGCGTCTTTAAAGAAGCTTTTTTCCTTTACCTCCGTCCTGTTGCGTACATCCACGATGGTATATTTGCCCTGATTGGCTTTGAAGTCGCTTACATCCAGCGGAGGTGTGCTTTCCGGCGCTTCGCCGCCAAGTATAAATGCTCCTTTGATGTTTGATTCGTAACCTATTTTGGCAGCTTTGGCAATCAGTTCGTCCAGTTCCCGGTTGCTGGCGGCTGCCAGATAGAATTCTTCGCCGGGTCCAACAATACTGCCGAGCCAGGTTTCGAACTTACCGCCGTTCTGTATGTTGATGGCGCCTTTGTAATGGCTTTGCTTGAATATTTTTTCGCTACGGGCATCTACAAGGAGCGCTCCAGGCTTAGGTTTATAGTTCTTTTCCAGTTTTAGAACGGCAGCTATACCTGATTTATAGGCAGCGGCTCCTTTTTTATTCAGATCTACATCGTACCCAAAGTATTTAGGTATAAAAGGCTGATCGGCTGTCAGTATCTCCATAAATGCATCTTCGCTCATATGCTGCAGGGCATAGTTGCTCCTCTTTTCTGCGCCAAGGGTGCTGCTGTTGGCATCACTTAGCGATTTGCCGCAAAGCGTGCCTGCGCCGTGTGCCGGGTACACTATTACCTCATCTTCCAGTTTCATCAGCTTGTCGCGGGTGCTGCGGTACATCTGCCGCGCCAGTTCCTCCCTTTTTGCAGTAATGTTGCCGGCATTTTCCCGTAAATCCGGGCGTCCTACATCCCCGATAAAAAGCGTATCGCCGGTGAAAACAGCTTTGTCCTTACCCTCATGCTCCAGCACAATGCAGATGCTGTCGGGCGAGTGGCCGGGCGTGTGCAGCGATTTCAGCTTTATTTTTCCGAACTGTAATTCAGCCCCTTCATCAAATGCCTCATGCGGATAATCGGCTCCTACCAGGCTATGAGCATAGATTTTTGCCCCCGTTGTCTGGTGTATCTCCAGGTGTGAACTGACAAAGTCGGCATGCTGATGCGTTTCAATAACAGCTACAATTTCAGCGTTATTAGCCGCTGCATAATCATAGTATGGCTGCGGGTTTCGGGCCGGGTCGATAAGCACGATTTTGCCTGCGCATGTGCTTAAGATGGCATAGGAATAGTGGGCCAGGCCCTTGTCTTCAAATTGTTGGATCTTCATGCTATAATAACTTGGATTAGCAGGATGTGTTATACTTAGCCGGACACGTCTGTAGCCGGGAGAAGCCAACATACCTCTGCGGTTTATGCATACAAAGGTAAGGTAGAAATATACTTTCTACAGTGACATTAGTCACACAGAAAAGTGACAGGTTTACGGCAATTTCTGCTACACTGCAAAGTGCTGCAAATATACCAGGATAGGCGGGAAGGCGGTGGAGAGAAGCGACGGAAATAATTTAGCATTATATTAAAATATTAAACTTTTTTATATAATTATTTGTAAATTACTCATCCTTTTCTGGCTTCTATACTCTGCAACGTATTGCTTTGACAGGCTTGCTTTATCCTCAGGAGGCCCAGGAAAGATGTAAATGAAAAAACGATACTTGGTATAACAATCCGGAACAAATCATTCACTTCTAATAACTACTGCATGAGAATTTTTACGCTTAAACTTACCCTCCTGCTGTCTTTCCTGCTGATGGCCACCCTGGGTATGGCGCAGGATATCTTTCCGACTGTAGGCATCATCGGAACAGCCACTACCAAAGGCTGGGACGCTTCTACCCCCATGAAGCTGGCCAATGCCGGCGACCTGCACCAATGGACCCTTACGTTGCAACTGACTCAGGGCGAAGCCAAGTTCCGCGCCAACGATAGCTGGGATGTGAACTGGGGCGGCTCCGAATTTCCGTCAGGAACTGCCAGTCGCAATGGCGCTAACCTTCAGGTGCCCGCGACAAGCTACTACACTGTAACGTTTAATGACGTAACCGGAGCTTACCGCTTCGAGGCCTTTAATCCGGCTGTTTATGCAACGGTAGGTTTAATCGGGGATGCACTGCCAAGCGGCTGGGGTGCTTCTGTGGCAATGGTAAAAGATGCCGCAGATCCGCATCGCTGGACATTGGAAAACGTTTCTCTCAGCCAGGGTGAAGTAAAATTCAGGGCAAATGATAACTGGGCTGTAAGCTGGGGAGGCAGTAGTTTCCCGGCAGGTGCCGCCATCCAGAACGGGCCTAACATTGCTGTAAAAGCCGGTAGCTATACGGTAACCTTTAACGATGTTACAGGCGAATACCTCTTTCAGGATCTGAACCCGGTAGTATATCAAACGATAGGCATCATCGGCACTGCTACGTCCAGGGGGTGGGATGCTTCCACGCCTATGACACTTGTAGCGGCCGGAGATCCGAATAACTGGGTGCTAACAACCTTCCTCCAGGCCGGGGAACTGAAGTTCCGCGCCAACGATAGCTGGGAAGTGAGCTGGGGTGGTTCCGGCTTTCCGGGCGGCACCGGCACATCCAGCGGGTCAAACATCCAGGTAACCGAAAGCGGCTACTATACCATCCGCTTTAATGACCTCACCGCCGCTTATTATTTCGCAAAACTGAATCCCGTCGCTTACGAATCTGTCGGCATTGTGGGGGCTGCTACCGCAGGTGGCTGGGATGCCTCTACGCCTATGGTAAAAGGAGCAGACGGCCATACCTGGACCCTGGCAAACGCCAGCCTGACGAGTGGCGGCGCCAAGTTCAGGGTTAATAACAGCTGGGACGTGAACTGGGGCGGCACTACTTTCCCTGCCGGGGTAGCTGTCCAAAATGGCCCCGACATTCCCGTCGCCGGAGGCACCTACACGATTACCTTCAATGATGTTACGCGCGAATACGGGTTCGACGTGCTAAGTGGTACGACGGATGGCATTGTGGTGCTGAGCCCGGCGCTGCCAACAGCCGACGAGCCTGTAACTATCATTTATGATGCCGGCAAAGGTGTTTCCGGGCTGCAGGGCGCCGGCAAAGTATACCTGCATTCGGGCGTGGTGCTCTCAGGATTTGATGGCACTACCTGGAGCAACGTAGTGGGCAACTGGGGCCAGGATGATGGTGTGGGCGAAATGAGCCCGGTAGCAGGGGAGCCCAACAAGTGGCAGATTACGCTACCCAGTATAAGTGCCTACTATCACGTGCCAGATGGTGCGCCCGTGTTCCGGCTGGGCATGGTATTCCGCAATGCCGACGGCACACAAATCGGTAAATCCGCAACCAATGGCGATATTTTCATTAATGTTGATCCGGGAGATTTTGTGCGCTTTACGGCGCCTGCAACTGCCGAAGTTTTTGGCGTAACTGGCCAGCAGCTTGCACTGCGTGCGGAGGCCTCTTCTGTTGCCGATGCGCTCAGCTTGGAGATAAACGAGGGGAGCGGCTACCAAACCGTGGCACAGGCTTCCAACAGCCAAACCCTTAGCTATAGTTATACTTACGGTACTGCCACCAGCCTGCAAATGCGGGTAACTGCCCGGATTGGGGATAAAACCATTATATCAGAAAAGAGCATTTCCATCCACGTGCGCAAGCCTAACACCATCGCCGCCCTGCCTGCCGGTATGCGCAGCGGCATCAATTACAACCCCGGCGATCCGGGCAAAGCAACACTCGTGCTGCTGGCCCCGCACAAGGAGTTTGTATATGTGGCGGGCGATTTTAACAACTGGCAGATCAGCGATGCTTACCAGATGAACCAGACCCCCGACGGTGAGTACTTCTGGCTGGAGCTAAACAACCTGCAGGCACAAAAAGAATATGTATACCAGTATTGGGTAGAGGGTACGGTTAAAATAGGAGATCCTTATGCCGACAAAGTAGCAGATCCTTTTAATGATGGTAACATACCGGCATCTGTGTATCCAAACCCTGTGGCTTACAGCAGAACCCAGGATGGAATTGCCACGGTGCTGCAAACAGGCCAGCAGGCTTATCAATGGAAGTTTCCGAAGGTAACAGGCGGCCGTCCGGCAAAAGAAGACCTCGTGATCTACGAACTGCTGGTACGCGACTTCCTTGCTTCGCACAGCTACCAGGACCTGGCAGATACCCTGACGTACCTGAAGCGCCTGGGCGTAAATGCCATCGAATTGATGCCCGTGATGGAGTATGAGGGCAACGAAAGCTGGGGCTATAACCCGAGCTACCTGTTTGCACCCGACAAATACTACGGCACTAAAAACGACCTGAAGGCTTTTATTGACAAGGCGCATGAAGAAGGCTTTGTGGTGCTGCTGGACATGGTGCTCAACCACCAGTTTGGCCAAAGCCCGATGGTGCGCATGTATTTCGACGAGGCCAATGCACGTCCTTCGGCCGAAAGCCCCTGGTTTAACCAGGAGCCGACTCACCCTTACAATGTGGGCTATGACTTTAACCACGAAAGCCCCTACACGCAACGCTACGTAGACGATGTGAACCGCTACTGGATAGAGGAGTATAAGTTTGATGGCTATCGCTTTGACCTCACCAAAGGTTTCACGCAAAAGAACAACCCCAATGATGTGGGGGCGTGGAGCGCCTATGACCAGTCCCGTATCAACATCCTGGAGCGCATGGCCGACAAAATATGGGAAACTGACGATAGTGCCTATATAACGATGGAACACCTGGCTGCCAACGACGAAGAAAAGGTGCTGGCCAACTATGGCATTATGCTGTGGGGTAACATGAACCATCCTTATACGGACGTCATCAACGGCAACACGGGCACCGACCTTAACTGGGCGCTTTCCAGCACCCGCGGCTGGGGCCAGAAGAACCTGGTTGCCTACATGGAAAGCCACGACGAAGAGCGCGTGATGGTAGGGGCGCTGAACAATGGTGGCAGCAGCGGCGATTACAATATCAGGCAGCTCGATACTGCCTTGGAGCGCATCAAGCTGGCCTCTGCCTTTTACTTCCCGCTTCCGGGGCCTAAGATGATCTGGGAGTTCGGCGAGCTGGGTTATGATGTTCCGATTGAATACAATGGCAGAACCGGTAATAAGCCCGTGGCCTGGGGCGGCGGGGATGGCCTGAACTACCAGGCGGATGAAGCGCGGGAGAAGCTCTATAAAGCGGAAGCTGCCATCATCAAACTCGTAAACGCGTATAGTAATGTGTTTGAGAAAGGCAATTTCTCCTGGACACCCAGCGGGCAGTTCCGCAGGATCAGTGTGAGCCATCCCGAAATGAATGTAACCATTATCGGTAACTTCGGCCTGTCGGAAGGAACCATGTCGCCCGGTTTTCAACATACGGGTACCTGGTACGACTTTTTCTCCGGGAAGGCCATGGAAGTAGCTTCTACAGCAAGCACCACCACCCTGGCACCCGGCGAATTCCATATTTTTGTAGACAAGCCTGTTGCCTTCCCGGAACCTGGCCTGATCCACATCTATACCCCTATTGTAATCGTGGAGCCCGGCAACCTGACTGCCCAACTGGAAGAACCTTTTTCTATAAAACTTAAGTGGGTAGACAAGGCTACAGGCGAGCAAGGCTACGTGGTGGAGCGGAAAAGCGAAGAGCAGCAGGCCTTCGAGCCTTTGGCTACTTTGAAGGAAAACGCCAGCGAATACGTGGATGCCCTGCTTGTGGATGGGGTAAGCTACCAATATCGTGTGAAAGCCATCAGTACCGTTAAGTCTGATTCAGAATGGAGCGATACGGCCAGCATTGATCTGCCGCTATTGGCCCCGGCAGGTATGGCAGCCGTGGCGGACCTGCATGCTATAGCTTTGCACTGGGAAGACCGCTCGGCGCATGAAACAGCTTACGTGATCGAGAAAGCCACGCAGTACGGTAACAGCCTGACGCCTTTTAGTATGATTGCCGAATTGCCAGCCGATGTAACTGCGTTTACCGATACACTGATCCGGCCGGGTATGCTTTACCACTACCGGGTGGTGGCAAAAGATGCAGATGAAACATCGGTTTATAGCAACGAGGCGAGTGTTCGTCCGGCAGATGATCCGCACAACAGTTTGCAGGATCAATTGGCTCGCAGTATCACCATCTATCCTAACCCAGCTTCCGGGGTGCTGACCATCAGTACAGACAGGCCCTTTTCGGATCCTATAAAATTCCAGCTTGTAAGTATGCAGGGAACAGTGCTCAGAACCTCTGAGCTTACCCCCGGCATGCTGGCAGATGTGCAGATAGATGTCAGCAAGTGGCAACAGGGCGTATATGTTTTGCAGGTTACTTACCGGGATATATCCATACGCCAACTGCTGATGGTGAAACACTAGCAATTTACTTACATGCAAAAGGGGCTGTTCCGGTATTCGGAACAGCCCCTTTTGCTTTTTGATACCGCTGCGCCATAAAAGTATTCAAAAAAATAGCAGCCGTCTTGGCATTATCGCTCTGAAGCCCAAAGAAAAAAAACGTAAGCTACCGCCTATGGCGCAACAGGGTGATAATGATGTTGACAGTTAAGCTGTATCCTTGTGCGCCAGGCTGCACGTGTGGGGCAAGGCCCTGTTTCGTTATCATATCGCATCTATGTCCGTTGATAAGTAAGCCGGAATCTTCCACCGATACGTCCGGCTTTTTGCGTATAGCAAAGTATAAAAGTATGAAGGAACGATTAACAAACATATTTATGGAAGACAAAGTAGAACTCACCTCCATGGTTACCATCCTTAACCAGCTCTACAAAGACGGTTATAAGCATAATTTTAAAGTTTCGGACGATGGGCGGCTTTGCACCCTGGATGGGCAAGAGCAGTTTACGCCGGAGCAGGTACGCATCGTGAATTTTTACCGCTTCGAGGGCGAAACAAATCCGGGCGATGAAGCTATCCTGTATGTGCTGGAGACAAACTCAGGAATAAAAGGTACTGTTTCTAACGCCTATGGCCCGTATGCCGATGAGAAAGTAGAAGCTTTTATGAAGCAGTTAGAGGACTTAGGAAAAGAGCTTGACAAATAACAGCCGGGCAGGGCTGAATAAGAGAAGTATAACAGCGGGCAATCTCATTTTTACCTGCCTCGTTTTGCCATATTTGAAGATTAATTAACCTGCTATCAGAATGTTACGTTGCAAATAGTAGACACACTCGTTTAATTTAAAAGATAACAACATGGAGGATTTATTTGCAGGATTTGGCATTTTCGCGCTTATACTAGGCCTGCTGGTATTGGTTGTTTATTTCTGGAGCATTGTTTGGTCTTACAAAGACGCGGAGCGCAGAGGGAAGCCCGGATGGCTGGTTGCTTTACTGGTGGCATTGCTGTCCTGGCCAATCAGTTTGCTGGTATGGCTGCTGTTCCGGCCAGATACAAAACAGGAGCAGCTATATTAAAGACATCAATAGCGCTTTGCTTTTGAAGCTTGTGATAAACGTATCAATTCTTTCCGGCAAACCCGCCGGAAAGAATTGATACGTTCAGTTTAGCAGCAACCGGAGCCAGGGGTGCAGCAGGCAGATGCCAGGGGTTTGTCGCCATACACCGTTATGCTGAAGATACCGGTATTGCTTTCGCGGAACCGGCGGATGCCTGCTGCATCCAGGTAATCTTTCAGTATTTCGTCCGGCACAAGTATGGCTTTCTCTTTCTGAAGAGTTATGTTTTCAAACCCGGTCTCATGTATAATCTGCAGGTATTCCGCTTTCTGAATGGCGCCGGCTACGCAACCCGCATACATTTCGCCGGCTTTTACGATGTCCTCCGGCAACTCGCCCACCAGCACCACATCCGAAATGCTGAAATGGCCGCCCGGCTTTAGCACTCGGAACATCTCTGAAAATGCTTTCTGCTTATCCGGCACCAGGTTAAGTACACAATTGCTGACAACCACATCGGCATGATTGTCCGGAAGGGGCAGGGCTTCAATCTCACCCAACCGAAATTCAACGTTATTAAAGCCCAGTTTATCAGCATTCCCGCGGGCTTTGGCCAGCATGGCTTCCGTCATGTCCACGCCTATCACTTTGCCGGTTTCTCCTGTTAAGGCGCGTGCCACAAAGCAATCGTTGCCTGCGCCGGAGCCCAGATCCACTACCGTGTCGCCTTTCCTGATCTGCGCAAATTCTGTCGGTAAGCCACAGCCTAAACCCAGGTCAGCGTCGGCATTGTACCCGTCCAGGGAAGTATAGCTATCAGCAAAAATGGCGTAATCTACGGTGCCGCAGCCGGTGGCGCCACAACAAGATGTTTCGTTTTGCTCCCTGGGCTGCAAAGCAATTTCGCTGTACTTGTCTCTAACGATTTTCTTTAATTCTTCTGCATTTTTCATAGGTTTTACACTTTAATTTATCGTAAAATTGCGATGGATAATAATAAAATTTTTAGCAGCAGGAAGTATGGCGTGGCAAATAGCCGGCAAAAAGTCCGCCCAGCACCTGCTGCGCCTGTTGCCATACCTGTGCATCAATGCAGTAGCATACCTTTTTGCCTTCCACATCGCCTTTAATCAATCCCGACTCTTTTAGCTCTTTCAGGTGCTGCGATACAGTAGACTGCGACAGCGGCAGTTCTTCAACAATATCGCCGCAAATGCAGGCCCTGCGCTCCACCAGAATCCGCAGTATGGCAATGCGGGCCGGATGCGCCAGTGCTTTGGCATACTTTGCTGCCGCTATGTCTGCCTGTGTAAAAGCCGCAGTTTTAGTTGTGCCCATCGTTTTTTGTTATCATCGCAAAATTACGATTAAAATTTAAGAAGCTAAGAAAGTAGCTGGTTTTTTTAATGGAAGAACTGCCAGTTAGTCGGAAACGTGATAAGCTGAAAGGCAAAACTCCTGCATGGGCCTCTGTCCGTTTAGGAAGTATAGCTAACGGAAACTATTCCCCGAAAGATGGGTAAAGCGTCATGCCGCCGTCTACGTAAATAGTGGCTCCGGTTACGTAATCGGCCTCATCGGTGGCCAGCCACACGGCTACGTTAGCGATATCTTCCGGATTGCCGATGCGGCCATACGGAATCTGCGACAGCATTTTTTTGCGGCCTTCTTCCAGCTCCCAATCCTGTTGATTTATGTGCGTTTTAATGGCGCCCGGTGAGATGCCGTTTACCCGTATTTTGTATTTGGCCAGTTCCTGCGCCAGGGTTTTCATCAGCATCTGCACACCCCCTTTGGCTGCGGTATAGTTGGCATGGCCTGCCCACGGAATTACATCGTGTACTGAACTGATAAAAATGATGTTTCCGGCTGCTTTGGAGCGTTCCGGCTGCACGCCTTGCTTTACGAACTCCCGTGCGGCAGCCCGTGCACACAAAAAAGGCCCTGTCAGGTTGGTATCTATAACCTTTTGCCACTGTTCCAGCGTCATCTCCAGAAAGGCAGCATCACGTTGTATGCCTGCATTGTTTATCAGAATGTCCAGCCGGCCGAAATGCCCGATGGCAGTATCGATCAACAGCTGCGCGTCTGCTTCCTGTCCGACGTCTGCGCGCAAGGTAACAGCCTGCCCACCTGCTGCTTCTATCAATTGCTTTACTTCTTCAGCAGACTCCTGATGTCCATGATAATTAATAACAACACCGGCGCCTTCGCGGCCCATAGCCAGTGCAATGCCCCGGCCAATTCCGGAGCTTGCCCCCGTAACAACGGCCACTTTGTCCTGCAAACGTTTTTGTTCTTTTTTCATGATAAATCTACAACCGGATGCTTGGTATGTCCTAAATCTTTGCTGAGTTGCTCGGCGGCACTGATAAGTGCCAGGTGCGTAAATGCCTGCGGGAAATTGCCCAGCAATTCGCCCTGGAGGCCGATTTGCTCCGAGAACAGGCCCAGATGGTTGGCATAACCCATCATTTTTTCGAACTGCAGCCTGGCTTTTTCTACCTTACCGGCCTTTGACAGGTTCTCGATATACCAGAAAGAGCAGATGCTGAAGGTGCCTTCCTGGCCCGCCAATCCGTCTACCGCCCCGGCGCCAATATTATAGCGGTACACCAGCGAGTCGGTTACAAGGCTTTTCTCGATAGCTTCCATGGTTGCTTTAAAACGCGGTTCATCCGGGCTGAACATCCGCACCAATGTCATTATCAGTACCGAAGAGTCCAGCACATCGGCGCCTTTGTATTGTACAAAAGACTGTTTTTCCTCGTTCCAGTAGTTTTCGTATACTTCCTTATAGATGTCGTTGCGCGTGTTCATCCATTCTTCCATCGGGGCCGGAAAAGACCTGTCGCGGGCGATGTTGATGGCCCGATCAATAGCCACCCAGGCCATAATTTTAGAGTATAGGAAGTCTTTTTTGCCGGCCCGTACTTCCCAGATGCCATGGTCGTCGTCCTGCCAGTGACGCACCACATAGTTCACAAACAGGGTTACATACTTCCAGAACTCGTACGTAATAGGTCCGCCATGTTTGTTGAAAAGATAAATGGTATCAATCAGTTCTCCGTAAATGTCCAGCTGAAACTGTTTGGAAGCGGCATTGCCAATGCGCACAGGCCTCGAGCATTTATAGCCTTCCAGGTGCCCGAGTATTTCCTCCTGCAGCTGTGTCTGGCCATCTACGGTATACATCAGTTGCAGTTCGTCTGCTTCGTGCAATTCGCGGCAGCGTTCCATAATCCATGCCAGGAAGTGCTGCGCCTCACCTCTAAAGCCGAGGCGCAGGAAAGCATACATGGTAAAGGCGGCATCGCGTATCCAGGTAAAACGATAATCCCAGTTGCGGCCCCCACCAATATGCTCGGGTAGGCCAAAAGTGGCTGCCGCAATTGTAGAGCCATACTCGCGTGAGGTCATCAGCTTAAGGGTAATAGCCGAGCGGATAACGGTTTCGTGCCAGCGCCCCTGGTACGTGCTTTGCTCAACCCAGCTGCGCCAGAAGATAACAGTCTTGTCGAAGGACTTCTCAACAAAATCCAACAGATCCTCACCCATAAAGGAGCCTTCCTGCTGCGGTACTGTTTCTATCACAAAATAAGCTTTATCGCCCTGTTGCAGTTCCCACTCCGCGTTTACATCACCGTCCTGTATATTCACTTCCTGGTTGGTAATTAAGCGGAACTGAACTTTGTGAGGGCCTTTGCCGGTAAAAAGCAGGGCATCGCCTTCGCGTGTCAGTTCATGGGCATCGCGGGCATAGTTAAAGCGCGGCTTTAACGTCATGTTAAATTTAATCTGTCCTTTTATCACCCGGATCATGCGCACCACAGTGCAGTTGCATTCATGTTCTTTCAGGGGCATAAAGTCAGTGAGTTCTGCCATACCGTCGGGTGTAAAGAAACGTGTGAGCAGCACACCGGTATCGGGGAGGTACAGCTGCTTCTGGCGGGTTTCTTTATGCGCCGGGCAGAGTTGCCAGTAGCCTCCTTTGTCTTTGTCGAGCAGCGCTGCAAAAATGGTTGGGGAGTCGAACCGTGTAAAGGGTAGATAATCAATGGAACCGGTCATGGAGACCAGCGCTGTGGTATGTAAGTTACCAATCAGGCCATAGTCAGCAATAGGAAGATATTCTTTCATGCCTTAAGGGTTGTTTATACTCTGCTAACGGGGCAGCTAAAAGACGGTTACGGCCTTACACCTGATAATGCCTGTTTAGTTGCGCTGCGCCGCCCTGTCTTATACTTTATCACACCAACATCCCCATTTGTAAACAAGTTGGAGGCGAAATAGCAGCGCAGGCAGGTAAACAGGCCGGCATTATAGGTTAGGCCATACCCCAGGATCTTTGCCGAATACAGGTATTTACCATGCCAACTCCCCGAAACCCATACAGCAGCCCTCTTTTTCGGTGCCTAAACTGATCTACTAAAAACCGCACACGTATACCAAGTATGACTAGTAAAAGTGGATGAGACAGGTTTCTGCAGTCTTTCATTCTGGTCTTTTTCTGATGATTACTATTTCACCTTCCTTATAATATTTTAACCATACTCAAATCAAAACGACCTGCTATGAAGAAAAACATTTTACTACTCCTGATGTGTCTGCTTTCCGTTTGTCCTCTCTTCGCACAGGACATGATCACTATCAGTGGACAAGTAACGGATTCCACCAGCGGCCAGCCCCTGATAGGAGCGGGTGTTGCTGTGCTGGGTACAAGCAGCGGAACCCAAACTGATGTTAATGGTAATTATACTATTTCTGCGCCGGCAGACGGCACTTTGGTTGTCGATTATTTAGGCTACGAACGCCGGCAGGTACCCATCAACGGGCAAACTACTGTTAATGTGGCGCTGACTATCTCGGCGCAACAACTGGAACAGGTTGTGGTGGTCGGCTATGGCACGCAGGAGAAACGCGATGTAACCGGCTCTATCAGTTCTGTAAAAGGAGAGGAGATAGCCCGCCAGTCTTCCCAGAACGCAGTGAGTGCGCTGCAGGGTAAAGTGGCCGGTGTTTCTATCACCAATTCCGGCGCTCCCGGCGCAGCCCCGCAGATCAGGATACGCGGGGCCGGCTCGGCTCTGGGCAGTTCGGACCCGTTGTATGTAGTGGATGGTACTTTTGTAGACAACCTGAGCTTTCTGAACCCCGCTGATATTGCTTCCATAGAGATTCTGAAGGATGCTTCCAGTGCTGCGATTTACGGTGTACGAGCTGCCAATGGTGTGGTACTGGTAACAACAAAACGCGGGCAGGCAGGAGAGCAACGTATCAACTACAATGGGTATGTGGGCGTGCAGCGTGTTACCAATAAGCTGGAAATGGCCAATGCGCAGCAATATGCCACGCTGATTAATGAAAAAAATGGTTCCGAGCTGATTCGCAGCGACTTTCCTACTACTGACTGGTTCGATCAAATCCTGCAGACAGCCATGATTCACAACCACCAGGTTACAGCGTCCGGCGGCTCGGAAAAAGTAACGTACAGCGCCAGCGCCGGCTACCTGAACCAGGAAGGCATCGTGAAAGGGAATGACTACAAGCGGATTACAGCCAGGCTCCAAACTGACTTTAATATTACGGATAACATCAAGGTGGGCTACAACGGCATTTTCAACAACTACAATTCCACTGATATTCCGGGCGATATTTTTTACCAGGCTTTTGTGGCGCCGCCCATCATTCCTGTGAGGAAAGCGAATGGCAACTATGGCGATTCCTTCGACTTTAATGTAGGCAACTTTGCCAATCCCCAGGCTTCACTCGACTGGTATAACCAGGAATCAAACGGGCAGCAGCTGACAGGCAATGCTTTCGGGGAAGTGAAGTTCCTGAAAGATTTCACCTTCCGGACCAGTTTAGGTATCAACTATGGCATCAACGAATACCGCAACTTCCGTTCGCAGGATTCTCTTACAAGTGTACAATATGCATCCAGAAGTCTTTTAACCCAATCCAGAAGTAAGTTTTCCAGCTGGTTGTGGGAGAATACTCTGACCTATGATAAAACCTTTGGCGATCATGATATAACATTATTGCTGGGTACTTCCTCACAGGAAAATAAATCAGAAGGACTTACCGGTTCCGTAAATGATGTGGAATACCGTTCCGCAGCAAACTTATACTTGGACTTAGGCGATCCAAGCACTTTTAATATCAGTAACGATGCTGACAGGTATACATTCCTCTCATACTTTGGCCGTGTAAACTATTCCTACCAGGACAAATATCTGCTCACGGCTACGCTCCGGTATGATGCCTCTTCTAAGTTCCCGAGCAGCGACAGGTGGGAATACTTTCCTTCCATCGGCCTGGGATGGCGTGTAACAGAAGAAGACTTTATGCAGAACCAATCCATTTTCGATAACCTCAAGGTAAGGGCGAGTTGGGGTAAACTGGGTAACAACAATATACCTTCCAGCATCTTTGTGCTGCCGGTAAGTACAAGTTCCCGCTATGGCGCTATTTTTAACGGCGTATTTTATCCGGGGCGGAACATTACTGAAACGGTGACATCCAGCTTATTCTGGGAAGTGATAAAGGAGACAGATTTAGGTTTAGAGATGGGCTTCCTCAACAACAGGTTAACTGTAGAAGCCGACTGGTACAACAAAAAAACAGAGAATGCCATTTTTGGCCTCACAAACCTGGGTTCGCTGGGGTTAACCGGTGAAATAAGAGGAAACTACGCCACCTTCCAGAACCGCGGGCTTGAGTTGTCTGCCGGTTGGACCAATGATATCTCGGCTGATATAGGTTACAATATCGGATTCAACATGTCCTTCAATAACAATGAGGTAAAAGACATCGAAACGGGTAATAACGCATTCTATAGCGGTAACCTGCCCGTGGGCGGTTATCAGGTTAGCATTACGCGTATAGGTGACCCAATCGGTTCTTTTTATGGTTATGAAGTAGCCGGTATTTTCCAGGACGAACAGGAAGTTGCCGGCTCGGCCCAACCTGCTGCCGCTCCCGGAGATTTCAGGTACAGAGATCTGAATGATGACGGGGTAATTGATCAGCGGGATAAAACCATCATCGGTAATCCTAATCCAGGCTTCGTGTATGGCATTAACACCGGGTTCCGCTACAGAAATTTTGACTTGCAGTTAGACATTCAGGGCGTAGGCGACGTTGATATTTATAATGGCAACAGAAACGTGCGCTACGGTAACGAGAACTTCTCGGTAGATTTCTTTAACAACCGCTGGCATGGCGCCAACACATCCAACGCTTATCCTTCGGCAGATCTGACCGGCAGCAACCTTGATCCGAATGATTTTTATGTGGAGAGCGGCGATTATATACGGATACGTAACCTGCAAATAGGCTATAACCTGCCGACTTCGCTGGTAAACAGCTGGAAGATGCAGAACTTTAGAATATACCTGAATGCCCAGAACCCGGTAACCTGGTTTGATTACAACGGTTTTTCACCTGAAGTAGGAGGTTCGCCGATAAGCCAGGGCATAGACAGGAACGTCTACCCGCTTTCTGCTACCTATAACCTGGGTGTAAATGTTACTTTCTAACCTTACTCAAACGGCTTTATGAAAAAGATACTAACTAATACAAAGCGCAACGCCCTGCTACTTTTCAGTATACTGGCCCTGGCAGGTATAGCTTCCTGTTCTGAGGATTTTCTGAATGTTGACCCGGAGGACGTAGCAGTGGGCGAAGATTTTTATGTAACCGAAGATCAGGCGATACTGGCTGTCAATTCGATGTATGGTAATTTGCGGGAGTTTAATACCATTGCTTTTGGCTGGCTTGCCCTCACTACCATCACCTCAGATAATGCATCGAAAGGCAGTGTGCCCGGTGATGCGGGTTTTCTGGATAACTTTGATAATCTCACCTTTACTGCTACCGAAGGAACCATCAATGCCTATTGGATAGCGCAATACCAGGGCATTAACCTGGCCAACCAGGTACTCACCAATGTGCCACTGATTGATATGGACGAAACGCTGCAAAACCGCCTGCTTGCTGAAGCTAAGTTTTTCAGAGCCTTCCATTACTTCAACCTGGTTAGGGCGTTTGGCGGCGTACCACTGAGAACACAGGTGCCGGTGCCGGGAGAACAGGAAAGTCCCGAAAACCTTAATCCACCCAGGGCTTCCAAAGAAGAAGTATATGAACAGATTGTAGCAGACCTGACCGATGCAGCCCAGGTACTGCCGGTAAGCTATAGTGCTACCGATTTGGGCCGTATTACCAAAGGCGCTGCTCTAACCATGCTGGCAAAAGTACAGTTGTACCAGGAAAACTGGCAGGAGGTACTGGATCTGACGGCGCAGGTAATGGGCATAGGCTATTCCCTTACCCCAAACTACCACGACATCTTTACGATAGCGGGCGAGAACAACAGCGAATCAATTTTTGAGATACAGGCGCAGACCATACCCGGTGACTGTGAAGCATCCAACAGCCAGTGGGCAGAAGTACAGGGTGTACGCGGGCAGTTTGGCTGGGGCTTTGTGGAGCCTACAGAAGATCTGGTAAATGCCTTTGAAGAAGGTGATGAGCGGCTGGATGCCACTATTCTGTTCAGAGGTGAGGTTACACCAGAGGGAGACAAGATTATTGAAACTGCCTCCAATCCGCGTTATAACCAGAAGGCTTATGTGCCGAGCTCTGTAACCAACGAGTGCGGATACGGTAAAGATCAGAACATCAGAATACTGCGCTATGCTGAGGTGTTGCTGATGCATGCCGAGGCAGCCAACGAGCTGGGAATGACACAGGAGGCACTGGATGCGCTAAACCTGGTGCGCAACAGGGCCGATTTACCCGATGTGGAAACAACAGATCAGGCTGAATTGCGAGACATCATCTGGCATGAACGCCGTGTAGAGCTGGCCCTGGAAAATGGAGACCGGTTCTTTGATCTGGTGCGTCAGGGCCGGGCCGGGGAAGTGCTGCGTGCGCAGGGCAAGAATTTCGTAGATGGAAAAAATGAAGTCTTCCCCATTCCGTTGCAGCAGATTACGCTCAGTGGCGGAACCCTGACCCAAAATCCCGGATATTAAAATGACTAACTTCAGGTTGTGGCGCGCAAATAAAAGTGTGGCGCCACAACTTTTTTATACTTGTTTATCCTGTTGATGATGGAGCGGAAACGCTAAACCTATCAAATATAAACTGATGAAAAAACGCTTATACTTACTCCTCGCTATGCCGCTGTGGTTGTATAGTTGTAACAACAAACCGGCTGACACATCTGCTGCCACACCAAAAGCAACTCCGCCGGCTGCAGATACCACCAGATTAAGCGACGAGGAACTACTCACAAAAGTGCAGCAAAATACTTTTCAGTATTTCTGGGATGGGGCAGAGCCTAACTCTGGCGCAGCGGCTGAGCGCATTCACCTTGACAATGATTATCCGCAGAACGATCAGCATGTGGTGACCACGGGTGCTACGGGTTTCGGGGTGATGGCTATTCTGGTCGGCATCGAGCGCGGCTTTATCACCAGAGAACAGGGCTTTGAACGCCTGCAGCAGATAACGAATTTCCTGGAAAAGGCAGACCGCTTTCATGGTGCGTGGCCGCACTGGATGGAAGGGGAGACCGGCAAAGTGAAACCCTTCAGCCAGAACGACAATGGCGGCGATTTGGTGGAAACTGCTTTTCTGGTGCAGGGACTGCTGTGTGTACGCCAGTATTTTGCTGATGGCAACGAAGAGGAAAAAGCCCTGGCCGCGCAAATCGATAAACTATGGCGCGGGGTGGAGTGGGACTGGTACCGCCACGGCCAGAATGTGCTGTACTGGCACTGGTCGCCGGATAAGGCCTGGGCGATGAACTTCCCGGTGCAGGGCTATAACGAGTGCCTGATTATGTATGTGCTGGCAGCGGCATCGCCCACGCATACCATACCGCCTGAAGTATACCACGAAGGCTGGGCACGGAGCGGCGACATCAGAGCAGATGCCACGCCTTACGGCTATAAAATTGCGCTCGAGCATAACGGGCACCATGGCAGTGTCGGTCCGCTTTTCTGGGCGCATTACTCCTACCTCGGACTGGATCCGCGCGGCCTCACAGACCGCTATGCCGATTACTGGACGCATAACCAGAACCATACTTTGGTGAATGTGGCTTACGCCATAGACAACCCGAAAAATTACGAAGGGTATGGTGAAGACTGCTGGGGCCTCACCGCCAGTTACTCCGTAGACGGCTACGCCGGCCACAGTCCCACCCACGATTTAGGTGTGATTTCGCCCACGGCAGCGCTGTCGTCTTACCCATACACGCCCCAGGAATCGATGAAAGTAATACGGCATTTGTATGAGGATCTGGGCGATAAAGTATGGGGAAAGTATGGTTTTTACGATGCCTTCAGCGAAGAAAAAAACTGGTTTCCGCAACGTTACCTTGGCATTGATCAGGGGCCGGAAGTGGTGATGATCGAAAATGGGCGCAGCGGCTTGCTCTGGGATTTGTTTATGAGTTGCCCCGAAGTGCAGGCTGGTTTAAAGAAACTAGATTTCAAAAGTCCAAAACTTAAGTAAAGTATAAATCCTATGAAGAAAATGCGCTACTTGTTCTCTTTCCTGCTGATAACCACGCTCTGCTGCTTTTCCATAGCCCGGGCGCAATCGCCGCAAATGCGCACCTATTGCAATCCCCTGAATATCGATTATACTTACGCCATCTATAATTCCAACGAAGATATTTCGTATCGCTCAGGCGCTGATCCGGCTGTGGTGGAATTCCGCGACGAATACTACATGTTTGTTACCCGCTCTATGGGCTACTGGCATTCCACCGATCTGCTGCACTGGAACTTTATTTCACCGGAGAAATGGTACTTTCAGGGTTCTAATGCCCCGGCAGCACACAATTACAAAGATTCCGTTTTATACATGGCCGGCGATCCTTCCGGCTCCATGAGCATCCTGTACACCGACAATCCGAAGAAAGGCGACTGGAAAGGAGTGCCTTCCATTCTGAATGACTTGCAGGATCCGGACCTGTTTATAGATGATGACGGGCAGGCCTACATGTTCTGGGGCTCCTCCAATGTGTATCCGATACGGGCAAAGAAGCTGAACAGAAACCACCGGTTCAGTCCCTCCGAAAAAACATATGAACTCTTTAACCTGGAGGCTGACAAGCATGGCTGGGAGCGCTTTGGCGAGAACCACAGCGATACAGCCAGAGGCTACATTGAAGGCCCCTGGATGACAAAGCACAACAACAAATATTACCTGCAATATGCCGCGCCGGGCACAGAGTTTAATGTATATGGCGACGGGGTGTATGTGAGCGATTCCCCACTGGGGCCCTATACTTACGCGTCAAACAATCCTATATCTTACAAGCCGGGCGGATTTGCAAACGGAGCAGGTCATGGCAGTACGGTGGTTGGCCCGAACGGGCAATACTGGCATTTTGCATCAATGGCTATTTCCGTGAATGTCAACTGGGAGCGCCGCATCAGCATGTATCCTGCTTACTTTGATGAGGACGAGCTGATGTATGTGAACACCTACTTTGGGGATTACCCGCATTTTGCGCAAACTGTGGCAGGTAAAATGGGCGAATTTGCCGGCTGGATGGTGCTGTCCTACAACAAGCCCGTGAAAGTCTCCTCCACGCTCGAGAACTTCAAGCCCGAAAACCTGGTGGACGAAAACATCAAAACATTCTGGGTTGCAGCAAAAAACGATGAGAAGCAGTGGGTAGAAATAGATTTGCAAAAGCCCGGCAAAGTATATGCCATTCAGTTGAACTACCACGATTACAAATCGGATCTCTACGGCCGGGTGCCGGGGCTCTATCATCAGTATGTGATAGAAGGCTCTACAGATGGTAAAAGCTGGACAACGCTGGTAGACCGCAAAAATAACCTAAAAGATGTACCCAACGATTATGTGGAACTCAGCAATCCGCAAACGGTGCGCTACATCCGTTACAGCAACATACACATTCCGACAACCAACCTGGCCATCTCCGGTTTGCGTGTGTTCGGGTTAGGACAAGGCAAAGCACCAGGCAGGGTAAAAGATTTTACTGTAAAACGGGAGCAGGACCGCCGCAACGCCCGCATCTCCTGGGACAAACAGCCTAAAAGCCAGGGATATAATGTGCTCTGGGGCATTGCGCCGGATAAACTGTATAGTTCCTGGATGGTGTATGGTGAAAATGAGCTGTATCTGAGGAGCCTGGGTGTGGATCAGACCTATTATTTTGCAGTAGAATCCTTTAATGAAAATGGTGTATCTGCAAGATCAAAAGTAGTAAAGGTGGAATAGGAAGATGCAACTTTAGCGAAATACAATCTTAAACCCGCAGGTTGCAATTAATTTATCCGGCAAAGTATGAAATATGGTATACACCTTCTTTTAGTATTACTCATCCATGTTAAAGCGCTGGGGCAGGAAATACCCTATACCCGTGTTTTTTTTGACAACAGCCCGATGCCGAAGAACTATTTCTACAGTTCGGCCGGCTATACTTCGCCAAGCTGGGTGAAGAACAGTACTGGTAAATTACCAGTAACAGGGGAGGTGTCTTTTACGCCCGGAAATGCACTGGAACTGCAATATGTATCGGCACCGGGAGGCAGGTGGCAGGCAGAAGTGCTGTACCACCCGCTGCGGGGTATGGACTTTTTCCAGCCTCAGCAAAAACTGGTGTTCCGGTTGTTTGCCAAGTCGAATACAGCGCCGGCTGCCTTGCCGGCCATCGCCATTGGCATGCGCGAAGCAGAGAAGACATCAGCGTTTCTGCCGCTGCAAAACTATATCAGGAACTATAAACCAGGTGAGTGGGTAACAGTGGAGGTGCCGCTCAGCAGTTTTAAAGATCTGGCATTTCAGAAGCCAGAGCAAGTGGACGTCATCGCTTTCCGGCAGCAGACCGATGATGGTAAGCTGCATGAATTATACCTCGATCAGCTGGAACTGGTGCCCTCAGCGAAAGCAGCAAGTATAAATGTTTTGCCACAATTACTTCAGGCCAATGGCTATGAAAAACATGTGGACATAGTATGGCAAAAAATAACAGACCCGGCAGTGCGCTATATTAAAGTATACCGGTCTTCTGACAATAAGACCTTCAGGCCGGTAGCCATACAGCCGCCGCTCTACAGCCGCTACGCCGATTACGTGGACACGGTCGGGCAGACCTTCTACTACAAAATCAGCCTGCTGGACAACGCCTATAACGAGACATCCACATCAGCTGTTGTGAGCGCTTCCACAAGGCCTATGACGGATGAAGAGCTGCTGACAATGGTGCAGGAAGCCAGCTTCCGTTATTATTGGGAAGGAGCAGAGCCCAACAGCGGGCTGGCGCTGGAGAACATTCCGGGCCGCACCACGATGGTGGCTTCCGGCGCTTCGGGCTTCGGCATCATGGCTATACTTACCGGCATAGAGCGCGGGTGGATTACGCGGGGGCAGGGCGTGGAGCGATTCCGGCAAATAGTGCGTTTTCTGGATAAAGCAGAGAAGTTTCACGGAGCTTTCCCGCATTTTATCAGTGGCAAAACTGGCAAAGTAGAACCTTTCTTCGGACTAAAAGATAATGGCGCTGACTTAGTTGAAACTGCTTTCCTGATGCAGGGCCTGCTGGCTGCCAAAGCTTACTTCACACAAGACAATGAGCAGGAAAAAGAAATACGCAATACCATCACCAAATTATGGCGCGGTGTGGAATGGGACTGGTTCCGGAAAGCCCCGGAAACAGACTTTCTGACCTGGCACTGGTCGCCGGATCAAGCCTGGGTGCTGAGCCACCAACTTATCGGCTGGAACGAAACGATGGTTGTATACCTGCTTGGCATTGCCTCACCCACACATAGTATACCAGCCAGCATGTATTACAGCGGCTGGGCCAGCCAGAGCAGCAAGGCGCAGCAGTACAGAACCGCTTGGGGCCAGACGAGCGAAGGGGCTGCCTATACCAACGGTAACACTTATTTTGGCATTCAGCTGCCTGTGGGTGTCTCAGATGGCGGACCGCTCTTTTTCATACATTATTCGTTTATGGGGCCTGATCCGCATAAAATTGAGGACAAGTATACCAACTATTTCCGGAACAACCGTGCCATTGCCCTTATCAACTACAGGTATTGTGTCGAAAATCCGGAGCATCATGATGGTTATGGTGAACGCAGCTGGGGCCTGACCGCCAGCGACGGTCCCTGGGGCTATTCTGCTGATGAGCCTGTGCCGCATGCAGATCATGGAAAGATAACGCCTACAGGCGCGCTGGCTTCATTCCCGTATACGCCAGAGCAGTCCATGCAGGCACTGAAGAATTATTACCGCAATTATGGCAGCTTTTTGTGGGGCACCTATGGTTTCCGGGACGCCTTCAACCTGGATGAAAACTGGGTGTCACCACTCTACATGGGCTTAAACCAGGCACCTGTTACGGTAATGATCGAGAACTACCGTAGTGGCCTGATTTGGAAGTTATTTATGAGCAACCCGGAAATTCAACAGGCAATCAGAAAAATAAATAAAGAGAAATAAGCAATGAGAAAACCACTTTTACACCTTCTGACGGGGCTGCTTTTAGCCTGCTTTATACTTCCTGCAGCAAAGGCGCAGCAGCAAAATCTACCTTTCTGGAACGAAATACAGCAATTTAAGCAGCAGGACAGCCTCCAAATGCCGCCAAAAAATGCTATCCTGTTTGTAGGCAGCTCTTCCATCAGGATGTGGGACAACCTGCAGCAGGCATTCCCAAAGTATACCGTCATCAACCGTGGCTTCGGCGGCTCCACGCTGCTGGATCTGAAGCGCTATCTCAACGATATTGTTTTTCCATACCAGCCAAAGCAAATTGTAATCTACTCCGGCGAAAACGACATTGCCACCGATACGGTACAGGCGCCGGAAGTATTGGAAAGGTTTAAGGACGTATACCAGTCTATCCGGAAGGAGCTGCCGCGGGTGCCGCTGGTGTTTATTTCCATCAAGCCAAGTCCGTCGCGGAAGCAGTACAATGCTATTGTGCAGGAAGCAAATAACTTAATCCGCGCTTATATCCGGCAGCAGCCCAACATCAAATTTGCCGATGTGTATCCGCGGATGCTGGGCAGCAACAACAAGCCGAAGCCGGAAATCTTCCTGCAGGATAGCCTGCACATGAACAACAACGGGTACCGCATCTGGACGAAAGTAATCACGCCCTACCTCATCAAATAATGTATAAACCTATGAAGCGGTCTATATTTACAGCGCTGGTAATTGCTGCCTGTCTGTCGGGTTGCCAGGCACAGAAACAAACACAGCCGCCGCAGGCTACATCCGTAAACCAGCAGGAGATGAACCAGTTTATAGATCAGCTGATGGCTAAAATGACGCTGGAAGAAAAGGTTGGGCAGCTAAACCTGGTGTCGGTCGGCTTTGACGTGACAGGGCCGGTTGTAAGCGAAAACGTGGATGAGAATATCCGCAAGGGCAATGTGGGCGGCGTGCTAAATACCTTTACGCCCATAGCCGTTCGCAAATTACAGGAGTTGGCTGTGAATAACTCCAGGTTAAAAATTCCGCTGCTCTTTGGCTACGATGTGGTGCACGGGCACCGCACTATTTTCCCGATTCCGTTGGGAGTTGCTTCGAGTTGGGACATGGGCGCTGTGGAGCGGAGTGCACGGATTGCAGCAGATGAAGCCAGCGCCGACGGGCTGAACTGGGTATACTCGCCGATGGTGGACATTGCCCGTGATCCGCGCTGGGGCCGCATTGCCGAAGGTGCGGGTGAAGATACTTACCTGGGCTCACAGGTGGCCAGGGCCATGGTGAACGGCTACCAGGGGAATGACTTGTCAGCCAATAACACGGTGATGGCCTGCGTGAAGCACTTTGCGCTGTACGGCGCTGCCGAAGCCGGTCGCGACTACAACACCGTAGACATGAGCCTGAACCGCATGTTTAATGAATACCTGCCGCCTTATAAAGCCGCTGTAGATGCCGGTGTGGGCAGTGTGATGTCATCGTTTAACGACATAAACGGTGTGCCGGCCACAGCCAACAAATGGCTCATGACGAAAGTGCTGCGGGATATGTGGGGCTTTGACGGGTTTGTAGTAACAGATTATACCGCCATCAACGAGCTGATTCCGCATGGATTGGGCGATGAGGCTCATGTCGGGGCACTGGCGCTGAAAGCCGGAATTGATATGGACATGGTAGGCGAGGTGTTTCTGAAGCATTTGCCGCAACTGGTTAAAGAAGGCATAGTATCGGAGGAAGACGTAAACAAAGCCTGCCGCCGCATCCTGGAGGCTAAGTATAAACTGGGCCTCTTTGAAGATCCCTATCGCTATGTTGATGCAAATCGTTCGCAAAGCACTTTAATGAAGCCGGCCTACCTGGAGGCTGCCCGCGAAATTGCCCGCGAAAGTATGGTGCTGCTCAAAAACGAGCAGCAAACACTACCCCTGAAAAAAACCGGAACCATCGCCCTTATCGGGCCACTCGCCAAAAATCAGCGCGACATGATTGGCAGCTGGAGCGGCGCCGGTGACTGGAAACAGGCAGTATCGCTGGAGCAGGGTATCCGGAATGTAGCCGGAAATAATGTGAAAATAGTGTATGCCAAAGGCGCCAACTTTACCGACGATCAGCAGATGATTGACCGGCTGAATGCCCACGGCGGCGAACTGGAAATCGATAATCGATCATCCGAAGCTATGATTGCCGAGGCGGTGCAGGCAGCGCAGAGTGCGGATGTGATTATAGCGGCAGTAGGAGAGTCGCAGGGCATGACGGGTGAGGCTGCCAGCCGCGCCGACATTGGCCTGCCGGGCAAACAACTGGAACTGCTCAAAGCGCTGAAGAAAACGGGCAAGCCCCTGGTAATCGTGCTGATGAACGGCCGTCCGCTGACGCTGACCTGGGAAGATGCAAATGCCGATGCCATGCTCGAAACCTGGTTCGCCGGTACGCAGGCAGGGAATGCCATTGCCGACGTGCTGTTCGGCAACTATAATCCGTCCGGTAAATTAACGGCCACCTTTCCGCAGGTGGTAGGACAGATTCCGATTTATTACAACCATAAAAATACCGGCCGGCCATACGCCGGCGTGCTGCTGGACAAGTATAAATCCCGTTACCTGGACGTAACCAACGATCCGCTGTATCCCTTCGGCTATGGACTGAGTTATACTACTTTCAGCTATTCGCAGCCGCAACTCAGTAAAACTACCATCAGCCCAACCGAAACGCTGGACGTGAAAGTAGATGTGAAAAATACCGGCAACTACCATGGCGAAGAAGTGGTGCAGCTTTATATTCAGGATGTGGTGGGCTCCATCACCAGACCGGTAAAAGAGCTGAAAGGCTTTCAAAAGATCTTGCTGAAGAAAGGCGAAAGCAAAACCATTGCTTTCCGGATTACGCCCGAAGACCTGAAATTTTACAACAATGATTTAGAATATGTGCTGGAACCCGGCAATTTTAAAGTATATGTCGGCACCAGTTCGCAGGATGTGAAAGCTGCAGACTTTACAGTGGTGCCATAAGTATAAACTCCCGGATGGCAAGTATAAAACCGATGTGATTTTATACTTCCATATGGTTCAGGAATTATGAATGAAACGCTGATACTCAAAATAAAGCCATCCTGATGCAAAGTTGTTTTGTAATTGGCACTATAGTTGAACTTACTGCAGCAGCCTGGGTTTAAAGTATATCCGGTTCAAAAATCTTCATTTACAAAACCAGAACAACACTACATGAAAAAACAACATCTCTTTTTAAGCTATCTGACTTTAGTATTTCTCTTTGCTTTTGGCAGCACCTTTGCAGCAACACCAGGTGAGGATACCGTCAGTTGGCAACATAATTATGATGAAGCAGTGAAACAAGCTAAGGCGGAGCACAAGCCTATCATGATGGTTTTTGGCGGTTCTGATTGGTGCAAACCCTGCATTATGTTACACAAGGAAGTATGGGAATCGGAGGAATTCGCACAATATGCCAAAGACAACCTGGTACTGCTGGAACTGGACTTTCCGAGACTAAAGAAAAACCACTTACCTGCCGAACAGATGAAACACAACGAGGCCTTGGCTGCCAAGTATGACAAAGAAGGTCTGTTTCCACTGGTGGTACTAACGGATGCTGATGGAAATGTGCTGGCTAAAACCGGCTACCTGCCCGGCGGACCCGAAAAGTATGTGGCGCACCTGAAATCGCTTTTGAAATAATTTGCCATATAATGTTCAAACACGAAGCCCACGCTGTAACCATTGCAGCGTGGGCTTCGTGTTGGTATAAACACTAACGCACATGGCCCGCTTTTTTCTGCTCCTACTTTGTTTTATGCTGTTTTCGCCTGTAAGTTGGGCACAACGCCTGCCTGACAAAGAGCCGCATCAGTATAAAAAAGTGCTGTTGCTGATGGGCACCCGCTTTGAGTTTGCGGCTGTTACCAAAGACGAACAGAAAGCATGGGAAGCAATTGAGACGGGCATCAGGGAAACACAACGCATTGAAGCTCTGATTTCGGAGTGGCAACCCACCTCCCAGACCAGTGAAATAAACCGTGCAGCAGGCATCAGGCCAGTGGTCGTTGATGAGGAACTATACGATCTCATCAGCCGTTGCCTCCGCCTGTCACGCCTGACGAACGGCGCTTTTGATATTTCCTTTGCCGCTATTGACAAAGTATGGCATTTTGATGGCACCATGCAAAGCCTGCCAGATTCGCAGGAAGTGGCCGCTTCTGTTTCTAAAATCGGCTACGAAAAGATTATACTTGATCTGGCCAGCCATAGCGTATTTTTAAGTGAGCCGGGCATGAAGATTGGCTTTGGGGCGATAGGCAAAGGCTATGCCGCTAACCGGGCCCGCGACCTGATGCGCAGCATGGGCATACCTGGCGGCGTGGTAAATGCCGCCGGCGATTTGACGACCTGGGGCAAACAGGCAAATGGCGAATCCTGGTATGTGGGCATTGCCGACCCAGCTGAAAAAGACGAGGTTTTCTCGTGGCTCACCGCCGACGAAATAGCCGTGGTGACGTCCGGCAACTATGAGAAGTACGTGGAAATTGGCGGCAAAAGGTACTCCCACATCATAGACCCGCGCACCGGCTACCCCGTATCAGGATTGAAGAGCGTAACCATTGTTTGCCCCAATGCCGAGCTGGCTGATGCGCTGGCTACCGCTGTATCGGTGATGGGAGCGGAGGAAGGATTGGGCCTGATTAACCAGTTAAAAGGCGTGGAATGCCTGCTGATAACGGATAAGGATGAACTGCTGACATCAGATAACCTGCACCTACATTATTATAAGAATCAACCCTTAATGCGAAGAACAGGTAAGAAGGAGGCCAAAGAGAAAGCACAATGAAAGCAAAAATCAATAAAAGACTGCTGCTGGTTGCCTCAGGGCTGTTACTGCTGATGAGCAGCTGCGAAGCCGTAAAGCCTTATCAGAAAGCCTACCTGAACGAGGAAGAAATGCAGTTGAGCATGCGCAAGCCCGAAACCTTTGAAGTAAACTTTGAGTCATACCGCGAAGGAGGTTCCGGCGCCAATGGCGGAAAAGTAGGAGGAGGTTGCGGATGCAACTAAAGTATGTATGGCTACTGGCAGCCTGTAGTATGGCCACGGCAGCAATGGCACAGGGCACCGCCAAAGATCCCAAATTTTTTCAGCAGGTATCTCCGGCAGACGTAAACATATTGGCCAGCTATTATACACAGGACGGCGATCACTCTCCTGTTACCGGCGGCATCGGCACCGAGCAACTGACTGACGTGACGCCCACCATCATTGTAAACGTGCCGCTCGATACCGTAACCAGCCTGCACGTAAACTTTGGGATGGACTTTTATTCTTCCGCTTCAACCGACAACATTGACCCTTTTGAGGTATCTTCAGCCTCCAGCTCCGATACCCGCACACACATCAACATTGGCCTGAGCCGCAACAACAACCTGCATCATGTTATCAGAAGTATAAACATCGGCGCGTCCAAAGAGTATGATTATACTTCCTTTTCGGTAGGAGCCGGCTGGACCAAAGGGTCGCGGGACGGGAACCGGGAGCTGAGCCTGGCCGGGGAGATTTTCATGGATGCCATCAAGGTTATTTACCCGATTGAGCTGCGCGGGCAGGGCGATTTGGTTTCTGCTAACAAGCGCCAGTCTTATAATTTCTCCGCAACGCTGTCGCAGGTTATCAACCAGCGGTTACAGCTGTCTTTTTCTTCAGATTTGGTGTACCAGACAGGGCTGCTTTCCACTACATTTCACCGGGTTTACTTCCAGGATCAGGAGAAACCGCAGGTGGAGCAACTGCCTGCTAATCGCTTTAAATTCCCGTTTGGGCTGCGCCTGAATTATTATGCCGGAGATTACTTAACCGCCCGCCTGTTCTACCGTTTTTATAACGACAGTTGGGGCATATCGTCTCATACGCTGGAGCTGGAAACTCCCATTAAAATAGGACCTTTCTTTTCCATATATCCTTTCTACAGATTCTATACCCAAACGGGCGCAAATTATTTTGCTCCGTATGGCAGGCACCTGCTTTCTGAGGAATTTTATACTTCCGATTACGACTTATCGGATTTAAACAGCCATAAAGCAGGGCTTGGGGTGCGTTATTCCCCGCTTTTCGGCATTTCAAAATTTAATATGCCTATATCAGGCAATAGCACCCTGTTTAAAAGTATAGAACTGCGTGCCGCCCAATACTGGCGCAACGATGGCCTGCATGCCTTCATCATCAGCACCGACTTAGGTTTCTCGATACCTTCCGGGCAGTAAAAAGCCGCTGCGTTAGGCAGCGGCTCCTTTAAAATAAGCTGGTAAGTATAAAGCTACACTTTTTCCGGGATCTGCTTCAGCGTTTCTATCAGGAAGTTCCAGTATTTCTGCACCGAACTGATCTGCACTTTTTCATCCGGAGAATGCGCGCCGCGTATGTTCGGGCCAAAAGAAATCATCTCCATATCCGGATAGTTAGCGCCCAGTATGCCGCATTCCAGGCCGGCATGGCAGGCATTTACGTCCGGCGCTGCACCAAACATATCCTGGTATAAATCACGCATGATACGCACAATGTCAGCATCAGGGCGGGGTGTCCAGCCGGGATAAGAGCCGGTGAGGGTTACCTCGGCACCCATCAGCTCCAAAGCACTGCGGATGGCGGCGGCCAGATCCATTTTCTCAGAATCTACGGAGCTGCGGGTAAGGCACAGGATGGTATACAAGCCCTCCTGCACCTGCGCGCGCGCTACGTTGTTGCTGGTTTGCACCAGGTTTTCTATATCAGGGCTAAGGCGGTAAATGCCATTCGGGCAGGTATAAAGCACACGGAGCAGCTTGTACTGGAAATCAGCAGGCAACACTTCTATGGGTATCTCTGCTGGCTCAAGCAGCACCTGCAGCCCCGGATCTGTCGTAGCGTACTCAGTTTTTAGTATCGCCTCCTGTTCCGAAATGAGCTGCAGGAAAGCCGCTTCCTCTGCGGCCGGAACGGTTACGATGGAAAACGACTCGCGCGGAATGGCGTTGCGCAAGCCACCACCATCTATAGAACTGATGCGTAGATTGATGTTTGCGGCGGCATGGAATAACAGGCGGTTTATGAGTTTATTGGCATTGCCGCGGCCTAGGTGAATGTCCATGCCGGAGTGGCCGCCGGTCAGGCCTTTAATCGTTAGTTTATAGGCTTTGGCCTCCCTGTCCGCCGCTTCTGCGGCATAAGTACCTATAGCGGTTACATCAATGCCGCCAGCGCAGCCGATGGTCAGTTCCCGGTCATCCTCGGTATCCAGGTTCAGCATAATGCCCGCGTCCAGCAGGCCGCCTTTCAGGTTCATCGCGCCTGTCATACCGGTTTCCTCATCTATGGTAAACAAGGCTTCCAGAGCGGGGTGCGCCAAATCCGTAGAAGCAAGCAGCGCCATAATGCTGGCTACGCCAATACCATTGTCTGCGCCCAATGTGGTGCCTTCTGCTTTCACCCAATCACCGTCTACATACATGCGGATACCCTCAGTATTGAAGTCGAAGTTCGTGTCGGCGTTTTTCTGATGTACCATGTCCAGGTGGCTTTGCAGCGCTACAGTTTCACGGTCTTCCATGCCGGGCGTAGCCGGTTTTTTGATGATGACGTTTCCGATTTCATCTACCATCGTCGGCAGGTTTAGTTGCTCGCCAAAATTTTTGATGAATTGAATGACACGTTCTTCTTTTTTGGATGGTCTCGGCACGGCATTCAGGTCAGCAAAATAGTTCCATAGGGCCTTTGGCTCAAGACTTCTTACATTTTCGTTCATAGGTTATGGTGCTTAGAGAAGTATAAATTTATACCTGCGTATACAGAAAAGTTTATTTTGAGCTTATCACCCGGAAACCAATAAAGTGCAAAGGTAACAGATTCTGAGCACAGGCAAGAGCAAGTTTTATCCTGGTCAGGTATCACACACCATTAACGCAGCGGCAGCAGTTGCTTATACTTTGTTTGGGTTATCTTTAAGAAGGCGCTGTGCGTAAGGAAAAGGTAAAAAGCCGATGCACCACATTTATCGTTGGATAGAAGAAGTAACCGGCCTGACGGTTATATTTCAGGAGCACGTATTGCTCACAGTAATTGTGTTGCTCACCCTGCTGTTGTTCAACAGGTTCCTGCTTCGCCTGGTTGTAAAACGCCAGCCCGATATCCGGAAGCAGTACCAATGGCGTAAAACTACCAATTACTTTACCACAGGACTGGGCCTGCTGCTTTTGGTCAACATCTGGTTCGAAGGTCTGCAGTCTATTGCTACCTTCCTGGGCTTGCTTTCTGCCGGCCTGGTGGTGGCACTAAGAGAGCCTTTGCTGAATATGGCCGGCTGGCTGTTTATAGTATGGAAGCGCCCTTTCCGGATTGGTGATCGCATACAGTTCGGTGATCATGTGGGAGACGTAATTGATATCCGGCTGTTTCAGTTTACGCTGAACGAAGTACGGGAATGGGTGCAGGGCGATCAGCCGACAGGCCGGGTGGTGCACATCCCGAATGGCAGGCTGTTTACAACGCCGCAGGCCAACTACAACTATGGCTTCCCTTTTATCTGGCACGAAGTACCCGTGCATATTACTTTTGAAAGCAACTGGCAGAAAGCGCGTGTTATTTTGCTGGAAGTAACCGGCCGGCACTGTGAAAAGCTTTCTGAGGCTACCCTGCAACAAGTTAAGAAGCGTTCGCAGCGGCACCTTATCTTTTTCGATAATTTAGAACCGAAGCTATATGTTAAAGTAGTGGATAACGGCATCCAGCTCACGGTGCGGTATCTGAGCAAAATAGCAGGCAGAAGGAACAGTGAAAACCTGATTTGGGTAGAAGTGCTGACACAGTTTCTGGCAGCACCTGATATTCAGTTTGCTTATCCTACCACCAGGTTTTACCAGACACCGCCCGGAACGCAGTCGCCGCTGCCGCCTGATGGGCTGCTTTAAAAGATGCAGGCGAAGTATAGCACAGCAAGTATAACGTTATACTTGCTGTGCTATACTTCGCCTGAAGTGTGAATGATGCTGCTTTAAGATTCAAAAACAGCCGCATAATCCGGTTGTCTCTTAAAAAGGATAGCCAATGCCGATGTTCAGCACCATGCTGTTTTCGCCGCTAAAGGTTGGGTTAAAGTCACCCAGTACAAAACGCTCGCCTTTGGGCAGGTAAGGCACCTGCACCGGTATACCCAAATCGAGGCGGATAACGAAGAAGCCTACATCAATGCGCAAACCCACACCCGTGCCGATAGCTAGTTCACTCATAAAATCTTTTGCTTCAAATTTGCCGCCTTTACGGTCAGGTTCACCATTAGCATCTACAGATTCGTTGATGAGCCAGATATTACCGGCATCCACAAAAACAGCTCCTTTAAAAAATCCTACAATCGGGAAGCGATACTCTAAATTAGCTTCCAGCTTGATATCTCCCAGCTGGTCGAAGTAGGAGGTAGCCAGAGAATCAGGAATGTTATATGTGCCGGGTCCTACGCTGCGCGCCCGGAATGCCCTGATGCTGTTTGGACCGCCGATAGAAAATTGTTTTACATAAGGCAGGGTCGTCGAGTTACCGTAAGGATATCCCACGCCTACAGCAAGCCTCGTTACCAGCTGGGATTCTTCGGTCAGGTTCAGGTAGTACCGGAAATCATTCTGCACAAGGGTATACTGCGAATACGCCTGCCCAAAGATGGTGCGCGGCAAATCTTCTGTTGGCGCATCCGTGCCTCCAAGCGATTGTGCCGCATTCAGCAGGTTGCCCGATACATCTACAGTCAGGTTGTCGAAGAACTGGTGTGTCCGATTCTCAAACATCTGCGTGCTGTACGTGAGCTGGTAAATGGAACCAATGATAAACTGGTTCTGGAAACTGCGCTCCAGGTATGGCCGCTCCGCTAAAATCGTATTAAACGCCTCCGTTCTGTTCGATAATTGTACATACTGTAAGTTGATGGGCGTAACATCGTGGGTGATGGTTTTCCTGGGACGCCAGTTATAGGCATAAGAGGCGTTGAAAGAGTTCATCTGAAAATACTGCACCCTGTTCAGGAAATCGAAGCCAAGCGCCATCCTGGTTTTAGGAACAAATTCGGTGCGCAGGTTGTGTAATTTGAATGGCGAAACAATCCGTGGAAAAGTTAAGGTAGTCTGTACGCCCACTTCATAAGAGTTCAGGCCGCTCTTGGTGCTTGCATCTTCTCCCTCGGCTGTAGCGCTGGTAACCCGTCCGCCTACCTGGCTTTCAAAATTACCGGTAAATTCTACATTAAGCAGTTCAGAACCTTTAAAGGCATTCCGGTTCCGGAACGATATGGTGAGGCCCGGCCCGGCAAAATTATTCGACTTGCTCACCATCTTTGCTTCTGCCCGCAACGATTTTTTAAAGGCCGGCGTGAGGTAAATAAAAGTATCGAGTTTGTTGTTCTGCGTAGTGTCCTGTTCGTAATTTATATTCACAAACTTATAAGCTGGCAGGCCCATCAGGCGGCTGGTGGTAAGCAGGTGATCCTGGCGGGCATAGAGGCTGTCTTTTTTCAGGAACACGCTTTTCAGCAGATACTTTGCTTTTACATAATTCTCATCCGGGATATAATGATAGCCCCTTACATCTATGGTATCATTGGCGCCCAGGCTGTCGCCGAGGGTGTAGTTGGCAAATATATACACATCATCTATCGTGTATGGCTGCAGGGACTGGGCAGGCGCACTGTTTTTTAAGCGCAGGAGCACATCGGCCTGCCGGTTGCCTATAGTTGTATCAACACTAAAGATTAGCAAATCTGGGCTGAAATAGAAGTAACCTTCTTCCTTCAGTTGCTGATCGATGCGGGTGCGCTCATCCATCATGGTCTGCAAATCATAAGGGTCGCCGGGTAGGAGTAAAGATCCGGGCCGTGTCTGGTTAATGTCGTGTTGTACCGGCAGCGAGTCGTTCAGGGTATACTCGATCTTGCGGATGCGGTAAGGCTCACTCACAAAAGCTGTCCAGTCGATAGTAGCCATTTTGTTCTCTACGGTTGTCTGGCTTGCTACTGTGTTGTTAAAGTACCCTTTGTTTTCCAGGAAAGTGCCCATGGTCGCATTAATACTGCTGGTATCAACGGCCGAGAGCAACACGGGCGGTTCGCCAAATTTTGTTTGTATCCAGTGCTTAATTCCCTTTTCTTTTTCGGTATAAAAGGTGTTGTAAATCCAGAGCTTCGGGCGCAGGCCAAGTATAGAGGCATTGGGCTTGGGGTGAACAATCTCAGTTAAACTGGTTTCCAGTTCTCCCTCTCTGTTGCTGCTGTCTTTCTCTCCTTTTACCTTCACTTTGTAGCCTGCAAACAAGGCATCGCCTTCGGGTACTGTTTTGGTGATATTGCAGCCGGAAAACAGCACCAGCAGCAACACGGGTAACATGGTGTAGCGGGGTAGCAGCAGTTTACGGGGTATGGTGGTCGTCATAAATATAAATGTCTATTCCTGAGATCTAAGTTCTGCTGCTTCTATGCGTTTTTGTTTCTCTTTTGCCATCCTTGCCTCCAGGCTTCGGAAAAGGTCGGAGAAGTTATTGTAGTCACGCACATAGATAAGGGAAACTCCCGTAGTGCGCACATCGGTGGCTTCCAGGATGCCGGCATATTCGTTGCGCTGAAAGCCCTGCACGCGTAGCCTGCCATCTTTCGTAATGGAGTATTCGATTGAAATGTCGCCCCCGAAGCCACCTGCTGCTTTGTTTGCTTCGCCTTGTCCTTCCAGTCCTATGTCGCTGCCTATGCGCACAGTAAGACGGTCATCGAGGAACTGCTGGCGCAGAGCCACATTGAGATCAGTGCGGCCTTGTGCCGAGCCGGAAGAATAATCTTCATAGGAGTTTACGCCCAGTTCGAGGCCTAATCCACCGGCATACTTGTTGGTGAGCTGGTTGAGCTGGTCGGTCATTATCTGGCTTAAACTGTTGCGGGCTGAGGCAGCAAATCCGCCTCCGGAACTTGCCAGCGGATCAGGCGCCATGAAGCGGCCCAGTACCAGCAACGAAAAGACTTGCTTGTTCATTTCCGATTCATCCTGCCTTAAATTTCCCAGACTGGTAGTAACCACAGCCGGCACCTGGCCTCTTTTTTCTTCCGGAATCTCAATATTGAAGCTGATCTCAGGTTTCATAATTTCGCCTTCCACGATCACGAACACCTGGAAAGGAACCTGGTTGCGTAAAGCCGGATCCTGCGTCTCTATTTGGGTAGCAACCAGTTCTAGCGGGGCAGTTTCTACGGTGTAAACGGCCGTTATCTGCAGGTCCGCCTGCAAAGGGTCACCAGTCCAGGCTATGTAGCTGCCCTCCTTAATATCCAGCTCACGGGAAGCCAGATTATAAAAGTCCATACTATACTTGCCGTCTGTAATAACGTAGCGGCCGGTCATGTTTATCTGTCCGCTGGGGGTTATGCCTACAAACAGCGGGTCTGCTGTGCCACGTACCACCAGGTTGTCGCCGGTAGTTGGGTCAATGACAATGGTAATAGGCGTGGCATCCGTAACCGTTACTTCCACTTCTATATCAGCTCCTACAAAACCAGTCTGGGCCGTATCCGCTTCCTGCTGTCCATCGATAATGGCGGTGAGCGATGGATTAAGATTTACAAATTCTACGACGCCTTCCCGTTCCGCAGCGCCGACTTCATCGGCAGGAACCACAGCTGTAAAAGCAGAGCCATCCAGCACCCGTACATTTATTTTCAGCTCCGGACGGGCCAGATCTCCCGTAATGGATGCATCAGCAGCCATAAGTACAGTTCCATAGTATAAATCATTGTCCGCTGCCGTAGAGTTCATGGCCAGGAATTTGTCGGTACTGGCGGTCAGATCAAAACGATAATCTACATAATCCTTCGTCAGGATATTTCCATTCACCACCAGATCGTTGCCCAGCGAATCAGTGAGCGTGAAATCCGGGAAGTTGATGCCCTGCTCGTTAAACACAAGCCGCTCATCCTCCAGCCGGTAAAGTGCGTCGAGCATCGCTACATTAAACTGTGCCTGGTTAAAATTGAGCTGGCCAAGTATGGCAGGGTCATCCAGGGTGCCGGTAATATGCAACCTGCCACTGGCGCTGCCACCCATATCTTTCACCATACCTGCTGTAAAGCCCTGGAAAGAAGCCATGTTCAGGTTTGCCACATTTACATCAAAGTTCAGGAGGCTGGCATTTGGCTGCGATTCATAAAAGCCGTCAACAAGCAACTGGTTGCCATTGCTGGTAAGCGAAGCATCCACGTTGTAGCGGTTAAGACCCTGGCTGCTGGCTTGCAGCGCTATATCACCCACGGGTACGCCCTGGAAGGCAAACTTCGTTACAGATAAATCCGAGGTAAAGCTCATGGTGCCGGCCATCAGGTTATTAATAGTGGCGGTGCCATTAATAGTGCCTGCTGCCAGGCTGTCTTCCCGCTGGAATGTTTCCAGCAGGTAACCAATCTTGAAGTTGCTGAACTGTACATTTAAAGGTGCATTTGGTCCCAGTGGTCCCGTACTATTCAGAGCAATATAGCTGTTGTCATGTTGCAACTGAATGTTGTTGGCATATAGCAGGTTGGTATCATATTGCAGGTAGTTTTCTGCAGGCACTGTCCATCTGTCGCCGTTAATTACAAGCTGGTCGGGGTTAAAGGAAAAGCGGTAGCCGGGCCCTAAGCTGTTGAGCAGGCCGCCAATTACGAACTGCTCGTGTTCGCCGTTACCAGCCACCGCCAGTTTGATTGTCATATCATTATCGCGCGCAGCGCCTGTGAAAGAAACATTATCTACTTTCAGGGATGGTGATATCAATTGTTCGAGGTTGATGCTATAGTTCAGTGCATTCTCGTCGCCACGCACTTGTAACGCAAGGTCTTTTAAAGTATAACCGGTATAAGTAATGGTATTGATGGTGCCATCCAACTGCAGTGCCTGCGTTTCGCCATTATAAGTAGCCGTGATGGGGTTTGCTGCTGCAAGTTTCTCCAGCCCGGGCACAAAAGCGGTAAGTAACTTTGTATCCTTCAGTTGCAGTTGCACTTTAAAATCTTCCAGGTTGGTTTCTGCAGGATATGGTGGGTCAGGCTGCAGGTCGAAGTAATCAGAAAAATGCTTTTGCAGTGCAATGGGCAGCGTAGCCAGTGTATTTTGGAACTGCATATCCGCATTCAGCAACTCCGACTGCAGCAGAATGGCGGCTCCTTCTCCGTTTTGCTGCAGCGTCAATGCCAAAGAGTCAAGGGGATATACATTTTCATTCAGTGTTATTACCAGATCTTCTGCCTCCAGGGTGCCGCTTATGGTGCTGGGCTCCATGCCCGTAAAGCTGCCGGTCATGTTTCCTGTTACGCTCAACTGCTCCGGATAAAAGTTTAGTGCCATCAGGTTGGCTTCGTCCAGATCGAGGTCAAAGGTATATGATGGTTGATCGCTATTGCGCAGGTTAAAATCGCCTTTCAGATCAAAGTCTAGGTTCTTATCTTCTGCAGTGGCCGCAACAGTATACAGGTTGCGGTTGATGTTGGCATTTACATCGATGTTGTTGTAAGTATAATTATTATACTCCAGCGTCTTGATATCGGCTTTCACCTGTGCCCGCATGGTTTCGGGTGTAAGCCCTGTTCCTTTTGCAGTGGCATTGAGCGCAATAATTCCTACGCCCAGGCTGTCGGTAAACAGCTGGCCCAGGTTAAAACGGTTGGTGCTTATGCTGGCTGTAAATGGCTCTGAACCTGCAGGGCCCGGGTCCATGTTTACCACGGCTTTCATGTTGCCGTAACTGCTGCGCAGATCTGCATTGGCATCAAATGCTGTCAGGCTGCCTTTGTAAGTGCCCGTCATGCTGAGCTGTGCCGGTATGCGGATGTTGGTAGGGAGCGTACCCGGAGGCGTCAGCGCCCTGATATCCGTTCGGGTAGTTGCCAACTGGTTAATGCGCAAATCCATGTATAGCTTATTTGGATCAGTTGCGTTCCGGATGTCTCCGGTTACGGCGATCTCGGTGCCCTGCAGGCCGGACATGTTCAGTTGCCGCACATGCAGATTCTCAAGGCTTCCTTCCACCTGCCCGTCCACTTGCAGGTTTGCTTTGGCTATACTTTTAAAGGAAGGGTTCTCAGCCAGGTAAGGGGCAAAGTATAAAGCATCCTGCATCCCAATAACGCTGTTCTGAATATCCAGATCCAGGGTAAGTTGCTCCGGGTTTTCTGCAACAGCATCCAGCGACGGATAGCCAACAGCCAGGTGGCGCTGCAGGTGGCTGTTGCCGGTTACGAGATCAAGATTTGCCAGTTCGGTATGGGTGGAGTCGAATGTTATCGCAGCCTGGAAGTTCTTCACCTGAAAGCCGCTTTTCTCCTGTAGCTTCAACTGGTTCAGATCAACCGTGGTACGGTTAAGGCTATAATAAATATCATTGGCATCTACTGCAATGTTCCGGAACAGCAGGTGATCGTAATCCATGCCCTGCGGTTGTGCGGGGGCATTAAAGTTGTCGAACTTCACATCTAGATCCGATACATCCAGTGCGTCCAGCGTTACAATCCAGTTAGCCGGTTCGCCGCTGGCCTGTTCTACCGCCGAATCAAGTTCCTGCACAGTTTTCTGCGGGTTCACCGCCAGCGAGTCTGTCGGTTTATACTTGTCCTGCTTATAAATTACATCTGTGTTGTGCAACGCAAACTTATCCAGATCTATGCGTGCATTTATCAGGTCAATCTTTTGGGCCTCCAGTTCCGATTGACCTATATTCAAGGCAATGCTTTGCTCAGCAGGCTGGCTGTTATAATTTAGCTTCACATTATCTAAAGCAACACGGTTGATCCCGAATTCCATTTCCAGTGGCTCGGATTCTGTTGTATCAGGCGGCGGCAGCTTGGTTTGTGTATAGCTGAAAGCTGTGTTTTCCAGCTCCACTTCATCCACCAGGTAGCGCTGTGCATCCAAATCCAGTTCCTCCATGGTGGTGAGCAAATGGCCCACATGTCCTTTTATCCAGTTCCCGCCTGGTTCATCCCGGAAGTTTACATGTACGTCTTCCAGGTTTATCACATCCAGGTTAATGGCTAAGGCAGAGGAAGTGGTGTCAACAGGTTGAGCTACCGTGGTATCCGTGGCAAATGCCTCCATAATAAATCCGAAGTTAGAGGAGCTGTCAGGGCGGATGTGTAAGTTGGCGGTGGCGTGCTCCAGGCTGATACGGCCGATGTTTACTTCGCCCTGCAGCAGCGACCACAACATTATGTCAATACCCAGGCGCTGGCTGTACCATAAGGTGTCCTGCTGCTGATCTTCCACATATACATCTTTCAGTACAATAGCATTGCGCCAGTCGGTGGTAAAACCGCCAATCCTGACTTCAGTATCGAGTGTGTCGGAGAGGTAGGAGGCACCTTTGTGTGCCACATAGTTCTGTACCTGCGGAAACTGCAAAGCCACCACTATGAGTACAATCAATCCTATAATAAACAGAAGTATCCAGAGCAGTACCTCCAGTACAACTTTTCCTATATGTTTGGCAGATGCGATGGCTTTTAAATTTAGAGTGCTGTATTGCCATACGTATTTACAGGCAGAAGGATAGAAGGAGGCAGCAGAATATTGCCGGAAACTGGTAGAAAAGGCTTTTTTACCTATGAAAGGATTGGAGATGCCCGGATTTTATACCAGCCGCTGAATTGACTGCTCTGGCGGATTATACTTTGGTGATTGCCAGATACATATACTACAAGGAAATAAATTTCCGGTAAGTTTTTCCCCTTTATACCTATGGAAAGAACAAGATTAACTAACTGGCTTATAAATTTTTTCTGCGTCTGTCAGATTTCCGGAAAGCTGTAGTTGAGTTTTGTAGCTAATGTTACTTTTTTCCTGTCGCGAGTTGCGCCTGCTCCAGCGAAATTAAATCTGCAAGCAACGAAAGGGAAACTGGCCCTGGTTTCCCGTCACCGATTATCATGTCATCTACCTGCACCACAGGAAGTATTCTTTTCGTGGTGCTGGTGAGAAAAGCTTCTTTGGCTGCAAAAACATCGTCCAGGGTAATGGTTCCTTCTTCCGTTTTATACTTGCTGCCGGCCAGCTCCAGCACGTGCTTCCTGGTGATACCCGGCAACACATCCTGTCCGGGCGTGGCCACCGTCTTGTCCTGCTTTATGATAAAAAAATTGCAGCGCGGCAACTCTGTTACAATACCTTCGTGGTGATAAAGGACATCATCTGCTCCTCTTGCCTTTATTTCGTTGATGAGCCGGATACCCATCGTATAGTTGATTGTTTTGGCCTGAGCTAATTCGCGCACGTACGCATGTGTAATTATTTTGATGCCTTTATGAACCAGCGCCTGGTCTGGTAACGAAAGGGGCTGCTGCAGGATAATCAGGTTAGGGGCAGCCGGATTATAGCCATTCGCGGAGTAACCTCCTGTCAGAATCATTTTTATACCTGAAAGGGGCAGGTTATTCTTGAGAATAAGTTCATGTATGGCTGCTTTCAGCGTATGATCGGGTACCGGAACAGACAATCCCATCAGCCTGGCCGATTCGTAAAAGCGGGCCAGGTACTCATTCATAAACAAGGGGTGCCCGTCCTGCACTTTCAGGAAATCAAAAACACCGTAACCTCTCTGAATGGAAAGGTCGCTTACGTGCAGGAAGGCCTCATCTAAGGGTAAGATTTCGCCACGCAGAAAGGCATATAGTTTAGGGATTGATGGCATTGTGCTTTCTTAATATTTGAATAACTTTATCAAGCGGCAGGGATTGTGCTTTGTGCTGTTCTTTTCCTTCCATGGTCTCTGCCATAAACAGCGAGTTGATAATCGCCTCTTCCGTGGCTTCGATGGTGGCCATAAACAACGGCGACATTTCATCATTACGAAGCAAAGTCACGGTTTGTGTTTTGGAGGCGGAAGTATGCGGCACACGTACACCAGGGTGAGAGGAGAAAGCTATAACATAATCGCCGCTGCCGTTCGAGGCAATACCGCCGGTTTTAGCCAGCCCCATGATGGCGCGTTTGGCGATGCGCTCCAGGTTACGGGCATCCACGGGAGCATCTGTGGCCACTACTATCATGCATGAGCCGTCCGCATGGTCTTGCAGGTGCTGGCTCAGGTAAAACTGTTGTAACTCCTCGCCAACCGGCACCCCGCCGATCTGCAACACGCCGCCGAAGTTAGTTTGTACGAGCACCCCGACGCTATAGCCGCCTAGGCTTTCGGGTAGCTGTCGCGAAGACGTTCCGATACCGCCTTTAAAGCCAAAGCACATCGTGCCTGTCCCGGCGCCTACGTTACCTTCGGCCACGGCGCCCCCTTTGGCCTGCGTTATGGCGGCGGTTACGTGCTTTTCGGTTACCTGTCTGTCGCGTATGTCGTTCAGGTAGCCATCGTTTGTTTCTCCTACAACCGCATTTACTGACTGCACGTCTTCGTTGCCAGCCTGCTGCAATATCCAGTCCACCACAGCATTCATGGCCGTTCCGACACTTAGCGTATTGGTAAGGATAACAGGCGTTTCCAGATTGCCTAGTTCCTGCACCTGCGTGCTGCCAGCCAATTTCCCGAAGCCATTGCCAACATATACAGCAGCCGGCACTTTCTGCTGAAAAATATTCCCCTCATGGGGCAGAATCGCTGTAACGCCAGTCCGTGTATGATTTCCATGGATGATGGTAGTATGGCCTACTTTTACGCCACTTACATCGGTAATAGCGTTGTTGTCTCCCGTAGGCAGCACGCCAATATGGATACCATAGTCCCGTGCCCGCCTGTGTTCCTGGCTCCACGTCTGCGATGTTGAAGCAATCATCAAGAGAAATATAAAAACTGATCTCATTTATTTTAATATCTGCCAGAAGTAAATGTATCAGAAAAGTTTCGGTTCATCTTTATGATTCTTGTTTATACCTGGGCTTTAATGACAATGTTCAGGCATGCAAAGTGGGGAGTTGCAAAGAAGACAGTATACTATTTAACTGTTAAGGTATAATTTTGGTACTAAATAATATAGCTATCAGGTTAAAAAGCCAAATAAGTATTTATCATGGCAGCATCATCTTCCATTTGGTAATCCGGCAAAATTTGTATTCTTCTGGAGGAGGAGTATTGTTTGATAAATAAAAAACAATATTTTTCTGATAAATTGTTGTTATCCGAATATTTATGCATAACTTACATAAATGAACAGAAAATATTTAGTTGATAACACAACACGCGAATACCTGTGTGTCGCTTTGCAAAAAGGGCAGGAGTGGGAGCCAAATAACCAGGATTCATTAGCCAGTTTCATGGACTCACGCTCCAACAAGAACACAGATGGCTTTGAACTACTTTCAGGTGAGTATAACGATAACTCTTTCTTCGAGAAATGGATACGGAACGGCACTAATTTCCTCTTCCGCTACTAAAAAGCCAAACATTTACTGCATTACTCTTGAAAAACTTTATCTCTTGAGAGAATGCAGCTAAGCACATTGTAAGGCAGATATTCCTCACCCTTATTTTTTAGCGATGCAGGAGGGGAATCCCTATTTCGGAATATCTCTATAATTCAAAAGCCACTTATCACCCGATAAGTGGCTTTTGAATTATAAGAACTTGCCGGTTCCTCCCGGATAAGCAGCAGCTTATTTGCTCTTATCTGACAAAGACGAAACGTGCGGTTCAGTTATAAAATTTTAGTAGCCTCTGCGTTTGGCCTGTGCCTCAGCTGCTTTTAGCTCATGTTCAGCAGCTTTAAGGCGACTCTTGGCTGCTTTTTCTCGCTGTTCTGCCTCTTCTGTATATCGCTCGGCTTCTTTCACATCTGCTTTGAGTGCTTCTATCCTTTGCTGCTGTGCAGCCACGGCCGGCGAATCGGACAAGTCATTTCCGGAAAATACGGAGCAACCGGACATGATAGGGAAAAGCAGCATAAAGCCTGCTGAAGCGATTTTGCTATATGTGGATGTAGATGTTTTCATTGCTTGTGTCTGTTAATTGCTTGTGTATATTATTTATGCTGTTCTTACGCTTAGGCAGCCAAACTTGTTCCGGATTGGATAAATCCATGCCACCTGACAGGTACCGCTACGCGTAAGTTGTCCTTATTACCTACACAACTTTTAGGGTTGTGCTCCTATAAATGATAATAGCCGCTTATTTTATTAAGCGGCTATTATCTTTATCTGTCTTGGAGCAATATGCCCACAAATTACATTCGGTGCTCTTCATGAGCGGTAGCATTACTCTCAGGGTAAGTATAAAGCAAGCAGTTTTACTTGCTGAACAGAAAACTTACCAAAAGCAGGACTGCATCCCTCATTTTGCTATTACTTCACGCAAAGCATAGTGATACTTATTGCGTAACCAGTAGCTTGGCATACTCTTTTCCCGATTTTGTAACAACGTTTATCAGATATAAACCTGGCTTTAAGGCTTGTTTCAGAGGCAATTGGAAAGAAGTGCCGCCGGAGCTATCGGCCCGGAAGCTGTACCTAAACAATTTACGGCCTGTTACCGGCTCAAAAAGTGTTATTGCGACCTGCTCCTCTTTTGTCAAATTGCCGAGTTCAACCCATATCTGGTTTCCCGTATTTGGATTAGGAAATACGCGTAGACTCGGGTTCTGAGAGGATTTCTCTGTCGCAACCGCTGCTGTAATTTGTGTGGCAGTGAGCGTCTGATTAGCGGGTACAGCAATGACGAGGTAATTCGTCTGAGCACCTCTTGCCGGACTGGCCAGATTACCACCCAGCGTTACCTCTCCTGCTTCAAAGCTCTTGCTGTAGAGGTCCATGCTGCTTATCTGCGAATCATCCACACCTAATCTGTCGCTGAGCTTCTGCCAGCCGCTCAGCCAGCCTGGTAGCGTGGTGCCTCTCGGGTCGTAAGCCACATAGACAACCGCCTGCTCCGACAGCTCAAAAGAGAGCAGCGAAGTGCTCGTGCTTTTTTTATCGTCATTGGCCGGCTGAATCAGCGCTGCATTCTGCAAAAAAGATGGCACAGATGTAATCTGATAAGTACGGTCAGTATACATGAGCTCGCCAGCCTGTGCTTCTGCCAGGCTGTAGCTGCGGCCGCTCGCAGCAGCGACGTTGCTCACCAGCGCAGAAGAGGTGGCCGGAGTGACAGCAGCCAGCGCCAGCACCAGGTAGTTGTTCTCTGCGCCTGCAGCAGGGCTTGCCTTGTTGCCGCCCAGCGTTACTTCTCCTGCTTCAAAGCTCTTGCTGTACAAATCCATGCTGCTGATTTTAGAATCATCTACCCCTAATCTATCCGATAGCTTCTGCCAGCCGCTCAGCCAGGCAGGAAGCGTGGTGCCTCTCGGGTCGTAAGCGATGTAGACAGTCGCTTTCTGTGCCAGGCGGAAACTCAGCAGCGAAGTACTGGTATTCCATTTATCATTGTTGGCCGTCTGAATCAGCGATGCACCAGCAAGAGAAGCAGGCACAGACGTGATTTTGTAAGTACGGTCGGTATACATGAGTTTGCCTGCTGCCACATCTGTGACCGTGTAAGCATTGCCTGTGGTGGCAGACACGTTGCTTATCAGCGGCTGGTTCTCTTCCGGGGCCTGGTCCACCACTGTGAAGCTCACCGTCAGGGTAGTGCCTGCCGTGCCTGCGCCTTTGGCGGCAGTGTAAGGTGTGGCTGTTAAAGTATAGCTTCCCACAGCAGGCGTCCAGGCGTAGTAGTCGCCATGCACGTCATCGCCGAACAGGGCGTAAGGCTTGCCGCTTTCCGTAGCCGTTTTGCTCTGTGTGCCGCTTAAGGTAAACTTTACGCTGCCCACAGTAGCAGGATTGGTGTTGGCCCGGATGTTGAAGCTCCTGGTGGGCAGCGTTGCCAGGTTCAAAGTGCTCCCGTTCACCAGCGCCTGCAGGTCTGCTTCGTTGTCTGCATTCACCAACGTCAGGCTCGACACCTGCTGGCTTACTTCTATAGCTTTCGTAAATCTAAGCACGGTAATAGATGCAGGTTCTACTTGCAAGGAATACTGTGAGGTGCCGGAAGATAGCGATGCCACTGGATCTGATGGTGCGAAAACAGGAGCCGTATCTGAGGTTGATGTGCCCTGATACGTAAACCTTTCGGCCGTGCCTGAGGTGACAAAATCATTTATATTAAGATCGACAGTATGGGCTTGCGTGTCTTTGTTTAACAGAAAGACGTTTAGCCCGGTCGCACTTTTAGATGCATAAGAAACAATACTGGCTGTACTGTTTACTGTAACTAAATCATTCAGCAGGTATTTTCCCCATACTGATAGTGCTAACCCATTCGCCTGCATCTTTCCGGTGCTGCTCAGGGCATCGAATACATTAAATGGTATTTCACGGTTGTCTACATACCTGGTATTCCAGAAGAAAGCCAAATCCAGTTTAGGTACCTGTAAAAGCTTACCGAGCATATCAAAGGCTACCAGGGCATGCCCCACATCGTTGCGATTAAGCCATCCACCTTCTGCCCAGTCAATCGTATTATATTCGGTAGCGATAACTTTAATACGCTGTCTGTCCGTGGTATTGGTTACGTACTTTGTAATAGCATTAGAGGCCACGTTTATACTACTGGTAAAGTTAGGAGAGGTAGTGCGGTAATGATCATAACCCGTAGACCAGTTATAAATTGGATATACACTTACGCCGAGGTAATCTATCAAACCTGCGGCAGTAGAGTTGCTTAGAATAGTTTCCCACCAGCTGTCTGACAAGCCATTTACTACGATCTTAATACTGGGATCTTCAGCTTTCATGGCCTGCGCAAAGTCGATGAGATCGTTCAGGTAATCATTGGCTGAAACAGCGCCGTCATAAGCCGCGCTGTGATAGGATTCGTTGCCTATCATCCAATATTTGATGTTATATTTCTTCACAACGTTAGCATATTTTACCCACTGCCTAGCTGCCATTAGCAGACTGTCGCGGGAGGGTACGCCGCCGCAGGTGCCGCCATTGTTGTGAAATCCGTCGCCATTTACCACAATCAAGGGTTCAGTTCCTGTCTCTTTCACCATGACCATAAACTCATCAAAGTCAAGGGTAGTTGGCTTCAGGTTCTTGTGATCGTCCAGCACAAACCTGGGGTCTTCGTTTGGCCAGTGGCAGGCTCCTGATAATGCAAGGGTAGGGTTAGCCGAGGTATATGGATATTGTCCCCAGATATAGTTATCAGATTTTTCGCCGCCCGGAAACCGCAAAAATTTGACGCCCATTTCCTGCAGGGCACTTGTAGTACTCGTTTCTGGCTGAAGATAAGTATCGTCATCCATCAGGTAATCCACATTAATACCTACCGGATGATGCGACACATCTTTGATAACAGTGTTTGCCTGAACAGTAATACTTTCCTGAGCGAATGCAAGCCTAGAAAAGATGAACAAGAATAGCACTAAGTAATACTTTTTCATAAAGTGTGTTTAGGTTGAAAGTGTATAAATAAGTAAATCAAAAATGTAAAACGTTAATATACTATATTTGTTTATATATTTATACATATTACAATGTTTATTATGAAATTACATGTATTTTAAAACAGGATAAGTATGTTAAAGCAGCCTTTATAAAATTTTAAATGTGAGGTAAAGTACCCTGAGAGACAGTAGGATGGCTCTGCAGAAAAGTTTTTCAGGGCTTTATGAGAAAGGTAAAATTTATGTTTCTTTCTGAAAGTATTTTATCCTGACTTGCAGATTTGCAGTAAGTGTTTAGAGTAAAAGAGTTGCCTGTTTATAAAATTATAAAACGCCTGACAGTCGATCCTCTTTATACATGCTTACGCACAACTTATCCGTTGGAAGCCGCGCAGTATACAGCCTTGGAAAGGTCAGGTATATACGGCATTATTCTCTGCACAGCCGGGGAAGCGAGGCTGGCTGCACGTCGTGACCTTTGGCACACGTCAGAAAGGAAAATATTTAAAGTAAATGAAGCTGCTTTTAATCTAATCTGAGGTTTATTAATTTAAAAGACATCCTTATTTCCAGCAACTGGCAGCGCCCAGCAATGCAGCCTCTTCGGAAAGTATAGCCTTACATAGTGGCACATGTATGCCCCGCATTGCCAACACGCTTTTTGTCTCAGGCAGGAACAGGTTAAGCGCCTTTGCAATATTTCCGCCTATAACTACTGCCTCAGGATTATCCATTTGAATAAAGTTAGCCAGGAAAGTGCCCAGGTTACGGCCGTATTCGCCGAATAGCTTTTGTACTTCGCTGTCGATGTCAGCCTGTTCTGCTAATTCGCGCGCGCCACTCACTGTTTTACCGGTAAGCTCTTTGTAGCGCTTCACAAACCAGCGTGTTACCAGGTAATCTTCAGCTATACTATCCAGAAAAGGCATGCTCCACAGGGCCGCATCTTCTGCGGTGCCGGCATGATAACGTGCAGAGCCGAGTCCTGTACCAAGCGTAAGGCCGATTACGCGGGAGTACCCCTGCGCTGCGCCGCCAAAAACCTCTCCCTGCAGAAAACAGGCCGCATCGTTCAGCAGCCTGATGTTGCAGGCCTCAATGCCCAGCCGCTGTGCCAGCAGGGTTTTAATATTCAGATTGTAAAGCGCGTCATACTTATCCTGGTGCTGTATCTTGCTCACACCGTTTTCATAATCAAAGGGGCCGGGCATGGCTATACCTATGCAGGGGCTGCTTATCTTGAGGCAATCCACTGACTTCTTGATTGCACCCGACCACACCGCCAGAATATCGTTGGCAGTGCCGTGGGCGTTAACAGGAACCCGTACAAGGGTGTCAGGCAAAATGCTGCGTGTTATCAGATCTATAAAGGCTGCTGTGATGTGAGAACCACCAATATCTGCCCCAAGCACAAGTCTTTTCTCCATTTTGCTTTAAAATATTCAGACCCTAAAATTACAAGGTTATGGGATAATCCAAAAGTTTACCTTTATTTAGGGCCTCCGGGTATAGATATTCAGGAGCTCGGGTATAGATATTTTACTTTTTTATAAACACTAAACGAGATATTTACGTTGGCAGGACTTGTGCTAAAAAGAGTAAATCATTTTTAATAAATATATTGGGCGCTGTATAACAACGGCAGCCTTCAGCCGCAAATAAGAGAATAGTATGATGACACAGTATAACAGGTGGTCGCACCCACACGACATTGATGAACGGTACAGCAAGCGCGTAGCTTACTTCAGCATGGAGTTTGCCATTCACCAGGCTTTAAAAATTTATTCGGGGGGGTTGGGTTTTCTGGCAGGCTCACACATGCGCAGCGCTTTTGATTTGCGACAAAACATGATAGGCATTGGTATGCTGTGGGAGTATGGCTACTACGATCAGGGCCGGAACGAGGATCAGACAATGCGGGTGCAGTTTTTGCAAAAGTTTTATACTTACCTCGAAGACAGCGGCATTACGGTGACAGTGCAGGTTGACGAGCACCCGGTGCTGGTAAAAGCGATGGTACTTAAGCCCGAAACGTTTGGCACAGTGCCCATGTATTTCCTGACCACGGACGTGCCGGGCAACGATCACCTGGCGCGTACCATCACGCACATGCTCTACGATCCCGAAGCATCTACACGCATTGCACAGGGCATAGTGCTCGGTATAGGCGGTGCTAAAGTGGTGGAGGCACTGGGCGGCGCCGAAATATATCACATGAACGAAGGACATGCGCTGCCGCTCACATTTCATTTGTACGACAAGTTTCAGGACTTAAGCGAGTTGCGCAAGCATGTCGTGTTTACCACCCACACCCCCGAAAAAGCAGGAAATGAGGAGCATGATATTCACTTTCTGGATCGCATGGGCTTCTTTAATAATATGCAACTGGATGAAGTGCGCGAAATTACGGGAATGCACGGGCAAATGTTTAACCATACTTTAGCGGCCCTGCGCCTCTCGAAAGTGGCCAATGGTGTGTCGCAACTGCATGGCGAGGTTGCCCGCGACATGTGGTATGATAACGAGGGTGTTTGCGAGATAAAAGCGATTACGAATGCCCAGAATGTCCCTTTCTGGATGGATACAGAATTGAATCAGGCTTTGCAGGAAGATGATAATGCCGCTTTGGTGCGCCGGAAGGCAGAAATGAAACAGCATCTCTTTGAAGTGGTGGCTGACCAGACAGGCAAACTCTTTCAGCCGGATGTGCTCACCATTGTGTGGGCCCGCCGATTTGCCGCTTATAAACGTGCCGATCTGTTGCTGCGCGACCTGGATCGCTTTTTCGCGCTGATCAGCCGCGAAGAACAACCTGTGCAGGTAATATGGGCCGGCAAGCCTTACCCTTACGACAGCGGCGCAATAAATACTTTCGACAAGCTCGTGAAGTTATCCTACAAGCGCAAAAACTTTGCCGTGCTCACGGGCTATGAACTGGACCTGTCGCGTAAACTGAAACACGGCGCCGATATCTGGCTGAATACGCCCCGCCGCCCCCGTGAAGCTTCCGGCACCAGCGGTATGACAGCGGCCATGAATGGTGCAATCAATTTTTCGATCCAGGATGGATGGATTCCGGAGTTTGCCCGCCATGGCGAAAACAGCTTCATTATTCCCGTTGCTGATACCACACTGCCGGCAGAGATGCAGGACGAGGCTGATTATAAAAGTATGATGCACATTCTGGAGAATGAAATTGTGCCTGCCTACTACCTGAAGCGCGACAAATGGATGAACATCATGAAGCAAAGCATGCGCGATATTACGCCGGAATTTACCGCCGCACGCATGGCCGCCGATTACTACAATATCATGTATAATTATTAGTGTTCAGGTTCCGGGTTTGGAATAGCTGCGATTAGGATACATTTTATATCTGCTTCAAGTTTCCAACTTAGAGCTTGTCATGAGGCCAGCTTTCAATTGGCGGAGCTATAATACAATAGCTTCCGTCAGTTGAAAACTGGCCTTATTTATACTTCAGGTTTTCAAATGAAAGTAGGGAAACATTTAAAAGATGCTTTTTATACTTATGTCCTAACCGCAGCTTTTTCCAAACGCGTAATTCTTACTTCGTATTTAAATAGAGTGCACCATCCTTCATTACAAGCCGCACCTGCCTGATCTGGCTGATATTGGCAGCCGGATCTCCTTCTACTGCTACCAGGTCGGCCAATAGGCCGGGTTTAATGCTGCCTACTTTGTCGCTGATGCCGAAGACAGTGGCATTTACGGCTGTTGCTGCACGCAGCACATCCAGCGGCTTCATGCCATAGGCTGCCATCATTTCCATCTCCCGGGCATTGTCGCCATGCGGAAAAACACCCACATCGCCGCCCATGCAAATAGTTACGCCCGCTTTCATGGCTTCTGCAAAGCTCCGGCGTTTTTCCTGCAGGCGCACCGGCTCCGGCTGTGTACCTTTCTGCCACCCGCCATACTGCGCAATGGCATCGCCCGCGGCCAGGGTAGGGCAGAAGGCAACATTCTTTTTCTTCATCAGCCTGAAAATTTCCGGTGTCGCAGCATCGCCATGTTCTATGGTGGATACCCCTGCCATAATGGCCCGCCGCATACCTTCTGCCGTTGAAGCGTGTGCCACCACAGGGCGGCCGCTGCTGTTGGCAACCGCCACAATGGTTTTAAATTCCTCCTCTGTAAAAGTCGGGCGCGCCTCGCCATTTGATCCCCAGCGGTAATCGGCGTATACTTTGATGATATCGGCGCCTTTGCCGATTTGCGTGCGTACTTCCTTAATAAGAGCATCATAACCATCTGCCTCTGCTGCACCTAAAACCGGTGCATCCAGATCTGCGCTAAATACTTTGGGGCCATAGCTTCCTGTAGCTACTATGGCTTTGGTGGCAACCAGCATTCTGGGCCCGGGTACAACACCTTTGTTAATAGCCTGCTTCAGACCTGCATCGTCGTAAGCGGCGCCTTCAGTACCCAAATCCCGCACCGTGGTAAAGCCTGCCAGCAGCGTTTTCTCGGCATGTACAACAGCGCGTGCCGTGCGCTCCGCCCTAGATTCTTTGAGTACCTGATCGTTCCAACTTGTTTCGTTGTAAGGGTGCAGAAACAAATGACTGTGGCCTTCAATCAGCCCGGGCAGCAGCGTCATACCTGTCAGGTCGATGGCTGTTGCCGTAGCCGGTGCCTGTATGTTGGGGCCCGCCGCCTCAATTTTATTGCCATGTACCAGCACCTGCCACCCCTCGTGCATTTGCGCTCCGTCAAAAACACGGTCAGGCTTCAGCAGATAATATACTTCAGGCGCATTGGCCCGGGCCGGCAGGTGCTGCAGGGGCAACAAGGCCAGCAAAAGAAGGTATAGGTGCTTCATTATTTTATTTTATTATTTTTGAGGAAAATTATAATCAGGCAAATCTGTACTGATAATGCAGTTAAATATAACCTTATCAAATAAAAAACCCTCTGCAAGTTTATACTTACAAAGGGTTTGTTAATAAGTGTAGCGGGGAGCAGAATCGAACTGCCGACCTCAGGGTTATGAATCCTGCGCTCTAACCATCTGAGCTACCCCGCCGAATCGGGTGCAAATATAACGCAATGTTAAGCCAATAAACAAGTATAGACGCGAAAAAAAATATTTTATTTTTAAGATATTTATACAACCAAAAATAAATACTATACTTACTCAGACACTTACCATACCTATTATGACGAAAGTTACCAAAGTAAAGTTTGTCCGGGAGTTTCCTATCAATGCTTCCGCTAAACTGCTTTACCCATACCTGAGCACAGCCAGCGGGCTGTCGCAGTGGTTTTGCGACAACGTGGTGATAAACGAAGACAAGATCTTTAACTTTATCTGGGACGGGCGCAGCCATTATGCCGAAATGACCGGTCATCGTACCAACCGCTCCGTTCGCTTTATTTTCCTGGACGAAGATAAAAAGCAAACGGTTGATGCACCTTTTATCGATTTTTCCATCGAATCAAGCGAACTGACGGAAGAGCAGTTTCTGAAAGTGATGGACTACTCGGATGAAGATGACCTGGAGGAGTTGGAGGAATTATGGGAGCACCTGATGCAAAAGCTGCGTGAAATAGTAGGAGGGTAGTTTACAATCTGCCTGGTCTGCTTATCTTTGCACGATTTTTGGTTACTGCTTGTTATTCAAAACAAGATAACAAGAACCCTACGTTGCCGCACAGGCCCACATGAAGAAATTAGACAAGCTTATTTTCCGGTCATTTATCGGCCCCTTTATACTTACGTTTGCTGTTGTTGAGTTCATCCTGCTCACGCAGTACATTCTCAAATACCTCGACGAACTGGTTGGCAAGGATCTGGGAGCGGCTGTTTTCGGGGAGCTGATCTTTTACTTCAGCATGAACATGGCGCCTGTGGCAATGCCCCTGGCCGTGTTGCTGTCTGCGCTCATGACGTTTGGCACCATGGGAGAACACCATGAGCTGACAGCCATTAAATCAGCAGGTATTGCCCTGCCCCGTATTCTGCGTCCTGTTTTTATTTTTGTGTTCATCCTTTCTATAGGCGCTTTTTTCTTCAACAACCTGGTGGTGCCCAAGGCAAACCTCAAAGCCTATAGCCTGCTCTGGGACATACGCCAGAAAAAACCGACCATGAACTTCAAGGAAGGCGCTTTTTACAATGGGCTGCCCGGTTACAGCATCAAAATAAACAAGAAACTGGCCGACGGCAAATCGCTGCGCGATGTGATGATTTATGATCACACAGATGGAGGCTCCAATACCAAAGTTATTCTGGCTGACTCCGGCCGCATGTATACTGAGCACAACGACAGCTACCTGGTGCTGGAGCTTTTTGATGGTAACATGTACATCGACAGGGGTGGCCCCGTGAGTTACCGGAACAACAACGACCAGTTTACCCGCCAGAAATTTGACGAGAGCAAGATTGTAATGAGCCTGGCTTCCTTTGACCTGGACCGCACCAAGGAGGAATATTTTTCAGACAACAAGATGATGAAGAATATCGACCAGCTCAAGCAGGTAACAGACTCGCTCAGGCTCAGCAATGTAAAAGACCAGAATAAGTATGCTCCAAACATTGATCCCTATTACATGTATTTTAAAGCAGATACCGGACAGGTTAAAAATGGGCTGAAGCTTGTCGGGCATAAGGTAAAGCGTAAGCTGGATGCCCCCCAGATAGTTATGCTGGAAACGGCAACAAACAAAGCCCGCAACATCAAAACCTTTACAGCCGATTACCTGGAGCGCATCACGGCCACCAAACGCGAAGCCAATAACTATGAAATTGAAATATGGCGTAAGTATACCCAGTCTGCGGCCATACTTGTCATGTTCCTGATCGGCGCGCCGCTGGGTGCCATCATCAAAAAAGGGGGACTGGGCGTACCGGTGCTTATCTCCATCATGTTTTTTATACTATTATATGTGATGACCATACTTGGAGAGAAGTGGGGCCGCGAAGGGCTGATACCCGTTGGACTGGGTATGTGGGGGGCCAATGCCATTCTGCTGCCCATAGGTCTTTTCTTTTTGTACCAGGCCCGCAACGACTCCAGCCTGCTGGAGATAGATTTCTGGCGTAAGTTTTTGGCACGCCTGCGCCGCAATAAAATTTAGATTATAGTATAAAAAGATATTAGGCGGTAATTTTTAAGTTTAATTAAAATCCTTATCTTTGCGGCTTATACAGCATATTTTGCCAGGAAAAACAGATTGATATTTATACGCAATGAAATTAACTACTGAAGCGAAACAAGAAATTTTTGAAAAGCACGGCTTTACTAAATCTACCACAGATACAGGTTCTGCCGAGTCTCAAATCGCCCTTTTCACCACCCGCATTGCTGACCTCACGGAGCATCTGAAAATCCATAAGAAGGATTTCAGCACCCGTTTAGGTCTCCTGAAACTGGTTGGTAAGCGAAGAAGATTGCTGAACTACCTGCAGAAGAACGATATCGAACGATACAGAGCTATCATCAGTGAGCTTGGTATCCGAAAATAAGCTATTGGGTTTAGGGAATTCTTACAAGGGATTCCCTAAACTTTTTTAGGCCTTCCCCTTTCATTTTGCCAGTACCCCGACAGTGGATGCAATGGGTGCCCTGTCTTTTTGATGTTTAAACAATTGAAGATGTCTCAGAACGCAATAACTAAAACTATACTTCTTCCGGATGGCCGGGAGATAACCATTGAAACCGGGAAACTAGCCAAGCAGGCTGACGGCTCTGTCGTTGTAAAACTGGGTAATGCCATGTTGCTGGCAGCGGTGGTTTCCAACAAAGAGGCCCGTGAGGGCGTGGATTTTTTGCCTTTATCTGTTGATTACCAGGAGAAATTTGCTTCTGCCGGTAAAATTCCCGGTGGTTTCCTGCGCAGAGAAGCCCGCTTGTCTGACTATGAAATACTTGTTTCGCGCCTGGTAGACCGTGTGCTGCGCCCGCTGTTCCCGTCTGATTACCATGCTGAAACCCAGATGACCATCAACCTGATCTCTGCCGATCCGGAAGTTGCGCCTGATGCTCTGGCCGCCCTGGCTGCTTCTGCTGCCCTGGCTGTATCGGATATCCCTTTCAACGGCCCTATCTCTGAAGTGCGCGTAGCCCGCATTGATGGCAAACTGATAATCAACCCGAACATCTCTGATCTGCAGCGCGCAGACATCGACCTGATGGTGGGTGCTTCTATCGACAGCGTGGTGATGGTAGAGGGTGAAATGAGCGAAGTATCTGAGGAGGAAATGCTGGAAGCTATTCAGTACGCCCACGAAGCTGTTAAAGTACAGTGTCAGGCACAATTGGATTTGGCTGAAATGGTTGGGTCCCAGCAAAAACGTACTTTCTCTCACGAGACACACGATGAAGAGCTGCGCCAGAAAGTATACGACGCCACTTACGCGGGTGCTTACGAAGTAGCTAAAAAAGGCGATACCAGTAAGACCGGCCGCAAAGAAGGCTTTGCTGCGGTGCTGAACGAATTTGTGGCCAGCCTGCCCGAAGATCACGGCTACGACATGGGCCTAATAAAAACATACTTCCACGATGTAGAGAAAGAAGCCGTTCGCAACATGGTGCTCAACGATCGCATACGTCTGGATGGCCGCCAACTGAATCAAATCCGCCCTATCTGGTCGGAGGTGAACTACCTGCCGGCTACGCATGGCTCTGCAATCTTTACCCGCGGCGAAACACAATCGCTGACAACCGTAACCCTGGGTACCAAACTGGACGAGCAGATGATCGACAGTGCCATGGTGTCTGGTACAAATAAATTCTTGCTGCACTATAACTTCCCTGCTTTCTCTACCGGCGAGGTAAAACCTAACCGCGGTCCTGGCCGTCGCGAAGTTGGGCATGGCAACCTGGCGCTGCGTGCCCTCAAAAAAGTGCTTCCGCCGGAAGATGCTAATCCCTATACTATCCGTATCGTTTCCGATATTTTAGAATCGAATGGTTCATCATCTATGGCAACCGTTTGTGCGGGCAGCCTGGCGCTGATGGATGCCGGTGTGCCGATAAAGAATGCTGTTTCGGGTATTGCTATGGGCCTTATTACAGATGAGCAAACAGGCAAATTTGCTGTCCTTTCTGATATTCTGGGCGATGAAGATCACCTGGGAGATATGGATTTTAAAGTGACAGGCACCAAAAATGGTATCACGGCCTGCCAGATGGACATCAAGGTGAAAGGTTTGTCTTATGACGTGCTAAGCCAAGCATTAGCCCAGGCAAAAGAAGGCCGTGCGCACATCCTCGGCGAGATGAACAAAACCATTGCTGCGCCAAATCCGGATTACAAGCCGCATACGCCGCGTTCGTTCAACATCGTAATTGATAAAGAATTTATCGGAGCCGTTATCGGGCCGGGCGGGAAAGTTATACAGCAAATCCAAAAGGATACTGGTGCTACAATTATCATCGAAGAGAAAAATGAGCGTGGACATGTAAACATTTTTGCCAGCAACCAGGAAGCCATGGACAGTGCGGTTTCCAAAATTAAGGGCATTGTGGCGCAGCCGGAGATTGGCGACGAGTACATTGGCAAGGTGAAATCCATCCAGCCTTACGGCGCTTTTGTGGAGTTTATGCCCGGTAAAGACGGCTTGTTGCACATCTCAGAGATTAAACACGAACGCCTTGAAAACATGGATGGCGTGCTGGAGATCGGAGAAGATGTGAAAGTGAAGCTTATCGATATTGATAAAAAAACAGGAAAATTCAAACTTTCGCGTAAGGCAATTCTGCCAAAGCCAGAGGCAAATCAGAAGTAACAACTTATTATATAAGCTCCTGGCGCTCATTAAGTATGCGCCGGGAGCTTTATATATAGCCATTGTACTTCTGGAATCACATGTTTAATTAAAGAACAGCAGAACTTTTGCCCTGCTTTCTGGTGTTACCAATCCGAGCATAGATAAAGATTTTTACTTTTTTGATAATATTGTATTCTAATGAGACAACTCAAGATAAGCAAACAGATTACTAACCGCGAAAGCCAGTCGCTCGATAAGTATTTACAGGAGATTGGCAAGGTAGATTTGCTTACGCCCGATGAGGAGGTTACGTTAGCTCAAAGAATAAGGGAAGGAGATCAGTTTGCGCTTGAGAAATTAACAAAAGCCAACCTGCGTTTCGTCGTATCAGTTGCCAAGCAGTACCAGAATCAGGGATTGTCGTTGGGCGATTTGATCAACGAGGGCAACTTAGGTCTGATTAAGGCAGCCAAACGCTTCGACGAAACAAGAGGTTTTAAGTTCATCTCTTACGCCGTATGGTGGATTCGCCAATCGATCCTGCAGGCGCTGGCTGAGCAGTCGCGCATTGTGCGCCTGCCACTCAACCGTGTGGGTTCCCTTAACAAAATTTCCAAGTCCTTTTCTGAACTGGAACAAAAATTTGAGCGGGAGCCTTCTCCTGAAGAAATTGCTGAGGTTTTAGAGCTGACTACCGCCGAAGTGGTGGATACGCTTAAAATATCCGGCCGCCACGTATCTGTGGATGCCCCTTTTGTGCAGGGTGAAGAAAACCGCCTGCTCGACGTACTGGAGAACGAGGACGAAGAATCGCCTGATACCGGCCTGATGAATGACTCGCTGCGCAAAGAAGTACAGCGTGCTCTTTCTACTTTAACCAAGCGTGAAGCTGATGTAATTACTTTATACTTTGGCCTCAACGGTGAGCATTCACTGACGCTGGAAGAAATAGGTGAAAAATTTAACCTGACCCGCGAGCGTGTACGCCAGATCAAAGAGAAAGCTATTCGCAGGCTCCGCCATACTTCCCGCAGCAAAGCCCTGAAGCCATACTTGGGTTAAGCAGGTATAAACAAGAAAACAACCCCGGCCGCAAAGCCGGGGTTTTGTTTTTATGAAAAGCATACATCCGAATTGATGCTTTCAATGAATCCTGTTAAACTGAATGATAAAAGTTCCACTCAGACTTTGCGGTGTCTTCCGGACCTGCGAGCGTCTTGCCTGCTACAACGCAAAACCAGACACTCACAAGAGCTTTGCACGCTGTGAGGACTTTAGAGTGATCCTGCGGCAAATGCTCAGAAAGTTTGTATATTTGCATCCTGATTTATGCACCCAGTTTATATGGAAATAGAGAGAGTGAAATGTCTCATTATCGGTTCCGGGCCTGCCGGCTATACGGCAGCTGTCTATGCCTCCCGCGCCGGTCTTGAACCAGTTCTATACCAAGGCCTGCAACCCGGCGGCCAATTGACAATCACAAACGACGTAGAAAATTATCCTGGTTATCCTCAGGGGGTTAATGGCCCACAGATGATGGAGGACTTTAAGCAGCAGGCAGAGCGCTTCGGCACTGATGTGCGCTATGGCATTGCAACTTCCGTTGACTTTTCGTCACAGCCGCACAAGGTAGTTATAGATGATCAGAAGGTAATTGAAGCCCATACCGTAATTATTTCAACCGGCGCTTCGGCCAAATGGCTGGGCCTGGAGTCGGAAGCAAAATTCAATGGCATCGGTGTATCGGCCTGCGCAGTGTGCGATGGTTTTTTTTACAGGGGTCAGGATGTCGCCATTGTGGGGGCAGGGGATACGGCCGCTGAAGAAGCAACCTATCTGGCTAACTTGTGCAGCAAAGTATACATGATTGTGCGCCGTGAAGAAATGCGCGCCTCGCTCATAATGCAGGAACGTGTAAAAAAGACCAGGAACATAGAGATCCTCTGGAACACCATGACGGATGAGATACTGGGCACTGATGGTGTGGAAGCCGTACGCGTGAAAAACACCATAACAGGCGAACTGCGCGAGATTCCGGTAAAAGGATTCTTTGTTGCTATCGGCCACAAGCCCAACTCTGATATTTTTGCCGGTTACCTGAACCTGGATGAGAATGGTTACATCAAAACCATTCCTGGTACATCCAAAACCAATATTGACGGTGTTTTTGCCTGCGGCGATGTGCAGGACTTTACTTACCGCCAGGCTGTAACTGCTGCAGGATCAGGTTGTATGGCTGCCCTGGACGCCGAACGTTACCTGGCTGCACGCGATTTGCATTAATAAAAGTTGTATTCCGTTACATACCTGTTGGTATTTTGCATAGCCGCATCTGGCTGGATACAATAAAAGAGCTTTTTCAGAGTTATTCAAGGCGTAAATTACATGCCCGATAGCTTTAGAAAGCTAAAATAAATGTTAAATGTTAATAAAAAAAGCACCGGTATCTGTTGTACTTTTTTTACTGAGTCTGTTTGTCTGCACGTCTGAGGCAGATGCCCAGACCAAAGTGAAAGACCTCTTTAAGGTGAAAACGCCTAAGATTCAGTACGTACGGCCGGATACAACCATTCTGATTAAGTATGAGGAGTTCCCGGATGAAAATTCAGACGCGGATAAGTCGCTGTATTTCAATCCTAAAAAAGAACTTTCCATTGTAAGTGAAGATACGTCTGAGCTAGATTTAGGCGAGCAGCATATTGTAGAAGTATCAGAGGAGGTTTTGATAGACTCGACCTGGATTAAGATTGCCGGCTATTATTCTATCTGGGACACGCACAACATCAATCCCTATCGCATGGATGGACGGGAGCTGAAAGATACCATAGATATTAAACTCTACGAGCCGGCCCTGAACCGCAACTATAAAATGCCTCTTGCCGAAACGCCGGTTACCAGCCATTTTGCTTACCGGGGTTATCGCTGGCACTATGGCACAGACCTGGATTTGGATACCGGGGACACCATCCGCGCAGCATTCGACGGCGTGGTCCGCATCAATAAATGGGACGGCGGCGGCTATGGCAACTACATTGTAGTGCGCCATTACAACGGCCTGGAAACACTTTACGGCCATATGAGCAAGCCCATTGCCAAAGTAGGCGAGTTTCTGAAGGCGGGTGATGTAATCGGCCTCGGTGGCAGCACAGGCCGCAGTTCCGGACCACACCTGCATTATGAAGTGCGCTACGAAGGCAACCCGATTGATCCGGAGAACCTGTACGATTTCCCCGATTACCTGTTGAAGGGCAAGAATTTTCAGATTACCTCAGCTTTGTTTGATTACTACAACAAAGCGAAAGCCAAGAAAAGCACAGCCCGCAGGTCTTCGTACCATACTATTCGCAGCGGTGATACCTTATCGGGTATTGCTAAGAAGTATGGCGTAAAGGTAAGCCAGCTAACCAGGCTGAACGGCATCAGTACCCGTACTACGCTGCGCGTTGGTAAAAAGCTGCGTATCAGATAATTATAGCAGAACACACATGAAACTTGATATTCTTGCTTTTGCCTCGCATCCAGATGATGTAGAGCTTGGCTGCGCCGGCACCCTGATTGCGCACATTGCAGCCGGGAAAAAAGTGGGCATTGTTGATTTAACATTGGGGGAGTTGGGCACACGCGGCACTGCCGAAACAAGGGCTGCCGAGGCGGAGGCTTCCGCCAAAGTGATGGGACTGCAGGTGCGGGATAATCTGGGCTTTGCCGATGGCTTCTTCATAAACGACAAGGCGCATCAACTTAAAATAATTGAGAAGCTGCGCCAGTACCAACCGGAAATCGTGCTGATGAACGCCATACATGACCGGCATCCGGATCATGGGCGCGGTTCAGAACTTGTATCGGAAGCCTGTTTTAAATCCGGCCTCAGAATGATTGAAACAACGGATGCACAAGGACAGCAACAGGAGGTATGGCGGCCCAAAGTAGTATATCATTATATTCAGGATCGGCTGATAACTCCTGATGTGGTGGTGGATATTACACCTTACTGGGAACAGAAGATGGAAACCATCCGCGCTTTTAAATCCCAGTTTTACAACCCCGACGACAGCTCACCCAACACCTATATCTCTTCGCCGGAGTTTTTGCTGTTTATCGAAGCGCGCGCGCTCGAACTGGGCCATGCCATTGGCGCTAAGTATGGCGAGGGCTTCACAAAGGAGCGCCTGATAGGTGTGCGCAGCCTGTTTGATTTGGTGTAAGTATAGCATTGACTTCGCAGGAGCTGCGCACGCTGCGAGGGCTTTCAGCACTTGGTAATTACAAATCCGAAAGAGCAGGTGCATAAAGTATAAATATAGAAGAGCCACTAAGTATAAAGGCGCTGCAGTAAACTACAGCGCCTTTATACTTAGTGGCTCTTGTAAACGGGGCCTATTTTAAGCGGTTTTTGCGCCAGCCGGAAACAGCAGGAACTGAAGACGCGATAGTTGCCGTAGCACTATCTGGCTTGCGCGCATTCAGGAGTACGGCAGCCAATACAGCTGCAACCTCATCTGCGGCCTCATCTTCTTTGGCCCTTAAGGCCTCCGGCGTAAAATACCGCTCAATAAACTTGGTATCAAAATGACCGCTTACGAATGCCGGATGCTGCAGCACATACCTGCCGAAGGAGAGCGTCGTTTCTATACCCGTTATCTGGTATTCATCAATGGCGCGCAGCATTTTGTCTATGGCTTCCTGGCGGTCTTTGCCGAAGGTTACCAGTTTGGCAATCATAGGATCATAGTAAATCGGGATATCCATACCTTGTTCAAAGCCATCATCCACGCGCACGCCAGGGCCTTGCGGGCGCTTGTACGTCTCAAGTCGGCCAATGTCCGGGAGGAAGTTGTTAGCCGGATCTTCGGCATACACGCGTAGCTCCAGGGCATGGCCGTTGATGTGTAAATCTTCCTGCGCGAAACCCAGCGGCTGGCCTTCTGCAATCAGGATCTGCTCTTTCACCAGGTCCAGGCCTGTGATCTGCTCTGTTACCGGATGCTCTACCTGCAGGCGGGTGTTCATCTCCAGGAAGTAAAAGTTCATGTTTTCATCCAGCAGAAACTCCACCGTGCCGGCACCCACATAATCACAGGCTTTGGCTACGTTCACGGCGCAGCGGCCCATTTCCTCCCGAAGCGCGGGTGTCAGTATAGCAGAAGGCGCTTCTTCAATTACTTTCTGGTGGCGGCGCTGTATGGAGCATTCGCGCTCAAACAAGCTTACGGTATGACCGTGTGTATCGCCCAGCACCTGTATTTCGATGTGGCGCGGCGAACCGATATACTTCTCGATAAACACCGAGCCGTCGCCGAAAGCTGAAGTTGCCTCGCTTACGGCCAGCTGCATTTGCTCCTCAAAATCAGCAACGCGCTCCACCACGCGCATGCCTTTGCCGCCGCCGCCCGCGCTTGCCTTGATAAGTATAGGAAAGCCTACCTGCTGCGCAATCAGTTTGGCTGCCTCTACATCCGTAATTGCCTCTTCGGTGCCGGGCACCATCGGAATATTATATTTGGCTACGGCAGCTTTTGCGGCCAGCTTACTGCCCATCAATTCGATAGCTTCGGGAGAAGGGCCAATAAAGATGATGCCGGCTGCCGCAGCCATTTTCGCAAAACCGGCATTCTCTGACAAAAAGCCGTAGCCCGGATGAATGGCATCAACTTGCAGCTGCCGGCACACTTCAATGATCTTATCGCCGCGCAGGTATGATTCACTGGATTTGGGGCCTCCCACACATACGGCTTCATCGGCAAAGCGCACGTGCAGGGCATTGCGGTCGGCTTCGCTGAAGATGGCTACCGTTTTTATGCCCATTTCACGGGCTGTGCGCATCACCCGCAGGGCAATTTCACCGCGGTTGGCTACCAGTATTTTATTTATTTTTCTCATGAAGCATTTTTTAATCACCATCAAAGAAAAGAGATTGAGGCCATACTTAAAAGCGGGCCTACGAAAAAGGTGTTCCCGCGGCCGGATATCAATTGTTTATGAAGCATATAAAACATAAATTTGTGGCGCTGCGATGGCTGAATTCGTTTGAAATCGCAGCGCGAATGCTAAAATTCAAAATATCCCGATAACTTAATCATTACACAAGTGGATTTATTCGAAAAGTTGTTGACCAACAGAGGTCCTTTAGGCAGCCACTCACATTATGCGCATGGCTATTTCACGTTTCCGAAACTGGAGGGAGACATTGCTCCGCGTATGAAGTTCAGGGGGAAAGAGGTGCTGACGTGGAGCCTTAACAACTATCTGGGATTGGCCAACCACCCCGAAGTGCGTAAAGCTGATGCTGAAGCTGCTGCCGAATGGGGAATGGCTACGCCAATGGGTGCCCGTATTATGTCGGGTAACTCTAACGTGCACGAGCAGTTAGAGTCTGAACTGGCGGATTTTGTAAAGAAGCCGGATGCCATGTTGCTCAATTTCGGATACCAGGGGGTTGTGTCTATTATAGATGCGCTGGTTGATCGCCACGATGTGATTGTGTATGATGCTGAATCGCATGCCTGTATCATCGACGGCGTGCGCCTGCACCAGGGCAAGCGTTTTGTGTACTCACACAATGATATGGAAAGCCTGGAAAAACAGCTGGAGCGCGCCACGCGCTGGGCTGAGAACACGGGCGGCGCTATTCTGGTAATTACGGAAGGCGTATTTGGAATGTCCGGCAACCTGGGCAGCCTGGATAAAATAGTTGCGCTGAAAGAGAAATTCAGCTTCCGCCTGTTTGTAGACGATGCACACGGCTTCGGCACGATGGGCGCGACAGGCGCCGGCACGGGAGAGTACCTGAACGCCCAGGATGGCATTGATGTATATTTCTCTACGTTTGCCAAATCAATGGCCAGCATCGGGGCTTTTGTAGCCTCCAACGAGCAGGTGATAGAGTACCTGCGCTACAACATGCGTTCGCAGATTTTCGCCAAGTCGTTGCCGATGCCGGTTACGGCAGGAGCCCTGAAGCGCCTGGAACTGTTGCGTGCCAATCCTGAACTGAAGGATAAACTTTGGGAAGTGGTAAATGCGCTGCAAAGCGGCCTGCGTGAAAAAGGCTTCAACATTGGCACCACAGAGTCACCTGTAACGCCTGTATTCCTGAACGGCCAGATTTCGGATGCTACCCAGCTGACGCTTGACCTGCGCGAAAACTATAATATCTTCTGTTCTATTGTGGTGTACCCGGTAGTGCCTAAAGACGTGATTATGCTGCGCCTTATCCCGACTGCCATTCATACCCTGCAGGATGTGGAAGAAACAATTGCAGCTTTCGAAAAAATATCACAAAAACTGGATAAGGGTTTGTATTCAAGTCCGGCAGTAACGGCCTAGTTTGATTCAAGGGCCTATATTATAAATCCTTAATTTTTGCTTGTTATCATTTATTGTGTATATTAGAGCAGTTAAACCTATTATTTCACCTTAATCAATAACACAGATGAGCAACAACTTCAACAAACTCAAGGATCTTGTAATGTCTTTAGAATCTGATTTCGAAAAGTTCTACGAGAAAAACAACGCAGCTGCCGGTACACGTGTACGTAAAGGTATGCAGGACCTGAAAAACATGGCCCAGGATATCCGCAAGGAAGTGCAGGATGCAAAAAACTCCAGCACAGAAAAGAAATAAGTTTAAGCCCGCAGGCTTAACACAAAAAAGGCGTCCAATTTGGGCGCCTTTTTTGTGTTAAATGGTTTATAATAAGCTACTTTACTGTAATAAGGTAGTAGTTCTTCTTTCCTTTCTGCACCACCAGGTACTTTTGCTGCAACAGATCAAAGGCCACGGCATCGTCGGGGTTAAGCACTTTTTCGCGGTTGATGCTCACGCCGCCATTCTTGATCATGCGCTTGGCCTCGCCCTTAGATTCGAAAACCTGTCCGCCGGTTACATCCGACAGCAAATCGCTGACGGTGCCTGTTTGCTCATAAGCCGTTGCTGCCACCTCTATCTGCGGCACACCTTCGAACACCGACAGCAAAACATCCTCTTTCAGGCCCTTTAACGTAGCCAAATCACCTTTTCCGAATAAAATTTCTGATGCTTCCACAGCCGCCATGTATGCTTCTTCGGAGTGCACGCGAATTGTAACATCCTTAGCCAGGGCTTTCTGTAGCGCACGCAGATGCGGAGCCGATTTGTGCTCTTCGTATATGCTTTCTATCTCCTGTTCTGAGAGCAGTGTATACACCTTTATCAGTTTCTGTGCTTCCTCATCGGAGAGGTTCAGCCAGAACTGGTAAAACTTGTAAGGCGAAGTCAGTTCGGGATCAAGCCATACGTTGCCGCCTTCCGATTTACCGAACTTGGTGCCGTCTGCTTTGGTAACGAGCTTGCCCACCAGCGCAAAGGCTTTGCCACCGTCGATGCGGCGTATCAGTTCGGTACCGGTGGTGATGTTGCCCCACTGGTCAGAAGCACCCATCTGCAGGCGCACGTTTTTATACTTGTAGAGGTGGTAAAAGTCATAGCCCTGTATCAGCTGGTACGAGAACTCGGTAAACGACAGGCCCTCGGCACGGTCGCCTTCCTCATCGGCGCTGATGCGTTTCTTCACCGAATCTTTCGCCATCATGTAATTTACCGTCAGGTGCTTGCCCACTTCGCGCAAAAAGCCCAAAAAGCTGAACTCTTTAAACCAGTCGTAGTTGTTCACGATTTCGGCAGAATTGGCGCCGCTGTTAAAATCCAGGAACTTCTCGAGCTGCGCTTTTATACCTTGCTGGTTGGCTTGCAGCGTTGCTTCGTCCAGCAGGTTGCGTTCCGCCGATTTGCCGGAAGGGTCACCGATCATACCTGTAGCGCCGCCTACCAGCGCAATGGGTTTGTGGCCCGCGCGCTGCAGGTGCACCAGCAGCATAATGGTAGCCAGGTTGCCGATGTGCAGGGATGTAGCGGTTGGGTCGAAGCCGATGTAACCGGACGTCATGCCGCTGGCCAGTTGCTCTTCGGTACCTGGCATGAAATCATGGAGCATGCCTCTCCAACGCAATTCTTCTATCAAATTCATGTATGCCTGTTTCGTCTGTTCGGGGCAAAGATAAAAAAGAGTTGTGAGATTGGGATTGCACCGGTAGAATATAGCTATACTTTATACTTATTTTGCTATATTGGATGATGATAATGGAGATGAGGAAGTTACCAACTCTATACATAATGCAGATAGCAGGAGTAGTTCCTGTTATCAAATAGTTGGGAAAAAGCACTAAGCTATGAAATTATCAAAGTTTCAGTTTCTGAATAAACTTATAGCCATCATTGATAGCTGCCAGGCAGACTGTACTATTACACTAAATTCTACTTGGACTGAAGAAGAATATAACCCTGAAAAAAGTCTAAGAGCAAAAAAGCTTCTTCCTTTTGTAAATTCTGAATGGCAGATTACTTTAACTGAAAAGAATAAGGCTGAAATAATAGATGTTCTTGCTGATTACTTTAGCGACGCAGATTTTTACCATGCCTTCTTTAGAGTCGGAGGTAAATTAATTGGCGAGTCTTATGACCACAGCGATTATGTGATTCTAAACCCTGATTACTTCAAACTAACAGAGGAACACTTTAAAGTTTTGGTTGATAGTGAGGTGAAGTTAACAGACGATATAAAAGAGTAGTGAAAGAAAGCCTTTTCCCAACACGGCACAGGCTCCATCCTCGGCTACGCCTCGTTCGCAGCCTGTACTAAACGTTACTTGCAACTAGAATATGAATTCAATTAAATACATAATTATAATAGTAGGGGTTTTATTTTTATACTCATGCAGCAAGGGCATTATAACTAATATGAGTAGCGGCAGCAAAGCTGAAACGAATAAGTATGAAAAAATAATCGAAGAGTATCTGGAGCAGAAGCGAATTGAGCCAACTGTTACTGTAAACAACATCAGTCAGGAGCGAATTAGCTTCCTTGATGTAGAACTAATATGGGAGCATACCCCAGAAGGGGGACTTGAATTTATTATTAATGGAAATAAAGTAAACACTAGCAAAGCTGTAACCCTCAACGACGTCTGGGATACAGACAAAGACAGTGTGAATTTTGTCAACTATCTTCAACAGGTCAAGTACTACAACTTTGGGGAGTACGAGCTGTTGGGGCTACTACTGACTTCCTCTCCATGTACTGGACTAGGGTGTGGTGTCAACTATCAGCTCATTTATGATATTACAAACAAGAAGACAAACTACTTCGGCAGATTTGGGACAGGGTATGATTTAGACCTATACCGCTTTTCTAACTCAGATGAAGTAGACTATCTAAGCAAGACTTTCCATGGGAGAAATGAAATGCTGGTTGATACCACAGAATTTGTAATCTACAGAAGGCAAGACAACGGACAATTTAAGTTGGTAAGGAACAGCAGGGGCAATAAGTACTATTTCAGACACATTTATTCGTGGGAGACTGATACTATACCAGATAGGTTTGAAGAAGACTGGATTGAGAAAATAAATAACAGCAGGTAACAAAGTTCAGCCTTTATGCTCGGCTACGCCTCGCCCACCGGCTGCACCAGCACGTTATACGCAAACCTAAAAGTCAATTGATGTGTCAGTTTCATTTATTTGAACATATAATATGTAACCCTTGATCCTTAGTCACAGAATGGATAACCGGTATTTAGCGGGACTTGGATTCCGCTTGGACTCTGTTCTGGCATTTAGAAAAGGTATGTCTATTAATGCGTCTCTAGAGGATTTTCAAAATTTTTCTAATGAACAGGCCATCAGCGCGATTGATTGCTCATAAGATTTTAACCTCAGGAAGCACCGATAAAATTTATGAAGCTGTTGCTTCACGAAAATTTGCCAAAGAAGTCAAAATTAGATTTTCCTAAGTATGAAGTTTAAACTGTATTGGATAAGAGATCGAATAGCAAAAAGAACATAGAATTGTTAATGCTGATGCTGTAGGAGGCTTTTGATGCATTATATACATTTTACAAGAATTTACAATTCCAGCAGAATTTCAAATATATCCCATTGCAGTAATTATATTAAATGCCGAGGCTAACTCCCATCCGACTCTACATGAGCTTGTTCCTCAAGTCAGAAAGATAATAAATAAATCACTACCAGCCGGACCGATGGAAATAAAGGGCAACGTATAATAAACCATTAGGCAACATGCCATAAAAAGAAAAAGTATAAAGGACACGAACTTAAAATATTAAACTTGATACAAAGAATTTGTCATGAATATTCAAGCAGAAAAATTAAAGCTTATAGAATGGCTTGCCGGACTGACAGACCAAACGCTGATCGAAAGAGTAAAACTTTTAAAAGAAACGCAGTCGACCCAAACTGATTGGTGGGAAGAAATATCTCCGGCAGAAAGGGATGCCATTGATCAGGGTTTGGAAGATGCACGGAATGGCAAAGTTACGGCGCATGAAGAGGTAAGAAAGAGATATGAAAAATGGCTATAAAATAGTCTGGACAAATCTAGCTTTATCAAACCTTGATAACATCATTGAATACCTGACCAATAACTGGACAGAGACTGAGATATCAAAATTCTTCAGAAAGATTGACCGCAGAATCAGTCTTATTTCCCAACGTCCCCTTCTTTATCCCCTGACCAGCAACAGGGAAAATGTCAGGCGCTCGGTTCTGTCCTCTCAAATCACTATCTACTATAGAATAAACAAGCAGTCTGTTGAAATTCTAACCCTTTTCGACAATAGGCAGAATCCTTCCAAATTAGCTGTATGAAAATCGAATTACCAGCGGAACCCGCCTGTTGTAAAGGGTTCTGCTGGTAAGGCCTTCTATAAACAGAGCTATGAGAGCAGCGGCAATTGCCAGCAAATTCCCGCTGCTCTCATAGCTCTGTTTATCACCTATTATACTTTTTATTTTCAAACATTCCCTTCATCTTGCTCTAGGAAGGTTTAAATTTGTAGGAGAGGAGCCGCGGCAGGTATAAACTGCTCCCTTATACTTACACCCACAACAATGCCCTGCCTGCAATTTATACTTTAACTTTAGCAGCTATACCTTAAATTTGCAGGAGCGGTGCGCAACTGCCGCTTTATACTTACATCCCCTACAACCACTATGGCGCATACACCCGAAAGCATTCTGGAGCAGCTGAAAAACCGGGCTTTTGCGCCGGTATACTTTCTGCAGGGCGAAGAACCGTACTACATTGATCTGATTTCAGATTACATTGAGGCGCACGCCTTACAGGAACATGAGAAAGGCTTTAACCAGGTAGTGCTGTATGGCAAAGACGTAGACGTGCCCACCGTGCTGCTGCAGGCCAAACGCTTCCCGATGATGTCGGATCGCTCGGTGGTGATTGTAAAGGAGGCGCAAAGTATGGCCGACCTGGAGAAGGAGGAAGGCATGAAGCAACTGGAGGCCTATCTGAAAAATCCGCTGCCTTCTACCATCCTTGTTTTCTGCCACAAGTATAAGTCGCTGGATGGGCGCAAGGCATTGGGCAAAGCTATCGGCAAGCACGCGGTGCTGCTTACCACCAAAAAGCTGTACGACAACCAGGTGCCTGCCTGGGTAAACCATTACCTGAAAAGCAAAGGCATAAAAGGCACACAACAAGCGGTTTTGATGCTGAGCGAGTATATCGGTGCAGACCTGTTGCGACTGGCCAACGAGATAGACAAACTGCTGCTGAACCTGAAACCCGGTGCGACGCTGGACGAGCAGGCCGTGCAGGAAAACGTGGGCATCAGCAAAGAGTATAACATTTTTGAACTGCAGTCGGCGCTGATTGCGCGCGATGCGCTGAAGGCAAACCGCATCATCCATTACTTTGAGGCCAATCCAAAAAATAACCCGCTGATTCCCAATTTGTCATTGCTGTTTTCTTTTTTTACCAGAATCCTGACACTGCACCTGCAGCCGGATAAATCGGAGGCCGGGCTTAAGAAAAGCCTTGGCAACCAGGCCTGGAAAGTAAAGGATTATGTGCAGGCCATGCGTGTGTTTCCGCCGCAGCGCTGCATCGATATCATCCACTACCTGCGCGTGGCCGATTTGCAGGTAAAAGGTATTACGGGTGGCAATATGGGCGAGGCTGATATCCTGCGGGAGCTTGTTTTCAAGATGCTGCACCCCATACCGCGGGTGCTTGCCGGCTAAGCTGGCATCAAGTTTTCCACAGCAGACAATATTCTGCAGGTTTGTTCCATTGTATAAGTATCATACCGGCGGCGCCGGAAGAATATAGTCGCAAAAGGAGGCTGCCGCTTTCTAAATTTTACTAACTTTGAACACAACTTGCCCTGGCGGAACAGATGCCGGGGCAGTTGAAACAGGATTTTATACTTCCTCTCATTACAGTACAATTTTGCCTTTGCGGGCAGGTGAAGAAACATATGAAGATAGCTTACAAAGTAGCGCTTGCGTCGGTACTGGCGGGCGGCTCGCACATAGCGGCGGCGCAGCATACGCAGGTTTTTGCCTCCAATGAGAAGTATTTCCACGAAGGGGTGGAGCTGTTTGACCGGGCCAAGTATGGCGCGGCGCAGGAAGCATTCAAAAAGTACATCGAGCTAATTGGCGACGATGCCAAAACAGCGGATGCGCAGTATTACTATGCCCTCAGCGGTTTATACCTGTTGCACCCCGATGCCGAGCAGCTCATCCTCAACTTCGTGCACAAATACCCGACGCATCCTAAAACAGCGCTGGCAAACTATGAACTCGGCCTATACTACTTCGAGCAGAAGGATTATAAAAAGGCTATTGAGCTTTTAAAAGATGCGCCGCTACACCTGCTCAGTATCAAACAAACCAAGGAACTGGAGTTCAAACTGGGCTACTCTTATTTCGCCACCAAAGATTTCGATAACGCTAAAATCTGGTTCGATAAAAATAAAACCACCGGCTTCCGCGAGGACGAGCACCGCTTTGCTTATGCCTCTAACTACTATGCCGGCTATATTGCCTACCGTAATGGCGACTATGCCGCCGCCAGGGCCGATTTACAGATAGCGGAAAAGAACGAGGCGTACGCCAACATCGTGCCTTACATGATTTCCGAAATCCTGTACAAGCAAAACAATATGGCGGAGCTGATTCGCTATGGCGAAGCGGCTCTGGCCAGGACACCGCCGGTGCAGCAGGCCGATGAAATTGCGTTGCTGGTGGGTGATGCCTATTATCAGAAAGCCGATTATAAAACAGCTGAAAAGTATTTCAGTCAGTTTGCAGAGGGCAAGCGCAAACTGGAGCCAGTGGTGCAGTATAAAATTGCGCTGACAGATTACAAGAACAACAACTATAAAAACGCCATCGCCAACTTTAAGGAAGTGGCGCTGCAGAAAGATTCATTAGGCCAGAATGCGGCTTATTACCTGGGGCTGAGTTATCTGAAAGATGATAACAAGCAGTTTGCCCTCACCGCATTTGACCAGGCCCGGAAAAATGACAAGGACAAGGAAGTAACAGAGGCGGCCACCATCAAGTATGCGCAGGTGAATTATGAGCTGGGCAACTTCCGGGAGGTGATTAATGCGCTGGCAAATTTCAACGAAAACTATCCTGACTCCGAGCAGGCTGAGGAAGCTGACAGGCTGCTAAGCGAATCCTACTTCGGGTCTAACGACTATGCGGCGGCCATGCGCCACATCGAGAGCCTGCCAAAGAAAAGCTGGCGTATTTTGCAGACGTATCAGCGTGTAGCTTACTATTATGGGGTGGATTTGTTTAATAACGCCAAGTTCCCGCAGGCAGTGCAAACGCTTGACAAGTCGCTGCAGTATCCGTACGACAAAGAAGTAACCGCTGCCAGCCATTTCTTAAAAGGCGAGGCATACTCCATCGGGCAACGCTACAACGATGCCATCAACAGCTATGCAGCGGTGTTCCGCACAGCACCCAATCCCAAAGAAGACTATTATATCAAGTCGCGCTACGGCATTGGCTACGCCTATTTCAACACCAAGCAGTACGACAAGGCCATGACGCATTTCAAGGCTTACCTGGATGCGATAAAGCCAAGCAACCCGAACTATAACGACGCTACCGTACGCCTGGCCGATACCTACTACGTCAACAAAAACTACAACGAAGCCCTGAACCTGTACGAGCGCGTGATTTCGACCAGCTCGCCGGACAGGGATTATGCCCTGTTTCAGAAAGGCGTTATACTGAGTATTATCGATAAAAACGACAGAGCCAAAAATGCTTTACAGGAGCTGATAAACAAGTATCCGAAGTCGCGTTACCTGGATGATGCGCAATACCAGCTGGCCGTGATTGATTATGAGTCCGGCAACTATGAAGCGGCAGTATCGTCCTTCACCAAGCTCATCCAGAACATGCCCGACAGCAAACTGGTACCGAATGCCCTGCAGAAACGCGGCACGGCCTATGCCAACCTGCACCAGTACGACAAGTCCATCGCTGACCAGAAGCGGGTGCTCGACGAATACCCGGCCTCTAAGGTAGCCAGCGGGGCTTTGTATAGCCTGCAGGAAGTGCTGGGCTCCGAAAACCGCAGCAACGAATTAGATGAATATCTGAACAAGTATAAAACGGCCAACCCGGAAAGCACGGCGCTGGAAACCATTGAATTTGAAGCTGCTAAGACATTATACTTCAACGAGAAGTATGACCAGGCAGCGCCTAAGTTCGAAGCTTATATTAAGTCTTACCCGAAGAGCTCATTTGTGCCGGATGCCCGATATTATATGGCAGATTCGTACCTGCGCCAGAACAACATAGCAAAGGGAAAAGAGCTCCTGAAAGAAGTAATCGCCGAAAACCGTTCGGGCTATGTGAACCGTGCCGTGCAGAAAGTGGCGGATTTGGAGTTTGAAGCACAGAATTATCCGGAAGCGATTAAATACTACAGCCGCCTGCGCGATCTGGCTACCAACCGCAAAGAGCAGCAGACAGCCCTGACCGGCCTGATGCAAAGCTATTTCCGCACGAACGATTATGAATCGACCAAACGGGTAGCCAACGAGTTAATCAGCCAGGGCAATGCCTCCCTGAATGCTTACAATTTAGGGCTATTGTTCCGTGGCAAGGCAAGCTACGCACAGGGCAACCTGGATCAGGCACTCACGGAATTCCAGGAAGCTGCAAAATCAGCTTCGGACATAAATGGTGCAGAAGCACAATACCTGATAGCAGAAATTTTATACAAACAGAAGAAGTATAAAGAGTCGCTGGAAGCTGCTTATGCCTTTAACAACAAGTTTTCGAACTATGAGAAATGGCTGGGCAAGTCGTTCCTGATCATCGCAGACAACTATGCAGCCCAGAAAGAGCTTTTCCAGGCCCGTGCCACGCTCAACTCCATCATCGAAAACTCGCCCGACAAAGCTATAGTAGCAGAAGCGAAGCAGAAGCTGGCGAAGCTGGATGGCAAGCAGCCGCAGGATGTGCAGCAGTTGCAGGATGTGCAGCAGTTGCAGGATGTGCAGCAGTTGCAGCCGGCGCTGGATTCGGTGCCTGCCGCAGCTGCAGACTCGATCCAACTGGAGATGGTGCCCACGCCTGATTCTACACAGCAACGGCAACCACAATCCCAGGAAGAGCAGAAGTAGTCAGTCAGAATTAGCAGAACAGAATCATTACCATGAAAAATAAAGTCAGAATTGCCTCGCTTGCCATTGTCCTGAGTGTTGGCTACAGCTACCTGAACAGCGCGCACGCGCAGACCAACACCGGCTGGAATGAAGGGGCCAAACTGGAGGATGCCGAGGTGGTGGTGGAGAAGAACCGCGTGATAGAGCTGCCGCAGGCCGCCCGTAACTACGAGAAATTCCGCATTGAACCGCCTGCCGTCACTGACCGCAACGTGCTGTACCGTTTCAGCGATTACCGCCTGCCGTCGCAGGACATTGAGCTGCAGATGAAGGTGCTCACCATTAAACAGGATGAACTGAGTAAGCTGTACGGCAATTACCTGAAAGCGGGCATCGGCAACTATGCCACGCTTTATCTGAAAGGATACTTTCACAACAAGCGCAGCAAAGACGCCGATTATGGCGCGGAAGTGAGCCACGTGGCCTCAGGCCGCGGCCCCGTTGATCAGGGCAATTCTGCTGTGTCCAACAGCGCCATCAGCGTGCATGGCGAGCGTTACCTGCAGGGACTGACTGTAGGCGGCAGGCTGCACTATGGGCGCGACAAGTATAATTTTTATGGCTACGATCCTGATTTGGAAAGCGAGGTAGACAAGGATACGATAAAACAGGTGTTCAACCGTTTTGCAGCCGAGGCTTTCCTGCACAACAAATCTTCTGATGTCCCTTTTCTGTTCAAAACAGATATCAGGTTCAATTACCTGAACAACCGCTACGACATGAGCGAGAGCAACCTGGCACTACGGCTGCGCAGCGAGTATGCCATCGATGACATGTCGGCCTTTAAAGTAGACGGGGATATCTCTTTTATATCTTATCAGGATTCTGCCACTGTAACCCGTACTTTATTTAAACTTAACCCTACGTATGAGCGCCAGCTGAATGCTTTCCGCCTGGCCATTGGTGCCAATGTAGCCTATACCAGCGATGAAGTAAATGATGCACGCAAGCTGAATGTCTACCCGACAGTACGTATTTCGGCTGAGCCTATAAAAGATAACCTGCTGATATATGCAGGCTTGGGAGGCGATGTGCAAAGAGTTACTTTATTCGAGCTGACGCAGGAAAACCCATGGCTGGCGCCCGGCGTGCAGGTAGCTGATATTAACAAAGGACTGGAAATTTACGGCGGTTTTGATGCCAATATCTACAACTACGTGCACCTGGTAGGGCGTGTGGCATACCAGAACTTCCGGAATCTATACTTTTACAACAACTCCCGCGCAGATTCTACAAAATTTGACCTCGTGTATGACGATGGCGTAACCAATGTTTTAAACTTTTTTGCGGATGCATCTTTCAATTATTCTGATGAAGTCCGACTGGGTTTAAAGCTTGATTATAACAAGTATAACACCGCCAGCTTAGAGAAAGCGTTTCACCGCCCCGAGATGATGGCAAGCGTTTACGGCACCTATAACTTCTACGACAAGATTCTCTTTAATTCAGAACTTTATTATATTGGGAGCTCGTATGGCAGGATTTACCGGCCAGACGGAACCTCGGTGTTGCGCGAGACAGATACCATTGTGGATCTGAACCTTAAAGCGGACTACAGATTCACGAATAACTTTACGATTTTCGTGATGGCCAACAACCTGCTTGGCAACAAGTATGAAAGGTTCGTGAATTACCCGGTTAAAAGTTTAAACCTGATAGGAGGCATAACCTACTCATTTTAAAGCCTATGGTTGAAAAGCACATCAGAACTTTGCTCTATGACCATGATTGTGTCATTATCCCGGATTTTGGAGGATTAATCGCCCGGTATGCTTCAGCCCGTATTAATCCGGCGAAGCATACGTTTTCGCCGCCCTCCAAAAAGATTGCCTTTAACGAAAAGCTCACGCTGAACGATGGCCTGCTCATCAGCACCATTGCACACCACAAAGACATCTCAAAGGAGGAGGCACAGCAACTGGTTACAGATTTTGTACACCAGGCCAGGTATAAACTGGATGCGGAGCAGCGTTTCGAACTGCAGCATATCGGCATTTTCCGCTACAATGCAGAGCGCCACCTGGAGTTTGAATATGTGGAAGGCGATAACCTGCTAGAGGAAAGCTTTGGCCTGCCCGAGGTGATGGCGCGGCCCATCCGCACGGAAGAACCCGCTGTGCTGCGCACACTCATCAAAGAACGCGAGCCGGTACAGGAAAACGTTAAACAGCCATTCCGTAAAAAAATCTGGCGCCTGTCCCGTGTGGCGGCCGGGCTTGCTGTTGGCGGTATTGCAGTTTCAGCCTTATACTTCCTGTCGCAGCAGCCGGATTATAACCTGAGCAGCCTTAATCCTATCAGTTCATTTACAGGCCATTATACGCCCGGCAACACGAACTTTGCTGTGCGCTATACTTCTGATTATGTGCCTGTTTCTGCTGACGAACGGCAGGCTGCTTATGCGGCTATACTTAATGTAGCAGCACCAACAACATCTGACAACACGCCTGAGGCCTGGACATCAGTACGCGAGATGGCTACAACGCCAACAATTGCTTTAGCTGATACAGTTGAAACAGCTATAAATGAGCAGATTAGCGCAGCCCCGCCAGTTGTTGAAGAAGTGGTTGAGGAAAAGCAGCCGGAGCTGACGGTCAGCGAGAGAACTGGCCGCTACTATGTAATAGTTGGCGGCTATTCCCGCTTTGAGAATGCCAGAACAGGCCGCGACGCCATCAGCAAAAGAGAGGAGCAGGCCAAGGTTTTACTGCCGGAGCAGGGCAGCAAGTGGTACCGCGTATCGGTAGCAGATTATGATAACCCGGCAGAAGCACAGGCAGCGCTGATGAATTACAGAAAGAAATACGGAGAAACACTTTGGGTACTTAATTACTAACATGACATCACTCTTATTACAAATTACGACTACGGCCACGGCCGATACCGCAGCACTGGCCGACGGAGCACAAACTACTGCCAACAACACTGTTTCCCTGATTGATCTGGCCTTAGCGGGCGGCTGGGCCATGATTCCGTTGTTACTCTTATCGCTGGCCGCTGTTTACATTTTTGTGGAGCGCTACCTGACCTTAATGAAAGCCTCTAAAAATCCGGACGGTTTTAATGAGCGCATCAAGAGCCTGGTGCTGGCAGGAGACATCAACGGCGCCAAAATGCTTTGCGCCCAAACTAACACACCAATTTCCAGAATGATTGGAAAGGGCCTGACACGCATCGGTAACCCGCTAAAAAATATTGAGACTTCTATTGAAAACCAGGGCAAAATTGAGATAAGCCGCCTGGAGCGTTACCTGCCTGGCCTTGCTACCATTGCCGGAGCCGCCCCGATGCTGGGTTTCCTGGGCACCGTAACAGGTATGATTGAGGCCTTTATTGCTATTGCGCAGGCGGAGGGCAATGTAAGCCCCAAGCTACTTTCCAGCGGTATCTACCAGGCCATGGTTACCACGGCAGCCGGCCTTATTATTGGTCTTCCGGCGTACGTAGCGTATAACTACCTGGTATCTAAAATCGATAACATCGTGCACTCTATGGAATATTCCTCTATCGAGTTCCTTGATTTGTTACAAGAACCACAACTGTAAGTATGGATTTACGATCTAAGAACAGGATCAATGCCGAGTTCAGCATGTCGTCGATGACGGATATTATCTTCCTGTTGCTCATCTTCTTTATGCTTACCTCCAACTTCGTTACACCCTCCGGTCTGCCCGTCAGCCTGCCGAGCAGCAAGAGCTCCGACATTGTCATGCAGAAAATAAGCGTGACCATCACTTCGGATTTACAGTACTTCGTGAACGATAAGCCTGTTTCTTCGGAGGAGATTGAACCGCAACTGACTGCCCTGTTGCAGGGAACAGAAGACGGAGCGGTGGTGTTACATGTAGACAAGAGCGTGCCGGTGGAATACCTGGTAAAGGTAGCCGGTATCGCTAAAAGCATGAATGCAAGTGTTACGCTGGCCACTGTGCCAACTGAATAAGATTTAACTATGGCAAACATTGCCCTGACACAACAGGAAGAAAAACATAAGCGGATCGCAGCCGGCGTGAGCGTGGCCGTGCATGCCCTTATCCTGCTTCTCCTGTTTTACCTGCTGGCCTGGCGTGCGCCTGATCCGCCTGCCGAAGTGGATGGCATTGAACTGAACTTTGGTATGGATGCAGTCGGCAGCGGCGACTTGCAGACCACTGCTGCAGCCAATATATCTGAAAATGTGGAAGACAGCAAACCGGCGCCAACACAGCCGGACCCGCTGCCGGAACCGGAACCTGTGGTAACGCCCTCACCGCCCAAGCCCGTAGAAACGCCTAAAGTGGTGACCACAACCGCTGAAGCGCCTGTTTCGGTGAAAGAGGAGGTGAAACCACAACCAAAACCACAGCCCAAAGAGGTGGTGGTAAAAAAAGAACCTGAAAAGCCGAAGTCGTTATACCCGGGAAAGCCCACAACCAGTACTGGCAATGGCAAGAGCGGCACTTCAGATGCAGCCACCGGCAACAACAACGGCGATGATGAAGGCAAGGTAGGTGACAAAGGGAGTCCCGAAGGGAAGCTGGATGCCAAAGCACTTTACGGCAAATCCGGCGGCGGGGCCGGTGGCTCGCTGGATATGCCCGGCTGGCGCTACGACATCGAACCGAAAAGAGACCCCTACAACAACGAAACCGGTATTATCAGATTCCGCATTAAAATAGACGGAGATGGTAACTTTATGGGTGCGGAGGTTTTAGAAAGCAACGTTTCGCCCCAGGTGGTGGCCTGGTACCGCACGCAGTTGCAGAAAACAACATTTAGCCGCACAGGTGGAGGCGGAGAATCGTCGGGTGCCACCGGAATAGTAACCATCAGAATTACCTCCCGCTAAATTTATACTTCCGTAAATGACCTATCAGGAGTGCCTTGATTATTTATACCAGCAATTGCCGATGTTTCACCGCATCGGCAATGCTGCTTTTAAGAAGAGCCTCGACAACATTATCGCGCTTTGCGATGCATTGGGGCAACCGCAGCAGCAGTTTAAAACAGTGCATGTGGCCGGCACCAATGGCAAAGGCAGCAGTTCGCACATGCTGGCGGCGGTGTTGCAGCAGGCAGGCTACAAAACAGGGCTTTATACTTCGCCGCACCTCAAATCTTTTACCGAGCGTGTGCGGGTAAACGGACAGGAGCTGCCGCAGGATTACCTGGTTGATTTTGTGACGCAGCACAAGCCGCTGTTTGAAAGTATAAAGCCTTCTTTTTTTGAAATGACGGTGGCGCTGGCCTTCCGGTATTTTGCTGATGAGCGCGTAGATGTAGCCGTAATAGAAGTAGGGCTGGGCGGCCGCCTCGATTCTACCAACATCATCACGCCCGAGGTTTCCCTCATTACCAATATCAGTTTAGATCACCAGACATTGTTAGGCGATACCATTCCGGCTATAGCCAGGGAGAAAGCAGGCATCATCAAACCCGGCATACCGGCCGTAATCAGCACCGGGCAGGAGGAGACAGCGGAAGTTTTCAGAGCAAAAGCGGCTGAAGTAGGCGCACCTGTATACTTTGCTGGTGATGAGTTCAGGATAGAACCTACTGTTGCAGATCTGGCGCGGCAGGTATTCCGGGTATACCGCAATGGATCAGTATACCTTGATGAGGTAGAACTTGACCTGACTGGCTTCTACCAAAGGTATAACCTGCCGGGCGTGCTACAGACACTGGCTATACTTCAGGAGCAGCGGGGTTTCAGCATCTCAGAACAAGCCCTGCGCAGCGGACTGGCACAAACCAAAACACTCACAGGCCTCAAGGGCCGATGGCAGGTACTGCAACAGCAGCCGCTGATGATTTGCGATACCGGCCATAACGAAGATGGCATGCGCCAGGTGATAGCACAACTGGCGGCCCTGCAGCCAAAGCGTATACATTTTGTATTTGGGGCTGTTAACGACAAGGATGTCTCGAGCATCCTGCAGCTGCTGCCGAAAGACTATACCTATTATTTTTGTCAGGCTGCCATACCGCGCGCGCTGCCCATAGCAGAACTTCAGGCAAAAGCAGAGGCCGCAGGCCTGAAAGGTACAGCGTATGCAACTGTGCCGGCAGCCATTGCAGCGGCAAGAACAAAAGCTGCGCCGGATGAGGTTATTTTTATCGGAGGCAGTACTTTTGTGGTTGCAGAAATAGAAGAGCTATAAGTATGACACGATCCAAGCTGGCAAAATTTGCCGCTGTAGCAGAACGCGATAATGTAATTCAGGATGGCGATGCCCTTTATGGCAGAATGGCCGGCCAATGGCGCCAAATCCGGTTTGAAAATGATAATCCACTTGTATTAGAGATAGGCTGCGGCCGCGGCGAGTATACCGTAGGTATGGCGCAGCTGTTTCCGGATAAAAATTTTATTGGCATCGACATCAAAGGCGAACGCCTGTGGAAAGGGAGTACCAGGGCACTGGAACTGGATCTGAATAATGTAGCTTTCCTGCGGGTGTTTGTGGAGCAACTGGCAGATCATTTTGCGCCAGGCGAGGCAGATGAAATATGGATTACTTTTCCGGACCCGAGGCCCAAAGATCGCGATATTAAACGGCGGCTTACTTCACCGCGCTTCCTTAATATATACAGGCAAATTTTAAAGCCCGGTGGCCTCATACACCTGAAAACAGATAACCAGGATCTCTATGCCTATACCCTGGAAGTGCTGCAGGAGCGCCATGCAAAGCAACTGCTTTACACAGAAGATTTATACAAGTCAGGCCTGCGTGAGCATACCCATGGCATTTATACAACGTACGAGCAGCGCTACATGGCCGAGGGCATCCCGATTAAATATATCCAGTTTCAGGTATAAAGTCGCAGATTTGCTTCTGTTTACCAGAACAAATAAATGTAGCATACAATCAAGCAAAAAGCCCGGGTGTATGATGATACACCCGGGCTTTTGCTTTGATTCAGATCTCAAATAAATCTTTTGCTATTTGCCTAAAAAGTCATTGCTGCGAAGCCAGTTCAGGCAGCTTTCAAACCAATCGTCGGCGGTGGTGCTGTTGTGCATCCCGAAACCATGGCCTCCATTCTGGTAAATGTGCATTTCAGCCGGAATCTTATTCTTTACAAGGGCCTGGTAAAATACGATGCTGTTCTCTACCGGCACAACATTGTCGTCGGAGGCATGTATCAGAAAGGTGGGAGGCGTTTGTGGTGTTACCTGCAATTCGTTAGAGAACAACCGAAGCTGTTCGGCCGAAGGATTTTCTCCGAGCAAGCGCTGAAAAGAGCCCAAGTGCGCTATGTTTTTGTCGCTGCTGATAACCGGATAAATCAACAGCATAAAATCCGGGCGCAGATTGGCTTCGGGCTTTCCACCATTAACGTAGGACTTCTGGAAATGCGTTCCGGCTGTAGCAGCCAGGTGGCCGCCGGCTGAAAAGCCCATAATGCCGACTTTATCCGGATTTATATGCCATTTGTCCGCATTTTCCCGGATCAGCTTAAGGCCCTGCTGGGCATCCTGCAGCGGAGCAATAGCCGGTTGCGAAGAAACTTTGGCGTCAGGCAGCCTATACTTTAAAACAAAGGCAGCAATGCCTTGCTTAGCAAAACGCTCGGCTACTTCGTATCCTTCGTGGCCTGCTGCTTCCATGGCGTAACCGCCTCCGGGACAAATAAGCACAGCTGTGCCATTCGCTTTATCTTTAGCGGGCAAAAAAACAGTAAGTGTGGGTTTACGCACATTCGTAATATGCGCCTTTTCAAAATTATACCGGCTGTCGATGCTTTTATCCACCTTTTCTTCGTCCGGGCCGGGAACCTCATTGGGTATCTTACCCTTATAAAGCGGAATTACCTGCCTGCTCTGCTGACCGCATACTTCCGATAAACTCATACACAACAGGAGTAACGGAAGCAGAAAATATTTAAACTTCGGATGAATTGCCATAAGCCCTGCATTTAAGTTAAGGTTGTTTTTGCGTTGCCATATCCGGCAACAGTATAAATTAAGCAAAAATAAAGTCTTTGTCTAATATTTAGTGTCCTGATACTTGGATCCTTTTACTTACAACTCTTCTATCTCTTCAAAAATATCCTGCAGTTCATCAAAGTCCTTTAAGCCGGGCTTTATTTCATGCCCGCCCTGCAGGCCTATGCCAACAGGCTTAATGCGCTTCAGCGCCTGGCTGATGTTGTTTTTATGCAGCCCGAAGCCAAGATATATCGGAAACCTGGACGCCAGCTCCCGCAAAAACTTGGTGTTGGTATCATCCACAGCTTCGAAATCAGAAGAGTAAATCATAAAAGCGTGTACAAAAGGGCTGTAGAGTTCCATCATTTCCAGCAGTTCGCTTTCAACGGTATCCTTATTGATGAATACTTTCTGTATCACCGGCCGGTTGATTTCCTCTATTTCATCTATCAAATAGGGGATGTCCAGTTGGATCAGGTGCAGGCCGTAAGTGTCTGCCATCTCGTTGATGATCTCCGGCTTTGCCCGTTCAAATTCACCGGCCAGTTGCACGCCGGCAACCCACCCGGCAATTTCTTTTACGATATCAGGCTGCATGCGATCCGGATTATCCAGTTTCAGGTTAAACCCGATGACATCTACGCCCATTCCTGCGCAGTAGCGCGCATCACTTAAGTTGTTTATGCCATTTACTATCACAGAGGTACGTAAAGCCATTGTAATTTATACTTTAATATTTAAGGTGTAATTTTATTTCTGATAACCAAAGTAAAGGCCTTCCGCTATAGTATGCCACTATTTTGCACTTTTTTTTATCTGCCCGAAACCTGACTGTCCTTGTGCGGTTGTAATATTTGCTGTACTGAATCTTTATAACTGCACCGATGTTGCTATCTTTGTAGCAGAATTAAATTGATTTGTACTTTCATTTTTAAGGATAGATGAGTAAGTCAGGAAGGGTTTTAGTAGCCATGAGCGGCGGCATAGACAGTTCGGTAGCTGCCGTGATGCTGCACGAACAAGGATATGAGGTTGTCGGCATGACCATGAAAACATGGGATTACGCCTCCAGTGGCGGCAACAAGAAAGAGACGGGCTGCTGTAGCCTCGACTCTATCAACGATGCCCGCAACATTGCCGTGCAGCTTGGTTTCCCGCATTATATTATTGACATCCGCGAGGAGTTTGGAGATTTTGTGATCAACCATTTTACGGATGAATACCTGGCCGGCCGCACGCCAAACCCCTGCGTGCTTTGTAACACGCATATCAAATGGGATGCTTTGCTGCGCCGCGCCGACCAGTTGGGCTGTGACTTTATTGCCACCGGCCATTATGCCAACATACGCGAGGAGAATGGCCGCTACGTGATTTCGAAAGGACTGGATGAGCACAAAGACCAGTCTTATGCTTTGTGGGGTATTTCGCAGGAAAGCCTGGCGCGTACTATTTTTCCGCTGGGCAAACTCCGTAAATCAGAAATACGCCAGATGGCCACAGATCGGGGTTTCACGGAACTGGTAAACAAGCCGGAGTCGTATGAAATCTGCTTTATTCCGGACAACGACTACCGCAGCTTTCTGAAGCGGCGCGTGGATGGCCTGGAAGAGCAAGTGGCCGGCGGCGAATTTGTGCTGGAAGACGGCACCGTGGTAGGCAGGCACGAAGGCTACCCGTTTTATACCATCGGCCAGCGCAAAGGGCTGGGCATCGCGCTTGGATTTCCGGCTTACGTAACGCGTATCGAAAAGGAGCAAAACCGGGTAATACTGGGCAACTACGAAGAACTGTCTAAAAACGCTATGACGGTAGGCAAGCTCAACATGGGCAAGTATAGCAACCTGCTCGATCAGGCTATACCTACAGTTACAAAAGTGCGGTATAACGATGCTGGTACTGAAGCCATTATAGAACAGGTAGGCGATAAGATGAAAGTGCATTTCCTGCGCAGCGTGCACGCCATTGCCCCCGGCCAGGCAGCGGTATTTTACGAAGGCGACGATGTTGTAGGCGGCGGCTGGATAGAATCGAACTATAACCTGGATTATACGCTGGACGTGCTTCAATAATGAGCGGGAAAAAGTTGCTGCTGCCGGTTTTGCTGTCTGCCTGTATAGCGGGCTGCACGACTACGTATGTAGAGCCGGACCCGCATGCTTTCGGGTATAATTACTATCCTGTGGCTGTTGGGGATTACCGCATTTACAACGTAACAGACATCAACTTTAAAAACAATGTGGGGGATACCACGCGCTACCAGATGCGCGAAGTAATGGATACCTCTTTTGTAGACCAGACCAACACCCTGAACTATAAAATTGTACGGGCGACACGCCAGGATGAAAATGCTGCCTGGGCAGAGGATTCGGTGATGGTGGTGGCAAAATCTACTACGAGCGTTATACTTACCAGGGATAATACCAGGTATGTGAAACTGGTATTTCCGGTTCAGGAAGGGAAAGTATGGCTCGGCGATGCTTTTAACAACCATGTGATCAATAAGCTGGCTGAAGACCCTTATGATCGCAAGGAACCTTATACGTACAGTCAGGTAGGGGAGCCCTTCCGCTTTGATGAAGGTGCCCTGGCAGAATCTGCTGATGGCTTGATACAATTTGCGCCGACAATAACGGTTATACAAGGTACTCATACTCCCAATATGGTGCAACTGGATGATCGGAAGGAAGTATATGCTGAAGGGATTGGCCGTGTTTACCGGCTGTTTAACAGGGTGGTGATTGCGCCCTGCAGCCCTGATCAGTGTGAGTTCGGAGAAAATTATAAGGTGAATGGTCATGAGCGCCACGAAGTATTAATCGCTTACGGCCACCAGTAAAAGTATGAAACAACTGCTCCTATACCTGCTCCTCCTGCTGTATGCCCCGGCTCTTGTGGCACAGCAAACGCCGGGAGCAGATACAGCGGAGCAGAAGCACCTGGTATACTTCACTGATAAAAAAGAGACACCTTTCAGCATAGATCAACCGCAGGCATTTCTGTCGGCTAAAGCCATTGCTCGGCGGCAGCGGCAGCATATACCGGTTATGACTAGAGATCTTCCAGTTGATCCGGCTTATGTTGATGCCATGAAGCAGCAGGGTATAGAAGTATGGTATACGTCGCGCTGGTTTAATGCTGCCGTGGTACAATGCAGCGACGAGCAGCTTGCGCAGTTGCAGGCTTTGCCTTTCGTGAAGAGCACCTATACCCTGAACAAAATCGCACAGCCACATCAGGCACAGGTGCAGCGGCAGGCGGCAGAAAGATTGCCTCTGGCCGTGCAGGTACCCGCGCCGGCCAGCGTTAAAGCGTACGGCCCAGCTTATCATCAGGCAAATATGCTGGGAGCATTAGACTTACATATGGCTGGTTTCCGCGGCCAGGGCATGACCATTGCCGTGCTGGATGCCGGTTTTCCGGGTGTAAACACAATTGCTGCTTTTTCGCATCTTTTCGGGAATGAGCAGTTAAAGGGTACTTTTGATTTTGTGCTGAAAGAAGAAAATGTATTTGGCGCCAATGCCCACGGCACTTCCGTACTGAGCACCATGGCAGCTTATGCGCCCGGAACAATGCTGGGCACCGCTTACGAAGCCAATTACCTGCTGTTGCGCACCGAGGATGCCGCCACCGAGCACCCCATAGAAGAAATTAACTGGCTGCTGGCCGCGGAATATGCCGACAGTGCCGGTACAGATGTCATCAACTCTTCCCTCGGGTATACTACATTTGATGCGCCTTCCGAAAGTTATACTTATGCAGACATGGATGGCAATACCACCCTCATCAGCAGGGCTGCAGATATAGCAGCCGCTACCGGCATACTGGTGGTGGTAAGTGCCGGCAACGATGGAGATAAAGACTGGCATTATATTTCGGCTCCGGCTGATGCAGATTCGGTGCTGGCTGTTGGCGCTGTGGATTCTTTGGGCCTAAGAGCGCCATTCAGTTCTTTTGGCCCAACACCCGACGGGCGGATAAAACCCGATGTAGTGGCGCTGGGGCAAAATGCCTATGTGCTCAGTTCTGCCGGCCATCTGGGCCAAAGCAGCGGCACCTCTTTTGCCGGACCCATTATGGCAGGCTTTGCTGCCTGTCTCTGGCAAGCCACGCCCGGCAAGACCAGCTATGAGATGATACAACTGCTGCACCGGTTAGGCAGCAACGCCAGCTCACCGGATGATTCTACCGGTTACGGCATTCCCAACTATACCCGCCTGGTAACAGCCTTGCCTGAATTATCAATAGAGACAGCAGCATTTATCACCAACCCGGTTCTGCAGGAAGAAGTAGCGCTGAGCTTTGGAGAAGTATGGGCGCCCGGGCCTGTTTCGGTGAGCATATATGATATGACCGGCAAAAGAGTATACCACGAAACACTTAAAGCCATCAAAACCCGGCATGTGCTGGGGCTGCAAGGGCATCAGCTAAAGCAAGGCCTCTACATTTGCCGCCTGCGCGCTGGTAGCCGCAGCGCAGCGCTGCGCTTTGTGAAGCTGTAAAATGAGCTCAATGTGGCAGAAGCAAATGACTTTGCACCCAAATAAGCATCGTTTCTGATTCCTCAATTAAAAAACTACCTTTGCTGGTATGAAACCACTTATTGCGCCTTCTATACTTGCCGCTGATTTTGCCAACCTGCAGGCAGAGGTAGAGCTGCTGAACCGCAGCGAAGCCGACTGGATCCATGTGGATATCATGGATGGGCGCTTTGTCCCGAATATCTCCTTTGGCTTTCCGGTGATGGAGGCCATAAACCGCTACGCGCAGAAGCCACTGGATGTGCACCTGATGATTGTAGAACCGGAGCAGTATATTGAGCGCTTCAGGGCAGCCGGGGCAGATAGCATTACCGTACATGCGGAAGCAACCAATCACCTGCACCGCGCCATCCAGCAGATTAAGGCCAGCGGCGCCAAAGCAAGTGTAGCCATCAACCCGCATACTCCTGTGCTGTTGCTGGAGGATATTATTGCGGATGTAGACATGGTGCTGGTGATGTCAGTGAATCCGGGATTTGGCGGCCAGAAATTTATCGAAAATACCTATCGCAAGATAGAGACGCTGAAAAGCCTGATTCATGCCCGCAATTCCAGGGCTTTGATAGAAGTGGATGGCGGCGTAAATGAGCAAAACGCCCCGCTGCTGCTGGCCAGCGGCGCTGACGTGCTGGTGGCGGGCAGTTTCGTTTTCTCTTCCGATGATCCGCTGCAGACCATTGCCGAACTCAAAAAAGCTTCTTCAAAATAAATCCTGTACGTGCTGATGCTGAAATACCTGCCGGTGTGGTTGCTGATACTGCTGCCCTTGTGTGTTTCAGCACAGCAGGCGACAATAGCCGGCAAGGTACTGAACCCTGATCGCCAGCCGCTGGAACTTGCAACTGTCGGCATAAAAGGCACTACCACAGGTACTCATACAAATGCCGGAGGCGCATTTCAGCTTACCGTTCCTGCTAACCGGGAACTCGTGCTGCAGGTTCGGTATATCGGGTATAAAGTGCAGGAGAAGACGGTTGAATTAAGCCCCGGCCAGCGCCTGATCCTTGATTTCATACTTGAAGCAGACCCGCAGCAGCTCCACATGCTGGATGTGCGGGGCAAAGATGAAAACGAGACGCGGGAGCAGGCAAGTATGACAAAGCTCGATCCGCGGCTTACAAAAAATCTTCCTTCCGCTTTCGGCGATTTCAGCAAAATACTCGTTACGCTGCCCGGCGTTTCCAGCAACAACGAGCTTTCTTCAACTTACTCCGTCCGGGGCGGCAACTACGACGAGAACCTGGTATATGTAAATGGCATCGAAATTTACCGGCCCTTTCTGGTAACAGCGGCGCAGCAGGAAGGCCTCAGTTTTGTGAATCCCGACCTGGTAGGCAGCATCGCTTTTTCTTCCGGAGGGTGGCAGGCTAAGTATGGCGACAAGCTCTCATCCGTGCTGGACATCAGGTATAAGGAGCCTGAAAAGTTTGCCGCTTCCGTAACCGCAAGCCTGACTGGCGGCGCATTGCACGTAGAAGCAGCCTCTAAAAACAAACGTGTGTCTTACCTCTTTGGTACCCGATATAAAAACAGCCGGTATATCCTGCAGGGTTTGCAGGTAGATGGCGAATATCAGCCCAGTTTTTCTGATGCGCAGGGGTATGTACACATTGACTTGTCGAAAGATACCACGCAACCCGGACGTACCACGCTTGGTTTGCTGGGGAGCTATGCACAGAACGAATACCTGGTCATTCCGGAAAGCAGGGCAACGACCTTTGGCACCCAGGCGGCGCCGCTACGCCTGTATGTAGGATTCGACGGACGCGAAACAATGACGTATCGCTCGTATCAGCTGGGGCTTAACCTGGCGCATCATTTTACGGATAACTTCACTTCAGAATTTATACTTTCGGGGGTGCAGTCGCGGGAACGGGAGTTCCGGGATTTGGAAGCCGGCTACCGCCTGAGTGATGTAAGTATAAATGCCAATAAGCTGGGCGAGGATGAAAAAAACCGCGGAGTCGGGAGCCAGTTTGATCATGCCCGCAATTCGCTTCTGGCTAATATCCTGACAGCGGAAAACCGCAACAGCTGGCGCCTCAGCGCGCGCAGCCAGGTTCAGTTCGGCGCTAAAATCGGCTTGGAAAGGATCAGTGACCAGCTTTCGGAGTATGGCTTTACGGATTCGGCTGATTACGTGACACCTGCTTATACTTTGCAGGCCGACCTGGCCCTGAACAGCCTGCGCTACAATGGCTATGTGCAGCATACGTACGAACTCGATTCGCTTAAAACGATTACTTACGGACTACGGGCCAGCTACTGGGACTATAACCACGAGCTGACCCTTACGCCCCGCCTGCAGTACGCTTTTATCACACGGCATAACCCAAACCTTTCCTTTAAAGCTTCTGTCGGATTATACTACCAGCCACCCTTTTACCGCGAACTGCGCAATTTTGAAGGCGAACTCAATCCGGACCTCAAAGCCCAACGTTCCTTGCATGCCATCATCGGTTCCGATTACCTGTTTAAGTCCTGGGGGCGCGATTTTAAGCTGACGGCAGAAGCATACTACAAGCACATGACCCGGGTGGTGCCCTATGATGCAGACAACGTGCGCCTGCGCTATTATGCACAAAACAATGCCAAAGCCTATGCAGCAGGATTTGATGTGCGCGTAAACGGAGAGTTTATTCAGGGAGCCGAGTCGTGGCTGAGCCTGGGGCTCCTGACGACAAAGGAAAATGTGAAGGGAGACTCCGTGACATTTTACCGGGATGGCAAAGCTGCCGGGCGGCAGGAGCAGGGTTATATCCGCAGGCCGACGGATCAGTTAGTAAACATCGGCGTCTTTTTCCAGGATCATTTGCCGGACAACCCCACGGTGCGCGTCTACCTGAACATGGTGTATGGCAGCGGACTGCCTTTTGGACCACCACGCCAATCCGATTACCGCAACGCCTTCAGCGGCAAATCCTATAAGCGCGTAGATATTGGTTTTTCGAAAGTGTTGGTGCTGGAAAGTGATCTGGTAGAGCGTAAAAAAATTGCTCTGCAAAGCCTCTGGATTGGCCTCGAAGTGCTCAACCTCATAGATGCCCGGAACAGTATATCTTATACGTATGTAACTGATGTAAATAACCTGACTTACGCTATACCCAATTACCTGACGGGCCGCCGCCTGAACCTGCGCCTGGTAGCACGGTTTTAAGTATATAGTAGCGAACAAACAATTTCCATTTGCTGCTATTTTGTAAGGAGCCTGATGTTAAAATTCGGGTAACTCACAAGATCCTTCCAGCATGACAGCATCAGAGGATGGCAAATGCAGCTCACATGTACGTCAGGAAAAAGTAATCAGAGCTTACGCTTTTTCCATGCGTTGTAGGCCCCTTCTATTTCTTTAGCGTATGTTTTATAGCTGTCCGGCTCTGCATTGCCCAGTTGCATTGCTTTGGCTGTAAGTGAGGCAGCTACTTCAAATTCCTTGTTCTGCGCATAAAGCCTGGCTTTAACCCAGTTGTTGTAAAAATTATCTTTAATGGCGATGGATTTGTTTATCCATTCCAGCGCTTTCTGGTGCTGCTCTTTGTGTGGCAGCATGTACTCGGCACATTGTGCCCATACATACCAGTCGTCAGGTGCGGCTTTCGCCAGGGCAGCGTTAATGTTGGCGAGGGCTTTTTTCTCAACTTCTGTTTCTATCGGCACCGAGATGCTGGTGTTTTCCCATGCCAGGTTCAGTTGTGCATTGTTTGTGCCAATATTGGAGAATGAGAACTGCATCGTTTCGGTAAAAGTATGCTCCTTCGGGGTGATGGTAAAGTATGCCACATCGTTCAGCTCGTTATAGCCTTCCAGCCCCCACAGCGTGGTGTCTTTGTTCAGGACAATATTCCAGGACTTCTCATTTTCAGGAATGATAAAGAAAGAATAGGTACCGGCCGGCACCCGCTCATGGTTAAAGAAAAGGTCATCCTGGAAAGTAATAAGTGTAGCCTCGTTTGCGCCCGCCCGCCAGATTTGTCCGTAAGGCACCAGCGAACCGAATACTTTACGCCCTCTTACACTGGGGGCATGGTAGCGGATAATTACATCAGTCAGGCCAATCGTTTGCTTAATTACTGCCTTGGGACTGGGTTGAGGTAAAATAACCTGCGCTGAAGCCAGGTGTCCCGAAAAGCAGAAGCTCAGAAGCATACACAAACCTGCCAAATAAGTTTTCATAGTGCGATAAAATCTATAGTTGTTAAAGCCAGTCAACTGAAAAAATTGTGCCAGAGAACCGCAGGCGCTCTTAGCAGCTGCAAATTAGCTGATTCTGCACAAAAAAAAGAAAAATATACATTGTTGTAAGTAGGATAATACGGCTTCTGATCATCCGGTACCTAAACACTGCCGGTTTGCTGCAACAAGCTGCCTCTGAGGGACTGAAAACAGGTACAGTTATAGCCAATAAAGTTGCAACAAAGCTGGTTATTCTGATAAAAATCAAAAATATGCGGCAGGATGTAGCTTAAGTATAAAACTTAAACTACATTTGCAAAGCAGCATGAGCACGAAAACGGCATATAGCATCCTTTCTTTTCCGGCAACATCCGTTGCCACGCCTGTGCATTTCCATCACTTCCATCATTCCTCGTAAGAGGAATAACAGAAACATACCGCCCCATTCTGGGTTATGATACCCGATGTATACTTTGCCCTGAGACAAAGCGGTTATACTTTGTTATCTTTCCATCAAGACCTTAATTATACTTTATGCTTCGTTTAGCAATTCAGAAATCCGGCAGGCTCAGTGAAGATTCGCTTGAGCTTATCCGCGAGTGTGGCATTTCTTTTATCAGCAGTTCCCTGAAACTCAAAACCGAATCAACCAATTTCCCGCTGGAAATCCTTTTTCTGCGCGATGACGACATTCCGGGCTACGTGGCCGACGGCGTGGCCGACATTGGCATCGTAGGTGAAAATGTGCTGGTAGAGGAAGGCAAAGCGCACTTGGCCGTTGAAAAGCTTGGTTTCTCTAAATGCCGTTTGTCGCTGGCTGTACCCAAAGGAGCTGTTTATACTTCTGTTCAGGATTTGAATGGCAAAAACATCGCAACCTCTTACCCGAACTTATTGCAGGCTTATTTGCAGGAGCGTGGCGTGGAGGCGCAAATACATACCATCAGCGGCTCTGTAGAGATTGCCCCAAGTATAGGTTTGGCCGAAGCCATTTGCGATATTGTGAGTTCCGGCAGCACCCTGATAAGCAACGGACTACGCGAGGTGGAGCGTGTTTTTAAATCGGAGGCGGTGCTGATTGCGCATGACAGCCTGAGTGCAGAAAAGCAGCAGATACTTGAGAAGCTGCTGTTCCGGATTCATGCGGTGCAGCGCGCAAGCAAGGCAAAGTATATATTACTGAATGCTCCAAACGAAAGTATAGCAACGATCAGCGCTTTATTGCCCGGCACCAAGTCTCCTTCTATTTTGCCGTTGGCCGAAGAAGGCTGGAGTTCGCTGCACTCCGTGGTGAACGAAGATGATTTCTGGGAGGTAATCGAGAAAATAAAAGATGCCGGCGCTCAGGGGATTTTAGTTGTACCCATCGAAAAGATGATCATCTAGTTATGCAAAGAATACTTAACCCAGCTAAAGATAAATGGCCGGAGTTGGTGAAGCGGCCTGTTAAGAACCAGGAAGAACTGGAGCCAGGCATTCTCGCAACCTTTAAGCTGGTGCAGGAGCAGGGTGATGCTGCCCTGCTAACACTGGCTGAAAAGTATGACGGCGTAAAGCTGCAAAGCCTGCTTGTTACCTCTGCCGAGATTGCTGCTGCTGAACATAACGTTTCTGTTGATTTAAAGGCGGCTATACTTCAGGCCCGCAATAATATACAGCTATTTCACACCCAGCAGGCAGAGCCGGTAAAGGTGGTGGAAACCATGAATGGCGTAAGCTGCTGGCGCAAAAATGTGGCGGTAGAAAAAGTGGGTTTATACATACCAGGCGGCACCGCGCCACTCTTTTCTACGTTGCTGATGCTGGGTGTACCGGCGCGGATTGCCGGATGTAAGGAGATTGTACTTTGCACGCCGCCGGCAAAAGATGGCAGCGTGCACCCTGCTATACTTTACACGGCTTCGCTGCTCGGCATTACGCGCATCTTAAAAGCAGGTGGCGCACAGGCTATTGCGGCCATGGCTTTTGGTACGGAAAGCGTACCTGCTGTGTATAAGATTTTCGGGCCGGGTAACCAGTACGTTACAGTGGCCAAGCAATTGGTGAGCAAGGCAGGAATAGCCATTGATTTGCCCGCAGGCCCCTCAGAAGTGCTGGTGATGGCCGATGAAAGTGCCCACCCCGCCTTTGTGGCTGCCGATCTGCTCTCGCAGGCGGAACACGGGCCCGATTCGCAGGTAGTGCTGCTTACTACTTCTGAAGACTTTTTAGGCAACGTTGAAAAAGAGCTACAGGCGCAGTTGCAGGCATTGCCCCGCGCCGCCTTTGCAGCCCGCGCCCTGGAAAACAGTTTAGGCATTGTGCTGTCCGGTGTGGAAGAGATGCTGGCTTTTTCGAATCTGTATGCGCCCGAGCACCTCATTCTGTCTATTTCAGATTTTGCCAGCGTGCTGGATGAAATTACCAATGCCGGTTCCGTATTCCTGGGCAATTACAGCCCTGAGTCGGCGGGAGATTATGCTTCCGGCACCAACCATACGTTGCCCACCAATGGCTACGCACGGTCTTATAGTGGCGTTTCGCTGGACAGCTTTGTAAAGAAAATCACTTTCCAGCACATCAGCCCTGCGGGTTTGCAAAGTATAGGCAAAACCATCGAAACCATGGCAGAAGCTGAGGGCCTGCAGGCGCACAGGCATGCTGTAAGTATCAGGCTTAAAGAACTAAGCAGTGAGCAAATTAAACCTATACTATAAAAATATCATACTTCGATAATCTGCACATTTACTATAACCGTGTTTAGCTTAGAAAAGATCATCCGACCCAACGTGCTGAAGATGAAGGCATATTCTTCGGCGCGTGACGAGTTTAAAGGCGCTGCCAGCGTGTTTCTGGATGCCAACGAAAACAGTCTTGGCAGCCTGGCCGGCGACAATTACAACCGCTACCCGGACCCGCACCAGAAGCAGCTGAAAAAAAGAATAGCTGAACTGAAAGGCGTTCGCCCGGAACAGATTTTCCTGGGCAACGGCAGCGACGAAGCCATTGATTTGCTTTTCAGGATGGTTTGCCGCCCCGGCCAGGACACGATGCTGCATTTGCCGCCTACGTATGGCATGTACGAAGTGTCGGCCAACCTCAACGACGTGGCGCTGGAAGCTGTGCAGCTTACCCCTGATTTCCAGATTCCGGTAGAGGAGGTGCTGCTCAGTATAAGGCCAACTACCAAGCTCATTTTTATCTGTTCGCCCAACAACCCGACCGGAAACCTGATAGAAGCAGGAAGTATAGAAACCATACTCCGCAGCTTTGATGGGCTGGCTGTGATTGACGAAGCATATGCTGATTTTGCCGATAACCCCAGCTGGACAACGCGCCTGCACGAGTTTCCGAATCTGGTAGTGCTGCAGACTTTCTCCAAAGCCTGGGGAATGGCCGGTTTGCGTCTGGGGCTTGCTTTCGCCGCAGCAGAAATAATCGCTGTAATGGACAAAATAAAGCCGCCATACAACATCAACCAGGCTACGCAAGACTTAGCCCTGCAGGCGCTGGCACATACCGAGGCGCTGCAGGACATGCTGGAAGAAATCAGGCAGGAGCGCGATTTACTGCTGCACGCATTGCCGCAACTGGATACTGTTGTAAAAGTATATCCTTCACAAGCCAACTTTATACTTGTTAAAGTGAAAGATGCAAATGGCCTGTATAATTACCTGCTGGATAAAGGGATAGTAGTGCGCAACCGTTCTTCCCTTGCAGGATGCGAAGGCTGCCTGCGCATCACTATCGGTACGCTGGAAGAAAACCAGAAGCTGCTGCAGGCGATAGGAGAATTTTAAAATACGTAGCACGACACACGTATCAAGTAGCACGAATATACTTTTAAATTGTGCTACTTGATACGTGATACGAATATCGAAAAAAATGAAAAAAGCATTATTTATAGATCGGGACGGCACCATCCTCGTAGAGCCGAAAACAGATTTCCAGGTAGATTCTTTTGAGAAGTTTGCCTTTGTGCCAAAGGTTATTTTTAACCTGGTAAAAATATACCAAGAGTTGGACTACGAATTTGTGCTCGTAACCAACCAGGACGGCCTCGGAACTGATTCCTACCCGGAACATACTTTCTGGCCTTACCAGAACAAGATGCTGGAGATTCTGGAAAGCGAGGGCATTGTATTTGACGATATCCTCATCGACCGCAGCTTTGAGCACGAAGGCCTGGAAACACGCAAACCCGGCACCGGCATGATGAAGAAGTACCTGGCCGGGGAGTATGATCTGGCAGCAAGCTACGTAATCGGTGACCGGCTAACGGATATAAAACTGGCGCAGAACCTCGGCGCCAAAGCTATCTTTATAGGAGAACAAGCCGCTGAAGGAGCTGCTTTGAGTACCGATAACTGGAACGAAATTTATACTTTCCTGAAGCTGCCGCAACGCACTGCCAGCATCCGCCGCCAGACTTCCGAAACAGATATCCGCATAGATCTGAACCTGGATGGAACCGGCAAAATGGATATTCATACCGGCCTCGGGTTTTTTGACCATATGCTGGAGCAACTCGCCAAGCATGGTAAAGTGGATTTAAGCATTCAGGTAAAAGGCGATTTGCACATCGATGAACATCATACCATAGAAGATACAGGCCTTGCGCTGGGCGAAGCATTTCTGCAGGCTTTGGGCGACAAAAAAGGAATCAGTCGCTATGGTTTTCTGCTGCCGATGGATGATGTGCTGGCGCAGGCAGCCATAGATTTCGGCGGCAGGCCCTGGATAGTATGGGAGGCCGAATTTAAGCGCGAAAAAGTAGGAGATATGCCCACAGAGATGTTTTTCCACTTCTTTAAATCGTTCAGTGATGCGTCTAAGTCAAACCTGAACATTAAGGCGGAAGGGCAAAACGATCATCATAAAATTGAAGCGATTTTCAAGGCTTTTGCCCGCGCCATCCGGATGGCGGTGCAGCGGAACCCGCAGGATACCAGTATTCCAAGCACCAAGGGCACACTTTAACCTGCGCGGCAGGCAGGAAAAATTAAATCACACAATGCATACCCTGAAAATGAGGTATGAAATGCCCGTGAAATCCTGATAGGTATGTTCTGAAAGTATGTTTTTTATATCTGCTGCAGGGGCGCATGCTTGCTGCGCTTTCTGCAGCTACTTTACGTTTATATTTTGAAGGTGTGGAGCCAGTCCGCTGCTAAATCTATATCATCAAAAGTTTTAATATAGTCAGCTTTTGCAATGTGTTTCAGGGTTTTATCTGTAGATAAGCGGCTGAGCATGCTGGGTGAATAGACCCAGGCAAAGTGTTGCAATCCTGCTTCCCGAAGCGCCGGAAACCATACTTCCCCAACCCATTTAGATGCGCCGGACCACATCCCTTCCACATGGGTGTTATCGTTCAGAATATCCAGAATTTGCCGTTCTTTAACGCAGTGCAGCATTTCTCCGCAGCCTGCCACCACATCGTGGTGCGTCACAATGCCACGCCAGTTCACAAACATCCAGTCATTCTCATGATCGAATTCAACAGCAATAAAATTATTTCTATATAGAATTTCGTTCCGGTTTGTTTTCATTGATGTTTTGTTTAAAAGAACAGTGGGCAAAAGTAAACAGCATTTCGTCCGAAAAAAATATTATAGAATAAAACATTGGCTCGCATATAATTTTATTAGGATTAAAGCTTTCGTACCCTTTATGCTGCAATCGACGAAATCAAAGGCTAATACGTTAGCTGCTATGTTATAACTGAATACAGGTAAAAGCAACATGCCCCTACAACCCACCCGATTATCATATGGCTACCTTCGCCCTGATTAGATACGTGGGGGCATACCTGTAAGGATTGATGGGAATCTAATAAAGTATGAGGCACGGCAAAAAAATAAAAATAATTTTGGAGTTGTCGTTTTAGCGCTTACATTTGTGACGTAGAGGATAAATTTATACTTCTTCTGAAGCAATACAAAGACATTATGATTCAGCATCTTCAAATGGCATGGTGGTGGCACGTAACAGAAAGTTCCGTGAACAGCACTGCTATGTACTAAATGAAATGAAGATATAGCAAATAACCAAAGGCCTTAAAGCCCGCTGTTCCAGTTGAACAGCGGGCTTTTGTTTTACCATCCATCACCCAAACCGATGAACAAGTATAAAATCAACACCACTTATAAACGCCTGCTGGCGGACATCCTGACGCCCGTAAGCGTGTACCTGAAGCTGCGCGACCGCTACCCGAACAGTATTCTGCTGGAAAGCTCCGACTACCACGGCGCCGAGAACAGCTTCTCCTACATTTGCTGCAGCCCCCTGGCAAGTATAAAAGCAGAGAATGAGGTGCTGACGGAGACTTTTCCGGATGGGACAGTACAAAACACGCCGATTACGAAAGAGGTAAACGTGCCGTCGCAACTGGCCGCTTTTGCACAGCATTTCGGAATGGTGGAGCAGCAGAAATTCAACTTCATCCATAGTGGACTGTTTGGCTATATGAGCTATGATGCGGTGCGCTATTATGAGGATCTGGATCTGAACCTGCGCCCCGACCGCCTGCAGATCCCGGATTTATACTATGCTGTATATCGTTTCATTATCGCCATCAATCATTTTACCAACGAAGCTTATATTTTCTCGCACAACTATAACCAGCAGGACGACGGCATTGCACAGCTGGAGGCGCTGCTGAACAGCCGCAACATCCCAAGCTATACTTTTAAAACGACCGGCGAAGAAGAGCACAACATCAGCAGCGAAGGCTTTTTGAAGAACATTGAGAAGGCAAAGCAGCATTGTTTCCGGGGCGATGTCTTTCAGCTGGTGCTTTCCAGAAGGTTTGCACAGGCGTTTCAGGGAGATGAGTTTAACGTGTACCGCGCACTGCGGTCCATCAACCCGTCGCCCTACTTGTTTTACTTCGACTACGGCAGCTTTAAAATCTTCGGATCTTCGCCGGAAGCGCAGCTGGTTATTAAAAACCAGAAGGCCAGCATTTTTCCGATTGCGGGTACTTTCCGGAGAACGGGCGATGATGCCGCCGATGCTGCCCTGGCCGAAAAACTGCTGGCTGATCCCAAAGAAAATGCTGAACACGTGATGCTGGTAGATCTGGCCAGAAACGATTTAAGCCGCAACGGCTCGGAAGTGAAAGTTGAAACTTTCCGCGAAATTCAGTATTACTCGCACGTCATTCACCTCGTTTCAAAAGTGTCCGGCAAGCTGCACAGCCAGGAAGATTCGCTGCAAATGGTGGCGAGCACTTTTCCGGCGGGCACCCTTTCGGGCGCGCCCAAACACATGGCTATGCAGCTGATAGATAAGTATGAAACCACCAACCGTGCCTTTTACGGCGGCTGCATCGGCTGCATCGACTTTAACGGCAACTTCAATAGCGCCATCATGATCCGCTCTTTTCTGAGCAAAGATTATAAACTATACTACCAGGCTGGCGCCGGTCTGGTGGCGGCCTCCAATCCTGAAAGTGAATTACAGGAAGTGGACAATAAACTGATGGCGCTCCGAAAAGCCTTACAATTAGCTCAAGAAATAAACTGATATGGATGTTCTGGTTATAGACAATTACGATTCTTTTACCTACAACCTGGTACACCTGATGCAGGAACTGGGAGCTACGGTAACGGTGCGCCGCAACGACAAAACCACGCTGGAAGAAGTGAGCGGCTTTCAGAAAATCATGCTTTCGCCGGGCCCCGGCATTCCGGATGAGGCTGGCATGCTGAAAGAAATCATTCGCACCTTTGGGCCGGAAAAAAGCCTGCTGGGCGTTTGCCTCGGCCATCAGGCGATTGGCGAAGTATACGGCGGCAAACTGTTTAACAGCAACGAAGTATGGCACGGTGTGGCCATGCCGGTGCAGATAACGTGCGGGCAGGAGCCTCTTTTCAGAAACGTGCCGCAGCAGTTTAACACAGGCCGCTATCATTCCTGGTTAGTAGAAAAAGAGTTGCCGGAATGCCTGGAAGCCACTGCCGTAGATGAAGCCGGCAACATTATGGCGATCCGCCACCGCACACACGATGTGCGCGGCGTGCAGTTCCACCCGGAATCTGTGCTGACGGAGCACGGCCGGGAAATCATCAAGAACTGGCTGGAAAATTAGGAAATTGGACAATGGACTTATTGACAAAGGATAAAAGATGCCTTTGTAATGCTGTAAGAGTCCTATATCTTTTGTCAAAAAATCATTTGTCAAACAAAAATGAAAGAGATACTCAACCACTTATTTGAACATAAAACACTGACCAAGGCGGAGGCCCGAGAGGTGCTGGCAAATATTACGGCCGGCAGGTACAACCAGCACCAGATAGCCAGTTTCCTGACTGTGTTCATGATGCGCAGCATTACTGTAGACGAACTGGAAGGCTTCCGAAATGCTTTGCTCGACCTGTGCCACCGTGTAGATTTAGATGCTTATGATCCCATCGATCTTTGCGGCACCGGCGGCGATGGAAAAGACACCTTTAATATTTCCACGCTGTCGTCTTTTGTGGTAGCGGCAACCGGTACGCATGTGGCCAAGCACGGTAATTACGGCGTTTCGTCGTCATGCGGTTCCTCTAACGTGCTGGAGGCGCTGGGCATTAAATTTACCACCGATACCAATGCGCTGGAGCGTAGTATCGACAAGTATCACATCTGCTTTCTGCATGCGCCCTTATTCCATCCGGCCATGAAAAGTGTCGGCCCGATCCGGAAAGATCTGGGCGTGAAAACTTTCTTTAACATGCTGGGCCCGATGGTGAACCCGGCTTTCCCGAAGCGCCAGATGGTGGGTGTATTCAGCCTGGAACTGGCCCGCATGTATGGCTATCTGTACCAGCAAACGGACACCCGCTACAGCATCATTCATACCCTGGATGGCTATGATGAGATTTCCCTGACTAGCCCTTTTAAAGTTATTTCTGATAACAAAGAAGCGCTTTATGATGCACAAACGCTGGGCCTGCCCACATTGCAGCACGAGCAGATACAAGGCGGCGGAAGTATAGATAAGGCTGCCAGAATATTTGTAGATGTGCTGAAAGGCTCCGGAACTGCAGCCCAAACCGCCGTAGTAGCTGCAAACGCCGGAATGGCCCTGCAATGCGCCAGACCGGAACTCAGCCCGATGGACGCCGTGGCGCTGGCGAAAGAAACACTGGAATCCGGCAGGGCTTATACTTTGTTTAACAGGCTGGTACAGGATGATAAAATGGTGGCCGCTGTATAGATATACATGTACCAGCCATAGCCTAGGGCACAAATGGTGTAAGTTTTCAAGTTACAAAAGGTAAACGCATCAGCACATTATAAAATCAGCACATTAACACCATGAACATACTCGACGAAATTATCGCCCATAAATACAAGGAAGTAGCCAGCCGCAAGGAACTGTACCCGGTGAAGTTGCTGGAGAAAAGCTTATACTTCGAAACACCCTGTCTGTCGCTGGAGCATTACCTGCTGCGCCCGGACAAGAGCGGCATTATTGCCGAAATCAAGCGCAAATCTCCTTCCCGCGGCGACATCAACCCTTATGTGTCCATTGAGCGCACGTCTATCGGGTACATGCAGGCAGGCGCTTCGGCTTTGTCCATCCTCACAGACACCAACTATTTCGGCGGGAAAAATGAGGATTTGATGACTGCCCGCAAGTATAATTACTGCCCTATTCTGCGCAAGGATTTTATGGTGGATGAATACCAGGTTGTAGAAGCAAAATCTATTGGCGCCGACGCCATCTTACTGATTGCTGCTGCTCTGGAACCCGGCCGCCTGAAAGAACTGGCAGCTTTTGCCCGTTCGCTGGGCCTGGAAGTGCTGCTGGAAGTACACAACAAAGAAGAACTGGATGCTGCCCTGAACGAATACGTGACGGTAGTTGGCGTAAACAACCGCAACCTGAAGGATTTTAAAACAGAAATCGGCACTTCGTTCGAATTGGCTAATTACATTCCGAAAGGCACAACCAAAATTTCGGAGAGCGGCATTACGAATGCGCGGGTGATGGTGGAGTTGAAAGAGGCCGGCTTTAACGGCTTCCTGATTGGCGAACGCTTCATGTATAACGCTCGTCCGGAACGTGCGGCGATGGAGTTTATCAAAGAATTCAGAGCCTTGCAGGCACAGACACAAAAGGTAGCATAATGAAAGTAAAAGTATGCGGCATGCGGGAGCCGGCTAACATCCGGCAGGTAGCAGCGCTGCAGCCGGACTTTATGGGTTTTATCTTTTACGACAAATCCAGCCGCTTTGCCGACAGCAGCATTACGCCCGAACTGCTGGCGGAGCTTCCGGCAGGTATCAAAAAGATTGGTGTTTTTGTGAATGAAAGCACGGACGCTATACTTGCCACCGTGCAGAAGTATAACCTGGATCTGGTACAATTGCATGGCCACGAAACACCCAGGCAGTGTCAGGAACTGAAGGAAGCAGGCCTCAGCATAATCAAAGCTTTTTCAGTAGATGACAGCTTTGCTTTTGAAAGTATGCTGCTGTACGAGCGCCACTGCGACTATTTTCTGTTCGATACGCGGGGCAGGCACTATGGTGGTAACGGCGTAACCTTCGATTGGGAGCTGCTAAAGGGCTATTTATCCGACAAACCATACTTCCTGAGTGGTGGCCTGACGCTGGGCAACCTGCAAACAGAAGCCTTTGAAAAGCTCAGACCCAAGCCCTTTGCTGTGGATGTGAATAGCGGTTTTGAGCAGGAGCCAGGCCTGAAAAAGGTGGAAGATTTGAAAAGGCTTATCAGCCAGTTAAGAATTAAGAGTTAAAAGTTATACCTCACCCTGATACTCTTCTAAAAACAGGAGAGGGGGATTACATTTACAGAAATTCCCCTACAGGGAGTTGGGATTTTTTTCCTGTTAAGATAAGGGGTAGGTCTTGTGTCTAATATCTAACGTCTTGTGTCCAAAAAATAAGAATATGAAATACGCTGTTGACGAGAATGGCTTCTACGGTAAATTCGGCGGGGCTTATATCCCTGAAATGCTTTACCCCAATGTGGAGGAATTGCGCCAGAATTACCTGAAAATCATGCAGGAACCTGATTTTCAGGCGGAGCTGCAGATGCTTTTAAAGGACTATGTAGGCCGGCCTACGCCCTTATACTTTGCCAAACGTCTTTCTGAAAAGTATAACACCAACATCTACCTCAAGCGGGAAGATCTGAACCATACCGGCGCGCACAAGATCAACAACACGGTAGGACAGGTGCTGATGGCGAAGCGGCTGGGCAAAAAACGCATCATCGCCGAAACAGGGGCAGGCCAGCATGGTGTAGCCACTGCTACCGTTTGTGCGCTAATGGATCTGGAATGCATCGTATACATGGGCGAAGTGGATATTGAGCGGCAGGCGCCGAATGTGGCCCGTATGAAAATGCTTGGGGCCACTGTAGTACCAGCCACCAGCGGCAGCAAAACGCTCAAAGACGCCACCAACGAAGCCATCCGCGACTGGATTAACAACCCGGAGGATACGTATTACATCATCGGCTCTGTGGTGGGCCCGCATCCATATCCCGATATGGTGGCTCGTTTTCAGTCGGTGATTTCAGAGGAAATGATGGCGCAGTTGTCAGAGAAAACCGGTCGCGATTACCCGGATTATGTGGTGGCTTGTGTGGGTGGTGGCAGCAACGCCGCCGGCGCTTTTTACCATTACCTCGACAGGCCCGAAGTGAAACTGGTGGCCGTAGAAGCAGCCGGATTGGGAATAGATTCAGGTGAGTCGGCGGCTACGTCGGTACTGGGCAAAGAAGGCATCATCCACGGTAGCCGTACCTTGCTCATGCAAACCGAAGACGGGCAGGTAACTGAACCATACTCAATCTCAGCAGGTCTGGATTACCCGGGTGTAGGGCCGATGCATGCACACCTTTTTGAATCAAAACGCGCCATTTTCAAAAACATAACCGACGAGGAGGCGCTGCAGGCGGTGCTGGAACTTACCAGGCTCGAGGGCATTATTCCGGCACTGGAAAGCGCCCATGCACTGGCAGCTTTAGGCAGAATCGGCGCTGGTCCCGACGAGGTCGTGGTGGTGAACCTTTCCGGCCGCGGCGACAAAGATTTAGCAACTTACCTGGACAGATTTCAACTCAATGGAAAATAGAATCAATACCCTCTTCTCCGAAAAGCAGCAGGGACTGCTGTCGGTATACTTTACGGCCGGTTACCCGAACCTGAATGACACGGTGGACATCATCCTGGAACTGGAAAAAAACGGCGTAGATCTGATTGAGGTTGGTATGCCTTTTTCTGACCCACTGGCTGATGGCCCTACCATTCAGCAGAGCAGCGACATCGCCATCCGCAACGGCATGACCATACCAAAACTGTTTGAACAGCTAAAAGATATCCGTCAGAAAACGCAGATACCATTGATATTGATGGGCTACCTGAACCCGGTAATGCAGTATGGTGTGGAGCGCTTCTGCCGAAAATGCAGCGAAGTTGGGATCGACGGCATCATTCTGCCCGACCTGCCGCTGGCGGATTATGTGCGGGAGTACAAGCAGCTTTTCGAGGAGAACAACCTGAGCAAGGTTTTCCTGGTAACGCCGCAAACACCCGAGCAGCGCATCCGCGAAATCGACAGCCATACCAACGGCTTTGTATACATGGTGTCGTCGGCTTCAACGACAGGCAGTACCAATGGCAAAGCAGTCGTTAATACGGATTATTTTGGGCGGGTGGCAGGTATGAAATTGCGCAATCCCGGCATGATTGGCTTTGGCATCCACGACAATCATACCTTTACGCAGGCCTGCAATCATGCCAGAGGCGCCATCATCGGCAGCGCTTTTATCAAGGCGCTGGCGCAGGAGGGAAGCCTGCAGCAAAATATTGCATCTTTTATTCAACGTATAAGAAATTAAGCCATGATCATACAATTACAGCAGGGTATACCTGCTGACGTAAAGCAAAACATCCTGGATCAGGTGCATAAAATCGGCTACCAGGCCAACGAAGTAAAAACGCAGGAAGGACATTACCTGATAGCCATTGGCAAGAAAGACTTTGACATCCGCACCATCGGGCAGCTGCCCGGCGTGGCCGACCTGCACCGGGTATCGGATGAATATAAACTTATTTCACGTAAGTGGAGAGTAGAACCTACCCGCATTGACCTGGGAGATGGTGTAGTTATCGGCGAAGGTAGTTTCAGCATCATGGCCGGCCCTTGTTCTATCGAGGACGAGCGCCAGATTGAACTGGTGGTGGAGCACCTGAAGGAAAACAACGTAAAGATTATGCGTGGTGGCGTGTTTAAGCCGCGCAGTTCGCCCTATGCTTTCCGGGGTTTGGGCCTGGAAGGCTTGCAGATGTTCCACCGCATCTGCCGCGAAAATGGCATCAAAATCATTACCGAAGTGATGCAGGTATCGCAGATTGAGGACATGATTGATTTTGTAGACGTGTTCCAGGTAGGCGCGCGCAACAGCCAGAACTTTAATTTGCTGGATGCCCTGGGCGAGGCGCAGAAGCCGGTGCTGCTGAAGCGCGGTATTTCTGGAACCATAGAAGAACTGCTGCAGGCGGCAGAGTATATTTTCTCCAACGGAAACGAAAAAATCATGCTGTGCGAGCGCGGCATCCGCGGTTACGAAAAAGCGTACCGTAACATACTTGACCTGAATGCGGTGCCGGTTCTGAAAGAGAAAACGCACCTGCCCGTCATTGTTGACCCGTCGCATGGCATTGGGCTACGCGATTATGTGGCTGACATGGCCCTGGCTGCTGTGATGGCCGGCGCTGACGGCGTGATTTACGAGACGCACCAAAAGCCGGAGAAGGCTTTCTCGGACGGGCAGCAAACCCTGGATTTCAAAGAATCAGAGCGCCTGATTCGCCGTATGCGGCAAACGTATGAGCTGCGCGAAAGCTTTTAGCAAAGTATAACTTAGCTGCTGAAATTTGAAGTATAAATTGTAATTTGCGTCCGTGAAAAAAGGACCGGCATTTTGGCATATACCCTCGGGTAGTAAACCGGACAACATCCGGGGCCAAGTGCTTTTGTGATTATAGTATAAATCAGAAACAAAAGAGCCTGACTCCGACTTTGGGGCAGGCTCTTTTGTGTATCGCAGGAAAACGCTGATGCCTGAAATATAACCGTTGCACGTGCTGCACTATCTTTACAAGCTGTTTATCTTACAAACAAGTCATGACGCCACTGATAGCAGATCTGAATTTTAGCGACCTGAAGGCGCAGCACCCCAGCGATATAGCGGAAGTGCTGGGAGATCTGAACGAGAAAGAACGCCTGCTCGCTTTCCTGCTTTTACCGGGAGAACTGAAGTCGGAAGTGTTTACTTATTTCAGTTATTCCACGCAGGAGGAGGTGCTGAAAAAGCTCGGCTCTACAGACACCGCCGAAATGCTGGAGAACATGGCCCCGGACGACCGTACCGAGATCTTCGAGAATTTCCCGGACCTGCTCATCAAGGAATCTATCAACCTGCTGTCGCCGGAGGAAAAGCGCATTGCCCTGAACCTGCTGGGCTACCCCGAAAAGAGCATCGCCCGCCTGATGACGCCATACTACATTCAGGCCAAAAAAGGATGGACGGTAAAACAAACACTCGCCAACATCAGGCGCTACGGAAAAAAAGCGGAGACCCTGAACCATATTTATGTGGTGGACAAAGACAACAAGCTGATTGATGACATCCGCACCGGTAAGTTGCTGATGGTGGAAGAAGATCAAACGATAGAATCACTGATGGATTACCAGTTCGTGAGCCTCACCACCACCATGAACCGCGACGAGGCCATTGAGCAGTTTAACAAGTATGACAGGGCGGTGATGCCGGTGGTATCGGAAAAAGGAGTGCTGGTGGGCATTGTGACCTTCGATGACATTTTTGATGAAATTGAGCGCCGCGACACAGAAGACATTCAGAAGTTTGGGGGTCTGGAAGCCCTGGACCTGTCTTATACCGAAACGCCGTTGCTCACGCTGGTGCGCAAGCGGGCGAGCGTGCTGCTTATCCTGTTCCTGGGCGAAATGCTTACCGCCTCAGCCATGGGCTTTTTTGAGGACGAATTGAACAGCGCCGTCGTGCTGGCCTTGTTTATTCCGCTCATTATCAGCAGCGGTGGCAACTCCGGCTCGCAGGCCGCTACGCTTATTGTGCGTGCCATGGCCATCAGCGAACTTAAAATATCAGACTGGTGGTACGTCATGCGGAAAGAGGTGCTGTCGGGCCTGTTGCTCGGGCTGATACTGGGTGCTATTGGCTTGCTGCGCATCGTCACGTGGCAGTATGTCGGGATATACAACTATGGCGAACACTTTATGCTGGTGGGCCTAACGGTAGGTTTTTCGCTGATAGGCATTGTGTTATGGGGAACGCTATCGGGTTCTATGATTCCTTTTCTGCTTCAGAAACTCAACCTCGATCCTGCCACTTCCTCGGCGCCTTTTGTGGCTACGCTGGTAGATGTAACCGGGCTGGTGATATACTTTTCCATAGCTGCCTCGCTGCTGAGCGGAACGCTGTTGTAGCCGCTGCTTAAAGTTTTTCAGATTTAACTATACTTTAAACCGCCGATAGCTTATATTTGCTCATATGAAAGGCACATTGGCTCATAAGCACCATCATCCTGCACGAAGCAACAGTTTCGGAGCCGATTGCCTATGGATTTGCTAAAAGCATAAACTTATATATCCAAAAGCCTGACTCCGAACAGAGTCAGGCTTTTTTGTTATTTGTCTGAATCAGGATTTACAGGATGATAGGATACATAGGATTAGATTGTCGCTTCAATGTTGCTTCTTTGAAGTTTGCGAAATAATGTAGCAGACTTCTCCGGGTAAACATGGGCCATGTCGATAAACTTGTTCTGATAGTATTCTGTCTAGTATCTAGAATCTAACGTCTAAAAAATGAACCTCGTTATAGTTGATTACAAGGCGGGCAATGTGCAGTCGGTGCGGTTTGCGCTGGAGCGGCTGGGCGTTCAAGCCACGTTAAGCAGCGACTTTGAAACCATAAAAGCGGCGGATAAAGTTATTTTTCCGGGTGTGGGTGAGGCTTCGTCTGCGATGGCGCAGCTTAAAGCCCGTAACCTCGACAAACTGCTGCCCACGCTGGAGCAACCTTTTTTCGGCGTTTGCCTGGGCATGCAGTTGCTTTGCCGCCACTCCGAAGAAGGCGATACTGATTTGTTGGGCATCATTCCGCTGGAAGTAGAGCGTTTCCGGACAGAACTGAAAGTACCCCATATGGGCTGGAACCAGCTGGAAAACATGGCTTCGCCGCTCTTCCAAAGTATACAGGAGCAGGAATACGTATATTATGTGCACAGCTATTATGTGCCGCTATCGGAGTATACTATTGCCCGGACAGCCTATGCAGAGCCATTCTCAGCTGCTTTGCAGTATAAAAATTTCTATGCCGCGCAGTTTCACCCCGAAAAAAGTAGTGCGGCCGGGGCGCAAATCCTTAAAAACTTTTTAGCCTTATGATGGAGATTATCCCGGCCATAGACATTATCGGCGGTCAGTGTGTGCGCCTGACAGAAGGTGACTTTGCACAGCAAACCACTTACGACAGCAACCCGCTGGAAGTAGCCAAACGCTTTGAAGACCATGGCATCAAACGCCTGCACCTGGTCGATTTAGATGGTGCCAGAGCCAAAAAGCCTGTAAACCTGGCAGTGCTCGAAAGTATAGCTACCAATACACGTTTAAGTATAGATTTTGGCGGCGGCCTGCAGTCGGAGGAGGCGCTCACACAGGCATTTGATGCAGGAGCCAGCCAGATTACAGCAGGAAGTATAGCCTTGCGGGAGCCTGAAACCGTAAAAAGCTGGCTGCAGAAATATGGGGCAGATAAGATTATCATCGGAGCCGATTATAAAGGTGCTAATATCGCCATCAGCGCCTGGACGGAAGAGAGCTCATATCCGGTGCAGGATTTTATTTCGGATTACGTGGAAACTGGTGCAAAACTGTTTATCTGCACTGACGTGAGCAAAGATGGCAAACTGCAGGGACCGTCACTGGACACGTACCGCCACCTGAAACTGACCTTGCCCGATGCTGAAATCATTGCCAGCGGCGGCGTAACCACAATAAATGACTTGGAAGTGCTGCAGGAAATCGGCATGAAAGGAGCCATTATCGGCAAAGCCATTTATGAAGGCACTATTCAACTTAAAGACTTAGCGCGATTCGTATGCTGACCAAACGTATTATTCCCTGCCTCGATATCAAAAACGGACGCTGCGTAAAGGGTGTGCAGTTCGAAAGTATCCGCGATGCCGGCGACCCGGTGGAACTGGCCAAATGGTATGCCCGGCAGGGGGCCGATGAACTGGTTTTTCTGGATATTACGGCCACCAACGAAGAACGTAAAACTTTTGCCGCCCTCGTGCGCGACATTGCCCGCCACATTGATATTCCGTTTACGGTAGGGGGCGGCATTGGCGCTGTAGCTGATGTGGAGGTGCTGCTGCAAAACGGCGCCGATAAAGTCTCCATCAATTCCGCCGCTATCCGCAACCCAGGGCTGGTAGAAGAGCTGGCGAAACATTTCGGCAGCCAGTGCGTGACCGTGGCCATCGACACCAGGTATACAGCAGCAACAGGCTGGAAAGTATACGCCCGGGCCGGCACCGTAGAAACAGCACATGCCACGGTGGACTGGGCCCGGCAGGTAGCAGACCTTGGTGCCGGCGAAATTCTGCTGACAAGTATGAACAACGACGGCACCAAAGCAGGCTTTGCGCTGGACATTACCGGAGGAATTGCCCGTGCCGTTAGTATACCCGTAATTGCTTCCGGTGGCGCAGGCACCATGCAACATTTTACCGATGCATTTCAGCAGGCAAATGCCGATGCTGCTTTAGCAGCTAGTCTTTTTCACTTCAGGGAACTGGAAATTCCGGATTTGAAAATTTATTTAAAAGAACAGGGTATCGCCGTACGTATTTGATTAAAGCGTGTTCACGCATGATCACAAGGCTGCACCTCATTCATAATTCCTAATTATTAATTCATAATTAAAAAAGGTGAACTTAGATTTCGATAAAACAGACGGCTTAATTCCCGCCATTATACAGGATAATACAACAGGCCAGGTGCTGATGCTGGGCTACATGAACCGGGAAGCACTGAACAAAACGCAGCAGGAAAAGCTGGTTACATTCTTTTCCCGTTCTAAAAACCGCCTCTGGACAAAAGGCGAAACCTCCGGCAACACCCTGAAAGTGGTAAGTATAACCGAAGACTGCGATAACGATGCACTGCTGATAAAAGTGAATCCGAACGGCCCGACCTGCCACACCGGCAGCACGAGCTGCTTTGGAGAAGAAACGGCAGCTAACCGCATCAAAGCAATCCGGTTTTTAGCGCAGCTGGAAAATGTGATTCAGGAGCGGAAGACTCATCCTGCCGAAGGCTCCTATACTAATTTCATGTTTGAGAAAGGTGTAAACAAAATTGCCCAGAAAGTAGGAGAAGAGGCAGTAGAAACAGTGATAGACGCCGTAGCCGGTAAGCTGGATACCATGAAAGGCGAAGCCGCCGACCTGCTTTACCACCTGCTGGTGCTGCTGGCTGCGACAGGCCTGGAGCTGAAAGATGTAGTAGCTGTTTTGCAGGAGCGGCACAAGAAATAACAGGTTGAATATTTATGTAAAGTATAGCGAGCTTTAGCTTTATTCGTATAGACGCAATATTATGCGTCTATACTGTCCAAGTGTCTTATTCCTGAATAAAATCCTTTATTGCCGCTGTTACTTCGCTGCCCCGCTCTTCCTGCAGAAAATGCCCGGCTTTGAACCTAACGACGCGTGCCTCAGGGAATGCCTGTTGCCATGTATCTAAGAAATGCAACGGCAGGAGTTTGTCTTTTTCTCCCCAAAGTAAAAGTATAGGGATGCGATGCAGTTTGTCGCGCTGCGCCCACAGTTGTGCAAAGTATAGGTTCGCCTCATGCAAAGCCACAGCAAAGCGCCAGGTGCCCAGCCGGCTGGCTGAGGAGGATAAAGGCTTGTGATAATGGCGCTGGATATCTTTGGTCAGGTGCTTGTGCTGGTAATAACCTTGCGGCAGCAGTATGCGGGGCGAAAAGGCCATTTGCAGGTATAAAAACCGGCCAATACTGCTGCGCATAAAACGGCTTACCTGCCTGATCCTTTTCTCTTCTTCCAGGCTCCACATCCAGGTATTCAGTAGCACGATTCGTTTCACATTATCCGGGTGGCGTAAGGCATAATGCAGGCCAATCGGGCCGCCGAAATCGTGTACCACCAGTATGATGTTTTTGAGCTGCAGGCGCGTTATTAATTGCTCCAGGTTGCTGGCATGTGCTTCCGGGGTATAGCTGAAATCCTTTGGTTTATCCGATAAGCCGAAACCGAGGTGATCAGGCGCAATACAGCGGAACTCCCGGCAAAGCGATTTTATCTGCTGCCGCCATAAAAAGGACCAGGTAGGTGTGCCGTGCACAAAAACAACGGGTTCTCCCTTACCTTCATCTACATAATGCATTTGCCCACTATCCAATTGCAGCGTATGATGCGCGAAAGGGTAGAGGATGCGGTCGAGCCATTTGGGAGAGTTCATTATTTCGTATTTCGATTGCCGTTTTCATAACTGGTTTTACGAGATCCAGGCTATAGCGTCCTCATTCAGCCATTCAGAAAGTAGCTTCCCTGTCAATTGGATTATTGTCGTAAAGCAGGAAGTGGTGCGTCATGCTGCAGCAGAGAGGCAGAAATATATTTCTGATCCAGCTATATATTCGTTGTCTTAATCAGCAGCTTTCTATACTTGGTGAAGATACTCGATTTGGAAACAAAGCCCAGGTATACTTCTCCTTCCAGTACAGGCAGGTTCCAGGCGCCGGTTTCATCAAATTTCTTCATTACAACGGCCATGCTGTCATCATGCTGCACCACGTCGGGCGGGCGCACCATCAGTTCTTTTGCTTTAACGGTGTCGTACCGTTCGGTTTTAAACATAATCTCGCGAATATCCTCCAGCAGTATAATGCCCTCCAACTTGCCCTTTGCGCTGACCACCGGGAAAATGTTTCTTTTGGAATGCGCTATCACCTCTACCAGTTCACGGAGCGAGGCATCGGGCGATACCAGCTGAAACTCTGACTCGATGAGGGGACGGATTTTCATGATCTGCAGCACGGTGTTGTCTTTGTTGCTGGTGAGCAGCTGCCCTTTCTGCGCCAGCTTTTTGGCTTCTAGCGAGTAAGGCTCAAAATATTTCACTACCGCATAAGATGTCGCCGACACCACCATCAGCGGAATCATCAAAGTATAGCCGCCCGTAATTTCAGCTATCAGGAAGATACCCATCAGCGGGGCATGCATCACGCCACTCAGGATACCGGCCATGCCCACCATGGTAAAACTGCTTACCGGCACATGGCTAACCTGGAGCAGGTTGGTGAGTTTGGCAAAGAAAAATCCGGCATAGGCGCCCACAAACATTGACGGCCCGAAATTGCCGCCTTTGCCGCCTGCTTCTATGGTTAAGGTGGATGCAACAACTTTTACCAGTGCCAGCGCTCCCGTAAAGCATAGTACCACCCACTCGTTCGTACCGAAAAACGATAGCCAGCTGCCTTTCAGCAGCAACTCCGCCTTGTCCTGCTGAAGCAGTTTTACCGTTTCGTAGCCCTGACCAAAAAGTGGCGGGAACAGCATGATGAGCAAACCCAGGCACAAACCGCCAACCAGGGCGCGCTTGTATACTTTGTTGGCAAGCGGCTCAAAAGCTTCCTCAATCCGATGCACGGTGCGGGTATAATAAACGGATATAAGGCCGGTGAGTGCGCCCAGCAACATATAAAACGGAATATTGGCAGCTTTGAAGGGTACAATCATACCTACAAAAAACAGCAGGTCTTCTTCTAAAATAAGCTTGGAGCATAAGGTGCCGACTACTGCCGAAACTATCAATGGGATAAAGGCAGAGATGCTGATGTCGGTGAGCAGTACTTCAATGGCAAACAGCACGCCGGCTACAGGTGCATTAAAAACGGCCGCTATGCCCGCTGCCGCACCACAGGCCAGTAACAGGGTACGTTCGCGGTAATTGAGGTGGTAGGAGCGGCCATAGTTAGAGCCGATAGCAGAGCCTGTTACCACAATTGGCGACTCCAGGCCCGCAGAGCCGCCAAACCCGATGGTAATCCCGCTTGTGATAACATACGAGTACATTTTGCTGCGGCGTATAATACTGGATTTCTGAGAGATGCTGAAAAGAATACCGGCGGTGCCTCCTTCCACTTTGCCCCTGAAAAACGTCTGAACCACCAGCACCGTGAGCAGGATACCGATAATAGGTAAAGCAACGAGCCAGCCGGGCCTGTCGAGCAGGTGCCCGCTGTAGGCCAGCAATAGGTAAATGTAATGGACAATTGTTTTAAGTATAACAGCTGCCATGCCTGCCGTAAACCCGACCAAAACACTGGACAGAAGTATAAATTCACGGCTGGAAGTATGACGGCGCAGCCAGAGAAGCGGAATTTTATATCTTTTATAGTAGGACATGCTCATGTACAACCTCGGACGGGTTTGGTCGCAGCCTGTAAAATTAGTGATACAGTGCCCCCTATTCAACCTTTATCTGGTATACTTTTGGATAACAGCTATAAAAAACCAAGCTAAGCCTAACCAGGCGTTGCATTTACCTGTTATAGCAAAAGACGCTTTTTATAACGCGCAGGTTCTAAGAGTATACCCATGATAAGTGAAACCGAAAAACAGTGGCATTATCACGACGTGAAGCAGGAGCAAGGCCCCTTTCACCTGATCGGGGATGTACACGGCTGCCTGGACGAGTTGCTTGCTTTGCTGCGCAAGTTAGGTTATGAGGTGTATTTCGAGCACGCACAACAGCGCTATGCAGTAATTCCCCCGGAAGGGTATAAAGCCATTTTTCTGGGTGATTTGACAGATCGCGGCCCGAACTCCCCGGAAGTGCTGCGCCTGGTGATGGACATGGTGGCGCAGGGACTCGCTTATTGTGTTACCGGCAACCACGATGATAAATTATACCGCTTGCTGCTGGGCCACCAGGTGCAGGTGCGCCACGGACTGGAACTGACAGTAGCCCAATTATCTGCTTACGATACAGCTTTCCGTGAACGGGTGAAAGCCTTTTTTGGCAGCCTGCCCCACCACCTGATACTGGACGAAGGACGCCTGGTAGTAGCCCATGCAGGCCTGGAGGAGCGCCTGCACGGGCGCAACTCAAAAGGCGTGCGGGCGCTGTGCCTGTATGGGCCTGTGAATGGTGACAAAGACGAAAAGGGCCTGCCGGTGCGTCTCGACTGGGCAGCAGACTATTGCGGCAAGGCCATTGTGGTATACGGGCATACGCCTGTGCTGTCACCCCGCTGGCGCAACAATACCATTAACCTGGATACCGGCTGCGTTTTTGGCGGCCGTCTCACAGCACTTTCTTATCCTTATCAGGAACTAACTTCTGTGGATGCCCTGGCCACGTATGCTGAACCTGCCAGGCCGTTTATACAACATCCGCACCCCAGTCATACCTCATAGCAGTGCATTTACCGCGTTGTGCATGCTTCTCTGTAATACACGATTAGTTATTCGCTGAAGCATTTTTTCAGCTTCAGCAAAAATCATGTAGGATAGAATACAGGAAACGGGCGAAATTGCAAAGGTAAAGGGACAATTACCGTATTATGCTTAGAGCTGTTTTTTGCTTCTGACATAAACAAATTGCCTGAACCGAAACCTATACGATGAATACACTGAACCGACTGATGGTAGGCCTCGACCTGACCGAAATGGATGACACCCTGATACCGTATGCCGCTTTTATCTGCCGGCAGTTGGGCGTCTCGAAAGTATACTTTATACATGTAGAAAAAAGCCTGGAACTGCCCGAAGAACTGCTGCAGGGGCTGGAGCCGGTGGCGCCTGCAGACGAAATAATGAAGCGGCGGATAAACGAAAAAGTGCAGCATGCTTTCCAGGGAAGTACAGGTACCGAAGTTGAGATTCTGGTAAAAGAGGGCAAGCCCCTGAAGGAACTTTTACACTGGTCGCAGATAAAGCAGATAGATCTGATGCTCGTTGGCCGCAAACTGCGCCTGCACGGCAGCGGGGTACTTGCCCATAAACTGCTCCGAAGCGGCCGTATATCCATACTCTTCGTACCTGAAATGTTTGCCCCCGGCCTGCGCCGCATTGTCATCAGCACAGATTTTTCTGACTATAGCAACCTGGCGCTGGAAAGGCTGCTGGAATCGGTGGTGAAGCCTTCCGGCGCAGAACTGGTATGCCTGCATGTATATGAGGTGCCCACCGGCTACCGCACGCTGGGCATGAGTTATGAGGCATTCGATGAGCGGATGCGCGGCTTTGCAGAAGAGAAGTATGAAAAGCTGGTACTGCAGTTTCCGGAGTTGCGGGAGATAGCCACGCTCAGGCTGGTGCGGCAGGAGCATGATGCTGGTATTGGTGAACTGATTGTGCTGGAGGCCAAGCGGGTAGGAGCGGATATGCTGGTAATAGGCGCCAAAGGCATGACGGCAGCCGCATTTTTTGTACTCGGCAGCGTAACCGAAAAGGTGCTGCGCCACGACATGGACATTCCATTGACTGTGTTCAGGCAGAAGGATGAAGAAATCGGTTTCCTGGATGCCCTGCTCGCGCCATAATTTCAACAGAGGAGCGGGGCTGCATTGCCGTCAATGTTTAGAACAGGCGAGTGCAGCATAAATCATAAATTTGCCGGAGATAAATAAGATAATGGAACAATACAATTTGCTGGATGTGCCGCACCTGATTTATGTAATGGACCCTATGTGTTCATGGTGCTATGGTTTTGCACCGCAATTACAAAAATTAAAACAGGCGCAAGAGGATAAGCTAAAATTCAAGCTGGTGATGGGCGGTCTGCGCCCCGGCACTACCAAACCGATGGATACAGGCATGCGCGACAGCATCCGGCATCACTGGCAGGAAGTTGAAAAGGCGACAGAGCAGCCCTTCAATTATACCCTGCTGGAGCGCAACGACTTTGTGTATGATACGGAACCTGCCTGCCGTGCAGTAATAACCATGCGCTACCTGAAACCAGAAGCCGAACTGGAGATGGCCGAGGCAATCCAAAACGCTTTTTACGCCCAGGGCAGCGATGTAACGCAACCCGCTATTCTGGCTGCCATTGCTACGCAGTTTGATGTAACAGAGGAAGAATTTCTGGAAATGTTTAACTCCGAACTGATGCTGGAAAAAACGCAGCAGGATTTCCTGATTGCCCGCCACTTGCAGGCGAACGCTTTCCCGAGCTTATACTTACTTAATGGCCACCAGGTGAGCCTGCTGAGCCGCGGCTACCGCCTCTTTGAGGCCCTGAACAGCCGCCTGCAGGAGGCGCTGCGGAATTATACATCCTGAAGCAAGGTCTCCCTGCTTATACTTCACGCATGGGTTCCGGCAAGTATAAGGCCAGCGGATCGGCACCAGCCCAGGTTCCGGCGCTGCCGACAAGTTTAAAGCGGGCAAAAAGTTCTTCACTGTACCAGTTTTCGGAGCGGGTGCGCCGCATTACTTCCTGATGCATTGTGTTGCGGTAGGCGTACTGCTTCATGGCCTCCTCCGATTCCCATATGCTAAACGTCGCCTGCCTGAAGAAAGGAAGCTCGCCCAAACCGATAGAGCAAATCAGCCCTGAGGCTGCATCAAGCGCTTTGCTGGCGCGTGGCACAAAGCGCCAGAAGCCCGGAAGCGAGCGCCAGTTTATACTTGCCCGCGTCAGCACGGCAACCGGGCCGCTGCTGTACTTTTCCGCCAGCACTGGTGCGAACGGCTCCTGCCCGTCCCATTGCCCATGTGCCTGGTAAGGCAGCAGCTTCACTGTCCAGATTTCGTCGGTATGGCGGCGGTACGTTTGCATCAGCTCAGACGAACTCAGAAATACATCCGCAGCATTTTCATTGTCCCAGGTGCAGAGCAGGCCATAGCGCCGGAAATTTGGTTTGATGCTGAAACCTTTGCCCTGTCCGCTTCCGAGTAATTTAAAGAAAAGGAGACCCGGCACCTGGCGCAGGTGCGGCACCGAAGTACCCATCTGTGCCAGGCCCCAGCGGATATGTCCGCTCCGGATTCCGAAAAGGGTAAGCGTAGTAAGCCGGGCAGGTACTAAAGTATGTGGCAAAGTATAAGAATTTTTCTGATGATGAAGATAGGCAGCAAATCACACAAAAACACCTGCCGGGGCAAATTGTTCAGCAGGTATTTTATACTTCAGCAATAATTGTAATCCTGCCGATAGGCAGCGACAGAACATATCTGAAAATGAAGTATAAATAACCCATTCCTGTCCCTCCTTGAAAAAAGGAGTGGCATTTGATTTGTATTCTTTGCCGGAGCGTTCCCGACAAGTTGTGCCGTCATCTGCATTATGATGCCGAAGCAGTGTTATAACCGAAACGCGCTCTGATGAAAACAGCGCCTGCCCTACATTCTTGCAGAGCAGGCGCCGTTTTGTTTGCCCTCATACCTGGCTGAATTTCAAACAATTATAAATTAATTTTCTTGTTTTCGCCCGCGTCCGGCCGCTCACCTGTCAGGGCGGCCTTGGCCATACCATACAATTGCACCATGGTGCTGCTCGGTGCATCCCAGTACTCTGCTTTGTTGATGGTAACTTTAATCAGGCCGATATTCGGATCATCTTTGCCCTTGGGAAACCACGCTTTCATAGCCGGAGTCCAGAGTTCTTCAATTTTAGCTTTGTCTTTAGACAGGGTTGCCCTGCCGGATACCGACACGTACAGGTTGTCGTCAGGGCTGGCATAGCTGAGGTTTACATGGGCATCATTCTCCAGTTCGTGTGTCTTATCTGAGGCATAGCCTGTAAAAAACCATATCAGGCCATCTGCTTTCGTCTGCTGCGTTTGCATGGGCCTGCTGCGGATGCTGCCATCCGCGTCGATGGTGCTCATCATAGCAATGTCAATATCTTTAATAAAGCCTATTAGCTTCTCCAGGTTTTCCTGCGTACTTTGGTCGTTATTCATAGTTTTATTTCTTGTGTATAGTTTTGATTACGGCGGCGGCAAACGCAGGGTTCATACTGCGGCAAGAGCAGCCGGAGCCTCATTTTTATGTCAAAACATATCGCGGAACTTGTTTGTTTACACTTCTAATCTTCCTTTAACAAGTGAGATAAATTAAAACGACATACTTCCATTTAGCAAAGCCCGGCACACCGGTGCTTCATTTTCAAATTTATACATCGTCAATTTTCAAATCTACTTATCTTGAATTTCCTGGCTCATGCGTTTTTATCCGGCGAAGCCGAAGACCTGCTGTTCGGCAATTTTATAGCCGATGCAGTGAAAGGAAAGCAGTTAGAACTTTACTCCGCAGGCATCGCCAAAGGCATCCGGCTGCACCGCCTCATCGACACTTATACCGACACGCATGCGGTTGTGGCGCAAACCAATGCAAGGCTGCGGCCAAAGTATAAAAAGTATGCGCCCGTTGTTTCTGATATCTTTTTCGACCATTTCCTGGCCAGCCGGTTCGAGCAGTATGCGCCGGAATCCCTGGAAGCCTATACACGACGTATTTATGGCCTTATCAACCGCCGCTTCGATTTGCTGCCGCCGCGGGTGCAGGCCTTTTTCCCGCACATGGTGCAGTACAACTGGCTGCTTTCTTATGCGGCCATCGAAGGCATAGAAAAGGCTTTGGTCGGGTTGAGCCGGCGTACAACATTTGTCTCGGGTATGGAGACAGGAGCGGAAGAGCTCCGTGAAAACTATGACTTGTATGCTGCCGACTTTGCTGCTTTTTTCCCGGAACTGCAGCTTTATGTGGAGCAGGCAAAGCTGACACTCTGACTGGCGCTGAAGCTGTAAGTCTTACAATTTACTTCTTATACTTACTGGTGGGGTTCTGCCGGCTGCCGCTTTACCCGTGTGATTACCTGCTGCGCTATTTTGGCAAGTATGAGCGGCAGCAGAATGGCCGCCAGTCCGATGGCTATTACCCGGCGCAGGCCCAACCGCAGAATCAGGCTGGCAACAACCTGGCCACGCAACTCCGTCAGCAAAAATCTGCCGGCTTTAGTCATGGGTTTACCTTTCAGCACCTGCTCAATGGCAGCCCAGTCGCCGCGCGCTGCCTGCCGTTTTATAAAATCTGTTACAGCATCTCTGGTAACAAGTATAGCCTCGCGCAACTGGTCCTGCCGTAGCCGGCTCCAGCCTTGCAGCGCCTGTAGTTTAAGGTGCGGTTCTTGTGGAAGAAAAGTACGTATCTGCATCATGGAAAATCGGTTAAGTATATGGGATTTAAATTGCGGCAGCCAGCACCAGCGTTTTAAAATAATGATGCTAACTTTACGCTGCCTGCTTTTTGAACAAAGCCGCTTATACTTTAGTTAATTAAACAATAGCTTCTGCTGACGTTTTATGAATAAAATTTATTGCCCCAGCCTTACCGAATATATACGCAGGAAAACGCGCGTGGTAAATATTGGCGGTGTGCCCGTAGGCGGCGATTATCCGATCCGGGTGCAGTCCATGACCACCGTGGACACCATGGATACCATGGGTTCGGTGGCGCAATGTATCCGCATGATTGAAGCTGGCTGTGAGTATATCCGGATTACGGCACCAAGTATAAAAGAGGCTGAAAACCTGAAAAATATAAAAGAAGAGCTGGCGCGCCGCGGCTATAAAGTTCCCCTCATTGCCGATATCCATTTTACGCCGAATGCAGCCGAAGTAGCCGCACGCATTGTAGAGAAAGTACGCGTTAACCCGGGCAATTACGCCGATAAAAAGAAGTTTCAGGTTATTGAATATGATGATGCTTCGTACCAGGCGGAGTTGGATCGTATACGGGAGCGCTTTGTGCCGCTGGTGCGCATCTGTAAGGAGTATGGCACTGCTATGCGTATCGGTACCAATCACGGCTCTTTGTCAGACCGCATCCTGAGCCGCTACGGCGACACGCCGCTGGGTATGGTAGAAAGTGCGCTGGAGTTCCTGCGTATTTGCGAGGAAGAGCAGTATTATGATATTGTGATTTCGATGAAAGCCTCTAACACACAGGTGATGGTGCAGGCATACCGGTTGCTGGTGCAGCAACTCGACGAAGAAGGCCTGCAGCCTTATCCGCTGCACCTGGGTGTAACAGAGGCGGGCGAGGCTGAAGACGGACGCATCAAATCGGCTGTAGGCATCGGCACCTTGCTCGAAGATGGGCTGGGCGATACTGTGCGCGTATCGCTGACCGAAGCGCCGGAAGCAGAGGCGCCTGTAGCGCAGGCACTGATCGACCGCTATACACACCGGGCTGAAAAGGCAATGCCAATCGAACCTGTCTGCCATATTCCCATCAATCCCTTTCAGTACCATCGCCGCGAAACGACAGAGACAGAGAACCTGGGCGGACAGAATGTGCCACGTGTAATAGCCGATTTAAGCCGCCTGACAGTCGTGAAGTATGCCGATTTGAAATGTGTGGGCCACCTGTACTCCATGCTGCTTGATAAATTCAGTATGAATGATCTGGGCGCCGATTACATCTATACCGGCGCCAACCCGATAAGTTTTATGCTGCCCAACGGCCTGAAAGAAATCGTGGACTACAAAGCGTGGCAAGGCGCCGCAGACCGCAATAACCGTCTTCCGCTTTTGAATGCAGCGCAATATATGGCCACCACAGAACTGCATCCGACGCTGAATTTTGTAGTGCTTGGTATACATGATATGGATGCTGCTTTGATGGAGCGCCTGAAGCAGGACACCACAGCGGTATTGCTGCTGCAGACCCAAAACGAGCATGCGATGCCGGAACTGCGCAAATGCTTTTTCCGGCTGATGAACAATGGCGTGCAGAATCCCTGCGTTATTACGCGCGCATACGGCCAGCTTACACCCGATGAAATGCAATTGTATGCAGCCACCGATGTAGGCGGCTTGCTGATAGACGGCCTCGGAGACGGGATTATGTTAAGCACCGGACTGCTGCCGGATCAGGAAAAAGCAGAATGGCTGCAAACCATCGGTAAATTCAATGACCTGAGTTTCGGCATCTTGCAGGCAGCCCGCACCCGCATGAGCAAAACGGAGTACATCAGCTGCCCCAGCTGTGGCCGCACCTTGTTTGATCTGCAGGAGACTACCGCCATGATCCGCAAGCGGACCGACCACCTGAAAGGCGTGAAGATTGGTATCATGGGTTGCATCGTAAACGGTCCGGGCGAAATGGCAGATGCTGATTATGGCTATGTGGGAGTAGGCAAAGACAAAATAGCCCTTTACCGCGGCCAGAATGTAGTAAAGAAAGCCGTGCCTGCCGATCGTGCTGTAGACGAACTTATCAACCTGATACGTGAGGATGCTAGGTGGATTGAACCGCTGCAGCCTGCAGAGTAGCTTGAGGAAGTATGGCCTGCTTTATTTTCTGAAGGTTATTGTATAACTTGAGCTTATGACGCATGACATCCGCTGGCAGCAGCGATTTAAGAACTTCAGTAAAGCTTTTGCCCAGCTCGAAAAAGCTGTTAAGCTGGGATCATATTCAGATTTGGAAAGAGAAGGGCTTATCCAACGTTTTGAATATACCTATGAACTTGCCTGGAAGACCTTGCAGGATTTTTTAGAATACATTGGGTATGTAGATGTTAAAGGGCCGCGCCCGGTAATTGAACAGGCTTTTAAAAATGGCATCATTGAAGATGGGAATGGCTGGATGGCTATGAAAAAAAGCCGCGAGCTTACTTCCCATACCTATGATGAAGATACAGCCAGAGACATTGCAGCAGCTATACTTAGCCGTTATTATCCGCTATTAAAATCGCTTACTATTAAATTAGAAGCAAAAACCGGTAATGGGCCAGGGGCGATCTCCTGATATTTTGATATTCGCATGTTATTCGGACTTGAACAAGAGCAGGTTAAAGGTATACAGCAAGTGCTTGCTTCTTTTCCGGAAGTAGAAGAAGCCATTATATTCGGCTCCCGTGCCAAAGGCAATTTTAAAACAGGTTCTGATATCGATCTTGCTTTAAAAGGCACTCCGTTGGAGCTTGATGAACTTTTAAGTTTATACAATAAGCTGGAGCTGCTGGAATTACCTTATACTTTTGATCTTGTAAACTATGCATCCATTAAAGTGCCGGATTTAACCATGCATATTAATCGGGTTGGTAAAGTTTTTTACAGCAAGATCAGTGACAAACAAAGTACTGTATAAGTAAATCTTTTCCGGATTCCGGATGTTTAAAGTATAAGCAGCGCCTAAACTTCCTTTCTTAAAGTATAAGCGCTCCTGTTAGATAAAAACGATATAGAACATGAAGGGACTATTTGATTTCTCAGAGGTTGCTACTTACTTTTTCCGTAAGAACGACCCGAACCGCAAAACAAATTTCAACCTGCGCACCATGCATAAAATCAACAAAATATCTATGTTGATGTTTCTGGCAGGTGTTGTTTACTTTATTATCACACATCTTTAAATTCAGGCAGGTAAGGTGTTCCAGACCTGCTTATTTTTCCTGTTTGCTACCCGCCTGAGAAAGGCCAGGCAATGTATGGCGGATTACTGAAGCCAGGCTTGTTCAGCATAACCGATGCTGCTGCTTTTTTGCTGCCATGCTGCAAAAGCAGCGGCATTTTTATCTTTGTTCTATACTATAGGCCTGTACTAAAAGGGTTTGAAGTATAAACTGATGCTGTCATTTTGGATAAACCTAGTTGGCAGGTATAAAGCTTGCTGACAAGATTCCCCGCAACAAGTGCGGGATTTACATTTGCAGGATCACAAGTAAGGGAAGTTAGTTCTGCCCGGATAATTCTGCCTCGCTTTTAAGCAACATTTCAGCCTTCTTAAGACATTCGTGCGCCTGATAAACAATGGCATCAGCTTTTGCAGCAAAAATGAAAAGTATTGCGACATTGGGTTATCAAAAAAAAATGACTATTATTGACTAAACTCACCTCGGACATAGTATGGAGCTAGAGCATGAAATAGGACTGTCTTCTTTCCGCAACGATTGGCAGAAAGCCAGTATCAGCATCCTGTATACCTATGGTTTTATAAGCAATGGGCATGAGCAATTCTTTAAGAAGCATGGCCTTACCTCGCAGCAATACAATGTACTGCGTATTTTGCATGACCAGTATCCTACGCCGGTTTCCACATCGTTTTTACGCGAAAAAATGCTCGATAAAATGTCGGATGCTTCGCGGCTGGTGAACAGATTAAATGCAAAGGGACTGGTGAAGGTAGCGCAGAATGCATCAGATAAACGGCTGGTTAACATTACCATCTCCCAGGAAGGAAAGAAATTGTTTGACAGCATTGATGGCGATTTGCCAAACCTTGATGCCCTGATGCAGGGATTAACGCAGTCGGAAGCACAGCAACTAACGACTTTGCTTGAAAAAGTCCGGGATTCAATAAAGAGCGCTGATGAGAGAATAGCGCCGGCAGGTGAGTGATTTTTAAGTAATCCCATAGATAAAAGAATTAAAAGCGCTGAGGCCCGGAACATGATATTCCGGGCCTCAGCGCTTTTAATTTGAGTAAGAATAATTACACTATCACGATTACACCACCACGTTGATGATTTTATTAGGCACGATAATAATTTTCTTCGGTGGTTTCCCTTCGAAGAATTTCGTTACCTGTTCATCCTGTACCACGGCTTTCTCCATGGCATCGCGCGGCGCATCCAGGGCAAAAGTTATTTTTGCACGCATCTTGCCGTTCACCGAAACTGGATATTCAAATGTATCTTCGGTCAGGTATTCTTCTTTCCATTCCGGGAAGGTAGCATTGCTTATACTTTCCTGATGCCCGAGTTGCTGCCATATTTCTTCCGTAATATGCGGCGCATATGGTGCAAGTATAATCGTGAGCGGCTCCAGAACCGCGCGCTTGTTTGTCTTGAGCTGTGTGAGTTCGTTCACGCAAATCATGAAGGTTGACACGGAAGTATTAAAAGAGAAACGCTCGATATCTTCCTCTACTTTTTTGATGGTTTTGTGCAGCGATTTGAGTTCTGCGGCTGTGGGCGCTTCGTCTGAAACAGCAAAGTTGCCGTTTTCGTCGTGGAAAAGCCGCCAGAATTTTTTCAGGAACTTGTTCACGCCGTCCATGCCGTTGGTATTCCATGGTTTAAACTGCTCCAGTGGCCCCAAAAACATCTCATACATGCGCAGCGTGTCGGCGCCCATGCGCTCCACCAGATCATCCGGGTTCACCACATTATACTTCGATTTCGACATTTTCTCGATCTCGACGCCGCAGATATACTTGCCGTCTTCAAGTATAAACTCCGCATCCGCATTCTCCGGTCGCCAGCTTTTAAAAGCTTCAATATCCAGTATATCATTCTCAACGATATTCACATCTACATGCAACGCTGTGGTTTCATACTTGTCTTTCAGGCCAGATGACACATATGTATTACTATCTTTAACCCGATACACAAAGTTCGATCGGCCCTGAATCATCCCCTGGTTGATGAGCTTTTTGAATGGCTCCTGCTCTGGCACCAGGCCTAAATCATACATAAACTTATTCCAGAAGCGCGAGTAAAGCAGGTGGCCGGTTGCGTGTTCGGAGCCGCCAATGTATAAATCCACGTTGCGCCAGTAGTTTACGATGTCCTGATCTGCAAAAGCCTCGTCGTTCTTTGGGTCCATGTAGCGGTACCAGTACCAGCTGGAGCCGGCCCAGCCCGGCATCGTGCTCAGTTCATACTCATACTGCCCTTTATACTTCCAGTCCACGGCGCGGCCCAGCGGCGGCTCGCCGGTTTCAGTGGGCAGGTAAGCATCAATCTTCGGCAGTTCCAGTGGCAATTCACTTTCCTCTATCAGATGCGGAATGCCATCCTTAAAGTATACCGGCACCGGCTCACCCCAGTAGCGCTGGCGGCTGAACACGGCATCGCGCATGCGGTAGTTTACTTTGCCTTTACCAACACCCAGTTCTTCGGCTTTGGCGATACCTGCTTTGATGGCTTCTTTTACTTCCAAGCCGTTCAGGAAGCCGGAATTGATGATTTTACCTTCTTTGGCAGCATGCGCTTCTTCGGCTACGTTGCCGCCTTCCACTACCTGCGGAATCGGCAAATTAAAATGTCTGGCGAAAGCGTAGTCGCGGGTATCGTGGGCCGGAACAGCCATAACGGCGCCGGTGCCATAGCCTGCCAGCACATAATCCGCAATCCAGACAGGCGCGCGCTCACCGGAAATAGGGTTAATGGCATAAGCGCCCGTAAACACGCCGCTTACCGTTTTTACGTCCGTCATGCGCTCTCGCTCTGAACGGTTTTTGGCTACGCCCACATATTCCTCCACAGCCGCACGCTGATCTGCTGTTGTAATCTGTTCTACGAGTTCATGCTCCGGCGCCAGCACCACGAAGGAAGCACCAAAGATGGTATCAATGCGGGTGGTGAAAACCTCGATCTTTTTATCAGAATCAGCTACGGCAAATACGAGCTCAGCACCAATGGATTTGCCAATCCAGTTGCGCTGCATTTCCTTAATTGGCTCCAGCCAGTCAATGTCTTCTAATCCTTGCAACAGCCGCTCGGCATAGGCCGTGATGCGCATCATCCACTGCCGCATCCGCTTGCGCTCTACCGGATAGCCGCCGCGCTCCGACAAACCATCTTTTACCTCATCGTTTGCCAGCACCGTTCCCAGTGCCGGGCACCAGTTCACGACAGCCTCGGCCACGTAAGTCAGCCTGTATCGGAGCAGCATTTCGGTCTGCTCTTTTTCGTTCATCTGTTTCCATTCCTGCGCCGAAAAAGCAGGCGTATCTTCGTCGCAGGCGGCATTTACGTTGGTGTTGCCATTCTGTTCAAATTCCTTTACCAGCGCCTCAACAGGTTCAGCCTTATCCGTGTTGTAGTTGTAGTAACTGTTGAACAGCTGCATGAAAATCCACTGCGTCCATTTATAATAGCCGGGATCGGAAGTACGCACTTCGCGTTCCCAGTCGAAGGAAAAGCCCAGATTTTTCAGTTGTTCGATGTAACGCTGGATGTTCTGTTCGGTGGTGATGGCCGGGTGTTGGCCGGTCTGGATGGCATACTGTTCTGCCGGTAATCCAAAGGCATCGAAGCCCATGGGGTGCAGCACATTAAAACCCTTGGAGCGCTTGTAACGGCTCACTATATCAGAGGCAATGTAGCCGAGCGGATGCCCTACGTGCAGCCCGGCCCCGGACGGGTACGGGAACATATCGAGGGCGTAGTATTTGGGTTTGGTGTCGTTTGCTTTGGCTTTAAACGTCTGGTGTTGTTCCCAGTACTGCTGCCATTTTTTCTCTATCTGATTAAAATCGTATATTGACATTTGTTTATACTTCTAGGCGCTTCTTCTTGGTCAAGCTGCTAAGATAATTGTTAATTGTCGGATTGTTGAAAGGCAGCCAGCTTAAATTGCTGATGATGTTATTGGCTGAACCTTTAGTTTGATCTGTTTGAGAGATTTTTCAAACTTTATACTGATATGGCTTTATGTATGATTCCTGTTTCTGGAGTCTTGCATGGCGCAAGTGTCCGCTTGTGCCAAAGGTGCTGCTTTCTGAAAATAGCCCTGAAATGGAAGCCCAAAAGGCACAAGCGGACGCTTGCGCCAGAGAAGAAAAGAAAGCTCTAAACAGCTACGAAGTTAAGGCTGTCTGGCTGCATCCATTAAAAGCCTGGATAAATCACCCGAACCATCAGAATCAATGGTCCAGACTACGGCATCAGCCCGAGTTCGCGCCATTCCTGCAGCGGCAGGGGCAAGTCCTTGATACGGCCGCTGGTGAGTTCCAGCACCCAGCCATGCACCGACGGAAAAACGCCCGACTGGTAGGCCCTGTTCATGGCCGATGTTTTACAGATGTTCTCCACCTGCGCAATCACGTTATACTCCGACAGCCGGTTCAGGCGTTCCTGTTCTGTAGGCAGGGCATCCAGTTCGTGGCGGTTTTTTAAGTATAACTCGCGGATGGGGTTTACCCAGTTGCCCACAGCGCCACGGGCATTGCCCTTGTAAGCTGCCTCTACGCCGCCGCAGCCGTGATGGCCGCAAATGACGATGTGCTGTACCTGCAGGACTTCTACGGCGTACTCCAGCACAGCCAGCAGGTTCATATCGGTTAGCGATACCTGGTTGGCTACGTTGCGGTGAATAAACAGCTCCCCGGGCCCGGTTTTGGTAAAGCTGTTGAGCGGCATACGGCTGTCGGAGCAGCCGATGAACAGAAAAGGCGGTTTCTGGCCCCGGGCGAGTTTCTCGAAATAAGCTTTATCTTCCGCCAGCTTTTCCTGGATCCAGATAAGGTTGTTTTCAATGAGATCTTGGTAGTCGTGGTAGTGCATGTCCGGGGTTGCTGGGCGTATCCCCAAATATATAAAAAATCAGTCAAAAACAGCTTTCCTGATGGCAGCAGTAGCACTGACCGATGGAGGAGCTTTTACACCGTGACTACTTCTTTTCTGATGTAACGGGAATTCATGATGCTGAGTGCGCCCATATAGCGGAGGTTGAAATGCAGCACATCGCCTACTTTATACTTGCTGGTGTTTTCACCTAGCTCCACCACCAGCATATCGGAACTGGCGCCTATTACGATCAGGCTTTCATCCTGCGGCAGTAAAAATTTTGGATTGATGTCGAGCAGGCCTATGTCCAGGATGGCGCGGTGCGATGTTTTGCCGTAAAGGCTTTCATCTATTTCAAAGCTTTCGCCGCTCGGGTTTACGGCCAGCACACCGCTGGGCATCATCGGCTTTTCCGTCAGTTCGATAATCTCTGTTTCCAGTTCAAAAACATCATCGTACATGCCTTCGAGGGTTTCGCCGGTAAACAGGTTCAGTCCAAAAAACAAAGCTTCGCCGATACGGAAATGGTTAACGCCTTTGGGCAACTGGTGTGTGAACAGGAGCGGAAGCGTAACGGAGGTGCCACCCGATACCCACGGAATTTTTTTCTGAAATTTGGCTTCTATGATCTGGGTATAAAGGCTTAGCTGGATGAGCTTATCCTGTGAAGGCATCACACCGTGCAGGCAATTGAAGTTGGCGCCAAGGCCGATTACCGAGATATTTGGCAGTTCAAACACCTGCTCATAAAAGCTAACCAGATCATCGCCCATTACGCCTTCGCGCAAATCGCCCATCTCTATCATAATAATGATCTTGTGCTGCTTTTTCTGCCGGACTGCCTCCTCCGACATCAGCCGGATAATATCAAGCTCTGTCTGGAAGCTCACATCGGCACAGCTTACAATATCCGGAATGCTTTGCTTGGGAGCGGGCTTGATGTAAACCGTTTGCACCCCGGGTGCCATACTTTTAATGGCCTTCAGGTTAGTTACCCTTGAATCATGAATCTCTTTAACGCCCAGCGCCAGCACTTCTTTCAGAAACAACTCGTTGCCACACAGAAGCTTTGTAACAACTCCCCATTCTATGCCATGCGCTGCTAAAGCATTGTCGAGGTAGTTGTAGTTGTGTTGTAACTTATCTTTACACAGTTTCAGAACTGCCATTTTATCTTATTAATCGGTATTCTAAATATTTGTTCGTGAAGCCCATCTTCTCGTATAGATGCCGTGCCGGGTTTTGCGGCTCCACATGCAGGGCTATACTGCCGGTGGTATTGTCGGCGGCCAGTTGCACCAGCCTTTTGCCTACGCCCTTGCCGCGCTGGCTGTTGTGAACGGCTACATAAACAAGTATATTTTCAGGTATAAATCCGCTCATACCAGTGTTGTTCAGTATCAATGCGCCTACTATAGCACCGTTTTCACGGGCTACCAGCACCGAACCACCTTTACCTTCTGCTTCAGACAGGGCGTAGTCCATGCACTTGGCTATATCCGTACGCTGGTCACCATACTCATCCAGGTGCTCGAACAGGAAATCTATCACCTCGTCGCGGTTAAGTCCCTGTTGGTTGGTTGGAGTGTAGATGTCGTAATGGACGCTGTTGTTTTCTGCCATGTCTTGTTCTTTATTTTGATATGGTATCTTTAACGTAGTATACGGAAGAAAGGAAGCCGCCTAGTCCGGCAAACAGGCTGGTATTAACAGGACAGTTGCTGCAACTTGCGAAGCTATTGCAGCAGTGCGAACCAGACAGCAATGACACCCTTCTGCTGAAAGTATAATCCGGCGATGAAACAACCTGGAAGTGACTTGATAATATTAGGAAAGTATAAATCTTCCAAATCGCTTAATACAGGGCCATACCCGAAGGTAGCTGAAATTTTCTTTACCTGAAGTCTTCTGCAGCCATATGCGGCCCTGAAGCCGTATTTATGACATAAAGCGGGGGATGATCCTGCTATACCTGGCAGTCTGCAACCGGTACATCTTTATGGGTTTCAGGCAGCGCCTGGTATGGTTTATCAGCAGAATGCTATTTGGCCTGCCGGATGGCCCTAACTGGCTGCACGCGAAGAAACAGGTATAGCCGCTCCCGTTTCTGCTTAAGCTGATGCTGGTCTTAAACAACAGCACATCCGGAAAATTTTATTGTATCTTACAGGCGTTTAAATGAGATATTATGTGGTGGATATATGCTTTGCTTTCAGCTTTTTTTGCGGCCCTAACCGCCATCTTCGCCAAGATTGGTGTGTCGAATGTGAACTCTGATCTGGCGACTGCTATCCGCACGGTAGTGATTCTGGTGGTGGCCTGGGGGATAGCGCTGGCGAGGGGAGAAGTAAAGGGCATTCATACCATATCAAAGTATAGCCTGTGGTTTCTGATTCTATCGGGTTTGGCAACGGGTCTCTCGTGGATATTTTACTACAAAGCACTAAAGCTTGGAAAAGTATCGCAGGTGGCGCCGGTCGATAAACTGAGCGTGGCGCTGACGATTTTGCTGTCTGTCGTTATCCTGAAAGAAACCCTCACGATCAAAACGTTTGCCGGCGCGCTGCTGATTATTGCAGGCACCCTGGTGCTGATTTTCTGAAATCGGGTGCAGAAAAAGCACCCAGCAAATTTTTTTATTTTTTATAGGTTAACCAATCTGCAAAACAACTATATTCGCCTTCCGGAAATGGTGTCTTCCATTTTACAAACCGCTGCAAAGCTAATGACACCTACAATTTAACATGCGCAGGAGAGGGCCTTCTGTGGTATAACTGAATTGTAGGTGGACGCAACAATCTCTTCTTTTTCTTTATTTTCCACTGCTGATAAGCAGGGCCTTTGCCAGCGCACCTTTGCTTTCTGTTCAGAAGAAAAGGACTATAATCACTTCTTATGCTTTCTTTTATACCGCAGCAAACAGCAATTGCTGTGCTGCATGTCTAAATCAGATGTTTCTTTATACTTCTATTTTGTAAGATGCCAACGAAAAGAATCCCTTTAGAGCATTATTCCATCATAAAGCACCTGTTTCGCTGGATGCTGCTGGTTATACCTGTTGCCGTGGTAATCGGTAGTATGGTGGCGCTGTTTCTGTGGCTGTTGCACAGTGCCATACATTACCGCTTCCGGCATCCCTGGCTGCTCTACCTGCTGCCAGTCGCCGGCTTGCTGATTCATTTCATCTATCAATCGATTGGCAAGTCCTCCGAAAAAGGCAACAACCTCATTATGGATGAGATTCATGCGCCAGGCGGCGGCATACCCAAACAAATGGCTCCAATTATTCTTATCACCACCGTTATCACGCATCTTTTTGGCGGCTCGGCAGGCCGGGAGGGCACAGCTGTGCAGATAGGCGGGAGCATTGCCAATATGTTTGGCAGCTGGTTCAAACTCCGGGGCGTGGACATGCGCATGATGCTGACAGCCGGCGTAGCTGCCGGCTTTGGGGCCGTGTTCGGCACGCCGCTCACCGGTGCCATTTTTGCCATGGAAGTGCTCACCATAGGGCGCATCCAGTATGATGCGCTGTTGCCGGCGCTCATAGCCAGCATTATCGGCGATGTAGCTGTGTCTGCCTGGGGCGTCCAGCATACAGCCTATCATATCGATATGCTGCCGCAACTGCCTTACTTTCTGTCAGAATACCTGCCGATGGATTTGCTGCTGCTCGTGAAAGTAATTGTGGCCGCTGCCGCTTTTGGCCTGGCCAGCTACCTGTTTGCGGGTATGGTGCACGAAATCAAAACATTCCTGCTAAAGCTATTTAAGTATAAATGGATGATCCCGGTGCTGGGCGGATTGGTGATTGTCGGATTAACATTTATACTCGGCAGGCCGGATTACCTGAGCCTGGGTGTAGATCCGGAATACCCGGGAGCTGTCACGGTATCATCGGCTTTTGAGGCTGGGGGAGCGGATACATGGAGCTGGCTCTGGAAAACAATTTATACAAGTATAACCCTTGCCACCGGCTTTAAAGGAGGCGAGGTAACGCCTTTGTTTTACATCGGCGCCACGTTGGGCAACACGCTCTCGTTGCTGTTGGATGCGCCAGTGAGCCTTTTTGCGGCGCTGGGCTTTATTGCCGTGTTCGCCGGGGCTACCAACACACCGCTGGCCTGCACTGTAATGGGCGTGGAGCTTTTTGGGGGTGAGCATGTGCTGTTGTTTGCAGTTGCCTGCTTCACAGCCTATTTTTTCAGCGGCCATTCCGGCATTTACAGCTCCCAGCGTATTGCCGTTCCCAAGATTTTTGATGCTTATTTTTCCGGTGAAGCCTCATTATCCGAAGCCAGCAGAAGGCGTGGCTATATGCATCAGAAACTAGCTAAGTATAAGCTCCCTTTTAAATACCGAAGACAAAAGGATGAATAATACACTTGAGATTATAAAGTATGCATGGGGCAAGCTTTGTAATCTCATGGGCGGTGCGGCCTCACAAAACTGCTGATGGGAAGTATAAACGGAGACGTGATCCGGCACGCTCCTGTTCCTGCACTGGTCATGCCGTTGCAGAAGAGCAGGGGGGAAGCGGCAGGGCCAAAAACAGGAAGCCGCTCGCGATTTTTTTAATCATGATAGCATCCGTAACACAACTCAAATCAGCCAATAAAGGCCCTGTTTCTGTTTATTCCGGGCGCCAGCAAGTTTATCCGGTGAGTATACGCGGGGCTTAATCCTTATCAGCTGAATTTCAGGGCCTACAGATTTTTTTTGTGAAGATTTCTACGTATATTAGGTAGCGTTATGCCGGTATTATACTCCCCTGATTTATGCTGCTACCTGGTTTTCTATCGTTGCTTTGCTTTTGGCTCCTTTTGTTGCCGTCCGCCAGCGCGCAGCAGCCCGCAGCCCGGCACGACACCGTTTATTTTACTTCCGGCCGGAGAAGCATACGCCTGCCTTTCAAGCTGGTGCACAACCTTATTGTTATTCCGGTTAAAATCAATAATTCCAATTCCCTCAACTTTATACTGGATACAGGCGTGCGCAGCACACTCATCACGCGCCTCTATTATTCTGATTCGCTGGAATTAAATCAGACAAACCGCACCCAAATCCGTGGCTTAGGCTCCGGCTATACCATAGAAGCTATTATTTCCAAGGGAAACAGCCTCAGATTACCTCATATTAAAGGCGAAAACCAGGAAATCTATGTGCTGATGGAAGATGTCTTTAATCTGTCTACCCGCATGGGCATGCCCATACATGGTATTATCGGGTATGACATCTTCAAGAATTTTATTGTGAAAGTAAATTACAGCAGCAAAACGCTTACACTATACCGCCCGGATGTGCGGCTCAAAAAGAAACGCAAGGCCGAAGAATACCCTTTGCACATCGAAAACGACAAAGCTTACATTTATGCCAATGTCAGGCAGCATAACGGCGATACACTGCAGGTAAAGCTGGTGGTAGATACAGGCGCCAGCCATACCTTGTCGCTTTACCTGCCCACAGACGAGCGGCTGGAACTGCCGCCCAAAACGATGGAGGCTTTCCTGGGCCGCGGGCTGAGCGGCGACATCAACGGTAAAATCGGCCGCCTTGCCGGTTTTAGCATGGGCCGTTACGAGTTGCAAAACCTGCCTGCCTCTTATCCGGATGAGGAGTCAATTAGAGCCGCGCTGAATATCGCCAACCGCAACGGCAACCTGGGCTCCGACATCCTGAAGCGTTTTACCGTGGTGTTCGATTATCCGCACAAGCGCCTGCTGCTGCTGCCCAACAACAAGTATAAAGAGCCGTTTCACTTCAACATGTCGGGCTTTGAGGTAAGCACGCCCTTGCCAGGTGTTAATTTTTATGAGGTAACGAATGTGGTGCCCAACTCGCCGGCTACAGCGGCGGGCGTGCAGAATGGCGATGAACTGATCTCCATCAACGGTAAAAGTTGTTTCGACCTGAACCTGAACGATGTATTGGATACACTGGAGAGCAAGCCCGGCCGCAAGTTGCGCCTGAGATTGCGCCGCAATGGCGAAGAAATTGACGTAAACCTGGTGCTGGAAAGCCGGATTTAATTCTACTTCGCGGCGCCTGTTCCAACAAAATCTATATAAGCCTGCAGAAACAGAAGCAGCACGGCCAGGACAATCAGAAATATAGCTGCATAAATACGCGCCCTGGGGATGGGTTTGGTGTATACGTTTCCGTGTTCGTCCACACCATTAAACCGCAGATCTGAAAGTATAAGCCCATTGCCAAAGCTCAGCCATGTTGCCGAAATAAGTGCCTGCTGCGACAGAAACAGGGAAACAAGCCCGATAGCGGAGAAAAGTATGCCAATATATACGCGGACAGATATGTTTTTCATGTGTTTTGATACGTTGGCGGCTGCGGAGCGCCTTAACCTGATGCCGCAAGTTAAGCTTTTGCTGCAAAACCGGAAAGCAAAGTATAAAGGCTAAAAAACATTAAAATTGTAAATTTATAAAACACAAATATAAATTTTAACAGGAATTACAACAATAGCTTGTATGTTTCGGAATTTAAATGAAACATTTGTGTTATAAACAGGTACAAAAACCTGTATTATTAATTACTGCAATGCAAAAAAAACCATTTTTATCATCCGCTGTGATAAAACATCCTTCTGCAAAGGGTGCGCGTTTTTCTATCCTTTTAGGCAGGATAGTTTATAGGCAGGCCCTGCCTTCTCCGCAACTCAGGCCCTAGGCCGGTTCGACACGGCTGCCTTTCGTAGCCATTCTTTTACACATTCTTCCTGATTCACGGAACACGAAATACAGCTTTTATGGCTGTGTTTGTTTCCTGCTGTTTCATTTTTCTATTATTATTTTTTAAGCGGTGCCGCGCAGGCATATTATTATTTTTTATGAGCAACCAACCTGCATTTAACGTCATGGTTGCCAGTGGGCAACATGTTATCTATGCCTTGCAAATCTGCAACGAGATGGAAGCCTCTGCCAAAGCCAGAGGCACCGGCATCGCCAGACGATCTCCGGATTATGTGGCGCAGAAAATGCTGGAGGGCAAGGCCGTTATCGCTTTGCACGCTGATGGAAGCTGGGCCGGCTTCTGTTATATCGAAACCTGGGGGCACGGCAAGTATGTAGCCAATTCAGGCTTGATTGTATCGCCAGAACTGCGCAAAAGCGGGCTGGCCCGGCTCATCAAGCAGCAGGCTTTTAAGCTCTCTCGCACCAAGTACCCGGATGCGAAGATCTTCGGCCTGACGACTGCATTGGCCGTCATGAAAATCAACTCCGATCTGGGTTACCGGCCGGTTACGTATTCCGAGCTGACAGATGATGAGTCTTTCTGGGCGGGTTGCAAAAGCTGCGTGAACTACGACATACTGATGGCCAAAGGGCGCAGCAACTGCCTTTGTACGGCCATGCTTTACGATCCGGCACAGGAGAAAAAACAGGAAAACCACATCATTACCTCACTCGATTACCTTACGCCGCCGAATACAAGCGAATCCGGATATGAAAACAAAGTAAGGAAGTAGCTTCCGGAGTCTAGCAGCATAACAGTAACTTCAGGTTTAAACGGGTGCGGCATGGCACCTGCCATACTTTAACTGATATCCTGATTTTTTAGCGCTTTTGTACTTGATTTAGCATAATATAGCATTAACAGATGAAGAACAACAAAGTAGTTTTAGCTTTTAGCGGCGGCCTTGATACCTCTTATTGTGTAAAGTACCTCCAGCAGGAAATGGGGCTCGAGGTTTACGCTGCCCTGGTAAACACCGGCGGCTTTACAGAGGAGGAATTGCAGGAGACAGAAAGCCGCGCCTACAGCCTGGGTGTGAAGGAATACCAGATGCTGGACGAAACAGACTATTACTACCAACGCAGTATCAAATACCTGATTTTTGGCAATGTGCTGAAGAACAGTACCTATCCACTGTCGGTAAGTGCCGAACGGGTAACGCAGGCTTTGGCCATTGCCAGGTATGCCAAAGCTGTTGGAGCGGCTTATGTAGCGCATGGCAGCACAGGCGCCGGCAACGACCAGGTGCGCTTCGACATGATTTTCCAGAGTATGATTCCGGATGTTCAGATTCTGACACCCATCCGTGATAACAAGCTGTCGCGCGAGCAGGAAATAGCTTACTTACAGCAGCACGGCGTATCGGTGGATTATCAGAAAGCACAATATTCGATTAACAAAGGTATCTGGGGCACATCGGTGGGCGGCAAAGAAACGCTTACGTCGCACCTGCCGCTGCCGGAAGAGGCTTACCCGACTGCTGTTACCAAACAGGAACCGGAACGCGTAACACTTATCTTTGAGAAGGGCGAGCTAAAGGGAATAGATGATGTGCCATACGAAAACCCGGTGCAGGCCATCCAGGCCTTGCAGGCGCAGGCGGCCCCCTTCGGCATCGGCCGCGATATCCATGTTGGCGATACCATCATCGGCATCAAAGGCCGCGTAGGGTTTGAGGCAGCCGCCCCAATGGTAATTATTAAAGCGCATCATACTTTAGAAAAACATGTGCTCACCAAATGGCAACTGTACTGGAAAGATCAGCTGGCTACTTTTTATGGTAACTGGTTGCACGAAGGCCAGCTGATGGACCCGGTGATGCGCAACATTGAGGCGTTTCTGGAGGATACCCAGCAAAACGTAACCGGCAAAGTACACGTGCTGCTTGCGCCATACAGGTTGCAGATAGAAGGAATAGAGTCGGATCATGACCTGATGTCTTCTAAGTTTGGCAGCTACGGCGAGATGAACAATGCCTGGAGCGGCGATGATGTAAAAGGCTTTGCCAGAATTTTCGGAAACCAGACGATGATGTATCACAAAATAAACGGAACGGAGTTTTAAGATGGCAGCAAGTATAAAAGCAGGTGTTATAGGCGCGGCGGGCTATGCCGGTGGCGAATTGCTGCGCCTGCTGTTGCAGCACCCGCAGGCAGAACTTGCATTTGCGCAAAGCGGCAGTCAGGCCGGCAAGCCCCTGGCAAGCGTGCATACCGATTTGCTCGGCGAAACAGAACTGGCTTTTGTAGCTGATAGCAATGATGAAGTGGATGTGCTGTTTCTTTGCGCCGGGCATGGCAAAGCTGCTGAATACCTGAAAAACAACAGCATACCTGCCGCAACCAGCATTATAGATTTAAGTCAGGATTTCCGCTGGAACGGAGCAAAAACCGGCACAATCGTAAGCGCGGGAGGACGTGAGTTTGTGTATGGCCTGCCGGAGCTTCAGCGGGAAGTCATCCAAAATGCCTCGAATATAGCCAACCCCGGGTGCTTTGCCACTGCTATCCAATTGGCCTTGTTACCGCTGGCGCAGCAGCATTTACTTCCGGTAGCGGTGCACGTAAGCGGCATAACGGGCAGCACCGGGGCAGGCCAGGGACTAAGCCCTACATCGCACTTTAGCTGGCGTACCGAAAATGTTTCAACCTATAAAGTGATGGAGCACCAGCACCTGCGCGAGGTTGGCAAAACGCTGCAGCAGCTGCAACCCGAAACACAGCCGGACATCCATTTTATACCTTACCGCGGACCTTTTGCGCGAGGCATTTTCATAACTGCTTACCTGGAAACAGACCTGACATTGGAGCAGGCGCAGGACATTTACCGGCAATATTACAGCAGCCATCCTTTTGTAGTGATGAGCGCACAAACACCGGATTTGAAGCAGGTAGTGAATACCAGTAAATGCGTGCTGCACCTGCAGAAACACGGGCAGCAACTGGTTATCACAAGTATAATCGACAACTTACTGAAAGGAGCTGCCGGACAGGCCGTACAGAACATGAACCTGCTCTTTGGCTTCGACGAAACTGCTGGTCTGAAACTGAAGGCAGGCGGGTTCTGAACCGGGATAAGTATGATTTACTTCCGTGATATTACAGCCCCGGAAGCGGATTGCATTTGAAATAAACCATTTAACAATAAACAATTAAGTTTATGTATGTCAAGTACTTCATTTATTGTTTAACTTCTTACATCTAGTATCTGAAACTATGAACCTGTTTGATGTATACCCGCTCTTCGACATTACCCCGGTACGCGCCCAGGGCATGTACGTATGGGACGACAAAGGCACCCGCTACCTCGACCTCTATGGGGGACATGCCGTAATTTCCATTGGACACAGTCATCCGCATTATGTAAAACGGCTGGCGCGGCAACTCTACGATATTGGCTTTTACTCCAACTCCGTGCAAATGCCGCTGCAGCAGGAGCTGGCGCAAAAGCTCGGCGAAATAAGCGGTTATCCTGATTACAATCTTTTTTTGTGCAACTCCGGGGCCGAAGCAAACGAGAATGCCCTGAAGCTGGCCTCTTTCCACACCGGGCGCAAAAAAGTAATCACGTTCAAAGCAGGGTTTCATGGCCGTACCTCGGCAGCAGTAGCCGTTACAGACAACCCCAGTATCATTGCGCCAATCAATGAAACAGAGAATGTCATTTTCCTGCCCCTGAATGACTTACAGGCTTTTGCTGATGCGCTGCAGGAGCATGGCCCGCAACTGGCGGCCGTTATCGTAGAAGGTATACAAGGTGTGGGTGGCGTGCATCTGCCGGAACCCTCTTTTCTGAAGGCGCTTGCCGCAGGCTGTGAAAACGTCGGCGCTTTGCTGATCCTGGATGAGGTACAGTCAGGATATGGCCGTTCAGGTAAATTCTTTGCGCACCAGTATGCCGGCATACAACCCCATCTGATTACAGTGGCCAAGGGCATGGGCAATGGTTTCCCGATAGGCGGTGTACTGATCCATCCTGACATAGAAGCAAAGCACGGCCTGCTGGGTACTACTTTTGGCGGCAACTACCTGGCCTGTGCAGCGGGGTTGGCGGTGCTGGAAGTAATGGATCAGGAAAAACTGATACAAAACGCACAGGATTCAGGCGGCTGGCTCATAGAAGAATTACGAAAAATGCCGGGGGTGCGTGCGGTACGTGGCAAAGGACTGATGATTGGCGTTGAACTGGAAGAGCCTTGTGCGCCGGTGCGTCAGCAGCTCCTCAAAACATACAAAATCTTTACAGGTACCTCCTCCGACAAAAACACTTTGCGCCTGTTGCCCCCGCTGTGTATCGGAACCGAAGAAGCAAAGAAATTTATCTCCGCCTTCGAGGCAGTTATGTGCAAAACCCAACTACAGGAAATATGACAAATTATACTTCCGTGCATGATGTCACGGATTTGGATGCCCTGGTAAAGGAGGCATTGCACCTGAAGCAAAATCCTTACAAGTATAAGCACTTAGGTGAAAACAGAACGCTTGGCCTGATTTTCCTGAACCCCAGCCTGCGCACGCGCATGAGCACCCAGAAAGCTGCTGTGAACCTGGGCATGAACGTGATGGTGATGAACATCGACAAGGAAGGCTGGGCGCTGGAAACGCAGGAGGGCGCTGTGATGAACGGCACCACTGTTGAACACATCAAAGACGCAGCCGCTGTGATGGGGCAATATTGCGACATCCTCGGCCTCCGCTCGTTTCCAAAACTGCAAAACCGCGAAGAGGATTACAGCGAAAATCTGCTGCAGAGCTTTATCAGGTACAGCAAAGTGCCTGTCATCAGCCTCGAGTCGGCGACGCGGCACCCGCTGCAGAGCCTGGCGGATCTCATTACCATCACAGAAAATACACCTGCCGGCAAGCGCCCCAAAGTAGTGCTTACCTGGGCGCCTCACATAAAAGCGCTGCCGCAGTGCGTGGCCAATTCTTTTGCCGAATGGATGGGCCGGGCAGCGGTAGATCTGGTGATTACGCAGCCACAGGGATTTGAACTGGCGGAAACGTTTACCCGCGGCGCTGCCATCACGCACAACCAGCAGGAAGCCCTGCAGGATGCCGATTTTGTATATGTCAAGAACTGGTCGGCTTACGAGGACTACGGCAAAGTATTGCCCGATGCACAGGATTGGATGCTGACGAATGAAAAGCTGCAGGTGAGTAACAATGCCAAGGTAATGCACTGCCTGCCCGTACGTCGTAACGTAGAGCTGAGCGACCAAATTCTGGATGGCCCCAATTCGCTGGTGCTGGAGCAGGCCAACAACCGTACTTATGCTGCGCAGGCAGTATTAAAAACACTGCTCAATAATTACGAAGTATAGGTAGTATAAGTATAGGTCATTATACCTAAAGGATTAACCATCACTATATTGTTCCGATGCTTATCAGAAGTATAAGAAAACATAGATGAAGCATATACAGCATGACATGCAGGAACTGCACATCATCAAAACGGGAGGGAACATACTGGACGATGCCCACCGGCTTGACCGCTTTCTGGCTGACTTCGCGGCTTTGCAAGGGTTAAAAATACTGGTGCATGGCGGTGGAAAAATTGCATCCGCCATCGGGCAGCGGCTGGGTATTACGCCACACATGGTAGACGGCCGCAGGATTACGGATGCTGCCACCCTCGATCTGGTAACGATGGTGTATGGCGGCCTGATAAACAAGCAGGTGGTTGCACAACTACAGGCACAGGGCTGCAATGCTATAGGCCTGACGGGCGCCGACGGCAACCTGATACTGGCCCAAAAGCGCCCGGCAGGCAAAATCGATTATGGCTTTGCCGGCGATGTGGCCGGGCCAGAAAGTATAAATGCAACAGCGCTGTCGGCCCTGCTGGCGCAGGGATTTGTACCTGTTTTTGCACCTTTAACGCATAACGGGAAAGGCAGCCTTTTAAATACCAATGCTGATACCATCGCTTCTGTGCTGGCAACAGCGCTCGCACCCATGTACCGGGTAAAGCTGATTTATTGCTTCGAAAAGAAAGGCGTGTTGCAGGATGCCGCAGACGATACCTCCGTCATCAATGAAATAAATGAAGCCAGGTATAAAGAACTGAAAGATGCCGGCATTATTACCCAGGGAATGATACCAAAGCTGGATAATGCCTTTGCTGCCCTAGCGCAGGGTGTAAGCGCCGTGCAGATTGGAGATGCTGACGATATAATCCATATGGTTAACGGCGCCAGAGCGGGTACACTGCTCATACTATAGATAGAATAATTTAAATTATCAAATTATACCTTCGCTAAGGAAAAGTAAGTGAAAAAAGGGTGCTTAACAGCAATCGTGATATTGGTTGGACTTATAGGTCTTTTTATTTACAGTCTATCAACAGCTTTTGACACAGAGTACGACAAAGCAGAAATAAAACAAAAAGTTGGTGGGACACTAATTTGTAATTCCGTTTACAATGCAGACCATCATTCTTGGCAGTACGATATTTCTTATAAGTATAAACCCAATAATGACAGCATTATTGACATTGGTAGCGGAACATACTATGGGAGAGAATGGAACAAGGACGAGCAGCTATTACGATATAAGAACTGGTTGATTTTAAAAACAGGAGGCTGGATTGGCACAGACAAAATTATTGTTGGGAATTTGAAAAATGGAAAATGGAATGAGTTTGAGTTTACACCCGAGAGCATCGAAAAAGAAGGTCTTTGGCAGCAAGCAAATATTCAGTCGCTTACCAGCTTCTGCTGTTCGGAGGCATTCATTGAAAATATTAACAACGGACAAATTGTACTAAACTATAAATATAGAACAAGTGAGATGCCAGTTAATAACTATGGGCAAAGTAAAGTCTATTATATCATTAATGACTCAACTGGAATACCAGAAATGATAAAGGTAAAGTAAAAAACGTCTGCGAACATTGTGTAAGCATCAACGGCCGCCGCTTACACGAAGCCAATATAATCAATCAGGTATAAACCACAGGTAGAGCATAATATAATTGTAGCATACTTTCCGTCCGTCATTTCCTTTGTCATCCTGTAAAGGATCCTGGTTGAAGGGAGGTTAAGCCGAAGCCAAGGGCCCTACAAACAACCTACAGTAGAATAACGATACCTATGCCGCTCTACCCTTTAAAGGATAGAAAAGCTTTAGAAAAACTAACATGAGCTCAGAAAAGAAAAAAGTAGCCATCCTGGGAGGTGGCAACATGGGAATAGCTTTAGCCAAAGGTATGGTGGCGGCAGGTAAGTATAGAGCGGAGGATATTACCCTCACCCGCCGGAATGTGAAGTTGCTGGAAGGCATGAGCAGCCAGGGCTTCCAGGTTACAAGCGACAATGCGGGTGCTGTAGCCGGTGCAGATCTTATCATCCTGAGCATCCTGCCGCAGCAACTTGATGCTGTGCTCGACACTGTTGCCGGAAATACTGATCCGCAGCGCCACCTTTTTGTTTCCATTGTAACAGGCGTAACGGTAGCAGATATTGTGCAGCGCATTGGCAAGCAGGTGGAGGTGATACGCGCCATGCCTAACACGGCTATCGCCCTCCGTGAATCGATGACGTGCATTGCCGGCAAAGAAGCTTCCACAGAGAACATGGCCCTGGTGAAAGAGATTTTTGAGGCAGTAGGAGAAACCATCGAGATAGAAGAAGAACTGATGACTTCGGCCACCGCCCTCTGCGCCTGCGGCATTGCCTTTTTCCTGCGTTCCATCCGTGCGGCAACCCAGGGAGGCACCGAAATCGGATTTCACGCGGCAGATGCGCTGCGTATGGCCGCGCAAACAGCAAAAGGAGCCGCCTCTTTGCTGCTGCACTTCAACAGCCATCCCGAAAATGAGATTGACAAGGTAACTTCACCGAAAGGATGCACGATTGCGGGTCTGAACGAAATGGAGCACAATGGCTTCAGCTCGGCCATGATCAAAGGAATCAGAACCTCCTCAGTAAAAGCCGAAGAGCTCTATCGGAAAGAAAAATAAACAGCGCGCAGCTTTTCGGGTTAACCCACGAATACGCATTTCCCAGCATATTATCGCATGAAGTATAAAACTTTGACCAACAGGTATAAAGATGACCGCTCTCCTAAAGCTGGTGTGCCGGTAACTGCACCTTTAAATCTGCAACCATGATGCAACAGCAATTATACCATAAAGCTGTAGAACTGCTGAAACAACTTATTCAGATTCCGTCTTTCAGCAGGGAAGAAGCCGGTACAGCTGATGTGATTTATACTTTCCTGCAGCAACATGGCATGCAGGCTCATCGGAAGCAAAACAATGTATGGGCCTTTAACAGGCATTTTAACCCCGATTTACCCACGCTGCTCCTCAACTCGCACCACGACACAGTGAAACCAAACCCAGGCTGGACGTTGGACCCGTTTAAGCCAGCTGTAGAAGAGGGCAAATTGTACGGCTTGGGCAGCAACGACGCCGGCGGCTGCCTGGTAGCGCTTATAGCTACTTTTTTGTATTTCTATGAGCAGGAAGATCTGAAGTATAACCTTGTGCTGGCTGCCACTGCCGAGGAAGAGATATCCGGTAGAAATGGACTGGAATTGATTCTACCGGAACTTGGCCAGCTGGAAGCTGCCATTGTGGGGGAGCCAACGGAAATGCAGCTCGCTGTAGCCGAAAAAGGGCTGCTGGTGCTGGATTGCACAGCAAAGGGTAAAGCAGGGCATGCCGCCCGCGAGGAGGGCATCAATGCCATTTATGAAGCGCTGCCGGACATCAAATGGTTTCAGGAGTATAAATTTGCGAAAGAATCTGAGCACCTGGGGCCTGTAAAAATGAGCATAACCATGGTGCAGGCAGGCTCGCAGCATAACGTTGTGCCCGATACCTGTCACTTTACCGTAGATGTGCGCCTGACGGATGCCTATACTATGGAAGAAGTGCTGGACGTGATCAGGCAACACGTAAAAGCGACAGTAACACCCCGATCTATGCGGCTGAAGCCTTCGTCCATTCCGATGGCGCATCCGCTGGTGCAGGCCGGCATAGCGCTGGGCCGCGCCACCTACGGCTCGCCTACCACTTCCGACCAGGCGCTGCTGCCTATCCCTTCGCTTAAGATGGGGCCCGGCTTTTCGGGACGTTCGCACATGGCAGACGAGTTCATATACCTGCACGAACTCGAAGAGGGCATTGGGCTATATATTCAGCTGCTGAAGCGGGTGGTAGGTTAGGCACAACAATTCAGGTATACATTTTAAATCAACACACCAGCACATTAAAAAATTAGCACCATACTCTATGAAACTCTGGCAGAAAGACACCCATACAGCAAAAGAAATCGAACGGTTTACGGTAGGCAAAGATCCGGAACTCGACATGGAACTGGCAGCATTTGATGTGCTGGGCTCGCTGGCGCACACGCGTATGTTGCAAAGTATAGGGCTGTTGTCTGCAGAAGAACTGGAACTTTTGCAGGCCGAGTTAAGGGATATCTACGGGCAAATTGAAGCAGGTGCTTTTGCTATAGAGCCAGGCATGGAAGATATTCATTCGCAGGTAGAGCTGGAACTGACACGGCGGATAGGGGAGGCTGGCAAGAAAATCCATAGCGGCCGCTCCCGCAACGATCAGGTGCTGCTGGATTTAAAGTTATACTTCAGGAGCCAGTTGCAAAACATTGTTGAGCAAGTTAATGCGCTATTCAAAGAGCTTCAGCAACTGAGTGAGCGGCACAAGGATGTGCTGCTGCCGGGTTATACGCACCTGCAGGTAGCCATGCCCTCTTCTTTTGGCCTGTGGTTCGGAGCCTATGCTGAAAGTCTGACGGATGACATGCAACTGTTACTGGCGGCTTACAAAATCGCGGACAAAAATCCGCTGGGTTCCGCTGCCGGCTATGGCTCCTCGTTTCCGCTCAACCGCCAACTTACCACGGATCTGCTGGGTTTTGCAACGATGAACTACAACGTGGTATACGCCCAGATGGGCCGTGGCAAAACCGAGAAAATAGTGAGTATCGGCCTAGGCTCTGTGGCGGCAACGCTGGCTAAAATGGCCATGGACCTGTGCCTGTACATGAGTCAGAACTTTGGTTTTGTGAGTCTGCCTGACACCCTGACCACCGGCTCCAGCATTATGCCGCACAAAAAGAACCCCGATGTGCTGGAACTGGTGCGTGGCAAGTGCAACCGGCTGCAGGCACTGCCCACTGAAATAGCGATGCTGCTCGTGAACCTGCCTTCCGGTTATCACCGCGATCTGCAGGTGCTCAAAGAATCGCTTTTCCCTGCTTTCCGGGAGCTGCAGGATTGTCTTGGCATCCTGACCTATGTGCTGCCGCAGCTGCAAATAAGGCAAGACATTTTAAAAGAAGAGAAGTATAAATACCTGTTCAGCGTGGACGCGGTAAACGCGCTTGTTTTGGATGGCGCAGCCTTTCGGGATGCCTACAAAGCAGTTGGCCAAAGTATAGAAGCAGGTACTTTTGCGGTGCCCGCTTCTGTAACGCACACGCACGAGGGGAGCATCGGCAACCTGTGCAACGGGCAGGTTGCCGCACAAATGGACAAGCTGCTGCAGGAATTTAACTTTGAACGCGTGGAAGAAGCCTATCGCCTGTTGCTGAATCGGTAAGTATAAACTAATTTCACGCCATTCTGAATCGTCAGCGGAAATCATACCTGCGCAGAAAGATACTACATATAACGGGCGTATAATCTCAATCACGATTCAGCAAATGGAGCATAGGTTCAGGCAAAAGGCATCCGGGTGCTTTTCCCGCTGGTCTGCGAAAGGCCTGTGTGCACTTAGCTGCATTTTACTTTCCGGCAAAGTATAAAACTTATACTTCCGGCCACGTATAACAGGCACATTGGTTCTTTTACGAAGATAAAGCTGCCAGCCCGTGATTCCGATAAAGATACATACCCAGCCCGACGATTCTACCTGCGGCCCCACCAGTCTGCACGCCGTATACCGGTATTTCAAAGATCCTATTTCGCTCGGGGAGGTCATCAAAGAAGTGCCTTACCTGGACGAAGGCGGCACGCTGGAAGTGCTGCTGGCCTGCCATGCGCTGCGGCGCGGTTACAGGGCCACCATTTATACTTACAATTTACATGTTTTCGACCCCACCTGGATTGGGTTGAGCAACGAAGAGGTAATCCACAGACTGGAACAGCAGGCGGAGGTAAAAAAAGGGAGGAAACTGCTACGCGCCACACAGGCTTACATTGATTTCCTGCGGCTGGGCGGCGAAATAAAGTGCCGCGACCTGACCAAAGCGCTGCTGCGCGAGTACCTGGAGCGCGGCATTCCGCTGCTTACGGGGCTTAGCGCTACTTATTTATATCTAAGCGCCCGCGAAACAACGGATGAGAACGGCAACTCGGTTTATGACGATGTAAGCGGTTTGCCGGTGGGGCATTTCGTGGTGCTGTGCGGCTTCGGAGAAGATCAGAAAAAGATAATTGTTGCTGATCCGTACCGTGAAAATCCTTACTCCAAAGACAATTATTATGAAGTAAGCGCTTCGCACCTGATAAATGCCATCATGCTGGGCCTGGCCACCTTCGATGCGAACCTGCTGGCCATACAACCGCTTACAAAAGAACCTCAGCAAGTATAAACATGCGCAAAATTGTTGTAGTGGACAACCTCCGCGACTGGGAGGTGCCACTGGAAGAGGTAGAGGTGGTGGCGGCACAAAAATACCTGACAGATACCGCTTATACTGACATCAAAAACGCCCGGATATTTAACCTTTGCCGCTCTTACCGTTACCAAAGCGCCGGCTATTATGTATCGCTGCTGGCAGAAGCGCGGGGCCACAAAGCCATCCCCAGCGTAACCACCATGCAGGATCTGAAAAGTCCTACCATCGTGCGGGCGATTACAGTAGAGATAGATGAACTGATCCAGAAAAGCCTGGGCAGCCTGCGTTCCGGAACTTTCACCTTAAGTATATACTTCGGGCAGAACCTGGCTAAAAAGTATGAGAAGCTCAGCAAACAGCTGCACGATTTATTTCAGGCTCCCTTGCTGCGCGCGCAGTTTGTGTACAAAGATGCCTGGGTGCTGCAGAGCATTTCGCCTATACCGGTAAACGAAGTGCCGGAAGATCACCGCAGCTACATGATCGATTTTGCCAGGTCATACTTTGCGCGCCACCGTTTTGCCGGGGTCAGGCTTACGCGCAAAATCTATGATCTGGCCATCCTGGTAGATCCGATGGAAAAAGCGCCGCCTTCCAACGAGAGAGCTATTCAGCATTTTGTAGAGGCTGCCGAGAGTATGGGCTTTTATACCGAGCTTATCACCAAAGACGATTACCGCCGCCTGGCTGAGTTCGATGCACTGTTTATTCGCGAAACGACGGCCGTAAACCATCATACCTATCGCTTTTCGCGCAAAGCCTTTGCCGAGGGGCTGGTGGTGATAGACGATCCGGTTTCTATATTGCGCTGCACCAACAAAGTATACTTGGCCGAGCTGCTGGCCAAAGCGAAAGTGCCCGTCCCCAAAACCATGATCATCCACAAAGATAACCGGAATCAGGTGGAGGCAGAACTGGGATTACCCTGCGTACTGAAGAAGCCGGACAGCTCCTTTTCGATGGGCGTTGTGAAAGCCAAAGACAACGCGAGCCTGCACCAGGAACTGGACAGGATGCTCGAAGATTCCGAACTCATCATCGGGCAGGAGTACACACCCACCGATTATGACTGGCGCATCGGCATACTGGACAGGCAACCGCTTTATGCCTGCAAGTATTTTATGGCAAAAGGCCACTGGCAGATCTATAACTGGAATGGTAAAAAGAAGCAGGACGAGGAAGGGGCAGGCGAAACAGTAGCCTTTGAACAAGTGCCGTTTCATGTGCTGCATACGGCCCTGAAAGCCGCTAACCTGATTGGAGATGGCTTATATGGCGTGGATTTGAAAGACATCAATGGCAAAGCTTACGTCATCGAGATAAACGACAATCCAAGTATAGATGCCGGGTGCGAAGACAAAATTCTGAAAAAAGATCTGTATACGGCCATTATCAAGTCCATCAAGCGCCGCATCGACAACCATAAACAAGCCCGACCCGAATGAATAATCCATCAAAGCCCCTGCACCTCTTCGAAGGATATGGCGTGGAGCTGGAATACATGATCGTACACGCGGATACGCTGCAGGTAGCGCCCCTTGCCGATAAGCTGATTTATGACGAAGCAGGTGCGTACGTATCAGACGTGGAATTTGGCGACATTGCCTGGAGCAATGAGTTGGTGCTGCACGTGGTGGAACTTAAAACGCAGGGGCCGGTAAAATCGCTGGCAGGACTGTACCTCCGGTTTCAGGAGCATGTGCGCAAAATAAACCGGATGCTAGCAAAGTATAACGCTTGTCTGCTGCCCTCGGGCGCGCACCCGCTCATGAATCCCTTTACTGAAACCAGGCTGTGGCCACATGAGCACAACGCCGTATATGAAGCGTACAATCGCGTATTCGATTGCCGGGGGCATGGCTGGGCTAATCTGCAGAGCACGCACCTGAACCTGCCTTTCAGCGGAGATGAGGAGTTTGAAAAGCTGCACGCTGCCATCCGGCTCGTCTTGCCCCTTATTCCGGCCCTTAGTGCCTCGTCGCCAATCCTGGACGGCAATATCAGCGGTTACCAGGATACTCGGCTGGAAGTATACCGCCATAATCAGGATAAAATACCGCGTGTGGCCGGCAAAATCATTCCGGAGGCGGTTTTCAGCAGGCAGGCTTACGAACAGCAGATTCTGCAGCCCATCTACAACGACATGGCGCCTTATGATCCGGAGGGTATTCTGCAGGACGAATTCCTCAACTCGCGCGGCGCGATTGCCCGTTTCAGCCGCAATGCCATTGAAATACGCCTGTTGGATATTCAGGAATGTCCGCTGGCGGATATAGCGGTATTGCAACTGGTCGTGGCCGTAATACAAGCCCTGGCAGCGGAGCGATGGGTTAGTATAGATGAACTAAAGCAATGGGACGAGAACAGGCTGGCCACGGTGTTGCTCGGTGTGATAAAGGATGGCCAGGAAACGGTGCTCACAGACAAAGAATTTGTAAGATGCTTTGGCTTCAGCGATAATGCACATACTACGGCGGGTACGCTATGGAATCATTTAGCGGCGCAGCTGCCGGATTTGAACGGGCAACCGGAGGTGGCGCAGGCGCTGGATACTATACTTACCAGGGGCAACCTCTCGAAGCGCATTTTAGAGGCAGTGGGCACAAACCCTTCGGAAGCAGCTATCAGGCAAGTATACAGACAGCTTGCCGTCTGCCTCAGCGAAGGTAAAATGTTTATACCTGAAAAAGTATGCTGAACCTCCTGCTGACATGTGAGCATGGCGGCAACCACGTGCCGGCTGCTTTCCGTGTTTTATTTGAGGGACAGGAGCAGGTGCTGGCCTCGCATCTGGGCTACGACATCGGCGCTTTAACGCTTTTTCATGATCTGCAGGATATGGCAAAAGCCAGCTTTTTCTCTGAAACGTCGCGCCTTCTGGTAGATTTGAACCGGTCGCTGCATCACAGGAATATTTTTTCTGCGTTTACAAAAGCGCTGCCTCAGGCGGAGAAGGAATTTATACTTCAGCAATACTACTATCCTTATCGGAACAGCGTGCTGCAAACGGTGGAGCAACTCGTGCAGGCAGGCGGGCAGGTGCTGCATCTTGCCGTACATACCTTTACGCCGGTACTGAACGGAGAACAGCGCCACGCTGATATCGGTTTGCTGTTTGACCCAAAGCGAAAAGACGAAAAAAACTTCTGTAAAAACTGGAAAGCGCAACTGCTGAAACAGGATACCGGCTTGCAGGTACGTTTCAATTATCCTTACCTGGGCGTAGCGGATGGATTGCCGGCGTACCTGCGCCGGAAGTTTACGGATGATCAATACCTGGGGATTGAGCTGGAAGTAAACCAGTGTTTTCCTGAATGCGATCAATCCCGCTGGGAAAGCATCAGGCTTCAGCTAAAAACAGCTTTGCAACCGGGACTAGTGCAAACCGGCGCTGCACCCGGTACTAACAAATGAAATCCATATATAACGTTTTAAAAGTAAAATTCACAACAAAATCAGACTTTAAAGAGTATTCAATCAAGAATGACTATGCTTGGCATTGTACAGATTCACCTTAAATTATTTATTAACTTAATCCTTAAAACTATGAAACTGAAAAGTTTACTGAACCTGGCTATGGTCCTGATTATGGGGCAATTGCTGTTTGCATGTAACTCAGCTAAATATTATGAATATGCACCCAGCAAGACGGAAGCTTATAACCAGGTGAAGCAAAAGCCTGCTCCGGCAGAAGTTGCAGCGCCTACCTTAGCTGAAGTAGCCCTGGCTGCCGCCCAGGAAAAGGATGCTGCCACAGCAGAAGAGCCTGTGTTGCAGGCCAGTACCGCGGCCGCTCCGGTAGCAGTACCACAAAAAACCATTGCACCAGCCAAAGCTCCGGTTGCAGCCGCAACGGTAGCACCTAAAGCAGAGGTAAAAACAGTTACAGAAGCGGAGGCATTGGCTATGGCCAAAGAAAAGCTGGCTTCTATGACGAAGGCTGAAAAAAGAGAGCTGAAAAAAGAAGTGAAAGAAGCTATGTACCAGGGCGCGAACAGTACCTCTATTATAGAAATTATCCTGGCCATTCTGCTGCCGCCGCTGGCTGTGTTCCTGCACGACGGCATCGATACTTCCTTCTGGATCAGCATCATCCTGTGGCTGCTGTTCATAATACCGGGCATTATTTATGCCTTATTGGTGGTAACCGATACCATATAAATTTAGCTGCACAATAAGTAACAAAAAAGCACCGGAGAGCCCGGTGCTTTTTTGTTTTAGGATGAGGATGTAAACCTCTAAATTTCAACATCCGTTAAATATCAGAAGGAAGTCATTTATACTTACGCAAAATAAAATCTAACAATAGCATGGACTATAAAGACTATTACAAAGTTTTGGGCGTAGAGAAATCTGCCTCTCAAGCTGATATCAAGAAAGCATACCGTGCATTGGCAAAAAAATATCACCCTGATAAAAACAAAAACGATAAAGGCGCAGAAGAAAAGTTTAAAGACATTAGTGAGGCCTACGAGGTGCTGGGCGACGAAGAAAAACGCAAACAGTACGATCAGCTCGGCTCCAACTGGCGTCAGTTTCAGAATGCAGGCGGAGGCCAGTACCAGCGGCAGCCGGGCGGCTATGCGCAGGGGGATTATGGTGATATGTTTGGGGGCGCAGGCGGCGGTTTCTCCGACTTTTTTGAACAGTTTTTTGGCGGCGGGGGACGTGCTGCAGGGTTCGGAGGCCACCACACCGGCAGAGCCGCGCAGGGGCAGGACTATCAGGCAGAGATGGACATATCGCTGCAGGAAGCCTATGAAGGTACAGCCCGCTTACTGAACGTAAATGGCCAGCAGCTACGCATTAAAACCAAACCCGGCGTAACCGACGGGCAGACGTTGCGCATCAATGGAAAGGGCGGCCCGTCTGCGGGCGGAGGCGCCAGCGGCGATTTATACATCAACATCCGGGTGCATCCGGACCCGCGCTTTGAGCGCAAAGGAGATGATTTGTACACCTCGCTTACTGTAGACATGTTTACGGCTATACTTGGTGGCAATGCGCAGGTAAATACGCTGAGTGGCCAGCTGAAGCTCAAAATTCCGGCCGGTACCCAAAATGGCAAAACCCTCCGGCTGCGCGGAAAAGGAATGCCGCATTATGGCAAAACCGACAAGCACGGCGATTTGTACGTAAAAATAGAAGTGGCTCTGCCGACAAACCTGACGGACGAAGAGAAAAACCTGCTGCAGCAGCTACGCGACATGCAGGCTGCCCGCACAGCCCAGGTGTAAAGGATGAACAAGTATAAAATATGAGATTGAGAAGAAGTTAAGCATTTTACCAGCTATGATAGTTTCCTTAGAGCGTTCGGGGTACCACAGCCCCATAGATGATTTTGTTGACAGCCTGGCCGACAGAAACCTTACCTTTTATGCCAGCGATATGTTAAGCCGGAAGGGTTGCGAAAGTATGGAAGATCTGCTCCAGGCCCTAAAACGGGCCACAGAAGTGTGCACCTCCATGCACCTGCCGCTACGTGAGAACATCAAAGTCGTGTTCCGATCCAGGGGAGGAGAAGTAGTGCAGGACTGGCGCTTATCGCCAATGGCTTACCTGCTGATGGTAATCAATGCGGATTATCACAATGATCTGGTGGCGCACATGCAGGTAGAAATGGCAAAACGGGCGCTTCATCAGTATTAAACGGTACCGGCTGCGGCAACTCACTTTGCTGTAGCAACACATCGCCCCAGCCAAAATGCCGGCAAAGGCGGCGCATGTTGTCCGGAAACTGCGCTTTTATACTTACAGGCCGGCCCGTGTAAGGGTGCTCAAAAACCAATTGGGCTGCATGCAGCAGCAGGGCAGGGCTGTGCAATTCCTCCAGAAACATGCGGTTGTGCCGCCAGTCGCCATGCCGTTTATCCCCGATAACATAATGCCGGATGTGCGCAAAGTGTTTTCGTATCTGGTGCATCCGGCCCGTTTCGGGCTTCACTTTTACGAGGCTGTACCGGGCAGTAGCATAGCGGCCCACAGGTATGGGCAACTCAACGGTAGCCAGGCGGGTATAGTGTGTTACGGCATCCTGCGGTGCTTTTGCTTTATGATCTTTATCCGGCCGGATAGGGCTGTCTATAGTATCCTCAAGCGGTGAATAACCCCGCACAACAGCAAAATATACTTTGTCTGTTTCCCGTAGTTTAAAAGCATTCACCAGGGGTACGGCAGCATCAGCGCTCTTAGCGAACAACAGCACGCCGGAGGTGCCGCGGTCCAGCCGGTGAACAGGATAAAGGTGATAACCAAGTTGATCGCGAAGCAGCTGCAGTGCAAATTCTTTCTTCTCTTCGGCAATGCGGGTACGGTGCACCAATAGTCCATTCGGCTTGTTGATGGCCACATATTGCGCATCTTCATATATGATCTCTAACATACCTGATCAAAGTTTATCATCCCGTCTGCATGCATAAAGTATAACAAAGTATAAGTAATCCCAAACCCATCATCCTCACTTATATTCTACCTGCTTCACCTTTGCTTTTATACGGCGGCATGTAAAATTAACCATAAATGCCTTTGGCTATACTTTGTTCTTGTATAAAGATAAAATTGAATGTAAAGGCAATTAGCCTGCAGCCAATTAAAGCGGCAGCAAGCAGTATAAGTCAAGTATACTACAATGCCGCTACTTCAGTCCTGGATGTTAATTATCAGCATGTAAGTACAGGCGCCATGCAGCTTGTGCTGGCACATGCAAAAGGACACGTTATTCTCAACCACCAATCTACGCTGGCTGATACGGCCGGCAGGCTTACCATTCCGGTGCAGCCCCTGACAGCCGGACTATACGTCGTAAAAGCGGCGGCGGGGCATACTTCATTCTCTGGTAAATTCGTGCAGTAGAAGTACTGATAAAAATAAAGCCCGGCTGCAGGTTTACAGCCGGGCTTTATTTTTTGTAACTGTGCCGCATGAATCAAGTATGAACAGGTGACGGACGCAAGTATACATTTGCTCATGAAAATCATTTTCCTGATCCGCCATCTTGTATTTTTAGTTTATTTTGCCGGTACATATAGCCAGCGTCAGAACTTATCGGAAATAAATAATAAGCCATCCTTAACCGCTCCTCAAAAGCGGGGAATCTGGTTACTATTCTTTGCTGATTTTTCCGGCAAGTTGTGCCTCCATCTGTACCTTGATTTATACTTAATACCGCATCATGCCACTATCGATTGACAACCTGCGCAAAGGCAAAAAGTACCGGCTGCGCAACTATGGAGAGGAATTTGAGTTTCAGGTGATAGATATGCCTGAAGATCAGGTGTACCGCGTAAAGGATTTAACCACGCTGGATATTTATTACCTGCACGATCTCATCAAGTATGGCAAAGGCAAAGATTTTGACCTGGAAGATCTGGAATCCTAATTTCCGCGGCTGACTTTCCCCTTTAATTCCCAATGGCTTCTGGCAATGCCTGAGCTGTTGGCTTCCCTTATAATACGGCGCACATAGCGTTCTCCTGCTATACTGCCGTCCTGTTGCCGCCTGCCAATAAAAAGCGTAACCGGCTCGCCAGATTCATTGGTGATGTAGGTGATGTCTTTATCCGAAAATTTGCTATCGAAGCGCTCCTGCGGTGCATACGTTTTTTCCAGCAGTTTCTGTAATTTAGGGTTAAGAGGCATTCTTTTATACTTTGGTTCCGTTGTCTTTACGATACTTCTGCCCGGAATTGCCGATGTCTGATGTCTCCTGCCATTAATTAACGAGAACTCGATAATTATCGGGAATATAAATAGCTATACCTCAGCTTTATACTTCAGAGAAGTAATATGGAGAGTTTTCCGGCACCGTGAGAGGGCAGCGTTACTGATTCTGACGTAAAGAGGGAACTTTCATGTTCTGCTGGGTTCCTATGCGAAGTCCGACAGCATTCGCAAGGTTCGCTGCTGACGTAACGCGGTCTAACAGCGCTTGTTTGTACGGCGGAGGATCACCCGGGTTAATGACTGCCTTGCCCATGTTTACGGCTATATGTTTTTGATCTATCTCACTTACTACGCGCTTGCAGCGCTTTATATCTTCATTATAGGCTTCATTCATTTCCAACTCAACAGCCATTATGCCCAGTTCGGCTTCTTGTTCGTAGCCAAGCGCCAGAAGTTCGCTGATTGGCCTTGGTGGTGGAGGGGGTGACAGTGATGGGTCGCCTGCATAAGCATATAAAACGCTAACCTTGCCATAAAACACACCATTGCCACCCTGGTTAGTCACCTCCAATGCAGAGCCTGTTGCGTTATATGAAAGCAAACCTGGCCCGCCAGTATAATAAGATGCCAGAGCATCCTGCGGGGGGCCGGCATAGATATCCACCGGCTCGTAAACAACAGAGATGCTGCCCTGGCCTGCAGTTAGTGGAGTATCGTCTAAAAACCAGCGTACTGAGGTAGGGAGTTCCCCGACAGTGTTCTTCAATTCAAACTTAGTGGTAGTTACAAGCTTAAAAGCATGTGCCCAATACAATTTGTAATCGAACCAGCAAACCCGCAACCAAAGGCCTAAATCTTTGTCAACCGTACGCTCTACCTTTGTTACTGTAGATATCAGACTCGCCACATGTACCCGGGCCCCGATAGCGAAACCTTTTGCAGTATAATCTGCTTCGTCATCCGTAAATGATAAAGAAAAGGTTGACGTATTTGTAAGCTCGTCTCCCAGAAATACTGCCGCGTCTACTCCAAGCATATCATCAGGATCAAATAGTTCGTCAAGACCTGCCTCATCAGTAATGGCATCTTTTATACTATTGATAATTTCTTCTTTTACTTTATTAGTAATTGCTTTAACGGCATTCTTTCTGCCTGCAGCATCACGGAGCCTGGACAGGCGCCAGGGTAGCGACGGGCCTTCTGCCGGCAGCTGCGTGGCGTTGCCATTTGCATCTTTCGAAAGTGCCTCATCAAAACCTCCATTAATCAGGTTGGTAATTTCCGTAGATAAGGCAGGGCCAAACAACTCATTAAATTTTTTGTGCCCAGCCTCTGCAGTTCCCGGATCAAAGTTGTCTTTCTCCCACAACAGGCTCACAATGCCAGCAATGCCAGGAAACCAGCCGGCAAGGGGCAACAGCGCAGGCTTGAGGCGGAACGAGCGTGTGCCGAGAGCAGCAGGAATAGGAATCGGATTTGTTGGATCAGCGCCAACAGATTCATCAGGACCAAGCAGGTTAGGGAAAGCAGGAACGCCCTGAAATACTTTTACACCGAAATTCGGTAAGATAGAATTAGATCCCGGAAGTGGAGGACCAATTGTTTCGGCATCCACTTTAAACCCTAATATCCACATGTATGGCTCATCGCCGCCACTATCTTCCGGGGTATTGCAGGTGAGATTATAAAGCGTTAACGTGACATCAAGTTCTGCCGGCCTCATGGTAATGTGCTCCTTTCATATAGTTATTTTAATATATTAAATTATAAACATATAGCAAGAGTAAAAATCAGGCTTAACCGAAGTTTAAAACCGAAGAAATACGATCATTCCAGCCCAATGCAGAAAGGTGAGGAACCGGATTGTTTGGTCCAAGCACAAGTTTGGAGCCTTCCAGGTTAACATGCTCGCAGTATATGCAGGATGTATTGGTAGAGGCGAGGGAGGAAATCGCATCGTTCCAGTCGCCCCCAAACCAGCCGCCGCGGCTCACCCTTGTCAGATCTGTCCACATAAAGTCTTTAGCCAGCCAGAACCAGTTCCCCTCATAATCCGCATCATCAAACATCTGCACCTGACCCCAATTAACGGGTGGGGCAGGCTCGTGGTGCTGAGGCGGCGGCTGTGAGGGTGGCTGAGATTGACCACATGGAATGCCTGTGATACCTCCGCAACCGACGCCAATATTAATGGGAGGTGGATCATTGGGATTGCTTGTTCCCGGAGGTTGCCCGGGAGGAGTAGGATTCGATACACCAGGAAGTGTGAAATCAGCTGGATAGAGGATGGTTGCTATCTGCCGCACCTGGAAGTAGCCTGCCAAAACTGAGCTGGTTTCATCGTGGAAGAGCTGTAGCCATTTGCTTCCGTCTGCTGCCACAATAGGCATAAACAGCAATGCCTGCCCATTAAATCTATTTATATCTGTCGGGTCATAGGTTACACCGTCAAGGATAAAAGGCACCTCAGGCGTTCGGTGAACGATGTTGCGGGCAATCTCTTGTGGTGTGCGCTTGCCCAGTAGTGAGAAGTCTCCTTGGTGAGGTTCGTTCCGCTGGATTTCAATGTCCTTTCTGAGCCGCATCAGCATATGCTCTGCAATACCTTCCAGGTCAAAAATCCCGTCATCATGGAATGCCTTAACCAGTGCCTCTTTGGTTAGCGTGTCGATACGCTCCTTATGCAAGGCCTGTAAGACATTGTTTACTCCTTTATTTTCCATTGCTTTCTGTTCTCACGCTAACGTTTAGCTAGTAGCTACTGATCCGTAATCAAGTTATCCAGCTATCGATAGTGCCGACAGTAACAAAGGTGTCTGTTGTTCAAGTATTGTACGAGTCTGATAAAGAAAAGTATTATAGTAAGATGGCAAAAATCATACTACTATTCTCCCTGAGCAACAACTACTATGGCTGAGATTAAACGCAGTGCCTGCAAAGCCGTATATGCCCAAAAGAGCTCAGCCATGCAATCACCACAACAGGGAGAATATTTTGTGTACATCCTGGGCAGTCAGCCACAAACAGATGTACAAATTGGTTTGGCCAGCGATCTGCAGCAGCAGATACGCAACATCGGCCATCATCACCCGGTAGCGCAGACTGATGCTCCGAACCTTCACCTCGTCTATTATGAGCATTATAAAGCAGAGGAGGCAGCTCTTAACCGAATACGCCAGCTAAAGTCAAACAGCCTGGATGCAACTTATAACCTGATTGCCTCTATGAATCCCCACTGGCTGGATTTAAGCGATACCCTGAACAGCTGACACGCCATATCGTTTCTTAATCGGGTGCAGCCGGCACGAACAGTAAAATTTCGGATGCGGGATAAATTAGGTTGAGCTTGGCAGCGGTTTGTGGTAACTTTGCCCTTCCAAAGCGAAGTGTAAAGGCATGACCAACCAATCTTTAAAGAAACAATCTGAAGGCGTACGGCTGCAGGTGCTCGTTGTGGTGGTGGGCGTTTTGTTGCTGATAGCCAAGTTCGTAGCCTTCTTCCTGACCAACTCCAATGCCATTCTCACTGATGCCCTCGAATCTATTATAAATGTAGTGGCCGGTGCTTTCTCGCTGTATAGCCTTATTTTGTCGGCGCAGCCGCGCGATGAGAATCATCCCTATGGTCATGGCAAAATAGAATTTATTGCTTCTACCCTCGAAGGTTCCATGATTATGGTAGCCGGCGGCGTAATCATCATCAAGTCTGTGCTGAACCTTTTTGCGCCCGTGCCGCTGCACCAGCTGGACCTGGGCATACTCCTGGTTGCCATTTCCGGTGCTGTAAACTATGGCATCGGTATGCTCACAGAGCGTAAAGGGCGTGCAAACAACTCGCTGGTGCTGATAGCAGGAGGGAAGCACCTGAAATCCGATGCTTACTCCACAGTGGGCATTCTGCTGGGGCTGCTGCTGATTTATCTCACCGGCCTGGTATGGCTCGACAGCGCCGTAGCTATCCTGTTTGGCGCTATTATCGGATTTACCGGCTATAAGATTCTGCGCAGCTCGGTGGCAGGCATTATGGATGAAGCTGATTATGAGTTGCTGAAACATATTGTGCAGGTTCTAAACGAAAACAGGCGCGTTAACTGGATCGACATCCATAACCTGCGCGTGATAAAGTATGGCTCCACGCTGCACATCGACTGCCACCTGACGGTGCCCTGGTACCTGAACGTGCTGGAAGCCCACGACGAGGTAGAAGCGGTAGGCAAACTGATCCGCAGTAAAATAGACCCGGATATCGAGCTTTTTATACATACAGATCCCTGTATTGCGCCATCCTGTGCCATCTGCTCTAATAAAGCCTGCGATGTGCGGCTCCACCCGTTTAAAGAGCGCGTAAACTGGGACCTCGAAAAAGTAATTGCCGACAGAAAGCATAGCCTCTATTAAGTATAAGTTAACCCAAGTCCTGTCGGAAAGCATTAACAAAATGCCGATGCCAAAATCTGGCTTCAGATTTAAAAAGAAAGTACAGGCGCTATCAGTATGGTGACCGCTTGTTTTATACTTATCAGAAGCCGGGCGCTGTAGGTGGCAGGAGATTTTAGCTGTTATCTGCGGAAAGTTAAAACCCAATCCGCTTTCCAGTTGTTGCCGTAGTATAGATTATACTAAATTCTAAACTATGGCGAACCGCTTATATTCTTTTTTGCTGCCTCTGCTGGTGCTTTTAAATGTGTCCTGCTCTGAGGCAAACAGCAATGCCTCCGGATCAGAAGATGATGAAAGCATCCAGACGCTTGCCAATACTGATACTACCGGCCTGGCTGTTGCTACTTTTTCGGGCGGCTGTTTCTGGTGCACAGAAGCTTTTTTTGAAAGGCTGCAAGGCGTAAAAGCCGTTATATCGGGTTATGCCGGAGGCACCGGTAAAAATCCGACCTATCAACAAGTAAGCGCCGGAAATACAAATTATGCCGAGTCGGTGCAGGTGTTTTATGATCCGGCGCAGATAACGTATCAGCAACTGCTGGAGGTTTTCTTTGCCACCCACGACCCCACCACTATCGATCGCCAGGGCAACGACATCGGCCACCAGTATCGCTCCATCGTCTTTTACAAAACGCCGGAAGAACGGCAGGTGATAGAAGATTATATCAAAGAACTGAACGAGTCAGGTACCTTCCGCAACAAAATTGTAACGGAAGTAAAACCTTTCGACAAGTTCTGGGAAGCCGAAAAATACCACCAGGATTACTACAGGCGCAACCCCGACGATCCATACGTGCAGGCAGTGGCCATACCCAAAGTGCAAAAATTTGTAGCCCACTTCGGTAACCTCCTGAAACCGGAATACAGGACAGAGTAGGGGAGTACGGCCCGGCAGCACCATCTATTTATGGTTGTACCCGTATGAAGAACTCTAAGTACAACCTAAATTAAAAACTATGGACTATATTATTAACTTATTAGTTAGCGCGGGGGTGATATTAGTGCTCTCGTACATGATGCCAAGCGTTCATGTTAAAAGCTTTTGGACGGCGCTTTGGGTAGCTTTCCTGATTGGTATTTTTAACGCGACGATTGGCCTTTTGCTCGGCTTTGTGTTTAATCTGGTTACACTGTTCCTGTTGCGGATTATCATTAACCTGATTGTAACAGCGCTGATGATCAAGCTGGTAGATGCCCTGGTTGGCAACTTTAAGGTAGACGGATTTTTGCCTGCCCTCATTATTGCTGTGGTTACAGCGCTGGCGCTTGCCGCCGTAGGCTGGATGCAGGGTGATGCTGACAATGACGAATATACCAGGCTTGACCAACCGGCGCAAACCGAGCAACTGATGAGCTACTACAGCTAACAGTACATTTTCATAAAACAAATTATAGCCTGCACTGCTTTTTATAGCGGTGCAGGCTATAATTTTAAATACCGGCGCCATTTAACTTATACTAAAAGCAGCTGGCCGGCTGGTTTTACTGCAACGCATCGATGCCGGCCTGCGCCACCTGGTGATCGTTTTCTACTGTGCTGCCCGATACGCCAATAGCGCCAATCACTTCTCCGTTGTTATCCTTTACAGGTATTCCGCCCGGAAACGTAATCAGGCCGCCATTGGAGTGCTCGATGTTGTATAGCGGGCCCCCCGGCTGCGACAATTGGCCCAAATCGCCGGTGGGCATATCAAAAAAGCGTGCTGTTCTGGCTTTGCGGATGGCAATGTCTACAGAGCCCAGCCAGGCACCGTCCATGCGTGCAAAGGCAACAAGGTTAGCACCGGCATCCACCACGGCGATGTTCATCTTCAGGTTTAATGCTGTTGCCTTTTGTTTGGCGGCATGTATGGCTGCCTCGGCTTGTTCTAATGTAATTTGCATTTGTTTCCTTATTGATTAAAGTTCTATACTATTCATGCATACCGCTGGCGGAGCCTCAGGGTTCGGTTATCATGGGCCTACTTATCTTTTCTTCTGAATGTGCTATACATCTTTTCCGGGCAGCACGAGACATAACAACATGGCACTTGGCGCGTAAAAATTATTATACACTATGTTCAACATTAAAAAACTAACTATGGAAATGAAAAAAATCAGCATCACAGGAAGCCTTATGTGTTTAGCCGCAGCCGGCCTGCTGGCCTGTTCCGACAAAACCACTGAAAACGCTATGGAAGACGAAAACACCGGCAATGCAGTGGCCACTGAAGAAGCTATGGACGATCCGGTTGTAGTAAGAGAAGTACGCGCTGTGGACCTGGATCATGACGGACTATACTCAACGTTGGTTACCACCACGTATTATGAAGACTTTGACGTAAATGGAGATAAGGTTCTCGATGAGAATGAGTTCAATAGCAGTATGTACAATACCTGGGATACCAATAAAGATAAAAGTCTGGACGAAAACGAGTTTAACACGGGCATTAAGGACTACAACATGCCCAACGAAACCTGGGCTGCCTGGGACACCAACAACGATGGCAAGCTGTCTGAAGAAGAACACCGCGCTGGCATTGCCCGCAGCGATTGGTTTAATAAATGGGACACAGACAAGGATAAAAAACTGACTGAACGCGAGTATGTGGATGGAGTTTTCGTGCTCTGGGACCGTAATAATGACGGTAAGCTGGATAGCTTGGAATATTTGGACATTGTAAACCGCAATTATAAGAAGTAGGTTAGCTACATCACTTAAACAGAGGCCTGAGCAGCTATGCAAAGGCTTTAGCAAAAAGGCCGATTTATTCGGCCTTTTGTTTTAGCTGCATTACTTATAATCCGGTTTACTTTTTCCCGGACAAGCTTTCATCCCTACATATTTACTTAACATAAAGTATATTATAAGTGACACTTTATAAGGTATGATTTTATCGTATATTATAAGTCTTATAATTTATATTATGTTAAGTATTAAATTATATAATAGCTTTCCCCTTCGCTGAGCTATCTTCTGCTAGAGCTTTTGCTTTCAATTGCTTCAAAAACCCTTTGTCCTTGTTCAAAACTTCTTTCAATAAAAAAGGAGAAACCTGGTGAGGTTTCTCCTTTTTTATTGCTGCTATTATTAGATCTTATTGCTTCACCATTTTGCTGATGCGGTCAGCGTCTGCTTTGCGGCCTATGCGGGTATACACGCGCACCAGGTTCTGCATAGTGCTTTGATCGTCAGGCTGGATTTCCAGCGCTCTTTCAAAGTATGGCAGCGATGCTGCAAAATGTTCCTTTGCCTCCGCTTCCAGCGCCTTGCCTTTTTTCTGGTATGTAGCATAATCCATTTTGGCAGCTTTGTTGTTAATCTCGCTAGCCCTGTTATACTCCAGTACGCCCAGATTGTAATAAGCATCAAAGTTATTGTTATCGAGCTCTATCGCCTTTTTGTAATTAGCGGTGGCAGCATCCAGGTTGCCTTTGCGCTCCTGCAGGTTGCCCAGCACTGCGTACAGGCTGGCATTGTTCGGATCAGCTTTGATGGCACTTTCGAGCTTGGCCATGGCCTCATCGCCGCGGTCATTTTTCAGGTAATATTTCAGCTCTTCCTGCATCAGGTAGGTACTGTTCGGATGTTCTTTCAGGCCATTCGCCAGTGTCTTCATCACTTCCTCGTCGGGCGCTTCTATCTGCTGCTGCAACTGAACTTTTGCCTTATAAACATCTTCTGTCTTATGGCCCATGTCAATCAGCTTATCATAATACTTGATAGCGCCGGCATAATCCTGGTTGGCTGTAGATGCATATGCCGCGTAAAGCACAGCGGTAGTATCTGTCGGGTTTATTTTGGAAGCCAGATCATACTTGCTGATGGCTTCTTTCCATTGCTGCTTGTTGTGGAACTCCACTGCCTGGTTCAGCACCTGGCCATACAGCAACTCTTTGCGTGCAGGCACCTGCTTGGCAAACTCACCGTCTTTACCATCAAGTTCTACAGCTTTATCATAAGACTCCAGTACCAGTATAGGCGTATTTTCGTCTGCTAATTTGCCATAGATTGGGTTGCCAATCATATCCTGATAAATAACGCCGCGGTAAAACCATGTTTTGGCGTCGTCTTTGGTCTTTTTATGTTCAATGGCTTTATCGATATCAGCCTTCGCTTTATCCAGTGTTCCGTTCTTGTGGTTCAGGATAGCGCTGTTTACAGCTGAGTTCTGCGCGGTCGCAACCGAGATGCTCGCGGCTGCCAGGGCTGTCAAAAGAACTTTTCTCATATTTGTTAAAATTGGTTTGTGTTTGTTAGTCTAAACGTTTAATCAGTGAAATATAATTCCCTTTTATTTATACTTATTCAACTTCGGGCTCATCCTCTTCCGCTACGGGGTCTATCATATCATCGGGTTGCAACGAGTCTTCGGGTGTAAGTTCCGACTGATCCAGCACCGCCTCTACAACTTCCTCCTCATTGTCCATTTCTACTTTGGCTACCGATGATATCTGATCTCCTTCGTTAAGTTTAATCAGGCGTACGCCTTGTGTGGCACGTCCGATTACGCGGATATCAGCCACGCGCAGGCGAATCGTAATACCGGACCGGTTAATGATCATGAGGTCATCGGTGTCCACTACGCCTTTGATAGCTACCAGTTTGCCGGTTTTTTCCGTCACGTTCAGGGTTTTAACGCCCTTGCCGCCACGGTTCGTAATCCGGTATTCATCCAGCAGCGAGCGCTTGCCGAAGCCGTTTTCAGATACTACCAGGAGCTCTGTGTTTTCGCTCTGTACACAAACCATACCAACAACTTTGTCATCAGGGCCAGCCAAGGTTACGCCGCGCACACCTGCCGCGTTGCGCCCCATGGTGCGCACCTGGCTCTCGTTAAAGCGAATGGCCCTGCCCGATTCCAGCGCAATCACAATTTCGCTGTTGCCGTTGGTAAGCTGCACATCCAGCAGGCGATCGCCATCGTTGATGGTGATGGCGTTGATGCCGTTGGTTCTGGGGCGTGAGTATGCCTCCAGCACAGTCTTTTTGATGGTGCCCTGTTCGGTACAGAAGAACAGGTTATGGTTAAGGATATAATCCTGGTTATCAAGGTTGTGCACGTTCAACACGGCACGTACACGGTCTTCTTTTTCTATCTGGATGATGTTCTGGATGGCCCTTCCCTTGGTGGTCTTCCCTCCTTCCGGAATCTCGTATACTTTCAGCCAGAACACGCGGCCGAGCTCCGTAAAGAAAAGCATGTAATTATGAGTGCTGGCCACAAACAGGTGCTCGGTAAAATCGCTTTCTTTGGAAGCTGCCACGCCCCTGGAGCCAACGCCACCACGGCTCTGGCTGCGGTACTCGCTCAGGGAAGTGCGTTTGATATAACCTTCGTTCGAGATGGTGATCACCATGTTCTCCTCCGGAATCATATCCTCATAGGAGATGTCGCCTGTCGAAGCCTCGATGCTGGTACGGCGTTCATCGCCATAGCGGCCTTTTATTTCCAGGAGTTCGTCCTTGATTATCTGCATGCGCAGCCCTTCGTCATTCAGCACGCTTACCAGGTGATCAATTAACTTCATGATTTCCTGATATTCCTGCTGGATCTTGTCGCGCTCCAGGCCGGTGAGGCGCTGCAAACGCATGTCCAGTATGGCGCGGGCCTGTATTTCAGACAAACCAAAACGTTCCATCAGGCCATTGCGGGCTATTTCCGGATCGCGCGAAGCCCGGATAAGGTTAATCACCTCGTCCAGATTGTCCAGCGCTATCAGCAGGCCTTCCAGGATGTGGGCGCGTTTCCGTGCTTCCTCCAGTTCATACTGCGTGCGGCGGATAACAACCTCGTGGCGGTGCTCTACAAAGTAATGTATCAGTTCCTTCAGGTTCAGCGTCAGCGGGCGGCCTTTTACCAGGGCCACGTTGTTCACGCCAAACGACGACTGCAGCGCCGTATACTTGTAAAGGTTATTAAGCACCACATTCGGAATCGCATCGCGCTTCAGGTCGTACACAATGCGCAGGCCATCGCGGTCAGACTCGTCCCGCAGGTCCGAAATGCCTTCTATTTTTTTGTCGTTCACCAAAGCTGCTGTTTTCTCGATCAGCGAAGCTTTGTTGACCATGTATGGTATCTCTGTGACAATAATCTGCTCTTTGCCCGAAGGAGTTGTTTCGAAGATGGCACGGCCACGCATGAGCACGCGCCCGCGACCCGTTTCAAAAGCAGCTTTCACGCCATCGTAACCATAAATAATACCGCCTGTCGGGAAATCCGGCGCTGTGATGTACTGCATCAGCTCGGCAATGGTAATATCGTGGTTGTCGATATAGGCAATTACGCCATTTATTACCTCAGTGAGGTTATGGGGCGCCATGTTAGTGGCCATACCTACCGCAATACCGGAAGTGCCGTTTACCAGCAGGTTCGGGAATTTGGCCGGCATAACGCTCGGCTCTTTCAGCGAGTCATCGAAGTTAGGTACAAAGTCAACCGTGTTCTTATCCAGATCCGCCAGCAGTTCATCAGCAATACGCTTGAGGCGCGCTTCGGTATAACGCATGGCCGCCGGTGAGTCTCCGTCTATGGAGCCGAAGTTCCCCTGGCCGTCAACCAGCATGTAGCGCAGCGACCATGGCTGGGCCATACGCACCATGGTATCATATACAGAGGCGTCGCCATGCGGGTGGTATTTGCCCAGCACTTCGCCCACAATACGGGCAGATTTTTTATAGGCTTTGTTGTAGGTTACACCCAGTTCGGACATTCCGTAGAGAACGCGGCGATGCACCGGTTTCAATCCGTCCCGAACGTCAGGCAAGGCTCTGGAAATGATAACAGACATTGAGTAGTCGATATACGCACCGCGCATCTCATCTTCAATGTTGATCGGTATGATTCTTTCGCCTTCAGTCATGTTTGAGGTCAAGTTATTTTTATGTATTTAATCAGCTAATTTATGTACAAATGCTTAAGACGCAAACTCAGTTCTTATTCCGGCTTTTGTTGTTGCGGCTGCTTGTATTTTCCTGTGAGGGTTTGGGCAGTTTTTCTCCGATCCGGGGATTTTGTTTTTTCCAGATAGGCTGCCCTCTGAATTCATCTTCGCCATGCCGGTGCACCATCCGCACCTGGCAGGCGGCTATAGGGCAGGCGGGCTTACAGGAAGTTGCCGTAGCTGCCAGCAGGGCAAAAATCAGCAGCAGGCAAAGTTGGTTTCTGGCCATGTAATTAAGGTTTGGAATAGCTCCGGAATCTGTCCGGAACATACGTTTCCACATCATACAAAAGTAAGCATTTTTTGCTTCAAAAGCCACTCTTTTCAACACACTTTTACGTAGCGCAGGCGCGTATTTATACTTAGACTCAGGCCGGGTGAAAACCGTTGATGGTGAAGCCGCCATCTACGGCCAGCGTCTGCCCAGTAATATAGGCAGCGGCAGGCATACAGAGGAATGCTACGGCGGCAGCTACTTCGGCAGGCTCGCCTACACGCTGCATGGGCGTGCGGCTGATAACGGCATCGTAAAATTCTTTTTTCTGCAGCACCGTTTGCGCAAGCGGCGTGCTGATGTACCAGGGTGCTACTGCATTCACGCGGATGTTGTTCCCGGCCCATTCGGCAGCGAGGTTGCGCGTAAGCTGGTTTAGGGCTGCTTTGGTCATGCCATAGATGCTGCCGGTACGCACATGCATAAGCCCGGCCACCGATGTGACGTGCACCACATTGCCCTGCTCCGAAGCCTGCAGCAGCGGAAATAAAGCACGGTTTAGCTCAAAAGCAGAGCGCAGGTTTGTATTCATAATAAAGTCAAACTCATCAGCTGTATAGTCAACCGAAGGTTTGCGGATGTTGGTGCCTGCATTGTTTACAAGTATATCCAGCTGGCCCCAGGTTTCCTGCACCTGGCTTACCAGGCTGGCGCGGCCTTCCGGTTTGCTTACATCGGCGGCTAATACGGAGAGCTTACCAGTGGCATTCGCTTGCAGGATATCTAAATCCTCCTGTTTGCGGGCAACAGCCAGCACTTCGGCCCCCAGCTCCAGAAACTCTTTTACTACTGCTTCGCCTATACCTTTGGAGCCGCCTGTTACTACGGCTTTTTTACCTGTTAACAGCCATTTATTCTGCATCATTCTTATCCTGTTAGTTAGGAGCCCAATAACGTAAATTATACTTAACCGGCCAAAGCCCGGCGGGCCATCCTCCTCCCTGAAGTTTATTTTAGAAGGAACGGGAATTGATTACGGAACTATTATTTGCTATATTATGCCCCGATGCTGCCATTATACTTTGAATATCCTGTTACACCATTCAACTGCTTGTTTATGAAAAAGCTTACACTTGTGAGCCTGCTTGTTTTTACCGCTCCGCTGGCTATGGCGCAAACGATACCCGTGGGCAATGCCGCGCAGCAAAATCTGAACGAGCTGGGCGATGCAACCAATATATCCGGTATGGTGATGACGTATGATCGGCGCTACGAGGGCGTGAAAGGCAGCCCGTTTTTCTTAGATAAGTGGGGAAAGGCCACCATTCACATTCCGGATAATCTCATTTTTGACAATGTACCTGTTAAGTATAACGTGTATGAAAATGTAGTCCAGTTTCAGAAAGGAGACGGCAAAACTTACCTGCTGCCGCCAAATAAGATAGACTATTTTGTACTCAAAGACACGCTCGGCGCCAGGAGCTATACCTTCAGGAAAGTCCCGGAAATATCCCGCATGCTCAAGAGCCCTACCGACAGATTTGCCATTGTGTTGCATGAAGGTAAAAAATCGACTATGGTGCTTTTACCGGGTAAATCACTGGTGAAAGCTGATTTTAAAGGCGGCTATTCTGCCGGAAGAACTTTTGATGAGCTTGTTACAGAAAACGATTATTACCTGATAAAGCAGGGGGAGGAACCGCAAAAGGTAAAGCTCAGCAAACGCAGCCTGCTCAAAGCGCTGCAGGATAAGCAACAGCAGGTAGAAGATTTTATCAGCAAGCAGAATATTGACGCGGATACGGAAGAAGGCTGGATGGAAACGCTGGCTTTTTATGACAGCCTATAGCCCCTTCGCTCTATGAGCTAAGCCCCCGCGAAACACACGTTCAGTACGGCATAGCACTATGTAAGCAACCTGCTTTGCACGCAACAGGTATAAAAGAAAGTTTTCTTCTACCTGTTGCGACCTTAAACTGAATGAACCTGCTCCTCTTCTTTCCGGGCTTACTGATCATGCTGCTGACAATATTCGATCTGATTTACACCATCTTTGCGCCGCGTGGCTCTGGTTTTATCAGCGGTCAAATCACTTCCCTGGTTTCCTTCTTCTTCAGGGTACTTTACCGAATCCGTAAAAGCAAAAATGTCTACAACAGCCAGGGCGTTGTTATTGTTGTAAGCATCGTGCTGGTTTGGGTTATGCTGCTGTGGCTATCCAATATGATGGTTGTTATGTCTGACCCCGAAGCGGTGATAAACAGCTCTTCTTACCTGCCGGCTACCCCCCTAGAGCGATTTTATTATACCGGCTACCTGCTCACAACCCTTGGCGTCGGCGACTTTATAGGCGGCACCGATTTATGGAAAATTTATGCTGCGTTCGTCTCCTTTACGGGCCTGCTTGTGATAACGCTGAGCATCACGTATATGGTGCCTGTGCTCTCGGCAGTAACGGAAAGGCGGTCGCTGAGTATACGCATAGCTGCCATTGGCCACAGCCCGCAGGCAATGCTGGTTAATAACTGGAATGGCCAGGATTTCAGCATGCTGAACGCACAGTTACAGGAGCTGGCGCAAAGTATAGCCAAACAGGGACAGCTGCATTTCTCCTATCCCGTACTGCACTTTTTTCATCAAAGCCGGAAAGAAACCGCGCTGCTGCCCAACCTGGTAGCTTTCGATGAGGCCCTGAGCCTGCTGCTGTTGTATGTGCCAAAAGAACTCAGGCCCGGCGAGCAGTACATTTTTCCTGTACGGTGCGCCATCAGTTCCTTCCTTGAAACGCTTACAGCCACTTTCATAAAGCCTGCCGAGACCGAACCTCCCGCTTTTCGGCTCGACAGCATCCGCAAACTTCATTTCACATTGCATATGCCATCACAGGACAGAATCGGTGAGCTTGCTTTAAGGCGCCGCATCCTGAAGTCGATGATGGAAAATGGTGGCTGGCACTGGGAGGACCTTGATGGACCTGTATTTAATACAAAACTTGACCTTTCTCCGACAGATTAATTTATGATTGGCATACGCTTAAACTCTTTTGTTCTGTCGAACAAAAAGCGGTAAGAGTGATATGTTTTGTAGATACGGCCACCCACCTGCACGGCCACATTCATCATTTTCGGGTTAAAGTCGCCAATCCAGTTCATCTGAAACTCCGTGTAGGGTATAGAAGAATTGTTCTGGATAACTTTGGAACTGGCCACCACCATGGCAGTTTCCACACCTTTGCGTTGATGTTCCGGTACCACCCCGAAGGCGACACCAAACATGCCCTTGCAATCCCCTTTCCAGCGGTGGTAAACGAATTTAAGCTTGCCCCACCAATCTAGTTTGCCATTGTTATACTTGAAGAGCTGGTTCAGTTCCGGCAGGCTGATAAAAAAGCTGACAGGCTCATTTTTGTAATATCCGAACCAGATGATGCGTTCGTCCAATACAGGTTTCAGCTGGTTCATAATGCTCATGGCCTGCGCCTCCGTCATGCCTTTTACGCCTTCGTGTTTGGTCCAGGCTTTGTTGTATATTGTCCTGAAATCCTCGGCATACTTTTTCAGATCATCTTTGCTCATGTGCCGGAAGTGGTAATCCGGGTTTTCCAGGATAGTTGTAGCTTTGCGGTATATTTCAGGTTCCAGCTTTTCTTCTACGGTACGGTAGTAAACATATTGCTTAAAGTATACCTGAAAGCCATAGTTCTCGAACAGCTGCTGATAATATGGAGCGTTGTAGTTCATGCAGTAAGTCGGGGCATGAAACCCTTCAACCAGCAGTCCCCACCAGCGGTCTCTGTCGCCCAGGTTGACGGGCCCGTCCACTGCTTCCATACCCCGAACTTTGAGCCAGTCCACAGAAGCATCGAACAAGGTGTTGGCCGCCTGCTGGTCGTCTATGCAATCAAAAAAGCCAAGCCCGCCCGTCGGTTGCTCGTACGTATTAGCAATCTTTTTATTGATGAAGGCTGCAACGCGTCCTATAGTTTCACCTTTGTCGTCGCGCAGTACCCAGCGGATAGCTTCTCCGTTGCGGAGCAGCTTGTTTTTTTTAGGGTCAAAAACTTGCTCGATGTCTTTGTCGAGCGGCCGGATGTAGTTAGGGTCTTTCTTGTATAGCTTCACGGGCAGCAGCAGAAATTCCTGTGCCAGTTCGGGAGTATTTACCTCTGTTAGTTGCATAGCTTTAGAAAACGAAACTCAAATTAAAGTATAATCTGAAATAAAACATAGCTTTAGCATACTGAAGCGGTTGCGGAAGGATAAGTCTGAATGCCCTGAAAACAAAAAACCTTCAGTTTTATCTGAAGGTTTTTTGTTTGGGAGAGCCCCCTGCCGGGATCGAACCAGCGACCTACTGATTACAAGTCAGTTGCTCTACCAGCTGAGCTAAGGAGGCATTCTGATTTGAATATTTGGAAATTTGAAGATGAGAAAGTCACCTCCAAATTATACGTTGTAATTCCCAAATTTACAAACCAATCAATTTACAAATCTAAAAAAGAGCCCCCTGCCGGGATCGAACCAGCGACCTACTGATTACAAGTCAGTTGCTCTACCAGCTGAGCTAAGGAGGCCTGCCCTTTTACGATGCTTTATCGTTCTAAAGCGATGCAAAGGTATAGTATTGTTTTTTATCTGCAAGTGCTCACCTCAACTTTTTTTGCCTGTTGCAGATAAGCTTTTGAATGTCAGGTTAAAATCCTTAGCTTCTGAACGCCGCCAGCTGTAGTTGCAGCTTATCGATGCGTTTTTGCGACTCGCTGATGCGGCCCTCATACTCCTCCCGAAGCTTTGCTGCGTTTTTAGAACGTGAAAAGAACTCGATATTGGTGCGAAGCGTCTGTATGTCGTTTTGCAGTTGCGTAACTTCCCGGCGAATAGCATGCTCCCGCTGCTGCAGTTTGTGGGCTGCATCCGGGCTGTGTTTGATGCGCTCTACCTGCAGTTTTACCAGCATTTCTGTTCTGTCCTCATAGGTCAGTTCCGGCACACGCTCCAGGTACTTTTCGATAAGCGCCAGGAACTTTTCTTCTGCTTTAGGACTACTGCGCCTGTTATTGTTGTCCAGTGCACGCCATTGGGTTACAAAAGAATCAAACTCTTCCAGCGATGCCGGTGCATTCGGCTGAGAAAGCTTTTCAGCTATCCTGTCGCACAACTCCAGCTTTTCGGAAGAGAGCCGCTCTTGTGCTGCGGTCTGTTGCTGCTCCTGGCTTTGTTTGCGATCAAAAAAAGCGTTGCAGGCTGTACGGAACCGCTGCCATATTTTATCAGAATATTTATCTGGCACACGGCCAATGGTTTTCCACTTCTTCTGCAGCTGAATCAGCTTTTCCTTTGTTGCATTCCAGTCGGTACTGTCTTTCAGGCTCTCTGCTTCTTCACATAGTTCTGTTTTAAGCCGCAGGTTGTTCATTTTCTGCTCATCTAGGCTTTTGAAGAACTGATTTTTGTGCTGAAAGAAAGCTTTATAGTTGCTCCAGAAATCTTTGTTAACCTCTTCTGCATATTCTTTTGGAACCAGCCCGGCAGCATCCCATTCTTCCTTCAGTTTCTGAATATCGGCTGTTCTGTCGCGCCACTCGTTGATGCGGTCGGTTTGTATGTTCTGGAAACTGTGCAGGCGCTCCAGCAAGGCACGTTTTTTTACCAGGTTTTCCATTTCCTGGGTATGGCGTGTTTCCTGGTAACTGCGCCGGCGCGTATGTACCTTTTCGGATGCTGCAATAAAGCGATCCCAGATAGCATCTCGCTGATCGTTGGGCACAGGGCCTATATTTTTCCACTCCTCATGCAGATGGCGCAGTTCCTGAAGGGCTTTGTTGATTGACTCCTCCTGTTCAAGCGCTTCTGCCCTATCAACCAGCGCCAGTTTTGCATCAAGGTTGCGTTTACGGTCAAGCTCCTTCAGCTCGAAGAAAATGCTGCGATTGTTATAGAAAATATCGAGCAGGGCGTGGTAGGAGTCCCAGAGCTCCTGCGCTTCTCCGGCCGGCACAGGTCCGGTGGCTTTCCATTCGGCCTGCAAACGCTTCAGTTCTTCGTTGCTGCTCTTGGTTTCAGCAGATTCTACGAGTTGCCGCAACTGGTTCAGAATTTCCTGTTTACGCGTTAAGCTATGCTGGCGCTGCACTTCGGCCGACTGGCGCTCCTGGTGGCGGGCATCCCGGTAAGCTGTCAGCAGTTTTTCCAGATCTTGGTGCTCGGCAGAGGCATGATAGGCAAAATCCTCTTCGCTGCTTCCCTCCTGCTTAAAGCGCTCCAAGGCTTCGTTGCGCTCAGCCTGGAACTTCAGATCATAATGGCGCTGCAACTCATTTATAAGTTTGTGCTTGCGGCGTACATCACCGCTCCTGAGCAGGGACTGCAAAGTATGGCGCAACTCTTCCAGCGGTAGGGCGCTGTAATCAGTCTGCGTTTCCTCCTCCTCGTCTTCCTCTTCGTGCGCGGCAGCATCCGCTGCAGGTGCGCTCTCTGCAGGTGGCGTTGCGGCACCAGTAACAGCATCATCATCTGCTTTGGCCGGCGCCTCTGCTGCAGCCGCGGCAAAAGCTTCCGTTTTCTCTTCTGATACGGCCGCCTCCTGTGGCGTTTTCAGATCTGGCGCTATCTCGGGTTGCTCCTCTTTTGGCACGCCTGGGGCTGCATCAAATTCGCTTTGCCGGTTTATCTCTGCAGATGCTAAAGTTGGTGCGGCGTTATCATCGGGCACGATGGCGTCCTGCTGACCTTGCTGCGCCGCATGCTGGTTCTCAGGTTTGTTAGCCTCTGCTCCGGTAGTGTCCATATCTTCTCTATTAAGTGTCATTTTCAGTAGTTTTATCCTAAGGTTTAGTTCAGGCGCGGATCAACCGGGTAGTTCGACAGCACCTTATACTTGCCGCCCATGTCGCGCAGGATATTGCGCCAGAGCGAATCTGCCTCTAAATTAAATAATTTATCCGCAGCAATGTTATTTACTATCCAAACATTTCTGTCTATCTCCTCCTGCAGCTGTCCGGGCGTCCATCCCGAATATCCTAAAAAGAACCTGATAGCGGTAACAGGCACGCGCCCGGAACCAATCAGGGTGCGTAAAGTTTCAAAGTCTCCACCCCAATACAGGTTCTCACTCAGCTGCACCGCATCCGGCAGATCCGGCATATTATGTATGTAATGCAGCGTGTTGGCCTGCACAGGCCCGCCAATGCCCAGTTCTGCTTCAAAGGATTCGCTGTATACGTCAACTACATCCGTAAGCTTTAGGTTTGATATGCGGTTAAGCACCAGGCCAAATGTACCTTCCTCCTCGCTATGGTTGCACAACAATACTACGCTGCGTTCAAAGTTAGGATCTCCCTGGTAAGGTTCGGAGATGAGCAGGCTTCCGCTCTGTGGTTTTATCGAACTTGTTTCTGCCATCTGTCTTCTGTGAATTTATATGTTAAACATTTCACCGCTATACTTGCCAACGGCAATACTGCTGCATAGTTTGCCGGTATTCTTCTTTACGCAAAGAGCGTAAGATGGTAACAATGGGTTTAACTTCCCGGGTTTCATACCCCGAGATGCTTTTTAGCTTCCTGTGCGCCTGTAACCTGCGGATTACGGACAAATAAGTTTAGCGGCAGCCGATAATTTTATAATTTTGGGAAAACAACACGAGCTATGTCCTTAACACATAATATAGCATCTATACGTCAGAATTATACTAAAAAGGATTTATTGGAATCATCTGTAGCTGCCCACCCCATGGATCAGTTCAGCCAATGGCTGGATGAAGCCATACAGGGCGAGGCCACGGAGGCAACAGCCCTGGTGCTTTCTACTGTGAGTGCGGCGGGTAAACCTTCTGCCCGCGTGGTGCTGCTCAAAGGTGTGTCTAAAACCGGTTTTACTTTTTTTACGAATTATAACAGCCGCAAGGGGCAGGAACTGGCAGAAAACCCGAACGCAGCTATTACGTTCTTCTGGCCGGCTTTGGAGCGGCAGGTGCGTATAGAAGGGAAAGTGGTGAAAGTTGATCCGCAAATATCGGATGATTACTTTCACAGCCGCCCCCAGGGCAGCCAGATTGGCGCCTGGGCATCGCCGCAAAGCCAGCCTATCGCCAGCCGGGAAGCGCTCGAAGAAGCAGACAAGGCTTATACAGATAAATTTACAGCGGCAGCAGAAATTCCGCGCCCCGCGTTCTGGGGTGGCTACCAGTTGCAGCCCGCACGCATAGAGTTCTGGCAGGGCCGTCCCAACCGCCTGCACGATCGCATTGTGTACGAATTGCAGGAAGACAACTGGAAGATCTCACGCCTGGCGCCCTGATAGGCTCCTGCACCACAATTATACTTTGAAAACAACTAAATGGCAGAGATACTCCCCTTGCGCCCCTGGCGCTACCGCGACAGCGCCGATTATACGATAGATGAACTGACCAGCCCGTTATTTGACGTGGTTTCTGTAAAGCAGCGCGAGGCTTTGTACTGCAATCCGTACAATAGTATTCATCTGTCTGTACCGCGGGGTGCACAACCGGCAGAAGAGGCGGCAACGCTGCTGCAGGCCTGGAAAGATCAGGGTATACTGCAGCAGGATCCTTTGCCGGGCATCTATGTATACTACCAGTATTTCCGATTGCCCGGAGACGAGAAAACGTATTGCCGCAAAGGCTTTATCTGCCACATCAAGGCTTACGACTGGCCGGAAGGCGTTTTGCTGCGCCACGAGAACACGATTCCTAGCGCCGTAAACGACCGCATTGATTTGCTCGATAAAACAGAACTCAATACCAGTCCCACACACGGGCTTTATACTGATCCCGGTTTTATATTGGAGCCCTATATGGATGAAAGTATACAATCGCCCATTTACGAAACAGAAGATTACCAGGGCGCGCGCGATGTGCTGGCCGTGATACAGGATCATGATGTTATCGAACTATTTATACATACGCTCCGCGACAAACAGATACTGCTGGCAGATGGGCATCACCGGTACGAAGGTTCACTGGAGTACCGCAAAAAAATGACAGCTCTGAACCCGGAACATACCGGCTTTGAGGCTTATAATTACCACCTCATGTTCCTGACTAACTCTGAGCACGACGACCTGCGCATCCTGCCCACGCACCGCGTGCTGCTAAGTATGGAAATGACGGATGAGGAGTTTCTCGACAAGCTGAAATTATACTTTGAGATATTCCCAAAAGAAGATCCGTACGAACTGAACGAGGTGATAGCCGGCAAACGCTGGGCCTTTGGCTTATACCTGAGCGGAAATGCTTACAAACTGCGGCTCAAACCCGAGGTGCACAACCAGATAACATGGAACTTTCCGGATGAAGTGAAAGACCTGGATTTGACTATTATGCATTATTTTATTTTTGAGAAGATACTGGGCATTTACCGGCAGGCGCAGCGTACTTACGCCGCGCTGAGCTATGAGCGAAACTTTACTGCCTGCATCCGCAAGGTAGACACCGGGGAGGCGCGCCTGGCGCTTATAACCAATGCGGTGTCGATGGAGCAGGTAAAGCGCGTGTGTCACAGTGGGGCCATCATGCCCCAGAAATCAACCTTTTTTTATCCGAAAGTTATCTGCGGATTTTTATTTAGCTCAATCAAAGAAGATGAATTTGTTACATCCGCTGCTGCTTGCCTCTAATTCACCGCGCCGCAAAGAATTGCTGGCCGGTCTGGGGCTGCCCTTCGATGTGCGTGTAAAAGAGGTAAGGGAAGATTTTCCGGAGCACCTGAAACGGGCTGCTGTCGCTGAGTTTTTAGCCTCGCACAAAGCCGACGCTTATGCAGCAGATATAGAAACAGAAGCACTTATCACGGCAGATACGATTGTTTGCCTCGGTGATAAAATCCTGAACAAGCCACAGCATGACGAGGAAGCATTTGCGATGCTGCGCGCTTTGTCCGGCACCTCGCACGAGGTTATTACCGGCGTTTGCATCCTGACAAAGCAGCAGAAAACCGTTTTTCATGATGTAACCAAAGTATACTTCAAACAACTCTCTGATGCTGAAATAGATTATTATATCACCCACTACAAGCCCTATGATAAGGCGGGCGCATACGGCATACAGGAGTGGATTGGCATGGCGGGCATCGAGCGCATTGAAGGTTCCTATTATAATGTGGTTGGTTTGCCGGTGCAAAAGCTTTATCAGCAGTTGGTAGAACTTAAGGTGCTGACTCTTTAACGTGCTAACGGAACAGGGCAGGATTATTCAAATTATTGATGTATAAGTAATTTGCACGCTTATAAAATTTGAATCAACTACCTTTGCTGCTTTGGAGTACTGTAGCCATTATACCAAATAAAGGGACAAACCTATTTTAAGTATACTCCTTCTCTTTGTCATCCTGAAAGTATAAATTCCGCACTTGTTGCGGGTTTCTTGTTGGCGAGCCGCAAAAACTTATCTATACATAGCAACAGCTTAACCTCCCTTCAACCAGGATCCTTCCAGGATGACAAAAAGAGAGATGTATGTATTTGAACCTTTATACTTATTAGCACCTTAGCACATCAATCAATAAGCACATTAAACCATGTCTTTTATAAAATTATACTTAGCGCCCGGAAAAGAGCATTCACTAAAACGCCGGCATCCCTGGGTTTTTTCCGGTGCTATCCGCAAAGCTGATGGCGAACCTGCCGAAGGCGATGTGGTGGAAGTATACTCCAGCCAGCGGGAGTTCCTGGGCATGGGGCATTTTGCGCCGGGCTCTATTGCTGTCCGCATCTTTTCGTTTGAGCAGGTAGAACCTGATTACGCTTTCTGGAAAGGAATCGTGCAGAAAGCCTATGACTACCGCCAGCACCTGGGCTTAACAGACAATGCCCACACGAATGTATATCGCCTTATTTATGCCGAAGGCGATGGCGTGTCTGGGTTGATTGTGGATGTATACAATGGTACGGCGGTAGTGCAGACGCACACCGTCGGGATGTATAACGCCCGGGAAATGGTGGCGAAAGCGTTGCAGGAAGTATACGGCGGTAGCCTGAATGCCATCTATGATAAAAGTGCAGAATCCCTGCCACCGAAAGCACCGGTTCAAGCCGAAAATGGATACCTTTTTGGAGAATCGGCTGGCGGCGTGATTGTAACAGAAAACGACAATAATTTTTTCATAGACTGGGAAACAGGTCAGAAAACCGGTTTCTTTATCGATCAGCGCGAAAACCGTGATTTGCTGGCACGCTATGTAAAGGGCAAAACGGTGCTTAATACGTTCTGCTATACCGGCGGTTTCTCGGTATATGCACTCAACGCCGGCGCCAGCGAAGTGCATTCGGTAGATGTATCCAAAAAAGCGATTGAACTGACGGTGAAAAATGCCGGGCTGAGCCAGGCACCAGAACGCCATGAAGCTTTTGCGATGGATACGTTCGAGTTTCTGAAGGGCAAGGAAAACCTGTATGATGTAATTGTGCTCGATCCGCCTGCCTTTGCCAAAAGCCAGAAGGTACGTCACAATGCGCTGATGGGCTACAAACGCCTGAATGCGGAGGCCATGAAAAAGATAAAACCGGGCGGTATGCTGTTCACTTTTTCCTGCTCACAGGTGGTGGACAAATACCTGTTCAACAACACCATTATGGCCGCAGCTATCGAAGCAGGTCGCAATATTAAAGTGATGCACCACCTCTCCCAGCCTGCCGATCATCCCATCTCAATCTTTCATCCGGAAGGCGAATACCTGAAAGGACTGGTGCTGTTTGTGGAATAATATTTTTGCCTGGAAGTAAGACCAATAATACCCGCGCCTCTGGCGTATGTAAGATATAATATATTCTACATACGCCAGAGGCGCGGGTATTACTGGTATTTATTAGAAGCTTTCTGCTGCTTTTAATCGCTGCTACACGACTTAGACAGACACTTCTACAAGGTTATGCATTGGCAACCCAATGATTAGTTGCTGATTAATATTTTCTTCGTCTGGATCTGCTCACCATATTTTATGCGCAGTATATAGGAGCCGGGCAGTAACTGGTTAACTGGCAGGCCTAAGGTATTTTCCCCTTTCTGGAGTTCTTTCCGGCTACTTGCCAGCTGTTCACCAAACAAATTTAGTATTACAATATCTGCTTCCGTTGCTTTATCAGCATGCAGCGCTATATGCAACAAATCCTGTCTGCGCACAGGGTTTGGATATACACTCAAACCCGATTGCGCTGCCGCCTGCGTAGCCAGAGCAGCGTCTGTAATTGTTAGGTTATCAAGGTTCAGCCAATTAGAATTATGGCTTACTAAAATCGTACTGGTGCCAACAGGAAAGTTGTACGTAAAACTGGCGGTGGAAAATACGTTCCATCCGCTTGTACCGGCAAAATTCACGACTATTTCGGGAGAGCCGTTTACCGAAATTTTTCGGGAGGCATTGCCAGCAGCGGCAGCATACCGGAGCGTAACCGTTTTATTGCCGCCAGTGCTATTGTTAACAGTAAATTTAACGTACTGGTCATAGTTGTTCCAGCCTCCCACAAAGCCCCAGCCCGTGTAGCCAGGTTGGTTGTTCTCCAACAAGATGCTTTTAATGGTAGCATTCTCTGTTTCGTACTACCCTTCCGGTACATCAGGAGCAGGATAAGGGCCGCTTTGCTTCGCGAAAAGGCTCATAGCTAACGCTGCCGCGTTTTGGGTCCGATCGTTACAGGCATCTGACGAAGTTGGGCCTGTCCAGTCAACACCAACAGAGTTTTCACTGTTTCGGGCAAGGTTCCAAAGAGCATCTACGCTCCCTTTCAGTACACTTAGATAAACATTTTTCTTTCTATCCTTCAAATACAGTTGCATCAGGTATTTGTATCCCGGTGCTTTAAACTGCCAGCAATCACCAGAGCACTGGCTGCTGTTGCCATCTGATAATACTGGTCCGTATGCTGTTGCCACTGTTTCATTACTAACCATGAAATCAGCTATATTCCGGGCATTAAACAGGTAAGAAACTTTCTCATGCACATTGTACATTTCCAGGCTTGCACCAATCATCAATCCTTCGTTGTAAGTAAATTTCCACCATACTTTTGTACCATCTGTATTCATGTGGTCGCATACCTGGTAGGTTGTTTTATCAACCATGTTTTCCCACCAGAAATCATACACCTTTGTGGCAAAATCCCGATACGCCTTATTTTTGGTTCGTTTGAAAAGTTGCAGTCCTGAAATTACCGCTCCTGCATTGGCTGCGGTTGCCTTCTGTGTTTTGGCCTTGTTCCACCACAGGCCGCCGGTCGTTTCTCCGCAACAGGAATTATCCCAGGCATTCCCCATAATGTCGTTATAAACTTCTTCCGCCTTGTCCAGGTATTTTTTTTCACCTGTTACATCATAGGCGTGGATGAGGGTGAGCACGAACCAGTTTTCATCGTCGTAGTAGTCGTTCAGCCAACCGTGCCTTCTATCCTGCGCTTCGTAGAAGGTCTCAATCAGACCATAGTATTTTTGCTTGCCTGTACGCTCTGCACCGTCAATAACGGCATCCATGCCGTGAATGTACGTCCACTCCCCCGTGTTGCGGATATAGTTGCCATCCCAATATTTAAGCAGGTAGTTTTCTAGTAGAACATCTGCCCGCTTATGATAGTCGGCCGCAGTTTGAGCGTAACCCAGGTTCGGCTGTAGGATTCCTAAAAGAAAAAGGGCAAGTACCCAAATGTAATTAAAGGCTGTTTTCGGTTTTAGTAAGAGTCTTTGCATAGGAATTAAAATTTAGTTGTTAAAGGACTATTTTATGTTTTATGGAAATTACTGGCCCAAACCGAATTACTTTGAAGTGAATTCAACCTTAAAATGTAACCTTTTCCTCTCTTCCCTTTGTCAAAGTAAATGCAGTTGCCGCTTTTGTCATTTACCCAAACGGCATCATATCACTACAAAACATTCCCTGTTTTCATGACATGCATGCCCTGCTTCGCTTTAATTTTTGCGGATAAAGTATGAGGCAATACCACTCATCCATTCAGATTACAAGTTCTACATCTCTGCTTCAACAATAAGTCTGTTAATCCCAATATGATTCTCAAAACCTTTGCTAAATCCTTTTAGCTTAAACCCAAAAAATATAAATTCTTATACTTCCAACATGCTAGCTTTCATTTGCCTAACCCACAATATCTATCTGAAGCCTGCTCACTGGAATTTCAAATTTCGTCGCTCACCAAATATAGGACAATATACATCATTAAGCAAGTACTCACTACTTTAAGTTTATTCCCTTTACTTCCTAAGAATGATATACTTAAAGCTGATACGCTAAACCCTTCCTTTTTACGCTCTGAAGCTGGTCCAAGAAAGCTCATTTATTTCCGGTTTAAGCTAACCTGCTCCCTACAAGATTTTGTTGTAAGGCAGCAGCACCTGGTGGTGATAAAACCAGCTCGTCAGAACTCTTTGTGTGGCTTATTTTCTGGAAAAAGGAGAATGCACATGCTTTCGCTATACTTTAAACTGATTGAGAGAAAACAAACTACGTGCGGTTAATTCCTGCGGCAGCTCCATCCGGATGCGCCACTCTTTAGGGTAGTAGTTGTTGATGCGGTTGCCCATCTGCTTTGCCCAGCCGAGCGGAACGCCTGAATATTGCAGCAACAGCCAGTTGTTGCCGCCCAGGTTTAGCTGAATATCCTCTTTGCGGAGATACCGTAACGCCTGCCCCAAATCCAATTCTGCTGCTTTAAATGCATCTCTGTTCAGTTGCTGCGACAGGGCAAGCGCATGCATCGGCTTTAGTTTTTTGCCGTTTACTTCGGCTACGTCTGTGCCGGCATACACCACAAACAATTTCTGGTATATTTCATCAGCCGCCTCGAACAAACCGGCCGGAATTGCAGAGATGATTTCGTTGTGTTGCAGCCATTCGTATTGCTCCGGGCGCTGCAGCCAATCATAAACCAATGCTTTTTCTTTTTTGCCTGCTATCGTTAATTTATACTTCTTTTTTTTGCTGCTGCCGTAATCTTTGGCAGCCTCACCGGTCTTGCGTAATACAGCCATAAAGAAGCCTTCGCCTTGTACCAGGTGAGGATAAAAGCGGTAGCCTCTTACACCATTCAACTGTGTCGGCACAATGTTCCATTCCAGTGGCAGAGTCAGGTTTATACTTTCAGCCTGTTGCTGCATGGTCAGCCAGGCCATGTTCTCCTCGTTTTCAGTCTCGTTCCAGGTGCAGGTGCTGTAGATGAGTACGCCTCCGGGCTTCAGCGCCTCCCATACTTCTGTCAGTATACGCTGCTGCCGCTGGGCACAAAGCTTCACGTTCTCTTCCGACCACTCCTGCACGGCATGCGCATCTTTCCGGAACATGCCTTCGCCACTACACGGTGCGTCTACCACCATCACATCAAAAAAGCCGGACAGCCTCTTAAAATCCCGCGGATCGTTGTTGGTTACCAGCACGTTGCCGCTCCCCCATTTGGTAATATTTTCGGCGAGTATGGAAGCCCTGCTGCGGATAACCTCATTTGAAACCAGCAAACTATCCGGTGAGATCAGGCTGGCCAGCTGCGTGGACTTGCCTCCGGGCGCACCGCAAAGGTCCAGTACCCGGAGCGGCTGCAACAGGTCTGCAGCCTGCTGCAGGGCCTGCTCCAGAAACATGGAACTAGCCTCCTGCACGTAGTAAGTGCCGGCATGCAGCAGCGGATCAAGGGTAAAAAGCGGCCGTTCGGGCAAGTAATATCCCTGGCTGGCCCAAGGCACGTGCGGCAAATTAATACCGGCTATACTTGCAGAAGAGGTTTTTGCCGGGTTCAGGCGGATGCTGACCGGCGGATCCTGCTGGAGGGCAGCTTTAAAGCGGGTATAATCTTCGCCCAGCATGCGCTGCATCCGGCCTGTAAATGCGATAGGTAAATCCATAATAGGATAAAGATACGGCAAAATCAGGCAAGTGGAAAGTTACTTATTGCGGTGCAGCGTTCCTGAGGCGCAGGTATTCGGCTACTATGGGCTTATCTGCTGCGCACCAGTTATACATCGCCAGCTCATTTAATGCTGCCCACTGATAGGCACGGTGCTCTGACAGCTGAATTGCCCCGCCTTCGTAGCTACAGATAAATGGAATTAGTTCTATCTGAACATCCCCATACTGGTGGTGCACAGGCGACAGTTGCTGGCGTGGTAAAATATCCAATTGCAGTTCTTCTTTAAGCTCGCGCACCAATGCGGCTTCTGCTGTTTCAGCTGCTTCCAGTTTCCCACCCGGGAATTCCCATTGTAACGGTTGCGACATTTGCTGGCTTCTTTGTGTTACCAGTACGCGCTCATGCTGTTCCAGAATGGCACAGGTTACTTTTACCATCATATAAGTTAAATACAAAACTGCAATATACGCAATTCCTTTGATATAGATAAAAATTATCCTAAATCTGTAGCTTGCAAAAGTAAAGCATCCTCTAAGCCGGAAAAGCAGTAGAGTATAGTGGATGACCTGAATGTATGCGAATGAGTTTGAATTATAGATTTATGCTTAAGCTGGGTGGTACCGTGGCGCTGCTGAACATGCTGCTGAATGCGGGCATAGCCTGGCTGGTACTGCACAGCCTGGAGACAGTGCCGCTCTGGGGCCCGGCCAGCATAGCTTCTTTTATGTTGTGTAGCGGGGGCCTGGCAGGTTTTATTTTCGGCTACATAGCCACCAGGGCTACCTGGTTTGCCCTCCGTAGTTCCCAGGCTCTCCCCCTGCACTGGCATCTCAAAAGTCAGACATTAATTGACAGGCTGCCTGGCGGCACTTTTAACCGTTCTTTTATATTGGGCTTGTGCGGTATACTTTTTACTTACCTTACCCTGCTGTTGCTGGAGGTGCAGGACAGGCCGGGATTGCTGCTGCACGAGTTTATGGTGCTTATTTGTATTCAGGCGGCATTAGCAGGCGCTGGTGTTACGGCGATGGCCTTTTACAGAGCCCTAGGCGACCGTAAAATTGCTAAAACAAAGATGGCAGCTTTCCAAAAGTCAAATTTCAGCTGAATAAGCAGGAAGAAACCAGTTTAAAGTATAGATAGCATCAGGTGAAGGGATACGCCGCCTCTTCTTAATTTATACCTATTGTACGCTGGACACCTTAGCTGAAGTATAAACTGCTTTGTCGTTACATAAAGCAGCAATGTATACTTTAATTGTTCTCCTCAGAATTAAAAACCTGAGGATCGATGATAATCACCAAAATTCTGATTCTTAGATTTCTGATATTTTTTATTTAAGCTTTTCTTTCAGAATTTCAAACTCTACAGCCGGGGAAATGCGCTCGTAAAGTATAAGGTATACGGCTTTGGTGATTGGCATATCAACCTGCAGCTTTTTGTTTAATTCATAGATGCTTTGCACGGCATAATAACCCTCTGCCACCATGTTCATTTCAATCTGAGCGGACTTAACAGTATAACCGTGGCCAATCATGTTGCCAAATGTGCGGTTGCGGCTGAACTGGGAATAAGCTGTAACTAATAAATCGCCAAGATAGGCGGAGCCACTCAACGCGCGGTGCTGGGGCATAATGGCATCCAGGAAGCGTTCGATCTCGAACATGGCATTTGAGACCAGCACTGCCTGAAAGTTGTCGCCGAAATTAAGGCCGCGGGCAATGCCACAGGCAAGGGCGATGATGTTCTTCATCACTGCACAGTATTCTATGCCATCCAGGTCATCAAGCGGATTGGCTTTTACATAACGATTACGCAGAAGCTGACAAAACTGCTCCGCTGTTTCCGGCTCATGCGAGCCAATGGTCAGATAAGATTGTTTTTCCAGGGCTACTTCCTCGGCATGGCAGGGGCCGGCAATCACCAGCAGGTGCGAATTGGGTACCAGAAACCGGCTTTCCATATAATCGGTGATGAGCATATTCTGTCCCGGCACCATTCCTTTGATGGCCGAGACCACCACTTTCCCGGCAAAGGTATCCTGCGGCAAGTTGCTGAGTGCCTGCTCCACAAAGGCAGCAGGCACCGCAAGTATAACCCATCCGGCAGCAGCTATTACAGCCTGCATATCCGTATCTGGCTTCACATAATCTAAATCAAAGGATACCTGGCTGAGGTAGCGCGGATTATGCCGGTAAGTGCGCAGGTGTTGCACATCCTGCTCGCTGCGCATCCACCAGTGTATTTCAGATTTATTCTCAGAAAGGATTTTAACCAGGGCTGTCGCCCAGCTCCCTCCTCCTATTACGGCTACTTTTTCCAAATCCGCTTTTCCTTATTCCTCCTCCTGTGTGTCGTCTGCTGCTATGGCAGATTTATCTAATGTGTTGGCATCTTTAACCGTAACCAGTGCGCCATCAGTTAAGGTTTTAGACACCGCCCGGAACGGACCGGCCACCACTTTCTGGCCTGGCTTGATGCCACTTAATATTTCTATATTTTCAAAATCACTGATACCGGTTTCTACTTTTACTGCTTCCACTTTATTGGTGGCACTGTCGTACACAAATACCACTTCCTCTACCTGAACCGGCGGCGCTGCAGGAGCATTTTCATCCACATCATCAGGGTTTTCATCTTCGCTGGCTAGTGTGGCAGCAGCTTTATTGTCGGCAGCATCAGCTGCACGCGTAGTTACGGCCGACAAAGGCACAGACAGCGCATTGCTCTTTTGCTCCGTGATAATATCAACAGAAGCAGTCATACCCGGACGGAAAGGAAACCTCATTGTTTGAGCCAGCTTATCGTACGAATCATTGAGCAGCCGGATACGAACTTCAAATTCCGTTACAGCCTCCAGGGTTGCCGCATCTTTGGCGGTGTTGGCGATGGCTGTTACCACACCTTTAAATTTTTTGTCCTGGCTGGCATAGGAATCCACTTCTACGATAACGGAGTCGCCGAGGGCGACGCGGATGATGTCGTTCTCGTTCACGTTCACCCGCACTTCCATGTCGTTGAGGTTGGCAATGCGCATAATTTCAGTACCTGCCATCTGCGAAGTTCCAACCACACGCTCACCGCGCTCTACGTTCAGCTTGGACACGATACCGCTTACGGGGGCATAAATGGTGGTTTTGTTCAGGTTTTCACGGGCTTCCTTCAGCGAGGCCTGGGCATTCTGCACGTTAAATTCTGAGGCGCGGATGCTCTGGCGCAGCGAGGCTACTTCCTGCCTGCTGGACTCGTAGGTAGCTTTGGCCTGCTGAAAGTCTGCTTCGGAAATTACTTTTTTATCGTACAGCAGTTTGTTGCGGTTAAAGTTCTGCTCTGCCTGTGTAAAATTGGCCTGTGCCTGTGCCAGGCGGGCTCTTGCCTGCGCCAGGTTGGCGCGCGCAGCATTCACCGAAGCCTGCTGGGCATCTACGAACGACTGGTAGTTATCAGGCTTGATACGCAGCAACAGCTGGCCTTTCACCACCGAATCGCCCTCCTCCACGTTCAGTTCTATGATTTCGCCTGAAACATCGGGGCTTATTTTTACCTCTGTTTCGGGCTGCACTTTACCGGATGCGCTTACTTTTTCTACAATCGTCGTTCTTTTTGCTTCAGCAAGTATTACTTCTGTTCCCTTCTCTTTTCCAATCCAGCCGGCTTTTTTTGCAATAATCAGAAAGGCACCTATCAGCACCAATGCAACAATAAGAATAGGAATGAGCTTTGATTTTTTCTTAGCCATATTTTTTTAGAAAGAAAGGTCTTTGCCTTGGTAAAAGTCTAATACTTTTTGTTTGAAGGTATACTCATACTTTGCCTGCAGCAGGTTAGACTGCGCCGCACGGAAGGTGTTGGCAATAACATTGAATTCTACCGTATTGATTACGCCGTTGTTCAGTCTTATTTCTGCGTTGCGGTAGTTTTTTTCTGCGGCCCTGAGCTGCTCCTTGGCTGCTGCATACTTGCGCTGGGCAGCCACGGCATCTACATAAGCCTGCTCTATGGTTTGGCGCAGGTTGTTGCGGGCAATATTGGCATTCATCTGCGCATTTAGCTGCATGAGCTTTGCGCGCTGCACACCAGTCCGTACCTGCAGGCCGTTCAGGATGGGAATAGAGAATCCGAGACTGGCCTGCTTGTAGATGTTATCCTGAAGCTGATTGAGAAAAGAATAATCGCCATAAACCGGATTCACAGAAACATCCGGAACATAAACAATTATAGGCTCTGTGCCTTCAGCATCGTAAAACCCTATTTGCTGCGGCTGAAGGCCATTGTCAATCGTCTCACGGCTAAGTAAATACCTGTCGATGCTTGAATAATTAGTACTAATGCCGGCATTCAGGCTTATCCTCGGGTAATAGGCGCCGCGGGCGATATCCAGTGCCTTTGCCGCGCTTAGCACACGCAAATCAGCAGCTTTAATAGCTGGCAGCGTTTGTAAAGCTATTTCATATACATGATCTCCGTCCACCAGAATCGGGCTCTGATCCGGCTCCGGTATTTCGGGCACTTCTATCTGAAAATCCTGAGAAGTAGGCAAATCAAGCAATTGCATCAACGAAAGCCGCGCAATGTCGCGTTGGTTCTGCGCATTGATGAGGGCAAGTTCGTCTGATGCCAATTGCGATTCGAGCTCGAGCACAGCATTCTCAGCTATGCTGCCTGCGTTGTACAATATCCTGTTCCGTTCCAGCTGCTGGTTGGTAAGGTCCCGTTGCTGGGCGGTTGTTTTGATTAGCTCGTCGGCAAAAAGTATGTTCAGGTAAGACGTTACCAGCTGTATGATAACATCATTCTGCGCTGATAGCACATCCTGTTCGCTTGCCTGCAGTTCTAACTGGTTCTGCTTGATAATATTGGTCTGCTGAAAGCCCATAAACAGCGGCAGCGAAGCATTGCCGCTAAAGCCGCTTGTCTGGGAACTGGATGTTACCCGGCTGTAGTCAATGGGGCTCTGGTAAGATCCGGAGTTAAAACTGTAGCTACCATTGGCACTTATACTTGGCAGGCGCTGGAACTTCGATTGCTTGAGGTCTGCTTCGTTCAAATCCCTGGTTATCCTGCTCTGCTGCACCTGCAGGTTGTTCTGGCGCGCATAATTCACGGCTTCTTCCAGCGTCCAGATACCATCCCCGCTGGGCTCCTGCTGTGTTTGCGCCATCGTAGTTCCGCCCAGCGAGAGCGCCAGGGCCAGCAGAACATACTTGGGTGTTTTCTTCATAGTATAATTTTTATAGATCGATGTTGGGGATGTATATTACCTGCTTGATCCAGCTCAGTTGCTTCATATATTCGAGTGTTACCGGTTTTACGCCTGAATCCATCTCGATAAACTGGCGCGCCAGCTCGTTGCGGCCTTTGCGCGATACGCTCATGGTGGCGATGTTGCACTCGTCGTGCGCCAGCACTGAGGCAATAAAAGCAATGCTGCCTTTTTTATCGTCGGCATCAATAATAAGCGTGTGCAGCGTGGCCGAAAAATTAGAAGAAAAGCCATCTACTTCCACGATACTTATCACACCGCCGCCCCTGCTCTGCCCTACTACTTCCACCTCCCGGTTGTCGGCTTTCAGGTTAAGCTTGATGGTATTGGGGTGCATGGTAGAGGCATTGCCCACCGATTTAAAAGTATACTTCAGCCCACGCTCCCTGGCAAAATCAAAAGCTTCCTTGATGCGCTTGTCATCCGTCTTGAAATCCAGCAGCCCTGCTATAATGGCCCTATCGCTGCCGTGTCCCTCGTAAGTCCGGGCAAAGGAATTATAGAAAGTGATAATGGCTTCTTGGGGAACAGCGCCCAAAACCCGAATGGCCGCACGCGCAATGCGTACAACTCCCGCTGTGTGTGAGCTGGAAGGCCCAATCATAACGGGGCCAATCATATCAAAAACGCTGCTTTTCTCTGCCATTTGGGATTATGCTCCAAATAATATTGTAGAAATCAAATTTAGCAATTTGGCAGGAGTTTTATAGTATAAAGTGCTTAAATCGGGTTTATTTCTACCAATGCCCCATTTATCTCTACTAAACTGATTCCTGTCTCCACCAGGCGTTATGCCTCAGGCCGGGTTTCTTTGTTTAAGGATTGCCGCTTAGTTATTTTCTGTTCCGGCAGTTTTAATCATCTTAATTAATACATCGGAGCCGCAAAGATGCGTAAAAGTATAGAAAGCATTTACAACAAATGATGACACCTGCTTAAAATGCGTTACTTCTCACCGTGTTAAAGTATAAAGTACTATGCATAAATATAACACACTTATAGTTAGAGGGTTAATGCAAGACATTATAAGCAATCGGAACAAACATAAAGGGTATACAAAACCGCTCCTAGCAGTTACACCTTATACTTTTACCCGTTTTTGCATTTCCTTTTATCAAACTATTTATACCTTCACGCTCTGATAAAAGCCTGTCATGCCGCACACCTTTAAACCCGAAGTATTAGAACAACTCAAGCAGCTGGAGAAAAAATACGTGCCCCTCGGCCAGGATCTGGCTGCCTACCTCGAAGGTCTTTACCACACCGAATTTCTCAATTACTGGGATTACATTCACCTCGATACGCTGCTGAGCCTGCAAAACCCACGCACCTCCCTTCCAGACGAGAAGATTTTTATCATGTACCACCAGATAACGGAGCTATACTTTAAACTCTGCCTGGAAGAGTACAGACAAATAGCTGACGATAAACAACTTACGGCCGAATGGCTGATGCGGCGCCTGAAGCGCATAAACCGCTACTTCGATAACCTGATAAACTCTTTTGAGGTGATGGTGGATGGCATGGACCCGCAGCAGTTTCTGCACTTCCGGATGGCGCTGATGCCGGCCAGCGGCTTCCAGTCGGTACAATACCGCCTGATAGAAATTGCCTCTACCGACCTGCGTAACCTGGTTGACAAAGCCAAACGTGCGGCATTGGGCCTGCAAAGTACGCATGAGGAAATGATGGGCTGCATATACTGGAAAGAAGGCGCCACCGAAGTGGCTTCCGGGGCTAAAACGCTTACGCTGCTGCGCTTTGAGGAAAAGTATACGCAGCAACTGATTCAGTTTGCCAAAGAATATCAGGATAAAAATGTGTGGGCCGTGTACAAGCGCCTTCCGGAAACAGATAGACAAAACCCGAGGCTCATAAAGCTGCTGCGCGAACTCGATATTAACGTGAATGTAAACTGGCCGCTGATGCATTATAAATCAGCAGTGCGCTACCTGCAGCATGATCCGGAGGTGCTGGCTGCCACCGGCGGTACCAACTGGCAAAAATACCTGCCGCCCCGCTTCCAGAAACGTATTTTTTACCCTGAACTATGGTCGGAACAGGAAGTGGCAGAATGGGGTAAAGGCTGGGTACATAAAGTGCTGGATGAGCTGGAATGATGTGCTGATTAATTTTGAAAGAGTGAATGAGTGAATTAATCCGGGCATTGACAAATCAAGCATAAACAGCAACCGTTTGCCTCTACCCTAGTCTTTATGGGGATATGAGCTATCATACTTTAGAGCGTCAACCCAGCTTGCTAATAAGACCTCGTAGTGTGCGCAGCTCCTGCGAGCGTCTGCGCCAAAAACTTCTGCAGCACAATAGGTAAAGTATGGGCATGTTATATTTTATGTATGAGGAATTTGTCCTGCCGTTGAGCTGTTCTATCCCATGTTGAAGCAACGCTGCAAAAGCATTTTAGCAATTTAACCATTCAACTAATTTAAAAATCAATAACGAATAATCATCAATTATTAGTTTAAGGTTAACTACCTTACCTGCTATACATGAGAAAGAAAGAACTTGATCTGGTGCTTGCACCGGAAGTGGCCTTTGATGCCAATCTTCTAGAGAAAGAGATTTTAAAGAGCGCCAATTTAAAGCCGGAGGATGTAAAATTCATCCATCGCCTGAAGCGCTCTATTGATGCCCGCGGCCGCCAGGTAGTTACCAAAGTCCGGGCTGATGTGTACCTTGATTCCCCGCCTGCCAATATCCTGAACCCGGTTTATACTTATCCTGACATCTCCGGTAAAGCACAGGTTATTATTGTGGGTGCTGGTCCGGCGGGTTTATTTGCCGCTCTGCGCTGCATTGAGCTAGGTCTAAAACCGGTGGTATTGGAGCGTGGCAAAGATGTGCGCAGCCGCCGCCGCGATTTGGCGGCCATCAACAAGGAGCATAGCGTAAATCCTGACTCTAACTACTGCTTTGGCGAAGGTGGCGCCGGCACTTATTCTGATGGCAAATTGTATACCCGCTCTAAAAAACGCGGCGACCTGCAGCGCATCCTCCAAATCCTAGTGCAGCACGGGGCTACCCCGGATATCCTTTTTGATGCACATCCACACATTGGCACCAACAAACTGCCTAAAATCATTGAAGCAATTCGTGAAACCATTTGCCAGGCTGGTGGCGAAGTGCTTTTCGACAAGCGTGTAGTCGAATTCATACTTGCAGGCAATACGATGCGCGGTGTGGTAACGCAGGACGGGCAGGAATATATTGGAGAATCCGTGATTCTGGCTACCGGCCACAGCGCCCGCGACATTTTTGAACTGCTGCACCGGCAAAACATCACCATCGAGGCCAAACCTTTTGCCATGGGCGTGCGCATAGAGCATCAGCAAAGCCTTATCGACAGCATTCAGTACCGGTGCGAAGACCGCGGACCCTACCTGCCGGCTTCCTCTTATGCGCTCGTACACCAGACATTTTATAACAACCGTCAGCGCGGCATCTTTTCGTTTTGCATGTGCCCCGGCGGCTTTATTGTTCCGTCGGCCACGGCTCCAGGCGAGGTCGTGGTGAACGGTATGTCGCCCAGCCGCCGCGACTCCCGGTTTTCAAATTCAGGTATTGTGGTGGCCATAGAGCTGGAAGACATGGAACTGGCAAAGTATGGCGCCCTGGCGGGCTTGCGCATGCAGCAGGAATTGGAGCAAAAAGCCTGTGCAATGGCAGGCGGCACACAGGCAGCACCCGCACAACTGCTGCAGGATTTTACTAAAGGAAAAGCAGGCGGCAGTTTGCTGGAGACTTCCTACCAGCCTGGCCTGGTGACGGCAGATATGAATGCGCTTTTTTCAGAAGATATGGCCTACCGGTTGCGCGAAGGTTTTAAGGCATTTGGCGGTAAAATGCGCGGCTATCTTACAAACGAGGCACAGATTGTTGGTGTGGAAAGCCGCACTTCCTCTCCAGTGCGTGTACCGCGTGATAAGGAGACGCTGGAGCACGTGCAAATCAGCAACCTGTATCCGTGTGGCGAGGGCGCCGGCTATGCCGGTGGGATTGTATCAGCAGCCATGGACGGGGAACGTTGTGCAGAGAAAATCGCAGCTAAAGTAAAGCGCGTAGTGTAATTTATACCTGTATTCAGTACAACTTGTCTGTATAAAGGCTGTTAAAGTATAAGTAAACCCATACTTTGCTTGTGCGGACTTCTAAGTTTGTACTTGTATTTAGCACATAGCTTTTTGTCATAAAACCCATGAGCGGATTTTAATGTTATAGTAAAATAATGTTCTGGAATTATAAGACTATAGATATGAAAAAGACAGTAGTATTAGGAGCGACAGATAACCCTTCGCGCTATGCTTACCGGGCAGTGCACAAGCTGCAACAGCACGGGCATGAAGTTGTGCCTGTCGGTATTCGCAGGGGCGAAGTAGGCGGAAAGAAAATCATCAATGATAAAAAAGAGGAGGTGACGGATGTAGACACGGTTACACTGTACGTGGGGCCGCAAAACCAGCCGGACTGGTATGATTACATTTTGTCGCTGAAACCCAAGCGCATTATTTTTAATCCGGGTACCGAAAATCCTGAACTGGAGCGGAAAGCGGCGCAGCAAAATATAGAAACACTGCACCACTGTACCCTCGTAATGCTCGCCTCCGATAATTATTAAAAAAATATTCAACAGGTATAACTTCTTACAATATTTGCCGTATATAAGTTTAATTAAGCAGATGGCATAGTTGTCTATGCTTGTAAAAAAGGGGCCTACAAGGGTCCCTTTTTTATCAGCAGGAAATTAAAAAGCAGCTGCCAGGCCCTGGCAGCTGCTTTTTAATTTCCTGCTGATGCTTTCAGCTTACTACTCTTCATACGTGTTCTCTTCTTCCATCATGCGTCGCATGTTAGCGGCGGCAGCCGTATCAGGCATAAGATTAGAGGCCTCGACCTGTACCTTGTTCATCAGCCCTGAAATAATGCGTGTTTCGCCACTCATTAATGCTTTATAGCCATCCAGAGCCACATCCTCCGGCTCCGACAGCGGGCCATTGGCCGCGCGGGTGTGGGCAGCGCCAGCCCGCAAAAAGAACATGGTATTGCTGGCACCCGGGCATAAGGCTGTAACTGTAATATTGGTGTCCTTCAGCTCGTTGGCCAGTCCTTCCGAAAAAGAAAGTATAAATGCTTTGGTCGCTGCATAAATCGTCATGAGCGGCGATGGCATAAAAGAAACGACTGAAGCCAGATTCAGAATTTTACCTTCGTTGCGCAGCCGCATGTCCTGCAGGAATAATTTGGTGAGGTGCACCGTGGTATTCATGTTGAGCTGCATAATGCCCAGTTCATTTTCCAAATCTGTTTCGGCAAACTCGCCATACACGCCTGCACCGGCATTGTTCACCAGCACATCTACTTCGATGCCGCTTTGCTTTACCTGATCATACACTTCCTGCGGGGCTTCCGGTTTGCTTAGATCCGCCGTAACGATGCATACATGCGCCAGTTGATGTTCGTCCTGCAACTCGTAGCCCAGCTGCCGCAGGCGTTCGGTGCTGCGCGCCACCAGCACCAGGTTAAAACCATCTGCAGCAAACAGTTTGGCGAATTCCATTCCAAAACCATTTGATGCACCCGTAATCAGCACTGTCTTCCCTCTGTGTTCCTGTTTCATAGCTCTTATAGGTTGTCGTTTGTTATGTCTGCGCAGTAAGTCCGGGCAGGTATACTAATGTACCACCATTGCTATACCAGGGTTGCCTGTTGTTAATTTTTGAATTTTGAATAACAGAATAATTGAATGCTGAATAAATAAATATTCTATCATTCAGTTATTCAAAATTCATAATTATCACGCTGCTTCGCGGCGGAGTACTTCCAGCGGCGGACGGTTCAGGATGCCGCGGCTGTTAAGCATGCCGATGGCCACTGTCAGCGCCGTAATCCCCAGGAAAACCGGCAGCAGCGGCGCGAAATCAGGCACGAAATCCACTTCAAAACTAAATACTGCCAGTGCCCAGCTGGCTGCTACCGACAAAAGTATGCCGGTTCCTGCCGCCAGCGCGCCCAGCAAAAGATACTCGAACGCATTGATAGACAGAATCTGCCTGCGGCTTGCCCCCAGTGTGCGGAGCAGCACACTCTCCTGCACCCGCTGAAACTTGCTGATGTTAACTGAACCGATGAGGACCAGCAGGCCGGTGCTGATACTGAACAAGGCCATAAAGCGGATAACGAACGAAATTTTACTTAGTATATCATCCAGCGTTTGCAGTATAAGCCCCAGATCGATGGCCGAAATATTAGGGAAACGCTGCACCAGCGCGCGCTGAAAACCGGCGGATTGCACATCAGTAGCCGTATGCGTCATCAGCACATGAAACTGCGGAGCTTCTTCCAGCACGCCCTTCGGAAAGAGCACCAGGAAATTAGTCTGCACGCGGTTCCACTCCACTTCGCGCAGGTGCTGCACCACCGTTGGTACAATAGCGCCCTGCACGTTAAAAATCATAGTATCACCTAATTCTACCTTCAGGCGTTCGGCATATTTTTCCTCCAGCGAAATAGGCACAGGTTTGTCCGGATCTGTTACGGTGCCGGTCCAGGTGCCGGCCGCGGTTTTTTCAGAATCTATTAAGGTGTCGCGGTAGGTTACACGGTATTCGCGGGTAAAAGCCCAGTCTGGTATGCCGAGCGTGGTGTCGCGGCGCACGTCGGCCGCCGTCAACCCGTTCATCTCTTCCATCCGCATGGTCACCACCGGCACCAGTTGCAGCACCGGCATTCCCTGCTGGCGCACCATGTTGGCCACCTGCTCCTTTTGTGCGCTCTGGATATCAAATAAAACCAAATTCGGCTGGTTTTTGCTTCCGGAAATAGCCACCTCGCTCAGCAACAGGCGCTGCATCAGGAAGAGTGTGGCGATAAGTGCCGTACCCAGTCCTATAGAGACCGTCAAGAGCAGCGTCTGGTTGTTGGGCCGATATAAGTTTGCCAAACTCTGCCGCCATACGTATCCCCAACTCACCGGAAAGAAGCGGCGTACTGCCCACATCATGCCCCGCGCAATAAGCGCCAGCACCACAAAAGCCACGATAACGCCGGCCGTAAACGACAGCGCCCGCAGCCAGGTACCCAGCTGGAAGTAGGCAAAAACAAAGATAAAGGCAAGTATAAGCGTATAAACCGCCCAGCGCACCGGGTCTTTCTGAGACGTGAGATGCTCTACACTGCCACGCAGCGTAATCAGCGGCGATACATCCCGGATAGAGAGCAGCGGCAGCAGCGCAAAAAGCACGGAAATAGCGAGGCCAATGGCAATGCCTTGCAAAATGGCCAGCCACGATACAGCCACCGTTACTTCTACCGGCAGAAAAGACTGGAACAACTGCGGCAGGTATAACTGAATCAGGCTGCCGATAACAGCGCCTACCACAGAGCCGATGAGACCCATGGCCATCACCTGGAACAGGTAAATCAGGAAAGCCTGTTTGCCACTCACGCCTAAGCAGCGAAGCACGCCAATGGTGCTCAGCTTTTCACGGATGTATACGTGCACGGCGCTGGCCACGCCCACACAACCCAGCAGTAAGGCCACAAAGCCTACCAGCGCCAGGAAATTGGCTAAGTCGGCATAAGCTTCGCCAGTGCTCTCTTTGCGGCTGTTTACGGTGTCGTAGCCAAATCCGGCTTCTTCCAGCCGCGGCTCCAGCTTTTTCACCAGCGCATCAGCATCGGTGCCGGGCGCCAGTTTGTAATAAAAGTAGTAGCTGATACGGCTGCCTTTCTGCAATAATTTCGTGCTGTCGAGGTACTGGCGCGGAATGTATACGGCGGGCGCAATGGTAGCTGTGATGGCCGTCTGCCCCGGAATCTTGTTGAGAGCGCCAACTATTTCAAATGTCAGATCACCTACTTTGATAGAATCGCCGGGTTTGGCGTTGAACTGCAAAAGCAAGGTATGGTCAACCAGTGCCTTTAGGCCTCCCTGCCGGAAAGTGCGGCTGGCATTTGCCGGTTCCGATTCGATGGCGCCATAGTATGGGAAGCCGCCTTCCAACGCACGCACCTGCACTAACCGCGTGCCCTGCGAGGACGGGAAGTATACCATTGAGGCAAAACGCACCTCATCCGATCGTTGCCCGCCAATAGCCAGCGAATCAATAAGCTTTTGCATATCCGCATCCAGCTCTTTGTTGCTCATTACCACCAGGTCAGCCCCTATCAGGGATTTGGCCTGTTTGTCGATGTCGGTCTTCAGGTTATCGCTGAACGAGTTAATAGCCACCAGTGCCGCAATGCCCAGCACGATAGACGAGATAAACAGCGCCAGCTTGCCCCTGTTGCGGCGGCTGTCGCGCCATGCCATTTGCAGGAGCCAGCGCAGGTTCAGGCTTCTCTTAACCTCCGGATGTATAATAATATCGGACACAGGCTTTTATTTAATTGTGTGAGTGATTGAGCGAATGAGTGAAAGTATAATCTGGATTTATATAACCCGAATAACTGAATGCCTGGAATATATTCCTGTGAAAGGGGGACAAACAATAAAGTTTGCACCTGCACTGTTTATTGCTCTTCTTTCCGAAGCGATATGGATTCCGTTTCGCCGGTGTCGGATACAAGGGTGCCGCCTTTGATGCGGATGATGCGCTGTGTTTTTTCAGCTAATTCCAGGTCGTGTGTTACCAGCACCAGCGTAGTGCCCGCCTCCTGGTTCAAATCAAAAAGCAGCTTCTCTACACGTTCGCCGGTTTCTTCGTCCAGGTTGCCCGTGGGCTCGTCGGCAAAAAGGATCGTGGGTCTGTTAGAGAAAGCCCTGGCCAGCGACACCCGCTGCTGCTCGCCGCCCGACAATTGTGTCGGATAATGATCATGGCGCGCGGCCAGTCCCACGCGCTCCAGTAGTTCCCGCGCCTGCCGCTGCACATTGCGCTCACCACGCAATTCCAGCGGTACCATCACGTTTTCCAAAGCCGTGAGGGTGGGTATCAGCTGAAAATTTTGGAAAATAAAGCCGACGTATTGGTTACGCACCTGCGCCCGCTCATCCTCTGAAAGATTATCGAGTTGTACGCCGTTCAGTATAACCGAGCCGGTGGAGGCGCGGTCAAGCCCGGCGCAAAGGCCAAGCAGCGTGGTTTTGCCGCTCCCCGACGGCCCCACAATAGAGCAGGTGTCGCCGGCCTGCAACGAAAAGTTTATACCTTGCAGTACCGTCAGGTGCCGGTCGCCGCTGTTGTAGGTTTTGCTCAGATTTTGTATATCAAGTATAGTGGACACGCGGTATGTTATTTAAAAAGACAAAAGAAAGTATGACAAAGGACTAAAATATAAATTTCGTTCGGCAGGTATACTTTATACTTATCGGGCGGCTTTTTATACTTGCTGAATTCGTTCCTTTAATTAAATCATTGACGATGTATAAGAGAAACCCACCCCTGACCCCTCCAGGGAGAGGAATTCCTGAAAGAGTAATCTAAATTCCCCTCCCTGGAGGGGTCAGGGGTGGGTAAATACCTTTGAAGATATCCTCATGTAAGTAAATCGAATTAGAGTTAATTTAAACCTTCAAAACAGCAAGGCTACATTGTAAAGCTTTTCAGGTATAAAACCTTTTATAGAGCTCCTGCAGCAAGTTTCTACCAGCTTTATACTTCTAAAGCACAAAACGCCCGAATATTGTATGTAAAACTATTCCAACATCAAATAACTATCAGCCTGCGTTATATGTTTTGATAGTGGCATATAAATAAGAAACAATACATATGATAACGTTAAAAAGAAACCTGATGGTTCTGCTGCTGGCAGTGCTTCCGTTCCTGGCTGGCTGCGGCGAGGCAGCGAAAACTGATCAGCTGGAGACCCAACAGGCAGCAGCCGGCGAAGAAACTTCAACGCAAAAAACAGCACACACCCAAACTATTCTCTTTTTCGGAAACAGCCTGACAGCAGGTTACGGCCTGGAGCCGGACCAAGCTTTCCCGGCCCTGATTCAGGAGCGCATCGACTCGCTGGGCCTGCCTTATAAGGTGATAAATGCGGGTGTAAGCGGCGAAACTACAGCAGGCGGCAAAAGCCGCATCGACTGGCTGCTGAAACAACCGATAGATATTTTTGTGCTGGAACTAGGCGCCAACGACGGTCTGCGCGGTATTAACCTGACGGAAACCTATCAAAATCTTCTCTCCATCATCGGAAAAGTAAGGGCAAAATATCCGGATGTAAAAATCGTGCTGGCTGGCATGCAGATTCCGCCCAACATGGGTAAAACGTATGCACAGGAATTCCGGAGCATTTATACCCGGCTGGAGAAAGAAGAAAACATCGTGCTCATCCCTTTCCTGCTTGAAAATGTGGCAGGCATCCCGGAACTGAACCAGGCGGATGGCGTGCATCCAACAGTGGAAGGGCAAAAGATTGTGGCAGAGAATGTATGGGAGGTATTGGAGCCCCTGGTTACCAGCAAAGATGAAGCCTGAAGCTATCCATACATGCTTAAGCAAAAAAATATTTAAATATTTTCGATGTTAGCACAACCTTTTCATTCTGATATAGTATATTAGTATGGCTAAAAGTTGAAACTCGTTTCAATATTCGGTGAAGGCTCCTGCGTTATGTGGGAGCCTTTGCTGTTTTTAGGCATTTTGTTGTGCTTATTCCGTGAGCTTATATACTTCTGCTTTCAGCTTTGGCAAATGATTGATGATAACGGCCCAGATATTTTCATCTGAAATATTATCATACGCGTGAATAATTTGGTTTCGTAAACCCACTATCCTTCTTGCATTTTCAATCGGGAAATCAGGATCTCTTACCAGGATGCGGTTCATAGCTTCACCAATAATCTCCAGATTTCTTTCTATTGCCCGGCGAAGAATAATATTTGCCTGGAACGAATGAAAAGATTTGGGATAGAGATCAAAGTATTGTTCTATCTCGTCCATAGCAGCTTTCATATCAAGCAGCCACTTTCCTATCCATTCATCCATATAGTAGCTTTTTATTTTTGTCTATTGACCTCTTTAAAATAGGGTTCTTAACAGTCTGTTCTTCTACTAAATCGATCGGCCGCTGTAACAGTTTTTCCAATGATTCCTTAAACTCCATGTAATTGTCGAAATGGTGGTAGAGACTAATTTTACTACCAAACTTAACGAGGAAATCAATATCACTTTCTTCATGAAATTCATCAGTTAAAACAGACCCAAAAACAAATAAACGATCAACTTTATGTAGCTGACACAGCTCTGTAATTGAGGTTATATTCTGTTCCACTACGTTCATAAAGTAATATAATTATTTAATATCTAGTGTCTATATTTACTAAAAGGTTGCTTGGCATTCCTGCTACCTGTCTGGTGTAAACGCAATGTTGGCAGATGTTTTGATTATAATAAATCAATCATGCCTTCATCATCCCCTTTCATTGGTTTGGCTCCAACAAGCTGCCCATTCTTTTTAAATTCTAATCTAGTAATCTTATAGATTTTACTCCCTTCAGGTATATTTCCTTGTTCGTCAATCACTTCAAATATAATTCCGGCATGAATATATATTGAATTATCTACTATTGTTCCTTCGTTTTCCAAATCTTCTATACTTGGCATTGCAATTTTCAAATTAGCAATGATAGCCTGTTTTGGTGGTATAACAATAGGTCCAAAGTCTTCACTACTTAATCTACCTCCTCCATCGTTCAAATTTCCTGCATAAATAAATTTTCCTGAATACAAGGTTTCATAAGATTTTCCTGTGTTTACAATTAAAATATCGCAAAAAAGGGAATCAGCTATAGGATCTATCTTTATTACAGAAGCTTTTAACCTATGTTGATTCATGAAATTATTATCTAAGAAAGTATAGCCTGACATCAAAAAAGCCATCAAAGAAATAGCCAATGCCAAATAATCTTTGTATTTCATTTTAGAGTATGTTTTGAATTGGAAAAAAGCGGGAATCGGCCTAAACTAGAGGTGACCAAACCAATAAGTTTATGGAAGCC
>NZ_JADQDR010000004.1 GCF_015694705.1 Pontibacter rufus | reverse complement strand
CCCGGGAGAGTAGGTGGCCGCCAACCCTATAACAAAGAGATGCCCCCTGTAGAGAAATCTACAGGGGGCATCTCTTTTTACACAAACGCCATTAACAACTGGATTGTGTTAGCTAATTGCTGCACTGCAATGGGTTTAAAGTATAACTGCAAACTATACTCCTATACAATTTCTTAAGCGCCTTTGTAATTCTAACAGCCTGCGCTTGTTGTAAGGTTCTCCTTATCGGAAGACTTAGGTTAATTGAAACAGACTACTTTAACGTTTTAAGTTCAAAAACCAAAAAGCCGTTAAGCGAGTCTCCCTCTTAACGGCTTTTGGTTTATAGTCTGTTACTCTTTTTATCAGCTCCTTTTACCTGCTAAAGCAGTCTGCATGTCAGCATAATCTAAATATTGCTTTGCCAGCTGCTGAAGTCGTGATGGGGTAATGGTCTTGATAGCTGTTACAAAATCATTGTAATGGTTTTGCGGTAACTGGTAAAGCACAATGCGTTTATAACGGTCACACTGTTCGAATATGGTTGCAATGTCGTTTAAGAATTTACCCAGCATGTAGTTCTTTACGGTTTGTAATTCTTCTGCCGGGATCTCATCCTGTTGAAGTGCCTGCAACTCTTTTTTAATCTCCTCAATGGTATTATCCGTTACCGTATAATTTACATCCGTACCTATATAAAATAGAGTGTCGTGCTCTCTCGGTGAAACGGAAGAATGTATGCCATAGGTATAGCCTTTATCTTCCCGGATATTACGCATTAGGCGTGATCCGAAATAGCCTCCCAGCAGCTCATTCAGCACTAGCAGATCGAGGTAATCCTCATCATGTATAGATGGGAACCGTTTGCCCACTCTTATAGAAGACTGCAAGCTATCCGGCATTTCTACAAGAGCATAGCTGGCCTCAGCTGATTTAATTTCAGGCTTATTTACAGGGATAATCTTACTGGCTGGCTGCAGATGAAGGTTACTGATTTCATCTGCCAGCAATTTTTGTGTGGATGCCTCAATACTGCCACAGGCAAAAACTTCCAGTTCCTGCGTAACATAATGGCTGTGGTAAAAGCTTATCAGATCCGTTAATTGTAGATCATCGAAAGCATCTGCATCAAACCCGTAAATGTATGGATGCCCGGGGCCGTAAACAGACTTTGTAAAGCAATGCGTGGCCAGGTAATTGTTCTTCTGGCGTTGCAACTTTAAGTTTTGCTGTGAGCGCTGCTTTAACAGGGCAAATTCTTCCTTGGGGAATGACGGGTTTTGCAACACATCCAGCACCAGGGGCAGCAACTCGTTCAGGTGTTTGGCTAAGCAGTATAAGGTGAATTCTGTGCGATCATAGCCGTGATTACCTTCAAAAGAGGCGCCATAGTAAGCGATCGTTTCCGCTATTTGTTTGGCCGTGCGGTTAATGGTGCCCTCGAGCAACATCTTGGCTGTTAAATCAGATACTCCATTGCCGGTTTCAAACCACTTACCGGCCTTAAAAACAAAATCCAGCCTGATAACAGGCTGGGTTTCGCTTTTTATTACATGTAATCGCGCCCCGTTAGCCAGGTTGGTTACCTCGGCTTCGTGTAGCGTTACCGCATCTATTTCGTATGTTTCAGGAGCTTTTGTTCTATCAAGCATTCTGTAATATCAGGTTAACTATTGATCTAAATTAAGCAATAAAGTAAAGCGCATGGTTTGAGCCAGGGGATTACCCTGCTCACCCGGAATCAGGTAAGCAGCATCAAGCCCGAATTTCTGGTAGCGAAGTCCAAGGCCGGTAGATAAGTACTGGCGACCTCCTTTTTCAGGATTCTCATAGAAATAACCGACTCTGGCCGCGAACAGGTTGTTGTACCAGTATTCGAAGCCGCCTGATAGGTTTACTTCCTGCACCTCTTCGCTAAAGCCGCCTTCGGCATCACCAAAAGAGGTGAAAATACCACTTACGACGCCCTGATCTGCATCTGCTCCCGGTGATGGTACAAGCAGCTTGTTGGCATCCAGCACCAGAGTCAGGGTATTATACGCATCCAGGTTATAGGTTACAGCAGTACCCAACTTCAGGTTAGTAGGCAAGAAATCTTTTTCATCTCGGGTGGTATAGGCAATTTTTCCACCAATATTGGAGACATTAGCTCCCAAGGCCAGGTTTACTTTCTGCCCCAGATCTTTGTTATAGTAAATACCAATGTCAACAGCAGCTGTGTTACCGGGCTGGGACTCGAAAGATGTGGAACCGCCGCCAACATTTACGTTACCAGCCAAGTTAGAATGTATAAAACGGGCACCTATACCCAGGCTGAGGTTCTCGCTCAAGGCTTGGCCGTAGGCTACTGATATAGCATATTCCTTAGGGCTGTAGTCCTGGATTGGATTACGGTTAGCATCTATAAACTGTATATCGCCTAAATCAAAATACAAAAGGGAAAGCGATATAGCCGATGTTTCGTTGAGTTTCTTGTAACCCGAGAGGTAGCTGAGCGACATATCATCCACGATATTTCGTAACCAGGGCGAGTACGACAGGCTGACGCTCATATCATTTTCGACAAAGCCGAGTTTGGCAGGGTTCCAGTGCGGAGAGTTGGCATCCGGGCTGATGGCCACACCGGCATCACCGAGGGCGGCAGAACGGGCATCGGGGGCTACAGTAAGTATAGGAACTGCTGTGGTAACAGCCTTCACCTCGTTATCCTGCCCAATAGTGCCCTGACCAAAAGCAAATGGCGCCGAGGTCAAGGCCAGTAAAAAGGTAGCGGCCTTAAAAAGTATACTTCTTTTATACATAAAATGATGGATATTAATAACTAAATCAAATATAACAAGAATAGCGAACTATGTTAGTTTAAAAGTACAAGTTTCTCAAATTTCGAGGTTTTTGAGCCGTCCAGCTGCGAACGTACATTCACTTTGTATACATAAACGCCCTGCGCCAGCACGTCCTTATACTCATCACGGCCATCCCAGGTTAACCCGGCGAAATGTGACTTGCTGGCATAGCTGGTAGTTTGCAGCGTCTTCACCAGTTTCCCGGAAATGGTAAAAATCTGAACCTGGATATCCAGGGTTTCACCGGCTTTGTTGTGGTCAAAATGGAATGTTGTTTTAGTGGAAAACGGATTCGGGTAGTTCAGCACATGTTCTAACGAAAGTTTCTCCTCATTAGATACAAAAAATTCTATATATTCTTCTGCGGCGTTGTTGTAGGTGTCCCATACCTTTAGCCGGAGCGAGTGCGGGCCGGGCGCCAGATCCTTAAAGTTATACCTGATGCGGCCTTCCTGGTAACTGTCAGTTTCGGAAGTATAAAAATCATTCAGCACAAGCGGGTTGTCTTTGTTCCCATCCAGTATGGCTGTAATCTCGTGTCCGATGCCGATGCCAGCTGTGTTAATGCCATTTGCGTCGTACAGTTTTGCCAGCACAGCCGGGTTACTGCCCGTGCTTCCGCCAAATACAAACGACTCGTCTTCCATGTATAACCGGATGGTAGGCGGCACATTGTCGGTTGCTGTTGTTGTGGCTGTTCCTCCGATTATGATAGATTGGTTAGCGCCCATTGCATCCTGGGTATCGCTGCTGGCATAAAGCGTAATTTTGCCTTGCCCGTAAGTATAAGTGATGTCTTTCGGCACCACAAAAGCAGCTTCAAAAAGGCCGTTCTTTACGCTGGCTTTGCCGTCATACAATATATTCTCGCGCAGCCTCACCGCTACAGGCGTGCTTTCGTCGCCCAAAGTAACCTGCGTAACCGGTTTCTCATACACGGTCAGCCGGAGATTGCCGTTAAAATCTGTGACAATGGTACCGGCTGCATCCGTTATCTGCCCTGTAAGCATTACCTTACCCAAAGCCCCTAAAGTGTCAGCACTTACCTGTCTGCCATTGATTTGGGTGATTTGTGCCTGTAAGCCCGGGTACGCCAGCTGGAGCGATGGGTCGGAAAGCAGCGTGAAATTGCGGTTGTTTACAACGCTGGCACCGTTTGCGCCATCGGCGATGCTGTTGTTTTTGGTGCGCAACACCAAATCGCCAAGGCGCGGCATCTGCCCGTCTGCAGGGGCAAAAGCGGCATTAAAAAAATTGCGGTTAAGCACACGATTATCATCAGCATACACGGGCCGGGTGGTGGTAAGAAGGCCTACTGCGCCGCCGCCAGGCTGCAACAGGGCCAGTTCTGCGGCAGAAGAGCGGGCAGGATCATCGTAGCGGCCAAACTCGCAGGTGGCAGTCAGCAGAAAGGTCAGGTTGTCGCTGTTGTTCCAGGCTTCAATCTGGGGGATGGTCAGTATTTGCTCTGCTGTCCAGCTTACTTCGTTGCCGTGGCCGGTGTAATTTGTTACCAGGGAGCCCTGTGCTACAGCTTTGTCCAAAGCTGCCGCGGCAGCCGGCGATCGCTGGCCGTTGGCGACAGCCTGCTGCGGAAAAAGGTCGAGGTATACTTTGTTGGAAGTATAACCGGGGAAAGCGCTTTCCAGGTAATTTGCCAGAAATTCCGCATCTTCCAGGTGCTCATTGTTGTCGCCATCGTCGGCCACAAACGTAACCTGGCCGCGCCATTTGCCGAAATGCCGGGGGCTTTCATAAGCCATAATTTTATTTACCATTGTGGCTGCTTCCTGCGCTGTTTTGGCCGGCAGGCGGCCGATGCCGATGTCCAGCAGGTGATCGCCGGCCATAGTTTCCGCCCACTCGCCTTCGTTCTCATCCAGAAAACCATAATAATCTTCGGAGGAATAGCTGGTAATAGGATTTAATGACTCCCGGGATTCATACACGGGCACTATGTTGGTATTGCGGCCAAGGTGGTTTTTATAGTCGTAGGAGGTATCGCCGAAAAGCAGCAGGTATAAAGCGTTTGTGCCACTTTTACGGCTGCGGCTGTATACCATCCGCATAAAATCACGGATAGCCGTTACATCCAGCGCACCCGACGAAAACTCATTGAACACCTGATTAGTTGTAACCACCTGTACCTGCATGTTGCTGTGCTGGCTGCGGTAAGCCGCCAGCCGGTTGGCTTCCTGTAAAAACTCCGGGTGCGTAACAATTACCAGGTCGGTATTGCCGTCGAGGTTAAGGGCGTGCAGGTTCTGGTTGGCCACTTTGCCGATAGGTATAGGCTGGATGCCAATACCGGGCTGGAATATGGTAAACTCGTGCAGCACATCTGTTGGGGCGCTAAAACGGAGGCCAGTGTCGACGATGGTTTGCTGCGTTACCGGCTGCACCGGATTGGTTACGTCCCATACCACAGCAGTGGCCGGAGCGTTCGTGATTTCAAACGTGCTGACGGGCGCAGCCATACTTGCCACAGACCGGAAACTGGTCTGTTCGCCATAAAGTTGTAGCCGGCGCGTATAGTTCAGTTCCAGGTAATTCAGGTAGCCCAGCGAGGTAGAACTGCCGCCGGGATTGAATTGCAGATTTACCTTCAGTTCAGTTGCGCTGCCCAGCGCCTGTTGCCCGGTAGTATAAGTATGGATATTATTAATGCCTTCCGGGTGATAATTGTAGGTGCCGCGGTTGCGTATACTTTGGGAGCCAAGCGTTTGCCCATTCAGGTTTACGGTAAAGGAGCAATCCGCCGGTGAGTTGGCCATCAGGAAAGCCGTCAGCTTTAACGCAGCGCCCGGCACGAGGTCCGACACAGTAAAGCTAACATCACGTGCAGGCGTAAAAGAGCTGAACTCCTCGCCATACCATTCGCGGCCGGAGTACACCATGTTCTTCAAATCCTTTTCATAGAAGAGGTGCTCGTCATAACTGCTGATGGTTTGCGTAGCCCCGGCTGCCTGCCCGCGCGATTGGATGCGCCTGCCCGAAGTATAACCTATCCGCAGAAAATAATAAGCCGTATCGGTGTAAAAGTTATAGCTGTGCTGAAATTGCTGCCGTTCTGCGTTATAAGCCCAGGTATGTGGCCCTTGCGCATAAAACTGCACATAATCTCCATCGTCGAATCTGCTATCAGCTTCGCCGGCCACCAGAATGGCGTTTTCCTGCAAATCGTCGGGGCGTGGCGCGGCGTTGGGCTGGGGCAGCATCCCGCCGCCGTTGCCGTACAGTTGTATTGTTTTCGGGTCTATACTTTGTGTGTTGATGCCGAGCGCCTGCAGTATATGTTTATCAATTTTGTGGATGCCGGATTCGGTTACGGCCAGTTTGTACCAGTCGCCGGCGCTGAGTACGGATGTGGAAGTATAAGAGCTGCCGGCGCGCGCAGTGGATTGCGTGGCGTTGGTTGGTGCGGAAGTATAGGTATAGCTGAACTGTACGAGCTTTTCCAACTGCCTGGTTTGCGGGTTCTGCCGGATGGGAAGTATGGTTACCAGTGTTGCCGGGCTTTTGTTTTCCGTGGCATTTACAAGGCTGATGGCCGGGCTTTCGCCAACAGCAGCATTCTTAAAAAATTGCTCCTCTTCAGCAGTAAAGGCTATGTAACTTGTTTGTGTCAGCTTAAAATCGGCCAGGTGCGCGTTCGGAATGCGGAGGCGGTAGTATGGCAGGCGGCGGGCATAATCTATGGCGGCGCCGGTAAAAGCCGGAATTTTGCCCGGATTGTCGCCGGAGGACACTCCCTGTAACTCCTGCCAGTCCAGCGTTATAACTGGGCGGGAGGTTGGCTGGGCCTTCACGCCGCTATTGCCGGCGCTCAGCCATAACAGCGCGCAAACGAGAAGCAGTCGGAGAAGCCTCATCATCAGAAACAATAAAAAGGAAAGATGCCCGCGGGCACGGCAGGCACCTTTCTAACCAGAAATACGGCTGAATTATTGTGCCACAGCCACTTTATTGCTGCTCCAGCGCGTATGTATAAGACTCCATAATAAGGTTGGCCAGCAGCTTGCTGCAGGCTTTTTCTACCTTTTCGCGGGCAATTTCTTCGTTTTCAGCTTCCAGTTGCAGCGTAATGTGCTTGCCGATACGCACGTTCCCTATCTGGTCGAGGCCCAGGTGTTCCAGGCCCAGCAGCACGGCTTTGCCTTGCGGGTCTAACAGTTCGGGGCGGGGCATTACATCTATTTCAGCGGTAAATTTCATGATGGGTATGCGGTTTTTTAATGATAGACAAAAGTATGTATAGCGCAATGATAAGCGGTATGGCCGCGAAGTTAAGCAGTGCCAGTAAGATAACCGAAAGCCCCAGGAAAATAAAACGCGTGGCGTTGTCCTGCCAGGTCAGGTTTTGGAACTTGAGAGCAAACAGCGGCAACTCGGCTACCAGCAGATAAGAGAGTAATACCGTAAGCGGCAGCAGCAGGTAGTAGTTTTGGATAATCTCGTAGTGCAGCAGCGTGCCGTTGGCCAGAATCAGCGGCAGCGATGCAACCAGTATGGTACAGGCCGGCGTTGGTAAGCCGATAAATGAGGTGGTCTGGCGGGTGTCGAGGTTAAACTTAGCCAGGCGGAGCGCCGAGAAAACTGTGATCAGAAACCCAAAAAATGGAATCACATCCTCATGTATGCCCAGCACCGGGTGCCCTACTTTAGACAGCATCATAAACATAATAGCGCCCGGCACCACGCCAAACGATACCATATCTGCCAGCGAATCGAGCTGCTTGCCTATTTCTGAGCTTGTTTTGAGCACCCGGGCCACCATGCCATCCAGGAAATCGAATGCGGCGGCAAGACCCACCAGGTAGGCAGTATAAATCAGGTTGTCGTGGAAAGCGAAGTACAGCGCCAGGCAACCCGAAAACAGGTTGAGGCAGGTAACGGCATTAGGTATGTGCTTCTTCATGCTGGAAAATTGAGGCAACAGCGTGCGTTAAGTAAGCATGCAAAATACGCCATACATTTCAAATATTTTAACCTTTGTATATAACATGCAGCTTACGAAGTATAAATCAGCAGAAAGTCTTTGGTTTGATGTTGCCGATACCTGGTATATTCCACTGTATACTTGTGTCCTTTCTTTATTGTAAGAAGGGATTATGTTTCTTTTCGTAGCCGATGGTGGTTTCCGGGCCGTGGCCGGGATAAACGGTTACCTCGTCGGGCAGTGTAAAAAGCTTTGTTTTTATACTTTGGATAAGCGTATCAAAGTCGCCGCCGGGCAAATCGGTGCGGCCGATGCTTTGCCGGAACAGCACATCGCCGCCAATCACAACTTTGTCGGGCGCACTGTAAAACACTACGTGGCCTGGCGCGTGGCCGGGCGCAAACAGTACCTGCAGTTCCGTATTTCCAAATTTCACGGCATCGCCTTCCTTCAGATACTTTTCCGGCAATTGTTCCGCATACATCGGAAAGCCATACGCAGATGCATAGGTCGGCACGGCACGCAGCACCTGCTCGTCTTCAGCGTGAATCTCCAACCCCACTTTATAGGTACCGGCTACAAATTGATTGCCCAGCACGTGGTCTATGTGGCAGTGCGTGTTCAGCAGGCGCACCACTTTCAGGTTGTTGCCGGCAATATATTTTTGCAGCTCCCGGCGTTCTTCCGGCTCGTAGCAACCCGGATCTATCACTACGCACTCGTTGGTGTCGTCGTGCAGCAGGTAAGTATTTTCCTGGAAAGGGTTAAACGTAAAACGGGTAACTTCCATCGGTTTCTGTTTAGATATTTGGCAGCTCTTAAACTAAAATCACTGGCTCTGACACTCGCGGGAACTGCGCACACTGCGAGGTATTCCGTCGCAACAAGGGTCTCAGATGCAAGTATGGCGCAAGTCTTTAGTGAAGCGTAACTTGTGCCTAAAAATATAGGCAGGTCTTCAGACTTGCGTAGACCGTCGTCCTCTGATTCATACTTAGCGCCTTGTTGTTAAAATGTAATCTATACTTGTATTCCGCAATCATACATGATAGCAAGTCTGAAGACTTGCTATCATGTATAAGCACAAGTGGCGGCGCTGAACACTTGCGCTATTTCAGGGTTTATCTTTTATCCAACCCACAAAATCGGCTCCTAAAGGTACAAATTTCAGGGATACATCTCGTAACTTGCCCCGATGAAATATGATTTTATAGTTGTAGGTCATGGCCTGGCCGGCGCTATACTTGCTTATACTTTGCGGCAACAGGGACAAGAAGTGCTGGTAATTGATGAGCCAAAAGCGGATTCAGCCTCTAAGGTAGCGGCGGGCCTGGTGAACCCGGTAGCCGGCAAGCGCTTTGCCAAAACCTGGCTGGCCGATGCGTTTATACCTGCGGCTGATGCTTTTTATAGTGAACTGGAGGCTTATTTCGGTCAGCAGCTATACTTCCACAAGCCTATTTATAAGATATTCTCCAGCATAGAAGAACAGAACACCTGGATGGCCAAAAGCGCCGGCGATGGCTGGAACGAATTTATACTTGGCACTTATACCCAAAGTATAAACCAGCCGGCGGTGCAGGACCCTTTCGGCGGCGTGCTGATTGGGCGCGGCGGCTACCTGCAGGTGGCTGAGATGCTGCGTTTGCTGACTGAGGAATTGCTGGCACAGGGCCTGCTGCTGCCGGAGCGCTTTGAAATGGCGCAATTGCAGCTCACAGCGCAGGATGTGAAGTATAAAAACTTTGTGGCCAGGCAGCTGGTGTTCTGCGAAGGCTATCAGGTAATTAACAATCCATACTTCAGCTGGCTGCCAATACAGCCCACCAAAGGCGAGGTGCTGGAGTTAGAGGTGCAGAATTTCGCGCCTGAATGCATCTATAACAAAGCCGTTTACGTTGTTCCGGTAGGGGCAGGGAGGTTTAAAGTGGGCGCCACCTATAACTGGCGCAAACCTGATGAACAGCCGACGCCGGAAGGCCGGCAGGAACTGACGGAACGCTTCAGCCAAATCACTTCACAGCCTTTTTCGCTGGTTAATCACCTGGCAGGTATACGGCCTGCCGTGCGCGACAGGCACCCGTTGGCAGGGCGGCACCCGGCGCATGCGCAACTGCATGTGTTTAATGGTATGGGCTCTAAAGGCGTGCTGATGGCGCCGTACTTAGCACAACATTTTGCAGCGGCACTTATAAGTGGATCAGAAGTGATGCCGGAAGTAAATATTTCAAGATATTTTTCGTTATATTACGACTAAGTAAAAAAGTTGAGGCACCAGCGTTTGAAGCCGCTGTACATCTTGTAATATGCTAATACCAGTTGTTGGTGCACAATTGAATAAATAACCTGACGGAATTAAGTTTGTTAGTGGCATCCTCTGTCTTTCTGTTAAGAAATCTGGTAGATGAGAGGTTGAGTTAATGCTACAGGCAGGAATAGGGCTTTCTTTAAAAAGCTCCTCCGCAACAAGTGCGGGATTTATACTTGCAGGATGACGAAATGATGTAAGGTGATACTGTCTTGCTACTTATTAGTATACTACTTATGAAAACGAAGCTATTTTTCTCCTGCTTTTTCATCTTGTTTGTTTTTACCGAAGGATACTCCCAAAGGGTAAACGGAAGGACATTGGAGGTGCCTGTTGTAAACAGCAGGGAAGTGCTGACAGTAGATATGTATGACAAAGACTGCGTTCATGTGGTGGACGGCCTGGTTTCACCTTACAATGAAATTGTTCCGCAGCAGCAGCTTGCGCATTTCGAGCAGGCAGCGAGCCGGGAGAAGTTAGAGGAACTGGGGTTCAGTAACAGCCAATGCGTTATGATCAAGTCGTCCGCTGACCTTGATGTAGAGAATTATATTTACAGGCAAGTGGACGCGCAGGTACGGCAGATTGGAATCCAGTATAAAATACCGATTGTGGTGAATGAAAAGCTCATTGCCTCCTACGCCGGGAGACACAGGCAGCTAAGCAATATCAAGGCAGAAGAAATAAAAAAGATAAAGTTCTTGGATAAGGCCGAAGCACAAGCCAAGTATGGCGGTAAGGTTGTCTTTGGCTTGATAGAAATTACAGTATAGGACGATTATTTGCTAACACAATGCATACTTAACCTTTGGGCCTGGGCTGCATACACCTTACGCTATGAAAATATTATACTGGTCATCTCGGTTACTTAAACTACTAAAATTTATTCAACCCTAAGCGCATGCGTTTTTCTATAAGGTTACTGTTGCTGTTTGTGCTTTGCACCCTGGCGGGCACTGCCCTGCAGGCGCAACCAAGCCGCGATACATTTGGCAAAAGCCGCATCCAGTACAAAAATTTTGACTGGAAACTATACAGCACCCAAAACTTCAATATCTACTTTTCGCAGGGCGGCCAGGAAATAGCACAGAATGCCGCTGCTTACGCTGAGCAGGAACTGAAGCGCGTAACCAGCCTGATTGGCTATTATCCTTATGCCAAGGTAACGCTCATCCTCTACAACTCGCCCACCGATCTGAAGCAGAGTAACATTGGCATTGACAACGATCAGTTTCAGACAGGCGGCGAAACGCTGTTCATGAAAAACAAGGTCGAAATTGCCTTCCCGGGTACACAGACCGGCTTTAAGCACGAACTAAGCTATAAGCTAACGGAGCTTTTGCTGAACGACATGATGTATGGCGGCAGCCTGAAAGAGGCCTTGCAAAGCAGTTACCTGCTGCGCCTGCCCGACTGGTTTATCGGTGGCGTGGCAGCCTACACCGCCGAGGGCTGGAGCCTGGAGATGGACAACTACATGCGCAGCATGCTGCTGCAGGAGCCAGACCTAAAACCTGAGAAGTTACTGGCGCAAAGCCCCCAACTGGCCGGACAGTCAATCTGGAATTATATTGCAGAGCGCTACGGCTATACGGCCATCCAGAACATCCTGAACCTGACGCGCATTACGCGCGACGTGGAGATTGGCATTACGAGCAGTCTGAATATCCCCTACAAACGCTTCCTGAACGACTGGTACAACTATTATAAGCAGATCAATAACCGTTCGGACAACCCGCTGGTACTAATGCCGGAGAGTGCGAAGCTGTTCAAAACCAACAAAAAAGACCTGCGCTACACCGAGCCGATGCTGAACCCGGCCGGCACCATGCTGGCTTACGTAGAGAACGAAAACGGGATTTACAGAATAGTAGTGCAGGATGTGCGCACCAAACGCGACCATATAGCCTGGCAGGGCGGCTACCGAACGCTGGATCAGGCTGTCGACTATACCATGCCGGTGCTGGCCTGGCGAAACAACAGCCAGATTGGCTTTGTGGAGGCGCAGCGCGGCCAGATGGTGCTGCGGCAGATAAACGCGAAACGCCGCCGTGCCCGTATTCCTTTCCTGGATGATTTGAGAACGTCTGCCGCAGTTTTAGACCAGTTTGTGCAGGTGCATGACATCAGCTACTCCGAAGACGGGCAAAGCCTTGTGGTAAGCGCCGTGCGCAATGGGCAGTCTGATTTATTTTTGCTGCGCGCCAACGGCCGATCCATGCAGCAACTCACCAACGACATTTACGACGACATACAGCCGGTTTTCCTGAAAGGCCGCGAAGGCATTGTTTTCAGCTCCAACCGCTGGATAGATTCTACCGGGCAAACCACCTCTCCGGGCTTTAATGCGGTAGTAAACAACTATGATATTTTTCTGCTGCCTCAGGTGAGCAAGCAAGTGGAATTACAGCAGCTAACCAGTTCTATTGCCGGCGAGTATAGTCCGCGTGCCCAGCAAGACGGCAATCTGGTATACCTGAGCGAACAGAATGGTATCCGCAGCCTGTACCGCTACAATATGGCTTCGGGCACCAGCAGCCCGCTCACCAACTTCGAGCAAAGTATAAAGCAGTACGATTACAACAGCGCCACCAATACACTGGCCTATGTAGCGCCTGATCGCGCACGCGATTTTGTGTACCTGCTGCCTGCTTTTACGCCTACTACTTTGGCTACGCTACCCAAAACATCGCGCCAGATTATACTTGAAACGCGGGCGCGTGTGCCACAGCAGGGCGCTGCCACGCGAAAACTGCTGGAAAACGAAACTAACAGCAAGAAGCCAAAACGCGAAGGAGAAGTTGATATCGAGAATTACCAGTTCGAAGATAACGGCCAGGCGCAGCAGGACGAAAATAAGAAAGCGCCCGCAAGCCCCGTGCGCCGCGCCGGGTCCACCGACGGCAACCTGCAACTGTCCGGCCCGATAGACTATGACCTGCGTTTCAGTGTGCAGGAAATTGTTACTTCCGTTTATGCAGATCCGCAACTGGGCTTTGGGGTTGTGGCAGGCGTAAACATGAGCGATTTGTTTGAGAACCACCAGCTCCGCGGCAGTGCTTTCCTGCGCTCTAACCTGAAAACCAGCCGCCTCTCAGCCGAATACATGAACCTGAAAAACCGCGTGGATCTGGGCATGCAGTTTCACCGCGATGTGATTGTAACAGAGGAGAATGAAACCGGCGCTGTGTTGCGCTTCGGGCGCAACGAATTTGCGCCGGTGCTGGTGTACCCGCTCAGCTACAGTACCAGCATACATGTGCGGCCTATGTTTGTGAACACGCGCTTTACCTTCATCAACAGCTTCGCCACGCCCGATAGTGTCACCAATTTTGGCGGCGGCAATGTGGAGTTTGTTTTTGATAACACCATAACGACCGGCGGAAACATGATGCAGGGCACCCGTATGAAAGCGGGCCTGCTCAGCCTTAAAAGCTTTGGTAGTTCGGCAGGCGATTTCAGCAAGTTTTATATAGACCTGCGCCATTACCAGAAGTTGCACCGCCAGATAGTGCTGGCCACGCGCCTGAGCTATGGCTCCTTCTTCGGTAACTCTCCGAAACGCTTCCTGATCGGCGGCATGGACAACTGGCTGATAGCCAACGATGCTGACGCAACGGATGAGAACAATATCAACGTTGTTTCGCCGGCTGATTTGTTTTACCTGGAGTACGTAACACCGCTACGTGGCTTTAACTTCAATACCCGGAACGGCAGTAAGTACCTGCTGGCCAACGCTGAGCTGCGCGTTCCGATTGTGCAGTATATTTATAATGGCCCTGTGCCATCGGGCTTTTTCCGCAACCTGCAGTTAACGGCCTTTGCCGATGCAGGATCGGCATACAACGGCTCCAACCCTTTTACCGGCCGCAACTCTATCAACACACGCATCATAGGTGGCAGAACCAGCCCGACCGAAAAAGATCCGTTTGAGATTACGGTGGTTAACTACCGCAACCCGTTCCTGTTGGGGTATGGTGTTGGCGCCCGTACCACGCTGCTAGGCGTGTATGGCAAACTGGATGTGGCCTGGGGGCAGGAAGACAGTGAACAGAAAGGGCCTAAATTTTATATCACGCTGGGCTACGATTTCTAGTTGATACGATGACCCGAAAGACCAGACGCTATGGCCTTGGTGCAATCCTGCTGCTGATTTTAGCGGCTGCCTGGATACAAATGGCCGACAAAAACTACGTATACAAGGCTATTTACCACAACTTTGCCGACATCGACGACAACAAAATATTTGAGCAGCGTGTGGTAAATGCGCCCCCAAAACCGCAGCCCTGGCCATTGGCTGCCAACTATAACAAGATGCAAATGCCTGCCAGCCTGCAGCAACTGCACCAGGAGCTGGAGTCGGTGGCATTTCTGGTTATCAAAAACGATTCTATACTTTACGAGCAGTATTGGGACGGCTACGGCAAAGACTCCAAAAGCAACTCCTTCTCTATGGCCAAAAGCATTGTAAGCATGCTCGTGGGCGCAGCGATAGAAGAGGGGAAGATACAAAGCGTGGAGCAGCCGGTAGCCGATTTTCTGCCGGAGTTTAGCGAGGGAGACAAAGCTAAAATTACGATAAAGGATTTGCTCTGGATGAGTTCCGGCCTGAACTGGGACGAGTCTTATGCAAATCCTTTTTCTGTAACCACAGAGGCATACTATGGCGATAACCTGAAAAAAATAATCAAGCGCCTGGAAGCTGTAGAGGAGCCAGGTAAAGCCTTCAGTTACAAAAGCGGCGATTCACAGGTGCTGGGCTTTGTGCTGAAAGCCGCTACCGGCAAAAATTTAAGCGAATATGCCGAGGAAAAACTATGGAAGCCACTTGGCGCTGCCCACGACGCAGAATGGAGTATTGACCACATTGGCGGCATGGAAAAAGCCTACTGTTGCTTTTTCTCCAATGCCCGTGACTTTGCCCGCCTCGGCAAGCTATACTTGCAAAACGGCCTCTGGAACGGTGACACCATCGTGCCGCCCGCTTACGTCAAAGCCTCGCTCACCCCGAGCGGCCTGCCCACCGCCGCCACCGGCGAAAAAACCGATTTCTATGGCTACCAATGGTGGCTGCTGCCGCATTACAAAGGCCAGGATATCTTCTACGCCCGCGGTATACTTGGCCAGTACATCATTGTCATTCCGGAGAAGAACATCATCATCGTGCGCCTCGGCAAAAAGCGCGGCGAGCACATTGGCAATCACCCCAGCGATGTGTTGGCCATGATTGATGCGGTGAATAAGATGGTGCCTTAAGAAAGTATAAATTAGCCGTATTTTTCCAAGGCCGTAGCATTTTCAGTCTGGGGCCTTGTTATACATCGTGCTGGTAAGCATATGGATTGACTTATCCGGTGCTTACACCATAATTACCTCAATTAATTTCTAAAGCGCAGGGCTGCTTAGATTAAATCATACTTGTTTAATAAATATATTCGTATTTTTATTAAACTTTATTTGGGTTAAAAATGATGGCTTCCAATCTTTATTAACTGGAAGGTGCCTAATGTAATAATGAGTTGGATTTGCATTCAATAGCTGTCATATACTAAAAGATAGAATAATATGAAAACCTCCATTCTGTACACATTCTTATTTACGTGGATGACACTAACCATGAGTGCCTGTAATTCAGATAATGAAGTAGAACCTCAACTTCAACTGGAGACTGTAGGCTTTTCAGGAACACTTCCGGACGGAAGAGCTTTTAGTAAACAAGGAGTTGTGTCAGATAATAACCTTATCAGTAGCTCGAGTTCAGTAGATGGTTCTTTTATTAGTCATGTATTATCTGTATCAGATTTAACTTCCGGCACCAGCATTATAGTTGAGTTACCCTATGTGAAATTTAGTAACGATTTTGGTGTAGCAAACGATTCGGTTTTAAACCATGCAGCCACAGAATATTACCCTTATCAAGTAGTTAAAGAAAAGCTTTCCGTTGGCGATAAGCTAATCTTGTCATCGCAGGCCTCTGATCCTAAGAATAGTTTCAGGGTGCAGGTGATTGATCAAAAGAACTATTCGGGCTTTTCATCTGAAGGCTCTTTAAGTCAAGCCGGAAGCTATTTAAAGGTTATTAAAGTAATAGAAGGTACGGAAACGGAACCGATACTGGGTAATGTAAAAACCCTGGAGGTTATCTTTGATCTGGATGTGAAATTGTATTCCAGTGGCGAGGGCTTTAATGAATCAGGAAACCTTAAAGGGCTTCTGAGAATGAAATATCGGGAAATATAAAAAGAGTGGTAATTCGATTTGATAGTGCAGAATATATGATAATTTATTGCTATAGGCCTGCATATCTTATATGCACTACTACACAGCACAGGCTTCGTGTTCGGCCTGAGCCTTTGTAGGTTAATAGTCAGAATCAATTACAAATATGGCATTGCCTGGGTAGGGTTTGTCGGAATGCATGCAAAGTGTGGTAAAGTTGATGTCACTGAAATTTGAATAAGAAAGAGAATGCATATTAAGTTGATAAAAACAGTAGAAAGAGCATTTTCCCATAGAAGCACTAGACCCGATTGAAGCGGTGAAGTTCAGAATGGAACAGTTAGGGATGAAGCAAAAAGATCTGGCAGAAGTTCTTGGCTTCACAAGCAGGGTGAGCGAGGTGTTGAACAGAAAAAGGAAGCTTACCCTGGAAATGATTCGAAATCTTCACAAGGCATTGAATATACCTATAAACGTACTCATTCAGGAATACTAAGAAAAGCATACTCTAATCCAGCACAGGCATCTCTCACCCATTATCTGCATGAGGTCATTGCGCATAAATTGCTTTAAGCACCACTTACCCAACCGTAAATCCAGGATTCCAAACCGAAAATATGCGTAAAGGACGATTAGAAGCATTCAGCGATGGCGTGCTGGCTATCATCATCACCATTATGGTGCTGGAAATAAAAGTACCCCATGGCAATGATTTCAACGCCTTGAAGCCTTTAATTCCGGTTACTGTCAGCTACATCTTAAGCTTTATTTACGTAGCCATTTACTGGAACAACCATCACCACATGCTCTACACGGTGAAACAAGTAACCGGCGATATTTTGTGGGCGAATCTGCATTTGCTCTTCTGGCTATCGCTTATTCCATTCGTGACAGGCTGGATGGGCGAAAATCATTTTGCTGCTGCTCCGATGGCGCTGTATGGCGTCGTACTCTTTATGGCTTCCATCGCTTACTGGGTTTTACAAAACCGTATTATAAAGAACAACGGACCGGATTTTATACTTACCAAGGCTATAGGCAAAGATATAAAAGGGAAAATATCCCCCGTCCTTTATTTCACAGCTATTTGTTCTACTTACTTCAACCCCTGGGTTGCCGGCAGCATCTACGTTCTGGTAGCTTTTATGTGGCTGATTCCGGATAAGCGGATTGAAGTTATTCTGCAGCATGAAGCTGAAGCGTAGTTACTCCAGCACAGAAAATGCCAAAGCCTTTAGCCAAACTCGCCGCCAAAGTATAGCAGCCAGGCCGTTCCTAATTTTATACTTCCATCAGTATACTATAACCAAACAAAAGAGCTCCTTGTAAAGGAGCTCTTTTGTTTGTGAATCGGATTGCTTTATGCCAGCCTGTCCGTTACCACCGCATAATGCGGGTCTTCCATGATGTTTACTTCTACCATGTTGCCTGCTTTTTTGAGGAGGCGGCGGCAGTCTTCGCTCAGGTGGCGCAAGTGCAGCGTTTTGCCGGCGTTCAGGTAGCGTTCTGTGAGTTTGTTTACCGCCTCAATGCCGGAGTGGTCAGCCACACGCGATTCTGCAAAGTCCACTATCACCTCATCAGGGTCGTTGGCTACATCAAATTTATCGAGGAAGTTGGCGGTGGAGGCGAAGAAAAGCGGGCCGTAAATCTCATAATGCTTCACACCTTTGTCGTCCACATACTTGCGGGCGCGGATGCGCACGGCGCTATTCCAGGCAAACACCATGGCCGAGATAACCACACCAATGGCCACAGCAATAGCCAGGTCAAAGATAACCGTCAGCACCGAAACGGCTACGAGCACGAAAGCATCGGATTTGGGGATTTTACGGAGTATACGGAAACTCGACCATTCAAAAGTGCCAATGGCTACCATAAACATCAGGCCGACCAGCGCTGCCAGCGGCACCATCTCAATCAGGCTGGAAGCGAACAGGATAAACACCAGCAGCATCACACCCGCCGTAATACCCGACAGGCGCGTGCGGCCTCCGGAAGTCACGTTAATCATACTCTGGCCAATCATCGCACAGCCGCCCATACTTCCGAAGAATCCTGCCACAACGTTGGCCAGGCCCTGCGCCGCCGATTCCTGGTTGCTGCGCCCGCGGGTCTGGGTAATCTCGTCTACCAGCGTTAGTGTCAGCAGCGATTCCAGTAAACCAATGCCGGCAAGTATAAAGGCATAAGGGAAAATGATTTTAAGCGTTTCTAAATTGAAGGGTACTGCCGGAATATGAAATGCCGGGAAGCCGCCACCCACAGAAGCCATATCACCTACGGTGCGGGTGTCCAGGTTAAAGCCAATTACAATAGCCGACACTACCACGATGGCTGTAAGTGCTGCCGGCACGGCTTTGGTGAGCTTGGGTAGTAGGAAAATGATCGCCATGGTAAGCACCACCAGCCCGAGCATGGTGTAAAGCGGTACGCCAGCAATCCAGGAGACGCCAGTGTCATTCAGTTTGGGCACTTTAAACTGCCCGAACTGCGCCATAAATATCACGATGGCCAGGCCGTTCACAAAGCCATAAATAACCGGCTCCGGGATAAAGCGGATAAATTTACCCAACTTCAGTAAACCGAACAGCATCTGTAACACGCCCATCAGCACCACGGTCGCAAACAGGTACTCTACCCCGTGGTCCTTCACCAGGCTTACCATCACCACGGCCAATGCGCCGGTGGCGCCGGAAATCATACCTGGCCGGCCACCAAAAATAGAGGTAATCAGGCATACCATAAAGGCTGCATACAAACCCACCAACGGATCTACGCCCGCCACAAAGGCAAAAGCAACGGCTTCGGGCACCAGTGCCAGGGCTACGGTCAGACCTGAGAGAACCTCGTTTTTATAATTGATTTCTTTGAAGTTGATAGAACTATAAAGCATGGAAATATAAAGTATAGGGTGCCACGGACAAGTATAAAATCAGCCCGGGACGCACCTGTGTTAATGCGGAAAGTATATTAAAAGTAGAAAAGGAGAACTTAGACCAAACCGGAACGGCTTGGTAAAGCAGGCGTCACGGTGGAGTGACGGTTAAGAATGGCGTTGCTTTTCTCATTGCAGGTGCAAAGCTAGGGCTTTTAGATCTTACATCAAACCCGGTCTTGTACTTTGTCCACAGCCAAAGCATCTGGTAACAGGTAAAAAGCCCTGCCTGTACGTACAGGCAGGGCTTTTCTATAATTAAGATCCAGGGTCTAATATCTAACGTCTATAGTCTAACTTATGCGTTTACCAATTCCACAATTGATTCGAAAATAGCACGGCCATCAGTGTTGCCCAGTTCCGGGTCTACGGCACGCTCGGGGTGTGGCATCATACCGAAAACATTCTTCTTCTCGTTGCTCACACCGGCAATATTCAGCAGACTACCATTTACATTGTATAGCTCGTGGGTTTCGGCTGCGTTGCTGCTATACTTAAACATGATCTGATCGTTGTCGTGCAGCCGCTTCAGGGTATCCGTGTCGGCGTGATAACGGCCTTCGCCATGCGCCACGGGTATTTTATAAGCCTTGTTCAGGTCCAGCAGGCGCGTAGGCAACAGGTTGGTGGTGGCAGGCTTGATGTATACGTTGTCGCAGATAAACTTCTGGTTAACATTGCGCAGCAGTGCGCCGGGCAGCAAACCGGCCTCTGTCAGAATCTGGAAACCGTTGCAGATACCCATCACGTAGCCGCCGCTGTTGGCATGTTGTACTACCTCCTGCATAATAGGCGAAATGCGGGCGATAGCGCCGGAGCGCAGGTAATCGCCATACGAAAAGCCGCCCGGCAGCAGTATAAAATCACAACCCTGTAAATCGTGGCTCTTGTGCCATAGCTTTACAACTTCCTGTTGCATGCCAATGCTAATGGCATCTACCAAGTCTTGGTCGCAGTTGGACCCCGGAAAAACGACTACACCAAATTTCATTCAGCAAAGGTAAGAATTTTATACATTGACCGTGTACACAAAGCCGGTGTTTTGGCAGCTTTCATGGCAACAGCCGGACAAAAGTGGATATTTATACTTAATTTGCAAAAATATTAATTCTAAAAAGAGCTTATGTTGCAGTCCATGACAGGCTTTGGCAGTGCCCGCCTCGATGCCGACCAGTATTCTATCTCCGTAGAAATCCGTTCGCTGAACTCTAAAGGCATGGATTTAAGCGTGCGCCTGCCCCGTTTTCTGACAGATCGGGAGTATGAAATCCGGAACCTGGTAACCAAAGCATTGGTGCGGGGCAAAGTGAGCGTGTGCATTGATTATACTAAAAACAGGACACAGAAAGCAAAGAATACCATCAACAGGGAATTGCTGCAGGCTTATTACCAGGAACTGAACGAGGCAGCAGATGCAGTAGGAGCCACTAAAAACGAACTGTTCCGGCTGGCGCTGCACATGCCGGAGGTGTTGCAGCAGGATCAGCCGGAAGAAGAAGCCACAGGAGCGGAATGGGAAAATGTGCTGCCGCTCTTTGATCAGGCGCTCCACAATATACAAACTTTCCGGGCGGATGAAGGCAAGGCGCTTACGGCCGAAATTATGTCGTACATCGATAAGATCCGGATTCTGCTGGCCGAGGTAGATAAGCACGATCCCGTGCGGACAGATTTGATACGCAAGCGCATTAAGAGCCACATGCTGGAACTTTCGGGTTCAGACCAATTCGATAAGAACCGTTTTGAGCAGGAGATGGTGTACTATATAGAGAAGCTGGACATTGCCGAGGAAAAGGTACGTCTGGTTAACCATCTGCACTACTTCACAGAAACAGTATACCTGCCCGAACCAACCGGCAAAAAGCTGGGCTTTATTGCGCAGGAAATAGGCCGTGAGATCAACACCATCGGCTCCAAAGCCAACGACGCTACCATACAGCACCACGTAGTAGAGATGAAGGAAGAACTGGAGAAAATTAAAGAGCAGATTAACAACATCCTGTAAGTAAAAGGGCATAAGTACTGAGACATTAGGCACAAGACTTTCATCGTATTCAATGCCTCATGATCAATACTTCACACATTGATGGTGAAAAGTTTAAAAGGTGCGGTTTACTTTGTCCGCTTACCAGGATTATCATTTAAAGTATACCAAAAGCGCCTGCTGCTGATTTTTCAGTGGCAGGCGCTTTTGATAATGGCCGGAAATATCTATGAAAATACTCCCGACCTAATCTTCTATAGTTTTTAAGACAGTCTTCTTATTTAATCCTTACTAAGAAGGAGCTTAATTGTTTTGGTTTCAGAACCACTTACAAGCTTTGCCAGGTATAATCCTTCAACCAGGGAGCTTCCGTCTACCTCTACCTGGTTTACTTCACCTGCTTTGGCTGTACCGGCTTTCAACTGTTTTACCAGGCTACCTTTCATGTCATACAGGTTGATGGTATAACTGCCGGCGTTGGTTAATGTAAATTCTATCGTTGCCTTATCGGTAAAAGGTGTTGGGTAAGCAGATAATTGCTCAGACTGAAGTACCCCAACGCCCTGCATTGCATGGGAGGTCTTAGTCGCTTTGGTACCTCCAAGCGGGCAACCTAAGTTATTTGCTTCATCAAGGTCAGAGGCTACTTGTCCTATCGTTCCGGAATTTCTGAAGGCATTGTTTACGATAGTCTTTACGTCATTTGTAGTATAAGGTGATGCTACTTCGCCGCTGCATGCGTTGAGTAAGGCTGCTACGCCCTGGCGTGCCAGGTTATACTTGCCGCCTCCGCCTAAATTTAAGGCCTGTAGTAAAGTAAGGTTTTTGAGATCTGATGGTGCAGCCGTAAACACTGAACCAAACCGGGTTGAAGTTTGGTAGTTGCTGCACCAGCGGTCGGTGTGATTCTTCCAGTATCCCAGTGTGCATCCTTCGGAACCTGTGCCTTCATCCGGCGGGATGCACGAAAATGTTCCACCAGATGTAAAGGCAATCATGCGCCCCTGTCTGTTATAAAAGTTATTAGATCCGGCAGGGCCCAGGTGCTCAATTATACATCCTTTCACAAAATCAACCTGGAAATAACAATCAGGCACATTTATCTCCATATAAACAGTGCCACCTTTAGTATCAATTGTTTTATAGTCGAATACCTCCTGCTTATCAGCGGCACTTTCAACGAAAACAGCATACGGTGCTTTGTAGCTGACAAGTGAATAAGTGCTGAAGCTTTTGCTTTTTGGCACTGTAAAAACCACTTTAACCTTTTTGCCAGGCTTAACTTTTCCCTGCAGTGTGGTATAAGATATGCCATCTATTATATACCTGACATTCGTAATCTGCGCATTGCTGACAATACACCTGCCATTTTGCGGTAGAATAGCTTTATTGTCAGCGCTTCCGCCAGCATCTGTGTAGTTAGGCTGGATGCCGCGGTTATTTTTGAAACTATAATCGGTATAGCCTGTGGCAAAGCTAACCTGAATGGACAGGAACGCAGCTAAAAAAGTGCATGCGGTAAGTAAATGTTTTTTCATGGTTTTGATATTAGAGTTAATTTATACTTGACTGTGTGCCAGTGCTGCTATTATAGCAGACGTATTGTGTAATTACGTTATAATATGCAAAAAGTAATTTAAATAACCATATATTTTTTGCTTAGCTCAGCATTAAATTGTACTAATTAATCTTATTTAGTTTGTAGATTAAAGAAGGGTTTAAATGTGGATTCAATAAGTCTTAAGCCGTTGTAATGATAAATGAGCTAAATATCTATAATCTTAGATGTTGATGTGCCTTTGATTCCGGAAAAAGGATTGGCAAAATAGTAGTAGAATTGTACTAAAATATTTTATGCCGGGCTAAAAATAAATTAAAAAAGTATATTGAACAGGATGGCTGGTGCCTGAAAATCAGATAAGGTATTTTCTGTAGAATAGGTAACGCAGCTATAAATGAGATGCTGCAACCATGCATCCGCTTCCGTTTAAAGTTGGCAGGCAAATCAGGGATGCAAATCTGTATGATAGATAAGAAAGCAGGTTCTTATACTTGTCCTGAACAGTAAGCTTGCTTGGCTATTCCTGTAGTGCTGCTGCAAAATCAGTCAGCAGCTCAAAAATTTCTGGGAATTTTGTGAGCGGCAGCTGGCGGGCATAGTCGTTTACGTTATGGTAAGCGGCAGTGCCACCCAAAGTATAAAAGAAAAATGCCGGCACGCCCGCTTCAGAGAAGTAATAATGGTCGGAGTTGGCAGCTTTGCCCCGGCTTTTGATTTGCGGCAGATAGCGGCCCCGCCCATTGATGCGTTGCAGCAGATCAAATTCAGGCGCATGTATTTTGCCGTTCACCACCATCATGCCTTCACTGCCGGTACCCAGCAGGTCCAGGTTTACCAGAAACCGGATTTGGGAGAGCGGAAATACAGGATGCTGCACGTAGTAGCGGGAGCCAACCAGACTGGCCTCTTCGGCGGCAAAGGCCATAAATGCAATGCTATACCTGGGCCGGTGCTCGGGTTGCCCGTAATATGCTGCCAGTTCCAGCAGCATGGCCGTGCCACTGGCATTGTCGTTTGCACCCGGAAAGTATACCCCTTTGCCCTGTCCGCCCAAATGGTCGTAATGCGCCGAGAAAACAAGGAAAGAATCAGGATGTATACTTCCTTCTACAAAGCCCAGTACATTTTGCGTGCTATATGCAGGTACAAATTCCGCTTGGATGCTATACCTGACTTTCTGGGCGCCGACAGGCCAGCTGCTTTCCAGCACTTCCAGCACCGGTATATTGCTTTGCTGCTGCGCCACCGTGGTAAGCAGACCTTTTTGCAGCACAATGTGCACTTTTGCCTGTTGCAACTTCTGCTGATATGCTTCCGGTAGTTCGCGCAGCCTTTTCGCCTCCTGCTGCCGGTATACCAATGCATATTTTGTAAGATCTCCGGAGAAGAACTTTCGGGCAGTAGCAGCATCCGAAAAAATAAGCGTGTCCAGCCGCAGCATTTTTGCTTTGCCTATACTTGTAGGAGAGGCTGCCTGTACCACAAACTCTTTCCCAGGTTTTAGTGTCCTGCCATCTACTTTTAAAAGAGGCGTTTCGGTGATGCGGTTAACAGGGAGTGTAAACGTTTGGAAATAACTGTTGCTTGGTGGCAGGGGCGCCAAGCCCGCCGCAGCAAACCTGTCGCGTATATAATTTGCAGCTTTCGTATCGCCCTCAAAAACATAGCCTCGCCCATGCATCGTTTCGGAGGTGAGCGTATCAATGGTTTGCCGCACCCGGGGCATGTTCTGCGCTGATGCCAGGCCACAGCAAAACAGTAGCCAGAAGAGGATATAAAGTCGCTTCATCTGCTAAAGATAAGCAGTAGCTCCTTATTTATAGCGGACATAAAGTATATAGCATAGTAATTTTATCTACAGTTCCTGCAAGTTAAGGCCCCGTAGATAACGAAGGTTGCTTAGCTGTTTAGCGTCTATTCATTGTTCTACCAGATGTTTTTATTTATATAAGGCGGTACTTGCCTGCTCTCCATGTTTAACCATATACACGGAGAGCAGCAAGGGGAAAGTTATCAGGAAGAGGGATGTGGCTTACTGCCGCACCACCCTGAGGATTGTCTGCAGGTTCTGGCCTTTCAGGTGCAGGAAGTATACTCCTGTGGCCTGCATCTGAGCGGAAAAGTCGAACTCCACCTCCTTTGCCGGGCTGGACAGGTTCAGCTCCCCACCAGCTACCTTTGCTCCGAGCAGAGAGACCAGGGTGTATGTGATGTCTCCCTGCACCTGCTGGGGCAACACTACTTTTATTTTGCCTGCATGCGTAGGATTCGGGTAAGCAACTGCGACTGCACTTACCTGATCTGCTACTGCCTTTATACTACTGGAAAGGTTAATAGTCGTTGTATTGGCTACAGTAAAGGAGATGGTAAGTGGTATACCAGGTACGCCTGCATCAGAGGAAGGGATAGCGGTAAGGGTGTAGTTGCCCGGAGCCGGAGACCAGGCGTGGTAATTGCCTGCCTCATCGCCGAAGAGCGCATAGGGAGAACCCAACTCAGTCCAGCTACGGGACTGTTCGCCGCTCAGAACGAACTTCACGTTAATGCCCTTCTGCTGGCTGGTGTTAGCCCGAATGTTGAGCGAGCGGGTAGATAGTGCAGCTAAGTTAACCGTATCCCCATCAGCGAGAGGCAGCAGGTCTTGCTCGTTGCGGGCATTTACCAGTGTAAAGCTTTTCACTGCCAGCTTGTTGACAATGGTGAAGGAGATGGTGAGAGGAGTGCCTTTTGCGCCTGCATTGGTGTAAGGAGTAGCAGTGAGGGTATAGTTGCCAGGAGCCGGAGACCAGGCGTGGTAATTACCGCCTTCATCTCCGAACAGTGCGTACGGATAGCCCAGTTCTTTCCAGTTGCGGGACTGTTGCCCGCTCAAGGAAAACTTTACGTTAATGCCGTTTTTCTGGCTGGTGTTGGCCCTGATGTTGAGTGAACGAGTGGGCAGTGCAGCCAGGTCAAGCGTGTCTCCATCAGCAAGGCGCATCAGGTCCTGCTCGTTTCTGGCGTTCACTAACGTGAAGCTCTGTACAGCTGGTTGCTCAGGATTGGGATTCTCATCCTTTAAAGTATAAATAATACGAAGTGACGGCCGATAAATTTCACTATCCTGCTCCCGTGAAGCAATGAGTTTTGCACTATAAGGAATTTCCTCATCCGGTATTTTTAAAACCCATCCAAAGTTTGAAGAAGAATCATTTACCCATTCCTGCACATCTCCTGTCAGATTGGGAATAACTAAAAAGCCAAGGTTACGAGAGACATTACCTGTGCTTGCAGTAGCATTCGGCTCAAAATCACCTCCTGGCGTTGTCCAGGGAGTGCCGGGGTAAACAGCATGGCTCCAGGTAGATTCCAGCTCGCTCCAGTTTGTTGTTGTTCTATGTAAGGCTACTCCTGTAACGGCTTCACCTGTTCTGATGACATGTAAAGTAAGTATGGCTGAGTCAATGGTGCTTCCTGCCGGAATACTGCTCAGGTCGAAGTGTAACAATGCTCTGTGTAATCTATCTCCACCACTTGATCCTGTTCTCCCGGTACGAAAAACTACTGAAGCTCCATCATTACCCTCGGGAGCTGTGGAGTTGATGGTATTATCTTTATCCGCAGTTATAGTAACGATTCTCTCATTTGATATCACCTGGAAGTTAAGGGTCAAAGCTGTCCCTCTTCCTCCACCATTCTCTGCTTCGCAATATGGGGTGGCGGTAAGTGTATGGGGGCCATTGACAAACTTAGTCTTACTGGTGAAGGTGTATAGGGAGGTGGTATCCACTGCCTCTGTGGTGCTGTCCAAGTTAAAGTTAACACGGCCTACAGCAGCCGGCGCGGTGTTGGCCCGGATACTTAGGTGCTGGGTAGGCAGCATGGTCAGGTCAACGGTGTCTCCCTGCTGCAGAGTCATAAGTTCCTCCTGTGTATCGGCATTAAGTAGGGTGAAGCTGGAGACCGCTTGGCTGCAAGGGTTGTCATCATTATTTAGCTTCACCACCCAGTAATCCGGGCCACCTTTAGAATTTTCAGTTTTGTCCCCGCTGGCATCTGAATCGGAGTAGCCTCCTGCAATATAACTACCGTCGCTGGTCTGCAGTAGAGACTGTAAAATGTCATTACTATTCCCTCCGATAGCTTTATCCCAGGATTTTATACCATCAGGGTTTAATTTTATTATCCAGAAGTCAGTTCCGCTTATGTCGGAATAAAAGTAGCCGCCCAGCAAGAAGCCCCTATCACTGGTCTGCTGTAGAGAAGTAAGTTGATCAGAATAATTCCCGCCAATGGTTTTATCCCATTCTTTATTACCCTCTGCACTCAGTTTCACTATCCAGAAGTCATCAATCCCTTCAGAACCTTCTGTTTTGTCTCCACTGATGTCTGAATTGGAGTCACCCCCTGCAATATAACCACCATCGCTGGTCTGCTGTAGTGACTGTAAATAGTCACTACCATCCCCACCAATGGTTTTATCCCAGGATTTAGTACCATCAGGGTCTAATTTTACGATCCAGTAGTCAAATACCCCTTTAGAATTTTCAGTCTTGTCGCCACTTTTATCCGAAAAAGAAAATCCTCCCAGAATATAGCCTCTATCGTTAGTCTGCTGTAGAGAAGTTAGATGATCAAAATTATTCCCGCCAATCGTTTTGTCCCATTCTTTATTACCATCCACGTTCAATTTCACTACCCAATAGTCAGTAGAAGAACATCCATTTTCATCACAATCATCATTGTTAGATTGAGTTTTATCCCCGCTTTTGTTGGAAAAGGAAGTTCCTCCTAATATATAGCCATCATCGTCGGTCTGTTGCAAAAAAGTTAACTGGTCATCGCTATTCCCACCAATGGTTTTATCCCACTCTTTCTCACCTGCAGCATTTAACTTCACCACCCAGTAGTCAGTGGAGTAGTACCCAGTCTGTTTATTTTCTTCGGACTTATCGCCACTTTTATCGGAATAAGAAGTTCCACCTAATATGTAGCCTCCATCGCTGGTCTGCTGCATAGAAGTTAGCTGATCATCACCATTCCCGCCAATGGTTTTGTCCCAGGCCTTAGTGCCGTCAGCATTTAATTTCACTATCCAGTAGTCATCACCCCCTTTAGAGTCTTGAGATTTATCCCCGCTTTTGTTGGAATTGGAGTATCCGCCCAGCAAGAAGCCCTCATCGGCCGTAGCCACTATGGTTGATAGATCATCACTTACACTACCGCCGAGGGTTTTATCCCAGAGCTTGGTTTGTCCAAGCGCCATAGAAGAGAAGCAGATTAGGGGCAGCAGGGTTAGAGCCATTCGTCTCCACCAGCGGTTAAGCAAGGCCTTGGATGTAGCCTGGTTCAACATCAATAATTGTGTTTTCATATTAATGAAAGATTGTGTGATAAAGTCTTTTCATTTGAGGATACTAGGAAGAGCAAATCCAACCTGCTGCAGAAAGTATGGCAGGTATAGATGGCGGGAAGGAGCAGCTGAAAGAGACTCAGCCATTACGGAGAGCTGTGCAACGACTATAGCTACCTGTTGTGCCTTAACGGCTACAAAAAGGTACATACTATAGTTAATCTATGAAGAGGATGCTTTTGCGTTACCGGGTCATAAAACAATTACATCTATTTGCGTCTTAAAGGAGCTTATAGAATGTCCGTAAACCTGAAAGGCGCTGATTTACAGAGAGAAGGGGCGTATTATATACTACTGTAATAATAAGGAAAAGTATAATAATTATGGAAGTTATTTATCAGGTAAGTGGGGTTTGGGCAGGAGGGGAGAGGGAGACACAGTGGCTTAAAAGCGACTAATGCAAAGAATTATAAGGGAAGATCCGGTAAAACCTACCAGACATAAATCCATTTGAACAGCACAATACCGGCCAGGCAGCCGATGGTGTCAGCCAGCACATCAATGATGTCGCCTTGCCGGCCTGCGATAAAATAGTGCTGCATCAACTCGATGGCGATGCCGAAAATAACGCTGGTAGAAAGAGAAATGCGGATGGCGTAGTGGCGCAGCTTCAGGTAGCTGAACTGCTTTTTCAGCCCCACAATCATCAGGAAGATGAGTATGGTAAAAAGAAAGGCGTGGGCAAAAGAATCAAACGAAAGCAGCGACCAGAGCGATATGTTGGCCGGCATGGAAGCTGAGGGCAGCAATGTCAGCAAAAGGATCATTGCTGCCCACAGCAGGGTAAACAGGTTATAGCGTAATATCAAAACCTATCAGGCTCAGCAATTATTGGCCAATCACTTCGCGGTAATCGTCTGCCGACAGCAATTCGTCTATCTCAGCTGTATTATCTATCGACATTCTGATGATCCAGCCATCGCCGTAAGCATCAGAATTTACCAGCTCGGGGCTGCTTTCCAGCTTCTCGTTAAACTCAAGCACAGTGCCGCTCAACGGACTGAACAAGTCAGAAACTGTCTTTACGGCTTCTACAGTGCCAAACACATCGTTTTGGGCAACTTGCTTGTCTACAGTGTCAATGTCTACATACACGATGTCGCCGAGTTCGCTTTGTGCAAAATCCGTGATGCCTACATAAGCTATATCACCTTCCACGCGTATCCACTCGTGATCTTTGGTATACTTCAGGTTTTCTGGTAAGTTCATTTGTTCTGTTAGTTTATACTATTGCTATCCAAAAATACGGCCTTTTTCGGAATGCCAAAACTTTATTGCAAACTAACGCGCAGCTGAATGCCTCCCTCTGTCATACTGTTACGGAACGACGTAGATATTTTTGGATCAGATACGGTGCGCAACACATAAAACTGTAAGTTCAGGCGCTGGCTCAGCACATAATCGATGGTAGGGCGCAGCTGCAGTTGGCGCGTACCGTTGGTGATCTGGTTCTGGCTACGCTCCTGGCCGTTGTCATCGCGTGCAATGGCGCGCTGTACGGTCTGGTTGTCACGCACCGAAAAGTCGAGCCGCATCGTCAGCTCATTTTCCAGCACCTTGCGCTCACCGCCAATCTTAAACGGAATGCGGAAGCGTGTAGTGGTATAGCCCAGCCCGATTACGTAGTCCTTTACGTGCGTTTCCGTTACCTGCGCGTTGGTTAGGTTCAGCGACAGGTTGCGTTCCACTTTATACTCCAGGCGGCCGGTCAGGTTGGTCTTCGTACGGAAGTTAATTCCAATCAGCGGGGCCAGCCGTTCCGAAACGGTGAGCTGGCTTACAATATAGTATGGCTCAATGCGGCCAAACTCATTCAGCTGATTTGGGAAGCCTGCCGGCTCCTGGTTATAAGCCAGCGAAGTGGTAAAGTTGGTAATGTTGTAGTTGGCGGCATAAGCATGCGTAAGATTTACCTGGCTGAACCACTGCTGGAAGAACGGCAGTGTAGACAAACCATTATAATCAATGCGCCAGTTAGGTATGGGCAGGCGCTTGAAAGGGTTTTCTGCTTTGGCTTTATACCCGTTGATGTCGCGGCCCTGGTAAGCATACACAAACGACTTGATAAGCACATCCTGTGAGTTTAGAGTATAGCCGGAGTCTGTAGCGACTTCATTGGCTGCCTGCAGGCGATCGCGCACCACATAGCGGTTAGCGATAAAGTTATCGAATGCTGCGGAGGTGCCATCACTTGTAGACTCAAATAAGGTACCCAGCGCCATAAAAGAGGTACTGAAAGCGCCGGAGTTAAACGGGTTCTGGCGCTGATCCATGTCGCTTACGTCACCAAAATCGTCATACTCTTTGCGGTAAAACACTTCCTCAATTCTGGACAAGTTACGGCGTACATCGAGCTGCACGTTAAAGGTTTTAAACGGCTCCAGGTTGGCCTGTGCTGTAAAGGTTTCGGTAAGTATGGAGCTAAGCGGCGTGTTCAGGTACTGGCTGCTGTCGGTGTACCAGCCATTGCTGTTGGCGCGGTCATACAACTGGTCCAGCTCATACTGCCTGCCAAGTATAAACGGCAGCCCCGGCGCGTCAAATTCGTCATCAAAGCCGAAGAAGGCGGTGGTAGGCAGGTAGCCTGGCAGCATGGTACCCCGGTTTTGCAGGTAGGTAAAGTTAATGGACCGGGTCATCATCAGCACTCTTGCCAGCGATTTTACAAATTTCAAATCTGGTTTTGGCTTCGCAGCGGCCGAGTCGCCGGGAGCAGGCTGTACCTGGCCGCCCGCTGGCGCTGGCGTATTAACGGCACGCAGGAACTTCACCTTGTTGTACAGCTTCACGATATCGAATTTGCCATTTACGCTGAACTCTGTGCTGTTTTCCACGGTATTACCCAGTTGGAAGGTGGTGTCCTGGTTGAGGGCAGTGGAGCCGGCTGTCCAGATATACGTGGCGGCATAACGCGTTTCAGCGCCAATCCAGTCGGTTAGCGGAAACTTATCCAGCGGCAGTTTATAGTTAAGAGCTACCAGTTGGTTAAAGTTGGTGTTGCGGCCACCGCGGCTCAGGTTCTCCCAGATAATTTTATTCTTATACTGAAGTGAGTCAATGTCACTGTCAATGCGGGCATCAGGCTCGTCTATTACAGCGCGGTTAGTAGCCGTATAGTCCAGCGACAGGCTTTTGCTCAGATCCCACTTCAGATCATAAATGCGGTTAAAATAAAAGTACTTCTGGAAGGTCGGGTCAATGCCGCGCGTAGTGATAAGTCCCGTTTCGGAATCGCGGCGCTGCAGGAATGTTTCGTTGTAGCGGCGATCCAAATCAGCCCGGAAGGTAAAACTGCTTGGCATTGGTGTAAAGTTCAGGTCTTTTATCAGGCGCAGGTAAGGCGAGTTGAGCGCTTTAGCCTCGGCAAAAGGCGTATAGTTCCGGGGCGTATTGGCGTAATTGTAGGCCACAGCCGCATTATAGGTTTTGGTATAATCCCGATCCGTTTCGATGTTGGTAAACAGACGTTCGGCATAAGAGTAAGACAGCGACAGGTTCTCTATGTCGTAAGGCCTGATTTTGTCATCGGGGTTGGTGCGCTCTTTATGCACGTTCAGCAGGCTGATGCTCTTGCGGGTTTCGCGCGTGGTAACTTCTCTCTTATACGCTGCCCGGGCTTCCTTGTCTTCCCCAAACCGCGAGAGCGACTGCTCCAGCGGCACATCTTTGTCCAGCGGATCGTACTGCGGTTCGCTGTTAAGTGTACCATACTGCACCGACACCGGCACCTTGATGCCTGACTTTTCCGGTAAAAACTTATCGGCTGCAATATTAGCATTCACGTCAAACAAAGCGATGTTTTCGCGGGATCGCTGCGCAATCTTCTGCTGCAGTCCGCCAAAGCCTACAGTAGTATAGGCACCTGTTGCGGTAACGTTGGCAAAATCGGCCAGTTTGGTGTTGAGCCGGGCATTAGCAGCCCAGCCCGACTGGTTTTTGAAGTCAGTTACGCGCAGTTCATCTACCCACATACATACCGAGTGCGGGCGTCCGTCATCGTTAGGTTTGCGGGGGTTGCGTATACCAATCATCACGCCCTGAACTTCGCTCAAATCGGGATTACCCAGCACGCGTATGGTCTTGCCGCCGATATGCACTTCATAAGGCTGGTAGCGATTATAGCCACCCGGCTGAATGTTGCGCAGTACTTTGGCATTTACAAACTCATCCAGGGCAATATCCACTTCATTCTCTAAAGGCCATATTTCCCGCTCACCGGTACTGTTGGGCGGCGTCATTTTAAGCGGGATCACGTACTCGTAATAATTTTGTGTATAGTCGGTACCAATACGGATAAAAGCTTCTACTTCGTCGTCGTTGGTGTTCAGATCCTGGGTTTCAGCGTGCAGAAACATTTTCAAGCGCTTGTAAGTAAGCATGTCCAGCGAAATGTTCTTGTAAACAGCTTTCGAGAAAGAGTCTTTTAAATCTTCCACGCACAGCTGCAGCGACTGCTCATTCTGGCGGCGGTTGGTGGTAGAAGCATAATCGCGCAGGCGTTCGATACCGGGAGGCAACACGTATGGTGTAGCGCCTTCGGTAGCCTGCCCGTTCTCTTCGATGTTTACCGTAGATATAGTGAAGGCTTTGGCATCACCGGTACAGGTCAGGCAGGGAGCGCCGTCCGTAATAGGCTGCTGGTACTGGCGCCACTGGTTGGCCACAAACTGGAACTGCACAAAACGCATTACCACCGGGTCGGCAAACTGTGTCAGGTATAGGCGCATAAAGCGGATAGACTTGAAACCGTTGATATTGCCGACGGTGCCGGTTGGCTGGCGCACCGGTATCCGGAACTGGTACCACGTTACCTCATCACCGTATATTTGCTGGCTTACGGCATCTACTATAAAGTTTTGCCCTACATTCAACTGGCCCGGCTTCAGATTAATTTTATACTCGTAATACTGCTCCACATCGTTGATGACGTTGTCCTTGTTCAGGTCCTCTTTGTCGGGAAAGGCATAGTTGGAGAAGCGGCTGTTTTCGGGCGAGTTGTTTTCCATGCCATTGTATAGCTTGTAGCGGGCAAGTATACCGGCATCCTGCTCGTCGTAATACGGGTCGAGCTGGTAGCGGAAGTTGTCTCCGGACGGGTCATTCAGCACTGTTTGCGATGGCGTACCCGGAATCTGGTTCAGGAAGCTGCTCTGGAAAAAGCTGCGCTCGTCTTCATCATCCAGGCCATCCAGGCCAATGTCCTGAAACTGGCGTGCACCCGGTATACCTGTAAAGGCATCTGTCAGGAACTGCTCCGTTGTAACGCGGCCCCAGATAGTTTCCTGCACATTCTGCAGGTTTCCTTCGGAGGTGGGCAGACCATTCTCAAACTCGTACTGGTTGTCCTGCAAAATATCTTCGGACACGCTACCCAGGTTCAGCACCAGTTCACCGCCATCGTTGCTCTGAATGGGGTTGCCTTCCGCATCCTTGCGCCCGTTGGCCCCGCTGATGAACGGGTCCATCAGCCAGAACTCGATATACTCGATATTTGCATTATCAAAATCCGTATCAAAGGTTATCTCACGGCTGATACCGCCATAGTTATCGCGCGGGTCGCCGGCCAGCAGGCCCTGGGGGGTCAGATTCGGATTATAGTTATACTGGCCACGTTCGCGCGGGTAGTAAGCCAGGTCAAAGGTATACTCATAAGTATTAGATACTTCCGGGTCGCGACCGGGGAACACCTCGTCGCGGCTTACGGCACGCACGTAGTGGTTCTGCAGCTCTTCTTTGGTGATGTTGGATGGTTTCAGGCCGTCAGCATCGCGGTAAAATATCTGGTCGATGGTATACCAGGCCAGCCGGGCGCGGTTATAAGCATAAGCCAGCCCGGCGCCAGGTATCAGCGGTGCCGGCGTAGAGCCCAGGCGCCAGACAGAGTTATTAAATCCGCCAAGGCTATAAGGGGTTTCTGCGCCTTCAAAGTCATCCAGGTAAGAAGTGCCGTCTTCGTTTACCGGTGATTTTGTTTTGGAAGGAACAAGCTGCGCAAACTCTCCGCTGAACGTTACAGTAGACGGTACTTTGGTTTCGATCAGCGGTATGGCGTCTGTCAGCCGCGTCAGGAAGCGCGACTCTTTCTGCAAATTAACATCAAAGCCATAGATGGTGTTATTCGTTGGCTCATCGCCTATACTTACCCGGTCGATGTATGCCTGCTCGCTCATATGCAATGCAGTAGCGCCCAGGTTGATGTCGTCGCTCAGCCGGTAGTCGAAGCGGGCACCCAGCAGAGAGCGTGGCTGTATGTTGAGCAGGTCTGCTTTTTCGTACGTTACCCGCAGATCGCTGGCCGAACTGATATAGCTGGGATTCAGTATTTTGATACGGCCCAGGTCATAAAACACCTGGTAATCTGTGCCTTCTACCAGGCGGGTGCCGCCTGAGTAAACAGCCACGGAGCCTTCGGCCACCCGGAATCCCGGAAGCACAATTTCATCTGTGGAAGAGGCCTGAAAACGGCCCTGCAGGTAAAATTTCGCTTTTACGCTGTTCTGCTGCGCATCAGTCTGCGTCTGGTCGTATAGTTCCTGAAATACGTAGCGGTCGATCAGCTCGTTACGGCCTTCCAGTTTGCTGGCCAGGTAACTGCCAAATGGCTCCACTTCCGGAAAGAAAATGCGGCCCGTTTCCGGATCAACCGTAATACCCGGCAGAAAGTCGAAGTTACCATCACTGGGTTTGTCGTTGTTGGTGTTTACGTTATCCAGGTTCATCACCTCTACCAGGGGCACGTTCTGGATAGGGCTCACCTCTTTCAGGCTGGTGATGTCTACGCCTGTCTCATCATCTTTATAGATGATTTTCATCTGGAAATCTTCACGGTTCAGCTGCGTGGCATCCAGGCTGTAGACGTTCTTCATCATCAGATCCCAGGTCGGGTAGTCGAGTGAGGGGTTGGTTGCCTTCAGCAGCTTCATGTGTATCACCTGCTCATCCTGCAGGTTCTGATAGTCGTCTATCATTTCACCTACCTGGTAGGTTTTGCCGTTGTACGTGTACTCAAACGCCACGCCCAACACCTGGTCGGGCAGCAGGGTTGTATTCAGGGAGATGTAGCCCAGTTGTGGGTTAAATTTATACTCATTCGGGTCCAGTTTGCGGGCGCGCACATGCTCAAAGTCGATGCCTTTTTCCAGTCCCTGGCTGCGCAGGTAGGCGTCTACATTGGCATTGTCGCGGGCCTGGGGGTTGGTAAGCAAGGCGTACAGCGCGTTGGCGCCGTTGTCGGCCGGGGCAGTGGCCGGTTTTGTCTGAAACTTATCACGAAATGGATCTGCTTCGCCCAAATCCATGTAGGCCACCATGTTGCGCAGGTTCTCGGTAGAGCGGTTGCTGTTGGTTACATACAGCTCCAGCCTGCGGATAACGATGCCTGAGTTTACGAGCGGCAGGTTCTTGAGCGCACCGGTATAACGATCCCGGAAAAACTGCGACAAATAGAAATGCCGATCCTTATCGTAATTGTCTATTCTGATCTCGAAAGGCTTGTTTTGTGCGCCATTCTGAACAACTACCTCGTCGTTGCTGCCACGTACGCTGGACGCAATGGTGGTAACAGCCAGGCGGCCGAACTGCAACTGCGCTTTAATACCAAACAGGTTCTGAGCGCCCGTAATCAGCGAGTTGTTGAGCGGCAGGCTTACATTACCCGCCTCTACTTTGCGGATAATTTCTTCTTCATAACCGGTATAGTCCAGCTTCATGTTGTTCTCAAAGTCGAAGTTGGCGTTATTGTCCCAGTTAAAGTTGATGCGCATTTTCTCGCCTATCTTGCCGACCAGGTTCAGGGAGATGTTCTGATCAAACTCAAAGTCGCCGGTGCGCTGCTGGCGGAGCGGAATGGTGGGATTTTCGTTGCGGTTAAAACGGGCGCCGAACTTCAGCGATACATTACCGTTCGGCTGGATATCTACAAAGTTACCTCCAAAAATGCGATCGAAAACAGGGCTGATGTAAATCTTGGGTATCAGGCGGTTGCTGCTCACCACACTTTCGCCGTCCAACCCTGCTGATTTTTCGCGCCAGTAGCTCCGGATAGCTTCCCGCTGCTGCCATTCCGAATATTGCTGCATCGTCATAGACGAAGGCGTGCGATAGTTTACATCGCCTAATGTTTCTGTAATGTTATATTGTTGCAGGCTGTCATCCAGAACCACGTTCAGCTTCAGATTGCTGGGTGGGCCCAGCAGCAGGGGGGATAAACTCGGGCGGGTGCTGAATGGGCTGCCACGCCGATCAGAAGGCACAAACGTAGGGCGCCGGCTCGGAATGTATGGTTGTAATTTGGTGGAGTCTATTTTAGCTGTATCCTGCAGGACCAGATTTTGCAGCATCGTAAGCTTAAACCGGCCAGGTACGCGCAATGCTGCCGCATGCGATAACCACGCCAGCATGGAAATACCTGCAACCATGGCAAGGAGCAGGCCGTTTTTTTTACTTTTCCGAATCAAAAGGTTATATGCTCTTAAGAAGATTTCAACGCAAATTTTATCAGCTCCTCTACGCTCAGGTTACTTCCTTCGCGTTTAATAATGCTGTCCAGCGTTTTTTCGGCTACATTTTTGGCAAAGCCCAGCGTCACTAACGCTGATAACGCTTCAGCCCTTATCGTATTGTGCACCCTTGCTGGCGCCGACAGGGCATCTGTCGTCAGCACCTCTTTTCTTATTTTATCCTTCAGCTCCAGTATAACACGCTGGGCTGTTTTGGCTCCAATGCCTTTTACCTGCTGTATCGTGCGTACATCCTCCCGAACAATGGCTTGTTGTATCTCGTCCACCGACAATGAGGAGAGAATCATCAGCCCGGTATTGGGCCCAACGCCGGAAATAGATATCAGTAGCAGAAATATTTCCTTTTCGGCAGCTGTGGTAAAGCCATACAACGTATGCGCATCTTCTTTGATGTGCAGGTAAGTCTGCAGTTTGCAGCGCTCACCGGCGGGCAGTGCGGAATAAGTGCTCAGCGGTATTTTAATCTGGTATCCCACCCCATGCACATCAATGATGACGTAGGTCGGGTCTTTATAGGCCAGCTTGCCGTCGATGTAGGCTATCATACATTTAATATATGCTGCGTTGTATGGTTCTGCGCATCTACAACGGCAATGGTTACCATATTTACAATATCCCGGATAGAGCTACCCAGCTGTAAAATGTGCACCGGCTTGCGCATACCCATCAGTACCGGCCCGATGGTTTCAGCGCCGCCAATTTCCTGCAGAATTTTGTAGGCGATGTTGCCGGAAGTAAGCGTTGGGAAAACAAGCGTGTTCGCCCCTTTCTCTGCCAGTTCGCTGAACGGATAGTGCTCGCGCAGCAGGTCGCGGTTAAGCGCTGTATTAGCCTGCATTTCCCCGTCGATTATCAGGCCCGGGTAACGTGCTTTTGCTTTTCGTACGGCTTCGGCAGCCTTATTCGGTATGTCGCCGCGCACAGATCCAAAGTTAGAGTATGATAGTATGGCCACCCGCGGCTCGGTATCAAAGAAGCGGACAGTACGGGCGGTCAGACCAATGATGTCAACTAATTCATCTGCGGTTGGGTTCACATTTACAGTAGTGTCTGCAAAAAAGTATGGCTCTTTTTTATTCAGGATGATATACATGCCCGCTACCTTGTTAACGCCTGCTTCTACGCCGATTACCTGCAGGGCCGGCAGTATGGTTTTGGAGTAATCGCGGGTAAGGCCGGAAATAAGTGCATCGGCAGCGCCGGTTTCCAGCATCATACTCCCGAAGTAGTTCCGATCACGCACCAGGCTGCGTGCATCGAACAGCGTAAGGCCTTTGCGGTGGCGTTTTTTATACAGCAGTTGGGCAAACTTCTCCCGCTCAGCATCCTCCTCAAACGGGTCCATGATGGTAACGCCCTCCAGTTCCAGGTGGTTCTCTTTGATGATGTCCTCAATCCGGCTGCGGTTGCCCAGCAGAATAGGATGGGCAATATGCTGGTCGCGGACAATCTGGGCAGCTTTCAGTATTTTGAAGTGGTCTGCCTCTGCAAACACCACCGTTTTAGGGGCTTTTTTCGCCTGGTTGGTGATGCGCGTCATTAGTTTCTGATCCAGACCGATGCGTTCCTGCAACTCCTGCTCATAGGCCTCCCAGTTTGTAATAGGGCGGCGTGCTACCCCGCTTTGCATGGCGGCTGCGGCCACCGCCGGTGATATCCTCGTTATCAGGCGCGGGTCGAGCGGTTTTGGTATCAGGTAAAATCTGCCAAAGTTAATAGTATTGTCGCCATAAGCTTTAAGTACCAGATCAGGCACCGGCTCTTTGGCCAGCGTGGCCAGCGCGTGTACGGCAGCCAGTTTCATGGCCTCGTTTATCTCGGTGGCACGCACATCCAAAGCACCCCGGAAGATGTAGGGAAAACCGAGCACATTGTTTACCTGGTTCGGATGGTCGGAGCGGCCGGTGGCCATGATCAAATCCTCGCGCATAGCCATGGCCAGCTCGTAAGATATTTCCGGATCAGGGTTAGCCAGTGCAAAAATAATCGGATCCGGGGCCATGCGCTTTACTAATTCGGGCGCCAGCACGTTACCGGCCGACAAGCCGATAAACACATCAGCGCCTTCCATTGCCTCTGCCAGTGTATTTATTTTACGGGTGGTCACAAACTGCGCCATGTAAGTATCCAGATCGTTGCGCTCAGGCCGGAGGATGCCATCTTTGTCGAACATCACGATATTGTTAATGTCCGCACCCAGGGCCACGTATAGTTTGGTGCAGGCAATGGCAGCGGCGCCGGCGCCATTTATCACCATCTTAACCTCGTTGAACTTCTTGCCGGTCAGTTCCAGGGCATTCAGCAGCGCAGCCGATGAGATAATAGCTGTGCCGTGCTGGTCGTCGTGCATCAGCGGGATGTTCATCTGCTCTTTCAGCGCCATCTCAATTATAAAGCTTTCGGGCGCTTTGATGTCTTCCAGGTTAATGCCGCCAAACGTTGGCTCCAGCGATTTCACAATCCGGATAAATTCTTCGGGATCTGTGCAGTCTATCTCAATATCAAAAACATCTATACCGGCAAACTTCTTAAACAGTACGCCTTTGCCTTCCATTACAGGCTTGGAGGCATCCGGACCGATATTTCCTAAGCCCAACACGGCGGTGCCGTTCGAGATAACACCTACCAGGTTGCCTTTGGCCGTATACTTGTAAACGTTGTCTTTATCTGCGGCTATTTCTTTGCAAGGTTCGGCCACGCCCGGTGAGTAGGCGAGCGCCAGGTCGTGCTGGGTGCTCACCATCTTGGTCGGAACTACCTCTATCTTCCCCGGCTTCCCGTCAGCATGATAGTTCAACGCGTCCTGTTTGTTTACTTTGGTCATTGTATGCGGTATTTGTGCTGTTGTTTTGCAGTTTGGTTAATGTATTTTTTTGTCTTATCCCGGGCATAACTGCGCTAAAGACCAATTTCATAAGAAATTGTGGTTAATCAAAATGCAGGCCTCAAAGATAAGATCTATAAGCGCTACTTGAAGCAGAAAGTATGATTTCTTTAACAGACACGGCCCGGAAGCTGCATATAGACAGCTATACACATAAAAGCACCTTCTTTCCGGAAGGTGCTTTTATGTGTATTATAACAGGACAGCTAGCTGACGATAAGCTTTTGCCCCGGCTTTATTTCGTTTGATTTTAACTTGTTCAGCTTTTTGAGTTGCTCCACTGTCATACCCTTGTAGCGTTGCGAAATGGTCCAGAGCGTGTCGCCGGGTTGTACGTGGTAAACGGACGGATTTTTATTAAGGGGCTCAACTGCTTTTTGTGAGGCAGCATCTTTGCCGGCTGTTGCTTCTGCCGGCGCTGTTGTGTTAGAAGCAAGCAGTGCCGTTGCCTCAGCCTCTTCTGCCTGATATATCACCAGTTCCTGATTTGCCCGAATGTTGCTGCCCTTCAGGTGGTTCCATTCTTTCAGTTGGGCTACTGTTACATGGTGTTTGTCGGCAATCCGGAGGAGGTTGTCGCCACGCTGCACCAGGTATGCTTTTTTCTTCGGCGTTGCGGCAGGGGTGGCTGCAGCTTCTTTCCGGGTTCCCTTAGCGGTGGCAAGTAAAACGGGCGGTTTTTCAGGACTGGTTTCTATGACTGGTGCCGAAGCAGGGGCGGCTGCCAACAAAATGCAGCTTCTGTCTTTGGCAACAAGGGCCATGCGCTGCGCCGGAATCCGTAACGGATATTTGCGGACATGAGCAGGCAATACGGTTTTTTTTATTTCCGGGTTCAGGGCCAGCAGTGCTTCGGGTTCCATTTGCAACTCAACTGCCAGCTTTTCCAGATCCAGCGAACGGCTCACCAGCATCGTGTCTACTTCGGTGGCATAAAGTATGGAGTCGGAGAAGATGTTGTGTTCCGGGGCATACTTCATAGCATAGATAACGGCCGTCATGGACGGAATATAGCCGCGCGTTTCTTTGGGCAGGTAAGGGAAAATTTCCCAGAAAGTTTTTTTTCCGCCGCCTGCTTTGCGGATAGCTCTGTTTACGTTTCCAGGGCCGCAGTTGTAAGCTGCCATTGCCAGTTCCCAGTCGTCGTACATCTTATACAGGCGCCGCAAAAATTTCATGGCGGCCTCCGTGGACTTTTCCGGATCCATACGCTCATCAAAATACTGATTCTGGCTCAGGCCGTAATCTTTGCCGGTGCCGGGCATAAACTGCCAGAGCCCTACGGCCCCTACACGCGAGGCTGCTTTGGGGTAAAGGCCTGATTCTACAATAGAGAGGTATTTCAGATCCTGGGGCATGTTATACTTGGCCAGGTATTTCTCGAAGAGCGGGAAGTATACATTCTCCCGCGTCAGCATGTTGCGTGTATACTTGCGGTTGCGAATGGTAAAGTAATCAATAAAGCTCCTTACATAGCTGTTGAATGTCAGGGGGATGGTGGCCTCAATACAACTGAGGCGGTCTGCAATCACTTCGTTTGGCTCGTTGGGAATGTATTCCACGAGCAAAGCCAGTTCCTCCGGGGTAAGCAGGGGAGCGTCAACTTTAAATTTAAGGGAATCCTCTGCAGAAGGGTTTTCATGCAAACGGCTGTAATCGGCAGCTTTCGCGCTATAAGCGGAAACGCTACAGATTACAGCCGCAAGTACTGTAAAGAGTTTTGTATAAGTCATGGGTAACGGTTATGCTTCAACGGTTATCTTATCCAGGATATAATTCGAAAAAGCAAGCAAAGCAGGCTCCCCGAATGAGCGGGACATCAGCTGTAACCCAATGGAAAGGCCGTTGGCATCGCGCCCGACCGGAATAGAGATAGCCGGTACGCCTGCAAGCGACGCCTGAACCGTAAAGATATCGGCCAGATACATAGCCAACGGATTAGCTGTGTTCTCTCCCAGTTTGAAAGCTGTGGTGGGAGCGGTAGGCAAGATAAGAAAATCGTATGTCTGAAGCAACTCGTCTGTTTTTTCCTTTATCAGACGGCGTACCTTCTGCGCTTTGGTATAATAGGCATCATAATAATCCGCACTCAGCACAAAAGTGCCCAGCATAATGCGGCGCTGCACCTCCAGGCCAAAACCTTCTGCCCTTGTTTTTTTATACATAGAGGAGAGGTCGGTTGCGTTATCGGTGCGGTAGCCATACTTCACCCCGTCGTAGCGGCCCAGGTTAGAGCTGGCTTCTGCTGTTGTCAGGATATAATAGGTTGGTACAATATAATCGAGGTAGGGGAAATCGACCGCTTCCACGGTATGCCCAGCCTCGCGCAGCATATCTTTTATACTTAAAATACTGTCTTTTACTTCGGCGTCCAGCCCTTCACTTTCAAAGCAATCGCGGATGTAGCCGATCTTATACCTGGTGTCTGTAGCCAGCAACCCGCTGTAAGCAGGCACGTCGCGCTGGCTTACGGTGCTGTCGTATGCATCGGGGCCGGCCATTACTTCCAGCAGCAAAGCGGCATCTTCTACGCTTTTAGAAATAATGCCAATCTGGTCGAAGGAGGAAGCATAGGCGATAAGGCCGTAGCGTGAAATGCGGGAATAAGTGGGTTTGAAGCCTACAACGCCGCAGAAAGAAGCCGGCTGGCGCACAGAGCCGCCGGTGTCGGACCCAATGGAAGCCAGGCATAAATCCGCCTGTACGGCCACTGCCGAGCCACCCGACGAACCGCCGGGCACGCGGCTGTGATCATCCGCATTTAGTACCGGGCCAAAGGAAGAATTTTCGTTTGAAGCGCCCATCGCGAACTCATCGCAGTTCTGGCGGCCAATAATTACAGCATCTTCGGCCAGCAGGCGCTGCACGGCTGTAGCAGTATAAAGCGACTTAAACCCGTCCAGAATCTGGCTTGATGCCTGCAGGCGGTGGCCCTGGTAGGCCAGCACGTCCTTAATACCAATTACCATACCTGCCAGTTTGCCGGCGGTGCCGTTGGCTAGTTTGCGATCGGCGGCATCTGCCTGAGCAAGGGCTTCCTCGTCAAAAGTTTCCAGGAAAGCGTTCAGTTCTGCCTTCTCGTTTATATTCCGGAGGTATTGTTCTACCAATTGCCTGCACGTAACCTCACCGTTAGTTAAGTCCGTGCGAACGTCGCGTAGTGAGTTATACTGTTTCAACCTATCTTCGGCTTGTTGTCATCGTCCTTTACAGAACGCTCTAATTCATTTTTGATTTCGTTCGTAGCGTCTTTGAATTCACGTATGCCGCGGCCAAGGGAGCGGGCAATGCCCGGAATGCGATCAGCGCCAAACAACAGAAGGAACGCTAAGAAAATAACCATCATTTCGCCTCCTCCCAGATCCCCCAGGAAAAGGAAAACATTACTTAAAAGCATATCAGATAAAGTAAGTTGTTACTTAACGCGCGGATCCTCTTTGGCGGCCGCTTCAAACTCATCTTTAGCATCTTTCGAAGCATCTTTAAACTCACGGATGCCTTTGCCCATACCTCTGGCCAGTTCCGGAATACGCTTAGCGCCAAAGAGTAGCAGAATAGCGAGCAGAATCAATAAAATTTCTGTGGTGCCTAAGCCGCCAATTAATGCGAAAATGTTGGTAGTACCCATGGTTTAAATCTTTTGAGTGTTAGTACAAAATTAGGAGTTATATTTTAAATAAACCCGCAACAGCGCAGATAAGTTTAATGTGCTGTGAGGTTGTAGCTTATTTACGATGCAGCCCCGGTGTCAGATTGGTAAGCAGGAATCTATATTCTCCGGGTAAAGCTACGGTGTAGGCCAGCATCAGTGCTATACTTTAAGCCGGATAAGTTTCTGTTTTTGTAAATGAAGCAGCTTATACTTTAAAGGCCAATTACCTGGATACCTGTTGAGGCAGGCACCTGTATAATCAACAACTTGCACGATGTATTTTGTGCTTCCTGCTTAAATAAATCTCCAGCTAGTTAAGTCTGTCTGACGCGCTGGTGCAATAAAGTAAACGTTTCCCCTGTCCTGGAAATTATTTCCAAGGCAGGGATTTTGATGTAGGTACAATAATTTTCTTCATCTTGTTACTCAGGATGTTGTGAAATTCCTTAACTTTGGCCTCGCATTGTAAATGGGTTATGGTAACTTTGCGCTATGCTATTTAGCTGAACTTTCCTGCGAAAAGCGCTTAAAGCCGGCAACAGGAAAATATTTGTCCATTATTTAATATTTAATTAGATTTTACGCAACTTATATCTATAAAACTAAGTATATAGATATAATAATGGAATAAAGCTTTAAGTTTGCAGGCAGTTGCATGTTTGCTGCCAAAGTTGTATATTAGATTCAGAAATTAAAGCAGATGTATTGCTGTAACACCCGGCACATTTGTTTATTATAAATGTATTAAGTTTGTTTTCATAGCTTGGAAAGGCACCCTGCACTGTGGGGTGTTTTTTTTGCGCCATACTTTGGCCCTAATCAGCTTATTGTGCCTGACAGGCAGCTATCTGCTTAATCCGACATACCTGTAAAAAGCAACCGGGCAGCAAACACGCCGTCTGCCACCCGGATCTGGGCAAGTTATACTACCGTTGATATAAGTATGAGGCGGGAATAAACTTAAAGTATAATCAAGGTATAGGAAAGGTATAAGCTGTTTGCTCCCAATAGCTTATACCTGAAGGCCTCTTGTCGATCGCCAGGTTTGTTTTGTCCTGCTACTTACTTTTACTTATGCAGCAGCCAGGTAGCCGGGTTGAGGTTCGCGCTGTTTTTCCATACCTGAAACTGAAGCTCTGTCGTTCCGTTCGGGTCGGTATATACGGTGCCGATAACGTCTTTTAGCTTTACCGTTTGGCCAGGCGATACGCTGACAGTCTTTAGCTTGGCATAAACTGTAAAATATTCGCCGTGCTGTATCATCACAATGTTGTTCATGCCGGGTACGCTGGCTACAGTCAACACCTTGCCTTCGAAAATAGCCCGGGCAGTGGCGCCCTGTGTTGTCTGGATATCAATGCCGCGGTTTTCTGTTACCACACCTTTTAGTACCGGGTGGTTGTGGCGGCCAAAGCCCTGCGAAATAAAGCCGCGCTCCACCGGCCACGACAGATGCCCCTTGTTACCGGCAAAAGAGGAGGAGATAAGCGCTGTTTCGGGCGTAAGAGTAACTTTGCCTGCGCCTGCGCTTGATGCTTTACCGGCAGCCCGCGCCTCCCGGGCTGCCCGGGCAATTTCTTCACGCACAATATCGGCAATCAGCTTGTCCAGCTTTTTGACGGATTGCTGCCGTTGCGCCACTTCCTGCTTTAGGTTCTGCTCCTGCTTGCTGAGTTTGGATACCACGCTGTCCTGCTGCACTTTCAGGCCCTGGAGGTTTTTGTTTTCAGCGAGCTGCTTGTTGAGCAGGCTTTCTTTTTGTTTCTTTTTTGATTCGAGGACGTTAAGCTGGTCGGTGAGCACAGCCTGTGTTTTGTTGATCTGTGCTACCTGTTTTTTGCGCCCTTCGGAATACTGCTGCAGGTAGCGCAGGCGCATCACCAGTTGGTTAAAAGAGTCGGAAGCAAACACAAACATAAGTTTGTTGTAGCTGTTGGCCGTTTTGGAAGCCGCGTATACCATGGCGGCATACTCTTTTTTAAGCTTATCCAGGTCGTTCTGGAGCGCTGTTACTTTGTCCTCCGTTTCTTCTACATCCGACTGGATGTAGTTGATTTCTTTGGAGATGTTGCGGATAACGCCTTTTTGAACCGTTATCTTTTCTTTAATAGCATTTAGCTGGCCAATAGAGGCCTGTTTCTGCACCTTGGTTTGCTGCAGAATACGGTTGGCTTCTTTAATGCGGTTGAGGTTTTCCTTTTTCTCTTTCTGCAGTTGTGCTTTCGATTTTTGCTTCTGGGCCAGGGTAGCCAGCGGGAAAGACAATAGCAGTAAGAAAAAGGCTAATTTATAAAGGGCCTTCATCAATAGGTTTGGTTCTTCTATACTTGGTGTACAAATATGGCAAATCTATAAGTGAAGTACCAACCCGCTCCGGGATTTAATTCAATGCAAGGCGCGTATAGCCGTCAGGAATGCTGAAAGGGAAGGAAAGAATTTCGTCGGTAACGGTTACTTTGCTGTGGTTGAGGGTGAAGGAGGAGGTGCCTCCTTGTTGCAGGACCTGCGCTGCCAAAGTATAAGCAAACGGCACACTGCCTACCTCCTGAAAGTCGTTATACTTCACGGCAATGGTGTTGCCTGTGTTTTTGTCCTGCACGTCCAGCCGTTGCAGCTTGTTATTCTGAAGACCGATAAAATAATCAAAAAGGAGGTTCTGGCGCATTTGCTGCACATGCTGCATGCCTTCGGCATCTATTACTTTTTCTTCACCTTGTGCCTGATAGTTGCCCAGCAGCAAGGCCTGAAGCACCTCGAAACTGACATCCACCTGAAACTTGTTGCGCAGGAAAGTATAACCGGCAACGGTGTACTCCCTTTTCAGGCGATCCATGATATAAACCGAGTCCTGGGTCAGCATCATGCGGGCTGCTTCTATGCCGAGGCCTGGCTGCACCGACACCCAGATAACACTGTCTTTTTTCATGCGCAGCGACAAACCGGAGGTTAACTGGTTGCCTTTGTTACTGAGACTGATTTGGCTTTTGGCCGTCAGGTAATTAAAGTCAAGGTTGTTTACGGTTACTTTGCCGATGGTTTTGGTGTTGACAGAGGCGGTGGCAGGTATAACTTCTTTTTTACAACCAGCCAGCAACAGCACAGCAAGCAGGCACCCCAGCAGGTATTTACTCATAAAGCTTTTTCTCTTTTATTTTTTTGTCGATAAAAGCCGAGGTTTCGCCTTTGAGCTTTGCTTTCTGCCACTGGCTGACAGCCTCTTCTTTCATACCCAGCTTATACAGTACGTCGCCGTAATGCTCTACCATGGTGGCGTCATCAGAGATGGCAACCGCCTGCTCCAGGTATTTGCGGGCTTCGGTATAGTTACCCATTTTATAAAGCACCCAGGCGTAGGTATCGAGATAGGTAGGATTGTTGGGGAATTTTGTGACGAGGCGCTCTGCCATCGTTTTGGCCTTCGGTAAATTCTCGTTGCGCAGCGACAGAAAGTAACTGTAGTTGTTGAGCACGTGCTCGTTGTCAGCATCCTGCGCCAGCACCGCATCGTAGGCCTCGTCTGATTTTTTGTAATCCTTTAAAGCATTGTAACTGTCGCCGAGCTGCATGTTAAATTGCATAACCAGTTCCTGCTGGCCGTTTGAAAGGATTCTTCCGCGCTCCAGCGCCTTGGCAGCTTTGTCATAGTTTTTCTCGATGAGGTGGCCGGTGCCGTTGTAGAACCAGAAAATAGCCTGATTCGGGAACAACTCCAGCGCCTGCTCTGAGTGCTCTACCATGGCCGCTGTCTGCGTAAGTTCCGCATCGAGCAATACCAGCTGCTGCCAGATTTTAAAATGGGAATCGTCCAGCTTTACTGCTTTCAGGTAATTGTCGCGGGCAGCTTCTTTCTTGCCAACTATGGTTTGCAGATCACCGGCTACAGCATAGGCCTTGGCTTCTTCGGGATGTGCTTGTATGGTCAGGTCAGCCAGTTCCAGTGAGGTTTTCTCCAGTTCCGGGTTCGGCAGCTGGCGTATAAAGTCCACCAGGATGCGCACTTTGGTATCAATATCCAGTTGTGGGCTGGCAAAGGCAATCTTAACTTCTTTTTCTGATTCGGCCAGGTTGCCTTTCTGGCGGTTCAGATCCGAGAGCATCAGGTGCGCGAAGGGATTGCCGGGTTCCAGGCGGAGTGCTTTGTTCAGTGTTGCAATGGCCTCGTCGGTTCGCTGCGTGGCATTGTACAGCTCAGCTTGTGCCAGGAAATAACGCACTTCGGTAGGGTTGGCGGCTAACAGCTTTTCACCTTCGGCAATGGCTTTGTCCGTATTTTTCTGGCGCAGGTATATCTGCTGGCGGTTTACCAGCAACTGCTCCAGCGGGCCAAACTGCTTTTCAATGCGGTCGTACGTCTTCAGGGCATTATCGTACTGCGACTGCGATAAGTATAAATCGGCCAGGTTGAAGAGGTATTCCTCCGAGTCCGGCACGTTTTTGATGAGATCGTTGTAGGTTTGCGCTGCGGCGTCGAACTGTTTCTGCTCCGCAAAGGTTTGGGCCAGCAGCAGGTAACAATAGGCATTCTTGCTGTCATGGGCTACAGCAGCCTGTGCAAAAGGCATTGCCGACTTTGCGTCCTGTAGCGCCATGTATGTTTCCGCAATTTTATAGTTGAGGCCACCGTTGTCAGGGGTAACGGTATAGGCTTTCTGAAAAAGCTGGAGGGCTTGTTGATAGTCCTCCAGCATATAATATTTCAGACCATCCAGAAACAGGGCTTCGCTTATCTGCTTGTCGCGCTCCGACGGCTCCTGCGTTTGAGGAGTTGGCGCGGCGGCCTCTTTTGCGGCTCTGGCTTTCTTTTTAGAAGACTGCGCAAAGCCTGGCGCTACAGCAAGTATAGCCAGGCAGCAGGAGGCAAGAACAATGTTTCTGAATCTGGTCATGTCATCTTAATCGATAATGGTATTGTAGTCGCCAACGCTGAGGTCAGACGGGCGGCCCTCGTACACAACAAAGTTGCCGAGCATAGAGTTTGCTACGTTGCCGTTTTTAAGCGCCGTATTTTCCTGTATGATAGAGTTGCTTACCACAAAGTTGTCAACAGTTGTATTGTCGCCGATGGAAACGTGCGGGCCCACCACCGAATTGTTGATGCGCACATTCTCACCGATAAATACAGGAGGTATAATCACGCTGTTCTCCAACTGCGCAGAGTCAGCCACCAGGCCTTCCTCGTCTTTTATATACTCTAAATAGCGCTGATTAGTATAAACGGTTGCGTTTTTATTTCCGCAGTCGAGCCACTCGGTAATAACGGCAGGTATAAAGATGGTGCCTTTGTTCTTCATGTTTTCCAGGGCGTTGGTGAGCTGAAACTCGCCTTTGTCCAGGATGTTGTTATCCAGCAGGTACTGCAGCTCATGGCGCAGGTACTCGCCGTCGCGGAAGTAGTAAATGCCGATAATGGCCAGATCGGAAATAAACTCCACCGGCTTTTCTACAAAGTCGGTAATCTGGTTCTGGTCGTTGAGTTTAATAACACCAAACGGACGCGGATCTTCCACGCGCTGCACCCAGATGGTGCCGTCGGCGTTGGTGTCGAGCTGGAAATCTGCTTTAAACAGCGTGTCGGCAAAAGCAACCACTACCTTTCCTTCCAGCGAATCCTGGGCACAAAGTATGGCATGGGCCGTGCCCAGTGCTTCCTCCTGGTAATAAATGCTGCCTTTGGCGCCCACCGATTGGGCGATACTTTTCAGATCCTGCTCCACTTTATCGCCGAAATGGCCGATGATAAAAGCTACTTCCTCAATGGGCTCCTGGCATACTTTGGCAATATCTTCTACCAGGCGCTGTACAATGGGTTTGCCCGCAATCGGAATAAGTGGCTTGGGAACAGTTAAAGTGTGCGGGCGCATGCGTTTGCCCATTCCTGCCATCGGTATGATTATCCTCATAGCTGTTGATTTGTTTTTAAATGTGAAGCTGCAGGTTTGTCGTTGCTGCAGCTGTTAAAAATTGATTATTTATACTTGAAGTATGATTGTTATACTTATTTATACTTCAGAATTGGTTTCGCTTACGGGAAAAGTGATTAAAAGATAGATGAATCTGAATATATTTATCTGGTGCCGGTGCTGCCGTAGCCGCCTTTGCCCCGTTCAGTATCCGAAAGCTCCTCTGCTTCCTGCCATGCTACGCGCTCATACTTCGCCACGATCATCTGGGCAATACGTTCGCCGTCTTCCACCACAAATTCCTGATCCGACAGGTTTATGAGCAGCACTTTTATCTCACCGCGGTAATCGGCATCGATGGTGCCGGGGCTGTTGACGATGGAGATACCATGCTTAAAGGCCAGGCCACTGCGCGGGCGTATCTGCGCCTCATGCCCCTCCGGAAGTTCGATAAACAAGCCGGTAGGTATAAGTGCGCGCTGCAGCGGCTTTAAAGTAACGGCTGCCTCTAAATTGGCACGCAAATCCATGCCCGCCGACTGTAATGTCTGATACGAGGGCAGCGCATGTTTTGATTGGTTAATGACGTTGACCGTGATGTTGTTCATCCTTAAAGATATAAATTAAAACTGAAGGAAGCGAGGCCGTTCGCGCAACCATACAACAGCTGCAAAAGCCAGGCAAAGCATCAGGTGGAAAGCATGCCGCAGCCAGAAATCGGCAACTGGCACATTTAAAGCCAGCCAAACCAGCACTACTGCAAACAGAATGTACCCCAGGATAGCTTTAACAGGGTAGGGGATCGGGTAGTGACGGTTGCCCAGGAGGTAACTTACCAGTGCCATGCCGAAGTAACAGACAAATGTGGCAATGGCCGAGCCCATGTAGCCCAGCACCGGTATAAGCAGCAGGTTGAAGATGATGGTGATAGCCGCCCCGCCAAAGCTGATGTAGGTGCCATACTTCGTTTTGTCTGTGAGCTTAAACCAGATCGAGAGGTTATAGTATATACCCAGAAACAAGTTAGCCAGCAGCAATACAGGCACTACCATGATGCCCTCGCGGTAAGCGGCGCTGCGCAGCAGCAAAGCAAAGTCCTCCAGATTAGCTGATATGAACAGAAAAATAAAAGCGCAGGCGATTACGAACCACTTCATTACAAAAGCGAAAGTCTGGGGGGAGTTCTTGTCTTCGGCCTGCGAGAAGAAGAACGGCTCCGCCGCATAACGGAAAGCCTGTATGGTGAGCGACATAAATATAGACAGCTTGTAGCAGGCGCTGTACACGCCTACAGCTGCCATATTGCTCATACCCGGATAAAAATTTTCCGGCAACCATTCCTGCAACAGAATCCGGTCGAACAGTTCGTTTACTGCGCCTGCTATACCCATAAGCAACAGTGGATAGGAGTAAGCCAGCATCGGGCGCAGCAGTTCTTTGTTCAACTCGAACCGGTAACTGACTAGTTCTTTCCAAAGCATCGGGATCTGCAAAGCATTTGCCACCAGGTTGATAAGGAAGATATAGCCGACACCGAAGGCGGGATTGTACAGCTGCATTGCCAGCGGGCGCAGTTCCTGCAGGTATTCGCCCCTGTAAATGTCACGGCAGAGCACCAGGAAAAACATGTTAGCGCCCACCGTTACGGAAATATTGATTAGTTTGATGGAGGCGAACTTAACCGCCTTGTTCTGTAGCCGCAGTTTGGCAAAAGGTATACTAACAATAGCATCAATGGCCAGCACAATAGCCAGCCAGGTAATATACTCCTGCTGGTCCGGGTAGCCGATATAGCGGGCAATGGCACCGGAGGCAAGTATAAGTATGCCGGAGAACAGCAGGCTGGTGCTGCCCACCATCGTGAGTACCTGGTTGTAGAGTTGTTGTCTGTCGGCACCCGTCTTGGTAGCGAAGCGAAAATAAGTGGTCTCCATACCATACGTATAGAGCACATTAAAGAAGCCGACAAAAGCGTAGAGATAAGAAACCACACCATACTCCGCGGGAAGGAAAATAGCGGTATAGATAGGTACGAGCAGGTAATTAAGCGCCCTGCCCACAATGCTGCTTAAACCATAGGCAGCCGTTTGCCCAACCAGTTTCTTGGCTATACTCATGGGGTACGTCTCAGGGTTGGGTAATGCAAAATGAAATTATTGTCCTTTAAAAACAGGCTTGCGCTTTTCCAGAAAAGCGTTTGTGCCTTCAATAAAATCTTCGGAGGTGCAGCAGCGGGCAAAGGCGTTGGCTTCGGTCTGGTAGCCGTTCTCCTCTTTGTCATACACCGCATTTACGCACTCTATTACCAGGCCGACAGCTAGCGGGGCTTTACTCATGATTTTCTCCAGCAGTTCCCTGCATTTGTTTAGCAGTTGCTCTTGTGGCACCACATAGTTTACCAGGCCCAGTTGCCTGGCCTCTTCTGCATAAAGCATATCGGCCGTCATCAGCAGTTCCATGGCTTTGCTTTTGCCTATCAATTGGGTGAGACGCTGTGTGCCGCCATAGCCGGGTATCAGGCCCAGGTTTACTTCCGGCTGGCCAAAGCGTGCATTGTCGCTGGCTACACGCATGTGGCAGGCCATGGCCAGTTCGCAGCCACCGCCCAGCGCAAAACCATTTACCGCTGCTATAATAGGTTTATTGCAACGCTCAATCATGCCAAACACTTCCTGGCCGCGCTCGGCAAAGTTGCGGGAGTTTACTTCACTCAGCTCTGCTATCTCGGCGATGTCGGCGCCTGCTACAAATGCCTTCGGACCGGCGCCTGTCAGTATGGCGCCTTTCACAGAGGGCTCGTCGTATACTTGCTGCACTGCGTTTTTTATCTCCCGGATTGTATCTATATTTAGGGCATTAAGCTTATCGGCCCTGTTAATCGTTATCGTTAGAATGCCGTTGTTCAGATCAAGCAGCAGGTTTTCGTATATAGACATTTCGACTTTCAGATCTGGTTAAACTCTGTTTTCAGGCACAAATATAATGATTTAGTTACATCCTTGAACAGCTAATTAGCAAGGCTGCTGATTGGTGGCCTAATGGCCGTAGAAGTAAGTTTTACATACTGCTGTTACCTGTTTATACAACAAATTCTTTTATAACATTAAACCCTACTGTTATGGCCTTTTTTGAAGAGTTTAAAAAATTTGCTGTAAAAGGCAATGTTATCGATCTGGCAGTCGGCGTCGTAATTGGTGCTGCCTTTGGGGGTATTACCAAGTCTTTGGTGGATGATATCATTATGCCGCCGCTGGGCCTGCTCATCAGCAATGTGGATTTTTCGCGGCTGAAGATAATCCTGAAGGACGCTGTGGTGGAAAATGGCGAAATATTGCAGCCCGCTGTATCCATCAACTATGGTAATTTTATACAAACGGTAATTAACTTTTTCATCATCGCTTTTGCCATTTTCCTGCTGGTACGCACCATTAACCGCCTGCGCGAGCGCGAAGCAGCCAAGCCGGCGCCGGCTGTTAACAAGCAGGAAGTGCTGCTGGCCGAAATCCGTGACCTGCTGAAAGGCGACACCATTGCTCCTGCCTCCCCAAGAGATAAAACAGTTTGATGTTTCACGCTTTTACATGACATGCCTTTATTTTTACGCGTAGCTGCCCTTGTTTCTATTTCATTTATTTTTTGCTTAAATCCAGGTATGGCCCAGGAGGCAGCGCCTGCTGACACAACTGACATCTGGGATTTCGGAGGCGAAGGCACCGTTAATTTCAGCCAGATTAGCCTCAGTAACTGGGCTTCCGGCGGACAGAACGCTCTTTCGGTGCTCGGTGTGGCGAACCTATACGGCAACTATAAACACGGCCCAAGTAGCTGGAACAACACGCTGGATATAACCTATGGCATGGTGAAACTCGAAAACCAGCAGGTACGCAAGAGCGACGACAAGCTGGAACTGAATGTAAAGTATGGCTACAAAGCATCGGAGCGGTGGTTTTACTCTGCGCAGCTAAACCTGAAAACACAGCTGACACCTACCTATACCGAAACCCGCGATACACTGATTTCCAGTTTTATGTCGCCGGCTTTTGTGCTTCTCTCGCTGGGTATGGATTACAAGCCCAATGATCACCTTTCGGTCTTTATCTCGCCCTTAACAGGCAAACTCACCATTGTAGAAAGCCAGATGCTGGCAGACAGGGGCGCTTTTGGCGTAAAGGGCGCTGCAAGAGATGCATCCGGAAATCTTATTCCCGGCACGGGCAAGCACCTGCGGAAGGAGTTTGGAGGCTACGTAAATGTGCGCTACAAGCAGGAAATCCTGCAAAACGTTACGCTCCAGTCCAAGCTTGATCTCTTCACGAATTACCTGAATGATCCGCAAAATATAGACGTGAACTGGGAGAATGCGCTGAATTTCAAGGTAAACAGTTTTATTTCGGCCAGCCTGCTTGTGCACCTGATTTATGATGATGACGTGAATATAGCAGTGGACAGCAACGAGGACGGGAAGATTGACAGCAGCGGGCCCCGCCTGCAAACAAAGGAAGTGCTTGGCATCGGGCTCTCTTATAAATTTAATTAAACGAACTTTAAAATATCGGGCATCGTTATTGCCGCAATGTATACTTTAGGAGTATATGTGCGTTCTGTAAGTGTTATCGTAATCTGTTGATATGAAGAAATTATTTTTGTTAATGCTGGCTTTTGGCGGTATGCTTTGTTTTTCGGAGGCTTCGGCACAAACCACGCAAAGCAGCACGGGGACATCAAAAGATAAATATTGGGGAACCTCCAAAGCCGAAACAAGGGGCGCCTCGGCAGATGCAGTGGGCAAACGCGGCGAAGGCCTTGATGCGCGCTGGAATGCGTACGAAGATGGCAAACGCAGCCGCTTTGCTAAGGAGAACATCAAAAACAGCAAGCGCATGAAAGCCATTCTGAAGAAAGAAAAAGATATGATGAAGAAGCACAAGCGCGACAAGAAAAGGCTGAAACGCAAGCGGGCGAAGCATTAAAACCGGAGCCGGCCAGAACGGGCAGGTTTAAACAAGTATAAGCAAACAGGCTGCTGTGCCTTTGTCGCGGCAGCCTGTTTGCTTATACTTGTTTTATGGCTTTGCTGTATTGTATCAAAGGCTGATATACTGGCTCCGTTAGTAGCAGTTTTTCTACTGTCGTTGCGATAAAGTTGCCAATAATTCTTCCAGGTTGTTCGTTGTCATAGCAAATCCTTCCTTGAAGCCCATTTCAATCATCTTCTCTAAGCGTTCAAGCGACTCATTATAAATACTAATACTGACTTTTGTTTTTCCGTTTTGTTCGCTGAAATTCAAATCCCAATCAGAACCGGGCAAATCAGGGTTTTCATCTTTGTCTGCAAAAGTATTCGTCATTTTGAAATTAGTTTTTGGACTAATGGAAGTATATTTCTGAATGGACCAGCGCTCTTCTCCTTCCGGGCTTACCATCGCATAAAATCTTCGTCCGCCGACTTCAAAATTCATGAATTTTGTTTTTGAGGCCCAGGGTTTAGGTGCCCACCATTGGTCGAGAATTTCTTGTTTGGTAAAAGCATCCCATACCAGCGAAAGACCGGCGGCAAATTCTCGGTTAAAGAATACCGTTTTTGTTGTTTTGTCGACGGTAAAATCAAATAGCAAATCGTTTTTCATTTTTCCTGTTTTTTAATTGTTGCTAATACTTCGTCAAGTTGATTGAACCGGGTTTCCCAAATTTCTCTGAATTGGTTTAACCACTTATCAATCTCTTTCATTTTTTCAATTTCAAGGGAGTAGTAAATTTCCCTGCCTTGTTGTTCCTGTTTTACCAATTCACACTCTGTTAAAATGCGAAGGTGTTTAGAAACAGCTTGCCGCGTGGTGTTGAAGTTGTCGGCAATGGCATTCGGTGTCATTGCCTGCAATGCAATCAAGGTAATAATCGCCCGCCTGGTCGGGTCGGCTATTGCCTGAAAAATGTCTCGTCTCATATTATTTAAATTTCAGTTTATGAAACCAATCGGTTGCAAATATATGTGCAACTATTCGGTTTCGCAAATTTTTTTCGAATTAAAAGAATGTCAGTTGGAATTTCCGGCTTAGAGGTGTGTCATTAAATTGCTGCGGACGGTTAGTACAGGCTGCGAACGAGGCGCAGTTGAGTATGAAGCCTGTGCAGGGTTAGGTGCCGCTTTTTCTTCTTTGTTTAATTTTATCTTTTATTTTATCGACAATTCTTGTTTTAAACTTCTTGATTTCTCTTTTATTCGCTAGGTACCAATAGTCCCGGTTTATAAGTCTATCATTTAGACTTACCAAAGCAAATGTTGTTGTACTGTCAAAACTAGGCCTTGTCCAAGTATGAACTGTTTCTCCTGTGTCAGTATAATAGAAGTCTACATATAACCAGTACCCCTCCTTAGTATTTGCCTTTGTTTTTGGAGGAAGAGGAGTTAGTGAATCTATGTCAAACTTTTTATTATATTCTATCATTTCTGGAGAGTCCCAATCATATTCTGAGTTTCTCATTGGCACAAGTTCCTCTTGATATGGAGGCTGCAATGAAGGATTCTCCTGTTTTACTTCTTTTATAGCTTCAAGAACTTCTTCTTAAGTTGCTTTTATGTCCCAGTATTCTACATATGGATAACTACCAGCAAAGCCGCCTATCTTTCTTCTCAATATCTCTTCACATCCCCATAAAAGCAGGAAACACGCGAAGAATATTATAATATACCTTTCAGCTTTTGTTTTCATTCAATAAGTGGCACCTAACTATCTGCTTAACGTGAACATACGCTTTTATCTGCACTGTATATGAAGTAGCTATTGGTATAGCACTATGTCTTATAAATATATAGAAGAATTTATACTCTGCGCCCTTGTTCGCTTTATTTTATTCCTTCAACCTTTAATAGCGCCTTAGTATATAAAAAAGTCCCCGGCTACTTTCGCGGCCGGGGACTTTTTTATATACTAATTTATACTTGCAGCATTTATACTTATAGCGTACGCTTCACTTCTTTTTCCACGTATGCCTCAATCACGTCGCCTTCCTGGATTTCGTTGAAACCTTTCAGGCTGATACCGCACTCGTATCCTTGTCTTACCTCGGCTACATCGTCTTTGAAACGCTTGAGCGCCAGAATCTCGCCGTCGTGCACCACAATGCCGTCGCGCACCAGGCGTACCTTCGCGTTACGCTGTATTGTTCCGTCTGTAACCATACAACCGGCAATGGTACCCACTTTGGTAATCCTGAATACTTCGCGCACCTCTGCATTACCTGTAATTTCTTCCTTCAGGGTCGGCGCCAGCATACCTTCCATGGCGTCTTTCACCTCGTTGATGGCATCGTAGATGATAGAGTACAGGCGCACATCAATCTGCTCCTGCTCTGCCAGCTTACGGGCATTGGCCGAAGGACGTACCTGGAAACCGATAATAATAGCGTCGGAGGCCGATGCAAGCAGCACGTCAGATTCTGAGATAGCACCTACCCCTTTGTTGATGATGTTTACCTGCACCTCATTGGTCGATAACTTCAGCAAAGAGTCAGACAGCGCTTCTACGGAACCATCCACGTCGCCTTTCACAATTACATTCAGCTCCTTAAACGAACCGATTGCCAAACGACGGCCAATTTCATCAAGCGTAATGTGCTTGCGGGTACGCAGGCTTTGCTCGCGCTGTACCTGGGAGCGGTTAGAAGCAATTTCACGCGCCTCGCGCTCCGAATCCATCACCAGGAATTTATCGCCTGCCTGCGGCGCACCTTCCAGGCCTAATAACTGCACCGGCGTGGACGGCCCGGCTTCTTTCATTTTCTTGCCACGGTGGTCGGTCATTGCCTTTACCCTGCCGTAATGAGAGCCGGCCAGTACCACATCGCCAATATGCAGGGTGCCTGTCTGAACCAGTACAGTAGCTACATAACCACGGCCTTTGTCCAGCGACGCCTCGATAACGGCGCCTACAGCCTGGCGATCAGGGTTTGCCTTGAGCTCCAGTAATTCGGCTTCGAGCAGCACCTTCTCCAGCAGATCCGGCACGCCTAAACCAGACTTAGCCGATACCTCCTGCGACTGGTACTTGCCACCCCATTCTTCTACCAGTATATTCATTTGGGCCAGTTCTTCCCGAATCTTGTCCGGGTTGGCGGCTGGCTTATCCACTTTGTTCAGGGCAATAATAATCGGCACGCCTGCTGCCTGTGCGTGGTTGATGGCCTCTTTTGTCTGCGGCATCACTGCGTCGTCAGCGGCTACCACAATAATAACCACGTCCGTTATTTTGGCGCCACGGGCACGCATAGCCGTAAAGGCTTCGTGGCCTGGCGTATCGAGGAAGGTGATGGTACGGCCGCTTTCGGTTTTTACTTTGTAAGCCCCGATGTGCTGTGTAATACCGCCTGCCTCGCCGGCTGTTACGTTGGCATTCCGGATGTAGTCGAGCAGCGATGTTTTACCATGGTCAACGTGGCCCATGATGGTTACAATCGGCGCACGCTCTTCCAAATCCTCCTCGTTCTCTTCGGCAACATCTTCCAGGGCCTGCTCATCTTCTGAAGTGATGAACTCAACATCGTAGCCAAATTCATCAGCAATAATGGTGATGGCTTCGGCATCGAGGCGCTGGTTGATGGACACGAACATGCCCAGTTGCATACATACCTTGATAACGTCGTTTACGCTCACATCCATCAGCGAAGCCAGGTCGTTGGCCGACACGAATTCGGTAACACGCAGTGTTTTTGATTCGGCCTGCTCTGCCATGCGGCGCTCCTCAGTAGCATCTGCAATGGCTGAACGCTTCTCCCGGCGATACTTGGCGCGGTTGCCACCAGCGCCTTTGCCACCGCTCAGTTTCGCCAGTGTAGCCTTAATCTGCTCCTGAATCTGCTTGTCTGTTACTTCCGCCTTATCTGCACGGGCCGGTGCCACATCACGACGTCCGCCTCTGGCCGGACCTCCTGCGCCTGCAGGCCTGCCGCCTTTCTGTTCGCGTTGTACCATCGGGCGGATAGGGCGGTTGTTGCCCTGCTGCGCCGACTGGCCAGGCTGCGTTTGCTGCCCTGCTTGTCCGGGTTGGCTACCTTCTGTGGCCACCATAATACGCTTGCGCTTTTTCTTTTTGCCTTTCTTCTCGTCGGAAGATGCTACCGGCTTGGAACCTTTTCTACGGGATTCTACTGGCAATTCTATTTTGCCAAGCACCGTAAGGCCTTTCAGCTGGTCGGCTTTTGCTGTAATTGTTTCTATTGGTCCTTGTTCTTTATCTGCAGGTGTATTTGCTGCTGGTTGCGCCGGCGCCTGGGCTTCAGGCGTTTGTACAGGTGCAGGCTGCTTAGGCGCCTCCGGTTGTTTCTCAGCTGGCTTTTCGGCGGCAGCCGGTTGCGTTGGCGCTTCTGCTTGTGGCGCAGCTGGTGTTTGTGTTTCTTGTTTAGGAGCAGCAGGCGCTTCCGGTGCCTTGGCTTCAGGCTGCGGTGCTACAGGTGGTTGTTCGGCTACAGGCTGTTCTGTTTTTGGCGTAGCCGGTGGTGCCGGCGCAGCAGGCTTCTCCACTGTTGGTGCAGGAGCTGGTGCTGTAACAGCCGGTGCTGGCGCTTCCGCCTTCGGTTCTGCCTTTTTCGGGATTGGGTTGCCTTTTGCATCCAGTTCAATCTTGCCTACTACTGTAAAGCCACGCAGCTTTTGCTCTTCAACAGGCATCGCTCTTTCCGGCGCTTTTGGTGCTTCCGGGGCTTTGGGCTGTGTTGCCTGGGGCTTAGGCTGGTGCACCGATGTAATCAGCACTTCCTGTTCAGGCTCGGCCGGCTTTTTGGCCTCATGCGGCTGTGCTGCCGACTCAATAACCTGATTGCTCTGCGGTTTTTTGCCAATGTTGAGATCCTCTGCCTCGCGCTTGTCCTGTCTGGAGGAAGCAAATTCTTTTTCCAGCATACTGAGCTGATCTGCCGTGATTTTGGTTGTGGGCTTGTTTTCCACATCAAAACCTTTGGCAGACAGGTAATCTACAATGGTGGAAGTGCCAATGTTTAAGTGGGTTGCAACCTGTTTAAGCCTCTTTGTTATTTCTTCTGCCATTTTCTAATATGCTGTCTTTTTATGCTTCTGTTAAAGTATAGCTGCCTGGATAGAGGCACCGGAGCTGTGCTTCGACATAAATTTGTTACAAAATTATATCATAGGGACACAACTCACAACTATTGATTATTGTCTTCTTCTTCTAACTCCTCACGCAGGATAGAGAGCACGTCGTCAATGGTCTCTTCTTCCAGCTCTGTGCGGCGCAGCAGGTCTTCTTTGCTCACGGCCAGTACACTTTTTGCGGTATCGAGGCCAATGCGACGGAGTTCGTCAATTATCCATCCTTCAATTTCATCCGAGAACTCATTCAGGGTAATATCTTCCTCATAAGTTTCAGACTCACGGAACACGTCAATTTCATACCCGACCAAACGGCTGGCGAGCTTGATGTTCTGGCCGCCTTTTCCAATGGCAAGCGACACCTGGTCCGGCTTCAGGAATACCGATACGCGGCCGCCTTCCTCGTCAATCTTCATGCTGCTTATTTTAGCAGGGCTGAGCGCACGCTGGATGTAGAGTTCCAGGTTTTCGGTATAATTTATAACGTCGATGTTTTCATTTTCCAGTTCGCGCACAATGCTGTGTATGCGGGAGCCTTTCATGCCTACGCAGGCGCCTACCGGGTCAATGCGGTCATCAAAAGATTCTACAGCTACCTTGGCGCGTTCGCCCGGCTCCCGTACAATTTTCTTAATGGCAATCAGCCCGTCAAATATTTCCGGCACCTCGTTCTCAAACAGGCGCTCCAGGAAAGCAGGCGACGTGCGCGAAAGTATGATTTTCGGGTTACCGTTCACAATTTCTACCCGCTGCACCACAGCGCGTACCTGGTCGCCTTTGCGGTAACGGTCTTTGGGTATTTGCTCGGCTTTAGGTATAAGCAGTTCGTTTTCTTCCTGATCCAGCAGCAGTACCTCGCGGTTCCATACCTGGTATACTTCGCCGGAAATGATTTCGCCTACCTGATCTTTATACTTCTGGAACAGCAACTCCTTTTCCATGTCCTTGATGCGCTGGATAAGCGTCTGGCGGGCTGTGAGCACCGCGCGGCGGCCGAAATCCTCAAGTTGTATTTCTTCCGATACTTCTTCGCCTACCTCAAAGTCAGCCTCTATTTTCCGGGCATCCGACAGGCTGATCTTGTCATAGTCCCAGATGTCTTCGGAGTTGTCGTCCACAATTTCGCGGTTACGCCAAATCTCCAGGTCACCTTTCTCCACATTCAGGATGATGTCAAAGTTCTCGTCGGTACCCCACTTTTTACGGATCATGGTGCGGAACACATCCTCCAGGATGCGCATCATGGTCGGGCGGTCTATGTTCTTGAATTTCGCAAATTCCGCGAACGACTCGATCAGGACTGAACTGTTCATTATTTTATCATTTAAAAGATATTACAACATTTGCTTTCACAATTTCCCCGAAAGGTATTTGCACAGGCACATGCGTTGCCTTTTTGCCTTTCTGTTTAACCTCCTCCAGCAGGCCGATGCCGCTTTCAGTTACTTCTTCCAGCTTGCCTGTTTTTTCGGCGCCGTCCTGCAGTTTTACCTTCAGGCTGCGGCCTACGTTGCGCTGGTACTGTTTGGGCTGCGTAAGTGGGAAATCCACGCCCGGCGAACTTACTTCCAACACATAGCTTATTTCTTCGCCAAATACCTCCACAATTTTTGCGTTGATGCGGCGGCTGATGGTAGCGCATTGATCGATGGTAATGCCCTGCTCGCCGTCTGCCAGCACCGTTATCTTAGGCCGGACAGGCGTATCAGATACCGTCACATCCACTATAAACAGGTCAGATTCCGGAAGGCTGGCTTCCGCCATCTCACGTATGATTGCCGCAGTTAGTGCCATAAGTAACTTTAAGAAATAAAGAAGGGGACTTCATGTCCCCTCAGCTCCCTGGAAATAATGCCACAAATTTACGACAAAAACATTATATATACAACAGTCTTTGTTTGAGGCTACTATTAAATTGAGTTTAAGTATAACCGGGCCTGCCACTAAAGCCGATTATACCCCAGGTAAGCATGTAAAATACAAACGCAGCCTGCTGCGTAAAAGTTCTTCGGCTTTTAAAGCACCTTGTGGCGTTTGCGGATGAGGCAGATATTTGCTGCGGGCGTGGGATAGGTAAGCGCTTTATTTGTAATTTTGCTACAATGTCGGGAACATTTAAGAGAATAAGAAGGCGAATCTGGCTTATCCTGAATATCGGGGTGGTGCTCTGGGTAGTGCTGGGCGTGTTGTGCCTGCAGGTGCCGCCCTACAAGTTCTGGCCGGCCGGTTTTATTGCTTTCTCGCTGCCGGGTGCACTGGCGCTCAACTTCCTGTTTTTGCTGTACTGGGCACTGCGGCGCTCCTGGATTGTGGTGCTGCCGCTGGCAGTGCTGCTGTTCGGATGGAACTACTATGCACGCCTGGTGTCGTTTAACTTTGGCGATGAGGAAGTGCCGGCAGGCGCCAAAACGCTGGAAGTGCTCAGTTACAATACCCACATGTTTAACGCGTACCTGGCCAGCAACAAAAGCGAAGCACCGGCATCTGCAGAAATGATTGACTGGATTGCAAGGCATCCGGCCGACGTGTATTGCCTGCAGGAGTTTTATAGCAAGCGCCACTCCAACGTATACAATACTATCAGCAGAATAGGCATCCGCTACAACAAGTTCAGGTTTTTTTCTGTGGCAAACATCGACCGCGAAAAGGGCGACATTGGCGTGGTTATTTTCTCAAAGTATCCTATCGTGAATAAGGGCCTTATCAACTTCGGTAAATCCAGCCCCAACCGCGTTATCTGGACAGACATTGATGTAAAAGGCGATACCATCCGGATTTATAATGCGCACCTGCAATCCATGAGTATCAAATCTGAAGACATCGAAAATACGTACTATGCCATCGGCAACGAAGAGAGTTTTAAGAAGGAAGGCCGCAATGTGGCCCGGCGACTGCGCAAGGGCTTTATTGCTCGGGGGCACCAGGTAGAACTGCTGCTGGAGCAAATAGAAACCGCACCTTACCCGGTTATTGTATGCGGCGACTTCAATGATATTCCGTTCAGTTATACGTACAGCCGGCTGGCAGATGAGTTGCAGAACGCTTTTGTGCAGGCCGGCAGCGGCGTGGGCGCCACGTACAATGGCCCGCTGCCGTTTCTGCGTATCGATAACCAGTTTTACAGCGACGGCCTGAAAGCTTACGAGTATGAAACGCATTACGAGATGGGGCTTTCTGACCACTTCCCGGTTTCGGTAAAGTATGTGCTGGAGCAGCAAGACGCAGAAAAGCAGGATTAGGAGATAGAAGACGATATGTATAATTTTGAGGCAGGAAAGAGTTGATTGTTAATTGTTGTTTGTCTGAATCAGGATACAGATATCAGGCACTTGCAGCAAGGTCAGTCATACTTATACTTAACCCATCAGCACATTAAACACGGATACTTAAAAACACAAGTATAAACCGCTCCGGATTATACATCTTAATTATACTATGCAACAAGCACTCAGCCTCTATAACACGCTTACACGCAAAAAAGAAGTATTCGAACCGCTGCACGCGCCTTTTGTGGGCATGTATGTGTGCGGGCCTACGGTGTATGGCGAGCCGCACCTGGGCCATGCCCGCAGCGCCGTTACCTTTGATGTGCTCTACCGCTACCTCAGGTACCTGGGCTATACCGTGCGTTATGTGCGCAACGTTACAGATGTAGGCCACCTGGTAAACGATGCCGATGAAGGGGAAGATAAAATTCAGAAGCGGGCCAAACTGGAAGCCCTGGAGCCGATGGAGGTGGTGCAGCATTATACCAACATCTACCACGACGAAATGCGCAAGCTGAACGTGCTGCCCCCCGATATCGAGCCCCGCGCCTCCGGCCACATCATCGAGCAGATAGAGATGATTCAGGAAATACTGAAAAACGGTTTGGCTTACCAGGTAAACGGCTCCGTGTACTTTGATGTGCCGGCTTATAATGAAGGCCACCATTACGGAAAGCTTTCGGGCCGCAACATAGATGACCTGATTGCCAATACCCGCGCCACCGAAGGGCAGGAGGAAAAGCGATCGCCGCTTGATTTTGCGCTCTGGAAAAAAGCCTCGTCCATGCACATCATGCGCTGGCCCTCGCCCTGGAGCGACGGCTTTCCGGGCTGGCACCTGGAGTGCTCGGCCATGAGCCGCAAGTACTTAGGCACCACTTTTGATATACATGGCGGTGGGTTGGATCTGATGTTTCCGCACCACGAGTGCGAGATTGCTCAAAGTCAGGCCAGCGACAACCACACAGATGCCGCCAAATACTGGGTGCACAACAACATGATTACCGTGAACGGGCAGAAGATGGGCAAATCGCTGGGCAACTTCATCAACCTGAGCGAGCTGTTCAGCGGTAACCATGCTTTGCTGGAAGAGAAGTATTCGCCCATGACGATCCGCTTCTTTATTCTGCAGGCGCACTACCGCAGCACCCTCGACTTTAGCAACGAAGCGTTGCAGGCGGCCCGCAAAGGCTACACCAAGCTGATGAACGGCCTGCGCATACTCGAAAAGCTGCAATATCCCAAGGAGGCCGGCACGCCGGACGAGAAGCTGAACGAAGAACTGCTGAAGCTGACGGAGGATTGCTTCCGGGGGATGAACGATGACATGAACACGGCGCGCACCATTGCGGCCCTGTTCAACCTGCTCAAAAAAGTAAACAGCTTATACTTAGGGCAGCTTCCGGTTAGCTCGCTCACGCGCGGCACTTTCGATACGATTCGGAACACCTATACCCGGCTGGTGCTAGATGTGCTGGGCTTGCGGGAGGAGCCGATCGGTGATACAGAAGAGATGCTGGATTTGGTGCTTTCTTTTTACAGGGAGGCGAAAGAAGGCAAAGCTTACGACAAAGTAGACCTGATTCGGGCGGAGCTGAAAAAGCAGGGCATCACCATTAAAGATTTAAAAACAGGAATTGACTGGGCTTATGAAGAATAAAATAATGCTGCCTATGCTGTTGCTTGCCGGTACGCTGGCCACGTATAGCTGCGACTCGGCCGGAAACAGCGGCAGCCGGCAGGCCAAGGTTGAGGAAACCGTGCCAGACGTAAAAGCGCCGGAGTTTAACGCCGATTCGGCTTACAAATTCGTAGCAAAGCAAGTTGCTTTCGGGCCGCGCATACCCAACTCGCCGGCTGCACAAAACACCGGCGACTGGATTATACAAAAGCTGCGCGACTATGGGGCTGAGGTAAAGGTGCAGAACTTTCAGATGCGCGCCTATGACGGCAAGATGCTGAACCTGCGCAACATCATCGCCTCTTATAACCCGCAGGCTGCTGACCGTGTGCTATTTGCTGCTCACTGGGATACGCGCCCCTTTGCCGACAAAGACGAAAAAAATCCGGCAACGCCGAGCGACGGCGCCAATGACGGCGCCAGCGGCGTAGGCATATTGCTTGAAATGGCCCGCACCATACATGAAGCAGAGCAAAAACCAGGTGTAGGGGTGGATATGATCTTTTTTGACGGCGAGGATTACGGCCAGCCCGACAACAGCGGCATGCCTTATAAAGCAGATACCTGGTGCCTGGGGGCGCAGTATTGGAGCAAGAACAAGCATGTGCCCAACTATAAAGCCAGCTACGGCGTGTTGCTGGACATGGTGGGCGCCGAAAATGCGAAGTTTGCCCGCGAAGGAACCTCCATGCAGTACGCCAAAGGCATTGTAGACAAAATATGGAAAGCCGCCAACCACATCGGCTACTCCGACTATTTTAAGTATGTGAATGCGCCAGCCATTACGGACGACCATACATACGTAAACGACTGGGGAAACATACGGATGATAGACGTGATAGAATACAACATGGGCGCTGCCGACGGAGATTACTTTGGCCCCTATCACCATCGCCACACCGACAACATGGACATCATCAGCCGCAGAACCCTGAAAGCCGTTGGCCAGACCATGTTGCACGTACTGTATAATGAGTAACCTTGATTATTGATATCTAAGAACAAGTATAAAAAGAACGTGGCCGCTGTATCAACAGCGGCCACGTTCTTTTTATACTTGTTCTTTATTTTACCGGGTTGTTTTCCGAATAGCATACGTAAGCTGTCGGTAAAAAAATCTCTATGCCTACTTTCATCATTCATAGAGATTTAGATAAGTATATATAATTAACAGCGGTGATAAATAGCTATAGGGTACTTTCCCGGCTGGTGGCGGCTGCAGCAAAGGGGCAGGCAAGTATACCAATAATGAGAGAGTGGGCTATAAGAGGAACGGCTGTTTTATTTCAGGTATAAAATACCTAAGTTGAGGGGCTAAATTAAACCAACGGTTTACTTTAGCCTTTTGTATGAAATCGGCAGGCGATGAATGGCGGGCCAGGCTTCCATCACCAGCACACCGGCAAAAATTATCAGGCAGGAGAAGCGCGTGGGCTCACCGGAGAAGGACAAAGCTGCTGATATCGTGCTCTGCGATGAAGATCTGTTGGAGTATACCCCGCATGTATGCACTGTCATTATGAAAGATTAAGTTGTAAGCGGGCAGTGTATATTGACTAAGGAACTGCCGGAGGCGGGATGTCGGCTGTCAACGGTGCAGATGTGCTTGACGAGCAGGATTTTATACTTTGGAGGTCTCTTATCCGGTATTTCCGGTACTTGTGTTTTATACGATAATGAAAGCAAAAAAAATCGATTTCTCTGATGCGGCGATAGATACTTTGTACGTTATTACGGGTATTTTATTTTGCGGCTTTGCGTTAAAAGGGTTCCTGGTTCCGAATCAGTTTTTTGATGGCGGCGTTACGGGTATCTCACTTCTTATCCATGAAATATATCACATAAATATTGCTTACGTTATCATACTGGCTAATGTGCCGTTTATCATCATGGGCGCCTATCACGTTAACCGCAGCTTTGCCTGGAAAACGTTTGGCTGCATCGTTGGCCTGGCTGTGTGTTTGCTGTTTGTGCCTTATCCTGTTATAACTTCCGATAAGTTGCTGGTGTCTATATTCGGCGGCGTTTTTATGGGCCTGGGCGTCGGGCTATCAATGCGTGCCGGCTGCGCCCTGGACGGCATCGAAGTGCTGGCGCTTTATACTTTGAAGCGTAGCGGCCTTACCATCAGCGAGATCATTTTCGGAATCAACATTGTTATATTTCTGATTGCAGCGCTGCAATTGGGCCTGCCAACCGCCTTATACTCGATTTTAACCTATTATACTGCCTCACGGACGATAAACTTCGTTATTGAAGGATTGGAAGAGTATACGGGCGTAACCATTATTTCGGGACAAAGCCAGCTGATAAAGGAAAAACTCGTAGTGGAACTAGGCAGAGGTATAACGGTTTACAAAGGGGAGCGGGGATTCTTAAAAGATAATTTTAACTTCAGCCAGCCATGCGATATTGTTTTTACAGTGATAACGCGCCTGGAAGTCAGAAGAATGCGGAATGTAGTGCATGAAATTGATCCCAAAGCGTTTATATTTACCAATACGATAAAAGAGGCAGCCGGAGGTGTGCTCAAGAAAAGAGCAAGACATTAGAAGGGCTTCATAAATTTAACCCTGCAGCATCTCTTAAAATTATTACGATAGCATAATTTGTAGTACAACTGCTGATAATTGCCTATTTTTGCAGCCCGCCTTTTTCCGGAGCCGCTACAGGTGCCGGCAGGAGGCAGGCCACTATATTTATACCTTGCCAGATCAGGGTATACTCACAAAACTTTAAAGTGCGGCGAGCACGCTTTTAACTATGATGCCTTGGTTTAAAAGAGTAGAAAAAGGAATTCATACCCCAACGGAAGAGAAGAAAGAGACGCCGGACGGACTGTGGTACAAGTGCCCCGACTGCAAAACGGTAACCAGCATGGTCGAGCACCGCAAGAACCTGAGCACCTGCGTGAAATGCAATTACCATGACCGCATCGGCTCCCGTGAATATTTTGCCATTCTGTTTGACGACAACCAGTTTACCGAACTGGACGCAGACCTTGTTTCCGGTGATCCGCTGAACTTTACCGACACGAAGCCATACCCGCAGCGCATTGCCGCTACCCAAAAAGCTACCGGCCTGAAAGACGCCGTGCGCTCGGCCTACGGTACCATGAACGGCCAGCCTATTACCATTTCCTGTATGGACTTTTCGTTTATTGGTGGTTCCATGGGTTCGGTGGTGGGCGAAAAGATTGCCCGCGCCATTGATCATGCCCGCGAAACGCGCACACCTTTTCTGATGATTTCAAAATCGGGTGGCGCACGCATGATGGAGGCTGGTTTCTCGCTGATGCAGATGGCTAAGACCGCTGCTAGGCTTGCGCTGCTTGCAGAAGATAAACTGCCCTATATTTCGTTGCTCACCGATCCAACCACGGGTGGCGTAACCGCCTCTTATGCCATGCTCGGCGACTTTAATATTGCAGAGCCTGGTGCCTTAATTGGTTTTGCCGGCCCGCGCGTTATCAAAGAAACCATTGGCAAGGACTTGCCCAAGGGCTTCCAGAGTGCCGAATTTGTGCTGGAGCACGGGTTCCTGGATTTTATCGTGGATCGCAAGGAACTGAAACAGCAGCTAAGCGACCTGCTGGCCATGCTGCGTCCCGAATCTGACGGCAAAGATAACCTGAAATCTAAAAACGGAAAGGCAGCAAAGGTGTCATAAAGGCATCCCGGCCCGATACAAACATAAAAGCTCCTGCCAGTACATCAGGCAGGAGCTTTTATGTTTGCTTGCAACCGTCTGGTATCGGCCCCGGAAATTAAGGTATAGTATGTTATGCCTATTTTGCAGCATTTAAATCATAACTTCAGCATATAGCGGATAGTTTATATAAGTTTGGCATCAGTATTGCGTTAGCACGTGTAAACAGGCCTGCATGTGCCGGAATTTAATTTTAAAAACAAACAACAACATTCAAACATTTACCAACACAGAAATTATGAAACTTATCAAGATGTCACTTACCCCATTGCTGGCAGTTACACTTTTGTTTTCTTCCTGCCAGTCTTCCAAGCCCGTGGCCGGCGTAGGAAACGACGGAACAGTGGTGGACCAGCCAAAGCAGGACGACAATAATACCGGAATGAAGAAAACCACCAAAGGCGGCATTATCGGAGCGGGTTCCGGCGCTGTGCTGGGTGGTATTATCGGAAACAGGTTGGGCAATACTGCCGCCGGCGCCATCATCGGTGCTGCCGTAGGCGGGGCTACCGGAGCCGTTATCGGTCGCCGTATGGACAAGCAGGCCGAGGAACTGGAGAAGAGTATGGAAGGCGCCAAAGTGGAGCGCGTAGGCGAGGCCATCCGTATCAACTTCGATTCCGGTATCTTATTCCAGACAGGTTCTGCAGAATTAAGCCCGAAGGCGAAAGAGGATATTCAGAAATTTGCTGAAACGCTGCAGAAGTATGAAGGTACCAACGTTATCATAGAAGGCCATACCGACAATACCGGTTCTTATGAATTAAACCAGAAATTGTCGGAGCGCCGTGCTGAGGCCGTTGCTGCTTATGCCCGCAGCCTGGGTGTAGACGGCTCACGCCTGCAGGCAAAAGGTTACAGCTACGATCAGCCTATCGCGGATAACAGCACCGCAGCAGGTCGCCAGCAAAACCGCCGCGTAGAGATAATTGTGGTAGCAAACGATGAACTGAAGCAGGCTGCCGAAAACGGAGAAGTAAAATAAATTTCCCTGTAATTATAAGTATAAAGCGCCTGCCTGGTATATCCGGGCAGGCGCTTTATACTTAGAGGCCAGTCTTAACCTGCGCAGCACAATCCTATGCGCAGCTACCTGTTAAAAACCCGGGCATTCTTCCGGTCGTTTAAGTATAAAGTATAAGATATAGGATAAGGTGTATATGGTGCCGGGCGTGAGCAATACAAGGTAATCCCTGCAAGCATCAGCAGGGCAAATCAGCTGCAGGCAACAACATACAACACCAACCTTTTGAGATTTTTGGAGTAATAAGCACTGGATCTGACGATTCTTTAACACAGACTTTAAGTTGATAACCATGAGAAATCTTAGAAACTATTTATTTATCTTCGCCATACTGGGTATCTTTTCCTCATCATGTACAACCAGCCAGACGGGCACAGGCGGTAATGGCAGCGGCATGAGCAAGACCGCAAAAGGTGGTATCATCGGAGCCGGCTCCGGGGCCGTGGTGGGAGGCGTTATCGGCAGAGTGACCGGCAACACGGCCGCAGGTGCCATCATCGGTGCTGCTGTAGGCGGGGCTACCGGTGCCGTTATCGGCCGGCATATGGACAAACAGGCTGAGGAACTTCGCCGCGATTTGGAAGGCGCACAAGTAGAGCGTGTAGGGGAAGGAATCAAAATTACATTTGATTCCGGCATTCTGTTTCAGACAGGTTCCGCGGCTTTGCAACCGGCAGCACAGACAGATATTGCACAGCTTGCTGAAACGCTAAAGAAGTACCCGGATACCAACATCCTGATAGAAGGCCACACCGACAATACGGGTTCGCGTGAACTGAACCAGCGCCTTTCTGAGGAGCGTGCGCAGTCTGTTGCTGATTATGCTGCTTCTTTGGGTGTTGATCGCAGCCGTATGACAACCAAAGGATATGCCTTTGACCAGCCTGTTGCCGACAACTCTACAGAAGCCGGACGCCGCCAGAACCGCCGGGTGGAGATTGCCATTTTTGCCAACGAGAAGATGAAGAAGGCAGCTGAGAACGGTGATTTATAATACCGTATCAGTAATTATATTGAAAAACAGATGATTTTTACAGCCGCGCCGTATGGTGCGGCTGTTTTTTTGCGTCCTAATCATCAGATACAGGTTAAAACCTGCGGAAGCGCTGCAGCAGGTATACCGCTGTCATCGCCAGGGCTGCACCCAGCAAGGCCAGCGCCATGTCTTTCTGCGCATCCCAGATGTCGCCCTGCATGCCGAGGTAATCCGTCGCTTGCCGGTTGCCGCCATACACGAGGTCTGCCACCGCCCATTCTACCAGTTCATAGAGTGCTGCCAGCGCCAGCGTTGTCTGTATTACCAGCAGGTAGCTCCACAGCGGCTTTGCCTTAAAAGCAAAAATAAAAGTCTCCAGCATAGGGTAGGCCAGCAGCAGCCCGAACGTAAAATGCACCAGCCGGTCGTAGTGGTTGCGTTGCAAATGGAAGATTTGCTGCAGCCACTCGCCCAGCGGATTCTCGGCATACTGGTACTGGCTGCCATACACGTGCAGCATCAGAAACAGGAAAATCAGGGTATAGCTGGTGTCGGAAAAACGGAAAATATTGTAAAAGGCTATCAGGCAAATCAGAAACGACAATGTCAGCGTGTTTTCGGTTATCCAGTTGAGCAAATCGGGCGTGGTACAGGCAGTATACACCCAAAAAGTCAGGAAGAGCAGGCTGTAAATCAGGTGTAGGGGCTTTTGCAGGTATGGCACCCGGTGAGCTGCTGTAGTCGGCATTTAACTTATACTGGGGTTGATGGTGTGGTTTGTTAGGGCAATAACACAATGATGTTATACTTGTTCGCGTATCCTGCTATTCTTTTTGTTTTAACAGGGCTATTCACAAGCACAACTGCCGGGTTTATACCTGTAATTAAAAGGCGGTTATGCCCAGGCATACCAAACAGGGGCAGGCTATCTGGTAGCGGGACTTACAGGTAAAATGCCGTACCTATACTTACAGCCATTTAACACCAGATCGTCAACAATCAGCCATTAAGCCATTAGCTCCGGTTGGTAAAATACCAGCCGGATAGGGTTGTCAGGCGGGTTTTCGGTAGGGTCACAATGATAGCCGTACATGTCCACGCCGCTCATGTAGGGCAGCAGCTTTTTGTAATAAGTATGGCTGGTGTTGGCGGCTGTAAAAGTAATGTCATGGAAAACAAGGGTTTTCTTGTCGGGCATGCGCTGCAACTTATCAAAGAGCGCTTCCGGCCTGCCCAGATCACCGGAGTAAGCAATGCGGTAATCATTGTCGAAAATATAAGCATAACTTTGGTAGCCCTCAGAGTGCTGCCCATACGTGTCGACGCAGGTAATGCCCTCAAAATGATCTAGAGGCACAAACTCGGCATACTTGTCGGGATGTTTAAGTTGTATCTCCAGAAACGTATACAGTTGCTGCCTGAACTGCTCAGAGGGATACAGTATAACAGGTGGTTTGCTCTTCTCTATAATTTTTTTGTAGAGCAGCAGGTTGGCCAGGCTGCCGCAATGGTCGTTGTGCAGGTGTGTCAGGATGATGTGATCTACTTTATGCACCAGGTTCTTTTTAATAAGGACAGGAAAAACAGTAAAGCCGCAATCAATCAGGAGATGGACATCCCTGAAGTATAAAAGAGCGGCCGAGTTCAGATAATCTGTGTCGAAGGCGCCGCCTGTACCTAAAAATTTAATCTGCATAAGTATAATTTGTCGTGCCTTTGCCTGAGCGTAAGTACCTAAGTCAAAACATATAGCGCGAAAAACTATAAATGGTTGTATGTAAAATTACATTCTTATTTATTTAATATAATGGGGATTGCGTTTGGATTTTTGACAGCCTGGCAACACCATTAGGCTGCTTGCTCTGGTAGCTGTGGCCAACTGTTCGGAAAGGTGTGCGTAAAGCAGTAGATGCTAAAATGCTTATGGACGCGCACACACTATCGGCTGAAGAAAAAATACTGCTGACGCAGGAACTGCTGAACCAGGCTTATAAAAAGCTGAAGCTTGAAAACAGGCGTGAGCCAATGCATGAGCTTATCTCGACCATGCTTTCGCACCGCACGACCCACGCCGATGAGGAAAAAGCCTACTATACCATGCTGGAGCGCTTCGGTGATTGGGAGGGCGTGATGAACGCAGACTTTGATGCCCTGGCCGATGCTATTAAAACAACCCGCTACCCCGGCCAGAAAGTGCCCCAGATACAGCAAACCCTGCACATGATAAAAGAGGAGCGGGGCGAGATAAGTATAGATTTCCTGAAAGACCTGCCCGTGGAGGAAGCCATAGACTGGCTGACGAAGCTGCCGGGCGTCGGGTTGAAAACGGCAACACTGGTGCTGCTCTTTAACTTTCACAAACCTGTGATGCCCGTGGATACGCATGTGTTCCGGGTAAGCCAGCGGGTAGGCATACTGGGCGCTAAAGTTACGGCCAACAAAGCACACGAAATATTACTGCAGATGCTGCCGCCCGATCCGGTTGTGTTGTACAACTACCATATTCACCTGCTCTGGCATGGCCAGCGCATCTGCACTTACTACAGTCCCCAATGCGGGAAATGCGTGCTCAACGGCATCTGCAACTACTACCAGGATGTGCGGGAAAAGGGAATTGATGAAGCAGAGTAAATATAGGGAAGTATGATGCAGCGAGACGGCCTGGTGGAGGCGAAGCCTAAGGGGGCTAGCCTGTAGCTGCCGTCCTGTTTGCTGTAACTGTTTTAGAAAGCTAATTCATTTACTTCGGTGAAACCTGCCTGACGTAAAGATTTTGTTAGCGGTGGTTCTACTTGTCGAGTTGAAGCAGCCTTATTAAGTTTTTATTCAACTGTTGGATCTCTGCCTTCACCAGATTACCTAACTTCCCAATCACCAACTCATTATCAATTGTGGCTAATTTGCTAAGCCGAACTAAGGATGTCTTTTTAATCCCGTTTTCAGCGGTTGGTTCAAGTTTTAAATCGTGCTCTTCCTGCCACTTTATTTGAGAAGTGATAAAAGCCACTGTGATGTCCGTGTCTGTTGTAGCTAAAACCAAGGCAGGCCGATTCTTTTGTCCGGTTAAATCTGTGAAAGGAAACGGGATAAGCAGAATATCACCTTTTCTCACTTGTACTTCTCTTTTAAATCAGCCTCTGAATACAAATCTTCCTCATCTTCTAAGAACTGGAATGATTTTGAGTTCGATGCCAGCTTTTGCATTCCCTCTGTCAGGAGTTGGTCTTCTAACTTGCTCAATAGGAATTCAGCAAAGTCGGATACTTCTTTCAATTTTTGGTCAGGAAGCTTGGAAAGATTATCTATGGTTCGTTGTATCAAAATTTGCCTTGTCATATACTTCTTCTCTTTTCCCAATATAACGCTTGTTTCAGTGAATTTGATGTTTACCTCAGGATTATCGCCAACGGCTTCGTTTATACTTTGTGCCAGCCTTCAGGCGCAGCATAAAGTATAAACTATGTTAGCTACAGAATTTTTCTTCTTTTAAGATACCTTTCTTTATTGCTTCTTTATAGAGTGGTTTTTTGTGCTTCTTTCTTTTCTTATCAAACTTTTTTGCTTCTTCTACTGTCTGAAACTCTATTTTTATATCGTCTAGAAGTAACATGTTGATATAGCATTTACTTTCAATGTTGAATGTGTCAGTTTCTAATCCCACATACCAAGCGACTAACTTTGATGTATTTACTGGAACTTCAATTCTAAAATACCCGTCTTCGTCCGCTCTAGTCGTGAAAGTAGAATCTATAGTATGTATCGCTGCATTGGAAAGGGGTTGAAAATGCTCGTCGATGGTTCTTCCTGTCAAGACTTTTGTCTGTCCATAGGTACTAGTTGTAAGTAGTGTAACCAGAAAAACGAATAAAAGTCTTACAACCATTTGTCTTATATTTTTTAGATAACTACTGTATAACCGGAAGTCTATTCAGTTTATCTGCTCTATCTATGGAGCTACTTAGCTTTTATCTGAGTTTCTCACCTTTGCCGTGCAGAACCGCAGCCTTTCCTGTATTTACTTTAGCTAATATAGTCATAAACTATAGCTTATCAAGCCATACCTATACATACCTCAGCTTTACCCCAGCCTCATTTACCTCCAACTGTGCCTCACGACCGCAAACCAGCGCCAGGTTCAGCGGCTCGTGGCCAACCGGGAAGCCGTAGCACACAGGATAGTTATACTTGCCGGTGTGTTCCAGGATGATTTCATAAGCCGTTTTGCCGAAGGGCACAGCATTGTCGCGCATGTCGCTCATGTCGCCGACCAGGAGACCCGCCAAACCAGCCAGCTTGCCGCTGCGATCCAGGTGCACCAGCATGCGGTCTACGTGGTAAAGGTATTCGTCCAGATCTTCCAGAAACAGGATTTTGCCGGTAGTGTCCACAGCAGAACGGGTGCCCGTAAGCGTGTACAGCATCGACAGGTTCCCGCCTGTCAGTTGACCGGTGGCGGTGCCGGTGCGGTTAAACGGGTGCGGCGCAACATCGTAGTATAATTCCTCCCCAAACAGTGCACGGCGCAGAGTGTCTACAGAATCGGCAGTTCCAGGCTTAGGGAACAGCACCGGCATGATGGCATGTATGCTCTCCAGTCCCAGGTTTTGCACATGAGCGAGCAGGGCGGTTACGTCGCTGAAGCCCACGATCCACTTCGGGTGCTTTTGGAAGCCGGTAAAATCCACCTCGTCGAGGATGCGGGTGGTGCCGTAGCCGCCGCGGGCGCAGATAATGGCTTTTATACTATCGTCGTCCAGCGCCTGTTGCAGATCCTGTAGGCGCAGGGCATCATCGCCGGCAAACTGGTTATAGTCGGCGCCAATGGTGCGGCCCGTTACCACTTCCAGGCCCCAGTCCATAAATGTCCGGATGGCAGTCTCTATTTCGGGTAGGGTGATTTTACGGGCAGTGGCGATGATGGCTATTTTGTCGCCGGGGCGAAGGGGTGGGATCATGGTTTATACTTGTTTTGCTGAGAGCGAAGGTATAAATTTTAACGACAAGTATGCCAAAAGCAAAAGCGCCGGCCAGGAGCTTAACCCTGAAACCGGCGCTTTGTTGTTTGCTGCTGTAAGTGCCCGGCTATTACTTGCCTATAATTTTTATGCCCAGGCTCAGCATGATCTGCCCGTTTTCTATGTCAAAGCCGCTGTTTTGCGCATCGTTCTTGTAGCTGCTCTGCAGGGTCTGGTAGCGCACATCTGCCGTGAGGTTGCCGATGTCGAGGCCGACACCTGCCTGCCATCCCCATTCCGTATCTTCGAGGTACTGATCTATCTTTTCGCCTTCAAACTTGCCATTCAGCAGCACCGAGGCAACCGGCCCGGCATTAAGGCGGAGGACCTTAAAGAAACTGTAACCCAGCAGAATGGGCACATCCAGCCTGCTGAAATTAAACTTCTCTATGTGTACATCCGAGCTGTTGGGATCGTCGCTTACTTCAACCTTGCCGCCTGTGTACGTAAGCAGGCCTTCGGGCTGTACGAAAACATTGCCGCTCTTGAATCTCAGAAAGGCGCCGGCATGATAGCCGGTGATGTTATCAGCTTCTTTAAATTGTGTGATGTTATTCTCGATGTTATCTACGTCGATGCTGGAAGAGCTGACACCAGCCTTTACACCGGCTGTAAAAAATTGTGCTTTCGCTGCGATGCCTGTGGTCAGCAGCAAAAGCAAGAGGAGGAGAGACTTTTTCATCGTTTTTCAGTGATTACAGTTATACATGGTTATAGAGATAAGCAGCACGCTTTGTACCTGGTGATTTTGCTATCAAGCATCAGGCCAGGGTGCTTTGGTAACGTATTTTTCTTCTGAGAAGTATGTTGTATACAAGCTATTGGTGATATATTGCCGTTGTAGTATCTATACTTATACTTGCAGGGAGCATAAAAAGCTAAGGAAACCGCCGTCTTTGTACTGATACTTTCTTTATAATACTTACTTTTGAAATCACTACTCCCAGCCATGCGCCTCCGGTCCAGACCTGTACTTTGCAATTATTACGTTACCTATCGCTGTAACGCTAAGTGCGCATTCTGCGATATCTGGGAGAAACCATCGCCTTACATTACGTTAGCGGATGTGGCGCAAAACCTGCGCGACCTCAAACGGCTGGGCGTGCAGGTGGTAGATTTTACGGGCGGCGAACCGCTGCTGCACCGCCAACTGGATCAGATGCTCGGTATGGCGCATGACATGGGCTTTATTACAACACTTACTACCAACGGATTGCTGTACCCTAAAATGGCTGCAAGACTGAAGGGCAAAGTAGACATGCTGCACTTTTCGCTGGACTCGGCAGAGAAGGCGGCGCATGATGCCGGCCGGGGCGTGGCTTGTTTTGATTTTGTGATGGAGTCGATCGGGGTGGCAAAGGCTTTGGGAGAGCGGCCCGATATCCTGTTTACCGTGTTTAAGAGCAACCTGCACCAGTTAGAGAAAGTATACCGGGAAATCATACTTCCGAACAAGCTGCTGCTGATTGTTAACCCGGCTTTTGAGTATAACACCGTAGCTACCGGCGATAGGCTGACAGAAGCAGAACTGGATTACCTGAGCGCGTTTGGCAAACGAAAGCAGGTATACCTGAACGAAGGATTTATACAACTGCGTCGCGACGGGGGCAACCACACAGACAAGCCGGTTTGCAAAGCTGCCAGTACTACGCTGGTTATCTCGCCGGAGAACGATCTGGTGCTGCCCTGCTACCACCTGGGTACCAAAAGCTTTCCGATTAATGGCAAACTGTATGAGTTATACTTAAGCCGGGAAGTAGCGGCACTGAAGCAACAGGAAGGCCGGTTGCCGGCCTGCGAAGGCTGCACGATCAACTGCTACATGCAGCCCAGCTTTGCCGTTGAGGTAAATAAATACTTCTGGAAAGCCCTGCCCGGCACACTCAGGTACAATTTATACAAAGGCACCTGGAAGCGGTTGCTGGTTAGAAACTAGATTTTAGACGTTAGATGCCAGACTTTAAAATTTGCCCTTAAGTATTGCTGAGGCTGAAGGAGGAGATGCTGTTAATTCGTAATTCAAAACCTCTGCTGGCGCAAGTGTTCAGCGCAGCGTCACTTGTGCTTCATGTATGCTCATCAGTCTTCAGACTGGCGAAACTATGATTGGAGCTAGTGCAAGTATAGGAATCTGTTTTAAGTATACTACGCAAGTATAAATTAACCTGCATCTGCTGATGTGGTTGGCTTACGCAAGTCTGAAGACTTGCTAATATTAAAAGACACAAGTGAGGCTGCGCTTAAGACCTGCGCCAGCAGAAATTCATTTGTAATTCGTAATTATTCATTCGTAATTCAAAAAGATGCCAGTTATACTTCCAGTAAAAGGCGTGAAGCCGCAGATGGGTGAAAATTGTTTTATTGCCGAAAACGCCACGCTGGTAGGCGATGTGCAGTTGGGCAACGACTGCTCTGTGTGGTTCAACGCCGTAATCCGGGGCGACGTGAACAGCATCCGCATCGGTGACAAAACCAACATCCAGGATGGGGCCGTGATCCACTGCACCTACCAGAAAGCTGCTACCACCATTGGCAATAATGTATCTGTGGGGCACAACGCCATAGTGCATGGCTGCACTATAGAGGATAATGTGCTGGTAGGAATGGGCTCGATTGTGATGGATAATGCGCTGGTGCAGCAGCACTGCATTATAGCGGCAGGCGCTATCGTGCTGGAGAACACCGTATGCGAATCGGGGTGGATTTATGCAGGCATACCTGCCCGGAAAGTAAAGCAACTGAGCCCGGAGCAGGTAGAAGGGCTCAGCAGGGTAGCCGGCAATTATGTAATGTATAGCAGCTGGTTTACGGCAGAAGTATAAAATTGCCGCGCGGCATTACCGGCTGCTGTTTTCCTCGCTTTCCTCCGGGTGGCGCACCGTTAGCAGCACCCATTCCACTTTGCGCTCCGAGCGCTCAAGTACCTTTATCTCATATTCGTGGAACTGCGCCGCTTCACTGATGTCCTCCGGAATCTGGCCGTACAGCACGTTTACCATGCCGCCAACTGTTTCGTAATCTTCGCCTTCGGGCAGCGGGTAGGGCAAAAAGTCGTTGGCATCTGAGATAGCGGCGGAGCCGTTTACTTTATAGGCGTTTTCCCCGACCTCTTCCACAACAGGCGGTTCCTCGTCATACTCATCCTGTATCTCGCCCACCAGTTCCTCAATTATATCTTCGATGGTGACGATGCCGGATACGCCGCCAAATTCGTCGGTGGCAACGGCCATGTGCATGTGGCGGCGCTGAAACTGCTTTAGCAGCAGGTTGATTTTTTTTGTTTCGGGCACAAAGTATGCGGGGCGTATCAGCTTTTCAATTACAATCGGCTCGCCCAGGCGCATGATACTCAGAATATCTTTTACATACAGGATACCCACGATGTTGTCGATGTTGCCGCCGTACACAGGCAGGCGCGAATAGCCTTCGTTAAAGATTACTTCCATCAGCTCCTGTTCCGGAATGTTTACATCAATGGCCACCATCCTGGTGCGGGGCACCTGTATCTGCTTCACCATACGCTCGTTAAACTGAAACACGTTTTCGATGAGCTCATGCTGTGAGTCCTGTATGGCGCCGCTTTCCACGCTCTGCTCAAACAGCAGGCGCAGTTCTTCTGCTGAGTGCACCTCGGTGCCATGTGCGGGTTGTATGCCCATCATCCTGACTACTGCATTGGCAAAGCCATTGAGCAGCCAGATAAAGGGGCTGAATACAATATAAAAGAAGCGTAAGGGAAAAGATACTGCCAGCGCTGTAGATTCTGAACGCTGTATGGCCAGCGATTTAGGCGCAAGTTCTCCGAACACGATATGGAGCACCGTAATAATGGCAAACGAGATAGGCAGTGCTATACTATGGGCCAGCGCTTCGCCGCCCTTATAGCCAAAAACGTCCATTACATTGAGAACGAGCCGCGACACCACACTCTCTCCAATCCAACCCAGGCCCAGCGACGCTAGCGTAATACCCAGCTGTGTGGCAGAAAGATACGCGTCGAGGTGCGTGAGCATGTTCTGAGCCATCTTGGCCATCGAGTTGCCTGCCTGCGCCCGCAGCTCAATCTGAGAAGATCGGACTTTAACAAGGGCAAATTCGGCGGCCACAAAAAAGCCGTTGAGCAATACAAGCAGTATGGTAATTAAGATGTCTAAAGCCATAGAGTGGATCGGGATTGTTAACCTGCACGGTGTAAAGTTAACCTAAAGTACGTGCTTTTGCAGTAATAGTATGCTTTGCCGGAGGCGACCTGGATATACCGGTGCGCTGCCTCTGCTGCTGCGGCACTTAAATATATCGGTTTTCTATGTCATTTGGTGCAGAAAGGGCAAAAAGAAAAAGCGCCATCAGGCGCTTTCTAAATAGGGCAAACAGGTGAATGGGAAATTATGCCCTGGTTGTATGGGCGCCAGGCTGATAAGAATTAAACAATTCGCGGGCATTTTGCTGTGAGAGACGCTGCATAAAAATGCGTTTTGCCTCTTCTTCAGAAATCAGGCGGTACGTATTGTCTGAGCCCGTGTCCTGGAAAGGATTGCAGAAAGAGTAAATGTATTCGTCAGCATACGTACGGTACACCACATGAAAAGTATGGCGCTCGTCGCGTATCAGTTGGGTTGCTTTAAACATGTTGGCGTATTCCCTGCCGCACTCTGTTCTTAACATCAGTTGATTCTCTTTTGTGTAAAAGTTCTCCATATTAGTAAGTATAATCCTGTTAATGCGTTTGCTTCTCTGGTAAAGTATACATGCCTGTGCGGCGTTTGCCAAGGCTGTTGTTTTGTAAGCCGCCCCGTTACAGAAGTAAAATCTTGTTCTGCAGGGATGAAAGTATAACCTAAATAAAACTTTAAATATTACAGTGTGGCAAAAGTAAGAATAAATACAATATATATTATACAATTTGAATGTTTTTATATAAAAATTTTAAAATATTAACTTTTAGTTGGGTTTGTCTCCTATACCAGGCAAGCGGCAGAGAGAAACTGTTGGCGTATAGGCACCTGGTAAGTGTCAGTCTGCTAAGACGATACAGCTGGAAAAGTGCCGGAAAATAAACAAATCATACCATTGTGCTGTTGTCTTTGATCTGGAGTAAATCGGTGTTATAGCAGGCACTGCTACCTGCTTCAACTTTCTCAGAACATCCCCGATGAGGGGTAGAATACTTTATATCAGTGCTTTTTTATAATTGCACTGTTTTAACTATAGAATTGTTAAGCAAAAGCCATCATGGTAGGTAGTAATGTATTTTTCTGTAACAGGTAAGGCGACATCAGGCATACACCAGCGGTTGTTTGTCCTGTAGCCATGATACAACAGAAAGGTATGGGTGCTGTATCACACTAAAATTCCATACTTTTGCAGTACATACAAGCATAAAACCCGCTGCAGCGCTTTTGCCTGCAGTAATTTTGACAGAAGCAACAAAGCATGCACTTAAATAATACAATGAGGCCTGTACTAACCGTACTGTTGTGCTGGCTGCTCGCAGTAGCCGCGCAGGCGCAGATACTGAAACCCGCCACCTGGAGCTACGACGTATCTAAAAAGCAGGTAGCGGTGGGCGAGGAGGTAGAACTTATTTTTAACGTCCGCATCGACAAAGACTGGTACCTGTATTCTTCTGATTTCGACCCGGAACTGGGCCCAATGGTAACGGAGTTTAAGTTTGCCAAAGATCCGTCGTATGAGCTGGTGGGCAAAATTGTGCCGGTGCATCCCAAAAAGAAGTATGATGACCTGTGGGGCGGGGAGTATACGTACTTTACCGGCACGGCGCAGTTCCGGCAAAAAATAAGGGTGCTGCAGCCTGACCTGCAGGTAAAAGGAACTTACGAGTATCAGGTATGTACCGACGTAGACGGCAAATGTATTCCGTTTGATGACGAATTCTCGTTCACAAACAAGCAGATAACAGTAACGGGTGCAGCACAGCCATCCAAAACACAGGCCCCGCCTGTGCCCGCGCAAAAAATGCCTGCGGCAACACCGCAGCAAACGAATCAGGACGACGCGCCTGATGCTGCGCCAGCTGTTACAGAAGAAAGTGCAGCCGCTGAAACTCAGGACACAGTAACGCAAACCGTAGCCCCTTTGGCCGATACAGTTGCTGGTACCGCAGTAAGTGCAGCGCCAGCAACATTAGCTGCTTCTGTTGCTATGTCCGAAGCAAATATTAACAGCGGCAGCTTATGGGCTTTTATGCTCGTCGCCTTTGGCTCGGGCCTGGTGGCACTGCTTACACCCTGCGTGTTCCCAATGGTGCCCATGACAGTAAGCTTCTTTACCGGGAGCAGCAGTTCCCGTGGTCAGGCTATCATCAAAGCGCTGTTTTACGGCCTCTCCATCATTGCCATTTATACCATTATCGGTACAGTTGTCGCGCGGTTGTTTGGAGCCGATGGCGCCAATTTCCTCAGCACGCACTGGCTGCCCAATCTGCTTTTTTTCTTTGTCTTCATCATCTTTGCCATGTCGTTTTTCGGCTTGTTCGAGATTACGCTCCCAAGCTCTTTCCTGACCAAAGTAGATGCCCAGGCAGATAAAGGCGGCTGGATTGGCGTGTTTTTTATGGCTTTTACGCTGGCGCTGGTTTCCTTCTCCTGCACCGGCCCGATTGTAGGTAGCATACTGGTGGCTTCTGCCGGAGGCGAAACCATCCGGCCAATTGCAGGCATGTTTGGCTTCTCGCTGGCGTTTGCGCTGCCATTTACGCTTTTTGCCATTTTCCCGTCGTGGCTGAGCGGCTTGCCTAAATCAGGCGGCTGGCTTAATGCGGTGAAAGTGGTGCTGGGCTTTATTGAACTGGCGCTGGCGCTTAAATTCTTAAGTATAGCCGACCAGGTATACCATTGGGGCATTCTGGATCGGGAAGTGTACATTGCGCTCTGGGTGGTAATTTTTACCCTGATGGGTTTTTACCTGCTGGGCAAGCTCAAGTTCTCGCACGATTCCGACCTGAAGTATATAAGTGTGCCGCGGCTGTTTTTAGCCATTGCTACCTTCGCCTTTGTGGTATACTTAGTGCCGGGCATGTTCGGGGCACCGCTCAAAGCGCTTTCGGGTTACCTGCCGCCGCAGTCCAGCAACGACTTCGATCTGAATACCATTATCCGCCAGAACGGGGGAGGTGGCGCTGCAGCCAGCGCCAGCGAACTATGCGACCCACCTAAGTATGGCGATATCTTTGAGCTGCCCCATGGCCTGAAAGGTTATTTTGATTTAGAGCAGGCCAAAAAATGTGCTGCTGCACAAGGCAAGCCCATTTTTATTGATTTTACAGGCCATGGCTGCGTGAACTGCCGCGAGATGGAAGCCAACGTATGGTCGGACCCGGCAGTGCTGCAGCGCCTGCGCGACAACTACATTATTGCTGCACTGTATGTGGATGATAAAACCGAGCTGCCGCAGAACGAACGCTATACCAGTACCTACGATCAGAAAGAGAAAACCACTATCGGCAAGAAGTATGCAGACTACCAGATCACAAAGTTCAATGTAAACGCGCAGCCATACTATGTGCTGATGGATGCGCAGGAAGATGTGCTCGTTACGCCCATTGCTTACGATTTAAGTGTAAACAACTTCGTGCAGTTTCTGGATGCCGGGTTGGCAGCATATAAAGCCACGCACGATAAGGTGCAGTAAGTATAACTTATAGAAATATAAAGCTGCTCCAGGAACTCTTCATAGCCACTAGTTTTAATAAACAGAAAGCCCTGCCGTTAATTAACGGCAGGGCTTTTTGTTTGCCTGCTTCAGGAATTTAGCAGTTGATGTATACAGCCTGGTGACTGAATAAGACTACTTCGCCTGGTTGTAGCGGCGGGTTACTTCATCCCAGTTTACCACATTCCAGAAAGCGTTGATGTAATCGGGGCGGCGGTTCTGGTAGTTAAGGTAATAGGCGTGCTCCCACACATCCAGTCCCAGAATGGGCTGTCCGCCGCAACCTTCTGCAAATGGCATCAGGGTGTTGTCCTGGTTAGGGGTAGAGCATATTTCCAGTTTGCCATCTTTTACGCACAGCCAGGCCCAGCCCGAACCAAAGCGCGTTGCCGCAGCAGCGTTGAATTTCTCTTTAAACTGATCAAAAGAACCAAACGATTCGTTAATGGCATTTGCCAGTTCGCCGGATGGCTGACCGCCGCCGTTAGGCGAAAGAATGGTCCAGAAGAGATTGTGGTTGTAATAACCGCCGCCATTGTTGCGCACGGGTTTGTTGTCTCCGGCCACGCTGCGCATAATTTCCTCAATGGATTTGTTTTCCAAATCGGTGCCCTGGATGGCCTTGTTCAGGTTATCAGTATAGGCTTTGTGGTGTTTTGTATAATGGATTTCCATGGTGCGCGCATCAATGTGCGGCTCCAGAGCATCGTAAGCGTAAGGTAATTTCGGAAGTTCGAAAGCCATAGTTTTATAGGTTTATAAGTAAGAAAATTGATGTTCGTACATGTTACTAAGTTGTACGTCTTGGTATCAAAGTTAGTTAATTTCTTTTACCTGCAAAGAACGAAGCCATCAGATCGGCACATTCCTGGGCCATAATGCCGCTCACCATCTCCGTTTTGGGATGCAGCAGGTTGCCTACTCTTCTATAACCGCGCTTGGGCTCCGATGTTCCGAAAACCACCCGCTTTAGCTGCGCCCAGTAGCTGGCCCCGGCGCACATCACGCAGGGCTCCACGGTTACGTACAGGGTGCAGTCGTGCAGGTATTTGTTGCCCAGGTACTCGGCAGCGGCTGTAAAAGCAAGCATTTCGGCATGGGCGGTTACATCGTTCAGCTTTTCGGTTTGGTTATAGGCCTGGGCAATAATGCGGTTGTTGGCTACAATTACGGCCCCAACCGGAATCTCGCCTTCCTCAAAGGCATACTGAGCCTGCAGGTATGCCTGCTGCATAAAATGGTCGTCGCTGTAGATAGATAAAAAGTCTGTAGCCATAAGTTAATGTGCTAATTTAGTAATGTGCTGATGTGCTAACTTTCAGATGATCATACATTACATCTATTTGATTTTGTTCAGCTGCTTAGTATAAGTATAAAATATGGTTCTAATGCGGAGTTCAGGCCTTAATTTAAAGTATGAATTCTGTTATAAGTAAGTAGCCGTACGGAATCAGGCATAAGTATGAAAGGAAGTTCAAAACAAGTATAGCACATCGATTCACAATGATTTTTATACTTTAGGTCTTTTGTCCCTATACTTATAAATACCACTTATTAATTGTTTAGCTTTCATTTTCCGATAGTGTTAAAGAAGTAGTGCTATGCTCTCGTCCCGATAGCCATCAGGGTGTGAGGTATAAGACGGCCTTTGGCCGCTGGAGTAATCAGCAGGTATTAAACGAGGCGGGATGCCTCCCGATAATGCACATCCCGGCAGAGGCAGGGACGAGGGCATAGCATTACTTCTTTAGCACTACCTCTTATTCAAAGACATTTTCATGTTATACATTTCTGTTTTAAATCCTACCTTCTCCCAAAAGTTTATTCCTCCTTTATTTCTGTTATGCACCTTCAACCTAACATCTTCAACTTCGTGCAGATGAAGCCAGTTGAAAATACTTTCCAATAACATCTGACCACATCCTTTGCTTCTGAAATTTTCTGAAATGCCCATCTCTTCAATCATGGCATACTTTGGATATTTAAACAATGGATTTTCATCTATTATAGCAGCTATTCCATATCCAACTATTTCTTCCTTTGCGAAGGCTATAAATACAGCAGACTTTTCATTGTTAATCAATGAAGTAACATAAATGCGAAATTGTTCAGCTATATCATCCTGAAACTTATATACCGAATCCAGCTTTCTATGGTATTCAGCGACTTCCAACTGTAGCTTTATGATTCCTTCAACATCCTGATAAGTTGCTTGTCTTATTTCCATATTTAAGTGATACCTAGCTCCAAGGTATAAAAAAAGCCTCTCCCAAAAAAGGAGAGGCTTCCTGAAAAAGCTATAAACAGGCAGTACTGCTACTGTACTTTCACAGATGCCATGATGTCGCGGACGGTATTTTGCCACTCATTTTTCATATTCAGGGGCGTGTGCAGCGTAAATATCAGCAGCTGGCCGTTCTGGATGGTGTATTCAATGATGCTATACTTCTGCACCGGCGCCAGGCTGCTGCCTGCACGCTCATCGGCCAGCGTAGACACAAACTCAAAAACGATAAAATCCTTTCCTTTTACCTGGGTTACTTCCTGGCGGATAAAATCTACTTTGGTAAAAGTTTCCAGGAGGTTGGCCTTGTAAAACGCGAGGAGCATTTTTAAATCCTGTGGCTTAAACTGCGATGGCTTTTGGGTTACGCTAAAGTCTATCCGGCCGTTTGGATCTGAGTATACAGCCAGTGGCTTAACAGGAGCAGGGTACTTGCGGGCAATCCAGTCGTCAGACAGCAGCGTAAAATCCTGGGGCAACATGGCGCTGATCTCTTTACTGATCTCTACTTTGCGGAGCCTGGATTGTGCCGGCGCCACACCCGTAATCAAGAAAAAAGCTAAAAAGGTTAAATATCGCATATGTAAGTTTTCAATCGGTAAAGCTATAAAACTCTGAAACAAAAAATCCGGTTTCAGCCACAGGTACAATTATTTTGCCAAATCTGCGGTATAGCGATACTTTCCTGTGCGGTGTCTGCGGCAGTATCTTATTCAACTCCCTTGCCGTTATATCAGATAAGGTGCTGCAAGTAAGCAGCGCCATCACCTAAGTATAAAGATATGTTAGAGCAATTAATTAACGGTATAAAAGGACAACTTACCGGTGAGCTGCAGAACAAATTTCAGTTACAGCCCGATACAGCCAGCAAATCGGTAGATCTGGCACAGGAGCACGTAAAAGAGGGCCTCAAGCAGCAGGCAACCAGCGGCAACATGGGCGGCATTATGGATGTGCTGAAAGGGAACAAAGGCCCTATGGACAGCTCGGGCATAAACGGTATGATTAACAGCTATGTAAGCGATCTGACAACCAAACTGGGCATTCCGGCAAGTATAGCCAACCAGGCGGGCCCTTTTGTCATCACTTTTATCATGAACAAACTGAGCGGTAAAGTAAGCGGCGAAGGATTGGGACAGTCGGATATAATGGGCATGCTGGGTGGTAGCCTGAAAGATAAACTGCCCGGCGGTTTGGGGGATAAGCTTGGCGGACTTTTTTAGTAGCTGATAAATAGCAATGTATAAAAACCAGGAAGCCATACTTAGCAAGTATGGCTTCCTGGCTGATATGCCGGCTGCCATTTTGCCGCGACTTGCCAGGAGCGGAAGTTATGGTTTCGGTTTAATGGGTATCCATACTTCTTCTTCAGAGTTTGGATCGCCATTTTTATACTTTTCTCCCAATACTTCCAAATGTGGCCGGTCATCTAACAGGTAGTCTGAATGAGGCAGCCAGCTTGTAAAAATATACCGGAACGTGCTGTTATCTGTGCTTGCTCCTTTGTGTATGAAAACAGCATATTGTCCGCCTGTCAAAATAAAGGGCTCCATGCCGTCAGGTACGATGTCAAAGTCTGCTACTGCAATGGCCGCCCATTTCTCGAATTCCCGGCTTGGGTTAAAATCACTAAAATACGACTGTTCGTATACTTGCATCCCGTAAAGTTCTGTACCGGTACTATGCAGAATCTCTTTTCGTCCCGGCATAAAGCTTTTCCACAGTTCAACTGTTTTATCATCGGAAAAAGACATTGCCATTCGTTTCCCGATTAATTTCTTTTCGGCTAAAGTTTCTATGCGTGGTTTCATATAAAGCGGGTTGTTTGGTTCTGTATCAATTCGGTTTACTACGCCTGCACCAGGTTACAAAACAGCGCTGCCTCATCTATAGATACAAACGCGCCTGCTGCTGTGTTTTGAATGGTAAGTATAAGGAGGAAATTAGCCTGAAGTATAAATGAAGTCCGATGAATGTAAAAGCTACTTGCATTCAGTTGCTTATGCCTGAAAATCTTTGTCAGGGTGTCATGTGTTTTATCATTTATCGTCGTGATTTTTTATCAAAGTAAGCTACTTGGTATCAACATTAAAAACACAAGCCCACACTTTACAGTTTATACATTGGAGAACAACAACAAACGGGTGGGAAACAGGAGGAAGACAGGTGCGGCATGCCTGCCCGGGAACCTGATGCTCTGGCCGTAAACAAAACAAATGCAGGCTGCCGGCGCAATCTCATTTCTAAGCTATTTATTTTATTAAATTTGTGCCTCATACATCAATAGAAATTATACTATGCTTCGAACTCATACTTGCGGCGAACTACGTATCTACAACGTAGGCGAAGATGTTATACTTACCGGTTGGGTACAACGCCTGCGCGACAAAGGCGGCATGCTTTGGATTGACCTGCGCGATCGTTACGGCATTACGCAGCTTACTTTTGAAGAGGGCATTACGCCGCCCGCTTTGCTGGACCAAGCCCGCAGCCTTGGCCGCGAGTATGTTGTAAAAGCCGTAGGCAAAGTTATTGAGCGGTTCTCTAAGAACGATAAGATGCCTACCGGCGAAATAGAAATCAAGGTATCGAGGCTGGAGGTGCTGAATCCTTCCAAATTACCACCTTTCCTGATTGAAGACGAGACCGACGGCGGCGATGATCTGCGCATGAAGTATCGCTACCTGGACCTGCGCCGTGCGCCGGTTCGCCACAACCTGGAACTGCGCCACCGCATGATGCGCGCCGTGCGTAACTACCTGGATAGCCATTACTTTATTGAAGTGGAAACGCCTGTGCTGATAAAATCCACGCCCGAAGGCGCCCGCGACTTTGTGGTGCCCAGCCGCATGAACCCCGGTGACTTTTATGCTTTGCCGCAATCGCCGCAAACCTTTAAGCAGTTGCTGATGGTAGCCGGTTTCGACAAGTATTACCAAATCGTGAAGTGCTTCCGCGATGAAGACCTGCGTGCCGATCGGCAGCCGGAGTTTACGCAAATAGACTGCGAGCTCTCTTTTGTAACCCAGGAAGACATCCTGAAAAGATTTGAGGGCTTGATCCGGCATCTGTTTGAGGAGGTGAAAGGCATCCACATTGACCGCCTGCCCCGCATGACGTACGCCGATGCCATGCAATACTACGGCTCTGATAAACCCGATACGCGCTTTGATATGCGTTTTGTGGAACTGAACGACCTGGCCAGGCACCGCGGTTTTAAAGTGTTTGATGAGGCGGAGTTGGTGGTAGGTTTCAATGCCAGAGGCGCGGCCGGCTATACCCGGAAGCAGCTGGACGAGCTGACAGAATTTGTAAAACGCCCGCAGGTGGGCGCTACGGGTCTGGTGTATGCCCGCGTAGGGGAGGATGGCAGCATAAAGTCGTCGGTGGATAAATTTTTTTCGGCTGAAGATCTGCAGGCCTGGGCCTGGGCTTTTGATGCCAGGCCGGGTGATCTGCTGCTTATACTTGCCGGGCCAAAAGATAAGACACGCAAAGCCCTGAGCGAACTGCGCCTGGAGATGGGCTCTCAAATGGGCCTGCGCGATAAGAATGTGTTTGCTCCGCTCTGGGTTGTAGACTTTCCGCTGCTGGAGTGGGACGAGCATACCAAGCGCTACCATGCCATGCACCATCCTTTTACAGCGCCAAAACCAGAAGATATCGAACTGATAGACGACCGGCCTGGTAACATGCGTGCCAACGCCTATGACATGGTAATTAATGGCGTGGAAGTGGGCGGGGGCTCTATCCGTATCCACGACCGCAGGTTGCAGGAGCAAATGTTCCGCCTGCTGGGCTTCTCAAATGCAGAGGCGGAAGCGCAGTTTGGTTTCCTGCTGAATGCATTTGAGTATGGCGCGCCGCCCCACGGCGGCATTGCATTTGGCTTCGATAGGCTTTGTTCGCTGTTTGGCGGCTCCGATTCTATCCGCGACTACATCGCTTTCCCGAAAAATAACTCAGGTCGTGATGTAATGATAGACGCACCCTCGCCCATCTCGCAGGACCAACTGGACGAACTGCATATACGCCTAAAGAATTTGCCACGGTAAGGCCGGTTGTACTGTGAGCCTGCAATAATTTTAAGCTTATACCTGAGAGCCTGCTGCCATTAAGGAAGCAGGCTTTTTTGCGTTTGTGGAAGTATAGCTGAAGTATAAATTGCCCGCCTTCGCTCGCCCAGAGTTGAGCGAAGGTGGCATCAAAGACCTCGCAGCGTGCGCAGTTCCTGCGAGTGTCTGGCAAGCTATAAACCAAAAGCGGCTGCCTTGGTTAAAGGCAGCCGCTTTTGATTTATACTTGAAGCGCTTTTACAGCAAATCGCTTACCAGTGCAGGCGCTATACCTAACAGGATGGTAAATACGGTGATAAAAATCAGCATGAACGAAGCGAAGCTGCCGATACGGATTTTTGCGGCATCGGCGGCAGGCTGCATGTACATGGCAATGACTACTTTGAAGTAATAGTAGATACCGACAGCGGCCATCAGTACGGCAACCACTACCAGCCACATCAGCCTGGCATCCTGCACAACGGCGGTGAACACGAAAAGCTTTCCGAAGAAGCCGGCTGTAAGCGGAATGCCTGACAGCGAGCACATGGCCACTGTCATAGCAAAAGCCAGCAATGGATTTGTTTTGCCTAAACCGTTAAAAGCGGCGTAGGTTTCGTCGCCGTTGCGCTGCTCTGAAACATACTGTAGTACAGCAAAAGCAACAATGGTGGCCAGCGCGTATGAGAGCGAGTAAAACAGGATGGAAGCATCTGAACGCTCGTTAAAGGCAACCAGCGCCATCAGCAAATAACCTGCGTGCGACACGCTGGAGTAGGCCAGCATACGTTTAAAGTTTGTCTGCACCACAGCCCCGATATTGCCAACTACCAGCGTGAGCACGGTAATAGCAATAAGCGTCGGAAACCAGGCGGCATAAGAAGCGGCAAAAGCAGCAGCCATTAACTTATAAAAAGCCGCCACGCCCGCTATCTTCACTACTGTAGACATGTAAGAGGTAAAGAGCGTAGGCGTACCTTCGTACACATCCGGCGCCCAGAAGTGGAAAGGCGCTGCAGATATCTTAAAGGAAATACCAATCACGAGCAGCAACAGGCCCAGCGTGAACATGGCGTTTACTGTGCCGTCGTTTACGGCAGCAGTGGCGGCAATGTCAGTCAGGTAAAAGGAGCCGGTGGCGCCGTATATCAGCACAATACCAAACAGCAGCACACCCGTAAAAAAGGCGCCCATCAGGAAGTATTTCAGCGCAGCTTCGTTAGAACGCAGGCGTCTCTTATCGCTGCCGGCCAGCACATACATGGCAATAGACAGAATCTCGATACCGATAAACAGCATGAGCATGTTTTCGTAGCTCACCATCATAATGGCACCTACCAGCGAAAACAACAGCAACGAGTAAAATTCAGCCAGGTTCTCGTTCGCTTCTTCTATATAATGTTGCGAGAAAGGGAGCAGCAGCAGCGTAGCCAAAACCATAATACCTGTAAAAGCCACCGCATAGTTGTCGATGGTGAGCATGTGGTTGAAATAGCTTTGCGCCTCGTTCCAGCTAAAAAGGTTGGCACCAAACACTACTGCCAGAAACAGCAGCGACAGAGGCAGCAATATCCGCTTTGACTTCATAAAGCCCACGAAGAGGTTAATGATGCCGAAGATGGATAAAAGTATGATTGAAGTCATGTCGTTTATATCCTGTAAAACTCGTTATCCTGATTCGAGCGCTTTTTAGCGCTTAATTACATTCAGCAGGGTATGCACCGCCGGCTCCGAAATGCTCAGGAACGTGTTGGGGAACAAACCAATCCAGAACACCAGCACCACCAGCGGAATAAGCACGGCTTTCTCATTAAGAGTCAGGTCGGCAAAGCTGTTGGTCGTTTCTGATTTTGTACCAAACATCACGCCCTGGAACATGCGCAGCATGTAGACGGCTCCCAGTATAATCGTTAAACCCGCCGCAGCACCCATCCAGCCGTTGTACTGGTATACACCCGACAGCAGCAGGAATTCGCCCACAAAACCACTTGTAAGCGGAAGCGCAATGGAAGCTAATATCAGCACCATAAAGCAGATAGAAAGCGCCGGCGTGGTTTGCGTAATGCCGCCCAGGCTCGCAATCTCGCGGGTGTTGGTGCGGCTATAGATGATGTCGATGATAAAGAACAAACCTGTTACCACCACGCCGTGGCTCAGCATCTGAATCACGCCGCCCTGCAGGCCCTGTTCGTTCAAAGTGAAGATACCTGCTGAAATCAGGCCTACGTGCGCAATGGAAGAATAAGCTACCAGGCGTTTGAGGTCGCGCTGACGGATGGCAATGACAGAAGCGTACACGATGCCGATGATGGAAAGTATAAGCACCACTTCCGTCCACTGGCTTACGCCAAGGGGCACCACCGGCAGCAGCCAGCGCAGCACGCCGTAAATACCCATTTTCAGCATGATGCCCGAGAGCAGCATCGTGCCTTGTGCGGGAGATTCGGCGTAAGTATCCGGCTGCCAGGTATGGAATGGGAACACGGGCATTTTAATAGCGAAAGCGATGAACAGGAACCAGAAAATCCAGCCCTGTGCACTGCTGTTCAGCGCCAGATCATAAAAGGCCAGCAGGCTGGATGAATGGGCGGATGTAGCTGTGGCCCCGGTCTGGAAGTATAAATACACGAAAGCAGCCAGCATAAGGAGCGACCCGAAAATCGTGTACACAAAGAACTTAAACGTAACCGGAATGCGGCGCTCACCTCCCCAAATAGCGCAGATAAAGTAGATGGGAATGAGCGCCAGCTCCCAGAAAAAGTAAAACAGGAAGGCATCCAAAGCGACAAACACGCCAATAAGGCCCGTCTGCATAAACAGGATGAGCGCATAGAAAACGCCTGGGTCTTTGTAATTGTGCTTGAAAGAAGAAAGTATAATCAACGGCACCAGAAACGTCGTCAGCAACACCAGCAGCAGGCTGATACCATCCATGCCGATGATAAAGCCGATGCCTGCGCTCGGCACCCACGGTACGTTTAGCGCGAATTGGAAGCTGCCGCTCTGGCTGTTAAAGACCGAGGTAGCGAAAAGCGCCAGGGCAAACTCCACAAGCGCTGCAATAAAAGCCACTTTCTTGGCACCTTGTCCTTTTACAAGCAACACCAGCAGTGCAGCGAGGGCAGGCCAGAAAAGTAATAGAGCTGTAATCATCTTCTGAGAGCCTTATCCGATAAAGAAGTTTAAAAATAAAATCAGAGCGATGCTGCACACCATCACGAGCAGGTAAAACCCGATGGCGCCGCTTTGCGCATACCGTAAAGTGCGGCCGCTAAGTATAACCATCCTGCCTACGCCGTTCACAATACCGTCTACCACAATTACATCCACCAGGCGGTGCACAGCATTGGAGAGCCACATTACCGGGCGCACGATCAGCGAGTTATACAACTCGTCGATATAATATTTTTGGTATAGCAGGTTGTGCACAGGAGCCAGACGCGCATTTTCTTCAGCAGGCACTTCCTCTTTTTTGATGTACATAAAGTAGGCAATAATAATCGCCAGTACCGCCACGCCTACCGAAACGGCCATAAGTATAAACTCCAGTTCATGCGAAACCGCACCTGTTTCAAAAGCTGCCGGGTTGATGCTGCGTGCATAAGTATAAAGCGGTGCCAGGTAATCGCCCAGCACATGTTCTGCCCCAAACACTTCCGGAATGCCCAGGAAACCACCAATGGTAGAAAGTATGGCCAGCACAATCAGCGGAACCGTCATCACAGCAGGCGATTCGTGGAGATGATGCTTCTGTTCCTCGGGGCCACGGAATTTACCGAAGAAAGTCAGGAACAAAGCACGAAACATATAGAAAGCCGTCATGAAAGATGCCAGTACGCCTACGCCCCACAAAATTTTGTTATGTTCGAATACGTGCGCCAGCAACTCATCTTTAGAGAAGAAACCGGCAAACGGCGGAATACCGGAAATGGCCAGCGTACCAATCAGGAAAGTAATGAATGTAACAGGCAGCGCTTTGCGCAAACCGCCCATGCGGCGCATGTCCTGCTCGTTGCTCATGGCATGAATCACAGAACCCGCACCCAGGAAAAGCAGCGCCTTAAAGAACGCGTGCATCAGCACGTGGAACATAGAAGAGGAGAAGGCCATCACGCCCAGCGCCAGAAACATGTAGCCCAGCTGCGAAACGGTAGAGTAAGCCAGCACCTTTTTGATGTCATTCTGCACCAGACCAATGGTAGCTGCCAGCAGGGCCGTAGCCGCACCGATAATGGCAATCACTTCCAGCGTAGTAGGGGCAAGTATAAAGAGTACGTTGGAGCGGATTACCATGTAAATACCGGCCGTTACCATCGTAGCGGCGTGTATCAGGGCAGAAACCGGCGTCGGGCCTGCCATCGCATCGGGCAGCCAGGTAAACAGCGGAATTTGTGCGCTCTTACCCATCGCCCCGATAAACAGGAACATCGTAATGCCAATCATTACCGGCGTATCCAGTCCTGTCAGTTTGCTGGCCTCGGCAAATACCTGTGGATAGCTTACGCTGCCAAAAGTGATAAAAATGAGGAAGATGCCCAGCAGAAAGCCTAAGTCGCCGATGCGGTTCATGATGAAGGCTTTTTTGGCGGCATTGTTATAGTTGGTATTCTTGTTCCAGAAACCAATCAGCAGGTAGGAGCAAAGTCCCACGCCTTCCCAGCCCACGAACATCATCACGTAGTTAGAGCCCATCACCAGCAGCAGCATCGAGAACATGAACAGGTTCAGGAACGAGAAGAACTTGCCGATGCCTTCGTCATGGCTCATGTAGCCGGCCGAGTATAAATGGATAAGGAAGCCAATGCCGGTTACCATCAACAGCATCAGCAGCGTGAGCTGATCAATCAGGAAGGAAAAACCGATACGGAGGCTGCCGGCCGAAATCCAGTTGTAGTAATCTACCGTGTAAGCCTGGCTGCCATTGGCTTTAAAATCGAGGAACAGGTAGATGGATATCAGGAAAGACACCAGCACGGTGCTGCAACCTATAAATCCCACCAGGCCTTTGGAAAATTTGCGGTTGCCCAGCCCGTTCAGGAGAAAGCCGATGAATGGCAGCAGCGGAATAAGCAAACAGAGCAGCGCCATGTCCTGGTTCATGCGGGGCATTACTATCTCTTGCATCTATGTTTATCGTTTAATAAGCTGTTCAGGAAGAAAAATGAGGTAACTACCATTTCAGGTTATTCAGTAGTTGTACATCTGTGGAGCGTGTATTGCGGTAAGTCATCACAATAATGGCCAGCCCTACGCATACTTCAGCGGCCGCTACCGCCATAATAAAGAATACAAATACCTGTCCGTTGGTGTCGGCGCGGTAAGAGGCAATAGCCGTCAGCAGCAGGTTTACGGCATTCAGCATCAGCTCTACGCACATAAAAATCACGATAGCGTTGCGCCGGATCAGCACGCCAATTACACCAATAATAAAAAGGGCTGTGCTGAAGTATAAATAATAGTTAAGCGGAATGGTTCTGATGATATCAGGTATCTGGTTCATGGTAAGTGGGCCTGAACGTATTATATATGTAAATTACAATCCATTAAGCAAGTCGCAAAGTTATCCTCATTTTTTATAAATCCATAACATATTTCTATTCTTCTTGATGCTGATAGTTTTGCTGTGAGGTATAACGGCTGCTTTCTTCAGGAGCAGGTACAAGCATAGGCTGTGAAGTATAGACAGCGCCCCTGCCATTGACCAATTCGTCAGCTATTGGCGCAGCTGCTTGCCGTGTTTTTCAAACCCCTGAAGATTGCAGAACAGGCACGCAAATTCATGGTTGAATTATAATCCGCATTTATGCTCCGCTAAGGGCATTGCTGCGTGCACAGCCTGCGCGGGCGCCCGGCTAACTGTCAGAACGGCTTAAACCAGCAGGAATTTAATCAATTTTATTCAGGCTTTCATACTTCACGTATTACGGGTTATACCTACAACAAAATCTATGAAATTCAAAAATACAATGGTTGCACTTCTTTCTGTTACTACAATTGCTGGCTGCCAGCAAAAAACGACACCAACAAGCTCGCTTTCTGTGGAGGATATGGAAGCCGTGGTGGCGCAGAAGGTGTTTTATCAGAACCTGCCTTCTGCTTCCGGTATCGAGTCGGCGGGCATAGGTTATTATGTGGTGGGGGATGATTCGCCGTATTTATACCTGCTGGATGCCAGCTATACTTTAGTAGAAAAGACGCCGCTGTTCGATACTACCAGTTTTGCCGGCGGCCGCATTCCGAAACTAGAGAAGGCTGACCTGGAAAGTATGGCACAGTTCAGGTATAAAGATGCCGATTACCTGCTGCTGCTTGGCTCGGGCGCCACCGCTAACCGCAACAAAGCTTTTATAGTGCGGCAGCCAGACGCCAAAGAAGTACGGGCCGTGGATATCAGTACCTTTTATACTTTTCTGCAAAAAATACTGGCGCGTCAGGCAAGCAGCGAAGTGCTGAACATTGAAGGCCTGGCCGCCGATGACACACACTTTTACCTGCTGCAGCGCCGCCTGGCGGCTGGTGTAAACACTATTTTCCGGTTTAAAAAAGAGGAGTTTCTGCGTTATCTGATGGAAGAGGGAGATCTCCCGGTCGCGGCAGCTTTTTACATCAGGTTGCCGCAAATCGGGCCTTACGAAGCGGGTCTTTCAGGCGCCTGCATTTATGATGACAAGCTTTTCTTTTCTGCTTCGATTGAGCGTACGCTGAATGCGGTGGATGATGGCGAAGTGCTCGGTAGCTTTGTCGGGTTTATTCCGCTTTATACTTTGGGCCGGGCCGGTGATGCTGCCAACCCGCTGGAGGTGGCTGCCGTGCAATTAAAGAATGCCGATGGCACCATGTATACCGGCAAAGCAGAGTCGGTGGTGGTGCAGGCAAAGGATGAAAGTGGCGGGTATAAGGCCATACTGGTGTCAGATGATGATCAGGGCCATTCGGAATTGCTGGAAGTAACGCTCCGCCCACGGTTACCGGCAAAGCCATGAAAAAGCCGGCACATTGGCACCGGCTTTTTTATGGCTTTAGCTGGCGCAAGCGTCCGCTTGTGCCAGGCTGCTTTGCCTTGGATAATCTTAAAAATGCTGTTCGCCTGCTTCTTTCTTGCCCAGCATCACGGCGCCCACCATTGCTACCAGGAACAGCACGGAGGCCAGTTCAAATGGCAGCAGGTACTGTGTAAACAATACAGCGCCTAAGGTTTCGACCATACCTGTCTGCGAGGTAAACGTATCGGCGTTGTAGCCAGCTATAGTAGTATCTTTTACAGCAGCGACCATAATCACGAACAGCAGACCACCGGCAATGGTACCGGCAAATTTGCTGAGCGTGGAGGTCTTCACACGGCTTTCCGAATCCTTGTTCATGTTCAGGAACATAATCACAAAGAGGAAAAGCACCATGATAGCGCCTGCATACACAATAATGTTTACGGCAGCCAGGAACTGCGCATTCAGCAGAATGTAGTGGCCGGAAATGGTAAAGAACGTGATGATCAGGAACAGCACGCTATGCACAGGGTTCCTGGAAATTACCACCATCAGGGCGCACAGCAGCGTGAGCGAAGCAAGAAAATAAAACAGGCTCTCGGTCATCGGGATTATTTTGTTTCAGTGGTTTTCAAGGGCTCTACCAAACGGTCTTTGCCATAAATAAATTCGTCGCGCTCGTAGCGGGCCGGTGCAAGTTTATCATCCTGCAGAAAAATAGCGGCTTTCGGGCAGGCTTCCTCGCACAGGCCGCAGAAGATGCAGCGTAGCATGTTCACCTCGTAGGTTACCGCATACTTCTCTTCGCGGTACAGGTGCTCTTCGCCCTTCACGCGCTCGCCGGCCGTCATCGTGATAGCTTCGGCAGGGCAGGCTACGGCGCAAAGGCCACAGGCCGTACAACGCTCCGCACCATTTTCATCGCGCTTCAGCACGTGCAGGCCACGCCATACCGAGCTGCGCTCACGCGTTTGCTCCGGGTATTGTATCGTTGCTTTTTTCCTGAAGAAGTGCTTTAACGTGATGCCAAGTCCCTGGGCTATAGCAGGCAGGTACGCCTTTTCCGCCCAAGTCATCTCTTTCTTCTCGAGCTTCTTGCTTCTATTTGATAATGATTCCATGTATGTCTTCCTTATGATTGCCGGGTTGCAGTGTTATACTTGTATAACAGGCTGCTACCTGTCAACATTCAAATTTCGGTACTATAGTTTAAAATAAATAGCCTTTAGTCGAATAGCAGAATACCGCCACCGGTCAGCAGGATGTTAAGTATAGCGAGCGGAATCAAGATTTGCCAGCCCAACTTCATCAGTTGATCATAACGGAAACGCGGCAGCGTCCAGCGCACCCACATAAAGAAGAAGATGAAGAAGAATATCTTTGCGAACATTACTGCCACACCTATCAGCGTCACCACATTATTGCCTACAACCGGGTCGCTGAAAGCCTCACGCAGGTTCTCCATGAACGGGAAGTTGTAAGCGCCAAAGTATAAAGTCGCCATTACCGCCGAAGCCACAAAGATGTTGATATACTCTGCGAACAGGTATAAACCCAGTTTCATAGAGCTATATTCGGTATGGTAGCCGCCAATCAGCTCGGTCTCACATTCAGGTAAGTCGAAAGGCGTACGGTTGGTTTCGGCAAAAGAGCAGGTCAGGAAGATGATGAAGCCCAGCGGCTGATACCAGATATTCCAGTTAAAACCGGCCTGCTGTTCTGCAATCTCGCGGAGAGAAAGCGAGCCCGTCATCATCAGAATAGCGATGATAGACATACCCATGGCCAGTTCGTAGCTGATGTTTTGTGAAGCGGCACGTATAGCGCCCAGCAGCGAGAACTTGTTGTTGGAAGCCCAGCCGCCAATCATCAGGCCATACACACCCAGCGATACCACGCCGAAGATGTACAGCATGCCGATGTTCACCTCAATGGCCTGCAAATAAATCTCACGACCGCCAATTATGAGCATATCGCCAAACGGAATAACTGCGCTGGACATGCAAGCTACAATCATGGCAATGCCCGGGCCGATAATAAACAGCATCCGGTTCGATTTGGCAGGTATAAATTCTTCTTTAAAGAACATTTTGCCGGCATCGGCCAGCGGCTGCATCAACCCAAACGGACCGGCACGGTTTGGGCCCACACGGTCCTGGATGAAAGCGGCTACCTTTCGCTCGGCATAGGTAGAGTAGGTGGCAATCAGCAGCGTAATGCCGAAGATAACCAGGATGTAAACGGCTTTATATATTAGTTCTACAGATTCCATTAGGATTGCTCAGGCAGTATTTTGGTTGTAGATTTAGGTAAGTTCGGTACAATCGGCACGTTGATCACCGGCAACTCGTAATGGTTGGCAGAGATAACAGAACCATTGTCGATATGAGTTGGCCCTTCAATCGTCCAGTCTTTTGTTTCCTTCTTATCGAAACGGCAGGTGTTGCAGATAAACTCCAAACTCTCGTTATACTGGTCTTTGCGGGCTGTAACGCGCAGTACAGAATCGCCGCGCGTCCAGAGTGTCACCTTGCCGGAGCAGGTCGGGCAATCGCGATGCGCATCCAGTGGCTTGGTGAACCATACGCGGTTTTTAAAGCGCCAGGTTTTGTCTGTTAAAGCGCCTACCGGGCACACATCAATTACGTTGCCGGAAAACTCGTTATCGATCACATTCTCGATGTAGGTACCGATTTCAGCAGCATCGCCACGGCCCAGCACGCCATGTACGCGTTCCGGCGTAATCTGGTCGGCCACATGTACGCAACGATAACACAGAATGCAGCGTGTCATGTGCAGCTGGATGTAAGGGCCCAGGTCAACTTTGTTGAAGGTACGGCGTTCCTCTTCGTACCGGATGGAACTTACGCCGTGCTCATAGGATAAATCCTGCAGCTTGCACTCACCGGCCTGGTCGCAAATCGGGCAATCCAGCGGGTGGTTAATCAGCAGCATTTCCACGATGCCCTTACGTGCGTTCAGTACTTCTTCGTTGGTGGTATTTTCTACTACCATGCCGTCCTGCACCTGCGTGATGCACGAAGCCACCAGTTTAGGCATGGGGCGGGTGTCTTTGGCGGAGCCTTGTGTTACTTTTACCAGGCACACGCGGCATTTGCCGCCGCTGCCTTTCAGCGGTCCGTAATAACACATGGCGGGCGGCACTACTTTGCCACCTATTTTTCTAGCGGCCTGCAGGATGGTAGTTCCGTCTTCTACCTCTATCTCGATGCCGTCAATTGTTACTTTAGCCATTTTATTATCGTTGTTCGTATTTCGTTGCTCGTTTTTCGGGTGAGAAACAGAACGATGAACTTTTTATGTTAATCCCTTTTCAGGGCTACAAATCAAATAAGTTATTTTATGGTAATCTTTTACTTTACTCAGGAATGACTTTTGTTTCTTCTGTCATTCCTATGCTCTAAATTATATTTCTCTCTATTGTCATCCTGTAAGGATCTTGTTGGCGAGTAGCATCTGCTTAATCTCCCATCGACCAAGTTTCTTTCAGAATGACAAAAAGAAAGATATTTATTTACTACTGCATTTCCTTATCAAGGCAAGTGCTCGTAACTCAGAAAAGTCTTGAGTCTTATATCTTGATACTTGCGTCTTTAAAACTAAGCTGTTACCGCATCCAGTTGGCCTCTGTACACTGCACCGGGCGCTGTGGCTTCTTTCGGGTATTTGATGTGCCACTCAAACTCATCGCGGAAGTGGCGGATAGCAGCGGCCACCGGCCATGCTGCCGCATCACCCAGCGGACAAATCGTGTTGCCTTCTATCTGTTTGGCTACACTTACCAGCAAGTCGATGTCCTGCTGATGGCCGTGGCCATACTCAATGCGGTGCAGCACTTTTTCCATCCAGCCTGTTCCCTCACGGCACGGGCTGCACTGGCCGCACGACTCATGATGGTAGAAGCGGGCATAGTTCCACGTGTTACGCACGATACACTGCTCCTCGTCAAACACGATAAAGGCACCCGAGCCCAGCATAGAGCCCGTCACAAATCCGCCGTCCGATAACGATTCGTAAGACATCAGGCGGTCTTCGCCGGCTGCCGTTTTCAGAATCAGGTTCTTGGGCAGGATTGGCACAGACGAACCGCCCGGCACCACGGCCTTCAGTTCACGGCCTTTCCAGATGCCACCGCAGTACGCATCCGAATAAATAAACTCTTCTACCGGTACACCCAACTCAATCTCGTACACGCCTGGCTTGTTGATGTTGCCGCTGGCGGAGATGAGCTTGGTACCGGTGCTGCGTCCGATACCGATTTTAGCATACTCGGCGCCGGTGTTGTTCACAATCCAGGGCACCGCGCAGATAGTCTCCACGTTGTTTACTACCGTAGGGCTTTGGAAAAGGCCCTTTACTGCCGGAAATGGTGGCTTGTTGCGCGGATTGCCACGCTTGCCTTCCAGTGATTCCAGCAGAGCCGTTTCTTCCCCGCAGATATAAGCACCGCCACCGGGCGCCACATGCAGATCCAGGTTATAGCCGGAACCAAGTATATTTTTGCCCAGCAAACCGGCTGCGTATGCTTCCGCAATTGCTTTCTCCAGGATGCGCAGCACAAACATCAGTTCGCCACGAATATAGATATAAGAGGTGTTGGCACCCAACGCGTAGCTCGAGGTAATCATCCCTTCGATCAGCGCATGCGGGTTGTTCTCCATGTACCAACGGTCTTTAAAAGTGCCCGGCTCCGACTCGTCGGCGTTGCAAACGAGATAGCGCGGCACTCCTTCAGGTTTGGCCAAAAAGCTCCATTTCATACCCGTCGGGAAACCGGCACCCCCGCGGCCACGCAGGCCGGAAGTTTTTACCTCTTCCACCACCTCTTCCGGAGTCATCGTTTTCAAGGCTTTCTCTACAGATTTGTAGCCGCCGTGCTTACGGTATACTTCCAGCGTTTCGATGCCGGGTACGTTGATATGTTCGGTTAATATTTTAAGTCCCATTGTAGCAGGATGTATAGCTGGCCGCTACTGTTGCTGGTAGCGAGCCATTGTTTATCTTTTATATGGACAAAGGATTTGGTGACAAAGGACAAAAGAGATAATGTGATGATGATGTCTTTTGTCAAACCGGCTTTTGTCAAAAGGTCAAAATTTACTTTGCCCAGGTTGGCGTTTCGTGCTCTTTGTGGCGCATCATCTCCAGGAACTCGTCCACGCGCTGTTCGCTGCCGAGGTTCTCGTAGAATAGCTCGCGTACCTGCAGCATCGGGCCTGTTCCGCAGGAAGCCAGGCATTCTACCGGCTTCAGGGTAAACATGCCATCGGCGCTTGTTTCGCCCTCCTCGATGTTGAGCTTTCGCTTCAGCGTATCAATCAGTTCATCGGCACCGCGCAGGCAGCAGGGGCCCGTGCGGCATACTTCCAGCACATGTTTGCCGACAGGCTTCAGGTTGAACATGGTATAGAAGGTGGCTACCTCGTATACTTCAATCGGCTGTATGTTCAGGATCTCCGCAATTTTGTCCATCGCCTCGGGACTTACCCAACCGCCCAGCTCGGCCTGCGCAATGTGCAGCATCGGCAGCAGGGCGGATTTCTGGCGTCCTTCGGGGTAGTGGCTGATGTAGCGCTGCATCTCGGCCATGGCCGCATCAGAAAACTGTACTTCGTTTAAAATCTCTGCCATTTTATACTTGTCATTGATGTTTTCGCACCAATGTTATATGAATTAATATTAAGCGTCCAGCTCGCCGGCAATCACGTTCATGCTGCTCAGAATCACGATGGCATCTGATAAAGAAGAGCCGACCACCATTTCCGGGTAAGCCTGGTAATAAATAAAGCAAGGGCGGCGGAAATGCAGGCGATACGGTGTGCGGCCGCCATCGCTGATCAGGTAAAAGCCCAGTTCGCCGTTGCCGCCTTCCACGGCGTGGTATACTTCGCCGGCCGGTGCGTCAATCTCGCCCATCACAATTTTAAAGTGATAGATGAGCGCTTCCATGCTGCGGTATACTTCCTGCTTTGGTGGCAGGTAATAATGCGGGGCGTCAGCGTGGTAAGAGCCTTCGGGCAGGTTTTTCAGAGCCTGCTCGATGATGCGCAGGCTCTGCCATACTTCCTCGTTGCGCACCATAAAACGGTCGTAGGTGTCACCGTTGGTGCCTACCGGAATCTCAAAGTCAAAATCCTCATAAGAAGAGTAGGGGTTCATCACGCGCACGTCGTAATCCACCCCCGCGGCACGCAGGTTAGGGCCCGTAAAGCCATAGTTCATGGCGCGCTCAGCAGTTATCGGACCCACACCTTCTGTTCTGTCGATAAAGATGCGGTTGCGGTTAAACATGTCTTCAAACTCCTTGAACACCTTCGGGAAGTTCTTCAGGAACTCCTCGATCATGTAAATAGCTTTCGGCGAAAGGTCGCGCTCCATGCCCCCGATGCGGCCCATGTTGGTCGTCAGGCGGGCGCCGCATACTTCCTCGTAAATGTCGTAAATCTTTTCACGCTCCTGAAACACGTACAGGAAGCCGGTAAAAGCGCCTGTATCCACACCAAGTATGGAGTTACAGATAAGGTGGTCGGAGATGCGCGCCAGCTCCATCATAATCACGCGGATGTACTGCGCACGCTTCGGCACGGTAATGCCCAGCAGCTTTTCCACCGTCATGTGATAGCCCATGTTGTTGATGGGCGCGGAGCAATAATTCATGCGGTCCGTCAGCGGCGTGATCTGGTAAAACGGACGGTGCTCCGCTATTTTCTCAAAAGCACGGTGAATATACCCGACTGTTGACACAGCCGACACAATCTTTTCACCGTCCATTTGCAGGATGTTCTGGAAAATACCATGCGTAGCCGGGTGCGTTGGCCCCAGGTTCAGCGTGGTCAGGTTCTGGTCTTCCGGGTTATGAAGTTTCAGGTCGCGGTTGGCCTCAAACTGCTCCAGCCCGTCAGATTTCATTGTCTTTGTTTCAGTAGCCATAGTTGCTTCTAAAAATGCCTGCCGCAAGTATAAACCCGCGGCAATTTGGCTTATCGCCCGAAAAACGTATCGATTTTATCTTCCCTGGTCTGGTCTTCCAGCGGGTATTGCTTCAGCATCGGGTGGTACTCCATATCTTCCACATTCAGGATGCGGATAAGGTTGGGGTGTCCCGTAAACACAATGCCGTAGAAGTCGTAAGCTTCGCGCTCCATCCAGTTAGCCGTAGCGTACAGGTTCGTCAGTGTCGGCATTACCGGGTCAGTGGCCGGGAAGTATACTTTGATGCGCAGGCGGTAATTATGGCGCAGGCTGTGTAACTGGTACATCATGCAAAGCTCCTTATCCTTCTGCTCCGGATAATGGATACCGGCCATGGTCGTCAGGAAGCGCACCTGCAATTCCGTGTCGTCGTACAGGTATTGGATGAGCGGGATGATGGTTTCGCGGTTTGTCTGGAAAGTCATAATGCCGTCCGGGTTTACAGCATCCCAGATGTTATCAATCCCAAACTGCTCAATAATTTTGCCGAGGACGTTTTCGTTCGTAAGCTCCATTGCTTATTTAATGTTGTAAGAGGCCAAAAGCGCTTGGTATTCCGGTGAGTTGCGGCGGCGCAGCGATTCGTGTTCTGCCAAATCCTGCACGCGCATCAGGCCGTCCAGGATTTGCTCGGGACGAGGCGGGCAACCCGGTACGTACACGTCTACCGGCACCACGCGGTCAATGCCCTGCAGCACCGAGTAAGTATCGAAAATACCGCCTGAAGAAGCACAAGCTCCTACAGCAATTACCCAGCGTGGCTCAGCCATCTGCTCGTACACCTGCTTTACAACCGGCGCCATTTTTTTGGCAATGGTACCCATCACCATCAGCAGGTCGGCCTGGCGCGGCGAAAAGCTGGGGCGCTCCGAACCAAAGCGGGAAATATCGTAATGTGAGCCCATGGTGGCCATAAACTCAATACCACAGCAGGAAGTGGCAAAGGGCAGCGGCCACAGCGAGTTCTTACGGGCCAGCCCGATTACTTTCTCCAGGGAGGTAGCAAAAAAGCCTGAACCTTCGTGCCCTTCCGGTGCCTCAACTATTTTTATGTCTTTACTTGTATCGCTCATGTTAAGGATTGTTTGTCTCTACAAATGCGGTTTTGCATCCTAGTTTGAACATCAGTCCGCCTGTAAAAGTTTAATGTCCTAGTCCCATTTCAGGATGCCTTTTTTAAGCACGTAGAAGAAGCCTGCCAGGAGCAAGCCCATAAACAATACCATCTGCAAAAAGCCGTCTAAGCCAAAGCTTCGGAAGTTTACTGCCCAGGGATACATGAAGATAACTTCCACATCGAACAGCACAAACAGAATGGCTGTCATGAAATATTTATAGGAGATAGGGGTGCGGGCATCACCTACCGATTCGATGCCGCTTTCCCAGGGCGCATCTTTCACGGCGCTCTTGCGCTTCGGGCCAATCAGGTGGGTAACAATAAGGGTAGTAACGACAAAGCCCAGCGCGGCCAGAAACTGAATCAGGATAGGCAGGTAGTCGGATGGTACATACTGCTGATTTACAGCTGGTTCCATAATGGTGTTGTTCTTTTATAAATTAGACAGCAAAATTAGGGATAAATCACCAACAATCAAAAGTATAAATGGGATGCAAATAAGTGGGAAAGTAGTATGGATGGCAGGTATTGGAGAATGTAGAAGACCTCGCAGCGTGTGTAGCTCCTGCGAGCGTCTGATGCCCCTCCTAAAAACAGGAGGGGGTTGTTTTTGCAGCGGTCTTTGCTGCCACAAGTTGCGCTGGCGCTAAACTTGCGGCATGGGAGGCATGGGAGGACCGCATAGGGGAATAGGGGATGGCAGCACTCCTCAATTGTCCGCAAACAAAAAGGCTGCCCGAGATCATCTCAGACAGCCTTTCCTTTTTCTATAGGCTCCTTTAGAAATCAGCCAAAATCTTATTCAGCGTTTCGCTTGGCCGCATGGCTTTTGCAGCTTTCTCCGCATCCGGATGATAGTAGCCACCTAAATCAACGGCTTTGCCTTGTGCGGCAATCAGCTCATTTACAATCTTCGTTTCATTTTCTGAAAGCTCCTTGGCCAATTTTGAGAATCTATCCTTCAGTTCCTGATCTTCAGACTGCTCGGCCAGCGCTTGTGCCCAGTACAGCGCCAGGTAAAAATGACTGCCGCGGTTGTCTATCTGACCGACCTTACGTGCCGGCGATTTATCTTTTTCCAGGAACTCGGCATTGGCTTTGTTCAGCGCCTCTGCCAGCACCTCGGCTTTTTGATTACCGGTTTTTTGGGCAAGGTCTTCCAGAGAAACAGCAAGTGCCAGGAACTCGCCCAGCGAATCCCAACGCAGGTAGTTTTCTTCCATAAACTGCTGCACGTGTTTCGGGGCAGAGCCACCGGCGCCGGTCTCAAACAAACCACCGCCATCCAGCAGCGGAACAATAGAAAGCATTTTGGCGCTCGTGCCCAGTTCCAGAATCGGGAACAGGTCGGTCAGGTAATCGCGCAGCACGTTGCCAGTTACCGAGATAGTATCTTTGCCGGCTTTGGCACGCTCCAGAGTATAGCGCATCGCTTCCACCGGAGACTTGATTTGGATATCCAGCCCTTCGGTGTTCTGATCCTGGAGGTAACGTTTTACTTTTTTGATGAGGTTGGCGTCGTGCGCCCTGTTTGGGTCGAGCCAGAAAATAGCTGGCGTGTTGGTCAGCCTTGCCCTGGTTACGGCCAGCTTTACCCAGTCCTGTATCGGCAGGTCTTTGGTCTGGGTCATCCGCCAGATGTCGCCTTCTTCTACTTTGTGTTCCAGCAAGGTGTTCCCAGCGGCATCTACCACACGCACTGTTCCGCTTTCGGTTATCTGAAAAGTTTTGTCGTGCGAGCCGTACTCTTCTGCTTTTTGGGCCATCAGGCCGATGTTGGGCACCGTGCCCATGGTGGTTACATCAAAAGCGCCGTTCTTCTTATGGAAATCGATTACTTCCTGGTAAATACCGGCATAGCTGCGATCCGGGATAATGGCTTTGGTATCGTGAAGTTTACCGTCAGCACCCCACATTTTGCCGGACGAACGGATAGCTGCCGGCATCGAGGCATCAATAATCACGTCACTTGGCACGTGCAGGTTGGTAATGCCTTTATCAGAATCCACCATCGCCAGGGCCGGGCCTTTGGCGTAAGCGGCTTTGATGTCGGCTTCTATCGCTGCCCGCTGGTCTTCAGGTAAGGTCTTGATTTTAGCAAACACATCACCTAAACCGTTATTCGGATCTACGCCTAACTGCTCGAAAGTCTCGGCATACTTCTCAAATACATCCTTAAAGAAAACCGTAACAGCATGGCCGAACATAATCGGATCGGATACTTTCATCATAGTCGCTTTCAGGTGCAGAGACAACAATACATCTTTTTCTTTTGCGTCGGCAATTTCCTTTTCCAAAAAGGAGCGCAGCGCTTTTTTGCTCATTACCGCAGCATCAATTACTTCGCCTTCTGTCAGCTTCAGCTTGTCTTTTAGTGTTCTGGTTGTGCCGTCAGCACCTACAAATTCTATCTTCACCTCGCCGGCTTTCTCTACCACCACCGATTTTTCGCTGCCGTAAAAGTCGCCGCTTTCCATGTGGGCCACATGCGTTTTAGAGTCTGCACTCCAGGCGCCCATCGTATGCGGGTGCTTTCTGGCGTATTGTTTTACAGCGTCTGCCACGCGGCGGTCGGAGTTTCCTTCCCTTAAAACCGGGTTCACAGCACTGCCCAGTACTTTTGCATAGCGCGCTTTTATTTCCTTTTCAGCGTCATTCTTCGGCTCTGCCGGGTAATCGGGGATGTTGTAGCCCTGGGCCTGAAGCTCTTTGATAGCCGCGGTTAACTGCGGAACAGAGGCGCTGATGTTGGGCAGTTTGATGATGTTGGCTTCCTGTGTTTTGGCCAGATCGCCGAGGTAAGCCAGATCATCGTTTTGCTTTTGCTCTTCGGTCAGGTTATCGGAGAAAATTGCCAGAATACGGCCGCCAAGCGAAATATCTCTTGTTTCGACGTCAATGCCTGCTGCCTGGGTAAAGGTTTCGACGATGGGCAAAAAAGAGTAGGTGGCCAGTGCTGGCGCTTCGTCGGTTATGGTATAAACAATTTTAGCTGTCTTTGTCGTCATATTGTTAAGTTAGTTTAAAGTTATGTTGCCTCTGACTGAGGGGCACGGGTATCAGTAGCAAATATAAGTGTCTTTTTTATATACGCCAGTTAAGATGGCGGCTTTACTGCCTTACTTGATTTTAATGAATACAAGAAGCCCCGCCTATAAACGAGGTAAGGTGATAACGCAGGCATCACCGTATGCCGGTACATCTGAAGTATAAAATCATGTTTGCAACGCCTGATGTAAGTATAGCGGCTTTATGCTGCATGCTGCTGTAGCAGCTTGATAACTTCTTCGTCACTTACCTGTTCAAACTTGCGGTAAAACTGCCCTACTGATTGAAAGAATGGCGGAATCAGCAGGCAGACCACCTCATCTACCATACTTCTCAGCTTATCGATGGCAGCAAACGGTGCGACAGGCACAGCTACTACTACCTGCTGCGGCTGTTGCTTTTGCACCAGTTCTACGATGGCCAGCAGCGTTTTGCCCGTGGCAATGCCATCGTCTACAATAATTACAACCCTGCCTGCTAAATCAACGTGCCGGCGGTTGCCCATAAAGAGTTTATACTTCTGTTGCAGGCTTTCGCGGATGCGCTGCACCTGGGCCTCAATGTAGGTTGGCGGCACGTCAGCACGCGCATCCACTATCACACTCTCCAGGCTTACGGAGCCGATGGCAAACTCAGAATTGGCCGGGTGCCCGATTTTTTTAGAAAGCGCAATCTCCAGCGGCATACCAAGACGCCGGGCAATAGGGGCGGCTACCGGCACCCCGCCGCGCGGTATGGCCAGCACCACGCCTTTCCGGCCCCTGTACTTCTCCAGCCGCTCTGCCAGCAGTTGTGCCGCTTCTTCTCTGTTTTGCAGCATTTCCATAGGCGTTCTTTTAATTTTAAATAACTGAATAAACAGTCTGATGAAATGGTTGTTAAGTAAAAGGGTACAAATCCAAATGGAATATCCTGGCCACCGGGGATTAGATATAAGATTTTGATATTAACTTATACCTGATGATTGGTGTTTTATACTCACAATGAAGGATTTAAATGAGTGATTCATTTTGTCCGCTTACTTACCTGTTCATTTATTTAAAATTCAGTTAAGCCTGATTTTGATGCAGCGGCTGTTGTTTGGTTGGCTCCAGGTACTTCCGGAACCAGTCGGTAGCCAGCTGTGTGGCCATCTCCAGAGCACCCGGCTCTTCAAAAAGATGGGTAGCATCCGGAACAATCACCAGGTCTTTTATACATTGCAGCCTGTCCTGTGCCTTTTTGTTATAGGTTAACACAAGTTTGTCGAGGCCGCCCACGATGAGCAAAGTTGGAGTATGTACGTAAGGTAGTACCGCATCTGCCAGGTCCGGGCGACCGCCCCTGCTCACTACAGCATCTATTACATTTTCTCCGAATGCGGCTGCAGCGCTCAAAGCAGATGCAGCACCAGTGCTGGAACCAAAGTAGCCGATATTTAGCCCTTTTGTATTTTCCTGCACCCACCTTGTCGCACCTGCCAGGCGTTCCGTGAATAATGGAATATTGAATCTATTGTCCTGTTCCTCGTCCTCCTCGCGGGTAAGCAGGTCGAACAACAGCGTAGCGAAACCCGACCGCTGCAGATGTTCTGCCACAAACCGGTTGCGGGGGCTGCGCCGGCTGCTGCCACTGCCGTGCGAGAAAATAACTATTCCTTTCGCTCGTTCCGGTATTATTAAATCGCCGTCGAGCGTTACGCCGCCTACATCTATGCGGATACTGTCGTTAAAAGTAAAGTTTGCCATAGCTTGGATAAGTATAATATGAGTGTATAATATGAACGTATTTAAAAGTACGCCTCTCCTCTGCAAGGGTTGAGCCTGTAACTCATCCCATTGTAGCTGTATTTACGTATTGCAGGAATATTAAATCTTTGCTGATGCGCTACTATCTCTGGCTAAGCGGAATTATATTTGTGTTGAGCAGCTGTCGCCCAGATCAGGGTGGCACACACAACAGCACCCTCTCCGCTGAGGGAACAGATTCGGGCAAAGCCGCACAGGACGAGCGCCTGATTAAAGAAGCAAAAAGTACAACTGACTCTGTTGCTTTTGAAGCTGCTTTTGAAAGGTTTTTCGCGGCGCTGCAAGCGCAGGATACTGCTGCCTTGAATGCTTTTATTGACCCGAAGCAGGGCTTCTGGCTGATTGAACAGCCTGGTGCGGTGCCGGCTTATACTCACTACAGCCAGGTGCAGGAGGTGAAGCGCAGTTACCAGGAACTGCCGTTTGTGTCTATTGCCGCGCAGATGCAGGCCTGTAACCTACAGCAGCGGGAGCATTTTCCGGAATTTGATTGCGCCATGACGGACAATGGCGGCTCCGGCTATGCTGAAGATGGTTGCTTTTATACCAATGGCAGCGCCTTCCGCCAAAATAATATGTGGCAGTACGCCGGGCTGAGCAAGCAACAGGAAAAACAGGTACAGGATTTACAGCGACAGGTGAAGCAGTCGGTGCTCCATACTTATACTTCGTACCGTTTCCACTTTGGGTACGATGGCCAGCACTGGCGTTTATACTTTGCAGATCTACGGGTGCCCTGCAGCGCGTAGTTAATGTTGAATAACTGAATTCTTGAATGGATACAATAAGGTTAAAATAAGGAAGGCCGAACCAGCCAATCATTCGTAATGCGTAACTCATAATTCGTAATTAAACAGATGGCCTATTATAACAGATTCGATTATCCTGCACCTGACCCGGCTATACTTAAGAAACTGACGGAGCAGCAAAACGAGATGCAGCAGCAGGTCATCATCCAAAAGCCCGACTTTGAGCTAAAGCTGATTGCCGGCTGCGATTCCTCTTTCATCGGTGAAGACACCATTCTTTCAGTGTTTATACTGCTCTCGTACCCGAAGCTGGAAGTGCTGGAAAAAGTATGGCACCATGGCCCGGTGGAGTTGCCGTATATCCCCGGTTTTCTCGCCTTTCGCGAAGCGCCCAACCTCCTCAAAGCCTACGAAAAGCTGCAGCAAAAGCCCGACCTGATTATGGTAGACGGCCACGGCATTTCGCACCCGCGCAAGCTGGGCATCGCTACCCATTTAGGCATCCACCTGAACAAGCCCACCATGGGCGTGGCCAAGAAAGTGTTGGTCGGCAAGTATACCGAACCCGCTGCAACCAAAGGCTCCGTATCGCCGCTGGTCTATAAAAACGAAGTGATTGCCAACGTGCTCCGCACCCGCGACAATGTAAAGCCTGTATTCGTATCGCCCGGCCACCTGATGGATCTGGCAACTGCTACTGAGGTTGCCATGGCCTGCGCCGTGAAGTATAAATTACCTGAACCAACGCGCCTGGCCGATCATTATGCCGCGGTGTTTAAAAGCGAGGTAAAGTAGCTTTATTATACTTACAGCAGCGGAAACGGTACGATAAAACACACTCCTAAGCCATCAACACCATGAGCGCTATCAAAGAATTTACAGGAACTACGGAAGCTGAAATCTGGCAGAAAGTTGCCGAAGATATCGCGGCGCATAAAGCAGTGCTAAAGTATACTGCGCTGCTGCATCAGTCCGGGCAGCAAATTCTTTTCGACCTGGATATTGATTTGGGCGGCGGGTTTGAAAGCGGCATCTCTACTACTACTTTTAGAGCCGCTGTACCGGCCCGCGTGCCTTTGCGTTTTCACCTGCACGAGCAGGATTTTTTGGGTGAGATTAGTAAAGTGCTGGGCATGGAAGATGTTAAAGTCGGTTACCCGGATTTCGATGCCGCTTTTATTATCAAAACGAACCAGCCTGATACGTTAAGAAAGCTTTTTGCTGACGAAAGCGTCCGGCGCATCTTACTCAGGCACACTACCGGCAGGTTGAAGTTAGAAGCTGAAGACGGCTCGCCTGATGCCATCCTAAGCTTTAAAAAGGATGAAGCTATTGTAGAAGTAACAGTGCTGCGCGAGATATATCATGTGCTGCGGGTTATCCTTGAAAGGGTATCTTTATGACCTCATAGCTTCTTTTTGATAGCTGTGAAGCATGCTGCCATTCTGTCTAAAAATCTCCATTTTTCCCATTTTTCACCTGCCAAAATTACAGCACCTTAACCTTTAAACCCTACTGGTGCGTAACTTGATAATATAGCTATCGGGAATAAACCTAAGGAAAACAGACATGAACTTTAATAATTATACCATCAAAGCACAGGAGGCCATCCAACGGGCGACGGAGATTGCGAGCGGTAACCAGCAGCAAGCCATCGAAACCGGCCATATCCTGAAAGCGATTCTGGAGACAGACGAGAACGTAACCAATTTCCTCCTCCAGAAACTCAATATCAACGGCAACATTCTGCACAACAAGCTCGACGAAATTGTAGCGGCTTACCCAAAAGTGAGCGGTGGCAGTCCATACTTAGCCAACGATGCCAATGCGGCCCTGCAAAAAGCAACGTCTTACTTAAAAGAGTTTGGCGATGAATATGTCGCCATCGAGCACATTTTATTGGGTTTGCTGGCTGGCCGCGACAAAGTAGCCGGGCTGATGAAGGATGTGGGCTTTAACGAGAAAGACCTCAAAAAAGCAATTAAAGAACTGCGCGGCGGCGCCAAAGTAACCGACCAGAACGCCGAAGCCAAGTATAACTCGCTGAAGCGCTACGCCAAAGACCTGAACGAACTGGCGCGCAATGGCAAGATTGACCCGGTGATTGGCCGCGACGAGGAGATCCGGCGGGTGTTGCAGATCCTGAGTCGCCGTACCAAAAACAACCCGATTTTGCTGGGTGAACCGGGCGTAGGTAAAACCGCGATTGTAGAAGGCCTGGCGCAACGCATTGTAGCCGGCGACGTGCCCGAAAACCTGAAATCCAAAACGCTGATGAGCCTGGACATGGGCTTGCTGGTGGCAGGCGCCAAGTATAAAGGTGAGTTTGAGGAGCGCCTGAAAGCGGTGATAAAAGAAGTCATCGACTCGGAAGGCGAAATCGTGCTTTTCATTGACGAGATTCATACCCTAATTGGCGCGGGTGCCGGTGGCGACAGCGCCATGGACGCTGCCAACCTGTTGAAACCGGCCCTGGCCCGTGGCGAACTGCATGCCATTGGTGCCACCACGCTGAAGGAGTACCAGAAGTATATCGAGAAAGACAAAGCACTGGAACGACGTTTCCAGGCAGTAATAGTGGATGAACCGAGCGTAGTGGATGCCATTTCTATTCTGCGTGGTATCAAAGATAAGTATGAAGTGCACCACGGTGTGCGCATTAAGGATGATGCCATTATCGCTGCCGTAGAGCTGTCGAACCGCTATATTACCGACCGCTTTCTGCCCGACAAAGCCATTGACCTGATGGACGAAGCGGCCGCCAAACTGCGCATCGAGATTGACTCGCTGCCAGTGGAACTGGACGAACTGCAGCGCCGCATCATGCAGCTGGAAATTGAGCGCGAAGCCATCCGCCGTGAAAATGACAAGGACAAGGAAACGGTGCTCTCTAAAGAAATTGCAGACCTGAGCAGCAAGCGCGATGATTTGAAGGCCAAGTGGCAGAACGAAAAACAAGTCATTGAAGGCCTGCAGAAAGAAAAGGAGAACATCGAAAACTATAAGCTGGAAGCCGAGCAGGCTGAACGCTCCGGCGATTATGGCCGCGTAGCCGAATTGCGCTACGGCAAAATTCAGGAAGCGGAAGCGCACCTGAAGGAGCTACAGCAACAGGTCCGCGACATGCAGGGCGAAAATCCGATGCTGCAGGAAGAAGTTACCGCCGAAGATATTGCCGAAGTAGTAGCCAAATGGACTGGTATTCCGGTGAGTAAAATGTTGCAATCGGACCGCGAGAAATTGCTGAACCTGGAGCAGGAACTGAGTATGCGCGTGGCCGGCCAGGAAGAAGCGATTGAGGCGATTTCGGATGCCGTGCGCCGCAGCCGTGCCGGGATGCAGGACCCTAAACGGCCTATCGGTTCGTTCATTTTCCTGGGTACCACCGGAGTAGGTAAAACTGAGCTGGCGAAAGCGCTGGCCGATTACCTGTTCAACGACGAGAATGCGATGGTGCGCATCGACATGAGCGAGTACCAGGAGCGCCACGCCGTGAGCCGCCTGATTGGAGCGCCTCCGGGATACGTGGGCTACGAAGAAGGTGGCCAGCTGACCGAAGCCGTGCGCCGCAAGCCTTACTCCGTGGTGTTGCTTGACGAGATTGAAAAAGCACACCCCGACGTGTTCAACATTCTGTTACAGGTACTCGACGACGGCCGCCTAACCGACAGCAAAGGCCGCGTGGTGAACTTTAAGAACACCATCATCATCATGACCTCAAACATCGGCTCCGGCATTATCCAGGAGAATTTTGAGAAGATGAACGAGTATAACCGCGAAGAGGTGATTGACGAAACCAAGGCTCAGGTGTTCGAGATGCTGAAGAAATCGGTAAGGCCGGAGTTCCTGAACCGTATTGACGAGTTGATTATGTTCCGTCCGCTGAACCGTGGCGAGCTGCGCAAGATTGTCAGCATCCAGTTCCGCCACATCCAGCAGCGCCTCGAGGAAAACGGCATCCAACTGGTTGCCACTGACGAGGTACTGGATTACCTGGGCGAGCAGGGCTTCGACCCGCAGTTTGGTGCCCGTCCGCTGAAGCGTGTGCTGCAGCGCCAGGTGCTCAACGAACTCTCTAAAGAGATTCTGGCCGGCACTATCAGCAAAGACTCGGTGGTGGAAGCCGTGCTGGAAAACGGCCAGATCCGGTTTATTAATATTGACGTGGAGATTCCTTCAGGAAAGTAAGTAGTATAAAGTTTAGTTGAGAAAACCCCGCTATTCCTTTGGAGTGGCGGGGTTTTGTATTGGTAGCCCTTCCGCAAGTTTAGCGACAGCGTAAATGCGGCTTTTTATGACAGCAAGCTTTTAGCTTGCATTACCCGCAGCCATACTTCTTAAGCTCAAGCCAACAGTGCAAGTAGCATCACCTCAAAGACTTACCCGAACCGAAGTTCTATTAATGAACAAGGAGACTGAACTGCCAGCCATCAGATAAGCTATGATTGTAATTGGAAATAAACTGTTACGGATTATACTTCCCTTCAGAGGTTTATTGTATGTAATTTTAAGTATAATAATTGATAATATATGAATTTTAAATCGTATCTAGCATTGGTCTTCCTGAATGTAATATCTTAACTTAAACGGGCTATGCTGCAATTGATAAAAAACGGGTTGCGCTTTACGCTGAACGCTTTTACAGACACCAATAAAGACGGCGGAGAATTTGCAAAGCGCATCATGCACAGGCACCGCACTTTCTGGAGCGCAGCCGACGCAGAACTTGTCCGTAACGCATCAATGCACGCCGATACCTCTTTGGATGAATGGCAAGCAGTGGATCACTGGCAGCGGACGCTCAGCAACAAGTATAACGCCCGCCTGTTTGCGCAAATGCACGGCTGTCGTGTAGCGGATCTCTACTGGAAAGGCAGGGAGGTGAGCCAGCTGAACTTTAGCGACCTGCCGGACCAATATGTAATAAGGCCAACGATCGGCCACTCCTGCAACCTCGTGTTCCTGATGGACAAGGGCCTAAACCACATGGACAAGCGTTTCTATTCCAAAGAGGCACTCAGGGAGATAATGGCTGCAGCTTTAAAAAAGAATCCTTACCAGGAGTTCCTGATTGAAGAGTTTGTCAGGAGTGAAGGAGGAGAATACACAATCCCGGTTGATTACAAGCTGTCGCTCTTTAACGGAGAGCTAGCCGTGATAAATGTGATAAACCGCACAAGCCCTAAAGCAGGGTTATCCAGCAGTTACGACGAAAACTGGAACATGCTGGAAGACATCTGCAGACTTTACCAGCACGCACCTTATCAGGAACCGCCAGCTTGCCTGAACGAAATTATCAGTAATGCTAAGAAGCTCAGCAAAACCTATGGGATCTTTGTAAGAATAGACTTTTACGCCACAGACAAAGGCGCTGTTTTTGGGGAGTTTACACCCACGCCCGGCCAGGGCAGGGGCTTTACCACCAAGGCCGACAAAATGCTGCTGGATTACTGGGACAGGCATTGCCCGGGCATGATTTAAAGAATCCTGCAGGTATTCATCGCTTCATACTTCGTGCTGCTCCTGTTCTTGCACCCAGGCCATCGCCTGCTCACGCTCCGTTAAATCAAAGTAGCGTACACCTTTCTTCTTCACCGGGCTTATCAGTTTGGCTGCCCATTCCTGCCATGTCTTTTCGCCTACCATCGCCACGCGGCCATACTCCCGCCCATGCACGATGTCGAACAAAGCATTTTCCAGAGCTGCGCCGGGCTTTACCCAATCCAGATCTGCCATTTCGTAGTACAAACGTGCTTCGCCTGTGGCCTTCATCCTGTCGCGGATCAGTTCCCGGTAGCGGTCAAAGTCTTCGTTGGTCAGTTCGCCGCTCACCCGCACGGCAAGCATTTCATCAGTTGTTTCGGGCAGCACTTGCAGCATCTTCAGCAGGTATAAGGTATGCTGGTTTATACTTCTGCTTACAGCCATAAGTTTGCTCTTTTGCCTTGTTCGTTACCTGTTGAGTTTTGATTTCCGCAACAAAAAAGCGCCAGCCGCTTATGGCTGACGCTCTTCTAAAGCTCCCTGGCAAACCGGCCGGAGAGCAGCAGGCAGGGCCAAATCTATCCTAAGCGTCTACCGCATCATAAATAAGCACTTTAGACCAGAGCTGAGCGCAAGTTTCTACAAACTGCTTATGCACAGGATGCACCTGATAGGTGTCATGCGCCTCCATGTCGTTAAAGACGAGCAACAGCGAGAAATCGTATCCCTTTTCAATCACGGGTCTGTCGGTGCTGGCGGGCACGCCGATGTGCACTGTATGTATACTTTCAATAGCTTTCAACTGCTTCAGGCCTTCCAGCAGCTTTGATCTTTCCGCTGTTGCATCCGGGTTATTTAACCAAAAGAAAACGTGGTGTACAAACATGTTTTTGAGATTTATTTTAGCAAGATAAGGATAAACTGTCTATTACTTAAACGCCGGTACTACCTGGACGCATACGGGCTTGTGCACCTCCACTTCCTGGCCGGTTGGTGTTAGTTTGCCGGTGGCTTTGTCGATTTTAAAGGTAACCAGGTTATTGGAGCGCTCATTAGCCACCAGCAGCACGGTTCCCGATTCATCGATGTTGAAGTCGCGGGGCCAGTCGCCGCCGGTGTTCATAAATTGTACCTGGGTGAGTTTTCCTGTATCCTGATCGATGGCGTACACCACGATGCTGTTGTGTCCGCGGTTAGATCCGTACAGGAATTTGCCGTCTGCCGATACTTTTACTTCTGCACAGTAGCTTTGGCCATTGAAATCGGCGGGTAAGGTCGGCACGGTTTCTATTTCGGTAAAAGTGCCTTTATCAGCATCATACGTAAGCGCCGTCATGGTAGAGTTCAGCTCATGAATCAGGTAGGCATAGCGGCCGTTCGGGTGGAAAGCGAGGTGGCGCGGGCCCGATCCGGGCTTTGCCGCGAAAGCCACAGCAGGCGTGTTGGGCGTCAGGGCACCGGTACCGGCATCCAGGCGATAACCTACTATGTTGTCGGTTCCTAAATCCACAGAAAGTATAAACTTGTTGTTTGGGTCTGGTGCGATGAAGTGGGCGTGCGCTGCTTCCTGCCTTTCTTTGTTAGGCCCGGTGCCCGTATGCTGCTCCACGTCCACGGCCTCACTTAGCTGGCCGTTTTCCTGCACCTGAAAAGAAGCCACATTGCCACCCATGTAGTTGGCCACCAGCACATTTTTATTTGCTCCGCCTACAGAAATATGGCAGGGTGCGCCACCCTTAGAGGCTACCCTGTTCAGCAAAGACAGATCGCCGTTTTGTGGATTTACCGCGAAGGCGCTTACCGCGCCGCTGTTCTGGCCCTCGTAATTGCCTGTTTCGTTTACAGCATATAAATGCTGCCGCTGTTCATCGAGCGTTAGGAAGGACGGATTTTCGCCGGCTTTAAAAGCGTTCAGGCGCGTCAGTTTGCCGCTTTCCGGGTCGAGGCGGTACAGGAAAATACTTGTGCTGTCGGCTTCGGCATAAGTGCCTACATATACCATAGATGCTTCCATTGTTTCGGGTTTTGTTTCAGATGCGGTGGTATCTGCTGGGGTTTCCTTGGTGCCGGAAGAGTTGCAGGCCGAAAAAACCAGCGACAGGCTTGTTAATGCCATCGCTGCTACTTTAGCCGAACGGCAGGTATACTTGTAGGTTCTTTTTATCATATTGTTAGATTATTTATACCAGTACGAATACCGTTTTCTGCCGGCCAGGGATACATTATCCTTTAAAGGTATTAAAAAATGAACGCACAAGCACAAGTTATACTTGTAAGTGGAAAGGCAAATTTACTTTTAATCATGATTTGTCATCCTGAAAGGATCTTGTGAGTTGACAGCTTTTCGCTTACAAGATCCTTCAAGGATGACACAAAGCTGTTTACTTTGAGCTAACCTGTCCATTTACTTATACCTGGCGCAGGCTGTAATTGCAACTCTGTGGTTTTCACCTTAATTTGCTGCCTGCTTCATACTTTACTATCTCTATCAACCTGTGTCATCCGTATTTTATACTTACCTGCAGCTGGGTTTTTATCATATTTTTAACTTGGGCGCCTACGATCACATGCTGTTTTTGCTGGCCCTGAGCGCTATTTATACTTTAAGCGACTGGCGCAAAGTTATTGCGCTGGTTACCAGCTTTACCATCGGCCATTCTATTACGCTGGCGCTGTCTACGTTCAATATTATCCGTTTCGATACGGCGCTCATCGAGTTTCTGATTCCGGTAACGATATTTCTCACCTGCATCACCAACTTTTTTAAGCTGCAGGGCGCTGCCGCCAAACAGCCCACCATTCTGTCGCTGCACAACCTGATGGCCATACTTTTTGGCCTGATACATGGTATGGGTTTTTCTAATTATCTTAAATCGCTGCTCGGGCGCAGCTCCGATACCTGGCTGCAACTGCTGGCCTTTAACGTGGGCATCGAGCTGGGGCAGATGCTGATTGTACTCATCCTGCTGATACTCGGCTTCCTGGTAATGCAACTGTTCCGCGCCAAAAAGCGGGACTGGATTCTGGTTATCTCCAGTGCGGCCGCAGGCATCTCCTTGATTTTGATGATGGAAACCAGTATCTTTTAGCGTTCAAACACTATTTAAAGTCGTGGACGCAGGTATCCGTATTTTAAACAGGGAACTTTAAAGTATAAAATATTGATATAAAATGGATTATATTGCTGATCCGGAGAATCTGAAGTATAAATTGTCACCGGCTTTATAACTTACCTATCAAGCTAAACTATCATACCTAACCTTAATTCAATGAAAAACCTTTTTGCAGGTTTGGCGCTTGCCGGGCTTATTGCAGGCCCTCTCGCCGCACAGGCGCAGGACACCAAGTTTGCCCAACTGGGGCAGGAACTGCCAACGCCTAATAACTACCGTGCCGCCTCGGGCGCTCCCGGCCACGAATACTGGCAGCAGCGCGCCGACTACAACATTAAAGTAGCGCTAAACGACGCGGAACAGTCCATCAAAGGCTCCGAAACCATCAATTATACCAACAACTCCCCCGACCCGCTCACTTACCTGTGGGTGCAGCTCGACCAGAATATTTTTGAACCCAACTCGATGAGTAACCTGACAAAAACAGGCGAGTTGAAAGATAAAATGTCGCTGCAGGCGGTGGAGTATATGACGCGCGAGGCATTTGACGGCGGCTTTAAAATTGAGTCGGTGAAAGATCGCAGCGGCAAGCCCCTGAAGTATACCATCAACAACACCATGATGCGCGTGGATTTGCCTGCGCCGCTCAAGCACGGGCAGAGTTATACGTTCAGCGTAGACTGGCACCATAACATCAACAACCAGAAAACACTGGGCGGCCGCTCCGGCTACGAGTTTTTTCCGGAGGACGGCAACTACCTGTATGAGATGGCACAGTGGTTTCCGCGCATGGCTGTGTACGACGACGTGAACGGCTGGCAGCACAAGCAGTTTCTGGGCAGTGGTGAGTTTGCCCTCCCGTTTGGCGATTACAAAGTAAGCATCACGGTGCCTGCTGACCATGTGGTGGCCGGAACCGGTGAGTTACAGAACGCCAGCCAGGTGCTGACCTCCACGCAGCAGAAACGTTGGGCCGATGCTGCCAAAAGCGACAAACCCGTGCTGGTGGTAACGCAGGAAGAAGCAACCAAAGCAGAAAAGAATCACGCAAAAGATACAAAAACCTGGGTGTTCGCCGCTAAAAATGTGCGCGATTTTGCCTGGGCCAGCTCCCGCAAGTTTATCTGGGATGCCATGAACGTAAACATCGGCGGCAAGCATGTATTGGCGATGTCGTACTACCCGAAGGAAGCTAACCCGCTGTGGGGACAGTATTCTACGCAGGCGGTTGGCCATACCCTGCGCAACTATTCCAAGCGCACCATAGATTATCCGTATCCGGTAGCGATTTCGGTGCACGGCCCGGTGGGTGGCATGGAGTACCCGATGATCAGCTTCAACGGTTACCGCCCAGAGGCAGACGGCACCTACTCTGACCGTACCAAGTATGGCTTGATTTCAGTGGTTATACATGAGGTGGGTCACAACTTCTTCCCGATGATTGTGAACTCCGATGAGCGCCAGTGGACGTGGATGGACGAAGGCCTGAACACATTTATGCAGTATCTGGCAGAGCAGGAGTGGGAGCGTAACTACCCATCCGGCCGCGGCGAACCTGCCAAGATTGTTACCTACATGAGCGGCGACAAGAGCACGATGGTGCCGATCATGACCAACTCAGAATCCATACTCCAGTTTGGCAACAACGCTTATGGCAAGCCTGCTACCGGCCTCAACATCCTGCGCGAGACTATTATGGGCCGCGAACTGTTTGATTATGCCTTTAAGGAGTATGCCAACCGCTGGGCTTTTAAACACCCGATGCCCGCTGATTTCTTCCGCACCATGGAAGATGCTTCGGGCGTGGATCTGGACTGGTTCTGGAGAGGCTGGTTTTATACCACCGATCACACTGATCTGGCCATTGACAACGTGAAGTGGTTTACGATTGATGCCCAGGATCCGGAATTTGTAAATGCCCAGAAGCGTGAGCAGCAGAACAAAGCGCCGCAAACGCTGTCGCAGCAGCGCAACCTGCAGGACATACCTAAAACACTGGTAGAACTGAAGCCGGAGTTGAAAGACTTTTACAACAGCTACGACCCGCTGGCCACCACCGCAACTGACAAAGCCACCTACCAGACGTTTCTGAAAGACCTGACGCCAGAGCAGAAGAAAGCACTGGATTCCGGCCTGAATTTCTACGAGGTGGGCTTCAAAAACCTGGGTGGATTGGTAATGCCATTGATAGTGCGGATGCAGTACGAAGATGGCTCCGAAGAAGTGGTGAACATCCCCGCCGAGATCTGGCGCCACAACAACAACGAGATCACGAAAGTGTTTGTAACAGAGAAGCCGGTGGCCAGCTTCGAATTAGACCCTTACCTGCAAACCGCAGATACGGATTTGTCGAACAATGCCTATCCGCGCCGTATGGCTCCTTCCCGCTTCGAGTTGTACAAGCAGGGCCGTGAGCAGCAGCCTAACCCGATGCAAAAGCAGCGCGCCACTACCCGCAGCAACAATGGTGCTGAGACAAATACAGGCGAGTAAATAGCCTCATTATTTAATCAAAAGCCTTCGGATGTGGTCCGAAGGCTTTTTTCGTTTATGGCAGTCACCTAATTGCTTGGTTCAACCCATCCGCTGGTGCGAGCTTGCAGCTCGTACCTTTTAAGTAACCAAAGAGAAGGTACGAGCTGCAAGCTCGCACCAGCGGAAGAAGTATAGTTCAGCCGACCGATTTTCCCTGCCCACCTATTCTCAACAATTTAACCGTTTAGCAATTTAACAGTTAACGACCATCAATCTGAGTTATACTTGTTCAGGAACTCCTGTTTCACACGGTCGCCCTTGCGCACAAAAGGCCGGATAATAAGGCGTGTGCCGCTCTCATAGGTAAAGAATTTGTAAACCCAGTTGCTAAGCACTACCAGTTTGTTGCGGAAACCCACCAGCGCCATCACATGCACAAACAACCAGGTAGCCCAGGCTAAAAAGCCGCTTAGATGAATGTTCTTTGGCAGGTCTGCCACGGCGCGGTTGCGGCCTATGATCGCTAATGAGCCTTTATCATTGTATTCAAATGGCTCCAGCCGCTCGTTGCGCAGCATCCGTTTCAGGTTTTTGGCCAGCAACTGGCCCTGTTGTATGGCAGGTTGTGCCACCATGGGGTGCCCTTTCGGGTACTTCTCTGTTTTCATCAGGGCAATATCACCCAGGGCAAAAACGCCGGGCAAGCCGATCACCTGGTTATACTCATCTACCAGCACCCGGCCCCTTTCCACTGCTTCCGGCGGAAGCCCGTCGATTAATGCGCCCGATACGCCGGCGGCCCAAACCAGTGTGTTGGTTTTGATCTGCTCTCCTCCTTTAAGTACAGCTGTTTCACCGTCGTAAGCCTCTACCAATGTATTTAGCTTCACAACGACGCCCAGTTCCATAAGGTATTTGTACGTTTTCGCGCTTGCCTCCGGCGACATAGGTGGTAGAACGCGGTCCATACCTTCTACCAGGTAAATATTCATTTTGCTGAAGTCCAGCCCCGAATAGTCATCGGGGAGCACATGTTTCCGCATTTCGGCCAGGGCGCCGGCTAATTCTACACCTGTAGGTCCGCCGCCCACAATCACAATGTTCAGCAGGCTCTGCCGGATCTCCGGATCATTGGTCATGTTGGCCTGCTCAAAAGCCTGCAACAACTGGCTCCGCAGGTTCAGTGCGTGCGGTATCTGCTTCAGCGGGAAGGAGTATTTCTTTATCTGCTCATTGCCAAAGTAGTTGGACTTGGTGCCGGTGGCCATCACCAGGTAATCGTAAGGCAAGTCGCCGATGATGGTCGAGACTGTTTTGATGGCCGGGTTAACGCCGGTTACTTTCACCAGCCGGAAGTGGAAGTCCTGGTATTCATCGCTGCCAAACATTTTGCGCAGCGGTTCGGCAATGGCGTCAGGTTCGAGGCCGGCGGTGGCCACCTGGTACAGCAGCGGCCAGAAGCCATGATAATTCTGCCTGTCGAACATCACGACCTGGAAACGTTCGCCGTTCAGTTTTTTTGCCAGGTTTATACCGCCGAAGCCGCCGCCCACAATCACAACACGTGGCTTGGTGGTGTCTGGTATATTAAGAGAAAGTTTATCTGGTTCAAGCATAAGTATGTTTGTTTTTGGCCTGTAAAGCAGCAGGTAGCAGGCAAATCAGTGCTCGCGCCCTGTCTTACCTTATGTACGCATAAGGTAGTACTTACGAATAACGAAACATACATTTGTTGGTTATTTTGATAGCGGGCGAAATGAGACAACGGCGTTTCAGGCGGGCTTTTCGCGCAATGTCGTTCCTGGCGCAAGCGGACGCCTGTGCTTTGTTAGGTCAGCAAAAATAGCTTGGAGAAGCGGATGCTTGCGCCAGAATACCGGAAAGAGCTCAAAAGATAATCATGCCCGGGTTTATACTTAAACCTGCCGGTGCAGAACTATTACTTGTTGTTCTTATAATCGCCGTTGATAAGGGCTTTGATGAGGGCCGGCACAGCAAAAGGGCTGATAGTGGGTATCATGTGGCGGTTTTGCTGCTGCTGTATCTGCTGCTGGTTCCAGAACCGGAAATTGCCGGCTCCGTCCATGGGGGTGCTCTTGAAAAGCTCTTCCAGGAGTTCGGGGTCGAGGTTGCGCGTGGCGATGGCGCGTCCTTCGTCCGGCAGCTTTACGTTGGCAATTGCTTGCCTGAAATCACGCTCTGTCGGCCACGGAAATACATCTACGGTAGGCAGCTCAGTCGGGTCTTCCTGCATCTGCATAATAATGGAATAGCTCCCGCTGCTGTAGTTTTTAGGGATGATGAGGTACTGTTTTTTGTAGCCCAACGCGTTGAACACTACGCTGTCGCCGCTCAACACCGGCACCGAAAAGAAGCCATACTCGTTGGTTTGTGTGCCGCGGTTAGTTTTGGGCACGTACACGCTTACGCCCGCCACCCCATACAGGCTGTCGCCTACAGCCACAAAGCCCGATAGCTGCACGACCCGCTGCTGTCCCTGGGCCACGGCCTGTTGCGGCCCCGTCAGCAACAGCAACAGGGTTAGAACAGGTAAAAAGAGCCACGGCCATCGCCCGGAAAAAGAAGTATGAGGTTGGGAAATAACATTCATGTAATACAATAATATGATTTATTCTTTTATAATAGCAGCTTTTGCCTAATTTTGTTTAAGCTGCACCCTAACTTATGAGGCTCAAACATTTTAGTCTTCCTTATGGCGAGCAGGTTTTTAAAGCCTTGTCCGACCAGTCCCGTATCCGTATCCTGCACCTGATTCTGCGCAACAAAGAGATGTGCATCACAGATCTGGAGCAGGTGCTGAACTTTACACAAACCAAAACCTCGCGCCACCTCGGCTACCTGCGCAATACCGGCCTGGTTACCTCGCGCAAGCTCGACCAGTGGGTATACTATAGCTTAAAAGAGGAGCCCGCCGACCTGCTGACACAGATTTTCAGGTACATGGAACGTGATGCGCTGTTGCTGCAGGACGCCGAAACGTACCGTATTCTGTTTTCGAACCGCGAACTGGCTGCCAATAAACTGCAACAGACCCATCGCTGGACTGCTTCTTAGACCTTTGCCGGGCAGCATTGTTTAATAACTCCCAAAATATACTTTCAAGTATAAATGCGCAGGTGTTAAATGGTGAAATAACAGAGCAAAAGAACGGCGGGCATAAATCATTTTTATACTTAATACCTGTGCCTGCCCGCTAAGCAAAGCATCATTCTGTATCGGCGGGCAGCTTATTTTACGACTTCATACATGAAAACATATTCTCATATCCTCTTCGATCTCGACCACACCCTCTGGGATTTTGAGAAAAACTCCGAAGAAACCCTCTATGCTTTATACGATCAGTTTGATCTGGGCAGGCATGAAAAATTCGACAGCGACTCGTTTTACCGGAAGTATAAATTTGTGAACAAGCGCCTGTGGGACCTCTACCACAGGGGTAAAATAGACCAGAAAGAGCTGCGCGACACCCGCTTTTATAAAACCCTGATGGGCCTCGGGCTGCAGCACCACGAGGTACCCAAAGAAATAAGCAGGGCCTATACCGACCTGTGTTCTACCAAAACGGCTGTTTTTCCTTTCGCACACGAGGTGCTGGCTTACCTGCAGCCTAAGTATGGCCTGCACATTGTAACAAATGGCTTTAAAGATATGCAGTATATGAAAATAACAGGCTCTAACCTGAACAGCTATTTTCAGGAGGTGATCACGTCGGAGTGCTGTGGGTATAAGAAGCCTGATAAGCGCCTTTTCAGTTATGTGCTGGAGCGCATTAACGTGAAGCCAGCAGAGTGCCTGATGATTGGCGACAACCTGGAATGCGATATTGAAGGCGCGCGGGCCAGCGGTATCGATCAGGTATACTTTAACCCGGATAAAATAAAGGCGAAGCTGCGACCCAAACCCACATATGAGATCCATTGCCTGAGCCAGCTGATGGAGATTTTGTAGTTATGCGGAGTTTGTATATATTAAATTTTCACTAATCCCAAGGCTGTCCATTTAAGCCATAGCTGGCATCGGCATGGCGAGGGAGTTGAGATTTTTTCGCTTTTAAGTATTCTGTCATATTTCCCTTTTCCCAACTACTCAACATCAAATTTATACTTATGAAAGTTGTTTCTGCGCTCTTCGGAAAGATATTAATGGCGGTGATGGCCGCTTCGGTTTTTGCCTGCAACACCCCCTCAGAAACAGTTGGCGGCACTGCAGACAAAAAGGAATTCGCCATCATGGCTTACTACACCGGCCGCCCCGCTGCCATTGATGCACAATCGGCGGGCCAGCTGACGCACATCATCTATAGTTTCTTTCACCTGGATGGCAATACCCTCAACAAAGCCACACCCAAAGACAGCACATCGCTCACGTACCTGGTTTCTTTAAAGCAGGCACACCCGGATCTCAAGATCATGTTTTCGCTGGGTGGCTGGGGCGGCTGCGAAACCTGTTCCGATGTATTTGCCACGGCGCAGGGCCGCGAAGAATTTGCCAAATCAGTAAAGGCCCTTTCCGGCAAGTATAACCTGGACGGCATTGATCTGGACTGGGAATACCCCACGATTGCAGGATTTCCGGGCCACCGTTTTGCGCCCGAAGACAAACAGAATTTTACCGCACTGGTGCAGCAGCTTCGCAAAACGCTTGGCGACGACTACATCATCACGTTTGCCGCCGGTGGTTTCAACGATTACCTCGAGCAGTCGGTGGAGTGGGACAAGATAATGCCGCTGCTGGATTATGTAAACCTGATGAGCTACGACCTGGTAAATGGCAACAGCACCGTTACAGGCAACCACACGCCGCTTTATTCCACCCCAAGCCAGGTAGAATCTATCGACAACGCCGTGCAGTACCTGGATTCGATTGGCGTGCCGAGCCGTAAGATTGTGGTAGGTTCCGCTTTTTATGCCCGCGTTTGGGAGGATGTGCCAGACCAGCTGAACGGCATCTATCAAAGCGGCAGGTTTAAGGAAGCGGTGAATTACAATGATCTCGACAACTATTTTACCGCCAATCCGGGCTTTACCGCTTACTGGGATTCCACGGCGCAGGCGCCTTTCAGCTACAACGCCAGCAAGCAGCTTTTCGCTACCTACGATGATTCGCTTTCCATCGCCAGGAAAACGGAATATGCGCTGGCGCACAACCTGGGTGGCATTATGTTCTGGGAGTTTTCGGGAGATAAGATGGACGACGGCCTGCTAGATGTGATGTATCATGTGAAAATGAAGGAAGCCGCTGCACGAAACGAGCAGTAAGTATAAGTAAATATAGCAGGAAGGGGTAGAAGCCGGGAAACAGGTAGCACCGCAGGGAGCTCTGCCCATCATACCTCTTTTTACCGGAAATCCCCGTACCTTTGTGCAGGAGGCTTTCTCACGACTGTGACTGCTTCCGGAATACCTTAATCATACTTATAATCCTAATTATAAACACATGGCAACCGGATTTTTTAAAGTACCAACTCCTGTTAACGAACCAGTGAAATCGTACGCTCCCGGCTCTCCCGAAAGAGAAGAGCTGCAGCGCACCTATAAAGAACTCAAGTCGAAGGAAATTGATGTGCCGATGTACATTGGCGGCGACAAAGTATACACCGACAACAAAAAACCGATGTTGCAGCCGCACGACCACCAGCACATCCTGGGCCACTTCAGCGAAGGCGATGCGTCACACGTGGAACAGGCGATAAATGCGGCCCTGGCTGCCCGCGAGGATTGGGCCAACATGGCCTGGGAGCAGCGCGCCAGCATTTTCCTGAAAGCCGCCGATTTGCTGGCCGGCCCCTGGAGAGCGCGCCTGAATGCTGCGACCATGCTGGGCCAGTCGAAAAACGCATATCAGGCGGAGATTGATGCTGCCTGTGAGTTCATCGATTTCCTGCGCTTCAATGTGCAGTTCATGACCGAGATTTACAGCATGCAGCCGGAATCGTCGCCGGGTGTTTGGAACCGCCTGGAACACCGCCCGCTCGAAGGTTTTGTGTTTGCGCTCACGCCCTTTAACTTCACCGCGATTGCAGGCAACCTGCCAACTTCTGTAGCCATGATGGGCAATGTGGTGGTTTGGAAGCCGGCTTACACGCAGATATATGCTGCCCATATGATTATGGAACTGCTGCACGAGGCTGGCTTGCCGGGCGGTGTAATTAACTTAGTTTATGTAGACGGCCCAATTGCCGGCGACGTTATCTTTAACCACGCTGATTTTGCAGGCATCCACTTTACAGGTAGCACCGGCGTTTTCCAGAACATCTGGAAAACCATTGGCACCAACATCCACAAGTATAAAACATACCCGCGCATTGTAGGCGAAACCGGTGGCAAAGACTTTATACTGGCGCATCCTTCGGCCAATGCTAAAGCACTGGCTACTGCCATCTCTCGCGGATCTTTTGAGTACCAGGGCCAGAAATGTTCGGCCGCCTCGCGTGTATATGTGCCCAGCAACCTTTGGGATGAAGTGAAAGGCTATGTAATTGAGGATGTGAAATCATTTAAGATGGGACCGCCCGAAGACTTCAGCAATTTCATTAACGCGGTAATCGACGAGAAATCGTTTGATAAAATTGCCAGGTACATCGACAACATCGCCAGCAGCAACAACGAAGCGGAGATTATAGTTGGTGGCGGTTACGACAAGTCGAAAGGTTACTTTGTGGAGCCTACGGTCATCCAGACGCACAACCCGCTGTACGTAACCATGTGTGAGGAAATCTTCGGCCCAGTTATCTCCATTTATGTGTATGACGAAAATAATTTTGAGGAGACGCTGGAGCTGGTAAATTCCACTTCGCCGTACGCCCTCACCGGCGCCATCTTCAGCCAGGATCGCTACGCCATTGAGCACGCCACTAAAAAGCTGAGCGACGCGGCCGGTAACTTCTACATCAACGACAAGCCAACCGGCGCCGTGGTAGGCCAGCAGCCATTCGGCGGCGCTCGCGCCTCCGGCACCAACGACAAAGCCGGATCTATGCTGAACCTGCTGCGCTGGGTATCGGCCCGCTCTATCAAAGAGACCTTTGTGCCCGCTACCGATTACCGTTATCCATTCTTAGGCGAGAATAAGTAGATTATACTTTAGCTTACAGTTTAACAGCGGCCATACTTACAGCAAGTATGGCCGCTGCATTTTTATACTTTGCTAGAATCAGGATTTGATTGTGCAAGTATAAATTTAGTGCAGCGCAGGTGCGAGCTTGTAGCTCGTACTATTACATTTTCAGGCTAAGAACAGGTACGAGCTGCAAGCTCGCACCTGCGGAGCTCTTGATAAGAGAGCAGGGGGTTATAAACCAGCAACAGCAGCCATACTTTGGCTGCCGTTGCTGGTTTAACATGGCATCTAAAATCTAAATTAATACCCAAAAAGCTCTTCTAAGCTCAGCTGCTTTACTTTGCCATACTTGGCCAGTTCTTTGAAGTTGAGCTTGTCTTTAGAGCCGATAACGAGGATGGCCTGGGGCTGGCCTTTGATGTACTTCTGCTGGAACTCCTGCATCTGTTCGAAGGTCATGCTGTTGGTGCTTTCGTATACATCCTGCCGGATATCGTATGTTAGTCCCAGCTTCCGGGCGCTCTCGTAATTAAACAGAATGCCGGCTTTGGTAATGCGCTCCGTGGAAATGCTGTTGCGCAAAGATGCGCGGGCGTTCTCGAAATTGGCATCGGCCAGGGGCATGTCGGTTAACAGCGATTGCATACCGGCCATAGCTTCGGATAGTTTATCTGCCTGCGCCCCGATATACGACAACAGGTAGTTGGCGCGGCCTTCTTTGGTAGCCGGGCTGTAGAAAGAATACGTGGAGTAAGCCAGCGCTTTGGATTCGCGTAAATCCTGGAACACGATGCCGCCCATGTACTCGTTGTAGAGCCGCACTACAGGGATGATGTCTTTGCTGTAGGGTACCGATTTGCTCAGGAATAACAGTTCGGCCTGCACCATGTTGTAATCTGCCCAGTACACGGTAGGTTGTTTAAAGTCTACTTCGGTGTATACTTTTTCAGCTGGTACCGGCTTTAAGGTGGCCGGCACCATGTGCCCTTCGTTCAGAACGGCTACCAGGTTGTCGGTTTCACGCGGGCCATAGTATAACACGCGGTGCTGGTAGGTGGGTATACTTTTGATGATACTCACCAGTTCCTGCGGCTTTACGGCTCTCAGTTGTTTTTCGCTGAGCACTGTGTTGAATGGATTTTTGGGGCCATACTTGGCATAGTTGACCATTGCCTGCTGCAGAATGATGCCTTTGTTCAGCTTGGCATCTTTGCGTGCTTTCAGCGTGCCGGCCACCATATCATTCAGCGCCTGCTGGTCTGGTTTGGGGTTGGCAAGTAAGTTTTCGAACAGGTTCAGGCCCTTTTCAAAGTTCTCATCCAGGCCGGTCATACTTACATATACCTGGTCGCCGGAAGAAAATACGTCAAAGGAAGTGCCCAGCTTGAAGAACTCCTTTTGCAACTCTGCGGCGCTATACTTGTCAGTGCCCAGGTACTTGAGGTAATTTACCGCCATACCCAGTTTGGGATCGTTGTTGGTGCCCATGTCCAGAATATAATAGAGCTGGAACAGGCCGTTGTCTTTGTTCCGGGTATAAAGCAGCGGAATGTCCTGCTTTAGCTTTGTTTCAATGATGTCTTTTTTATAGTCTACAAAAACCGGTTCCAGCGGCTTCACGCTGTCGGCAGTGGCCATAAAGCTTTTGTAGTAGTCTGATTGGGCATCGCGGTTAACGGCTACGGGTGTAATAGCGGGCTTTTCTACTTTCTGGGCGTTCGGGTCTTTGCCGGTGCGCTTGTAAACCAGCACATAATTGTTGTTGAAGAGCTTGTTCGCCACATCTACTACCTCCTGCTTTGTGATGCCGGCAAACTCCTCCGGCCGGTTTACAAACTTCTGCCAGGGCATTTCATAAATAAAGGCCGTTACAAAAGCATCAGCGCGGTTGCTGTTGTCTTCATACGCTTTCATGGTGCTGATTTTCTGATTATTGACAACCGCCTCCATCAGGCTTTCATCAAATTGGCCCTTTCTTATCATGTCCAGTTGTGCCAGCAACAGGTCGCGTACCTCATCCAGCGATTGTCCCTGCCGTGGGCGGCCGGCCATCTGGAAGGTGCCGTAATCTTTCATGGGCGTGTCGTAGGCATAAGCGCTGAGCACTTTCTGCTGCTGGTTCAGGTTCAGGTCTATAAGTCCGGCGGCGCCGTTGTAAAGCAGGTTGCTGATCATCTGTACCACCAAAGCTTCGCGGGTGCCGATGCCGGGTATCCGGAAAGCGACAGACACATTTTCTGCATCGGGGCCAAGCACTTCTTTTACAATGGGCTGCTGAATAGGCTGCTCCTGCGCTACATCAAACGCAGGTACCGGCTGCTTCTGCATCTGTCCCCAGTACTTATCAATCAGGCGGATAGTGGCATCAAAATCCAAATCACCGGACATGGCGATAGCCATGTTGTTGGGTACATAGTACTTGTTAAAATATTCTTTTATAGCCGTGATGGATGGATTTTTAAGGTGCTCGATGGTACCAATGGTGGTCTGGGTGCCATACTGGTGTGTGGGGAACAAGGCCGCATTGATAACCTCGGCTACTTTGCGGCCATCGCTGTCGAGGGTGCGGTTCTTCTCTTCATAAACAGCCTCCAGCTCCGTGTGGAACAGGCGCGGCACCATCTCCTGGAAACGGTCTGCTTCCTCTGCCACCCAGCGCTCCATCTGGTTGCTCGGAATATCATTTACATACACCGTCTGGTCTACCCAGGTATAGGCATTGGTACCTTTGGCCCCGATAGAAGTGGTCAGCTTGTCGTACTCGTTGGCGATGGCATAGGTGGCCGCTACGCCGGAAATGCTGTCTATCTGGTGGTAGATTTGCTTGCGCTGTGCCTCGCCGGTAGTTTGCCGGTATTTTTCGTAGAGGGCTTCAATCTTATCCAGCTCTGCCTTCTCTTTCGTGTAATCGATGGTGCCGAGTTTGGTAGTGCCTTTAAACAGCAGGTGCTCCAGGTAGTGAGCCAGGCCGGTGGCATCAGCCGGATCGTTTTTGCTGCCCGCCCGCACCGCTACGTAGGTCTGGATGCGTGGTGCCTCCTCGTAGTCCGTCAGGTATACTTTCAGGCCATTGTCTAAAGTATAAACGCGGGCGTTGAGCGGATCGCCGGGTACAGATTCATACTTGTATTCTTTCTGGGCATGGGCTGTAGTAGCGGCTGCCGTCGTGGTGTCGGTGGCTGATTGGGTTTGATATGTCTCATTTTTACATTGCGTGAACACAAGGCCCAGTGCAAGCAGTAACAGAGATGTTCCTCCTTTTATCGTCATAGCTTCTGATGTAAGATTATGACGATAAATATATGAAATTTAAACCGGATTAGAAATCCGTATCTAAGCCAATTCGCTGTTTCAGATCAGTGAGCACCGGATATTTTTCGGCCAGGTAGTTATACTTGTCCTGTGAGGTATAGAGGCGGTTTTCTTCCGGCACTTCCATCACTTCTGCCATCAGGGTTATACTTCGGTTGCCGAGCTGCCGCTTTAGCTCGCCGAGCAGGGCAGGGCGCAGGCTGGTAAACTGGTCGAGCATGACGTGGTTTTCCAGGTGCAGTATGATTTCATTTTTTTCACTGATGTGATACTGCCGGTTCAGGAGCGTAAACTCCATCATGTTCTCCTCCTTTTTACGGCGCACGATGGCATGCCACACCGTTTTCAGCCTGGCCTGATCCACAGGCACGACGGCACCGTAGTTGGTATCTTCCTCTTCGGCTACTGCTACATCGGCGACAGCCACCTGTGCGTTTTGCAGGTCTTTGAGACTGGGGAGCTTGCTCAGCTTTTTAGGCGGTGGCAAAGCTACGCCTGCACGCGGCGTATGGGCGCTGGGAATAGGGCTGGAGCCCGGCGGCGTCTGCGGGTTTGCCGGGGCAATGTGTGCGTCCGGTGTTACGTGCTGCGGCCTGGGCGGCTCCTGCAATTCTTCGCTGGGCACATGGGTTGGCGTATGCGGCGGCTGTAGCTTTTCGGAAGGTACGCTGTTGGGCGTTGCCGGCTGCAGGTCTTCGGACGGAACCCTGTTCGGGCTGTGCGCCGGCTGCATCTTTTCCGACGGAATGGCACCTGTGGAACCGGTAGCGGCTGGTGCCGGCGCTGCTACCTTAGCTTTTTTTGCTACTGCTCCGTCTTGTGCAAAACTCAGGGCAGCATTTAAGTGCGCCATTTTCATGAGGCACAACTCTACGTGCAGGCGCTGGTTTTTGCTGCTTTTATAGTTGGTGTCGCAGGTGCTCACTAAATTCAGCCCAGAGAGCAGGAAGGATACACTCGCTTTCTGCGACTGCTCCGCATACTTTACCCTGATATTATCCGATACCTCCAGCAATTGCACGGTAGCCGGGTCTTTGCACACCAGCAGGCTACGGAAGTGCTCGCCAATGCCTATCAGGAAGTTATGGGCATCAAAGCCGTTCTTCAGAATCTCGTCAAACAACAGCAGCGCGCCCGACAGGTTTTGCTCCAGCAGGTGGTCGGTCAGGCGGAAGTAGTACTCATAATCCAGGATGTGCAGGTTCTCGACAGTCGCCTTGTAGGTAACTTTACTGCCCGAAAACGTCACCATCTGGTCGAAGATAGACAGTGCATCACGCAACGCGCCATCCGCTTTCTGCGATATCAGGTGCAGCGCGTCGGGCTCGGCAGTTATACTTTCTTTGGTAGCGATACCCCCCAGGTGGCGCACCATGTCCTCAATCCGGATTCTGTTGAAATCGAATATCTGGCAGCGGGAAAGTATAGTGGGTATGATTTTGTGGCGCTCGGTGGTAGCCAGTATAAAAATGGCATAGGCAGGCGGCTCTTCCAGTGTCTTCAGAAAAGCATTGAAGGCTTGGTTCGAGAGCATGTGCACCTCATCTATGATATAGATTTTATACTTACCTGTTTGCGGCGCATAGCGTACCTGTTCCACCAGATTCCGGATGTCCTCCACCGAGTTGTTAGAGGCCGCATCGAGTTCATGGATGTTAAAAGAGCTGTTGGAGTTGAAGCTGCGGCAGGATTCGCATTCGTTGCAGGCTTCGGTTTCAGGGGTGATGTTCTGGCAGTTAATGGTTTTGGCCAGGATACGGGCACAGGTGGTTTTTCCTACGCCACGCGGTCCGCAGAAAAGGAAAGCCTGCGCCAGATGCTGGCTACTAATGGCGTTTTTGAGGGTATTGGTTATATGGTGCTGCCCTACCACACTGTCGAATGTGGTCGGACGGTATTTACGCGCTGATACTACGAAATTTTCCATTACACAAAGATAATCAATCCGCATCTGAATTGGGAGTGCTTTTTATCCAGCACTTATCCATAGAGTTATCCACGGAATCGTGCCTTGTTTGTAGTAACAAACGTTAGGTGGGAATAGTGGCAGGAGAGAGGTTTGGAAACTGTTTTGCTGCTGGCGCGGGCTAGTATTAACGTTTATACTTACTTATAGTGATTGCTGGCGCGGGCTTGCAGCCCGTGTCCTTGATGGTTGTCTCTACCGCAAGTTTGAGCGTAGCGGTAAATGTGATTGCGTATGATGCCAGTTTGTAACTGGCGTAAGTATAGATACTATAGTAGGCTGATGAGTGCCCAGGAATGCAGGTCTAACCTATACTTCAGCTTTTATGCGCTTAGCTGACTTTTCGCCTCGCCGGCTGGGCCTTACTTTTCTCCTTGATGAGAAAAGTAAGCAAAAGAATCAAGACCCTCCAAACTCGCTGAACGCTCGAACAGTGGAGTGTCGAAAGGTGCACATGACTCATGTGTCTGTTGCATAGCTTACAGGCTGTAAATGGTACTTAGCTACTGTTTCTGCTCCGCAGCTTTATTCTTAATTGACAAGTATAAAGTTGAAAGATGCTCTGTAGAGTTGTGTGTTATACTGCAACCATTTACCTCACTGCTTCATAGCCGCCTACAATGCCTTTTTTGGAGAGTACCAGTTGCCAGAGTTGGTTGTTGCGGGCGCGGAAGGAGCCGGCGCTGGAAAGGAGATAGTATTTCCACATGCGGTAGAACCTGTCTCCGTATTCGTCTTGTAGCTGCTCCCAGTTCGCATCGAAGTTATGAAACCAGGCCATCAGGGTGGGGTCATAGTAGGGGCCGAAGTTATGCAGGTCTTCGAGTACAAAAATATACTCCATGGCAGCGCTGAGTTGTTTGAGAGAAGGAATAAGGCAGTTGGGGAAAATGTAGGTATTGGTAAATGGGTCGGCGGAGGTTTTGGAGATATTACTGCCGATGGAGTGCAGCAGAAACAAGCCGTCGTCTTTGAGGCAGCGGGCGGCTGTTTTCATGAACGTGTGGTAATTGCGGTAACCCACGTGCTCCACCATCCCTACCGACACCACATGGTCGAACTGTTCGTTTACGTCGCGGTAATCCTGCAACCGGATTTCCACGGGCAAGCCTTGGCACCTTTCTCTTGCCAGTTCTACCTGATTGCGTGCCACAGTTACGCCTACTACCTCTGCGCCATACTTCTCGGCGGCAAATTTGGCAAAGCTGCCCCAGCCACAGCCAATGTCGAGTACGCGCTGGCCCGGCTGCAACCTGATTTTCCGGCAGATGAGGTCCAGCTTATTTTCCTGGGCTTGGTCTAGGGTATCGGCATTTTTCCAGTAGCCGCAGCTGTAGGTCATTCGTTTGTCCAGCATGAGCTCGTACAGTTTATTACCGATATCGTAGTGGCGTTGGGCGTTACGGGCTGCCTTGCCTTTTGCCTGCATGTTAAATACTTTGGCAAGCAGCATCTTCAGCAGCGCCCGCCAGCCGGGTTTTGCTTTTTTGTAAAGGTCGCCCCGCAGCGCCCGGAACACAAAGGCATCCATCTGCGCACATTCCCACCAACCATCCATGTATGATTCGCCAAGTCCCAGTGTGCCTTCGCTGAGCACGCGTTTGTAAAAGCGGTCGTCGTGTACCTGCAGGTCCCAGGGGGCCGGACCATTTACGTTTATATCAGCAGTTGCTAAGATATCGATGAGGGTCTGTCGGAGGGATGGTGATGCCATTGGCTGAAGCGGAAGAAGTGAAACAACGTTTTTACTTGGGATATACCCTATTGACCATTAACGCTTTAGAAGTATAAGGGTTATGGAATATAGCGGAGCAGTAAAAACCAAAGGCAGCCTCTGCGTGAAGCTGCCTTTGATCATGGTAAGCTGATTTTATACCCGGCTCATCAGGTATAAACACTATAAGCGGAGTAGGTAAAAAAAACCGGTGTTGTTTTACCCCACATTTCTGACTCAGCTTCTAAACAGAACGGTAGCCATCATCGCTACTTTGTAATTGGCGATGCTTTAGTATGGCTTTGCGGAATGAGAGTCGTTTTTGGCCTGCTCCACACCTTCATGGGTAGCGGTATTACCGATTGGTCCGTCGGTGCCCGCAATCTTCTCTTTCTGCATCTTTTCACCCGCCTGCTTAATGCCTTCTTTTACTCTGCGGCCATATTCTTCATCGGCGTTGGTAAAGTATTCTACCATTTTGTCCTGGATGCGCTTATCGCAGGCAGCAAGGGTGTTCGATAGGTTCATGATGAGCTCGTCGCGTTCCCAGTCTTCGAAGTTGCGATAGGTTTCGCCGGCCTGCTTAAAGTCGCTGGCGCGGTCTATCTTCTGGCGCAACAGGTTCGCTTCGTAGCGAGGTGTATAGTCTTCGCCGGCTTTCTGCGCTTCTGTCAAGCCTCCCAGCACCGATGGCTCGTAGTTTACGTGCGGATTTTGGCCCTCGGCAAAATCAGTTTTGTAAGCCATTTGCCCGCCGCGCTGGTTGGTAGCGACGTGCGCTTTAGGGGCGTTAATCGGCAACTGTAAATAGTTAGCGCCCACGCGGTAGCGCTGCGTATCGGAATAAGAGAAGGTACGGCCCTGCAGCATTTTATCGTCTGAGAACTCCAGACCGTCTACCAGCACACCCGTACCAAAGGCGGCCAACTCTACCTCGTTAAAATAATCCACGGGGTTCCTGTTCAGGGTCATTTTGCCTACCGGCAGGAAAGGGAACTGGTCTTTTGGCCATATTTTGGTGTCATCGAGCGGGTCAAAATCAAGTTCAGGGTGTTCATCGTCGCTCATAATCTGCACGCAGAGTTCCCACTCCGGGTAATCGCCTTTTTCGATGGCTTCGTACAAATCCTGGGTGGCATGGTTAAAGTTTTTGCCCTGAATTTCTTCCGCTTCTTTCTGAGTCAGGTTGCGGATGCCCTGCTTCAGCGGCTCCCAATGGTACTTTATCAGTACAGCCTCGCCATCCTTATTTACCCATTTGTAGGTGTTTACGCCGGAGCCCTGCATCTGGCGGTAATTGGCCGGAATGCCCCAGGGCGAAAACACGAAAGTAGCCATGTGGGTAGCTTCCGGAGTGCCCGAAAAGAAATCGAAGATACGCTCGCCGCTCTGGATGTTGGTAACCGGGTCAGGCTTCTGCGAGTGAATCAGGTCCGGAAACTTCATAGCATCCCGGATAAAGAAAATTTTCAGGTTATTGCCTACGAGATCCCAGTTGCCATCTTCGGTGTAGAACTTAACAGCAAAACCACGTGGGTCGCGCAGTGTTTCCGGCGAGTGTACGCCATGACCCACTGTGGAGAAGCGCACAAATACCGGCGTTTGTTTCCCTTTTTCCTGAAACAGTTTGGCACGCGTATACTTGGCGACAGACTCATCGCCTACTTTGCCGTAAGCTTCAAATACGCCATGCGCCCCGGCGCCACGGGCATGTACCACCCGCTCCGGCACACGTTCCCGGTCGAAGTGCGAAATCTTTTCGATAAAGTGATAGTTTTCCAGTGTGGCCGGTCCGCGGTTGCCTACCGTGCGGATATTCTGGTTATCCGTTACCGGGTGCCCCTGGCGGGTGGTAAGTGTCCGGCCCTGCTGGTTTCCGTTTGCTGCACCAGAGGAATTGGCATTGGCGCCCTGCTGCTTTTCATTGTTTTCAATCATGGGTACATGCTGCTAAGGTGAATAAAAGTATGCTACAATTCTTCTTTAACTGGATTATAGTTCAATATGTTATGCTTAAAATCATAATGTTTTTCTATGCATCATAGATAAAATTGATGAAGCAGGAGAAGATGATTGGCGGGGCTGTAAACGAGGTATAAACCTGTCATCATTTAGGAAAAGTTATGATGACAAGTTTATACCTTGTTTGCTTTGAGTTGAGATAACGGGTTACGATTAAGGAAAGACGAAGAACAGTGTTAAAGACCTCGCAGTGTGCGCAGCTCCTGCGAGGTCTGTGCCAGTGTTTAAAAGTATAAACTGAACGTCGTGCCGACGCCTTCTTTACTTTCTACCTGTATACTGCCTTTGTGCAGGAGCATGATGTGTTTGGCCAGGCTGAGGCCAATGCCGGAGCCGTCTTTATGGGAGGTGAAGAAGGGGATAAAGATGCTTTCGAGTAGCTCCTCCGGAATGCCACTGCCGTTGTCCTGCACGGTGATGGTGGTTTTGCCATCTTCCAGTTGCTGGGCGGCCAGTATAATGCGCGGGTATGGCCTGTTTTGTACGGCACGTTTGGCATTTAACAAAAGGTTGATGAGCACCTGTTCGAGTAAATTTACGTCGGCTTGCAGGGTGAGGTCGCGTGGGGAAACCATGCAAATCAGCTCCACACCCTGTTCCTCCAGTTGCGGACGCATCAGCCCATCAATGCTGTTGAACAGTTCCTGCACGTAAACGGTGGTGAATAGCAGTTGCTGTTGCTTGTTGAGGTTGCGGTAAAACTGCGCGAAACGGAGCAAACCTTCGCTGCGCTTTTTAATGATGCCGATGCCTTCCTCGGTGTCCTGCAGGAGTTCTAAATCAGGCTTACTTTCCGGGTCCAGTTTATACTTGTTGTGGGCAGCGTGCAGGTGGCGTTCCAGGCTGTCGGCCAGCGAGGCGATAGGCGCAACCGAATTCATGATTTCGTGCGTCATCACGCGCAGCAGTTTTTGCCAGGCCTCTGTTTCGGTAGCATCCACGGTGGCGCTCACGTTTTTAAGCGCGACCAGCAACAGGTTACGGTGCTGCATGGTAAAAGCCGTAGCCGTCAGCAAGAGTTGCGAAGAGCCATTGGGCAGCTTTAGCTTCAGTAGTTTGTTATCGTTTGGCTGCAGTTCAAGTATAGCCTCGTACAAAGCAGGGTAGCGCGGCTCCAGACCTGCCAGACTCTTCAGGTAGGGGATGCTCAGGATTCTCTTAAAGGCATCGTTCACCCATTCCACTTCGCCAGTTTCTTCGTCCAGGGCCATAATGCCGGTGTCAATCAGCTGCAGAATGGTTTGCATGTACTGGAACTGTGCCTCCCGCTCGATGTGCAGTTGCTTAAAGCTGTCGTTGATGAGGTTGAAAGCGGCGTGTAGTTGCTGCAACGAGTTGTTGGTGGTATGCTCGTTAAAGCGTTGCGAAAAATCCCGTTGCTTTACGGCCTGCAGAAACTTGGCCAGCTCGTTGTTGCTGCGGGTCACGTAATTGGCCAACTCCCATACCTGTGCCAGCATGACAAGTATACCCGACACAACCTGTAGCCAGGTAAACTGCACCAAGTACTGCAGCGTGAGGAACATCATCCCCAAAATAAGGAACAGCCGGACGAACAGCCCGAGCTCAAGGCGCTTAAATATCATGTTTGTTCAGGCGGCGGTAAAGGGCCGTGCGGGTCAGACCCAACTCTTTGGCAGATTTAGAGATATTGCCTTTATTTTTCTCGATAACACGGATGATGGTCTCGCGCTCAATCTCACTCAGCGGCAGTGAAATATCCTGTGAGATAGCCACGGCAGACGGCGCAGCGGGCATCTCCATAGGCGAGAAGCTGAAATCTTCCGGCTGCAGTTCCTTGCCTTCGGCCATAATAATGGCGCGCTCCACGGCATGCTGCAGCTCGCGGATATTGCCCGGCCATGAATGCCGGTTGAGCTTGCGCAGGGCAGCCTCCGAGAAATCAGGTATAGGTTTGTGGTTTTTGGTGGCGTAGTATTCGGCAAAATGGCGGGCCAGCAGCTCTACGTCGCCGTGGCGCTCGCGCAGGGGGGGCAGGGTGATTTCTACGGTATTGATGCGGTAAATCAAATCTTTACGGAAGCGGTTTTGAGCAGCCAGTTGGTAAATAGGTTCGTTGGTAGCCGAAACCAGCCGGATATCAACCGGTACCGGCGTGTTGGAACCCAGGGGAATGACCTGTCGGTTTTGGAGCACCGTGAGCAGCTTGGCCTGCATGGCCGGCGAAATGTTGCCAATCTCATCCAGGAATAAGGTACCACCGTTTGCCGCTTCAAATCGGCCGGCCCGGTCTTCTTTGGCATCGGTAAAAGCACCTTTTTTATAGCCGAAAAGCTCACTTTCGAACAGCGTTTCGGTGAGGGCAGCAATGTCCACGCTCACAAACGGCTTGTTGGCCCGGAAGGACTTTTGGTGCAGCGCGCGGGCCACCAGTTCTTTGCCGGTACCGTTCTCGCCAAGGATGAGTACATTCGCTTCGGTGGGCGCAATTTTATCCAGCTTGTGCAGCACCTCCTGTATGGCTTGTGATTTACCAAGTATGGCGGTGGCATCGAACGCTTTGGGCGCGCTACTGGGGGCTTGTGTGCCGCGCTTTTTTTGCTGCCGGTGCTCCAATGCATTTGCCAGCGTTTCCAGTAGTTTTTCGTTCTGCCAGGGCTTCACGATAAAATCGAAGGCACCTATTTTGAGCGATTTTACAGCCAGCGCCACATCGCCGTAAGCGGTAATGAGTATAACGGTGGCGTTTTTGTCTTTCTCCAGAGTCTGGCTCAGCCAGAACAAGCCTTCGTTGCCGGTGTTCAGGGCACTTTTAAAGTTCATGTCCAGGAAAATGACATCGAATTGCTCCCGCGCCAGAATCGCCAGCAGGTTGTCCGGGTTCTTCTCCGTTACCACCTCCTTTACCTCTGGTTTCAGCAACATCTTAAAGGCAAAAAGCACATCCGTTTCGTCGTCCACCACCAACACCCGGGCATTTTTTAACTGGGCCATACTTGTTCTAAGCTGATTTGTAGATCGAAGATAATAATTCCTTTGAATATGTGGGAATCAGGATTTTAGGATGAACAGGATTTTGTACTTTAATATTTATGTTATGCAAGCTCGCAATCGAACATCTCTTTTTATAGATGTTCGGGCACAAGCGACAAGTTTGTACCAGCGGAGACCTCCCTTTTTATACTCCTGCATCTTGTCAATCCTCTAATCCTGTAAATCCTGGGGTAGAGGCCCTCGAGAAGATGCAGACAATCCCAGACGCTCGCAGGAGCTGCGCACGCTGCGAGGTCTTATGCGAACAAATACCTGTATCACAGGCGCACAGGTGTTCGCGTGGAAAGTGTATCGGAAGCGTACAGGCTTGAAAGTTATACAGGTGTTAAGTTGCTGTAAATCAATGTGTATAATTTATGGCATGCAAATTTCTTATGGCTGTGCAGAACACACTTTATTGGAGATAAAGCGCAACAAAACCAGCTAAAGCATTCCGATACCTTATAACACTTAAAACTATGTTTAAGAATTACCTCAAAATGGCGTACCGCAACCTGATGCGCCACAAAGTCTTTTCTCTGATAAACATTCTGGGGCTGGCGCTGGGCATGACCTGCAGCATCCTGATTTTGCTATGGGTGCAGGATGAAATCAGCTTCGACCGCTTTCATGCCGATGCAGACAACCTGTACCGGGTGATGGAAATACAGCATTACCCCGGAGGCGACGACCTGACGATAGACGCCAACCCTGGGCCGTTGGCGGAAGCGCTGGAAGCCGAATTGCCGGAGGTGAAGCATGCCGTGCGCAGCACCACCTGGGACTGGAAGCAGCTGTTCACGCTGAACGATAAAGTGCTGAAAGTAAACGGACGCTATGCCGACCCGGAATTTTTTGAGATGTTCTCTTTTCCGCTGTTGCACGGCGATGCGGCGCAGGCACTAAAGCAGCCAAATAGCGTGGTGATATCCGAAACGGTAGCAAAGCAGTTTTTTGATTCACCGGCCGATGCTATGGGCAAGATTTTTAAAATCAACAACGACAAGAGTTACAAAGTAACCGGCGTTTTCAAGGATGTACCTAAAAACTCTTCGATGCAGTTCGATTACGTGATGCCGGTGGCAGATTGGATAAACAGCCCCGGTAACGATTGGCTGAACGGGTGGGAAAGTAATGCGCTTCGCACGTTTGTGCAGCTGCAGCCAGGCACTGATATCGATGCCTTAAATGCTAAAATCAGGCCTATCATTAAAAACCACAGCAAAGACTCTAAAACAGAACTGTTTGTGCAGCCGGTAAAGGACATGTACCTCCACGGCGATTTCCGCAGTGGCAAAGAGGGCGGTGGCCGCATAGAATATGTGCGCCTATTTATTGTGGTGGCTATCTTTATACTGGTAATTGCCTGCATCAACTTTATGAACCTGGCCACGGCGCGCTCTGCCAAGCGGGCCAAAGAAGTGGGCGTGCGCAAAGCCATTGGCGCCAGCCGGCCGGCGCTTATCCGGCAGTTTATGGTGGAGTCGGTATTGGTAGCTTTCCTGGCCTTGTTTGTGGCCGTTAACCTTGTGGGTATCTTGCTGCCGCAATTCAATGATTTAACCGGGAAATTTATCGAGCTCAACCTCACCGACCCGCAATTTATTTTGCTCTTGCTCGCTGTTGCCGTGCTTACCGGGGTTATCTCGGGCAGTTATCCCGCTTTCTTCCTCTCCGCCTTCGACCCGGCGATTGTGCTGAAAGGGACTATAAAACTGAACAAAAACGTGGCGGTGTTCCGCAAGGGGCTGGTGGTGTTCCAGTTTATACTTTCTGCCTTGCTTATTATCAGCACGTTGGTGGTATACCTGCAGTTGCACTACATCCGCACTAAAAACATAGGCCTGAACCGCGAAAACCTGGTGTATGTGCCCATAGAAGGAGAAATAAACAACCGGTACGAAGTCATAAAGCGGGAGTTACTAAATACACCAGGCGTGCTGGCCGTAACTGCAGCCAACCAAAACCCGCTGATGGTGGGCAACTCTACCGGAAGTGTTTCGTGGAAAGGCAAAGACCCGAACGCCGATATTCTGTTTAGTGTGATGACGGTGGATTATGATTTCCTGAAGACCATGGGCATCACCCTGAAGGAAGGCCGTAGCTTTTCGAAAGAGTATGGAACTGATACAGCCGCATTTATTGTGAACGAAGAGGCCGCGCGGCTGATGCAAATGAAGAACCCGGTGGGCGAATGGTTGCAGTGGGGCAACGAGGGCCACATTATCGGGGTGATAAAGAATTTCCACTCTACTTCCATTCACGTGCCGACGCAGCCCGTTATTCTACGCCTGCAGCCAAAAGAAGAGAATACCCTGTTTGCCCGCATAGCACCAGGCCAGACCACAGAAGCACTGGGCGCGATGGAGAAAATACTGAAACGTTATAATCCGGCTTTCCCATTTGAGTACCACTTTATGGACGATGACTTTGAGCGGATGTACAAGAGCGAGGCTATCATTGGAGCATTAACCAAGTACTTTGCCGGTATCGCCATCTTTATCTCCTGCCTCGGTTTGTTTGGGCTGGCCCTGTTTACAGCCGAGCAACGCACCAAAGAAATTGGCATCCGCAAAGTTCTAGGCGCGTCGGTTTCAAGCATCGTACTCATGCTGAGCAAAGACTTCCTGAAACTAGTGCTGATTGCCAATCTGATTGCCCTGCCGCTGGGCTGGTACTTTATGAGCGGCTGGCTAAACGACTATGCCGACCGCACCGAGTTGAGCTGGTGGATATTTGCCGCTGCCTTTGTAGCCACCTTCCTCATTGCCATGCTCACACTCAGCTTCCATGCCATTAAAACAGCCGTAGCCACACCGGTTACCTCGCTGCGCACCGAATAACTTACGGTAAAATAAAACTATGAAAGCAATCAGCGGGCGTTACCTGAAGTGGTAATGCCCGTTTTATTTTACAGTGTTGATTCGGGTATAAAACCAGTGCTCCACCAATTAATATTCAGTTTAGCTTGTGACATCAGAACCAGTGAGGACCTTTTCCTGACCATTTCTAATTCATAATTTCTAATTTTTAATTTGAAAGAGCACCAGCATAGTCTTGTGTCTATTGTCTTGCTTCCTGTGTCCTTTCATATTTATGCTTGCCCGCTGAAACCTAACGCTGCCGGGAGCTGTTTTATACTTGCAATAGCTCGGAATATGCCATAATTTCTGTTATATTTGTGGCGTGATTCTTGAAGTATAAACAACAGGAATTCGTTCTTCATTTATTGGGGATGACTGGAATTGACAGCTTGTGCAGATTGCGTGTAAGCATGTCGGGTGATGAACGTACCACCTGTTAAAAATCCGTTCGAACAATAATCGGCGAATCTAATTACGCCATGGCTGCCTAGTCTAGGTACTAAGCAATTGCCATAGTCTCGTGCAGGTTTCGTGAAACTGCTTGCACATCAGAGGCTTCGAACCGTTTGACTAGTCTGTGTAAAGGTGCGGTGCACAGGCGAAATAAAGCACCTAAGGAGTGCGCATAAGTTTGACTTATACTTGCAAGCTCCCGACAATCCGAATAAGTCTAAGCATGTAGAAAGCCCGTTGATTTCCTTGTCTGGACCAGGGTTCGAATCCCTGCATCTCCACTTATTATTGAAATTTAAAAGCAAAAAAGCCTGCAAATTATTTTTTGCAGGCTTTTTTGCTTTTAAATTTTTTTCTGCGTCTGAAGCAGGTGTGACTAACCGGCAACAACTTTAGCGCAACAAACTACAATAGCTTTATCTGAAGCCATGCTTCGGCTGTTTCTTCATCAGAAAAAGCCTTAATCTTAAATTCATTTTTTAAGGTTTTGTAGAACAAGTCAAAAGACCGCTGCCCATAGATGCCCGGCGAGAGTACATGCGCATTATAGCGCAGCCCAAGCGCCTTTGCCTGTGGCGCCCACTTATGGGCCAACCAGTTAATGGCAGCATCCCAGGAGCCTATCAGTTCCCGGTTGCTGTTCAGGAGCGCCTGGCAGGGTTTTTCACGCAACATGGCCAGAATATGGTTCCCGCCCATCACAACTGTTTCCAGTGACTGAATGCCAATCCAGTTAACAGATATATATGAATTATCAAACATTCTTTTTGCCTCAAAGAAGATATCGCCGTTCGCCTTTTTAAGTTCCTTGTAATCTACCAACTCTAATAATTCTTCTCTGCCCAACACACTTGCTCTGTTTAAAAGGGTTTCTCCGCTCGCATTTGCAGGTTTATAAAAAGTCCTTCATGGCGGCAATGGTTTCTTCGGGCGCACTTAAATTAGGACAGTGCCCGGTTGCTTCTAAAAGCACCAGCCGGCTTCCGGCTATACTATGGTGCGTAAACTCTCCTACGGATAAAGGGGCAATTGCGTCATCCGAACATTGCAAAATCAGCGTATCTGTTTTCACAAGGGGCAAATACTTCCGGTTGTCCGACAGAAAAGTGACATACGCAAAGTCTTTGGCTATTTGCGCGTCGCTCTTACAAAAGCTCCCTGCTAACTCCTGTCCTAAACCCGGCCTGTCGGGATTGCCCATTATAACCGGCGCCATGGTATTAGACCAGCCCAGGTAATCGCTCTCTAAAGTAGCAAGCATACCTTCTATCTGCTCCCTCGAAAAGCCGCCCCGATACTCCCCGTCGTTGATAAAGCAGGGCGAAGGGCTGATTAGGATCAGTTTCGAAAAGCGCTCGGGTTCCATGATAGCGGCCAGTGTACCGATCATCGCACTTACCGAGTGCCCTACAAAGATTACATCCTGTAGTGCCAGCTCCCGGCATATTTCCAAAACATCGGCTGCATACCCCTCTAAAGTAGAATACCGTTCTTTGGTGTAAGTGCTGGTGTCGGCGTTGCCGAAGCCAACATAGTCAAAAAGAATAATCCTGTAATCTGCTTCGAAAGCGGGGGTAATAAAGCGCCACATGTTCTGGTCGCAGCCATACCCGTGGGCAAATAACATAGGCCTTTCGCCTTTCCCAATAATTTTTACATTATTCCTTTTAAGAGCGTCCATAAGTTTCTGAATACGGTTCTGATGCGGATTTAGATTTAAAACAGCCATACTTGTCTACCAGGCACTGCCTCCTGTGTTTACATAAGCTATAGCTGCAGGGGCTTTCAGGAGCAGGAACCAGTGCCTGGAGGACAAAGAATACATCGCTTCTTTGTCCCTTGTAGATGATAAGCTTGTTGGGCAAAATTAAGCAGACCAGCACCGTTTTACCCCACAAACCGTCCTTTCTTATAGAAACAGCCAGGAACCTTATGCCTTTGGGTAAGTATAGCAGGCACACTTTCAGCCTAATAAATTTCGCTACGTGTGGCTAAAAAAGAAAAGCCCGCCTACTGCAGCAACTGCAGTAGGCGGGCTTTTCTTTTTGTACGATTGCTAGTAATTTCTGATAAGCTGTGCGCTGAGTCCGTTGGTGTTTCCGGTTGGCGGAGTCGCAAATCCCCGAACCAATAAAGAGTATGTTTTGCCCTCTTCCAGTTGTAGGTCTGCGGCTGTTAAAAGCACATTGCCCGTGCCGGCCTCTTTTGCCTGTAAGCTATACTTGCCTGCGGCTAATTCTAAGAATTCAGTATGGCCTTTAAAGCCCAGGTTGGTAGCCAGGGTAGTGCCTGTGGTTCCTGTGGTGCTGATGTCAATGGCAGGTGCGTCAGGCGACAGGTGGATTATCCGCAGCCCGGCCTTACCTGTAGCCGGTGTTTTAATACTGTCCTGAATTACCAGCAATTCCATGTTCTGCTGCCTGTTGATGGCAAACAGCGAGTATGCTTTCTCCTCATCAAAAGTTAAGGTAGAGTCAATAAAGACATTAGCGGCATTAACAGGGGTAAACTTGATGTTACGTTCTCCCGGAGTTAAGGTAAGATACCCTGAGAAAGCAGCATACTTGAATGCCTGGTTATTGATAACCTGGTTTTCCAGTCGGATATCCAGATCGGGGGCATCAGGAGAACCATGGTAAAAGGATACGTAACTAGTTGGTATTGGATCGGGAGCAACAAATTCGTCGTCCTGGCAGCTGGTAAAGGAAATAGCTGCTACGCTAAATAAAAGAAGCGTAATCTTGTTTAGCGATGATCTGCTGAAAATGTTTTGCATGATAATGTTGATAAGGGTTAGAATGTGGAAGTTTACTTAAGACACCTGTATTGATCTGCACAGGCGTACTTCTGTTATGAAGACCCCAAAACGCTGCCGCTGGTTGCAAGCGGATGTGCTAAGAATTTACTTTTTATTCTTTTTCGATTGGCCTTTACGGATTAGCAGCAGATTCCGTGTCTTAAAAAAGTTTCCGGCAAGTTTAGAGCATGTAACAGGTTAACTCTGATGAAAGAATATCCTGAAGGTATAAAGTCCTGGATGCTTTATTCTTGTATTACCTTTATTACCGTTAATGCCTTACGCCTTTTGGGTAACATTATGCGCAAAGGTTTTCAGGGGATGTCTCTGCATGCGTAATGCAGAAAACACACCGGCGCCAACAGTTAATATACCGGCGCCCAGCAATACTGCTTCCGCCCCGAACTTATCGCTGAAGAGCCCTGCTGCCACGGCACCTGCTACATAACCGAAATCACGCCAGAACCGGAAAATGCCCAGGCTCTGCGAACGCTGGCTGGGGTGAGTGTTATCTGCCACCAGGGTCATAAAGGTGGGGTAGACCATTGCTGTTCCGGCACCAACGGTGGCAAGCGCAGCGAGCATAACATTGTAGGACCCTGTAAAGAAAAGAGCAGCAATTCCCACTCCCTGTAGCAACATACCCAGGCACAGCAACTGCTTCCTTGAATAAGTATCCCCTATTTTACCTGTGAAAAGCTGGCCGATGCCCCATACAGCAGGATAAACACCAGCCAGAAAGCCTATCTCTACCAGCGAATAGCCCTGGGCGCCCAGTACCAGTGGCAGCAGGCCCCACAGCACCCCATCATTTATCTTCGTCACAAAACCATTTAACGTTACCGGGCCCAGGTTTGTATGGCGCCAGGTGGTGTCTTTCCAGACGCTTGGCAACAAGGGAGTAGTACTTTTCGCTGCCTCTGCCTGCACATGTGCATGCGTATCGCGCACGACAAACAGCGTAAGTGCCACACCCGCCAGAGAGAAGACAATGCCGGGTACGAAAGCATACACTATCACGCCGGTGGCCGAGGCAATATAGCCTGCCAGAAAGGAGGCCAGCCCTACGGCCAGGTAACCGGCAAATTCATTAATACCCATGGCCAGCCCACGGTTCTTTTCACCCACCAGATCTATGGTCATCACCACGCTGGAAGTCCAGGCCAGGCCCTGGTTAATGCCCAGCAGCAGGTTGGCTGCAATTACCCACCACCAGTTTTGGGCATAAAGCAGGAGCCAGGGCACCGGCAGCGCGAAAAGCCAGCCCACCAGCAGCAACTGTTTGCGCGTGAAACGCACGGAAAGCTGCCCCATCAATAGGTTGGCGACCGACTTTGCCACCCCAAATGCTACAATAAAAGAAAGAATAGCCGTATGGCCGTTCATGCCGAAAGCAGTTTCGGCCAGCTTCGGTAAAACAGAGCGCTCCAAGCCTACTATGGCACCAATAAAAGCGGTAATCAGCATCAGCAGCCAAAACTGTCCGGCATTCTCCTTCAAACCGGCCTGCGCGCCTGATTTAGTCATGGTATGATTTAGTTAAAGCGCCAAAGTTACTGCGATGATTTTTATTAACTGCTATCGGTAACAGAAAGACCTTCAATTGATGCCGAAACGCTTTTCGGTGCTTGCGAAGGGAGTCAGCGCGGGTTTATTATAGTTAATTAGGCTAGCCTACAGCGCTCATTTTTGAATTTTACCAGTCTTTTTCCAATGTCGTTGCAAGTTGAAGTATTAAGATTCAATCTTGTCAGATAAAGTGTATCGCTGTACCCTAATTCTCCTTTTCAATCTTGATCTACATAAATTAATATAAATGAAAGTCACTACACCCCGGACATGGCCCTACATAAGTTCATTTATCTCTCCCATCAGCATACCAGCAGTAAATGGGATGCCCTGAGTAACTGGAGCCAGACAGCCCAGCAACTCGCCATCTGGTTCGGCGACAGAATGCAGCTGGACTTGAAGTAAACCTTTATAAATGGGAAAGGATGACACAGTTTAGTTTACAATCCCGATTAGCTTTAAATTATTAGTCTTTGAAAGTCTTGTTCAAAGCTTTCACCACCTTGTAAAAATCAGAGAAGTTGTCAAGATTGCTAAATGCTTCTTTCTTGAATGCATCTAAAACTTTGCTCTTTAATTCATTCCTCGCGCTCTTACCACTATCAGAGTTCTCCATCGCCTTCTGCACCAGATCAACATTTTCAGCATAAGCCAATTTACGAATGTTAGCAGGCACAAGACCCTCTATGCATTTCTTTCCCGTTTCGTTCTTGCCAATAACAATATATTCTTGATATTCTTTTAAGTTTAAGGTTTCTAAAGTTTTTTTTACATCACTGTATTTGTCTAAATCGACAGTAACAACAAAGCGTTTAAACCTGTCCTTTATAAATCTTAAAAGAATATTATTTTTAAGATTACCCGCTCCGCCATAAGCAAAGATGTCTCCTTCAAACTTTAATCTGTTTGCTCCATGTCTCGAATCTTTGAGTAATTCAAAGTACTCCTTGTCTGTTTCGCCCTCAACTAAAATTATGTCATTAGAATTACTAAATATGGTTGATTTTAAAGGTCCTAAATCATCGCCATTAATGCCTAAAGAAAGAGCAAAAGGCTCGTACCATTTTTCTTGTTCGGTATCTATAACTTCTGATCCCTTACTTGCCAAGCTAAAGTTTCTCTCTAAAAGAATATTTGCTTTAGGAGACTTATGGCTTAATAGGTAAGGACTATGAGTTGCTACGATAATTTGAATTTTAAATTCAATAGCTATATCCTGAAGAATTCTGCCAAATTCAGCTTGAGCAGAAGGATGTAAAAAGCTTTCTGGTTCTTCTATTATGACTACAGGTGTGATTCTGTCGGTTAAGTCTCCTGAATCCTGCATTCTCTTCGCATTCATCAAGTTCATAAGAATAAGAGTTCTATTTCTTGTTCCACTACCCCATTCTTCCAGAGGTACCTCTATATCCTTTTCCTTCAGTGAAATTACAATGTTTTCTCGCTCAAATTTAAAACTGTTAATACCAAGAGATACATCATATTTTTCTTGTAACCTACCTAATAAACTGCTCAAACCGGTTTGATGCTTCTTCAAAGACTTAGTAACAGCATTTTCCAAGGACAACTTCTTTTTAGAAATGTTATCTGCATCATCATGGCCTAAGTATGATGCTAATGGTTCCCTGCTACTACCTCTCGTAAAAAAGAAAGGGTGATTTTCTGTAGAGTTATGGAATAGCACACTCCTTGATCCACGTAGCCTTCTTAGCAATTCATCTCTTTTGTATTCATCTTCAATAAGATTATTTCCGAAATATACATTGATACTGGTCTTCTTCTGTTGGTGTGACTGCGTGGCCTCTATCCTAAGAATTTCATCAGACCGGTTAAATTCCTCTTCATTTTTAAAAATGAGTTCTTTTAAAAATTTGAAAACGCCGGTATCAGTATCCTCATTCAACTCTACTTCTAAAAGGACAAAGATGTCCTCTTTTTCCTTGTTTTTTTTCTTCCAATGAGTAAAGTCATTGTCATAGTCTAAATCAGAGACATAATTTGAGTAAATCTTATGCTCATATGTAAGAAAGTTAAGTATTGCTTTGATTAAGTTTGACTTACCAGAGTTGTTCTTGCCTGATATAGCATTGTAATATGGATTAAACTCTATATCTATGTCTTCAAGGCTTCTATAGTTCTTTGCTTTTAATCTCTTAATTATCATAAGGAGGTATGCTTAGTAACAAGTGCAAAATGTATTATTATGACAAGGCTAAATGAACCTAACAGTATAGTAAAAAATTTATAGATAAATATAAAGATTAATTTAAGAAAAACACTAAGCACACATGTCTGGAAGGGTATAGGACAGGAAGTTTAAAACCATTTGTATGCAAATTGTGTGTACATAAAAAAAGCCACTTTACAGTTTTACCTGTAAGTGGCTGATTCTCAAGTGGTCGCGAAGGGAGTCGAACCCCTAACCTTCTGATTCGTAGTCAGATGCTCTATCCAGTTGAGCTACGTGACCAATTCCGTAATTGTGAGTGCAAAGTAAGGCTCTTTTTTCGTTATACGCAAGTCCTTTCAAATATTTTCAGCGTTTTTCGTGCTGGCCTTCCGGAGCGCTTTCTTCAGGGCACGATCGAAAACGAAGTATAAGCCGCCTACTGAGATGATTACCAGCAGGATCAGGAGCAGCTTGCCGCCGCTGCCTGTTTCGGGTTTCTGCAGCAGAATCAGGATGTCGCTGGCCTGGGTGCCTATCCAGAAAAAGAAAAAAGTGCGCGGCAGCATGCCCAGGATGCTGGCCAGGAAGAACTTCTTCCTGTCGACCTGCAGCAGCGAGAGCACAAAGTTCATCAGCGCAAAAGGCAGCACCGGCGAGATGCGCGTCAGAAATATCAGGCTCCAGCTTTCGGCACGCAGCTCCTGCATCAGGTTACGCGCGTTTTCGAAGCGGTTCAGGAAGCTCATCATTTTGCCGTGGTCAATCAGCTTGGCGAGGCTATAGCCCACCAGCGCCGCCACACCGTACGATACCACAATGCCCGGAAAGCCGCTCCAGCTCAGGTAAAAGCCGCTTGCCAGCGCCACAAACGTGGTAGGCGTGAGGGCCAGCGCCATGGTAACAGACACAATCAGGAAGTATAATCCCATTTGCCACCAGTTTAAGCCTTGCAGCAGCGCCTGATGGTCGTACAGTACATAGGCCAGCGTAGAACTTATCACCACGGGTACCACCACCAGCAGCAGCATCGAAATAAAGGTAGAGGCATTCTGGCGTATAAGGTTTCGCAGTAGGGCAAGTCGCTTCATGTGGTTGTGGTAAGTATAAACTAATCGTACGCTTATAAGACGAAAGACAAAGGACGAAAGATATGTGCGGGATTAAAAGCCTTGCCGGCCAGATGTAAGCGGCGCCCTAAAGTATTGCGGTTAAAATTATTAACTTGCAGCCTGTTGTTTATACTATAAATTATATACAAGACATGAAGTTCGGAACAAAAGCGATACATGCGGGTGTGGAGCCAGACCCTACCACCGGCGCTATTATGACGCCTATTTACCAGACGTCTACCTACGTGCAGAAATCTCCCGGCGACCACAAAGGCTACGAGTATTCGCGCACGCACAATCCCACCCGTACCCAGTTGCAAAATGCGCTGGCCGCGCTGGAGAATGGCAAGCATGGCCTTTGCTTTGCCTCCGGCATGGCAGCCGTTGATGCCATTATCAAGATGCTGAAGCCGGGCGATGAGGTAATTTCCACCAATGATTTATACGGCGGCAGCTACCGCATTTTCACGAAGATATTTCAGAACTACGGCATCAAATTCCACTTCACCAACATGGGCAACCTGGCTAATGTGGAGGAACTGGTGAATGACAACACGAAGATGATCTGGGTGGAAACGCCGACAAACCCTTTGCTCAACATCATCGACATAAAAGGATGCGCCGCCATCGCCAAAAAGCATAACTTACTTTTGGTGGCCGATAATACCTTTGCCACGCCATACCTGCAAACACCCCTTGATTTAGGCGCAGACATCGTGATGCACTCCCTGACCAAGTATATGGGTGGCCATTCGGATGTGGTAATGGGTGCTATTATCGTAAAAGACGATGACCTGCACCAGCAATTGTCTTTTATCCAGAACTCCTGCGGCGGCACGCCTGGCCCTCAGGATTGTTTCCTGGTGCTGCGCGGCCTTAAAACGCTGCACCTGCGCATGGAGCGCCATTGCCAGAATGGCCGACAGGTAGCAGAATTCCTGCGTAATCATCCGAAAATAGAGAAAGTATACTGGCCCGGCTTCGAAGATCACAACAACCACCAGGTAGCCAAAGAACAGATGCGCGATTTTGGCGGTATGGTGTCATTTGATTTGAAAAGCAACAAGGCGGAAGACGTAAAGCATGTGTTAGAAAGCTTTAAATTCTTTGCGCTGGCAGAGTCGCTGGGTGGCGTGGAGTCGCTGTGTGGCCATCCGGCTACCATGACGCACGCCAGCATTCCGCCTGCGGAGCGCATCAAAGCAGGGTTGAGCGATTCGCTGATCCGCCTGAGCGTGGGCGTAGAGGATGCCGAAGACCTGCTGGCCGACCTGGAGCAGGCGCTGGCATAAACAGGCCTATATGAGCAAGTATACTTTATACTTGCTCATACATAAAATCATACTTAAGAGCCGCTCTGATAACAATTGGAGCGGCTTTTTTCGTAGCAGAAATTATACTTTAAAGTATGGAGCAGGATAAGATACTTTTTAGGGAGCGGCAGCGGTTCAGGCAAGTGTGGTTGTGGGTGGTGGTGCTAGGCGCAGCGGCTATCTTTTGGGTAGGATTTGTGTACCAGGTGCTGCTGGGTAACTCTTTTGGGAATAAACCTGCCTCTAACCTGCAACTCATTATCGTGTTTGTGCTGGTAGGGGTGGGGCTGCCTTACTTTTTTTATATGATGCGCCTGCAAACCGAAGTAGTGCCGGGCGAACTGCGGGTGCGCTTTTATCCGTTTCATCTGCGCCCCGTCCGGATACCGCTGCACCTGCTGCGCGATTTTGAGCAAACGGTTTACAATCCTATCCGCGACTATGGCGGTTGGGGTATCCGCTGGGGCTTTGCAGGCAAGGCTTACAACATGTCGGGCAACGAAGGCGTGAAGCTATACTTTTACAACCACAAACCTTTGCTGATTGGCTCACAGCGTGCGGCAGAACTCTGCGAAGCCATCCGGCAGGCGAAAGAGATGAAGTAGCTGTTGATTGTTGGGGAACTGAAGTATGCCGTATCGTTTTTTGCTTCCTTAACCATTTAACGATGTAGCCATTCAGCAATAAAGCCCTCAGCGATAACAACCAGCCATCAATAAACCAAAAGCCGCCGGATACCTGATGGCTGCCGGCGGCTTTTGGTTTATACTTGTAATATATACTTAGGCTTTGATGCCCAGGATTTTGTATAATTCAGAGAAATCCGGTGTCAGGATAATTTCGGTGCGGCGGTTCTTCGCTTTTGCTTCGGCAGAGCGGCCTGTGTCTACGGGCATGTAAAAGGCACGGCCGGCCGGCGTAATCCTGTCGGGCGACAAGCCTTTGTCTGTCATCATGCGGGTAATTTCGGTGGCGCGCAGTACACTCAGGTCCCAGTTATCAGTCAGGTATTTCATGCCGCTTGCTACGCTCACGTCATCGGTATGGCCTTCTACCATCACGCCCACCTGCTGGTTTTTCTTCAGCACATCCACCAGTTGGTTAATGGCTTTCTGGCCACCTGCGTTTACTTTTGTGCTGCCCGTGGCAAACAGTAATTTATCCGACATCGACACGTATACTTTGCCATCTTTTATACTTACATGCAGGTCGCCCTCATTAAAGCCCTGCAGCGCCATGTTTACCTCGCTTTTCAGGTCATCGAGCATTTTCTGCTGCTCATTCATGGCGCGTTCCATGTCGGCCAGTTTCTGCTCACGCTCTTTCAGGCTGGCGCTAAGGGCATCAACTTTCTGTTGCGAGGCAGCCTGCTCACGTTCCAAAGCCTCTTTGCTGGCTTTCAGATCTTCATACTTTTTAGAAGACACGCAGGAGGCCAGCAGGGTGGTGCACAACAACAGGGACAGGAACGCTTTGAGATAATGTAATTTCATGGTTTTGGTAGGTTGATGTTTGTGTATAAATGATAACTTAAATATAAGGATTTACAAATATGATAAAAGATTGGGCATTATACTATAAATATCTCTAAAATTATATATAAATGTAAATTCTTGCCTCTAAGTACATGTAGTAGCATCGTGTAAGTTGTACATTTATATTATTCACCTCCACAGTGTTTAAATTGTTGGGCAGTGTCGATTTAAGAAAACGATAGGCGCACGCTGTTATTAACAGCGACAGGGCGGCATTAAACAACCAGAAGTGCTTATTTTATAAAACAGGGATTACAATTTACAGAGGGCTCATAAAGAAACCTTGCGGCACCTAAGATTTTCAGCAGAAAGCTTTTAAAGGTGCCGCAAGGTCAGGAGATATGCACCGGCTAACAGATGATGCGGTAGCTTATACTTATGCCGGATATTAGCTAAGGTTAATCACATTGATACTCAAACTCGTCTCCATTAGCGCCGGAAAGATCACCCCCGTAAACAAATTTCGTTGGGTAACTTTCGCTGTTGTAAGTATAAGTATAGGTATAGGTAAAAATCTCTTCTGGTTCTAAAGTTCCGCTTTCGTCTACACCCACCGCTTCGGCTTTCTTGCCGGGGTTGTTTTTGCCGAGACTATTATAAGGATAGACGCATACATGGTAGGGCACACCTTTTAAAGTGGAATAAGGTGTAGGGTTATTATCGTAGTTTTCATAAGTTGTCCAGCCGATAACATTAGCTCCATATAAGATTTCCCACTTTGTAAGATTATCGTTGTTATCGTAGGTATAGGCATAAGTGTAAGTAGCGGAGGCATCGTTGTCACCAAATCTTTCTTCGATCAGCCGCTTCCTGCTATCGTATGTAAACCTGCGGACATCTTCCTGCCGGCCATCCTGGCTGTACCGTTTCATGGTTGCTGCCAGGCCGTTGGTGTATTCATAAGTGTAGTAATAACTAAAGTCGCTCCCATGCACTTCTGCTTTTACGGCTTGGTTTTGGGCATTGTAGGTAATGTAAGTAACTGTTTCAGTTCCGTTACTGTGTTCATCAGTTAGTTTGGTTACATAGCCTTGTGCATTGTATTGTATCACTGTAGGGCCGTAGGTTCCGTTGATGATTTTTGTAAGCCTGCACGCCGGCTCTTCCGGTTCAGGCATCGGCACCTGGCCGTCATCATCGTTGCAGGCAGTGCTGCACAGGCCAAGAAAGGCGTATAAAAGCAACGGTTTAAGGAAGATGAGCTTTTTCATGCTCGTAGATTTTAAAGTTCCATGGAGAGGTTTATCCTTTATACGCTAAAAGATTAAATCAATGAATAACAGTAAGTTAAGAATAGCGTTCGTTGAAAGTATAAAAAGTGGACGGCTCTTTTTTTCATACTTAACATAAACATTTTCCTGCTAAATGTATATGTTAAGTATTTCTTGAGATTACAACAAAGAGAATACACGATACTTTTTAGCCTGGCGATAATGTACCGCGCCTACATTGAAGACGGCAGAAGTAAAATGCTGATGTACAAAGACGAACTATAAGTTGTTCCCTCCCCTAAAAGAATGGTATAACAAGGCGCATAGCTCAAAACGGCTGTTTGTCCCATTCTTAAGTATAAGTATAAACAAAAGCCGCTGCGCAATACATTGCACAGCGGCTTTTGGCTTGAATATAACGATGCAGGTATAACTGCTTTTTTAATTAAAGCCCTTTATGCATTTACCCAGGCCCAGGCATCAGACCGGTGCGCCAGGTCAAAGTGCTTTACCTGGGCGGAGGTGAAGGGCTTCGCCATTACGGTCACCATGTTCATCCAGGGAGCATCTCCTACGATGGCCGCTTTGCTGAAATTATTCAGGTGCTTAAAATCGAACTTTATTTCTTCCCACAGAGCTTTCAGGGTATAAGTTTCTACGTTCATCAGCTCTGCGTATACTCTGATTTTACCGTGCTGCCGGATTTTTTCTTCCAATACCGGAAGCATCACATCATAGTCATCTTTGTCAACTTTGGCGGAAATACGGAGCGCCACTAAGTCATCGTTTGCTTCTTCCAGGAATTGTAACATGGTTGCGGATCTTTAAATTAAACAAGTTAATGTTTAAACTACGTAATCCGATAGGGATGCGTTCTTCTTACGATTGCTCAATACGCTGCAATTGCTGGTGAAGGGCCTCCCCGCATGTAACAGTTTTGCCGTCGGGGAAGCGAATTAGGTAATCCTCGCCCGTCATACCTGATTTTGAAGCCAATCCGTCTATAAATTCTTCTGCTGTTTTTACCTCGTCCTTGTGCTTCTCCCATTTCGACTGCAGGTGATCGGCAGCCTGCTGGCAGTTATATTCTTCGCCATTGCGGATAAAAGTAGCCCCGTCCAGGTGGCGCACCCATTCTATCAGCCGCTCCACTTTCTGGGGTTCTGTGAGTTCCGCTATGCTTTCCGCACCATAGTTGCTGATAAAAGGTTGTGCCTGAACAAAGCTTGTGGCAGCCGGCCCAAGCAGGAGCGCTATGCCTAACATCGCAAATCTCAACATAGTAGTATTAAGTTTGTAAGTATAAATGCTTTAAGGTAAGTGTTTGATTCTCTCTTTCTTATTACCGTATTTACGGCACTTAGGTTCAACTAAAAACCCATATTCCGTAAATGTATCAAAGTGAATGAACAAAGCAGGCTGTATACATGCCTGCGTACAGCCTGCGCTAAAGTTTTCCTGTCCAAATACAATACCAAATGGCTTATGAGTGAGGTAATCGGGTATAACTTTGCTTTCGGTTTGGCCGTTCCAGCAAACTATGCAGGAGTTTTTCCATATGGCTTTCGGTATTCATGACGAGACACTGACCTGGTGGCAGATGTCGCTGCGGGCCATCGGAATATTTTTTGCTGCCGTGCTTATTCTCCGGATAGGCAGCAGTCGCATATTTGGCAAGAATACTACCTTTGATATTGTGCTGGGGGTTATTTATGGCTCAATCTTAAGCCGCGCCATTACCGGCAATGCACCTTTCTGGCCTACGCTGGCTGCCGCACTCACGCTGGTCGTATTGCACCGAGGTCTTGCCATGTTGGCCTTTTATACGAATATCGGCGTTGGCAACATACTAAAGGGCAAACCTGAGATGCTGATAAAGAATGGCGAACTGCAATGGGCGGCTATGCGCAGGAACAGTGTAACAGAACACGACTTATGCGAGGCCCTGCGCAACGCCGGCCACGATGCAGATTTAAAATCCGTTCGTTTAGCTTACCTGGAGCGCAGCGGCAACATCAGTGTCATAATGAAATCGGATGAACAGAAAAGGCCTCTCCCATAACAGGAGAGGCCTTCTTTTATAAGTATGATTATACTTTGGGTTACGCCATTTGCGCTTCAAGTTTCTGCGACAGCACGTTTTTAGGCACAGCGCCCACCTGCTTGTCTACCACTTCACCGTTTTTAAACACCAGCAGCGTCGGGATGCTGCGGATGCCAAACTTGGCGGAAGTCTGCGGGTTGGCATCTACGTCTACTTTGCCGATAACGACTTTGCCTTCGTACTCGCCGGCCAGTTCTTCTACAATCGGGCCTACCATGCGGCACGGGCCGCACCATTCTGCCCAAAAGTCTACCAATACCGGTTTATCTGAATTGATGATTTCATCAAAATTTGCGTCTGTGATTTCTATTGCTTTTTTAGCCATAACTTTAATGGTTTGTTGGTTTAATTCTCTGTTTTAAATTTAATAACTATAACAGGATTGACAAATACTTGCCCAAACTATACCTGCCTGTACTATTGTCTTCTTTTATACTTACGACATATCCCGCCGATAGGTATGATTTATTTGTATCAACAAATGTTGCAGCTAAAAGTTTCAGAAACAAGTTTAGCGAAGAAAAAGTGGAGAGGAGGGGCAAGGCAGGAGAGAAAGGAGGTGCAGCAGCTAACTGGAAGGCTGCTATATCAACAGTTCCATGGGGAGCAGAGCAGGTTCTCCGGCATAACTGCCAGCGGACGGGTACGATTCTGTTCTTAAGCTCCATGCGAGCTTATACTTTAAAATATAAATCCCTGGCAGGCTACTTCCGGACTAAGAAGTACGAGAGAGCAGTAAAACAAAAGAGGTGTGTCACCGCAGCAGCACACCTCTTTTTATACTTTCAGCAGAAGCGGAAATCATCTTCAAATCTCCACATCCCCAAATTTTCAAATCATTATTAGCCTATCAGCACATTAAATCAACTTACATTCACCCAAACCCATCTCCTTGATGGAAGCCAGAAACGGTTTCGGATCGATTCTGTATTTGCGGGAGTACATGGGCAGGGCCAATTTCTCCTCCGGCACGTGCAGCGTTATCTCCAGGCGTTTCTGGCCTGGGCTGGCGATGATGGCCCCTTCGAGCGCCTCAGCCAAATTTTGGTTAAAATGCTGCAAATTGATGTTAAGCTGTACGCCCTGCGCCATCTTATCGGTAATATCGCCGAGTAACTGGATATTTTGCGGACGCAATTCCCACTGGTCTTCTGTTTTATAGCGCAGCTGCACTTTACCCCTGATGAACAAGTATAAGCCTGTTTTCAGGTAAGGCGAAAACTTCATGTAATCCTCGCCGAACAGCGCCATCTGCATCGTAGAATCGTAATCTTCTATAGAAAACAAGGCAAACGGGTTGCCGTTTTTGGCCGTCCGGATTACCACTTCCGACACCATCCCGGCCACGTTCACCTCGCGGTTTTTGTACTCCTCAATTCTGTCGAGCGGACAGGTGCAGTAAGAATCTATTTCCAGCTTAAACTGGTCGAGTGGGTGGCCCGACATGTAAAAGCCTACTACTTCTTTCTCGCGGCGCAGCATTTCGGCCTGCGTCCATACCTGCACTTCCGGAATCTTCGGTAGCGGAGATGCCACCGCGGCGCTGCCGCCAAACAGCGACTGCTGTGCTGCCTGCTGTTCAGCCTGGTAATTGTTACCGTAGCGCACCGCCTTCTCCAGCAAAGGCATGCTTTCGCCCTCCGGTACTTCTATCAACTGCGCCCGGTGGTACAATCCCCACGAGTCAAACGCACCGGCCAGGGCCATACTTTCAAAGGTCTTTTTGTTCACGGCCCGCAGGTTCACGCGCTTGGCAAAGTCGAAGATATCCTGGTACAGTCCGTTTGTCTCACGTTCTGAAATAATGGCATCTACGGCAGATTCGCCGGTTCCTTTTATCGCAGCGAGGCCAAAACGAATCTGGCCTTTCTCGTTCACGTTGAACTTTAAGAGCGATTCGTTCACATCCGGGCCCAGTACTTCCACGCCTTGCTTGCGTGCCTCCTCAATAAAGAACGTCACTTTTTTGATGTCGTTCATGTTGTTGGTGAGCACGGCAGCCATGTACTCGGCCGGATAATGCGCTTTCAGGTAACCCGTCTGGTAAGCCACCACCGAGTAGGCGGCCGAGTGGGAGCGGTTAAAGCCGTATTGCGCGAATTTCTCCATCACGTCAAACACCTCAGAAGCTTTCTTTGGAGCGATTTTGTGCTTTTCGGCAGCTCCTTTGATGAACTTTTCCCGCTCCTCGGCCATCTTCTTCATGTCCTTTTTACCCATGGCGCGGCGCAGCAAATCGGCACCGCCCAGCGAGTAACCGGCCAGAATCTGGGCCGTCTGCATGATCTGCTCCTGGTATACCATAATACCGTAGGAGTACTCCAGTATAGGTTTGAGCAGCTCGTGCGGGTATTCTACCTCTTCGCGGCCATGCTTCCGGTTAATAAAGTTGGGGATGAACTGCATCGGGCCTGGGCGGTACAGGGCGTTCATCGCAATCAGGTCTTCTATGTTGGTGGGCTGCAGGTCCTTGAGGTACATGCGCATGCCTTCCGACTCAAACTGAAACGTGCCAATCGTGTCACCGCGCTGGTAGAGCTGGTAGGTTTTCTCGTCGTCTATCGGTATGGCATCAATGTCGATCTTCACGCCATGGTTTTTCTCGATCAGCTCGATGGCGTCTTTGATGATGGTCAGCGTTTTCAGACCCAGGAAGTCCATCTTCAGCATGCCCGCGCTCTCGATCACTTTGCCGTCGAATTGCGTGACGAGCAGGTCGGCGTCTTTGGAAGTGGAAACCGGGATATAGTTGGTGATGTCGTCGGGCGCGATGATGACGCCGGCAGCATGTATACCTGTGTTACGGATGGAGCCCTCCAGCTTCTCGGCCAATCTTAGCGTAGCGCCACGATGATCGTTGCCTTCGCGGATGGCAGCCAGTTCCAGATTTTCGATAAAGGCCTTGGCCAGGGTAGTGCCCGGCGTGTCCGGCACCATTTTGGCCAGTTCGTTGGCCTCAGCAAGCGGCAAAGAGGTAGATCGGGCCACATCTTTAATCGACGATTTAGCGGCCATCGTACCAAAAGTGATGATCTGCGCTACCTGTGTTTTGCCATACTTCTCTACCACGTAGTCAATCACGCGCTGGCGGTTCACGTCGTCAAAGTCAATATCAATATCGGGCATTGATACACGCTCCGGGTTGAGGAATCGCTCGAACAGCAGGTTATACTTGATCGGGTCGATGTTGGTGATACCGATGCAGTAAGCCACCGCCGAGCCGGCCGCCGAACCACGTCCCGGTCCCACGGCCACGCCTATGTCGCGGCCTTTGTTGATGAAGTCCTGCACAATGAGGAAATAGCCGGCAAAGCCCATCGTCTCAATAATGCGCAGTTCGTAATCCAGGCGTTCTTCTATTTCCGGGGTGATATCAATGTACCGCTTCTTAGCTCCCACAAAGGTCAGGTGACGCAGAAAGGCATCGGCATTGGCGTGCTCCGGCGGAATCGGGAAATTGGGCAGCAGGATGTCACGCTTCAGCTTGGGCGGCGTTATCTTGTCTACAATCTCGTTGGTATTATCCACCGCCTGCGGCACATCCTTGAACAGCGCGTTCATCTCGTCCTGCGTTTTAAAGTAGAACTGGTCGTTGGGGAAACCAAAGCGCGTTTTCGGGCCAGCTTCGTCGATGCGGTTCAGCATTTGCCGGATATTTGGCATATGGCCATACTTGTTGCGTACGTTGTCCACGGTGTCGTATATCACTTTCTGGTCATCTGACAGAAAACGGTAATATTTGGTCGCAAAATCACCAACGGGTGTGCTCTGGTCTTCGCCGGTGTTCACGCACAGCAGGATGTCGTGCGCGTTCCAGTCGTCCTGATCCACGTAGTGCGAGTCGTTGGTGCAGATCACCTTGATGTTATACTTATGGGCAAACTTCAGCAGCACCTGGTTCACGTCTTCCTGGCTTTTGCCGGTGCCATCGATGTTCTGCAGGCCGTGGCGCTGCAGCTCGATGTAATAATCCTCGCCAAACAAATCAAGCCACCATTTCAGCAGTTCCTCGGCTTCGGCCTCCGTTTTCCAGAGGATAGCCTGCGGCAGCTCGGCGCCGATGCAGCAGCTGGTGGCAATCAGGCCTTTGCTATACTTCTGCAGCAACTCTTTGTCGATGCGCGGCCACTTGCTGTACACACCTTCGATGTATGACAGCGAGCAGAGCTTGGCCAGGTTCTGGTAACCTTCCTGGTCTTTGGCCAGCAGGAGCTGGTGGTGACGCACATCTTTCTGCTCCTTGGTAAAGGTCTTCAGGTGGCGGTCTTTTACCAGGTAAAACTCGCAGCCCACGATCGGCTTCACGTTATACTTGTTGGCCTCGGCCACGAAATTAAAGGCGGCAAACATGTTGCCGTGGTCCGTCATGGCCACGGCGGGCATGCCATCAGCCTGCGCCTTTTTCATGAGCGCGCCAATGCTGGCCTGGCCGTCGAGCAGCGAGTACTGCGTATGGGTATGTAGATGCGAGAAAACAGGCATTTCGGAGAATTACGAATTACAAATGATGAAATACGAATGACATCTTTATTAGAAGAAGTCTATACTTGGAAGTCATCTTCGGGATGATAAAAGTACGGAAAATCGGGCGGCTGCCCAAGTATAAAGTGCTATGGTTACAACAAAAAAGCAGCGGAAATTGTCTCCGCTGCTTTGCTTTTAATGGGCTATACTTTGTTGCTCGGAGCCTTGCCGGCTGGGGGGCTGCACCGGCTCCTTTTCCTGCTCGTCCTCCTGCTGATTTACCACGAACAGCGTGCGGGTTGGGAATGCAATCTCGATTCCGAGCGCTGCAAACTGCTTGTAAATGCTCAGATTAATGGCTTGCTGGATATCCATGTACTTGTTGTAGTCCGGGTCGAGTACGTAGTATACTATTTCATAGTCAAGACTGGAATCGCCGTAGGAAGCAAAGTGCGCCCGGTCGAATTTCACCGGTTCCTGCTCCTCTACAATGCTTTTAAGCAGTTCCGGAATCTTTTCCACGTTTTCGTAGGATGTTTGGTAAGTAACGCCAATTTTAAAGACCACGCGGCGCTTTTGCATGGTTTTAAAGTTATGGATGCGGGAACTGGTCAGGTCGCTGTTAGAGAACACCAACTGTTCGCCGGATAGGGTCCTGATACGCGTAGTTTTTACGCCGATGTGCTCTACTGTGCCATTTTCGTTACCAACCACCAGAAAATCGCCGACCTCAAAAGGCCTGTCCAGGAAAATAACAAAGTAGTTGAACAAGTCGCCAAGTATGTTTTGTGCTGCCAGCGCCACCGCAATACCGCCTACGCCCAGGCCGGCGATGATGGCTGTGAGGTCGTAGCCCAGGTTATCAAACAAAAAGCCCAGGCCAATAAACCAGATAATAATGCCGATGATGAGGTTGATGGCTCCCATCTCGTTGGCTCCGCTGGCTGTGTGGTGTTTCCGGGTGAAATAAGCCCCCACCACCAGCGACAGGGCCGACGATACAAAACGGATCACCAGGATAGTGATAGCTACGGTTGTTGCAATGTCAATAATTTTATCGGCCCTTGCTGAGAGCGTCAGATAATTTATACCTACATAAACAATACAGATATTGATAATCGGTATACCAAAACGCTCAAAGCTCCCGATGAGGTAATTATCAAATTTAAACTTGGTTTTTTCGGTCCAAAGGGAAATCTTTATCAGAATTGTCCGCTTAAAAAGCCTGACCAGCAGCAAAGCGACCAAAATACAGGCTACTACAATGATGTAATCTTTAACGGTGTTATGGAAATAAATTCTTTCCAGTACTTCGTTCATACGCTTATTCTATTTTAAAAATGTAAGGTTACTTATACCTCCCTTAGCTGTTTATGTTACCTTTCTTTTTTGCAGCCCGCCAGGTATAATACTGGCCTTTATTGCTCATTCTGAACTATTTCCTGTCTGCAGGGTGTCGTGTTATCTGTTGCCGCCAACTGTATCAGACAGGGCAAAGGCCATGTATACATCGCCGGATTTGCTGCCTAACTTGCCGCCGCCGCAGGCAATTACGACATACTGCCGGCCGGCAACAGCATAAGTAGCCGGTGTGGCATAGCCCGGAACCGGCAAGTCGGCCTGCCATAACACTTTACCTGTTTTTTTATCGAAAGCACGGATTTTGGCATCTTTGGTCGCCGCGATAAATACCAGGCCGCCTTTGGTTACCAGGGGGCCGCCATAATTTTCGGTGCCGGTAGGCGGGATGCCGCTTTTGGTTAGTTCTTCATATTCTCCCAGAGGCACTTTCCATAGCAGTTTACCACTATTGAGATCCACCGCATTGAGTGTGCCCCAGGGTGGCTTTATGCCCGGATAACCGTCTTTGTCTAAAAACTTGTTGTAACCCGTCATGGTGTACGGAACCTCATCCTGTAGATCCCTGGTTTCCGGAGTATTGGCGGAGGTTACCGGTTCTTTTGCATTGCTGGCCTCCGAACCGCCGGGCTTGTTAGCCGCCAATGCCGGCTCCTTGTCTGCGGTGTTCAGCAGAAAAGCCAGGAGCGCTTCTTTTTTGCTTGCCGGTATTTGTTTAAAGGAAGGCATCATGTTCCGGCCGTTCTCTATAATTTGACTTACCTGCGCTGCTGTATACTTGTTGCCGATGTTAACCAAGGAGGGATAAGAAGAACCGTTGCCTTTTAAATCGGGGCCGTGGCAGGCAATACAATATTTGTTATACACGGTTTTGCCAACACCTTTCAGGGTATGGTCAGCTGTTTCATTTTTTGGTACGTCAATCATCGTTAGGGCCCAAGGCACCTCGCTGCTGTTCACGTACAGAATATTTGATTCCGGATCTACGGCAGCGCCGCCCCATTCGCCACCGCCGTCAAAGCCAGGGAAAATCCAGCTGCCTGCTTTGCTTGGCGGTGCAAACATAATCCGGTGCTTTACCTGCTTATACTTTTCCATCATGTCCCGGTGTGTTTCGGGGGAGATGTCGGTTACATCCTCGGGGCCGAACTTCTGGCGGGCAAACGGCTCGGGCAGGGTAGGAATAGGCTGCGTAGGCCAGGCTTTTTCGCCGGGTAAGCCTGAGGCAGGTACCGGCACTTCCTTTATCGGGAAGAGCGGCTTGCCGTTGGTGCGATCCAGTAAAAACACGTAACCATGCTTGGTAATCTGGGCAACGGCATCAATCTTTTTGCCATTATGGTTTACCGTTACCAGGTTAGGATTGGCCGGCAAATCGCGATCCCACAAATCGTGATGCACCACCTGGTAATGCCAGATGTACTTGCCGGTGGCGGCATCGAGGGCAATAATAGAGTTGGCAAACAGGTTCTGTCCTTTGCGTACACCGCCGTAGAAATCGGGCGTAGCCGATCCGGTCGGAACATACACAATGCCGCGCTTTTCGTCCAGCGCCATACCAGCCCAGTTGTTGGCCCCGCCGATCCGCTTCCAGCTATCCGGGTTCTCCCAGGTGTCGTAACCGGTTTCGCCCGGGTGCGGAATGGTGTGGAATATCCAGCGGCGCTCGCCGGTGCGTACATCAAAAGCCCGTATATGCCCGGCCAGAGCATCCGGCCCTTCCGACAGGCGCATGCCCCAGATAAGTAAATCTTTGTAAATAATACCCGGCGTGGTGCCGGCCACATAAGCATTCTCCGTGTTATCCTGGTCTAAATGCTGCCGCAGATCGATAAAACCATGTTGCCCGAAGGCAGGGACAGGCTTGCCGTTTACGGCATTGATGGCATATAGGCGATGGCCCACACTGTACAAAATCCGTTTATCGGTTCCTTCTTCATTTTGCCAGTAGCTTACCCCGCGGTTCACGTTAAATGCCGCCAGTTTATCTTTCTCCTGATTTCCCTGTTCGTAAGGGTTAAAGCTCCATTTTTGCCGTCCGGTTGCCGCATCCAAAGCAAACAATTTTGATTGCGGCGAAGTACCATACAGGATTCCATCCACTATGATGGGGTTGCACTGCAACTGTGAGCGGTTTTCCGGATCTTTGTCCTGCGTGCTGTACGTCCAGGCAATCTGCAGTTGTGCTACATTCTGAGGCGTAATCTGGTCATTTGCAGAATACCTGTTCCCGTCTTTTGACCCTGCATAAGTGCGCCAGCTACTATAATCATAGGCCTGTGAAGAAGAATCTTTACAGGAATTAAGTATGAACAGTAACACAGCTAATAATAGTCCTACATACTTTCTCATCGTCTATCAGCAAATTGATTTCTTGCGCCTGTGGTTTTCAGCATATGTTAAATTAAGCTTTTAGCATTTAAGTATGCGGACAAACTTAGTTTAATGTATAAATGAAGTATGGGGAGGATATAACCTGTTTTTAAATAATTTGAGCGGGAAAGGCTTTTGTCCGGATTTCATTTGTCCCATTACTTGCATAAAACAACGCGCAAATCAGCCATTGTTACCACACGGCAGAAGCAATTTAGGGATTCCTGTGTAAACCTGCTAATGGCCTTACGGCCTTTTCTATTCTCCATACTTGCCGGGCCAGTCCTTTATTTTTCTTCAGATAAGTTTAAGGATAAACAAATTTGGTTTATAACATATTACGCCTCAGAAGCATATGCAGATACCTGCAGGCAGACAGTATACCCGGGCAGGGCTGCCCTGCAAGCCGTATACTTTCAAACTTGCGGAGCTATCCCCGGAAAGCGTAACGGTTTTAGCAACCCGGCACGTAAGTAAGAAGCGGTGTTAAAAATGTAAATGTAAAAATGGATCAGGAGGGAAATTCTACAAGCAGGCTGAATGGTATGTTTAGAGCGCTTAGCCATAAAAACTATCGCTTGTTTTTTATGGGCCAGGGGGTGTCGCTGGTTGGCACCTGGATGGAGCGCATTGCCATGAGCTGGCTGGTATACCGCCTCACCGATTCGGTGTTTTTGCTGGGAATGGTGAGCTTCTGCAGCCTGGCGCCCTCTTTTATACTTGGCCCTTTTGCCGGCGTTATCTCCGACCGTTTCGACCGGCACCGGATACTGGTGGTAACGCAGGCATCGTTTATGCTGCAGGCCGCGGCGGTGGCGGCGCTGGTGCTTACCGATACCATCAGGATATGGCACATTCTGGCGCTGAGCACGTTTATGGGCATCGTGAATGCTTTTGATACTTCCACACGGCAGGCCTTTGTGATTGAACTGGTAGAAGACCGCGACGACCTGAGCAATGCCATTGCCCTTAATTCTTCTCTGTTTAACGTGGCGCGCCTGGTGGGGCCGTCTATAGCGGGCGTAATCATTGCGGCCGTAGGGGAGGGTGCCTGTTTTCTGATAAACGCGCTGAGTTACATGGCCGTAATCGGCTCGTTGCTGCTGATGCGCACAAAACCTTTCGTGCCTGTAAAGCAGCACCGCAAAGTATGGCAGCAGTTGCAGGACGGCTTTCGGTATACCTTCCGGTTTCCGCCTATCCGGGCCATTATCCTGGTGGTGGCCAGCATGAGCCTGATAGGGATGCCTTTTAGCGTGCTGATGCCGGCATTTGCCCGCGACATACTGGGTGGCAACGCCAATACACTGGGTTTCCTGATGGGCGCCTCCGGTATTGGCGCCCTGACCGGCGCTTTATACCTGGCGCCCCGTAAATCGGCTGTGGGGCTGGGAAAAGTAATTGTGGCAGCGGCTGTTATCTTTGGTTTAGGACTGATTGCCTTTTCCTTTTCTACCATACTTTGGGTATCGCTGCTGTGTATGCTGTTTGTAGGTTTTGGTATGATTGTACAGATGGCTTCCTGCAACACTATTCTGCAAACCATTGTGGAGGATGACAAACGCGGCCGCGTAATGAGTTTTTATTCGATGGCTTCGCTGGGAATGGGGCCGTTTGGCAGTCTGCTGGCCGGAGCCATAGCAGAGAGAATAGGGGTAGGCTATACTTTGCTGGGTTGCGGTATTCTGATTATGCTCACCATTGTGCCCTTTGCCCTGCAACTGAGCCGCCTGCGCGAGATGGTACGCCCGATATACCAGCGCCTGGGCATACTTCCGGAAATTGCCTCCGGACTGCAGGCAGCCAACAACCTTACTGTTCCGGGCAAGGAAGGCTCTCCGTGATAGCGCCTGAAGCAAAAAGCAGCTTACAGAATAGCCTGTAAGCTGCTTTTTCAGAACTAATAATACAGAAGTTAACGCAGCAGAAAACCCGGCAGGTTTCAGCGTTATACATCTCATACTTAATATATCTGCCTGCACCTGCCGGGTTTGCTTTATAAGCGTGCTACTTTTTCTTAATGAGCAGCTTTTCGCCGGCGCTTACTGCAAAGTCGCTCTTGTTGTTCCACTCCATAATGTCTTTGATGGTAACGCCATAGCTGCGCGATATCTGGTACATGCTTTCGCCGGGAGCCACCGTGTGGTAAGTACTGCTGCCCTTAAAGGTGCTGGCAGGCGTTTTCTCTTCAGTTTGTGCAGGTGTAGCAGTTTCAATAGGTGCTGCCACGCGCAGTTCCTGCCCTAACCGGATGCTGTTGTCCGGCAGGTTATTCCATGTGCGCAGCTGTTCCGGTGTTACGTTATACATTTTAGAAATCTGGTAAAGCGTTTCGCCGGCAGCTACTGTGTGGAGGCCGTTAGCAGCCTCCGGGGCTGCATATGTTTCTGCCGGCCCGGACTGTGCCGGCACAGCAAGTGGTTCCGCTATCAGCAGTTCCTGGCCAACTTTCAGCGGCTCCTCTCCCAGATTATTCCAGCGGCTGATGTCGTTTATGCTGACAGCGTACATCCTGGAGATACTGTATAAAGTTTGGCCCTGCTGAACAACGTGCCGCGTAGGGGCAGGTTGGGTAGTGGGTTCTGCCAGTGGTTTGGTAGGAGCCGGTTTCACAGTTGTTGCCGCTGCAGCCGGTGTTTCTTTAAATATAGTGTCTTCTGCTGCCATTATGGTTTCCGCAGGTATGGCCCCATCTGTTTCCTGTGCGGGCTCAATCGCTTCTGCTGTTATGGCTGCTTCTGTTTCCGATGTTTGCACTGGCCAGCCAGCTGCTTCCTGCTGAGTGGTTGTATCCGGTGTTGCTTTTGCGGTGCCGGGGTATAGCCCTGCCTTATTGGTCTTAGCTGCCGGGCTTGTGGTTACAGGAGCTGCTGTTTCCAGCGTTTCTTCTTTTTCTGTTTCAGGCTGCGCTTTTATCTGGCCCTCTGTTTCAGCTTGGGTCACTTTGCCGGGAACAGCTGGAGCCTGCTGCGCTGCCGCAGTCTCTTCTGCCGGTATTTCTGTAGCCATAGCAGGTGTAGGATCTGTGGCAACCGGCTGTTTTACTATTTCCGGTTCTGCGGCTATTACCTCTGGTTCTTTCTCCGGCTGCTTTGTGCGGCCTGTCAGCCTGTTGATAAATCTGGTAAAGATATTTTCTTTTGGTTTCTTGTCGTGGACAGCTGCTGTGGTTTTAGTTGCCTCCGTTGTGCGGGTAGCTACAGGTTTGTTATAGCTGTCCGGGGCTGCTGTCGAGGCAACCTGCTGTCTGTTCAGGTCACGAACCTCCACAGGAGTGGCGTACGGGCGGCGTTTCTGCAACCAAAGCACGCGGCCTGGTACCGGCGCTTCGCTGCGGCTCATGCGATTTTTGAAGAGCAGGTAATTAAGCTTGATGCCATAGTGCTGCGCAATCTGTTGCATACTTTCTCCGGGCTGCACCACGTGGTATTCTGTTTCTGCATCAGTTTTCTTGGGCTCAGTATAGTAAATAGCGCCTTCCTCGATGCTGTCGAAGCTGCGCATATCGTTATACTTCAGGAAACGGCGGGTAGAGAGGCCAGCCTGCAGCGCCAGCTTGTCTTTGGTGTCACCGGCGCGGGCAACCAGGGCATTCAGACCGTTGCGCTTCACCATCGACGCCGCCATAACGGGCCCGGTGCGGCGTACAGGAGTTTTGCTGTTGTTTGATGCGAACAAATCGCCTTCGCTGCCGCCATTGCGCACCGGCACCATCACGTAATAATCTTTATCCGAAGGGATGGTATTGCCCAGCAGCCACTTGTTATACCGCTCCAACTCCGGGTAATCTGTTTTGGTAGCCAGGGCGATATCGGCCAGGCTCTGGCCTGGCGTGGCACGCAGTTCACGCAGTGACACAGCCGGTGTGTTTTTGCCCACAAAGTTATCGTAAGCAATCTTGTGCGCCAGGAACGTCAGCACGTAAGGGTGCGATTTTTCGGTGATGTTCATGTTCTTTGCACCTTTGTCCAGCGGCGAAGTATAGTCTTTGGCGCCTGTGTAGCCCAGGTAGTACGAGAGCAGCGCGTTAAACCAATTGTTGTAGTAGTTGTTGCTTCGCTTAAAATAACGGGCGGCGCCACGGCTGGCCGCTATGATGTGGCTGCGCTCATCCACCACATTATCCATGCGCAGGTTAAAATCAGCGGCAGCTTCTTTCTTAAACTGCCAGTAGCCCACGGCATTGGAGGTAGAAACGGCATCGCCCACCAGCCCGCTTTCCTGCAGGGCGAGGTACTTAAAATCATCGGGCACGCCTTCTTCCTTAAACACCCGTTCGATGATCGGGAAATACGCATCGGCCAGCTCTACTTTCATTTTAAAATAGGTCTGGTTGCGGTGCAGGGCATCCACTTTCTTCTGAATTTCCTGTTGCGCACCATCCGAAAGTTTCAGGTGGATATCCGCAAAATAAACGTTTTTGGGCACTGTAATGTCCTGCGCAAAAACCAGCAGCGGCATCAGGAGCAAAAAGAGAAGGATGGACTGTTTTCTCATAACGAAAGGTACTTTTTTATACTTGGCTAATGATTGAATCAGGTTCTACTTACCGTTGAGGCGGTTGTTGTTAAATAGCTACAGATTAATATGTTCAGAGAACGCTATAGCCTTTGCGAATTAACGCAATTTGCCTTGCAATCTAAAGCCGCCGGCTAACTTATTCTGATAAAAATTTGATGTCGGAACGCCATTTTATACCTGGCGCCAGGTATAAAACGTGATAACAAACAGATTATTAGCTGCTTGGGAAAGTATGGGCATGGCGGCAGGGCCGGAAGATATTTATGGTACAACCTCGCGGCGCGCAGTTCCCGCCCATGTCGTGCAAGCGAACCGTTCCATACGCTCGCAGGAGTTGCGGACACTGCGAGGTCAGCGCAGGAGGAAGTTACTTTTTGCGGGCTATCAGCAGGCCGTCGCGCACGGGCAGCAGGAGGTTCTCTACACGCGCATCGTCGTGCACTTTTTTGTTGAAATCCATAACCGCTTTGGTGTCCTCGTCGAGCTTCTTTCTATACCTGGCCAGCACTTTGCCGCTCCACAGCACATTGTCGGCAATGATGTAGCCGCCGGGCCGCACGCGGTCAATCACCAAATCATAATAGCGGGCGTAGTTGATTTTATCGGCATCGATGAACACCAAATCAAAGGCGGCATTTATGCCTGGTATGATGTCAAGGGCATTGCCGATGTAGTATTTTATACTTGCCGAAAGGCCCGCTTCAGCAAAATAGCCGCGCACCCGTGCCTCCAATTCCTCATTGATATCAATGGTATGGAGCGTGCCGCCCGCCTGCAAACCCTCCGCCAGGCAAAGCGCAGAGTAGCCGGTGTAGGTGCCGATTTCCAGAATTTGTCGTGGCTGCAGCATCTGTGAGAACATCGCCAGGATGCGCCCCTGCATGTGCCCCGACAGCATGCGCGGTTTCAGCACGCTCAGGTGCGTGTGGCGGTTTATTTTGTGCAGCAGCGCACTTTCCGGTGAAGTATGTTCGTCGGCGTACTGTTGCAGTTCTTCGTCCAGGAATTCCATTTGTTTAATGTGCTAAAGTGGAGATGGGTTAAGTAAAGCGGCAAAATTAATCATATAATTACCTTCAACTAATTCTGTCATCCTGGAAGGATCTTGTGCGTGAAAAGTAGATCACACACAAGATCCTTCCAGGATGACAATATGAAAGAATATAGGCTAGATACTTTTATCTTATTAACCATTTAGCACATCAACACATTAAACAATCAGCACATTAAGATCCCGGCACATAATTCAGGAAGCTCAGCTGGTCGTCACGGAGCACGTCGTTGGCGATGTCCAGTAAATCGGAGGCGGTTATACTTCTGATTTGGTCGAAAATTTCGTTCAGCGGCTCAACCTTGTTCTGGTCCAGGATGCTTTTGCCGAGCATCATCATCAGGCCCATGTTGCTTTCCTCGGCCATAGCCAGCTGCCCCATCAGCTGCTCTTTGGCTGTGTGAAGTTGCAGTGAGCCGAGCTGTTTTTCACGCAGCTTCTTCAGCTCTTTGAGTACCAGTGCGGTGGTGCGCCTGAGCTGCTTTTTCTCAGTGCCGAAGTATATGGTCAGCAGGCCGGTATCGATGTAGGTGGCGTAGTTGGCATCGATGGTATACACCAGGCCATGCTTTTCGCGCACAGCCAGGTTCAGGCGCGAGTTCATGCCGGGCCCACCCAGCAGGTTGGTGAGCATGAAAAACGGGATGCGCCGGTCGTCGTTCAACGCGTAGGCCGGGCAACCGAGTACACAGTGCGCCTGCGAAATAGCCTTTTCGACAGTAACTGTTTTAGGTACATAATGGCTGAATGGCTCGCGCGTGCGGTGCTGCTGTATGACCGGAATATCACCCAGGAACTTTTGGGCGAGCTTTAGCACCTGCTCAAACGGCAGGTTACTCACAGAGCAGAAAACAAGCGCATCGGTGCTGAGGTTGCGGTTAATAAAGTTGAGGAAATCCTGCTTTACAAAACCGGAGACACTCTCAGTAGTGCCCAGAATGTTATTGCCCAGCGGATGGCCTTCGTATACCACGGCGTCAAACTCATCTACAATAGCTTCTTCGGGTGTATCGAGGTACATGGACATTTCTTCCAGAATCACACCCCGCTCTTTCTCTATTTCTTTTTCCGGGAAGATGGAATGAAACGTTATATCAGTGAGCAGCTCAAACGATTTCTCAAAATGTTTGTCCAGCACCGAACTGTAAAAGCAGAGTTTTTCTTTGGTGGTATAGGCGTTCAGCTCACCACCCACCGATTCCAGCCGGTTCAGGATATGAAACGATTTCCGTTTAAGTGTGCCTTTAAAGGCCATGTGTTCCCAGAAATGTGCGAGCCCGAGTTGGTCAGGCAGTTCGTCGCGGCTGCCGATGTCCAGGATAAAGCCGCTGTGGGCTATCTTGGTATGCTGCACCTGCTTGTGCACAATCCGGATTCCGTTGGGTAAAGTATGAATATGATAATCAGGCATGCCATCTGAAATTTAGCCTGCAAAGGTACGGGAAAGCATGATGAGTTGAAAACTTTGACCTCGCAGTGTGCGCAGCTCCCGTGCATGTCTGGGAAGGTTAAAAAAGATTCCCGCTGTGTAAAGGAAAGGATATAAAGCCCACAATAGATTACTTATTCCGGGCGAAGCCTCCTACGTTAACCACCACACCCAGCGAAAACACTGAATAACCGGCCGTCAGGGTTTCGCGGTTTTTCAGGCCGAAGTTGGCGCCGCTGGTATACTGTAGTTGCACGGCCGGGTTCAGGGCCAGCCGGGTATAAAAGATGGGCTCAAAGAAAATATTGTCTTCCTCCGCCTCCACTTCGCCATTTACCAGGTACTTGTTCATGTTAATATAACTGGTGCGCAGGGCGGTGCCGTAGTTTAGCGGAAAATCCCGGTTGAAAAGGTGCAGCGATTTTTTACGTTTGGAGCTGAAGTTTACCTGCACAAAGTATTTGGAGAAGTTCGCCTCATACCGGGTATACGTCATCACGCCTTTGCTGTCTTCTTCTTTTTTGGTGCGGTCGCTGCTGCCGCCGCCAATGCCGCCGTATACTTCCAGAATGCGGTTCTGGTCCGGGCCGAAAGTGGTAAAATAGCCGCCGCCTATCTCCAGCAGGTTATGCCTGAAATCTCTTTTCGAGCGCTCACTGTTAAGCATGGACCCATTCAGCATGGCTGCAAAGTGGTCTGTAATGGCATAGGCAGTGTTAAACGAGATATTTCCTTTGGGGGTAACGTGGCCGCCGGCGCTCAGTTCGCCTTTTTCGGTAAACATGGGCGTGTTGGGTACGTTGGGCATATATGTGGAAACGCAGCCGGAAAGTGAAAACAGGGCAAAGAGAATGGAGCCGAATGAAAGTATATATCTTTTCATGATAGCGTGCTTAGGAGAAAGGAGACAGATGCAGAACAGCTTCCTTTTACTGCAAAGGTATAGATTCCCGTTCAGAATAAGCATGGAACCGCTCCTCAAATTAAAAGGCAAAATACCGGTTTTACTGCTTATCCGGTTTTATTGCATTAAAATCTTTCCCGCCGGTTATACTTTTCATCCCTTCCCAACGCTCACGTTTTTATTGTTGTAGTGAAGACACAAGTTTAAGAGGCAGTTATTCAATTGCATTCCTGCTTCAGGCTTTGCCGGAATTTTTCGGGACAAGCCGGCCCGGTGGAGCAAAGGCATCAAAGCATCTGTTCCGACGAAGGTGCAGGTACTAGGCATAGATGAATAACAAGACGCTGGGGCTGATGCATAACAATCAAAAATAAAAAAGCCTTAGTTTTACAGGCACATTTGGTCGGATATTTCCTGATGAAAATATTAGTAAGGCTGCCGAACTGGCTCGGAGACATGGTAATGAGTACCGGATTTTTGCAGGTGCTGCGGCACAGTTTTCCGGAGGCGCAGGTAGATGTAATTATCAAAGCAGAGTATAAGAGCCTGGCGCAGTTCCTGCCCGGCGGCATCTCGGGTGTGCATACTTTTCCGAAGGCGAAGTATAAAGGCCTGCGCGGGGCTTACCGTTTCGGCAGGCTGCTGGCGCCGTACAAGTATGACCTGTTTTTCAGCCTTCCGGATTCTTTCTCGGCGGGCGTAATGGGGTGGGCTACAGGAGCAAAGTATAGAATTGGTTACAGAAACGAGGGACGTGCCCTGCTCTTTACGCACGCTTATGCCCGGCCCAAAGCCCATCACCGGGTAGATGCCTATAGCTATCTGCTGGAACAATACCTGGGCAAACCTATAGATAAGGTGCCTGTTGCGCTGCTTGCGGATGCAAGTATAGAGGTGCCGGCAAGTATAAAGAAGTCTGATGAGCTGCCCCGCATCGTGCTTAACTTCAACTCGGAGGCACAGTCGCGCCGGATGCCGGTGCTGAAAGCGGTAAGCATTTTGCAGGGGCTGGCACAACGCATCAAAGCGGAGTATCTGCTGTTAGGAGGGCCCAAAGACACGGCTTTTGTGGAGGAGATTATGGCGCTGGCCGGTAACCTTGCGCATGTGAAGAGCCTGGCCGGAAAAACCAGTTTGCCGGAACTGGTAAGCATCATGGCCGCAGCCGACCTTGTAATTACCACCGACTCGGGACCTGCGCATGTAGCCAATAGCCTGAACAGAAAGATGCTGGTATTTTTCGGGGCCGGCGACGAAGCCAGTACCGGGCCTTATAACCGGCACATGGCAGAGGTAATGCAGGTACCTAACCTTATTTGTGTGCCGTGCCGTGCCAACACCTGCCGTTTCGGGGTGCCGCTGTGCCTGCTGCAGCAGGATGAGGCGCTGTTGGTTGAACGGGCGGTTGCATTGCTGGCGCGGCAGGCCTGAACAGGCATACATTATATAGGTATGAGAAGTAAATCAGGTTGAAGTATAAACGAAGGCCGGTGAAGGTAGGAGCTGTTTGTTTTCAATGATTTATACCTGAAAGCCTTTTGTTTTTTGCCTGGATTTCATCTGTTTCATCACCTGGTAGTTTTACTTATACTTTGCCGGTATATATAAATTTATTTCCCGGCCGGCTGAATTATACTATAAGGATTACTAATTTGGCGCAGGAATTAAGACAAATGCATTACTCTTTTTTAAGAAGTTTTATCGGTTTGCATCTTAGTCAGCGCTCTTTAATTTCCTCAATCTTATGCGATACGAACCCATCAGAAACGAGCTGTTTATACATAACCGCCAGAACTTTATAAAGCACCTCAAGCCATCTTCTATCGCCGTTTTCCACTCTAATGACGTGATGCCGGCCAATGCAGATGCTACTTTACCTTTCCGCCAGAACAATGACCTGTTTTACCTGTCGGGCGTGGATCAGGAGGAAAGTATTTTGTTGCTTTTTCCGGGTGCAAAAGATGAGCGGATGCAGGAAGTACTCTTTGTGCGCGAAACCAGTGATCAGATCCTGACCTGGGAAGGCTACAAACTTACCAAGCAGCAGGCGCAGGAAGTATCCGGCATCAAAACTGTGCTCTGGACCCATGAGTTTAACGCCGTGCTGAACACGCTTGTATTTGAGGCAGAACATATATACCTGAGCAGCAACGAACACCTGCGCGCTGTTGTGGAAGTAGAAACCCGCAATGCCCGCTTTATTAAATGGTGCCAGCAGCATTACCCGCTGCACAAGTATGAGCGCAGCGCACCCATTATGCACCAGTTGCGGGCTGTCAAGTCAGCAATCGAAATCGAACTCATCAAAAAGGCCTGCCATATTACGGAACTGGGCTTCCGAAGGCTGCTGCAGTTTATCAAGCCCGGCGTGATGGAGTATGATGTTGAGGCGGAGTTGTACCACGAGTTCCTGCGCAACCGTTCCAAAGGTCCGGCCTATAGTTCTATTATTGCCTCGGGAGCCAACGCCTGTATCCTGCACTATATAGATAATGACCAGGAATGTAAGGACGGCGATCTGCTGCTGATGGATTTCGGGGCTGAGTATGCCAACTATGCTTCTGATCTGACCCGCACGGTGCCGGTGAACGGTAAATTTACCCCGCGGCAGCGCGACGTATATGAGTCAGTGCTGCGCGTACTAAAAACAGCCAGGCAGATGCTGGTGCCAGGCAACACCCTGGACCAGTACCATAAATTTGTAGGCACGGTGATGGAGAACGAATTGATACGCCTCGGCCTGCTGCAGGCAGATGATGTGCGGCACCAGGATCCGGCAAAGCCGCTGTACAAAAAGTATTTTATGCATGGCACCTCGCACCTGCTGGGCCTGGATGTGCATGATGTAGGCAACAGATTTCGCCCGTTTGAAGAAAATATGGTGTTTACCTGCGAGCCGGGTATTTACATCAGAGAAGAAGGTATCGGCATCAGGTTGGAAAATGATATACTGGTAACCCGCAGCGGACCGGTAGATCTGATGCAAAATATTCCGCTTGAAGTTGACGACATAGAGCGCCTGATGCAGCCGCAATAGAAAAAATGCAGCTATGCAACCGGAAAAGAGCGGCTTTTACTATATAGTATCAGCCTTTCTGCTATATTTGCCGCTTCATTAGTAACATTCGCGTTTTTTTTCCGCTGTTTAAAACCTTGTTCTGTAAAAACAGTTTGAGATCATTAGTACCCACTTTTAAAAGCCACAGGGCTATTGTGCTAAGTGTTTTCTGTGCGAAGTGGATTGAAAATCAAAAGATTATGCTGTTTTTAGAAAAAAACTTTAAAACTGTCCTGCTTATGATTAAAGCATTCTTCCAGTCCCCGGTACATCTTTTTCCACTAAATTCCGGGCCGCCGTTTTGCTAAAATTTGAGCAATTCAAAAACTCGATTCAAAACATGCACGTATTGTCATATCAAAATATACTTTAAAACCATGCGAACACAACTTACAAAACTATGTACAACCGCACTGGCGTTTACAGCTCTGCTGGCAACGACAAATGAAGTGCAGGCGCAAAGTTCAGATCAGCCAATGAACCTCCAGATTTACGGAAGCGCCATACAATATAAAGGCGATTTAAATGATGAGTTCGGCGATTTGGAATGGGGTGGAGGCCTCAACCTGAACCGCTTCATCAGCCCGTCTTTTGATGCAGGCCTGCAACTGACATATAACAGACCAGAAATGGAAGCCAGCCCTCTTGGGCAGTTTGAGGCTAAGATGGGATCAGCCATGCTGGCCCTGCGCCTGAAGATGTATGGCACCATCCTGAAGGAAGATGCTTTTATCGGGCCATACCTGCAAATTGCCGGTGGTGGTGCCTGGGTAAATACCGACGCCACCAGGGCTGACGGTACTACCCTGCAGGATAATAAGTTCTTCACCGGGGTAGCCAAAGCCGGCGCCGGTATCCGGTTCCGCTTCTCAGATGCGGTAAGCGCTTTTGTTGAAACCAACTACATGATTACGGGCAACGATAAATTTGACGGTATCGACGGAGTTGGCGACAACGACCGCTTCCTGCAACACAACGTTGGCCTTGGCTTTAACTTAGGCAAAGCCAAAGATACAGACATGGACGGTGTGCCGGACAGAAGAGACAAATGCCCTGATACGCCGAGTGGTGTGCAGGTAGATAAAGAAGGTTGCCCTATCGATACTGATGGTGATGGCGTAGCTGACTACCAGGATCAGTGCCCGACAGAAGCCGGCGTAGCGAACCTGCAAGGCTGCCCTGACCGTGATGGTGACGGCGTAGCTGACAAAGATGACCAGTGCCCTGATCAGGCTGGTGTGGTTGCCCTGCAAGGTTGCCCTGATGCTGACGGCGATGGTGTAGCAGATGCTAACGACAAATGCCCTGACACTCCTGCCGGCGTACAGGTAGGCCCTGATGGATGCCCTGTTGACTCTGACGGTGACGGTGTGCCAGATAACGAAGATGTTTGCCCTACCTCTCCAGGTACAGCTGAAACAAAAGGTTGCCCAGTGCTTGACGAAGCTACTCTGAAATTGCTGGATGAGAAAGTTCGTTTCGAGTTCGACCAGGCCAGGGTACAAGACAGCTACAAGCAACTGCTGGATAGCATTGTAACAACACTGACCAAATATCCAGATCACGTGCTGCTTATCAAAGGACATGCTGACTACATTGGTTCAGAAGAATACAACCAGGCACTTTCTGAGCGCAGAGCTGAGGCCGTAAAAGAATACCTGGTAAGCCAGGGTGTTCAGAATCCGGACAGGCTGATAACCAGAGGTTATGGTGAAACTCAACCACTTGTAAAAGTGAACGAGCGTTTATCACGACGCAGAACGGAAAACGAAAGAGCTAAAAACCGCAGGGTAGGTTTCGAAATGAATACCCCGGACATGAAGCTTGACATGGAATAACACGCTTGCCAAAGCGTAAAAGCTAAAAACAAAAGCGCCGCAGATTTCTGCGGCGCTTTTGTTTTTTAGCTATACTACGGAACTGCCGTAATTATCCAGACAGAATGCACTAAGCTAATTCTGAATTTCTTAAAACTGCGATGCAACGAAGTTGGCTTGAACCGGCTCTCAGGTATAAAGGATAAGTATGAAAGCGAACCTGCCATTGTTGTTACTCTTTTGCCTCGCTTTGCTTACCGCGTGTAATAAAGACGAGGTAGCGCCTGAAAACATTTGCGAAACGGTTACTCTTATTGCTAATGACACCGGATTAAGGTTCGACAAAACCATCGTGCTGTATGAGGATTCAGCCTATCTTATCAAAGCGCCTATTAATCTGTTTGTAAGTGATTTGTATGGCTACTTTGTAGACTATGGAGATTACCTAAGCACGGTTGGCCAAATAGTGAATGCCGCCGAAGCGCAGGATACGCTTTATGTGGAAAATTATTTCCCAACCGAACAAAAGATGTCTGTCGTTGCCCATGTGCTGGAAAGAGGCGACTGCTATGTCTATTCCAAAAGGAGGCAAAGCGCACTGAAGGAGCTGTGTTTAACCAGGTTTAGCTGTGCTGCACCTGTGGCAGGAGTCTTGGGACGAGAGTTTTACTTTGATGAAAAGTTATTTCTTAAGATCGTAGATGGGAATTGTTAATCATGCCCCTGTAAATTTACTGCCTAGCGGCCAGCAGGTATAAAACAGCCATCCGGATAGCTACACCGTTCTCCACTTGGTTCAGGATGATGGAGTGGTGCGAATCGGCGGCATCGGAGCTTAGTTCTACGCCGCGGTTAATCGGGCCCGGGTGCATCACCGTGATTTCCTTATCTAAGCTGTCGAGCATTCTTTTGTCGATGCCATAATAGAGCGAATACTCACGCAACGACGGGAAATACTTCATCTGCTGGCGTTCCAGTTGTATGCGCAGCACGTTGGCCACATCACACCAGGCCAGCGCTTTGCGCACATCCGTTTCTACCTTTACGCCCAGATCTTTGATATACCTGGGCAACAGCGTAACCGGGCCACATACCATCACCTCGGCGCCCAGTTTCTGCAGGGCAAAAATATTGGAAAGTGCTACGCGCGAGTGTAAAATATCGCCGATGATCACTATTTTCTTACCGGCCACTTCACCATACTTCTCCCGAATGGAAAAGGCATCGAGCAGCGCTTGGGTAGGATGTTCGTGGGTGCCGTCGCCGGCATTGATGATGTTGGCATTGATATGGCGGCTCAGGAAGTGCGGCGCACCGGGGCTGGAATGGCGTATCACAACCATGTCTACCTTCATGGCCAGAATGTTGTTCACCGTATCGAGCAGGGTTTCGCCTTTTTTGACGGAGCTGCCGCTGCTGCTGAAATTGACCACATCTGCTGAAAGTCTTTTCTCCGCAAGCTCAAAGGAGAGGCGGGTGCGGGTTGAGTTCTCAAAAAAGACGTTGGCTATTGTAATATCGCGCAGCGAAGGCACTTTTTTGATCGGCCTGTTGAGCACATCTTTAAAGTTGTCGGCGGTTTCAAAAATCAACCGGATATCCTGGACTGTGATGTCTTTGATGCCTAACAGGTGCCGGACGCTGAGCTCTTGCATAGTTGCGGTTTAATCTTCGGTTTTGGTTATCAGCCAGATATTGTCTTCCGTGGCTTGCTGGCCTTTCCACTCCACCAGCACCCGCTGGCTCTGCAACGAGTTTACCTGCCGGCCCACATAAGTGGCCTCTATCGGCAGGTGGCGGGTATACAGCCGATCTATAAGCACCAGCAGTTCTACGCTGGCCGGGCGCCCGTAAGCAATCATGGCGTCCAAGGCGGCCCGCACCGAGCGGCCCGTGTACAGCACATCATCCACCAGAATTACTTTTTTTCCTTCAATCAGGAAGTCTACCTTGGTGGCGTTGGCGGTAAGCGGTGTTTCACGCCGGCGGAAATCGTCGCGGTGGAAGGTAGTGTCCAGAAAGCCGGTGGGCACCTGCCGGCCAAGTATAGCCGCAAGGGTGCTCTGGATGCGCTGCGCTACAAATTTGCCGCGCGGCTGCAGCCCAAGTATAACAGAATCAGAAAAGTCGCTGTGGTTCTCGACCAACTGGTGGCAAAGGCGCATCACCATGATATCGAGGAGCTGGTGGTTTACGATAAGTCTTTTCTGCATAAGCCGGAAGTATCAGTTGCAAAGATAAAGACTTAGCGGAAAATAATTGCTGGTTGCCGGGTGTTAATTGCCGCAGATACTTCATTGTTAAATGGCTGCACTACAGGGTATGGAGAAGTTACTCGATACGCTGTTGGTTTTCAGGAGCTGCATTTTGCCAGTTATAAACTATAGATGATAGCACCCGTAATTGCTTACTTTGATGTATTCTTTAGTATATAGCAGCAAGCTGGAGGCAGGAAATGTATGATTAGCAATCCAGGTAATCATACATTAAAAGCTGATTTTATTGATGTAGAAAACGCTGCGGATGCCTTCGGGACCGTTAACCCGCTGGAAACCGAAAGCGGCGAAGTTGCTGCCGTACCAGTAAATAATGCCCTGCTCATCGGTATCAATTATTTTCTCGTCTTTGCTGTAGGTCTGCAACTTCAACTCCGTGTCTTCGTCGGTATACTTGTCTTCCTGCATCACGCGGTAAACAATATTGTCCTCATCAGGGTAGGCCATTATTACCTGGCCATCGGCGCCGTCGTAACCTACTTCCACGGTATTGGTGAGCGTGGAAGTATAAATATCTTCTATCGGAAAGCTATTGTCCCAGAGCAGCACCCCGTTTTTATCAAATCCGAGTGTTACCACCTGCGTGTGCTTGTAGCCTTCCGGGCCACGGCTAAGTATAACGGTGCGGTTTAGGCCCACATTAGAGTTTTCGCGAAACTGCGGATAATATACTTCGGCGGTGAGTACATAGCCCGTTGGCGTGGTAATCAGGTCATGGAGCAGCAAGCGATAGCGGTAGCCGGGCTCCTTTCCCGCTCTCAGACGGGCGGCTTCGCGGCGGCGGGTGCGCTCCTCGCGGCGGGGTTTCATATACTTCAGAAAGTTCTTCAGCTGTAAAATAGTGTAAAACTTAGCAGGGTCTGTATCAGAGATGGCCGGAATGGTAAAAAAGCCCTGCGTATAGCGCACATCACGGGTGCCGTAGGTGCCTATCAGAAGCTTGGTGGTGGTATCGCCGGGTGTAACTTCAGCTTTTAACAGGCTGTAACTGTTCTGCGGCAGAATAAACCTGTTGTTGATGAGCTCGCCCCTGACGTTGAAGCTTTTAATCTGCAGCCGCGATACGCGCCCGTTAGATTCGGATATAACCACATCCACCCGGCCATGCGCCGGATCGGCCAGTAAATCCGAAAAAGTGGATTCATCGCCGTAAACGGCCGGCAAAGGCTTTACCTCGCCACTAACCGGGTTCAGGTAAAGCAACATGGGTTTTCCATCATCCTTGTTTTCCCCTATCAGAAAGAAACGGCCCTGCAGCACGCTGAATTCATAAATGGCCTCGAGCATCTCCAGTTCATAGTCTCTGGCTATCGACTGCCCGGTTACAAGGTTTACCCGTGCAATCGTATATTGCCGGGGATCTTTACTTCCGAAAACAAGATAAGTATAAGGGGCTTCTGTAAACGAGCGGATAAAGTACTGATCGGGCTCCAGCTTTACAGTGCCGGTCCAGACCTCCTCCAGTTTGGGATCATACCTGGTAAGGTGAAAAGTAGCTTCTGTTCCCCAGATGTTGCTGATTTTATGGTACAACAGCAGGCTGCTGTCGGGCAGGGCCATCACCTCTACGTAGGTTTCATCAATGTTAAAAGGCAGCTCCAGGCGCACAGGCTGGCTTGGTTCCTGCGCCAGTAGCGGCGCTGAAACCAGCACAAAAAGCATCCAAAGCAGGTAGCGTACTTTAGCCATAAACAGGGTACAGGTGCTAACAAGTACAGGAAAAGTATAAGGCGGTAGTCAAAAGCTTTTACTCCTTTTAGCGGCCATTCGTTGTTATGCGGCCTCCTTTTTCGGCGCAAAGCACTGCCGGCTAATTGCCCAGCGCCAGCAGTACATCAAACTCTTCGGCGGTCAGCGGCATCACCGACAGGCGCGACTGGCGCAACAGGGCAATATTCTCCAGGCGCTTGTCTTTTTTGATTTGCTCCAGTGTCACGGCATCCTTAAAATCGCGGAACGGCACCAAATCCACAGCCACCCACTTCGGATCAGCAGCGGTAGGGTCGGGGTAAGCGGCTTTATCTACTTTGGCGATGCCCACCACAGCTTTTTCTGATACGCTGTGATAAAACAGCACCATGTCGCCGGGCTGCATTTGCTGTAAGTTATTGCGTGCCTGAAAATTGCGTACGCCGTCCCAGCGGGTACGGCCGTCTTTCACCAGGTCAGCCCAGGCGTAGGCTTCAGGTTCTGATTTTACAAGCCAGTATTGCATGTATATAAATGTAGGTATGAAGACAAAATTAAAACTATACTTTGAACACCTTTGATAAGGACTGATAAAAGCAATAATTTATACTTGGAAGTGAAGAGGCAAAGATAAAGCGGCGATTTTCACATACTGTCATCCTGAAAGGATCTTGTGGATGATTAGTAAGCAATGCACAAGATCCTTTCAGGATGACAGCATTGGGAAGGTATAAACCTGCCTGGTTCTGTCCTGATACTTGTGTCCTTTTCCTGGTTTATACTTACCGGTTCTATTCCTCTTTCAAATTCGGCTGTTGTTTTACTTTCAGCACGCCATCCTCCAGCGATACAATTTCTATGGTATAGTTTTGCGGCGGTGCCTGGCTATCCTTCATGTGCACCTCCAGCAGGTTCTTCTCCGTAAGCAGCCAGCTGCCCTCGTGCTCCTCCAGGCCATCAGTCGGGGCAATCTCAAACCGCCTGATAACGCCACCCGGTTCCAGCGCAAAGCCCGTGCGGCCCCTGGACGGCGGAAAATCATAGGTGTTGGGGCGGTACACGGTAATGTCGCCTTCGTCTTCTTCGTAGGAGTGCAGCCAGGTTTTGCCCAGCAGCGATGTCTCCAACTGGTTGTTTCTTTTACAGGTGGCAGCCACCAGCAGCAGGCAAAATAAACAGAGCACCGACGCGTATTTCATGAGCAGATAATGTTTATGAAGCCAAGATAAACATTTGTTTGTTTATATAGAAGCGCAGGAATATAAAAGCGGCAGCAGGCGGTGTTTGCGCGGTTTTTCTATCTTTGTGAAATACGATACAAAGCCGTGGAAAATAAGAAAATCATAAAACTGTTTAAGCTGGCTTCGGAGCTGATGGAGCTGCACGACGAAAATCCGTTTAAGGTGCGCTCTTATGTTAATGCGGTGGCGGCGCTGGAGTTGGTAGAGGAACCGCTGGAAGGCAAAACACAGGCCGAACTGGAAAGTATAAGCGGCGTGGGCAAAAGTACCGCAGCGCACATCATCGAAATTTGCCAGACAGGATCTTTCCCGGAGTTAGATCAATTATACGCCGCTACGCCTCCGGGCGTGGTGGAGATGCTCGGCATCAAAGGCATCGGCCCTAAAAAAGTGCGCCTCATCTGGAAAGAGCTTGGCACCGAAACAGTAGAGGATTTGCTGGATGCCTGCGAACAGGACAAATTGAGCAAAGTAAAAGGCTTTGGCGCCAAAACGCAGGAAAATATAAAGCAGGCCTTGCTTTTTACCCAGCAAAACCGGGGCAAACTGTTGTATGCCGAAGCAGAACCGGCTGCGGAAGAGCTTGCCCAAAGTATAAAAGCGGCGTTGCCGGAGGCGCAGGTAGCCATAACCGGCGATGTGCGCCGCTACCTGGACATTGTGGAAACGCTGCAGTTTGTAGTTGCCACCGATGCCCTTGCTGCGGCTGCGGAAAAGCTTAACGGGATAGAAGGGCTGGCACAGGACGAGAAAGCTTCGGGGCCGATGGTGTGGCGCGGTTTGCACACGGTTAGCGGACTGAAAACAGAAGTATACTTTGCCGAACCAAAATGCTTTGCCAATGAAACTTTTGTGCGGTCGGCTTCGGAGGCGCATCTGACGCAGGTTTTTGCAGCCGGCAAGAGTTTGCTGTCCGTGCTGAAACAGGAAAACCATGCCATGGAGGAAGATATTTATGCCGCCGCAGGTATGGCGTACGTGGTGCCGGAACTACGCGAAGGCACCAATGAGTTGCAACTGGCCATGGAAAACAAGCTGCCCACTTTGCTCGAATTATCCGATCTGAAAGGCATTCTGCACAACCACAGTACGTATTCCGATGGCGCGCATACCTTAGAACAAATGGCCATTGCCTGCCGTGATTTAGGCTATCAGTATCTCGGCATCTCCGACCACAGCAAAACGGCAAGCTACGCCGGCGGCCTGCGCGAGGGCGACGTGCTGCGCCAGCAAAAGGAGATAGATGCGCTGAATGAAAAGCTGGCTCCGTTTAAAATATTTAAAGGCATCGAATCCGACATCCTGGGCGATGGCTCCTTGGACTATGAACCCGACATCCTGGCTACGTTTGATTTTATAGTTGCCAGCATCCACAGCAACCTGAACATGGACGAGCAGAAAGCCACGGAGCGCCTCCTGCGGGCCATCGAAAACCCGTACACCACCATGCTCGGCCACCCGACAGGCCGCCTGTTGCTGCGCCGCGAAGGGTATCCTATTAATCATAAAATGGTGATAGATGCCTGTGCGGCCCACAATGTCATTATCGAAATAAACGCCAACCCCTGGCGCCTCGACCTGGACTGGCACTGGGTGCAGTATGCGCTGGAGCAGGGCGTATTAATAAGTATAAACCCCGATGCTCACCACACCAGCGGCTACGCCGACATGAAGTATGGCGTACTGGTAGGCCGCAAAGGAGGACTGACCAAAGAAATGACCTTTAATACGAAGTCGGTGGAGGAAGTGGAGAAATATTTCCTGGAGCGGAAGGAGAAGATAAAGTAGAGGGCAAAGTATGAATTGCTACCAGTATAGTTTATCCTTATTATTTAACAGAAGTATAATTCTTATAATCGGAAATTACTCCAAATGAAGATAAAACTTTGTCACCTAGTCTTGTTGCTTACATGCTATGGTTGTAGCAATGCCCAACAGAAATCACCAGCCTTATTCAATTTCGAAGAATACAAGACGATAAGCAAACCAACCACGAAGCAGGATTCGGCTATTGTTTTCATCACTCTTATACTTGATAAGAAGTATGAGCAAGCTGAGAAGCTATATCCCGCCATGTTCAAGATTGATGTGGCTCCTTTTATGTCGGAAGGTACTGAATATAACCCCTATTTAGCTGAAGTTGGAGAATTTGTTAATGACTACATGAACACCTATGATGGGGTGTCATTAGCAGTCTTTCTTGAGAATAAGTATAATGCGCATGACAATGTGTACGATATGCTACTTAGGGGAAGCTTGAGAGCAGATTCTACTAATGTGCCGGCGATGTTCCTGTTGGCGAAGCTTCGGTACAAAAATGATATTACGGATGATGCTTATTATCTTGTGCAGCACATGATGAAATTGGAGCCGGATAATAAAAAGGTTAGGGAGCTCAACGCTTATTTTAAGGATAACCACGAACCATTAGGAGACAACCTTCCGAACTTCGATACCTTTATCAGGCAGGAAGTATATTACCGTGAGTTGGAGTAAAAGAACACTGATGACGCAAGTGTCCGCGTGTACTTTATATACAAATAAGAACAGCGTAAACATCCCCCTACCCCCTTCAAAGGGGGACTTTCTAATGCACGATTATTCCCCTCTCGGGAGGGGTAGGGGTGGGTTAAGTTAAGTGCCTGAAAGTATAAAATGCCAAAAATCCTAATCCTTCGTTTTTCCTCCATCGGCGACATCGTGCTGACGACACCCGTTATCCGTTGCATTAAGCAGCAGGTGCCGGCGGCGGAGGTGCATTACTGTACCAAAAAAGCGTTCCAAAGTATAGTAGCCAATAACCCTTACGTAGACAAAGTACACGTGCTGGGCAACAGTCTGAAGGAACTGGTGCAGCAACTGAAAGCGGAGAACTTTGATTACGTAGTAGACCTGCATAACAACCTGCGTACCCGCATCATCAAAACGCGACTGGGCAAGCCAGGCAGAAGCTTCAATAAGCTGAACTATGAGAAATGGCTCATGGTGAATTTCAAGCTCAACCGCCTGCCTGCTGTGCACATTGTGCAGCGTTATTTAGATGCCGCTGCTGCCTTGGGTGTAAAAGACGATGGTAAAGGACTGGATTATTTTATACCTGCCCAGGATGAAATAGTTATTCATACTCTGCCGGATGGCTTTCAGAATAGTTATATCGCTTTTGCTATTGGGGCGCAGCATTATACCAAGCGCCTGCCCACCGAGCGGATCATCGAGCTGTGCGCGCGCCTGAACCAACCGGTTATACTCTTAGGAGGCAAAGAAGATGCCGCCACAGGCGAAGAAATAGCCACATACTTCAACACGCAACACACGACACACGACACACGGGCAACAACGAACAACGAGCAACAAACAACGATTTTCAACGCCTGCGGCAAGTATAGCCTGAATGGTTCGGCTTCGCTGGTGCGGCAGGCAAGGCAGGTCATCAGTCACGATACCGGGCTGATGCACATTGCGGCGGCTTTTCAGAAAGAGATTATCAGCGTGTGGGGTAATACTATTCCGGAATTTGGCATGTACCCCTTCCGGACAAAGTATAAAGTGCTGGAGGTAAATAACCTTAGCTGCCGCCCCTGCTCCAAAATCGGCTACAGCAAGTGCCCCAAAGGGCACTTTAAATGCATGCGCGATATTTCTTTTAATGATTTGAAAATTTGAAGATATGGAAATTTGGAAAGAAGGAGAGGTGAAGATGGCAAAATATAACTTAAACTGGCAGGAAACAGATGCGCAATTGTTGGAAGCATTGCTGTTGGCAACCGGTGGTGAAGGCGGCACAACTTTGCAGGATGTATTGCTGATGGCCGATGCCATAGATGGAACGGTATTTACGCTGCAAGAGCTGGAGCAGGGGTTTGAGAAGCTGATGTCGGTTAACTTCATGAGCATCCGGAAAAATAAACTATCGCTGACGCAGGAATTTCTGGAAGATTATGCAAGTATAGCCGACGCTGAAAATGAGCAGGAAGCACTGCTGAAATTGCTGCAAACGAAACACCTGACGCCGGGAAATATGGATGAGCCTAAAATCCTAATCAAGAAGTATAAGCTCCAGAACCAGTTCCAGGCGCACTTGGAACAGTTTGGATGAGAGCGGTTAAATATCACCTGGTGTCAGCGAGAGTACCTGTACAGCCTTAACGTATCTCCGCTGAGGCGCAATAATTTGCTTCTCCTACTGTGCAGGTAAGTTTTCCTCAATCTTACAAAAACAAAATAGCCGCTGAAGTATAAACTCAGCGGCTGTATTATTGTGTGAAGAATTATCCTCAATTAACCCATTAGCACATTAACCAATCTTCTCAAAGCCCAGATACGGATGCAGGACCTTCGGCATGTTGATGCCGTCCGGTGTCTGGTTATTTTCAAGTATAGCCGCTACAATGCGGGGCAGGGCCAGGGCGCTGCCGTTTAAAGTATGCAGCAACTGTGTTTTACCGGATTCTGTTTTATAGCGCAGCTTGAGGCGGCTGGCCTGGTACGTTTCAAAATTACTGGCAGAACTAACTTCCAGCCAGCGGCCCTGGGCGGCAGAATATACTTCCATGTCGTAGGTGAGGGCAGAGGTAAAACTCATATCGCCGCCACACAGGCGCAGCACACGGTAAGGCAGCTCCAGCTTCTGCAACAGGCTTTGAATATAGCTGCTCATCTGCTCCAGCGTTTCATAGGATTTTTCCGGTAAGGTAATCTGTACGATTTCCACCTTGTCGAACTGGTGCAGGCGGTTTAGGCCCCGCACATCGGCGCCCCACGAGCCTGCTTCTCTGCGGAAACACGGCGTGTGGCCTGCATTTTTGATGGGTAGTTCCGCTACAGGCACTATCACATCGCGGTACAGGTTCGTAATAGGCACTTCAGCGGTAGGAATCAGGTACAGGTCGTCGGCTGTGGCATGGTACATCTGGCCGTCTTTGTCGGGCAACTGGCCGGTGCCGTAGCCGGAGGCCTCGTTTACCAGGATAGGGGGCTGCACTTCCATGTAGCCTGCTTTAATGGCCTCATCCAGGAAAAAGTTGATGAGCGCACGCTGCAAACGGGCACCCTGCTTTTTATAAACAGGAAAGCCGGCGCCGGTTATTTTATTGCCGAGCTCAAAATCAATGATGTCATACTTCTGAATCAGTTCCCAGTGCGGCAGCGCCCCTTCGCTCAATTGCGGAATTTCGCCGTGTTGCAGAACTATTTCATTGTCTTCTGCTGTTCTACCTGCAGGCACGCTCTCGTGCGGTATGTTGGGCAGCTTGTACAAGGCCTGCTGCATCGTATCTTCGATAGCGGAAAGCTGCTCTGCTAAAGTTTTTGTCTGCTGCTTAAGTACCGCTGTTTCAGCTTTATAAGCCTCGGCTTTCTCTCTTTCACCGTTTTTGAGCAGCATGCCTATTTCTTTGGAAATGTTATTGGCTTTGCTCTGAAGTTCGTCGTGCTCGTTTTGTACCTGGCGGCGCTGCTGATCAAGCTGCAGCAAACCGGCGACTTCCCGGGCTGCATTTTTATAGTTTCTTTTAGTCAGACCGGCCACTACCTGATCGGTTTGCTCTCTTAAAACTGTTAGCTGTAGCATACTTTGTGGTTAAATAGAAGCACAAAAATATACTTTTTTGAGCAGTATGCGGCATTTGGAGAATCTTTTAAGCTAAAACTGAAACTTTTTTTGCTAAATGCTCGGTAATATTTGTTAATTAAAGGGCATTGCAATAACATTGCAGTACAATTGGAGAAGGCGCTTTTCCTATGCCTCACAAACTCTATCACAACCTATTCTTTTTCCTGATTTAAAAAACACATTTTCTCGCTTCATACGCATTTGCGTATCTGGTAAGTTAAGTTAACGACCATAAAAATATTTATGTATAATATTGAAGAATTGAAAGATCGGCTTCTTTCAGAACTCAAAGAAATTGCTGAAGACCTGGGTGTTAAGAACTTTAAGAAACTTAGCAAACAGGATTTGATATACAAGATACTGGATCAGCAAGCCGTTACCCCTCCCGACAAAGTAGCCAAAAAGTTCAAGTCGCCTGCCCCTGCTGCCCCACCTGCCGCTGTTGAAGCTGAGGAGAGTGCAACTCCTGTTGCCATTGAAGCACCTGTAGAAGAGGCTGTGGCTGCTGCCCCGGCCAGAAGGCCGCGCGAACACGCGGCCACCGCCCAGCTTGCTGCCGAAACATTGGTGCAGACAAGGCCAAAGAAGGATCATGGCCCGCAAATCCAGCAGCCCAGGGAACGTACCCTGCGCCGGCAAGGCCCCTCTGACGGGCGCGACCAGCAAAATGACAGCCGCCCCGAGCGCAGCAACAGCGACCGGAATGATGCTCGCGAAAACCGTTCAGAGCGCTCCGACAATAAGGACGGCCGCACCGAGCGTTCCGATAACCGGGAAAACCGCGCCGAGCGCACAAACGACCGTGAGCCGCGCGATTTTAACAACAACCGCAGCGACAATAATAGCCGGAACGATACGAGCAACCGTGCAGATAACCGCAGCGACAGCAACCCGCGCCGCAGCAACCAGCCCAATGTGAGCAGCAACAACTTTAAAGAGTTTGACGGAATAATACTAAACGAAGGTGTGCTGGAACTGATGCAGGACGGCTACGGCTTCCTGCGCTCCACGCATTATAACTACCTGGCCAGCCCGGACGATATCTATGTGTCGCCGTCGCAGATAAAGCTGTTTGGTTTAAAAACCGGCGACACGGTAAAAGGCCAGATACGCCCGCCAAAAGAAGGCGAGAAGTATTTTGCCCTGCTGAAAGTGGAAACCGTAAACGGCCGTACCACCGAAGAAATCCGCGATCGTATTCCGTTCCAGCACCTGACACCACTGTTTCCGGAAGAGCGTTTAAAACTGACAACCCGCCCGAACCAGATGTCTACCCGCATCCTGGATTTGTTTGCCCCTATCGGTAAAGGCCAGCGCGGTATGATTGTGGCACAGCCGAAAACAGGTAAAACTGTGTTGCTGAAAGAGATAGCCAACGCTATTTCCGAAAACCATCCTGAAGTATACCTGATGATCCTGCTGATAGACGAGCGTCCGGAAGAAGTAACAGACATGGCACGCAGCGTAAATGCAGAAGTGATAGCCTCTACGTTCGATGAAACGGCTGACCGCCACGTGAAAGTAGCAAGCATTGTGCTCGACAAAGCAAAGCGCATGGTAGAGTGTGGCCACGACGTGGTGATTCTGCTTGACTCCATCACGCGTCTGGCGCGTGCTTATAACACCGTGGTTCCGTCATCAGGCAAGATTCTGTCAGGTGGTGTGGATGCCAATGCGCTGCACAAGCCAAAGCGCTTTTTCGGTGCCGCCCGTAACGTAGAAAATGGCGGATCGCTTACCATCATTGCTACTGCGCTGATAGACACGGGTTCTAAAATGGACGAGGTTATCTTCGAGGAATTCAAGGGAACCGGTAACATGGAGCTTCAGCTGGATCGTAAACTGTCCAACAGAAGAATCTACCCGGCCATCGACGTGCCTGCTTCCGGTACACGCCGCGAAGACCTGCTGATGGATCGCGACGAACTAAACCGCATCTGGATCCTGCGCAAGTATATGTCCGACATGAACTCCGTGGAAGCCATGGAATTCCTGAAAGACAAAATGACGGGCACGAAGAGCAACGAAGAGTTCCTGATTTCGATGAACGGTTAAGCTTATACTTCAGCCTAAGCTACAAAAGCGGCCCACTTGCCTTATGGTATGCGGGCCGCTTTTATGTTGGTATGCTGTATTCTTTGTTTCCGGCTACAGATTTGATTTTGCCTTATGCTTATTGCCAAAAGGTGTAGCCCGGCAGCGAAATAAGGTAGTAAGTATAAAACGTAACAAAGGCGAAAACCATATGCGCGACAATGAGCGTGAGCAGGTATGTTTTTAGCCTGATGATGGGCGGCCTGGGATGCACCAGGAAAAAGAAATACCAGGCAAACATACCCACAATTCCATTTGCCAGCCCAAATAGCAGCGACCAGGAAGCGGAAATCAGGCCAACTTCAGAATCCCATAGTGCCAGATACATCACCGCAAAAAAAGCCCCTACACTGTAATGCGCAAGAGTGCCCACCACCTTTGTACTGAAGGCATCAGAGAGACCGCCATCTGGCTGCGTACGGAACAGCAGCATGGTGCCCAGTATTTTAATGACTTTCATGACGCGGTGCGTGGCGTACGTGAGCAAGTATAAAAAAGCAGTCATGGCGGTTGTGCCGGCAATGCTGGCCAGTATAACGTCAAGGAATTTCATAGGCGAATTCGGTATTTTACCTGTATACGCAAACAGGCAGCAACGTTTTAATCAGTCAGAAACCGTAACATTGTTATGGTAATAAAGGCTATGCTGATGCAAATGGAGGAAATTTTATTCATCTGCATCGTATTGTCATAGTTCACTGCCCGCATGTCGCGCTGTGCCCGCAATACCCAACCCGAGAAGAAGTATAAAATAGGCGCTGTGCAGATGAGGAAAATAAAGATGTTGCGCACCTGGTGCATGCTGAAGTACAGCCAGAGCAGCAGGCCAGCGCCGGCAGCCAGGCTCACAGCAGCAAATAAATAGGTGCCTTTAATACCCAGCAACAGGCTCAAAGTACGGTCGCCGCGGCGCCTGTCTTCGTTATGCTGGTAAATCTGGGTGAGGGGATAAGAGCCGCAGAGAAAAAGCGTACTCACCAGCGCAAACCACAGGTTCGGCGTTTGCAGCACCTCCTGCGCTGTAAGTCCAATGCCCACCTGCACCATCCCGTACGTAAACGCTCCCTGGAAAAACGTTACCACCACGGTACTCAGAATGGCATACTTCTTCAGGCGGATGCCGCTGTAACTATAAGCTTTGGAAATGAGCAGGTACAGCAGCACCAAGGCGGCAAAAAGCGGCGAGAGCAGTAGACTGAGTGCCACGGCCAGTACATCAAACAGCCAGACCAGGTGCAGGAGCTGCTGCGTTACTTTCGGTGGTTGTTTCAGGCCGCCAATGCTGCCCTCGTCGCGGTCGTAATAAGAGTTGTAGCCATTGCTGGCCGGGTACACCAGCAGGTGAAGTATAACAAAGACGGCCAGCGCCCGCCACACATCAAATGCGGCCAGCGTGCTCAGCGCAAACCAGAACAGCGGCATCAGGTAGATGGAGAACGGAATGCGCATCAGTGTCAGCGCGGTGCGGTAGCGGTTCATGGAGCGGCTAGCAAGTATGATTTGGCCTCAATGGTTTCATAGGGGAGAGAAGCTTATGCAATCAGCATTGTTTATACTTGGATACCTGGTTTATACTTGTATGGCTGGTTCAAATTACTCAAAAATTGATTCACTCATTCACTCATTCAAAATTAACCAGGATATCCGATAAGGTAGATGACATACTTGCCAGGCCTTGTTCCGGCTTTGCCTGCGCGCCAGGTATAATTTTCTGTCTTAATTTCGGAAACCATTTGTTGCAGCATGCCGGGGGTATAAATCCGCAGCAGCGATACGGTGCCATCCCAGAGAATACCCAGCGGAATAAGCGGAATGATGTACGTGAAAAATAACCTGCTTAGGCTGAATGGACGGATAAAGGGCGTAACTACAAGTATAACCAGCGGAAACGCAAACCACAACAGCAGCAGCTCTAACCAGCTTTTGTCAGCTCCTTCAAATACGCTTATCGCAGCGCGCTTATCCGCGGCATCCTGCAATATAGCCCTGGCCACCGGCGGCGGAAAATGATGGAAAGAAGAAAAGATGGTGCGCACGCCCGTAATACTTTCCGGCACAGCGGCGGCATTTACGGGTGTTGGAATAAAATCGAGTGCGCCGTCCGACTGCTTTTGTAAATAAGTATAGGCCTGCAGGTTGGGATACAGGTCGGAGAGCGTAACATGAACAGGACTGCCCATGCGGCGGCTCAGGGCCTGCTGTATGCCTGCTATGCCACCACCGGCCCCGGAGCACAGGTCGGTAATGTGGCGCTGGTTTGTGCGGTCGAGGAGTTCCTGCAGCAGCGGAAGAGCTGCCTCGTAAGCATCCAGCTTCGAAATCATGAAGCGCAGAAAGTCGAGCATACCCTGCCGGATAATGTGCGGAAACCAGGGCAGGTCTTCAAACTCGAAAAGTTGCAGGCGAAAGTTCAAGGGCAGCAGCAAAGTATACTCTGGCCATACTATGCTGCTGCTGCAAAGGTTGCCGTGCTGCGCTTACATTATACTGTCGGCGCCGGCAGCAAACGTAAAATCATCGGTATTGCTGAAGAGTTGCCAGTATTCCGCAACGGGCTGGGCCGGATCAGGAGATACGGTAAGCTGGCAATGGTTGGCAAAATGAAGTATAAACCCGCAGTGCTGTTGCGACTCGGCGCCCAACACAACCAGCGCTTCGGCTTTGTTTGTGAGCTCCTGCAGGCGTTGGTCGCGCAGGCTGCTGCCGGGCACTTTCCAGTCCCATACCGGCGTGGGCAGGCCGGCTTCGCGCCGGCGGATAAACACATCGCTGTGCCTGATGTGGTCGCTGCCGGGCTGCTGCAACTGCCAGGGGCAGTTTACGGCCAGCGTCAGTTCTCCTACATCCAGCACCAGCCCCTGTGGTGTGGTATAGTGCGTTTTGCCAAAATGGAAGTATTGTACCAGCTCCCGCCGTGTGGTTTTGGTGAGTGGCAGTCCCGATAGTTTCTCCAGCGCCTGTTGTAAAGTATAATGCATGTGGCCGAAAAGCGAAGTATAAAGTTTGGGTAAAGATAGGCAGAGCTGTACAAAGTATGGCGGTGCGCACGCACGGTTCACCAAGTTTTATGAGGTTTAAACATCATAAGTGGTATACTTCAGGTATATTTGCAACCGTTTTGAATCAGAAGTAATCGGGAATTTTATGAAGCCTTTCTCTGTTTGAACACCATGCCGCAAGAGCAAGAAACAATAGCAGTACCCCAGAAATCCATGTATAGCAGTGTTATCAGCTTCGTCTGGAAGGCATTTCTTCTGGGCTTTTCCCTGGTTGTGCTATACCTGGTAAGTGTAGAATACAACTTTTTGTACCTGTTTGGTGCCTCGCCCAGCCTGGACCGGCTGGAGAACCCGCGCACTGATCAGGCGTCGGAACTTTATACTTCTGACGGACAGCTGATAGGCAAGTATTTTGAGGAAAACCGCAGCCCGGTGCCGTTCAGGAAAATGTCGCCAAAGCTGATAAATGCGCTGGTGGCCACCGAAGACGTGCGCTTTTACGAACACTCCGGCATTGACCCGGCCGCCATTGTTTCGGCGGTATACGGTAGTTTGCAGGGCGATGCGCGCGGGGCGAGTACCATTACGCAACAGCTGGCCAAGAACCTCTACAAAACCCGTACAGATAACTCACAGGGCCTGCTGGGGCACATTCCGGTAGCAGACATCATCATCTCCAAAACCAAAGAATGGCTCACGGCCATCAAACTGGAGCAACGCTATACCAAAGACGAAATCCTGGCTATGTACCTGAACACCGTGGATTTTGGATCTAACTCTTTCGGCATAAAAGTAGCTTCCAAAACGTTTTTCCATACGTCGCCCGACAGCCTGAAAACAGAGCAGGCAGCGGTGCTGGTAGGCCTTCTGAAAGCGCCCACTTACTACAGCCCCAGGTATAACCCCAAAAATTCTACGCGCCGCCGCAATACGGTGCTGGCCCAGATGGCCAAGTATAAGTACATCACCCAAGCCGAAGCCGACTCGCTTCAAAAGCTGCCGCTAGAGCTTAATTACAAGGTAGAATCGCATTACGAAGGGCCGGCTACCTATTTCAGGGGCGCGGTGGCGGAATACCTGAACGAGTGGTGCAAACAAAATGGATACGACCTGTACCGCGATGGCCTGAAGATTTATACGACGATAGATTCGCGCATGCAGAAGTATGCCGAGGAAGCCATGGAAAAGCAGATGCGCACCCTACAACGCCGTTTCGATAACCACTGGAAAGGCCGCAACCCATGGGTTGACGAAGATAACAACGAGATTCCGGGCTTTATCGAAGAAACCATTAAGCGCACGGCATACTATCATCGCCTGAAAGAAAAGTATGGCAACGACACGGCGGCCATCAACCGGGAGTTGAACACGCCGCACGAAATGAAGGTGTTTACCTGGGACAACGACTCGCTCGAAAAACGGGTGGTGATGAGCCCGCTGGATTCACTGGCGTATTACAAGCACTTTCTGCATGGCGGCATGATGACGATGGACCCTTTCACCGGTCACATCAAAGCCTGGGTAGGCGGCATCAATTTTAAATACTTTAAGTACGACCACGTAAAGCAGGCGCACCGGCAGCCGGGCTCTACCTTTAAACCCTTTGTGTACGTGGCCGCCATCGACAATGGTTATTCGCCCTGCGACAAAATCGTGGACCAGCGCATTACCATCAATTATGAGGAAAAAGGGGAGAAGAAGAGCTGGTCGCCCACCAATGCTGACTGGGAATATACGGGTGCACCCATGACGCTTCGGCGGGCTATGGGCAAGTCGGTGAACGTGGTGACAGCGCGGCTCACAGAGAAGATAGGCTGGGAAACAGTAGTGAAATATGCGCACCGCCTGGGCATCACAAGCCCGCTGGAGTCGGTGCCTTCTATTGGCCTGGGCCCGAGCGATGTGTCTGTTTACGAGATGGTAGCCGCCTACAGCACGTTCCCGAACCGTGGTTTTTATACCAAGCCCATGTTTATCACCCGCATCGAAGACCGCAACGGCAACCTGCTGCACCAGTTTGTGCCTAAGCAGAAAAAGGTGCTGAACACCGAAACAGCTTTCCTGATGATGCACATGCTCAAAGGCGGCATGGAAGAACCGGGTGGCACCTCGCAGGCGCTGTGGGAGTATGATCTCTGGAAGAATGGCAACCAGATTGGCGGCAAAACCGGCACCACCTCTAACCATTCTGATGGCTGGTACATGGGCGTGACCAAAGACCTGGTAACCGGCGTTTGGGTGGGCGGTGAGGATCGCAGCATTCACTTCCGTACCTCACAACTGGGCGAGGGCTCCAAAACGGCACTGCCTGTGTTTGGCCTTTTTATGGAAAAGCTGTACAAGGACAAAGATCTGGGTTACACCATGGGGCCATTTCCGAAGCCAACTGTAGAGATCACAAAGGAGTATAACTGCACCACGGTGCTGCCAAAAAAAGTAGTTGTAGATTCTACGGCCATAGACTCGCTGGTGAACCTGCTGAACATGGATACCCTACTTTGAGCAGGGCGCAGGAGAAGTATAAAAGAACGCGGGCCGGCTATACTGTAGCCGGCCCGCGTTCTTTTAGTTTCATCGGTATCTTAAAAGTATAGGTTTAGTCATTGTCGTGGCCGTAAAGAGATTCCAGGGCTTCTTTCAGATAATTGTACTCGAAGGTAAAACCGGTATGCATAATCTTATTGGCGCTGACACGTTGGCTAACCAGTACCACCTCACTCTTCTCTCCAAACATAAAGTTAATGGCAAAGGCCGGCACTTTAGGCAGCACCAGCGGGCGGTGCATTACCTCCGATAGTTCCTGCATAAATTCCTTATTGGTTACCGGGTGCGGCGCAACAGCATTGTAAACGCCTTCCATCTGGCGGTCTTCCATGGCTTTGATAAAGATGCGGCACAGATCATCGATATGGATCCAGGACATATACTGCCTGCCGGACCCCAGCGGTGCGCCGGCCATGAGCTTCATGGGGAGCGCCATCTGCGGCAGCGCACCCCCGTTTCTGCTCAGTACAATGCCCAACCGCAGTATAACTATCCGGATGCCTAACTCGTTAATTTTCCACACACCTGCTTCCCAGACTTTACAAACATCTGCCAGGAAATCATCGGCATAGGTACTTTCTTCCGACACAAGCTGTTCACCGGAATTGCCGTAAATACTGATGCCCGAAGCAGAAATTAAAGCCTTTACATGATGTTTACTTTCTTTCAGACAGCGGTAAAGCAGATCAGAACCTTTTACGCGGCTATAGTAAATTTCTTTTTTGCGGTCCTCTGTCCATTTTTCATCACCCACATTTGCTCCCGCCAGGTGGATAATGTAATCGGCATAAGTGATGGCGCTGTCATCGATAAAATCATCTTTAAAATCCCACTTAAAAGCTTTGTATTTGGTGATTTTATCTGGATTTCTGCTGAGATGCGCCACTTCGTAGCCCAGATCTATGAGCATTTCGGAGAGGCGCATGCCTACTAAACCAGACCCTCCTGTGATCAGTATTTTACCTGACATAGTTCTTCTTTAGCGTAAAGTATGGTATTGAGCCTGTTACGAGTAAACGGCATCATGCTGTTGTATTTAGTTGCTTTAGAGTTGTATAAGCGTATTCGGGCTGCGGAAGAAAGTGTTGCTGCCGCTTATTTTCTGTGGAGGTGGCCCAGGAACTCGCTGCGGTACTGCTCCTCCTGAAACAGCCCGCCATACTCTGCTGTGATGGTGCTGCTGCTCACGTCGTTTACGCCGCGGCTCATCACGCACAGGTGATCGGCTTCTATCAGTACAGCCACATTTTCGGTTTGCAGGGCCTCCTTCAATTCATTTGCAATCTGCATTGTCATGCGTTCCTGCACCTGCGGGCGTCGGGCATAGTAATGCACAATGCGGTTTAACTTCGACAAGCCGATTACGTGCCCGTTGGGAATATAAGCCACATGTGCTTTGCCGATGATGGGTACAAAATGATGCTCGCAGGAAGAGTATACGGTAATATCACGCTCTACCAGCATCCGGTTATACTGGTATTTATTTTCAAAGCGGCGTATCACGGGTTTGTTTTTCGGATCGAGGCCGCTGAATATTTCCTTTACATACATTTTCGCCACGCGGTCAGGGGTGCCTTTCAGGCTGTCGTCGGTCAGGTCCAGGCCCAGCGTGTGCATTATCTGGCGGAAATGCTCAGCAATGATCCTGATTTTCTCATCATCCGGCATATCAAAGGCATCCGCACGAAGGGGCGTCTTCAGTGAGGTCATGATGAGGTCATCCATAGCCTCGGCATCGTTATCCGTGTGTGGGTTATCCATTATATTCCACAAAGTTTCGTTCGGTCTCATACAGTGTTACGGCTAAATCGTATTGCACGTCAATCTCTTTCCGCAACTTCTGCCAGATAACCATGGCTATGTTTTCAGCGGTGGGGTTCAGGTGCTTAAATTCTTCTGTGTCCAGGTTCAGGTTTTTATGGTCAAACCTGTCTGTTACTTCCTGCTTTACCAGGTCGCTCAGCTTTTTCAGGTCGTATACATATCCTGTTTCCGGGTTTACGGGGCCTGTCAGCTTCACAATAAGCCGGTAGTTGTGGCCATGGTAGTTGGGATTGTTGCATTTACCAAACACGGCGGCATTCCGGGCATCGCTCCAGGCGGCATTGTGCAGGCGGTGGGCTGCATTAAAGTGTTCTTGGCGGCATACGGTTATCCTCATAGTGTCTGTCCTAACAGGCAGCGGTGCCTAAATGTTCTTGCTCTGGCGCTGTATTTACCTACTATTTACAGCCATACCTATACAAAGGTAGTGCAGCCTCCCGGAAACCCAAATCAATTTCCGGCTAAAATAATCCCTCCGGGGCGCCTGCTTATCAAATCAATTCTACATTTCCGTACGCAACAGCGCATCTGAAATAAAGATTGCACCTGCTAAAAACATCAATATAATACTTTAGAAGCATAGTTGTTGATTATAAGATGTTTATATCAGTCTGATACCAAAGTAAAGTATAACTTAAGCACTTCGCCATACCTGAAAGAGTGCAAATAAATTCTATCTCCTCATGAACTTGAAAGGATGTTTACCCGGGTTGCTTCTGGTATAAGGCGATTTATGCCAGGCGCAGCCGGTACAAATAAAGGAGCAGGAACAATCTATACATAGCGTGCGGCAGCGCGGACAGCAGCTTTCGGTGGCCCTCGCTCCCAAAGTGGTTACAGGGTAATTTTGGTATTTAACCGGCGATAAAGAAAAAAGCCCTCCGTTGCGGGAGGGCTTTTTTATACTTAGGCAGCTATCTTCATTTTTGCTTTGGCCTTTGCTTTCGCAGGTTTCAGCTTGATGATGTTCAGCTTGTTCAGCGTCCAGATAACGGGCCATGTCGGGTCCACTTCCCACCACTTCACGCCGAAGTTTACACGGTTGGGCAGTTTGTGGTGGTTGTTCTGGAACAGCTCGCCGCCTGTCAGGAAATCGAAGAACAGCGAGTTGCGCGATTTGTCGTGGTTGTCGAAGTTCTGGTAGCCATACTTGTGGCCGCTCCAGTTAACAATAGCGCCGTGTATCGGGCCCATTAAAAAGTGAACAGGCAGCAGCAGGAACATCCACCACTGCGTGGCAAAGGCGATGTAGAACAGCACGTAGCCCACGCCCCAGCCAATTCTTGAAAAGTAGGAATCACCTACCTTTTCTATAGCCGGCCACATCGGGTAATTGCCTTCAAAGCGGCGCTCCGGTTCCACGCGGTTATGGAGTACGTTGTTGTAAATTTCTTTGGTCTTCCACATCATCGTAAACGCATTGTTCGAGAAATGCGGTGAGTGTGGATCGCGCTCCGTATCGGAAAACGCGTGGTGCATGCGGTGCAGTATGGCGTAGGCGCGTGGCGACAGGAACGAAGAGCCCTGCGCGATATAGGTAAGCAGGTAAAACGCTTTCTCCCAGAAAGGATTCATGGTAAACATCTTGTGTGCGCCGTAACGGTGCAGAAAGAAAGTCTGCACAAACAGCGACAAGTACCAGTGTGCCACAAAAAATATAAGAATAGCCATTAAAATAAATGTAAAATGGATAAAGTATGAGTTTCGCGCAGGCAGGCAATAAAGTATAACCCGGCTGCTTGCGCTACAAATTTACAACACGGATCTTAAGTTAAATAGATATTGGAGGCTAAAAGTTCATATAATGATATGAATCATTTTTTACCCTGGCATGCTACTGCTGCTTTACCGGAAAGGCGACCATACCGGGTTGGCAGGAAGCGGCGCGCTTATGGTAATGGGTTTTTTGAGTGTAGGATGCTCAAACTGCAGCTGGCGTGCATGCAGGGCAATGCTTTTATCGGGCAGAGGCCGGGCGGCGCCATACTTTAAATCGCCCAATATCGGGCAGCGCAGCGAGGCCAGCTGTACCCGGATCTGGTGGGGCCTTCCGGTAATGGGATTTACCTCCAGCAAATGCGCATCGCCGTGGCTGCTGATAAGCTGGTAGTGCAACTCTGCCCGCTGGCCCTGCTTATTTTCTTTGGCAAAAGCTTTGGTTATATTTTTAGCACTGTCTTTTACCAGCCAGTGCACCAGCGTGCCCTGCTCCGGCTGCGGCCGTTTGTGCACCACGGCCCAGTACGTTTTCTGCGTCTTTTTATTTCGGAAAAGCTCGTTCAGGCGGGCAAGTGCTTTAGAGGTTTTGGCCAGCAGCACCACGCCGCTTACGGGCCTGTCGAGGCGGTGCACCACTCCTACAAACACGTTGCCCGGCTTGTTATACTTCTCTCTGATGTATTCTCTCGCCAGGTCGGCCAGAGTCGTGTCACCGGTTTCGTCGCCGTGCACCAGCAGCCCGGCAGGTTTATTTACCGCCAGCACATGGTTGTCTTCAAACAAAACCTCTATCATTCTGAATTACGAATTATGAGTTCCGAATTAAGAACTACGAGTGATAAGTAAAGTATGGAACATATCAACCACTGTATAGCCTTTCGTCAATCCAATTACCTACATCAAAGAACACCAACATTCGTAATTCGTAATTAATAAGCTTCTTTGTCGCTCGGGAAGTCGCGGCTTTTTACGTCTTTCACGTAGTTTTGCACGGCATCTGTCATAATGCTGTGCAGGTCGGCGTAGCGGCGCAGAAAGCGGGGCTTAAACTCTTTGTTGATACCCAGCATGTCGTGTACCACCAGCACCTGTCCGTCTACGTGCGGGCCGGCGCCTATGCCTATAATCGGGATATGAAGCTGAGTGGCTACGCGCTGTGCCAGGTCTGCAGGTATTTTCTCCAGCACTATGGCAAAGCAGCCGAGATCCTGCAATAACTGCGCGTCCTGCAACAGCTTCTCCGCTTCTTCTTCCTCCTTTGCCCGCACCGTATAGGTGCCAAATTTATAGATCGATTGCGGCGTTAGTCCCAGGTGGCCCATTACGGGTACGCCGGCGCTCAGAATACGCGTAACAGATTCTTTTATTTCAGCGCCACCTTCCAGCTTAATGCCATGTGCGCCGGACTCCTTCATGATGCGGATAGCAGAGCGGAGCGCCTCAGAGGAGTTTCCCTGGTAAGAGCCAAACGGCATATCCACCACCACAAACGCACGCTTTACGGCGCGCACCACCGAAGAGGCATGGTATATCATCTGGTCCAGCGTAATGGGCAGCGTGGTTTCGTGGCCAGCCATTACGTTAGAGGCTGAGTCGCCTACCAGCAACACGTCAACACCGGCGGCATCCAGGATGCCGGCCATAGAAAAGTCGTAGGCCGTGAGCATAGATATCTTCTCGCCGCGCTCCTTCATGTTCTGCAGCTGGTGCGTCGTAATAATCTTTACCTCAGATTTATGAACAGACATAGCTTATACTATAGTTAGGCCGCAAAGCTATAAAATTCAAACCAAAAACAGCCACTTATTTAGGTTGTGCCGCTGTTGCTGATTACCTGTTCCAGCCAGACCTGCTTTTGGTCAGGCGCAGATCCTGGAGCAGCGACCCACGGGCCTGGATGGTGAAGTTGTAGCCGCGCTGCAGGCCGAAGGGTGTCCAGCCAATTGTCATATCCCAGCAGTGCAGGTCACGGGCAATATTGATGTTGGTGTAGGAAATATTCTTCTGAACAAAGTCATACCCTGTATTATAGGTAATTTTCCACTTCTCAGTGAGGCTGAGAGAACCGTTGAACCCAATCGTCTGCGTGATGTTGGTTTCGTTTCCAAGCCGGGTGATTGGGTTGAAGCCAAAGCCCCTGGTATAGTTAACAGTATAATTCATACTGAGCGTCCACGGAATTTTAAAGTCGATGTACTCCGGGGTGAGCGGATCTGTGTCGCGCTGCAGTACAGGCAGGTTAGATGGCACCGTGGTGGAGCTGCTTCGGTCTTCGGGGTTAAAGTTGGCGCTAATGCTTAATCCGGCGTTCGTAAGCGAGGCGAGCTTAAATTTAGAGATATCAAATATATACTCGTCGATACGCGTGCCCACACTGTCGCGCTTGTAAGGGTCGAAGGTAGCATGAAAGGAAACATCAAACGTTTTGAACAGGCGCGTATTCATGTTCATGTTGATGTTGCTGAGCTTGAAAGCCTCCGCAGCCATGTTGTAACTTCCGCTTATGCCCAGGTTATCAATCAGGCTCACTTTCTCTGTCTGGGAGCCTGTGGAATCGTTTTCAGCTTTAACCTTCATCTCTACGTTTTGCTGCACCGAAAATGTGACGGCACTTTGCAAACCCCTGCCGGGTAGTCCGGTAGAAAAGCGCCCCAGCGTGTTATAGATTGGCAGGTTGGTAACAGGGTCTATTCCGGTCTGGAAGTCCTGGTAAAATCCAAAACTGCTGGCGCCGAAGTCTGGCCGGTACGAGTAGCCCACACTTGGCCGGATGGTATGGCGGATAGCCTGCACCCGTTTGCCTTTCTTAAAAACATAGGTGCCGAAAATCTGGGTGGTTACCGAAGCGCTTGCGTTATAGTTATACACCCTGCCGAAGTTAGCGGTATCAATCCGTACTTTCTGCGAATCCGGATCAAAGCTGTAGCTATACTTCTGGTCGAGCCATGTTTCGCTATAGCTTACGCTCGGCGTAAAGTTGAGATAACGCAGCAGTTTATAGTTACCTAAACTGAAGGAGAAGTTATGTATGGCGCTGCGGCGGCCATTCTTCCACAACTCGCCCAGGTTGTTCATGTTGACGGCGATGGTGTCGGTATTGAGGGTTTCGCCGATAGCATCTATGCCCGAAATCTGGCGGGCTGTAATAACGTTGTCGATGGTGTTCTGAAAACGCACGCCATAACCCAGTTGAAACTTATCGTACCATTTGCCCATCGGGGGCTTATTGGTAAGCAACTCTGATATGCTGGTCTGCGTCATGCTCAGGTTGATGTCGGGCAGCACGAAGTGCATCACGCCACTCGTATTCTGCCCCTGCGACAGCGTAATAGCATAGCTGAACGGAGAATTCTGAATGGTTTTCTGGTATGAAATGGTAGAGTTAAGGGTGGCAGCCAGGTAATTTGCGGTACTGTTATACTGCAAGCTTCTTTCCATACTGCTCCTGACGTTCACGCTGGCAGAAAACGAGCCCTGTCCGGGTTTGGGAACAGGCGAGTGCGACCACTGAACGGCAAAAGACTTATTATTCTTCGGCAGATATCTGGAGATGTCGTCGGTAGAGCGTGAATCTGCGATATCCGCTTCATCTAATTTGAGGTAATTATACTGAACATTAAAGCTGCCCCGGTAAGCATAGCGTTTGTTGTAGGTGTTAGCTACGCTGATATCGTAGCTGCCAAGCGAGTAAATACTGCCGGTCAGGCTGGTGCCGATATAATCGTTCCAGGCAAAGTAATAGCCGCCATGTTCTAAAGAAAAGCCTCTCAGGCGTTCTTCGCCGAAGCTGGGCACAATTATGCCTGATGCGCGCCCAGCCTCTGGCGTAGGGAACAGGCCGAACAGGAAACCCAGCGGCGTGGGAATATCGCTAATAACCAGGTTGAAGGGCCCAGACATTACTTTATTTCCGGACTTGGCTATTTTGCTGGCGTTAATATAAAAGTGCGGGTGCTCCAAGCTACAGGTGGTGTAGCGGGCATGAAGGCCATAAAAATCCTCCTCCCCACTCTTCTTTATTACTTCGGCATGTATAAATGCATCGCCTTCTTTCGTTACTACTTCAGCGATGCGCCCTTTTTTTGTTTTGTAGTTATAGGCAATGCGCTTAGCGGCGTAATTCTCGCCGCCATTCGTAAATTCGGGTACCCCGATTTCCTTGCCTGTAGAGTCGGTCATGGAGGTGGCGTTCAGGGTGGTGCTGTCGTAATTTATCTCGATGTAGGCCGCCTCCAGCGACATAGGGCCATAGTTTATCTTGGCATCGCCATACAGGTGCACTACTTTGCGTTCTACCTCAAAGCGGATGGAGTCCCTGGCAGAGTATTTGATAACCGTTTCAATGTCGCCTTTTGGAGTGGCGCGCGCCACGGAATCCTGTCCGGTGGCCAGGCTGTCCCGGGGTGGTGCAGGCGGGCGCGGCGTTACCTGCGCCCTTACGGCTGGTGGAGAAAGTATGCTGAACTGCAGTAGCAGTAAAAAAAACAAAATGTAGCGCAAATCTTCCGAACTTCCCTGAAGTTTTATTTAATTTGTACAAAGTTATTGTTTAACTTTTAACTAACGAACGTTGTGAGAAATATTGTTGCTGTTTCGTTTCTGGCCCTCATTCTTTTACTTTGCTCCTCCAGTAAATTAACATTCCGCAAAGCCTACAAGCTGCGTACCGTGGTGATAGATGCCGGGCACGGCGGCAAAGATATCGGCTGCAACGGCAAATTTTCGCATGAGGCAGATGTGGCCTTGGAGCTGGCATTACAGGTAGGCGCTTTAATTGAGAAAAACCTGCCGGATGTGAAAGTGATTTATACCCGCGACGACGACACGTTTGTGGAACTGGCCGACCGTGCAGGCATTGCCAACAAGAACAACGCCGACCTGTTTATCTCCATCCACCTCAACGCCGGGCCTTCTGCCGCCCATGGCACCGAGTCCTATACTATGGGCCTGCAGAAATCGGAGGGCAACCTGATGGTGGCCAAGCGTGAAAACGCCGTTATTCTGAAAGAAGACAACTACCAGGACAAGTATGACGGCTTTGATCCCAATTCGCCGCAGAGCCATATTTTGTTTGCCCTGCAGCAAAGCGCCTATATCGACAACAGCCTGCGCTTTGCCGGAAAAGTGGAGCAGGAATTTAAAACCAAAGTAGGCCGAAGCAGCCGCGGCGTGAAGCAGGCCCCCTTTTTGGTGCTCTGGCGGTCGTACATGCCCAGCGTGCTGATAGAGTGCGGCTTTCTGACGAACCCGACGGAAGAAAAATATCTTAACGATAAGTCCGGACAATCGTATATGGCATCAGGTATATATCGTGCTTTCAAAGCTTATAAACAGGAGCTGGAGGCGATGAATTAATCTGTAAGCCAAATATCCCCCACGTGAAGCTATCTAAAGAAGTAAAAGTTGCGCTGCTCGGAATAGTAGCCATTGTTATCCTGTACTTCGGGTTTATGTTCCTGAAAGGTTCGAATCTTTTTTCGGACAGCAAGCGCTATTATGTGATATATGACAACGTAGACGGGCTAAACGTGTCTAATCCTGTTATTCTTAATGGTGTGCAGGTGGGCGGGGTGCAAAGCATGAAACTGCTGACAGAGCAGGACAACAAAGTAAAAGTACAGATTGAGGTGATGAAGGATTTGGCCATAGGCGACTCTACCATCGCCAGCCTGGCCAGTTCAGATCTGCTTGGTGGCAAGGCTATTACACTCTACATCGGCAACAGTACCAAACTATTTGATGGCGGCGAGCAACTGATTGCTTTCAAGGAGAGCAGTATCACCGACATGATTTCATCCAAAACGGTGCCGATCATCGATAAAGTAGACACCACGCTGGCCCGTGTAAACCGGTTGCTGGGCAGCGATGCCACAGGCGACCTGCAATCCATACTCGCCAACACCAAAGCCACTACTGATGCTGTAAATCAGATCCTGCGGGCTAACCAGCAAAATATCGGGCAGATAGCCGATAACCTGAGCCAGCTTACCGCCTCGCTCAAGGAAACGCAGGTCTATATCGACCGGATAGCTATGAACATGGCGGAGATTACGGATACGCTGAAGCAGGCGGAGGTAACCAAACTGGTGAATAATGCCAACAGTGCCGTACAGGAAATGGAAGCCGCTGTTGCCAAACTTAATTCTGATCAGGGCTCCCTCGGTAAGCTGATGACCGACAAAGAGCTCTATAACAACATGGCTAACTCCACAGAGGCGCTGAACCTGCTGCTGCGCGACATACAGGCATACCCGAAGCGCTACGTGCATTTTTCGCTCCTGGGCCGCAAAGACAAGTATAAAGTAGATGCCACCGGGCGCGTGATTACGCTGGAGGAGGTGAAAGACATGCAGGACGAGCATCCGCAGGAGTTTAACAACCCTGTGCCGGACACGGTATACGTGCCGATAACGAATACTGCAGAAGCACAGGCGCCAGTCAGGGTAAAAGCAGATTCCTTAAAAGCGGAACAGTAGGGCATAAGCCATATAAAAATTATATCTTTATAGAATCCGCTGCTTTAGCCGGCGGATTTTTCATTATGCCACTTTCTATACTTTTAGCATACCTGCATGGACATCGAATTCAATAAAAACGAAGACGCACTGAAGCAGCTGACTTACCAGCTGAAAAGTAAACTAAAGAAGGTATACCTGGGCGGCGGTGAAAAACGCATCCAAAAAGAGCATGACAAAGGCAAGATGACGGCCCGCGAGCGCATTACATACCTGCTCGATGAAGGCGCGCCGTTTCTGGAAGTGGGCGCTTTTGCCGGTGAGGGCATGTACCAGGAAGTGGGTGGTTGCCCGAGTGGCGGCGTGGTAACTGGTATCGGTTACATCAAAGGCCGGCAGTGCGTGGTGGTAGCCAACGATGCCACCGTAAAAGCTGGCGCCTGGTTCCCCATCACAGCTAAGAAAAACCTGCGTGCCCAGGAAATCGCCATGGAAAACAAGCTGCCCATCGTGTACCTCGTGGATAGTGCAGGCGTGTTTCTGCCGATGCAGGATGAAATATTCCCGGATAAAGAGCATTTTGGGCGCATCTTCCGCAACAATGCCGTAATGAGCGCCATGGGCATTGTGCAGATTGCCGCCATTATGGGCAGCTGCGTGGCAGGCGGCGCTTACCTGCCCATCATGAGCGACGAAGCATTGATAGTGGAAGGTACCGGCTCTGTTTTTCTGGCCGGCTCCTATTTAGTGAAATCCGCCATAGGCGAAACAATAGACAACGAAAGCCTGGGCGGCGCGACCACACATTCAGAAATATCCGGCGTAACAGACTATAAATGCAAGGACGACAAAGAAGCACTGGATCATATCCGCAATATATTCGATAAGCTGGGCGATAACCCGAAGGCTGGTTTTAACCGCGCTGCGCCGGCTGCGCCAAAGCTGGATGAGCAGGAAATCTACGGCCTGCTGCCTTCCGATCGCGTAAAACCATACGATATGATGGACATTATCCTGCGCCTGGTAGACAACTCGGAGTTCGAAGCGTACAAAGATCTGTATGGACAGACGCTTATCTGCGGCCTCGCCCGCATCGATGGCTGGTCGGTGGGGATAGTGGCCAACCAGCGTAAGATTGTGAAGAGCAAAAAAGGCGAAATGCAGATGGGTGGCGTTATTTACTCCGACTCAGCCGACAAGGCCGCGCGCTTTATCATGAACTGTAACCAGAAAAAAATCCCGTTGGTGTTTCTGCAGGATGTATCGGGTTTTATGGTGGGCAGCAAGTCGGAGCAGGGCGGCATCATCAAGGACGGCGCTAAAATGGTAAGTGCTATGGCCAACTCGGTAGTGCCTAAGTTTACCATACTGGTAGGCAACAGCTACGGTGCTGGCAACTATGCCATGTGCGGCAAAGCTTACGACCCGCGCCTGATTTACGCCTGGCCCACCGCGCAACTGGCTGTAATGAGTGGTGCGGCGGCGGCCAACACCCTGCTGCAAATCCATGTGTCGTCGCTGAAAGCAAAAGGCGAGGAGATTACGCCTGAAGCGGAGCAAGAGCTGCTCAGCCGTATTACTGACAAGTATAACGAAGAACTCTCGCCCTACTATGCGGCAGCCAGGCTGTGGGTAGATGGCATTATTGACCCGCTGGAAACACGGCAGGTTATATCAACGGGCATTGAGGCTGCTAACCATGCGCCTATCGAAAAACCATACAATGTAGGTGTGATACAGACGTGATTTTGAATTACGAATTTAAATTTGGTGATGAGATGTTATACCTGGATGGAGGAGTAAGCCAGCATTTTTAACTTCTAATTTTGAATTTCTAATTAAAGTAAAGCATAGCGTGAACAAAACAGAAATAAAAGCGATGATATCGTTGCTGGACGACAGCGACGAGGATGTGGCGTTGCATATAGAGCGAAGAATAGTATCCTTGGGTGAGGGCATTATTCCCTTTCTGGAGGAGGAGTGGGAAGAAACCCTGAACCCGGATTTACAGAAAAAGATCGAAGACCTGATACATAACCTGCAGTTTGGCGGGCTGATGCACCGCCTGCGGGAATGGAAGCAGGAGGATGACCCGGATCTGCTGAAAGGCCTCTGGCTTGTAAACTCTTACCTGTACCCCGATGTGGAGTATGGCACCATTACCCAGGCCATGGATCAGTTATACTTTGATGCCTGGACGCATATGAAGAACGAAATGCACCCGTTTGATCAGGTGAAATCGCTTAACAACGTGATTTTCCGGGAGAAGAAGTTTTCTGCCAACACCAAAAATTTTCACTCGCCGGCCAATTCCATGCTGCACCTGGTGCTGGAAACCAAACGCGGCAATCCGCTGACGCTGTGCGTTATTTATATGATTATTGCCAAGCGCCTGGAGATGCCCGTATATGGCGTAAACCTGCCCAATCTGTTTATACTTACCTATAAAATGGATGGCATACAGTTTTATATCAACGTGTACAACAAAGGCCTTATCCTGTCCAAAGCCGACATCGACAATTACATCCTGCAGCTTAACCTCAACCCCGTTGATATTTTTTATGAGCCCTGCACCAACCTGGACATCATCCGGCGGGCGCTGCGCAACCTGGCTTTCTCTTTCGAAAAAATGGATGATCTGGACAAGGCGGCTGAAGTTACTAAGTTACTGGAAGCCATTTCTGATGATACGGCTGTGTAGAGGGCAGACGCAGGCCAGGAGCTAAAGTTTGATATTATATACGATTAAATTTAGCAGGGCATGGCTGTGCGCAGTATTTCCGCTAGGCTATATCACTGATTGGTGCTGGCTGGTGCGAGCTTGTAGCTCGTACTTTTGCTGCTTAAGAAAGTTACGAGCTACAAGCTCGCACCAGCCAGCCAGCGCTATAGCCTAGCCTTCGCGCGTTGCAACAAATAATATACACCCGCGCCACCTATGGCAGCAGCTATAATTCCTAAAAGGCAAAGCGCTATTTCCATTTCAGAATATTCGTTCTTTAAGTAGCTTAATATGCTTTTATTAGGCAACCTGTCGGGCGTTTATTCAGGGCAGTGACTGTTTTATTGGCCAGCACTTCGTCCAATACGTTTTTCAGGTAAAAGTTCTTTACGCCGCTCTCCAGTTGCGGATTGTCGTCTATAGCGCCTTTATACTTCAGCACAAACGCGCCATTGTTGTTCTGCAGCACGTATACTTCGGGCGTTTTGGTGGCGCCAAACTGCCTGCTTACTTTCTGGCCCTCATCAGCCAGGTAAGGAAAGCTGTAGTTTTTGGCGGCCATATCAGCCAGCGTTTCACTGCCGTCGCCGCTGCCCACGCCGGGGTTGATAAACACAAACTGCACCCCTTTGCTGCCATAGCTGTTTGCCAGATCAACCAGGCGGTTTTCGTACAATTTGGCATAAGGACACTGGTTGTTGGTAAACACCAGCGCTACAGTTTTAGTGTTGGCAAAATCGCTGAGCGAAACAGGTTGGTTGTGGCTGTCCTTCAGCGAGAAATCAGCGACTTTATCGCCTAATGCATACCCGCCGGATTGTGCAAAAGCATTCACCGAAAGGAAGGTAGCTGCGGCAATGGAGGCAAGGTATTTCATTGTGTTGTGGTTTGGGTTATTCAAATTCAGTTTTGGTCGATACTATAGGTAAGCACATGGTTCAGTACCATTTCAAAGGAAATCTGGTACAATTTAGAAAAATTATCCGTTTGCACACGTCCCAGCAGTGTATTTGGCTGCATGGCAGGCTCAATCAGTAAATTTTCCTTGAAAATCAGCTTTTTACGGCTATACATTTTGTACAAAGTTTCTTTGGCGCTCCAGTACAGGCAGGTTTCTTTTTCGTCGGATTTTGTACTTTCTTTTTCTGCTTCCGACAAAAACTTATCTGCTACGCGCAGCGCTTTCGGAGTGATAAGTTCAATATCTGTGCCAACCTCATACTTATCCGAAAGTATAACGGCAGCCAGGTGCGGCGAGTGTGTGATAGATACACAGTAGCCCTTTTCCTCGAAGTATGGCTTGCCGTGTACATTGCGCCTGAGCAGAAGCGGTTCATCCGTAAAGTGTTTTAGCAGGTGGTACACGAGCGTCCGGCTGGCGAGCCACTCACGCTGCCGCCGTGCATGCACCTGCCCCGTTAGCTGGCTGGCATCCAGGTAAGGCGGCAACAACTGCTGCAGTTCCGCAACAGGCTCTGTCAGCTGCCAGATGCCAAGTATGGTGTGCGGGTTCAGTTGTCGGGTAAGCAGCAGGGGCATAGGCAATAGAACAGGTAAGGGTGGTTGTATAAGTATAAAAAACAAAGCTGCAAGACAGCTGACAGGCATAATAAATCAGCTATTTTAAAATTCTGTGGATGACACAAAGACTTTCCTGTTGATAATCGGATCAGCGGGAAAGTCTTTTGCCTAACATCCTGATGCTTGTGTCATCTTACTTAATTATTGTAAATTTAGCTAAATTTTAAAACAAGCAGTGTGGTAACATGGCCGGCAACTTACAGGTACAAAAAATAACGACCCTTACTGGCCACCGCGACTGCGTGTACACGCTGGAACCATCCGGGCAGGAAAACATCTTCTTCTCTGCCGGAGGGGATGGCATGGTGGCAGCTTGGGACTTTGATAAGCCGGAAAACGGGGAATTGGTGGCGCGGGTAAGCACCTCGGTATATGCGCTGCAATACGTGCCGGACCGTAACCTGCTGCTCATCGGCCAGAACCAGGAAGGACTGCAGGTGATAGGCCTTAACAGCAAACAAATCTTAAAATCGGTGCCGCTGCCGAAAGCTGCAATCTTCGACATACTTTATACTTCGGAGCAGGGCAAAGTATACGTGGCGTTGGGTAACGGCGGCGTTGGCGTGCTGGATGGCGACACGTTTGAGCTGCAAACCATTATCCGGAAAACCGACCAGAGCGCCCGTTGCCTGGCTTACAACAAGCATACGGGCGAACTGGCCGTGGGCTACAGCGATAATGTGGTGCGCGTGTTTGATGCAGCAAGTATGGCGCTGCAACAGGAGCTTACAGCGCATACCAACTCGGTGTTTACGGTCGCTTATTCGCCGGATGGCCGGTTGCTGCTCACCGCCGGCCGCGATGCGCACCTGTGGGTGTGGGAGGTGGCTGAAAACTATAAGGCGCGCGGCTACCAGATTGCACACATGTATACCATCAACCATATTACGTACAGCCCTGACGGGCAATATTTTGCTACGTGCAGCATGGATAAATCTATCAAGCTCTGGGATGCTGAAACTTTTAAATTGCTGAAAGTGATAGACAAAGTACGAAATGCCGGCCATGGCACTTCTGTGAATAAATTATTTTGGTCGGCTCATCAGAATCAGTTAGTTTCGTGTAGCGACGACCGCACCATTTCGGTCTGGGACATTAAAAAGGTACGTTTATGAAGATTACACCATTAGAGATCAGGCAAAAAACGTTTGAGAAGGCATTCAGAGGATTAGACAAGGATGAGGTAAACGCATTTCTGCTCACCCTCTCGCAGCAATGGGAAAAACTGCTGGACGAAAACAAGGATCTGCGCATGAAGCTGGACACATCGCACCGCGAAACGCAAAAGCTCCGCGAGGTGGAATCATCGCTTTATAAAACCCTGAAAACAGCTGAAGATACCGGCAACAGCATTCTGGAACAGGCAACCAAATCGGCGGAACTGCAGGCCCGGGAGGCCGAACTGAAGGCAAACGAACTGCTGAACCAGGCACGCAACCAGGCCCGCCAGATGCTGGAACAGGCTAAAACAGACGCCGAAAAAGTGGTGGCAGAAATGCAGCAGGAAGTTAGGGCCATGGAGCAGGATCACCAGCGCCTGGAGGGATACCTCGATTCGTTGGTGCGCGACCTGAAGAACCTGGCCAACGAGGCGCTGGAGAAAGCAGAAAAAACGAAAGCAAAACCCAAAACAACTATAAACAGTATTCTTTCAGGAGCTGCAGGCGTAAAAGTAGAGGATGCCGGGCTTTTAAAAAACCTGAAAGAAATGGACACAACCTACGAAAACAAACCATACCAGCTCGCAGCTTCTACAGCGGCAAATGTACCTGTAGCTATCAGTAACAGTTATGATCCGATTGGCGATCCGGCTCCGGATGTAACACAGCCGCAGCCGGAGGTGCCAAGCCCGGCGGAGCCCATGGTACCCAACGTGCCGGCTCCGGAAATTGAGCAGCCTTCGCCTGATTATCCCGGCCAGGTACCCGCTCCCGATATCGAGAAACCAATTCCGGACATACAGCCGGTTACGCCCGACAAGCCTGAAATCCAGCGTCCGCTTACGGAGCCATCGCGCAACTACGCCGGCGGCGCTGCTGTAAAGCAAAGCGCAGGATCTTTCTTCGACGATATCAGCTAAGTATAAAAATGGGGCAGATTGCACTGGAGGGAATGGAGTTCTTTGCCTTCCACGGCTATTACGACGAAGAGCAGAAAATCGGCAACAAGTATGGCATCGATTTATACATTGACACCGACCTGCGCCGTGCCGCCGAAACAGATGATTTACACCAGACCGTAAACTACGAAGTGCTGTACGCGCTGGTGCTGGAGGAAATGGGCACACCTGCCCGTTTGCTGGAGCACCTCGGCCACCGCATCATCGACAAAGTATACGATCAGTTTCCTTTTGTAGCTTCGGTAAAAGTAAGCGTGTACAAGTATAACCCACCCCTCGGAGGCATCTGCAAATGGGCAAAAGTGGTGCTGGAGGAAGCAAGATAAGGTACTCCTGGAAGAATATAAATGAGGCTGGTTCTGGAAAAGAGCCGGCCTTTTTGTTTACCTGAGTGGCACCGGCTACATAGGAAAAGCTGTACAGTTTGAAACGAAAAGGTTCAGACAATCTTCAGCAATTCTGCTGCGGCAGCAAAAGCTGATTTCTGTCCTTCTTTTACCGCCTGCGCTATACCCGGCAACTGATCTTTTACTTGTTCACGGGCAAAGAAATTTTCTTCCAGTGCATGGCGGATAGTTTCATACATCCACTGCAGGTTCTGGTCGCGGCGCTTTTGCTCAAAAAAGCCGTTGCGCTTGGTAAGCTCCACATAAGCAATTATCGTTTGCCGGATAGTATCAAGGCCCATATGCTGCAGGGCAGAGCAAGTACTGACTTTCGGTAACCAGCCGGAAGCGGCAGGCGGGTAGAGGTGCAGTGCGTTCTGGTATTCGGCACGGGCGGCTTTGGCTTTGTCTGTATTGCTCCCGTCGGCTTTGGTGATGGCGATGGCGTCAGCCATTTCGATGATCCCGCGCTTGATGCCCTGTAATTCATCGCCAGCGCCGGCCAGCATCAGCAGCAGGAAAAAGTCTACCATGGCATGCACTGCCGTTTCTGACTGCCCTACCCCTACGGTCTCCACGAAAATAGTGTCAAAACCTGCTGCTTCGCAAAGTATAATGGTTTCACGGGTGCTCTTGGTTACGCCACCCAGCGACTTGCCCGCCGGGGAAGGCCGGATGTAGGCCTGCGGGTTTACGGCCAGCAAATCCATACGTGTTTTATCGCCCAGTATACTGCCGCCGGAGCGCTGGCTGGTAGGATCTATGGCCAGCACCGCCAGTTTGTTGCCCGCCTCTTTTATCAGGAAATCACCAAACGCTTCGATAAACGTGCTCTTGCCCACGCCCGGCACGCCCGTTATGCCGATGCGCACCGATTTTCCGGCGTGGGGCAGCACCTGGCTGATTACCTGCTGGGCCAGCTCCTGGTCGGCGGGTAGCTTGCTTTCCACTAACGTGATGGCCCGGCTGAGCAGCACGCGATCTCCGGCTAAAATGCCTTGCACGTAAGTTTCGGGGCTGTATCGTTTGGCCAAAGCTTTTATTTAAGTGATGCTCTTACAAATGTAGAATTTTTGAGCGAAGTGCCATAAGTGCCATAAGGTAAACAGATAGAAGAGAGTATAGCCAAAAATGAAGTCCTTAAAGTATAAAATAGATGATATAGCTTTGAGTAAGGATTATCAGGATGCACTTTCACCTAAGTACAAGTATGATACTTAGCGGCTGGTGGTTTTGTGAGGAGATCCTGTGCGGATGCCCTGGGCAAAGTTTGGCAGGCCCAGATCGCTTTTTCGTCCTGCCAGGTAGAAGCCATCGTCGGTATAAGTGCTGGCGACGCCTTTTAAATCAGGCTTGCTGATGACGCCGAGGTAATTGTTGTCTTTTCGCGCCACATATATTTTACCGTCTGGCCCCAATGCTAAAGCGCCCAATGTCGGGCTGCCGGAGGTAGCCACCACTACCGCCGATTTGGACACCGCAGCGGCATTACCTGCCTTTAAATCAAACTGCACGATCTGACCTTTGCCCACTTTGCCGTTGTTGGTCGTACCATAGAGCTTGGTGCCATCCGGCGAAAAAGCTACCCCATACGCTTCTGTATAGCCTTTCAGCAGTATAGGGTTCGATACTTCACCGGTGCTGCGGTTAAAGTCGAGTATTTCGAAATTGCTGTCGTCGTTCCAGAGGGCGGCAGCCAGGCGGCTGCCATCCGGCGAGGGCACTAAATAGCCGATGGCCTTGCGGTTGGGGCCGCCATGCACCGTGCCTACGTTGCTCATCACCGGCTCCACGCTTACGCCATCCGCCGATACCAGGTAAGCGATGTACGCATTGCTGTTCCAGCGGTGCGCGAGCACCCACCAGTCGCGGCCGTTGCTGTGGCGCACGGCAGTGAGCTTCTCGGTAACAGGTGCAATCATAAACACATTCCTGGAAACGATGTCGCCGGTGCCGCCGGCCTTGCTTAGATCCACCACACTGTAGCGCAAACCATCGGACTGCGCCTGGATATCGGTCGTGAAAATGTAAAAGGTGCTGTCAGTGCCGGGCTTGGGAAGTATAAGCGCTGATTGTGTAGAGGATTTGCCGCCCATCAGGCCATTGCCGTTGGGCATCACGCGGTGCTTGCCGTTCCAGACGGTGATGCCATTGGTATACAGCAGCAGATTGCCATTTTTATCTGACAGTGTGGCGCTGCCTTCCTCGGTCACCAGCCGGCCGTTGGTTTGGGCAATGGCCGAATCGCCCTTAAAAGTGATACCTGCGTTCTTGCCGAAGTACCAGTTGGCGGTTTCGCCTTGCGCAAAAGCCGAAAAGCTGCCAACACAAAGTATAACTGCCGCTACAAAGTGTTTAAGTATAGTCATGATAGCTCCTTTGATTCTTAAACGAGCTATCTGCAAACCTAGTGCCAGGTGCATGCAGGAAGTTTTACGCGCTGTATCTGCGCAAAACTTTGCACCTCAGCAATAGTAGTTTATACTTGTTGTTGCTCCTGCAAAGTGGCTTCCTGCTTCACTTGCAGCAGCTCGGGGCAAAGTACAAGCAATTTCAGTAGCGTACTGTTCGTCCAGCCTAAACCGTTCTGGGTGAGAGTAGCAGGCAGGACGCCGGAGTTGATGGGATTATTCATACGCAAACTAGCAAGCATGCTACCGGAAGGGATATTTTACGAATGCTATCTGGCCCATCGCATCTTTTTCATACCTGGCTACCGCGTTGTTATGAAATCGTGCATCAAAGTTTGCATCGCCGGGATAAACCGCTGTTGGCGCCGGTTTATCTGCCAAAAAGAAGTATACTTTGGTGTTGCCATACTTGGTGTGCGGCATGTAATCGCCATATTTGCGCATTTCGTTCCAGAGCGTATCCGCCACAGTTACGGCGTAAATCCGGACGATAGGGCCCGTGTTGTTTTCGTTCCGGTACATGGCTATTTCTTTAAAGTTGCCCTTCAGATCATCTACGCCGGGCTGAGACGAGGCATCATAGATGAACCAGATGATGAGGACGGCTGCTGCAGCTGTGAAGAGATATTTGATGGTTTTGGAGGACATGGTGTGGAGAATAGAGTATTGGCTGCAGCAAAGATAATTAAAGTATGGGGTTAAATACCTGTTTCCTGGCGCGGGACTAAGTCCAACGCCGGAATGTAGGACGTATAAGGCCACTGCTGACATGAATCAACTGTGGCTTTTTATACTTTTCATTCTTTAATTAAACTCTTAACCTTCAACTTTTTCTATCAGCTTCTCTAAAATATGCTGCGCAGCTACGGAAATGATGGTGCCCGGGCCAAAAACACCTGTTGCACCGGCTCTAAACAGGAAATCATAATCCTGGGCCGGAATCACACCGCCGACAATCACCATGATGTCGCCGCGGTTGAGTTTGCGGAGTTCTTCAATGAGTTGCGGCACCAGCGTTTTGTGGCCGGCTGCGAGCGAAGAAACACCTACCACGTGCACATCGTTTTCGGCGGCTTGCATGGCTACTTCGGCAGGCGTCTGGAACAGCGGGCCGATGTCCACATCAAAGCCGAGGTCGGCGAAGGAGGTTGCGATAACTTTGGAGCCGCGGTCGTGGCCGTCCTGCCCCATTTTGGCAACCATGATGCGCGGACGGCGGCCTTCCAACCCGTCAAACTTATCAGCAAGGGCTTTGGCGCGTTCAAAATTCTCGTCATCCGAGAGCTCGGCACTGTAAATACCTGAAATCGATCTTATCACGGCTTTATGTCTTCCATACACTTTTTCCAGCGCATCCGAAATCTCACCCAACGTAGCACGGCGGCGGGTGGCCTCCACGGCCAGTTCCAGCAAATTACCCACACATGATTCGGCAGCATTGGTTAAAGCCTGCAACGCGTTCAGCACGCTGCCTTCGTCGCGCGAGACTTTTATACTTGCCAGGCGCTGCAACTGCGATTCGCGCACGGCCGTGTTGTCGATGTCAAGGATGTCGATTTCCTGTATCTGATCCGGTTTATACTTGTTTACGCCGACAATCACGTCTTTGCCTGAGTCGATGCGGGCCTGCTTACGGGCAGCGGCTTCTTCGATGCGCATTTTCGGCAAACCTGTTTCAATGGCTTTGGCCATGCCGCCCAGTTCTTCCACTTCCTGAATCAGTTCCCAGGCTTTGTGCGCCAGCTCGTGCGTCAGCGTTTCCACATAATAAGAGCCGCCCCAGGGATCTACCACTTTGGTGATGTTGGCTTCCTGCTGCAGGTAAATCTGTGTGTTGCGGGCAATGCGGGCCGAAAAATCGGTGGGCAGCGCCATCGCCTCATCCAGCGCATTGGTGTGCAGGCTTTGTGTGCCGCCAAGCGCGGCGGCCAGCGCCTCCACGCAGGTGCGGGCAACGTTGTTGAACGGGTCCTGTTCCGTCAGGCTCCAGCCGGAAGTCTGGCAATGCGTGCGCAGCATCAGCGATTTCGGGTTTTTCGGGTTAAACTGCTTGATAAGCTTGGCCCATAACATCCGGGCGGCGCGCATTTTGGCAATCTCCATAAAATGGTTCATCCCGATAGCCCAGAAAAACGAAAGCCGTGGCGCGAATTCATCTATGTCCATGCCTGCCTGTAAACCGGTGCGCACATACTCCAAACCATCCGCGAGGGTATAAGCCAATTCCAGGTCGGCAGTGGCGCCGGCTTCCTGCATGTGGTAACCCGAAATAGAGATCGAGTTGAAGCGCGGCATGTGGCGGGAAGTAAATTCAAAAATATCCGCGATAATTTTCATACTTGGCTCCGGCGGATAAATGTAGGTGTTGCGCACCATAAATTCCTTCAGGATGTCGTTCTGGATGGTGCCGCTGAGTTGCTCCGGTAGCACGCCCTGTTCTTCGGCGGCTACAATGTAAAAGGCCATAATCGGCAGCACCGCTCCGTTCATCGTCATGGAAACCGACATCTCATCAAGTGGAATCTGGTCGAAAAGGATTTTCATATCCTCCACCGAATCAATAGCCACACCAGCCTTGCCCACATCGCCTACCACGCGCGGATGGTCGGAATCGTAGCCGCGGTGTGTGGCCAAATCAAACGCGACGGAAAGACCCTTTTGGCCACCGGCCAGGTTACGGCGGTAAAAAGCATTGCTTTCCTCCGCAGTCGAGAAACCGGCATACTGGCGTATTGTCCAGGGCTTTTGCACATACATGGTGCTGTAGGGGCCGCGTAAGTAGGGCGGCAACCCGGCGGCAAAATCCAGGTGTTCAAAGTCCTTTACATCTTCCGAAGTATAAAAGCGCTTCACCTTGATTTGCTCGGCGGTTCTCCAGGGTTTTGCTTCTGAAGCGCCTTCGGGCTGGGCCGCAGCCGGGGCAATTTTGTTTATGTCAATGTCAGAGAAGTCAGGCTTCATGTTTCAGTTTTGATTGTAGGCGAGCGAAGTATGGCGGAGTCCGGCCAATCCGCTCACTTTAAGTATACTTTGTTTTCAGGAGAAGCGATACTAGACTTTTAAATCATATCGCTGCTCTGTTAAAGGTTTGCCAAAGGCCGTAGATGGTTTTTCTTCGGTCAGCCGGAAACCATAGCGCTTGTACAGGGCTATGGCAGCTTCCTGCTCGTGTGTGGTCCAGAGGTAAGACGAAGTATAGCCCATGGCCCTGAAAAAAGCCATATACAGGTCCATCAGCTTTTTACCTAACCCGATACCTCTGTACTCCGGCTCAATCAAAAAGTATCGTAGTTGCGCTGTGTTGCCGGGGCGATGCAGGAGCAGCAGGAACCCTACCATTTTATGTTGATGTTCTGCCACCCAAACCCTGTCCAGTTCCGGATTATACCCGCTGTAGAACTCGTGCAGCCCCTGGGCAACGTAACTTTCAAACGCAATGCCATAGCCGCATTCGTGCTGGTAAAGGGCACCATGCCGTAAATAACGTACCCGATATCGCCCGGTTTCAGAGAGGTTCTGATGGTAATATCATCCAGTTGCATAAAGTATAATAATAGAGGTATGCTGTAATTAATCCTGCTGCCGGTTGTAAAGAGCGCCTTAGTGTTTAAGGCGGAACCAGCATTTCAGTCTTTTTTTCCGGCAAACGTGTTAAGCTGAAACTAATGTATTTGCTGCCATCATCAGTGTGCTGCAGTATACTTAAGTGTTGCCGTTTATGTCCTCCTGCTTCAGCCTTTGCTGCACTGCCTTCAGGATAGCGGACATGTCACAACCTTCAAAAATGAATTCATCGTAGCCATGCTCTACCATTTCGGCTTTCATGTGCTGCGGGTCATCTGCCAGTATAACAATGGGCTTGTTGTGATGGTGGCGCAGTTTAGGGCCAAACGCACGTACAAAGGCCGCTTCTGATGAGGAAACCACCACCACTTCGGCAGCGGCATGCAGCAGGATGTCGGCTGCTTCTGCTGTAGAAGCATATTCCTGTAATTCGATTTCAAAGCCGGAGCACCTGAAGAACTCAAGGGCAAACGAAGTTTTCAGGCGGCGCTCTTCTGTGTCTCCAACAGTGGCCACCACTGCCTTCGGCCGGCGTTTGCGTTTACGCAGGTGCAGTTCTGTGGCCATACGCATTACTTCGGTAGGGTACGCGGCGCGGGTGGTATCAAAACCGGCGCTCTGTATCAGTTCCTCCGGTTCAAAATCAATTTTCTCATGGGGGTTCGGGTATTTGTTGGTGCCCACCAGCACCTCACGGCCAGTGGCAATATCCCGGAACTTGCGGCGGCTGATTTCGGTGATGGAGCCAAGTATAAACCCGCTTTTATAGGCTGCTTCAAAGCCGCCTTTGGCCTCCACTTCTTTAAACAGTGCCCAGGCTTTTTGCGCCAGTTTGTTGGTAAGCGACTCCAGGTAATAAGAGCCCGCAGCCGGATCGATGGCTTTATCTAAATAAGCTTCCTCTTTCAGGATAACGGACACGTTGCGGGCAATGCGCTCCGAAAATTCATCCGGCTGCTTAAAGGTGTTATCAAACGGCACAACGGTCAGGCTGTCGCAACCCGCAATAATGGCGGCCATGGCTTCGGTGGTTACGCGCAGCATGTTTACGTAAGGGTCCAATGTCGTCTGATACCAGCTGGAGGTGATACTATGAATGCGTAGGTTAGCGGCTGTACCTGGTCCGGCCTGATAGGCTTCTGTTATGGCAGCCCACAACAGGCGTAATGCGCGTAACTTGGCAATCTCGAAAAAGTAATTAGTGCCCGAAGCCATATAAAACTGCATGTTGCGCAGCACGTGCCCGGGCGCTGCCCGGGCATCTGTCAGGCGGTGCACGTAAGCAACGGCGGCGTTCAAAGTATAGGCAATCTCCTGCGTGATGGAAGCGCCGATGCTGCTGAAACTGGTGCCACAAACCGTAACGCCGTAAAAATCGGGACTGTCTTTGGTTAGCTCCAGTACCCGGATAAGGCTGTTATTCTCCTCATCCGTAAGCTGGCCTTTGCCCGTCATCGGGTCGAAGTTCACAAAACCGTGTAAGCTATAAGGCGATAGCTGCTTTGCCTCCGGTTCGGCATAAAGCTTTGTTAGAAAAGCCTCAGGCTGCTGCGCCAAAGTATAACCAACGGAGCATTGGCTCAGGTTTATCTTTTCGGTGAGATAGGCCACATCGAACAAATCCGGCTGCAGCACCACGAAGAGAATACCATCGGCGCCTCGCGCCAACGCATCAGCGGCTTTGTCTATAGCGGTATGGCCGTCGTTTTCTGCCTTCAGTTGTTGTATGTTCAGCCAGTTGTTGCTGTTGGTTTTATGACCCCGCAGAAACGGAAAGCGGCCGGGTTGCTGCTGTGCCAGCGGCAGATTTTGTATGTCTTCGCGGCTATAGTATGGCTTTACGTCAATGCCCTCGTAGGTGTGCCAGGTCAGGCTTTCGAGCGGTATGTCGCGCAGGTCTTTGCGTGCTTTCTGCTCCCACGCAGCTGCCGTTGCAGGGCTGAAATCCGGAAATAATTTCTGCTCGTCAGTCATCATACCTTATTTATTTTCCTGTAAATATAGAGCTTTATACCTTACCGGCTACACGGAGCCAGGTGGCTAAATACGCAGCTTATACGAGGTTTAGTCGATGCGGGCTATCCAGTTTTGATAAAACCAGTAACCCAGCAGCAGCCAGAGGATAACGATAACAGCAGCCATGATGTAGTTGGGTTTTCGCTCCATCATTTGTGCTTTTGCCTTGGCTCTGTACTCGGCCAGCACCTCATCCGGCATCAGTTTAATACAAAGCCAGATACCGAGCGGCAACAGCAGCAGGTCATCCAGATAGCCTATCAACGGTATAAAGTCAGGTATGATGTCGATGGGGCTGAAGGCATAGGCTACCGTTATAACCAGCACCAGCCGGGCCCCAAACGGAATGCGCGGATCATTGGCAGCCAGGTATAAGGTATAAATATCCTCCTTAAGTTTCCGAACGGTTTCTTTCCAGCGTCTTAGCATACTTTATTGTACGGGAGCAACTGGGTGAGATGTTCGGGAGATGTGGAATCTGCTTGCTACAACAAAGACCTCGCAGTGTGCGCAGGTATAAATCGCATCTTCATCATCCATCCTGAAATTATTGTATATTTATCGCTTTATTTATGGTAACAATACATATGAACAGCAACGATATTTTCTGCAAACGCATCCTGCTTGCTGCCCTGGGGCTCGGCTTGCTGGCAGCGCCTGCTTTTGCGCAGCAAAGCAAACTGATTGCCCGTGCCAACACCATGGCCGATAAGCTGGAGCCGCAGATGATTGAATGGCGCCGCGATTTTCATGAGCACCCGGAGCTGGGGAACCATGAAACCGAAACTGCTGCCAAAATAGCCGCTCACCTGAAAAAGCTTGGCATAGAAGTGCAGACAGGCGTAGCACGCACCGGCGTAGTAGGCGTGCTGAAAGGCGGCAAACCCGGACCTGTGGTAGCGCTGCGCGCAGACATTGACGGCCTGCCGGTGACAGAGCGCACCGATGTGCCTTTTGCCTCTAAAGTAACTACCACCTATAACGGGCAGCAGGTAGGCGTGATGCATGCCTGCGGCCACGATACACATATCGCCATGCTGATGGCAACGGCTGAAGTACTGGCAGGTATGAAGAATGAGCTGCCAGGTACAGTAAAATTTATCTTTCAACCAGCTGAAGAAGGCTCTCCGGTGGGGCAGATTGGCGGCGCCAACCTGATGGTGCAGGAAGGCGTGCTGGAAAAGGGACCAAAGCCGGAAGTGATTTTCGGCCTGCACATCAACTCGCAGACAGAAGTTGGCAAACTGAAGTATAAACCGGGTGGCACCATGGCCAGCGCCGATATCTTCCGCATCAAGGTAAAAGGCAAGCAGGTGCATGGTGCTTACCCCTGGGGCGGCATCGATCCGGTGGTGACCGCCTCACAGATTGTAATGGGCCTGCAAACCATCATCAGCCGCCAGATAGAACTGCCGGAGGATGCTGCCGTGATAACGGTAGGCATGATACATGGCGGCGTGCGCAACAACATTATTCCGGAAGAGGTGCAACTGGAAGGCACCATCCGTGCGCTGAACAAGGAAATGCAACAGCAGTTACACGACAAAATTAAGCTGACAGCCACGAAAATTGCCGAAAGTGCCGGCGCTACCGCTGAAGTCGAAATTATTCCGCAAACACCCGTTACCTACAACGATCCTGCACTGACGGATAAAATGCTGCCCACGCTGCAGGCGGTTGCCGGCCCCCAGAACGTAATACTGGCCAAAGCCGTAACAGGAGCCGAAGATTTTGCCTTTTACCAGGAGAAAATACCTGGCCTGTTTATTTTTGTAGGCGGCATGCCCAAAGGGAAAGATCCTGCCACTGCTGCCCCGCACCATACGCCCGATTTTTACATAGATGAAAGCGGTATGAAACTGGGCGTGAAAACGCTTACAGGCCTGACATTAAATTACATGGCAGGTAAAGGGAAGAAGTAAAATAAAGTTATTCCTGCTAACTATAAAGGTAGTCTTATATGCCTGCCTTTGTGATTTATAGTATATTTCTTGTTTATAGTATAGATGTGTGCAAGTTGAAGTATGAGAAATTCTAATCTTGTAATAATCATTTTTATGTCGGTAATTTTGGCTTCTTGTGGGGCAAAGGAAGTTGAGTTTGATAAAACAACATGGAATGATAGAGAAGATTTTCTTTATGCAAACAGAAAAATAATGGTGACGGACCTTATGGAAAATCATCTGCATGAAGGTATGACATATCAAAAAGTTACTAATTTATTGGGCGAACCAGAAAATTATGCTGATATGGACTATAACAAAATTGCCTATCAAATCGAAGTTGATTATGGTTGGAATATTGACCCCGTTAGTGGCAGCTATCTGATAATAGAATTAGCGAATGACTCAATCGTTGCTGGTTATGAATTAGTAGAATGGGAACACTATAAAAGAATCACCTCCTTTTATAGCTAAAGACAGCGAGCCGCAAATGCAACGGTAAATAGCCTTGGTATAAATGGGCAGAGAAGTATAAAACAGCAGCAAAGCATGCCGTTTAGGATGCAAAAGGAGCAGACAATTTAGTACAAGCTGCAAACTCGCACCAGCACCATACGCTCTCGTTTTTTCGAGTATAGATGGTTAACAATACCAGACTCGTTCTGCAACTCCGTTTGCGCCGCTCCGGCGAAGACTGTACTTTTGTGGACAAGTTATCCAACAGACCTCCTCACATGAAAATCAGATTCCGGAAGAGCCTCGGTGTTGCGCTGGTGGCATTGCTCGTAGGCGCCTGCCAGCCGCTGGCCTGGCAAGCCTCACCGAGCCTGGCCAATACCGACGTGCCGGTGGACAGCACCATTACCGCCGATCCGCAGACAGAAGCCGTCATCGCGCCTTACCGTCGGCAGGTAACCGAGAAAATGAGCGAAGTGATAGGCTTTGCACCCGAAGCGCTCGGCAAAGCGGAGTATGAGTCGCCGCTGGGTAACTTTGTGGTTGATTTGCAAATAGCGCAAAGCCAGCCGCTCTATGGCAAGCCCATCGACTTGTCACTCACCACCAATGGCGGACTGCGCCAGCCGCTGCCGAAGGGAGAAATTAATGTTGGCGATGTATTTGAACTCATGCCTTTCGAGAACGAACTGGTGGTGCTGACGCTGGACGGAAGTACGGTGCAGGAGCTGTTTGATTATGCCGTCGAAAAAAAGTGGGCGCCCATTGGCGGCGCTACTTATACCGTGAAAAACGGCAAACCGACAGACATTAAAATCGGCGGGCAGCCCTTTGACCCGGCTAAAAGTTATACCCTGGTCACCTCAGATTACCTGGCAGGTGGCGGCGATGACCTGAACATGCTGAAAAAAGCAACCAAAACTGAGAAAGTAGGCCTGCTGCTGCGCGATGCCATTCTGCAGCAAATCAGGCAGCTGACAGCGGCAGGCCAGCCTGTCACGGCCGACACTGATTCACGCGTAACAGTGCTCCCATAGTATAATCATCTTATGAAAAGAAGAGACTTTCTGAAAGCATCGGCAGTAGGGGCGGCGGGTATCAGCTTGCTGGGCTTTCCTTTGCCGGCAGAGGCAGCGCAAAGTGTAACGCTCACCATCCTGCACACCAACGACCAGCACTCGCGCATCGACCCGATGCCAAACGACGGGCGCAAGTATGGGGGCATGGGCGGCATGGCCCGACGCGCCACCCTTATCGAAAAAATCAGGAAAGAACAACCCAACGTGCTGCTGCTCGATGCAGGCGATATCTGGCAGGGCACGCCATACTTTAATTTCTTTAACGGGGAGTTGGAGTATAAACTGATGAGCCGGATGCAATACGATGCAGCCACGCTGGGCAACCACGATTTCGACAACGGCCTGCAAGGGCTGCAGAACCAGTTGCCAAAAGCAACATTCCCGTTTCTGATAGCTAACTATAACTTTGGCGGCACTATTCTGGAAAACCGGTTTCAGCCGTACAAGGTGTTTGAAAAGCAGGGATTGCGCATTGGCGTTTTCGGCCTGGGTATTGAACTGGCGGGGCTGGTGAGCAAAGAGAACTACGGCGAAACCCAATACATTGATCCGGTGCCAGTCGCGCAGGAAATGGTGCAGGAATTACGCCAGAACCAGAAATGCGACTTGGTTATCTGCCTGTCGCACCTGGGCTATAGCTACAAAACTGATAAAATTGATGATCTAAAACTGGCAAAACAGGTACCCGGCATCGATTTAATTATCGGTGGCCATACCCATACTTTTCTGGACGAACCTACCGTGGTACAAAACGCCGGCGGCGAAACCCTGGTGAACCAGGTAGGCTGGTCGGGTATCTTCTTAGGCCGTATCGACTTTACCTTCAATAAAAAAAACAGGCAAAAAACAGGCGTAAGTGCCCTGGTGCTGCCTGTGGATAACCCTGTATTAACTTCGTGAATAAATAATTTTTTGTTTTAAATTATTTGAGCATTTTTGTAACCCCCCGCCGTTAAGGAGAGGCTTATTTCACCAAACGGATCTCGTGTATCTTGGAAAACTGGATGATTAAAGACTGTTCTACTGTATGGAGTAACTGCCTGCAGGTGATCAAGGAAAATATTGGCGAACAGAGCTTTAAAACCTGGTTCGAGCCAATAAAGCCGATATCACTCCGCGACAGCGTACTAACTATACAGGTGCCCAGCCAGTTCTTCTACGAATGGCTGGAGGAGCACTATGTGCAGCTTTTGAAGAAGGTTATCTACCAGGAACTCGGCAGCGAGGGCAGGCTGGAATACTCTATTATCGTGGACCGCGGCAATGAGTCGAACAAACCGCAGACAGTCAATATCCCCACCAAAAAAATACCGCAGGCTGTTGTTAATTCCTATAGGCCGGAGCAGAACTTTATCAAGAATCCGTTCGAGTCGAAAACCATCGACCGGCACTTTCTGAACTCGCAGCTAAACGCCACTTATACTTTCGAGAATTACATTGAGGGCGACTGTAACCGTTTGGCGCGCTCGGCAGGATATGCGGTAGCCAACAAGCCCGGCACTACTTCTTTTAACCCCCTGATGGTGTATGGCGGGGTTGGGCTTGGCAAAACGCACCTGGTGCAGGCCATCGGCAACCAGATAAAAAACAGCGACCCCGAAAAGTTTGTGCTGTATGTGTCTTCAGAGAAGTTCGTAAACCAGTTCATCGAATCGGTGCGCACCAACAACGTGCAGGACTTTGCTAACTTTTACCTGCTGGTGGATATTCTAATCATCGACGATGTGCAGTTTCTGAGCGGCAAGGATAAAACGCAGGAGATGTTTTTCCATATCTTCAACCATTTGCACCAATCCGGCAAGCAAATCGTGATGACTTCTGACTGTCCGCCACGCGATTTGAAAGGGCTGGAAGAGCGCCTGCTGTCGCGCTTTAAGTGGGGCCTGACGGCCGATCTGCAAAGCCCGGATTTTGAAACGCGCATGGCCATCATCCAGAAGAAGATGCAGAGCGACGGCATTGATATTCCGGATAACGTGGTGGAATACCTGGCCTACAGCGTAGACACCAACGTGCGGGAGCTGGAAGGCGTATTGATTTCGCTGATTGCGCAGTCGTCGCTGAACCGCAAGGAAATAGACCTGGAGCTGGCCAAACAGGCGCTCAAGCACATCATCGAGGATGTGGAAACGGAGGTAAATCTCGACTTCATCCAGAAAACAGTGGCCGAATATTTCCAGGTAAGCCTGGACTCGCTTAAAGCCAAAACGCGCAAGAAAGAAATTGTAACGGCACGCCAGGTAGCTATGTACTTTGCCAAGGAGTTTACCAGTCACTCCCTTAAATCCATTGGCTATCACTTTGGCGGCCGTGATCACAGCACCGTCATTCACTCCGTACAAACCGTTTCCGATCTCATCGACACCGATAAGAAATTTAAGGCCAGCATACAGGAACTTCAGAAAAAGTTTAAATCGAAGGCAGGCTGATAAGCTACAACCGCTTTTCTGCAGTTCGGCTTTAGCATCATATTGAATATTACTTCTGCACCGACCGGCAAAAACAGCATTCCAGGTGCTGTGCCGAAACTGTGCCGGTAATTTCCTTCCCCTTATTCCTTACTTCCCTTATACTTCTTTACAGGAGTGAAGACATAGCGGTTCTGCTGCTCCGTAAGCTGCTGGCAACTCCTTTCTGCATACACTATACCAACCGGCGAGCCGGTTGAGGCGCCTAAGAAGCTTTGAGAAGCGAAATGTGCCTGAACATAAACTTCCCTGGTATCCCGCAGAGATCAGGGAAATGGTTAACAGGTTGAGCGCTTGCTAACGAGCGCGTAGCAGCTGAAGTATTGCACTTATTGTTGTAAATGTGTAGTATAGCACTGCGGAGATAGCTGTAAAGGGAAATACCTCCAGTAGAAGCATAGTACAACATCTGAAATAAAGAGCTTCTGCTTGCTATCGCGGATTTACCTGCAAAGCATTTAGCCAAACAAACATAGATATACCATGAGCCAAACGGATGTTATTGCCATAAAAGACACTTCTGCAAATCCTGCTCCCCTGGGCCTTTTTGGATTTGGTATGACCACTGTATTACTGAACCTGCACAATGCAGGCATTTTTGAGATGAACGCAATGATTTTTGCCATGGGGATTTTTTATGGCGGGCTGGCACAAATTATTGCAGGCATTATGGAGGCAAAGAAGAACAATACCTTTGGCTTCACCGCCTTCATTTCTTATGGGTTTTTCTGGCTTACACTGGTGGGTTTGCTCGTGATGCCTAAACTGGGCTGGGTTGTTCCTGCTTCTGAAACAGGTATGGTTGCTTATTTAGTTATGTGGGGCATTTTTACAGCGCTGCTTTTTGTTGGCACACTAAGAATAAGCAGGGCCCTGCAATTTGTGTTTGCGACCTTAACCATCCTGTTTTTTTTACTAGCCCTCGGCGATGCCACCGGCAATGCAGCCATCAAAACATTTACCGGGTATGAGGGTATCGTATGCGGCGCTTCTGCTATCTATACGGCAGCGGCTACTTTGCTGAACGAAGTATATGGGAAAACACTACTGCCCGTAGGTATCATCGCCAAACCCTCCAATTTAAACTTCGCTACAGATAAGTAAAAGGACACAAGTATCAGGTATCAAGACACAGGCCTTTTTATGCTATCTGCGATTGGTATGCAGTAGCTTGAGGGGCATGATGCTTTTATAGATAGTGCAAGTTGATTTTGTCCGGGTACTTAAGTAACGATAATCAGTGCTAAGAAACCAAGCTGATCCGGCCTGATAAAAACAGCGGCGGCTATACTTGCTCTAAGTATAGCCGCCGCTGTTTTATACTATAAGCGCTGCCTGTTTAAGCGTGGAAGCTGGCCGATTCTGTAACGGTATAGCCGTGCTCCTGCGCCATGTCACGCACTTTCATTTTAATCTTTTCCAAATCGCGCCTTTTGCGCACCTGTTTCAGATTCAGGTAGACTTTTGATTCATCTCTCCTGGTAACCTGCAGGGCCAGTGGCGAAATGTGCACTTCCTTAATCTCAGGTATGGGGATGATGTGCTTGGTCCGGAAAGCGCCCTGCTTCTGCACAATGTACTCTGGCGTTACTTCGATGTAAGACTGTACGCCAAACACAGAAGTATTCTGAAGCACCACATAAAGCAGGAAAACAACAGCCAACCCGAAAAAGATGTAGTACAGGTAAGCCTCGCTTCCGCTGGTTCTGTCGGAAAAAAGCAGGAAGGCAGCCCAGCCCAGCCAAAGCAGGGAGAGCGCCATCAGAACACTAAAAGATAGTTTTGCACTGCGGGTAGGACCAAGCTGTACCACCAACGTCGATCGGGCATTACTACCAGACGCTGCCATAAAGTATAAATTTAGTGAAACAATTGCTGCCAGAAGGATGACTTTGGCGCAATATAATAAATTTATCCTTTCAGCGTTGCCTCAACCGTTATCTCCGGTACGGCAGCCAGCGCTTTCGATACCGGGCAGCCCGCTTTGGCTTGCTGTACCAGCTGCTGGAATTTCTCTTCACTCAGGCCGTTAGCTTTGGCTTCGGTACGCAATTCTATCTTCTGAATCAGCGGTCCGCCGTCTTTCTCGCCCAGCCATACGCTGGCAGTCGTCTCGATGTAGTCTGGTGTAATATTTTCATTGCCCATCAGGGCGCTCAGAAACATGGAGTAACAGCCGGCATGGGCAGCGCCAATCAGTTCTTCGGGACTTGTGCCGCTGGTGCTGTCGCCGAAGCGGGAGGCATAACTATACTTGGCCTGAACAGCGCCATTTCCTGTCTGTAACTCTCCGGAGCCATCTTTCAGGCCTTTTTCCCATTTTGCTTTTGCAGTGTGCTTTTTCATAGATGTCGATTTTTTGTTTATACTACTTTAAAACTAATTTAAGCGCATAAGGTTAACAAAGCTTTACTGTTTACCGGAAATTTCGGATTGCTTTGGCCTGAAAATGGCCGGCATGATGGCAATAAACGTTTATCTGCCTATATTTACCATATACAAACGGATTCTATGGGTGTAAAAGCGTTGTTGAGTAAGCCGCTGGCTGCCTTTGTGCACAAAAAGCACCAAAGCTGGGTGCAGCATCCGGTAGCGGCGCAGCAGGCTGTTTTTGAAGAGATTCTGCATAAAGCACAGCACACCCGCTTCGGCCGGGATCATGGCTTCTCAAATATAAAAAGTCATGCAGATTATGTAAAAGCTGTGCCGGTGCGCGATTATGAGGGGTTGTCTATGTATTTTGATTTGGTAAAGCAGGGCCAGGCGGATGTACTCTGGCCGGGCAAACCACTCTATTTGGCTAAAACGTCGGGCACTACTTCCGGCACCAAGTATATCCCCATCACCCGCGATTCCATACCCAACCACATTAACGGCGCCCGCGATGCTTTGCTGAATTACGTGCATGAAACGGGTAAAGCGCAGTTTATTGATGGCAAGATGATCTTCCTGTCGGGCAGCCCCGAACTGGAGGAGGTAGGCGGTATTAAAACCGGCCGCCTGTCGGGTATTGCCAACCACCACGTGCCAGGCTATTTGCGCACCAACCAGCTGCCCAGCTACGAAACCAACTGTATTGAAGACTGGGAAACCAAGCTGGACCAGATAATCGAAGAAACCATTGAAGAGGACATGACGCTCATCTCGGGTATTCCGCCATGGGTGCAAATGTACTTTGATAAGCTGATGCGGCAGACGGGCAAAAAGATAAAGGATATTTTTCCGAACTTCTCGCTGTTTGTATACGGCGGGGTGAACTTTGAGCCTTACCGCAAAAAGCTTATCGAATCTGTAGGCAAAGAGGTGGATTCTATTGAGCTGTTTCCGGCATCCGAAGGTTTTTTTGCTTACCAGAACGAGCAAAACGACCGTGGCTTGCTGCTGCTGCTGAATGCGGGCATTTTCTACGAGTTTATACCTGCCGAAGAATATTTTAGCCCGCAGCCCACCCGCCTGACCATTGGGGAGGTGGAGCCTGATGTGAATTATGCGCTGGTAATAAGCAGCAATGCCGGCTTGTGGAGCTACGCCATCGGCGATACGGTGAAGTTTACATCCATACAGCCATACAAGGTGGTGGTGAGCGGCCGCATCAAGCATTTTATTTCTGCCTTTGGCGAGCACGTGATAGGCGAGGAGGTGGAAAAAGCCATGCAGCGCACCATGGCCAAGTTCAGCAATGTAGAACTGGTAGAGTTTACGGTGGCGCCATACGTAAGCCAGAATCAGGGGCAGTCGTACCACGAGTGGCTGGTAGAGTTTGCCCGTCCGCCGCTTAACATGGACAATTTTGAAAAAGAACTGGAAAGCCAGCTGCAAAAGCTCAATTCCTACTACGACGACCTGATAAAAGGCAACATTCTGCAAAACCTTAAAATTACATCGCTGCCGCTAGGCACGTTCCGCAACTACATGAAATCGCAGGGAAAGCTGGGCGGCCAGAACAAAGTGCCGCGCCTGAGCAACGACCGCCACCTGGCCTCTGGCCTGCTGGCAATTACGAATTAAGAATTACTAATTACGAATGAAGGAGAATGTAATTGTTAATAAGTCTTATGCTTTCGCTATTCGGGTTGTGAAGCTTTATGAATTTCTGAAAAAAGAAAAGCAGGAATTTGTATTGGCAAAGCAGATGCTGCGTAGCGGAACTTCTATTGGTGCTAACATCGAGGAGGCTGTAGCAGGCCAGTCTACGGTCGATTTTATACATAAGCTGAGTATAGCCCGGAAAGAAGCCAGAGAAACATCTTATTGGCTGCGGCTGTTGTGTGATACTGGTTATATCGCAGCGCCTCAATTTGAAAGTATACATGCAGACTGTGAGGAAATAGTTAAAATATTGAATAGCATCATCATTACGAGTAAAGCGAAGCTGGAAGATAAGTCCAATTCGTAATTCGTAATTCATAATTCGTAATTGGATGAAGAGAATCGCCATATTGGGCTCCACCGGTTCCATCGGCACGCAGGCCCTGGAGGTGATAAAAGCCAACCCTGAGCATTTTGAGCTGGAGGTCATCACTGCCCACAGCAATGCTGACCTGCTGATAGCACAGGCGCTGGCGTTTAAGCCGAACGCGGTGGTAATAGCCCGGGAGGATTTGTATGAGCAGGTGCAGGACGCATTGCAGCACGAGAACATCAAAGTATATGCCGGAACCAATGCCCTGTGCTCGGTAGTAGAAATGGGCGACATAGACATGGTGCTGACTGCCATGGTAGGCTATGCCGGATTGCTGCCCACCATCCGTGCCATTAAAGCGGGCAAGCAGATTGCGCTGGCCAACAAGGAAACGCTGGTAGTGGCCGGGCAGCTGATTACGGAGCTGGCGCGGGCGCATGGTGTAAACATTTACCCGGTAGACTCAGAGCACAGCGCTATTTTTCAGTGCCTGGCCGGCGAGTTTCACAACCCTATCGAGAAAATTATACTAACTGCCTCTGGCGGGCCGTTTAGAGGACGCACGGCAGAAGAGCTGCGGCACGTAACCAAGGCGCAGGCCCTCAAACACCCGAATTGGGACATGGGCGCCAAAATCACGATCGACTCGGCGTCGCTCATGAACAAAGGCCTGGAAGTGATAGAAGCCAAGTGGCTGTTCGGGCTGCGCAACGAGCAGATAGAAGTGGTGGTGCATCCGCAGTCTATCGTGCATTCGCTAGTGCAGTTTGAGGATGGTTCGCTTAAAGCGCAGCTGGGCCTGCCCGACATGAAACTGCCGATACAGTACGCATTGGGTTATCCCAATCGCCTGAAATCGGATTACCCGCGCTTTAGTTTTATGGATTACCCGCAACTGACGTTTGAGCAGCCGGATTTAAAGACATTCCGGAATTTACAGTTGGCGTATGATGCCATGGAAAAAGGCGGCAACATGCCCTGTATCCTGAATGCAGCCAATGAAGTAGCCGTCAGTGCTTTTTTAAAGGATAAAATCGGTTTCCTGCAGATGTCCGATATCCTGGAAAGCTGTCTGGCAAAAGTTGCGTATATTGCGCATCCTTCTTACGACGACTATGTTGATACAGACAGGGAGGCCCGTGCAGCAGCGGCAACGGTAACCGATAAGTAGCCGCTGGCATCAAAATACAAAGTATAAAATTTACTCTTTTTAGATGGATGTAGTGATAATGGTAGCTCAGTTGATCCTGGGCCTTACAATACTGGTAGGATTGCACGAGCTGGGCCATATGCTGGCTGCCAAGTGGTTCGGGATGCGCGTAGAGAAGTACGCGATCGGGTTTCCGCCAAAAATTATCAGCAAAAAGTTCGGCGAAACAGAATACATGCTGGGGATGATTCCGCTGGGCGGCTTCGTGAAAATTTCAGGTATGGTGGATGAGTCCATGGACACGGAAGCGCTGAAAGAAGAGCCCAAGCCCTATGAATTCCGGGCCAAGCCCGCCTGGCAGCGCCTGATCGTAATGATGGGCGGCATTATCGTGAATGTGATTACGGGCATCGTAATTTACGCGGCCCTGACCTATCACTACGGCGACAGCTACCTGCCGGCAAGCGAAGCCAAGTATGGTGTGGTGGCCAATGAAATCGGCAAAGATATCGGCTTCCGGACAGGTGATAAGATTGTGGCTGTGAACGGCAAGGAACTAAAGGAGTTTGAGGATGTATACTCGATGGATGTGCTGCTGGGGCGGAATGCTTATTATACGGTGCTGCGCGACGGCAAACGCGTGGACATTCAGGTGCCTGCCAACCTGATGGACCGGCTGGCCGATAAAGAAGAACGTATGTTTTTTGTGCAGCCGCGGCAGACCTTTGAGATTGGCGACATACAGGCGGGCAGCAACGCCGCCAAAGCAGGCCTGAAACCGGGAGACCTCATTTTAACAGTGAACGGCAAGGATGCGAAATTTTTCGATGTGTTCCAGAGCATGCTGCTGGAAAATGCCGGCAAGCAGATAACCATGCAGGTAGAGCGCGACGGAAAGCCTATTAAACTGAGTGCAAAAGTAGACAGCGAAGGCCACCTTGGCTTTTTTCCGAAACCGATGCTGCACTATGCCACCCGCGACTATAGCCTCGGTGAGTCTATTCCGTTGGGTGCAGAGCAGGCATTTGGCGTGGTTTCGGCGCAGCTAAAAGGCTTCGGTAAAATGTTCCGCGGCGAGGTAGATCCAACCAAATCCATTGGAGGTCCCATTAAAATTGCACAGATCTATGGCGGTAATTTCGACTGGTTTAAGTTTTGGTCGATGACGGGCCTGCTGTCGATGGTGCTGGCTTTTATGAACTTTTTACCCATACCGGCGCTGGATGGCGGCCACGTCATGTTCCTGACTTATGAAATAGTGAGCGGCCGCAAACCATCCGATAACTTCCTGGAGAATGCGCAGAAAGTAGGCATGGTTATCCTGCTGTGCCTGATGGGCTTTGCCATCTTTAATGATGTGTTTCAGACCTTCTTTTAAACAGGTATGCGCTATACATTGCGCTGCGTGCTGTTCCTTTAACGCCGGATGCGGATAAGCGGCCTTTGGCTACTTGCTATGTGCTTAAATTTGATAACCAGGCGTCAAGCAGGAACTGCTACTTTTGTGGTGTTGTTTTTGCAGAAGCTTTTGCAACATAGTATGTTTCTGGTGCCTTATGAAGTATAAATTCCTGTTTTTGCTGTTGTTTGTTGTATTCGGGGGGAGCCGTGCTGCCTTTGCCCACAACTATCACACCAGCATCACCGACGTAAAGTATAACCCGCGCTCCCAAAGCCTGGAGGTAGCCGTAAAAGTATTTACAGATGATCTGGAAAGCGCCCTCTCGCGGCGCGCCAAAAAAGATATACATTATAGTAACAGCGCAGCAGTGAAGCAGCAATTAAGCAATTATCTACATAGCACACTGGCTTTTGCACTGCAGCCGGGCAAGCCACTTGCTTATACTTTGCTGGGTTCTGAAGAAGAGGACGACGCCATCTGGCTATACATAGAAGTCCCCTTAAAACAAGCTACGCTGCCGCAGTTATACGTCAAAAATGCGGTGCTGATGGACACATTCAGTGACCAGATGAACATCGTTAATATCAGCTATAAAGGCAAAACAGAAAGTATGCTGCTACAGAAAGACGAGCAGGAGAAAAAAGTATCTTTTTAGGCCCTTGCCAGATTGGCTTTTAACCTGTAAACCAGGCTCAGGAAAAGCAGGCCAAGCAAGCCGCCGCTGATTAAGATTACCACAGCTCTGGTGAGCGGTTCTGCAATAGCTTGCTTCGGCCACGCCAGGTATAGGTACAGCAAAGCAAACAGCGATATCATAACCCAGAACTTCAGCCATTCCCATACTTTTTGTTGCTCTATTTGGGGCCTTACGGCAGGCTGTTTCATAATATACCATATAACTACTACCAGGCCGGCGGCTGTACTCAGGTGCTGTAATATCCGGCCGCGTTCCATCCCAAATCCAAGTATAAAAACTTTCTCTACCAGAAATGGCGACAGCTTTTCCAGGAGGCGGCCGTCCAGTTCTGTAAACGAGTCCCAGAGAAGGTGCGACAGCGTGCCGATAATAATCGAAATGAGAAAGAAGGGCCAGTTCCGACGCAAATAAGAAAACCATTTGCTGTTGCCTTGCGGTTTTATCTTTTTCCGAAGAAATGGAGGCAGGTGCTCCACTACTACTTCCCGCACAAACGCATGGAAAAGCAGCGCAATCAGTATAGCCACAGGCAGGTTGAATAAAAATATGCCCGGCAACGTATGGCTGGTGCGGAAAGGCTTCTCGATCTCAAAAAAATACTCAAAATCAGGCACTATGGCCCCAACAACAAGGCCGGTGGCAGATAGAAAACGGCTACGCCTGTGAATTAACGGAAGTATAACAGCAGGGTGCGCGGCGGTAAAGGGCATAATAATTTTTTACCACTCAAACGTTTTCAGCGGTAAAGTGATGTACTCCGGCGCAAATTTATTTATCAGCGCATCTGCTGCAATCCTGCTTTTATTCTCTCCCGATTTAAAGAAAAGCCGGGGAAAAGGAAATTTAAGCCTGAAAAAGGAGCAGTAAGGCCATAAGTATAGGAACAAAATGAACTTTATACTTTCATAATCCTTAATTTTACTTTTTATAAAAACCTACAGCTATTTTAAAAGCCTTGTGCCTGATGCGCTTTAACTTAGCAAAGGTTTGCATTTGCAATGGAGGTTTTGGGTGAAGTACTGTTCCGGGCATTGCCGTTTATACTTTGAAGCCGCTCGTGGCAGCAATTTATCTGAGGCATAAACGTTTGCCGGCCTACACTTTATCCGGTAATCAGGTATTTTTACTTTGTCTTGCAGGAAAAGGCGCAGGCTATACTTGTTATGAGCGACCATAAACGCCGGCGCCTGCCCATCGTCAGGAATGCTGCGTTGCAGGCTTGGCATAAGAGTTGACACTAACTAGCCACGGCAGAAAACTGGGAACCATGTGGTGTTTTTCTGTCAGGATGGCATTGAACCATACTATGAACTATTCACAAAACAACTTTTTACAGAGCCTGTTGCTTAGCGGACTTCAGGAGGAAGACGGCGTAGAACTTATACCCATTACCACTGCAGACGTGGATGAGGAGACAGCCGCGGAAGAACTGCCCGACGAACTGCCTTTGCTGGCAGTGCGCAACACGGTCCTTTTTCCGGGGGTGGTGCTGCCGATTACCGTAAGCCGCAAAAAATCGGTGCGGCTGGTGCGTAAAGCACATAAAAGCGGCAAGATGGTGGGTGTGGTAGCGCAGAAAAATACTAACTCCGAAGATCCCACAGCCGAGGACTTGTATAACGTAGGCACGGTGGCCCGCATCCTGAAAATGCTGGTGCTGCCGGATGGCAATACCACGATTATCATTCAGGGCCAGAGCCGTTTTAGAATAGATGCTGTAACGCAGGAAGACCCATACCTGGCAGGCAAGGTGAGCTTGTGTGAGGAAACCAGGCTCGATAAAAAAAATAAATCAGTAAAAGCCCTGGTGCAGTCGCTGAAAGATGCAGCAGCTAAAATGCTGAAGCTGAGCCCCGAAATACCGCAGGAGGCACAGGTGGCGCTGGATAACATCGATAGCCCCGCCTTTCTGACACATTTCCTCTCCAGCAACCTGAACGTGGAAGTAACCCAGAAGCAGCAATTGCTGGAGGTGAACGATGGCGTGGAGCGCGGCACGCAGTTGCTGCAACTAATGCTGCGCGAAGTGCAGATGCTGGAGCTGAAGCAGGAAATTCATACCAAAGTACACACCGATATAGACCAGCAGCAGCGCGACTATTTCCTGCGCCAGCAGATAAAAGTGCTGCAGGACGAACTGGGGCAGGAAGGTCCCGACCAGGAAATTGAGCGCTTCAGAGCGCGCGCAGAAAAGAAGAAATGGGCAGAGCCGGTAGCAAAGCATTTTCAGAGGGAGCTGGATAAACTGGCACGCCTGAATCCGCAGGCAGCAGAATATCCGGTGGCGGTAAATTATGTGGAGTTTATGCTCGACCTGCCCTGGAGCGAATTTACCAAAGACAACTTCAACCTGAAGCGCACCAAAAAGATCCTCGACAACGACCATTACGGGCTGGAGAAGGTAAAGGAGCGCATCCTGGAATACCTGGCAGTGCTGAAGCTGAAGAACGATATGAAAGCGCCCATACTTTGCCTCTATGGCCCGCCGGGAGTGGGTAAAACATCACTGGGACGCTCGATAGCCAAAGCACTGGGCCGTAAGTATGTCAGAATGTCATTGGGCGGCATTCGGGATGAGGCTGAAATAAGGGGGCACCGCCGCACGTATGTGGGTGCTATGCCGGGCAAGATTATCAGCCAGATAAAAAAAGTAGGTTCCTCCAATCCCGTCATCATACTGGATGAGATAGACAAGATTGCCTCTGATTTCCGGGGCGATCCTTCTTCGGCCTTGCTCGAAGTGCTGGACCCGGAGCAGAACCATACCTTTATGGACAACTACCTGGATGTGGAGTATGACCTGTCTAAAGTGTTGTTTATTGCCACGGCCAACGCGCTGGATACCATACAGCCTGCCCTGCGCGACCGCATGGAAATCATCGAGCTGACCGGTTATACGTTAGAGGAGAAAACAGAAATTGCCAAACGCCATCTGGTGCCCAAGCAGGTAGCAGAGCATGGCCTGCAGGAGGAAGATGCGAAGGTGCCGAAGCAGACGATCCAGAAGGTGATCGAAGATTATACCCGCGAATCAGGTGTCAGAAATTTAGAGCGCAAGATTGGTCAGTTGGTGCGGCACACGGCCAAACTGAAAGCGATGGACGAGGAGTATCCGACAACCATTAAGCCTGAAGATGTGGTGAAACGCCTCGGTTCTGAGATTTTCGATAAGGAAATGTACCAGGACATTGATACCGCCGGCGTGGTAACAGGCCTGGCCTGGACGTCGGTAGGCGGCGATATCCTGTTCATCGAATCCATCCTAAGCAAAGGTAAAGGCAAGCTGACCTTATCCGGCCAGCTGGGTGATGTGATGAAAGAATCTGCCATGACGGCCATCTCATACTTAAAAGCGCACGCTGATTTGCTCGACATCGATTACCGCCTGTTCGATCAGTACGATTTGCACATCCACTTTCCGGAAGGTGCGGTGCCGAAAGACGGGCCATCAGCCGGCATTGCTATTTTTACTTCTATTGCGTCGGTGTTCACGCAGCGCAAAGTGAAACCGCGCCTGGCCATGACGGGCGAAATTACGCTGCGTGGCAAGGTGCTGCCGGTGGGCGGTATTAAAGAGAAAATGCTGGCAGCCCGCCGTGCGGGTATTGTGGATGTGATACTCTGCCAGAAAAACAAAAAGGATATTAACGAGATTCCGGATCAGTACATCAAAGGCCTGCACATACATTATGTAGACCGGGTAGATGATGTAGTGAAAATTGCGCTGCTGCAGGAAACAGTAAAGCATCCGCTTAAACTGACGCTGACGGAGGGAAAAACTTTGAATGACTGAGTAACTGAATTTTGAATAATTGAATAAGTGGGTGAGTTTCGAGTTACTTACGCTATGTCATCCTGGAAGGATCTTGGTGGCGAGTCGCAATAGCCCTTATGCTTCGCAACATAGATCTTCACAAGATGCCAGGACCTGAGATATTCGGTTATTTAAATTCAGTTATTCAGAATTGAAAAGCCCATGAAAACTGCCGCCCTTATACTTTGCACCTTATGGGGCTTTTCGCTCACGGCGCAGGCGCAGGTAGGAGGGCAGCGTGGTTTTACTTTTCTGGAGCTGCCCGGCAGCGCCAAACAAGCGGCATTAGGGGGCGTGAATGTAACGGCTGGCGCGCATGATGTAAGTATGGTGGCGGCAAATCCGGCGCTGCTGCATGCAGCAATGGACAACCAGCTTAGCCTGGCTTATGTAGGCTATCTGGCTGATATCAGGCAGAGCAGCGTCGTTTATGGGTTTAATACAGAGAAGTACGGCCGTTGGGCAGCAGGTATAAACTACCTCAATTACGGCGATTTTGTACAGCGCGATGCCACGGGAGCAGCAGAAGGCAGCTTCAGCGTAAATGATTATACTTTAAGCCTGACGCATGCGCAGCAAGTGGAGGCTTTTACTATTGGTGCTACAGCCAAAGTAGCGGTATCGAGTATAGCCGGTTACAAAGCGGTTGGGATTCTGGCCGATGCAGGCGTGGTGTTTAAACATCCGGAGAAAGACCTGACTGTGGGACTGGCGTTTAAGAATATGGGCTACCAGGTAAAAACCTACGACGGCGGCAAGCGGCAGCCGATGCCTTTTGATGCGCAACTGGGGCTGAGCTACAAGCCGGAGCACATGCCCGTGCGGCTCTCGTTCACAGCGCACCGCCTCTACCAGTTCGACATCGTATACCTGGACCCGGCCACAAAAGGCGGGCTGGACGGGAACGGCAATGAAGTGAAGGAGGAAAAAGCACTGGGAGATAAGATTGCACGCCATTTTGTGGTAGGAGCCGAGTTTGTGTTCAGCAAAAATTTTGAGGTGCGTGCCGGTTATAACCACCTGCGGCGTAAAGAGCTGCGCCTCGATACCAACGCAGGCGGCGCGGGATTTTCGGTGGGAGCCATGTTGCGTGTGCGGAGTTTTGAACTGGACTACAGCAGCGCCTTTTTTCATCCGTCGGGTGCAACGCATTATATTACCGTTAGTACCAACACCCGCACGTTTCTGAAGAGGAAAGCGACTTAGACATTAGACTTTATACTTTAACATACTTTAGGAGCGACGCAGCAGATGATTTGCCGAAGTGCTGTATTTAAAGCTCCATTGCTGGATTGTTTTAGAACATTTTCCTACCTCAAGTTTTCAACTTGGAGTAAAAATGAGGCCGGTTTTCAACTGGCGAAAGTATACGAAAGAGTACACGCCAGTTGAAAACTGGCGCTAAGGTAAGCTCCAAGTTGAAAACTTGAAGCAGGAATTTAGACCCAACCGGCGAGGCGAAAAGCCAGCTTAAAGCATAAACAATTGATTAACGTAATTACGCCTACAGTTTAGGTATACTTTTAAGTTGTTACTGTAGCAGCAGTAAACATGATTTTTAAACAAAGGGAATTACAATGTTAGAAAATATCGCAGCCTTAACGCCAGCTCAGATTGTAGCGGAGCTGGATAAATACATCATCGGGCAAAAAGACGCCAAACGCAACGTAGCCATTGCGCTCCGCAATCGCTGGCGCCGCATGAACGCCGATGAAAACATGCAACGTGAAATTGTGCCCAATAACATCCTGATGATTGGCGCTACCGGTGTGGGTAAAACAGAAATTGCCCGCCGCCTGGCCAAGATTGCCGATGCGCCTTTCACGAAAGTAGAGGCTTCTAAATTTACCGAAGTGGGCTACGTAGGCCGCGACGTAGAAAGTATGGTACGCGACCTGGTGGAGCAGTCGGTGAACATGGTGAAGACGCGCAAGAAAGAGGAAGTGAAGCAGAAAGCTGCCGAAATGGTGGAAGACATCATCCTGGATGCACTGATTCCGCCGATTCAGGGCCGCAATACGTCGCCCGTCAGCGTTACAGCGCACCCGAACGCTATGCCGGAAACGGATTACGAACTAAATGAGCGCACCCGCGAGAAGTTCCGTGAGAAAATCCGCAACGGTGACCTGGAAGACCGTACCATCGAAATCCGGATTCAGCAAAGCGCCATGCCGGGCATGGGCGTGATGGGGCCTGGTATGGACGAGGCCTCGATGATGAATATCCAGGAGATGATCAGCGGCATGATGCCCAAGAAAACCAAAAAGCGCAAAGTTACTATCGCGGAAGCCCGTAAAATCCTGCTGGAAGAAGAAGCATCCAAACTCATCGACATGGACGAGGTGAAGGAGGAAGCTATTTTTAAAGCCGAGAACTCCGGCGTTATTTTTATAGACGAAATCGACAAAGTAGCCAGCTCCAGCAAAAAAGGCGGTGGCGGACCCGACGTGAGCCGCGAAGGGGTGCAGCGCGACCTGCTGCCGATTGTGGAAGGCTCTGCGGTGAACACCAAGTATGGCATCATCAACACCGACCATATTCTGTTCATTGCTGCCGGCGCGTTCCACGTGGCCAAGCCTTCCGATCTGATCCCGGAGTTGCAGGGCCGCTTCCCGATTCGCGTGGAGCTCGACAGCCTGACCAAAGACGACTTCTACCAGATTCTGAAGTTCCCGAAAAACGCCCTTACCAAACAATACGTGGCTTTGCTGGCCTCCGAAGGTGTGGAGCTGGCTTTTAACGACGAAGCGCTGGACGAAATCGCTTCCATTGCTTTTGAGGTGAATACGGAAGTGGAAAACATCGGTGCCCGTCGCCTGCACACCGTGATGAGCCGCCTGCTCAACGACATCCTGTTCGATGTGCCGGACAAAATAGGCGCCAACGCCCACATTCTGGTAGATCGCGCTATGGTACAGGAGAAGCTAAGCGGCATGGTGAAAAACCGTGATCTGAGCCAGTACATACTTTAATTACGGATGGAAGTGTAAAGCAGCTTTTACTTGCGGTGGTTATACTTCAAAAAGCCGGTGTTTCTGTTAAGGCAGGAGCACCGGCTTTTTATTTTGGCAGATGTTTTATACTTTGGGTAGGGATGCTGCGCAGTATAATCTTTCTAACTGACATATCCGTAACTTATAACTCTAAACACATAAATTTTAACTTTATACACGTGAACATCTACATCATCACTGGGGCGAGCAAAGGTATCGGCAAAGCCATTGCTGAGGAGCTGTTGAAAGACGCGGGAAACCACGTAGTAGGCGTGTCGCGGACCAGTAGCATACAACACCTCAACTATCGCCATCAGCCGCTTGATCTGTCGGATATTGCTGCCGTGGAGCATAACCTGCAGAAAGTATTTTTACCATACCCGGAGGCGGAGCAGTTGGTGCTTGTCAACAATGCGGGTGTGCTGGGTGATATTGGCTATGTAGGCGAGGATATGCCAAACGAGCGCTTTGAATTTGTGTTTGATGTAAACGTAGTGGTGCCTGCCATGCTGATGAACACGTTTCTACAAGTATACGGGCAACATCCGGCCAAAAAGATAATTGTGAATGTAAGCTCCGGCGCGGGCCAGTACCCGATTGATGGCTGGGCCAGTTACTGCGCTTCCAAAGCCGCCATTGACATGCTCTCGCAAACAGTGCAGCTGGAGCAGGACAAGCGCGGTACCGGCGTAAAAGTATACGCGCTCTCGCCGGGCGTGGTAGATACCGACATGCAGGAACATATCCGCGAAAGTGACGCAGAGAAATTCAGTACCGTAGAAAAGTTCAGGCAGTATAAAGCCCGCAACGAACTGGCCTCACCGGAAGAAGTGGGCCGCAAAATCGTAAACTTCCTGCACCACGCTCACAAGTATAACGAAGTGCTGGTATCGGTGCGAAATATGTAGCTTATACATGCAGCAAGTATAAACGCAGCTTCTTACTTTAAAATCTATAAACCAAAAAGCAACCCTACGCCATGATGAATCATCAGATTAAAACTTTTGAAGAATACAAAACAGCTTACCAGGAAAGTGTTGAGAACCCGGAAGGCTTTTGGGCCGACATTGCTGAAAGCTTTACGTGGCGCAAAAAGTGGGACAAAGTGCTGGAATGGAATTTTGAAGAACCAAACATCAAGTGGTTTCAGGGGGGAAAGCTCAACATTACTGAAAACTGCCTGGACCGCCACCTGAAAACACGCGGCAACAAACTGGCCCTGATCTGGGAGCCCAACGACCCGAAGGAGCGGTTTGTCCGCTATACTTACAAAGAGCTGCACGAAAAGGTCTGCCAGTTCGCCAATGTGCTCAAAAACAATGGCGCTAAAAAAGGCGACCGCATCTGCATTTACATGCCCATGATTCCGGAACTGGCCATTGCCGTGCTGGCCTGTGCCCGCATCGGCGCCATCCATTCGGTGGTGTTCGCCGGATTCTCTGCCTCCGCCATGGCCGACCGCATCAACGATGCCCAATGCAGCATGGTGCTTACGTCGGATGGCCTGAACCGCGGTGCCAAGCAGATTCCGGTGAAGCGCGTGGTAGACGAAGCTTTGGCCACCTGCGACTCGGTACAAAAAGTAATTGTGGTGGAGCGCCTGGGCTGGGCCGTAAACATGGTGGAAGGCCGTGATGTGTGGTACCACGACGAAGTACAGCAAGTCGGCAAAGATTGTCCTGCCGAAGAAATGGACGCCGAGGACATGCTGTTTATACTGTATACTTCCGGCTCTACAGGCAAACCAAAAGGCGTGGTGCATACCTGCGGCGGCTACATGGTGTATGCGCAGTATACCTTCCGTAACGTGTTTCAGTATGAGGAAAGCGATATTTACTGGTGCACCGCCGACATCGGCTGGGTAACAGGCCATACATACCTGCTGTATGGTCCGCTGCTGTCCGGCGCTACTACCGTTATGTTCGAGGGCGTACCGAACTACCCGGACATGGGCCGCTTCTGGCAGATAGTAGACAAGTTCGGCGTTAGTATTTTCTACACAGCGCCTACCGCTATCCGCTCGCTTATGGGCGGCGACATCGACGATGTGCTTTCCTACAGCCTGGACTCGCTGAAGGTGCTGGGATCGGTAGGAGAGCCGATAAACGAAGAGGCCTGGCACTGGTACCATATCCACGTGGGCAAAGAGCGCTGCCCGCTGGTAGATACCTGGTGGCAGACCGAAACCGGCGGCATCATGATTTCCACGCTGGCCGGTATTACGCCCATGAAACCGAGCCATGCCGGCCTGCCGCTTCCTGGCGTGCAACCTATACTTGTTGATAATGAAGGAAATGAGATAAAAGAGAACGGCGTGGAAGGCTATCTGTGTATGAAATTCCCGTGGCCGGGTATGATTCGCACCACCTACGGCGACCCCGAACGTTGCCGCCTCAGCTACTTCTCGACTTACAAAGGCTTATACTTTTCCGGCGACGGCGCCAAGCGCGATGAAAATGGTCTTTACCGCATCATCGGCCGTGTAGACGATGTGATCAACGTATCGGGGCACCGCTTCGGAACTGCCGAGATTGAAGAGGCCATCAACCACAACGAGCATGTAATAGAATCGGCGGTGGTGGGCTACCCGCACGACGTAAAAGGGCAGGGCATCTACGCCTTCGTTATTTGTAAAGATGTGCCGGAAAACCAGGAAATGCTCCGCGCTGAAATCATCGAAACCGTGGTAGAGAAAATCGGGAAAATCGCCAGGCCCGATAAAATACAGATCGTGAGTGGCCTTCCCAAAACCCGCTCCGGCAAAATCATGCGCCGCATCCTGCGCAAAGTAGCCGAAGGTGACACCAGCAACTTAGGCGATACGTCTACGCTGCTCGACCCGGCAGTGGTGGATGAGATTAAGGAGGGGGCTTTGTAAGATGCATACTTGTGCCTGAGCAATTACGGTTATCTGTTGTCTTCAACAGATAACCGTATGCTTAATCTTATACTATTGTTAGCGGGAGGACATCTTTTTATGGACTTATTGATGAACTGGAAGAATAAATACTTGCCAACTATACTCGAGATATGATGACAAAGCAAGATATCCTTTCCAAACTGAAAGAGCTAAAACCGGAACTCTATAAAGACTATGCAGTTAAAGAAATCGGATTATTTGGGTCTTTTTCTGACGAATCATACAATGAGAGCAGCGACATTGACTTACTGGTTGAATTGGAAAAACCTATTGGGTGGAAATTCTTCTCCCTGGAACTTCACCTTGAAAAAATCTTTGGCCGGAAAATAGACTTGGTTACTAAAAACGCCCTTAAAGACCAGATTAAAGACGGCATTTTGAAACAGGTTGAATACGTTTAATGAGAAAGGCCAGCAGAACGTATCGGATGTATCTGGAAGATATTCTGGTGTCTATAAACCGTATTGCTGAATACGTAGAGGGCTATACTTTTATTGACTTTAAGAGAGATTATAAAACAGTAGATGCGGTAGTCAGAAACTTTGAGATTATTGGAGAAGCATCGAAAAACTTACCGCAAAAAGTTAAGGATAAATACCCAGAGGTTCCATGGGCCGAGATGTACTTACTAAGGAACAAAGTATCTCACGAATACTTTGGAGTTGATTATGAAATACTTTGGGATGTCGCTACAAATTATCTGCCGGACAACAAACTCCAGATAGAAGCTATACTGGATAAAGAAAAGTAAAGCCCGGAGGCACAGCGATGATTCAAAGCAAGCAGGCATCTGCAAAGCTAGGTTGTTACAGTACGTGAGCTTCAAAAATCAGCTGATTCAAAGTACCTACACCAACATGCTATAAAACTTCATAAGGCGGATTGAAAATGAGGCAACTAGTACAGGCTGAAGTCTCTCTTGCTTCTAGCTTCTAAATAGTCATAGATGAACGAAGCAGGTCAGGCATTCATCTAATACCCCATTATTAAATACAGCAAGTATAAAAGTCTATACCTTATCTCTTAATACTTTTGCCGGAATACTTATCTTTAGACAAATAGAATACACTCCTATCTACATCGCACTATAAAATTGTGCACAGCACTTAGGCATCCAAATCAACGAATCATACTTTTACACCATGGCTCAGATATTACAAAAAATACAGCAACTCGCCCATACTTACGCTTCCGGCACAGTGCAACTGCGCCGTCACCTGCATGCCCACCCCGAGTTGTCGTTTGAGGAGCATAACACGGCGGCTTATGTTAAGCAGGCGCTGGAAAGCTATGGTATACAGGCGGTAAGTATGGCCGGAACGGGTTTGGTCGCGCTCATTGAAGGGAAAAATCCGGAGAAGAAAACCATTGCGCTGCGTGCTGACCTGGATGCGCTGCCGATTACGGAAGCAAACGAGGTAACGTATAAATCCAAAAACGAGGGCGTGATGCATGCCTGCGGCCACGATGTGCATACAGCCTCGCTGCTGGGCGCCGCGCGCATACTGCAGGAGTTGCGCCACGAGTTTGAAGGAAGTATAAAACTGGTGTTTCAGCCTGGGGAGGAGAAGTTTCCGGGAGGCGCTTCGCTCATGATTAAGGAAGGCGTATTGCAGCAGCCGGCGCCGGCAGGCATTATCGGGCAGCATGTGTTCCCGTTGCTGCCTGCGGGTAAGGTAGGCTTTCGCGCCGGCATGTACATGGCCAGCGCCGATGAGATATATATTACCGTGAAAGGTAAAGGCGGCCACGCTGCCATGCCGGAGGCAAACATAGACCCGGTACTAATGGCATCGCACCTGATAGTAGCCCTGCAGCAGATTGTAAGCCGCCGGGCCAGCCCCAAGGTCCCAACGGTATTGTCGTTCGGCAAAGTTGAGGCCAAGGGCGCTACCAACGTTATCCCGGACGAGGTGAAGCTGGAAGGTACTTTCAGGACCATGGACGAGGCATGGCGCAAAGAGGCGCACCAGAAAATCCGGAAACTGGCCGAAGGGCTTTGTGAAAGTATGGGCGGCCACTGCGATATCGACATAAAGTATGGTTACCCATACCTGAAAAATGATCCGGCTTTAACGGAACGCGCGCGTGCTGCCGCAGTAGCGTACCTGGGTGCGGAAAACGTAGTGGATCTGGAATTGTGGATGGGCGCAGAGGATTTTGCCTATTATTCGCAGCAGGTACCGGCCTGCTTTTACCGGCTTGGCACCCGCAACGAAGCGCGCGGCATTACGTCGGGGGTACACACGCCTACTTTTGATATCGACGAGGCAGCCCTCGAAACAAGCATCGGGCTGATGGCCTTTGTGGCCCTGCAGGAGCTGGCGGAATAAGGCGGCGCGCTTCATGTTCCGCTATTCGATATCGGGCAACAGCACGGAGAATTATACTTCAAGTGGCTATGCAAAACAGCAGCCTTTGTGCGGGCTAAAGCCAGGATACAGCTTTGAAGGTAAGGCAGCACTGCCAGTTTTACTTACCAGACAAAACTTAACTGACAAGTTTTCGGGTAATTGCGTGATTTTAAAAGCAGAGTGCGACATTATTTCATTTGAGCAGCGGGTTGGTATACTTTTTACTATAGTGTAAGTGTATAAGATGTTAAACAACTTTTGACAAGGAGGTAGTTATGGCACTTACAAAGTATAACGGCATCAACGAAACAATGCCGCAAACATTCACTTCAATGCTCGACAGATTCTTTAATGAGTCTGTTAACACCAGAAACTTTTCTGGTTTTACACCCCATGTAGACGCCAGCGAGACAGAAAAAGGCTTTGAGATTGAGCTGGCATTGCCGGGTGTGAAGAAGGAGGATATCGATATAGACTTTCAGGAAGGAAAGCTGACGATTACAGGTGAGCGTAAGTTTGAGAAGAAAGAGGATAACAAGCATTATCATATGCTTGAAACCCAATATGGTTCCTTCACCCGAACCTTCTACCTGCCCGACAACGTGAATCCGGACAAGATTAAAGCTGATTTGAACGATGGTGTACTGCATGTAACTGTTCCGAAAGACGAACAGAAAATAATGAAACGCAGGATAAATATCTCATCCGCTGAGACAGAAAAGAAAGGCCAGTCAGCGCCTAAAAAAGTTTCTGCCACTTCGGATGATGGCAAGCACTAAGCAGAGAATCAGATAAATAAAAAAAGAGGCCGGGCATTCTGGCCTCTTTTTTGTTTATTATTGATTAGTTTAAAGATGTAACCTTATCTACAATCGAATGAGCACATACTACCGTATACTTAAGTAGCGTTATTCTTAATGTATATAGGTCATCAATTATATTTTTAATTTAATTTATTTCTAGGTAATTCATGAAGACAAAACAGTTTATTGTAGGCTTAACGCTTTCAGCCATACTTGGTGGCGGTGTGGCCGTTGGCAGTTACAAGCTGCTGGAAGATAATATTATTACCACTGATGTAACCGGGCAGCAATATCCCATGGTTCGCTACACCAGTGCCATGCGCAGCAGCAATGTTATTGTGCCCGAAGGTCTTAATTTTGTAAAAGCGGCGCAGGTTGCTACACCTGCAGTGGTGCACGTGATGACTACATATACAGCACAGGCAACGGCGGATAACCGCACACCCATGGACCCATTCCTGCGTGATTTCTTTGGCGACGGATTTGGTGAGCGCGTACCGCGCGGACCACAGGAGGCATCGGGTTCAGGCGTTATTATTGCTACAAATGGTTATATCGTTACCAACAACCACGTTATCGACAAAGCAGACGAAATTAAAGTAGTGCTCGACGACAAGCGTACGTACAAGGCTACCCTGGTTGGCGCTGACCCAACCACCGACATAGCACTCATTAAAATAGATGAAGACAAACTGCCAACCATCCGTTACGGAAATTCGGATGATTTACAGGTGGGTGAATGGGTACTGGCTGTAGGAAACCCCCTGAACCTGAACTCTACCGTAACAGCTGGTATTGTGAGTGCCAAAGCGCGTAACATCAATATCCTGCGAACCAATCAGAACAGAGACATTAGTATCGAATCTTTTATACAGACTGACGCTGCCGTAAACCCCGGCAACAGCGGTGGTGCTTTGGTGAACCTGAACGGTGACCTGGTAGGTATCAACACGGCCATTGCATCGCAAACGGGCTCATTTGCCGGTTATTCTTTTGCTGTGCCATCTTCTATTGTAAGCAAGGTGGTAGACGACCTGCTGAAGTATGGCGAGGTGCAGCGCGCTTTGCTGGGTGCTACTATTCAGGAGGTGGATGCTACCTTGGCTAAAGATAAAGATCTGAAAACGCTGAATGGCGTATACATTGCCGGTGTAGAGGATAAAAGCGGTGCAAAAGAAGCCGGCCTGCAGGCAGGCGATGTACTGACCGGAATTAATGGCGTAGCTGTAACACATTCGTCGCAGTTGCTGGAGCAGGTAGCCCGTTACCGTCCCGGCGATAAGGTAAAAGTAACTTACCTGCGCGACGGCAAGGAGCATTCAGCCAACGTAACGCTGAAAAGCCTGAATAACAGCACCGAGCTGGTGAAACGAAGCAATGCCAAAGCCATTACATTTGATGGTGCAACATTTGCTCCTTTGTCGAAGCAGGAAATGAATAAGCTGGGCATTACAGGCGGCGCTAAAATTACCGGCATCCGCAACAGCGAGTTCCGCGATACAGGTATGAAAGATGGATTCATCATCACCAAAATCGACAAATACCCGGTAAATGTACCTTCAGATGTGAAGAAATACCTGGAGGATTTTGAAGATGGCGTTGTATATATTGAAGGGGTATACCCTGATGGCCTGAAAGCCTATTATCCTATTGGCAAATAATTAGAAAGCAACTTTTGCTGAGAATAAGAAAGCTTCTGCCATACAGCAGAAGCTTTCTTATTTTTTATAGCTTTGTATAAGACGCTGAATTTAGAGATAAGACCATGAAACAAACGATAAACGAAATCCCCCTGAACAAGGAGCTGCACGATGTGCTGCGGCAGTTAGGCATCAAAGACGTAAATCCCGCGTACAGCACCGGCCTGGCCTGGGGTGGGCAGGGAAGCGGCACTACGCGCGAAATTTATTCGCCGGCCGATGGCAACCTGATTGCTTCTGTAAGTATGGCCTCCCGGGAAGACTATGATCACGTGGTGCAAACAGCGCAGGAAGCTTTTAAAGTATGGCGCAAGGTACCGGCACCCAAGCGCGGCGAAGTGGTGCGCCAGATAGGCCTGAAGCTGCGCGAGCACAAAGAGGCGCTGGGCAAGCTGGTGAGTTACGAGATGGGCAAAATTCTGCAGGAAGGCCTTGGCGAAGTGCAGGAAATGATAGATATCTGTGATTTTGCCGTTGGCTTGTCGCGCCAGCTGCACGGCTATACCATGCACTCCGAGCGCCCGCAGCACCGTATGTATGAGCAGTACCATCCGTTGGGAATCGTGGGAATCATTTCTGCCTTCAACTTTCCGGTAGCTGTCTGGAGCTGGAATGCCATGCTGGCCGGCGTATGCGGCGATGTAATGATCTGGAAGCCTTCTGAAAAAACACCACTTGCGGCAGTTGCCTGCCAGCACATTATCCGCGAGGTTTTAGCAGAGAATGAGGTTCCGGAAGGCGTGTTTAACGTGATAATCGGCGATGCGGAAATTGGCAGCCTGATGAGCCACGACAACCGTGTGGCACTGGTGTCAGCTACCGGATCTACGCGCATGGGCAAAAAAGTGGGCGAAGCAGTAGGTGCCCGGCTGGGCAAGTCGCTGCTGGAACTGGGCGGGAACAACGCCATCATCATCACCGAAAGTGCCGATATCGATATGGCGATACCTGCGGTAGTGTTTGGGGCAGTGGGCACCTGCGGCCAGCGGTGCACGTCTACCCGACGCCTCATTATCCACGAAAATATATACGATCAGGTAAAAGATCGCCTGGCTAGGATTTACGCAAACCTGCCGATCGGCCATCCGCTGAACAGCACTACCCTGGTGGGCCCGCTGATTGACAAAGCGGCGGTTGATGCCTTCCGGGACGCGTTAGATAAAGTGCAGCAGGAAGGCGGCCAACTGATAGTGGGCGGCGAAGTGCTGGAAGGCCGCGGCTACGAAACAGGCACGTACGTGACGCCTGCCATCGTAGAAGCCGACAACAACTACGCAACGGTGCAGGAAGAAACCTTTGCGCCTATTTTATACCTCATCAAGTACAGCGGCGACATAGAAAATGCTATTGACATCCAAAATGGTGTGCGGCAGGGCTTGTCATCGGCTATCTTCTCTACCAACCTGCTGGAAACGGAAGCATTTTTAAGCCACCGGGGCTCTGACTGTGGTATCGCCAACGTAAACATCGGCACGTCGGGTGCCGAGATTGGCGGCGCTTTTGGCGGCGAAAAGGAGACTGGCGGTGGCCGCGAGTCCGGTTCTGATGCCTGGCGCGTCTACATGCGCCGCCAGACCAACACCATTAACTACAGCCGCGAAATGCCACTCGCCCAGGGCATCAGGTTTGATATTATGGACTAAATGGATGTGCTATTTTTTTAATGTGCTGATGTGTTGACAGAAAGACCTCGCGGCGTGTGCAGCGTCTGTGCCAAAGACCCGAGCCACCAAAGGCGCCTTGGGTACGAAAGACATGTGAGGGTTGAGAAAGTATAAAACCTGCCAAATCTAAAACAGAAAAGCCGGCTCTATTCAGGGCTGGCTTTTCTATTTCTAAACTTTGCTAGTCCGGCTTCTGCCAAAGTATAATTTACCCGTCCCACAGCTCAAAACACAAAAAATACTTATCAACTAAAATCATCTTGAAATATTTTGTTAATCATGCAACCTTGCATCAATGCTTTTGTCTTTGTAGTGGATGTTGGAGAAAGGGATACAGAAGTATAAAGTTAAACGCGCAGGCTACTTAAACAGCAAAGCTAATAACACTGACTTTGGAGACACTCAGCTACCAGGATGTGAACCGGCACGTGATAGATCGCTGCAGAAACGGCGAGAACCGGGCGCAGTATGAGCTATACAAGCTTTATTCCAAAGCGATGTTCAACGTGTGTATGCGCATCACCAACGACTATGCCGAAGCCGAGGATGTGTTGCAGGAGGCTTTTATCAGCGCTTTCAAGAACCTGCATACTTACAAAGCAGAGGCCTCGTTCGGGAGCTGGCTTAAAAAGATTGTAGTGAATGCAGCCATCAATGCTATCCGCAGAAGACGCGCGGAACTGGTGCCGATAGATGAACGGCTTGCTGGTGAGATAGCCGACGAACAGGGATACGACGATGACACGGAATGGCAGGCAGACAAGGTGCGGCGGGCTATCCAGAAGCTGCCCGACGGTTATCGCGTGGTACTGAGTTTATACTTGCTGGAAGGTTACGATCATGCCGAAATCGGCGAAGTACTGGACATCACGGAGTCAACATCGAAATCGCAGTATAGCCGCGCCAAAAAGAAACTGATAGAACTGATGCGGGAGCCACTGTTGGTGGCCTAGCATAACAAACAGAGAAGTACCATGAGAGATAAACTAAAAGATTTTGTGCACGAACACCGGGAGGCGTTCGACACGTTCGAGCCCCGCGCCGATCTGTGGCAGGAAATCTGCCGGGATCTACCCGCTGCACCCAGGGAGGCGAAGGTGATAAAGATTTCGTTTGGCCAGCGCGCCAGCTTTAGCGCCGATGCCCTGTTTATGCGTGTGGCGGCGGCAATTCTGCTCCTGTTCGCCTGTGGCCTTACGCTGTTCCTGATGAAGCAGGCCTCGCCTGGGGCAGCTAACACCATAGCCACAGCGAACCAGGCCAGGCTGCAGAAAATTTCGCCGGAGATAGTAGAGGTCGAAGCTTATTATACCAGCCAGATACAGAAGAAAAAAAGCGAACTGAGCGCCTATGACCTGAAACTACTCGGCCTGAACGGTGATGCGGATATCGATCAGGAGCTGGCCCGCCTCGACAGCAGCTATACACAGCTCAAAAAAGAACTTTATACGACGCCCAATACCGACAGGGTGGTGGAGGCCATGATCCAAAATTTACAAATCCGGATGGAGGTGCTCAACCGCCAGTTAGAAGTGCTCCAAAAGATAGAACACAAGCAAAAACAACCTGATTCTGAACCTGTAAAAAATAATACAACCCATGCGTAACGCTATACAATCTCTATTTTTATTGCTGGTAATGTTCCCGATGATGGCCCTGGCGCAAAAGGCAACAGATGCACCTTGTGCTCCTGCTGCTCCTTTCAGGGTTGTTTCAGTCGATTTGTCAGGGCTGGCTGCGCTTGCGGAGCCGGGCAAACTGGCCATGCTGGACCCAAGTCTGAAAACCGTATACCTGGAACAGCAACAGCCTGCTGCTTTCGATGCGGAAAAGCGCAAAACCATTGATAAAAGCTATAAAGTGAGCAAAGCCAATTTGCTCGACATCGAAAACAGCTTCGGCAAGGTGCAGGTAAACACCTGGAGCAAAAACGAAATGCGGGTGAAGGTAGATGTTATTGCCCGCGCCGCCTCCGACAGCAAAGCGCAGGAGATACTGGACAACATCAGGATTGTAGAGTTCCGCGAAGGAGATGCTATCTCTTTTAAAACAGAAATGTCGCCGATGCGCATCAACGGAAATACGCAAAAAAGCTTTGAGGTAAACTATACTGTTTTTATGCCTTCCGAAAATCCGCTGGCAGTAAAAAATACCTATGGCGATGTATACCTGGCCGACCTGCAGGGCAAAGCAGACATCACGGTAAAGTATGGCACCCTGAAGAGCGAACGCCTGAGCAACAGCGGCAACAACGTAAAACTGACGTACGGCTCGGGCAGCTGCGGTTTTATAAATGGCGGTAACATACAGGTGGCATATGCTGATTTCAACCTTAGCGGCACCAACGGCCTGCAGGGCTCCTCAAGATACAGCGACTTTAAAATCGGCAGCCTTGGCGAAGAGCTGAACCTGGAAGTAAAGTATGGCTCGTTTAAAGTGGATAAAGTGAGCAAGGGCATCCGCCGTATTTCGCTCGACAGCGGCTTTACGCCAATCGCTTTAAATTTTGAGGATAACACCACTTTCAGATTTGATGTGAGCGTGCAGTTTGGTGATTTTAAAGTAGATAAATCGTTAATCAATATTACTTCCTCTGATAAGGATTATACCTCTGCGGAGTATAAAGGTAACTTCGGCGGCGCAACATCTAAAGGCCTGGTAACCATCACCTCTAAGTATGGCGACGTGAAGTTTACACAATAAAGGCAGTGTTGATTGTTAGTCTAAGGTGAGAAAGGAGCTGGCTGTTGCCGGCTCTTTTTGTTTCTGGCCGGGCGGAAATGCCGGTAATGTTTATCTTTGGACTTGGCAATAGAAGAAGACATCCTTCACTCGTCATGGTAGAAGTAAACAAGCTGCCAACGCCTATTGTTATCAAGTTGAAGTCTATTGCTACTGTCAATATGCCGCAACAAGTATAGCTATCAAAAACAAGATCCGTGAACGAAACTACAGAACAGTTCTATCGGCAGCGTGCTGATAAGTTAGCTGAACAGGAAAAAAGTGCAACCTCAAAAGTGAGTATGGTATCGTGGGGGCGGGTACTGGTGTTTCTGGTGGGAGCCGTGCTGGCGTATTATTTTTTCAGCAGCGGCAACATGGCTTTGGGGGTTGTTGCCATACTTGTTTTTTATGGGCTGTTCCTGGTTGTGCTCAAGTGGCACCAGCGTCTCGATTTTAATTACCAGCAGTTGGTGCTGCTGCGGCAGTTTAACCTGCAGGAAACAGACCGGCTGCACGGCCGCCTGAAAGGGTTTAACGGTGGCAATGAGTTTATTGATCCGGCGCATCCTTATACTTCAGATCTGGATATATTTGGTGACAGTTCGTTGTTTCAACTGCTGAACAGGGCCGTGTCAAGTATAGGCAAAAGCAGACTGGCCCAATGGCTTCAACACGCTGCAAGTATAAATAGCATACAGCAGCGCCAGGAAGCCGTACAGGAGCTCACACAGCAGCTAAACTGGCTGCAGACGTTTCTGGTGCTGCCGCGCTACTACAAACAGGCTGCGGCCCCGGCAACGGAATTTATTGCCTGGATGCGGCAGCACACAGACTTTTACCAGCGCCACGCCTACATGAAGCTGCTGATCTGGGTGCTGCCCATACTTACGCTGGCGGCTGTGGTGGCCTGGTTTAATGGCGTGAGCGGCTACGTACCATCTTTTTTTCTGGCAGTGCAGTACCTGCTGGGGTACAAGTTTAGAGCAGCGCGCGAAGCTTATTACGAGAACAGCATGGCGATGTATGAGGCTGTGCGGAGTTATACGCGGCAATTGCAGCACCTGGAAAGCCATACCTTTGGGTCCGGCCTGCTACGGGGTTTACAGTCAGGGCTTATAACGGAGAGGGGCAAAGCTTCTGTAGCAGTGGGCAGGCTTTCTACCATTATAGATTATTTCTCCTGGCGCCTCAGCACCCTCATGAGCTTTTTCCTGAATACGATCCTGATGTGGGATTTTATCTGGATGTATCGCCTGGAGCAGTGGAAGCAAAAGCACCTGGCGCAGCTGGAGCAGGCAGTGGAAGTGCTGGCCGAAACGGAGACTCTGGCAAGTATGGCCTGCTATCAGCATGCCCACCCAACATACGCTATTCCGCAACTTAGCACGCAGCCTTTTGAGTTTAAGGCAATGGCGCTGGCACATCCGCTTATCTTCTCGGTATCGCCGGTTACGAATGATTTCGGAATGGCGGGCATTGGCCAGACCATCGTGGTAACAGGTTCTAACATGTCCGGCAAAACCACTTTTCTGCGTACTATTGGCATCAACATGGTGCTGGCGCTGATGGGTGCGCCGGCCTGTGCGGACAAGCTTATACTTGCCCCCGCACAAGTATACACCGCCATGCGTACCGTTGATAACCTGGCCGAGAACACGTCTTCTTTTTATGCCGAACTAAAGCGCCTGCGCGTGCTGCTGGAACTCACGGAAGAAGAGCAGCCGGTTTTCTACCTGCTCGACGAAATCCTGAAAGGTACCAACTCCCGCGACCGGCACCAGGGTGCAATGGCGCTTATCCGGCAGTTACACAAGCGCAATGCCTCCGGCCTCATCTCCACCCATGACCTGGAACTTGGTGCAATGGAGGAGGAACTCGCCGGCAGCGTACACAACTACAGCTTCAACAGCGACATTGTGGGGGACGAGATTATATTCGATTACAAGCTGCAACGCGGCCTCTGCCGCAGCTTTAACGCCAGCAAACTGATGGAACTGATGGGCATTGATATGCAGGGCCGGGGTTGAGTTTTTAGAAGAATCTTTGATACAGGAGTTTTAGACAAAAGACTTTTATACTTTGCTGATGATTTATACTTCCGGGTATAGCACATCACACCTAATCTACTTAGCACATTAAACGTTAGCACATTAACCTATGAGAGTAGTAGCCGATATCCCAAACCCGAACATGAAAGTAACCCTGCTGTCGTGGAACGGCAAGTACCTGCTGAAACTGGAGAAAGCCGACTTCGAGCAGACCTATAAAATCAGCGAAATGAACGTAACCGGCGATGAAGGAGCCAAAGCCCTGCTGGACGAGGAATTCCTTGAAGCTGCCATGAACAGGTTCGTTGACATGCGCGATGCCTTCGTCAGTACTGTCCGGCGGAATGGGTAATGCAATATATATCTCCTAAAGGCTTTTGATTGGCTATATCTTATAAAAGCCACTGACAATGCGAACGAAACTTTTAAGAGGTTTGTCAGATATAAGGATTACAGGAGTTGGATAAACACAATACCATGGAATTGATAAAGAAAACATACATCATTGATGAGCATCAGAACAAATTAGCAGTACAAATTGACATAGCTGACTTTGAAAAGATAGAGCAGATCCTGGAGGATTATGCACTCGGCAAATTAATGGAAGAAAATGATCCTGTCGAGAATCTGGATTTGCAGGAAGCCAGAGAATTTTATAATCAGCTGGGTAAAGCGCAATAGCGTGAAAGTTAAAATCAATAAAAGATTCCTGAAAGATTTGGCCGAAATTCCGGCAGGCGATCGGCAGAAGATAGAAGCTTTCGTTTTTGATGAGAGTGCAAATCTTGAATCAATTGAATCTGCTGGAACATTCGAAAAGCTCAAAGGTTATCATCACTTCTACCGCGTTAGATTCGGGAATTATAGAGTTGGGGTAAAGTATGAAGATGAAGTTCTGACATTTGAAAGAGTGCTTCACCGGAGAGAAATATACAGATATTTTCCCTGAAACCGAAAGTGTGCTCTATAGCATCATGCCGTGGCATGACTTTGTTCCTGAGTAATTATATAACCCAAAACAGAAAGGCCCGCATCTCTGCGGGCCTTTCTTTATACTTATACTTGTAACCAGCAATTAGCCGATAGCTACACGCTTGAACTCGCTTACTTTTAAGCCCTTGCTCGTTTTCTCCAGCAGCTGTGAAATGTTCAGCGACGGGTCTTTTACAAATTCCTGGTTCAGCAGGGTGTTTTCTTTGTAGAACTTGTTCAACTTGCCTTGCGCGATTTTCTCCAGCATTGCTTCGGGCTTGCCTTCGGCACGTGCCTGCTCTTTGCCAATTTCAATTTCGCGCTCAATAGTAGCAGCATCCACGCCGTCTTTGTCCAAAGCAATCGGCTTCATGGCTGCAATCTGCATGGCTATGTCCTTGCCAACTTCTGTTGCGTCGGTGCCGTTGGTGTTGTTCAGGCCAACCAATACGCCCAGCTTGCCATTAGAGTGGTTATACGCCACTACTTTATCAGCCGAAACAGTTTCGTAAGCTACCAAGTCTACTTTCTCACCGATTTTGCCCATCAGGTCGGTGATGTGGTCCTGTAGCGGACGGCCATCAGCCTGTGGTGTTGCCAGCAGTTCTTCTTTAGAAGTTGCATTAGAAGATACAGCTGTATCGAGCACTGCTTTTGCCACGTTCTGGAAGTCAGCAACCTTGGATACCGGCTCCGTTTCGCAGGCCACAGCTACTATTTTACCTGTAGTGCCCTCAGCATTTACCTGTGTCAGAACAATACCTTCAGAAGTAGCATTGTCAGCACGCTTGTTGGCAATCTTTTGACCTTGCTTGCGCAGAATATCTTTTGCTGTTTCAAAATCGCCGTTTGCTTCTGTCAGCGCTTTTTTGCAGTCCATCATACCTGCTCCTGTTTCCTGACGGAGTTTGTTAACGTCTTGTGCTGTAATAGCCATATTTTTGTTTAATTAAAAATTACGAATTACGAATTAAAATCGGGGAATGAGGGTATTCCTTAAGTAAAATGGAGAGCATAAAGTGCAATCCTGTTCACAGCAGCAAATTAGTGTCTTTTGTCTTGAGTCTAAGATCCAACAGCTAAAATCCAATATCCCCTAAAACAAACTGAACATTGAAGCAGTTTTGCCCAATGTTCAGTTCGTTGTCATGCAATAGGAACGATAGACTATTGTTCGTCTGCTTCTTGTTTTGCCTTAATGCCTTCTTCTTCAGAACGCTTGCGCTCGCTTTCCTCTTTGTCCACCTTACGCTCCGACAGGCCTTCCTCAATGGCTTTACCGATAATAGATACGATAAGGGCTACTGATTTAGAAGCATCGTCGTTTGCCGGAATCGGGAAATCAACCAGTTCCGGGTTAGAGTTGGTGTCGCAGATAGCGAAAACCGGCAGGTTCAGCTTATGCGCCTCTTTTACGGCAATGTGCTCACGCTTTACGTCTACTACAAACAGCGCAGCAGGCAGTCTCGACAGGTCTGCAATACCGCCCAGCACACGCTCCAGTTTCTCGCGCTCACGCGATAACATCAGTTTTTCGCGCTTCGCAATAGCGGCATAGGCTGTGTTGTCTTTCACCATTTTATCGATGGTCGACATTTTTTTCAGCGACTTGCGCACAGTAGCGAAGTTAGTGAGCATGCCACCCAACCAACGATCCGTTACGTACGGCATCTTCAGGCGCTTTGCCTCTTCTGTTACAATTTCCTGCGCCTGCTTTTTGGTAGCGACGAACAGGATTTTGCGGCCGGATTTAGCTATGTTTTTGATGGCCGAAGTCGCCTCATTCAGCGAAGCCAGTGTTTTATTCAGGTCGATGATGTGGATGCCGTTCTTCTCCATGAAGATGTACGGCGCCATTTTCGGATCCCACTTTCTGGTAAGGTGTCCGAAGTGAACGCCTGCATCCAGTAATTCTTTATAATTAGTATTTGCCATGTTGCTACACCTTTACGATTAACGTTTGCTGAACTGGAACGAACGACGCGCTTTGCGCTTACCGAACTTCTTGCGCTCTACCATGCGTGGGTCACGCGTGATAAATCCTTCTTTGCGCAGAGCTGATTTAGCCTCGGCGTTTTCAACTACCAGTGCTTTAGAGATAGCAAGTCTAAGTGCTTCAGCCTGGCCGCTTACACCACCACCTTTGAGGTTGGCAACCACATCGTACTTGCCAGTTGATTCTAAGGTTTGAAACGGCTGATTCACAATAGTTTGCAATACTTCGCTAGGGAAGTATGCCTTGATATCTTTACCGTTAATAGTGATATTCCCTTGCCCGGACGTCATGTAGATGCGTGCCACCGAGGTTTTTCTTCTACCAGATGTATTGATAACTTCCATTAAATTAGATATTGAGGGTTAATTCTTTAGGCTGCTGTGCTGCATACGGATGCTCGCTACCTGTAAAAACATGAAGATTTCTGAATAGCTCACGGCCTAAAACACCTTTAGGCAGCATACCGCGTACAGCGTGCTCCACAAGCAGCGTAGACGACTTGGCCTTTAGCTCGCGCGGAGAAATACGCCGCTGTCCGCCCGGGTAACCCGTGTGCGACAGGTAATACTTCTGATCCCACTTGCGGCCTGAGAAACGCACGTTATCAGCATTGATAACAATCACGTTGTCGCCGCAGTCGGCGAAAGGCGTGTAGGTAGGCTTATTCTTGCCTTTCAGGATCTTGGCGACTTCAGACGCCACGCGACCCAGATTTCCTTGCCCGGCGTCTACAATCACCCAGCCTTTATTGGCTGACTTCTTGTTGACAAACTGGGTTTTGTAACTTAAATGATCCATTATTGGTGGTTGTAAGCGATTTATTTATTTGATTATTGGACTTTCGGTACTTCAAAAATGGACACAAAGATAGCTGTTAGTTATTTGATATGCAACTGATAGGGTAAAATATGCTGTGTAACAGGTAAATAATAGGGCAGTTTCAGTAACGTAAGCCCTCCGGATAAACGAATTGGCCTAAAGAAGCCGCTGGTTTCTTTAGGCCAATAGTTGGTGGTAAGTGTCTCTTTATTTCTTTACCCTAACAGGTGGCGGTGGTGGAAGCAGACCAGGCAGTTGCCCGTATTTGCTTTCTGCGGCAGGGATGCTTTTGCTTCCATTAAAGTCATATACTTCAGATTTACCGGATTTTAAATAAATAACAATTGACTCCAGGTTATAGTCTTTCCGGTTGTTGAACTTCCAGCCAACCTGTTTTACCGTTGGGTTTCGTTTCAGAAATGCCTTATAATCCTCGGGCAGTTTCGTTTCGTCTCTATAGTAATCCACCTCATTAGGGGTAAAGATGAAAGCTTCATTTTGTTGCTGTTTACTATGCGATGGCGCTGCATCTGCTTCCGTGGCAGGTGGCGGTGGGGGAACAGGAGCTGGTTCCGGTGCAGGTGGCGGTGGCACAGGCAAGGCTTCGTTGAACTTTAACACCTGGGGAGAATCTTTATTCTTCTTGGTTGTGATAACGATCATGCCCTTAGCTGCTTTGTCTCCAAAAGCCTTTTTAGCGCTTTCACCTTTCAGGACACTAATACTAGAGATTTCATTTGGATCCAGTTCCTTGATGGCATCATTGGGTACTTCCTTTCCGTCGATGTAGTAAATTACAGAATCAGGTATAGTTGCCTTTGCACTGGCTTGTTCCTGAACAGCAACAGCATCAGGCAACGAAACATCGGGTTCTTCACTGCAGGCGGTAACGATAAGCGCGGGGACCATCATTAGGGGTACAAGCACTGCATACCGGGCAACCTGCAGTAGGGAGGATTGTTTTTTGTTCATCATGGCGATTCTTCTTTTAAGTGATGGAAAGTTGAATTGGTTGGCGATCTGTGGCTCCGGCGTAGCTGTAACTTTCAGGAGCAGGTATTGGTATTGTTTTCTGTCTGCACCGGCCTTAACTACTTTCTGGTCGGCTATAAATTCCAGGTTCTCTTTGATGGCTTTTTTCAGGAGCCATACGCCCGGGTTAAACCAGTAAAACACGGTGCTTAGCTCAGCAAGCAGCACATCAAGCGTGTGCCAGCCTTGTATGTGCACCTGCTCGTGCCGGAGTATCGATTCGGTTTCATCGTGTTTGTGCTGTTCCGGATTCAGGTAAATAGTCTGCCAGAAAGAAAAGGCCTGCGTTATACTTTCAATCTTCCGGAAGCTGACACCTTTATGCCGGGCTGGTACTGAGCTGGAATGTATCTGAAAAAGAGATATAAACTGTATCAGTAACCTGAACGCCATGACCATTGCGCCAATCCAGAACAGAAAAACCGGTATCTGCCAGTAATCAAATACAGGCCCTTGGTCGGGTATAACTGTTGCACTAACCCAGGCTGGCACTGTTACGGTATAGGCATTGGCAAGTGCCTGATGCCGGTTAAGCAGCCCTGTGAAATCAATAAAGGGGTATAGCGTGGAGAACATGATGCTGAACACCAGAAACAGGCGGTTAAGATGATAAAAAGTGAGCCTGCGGAGTATAAAATGATAAGCCACATAAAAAAGCGCTAAGGCAGCGTTCACTTTCAGCAGGTATAGGAGCAGGGCTGGCATGTTATTCGGGTTTTTTGTTTTCGATCATATCTATAATCTCTTTCAGTTCTGCTGCGCTAATCTGCTTTTCCTTTGCAAAAAAAGCCACCAGTTCTTTGTAGGAGTTCTTAAAGTAATCATCCACAAAACCTTTCATAAAGCGTTTCTTGTAGTCTTCGGCTTTCACGAAAGGAGTGTAGCGGTACGTGTTTCCCAGCCGTTCGCTTTGCAGATACCCTTTCTTTTCGAGGTTTTTTACCGTTGAAGCCAGGGTAGTATAAGGCGGCTTTGGTTCCGGAAGCTTCTCCAGGAAATCCTTTATGAATCCGCCTTCCAATGCCCAGATGGCCTGCATGGCTTCTTCTTCCTGTTGCGTTAATTTTTCCATAATTTACGAGTGTTTCGTAATATTACGAATATTTCGTAATAAAAGGTTATTAATTAGGAAATTTATTTTAAAATAAACCTAAACCTTATAAACCAGCTGCTTAACTGAAGTATCGCATTTTGAATCTGATGCAGGAATATCCTTCTTCCGCTGTCTTGCGTCTTAAATCTTAAGTCCAATGTCCATTAAACCATGAAAGCCATACTTGTAAAACAACCCGGCGGGCCAGAGCAACTTATACCTGGGGAATACCCTGCGCCAAAACCAGCTGCTAACAAACTGCTCGTAAAAGTGCATGCTACTGCCCTGAATCGTGCTGATACCTTGCAGCGCGAGGGCAAATACCCGCCGCCCGAGGGAGCCAGCCCGCTGCTGGGCCTGGAGATTGCCGGGGAAGTAACGGAGGTTGGTGCCGATGTAACAAAGTATAAAGTTGGCGATAAGGTATTCGGGTTGTTGCCCGGCGGTGGCTACGCCGAATGCGCGGTGATAGACGAAGGGATGGCCATACCGGTGCCTGCTAATTTAAGTATGGAAGAAGCGGCAGCTATACCCGAAGTGTTCCTGACGGCTTACCAGGCGCTGGTGTGGCTGGGCAGACTGCAGCCCGGCGAGCGGGTGCTCATACATGCAGGCGCCAGCGGCGTGGGCACCGCAGCTATACAACTTGCCCGCCAGATAGGAGCCGGGGTGCTGGTTACCGCCTCTGCCGGAAAACTCCAGACCTGCCTCGATTTAGGCGCTGCCAAAGCTATAGATTACAAACAGCAGTCTTTTAAAGAGGAAGTGCTGAAATATACCAATGGAGAAGGTGTGGATGTTATCATCGATTTTATTGCCGGACCATACTTTGCGGATAATATCGATTGTCTGCGTACTGACGGACGCATGGTTATACTTGCCAGCCTGGGCGGTGGCAAAGTAGCGCAATTTGATCTGCGCCAGGTGCTGGCGAAGCGCCTGCACATCATGGGTTCCACGCTCCGCTCACGCTCCAAAGAATATCAAATAGCTTTAACAAACGACTTATGCCATTTCGCGCTGGACAAGTTCAGGAGCGGCGCGCTAAAACCCGTAATCGATTCGGTATATAATTGGGAAGATGTGGCCGAGGCGCACCGCTACATGGAGCAAAACCGGAATACCGGCAAAATTGTACTGCGGGTAAGTTAGAGAACCAGATAAAAGACAAAGGACAAAAGATGTGGTACTGTAAATAACAATCCCACATCTTTTGTCCTTTGTCTTTTATCCTTTCTCCAGGTCTATAACTTGCTAATACTGCCGCAGTTGCTTTACCAGCACCGCAAAATCTTTGGGGTAAGGCGCCTCAATTTTCACAGGCTCGCCGTTCAGCAGCATAAAGCCAATATTGAAGGAGTGCAGTGCAAACCGTTTAATAAGCGGCTGCTCTTCAGTGCCATCTTTCAGGTTGAAGCCGCGCTTCAGGTTGCTCAGGTAAACGGGCTCGCCACCATAGAGCTCGTCTGCCACAATGGGCGCTCCCAGAAAGGCGGCGTGTACGCGTATCTGGTGCAGGCGGCCGGTTACCGGGCTGCACTCCAATAGCGTATGGCGGCTGAAATTCTCGATGGTGGTAAAGTACGTTTCGGCGGGCTTGCCTTTGGGCGTGAGCTTGGCAACACCTTTGGCACTCGCCAGGATAGAGCGGCTCACCAGCTCGTCCTCCAACTTGTGCTGGCCCCATACCACGGCATGGTATATTTTGTATACCTGGCGGTGCTCAAATTGCATGGCCAGGTGGCGGTACGCTTCCGGATTTTTGGCAAATACCAGGCAGCCCGATGTATCTTTATCGAGGCGGTGGCAGGCCTGCATATCGGGGCTGTATTGGCGGGCAAGCTTGAGCATGTTCGTCGCATTGGGCGTTCTGTCCTCCAGTGTCGATACAAAAGGCGGCTTGTTCACCACCACATAATCCTCGTTCTCGAATATAATCAGGTCTTTAAAAACCGGGTACTTCATGTTGGCTATACTTTGTTCTGGCGCACGGCTATACCTGGCGCTGTGCATTTTGCAAAGATACAGAAATTTGACGCGCCTGTACGCTGTGGGCCCGTGCCAGATTTGCCAAACCTCAACTATATTTATCTGATCTTTTCTTTGGCTGTGAATAGTGGTAAAGGCTCTTTGGTGAATAGCAGCCTGTTTGATTTATTTTATAGGAACCGGAATTTGATTATATTTAGTTTCTAATCTAAATTCGAGAAGCAATATGTTTCAAGCTATCTCCAGACATAGTGCAGATAGCAGGAGTTGTTCCTGTTATATGATAGTTGGCAGTAAGTGAAGAAGTGAAGAATACCAGCAAATAAAACTCCTAAATAAATTGAAACATGAAACTACTACTTACCTTTATCCTGCTTTCACTTGGTTATTTAGTAGGCAAAGCGCCTGAACCCGTCAAAATAACTGAGGATTTTACCTATGAAATATCAATAAACTCCTCGGGTGTAGATTCTGCCAAATTCAACTTATCTATAACCGGTTTTACCCTTACCGAAACTGGAGCCAGAACGCCATTCCAGCTTGAGAAGAAAGATTTGAAGACGCCTTATAAACTCATTTTAAAGGATGGTAATTACACTGCTATAGTTGATAGCAAGTCAGAAGATGCAGTGATAATCAGTAAAGTGCAAGGAATTAAAAATGGTAACCGGGTGGGCTCTGCTAGTGGAAACACAAAGAAAACCATCTTGGATTTTGGCTTTGGGGGGAATTATTCAGTTACAGAGAAGTAAAAAAAGAGAATCACACCTTCTGCCAACACCAGCTACACGGCAGCCTGGCTGAATTCTTGAAGCTAAACTCTTACTTTCCTATAAATGTAATTAGTAGTTGAACCACATTAACAAGTAAATCTCCCGGCCGCCGCATAGCCGCGACCCGTTGGCAAACATATGAATAAAATTTACCATATAAATGGAAGACACCATGTCAAGTCTATCTCCAATGGGCTAAAGATACTTCCATGGTTTCCTGTAGCCTTAGCCGTTGGATACCTTGGAGGTTTTACCAGCAGCATCTTAGACCCAGGCTTTTTAAAAGTCCTGATAATCTATAATTCAATATGTTTCCTACCTGCTTTGTTACTTCATGTTACCTATTACTTTGCTAATAGAGATACAAAACTTGAAATAGAACCAGGAGGTCGTAGCATAACGATAACAAATAGCAACGGAGAGTACTGTTTACAAATAGATGATATAAGGAAAGTTGAAAGAGTAATTTACAGCGACTACAAGCTTCCTAAATGGCAACAGAACTGGACTCCAATGCCGTGGAGGAACTATGGCTATCTGAAACTTATAACCACAGATGATAAGATGTTCTTACTTACCTCTCTGCTTCTTGACCCACTAAAGCCGCCAATTCATCCAACTGTAACTAAATACAGCTACATCCCATTTTTAGAAGATAGAATTGAGAAAGAACCTACAATAGAAGAGTTGAAAGAGTATCAGCGTGTGGAAATAGAAGCCTATAAAGCTAAGTTCCAAAATCACACGGAAGAGGAACTAAAAAAGAAGACCATAGCAAATGGATTTAAAAAGGAAGCAACCATTGCTGCCAATGAACTTTTAGAAGAAAGAAAAACGATCGCCAACAACACCTATAGTGCATAAACGCACCATAGCCCAGCACGTTATCCAACGCCACCATACCTACTCCTTTTTCGCTTTTAGTAACTTAAACCGCAACGTAGTGCCTTTGTTTTCTTCACTTTTTACGGCGATAAACGAACGGTGCGCTTCTACAATGTGCTTGCAGATAGCCAGGCCCAGGCCGGTGCTGGTGGTGTCGCGGGAGCGGCTTTTGTCGGCGCGGTAAAATCGTTCAAAGATGCGGTTGATGTGCTCTTCGGCAATGCCTCTGCCGTCGTCTTTTACCGTAACCGTATACTTCCTGCGGCCCTCTGTAAACGTTACCCAAATATTTCCGGCCGGGCGGCCATACTTAATGGCATTGTCTACGAGGTTGATGAATACCTGGCGCATCCGGTTAGGGTCGGCAAACAGCATGATTTTCTGTCCAGGCGCTGCCAGGTGCAGCGTTATGTTGCGTGCAGCGGCTACCAGTTCCAGTTGCTCAAATACCTCGCGCACCAGTTCCGCGGCATCGAAATTGCGCTTCTGCATTTTTACCACCCCCTTTTCAAACTGCGAAATGCTGATCAGGTCCTGCACCAGTATATCCAGTGCATCTAGGCTTTTGCCTGCTTTCTGCAGAAATTTATCGCGCACGCTGGGGTCGTCTACGGCGCCGTCGAGCAGGGTATGAATAAAGCCCTGGGCAGCGAAGATCGGCGTCTTCAGCTCATGCGACACATCAGCCAGAAACTCGCTCCGCATCAGCTGCAGCCGTTTCAGTTCGTCAATTTCCTGCTGCTTTTGCGCAGCTATCAGCAAAATATCGTCTTTTATCTTTTTAAGCGGATCGGTGCTGAAGGTAGATTTGCTCTCTACTTTTTTAAAATCCTGCTTTTTGATTTTCTCCAAGCTGGAATATACGTTCTTCACCTCCCGGAAAACCAGTGCTTCGTAGGAAAAGTATACCAGCAGAAAGCAGCTTACAAACACCAGCAGCAACGCCACCAGCAGTCCCTTAGACGACAGATAAGTGGCTAAAGCAAGAAAGGCAGTCAGCACTATGGCCACTGCCAAAGAGGTTAGAATGGCAAGCGTGCGGGAAGTTAAGTTCATGTAAGAAACATAGATATCAAGATTATCTTATGCGTTAATATCTGATAATCCTGATTTTATACTTAATAACGAAGCGCTTAAAGTATAAAGTTTATTTTGTTTGATTACTCATACCTGAAAGTCCTGATACGTGTGTCGTGATGCGTAATCAGTCGGTATTAAACTTGTAGCCTACACCTTTGATGGTTCTGATGTTTTCTTCGCCAATCTTCTCCCGTACTTTACGGATGTGCACGTCCACGGTGCGGGCAATTACATACACATCGCTGCCCCAGATATTGTGCAGCAACTCTTCGCGCGAGAATACTTTATTCGGCGTGGCAGCCAGGAAAGAGAGCAGCTCAAACTCTTTTTTAGGTAAAGTAATTTTGCTGTCGCCTTTGTACACGGCAAAGCTGGTGCGGTCGATGCGCAGCCCGGCAATTTCAATTACGTTACTTATCTCGTCCTGCTGTGCATCGCGGCGCTTAAAGGCGGCCAGGCGGCTCAGCAGCGCACGTGGTTTAATGGGCTTGGTCAGGAAATCGTCTGCGCCTGCCTCAAAAGCAGCTACTTCCGAAAACTCCTCGGAGCGGGCTGTCAGAAAAATGATATGGGTGTGGCGAAATTCACTTATATCGCGCAGCTGCCGGCAGGCGGCAATCCCATCAAGCACGGGCATCATTACGTCGAGCAAAATAATGTCGGGCTTAAAAGCCTGTGCTTCTTCTATGGCTGTTTTCCCGTTTCCGGCCTGGGCTACGTGATAGCCTTCGCGGGTAAGGTTATAGTGCAGCATCTCTACGATGTCCGGATCGTCGTCTACTACTAAAATCTTATAAGTTGATGTGGTTTGCACGGTATCTGGTATTTATACTTAAGGATAAATAAACTTGTGCAAAAGCTGCCGGGGCAGTGCCGCAGGCCAGCGTTAGCTATAAACGGGTTGGGCTGCAAAACCTGAACCCCCTGTAAATATACTATAGATTATAGCAGGTTGGCCCGGCTTCATCAAATCATAATATTTTGTTAACACACCCGCCCGCAAACGTACCGCAAAAAAAAAGCCAGCTGGTAAGGCTGGCTGTACATTAGTTCTGGGCAATCAGGAGTTTATGTTTCAGGTTCTTATAGTCGTATAAGTCTACTTTCAGCGAACCGACGAACATTTCAGCCTCAATCAGTACCGGTATTTTGTTTTTATCATCAGAAAGGTATACCGTAACTGCATTTTTACCTTTAAACATATCGTTTTCGGGCATTTCGGGCACCAGTTTAATCGCTCTGAAATCGCCGGCTATGGTGTTAACCGTTTCGCGGCCTTTGTATATTACCTTCATGTTAAAGGTTTCCTCATCAAAAAAGCCTTGTACTGCTATTTTGTCGCCGGGGCGCAGATTATTGTAGTCGATGGTGCGCAGGTAATAGAAGCTGCTGACCACATCCTGCACATTATCCGGTATTTTGTAGTTACCTGTCTCTTTAGGTTGCGATTTTTTCTTTTTCTCTACAAAAGCCGTGTTAGCATTGTGGTCAAAGTCAACCGTTTCTTTCTTTCTGTACCGGCCTTCTTCTATATTGCGGAATGAGCGGTGCGGCACAATGGCAGCAGTATCAATGTAAGACTGCCAGGTATCGCGGATGCGGATAAAAAAGTCGAAAGAGCTAGTGGTTTTGCCGAACACAGTGGCACGATAGCAAGGACGATCATTGATGTGGTGAATATTGGGCGATACATCTATCACAGCCTCGGCAGCCGTAATAGGGCCGTAATGCACTTTATACTTCAGTATTTCGCCGGTAGAGAAGCTCTCATTCGGAATACTGCGCATTTTCTCCTTTGCCACAAAGCCACTCGCGACGATCAAAACTAAAAGTATAAGCGGGAAAAACTTTTTCATAGATATTCAGCATTTAGAACAGCATCTGTATATAATTTATCAACTTTTATACCAACTGTGTCTTCATGGCCTAATATAAGAATTATATATGTTAATCAATTTACTATAAGTATAAGCGTTTTTAAGTATAAAGTGTTCCCCGTCAGATTAGTGTAGCCAAAATATATAGCCTCTCCTGCTATACTATATAGCAAAAGAGGTGCTACATATAGTATAGCACCTCTTTGTATTACTTATAGTTGGGAAAAAGAGTTCACTCGGCGGCAGCAGCGTCCATTACGGCAGCCACTTTTTCCGGCTCGCCTTTTACAATGGCTCTTACCTTCTCCTCAATTTCGTCCATCAGTTCCGGGTTATCAAGCAGGATTTGCTTTACGCCATCGCGGCCTTGCCCCAGTTTGTTGCCGTCGTAAGAGAACCATGAACCGGATTTCTGCACAACATTCAGTTCCACGCCCAAATCCAGGATTTCGCCTACTTTAGAGATGCCTTCGCCATACATGATGTCGAATTCCACAACTTTAAACGGTGGCGCTACTTTGTTTTTCACCACTTTCACGCGGGTACGGTTACCGGTTATGTTGTCGGCGCTTTCTTTGATCTGGCCAATGCGGCGGATATCAAGACGCACCGAAGCATAAAACTTTAGGGCATTACCGCCAGTGGTTGTCTCGGGATTACCGAACATTACACCAATCTTCTCGCGCAGCTGGTTGATGAAAATACAGGTACAGCCCGTTTTGTTGATAGTACCGGTAAGCTTTCGCAGTGCCTGTGACATCAGGCGTGCCTGCAGACCCATTTTGCTGTCGCCCATATCGCCTTCCAACTCAGCTTTTGGCACCAGAGCCGCCACAGAGTCAATTACAATAATGTCGATGGCGCCGGAGCGAATCAGGTGATCTGCAATTTCCAGGGCCTGCTCGCCATTATCAGGCTGCGAGATCAGGAGGTTGTCTATGTCAATGCCGAGTTTCTTGGCGTATATTTTGTCAAATGCGTGCTCAGCATCGATAAAAGCAGCCAGGCCACCTTTTTTCTGTGCTTCGGCAATGCAATGCATGGTCAGCGTGGTTTTACCGGATGATTCCGGGCCGTAGATTTCTACAACGCGGCCGCGCGGCAAACCGCCGATACCCAACGCAATATCCAGCCCGAGAGAGCCGGTAGAGATAGCCGGAACATCTTCCACGTGGTTATCGCTCATTTTCATCACGGTTCCTTTGCCGTATGTTTTATCGAGCTTGTCTATAGTCAGCTGCAGGGCCTTTAATTTTTCGTTGCTTACACTCATGTGCGTTTGATTAATTAGCTTTATATTGAAGGTGAAATTACAAAATCGGAGCCAGAATACAAAATGCCTGTCAAGTATTTTGCTAATTTTTTTAGCTGGTTAGCGATGTCTGATTATAACAAACCACATAGCCTTTTTGTGCCACATATTACGCTTTTTTATGCGCGTTTTAAAGCTTTTTCTGATACTCTCTGTTTTGTTTTACAGTAACTTAGCATGCGCCCAGTTAAACAATACGGCACTCAGGCAACAATTGCCTGTAAATCCTGATAATGCTAATGAGCTTAGGTTTGGCTTGTATGCGCTCGGCTTTACTAAGAACAACGAGTACTTCAATAAAATTGCAGATGGTTATACTTTATTCGGTTACCATCTTCAGCCAAAACTGATTTATTACCCTTCCGGAACGGTGCGTATAGAGGCGGGCGCTTTGCTGTGGAAGGATTTTGGCAGTGACGGTTATCAGCGCGTTGCGCCCACTTTTACCATCAAAGTGCAGCGCCACAACTGGGCCCTGTTGTTTGGTACCTTGGAGGGAAACCTGAACCACGGCTACATAGAACCTTTGTATGATTTTGAGCGGGTGATGACCGACCGGCTGGAAAATGGCGTACAGTACAAGCTGAATACCAGCGCCGTAAAGCTGGATGCCTGGATAGACTGGGCGCACATGCTGTACAGGGGAGAAGATGATCAGGAGCAGATACATGGCGGCGCTACTACAGCTTTTAAACTGCTGGAGCGGGAGGCAACGCATACCGCCGGCGACAGCCTGCGCCTGTTGCTGCCTGTTCAGCTTACGGTACAGCACAAAGGCGGCCAGATAGATGCATCAGCGTTGCCGCTGGTAACGCTGGTAAATGTAGCAGTTGGCCTTGAACTGGAGAAATTGTTTGCAGGGGAGGTGCTGCAACGCCTTTATACCAAAAACTATATGGTAGGCTTTAAGGATTTCTCGAACGAGCTCCAGAAACCTTACGGGCAAGGACACGGCATTTACCTCAATGTGGGGGCAGACACCAAATACCAGAACGTGATGCTGAGCTACTGGCAGGGCAACGGTTATATTTCGGAGTTGGGTGGTAAACTGTATCAATCGGCTTCCACTACTTTCAAAGATCCTGACTTTCTGGACAAGGAGCGCCGCCTGCTGATTCTGCGCCTGATGAAAGATATTGAGCTGCTCGATAATCTGTACCTGACCATCCGGCTGGAGCCCGTACTGGACCTGGATGAGCCGAAGCTGGAATTTTCCAATGCCCTATACCTGACTTTTGATACCGACTTTTTCCTGGCAAAGCCCAGGCAGTAGTGCTTGTGTATTTTGGGCGTTTAGCAGCTTTGTGCTTGCTTTAACGAAAGGCACAGCTGCCGGGCAGGCACCATTTGGTGTACGTGCCAACCTTGTAGGCCGCCAGCAGGCCCGGAGCGTGTATGAAGTATGCCAGATAGAAAAGCCGCTGCTTCTCCCGGAGAAACAGCGGCTTTTCTGTATTTATAGTATAAGTATACTTGCTATTGATTCAGGAAAGGGTAGTTGTGATGTTTGGGGCTTCCTAATTGCTGCTGTTCCATCATTACAGCTAAAGTATGTGCGGTTTGGTTGATGAACTCCAGGCGGCGCATCAGCATTTCTTTCTGCAATACGGTGCCGGTTGTGGTTTTCATATACGCTTTCTTGTCCTCCAGCACGTGGTGCAGCACGGCCGAAACCTGCTCCTCATGCTGCAGAAACCATTGCTGAAAGTCCTGAATGCGCATGGCGCCGGCTGTTGCCGAGCTAAAATCGAGCCCGTGCAGGCGCAGCACGTCGGCCAGAAGATCTACTTCCAGTGGAATGGTAATGTCAAAAGGCATGGTGCGTCTTTCGAGCTTGCTGTTGAGGGCGCCTACAATGATGGCGAGATTATCTTTAAAGCGCAGGTATAAAGCAGCCGCTTCCATAAGTATAAGGGGTGATGTACGTCAGAATTATAAGCGCAAAATTACACCAATTTGGATGGATTGCAATTTCGCTGATCGTTTTTGGTTGTGCGGCAAGTGCCTGTATTATAGCAGAACAACAGTTTAATTATCAGCAATCAACAACTAATAATAACAATCAAAGCAACTCGCGGATTATCTGTTCTACTGTAACGCCTTCGGCTTCGGCTTTAAAGTTGCGCACAATGCGGTGGCGGAGTATAGGCAGCGCTACGGCCTGCACATCTTCAATGTCGGGGCTATACTTGCCGTTGAGCAGGGCGTTGCATTTGGCGCCCACTATCAGGTGCTGCGAGGCCCTGGGGCCTGCTCCCCACTCCAGGTACTGGCTGGCCTGCCGTGAGCCCATCGGCTCGTTCGGACGGGTGCTGTGCACCAGTTTTACAGCATATTCCACCACGTTGTCTACCACCGGCACACGGCGTACCAGTTGCTGGAAAGCAAGTATGTCATCAGCATGCAGGATTTTATCCAGGTTATACTTCACTGCGCCCGTGGTGTTTTTTACAATCTGCAGCTCTGAGGCATAGTCCGGGTAGCCCAGCCAGATATTGAACATGAAGCGATCCAACTGCGCCTCCGGCAAAGGGTAGGTGCCTTCCTGCTCAATAGGGTTTTGGGTGGCCAGTACAAAAAAGGGTTCGGGTAAAGTATAGCGGTGGCCAGCTACCGTTACCGCATGCTCCTGCATGGCCTCCAGCAGCGCCGCCTGAGTTTTGGGTGGCGTGCGGTTTATCTCATCAGCCAGCACAATGTTGGCGAAAATAGGGCCTGTTACAAAGTTAAAGCTGCGGTCCTTGTCCAGTGTTTCGGCGCCCACAATGTCGGAAGGCATCAGGTCGGGGGTAAATTGTACCCGGTTGAACGACATGTCGAGCGAGGAGGCAACGGTTTGGATGAGGAGCGTTTTGGCCAGCCCGGGTACGCCCACCAGCAGGCAGTGCCCCTGACAAAAAACAGCAGTCAGTACCAGCCGCACCACTTCTTCCTGGCCTACAATTACTTTAGAAATCTCAGAAGTAAGGTCGCGGTAAGACCGGTACAGCGCGTCGGCTGCTTCTTTGTCGGAGGTAAACTGCGTCATAAATCCTTTATTGGTTTAGCTGTAGTACCTGGCAATTCTGATATTCGGGATCAATTTCGATGAACACGGTGTCGAAGTTTTTCCGGAACCACTCGTCTACGGCTTTCCCCTTTTTCTGGTTCAGGGCGGCAGCGGCTATCTTCTGATAATCGTCTTGCAGGTTGGCCAGGTGCGGGGTAGATTTTGATTTGAGATAGATAATGCGGGCAGCCTCTTTGCCATCTTCGGTACGGAACGGAATCGGTTTTGAAATATCACCCACCTTCATGGTATCAATCACGAAAAACACAGACGGGTCCACCTGATCCATAGAGATATAGGTGCTGCCATTAGCCTGGCTTGTAAGCATGCCGCCGTTATCTTTGGTGCTTTTGTCGTCCGAAAATTCCTTGGCGGCTTTGGCAAAAGTCAGGCTGTCGTTCAGTATCAGGGTGCGGATGCTGTCCAGGGCCTCAACAGCCTCAGCCACATCAACTGTGGCCGTAGCCGGTTTTATCAGGATATGGCGCGTGTTAAATTCCTGTCCTTTGCGCTCTATCATCTGGATAAGGTGAAAGCCAAATTGCGACTCCACGACATTCGAAATCTCGCCAGGCTCCAGTCGCAGGGCAGCAGCTTCATACTCAGGCACCAGTTCTTTCTTCTTGAAGAAGCCCAGTTCGCCGCCGGCTGCAGCCGACCCAGGATCCTGGGAATATTGCTTGGCCAGGGTGGCAAAGTCCTCGCCGGCAAGTATGCGCTTGCGGATATCTTCCAGCTGCTTTCTGGCTTCCTCTTTCTGCTGCTTGCTTACTTCTGCAAATTTCACAATCTGGCCCAATTCTACTTCAGAAGAGAAATAGGGCAGGCTGTCTTTGGGGATAGCATTGAAATACTGTTTAATCTCTTTGGGTGTAACGTTTACTTTGCCGCTGATTTCCTGCTGCATCCGTTCCATTATCATCTGCTCCTGCACGGTGCGGCGCAGGTCGGCTTTCAGCTGGTTGATGCTTTTGTTGTAATACTGCTCCAGTTTTTCTACGCCACCCACCTGTGCGGTCAGATACTCAATGCGGCGGTTCAGCTGATCTGTCACCAGGGCATCTTCTACCGTAATGGAGTCGATGGCTGCGCGGGCGAGTAACAATTTGTCCTGCACCAGCGACTTTAATATCTGGCATTTCAGATCTTCACTCGGCTGCTGCTTGGTTTGGGCCAGGTATTGCAGGTAGCCAAACTCCAGGTCAGAACGGAGAATTACGTAATTGTCTACTTTGGCAATAATGCCGTCTACCTTGCGCTGTACGGGTGCCTGGGCAAAGGCACTGGTTGCGGTGAGGAGCAGGCCAAAAGCCACCCACACCAGTTTATGAAATGTGTTTTTCTGATTCAATGTTCTCAACATATAATTACTGTGCTGCTAAACCAACGCACAAGTTACGGCTTTATTCTAACATTATCCTTTATAAAGGCTACAGCAATAACAAAGCCAGCTAAACTGCCGGTTACTCTTTTATCAGTTTTGTTACTTCTTCCTGCTTTACCTGTACCGGGTACTGCTCACGCAGCTGGCTTACCCACTGTTGTTCCAGGTAATTCTGGTAATCAGAGATGGCCGTGCCGCGGACTTCGTCCAGTTCTTTGTAAGCGGGTTCCAGCACATCCTGCACTATAATCAGGTACTCGCGGCCATTCAGCTGTGTGGTATAAGTGCCTTTTTCCCAAGGAACAGAATCCAGCGCTTTGTTATCGCCTTTCTGAAACTTCTTCTCTGTTATCTGCGCAGCCAGCGGGTTGTTTGTACTGGTATTCAGGTTATCGGCCAGCGCACCCAGGTCAGAAGAATACAGGATAAAGGACACGCGGCGGTTGCGGCGGCGGCCTGTTTCGGTATTATCAGGTCCTGCCTGCTGCGTTTTCCCGTAACTGTTGCGCTGCAACTGGGCTGCCGGCACACCCTGCTGCACCAGGTATGCTACAGCTTTGGCGGCGCGATCTGCGGCGACATCCTGCTTTGTGGCGGCTTCACGGGCATCAGCGTGGCCATTCACATCCAGCATAAGCCCCGGGTTGGTTTTGAGCAGTTCCGCCAGGTTGTTCAGTTTAGCTTTAGCCTCATCGCTCAATTCTGCCTGGTTGGCTTCAAACACAATATCGGGCAGGTTCGCTGATTTTACAGCATAGCGGCGGGTGCCGAGCTGTTGTTGTGCTTTCTGCAGCAGGTCTTTGCTGGCGGCGCTTATCACAATGGCCTGCGCGCGTTGTGGCCATTTATACTTGTCGCGGTGCTGGTTAAAGTATGCCAGCAAACCTACCGTGTCTTCTACTGCCTTGGACCATACTTTCTCATCCATCAGCTGGAACAGCAAAATGCCGTCGTGATACTCTTTTACCAGCATGCGGTAATCGTCATACTTGTTTTGCAGGTTGGCCTTTTCATAGGCCATCAGGCTCTTATTCACAAAATCATCATACAGCAAAGACATAGCGTGCTGTGCAGTACCGGCAGCGCGTGGGCGCTGTTCGGCCTTTACGTAAGTATAAAAATCGCCGATAGTATAAGGCTTGCCCTGTATAGAAAACAGGGTTTGCTTCAGCGCTTTGTCATTCTCGTCGTAGTTCCACTTGCCCTGCAGCAGTTCGTCAGTGGCGTTTGCCATCGCTGCTGTTTTGGCTTCAGCATTTTCTGTAAAATTGTCTTCTGCCTTAATGCGCTTCAGGAAAGCGGCTTTGTTCAGCTCAGAACGGGAGTCTTTGGCTATCTTATTGCGCAGGTTCTGCTCCATCTCCTCAAAAGGCGGCAATTCCTGCTTGTCGATGAGCTTGATAATGTGCCAGCCGTACGGCGTAAGCACCGGCTTGGATATGTCGCCGGGTTTTTGCAGGGCGAAAGCTGCTTCTTCAAAAGAAGGAATCATACGGCCGGTGCCAAACGGGGGCAGCTCACCGCCATTACTGGCCGAGTTGGCATCTTCCGAGAACTCGGCGGCCAGCTTATCCCAGTCTTCACCTTGCTGCACACGCTTGTAAATGGCATTTATGCGCTGCCTGGCGGCCAGCGAGTCTGCTTTGGGCATGCCGGGCGTAGCGCGCACCATAATGTGTGCTACCTTTACTTCGCCGCGCGCGTCGCGCACATCGTTTACTTTTATCAGGTGGTAACCAAAGCGGGTGCGCACAGGCATCGAAATCTCGCCGACCGGCGTTTTGTAAGCCATGTCCTCAAACGGATACACCATTTGCATTGCCGTGAAGTAGCCCAGGTTACCTTTGTTGTCGGCAGCTGAAGGGTCCTGCGAGTTTTCCTGCGCCAGCTTCCCGAAATCTTCACCAGCCAGGGCGCGCTTGCGCAAATCCATCATGCGGTTCCAGGCGGCCAGCGTATCTGCCGGGGCAGCGTCGGGGCTCAGGGTGAGCAGAATATGCGAAGCATTTATCTCTTTTTTCAGTCGCTCGTATGCCTCCTTTACCAGCTGGTCTGTTACACTTTTATCGGTCAGGTATGGCTGTGCGAGCTGCTCTTTATACCCTTCCAGTTCGCGCTTAAAGGCAGTGGTCGTGTCCAGCCCGCGGTTTTCGGCCTCTTTTACTTTCAGCTTAAAGTTGGTATACAGGTCCAGGTAGTCGGAGATGCTCTGGCGGGTATAGGCATCGTCGTTGCCGCCGTTGTTTTTCTCATAAACATACCGGAATTCAGCTGTAGAGATTGGCTCGGAGCCCAGCGTAGCGATTACGGGTTCTTTTATTTTACTATTCTTTGAGGCAGTACATCCGGCTAAAAGCACAAATGAGGCTGCCACAAACAGGTGATTGCTGCGCATAAGTGAATTAAACAATATTTGGTTTCGTTGATCAGGATCAGACAGTGCAATTTTAGTGATTTTTTCTGACAGAATAGCCAGAAAGTATAGCTATAATGCTATTGCTTGCTGTTTTGTTCCGGATAACGGGCAACGTGCGGGTTAAGTATATGAAAGCGGGCTATTTTATTTTTTTGTAGAGCAGGCAGGTGTTCCGGCCATCGCTGCTCCGGAACTCTACTTTATCCATAATACGGTTGACGAGGGCAATGCCCACGCCGCCTTTTTTCCCGACCTTTATGTGCTCTCCGATATCAGGTTCTTTATACTCTGACCGCTTGAAGGCAAGGCCATTGTCTGATATTTCAAACCGGATCATATCTTTGGGCAGGTCTATGGTGAGCGATATGAATTTAGTTGGATCTTCGTGGTTTGCGTGGATAATAAGGTTGGCGCATATCTCATCTACGGCGAGCACTATCTGGTTCGTCAGGATGTCTGACAGGGAGAGCCCGTGCAGATAACCCGAGACAAAATCGCGTATCGGCTTCAGGTTTTTTTTAGTGCAGTTTACCCGAATAAAATTATTCATTTGAAACGGTAATAGCTTCCTCGTAATTGGATACGATGGTCATCAGCAGATCCAGGCCTAAGATTTCAAAAACGTTGCGCACCTTTTCCTGCATGTTAAAAAAGATAAGTTTGATTTGCGCGTCCTCGAAGCGCTGCAGGTGTGAAATAAACACCCCAAGGCCGGCAGATGAAATGTAATGGAGGTTTTTGCAATCCACAAGGATTTTGCTGTACTTCATAATTTCCGGATCGGAAAGTTCTTCGTCCAGTAAAACGGACGAGCTCGCGTCCAGTTCGCCATCCAGCGTGATGATGATGGTAGTGTCTTTTGGTTCGTTTGTGATTTTCATCGGCATTGTTACGTCTGTTTAGCTATTTGGTTGGATTGTTTTGAATTTTATAACAAGCAACGTTTGATCATCATATAAGTTGTCGGGTCCCGTGAAATCTTGCAGGTCATTAATGATGGCATACTTGATGTCCTCGGCGTCCAGGTGATAGGTCTGTGTAAGCATATACAGCAGCCGATCTTCTCCATATTCCTCGTTGGCGGGGCTGCGGCCTTCCACAATGCCATCGGTATAAATGACCATCACATCGCCGGGGTTATAATCATAGTACATCTCGCGCACATGGTTATTATAACTTTTATCGCGGATAATGCCCAGGCCCAAACCTTCTGTCTGGAAGTAAAATACTTCGTCCATCATGGCATTATAATAAAGCGTGTGGCAGTGGCCGGCGCGGGCAAACACAAAGCCCTTCATGCGGTAATCAATGATGTACAGTGACGACGTGATGAAGGACGTCTTTTCCAGGCAGCGGCTCAGGGCACTGTTGGCCTGCTTCATAAACTCGCTGGGCGGCATGTCCTGCTGCATCAGTCCGTGAAAAATGCCCTTCATTTGTGCCATGTGGAAAGCCGCCGAAATACCTTTGCCCGATACGTCGCCGATGATGATGGCAATACGCGACTCGCTCAGCTGAAGGAAATCGTAAAAGTCGCCGCCCACTTCTTTGGCAGCCACGGCATGGGTACTGATCTCAAACCAGCTATCCACCGGAAATGTTTTCGGAATCAGGCTTTCCTGTACCTGGGTGGCAATCTTCAGCTCCTCCTTATAACGCTCGTTCTGTAAGGATTCTTTTACCAGCCGCAGGTTTTCGATCGTCAGGATAGTCTGGCTGGTAAACGTGCGCAGCACGTTCACTGTTTCCCGGTCAAAACCCTGCTCAATATCTTTCAGCAGGTATAACACGCCAAACAGGTTCTTTTTTGATTTGATGGGAAGTATAATCAGCGATTTCCAGGGCAGCTGCAATTCACGGAAACCGGGATTGCGATCCAGGTTGTTGTTGATATAATCGATGTTATGGATGTTGTAGGCCAGTAGTAGGTGCCGGATGCGTTGTATCTGCTCGCTGCCGATGTGGAGCAGGTGGGTTACCTGGGGTTCGCTGTTGCGCATCTGCTCAAACCAGGCCGCACTTGCATCTGCCGCCTTAATGGTGCTGTCGAAGAGCATGTCGTACACCTGCACTTCGCTCTGGCCCTGCTGTATCGACTGGCTCAGGCGCTGAAAGTTGAGCAAATCCTCGCTTTTCTGCTCGAACACACTGGATGTAGGCAGGCTGAAAAGCGACACCAGGAAGGCAGCCAACGTATAAGCCCCGACAAACACCATGGCCAGCGGCAGAAAGGCCACATCCGTAAAATCGATGATCAGCTCCCTGCTGTTGGCCAGCTGATGAAAAAAGCGGGCAAAAATATAGCAGCTGAGCAAAATAGCGCCCAGCAGCACCAGCGAGCGGCTCTTGTTGTTAAAAGTAAGGTAGGCCACCCATTTCAGGTTGGTACACAGAAACAGGATGTAAAAGCCCAGCAGTGCCAGCAGCGGCAGAAAGACGTAGCTTGTATAGTCGAAGTTGAACAGCGTGAGCAGCAGGGTGCCGAAGAGCAGCAGCTCAAACCAGTTCCAGGCAATCTGCAGGAACTTGTTTTTGTGGTAGAGCAGCAACTGCCGCCAGATATAAAATGCCTTTGCCAGAAAAATAACCAGCAGGCCGAAATTAATGAGATACACCAGGTGCAGCAGCAAAGGCGACTGCAGGTTAGCATAGCCCGTTACCATGCGATAGCTCAGGTATAAGGCCACGCTCAGGTAAGCGGCTACACCGGCTTTGGAGAACAGGTTCCAGAGATAACCGATAAAATCAATACCTTTCAGGTTATCGGCGCTCAGGCGCTGGTGCAGGAAAGTAGCGGTAATAAACGCAATAATGAGCAGATTATTGACATAAGGCAGCGCTACCCGGGCAACACCTGCCTGCCTGGCGCTTTCTGCTGAGAACAGCACAGTAGCCAGCAATAGCGCCCAGCTTACAATGGCGGTCGTAATCAGCAAAGATTTGGCGTTCGTTTTGTACAACATAAAACGAAATACCGTAGATAGTTTTTGCAGCGACAAAAGAAGGCCTTTCTTTGATTTATCTGACGTGAAAGGTAAGAAAAAATTTCGCTCTTTGGCCAAGGTATCAGGGTGTGTTCATGAAAACAAATTGCATAACGTAAAAACAAAGAAGCAGGTTAACCCCATGAGCTAACCTACTTCAGAGGTGATACACAGCCGATAAGTTAGCGGCTGTAATTTGGTGCTTCGCGCACTATCTGCACATCATGCGGATGGCTCTCGCGCAGACCGGCGCCGGTTATTTTTACCATCCGGGCTTTCTGTAGCTCCTCGATGGTGCCTGTGCCGCAGTAACCCATACCGGCTCTTAAACCGCCTACCAACTGGTAGATTACTTCCGATACAAGTCCTTTAAACGGCACCCGCCCCACAATGCCTTCGGGCACCAGCTTGCGGGCATCGGTTTCGTTACCCTGGAAGTAGCGGTCTTTCGAGCCCTCTTCCATTGCTTCTACGGAGCCCATCCCGCGGTAGGTTTTATACTTACGGCCCTCGTAAATAATCACTTCGCCCGGCGCTTCTTCAGTGCCTGCCAGCAGCGATCCAATCATCACGGTGCTGGCGCCGCCTGCCAAGGCTTTCACAACATCGCCGGAGAACTTGATGCCGCCATCCGCAATCACCGGAACGCCGGTGCCCTGCAATCCCCTGACAGCTTCCATTACTGCCGAAAGCTGCGGCATACCGATACCTGCTATCACGCGTGTGGTACAGATACTGCCCGGGCCAACGCCTACTTTCACCGCATCAGCGCCTGCATCAGCCAGGGCCCTTGCCCCGTCGGCAGTGGCTACGTTGCCAGCCAGCAGCTCTACAGCAGGGTATAAGCTTTTGATTTTGCGCACTGCTTCGAGCACCCCTTTCGAGTGTCCATGCGCTGTATCCATGCTGATGACGTCTACACCCGCCTCTACCAGTGCTTTTACGCGCTCCAGCACATCGGGTGTTACCCCAACGGCAGCACCTACACGCAGGCGGCCAAACTCATCCTTGCAGGCAAAAGGGCGATCTTTTTTCTTCAGGATATCCTTATAAGTGATAAGGCCTACCAGCTTGCCGTCGCTGTCCACAACAGGTAGTTTTTCAATTTTATACTGTTGCAGGATATCTTCTGCCTTGGCCAGATCGGTGCCTTTTTCAGCTGTTATCAGGTTGTGCTGCGTCATAATGGCCGAAACAGGCTGTGTCAGGTCTTTTTCGAAGCGCAGGTCGCGGTTGGTAATGATGCCCTTCAGTTCGCCTTGGTCGCTTACAATAGGGATGCCGCCGATTTTGTGCTCGGTCATGATTTGCACGGCATCGCCCAGGGTGGCTTTTTCATTCAGCGTGATGGGGTCCAGGATCATGCCGCTTTCCGAGCGCTTTACCTTGCGCACCTGGGCAGCCTGTTTCTTGACCGACATGTTTTTGTGGATAATGCCGATGCCGCCTTCCTGTGCCATTGCAATAGCCAGATCAGCCTCGGTAACGGTATCCATGGCAGCTGAAATAAGCGGCGTGTTGATGCGGATGTTACGCGTAAGCTGAGAGGATGTATCGGTTTGATGGGGGAGCACCTCGGAGTAAGCCGGGAGCAAAAGCACGTCATCGTAGGTGAGTGCTTCGAATACTATCTTAGACTGATCGGAGATCATGGCAAATAATTTACAGGTGGTTATTTGCCGCGTAAAACTACGAAAAAGATTCAGAATAATCCGGTATAATGCCAGAAAATTTATTCAGAATAAGATGTTGAACAGGAATGTAACCTGACCGGAAGCAGTTTGCATGCTTAATACACTGCCATGTTCGGGTCAATTTCTGTGGCCCAGGCATGAATGCCGCCTTTCAGGTTGAGGAGGTTTTCGTAGCCGAGGCGCTGGGTAAGATAGTTGATGGCCTGGGCACTGCGGAAACCATGATGGCAGATAACGACCACCGGCACATCCTGCCGGATGCGGCCCGCCTGCTTGGGCAGGTCGCCCAGCGGAATCAGCTCGCCGCCCAGGTTGCAGATTTCAAACTCCTCCGGCTCCCGCACATCCAACAGCTGCATTTTGCTGCTGCTTGCCAGGCGCTCCTTTAACTCCTGTACTGTAATCTCGCTTATCATTTTCTTAATTTATTGTACCCGGCAAGGCATATTGTCGTGTGCCTTTTGGCCGTTTGGTTTCAAACTGCAAACTTAGCACACGATTCAGGATTAACGGCGGCCCCGTACCGCATGTTTTACAACAATGGATATTATCATACAAAGTATAGCCGAAGCCTGGCAGCAGTTTAAAGCAGGTATGCTGCAAACCACCTGGCTGGAGTATGTTGCCGTAGCCGCCGGAATAATAAGCGTGTGGTTTTCAAAAAAAGAAAATATCTGGGTGTATCCTACCGGCCTTATCAGCACGGTGATATACGTGTATCTGAGTTTTAAATACCATTTAATAGGCGAGGCCAGCGTAAATGTATACTATTCGGCCTTAAGCATTTATGGCTGGATACTATGGGCCAGAACCGACAGGGAGCAGCACCCTGTGCTGCAGGTAAGTTTTTCCGGGCGCAGAGAGTGGATAGTACAACTAACATTCTTTGCAGTGCTTTATGTTGCCATTTACTTCTGCCTGGTATACCTGAAAAATGCTTTTTATCCGGGCGTTATACCCTGGGGCGATGCCTTTGCCAGCGCTACCGCCTATACCGGCATGTGGCTGATGGCCCGGAAGAAAATAGAGAGCTGGTATTGGTGGATAGCGACCAACATTGCATCCGTGCCGCTATACTTTGTGAAGGGCCTTGCATTTACTTCCGTATTTTACTTTATACTGCTCCTGATGGCCTTTTCGGGCCTGTCAGAATGGAAAAGAAAAGCAAGGGAATCCGGCATACGGGTAGCCCACCAGAAAAAGGTAAACTAATTGTGGCAAGGTTTTGGACTGCAGATCGTTATTCACAGGAAGATAGCAGGTATGCCGGATGTTTCTGTCTGTAACACAGGAGACTAACATAGATATTTATACTTGCCGTGCAATTTGCCATGCCGGCTTTTTATAGGGTTTTCACTGCCACTTTGCACAAAAGGCCCGTATAATCTGAAAAAGAGCCGATGCAAAGCAGCAAACCGGCAGGCGCAAAATAGTTTGCCATACTTGCCCAAAGTTACCATCCTAAAACAGACGGGCTACGTACATTCCTATACTTCCGACCAGATGTGCCTCTTGTGCAGGCGCCAATTGTTTAACCTGAAACTGTGCAACACCATGAAACAGCGAAACATTGAATTGCCCGAGGAGTTGAAGTATGTTAACCGCCTGAAGTGGGGATATGAATCACCGGATGAGAGTCCCAAGCGCGTTTACTTCCGGCAGCATGGCGATAAACGGCCTCGGGAGGTAGAGGTTTATAACTTCTTTGGCTATAGCTTCACCGAGAATTAACACAATTTCAAGTGCCTTGAATTTTAAAACGCTTTTGCGGCAACAGCCCTGAAGCGTTTTTGCTTTTATCCATACCCCGGCGCGACAGTTTTCCTGCTGTAATTATAAATGTATCTTGCGCCGCAACTAAGTTCCGGAGGCCTGCCTCAGGAGTTACCATCATGCTCAAAGTCGCTATTACCGGCCCGGAATCTACGGGCAAATCCACCATCTCCGAAAAGCTGGCTACCCATTACGGTACCGTATGGGTGCCTGAATATGCCCGCAGCTATGTCGGCACGCTTGATAAACCTTATACTTTACAGGACATTGAAGCTATCGCCCGCGGACAGCTGGCACTGGAAGAGAGAATGGCGCAGCAGGCCGATACCATACTTTTTGCTGATACCGACCTGCTGGTGCTTAAAATCTGGAGCGAACATGCCTTTGGCTGCTGCCCCGTCTGGATTCTGGAAAAACTAACGCAGCAAAGCTACAACCTTTGCCTGCTGATGGGCGTTGATTTGCCTTGGGAGCCGGACCCGCAGCGCGAACACCCGCACCTGCGGCAGTTCTTCTACGACTGGTATAAACGTGAACTGGAGCAGTTAAAAGTGCCCTTTGTCGAAATTTCGGGACTGGATGAAGAACGCTTTGCCCTGGCCCGCCGGCACGTAGACAATCTGCTCCGCCAGCATCGCCTTTTGTAAGTACAGTGACCAAAAGAATACTTGTATTAAGATAAAAGATTGTTAGCAGCAATACATTATAAATAAAGAATGGGCAATAATTTTTACATAACTACTGATAAAGATCAGTTAGATATAGACCTAATAGTTGATTTTCTTCAAAATAAATCTTATTGGGCTAGTGCCCGAAACCGAGAAACTATAGAAAGATCCATTAACAATTCATTTTGTTTCGGAGTATTTGACGAAAATAGAAAACAAGTTGCGTTTGCTAGGGTTATCACGGATTTTGCTGTTTATGCCTGGTTACTCGATGTATTTGTACTTGAAGAATATCGAGGAAAAAGTTTAGGGAAGTTGCTAATGCAAAACGTATTCTCACATCCTGATTTACAGGGTTTAAAAAGGTGGGGGTTAGCCACAAATAATGCACATAGTCTATATAAAAAGTTTGGATTTACATCTTTATCCAATCCTGAAATAATGATGGAGAAGATAAATATGTAAATGCTGATACTAACAACATCTTTACGGTAGCTACGCCACTGTAAAGCCAGAACTATATTATACTTGATAACGGGGTGTTTAAAGTATGAAGCTTGTTTTGTCTGATTACTTATACTTGAAAAGTCTTGTGTCTTATGTCCTGATACTTGTGTCCTTTTGTCTTCTTATTTAACATCAACCTTATGCTATACTTTCTTCAGAGCGATAATTATGAAGTGGGCATCGAGAGCCTGGGCGCCGAACTGCAGCACTTTATAAAGCAGGACGAAAAGCTGGAACTCATCTGGCAGGCCAATCCGGCTGTATGGGCCAGCCACGCGCCTAACCTTTTTCCGATAGTGGGCGAATTGCCGGGGCAGCAGTATACGTTCAACGGCAAAACGTACCACATGGACCGCCACGGCTTTGCCCGACGCAGAGAATTTAAACTGGTAGAGCAGCATCATGACAAACTGGTGTTTGAACTGACGGATGATGATGAAACGCTGCAGCAATACCCGTTTAAGTTCCGGCTGCTTATTGCCTATAAACTGGAAGGCAACCGCTTGTCCATCACTTACCTGGTTACCAATACCGGCGACCACACCTCGTATTTCTCGCTGGGCGCACACCCGGGCTTTAACGTGCCGCTATATGCCGGCGAGCAGTATGAAGACTATTACCTGGAGTTTGAGAAAGAAGAAACCCTGAGCCGGCACCTGCTGAACTCTGAAGGCCTGCTGAGCGGCGATACCGAGCGGGTGCTGACGCAGCAGCGCGTGTTGCCCCTCCAGCATGCATACTTCGACAAGGATGCGCTGGTATTTAAGCGGCTGAAATCAGATACAGTAACGCTGGCCAGCCACACCAACCCACGCCGCATAGAACTAACATTTCCCGGATTTCCTTACCTGGGCATCTGGGCTAAGCCGGGGCCGTCGCGTTATGTATGCATAGAGCCCTGGTGCGGCATTGCCAGCCGGGAAGGAGGCTCCTCTGAGCTCAAAGAAAAAGAAGGAATAAACGAACTGCGCCCCGAAGCAACTTTTGAGCGCACCATCCACATCACCGTATCCTGACAGAGAAGTAGCGGGCACATAAAAGCCCCGGCTATACAGGTATGGCCGGGGCTTTTATGTGCCCGTTAAAGCGTTACTGCAGGGAAGGCTCCGGAAACTTCGGAAACTTGATCTTCCGGAAATCATACTCCGGCTCATAATCATTAATGGGCAATGATATGCCGGGTGGCAGGTCCAGATCGGGCAGGTCATCTCCGAGGGGTTCGCCACCATCGTCGTCGTTATCCGTGAAGGGTGGTTTTTTGAATCGCTTCTGTGGCGCGAACGCATAATATGCCAATATTGTGAGCAGGGCCAGGGTATACAATATACTGATCATCATCACAGTTCTACTTAAAATTAATCTTCCCTTAATATCTTTCCGGCACTGCCTGCGCAAGGCCAAAGCAGCAGGTACACATACCGTTGTAAGTTTTAGAACGTAGGTTTTGGCAATGAGGTTTTTCCCTTTGCTTAAAAAAATATACTCCTGAATTGCTTCCATATTTCAGGTAAAAGTATGTCCTCAGCCAGCCCCGGATCAGAAGCCTTTCTTTATTTAAAACTGATAATCAAAATCCTGCAACCTGGTTATGAGGAGTGGTGGGAAGCAATATATTTTGCCTGATTTCATTTTCTGCGAGGTATACACAAGCCGCTTGCTTTTGATTTAACAGAAAACCGCTTTACCTTTGCCCCAGTTTAGGGGGTGCCTTATCAAAACGGGCTGAGATCATACCCATTGAACCTGATCCGGGTAATGCCGGCGAAGGGAAAAACACGGGGAACAAAAAAGCAGGATGCTAACCCCTGGCATGCCTGTATGTTATACCCATTTCTTTTTATCACATTAATGAAAAATGTATTGTTAGCAGTGGCAGTTGCTTTGTTGCCATTGCAGGTGTTTGCCCAGTATAAACTGAGTGGGCGCGTATCTGATGTAGCCACCGGCCAGGCTCTGGCAGGAGCTAACGTGGTGCTGGATGGCCGCAACAGCGTGTCTGCGGGCCAGAATGGTTACTACGAGTTTTCCAGTGTGCCGGCAGGCAGCTATACGTTGCGTGTGAGTTACCTGGGCTACGGGCCGGTGCAACAGCAAATTGATATCAACCAGGATATGCAACAGGATATTACCCTGCAGCAGCAGGCCCTGCAGACGGGCGAGGTGGTGGTATCGGCAACGCGCGCCAACGCCAAAACGGGCACCACTTTTACCAACGTTAGCAGGGAGGAACTGGAGGAACGCAACTTCGGACAGGACCTGCCTTACCTGCTCGACCAGACACCCTCAGTTGTGGTAAACTCCGATGCGGGCGCAGGCGTGGGTTACACCGGCATCCGTATCCGCGGCTCCGATATTACGCGCATCAATGTTACCGTAAATGGCATTCCGATAAACGACTCGGAGAGCCACGGCGTGTTTTTTGTGAACATGCCGGATTTTGCCTCCTCGGTGCAGGACATACAGGTGCAGCGCGGCGTGGGCACGTCTACCAACGGCGCCGGTGCCTTCGGGGCAAGTATAAATATCCGGACGCAGCAAATCAGGCGCGAGGCCTATGCAGAAATCAGCAACAGCTACGGCTCTTTCGATACCTGGAAACATACTGTGTCATTTGGGTCAGGCCTGCTGAAGGACAAGTTTACGTTCGACGGGCGGCTGTCTAAAGTCAGTTCAGATGGCTACATCGACTATGCTTCTTCCGACCTGAAATCATACTATTTTGCGGCGGGTTATTATGGCAAAACAGGTATGCTGAAGTTTATCAGCTTTTCCGGTATCGAAAACACGCACCAGGCCTGGGATGGTGTACCGGAGGATAAACTGGAAACAGACCGCACCTACAACGGCCTCTCCTACGAAAATGAAATTGATCACTACCAGCAGGATCATTACCAGCTGCACTATTCCAAAGATCTGCTGCCGCGCCTGAACCTGGGCGGCGCTTTTCACCTGACCCGCGGCCGCGGCTATTATGAGCAGTATAAAGATGATCAGAAGTTAGCCAGTTATACCATTTCACCGGTGGTGCTGGGCGATACCCTCATCAGCCGTTCTGACCTGATTCGCCGTAAGTGGCTGGATAACTATTTCTACGGCGCCACTTATGCCCTGAATTATTTTACGGAGAATGGTAAACTGAACGCTACCATCGGCGGCGCCTGGAACAAGTATGACGGCGACCATTACGGCGAAGTTATCTGGACCCGCTTTGCCTCCGACAGCGAGATCCGGCAGCGTTATTACTTCAACAATGCCGTGAAAACCGATTTCAACATCTTCGGCAAAGTAAATTACCAGCTCACCGACAGGTTAGGTGTATTCGGGGATATGCAGTACCGAAGTATAAATTATGAGATTGACGGCCTGGACGACGACAAGCGCGACGTAACGCAGCAAGCCGACTTTCAGTTTTTCAATCCCAAAGCCGGAGTAACCTACGAAATAAACGGCAGCAATTCGGTATATGCCTCCTATGCCGTAGGCCACCGCGAACCCACCCGCTCTGATTTTACCGACAGCCCCAGAAGCAACACGGCGGATGTTGCCCGCCCCAATGCCGAAACCATGTATAACCTGGAGGCAGGTTACAGGCTGCGCGGCACCAGCCAAAACCTGCTTGGCCAGAGTGCCCGCTATACTTTAGATGCCAACTACTACTACATGGATTACGACAACCAACTGGTACTGACCGGTCAGTTGAACGATGTGGGCACGCCGCTGCGCACCAATATCAAAAACAGCTACCGCACCGGCATTGAACTGGCTGGCATGCTGAACCTGGATGATGTTGTGGAATTGCGCAGTACCCTGACCCTGAGCCGCAACAAAATCAGGAATTACAGCGAAACGGTGTATGTATACGATGCCGATTACAACGTGGAGAACACGATAGAGAACATGTATAACGAAACTGATATCTCATTTTCACCAGCCGTTATTTCGTCGCACAGCCTGGAGGTGCAGCCGCTGAAAGGTTTGAAAGCTGCTTTGCTGTACAAAACCGTGAGCAAGCAATACCTGGATAATACGGCTTCGGATGCACGCAAAATTAATGGGTACCAGGTAGCGGATTTACGCCTGCGTTATACCTTGCAGCCGCCGTTTATGAAGGAGTTGGAAGTAGCGTTGCTGGTTAACAACCTGTTCAACCAGAAGTATGAAGCCAATGGCTATACTTTCAGCGAAGAGTATTCCGGCGACGCCACCCGCTACGACTATAACTACTATTATCCACAGGCCACACGCAATTTCCTGCTGTCGGTGGGGCTTAAGTTTTAGGTTGATTTTAGAAGTATAAATTACAGAGCCCTGCCGGTTGGCGGGGCTTTTTTGTTTTTATATTTGGAGCAGCATTGCCGCTCCTTTGCTTCGCAGCATACAGGTGGCCGTGCTTACAATAGCAAAGTATAAAAAGTATCAGGATGAAGGACCAATTGCCTGACAGTGCAACGAGCGGTAACAAAAGCACCCTTTCAGAAATAGGCCGGCTGTTCTTTAAGCTCGGCTGCATTGCCTTCGGGGGACCTGCAGCGCACATCGCCATGATGGAGGATGAGGTGGTGAAAAAGCGGAAGTGGATGAGCCACGAACATTTCCTGGATTTGGTAGGTGCCACCAACCTGATTCCGGGCCCAAACTCCACCGAAATGACTATGCACTGCGGCCACGAGCGGGCCGGCTGGCCGGGGTTAATAGTGGCCGGTACCTGCTTCATTTTCCCGGCCGTTGCCATCACTTCTGTTTTCGCGTGGGCGTATCAGCAGTACGGGCAGCTGCCCGAAGTGGAGGCTTTTATCTATGGTATCAAGCCTGCTGTTATCGCCATTATCATTTCCGCAGTTATTGCGCTTGGTAAAAAAGCCCTCAAGTCGGTGGAACTGGGTATACTTGGAGCGGCTACCGCGATCGCATGCCTGGCTGGCGTAAACGAGATAATAGCTTTGTTTGGCTGCGGACTGGCGGGTGTTGGGCTATACCTTGTCCGGCACTGGAAATCCACGGCGCACAGCTTCCTGCCTTTGCTGTTTTTGCAGGCGGTGGCTGTGACGCCGCACCTGTCCAACGTCAGGGTATTCTGGTCTTTCCTCAAAGTAGGAGCCTTGCTGTATGGCAGCGGTTATGTGTTATTTGCCTTTCTGGATGCCGAACTGGTAAGCAAAGGCCTGCTCACCCGGCAGCAGTTGATTGATGCGATTGCCGTGGGGCAATTTACGCCGGGACCAGTGTTGAGCACCGCCACCTTTGTTGGCTGGCAGCTGCATGGTGCCTGGGGCGCCTTGGCCGCAACGGCCGGTATTTTTCTTCCATCTTTTCTGTTCACGGCCCTGCTCAACCCGCTGATTCCTAAAATGCGCCGTTCGAAAGTGATGGGTGCTTTTCTGGACGCTGTGAACGTAGCTGCTGTGGCTGTTATCGTAGCCGTTTGCGTGGAAATGGGACAGGCTGCGCTCACCGACTGGCGAACGGTTTTAATAGCTATCGTTAGCCTGCTGGTCACGTTTGTATTTAAAAAGCTGAACAGTGCCTTTATTGTGCTGGGCGGTGCCGCCCTTGGCTACCTGCTGACGTTTCTGTAGGGGTGCCTTTTGCTCTTTATATTTCGTCAGGAGCATGGGGGTTTTGCTTAAAATTTTAACTTTGTGTATTCTCATCCGGTCTCACTATAACACAGAACTATGGCTTATGAACCTGCAGGAGCGCCTGATTACTTTGATATCGACGAGCTGCTTACCGACGAGCACAAGCTTATCCGCCAGACCATGCGCGATTTCGTGAAGCGCGAAATCTCTCCCTACATCGAGCAATGGGCGCAGGAAGCGCATTTCCCTTCCGAGATTGTGAAGAAGTTTGGCGAAGTAGGTGCTTTTGGGCCGACGATTCCAGCGGAGTATGGTGGTGGCGGTCTCGATTATATCTCCTACGGCATTATTATGCAGGAAATTGAGCGCGGCGACTCCGGTATGCGTTCCACGGCTTCGGTGCAGGGCTCGCTGGTGATGTACCCGATTTACAAGTATGGCTCCGAGGAACAGCGCAACAAGTACCTGCCCAAACTGGCCAGTGGCGAGTGGCTCGGTTGCTTCGGCCTGACAGAGCCAGACTTCGGCTCAAACCCGGGCGGGATGGTGACCAACATCAAAGACATGGGCGACCATTACTTGCTGAACGGTGCTAAAATGTGGATTTCCAACTCGCCGGAATGTCAGGTGGCGGTTGTGTGGGCAAAGAACGAGGAAGGTCGCATCAAAGGCTTGATTGTGGAGCGCGGCATGGAAGGTTTCTCCACGCCCGAAATTCACAACAAATGGAGCCTGCGCGCCAGCACCACCGGCGAACTGGTATTTGATAATGTGAAAGTGCCGAAGGAGAACCTGCTGCCCAACATCGACGGCCTGAAAGGTCCGCTCGGCTGCCTCGATTCTGCCCGTTACGGTATTTCGTGGGGAGCCATCGGCGCGGCGATTGATTGCTACCAATCGGCCCTGAAGTATAGCCTGGAGCGCATCCAGTTTGACAAGCCCATCGGCGCTTTCCAGCTTACGCAGAAAAAACTGGCTGAAATGCTCACCGAAATTACCAAAGCGCAGCTGCTGGCCTGGCGGCTCGGCACGCTGATGAACGAAGGCAAAGCCACGACGCAGCAAATCTCGATGGCCAAGCGCAACAACGTAGACATGGCCCTGCACATCGCCCGCGAAGCACGCCAGATTCACGGCGGCATGGGCATCACCGGCGAGTACCCGATTATGCGCCACATGATGAACTTGGAATCCGTGATTACTTACGAAGGCACACACGACATTCATTTGCTGATAACGGGTGCGGATATTACCGGCATTCAGGCGTTTAAGTAATTAAAAATTGGGAATGAAGTATTATAGAGGAATTACAGTCACAAACTATTTGGCAACAGGCGATCCAGAGGGTGTGATTTTTGCTTACATGTCAAATTGGACTGGACAAGCAATTAAAATTCCTCGGAATCTTTTTGCTGATGCTAGAGATATCATTGAATTGCAGAGACCGGGTATTTACTTTCTTTTAGGACAAGATTTAGAAAATCCAGATGATAAATTGGTGTATGTAGGAGAGGCAAACAACTTGTCTGAGAGGCTTATTCAGCATTTAAGAGACTCTGATAAGTCATTTGCAGAAACTATTATTTGTTTTAGTTCTAAAGATGAAAACCTAACTGTTTCACATACAAAGTATTTAGAACAGAAGACGATCTCCCAAATTTCGAAATCAAGCGAATTCCGTCTTGTCAATAAAAAGGAAGGCTCATTAATCAACTTGCCCAAAATGGTACAGGATGAGATGGACACCTACTTTGATAATATGAGGGTTATACTTCCCTCATTAGGATATGCTGTTCTGCATGTTGATAATAAGTTAAAGTCTATTGAATTATTAAATAAACCTCAAGTTCTGAATATAGAAGTAGGTGGGTTCAAGGCAACAGCTATACTAACCTCAAATGGTATTGAAGTGCAGAAAGGAAGTGAAATGAATATAAAAGAAACGGCATCGCTGTCTGGGAGCTATTCTAACCTAAGAAAGACTTTGCATACCAAGAGTGTTGTTGAGGAAAAGAATGGAAAGTTTATCTTTTTAGAGAATTATGAATTTTCTAGTCCTTCAACTGCAGCCGCAATAATATTAGGGTATTCAGTTAATGGTAGAACTGCGTGGAAAAACAAGTTTGGGAAAACTCTTAAAGAAATTGAAGATGAAAAAATAAACCCCAAAGAGTAGTTCTTATCTAATTTTTTTGCTAATTGTATTAGATTTATAGATAATAAGTATAAAATAATTAGCAAAAAAGCGTAACTTCGTAGGTATAAATGGAGCAAAAAAGCAGCGGAAACTGTTACCTTCAGGTATAGCCAAAGCTGATTTTAAAGTATAAAGTATACCATGAGAGAAGATTATCTCACCGGCGAAAAAGAACAGATGTCGCCAGCCGAGCGCGACATCGACAAAGCGCTGCGTCCGCTCAGTTTCCGGGACTTTACGGGGCAGGATAAAATAGTAGAGAACCTGAAGATATTTGTGCTGGCAGCCAAACGCCGGGGCGAGGCGCTGGACCATGTGCTGCTGCACGGCCCTCCGGGGCTTGGCAAAACCACGCTCTCGCACATTATTGCTTCTGAACTGGATGCGGGCATTAAGATGACGTCGGGCCCGGTGCTGGACAAGCCCAGCGACCTGGCCGGCCTGCTGACCAACCTGGAAGCAAACGATGTGCTGTTTATCGACGAGATTCACCGCCTGAACCCGATTGTGGAAGAGTACCTGTACTCGGCCATGGAGGATTACAAGATAGACATCATGCTGGATTCCGGCCCGAACGCGCGCTCGGTGCAAATCAGCCTGAACCCTTTTACGCTGATTGGTGCCACCACCCGTTCCGGTTTGCTCACGGCTCCTTTGCGTGCCCGTTTCAGCATCAACTCGCGCCTGGAGTATTACGATGCCGAGCTGCTCACTTCCATTGTGAAGCGTTCGTCTTATTTACTGGGTGCGCCTATACATGAGGACGCGGCTTTTGAAATTGCCAGGCGTAGCCGCGGTACGCCCCGTATTGCCAACAACCTGCTGCGCCGTACCCGCGACTTTGCCCAGGTAAAAGGTGACGGCACCATAACCGTAGAAATAGCCAAATTTGCGCTGAATGCCCTGGATGTAGACCACAACGGCCTGGACGACATGGACAACCGTATTCTCAGCACCATCATTGATAAGTTTAAAGGCGGCCCCGTAGGACTTACGACCATCGCCACGGCTTGCGGCGAAGAATCAGAGACGATTGAGGAAGTATACGAGCCGTTCCTGATTCAGGAAGGTTACATCAAGCGCACCGCACGTGGCCGTGAAGCAACCGAGTTGGCTTACCGCCATTTAGGTAAAATTCCGCCGCAGGAGATTGCTTCCGGCGGATTATTCAGCCAGCCCGAAGTATAAAGAGCGTTGTTTAGTTGTTTTGTGATAAGTATAAAAAGCGGGCCATAAGCCTGCTTTTTATACTTATACCCTTTTTTGCCCTCGTCCCGACAACTGTCGGGACGAGGGCAAGGGCCTTACCGGATTGATTTGAAAAAGACATACTTGTTTATGATAGGTTTGCTGAAATAGTGGCGCAACAAACCCGGTAGGTTTTAAAAACCTACCGGGTTTAGAAATACTTACGTCTTCTTTATTTCAATTTAGTATAAGTAGAACGGGATTACAAATGCCGCCCAGCAGTAGTACCAGCATCTATAAGTAAGGCATGCAAGTATAAATGCACTCTAAAGACCTCGCGGTGTGCGCAGTTCCCGCGAGTGTCTGGACAACAGCCGTTGCTATGCTCAACCACTTAAAAGTCTTTTAAAATCAGGAGCCGGATTTATTTTACCGTAATTTTGTTTCTCTCAGAGTATAGCCGCTAAGTATAAGCGGCATCAAAGTATAAATCTTGAACAAGCAGCATTACACCCACCTGATAAAGCAGAAAGCAGGCGAACTGGGCTTTATGTACTGCGGCATCTCCAAAGCGGATTTTCTGGAGGAGGAAGCGCCACGGCTGGAGCGCTGGCTCAACCAGCACATGCACGGGCAGATGCACTACATGGAGAACCATTTCGACAAACGCCTGGACCCGCGCCTGCTGGTGGAGGGTGCCAAATCGGTGGTGTCGCTGCTGCTGAATTATTACCCGGAAAAGGAAAACCAGCAGCCGGAGGAGGATACCTATAAAATATCGAAGTATGCGTACGGCACCGATTATCATTTTGTGATAAAAGACAAAATGAAGGAGCTGCTGCAGTATATAAACGAGGAAATTGGAGAGGTCGGTGGCCGCTGTTTCGTGGATTCTGCGCCGGTGCTGGACAAGGCCTGGGCGAAAAAGAGCGGGCTGGGCTGGGTAGGCAAAAACTCAAACCTGATTACGCCGCAGGTGGGTAGCTTTTACTTTATCGCCGAACTCATCATTGACCTGGAACTGGAACCCGACGGGTCGATAAAAGATTACTGCGGCTCCTGCACCCGCTGCCTCGATGCCTGCCCGACAAACGCTATTACGGAGCCATACGTGGTGGATGGCAGCAAATGCATCTCCTACTTTACTATCGAACTAAAAGACCAGCTGCCGCCGGAAATGAACGGGAAGTTTGGGAACTGGGTGTTTGGCTGCGACATTTGCCAAGATGTGTGTCCCTGGAACCGCTTCAGCAAGCCACACCAGGAACCTGCCTTTGCCCCGCACCCGCAACTGAAGAATATGAAAACAAATGATTGGGAGGAGCTGACACAGGAAGTGTTTGCGCAGCTGTTTAAAAAATCAGCTGTGAAGCGCACCGGCTACAAGGGCCTGCTACGCAACATTCGTTTTGTGGAAGGCAAGGACTGATTAAGCCTGCGTTTTGGTGAAAACCTTGTTCAGAATGAGCAGGTACATGCCCGAAAACTGATCATAGCACCACTGCTTTAACTGTTGCAGTTCTTCTACTAATAAAACCTTCAAAGCCTTTCTCAGTTCTTTTTCAAACAACATTTTATCGAAGCTTACCTTCAACAGAATGGTCTTAACGTATTCTAACATTTTGATGAATGATAAATTGATTCTGATAGTTCTGAATACGGGAGTAGCTTGAAAAAGTGGCAGGTTTATAATAAAATTATACCAAATATACGGCTAACCTGTTTAGAGATAACCAGATAAGTATAAAAGGGAAGCCGGTGTACACCGGCTTCCCTTTTATACCTGGGCAAAGCGTTTAAAGCTTTACGCTTTGATGAACAAGGTGGCAATGGCAAGCACAGCATCCTTGCTTAATGGCTCATCAAAGGCTTCGGTTGCGTTGGCTGCAGACACCTTGGATACAGCTGTAATATCTACACCGGCCTGCATGGTTTCTGCCTCGCCGTCGTACACTGCCTGAGTGGGTGCTGGCATGCCGGCACCGCGTTCATCGCCCGTAATCCAGCCATTCAGGCCGCGGATTCTTCTGATGATGGAGGCATGCCGCGCTTCCACAGCATGTATCTGCAAAGCTGCCGTTAAAACATCACTGTTGCTTACCAGATTGCCTGCCTGGCCTTTGTAAGCGCGTACGCCTGTGTCCTCAAACGCCTGCGATATCGCCATGAAGGTTTGCGGATTAGAATTCCAGTCAGCAAAAGCGCCGCCAGCCGAGAAATCAAAGGTAGGTTTAGCTACAGGGGTGCCTTTCAGCGCCTTGATGGTATCTTCCAGAAACTTAACGTGAGCTGTTTCGTTCTTACTGACTTCCATAAAGAAGTTCTTGTTATCACCCAGGTTAAGCCCTGATGCGGCCAGGCCCTGGCTGTAAAACTCTGACTCCAGGTATTCCAGCGTCAGAGCGAAGTTCAGCACATCCAGCACACCACCGGTAGACTGCCCATAAGCTTTCTTAAACATGGAACCCATCGCCAGTGGCACCGCGGCAACCGCTACTTTTTTGCCAAAGCTGCCGAAGCTGCTCATGGCGCTGCGGCGGGAGGAAAGTCTTTCGTATACATCGCCGTCAACTTTCTCAATATCCTGTATAATCTTAAATATATTCATTTCTCTGTTCCTCCTCTTATTTAGGTAAATTGCTGTAATTGATTTTGGTTTTGATGTAAGGGCCGGCAGCTGCCAGAACTTTATCCGGCATTAAGGCTCTGTCGAGGCCGTTCATATCAATCAGTTCTTCCCCAAATTTCCGGGCATTGTTACCCATCAGGTCGTGTATGGCAGCAGCGTGGCGTGCCTCTACGGATACAATTTTACCGGCCAGCAGGAGGTAGGTAAGACCATTGCCGGAGTCTGTAAAGAGCTTGCCGGCACCGTTGTAGGCAGCAACTCCCAGATCCTCGAAAGTCATGGCTGTGGTGAGCACACTGTTCTTGTCAGAGAAATTAATTTTGCTGAAGTCCACTTCCAGGCCGCTGATAGCTTTGTCGCCGAGGGCAGCTTTAAAGAATTCGCGGTGGGCTACTTCGTGTGCTTTGATGTCCATCATCACCTTCATCTCATCCGAAGAAAGGGCACCGGCCGATTTGGCAACTACTTCGGTATAAAAAGCAGCTTCGAGTTGTTCCAGCGCATAGGCATAGTTCAGGATACCTATATCGCCGGAGCCAAGGTCAACACCGTCCATGGTGGGAGGCATTGGATCAATGTCGTCGTCATCGTTACAGGCAGTAAGCAACAGGGCAGCAGCTGCGGCAGTGCCGCCGGCATACCTAAAGAATGCGCGTCTTTGCATAGGGCTCTGGAGTGCTTTGCCAAGGCCGCCCTGGTTGTTCTCCTCAGGCGTTGTCAGTTTAGTCATAATTTTATCTTTTAGTTTGTTAATAGAACCACCTCCGCAAAAGACCGCAACAGCAGTGACCCCCTGCAAAGTATAAGAACCTACGGCGCCGTTTTGCAGCCGGATTGCGGGCTGCTATAAAATAATTTGCACCGCCGGTTCGGGTATAACAGGGAGCTGTGGTACAGGTAAACCGAAATAAAAGAGCAACATGCCCTGTTTTATAGTTGCTGGGGCAGGAGAAGCGGTATGTGGGTACAGGATTTGGTGGAGATGCCCGTAAAACTTCAGCTTTTCGGGCAGCAGGTTTTAAGTATAAACCGGTATAAAATACTCCGGTATAGGCCCCAATTTTATACACAAAGCGATTTAGTCTCTGGCCGGGCTGGTTGTTCGGTGGCTTTTATAGGGGTGCTGCTATGCAATACCGGCATATATACTTAACTTTGGCTGTTATACTTTATACTTAAAAGCGGCACTGCCTTATGCGCTTTCTTGCCCTGCTTCTTTTATCTTATGTTATACTTGCCCTGCCTGCGCGGGGCCAGCAGGTAAGTATTGAGTTGGGCAAAAGCCCGGTACCCATTAACCAGTACTATACCATATCTATCAAGCTGCAGAACCAGCCGCTGAAAGACTACACACCTTTTCCGGACATTGAAGGTTTTAAAAAGAGCAGCAAGTTTTCGTCTACCAAAACCATTATTACCGGCGGCACCACAACCACCATCCTGACCATCACCCAAAACTATGCGGCGCTGGAAGAAGGTACGTATGAGCTGAAGCCTTTTACAATGAAGGTGAACGGGCAGACGGTGCAGTCGGCGGGCATGCAGTTAAAAGTGCTGCCCATGACGGCAAACTCGCCCCAGGGCATCAACCTGCCGAACCTGATTGCGCCCCAGGCGCCTGATCCGGTAGCCGAGGCCCAGCCCGAATTTATCGAGAAAGAAGATAACGCTTTCCTGACGCTTTATACCAGCAAAAAGGAAGTATTTGTGGGCGAAGGTGTTACCGCATCGCTATACTTTTACCTGGCCGAAGAAGATCAGCGCCTGCTCGATTTTTATGATTTCGCCAACCAGATGTCGGACATTATACAGCAATTGAAACAGCCAAACGCCTGGGAAGAAAGATTTGACTTTGCTGAGATAACACCTGAAAACGTAACGATAAAAGGCGTACCTTATCTGCGTTTTAAGCTTTATGAAGCGGTGTTATACCCTTTAAACAGCGAACCCCTCCATTTCCCGGCGCTGACGCTGAAGATGATAAAGTATAAAGTGGCCAAAAACCCGAACCTGGTGGCCGAAGACAGGCAGGAAGGTTTTAAAACCTTTTATGCCAGGGAGAAGGTGGTGCCCGTACGCGAGCTGCCCCCGCATCCGCTGCGCGACATGGTGCCGGTAGGAGATTACAGCCTGCACGAGCGGCTATCAGGGAAAAGTGTGCAGGTAGGCAAAAGCGTCACTTACCAGTTTCAGATAGCGGGCGAGGGCAATCTGGCTGCTATTATGCCGCCTGTGCCAACCCCGCCGCCCGGCCTCGATTTTTATCCGCCGGATGTGCGGCAGGATGTTACGCGGCGTAGCGGGCGGGTACTGGGGTCCAAAACATTCAGCTATACGGTGCTGCCGCGCGAGCCAGGCAGTTACCAGATGCGCAAAGCCTTGCAGTGGATTTATTTTAACCCCGCCACCGCCCGGTACGATACGTTGCATCCCACGCTGGCGCTGCGCGTTACCGGTGTGCAGGACGATGACGCCCTGGTGCTGTCAAGGGATTTGGGTACATTTTATAACATTATCGAAAACGAAGACGATACGCTGGTAAGCCTGCACCTGTTTGATCAGGTAAAGCAATATGCCAATATCATTCTGATGGTGCTGCTGGCGGTTTCAGCCATTGTCTTCCTCAAAAAATAACATCATGAGCAACTCTTACGGAACCATATTCCGCATTACCACCTTTGGCGAATCGCATGGCCCGGCAGTGGGCGTTATTGTAGACGGATGCCCGGCCGGGCTCGACATCAGCATCGAAGAGATTCAGCACGCATTGGATCGCCGCCGGCCCGGTCAGTCTAAAATTACCACACCACGCCAAGAGGAAGATAAGGTAAACATACTCTCGGGTATTTTTGAGGGCAAAACTACCGGTACACCTATCACCCTGGTGGTAAACAATAAAGATCAGGCCAGCAAAGACTACAGCCACATCGAACACGCTTTCCGGCCATCGCACGCCGACTATACTTACACCACCAAGTATGGCACGCGCGATTACCGTGGTGGTGGCCGCAGCTCTGCCCGCGAAACAGTAGCGCGCGTGGCGGCCGGTGCACTGGCGGCCAAATTGCTGCAGCAGCATGGCATTACGGTACAGTCGTATGTGTCGCAGGTGGGAAGTATAAAGCTGCAGGACTCTTATGACAAGCTTGATCTGACTAAAATTGATACGAACATCGTACGCTGCCCGGACGGTAAAACTGCTGCCCGCATGATCGGTTTGATAGAAGGTGCCCGCGACAGCCTCGATACCATCGGCGGCGTGGTGAGCTGTGTGATAAAAGGTACGCCGGCAGGCCTCGGAGAGCCCGTTTTTGATAAGCTGCACGCAGAGCTGGGCAAGGCCATGCTCAGTATAAATGCGGTGAAAGGCTTCGCCTATGGCAGCGGTTTTGAGGGCGTAAAGATGCGCGGCTCCGAGCACAACGACCAGTTTTATACCGATGAAGCCGGCAACATACGCACCCGCACCAATCACTCCGGCGGCATCCAGGGCGGCATCAGCAACGGGCAGGATATTTACTTTGATGTTGCCTTTAAGCCCGTTGCCACCATCCTGCAGCCGCAGCAAACCATAAACGATGCCGGCGAAGACATCACTCTGAAAGGTAAAGGTCGCCACGATCCTTGTGTGTTGCCGCGCGCCGTGCCTATCGTGGATGCCATGGCTGCCCTGGTGCTTGCCGACTTCCTGCTGCGCCGGCAGGCTAACAAAGTATAAAATATGCGAATCAGGGTTAAAATCCTTGTTGCGCTTAGCTACCCGAAGTTCTTCGGGACAGGCCGGTTACCTCTGCTGCCGAAGGATAACTTCTTTGCTGGTGCGAGCTTGTAGCTCATACTTTTTTCCTATAGATGTGAAGGTACGAGCTACAAGCTCGCGCCAGCATAGGAGCAACAGCAGAGACTAAGCCTTATTATACTTGCCTGGCCAGAAAAACGCAAAACTTTCTCGTAAGGAATCCAAGTCAATATAATTCAAATTGTAACTCCTGATTCGCATTAATTAATAATTCCTTACTTAAATAAGTCTGCAGACACATAGCCCCATTACTCCAACTCCTCCCGATGCGTAATGGGGCGGCAAATACCATCTGCTAAAAGTATAATCCTGTGGCTTATTTCCAGTACGGATTGGTACTGATGGTCGGTGATGATAAAGCCCTTGGAAGGTAGGTGTGCCAGCAGCAGTTCCTGTATTTGGCTTACATACAAGGGCTCTATACCTGAAAAGGGCTCATCCAGCAGCAGGAATTTAACATCGAGTTGCAGCAGGAGCAATAACGAAAAGTAGCGCTGTTCTCCCTTCGATAGTTCATGGGCGTGCTTAATTAAATGTGGCTGCACCCGTTCATCCCGTTTCACTGCCGCGCGCCTCGCCGGATCAGGTAAGTATAGGTTTACGATTTTATCAAGCTTGCTATCCTGTGGCAGAAAGTTGTGCTGCGGCAGGTATGCCAGCTGGCCGGGCACTTTATAAGGTGCCTGGTATACGTTCCCGTCGATGCAGATGTGCTTGTCGTCAGTATGCCTGGTGCCGAAGATGATTTGCAGCAGCGTGGATTTTCCGCAACCGTTCCGGCCCAGCAAGCTAACTATTTCGCCTGTCGCACAGCTCAGGTATACATCCGTTAGCAGCTGCCTTTCGCCGATACGGTAGCGCACGCTGTCAACTTCCAGTTTGTGCGGCATACAGGTATAACTTTAAGGTGAACAGCAGCAAAACCAGCAGCGCATTCATACCATAGGAGGCTGCAATCAGGTAAATCTTGCTTAAGCTTTGGTTGTAATAAAAGTAGTACTGGTTGCTGTGGCGTTGTTCAAACAGGTATAAGGCAAGTATAAATCCGCCAGTCAGCAAACTCAGGCTGAAACCGTTGATCATGCCGGTAAAAACCTGTTGCGGAAACATGCATCCGGTCAGGCTTGCCAGCAGCGAAAACGGCAGGTTAAAGCGCAGCAGACTTTTGTGGTAGTGGAGCAGCAGTTTCAGTTGGTGCATCAGCAGGTCTTAAGCTGATGAAGATAAGTATAAATCTGATAATTCCGCTAAAGCAAAAGCCGCCCTGCTAAGCAGAAGCGGCTTGAGTTAAGTGTCAGGCTACTAGTGTTAAAACAGCTCCAGGTGCACCACCAGGTACCAGATCAGAATCAGAGCCGGTAGCAGGAACGGGATGGAGTATTTGAACACATAAGCGAAGAAAGACGGCATTTTGATGCCTGCGCTCTCGGCAATGGCTTTTACCATGAAGTTTGGCCCGTTGCCAATGTAGGTAAAGGCGCCGAACAGTACCGATGCAAGCGAAATAGCCTCCAGCAGTACTGTGGTGTGGCCGCCTACGCCAGTGCCTGTTGCAAACTGGCGCACTTCCACGATGCTGTTCTGGGCCATGTCAAACTTGGCCATACCCAGCGACAGAAAGTTGGCATAGGTCGGGGCATTGTCCAGGAAGCCTGAAAGCGAACCTGTAGCCCAGTACAGGAAGTTCGGCGTGATATAACCTGCATACTCCGGCGACGAGGCAATGGCAGCCGAGAGCTGCAGTGCCGGCATCATCGTAAAGAAAATACCAAAAAAGAGGAACACCACTTCCAGAATGGGATGGAAGCTGAATTTGTTGCCTGCCAGGGCCGTCTTGCTTGAATAACGATAGCAGAAAAAGGCGGCCGCCAGCTGAATTACTTCGCGGAGGTAAGAGAATCTGCTGCCATCATAAGAGATGTGCGGCAGCCCGTCTATCACATTCGGGTCCAGGAAAATGGCGCCGATAATGATAGCCAGCCAGAAAAGGTTGCGTTTGCCGCTGACGTAAAACTCCGTCTTTTCCCTGTTGCGGGCTACCACAGCCGGATCTGGTGTAAACTCGGTTTCTTTGTTGCGGCTGTCTATAATATAAAAGAAAAGACTAAGTAAACTGATGGCCAGCAGCCAGGGAAAAAACAAGTGCTGCAATGTCCAGAAAAAAGGTACGCCTTTCAGGAAACCGATAAACAGCGGCGGATCTCCGAGCGGCGTCAGCAGGCCGCCGGCATTGCTCACAATAAAGATAAAGAAGATGATCTGGTAAGGCTTGATGCGGTGCACGTTCATCCGGATAAACGGCCGGATGAGCAGCAGCGAAGCGCCCGTGGTACCGACCAGATTAGCCAGCATGGCCCCAACCATCACGATGGCCACATTCATGAGTGGGGTAGCATTGGCGTTGATGTTGATGTAAATGCCACCGGCCGCGATGTAGAGCGAACTGAGCAGCACAGCAAACGACAGATACTCAAAAAAAGTATGGATGGGCATGTGGTGATTCTGCAGTGCAAACAGGTAATAAGCCAGCACGGTCAGACCCAGCGTAATGGCTATTTTCCGGTAATTGTGCTCCCAGAAATGGCCGAAAAGTACAGGGCCGCTGGCAATCAGCCCGATGAGCAGCAGAAAAGGAATAATCAGAAATGGCGGAACATCGTGTGCTGTTTGCGCAAGCAGGATAAGGTTGTTAAGCATATAGTTTATGTGCAGGTTTTCGTCAGGACTAAAATGAACGGCACGCAAAGTTACATTTTCTGAGCTAAAATGCTATGTGCCCTTCGTGTTTATACCTTGCCTGCCCGCCACGCAACGGCATGAGCTGTTTACTTATCAGAAATATTACTTAATTTTGGAAACTTTAAGGCACAGCTAAAAGTTTTAAATTAAAACAGAGATATCTCATGATAGACAATAAAGAAAAAACGGTTTCGGTTTATGCTGAGGCTAACCCAAACCCGGAGTCGATGAAGTTCGTGATGAACGTTACCTTTCTGCCAGAAGGCCAGAGCGTAGACTACCCCACGCTGGAGAGCGCCCTGGAATCGCCATTGGCACAGGAGCTTTTTAATTTCGATTATGTTTCGCGCGTGTTCATCGCCAGCAACTTTGTTACGGTAACCAAAAATACTACTATTGAGTGGGTAAAGCTGATCCCGGAACTGCGTGCTTTCCTTAAATCATATGTTGAAGCAGGTGGTCCTGTCTTTACTGAAGGCTTTGATGCCGGCAGAAAAGCGACTGATGCTAATCATGCCGATGCTTCGGAGGAGGACACTGTTGTTGCTAAAAAAGTAATCGACTTGCTGGATAACTATGTACGCCCGGCAGTAGAGCAGGACGGCGGTAACATTACTTTTAAATCTTATAATAAAGGTGTGGTAACCGTACACCTGCAGGGCTCCTGCAGCGGCTGCCCGTCTGCAACCGTTACCCTTAAAGCAGGCATCGAAAACCTGCTGAAGCGCATGGTGCCGGAAGTAACCGAAGTGGTAGCCGACGGCGTAACAGTATAAAGTATACTTCTAACATCCATATAAATAAAATATAAACAGGAAGGCCGGTTCTGCAAAGAACCGGCCTTCCTGTTTGATAAAGTTAAAGTTTTGCCGGCACTGTTTGGTGCCGGCAAAAGTATGTTAGGCCCGTTGTGCCAGCTTAGCGCTGGTTGCAGGCTCTTTGTCCTCTTTCATGGTATCTACCACAATTGGTGAGGCAATAAACAGCGAAGAGTAAGTACCGAATACTACACCGATCAGCATTGCAAACGAGAAGCCGCGCAGCACTTCACCACCGAAGATAAACAACACCAGCACTACCAGGAACACCGTTGAGGAGGTGATGATGGTACGGCTGAAGGTACTGATCAGGGCGGGGTTTACTACATCGCGCACACGCAGGCGCGGGTTATCGTGCATGTACTCCCGGATACGGTCGAAGATTACCACGGTATCGTTGATGGAGAAACCGATAATGGTCAGCACCGCTGCGATAAATACCTGGTCAATCTCGAAAGAGAGGCCAAATAAATCGCAGATAGCGAAGATGGCAATAATCATCAGGGAGTCGTGCAGCAAGGCTAATACGCCGCCCAAACTGAACTGCCATTTTCTAAAGCGAACCATCACATAAATAAAGATACCTACCAGCGATAGTAGTACCGCAATCAGGGCTGTGTTCTGGATATCATCGGCTATACTTGCGCCAACTTTAGAGGAACTCAGTATTTGCGGGTTCAAGCTGCCATACTCCTGCAAACCGTTTAGGAGCGCTGTTTTTACCTGCGCATCAGCTTCCACGCTTTCGTCATTGGCCAGCCAGCTTGTTGTAACTTTCAGGCGGTTAGAGGCGCCGAATGTTTTTACTTCCGTACCCTCATTTTTGAAATCATCTACCAGGGCATTGCGCACACCTGTAGCCGGAACAGCATCATCAAAACTTACCACGTAAGAGCGGCCACCCGTAAAATCAACACCTAGGTTTGGACCGCCGTTGATGGCCATGGCCACAAAGCCAAGCACGATGATGGTAGCAGAGAAAATATAAGCTGGTTTTCTCCACTTCAGCACATCAAAGTTAACATTCCGGAAAAGGTTATCAGCGAGTGCGGTAGAGAAAGAAAGCTTCTTGCCGTTCTTGAAAGTTGCTTCGATAAACAGCCTGGAGATGTACACAGCCGTGAAGAAGGAAGTAACAATACCGATCATCAGCGTAATGGCAAAGCCTTTTACCGGGCCTGAACCGAAGAAGTACAGGATAAAGCCTGCCAGGAAGGTCGTTACGTTGGCATCAAAAATGGTCATGAAAGCGCCTTCATAGCCTTTGTTAATTACCTCCCGTATGCTCAGGCCTTTGGCTGCTTCCTCGCGCATACGCTCAAAAATCAGCACGTTGGCATCCACCGCCATACCCAGTGTCAGCACGATACCGGCAATGCCCGGCAGCGTAAGTGCCGCACCAAACTGAGCCAGTATACCCAGGATGAAGAACACGTTAAAAATCAGGGCCAGGTCAGCAATAAAACCGCCACGGCTGTAGTAAGCAACCATGAAAACAACCACCAGCAGTAAGCCCGCTGCAGTAGAGATCAGGCCTTGGTTGATGGCTTCCTGGCCGAGTGAAGGACCTACCACGGCCTCTTCTACAATACGGGTAGGAGCGGGCATCTTACCAGCCTTCAGGATGTTAGCCAAATCCTGCGCTTCTTCAATCGAGAAATCGCCGGTGATGGAGGAACTGCCACCTGTAATTTCGCCCTGCACCACGGGGGCAGAGTATACATAGTTGTCGAGCACAATGGCTACCTGGCGGCCAACGTTGTCACCGGTCAGGCGGGCCCATTTCTTGGCGCCTGTCGGCGTCATCGTCATGGTAATTTCAGGGCGGCCGTTCTGGTCATAATCCTGTCGTGCGTCGTTAATTACGTCGCCTGACATCGGCGCTTTGCCGCCGCGGCCTTTCTTGATAGCATAAAATTCTACGAATTCCTGCTTGTTATCGCCCGGTATGGCTTTAACACCCCACAGGAACTTCATGTTAGGCGGGAATATGGCACGTACTTCCGGACGGTCGAAGATGTCGTTTATTTTAGCTGTGTCGCGCACGTTGGCGCCAAGGCCGCCGGGCATCTGCGTGAACAGACTGGACAGAACGCCTGTTTGTGCTGTCTGCATCGAGTCGAGTGCAGCAGAGTCGGATTTTGTCTTGTCAGTAGCAGCCAGGGCAGCGGAGTCGGCGCCGGCTGCAGCTTGTGCCAGCACATCTTCGGTGGCAGTGCTGGTTAGGCTGTCTGGTTTGGCAGCGGCCGCGGCCAGGGCATCATCTGCTTGTTTTGCAGGTGCAGTGGTCGTGTTGGCCAGGTTCAGCTTGCCGGATTCCTGCTGCTTGTTCAGGTATTCACTCAGCTGCATAAAGTATGGGCTGTATTCCTGTGGCGACCATACTTCCCAGAACTCCAGGTTGGCCATGCCCTGCAGCAGGTTACGCACACGGTCAGGGTTATCTATACCCGGCAACTCAATCTGAATACGGCCGGAGCCTTTCAGGCGCTGTATGTTGGGCTGGTTTACCCCAAACTTGTCGATACGGGTACGCAGGATGTTAAAAGAGCGCTCAATGGCATCTTCTACCTCCTTGCTGATAACGTCGAGCACTTCCTCGTTCGTAGATTCGTAGCTGATTTTGCCACGGTTGGCTGTGTTGGAGAAGATGCGGCTCAGCTTGCCGTTTGGCTCAATCTCGCGGTAAGCTTCACCAAACAGCGTTGTGAAACGCTCCTGGCTGCTTTTCTGCAATTCCTGCGCACGATCAAGCGCTTTCAGGAAATTAGGATCTTTGCTGTTACCGGACATGGACTTGATGATCTCTACCGGCGATACTTCCAGCACCACGTGCATGCCGCCTTTCAGGTCGAGGCCAAGGCCCAGTTCGTTCTCTTTTACCTCCTGGTAAGTATAGCCCATAAATACAGGCTCTTTCCATACCGAGTCGAGGTAAGCCTGTTTTTTAGCCATATCTACAATGCCCTGTGCATTGGTAGCATAAGCCTCGGCGTCCTGCTGCACGTTGCGTGCCACCAGCGAAAACGACAGGTAGTACAGGCATAGCGCTGATACAATCACTGTCAGGATGATTATAATGGTTTTATTCCGCATTTTTGTTGATAGAAATGTATTAGTAAAAAAATGATGATGCTATAGATAAGTTATGCCCTGGTTTTCAGACAACTGAAAAAAGTGCCTGCCCCGTTGCGGCAAATCAAAATATTTGCTGCAACAGAACAAAAATCAGTGCACAGGAAATGAAATAAAAGAGGTGACAGCGCAGATTAGGGAGCGTTGGGCTGTATGGTAACCGGAAAAAGCTGTGCTGCAAAACCTGCCCCGGCCGGAACAGCTGAAGCTACAGGCAGCGCCTCGTTGGTGGGGGCAGCAAAGTCCGGCAGCGGCAGCGGTTTTAAAACCTGCTGCAGGTTCAGGGTGGTAAAAGAGGTGGTTGCCTCCAGCGATACCGTTTGCTTTACGAGGGTTTTCTTCTCGTTTTTAGCTTTTGTATGCAGCTGCATGTCAGCCTGCTGCTCTGTTGCCGGGGCAGCAGCGCTATAAGCCACTACCTCATGCCCGTTGAGCATCAGGGCCCAAAGCAGCGTGAACGACACCAGAAGGTATCTGAAGTAGCAGGATATGTTTTTTATGCTTGGCATGTACTGACATGTAGAAAAGCAAATGTAATGCCTTTTTCCGGAAAAAAAGAAATCTCTAGCGGTTTATCTCAATAAAGCGCTTAATGTCCTGCTTTTTACCAATAAGTATCAGGATGTCAGTAGGGTAGATGATGGTGTCGGCTTTGGGTACGCCGATGATGTGCTCTACCTCGGTTGGCTTGCCGTCCAGTATCTCCTCAAAAAAGCGCTTGATGGTAATCATATTGATGTTATACTTCTCACGCAGCGATATTTTGGCGAGGCTCTTGTTGGCAATGCCTTTCGGGGTGCTTATTTCTACAATCTCGTAGTTGTCGGGCAGCGGCAGAAAGGTACGTATACTGGGCTGCAGCAGGCGTTCGGCCACCGTTGTGCCCACCTCTCCCTCCGGCGAAAGCACTTCCTGAACGCCCATTTTCTCAAGGATACGGCGCTGCTGCTTGTTGGAGGCGCGCGTAATTACACGCTTGATGTTAAGCTCCTGCAGGTTGGCGGCCGCAATAAGCACAGCTTCAAAATCTTCGCCTATGGCCACTACCACGGCGTCCATGTCCTGTATGTTCTGGGCTTCCAGCGCCCGTATGTCGGTGGCGTCTAGCTGCACGGCATAGGCTACATCGTCTTTTATGGCCTCTACGTGCTCCTGATCATTGTCGATGGCCAGCACCTCGGCGCCGCGCTCTGCCAGCGTGCGTGCAATAGAGTTGCCAAACACTCCCAGCCCGATAACCGCAAACTTGTGCCTCATGCCTTTACTTTTGTATTTAAAAATGTAGTCAGAACATCCAGCCCCCTCTCAAAATTAAGGTTGTTGGGAATAATGATGTCCGCATCGTTTTTATACGGCTTGATGTATTTTTCGTAAGTGGGCGCTACATGGTTGGTGTAGCGGTACAGCACATCGTCCAGATCGTAGCCGCGCTCGATGCGGTCGCGTATAATGCGGCGCTGCAGTTTTATGTATTCTTTGGCGTCGATGTATACTTTCAGGTCCAGCAGCCGGGCAACTTCTTCAAAATAAAACACGAAAATGCCCTCCACCACCACAATGGGCGCAGGCCGGAATTCCAGCTGGCGGGGTACTACGTTGGGGTTGTTAAAGGTGTACTCGGTGCGGTAAACGGTTTCGCCCTGGCTCACCTTCAGAATGTCATGGGCGTAAGCTTCGTCATCAATGCAGGAAGGCAGGTCGAAATTTACTACACCGTTCAGATCTTTGGTTTGGTGCTCGCGCGCTTTATAATAATTATCCTGTGAGATCAGGCAAATGCTTTCGGGGGCGAATGCAGCCAGCAGCTTATTCAAAAAAGTAGTTTTTCCTGAAGCGCTGCCTCCTGTAATTCCGACGATGAAGGGCTTTTGCATAGGAAGCTATAGTTTCAGGCTACAAAAGTATGACTTTAGGCCGTAAGTGACCACAGCTGCGTCGAATAAATTTGGCCCGGCCTTAATGCTCCTTCAAAAAGGCCACCAACTGCTGCACGGCGCGGCCGCGGTGACTGATGGCATTCTTTGCATCGGCGCTCATTTCGGTAAAAGTCTGGTTATAACCTTCGGGCGTAAAAACCGGATCGTAGCCAAAGCCCAGGTTGCCTTGCCAGGTTGTGGCAATCGTACCGTTTACAATGCCTTCAAACTGATGCTCCTGTCCGTCCAGCAACAGGGTTATACTTGTCCGGAAACGTGCTTTGCGGTTTTCCTGGTTATGGAGGTTTTGCAGCAGCAGGTTAATGTTGTCGGCATCGGAGCGCTGCGGGCCGGCATAGCGGGCTGAGTATACGCCGGGCGTGCCTTGGAGCGCTTCCACTTCCAGGCCGGTGTCGTCGGCAAAGCAGCTTACTTTATAGTGGTGCCATACATAAGCAGCTTTTTGCCTGGAGTTTCCCTCCAGCGTGTCCTGTTCTTCCGGCAGTTCTTCGTGGCAGCCGATATCCTGCAGGCTCAGCAGTTTATACCTGCCTTCCAGCATCCGGCTTACCTCTGCCAGTTTGTGCTTGTTGTTGGTGGCAAAGCAGAGTTGTTGCATGTTCGTTTATCGGTTTTCGTTTTCAGAAAATGGTGCAGGCTTAAGTATTGGGACACTATTAGTTTAAATTACTTTGTCATCCTGAAAGGATCCTGTGGGCAAGCCGCAAAGACTTGACCTCCCTTCTACCAGGTTTCTTTCAGAATGACAAAGAGCGCACATGGTTTAAATTAACATTGTATAATCACTTAATATCTATGACTTAATGGTTCAGCTGTTCAATGGTTAAATCTTTGCTTCGGCAACTGCAGATTTACCATTAAACCTTAATGCAGGAAAGCGCCGTACTCTTCCTCGCCCTCCAGTACTACCTGCACATGCTCGCGCAGCGTGGTGGCCAGCGAGTAGCCGGTGTAGGCCGCGGCAATAGGGTACAAGGTATGGTGGCGGTTTACGAGCGTGGCTACCTCCAGCTTTTTGAGGTTGTGCTGCAGCAGCGCGTTTAAAGTATAAGCCAGCGTTTTGCCGGTATTCAGCACATCATCCACCACCACCACTACTTTGCCTTCCAGCGCAGCTTGTTCGGGTTGCAGCGCCACAGGCATGTTCAGCGGATATGCTTTGTCGACCGAAATGGAAAGCAACTGCACGCGGATAGGAGAGATGGCTGCTATCTTTTCGGCCAGTATGCCTGCCAGAGTATAGCCATTGGGTTGTATGCCGCCCAGCACAATATCCTGCTCCTTAAAATTGCGTTCGTATATTTCGTAAGCTATGCGGGTGAGTTTCTGGTCAATCTGGGCCTTGTCCAGGATGCGGTTGTGGTGTGGTGTAATCATAGCAGGAGGCTTTGTTTGGGCCCTGGCGGGCGGTCAGGGCAAATGTAAGAAGATATTTGCAGCGGCGCGCAGGGCAGCGGCCGAAAATAATTTAATAGCGGACATTTTACTTTAACAAATTTCTTGTTAAATTTGCAGTCCGAAACAGAATTAAGGTTAATTAACGTTTATACTAATGAAACAAGGCATTCACCCGGAGTACAGAGACGTGGTTTTTCAGGATACTTCCAGCGATTACAAATTCATCACGCGTTCCACGATGACTTCTGATGAAAAAATCACGATGGAAGACGGGAAGGAATACCCGGTTATCAAAGTAGAAGTTTCTTCTGCTTCGCACCCGTTCTATACAGGTAAAAACATTTTTGTGGATACTGCCGGCCGCGTAGAGAAGTTCAACAGACGCTACAAGCAATAAGCAGCTTTTCCCGGTTAAAACGTTTTAAAAGAAAAGTCTTCCTGATTAATTTAGGAAGACTTTTTTATTTTCGCCTTTATGAATATCATTCTTTTCGACGAGCCCTCCATCCGGGAGGATTTGCTCCCGCTCACCTTCACCCGCCCGGTTGCGGAAATCCGGATAGGTATACTTACTGTTGCAGAGAAGTGGCAGCAATGTGCTGTGGCGCCGGTGTCTTACCTCACCGCGCCATACCTGCAGGGCAAGTATGGCCGGCAGCAGCACAGCCAGAACTACTATATAAACGGCGCCTTGCTGCCAACACCGGCGCTGGTGGCGGAGATCCGGTCGCTGGCCCTGGGCGAGGCGCTGTACAGCGGAGATACATTGCTGGCGCTGAATGCTGATGGGCAGGAATTACAATCATCCGCTGACCTGATCGCTGCCGCCGCGCGCCGCCGCGACAGTTCTGAAAACTGCCTGCTGGTGCGTAATGTATGGGACATCTTTGTGCTGAACGGCGATCAGATCCGCAGCGACTTTAAGATGCTGACCGAAGGCCGCCAGAGCCAGCCTGTAAACGATAAGTTTACCGCGGTATATGGCGAGGAAAATATCTTTATAGAAGAAGGTGCAAAAATAAAAGCTGCCGTGCTGAATGCTGAGGACGGCCCAATCTACATCGGCAGGGATGCACAGGTGCTGGAAGGCGCACTGATACGGGGGCCGTTTGCCTTGTGCGAGGGCAGCCACGTAAGTATGGGCGCCAAAATGCGGGGTGACATCACCATCGGGCCTTTCTCTAAAGTAGGCGGCGAAGTAAGCAATTCTGTTATTTTTGGCTACACCAGCAAGGGGCATGACGGCTACCTGGGCAACTCGGTGCTGGGCGAGTGGTGCAACCTGGGGGCCGACACCAACACCTCGAACCTGAAAAACAATTATGCCAACGTAAAGGTATGGAACTATGCCAAAGGTGGTTTTAAGGATACGGGTCGGCAGTTCTGCGGCCTTATCATGGCCGATCACAGCAAGTGTGGCATCAACACCATGTTTAACACGGGCACCGTGGTGGGCGTGAGCGCCAATATCTTCGGTTCAGGGTATCCCCGCAATTTTATCCCTTCGTTTAGCTGGGGCGGCAGTGCCGGTTTCGAGACCTACCAGTTGCGCAAAGTATACGAGGTAGCCGAAAAAGTCCTGCAGCGCCGCAATCACAAATTCGATGAAACTGAAAAAGCCATACTTGACGAGGTGTTTGAACAAACACAGCAGTACCGGGTATGGGACAGGGCTTAATTGTTGGATGGATGAAAGAAAGCTACCGTGTTGCAGGATTGATAAACTTATTTCTGTTACAATTGTTACCTAATCAGGTAACTTAAAGATATGGATAAGGAGAGACAGGTAGTTGCCTATAAAAGATACTTTCTTGATTTTTATGAAGCTCAATCAGATAAAGTACAAAGGAAAATCGAATGGACTTTAAAGCTGATAAAGACAACGTTGAATGTTCCTGATAAATATTTCAAGCATATAGAAGGAACAAAAGGGTTGTAAGAGATACGCGTAGAATATGGAGGAAACATTTACCGCATCTTCTCCTTCTTTGACAAAGGAAATCTGATTGTTTTAGGGAATGGTTTTCAAAAGAAGACGCAAAAAACACCTAAAAGTGAGATTGAAAAGGCTATCAGGATAATGGAGGAATACCATCATGAAAAATAAGAATATAATTACCCTGGATGAACTCCTTGATAAGAAATACGGCAAAAGGGGAGCACCGGCGCGCGAGCAATGGGAGCAGGAATATGAGGCTTTTACAATTGGCGTAATGATTGAAGAAGCCCGAAAAAAGATGAACATGACCCAGGAGCAGTTGGCAGAGAAATGCGGTACCAATAAATCCTACATCTCAAGAATAGAAAATAATGCTTCGGATATAAGATTATCAACCTTAATGAAGATAATACAAAAAGGGTTTGGCGGGCATTTAAAACTAACTTTAGAAATTTAAGCAAGAAGTAATATTTTTATTCCAATGCAATGCGCAAAACGTGTAATGACTAAGCAGCCTTTATGATGAACACCAAGCTACTAATGTCTGCCAGTGCAATAGTGATGGCTTTGATAGGAATAAGCCTGACTTTTCTGCCAGATGAGATTTCAGTTTATCTTAATGTGGAGGCAACAGGGTGGCTTCCGTTAATCTTACAGCTTTTGGGCGCGCTTTACTTTGCTTTCGCGATGCTTAACTGGATGGCAAAAGGGAACCTTATCGGTGGAATATATAGCCGCCCTGTGGCTGTGGCCAACTTTGCGCACTTTTTTATAGGTGGGCTTGCGCTCCTTAAAGCAGCTGTTGCCGGCCCGGGTTTAGTCAGCGTCTGGGTAGCAGGAATTGTTTATGCTGCATTTGCGCTACTTTACGGCATCGTACTTTTCCGGCACCCGTTAAAGAGTTGAAATTTTAATTCCTGTTGCCTTTAACAGCAATTTATACCTGCGCCACTAACCTACCGATCAGCAAGCATATCAGGAGCAGGCAGAAAGCCAAATACGAAACATTTTCTTAATTTGCCATCTGTAATTCTCCGTTTATACTTCATTAACCTCATCAAGCTTTGCAGTTCTCACAGATTATAGGCCACCAGGAAACAAAGCTGCTGCTACGCAAATCGGTGCAGCAGAACCATGTGGCGCACGCGCAGCTGTTTCTGGGGCAGGAGGGAAGCGCTAACCTGGCGCTGGCGCTGGCCTATGCCACCTACATCAACTGCGAAAGCAAACTGCCCGACGATTCATGTGGAACGTGCGGCAGCTGCCTGAAAATGAACAAGCTGGTGCATCCGGATTTTAACTTCGTGATGCCTGTCACCACAACCAAAAACGTTAGCAAAGAAGCGCTGAGCCAGAAATTTCTGACGGAGTGGCGCCAGTTTATACTTGCCAGCCCTTACCAGGGCTTTAACGACTGGATGCAGCACATCGGTGCGGAAAACAAGCAGGGCAACATCTCGAAAGAGGAAAGCCGCCAATTGGTAAAGCTGGTGTCGCTGAAGGCTTTTGAAGGCGATTATAAAATCGTGCTGATCTGGCTGCCGGAACTGATGCATCCTGCAGCCGCCAACGCCCTGCTGAAACTGCTGGAGGAGCCGCCGGTCAAAACGCTGTTCCTGCTCGTTTCGCAGTCGGCCGAGAAACTGCTGGCTACCATCACTTCGCGCACGCAGATTATGCAGGTGCGCAGCTTTACCGAGGAGGAAGTAGTGACCCACCTGCAGCAAAAGTATGGCGCCGATGAAGCTACCGCCTACCAGATTGCGCAACTGGCTGAAGGCAACCTGAGTGCCGCGGCCAAGCTTACTTCCGAAATCAGCAGCGACTATTTCTCGTTTTTCCTGGATTGGATGCGCCATTGCTATAGCCACAAATATGGCGAGGTGATTGAGATGAGCGACCGGTTTCAGGCGCTGGGCCGCGAAAACCAGAAAAATTTCCTGCTTTATGCCCTTAACTTATTCCGGAAAGTGATGTTGTATGGGGTAGATGCTTCGCTGATTTCGTACCTGCCGCCTGCCGAGCTGGACTTTGTGCAGAAGTTTTCCAAGGTAATTACCGAAGGCAACGCCGGGCAACTGGCCGAAGAATTAAACCAAGCCCACTACCATATCGAGCGAAATGCGAACCCGAAGATGGTATTTGTCGATAGTTCTATACAAATGGCCGGTTACCTGCGTGGCTTAATTTAACTGTTGTTCATTCATGGTTGCTTGTTCATCGTTTGTGAAGGGTAAGCTGTTAAGGAAACAGGAGCATCGGAAAACGATTAACGAAAGACGAAAACGAATCTCATGCAAAACGATATAAAAGACAAAACAATCCGCGTTGGCACCCGCGGCAGCAAACTGGCTTTGTGGCAGGCAGAAGCCGCCGCCGAAAAGCTGCAGGCGGCTGGCCTTGCAACCGAACTGGTTATTATCAGCACCAAAGGCGATCAGGTGTTGGATAAATCACTGGACAAGATTGGCTCTAAAGGCGTGTTTACTGAGGAACTGGAAGTAGGCTTGCGCGAAGGCACCATCGATATTGCCGTGCACAGTGCCAAAGATGTGCAGTCTACCATACCTGCCGATTTGGAGTTGGTTGCTTTTATGGAGCGCGAGAAAGTAAATGATGTGCTCCTTTCCTTTGATCCGGAATTTAAACTCACCCGCGACAGCAAAGCTGTTATTGGCACTTCTTCTACCCGCCGCAAGGCTCTGCTGAAAAGATACTATCCGAACGTCACCACAGCCGAATCGAGAGGAAACCTGCAGACCCGTTTGCGCAAACTGGAAGAAAAGCAGTTTGATGCGCTGATGCTGGCTTATGCCGGCGTGGTACGCATGGGCTACGATAATTTAATAGTTCATACTTTTCCTGAGGAGGAATTCGTGCCTGCTGCCGGACAAGGCAGCGTAGCCATCGAGTGCGCCAGAAACCTGGATCCTGACCTCAAAAAAGCACTGAAGCAGGCCCTAAACCATACTGAAACACATATCTGCCTGCTGGCCGAGCGGGCTTTCCTGCATACCATGGAAGGCGGCTGCAGCATCCCGTCGTTTGCACTGGCAAGGCTTACAGATAGCGGCATCAATATAACCGGCGGTATTGTGAGCCTGGACGGACAAACGCTGTTGCAGCAAACGCTGAGTGGCCCCACTGTAACGGCAGAGGAATTAGGTGAGGGCTTGGCAAACAATACCCTCGAAAAAGGCGGCAGCGACATTCTCAGAAGTATAAAAGCAGCGCGCACTGAAGTATAAAAGCTTTCAGTAGCCAGGAGAAAACTGTTGTGTATGGTTTCCGGCTAATCTGGGCGCCTGGGCAGCGAAGGAATAAAACAGGGTTATACTTTGGTAATACTTTCTAGAGTATTTGCGGAGAGTTGCCTGTATAAAATTCAGGAACCCTATTGCGTAAAGAGTTAGAGCCAGCAGAGTATAGCCTTGCTTTGGCTTTCTCATACTTGATCATCTCCTTTGCCTGGAATAATAATACGGTTTCGTGGTGTTGCCGTCCTGAAAGGATCTTGTTGGTGAGCTAAGAAGAACTTTTCTATATATACTTGCAGCTCAACCTCACGGGGTAGACACCCTCTGTTTTAACCAGGAGCCTTTCAGAATGACAAATACGATAACACAAACATGCTTTCCTATGCTATTCTTAAAGCATCGAAGGTATAAAACTTCCGACAGTATCTGAAAGACAGGTTCTGATGCCTGAGAAGTATAAGATTCCGGGTTATTGTTCTATCTTGAGAGGTATTTCACTAACAAGCTGGAAATACTGTAAACCGCAAACAGACACTTTATGAGCAAGAGCAGCCAACTCAACCGCACTTTAGGTTTACGCCTCGTTATAGTGGTTGTTATCGGGAATATCATCGGATCAGGCGTTTACAAAAAAGTGGCGCCAATGGCCGCAGAACTGCAATCGCCGGGATGGGTGCTTATCTGCTGGCTGCTGGCAGGCATTATTACCTTGTTTGGCGCTTTAAGCAATGCCGAGGTAGCGGGCCTGCTGGCCGATACGGGTGGGGAGTATGCCTATTACAAGAAAATCTACAACCGCTTTTTTGCCTTTATTTTCGGCTGGTCCCTGTTTACGGTTATTCAGACAGCGGCTATCTCATCCTTAGCCTATGTTTTTGCACAGTCGTTCAACAGTATCGTTCCGCTTCCTCCCATTCTAAGCTCCTTAGCCGACTTTTCCATTGGCGGCGTGTTTTTCCCTTTCGCAGGTTTCAGCATAAAGCTTACGGCCATACTTCTCATAGTTGTGCTGACTTGGGTGAATGCGAAAGGTATTAAATCAGGCGCCGGGCTCAGCACGGCTATCCTGCTGCTGGTGTTTGCCGGGATTGGGGTTATCGCCTTTTTCGGGCTTGGCAGTGGTGAGGCAGAGCTGGCAAGAAACCTGGATATGTCCACTGTTTCTGCTGCACCCGTCACCTTCAGTGCTGTTTTCGCGGCCATGCTGTCAGCCTTCTGGGCCTACCAGGGCTGGGCGGCCATCGGCTATGTAGGCGGCGAAATCAAAGATGCCAAGCGCAACATTCCGCGGGGCATTACGATTGGCGTACTAACCGTTGTGGCTATTTACCTGCTGGTAAACGCAACATACCTTTCTTTACTACCGATAGGCGTGCTGGAGCAGGTGCATGAGGCAGGCAACCGGATAGCAGCCGTGGAAGCAGTCAGAAGCTTCTGGGGATACGGCGGTGCTGTGTTTATCTCTGTTCTCATTCTGGTTACAACTCTGGGCTGTACCAATGCGACCATTCTGGCAAGTTGCCGTACTTATTTTGCTATGGCGCGCGAAGGTTTGTTTTTCCGCAGTGCGGCAGAACTGAACGAGGCACAGGCGCCCGCCAATTCGCTGCGGTACCAGTGCGTGTGGGCTTGCCTGCTGGTGCTCTCCGGCACATTCGACCAACTCACCGACATGATTGTGTTTGCGGTGTTTATCTTCTACGGTGCCACTACGCTGGGTGTCTTCATCCTCAGAATAAAAATGCCGGATGCTCCGCGGCCCTACAAAGTATGGGGTTACCCGGTGGTACCGGCCATCATGGTTCTGTTTTGCGTAGCCCTGTTTTTTAACACTATTTTTATTCGCCCACGCGAAGCATCCATCGGGATGGGGCTGATGTTAACAGGCGTTCCGATGTACTGGTGGTTTAACAAGAAGCAGAAAAAAAGTGCCCGTATAACTTCTGAAGAAGAAGTTATCTCTTAATTCCTGATATCCTAACACTACCGTACCAAATTGTTACCCATGCCTGGGCAGAAGCATCGTCGGCCAACAGAAATAGCCGGGAAAGTATAAATGCGAGCTAAAAAGGCTTAAATTTGAAAACTGTTCGCTAAGGACAGGAAAAGACACGGAACCTTAAACCTGTTATAAGCTGATGAAACTGCTGAAAAGCATCTCCTCCATTGCCCTGATTGCCTTCATCCTGCCACTAACCGTGCTGGCCCAGAAACCCAAAGGCAAAGACGAGTTGGTAACCATCCAGACGCGCCAGGGCGAACTCAAACTGGTGCTGTTTGACGATACGCCCCGGCACAAAGAAAATTTCCTGAAGCTCGCGAAAGAAGGCTTCTACGATGGCACCACCTTCCACCGGGTTATAGATGGCTTTATGATACAGGGAGGTGACCCGAACACCAAAGACAGCGATCCAGGCAACGACGGCACCGGCAATCCGGGCTATACCGTGCCGGCCGAAATCAACCCAAACCATAAGCACGTGCGTGGCGCAGTAGCAGCCGCTCGCCAGGGCGATCTGACTAACCCGGAGCGTGCCTCCAGCGGTTCACAGTTTTACATTGTCGAGAACCACGACGGCACCCCCATGCTGGACGAAGCTTACACTGTCTTCGGGCAGGTAGTAGATGGCCTGGATGTGATCGACAAAATTGCAGCACTGCCCAAAGACGGCCGCGACCATCCATTAAGTGATGTAAAGATGAACGTAACCGTGGAGAAGGTGAAAAAGAAAAAGATTGCCCGCAAATATGGTTACAACTACAACACACAGGCGCTAGAAAAGAAATAACCGATGAAGAAAGTACTGATTACGGGCTCCAACGGGCTGCTGGGGCAAAAACTGGCCGAACTGCTGCTTCCCAGGCAAGATGTGGAGGTGCTGGCCACCAGCCGCGGCGAAAACAAGCTGGCGCAGGTGCTGCCTGATTTGGCTTTCAGAAGTATGGATGTTACCGACCCGGTGCAGGTAGAAGACGTCATCAGCGAATTCCGCCCCACGCACCTTATCCATACCGCCGCCATGACCAACGTAGACCAATGCGAAAGCGACCGTGAAGGCGCGCTGAAGCTGAACCGCGATGCGGTGCAGTATCTGGTGGATGCCTGCGAGAAGTATAACGTACACCTCATCCATGTGTCCACCGATTTTATTTTTGATGGCGAAGACGGGCCTTATACCGAAGAAGCGGAAGCCAACCCGGTAAATTTTTATGGCGAAACGAAACTTCTGGCTGAGGAGATTGTCCGGAAAGCCTCCTGCAAATGGGCTATACTACGCACGGTGCTGGTGTATGGCGTAGTGCACGATTATGGCCGATCTAACATCGTGCTGTGGGTGCGCGACAGCCTGCGGGCGGAAAAAGTAATAAAGGTCGTGACGGACCAGTTCCGGACGCCCACGCTGGCCGAGGATCTGGCCATGGGCTGCTGGCTGGCGGTGGCGCACAACGCGGAGGGCATTTACAACATTTCCGGCAGCGAACTGCTCACCCCCTACGACATGGCCCTGCAGGTAGCCGAATATTTCGGTCTCGACAAATCTTTTATAGATAGAGCTGATGGTTCCACTTTTTCGCAGGCAGCCCGGCGCCCGGCCCGCACCGGTTTTAACATCAGCAAAGCACAGCACGTGCTTGGTTACCAGCCCCATACTTTCAGGGAAGGCATTCGCATTGTGGCCGGCCAGACAGAGGCGTAAACGCTTCTACCTGCTGTTTCCGCTTCTTCCGGTTTCAGCCCTTTTCTGTATTGGAATATTAAAAATATCGGATTCCTAATGGCACAGTCAGATGCTTTGCCTATATTGTAAGCTTTGAAAGACGTTCGTTAACCAGTAAACTTAAAATAATCAAACACTACTACTTCCTCTATGAGTGCTAACAAAGAATCCTGGGGCTCGCGTGTGGGTCTTATTCTTGCCATGGCCGGCAACGCAGTGGGGCTCGGAAACTTTTTGCGATTTCCGGTGCAGGCTGTGCAGAACGGCGGCGGTGCCTTCATCATTCCTTATCTTGTTTGTTTTTTAGTGATGGGGATTCCACTTCTTTGGATCGAATGGTCGATGGGGCGCTTTGGCGGTAAGTTCGGCCATCACTCCACGCCCTTTATCGTGGATACCATGCACAAGAACCGCCTCTGGAAGTATATTGGTGTGTTCGGCATCTGGACCAACATAGCCGTAGCCGCATACTACTGCTACATAGAATCCTGGACGCTCTCTTACATGCTGCACTCTGTTGTGGGCACTTTCGAGGGCATGGACCAGGATGCAGTAGCTGCTTTCTTCAACTCCTACATCAGCATCGGCAAGTCTACTTTAGGCATTCCGCTGGAGCCAATCGTCTTCTATGTACTTTGCCTGCTGCTCAACACCTTCATTCTCTCACAGGGGCTCTCGGGTGGCGTGGAGCGCGTGGCCAAAGTAGGCATGCCCCTGCTCATCCTCTTCGGCATGTTCCTGGCCTACAAAGGGGTGACCATCACAGCCGGTGTGGACGGAGCCATCAACGACAGCTCTGTTGGCCTGAACTATCTGTGGACACCTAATTACGAGCAGCTCTGGTCACCGAGCGTGTGGCTGGCTGCTGCCGGACAAATATTTTTCACCCTGTCGGTAGGTATGGGCACCGTGCATTGCTATGCCTCTTACGTGCGCTCCAAGGATGACATTGCCCTGAATGCCATGTCTGCCGGCTGGATGAACGAGTTTGTGGAAGTGGTGCTCGGCGCGGCCATTCTCATCCCCATCTCCATCGGCTACCTGGGCATCGAACGGGTAACAGAACTGGTGCAGCTGGGTGGCCTGGGACTTGCCTTTAAAACGCTGCCGTACCTGTTCTTCCAGTGGGGAGATGTGCTGGGTGCCATTTCAGGGGTGATGTGGTTTGGCCTGCTCTTCTTTGCCGGCATCACTTCTTCGCTGGCCATGGGCACTCCCTGGATGGGCTTCCTGCAGGATGAGTTCAACTGGGGCCGCAAAGCTTCCGCCTGGTCTTTCGGTATCATTGTGTTTGTGCTGGGCATGCCGACGGTGCTCTTCTTCAAGTATGGCGTGTTTGATGAGTATGATTACTGGGCAGGCACCGTCTCGCTGGTGGTCTTTGCCTTGTTTGAGTCTATCCTGTTTGCGTGGGTGTTTGGCATGAAGAAAGGCTGGCGGGAGATTACCTCGGGTTCTGACATCAAAGTGCCTGGTATTTACAAGTTCATCATCAAGTTCATCACCCCGCTGCTGCTGCTGTGGGTGTTTGTCGGTTCGCTGGTAACGCCGAAGGGCGGCGACTGGGGAGCAGCATTTAGCGGCAACTGGGTACTGGACGACAGCTCCATTATCAAGAAGATGATGAACAGCAGTTTAAAGAAAGAGCTGGCCGAAGCGATTGCGGCAGTGAACCCGGCAGAGGTGGAGCGGCTGCAAAACACGCTCTTTTATGTGAATGCCTCGCGTGTGCTGCTCATTGCCGTGTTCCTGAGCATCGCACTGCTGGTGTATGTGGCTTATAAGAAAAGAGTGAGAGAAGGGAAAATCTAAGAAACTATGAATACATCCGCACTCATCATCATGCTCACCACCATCATCATGGTGACCGGGCTGACAATATACTTCTTCTACAAGGTGCTGAGCACCCCGCCAAGGCCGGAGCCGGACTCCTACATCGACAACGATGATGAACCGGAACGGCAGCTTCCTAAATCTTAAAAAACAAATGAGGAAAATCAGGCACTGGATCCGGCGTTACTTTGGCTTTTCACAAGGCGAAGTAAACGGCTTTCTGTGGCTGATAGGCATCATGGTGCTGCTCACGGCAGCACCATTTCTTTTAAATAAACTTTACCAGCCATCCACTGCAGATTACATCACTGCTGATAAGCAAACGCTTGACAGCCTGGTGGCACAACTGGAGGCCCGTCAGCCGGAGCAGCGCGGCAACAGATATGACAAGTATAAAATAGCCACCGTAGCGTTGCGGCCTTTCAACCCAAACGAGCTGACGGTGGAGGAGTGGCAGGCTTTCGGGTTGCCGAAGTACCTGGCGCAACGCATCCTCAATTACCGCAGCAAAGTAGGCGATTTTACTTACAAAGCAGAGCTGGGCAAAATTTACGGGCTGCCGGATTCCGTTTTCCGGCGGCTCTATCCTCATATACAACTGCCGGAGGAACGCCCGAGTAAGTATGGCAAACGCAGCGAGTATGCCTCCAGCCGTTCCGAACCACGTCCGGACTGGAGCAGCAACCGCCCGCCGCGCGAGAAATTTATACTTGCCCCCTTCAACATCAACACCGCTGACACCACACAACTCAAGCAAATCAGGGGTATTGGCAGCAAACTGTCGGCGCGCATTGTAAAGTATAGGGATGGCTTGGGCGGCTTTCATAGTATGGCACAACTGCAGGAAGTATATGGCCTGTCGCCAGAGGTGGTAGACAGCCTGCGCAAGTATACGTTTGTGCCCGATGCCTATGCCCCGCCACAGCTAAGTATAAACACAGCCACCGCCGACGAGCTGAAAGCACATCCCTACATCACCTCCAATGTTGCCCGCGCCATTGTGGCCTACCGGGAGCAGCACGGCCAGTTTAAAAGTATAGAAGATCTGCAGCAGATAAAACTGGTAACGCCGGAACTGTATCAGAAGCTGCGGCCCTATTTGTCGCTATAGCGGCTGCTCCAAAGACCTCGAAGCGTGCTCAACTCCTGCGAGTGTCTGAACAAGTATAAAAAAGCACTGTGCAGGAAGGGCACGGGCTGCAAGCCCGCGCCAGCGAAAGGATAAGCGCCTAATTCTGGTTATCCCTTGATTATAGAAATTCGGATACAGACGATACCAATAACTGCGGTTACTTTTCCTCTCCGTCCGGCAAGTATACCCGGTATACGGCCGTAAAGTCCTCTTCGCCGAAACCCTGTTGCTTTGCCTGCGCATAAATTTCTTTGGTGGCCTGCAACGATGGTAAGGCAATACTCTGCTCATAAGCCGATACGCTGGCCAGGTGCAGATCCTTGTGCGTCCACTCCAGTGGGAACTGTGGCGAGAAGTCGCGGCTCAAAATCTTCGGCTGTTTTAGCTTGAGATAAGGAGCTGCCGCCGGTCCGTTCAGCAGGGTTTTACAGAGCATTTCCTCTGAAATGCCGAGCGAAGTTCCCAGCCGAAGCGCTTCGGCAAAAGCTGTCATCGCCTGCGCCAGCATCATGTTGTTGGCCATTTTCATGCCTGAGCCCTGTCCGTGTTCGCCTACGTGCACTGTTTCTTTGCCCATCACATCCAGCAACTCCTGCACCTGTTCGATGTCAGCTGCATCGCCGCCGATTAAAAAAACCAGCTCGCCTTTTTCGGCAGGTCCTGTCGTGCCGGATACCGGGGCATCAAGGTAGCGCTGGCCCATTTTCCGGGCGTGTTGGGCCATCTTTATAGCGAAAGAGGGGTTCACGGTACTACAGTTTACCCAAAGCGAGTTGCCCGGCAGTGCTTTCAGAAAGCCATCGTGGCCGAGCGCCACATCTTCCACTGCCTCAGGTGTAGAGAGTATGGTAAACAGCACCCGGTATTGCTGCGCCACCTCTTCCGGCGACTGCGCGCGGGTGGCGCCCTTGTTTACCACTTCGTCTGCCCTTTGCTGTGTGCGGTTGTATACTACCAACTCGTGCCCGGCTTTCTGTAAGTTGGCGGCCATGCGGCTGCCCATAAGGCCTAATCCTATAAATCCTACCTTCATGTGCGTCTAAAGTATAACTGCTTAAAGATACTGATTCCTTTATGCGGTAAAACAGCAGATATAGTTCGGAAAAGAGTGAAAGAAAAGTTTTATAGACAGGCAAAGGTGCGGCATCAGGCACCCGGAAACCGGAAGCAGAAGGTTGTGCCCGCTCCAGGTACAGAATCAACAGTGAGTTTAATGCGGTGAAACTGCGCGATGGTTTGTACAATGGGCAAGCCCAGGCCATGACTTTCGCCGTCTGGAGCGTGGAGCCGTTTAAAGCGGCTGAAAATATGCGGCAGTTGCTCTGCTGCTATGCCTACTCCGGTATCGATAATGCAGAGTTCGTATGCTTTATCCATAACGCGCCCTTCTATCATAACCTTTCCGCCCGGACGGTTATACTTGATAGCGTTGTTTACCACGTTAAACAGCATCGTGAACAGCAGCGATTCATTTCCCTGCGGCAGTGTCCAGTCGTCCGCTATGGCAACAGAGAGTTCTACTTCCCTGGCTTCGGCGCGATCTCTTATTTCCTCTGCCACCTCTTCGGCCAGCGTTTTTATGTCTATTGCCTCGTTCTTCAGGTACTGTTCGTTCTCGATGCGCGAGATAAGCAGCAGTGCCTGAACGATGCTTTTGAGCCGGTGCAGCGTGCGCTGGTTATCTACCAGCTTCACGAGCAGGTGCTCTGGCGTTTCGGGATCTGCCAGCAGGTTTTCCATGCGGTTCTGCAGGATAGAAATCGGGGTGAGCAGCTCGTGCGATACATTGCCGATAAACTCCTTCTCTTTCAGAAAAGCAGCCTGCACCTGCCCCATCATACTGTTGATGGTATCATTCAGGTAGATAAAATCTTTGGTGGAAGTATGCAGTTGCTTGGGTTGGAAGGTGCCGGGGTGACCGATGCGCTGCAGCCGCCTGATGATAAGCGACAGCGGGCGAAGCAGTATTTTATTGAAAGCCAGATCTACGAAAGCGGTCAGCACGACCACAACCACCAGGAAAATCAGGGCATATTGCTGAAGTATGTCGATGCTTTCGCGGATGGTGGCGATGCTCCGGCCAATCTCCAGCAGATATGTCTGATCATCTATCTGAAACGTAAGGCTCAGCACCCGGTAATCCACCACCTCGTCCTCTACTTTGCGCAGGCTGTTCTCTATGGAGTTTACTTCCTGGCCGGCGGGCACCTGCTCCAAGGATATAAACTCTTCTTTCAGGAGGTTGTAGCTTCCGTAGGCGCTGTTATCGCCTTCAGCTATGAAATTTCCGATTCCCTGCTCCTCCACTATACGCAGCACCTGCTCCTTTTTCTGAAGCAGGCGCTCATCGGTATTATGCAGGGCCACCTTATGGATGAGCGGCGGTAGCACCAGTACCAGCAGGAGAAAAATAATAATTTTAGAAGCTGCACTGAAAAGGGTGAGCTTGGATTGTAGCCGCATATTACTGAATTAGCCGGTAACCTACGCCGCGCACCGTTTCCAGCCACTCGCCCGACACATAGGAAGCGAGCTTTTTGCGCAGGTTCTTGATGTGTACGTCAATGTAATTCGAGTCATAATCGTCTTCCAGAATGTTGCCCCAGATATGCTCCGTCAGCTGTAGTCTGGTAAGAATGCGGTTTTTGTGCAGGAGCAGGTAATGCAGCAGATCATACTCCTTCTTGGTGAGGTTTATTTCGGTGTCCTGATAACTTACGCGGCGGGTGCTGCTGTCCAGCTCCAAACCATGGAACGCCAGCACCGACGATTTAACTTTGAATTTGCGTCGCAATACGGCCTGCATGCGTGCCTGCAGCTCCAGCAGCGAAAAAGGTTTTGGCAGGTAATCATCTGCACCCAGGTCCAGTCCTTCAATGCGCTCCTCCAGCGATCCGCGTGCCGTTAAAATGAGAATAGCCGGTTCGTGCTCCAGCTGCCTGGCTTCCTGCAGCAGCGTCAGGCCGTTGTAATCGGGCAGGCCCAAATCCAGTAAGATAAAATCATATAAATTCACAGCTATTTTCTCGGAGGCATCGCGGCCGTTCGCCGCCCAATCACACTTATAATGCTCCTGCGACAGAAAGTGCACCAACTCCTTTGCCAGGCTCACCTCGTCTTCCACAATTAGTACATGCATATAAATTATGCTAAGGGTGTAAAAATTAAAAGGTACAGCTTGCCTTAAAGGTAAAGAAAGATTGCGCTTCAGATTCATCGCCTTCCAGCAGGTTTACGGGTATAGAGTAACGCCACGAGGGCTCCAGTTCAAAATTACCTAAGTCCACCACCACGGGCACCAGAAAATCATAGGTAAGTACCTTAAACCGGTGCACCGTAGCAGTCGTGGTGTTTGTGCTGCCTCCGTTGCCGGGCTTAAGCGGGTCCAGCACGCCGCCTACTGCACCACCTATCCCTTTCTTTTTCTGCTCTGTGATGGTATGCGTTTCCGAAAACTCCTGTGTGCCGCCCGTGATGCTGATTTTAGGATCCAGGCCAATGGCGCGCTTCCCTTTCCAGAGCGGGTTAAGCGGAATGTAGCGCGAATTGTCCAACACCACAAACAAGTCGCTGCTGCCACCAAAAACATAGCTGGTGGTTACGGCAGTATAGAGGATTTTCCAGTCCACAGCCGTGTAGGCTGTTAGGGCATTGGCGGTAACGGATTTCACCAGCGGCGTATTCTGGCTGAAGAAAAAGTGTGAGTAGCTGATATTGCCTGTAGCACGGGGTGTTATTTTAAAGCTATAACCTACCGAAGCATCCGTTTCATCAACGTAATCCTCGGTGTTAAAAAGCTGATAACTTGTTACCGATGCCCAAAGTCCGGAGTTATGCGCGTAGGTGATAGTGGTGGCAACATAAGGATACTTTTGGGCGGTGTTGCGCCCATAAAACGAAGCGTTATTGGCTGTTTCCAGCTCTATCGTCCACCAGCCTTTTTTTGTAACTGAATCAGAGACGGCAGTGGTGTCGGGGAGTGCCGGCCGCAGGGGGGCAGGGGCAGCCTGAGTCCGGACAGGCGCAAACAGCATCCATCCGAGCCATATCCATAAAGCAGGTTGTAATTTCATGTCAGAAGTTAAGCACAGCAGCCTGTGCCAGGGCAAAGCTGCTGTGCTTGTAGCATAAGGGTGAATTAATTACCAACTTTAATAACAGAGCCAACTTTAACCTTGCCGTTTACTTTTACAGGTTTAACGGCTCCGCCAGCTTTCAGCACTCTGGCCGGGCGGCCCGCACTTGCAGGACGACCGGCAGTTACTACCCGGGCAGCGCCTGTTGCTCTGGTTGTGGTTTCGGTGGCAATGTTGCTATCCAGTTTCACCGGTTTTTTCTGGCGCTTAGCGGTGGCTACTTCTTTTACTACCTGGCCTTTCGCCGTGGCATCAGTCTGTGTTGTTTGCGCTACTTCAGATACTACCTGGCCATGGTTGTCCTTGTCATTTTGCTTTGCTTTTTTTGAGGCTTTCTCTTTTCCGGCCTTTGCTTTGCCATCTTCCTGTTGAGGCGCTACGTCCAGGTCAGGCATTTCAACCTGAGCCACTGCATTTTCACTGCCGGTGATCTCGCTGGCCAGTTTACCCTTGGCAGAAGCCACTTCACTTACCAACTGGCCTTTTGTAGTAGTGGTTGCTTCTGCATTGTGCGCTGCTTCTGCTACTACCTGGCCATGGTTCACCGGTTTGTCTTTCGTGTTGGCTGGTGCGGCTACTTCCGTTGTTGTAAGCGCCGTAGCATTGATAGCGATTTCGCCGGCGAGAGAGGCACTGGAGGCAGCGGTTTCTGCCACCACTTTGCCTTTCGCGCTGCCTGCTGCTGTGGTATGCTGTGCCACTTCCGCTACAGCCTTGCCCTGGCTTTCTGATTTGGCCTTTACGTTCGCGGCCGTCTCTTTGGTAGTTTTTGCTTTTGCCCGTGCGGCATTTTCTACTGCTGCCTCATTTACAAATGTGCCCTCTTCAGAAATAGCTGCAGTCCCGGAAGTATGGTGGCTGGCGCTAGCCTTCCTGTTCTGGCCATCGGCAGAAATCTGTATGGCAGTTTGCGCTTTAGTGTTAATCTGTGTAGTATTTGTCTGGGCGAAGGTAGCGGCTGCGCTTAGCACAGCGGCGGCTACAAGTGTTAATTTTTTCATTCGTTCAAATCGTTTTATATAGTTTATGAGCCAAAACTATACTAGCAAGATGAAGATAAAATGAAGAAACTATTTATTTATATATTTATTTTATTTTTTGAGGAAGGCGGAAAACGTTTACTGAGAGAACCCATGTCAGTCCTGTAGCTGGCAACCATGTTTGTCATTACAGATCCTGTATTTGGTCGGGAGTACCATGGCTGCCGTTCAGTTTCAGTTGGCTGAGGGCATCAATCTACAGTGGCGCAATAACTGCTGAAATATACAGGGCTCTTCCGTACTGCGGCCTCCAACTGAATTCATTTCCTGCTAACTTGCTTCTTTTTGCAAGACTTTCGTTAACAGTTCTTCGTTAACAGGGCAGCTAAACATGAAACACATCCTCAAAAACTACCGACGCAGGTTGCTGAACCTCGGCTCCGGCAACAGGGCCCTGGTATTGCTGCGCCTGTCCGGGGAGCTGCACCTGGATGTGGAATCGCTGGATTTTGTAAACAGCGAACCGGCTTTTGCCCTTATCAACAAGCTGCTTTCAGGCAAAAAAAAGATAGCGCTGAGCCCTTATGCCGACAGCCGCCATGCATCGGTGGCCGCCATCAGCCGCCGCCTGCGCTACATCAGGCGCAAGGCCGACATGATTTTTGAGGAGCGCGGCAGCCGCGAGTTATACGTAGGCTGGCCCTTTGTACATGGCAAATTTTCGGACGGAACGGCGGTACGTTGCCCCTTGCTGTTTTTCCCAGTAGCCTTGCAGGTGAATGCCGCGCAGGTGTGGGAACTGGTACCAGATACTTCGCAGCCGCCGCAGTTCAACCAGAGCTTTCTGCTGGCTTACGCGCACTACATGGGCACGCCGCTGACCGAAGAACTGATCGAACTGGATCTGAGCACGCTGCCGCAGCATCCCCTGGAATTCCGGACACAGGTGTACGAGCTCCTGAAAGCCCATCAGCTAAGTATACATGCCGGCAGCGATTTCTTTGCTGACAAACTCAAACCTTTCCGCGACTATAAAAAAGCAGACTACGAGCAGGCGCTGAAACCCGGGCAGCTATACCTGGAGCAGGAGGCGGTGCTCGGCATTTTTCCGCAGGCTGCTTCTTTTCTTATAAATGACTATGATGCGCTGCTGCAGCGCGATGATCTGCAGGAGATGGAAGACCTGTTTTATACTCCTGAAACAAGTATAAACACAGGCACACAGGCGCAGCATACCTTCACCGCTTTCGACATGGATGCCTCGCAGGAAGCCGTCTTACAAACGGTGAAGCAGGGACGGTCGGTGGTGGTGCAGGGGCCGCCTGGCACAGGCAAATCACAGCTCATCTGCAACCTGGTATCGGATTTTACTGCGCGCGGCAAAAAGGTGCTCGTCGTAAGCCAGAAGCGGGCGGCGCTGGACGTAGTGCACCAGCGCCTATCACAGAAGGGACTGGGCGATTTTGCCGGACTGGTGCACGATATTAATGCCGACAAGAAAACCATTTATGGCCAGCTGCTGCACCAGATAGAGCAGCTCGACGCCTATAAAAAGCAGAACCTGGCGCTCCACAGCATCTACACCGACCGCACTTTTCTGGAAGTAGGCCGCGGCATCAACCGTTGCACCCAAACGCTGGAAACCTTTAAGCAGGCGCTGTTCGATGCCAGCCGCTGCGGCTGGTCGCCGAAAGAGCTATACCTGCGCTGCAGCCTGCAGGAGCCGCACCTGCCGCTTTCCTCTGGGTTCCGGTACTTCACTGCTGATACGGTTACCGAGTTTCTGCCGCGCCTGCGCCGGTATCTGCAGCAGGCCGTGGTGTTCGAAAAGGAAGATTTTGTATGGCGCGAACGGCGCAGCATGAAAGGCTTTGGCTGGCCGCAGCGCCAACAACTGGAGCAGACCTTACAGGAACTTCCGGGCCAGTACCGGCAGCTGCACACAAGTATAAGCGAGCTGAGCGGCTATACGTTTAAGCTGGATGATTTAACCAGGTATACCGCAGCCCTGCCCGCCCTGCAGGAGCTGCAGCGGATGCTGCCATTGCCGGATGTACTGCCAACGGTGCAGGCCCTGCAGCAGGCAGAAGCACCGGAGCTTAGCCAACAGGTGCAGCGCCTGCGCGAGCTGTACCTGGCTACGCTGGGCCCCGACACAACCATACCCGACGCAGCCATAGCAGGTATAAAAAAAGCGATTGATGCCTTTGAGCAACAGCGCAAAGAGCTGCTGGGAAGTATAAAGTGGCTGTTCTCGCCGGAGAAAAAAGTATTAAAACAGGCGCTGGCAAGTTACAATTGGGAGCTGGACGAAGAAAACGTAACCAACCTGCGGCAGCGCCTGGAACTAAGACAGCAGGTGGCAGAGCTGATGCAGCACATCAATGCTGCCACAAAACAAAATATACGATTCTCCGACACCCGGGAGACAGTAATCCGGAAGCTGGAAGCGGCAGAGCAGGCAATTACGGCGCAACAATTGTTGCAAGAGCTGTGTCGCAGCAAAGTGCTGCAGCAAAAGCACCTGCAATCAGTGAAGCTGCCCGAACACCTGGCACTGCTCAGCGAAGCCATTGAGCAAATTCAGCACAAGTATAAAATATGGCTGCTGTGGCTGCCCGAGGCCCAGGTAAAGCGCCTGATTACGGAAAAGCAGCAGGGCGAGAGGCTGCTACAAACGCTGCCGCAGCACTTTGAGACGCTGGTGGCTTACGATACGCTTTTTGCTTCTTTCCTGGAGGCGGAGCGGGAAATTATACTGCAACTGGTGGCCCAGCATACGGCTTCGGCAGAAGACGCGGAAAAGCTGTTTCTGAACAGCCTGTACCTGGCCTGGCTGCACGAGCTGGAGGCGCAACACCCGGCATTGCGCCTGCCTTCCAATGGCGGACTGGCGGCAGCAGAGGCGGAGCTGCAAAACCTGTTACAGCAAAAACAGCAGCTGAGCCAGGAAATGGTGCTGTCGCAGTTGCGGGAGCAAACCTATAAAAACATCGAAAAAAACCGGCTGGGCAATGTGGTAACGTACCGCCGTTTGCAGGCGCAGGTCAGCAAAAAGCGGAGCCTGTATCCCATCCGCAAGCTGTTTTTCCTGTTTTCAGAAGAGATTCTGGATCTGGTGCCCTGCTGGCTGGCTTCGCCCGAAACCGTATCGGCAGTGTTTCCTTTGGAGAGCTGCTTTGATTTGGTGATTTTTGATGAGGCTTCGCAGTGTTATGCTGAAACTGGTATTCCGGCCATGCTGCGCGGCAAACAGGTAGTAGTGGCCGGCGACCAGCAGCAGCTCAAACCCTCGGATTTGTACCGCACCCGCTGGAGCGCTGCCGACGAAGAGGAAACCGAGGAGCTGTCGGCGGAATCGCTGCTGCAGCTGTGCAGCCTATACCTGCCGCAAACCATGCTCACGCAGCACTACCGCAGCCGCTATCCCGAGCTTATCGATTTCTCGAACCGTCATTTTTACGGCCACAAGCTGGAGCTGATACCCGAACTGCAGGACGCCAACTCCCGCAAGCCGGCCATCCAGTTTATCAAAGTGCACGGCCTCTGGCAGGACAATGCCAACACGCCTGAGGCGGAGCGCGTGGTAAGTATGGTGCTGAAACTACTGGAGGAAGGCAAAGAGGAAATCGGCGTTATCACTTTTAACTATACTCAGCAGATGCTCATACAGGATTTGCTGGAGGAAGCTGCCCGGCAGCAGGGCGTAACGGTTCCGCCATCGGTGCTGGTCAAAAACATCGAGAACATACAGGGCGACGAAAAGGAGGTGATTATCCTGTCGGTGGGCTACGCACCGGACGGGCAGGGGCGCATGTCCATGCAGTTCGGCAGCCTGAACCAGGCCGGTGGCGAAAACCGCCTGAACGTGGCCATTACGCGCGCCAGGCAGCATGTGTTTGTGGTCAGCAGCATCCGGGCAGACCAGTTGCAGGTAGACCACACGCTGCACCCCGGCCCAAAGCTGTTAAAAGAATACCTGTTGTATGCGCAGCAGGTGAGCCGCAGGTATTTCCAGTACAGCCCAAAGCATGCCCCGAGCCCCGCACAGGTGCCCCTGCTAAAGGAGCGCCTGCAGCAGCAGGTGCCGGCGCTGCAACAGGAAGTGCCCTTCGCAGACCTCACCCGGACAGAAGGGCAGCAGTACCTCAGCGTGGTGCTTACAGACGACGATTTATACTATAGTCATCCTTCGGTGCGCCACACACATGCCGACGTGCCGCAGCTTCTGCAGCAACGCCACTGGCCTTATGTGTGGGTATACAGCCGCCAGTTCTGGGAAAACCCGCAGCAGGTAGCGGAACAGCTGGCAGCGCAGTTAAGCATTAAAAATTGAGAGTAACTGCTGCTGTACCTACTGCTGGTGCGAGTTGGTTCTTCCGCTGGTGCGAGCTTGCAGCTCGTACCTTTCTCTGCAGATGTATAGGTACGAGGTACAAGCCCGCACCAGCGGAGGCAGTTGGCAGCTTTGTAAAGCTAAATCAATACAGACCCCACAGTGTGCGCAAGTTCCAGCGGGTGTCTGACCTTTGATTAGCAAGGCAAGTATAAATTCCGCATTTGCTGCCAGAGAACTTTCCTGTAAACTGATGTCCGCTTCATAAGCGTTACTGCTACCTGCCAACAAGATCCTTACAGGACGGCAAGAAAATGGAGAATGTACCAGCCCTGCTGCAAAAGAGGACTTTTGCCGCTGTTACTTCACCGGCTATGCCTTATGTGGATCATACAGTGCCTGACCTGCTGGGCAAATTTTATACCCAACAGATACTTTTCTATTGAGCCCGGAATGCTGATCATCCTCCATAAACGGGCAGCTGCCACATCCCCGGTAAACCTGAAGCAACCGGATGAGCCCGGCTGAATTATGCGCGGGCAATTTATCAAATCCTTAACCTTTGCCGTAGTAGGATTATAACCTAAGAAAGCAACATACAATGCACACAACAGTATTGATAACGGGCGCCACGGGCACAGTAGGGCGGGAGGTAGTCATACAACTCTCGATGCTGGAAGGCGATATACGCGTACGCGCGGGGGTACACTCTCTGATAAAAGGCGAAAACCTGAAACGCCTGCCGGGGGTCGAAATTGTAGAGATGGATTTTGAAAGCCAGGCGTCGCTGCATGCCGCCTTCACGCATGCCGACAAATTGTTTCTGATCACGCCTTCCACAAAATACCAGGTAGACATGTCCCGGACGCTGGTAGACGAGGCAAAGAAAAAAGGCGTAAAGCATATTGTAAAGCTGTCGGGCATAGGCGCAGACGAGGAGCATGGCATAGAAATGGCCCGCTGGCATACAGCGATTGAACAGTATATTGTGGCAAGCGGCATTCCATATACGTTTTTACGTTCCGCTGCCTTTATGCAGAATTTCGCCAACTACGATGCGGAAAGTATAAAAAACGAAGGCAAGCTGTACCAGCCCCTGGGAGAAGGCAGGGTGGCTTATATTGACGTAAGAGACATTGCTGCCGTAGGAGTGGAGGTGCTGACAGGAAGCGGCCACGAAGGCAAGGCCTATGAACTGACAGGCCCCGAGGCATTGTCTAACTATGATGTTGCCCATATACTGAGCGAGGTAACAGGCAAGCAGGTGGCGTATGTGGATGTGCCCGAAGAGGCTGCGCGTCAGGCCATGCTGCAACAGCAGCAACCCGCATGGATGGCAGACGCACTACTGGAACTGAACAGGATGTACAAAGCAGGAGGCAGCAGCAAAGTAACCGATACAGTGCGGCAAATTACAGGACGGGCGCCACGTTCTTTCAGGCAGTTTGCAGAAGATTACCGGGAGTGCTTTGTATAGCAGCCGCCCCGCACACCACTTTGTATGAGGCTGTTTTGATATGCCGGATAATTTCACCAGCGGCGTAATCATCTCCCGGCCTCCGCAAAGCCTTCCTGTCGGGGAAAGTTGCTTATCCCGGAATAGCCCCGAAATGCTTCGGGACAGGCTAAACGTGCTTTTCCGGATTACAAATCCTTGTTGTGCGAAACCTGCAAAGTTATGTCACTGCAAATGGTAGAATTGTTTAACAAAGGCAGAGGTTGTCCCCTTAAGGGCAGGGCTGTTTCATTCTGTTTTTCTGGCGCAAGTTTTCAAACTTGTGTCTTAAGATGATGTCGGGTTTGTAACCCGACTGGGGCAGAGGCCCAGCTACAGGTGCTGCCAGGGAAGAAACTGGCCTATGCACCAATCCTTTATTTTAGAGTGAAACGGCCCTACCCACTGGTGGTGACCATAAGGGTGTTAAATCGTGCAGGCTTACGATGCTTTCAACCCATTTTTACTAACTGGTGCACTTGTAGAAACCCTCTATGAGCGATACTCGCAACTCTGAAGCTCTCGCTTTAGAGTTGTCCTCAAAGGGATAATTCCCGTGTTTCGGACCATAATGCATTACAAATCCTCATAGCAGCTATTTCAGGATTGCAAATCCGGAAGAGCAGGTAAGCTCTTTGCTTACCTGCTCTTCCGTGAGGCTGCACCGGCGTAGTATATACCCCTCCTTAGACAAGGAGGGGGTAGGAGTGGTTGGATGTGGCTGCCCCGCGAGGTGAGCAGATGCTGTTTGGCGGCAGGCACCCTCCGGGCAGAGCCCCGGAACAAGTGCGGGTGTACCCTTACAGGATGGCAGAACCTGAAAGACGGCGTATTATTCATTTCAGAAAACGGGCGTAAGCGGCCTGCCAAAGGATGCATCTAAAAAGCTGTAGCTAAAGTATAAAATTTAGTATCTTTCCGGGGCGTGGCAGCCGGTTGTATATTTGCCTGCAGGCTGTGGGATAACAGCGCCGGCCCCTGTGCTTTTACCGGCTGGCGCAGGCTGCACAAGTATAAACCGTTGGTGAAAACGCCACACCCGGACGCGGACTATAGCTGCTTCTTACATAAAACCTGAACAACCAGGATGCTGAAATTATACATCACACTTTTCCTGTTCCTCTTTTGCCTCAGCGGGTACGCCCAGACAGGCAACCTGCATTATGGGATAGAAGCCCAGGCTGGAGTTGCCTCCGCTGATCGGGTGACCTTCTGGCTTAGATCCAACCGCCACGGCAGTGTGCCCTCGCCGGGCGCCTCACTCAGCCTTATCGGACGGGCACACCGGGATTACGACAGCACCAGAACGCACCTGGTGGACTGGGGCGCCGGCTTCGGGGGAAGGGCAAATGCAGGAAAGGAATCTGATCTGCTGCTGATTGAAGCCTACGGGAAAGTGCGCGCCGGCATATTTGAACTGAAGGCGGGCCGCACAAAGGATATCATGGGCCTGGTAGACACAACCCTCTCCTCCGGCGCCTTCGCCATTTCCGGCAATGCGCTGGGTATCCCGAAGGTACAGCTGGCTATACCCGAATTTTACCCGCTGCCCTTCTGGGGTGGCCTTTTTGCTTTTAAGGGAAACCTTGCCCATGGCTGGCTGGGCGAAGTTCCGATAGGGTTAACAAGAAGCAGAATAAAGGAGGCTACAACGTATTTTCATCAGAAATCACTGTACGGGCGCTTTGGCAAACCTGACTGGAAGTTAAAGCTGTACGCCGGGTTCAGCCACCAGGTATTCTGGGGCAATGAAGATGAAATTTATCCGGAAGGTGCATTTAAGTTGTCTCCGTGGAAGGAGTATCAATACGTGGTGATGGGCAGAAGGTACGGGGGTGGAGGAGTGGAAGTTTCCAAGATAGGGAACCAGCTGGGATCTATTGACTTAGGCCTTACGTACGATTTTAGTAAGGTAAAGCTGTTTGCTTACCGGCAAAATTTCTACGATGTGGGAGCCCTGTATTACCTGGCCAATATACTGGATGGCTTAAATGGCCTGAGCCTGGAAAACAAGCAGCATACTGATAAAAAGGTGCAGTGGCAGAAACTGGTATTCGAGGTGCTGTATACCAAAAACCAGGCAGGCGAGTCCTGGTCCAGGATTGTGCCATCCGGCGATGAAGATTATTATAACAATTATATGTATTCGCAAGGCTGGTCTTACAGGGGCCTGGGCCTTGGATCACCCTTCATCAGCCCGCGAGCATCCACCCGGGAAGGCCTGGCATCTGCCCCCGGCGATTTCTTTATCAACAACCGGCTGCTAGCCTTTCACCTGGCCATGCAGGGGAGGGTACAGGCCTGGACCTGCACCGCAAAAGTATCTTATTCCAGGAATTATGGCACCTACGGCACCAGCGTTGTAGGCCATTCTTTGGGAGGTACAAGATTTCCTCCCCAATACGGCATTTTCGAAGAAGTGGGGCAGTTATCCACGTATATCGAAGGCAATAAGGCTTTGCCCCATGGCTTACATGTAGGCTTTATGGCAGCGGTTGATCGTGGCGGCCTGCTTGATAATACAGGCGGGCTTATCGTAAAGTTTGGCAAATCCTGGTAACAGGGTACACAATCAACTTACTTGTTGAGATTTCTTCATGCTTTGCCGGGAGCTTTAACTGCTGAGCGGCGAACTGGCTTTCCGGCTCGCCGGCCAGCGCATACTTCTCTTCCTTATGGGGGTAGGGGCCTCGGGTTGGAGGGTTCCCAATATGCACGGGGATGTTCCTCTAGATTCTTTTGTACTCCCCTCCTTTTTTCAAGGAGGGGTGCCGAAGGCGGGGTGGTTCATCTCTTTTCGAAGCCCCCAACCTCATTCACTGAATGCTCAAACAGTGGCACGTCATGAAGTGCACCTGACAGAGTTCCTTACTTTGTAGGAACAAATTTGCTTTTAAGATTTAAATTGACTGTGTAAGAGACAGGCGGGAAGCGCCTGGCGTGAATTTTATCCGGCGCGTATTCCTGTACCGGATTCCGGCGCATTCCTGGTAGCAGAAAACAATTCCTACTCCGGCCTATACAGTGGTTTATACTTTTACATCATTCGTGAAGCCGCCTAAACCTGTTTACCAGCACAAGTATTGATATGTATAACGAGGCTTTATTTCCTTACCTCGGTTAGTTTAAGCTACGTCCTGAATTTTACAATGCAGGATGAAACAACCAGGCCTGCCAGTACAGCTGATATCGACGTGATAAGAAGTTCAAAGTACTGTACATAGCTTACGTCGGCTATTACCCTGAACATAACAACGCATAAGGCAACAAGCACCACTGACAGCCAGTAGTGCCATACATGCACCGGCTGCCTTTCTTCCACCCTGCCAGGTGGTAACTTCAGGATAACGTACAGTATCAACAGGAACCCCAGCGCGGAACTCAGGCGATCTACCAGCACGTATAACGAAACATGAATATTCCAGGGAGAAACAGTTTCAGATAAAACCGGCAGCAACCGGACAAACTTGCCCTCCCGGTGTGTAAAGCTGTCCCAGGTGAGGTGCGATAGGGCACCGGCGATAATAGAAAGAATTACCACCATAAAATGTTCCCTGAAAAAGCGTTGCCAGTTAAACTTCCTGAACCGGGCCAGGCGCTTCCTCAGAAACACCGGCAGGTTATCGATCAGGGGATCACGAACAATGCCGTGAAAGACGAAAGCAAGCAGGAGGCCCAGCGGCAAATTAAACCAAAACACACCGGCCCAGGTGTGGCTATAGGTATTGCCGGGCTCCATCTTAATGAACTTTTCAAAATCCGGCACCAGGCTACCCGCCACAAGGCCGGTTAAGGACACCCAACCTTTTGGAAGGAACCTGAGCGGTAGCACAAGGGCCGGGTGTGAAAAAGTAAAGGGCATGTTGTATCGTATTCAGTGGTTCTGGCGACTCCTATACCATATTTCCCTCGTTCGGGTTCAAGACAGGAAGCTTTACCAGCCCATCATCAGTGAAGTAACACAGGCATCAGAATTTTTATTAGCCTACACCTGAAATGCAGCATTTTATACGTCGAAGCTATTTCATACTTCGTTTCTGCTTTTTCAAACATCCCCGTCCCGCCACTATCGGCCGGAAATGTTTCTAATAGCCCGGAACAGCATTGCTATCTGGTGCGGGTAAATGTTTGTTCAGCTTTTGCTTTTAAAAGCATATAAGCAAACACAGGCCCGTAATAGAGGTACCGTTTCCACATGCGTTTGGGTTCTTTTACCAGGCGGCCGAGCCACTCCAGGCCTAAGTTTATCCAGCGTTCATTCGGGCGTTCTACCATGCCGGCATAAAAGTCGAAGACAGCACCAATCGAGCAGATCAGCTTTGCATCCAGGTGTTCCCTGTGCGCATATGCCCACTTTTCCTGTTTGGGGGCGGTCATTCCGATAAACAGGACATCAGGTTCAAAGGAATTTACTGCGGATATCATCTGCGCATTGTCTTCATCAGAAAACACTGCTTTATAAGGAGGAGAAAAGGTCGCCACTTTCACAGCCGGGAAATCCACAGCAAGGCGCTCCTTTATTTTGTTAAGTGTTGTTTCAGACGAACCCAGGTAAAAGCACTTACCACCACTTATATCCAGTTGCTTTAGTAAGTATAGATGCAAATCTGCTCCGGCAATTTTTGAAATCTTTTTCCCCTCCATCAGTTGTGAGGCCGCCACAATACCAACGCCGTCCGGGAGCAGAACATCAGACGCCAGCAAGGACTTTTTGAAGTCAGCATCCTGCTCCGCTATGCAATACGAATACTGGTTGATGGTATTAACAAGCGCCTTTTTGAGAGTAGGCAGGAGGTCCAGGCTGCCTGTAAACACAGGATAACCCATGCAGTTTGTGGAGGGTACCGGCTTGTTCATAAAAGTTTAATCTTAAAGTACGACGCCTGTCTAATGGATAAGTATATTTGCATCATGTAAGCGGAAGGATAATTTTAAAGATAATTATAATCAACTGGTGGTGCTAAAGTAGCCCTTTAAGCACTTATTTAATACAACCTAAATGAAGTAAAGTAGATAAGATTAAATGGAATGAGGGCGCTAAACCCTTTTATGTGCGATAGCTTTCTTTAAAATGCCTTTCATATTGTTTTCAAATTTCTTAAGGGTAAATAGTTCTTCATAACGTTTTCTCCCGGACACACCCATGCAGGCACGAAGTTCTGGCTGTTTTATAAGTAACTCAAGCTTATCAGCCAAAGCTTCTGCATTTTGCTGCGGAATAAGGAAACCTGTTTTCCCATCGACAACAATATCCGGAATTCCTCCTTCCGGCGTAGATACTACAGGTAAACTGTGTTCCATAGCTTCTAACAGAACAAGCGGGAAGCATTCATTGTAAGTAGGGAGAACAAAGACGCTAGATTGATGAAAGAAGGCCAGTTTCTCTTCGTTATACTTTTTTCCGTGGGCAAAAACGTAATTCTGTAAACTATAATCTTGTATAATCTCTGAAAACCTACTTTCAGTAATTTCCGACCATGACCCTATAAAATGACATCCGAAATGTAAATTTCTTTCTTTTAACAATTGGCAGGTTTTTAACAGCACGAGTACTCCTTTTTCAACCATCATGTTTGATAGAAACAACAGTTTACAAGGTTGCTGTTCGTCTGTTATTATTGTTTCAGAAATCGTAAAGATTTCCTTCGTTTCCGGAATACCATTGGCACAAAAATAAACATCCTCTTTTTTTACATAATCTGCAATGTCATGGTACAGGTGAGGCGATAGTAGAATGCTTTGGGTATTCTGAAAGGCGAAGCGATATAGAAAGGCGTTTATTTTATTCTTACTACTATCTTCTACTCCCTTGTTATGGAAGTGGTAGATAATGTTTTTCCGAAAGAGCTTTAAAACAGCTACTACAGCTAAATCTTTATAAAAGCCAGCTCCCTTGGCTGTTAAAGTCATATAGCACAAATCATATTCGCTGCTTAAAAGAGCTTTTACAATTCTTGCCTGTATTTTTAAGATAGTGAAGTATTTGCCTATACTGCTCTTACCAATTTTATCCAGGCTAAAGGATGTAGTTAGATTAACATAATCAGTATCAAAAGTATTGTTTATAATTTTACTATCCTGTATATATTGCCCAACCATAGCAGCTCCATGAATAGGAGGCGGGAGGTGTAAAATGAAAAGAATTTTATGTTTCACTAGATCTTCCCTATCTCACTAACTACTAATTTAACCGCGGACTGCTTCATTTTCTGAACTAAGCTTAAATTGAGTATTATAAATCCTTAGAGATATTTAATTATATATTTTTTAAAAGACCTATTCTGCATAGATAGGTCTTTACTTTATTTATACCTCTAGTTTTAAGAGAATAAAATTCTTGAGACATCTTTCTGATGTCTGCATCAATGATGGCATCTTTGGGTAAGTGAAAGCTCAATTTCGTGCCTTGATCAAGTGGTGTATGCATATGATTAAAAGTATTAGTAGTGTTGGTCGCTTCAGCCCCAAAGCCTATATTATATATTTTCGACACAATTGGGTAAACAGTATAAGCTTTGGTCTTATATTGATGGTAACAAAACCGAATAGACCAGGAATTTATTTTACCTTCCATTTGACGTTTTAGCATTCCTGTAAGATCACTTCCGCCATAGTTAAAACTATCTTTATTACTTCTACTAGCAATAAAATCACTGTAATCCTTCACCTCCCAATCAACACCTTCCCAGCGATCTTTCCATGTTGCCCAGCCATTTGAGCAGTTCCTTGAGAAAAAGTAGGCATCATAATTATAATTACTTCTATATTTTAGAGGTGGGGAATAGCCAGAAATGGACCCAACAGCCTTATTTCTCTTATAGAAGTCTAAACATTGATTCATGTACAAGAGAAAGTTAGAGGAGGTAACATGATCATCTTCAAGTACAATAATAGAATCATAAGAATTTAAAATATTGGTTACTCCGTCTATTATAGATCTTGCTAAGCCCTTATTTTCTTCAGATTTATATATTGTTACAGATTTGAATCCATCAATGGTAGTGAGATACTCTCTTACATGTGTAATTGAACTAATATCTATTAATCCTTTTGCTCCATCAGAAAAAACAAACAAATCACTTTGATTCGCTAATTCACACTTTTTCAAGGCATTTATAGTTTCACATAGCGTATCGACACGCTTATAAGCAAAAACAGCAATTGGGCTTAATTCGATCTGCATTGGAAGTATAATAAAAAGTAAGTCTTATCTAAAAAATTAAGTCTTTTGTTAAAAGCTCTATGATAGCTATGCATAAAGTATTGTAAATAATGTTTTAAATATATTTTTGGAATACTTAAACCAACCATTATCATTTCAGCAAACTCATCATTTCTCGAACCGATTATAAAGGAACGTTCCTTGAATGGATCGTAGAGTTGTTCTATTTCAAAAGTTTTTTCAGTAGGTAAATTATATATAATTAGAGAGTTATCGTTTTACTCTACATTCCCCAAAAAGACAGGATTCGTCTAGATCCTTCTGATATATGAATTTGCACCACTTCCTTTAAATTTGTTTTTATAATATAAATAGCTTAGTATGTGGGCTTCTTCATTAAACTTTAGCAATCCTCTATTATTCCTTTCCATAATTATAGACCCTAGCTCAAGAAAATCCTTAAAGATTCTTTTTACATTACTAACATTACATAACAAGAAATAGCCGGCATGATAATCTAGTAACTGAATATCCTTTTAATGCAATACATCTTCATAGATAGCCTTTATTTACTCTTGTAAGTCCGTTTGCTATATGCTCTGGAATATAATCAACAAAATAAGACATGAGAACCCGTTGTTAGATTATGCTTCATTGAAAATAGCACTAGCAGGCTCAATAAAAATGCGATCGTAGTCTAAAATCAAAAACTGGGATTCATCACTATAATGATGGTTAATATATTCTAAAATGGAAAATTCATAAAACTGATTACGTCATGCTCCATGCTAATTAGTAGGAGCCTTATATTTAAAACTATATGAATAATCTCTATATCTAATTTAACTAGGATGCCTTTAATATTATCACCATCGACAATTTATTAATAAGAGTGAACAGCAAATACTTTTCACTCTTATTGGAATACTTACTAGTAATGAAAAACATTCCTATACAACGCCAATAGATATTTTGATGTTCTTAGGAAGAGAAAAAGCTCTCCTGTCTGAGGATACTTACTTTCTTCCCCTTTCTTATCAGCACAAGGCTATATACAGATATAATTCATTTGAACTAAATTTTAAATTTGACGCTTTTACTACATTTTCGAGTTTAAGTAAACTTTACTGCATATTGAATCTTATTTCTAACAGTACTTACAATATTTATTTTAACATCCAAACGAAGTATATAAATGAGGGTTTGGAATTGAGTTACAAAGATTGATATGGATTTTTATACTAAAATATAATGCGTTAATCAGAGGAATTATTTCCAGTATATTCTTCTATTTTGTATCCAAAGAAATAACCTATTTTACCAAACTGATTTGATATCTTATAAATAAAGACAAGAAAATAATCATTAAAGCTTACAATAGTTCGAAGAAATAGGTAGAATGACAAAAATAGTCCTCCAATTAAGCTCTTAAAAATATTTAGTATACCGTTAAAAGAGCCTTTCTTTTTTAAAACGTCATGGTTGTATAGCCAGCCACTTCGATATCCTCTCTTAAGATACCATCTAATATTTAATCTTCTTTCATCCTGTGTTTCATAAATTACTCCTTCCGCACAAAAAACGATTTTAAATCCTTTCTCAAGAGCATAATTGAAAAAGTCTGAATCTTCACCACCTAATTTATTAAACTCAACAGCAAAAGGCTTAACTCTACTATTTACAACAGCTCTTTTGATTAATGTATTACCACAGTACCCTTGATTCTCTTTAGCTAAAATGCCACTTCTAATCTCCTTTCTTTTGAACAGTTGGCTTTTTACAATGTAGTTTGGAAAGTAGTCTGGAACTTTATAAACAACCTTTCCTAATACAACATCAGCATTATATAAATTTAAACATGAAACCATATTATCTAGCCAATCAGATTTTGCATATTCATCATCATCAATAAAAAGAATTAGATTGTAATTACATTTTCTTACTGCAAGATTCCTCGAATTAGATAAACCTTGACGTGGTTCATTGAAATATAGGATGTTAATGCCTTCGTTAAAAAAATTATTAACAACCTCCTTTGCACTTTGAGCTACATCGTTATCGACAACTATTATTTCAAAACTATGAATAGTATTTTGATTGATTATGCTTTCAATACATTTTGATAATAATATTGGCCTTTTATATGTACAAATAGCTATTGAAATACGATTTTCCATTTTATATAGTACAGCTGCAAATTCATATGTTTGGGTTTATTAATACGATAGACTTAGTTTTTACTTTCTTTGAATTAAGAACTATTATAGATATAAGAAGGAAGATACAATTTAAAAAGTGTTTTGGCTGAAGAAAGCTAGCTTCTACAAGATTATTAAAAATGAAAAAAATTAAAAAGAAATTAAAAAATATAATATCCTTATACTGCCAGTAAATTAAAGGTAACTTATTTACAATAAAAACTAGAAAAGAAACAAAGAGTATAACTCCAAGTAAACCATATTCAACACATAATTCAACTAGTCCGTTATGTGCTTGACCAATCTCTGTAAATAATGAATTTTCTACTTGACTTGATGGAGCTCTTTCTTTCCCCCAAAACCCACCAATTCCATAACCAGTAATAACTTTGTTATCATTCTTTATTTTATCAAAAACATCTCTCCAAATTTGAGTACGACCGGTTAATGTCAAATCACGATTAAAATCGGAAAGTATTGATTTTGTAATAAAGCCATTTAACTGGAATGATAATCGGGTAGAATTAGAAAAAAAGAAAGCTGTAAAAAGTGCGAGTGAAATTAAAATTAAAGTTTTTAATACTTTTTTTCTTATGGAGTAAAGGAAGTAAGTTAGCAGTACCAGAAAAATAGAAATAAATGTTGTGAAACTCTGGCTAATAATAATGAAGCATATAGCAGACGTAAGATAGAAAAAGAATATAGATTTATTATTAAAAAGTTTTGCTCCTTTTTTCTTGGATAATTTATCCGCAAAAAGGGTTAATATTGCTAATGCACAAAATTGCCCCAAATTATTAGGTTGAGAAAAGAAACTTTGATATCTTCCTAATAGGACTTGGGAGAATCCATTCTGGAAGAATAGAACCAGATAGACAATCATCAATAGAATTATAACTTTTACAATCTTTAATAACACATCAGATATACTTAATGTATGTTTATTGAGTAGAATAACTAAACTAAATGCCTTAGAAAAAGCACCTATTGATAAAATAATAGAGCTCAATGATTGATTTATCATTGGAGAAGGAACAAAAACTAAAGAAAAAATTATTAAGCCTAACATTAAAAGCAATTGTTTTGAGCCTTTTAATAGCTTAACTGAATAGCTCTTATTATTTAGTAGAACTATAAAAGACATAAATATAAAAGCTATATTTATGGTTGTTGTTAACCATCCCAGATTAGTTTCTTCAATACTAGAATATTTATACCCCATGAATTTTAATATAATATCTGGGCCGGTTATTATATTAATTAACTGTAAGTACACAAGAATAACTACTGTTAATTTATACTTAGACGTTTTTTTATTCTTAATTAATGTAAAACTTCTATAAGTTGTTAATTCCTCCATATTAAGACTTCTCTACTTTGCCCACAAGCCTCCATCATTTTGAGATAATATTTTATTACTCTGAATCCATAGAATGATATTCATAATTAATAGCATGATTATGTTTGAAATTACTACTCCGTTTATACCAACTTCCTTTGCAAGGATACAACTAAGAGGAATGTTTAAAAAACATACTATTATATAGAGGTATAACTGTATTTTTATTTTGCCAACCCCATTTAAAAAATAACTGTTAAGATTCAAACAAATATACCCTATTACATAAAGGGCTAACCACATAGATAAACTTTTAGAGATTTGTATGGAATTTCCAATCCAGAACTTAAATATTAAATCCGAACAAACTAATAAGGTTGGTACTACTAAAACTGATATCAAAAGCCATATCCTTCTAATCCTTTTCATATTAGCTTTCATCCAACTATAATCTTTTTTAGCATTAGCATCAGTAAATGCACTCCAATAAGGAGTCATAATTATAGAAAAGAGCATCATTATAACAGAAAACAATTTAAAAGATACATTGAATTCCGTAACAGAAGAAGGGCCTATGAACTTTGAAATGATAATATTATCTGTTTGAAGTAATATAATAGATCCTATCTGAATAATGAAGAAGGAGGTCCCTACGCTGAATATATTTTTTGCATAACTAAAATCAAATAACGAGAATTTTGGTGCAATAAACTTTAATTTCGTATTATAGAAAATTGCACTGGCTATTATTAGGGTAATTATTGGCACTAATGTTAAAGTCAATACCAGAACAGTCAGACTACCAGGTATAGTTTTGGTTAATACAAAAACTGTAGCCAAAGCACCTAGCTGCCCTAAGAAAGTTATAAGATTAGACTTAGCTGGATTATGAATTGAAGTAAGTACAATATTGATTAATTGTACAACAAACTGAATACAGAAAGAGCAGAAAACAATGAAAATAGCAAGTGAAATATTATCCTTAACTGACCCAGGAATATTTAGAAACCCGCGCCAATTAATATAAGGATTTATAAAACAGAATATAACCAGCAAAACAAAAGAAATAAAGCCCAAAACAACATAAGTAGAACTCACATACTTTTGGGCCTCATCATATTTTTTGAGGGCTATAGCCGCAGCCACTTGATTCCTTAACCCATTTCCCATTCCGATGTCAAAGAAGCTCATCCAGCTAACAATTGAACTTATAGTTATCCAAATGCCGTACTGTATCGGGTTGATATAATTTATTGTCATAGGTACTAAAATCAGCCCTACTAATATACTTCCCCCCTTCAAACCAAATGACCATATTATATTTCTTAGAATTTTCGCAGAACGCTCATTCTTTTGAAGAAGGAATTCATTGACTTTAGTGTTAATGAGATATAACATTGTTTCTTATTTATGCCACTATACTTTAGCTCTTGCAGCCGCTCACTGGCTATTTTAAAGGCACTGACTTTGATTTAATTAATTGAAGCAATAGCTGTTTTTTTAAGTAGTGTCGAATGTTAGGAACGATATTACTAACTTTATGCTATCAAGAGTCTGCTCACTATTCATCTAATTATAGGTATGTACCCCTAAAGCGTGAAGCTACTTCTGCAATAGGCGCGAAATTAAGCATCAACTGCTCTTCTGCTTTTCCCACGGTTCTTCTTTTGATCCTCGCCATAGCCATAGCCGTAACCATAGCCATACCCATTCCCATAGCTATTTTCTTTTTTTGCATCATTCAGCACTATCATCGGATGGCGAAGCTTTTTATGCTTGTATACATCATCAACAATTTCGAGCTGAGATTTAAAGGTATAGCCATAGCGGACGATGTAAATGCTGGAGTCTATGTAAGGCGCCAGGGTAAAAGCATCCGTCACCTGGCCCACAGGGGCTGTATCGATGATAACGTAGTCGAACCTTTCTTTTAATGCTTCCAGCAGCTGCCCTACTTTCGGGCTCATCATCAGTTCGGCCGGGTTGGGCGGAACAGGGCCTGAACTGCTGATGTACAGTCCCGGCAAAGCCTGTAGGGGTTGCACAATATCATCTACAGCCACCCTGTCGGAAACCAGGTAGTTCGTGATGCCCGGTCCATCGGGTAAGCCCAATTCCTGCAGCAGCCTGGGTTTCCGGAGATCAAAGCCCAGCACTACTACTTTTTTACCAGTTAAAACCAGGCTGGCCCCCAGGTTGATGCTAAAAAAGGTTTTGCCTTCTCCGCTCATGCTGGAGGTAACCAGCACCACTTTGTTTGCCTTGCCCACGGTGGCATACTGTAGGTTGGTACGCACCAGCCGGAACATTTCAACGATGGGGCTTCTGTTACCCGGTGTTACCACCAGCGATTCCCCGGACTTGTTGTGCGCGAGTTCGCCGAGCACAGGCGTTGCAGTTGCCTGTTCTACATCTTTTTTCTCCTGCACTTTGTCGTTCAGCAGATCTCTTACATATATGCAGGCAAACGGAATAGCCAGGCCGGCCAGCAGAGCCAATAGTAGAACGATTATCTTTTTGGGCTCTACAGGTTTGTCTCCCACCATGGCCGGGTCTAACACACGGGAGTTGGAGACAGCCGCCGCCAGCGATACGGCAGCTTCTTCGCGCTTTTGCAGGAGGTAAAGGTACAGCCCCTGCTTAATGCCCTGCTGCCGCTGAATCTCCAGGAGTTCGCGCTCTACGGAAGGCACCTGCTGGATCCGGGTATCGAACGTTGCCATCCGGGCCTTTAAATTGTTCTGCGTAATCACCAGGCCTCTTTTTATATTCTGCAGGTTTTCGAGGATATTTACCCGCAGGTTAGCCAGCTGGTCGTCCACGTTCTGCACCAGCAGGCTGGTAGGCTGTATGGTTTGCAGCATGCGCTCACGCTCCAACTGCAGCTCGTTAAATTTGGTGATCAGGCCCAGCAGGGTAGGGTCCTGGATGCTCAGGGAGCTCGGCACGAGTTGGTACTGCTGCCCTTTTACGCGCAGGTACTTTTCGATGGAGTTCAGCACATCGAGCTGTATTTCGAGCTCTGCCAGCTGCTTGTTGTATTCGCTTGCGCTTTCTACATAAAGCTGCGCTTCCGAGCTCACATCGGTCAGCTCGTTCTCCTGCTTGTATTCCTCTACATCTTTCTCTACCTCCGATAGTTCTTCTGTCAGGAATTTCAGCCGCTCATCAATAAACTGTATGGTGTTGGAGGCCATCAGGTTCTTGTCTTCTATGGCTTCCTTGTTATAGACCTCTACCAGTTTATTAACAATGTCTTTCCCTTTTTCCCGCACAGGCTCTTTCAGGCTTATCCAGAGCACACTGGCATCTTTGCTTACAGGTTCAATTTTAAGCGGCTCCTCATTATAATAGCCGGCCAGCTTCTGGATATCAATAAATTTAACGATGATGTCCTGCTGGCTTTCCGGGGAGCCTGCACCGGCGGCGGCTACTACCGTAAAGGCGCCATAGGGCTTTTGTATCTCCTGCCCGAACCGGTGCGAAGAGGTGATGGTTTCGCCTGCGGCATTCTCCTCTTCCAGCACAAAGCTGTTGTTGTCTTTTATGTGCAGGATAATTTCTTTGTCATAGGCCGTAGAATCCAGCCTGCCCACAATTACTTTCAGGGGCAGGTCGCGCCCGTAAAGCTCCACATCGTGCACCCTGCCCGGTTTGTAATAGCTGGTGTTTAAGGAGAGTTCTGCCAGCACACGCTGCATCAGGCTTACGGCATTCAGCACCTCAATCTCGTTGTCCACATTCTTCGTGGATTTAAAGATATCCAGGTCGCTCAGAGCAGAGCCGCCTAACAAATCGGCGCCCTTCTCATCGTCACGTATCAGTATTTTACTCTTTATGATATACTGCGGCGTGGTATAGCGCAGGTACAAAAATGCGAGGCCCAGCGCCAGCGCCACGCTGATGGCAAATAAGTACCAGTAGCGCAGGTATTTGAGCAGCATTGCTTTCAAGTCAATCTGCTCATCCTCTTCCTCTGGCTGGAACTGAATAAATCCTTTCTCTGTCATGCCCGCTGGTTTTAAAATATTCTGGTTGCTAGTACTATCAGCAAAGAGGTTACTGAAGCGATAATAGAAATGGTACGGGTGTTGGTGCTGGCCTGCACCTGCTTCATGCGGTCGGGCTCTACATACACCACATCGTTCTGCTGCAGGTAAAAGTAGGGCGAGTTCAGGATGTCTTTGTCATTCAGGTTCAGGCGCGTCATTTTCCGTGAGCCTGCTTCTTCGCGCAGCACCAGCACGTTTTCTCTTTTCCCGTAGGCTGTCATGTCGCCGGCCATACCCAGCGCCTCTATGATGTTTATCCGCTCGGAGGGCACTGTAAAGGTAGCCGGCCTGTTAACTTCTCCTACTACCGTTACTTTGTAGTTGAGGTAGCGGATGTTTACAATGGGCTCTTTCAGATGTTTCCGTAGCAGGGTGGTAAACTTTTCGGTTGCCTCATCTTTGGTGAGCCCCGCCACTTCTACTTTTCCTAAAAGCGGAAAGTTTACAAAGCCGTCCTTGTTTACCAGGTAGCCTTCGCGGGCCAGGGTGCCTGCTGCGTTTCTGGTCATGCTGTAGTCGTTGATGCTCCCGGCGGGGATGAACTCTCCTGTGTTAAAGATGGCATTTGCCTCCCGGCTCAAGCTGCTTACCGTAATGCTGAGCAGGTCGTAGGCCTGTATGGTTGGTTCTGTATCGTTCAATACCTTCTCCTCGTAAGTGCCCTGTTCCTGCATGTTGCTGAAATAAGCCAGGTTCCGGGGAGAGCAGGAGGCAAGGGAGAGAAGTGCAAGCAGGTAAAAAAAGTTCAATTTCATTTTTTAATATTTTTTCTCCTTGGAGAATTTTATGGTATTCAAACGCAACCTTTTCAGGTTAAAGTAAGTAGGCAATCGTTTTTACAAATTAGTAGAAAAACTTTGTTTAAAAGAAGAATTAATTTTAAAATATTTAAAAAAATATATAATTACATCGTTGCTCTGGCCACCTTACCTAAATGCCTGCCCGCCTGACAGGTACAAACACAGGAGCAGCGCTTTGCCTGCCTGCTGTTGTGCTGCGGCCTTTACCTTCTTAATCAGATACAATCCGGCCTACCTCTGCTTAGACAGCGCTATCAGGCAGGTAAAGTAAAGCGGCCCTGCCTCCGGCGCTTACCTGCCGGTGGAAACGAAATCGTATGTATGGCTGGTGCGGGCCTGCAGCCTGTACCAGTTGTTTGCCTGCTCCTGTCGTTTCCTGCACCGCGCGCATGCTTTACTACCATTTGAGGCGGGTATCTCAGCCGCTTACCCTTGCATTTGCCGCCTGCTTCCTGTAGATGTAAAGGAGGTGCGGGCTGCAAGCTCGCACCAGCGTTATACTAAATAACTCAGGTTGCGATTTACAGAAACGGGTTACTATCTGATGCTGAAAACCCATCCCAACCTCTCCCAAATCGAGGGCCCCTCCCCCCAAGAGGGGAATTTCTGCAAGAGTAACTAATATTCCCCTCCCCGGAGGGGTTAAGGGTGGGTTATATTTCAACACCGCTGGTAAATCGCAACTTCGGTTAAGTAGCTGTATTCAGGTTGCTGCTTCTTTCTCCCTGGCGCATCAGCTTCAGACAGGGAGCTGTAGGAGACAGTTACGCCTGCAGATAATTTATCCCTGGCATTTGAGAGACTTTTCACGGACCTGCATTGCACCGGAATCTGCTGTTAAACCGGCTGCGAATTAAACCGGGGATGTATAAAAGCTACCCGGAAGCCGTACTCCAGCCTCTTCTGATTACTGCCTGCACGTTAATAAGCATTGTCATTTTTCTTTAAGGCCTGCCAGACGGTCAGAAAGATGATTTTCATGTCAAGCAGTATAGACCAGTTTTCCAGGTACCAAAGATCTGCCTTCACCCTGTTGAGCATGGCAATCGTTTCTTTTGTTTCGCCTCTGAACCCGTTTACCTGGGCCCAGCCGGTTATACCCGGTGTTAGGAAATGCCGCACCATGTAGTTGTCGATCAGTTTTGAATAGTCATGCGTATGCTTTAACATATGCGGCCGCGGCCCTACAACCGACATGTTCCCTAAAAAAACATTGATAAACTGGGGCAGTTCATCGATGCTGGTTTTTCTCATAAACCTTCCCATCCTGGTTACCCGGGCATCGCTTTTGCTCGCCTGCATGCTGTCAGAATCGCTGTTTACGGTCATACTCCTGAACTTCAAACAATAGAAAGACTTGTTGTTCTTCCCGGAACGAAGCTGTTTAAAAAAAACAGGGCCTTTGGAATCCAGTTTTATTGCCAGGGCAATAAGGGGTACAAACCAGCTTAAAACCAGGACTATCGTTACAGCGGAAAAGACAATGTCGAAGGCTCTTTTAATGATCTCATTCGCCTTGTTCTCCAGGGGTTCCTGCCGGGTTTTAAGCACCGGTACGTAGCCGAACAGCTCCACCATGAATTTATGGTGCATGGCGCCCTTTACATCAGGTACCACCCTGAAGCGCACCATGTGTTTGTCTGCCTCCTGCAGCAGCCACTCTATTTTTTCACTTTCGGTGTAGGGCAGTGCACAGTATATCTCACTTATTTTATTGGCGCTCGCATAATCCGCACATTCAGCTACCTTTCCCAGGTAGTTCATATACGAAGGCACCCTGGAAGCATCATCATCAAAAATGCCTGCAACACTATAATTTAACTGGGGGTTATGCAGGATGTAGTTGTAAAACTCTACCCCCACAGCACCGGCACCTGCAATGGCAATGCTGTCGGATTTGAGCCAGTGCATGCGTTTGTGCTTTCTCAGTAACAGAAACAAGAACCGCCATAACAGCAGAAGCGCAGGAAAGAGCGCAAAATAATAAACAAAAGGCGCCGGTGGTACATAAAGCTGTGGCAGCACAAATTTTATGACGCCTGATATAAGCACAAAAAGACACAAAGCCATAATGTTGGCTGCCAGGGTAGGAACTGCGTCCCGCTTCAGGTTATTATTATAAATGCCGAAGAGATTGGAACAGTAAGACCAGCAGAAGTTCAGGAGCAGGATTGTCAGTTTATAATCATATACATCCAACCACACCAAATCAATACCGTCCAGGAGAAAGCAAGCGTAAAGGGTACCATTTAGCAGGGTAAAATCGACTACAACATGTATCCATTTAAATAAAGTAGCGTATTTGTTTGTCATATAAGAAATTAGGGAATGGGAGAATTGTCAGCGGTTCAATTGTCGGCGTCTTTACATGGTATTATAATAATCCGGATTTATTCCTCATGGTTAATCATGTAAATGGCGGCCCTGGGGTTCTTTTGGTATATGGCTATATAGTATGCCTTGTATATTTTCAGGGGGATACGTAACAGATGTAAATGAAGTTTAAAATTAGTTATAAAGCATGATAAATTTTTCTTTTTTCGTCAATACGATAGTCAAAAGGGTAAACAATTAATTTCCGGGGATAAAAGTGGTATCTCCGAATAGTTTTATGTATTAAAAGTTATATGCCAGTGAAAAAATTAAAATGTGTTTCGGTGCGGCAAGTAATATAATTAAATCGACTATTCTTAGGAAATTAATGCTGCATCATCCAAGGCCGGCTGCTTTCAGGTGCCATCTCCCTGCAGCGTAAGCCTGTACCGGAAAAATCCCGGACAGGGCTCATCCCACACGAGGCCTGCCGCCCACTTCATCGCCCCCACAGGCAGGGCTTGTTTGCAAAGACAACGATGCCCTATACATAATTTTCGTGTCCGGCCGCCCCGCGCAACTATAAAAAACTTTACCGCGGCCCTGCCAGACAGGTAACTATAATAGCTGGCGCATTTGCCATGTATAAGAGAGAACCCCACCCTTAACAGTGTCAGATTAAGTGAAAATAGTTTCGGCAGCATGTAAAATCATCCCTGCTGCGTCTCAGCAAGTTGTTAGGAAGAACACAGCAACAACGGCAGAGCTAAAGCTTAAGGTATTGGAGTAGGAGTAGGGGCCCTCAATTTGAAGCGTTCCCGATTTGCATCGGAATGTTCTACTTGATTCTTTTAAATTTCCCTCCTTTTTTCAGGGAGGGGTGCCGCAGGCGGGGTGGTTCATCCTTTTTTGGGCTCCTGCCTCCATCAGGAAGAAAAGTAAGGCCCGGTCGGGAAGGCGAAAGGCTAGTTTACTGCTAGCAGTTAAAGGTCTCAGAAAAACATGCAGAAATCCTTACAAGTAAGTTGACTGTGTATGGGTATTCAACAGAAAGAAGTTCCTGTTCTGAAAAGCCCCGTTCCGGTTTGGGTATCCGCCTGTTGCAGGTCCTTAAACCGGCAATAAAAAAGCCACTTCTTATTAGAAGTGGCTTTTTTAGCTATTGGTAAGCTTATTTATTTAGTCTCTGTCAGGGTTGCGGTAGCGGTCGCTGCGACGGCTCTCATGCCGGTCGTCATACTGCGATGGACCCTGGCTACCCTGGTTACGGGAGTTTTCGCGTGAGTTGGAGCCGCGGTTATCGCTGTAGTAAGAGGTGCCGCTGTCCATCGATCCATACCGGCTTTGATCGCCGCCACGTCCGCCTTGCTCGTAACCGCCCTGGCGGTAGTTACCTGAACCTGAACCATAGCCGTAGCCACCGCTCATGCCGCGACTGGCATTGCTGTCGCCGTAGCCGCCCTGGCTGCGGCCGGAATTTAAGCCGCCGTAACCGCCCTGGCCATAGTCGCTGCCTTGTGAACCGTACCTGGCAGAACGGTATTCATCGTTGTAAGAGCCGCCTCTGGAGCCATAACCACCCTGGCTGCCGTAGCCGCCCTGCATGGAGCTTTGCGAATCCCAGCCTCTTGCCGAGCCCTGGTTGCCGCGGTCGTACTCGCCCATCCCCCTGGAGGAACCATACCCCATGGAGCCGTAGCGATCCTGGTCGCCATAGTTGTTCCTGGAAGAACCTGCGCCGTATCCACCCTGGCCGCTCATGCCGCCACTATAGTTGCCATAGTTGCCCTGTGATGATCCGTAACCGCCTTGTGAGGAACCATAACCGCTCTGGCCGTAGCCGCCATTAAACGAATCGCTGCCTCCTCCATACCTGGAGCTCTGATCGGCGCCGTATCCACCCTGGCCGCTCATGCCGCCACTATAGTTGCCATAGTTGCCGCCATCGCCATAACCGCCGCCTGTGTTGCGGGAGTTGCCCTGCGAAGAACCACCCTGCATGCCAAAGCCGCCCTGGGCACCGCCATACACGTTGCCGCCCTGCATATCACCTTCGCGGTTCTGCCAGCCGCCCTGCATGCCGCCGCGCGAAGCGCCATAGTCCTGGTTCTGGCCTCTGGTGCGGTTGCCTTCCATGCCTCCCTGGTTGCCATAGTTGTAGCCACCCTGCGAAGCGCCATAGTTGTCCTGGCCGGAACCATAGTTTGACTGTGATCCGTAAGAGCCCTGACCGGAGGAGGAACCGTATCCCTGTCCCTGGTTGCTGTAGCTGCCCTGGTTACCCTGGCTGCTATAACTTCCCTGGCCACTCTGGCTTCCCTGTGAGGAACCGTAATCGCCCTGGTACCCATAGCCACTCTGGCCGCCATAGTTGCCGTTTTGTGAGCCATAGCCATAACCGCCCTGACTGCCGTAGCCACTTTGGTTGCCTTGGCTGCCATAGTTCTGGTTATAATCCTGGTTGCCCTGGCCTGAATCCTGGCCGCTTCGCTGCGAGCTGCTGCTCATAGAGCCATAGTTGCCATAGTCATTGTTCTGGTCATTGCCGGAGCTGTTGCTTTGGGAAGAGCTGCTGCCCTTGGAAGAATTATTGGCGGAAGAGCCGGATGATTTGCCCGATTTAGAGCTGGCCGACTTATCGGATGCGTTTTTAGAAGAGGAGGCCTTTGCCTTGGTGGATGAGGTTTTGGTGCCTGCATCGGAGCTGGCGGATTTATCGGAGCTGCTTTTGCTGCTGCTACCTGCGCCGCCGGATGAAGCCGAAGCGCCGGAGCCGGAACTCAGTGTGTTACTGTTGCTATTGCTGCCAAAGCTGCTACCGCTTGCGGATGCGCCCGGATTATTAGATGATGCGTTTCCTGATTGATTCGAATCCTGTCCTGACTGGCTGGAATTCTGGTTTGAATTTTGATTTTTTTCTTCGTCTTTCATAGTTCTGATCTCCTTAGGTTATTGTAGTTTAAAATTAAGTTTGTTGCACATGCCCCGCTTTTTTGTTGAGCCACAGGGGCGGCAGATGCGGCTTTTTATGCTTGTTGCTGTTGTATCTGTCAACCTGGTGATAGTGTTCTTTTTTAGTGTAACAGAACGTTTTAACTATACGAACCACACGTATACATAGTTATCGCGCTGTTCCTGTGTTTGGTGCAGCAGGGGAGGGAGACGGGCTGCTGCAGAGAACTGAAAACCGCCTGTTAAGCGGTAACGAGGAGGCGCCTGCAGCTGTTAGCGTAGCATCTTCTGAAATGATACCGGTGTGAATAATGGAAGAAAAGGCCTTGATTATTCTGCAGGGCATACTGCATATTTAAAATTAATGTGTACCTTTAGTGCATTATTTAAAATTTCATTATAATGACAACAGGTAAAGTAAAATTCTTCAACGTATCTAAAGGTTTCGGTTTCATTGTCGCTGATGATACGAACCAGGACATCTTCGTGCACCAGACTGGTCTGATTCACGAGATTCGCGAAAATGACCACGTTTCTTTCGAAGTAAAGGACGGCAAAAAAGGATTGAATGCAATTAACGTAGAGCGTATCTAAGTTAACCGGATATATTGCCGCTAAGGCGACATTCATCTATTTTGACCCGCTCAGTTAGCTGAGCGGGTTTTTTATGTTATTGTGGCTTGCCGTGCAGTTTCTCTGCATCCCGCTCTTCGCCTTTTTCCAGCCCTTCGGCAATCATCTCCCGGGCCTCCTGCTTGTCCGCCCGATCTGCTACCGGATGTTCCTGCTTGTCTTCTTTCTGCGGCTCAAAGTTCAGCGTAATCGTTATCGGGAAGTGATCGGAGCCAAACTTCGGGAGCCGGCGCAGGTGCACCAGCCGGAAGGCCGGGCTATAAAAAACATGGTCGAGCGGGTAGCGGAATAAGGGAACAAAAGCATTGTAGGTATTATAAAAGCCGCGGCCCACGCGCGGATCAATCATGGTACTGATCTCTTTGAAAAGCTTTGTGGTTTTGGACCAGGCCACATCGTTCAGGTCGCCGGCCACCACACAGGGAAGAGGGTTTTCTTTTGCCTGCTTTGCCACCAGCAGCAGCTCGGCCCCACGGGTTTCGGTGTTTTTCATAAACTGCGGCGGTTGCGGATGCACGGTGTACATGCCGAACCTGTTACCCGACGGCAGCACGACAGTCGCATAAAAGGAGGGAATACCATCTTCCACTAAAAACCTGATCTCTGTTTCCTCCAGCTTAAACTTACTCCACAGCAGCATGCCGTACGTATTATTCAGCGGCTTTTTGATGGCGTACGGATAGCGCCTGCTCAGCTCCTGCCGCACGTTTTTGTACCATTCTTCGCCGGGCTCATTCATCACCAGCATATCGGGGTCCTGTTGTAGCGCCAGATCCAGAAACGCCTGGTACTTTGTATTGGCCATCCGCACGTTCGCAATCATCAGAGTGAATGCATCCTGCGGTACTTTTTGCTCCGTACGCAGCGCCGTTACTTTTACAAGCGGTGTAAAATGCACAATAAACCTGACCTCGTTCAGGATGGCGAGCGCCCACAGCACCACCATGGCTGTTTCGGCTGCGCCATGGATTCCGAACATAACAACAAAGGCGATGAGGATGGCTGTAAGCAGGACCGCGACCTGCAGACGTGGAAAATCAAGCACACGTATCCACCACTTCGGAGATTTGATAAGCGGCAGAAATGAAAAGAGAGTAAGTATAAATCCTAAAACGACAAGGAAACTTTTCATGTATAGGCGGTTGCTTTAAAGTAAGTTTTTAGTCCTGTTACTTGCCCCGAAGCTGTTAAGTTGCTGCACGCGCAAAATCACGTAGTTTGTTGCCCCCGCTGCAGTAAAGGGTCTAAGTATAAAAACCGCCTGCATACTAGCCGGAGGCGGTTTTTATACTTAGATCCCTTGGTGAAATTTAATCAGCGCGTGCTACGCGTATGCCTGCAGCCTGCACATAAGGCAGCGGGTCGCGGCGCATGTATTGTGTAAGCCGCAGCGTGTAAGTGCCTGCCTTGTCAAAAGTTACGTCTTTCAGTACCAAGGTTTGCAGATCGTACACATCTGAAGATCCTTTCCCCAGCGGTTTGCCAGTTTTGGGGTCCATCAGCAATAACTCGTGCAGCCCGGCAGATAGTTGCTCTCCGTCCGGGCCTGTGAGCTGGTGGCGCAGGTATAAATTGTAAAAGTCATACTGCAAATCATAGCGCACGTTAAAGTAGATGTTGTAAGCCTGCGAGGTATCCTTTATCTCGAAGGTAAATACCGGCGCATTGTCTATGGCCCACTTCCCATCTGCAAAATCCACATTCTGCTCGTATACCCGTTTCGGATCGCAGCCCGCGAGCAGCAGTAGGGCCACAATAAACAAAAGCAGCTTCTTATGCATCGGTGCGCGGCGGTTTATTCTGATCCGGCTTGCGGCCCCTGAATGGTTTCCGGGGGCGCTTTTTCTGCTGATCCTGTCCTTCCTGCGGCGCACTTGCAGCGGCCTGCGGATTGCCGGCCGGTTTTTCGGTGCCTCTCTCTTTGCGCACATGCGGCGGCCTGGCGTCACGGTTCTCTTTGGCTTCATCGCCTGGCCGGTTGCCCCTGCTCTGGTTCCTGGCAGGCCTTTCCCCGCGTGGGCGCTTTGCCTGATCCGGCCGCGTGTCGGGCCGGCTGACAGGCCTGTTGCCGCCTGGTACATTGTCCTCAGCAGTGGCCGTCTGCGGTGCAACGCCATCTGACGGGCGCCTGTTCTTTTTTTTCTTCTTTTTGGTTTTATACTTGTCGTCGAGGCGCTCCAGGTTACCTTCTACCTGTGCCACAAACTCGTTCTGCTTAGGTTCTTCCGCTGCCTGCGGTACCAGCATTTCCACCACTTTGCCGGCTGCGTTTTCTGCCAGTATCTCCTGCACACGTGCTACCGGCACCGGGTACCAGTTATTGTCGCCCCGGTAACCGAACCACATCATCTTTTTAAAGATGTCGGTTTTCTGAAGTATGGCATCGCCGCGTTGTGTCTGCAGGGGCCGGTTTACGGTTGGTATGTCTTTGAGCGCAGCCATGTATGTCTCCAGCTCATAGTTGAGGCAGCACTTGAGGCGGCCGCACTGACCGGAGAGTTTGCTCGGGTTCAGCGACAGGTTCTGGTAACGGGCCGCCGTGGTAGACACACTCTTGAAATCGGTAAGCCAGGTAGAGCAGCACAGCTCGCGGCCGCAGGAGCCGATGCCGCCGAGCCGGCCCGCTTCGTGGCGCAGGCTTATCTGGCGCATCTCGATGCGGACCTTAAATTCCTCCGCCAGCTTCTTTATCAGGTCCCGGAAATCCACGCGATCGTCGGCAGAGTAATAAAAGGTGGCTTTCGATTTATCAGCCTGATATTCCACATCCGATAACTTCATTCGCAGGCCAAGCTGCTGAATAATTTCACGGCCCCGGTACATGGTGCCGCCTTCCAGATCGCGCACCTCGTTCAGCTTCTCCATGTCGCGCTCAGTGGCGATGCGGTAAATGGTGCGGATTTCCTCGTTGTTGTCTACCTTCTTTTTGAGCATCTGCAGGCGCACCAGCTCGCCTTTCAACGATACGAAACCAATATGATGACCGCTGGGCACGTCTACTACCACGGCATCGCCGGTGGTCAGCTCTATTCTGTTGCTGTTACGGTAGAAATCTTTGCGGCCTCCTTTAAATCTTACTTCTACAATATCGAACTCCTCAAACGATACTGGTAAATCCATATCGCTGAGCCAGTCGAATACATTTAAGCGGTTACAGCCTCCTGTGCTGCAGCCGCCATTGCTTTTGCAGCCACCTACGCCGGTACTGCATCCGCCGCCACTTGAACATGAATTACATCCCACAATTTTATCTCCTTATATAGCTATGCTATTCTTGTTTTCTATTTCGTTAATTAACAAATATAACAAATTTTTAGGCTTTTGCTTTTCCAGGCCCTGAAATGTACAAGTATGGCAGCAAACAAAGTGCTATTCTGGTGCTGTTCCGGCTGCCACAACGATACAGCAGTTCAACGGGAAATCAGCTTATAAACGTGACTCGATAATTATTGCAAGTATAAATAGCCATACCTCAGCTTTATACTTCAGAGAGCAATTTTTATTAGCTGAATCGGAGCAAAGAACTTTCCAGTTTTTCCGTGAGGCGCCTCGAGAGTTTCCGGTGACGAGCTTTAACGAGGCAGCCCGAGGTACGAGGGCAGGAAAGGAAAGCAGCGCCGAATGGGAAAACGAGTCCTCGCGGACTTGGAGCGCACATAAGAAACTATAAAATCAGCTGGGATTTAAACTCAGGATAAACTGAAGCTACCTGGAGAAGCAACTTTGACCGTTTTAATTATCGAGTTCAGCTTATAAGTATAAAAATGCGCATGTCAGAACGTAGTGCACAGGGTTGCTAAAGATAAATTTCGTTGAAGCGCTGTTTTCAGCTCAGGTATGAATAGCGATACCTGCGCTTTATACTTCAGAAAAGCCATCTTTATCAGTTGTATCGAAGCAAAAAAGTATCAGGGCTGTTTTACAAGCGCTTTTTTCAAATTAAAAATGTAGCCGCGTTTACTTGTGTTTAAAACAATGTTCGTAGGATTGCTGAACAGCACGCATGAATTTATATGCCTTTTAGTTTTTGAATCACGAATATTGTGTATCTTAATCTGTTAAATGGCGGAAAGTACTCATTTTAAAGTATAACTATGAAAGCGACACCTATTATTCAGAACTGTTTATTGGGGAGCCTGATGCTGGCTGCCCTCCAGTGGAGCACGCCTGTTATGGGGCAAACGGTTAGCCTGGAAAAGAAGTGGGAAACACCTGCTACCCTGAAGGAGCCAGAGTCGGTGCTGTATGACAAGGCAAATAAAGTGCTTTATGTTTCCAATATCAACGATCCGGCTGCCGGGAAAGACGGGAACGGATCTATCGGCCGCATCTCGCTGACGGGTGATGTGCAGGAGGTGGAATGGGTGGCAGGTGGCATGGATTCGCCGAAGGGCTTAGGCTTGTCCAAAGGGCTGTTGTATGTAGCCGACCTTACCAATGTAGTGGTGGTTGATATAAACACCGGAAAGGTTATCCGCAGTATAGCAGTAAAGGATGCCGGCATGCTGAATGATATTACCGTAGATGCGCAGGGCGTTGTGTATGTGTCCGACTCAGATAAGAAAAGAATCTACAGGTTAAATAACAACCAGGCCGAGGTATGGCTTGAAAATGACAGCTTTCAGAAGCCAAATGGCCTGCTGGCACACCAGGGCAAATTTTACATGGTCGATATGGGCACAGGTATTTTTTATGAGGTGGATAAAAAGACAAAATCCCTGAGAAAGATAGCCGAAGGATTAGCAGGCGGAGACGGCATCGTGCCCTACGGCAATGATTTCATCATTTCTAACTGGAATGGCGAAATAAACCATGTATCAGCAAACGGCGAAGTAAAAAAGCTGCTCGATACCAAAGCGGATAAGGTAAATGCAGCCGATATAGAATATATTCCTGCGCAGCATCTGTTGCTGGTACCTACTTTCTTTGCCAACAAGGTGGTAGCCTACGAGGTAAAATAAGCAGGGTTCCTGCCATGGTACTGCATTTATTTTCAACAAGTATAAAAACAGGGCAGAGCGATTAAGGTCGTAGAAGCCTATTTAGGCAGCTGCAAGTGCAAGGTTTTACCAGCGCCGCACAAAGGCGAACCAAACAGCACAAAAAAGCCGCCGGCAGAATAATATTCTGCCGGCGGCTTTTTTGTGCTGAACAAGATCAGGTTTATGCTTCGTCACCATTTACCTGATAATCTGATTCTTTGAACGTGTTCAGCCTATGGTTTCAGGACGACTTTTACGCAGTTGTCTTCTTTTTTCTTGAAGATCTCATACCCGTGTGCAGCCTGCGAAAGCGGCAGCGTGTGCGTGATGATATCATCTAAGGTTACTTTTCCTTCCTGTACCAGGTTCAGGAGGTGATCGATGTAAATGTGCACCGGCGCCTGCGTGCCCATCAGCGTAACGCCTTTGTCAAACCATCTGTAAAGAGGGAAGTTGTCATAAGGAGAGCCATACACGCCCACCACACTCACCACGCCGCCTCTGCGAACCGCTCTCAGGCAGGTTTCCAGCACTTTCGGCGTTCCTTTTTCCAGGTTCACAACGGCCTTGGCTTTCTCCAGCACGTTGCGGTCTGCTTCCATACCCACCGCATCGATACAGGCATCAGCGCCGCGGCCTTCGGTTACGCTACGGATAAATTCTACCACCTGATCTTCATTTTCCCAGAGGATGGTTTCTGAATTGGCGGATTTTTTGGCCATGTCGAGGCGGTATTGCTGGATGTCCACATTAAATACCCTGCCTGCGCCCATCAGCCAGGCTGATTTGGCAGCCATGATGCCTACCGGGCCGGCTCCGAAAATAACGACCGTTTCGCCGCCTTTTATCCGGGCCCAGTCGGCTGCTGACCAGCCTGTCGGGAAAATGTCGGTCAGGAACAGCACCTGCTCATCTGTAAGATTATCCGGCACAATACGCGGGCCGAAATCAGCGTAAGGTACGCGCACGTATTCTGCTTGTCCGCCATTTTTAGCGCCATACAAATCGGTATAGCCAAATATGCCGCCGCCCTTTTCTGTCATAAAGCCACCATCGGGGCCGTAATTAGGGTTTGAGTTCTCGCATTGCGACGGCCACTGGTGGTTGCAGAAGTAACAGGTACCGCAGGCAATAGGGAACGGAACCACTACCCGATCGCCTGGCTTTAAGTTGCCTACGCCGGGCCCGACTTCTTCCACAATGCCCATAAATTCATGGCCGAGCACCATGTCCTCCATCTGTGGTACAAAGCCATCCAGGATGTGCAAATCTGATCCGCAGATGGCGGTAGAGGTTACGCGGATAATGGCGTCGCGGGGCTCTTCAATCTTCGGATCGTCTACAGTTTCAACGCTTACGTCGTTAATCTTGTGAAAAACAAGTGCTTTCATAGTTTTGATTTATAGTTGCTTGGCCGGTATCACAGCAATCCCGGCTGATAAGTTATCTATAACGGCTTTAGGAATAGTGAGTTGCTATAGTTCGGGTGTAGCGGAGCCCGAATTTAAGGTAACCTTTCTCCGGCAGGTGTATTATACTGTAGTGCAGCGCCGGTTTCTGATTCATTTTAAAGCCTGCTATAACCTATGAACAACCTGACTTTTTCCTTTCTGACAGCCAAACAAATGCCCCAGCTGCACCAGACTTTTGTGCGGGCATTTGCTGATTACCTGATACCCATTCAGCTAAACGAGGAGCAGTTCAGGGCAAAAGTAAAGCGGGAGGGCATCGAACCTACGTTTTGCGTGGGCGCCTTTGCAGAAAATGAAATGGTTGGGTTTATACTTACAGGGCTGGGTGAGTGGCAGGGCAAACCGACTGCCTACAATGCAGGCACCGGCGTTATTCCAGCGTTCAGAGGGCGCGGCCTTACGCAGCAACTGTACCGGTTTTTGTTGCCCAGGCTGCAGGAAAGCGGTGTGGAGCAGTGCCTGCTGGAAGTAATACAGGAGAATGCGCCGGCCCTGAAGAGCTACGAGCGCACCGGCTTCCGCATTACGCGCTCTTTCGATTGCTTCCGTGGTCTGAAAGAAGACTTGCTGCTGGATGTAGCCCGGCCGGAAGGTATAAGCATAAGCCAAGCGGCTCATCCTGACTGGACGGCTTATACTTCGTTTCGGGACGTAAAGCCCTCGTGGCAGAACATGGCCGATGCTTTCAAGCGCAGCCCGGAGCCGAAAATATTGCTGGAAGCACGCGATGCGCAGCAGCAACTGACAGGATATGTCGCTTTCTTCTCAAGAAATGCCTCCATTGTGCAACTGGCGGTTAAGCAGGATAAGCGTAATGCCGGCATTGGTACCGCGCTGCTGCGGGAGGTGGTGCAACGGACGGAGGCTCCGGCGCTGCTGTTGATTAACGTGGACACCGTTGGAGAGAACATTATCTCCTATTTAAAACGCCGCCATTTCAGCCGCATCCTGAAGCAATATGAAATGCTGCTGCCTTTAGTATAAGGAAGCCCGGGAAATAAATGATGCGGGCCGGCAGTTCTCATGCAGGAGCAGGAAATGGTAGTTGATCCGAATCCTTTCACAGAGCAGGTGTGCCTTGTCTTCACTTTACATAAACGCAACTAGCCGGTGTAAAAGTATACGACGTACATCAAACGGCGGAAAGCAGGGGTGTTGTTCGGAAGGGGCGTCCGGGACAACAGAAGGTGCCGGGCAATGTGGAAGCCAGGAAAAACAGCACCACCGCAGACGCCCTGGAAAGCACTACCACGGCAGGCAAGTACAGTAGACTTCAGAGAATTAGCCGGCCCCTCACGTTAAGCTTTCTGCAGCAACTCTATAATGCGGTGAAGAAAATCTTCTTCTAGGCGTAGACTTTTCTGCGTTGAGCTACTTTCGTCTTTCTCCACTCTACTACAAACGCCCGGCGCAAAACCAGCTTATTATTCGGATAAGAGCTCCAAAACCAATCTCTGTACTCAATTAATTCTTCTCGTGTCATGGTTATATCTATAATGTTTATTGATTACATCCATATATACTGATTATGAGATATAATGTTCTAAAAATTATCAGTTATTTTACATGGAATGAGACGTGCCACAGAAAAGGTATAAGATTGCTGGTGATTTTAGCTCCTGTTCAGCCGGGTTCAACGCACAGGTAGCCCTTGAGGCGCTTAATGAACAGCAAACTCGTTAGCAACTGGTACACAAGTATGGAGTGCATCCTAATACTATTGTCCGTATATCTTCCGCATGCACCAAAAGTTCTTTCGATAAAGCCCCTGTTACCGGTTCTGAAAAAGCGATTTGTACTGGTTGCAAACACCGGCAGCACCTTCTCTGTGAGTGTCATCAATTTTCAATGTAATCTCTAAATAAGCTTTTGCCATTGTTACAGGAATTAAATATTTGAATGGCAAAATTTATTCGGAAATGACTTTCAAATTATAAATTACGACTGCAAATTATTATTGCAAGTATTATCAGTATGAGCCCATTTCTATATAGTTTTCAGGAGATTGACAGGACAAAACGCAAGGTTGTCGGGGGTAAAGGCGCAAACCTGGGGGAGCTTACCAAGGTTGAAGGGATACACGTACCGGAAGGCTTTTGTATTTCTACTGAAGTTTTTAAGAGAATTATTGGGGAAACGGCACCGGTTAACGAATTACTCGAACAGCTATCGCTTTTAAAGGTGGAGGACCGGGATAAAATCGGTGAACTTAGCGCTGAGATTCGCAGGACCATCGAAGGGATAGCCATTCCTCAGGACATTCATGAAGAGATCACCCGTCTCTTCTCCAGGCTTGGTGAAAAAAATGCCTATGCAATACGATCCAGCGCGACTGCAGAGGATTTACCGGCAGCCTCTTTTGCAGGCCAGCAGGATACATATCTGAACATTAGCGGAAAGGACGCAATCCTGAAGCATATCAGCAAATGCTGGGCATCGCTTTTTACAGACAGAGCTATAATCTACCGTTTACAAAATGGATTTGACCATAGAAAGGTCTACTTATCTGTTGTCATTCAGAAGATGATTTTTCCGGATGCAGCAGGAATTATGTTTACAGCAGACCCGGTTACCTCCAATAGAAAGATATTGTCCATTGATGCCAGCTTTGGGCTTGGTGAGGCATTGGTTTCCGGAATTGTAAATGCTGATAATTATAAAGTCCGTGAAGGCAGCATTATCGCTAAGAAGATTTCCACCAAAAAGCTTGCTGTTATTGCTTCAGAAAAAGGCGGTACAAAGCAAAAGGAGATTGACCCCGAACAGCAAAATGCTCAAACACTTACGGACACAGAAATTATAGAACTCGAACGCCTCGGAAGAAAAATTGAGGCGTATTTTGGTAAACCTCAGGATATCGAATGGTGTTTGTCTGATGGCACATTTTTCATCGTCCAGAGCCGCCCGATGACGACTGTATTCCCGATTCCTGAAGTGAACGATCAGGAAAATCACGTCTATGTATCCGTTGGTCATCAACAAATGATGACCGATGCCATGAAGCCATTGGGAATATCTGTATGGCAGCTAACGGCTGGCCGGCCTATGTATAAAGCCGGAGGAAGGTTATTTGTTGATGTCGCACAGGATCTGGCCTCACCCGCAAAAAGAAACATCCTCATAAACGTCCTCGGAAAATCCGATCCACTCGTCAAAGACGCCATGACGACCATCATAGAGCGGGGAGATTTTATACGATCGTTGCCAGATGATAATCCCGGTAAAAGCAAGCAAGGCATGCCGCCTTCCGGTTTTCAAATACTGCATGACTATGATCCCCAAATCGTTTATGATTTGATCAGGAGCAGTCAGATATCGATAGCTGAGTTACGACAAAACATCCAAACAAAATCAGGCCCGGATCTCATTGATTTTATTCTGGAAGACATTCAGAAATTAAAGAAGAGTTTATCTGATCCACAAAGTTTCGGCGTGATTATGACTGCTATGAATGCTTCATCCTGGATCAATGAAAAAATGAACGAGTGGTTGGGTGAAAAAAACGCAGCAGATACGCTTTCTCAATCCGTACCAAATAATATCACGTCAGAAATGGGGCTGGCGCTCCTGGATGTTGCCGATGCAATTCGTCCGTATCCGGACCTTATTGAGTATTTACAACGAGCAAAAGATGAAAACTTTTTGGAGGAACTGGTAAAGTGTAAGGGCGGACAGGAAGCCCGAGCCGCTATCTATGATTTTCTCAGCAAATTTGGAATGCGATGTGCCGGAGAAATCGACATTACGAAAACGCGTTGGAGCGAAAAACCAACTATACTTGTGCCCTTGATTCTCAGTAACATCAAAAACTTTGAATCGAATGAAAGTAGCCGGAAGTTTGAACAAGGGCGACAGGAAGCGTTGCACAAAGAACAGGAATTGTTGGCACGATTGAAGCAATTACCGGATGGCGAACAAAAAGCCATAGAGACAAAACGGATGATCGGCCTGGTCCGGAATCTCATTGGTTATCGTGAATATCCAAAATACGTCATTGTCAGTCGCTACTTCATTTACAAGCAGGCTTTACTGAAAGAAGCCGGACGACTTGTACAAGCCAGCGTTATTCATGGAAAAGAAGATAGCTACTACCTCACTCTTGCGGAACTTCACGAAGTCTTACGCACCAATAAACTGGATTACCAGATCATTAGCAAACGAAAAGACGCGTACAAATTATATGAGAAGTTAACCCCGCCACGTGTTATCACATCTGATGGTGAAATCATTGCAGGTGAGTACAAACGGGAAAATCTCCCAGCCGAAGCTATGGTAGGTTTGGCTGTTTCTTCCGGAGTGATAGAGGGACGGGCACGTGTTATATTGAAAATGGAAAATGCTGATATAGAAGATGGAGATATATTGGTCACCTCCTTTACTGACCCTAGCTGGACACCATTGTTTGTATCCATAAAAGGCCTGGTTACCGAAGTTGGCGGACTGATGACTCATGGAGCCGTTATTGCACGAGAGTATGGTTTGCCGGCTGTTGTCGGAGTAGAAAATGCGACCAAACTGATAAAAGATGGGCAGCGAATTCGCGTGCATGGAACAGAAGGGTATGTAGAAATCCTATAAACCGGGATCTTGCCTGTTGTCAATCCCGGTTTAGTAACTATACCTTTAGCTTTATCTATTCTTATACCTGCAGGCGCTTGACAGACTAACTTCCGCCGTGTCAGAAAAGCTATCGGGTACCGTGAACGCACTACTTTCCAGAGTAAAGTCAGAAGGGACGTCTATACTTTTGACGACTTGTGTGATGTATTTGAAAACACTGGGTACTCAGGAAAATTGATTTAAAACATATCTTTGGTTGTGTAAGGCACTTGTTAATATCGTATGATTATTAGCTAAGATAAGCTTATAGGAACACCCGGATTCTTGATAATTTTATTGGGAATTATCAAATAATGAATTATTTACTTGAATGAATTGGTTTACATAAGCTTATTCCCTGGTTTTTACGATTTTAATCGGGAAAACTCCAATTGGTGCAAACCGGGAAAGCACTACCTCTAAAGGTGGATATGTGGAGCAAAAAGATCTTTTATTCAACGCATTTTAATTTCATCTCCTCTTATCATAGTATTTAGTAATTAATAAATATGGTTTTAAAAATGAGAATGTACAAAGTATACTTGCGTGCCATCCTGATTGTTGCTGTTTTGACGCAGGGTGTTAACACCGCTCAGGCACAAAATGGAGACCAGATGCTGGATGGGATTGGTGAAACGGGAATGATTGCACGCTATATATTTAACGGAGATCTCGAAGATTGGTCCCGGAATAATTTGCACGCCAAATTTAAAGGCACCGAAGCCACATTTGTAAATGACACACGGTTTGGAAAGGTTTTGTCGCTTTCCGGGGACAACAATGCTTTTGTTACTATTCCGGGAGAAGCATTGACAGATTTAGAATCGCTCAGTATATCAGGTTGGATATACTTGCGTTCGAAGCAACCTGGCCAACGTTTTTTTGATTTCGGAAAGGATGCCACTAAACATTTCTTTGCGGCTCCTGTCGGCACAAAGGGCCAGGAAGGCTACCAGGCATTGATAACAGCAGAAAAAGGTAGTAAAAACGGGGCGGTTTCTCCGGCTATAGATGCGAACAAGTGGGTTCATCTTGCCATAGTGGTAGATGTTCCTTCAAAATCTTTGATTACCTATGTCGATGGTAAGCCTGTAGGCGAGGCAAAGGATATTCCAAAGGAGTTAACAGAGGTATTCGGTCAGCAACCAGCAGAAAGACTGCTTTATATCGGAAAATCCCTATTACCGGCAGATCCCTATCTTAATGCCCTTATACATGATTTTCGTATTTACCGTGTTCCCCTGAGTGGCAGACAGGTTGCCGGAATCTATAACAATGCCCGGAGAGGCAGAGGCGCCAATGAAGGTGTGGTAAATACAACGCGTAGGCGTGTTGAGGATGATCTCCCTCGATTTTCTCCTACCGAGGCACAGCTTTATAACACCTATCTAGTTCAGGTATCTGATGTGGAGGTTGAAACAGAAGTAGGGAATTTGCCACGATTACCAAGTTACGTACAGGGAACTTACAAGAATGAAATGAAAGGGAAAGGGCCAAAAGTACGTGTGGTCTGGCCCGCTCCTACCGATAATACCGCTGTTCTTAAGCCCGGACGCTATACTGTTACAGGGCGTGTTGCAGGAACAAATTTTCAGCCAAAGGCATTTGTCACGATAAAAGAGTCCGGGAAATCTACTACGCCGGATTTAAAGCTGGCTGCCTTTGATTTGGATAAGGTTACGCTTAATATTAATGCTTATGGACATGAAACCCAATTTATTGAAAATCGGGATAAGTTTATAAACACCTTAGCTAAAACCGATCCGAACTCCTTTCTTTACATGTTCCGCCATGCTTTTGGACAGAAACAACCTGAAGGAGCGAAGCCTTTGGGCGTCTGGGACAGCCAGGATACCAAATTAAGAGGGCATGCCACGGGTCACTACCTCTCGGCAATAGCACAAGCCTATGCCAGTACAGGCTATGACAAGGCACTTCAGGCCAATTTCTCCGAAAAGATGGAGTATATGGTAAATACCCTCTACGACTTATCACAATTATCCGGCAAGCCTAAAGAAGCAGGGGGGGCATATGTGTCCGATCCAACAGCGGTGCCACATGGCCCTGGAAAGTCAACGTATGATTCGGATCTGAGTGATGCGGGCATCCGTAACGATTATTGGAACTGGGGAAAAGGATTCATCAGCGCTTATCCCCCGGATCAGTTTATCATGTTAGAAAACGGAGCCAAATACGGAGGACAAAAGGACCAGGTTTGGGCACCGTATTATACCTTACATAAAATTTTAGCCGGCTTAATAGATGTATATCAGGTGAGCGGCAATAAAAAAGCCCTTGAAATAGCTACAGGCATGAGTGATTGGGTATATGCCCGCTTGAGCCAGTTGCCAACGGAAACGCGTATAAAGATGTGGAATACGTACATTGCCGGTGAGTATGGCGGCATGAATGAGTCTATGGCTCATCTGTACAAGATCACGGGTAACCAGGACTACCTGAAAACAGCACAATTATTCGATAATATCAGAGTGTTCTTTGGCGATACAGCACATACAGATGGGCTGGCTAAAAATGTAGATATTTTCCGTGGATTGCATGCCAATCAACACATACCTCAGGTTGTCGGGAGTATCGAAATGTACCGTGTCTCTAATAAGCCGGAATATTATAAAGTGGCCGATAACTTCTGGTATAAGGCCGTCAACAATTATATGTACAGCATTGGAGGAGTTGCTGGTGCTCGAAATCCCGCCAATGCGGAATGTTTTATTGCCCAACCGGGAACGTTGTATGAAAACGGCTTCTCTGCCGGAGGGCAGAATGAAACCTGTGCTACGTACAATATGCTTAAATTGACCAGTGACCTGTTTCTCTTCGATCAGCGGGCAGAGTTAATGGACTATTACGAGCGTGCGTTGTACAACCATATTCTGGCTTCTGTAGCCGAGAATAGCCCTGCAAACACGTATCATGTACCACTCAGGCCTGGGTCTGTAAAACAATTTAGCAATGCGGATATGACAGGCTTTACGTGCTGCAACGGTACCGCATTGGAAAGCAGTACCAAACTGCAAAATTCAATTTACTTTAAAAGTAAGGATGACCAGGCGCTTTATGTCAATCTATACATACCCTCAACTGTAAAATGGACAGAACGCAATGTGACGGTGGAGCAGACAACAAATTTTCCGAAGGAAGACAATACCCGTCTGACTATTAAGGGTAGTGGGAAATTTGATATCAATGTGCGTGTGCCAGGCTGGGCTACCAAAGGATTCTTTGTGAAGATCAACGGCAAAGAACAAAAGCTTGACGCGAAGCCGGGCAGTTACCTGAAAATAAGCCGCAGATGGAAAGATGGGGATACGATAGAGTTGAAAATGCCCTTCCAGTTTCACCTGGATCCGGTTATGGATCAGCAGAACATAGCCAGTCTGTTTTACGGCCCGATATTGCTGGCAGCCCAGGAGCCCGAAGCAAGAAAAGAATGGCGTAAAGTAACCCTGGATGCTGACGATATAAGCAAGTCGATTAAAGGTGATCCGCAGCAGTTACAATTCACCATTGATGATGTGGTTTTTAAACCGTTTTATGAAACATACGGCCGTCATTCTGTTTACCTGGATGTTACGCTGAAATAAGGCTTGAGGCCAGCAACCCTTAATGAACTCGTCACTTTGCGTAGCGACAAGCCCATTAAGGGTTGCTGGCCGTCTTGTTGAACTAAACTTTGGATAGCCTTTTACATTAATCTGCTCACTCTATTTCGGTACAGCAGGCGAAAAGTTACTACGCTTATAAGCAGTTCAACGAAGATTTTAAGTCACGAATTCATTCGAACTATTACCGTGTACCGCGTTTTTGGTACTATCTTGCTAACTCTCAAGTTTATCATTCATCATGTTGTATATCAATAAAATGGTTTGTGCTTCAAAAAGGCTGTTTATTCCAACAATTTTTGGCTGGCTGCTGCTTTTCTTCCCGTTCCAACTTTTTGCCCAGTCATGGAAGGACCTTGCCCAACGCCCATCAACATTGGATTTAGAACAGGGTACCGTCTCCTTTCAAACGCCATCTTTTCAGGTTGCATTGGTAAAGAGCTCCCAAACGGTGGTGGCATTGCATCCGAAGGCAGAACCAGCTTTTGATTTTACACCAGGCGATAGACTGAAAGTGCGCAGCAGCAACGGCATGTATCACCTGGGCGATTTGAACTTACGAATCCGCGAAGGCCAGTCAGGCCAGTGGAAATCTTTTTCAACAGCTACGCAGCGAAAGCCTGTACAAACATTAGCAGCAAAAGGCACTGTTCTGGCTGCCGCTGACCTGGCCAATACGCTGCCTGCTGATATACCACTCAATGTTAAACGGTTTTGGCAATCAGAGCAGGGACAATTGGTGCTTCGATTTGAACTGACTAACCGGACAACAGAAGCTGTGGAAATCGGTGCACTGGGTATACCCATGATTTTCAACAATATTCTGGAAGGGAAAGATTTAGTGCAGGCCCATGCGCAGAGCGTTATGTATGACCCCTACATCGGGCGGGATGCTGGTTATCTACAGGTAACCCGCCTAAACGGACGGGACTCTTCTTTGCTGGTTCTTCCATACGGGCATACTCCTTTTGAGGCGTACAATCCTTTAAATGACGACCCCACTCCCAGAGGTATTACCTTTGAAGGCTTTTATGAATGGATGGTGTACAGCAAAGCCTATGCAGAAAATGAATGGGAAAAAGCAGATCCCTGGAACCAGCCAACTTCCATTATTCTGAAACCCGGAGAAACAAAAAGCTATGGCGTTCGCTTTGTGCTCGGAGGAACACCGGAGAACATTGAAGAAGAATTGCTACAAAATAATCGCCCGGTAGCCGTTGGCATTCCGGGGTATGTATTGCCGCAGGACGTGAACGGCAAGCTGTTTATTAACTATAAGAGCAAGGTCCAGAGCATAAAGATGGAACCGGAAGGTGCTTTGGTCATTAGCCCTGCGGCATCCGTTAAAAATGGATGGAAGGCTTATGCTATCCAAGGCAAAAAGTGGGGAAGAGCAAGGCTTACCATTCAGTACGAAGATGGCCTGGTGCAAACAGTACATTATAAAATTACTAAGCCAGAAAAAGAAATTGTAGCCGATTATGGAAACTTTTTGACGACCAAGCAGTGGTTTGAAAAAGAAGGAGATCCCTTTGGACGAAGTCCTTCAGTGATTAGTTACGACAACGAGAAAAAGCAGCAAGTGTTGGAGGATAAACGGGTCTGGATAGCCGGACTTAGTGATGAAGCAGGAGCTGGCAGCTGGCTGGGAGCCATTATGAAGCAATCCGTATTGCCTGATAAGACAGAAGTAGACAAACTCCAGCGTTTTGTAGACGAAACCCTGTGGGGAGGCATACAGGTAACAGAAGGCCCTAACAAATTTGGTGTTCGCAAAAGCCTGTTTTATTATGAGCCTGATTCTATGCCCGCTGGCACTTACAATATCCCTGCAAACCTGAAGGTATGGTCTTTGTGGCCCAAGAAAGAAGCCTATTCGCTGGGTCGCTCCTATAACTACCCCCACGTAGCAGCGGCGCATTGGGTGTTGTATCGCCTGGCCCGGAATCACAAAGGCTTGGTCACTGCCCAACCCTGGAACTGGTACCTAAGCAATGCCTATGAAACAGCAATGGCTATGGTGCGCGAGGCACCCTATTATGCTGAGTTCGGGCAGATGGAAGGAACCATATTTTACATGGTTCTAAAGGATTTGAAAGCTGAGGGTATGAACGAAATGGCCAGTACCCTGGAAGCAGCAATGAAAAAGCGGGCCATTCATTGGGCTTCTCTTCCTTATCCTTTCGGAAGCGAAATGCCATGGGATTCAACCGGCCAGGAAGAGGTATACATCTGGTCGCTCTTTTTTGGTTACGAAGATAAAGCCGATGTTACGTTAAATGCCGTCCTTGCCTATATGCCCACTATACCCCACTGGGCTTACAACGGCAATGCAAGACGTTACTGGGATTTTTTATATGCCGGAGGTTTGCCCCGTGTGGAGCGGATGATTCATCATTATGGTTCAGGCCTGAATGCTATTCCTGTATTGACAGCATACCGCAGGCAACCGGACAATATTTATTTACTGCGGGTTGGCTACGGTGGCGTTTTGGGTACACTCTCCAACATTACAGAAGATGGTTTTGCCCCCGTTGCATTTCACAGTTATCCTTCCACGCTGCACAACGACAATTATTCCGGAGATTACGGTTCAGGCTTCTTTGGCTATGCGGTGAACTCAGCTACTTATCTGGTTCAACATCCTGATTTCGGATGGTTGGGCTTTGGTGGCAATGTAAGCGTGAAGAACAAAAAGGTGGAAGTGCAGCCTACCACTGCTGGCAGATCGGCGGTATTTATTGCACCTGCCGGTTTGTGGGTTTCTTTACAGGCTGGAAAGATGAAAAAAATAACTTATAATCAATCTTCTGGCCAGGTAAAAATAACACTTGATGCAGCAGACACATTCACCCCGAGAGCTTTTCTAACCATTGAGCAGCCAGCCGGAGTAAAAGAAGGGACTGTCTATAGTTTAAGAACAAAAGCGTCGAAGCAAAGAGGTGGTTATGAAATTGCCCTTTCTAACAAAGAGACAGAAGTAATTATTGACCGACAAAAGAAATAGAACTATTCAAAATGTGCATGGAACAGGCTGACGAATAAAAGATACCGGCATACAAGCCGATTAAAGGTGATAATCATGATAGTAAAACATTGTAGTAAGGCGTTTTATTTAAGAGTTTTCTTGGTTGTAGTGTTTGTTGCTGTCAACCTGCCAGCAGTTTTCTCTCAGAGCAAGGAACCGGTGATAAGAAAGGATGTTCCCCTGGATTCCATTCGCTTGAGCGATCCTTTTATCTTAGCTGACAAAAAAACATCAATGTATTATATGACAGGTACCGGAGGGATGCTATGGAAAAGCAAAGATTTGAAGAATTGGACAGGCCCTTACAAGGTGGTGAAGACAGACCCAGACTCGTGGATGGGAAAGAACCCTATGATTTGGGCAGCAGAGCTGCATCGTTACAAAGGGAAATACTATTATTTCGCCACCTTTACCAACAGGGATGTGAAAATTGATACGGTGAGGGGGAATGTCATTGAACGCCGTGCCTCTCATGTGTTGGTGAGCGACAGACCTGACGGGCCCTACGTTCCCATGAAAGACCCTGTGTATTTGCCAGCAGACAAACCGACTTTAGATGGCACGCTTTGGGTGGACAGAGACGGAAAACCTTATATGGTTTACTGTTATGAATGGCTGCAAAACTGGAACGGCACCATAGAAAAGATAGAGTTAAAACCAGATTTAAGCGGTTCGATAGGAGAGGGCAAAGTACTTTTTCGTGCAAGCGATTCCCCCTGGAGTAAGGAGCGTGACGAAGCCGGTAACATCATTCCAAATAAGGTAACTGACGGTCCCTGGCTGTTTCGCACCCAAACCGGAAAGCTGGGCATGCTGTGGACAAGCTGGGTGTTTAACGTCTATACGCAGGGGGTGGCCTATTCTGAAAGCGGGACATTAGCCGGCCCCTGGGTACACGAAAAAGAGCCGATAACACCACCGGACTATGGACACGGCATGATGTTCCGCACCTTTGATGGCAAACTGCTGATGTCGGTGCATAGCCATAAAGAAGATAAAAGCGGCCGTTATATACGCGTACCTCACCTGTTTGAGGTGGACGACACCGGAAGCAAAATTGCTGTGGGTAAGCCTTTATGAAAATATATGGTGCTTCGAAAGAAGAATATACAAGCGTTTTTGCTGCTCACCATGTTGCCAATCCTGACCTGAGGTTGTGCAGTGAGTGAGGGGAAAAGCCAAAGCAACAGGAAAGTCAGGTGTTAGATGAAGTAACCCTTCTGGTGTGACCTCCCCCGAGAAACCGGACCATTGTAAAGTAGAGGAGACAGGCCTTACTATATTCATTTGTAACCACTTTTTCGGTTTTCGCTGACGTCCTCCAACGCAAGGTTCGGCGGCAGATGTGCTCACAGGAGGCTTGCACTCTAATTTGAATTTCATAATTGGCAGGAGGGGAATATATCTTGATATTCCAGAAATAGGATAGGAAGCCAATGGCTATAAATTCATTCATATTGTGGCTGGTTTTTATTTAATTAATGAATAATTGAAGATTTACGGGCACTGGAACTGAGTCTTTGGACGTAAATCCTTACTTTTGCCCCTAACCATTTTCCACATCTAACATATTTGAAACAATGGCTGAATTAAAGCAATACTTGAGAACAGAGATTGACAGACTGCAGATGAATGTTATTAAGCAGCTGAGCAACATTGACGAGATAAAGGCTGTGATAGGCACATTCGAGAGAATGAACGACGTGCTGAATAACGCGCCTGAGATTTCCCTGAATGCCGGTGCCGGTGAGGAAGCCAAGCCGAAAAGAACCTATAAGAAAAGGACCAAATCTGAATAACTAGGGGAGCTGTTTGTGTCTGGAGCTACTGTAACAGGTAGCTTTTTTATTTCCACATAGATAGCTAAGTTAAACCGAAGGGGGAAATTAGCGCCTTTATCTGATCAAAAAAGCCGCTCCATTTGATGTGGAGCGGCTTTTCATTGTAGTAGCCCGTAGGAGTGAATTATCGAACCTTATCCACGAAGATTTTGAGGCTGTGGATAATTATCTGCAGGTAGGAGAGGGGCAATAAACATCCTCTTCCAATACTAACTGAGTGCCTGTTTATCATCACAGGTGCTACAATCCAAAACAGGTAATGCTCCTCATCAACAGGCGCTTTTGACTTGTTCTACAACGACTTTTATGTTCGGTAGGAGCTATTGTATCTGCTCCCGATGCTGTTACTGCTAGTGTTTATGGGAGTTCAACATTGATAACTATTGCAGTGATTTATCCTGGCAATAAGCCTAGGTGAGGAGATCTGCAGCAGTTCTCTTTGTCAACCTACTTCAGGACAAGCGGGACAAATCGCAGCTGTTGCTTACTCGTTGCTGTATGTTGCGTTAATGTTGCTAAACCACTACTAATGCATTGCTTTTATTTTGTCAAACCGCTGCGACCTTGGGATAAAGTATATTTTTAGGAGTATGTAACTTAAGAATGAGCAGGCGTGTACGCAGCTTTGATTGATTCAAACCGTTTTTAACCTTCTGTAAGGAATTTACTGTGTTTCATGTAAATTCCCCTAAAATTCTATATTTTAAGAGTCTTAAATTAACTAGATTTTAAAGAATGTAAAGGAGGCTAAGTTCTTTGGGGCACAAACATTTAATAAACATTAGAATAAGAGAGGCTTATAAGTTCTGCCGAGGGAGCTAAGTACTTTCACTGCCGCCATCTGCAAGTGGAGCCACATTGTGTGTTGATATTATTAATTTAATGGAGGGATTTAATCTATATAGAGAAGCCAGAGATTTTTATGATCGCCTAATTCCTGAAAAATCTGATGGATTAATCCTACTCTCTCTATTTGATAAATTCGGGGAAGGAGATTTCAAAGAGGATGAGATTATCCGAATCATCAATATAACATTAAGGGATTTGGGGTCTGTTTCATCCAGGGTGGAGAATGAACGAAACAATAACATTATTCTCAGACTCCAGGATTATTTTTTGTGGCGTGATAGCATCAAGAAAGCGTACCGCTTTAAACCATATGGTATTGAGTTCTGCAGGAGAACCCGTAAGCGGCTAGAGGATAGCTATAGCCCCGCTAAAATTAAACGCTGGTTTGATGACTTATACAACAGGTTACAGGAGGCAATCAACCAGGAGGGAGGCTTTAATCGATGGGTAGAAGACCATTTTGAACTACGCCATACTATGCTGGGCGAACAAGTCGAGATACTGGATCAACAGGTAAATGAATCAGTAAAAGACTTTAAAAAGCAGTTAAAGCATACCAAAGAAAAGGGTGATATCATTCAGACGATTCAGGGAATTGAAATGGGGCTGGAAGTAATTAAGCAGCAGGCTACCGAGCTTAAGAAGGCTTTTCATACCACTTACGATATTGATGATATCCTAACACAAATTCTGGAGGAACAGGAGGCGAGCTCCTATTTAGATGACATTAAGAGAGTCCGGGACTTTAATGATCATGTTCGCTCACATCTCGAACAGGTGAGCAACAGAATAGAAAAGATCAAGCCTCGAATACGGGAATTTATATACGATTTCAATCAGCGTGATTTCGATAGAAAAACAGAGCAGTTTCTGGATGTACTCCTCAGCTATTCGAAATGCACAAGAGTTGAGGGCAAAAAGCTGCTGGAGCTTCCCGATGGTGTGCCATTGCGGAAAATAGCTGATAGGCAGGTTTTCCCGCAGTTCACCATTGTGCCACTGCGGGAAATTGGTCCTAAACAGCCTGTTGAAGTTCCAAAACGAACAATTGATAAGAACAAGCGAGAAAAGTTAGTAAGCAAGGCAAAAGCTTGGAAGTACGAGAAAGACCGGGTTACCTACTGGGCAAAGTTTGCCTTTGAGGAAATCGAGCACAACGGGTCGCTGGACTTCTCCCCTCTCTTTTTTCAAATACTAAAAGAGGAGCAGCTTAATCTTTCGATTGCCGTGAAAACAGCGCAGCGGGTATTAAAGATGAGTTTAAAGAATAAAGGTCTAAGCGTCCAGATACAACAAGAAGCATTCAAAGATAGCAGCACCCCAAACATTACTTTATGGAGGATGAAAGTAAGCAAAATATAACCCGCACAGACTTTCTGCAGGATAAGAAGGTGGATCAGGTTTTTGCGAAGATAGATTACCTGCTTAGGAGCGGGGTGCATATTCAATATGATTACCCACTGCCTGGAGAGCTATTCCGGTTTATAGAACGAAACTTTGATAGCCTTACACTATATTATCAGGAACTCTTCATGGTTAAACTGGAAAAGGGGGGAGCGAATTTAGGAGCTACTTCTATATCGATTTTGAAGAAGGAAGTCGCGGCCAAATTTCTGAGCATCATAGGGAGTACCTAAAGACAGAATACATCATTATTGGCATGTTGTTTTTTAAGCTTTACAAGCTTGACGGCAACATTGAACTAGACAGGATCTCTGACTTTATCGCTCTTTTATTTTCAGAATACGAAGATGAACACACAGCCTTGAGAAAGCTGATAGCAGATGCAATGACTGATAAGAGCTCTGATCTTACAGATGAACGAGTAGGAACAGTCATTTTAAAGGCATTTGGTAAGTTTAATGAATTGGGGTGGATTGCCTGGGAAGATGAGCAGGAAAAAGACCGGTTTAAGTTTTTGCCGTCCTTTGAAAGACTACGGTTGCTGTATCAACCGCAAATTTTTGGTATGGATGAATTAATGAAGAAGCTTCAAGATGCTAACTAGTTTCCCTAGAATACATAGTATGTCTACTATTGGGATTAAGCAGCATTTCAACTGCGATTACCTATTCCATCCCAATCGTACAGATTTTAGCGGGGAGAGCGGCAGCGGAAAGAGCATGGTGGCAGATATGATCCAGCTTATTCTTGTCGGCTCTCGCGTGTACAAATCTTCTACTGACAGCAATAGAGTGCGCGATCCTAAAGGAATGGTGTTGGAGCCAAAGGGCCGGCAATACGGGATCGGATATGTATTTTTGAACATCGAGACCCATTACAATAAGTACATCGTTCTAGGGGCATATATAGAAAGTTCCCACAACAAAGTACAGGCCTTTATCATACAGGGTGGGTATGACTGGGAAGAGCAGCTCACACCGTTATCCAAGCCTATTTATTATCGGAACCTGTTAATAAATGATCGGATTCTACCAGTTGGAGCACTTGAGGAGCAATTGTCGGAAGTACGGTTAAAACAGCTGTCTTGGAAAGCGTATCACCATTTACTCTATAGCAATGAGTTGTTGGCACTTGATCTCACGAAGGACAAAACGCTGGAAAGCTTTGCGGGCATCCTCCGGTCTTTCTCACGGGGCAAGGGGTTTAAGACAGATTCTGCTGCTTTAAAAAAATTTCTGTTTGGCGATGATGATCAAAACAAGCTGATGCAAAAGTACCAGGAGGAGGTACAAGCGATCAACAATGATTTCATTGAACATCAACGATACATAGCAGAGATCAAGCTGATCAATGAGAAACAAAAGCATATAGAAGATATCATCCAGCTGCATGCGGAATATGAAGCAAAAAAGCTAGTGTATTTCACAGCCAAAGTTTGGTATTGGAAGGGACTAAATTCCAGGTATACATGTGATCTTGAGGCTGTCACTACTGAGTTTAACATTAGTAAATGTAGACAAAATGTACTCACCCGAAAGGAAGCAAGCTTGGAAGTTGCTTCTCTTATTAATCTTAAGCAGCTAAAACAACAGCTAGAAAGCCTTGAAGAGGCAGATATTCATTCTACCAGCCGAGAAGATGCTGCAGTTGCTAACTTTAATAAGGCCAGACACGATAAAACTGCCATTGAAAAAGTGGAACTTTGGTTAAGCAAAAATGACAATAGCATAGACAGCGTAAGAGGTTGGTATAAGGCTGAGCGTGATAAGGTCAACCAGAAGGACACGCTTGTTCGTTTCATGAGGTACTTGGAGGTGAGAGGGCAACAGTGTGCATTTGAAGCTTCTGCATGGTGTACGGATCTTGAGGTGAAGCGTAGCCGTTACCCTCGTGAGCTCCAACAAATAGAAGAAAAACTTAAAACCTTAAAAGCACTTTCTGTCTTTTCTAACTTAAATGATCCAGACTCGCTTGCAGTTTGGGCAAAAGACAACCTCGTTTTTCCTGTTTCGCACGAGGTGGAGAGTGTCTTGGTCTATTTTCAAGAATTTCCTCGACAGGAGCCACTGCCAACTCAGAATGATCGATATCTGCCATTTCCAGATAAATTGTTTCATAATCTTCATATAGCGCATCAGGCTGAAAATGGATTTTGGATCAACTTGGACGGAGTATATGAATTCATTAAGTACACAGAGAGCCGTTTGTTGGATACATCTGATGTAGAAAATCTATTTGCTCAGCTTTTAAAGCTGCATCTCGGACTGGAAGAACGAGTGAGAGAATTATTAGATCAACAGGAAGCGGAAACAAATTTAAAATCCGCTCTCGATGGCTTTGGTGGACTAGAAGAGGCTGTACAACTGTACCATGATAGAGTTGCTCTTTTAGATTATTCGCCAGATGATGTTACTTTCTTTTCAGGAGATGAATTTAACCGCCACCTTGAACTCTATGAACATAGAAATAGGATCAGGCGGGAATATGAGATAGCAAAAAATGAGCATGATCAACTTACTGCAGGGAAGTCTGGTAGGGAGGCGCAGATCAAAGGTATCCGAAATGAAATTAAGCAAGTACAGAATCATTTTAGTATTCAGGCACTAGGCGAAGCTGACATTGATCTGCTTATTCAGCAAAGAGAAGCTACTTTGGAAGCTGCTGAAACAGAGTTAGGCACCCTGATGGATGGAACTACTATACAGGAGGTAGAAAGTGCCTTGATACCAGCTGAGGCGAGTCTCACAAAGGTGCTGCAACTTAAAGCAACGCATGCGGAACAACATGCTAATATTTCTCAAAGGAAGAGTGCATTAGAAGAACTATTGGCCCACGCTGAAGCTTTATTAAAGGAGTCTCAACAAGCGTATTGGGTTGCTTTTAAAGCAGAGCTTGATTTTACTAGCCATCAAGCTGTAAGCCAAAATCCGGATGAAGGTGAACCTAGCCTAGAAGATCTGTACAAGCAGTCTAAAGAGACATTTCATGCTAATTATGACCTTGTGAAAAAGTCCTTGGAAGATGCAAATCAATTAAATAACTATTCTGTAGGCGAATTAGCTTACAAATTGCTTCCAACTATTTTTGAAAATTCAAAGGTAGACAAAAGTATAATAGAAGAAAAAATTGCGGAGCGTTTAAATAAACTTACTCGCGATATTCAGGAGATTGGTTCAAGAAAGGTTGAGATCCTTAAGCGGGTGTTTACAGAGGTGCACAAAACCTACAGCCAATACCTGGAGAAAATTCAGGGGATTGATACTTACCTGAAGAGAAAAAACCATTTGATTACTGGAGGAAACCGTGCTTCACTCAGGCATAGAAAATCAGTTGATTACCCCGACAAATGGATGGCTCCTTTTCGGAAGCAACTGGATGAGGCATTAATGAACTTTGGCCTTTTTGAAGACCTCAAACAGGAGGTGGATATAAATAAAATGATGTTGAGAGCCTTTCAGGCCGCTGGTGGTAATGGCAAAGTAAGCCCTGAAGATTTATTGAATCCCAAATCCTACTTCGATCTGGACTTTGACCTGAAACTTGACAGCGGAGCGTCTAATGCAGGGAGCCAGGGCCAAACGTATACGGCAAATGCCCTGCTCGGATTAGCAAGATTGTCATTGATTGAAAAGGAAAAAAGGAAAGGGCTCCGCGTCATGCCCATAGATGAAGCGGAAGGATTAGGTGGGAACTATGATATGCTACATAAGCTGGCAAAACAGGAGCATTACCAAATCATCTCCATGTCAATCGAAACAGCGGGAGACATTCTGGAAGGGGAACAATACATCTATATCATGAACGAAAACAACCTGGCAGATGAGTCCAGTTATGTTCCCCCGTTGGGTATTTTCTCAAATGATGATCCTGTTGAAGACATTGACTTGTTCATACATCAGAATAACATAGAGGGATGAACGAAAACCTTTCTTGGAGGGAGCTAAAAGCACTCAACGACATATATACCAAACGGCAGAGTAAGGCTAAAATTCAAGAGCACCCCTACATCAAGTATCTGTTTGAGGACCGGGGTATCTTGGATCAAAAGTTTGCTAATACAAAGGTACTGATCCCAGCACCTGGATACGATCAATACTATGAGAGCAAGCGTAAGGAGGGCTTCCGTACGTATCAGGACTTCTTTGAACAGCATTCTTTTCTGAAGCCACAATCAAACTATAAGGAACGTGATATTCGCGTTCTCATGCTCATTGCTGGGCAAAAACAACAGATACTTACTAATCAATACAGCCGGAAAAAGTTCTCAGCTAAATTTTTTAATGAGGCAAAGTACCTGGTTCAAGGCTCGTCCTTAGAAAAGGCTGTTCTGAGTATTCTGGAACTTGACGGCTTTTTGGGATCAGATCCTAAGGATCAGCAGTACAGGATTGTGCTTGACTGTAGAACTCCTCAGCGAATTGTATTGTGTGAAAACTTAGACTTTTTGCTTTATCCTGAAGTAGCGAGAGAGAACAACATCTGGCTTTGGTATGTAGGAGGTAATAATATCAAAAAACTTGATCATCTTCCTCCTATTAATTTGCCTATTTATTATTCTTGTGATTGGGATTATCACGGGTTAAAAATCTATCAGGAAATCAAAGAAAAGATGCCACAAATTGAGCTGCTTTTCCCCTCTGCTATTGATGCTGCTAAAACTATATATTCAGATAATCACAAAAGCGATTGGCTTTATGATGTGCCATTCTCAGGGCTGAAGCAAGATTGCGTTAATTACAGCGAAAGAGCGATTGGGCTAATCGAAAAACTTATAATCAAAAAGGAGTGGATTGAAGAAGAGTCGAATGACTTATTAGAGATGATAAACTTAATCTCCTAATGAACAAGAATGTTATCAAGACTACCCTTTGTTGCAGTTTGTAAATTTGCTAATAGGCATTTGCCCTAAATTTGTTCTATGAGCTCGCCAGCAAAGTGAGCTACTCCCGATTTTTGGACATGTAAAAATATAATATTCTAGTTTATATATATTTATTTATAACCACTCTTCCGGTGTCTTGTCACCCATGAGCTATTGTTGTGGCAGACTTCCGCCACAGAAACGCCCGTTTTGGCCTGCTTAACGGCGAAGATGAGTTGCGTCTCAGTGAATTTTGATTTCTTCATGGCAATTCGCTTTTATATTAGTACGAAAAATTGCACGTTTCCTCTACTTTACAACGGTCCGATTTTTGGGGAGGTCAGGTAGTGCGGTTAAAATTACTTACCTTATACAAGCGGCTACATTTGAGAGGAATTGATGTTATGATATCCATTGCAACAGGCGACCAAAGGGGAAATTGCTTATTTTATCGAACCAAAAAAGCCCCTCAGCTGCTGCTGAGGGGCTTCAGTGTAGACCGAAGGAGTGAATTATCGAACCTTGTCCACAGGGATTTAATGATTCTAGCTCATTTTCTAAATGCAGTTTTAGAATAGCCTACTTCTCCATATAAGGCTGCCAGTTGACGATAAGCACCTTTTCATCTTCGAGCAGCAGGTAACCAAAGTCGTAGCAGAAGTAGTACGTGTTGCCCTTTTGGGTGCGGTAGAGATGCGTAAAATGGCCGAAGTCAAAGCCGGCCAGCTCGAGCACCTGGCGCTTGAGCGTGGTCTTCCCCTCGGGACTTGCCCGTTGCAGCACCTGCCGGTTATGGCGTAGCCTGGCATTGATTTCCCGCATCCGCTGTTCCCCTGCATCATCTGAACGGCGCTGGTTACTGGCCATAGCCCGGCACTGGCTGGAGCAGAAACGCTTGTCGGCCCTGCCCACGACCGCTTCGCCGCACTGGGCACAGGTTCTGTCAGGTTTTGCCATAGGATTTTTGTTGTTATTAGCCGTTTAGAAACGTTTAAAATCGCTTTATACGTTTACAAACGCATCTAAGCGCATATTTTGCGAATAGGTAGGCTAGAAACCCTTATTTAGCGCTTCCATAAATGCTTGTGCCACATGTCTTACACAAATTCTCCGCCCAGCCTTTACTCAATGCCCTGGAGCACGAGGGGAATGCGTATATCCGCCTCTGGTTTAAGGCCAATCCCTTTATCAGTAAACGGCTCAAAGAAGCGGGGTGGGTCCGCTACAGCAAAACCTACAAGTGCTTTGTAATGCACCATACCCCGCAGGCCATCGAGCTGACCTACGGGCACTTTCAGGG
>NZ_JADQDR010000003.1 GCF_015694705.1 Pontibacter rufus | reverse complement strand
TTCCATAAACTTATTGGTTTGGTCACCTCTAGTTTAGGCCGATTCCCGCTTTTTTCCAATTCAAAACATACTCTTAATGCTTTCATTTCTTTTTCGAACGAAACAATGGATTCATTTAAATCCCAAGAGTTCTTATTGCTTACAAAATTGGTCCAATTTGATAAATGTTTTTCTAACTCCTCTGAAGCATTTTGTTTGTCAAGGTAAGCTAAGGCTGCCATTGCATGGTTTTGTTCAAACCAAAGATCTTTTTGAGTTAAATAATAATCCAGATATTGATTTAGATAATTAAGAGACTTTTGGTCATTAAATTCTGCCAGAGTTAAGCAATATAGTTTTCCCGCGTAAGTAACCTCGCTTTTAAGAAGTAAAACTCCTATTGTATCTTCAAACTCTTTTAAGTTTTTGATAGTTGAAAAGAAAGCTCCTACGCTTCTTGTCCTCCAATTGAAATCGCCTAGAAGGGAATTTACTACCCATGCATCTATATCATCAAAAATAATTTCTAATTCTTTTTTTAAGAGTTCTATGTAAATTCTAATTGGACTAAGATTATTGTAAATTGGGAAAAGGAATTTCTGAATAAATTCCTTTTCAAGTGCTTTTTCGTTTTTGGGAGATTCTAAACTATTAAAAACCCCTTTGTGGACAACAGTTGCGCCAGCAACATGCAATTTGATTGCTTCCACTTTCTTATCTTCCATAATTTATACTCCCTTCTGCTTTCACTTTAATCTCATAACTCTCCTAATCTCTAACTCCCTAAACGCCCAGCACCTGGCTTACTTTCCCCAGTTCTTCCTCGTTGTCTGTCATTACCAGTAGCTTGTCGCCTGCTTCCAGCACGGTGGTACCGATGGGTGTTACAAATTTGCCTTGCCTGTCTATCAGCACAATCAGCGAGGTTTTGGGCAGTTGCAGTTCTACCAGCGACTTATGCACGGCATTACTTCCACCTTTCAGTCTTAGTTCCACGAGCATGTTTTTGGCATCATAGCCCATGTCCTCACCCACTTGAACCCTTTTGGGTGCGTTATCCTCCTCGCTCAGGTGCAGCCAGCCGGCCACTATTTTCAGGGTAGATCCCTGCAACATAATAGAGGTGAGCACGATAAAGAACACTATATTAAAAATCATATCTGATTTCTCAACACCAGCCAGCAGCGGATAAGTGGCAAACACAATCGGAACCGCACCGCGTAATCCTACCCACGACACGAAAACTTTGTCCTGCAGCGATGCCCTGAAAAACGACAACCCGATGAATACGCTAACAGGCCGTGCTACCAGCATCAGGAACAGTGAGATGAGCAGGCCGGCGCCTACAACCGGCAACATGTGCGACGGAAAAACCAGCAGGCCCAGCGTCAGGAACATCAGAATCTGCATCAGCCAGGCAATGCCGTCGTAGAATTTGGTAAGGCTGCGCTTGTGTATAAAGTTTTTGTTGCCCAGTATAACCGCTGCCACATACACCGCCAGAAAACCGTTGCCGCTGATGAGGTTGGTAAAGGCAAATGTAAACACCACCATCGCCAGTGTCAGGGCCGGATACAGCCCATCCTGCTCCAGCCTTATTTTATTGATTACCCAGGCCATGGCCCGCCCCATCACAAGGCCCATTACAGCGCCGATGCTCATCTGCAGGAAAAACATAGGTATGAGCTGCCAGATACTGGCGTCCTGGTTGGTCAGCAGGAACGTAAAACTGACTGTAAGAAAGTAAGCCATCGGGTCGTTGCTGCCGGATTCTAGTTCCAGTGTAGGCCCCAGGTTATGTTTCAGACCGATTTTATTGGAGCGAAGTATGGAGAACACGGCAGCCGCATCAGTAGAGGAAACAACAGAACCCAGCAGCAGTCCTTCCAGCAGCGTAAAATCCAGGATAAAGGTAGCGAACAGCCCCACCAGCCCCGCCGTAATCAGCACGCCCACCGTAGAGAGCACCAGGCCGCGCCCCAGGATTGGCCTGGTGCTTTCCCAGCGCGTATCGAGGCCGCCCGAGAAAAGTATAATCGTGAGCGCCAATGTGCCCAGCGACTGCGCCGTGCGTAAGTCATCGAAATAAATGCCGCCTATACCCTCCGAGCCCGCCAGCATGCCCACACCCAAAAAGAGCACCAACGCCGGAATACCAAACCGGCCCAGGCTCTTGCTGATCAGAATACTCAGGAAAAGAAGTATGGAAGAGGCAAGTAGTACATCTTCGATGGTAAAATTCATGTGCGCTGGTTTTTATGGAGACTATACCTCTGGTTTTATACTTCAGACAGATCCTATCTAAATGCATTATCTGAAAAACGGAGGAACTGCAATTCTGCTACCGCTCCGCTGGCTGCTATTCTAATTTTGTTTCTGCTTTAATGGCGCTGCAGGCATTGGTGCAGGATCTCAGAGAAGCGGTATACTTCCTCGAAGCTGTTGTACAAGGGCGTGGGCGCTACCCGGATTACGTTTGGTTCGCGGTAATCCACTATAATACCGGCCTCCATCAGCATATCGAACAGTTGGCGGGCGTTCTGCTTCACGAGCAGCGAAATCTGACAACCACGGGCCTGCGGATCGCGCGGGGTTATCATCTCCAGCAACTCTTCGCCTCCGGGCACGTCGTCTATCAGAAACGCCAGGTAGCCGGTCAGCTGTTCGCTTTTGGTGCGCAGGTTGTCCATACCCGCCTCACCAAACAGCTGCAATGCGGCGCGATGTACGGCCATAGGCAAAATCTGCCCGTTGCTCAGCTGCCAGCCCGGCGCACCTTCCATCGGCATAAAGCCTTTTTTCATTTTGAAACGCTCTTTGGCATCGTGCCCCCACCAGCCGGCAAAACGGGGTATATCCGGGTCGTTGGCGAAGCGCTCGTGCACATAAATGCCGGCCACGCCGCCCGGACCGGAGTTCAGGTATTTGTAGGTGCACCACACGGCAAAATCCACCTCCCAGTCGTGCAACTGCATGGGAATGTTCCCAGCCGCATGCGCCAAATCAAACCCAACGAAAGCGCCTGCCGCGTGCCCGGCTTTGGTAATCGCCTTCATATCGAACACCTGGCCGGTATAGTAGTTAATGCCGCCCATCATCACCAGCGCGAGCTCTTCGCCATGCGCTTTTATACTTGCCAGAATGTCTTCGGTGCGCAAGGTATGTTCGCCCTCGCGCGGAAAAAGCTCAACAATGGCCTCCTCGGGGTTATAGCCATGGAACCTGGTCTGTGACTCCAGGGCGTACTGATCTGATGGAAAAGCGCCCGCTTCGGTGATGATTTTAAACCGCCTGCCTGCCGGCCTGTAAAACGACACCAGCATCAAATGTAAATTTACAGTCAGTTGGTTCATGATCACCACCTCGTTGTCTTTGGCTCCTACCACGCGGGCAGCGCCGCCGGCCAGCAGCTCATGGTAATTAAACCACGGCTCCTCACCCTTAAAGTGTCCTTCCACCGCCATGTTGGCCCATTTATACATCTCGTTGTCGATGTACATCTGCGCCGATTTGGGCTGCAGCCCCAGCGAATTGCCGCAAAAGTAAATAGCGTCCTGCCTGTTTACCTGCGGAAAGTAAAACCGTTCTTTAAAATGATGCAGCGGGTCGTTCCGGTCCTGCTCCTGCGCAAAGGCAAGGGTGTTCTGGTAGTTCATTCTTGAATAGATGTGTTTATACTTAAGCTGCCTGCGCAACTATGGTTTTCCTGATTTTGCTAAGATAGAGAATTGGGTGGAGATTTTTCCGAGGCTCGCTGGCGCGGGCTTGCAGCCGGCGTGCCCTGCTATAAGCACAAAGGTAACTGGTGTGTTATAATGCCGACTACCAACAGCCTAATGCATGTGCAAGCCTTTTTACATACAGCGGAGTTCCGAAAACAGAAGTACGAACGGCAAACTTGCACCAGCCTCTCAGCTTCTGATCAATTTATACTTGCAGGAGCGACCAAGTATAAAACTTTACTTTACAGCCTCAACAGGCTTTGCCGGTGGTTGCATTACAGTGCCGCAGTTACTGCAGGTGCGGTGCTCCTCACTTTGCCAGAAATTGTTCATAATCACTGGCAGTTGCTTCACAATATCTGTTACCTCGGCATACTCTTCGTAGAGCTTGTTGCCACAGTTTTCGCAGAACCACAGAAAGCCGTCCAGTTCGCCTTCTTTGCGGTAGCGTTCCATTACCAGCCCAACGGTATTGGCCGGGCGCTGGGGTGAATGTGGCGTGCGGGCAGGCAGCAGGAATATTTCCCCTTCCCTGATCGGGATATCCACCGGTTTGCCATCCTCAATTACCTTCAGCACAATATCGCCTTCCAGCTGGTAAAAAAACTCTTCTCCTTCGTCGTAGTGATAATCTTTACGGGCATTGGGGCCACCTACTACCATCACAATAAAGTCGTCGTTGCCTTTGTATACCTGCTGGTTGCCTACCGGTGGTTTTAACAGGTGGCGGTTTTCGTCAATCCATTTCTTAAAATTAAAGGGTCGTTGTAGGGGCATGGTTTTACTGCGTTAGGTTGATATCCTGAAAGTACGAAAATTTGAGCAGGAATGATAGTTTAGGCTTGCACACGGCGCAAAAGTATAAGTATACTTTGATTAAAGGATGCATCCCCATTCATACTTATTCCGCCGTATTTGCGTAGATTTAAATCATGAATCTTGATCTCAGAAATAAGCAGGCCCTTGTTTGCGGCAGCACACAGGGCATCGGCAAAGCCGTAGCCATAGAACTGGCGCAACTCGGCGCCCATGTAACATTGGTAGCACGCAACGAAGAAAAGCTGCAGGAAGTAGCGCAACAACTGGATACCAGCCAGGGCCAGCAGCATGACTACCTGGCAGCTAATTTTGCCAAACCCGGAGAACTGGCGCAAAAGATACAGGCCTACGTACAGCAGCACCCCGAAGTACACATACTGGTCAACAACACCGGCGGACCGGCGGGTGGCCCCATTACAGAAGCCAGGCCGGAGGAATTTCTGAACGCGTTTAACATGCACCTGGTCAATAACCACCAGTTGGTGCTGGCGCTGCTGCCCGGCATGAAAAAAGCAGGATATGGCCGTATCATCAACATCATCAGTACCTCGGTGAAGGAGCCTATCGCAGGATTGGGCGTATCAAATACCACGCGGGGGGCGGTGGCGAGCTGGGCCAAAACCATGGCGAACGAGTTAGGTCCGTTCGGCATTACCGTAAACAACGTATTGCCGGGCTCTACCAAAACCGCACGTATTTATTCGCTCGTTGATAGCAGGGCGGAGAAGTCAGGGAAGAGCCCGGCCGAAGTACAACAGGGAATGGAAGCGGAAATTCCGGCCCGCCGTTTTGCCGAACCCGAAGAAGTGGCCGCCGCAGCCGCATTTTTAGCTACCCCTGCCGCAGCTTACATCAATGGCATCAATGTGCCGGTAGATGGTGGCAGAACGGGGTGTTTGTAGTTATATGCTGATCTTTTAGCAAAGTAATCCAACTACCCTTAACCTCTACCCGGCTCCTCCGTGATTTACGCACACTTTTCGGTGGCATGAAAAACTCCGGCGCAGGCCGCAAAGGGGTCTTTGAAGCCCTGGACTTCTTTACCGAACCGCAGAATGTTTGTGTAAAACTATGAGACCTCCTCCCTCCTCCTTGACCGTGAAAACTGCACGGCGGCAAAAGCAACGGCCACTCCGAAGGCGGTGCCTGCAAAAACGAACTCCACCCGGTTGCCGATGTGGTAAAAGTAGGTACCCACCAGCGGCCCGGCGCCCATCCCCAGAAAACGGAAGAAGTTGTAGATGCCGATGGCTGTGGCGCGGTTGTGCTGAAACTCGTTCGTCAGTAAAGTGGTCTGTACCGGCAGCGACAAGCCCAAGCACAGGCCAAAGAAAGAGATGCTGGCAATTAAAACTGCCAGCGAAACGGGTGCGGCCAGCACAAACAGCAGGGTAGCTGCCACATTTATACTTGCAGTAGTCAGCAGGAACTTCTTCGGCTCAAAATGTTCCTGAATACGGCCCCCGATGATGCTGCCCAGTACAACTGACAGCGCCAGCGGCAAAAAGACCAATCCATTCTGGCTGGGTGATAACTGGTAAAACAGCACCAGCAGCGATGGCAGGAACACCAGGAAGACATAGAAGGTAAAGTACTGCACAAAGCCCAGCACAATGATGGCTGCCCCTGTCGGCCTGGACAGGATATCAGAAAAATCGCGCAGCTTAAAGCGGTTGCCACTGAACGAGGCTGGTTTTGTTTCGGGCAGGTAAGTATAGTTTAAAGCCCACAGGATCAGCCCGGCGAAAGCCAGTACCCAGAACACGCCATGAAAGCCAAAATACTGCCCTACAAAACCGCCAATCACCGGGCCAACGGCCGGCCCCAGCGCTACCAGCATCTGGAAGGTACCCATGGCCCTGCCGCGTAGTTTACCTTCAAACAAATCACCGATTACGGTGGTGGCCACAACCGAACCAACCGCCATACCTGCCGCCTGCCACACCCTGAAAAACAGCAACAGGTAAACAGAACCCGACAAGGCAGCCCCTATAGATGCTGCGATATACAACAAAATACCCGGCAGCAGGATTTTGCGGCGGCCATGCGCATCTATCAATGGCCCATACACAATTTGCATGATAGCCAGCACAATGGTAAAAATGGAAATAGTCAGATTGACCATGTACTCCGAGGTATGGAACTGCTCCTGTACTTCGGGCAACAGCGGCGTGTATATGGATTGTGTAAAAGGTCCGAAAAATGCCGCGAAAGAAACCAGGTAGGTAATAAATTTCTTGTTCATGTAAGGATGCTGGTACGCAGGGAAAGTGGTGGTAAGCTTTATGAATTATGTCCGTGTTTAAACATTTAATATAGACAGGAGATTCCATACTTCAGTGCTTATACTTCAGCAGGCAGGTAAAGCGATCAACAAGGTATAACTTTTATAAGAATTCCCGTAAGTATAAGCGCCATGTACCAGCAGGGCCGTCCAGGTTGATTCCGTTTCATAAATACTTTATTTATAAGCCTATACAAACCCTGCCATACCTGCCCGAGAAGCTATCCTTTGCTAAAAGCGCCGCAACTTACTGTACTTTTAACTACCTTTGTGCCCGCAAGACAGGGAAACGCCCTGCCGCGCCATTGAATTCACCTGCATTTTACCAGCAGGCGTATTACTAAAAAGAAGCGTAACACTTAAAATGACAACCAAAAACTTAAACAACGGCATCCCTGTCGCCGTATCCCTGACACCCACCTTACAGGCTGAAAACATTGGTCCGAGAATAACACAGGACAAAAAAAGGCTGTTACTCATTTCTGCGCTGGCAGTTCTTACGGCGGCCTGTATCAGCCTTATCGCTAAATTCCTGATTTACCTGATTGATCTTATCAGCAACATTGCTTTTTTTGGCGAGTTCTCAATAGAGTACATGAACCCGGCCAATAATCATTTAGGCCTGTGGGTTATTGTGATACCAGCCATTGGCGGTGTAATTGTTGGCCTGATGGCGCTTTATGGCTCCAAGGCCATCCGGGGGCATGGTATTCCGGAGGCAATGGAACAGGTTTTAACAAATCAAAGCAAGATAAAGCCTGCGCTTACTTATCTTAAGCCATTGTCTTCTGCCGTAGCTATAGGTACAGGGGGCCCGTTTGGTGCGGAAGGTCCCATCATTGCCACAGGCGGTGCGCTGGGTTCTACCCTAGGTCAGTTATTGAAAATTACGCACAATGAGCGGAAGATTTTGCTGGCGGCAGGTGCCACCGCAGGTATGGCCGCCATTTTCGGCACTCCTATTGCCGGTATTTTCCTGGCTATTGAGTTGCTGCTGTTCGAGTTTTCGCCACGCTCCATTATTCCGGTAGCGCTGGCCTGTATAACAGGCGCTGCAGGACACCATCTGCTGTTTGAGTCTGGCCCGGTCTTTCCGATGGAAGAGATGATAGCAGTACCCAGCAATGTGGCGCTTGCCTGGTACAGCGCTATTGGTATCCTGATCGGTGTGCTGTCTGTGCTGACAACCAAAATCGTGTATTGGGTAGAGGATATGTTTGAAGAGCTGCCGATCCACTGGATGTGGTGGCCCGCGCTGGGTGGCCTGGCGGTAGGTATTATCGGCTATTTTGCACCGCGTACGTTGGGTGTAGGCTATAGCAACATCACCGATTTGCTTTCAGGCGACATGACCATGCAGATTGTGCTATCGCTGTGCATCTTTAAGTTTATCTCCTGGGCCATTGCGTTGGGTAGCGGCACCTCCGGCGGTACCCTGGCTCCTTTGCTGACCATTGGTGGTGCCATTGGCGCGCTGGTAGGCAGCATTATCCTTTACTTTTTCCCTGATTCGGGTATTACGCTTCCGCTCGCCGCTTTAATAGGTATGTCGGCTATGTTTGCCGGTGCCTCGCGCGCTTTGCTTACCTCTATTATTTTTGCCTTAGAGGCCACTTCCCAGTCTAACGCGCTGTTGCCGCTCCTGGCTTCCTGCTCTGCTTCGTACCTGGTTTCTTTCTTTGTAATGGAGAATACCATCATGACCGAAAAGATCGCCCGCAGAGGTGTGAAAACACCGCATTCGTATGAGCCGGATATCCTGGAAAAGATCACGGTAGAGCAAATGGTGAATAAAAACGGCTTGGTATTGAGCGAGGACAACACCATTGAAGAAGTCCGGGAATGGCTGGAGAAGGAGCACGATTATAAAAGTAACTACTTTATCATTTCAAACGCCGCCGGTGAGTTCAAGGGCATTCTGAGCTCGTCTAACCTGTTCAGCAACCACCACAACCCGGAAAGCCAGATCGGCACCCTTGTAAAGCGGAAGCATATTTCTGTCGCCATTGATAACAGCCTGCGCACAGCCGTGGAAATGATGGCCAAGGAAAATATTGATGTCCTGCCGGTTGTGTCTCACGACAATAACAGCATCATCGGCATCTTATCTTACAAAGACATTATTGGTGCTTACAAGCACGGCATAGCCGATCATGTCGAGAACCAACCTAATATTTCATTTGGAAGAAGCGGGTTGAAAATACTGCTCCGCGGACAAAAGTTATTCACTTTCAGGAGAGCCAAGGGCGAATAACCCATATTACCAGCTTTCAGGTAAGCACAGGCATGCCGGTTTAGTGAATTTTATCCAGCAGATAAAAGATAGAATAAGCTTTCCAAGTTACCGTTTCGTTTCTACTTCTCTGTATCTGAAAACAAAAAGGCTCACCATAACCGGTGAGCCTTTTATACTTTATACTTGCTATACTTACTGGTTCAGCGGCGCTTTCTCAGGGTGAATCAGGTGGTCTTCCAGGAAGTTGGTCATCATGGTGAAGCGGTGCAGCAAGGTGTTGCCGCCATAAATGCCATGGTTGCGGTTCGGGTAGTAGAAGCTGTCGAATTGCTTGTTGGCCGCAATCAGCGCATCTTCCATTTCCACGGAGTTCTGAAAGTGCACATTATCGTCGCCGGTACCATGAATCAACAACAGGTCGCCTTTCAGCTTGTCGGCAAACATGAGCGGAGAGTTCTGGTCATAACCTTCGGGGTTCTCCTGCGGTGTTTTCAGGTAACGTTCCGTGTAAATGCTGTCATAGAAGCGCCAGTTGGTAACGGGAGCTACCGAAATACCGGCACGGAACACGCCATCCCCTTTCGTTAACCCCAGCAAAGTCATATAGCCACCGAAACTGTGCCCCCAGATGCCGATGCGGTCTGCATCGACAAACGGTTGCTTGCCCAGCCACTTGGCCGCCTCAATCTGGTCCTGGATTTCATACTTGCCGAGGTTGGCATAAGTCAGCTTTTTGAAATCAGCACCGCGGGCGCCGGTGCCACGGTTATCCACGCTCACCACAATCAGGCCCTTGTCGGCCAGCACCTGGTACCATAAAAAATCGTTGCCGCCCCAGCTATCGGTTACGGTCTGTGAGCCCGGGCCGCCATACACAAACATCAGCACCGGGTACTTTTTGTTCGGGTCGAAGTCGGTTGGTTTTATCATCCAACCGTTCAGTTTGGTTCCATCGGCGGTGTTCATGGTAAAGAAGTCCTTCTGAGCAATATCGTACTGGGCAAGTTTCTCGCGCAGTTCTTCGTTGTCTTCCAGCACCTTTATCAGCTTACCGTCTTTGGCTGTGTGCAGGCTTACCACCAGTGGCGTATCGGCCGAAGTATAATAATCGAGGTAGTATTTAAAGTCGGGGCTCAGGTTGATGTTGTGTGTGCCCGGCTTTTCAGAGAGGCGCTTCTTATGCTTGCCCTTGCTGCTGATGCTGTACAGGTGGCGCTGCAACGGCGACACCTCCGTGGACATATAGTATAAACGGTTGTTTTTCTCGTCGTAACCCAAAAACTCGCTTACTTCCCAGTTGCCATCCGTAATCTGGCGCACCAGTTTGCCATCCATTTTGTAGAGGTACAGGTGGTTGTACCCGTCTTTTTCAGAAGAATGGATAAAATGCTTGCCATCCTGCAGGTAAGTCAAATCATCGGTTACATCGATGTAAGCTTTGTCGGTTTCGCGCAGCACCAGGTCGGTTTTGCCCGTGGTAGCGTTGGCATGCAGTATCTCCAGCGTATTTTGCAGGCGGTTCATTTTCTGGATAGACAACAGGTTCGGGTCCTGCGTCCATTTAATGCGCGGGATGTAAATGTCGGTTTCGGAGCCGGTGTCCATCTTCACGGTTTTGCCGTTGTTCAGGTTATACACCGATACTTTTACGGTAGAGTTTGCCTCGCCGGCTTTCGGGTATTTATACCTGTAATCCTGAGGGTACAGGTCGCCCCACATTTGCAGATTATACTCCGGCACTTTGGTTTCATCAAAAGTATAAAACGCTATTTTAGAGCCATCCGGCGCCCAGTGAAAACCCTGCGCAAAAGAAAATTCCTCTTCGTATACCCAATCAGAATAACCGTTAATGATGGAGTTGAGCTTGCCGTCGGTGGTAATCTGTGTTTCTTTCATGTTGCTCAGATCCACAAAAAACATGTTGTTGTCGCGGGCAAAGGCCACGCGTTTGCCATCCGGCGAGAACGTGGCATACAGCTGCTTGCCGCCGTTGCTTAGTTCAGTCAGTTTCTTCGTACTGATATCGTATACATAGAAGTTGGCTTTGGAAGAGCGGCGATAGATAGGCTCTGTTTCAGTAGCAAACAGCACCTTCTTCTCGTCGGAGCTGAAAGTATAATCATCGAACTGGATGGGTGTGTTGCTGCCTTCGGGTTTCAGGTCTTCGCCCTCGATAATGGTGCTGACAGGCTTGCCGGTGGTTACGTTATACTTAACAATGTCGTACACGCGGTTTTGCTCGTCCGGCACCATGGAGCTGTAGTACTGGCCGTCTTTCATCCAGTTTACGCCATACACCGATTCTGCCCGGAAAGCACCGTTTTTGTAAATGTCTTCCAGGGTGATGTCTTTTTTCTGCTGCGCCTGCGCCACCAAAGCGAAGCACAGGAGTACGGCAGCCAAAAGGTTTGTTTTTAATTTGATATGCATGTGATAAGGTTAATTTTAGTTTAACACCCCAAGTTAGTTGAATATTACCGTTTCGCCATAGTAGACAGCCAAAACCATACCTGCCTCATTTGCCTGCACCGGCAGTTTTTTAAATGGATTTTACCTGATGCGCCTTCTGTCTCAGAAATTCTGTTCTCTGCAATAGCTGCAAAATGGCATAGTATAAAATCAAAACGGCAGCCCTGCAAAGGGCTGCCGTTTTGATTTTATACATCGGTTCTAGAAATTGTAGCCTAGCGTAAGCATCACCGTATTTTGCTGCTGGTCAATGTCTACTACAGGCTCCTCGCCGCTAGCCAGGATATAAGGCGAGTAGCGGGTGCTGCCATTGCTGCTCACGTAGGCGGCATCGAGGTAATACTTCTGCAGCCTGATACCTGCCCCTAAACTATAGCTTTTTATTGTACCGTCGAAAGCTGCGTTGCGGTATGGATCGCCACTTACAGCATAGCCTGCACGAATCCTGAACGCATTGTAGCGGCCTTCTGCGCCAAAGCTGTAGTTGATGGCTGACTTATAGGTATCTGAAATGGTACTGTTTACATCGCTGAAGTAGTTGCCACTGCTGCCAAATTCATCTGCCTCCTCGCTGAAACGGGCTCCGCTATAATCCACATACTCAATGTCCGCTGTCAGGAATCCATACTTGTTAAGGAACACGGCCACGCCGCCATTTGCCCGGAAAGGTGTGGTGAGGCGGTAAGAAAACTGTCCGGGCATTTCAGAAGCGCTTTCAGTCGGTCCATCGTCGTAAGAAGCATACAGGGAGCGTTGATAATCATCTGTAAGGCTATAAGCGGTAGGCGTCTGGATGCTGGCGCCAATACGGACAGCGTCAACAGGCCTGAAAATAGCGCCAATGCGCAGGTTTACGCCTGCTCCTCTCGTCGTAAATTCATCGCGTAGTTCCAGACCTGTAAAGGCTGTGGAATCGCTAAACTCACTTTCGCGGTAAATGCTCTCCTGCGTAAAGTTGGATGTTACAACCCCCAGCGAAGCGCCTAAGTATAATTTATCGCGGTAGCTGGTACCCACCCCGATATCGAACTGGCTCTGGGAGCCACTGCGCCTGATTTCTTCCTCCTGGTCGATGCTTCCGTAGCGGGTGAGCGGCACCACAAATTCAGTCCCATCCGGGTCTTCTGCCACATCAATCAGATAAGTACCGAAAGCCAGTCCCTCCAGCGAGTTGAAGCCATCCGTAAATTCCTGATTCAGATCATCCAGGGTGCGGCCTTTGGCATTTGCCTGATCAGCAAAATATTCTACAATAGTAGGCGTGGTTTCGTCGGTAGTGTTCTGGTAGTAGAGTTGCTGGTTAAAGTTGTTCAGCCTGCTGAGGCTTATTCCCAGGTTCAGGCCACGCCAGTCGCCGGCTTCTTCGTCGCCTTTGCGGTTGCTGAGCACCAAGCCCGCCTGCGGAATGGTAACCATGTTTTTATCCTCTGAAAGCGTAAAGCCGTTGATGTGGGTGGTGGTGCTGTTCAGTTGCAATGCGGGGCTGATGCTAAATTCAGAGCGGCGGAACATCCCCAGGCCGGCAGGGTTAGCCGACATGGATGAAATATCTGCGCCGAGGGCTGTTTGCGCACCTCCTATACCTTGTATCCGGGCAGAGCCGGTAACTCCCAGGCGCGAATAACGGAGGGCATCTACTTCATTCTGGGCAAAAGCGGTTCCGCTCCAGCCCAGCAAAAGTGCCAGGCTGGCCGAAAATATCTTATATAACTTCATGTGGTTTTTAGGGTTGATTTAGTTTCCTCTTCCTCTTGATGGCCGGCCACCGCTATTACTACCACTGCTTGCCGGCGATGGAGAACTGCTGCGGCTGGGCTCGTAAGAACGAGTCGGGGCCGGGTTACTCTCGCGCTCGTAAGTGCGGCTTGGACGGGTTTCGTAAGTGCGCGTTTCGCGCTGCACGGGCTGCTGGCGTTGTACAGGCTGTGATCTGCGCTCACGTGCCGGAGCAGGCGTATACTCGCGGGTGCGCGGGCGTGGTGTTTGTTGTGCCGGTTGTGCCTGCTGGCGCTGCTCCTGGCTTCTTTCGGCAGGGGCGGCTCTGCGCGACGGACGGCTTTCGCTACCGCGTGCATCGTAATAGCTGTTGCGGCTCGGCCTTGTTGGCAAGGCTTCTTTTGCCTCCGTCTCAGTGGCAGGGCTTACCACATCGCCGGCTGCATTGCCACGCGAAGACCTGTAAGTATTGCGGCTTCCGGCGCTCTGTTGTTGCTGGCGGTCGCTGATGCTGTTGCCACGGGCGGGCCTGCCGCTCACGCGCTCTGTATTATCCGTTACCACGCTGCCACGCGATTCGCGCGGGCCATACTGTACTTTAACAGGTTTACCAATTACGATTGGCCGCTCATAGTAGGCATATGGGTTACGGGCATAATAACCATTGTACAATCCGCCGTAATAACCGTTATAGAAGTTGTTATGCGGATACCACGAACTGTAATAAGGACGGCGGCCCCAGCCGTTACCCCAGCCCATATTATATCCGAGGCTGAAGCTTAAGCCACTGCCGTAAAAAGGTCTGTTAAAGTATGGGTCGTATCCGAATGAATCATAGAACGGATCGTAGGCATAAGCACTGTAAGAGCTATAAAAAGGATCGTAACTGTAAGAATTAAAAGCATTGTAGCGCGGCACATAAGCACTGCCCCAGTAAGGGTCTACAAAAGAATAATCAGGACGGTACCAGTTATCACGGGCATCATAGGTGCGGCCATCGTAGTACTCATCATCTGCATAGCTTTGCTGTCCGGTGGCATTGCCCGAATATTCCGGGTTCAGCACCTCTCCTTCAGCTAATGCCTCATTGGCACTTTCATTGTCTGCATAGTCAGCCTGATAACCCTGCTGCTCCGGTGCAGGCGCTTCAGGGCGAATATATTCAGTTTTGTCAGAAGCGCTATAGTACATGTCATCGTACTCCGTGGATTGCATTGCCACAGGGCTGCTGCAGCCCACCGCCAGCAGTGCAAGAACAGGGGCTATTGTTAAGATCGTATATTTTTTCATGGCCATGTTATAGTAAAAAACCTCTTATCAATAAAGATAAACACACAATAGCGCAAAACCTTATTAATTATAATATATTAACGTAATTTCGGGCAGAATTGATATGCTACTTTGTACTACTAAAGTAGCAAAATCTATTCCAAAAACATACTATTCAGGCATATATATAAAATTTAGCGAGAAAGATGAGCAAAGGCTTACCTAAAAGAAGCGAAGACTACTCGTTGTGGTACAATGAACTGGTGAAAAAAGCAGGGCTGGCTGAAAATTCGGCTGTGCGCGGCTGCATGGTCATTAAACCTTACGGGTTCGCTATCTGGGAAAAAATGCAGCGCGTGCTGGATGATATGTTTAAAGCTACCGGCCACTCCAATGCTTACTTCCCCCTGTTTGTTCCCAAAAGCTTATTTGAAGCCGAAGAGCAGAACGCCGAAGGTTTTGCCAAAGAATGTGCCGTGGTAACACACTACCGCCTGCAAACAGACCCGGAGAATCCCGGCAAACTGCGCGTGGACCCTGCAGCCAGGCTCGAGGAAGAACTTATTGTGCGCCCTACCTCAGAAGCCATTATATGGAGCACTTACAAAAACTGGATTCAAAGCTACCGCGACCTGCCCCTGCTGATAAACCAGTGGGCCAACGTGGTACGCTGGGAAATGCGCACGCGCCTGTTCCTGCGCACAGCGGAGTTTTTGTGGCAGGAAGGACATACCGCCCATGCCTCTGCCGAAGAAGCCATTGCCGAAACAAAGCAGATGATGGAAGTATACGCCACGTTTACAGAACAGTATATCGCCCTGCCGGTAATCAGGGGCGTAAAAACGCCAAGCGAGCGCTTTGCCGGTGCTTTGGATACTTATTGCATCGAAGGCTTAATGCAGGATGGCAAAGCCCTGCAGGCAGGCACCTCACACTTCCTGGGCCAGAACTTCGCCAAAGCTTTTGATGTAAAATTTGCGACCAAAGAAGGCGGCCTGGAGTATGTATGGGGCACCTCTTGGGGCGTGAGCACGCGCCTGATGGGGGCATTGGTGATGGCGCACTCTGATGACGAAGGCCTGGTGCTGCCGCCTAACCTCGCGCCGATACAGGTCGTGATTGTGCCGATTTACAAGGGCGAAGAGCAACTGGCGCAGATATCAGAAAAAGTGCTGCAACTGAAGCGCGAGCTGGAAGCCAAAGGCATCAGCGTGAAGTATGACGACCGCGATACCGAGCGCCCCGGCTTTAAGTTTGCCGAGTGGGAGCTGAAAGGTGTGCCGGTGCGCATTGCCATCGGTGGCCGCGACCTGGAAAACGGAACCGCCGAAGTAGCCCGCCGCGACACCAAAGAAAAAGGCACACAGCAATTCGCCGGCCTAACCGAATATATCCCGGCCCTGCTCAACGAAATGCAGCAGAATATCTACAACAAAGCCCTGGCTTTCCGTGAGGAGCATACCACCAAAGTAGATTCCTACACTGAGTTTAAAGAGGTGCTGGAAACCAAAGGCGGTTTTGTGCTGGCGCATTGGGATGGCACTGCCGAAACGGAAGAACGCATCAAGGAAGAAACAAAGGCCACCATCCGCTGCATCGCTATCAACACGCCCGAAGAAGAAGGCACTGACATGCTGACCGGCAAACCAAGCAGGCAGCGCGTATACTTTGCCAAGGCTTATTGATGTCGTTGATCGTTGTTCGGGAGCTGCGATAGTAACAGCTACATATAAAACGAGCGCCGCCTTCTGTATGGAAGGCGGCGCTTGTTTTTAAGGGCTTATACATTCCTTGTTTCTGCCGTACATGTGAAAGGAAATTCCTCAATCACTTTGGATGGCTTCTCAGACAAGAATTGCCCAAGGCCGCGAATTCGTAATTCGTAATTCGTAATTCGTAATTCTAAATCATTATATTTACCTGGAAGCAAAGGCACGTTATGCTGTTAGACTGGATTACGGTTATCGTTTTAATTGGCATTGGGTTGCTGCTCATTATTGTGGAGCTGGTATTTGTGCCGGGCACCACGGTGGTGGGCGTGCTGGGCTTTGTGCTGACAGCAATCGGCGTCTGGATCGGGTATAGTACGCTAGGCACCAACACCGGCCATGTGATACTGGCTTCCGCTGTCTTAATTGGCGGTCTTGCTTTCTTTTATAGTTTCAGGGCTGACAGCTGGTCGCGCTTTGCACTGAAAGAGCAGAACCGCGGACGCGTAAACGAAGATTATCAGCATGCCTTAGTTGTTGGCGAAGAAGGCAAGGCCGTTTCAGCGCTGCGCCCGCAAGGCACCGCCCTGTTTGGCGACCACCACCACGAAGTACAGACGCAGGGCGAGTTTGTTTCATCCAATACCGCTATCCGCATCATCAAGCTAAACCAGAATAAAATTATAGTAGAAGCAATCAGCTAACACAACACCCTGATGGAAAATCTTTCGTTGATTTTGATTATTGCAGGCGGCATTGTGCTGCTGCTTGTCTTTTTATACTTCTTCCCGATTAGCCTCTGGATAACGGCCCTGTTTTCGGGTGTTCGTATCAGCCTGCTGGAGCTGGTGTTTATGCGCATCCGCAAGGTGCCGCCAAGCCTTATCGTCAACTCCATGATTACGGCTACCAAGGCAGGCATACCCATCACTTCCGTAGATCTGGAAACGCACTACCTGGCGGGCGGCAACGTGCCCAGGGTTATCAAAGCGCTGATTTCTGCCGATAAAGCCAATATCCCGCTGTCCTTTAAACAGGCTACTGCCATCGACCTGGCCGGCCGCGATGTATTTGAGGCTGTTACGACGTCTGTGAACCCCAAAGTAATTAACACGCCAAACGTAGCGGCGGTGGCACAGGATGGTATTCAGCTGATTGCCAAGGCACGGGTTACGGTGCGCGCCAACATTATGCAACTGGTGGGCGGCGCCGGCGAAGAAACCATACTTGCCCGCGTAGGCGAAGGCATCGTTACGTCTATCGGTTCTTCTATTTCGCACAAGGTGGTGCTCGAGAACCCGGATATTATCTCGAAGCTGGTCCTGCAAAAAGGCCTTGATGCGGGCACTGCTTTCGAAATCCTGTCTATTGACATTGCGGATGTAGACATTGGCGAAAACATCGGCGCCAAGCTGCAAATCGATCAGGCCAATGCCGATTTGAAAGTAGCAGAGGCCAAAGCCGAAGAGCGCCGCGCCATGGCCGTAGCCGTGGAACAGGAAATGAAAGCAAAAGCGCAGGAAGCCCGCGCCAACGTAATCCAGGCCGAGGTAGACATTCCGCAGGCTATTGCGGCTTCCTTCCGCAGCGGCAACCTGGGCATTATGGATTATTACCGCATGCAGAACATCCAGTCCGACACCGACATGCGCAATTCCATTGCCAGTCCCGGCCAGCAAAGCGGCCCGGCTAAGCCAAGAGAGTAAATATCTATAGTAACTCAGGTTGAGATTTACAGCATCGGATTATCTATTATCTGATGCTGGGAACCCACCCCTAGCCCCTCCCGGGAGAGTAATTAAGATTCCCCTCCTGGGAGCTCAACTTGTAGGGAAAAAGAAATTATATTTGCTGGTGCGAGCTTGCAGCTCGCACCTCCGCTTTTCGGCTATACAGTGGTGCCAGAATTGCTCCCCATGATGAAAAAAGGTACGAGCTGCAAGCTCGCACCAGCATAAAAAATAAAACCTGAAGGGCGGCTGTAGCGGTTTACTATTTTTCCCTACAAGAGGAGCCTTGGAGGGGGTTACATTTCAACACTGCTGGTAAATCGCAGCTTGAACCATAAAGTAAGAGCGGCCATACCTGCTAAAGGTATGGCCGCTCTTACTTTGCAGGCTTGTTATAAATAATCTTAAAACAAGCACAAATGGTACGGCTATACTATGCCGCTACCCACTTGCCTGACTTCTTTAAATACCTCACAGCAACATAAAGTATAGCCAGCAGGCCAATGATTACAGCCAGCAGCGTGTTTCTTAACGATGTGTCATAATCTGTGAGCTCGGGATACTTCAGAAAGAGAATAAGCGTAATACCAAGCAGCCAGACAAACTGAGTGTTGTACTCTTTCAGAATCCAGCGGCTAGCCTTAAAATTCATCTGGCTGAAAGTGGTGCCTAACCCTCTCGGATCTATCAGCCAGCGGTTCACCCGCGAACAATACGCATCAAACTGGGCGCCAAATTTACCGCGCAGAAAGTTCTCCTCAGCCAGCACAATAGCTTGGTAAATGAACAGGAACAAGGGAATAAACACGGCAACATATATCAGGGAATTCGACAGAATGCCTACACCCGCCAGCATCAGCACATTGCCCACGTACAGCGGATTACGGCAATGGTTAAAGATGCCTTGTGTTACCAGTTCTTCGGCATACACCTGCTTGTCTTTGCCACCCCTGATGATGTAGGCCAGGCCAATGGTTGCTCCCCGGATAAGCTGTCCTGAAACTGTTACAACCAATCCGATGATGATGGGCCAGAGGTAGTAGTTTTCGCCAAATCTTTCACGCGTGAAGATATCCGGAGAAGGTATAAAAAGAGCCAGGTACAGGAAAATGAAAAGAAAATTTCTGTATTTGAAGAAGAAGTTGCCGATAGTAATCATTTATTTTTTGATTGCGATGATGCCTGTGAAATTATACCATTTAAAGAACGTTTCGCAGGACGAAAAGCCTACTTCCCTTAACAGGTGTATGTTCTCGCTGAGCTTATACGGGATAAGCACGTTTTCCAATGCTTCCCGCTTCTGCGAGATTTCCATTTCGCTGTAGTGGTTCCTTCGCTTATAATTGTAGTAGTACTTGATAAAGTCCCTGTTGAAAACACTGTCTTCAGTAATAATCTTTTCCACCAGAATCAGTACGCCATTGGGTGCCAGGCCGTTTACGATGGTTTTCAGCAGCCTTTCGCGGTAAATGGGCCGGATAAACTGCAGGGTAAGGCACAGCACCACCACAGAGGCATTTTGTACGTCAGCGCCCTGCTGTATATCGGCGGCAATCAGCTCATACGGTCTTACAAAACCGGCTTCTTTCAGTTTCATATCACATTTCTGCAGCATTTCCGTGGAGTCGTCGATGCCCACAAACCTGATGTCGGGCGGAATCATGGTGTCCATCCCAATCATAGTGGTGCCGGTAGAGCATCCCAGGTCGTATACATTGGTGCCTTCCTGGGCATGGTCTGCGGCCAGTTCTGCCACCATCCGCTGAATTTCTCCATAAAAAGGAACAGAGCGATTCACCATGTCGTCGAACACGCCGGCCACTTTAGCACTGAACTTGAAATCGGACGCTTGTTTTATTTCTTCCTTGAAGACCTCATCAGCCTCCTTGTTTACCTTTTCGGACATATAGATTTTAGTTTTAGCAACTGTTTTATGCACCTTGCCTTACACCAGACAAGTATTTCCGATTTAGAAAATAAATTATAGTAATACAAGATCCTCTTCTGAATTTATACTATGGTATGAATTCATACTTGTGGTGATTGCCTGCAAAGGTAGCCTTTCAAGGTCATTCCCTTACGTATACTTTCGCTTATACACGAGTACCAAACCCGGAGCAACCGGGCTGTTCCTTATCCTAACCATAGGAACCATTCTACTCGTCAGCTTCGCCTATATAGTAATGGTAGTGTATGATATTCCTGTCAGAAAGTACTTAAACCGGAAAAAGCAGCGGGGGGTTAGACTCTAGTGCTTTTAAATTTAGTTGTATTTACGGGGCTATATAAGCGATGCTTCAGTTGTTTCTTCTCCCTATAAAAATATCAGCAGAAAGAGCAGGTGCCATAATAATACAATAGGGGTTTATACAGAAACGTAAGCCTCTATTGCATTTTACACCTAAGAAAGCTCTATCTTATATGCCCCGCTGTTGTGAAATGAAGCTCCCGGCGCTGGCTAAGAAACGATAAAGTTATACTTGCTTTATACAAAACAGCCTACTGCAACTATTGTGGTGGGCGGTTGTTGTGTTTATATTTAACAGTGGCTTTAATATATTTGGAAGCTCTTTAGTAAAAAATAAAGCTACACCTATCCTCAATCTACTAAAGCAATATTTAGTTTACAGCGATCCTAATAGTTATTTAGGTCAATAGTAGAGTTGATACATTCTGTACTTTTGGCCTTTTTATTACTTGTTTATAATCTTATTTAGCTCATCTAAGATTATCATACCGTGTTGCCTATAAAACTGAACGACAAGTTTATTAATATCAGAAACGCCATTATCATGCTTACTAAACTCTTCATAGAATTTGGTGTACCAGTCATTGATAACTTTTGGAGCCTCTAATTCCCATTTTCCTATGATATTAGCCATTATTTGTAACCCTTGATTAGCAGACTCTATTTGCATAATAAAGGGAAAAATGTAATGAGCTGCTTGGCGAACCAAAGCCAAAGATAGATTCTTATTGGGCTTTTTCCTCTGGTAAAAAAGACTCATGTTTACCATTGTACCTGCAGAATCTAGCATAAAAGCATTTGGATTAATCATAACTAACTGTTGATTGATTTTAAAGGCTTCTATGTAAAGCTTTTCAGCCGCATCCAGCGCTGTGGTTTTCTCTGTTGCATTTTCTATTTGGCGAGCTAGACTGCTTAGTGTATTCGCTAAGTTTGGTAAGAATTGTTTATTGGAGCGGGTTAATCTTCTATAAATCTTTAAGGCTCTTGAGAAAGGTTCCCCAGCGTCTGCAGCCTTGTCTTGTAGCATTTTCGAATTGCCTATGTCATGCAGCATCGCTGCCATACCTGGTAGAAAATCCTTTGATAAGCCCCTATAAATATTTAAGGCTTCATCATAGGCCTCTTCTGCTGCTGTAAAGTCTCCCTTTTGTGAAAGTAAATTACCTAAGTTATGAAGTGCTTCTGCTAAGCCTGGGTGAAAAGTTTCTGGTAGTCTTCTATAATTTTCTATTGCTAATTTAAACGCCTTTTCTGCATCTATAAATTCCTGTGTCGAAGGATTACCCAATTTTGAGAGAGTAATACCCAATTCATTCGATATTAATGCAACATCCGGTAGGAATTCTTGGCTAGTGAGAGCTAAGGAGCTATAGATTATTGATGCTTCTATAAATAATGGCAATGCTTCCTGTAACTGATTATGTTGATACAAGAACCTTGCAAAGGCAGAAAGGTTTCTACCGTTACGTGCGGCAGATAAAGACCTTTGATAGTAATCCCTTGTCTTTTCGAAACGATCAAGAAGAGTAAAATCAATCGAGGTAAGATAAGCCTTTATGAGAAACTCGTTTGCTTTATCATTTAGCTTTACATCATTTTCGCTAATTGAATTAGATAACCTTTCTTTCTGCTTAAGAAGTGCGTTTAGCTCTTCATCCATCTTTTCAGCATCTAATATTGCTCTAGCCTCGTCAAGCTTTCCTGCTTCAAAGTGTTGATTTACAAGACGTAATCGTCCAGTCGTATTGTCTGAGAAGTGTTGGTACTCATCCAAAATCTTTTTAATCCCACTTATAAAATCATCTAATTCCTTTTGAATTTGAGTACGCTCAGAATCAACCTCAATTAATTTTGTTATAAAATATGAAACTTCAGGATGACTTCGTTTTTGTTCCTGTAATTTCTCAAACTCAATATTAAGCTTATCAAGTTTAATCTTGCGGCTTTCATACTCTGCAGAGGAATAGTAAATATTAGTAATATTGCCGCTGTTGTCTCCAAAGGTTACAGATCCATTTACATTAGAGATAGGAGCTTGATTAAAGTTTTTCCTATTGTCGTTCATTACGAGATAGTATTGTTATCACCGAAAGTCACATGCCCATTTATGTCTTTGATAGTACCTGTATTCACATTTTTACTGTTATTAACACTGTGAACTTCGCCTTTTGCATCCTTAACCAACTTTGCAAGTTCAGGCACTAACTTTCTGTTCTCAGCAAGAATATTCTCAAGTACAACTTCCAACCGCCCTTGTAAGCGCGTATCATTGGGCTTTGCCTGCAAATCTTCTAAATCTTTTTGTTTATTTTGAGAAGCAAATTTGTCTTTTAGCCAGATGAATAGGTTCTTACCCGCTTCTCCTGCAAAACCTTTTCCACCCTGTATAAGATAAGGGACTAAAGTTGCTACTGTACCTGATGCTAATGCTGCAATTTCAACCATATTGATTTCCTTATTTTATACAAGATATTAAGATATTCCAATACAAACAAGTACAATTATCCTACAACTCCTAGACCCATTTGAAACCAAAAACGCCTGCCCCGGCAAACCGGAAGCAGGCGTTTATACTTGGAGCTATACTTTATACTTAAGCCGCTGGCTTCAGCGTGAAGGTACGCTCTACACTGTTGAAGGGGCCAGGCAGCACGTTGCCGTTGTTGTCTACCAGCTCTAACTTTATGGTATTTTCGCCCATCGGCAGGCCTTCCATGATGTAAGGCAACCACCTGTCGAGCATAAACTCGGTGCCATTGATGGTGGCGCGCACTTTGTTGCCTTCCGGCGACAGCTCGGTATTTACCAGGTAGAAGTCCAGCATCACACGCGCTGTATCAGCGCCCGTATACTCGCCTTTGGGGCGGCTGTAAAACATGAGGGCAGCGCTTGTGTCAAAATCCAGGTGCTGTTGCGGGTTACCTACTGTTATAACGCGCAGATCGTAGGCTTCCGGATGCTTCAGGCTCTCGTGGTAAGAGCGCGACAGGAACGAAAGAATAACGTGCTCGCCCTCCGGCATCGCTTTTGAAAAAGTGGTATTATAGTGCGCGGTGTAGGGCTGGTTATCCACGATGTTATGAATGTGCTGCCCCTGCTTCGAGTTGGCCATGTGCTCCGCATGGGAGGCATCCGTCATCTGGGTAAGCTCGTAGTTTTGCAGCTCGTATACAAATTTTACCGAATCGCCTGTTACAGTACTTCCCGCAGCTGGTTCTACCAGCGTCAGCTGTGCATCCGGAAATTTGGGAGAATCATCAAAAGCATATACCCGCAAGCCATTCTTGCTCATCACCTCTCCGGCTGGTGTTGGAGCATTTGCAGTGCTGGCGGTAGCAGTAGAGTCCTGTGCGGTGGTGGCGTCCTGGTTTCCGGCCTGCTGATTGGAATTACAGGCTGTAAAGCCCAGCATCAGGGCCGAAGCCAGGAACAAATACGTTTTTTTCATCGAATTAGGATTTAGTTAGCAATGCAGCTAAGTTAGCGATTTTATTTTTACGTATATTGCCAACTACGTGCAGATTACAAAAAAACACAGCTATTACAATATGAGCGAGATTTTGTTTGAGGAGGTTCCTTCGCTGGATTTGGCAGATTTTACCTCGGGCGATGCCGAACGGCGGGCCCGTTTTGTGCAGCAACTGAGTGATGCGTATCAGAACATCGGCTTTATTGCACTGCGCAACCACGGCCTGGACGATGAGCTGACGCAAAGGCTGTATGCGGCTACCAGAAAGTTTTTTGCCTTGCCCGACGAGGTGAAGCAAAAGTATGAAGTGCCGGAACTGGCAGGCCAGCGCGGCTATGTGGGCAAGGGCAAAGAGCATGCAAAGGGCCGCAACACCGGCGACCTGAAAGAGTTTTACCACGTGGGGCAAAACGTAACCGACAACGACCCCATTAAAGATGAATATCCGGAAAATATTTTTCCTGCAGAAGTACCAGAGTTCGAAGAAGTAACCCTGGAGGCATACCGTAAACTCGAAGCAGCGGGCAAGCAAGTGCTTAAGGCAATTGCCATTAACCTGGGCCTGGACGAAAACTATTTTGATGAGAAGGTGCACAACGGCAACAGCATCCTGCGGCCCATCCACTACTTCCCTATCGAAGATCCGGATAGTGTGCCGGCTGATGCGGTGCGTGCGGCCGAGCACGGCGACATAAACCTGATTACGCTGCTGATGGGTGCCAGCGCCGACGGTCTGCAGGTACTCCGCCGCGACGGTAAATGGATTCCGATTACGGCGCTGCCCGAGCAGGTGGTGGTAAACGTGGGCGATATGCTGGCGCGCCTGACCAACAACAAGCTTAAATCTACCATCCACCGGGTGGTAAACCCGCCGCGTGAGCTGATGCATACTTCGCGTTACTCTATTCCGTTTTTTATGCACCCGCGCTCCGAAATGGACCTGACCTGCCTGGAAAGCTGCATCGACGCCCAAAACCCGAAAGCCTACCCCGACGCTACCGCAGGCGAATACCTGAACGAGCGCCTGGTAGAGCTTGGCCTGAAAAAAGCTTAATTTTCCGTATTTGGTGTTTCGAATTTGGTGTTTAGAAGCGTGGCTATTTAACTCATTTGCGATGTATAAGAGAAACCCACCCCTAACCCCTCCCAAGAGGGGAATTCTTAAAAGAGTGATCACAATTCCCCTCTTGGGAGGGGTTAGGGGTGGGTAAATACCTTTGAAGGCATCATCACGTAAGTAAATCGCAATTTAGGCTATTTACCTATAGATTCTGGAGTTATTTGCATTAAGCTGCCAGTATTAGTGGCCTGCTACAGAAAAACAATAGAGAAAGTATGATTTATTTTGCCTGCTTACCTAAAAGGGAGAGATAGCTTTTAACTGTCGCTCCCTTTTATACTTTTAAGCCATGAGCCTGCGCCATTACATCTTCCTGAAAGACGTGTTAATGCTCGCCCTCACTGCATTCGGGGGGCCGCAGGCGCATATTGCCATGATGCTGAAGCTGCTGGTGGACAAGCGCGGCTACGTAACCGAGCAGGAACTGATTGAGCTGAATGCTCTCTGCCAGATATTACCCGGCCCCACCTCCACACAAACCATCACAGCCATAGGGTATAAAATCGGCGGCCCTAACCTGGCATACCTTGCCCTGCTGGTCTGGATTCTGCCAGCCGCTACGCTTATGGCCATCGCAGGTGTAGGTATTTCTTACCTCGAGGAAAACAATATTTCGCTGCAGTTCCTGCGGTACATTCAGCCCATGGCGGTCGGGTTTGTGGCTTATGCCGCTTACATGATAAGTTCTAAGGTAGTGCATACCAAAACGGCGGTAAGCCTGCTGGTCATCTCGGCCATACTTGCTTATTTCTTTCACTCGCCCTGGGTATTCCCTGTTTTGCTACTGGCCGGTGGCGCCGTCACGGCCCTGCGTTTCCGGCAGCACCCCGAAGAGAAAGACAAAAAGCTGGACGTGCAGTGGGCTAATTTTATACTGTATGTAGCAGTGTTTGTAGCGGCGGCGCTAGTAGGAGCATTTACTTCTTCGTTACCTGTCAGGTTGTTCGAAAACTTTTACCGCAACGGCAGCCTGGTGTTTGGCGGCGGACAGGTACTCGTCCCACTGATGTATACCGAGTTTGTGGACTTTAAAAACTATCTTACAGGCGAGGAGTTTTTGTCGGGGTATGCGCTGGTGCAGGCGCTGCCGGGGCCCACATTCTCCTTCTGTACGTTTATCGGCAACCTGGCTATGCGCCGGTTCGGAATTCCGGGACAATTACTGGGCTCTTTTGTGGCCACGGTGGGCATCTTTCTGCCGGGCACGTTCCTCATTTTCTTTGTGATTCGCTTCTGGGATGAGCTGAAGAAGTATAGAGTCGTGCGTGCATCTCTGGAAGGCATCAGCGCCGTGAGTTCAGGTATGGTAACGGCCGCTGCCATCCAGTTGTATCACCCTATCGAAAACACACCACTAAATTTCGGCATTGTCGTCGCGACGTTCTGCCTGCTCATGTTCACCAAAGTTCCGGCCCCACTGCTTATACTTACAGGTTTGCTGTTAGGCTTTGTATTGTAGGAAGATAGTCTCTTTGTGAAATAACTGGTTCCTGGCTGATGTCGTTGAAAAGCTTTAATTCAAATATGTCTCAGCGGCCTGGACGAATGATGTACCGGCAGTACTTCTATCCTGTCTTCGCCTCGGATTTCATAGATGATTCTGTAATTTCCTTCTATCAATTCTCTGACCTTTTCGTCATTCTTTTCAGGCACTATTCTTCCTGCTTTTGGCATCGTCTTCAACACATTCGCTTTGTTGAAAAGTTTTAACACAATGGAAGAAGCATAGTTCTCCGAATATCTGCTGCTGTATTCAGCTATACTGGTTAAATCATCTATGGCACGTTCTGCCCATACTATTTTAACCATTTCTCCAGCTTCTGTTTGGCTTCTTCTTCAGTATAAAGCTGGCCTGCCTGTATTTGTTGTTGCCCTTCCTCAATTTTCTGCAAAACCATCAATCTTTCGATTAACTCATCTACAGAAAACTCTTCCGGCATATCTTGTATGGTCTCTAACAATTGGGTCTTCTTCATCGTTTTGTGGATTGTTTTATAACAAGATAGGGCATTTATTTTTTAATCTCCTATTTCTTGGGTACTACCAGCTATCTCGTGTATACAAACCGACAGTGTAGAAGGGTGAAGTATGCACTTTGTTAGAACATCTAACTTTTAGCTTTTCTTTTTATCAGGGTTCTGCCTGTTTTCCTCCTGCAGATAGCTTTGTAGCGCTGCTAATTGTTTGCTGGCCCGTTTGTTCCAGATTATTTGAGCCATTTAGAATTTCTTCTTTTCATTTCTTCATGAGACACCCAGGCAGATTCGTCACCAATTTCACTCTCACTGACCAACACCTCCCGTTTCTGTTCTTCAGTCAACCCCTCCCACAGGTTTCCTTCTTTATGCTCCCTCCTGCTGGAAAGAATCATGAAGATGTCTTCCAACAACTTCTCGTCGTTAGTTGTATCAATTAACTTATGAAAATCCTCTTTTATAGCTGTCATACCTAGGTTTTTTAAAATATACGAAGAAGTTCAATTTCTATTTGAATTCAGTTTTGTCTGTGTTAATGTACTGGTCATAGCCGAAGCATGACTACTATACTTTGCTGCATAGTGTAGTTTTTATCTCAGAAATGGAGTAGCCGGAATATATCTACTTTTCAAACCGCCCTGGTTTCTTTTTACATTTACTATGATTAGGCTGATATTGAATAAATAAAGCAACGCAATAAGAAGTGCCTGTATTGAGAATTTGCTAACCAGACTTGAAACGATTCTCATTACTGATATATCGAATATCAAGTATTTGCCTCCATTGAAGATAAATACTAAAGTATATAACAGAAGCACAAAGGTTATTTCAAAGCTAATCAGCTTTTTCCCTGAATCATCTACCAACTTGATTTTGTCTTTTTTTAGTATCCACATCACCAGCGGAATTATCACACCCAACAAAGGGTGGAAAAGAAACCCTAGTCCGGCCAAGTTTAATAAAACTAAATAACTTCTATCTTCGGTAGGTGCCCATTCCAGAATTTCATCCGGATTAACACTCAAGGCTTGTGTTAATTTTCTTAAAGAATCGCCATGCGGCACCGTTTCGCCATTCTCAATTCTTTGAACTGTCCGTAAGCTTAAGGTTGATTCTTCTGCTAATTGTTCCTGGGAGAAACCTTTCCTTTTTCTTAAGGCTTTAATCTTCGATGCTAAATTCTTTTTATCCATTTCATTTTCTTTAAAGTTCATGGGCAAAGATATTTTACAGTTCTTTTAGTTCTTGTGTCACTCTCACGTCATGTTTATGACATTTGTGCCGAAATTTTTTATGCTATACAACTCATATATAAATTGGGCGAAGTACCTATATAAAAATAACTTAAAGTACTAGCAGATGCTGTCATTCCCGGAGAATCTTGTTGGCGGGCGTCAGTAAGGATTATTAAGCCGATATAAAATTCGCTAACAATATCCTTGCAGGATGACAAAATAGGTTAATTCTGCACAGATACTTATTCCATTTACTTACCTAATATAACAGATAAATGGAATATTTCTCCAGCTTATTGTTATATGTGTAGAAGTGATTTATTGTAAAACAAAAAAGGCTGCCCCAAACAGAACAGCCTCTTCTCCATATTACAAATCTCTACTTCAATATACTTAATAAATACTCGCCGTAGCCGCTTTTGCGCAGCGGTTCGGCTACACGTTGTAGCTGTGCTGCATCGATATAGCCCATGCGGTACGCCACTTCCTCTATGGCACCAATCTTTAGTCCCTGGCGCTCCTCAATTACCTGCACAAACGTGGCAGCCTGCATCAGCGACTGGATGGTGCCAGTATCGAGCCAGGCGGTACCACGGTTCATGATGCTTACTTTTAGTTTGCCGCTCTGCAGATAGGCTTTGTTTACATCCGTAATTTCATACTCGCCACGCGGGCTTGGCTGCAGGCTTTTAGCAATGGCTACCACGTCGTTGTCGTAGAAGTAGAGGCCCGGCACCGCGTAGTTTGATTTGGGCTGTGCGGGTTTTTCCTCAATCGAAATGGCCTTGTTGTTTCCGTCGAACTCCACCACACCGTAGCGCTCGGGGTCGTTTACGTGATAGGCGTATACCACACCGCCGTCCGGGTTGTTGTTGGCCTGCAGCAGTTCGCTCATACCTGAGCCATAAAAAATATTATCGCCCAGTATAAGCGCCGCTTTGTCGCTGCCAATAAATTCTTCGCCAATCACAAAGGCCTGTGCCAGTCCGTTGGGTACTTGCTGCACGGCATAGCTGAAGTTGCAGCCAATCTGGCTGCCATCGCCCAGCAGGCGCTCAAACATCGGCAGGTCATGCGGCGTGGAGATAACCAGAATATCCCGAATACCGGACAGCATCAGCGTTGACAGCGGGTAATAAATCATCGGCTTGTCGTACACCGGCATCATTTGCTTGCTCACAGCCAGTGTAAGCGGGTGCAAACGGGTGCCGGAGCCGCCGGCAAGTATAATTCCTTTCATTGTCGTTGATCGTTTTTCGTTGTTCGTTCCCCGCCCGGCAATTCCTCCCCGAACAACCCGTAGTTCATAACTGCCGCTTTTCAGCGGCTAACGTATTGCTGCTCGTAATAGCTTTGGTAATTGCCGGATGTAACGTTCTCCAGCCATTCGGTGTTTTGCAGGTACCAGTCTACCGTTTTGCTCAGGCCTTCCTCAAATGTAACAGATGGTTCCCAGCCCAGCTCATTCATCAGTTTGGATGAGTCTATCGCATACCTTAAATCATGGCCGGCACGGTCTTTCACAAAGGTGATGAGCTGGCGTGAGCGCCCCTGCGGACGTCCCAGTTTTTCATCCATCAGGTCGCAGAGCAGCTCAATCAGCTCTAGGTTCTTCCACTCGTTTACGCCGCCGATGTTGTAGGTTTCGCCCACTTTGCCTTCGTGGAAGATAACGTCGATGGCGCGGGCATGGTCGGGCACGTAAAGCCAGTCGCGCACGTTTTCGCCTTTGCCATACACCGGCACCGGCTTTTCATTTCTGATGTTGTTAATAGCCAGTGGAATCAGTTTCTCCGGGAAGTGGTTCGGCCCATAGTTGTTGGAGCAGTTCGATATTTTGACCGGTAAGCCATAAGTGTGATACCAGGCACGCACAAAATGATCGGAACTTGCTTTAGAAGCCGAATAAGGTGAGCGCGGATCGTATGCTGTCTCCTCAGTGAACATACCTTCTGCACCCAAAGAGCCATACACCTCGTCGGTAGAAACATGGTAAAACAGGTGGTCTTGTAAATTGCTGGCCCAGTGGCGGCGTGCAGTATTCAATAGGTTTACCGTACCGATCACATTGGTATACACAAAGGCAAGCGGGTCTGAAATCGAGCGATCCACGTGCGACTCTGCTGCCAGGTGAATAACGGCATCAAAATTATACTTACTGAAAGTCTCATCCAGGTAAGCCGCGTCCACAATGTCGCCCTTCAGGAAAGTATAGTTTTCCCGATCCGCCACATCTGCCAGGTTTGCCAGATTACCGGCATAGGTGAGCTTGTCGAGGTTGAAGATCTGGTAACTTGGGTACTTGTTCACAAACAAGCGCACCACATGCGAGCCAATGAACCCGGCACCCCCCGTAATTAATATTTTCATGCTATAGTATAAATTTCATGCTGTAAAAAGGCACAAGTGTCAGGATGATAGACACAAGACTCTTTAAGTATAGCGCCTTATTTATGATTTTGAATCATTAAAGTATAAAGTTCTCCTTTGTTGATTGCTTCTCTGCTGGTGCGAGCTTGCAGCTCGTACCTTTACATCTACAGGAAAAAGTACGAGCTACAAGCTCGCACCAGCAAAACGGAAGACTTTACTGTAATAACCTCAAGTTGGTACAATCCAAATTTTAACTGCTGATTCAAATAAACTGCTTCCGTTAGCGCTTTTCCAGAGACATTTGCCAGTCCCAGGCGCTTTTCATGGCTTCTTCGAGGGTGCTGGTGGTTTTAAAACCCAGTTCCTGCGTAGCTTTGGTTACATCCGCATAAATTTTAGGCACATCGCCGGCGCGGCGCTCCCCGATTTTATAGTTCAGTTTCTGGCCGGTGGCGCGCTCAAAAGCATGTACTGCCTCCAGCACCGTGTTGCCCCTGCCGGTGCCCACGTTAAAGAACTCTAAATCCGGCACCTTGTTTTGCAGCAGCCTTTCCACAGCTACCACGTGCGCTTTGGCCAAATCCACCACATGCACATAATCGCGCACGTTGGTACCATCCGGCGTGTCGTAATCGTTGCCGAAAATGGTCAGTTCCTTACGGATGCCCGCAGCCGTTTGCGTAATGAAAGGTACCAGGTTGCTTGGTATGCCCAATGGCAGCTCCCCGATTTTAGCAGATGGGTGCGCGCCGATAGGATTAAAGTAACGCAGCGCAATGCTCTTCATGCTGCTGCCGCTGTTGGCCAGATCCGTGAGAATCTCCTCACATATTTTCTTGGTATTGCCGTAAGGCGAGTTGGCCTTCTGCACCGGCGTCTGCTCGGTTACGGGTAACTTTTCAGGTATGCCGTATACCGTGCAGGAGGAGGAAAACACTAAGTTAAAAACCTTGAATTCCTGCATCACCTGCAGCAATGTTACCAGCGAGCCTACGTTGTTGTGATAGTATTTTAATGGTTCCGACACCGATTCACCCACTGCTTTGTAGGCTGCAAAATGAATCACACCGGCAATGTTCTGCTCCTGCTCAAACACCTTCCGCAGCGCAGCAGCATCCGTGCAGTCTACGCGGTGGCACGGCACCTCGCGGCCAAGTATAGCGGCAATGCCCTGCAGGGCGCTTTCCTCGGAATTCGAGAAGTTATCTACAATTACAGGTTCGTATCCTGCCTGCACTAATTCCACAACCGTGTGGGAGCCGATATAGCCCGCACCGCCGGTAACCAATATTTTTTCGTTTGCCAATGTTCTGTAAGTTAATTCCTTCTTAATTTATTTGATTTTTTAGACACGCATCAAGTATAATATACTTGATACTGACTTATCTTCCTCTTTAAAGCATATTCCTGTAGCTTATACCTCCGTGTCCGGAAAGCTGCTTTATCTAGCTGCACCACAAAGTTAAATGTTTGTATCAGACGTGCAACTTGCTTTTATTCAATTGCTTTTGCTGCTTACTACCTGGTGGCGCGTACAATGCGGTCTTTCCCGGACAGATCCTGTACCACTGTCGCCTCCGCAAACCCGGCTTGCAGCAGCAGTGCCTGTACCTGCCCGCCGTAGCGCTCGTTTATTTCGAAGTATAATTTACCACCTTCCTTTAAAAGCTGCAGGCCTGCTTCGGTTATTCTTTTGTAATATTTAAGCCCATCCGTATCGGGCACAAAAAGCGCCAGGTGTGGCTCATAAGCCAACACGTTAGGGCGCATCAGTTGCTTTTCTTCTTCCAGCACATACGGCGGATTGCTGGTAATGATGTCCAGCGAACCTGGTTTTATACGTTGCACCGGCTCAAAAATATTCTGCTGCAGCCATGTTACCGAGAGTTTATACTTGGCCGCGTTAGCCCTTGCCACCTCCAGCGCTCCTTCCGATATCTCTAGCCCGTACACGTCAGCATCTTCCAGATTGGCCGCCAGTGCCAGCGGAATACAGCCGCTTCCGGTACAAATGTCCAGCACCCGCAATCCTGATTGCCCTTTGTGTTCTTTCAGCGCCAGGTCCACCAGTTCCTCCGTCTCCGGCCTTGGTATAAGCACACGCGCATCTACGAGCAAATCCAGCCCGTAAAAATGCGCCTCCCCTAGTACATATTGCACAGGCTCCTGCTGCTGCAGCCGTTTTACTGCCTGTCGCACCTGTATTTCCTGCTCCGCTGTTACCGGCTCCTGCCAACCCAAGCGCAGTTGCATACGTGATTTTTGCAGCACATGCTCCAGCACCAGTTGCGCCACCGCGCCGTCTTCCGGCGCCGGGTATGCCTCACTTATACTCTGGCGGATGTACTGCTGCATTTCCTGCACGGTGGCCATAGCTATACTTTCGGTTGGATTTTAGATATCTTTGCAAAAGTAGCTTTTTGCGTTACGAGTTCCGAATGCTGCGTTACGAGTTGTTTATCTGCAGTCAGGCAAAGATAAAGCGGCAATTTATACATTTTGTCATCCTGTAAGGATCTTGTGGGTTGCCTAACAATCACTCACAAGATCCTTACAGGATGACAAAAAAACAGCCCATACTATTCTTCCTGGGAAAAGAGATTAATGACTTGATTCTATCTTAGAACTTTCTAACTCTCTAACTTTCTAAATCTTTAACTCCCGAACATGGCTGACGAACTATACATGCGGCGTGCGCTGGAACTGGCAAGGCTGGGCAGTGGCTATACCAGTCCTAACCCGATGGTGGGCTGCGTGGTGGTACACGATGGCCGAATCATTGGCGAAGGTTGGCACTGGCAGTATGGCGGCCCCCATGCCGAGGTAAATGCCATTGCTTCTGTAGAAAATAAAAGCTTGCTGCCCCAAAGCCGGGTATACGTTACGCTGGAGCCTTGTTCGCACTTTGGCAAAACACCGCCCTGTGCCGATTTACTCATCAGCAGCGGCGTGCGCGATGTGGTTATCTGCAACACCGATCCAAACCCGCTGGTGGCAGGGCGCGGCATCAAAAAGCTGCAGGAGGCAGGCGCGCAGGTAAAAGTGGGCGTGCTGGAGCAGGAAGGCCTGGAACTGAACAAGCGCTTCTTTACTTTCCATACTTTAAAGCGGCCCTTTATACTTTTGAAGTGGGCCGAAACGGCGGATGGCTTTGTGGCTGCTGACAACTATAAGCCGGTACAGATTAGCGGAAGCCTGGCGCAGCGGCTCGTACACAAGTATCGCGCCGAAGAGCAGGCCATTCTGGTGGGTACCCGCACGGCCCTGGCTGATAACCCGCGCCTGAACACACGCCTGTGGAGCGGCAGAAACCCGTTGCGCCTCGTTATCGACAGGCAGTTGCAACTCCCTCCACATCTGCACCTGTTCGACCAAAGCCAGCCAACGGTGGTGTATACTTACAAAAAGCCAGTCGATCGGGAGAACTTATACTTTGTGCAGCTACACGAAAACGAGCCGCTGCTGCCGCAATTGATGCAGGATCTGCACCGGCGGCAGGTGCTGTCGGTACTGGTTGAAGGCGGTACTTTTTTGCTGGAAAGCCTGCTGCAGGCTGGCCTTTGGGACGAAGCCATACTACTTAAGAGCAAGTATAAGATGCTTGGCAGCGGCATTAAAGCGCCCACGATAGCAGGCGGGCAGCTTCTGGGCATACACGATTTGAACACCGACTGGCTGCAACATTATCGTAAATTGTCTGTTGCTCTGGCGAGCGAAGCATAAATTAAGTAAAGCAGCAGAAGTAAACGTTCATTGCTATACTTTAAGTTTAAAGCCTTGAGCAGGCTTTTCGCCTCGCTGGCGAGGCCCGGGGTAGGGCCCCTCGATAAAGAGATAAACCACCCCGCCTGCGGCACCCCTCCTTGAAAAAGGAGGGGAGTGCAAAAGAAGATTGCTTTTATTCTGTTGATTTATCTAACACATCAGCACATTAAACAATTAGCACTTTATCCAAACTCAGTTATTCAAAATTAAACTCATGGCCGAATCGCTTATTATAGATGTAAACCTCAGCAAAGGGGAGAAGTATAAAGCCCTGCTTCCGCAAATCGAAGCGCTGGTTACCGGTGAAACCGATCTGATTGCTAACCTCTCGAACCTGGTAGCTGCCCTGAAACAAGGGATGGGCTTCTTCTGGGTGGGCGTATACTTCAGCAAGGAGGGGCAATTGGTGCTGGGGCCTTTTCAGGGGCCGGTGGCCTGCACGCGCATTCCGTACCACAAAGGCGTGTGCGGCGCCTGCTATACCCGACAGGAAACCATACTGGTACCCGATGTAGACGCCTTTCCGGGGCACATCGCCTGCGCCAGCGAATCCAAATCTGAAATCGTGGTGCCTGTTATCAAAAACCGAGAAGTAAAACTGGTACTGGATGTGGACAGCGATCAGCTTAACGATTTCGACGAAACAGACCAGCTATACCTGGAGCAACTGATGCAGTTGGTAGCAAGCTGGTACTAGGGTAAGATAGTAGATGTTGGATTTTAGACACTAGACTTTATCCTGTATTGAAGTCATCATCTGCCAGCTTTCTGCTAATTCCCGCTGCCGCAAGTTTTCAACTTGTGGCTATACTTGAGGCAAGCTTTCAGCTTGCATAAACTACTCTTTAGCAGTTATACTTTCGCCAGTTAAAAGCTGACTTCATTTAAACCACAAGTTGAAAACTTGCGGTAGGTAAACAAAAGGCCGCTGCAAGTATAAACTGCAGCGGCCTTTTGTGTGCTTTAAGTCTTCAGCTTTGAAGTAGCAATATTTTCACACAAAAAGTCTAACGTCTAAAATCCAGCGTCTAATGTCTTATTGTTTTACCCGAACAACGTAGGTGGGGCTGTCTTGAGCTGGGCAATTACGGTTTGACCGCCTTTTGTTTTCTGGCCTAGTTGCACCTTAATGTCGGTGTCAAGCGGCACAAATACGTCTACTCGGGAGCCAAACTTGATAAAGCCGAACTCCTCGCCCTGGCTCACCTCGTCACCCTCGCTTACGTACCACACAATGCGCCGTGCCATGGCCCCGGCAATCTGCCGGAAAAGCACTTCGGGCCCGGCTGTAGACTCTACCACGACGGAGGTGCGCTCGTTCTGCGTGCTCGATTTGGGGTGCCAGGCTACAAAGTAGTTTCCCGGATGGTACTTGAAATAAGTAACAATGCCTGAAATGGGGTTGCGCGTCACGTGCACGTTTATCGGCGACATGAAAATGGAGATTTGCTTGCGCTTGTCTTTAAAGTATTCTGTTTCCTCTACTTCCTCAATCACCACCACTTTGCCGTCGGCCGGAGCTACCAGCAGGTCTTCGTGCAAAAGTAAATTCCGGTAAGGACTCCTGAAAAACTGCAGAATCAGCAGGAAAAGTATCGCAGAAACAGCTGAGAAAATTTTATTAAAGGTATTATTTACCGCGTTGAAATTGTAGAGCAACAGATTGAGCACTATCAAAATCAGCAACGTAAAAAATAGAATCTTTCTTCCTTCTTTATGAATCTTCATCAGTCTTTTTGATTGGCCGCAGGTACTAATGTAACTTATAATAGCCCATCCGGTTACACAGATGGGCTATTATCCTGCTCCAAAAGTATAGAAACTTTTGCTTACTCTTATAAAAAATGTTGATTAGAAGCCTCCACGGTACTTATAAGTCATCGCTACTTTGTCGATAGCCACGATGTAGGCGGCAATGCGCATGGGTACTTCATACTTCTGCGAAGCGGCATACACCCGCTCAAAAGCTTCTTTCATGTAGCGTTCCGCACGGTCGTTTACGCGCTGCAGGGTCCATTTAAAGCCCATGCGGTTCTGCACCCACTCAAAGTATGACACGGTAACGCCACCCGAATTTGCCAGAATATCCGGCACCACCATAATGCCTTTTTCGTTGATGATGTTGTCGGCTTTATAAGAAGTCGGGCCGTTAGCGCCTTCCACGATCAGCCTTGCCTGTATTTTATCTACGTTGTGGATGGTGATAACATCTTCCACAGCGGCCGGCACCAACACATCTACATTGGCTGTCAGCAGGTCGTCGCTGTCCATCATCTCCGCACCCTGAAACCCCTGCAGGCGGCCGTTGTTATTGTTTTTATACCGGATAGCCTCTTCAATGTCGATGCCGTTGTCGTTCCAGTAAGCGCCGCTAACATCGCTCACGCCCAGGATCTTTACGCCACGCTCGGCCATCAGTTTGGCTGCCCAAGCGCCCACATTGCCAAATCCCTGCACTACTGCTGTCGATTTAGACGGGTCCATGCCCAGTTTGTCCATAGCAGCCAGCGCCGATACCATCACACCCCGGCCAGTTGCTTCTACGCGGCCCAGCGAGCCGCCCAGCACCAGCGGCTTGCCTGTTACTACGGCATGTACCGTAGAGCCCTTGGTTTTAGAATATTCGTCCATCAGCCAGGCCATTTCGCGCGGGCCGGTGCCCATGTCCGGGGCCGGTATATCCTGGTCCGGGCCGAAGATATCCACCAAAGAAGAAGTATAAGCCCTGGTTAAACGCTCAATTTCGCCCGAAGACATTGAATACGGGTCACAGATAATTCCGCCTTTGGCGCCGCCGTAGGGGATATCCACTACAGCACATTTCCAGGTCATCCAGGCAGCCAGCGCCTTTACCTCATCCAGAAACACATCCGGCGCATAGCGGATACCGCCTTTTGAAGGGCCCAGAATGGTAGAGTGAATCACGCGATAGCCTTCAAACACACGCACTTTGCCATCATCCATTGTAACGGGCACATTCACAATTACCTGACGGGTAGGGGACTTGAGCACATTGTACGTTTCCTCGTCCAGCCCCAGCACTTCGGCGGCAATATTGAAGCGCGACATCATCGATTCGAAAGGATTTTCCCTGTCCTTTATCGGCGCAGGCTCTTTGTATAACATCTCTTGCTATATAATAATTAGAAGTGAGTAATTAATCAGGCGGCAAAGTTGGGCATTATACTTGCAACCTCCTAAAAGCGGCAGACAAAAGTTTTTAGAATATTTTCAGGAAAGCGACAATGAAAGGAATAGCCATCAGCAGGCTGTCGAAGCGGTCGAGAATGCCGCCGTGGCCGGGCAGCAGCGTACCCGAGTCCTTCACGCCCAGGCTGCGTTTCAGCAGCGATTCAGTTAAGTCGCCCAGCACGCCGAAGACAGCCACCAACAGCGCGATGCCTATCCACTGGTATAAAGCCAGATCCGTAAAAAACAGCGACAGCACATAGCCCACCGCCATAGCCAGCAAGGTGCCGCCCGCCCATCCTTCCCAGGTTTTGCCCGGCGAGATGCGCTCAAACAGTTTGTGTTTACCAAAGCTTTTGCCGAAAATATACCCACCAATATCCGATGCCCAGATAAGCAGCATAACGCCAAGTATAGGTTGCCAGTCGTAGGTGCCTTTTAGAAAGCCCAGCAGGTGCAGCAACCCGAACGGACCCGCCACATAAACCACCCCCATCCAGGTGAAAGCAATGTTGGTAAAAGGCTGCGGTTGTTTGCGGTAGAGTTCCAGAATAAAAGCCAGGAAAAGCACCGGCAGCGACAGGTAAAGCAGTTCGCCCGGCATCAGGTCTTTTTCAATCAGGAAAACAGACACAAAGAAAAGAGCTCCCAGCCCCAGTCCCAGCCCACGGTTTGGCCTGATGCCCTGCACCCGCACCAGCCTGTAAAATTCGGCAATGCCCAGCAGGGTGAGCCCCAGGAACAGCAGAAAATACGTCCACTCGTTAAACCAAATCCCCCCTATAAAAACGGCGGCACCCAATACGCCGATAATGGTTCGCTGCTGTAAGTTGCTGAAGGTGGAGATGTGTTTGCTCATGTAAAGGGTTGTGTTTCCGGACGGTATTTAAGAGAATAAGGTTGATACTTATAGTTGAGTTACATACATCCTTGGAGAGAAATCTTTCGGTTTATACTTGCTTATACCTCATCTTCTTTTTCCTGTGGCACTTCTACCGCGGCCATTCCTTCGGGGCGCACCGGCACTGCCAGGAAACGCTGGTACAGGAAGTATAACACTGCCGCGCTCAGGACCAACGACAGCACAATGGAATACCACGGCATCGGCTCGGTGCTCTCCACATCAAAATTCGTCATTTGCCCGGTCTGCTGCAGGTATAGCAAAAACACCGTAAAACCGTTGTTCACAAAGTGAGCCACCATGGGCACCACAATGCGGCCCGACCAGAAGTATAAATAGCCGAACAGGGCGCCCAATACAACGCGCGGTACAAAGCCGAAAAACTGTACATGTATGGCCGCAAATATCAGCGCTGCCAGCCAAACAGCCACATGCATGTTGCCTGCCCAGCGGTGCAATTGCCGTTGCAACACCCCCCTGAAAACCAGTTCTTCGCCAATGGCCGGAATAACCGCAATTACCAGCAGGCCCACCAGCAACTGCGGCAGCGTACCGAAATTAGCAAGCAGTTTGGTCATCTGCCCGGCCTGGTCCTCTTCTGCACGCGCCCAATCTTCAAAGCCCTGCATAAATTCCGGAAAATGAATGCCGGCGTTCCAGTTGATGATAAGCGAGTTCAGGGGCATAATCAGCACAACCACCAGGCCACTGAGCAGCACCAGGGCAAGCGCCGGGCGCTCTTTCCAGCTCAGGTACGGGCCAAGATCAAAATTCATCGTGCGCAGCAGAAACAACGGCGCGACAATAAACATAAAGAAGGAGGTGATGCCCTGGTAAAACATCAGAGCGGCCGCAGCATCAGGCGCATCGGTGGGGTTGGCCAGCGCCTCGGCCAGCTCAAATATACTTATCCCATAGAGGTACTCGCCCAATACACTATAGAAGAAAGAGGCAATGAAGGCACCTCCTATCATAAAGGCAATCAGCAGCAAAAGCACCACAAACGGGTGCATGTCCTTCGGGATGAAACCTTTCATAGGGCGATTTAGGTTTAATTGACGTAAATTTACGCGAAAAAATAGATTTTACTTTGGTAAAGATAGCGAACATAGACTTAGGAGAGTTTCCGTTGCTGCTGGCACCCATGGAGGACGTGAGTGATCCGCCGTTCCGGAAGGTGTGTAAAGCCAACGGTGCCGATTTGATGTACACGGAGTTTATTTCGTCGGAAGGCCTGATACGCGATGCCGCCAAGAGCGTCCAAAAGCTCGATATATTTGATTACGAGCGTCCGATTGGTATTCAGATTTTTGGCTCAGAGATAGATTCGATGCGTGAAGCAGCTATAGTTTCATCACAGGCGGGGCCGGATTTGATCGACATCAACTATGGCTGCCCGGTGAAGAATGTAGCCTGCAAAGGAGCCGGCGCTGCCCTGCTGCGCGACATACCCAAAATGGTGCAGATGACGTCAGAAATTGTGAAAGCCACGCACCTGCCGGTAACCGTGAAAACGCGCCTGGGCTGGGACGATAATACCAAAAACATAGTAGAAACCGCCGAGCGCCTGCAGGACATTGGCATACAGGCGCTGAGTATACATGGCCGCACGCGCGTGCAGATGTACAAAGGTGAAGCTGACTGGCGCCTGATTGCGGAAGTTAAAAACAACCCGCGCATGAAAATCCCGATTTTCGGCAACGGTGATATCGACACGCCGCAGAAGGCCCAGGAGTACCGCAACAGGTATGGCGTGGATGGCATCATGATTGGCCGTGCCAGCATCGGTTACCCGTGGATTTTTAACGAGATAAAGCACTTTATAGCCACAGGCGAAACGCTGCCCGGGCCGTCGCTGGAGGAACGTGTGGATGTTTGCCGTCAGCACTTTTCGCACTCGCTGGAGTGGAAGGGCGACAAGCTCGGCATTTTTGAAATGCGCCGCCACTACACCAATTATTTCAGAGGCTTATCGCACTTCAAGCCCCTGCGCATGCGCCTGGTGCAATCCGAAGACATCAACGAGATCTACGACACGCTGGAGGAAATAGCCCAGACCATGAGTTACGAAGCGGTGTAGATTAGTTAGAAAGTTGGGAAGTTAAAGGGTTAGAGAGTTAAACTGCTTCACAAGACCTCGCAGCGTGCGCAGCTCCTGCGAGTGTCTGAAACTGCTGGCGATTTACCTAATGTTTTAGCTTTCTACTTTTAATTTCTTAGCTCCTGAAGCTTTACTTTTGCCCTGGCGCAAACCATACCATCTACTTTATACCTTTACCGCTATCAAAACTGCCACCACGCCTGTACAGGAAAAGAAGCCAAATGCTATACTTCCCTGGTTCCTGATCATCATCCTGACGCTCATCTGGGGCACTTCTTTTATTCTGATGAAAAAGGGGCTGGTTGTGTACTCTTCGGATGAGTTGGGAGCGCTGCGTATGGTAATTGCCTGCGCCGCGCTGCTGCCTTTCGCTTTTAAGGGTCTGAAAACCGTAGAACCCTACCGCTGGAAGTATTTGCTGGGGAGCGGTTTGCTGGGTAATTTTTTCCCGGCTTTCCTGTTTGCGTATGCCGAAACGCGCCTGGCCAGCGGCCTTGCCGGGGTGCTGAACTCACTCACGGCGCTGTTCACGCTGCTGATTGGCGCCATGTTTTTCCGGCAATCTATCACCTGGATGCGCATGCTTGGTATTTTTATCGGTATTGCAGGCACCATTCTGCTCATTTTTTCGGGCAACGGCAGCACTGATTTCAATAACAAGTACTATGGTTTATACATTGTGCTTGCCACGGTTTGCTATGGCGCCAGCGTAAACATCATCAAGCACCGGCTGCAGAACATGAAGCCGCTCTACGTATCGAGCCTGGCGCTGCTGACGGTAGGGCCTCCTGCGCTGCTCTACCTGTTCACTACCAGCTTTCTTTACAAGTTGCAACACGTGCCGGGCGCCTGGGAAGCGCTGTTATACATTGCCATACTTGCCGTGTTCGGCACTGCCATCGCCCTGATCCTTTTCAACAAACTGATTCATATTTCTACCACCATTTTTGCCAGTTCCATCACCTACCTTGTTCCGATTGTAGCGCTGCTGTGGGGCGTGCTGGACGGCGAAAGTATCCAGTTCTGGCATTATGCAGGCATGTTGGTGATACTGGCCGGCGTTTTTGTAGTGAACAGGGCCAGGTAAAATCTACAACTTACTCCAACATTGCCTCGTCCGCTACAATGTAAGTTTATAAAAATCGTGCACGATGCTGCGGGCTCCGTAGCTTTCCTTGTTGCTGATAAGTCCTTCGTTCAGGTACTGCCCCTGCTGCTCCGTAGAAATGCCAAAGTCGAAGTATGGCTTGTGCGGGTATACGTCCGTTAGCAGGTAATTCACCAGAGCATCCAGTGCCGCTGCCTCGCGCCCGGCCGGTGTGGTGCCGATGTACTGGCAGTGCGCTACGGTTTCTGTTTCATACATAATTATCCCCGCCAGCATTGCCTCTTCTGCAAAGGCCGCATACAGCCTGATGTTCCGGGGGAACAGCGAAGCCAGCTGCGTGATTTCTGCTGCCGTATGTACCGGTGCGGCTTTATACTTTGTTTGCAGCAGTTCCTGTTCCATCTGCATAAAATCAGCAAAGGCCATACTTTGTTGCAACTTGAGCGTGCCGGTTCCGGAATGTTTCAGTTTGCGTTGCCGCAGCTTGTTGTAAGGCAGCCGGTTGGCTGGCATAATTACAGATCCTGCATCGCGGCGGTAAAGGATGGCGCCACACCTGAAAAGCGCATACAAGTCCTCTTCGGCGGGTAACCGGTGATAAATGTGCGGAATGGTTTTATATCTGATTTCTGTAAAGCCCAGTTGCCGGAAGTATAACTGCATCGCCTCAAATACCCCTAGCATCGTTGTGGCCTTCATACTTTCGCTGCTGATGATGCCGCCATAGGTCAGGCCGCCGTGAGAGTGAATTTTGCTCCCCTCCTCATTTGCCGGCAGCAGCGCCACCAATTTCCCTTTCCGGTAGAACAGCAGCGAGTGGTCTGTAAACCGATGTGCGTGGTATTCCATATAATCGCGGCGCAGCAGGAAAGTACCGTTTTTGGAGCCGCGCACGAAATTATCCCAAGTGGTTTTATACTTTGCGCTATACTTTACTATCTCCACCATTGACAAGGACTTTAGAATTATGGGATGAGTAGGGTCAGGTAGCGGCGCATTAAACATGCTACGGCACAACTCGGAACTCAGAACTCACCGTTACCTGTTCAGCACAATCCGGAAGGTGGTGCCTTTGCCGGGTTCCGACCACTTTACGTACAACCGGCCATTGTGATAATTGTCGATAATGCGCTTGGCCAATGCCAATCCCAGGCCCCAGCCGCGCTTTTTAGTCGTGTAGCCAGGCAAGAAAACAGTATCCATTTTGCTTTTCGAAAGACCTTTACCTGTGTCGGTAATGTCCAGGGCTATACTTGCTTTGCCCAGCAGGTGCAGTTGCAGGGTTATACTTCCGCGGCCCTCCATGGCGTCTACGGCATTTTTACAGATATTCTCAATCACCCAGTCAAACAGCGGCACGTTTACTTTGGCTGTAATATCCGGCGAGAAATCTGACTTAACAGTAAAAATTACTTTGCTGGAAATACGGTTCTGCAGGTAACTGATGGCATTTTCGGTTACCTGCAGGATGTTTTCGTCGCGGAGTGCCGGCACCGAGCCAATGTTGGAGAAGCGCTCTGTAATTACTTCCAGCCGGCGGATGTCTTTGCCAAACTCCTCCAGGATAGGCTCATCCACAAACTTGGGACTGGCTTTGATGTACTCGTACCAGGCCATCAGGGAGGAAAGCGGCGTGCCCAGCTGGTGCGCCGTTTCTTTGGCCAGGCCCACCCATACCCTGTTTTGTTCGGCGCGGCGCGAGTAACTGAAGGCAAAGTAAGCCATCAGGGCAAAGCAGGCAATTACGATGAGCTGCACATAAGGGTAAAAGCGCAGCTGTGCGAGCAGCGCCGAGTCTTTATAAAACACATAGTTCACCGAACCTTCGGCCCAGGGTACCTCTATGGGGGCGTGCTGCGCCTTCATTTTTTTTATTTCCTGCTGAAGCAGCTCATTTGCTCTTTCCTCCGTAATGTTTTCGGGCAGATTGATGTTCTTAGAATCGAGGATGTTCTCGTGCTCATCGGTCAGGATGACGGGCACGGTGTGGTTAGACGAGAGGATTTCTTCTTCAATAAAAACGATGTTATCGTCGCTGGGCGCGTTAATCATGTAGCGCAGGCCCTTGGCATAGAGTTGCACCAGTTCCTGCTCCCGCTCCGACAACTTGCCTACGAGCACGTTGGTATAAGTAATAGTGGCGGCGCCGATGACGAGGGCAATGATAACAACAACAAGCTTTATTCTGTTCTTCTGAGAATAGATAGGAATCATGCAGTGTACACGTAATTTATTTTAAATTAGTATAAATTAAACATTAAGGGCAAGTAAGTTTTATTTTAAAAATTAGAGGAGTAAATTTGCACCTCTAGAATAACGAACGTTATTATGCTTCAGAACTTTAAAGCAATCAGCCTCTCGTACAGAAAAGCGCCGCTGGATATCAGGGAGTTGATTGCCTTAGACGAAAATTCCTGCAGGCTGTTTCTACAGACACTCAAAAGCTTTATTCAGGCTTCTGATATACTGGTTCTTTCTACCTGCAACCGCACCGAAGTATACTACAACGCCGACCTCGATTACAGCGCCGACATTGTAAAGCTGCTGGGCATTACCAAAGGCATCCAAAATATTACCCAATACCTGGATTACTTCACTATTCTGAACGAGCACGACGATGCCGTACAACATTTATTTGAAGTAGCAATGGGGCTGGAGTCGCAGGTGGTGGGCGACATGCAGATTTCTAACCAGGTAAAGCAAGCCTACCAGTGGGCGGCCGACAACGAAACTGCCGGCCCGTTTCTGCACCGCCTGATGCACACGATTTTCTTTACCAACAAGCGCGTGGTGCAGGAAACATCTTTTCGCGACGGGGCTGCCTCTACTTCTTATGCAGCCATCGAGCTGATAGCGGCCTTAACCGCAGATATTACCGACCCCAGTATACTGGTAGTGGGCCTGGGCGAGATAGGCGCCGACGTGTGCCGCAATTTAAAAGACAGCGGGTATAAGAACGTAAAAATCACCAACCGCACTTTAACCAAGGCAAAAGTACTGGCCGAGGAATGCGACATGGAGGTGCTTCCGTTTGAAGACATGGTACAGGGCCTGAAAGAAGCGGATGTAGTTATCTCTTCTGTAGCGCGCGAAACGCCTTTCTTCACTAAAGAAATGATACAGCGCCTGAACGTACTGACCTTTAAGTTTTTTATAGACCTGTCGGTGCCGCGCAGCGTGGAAGCAGAGGCGGAAAGTATACCGGGCGTGTTGGTTTACAACATCGACTCTATTCAGAGCAAAGCCTCTGAAGCCCTGCAACGCCGCATCAGCGCCATCCCGAGAGTAAAAGAAATTATTGCAGAATCGATCGAGCAGTTTAACGACTGGTCTAAAGAGATGATGGTATCGCCTACCATACACAAGCTGAAGAATGCGCTGGAGACCATCCGCCAGGAAGAAATAGCGCGTTACGTTAAAAAGTTGGGCCCGCAGGAAGCAAAACTCGTTGAAAGCATTACCAAGTCGATGATGCAAAAGGTAATCAAGCTGCCGGTGCTGCAACTAAAGGCTGCCTGCAAGCGCGGAGAAGCCGAAACACTGATTGATTTGCTGAACGACCTTTTTGATCTGGAAAGTCAGCCGGCCACAACAGAGTAATTTCCACATACTTATTTTTATAAGCCGGCGGCCCTGTTCTGATAAAGTCTTCAGAACAGGGCCGCTGGCTTTTCTGCAGCACCACCCATAGTATAAGCGCTATCGCTATAGTATGCCTGCTCTATTTATACTTGCAATCAGCGTAAGTACCCTGTTCCTTCCCGTAAGTTCCACAGCCTTTACCTGGCAGAAGCATGTACGAAGGTATAAGTATGAACCTAATACCCATTTGCAACAGGGAAGACGTTCAGGCTCTTTAACCTTTATTGAAGTATGGATTAATACGCCTGCTTCATCTCAACTAAGTATAAGCGCTTGTTCAGAAGCGCCCGGGCTATGACATCAGGCAACAGGAATCTAAAGAACTTCTGCTTTGTATTTTGCTTATTTCTTAAGTTGCCTGCATGCAAATTTGCGGGTGGCGATGCCCAGTGGTAAAGCGTCGTTAGAGGCTGTTATTTATATCACTCTTTCGCTCACATTGCCCTAAAAAGAGATGCGAAAAAATCAGGTGAACGACTGTATTTTCTTAGTGAAAAAACCGAACCCGAAATCCCCGGCGGCACTTTGAAGCGCAAAAACGGAGATTTCGGGTTCGGTTAGAGCTTTACTTTAAAGCCTGCCGGCAGGGTCCGGCACTAAATATCAATGCAACACTCTTCCAGGCAATCGATCACATCTATCAGCTTGGGGATAGCCAGCGAATAATAAATCTTGGTTCCAACCTTAAAGGAAGAGAGCACACCCTTGTCCTTCAGGGTGATGAGGTGCTGCGAGGCAATGGCCTGCGGCAAATCGAGGTATTTATAGATTTCGGTTACCGTCATTTTGTCCTCTTTGCCGAGTAAGTCCACGATAGCCAGCCTTTTAGGGTGCGCCAGCACCTTGAGCATGGCCGCCGCCTTATCTATTTTCTTTGATTCAATTCTTGATAATAAACTTTTCATACTTAAATAAATTATACCTTACAGTTTCTACATACATTAACAACCCTATTCATAATAACGTATATACGGCCTCTGCATTATTTGGCTGAACAGGGTTCAGAACAAATATTTATCTTAGCAGCATGGATACATATCATGTACTCGGCATCATGTCCGGCACTTCCCTCGATGGCACAGACATAGCGCTATGTGGATTTACGTATAAAGATAATAATTGGATATATGATATACTACATGCTACTACATTCGCATATAGTGATAATTGGATTGAATCTCTCCGGGGAGCCGAAACTACAACGGCCCGGCAGCTGGTAAAATTAGACCACACATACGGTACTTACCTGGGTCAACAGGTAAAAAATTTCTTAGAAAAGCAGCCAGTCCAGCCCGACTTTATTGCCTCTCACGGCCATACTATTTTCCACCAGCCGGAGCAGCATATTTCGTTTCAGCTCGGCAACGGCGCCTACCTCGCGGCAGCCGCACAACTGCCCGTCGTCTGCGATTTCCGTACGCTCGATATTGCCCTGGGCGGACAGGGCGCCCCGCTGGTGCCCATCGGTGACGAGTTGTTGTTTGGCCAGTATGACTTCTGCATCAATCTCGGCGGCATTGCCAACGTGTCCTATAGCCAGGGCGGCAAGCGCCTTGCTTTTGATATCGCAACCTGCAATATGCTGCTGAACCACCTGGCCAACAGCATGGGCCAGCCTTATGACGAAGGTGGACGGGTGGCACGCTCGGGCAAGCTGCTACCTGGCCTGCTGGCAGCGCTGAATGCGCCCTTATACTTTGCGCAGGCGCCGCCGAAATCGCTGGGCAAAGAATGGGTACTGGATAATAGCCTCCAAAGTATAGAGAGTTATGCCGGGACCATCGAAGACAAGCTACACACGGTTTGCCATCACATTGCTATGCAGATTCAGCAGGCATTACCGTTGCTGCACCGGCAACAGCACCGCGTGCTGCTGACGGGCGGCGGCGCTTTTAACACGTATCTGGTAGAGCTGATGCAATGCTATCTCGGCGACGCATTTGAGGTGGAGGTACCTGAGCCGGAGGTCGTAAGCTTTAAAGAGGCCCTTATTTTTGCCTTTCTGGGCGTGCTGCGCTGGCGCGGAGAGCATAACTGCCTTCGTTCGGTTACGGGCGCGGCGCACGACAACACAGGTGGCGCTATTTACCTGCCCTAGTTTATACTTCGCCTGCACGCTCTGAGGTATTTTCGTACCTTTGCCCCGGTTTTAATCAGCACGCAAAGGATGAAAGGATTACGCAGGCAATGTGAGAGAAACGCCCCGGGATTGTTTTTAAACGGAATGATGCCAAAGGCTGGGTTGTTACCAGCCCGCTGCGCATCGGCGCGCTCCGTTATACCTGATTTTGTTGCCGGTTGCGGCATGGCACGCGTGCTTGCTTACCTGATAGAGAATGACGTAGAGATGACAGACGAGGCTATTTCCTCCGATATTTCCTGCACCATGAAGCAGGCACCCGAGAAGGCGTATACACAAAATGCGCTGAAAACAGAGTTCACTAAAACATCTTTTGAAATCGCGCCTGGCCAGTTGCTCTAATTCCGTTTGTATATGCTTTGGAGAGATATCCTGAACTATGAATTCCTGGACAACACCGTAACCAATTACCTCTGGTTTGCGGGCATCCTGCTGTTCGGCTTTCTTTTTAAAACGATGCTGTCCCGGCTGCTGTCCGGGCTTATGTTCCGGCTGGTAAAGCGGTTTTCGCAGGAAGGCAACCTGCCTATTTTCCGGCGGCTGTTGCTGCAACCGCTGGAGGTGCTGCTGTTTCTGGTATTTCTATACTTTGCTTTCAAAGCGCTGGATTATCCCCTCGACCCCACAGAAGCTGCCCGGCAGAAGGACCATTTCCTGAGAACACTCACCTTCCGCACTTACCAGGTGTTTGTGATTATTGCTTTAACCTGGGTGGTGCTGCGCCTGATTGATTTTGCAGGTCATATCTTCAACCTCCGCGCCGAACACACCTCCTCCAAACTCGACGACCAACTGGTGCCTTTTTTCAAGGATTTCTCTAAAGTTCTGATCGTGCTTTTGTCGTTTATGGTGATGCTGGGCACTGTGTTCGGCGTAAACGTGGCTGGGTTGGTAGCCGGTCTGGGCGTGGGAGGTCTGGCCATTGCCTTTGCCGCCAAAGAAAGTATAGAAAACCTGCTGGCCTCATTTACCATCTTCTTGGATCAGCCTTTTGTGGTAGGTGATCTGGTGCAGGTGGCCGACATAACGGGTACCGTTGAGAAAATCGGCTTCCGGAGTACGCGTATGCGCACACTGGAAAAAAGCTTTGTGACCCTGCCCAACAAGTTTATGATAGACAAAGCCCTCAACAACCTGTCGTTGCGGACATTCAGGCGGGCAGACTTCACTATCAGTCTTACCTACAACACCACCTCTGCCCAAATGCGCGCTATTATCCGGGAGATGCAGGCATACATCGATCAGCACCCGCGCACCAACCAGGATGGCCGCATCCGGTTTAAAGCTCTGAGCGCATCTTCAAAAGATATTATGGTGTTATACTTTGTGGCTACTATGGACTGGGACGAGTACATTGATGTGAAGGAGGAAATAAACTATAAGATTGTGGAAATTGTGGAGCGGAACGGCGCCGCATTTGCCCTCCCAAGCCAGACGGTATACCTGCAGCAGCCGGCTTCGCCGGAGGCAGGCAGGAAAGGCCAGCCCCTTCAAACATCTTTCCCGGGAACTGACGTCCGGTAAGCGCAATAAAAAAGCCGGAGAAGCCCCGGCTTTTTTTCACCCTTATATTTTCAGATTTATTTAAATTCCATTCTTCACCTTAGGGCAGCTAAATAGCTATACATCAGGCTTTACCTCTTCTAAAGCTACATTACTTATGCTTGCAGCCTTGATATCATAAACGGGCAAGGCCGCGTATGGTTCTCTGGCAATTCTGAGATTTCAGATATAAGTATAAAATTATTCCGTAGACACACTAATATTGAAAGTTAAGCTCTTATGTGCTTTTTTCAATTATAACTGGGAAAGGTATATGCAGGGAAGCAGCAGCCATACCTGCATGTGAATTGGCCTTTGAAATGCCGGCAAAGCTGCTCTCTTTTCCGGGAAAAAGATGATATACGCTGCTGCTTTATACCTGCTCTTATACAAGGATACCTGCTCTCTGAAAGGCATTTCACACCCCTCCAGCAGGTATGCTTGTCTTAATCAAAGTCAAAATACTCTCCTTCCTGCAACTCTACTTTCTTCTCTTTCTGCTTTGGCTTTTTGCCGTGCAGCAAATCTTTGAGTTCCTGCCCTTCCTGTTTCAGGTCAGTTTTTATTTTCCGGCGCACCCGCTCGTTATCATAGGCCAGTTTAAAGTTGTTTTCTTTTCCTTTTAAGGTCAGGAACAGCATACTGTTGCCCGCATCAGGGTCATCGGCTACCACGCCATACACCGCGTCTTTATCGGGACGGCTGCTGCCGAACAGCGGCAACTTTATCTTGTAATCCATGTCCTGATCGAAAGTATGGGTGCCGGAAACAGATAGCACCGGAACGGATGCCAGGCTGGACCGGATATCCATTTCCGGAATATAAATGGTGCGCCGCTGAATCCAGAAGCTGTTGTGCAGTTCCGCAAAGCGCATGTTTGCCAGTTCATTCCGCTTCACAAAAGCCGACATTTTCTGCATCGGCGCAAAATTGATAAGCTGTCCGTTCCGCACAGTAGCCACTATTTCGGCCTGCAGCAGGTCTGTCTTGGGGTTCAGCTGGCTGTCGAGATATACATCGGATGTAATATTGGCGGTGAGCTGCCCGCGCAGGTGGCGATCTTCTATAAAGTCCTGGTGAAAATTCTCGAACACGTAAAACAGGCTGTCCACGCTCATGTTGCTGAGCCGCGCGGCTGTGCTGACTTTAATCTGGTTACGGGTGCGGGCATCCACAGAGCCGCGCACGGCAAAGTGGCCCCCGATGGCGTTAAATGAAATGTTAGGGGATGTTATCACTTGGTTGCGCAGCTTTACCTCTCCCTGTATGTCTTTACCCAGGAACCGCCTGAAGCGCATGCGTTTGATATTGGCGCTCAGATCGAAAGCAATGTTAGGCGATATGATAAAGCGATAGTCGGAGCCGCTGCCTTTTCGGGCTGTTTCCGGCGTATTCAGTTCTTCGCGCAGCAACTGGTCAAAATTAAGATAGTTGCTGTTGAAATCGGCCTCTACCAGCAAACGTTGCCTGTCGAGCAGCAGCCAGGCCATCATGTTCCTGAACATGCCGTTGATAACAAAATCCGACTCGCCCAGCTTGCCTTTGAAATCAGATACCGCCACATCGTTGCTCTTGAACATAAGGTTGCCATTGAGCCTGGAGACGGGCAAAGGCACTTCCTGCAGCGCCAGCGATACGTTGTGCAGCGTAATATCGCCGGTGGTGCGCACAGTGCTGTTGCCGGGCCGCGCCTTAAACTCGTTCAGGTTGCCCGAAAAAGCAATCCGCACATCTGCCAGGCCGCTGCCCTTTGGTATCTCTTTCAGCTTGGCCAGCTCCAGCACGTAGCTCACATCCAGCATTCCCTGTACATCAAATGCAATGCTGGGGTTTTGGAAGTTGCCATACTTCAGGTTGCCCGAGAATCTGCGCCCGTTCAATACACCGCTCAGTTTTTTCAGTTCCAGCACCGAGGTAGCGGCGCTGTGGGCACTGCCATTGGTAAAAGTGCCGGTCAGGTTTATTTTATCCACGCGCTGTTTGGCATCCGGATGGAAAAAGGAGGCATTGCGCGCACCAAAGTTAACGGAGATCAGCGGGTTCTTTTTGGCCGAAGTTTCGCCCTTAATGGTCCCGTTGAAGTAAATGTCGCCTTCGCTACGGTATTGGCGCATATCCTGCGTCAGGGTTTGTGGCAGCAGCGACAGCAATGATTGTATACTTGTATTTTTTCCGGTGAAGCTTAAATCAAGTATGGCAGGGCCACTGTAGCCGATGGTGCCACCCACCTCATAAGCAGCGTCTTCTACCTGCACCACTGATGGCTGCAGTTGTATGGTTTGTGCCTGCCGATCTATGGTCAGGGCAGAAGCGACAGTAACATTCTTTCCCTTGAAGTATTCGCTATCGCCGATTTTTATCGTATAGATGGTGGTATTACCGCTTGCCTCAACGTCTATACTTTCGGGCGTAATGCCCAGCCCCGCCTGCAGTGCATGCGCCTCCACTTCATACCTTTGCTTCAGCTGCCGGTCATCGTAGTGCACCCTAACGTCTTTCAGATGTATTTCCTCCAGGTCGAATGCAAAACCGGCGTCCTCGGTAGCTGTAGTGTCTTCGGCTATAATCAGGTAATTTACCTGCCCGTCCGGCAGCACCTTCACGTACACTTCGCCCTTTTCCATGTATAGCTGCTTCACGGTATATTTGCCGCGCAGCATATCCAACAGGCTGAAGGTAAAGTATAATCTGTCTGCCTTTGCCAGCGGTGCCTTGCTATCCGGCAGGCCTTCGTGCACGTTCACCTTGTCCAGCGATACCGCCACATTAGGAAACTTCTCAAACAGCGACAGCGAAATCTGCCCCACCTCTACTTTGGTTTTGATGTGCTTGTTTGCCTCCGTTACAAAAAGGGCAATAATTTTATCCTGATACGTGTGCGCTAAGGCCAATGCCACACCTGCAACAGCCAGCGGAATGGCAATTGCATAAAATAGCATTTTTTTAACAACTCTTTTCTTCACCAATCGAACGTTCAGATATTAAGCAACTTATAGAACCTAAAGGTACAGCCATAATAACAGGTGTACAAGCAGGCAGCAGGCAGAAAAAAAATTTGTCAAATATTTTTGAAATGTTTTGCGGTTAAAAAAATATGCCCCATATTTGCATCATCAAACGGGGTCATAAGGCCTCTGAGATTAAAAACCGGGGTGTTAGCTCAGCTGGTTCAGAGCACCTGCCTTACAAGCAGGGGGTCACTGGTTCGAACCCAGTACGCCCCACGAAAGGACAACTGCAAAGTTGTCCTTTTTTTATGTCTATTCCTGAAGCATCGTTGTTTTCTCCGCACTTTATACCTATAGTACCTGCCATACTTAGCAAACGCCACCAGCCCGCCAATAGTATAAACAACCCGTTGCCATACTTGCGCTGATGCCTTTTATCGCTTTGTAGCCTTATTGCGCCGCTGCTTACTCTATCGCCTTTATTTTCTTCAGAATTGCTTTCGTTATCTTCTTTCTGCAACCCGAAAAATCAGGATTGTCTGTTGTTACTTTTTTTGTCAGCCTTGTTGCGAAAAAGTAGACATTATCTTTCCTTTCCACATATCCCACCCACCAGGCTATATCTTGCCCGTCTTTTTTCGTCCAGCCGGTTTTGTCTCTTAGAATGTAGTTATCTGTTGTTTCCGAAACCATCATCTTCTTCACAATCCTGTAAGTCCGGCTTGAGAAGGGAAGCTTTTCTTCGTAAAATGCCTTTAAAAACGCAACCTGGTCGACGGGTGAAACAGCAAATGCGCCATAGTTCCAGAAGTCATCTCCTGTTTCGGAAAGATCTCCGTTGCCATAGTTGCATGCTGTCAGATAGCGTTTATAGTCTTTTCTTCCAATTCTTCGGGCCAGTTCTACATAGTACCAGATAGTTGAATTTTTATAGGCATTTTTGAGATCGGTATCTTTGTTCCAGGCATTCATTTCCGCGCCAAAAAAGGTTCTTTCAACGCCATCCCATCTAAAAACTTCGTGCTCGTCTTTCACCTTATCCAGCTCCAGGGCAATGCAGGAATTGATTATTTTGAAAGTAGAGGCCGGCAACATTTCCTTTTCAGCATCTGCGGTGTCGCTGAATAGCCATGTCCGGTTTTTGTAATCATAGATAGAAATGCTCCCCTCCACATGGCAGTCTTTAAAAGGTTGCTGCAGATCAACCTGTCCGGAAGATATTAACGGGGAGAAAAATGCCAGAATGGCGATGATGGTCATTTTCATACTTGCGGAATTTCTCAGGACAGCACGCGATGCGCTTATGCGCACGCTCTCAGAAAGCGGCTGTTATACCTTAAAGGCAGGAAGAATCAGGCTCAGCGCGGACTGGTAAAAACAACTATCGCTTCACCTGGCTTTGTAGGATAAACTCCTCATGCAGCTTTAGCACCTGTGGGATGAGCAGTTGGTGATCATCATTGTAGATAACGTGCTGGGATCTGGCTATCTTCTCTTCTTCCTCCAGTTGCCTGGCCATGATGGACCTGATATCCTTTTCGGTGCGGTGCGCATCGCGTTGCAACAGGCGCCTGATACGCAGTGCCAGCGGTGCGGATACAGCTATAATCTGGTCCATCTGCCTCCAGGATTCCGATTCATACATCAGCGCGGCTTCCTTCAGCACGTATGGCCTGCCGGCGTGCAGAGCGGCCCACTCTGTAAAATCGCGGCCCACGTGCGGATGCACCAGGGCATTTAGCTGTGCTAGCCGCTCCGGATCATTAAAAACAATGCCGGTCAGGTATACCCGATCCAGTTCGCCGGCTTGGGTAAAGGCACCTGGCCCGTATGCAGCCCGTAACTCCTGCTGCAAGGCTGCATCATGTTGCATCACCCATTTAGCCCGCGCATCAGCATCGTATACCGGCACACCTAAAAGGGCAAACATGCGGCAGACGACTGTTTTACCTACGCCTATACCACCCGTTATACCTATCTTCAGCATGGCAGACTTATTGTAAGGTTGCCTTTACCTGCTCCGGCAGCAGTGTTATGTGTCGCACTCCCGGCGGCTTCTGCACCAGTTCCGGTGCCAGTGTAGAATCCTTGGGGTTATACTTGCTATAGTCCAGCACAGCCTTAAAGGCATCACGGTTTAACAGGGCAGCAGAGTCTTCGAGCAACTGGTAGCGCACCAGCAGGAATGGCGGCTGCAGGCTCACTTTTTTGCCGGCAGGCACATTAATCAGTTCCGGCACCAGTTGGCGCTCTTCCTGCAACAGGTTTTTAACATTTACGCTTACCATTGCCTGCGAAATGTTAGCTGTCACAAGGGGCCGGTCGCCATAGTTAATGGGCACACTTACCTGGGATGATTCTGTGAGTTCCTGGTTGGGAAGCCGCAGCAGAAACGGAGATGGCAGGCTGTCTACCACAGAAGATGGCCCTACAAACGTAATAGAATCCGGTGTGATGGTAACGGGCCCCACCTGCGCATGGCGGTCCGCCACAATTTTCTGCTGCGGGTCCAGCTTTAAGGCAACAGTACGTTTTATCCGCTCATCAAAATTAAAGCGCACCGTATCTGTTGTCACGAAGTTAAGCTGCAGGCCATTCAAGGCATTTACCAGCGCGGGGCGCAGGGCCGAGCCGAGCAGGTAATTGTTGCTTGGCAGGTTGCGGATGTATATCTCAGCGGGCTGCACCTCAAAACGGAGCGATTTGCGCAGCAGTTTCCAGCCTTTACCGGTTACGTTTATTGTTACTTCCTCGGGCAGCGGCTGTACCGGAACCAGTTTTTTGTTGTTGTAGATAAACCGGATAGGGTACGTAGTTTGCGTGGAATAGCTTTTGTTGAGCGCATTGAGCAGCCAAAAGGTAGACGCCGCCACAAAGCAAAGCAGTACTACACGCCAGTACTGCTTTGTTCGGGGCCTGAATGGCCTCAATAACCATAAGACTATATTTTTTGCTTTCTCAAACGGCAAAGTCGCAGATCTTAATTCACCTTAACTGTGGCTTCCATAGATATAGAAGATTTATCGAACGTCAGGCGAACGCCTTTGTCCACCTCTACTACTATTGTGTCATCTTCTATGGCCAGCAGTTTGCCGTGCAACCCGCCGATAGTTACCACATTCATCCCTTTCACTAACTCCTCGCGGAACTTCTTCTGGTCACGCGCTTTTTTCTGTTGCGGCCTGATCATAAAGAAATAAAATACAAGGATGATGGCACCAAACATGAGTACCTGTGGCAGAACGCCGCCGCCTGAGGCAGCCTGGAGAAAAATAGTTTGCATGGTTATGTATGTATACCCTAAAAGCTTTCAGTCTTAATTTTGTCTTACAGGGCCTTCTGGGCCGGCATTTGGCACACCGCTTGACTCTACCACACCTTTCATCGATATTTTGGTAAGGTTAGGCTGCGTATTGGCACGCACGGTAACTGTAGGATATTGCTGCCCCATTTTACCGGCGCTGTTAAATTTAACGTTAATGCTGCCTGTTTCGCCGGGAGCAATAGGCTCTGTTGGCGGTTCCGGCACAGTGCAGCCGCAAGACGCAGAAGCATTCTCTATAATCAGCGGCGACTTGCCTGTATTGGTAAACGTGAAAACGTGCTCTATCACTTCGCCCTGCTTTATTGTTCCAAAATCATACTCCGGATTCTCGAAGGTGATAACGGGTGCGTTCTCAGACGACATTGCTTCGCTCGCCGACACTACATTCGGGTTATCAACGGCAGGCGCTGCTTCTGTAGCAGCGGTAGCATCAGCAGTTGTGGTATCAGTTTGACTATTGTTGCTGTCGCAGCTTGTAATAAATAGCGCCATGGCAAAACCGGCAGCTAGGATAAAATTCTTTTTCATGTTTAAAACTCTTTTACTGTTCAACATTATAGTTTTGAGATAATGTGCTGTGCAAATGCCATAGTGCCGGCATGTCCGCCCAGGTCGCCTGTGCATTCTTCTTTATTTGCCAGTGTGGCGTGCAGGGCTGCTTCGATGCGGTTTGCGTCTTCTTTCAGCCCGATGTGGTGCAGCATCATAATAGCAGACTGCAGCAAGGCCGTTGGATTAGCGATGCCTTTGCCGGCAATGTCCGGGGCTGAGCCGTGTACGGCTTCAAAAATGGCCATTTCGTCGCCGATGTTGGCGCCGGCCACCACGCCAAGTCCGCCCACCAGACCTGCACACAAATCAGACAGGATATCGCCAAACAGGTTAGTGGTTACCACCACGTCAAACTGCTCCGGCTTTGTAACCAGTTGCATGCACATGTTGTCGATGATCTTGTCTTCGTACGTGATGTGCGGGTACTCACTGGCAATTTCGCCGGCTATACGCAGGAACAGGGCGCCGGCGCTTTTCAGGATATTGGCTTTGTGTACGGCTGTTACTTTTTTGCACTGGTGCCTGTCGGCATACGCAAAGGCCGCACGCAGGATGTTTTCGCAGCCAACGCGCGTCAGGCGTGCCACAGAGTCTGAAATCTGGTGGTGTTCGTCCCACATTTCAAGGCCGGCGTAAAGGCCTTCCGTATTTTCGCGGAAGAGCACCAGGTTTACATTGTCGAAGCGCGTGGAAACACCCTTGATCGTTTTAGCAGGTCTTATGTTGGCGTACAGATCATACATCTGCCGCAACTGCACATTTATACTTTTAAACCCTTTACCCACCGGCGTAGTGATAGGGCCTTTGAGGGCAACTTTATTCTTTTCGAGCGAGGCCAGCAGCGTAGCCGGTATCAACTCGCCCATGGTATCGAATGTAGTTTGTCCAGCGTTTTCTACTTCCCAAACCACAGGTACGCCGGCGGCACTAAAAATTGCTTTTACTGCTTCTGTTATTTCCGGGCCTATCCCGTCTCCGGGAATAAGGGTAACTTGTTTCATGCTTTATATCTCTTTCCGGCTGTTGATTTCTTTTATCAGAGAGTCAACGTCGCCTAATAATTTTTCCGCCTTGTCTTTCGCATCCTGTATCACGCGCTGCCCTTCTGTTTTAGCCGAAGACAGCGAACTGTCGCGGCCATCCATCAGTTGCTCCGTCAGGTCAGAAAGGGTATCGCGGTACTTCTCCAGGCGGTAGCTTAGCCAGTTGCGCGTTTCTCTTCCTTTTTCGGGGGCAAACAGGATGCCGGCAACAGCACCTGCGGCTGCGCCAGATAAAAAGAACAGTACGTTGCTTGTCTTATTGCTCATAGGTTACGGATATGTCGGATATAAATTTTCTTTTTACAGTAATTTTCCGGGCCAGCCAATTTTCCCCGGGCCTTACTTGTTGTCAATCAGGCCGCGGCCTGATTTGCGGATGTCGCCTTTGGTGGTGAGCTCCTGTGCCATCTTGTCGAGCACGCCGTTCACAAACTGCTTGCTTTTAGGCGTGCTGTACAGCTTGGAGATTTCGATATACTCGTTGATGGTAACCTTTACAGGTATGCTGCGAAAGATATGCATTTCGCAAAGCGCCATTTTAAGTATAATCTTGTCGAGCATGGCCACGCGTTCCACGTCCCAGTTCTGTACGCTGGCGGCTACCAGGGCCTCATACTTCTCATCGTCTTTGATGGTCTGGTGGTAAAGCTCCTCAAAAAAGGCTTTATCGTCTTCCCAGTTTGCCGAGAGATCCAACAGTTGCTGGTCTTCAGCCACCTCCTCACCAAAAATTTTGATGGTTTTGTTTACCAGGCTCTTCACAATGGCTTTGTTCTCTACCCAGTTCAGATCCTGCTCTTCAAACAAAGATTGTAAGTTTTTTTCTTTAAAGATAATGTTTTTGAAAATATGTTTCACTATCTCAAAGTCGTCCTCCAGTGTGGGCGCGGGCAGCGCCAGGTAATTCAGGAAAGCGTCGTCCTGCTTGAGGATGTTCCTGTAAACGGCCCGTATTTCGCTGATATCTGATCCCCAACTGATGTTGCGCCGGATAATGTGCTGCTGGTACGATTTATTCTGGAGCAGGTGCTGCACCACACGGTTGCGCAGGAAACGTTTTACGTCAGGGCCTGTGGCTACGGTAAAACGCTTTTCTTTCTTTTCTTCCTCCTCCGCTATCAGGCCGGTCAGCACTTCCAGTATCTGCAGGGTACCCAAGTAATGGTCATAGATGCGCTCTACGGCGCCCAGCATCTGGTTGCCGTAAGTAAGGTAATCTTTTTTAAGGAGGTTCTGGTAATAAACAATGGCCCTGTTTACCGCGTCAATTATTTCCTTGTCGTTTTCCTCTGTTTCAAACTGGCGGGTTTCGTACCATTCCTTAAACAGGATGGTGGCGATTTGTTTACGGCCTTCCAGCAGTCTTTTGTCCTGCACCTCCATCGAGTTGAGATCGGGTGCGAAATGGTCGCTAATCTGGTCTAACGCCAGCAGATAATCAGAACTTTCGGCCTGCATGTAGGCATAAATGGCTTGCATGGCCTTGATTCGTAGTGTTCTGCGGTTGAGCATATTCTTATGTTAAAGAGCGTATTGTTATCTGGTAATTTTAAAAAGCGCCTGCGGCACCGGCATTTTATACTATACTTTATACTTTGCGATGTTATCACATAAGTATAAAGACACAATCAATTTATACTTTCCGTTATCTTTCGATTCCTGAAAGCTGCAGTGCCCTGCCTTCTTTCCGGCAACAGGTAACACCGGCGGCGGAAGCAGATTTCAGGCCACAAAGTTACAACTTATACTTTCTTACTCCACGCTTTCTCAGCGTAACAAAGAGAAAATACAGCGACAGATACTTTACCTGCATCCCTGATGCAAGCAACCTGCGCTAAACACAACAAGTATAAGCGGCAGCCGGCACACGTATAAGCTGCTTAATGACAGTCCTTTCTATACTTCTGATGTCTTATTTCAAGTCCCTGTCTTCTGCCGCCCGGCTGTTTATACTATAAAACAGAATGCAAAACAGGTTGTTTATAGTTCCGGTATGGCTGAACAAAGCAAAAGTGCTGCAGTTGGTGCAGCACTTTTGCTTATCATGCATCAAGTATAATTTGCTTAGTACGTAGCGTGTATCCTGGCTATGCTTGCAATACGTTTTTCGGCTAGTTTGGTAGCGGCTAACTGGGTATAAATTCCTTCCTTTTCGGCCAGGTTAAAAATATCCAGTGTGTAGCCGTAAATGCGCTCTGTCTGGGCATAAGCGCTCTCGCGGTTGTACCCGTTCAGCTCCGAGTATACGTTAATCAAACCACCTGCATTTATCAGGAAATCGGGAGCGTAGTAAATCCCCAGATCGATCAGTGCCGGGCCGTGCACCTCCTCGTTGCGCAACTGGTTGTTGGCGCTGCCTGCAATTACCCTGCATTTCAGGCGGCTCAGGGTTTCGTCGTTGATGGTACCGCCCAGCGCGCACGGTGCGTAAATATCCACATCCAGGTCGTAGATATCGTCCATGCCCACTACTTTAGTAGCGCTATACTTGGACGATACTTCCTTCAGGCGGTCTTCGTAAATATCGGTGATATAGATTTGCGCGTTTTCTTTGGCCAGCAGCTCTACCAGGTAGCCCCCCACGTGGCCCACACCCTGCACCGAAATTTTCCGGCCGGCCAGCGAATCCGTACCGAAGGCTTTTTTAGCTGCGGCTTTCATTCCCATATAGGTACCGTAAGCCGTTACAGGCGACGGATCGCCGCTGCCGCCCATCGACTCCGGAAGGCCCGCTACATGCTCGGTTTCCATGTGGATGAACTCCATGTCTTTGGTTGTGGTGCCTACATCTTCAGCCGTAATGTATGCCCCGTTCAGGTTTTTGATGAAGCGCCCGTAGCGGCGCAGCAGGGCCTCGCTTTTATCTTTTTTGGCGTCGCCGATGATAACGGCTTTGCCGCCGCCCAGGTTCAGTCCGGAAATGGCCGCTTTGTAAGTCATGCCCCTGGATAAACGCAGCACATCGTCCAGCGCCTCTGCTTCAGAGGCATAAGACCACATGCGCGTGCCACCCAGGGCCGGGCCAAGCACTGTGTTGTGAATGCCAATGATAGCCTTCAGACCAGTTTCTTTGTCGTGGCAGAAAACAATCTTCTCGTGATCGTGTTCTGATATCTGATCAAAGACTGACTTGTCTTTCTTCACTTCTACTTCTTTAAATTCGACCATTTATGCTATTAGATTAGGTGTTATATTGTATTTATGCAAGGTGAGCAATAGCTCACTTTCCGTTTCGAGCTGCAAAATTAATTCTTTTTTTGATTAATTCAATTTGTACTTTGTAACTTCACGTAAAAGTCCCCGAGGCCTTTATATTACCCTGTGAAATCACTACGCTACCTTAACAAATACCTGCTCAAGTATAAGTACAGGCTCCTGTGGGGCATTGTGTTTACCATTATTTCCAATATTTTTCAGATACTGCCGGCCCAGATCGTGCGCCATGCCTTTAACCTGATAAAGGAGGGTATCGGTCTGCATAACCTGTATGAGGGCCTCCGTCAGCAGGAGCTGGTGTATGACCTCTTCTCGAAGAGCATCCTGGTGTACGGCGTTGTAATTCTGCTGATGGCCCTGCTGCGCGGCGTGTTCCTGTTTTTTGTACGCCAGACAATTATCGTGATGAGCCGCCTGATCGAAAACGATCTTAAAAACGAAATTTACGCCCACTATCAAACCTTACCGCTCAGCTTTTACCGCAAAAACAACACCGGCGACCTGATGGCGCGCATTTCTGAAGACGTGAGCCGTGTGCGCATGTATGTGGGTCCGGCTATTATGTATGGCATCAACCTGGTGGTGCTTTTCCTGATGGTGATCCCCTATATGCTGGCCGTAAACGTGAAGCTCACCATGTATACCCTGATTCCGCTGCCTATACTCGCGGTCAGCATTTACTATGTCAACAACATCATCCAACGCAAATCAGATGAAATACAGCGCAGCCTGTCGGGTATTACCACGTTTGTGCAGGAAGCTTTTTCAGGAATAAGGGTGCTTAAATCGTTTGTGCGCGAAGACGATTCGCACAACAACTTTACCACAGCCAGCAATACCTACCGGGACAAATCGCTGGAACTGAACTTTGTAAATTCGCTGTTTTTTCCGCTGGTACTGTTTATGGTGGGCCTGAGCACGATTATCACTATTTACATTGGCGGCCAGGAAGTTATCAACGGCAGCATCACCACGGGTAATATCGCCGAATTTATCATTTACGTGAACATGCTGACCTGGCCCGTTACCTCGCTGGGCTGGACAGCCAGCCTGGTACAGCGGGCAGCAGCTTCGCAGGAGCGCATCAACGAATTTCTGCACACCAAAACCGAGATTATCTCCCGCCAGAACATCAGCAAACCGATTGAAGGCGACATCGTGTTTGAGAACGTTGATTTTGTATACCCTGACACCAACATCCACGCCCTCCGCAATGTATCTTTCAGCATCAGGCACGGCGAAACGCTGGCCGTAATCGGTAATACCGGCTCAGGCAAAAGCACTATTGCCACACTGCTGCCGCGCATGTATGATGTAACCGGCGGCCGTATTCTGATTGACGGCATAGATGTGCGCGATTATGATATCCGGAACCTGCGCAGCCAGATTGGTTATGTGCCGCAGGACGTGTTCCTTTTCTCCGACTCTATCCGCAACAACATCGGCTTTGGCCTGCCAAGTATAACCGAAGCACAAATGGAACAGGCAGCCAAAGATGCAGACGTATACGAAAACATTATGCGCTTTCCGGAGCAATTCGAAACCAAACTGGGCGAGCGTGGCATTACGCTATCCGGCGGGCAGAAGCAGCGCGTATCCATTGCGCGCGCGCTGGTGCGGGAGCCAAGCATCCTTATACTGGATGATTCGCTCTCGGCGGTAGATACTAAAACCGAGGATGCCATTCTCAACAGCCTGCGCCGCATTATGGAAAACCGCACATCCATCATTATCTCGCACCGCGTATCATCGGTAAAGCTGGCGGACAGGATTCTGGTACTTGACGATGGTGAGATTGTGCAGCACGGAACCCATGATGTACTGATCGGGCAGGACGGCCTGTACAAGGTGCTGTATGAACGGCAGTTGCAGACTGAAGACTTAGAATAGCTACCCGGCAACAGCATGTTGTTAACTTACCGTATAAGTATGCCCGCATGTATTCCGGGCGTGCCGGAATTTTTTGAGGCAGAAAGTGTTATACCTACGTATAGCATTCACAAACACTCTAAAAATTCTGTGCGTATGGCCATCGACTTACAGCAAATCGGTAAAAGATTCAGGTTTTACACCAACCTCAAAGAACTGGATATGGAGCAACTGAAATCCATGACCGGCAGGGATGAGAAAACCCTTTCCTGCATTATATCCGGCCAGTGCTACATGCTGGATGATTTGGTGGCCATCCTGAAGCACTTCCCTGACCTGAATTCGCAATGGCTTATTTACGGCGAAGGCAGCATGTTTAAACCCATGAACGAAGACGGCACCTGCCACGATCACCAGAAAGGCTGTCTGAAGAAAGATAAATCTGCATACCTCGCACAGATGAAGGACATGCTGCAGGAGTTGGATGCCGCTGAAGTTGCCCAGGGACATACACCAGACATAGAAGCCCTCAAAGCCAAGCTAGACCAGCTAAAAGCGGCGGAGTAAATTTGTTAATTCTGAATAACTGAAATCTGCTTCCTAGGATTTATAGCCAAGGTTGTTTCCATGCTGGTGCGAGCTTGTAGCTCGTACCTTTTTTCTGTATGTGCAAGGTACGAGCTGCAAGCTCGCACCAGCGAAGGAAGAGCAAGGTCTTTTAAACAGGCTTTGGCTATCGCTTTACCGGCACTTCTACCACGCCTTTGTCCTGGGCCGGAAACCATTCCACATAAAATTCCTCCAGCTTCAGGTTTTCTTCCTGTGCATAATCGAAAACAGCAGTATACAATTTCTTAGGAAGTATAGACATGTGCGCATTTGCTTCTGCACGCACTACTCTTTTTCCACCCGGCACTGTGCGCAGTTCATACCCTTCCGGCAGGTTTATACTTGTGTCGGGCACGATTATACCGATAAATGCCTTCAGGCTGTCGGTGTTGCTGTCGGGGTTGTTGTAGTAAATGCTGCCCAGCATACCTTCCAGTGCCTTGCTCTCCACTAATTTTGCCGCCTTCTGAAAAGCGTTGCCCAGCGCCTCATCTTTAACAGATCCCTCAAATGGCTGCCCGGCTACGTACAAGGTTTCTGAGGTGGCCAGGCGGACTTCCGGTGCGGTAAAACCGCCGATATAGGTATAAATCACCAGCATCACAATGGCAAAAGCAGCCATCACATAGAAGAGCTTTTTCATAAGTCGATCATGTTCTTGTACTGCATGTGGTAGAGCTGCGCGTAATAGCCATTGTGCTCCAGCAACTGCTCGTGGCTGCCCGATTCTTTTATCTCGCCCCGATCCATTACAATTATTTTATCGGCTTTCTGGATAGTAGATAGGCGGTGTGCAATCACGATGGAGGTACGTCCGTGCCTCAGCTGATCGATGGCGTACTGTATCAGTTCTTCCGTTTCGGAATCTACGCTGGAGGTGGCTTCATCCAGGATGATGATCTCGGGATTATACACCATCGCCCGTACAAAAGAAATCAGCTGCCGCTGGCCTACCGACAGCGTAGCGCCACGCTCCATTACCTGGTAGTGCAGGCCGCCCGGCAACCGTTCGATAAACTTGCGGGCGCCTACCAAATCGGCTGCCTGCCACATCTGCTCCTCGCTTATACTTTTATTGCCCAGGCTGATGTTGTCGGCTATACTTCCGGAGAACAGGAAAACATCCTGCAGCACCACGCCGATGTGATGGCGCAGCACGCTCAGGTCATACTCCTTCAGATCATGGCCATCTACCAGAATATGCCCTTTGTTGATTTCGTAAAAGCGGTTGAGCAGGTTGATTACAGAGGTTTTGCCCGCACCGGTTGCACCTACAAAAGCCACGGTTTCGCCTGCTTTTACTTCAAAAGACACGTCGCGCAGCACCCATTCTTCATCATTGTAAGCAAACCATACATGCTGAAACGATACGTTGCCGTGCAGCTTTTCAGGGGCGAAAGTGCCATTATCGGCTATCAGTTCTGTGCTGTCCAGCAGGCGCATCAGGCGTTCAGTACTCACCACGCCAAGCTGCAGCGTGTTAAAGCGGTCGGCAATCTGGCGGATGGGCCGGAAGAACATCTGGATATAAAGTATAAATGCCATCAGGGTACCCAGCGAGGTCCTGTCGTTAATAACGCCATAGGCACCATACCATACCAGCAAACCTAAACCAGCTGCACCAATAATCTCTGCTACCGGAAAGTACACGGAATAGTAGAGCACCGAGCGCACATTGGCACGCGTATGCTCTTTGTTGATTTCCATGAACTTGTCCATCTCCCGCTGCTCGTTGTTGAAGATCTGCACAATGCTCATGCCGGTGATATGCTCCTGCACAAACGAGTTGAGCCGCGCTACCGCTGTGCGCACCTCCTGGAACGTTGCCTTTATCTTTTCTTTAAAAATATAGGTGCTGATGATCATAAGCGGAAACGTAGACATGCTCACCAGCGTCAGCCGCCAGTCGATGTAAAACATGAAACCAAGTATAAACACCAGCTGCAGGATGTCGCCAATCATGGCGGCGAGCCCCTCGCTGAACACATCCGATAAAGTTTCCACATCCGACACATTGCGGGTTACAAGCGTGCCGATGGGTGTGCGGTCGAAGAACTTGAGGCGCAGATCCAGGATATGGCGGTAAAGCTTGATGCGGATGTCGCGCACCACATTCTGGCCCAGCCAGCCGGCAAAGTACGTATGCAGGTACTGCACAATGGCATGCACTACCAGCAGCACACTCAAAATCACGAACATGCGGGTCAGGCCGTCCCAGTCGTTGTTCAGGATTTCATGATCTACGGTGTACTGAATCAGAAAAGGGCGTAAAGCAGCGAGAATGGCTGAGGCAAGGGTCAGGAAAATGATAAAATAAAATGTTTTGATGTACGGCTTCACAAACGTAAACAGCCGTTTCAGCACATCAGAATCAAATACCTGACCTATGTTTTTAGGTTTATTTTCCAAGTTTATTTGTATCGGGGTTTGTAACGGTTAAGCATGTATAGCTTCCCTGCTGCCAACGCATTATACTCTGTTAACCATTTGTAAAGTTAATAGTTTTTGGACTAGGATTTTCAGGATTTGTGTGATGGACAGGATTTCTGCACAGGCTTCACAGTGTCTGCCGGACCTGTGAGCGTCTTACCTGCTACACGGCGTTTTCAAAACCTATACTTTATACTTCCTGCCTATTCTGAAATCCTAAGCATCCTGGTCAGGATACTCCACTTTCGCCAGGAACAAGCCCTCCGCAGGCGCTGCGCCGCTGGCTTTGCTGCGATCCTGGCCGGCTATAATCTGTTCAAAAGCCTTTACCGTCAGCTTGCCTTTGCCCACATCTGCCAGCGTGCCCACCACCAGGCGCACCATGCCCCGCAAAAAACGGTTGGCCCGTATGGTAAAAATCAGCTCCTCTCCCTCCTGCCGCCACCCGGCTTCATACATGGTGCAGCGGTAATGGTTGGTGTCGCCTTTTACTTTGCTGAACGTGGTGAAATCCTCATACTTTAAAAGTATGGCCGCGGCCTCATTCATTTTCTGCACATCCAGCGCACGACTGTGATACCAGGCATAATAGCGTTTAAACGGGTTCCGGGTGAGGGTGATGTGGTAATGGTAGGTGCGGGCAATGGCATCGAAGCGCGCGTGGGCTTCTTCTGAAACCTGGTATAAATTTAAGGCAGCGATATCATCAGGCAGAATGCGGTTGAGGCGGAAAACAACCTGCTGCACTTCCAGGGCCTGCACCGCATCGAAATGCACGAACTGCTGGCTGGCGTGAACGCCGGTATCGGTGCGGCCGCTACCTGTGGTGCTGATTGGCTGCCGCAGTACTTTGCTCAGGCAATCGTCCAGCACCGCCTGCACGGCCAGGGCATTAGGCTGCGCCTGCCACCCGTGATAGTTGGTGCCGTCGTAGGCTATTTCCAGAAAATAACGCATGGGGCAAAGGTAAAAATAAAACCCGCAAGCACAGTGTGGCTGCGGGCTCTAAAGCTTTTATAAATAAACCTGCCTATGCTGCCGAACCTTCCTGGCTGGTTTTGCGCTTCAGGTATCTTAGTTCGATTTCATCCATCACTATAGATGCCAGGTTAGCCAGCATTTTCTGATCGCTTTCTGCAAACTCCCGCGGCGTTTTATCTACCACACAGATAGTACCAATATTCAGCCCGTCGGAGGTTACAAGCGGCGCGCCGGCATAAAACCGCAGTCCAAAGTTACCTGACACAAGCGGATTGGCCAGCAGACAGGGTTCATTCGTCGCATCTTCAAAAATGGTCATGTCATTGCTTAGGACGGCCAGCGAACATAAACTTTCTCCGCGAGGCACACTTTCGACTCCTTCCATACCGATGTTCGCCTTAAACCACACCCGATCCACATCAACCAGTGATATCAGCGCAATGGGTACCTGAAACATATGCGTGGCCATGGCTGCAATATGGTTAAAGGCTCCCTCACGCGGGGTATCCAGTATATCGTATTCTCTTAATCTCTGTACTCTTAATTCTTCATTATCAGGTATTATGTCGATCCCAATAAACGTATTATCTGTTTTCTTATCCTCCACGCGCTTCAGTTTATATAATTAAAAGGCTTTTGCAAACCTCCAGCCAATCCCAGAAGCCTTTTAACCTCCTGATGGTTCCTTAATATCCGTGCTGTTCTTTCCTATATACTCAGATACTGCGCAGATGGATTTCTTATTTTTGATGACAATGCATCTTTCTTTCAGCATGAGCCTGCACCTGTGAGATCGCTGCCGCTACGCTTTATACTTGCTCATAAATCACCGCCACGCCCTGGCCTACGCCTACGCACATGGTGGCCAGGCCATACTTCACGTTGCCACGACGCTTCATTTCGTGCAGCAGGGTAGCCGAGATGCGGGTGCCGCTGGCCCCGAGTGGGTGCCCGATGGCAATGGAGCCGCCATTTACGTTTACTTTCGCCGGGTCGAGGTTTAACTCCCGCATACAGGCAACAGCCTGAGAGGCGAAAGCTTCATTCAGTTCGATCAAATCCAGATCGTTTATACTTAGGCCTGCTCTTTTCAGGGCTTTCTGCGTGGCAGGCACCGGGCCCATCCCCATGTGTGCCGGATCTACGCCGGCTACAGCTGCCGCTACCACGCGCGCCATTGGCGTAAGATTATAGCGTTTCAGCACCTCCTCACTTACAATGATAGAAGCCGCCGCACCGTCGTTGATGCCGGAAGAGTTGCCTGCCGTTACCGAACCGCCCTGCTTAAAGGCCGGAGCCAGCGAAGCCAGTTTCTCAACGGAAGACAAGCGCGGATGCTCATCTGTATCAAATATAAAGTCGTCGCCTTTGCGCTGCGGAACAGATACAGGTATGATTTCATCCTTAAACTTACCGGCTTCAGCGGCAGCTTTATACTTTAGCTGCGAACGGTGGGCAAACTCATCCTGCGTTTCACGTGAAATATGGTAACGCTCCGCTACGTTTTCTGCGGTTTCGCCCATCGCAAACGGGTAATGCAGTTTAGATAATTTTTCGTTGATGAAGCGCCAGCCAATGGTGGTATCGTAGATTTCGGCGGTGCGGCCAAAAGCAGTTTCCGACTTGCCCATCACAAAAGGCGCACGCGTCATACTTTCTACGCCGCCGGCCAGGTATACTTCGCCGTCGCCGCACGTAATAGCACGGGAAGCATCGATGATGGCCTGCAACCCCGAAGCACACAGGCGGTTTACGGTTATGCCGCCAACCGCCTGCGGAAGCCCTGCCAGCAGCACCGCCATACGCGCCACATTGCGGTTATCTTCCCCGGCCTGGTTGGCTGCGCCCAGCACCACATCCTCTACCAGCGCCGGGTCCAGCTTCGGGTTTCGGGCTACAATCTCTTTAAGTACCAGCGCCGCCATATCATCGGGGCGCACCGTGCTGAGGCTGCCACCGAATTTGCCAACCGGCGTGCGGAGGATATCCACTACATAAGCTGTGTACATCTGTTTTTTGTTTACAGGTCTTTGTCTACTTTTGCACTTCCTTGCAAGTTAAATCAACCTTTATATGATACAAAGAATTCAATCCGTATTTCTGCTGCTGCTGGCCCTGGCGATGGTAGCCATGTTGTTTCTGCCGCTCTGGTCCAAAACCGATGCCACCACCGGCGAAACCGTGGTGCTGACCGCCTGGAACCTGAAATCGCACTTCCTGAATGAGCAGGGCGAGATTGCAACGGCAGGTAACGTGCCGCCGCTCAGAAATACGCTGGCTATCGGGATGCTGGCTATTGCAGCGGCCGTCATCGCGCTATACGAAATCTTCCAGTACAAAAAGCGCCTGAACCAGATGAAACTGGGCCTGATGAACACGCTGGTGATTGCGGCCTTGCTGGGCACCTCTTTTTACTATGCTGCCTATGTGGGCACTGATATGGTAACGGCCAATGGCAATGGCGCCTACGAAGCCGGATTTTACATGCCGATGCTGGCACTGCTGCTCAATGCCCTGGCCAACCGCTTTATTAAGCGCGACGAGGATTTGGTAAGGTCTGTAGACAGGCTGCGCTAGGTTAATTCGCTAATTTTTTTATGTGCTGATGAATTGATGTGCTATCTTTTTGGAAATATAGCTGAGCAGGAATACACAACAGCTTAAGAAAAGCAAAAGCCTCTGAATATTTCCAGAGGCTTTTGCTTTTCTTACTTTGTGTGGGTTTAACCGATCCTTATTCTCCCGCATTTTCCTTCCTCAGGATTATACTTTGAAGAGTTACAGGCAGCGACAGCACGTATCGAAAATAATGATGAAACCGCGCCTCCTTGAAAAAGCTACCAGTAGGATACAAGTATAAAATAAACATGTTCATACTTCAGGTTTCAACCTGAAGTAGAAATGCTTCAAATTTTCAACTGGCGAATCTATACAAGATGACGCACGCCAGTTAAAAACTGGTCTCATAATAGCTCCAAGTCACAGACTTGAAGCATTACATAAAAGTGTATCCTGGAATTTAACCGGTATTCTTTGCTAATGTTTTTCCGGCAAATTGCGGCCCCATCTATGGCACATCAGCACATTAACTTACCTGCGTCCGCTATACCTTTCCAGTTCCTGCACGCTGCTGTCGTAGCGGAAGAGGTCGTAGATGTAGTAGAAGTGTTCTTTGTCGCAGACGTACTCGTAAGCAAATTTGGCGAATTCTACCTGCATGCTTTCGTAGTCAAACTGCTGCAGCAGGCGTTTCAGGTCTTCGGCCCGTATGCTGCCACTGCTCACCGCATCGCGGGCAATGCTGAGCTTGGTGTTTTCAAAATCACGGCTATCCATGGTTTGCAGCAGGCGATCCACTTCCCGCGAACTCATCAGGTTGCGGCAGTAAGCATCGTCATTATCATGGCGTGGCGCTGGATCATAGCGGTCGTGGCGGCCATAGTCTCTGTCGTGGCGGTCCGGGTAGCGCGGCATCGGCGGTGCAGGCCTGACCACAACAGGCGGCACTAAGGGCACTTCGCGGAGCAGGCGCAGGTACGCTTTGCCGCTCCGGCCGAGGGTGCGCACGCCATACATCACTTCTGCACCAACAGGCACAAATACCTCCTGCCCCAACTTATACATCCCGTGCCGGCTCCGCACTTTCAGCTCTACATAATGTTTGCCGGGCCGCAGGTTATCCAGGCGCACCAGTTTAGAGGCCGTATAGTTGATGGTCCGGCCGTTGACTTTTGCCACAAACGCTTCGCCCCGTTCGGCGGTAAGCGTAAGCACAGAAGCTTGTGCCAGCACCGGCAAAACCAGCAGCACAAGCAGGAGCGGAAGTAGATACTTTTTCATCGGAAGTATAGGTTTTAGCTTATACTTACATGAAGCCAATTATTGTGCCAGATCTGAAGAGCGTTATGTGTGGCTATCTATCCCTGGTAATAAAATTCGCCGTGGCGGCTCTTTATGGTTAGTTCGTTGCTGTTGCTTGCTTCTACACGGCCGATTATCTGTGCATCCACACCGAACGATTCAGAAATTAAAATCAGGTTCTGCGCGTATTGCTCCGGCAGGTAAATCTCCAGGCGGTGGCCCATGTTAAAGACTTTGTACATCTCTTTCCAGTCGGTGTGGCTTTGCTCCTGTATAATGCGGAACAGTGGTGGCACCGGAAACAGGTTGTCCTTGATGATGTGTACCTTGTCGGTAAAGTGCAGCACTTTGGTTTGGGCGCCGCCGCTGCAGTGCACCATGCCGTGGATGTGCGGACGGTGCTGGTTCAGAATCTCTTTTACGATGGGCGCATAGGTGCGCGTGGGCGAGAGCACCAGTTTGCCCATCTCCAGGCCGGTTTCCGGCTCCACATCTGTTAGTTTATAGTTGCCGGAATATACCAAGTCAGCGGGCAGTTCGGGGTCGTAGCTTTCGGGGTAAGAGGCGGAAAGGTATTTATGGAACACGTCGTGGCGGGCGGAGGTGAGGCCGTTGCTGCCCATGCCGCCGTTGTATTCGTCTTCATACTTTGCCTGCCCCGAAGAGGCAAATCCCACAATTACGTCGCCGGGCCGAATCTTATCATTTGAGATAACTTCGTCGCGCCGCATGCGGGCGGTTACGGTGCTGTCGACAATGATGGTGCGCACCAGATCGCCGACGTCAGCTGTTTCGCCGCCGGTGCTGTAAATACCTACGCCGTTGTCGCGGAGCATCTGCAGCACTTCTTCAGTGCCGTTGATGATGGCCGCAATCACCTCGCCGGGTACCAGATTCTTGTTGCGCCCGATGGTAGACGAAAGCAGGATATTATCGGTAGCGCCCACGCACAGCAGATCATCGGTGTTCATCACTACGGCGTCCTGGGCAATGCCTTTCCACACGTTCAGGTCGCCGGTTTCTTTCCAGTACATATAAGCCAGCGAAGACTTGGTGCCCGCGCCATCAGCATGCATTAAGGCACAGTAATCCGGGTCGCCGGTAAGCATATCGGGAATTATTTTGCAGAACGCTTTCGGAAAAAGCCCTTTGTCGATGTTCCGGATGGCGTTGTGCACATCTTCTTTGGAGGCCGATACGCCGCGGCGCAAGTATCTGTTTTCCATAGCTGGGAGGGGTTTGCCTGCAAATTTAAGAAAGGCATCGGGAATAGCGGCAGCCTGAAGTATAAAATCCGTATCAGAAGTATAATCCGGGCATAGCCTTCTATTAAGGATTTGGTACATTATAAAACCCATCTACCTGATATAAGACGGAAATTAGTACCTGACTACGGAAATTAAGGTCACTTATTCTGATACTTTAAAATTGAAGGAAATCACCTATAAGCTATTCATACCATAGGACATATATAGTATATTTGTTAATTCATCTACGTTAATCCATCTATATTAGGTAGGCTAAACGTACTTTATTACGTTTAGCAATAAGTTAGCAAGCATACAAAAAAACATATGAAACAAAATATTTTACTTTTAATTGTTCTGCTATTAGGATTTAACAAAATCTCATACTCACAAGAATTCAATAAACACCTTAATACCGATTCCCTTTTTCAAGTTATTCTAAAAGAAATACCTAAAGAAAAACGCGATGAGTTTAAAAAGACCTATGAAGAAGGAGATGAACAGTCTAAAGAATTCCTTTTATTTATGCTTTCAATGCCAAAAAGCAGTAAAAAAGGACTAATTGAGAACTATAAAAAACATTCAGTCGAGATAGAGAAGCTTAAAAAAGAATATTCAAAACTTGTTCCTGATAGTTTGATTATTTCAATTGAATTTAATGCAGAAAATAAAATCATTAGCACACCTGAAAGTATTGATTTGAAAGTTTATCGAAAGAATTCAAATGGACAAAATTCAGTAATAGAACAAGGATGGAATCTGAATAGGGACTCTGAAGAACTATCTAAAATGCTTCGATTAATTGATTGGAATCAAAACACATTAACTGAAATAAAAGCATTATTGGACTCAGCAAATTGTATTTCCATAGAAAATGGGGAAAATACTTCTATTGGCTTTGCAAGGAGTGGAATGGGTAAGTACTTTTATTTAGTATTTAACGACAATCTAGCAAAAAATGAAATTGAGAAATTTAACGACGGATGTGCTTATATTTTTTACAAAAACAACATTGTTTTAGAATATGGCGGTGGAGCTGTCGGCCCACAATGCTTTCCAGATGAATAAAATACTCCTGCTAATATGACAGCGACTGAATCACTAAATTCAAGGTTTTAGGCTCCTAGCCAGGTCCGTCAGGAGCAGACAGGAAGGTGCTCCGAAAACCGCCACAAGTCATATGCAAAGACGTTATCTAAAATAGTTGTAAGATGAGAAATCTATACCTATTGCTATTCCTATCTATTCTCTCTTGTCAGCAGAACGAACAGCAAAAAGGCGAAGTAGATGATTTTAATTTTAAAGTAAAAGACATAAGACCAAGTGGTCCATTACCCACAGGTCCATACCTTTTAGCTTTACATGAGAATAACAAACTAAATAACGGTGACTGGTATAGAGCAAAAGTGTTTTTAAAGAACTATGCATTCCCTCCTGAATATTCTGATAGTACAGTCATAAAATTTTTGCAGGATAGTGCTACTATCGAAGATATTTTGGAGAAGGGAATAAATGCTATAGTTAGAAATGACACAGGGTACGTTAAGTTTAAAGCTTATCAACCTAATCTTGGAAAAGGAGATTCTGTACTGAAGAGATGGGAAGCCGTTTTCATTAACCCTTCAATGCCAGAAAACCCAATTTACACTGTACAATCAGAATATATGATATACGGAAGGTAGAACAACTATAGATGACGACACCTATAAGTTAGCTACACTACCTTATAGCCGCCAACCGTTAGCGGCCACTGTAAAACGATACCATGCAGACAAGCCAAATGAAGCAACTACTGACAGTATTATTCCTTACTTTTTCCACCATATCGGTCTATGGGCAAAAAGCTAAACAAGGAGAAGGCAGCAGGCCCTTTATACTTGGAGAAATTCACGAGCTGCAATCAAAAGTATTAGGCGAGAAGAGGACTTTGAATGTTTACCTCCCGGACGGTTACAACCCAAATGACAGCATAAAATACCCGGTCATATATTTACTGGACGGGTCGGCTGACGAAGATTTTGTTCATATCGTAGGGCTTGTGCAATACAACAGTTTTGAATGGATCAACATCATACCTAAATCAATTGTAGTTGGCATTGCTACAGTGGACAGAAGAAGAGATTTTACTTTCCCAACAACTATAGCAGCAGACCAAAAACGATATCCTACCACAGGACATTCAGATAAATTTATCTCCTTTTTAGCAACAGAACTACAACCTTTCATCGAAAAGAAATTTAAAACGACACAATCTAAAACCCTTATCGGACAGTCATTAGGCGGGCTCCTGGCAACAGAAATATTGTTTAAGAATCCTACCCTTTTCAATAAGTACATTATCGTAAGTCCGAGTTTATGGTGGGACAATGGCGCTTTATTAAACAAGAACTCAGAAATACTGCAAGTTACTTTTAAGCAACCAACAGACATTTACATAGGTGTCGGGAAGGAAGGACTTACGCCAACGACTATCCCACGCGTGATGGAAGTAGATGCAAACGTGCTGGCAGACAAAATTAAAGCGACAAAAAGTAAAACTGTACAGGTGGTGTTCGACTATCTGCCACAGGAAGACCACGCCACCATCATGCACCAGGCCGTTTCAAATGCTTTCAGACAATTTAAAACGCTAAAGGAATAACGCCTGCTGTTTTGCTTTGCACTTTTGAAAAATTCTGGCAAGTTTACGTTTGATGCACCTATTCAACCGAGATAATAAAAAAAGTATGAGCAACATGGATAGCCATAAAAAAGAGTTAACACCGGAACAACGTGAAGAACTACTCAGCATATTAAAAGCCCGTTTTGAGAAAAACAAAAGCCGCCATAAAGGGCTTGAATGGGCTAAAGTACAGGCAAAACTGGACGCTAATACGGAGAAATTGTGGTCGCTCAATGAAATGGAAAGAACCGGCGGTGAACCGGATGTTGTTGGCCAGGATAAAAAGACGGGCGAATACATTTTTTATGATTGCACAGCAGAAAGCCCTAAAAGCCGCAGAAGTATTTGTTACGACCATGAAGCGCTGGAAGCGAGGAAAGCGAATAAACCGGAAAATAGCGCTATTCAGATGGCTACCGACATGGGCATTGAAATTTTGACCGAAGAGCAATACCGGGAGCTGCAGACCCTTGGCAACTTCGATACGAAAACATCTACCTGGGTGAAAACGCCTGCCGACGTTAGAAAGCTGGGCGGTGCCCTCTTTTGTGATCGCCGCTATAACAAAGTCTTCCTGTATCACAATGGCGCAGAATCTTACTATGCCGCCAGAGGATTCCGTGGTTCGCTGAGAGTCTGAAAATGCATGCAGCAAATTCTCAACGGAAAAGGATTAAATGATCATCATATCCTTTTCCGTTGAGAAAATAAATCCATTAATATCCTGCCTCACCTCGTGTTACATTGCGCCAAATGTACCTCCTGGTTACAATAAGATCCATGGTAAAAATCCCTGTACGCGGGTAGCCATGGGCCGTCCGTTGTACACAAGAAAAGGCAAACGCCTCCTGTAGTTTTATTTTGTCGCAAATGCCCCTTTAGAATGTCCTGATCACACCTTATGATAGTCCGGTGAATAAGCTTACTTTGTGTCAACCAAATACTTCAGGAGATATGACAACAGCTAAAACAACTAAAATTGTTTACTGGACAACAACAGGAATAATATTTCTGTTTGAAGGCGTTATGCCCGCCTTAACATCCCATACTGATCTTGCTGTAGAAGGCATCCGGCACTTGGGCTACCCGGACTACTTCAGGGTAATGCTGACGGTTTTTAAAGTTACAGGCGCTTTGGCTTTGGTGCTGCCATTTGTAGGAGGACGGTTTAAGGAATGGGCTTATGCAGGTTTCGGCATAACCATGATCGCTGCCTTTGTCAGCCATTGGGCAGTAGACGGGTTTCATGGCCAGACACTTTCTCCCCTGTTCGTCCTTGCTATTCTTGTTACTTCCTATATTTATTACCACAAGCTCTGTAAGTTGCCCCGCAGTCGTAATCAGCATGTAAAGCGTGGTGATTATGTGATTTCAAGTATGCCTCAATAGCCCCAGGACTCTGGCAAACGCCTCTCACCTCATTTACACAAATAGCTTAGCGGTTATACGATGATAGTATGCCGGCTTTACTGACTATAAAAGAGAAACAATAATGGACACAATAGAAAAAACCAAAATCACAGTAGAGGCAACCATCAATGCGCCTATTGATAAAGTATGGGAATACTGGACAAAGCCCGAACATATAACCCAATGGTATCAGGCATCCGAAGACTGGCATGCGCCCTATGCTGAAAACGACTTGCAGGAGAACAGGAAGTTTAAAACTACTATGGCAGCAAAAGATGGTAGCCTTCGTTTCGATTTCGAAGGCGTTTACACTAAGCTCCAGCCTCATAAGCTTATCGAATACACCCTCAACGACGGCAGGCAAGTGCGCATCTTATTCTCAGGGGATGACAGCCAAACAAAAGTTATCGAGACCTTTGAGGCAGAAGATACGCATCCGCTTGAAATGCAGCAAAGTGGCTGGCAGGCAATCCTGAACAGCTTTAAAAATTACGCAGAGAAAAATAACACCTTATGATAAAGCCAATTTACCCGTGCCTGTGGTTTGATGGACAAGCCCGGGAAGCAGCAGAATTTTATTGCTCCGTCTTCAAGAATTCAAAGATCATGGCAGATAACCCCATGGTGGTAACGTTTGAACTCAACGGCACAAAGTTTATGGCCCTGAATGGCGGCCCTCATTTTAAGTTTAACGAGGCTGTGTCATTTGTTGTAGACTGTGAAACGCAGGATGAAATAGACTACTACTGGAGCAAACTAACAGAAGGCGGGCAGGAAAGCAGGTGTGGCTGGCTAAAAGATAAGTATGGCGTGTCGTGGCAGATTGTTCCGACAGCTTTAGGACAACTACTAAGCGACCCTGCCAGAGCAGAGCGGGTTACCAAAGCTTTTATGCAAATGAAAAAGTTTGACATCGAAAAACTTAAACAGGCATAAACGCATTTCAACGGTTGTAAATACCCTGGCTGCTACCAGCAGTGTTGTTGGTGTAGTCTTTAACGCTGCGCCTTTCATACATCGGAGTTGGCTTTCTCATGCAGAAATACCGTTTCCATATTAAAGAAGCTATAATGATTCTGAAACCGGCTTTCCTGCTGATGTTTCAGCGGTTGTTTTGCCTTAATGCTAAGATCCAGGCCAGCCCTGACAGGCGATAACACCGGCAAGGGCTGGCCTGGCTACCTGCTATCCGTTTCTCCACATCAGAGCTCCCCGGCAAATTATACGCGGCGCTGGAGCCAGGCAGCGGCAGGACAAAGTATAAATCTCTGTTAAAAGCCAGTTGCTTTGCAGACGAAAAGCATTCAGCAAATCATACGTATTGCCCCTTTCTCCAAAAACCTTTTTACAAACACTGCGCGGTAGCAGACCAAAGCTATACTTCGCCTGCCTTTCTGAACTTCCTCTCCATTACAATGCGCCGCTATCAATAAACCCGATTGTATATTAATAAAAGTCATACCATAGAATGAGGTACATCATTTTCTAAGTGTTAGCGTTACTATACTTTTACCTTAAATTATAGTATGAATTAAGTAGGGTTAAAAAATGTACTACCTATAGTTAAATCAGGTTTTAGGCTGCCCCCCTGTTCTGCCTTTTATAAATTCGTGCTTGTCAGGCTCCGGGCTTTTGCCGGAAGGCAGGACAACCTTAAACTACAAGGCTTATTTTTAACCTGGCGGACATCAAAGGCCCCAACAGGTTTAATCTTATTGGATCACCATGATATCAAAAGCAATAAAACTGTTTATTCTGCTTGCAGTACTGGGTGCAGGCGCTCTTCTGGCAAGCCATTTTGCCCATCAGCATCCGCTCACCAGGATAAAACAGGTTACGAAGCTCGCTCTAAGGCAATTTGAATGGATAACGCATGTCTCTTTGGCGAACGCTGTACAGGGCGAAATAAAGTTTGAGAAGATAGCGCTCCCTAACACAGCCGACAAGCATACCAGCCTGGCCATGGGTCCGGATGGGAAGCTATACGCCAGCACAATGGACGGACGGATCAAACGCTTTGCTCTCAGGGCGGATGGAACCCTGGATGATCCCGAGGTAATTTATACCCTGCAGGATGCTTCCGGGCAACGGGTTCCTCGACTTATCATCGGCCTCGCCTTCGACCCTGCTGCTACTGCCGACAGCCTTGTTGTATGGGTAACGCACAGCGCTTCTGTACTTAATGACGGCCCCGACTGGGATGGCAAACTAACCCGCCTGAGTGGCCCCCACCTGGAGGTGCTGCAGGATGTGCTCATCCACCTGCCCAGATCAGTAAATGATCACCTAAGCAACAGCATTGCCTTTGGTCCTGATAGCGCCCTATACTTTGTGCAGGGCAGCAATACGGCAATGGGCGCACCCGATGAAACCTGGGGATACCGCGAAGAACATTTACTATCTGCCGCGGTGCTTCGTCTGGATCTGTCGAAGTATAAATCAACGCTGCCCCTTGATGTAAAAACTGCGGAAGGAGGTACTTACAATCCTTACGCTGCCGATGCGCCGCTGACCATCTTTGCTTCCGGCATTCGTAATGGCTATGATTTGTTGTGGCACAGCAATGGCGAACTGTACGTACCCAACAACGGCTCTGCACCCGGTGGCAACACTCCCGCCTCTGTACCAGGTACCCGCAGACCCGACGGAAGCACGTATAAAGGTCCGAAGGTGCCGGCTATGTCTGATGTACGGTTGGATGAAAAAGATCATTTGTACAGAGTGGAGAAAGGCGGCTATTATGGACATCCAAACCCGGCACGCGGCGAATATGTGATGCAGGGCGGCAATCCTACTTTGCAGAACGATCCGGCTCAAGTAGAATCTTATCCGGCAGGTACTTTGCCTGACCCTAACTGGCGGGGCTCTGCCTTTGAATTTTCGGCCCATAACTCCCCGAACGGCATTATTGAGTACCACGGAAACGCCTTTAACAGTGAGCTAAAAGGAAAAATCATGGTAGCCCGGCTGGTTTACAACAGCGACATCCTGATTCTGGAGCCAGGCGGAAGCAAAAAGGATATCATCCGGGAAACTGCAGGCGCCACAATTCCCGGTCTTGGAAAATTCCTGATGCCCCTGGACCTGACAGAAGATGTAAATACCGGCAACATTTATGTAGCTGAGTTCGGCGGCAACAACGGCCGCATCGTTTTACTCCGGCCTGTTTCAGAGAATGCGCAGCCACTTCTGGTGCATAAGAAGCATAACTGAGGGATAAGTAGTTACAGCCTTCTGATTGTTTCTGCCGGTGTAAACCAAGATTATCAGCATACTCCCTTTAAAGCAGCGTGGCACAAGATTAAACTTGTGCCACGCTATTTATTTTATTTCTCTTAACAGTTCCTACTCCTCCACTCGCACAACCTTAAACTCGGTGCGCCGGTTGCGCTGGTGCTCTTCCTCGGTTGTAGCATTAGGCACCACCAGGCGGCTTTCGCCATAACCTTTTGCCGTGATGCGCGATGGGTCAATGCCTTTGGAGATAATGTATTCCACAGCAGATTCGGCGCGGCGCTGTGAGAGATCCTGGTTGTAGGTATCACTGCCACGGGCATCGGTATGGGAACTCAGCTCAATGGAAATTTTTGGGTTATCCTGAAGTATCTGCACCAGTTTATCCAGTTCCACAGCGGCATCCGGGCGAATGTTGGCTTTGTCGTAGTCGTAGAAGATGTTCTCCAGCACAATAGCTTTATCTTCCACAATTTCGTTCAGCACCAGTATAGCCGTCAGGCGCACCTCATTTTTCCCTTCGTGGAGTTCGCTCAGCGGAGGTGTCTTCCCTACGGTGGTTACGCTCTGGCGGGCAGTAAAGAAGCCCGGCTTCTCAGCAATAACTGAGTAGGCAGTGGCCGAGTCGAGAACGAAGCTGAATTTGCCTCTGGAGTTGGTTACAACGCCATCAATACGCTTGCCCTGATCATTCAGCAGCACAACAGGGCGATCTGGCACTGCAGTGCGCTGGCTGTCGCCCTCCTGCACCTGGTATAGCGTGCCATCCAGCACAAACACGACCTGCTTGCGCTGTGGCTTCCCGAAGTAGTATAAGTCGTCGTTGCCCCTGCCCCCTTCGCGGTTTGAGGAAAAGTAGCCGGAGGTGGTATCCTGCGGGAATATCCCGAAGTCATCGCCGGGCGAGTTGATAGGCTGCCCCATGTTTACGGGCTTGCCGTTTTCCACGCGGAACAAGTCCAGGTTACCCAAGCCCGGCAATCCGTCCGAAGCAATGTATAAAGTGCCATCCGGCCCTACAGACACGAAACTTTCGTTGCCCGTCGTGTTTATATCGGGGCCAAGGTTTTCCGGGTCCGAAAAGTGGCCATTACCATCCATGGTGGATTTATAAATATCATTTCCCCCTAGCCCGCCTTTGCGGCTGGAGGAAAAGTATAAAGTTTTACCGTTGGGTGAGAAAGCCGGTGAAGAGTCCCATGCTTCGGGATCGTTTATATTAAGCAGTTTGGGTTCTGACCAGGTACCGTTGCGGTTCAGCGACAGGAACAGGTCTACATTCTGCCGGCCTTTTTTGGTGCCTTCGTTGCCGCGTGCAAATACCATGGTGTTGCCATCGTTGGCAAAAGTAGCCAGAGCATCGTGCAGGCCTTCCACATTTATACCTTTAAACTCATGCACTGCCACGCCTGTTGCGGCAGAATCTGTGAGCGAGGCAGCATTATCCGTTACAGTAGCAGCGAAAACATCCAGGAACCCTTCGCCATTCCCTAAATATTGCTTTCCGCCGCCGCGTGTAGAGGAAAATACCAGTGCGTTGTCCCGCACGTAGGGGGCAAATTCTGAGGCCTGTGTGTTGAGGGCCGCCAGGTTGTATACTTCATACTTCTGGTTGCTGTTTAGGATATTGCTGATGGTGCCGGCATTCTCCACTTCTTTGGCCGCCAACGCCTTTAACTGCGGATTGGTGCCCACGCGCGCGTAATCCCGGAATTCGTTCAACGCCTCCTCATACTGCCCGTTAGCTTTCAGGGCCTGGCCATAGTAGAAGTAAGTATCTTCCCGCTTAAAGCCGCCATCCAGGGCAGCTTTATAGTAGGGTGCGGCTTGTGCTATGCGGTTGGAGCGGCGGTAAGCTTCTGCAATTCTAAAATTTATTTCGCCGGAACCGCCATCTTTGGCCAGCGCCTGCTTATAATATTCTATGGCTGCCTGGTACTGTTCCTGCGCAAAGCGTTTATCGCCTTTGCTCAGGTACCTGCCTGTGCCGCAGGCGCCAAGCAGCAGCACAAGCAGCAACAATAGGCTGATGGACTTCAGTTTATGGGTGATGGGCTTCTGTAGCATCTGATGTATGAACAAGTATAAGTATAGTATGTAGCCGGATCAGAAATACCTGGAAAGCCAGCTTTGGCTGGCAGGCCGCGGCCATGCCCCCTGCAGCTCCCCGTACTGCTGTATTAACGTATCGAAGTATAAGGTGTTCTTATCTATTTTACCTGTCGCCACGCTGTTTTTCAGTTCCTGCATCGCAACCATTTCTACCCGTCCTTCTTTCAGAAAAGCGAGCCGGGTGCGGTCGAAGAAAGAAACCTGCAGTTGTTGCTCCAGTTCGCGTACAAAATGCACCGATTTATCGATGGAGCAGCCGCTGGCGGAAGTAGCGCTCTCGTTGCTGGCCAGCACCAGAAACTGGTTGTGCAGCAGTTCTGCCGAAGCTTCCAACTCTTTGCCGTGGCTGCTCCACTCTTCTGCAAAACGTTGCAGAACAGGTTTTATTTCAGCTTGTTCTGCTTCAGTCAGCGGCCGGCCGGCCTGGTAAATCCAGAGGCGTGCGTGCGGTGGCAATTTGTCGAACGGAATATACATGGTGTTGGTTAATTGCTGAATGTTAGACGGTTGGATTGTTAAATTGCTTAATGGTTGAACTGTTTGATGGTTAAAGGCTGAATGGCGGTCTTCTCCATATTGTGCATTACCTCTGGCCACCTTTGCTCCTAAATTAAGTTATGGTTGCGGCCAATGTATAAGTATAAACCTGAGATACTGTTTCATTTTACCCGCCCGCTGGTGCGAGCTTGCAGCTCGTACCTTCATCTGCAGAATAAGTATGAGGCAAGCCCGCTCCAGCATAGTAAGCCCTTAGCAATCAGCAACAATCATTTACTCAAGCCTTCGGCTTGTGCAATCAGTTCTGCTATATCGAAAACTTTTACGTTTTCTTCCTGCTCCTTGTTCTTCACGCCATCGCTCATCATCACCATACAAAACGGGCAGGCAGTGGCTATTACGCTGTTGCCTGTACCCAGGGTAGCCAGTGCTTCTTCTGTACGCTCTATATTGATGTCTTTTCGGCCGGGTTCCGGCTCTTTCCACATCTGGGCACCCCCGGCGCCGCAGCAAAGGCCATTGGCGCGGCTGCGCTTCATCTCCACCAAATCGGCATCCAGGGCTGCCAGCACCTCGCGGGGCGCTTCGTAAATATCATTGGCTCGGCCCAGGTAGCAGGAGTCGTGATATGTGATGCGCTTGCCTTTAAAAGCCTCGCCACCCTGCACGTGTACTTTGCCCTCGTTTATCAGTTGCTGCAGAAAAGTGGAGTGGTGGATAACCTCATAGTTTCCGCCCAAATCCGGGTACTCGTTTTTGATGGTGTTAAAGCAGTGCGGGCAGGCGGTTACGATCTTTTTCACATTATAGGCATTCAGCACCTCGATGTTGGTAAGCGCCTGCATCTGGAACAGGAACTCGTTGCCAGCACGTTTTGCCGGATCGCCGGTGCAGCTTTCCTCCGTGCCGAGCACCGCATATTTTACCTCTACGTGCTCCAGTATCTGTACAAAGGCGCGTGTTACTCTTTTATAGCGGTCGTCGAAAGCGCCGGCACAACCCACCCAGAACAAAATTTCCGGTTCCTCGCCGTTGGCCGCCATCTGCGCCATCGTCGGCACTTTCACTAATCTTTTATTTTCTTCCATTTGTTTTTGAGTAGGCCACAAGTAGCAAGGCATAAGATGCAAGACTTCTCATACTTTGTCTTTTATCCCGTGTCTGACGCCCCGTGTCTTAGATCTAATTTTTTGAGGGCACATACAGATCCTCCGCCCAGTTAAAGCGGTCGGAAGGTGAGAAGGCCCAGGGTGCGCCATTATTTTCGATGTTCGAGAACATGGCATTTAGTGCGGCCGGTGCTGCGGACTCTTCCAACACCAGGAAACGACGCAGGTCCATGATGGTAGACAGCTGGTCGATGTTTACGGGGCAGGCTTCCACGCAGGCATTGCAGGTGGTGCAGGCCCATAGTTCCTCCGGCGTTACGTAACCCCGCAGCAAGGTATTCTCTTCGGTTACGGGCACCCTGTCTATGCCCAGTTCCTTGTAGTGGTTCGGCGCGAAAATAGCCGGATGCTCCCCTTTTTCCTCCATGCGGTCGCGGGTGTCCATTACAATTTTGCGTGGCGAGAGTAGCTTGCCCGTGATGTTGGCCGGGCATACCGCCGTACAGCGGCCGCACTCGGTACAGGTATAAGAGTCCATCAGTTGCTTCCAGGTCAGGTCCTCCACATCTTTAGCGCCAAAGCGTTGCAGAATCGGGTTGCCATCGGCATCCGTTTCCGGGGCTGGCGGCTGGTAAGCCGGGTCGAGCATGGCCTTGATCTCATGCGTGATAGCCGGATTGGTCGTAAACTTACCTTTGGGCAGCAGCTTGGAGAAGTATACGTTCGGGAAGGCCATGATAATGTGGAAGTGCTTGGAACTGGGCAGGTAGTTCATGAAAGCCAGTATGCCCAGAATATGAAACCACCAGCCTACGCGGCCAATCACGTGCAGGGTTTCCGGATCGCTGCCCAGCGCGTTTACAAAAAAATGACTTACCGGAAAGCTGCCTGCTACCTGATGTCCTTGCAGTTGTGCCAGCTTCAGGTCAGAAATATTGAAGGCAAACAGCGCCAGCATCAGCACGATTTCAGTTACCAGGATGATGTTGGCGTCCAGTTCCGGCCAGGCGCGCATCTCTACGCCATAGGCCAGTCGCGGCACTTTCTTCACATTCCTGCGCCACAGGAAAATAGCACAGGCCACGATCACCAGCAGCGCCAGTATTTCATTTATTGCCATCAAACCGCTATAGAGCACACCGGCAAAACCCAGGATGCGGTGCGTCCCAAAAATGCCGTCTATCAGAATCTCGATTACCTCGATGTTGATCACCAGAAAGCCGATGTATACAAACAGGTGCAATACGGCCGGAATCATACGCTTAAACATTTTCTGCTGCCCGAAGGCCACCAGCAACACCTTGTTCAGACGCTCTGAAGGGTTATCGGCCAGCACGAGGTCACGGCCCATCAGCACATTTTTGCGTATCCTGCTGATTTGCCATACAAACAAGCCGATGCCTAACGCAGCCACTAGCAGGAAGATGATGTTCTCAAGCCCTATCGCCATAAATTGTTCGTTATACATACTAATTGATAGATAAAGATAGTAAATAATGAGAATAAACGTGTGCAGCGGCTGTTTTAAAAATATTTTCTTGAGAGAGTGTTTGCTACTTAAATCTTTTTGCTACTTTTGCGTCACCCTTACGGAAAAGGGTGACGCAAAAGAGCTGGTGATGTAGCTCAGTTGGTAGAGCAAAGGACTGAAAATCCTTGTGTCGGTGGTTCGATTCCACTCATCACCACCAAAACCCTTGCCTTAACTGGTGAGGGTTTTTTGTTTTTACAGGCCTTTCCCGCTCACATACGTTCTTTCTACCTATACTTGCACCTGGCAACAGCAAGCTTAATTCTGACAATGTTCGCGCAGTTCCAGCAACGCTGCCGAATACCCCAACTGGTACGCCTTGCCAAAGTGGACACAGGCCGAGTCGGGCTGCTGCGCTGCCTCCACCCTGCCCAGCAGGTAGTATACGCGGCCGTTCTGGCTGTTTAATGCCAGGGCCTGCCGGTAATCCTGCTCCGCTAAAGTATGCTTGCCCAGCTTAAAGTATCCGAAACCACGGTACGTAAGCGCCTCTACCCGCCTGGGCTTGTCTTGGCTATGCTTCAGAAATACAGAAAAATCCTGTAGCGCCGGTTTATACTTGTGCAGGTAGAAAAGCCGTACCTGGCCCCGTTTCAGGTAAGCATTCCATAACTTTTTATTTAACTGCAGCGCCCTGGTCAGATCCGCCTCTGCCTGCCCGTACTGCTCCAGTTGCTGATAGCTGCGCCCGCGCATGTAGTAGGCTACTGCCGATGGTTTTGCCTGTAGTGCAATAGCTTGGTTCAAATCTTCCAGGGCGGCATGGTAATCTTCGAATATATTTAGTTCTATACTTGCCCTGGCCTGGTAAGCCCCCGCATTTTCGGGCTGAAAAGCAATGGCGTCGGACAGAAGCCGGTGCGCACTGCTATAGTTGCCATGCTGTATATATACCAGCGCCGTTTTATACTTATCTTCGCCTGTTACGGAGTCCATCACCACTTTCAGCAGTAAACTGATGAGCAGGAGGCCGCCCACAAATGCAAAGGTGATGTACCAGTCTTTTCGGGAAAAGCGGTTTTCGTCGCGGCGAATGGTGCGGTAATGACGCTCCGACACAGAGGCCGGCGGGCGGGTCTGGTAATAGCGCGCATCATACTGCTGCGGGTTTTGCCTGATGGTATGCTGCTGTGTGCGCTGGTATTGCAGCCGCAGATCGTAGCGCGCGCGCTTGCCGGGGTTCGACAGCGTCTGGTAAGCCGCACTTACCAGCTTAAACTGTTCCTCGGCGCGCGCATTCCCGGGATTTTTATCGGGGTGATATTTAAGCGCGAGCCGTTTGTAAGCTGCTTTCACCTCCAGCAGCGTGGCAGTGGTGCTTATACCTAAAACGGTGTAATAATCAGGCTCCAAACAGGCAGAATTTGAAAAAGATACGTATTAAAATTTGCTGATACCGCACAATATACTGCAATTTCCGTACTACAACTTCTAATTGCACTTAGTTTACGTAAATATTTAGCGCAACGCTCGTATACAGAAAAAGCATCAAAAAAAGTAAACAAAATTATGGCTATAGAAGACAACGGTACACGCGAAAGGAACCCAAACCTTATTGATAACCTGATGGGGTACATTGATACCCGCATTGATATTATCCGGCTGGAAATACAGGAAAAGCTCAAATCCTCTTTTGTGAGTTTAATTCATGCAGTGTTGCTTGGGTTCGCCGCCATTATGAGCGTTATCTTTGTCAGCATCTTCCTGGGCCTGCTCCTCAACCACCTCCTCGACAGTTCTTTCTGGGGCTTCGGTATTATTGCACTTTTTTATGTGATACTGCTGGTGGTGCTGGTGGTGGGCCTCGATAAAAAAGTATTCCAGGGTATAGCCGATAAAACATTCGACAACACTATCTATAAATCAGACAAACGAGAACCAAACGTATGAGCGAGTTAAACAATCCTCTTTTTGAAAACCAGCGGGAGTTTTTGGAGCGCCAGAAGGAAGAGTACAAAAACGCCCTGATGGGTGATGTGGATCAGATAAAAACGCAGGGCCAGGAAATTGGCAAGAAAGTGGCCATGGCCGGTGGCGTACTATTAGCCGGCTACCTGCTGAAACGCCTGTTTAGCGGAGGAGACAAAAAAAAAACTAAAAAATTAAAGCCGGCCTCCAGGAAATCAAAAAAGAACACCGCCAAACGCCCTGCTACGCGTCCCGTAACGGCTTCTACGCACGAGTACGATCTATCCACACATGATTACAACATGCTGGTGCATGACCGCCCGGAGAACAGTTATACTTCATCTTCAGAAACTTCGGAGCGTACGCCACGCGCTGACAACAGCCGCCACTCATCCAAGGCCCTGTCCAAAGGATTCCTGAAGTCTGACCTGGCCCAGGTAATATCGCAGCAGGTTATGGCTTTGCTGATGATATACATTACCAAAAAGGTGGACGAATACGTAAACAGTATCTCTGAAAATAACGATATTGCGGCAGCACCCGTGGAGGTGATTGAGATAGAGACTACGGAGATTATCGTACCGGAAGAGAATGCCCTTTAGCGAAAACCGCACACAAAAACATCAGAACCTATCAGGCAGGAAGCATCTCGCCGTGCTGCTCGACCCCGACAACCTGACGGAGGGCTCCTGCCTGCACCTGTTGGCATACAGCGGGTCCTGCCATGTCGATTTCTTTTTTGTAGGTGGCAGCCTTGTTACGACCAACAACCAATCCGGCATCATCCGGCTTATTAAAGCGCATAGCAGCACACCCGTTATACTTTTCCCGAGCAGCAGCCTGCACATCGATAAACAAGCCGATGGCATCCTGCTGCTTTCCCTTATCTCGGGGCGCAACCCTGACTTCCTCATCGGCCAGCATGTACTTGCTGCCCCCATGCTAAAAGCAAGCCAGCTACAGGTATACCCGACCGGCTATATACTGGTAGATACCGGCCGCCAGACCACCGCCTCTTACATAAGCGGCACCATGCCTATACCTTACGACAAGCCTGCTATTGCCGCCTGCACAGCAATGGCCGGTGAGTTGCTGGGTCTGCAATACATTTACCTGGATGGCGGCAGCGGCGCCTACCAACCTGTTTCCTCAGAAATGATAGCAGCGGTCAGGGCGGCAGTGGACGTGCCCGTGATAGCGGGTGGCGGCATTAACACGCTGAGCAAGGCAGCAGCAGCCCTCGATGCTGGCGCCGATGTTATTGTAATAGGCAACCATATAGAAAAAAACCCCGGCTTTCTGGCCGAGGTTTCTTCACTTGTTGCTTCTTATAATGTTGCCTTAGGTGTTCATCGCTGATTCGCGGCGGCGCATTTTACCGGCTGGTATACCAAACATCATCTTAAAGCGGCGGCAGAAGTAAGCCGTATCTTTGTAACCCACCTCTTTGCCAATTTCGCGGATGCTCTTTTTAGTAGTGCGTAGCAGGAATACTGCACGCTCCATGCGCTGATACTCAATATAATCCTGCGGGTTGATGCCTGTCAGCATTTTAAAATACTGGCCTACATAGTCCTCCGACACATTTGCCACGTTGGAAAGCACCTTGTTCGACAAATCACCGCCCAGGTTTTCCTTGATATAGTTGAACAAATCAATCAGGCGCGGATCTTTGAAATAGGTGCTGTTGGTAGCCAGTTGTTCCACAAACATGCGGTTGCGCAGGATGTGGCGTACAATTTCTACTACTATGTTTTCGGTGTAGATGTTGATCAGGCGCTCTCTGCCCGGCAGATCCTGCATGCTTTCTTCCACCACTTTGATGACCAAGTTGGCCAACTTGTTGTTGTTAGAAATCAGGAATGCAGGCAAATCCAGCGATGCAAAGAAGTTTACCGAATCAAAAACCTTCGCTTCGAAACTTACATAACTATGGCTTTCCTCTGCATCTCCTATTAAATCCAGGTCGTTGTTGCTTTTGAAGAATTTTTCGCGGTTGGTGATCAGGTCATCGTTCGTGATGGTTCTTCCCTGACCAGCCGGACCGTAGGTTATTCTTGTACTGCGCCCTCCGGGCACAAACAACAACTCTCCTTCTTCTACCAGTTGCTCTTCTTCCCCAAAGAAAATACTCCCTTTATGAAGCAGGATCAGGTTATTTCCGACGTCATAAGCGTTGCGAACCGTAAATGGCTGCTGCAACACTAGATTTTTAGCCTTAATGAACCGCACCCCAAGCGATTCAATAATTTTATTATAATCTTCCATGTGTGTGTTACCAACTAACTTTTATACTATTAACCCCTAAATTTGGCCTAAAGCTAAGATTAATCTTCATAAAATTCAAAATAATTCTAAAAATTAAATTTTAATTAGCAAAAGCCTATTCGTGGTTCAAACATCAACTAAACAGTATTTTAGGGTTCTCCTTACTTCAGCAATTCTCTCGAAATTACTATTTTCTGTATCTCTGAGGTACCCTCATAAATTTGTGTAATTTTTGCATCGCGCATCAGGCGCTCTACATGATACTCCTTCACAAAGCCGTACCCGCCATGAATCTGAACGGCCTCCACGGTTGTTTCCATGGCCACTTTTGATGCAAACAGCTTGGCCATTGCGCCGGATTTTCCATAATCCTGGTGCATGTCTTTGTCGTAAGCGGCCTGCAGGCACAGCAGCCGGGCTGCCTCAATATGGGTGGCCATATCGGCCAGCTTAAATTGTATGGCCTGGTGCTTGGCAATTTCTACGCCAAACGCCTTGCGCTCTTTGGCATACTTTACCGACAGTTCATAAGCGCCGGAGGCGATACCCAGCGCCTGGGCCGCAATACCGATGCGGCCGCCGGCCAGTGTAGACATGGCAAACTTAAAACCAAAGCCGTCTTCGCCAATCCGGTTTTCTTTTGGCACCTTCACGTCCGTAAACATCAGTGAGTGTGTATCGGAGCCACGAATTCCCAATTTGTTTTCTTTAGTACCCACTACAAAGCCTTCCATGCCACGCTCCACAATCAGGGCGTTAATACCCCGGTGGCCTTTTTCGCGGTGCGTTTGGGCCATAACCAGGTATACAGAAGCGGTACTGCCGTTCGTAATCCAGTTTTTGGTGCCGTTCAGTAAATAGTAATCGCCTTTGTCTTCGGCGGTGGTGTGTTGCGAAGTGGCATCTGAGCCCGCTTCCGGCTCAGAAAGACAAAAAGCGCCGATTATTTCACCTGTAGCCAGCCTGGTCAGGTATTTTTGCTTCTGCTCTTCTGAGCCATACCTCTCCAGCCCCCAGCAAACAAGCGAATTATTTACTGACATCACCACAGAAGCAGAAGCATCTATTTTAGAGATCTCCTCCATTGCCAACACATAGGCGACCGTATCCATGCCGCCGCCGCCATACTTAGGATCGACCATCATTCCCAGAAAGCCCAACTCACCCATTGTTTTTACCTGCTCCGCCGGAAACTTCTGATGCTCATCACGCTCTATAACGCCCGGCAGCAGCTCGGTTTGTGCAAATTCGCGGGCAGCAGCCTGTACTGCCAAATGTTCTTCTGTCAGTTGAAAATTCATGCTTGTTTATGTAAATATACAATGAGGCGAGATGATATATCGCGGTGCAAAGTTATAAAATCTGTTCTATTCTTTTAACCGATAAACTTAATAATTGTTATAGGCGATTTTATACTTACACGTTATCCAGCAGCCAAACATGCAGATAAGGCGGCTAAAAGTACAAAAAACGATGCCGGCTGCAATGTAAGCAGCCGGCATCGTTTCCCCTATGCAAAAATTACTTATACTTAGTTGCGGCGGCCCATCAGCAGCGACACATAGTACAATAAGGTAGCTAAAGAGCCTAATGCTGCCACCACATAGGTTAAGGCAGCCCACTTCAGCGAGTCTTTGGCCATGCCATACTCCTGTTTGGTTACCACCCCATTCTGGCTAATCCAGGCGAGCGCGCGCTTGCTGGCATCAAACTCCACAGGCAGGGTTACAAAGCTAAAGATGGTTGTCAGGCCAAACAGCGCCACGCCAATTGCCAACGGCACAGGTGTGGTCTGCAGCAGCAGAATACCAATCAGCAGAATCCATTGCATATACCGCGATGCGATACTCAGCGCAGGCACCATGGCCGAACGAAACTTGAGAAAGGCGTAAGCCCTGGCATGTTGCACGGCGTGGCCACACTCGTGCGCCGCTACGGCAGCGGCAGCAGCGCTGCGGGCCTCATACACGTACTCGCTCAGGTTCACGGTTTTGTCAGCGGGGTTGTAGTGGTCTGTTAAGCGCCCTGCCACCGACATTACCTTCACATCCGTAATGCCATTGTCGTGCAGCATCTTTTCTGCGACTTCGCGGCCACTCAGTCCCGAACTCAGCGGAATCTTTGAGTATTTCTGAAACTTGCTCTTCAGTCTGGCGCTCACGGCCCAACTGATAAGCATAAAAACGATGAGGATGATATATATTCCAGGCATTGTTGCTATAGTTTAGGTTAGTTGTTCTTTTATTTTATTTACGATATTGGTGGTTGAATAGCCTTTAACCAGCGGCACTGTTTTCACTTCGCCGCCCCGTGCTGTTACCACCTCGTGCCCCACAATTTGTGTTACCGCGTAGTCATCGCCTTTCACCAGTATGTCCGGCTGCACGGCTTTTATCAATTCCAGCGGGGTATCCTCATCAAAGAGCACTACTGCATCTATAAACAAAAGGGATGCCATAATGCGTGCCCGTGACATTTCGTCCTGAAGCGGCCGGCTTGGCCCTTTTATACGGCTGATAGAAGCATCTGTATTCAGCCCTAAAACAAGTTTGTCGCCCTGTTGTTTGGCTTTCTCCAGATAATCGACATGCCCCAGGTGCAGCAGGTCGAAGCAACCGTTGGTAAACACAATTTTACAGCCCTCTGCGCGCCATTGCTGCACCTGCTCCTGTAACTGTGCAAGGGAAAATATTTTATCAGTTGATTTCATTTCGAACTGGTATATTGATTTCTGCAGGCGGCATGTCTACGTGTTTGCGCTGCAGCATGCTGGAAATAAAACTAAATACGCCCATCACCACCACCAAAAGCGTTTGAGATGTATGAGCGAGCAGGGCGTAAGCCATACCTGCCTCTTTGTTAACGCCATAGAGCAGCAGCGTAGCCTGCACCAGCAGGTGGTAAACCCCTACGCCCCCCTGCACCGGCGCTGCCATACCCAACGTACCCACCAGAAGTATAGACAGGCCCGCACCCCAACCTAAATTATCGGTAGCAGGCAGGGCGTAAAGCACCACCAGACTCATGGTATAGTACATTACCCACACAAAAACAGTATGTCCCCAGAACGCAAGCTGGTTATCGATTTTGGTAATACTGAACACGCCCTGCAGCATGCCGCGCACAAAGCCCACTGCCTTCCTGAAGAAAGTATTCTGGCGAAGGCGGCTCAGGTAACGCAGGGCCAGCACAAGTATAACCACTGCAGAACCAAGCATCACCCAAAATACCCAGTAGAATGAGTGCAGGCTTTGTTCCAGGTTACTATACTTGTCGGTAAACATATCCAGGAAAAATTCGCGGATGCGGCCAAACTGTAGCAGGAACGTGAGGGCTACAACCAGCAACAGCATCATGGTATCAATAAGGCGCTCGGCGATAACGGTGCCGAAGCCGGTATTAACCGGCAGGCCATCGGTACGTTTCAGCACGCTGCAGCGGGCTACCTCGCCCACACGCGGCAGCACCAGGTTGGCCACATAGCCTATCATCATGGCATTGTAGGTATGCACCAGCGAAGGATTATAACCGGTTGGCTTGATTTGCATTTTCCAGCGGATAGCCCGGCTGACATACGCCGCCACCCCCATCAGCAGGGATACGGCTACCCAGCTATAATCGGCGTTCAGCAACTCGGCCCACATGCGGGCAAAGTCAAGCTCTTTGAGTGCATACCACATCAGCAAAACCGATACGCCTAAAAGCAGGCTATACTTCAGAAAAGAGAGCAGCTTTTTCATGCGGGGCAGCGGCTATACCAGGCGGTTGTGCTGGTCAGGGAAAACAAGCGTGGGCTGATGTGTTCTGGCGTCTTCGAACTTAATGCTGCAGTAAGAAATCACAATTACAATATCGCCTACCTGCACCCGGCGGGCGGCGGGCCCGTTAAGGCAAACGGTGCCGGTACCGCGTTCTCCTTTAATTACATAAGTTTCGAAACGTTCGCCGTTGTTGATGTTTACAATTTGTACTTTTTCGTTTTCCACGATGTTGGCGGCGTCCATCAGGTCTTCATCAATGGTGATGCTGCCTACATAATGCAGCTCGGCCTGTGTTACCTTGCAACGGTGGATTTTTGATTTTAAAACCTCAATATACATAGTGCTTGCTGAAATAAAGGCGCAATTTAGATAAAAGCCGGATATTAACTATCATAGCAGCGGCATTACCACTCGCCCTGATAACAAGCTACAACCGGTTTAAATTCACCAGAATATTGTCTATCAGGCGCACCGGGCCTACAAAGGCAGCAATGCAAAGGGCTACCTCCTGCACATCGCGCACCTCAGCTACAGGTTGCAGCGTATCCGGGTGGGCTATCTCAAAATACTCCGGCGTTAGCTGGTTTATACTTGCCAGGTATGCCGCCACAGTTGCTTTTATACTTGCTACGGGCTGTTGCAGCAGTTGCGCCCTGGCCAGTTGCAGGGCCTTATACAACGAAGTAGCCACCTCCCGTTGCTCAGGGCTCAGGCGCTTGTTCCGGCTTGACATGGCCAGGCCATCTGCTTCCCGCACAATAGGGTACCGCACCAGCTCCACGTCAAAGCTCAGCCCGTTTATCAGTTGCTTTACGATGGCTACCTGCTGCAGATCTTTCTGCCCGAAATAAGCGCGGTGCGGGTGCACGATATGAAACAATTTGCTTACTACTGTAGCTACGCCATTAAAGTGCCCGGGGCGGTGCTCCCCTTCCATTACAGCCTCCAGCGGGCCGAAACTAAACTGCAGCAGCGGCTGTTGTGGATATATCTCCTCCTGGTCCGGGGCAAACAGGTAATCGCATCCTGCTGCTTCCAGTAATTCGATGTCCTGCGTTAGCGTGCGGGGGTATAGCTTGTAATCGTCGGAGTTGTTGAACTGCGTGGGGTTTACAAAAATGCTGCATATGGTCACATCGTTTTGCCCGGCCGACGCGCGCAGCAAAGCAAGGTGCCCCTGATGCAGGGCGCCCATAGTGGGCACAAAGCCAATCTGCTTGCCGCTGCACCGCAGTGCCTGCACAAGACTGCGTATAGCGCCGGCCTGCCGGATAACTTCCATGGAGGAGTGTTTAGTTTAATTGATATGTAAAACCGGCAAAAGTAAGTTATAGCTTATAAAATTGAAAGTTAGAACAAAAAATGCTAATTTTGCACGTCCCAATACTGTTGCTTATTAAATTTTAACCTCATACCATGTCTAAATTGCGCATCTTATACGCCGCCACCGAAATTAATCCTTTTCTACAAACTACAAAAGTAGCGGAGTTCCTGGAAACGTTGCCACAGGGCATGCAGGAACGCGGCATGGAAATTCGTATTTTTGTTCCGAGATTCGGTCTTATTAACGAACGCAAGAATCGTTTGCACGAGGTGGTACGCCTTTCAGGCATAAACATTGCGGTGGGCGATGATGAAAAACCGCTGGTTATTAAAGTAGCGTCTATCCCGAATGCCAAGCTGCAGGTATATTTTATCGATAACGAAGACTATTTTCACCGGAAGTCCGTTTTCGTTGACAAGAACAATAAATTTCACCAGGACAATGACGAGCGCGCTATCTTCTTTTGCAAGGGTGTGCTGGAAACAGTGAAAAAACTGGGCTGGGCTCCTGACGTGGTGCACTGCAACGACTGGATGACGGGCCTGATTCCGATGTACCTGAAGTCGACTTATAAAAAAGACCCGATTTTTAAAGATGCCAAATCTATGTTCACGGTGTATAACCACGATTATAAGCATAAATTTGACGGCAACCTGCTGGAGAAAGTGAAGATGCTGGACATTGATGATGACATGATTGCCAGCCTGCAGTCCAGCGATCTGGACAGCTTTATCAAAATTGGCATGGAGTATGCCGACGCCGTTATCAAAACAAACGAAGATTTCGGCGACAACATTAATGCGCTTTTTAACGACTACATGCAAACCAAAAGCATCAGCACCGTTAGCGCCGACGACACCCTGTTAGACTCTTACTATAACTTGTATAATGAACTCAGCCGTTAGAAGATTATTTTTTTTCTTCTTTGCCATTACCGCCCTTTCTTCCTGCGAAGACGCCAGTGAAATCGGTATAAATCTACAAGACGAAAATCAGATTGGCACCGATTTTACCGATACCTTAACTATCAAGACAGGCACAGTGCTGCTAAACGACTCCGTACTTTCCTATCAGGCGTTGCCTGTGCAGGTAGGGCAGTATGTTGATCCGGTTTTAGGTACAGTTAAGGCGACAGCCTTTACCGGGCTGTCGCTTGGCGGAACAAACGTAAAGTTTGGAGACAATCCGGTGGCCGATTCTGCCGTGCTGACTCTGGACTATACCTCTGTTTACGGCAACAAAAGTGCGCCGCTTACGCTGGAGGTGCACCGCCTGACAGAAGGCTTTCAGGAAAAAGCATCTTACTTTACAAACTCTACACTGGCGTATGCTCCTGAACCGCTGGGTACTGTTACGTTTCAGCCCCGCTTTATTACTGTTTCGCGGAACAACAAGGATGTCGATTCTGCGGTAGTGGCCCGCGTAAAACTGGACCCTGCTTTTGCCAGCGAACTGGTGGCACAATCAGGCCAGAGCACGTTTGCAGACCAGGCCAGCTTCAGTAATTTCCTGAAAGGGATTGCGCTTGTACCGGCGGGTGATGCGGCAGGCAATGTGGTGGGTTTTAACCTAAGCTCCGCCAGCACCAAGCTTACCCTGTATTATACCTCCGGCGCGGAACAGAAAACGAAAGTTTTTAACGTAACCAGCAACCAGCCCTTTTTTACGAACATACAAGCCGACCGCACCGGCACCGTTCTTGAAGGTTTAAACCAGAAGGGCGACTATATACCTGCCTCCGAAACGGGAGGAGAGAGCTACATACAAACCAATACCCAACTGCTTACCAAGGTAGAGATCCCGAACCTGCAGCAGTTAAAGGCGCAGCAGGGTGATATCATTGTTAACAGGGCTGAACTAATTTTTCCTGTGAAAAATGCGTCTACCGATGCACTGGCACCTCCGCCAACCCTGGTGCTATACCCCACCGACAGTTCTAACCGTATCTTTAAAAATACGACAGGCACTCCTATCACCGTGCAGCAGGACGTAGCATTTGCGCTAAACAGCACCAGTTATACGGCCCCGCTGGAGTATGATGCCAAGAAGAACACCTATGCACTGAATGTAACCAAGTATGTGCAGGCGATATTGCTTGGCAACAAGGAAAACAACGGATTTCTTCTGGCGCCGGCGGTGGTTACTGCCAGCACAACTACGCAGGGAGCAACAACAGTTACGACAGAAACATCGCCTTACAGAGCCATTATCAGCAATACCGGCGATCAGCAGGTGAAGCTTCTGCTATATTTCTCAAAACTTAAGTAAAATTAACGTAACCTTATATTGTAAAAACAGGTACTTGTGCGGGTACCTGTTTTTTACTTTATATTATACTTTTTAACAGAAAATTACCATGTGTGGAATTGTAGCATACGTTGGACACCGGGAAGCGTGCCCGATTATCATTAAAGGCCTTAAGCGCCTGGAGTACAGAGGTTATGACAGCGCAGGTGTCGCTCTGATGAATGGATCTCTTAGTGTATTTAAAAAGAAGGGGAAAGTAGCTGACTTAGAAGCTTTCATCGCTGACAAGGACGTACACGGCAATATCGGAATGGGCCACACACGATGGGCAACACATGGCGAGCCAAACGATGCGAATGCACACCCTCACTACTCTTCGTCCAAGAACATCGCCATCATCCACAACGGTATCATTGAAAATTACGCCACACTCAAGCAGCTTTTAATAGAGAAGGGCCATACCTTCCAATCCGAAACAGACTCGGAAGTATTTATTAACCTGATTGAGGATATCAGAACCAACAATCACTGTTCTTTGGAAGAGGCAGTACGTTTGGCACTGCACGAGGTGGTAGGCGCTTACGCCATTGTAGTGCTTAGCAAAGACAGCCCGAACCAACTGGTTGCCGCGCGAAAGGGCAGCCCGCTGGTAGTTGGTATTGGCGAAGGAGAGTTCTTCCTGGCTTCTGATGCTACACCGATCGTCGAGTATACCAAAGATGTAGTATACCTCAACGATTATGAAATGGCCCTGATCAAGGACGGAGAGCTGGAAATCCGCACCAGGGAAGATGTGAAACAAACACCTTACGTACAGCGCCTGGAAATGGCCCTGGAGTCGATTGAGAAAGGTGGCTACGAGCACTTTATGCTGAAGGAGATCTATGAGCAGCCACGCTCTATCCTGGACAGCATGCGCGGCCGTATGATTGCAGAAAGTGATCACCTGATGATGGGCGGCATCCGTGAATTCGAAAATAAATTTGTAAACGCTGATCGCATTATCATTGTAGCCTGCGGCACTTCGTGGCACGCTGGTCTGGTAGCAGAATACCTCTTCGAAGACCTGGCCCGCATCCCGGTGGAGGTGGAATATGCTTCCGAGTTCCGTTACCGCAACCCGATTGTAAGCGAGCGTGATATTGTGATTGCCATTTCACAATCCGGCGAAACAGCGGATACACTCGCAGCGCTGGAACTGGCCAAATCAAAGGGAGCCACTATTTTCGGTATCTGCAACGTGGTAGGCTCTTCTATCGCGCGCGCTACCGACGCCGGCGCTTATACGCACGCCGGTCCGGAGATAGGCGTAGCCAGTACCAAAGCCTTTACTGCACAGGTAACAGTGCTTACGCTGATTGCGATGATTATTGGCAGCAAGCGCGGGGCCCTGGAAACCAGTAAGCTGCATGAGCTGATGGTGGAATTGGAGAATATTCCGGCCAAGGTGGAGCAGGCCCTGCAACTGAACGATCAGATTATAGAAATTTCTGAAACGTTTAAGAATGCAACCAACTTTTTATACCTGGGTCGTGGTTATAACTTCCCGGTAGCACTGGAAGGAGCCCTGAAGCTGAAAGAAATTTCCTACATTCATGCTGAGGGTTACCCGGCTGCAGAGATGAAACACGGTCCTATTGCGCTGATTGATGCGCAAATGCCGGTAGTAGTTATCGCCACAAAAGACAGCTCCTACGAAAAGATTGTATCGAATGTACAGGAGGTGCGTGCCCGTAAAGGCAAGGTAATCGCTATTGTTACGGAAGGCGACACCATCATACCAGCTATGGCCGATTACGTAATCGAGATTCCTGAGACAAGCGAGCAACTGGTTCCATTGCTGTCTGTTATTCCGCTGCAGTTGTTGTCGTACCATATCGCCGTAATGCGCGGCTGTAACGTAGATCAGCCCCGTAACCTGGCAAAGTCGGTAACGGTAGAATAAAAGTTTAATGCTATAGTTCATATAAACAGAAAGCGGAGGCCAGGTATGGCCTCCGCTTTCTGTTTATATGAAACACCTTTGCTGCTTTATGCTATACTTCCTTTCAGATAAGCCGTTTTCAGCAAAGGGCAAATTTTATAGCGTTCGTCCCTGGTGTCTTCATACATCGCGCTGAGCACTTTGTACACGTTTGTTATACCTATCTGTTCCGCCCATTCGAAGGGCCCTTGCGGGTAGTTGGTACCCAGTTTCATACCCAAATCAATATCGGTTATACTTGCTGTTTGCTCCTGCAGGGTATAAAAGGCCTCGTTGATGATCATACACAGCATCCGCGGCATTACCATCCCCACGCGATCATCCACCAGCAGATAATCCGTTCCCAATGCCTCGCATACTTCCGCTAATTTATCTCTATCCCCTGAACGGAGAACACTTACCTCCAGCACCTCGCGGTTGAAGAGCGTTGGCAGCCCGTTAAACCCGAATAAAATGCCGTGCTGCGCTACCTCCGCCTGTTTTACCAGCGCAGCCAACTGTACGGTGGCGGCATTGCAGAACACTACCTGCCCTGGCTCATACTTACTGAGGCGCGCGGGTTTTTCATGCAGCAAAAAATCAAATACGATGTCAGCAGATGTTAGCTGCTCTATAGTTATATGCTGCGGCTGCAGGAAAGTATAGGTATGGCTGCCCTGATTCTCCGGGAACTTCTGCCTGAACTCAGCGGCCATTTCCGGACCCAACAAAACAAGTATGCGCATAATTATGTACTTTTGATGACAAAGATATACAATTAAACGAACCTGTTTATGGCACATACCATCATCAACTCGCCTGACGCTCCAGCTCCGATCGGGCCATACAGCCAGGCAACCATGGCAAACGGTATCCTCTATGTTTCGGGACAGATACCGCTGGACCCACAGAGCGGCAATTTAATCAACGCCAGCATCGAGGCGGAAACACACCAGGTAATGCGCAACCTGCGGGCTATACTTGCTGAGGCCGACATGGATTTCAGCAACGTACTGAAGTGCACCATCTTTGTAAAAGATCTCAACAATTTTGGCCGCATCAACGAAACGTATGGCAGCTATTTTATCAGCAACCCACCGGCCCGCGAAACGGTGGAGGTAAGCCGCCTGCCAAAAGACGTAAGCGTGGAGATTTCCTGTATTGCCGCGAAGTAAGATCTGCCAAGTATGGCTTAAATCAAGGAGGAAAGATTCGAACTTCCTTCGTGTCTTTCCTCCTTTTTTCTTTCTGGTTAGAAGTTTCGTCTCATGAACGCCTTCAAAACAGCTTCTTGTCAAATCTGCCCTCTGTCACGCGGACGGTGTCGCAGCCAAGCTTGGCCAGCGTGAACTCGAACTTGCCCGCGATGATGCCGTTAGTCAGGTCTAGTTTGGTAATCTCAAGTTTGCCCCTTCGGTATACTTCTGGTTCTCTTTCATAGGTACAGTGCGACCAAAAAGTTGCCGTACCAAACTTTGGATTATCGAGGTTATATATACCTTCATGGTCCAACTGGCTCATATAGATAAATATATAATCATCCGTGTTTTCTGTAACTCTAAATGCCTTGATTTCCAAAGAGCCCGCTTCATACCCCGGATCATATACAACACTTAGATTCGACTCGTAGAAATTGGGCCTTCCTTTGGGCGTCCATACTTTCCCGTTCACCATAGCTCCGAAAGTGTTCTTTCCCTCCATGGTGGCGGCAGGGAGTTGAGGTTCTGCCTTGTCTTTTTTGCAGGAGGAAGCCGCTAAGAGAAGTACAAGCAGCGGCAGAAGGATAAGTTTATTTAAGTATTTCATAGCAAGGACGTTTAAGTAGCCTAAACATAGCGAATATAGTGTATAATATTAATAAGATATTAATATCTTATTAATAAAAACAAGTCTACCCATTCCGCACACCCGAATGCTGCGAAAGAAACAGTTGAAGAAGACGGTTGTCTGAATCAGGATTTGCCAGATTTCAGGATTTCCAGCATCGTAATATGGCAAAAAAGTCAACGGCAAATCCGAACGCGCATGCACAGGACAGTTATACTTGATACACCCGCACTTCTCCTGCACCACACGGCCACAGGTTACCCTGCAAAACCATACTTAATTTCGTACCTTTGTGGCAGATTTACAAAAGATTTTGCTTAAATAACCATACATGGAAAGAGAAGTAAGAGTACGCTTTGCCCCAAGCCCGACCGGGGCTCTCCATATCGGTGGTGTGCGCACTGCCCTTTATAATTACCTGCTGGCCCGCAAAACAGGCGGCAAAATGATTCTGCGCATCGAAGATACCGATCAGAACCGCTTTGTGCCCGGCGCAGAGGATTACATTCGCGAGTCGCTGGCGTGGTGCGGTATTGAGCTGGACGAAAGCCCCTGGAATGGCGGCCCTTACGCGCCATACCGCCAGTCGGAGCGTAAGCCCATGTACATGCAATATGCCCTGCAGCTAGTAGAGAGCGGCCACGCTTACTATGCTTTCGACACGCCGGAAGAGCTGGAGGAGATGCGCGAGCGCCTGAAAGCCGCCAAAGTAGCCACGCCGCAGTACAACGCCATCACCCGCGCTACCATGAAAAACTCCCTCACCCTGCCGGAGGACGAGGTAAAGCGCCGCTTGGAATCGGGCGAACCGTATGTGATTCGCCTGAAGGTGCCCCGCAAAGAGGAAATCCGCCTGAAAGATTTGATCCGTGGCTGGGTGATGGTACATTCTTCGGCCATAGATGATAAAGTACTGATGAAGTCGGATGGCATGCCAACTTACCACCTGGCCAACATTGTAGACGATCACCTGATGCAGATCACGCATGTAATCCGTGGAGAGGAATGGCTGCCTTCGGCGCCGCTGCATGTGCTGCTGTACCGCTATTTGGGTTGGGAAGATACCATGCCGGAGTTTGCGCACCTGCCGCTGCTGCTGAAGCCCGATGGCAACGGCAAGCTGAGCAAGCGCGACGGCGACAAGCTGGGCTTCCCGGTATTCCCGCTGCGCTGGGTGGACCCAAACACGGGTGAGGTATCCTCCGGCTACCGTGAGAGCGGCTACCTGCCGGAGGCTTTCGTAAATTTCCTGGCCTTTCTAGGCTGGAACCCCGGCACACAGCAGGAGATATTCTCGATGGAAGAACTGATTCAGGAATTTACGGTTGAGCGCATCGGCAAATCCGGCACCCGTTTCGATATTCAGAAAGCCCGCTGGTTTAACGAGCAGTACCTGCGCGCCAAGCCCGACAGCGAACTGGCAGATTACCTGCTGCAGGCACTGGCAGAGCACAACATCACGACCTCGCACGAAAAAGCCGAAAAAATTGCCGGGCTAATGAAGGAACGTGTAAGCTTTCCACAGGATTTCTGGCAGGAGGCCCGGTACTTTTTTGTAGCCCCAACGGAGTATAGCGATAAAGTAGCCTCCAAGAAGTGGAATGCGCAGTCGGTTGCTGTTTTCGAGGATTTCAAAAATGAGTTACCCTCATTGTCGGATTTTAATGCCGATAGTGTTAAAGAGCTTTTAAGCAGTATCCTGGAGCGCCACAACATGAAACTGGGCCAGGTAATGCAGGCCCTGCGCCTGGCTGTAACGGGCACTGAGGCTGGTCCCGATCTGATGCACATCATTGAGGTGATTGGCCGTGACGAAACTGCCCAGCGCATCGAAACCGCTATCAGCAAGCTAAGTCCGTACGCGGCTGCTTAAGTATAACAATCATTAGTTTACAAACAGCAAGGAGGCTGGCCATACTTATGGCCGGCCTTTTTTATGGCCGCTTTACAGCTGCGCTGCAACAAATTACCGGTGCTTCTCTTATATATCAGAAGTATAAACCCGGAAACTATGGCTAAGAACAAGAAAGAAAGTAAAAGCGACAAGAAGAAATCGCGGGTGCACCAGGACCTGGAAGGCTTCGAAATCAAAGTGAACGAGCATGGTGAAATCATCTCCAATTATAGCATCGACAAAATAAACGAGTTCCTGAACAAAAACGTGGACGACAAAAAGCTGGTAAAGCGCGACGCAGCCGAAAAAGCCAAGCGAGAGGAAGAGGAATACCACGTGGAAGAAGGCGAGGAAGAGGAAGAAACAGACGAGGACTTTGTGCGCAATACTACCTCAACATCAGACGAGGAGAATGAGGAGGAACTGCCCAAACCCAAACGGCGCAAAAAAGGTGAAGAAGACGAAGATTAGTTCTTTGTCCGTCAGGATTTGCTTCGGCTTACCCTAGTGTTTGTCCTGACATACCCTGGCGTAAGCGTCCGCTTGTGCCTTGTAGCTAGCAGACACAAGCGGACGCTTACGCCAAATGAGGCTGTGGAAAGTATGAGCAAGTATGAAGTATAAATCTTTTGTCTTACATTTCTGTCAGCAACACAACCTTCTATACTATGAGAAACTCACACGAAATCGATTACAAAATTTTTGGCAACGACATACAGGTACTGGAGATTGAACTGGATACCAACGAAACGGTGATTGCCGAAGCGGGCGCCATGGTATACATGGAGGAAGGCATCGACTTCCAGACCAAAATGGGCGACGGCTCAAATCCGAGTCAGGGCTTTCTGGGCAAGCTCGTATCAGCAGGCACGCGCATGATAACGGGTGAGTCGCTGTTTATGACGCACTTTACGCACCATGGCTATGGCAAAAGCCGCGTAGCTTTCTCAGCGCCTTATCCCGGCACTATCCTGCCCGTTGATCTGAGCACTACACGCGGCAACAGCCTGATTGCACAAAAAGATGCTTTTCTGGCTGCGGCACTAGGCACCAAGCTCAGTATTCATTTTAGTCAACGGCTGGGTGCAGGCTTTTTTGGCGGTGAGGGCTTTATACTTCAAAAGATGCAGGGCGACGGTCTGGCTTTTGTACACGCCGGCGGCACTATCGTAGAGAAGCAACTCAACAACCAGACACTACGTGTGGATACAGGCTGCGTGGTAGCCTTTGAGGAAGGCATCGACTTTAGTGTGCAACGCGCGGGTGGCCTGAAATCGATGATATTTGGTGGCGAAGGTATTTTTCTGGCGACGCTGCGTGGCACCGGCCGCGTATGGCTGCAATCTATGCCGGTGAAGAAGCTGATTGAGGCGCTGATGCCGCGTGGCGAAAACGCCAACAAAGAAGGCGGCCTGCTCAGCAGCTTCCTGGAGTAGGTAGTCGCTGCGCTCCTAATTACGAAATAGCTATACTTGCAAGTATGACTGAAAAATAATATCCCTGCAGTTTATACTTGCCGGGATATTATTTTTATAGTTCCCCGCTTCTGCCGCAAGTTTAGCGGAGCGTAACTTGTGACGGAGCATGATGCAAGTTTGTAGCTTGCTTTCTGCGACAGCAGAAAAATATACTTCTACTGAACTATACTTCAAATCATTTCAGGCAAACTATAAACTATAGTAGCCTGGTCGTTGCAATCCTTGCTTTTGCAAAGCAAAGAAGTTGAAAACTTCTATCCATACAGCCACAAGTTACGCTGCGCTAAACTTGCGGCAGAAGTGGCAGGAGTAATGGCAATCAATTATCCTAACGTTTAACTCTCAAGGCTCTACAACCCGCTTATTTGCATCATCTCTTCCAGGTACTCGCGGGAGTTGCTCAGGCGCGGAATTTTGTGCTGCCCGCCCAGTTTGCCTTTGTGGCGCAGCCAGTTGGTAAATGTGCCTTTCGGCGCAGCGTGCACTTTGGGTTCCTGCAAGGCAATGTCGTTCTGGCGCTTGGCATCGTAATCAGAGTTTATCTCGCGTAGCGCCTCGTCCAGCACCTGTGTAAAGCGTTGTAAACTATGTGGTTCCTTTTCAAATTCTATCAGCCATTCGTGGCTGCCGCGCTTGCCGCTCTCCATATAAACGGGTGCCGCCGTAAAATTGGTGATAATCGCGTCTGTGGCCTTGCATGCCTTTATGATAGCTTCTTCGGCATTCTCTACAATTACTTCTTCTCCGAAAGCATTAATGAAATGTTTGGTACGGCCAGAAATTTTGATGCGGTACGGACTCAGGCAGGTAAACCGGATGGTATCGCCGATTTTATAGCGCCACAGGCCTGCGTTGGTTGAAATTACGAGCGCATAGTTTTTGCCCAGCTCCACCTGGTCCAGCGTCAGGGCTTTGGGATTCTCCTCCTCCAGTTGGTCCATGGGTATAAATTCATAGTATACGCCATAGTCCAGCATCAGCAGCATTTCGTCTTCTGTGCCCGCCTGATCCTGTATCCCGAAAAAGCCTTCTGAGGCGTTGTATACTTCCAGGTAATTCATTTTATCTGAAGGAATGATTTCGCGGAACAGCTCGCGGTAGGGGCCAAATGCTACGGCTCCGTGCGTAAACAGCTCCAGGTTAGGCCATACTTCCAGGATGTTACTTTTGCCCGTTACCTCCAGTATGCGCTTCAGCAGTACATAAGTCCAGGTGGGCACGCCACTTATGCTGGTTACATTTTCCGGCACCGTCAGTTCCACCATCTTCTCAATCTTTTCTTCCCATTTGTCCATCAGCGCTACTTTCAGCGGCGGCGTGCGCAGGGCTTCTGCCCATACAGGCAGGTTCTGCATAATCACTGCCGACACATCGCCACACGATACTTTTTCGTTCAGTTCGCTGGGGCGGTGGCTGCCGCCGATGGAGAGGCCTTTGCCGGAGAAAAGCTTGGTTTCGGGGTATAGGTTTACGTAAATGGAGAGCATGTCTTTGCCGCCTTTGTAGTGGCAGTCTTCTAAAGACTCGGGGCTAACCGGAATATACTTGCTGCGGGCGTTGGTGGTGCCCGACGATTTGGCAAACCATTCCACTTTACCTGGCCACAACAGGTTCTGTTCCCCTTTTATTACGCGCTCAATGTAGGGATACAGGCTTTCATAGGTGCTGACGGGCACCCGCTCCTGAAACTCCCGCACCGAATTTATACTTGCGTAGCCGTGCTGCCTGCCCCATTCGGTACTTTTGGCCGTGCTGATCAGGTTTTGGAATAACTCCTCCTGCACATCATGCGGGTATTTCCGAAACAGATCTATCTGGTGAATCCGCTTCTTTATCACCCACGTTACAATCGAATTGAATATCTCCAAATTGATGGATGGCTAAATGGTTAATTTGCTAAATTTTCCGCTTCAACTCGAAGTGCTTGCCCAGGTATACGCGCCGCACCTGCTCATCAGAGGCAAGCTCTTCGGCAGTGCCGGACTTCAGAATTTTCCCTTCAAACAGCAGGTAGGCGCGGTCGGTAATAGAAAGTGTCTCGTTTACGTTGTGGTCGGTGATAAGGATACCGATGTTTTTGCTTTTGAGTTTGGCCACAATGCTCTGAATCTCTTCCACAGCAATGGGGTCTACCCCGGCGAAGGGCTCATCAAGCAATACAAATTTAGGATCTACGGCCAGGGCACGGGCTATCTCGGTGCGGCGGCGCTCACCTCCCGACAGTACAATGCCCTTGCTTTTGCGTACGTGCGTAAGCGAGAACTCCTCCAGCAGTGACTCTACCTTTTCGTGTTGCGCAGCTTTCGGCAGCTTCGTCATCTCCAATACCGACAGGATATTTTCTTCGACCGACAATTGCCGGAAAACAGATGCTTCCTGCGCCAGGTAACCCACGCCCCGCTTGGCACGCTGGTACATGGGCAGGTCAGTGATATTTTCATCATCCAGGAAGATCTTGCCGCTGTTGGGTTTCACCAGGCCCACAATCATATAAAAAGAAGTTGTTTTGCCGGCGCCGTTCGGCCCCAGCAATCCCACAATCTCGCCCTGGTTTACCTCCACGCTCACATCGTTTACAACAGTGCGTGATTTATACTTCTTAAATAAGTTTTCTGCGCGTAGTATCATCGCTGCTAAATTACGCATTAAAGCTGCCGTGTGCAACGCCTGTACTTTGCCCTGCCCTGCCGGCAACACCTCTCTTTAATATTATTCATTTTATATCTTAACTCAACTAATATAATTTATGAAAGTAACGTTATACGCTTGCTTTGAAACGTATAAATGCCTAGTTTGAGTTTTGATTTTATACCAGCTTCTGCGCATGATATTTACGGTACTTCTTTCAGCTTCTCAAAAACTCCTTACACTAAGCTTTCTGCTGTACGCCGGCTTGCTGGGCATGCCTACAGGCGACGACAAAGAAGGCACAGATAAGGATGCTGACAAAAGCACAAGCATCAGAAACAGCGAAGCAAGTATAAGAGGCGTGGACGTATCGCGGTGGCAGAAAGAAATTGACTGGTCGCTGGTGAAAGAGGCGAATGTGTCTTTTGCATTTGTAAAAGCAACACAGGGCGATTTCCGCCTCGACCCATACTTTGCCCGCAACTGGGAGGAAACCAAACGCATGGGCATCAAGCGGGGCGCCTATCATTATTTTAAGCCTGAAGACCCCATAGAAGGCCAGATCGAGATTTTTATACGCACAGTTACGCTGGAGCCCGGCGACCTGCCGCCGGTGCTGGATGTAGAAGTATCGGACTCCAGAATTCCGCCCCAGGAACTGCGCCAGAATATCCGCACCTGGCTGGAAGCTATCACAAAATACTATGGTGTAAAGCCGATTATCTATACCAGCCAGAACTATTACCGCCGCTGGCTGCAGGGTTACTTTCCGGAATACCATTTCTGGATTGCCCGCTACAGCGATGTACAGCCGGAAACGCATCACACCGATTCCTGGAAGTTCTGGCAGTTTACTGATAGCGGCTCTATTGCGGGCATTAACTCCGCTGTAGACATGAACTTCTTTGCCGGCGATCTGGATTTGCTGTCGCAGTTGTGTATGCCTGAGTTTGTAGTGGCGCAGGAAAGCCCGCTCAAGCAGATGAAGTACATCCAGCCCCAACCGTAGACATCGTTATGTTTTTCGTTGATTGGGAAGTATAAAGCATCCTTTGATGCATATCTTCAACGTGCAATGTCAACTCGGATGCCTTGTTTCACTTGTGGTGGCTCCTCATACACTCGCGGGAGCTGCACACACCGCGAGGTCATGTAAGCAAGTATCTCAGTTTAGCTATTTAAGTCCTGATTGGATTACAATCCTGGAAAGTAAAACGGCATTATAAATCCCGCTCAGCATTTATAGTAAGTCAGCAGGTATAAATTGATTTTGAAGGCTTGGTATCTTGCGAAAACCTCGCAGTGTGTGCAGCTCCCGCGAGTGTTTGTACCAATCCCCTGTAAATTATACTTTGAAAGCGACATAGCGCTAAGAACTATACTTATCCCTCGTCTTAAAGGAATTTATCCATCAAAAAACCGCCTTTGCATTTAATACATGGAAGATGCTTCTTACAGGTATAAACGCCGCTGTTATATGTCGGTTATACTTACTTCACCCGGATATCTTTGATGCGCAACTGCAGTGAGGAAACTCCTTTATAAATATTTTCTTCTACGGTATAACACACATCAAACGGAATGCCTTTGGAAATAGCTTTGTAGTAATCGCTCAAGCCGAAGCCGATGGCATCTATACTATAAAAGCCGTCCTGCGTCAGGCGCAGTTTGAGGTGCGAATCGCCTACTACGCGCAGGTTGCCTGTATCATACACGCATTCCGATACAAACACCGGCCGCATGTTGCCCGGCCCGAACGGCTCCATCTGCTTAATGATATTGTAAAAGTTGCGGGTAATCTGGCTGAGTTTGATGGGCGCGTCTATTTCAATCTGCGGAATTTTCTGATCGGCCGTAATCGTATCGGCTACTACCTGCTCAAAGCGCGCTCTGAAGGCTGGCACATTCTCTACGGGCAGCGTAAGGCCGGCTGCATACATGTGCCCGCCAAACTGCTCCAGCAAATCAGCACAGCTCTCGATGGCGCTATGCACGTTAAAGCCGTGTACGGAGCGGGCCGAGCCGGAAGCTTTGCCGTTGGAGTGCGTCAGGATGATGGTGGGGCGGTAGTATTTTTCGATGCAGCGGGAGGCCACAATGCCGATCACGCCTTTGTGCCAGGTTTCTTTGTAAAGCACTGTTGAGTTGGCAGAGCGTAGAAAATCATCTTCTTCAATCATCTGCAGCGCCTCTTTGGTAATGTTGCTGTCCTTGTCGCGGCGTGCTTTGTTGGACTCGTTGATGATATCTGCCGCCTTAATGGCTTCTTCCTTGGTTTCGGCCAGCAGCATGCGCACTGCATTTTTGGCATCTCCCATACGTCCGGCCGCATTAATGCGGGGTGCGAAACCAAACACAATGCTGGTAATATCCATCTCGCCACTGATGCCTGCCAGTTCTTTCAGGGCATCCAGGCCGGGCCGCATGGGTTTGGCCCCGTTCAGCAGTTGCAGGCCATAATAAGCCAGTATGCGGTTTTCGCCGGTGATGGGCACAATGTCAGCAGCTATACTTACTACCAGCAAATCCAGCAGATCATAAACTTGTTCAGGGGCAATGCCATTTTGTATGCAGAAGGCCTGTATCAGCTTAAAGCCAACGCCGCAGCCTGACAGCTCTTTATAAGGGTATGGGCAATCGACGCGTTTGGGATCGAGCACAGCTACTGCCTGGGGCACATCTTCGTCCGGCAGGTGATGATCGCAGATAATAAAGTCTATCCCTTTAGCAGAAGCATAAGCTACTTTATCGGCTGATTTAATGCCACAGTCGAGGCTAACGATAAGCGTAAAACCGTTTTCTGCCGCATAATCTACGCCCTGTACCGATACGCCGTAGCCCTCTTTATACCTGTCCGGAATGTAAAATTCTACTTCCGAAGTGTGCTGCCGCAGGAAACTGTACATGAGCGCCACAGAGGTAGTGCCGTCCACATCATAATCGCCGTATACCAGTATTTTCTCTTTATGGTGCAGGGCTTCGCTCAGGCGGTTTACGGCCCGATCCATGTCCTTCATCAGGAAGGGATCGTGGAGGTCGTCTAAGCTGGGGCGGAAAAAATGTTTGGCTTCCTCAAAGGTGCAGATGCTGCGCTGGCACATGATACCGGCAAGCGTGGGACTAATCTTCAGGCTTTGGGCTAATTGTTCTACTGCCTCTGCCGGCGCCTGCCGGGCATATTCCCACCTCTTGTCCATATACATTCTTCCGCTTAATTTGGCTGCAAAGGTAGCTAATTTAACAGGATTCCGGGGCAAAAGCCACCCGGCAGTTGTATCCCTTCCCCTGAATTTCGTACTTTCGCATCCGTATAACAGGTTTGCCCGTGAAACGATTCAGAGACTTTTTCAAAAAGTATAAAAACTATTCCCTGGACCTTATCATGTATGGGTTCTTCCTGCTTTTTATACTTATACTTTTCATATTCTTCAGCTAAGCTAAGCAGGGGATCGGAAGGATGTTTATACTTTGTTGATCATCCTGAAGAAAACAGATAAAACCCGTGCCAGACTTTAATTAACCTTATCGCCGCGCAGCTTGCGGAAGCGTTTGCGGGCTTCTGCGGCATATACGCTTCCCTGGTATTTCACCAGAAACTGGTTGTACAGTTCCTTCGCCTTTTCCGGCTCATTCAGGTTACTTTCGTAAATGTAGGCCATTCTGTAGAGGGCATCGTCGCTCAGAATATCGTTTTGCGGATTGCCCGTTATCTTCTGCAGGTTCGCTACAGCCTGTTCAAAATTGCCCTCACGCTCATAGATTTTTGCTTTCTGGAAGTATATTTCATCTGTGAGGCTATGGCCCGGATACTGCTGCAGCATCTTATCCAGCGCTGCCTGCGCCTCGGGTAGCTTGTGCTGGAAGATCAGTAAATCAATGGCGGCGTAGTCCTGCATGGCAGCCGTGGAGGTGTCGAGGCCGGTATTGTCGGTGATGAGCAGGCTCAGGTCCATGGCATCGTTGGCAATTTCGCGGCTGGTCGCCAGTTTCAGAATATCCAGGTGCGCCTGCGCCAGCTCAAAATCGCCTTTATAATAGCTAAGCCGGGCATTCCGCAGCTTGGCCTCGTGCCCGATAGGTGTATCGTCGTTAGCTTTTTCGACCTGAGCATACAATAAAGTGCTTTCCCAGGGCTCTCCTTTCAACAGGTAGATGTCGCCGAGGGTCAGCTTGCTCTCTGCTACCAATGCCGGGCTTGCCTGCGGCATGTTTACAGCCTCCTGCAGTAGCGCAATAGCTTTGTCTTTATCATCCAAGTAAAAAGCATACAGGTTGGCCATGTGCTGCAGCACCTCCACTGTTTGGGCGTTCCGGCCTACTTCCGCTAAAAGCGCTTCATAATCGGCAATCAGGCTGCGTACCTTTTGCAAATCCACCGGGAAAGTATGCTGCACCTGCTCCTCTCGCGCATTAATCAGGCGCTGGCGGGCTATCAGGTAATATGGCCCTTCCGGGTATTCTTTGATGATGTACTCGTAAGCCTCGATAGCGCCCTGATAATCTTCGTTTTTAGCGCTGATGGCGCCCAGTTCCATTACCCTTGCGCCGCCGCTGTGCGTGCGCCTGTCTACAGCACGGGCCTGCAACATGGCACTGTAAAAATCACGGCGCTGGATGTATAGCCAGACCAGCAACTCGTTTAAGGCAAGTTTATCAGGATTCTGCTGCACCCGTACCAGCAACTCTTTTTCCAGCACGTCAAAATCCTCTTCTTTTGAGAGCGTATTTTGCAGCATGTTCTGCACATAAGGCAGTTCCTGATCGTCCTGTGCCAGCAGGTTAAGCACCTCTGGTATCAGGCGGTCGCTCTTGCGCTGGTAAGTATAAAGTGCTATGAGGGCATGATTATACTCCAACGGATTCTTATTAAGCTCACGGCCACGCAAGTATGTTTTCTCGGCATAGTCGTACAACTCATTCTGCATGAAAACACTGGCTACGGCAATTACTTCTTCAGGCTTCAGTTGTTCCAGCAGCTTGCTAAAGTATTTCTCGGCCCCGACCTTGTCGCCCGCCGCCTGGTATACCAATCCTAGATCCACCGCGTAGCCAGGCACGTCAGGATAGCGTTTGATAGTTTTCTTTACCAGCTTTTCAGCCTCCTTGTAATTGCGCCGGGCCAGCAGCGTGCGCAAGTAATCCGGGTACACCGCTTCAAACAGGCGCGGCTCTGCTATCAACTTGCTGTAAAGTGCCTCCGCTTTGCCATAATCGCCCTGGCTGAAATACTCGCGAGCCAGTTCCAGTTCCTGTGTCTGGGCTTTTGCTGCCGGAGCAGCCAGCAACAACAGGGCAAACAATAAGATATAGTATGATTTCACAAGCATAGTTCTCTTAGAACGATAGTATGGCTAAAGATGATGTGCAGATTAGGGTATAAAATATAGCTTCAAAACAAGACTGCTCTGCCACTAAAGCAAAAAGCCACTCTTTACAGAATGGCTTTTTGCTTTGATGATTCGATAATGTGGTTAAAAGAACTTCACGCGGTTATCTTTGATATCGGATTTTTCTTTAATCGCCTCAAATGCATCGTTTGCAGCCCGTGTTGCGCGTGTGGCAACCAATTGCTCTTTTACGCTGGCCAGGTTGTCAATCTCAGGCGCTTTGTTCAGGCTTACCAGTTCCACTATCATCACGCCGCCCTGACCCTCGAAAGGAGCAGTTTGTGCACCCGGCTTCAGGCCGAAAGCTTTGCCCACTGCAACCGGCTCGATGCCGATGCCGGGTATAGCGCCGGAAGCAAATGTTACACTATCAGCTGATTTCACCATAGCTTCAGGGCCATAGCTGGCGGCAATCTGCTCCAGGGTACCTTTGCCGGTTTTTAACTTCTCAATAATTTGCTTTGCTTTTATTTCGTTGCGCACCGCGGCAGTCAGTTCTTCCTTGATGTCTTCCACATCAGCATAGCCTTTTTCACGTTTGCCGGTAAGCGTAGCCACTACAAATTGATCATCAATTTCGAACACAGGCGATACATCTCCTATTTCGGTATCTTTGCTGTAAGCCCAGCGCACCAGTTCGCGGGCATTGTTCAGGTTGTTTACCAATACATTGTTTTTGCCGATGTTGGCGGCTTCTTCTTTTACCAGCGACTTGTCTTCAGCAACATTCTTTCTGAATTCCTCTGTGCTTCCGCTGGTACCGGATAACTTATCGGCAATGGCGTAAGCAGCATCGCGGGTTGCTTCGCTTGGCTCGATGCTGCGCTGTACGGCTGCAATTTTATAGGTCTCGTTTGTTTTAGGCGCTGTTACCTTTACAATATGATAGCCGAACTCTGACTCTACCAGGTTTGGCAGCAGGCCTGTTCCGGAGAAAGCAAATACCGGCTTCTCGAATGCAGGCACCATGCGGCCTTCTGAAAACCAGCCTAAATCGCCACCCATAGCAGCTGTGCCATCGGTGCCATACTGTGCTGCCATCTGGGCAAAGTCAGCACCGTTCTTGATCTGGTTCAGCACGTCCTGCGCCTTTGCCTTTGCAGCAGCTTTGGCTTCCGGCGTGTCGTTCTCGGGCTTAATCAGGATGTGGCTTGCTTTTACAGTGCTTGCCCCTTCTCGGGCGTCAACTACTTTATACAGCGCCATTGTGCCGTTGTTGGTGTAGGGGCCGTATACTTTGCCCTCCTGCAGCGGCATTTGCTTGCGCAGTTCTTCTGGCAAATCCCCCGGTGTGCGGTAAGTGCCATCGTAAGGCTGGTCGGAGTTCATGTTTACGAAAGCAGAGTCGTTGTCCGCTGAGGCAAACTGCTGCGTGAGCTGCGCAATTTCCTCTTTGGCGTACGTGCTGTCTTCAACAGAAGCGCTCACCGGTATGGTAACATACTCCAGCGAACGGCCTTCTTCCACTTTATATAAGTCTTTATGGCTGTCGTAGTAGTCCTGCAACTGCGCATCTGTTACCGTTACCGAAGAGTCGGGTACGGTGAAGTATGGCACAAACAGCGCCTTGATGCTGGCGGAAGCATTCTGGGCGTTGTAGAAGTTTTTAGCCTCTGCCGTAGTCACGTATACTGTGTTGCTCAGCAGGTTGGCATACTTGGACTGCAAACGATCTGACAGAATGCCCTGCTCAAAGTTCGTCCACATCGGGCGGGCGTTCGGGCCCATCTGATCGAGGTTTTTCAGGTACTGTATTACCTGTGTGCGGTCAAACTCGCCGGTTTGCGGATTGGTGAAAGCCTGCTTAACGGCCGGGTGGATGTTGTTGCCCTGCACCATATCGGCCAGTTCATCATCTGTTACCTCAATGCCCAGGCGATCATACTCCTTCTGCAAAGCTATTTTAAAGATAAGCTGGTTCCAGGCCTGCTCCCGTATCATGGCCAGTTCGCCTTCGTTGGCGGCGCGGCCTACCTGGTTCTCGTAATTTGCTTTTGCCTGCTGGAATATGGCGTCAAACTCCTGGTATTCTACCTTCTCGCCGGCAATCTCGCCTATCACGTTGGCGTCGTTGCCCATCAGCCTGGAGTTGCCTCCTAACAGGTCGCCCCCAACGATAAATACACCAAGCCCCAGGGCAATGGCGCCGACAGCCCAACCCGACTTTTCTCTAATCTTATTAATTAATGCCATTCTGTAGTTAACTTATAAAAAGGATTGTGCAAAATAAGGTTAATCGCGCTAAAATTCAAAATTTTTATAGCTACGTTTATGCATCAGCATCTGCCTGAGCCACTGTGTTTTTCACCAGCTTCACGGCATTGATGCGGTTCTCGTCCATCGAGAGGATGGTGATGGTATAAGCCGCCACGGTTATTTCGTCGCCGGGCAGCGGTATTTCGCCGTAAACAGAGAGTATCAGGCCGCCCAGCGTTTCGTAATCTCCCTCTGGCAGCTCCAAATCATACTTCTCGTTCAGGTAGTCAATTTCGATGCGGGCAGAAAACAGGTAAATGCCTTTTTCGGGCCATACCTGCTCCAGCAGGGCATCGTTTACGTCATACTCGTCCTCTATCTCCCCGAAAATTTCTTCTATTACATCTTCTACAGTAACTATGCCAGATGTCCCGCCAAATTCATCCACCACTACTGCCACGCTGCGGTGCTCCGACACGAAGCGTACAAACAGCTCACTGGCCAGCATACTTTCAGGCACCAGGCTCACCGGCGAGAGGATTTCGCTTATACTTGCCGGCTGCTTAAACATGTCGAGCTGGTGGCAATACCCTATAATGTTGTCGATGCTGTCTTTGTAAACCAGTATTTTGGAATGGCCTGTCTCCACAAAAGCCTGCCGCAGTTTGTCTGTCGAGTCGCTTACCTCTACGGCTTCTACCTCGGTGCGCGGCACCATACACTCGCGCACCCGCACGGTTTTAAATTCCAAAGCATTGTGGAAGATGAGCGGATCTACTTCCGGGGCATCTTCCTGCTCAGGGTAATACAAGCGGTTTTTGATGAAGGCGTTGAGATCCGTAAACCCAAAAACGGGCTTCTCCTCCGAAAACTCAATCTGAAAGATTCTTTCTGCCACCCATTTGCTCAGGCTCACAATCAGGTATACCACGGGGTAGAGCAGGTAGTAGCAGATAATAACGGGCACGGCCAGCACCTGCAGCATGCGGTTAGGGTTGATGGCAAACAGGCTGCGCGGCAGAAATTCGGCTGTGAGCAACACCACCATAGAGGCAATCACGATCTGAAGCGCCAGCACCAGGATATCTATTTGCAGCGGCTCGGGCAGGTATAACAGCAGGAGTTTGTTAAGCACACTTGCAATGGCAAAGCCATACAGTACCAGCGCCAGGGTGTTGCCAATCAGGGTGGTGCCCATCAGGCGGGCGGGGCGCTGCAACAGGTAGCCCAGTATGCGCCCCGACAGCACACCGTTTTTTTCGCTCAGCTCAATTTGTATTCTGTTGGCCGCCATAAAAGCCAGTTCTATACCCGAAAAGAAGGCGGAGAACAGCAGCGCCACCAGCAGCAAAAGTATATGGTTGGGGTCTATCATGTGTAATAAATGGCTCAGGCGCGGTACTTCTTGCGCCGATACCACCAAAGTATAAACAGCACCAGCGCCACCATAAAAATCCAGTAGTTGCCTACAATATCATTGTAAGTTATACTTCGGTGCGCGCCAATAACGGCAGCAACAAACGCCAGCGAAAGTAAAATGCTATTCACTAATTTTTGGTTCATTCTTCTTTCAGGTTGATAATGCCTGTTGGTTTAAGTATACGCCAGTTTGTAAAATCCTGGTTCGCCCGCAACCCTTCTCCTGTCAGAATCTCCTCTGCTGTCGTAATCCGCACAAACTTATCTGTGTAGATTTTGCCTTTGTTCTTGTCCCAGTACAGCTCTTCGGTTTCCAGTTTCTCTTTCTTCTGCAGGTTTTCTACAATTACATTACCCCGGGCAATGTACAGGTTTTTCCGCTTGTCGTTTTTGCCATAATTGGCTTTCAGGGTGGAGGTAATCTGGCCTGGCTCCCCATAAAATTCTACATAAAGCCCCTTCGGAAACACGCCGTCGCCATTATCAAATTCCTGCTGCACCGGCGCTTTCAGCTTTATCTGCAGCCGGGCCGAGTCGCTGAAGAGCATAATTATATCGTGGTTCTCGACAAGCGGACCCTTATAAATCTCTACTTTGTCCGGGTCTTTTAACTCCTCGTTACAGCCGAAATTCAGGCAGGCCAACATGGCCACAAGGCTGAAAACCCATGCTTTGCGCATAGGCTGTTGTAAGTATAAAAACAGATATTTGGGTAGGTCAGGCAAGGCTTTTAAGTATAAAATAATGCTTCTGCAGCGAATCAAAGAAAATACAGCAAAAGATGAAAGATTAAAATTACAAAATCAGCTCACTAATGGCTTTATACGCAGGCATATTTACATTTTATACTTCAATAACATTGCCAGGCTAACTCAAGCCTCCATATCAGGAATAAAGCGCTGATTAAAGGCAAGAAGCAGACAGATACATTATTACTGCTCTATACGCATCTTCTTCTCTCTGTATAAGCAGCAAGCTTTATACTCATTTCTCCTCCATATCTGCTTTTAGCCATTAGCAGAAGCCACAAAAAAGGCCGCTCCAAGAACGGCCCTTATACTTTTTGCTATTGCTATTTTGTTATTCTATTCTGCGCTTGATAAACCAGCGGCTGTTGATGGTAATGCCGGCGCTAAACTGAAAGTATCGCTCCGCAATCAGGCCGTTGGCTGTTGTGCCGCGCTGCCCGTAGCCGAGTGCGGCGTTTAGCTGGTATAAATCATAAATGGTAGAGCGGCCGATGGGCAGGGTAAAGCCTACTGTTACGCCTTTGTCTTTCACCTGCGTTCCGTTTACCTCATAAGGCGTTTTGCCATAGTATAAACCCCCGCGGTATGTTATACGTTGCAGGTAACTTCCGATAGCGGTAGCATCAGGTGTAAACTCTCCGCCAACGGCCAGGCGGTAGCTATCTGCCAGTTCCTGCTCCCCGTCAAAGTTACGGAATTTAGACCACTGCTGCGTTGAGAAATCGGCTACCAAGGTCATGTTGGTGCCATTATCCAGCGCTATGCCTGCCTGCCAGCTTTGTGGCACCAGCACCTTGCCATCTGCACTGTCGGGCATGATGTTTTCGTCAATGATGCCGTCGTAAATGGTCCTGCGCTCATAAGAGTTTCTGCGGTTGGCATTCATCTGGCGCTCAAAACTGTAGGTACCGCCTACGCTCAGGAAAAGCTTTTCTTTCAGTTCGTGCCGGTAGTTAACACCGCCTTTGAAAAGGAAATCATGGTAGCGGGTGCGCTCACTATACACCACACGCTCTGTAGACAAGCCTGAAAGAGAATCGTCCTGTATCAGGGAAGAAGCTTCTTTGGTGATGGTGCCAAAAATGTAAGAGGCACTGGCGCCTACCGTCAGCCCTTTGGCAATTCTAACACCATTCCCAAAACTCAGCTCCGACAAGCCACCCTCTCCTTTATATCCCTGCACCACGCGCGCACGCGGATTTGCCTGGAGCGGCATAACAGCATTTATCTCGTAAGACACATCGCTGTAAGGCCGCAGCGACAAGGCCGAGCTCCAGCGTTTGGAAATAGGCACCACCAGCGACAAGTTAGCCAGGTTGGCATTGCCGTCGCGCTGTGTCTGCTCGCCATTGCTGATAGTTTTAACCTGTCCGCGGATGCCCATGTCGAACACCGTAATGCTGTTGTAGTAGAGCAGGGCCGGGTTCGAAATATTTGCCTGGTAACTGTTGGCTGCGCTTATGCCGGCGCCCGCCATACCTGCGTTGCGGGCATTGCCCGGATTGGTATTAATTTCTCCCAAACCATAACGGGAGTACGGAGTGTTGCCAATATATTGCGCCTGTGCGGCTGGCGCCACACATAGCAGGGCAAGCCCTATCAGTACTCGGAGTGTTTTATACATTATATACTAAAATTCTGTGAAGCCCGATCAAGACCAGTTCAGGAATTGCAAAGATGCGTCCTTTTAGCGTACTTTCAAAAAATTCAGCGTCGCCGCCACAAAGTATCACCACCAGGCGCGGCGCTTTTTGCATGTATGCCGCAATCAGGCCGTTAAGTTCGAAGACAGAGCCGGCCAGCACACCACTTAAGATAGATTCCTGCGTAGTTTGCCCGGTGAGCGTGAAATCGTTTTCGATACGCTGTACTAACGGCAGGCGCTCCGTAAAAGTATGCAGGGCTTTGAATTTCATGTTCAGCCCCGGCGAGATACCGCCGCCATGGTAGTTGCCCTCGCTATCAATAAAATCGTGCGTAATGCAGGTGCCTGCGTCCAGTACGAGGCAGTTGCGGCCCGGGAAAAAGTATGCGGCGCCTGCGGCGGCGGCTTTCCTGTCGGCTCCCAGCGTTTGCGGCGTTTTATACAGGTTGCCAACAGGCAGGGCTGTCTGCGCCGCCAGCTGCACGAGCTTACCGGAAACAGACAGCCCCTGCAAAATAGTGTGCGGGTTTTCGGCTACCGAAGCAACAATGGCGTTATCGAAAGTCTGGCTTTGCAGTGCCTCCGGCAACTGGTTTTTATCAGGAAAATAACCCTGCTGTACCAGCGCATCCCCCTCAAAAAGGCCATACTTGGTGCCCGTGTTGCCTATGTCGATAGCGATGCTCCGCATTTTTTACATAAAGAACTTCAGGCGGACAACTTCTTTTTCGGTTAAGTAGCGCCAGTTGCTACGCGGCAGATCTTTTTTGGTCAGGCCGGCATACTGCACGCGATCCAGGCTGACCACATCATAGCCCAGGTGCTCAAAAATACGGCGCACAATGCGGTTGCGGCCAATATGAATTTCTAACCCTACAAACTTGCCTGTGTCGCCCAGCAACGCCACGTCGTCTACGTCCGCTTTGCCGTCTTCCAGTTCCACGCCCTCAGCCACTTTCAGAAAATCTTCTCTGGTAATAGGTTTGTCCAGCTCTACCTGGTAGATTTTCTTCACATTGTTAGAGGGGTGCGTCAGCTTCTGAGCCAGTTCGCCGTCGTTGGTAAACAGCAGCAGGCCGGTGGTGTTACGGTCCAGGCGGCCTACCGGAAAAATACGCTCCGAAGAGGCGCTGGCCACCAGGCTCATCACTGTTTTCCGTCCTTCCGGATCATCCGTCGTTGTCAGGAAATCTTTCGGCTTGTTTAGCATCACGTATACCAGCTTCTCGCGGTTCAGTATTTTTTTGCCATACTGTATGGTGTCAGCCGGCTGTACTTTAAAGCCCATCTCTGTTACTACCTGGCCGTTTACCTTTATCTCACCGGCCTCAATCAGCAAATCAGCCTCACGGCGCGAGCAGATACCCGCATTGGCAATATAGCGGTTCAGGCGAATCGTGCCGTCATCTTCTTCCTTAATGTTGGATTTCTTAATGCGTGTGTTGTTCTTGTAGCGGTTCAGGTTATAGTCCGGCGTTGCAGGTGCGCTGTCACGCTCATCAGCACGGCCCCTGCTGCGGTCATTGCCTTCTGGCCGGCCGCTGCCTTCTGCCCGGTAAGGTTTTTTATCGCCAAAGCTGCGTTTCTCGCCATAAGCGGGCCTGCTGTCGCGGCCTTTGTAAGGGCGGCCCTCACCGGCCCGGCTGCTATTTCTGCTATCTGCATCAAAAGAACGGCGTTCTCCTCCCTCACGCCTGTCAGGACTAAAAGAGCGGCGGTCGCTGTTTTCTTTTCTGTCTCCGCCTTCGCGTCTATCGCCATAAGGGCGGCGCTCACCGCCTTCTCTTTTACCGCTGTAGTTGTTTCTGTCTTCGCGTTTATCTCCATAAGAGCGACGCTCGCCGCCTTCACGGTTATCACCGCCGGTGCGATCGTCTCTTCTCTTGAGGCTGAAGGACTTTATTCCGCTGTTTTCGCGGCGTTCACTCTGCTCCTTTCTGTCACCGGACTGGCGACGGTTTGTCCCTTCGTTCCGGCTGGCGCCAAATGGCTTTCTGTCGCCATCATCACGTCTCGGACGGTCACTACTAAAGGTGCGCCTGTCGCCGTCTCTATCGTTTCTTCTGTCCGCGCCGAACGGCTTTCCTGCGCTACCTTCCCGGCGATCTCCGCCAAAAGAACGGCGTTCACTACCTTCTCTTCTGTCGTTATCTCTTCTGTCAGGATTGAAAGAGCGGCGTTCACCGCCTTCGCTTCTTTCAGGCTTGTCTCTTCTGTTAAATATCTTTTTACCGTCGCGATCGTTATTTGGCCTGCCGGAATTATTCCTGTCAGCGCCTCTTCTGCCTTCGCCGGCGTTGCCGCGCGCAGGTCTTTCGTTGTCTCTTGCCATATTATATTAATTATCGATGCAGTATCGCTACTGTACCCTGGTGTGCAGCACTATGAAATTGTAATGATTTATACTTTGCTGATTAAAGCCGGGCTGGCTAATCGGCCACTTCCCCAATGATGTTTTCTTCGGTGGCGAAGTCTTTTAGCTGTGGCAGGTCTTTGATGTGGTTGATGCCGAAGTAGTCCATAAACTTCTGAGACGTGCCGTACAGCACAGGCCGCCCGATGGTTTCGGCTTTGCCTTTGATCTCGATAAGCTCTTTTTCCAGCAATTTATGGATGGCATAGTCGCAGCCCACGCCCCTGATCTGCTCTACCGCCGATCTGGTAATGGGCTGCTTGTACGCGATAATGGCCAGCGTCTCCAACGAAGATGCTGACAGCTTTTTCTTTGATTTCTGTTTGAGGAACGTGCTCACGGTATCCTGATACTCGGGTTTGGTCAGGAACTGGTAGCCGCCGCCAATCGCATAAATCTGAAAGGCAAAATCTGCCTCCAGCAATTGTTCATTTATACCTTCTATCGCCTCCAGCACATCGCTCACCAGCACCTCTTCCAGCCCCAGCGCCTCCTGCAGGCAGCGCTGGATGTCCTCGATGCTGACAGACGACTGGGCGCAAAAAACAAGCGCCTGGATATGACTTTGCAGAATATTCAAGGTATAAATGTGTTAGTCGTTGCGCTGAAGCTTGGCTTCAATGGTATGCTGCGTGTGCGGCACAGCGCGTAAGCGCTCTTTCGGGATAAGCTTGCCGGTAACAATGCAAACGCCATACGTGCCGTTTTTGATGCGGATAAGGGCGTTCTCCAACTGCTGGATAAACTTCATCTGGCGCGAAGCCAGCTGGTTGAGGTTTTCCTTTTCAGCAGTATCTGCGCCATCTTCCAGCACTTTGGTAGGCGAGGCCGTGTTATCTGTACCAGAGTCGTTTTTGCGGCTCAGCGTGTCCTTGATAAAAGCTACTTCTTTGCGGGCGTTAGTCAGCTTCTCAAGTATAATTTTCTCAAACTCGTTTAGCTCCTCTCTGGAGTAACGCTGGTTTCCTTCGTTCGTATTCATTCGGTTGTGTTAAAGAACTATATTAAAGCTATCAACTATCCTACACTTTGGGCAAATCAAACAAAAGTTGCGCTCTGTTCTTTGCGGCATAACAGCAGCAAACGCTTTTTAGTTTAGTTTGAGTTTACAGGCAGCCAGATCTATACTTCAGAAGTAGTATTTTGGCTAAATTTCGTGCAAAAATAACAGATATATCCATACTTTACTATGCCTTGCATCTAATTTAACTTTTTTTCTGCCTGATTTTCGGCTAACCATGGCTGTGCCGCTATTTGCTAAATGCTTGTAAATCTGGAACAGATGTTGTTAGCTTGCATCTTAAGCTATAGAAGCATGAATTCGCTTCTCTTAAAAACTGCAAACAAGCACATGAAAAGAATTATCCTATTATTGGCCGCAGCCTTTGCCTTAGCTGCTGCTCCTTTATCCAAAACAGTTGCGCAGGCACAGGCGCCCGGCAAAACAGTGCTCAAAATAAATGTGCTCAGCCCCTTTGTAGCAACGGGTTCAGGCTTTATAGAACATGCTTTCGGCCCGCATGTCAGCGGGCAGTTTGGCGCTTACATCACGGGCGCGTCGGTATCAGGCGTCAGGTTTAGCGGTTATGGCTTTACACCTGAGGTCCGTTATTACCTGTCGGATTACAAACCAGCTCCGATGGGCTTGTACGTTGCCGGTTATGGCCGGATCCTGAACTATGAACTGACCGGAAAAGACAAAGATACCGGGAAGGAGTATAAAGCCTCCTACACGCCCGTCGGAGCCGGCGTAGCGGCAGGTAACCAATGGATTTTTAACAGCGGCCTGACTTTAGACATTTTTTTAGGAGCTGGCTTTAACGGCGGCAGCCTGAAGATAAATACAGGTACAGAAGACGATTTCGATACTGGTTTTCTGAACCTGCTGGGCAGTGGCTTCCGGGTGCGGCCGGGTATAACAGTGGGATATAGTTTCTAGACTAGGATTTTGGGATTTCAGAATGAATAGGATGACTATAAGTAGAGACGCAATATTTTGCGTCTTGCCTACTCTACAGTGTTTCCTGAAATCATACTTTATAAATCCTAGTAATCCCGAAATCCTAAAAATCCTAGTCTAGAAACTCAGCATGTGGATGGCGGCGGCGGCGGCTTCCACGCCTTTGTTGCCGTGCTTGCCGCCGGCTCTGTCCAGGGCCTGCTCTAAGTTATTGGTAGTTACCAGGCCAAACGACACAGGTTTGTTATACTTGAGCGAAACAGTAGTTAAACCGTTTGCCACCGCGTGGTTGATATAATCGTCGTGCTTGGTATCGCCTTTTATCACCACGCCAATACAAATTACGGCATCTATGCCCTCCTGCTGCGCCAGAAATTGTGCGCCCAGCGTTAGCTCGAAGCTACCAGGTACAGTGTTGCGGAAGATATTTTCTTTCTTGGCGCCATGCTTTAGCAGTGTATCAATGGCACCTGTGCAAAGCACATCCGTAATGTCGTTGTGCCAGTCGGCCACTACAATGCCAAAGGTTTTATCAGAGATGTCGGTAAAGTTTTCTTTCTGATAATCGTTCAGGTTTTTTAGCGCTGTCGCCATAGTTCGTTTTGGTTATTCGTTTATCGGATTTGTAAACTGCTCTTCCATGTATTGCAAATCTAAGGAGCAAAGGAATACACTTTCCGGGAGTATAAAAAAGCGGCTTTCTACAAAGCAAGAAGCGCTTTTGCCTTTACGAAAGACAAAAGCGCTTCTTTTATACTTCGGCTCAAGCCGTTTATACTTACTCTTTGGTGGTACCGCCAGCCAGCATCTCAGCGCGGGCTTTATACTTCTTGGCGTCGTTTACTTCGGCAGAAGCTACATAGTCCGTAATAATCTTATCGTAGGCTTCAGCAGCAGCTTTGTAGTTGTTGTCTGCCTCGTAAGCAATGCCGGCCTTCATTAAATACTGTGGCGAGAAGTATGGATTAGGCTTTTCGTTGGCGGCTTTGAGGTACATATCAGCAGCTTCCTTGTTTTTGCCCTGCTCCAGCAGCGCGTCGCCTGTCAGGCTGTAAGCACGGGCCTGCATCAGGTAATCGTCCGATTCAAAATCCTTCAGATGCTCAACGGCTTCAGCAAACTTACCTTCTTTGAGCAAAGCTACGCCGGCATAAAAGTCAGCTAAGTTGCCCGCTTTTGTTCCGCCATACTCCTCTGATATAGCCAGGAGGCCATCGTACTGGCCGTCGCCGTTTAAAGCACGGTTCAGCGAGTCTGCCTCAAAATAATATACGGCCGGAAACATGGCGCGCTGTGCTTCCGCATTTTGGGTACGGCGGTAATTAAAGTATAAAAAGCCTCCTACTATCACAGCAGCAACCAGGGCAAATATACCGAGCAGCATCGATTTGTTTCTCTTCACAAAATCCTCGGAGCTCGCAAAGCGATCTGCCAGTGCATCCGGGTTTTCTACCAGCTCCTCAAAATCGCGGTGCTTCTTAACTGTTTCTTTAGCCATTAGTACAAATAAATTAGAATCTCAAAATTAGAAATTAAAAGTGATTAGAATCAATACTTATAAATTCTGAACACCAAATTTATAATTTTTAATTCCTGACTGTAATAAAATATGGTTTAATCCATGATATATGGATAGTCACTCTCCGCATAAATATCGGTATATAACTCCGATGGGTCCGGGTAAGGCGATTCTTCGGCAAATTTTACCGCCTCGGCCACTTTTTGTTTTGCCTGTTCGTCTATCTGCTCCAGCTCCTCTTCCGTAGCCCATTTGTTCAGCAGGATGGTCGCTTTCACGGCTTCTATCGAGTCGCGGCTTTTGTAATCTTCCAGTTCTTCCTTGGTTCTGTACTTGGCCGGGTCCGACATGGAGTGGCCTTTGTAGCGGTAAGTTCGGAACTCGAGCAGGGTTGGGCCCTCGCCGGCACGCGCACGCGCAGCCGCTTCGGCTACAGCCTCATGCACGTTTTCTACCGACATGGCCTCTACCGGGAAAGATGGCATATCGTAGCTTTCGCCCAAAGTATAGAGCTGCTGCACGTTAGATGTACGCTCCACGGATGTACCCATGGCGTAACCGTTATTTTCAATCACAAATATTACGGGCAGCTTCCAGGTCATAGCCATGTTCAGGGCTTCGTGGAAAGCTCCCTGGCGCACGGCGCCGTCGCCCATATAGCAAATGCACAGGTTGCCGGTTTTGTTATACTTCTCGGCAAATGCAATGCCTGCGCCCAGCGGCACCTGCGCGCCTACAATGCCGTGGCCGCCCATAAAGTTCACTTCTTTATCGAACATGTGCATAGAGCCGCCCTTGCCTTTGGAGCAACCGGTAGCTTTGGCAAACAACTCGGCCATAATAGCGCCCGGATCAGTACCCAGCGCCAGCGGATGTGCGTGGTCGCGATAAGCCGTAATCCATTTATCGTCTTTGGTAAGCGCTGTAACAGCGCCCGCCACGCAGGCTTCCTGGCCAATGTACAGGTGGCAGAAGCCTTTTATTTTCTGCTGGCCATACAGCTGGCCTGCTTTTTCCTCGAAGCGGCGCATGAGTTTCATGTTCTCATACCACCACATGTAGGTTTCTTTTGAAAACGTGGGCTTAGCCTGTACCTTTGCTTTTGCCGGCGCCACTTTTTTTGCCTTATCTTTCGTATCAGCCATGGTAATGTCTTTTATAGTTATCCGTTAGCAGCCCGGCATTGTAAGCCCCTGTAATGTGGCCGCCATAGTCCGCACGGTTGAGCATGCGAAATTAAGGAAAAAGATATCAAAGTAGAAACGAATGCTCCTCGAAAATCTAAGTTTGCTGTTTTTCAAGAATTATGAAGAAGCTGCTGTCAGCTTTTCAGAGCATATCAACTGCTTTATCGGCGACAACGGCAGCGGCAAAACCAACCTGCTGGACGCTATTTATTACCTTTCCATGACCAAGAGCGCCTTTCCGGGCACCGACGCACAAAGTATAAAACAGGACGCCGATTTTTTTATGGTGAAAGGCCGTTTTCTCGTAGAGGGCGAAAAACATACCGTGCAGGTTAGCCTGAAGCAGGGCCAGAAAAAGACAATTACCCACAACAAAGCACTTTATGATAAGATGAGCGAGCACATCGGGCGCTTTCCGGTTGTACTTATCTCGCCTTACGATACTGATTTGATTCGCGAGGGCAGCGAGGAGCGCCGCAAATATTTCGACAGCCTTATCTCGCAGCTCAACCACGTATACCTGGAGCAGCTTATACAATATAATTATGTGCTGAAGCAGCGCAACTCCCTATTAAAGCAATTTGCCGACCGCCACTACTACGACCGCGATTACCTGCATATCCTGAACGAGCAGCTGGTGCCTTTTGGCGAGCAGTTGGCAGAGGCGCGCGAAAAGTTTCTGGCGGAATTCGTGCCGATTTTCCAGAAGCATTACCGCCACATCTCCGGCAGCAGCGAGGAAGTAACGCTTACCTATAAAAGCCACTTGCCCGGCGCCGACTTTGCGCAACTGCTGCACCAGGCCGAGCGCAAGGATTTGGCCTTGCAGCGCACCACGGTGGGACCACACAAAGATGATTTCGTGTTTCTGATGGATGGCAACCCCGTGAAGACCTTTGGCTCGCAGGGGCAGCAGAAAAGCTACGTAATTGCCCTGAAGCTGGCGCATTTTGAGGTAATGGCCGCCAAACACCACCACAAGCCCCTGCTCCTGCTCGACGATATCTTCGACCGCCTCGACGAAAAACGCATCACGCAACTGATGGAGATGGTGGCCGCTCATACCTTCGGTCAGATCTTCCTGACGGACACACACCTGGAGCGCACCGACAAGATTTTGGAAGGCCTCTCGGAGAGTATCCGTAGATTTGAAGTAAAGGAAGGTACCGTGAAGGTAATTGGGTAGTTGTTGAATGGTTACTTTATACTTCTGCCCTGAGTGTAGATTTTATACTTGCCGGTACAGTTTCGAAGCCGTTTGCGGCGGTTATACTTACACCTGGTGTGTTTCCAGAAATGCCGATGTATAGGGATGTTCCTGCGCCACATCTTCCTTCATGATGTGCATTACGGTCCATCCTCTGGCTTTGAGGTAATCCGAGATAATGGCACGATGGCACCGCCACCATACAGCTTCCGAACACATATAGGCGGTTCGTTTTAGCTGCGCTACTTCTGTCAGCCTGGTTATAGCCTGCGCAAATGCTTCTGTTTCAGCGTAATCAGCATACCCCCTGAAGGACTCGCTCTTCCATACTGTGTTTTTTGAGTCAGGTTTTGGTTTCCTGCGGCCGCCCAGCGCTACTTCGGGCATGTAGCCGATGCCTGCTTCGGATAAGTATACTTCCAGCGCGGATACGTTAAAGTGCGGGTATTTTTTAGAGCCAGGGTAACGCCGCACATCCACCAGCACTTCTATCCGGAATGATTTCAATGCTGCTACAAATTCCTCCGGGCTTCGGGTGGAGTGCCCAAAGGTCCAGATAGTATTGTTATTTTCTGCCATATCTTTGCGGTTCAGGAAATCTGCCGTTGGAGTTTTATAACAGGTACGGCTGTTGCAGAAGTATAGCTTACGTATCATAAGCCAAACCAGATTTTCTCCCTATCTTTAGCCTTAATAACCTTATGGGAAGAAATAAAGATTGAATTAGAAGGCTTTTGGAAGCTTTGCAGAAGCCATCAGGTAAGATATCTGTATGCCTTTGGTTCTTCTGTTACAGACCGGTTTGATAAAGAAACAAGTGACATTGATTTGCTGGTAGAAATTGATGTGCCAGATCCGATAGAAAGAGGCGAAATGCTCATGTCCCTTTGGGATAAGGTCTGATATCTATTCACCCATTCAAAATTCCAACACGTGCGCTACTATAAAAAGAAAGAGGAGATTGACAGGCGCAGAGCCGACATACAGCCGATTGGCGAAAGTCTGAAGGCGCTGATGAAGGCCTACCGGCTGGATGGCAAGCTGAGCGAAATAAACATTGTGCAGAGCTGGGAGCGCATCATGGGCAAACCCATCGCCCTGAAAACGCAGGAGCTATACTTCCGCGATCACAAACTGTTTGTGCGCCTTACCTCCGCTCCGCTCAAACACGAGCTAAACATGTCGAAAAGCAAGGTGCTCGAGCTGCTCAACCGCGAAGCAGGCGAAGGAACTGTTGTAGACGTGGTATTTTTATAGACTTGTAGCTGCGCCGCAAACCATGCGTCGCCGTATAGTTGCAGATAACCATCCTTTCTCCTGATGACTACTCCCGCTTTTCGCCCTGTTTCTTACTCTCAAACTGTTCTGACTGAACTGATGATACCGAGCTACGCCAATTTCGGTGGCAAAATACATGGTGGCATCCTGCTCTCGCTGATGGACAAAGTAGCTTACGCCTGCGCTGCCAAACATGCCGGCAATTATTGCGTGACTGTAACGGTGGAAGGCGTTAACTTTTTACAGCCCGTGGAAGTAGGTGAACTGGTGTCGTTGAAGGCTTCCGTGAACTATGTGGGCAACACCTCGCTGATGGTCGGTATCCGGGTAGTAGCCGAAAACGTGAAAACAGGTGTGGTGAAGCATACCAATACCTCGTACTTTACGATGGTGGCCAAAGGCGATGATGACAAACCCGCTCAGGTTCCCGGTCTTCTGCTGGAGAGCCGTGAAGATGGCCGCCGGTTTTTGGAAGCCATCAAACGCCGTGAGCTTTCCCGCCGCTACCAGACAGAACTGGCCAACTCCAAAACCATACTTGAGGTAGACAAAGAACTGCATTTGCTGCAGCAGGAGCGTTGTAAAATAGCATTTTAGGTATTTCACGCTTCTCCCAAAAGCTAGTTCAGGGAATAGCAACTGCCAGGCTGTGATCCCTTCAAAGGGAGGAATAACAAATGGCCCGGCGTAATCTTTCCGGTGGGTACAATTCCGGCTGTGTTTTTTGCTTACACTTATGTCTGAACAATGATTTCTGAAATCTGCTTTGTATCTTTAAAATTCAGACTTACACTTTAAATCAACATATGACTTTCAAGACTACTCTCACCCGGCTGCCGGCGTTACTCCTGCTGGCAGGTTTATACTTTAGCACCAGCACCCGAAGTATGGCGCAGGAGCCTGTACGCCTCGACGATGAAATCAAGAAAATGGTAAATGAGATTTCGGCTAAAAAACTGGAAGAAGATGTGCGCAAAATGGTCAGCTTTGGCACCCGCCATACGTTGAGCACCACTACCAGCAAGAAAGAAGGCATCGGTGCAGCCCGCGAATGGGTAAAATCAGAATTTGAGAAGTATGCCCAGGCCTCAGGTGGCCGCATGGCTGTGGAAATGGATCGCTTTATTATAAAAGCAGACGGCCGCCGTGTACCGCAGGACGTGGAAATGGCCAACGTAATGGCTGTTCTGAAAGGAACCGACCCTACCGACGACCGTGTGTTTATTGTGAGCGGGCACCTCGACTCCCGCGTTTCGGATGTAATGGACGCCAAAAGCAAAGCGCCGGGCGCCAATGACGATGCATCGGGTGTAGCGATTGTAATGGAAATGGCGCGGGTGATGGCTTCGCGTAAGTTTCCGGCTACAATTATTTTTGTAGCCGTGCAGGGTGAGGAACAGGGCTTATACGGCTCTACTCACTTAGCCGAGCGCGCCAAAAAAGAGAACTGGAACCTGGTGGCGATGCTCAACAACGACATCGTAGGCAACTCTTTCTCCACCGAAACCGGCCTGCACGACAACACCCGCGTACGGGTGTTTAGTGAGGGTACGCCTGCCAATGAAACCGAAGAACAGGCACGCCTGCGCAGAACGCTGGGCTCCGACAACGACAGCCCCAGCCGTAACCTGGCCCGCTACATGGAAATGGCCGGCGAAAAGTATGTAGACCAGATAGACGTGGTGCTCGAATACCGCGCCGACCGGTTTTTGCGTGGCGGCGATCACACGCCTTTTAACAGACTGGGCTTTACAGCAGTGCGTATGAGCGAAATGAACGAGGACTTTAACCACCAGCACCAGGACCTGCGCACAGAGAACGGCACGCAATATGGCGATTTAGTTGAGTTTATGGACTTTGAGTACCTGCGCAAAAATACGGGCGTAAACCTGGCCACCATGGCCAGCCTGGCCTGGGCGCCTTATGCTCCGGAAAAAGTGGGCGTGATTACCTCGAACCTGACCAACAAAACAGATCTGAAATGGGAAGCCCCGGCCAAAGGCCAGAAACCAGCCGGTTACTATATACTGATGCGTAAAACCAGCAGCCCTACCTGGGAGCAAAAGTTTTATGTAACCGATACCAAAGCTACATTGCCTTACTCCAAAGACAACTATTTCTTCGGCGTGCAGTCAGTGGATAAGGAGAGCCATGCCAGCCTGCCGGTATTGCCCCTGCCGGTGCGTTAGTACTTTGCCAAAGTTTTTGTGCTACATGCAGAAGTATAGATGCGCACGGGAACTTTGTTTCCGGCTGATAGTTTAAAGTATATAGAAGTATAAAACCGAGGCCCGGTACTATGTAGTACCGGGCCTCGGTTTTATACTTCTATGCTGTTTGCCATAATACATAAACAGCAAAGTTGATGCAAAAGTCTTTTGCCAGGAACTCCTTCCTTCAAATATTAATCCCTGCTCACCAGCTTGTTAAAAGCGCTGTCGGGCTGGTGAAGCAGCGCCAGTTTGTTTTTGTCAAATTCTTTAAAGAACTCATCCCAGCTGATTTCCTCAAAGTTGTCATTGTCTTTGCTTTTTTCCGGAAAGTGGATGCGCAACACTCCCTCGCCTTTGCCATCGTTCTCAGTACCTTTGATAATAGCGGGCACACCGCCGTGCTCCTCGGCCCACTGCTGAATCTCTTTATGATTGGTTGTTTTCTTCGCTTCACTCATAGTTAAAGTAGGTTTTTATAGTTGATGTATAACTGTTTACCTATACGCGCAGCCACTCCGAAAAGATGAGGCCGGCGCTATAACGTAAAAAAGCAACCCTGCACAGGGTTGCTTTTTGGTTTTACGGATAAGTATATTTACGCTTACAGCTTAGAAACCCTGGCTGCTGCCGATACATTGGTATTAACCGCAGGGCTACCTTTATAGTACACGGCCGATGCACCTGAAGCATTAATATCGAGGGCATCTTTGGCGTATACTTTCACTTTGCTGGCGCCGCTGGCTCCTATCTTCACATGGTTTGCCACTAAATCAGCAGCCTCAACTTTAGAAGCGCCCGACATATCCATGTTTACCTCATCGGCCCGGCCGCTTAACTCTACTTTGCTGGCGCCGCTCATATCGGCTGTAAGTTGCTTTGTATTGAGGGCCAGTTTTACATTAGAACCGCCGCTCATATCCAAATCAAACTTATCTGCTTTAAACGTTGAGTTGCCCGTTACTTTTACGCCCCCGCTAATGTCAACACTGCGCAGTTCTTTTACCGTAATATAGGCTTTCATACCTTTGTTGGTGCTCAGGCTTTTGTCATTATAGATGTGCAGCACGCCGTTCCGCACCTCTGTTTTGATATTGTCCAGCAGGTTTTCCTCTGCTTCCAACTTTACGCCCTCCTTACTGCCCTGCGTTATTTCCACCTCAAAACCGCCACTCACCTTAATGCCATCAAAGCCTGATGCATTCCTGCTTTCCGTTTTGATGTTGCCATTGCCGCGTAGCTGCTGCGCCATCAGAGGTACACTTGCCAGCAGCAGCGACATCACAAAAACGGCAACAGTGGTGGCGTAAAATTTCACGATCTTCATAGTTTTGGGTTTATAATTTTAAAATCTGTTTTGCTCAGAGATATTCTTCCGGAACTGCTCTATGGCTAAAAGATGCAGCAATCTGAAAAAGGTTGCCTGATGTTTTAAAATTAATTTAGGAATGAGCGCTGGTAGAGGCAGTAAAGTAACCCAATTTGATAAACCAAAACCGGTAAGCTGGTATACCTGGAAGAGAAGGTGAGGGAATAATGGTTTTGTGGCAGCAGGCTGTTGCACAGCTGATTTTAGAAGTCTGCCATAGTTGCCAATGGTGTGCTGGTGTATCGGCCCCAATGAAATGCTACAAATTTTCCTTTTCAGGCTGGCTAACCCAGGCCAGTAGTGCCAGCACGATGCCTGCTATGTAAAGCAATGTCATCACCAACACACTGCCAGCGTGCCAGAATCCTGTCCGGAGGTAGTGCATCAGCACAGCCAACAGAAATACCACTACCGCAAGTATAAAGGGTTTGTAGACTTTTGCCATATTTATTTCGGAAAGCAGGATTAAAATAAAATAGCTATACTTAATTTACAGAGACATAGTTGCAAGTGTTAACTGAACATTTTACTCATCTTTGATCCGCACCTGTATTGCTTGGTAAGTGATCCCCCGGCAATATGGCCGCGCTGCAGGTATAAACAGATCAGCCGGTCAGGAACTACCAGGTATAATTTTATGAAGAATACGCCAGCATAAGAAAAGCGGGTTTGCAGCTTACATTTTTCCTTTTAAAGCCTTTGTAGCTGGTTATGTTCCTCCGATTGCATTGGAAGAAAAGCATGCTCGCGGCTTACAAACCCATATGTGTTTAACATACATTTCTACTTTCAAAACAAACCCATTAAATCAGGCAATTTTATATCGCGCTGCTATCCGGGTATATTAATTTTTCCTGCCGGGCCAAGTTCCCGGATGACTGCCCTGCCGCGCGTTATTACCTGTGCCTGCCTGCTCTTGCCTTCAAAGCACAGCGCTTTGCCTGCTGCAGCACTGCCAGCTATTGCGGTGGCAAGCTTATGTACCTCTACCTGATTTTGTACCAAATCGCAGTTCAGGATGTACTATAAGCATCCTATATTCATAAATATTTATACTTTTGTATTTTCAAGTAATGCCTTGTTAATCAGGAATATGAGCTTCATCAAAAAAGACGCCATAATAGCTATAAAATATTTCGCTGGTTCTGTTTGGTTATTTAAAACTAAACACATACTTTTGCACCCGATTTAAGCGAGGTAATTATCAGGGAAAGCTGCCAGACACTCTGCTATGGTTTATGCTACAGCGCTCTATAATTTATTAGAAATATAGGTTATGCTTAAATCAGCTTTGCAGTGTAAATTGGACAGAATCCAGCTGCAGGCCCTGAACAGGAAGAATGTCAACAGACACAAGATAAGGTTAGTTAAAGTTTAGATTAGTTTGTTTAAAGTGAGAGAAAGCCCCGCCATCTTGGCAGGGCTTTTCTCATTTGCGTACCCCATATTATACCTGCTGCATAACGGCTATCCATGCCGCCACCACCGCTACGGGTATAGCAGCAAGTATAACTTTCATCATAAGCCCCGGCGATGCAGTACCAGCTTTCCAGGAACTGCGGCCAAGTGTGTAGCGCGCGCTGACTGTTAAAGAAGCCAAAGCCAGGACAGACAGCGCAGCATGTAAAATTAAAACAGCCTGCAATACGTCTGCTCCCGGCGACCATACCCGCAACCCTATCCGCACCAGCCAGGGCACTACCGCCAGCAGGCATAGTAAAGCCAGCAGGGAGCCGGCTTTTATCCGGAAAAGTGTAAGCCACGAAGCCATCCCGAAGAGCAGCATCCCGGCTCGCAGGGCCACATCAGAATAAACTGTGTGTGGCACCGCCACGTAACCCCTGAAAAACAGGATAACGGAGGCAATAGCCACGCCGGTCAGGAAATACAGCAGGTATCTTGTCATAGCTGTATCATACTATACTTAGGCTATTTGAGATACTTTTCAGGGATGGTAAATTTTGCGCTTTCGGGGGTAAAGATTAAACTGGCAATCCACCAGCGCCCCTGATCGTACACTAACTGATAAGTATTCACGCCCCGATCTTCTATTTTGCCGTCTTTGCTGCCGGTGCGTGTTTCGTAGGTCTGGAAGGCCGTTGCGATGTTGCCGAACTGTTCTACGCGCAGTGCCAGTTGGTTCTCATAAAAGCCCAGGTTCTGATAAGCCGGCCCGTTGCGCTCGGCAAATTTCTCTGCTGTTGTAATACGTACAAAGCTGCTGTCGTCTTTAAAGAACACACCGCCAAGCTGTGCTCCAGGGAGAAACAAAGCTTTAAAAGCATCCATGTCCCGCGCCTGCCCTTTCGGTCCGGAGATAATGCGCAAGCCGGCGGCTGTTATGGCTTCTACAGAAGCAACATCCTGATGTGATATGGCAGTTGTTTGCGCCAGGCAAGTATAGCTCACGATGGAAAACAGCAGAAACAAGAGGTAGCTTTTCATACTTTAAAATAATTATTTCCGGCTGAACCGGCCTCAGATTTATTATACCTTTAATGCCTTTACCTCAGGATGATAAACCGGTTATGCTTTACGAAATAATTCCTCCGAACTGCTCCCGAAACTTTAACCTTATGCCAGTATATCTTTACTCTCCAGTTCTACAGCATCTTCTTCCAGTACGAGTGGCGCTGGATTTAGCTGCTCTACAAAAGTGGCTTTTACCCGCTGAGAATGGTAGAAGTATGGTATCCAGATAATAACAGGTACCAAAGCTTTCAGCACATCACTTGTACTATTTGTTTCATTTCCTAACGGGATACGTAGCATTGCCAGCGCGGCATACTCTGCTACAATAAACACAAAGTTAAATCCATAGAAAAGGATCATCAGCTTAGGGATGCTTGTTCTTCGCTTAAAGAAAAGGTAGATCAACAGCAGACTGAACGCCAGCAGGGCCATGTTCACGGCTATTTCGAGAACAATTATCACTGCCAGCCCGGATGAATAAGCAGCAGAACCTGCATCGAGCATAGCCGACCAGGTGCTTTTATCGAAATAGTTATTGGTTGCAATTGTGCTTATTATCCGGATTGGTGAACTTATCAGACCTATAGCTACCAGTGCTAACCAGCCGCCTATACTTTCTTTATCCAGCACACTAAAGCCTGGGGCCGGCTGCGGGTCCCAGCAGTATAGCTTGTATGCCCCGAAAGCTGCCGCACAGAAGGCAAGTATCGCAAACGCAAATGCGCTCCAGCTAAAATTACCTGATCCTGCATTTCCATTGCCAGCCACAGATTCATCATACGTAAGGCCGTAGCCCATCTGGTCCAACATGTCGTTCAGGTTCCTGAGATAGGCCGGTGTGGCTTTTGCTTCTACATAATCCTGGTGCGATTGGTACGTATAGGTCACGACCAGTTCTTTGCCGCTATGGCTATAAGCTACATCTTTTGTAAAGGTGAAGGCATCATCCTTAATCTCTTCGGTTGCATTGTCTATAGGCCAGGCGCTGGGAAGCAAAATCGTCATCTTCTCTTCTATGTGCAGCGGGTAATTCAAAGCCAGCGGCATCGTGCGCTTACTGATTTGCGGCCGTGAAAGGTATCCTTGCATTACCTGCGGATAAAAGCCACAGGCTATGATTTTGCTGTTATCTTTCTGCTTCTCCCAGAAGTTGCTGATGCTATACTTCTCGATAACCGTAAAAACGTTATTTTCTTCCTCATCCTGGTACGAGACATCCGCCATCGCCTCTATTTCCGGGTAGTTTTTGGCATAAAAATTCAGATAATCTTTTTCAATATCCTGCAAGCTGTTGGAGGCGAAGTGGCTGCGCTGGTAATCGGCCTGGGAGTCGCGGTAGTCGGTGCGTACTTCCAGTTTTACCGGCCCCTGAAGGCTATCAATATAAAACACCTCGTGCACCTGTACCTGCGGCACTTCTATTGTGGATGACGTAACATTTGCCAGACTTTTGGTTTGTGGCGCCAGTACCAGGGCTTTACCATAGTTGGGCAGGTAAATGTTTTTGTAATTGCCGCGCTGCTTGCTTAGGGTAGCATCGTACCAGTAAGTCTTGCCACCCAGCAACTTTACTTGCACAATGCAGTGGTTAAAGGCTCCCGGCGAGGGCAGAAAGTGCTGGATTTCTTTTCCATAAGTTGAATTTACCAGCGCCGGATAAGCCTCTATACCCATCTGATGCAACATAGAACTTAACAGCAGGGCTTTGTCTTTACAGTCGCCGAGGCGCTGGGAAAACACGACTGAAGGTGGCCGCGGCTTAAATCCGCCGATGCCTGCCTCCAGCCCCAGATAGCGCACCTCATCCTGTACAAACCGCAATGTTGCTTCCAGACGCGCTTCATCGCTGCCATTAGCGCTCATTATACTGTCTATTCTGGCTTGCAAAGCCTTCCCCGGATTCTCATTCAGGCTGTACATGGGCAAGGCCCACTGCGCCACTTCTTCCCACGATCTAAACTCCGAGAGGTATACCCCCGGGTATGGATCAAACCACGACGGGGTTTCGGCATCTACTTCGGTGGCAGGCAGGTTCTTCAGGTGCCAGGTATAGGTTATGTTACCATTGGCTTGAGCAATTACCGGTTTCTGCTTGGTGCGATACAGTTTGTAATTAATTTTGCGCTCCTGCGGCATCACGATGTATACCAGCAGTTCGTCCATCGGGTCATAGCCCTGCAGGTTGAATGAGTTAAAAAACTTACTCTTAAACACCGGGTTGCTGCCCTTCAGGGTGCAGGCATACTCTATCACATCTCCTACCCTGATATCATCCAGCACCAATACCGCCGTCAGGTTATCATCATAGATGTAGCGCTCCATTCCTTCCTCACGCTGCAGCACTTTTATTTTGTTCAGGTTCAGCTTATTGATTGGTTTGCCATTGCGCCATACAATTACCTTGTGGCACAGCAGCTTTTCGTAGTTCGGATCAAAGGTGAAGCGTATCTCCGAGTTATTCTGAACACCCTCCTCCGACGTAATTTTATAAATGTAGTGGAAGTATCTTTCTTCCCTGGCTACCTCAAACTGTGTGTCTTGCAGCAAAGTCAGCGAACCGCCATTTACGTGCTCCGGGTTAATGTTTGTTTCGGTGCGTAAGGGTAGTTTTTTGACCCAGGCGGGCTCAGGGGCAATACCTACCTGGCGCGGTGCTGCAAGTGCGGTTTGCTGCCACAATAGCCCTAGTAGCAATAGTAAAGTATAAACGAAGTTAATTTTTTGTAAGGGGTAAGACTCTTCCATACTATAAAGTAGATTTAATTATTCAAATATAGTAAAATATATGTATTATAAACATAATTTTACTAAATATTCTATAAAATCTTATAAAATAGTTGCTGTGGGAAGTTTTAAAACATATTACCTGTCCGGCGGTATAGAAATTGCTACGTTTAAGTACAAGTATGAGTAAGCAAACTAAAGGCGCACGGGCTGCCGCCAGCCAGCCTAATAGCGATAAGAAAAGCCTGCGCGAGCAAATGGGCGCGCTCCGGAACCTGCCGCGGTTTTTTGGCCTGATATGGAGTACGAGTAAAAGTATGACCACCGGCAACGTGCTGCTGCGGCTGGTAAAAGCGGCCCTGCCACTGGCCCTGCTGTATGTAGGCAAGCTGATTATCGACGAGGTTATTCGGCTGATTGCGCTGACTGGCGAACGCGATCTTTCTTACCTGTGGCTGCTGGTGGCTGCAGAACTGGGTCTGGGTATAGTATCAGACCTTATCAGCCGGGCTATTACGCTGCTCGACAGCCTGCTGGGCGACCTGTTCTCCAACAAAACTTCTATTGCCCTGATAGAGCACGCCGCCACGCTGGACCTGGCCCAGTTCGAGGATGCCACTTTTTACGACAAGTTGGAGCGGGCACGCCGGCAAACCGTAACGCGGGTGGTGCTCATGTCGCAGGTGCTGGCGCAGATGCAGGACATCATTTCAATTGGTTTTCTGGCAGTGGGTTTGATAGCTTTTAACCCCTGGCTTATACTGATACTGCTGGTGGCTGTTATTCCGTCGTTCCTAGGCGAAACGCACTTTAACGAACGCACTTACTCTCTGTCGCGCAGTTGGACGCCCGAGCGCCGTGAACTGGATTATCTCCGCTACATCGGCGCCTCCGACGAAACGGCCAAAGAAATCAAGACTTTTAACCTTTCCGGCTTTCTGTCCTCCCGTTTTAAGCTGCTCTCCGACCGCTATTACCTGCTTAACAAAAGCCTGATTGTGCGGCGTGCCGTGTGGGGCAGTGTGCTTTCTTTGCTGGGTACACTGGCTTACTATGGCGCCTATGTGTTCATCCTTTTCCAGACAGTAGCCGGGGTGATCACGGTTGGTACGCTTACCTTTCTGGCGGGCTCGTTCAGCAACATGCGCGGGCTGCTACAGGGCATCATGACGCGCTTTTCGCAGATAGCTGAAAGCGCTTTATACTTGCAGGACTTATTTGACTTCCTGGCACTGAAGCCACAGATTACGCCTCCGGCAAATCCGCTCCTGGTCCCGCGGCCCATACAAATAGGCTTTACTTTTGAGAATGTCGGCTTTAAGTACCACAACAGCGAACGCTGGGCAGTGCGGCATTTGTCGTTTCATTTAAAAGCCGGTGAGAAACTGGCGTTGGTAGGCGAAAACGGTGCCGGCAAAACCACACTCGTAAAGCTGCTGGCCAGATTATATGAACCTACAGAAGGCCGCATATTGCTCGATGGCATTGACCTGCGCGACTACGACCTCAACGATCTGCGCCACCAGGTAGGCATCATCTTCCAGGATTATGTAAAATTCCAGATGAGTGCTTCCGATAATATCGCTATCGGCCAAATCAGCAATATTTCAGATACAGATCGCATCCAGACCTCCGCCCATAAAAGCCTGGCTGACCTCGTGATCCAGCGCCTCCCCGACAAGTATGAACAGGTGCTGGGCAAGCGCTTCAACAACGGCGTAGAGCTGTCTGGCGGCGAGTGGCAGAAAGTAGCGCTGGCCCGTGCCTATATGCGCGAGGCCCAACTGCTGATATTGGACGAACCTACTTCAGCGCTGGATGCACGTGCCGAGCATGAGGTGTTTCTGCGTTTTTCAGAACTGATATCGGGCAAAACAGCCGTGCTTATCTCCCACCGCTTCTCTACGGTGCGTATGGCCGACAGAATCCTGTTTCTGGAGCAGGGACAGTTAAAGGAGTTCGGCTCGCATGAGGAATTACTGGCACAGAATGGCAAGTATGCGGAGCTGTTCCATTTGCAGGCGCAAGGGTATTTGTAATCTCAATTTTGATTAAGTGAATACCTCGTATTATTCCGCTGGCGCGAGCTTTCAGCTCGTGCCTTTACACTACCCACACCTAATTCTCATCTGACCAATCTAAATCATGTATTACTGAAGCTTAAATATCTGGTAAAATATTTACAAGGATGAAGGTACGAGCTGAAAGCTCGCACCAGCAAAGTACAAGCTACCTGTAATCTGAATTTTGAGTAACTGACTTTTGAATAATAGAATGCCTAAGCATATTTTCCAAATACAGTTATTCAAAATTATTCACGTGGAACATCGGAACGAACAGGCTTTATACTTAGAACGGGAAAAAGTATGGCAGAATGAGCGAAGCCAGCAGCCACAGAATCAGGTTAAGCGGCGTGCCTACCTTCAGGTAATCGGAAAAGCGATAGTTGCCTGGACCGTAAATCATGGTATTCGTCTGGTAACCCATAGGCGTCATAAAGCTGAGCGAGGCAGCGTAGGCTACGGCCATCAGGAAAGGTTTGGCGCTCACGCCCATCTCTGCTGCCGTAACAATGGCAATGGGTGCCAGCAGGGCGGCTGTTGCATTGTTCGACATAAAGTTGGTGATTATAAAGGTGATAAAGAAGAACGCTGACAGCAGCACATGGGGTCCGTAATCGCCTATGCCATAGATAATGTATTGGGCCAGCAACCTGGCGGCGCCGGTCTTCTCCAGTGCTGTACCCATCGACAGCACGCCGGCCAGCATAAATATCACTCTCCAGTTAATAGCCTTGTATACTTCGTCGGCCCGGATACAGCGGAAAAGTATAAGCGCAATGGTACCCACCAGCGCACTCAGCACAATAGGCATTAATCCGGCAGCGGCGGCAAGCACCACGCCAGTGCTGATGATCATCACCGGAATAATCCTGCTGTAATTGTAAGGGCTGCGCTCCGTCTGTGAGATAATCAGCAAATCCTGGTTCTGGCGTAGTTTTTCGGCCTGCTGCTGATCGGCTGTAATCAGCAGTACATCGCCGGCCGAAAGCTTTACGTGAGCCAGCTTTTCGTGCAGAATTTCCTCGCGGTGACGAATAGCCAGCACCGAAGCGCCATAGTTGTAGGATCTGAAATCCAGCTCTTTCAGCGACTTGCCTTCTATGTAAGAATTGGGGGTTACAACGGCTTCGTAAAAATTTGCGCCGCTGATGCGTAAATCATTCTCCGGAAACCGGCGCTCCGACTTCAGCTTAAGGCCTTCTATATCCTTCAGCATTTTGAGCTTTTCTACGTTGCAGCGCACTTTCAGCACATCGTTGGCATGCAGCACCAGCGCCGGATAGGCCTTCAGCTTATACTTTTTGTCGCGTATTACCTGCAGCACTTCTATATCGAGGTTTTGTACCAGGCTTGTGCGGCTGATAGGTTTGCCCACAGATGGCGCATCCGGCAGCAGCACCACTTCTGTCAGGTAATCCCCCATGTTAAAATCTGCTGATAAGTCTTCGGAGTACGGGCGGTTGGGCAGCAAATACCTGCCAGCAACGAACATGTACACGATGCCAGTCAGCAGAAACAGAACACCGGCCTTTGTAAAGTCAAACATGCCGAGGGGCGGTTCTCCCTGTGCCTGCGCAATGCCACTTACCAGAATATTAGTAGAAGTACCAATAAGGGTGCAGATGCCGCCCATCAACGCGCCGAACGAGAGAGGAATCAGTAATTTGGAAGGGCTGATTTTAGTATCGCGGCCTACCTGTATCACAACCGGCATCAGCAGCGCCACCACCGCTGTATCGTTTATAAAAGCCGACAGTATACCTGAAAGCAGCATGAGCGAAAGCAGGCACAGCAGGTAATTTTTCCGGCCCATACGCGTAAGTAGCAGCCCCACATTGTTGAGCACACCCGACTTAAAAATAGCGGAACTGATGATGAACATCAGAGCGACAGTAATGGTAGCCGGATTGCTGAAGCCGCTCAGGCCCTCTGCAGGTGTGAGGATGCCTGTAAGCATAAACAGCGACATGATAAGTATGGCAACCGTGTCGATAGACAGGCGCTCGCTTATAAAAAGCACAACGGCCAGCACGATGATACCTAATACAATGCCGATGTCGGTTGTCATACAGGAATGCAGGGAGTATAGGTTTGCTACCAGTATAGCCGCAATCATTATACATATAACATGCACTTGTTCAGAACCTAACAAACAAGCTGCATGTAGTTTTCCCTATAACTGTTTTTCAACAGCTATGGCTATAGCCATGCACCGGCATGTTAAAGCTAAGGCGGCAAAAAATAAACAAGTATCAATAGTACAATTTTGCAGGTATTAAAACAAACGCCACTGGCTAATCTGGCTGATAAATCCCGGAAAAGCCGACGGCACCAGTAGCAGGCTGAGCACAAAGCCATACAGCGCGCCGTAAAAGTGAGCATCGTGGTTGATGTTATCGCCCATGCGCTTGCCGGAGAAGTAGGAATACATCATATACAGCACCCCGAAAATGAAGCCCGGTATACAAAGCGCCGCAAACAGGCACACATCCACTGTCGGGTAAAACAGAATACTGGCAAACAGTACCGACGCTACGCCGCCGGAAGCACCCAGGGCCCGGTAGCCGGGATCGTTGCGGTGCTTTAAGTAAGTAGGGATATCGGAAACGATAATACCCCCAAGGTATACCAGCAGGTAGCACAGTTCCCCGGCAATGGTGCCGAAAATACCAATCAAAGTATACTCCACGTTGGTGCCAAAGAAGTATAGCGTAAACATGTTGAAGAACAGGTGGCTGAAATCGGCATGCAGAAAACCTGAAGTCAGGAAGCGGTACCAGGAATTATCGCGCTGCACAGCGTAAGGCTGAAAAATCCAGCGGTGCATCAGTTCCGGCTTCTGCCACGCCTGCCACGACACTAAAACGGTAATACCTATAAGTATAAGGGTGATATTGAGTTCCATGCTTTATTTAATGTGCTGATGTGCTAATGTATGGATTTGAAAATAGAAAGATGTGGAAATTTGAAAATGGTTTCCTGTTTCTGTAACCGGGCACTAATTATCTCCCCTGGCGCAAAACCTGACAAAAAAGACCTCGCGGTGTGCGCAGCTCCCGCGAGCGTCTGATGCGTGCTACGAAGTTATTGGTTAATCCAGACACTCGCAGGAGCTGCGCACGCTGCGAGGTCAATGCTATAACGTTTTACCAGCAGAAACTTTGGAACTTAAAGACGACGGCAATGAAGCAATTAATTATCCCGCTCCATCAGCTGCAGCGCCAGCCCACGAATGGTCGCTTTGCGCTCCTCCGGCAGTTGCACAGCATCCAGGTGCTGCAAGGCTTTCTGAAAGTATAAGTCGATTTGCTGCTCGGTCTGGTGGCGGATGTTGAGGGCATCATACACCGCTGTAACAGCGCTTACTTTTTCTTCGGCTATACTCTCTCCTGTTTTGTTACGCCAGCTGATGATGCTTTGCAACTGCTGTTCGTCGGCCTGCTCCAGCGCCGTCAGCATCAGAAAGGTTTTCTTATCTGATAAGATATCGCCGCCCACCTGCTTGCCAAACTTGGCTTTGTCGCCGTATACATCCAGCAGATCATCGCGCAGCTGAAAGGCTATACCAATACTATGGCCAAAGGCTTTTAAGTGCTCCGCATCAGGCATTGGTGCGTTTTGAAGTATGGCACCCAGCTCTAAACTTAAGCCTAGCAATACGGCCGTTTTCAGGGTTATCATCCGGATATACTCGGGTATGCTCACCTGGTCGCGTTGCTCAAAATTCATGTCAAGCTGCTGGCCTTCGCATACCTGGGCGGCTGTTTCGCTAAACCGTTCGAGCATGTGTGCCAGCTTGCCTTGCTCTACACCTGTTAACAGTTGATAGGCACGTACCAGCATCACGTCGCCGCTAAGTATGGCCGTGTTGGCGTTCCATTTTTCGTGCACCGTTTGCTTGCCACGGCGCAGCGGTGCGCGGTCCATGATGTCGTCGTGCATCAGGGTGAAATTGTGGAAAAGCTCAATTGCTGCTGCCGGCAAAAGTGCCTTCTCCACATCCTTATCATACATTTCAGCTGCCAGGAGCACCAGCAAAGGGCGGATGCGCTTGCCGCTCAAAGCCATTATATACCGGATGGGTTCGTACAGTTCCGCCGGGTCTTCGCCGTAGCGCAGTGTGGATAAGGTATGGTTAAATTTTTCTGAAAGATGCGTGATATCCACAGGTTTTCTTAGTGTTGTTTCAGGGTTTTGACAAGTTCCAGATCGATGGTGCGGTCGTTCAGGTTGGCGCTTTTTACTTCTACCAGCACCTCATCGCCAAAGGAAATAATGCGCTTGGTCTGGCGGCCGATGATGCGGTAATTATTAGCATCCAGCTCGTAATAATCATCGTTCAGGTCTGATAAACGCACCATGCCTTCACATTTATTTTCTTCGATTTCCACAAAGATACCCCATTCTGTAACACCCGACACAATGCCTTTGTATTGTTTGCCGATGGTATCTTTCATAAACTCTACCTGCTTATACTTGATAGAAGCACGCTCGGCATCGGCGGCACGTTTCTCCATCTCCGAAGAATGGCGGCAACGCTCTTCATACTCCTCCGCATCAGCAGATTTGCCTCCATCCAGGTAATGCTGCAACAGGCGGTGCGCCATCATATCAGGGTAGCGGCGGATGGGTGACGTAAAGTGCGAATAATGCTTAAACGCAAGTCCGAAGTGCCCTTCTTCCTCGGTGCTATACTTGGCCTTGGCCATCGTCCGGATGGCCAGGTTCTGCAACACGCTCTGCTCGGGCTTGCCTTCAATTTCTTCAGTCAGGTTATTCAGTTCCTGCGAAATATCGCCTTCGGGATCTACTTTATAGCCAAACTTGCGGGCAAAAATTGAGAAAGTGCTGAGCCTGTCGGGGTCCGGGGAACCGTGGGTGCGGTACACCATTGTCGGATGTTTTTTGCCTTTACCGAGGTTGTACACATACTCCGCCACCTTGCGGTTGGCCAGCAGCATGAACTCCTCAATCATTTTGTGGGCATCCTTGCGCTCTTTTACATACACCGACAGTGGCTTGCCATTTTCATCCAGCTTAAACTTAACCTCGGTGGTCTCGAAACTGATGGCGCCATTTTTGAAGCGTTTGGCCTGCAATTTTTTCGCGATGCCATTCATGAGATTTATCTCCTCAGCAAAATCGCCTTCGCCGGTTTCGATGCGTTCCTGCGCCTCTTCGTAGGCAAAGCGGCGGTCGGAATAAATAATGGTGCGGCCAAACCAGGTATCGTACAGCTTGCCTTGCTCGTCCAGCTCCAGCACTACCGAAAAGGTCAGCTTTTCTTCGTTTGGCCTGAGCGAACAAAGGCCGTTGGAGAGGCGCTCGGGCAGCATCGGGATGGTTCTGTCCACCAGGTATACCGAGGTAGCACGGTGATAAGCTTCTTTTTCGAGCAGGGTGCGGGGTGTTACGTAATGCGTAACGTCCGCAATGTGCACGCCTATTTCGTAGTGGCCGTTCTCCAGTTTGCGGATCGACAGCGCATCGTCAAAATCTTTGGCATCAGCCGGGTCGATGGTAAAGGTGGTGATGTCGCGGAAGTCGCGGCGTTTGGCTATTTCCCCTTTGGTTATTTTATCTGATATGGTTTCGGCCTCCTCCTCTACTGCCTCGGGGAACTCAAACGGCAAGCCGAATTCTGCCATGATGGAGTGAATCTCAGCCTCGTTCTCGCCGGCGGGGCCAAACACGCGGATGACCTCGCCTGTCGGGTTTTTGTCGGGTTTGTCGGGCCACTCTACTATCTTCACCAGTACTTTATCGCCGGAGTTCGCCCCGTTCAAACCGCGCTCGCCCACAAACACATCAAAGTATAGCTTCTTAAAATCGGGCACCACAAAGCCAAAGTTCTTCGACAGCTCCATAATACCCACTAGTTCTGTACGCGAACGCTCCAGTACTTCGATCACCACGCCTTCCTGGCGGCCGCCGCGCACTGTCGGCGATACTTCTACTTTTACTGTGTCGCCATCCATGGCATACTTCAGGTGCTCCCGGAATACGCGCACGTCTTCCTCCCGTCCTTCCGACACGATATAGGCATACTTGCTGTTGGCCAGATCCACGCGGCCGGTTATTATATCAACCTTCAGGTTTAAGGTATACTTGTCGCCGTCTACCAGTAGCAGTTTATTTTCGTTTTTCAGCGCATTCACGATGCTTTCTAGCTGCTCGCGGCCTTTCTGATCTGTTATACCCAAACGGCGGAACAGCTGGCGCAGCGTAAACACGGTGTCGGGGCTGTTAGAGAAATTCTCTAACACAAGCGCTTTCATGGATTTGGGAGCACTCCTGCGGCCGGAAGATCCACCATCACTACGCCTGGAGGATGATTCGCCTCGTGTAGAAGATTTGCCCCGATCTGATGATTTTCCTCTGGATGATGATTCGCCCCGTCCTCTGGAGCTGCTGCGGTTGTCGCGGCTTTCGTCGCCGCCTTTATTCTTTTTGCTTCTCATGTATCTTTTTCAATCTGGAGACAGCTACAATAGCTGCCACTTCTATTTACAAACGTCTGCTTAAATAGTTTGTTAACTATACGGCTGTAAGGCTAAAGTAAGTTCTTATTTTCAGGTGAAGTTATGTAGATCATTTTATATGTGTACAATTAGCGGCTAAGTAGTGAGAAAACTGGCAGGAATTAAAGACCTGCCGGGTTATACTTCTCCCAACTTCATCTTCTCTCTTTTTTCCTGAGCGGCCACAATATCTTCGGGCTCCCCTTTCGGAATGGCGTTGAGGAGGATGCGCGTGTACTCCTGCTGCGGATCCAGGTATAACTGATCCGGCGTGCCGGTTTCTATAATCCTGCCTTTACTCATCACCAGGATGCGGTCTGACATATACTTGGCTACCGACAAATCGTGCGTGATGAAGATATACGTTATTCCGAACTCCTGCTTAAGCTGGTTGAGCAAATTAAGTACCTGCGCCTGCACCGACACATCCAGAGCAGATACTGATTCGTCGCAGATGATGCACCTGGGCTGCAGCGCCAGCGCCCGGGCAATACAGATGCGCTGGCGCTGGCCACCTGAAAATTCGTGTGGATAACGCAGAAAGTGTTCCGGCATAAGGCCTACTTTCTCAAGCAGTCCCATTGTTTTAGCGCGGCGCTCTTTGTCGTTGGTATAGAGTTTATGCACACGCATCGGCTCCATAATCGCATCGCCCACGTTATGCATGGGGTTCAGGGAAGCGTACGGGTCCTGGAAAATCATCTGAAAATCGCGGCAGCTTTTACGCAGTTCCTCAGCGCTGATTCGGGATATGTCTCGGCCCTCAAACAGAATGCTGCCTGCTGTTGGCTCCACCAGCCGCAGCAACGCACGGCCCAGCGTTGTTTTTCCGCAGCCCGATTCGCCCACCAGCCCGATTGTTTCGCCGGGATATACCTCAAAGCTCACCCCATCGACCGCTTTCACATAATCTGTTGTGCTGGCAAAAAGGCCTTTCTTGATGGGAAAGTATACTTTCAAATCCTTTACCTCCAACAGCGGCGGTGCTTGTTTGTTTTCCTGCTGGTACTTTATACCTGTTCCCTCGCCTGCCGGTTCGTCCGCCGTAACCGGAAGCATGGGTTTGTATACCTGCTTTTTCTTTTCGATAATGTGCCCGGACGCATCCTCCTCCATAAAATCCGAAACCGTTGGAAGTATGGATTGCGCCTTTGCAGACAATTTGGGGCGGCAGGCCAGCAAGCCTTTGGTATAAGGATGTTGCGGATTTGTAAAAATGCCCAGCACCGTACCCTGCTCTACCAGCTTGCCTTTGTACATCACCAGAATCCGGTCGGCAATTTCAGCGACCACTCCCAAATCATGGGTGATGAATAGCACAGCCGTATTTTCTTTCACCCGCAGTTCGTCTATCAACTGCAGCATGCGCGCCTGCACGGTTACATCCAAAGCGGTTGTTGGTTCGTCAGCAATCAGTATGGCCGGCTCGCAGGCCATGGCCATGGCAATCATCACGCGCTGCTTCTGTCCGCCCGAAATTTCGTGTGGATAAGCATCGAATATCTTTTCCGGGCGCGGCAACCGGGCTTTCTCAAAAAGCTGAATGGTGCGCGCTTTAGCTTCTTTTTTAGATAAACCGGTGTGGAGCAGCAATACCTCCGCTACCTGTTTTCCACAAGTATAAACAGGATTCAGCGACGATTGGGGCTCCTGGAAAATCATTGACATTTCATTCCCGCGCAGCTGCTGCATCTGCTTTTCAGGTAACTGAAACAAATCTACCTGCCCATACTTCTCCGACTGAAAAATGGCTTCTCCTGCTGTTATCCGGCCGGGCGGCGTATTAATCAGCTGCATGACCGACAGCGCTGTTACCGATTTGCCAGACCCGGATTCTCCTACAATAGCGACCGTTTCTCCCCGGTATACTTCAAATGATATTTTGTCTACAGCTTTAGTCGTGCTGCGATGCGTAGAGAAAACGGTTTCTAAGCCGCTGACCTGAAGTATGGGAGTTGGTATAGCCAAGTAAAACTGATAAATGCTTTGGTAAAAATAAGTTTTTTCGGGATGAAAGACTATAAAAGAGATGTCTATAAGTACCTTACGTCTGGCGCAAGCGCCTGCTCGTGCCTTATGGGTTTATGCCAAGGTGCACTGGCCGTTACAATCTGAAAACAGGCACAAGCAGACGCTTGCGCCATAGCAAAATACCTGCTAATTTTAATACTTATCTATACTTGATACTTTTATACCCTATGACCAAAACTATCATCTTCGATCTTGGCGCGGTGCTGATCGACTGGAACCCGCACTACTTGTACCGCAAGATTTTTAGCGAAGAAACCGCAATGCTTCACTTTCTGGAACACGTTTGTACGCCTGAGTGGAATGAAGAACAGGACGGCGGCCGTTCGCTGCAGGAAGCGACAGAATTGCTGGTAGCCAAACATCCCGATAAGGAGGAGAACATTCGTGCGTATTATGGTCGCTGGGACGAGATGCTTGGCGGTGCTATAGAAGGTACGGTAGAAATTCTGAAGGAGCTTAAAGATTCTGGCAAGTATAAGCTGCTGGCGCTCACCAACTGGTCAGCAGAAACTTTCCCGGTTGCACAGGAACGCTATGACTTTCTGAACTGGTTTGACGGGATTGTGGTGTCGGGCACCGAAAAAAACCGGAAGCCTTTTGCCTCCTTTTACCAGCTGCTTTTAGAACGGCATGATGTAAAGCCGGAAGAAGCAATTTTTATCGACGACAACCTGCGGAATATAAAGGCGGCGGAGCAGTTGGGTATTCCATCCATACATTTTACATCTCCGGAACAGCTGCGCGCGCGCCTGGAAGAGGAAGGCATACTGTCATCTTTTTAAGAGCCTCTTAGGGCCTCACAGTGCGCGCAGTTCCCGCGAGCGCCTAGATTCAGGTCGCTGTTTTAAAGCGATAATCTGACGGCCGCTGTTATGTTCGGAAGTGTACTCATTTCAGCAAAACAGGTACTTATAGTATACTTTTCTGTGTACCAGCAGGTTGCAAAAGCAGAATTGCATACGGCATTTGCACTTATGAGGGTAATTGCTTATCATAGTATAAACAGACGAGGTAAAAGTATCTGGCGTACCAGAATTTTATACTAGCGGGCACTGCACCTGGTCTTGTTCTCCCTGAATTAGATTAACTATACAACCATGTCCAAACAACTTTTTACAAGCTTTTTCTTATTTCTTCTTTGCTCCTTATTCACGCTGCAGGCCCAGCAATACCAGTTACTTTCGCCTGATAACAAGATCAAGGTCGAGGTTTCTGTTACTGACAGCATTTACTACCAGGTTACCGCAGATGGCAAGCAGCTGGTGCGCCCTTCTGCTGTTGGCCTCACCACAGACTTTCTGAAAGGGAAAAACTGGAAAGTATCCAAAGCTAAAAGGCAATCGGTAGACAAGGTGCTGCACCCGGTAGTATGGCAGAAAAGCAAGGAAATAGAAGACAAGTATAACGCCCTGCACCTGGATTTTAGCAACGGCCTCTCGCTGGAGTGGCGGGCTTATGACAATGGGATTGCCTGGCGCTGGCTTATCAACAAGAAAGGAAACAGCAAAGTACTCGCTGAGAAAGCCACTTTCGCCTTTGCTGAAGGCAGCAAAGCCTGGTACCCGCTGGAAGACAGCTTTTTCTCGCACAATGAGCGCCTCTACCACCAGCTGCCGCTCGATAGCATCGGCCCCCGTCAGCTGGCCAGCCTGCCGGCCCTTTTTGAGGTACAGGATATGAAAGTGCTCCTCACCGAGTCTGACTTGCTTGATTATGCGGGCATGTGGCTCAGGGGCAGCGATAATGGTAAAATCAAAGCCGTGTTCCCCTACTACCCGAAGACAACAGAAATACAGGGCGACAGAAATAAACCGGTAACAGCGCGGGAGGATTTTATTGCAAAGATCGACGGGCCGGCTTCTCTTCCCTGGCGGATACTGATGGTAGCCCGGGAAGACACTGACCTGCTGACCAACCAGCTCGTTTACCAACTGGCCAGCCCGGCCAAAGGTGATTACAGTTGGGTAAAGCCCGGCAAAGTGCAGTGGGATTGGTGGAATGCCAACAACATCTACAATGTAGATTTCCGGGCGGGCATTAATACCGAAACTTATAAGTATTACATCGACTTTGCCTCTAAGTACGGGCTGGAGTACGTGCTGCTGGATGAGGGATGGAGCGATACCAGGGATTTGCTGAAAGTAAACCCGAATGTTGATATGGAAGAGCTCGCTGCTTATGCCCGCCAGAAGGATGTGGATTTGCTGCTTTGGGCTAACTGGCTGGCCCTGGATAATAACCTGGAGCCGGTGCTGGATCAGTTTGCCAAATGGGGCATCAAAGGCATCAAGGTCGATTTTATGCAGCGGGATGACCAGGAAATGGTGAACTATTATGTACGTGTGGCAGAAGCCGCGGCCAAACGGAAGATGCTGGTCGACTTTCACGGCGCCTACAAACCAACAGGCTTGTACCGTACTTATCCGAACGTAATAACCTCGGAGGGCGTGTATGGATTGGAGCAAAGCAAGGGAGACAGGAACAAAAAGATAGACCCAGAGCATAATGTAACCATACCCTTTATCCGGATGGCAGCCGGACCAATGGACTATACGCCGGGTGCTATGCTGAATGCCCAGAAGGACAACTGGAAGCCCATCGGCAACAAGCCCATGAGCCTGGGTACGCGCGCGCATCAGCTGGCCATGTATGTGGTATATGAGAGCCCTCTGCAAATGCTGGCTGATAACCCGACACACTACTATGACGAGCCTGAAAGTATGGCTTTTCTGGAAAAGGTACCGGTGGAGTGGGCACAAACTGTACCGTTGCAGGCGCAGGTCGGAGATTACGTACTTATTGCCCGGCAGGCCAGAAACGGTGACTGGTATGTGGGCGGCATGACTGACTGGTCGCCCAGAGAGCTTAAGCTAAACCTTTCTTTCTTGGGTGACGGAGACTACCTGATGCAGGTTTGGAAAGATGGCATTAACGCCGACAGGAATGCCCAGGACCTGAAAACGGAGACATTATCTGTAAATAAGAATTCTGCTGTAACCGTAAGTATGGCAAAAGGCGGCGGCTGGGTAGCCCGTATTACGAAGGCGAAATAATGGCTATAGGAGCATCCTGAACTTTTTATAATAAGCAAGAATTCCAGCGCAGGCGAAATGTTTTTCCCTGCGCTGGAATTCTTGCTTTGAAGCCATTAACCTGCTTCTGCTGAAAATGATTCTGAATTAAATACTTTGTACCTGCTTACAATCCCTGCTGATGCTCAACGGGCGTTGTTTTCTCAGGCTCATGATGTGTACCAAAGAAGCGCCGCTGGTTTAGCAGAATCAGCACCACACCTATAAATATCGAGGAATCGGCCACGTTGAAAATCGGCCACAGCGACATGGGCTCGCCACCCAAAAGCGGTACCCACTGCGGGATAATTCCTTCCCATAGATCCACATAAAACATATCAATTACCTGCCCATGAAACCAGGGCGTAACAGCATCATAGGGAGCATTGTCAAACCACACACCGTAAAAAGTACTATCAATGAGATTGCCGATGGCACCCCCTAAAATCAGGGCGATGCACCAGAGCAGGCCTTTCGGAGCGTGGTGCTTTACCAGATAGTATAAATAGTAACCAATACCGAACATGGCCACCAGCCGGAACAAGGTAAGTATAAGCTTGCCGTAATCTGAGCCCAGTTCTACACCGAAAGCCATACCTGGGTTCAGGGTATAATGCAGCTTCAGCCAGTCCCCAATCAGGTGAATTTCGCCGGGCATGCCCATTTCCATGTTGTAATACACCGTGAACTTCACCGCCTGGTCCAGCAGAATGACGCCAATGGCCACCAGGTAATATTTCCAGTATTTCATATTTGTTTGTTACGCCATTATGATGGACATAAGTATCAGGACACAAGATATCAGATCCTTCCGTAGTGCTGCCTTATACTTTAATGTTTGATAACTGCTACAAGTATACTTTTATAGATTATCCAACCACCCCTAACCCCTCCTTTTCTAAGGAGGGGAATTAAGATTACTTTTCCAAAAACTCCTTACCCATAAACATAGCAGTAGCAAAAGCAATTATACTTTTGCTACTGCATTTTGCTTATATAACAGCGTTCTCCTCTATCTGAATGTGGATGTATACCTGATACTCATCAATATCCAGTAGCGTAGAACCTGGCAGCATTTCGTCTGTGATGTCCAGTGTCAGGGCCTGCGTTTCGGCACATATATAGGTTTTGTAATTCAGCACAGCATCGTTCACTTCCGGCGCAGCCAGTTGCATGATGATATGGATCTTGTCCTGTACTTCCAGGTTGCTGTCTTTGCGCAGGTTCTGAATGCGGTTTACCAGGTCGCGGGCAATACCTTCCTGCTTTAGTTCCTCCGTAATGGTTACATCCAGCGCAACCGTTAACCTGCCTTCATTGGCTACCAGCCATCCCGGAATATCTTCCGAAGAGATTTCTACGTCATCGGGGGTAAGTATGGCCGTTTCTTCGTCGTTGATCTGTAACTCGATGCCGCCTTCACGCTCCAGGTGCGCAATGTCGTTCTGGTTCATATTCTGCACAGCAGCCGCTACCAGTTTCATCTTTGGTCCGAACACCTGCCCCAGCTTCTTGAAGTTAGGCTTGATTTTCTTCACCAGGATGCCGGAGGTGTCATCAATGTATTCGATGTGCTTCACGTTCACCTCGCTCATGATCAGATCGGCCACAGCCTGAATCTGCTCTCTTGTATGGTCGTTCAGCACAGGTATAAGAATGCGCTGCAGCGGCTGGCGCACCTTGATCATGTGTTTCTTCCGCAGCGAGTGTACCAGCGACGATACTGTCTGCGCCAGTTGCATCCGCTCTTCCAGGTCCTTATCGATAGCATGCTCAACTACTTCCGGATACAGCGCCAGGTGCACCGATTCTTCCGTGTTCTTTTGACTCACGCTGTTCAGGTCGCGGTATAGTTGCTCGGTATAAAAAGGCGCAATCGGTGAGGCCAGTTTGGCTACTGTTTCCAGACAAGTATAAAGTGTCTGATAAGCGGCCACTTTATCCATGTTGTATTCGCCTTTCCAGAAGCGTTTGCGGTTGAGGCGCACGTACCAGTTGCTCAGGTCATCCACTACAAAATCCTGTATCGCACGGGCGGCTCGTGTCGGGTCGTAATCCGCCAGGTAATTGTCTACGTCCTGCACCAGCGTATTCAGCTTCGAAATTATCCAACGGTCTGATTCTGTACGCTGCGCCAATGGTACATCCGCCTCGGCATACGTAAAATTATCGAGGTTGGCGTACAGCGCGAAGAAAGAGTACGTGTTCTGCAGTGTGCCAAAGAAGCGGCGCTGCGTTTCAGCCACACCTTCCGGGTTAAATTTCAGGTTGTCCCAGGGCGGCGCGTTGGCAATCATGTACCAACGTGTGGCGTCCGGGCCATAGTTGCCGATGATTTCGAATGGATCGATGGCATTGCCGAGGCGCTTGCTCATTTTGTTACCATTCTTGTCGAGCACCAGGCCATTGGCGATTACGTTTTTGTAAGCCACACTGTCTTCGAGCATCACTGCCAGCGCATGCAGCGTGAAAAACCAGCCACGTGTCTGGTCCACCCCTTCGGCGATATAATCAGCCGGGAAGTTCTGCTCAAACTTCTCCTTGTTCTCCAGCGGGTAATGCCACTGTGCATAAGGCATCGCGCCAGAGTCGAACCAAACATCGATAAGGTCTGTCTCTCTGTACATTGCCTTTCCGGATTTGCTCAGCAGCACAATGTTATCCACGTACGGCCGGTGCAGGTCCTCCAGGTCGACGGCACCATGCATGGCGCCGGCTTCCACTGCTTTCTTTATCTCTTTTTTCAGCTGATCGATAGAGCCGATGCAGATTTCCTCTTCGCCATCTTCGGTGCGCCAGATAGGCAGCGGTGTGCCCCAGTAGCGCGAGCGCGACAGGTTCCAGTCCACCAGGTTCTCCAGCCAGTTACCAAAACGGCCTGTACCTGTTGATTCCGGTTTCCAGTTGATGGTTTTGTTCAGTTCAATCATCCTGTCCTTTACTGCCGTTGTCCGGATAAACCAGCTATCCAGCGGATAGTATAAAACCGGTTTATCGGTGCGCCAGCAGTGCGGGTAGGTGTGCTCATACTTCTCTACCTTAAAGGCTTTGCCTTCTTCTTTCAGTTTGATGGCGATAAGTACGTCTGTAGGCTTATAGTCAGCGGCAGACTCATCCTGCCCGTCATAGTTTTTCACGTACATGCCGGCAAAGTCGGTAACCTCCTGCACGAAGCGGCCCCGTTTGTCAACGAGCGGTGTTGGCTTTCCGTTTTCATCTGTTACCAGCAATGCCGGGATGTTGTTCTGAGCGGCTACCCGGAAGTCATCAGCACCAAATGTAGGTGAGATGTGCACGATACCGGTACCATCTTCTGTCGTTACAAAATCACCTACTACAACCCGGAAAGCCGGTTTATCGGGCTGCACGTATGGCATCAGCTGGTAATACTCCACGCCTTCCAGATCTTTGCCCGTAAACTCCTCCATCACCTTAAAAGGCATGAGTTTATCACCCGGCTGATATGCTTCCAACTGCAGGTCAGCAGCTTTTGGATTAAAGTAGCGGCTCACCAGATCTTTTGCCAGTATAACCGAAACAGGCTCGTAAGTATAAGGGTTATACGTTTTAACCTTCACGTACTTGATGCCTTTGCCCACGGCCAGCGCGGTGTTGGCCGGAAGCGTCCAGGGAGTAGTTGTCCAGGCCAGCATACATACTTTCTCCTCTTCGTTGTCGAACAGGAACATGTTGCGGGTTATCTTTTTCAGCTCAAACTGCGCCACAATGGTAGTATCTTTTACCATTTTGTAGCAGCCCGGCTGGTTCAGTTCATGCGAACTCAGGCCTGTGCCCGCACCTGGCGAATAGGGCTGGATGGTATAACCTTTATAAAGATAGCCTTTGTCGTAAAGGCGCTTCAGCAGTGCCCAGCAGGTTTCGATGTAGTCGTTCTCGAAAGTTACATAGGGGTTATCGAGGTCTACCCAATAGCCCATCTGCTCCGTCAGGGTATCCCACTGGTTTTTAAAGCGCATCACCGTTTCGCGGCAGCGCTGGTTGTATTCTTCTACCGAAATCGTTTTCCCAATATCTTCTTTGGTGATACCCAGTTCTTTTTCAACCTGCAGTTCTACGGGCAGGCCGTGGGTATCCCAGCCGCCTTTGCGGTTTACCTGGTATCCTTTCAGGGTTTTGTAGCGGCAGAAAATATCCTTTACCGCTCGGGCCATCACGTGGTGAATGCCCGGCGTACCATTGGCCGAAGGCGGCCCTTCATAAAACACAAAGTTTTCGTGACCCTCGCGGGTGGCTACCGACTTTTCGAAGATGTGGTTCTGTTTCCAGAAAGCCAGTATGTCCTGGCCCACTCTGGCGTAATTCAGGTTTTTATACTCGTTATACTTTACCATTTCCTGGTTTCTCTTGATCTTTCTTATTTGTAGCTATTCCAGATCCGGCTGCTCCCCGTTTGAAGCATGGTTTACCTTCATTTCTACAATTCAGCAAAGATAGGCAATTTTGCGCATTTTACGGTTTTTGCCTCTACAGAAAGCGCCTTATTACCAGCTTCTGCTGTGTAAGTTTCTTTTCTAAATTTCACTGGCTTCAGATACACCAAGGCTATGCTCATACGTGTGTGAAACCGAAGCATTTTCTGTCCTATTCAAGCGATAAAGGCATATCTTATACTTTATTTCCACAAGTTTGCCTGTGCTGCCTGGCCACTTATTCAATGTGCTCTTTACACTTCCTATCCCGCGCTTGTGCCGGTAGGCTTTATGTGTATTCCGATCTTTTTAAGCTGTGGATTATACTTTGTAAATAATACAGCACACACTTTATAGGCTATAATCAATCAGTTTTTCAACAGCAGTTTTCCATTTTTTTCACAGGTATTTTCCACAGGTATGTATAAACTTAGTAAACATAAGTATCCAACTATGAGGCACCTATTGTAGCTGGGAACATACTTGTTTATACTTAACAGCCTTATATTCTACTTACCGCCGGTAAACAAAAAGGCGGTGCTGCCGAAGCAACGCCGCCTTTTTCAGCTGAAATTAGGCTTTATACTTAAGCCAGCTTTTCGAATATGCTTTTAAAGTTTACAGCTTTGTCGATGTAGCTTCTCAGTTCGCTACTCGGGATGCGTATTTGCTCGCGGCTGTCGCGGTCGCGTACGGTTACAGTATTGTCTTCCAGCGTCTGGTGATCTATGGCGATGCAGAAGGGCGTACCTATTAAATCCTGACGGGTATAACGTTTGCCGATGCTGTCGCGCTCCTCATAAATCAGGTTGAATTCATACTTCAGCTCATCGAAAATTTCAGTTGCTTTTTCCGGCAGGCCATCTTTTTTGGTAAGCGGAAGTATCGCTGCTTTTACCGGCGCAAGCGCAGGATGCAGTTTCAGGAAGGTACGCGTTTTTGTCGCTTCACCTTCCGTAATTTCTTCCTCCTGGTAAGCGTTGCACAGCGTCATCAGGAAGAGGCGGTCGGCGCCGGCAGAAGTCTCAATTACATAAGGTATGTAATTGCCGTATGGCTTACCCTCTTCGTTCAGATCATTATCGAAATACTGCAGCTTCTTGCGGCTCAGCTCCTGGTGCTGGCTCAGGTCAAAATCGGTGCGGGAGTGAATGCCTTCTACTTCTTTAAACCCGAACGGGAATTTATACTCTATGTCTACCGCAGCATTGGCGTAGTGGGCCAGTTTGTCGTGGTCGTGGAAGCGGAGGTCATCGGCAGGTATACCGATGGCTTCATGCCATCTTTTGCGCGTCGCCTTCCACTGCTCATACCATTCCATTTCGGTGCCCGGGCGTACAAAAAACTGCATCTCCATCTGCTCAAATTCGCGCATCCGGAAGATGAACTGGCGGGCTACAATCTCATTGCGGAAAGCTTTACCTATCTGCGCAATCCCGAAAGGCACCTTCATGCGGCCGGTTTTCTGCACGTTCAGGAAGTTTACAAAAATGCCCTGTGCTGTTTCGGGGCGCAGGTAAATCGTGCTGGATTCCTCGGCTACCGAACCTACCTGTGTCGAAAACATCAGGTTAAACTGGCGCACTTCGGTCCAGTTGGCCGTGCCTGAAACGGGGCAGGTAATGTTTTCACGGATAATGAGTTCGCGCACGCCCTCCAAATCTTCGGCTTCCAGCAACTTTCCCATTTCGGCTGTCAAAGCTTTGCCACGTCCGGCATCACCTTCATTCTCATACTGCGCAGCTTTGTCTTCTATCAACACATCGGCCCGGTAGCGCTTCTTCGAATCTTTGTTATCAATCATCGGGTCGTTAAAGCTGTCTACATGGCCGGAAGCCTTCCAGGTAAGCGGGTGCATAAAAATAGCGGCATCCAGGCCTACCACATTCTGGTTCAGCTGGGTCATACATTTCCACCAGAGCTGCTTGATGTTATTCTTCAGCTCTACTCCCATTTGGCCATAATCATACACCGCCTGCAGGCCATCATAAATCTCACTCGAAGGAAAAATAAAGCCATATTCCTTGGCATGTGAGATAATATCTTTTAAATCTGCGTTTTCTGCAGTTGTTTTTTCTTGTGTTGCCATAGCGCAAAGATAGCTTTTTCGTATTTTAATATGATAATCCTGTTGCAACTGTTTTCAGTTTAAGCTTTTTATTCTTCCAGAAAATCATCATAAAGCAGCCTTACAGGCTCCCTGACGCATTTTACCTGTTAAAGCTAAAATTTAATGAATAGCGTATAAAAAGACGCTTTTCTTTTTGGTGTAACTTGCACCGCTTTTTGATTTCTCACCTATACTTTTAAAATGGCCAAAGCAAAAAAAGCGAAACATGTGGTACCGGTTCAGCCGCATAAGTTCACAAAGCGGTTCAGCCTGGTTGACGTTGTTATCCAGAAAGAGAAGAAGTTTCTGTACTTCATTGCTTTTTCTTTTATTCTGGCAGGAGTTGTTTATCCATACCCTTCTATTGCGATGTGGGTTGGATTTGCTTTTGCCGCCTATTCTGCCATCGCCAACGACAGCATCCAGACCATCGGAACATTTATTGTTGCCAACGAAGACAAAGAATGGTACTGGCAATGGCTGTTTATGGGGCTGATTTTCCTCGGCACTGTTGCGTACAGCTGGTACGTATTTAATGGGGATGTGTCTTATCAGAGGCTGTCTACACCGGGTTTAGACGAGGCACCAGAAAGCTTTGTATACCTGCAACTGGCCTCTCCGATTGTGCTGCTGCTCCTTACAAGGTTCAGGATCCCTGTTTCTACCACGTTTATGTTGCTTAACGTGTTTACCGCTTCTTCCGGCACTATTTTCGGGATGATTGGGAAAAGCCTCTCAGGATATGCTGTAGCCTTTGTGTCTGCTTTGATTATTTACCTGTTGCTTACCAAGGTCATCAAACGTTTTATTAAAGGCAAAGCTCATATCTCCTGGACAGTTGCGCAATGGCTTATCAGCGGCTTTTTATGGTATATCTGGCTTGCACAGGATTTGGCTAACGTGGCCGTTTACCTGCCCCGGCACCTCAGTATCATCCAGTTTGCTGTTTTTGCGGGCTTTATCTTTATCCTTTTAGGATTCCTGTTTTTCATGCGCGGCGAGAAAATTCAGCACATCATCAGCGAAAAATCAGAGGTACGTGATGTACGCAGCGCCGCCATTATCGACCTGGTGTATGCTGTTATACTTTATTACTTTAAGGAAGTTAACAACCTGCCCATGAGTACTACCTGGGTGTTTGTGGGTTTGCTGGCTGGTCGCGAACTGGGCATGCACATTCAGTCGCATGACAAGAGCAAAAAATATGTGAAAACATTCCGGCTGATTGGGAAGGATATACTGTCTGTAACCATAGGTTTGGTTATTTCTGTTATACTGGCTGTAGCCATCAACCCGGTCATGCAACAGGAAATTATTGATTTTATGTTTAAGTAACAGATTTGCGTAGCAAGTATAAAAATAAAGGCCCGGTATAATACCGGGCCTTTATTTTTATACTTAGCGCTGCTGTGCAATGCAGGCTGTTATTTTATAATTTTTATTTTCTATTTCTCAGGCCATTTCACTTCCAGATCATCCCCGATAAATACACCGAAGTTTACGGCTATCAGTTGTTCGTCGTCGAAGTAGAGGTCTATCATTTCCTTTTCGAAGGAAATGCGTGTTTCGCCACCTTCCATTTCTTCTTCTTCCGGATCGTTCATGTCGTTATCGGCGAAGAGCTGCAGGATTTGGTTCGGGCTCATTTCAAAAATACGTTCACCCCACAGCTGTACTTCACGGTTAGCTGTTTCGATGCAGCTCAGGCGGTAATCGTCTTCTTTATCGAAGTATAAGGAGTAACCTTCTTCCCAGTAGTTCCAGGCCTCATGCTCAAAATCATCCTCCTCCTCTGATTCTTCTATTTCCTCAGGCTCTCCTACGAGGGCCTCTACTTCTTTCATTGTCAGGCCAAACTTGATTTTACCAAGCCCCTTACCCAACCTGATGTCCTTGTTGATCATGATAAATCGTAAGTTGTTTTTGTGCAAAGATACATGAATTATTTTTTCCGGATTTATACTTTCGTGTTAATTATGTTTGGTTCTAAGGGTTTTAACCTCCAGATTACACAGCAGCATCAATAGTTACACTGCTTTTGCTTTTCCATTCTCATCCTTCCCGCGGCTATCCGGCAACAGAACCTAAACTATACATTCTGCTCCGATTCTCCTTCGTTTACCTCTTCCATTTCTCCTGATTTTACCTGTATACTCTGGTACACCGGATACTGCTCTGGGTAAATAACAATGAAACTATTTTCTTTATAGTCCCTGGACAGAACGCGCGGCACATAATCCAGGTTATTATTGTAAGATACGGTTCCTTTCCTGGCCGATACTACAATTACCATATCGTCAGCCCCCAGTTCCGATTTCATTGAAGCGAACTCGTTTAAGTTAGCGTATGGATGAAACTCCGCATCTACTGTTGGTTTTGACTTGCTGATAGCGATCTTGAGTTGGTTAAGCGTTCTTTTGCGCGCCCTGAACACAATTTTTGCACCCAACTGCTGCGAAAGCAGTTTCACCGATCTTAACCAGCGCAGAAAGCCCCGCTCCAACTCTGCATTGGTGGGCACAATCACCACCAGCCTGCCGGTTGTATTCAGTGGCTGTATAATTCTGCACACCAGGATCATCTGTTCCGTATTGTCCAGCAGGTTGTCCAGCACCGTTCCGAAAATCCGGTCGCGCGTTGTTATTTTCGCATTCCAGCCCAGCACTACCTCCGTTATCATCAGCTCCTTTATTGCCCTGAGAATACCGCTTGAAATGTTGATGTCGATTTTAGAAACCAGCTGCACATCGCTGTCGGTGGCGGAGGCATGTTTTATAGCTTCCTGCAGCATTTTGTTCTTCTTGTAAATCTCTTCTTCTGCATTGTTGTTTTCTATCACCACTGCCAGCGGGTAAATTGGCTCATGGTAATCCGGATTTTTTAGCATAATCGATAAATCGACCAAGTTTTCGATCGTTTTCGGGTTGGCTATGGGGACCAGAATTCTGTCCGGCTTCTCACTTACTTCGGGCTTGCGTCTTTTTTCTACTATGGCCAGTTTCCGCCCTACCTTCTCAGTTGTCAGCGAGCTCACCAGGCTTGATGCCAGTATCAGGCCTACGGCGCCGTTCAGCGCACTTTCCCCTATTATACCTATCTCATATCCAGCCAACACTACGGCCAGCGTGGTTGCGGCATGTGCGCTACTCAGGCCAAACATCAGGTGCCGCTGCAGCACGGTAAACCCGAATAACTTTTGTGCTACAAAGGCCGCCGTGTATTTGGCTGCAGGCGCCAGTATAACAATAGTTCCTGCTATTATCAATGCAGTTGTATCCGTAAACAACACCCTTACATCTACCAGCATACCTGTGCTGATCAAAAAGAAAGGGATGAATATATTATTCCCTACAAACTCTATCCGGTTCATCAGGGGTGAGGTGTGTGGTATCAATGTATTTAGTGCCAGCCCGGCCAGAAACGCCCCGATAATAGCCTCCATACCGGCCAGCTCTGAAATAACTGCCGCTGCAAAAACCACGGTTAGCACATAGATGTACTGCGTTCCTTTCTCGCTCTCCAACTGCTTAAACATCCACTTTGATATTTTCGGGAACAGCCATATCACGATAGCCACAAATACGGCCATCTCCACAGCCATCTTTATCCAAATGCCTGGCCCCGAATTGCCACCGGCAGAATTGGTGATAATGGATAAAACCAGCAGCACGGCTACATCTGTTACCAGTGTTCCGCCTATCGTTATGGTAACGGCCTCATTTTTACTCAAGCCCAGCTTGCTAATAATCGGGTAAGCTAACAATGTGTGTGGCGCCATCATACTTCCCAGCAGTATTGCCGGGGCCACACTATAACCTAGTATATAATGAAAAACCAGGGTGCCTGCAGTAAAAGGAATCAGAAATGTTAAAGCTCCGAAAATAAGGCTTCTGGTTTTATACTTTTTAAAATCGATCATATCAATCTCCAGCCCTGCCAGAAACATGATGTATAAAATGCCTACCGTACCGAGCAACTCTATACTTCCTTCCCTTGATAAAAGATCAAATCCATTCGGGCCAACAATTACGCCGGCTACAATCAGGCCGACTATGCCCGGAATTCTTAATCTGCCCAGTATGGTTGGCACTATCAGTATTATCAGGAGTACCAGTGTAAAAATCATTACCGGCTCTTCAAAGGGCATGTGCAATTCTAACAGTAGCTTCATTTTTTATAATCTTTTCAGGCCTTGCCTTTAAATATACTTTTTTTCTGGTGATTGATCTGTGTAACTGATGGCTTTTCCTTTTACATTTTTGTCTTTCCATGCGCTTTCCACATTCATCAACCTCTAATAATTTTATTTAATTAAATTCTTTAAAGAATCTTTCTTTCATTGTTATGTGTGTTAATAAGTGTATAACTATACTCAATTTTGTGTAAAGTATACAACTTGTTTACATTCCTTTTGTTTTTCACCAAGTGTTCCACAGGCTCTTTTTGTTTATTAATTTAGCTGTCAAATCTTTAAGCTACTTTTCCACTTTTTATAATTTAATGTGTATTTCTTTATACACGGTTTACATACGCGTGGAAAGCCTGTTCCAGGCAGCTCATTTGTACACCTTTGTCCACTTTTTTGATGTTCCACGGGCATTTCGCCTATTGCCTCCGGTCAGGTGTGTAAATTATCCGCCTGATTACCCACGCTTATCCACAGTTATACCCACGCCTTTGTGGATTTCTCTTATCTGTTTCTTTTATCTAAATAATGGGCAGGTTTTCTACACTTATTCAGGCCAGCGCTTCTTTTTACGTGCGAAATGATTTTTCTTTTCCTGTTTATTCCGGCAGTGTAATCAGGCACTTATTTTACACACCAGAGAAATCCGGCTTGTGGCAGAGCAGTTGATGGCTTGAGTGTAAATGTTTGAGAGCAAGTTTTTGCAAAGGAAACAGCGTAGGTCTGAATGTATAAGACGTTTGGGCATTTACACATTGCTCCGGTTTAGGTTTATGCCAGGAGAATTTGCGTGTGCTTACGTGTTGTCTTCCCTTATAATGCTCTTCTGCAGTTTATTTTACCAAATTAAAGTATAGGCGACGTGATGTAATTATTAAGTATAAATCAGCTGTGGCAATAATTGCGGTGGTATTGGCTTTACGTTTATAAGCAACATGGCGTGGCCAGCACTTCTGCGCTGCCTTCCTTTGCCTAATACCGTAACAGCTCGCAATAAAAAAGGGAGACCAAACTGGTCTCCCTTTACTTTGCTGATTAAGCGATTTTAGAATTCTAGCTTGATATCTTCTACATCCCAGTTGGCTCTTACATCAATGGGCTGCGGATAGAAATATACCTGCTCCATGGGTTTTTTTAGTTCCGGATCGGGTTTATCCCAGCTCCCGTTCTTGTTTTCGTCGACCAACACCCGGATGCGATACTGCCCCGGCTCCAGCTTAGGGAAAGCAAATTTCTTCTTATTAGCTATTTCGGCTATAGGCACATAATCCATGTTCAGCAGCTGAACGATAAAGGAAGTTTCTTCTGTATTTACCATTCCCTTTATACTACCTGTGCCGCTTGTTTCTGATATAGCAATGGGCAAGGCTTTAAACTTCAAAGCTTCTCCCTGCAGCGGAACTATTGCTGTGCTGTCTAATAATAAGCTCAGTTGTCTGTTGTTGGATTTGATAGCAGGCAGTTGAAAGCGCAGTTCTGTTTTTGAGGGATCCAGGGTAATCTCCTCCGGGTACTTCAGTTTCTGCAGCAGCACCGAGTCAGCCATTATACTTATCGGTTCTGTGCCCGTTATATTCACCGGTGTTTCAAGCTCTATTGTTACTGTTTGCCCGGCGCTGTAATCGCCATCGCTTTTGTTGGTAACTTTTAGCTGTGCACCTTTTATTAACTGCGCGCGCTTGCCTGTAAATTCTATCTGCAGTGTATCTATGGCCATATTGCCCGCCGTATCAACAGCTGATAGAATTGCTTTTCCACCAGCAAAGGTCTGCGTTTTAAACAGCTGAAATGCTTTGCCGTCTATACCCGGTTTAAAATAAATACTGTCAGTTGGCTGCTCCAGAGGACGGGCGCTAAAGGTTTGGATGCCCTCGTTGTAGTTGGCTATGAAGCGGTCGGTATAGTTCTCGCGGCGGAGCAGGATAGGCTTCTTTGTATCAATCCGGACGGTCTGAAGCTTTACTGGTTCGGTGGTTGGCGAAACATGAACGGTTGTGGACAAATAGCCTATTTTCTCATTCTCATTATCATACTTAGAGTTTTTGTTCTTATCTATCAACGCGTACATGCGGTAATCTCCCTCTTTTATATTCTCAAAAAAGAAGCTGCCTGATGAGTCTGCCTGCGCCTGGTAATAAGGTAAATCCTCTCTAATGTTAAGCGTATCGGCAGCGGGATATAATGCTACAATAGCTCCTATTTCCGGCTCCTGAGTCAGCAACTCCACTACTGTTCCGGCCACTTTGCTGGAGTCGATAAAGGTACCCGTACTAAAGGCCAGCTTCAAGCCTTGTGCTACGTTGCTTTCCGTAATATCAGTCAGGCCTTCCCTGAAGTTTAAAGTATAGGTGGTGTTCTCCTGCAGCGGCTCTTCAAACTCCAGCGTAATCGTTTCTTTATCAGTTTTAACTTCGTACTTGTTACCGGTATTCGGGGTAATTAACAATTCACGTGTCAGGTTCTTTGCCTGTATCAACTCATTAAAGGTGAGGCTTATGGTTTTGCCTGTTACATTTAGTTGCTGGCTTTTGGGGCTGCTGCTCACCAGAATGGGGGCGGCCAGATCTTTGGGCCCGCCGTCGGGGCTGCTGATACTGGCACAGGAACAAATGCCCAGGGCTGCTGCGGCTGTTAAAAGTAGGGAGTATATCTTCATTTTCGGGGTTCTTGCTAAAACAAAAGAGGCAAACTTTCGCTTGCCTTCTCTGCTTTATACTTCAGATTCTTTACTTCTTTTTCGCTACAAAGATAAGGCTTGAGTAATCGTTGCCGTTTTTTTCTGCGTGGCTGTTTGATTTATACCCGTTCATTACGCTTGTGAGCATGCTGGCTTTGCCTTGTTTGTGTTTTTCGCTGAGCATACTAACGTAGTAAGCGTCAAACTTCATTGGCAGCACCTCTTCCAGGTTCATCCTGTGCTTCTTCAGAAAGCGCTTCATGGTAACCTGCGTAAAGTGGTACAGGTGACGGGGTACATCGTAAGCGGCCCAGTTTTCCTTATACTGCTGCGCATCATGCGAGTCGGCGTTCGGAACAGCTATTATCAGCGTGCCATCGTCCTGCAGGCAGTCAATGAGCTGGTCTATGGTTTCGTTTAAAGTATGGATGTGTTCCAGCACATGCCAGAGTGTAATGATGTCATACTTCTCGCCTTCAATGTCCTGCAGGTCAGTGGCAATTATCTCACCTGTATCTGCAGCGGCAATTTGTCTCGCCTTTTCGTTTGGTTCTACGCCTCTCACCTCCCAGCCATCCTTTTTGCAGGCCGTCAGAAATACGCCGGTACCGCAGCCATAATCCAGCACATTGCCTTTGGCGGGAACATACTTGTTGATGAGCTCTACCTTTTGTTTGGTTGTGATGGAGCGTACCACATGATACGCCTTGTTGATAAGCCCGTCTTTGGTATTGCTGTGCGAGATATAATCTTCTGATTCATAATAAGCTCCGATACTTTCGGCATCAGGTCGTGGGTTGGTAAACTTAAAATGGCAGTTCTCACATTCCACAATCACGAAGCTCTCTTTTGATACAGCATTATCCGCAACCACTAAAAAGTTTTTGAACTCGCCTTTGCCGCATACCGGGCAATATTCCAGTCTTTCGTAGGTCATTTATTTTCCGAGGTATACCATTAATACTGAAATATCAGCCGGCGTTACACCGCTGATTCTGGAAGCCTGCCCGATTGTTTCGGGGTTTATCTTCAGCAGTTTTTCTTTTGCCTCTGCTGATAAAGCAGGTATGTTACGATAATCTATTTTCTCTTTTATACTATAGTTTTCGAGCTCGCTCATCTTGCCGGCCATCATGTGCTCTTTTTCAATATAGCTTTCATACTTCACGGCGATGCCTGCCTGCTCTACACTATTCTTCTGAAACTTGCTGAGGTACTCTCCAATGGATGGCACTGCTGCAGCCAGGTGTTCAATCTCGATATTCGGGCGCTTGATGAGCTGGCCGGCACGCTGCTTTTCTGAGATTGGTGCGGAGCCGAGTTCTTCCAGCATGCTGTTGATATCTCCGGGCTCAAGAGGCTTATTATTCAGATAGGCAATGATTTCGGCTGTTTCGCGGATCTTCTTATCCACAGCTTTTAACCTGCTTTCGTCTGCCAGGCCCAGGTCATAACCGAGCTTTGTCAGGCGGATATCGGCATTGTCCTGGCGTAGCAAAATGCGGTGCTCGGCGCGTGAGGTGAACATGCGGTACGGCTCGTTGGTACCTTTGTTTACCAGGTCGTCTATCAGCACGCCGATGTAAGCTTCAGAGCGCTTGAGTACAAACGGCGCCTTGTCGTTGACTTTGTTATGCGCATTGATGCCTGCCATCAGTCCCTGGCAGGCGGCTTCTTCATAACCGGTTGTGCCGTTTATCTGTCCGGCAAAGTATAGGTTGGCCACCAGCTTTGTTTCCAGCGTCAGGTTCAGTTGTGTAGGCGGAAAGAAATCATACTCGATAGCATAACCCGGCCGGAACATTTTGGCCTTTTCAAAACCAACTATCTTACGAAGCGCTTTCAGTTGCACGTCTTCCGGCAAAGAGCTCGAAAAGCCGTTTACGTATACTTCTACCGTGCTCCATCCTTCCGGCTCCACAAAAATCTGGTGGCGGTCACGATCAGCAAAGCGGTTAATTTTATCTTCTATACTTGGGCAGTAACGTGGCCCCAATCCCTGAATGCGGCCCTGAAACATAGGCGATTTCTCAAATCCAGTTTTCAGGATTTCATGCACTTCCGGATTAGTGTAAGTGATATAGCAGCTGCGCTGTGTTTTTAAGGGCTCAGTATCGGTGTAAGAGAATTTGGATGGGTTCTCGTCGCCATACTGTTCTTCCATACGAGAGTAATCCAAGCTTCGGCCATCTACGCGTGGTGGCGTTCCGGTCTTCATGCGGCCTGCTTCGAATCCTAGTTCTACCAGTTGTTCCGTAATGCCTTTTGCTGCTTTTTCTGCGGCGCGGCCACCTCCCAGTTGCTTCTCCCCGATGTGGATAATACCATTCAGAAAGGTGCCATTGGTTAAAACAACGGCTTTCCCAGGTATGGTTATCCCCAGGCTTGTACGGATGCCGGCGGCTTTACCGCCCTCTACCATAATGCCTGTTACCATGTCCTGCCAGAAGTCTATGTTCTCGGTTTGTTCCAGGATCAGGCGCCAGGCTTCGGCGAAGCGCATTCGGTCACTTTGCGCACGCGGGCTCCACATGGCAGGACCTTTGGACTTATTGAGCATGCGAAACTGGATCATGGTCTTGTCGGTAATGATGCCGCTCATACCACCTAGCGCATCAACTTCACGTACTATCTGGCCTTTTGCCACACCACCCATAGCCGGGTTACACGACATCTGCGCGATAGTGTTCATGTTCATTGTTGCCAGCAGTACCTTAGAACCCATTTTGGCAGCAGCGGCAGCGGCTTCACAGCCGGCGTGCCCGGCTCCTACAACTATAATATCGTATTCTGGAAACATGGATCTGGTTATTAAAGATGTTTCACGTGAAACATGATACGGAGGTTTGTAATTCCGTATGAGGTTAAAACTTTCGCAAAGATAACGAAGAATCCTCTTCTTTGCGCATAAGTGCCTCGTCGTGTTCAGACTTATCTTTAAAACCCAGCAGGTGAAGTACACCATGTATGATAACCCGGTGCAGTTCGTCTATAAAAGAAGTGCCGGCGTCAGATGCATTGTCGCGCACGCGGTCTATGCTTATAAAAACATCACCTTCAATAATGCCGTCTTCATCGGCAGTATTGAAGGTGATGATGTCTGTAAGCGTATCGTGGGCGAGGTACTCCACGTTCATTTTGTGGAGGTAATCATCAGAGCAGAAAATATAAGTAAGGCTGCCCAGTTCCTGCCCATGCTGTTTGATAACTGTAGCGATCCAATCTGCAACCTGCTCAGGTTCTTTTAGGCTGAAATCGATTTCCTCACTAAAAAACTCAATTGGATAATCCATTTTGGGAGGTAGAGATATTAAATATCAGTTGTACCTTTTTGCCGCTTGCTGCAAAATTAACTTCATCGCAGAGATTACGCATCAGAAAGATGCCGCGCCCGCCGGGGCTCTCCAGGTTTTCAGGAGCGGTTGGATCAGGCAGGTGCTCATAATCAAAACCCGGCCCTTCATCTTCTACCTCAAACAGAAGTTTATTGTCTTCTACCTGTAGGGTAAGAAATACGTTTTTGTCTTTGTCAAACTTGTTCCCGTGGCGGATAGCGTTATTTACTGACTCTGTAACAGCAACCATAATGTTGCCATAAATGTCATCTTCAAACTCGAATTCTTCTCTGGAATTGTCGATAAAGCTTTCTACTACTCTGATGTTTTCGATTAGGGAAGGAATCTGAATTTTAACCTGATTCATATTAATCGTTAAGTGAAACTATGGTTGCTTAATTATTACTAATATTCTGAAAATATGCGTTTACCTTCTGCTTATAGTACGGCGACAAAGCAGGCGGAATGGTTTTGAGTAATTCAGTTTGCTTCTCTTTTGCTTTTAAATACTTTTCAAAAGATGGCGGAACTTTACGCGCTATCTCCTGCGCTGACTTTGCCTCCCGTTTGTTATCCAATTCCCGCTGCTTTGCTGCCTTCTCTGCCTCCAGCAAACGCGTCAGTATTTCACGCTGCCGCATGATGGTTTGCTCGGTCAAACGTTTGTTAACGAGATCGGTTTCGCTTTGTTCCATCATCTTACTGATATTTCCCATTTGGCCGTTTTCACCGTTTTCACCGGGTTTTTGGCCTTGCTTTTCCATCTCCTGCATTGCATTGCGAAGAGCTTCCTGCTCGGCAGCTAATTTAGCTAATTCTTCAGAAAGCGCCTTGCCTGTTTTGCCTCCTTTTTTTAAATCTTCGATTTTTTGGTTCAATTGCTGCTGCAATTCGCCCAATCCACCGGGCTTTGGCTTGGCACCTTTCTGTTTGCCGGCCATACTGCCCTGCATTTGCTGCATGGCTTGCTGCATTTGCTTCAGTGCATCGTTCAGCATCAGTGCCAGGTTGTTCATACTTGTCATGGCCAGTTGCTGCTGCACGTTTGCCTTCGGAATATTACGGTCGCTGAGTTCCTTCATGCTGTTGTCCATGCTCTGGTTCATGGCGGCCACTTCGCGGGTTACGAACGACTGAATCTGGAACACCTTTTTAGAAAGTGCAAACAGGCTATCTTCAATTACTTTGGCGTTATCCTTCAGGTTAAGCTGCTGCTGCGAAAGCGTAATGAAGCGCGGGTCGCTTTGGTTTACGGTACGGAACTGCTTCATCAGGTCTTCCTGGTCGAAGGACAGCGTGATGAGGTTTTCGAGGATGTCGCGCAGGTTGTCGAGGTTCTGCTGCATGCCGGCCATACTCATACTGCTTTTCATCTCCTGCATTTTCTGCGCCATCTTCTCCATCTTCTCCCCTGCCTGCTGCTGCGATTCGCTTGCTTTCTTGTTCTGGTCCTTCTGCAACTGCTCCTGGCTTTGTTCCATTTGCTGCTCTATACTTTGCTGGTCCTGCTGCTGTTGCTGTTCGTCCATGCTGTTGGGGTTTTCCAACTTCTGGTTGAGGTCTTTGAGTTCGTCCATCTGCTTTTTCACGTCCTCAAAATCCTGCTGCAATTCTTTCTGTTCTTCCTGCAGTTGTTGGTTTTCTTCCTGCTTTTGCGCGGTTTTGTCGGCGAGCTGCTTTTCGTCTTTGGCCATCTCATTCAGCTTCTCCGAGATATTATCCAGCTTCTGCTCAAACTGCAGCTGCTTAAAGAGCTCCAGTGCCCGCTCTATCTCGCGTTCCAGGTTTTTTTCGCGGTTATCGAGCTTACTAAGCAGCTTCTGCATTTCGGTGTCGTTGGGCTGTTGCTGCTGCAGCAGTTTCTCCAGTTCTTCGTAGAGCTTTTTGGTTTCAGGATCGAGCAAGTCATTCATCAGTTTCTGCAGTTGCTGCGCTTTCTCGGCCAGTTGCTTGTTGGGTTCGCTGAGCATGTTCTGCTTTTTGCTAAGCTGATCAAACATATCTTTCATGGATGATAGATCCTGCTCCAACTGCTTCTTCTTCTCCATCAGATTTTCCAACTGCTTTTTGTCCTGCCAGTTCAGGTCGCGCTTCGTCTTCATCTTGTCCTCTGATTTGGCCAGCTCTTTCTGCAGTTGATTGGCCTGGTTCAGCGTCTGGCTCAGCTGGCTTGAAACTGATTGTGCATCACTGTTCAGTTCTTTCTGCAGTTCGCGCTTGTCCGGCACTTTTAATTCGAAGGTGCGGGTACGCGCGCTTTTCGGTCCATGCAGGCCATCGTTGTCCCATACCTGTACAAAATATTCCAGCTTGTCGCCGGGCTGCATGTTTAGGGCAGCAGTATTCCACTGGTAATAATATGTCTGGCTCACCTGCTGCGGATTCAGCGCCAGTGCCTGCGTTTTATACTTAGCCTGCGGATTTTTGTCGTTGCTGAGGCGGTAGTGTAGTGCTAGGCGCGTGAGCCCGTAATCATCCGACACATCGCCACCGAGTACCAGGAAAGTATAAAGCGCCGTATCCTGAAACTGCTCTATACTTATCTGCGGGCTTCGGTCCGGAATGGTGGTAATCTGGTAGATGATGGGCTCTTTGTTACTGCTGTGCGCGTTGCGGAGTTTGATGCTGTAGTCCTGGCTCTGGTTAAACTGCTTGCTGGCGCTAAAGCGGTTGCCTTCTTTTTCGGCTATTACTATTATATGTTGTGCAGGTGCTTCAAAATTCAATTTTATACTATCTGTTTCGGTTGCCGAGAAGTTCCAGGTGATGGTGCTGCCTTCAGGCACATTAGCATTTCCGGTGTTTTGCACCTGCTCCGGCTTGCGCTTCAGGTAGGCAGGGTAAGTTACCTGCATCTCAAAATCCCTGAGGTTAGGCCGCGAAAGCAAAGCCAAAGTATAAGCGTCAGAAAAGAACCCGGAACCTTCCAACTGAAAATCCACAGGCTTTTGCAGTTGCTTAAAAGTATAAGTATAAGCGCCGTCAGCGTTTTGGCTGAGCTTCTGGCGGCGGCCGTTGTAGTTGATGTATACTTCGTTTGGCACGGCCTCACCCGTGATATTTACTTTCAGTTCAAAATCTTCGCCACGGTAGGTTTGCAGCGGATTGCTTTGCACTACAAAATCAAAAGGAGCCTGAGGCGTGTAGTGCGTCTTGTAATGGATGATGCGCTCGGTGCCCTGTACAAATATGGTGGGATAGATCAAGGCAATAAGCAGGGCTACCAGCGCAGGCAGTGCCACGTACTTCAGTAGCGGTGTGTTTTCGCGGTAAGTAACAGCATCCGCAAACCGGAAAGTGATGAGCTGACCTGTGCGTTGTTCTATACTTGCTGCAATCAGTTCATTTGTGCGGTCGAGGTTCTTTAGCTGAATAGCATTCAGTAATTTGTCATGGATATCAGGATAATGGGAGCCTACGCGCTGCGCCGCCTGTTCGTCGGTGAGCAGTTTCCGCAGGTTGGCCAGGGCTGAGACAGGCAGTATAATCCAGCGCACAAAAACATACACCACCACTGCCACAAAAGAGAAAAGCAGGAACGCGCGCACGTACTCCGGAAAGTAAAACATGTACTCCAGCAAGCTGTACGCAATGTAAACCGACAGCAGCAGGCCAATGGCAAAGATGCCGCCGCGCAGCAGCATGTTTCGGTAAAATTTGCGTTTAAACGCCTGCAACTGATGCAGCAACTGGTCAAGTGCATCGTTATGTTTCATGTCTGGCTCCTTCCTCCGGGTTTATCGCATGACAGCTATAGTTGCTGTTTAATTACTAAACGCTAACAGCCTGTTCTATAGTACGAAAAGTTCGTGGTGCTGCCGCTAAAGTATAACTAAATTTTGCAAGGTTATAAACATAAAATAGATTAAGCTGCTTTCATTCTAAGTTATACTGGTTGTTCTAACGGAAAACCATGTCTGGGAATCATCTGTCGGGGACATCCCTGTGCCGTAAATACCATACAGCATGCAAACAAAGATGCCTGAAACAGCAGTTCTTAAGAAAAGTAATTAGAAACAACCCTTTCTTCTACTCCGGCAGTGAGATTACTTTGCTGGTGCGAGCTTGCAGCTCGTACTTTTCTGTAGATGAAGGTACGAGCTACAAGCTCGCACCAACGGGTTTTCTCCTTTATACTTAAGGTCCACCCCCTACTCCACTTCCAGCAATACCGGGCAATGGTCAGAGTGCTTGGCTTCGGTAAGTATGGCCGCGCGTTTCAGGCGATGGCGCAGGTTTTCGGTGGCCATGTTATAATCAATACGCCAGCCTAGATTTTTGTTGCGTGCCCCGGCCCGGTAACTCCACCAGGTATAGTTGTGCGGCTCCGCGTTAAAATGCCGGAACGAATCGATAAAGCCGCTGCCGACAAACTTCGTCATCCAGTTGCGCTCCTCCGGCAAAAAACCGGAGCTGTTGGCGTTGGATTTCGGGTTGTGGATATCGATGGGCTGGTGGCAGATGTTATAGTCGCCGCTGATGATGAGCCCCGGCAATGTTTGCTTCAGGTCGCTGACGTAACCATGAAAATCATCCATCCACTGAAATTTAAAGCTTTGCCGCTCTTCGCCACTGGAGCCGGAGGGCATGTACACGCTCATTACCGAATAATCGTTAAAATCAGCGCGCAGCACGCGGCCTTCGTTGTCGTAGCAGGTTATGCCGCAGCCGGTTTCTACATGTCTGGGTTTGTGTTTGCTAAGTATGGCTACACCGCTATAGCCTTTTTTTATGGCCGGGTGCAGGTATACATGGTAGCCCAATTGCTCAAAAAGTTCTTTGTCGAACTTTGATTCGTCGGCTTTTATCTCCTGCAGGCACAGCACGTCCGGGTTGGCAGCAGTGAGCCAGCCGGAAAATCCTTTGGTAAGCGCGGCACGGATGCCGTTTACATTGTAGGTGATTATTTTCATGGTTTACTGAGAAGTTAGACGCTAGAAGGTAGACGTTAGACTTTTGTTGTCTATATGAAAGGTCTAACATCTAAAATCATATCAATTAAAAAATTTACGTCTTATTCAACTTGTTTAAAATACTCGATGACGTGCCATTTAAGCATATTTTCCTGTTCGCGCAGGTTGGCAAACGGAATGGATTTGACAGTTTTATAGTGTGGCCATCCCTCTTCGTCGGTGCCGGTAAATTCATAGTAGCCCGACAGGCTGAATACTTTGCAGGTGGCAATATGCATCAAATCCTGCTTCTCTTCTTTGGTAAATTCCCGTATGCCGATGCCGAGTTCCTGTATGCCAATCAAAAACAGAATTGCGTTCATATCCGGCTTTTTGCCGAATTGCTTCATCAGTGCCGCCCGCAGTTGCGTCCAGTTATGCTCCAGGTTATCGGATTCTAAATCTAGGTTCATGTTAACTGTTGTCTTGTTTGTTGTTGATTATTGTTCGCAAAAATGTGCTTACACTTCAGAAAGCAACATTCAGGAATCAACAATCAACAATAAATTTACTCTGCACTTCCGCGCGCTTTCAGTTCCTCCCAGTATTCCACGGCTCTTCTGAAATGCGGAATCACGATGGAGCCGCCTACCAGGTTGGCGATAGAAAATACCTCCATTATTTCTTCGTCGGTCAGGCCTTCGTCGTAGCATTTGCCCACGTGGTACTTGATGCAGTCGTCGCAACGCAACACCATCGAAGCCACCAGCCCCAGCATTTCCTTCGTTTTCACGTCCAGGGCGCCTTCCATGTAGGTGTTGGTGTCGAGGTTGAAAAAACGCTTTATTACTTTATTGTCGTAAGACATGATGCGCTCGTTCATGCGCACACGGTAGTCGTTAAATTCTTCTACTAAGCTCATTGTTGCTATCCGGATTACTTTTTCAGCTATAAAATAGTATAAGTATAAAGTTAAGCGAAATTAACTATAATACCTTAAACCGTATTGCCCGGCCTATGTTTAACGACCTGCTTGCGCTGCTGTTCCCCGAGAGTTGCTATGCCTGCGATGGCGCTATGGCACGTGGCGAAAAGTATATCTGTACCAAATGCAACGTAAAGCTGCCCTACACCGATTTTCATGTGCATGGTGCTACGGAGCTGAACCCTTTGCAGCGCCGGTTCTGGGGTAAGGTGCCGGTGCGGTTTGCTTTTGCTTATTTACACTTTGTGCCGAAAGGACGCGTGCAGCGGCTGTTGCACCGGCTCAAGTATAAAGGCGCGCAGGAACTGGGCGCGCACCTGGGACAGCGTTACGGTTCCCTCCTCTCTGAGCATCAGTATAACCAACAATTTGATTTGATAGTGCCCGTGCCACTGCACAAGTATAAACTGCGCCGCCGCGGCTATAACCAGTCCGACACGTTTGCCAAAGGTTTGGCCGAAGCCATGAAGGTGCCCTGGAGCAGCAACACATTGGCGCGCCTGCTGGATACCGCTACCCAAACAAAGAAAAACCGCCTGGACCGCTGGCAAAACGTGGAACAGGTATTTCAGGTAGTGCGGCCGGAGCAGGTGCAGGGCAAGCGCATACTTGTAGTAGACGACGTGATGACAACAGGCGCTACTTTAGAAACCTGTGCGGTAGAACTGTTAAAGGCAGGTGCTGCAGAGGTAAGCGTGGTAACAATAGCGGCAGCATAGCTCTAGGTCCTGTAAAATATCGGAAAGAATAATAATTAGGCTGATAATCCAGCATATACTTTTGCTACTATTTCGGACATCCATGTTCCCATAACAGCATCAGAAAGGTAGTATACTGCTCCTTTTTGCTTAAAAGAATGGTACGGCTTTGTTGTTTTGTCATCCTGAAAGGATCTTGTGAATGAAAAGTAGGTAATACACAAGATCCTTTCAGGATGACAAAATAGGTACTTCCGCTCCTTACAGAACCAGTTGCGCAAAAAGCCGTGCAAGCGTTTGCGGGGCATCTGCACACAAACCCGGATGAACCGGAGAGGTTTGTACTACGGTGCTGCGGGCAGCCGTAAGCCAGCGAAAACGCGAAGCTACTGGCAACTGACCAATAGTGCCGCCCATTGTGCGGCCTGCGCAAATCCGCTCAAAAGCACAAAGACGCTCCACCAGTTCCTGCATGTTTAGCTCAGCAGAGAAAGCACGGAGGCGCTCTTGGTCGAGCTTATACTTTATTTGCAGAAATCCCTGCGCGGCACAATACATAATTACGCCCACGTTCAGAAATTCCTCGCGCTCTACCCGTGGTACCACGCGGATAACGGCATACTCAAATAAGTGCTTTTCTTGCATGCTGCGCTTCTTTGACAAAGATTTCTGAATGGGCCAGGCGAATCTCTAAAAACCGGACATAAGCCTGCCGGTGCTCCTCGGCCGAGGCAAACTCGTTTACAAGCCACTCGTCAGGGATTAACGAAGCAATGGAACGGATGCGCTCGGGCGTAAGTATGGCACGGAAACCGGCATCTGCTGTATCAAGTTCGGAAGCCTGGGGCAATAACACATGGTCTTTTACCTGCACGAACGGCCGTTTGGCCTGCTCTTCCCAGTTTTGCCAGGAATGATGGAAGTATAAGGCCGCGCCATGGTCAATCAGCCATAATTCCCTGTGCCAGATAAGCATGTTGGTGTTGCGGGGTGTCCGGTCTACATTCATCAGCAGGCAATCCAACCACACAACCTGAGAGGCCAGCTTCGCATCCACCGTGTTTACCAGCGCATCAAACGTAATGGCGCCGGACAGGTAATGCAATCCCAGGTTAAGGCCTTCGCTCGCCCGCAGCAAATCCTGGATTTCCTCGTCAGGCTCTGTGCGTCCGAAGGCTTCGTGGAGGTTGATGAGCACGATTTCCGGCACCCGCAGCCCAAGCGCGCGGGCAATTTCGCCGCCGATGAGCTCGGCAATCAGCGCTTTGATGCCCTGCCCTGCTCCCCGGAATTTAAGTACGTACAGAAAGTCGTCGTCTGCCTCCACAATGGCAGGTAAGGACCCTCCTTCGCGCAGGGGCGTAACATAACGCGTTACGTTCACGGTTCTGAGTTCGGGCGGACTATACTTTACAGGTATGTTGTTCAAAATTTATCTTTGGAGTTCGGCAAAGTTACGAAGTTGAGGCTTCTTTAAGAATAACTGTCCTATGTGATTTCTGAAGGCTACATCTGTTACTTAAAAGTTAGATTCAGGCTTTCTTTTATTAATCAAGCAGCAGTTTCATATAGCTTTTCTATATTTTTAGGAGGCATTATTTTTTCGGCAATTCCTAGCACTCTAATCGCTTGTTCTTTGCTTACGGTTGGAAAATCTTCTAAAAATTCGGCCAGAGGAACTCCCTTTTCTAAATGCAGGAAAAGTGTTTCTATCGGAACCCGGGTTCCCTCGAAAACAGGTTGTCCGCCTAAGATTTTCCGGTCAATGCTAATGAAGTCCCAAATATTGATCATAATGTCAGATTACGATTTTTACAAAAGAAAAGCGATTCTTTAGCTTGAGCCTAACTTTTGGAACATGCTGTGGACGAGGTTTAGCTGAGTATACAGCATGTGCTGTGTTGGAGCACGTTTCTCTTCAATCTTCTATGGAAAAAACTTTAGCTAACCCAGACTTTATCTCTTCCAACTGATTTGAGGTTACCTTACCCACTTTTTTAGCGAAGCGGAGTTCTGATAGTGAGCGCACTTGGAAGCAGTCAGCTGCAGATAGTTTGGAAAGGTTATTTGTTTTATCTGGTGTTATTTTCACCATCCACGGTGCAATTGCATACCGATCTTTCCAGTCCGTTAGTGGGACGATTATTTTTAATGGCAATTTGCCTAAAGCATTGTTATTAACGACAATGGCTGATCTTGTCTTTTTAATTTCAGCACCAACTGTTGGGTCTAAGTTAATTAACCATATTTCACCTTGTTTCATAGAAATCTTCAAAGTCAAGGCTGGTCAAAGAAGTAAGTTCTTTGTCAGTTGCATAATCACCATACAAAGCTATAGCTGCCCTTCTAAGTTGATTCTTATTTTCGGTTTCTCTGATTGACTTCAATGTTTGCTCGACAATTCTTAGTCTCTTGTCCATTGGCAGCCTTTTTATTTCTCTTATTATTTCTATCATTCCCATATTTCAAATATACAAATTTTGATAGAGAATAGTTGACCTTCTTTAATTGCAAATGTGCTCCAACTTATCGTATAGCAGGAGTACTATCTCTGCTATGCTACCCAATATAAGCGAATAAAGGAAATAATTATCATAACAACTATAATGATTGCTGCTCACGCTAGCAAATAATCGCTGAAGTATAAACTGTTACTAAGAGCCCCAATTAGAGGTGAAAAGCATCTTCTTATACTTAAAGCTAGCAGTGTTTTACTACCAGATTTTATTCATCTTTTAGTAAATCAGTGAGCTTATCAGGGCTTTGTCTGCTATCCCAGGCCAAAAGGATTTCTATTCTACTCTCCATTTCTTCATAAGAGAGCAGGTAATCCCTTACAATCTTTAACCTTATTTTTATGGCTTAACCGTAACAGCCAGTATAGAAAAGTAGAGATTTGAAACGGAAATTACAACTCCTGCTAAACCAAAAAAGCCCGGAATTGCTTCCGGGCTTTTTGCTATACTTGATATTATACTTTATTTGTTGGAACCAGCGTTGATCATGGCGCAACGGAAGCCGATGGTGGCGGTGGCAGAATCCTGTGCCATAAAGCGGCGTGTACCCGGAGACAACCAGTAAGCTACATCTTTCCAGGAGCCGCCTTTAAATACGCGCACCTCGTCGTTGATCAAAGAATGGAAACCTTCGCTGGAATCATAATTTTCTGACTCGTCCAGGTAGTCGTTGCGGCGGAAAGGGTTCAGGTCTTCCACATCCTGGTACGAAAGCGGACGGTAAATGTCCTGCACCCACTCGTTTACGTTTCCGGCCATGTTGTACAAGCCGTAGTCATTTGGCGGATAGCTGTAGATATAGTCCGTAATCATGGCGCCATCGTTCAGGGCGCCGGCAATACCGGCGTAGTCGCCACGGCCACGCTTAAAGTTAGCCATAAACTGGCCCATATTTTTGCCATACGGGTTGCGTACCTGGTGGCCGTCCCAGGGGTAAAGTCTCCTGTTGTTCTGGTTTTCGTCGTCTGTATACTGTGTGCCAATCAGTGCTTGTGCGGCATATTCCCATTCTGCTTCTGTGGGCAGGCGGTAGTTTGGCAATACGTAGCCCGATTCTATAGATGGTTTTGTGCCTTCGGGTGCTGCATCGCCACCACCTTTTTTTCTACCGAACAAGCCACCGCCGCCACCGCCGTTGGCCTGCTGTGCCAGGTTTTCGTTTACTTTAGCGGTACGCCAGATGCAATAATCGTTGGCCTGCAGCCAGCTTACGCCCACCACCGGGTAAAAACGGAAGCCCGGGTAGCGCAGATAATATTGCTCGTAAGGGTCGTTAAAAGACAGCTGCGAAGACCACACCGTGGTGTCCGGCAAAGCGGCCTGGTATACTTCCGGCAGCGAATCAGCCTTCAGGTAATGCAGGTATTCCAGCCAGTGGATGTTGGCCACCTCTGTTTCATCCATGTAAAAAGAGGCTACCGTAACCGTACGCTCTATGTTGTCGCGTGTCATGGCCACGTCCTCTTCCATAGAACCCAGTGTGGTGCGGCCGCCCTCAATAAACACCAGGCCCGGGCCCTGCGGGAACTGCGCATAATCAGCTACCTGAAATGAGGTTTCATCCTCATTGTAGGCAATCCCTGTGGCCGTACTTGTATCTCCGGGATCTGTGCTGGTGGGTTGTCCTCCTTTAGAGCAGGCGGTCAGGCAAAGCCCTCCCACAACTGCAGCTGACACATACTTGAAAAATCTCATAAAATAGCACCCGATTTAAATAAGGTTCTTGTAAGGTAATTTAATCCGCAATTATAATTAAAATTAGAATGCCGGACAAACAATGTTGCCGTTATCTTTGCGTCCTAATCGGCTTTTAAACAAATTGTTAAAGTCAATACGTTCAAAAGTCAGTGAAATTTCATTGGCGCCTCCCGCCTGCCGGCTAAAGCCCTTTAAACCTGCATCATGGCTGAAGCCCACTTTAAACTGCTCCAGTTCTAATCCAATTACGACGGCCAGGGCCTGATCGGGGTTGGGGCCGCCTGTTACAGGCACGCCTTTGTATATCAATCCTAACGTCAGCGGCGTGTAAATAGTGTACAAACCAAGGTCGGTGCGGCTAAAATTTTGCTGCCGGGTATAAGTTACGGCCGGCGAAAAGCTTAATTCAAACAGCCGGCCCTGATTCTGATAAGTTCTGGCATAGAATTTATACCCGGTATTGGCCACAAAACGTACCGGAAGTTTAATTGTCTGGCCGAAGCCGTAAGCGGGTTTGTTCAGGTTTGCCGCCGTCAGCCCAAACCAGAACTGATCGGTATAAGCCAGGCCGCCAAGCGCAAAGCTCACATAATGTGCCGGCTCAAAAGTATTGGCTTCCGCTGAAGTTACGGCCACCATACCATTGTCTGATAACTGATCTCCGAACACCAGATTGTCGTAGTTAACGCGGAGCGAGGTAATGCCGGCCTGCAAACCGGCTGCCATGGCCCAGGTGTCTGTCAGGCGGGTATGATAGGCATAGGCAAGAGCAGCCTGCAGTTTCTGTAATCCGCCAATACCTGCCCTGTCCTGCTGCACCAGGGCTGCTACGGCGCCTTTCTGGTTGGGCAGCCTGTAGTCGGCAGCCACTTGGTTGGTAATAAAGGCGCCGTTGAGAGCGGGCCACTGGTTGCGGTGCGCCGTCGTTATGCTCCAACTGTGGTTCAGCCCGGCATAAGCAGGATTTAAGTACAAGCGGTTGGCGTACTGCTGCGTAAATGCGGCGTCCTGGGCAATGCCCGAAAGGCTCCCAAACATGCACAAACAGCATAAAGTCATCCATTTAAAGCGCATACTTATACTGGTTTAAAACCGGAATGGCAGGTGATGAAGTTTAACATTCAGATAAAAGGAGCCTGCCAAAAGGTGCAAAACCAGCAGTATAAAAGTTGTACTGAACTTAGGCTTGTACTTTTGCCAGGCTTCTGCTTCTCTGTTATCGTTTTTATACTTTATTTATACTTCAGGCAAGCCAGGTTTTACTACCTGAGTAATCCTGAATCAGATCTATTGCAACAATGGTTTGCGAGGTTTTTTAACTACGCAGGTATAATAATGTTTGGCCTACGCTGTTGCGGAGCAGACACTCGCGGGAGTTGTGCACACCGCGAGTGTCAGGGTCAGAGTTATCCCTGCTGTCCTGCTGCAGGCTAAAATTTCTGCTTCTGCAGCGTATCTTTGTGGCGCCGTTGTCATGTATCAACGTATTTATACCTGCTGGTTATACTTTCCGGGAGCATTTTATTAGCGCAGCCTCCTGTAAAGTATAAACTGCGGGTACTGCCGCGCTTCCAACATTAACGTAAGCATCCGGACAAGCCAAAAACAAGTATGGCAGCGGCTGCCTGAATGCCCGTGTGGCCGTACTTATTCTTTTCGTGCACGGTTTTTGCCAACGTTTTACGTTAGCTTTAATAATGATGATCCAGGAATAAAATTATACTCTGTTCTATGAAAAAAGTAGTAATCGGCTTTTTTATCTTTCTGGCGGTGCTTTTTGCCGCTGCGGCATTGGTGCCGCTTCTTTTCAAAGATAAAATCAAACAGGCCATCGACAATGAATTAGCCAAAAGTATAAACGCAAAGGTACTTTATCAAACCGATGATGTAAGTGTTTCCCTGTTGCGCCACTTCCCGAACCTGTCGCTGGACATAGACAACCTGACGGTAATCGGTATAGATTCTTTTCAGACCGACACACTGGCGCAGATACCTTCCTTTAACATGGGCCTCAACCTGATGAGCGTCATCAGCGGCGATGAGTTAAAAGTAAATTCCATTACGCTGGACGAGCCTGTGATACACCTGGTGGTGCTCAAAAGCGGCAAAGCCAACTGGGATATCTTTGTGGAGGATACCACTGCTGCTCCCGCCGACACGGCCGCTTCGGATTTTAAAATGGCTATTAACCACTGGGAGGTAAATAATGGGACGCTCTTTTACGATGATCTGAGCATCCCCTTTGGCATGGCGGGCTACCACGTAAACCATACCGGCAGCGGCGACTTTGAACAGGATGTATTCGATATGGTGTCTGAGACCACAGCCGATGGCGTAACTATCACCTACGACGGCGTAAACTACGTGGAGAATGCCACACTGGATGCCGATGTGACCATGGCGATGGACCTGGACAAATCGCTCTATACTTTTAAGGACAACAGAATCCTGCTGAATGCGCTGCCTTTTACCTTCAACGGCTCTATCCTGATGCCGCACGACGATATTGACCTCGACCTGGCTTTTAAAGCAACCGATGCGGATTTCAAGAGTGTGCTATCGGTGGTGCCTGGTATGTATACCGATAAATTTGACGAAATCAAGACATCCGGCAAACTGAGCTTCGATGGTTACATCAAAGGGCGCTACAACGATACGCTGATGCCCGGCTTTGGGACGGAGTTGCAGATTGCAGACGGGATGTTCAAGTATCCCGATCTGCCGGAGGCCGCCCGCAACATCAACGTAAACATGCGCATCGATAACAAAGACGGCATTGTAAACAATACCATTGTTGATGTGCGGCGATTTCACCTGGATCTGGGCAAAAACCCTGTGGATGCCAAAGTGCTGATAGAAGGGTTGGAACCGATGAAGATAGCCGGTAACGTGAAAGCCAACGTAGATCTGGCAGAATTAACCAAAGTATACCCTGTGGAAGACCTGACTTTGCGCGGCCTGCTGAAGGTAGATGCCGATGCCAAAGGCGTGTACAGCGAAACAAGTATGCCGGTAATCGATGCCGACCTCAACCTGACCAACGGGTACATCAAATCAAAGGATTTTCCGGCGCCTATACAAAGCCTGAACATGGTAACGAATGTGCGCAACACCACCGGCAATACCGACGACACCCGCATCAACATAGAGCGCTTTAACATGAGCCTGGATGGGGAACCGCTGGCGGGTAACATGCTGATAGTCGGCATAGACAAGCCTGCTTTCGACGGCCGCATCAAAGGTATACTTGACCTGACGAAGCTGACGAAGATTTTTCCGCAGGAAGGTATGACCGTATCGGGCAGGATAAAGGCGGATGTAGCTGCTAAGGGAAAGCTAAGCGACATTGAGGCTGAGAAGTATAACAACGTAACAGCCAACGGTACCATGGCCATCAGCAACCTGAATTTTGTAAGCACAGATTTGCCGCAGGGTATAAAAATAAGCCAGGCCGATGCGGTGTTCAACAACGAGCGCATTGACCTGAAAAACATGAGCGGCTACCTGGGCAAAAGCGACATCCGGGCCAGCGGCACACTTTCTAATCACCTGGGCTATGCCCTGGCCGATAACCAGGCACTGCGCGGCAATTTCAACATCAGCTCCAACCGCTTCGATGTGAACGAATGGCTGGTAGATGATGAAGGCGCGCCGGCAGATCAGTCTACCGAGGGTGTGGTGGAGGTACCGGCAAACATGGACGTCACCCTGAACATTAACGCCAAACAGGTGCTTTATACCGATTTTAAGCTAAACAACGTAGGCGGACGTGTGCTGGTAAAAGACAGGATTGCGAAGCTGGAGGAAGTAGGCTTTAACATGCTGGGCGCCACGTTTGCCACCAGCGGCAGCTATAATACCCAGGATTTGCTGCGCCCGCTTTTCGATGTGAAATTTGCTATCAACAACCTCAGCTTTAAAGAGGCTTTTAACAATTTTAATACGGTAAAGGCCCTTGCTCCTATCGCAGCCCTGCTGGAAGGCAAGTTTTCTACTGACTTTAATTTTGCGGGCGAACTGGGCCAGGACATGATTCCGGTATTTAAAACGCTGGACGGCAGCGGCGTGATAAACATTATCCGGGCGGCTTTGGGGAATGTGAAGATTGTAGATAAAATCAGCAGCCTTACCAATTTCAATGAACTGAAGACCTTCGTAATCGAAAACAAGAAGATTGATGCGGAAGTGGTGAACGGAAGCCTGGTTATCAAACCATTTGACCTGAAAATTGGGAATGTGGAGATGACAGTAGGTGGCGCGAACAACCTTGGCGGGCAGATAGATTATGTAACTGCCCTGAACATGCCGGCAGGTAAAATAGGCCGCGAAGTAAACACGCGTTTATCCGGCCTGCTGGGCAAGGAGCAGGTGCAGGCCGCCGACCGCATTACCCTGAATTTAAAGATTGGCGGCACGCTGACTGATCCGAAAATAGGCCTGGCTGGCGGTTCTGTAAAAGCCCAGGCCAAAGACATGGTGAAGGAAGTAGTGCAGAACAAGCTGGACGACGTGAAGCAGCAGGCCAAAGATACACTACAGGCCGAACTGAACAGAAGAAAGCTGGAAGTTGAGCAAAAAGCACGTGAGGAACTGGAGCGGAAGCGCACGGAGGCCGAAAAGCAGCTGAAACAGAAAGCAGCAGATAAAGTAGGTGGTTTCCTGAAACAAATCACCAAACCGGCAGTCAAACCTGATACTACCAAAGCAGGCAACTGATTACCCGGCAAGTATACGGATTGTGTTTATGCCACATGACCCGCCTAAACCCCGCAAAAGCTTTTGCTTCTGCGGGGTTTGTTTTTAAGCTATAGTTATATTTTAGTGCAATAAAGGTTGGCTATATGATTGAATTCTTTAGTTTTGCAACTATAAGTTTTTATTTTAATACAATTAATATGAGGAAGAGATATTTTATCACTTTTTTGATGAGCGGGCTGGTATGGTTCAGCTCATGTGACAGCGACAATGATACCAATGGGTCTGCCACCATGCAGGTGCGCCTGACAGACTCGCCCGGCGACTACGAGGAAGTAAACGTGGACATTCAGTCCGTGCAGATACACAAGGAAGACTCTGATGATGAGAGCGGCTGGCAAACCCTGGATGAAATCCACCCGGGCATATACAACCTGCTGGATTTTGCCAATGGCCGCGATACGCTGCTGGCTAGTGCTAACCTGCCTACAGGCGCTATCTCCCAAATCAGGCTGATACTCGGTGAGAATAACACGCTGAAGTTGAAAGATGGCACTCTGGTGGAGCTGAAAACCCCGTCCGGCCAGTCTTCCGGCGTAAAGTTGCAACTGAATGCCAATTTAAAAGAGGATGTCACCTACGTGGTATTGCTGGACTTTGATGCGGCAAAATCGGTGGTGGCCCGTGGCAATGGGCAGTATAACCTGAAGCCCGTGGTGCGCACGATTACGCAGGCCATTGCAGGTGGCATTAAAGGCAAGGTGTCGCCGGCCGAGTATAAGCCCGGCATTTACGTGATTTCGGCTGCCAGCGATACTACCGGCGGCTTTGCCAACGATAATGGCGATTTCCTCATCAAAGGTTTGGAAGCAGGCACCTATACTGTTAAATTCTATGCAGCCGACAGCGTACACAACAAAACGGTGGAGAATGTAACGGTATCGCAGGACGAAATTAAAGATCTGGGCACAGTGGAGTTGCCGCTGCAATAGAATGAAACAAAATACTGTCTGGCAGGATAGAAAGCACCAAAGAAAAAATTATCAGGAACATAGGTTTCTGCTTTCCTGCTGATTTCAGTTACCGGATAATTTCAAATTTTACCCTGTAAAAGAAAAGGGGCTCTTCAAATCGAAGAGCCCCTTTTTGTCTATCTAGTTGTACAGCCTAAAACACCTGTCCCATCAGTTCGCGCACGTAGGTTACGTAGTCGGTGTTGGGTGGGGTATGGCCGCATTTGCGGAGGTCGGTTGCTACCTGTGCGCGGTGGTAGGTGGCGTGGTTAAAAGCATGCGTCAGGATGTCGAGCACGCGGGTGCTATACTGCTGGCCCAGGCTGTTGGTATAATGTATAAGCCGGTTAAACTCTTCCTCGTCTGCATCGGCTACCAGTTCAGCGATTTTGTAAGAGGCGTAATTATGCAGCGCCACCAGTTCTTCCAGCGGGTGTTCCTGCCATACTTTCACCGGGCTATCGGTGCCGGTAATCCGGGCAATCCAAATGGCCTGCGCATTAAGGGCGTGGCTCTGCAGGCGCAGTGCATTTCCCGGTACTTCGGGCAAGGTGGCAAACACATCCAGCATCGTTTTGTTGGCCCAGATGTTATACTCTGATAGGTTTTTTAGTACGTCGTTTCCAGTCATGATAATCAGTGTTCTCGTTTATCTTCCCAAATTAAAGTTTCATTCTTGCGCTGCTCAAAAAAATCAGGGCAGCGGCCGTCTCCCTTGCCCGTAATGCCGCCGTCCGGCTCGCAAAGCACGTTGCCATACATGTCGTATACTTTGCCGGGTATGTCGCAGCAGCGGCTGGTGAGGTAGTATACTTCCTGGTCGTGGTAAGTATAGCGGTAGATTTTGGCAGGCGGATTAGCGGGTTTGTCTTCCTGTAGCTGCTGTATCAGTTGGCTGAGCCAGGGAGCGGCCAGGGCGTTGGCTGTGGCGCCGTCAGGTATCTGCGGCGACAGGCCCGGCCTGCAGGCGGCCAGCAGGCAAACCAGCAGTACAGGCAACGCCCCGAAACATAACCTTTGTGTAGCCATAGCGGCGTAAATATAGTAAACCCGCAGGTGTAAAAGAAGCTTACCGGCTCAACTGTTCAGGTAACGCATCCAATAAGGCACAAACAGGATTAGCCCGATAATGGCTGCGGTGATAGAGGCCATGAGCACAGCGCCCGCGGCCAGATCTTTTGTTTTGCCTGCCAGCGGGTGAAGCTCCGGCGACACCAGGTTAGTGAGCGTTTCGATGGCTGTGTTAAAAATTTCCGCCATCCAGACCAGGCCCACACAAAAAACAAGAATACACCACTCGTTGCGTGTTACCTTAAACCGGAAAGCCATGATAAACACTATCATGCTGGCCAACGCATGCAGGTGCATGTTGGGCTCTGATCGGAAAACGGCACTTATACCTTTAAATGCATACTTAAAGCTCTTGTAGCGGGTGCTGAAAAAAGAAGGACGGCGCATCTTTTTAGTAGGAATAGTGAAGTATAAAGGTGTTTTACCGCAGCGGCAGGTATAAAGTTATACTTTAAGATGTGCGGGCTGGTATCGCCGGAAACAAAGCTGCGGAAGAAATATATGCTGCTTGGCGGAAGATGCCAGGTTTATACTTGTTGCCCTTATTGCCCAAGGCAGGCGCCTTCTCTACTCCTCTGCTTTAAACTGCAGCGCATTGGCATTGATGCAGTACCGCAGGCCGGTCGGTGTTCTTTTATCTTCAAACAGGTGGCCCAGGTGCTGGCTGCAGCGGTTGCACAGCAGTTGTATCCGGTCTCTCCCATATGTATCCAGGTGGTTTTGTCGGACGCTCTCTCCGGCATGTTGCCAGAAACTCGGAAAGCCGGAGCCCACATCAAACTTCTTATCTGCTTCAAATAAAACATGGCCACAGCTGGCGCAGGTATAAACGCCCGGTTCGTGCGGCCGTTCCTCCGGGTTTACCGGCTGATTCCGGACCAGGATTTTTGTGGTTTTTGGATGAGTAGGATTCATAGATTTCAAAACGGACATACTTCATGGCGTATAAGCCTTTGAACTTTAGCAATGAGGCATAATAATTATCAGCCGGTAAACATGTAATCTTAAAATCTATGAATCCTACAAATCCTAGTCCAGATCTTCTACCGGCACGAAATTCATCGACAGGGAATTAACACAATGCCGCACATTCTTGGGCGTCTGGTACTCGCCCTCAAACAGGTGGCCCAGGTGCGCGCCGCAGTTGGCACAAACAATTTCGGTGCGGCGGCCGTCGGCATCCGGCACGCGCTTTACGGCGCCCGTTATCTCATCGTCAAAGCTCGGCCAGCCGCAGTGCGACTCAAATTTATACTCCGAGGTATAAAGCGGGTTGTTGCAGCGTTTGCACAGGTACACGCCTTCGGCCTTGTGGTTGTTGTACTCACCCGTTCCGGGATATTCGGTGCCTTTGTTTACGATAATGCGTGCTTCTTCTGATGTGAGCACGTTGTATTCTGATGGATCTTTTGCTACTTTCATATTTATACTTATGTTTTGGCTTGATTATACGTGTAGTAACATAAACAAACAACGGCGCCAAAGGGTTTGATTCAGCGCCATGGCTGTTTCTGCGGCAAGGGTGCTGCCTGGCAAAATGCCGGCCGCACAAGTATAAGTTAAACCAGATTCGTTTGAATCAATATTTTTATCTATTCGTTCTATTGTAATACCTTTGTGTAAATTTATCTGATATGAAAGTATATGATAGCGTGCTACTTGCCAAATATATGATGGCGCTGGCATATGAGAAAAGGATAGTCCTGAATGTAACGAAGGTGCAGAAGTTGTTGTATATTGTGTATGGCTATTACCTCTCCAAATACAACCATCCGATTACGGTAGAGATGCCCAAAGCATGGCCCTATGGCCCGGTGTTTCCCAGAACCAGAAAAGAAGTAGATTATACCAACATTTTGCCTTTGTCTTCAGAAGAGTTTAAGGAGATCAGAGAAGATCAGGAGCTGACAGAAGTTCTGAACAGGGTTATTGAGAAGTATGCTCCTTTTTCTGCGTCCAGGTTGTCCGACTGGTCTCATATTGAAGGCGGTCCCTGGGATAAAACGACAAAACAGAAAGGGTTTGACTGGAGCCATCCGATACCAAACGAGTATATAGCTGAGTATTTTTCGTCTATGAATATTTAAATGGCTGCCAAGAACTTACTGGATGTAATACAACATACATCGAGGTCTAAAAATAAAGATATTGATATTGATTCGGACGAACTGGAAGCACAGAAGGTCCAGAAAGCGCTGGAAGCAGACAGGTATTCCTCCGATACCAGAGACAGGAAATGGCTTGCTATCTGGACGGCTGTGATAGTGTCTATATGGCTGCTGGTTGTTTTATTGATTCTGGTGCTTAATGCAAAGTGGCAGCTGGGCTTACATGATGCCATACTGGTGGCATTGCTGGGCACCACCACTTTAAACGTACTGGGACTTTCATTCATCGTACTGCGCGGGCATTTTAACGGGTATAATAAGTAGTTTATCAGGCTACAGGCAGATAAAAACAAAAAAGCAGCTCCAAACGGAGCTGCTTTTTTGTTTAGCTACTAAGACGCAATATTTTGCGCCGCTACAAGTATGAACAAGTATAAAAGTCCTGTGTCTAGCGTCTAAAATCTAACGTCTTATTTTTTCAAACTGCCGATCATGTCTTCCGGTTTCACCCACTCGTCATACTGCTCCGAGGTGAGCAGGCCAAGTTCAATGGCGGCTTTGCGTAGCGTCGTACCTTCTTTGTGGGCTTTCTTTGCAATTTTGGCGGCGTTGTCGTAGCCGATGTGGGTGTTAAGCGCTGTCACCAGCATCAGCGAGTTCTCCAGGTTCTCCTTGATCTTCTCTGTATTTGGCTCAATGCCTACGGCGCAGTGCTTGTCAAAGGAGTCGCAGGCGTCGCCGATAAGCTGGGCGCTCATCAGCAGGTTGTAAATCATCACCGGTTTAAACACATTCAGCTCAAAATGGCCGTTCATGCCGCCCACCGAAATGGCCACATCGTTGCCGATTACCTGGGCACACACCATCGTCATGGCTTCGGCCTGTGTAGGGTTTACTTTGCCCGGCATGATGGAAGAGCCCGGCTCATTTTCCGGAATCTTAATCTCGCTGATGCCGGAGCGCGGGCCGGAAGCCAGCAAACGGATATCATTGGCAATCTTCATCAGGCTTACAGCCAGTTGCTTCAGTGCGCCCGAGGTTTCTACAATAGCATCGTGGGCGGCCAGCGCCTCAAACTTGTTTGGCGCCGTGATGAACTCCTGGCCTGCATACTGTGATATTTTTTTGGCCACCAATTCGGCATAACCTTCGGGCGTGTTCAGGCCCGTGCCTACCGCCGAACCGCCGAGTGCCAGTGTGCTCAGGTGTGCCAGCGTGTTGCGGAGCGCTTTCATACCATAATCCAGCTGCGCTACATAGCCCGAAAGCTCCTGCCCCAGTGTCAGCGGTGTGGCGTCCATCAGGTGCGTGCGGCCAATTTTTACCACATCCATAAACTGCTCCGACTTGCTGTGCAGCGTGTCGCGCAGCTTCTGCACCATTGGCAACGTATGTTCCACCACTTTTTTGTAAGCGGCAATGTGCATGGCCGTCGGAAACGTATCGTTCGAAGACTGCGACTTGTTTACGTCGTCATTTGGATGGATTTTCTTTTTCTCATCCATTAAATCACCTCCCAGCAGTACGTGTGCGCGGTTGGCGATCACCTCGTTCACGTTCATGTTCGATTGTGTGCCCGAGCCCGTCTGCCATACGACCAGCGGAAACTGATCGCTTAGCTTGCCTGCCAGGATCTCATCGGCTACTTCAGAAATCATATCGGCTTTGTCCTGCGGCAGCACACCCAGCTCGGCATTGGCCTGCGCAGCAGCTTTTTTAAGTATAGCAAAGGCTTCGATTATTTCCTTCGGCATTAGCTGGCCGCCTATGGTAAAATTATCTTTGGAGCGTTGCGTCTGTGCGCCCCAGTATTTGTCTGCAGGCACCTCTACGGGGCCCATGGTGTCTTTCTCTACGCGAACTTGCATATCTTTTTATCTAATGGTTATAACAGAAATACGTGTCTGTGGCAAAGCTACAAAAATATTTTTTCGGGTTTGGAGCCCATACGTAGCGTTATACCTCTTCAGCCACTCAGAACTTACGCGAAATCCGGTAAAGACGCTATGAACGTATGCAGTATCGTGCTTCCAGGATTTGTCGGCTCTTAGGAGCTTGTTTCAGGTAACCGGCATAACAGTAAAAGCAGAACTATACTTCAGGATCACGCACGTTTATACTTGCAGTCTTAGTGTATCACCCGTTTGCCCGAGTACTGCGAGAGCAAGGCTATTGTTTCGGGCTGCACAGGTTTGAGGTAGGCCGTATTGATGATACGAGCATCATTAAAGCTGATCAGATACGCTCCCTCCCGCCCCAGCGACTGAATGCTGCTGATATCCTGCATGGAATAAGTGTGATCCTGCTGCAAGAAGCTGCTTACACTGATTTCCTGCTTTGTGATGGTGACATGCCAGCGCATGGCGTACCAGGCACCCAAGGCCGCTATCACCAGCATCACCAGAAAGAGAATACGATAGGAGCGGCTGGAATTGTGCCCTTCCTGTTGCTGCATGTAGGTCTGGTACAAATTATAGTCGTGGCCCAGCAGGCTGCTTTGCGCAGCGCGCAGCGGGAGTACAGCCAGCGTAAGCCCCAGCAGCAGCCCCGGTGCAAAGAGCGCCTGGAAATTAGGCGTGAGAACGTAAATATCCCTCTGGCCGGAGGCATACAGGATGCTGGAAAGCATGGCCAGTACACCGGCAGCAAAAACCGACAGCACGGCGGCAAAAAAGAAGTAAGCCACCGTCAGTTTCCATTCCTGTCTCTGGATATACTTCAGCTCACTGGCATCCAGCACTGTAAGCTGCCGTGCAGGCGACAGCCTGCGCAAGGCATAGCGAACCACGGGCAACAGCACGGCTATCGCAAAAAATCCAATTAACATGCTTCTGATTATTTCCAGCATAAGGCAAGGGTTGTGGCTGCAAAGTTAATACGGTATCCCCAATTTCCGGTAAATAAAACCAAGCAGCCAGGCAGGCCCTATCAGCAGGAACTGCAGGTCGTTGAAAAAGGATGGTTTTTTGCCCTCTACCTTATGCCCGTAAAACTGCCCGGCCCAGGCCAGCACAAATATTACAAGGCAAATCAGCCACAGCGGAGTGCCGGTAGCGGCATCTAAAGCATGCACGGCCCAGAGCACCACGGCACACACCAGCGCCATACCCAAAAACATAGTAAACGATAGCCGCAGGTAAAACAGCAGGCCCAGCACCAGGACCACAGTGCCGAAATGGATGTATGGCTGCATTGCCGGTGGGAAAAGGGCTTTCAGTACATCGCTCGGAATGCTGGCCAGCAGCCCCACGATACTGAAGAAAATAAGCGGAACGCAAATCCAGTGAATAAGCTTGTTGGTGTGGTTCTGGTGGCTCTGGCCATACGCATCGAACCATTGCTGCATGTTTTTCATACTTTCAGCTGCTTTTATGCCGTTGTACACTTATATTTAGTAAATAAGAGGTAAAGCTGCTTTGTTTGAGCCTAAGCCGCAGCGCCGGCCAGAGGCAGACAGCGTAATTACTTGCCCGGCACAGCGTTTATACTTAGCGCACGGACTTGTTTTTTTACTATATTTGGGGTTGAAGCAGCAAGCTCCGCCAAGCCGTAAGTAATTGTGTTTGTAGCGGATTTGCTGTATAATAAGTTGCCAAGCCATAACCTGTAGCATATGAATTTTGCCAAGCCGGCTGCTTTTACAAAAGATTACTTTATCGCCATTTCTTCTTTCCTGCTGATATTTCTGCTGACGCTTTTTATTTACGATGAAACGAAGAAAAAGGCAGAGGAGCGTGGCGCCAAACTATTCGAGATACGTGCCAGCCAGGCTTCTGAGTCTATCCAGACAAGGGTGAAAGATTATATACAGATTCTGATTGGTGCCAAGGCGCTCTTTATTGCTTCTGATACGGTAACGCGCTCCGATTGGCATACGTACTACGAAACCCTCCATCTGGAGGAAAATTATCCTGGCATACAGGGCTTTGGGTATACGCACATAATATACCCAGACGAGCTAGCGCGCTTTGAGCAGCAGATCCGGAACGAAGGCTTCCCTGATTTTAAAGTATACCCGGAGGGCAAGCGCAATATATATTCCTCTATTATTTACCTGGAGCCTTTTGGCAGTCGTAACAGGCGGGCTTTCGGCTATGATATGTTCAGCGAACCCGTGCGCCAGTCAGCCATGCGTATTGCACGCGACACCAAACAGCCGGCCATGTCGGGCAAAGTACGGCTGGTGCAGGAAAACGGCAAAAATGAGCAGCCCGGATTTCTGATTTACCTGCCCATATACAAGGATAACGCTGATCCGAAATCGATGCAGGACCGGCAGCGCCTGATTAAAGGGTTTGTATACAGCCCCTTCCGGGTACACGACCTCATGAACTCAGTGCTGGGAGACGATTACCAGGACCTGGACATTGAAATATTCGACGGCAACACGCTGAGCAGAGAATCCCTGCTGTACAACACCGACTCGACGTTTCACTTTAACAAGCATGGCGGGAGCAAGTTTCATAACCGCAGCACTCTTTCCATCGGCAATCATACCTGGCGCATTTTTATCACCGGCAAAGAAAGCTTTGTGCGCACGGCCGATGCCGATCTTCCGTATTTTATACTTTGGGGGGGCAGCATCATCAGCTTCCTGATGTTTTTCATCATCTGGTCGCTGTCGAACACGCGGCGCTCTAACCGCCTGAAGCAAACTATCACCGACAATGCAACCGCCGGATTGTTTATCATGAACGCCAATGGCTACTGTACCTTTATGAATCCGGCTGCCGAAGAAATGACGGGCTTTACTTTTAAGGAGATGCAGGCCCGGCCGCTGCACCAGATGATCCACCATCACCGCCCTGACGGAACGCCGTACCCACTGGAAGAATGCCCGATCGACAGAGCCCTGCCCACCAACAACAGCATGCGGGCACACGAAGATATGTTTATCCGCAAAGACGGTACCTTTTTCAACGTAACCTGCGCGACCCGTCCTATCATAGAAAACGGTGTGCCGGCGTATACCATTATAGAGGTGCGGGATATTACGGACGAAAAAAGAGCCCAGCAGGCTATTATCGAAAGCGAAGCCCGCTTCAGAACAATGGCCGACAATGCGCCGGTAATGATTTGGGTAGGCGATGCCAGCGGTAAGTGCGTGTACGTGAATAAGCAGTGGACAAACTTTACCGGGCAGACTTTTGCACAAAGTATAAGTATGGGCTGGCGGCAGGTAGTGGTAAAGGAAGAAGAAGCCGCTTATGCCGAGACGTTCAGAAAGGCAGCGGAGCATGCAGAAGCCTTTAAGATGGAGATGCGCATGCGCCGCCATGATGGTGAAATACGCTGGGCCATCAACACGGCCATGCCGCGCTTTGGCGTGAACGGGGAGTTTTTAGGCCACATCGGCTCTATTATTGACATTACGGAAATAAAAGAAGCCGAGCGTAAGGTAAAGCAAAATGCCGAACTGCTGCAGAAACTGTTCCTGGAGGTGCCGGCGCTGGTGGGGCTGGTGCGTGCGCCCGATTACCAGTATGCGCTTGCCAGCCCGCTTTATCGCCAGCTTTACGGCAACCGCCCGCTGGTAGGCAAAACCATATTCGAAGCACATTCCCCGTCGGAAGGCGAGGGCTTTTTCAGCAAGCTGGAGCATGTATTTAAAACCGGCGAGCCATTTGTAGGCAAAGAAGTGCCTACCACTATCGACTGCCTGAACAGCGGTGGACGCAGAGATGCCTACTTTAACCTGGTATACCAACCCCTGCTGGACACGAGCGGAGAAGTAGAGGCCGTGCTGGTATTTGCGGTGGAAGTTACCGAACTGGTAGCGGCCCGCAAGCGGATGCTGGAAGCAAACGATGAACTAAGCGAAAAAAACAGCGAACTGCAGCGCATCAACAACGACCTGGACAGCTTTGTATACACGGCATCCCACGATCTCAAATCGCCGATTGCCAACATGGAAGGCCTTACGGCACTACTGCGCGATGTACTGGATGGTAAGCTGAACCAGGCAGACAATAAGATCCTGGACATGGTCAGCGACTCTATCAACAAGCTGAAGCAAACGATAGCCGACCTGACCGAGATTACAAAGGTGCAGAAAGACCTGCAGGCGGAAGTGGAGCCGATTTATTTTGAGAAGGTGCTGCAGGATATAACCAGCGATATACAACGGCTGGTGCTGGAGTCTGACGCTACTATCACGACCAATTTTCAGGTAGATAGCATCCTGTATACGCGCAAAAACCTGCGCAGCATCATCTACAACCTGGTTTCCAACGGAATCAAGTATAAAGCTTTGGAGCGGCGGCCGGAGGTAAACATCAGCACCTACCGCCAGGGCGAGTTTGTGGTGCTGGAGGTGGCGGACAACGGATTGGGTATAAAAAAGGAGCAGCAGCACAAACTGTTCAGCATGTTCAGGCGCCTGCACACCCACGTAGAGGGCACCGGCATCGGCCTATACATTGTGAAGCGCATTATCGAAAACAACGGCGGCCGCATTGAGGTGGAAAGTGAACTGGGCCAGGGTACCACTTTTAAAGTATACTTCAGGCAGGAACCAGAGCCCGTGCAGGTATAATGCGGACAAGTATAAACCCGGCAGGTTTTAAAACCTGCCGGGTTTGCTTTCTGGAAGTATAAAAGCAGGCTCAGCAGTATAAAAAGGAGCTTTATTTCCCTCAATTTTGTTCTGATTAGCTGTGCCAGCTACTTCGGGAAGTATCACAGCTCATACTTAAAGGCTCCCGAAAAACGAATAACCAAACACGAACAACGACCTTAATGGCCAAGATAAAAACATCCTATTTCTGCCAGAACTGCGGCGCCCAGTCAGCCAAGTGGATTGGCAAATGCCCGGCCTGCGGCGAATGGAATACCTATGTAGAAGAAGTGGTGCAGCGCGAAGAACTCACGCCCACTACCGCCTGGAAAGTAGGCAGCAGTTCCGCGCAGGTTTCCGGCAAACCGAAACCCATAGCCGACATCAGTTACCAGGAGCAGCAGCGCATTATTACACAGGACCAGGAACTGAACCGCGTACTCGGTGGCGGCATTGTGCCCGGGTCTATGGTGCTGATTGGCGGAGAGCCCGGCATCGGCAAATCTACGCTGATGCTGCAGATTGCCCTAAGCCTGACGAGCCTGTGCGTGTTGTACGTGAGCGGCGAAGAAAGCGAGCAGCAGATAAAAATGCGTGCCGAGCGCCTTGTCGCCCAAACCTCGGACTGCTTTATACTTACCGAAACCGGTACCCAGAACATTTTTAAACAGATTGAGCAGCTGCGCCCGCAGGTGCTGGTCATTGATTCTATCCAGACGCTGCATTCTTCTTTTATTGAGGCGGGTGCGGGCAGCGTGAGCCAGGTGCGCGAGTGCACGGCTGAGTTGCTGAAGTTTGCCAAAGAAAGCGGCACACCCGTATTCCTGATCGGCCACATCACCAAAGACGGCAACCTGGCTGGTCCCAAAATTCTGGAGCACATGGTGGATACGGTGCTGCAGTTTGAGGGCGATCGCCACATGACGTATCGCATTCTGCGCACCACCAAAAACCGCTTTGGCTCCACTTCAGAACTGGGCATTTACGAGATGCTGGGCTCCGGCCTGCGCGAGGTAAGCAACCCCTCGGAGATCCTGATTTCGCAACGCGAAGATTCGTTTAGCGGCATTGCCATCGGTGGCACGCTGGAGGGCAACCGCCCGCTGCTGATAGAAGTACAGAGCCTCGTAAGCCCTGCCACTTATGGCACGCCGCAGCGCACCAGCACCGGCTTCGATGGCAAGCGCCTGAACATGCTGCTGGCCGTGCTGGAAAAACGCGGCGGCTATAGGTTAGGCACACAGGACGTGTTCCTGAATATTGCCGGCGGCCTGAAAGTAGAAGATCCGGCACTGGATTTGGCGGTATGCGCTTCTATACTTTCCTCGTTCGAAGAAATGCCGATCCCGTCCACAGCCTGTTTTGCTGCAGAAGTTGGCCTGGGAGGCGAAGTACGGGCTGTAAACCGCGTTGAGAACCGCATCACGGAAGCAGAAAAACTAGGCTTTAAAGATATTTATATTTCAAAGTATAACAAGAAAGGCGTAGACCTGAGCAGGTTCTCCATCAACATACATGCTTTTGGCCGCTTAGAAGAAGTATTCACCAGCCTGTTCGGTTAAAACATTCTTTGCCATACTTCAGGCTTCTCTCCCGCTCCCCTGAAAAAGAGAGCGGGAGTTGTTTTTAATGGAGTAGCAGTAAGTATAAAATAGCGGTTGCAACGGCAGGTAGTTAAACAAGTACAAGACACAACTGGCAGCGCTGATCGCTAAGTATGGCAACAAGTATAAATCTGCCAATGCAGCGGCAACTCCCATAGCATCGCTTCTGGCACTTTCGGCGGCAGCAAAATAACCGTTGCCATTTTGCTGCGTACTTAAATCCTATACCCCTGGATATTTGCCAAGGTACAAAAACTGAATTTCCAGGGTATTGTATTGCTACTTTTAACCCACAAACTTATGGCATTAATCAACAAAAAAGACATTGAAAAGCTCGTCAATGTGCAGAACAATACGCAAAATGCCCTGTGCATTTCTATCTACATCCCCACACACCGCGCAGGTAAAGAAACACTTAACGGCCAGGATCATATCCTGTTCAAGAATAAAGTCCGGGAAGCGAGAACGCTGCTGGAACGCCATGATGTGCCGGAAACAGAAATAGAAGAATACCTGAAGCCGGCGGAGGAATTGCTGAACGACAACAACTTCTGGCGCCACCAGGCCGAAGGACTCGCGGTTTTTATTACCAAAGGCTTCTCTGCCCACTATACCCTGCCTGTAACTATGCCAGATGAGGTGTATGTGCTGGATCAGTTTTATTTCACGCCGATGCTGCCGATTCTGAGCCAGAACGGGCGTTTCTTTATACTTAGCCTCAACCGTGACCACGTTGCCTTTTATGAGGCCACGCTGGAGAGAATGCGGGCCATTGACATCAGCTCTTTTGCGCCTGCATCGATAGATGAGGCCCTAAAGTTTGATGTAAGAGGCAAGGACCAGGATTTTAACACCAGCAGAACGACAGTGAATGGGGTAAACATACTTGGTAACCCTGCAGGATCTACCAAAGGCGATTTTGAACATGCACGTGTGCGCGAATTTCTGAATGATCTGGACAATGGCCTGCAGGAGATTCTGCACGACGCCCACGAGCCACTCGTGCTGGCCGGCGTAGATCATTACTGCGCTATTTTCCGTAAGTACAGCAAGTATAAAAATATTGTGCCGCAGAATGTGCCGGTAGACGAGAATACAGAATTAAACAACCTGCAGGCCATACACGACAAGGCCTTGGCCCTGGTGAAGCCATTGATGCAGCAGAGTCATGTAGAGTCGCTGGACCGTTATCAGAACGTGGCGGGTACCGGCTCTACCTCCGAAGACATTGCCACGGTTGCCGCAGAGGCAGTACATGGCCGCGTGGATACCTTGTTTATTGCACCCGGCGCGCCGGTGTGGGGTACTTACAACAGCGTTAGTGCCGTGGCCGAGGTTCATGACGAATACCAGCGCGGCGATGACGACCTCATCAACCTGGCAGCGATTAAAACGCTGTCGCAGGGGGGCAAGGTATTTGTGAGCAGCTATGATGGCATGGCCGAAGTGGGCGACGGAGCCAACGTAAAAGCACTTTTCAGGTATTAGCAATATATTTTTGGCTTCCGGGCCGGAAAGTATAACTTGTGGGGCAGGCCGCCGGGTTTGCCCCACCTTTATTTTAAGGAGAATACTTCTTTTGCCGCTTTGCTTTTTCTTACATGATGCCGCACCTGACCGACGGGATTAACTTTATCTCAAAGCTAACGCCGCTGCGTGCGCTCAATGCCCTGCAGGTAGCAGGCAGTTACCTGTTTTCCAAAATTACAGGCAAGGCAAGGCACTGGGGGCAGCCCATCAGCATTTCGCTGGAGCCCACTACCTCCTGTAACCTGCGTTGCCCCGAGTGCCCCAGCGGCCTTCGATCCTTTACCCGCCCCACCGGCATGTTGCCCGACGAGCTGTTTAAACAAACCATAGATCAGCTGCACAGCCGTCTGCTATACCTTATCTTCTACTTTCAGGGCGAGCCATACCTGCACAAAAATTTCCTGGAGCTGGTAAAGTATGCATCAGCCAAAGGCATTTATACTGCCACCTCTACCAACGCCCATTTCCTGGATGACGATATGGCGCGCCGCACCGTAGAATCCGGCCTGGACCGTTTGATCGTATCTATAGATGGCACTACCCAAGAGACCTATGCGGCCTACCGTATAGGTGGTAAACTGGAGAAAGTGCTGGAAGGAACGCGCAACGTGGTAAAGTGGAAAAAAAAGCTGCAGTCGAAAACCCCGCATATTATGTTTCAGTTTTTGGTAGTGCGGCCAAACGAGCACGAGCTGGAAGACGTAAAGAAGCTGGCTCAGGAACTGGGCGTAGATGAGGTGGTCTTTAAAACGGCACAGATTTATGATTATGCCCAGGGCTCTCCCCTTATCCCCACCATCGATTATTACGCAAGGTACCGGCACAACGGCGACGGCAGCTATAGTATAAAAAATAAACTGCTAAACCACTGCTGGAAAATGTGGCATTCCTGCGTAATAACCTGGGATGGGCTGGTGGTGCCCTGCTGCTTCGACAAGGATGCCGAATACCGCCAGGGCGACCTGACACAGCAAAGCTTTACACAGGTATGGCGCGGGGCAAAGTATAACCGGTTCCGGCAGAGCCTGCTGCGTGGACGCTCAGAAATCGAGATGTGCCGCAATTGCACCGAAGGGTCCAAAGTGTGGGCATAGTTAATGTAAACCTTGCTTGATGCAAATTTATAATTTATGACAGATATCAATAATGCGCTGGAGCTACTGCTGGAGAAGATTCAGTCGTGGGGCAAGCACCTTTTCATCATGCTGCCTAATATTTTTGTGGCGCTGCTGGTGCTGATCATCACCTTTGTAGTAGCCCGGTTTGTCCGGAACACGATGGATCGGGTATTCAGTCGTTTCTCGCATAGCGCTGCTCTGGTTAACCTGTTTACTACCCTGATATACATTGCTGTATTGATTGTCGGCTTTTTCTTTATGCTGAGCGTGCTGCAACTTGACAAAGTGGTACTCTCGCTGCTGGCCGGTGTCGGTATTATTGGCCTGGCCCTGGGCTTTGCCTTTCAGGATATTGCGGCTAACTTTATTTCAGGAATTATTATTGCCGTGCAGAAGCCCTTTAAGGTAGGCGATACAATTGAAACCAATGACTACTTCGGCAGGATCGAAAAAATCACCCTGCGCACCATCGACATCCGGCAGACAACAGGCGAACTGGTGTTGTTGCCGAACAAGATGGTATTCGAGAACCCGCTCACCAACTTCTCGGCACAGGGTACCAGGCGGATAGACCTGGAAGTAGGCGTTTCGTATGCCGAAGATTTAGAACAGGTGCAGCAGGTGGTAATAGACGCGTTGGCGGATGTAAAAAACCGTGTAAAAGCAAAAGACATAGAAGTGATGTTTGATGCTTTCGGGGACAGTTCAATTAATTTTAAAGCCAGGTTTTGGATAAATTACAAGCGCCAGGGAGATTACGTAATCGCTAAAAGCGACGCTATTATCCGCATCAAGAAAGCCTTCGACGACAAGAAGATACTTATTCCATTCCCTATCCGCACCCTGGATTTTGCTATAAAAGGAGGCGATAAACTAAGTGAAGAACTGCAGGCCGTGGCAGCTAACAGTAAGGATGGGCAACAGCCCAGAGATAGCAAATAGTTGTAAGCTATTATAAGCTAATAAATAATGAAAGAAGAAATAAACCAGCAGTTCCCGGAGTCTTACATCGCTGTTGGTGAAGCGACCAAAGTATCAGGTTTTACAATGGCCTCAGATGTGTTAACATGCTCTTTGCTTCGGACGCTTGCTGGCTCTAAACCATCAAGCAAATTTCTTGAACTCGGAACAGGAACAGGGCTATCAACAGCATGGATTCTGGACGGAATGGATAATGGCTCCACACTGGTTTCAATAGACAATGAAGCTAAGTTCCTGGAAATTGCAAGGAGGTTTCTTGGGAATGATAAGCGGCTGGAACTGATTGATACAGATGGTGGCGAATGGATTAAAAGTAACAAGCATCAAAAGTTCGACTTCATTTTTGCTGACACATGGCATGGAAAATATCTTCTTTTAGATGAAGCATTATCTATGTTGAACAGAGGAGGGCTATATATTATTGATGATATGCTGCCGCAACCGAACTGGCCAGAAGGACATCATGAAAAGGCAATCAACCTTATTGAATATTTAGAAGCAAGAGAGGACTTGATTTTGACAAAGCAGGTGTGGGCGACAGGAATAGTCGTTGCCGCAAAAAAATAAACAGCTTGCAACAAGGTACATCAGCCACACTTCGGCTACGCCTTACTCGCTTTACGTACAAGCCGTTAAACAGAAAAGGCCGGTGTCGCACCGGCCTTTTCTGTTTACTTGTCTTTCTTGTCGAGGTTCTTACCGAGGTCTTCTACCTTCTTCAGAAATTCATCGACTTTCGCATCTGCGTAAGGGCCATAGGAGTTAGAAATAGTGCCTTTCCGGCCTGAAGCTGTCTCAATCGCATACAGGATGGACATGTCGTCGGGATTGCTTTCACCCTCAAAACGGTAGTGATCTACAATGCGCACCTGGTCGGGTGTAAATGTTTCATCGTCTTCCATGGTGCAAAGGGTACCTTCGCCGGAGACTTTAAAATCACATTTATAGCCGTCTTTGTGCAGGCGGTTTAGGACGTTTACGAGCGATCTTTCTTCAACTTTATCTTGCATAGCTTATTTTTTAAGGTACTGTTTTCAATTTTAAGTATAAAGCAGCATTAACCTTATGCCGTTGCAGCAGGGATGTTAACGGATTAATTTCCATGGCGCCTGCCGTTAAACGTTCATTAGTTAGCGTTGTAGCCCAGCCCGGAATAAAGTTTAAGGAAGACAAAGGGGTAATAAAAGCGGAATTATTCCGGCCACTGATACAGCTGCATAAGTTATACGCAAAAACAGCGGCAGGATACGAAAAGCAAGAGAACTTTGCCTGTAAAAACGGGAAGAGGTACGTATATGCGAACAGCTACAACAACGTTTCATCGCACGTATGCTGGCGGCTTTTTAACCGTTTACCTGCATGCGCTTCTTTTCCAGATCTTTCTGAATTTTTTTAAAGTCGATGGCGGAGCAGCCGCTGCAGCCGCTGGCACAACCACCTTTCACCGTAAAGTTGCGGTAGAGCATGCGGCCGATATAGGCTAACGCTGCTATAAAAACGAGGAGAATGATAATTTGCTGTACCATAACATTACAACTGCGTGAAAGTATAAAAAGTTTACTGAAAAGGCTCTTTCCAGTGCGCTGCAATTGTTTCCAGCATCTCTGCATGGATCTGCCCGTTGCTGGCCACTACCTCTCTGCCAAAAACATAATCGCCACCCTCGGTAAATTTAGACACATGGCCGCCCGCTTCCTTTACAATAAGCACACCCGCAGCTACATCCCAGGCATTCAGGTTATATTCAAAAAAGCCCTCTACGCGTCCGCAGGCCACATATACCAGATCTAAAGCGGCAGAACCCAGCCGGCGCACCCCATGCGATTTTTGCATGAAAGCGCTCATTACCTCCAGGTACTGCTGCATCAGGCCAAAGTCGTAGTACGGGAAGCCTGTGGCGATCAGGCCGCCTTTCAGCGCTGGTACTTCCGATACATGAATGGGATTGTCGTTACAGAAGGCGCCGCCGCCTTTATACGCCGAAAAGCACTCGTCGCGGTTCGGATCGTATACGGTACCCACCACTACCTCATCGCCGTCCGTCAGGCCTACGCTCACGCAGTAAACAGGCAGGCCGTGGGTAAAGTTAGTGGTGCCGTCCAGCGGGTCGATTATCCAGTTAAAGCGCTCGCCTTTGGTAGTTTCGGTGCCTTCCTCCGTAACAAAGCCAGCCTCCGGCAGCAGTGTTTTCAGCCCTTCCACGAGCTTCTCCTCTGCCTGCTTGTCCACATAAGATACCAAGTCGTTAAAGCCCTTCATTTCAATTTTAGAGCGATCAAAGTTCTCGGATTCGTGCCGGATAAAAGCGCCCACATTGCGGGTAAGTATGTTCAGGTTCTGGGAAAGCTGTTGCAGGTTCATAGTTGGTTATACTTGGTTACGGGGTTATACCTACGCAAAAGCGGCGGCAAACGCTGTTTTTTATGTACGGACAAATTTAACAGGTATAAAAACTTCTGTTAGGTATAGCAGGTCTCTAAACATCAAACTTATACTTTTAAACAAGCCATAATATGCCTGGTGTCCTGATACTTGTGTCCCTTTATTTAGTTACTGTTTTTAGCCGGAGATCCCCTGTGGACAAACGCCAGCACTACTGCTACAACAAAAAGCGCCAGCGCCGCCCATAGTGCTGTATGCCCGATGTATTCGCCGGTGCGGGTGTAAAAAGTCATTTGCTGATTCGATTTGATGGTGCCACGCAAAGCTGCCTGCACCCACCAGTCAGAACGCTGCACAATCTCGCCTTTCTGGTTGATGAAGGCAGAGATACCGGTATTGGCAGAGCGGGCAATGCTGCGGCGCGTTTCGATGGCGCGCAGGGTGGCATACTGCAGGTGCTGTTTATACCCCGGCGAATCGCTCCACCAACCATCGTTGGTAAACACAAAAATCATTGTAGCGCCCTTGCGCACATACTCCGACACATAATCACCATAGATAGATTCGTAGCAGATAACGGGCGCGGCGCCCATACTCGGCTGCGGTTTGTAAAAGAACACATCGCGCGTATCCTGACTGCCCACGCTGCCCACAGTGCCACCCAAGTCTATAGCCAGCGGACCCAGAAATTTGAAGAAGCCTGGATAAGGCAGCTTTTCCACGCCGGGCACCAGCTTCGATTTGTGGTACAAATCTATTTCTCCGGCGGTATTGATGTGCATGCCGGCATTAAATGAATCATAATAGCCAAAGCCTTCCAGGTGGCGCGCCGTGGGGCTGGCATCTTGGTTATCGCCGTAGAAAGTATACGTATCAATACCGGCCACCAACTCCAGGCCCGGATGACGTTGCAGGAAAGCTTTTAACTGCTGAATGGAAGGATAAGAATCCAGGCGTTCTTCCCAGTAGCCTTCGTCGATGCGCAGCGAAGTTTCCGGCCATACCACAAACTTGGTGTCCGGCGTTATCTTTTGCTCTGACAGGCTGATAAGCCGCGCCATCTGCTGCTCATTCGGTATAAAATTTTCGTGGCTGGCATATTTCTCGTGGTAAGGATCGATGTTGGGCTGCACCACCACTACTTCCACGTTCTGCCCCTGCTCCTCGTACCCGGCAAGTATGGCATAAGAGATGGCGATGGGCACCAATACAAGTATGGCCGGCAGTATGGTTTTTTCCCATTGGATGCGCTGCGGGTAATGCACAAAGGCCCGGAAAAGGAGCACATTTACAAGCAGCACCCACACCGAGCCGCCCAGAAACCCGGTATACTCATACCATTGCACCCATTGGTTGAGCGTAGCAAAACCATTGCCCAGCGTCAGCCACGGCCAGGATAAGTCCCAGGTGAGGTGAAACTGCTCGAAAGCCACCCAATAAATAATAAAGGAAATGTAGCCGATGGTGCGCCCCAGGTACTTCTTGGTGAAATAGAAAGCCATGAGCGGGGAACACATAAACAGCGCGTTAAACACCACTGCGGCTATACCGCCCGGCACCGTGGAGTACATTACCCACCAGGTGGTAAACAGGTTCCAGAAAAACATGGCCAGGTAGCCATACTTAAAGAAAGTAAAGCCTGGCGATTTGTGCTGGTGGCGCTCCACAATGTAATGCTCCATGTAGAGCAGCGGCACAAAACCGAAAAACAGGAAAAAGGCCAGCGGCTTTACGGGCCAGCCCATCCAGAGTATAACGCCCGTTGCCAGCGCCAGCAGCAGCAGTATAAACCGGTTATTTGCTGCCCTGTACGACAAGGACGAATTCGCCTTTGATTGCTTTGGTTGTGAAGATATGGACAAGCTCATCTAATGTACCGTTAATGGTTTCTTCAAACATTTTAGAAATTTCACGTGAAACAGAGGCTTCGCGCTCACCACCAAAATATTCCTTAAACTGTGTTAATGTTTTAAGCAGGCGGTGCGGCGATTCATAAAAAATCATAGTGCGCTCCTCTGCTGCCAGGCTTTGCAGGCGTGTCTGGCGGCCTTTTTTTACCGGCAGAAATCCCTCAAACGTAAACCTATCGGTGCTGAAGCCCGATTTTACCAGTGCCGGCACAAAAGCTGTTGGCCCCGGAAGGCACTCAACTTTAATGCCGTTTTTCAGGCACTCGCGCACCAGGTAAAAGCCCGGATCAGAGATGCCCGGCGTGCCTGCATCCGAAATCAGCGCCATTACTTCTCCGGCCTTTAAGCGGTCAACCAAATGGCCGGTTGCTTTGTGCTCGTTGTGAAGGTGGTGGCTGTGCATGCGCTTTTCTATGCCCAGGTGGTGCAGCAGTTTGCCGCTGGTGCGCGTATCCTCAGCCAGAATCACATCCACTTCTTTCAGTATCCTGATCGCGCGCAGCGTAATGTCCTCGAGGTTGCCGATAGGCGTCGGCACTAAGTATAAGTTCGTTTTTTCCTGCTCCTGCATAAGTCACAAAGATACGATAAAATGAGTTCTGGATTGAGTTCCGGGCGAAGGGGAAAATGACTCGTAACTCAGAACCCGGAACTCGTAACTTCATCGTAGATTTCATCTATGCGCTTGGCCAGCTGCCGGTCTTTCGCTGTTACGGTATTGCCGGCATCGTGCGTGGTGAGTTCTATCGTTACTTTGTTGTATACATTGCTCCACCACGGGTGGTGATCCATCGCTTCGGCCACATCAGCCACCTTGTTTATAAAAGCCATGGCCTGCTTAAAATCCTTGAACGTAAGGCTGCGCTTTAACTTATTGTCTTTTTCCTGCCACATAGCGTTTGTGTTTTTGGGTATGTTATACGTAATCAATGCGCTAAACTATAAAACCAGGTGCCTGACCCAGCGTATGAGATAAGGCTGTCTTTAAAAGACAGCCATGTACTATAAAGCTACAAAACCCATGGAAAACAAACCAGAATCTTTGCCTGCGCAGGAGCAAAAGAACCAGCCGGGCGATCAATATAAAATGAACCCGGAGCCGGAAGTAATCCGGAAAAGCTACAAGGGCAGTGATAAACTGAAAGGTAGGGCTGCCCTGATAACTGGCGGCGACAGTGGAATAGGCCGTTCTGTGGCAGTACATTTTGCGCGCGAAGGCGCTGATGTGGCCATTGTATACCTGAATGAGAACAAAGACGCACAGGACACCAAAAAAATGGTGGAAAAAGAAGGGCGGAAATGTATTATCATAGCCGGAGATGTAGGCGACGAGGACTTCTGCCGCCAGGCGGTGCAACGTGCGGTGAAGGAACTGGGCAAGCTGGACATACTGGTGAATAATGCCGCCGAGCAGCACGAGCAGCAGGATTTGAAAGACATCACAAAAGAGCAGCTGCAGCGCACCTTCCAGACAAATATCTTCGGGATGTTTTATGTAACGAAAGCAGCACTGGAGCACTTACAGGAGGGCAGTTGTATTATTAACACCACTTCCATAACCTCTTACCGCGGTAGCGAGCACCTGATGGACTATGCTTCTACCAAAGGAGCCATCACCGCCTTTACCCGTTCGCTGTCCAGTAATCTGGCAGAAAAGAATATCCGTGTAAATGGCGTAGCGCCGGGCCCGATCTGGACGCCGCTCATCCCGGCTTCTTTTGATGCCGACAAGGTAAGTAAATTTGGTCAGGATACGCCGATGAAGCGCCCGGGCCAGCCCTCTGAAGTAGCACCGGCCTATGTCTTCCTGGCTTCGGAAGATGCTTCCTATATTACGGGGCAGGTAATACACATAAATGGTGGTTCGCAGATAGGTTCATAGCGACGACACTGAACCCAAACTGCGGAAAACAAGTAAAACCATACTATAGGCACTTGTTGCAGGTGCCGTGAATTAAACCAGATAAAAGCTATGGCTGAAGATAAAAACCAGGATAAAAAAGGCGCACTGCAGGGGCAGTCGCCTGAAGACCGCCCTGTAAGGGTGATAGAAGACGATACCAGCGAGCAGGAAATGCGTATGGGGCACATCATCCCCGGTGCTGACCCGCCAAAGAACGAACACCAGCGCGGCGGCTTTGGCAACCGCGACGGCAAGCAAGGCTTCGGCAGCGATACGGCTTCGGAAGGACCTTCGGCCACAGGCGTAAACGACTATGCTGATGACGGCACACCACCGCCAGACAACATGCGTACCGAATCTGAAGGGCGCGGCACCTGATAAGCGCAATTTTAATCTAAGGCAGTTTTATACTTGATAAAGACTGCCTCAGCAAATGTTTTATTTAAAGAAGGAGGAAATTATGCCATCATACAAGCACACACAAGGCAGTTCGGAGAATGAGGGAAACCCATCCGGCAGAGGACAAAGCAAAGCAGGCGTAAAAACTGTTGATCCCAGCCAGACAGGCGCGGAGCACGAAGAGCTGAAAAAGAAATATACCGACGGGCCGGATAAGCCGTCTGCAAACGTGAAAGTTGAAGATCCGAACCGCAACTTAGACAAGCCCGAACTCGACAACGGGAAGTATAACTAACGTATAGAAGCTGATATGATAAAAATAGCACCTGCCAGAGCAGGTGCTATTTTTATATGTTGCATCGATCACAACGCTGACAACTGCTAAAATCAACTATAAACCCGATGGCCCGCTACGCTTTGACCGACATTCATGGCTGCATCCGCACCCTTAAAGCACTGGTGCAGCAGCTTGGTTTGCAGAAAACGGATGAATTGTACATACTCGGTGACCTGGTAAACAAAGGGCCGGACAGCAAGGGCGTAATCGATTTTATACTTGATTTACAGCAGCACCATCAGGTACGCTGCCTGCGTGGCAACCACGATCAGATGCTGCTGAAAGCTGCTAAAAAAGGCGAAAAGGCATTGTCGCTGACCGCTACCGAGAAAAAACTGGTGTTGCAGAGCTTTGGCATTGAATCGTTTGAAGACTTACCCAAAAAGTATAAAAGTTTTCTGAAGCAGCTCCCCTACTATTTCGAATTGCCCGATTATTTTCTGGTGCACGCAAGCTTCGACTTCACGCAGGCCGATATTTTTCAGAATAAAAAGGCCATGCTGAATATCCGCGATTATAAGGTGGCCTGGGGAAAAATTAATAACAAGCGCCTGCTGCATGGCCATACACCTACTGCCTTGCACAGCATCAAAAAAAACGTTTGCCACCGCGATGCCCGCCTGAACCTGGATGCCGGTTGTGTATACTATAGAAATGCCTCTTTTGGCAACCTCGTAGCTTTAAACCTGGACACACAGCAATTATACGTGCAGCCCAACATCGATCGACCCTACCCTGTAGCGCGTAAGAGCTAAAGACGGGCTTCCCTTACCTATTCTCTTCTCCAGTATTTTATACTACCCGGCATAAGGTAAAAAACAAGTATTGCTTTTAAACATCCGCCTTGTTGCCTTTCAGAATTATTTTATCCTTTTGATTGATAACGGCACAACATAAGCGATACCTTTTAAGCAACTTATCGCCAGGTATAGAAGCTGATTGCAAAGTATAAAATGCTGACTGCCAAGCATAAGCAAGAATAAAGTCTTGCAGCTAATAACTTGATATTTATGCCTTTTACTTAGTATAAATTACGCCCATCATATCCGGCAGCCCGGTACAATGCTCCTGCAAAGTTAAACCTTATCATAAGCAACCTTCGTCTCGCGGGCTGGCTGTTGAGGAGAATACATATATTCTTATTCCGAAAGTATAATAAATTATAATTTATTATACCTATTTAACTATCTTAGTCGTACCTGCCAGAAGGTTACGCTTTGGTTAAATAAAGTTTATGGCAAAACGCTACAGCTTACTACTTAAAAGATGGGTATTTCGGCCGCTGCTCCTGCAGTGTATACTTATGGCCGTATTTGTGGTGCCGGGGTTCGGGCAAAGCACCATCTTTAAGGAAACCATGGGAACAGTCACATCGCCTACTGTTGAAGAGCATGAGCTATATAACTACTTTTCAAACATAGATCTGACGATGACCGGTATAAAAATCGGCGATCCGGCAGGTTATGGCCCCTCAATCTCAAATGTGTCTCCATCGTCCCCCGCGTATTATGCAGGAGCCTCAGGGGCATCTTATGTACAGATACTGCCTGGAACCGAATTTAAAATTGCAGGTATCAGTACGCTTAATTATACAAACTTAAGTCTGTCTTTCGGAATCAAGAAAACACAGGATGCGTCTGCCGGGGCTGAGCTTACGATAGAGTACAGCGCTGACGATGGGGCCAACTGGAAAACGCTTGTTTTGCCATCTTTAGATAAGACGTCTACCAACTGGGAGTATAAAACCCTGTCAGCTAAGCCGGGAGAAGAGATTCCTGCAGTTTCTAACCTGATGCTGCGTTTCAGAAACCTGGACGTGGGCGCGCTTCAATTCAGGATAGATGATATTGAACTGGTTGGAGAGCCGGCAGGGTTACCGGCTATTACGATTACTGCTGCCCTGCAAAATTTTAATACTGCTGCAGGCACCGCGTCGGTGGCGCAGGCCTACACGGTATCGGGCGTAAACCTTACGGAGGGCATTACTATCACAGCGCCGGCTAACTTCCAGGTAGCAACAAGCACAGACGGAAGCAGCTTTGCCGATAAAGTAACAATTGCGCTAACCAATGAACAGGATGGCAGCCTCGCTGAAACCACTATTTACGTAAGGTATCTGCCTGCCGCATCAGGAGAGCATAGCGGCAATATTGTGCATACCTCTACAGGCGAGATCCAAAACCTGGCGGTGCTGGGCTCTACAAGTACTTACCCGGTTGAACTAACCACTTTTACAGCTGAGCAAAGCAACGGCGCCACCCTGCTTAGCTGGACAACGGCCTCTGAAAAAAACAATGCATACTTTGATGTGGAGATGGCGCCTGACCAGGAGAGCAGCTTTAGAAAGATAGTAACGATAAACAGTAAGGTGACCAGCAGCGCCCTGTCCACGGACTATACTTACAGCCATACTTACTACGGTAACAGCCGCGTACGCTACTATCGCCTGAAGCAGGTAGATCTGGACGGCACCTATACTTACAGCAAGACCATAGCCGTAAAAGCTGCAGCCCTGCGCCCGCCTTTTGTACGCGTAGCGCCAAACCCGCTCAACTATACTTCAAAAGTGTACCTGATGGCTGCCGGCAGAGGCAAAGCAGTCGTGCGCCTGCATGGCATTACGGGAGTGCAGGTATACAGCAAGGCGGCGGAAGTGCAGGCGGGGCAAAACGAAATACAACTGCCCCTGTACGACAAACTGCAAACGGGCGTGTACATACTTACTGTGGAGCTGGAAAGCGCCCGCTACCAGGTTAAAGTCGTAAAGCAGTAAGGATATTTGATAAAGCAGAAGCCCGGCAACTTCGTGGTGCCGGGCTTCTGCTTTATATTTTTCTGCCTTACCGGGCGCTGCCTAAATCTGAAGCAGTGTTTCTGTGCGTATATAAACTTCTGAAACATTGGTTTATTTGGGGCACAACCGTTAATTTTGAGCGCTTTATAAAAACCGTAAAACTAATGCAAAAAGACACAGCCATATTTGACCTCATTGCCCAGGAGAAAGCCCGGCAGATACATGGAATTGAACTAATCGCTTCTGAAAATTTTGTTTCGGAGCAGGTGATGCGTGCCATGGGCAGCGAAATGACCAACAAATATGCCGAAGGCTTACCTGGCAAACGGTATTATGGCGGCTGTGAAATTGTGGATCAGGCAGAGCAACTGGCCATAGATCGCGCCAAGGCGCTTTTTGGGGCAACATGGGTAAACGTGCAGCCGCACTCGGGGGCACAGGCAAACGCAGCCGTGATGCTGGCGGTGCTGGAACCAGGCGATAAAATCCTGGGCTTCGACCTGTCGCATGGCGGCCACCTGACGCACGGCTCTCCCGTTAACTTCTCAGGGAAACTCTACAAGCCTTCGTTTTATGGTGTAGAGAAAGAAACAGGGCTGATTGACTGGGACAAAGTAGTAGCGAAAGCACGCCAGGAGCGGCCAAAGCTGATTATCTGCGGCGCCTCAGCCTATAGCCGCGACTGGAACTATAAAAAGCTGCGTGAGGCGGCAGATGAAGTAGGCGCTCTGTTGCTGGCCGATATCTCCCATCCGTCCGGCCTGATTGCCAAAGGCTTGCTGAATAACCCGTTTGATTATTGCCATATTGTAACAACCACTACCCATAAAACCCTGCGTGGCCCGCGTGGCGGTATGATTATGATGGGCAAAGATTTCGAAAACCCATTCGGACTGAAAACGCCAAAAGGTGAAACACGCATGATGTCCTCGTTACTGGATGGCGCTGTTTTTCCAGGTACGCAGGGCGGGCCGCTGGAGCACGTGATTGCCGCCAAAGCAGTAGCTTACTTCGAGGCGCTTTCTGACGATTATGGAACCTATATCAGGCAAGTGCAGCAAAACGCGCAGGTAATGGCCAATGCCTTTACAGAGCGTGGCTATAACATTATTTCAGGCGGCACCGATAACCACATGATGCTGATCGACCTCCGCTCAAAAGATCTTACAGGCAAGCTGGCCGAGAGCACACTCGGAAAAGCCGATATCACCATCAACAAAAACATGGTGCCTTTTGACGACAAGTCGCCGTTTGTAACATCGGGTATGCGCGTTGGCACAGCAGCCATTACCACACGCGGCCTGAAAGAAGATGACATGATCCGCATTGTAGATCTGATAGACACAGCGCTGATGAACCACGACAATGAAAGCAGATTGAGTGAAGTGCGCCGCGACGTAAACAACTGGATGCAGCAGTATCCTTTATTCGCATACTAACTAAACCGGACAGGCCCTATTAATGGATCAACCCTTTATTGAAGAACAAGAGCCTAAAGAGATGTCCTTTGTGGACCATCTCGAAGAATTAAGATGGCATATCATCAGGGCAGTAGGCTCTATTGTTGTGTTTGCAACAATAGCCTTTCTATCCAAAGATTTTGTCTTCCATGATGTTATTCTCGGGCCATCCCGGCCGGATTTTCTGAGTTACCGCCTCATGTGTGAGCTGGGCCAGAAAGTCGGGTCCTCGGCGCTCTGCATCGATAAGTTGGGGTTTACCATTCAGAGCCGGGAAATGAGCGGGCAGCTGACCATGCACATCATGGCATCGCTGATAATAGGGCTTTCCTGTGCCTTCCCGTATGCTTTCTGGGAGATATGGCGCTTTATAAGCCCCGGCCTATACCCGCAGGAGCGTCAGAGTTCGCGCGGCGCCGTATTTTTCGTATCCATCCTGTTCGCCATGGGTTTGTGCTTCGGCTATTTCCTGGTAGCGCCGATTTCTATTAACTTCCTGGCAGGTTATCAGGTTGATCCGTCTATTACGAACCAGTTCGACCTGTCATCCTATATTTCTACGCTCACGACCCTGTGCCTGGCCTGCGCTTTTATGTTCGAAATGCCCGTTATCGTGTTTTTCCTGACAAAAGCAGGCCTGGTTACACCCGAGATAATGAAAGTATACCGCCGACACGCTATTGTCGTAATCCTGATAGTGGCGGCCATCATCACGCCACCGGACGTTATCAGCCAGATGATGGTTGGCTTGCCGCTGCTGATGCTTTATGAGATAAGTATCGGCGTGTCCAGGTATATCAAAAGAAGTGACCTGAAACGATTGAACAAAGAAAAGACCACAGAGTAATGGCTTATAAAATCGCTATCGGCGGAGATCATGCCGGCTATACTTATAAAAGTATGCTGAAAGATGTGCTGGCAACGCTTGGCCACCAGGTACATGATTTTGGACCTGATTCCGACGCCTCGGTAGACTACCCCGATCATGTGCATCCACTGGCAAAGGCGGTGGTGAACAAAGAGGTGGATTTCGGCATCCTGATTTGCGGCAGCGGCAATGGTGTAGCCATCACAGCCAATAAATACCAGGACATCAGGGCAGCCCTGTGCTGGAAAACAGAACTGGCAAAGCTGGCCCGGGAGCACAACGACGCCAACATACTTTGCCTGCCGGCGCGTTATGTTTCAGAACAGGAAGCGGCCGACATGGTGCGCGTATTCCTGAGCACCGCTTTTGAAGGAGGCCGCCACCAGACGCGCGTCAGTAAAATAGCGCCCTGTTAAGCCACAGGTAAACAGAAGCAGGTATAAACAGCAGCGCTTAGCCGGAGGGAAAATCTTTAAAAGGATTTATACTTCTACCAAGCTTTCTTCTGCTTAGTCGTATAAAGAAGTACGGGCTATACTTAAAGTATAGCCCGTACTTCTTTATACGTGTCCATCAATTTTATTTTAAATTGCTCCCTCCTCGGCCGTGCGGCATCTTCCATACCTGCGGGTGTCTTGTCAGATACTAAAAAATTACGAGCGGCTTAAACTTCAGGCACATTCCTTTACGAAGTATAAAGCACCTATTGTTAGCTGTAAATCAACAGGAAACATAGTGCCTGAACCCTTACAAGCTAACGCACCCGTTGATAAATGCCATCGCTGCCGGTGGGTTTATACTTGCCGAAAACAGCCGGCAGCTTGTACTGTAAATGCGGCATCAGGTTTACTTTATCCACAATATAGGCCGGCTGCTCCAACTGAAAGTTCTGGTAAATATCAAATACTGCTTGGTATTCGGAGAGGTGGGCAAAGTGACGCTGCGCCAGTTGCCAGTTCAGGTACGGCGTTACAGGCCTGTTGTAAGTATAATAGCTGATGTCGTTGCCCAGCACCAGTACTGTTGTGTTTTTTATACCTGTTTCCGGGGGGGCAGGCAGCACCAGCGGCGACTCATCAACTTTTATAAGCCAGTTAAGGCCCGGCAATTGCCGGTAACGCAGCACCAGCACGCCTGCCAGCACCAGCAGGAAAATCAGGTTCAGCAGCCAGGTTTTGCGGCGCGAGGTAAAGAAGAACTCACTGAAATAGGCGATTGGCGGCAGCAGCAGCACAAAAGTACCTGCAGAAATATCGTGGCGGGTAAAGATAACCACCAGGCTGATTACAAGCCATACCCACATTACCTGCTGAAACTTAACCTGAAACACCAGCCGCTGTGGCAGCGACAAGGTACTCATTAGCGAAATCAGCAGTACCAGGGCAGGCAGTGCCATCAGCTTAACCAGGTCGGCGGGAGCAAGTATAAAGCCTACCTCCAATCGCCACGGCTGCAACAGGTGCAGCGTCAGGAACTCAGTGAGAGAGTTGGTGTAGAGATAATAGGTACCCAGCACCGCATACGGAAAAGCGAAACCGCACAGCATCAGCAGAAAGCTCCGGAACGTGCTGGAAGCAAAGAAAATAACGGCAAAGGTGCCCACCATCAGAAACAATGCCAGCGGCAGATAACTCAGCGCCGCCAGCCCCAGCATAAATCCACCTATAAACAAGCGATTGTTGTCGAGGCCCTCGCGCGACACGGTGATAATGTAAGGGAGCGACAATATCAGAAAGGTATTGCCGATGAGCAGGGGCGTGAGCATGCTAAATTCAAAAGAAAGGCTGCCCAGAGTCAGGTATAGCAGGGCCGGCAGAAAGTTTTTGCCGGCGTATACACTATGGCGGTTCAGGGTAATGTTAAACAGCAGCGCCTGCAGGAGCAGCAATGCCAGGGCTACCACCCGGTAGGTCAGGAACGAACGGCCTGCCAGCAGGTCTGTGAGCCAGTAAACCAGCGCGGAGAGCGGCGCCGTGTCGTCGTAAATCTGGCGATACAGGGCAAAGCCGTTGGCCATGCGCTCGCCCACCAGCATGTGGAGCAACTCAGGTGCCGTAGCCGGTGTACCCGCCAGCAACAACGATGCCTGCAGCCCCAGGAAAAGCAAAATCAGCAGAATCAGTCGTGAGGGAAGTATGCTGCGGAAGTAACTTATCAAGGAAAGATGGTGTTAGAAGAACCGGGACATTTGCCTTGCCTGAAATGAGTAAGGCCCTTTTGGGGTAAAAATGCGAAATTAATATGATATTTGCAGCTTCATATGGAAAGTAAAAGACAACAGAAATTTTCACGCCTGATTCAGAGGGAATTGGCAGACATCTTCCAGCGGGAGGTGCAGCATTTATTCGGCAATGCTTACATAACTGTGAGCGTGGTGCGGGTATCGCCCGACCTGGGGCTGGCGCGGGTTTATCTCAGCATAATGATGGCGCAGAACAACGAGGCCGTACTGCTGGAAGTGCGGATGAATACCAAAACTATCCGTCACCTGCTGGCGCAGCGCATCAAAAACCAGGTACGCGTTATCCCCGAACTTAACTTTTACCTGGACGACAGCGCCGCGTATGCTGCCCAGATGGACGAAATTTTCAACAAACTCGATATTCCGCCGGCCGACGAAAATGACGGTGTAGACGACGAAACATACCCTAACTAGCTTTCAGCTTCTCTTCCCCTTATGCAGTACGATCCGATAAAGCGGGTGCTGGGCGATGTATTTAACAAAACCCCGTTCCTGCGCCGCGTATTTTATAACCTGCTGGACCTGCTTCTGCTACGCACCTGGCATGTGCACAAAGAACTGCGCGCCTGGGCGGCAGACCGGCGCAACAAAGAGCAGCAAATTCTGGATGCCGGCTCCGGTTTTGGCCAGTATACTTACTACCTGTCCGGCCTGAGCCGTAAGTGGCATGTGCTGGCCGTAGATGTAAAAGAAGAGCAGGTGTCGGACTGCAACCGGTTTTTCAGGGCAATCGGGCGGCACAATGTGCTGTTCCGGATTGCAGACCTGGTGAAATACCGCCAGCCCAACAGCTACGACCTCATCCTGTCGGTAGATGTAATGGAGCATATTCTGGAGGATGTGGAGGTGTTCAGGAACTTTCAGGCTTCGCTGCGCTCCGGCGGCATGCTGCTCATTTCCACCCCCTCTGATCAGGGTGGCTCTGATGTGCACGGCGACAATGAGGCATCTTTCATCGAGGAGCATGTGCGCGACGGCTATAACATACAGGACATACAGGACAAGCTCAAACTGGCGGGCTTTCGCCGGGTAGAGGCACATTACTCCTACGGCAAGCCGGGGCAAATTTCGTGGCGGCTGTCGATGAAGTACCCGATGCTGCTGCTGAATGCTTCTAAGCTTTTCTTTATCGTGCTGCCGTTTTACTATCTTGTTACTTTCCCGTTCAGCTTAATCTTGAACTGGATGGACGTAAACGGCAAACACCGGTCAGGCACCGGCCTGATAGTAAAAGCCTGGAAGTAAGTATAATTACGAATCACGAATTGTAGATTATAGTAGTTGATTAAGCTGTAGTAAGAACGAATAACGAAACACGATCAACGAAAAACGAAATAGATGAACGTACCTTTTCTGATAGCGAAGCGATATTTCTTCTCCAGAAAGAAGAGGAACATCATCAGCATTATCTCCAACATTGCTATGATTGGCGTGGCCGTGGGCACCATGGCGCTGATTGTGGTGCTCTCGGTATTCAACGGCCTCGAAGACCTTATCCGCGAAATATACTCCAGCTTTGATCCCGACCTGAAAGTAAGTGCTGCAGAAGGCAAATCCTTTGAAACTGACACCGAGTTTATGAACCGCATCCGGCGCACGCCCGGTGTGGCCGTGGTGTCGGAAGTGATAGAAGACAATGCCCTGCTACGCTACAACGACCGCCAGATGGTGGTAAAGATAATGGGCGTAAGCGATAACTTTTTTAAGCAGAACAGGATAGATTCCGCTGTAGTAGAGGGCCACAGCCAGCTTATACTTGACGGCACTTACTATGCTTTGATAGGGCGCGGGGTGCAATACCAGCTATCTATCAGGCCTGGTAACCAGTTTGAGCCACTGCAGTTCCTTTACCCGCGCAACACCAAGTTTAACCCGCTTAACCCGGAAGGCGCCTTCAACAACCTAAGCATTTTGCCGGGCGGTATTTTCGCTATTGAGCGGCAGTACGACGATGCCTACGTGTTTGTGCCCCTCAACTTTGCCGAGCAATTGCTGGAGTATGGCAGCCGGCGCACTTCACTGGAGATAAAAGTAAAACAAGGCTACGAAGCAGAGCAGGTAAAAAGCGCGCTGCAGCAACTGCTGGGCAAGCAATTTAAAGTACAGAACAGCGATGAGCAGCACACCAGCCTGCTGCGCGCCGTAAAAGTCGAGAAGCTGTTTGTGTTCGTTACCTTTGCTTTTATCCTTTTTATTGCCTCCCTCAACATCTTCTTTTCCCTTTCCATGCTCGTTATCGACAAGAAGAAAGACATTGCTATACTTGCCTCTATGGGCGCTACAGCCAGTACCATCCGCAATATCTTTTTGCTGGAGGGCGCATTGGTGGCCTGCATCGGGGCGGCCTATGGCCTGACGACCGGCATGCTGGTGTGCAACCTGCAGCAGGCATTCGGGCTGGTAAGTATGGGCATGGCTACTTCGGTGGTGGAGGCTTACCCGGTAAAAATGCAGGTACAGGATTTTGTTCTCACGGGGCTGGCCATTATCATCATCACCCTGCTGGTTTCTATCCGGCCGGCGCGCAAGGCGGCGGCTTTGTCTGTTACCGAAAATTTGTAGGGAATACTTGTTTACTGGCTGATGTTGTCCGGCCATTTCAAAAGACCTCGCGGCGTGCGCACATGTCCTGAAGCATTTCGGGAGCCCCCGCGAGTGTCCGTGCCGCTGCAAAGGAAACCTGCATTCTTGCCGGGTTATCAAATCTCCGGTACTTTTCTGAAGGCATTCTCTTCAGGGATATTATACTTAAACAATCGGGCATGTTACCTGTTGCTCAAACGGTTTAGCGGGCAAATTTCTTTGTCACGGTAAAACAAGTATATTAAGTAGGATATTATCCGGTTTGGGACTATATTTGAAGTCCTTAAAATTTGTCTTTGGCATGAAAGTATACACCACCCAACCTTTTCAGGTGATATACTCGTTGTTTGAGCACGAGTATCTGGGCTACCTGTTCGAGTCTTTTGTGGTGCAAATCAACACCAAAGGCCAGCTGACGCTGCAGCACCAGAACATTTCTGCCAAAAATGCCGACGAGTTTGCCTCGCGCCTCGATGCCAGCGACTTCAAACTCATCACGCTAATAGACCAGATACAGCAGGACACGGTACTTAAGCGCTTTTCCTCTAAGAAAGTGTCGCCCGTAGATTTCTTCCTGAAAGTATACGACGCCGGAAAAGGTGACAAGGCGCTGCAGGAAACCATCAGCCACTACATACAGGGCCGTATGGGCAAGATAATGGAGCTGCTCCGCCACAAGATGACTTTCATCATGGGCAAGGACGGCGAACCCACCTGGAAGCGCATTCAACTGGCGCCTGAAAAAGCTACTGTCCTGTTCCATTTTATGCGCAATCAGGATAACACCCATTATTTCCCGACGATAAAGTATGGCGGCCAGAAGCTGGAATTCCAGTACCGCGATGCAGCGCTGATTTGTTATGAACCGGCCTGGCTGCTGCTGAACGACACCGTGTATAGCTTCGAGAAGGCCATAGATGGTAAAAAGCTGCAGCCTTTCCTCAACAAAAAGTTTATTGTAGTGCCCCGCTCCGTGGAAGAAAACTACTACAGCAAGTTTGTAGCGCCACTGGTAGAGTCGTTTGATGTGCATGCCAAAGGCTTCGATATACGGGCCGAGAAGTATAAACCAAGCCCTTTCCTGACATTTACAGAGATAAAAGGCGCGGACGCACCGGCTTTGCTGACCAGGGCTAAACCAGAGCGCGGCGCTGTTATAAGTGATAAGATCCTTTTTGACCTCTCATTTAAGTATGGCGCTTACATGGTGCAGACGCAGGAGGCGAAGCGTGTGAGCGTAAGTATGGAAAAAACGCCGGACTCTTACATCTTCCATAAGTTAATACGGGACGTGAACTATGAAAAGGAGTTCGTGAAGGAGCTGGGAAAACGGGCGCTGGAGGTAAAGAACGGCCGCGTGGTGCTGGATAAAAGCGATGCATTTGCCTGGCTCAACAGCAACCTGCTGGAGCTGGAGGAGTTGGGCTTTACGGTGCAGCAGGGCGAGCAAGGCGGGAAAAACTACTTTATCGGAGACATTTCGGTGCAGGTAGGCATCACAGAAACCAATGACTGGTTTGATATTTACGGCACTGTGCGCTTCGGGGCATTCGAGATTCCGTTTATCCGGCTCAAAAACCACATCCTTACCAAAAATAACGAGTTTCAGTTGCCCAACGGCCAGATAGCCATCATACCGGAAGAATGGTTTACGCAGTACATCGAACTGTTTGCCTTTTCGGAGGGAGAAGAGCGCCTGATGCTGAAAAAGCACCACATGGCTCTGGTAAACGACCTGCAGGAAGGCAACCTGGCCACCGTAACGCTCACCCGCAGGCTGGAGCGGCTGCGCGAATTTGAAACCATAGATGACCAGCCCATGCCGGCGGGTTTTGTGGGCGAACTGCGGCCTTATCAGAAAGCAGGTTATAACTGGCTGCACTTTGTGCAGAACTATAAATTTGGCGGCTGCCTGGCCGACGATATGGGCCTGGGCAAAACCGTGCAAACCCTGGCTATGCTGCAGCACCGCAAAGAAAAGGGGGCTGAAGCAGCCTCGCTGCTCGTAATGCCCACCTCGCTGGTGTATAACTGGCAGAACGAAGCGCAGAAATTTACACCAGGTCTGCGGATTCTTAACTATACGGGCACCTACCGCGACAAGAACGTAACCCAGTTCGAAAATTACGATGTGGTGCTGACCTCCTACGGCATTGTGCGCCTGGATGCGGAGCTGCTCAAAACCTATTATTTCGATTACATTATACTGGATGAGTCGCAGGCCATCAAGAACCCGGATTCTACTACCTCGCGCGCTGCCCGTTCGCTGAAGTCACGGCACCGGCTTATACTGACCGGCACACCTGTAGAAAACAGCACGATGGATTTATGGGCGCAGATGTCGTTCATCAATCCCGGCCTGCTGGGCAATCAGCATTTTTTCCGGAAGGAGTTCCTGAAGCCAATCGAGAAGGAGAAGGACGAGCAGAAAACACGCAAGCTGCACGCGCTCATCAAGCCGTTTATACTTCGCCGGCACAAATCGCAGGTGGCCAAAGAGCTGCCCGAAAAGGTAGAGCATACTACCTTCTGCAAAATGACCGAAGAGCAGGAGCACGCTTACGAAGAAACAAAATCATACTACCGCAACAAAATACTCACGAACCTGGAAGAGCACGGGCCGGGCAATACGCAGTTTATGCTTTTGCAGGGCCTTACGAAGCTGCGCCAGATTGCCAACCACCCGCTGATGACGGACACTGATTACGAAGGTGAATCGGGCAAGCTGAAAGAAGTGTTGCGGATGACAAAGAATGTAGTAGGTAAAGGGCACAAAGTGCTTATTTTTAGTCAATTCGTAAAGCACCTGGATATTATCCGGCATGCGCTGGATGATCGCGGGATAACGTATGCTTACCTGGATGGCAATACCAAAGACCGGCAGGCGCAGGTAGCGCTTTTCCAGAATGATGCTGCCATACAGGTGTTCCTGATATCACTGAAAGCCGGCGGCGTGGGCCTGAACCTGACTGCCGCCGATTACGTGTTTATACTTGATCCGTGGTGGAATCCGGCCGTAGAAGCCCAGGCCATCGACCGCGCACACCGCATCGGACAGCAGAAAACGGTGTTTACCTACAAGTTCATCACTAAGGATACGGTAGAGGAAAAGATACTGGCGCTGCAAAACCGCAAAATCCAGCTCGTCACCGACCTCATCAGCACCGACGAAACCGTTATCAAAAGCCTGACAAAAGAAGACATAGACAACCTGCTGAGTTAAATTGTTGACCGTTTTTGTAGGGACAGGTCGCGCCTGCCCTTGTCTGCAAATTCGTTATGGCCTGCCTCCGCTGGTGCGAGCTTGTAGCTCGTACCTTTACATCTACAGGAACAAAGTACGAGCTACAAGCTCGCACCAGCAAAGAGGTTTTACTCCGGCAGCCATTTAACAATTAAATAACCAGCAATCAAAATGCAGCTCCACCTCAAAACGCACGTTCGGCAGAACTACAAAACCGTATTCAATGCGTTTGATGAGCAGCTGTTCCGCAGGTTGTCGCCGCCATACCCACGCCTGAAGCTGCTCCGTTTCGATGGCAGCGCGCCCGGCGACATGGTGGAAGTGGAGTTACAGACAGGTATAAAGTCCTTTCGCTGGACAAGCCTGATAACGGACAGAAGTATAACCGGCACCGAAGCATACTTTATAGACGAAGGCCGGGAACTGCCGCCTCCCCTCCGGTTGTGGCGCCACAAGCACCTGGTTAGCCAAAGCGGTAGCGGCACCATCATCCACGACATCATCACTTACAGCACTGGCTTTAAAGTTGTAGATGCGCTGTTATACCCGCTTATGTGGGCAGCTTTTGGAATGCGCAAGCCGGTTTACCGGAAAGTATTCGGCAAAGTATAAGCGTGCGGACAAACCTTTGCTATGCTCTGCCAGTTAAGTTCACAGAAGAAATAAAAGCGTATATCTTGCAAGTATGAACAAAGCAGCCATCGTAGGAGCAGGCATCGGCGGTATTGCGGCGGCTATCCGGCTGGCGGTGAAGGGCTACGAAGTAACGGTATTTGAAGCAAATGAAAGCTTTGGCGGCAAGATGCACGAGTTCTGGCTGGGCAAGTATAGGTTTGATGCAGGGCCGTCGCTGTTTACATTGCCCCATCTGGTAGACGAGCTTTTTGAACTCGCCGGCCGAGAACCATCCGCGTACTTCACCTATACCCGCCTTGACCCGATTACGCATTATTTCTGGCCCGATGGCAGCCACCTGAAAGCATATGCCGCGCCGGAAGAATTTGCGGCTGAGGCCGAACGGCAACTGGGCGTGCCGAAACAGGATGTGTTGCGCGCGCTGTCCTCAAGTGCCCGGCTGTACCAGGGCACTGCCGGTACCTTTCTGCAGAAATCGCTGCACAAGGCCGGCACCTACTTCAGCCCGGATGTGCTGAAAACACTCACCTGCCTCCCCGACCTGGGCTTGACCACTACCATGCACAAGGTCAATGCCCGGCGCTTTAAAGATTCGCGCATGGTGCAACTCCTCGACCGTTTTGCCACCTACAACGGCTCCGACCCTTACCAGGCGCCCGGCACGCTCAACATCATTCCGCACCTGGAGCATAACATTGGCGCTTTTTATCCCGACGGCGGCATGTATGCCATTGCCAACAGTCTGGTAAAACTGGCAGAGGAACTGGGCGTGATGTTCAGATACAGGGAGCCGGTAGAGCAGATTATAACGAAGGGCGGCAAAGTAACAGGCGTGCAAACCGGCAAAGCTAACTATAGTGCTGAGGTGGTGGTGAGCAACATGGATGTGGTGCCGACCTATCGCCGATTGCTGCCTCACCATCCGGCGCCCGAACAAACGCTGAAACAACCCCGCTCCAGCTCCGCCCTGATTTATTACTGGGGCATCAAACAGCAATTTCCGGAGCTGCACCTGCACAACATTTTCTTCAGCGGCAACTACCAAGAAGAGTTCGAGCATATTTTCCGGCACAAAACCATCAGCCCCGACCCTACCATCTATGTCAATATTACTTCTAAAATGGAGCCGCAGGATGCACCGCCCGGCTGCGAGAACTGGTTTGTGATGGTAAACGTACCGCATGATCAGGGCCAGGACTGGGAGAAGCTGATAGCTGTTACACGTGAAACCGTTTTAAAGAAACTAAGCCGCATGCTGGGCACCGACATCGCGCCGCTCATAGAACAGGAACAGGTGCTGAATCCGTTGCTGATCGAAAGCCGCACCTCCTCGTTTGCCGGCGCTTTGTATGGCGGCAGTTCCAACAGCCGGATGGCTGCTTTTCTGCGTCATCCTAATTTCAGTTCTGCCATAAAGGGTTTATACTTCTGTGGCGGCAGCGTGCATCCGGGCGGCGGTATTCCGCTTTGCCTGCTGTCGGCCAGAATTACGGGAGACCTGGTGCCGGATGTTACAAGACAGGAAGAAGTATAAAACCGATGGCTGAGACGACAAAAACCGAACATGTGGCTGTTGCTTCCAGGCGGAAGTATAGCAGGTATGCTTTGCCTGGTGCGGTGGCCGTGCTTGTTATTTTCCATGCCGTTGGGTTCTGGGGATTGGTGTTCAGCGGCGACCCTGTTTATTTCCAGCAGCTCACCCCCCTTAACCTGCTGCTCACCAGTGCATTGCTTTTCAGCTTTCACCGGTGCTGGAACCTGCCCTTTGTATTGTTTGCAATTGCTGTTTTCCTGGTAGGCTTTCTGGCGGAAGCTGTAGGCGTGCACACGGGCCTGCTGTTCGGCAACTATGGTTATGGCCATGCGCTGGGTACAAAAGTATGGGAAGTGCCGCTGCTGATTGGGCTTAACTGGCTGATGCTGGTGTACAGCACCGGTCACATCAGCAACTATACGCGCCTGCCGTGGATGATAAAAGCCATACTTGGCGCGCTGCTGATGGTGCTGCTCGACTACTTTATTGAGCCGGTGGCCATGCGCTACGACTTCTGGAACTGGCAGGGCGGCTTTGTTCCGTTTTCTAACTATGCGGGGTGGTTTATACTTGCTTTTCTGCTGCAGCTATACTTCCAGCGGGCAGGCTTTTTCAAGCAAAATCCGCTGGCGCCGTATATCTTTTTAGTGCAGCTGGCCTTCTTTACAGGTTTAAACATTTATCTGTAGCGGCGCTGTTTGTTAGCGCCAAAAGTATAACTATCTTTACATAACAGAAGCTACAGCACTGCCGGGCAATAGCTTTTATGTTTATTTCCCTGTTATACTTATCAGATGCAGCAGCACGGAACGATGACTTTCTTGGAAACTATTTTAGAGGAGATTCTGCGCATCTTTAAAGCAGAGGGGATTGAAGCAAACTCTGAAGCTGATATAATCAGGAAGCTGGACATCAGGCCTACTACTTACCAGGAATTGTTCTCCGGCAAAGCTGATATGGTAAAGCAGGTAGCCCGGTTTGACATGGAGCAGCAAAGAAGAGAGCATGACCGCTTTCTGGCTACTGCCCAAAGCCCGATAGAAGAAATTATGTTGCTGCTGCAGGATGGCATCAACAATATAAAGCAAACGAGCCCGCTTTATATCATGGATTTGCAGCGCCACTACCCCGAAGTATGGCAACTGGCCTTAGACCACCTCAACAGCTATTCCTATCACCAGATATCCGGCATTATCAACAACGGCATATTGCAGAACCTGTTCCGCAGAGATATCAACATACAACTGGTAACCAAGATTATTCTGGAGCAGCTGCCCATGATGCTGAACCCTGCCATCTTTCCGCCGGATAAGTATAACCTGGGCGAGGTGTTCAGGAGCATTTACCTATACTATGTCAGGGGTATTTGTACAGATAGCGGTGGCAAAATGGCCGAAGAATTCTTTTCTAAACACAATATATAAGTATAAAAAGAGGCGCGGAAGTAAGTTTCCGCACCTCTTTTTATAACAGTGTTGATGTTTTAGCTGATAGACACGCGTACCTTTTTGGTATACTCGCGCAGTGCGGTTTTAAAGTCGGTGCTGTGGTCTTGCATGTGGTTCAGAATCCAGATGGCAGCCATTACGTGGGTTAGTTGCTCGCCGTCATCTTCGCCTTTCACTTCTATTTCGGGCATTTGCTCTTCTATAATAGCTTCTTCTGCGGCTACCAGCGCTTCCAGCGTCTGGTTCTCCACCAGGTCTTTTATAACAGGTATTTTCATGGCAAATTAAGCGTCTAGTTTGTGGATAAGGTTACGAACAGCCTCCTCTTTGCTGGCTGCTACCGAATCGAGCAGCTTGCCCCCCTCGAAAACAGCGAAAAAGGGCAGGTTTGTTACATTGGCCAGCTTGCGGGCCTCAGGGTTGTTTTCAGCATTTACGTCCACAAAAGCCACATTGGTAAAAGCGTCGTCATCCGACATGCGCTTAAATTTGGGAGCAAACAGGCGGCAGCTGCCGCACCAGTCAGCATAATATTTTACTACCACTTTCTGGTTGCTATTCAGTACTTCATTAAAATCGGTGTCAGTTGCTTGTATTACAGCCATAGTATTCTTTTAATCTTTAATCGTTTTTGATATTACAAAAGCACGTTATTAAACATACTTGCTACAAAAGTAAATGTTTTGGGTTAAACATGCATCTGCTGTAGCGCTTTATAAAACAGGCGGCGCCCGTACATTGTTTACAGAAAACAGGAACAGGGCATTAAAAACTGCGGAGAAAAACTAACTATAGCCGTGAAATCATATGAAATAACCCGCTGTGCCGATTGAACATCTTTTCAGCCAAAATTGTATAAATAATAAACAAGGCAAATTCGTATCTTTGCAGCCTAAAACCGCACAAGCATCATGTTAGATAAATTAGAAGCCATTAATCAGCGATTTGAAGAGGTAAGCCAACTGCTTATCCAGCCTGATGTGGCCAGCGATATGAAGAAGTATAAATCGCTGAACAAAGAATATAAGGATCTGGGCAAAATCGTTTCTGAATATAAAAAGTACCTCAACATCCTGAGCAACATCGACAGCGCCAAGCAGGTGATTGCCACAGAAAAAGACGAGGATTTCCGGGAGATGGCCAAAGAGGAGCTGGACGAGCTGCTGCCGCAACGCGAGCAGATGGAAGAAGCGCTGAAAGAACTCCTGATCCCCAAAGACCCCAACGACAGCAAAGACATTATCATGGAGATCCGGGCGGGCGCGGGTGGCGACGAAGCCTCCATTTTTGCCGGCGACCTGTACCGCATGTATAGCCGCTTTGCCGAGAAAATGGGCTGGCGGATAGAACTTATAGATGCCCAGGAAGGCACCTCCGGTGGTTACAAAGAAATTATCGTGGGCATGTCGGGCGAGGATGTGTATGGCAAAATGAAGTTCGAGTCGGGTGTGCACCGCGTGCAGCGCGTGCCGGCCACCGAAACGCAGGGTCGCATCCATACCTCTGTAGCCTCGGTGGTAGTATTGCCGGAGGTAGAGGAATTTGATGTGGAGCTGGACATGAACGATATCCGCAAAGATCTTTTCTGTTCTTCCGGACCAGGTGGGCAGTCGGTAAACACCACTTATTCTGCCGTGCGTTTAACACACCTGCCTACCGGTATTGTGGCACAGTGCCAGGACCAGAAATCGCAGCTCAAGAACTTCGACAAAGCCCTGACAGTGTTACGCTCCAGGGTGTATGAGATTGAGCTGGCCAAGAAGCAAGAAGAGGAAGGCGCCCAGCGCAAGAGTATGGTGGGCGGCGGCGACCGTTCCGACAAAATCCGCACCTACAACTATCCGCAGGGCCGCGTAACCGATCACCGCATCGGGTATACCGTATACAACCTGCCCAACGTGATGGACGGTGGCATCGAAGACTTTGTGGAAGAGCTGCGCATAGCAGAAAACGCAGAAAGGCTGAAAGAAGGCGCTACTGCAGCATAACATTTTGCTGTGGATAACCAGCAAGTATAGCAAGGATGCAGCCAGGCAAGTATAGCCGTGGCTGCATCCTTTTTTATTATGGGCTAAATGGTTATTAAATTGTGGTTAGAAAGTTATCTGCTGCAGGATTTCATTTTAGGGCTATTCAGTAGGCCAGGTTTTAACTGGCGTAAGTATAAAACAAGTATAAAGCGTGGCGCTCGCCAGTTAAACCTGTCCCGAAGCATTTCGGGGAACTGGCCTCATTTATACTTCAGGTTGAAAACTTGAAGTATGAGGAAAGAGAAGCGGATTATAGTATAAATCACTATTTTGCCGGATGGTTAAAAAGCTGACTCGGCCCATTTACCACTGGCTCAGAATCAGGCATCATTCCCACATTAAAAAAATCAGCATATTAATTTGAAATACCTGCTTGCCATACTTCCCCTGCTCCTTTTGCTTTCGTTGTTTTCCTGCGAGCCAAAAGACGAAATCATTACCACCGACCCGAACGCGATACTGTCGTTTTCGGCGGATACGGTTTTATTTGATACGGTTTTTGTGAGCCAGGGCAGCGTAACCAAGCGGCTCAAAGTATTTAACCCCAACCCCAAAGCGGTGCGCATCAGCGGCATTACGCTGGCAGGTGCCGCTTCGTCTCCTTATCAGCTTATCATCAACGGCGTGCAGCGCCCGCTGGCGAATAACATCGAACTGCGTGGCAACGACAGCCTGTATGTGCTCGTGAAAGTTAATATCAACCCATCTGACGAGAACCTGCCTTTCCTGGTAGCCGACTCTATACTTTTCAGCACCAACGGGCAGCAGCAAAGCGTAAAGCTGGTGGCTTATGGCCAGAATGCCTACTTCCACCGCAAAGAAACTATCGGGAATACAACATGGCCCAATGACAAACCCCACGTGCTACTCGATTCGGTGCTGGTGAAGGCAGATGCCACGCTTACCATACCCAAAGGCACGCACATCTACGCAGCAAACAAGGCGGTACTGCTTATAAACGGGCAGCTACTGGTGCAGGGGACGCCGGAAGAGCGGGTAACTTTCAGCGGTTTGCGACGGGAGCCGGATTATGTAACAGCGCCGGGCCAGTGGGAAGGCATCCGGATACTGACGAAGAGTGCAGGCAACGTGCTGCAGTATGCCGATATTCGCAATACCCAGTATGGACTTCGGATCGGCAACCCGGGCAAAGCCGGAACACTGATAGAAGGTTGCGTGGTAGCTTACGCTTTTCTGGATGGAATCGTCGGCTATACCTCGGACGTGAAGGTGGTAAACACGTTGATATATAATTGTGGGCAGTATGGCTTTGGCGGGTTGGGCGGCGGCAACTATGAAGTGCTCTACGCCACCATCGTAAACTATGGTAACCGGCTGCCCCGCGAAACGCCTGCTTTGGTAATAGCGGATTATATACCTGGCACAGAAATTAAAGATAAGCCAACGTTGCTCCGGCTCGTCAATTCCATTGTTTACTCTGAGAGTTATGGGTTTAAGGATGAAGTACTGTTTGATGTTGGTCCCGAAGCTTCACTGGAAATAAGAAACAACCTGCTGCGGACAAACATTTATGCGGAACAGCTACATCAGAGCAATAATATTCTGAACAGGGAGCCTGCGTTTAAAGCCCCGGACAAAGCGGATTTCAGTCTGGATACTTTATCGCCGGCCAGCAGTGCTGCCCTTGTGCTGCCAGATATAACCACTGATATCAAAGGCAAGCCCCGCAGCGCGACCGAACCAGACATGGGCGCCTATGAACGTACGATAGATTAAGCCGTTCAATAGACCAGACCCGGCAGATTTAAGTAAGCAATTTCTGAGACAGCAGAATTATACCTTGAAAGCTGCCAGATTCCTGTGAAGCGGGTTTTATACTATATAAATTCATCCATTAAGCTTATGTGGTTTCAGAAAGAGATTAGGTTACCGGCCGTAAAACGTGGCTTTCATTTGATAACAGATTTGCTGGTGGCGCAACTGCCGGAACTGGAGGAAATCAATATCGGGCTGGCACATGTGTTTATCAAACATACATCGGCGAGCCTAACGATAAATGAAGATGCAGACCCAACTGTGCGGCAGGATTTTGAAAGCCATTTCAACCACCTGGTACCCGAAAACCAATCCTACTACCGCCATACATCAGAAGGCCCTGATGACATGCCGGCCCATCTGAAAGCCGCTATACTGGGGAGTTCTGTTACAGTGCCTGTTACCAAAGGCCGGCTGAACCTGGGTACCTGGCAGGGCATTTACCTCTGCGAGCACCGCAACCATGCTTCCAAACGCACCGTGGTGGTTACGCTGCAGGGAGAAGCTTAAAATGAGTTACGAATTAAGAATTATCAATTACAAATTGATGCAGTACATTCTTCTCATTCTTTTTCGTTCGTAATCTATGCGAATTAGCGGTTAAGATCCTTGTTGTGCGTAGTTCCCCTCCGCTGGTGCGAGCTTGTAGCTCGTACTTTTACATCTGGAAATAAAGGTACGAGCTATAAGCTCGCACCAGCGGAGGCTACCTTAATTAATAGTTCGTAATTTATTTCACCACGCTTATCTTTTTTATTACGCTGCCGTTGGTGCTGGTGATGTGTAGGAAGTAGATGCCGGCTGGCAGCTGGCGTATATTTATGCGCAGCACCCTGTCCCGGACTTCTGCTGTTAGTATGCGCTGGCCAAGCTGGTTTCGTATTTCTACCTGGCGAACCGTTACGCGGGCGGGCTGTTCCACAATAATGAAATCTGAAGCCGGACTAGGGTATACAACCAGATCATCTACAGTTACATGAATGTAGCCAGCCTTTGTTTCGGTGCTGCTGAGTGTGCCGTTGGTGATGGTGAGTGATACCTTATACTTGCCGGGTACCGGGTAAGTAACCGTGGGGTTAAGTTCTGTGGATGTAGACGGAATACCTCCCTCAAACTGCCACAGCCTGGACGTTGCCTTGATACCCTGTGAGGCATCGCTGAAAGAAACAGCTTTGCTCGCTATTGTTAAAGTGTCGCTGAGGGAGGTGGCTTTAAAATCGGAACGGAGGGTACGGGAACAGGCAATGGAATTCGGGATGGAGCTGCGCACGCTGCTGAGTACGCCTCGCATATAGGCAGCCTGCCCTTTGGTGAAAAGGTTCATGCAGGCATCATCGGTATAGTCCATATAATTCTGAAACATGTCGCCGTAAGGCTCGTTGCCGCAGGAAGCGTGCGTTTCGCCGGGGCAGCCGTTATTTTCTTCCAGCTGGTTCGGCGTGTCGTTTATCCCATCAGAGTCTATGCAGGAAGACCCGTTGCCCCAGATGTGCCGCAGGCCAAGCCAGTGGCCGATCTCGTGTGTAGCGGTGCGGCCGCCGTTGTAAGCCCATGAAGCTGTATTGTCAGGCGCCGCACCAATCACAGCGAAGTGCAGCACCACACCGTCGGCATCAGCCGGTGAGCCGGGCGTGCTGGCATATCCAAGTACATCATCAGATATGGCGCACACCCAGATGTTCAGGTAGCGGTCCCGATCCCAGATATCAGCTCCGCCCTGTGCCGTATGTTTTACATTATCGTTGAGGTTAAAGCTGGTGTGGCTTGTTTTGGTACGCGTAATACCACTGGTTTCATTCCCTTCCGGATCAACCTTTGCCAGGCAGAATTCTATTTCCGTATCGGCGGCATAAGGTGTAAAATAATCCGGGGTATTGGCGGTATCAGCATTCAGCCTTCTGAAATCTGCATTTAGTACGGCCAGTTGTGAGTATAGCTGCGCATCCGGGATATTCTGCTGTGCTGTGTTATACACCACATGGAAAACAACCGGAATGGTGAGGGTGGCCTGGCGCTGTTGCTGCCCCTGGGGCTTTGCCCGTAAGACCTCCTGTATCGCTTGTGCCGCCTGCTGCTGCATCCGGGTAAATTCCGGTCGCTGTTGCTGCAGGGCAGTGAGGTATGGCTCAACGCCGCAATTGCGTCCGCGGTTTGGTAGCGGAGGTATATTTTGGGCAAAGGCGGCCACGCTCCACACAAGACAGAAAGTAACGGTAAGGATAAAGAGGCGCATGGCAAACCAGTTAATCGGGCACAGATAAAGCTAAGGCGCACAAGTGCTTAGCTGTGCAAGATAATAAAACTATAGCTCTGCCGGAAGCCGACAGCAAGTATAAATGCGGTTCAGGCGCGAAGTTACAGATTAGTGTCTACGCTGTAGTTCAGGGTATCGCCGAAAATGAGTTTTTGTGTACCCTCCACACCATAGCCGCTGAGGTTGCCGTTCGCAGGATCTGCTGTCAGCTGCAGGTTGCGACGGGTAAAGAACAGGATGTTCTGGTCCTGCACCAATGCCTGTAACTGCTCCAGGTGCCGGCTGGGGCTGAGGCGCAGGTACAGGTGCTGTACAGGCGCTTCAGCATCAGGCCGCCGATCATAATGGATAGAGATGCTGCCATCGGCCAGGGTGCTGTCGGTGCGGGTATAGTATTCCTGCAGTGTAGGCTTGTTTAGATCCAGATCCTGGAACATAGCCAATTCTTCCTCCCAATCCACTTTGGCCGTTTCCACAGTCTCTACGGGCTGATCTTCTGTTTTTACAGACTTCAGGACCATTGGCTGCTCCTGTTGCAGGCGTTGTATCTGTTGCTGCAGGTATGCATGCAGGTTGTAAGCGCCACTGGCAGCATCTGCGGCAGGTGGCACTGGGCGATCACAACCTGATGTAGCGGCTAGTAACAGGCCAAATAAAACAAATAAGCTATACCTGAGCACGCGCTGCTTACTTATTGATTAAAGATACGCCCGTCATCTCCTGCGGCTGCGGTATGCCCATCAGTTCCAGTATGGTAGGGGCAATGTCACCGAGTTTGCCCTCGTGCAGGGAACCTTTAAAGTCGTTGCTCACCAGAATGCAGGGCACCAGGTTAGTAGTATGAGCCGTATTGGGCGTACCATCCGGGTTAATCATGAAATCGGCATTGCCATGGTCTGCAATAATAATACTGTCGTAGCCATTATTTAAAGCAGTAGTTACTACCTTCTCAGCACACTTATCTGCGGTTTCGCAGGCTTTCACCACGGCTTCAAACACGCCCGTATGGCCTACCATGTCAGGGTTGGCAAAGTTAAGGCAGATAAAGTCGACAGATTTGCGTTCCAGTTCCGGCACAATCGCGTCGCGGATATCGGCGGCGCTCATTTCCGGCTGCAAATCATAGGTGGCAACTTTGGGCGATGGGCACATCAGGCGCTTTTCGCCGGGGAATTCGCTTTCGCGGCCACCGGAAAAGAAGAAGGTAACGTGCGGGTATTTTTCTGTTTCAGCAATACGTATCTGCGTTTTACCGGCATTGGCCAGCACGGCGCCGAGGGTGTTGTTCAGGTTGTCCTTCTCGAAAATAGCCTTTACACCTTCAAATGTTTCATCGTACGTGGTCATGGTAATGTAGTGCAGGTTCAGGCGGTGCATGTCCTGCTCCGGAAAGTCGCGCTGCGTGAGGGCCTGCGTAATTTCGCGGCCCCGATCCGTGCGGAAGTTAAAGCAAATCACAACATCGCCGTCTTTTATAGTGGCAACCGGCTGGCCTGCATCATTCACCTTCACAATGGGCTTGATGAACTCATCCGTTACCCCGGCATCATAAGAATCCTGTACAGACTGGATAAGGTTTTGGGAGTGTTCGCCCGCACCTTTCACCAGCAGATCGTAGGCCAGTTTTACACGCTCCCAGCGGTTGTCGCGGTCCATGGCGTAATAGCGGCCAATTACAGAGGCAATGGTGCCGGTGCTGTGTGCCAGGTGCTCCTGCAGCTCCGTTAAATACCTGGCGCCACTTTTGGGATCGGTATCGCGGCCATCGGTAAAAGCATGTATGTAAACATCGCGCAGCCCCTGATCAGAAGCTACCGAGCAAAGCGCCTTCAGGTGGTTGATGTGCGAGTGCACGCCGCCATCAGACAGCAGCCCAATAAAGTGTACCGGCTTGTTATTTTCTTTGGCATAGGCAAATGCATCAGCCAGCACGGGTATCGTGCCAAGCTGGTGTTCAGCAATGGCTTTGTTGATGCGCACCAAATCCTGGTATACCACACGCCCTGCACCCAGGTTCATATGGCCAACTTCTGAATTGCCCATCTGCCCTTCGGGCAGCCCGACGGCCTCGCCCGAAGCCTGCAACCGGGTGTTAGGATATTGCTGAAGTATAGCATCGAAGAAAGGTGTTTTGGCTTTTGCAATAGCCGAAACCTCGGGGTGGGTAGCGATGCCCCATCCATCTAAAATCACTAAAAGAACCTTTTTATCCATAGCGCAAATATAACTAAGTAAAAAGACACAAATACCAATATATGAAGTATAAGGCTTTTTTTATTTGTTTATAACCAACGACACGCGCTTTATCCCTTGATGATAAAACGTGTGGCTGGCATGTTTTTGCCGCTTGCCACCGGGCACTTCATAAGGTGGTTTTAAGCCTGCCCGGGCAAGCATACTTATACATACCTGTTAAAAGCTACTGTTATAGCCGGCTAAGAGTTTTATTAGGGGCAATTAAAGCGGGCAGGAACAGCTTTTGCACAACGTCGGGATATTTGCATAATGCTATTATGTTTTACATTTATTTCATACCTTGTTTACTGGCATAGTTTTGGCTGCTAACAGTTCAAAGTCACAAGTTGTATTCATGAAAAAAATTAGACACATTTTAGCAGTATTTTCGTTGTTGCTGGCAACGGTATTTTTTACAACATTTCCTGCCGCAGCGCAGGGCAGCGATGCCATGGGCAGCGTAAAATACGCTATGAAGGCCGGCTCTGCCAAAGACCTGGCCCGCAATTTCAGCAATGTAGTGGAAATTACGCTGGATGGCGGGGATGCAACCAACTACAGCAGCACCCAGGCTGAGTTTGTGATGAAGAACTTTTTCAGCAAAAATACACCTGTAGACTTTTCAGTTAACCACGACGGCACCTCCGAAAAAGGGCAATTGTATGCCATCGGCACCTATACGTCTAAAAGCGGTACATACACGGTCCTTATCCGCATGAAGGCCGCAGACGGTAAATACCAGGTGCACTCCATGAGTTTTATAAAAGATTAAAAGCAGCAGGCAATAGATTTTTAAAAAGCCCGGTATTTATGCCGGGCTTTTTTTATTTTTGCACTGTGAAAGCGACATACCTAAGTCCACAAAGTATAAACGAGTTTATCTCACGGGCGCTGGCCGAGGATATTGGCGACGGCGACCACTCCTCGCTGGCATCTATTCCGGCGGATGCGCAGAACCAGGCGCGCCTGCTCGTGAAGGGCGACGGCATACTGGCGGGTGTGGAGCTGGCCGGCTATATTTTCAGCGCTGTAGACCCGGAATTGGAAGTGGAGGTGCTGCTGCCCGATGGCGCTGAAGTGAAGTATGGCGACGTGGCCCTGACGGTGAAAGGAAGAGCACAGTCTATACTTACAGCGGAGCGACTGGTGCTGAACTGTATGCAGCGCATGAGCGGCATCGCCACCTATACCCATCACCTGACCGAACTGATTAGAGGCACCGGAGCCAAACTGCTGGACACGCGCAAAACCACGCCCAATTTTCGCCTTCCGGAAAAATGGGCCGTGCTGATTGGCGGCGGCATAAACCACCGCTACGGTCTGTTCGACATGATAATCCTGAAAGACAACCATGTGGATTACGCCGGCGGCATACGCGAAGCGATTACGGCCACGCAAAGGTACCTGCAGCAAAAGGGCAAAGATCTGGACATTGAAGTAGAAACGCGCACCCTGCAGGAAGTGAAAGAAGCAGTAGACACCGGCGGCATCTCCCGCATTATGCTCGACAACATGCCCCCTGCCATGATGCGCGAAGCCGTAGCCATCATCGGCGGTAAGTATGAAACAGAAGCATCTGGGGGTATAACCGAAGCGACTATCCGCGAAGTGGCGGCATGCGGGGTAGATTATATTTCGGTAGGCGCGCTTACGCACTCCATCAAAAGTATGGATCTGAGCTTAAAAGCATTTTAATTTAAAGTACCTTTGCCCCTATCGCAGGGATTGCGGATTGTGCCTGCTGGCGTGCTGCTCCAGGCGCCGTGAAGCAATCAGCAGCAGAGATTGACATTACAATTTTTATTTTATTTATGCAGCAACCAAATCAACGCGGTTACCGGGCACAGCAGGGTTCTTCTCCACTGGCCATCCGCACTAAAAAATATCAACTCGACAAAAAGGTGTATACCAACATGGCGCTGAAGCAGGTATGGCGCAAAGATTGGTGGTATGCACTTATCCCGCTGGCGCTTTTCCTGTTGCCGGCTGTTTTCAGCTTTTCGTGGTGGTGGGTAGCCGCGGCGGTAGTTGTCACTATTTTATTTATCCTGCTGCGCTCGGCCCAGGTGCTGGGCATCACCCAGATGGAACAGGGTGACGTGCTGTTCGAGAAGCTGAACTATGAAATTGACCAGCGCCAGATACTGATGAAACGCAACGAACGCGAAGGCATGGCCCTGACCTGGGATATGATAGACAAAGCCGCCAAGCAGGACGACGCGTATATGCTGTGGTTGAAGGCTGCAAGCGGCGATCAGCTGCCCAAAGGATGGAAAGGCTGGCTGGCGAAAACATTTCAGGTACCGGTTTTTATTTACCTGCCGTTCCGCATTTTTACGGGCGCGAATGATCTGAAGCTGATGGAAAGCATGCTGCGCCGTAAAAACCTGCTGGCCTGATATAACCGGGCCGTGCCGGTTAACCGTAATAAGATATAATTAAGGCCTTTGGGTTTAAAGTATAAAGTAGTATAAATACAGCAACGATGAATAAGAACGTATTAATAGTTTTTGCCGCCGTGTGCGGATTATGTATGGTTTCCTGTGGCGATCCCTCTGACCTGCGGCCGGAAGAGAAAGTATCGGTGGACGTAGTAGAGCCCGGAACACGGGATACTTACAACATAGGGAAAGTAAACTCCATATACGATGAAAACGACAAGGAGCAGGTAATGCCGAACCGGGACAGGGGTGGAAACAGCATCCAGAAAGCGGACAGCGTAAACGAAGCATCAGAAACAAATACCGCTGAAGGCGCCGATATAGATTAACGAGCGTTATACTTACAGTATGGGGCCTGCCCTTGCGCCAACCGGAGCAGCGGCAGGCCTTTTTATGCCTGTCCGGTATGTTGCTGCTGCCATACCTGGTGTATAAGAGGGAGCTGATGGCCGGATATCAGGTTTAAATTTTATCTTTGCAACACAATTGCTTTTACCACGCCTATGGCTCAGCAGGACGAATGGTTTACTACCTGGTTCGACTCTCCGTATTATCATATACTGTATAACAACCGCAATGCTTCGGAGGCGCGGCAGTTTATGGATAACCTGCTGACCTATCTACATCCAAAGCCGCATGACAAGATACTGGATCTGGCCTGCGGCAAAGGCCGCCACTCTGTATACCTCAACCAAAAGGGCTACAATGTAACAGGAATTGATTTGTCGGAGCAAAGTATTGCTTACGCCAAGCAGTTTGAAAATGATCGCCTGCACTTTGCCGTGCACGACATGCGCGAGGTATACGAGCCCGAAACCTTCGACTTCATCCTTAACCTGTTCACCAGCTTCGGCTATTTCGATAACGAAACAGAGAATGTGGTGGCATTGGTTGCTGTAACACAGAGCCTGAAATACGGAGGCAAGCTGGTCATCGATTTTATGAATACAGATCTAACCATTGCCGGGCTGGTAGCAGAGGAGGAAAAAGAGGTACAGGGCATTACATTTAAAATACACCGCGGCGTAGAGAAGGGCTTTATCGTGAAAACTATCCGCTTTGCCGATCAGGGGCGCGACTATTGTTTTGTGGAGCGGGTACGGGCGCTGCGGGAAGAGGATTTTCTGGAATACTTTGCCATGGCCAAACTGCGCCTGGCGGACGTGTTCGGCGACTATAACCTGAATGCTTATGACGCTGATAAAAGCGAACGTATGATTTTTGTATTAAAAAAATAGCGAAGCTGCATGGTCATAGCCATACTTGTCCTCTTTCTGGCCGTAGTTATTTCCGGCCTGCTGGTAAAAGTATTTCCGCCTACGCAGGGGCGCTGGTTAAAGCTGGCGCTGGCTTTTAGTGGAGCATACCTGTTCACTATTACCATTATTCACCTGCTGCCCGAGGTGCTGCTGCGCAGCGCTAATCCGCAGGTGGTTGGTTACTGGGTGCTGGCGGGCTTTTTCCTGCAGCTGGTGCTAGAAATGTTTTCGCATGGTGTAGAGCATGGGCATATTCACACGCATGGCCGCATTGGCTCCATGCCTTTTCTGCTGTTGGGCTCGCTGTTCGTCCATTCTTTTCTGGAAGGAAGTATACTCGTGCAGCCAGTTGAGCAGCACCTGGGGCATGCGCACCAGCAAAGCAGTTTCTACCTGGTGCTGCTGGGAGTCGCGCTGCACCACATTCCGGCGGGTTTTGCCCTTATGTCGGTGCTGCTGTCGCGCCTCGGCAACTTCCGGAAGGCTTTTCTGTGGCTGCTGATATTTGCCCTCGGCTCACCGCTGGGAATACTGGTGAGCAACACACTGCTGAACGAGGCGCCGAATGGTGCGCTTTATACTGCCCTGACCGGTTTGGTGGCCGGTAATTTCCTGCACATCTCCACTACTATACTTTTTGAAACCAGCCCCGACCATCATTTTAACCGCAGCAAACTGGTGGCAACGCTGCTGGGCCTGTTGCTGGCTTTGGGGAGCAATTTTATTTGATAATTACCCCTCTGGTACTATCCGGAAACCCTTACATTGTAGAAAACAAAACAGCTGGCATGAAAGGAGCTGTAAGGTTGAGGCAGGTTTAAAACCAACAAAGCATTACGCAAGTATAAATAACCATGTAAAAGCTTAAGTTGCTGCAGATGAAGTTCCTCAAATATTTTGCCCTCACTTTAATGATGCTGGTGTTTCAGACCGGGGCACAGGCGCAATCCAGCGATTTAGATGTTTTTCTCGGAAAGTTGAAGGCGTATGCGGGCAGGCATCGGGCAAACCATACCTGGACGATGCCGGTCATAAAGCCAGATAACAAGCAGGCGCGGATGCCTTCACCAACTATAATCGGGTATATGGAAGACCCTGAAACCGGTTTGAGGTATTCCCCTAAATCAGGTTTGATTTATGACCCGGAAACAAGCTTTGCCTTTGATATCCGGACAGGGGAAATTTATAAGGGGAAATCAGAAATAAAGCTGGGCAAGCCTGAAAAGATATAGTTACTAATCCTATTCTGATGTATGGCTTTTATATGCCGGGCACAAAGCGCAGCTTTAAGGCTAAAGCAAGTGTCGCGAAGAACAAATCAGAAATTTAGATAATAGTTGAAAGCAGCGAAGCTGCCAGTGCCTTCAGTGTTACCACCACAGGGCCGGGGTGGGCAGGAGCTTCCATGTCTTCCTCTTCTGAGGAGAAAGCATTACGCAGGTAAGACATCGGGCTGTCCAGTACGTCAGCATCCAGTATCGATTTTTCGCGTGGTTTGGTAATAGCTTTGGTCTTAGGCTTGGCAGCGGGCATATTACCTGTACTTACGCTGGCTTTTGTTTGCTGCGCTGCATCAACCTGGGAGGAAGTGGTAGATGTATTCGCCTGCGTAGAGGCAGTGCCGTTTGTGCCGGACATAGCAACGGGAGCCTGTACCATGCACAGGAGCAGCAGTGCTGCCACTGTAGTTAAAGCATGTACCGGTTGCCGCAGATTTCTCATGTTCAAATGTAAACGGTAGTATCTGAAAATACAAGTATGAGGCAGCATAATTTGGAGATTAGCATTTCTGCTATGGTAAATACAGTTTATTGGCTGGTAATTGGCAGGCAGGCAGCGGGGAAATGATAGAGAGTATGGACTTCAAGTATGGAAGGGGCTGAAAATAAAGGAACTATATCTTTTCTGGGACTGCGTATACCTGATGAATATTGTACCTTTTCTCCTGCTCCAAACTTAAGGTTTATACTTGAGCAGCACGGTTTCTATCTAAGTTGACCAGCGTTTACAAGCAATCAGGCAAAAGCCAGCATGGCTGATTTTTTCACCGGCAACTCATACTTCAGCAGTCCTTAAGCGCGGGTGCCGGCACATAGCAAGACCATCCGTAATTATAAGATAAATACGGAACTACTTCATCCCTAAAGACCGGAAAAGTAGGTTCACCTTACTTTTTGTCCGGCACCGGGCCGATAACTTTTATCCGCACAGGCACTACACCTGCCTTTATCGCGTTCAGTCGCCTGGCTGCCTTACCCGATAAGTCCACGATGCGGCCCCGCACAAAGGGACCCCGATCAGTTACTTTCAGCTTTACACTTTTGTTATTCTGCAGGTTGGTTACTTTAATTCTGGTACCCAGCGGCAGTGTTTTGTGCGCTGCCGTCAGCCTGCCATGCCGGTAAGGTTTGCCGTTTGCCATTTTGTGGCCCTGCAGTTTGCGGCTGTAATAAGAGGCTTTGCCCTCTTCGGTGTAGCCGCGCTCGCCAAAGGCCGGGCGGCTGCCGGCGCACGAAGCCAGGCTGGCACAAAGGCATACAGCAACAAATACCTGGAAAGCAAACGATACAAACTGGCGATAGGTAAAGCAAAACGGTAAACGAGCAGGCATAAAGTATAATGTTGTTTGTAAAGGTAACGGATTAAGGCTGCAGGAATTGCTTTATTTCGTAAGCCAGCCGCTGCGTCATAATGGTTTCGGGCGGGTGGCGGGTAGCTCCAGCAGGTAAGATGTCTGCGGCAAACATATCCATACTAAAAGGCGCTTGTGGCAGTGCTTTTCCACCATGGCCGGGAGCACATCGATGAGGGCAGAACAGCAGGCTTTCCATGAGCAGGTTTATAAGAGGTAGCTAAATTAAGCACTTTTGCGGTGCCTGTAGCTTCTGACTGCTATAAAAAAGCAGGCGGGGCTACAATAAAGTAGCCCCGCCTGCTGCACAGGCTAAACAAAGTTCAGCAAAAGCTTACTGCTGTACCTGGTAATTATATACTTCTATGGCCTGCGTCAGTTTATCTTTCTGGAACAGGTTGATAACGAACTGTGCGCCCAGTATGCCTGCCCCCGCATACATAAGCGGCGATACGGTGATTGAACTGCCTCCACTGGGGGTGGTTTGGGCACTGCCGGCTGTAATAAGGCCTCCGGCAGCCAGCAGGCCGGCTCCTAAAACCGAAACGCCTGTGTTGATGAGCTTGTCCTTGCGGTACTTACGGAGCATAGCTGTGCTGGCAGCATTATCGGCAAGAGCTTCCTCCAGGTTCTCATAGTTAAACAGGTATAGCGGGCCATCGTCTTTGGAAAAGAAATAGATGCGGCGCCGGCTGGTATTGGGGCCGCCGTAACCATAAGCGCCATAGCCGTAACCATAGGGATTATAGTCATAGGTGGTGCGCGAAGTATAAAACTTATCAATGCGTGGCCCGTCGAGAAGGCGCTTGGCAAAGGAATCGTAGCTGTTGCCAACTTCTACGCGTGCAAAGTAACCATCTTCGTCCTGAAAAGCGGCCACATTGCCGGGGTTATACTTCAGGGAGTCATCCAGCAGGAAATAATTCTGCTTAAAAATAGGCGACTTGTACTGTAGCTTATCGGCATACACGATTTGCCCGTTCTGGAGCTGAATATAATACTTGCCAGGGCGCGAATACTCAGTCTGGGCATGCGCCGCCACGCCCGACAGCAGGCACAGCAGCACGAGGTAAATAACTTTTCTCATACAAGGTATAAAGGCTATAAATTACGCCGGACAGCAGCCTGCCGGCCAGGGTTTAATTAAACAGTAAAAACAACATCACTATCATGCCCAGCAGGGCCAGGTATACCCAGCGCATCAGCTGGCTGCGGTACCTGCTAGGCATCATGTTGCTTACCAGCATTACAACGATTAACAGGCCTAAAATATATAAAAGTATAAACGAAACCGCTTTAACCCAGTTGGGGACAACTGTGTTTTCGGGCTGCAACTGGTTCGTTTCGCCCATGTCGGATAAAATGTAGCTCAGGCCAAAGTACATTACCAGCTCAAACAGGATAAAATAGCACAGCCAAACCAGCCAGCTATACTTGCCATTGCTCATAGGCTTTTATAAAAATGATAGCTTTTGATATGAAATCCCTCGCGGAAGTAAAACCTGTGCGCCGCGCTGTTGCTTGTGTAAGCGTCCAGCATGATAGTATCGCAGTGGTGGCGTTGTGCCTCCTGCAGCATCCAGTCCGAGAGCAGCTTGCCCAGCCCCTGCGAGCGGTATGCCGCATCTACTACAAAGTTATCTGCTTCCAGGTACTTGCCACTGTATAGTTTGGTGTTGATCCAAAAACCGGAGAGGCCGGCGCAACTGCCCGCTTCATCAAAAACACCAATCATCCGGTAACCGTTCGGCAGCATCTGGCGCAGCATTTCCTCGTAGCGTGGCAGGCTCAGAAGCGGGTTTAACTGCAGGATCAGGCGGTGCTGCACCAGCATCTGTTCCAGCCCCTGTATTTCCGCCAGCTTAAAAGACATCTGATGGTTACTCATATATGTTTGTGCTACGCTGATAATGGTTAATACACTCCAAACTGGCAGCCCTGTACATCAGAACCACAAAAGCTGTAAGCAGGTGCATGGCATTGCCGGGTTTATGACGGCGGTGTAGCGCCACAGGCACCCGACGTGTTTGGTATTGGATGGTCATCTTATTGGTTGTAAGGCCCTAACAAAGATAAACTTCTGACGCAACTTAGCCAGCTCCTGCAATAATTTGCTATGCTGTAAATGTATGATTATTGAAAGAATATAATTGCATCCTTGCTGAAACTGAAACAAAATCCCCCATAAGCACCGTTAGAATACCAGTAGAAGGCATGAGTATGAGGTTATTAAGAAACATAAAAGTCGATAATTATAATTTCTTTAACAGCAGCAAAACAAGAAAGATTTTTAGCGTGGGGTACGAAAACCTCACGGCGTTTGTGTATTACCAGGAGGCGAGCAAAAACTTTATTCTGGTGATAGCTAAAAATGACGACCAGCCGCTGATTTTAGAGAAAAAGATTAGCCGGGCAGAAGCTTTCCGGTTGATGAACACCCGTCCGTAATTTGGGACGCTATTGAGGCATTGCTTACGTATTTTATTGTTTATTGCTGACGGCAAATTGCGCAGCAGGCCTGTACTTCTGGTTTTACCGAAGTATAAATTCAAACATATTCTTTATCTATTTAAAACAGGAGAGGCGCTAACGTTAGCGCCTCTCCTGTTTTAAATTATAGTTGTTTTATTTCGATTTCACGCGGATGATCTGCCGACTCATAGTATGGCAGCTTTACCTGCAACTGACCATCCTGGTAAATGGCCTCAACCTGGCCCAGATCAACCTGTGGCGGTAGCTGGAAAGTCCTGTTAAAGAGTGGCACCGCCATTTGCGGGTTCTCCTCGCTATGCAGCGCCGACAAAATCATGAGCTGGTTGTTGTGCAGCACCACCCGGAAGGATTCAGGGTTCACGGTTGCGGCCCATACTTCAATTACAGCGCCTTTTTTATATTTATGTACATCCACGTAGGTTTCGCTTACACCACCTCCCACTGTGTTGAGCAGGTTAATCTGGTGTGCGATGTTCTGTAGTAATTCTTTATCTTTTATCAGTTTCATTTTTCTTTCTCCTCAGTCTTATTCTGAGAAGAATAATGCAAAACTGATGCCAGTAATGCCATGTTACCCCGGTTATACCTGCTGGTGCTCCAGAATGTCATAATGGCTTTAATCTCTTGTTTTGCTCCTTTATGTATGGTCATAATGTCATATTACTATCAGGTGCGCTATGGTTATAATGCAACTGCCTGCGCCGGGTTTCTAACACCGCTGTTCTTTTAACAGATGCCAGAATTCAGGTATAAGCCTGGTTTTTGTGCAGATTTGGCAGCGGTGACGCCGCTTTTATACTTTCCGGAAGCGTTGCTGTTGTATGGCTTATGGCAGGTTTTAGACAGGCTTTTAAGCATGTCAGAATAACGAAGCTTTAGCGGTCGCGTACATAAGTACTAAACCAACAAAACCAAGCTATGAAAAAAGTATTAATACCAGCTTTTATGCTGACGACTGTAATGTTTAGCGCCTGTAACGACCCAAAAGGCGGTGTGAAAGAAGATACGCTTGAAGAAGCCACAGCAGATACTGCCGTGATGTATGATGATGAAAACGCACGTGTAGACGCAGACGGCGTTGAGATAAAGCAAATAGACGAGACTTTCTGGAACGATGTGGACTTTGAAGCGCCTGTAGTAGAAGTTGCCGTTCTGAAAGGGGTAGACGTAGAAAAGCGTGCTACAGAAGATTATACCATCTATACCATGGATGAGGAGGTGATGTTTGACACAGACAAAGCCGCCATACGCGAAAATGCAGAGCCTAAATTGCAGGAGATAGTAAATGAAATAAAAAACATACCTGGCGATGGCCCGATCCGGGTGTATGGCTTTACCGATGCCCGCGCCAGCGCAGATTATAACATGGAGCTCTCGCAGGAGCGTGCCCAGTCTGTAAAGCAATGGCTGCAGGACAAAGGCGGTATTGATGCTTCGCGCATCTCCATTCAGCCAATGGGCGAAAAAGCTCCTGTTGCTACCAACGAAACGCCTGAAGGCCGCCAGCAAAACCGGCGCGTGGCCATTGTAGTGGCTACTACGGAATAGCGTACTCCGAACGCATTCTCAGGTCTTTTATATTGCTGGCCGGTCACCTGGCAGCAGATACTACAATATATAAGAAAAGCTGCGGAGAACCTCCGCAGCTTTTCCTGTAATTGGTACAACCTAATTGCAGGTGCTTATACTTTGATTTTTATACTTCCTGTTCTTTTATCCATTCAAGTGTGGCATTTACAATAATGCATCCCTATTTTAAGAATCCGCTGGTGAGCCTGTACTACAGCAGAGATGCTAGTGTGGGGATGGCGGTATGGCGGGGACATGTGCACGGGGCTGCTTTCCGGGAGGCAATATTGCTTTGCCTGGAGCTCATGAGCAGGTTCGAATTGCGGGGATGGCTTTCAGACAATCGTAAAATCAGAGCCATTAACCTGCAGGACCTGCAGTGGAGCTTAAAGGTAATTGATACCAGAATTGCTGCTATTCCGCTGTTGCGCCTGGCGCGGCTGCCATCTGACGTTGAAGAGGTTCGCAGCGCAGTAACAGCAGTGTTGTTGGATGCAGAACTGGTTTCGGCCGGCAAAGGGCTTTTTTGCAATTTTGGCGAGGTACGCGAAGCCATGCAATGGCTAACAGATCAAACAACTTCTAAAGAAGGAGATGCTTAACGGTTCCTCCTTTTTCTTTGCACATTTAGGGCGGGTATATAATAGCCTTCCCGAGGTTGCAAGGTGCTTTACTTCCCGGTTAAATGATGGCATGATGGCAAGCAGCAGCAATACCATGAAATTGCTATTCCAGCATTTTACCCGGATATGCATACATCAAAAGAATATTGCCGTACACGGAGAAGATCTAACTTTGCGGTTGCTGAATTCTTTAAGCCATTGATTTATGTTAAAAGTCTACTTCCAAACTCAGGCCGTTACCCTTACTTATGATGAGGAGCATCAGCTAGGTATCGCCGAATGCGTGGGATTTCTAAGTAGTGAGGAATTCCGGGAAGCCACTATTATGTGTGTCCGAATGATGGAGGAGTACAAGCCGCTCCGCTGGCTGGCCGACAACAGCCGGATGCGGGCCATCCGGCAGGCCGACCAGGAATGGTTTGCAGCCTATACTTTGCCCAGGCTGCAGACCGGAACCATCCGCCGGAATGCTACCGTGGTATCAGAAGATATCTTCAACAAAATGGCGGTCGAGCATTTTATGAGGCGTGCGGATAACCTGGGCGATTTGGTGTTAAAAGAATTTAGTAACAGAGCGGAAGCCCTGGCCTGGGTAAATCAGCCTATTCTTTTTCAGGCACAGGGATAATAGCTGCGAGACGGCTTTTTGCCAGGCCAACAATACGCTGTTGCTTTGTTGCGCCCGGTGTAGGCAGGCTTAAGGTACTTTATCTTCTGAATACGAGAGATTAATTATTTTATAGTTGCACCATCAACCAATTATAGTTATACTAGATCCGGCATAACAGATCCAAAAACTAAAATAACATTCAGGTATGAAAAAGATAACAGGTGCGGGTTTACTTATAGGCGTTTTCACCGCGATATTCTTTCTTTCAGGATTTCAGACTTCAAAACAAGAGCAAGTGCGACATATCGTTATTTTCAAGTATAAGCCCGGCGCTACCGACGAGCAGATAGCAACGGTAACCAAGGCCTTTGGGGAACTACAGAACAAAATACCCGGCATTGTAGCCTTCGAGCACGGCGTAAATGACAGCCCCGAAAACAAGAACCAGGGTTTTACCCACGTGTACTTGGTTACCTTTAAAGATGCTGCCGCGCGGGATGCCTATCTGCCACACCCGGCCCATAAAAAATTCGGCGAATTGCTGGGCCAGTTAGGTGTGCTGGAAGATGCTTTTGTAGTGGATTATGCACCTGTGAAGTAGTAAGCTGTAGTCCGCATGCAGGTTTACACGCGCTGCAAGTAAACGCCTAAAGACCTCGCAGTGTGTGTAACTCCTGCGAGATCCTTGATGTTTCCTCTATCTCAGAACTGCAAATAAGATGTACTTTCCTACGCAGCAAATCCGCCATTTGGAGGAAGAAGCTCGGGTGGTAAATGTGCGAGGATGTTTTCTCTGCTTGACCAGTTAATCGGTGTTGAGCTTGTATTTGTAATTAAATGATCAATATAGGTAGATGTCTTATTCGGCATAAAGCCAGTCGCAGAATCATCTATTAAGCATATTTTCTTCTTTATATAAGGTTTAACTTCTGATTTGTCTGCAAGCTCAAAGACAAAGTTTGCTTTGGTAATGCTATTGTTAAAGTAGTACAAATTACTACCCGTAATATAGTTAATAAGAATTAACTGAGACTTAGTAGCCTTTACCAAAGCACTTACTCTAACTTCCTTTTTGCTATCTATGTAACTACCTATCTCTAGTTTGCCTTTCGGTATAATTTGTAGGAGATAATCACTCGCCATTTTATTGAAGCGTTCTTTAGTTTCTTTTTCTTCCTTACCAGAAAACTCAACATCTGAAAGGCTTACTAATGCACAAATAAAGCTTGATAAGTCAAAAACGAGAGATGGTACTGCAATAGCGGTCGAAGTTTTTTTGTAGAAGTATTTTGTTTCTGCAGGGCCATTTATTTCTTTAACTCCATAGGAGTCTAAATGATGAAGAAATATTTTATTATAGGACTCTTCTTCCAAATTAAAGGTGTTGTCATAAATACCTGCATCAATCCAGCCTCCATCAGTAACGATATATTCACCATACTGCTCGGTTAAAAAAACAGAGATGAATTTTTGAGATGTGGTGGCAAATGGTGTAATAATTTCTAATGATTTACCTCTTTCCTTAAAGGACCAGAGCTTCCCAAAGGAAGCTCTTATGTCATTATATATTCCTTCGTAAATCATCATAAAAAATTAATATTTGTTGTTGGGTCGTCCTTGGTTAGGGAAAAAGGTAAAGCTTGAGGTAATATTCTAATCTCTGGAAACTCTTCATGATTTAATCTAATATTTGCTTCATGGCAAAAGTGCTTAATGCACAAGTTAATATCTTCAAGTGCTTGCCTTTCAGCTTCATTTTGAAGGTGTGGCGTTTTATATGCTATGTTTATACCTTTTTCATTATAATAGTGAAAATGTGGAGTAGTTACCTGTTGCTCTGAGAGTGGTATCCTCTCATCATGATTCCGATGAGTATCTCCATCATTATCATACCTAAAAAAAGGCTGCGCACACAGATCCTTGCAGCGTAATTTAAACTGGAAAAACTTATAGTTACTGACCTTTACGTTTACTATGAAAAGTATAGTATTAGCTAAATGTGTATGCTCTACATCTGTGGTCTGTTCTAAGGTGTTTGCATTGTTACCAACTTCTGTGATTTCAATAACTTGCTTAAATACTGATTTACGCTCTTCTAGAAGTTTAGTATAAAAGCTATAGTTATCTCTTATTGATTCTATTACCTCTTTTCTCATAATGTATTAAAAGTTGCAAACTACCTCTGAGCCTCCAAAGCTATCTAATTATTTCAAAAGTTGCATTATAGAGTATGCCACCAATAAAAAGAGCCGCTATATTAGCGGCTCTTTTTATTGTATGGGTTTTCCTTACGACCCGCAAGCTTCGCAGGCGTCCGGATTATCTAAACTGCAGCTCATATCGCTGCGGTTCTGCTCCTGGTTATACACCGGCGAGAGCGTTTCGGCGGCTTGTTTCTCTACGGTAAACTTGATGGCGTCTACTGCAGATTTGGTGCGCAGGTAATACATACCTGTTTTCAGGCCGCGCTTCCAACTGTAGAAGTGCATGGAAGTCAGCTTGCCGAAGTTTACGTTTTGCACGTGCAGGTTCAGCGACTGGCTCTGGCAGATGTATGCGCCGCGGTCAGCACTCATGTCAATGATGGTGCGCTGGCTGATTTCCCATACTGTTTTGTACAGGTCTTTGATATTCTGCGGGATGTTCGGGATGTCCTGTATGGAACCGTTAGCCGCAATAATATCCTGCTTCATCTGGTCGTTCCAGATACCCAGGGCAATCAGGTCTTTCAGCAGGTGCTTGTTCACTATCATAAACTCACCACTCAGTACGCGGCGCAGGTATATGTTGGAAGTATAAGGCTCAAACGACTCGTTGTTGCCTAATATCTGAGCGGTAGACGCGGTTGGCATGGGCGCTACCAGCAGCGAGTTGCGCACACCATGCTCCACTACTTCCTGGCGCAGGCTCTCCCAGTCCCAGCGGCCACTTTCCGGCGATACGCCCCACAGGTCGAACTGGAACTTGCCTTCCGACAGCGGCGAACCTTTAAACGTTTCGTAAGGGCCATTCTTTTTCGCCAGATCCTTAGAAGCCGTCATAGCTGCAAAGTATATGGTTTCGAAAATGTCCTTGTTCAGGCCGCGTGCCTCATCGCTTTCAAACGGCATACGCAAGTGAATAAAGGTATCGGCCAAACCCTGCACGCCCAAACCAATCGGACGGTGGCGCATGTTAGAATTACGTGCCTCCTTTATCGGGTAATAGTTGATGTCGATAACCTTGTTCAGGTTTTTGGTAACATGGTAGGTTACATCAAACAGCTTCTGGTGATCGAATACCTTGTGGCCGTTCTCCTCCTTTATATAACGGGGCAGCGCCAGCGAAGCCAGGTTGCAGACAGCAACCTCGTTCTCGTCGGTATACTCCATGATCTCGGTGCACAGGTTCGAACTCTTGATGGTACCCAGGTTCTGCTGGTTGCTCTTACTGTTTGCATGGTCTTTGTAAAGTATATAAGGTGTGCCGGTTTCAATCTGCGACTCTAACACAGAGAACCATAATTCCTGGGCTTTGATGGTTTTGCGGGCACGGCCTTCGCGCTCATACTTCTCGTAGAGGCGCTCAAAGTCCTTGCCCCAGCATTCGCTCAGGCCGGGCGCTTCGTTCGGACAGAACAGGCTCCAGTCGCCGTTTTCTTCCACGCGCTTCATAAACAGGTCTGGTGTCCAGAGGGCGTAAAACAGGTCGCGGGCGCGGTTTTCCTCTTTGCCATGGTTCTTCTTCAGATCCAGGAACTCGAAGATATCGGCATGCCAGGGCTCCAGGTAAATAGCGAAAGCACCCTTGCGCTTGCCACCTCCCTGATCTACGTAGCGGGCCGTGTCGTTAAACACCTTCAGCATCGGGATGATACCGTTAGACGTGCCGTTGGTACCTTTGATGTAAGAACCGGTGGCGCGCACATTGTGTATAGAAAGGCCAATACCGCCGGCACTCTGTGAAATCTGGGCGCATTGCTTCAGCGTGTCGTAGATACCCGGGATGCTGTCGTTCTTCATCGTTAGCAGGAAGCAACTGGACAACTGTGGCTTGGGCGTACCTGCATTGAATAAAGTAGGTGTCGCATGCGTAAACCACTTCTCCGACATCAGGTTGTAGGTCTCGATAGCAGACTCAATATCCTCCTTGTGTATACCCACGGCTACGCGCATCAGCATGTGTTGCGGGCGTTCCACCACTTTGCCGTTCAGGCGCAGCAGGTACGAGCGCTCCAGCGTTTTATAGCCGAAGTAATCGTAGTTATAGTCGCGGTCGTAGATGATGGTGGAGTCGAGCTGGGCAGCGTGCTTGCGGATGATCTCATACACATCGCGGGCAAGCAGCGATGCATTTTCACCGGTTTTCGGGTCCTCGTACGTATACAGGCGCTTCATGGTGTTGGAAAACGACTTGCTCGTCACCTTGTGCAGGTTAGAAATGGCAATACGGGCCGCTAACACCGCATAATCGGGGTGCTTGGTGGTGAGCGAAGCAGCCGTTTCGGCTGCCAGGTTGTCCAGCTCCACGGTGGTTACGCCATCATAAATGCCGTCAATCACCTTTTTGGCCACTTCAATCGGCGACACATAATCCATGTGCAAGCCATAGCACAGCTTCTCGATGCGTGCGGTAACCTTATCAAATTTGACAGACTCGCGTCGGCCGTCGCGTTTAACTACTAACATAGGCGATATACTTTTAGCGAGGTTCAAGGCCCCGGGTTGATAAATAAACTGTATAGGTAATCCTCGCTGCCGGAGCAGGAGGCGGTTGTGCGTCAGGAATTATATGCAGACAGGACTTGTGTTGCTGCCATCAGACACGCACAGAACTAAAGATGCTGTAAGGTCTCTTGAGCGCCAAACTTTTCCGCAGGTATGGTTTAATGGTTGGTTTGCCGTTATCATCTTTTACAAGCTTTTAACCATTTAGCAATCCAACAATCAAGGTATACTTAAAAGTCTTCGTCCAGCGAGAATACGTTTTTGTCGGAGCCACCCAGCACACCGGCTTTCTGGTACTCGCCCACGCGCTTCTCGAAGAAATTGGTCTTGCCCTGCAGCGAGATCATCTCCATAAAGTCGAAAGGATTGGTAGCGTTATAGATCTTGCCGCAGCCCAGTGCCACCAGCAGGCGGTCGGCCACAAACTCAATGTACTGGCTCATCAGTTTGGCGTTCATGCCAATCAGGTCTACCGGCAGCGCATCAGTCACAAACTCCTGCTCTATACTTACCGCATCGCGGATAATGGCTTGCACCCGTTCTTCAGGCAGCTTGCTTTGCAACATCGAGTAGAGCAGGCAGGCAAAATCGCAGTGCAGGCCTTCGTCACGGCTGATCAGCTCGTTCGAAAAGGTAAGGCCCGGCATCAGACCGCGCTTCTTCATCCAGAAAATAGAGCAGAAAGAGCCGGAGAAGAAAATGCCTTCCACGGCGGCAAACGCAATCAGGCGCTCCGTAAAGTTCTCGCTGTTGATCCACTTCAAAGCCCACTCTCCTTTCTTTTTCACGGCAGGCACTGTTTCCAGGGCATTAAAAAGGTAATCTTTTTCTGATTGCTTTTTGACGTAGGTATCAATCAGGAGCGAATACGTTTCGGCATGGATGTTCTCCATCATAATCTGGAAACCATAAAAACAACGCGCTTCCGGCAGCTGTACCTCCTGCATAAAGTTAACAGCCAGGTTCTCGTTCACGATACCATCAGAAGCCGCGAAAAAGGCCAGTACATGGCTGATGAAGTGGCGCTCGCCATCGTTCAGGCTTTCCCAATCCTTCAGGTCCTGCGTCAGGTCGATTTCTTCTGCGGTCCAGAAGCTGGCTTCGGCCTTTTTATACATTTGCCATACTTCGTCGTGCTGGATGGGGAAAAGGACAAAGCGGTTGGGATTCTCTTTCAGTATGGGTTCCATATTGCGTAGCGTTTATTCGGTTAATGATGGCGGCGCGGGTGCCATTGCCACAACCCGCAGGTATTCTAATTGTTCGGACGGCACGACTGCCATTCCGGTGTATTATGAGTTCAAATATATAGAAAGGAACTTGAAAACAGGGGTGAAAGTTGTTCAATTTATGCACATCCTTGTAAGCTATTGTTGCTCTGTAACTTATGAGGTAATGCACATGTTTTTCCACATTGTTGGTAAACTATATAGGTATGCTAAAGTATTGTGATGCAGCACTTTACTTCATGTTTTGCATGCCAGACAAGCTGTTTTTACCGCCAGGATTATACTTGCATCAGGAAAATTTATAGAAAATGGCAAAGGGTATAAGCCTTATGGAAAATGGTGCGGCATGTGTGGAAAACGTGCATTTCCGGGAAGCATGACACGCCCTTGCAATGTAGTAGAATTTTATTTTCCAAGAGGTATAAAGCCCGGCGAGTGGCATCTGAAAGCGGGAACTGTCCTTTTTAGGGGCAGCTTATAAATGTGCCGGCAGAACAATTTATGCAACAGGACTTTGTATATTAAAAAAAAGTGCCGTACTTTTGCAGACTAATTTTAATTTATACATTGAAGCTGATGTACGCAATTGTAGAAATCGCAGGTCAACAGACCAAAGTAGAAAACGGCAAGTTTATCTACGCTAACAAGCTTTCCGGCAATGAGGGTGACGCCGTTGAGTTCGCCAATGTTCTTCTTACTGATGATAACGGAACTGTTACGTTAGGTGCTCCTTTTGTGAGCGGTGTTAAAGTGGTTGGTAAAATCCTTGGCAACGTGAAAGGCGACAAAGTAATCGTTTTCAAAAAGAAGAGAAGAAAAGGATACCGCAAGAAGAATGGCCACCGCCAGCACTTCACCAAGGTCCTGATCGAGAGCATTGGATAAGGTTAAGAAGAAATTTATCGTAAAAATCTTTCAGGGAAAGCGCCCCGCCAACCTGGACTAAATAGTAAACAACATGGCACACAAAAAAGGAGCTGGTAGTTCTAATAACGGCCGCGAGTCGCATTCCAAAAGACTCGGTGTTAAGATTTATGGTGGACAGGCTATCATTGCCGGCAACATCATTGTAAGACAAAGAGGCACCGCCCACCACCCAAGCACAAACGTAGGTATTGGCAAAGACCATACGCTGTTTGCACTGACTGATGGTGTGGTTGAATTCAGAAAAGGCAAAAAGAACCGTTCTTACGTTTCTGTAAAGCCCGTAGAAGAAGCAGAAACGGCTGCAGTAGCAACTGAAACTGTAGAAGCCTAAGCATTGAACGTTGCCGGATGGCAGTGTTTGCAAAAAAGGGAAGCCGCAAGGTTTCCCTTTTTTATTTGCCGGGGTTTGTGGTTGCTCAAATCCTGGTAGTAGCCTTGAAGCCATGCCCTTGTCCTGACCTTTACGGGATGTAAGTTGTCATGTGTGCGCTCCTACTTCTGGCCGCCAGATGGTTTATACTTGTTAAAGTTGATTCAGGCACTCGCGGGAGCTGCGCACACCGCGAGGCCATTGCTGTCTGAGACTTTGGAGCCGGTTTATACTTGCCGACAAGCCTATAAAGCCCGGACGAAGTTTATAATTCACTTCTGCTTAAACAAGGATTTGCAATCCGGCATCTGGTGAGGTGCTTATCCCTGTTTTTATACCTGCTGCGGCCGGTTCATATTTTAATGCAACAAAATTTTCTATTCTGCGGATATACCCGTAAATTGCAGCTTCTTATCAAGAAAGACTGAGGGACAGGGCCCGACGACGTCTTAGCAACCTTGTACCAGCTTGGTGCTAATTCCCTTCTGAAGTATAAAATCTTTGGAAAAGATAAGAAAGTCCATCCTGCCTTTTGGGTGTCCTTCTTGATAAGTATAAATACCGAAGACTTACAAGAAGAAAGACATCCGCTATGAATAATCATCCGATATACCAGTTGTTGCGTGAGCGCGTTTTAGTGCTGGATGGTGCCATGGGCACTATGATCCAGCGTTACCAGCTCAGCGAAGCAGATTTTAGGGGCGAACGTTTCAAAAGCCATCCCTCCGACCTGAAAGGCAACAACGATCTGCTGTCCATTACGCGCCCGGACATCATTAAAGCCATTCACCTGGAATATCTGCACGCCGGCGCCGACATCATCGAAACAAATACTTTTAGCGGCACCAGCATCGCCATGGCGGATTATCACCTGGAGGAACTGGTATATGAGCTGAACTATGCATCGGCAAAGCTGGCGCGCGAAGCAGCAGATGAGGTAATGGCGCAGCATCCGGATAAGCCGCGCTTTGTAGCCGGTGCTATCGGTCCGACAAACCGCACCGCTTCTCTTTCTCCGGATGTGAACAACCCGGGCTACCGTGCCATCACCTTCGACCAACTGGTAACAGCTTACTATGAGCAGGTGCGCGGCCTGGCAGACGGCGGTGCGGATGTGTTGCTGATAGAAACCGTTTTTGATACGCTGAACTGCAAAGCAGCTATTTTTGCGGCCGAGCAGTATGTGCAGGATGGTGGCAAAGAGCTGCCTATTATGATATCCGGTACCATTACAGATGCCAGCGGCCGTACTTTATCCGGCCAGACCGTGGAGGCTTTCTGGAACTCTGTTTCGCATGCGCCTATACTCAGCGTAGGCTTTAACTGTGCTTTGGGCGCGCGCCAGCTCAAAACGCATATCCAGGAATTGTCGCGTATTGCTGGCTGCTACATTAGTGCTTATCCTAATGCCGGCTTGCCTAACGCCTTTGGCGGTTATGATGAAACAGCCAGCGAAATGGGTGCCATCGTAGAGGAGTACCTGGGCGAAGAACTGGTGAACATACTTGGTGGTTGTTGTGGCACCACGCCGCAGCACATTAAAGTTATTGCAGACCTTGCTGCCAAGTATAAACCACACACGCCGCCGGTTGTTCCTCCTTTCTCGCGTTACAGCGGCCTCGAACCCCTCACTATCACACCTGAAAGCCTGTTTGTAAACGTGGGCGAACGCACCAACGTAACCGGCTCCAAGAAATTTGCCCGCCTGATTGTAGATGGCAAGTTTGAAGATGCCCTTTCCGTGGCGCGGCAGCAGGTAGAAGGCGGGGCGCAAATCATCGACGTGAACATGGACGAAGGCATGCTCGACTCAGAAGAGGCCATGACCAACTTCCTCAACCTCATCGCCTCCGAACCTGATATTGCCAAACTGCCCATCATGATCGACTCCTCTAAATGGAGCGTGATTGAGGCCGGTTTGAAGTGCGTACAGGGCAAATCCATCGTGAACTCCATCAGCCTGAAAGAAGGCGAAGAAAACTTTAAGGAAGTAGCCCGCAAGGTGCGCCAGTACGGTGCCGCTGCCGTGGTGATGGCTTTTGACGAGCAGGGCCAGGCCGATACCTTTGAACGAAGAATTGAGATTTGCGCCCGTGCCTACCGCATCCTGACGGAAGAAATAGGCTTTCCGCCGCAGGACATTATTTTTGACCCGAACATACTAGCCATCGCCACAGGTATAGAAGAGCATAACAACTATGCCGTAGAGTACCTGGAGGCGGTAAAATGGATAAAAGCCAACCTGCCGCACGCTCTGATCAGCGGTGGCGTAAGCAACCTGTCGTTCTCGTTCAGGGGCAATGATCTGGTGCGCGAGGCGATGCATACCGTGTTTTTATACTATGCCGTGCAGGTCGGTATGGACATGGGCATTGTGAATGCAGGCATGCTGGGCATTTATGAGGAGATTCCGTTGGAGCTGCGTGATTTAATTGAAGATGTTATCTTCAACCGCCATCCTAATGCGACGGAAAAACTGGTAAACTATGCCGAAACCATCAAAGGAAAAGGAAAAGCAGCTGCGCAGGCCGATAATGCCTGGCGCGAGGCACCCGTAGAGGAACGCCTGAAGCATGCGCTGGTAAAAGGCATTGTTGACTTTATCGACGAAGATACCGAAGAAGCCCGCCAGCGCGCAGACAAAACGCTGGACGTGATTGAAGGGCCGCTGATGGCCGGGATGCAGGTGGTAGGCGACCTATTTGGAGCCGGCAAAATGTTTTTGCCGCAGGTGGTAAAAAGCGCCCGCGTGATGAAGAAGTCTGTGGCCTACCTGCTGCCGTTTATGGAACAGGAAAAGCTGGCATCCGATACCTCAAAATCTACGGCAGGCACCATTCTGATGGCTACCGTGAAAGGCGACGTGCACGATATCGGCAAAAACATTGTGGGGGTGGTGCTGGCCTGTAACAATTATGAAGTAATTGATTTGGGGGTGATGGTGCCGCTGGATAGAATATTATCGGAAGCGGAGGCGCACCAGGTAGATATGATTGGCCTGAGTGGGCTGATTACGCCTTCGCTGGATGAGATGACGTATGTGGCGCAGGAAATGGAGCGCCGCGGCCTGAAAATTCCGCTGCTGATTGGCGGCGCCACGACCTCCAGGGTACACACTGCCGTGAAGATTGCACCCAAGTATAGCGGGCCGGTGGTACACGTACACGACGCCTCGCGCAGCGTAACGGTGGTGAGCAGCCTGCTGGGCAGCAACCGCGACAGCTATGTGGCTGAGATAAAGGCTGAGTATGAAAAGCTGCGTGCCGACCACCTGAACCGCACCAAAGACCGCGCTTTTGCAAGTATAGCCGAGGCACGCGCCAACAAGTACAAGATAAACTGGGAAGAGGCCGCGCCGGTAAAACCAGGCTTTATCGGCAACAAAGCATACACCAACTATCCGCTTGCTGAGCTGGTGCCCTTCATCGACTGGACACCGTTTTTCCATGCCTGGGAGCTGAAGCGCCAGTATCCGAAAATCCTCAGCGATCCGGAACTGGGCGTGGAGGCGCAAAAGCTTTTCGCCGATGCGCAGCAGATGTTGCAGCAGATAATAGACGAAAAGCTGCTGGAAGCCCGTGGTGTAGTAGGCTTTTACCCGGCAAACGTAGTTGATGACGATACTATTGAAGTATACGCCGACGATGCCCGTGAGCACGTGCTGGCGGAGTTCCATACCTTGCGGCAGCAGGGCAAAAAGGGCGACAAGGTGCCAAACCTGGCTTTCTCTGATTTTATCGCTCCAAAAGAAACAGGCAGAAACGACTATATCGGTGGCTTTGCAGTGTCGGTTGGCTTTGGAATTGAGAAGCTGCTGGCGGAGTATGCCGCAGAGCACGATGACTACCGTTCTATTATGCTGAAAGCCCTGGCTGACCGTTTAGCCGAAGCCTTTGCCGAGCTGATGCACGCCAAGGTGCGGAAAGAACTGTGGGGCTATGCGCCGCAGGAAAACCTGGCGAACGAGGAGCTTATAAAAGAGCAGTATCAGGGTGTACGTCCGGCGCCCGGCTATCCCGGCTGCCCTGACCATACCGAAAAGATTACGCTGTTTAATTTACTGGACGCAGAAAATAGCACAGGCATTATGCTGACAGAGAACCTGGCGATGTACCCGGCCTCTTCGGTGAGCGGTTTATACTTTGCGCATCCCGAGTCACGCTATTTCGGCCTTGGTAAGATAGGTGAAGATCAGGTAGCCGACATTGCTCGTCGCAAAGGCATGGCGCAGGAAGAACTGGAACGCTGGCTGTCGCCAAACCTGAATTACGAGCCGCAGCCGGTAGCGCAGCAAACAGTATAAAGAGATGTTAGACGTTAGACTTTAGACTTGTCATTGGGCATATGCGCTATATGGGTACAGGTATAGCTGCTGTCATAGTTTGAAGTTAAATAGATTGTCTAATGTCTAGTATCCAGCATCTAAAGTCTAAAAAACATCACCCTTAGCATCAATATGAAAATTACGGATCACTTCAAAAACGCCGATAAGACACTGTTTACCCTGGAAGTGCTTCCTCCGCTGAAAGGAGAGAACCTCAAGAGCCTGTTCAGCCACATCGATCCGCTGATGGAGTTTAAGCCGCCGTTTATCGACGTAACTTATCACCGGGAGGAATATATATATAAGCAGCGCGAAAACGGCTTGCTGGAAAAACGGACCACGCGCAAGCGTCCCGGTACGGTGGGTATTTGTGCCGCCATTCAGAACCACTATAAAGTAGATACCGTACCGCACCTGATTTGTGGTGGCTTCAGCAAAGAGGAAACCGAGAACGCCCTCATCGACCTGCACTTCCTGGGCATCGACAATGTGCTGGTGCTGCGCGGCGATTGTGTAAAGAGCGAACAGCGGTTTATACCTGATCCCAAAGGCCATACGTACGCTTCGGAGCTGATTGAGCAGGTGGTAGACATGAACAACGGTGTTTACCTGGATGATGAGCAGATAAACCATAATGGTACGAATTTTTGCATCGGCGTGGCCGGCTACCCGGAGAAGCACTCTGAATCACCGAACTTGAAAGCCGACCTGCGCTGGCTGAAAAAGAAAGTGGAACTGGGCGCAGATTATATCGTGACGCAGATGTTCTTCGATAACCAGAAGTATTTCAACTTTGTGAAGCAGTGCCGCGAAGCGGGCATCAACGTACCGATTATACCCGGTCTCAAGCCCCTGACATCTAAATCGCAACTCACAGTTTTGCCAAGTCTTTTCCACCTCGAGATTCCGTGTGAGTTGGCCGATGCTGTGGAAGCCTGTGCCGACAACAAAGCCGCCGCGCAAGTGGGGGTAGAGTGGGCCATTCAGCAATCAAAAGAGCTGGTGGAGTTCGGGGTACCCTGCCTGCACTACTATTCTATGGGCAAGTCCGAGTCTGTGCGCAAAGTAGCCGAGGCGCTGTTTTAGAAAAAAATCATTTATATTTTAGCTGAACTCAGCAACACTAAGAAGTTTGTATAAATAGTTTTAACAGATGTAGAAGCGCCACAACTGTTTTTATCATTTTTGTTAATTAGCTATCAAAAGTAATCCAGGTAACGGGCGGCAATGTTGCCGCCCGTTACCTGGATTACTTTTAGGTAAAACCTTTCTAACGGCTCCTGTTATAGCAATCAAAGCTATGATACTACTTGTTTAATATCAGCCTTTGAAAGCTGGTATGGTCAGCAGTTTGCAATCGAAGAATATAGATGCCTTTTGATTGGTTCGCCGCTGGCCGCCACTGTACCTCATATGCCTTTCCGCCCTGCACCTCGCCTTCATATAGCGTGCTTACTATGCGGCCCTGGCTATCATATAGCTTTAGACTGATTGCTTGTGTCCGCTTTAAGTTAAAAGAAATCGTAATTCTATCAGAGAAGGGATTTGGCCATCCGCTGAATTCAGCATACTTGGCGACTATAGCTGACTGGCCAGCCACTGCTGCAGCCACAGCAGTTCCAGTGACAGGGCCCACTTTTACCAGCCAATAGTCGGTGCCGCCTTGGCTGGGTTGCGATTTGTCGCCGCTTGCCCCTGAGTCAGACCTGCCGCCCAGCAGGTAGCCGCCGTCAGGAGTATGTTGAATATAGCGGAATTCATCGTTACCCGCACCGCCAAATCGCTGATCGTACTCTTTATTACCCTGCTCATCCGTTTTTACCAGCCAATAGTCGGTACCGCCTTGGCTGGGCTGCGTTTTGTCTCCGCTCACACCAGAGTCTGAGCTACCAGCTAAGACATATCCTCCATCCTTTGCTTGTATAATAGAACGTAACGTTTCATCTCCTGCGCCCCCAAAACTCTTATCCCATAGTTTTGCACCGGTCTTGCTAAGCTTAAGCATCCAGTAATCCGAACCTCCCTGGCTGATCTGGCTCTTATCGCCACTCTTGCCCGAACTACTATGGCCAGCTACAAAATACTCCCCGTTTCCAGTAATGCCGATAGAGTATAATACATCGTCTTTGTTGCCGCCATAAGCTTTGTCCCACAGCATAGTGCCACTGCTGTTTATCTTCACCAGCCAGTAGTCTTTACCGCCTTGTGAGTCCTGTGTTTTATCGCCGGACTTACCTGAAGCAGAACTGCCGGCCAGTAGAAAGCCTCCGTCAGGAGTTTTGGTAAAGCTTTCCAGATCTTCGCGTCCAGATCCTCCATACCGTTTGTCCCAAAGCTTGTTGCCGTTACTATCAATCATAACCACCCAGTAATCTCTGCTGCCCCAACTTGGTTGGCTCTTGTCTCCGCTTAAAGGCGAGTTGCTCTGTCCAACTAAGAGGTAATTCCCGTTGGATAGCTGATTGACCTTGCGCAGGTCATCAAATCTGGAGCCGCCGTAGGTTTTATCCCACTGCTTGGTACCATCGCTGCTGATTTTAATAATCCAGTAATCCTGATCACCCTGAGAAGCTTCTGTTTTGTCGCCCCCTAAGCCTGACTTAGAAGAGCCGGCCAGCAAGTAGCCGCCATCTTTTGTAGGAATGATCCGGTTTAAATAATCGTCTGCTGTGCCGCCATAGGTTCTGTTCCAGAGCCGGTTACCATGCTTATCGGTTTTGATAATCCAGAAGTCATACCCGCCGCGGCCAGCGTAATCTCTATCATAGGCACTAGGGATCTCGCCTTTGTCGCCTCTGCTGCCATAAGCGGCATAGCCTCCCAGCAGGTAGCCGCCATCCTTTGTTTTGATAACAGTTGTGAACCGATCGGTGCCTGCGCTGCCAAACCGCACATTCCAGGCATTGGTAACAGGCGGCGTAGCGGTATCTTCAACTTTAACAACCCAGAAGTCGCTGTCATGCTGTTCGCTTCCGTCCCAGTTTCTGGTACCACCCAGCAGATAGCTGCTGTCAGGCGCTACCAGCATGGCGCTTAGGTAGTTGCCGCCAGAGGCAGTAGCATCGTCGCTGTCGTTGCCAAAAGCCTTGTCCCACAGCTTGTCGCCATTCTGGTTAAGCTTTACGACCCAATAATCGCTTAAAGGCCGGAAGGTCTCAGCTCCCGTAGAATCTTTGTAAGTATAACCCGATATGTTTGCTTCAGTGCGGTCGCCACTTATCCCTGAGGTAGAGGAGCCGCCCAGCAGGTAACCTCCGTCTGGGGTAGCCAGCAACGCTGCCAGCTTGTCATCTCCCGTTCCGCCAATTGTTCTTTCCCACTGCTTCAGCCCGTTGCCGTCTATGTCAATTATGTAATAATCATTGGGTGTTGTTCCAGTTACATAATCTATATGATCCTCATCATATCCATAAGTATAGTCGTAGGAAGTTCCTCCTAATAGGTAGTGACCATTAGCAGTAGGGATCATTGCTTGCATTTTATTTAAATGTCTATTGCCATAGAAGCCCTTCTCCCACTCTTCCTCACCATCAGCATTTATCTTTACAACTGCTAAAGAATAGGAAGGATTCTGAAAATTTGCAGACATGCTACCATACTTTTTAGATGTGCCGCCAAGTAGATAGCCGCCATCCGGAGTGCTGAATATAGCGGTAAGGTATTGCTCATCAGCATCAAAAGACAAAGCCTTATCCCATACTTTGTTTCCGTTAGAGTCAATTTTAACTAACCAGGAATCCATATAGTTAAGTTGCTCTGCGGTCCGGTCGCCTCCTCCTCCAGTAGAGCCTCCGGCAAGCAAGTAGCCGCCGTCTTTTGTAGCCACTATGACTTCTAATTCATCGCTATATAAGCTTCCAAAAGTTTTATCCCATACCTTGTTGCCCTCGGCATCAATCTTTATAATCCAGTAATCCTCTGTTTTGCCATGCGATTCTCCGCGATTGGGCTCGCTCTTATCGCTGCTTACACCGGAGAGGGAAGAGCCGCCCAGTAAATAGCCGCCATCCTCGGTAGCGATAATTGAGACTAACTTATCATCTTCGCTGCCCCCAAAGGTCTTGTCCCATAGTTCATTGCCCTTAGCGTCAGTTTTCACCACCCAATAATCAAAGCCTCCGCGGCTGGCCTCGCTCTTGTCGCCACTGATGCCGGAGTTAGAGTAGCCGCCGGCCAGATAGCCACCGTCTTTAGTTTTGAGCCCTACTATGAGCCGGTCCGCCCCCGAGCCGCCATAACTTAAAGCCACCGTTGTGTCCATGGGTGGCGATGTGGCGGTGTTTTTTACTTTGATAATCCAGTAACCGTTTTTGTCTTCGCTTTTCTCGTTACCGGCAACTGCTGCTGATTCCCCTCCCAGCAGGTAGCCCCCATCGGCGGTTGGTAAGATGGTTTTCAAAATATCAGCACCTACTTCCTTACCCATTATCAGCATTGTGCCCCCGCCAAAAGTTTTGTCCCAGAGTTTGGTGTTGCCATCAGCCGATACCTGCACTATCCAATAATCGAAATCGCCCCGGCTGGCTTCACTCTTATCCGTGTCAATACCTATGTCCGCGAAGCCGCCTAATAGGTAGCCTTCTGCGTTAGCTACAACAGTATACATGTTGTAATAGCCATTTCCACCAAAAGTCTTATCCCATACTTCCTCACCCGTATTGTCTATTTTTACGATCCAATATCCCTTCTTGTCCTGGCTCTTGCTGCCACTTAAGTTAGACCGGGTGTCGCCTCCCAGCAGATAGTTGCCATCAGGCGTATTAATCATGGTTCTCAGGATATCATCTTCATTGCCTCCAAAGGTTTTATCCCAAACCTTTGCTCCGTTGCCGTTTATTTTTACGACCCAGTAATCTCTGGTACAATACTGGCCTTCGCAGGTACCCAGATTGGGCTGGCTTTTATCACTGCTGATTCCCGACTTTGAATAGCCTCCCAGCAGATAACCGCCATCGCTGGTGGCTAATAATGCCGTGAAATTATCATCTTTGTTGCCTCCTAATGTTTTGTCCCAAACCTTGTTCCCCTGCGCATCTATCTTTACGACCCAATAATCGTTATCCCCGCGGCTGGCTTCGCTCTTGTCGCCGCTTATTGCTGAACTAGAATAACCTCCCAAGAGGTAACCCCCATCAGGAGTAGTTACCATGGAGGATAAATAATCAGACCTGTTGCCTCCTAATGTTTTATCCCAAATCTTGTTCCCCTGCGCATCTATCTTTACAATCCAATAGTCATAATTTGCGATCCAGGACTCTAGTGCCTCGTCCCGCGCACTGTTTTCTTCACTCTTGCCGCCACTTTTACCGGAGCTAGAATAACCGCCCAGCAAATAGCCCCCATCCTCTGTCGTGATGATAGCCTCCAAATGCTCATAGCTGTCGCCTCCGAAAGTTTTGTCCCATAGCTTATTACCTTTCGTATCAGTCTTTACAATCCAGTAAGCTTTGGATTCGGTATCACCACCTAATAGGTAGCCTCCATCTGGCGCAGCAACCATCGTAGCAAAATGAACCTCATCATCAAAGGATTTAAGGCCGTAAACTTTGTCCCACTCCTGATTGATTTGCTGCCCAAGTGCGGCAGAAGAAAGACTGATAAGGAAAAGCAGAACAAGACTTGCTCTGCAACTCCAATAGCTATGCAAAACAAAATCAGTTTTAAATTTGTGTAGCTGTAGATGTGTTTTCATTCGTCTGGATGGTTAATATTTAAACAATAAATATTGTGATCATAACTTCTTTACAAGTTAGAACAAAAGAAAGTTGTTATAACTTGTATTTAAATTGTTCAATTAGTAATAATTTACCGAATGAGTTTACCTTATAAAGGTGAATCATCTATAGCAAGCGTATAATAGGAGTTGTACAAAAGGTGCTTTTATAGTATAAATGCCTTTTTAGAATAGCCATTTTAATTTAGAAAATAAAATTATAAAAAGATAAATTCTTTGAATAAAGCTATATCCTATGACTCATATTGGCTTTTAAATATGCTTGGAGCCAGAATTTTAAGCGTTTACATAACTCCTACATGAGATTAATGTACAAAGTTTAGCTAAGGTGTAGTAGCTGAGGCATTGCAGAGGAGACAACAAAAACTGTATGAGAGCCGGGAATGTACTTTTTTTACTTCTCTAAGGATAGATCTATCATTCTATTTGAGAGGCAGTTGCAGGAAAGAGGAAATTTCCCCGCAACTGCTGTGCAGCCAGTGCAGTCGAAAAAACTCATGTCTCCTGTTGCTCCACCATCAGGTCCAGCGTGATCTGGTCGGCCAGCAGCTTGCCTTTAGCGGTCAGGTACAGCACTTCGTCTTTTATACTTGCCAGGCCTTTTTGTTGCAGCTCGTGCAGGTAGGGCGCATGGTTGGTGTACACGTCATAGCTATACGCCTCCCGAAGCTTTCGTAAGTCGCAGCCCCAACTAGTGCGCAGGCTGGTGAGCAGGTAATCGTTGGCCTGGTCGGCGGGGGTGAGTTCTTCCAGTTCAAACGGCACGGTGTCCTGCCCCAGGGCATCGACATACTTCTTGTTGTGCGCCACATTGTACTGCCGCGAGTGCCCGTTAAAAGAGTGTGCGCTGGGGCCGACGCCCAGGTAATGCACGCCGCGCCAGTAGTTGCTGTTGTGCCACGACTCGTGACTTGGCAGGCAGAAATTCGATATCTCGTACTGTTCGTATCCCTGTTGCTGCATCTGGTCCAGCAATAGCTCAAACTGCCGGGCCGTAAAGTCATCTTCGGAGGGTTTAAACTTGCCTTTTTTGCTCCAGCGGCCCAGCGCCGTGTCGGGCTCAATGGTAAGGGCGTAGCAGGACACATGTGGCACGCCCAGCGCAAATAAGGTTTCCAAATCCTTTAACCAGATAGTATGGTCGGGCGCCGGAATGCCGTAAATCAAATCTACAGTAATATTGTCGAAACCGGCTGCCTGCGCATCTTTCACGCAGTTTATACTTTCGGTGGCGCTGTGGGCGCGGTTCATCAGGCGCAGGTGCGGCTCATGAAACGATTGCAAGCCAATGCTCAGCCGGTTGATACCTGCCGCTTTCAGTTCCTGTAGTTTTTCAGGCGAAAGGTCGTCCGGATTGGCTTCGAGGGTAATTTCAGCATCCCCCGAAACTATAAACTGTTCCCGTATCGTTTGCAGCAAAAGTTGCAGTTCGGCCTGGCTGAGCAGCGAAGGCGTGCCACCGCCGAAGTAAATGGTCTGTACCGTTTGCCCCTGCAGGTATGACTGCCGCAGCACAAGTTCCCTGGCGATAGCCTGCACCGTTTGCTCCTTTAACCCCATGCTGGTGCTAAAGTGGAAATCGCAGTAATGGCACGCTTGCTTGCAAAAAGGGATATGTAGGTAGATTCCAGCCAAGTGTTTAAGGTGCTAATTTGTTAATTGGTAATGTGGTAATAAGTTAATGTGCTGATGTGTTAATTGTTAAATTAGCGTTAGTTAATGCGCTTCCGCTGGTGCGAGCTTGCAGCTCGTACCGTTATCTACAGAAGGAAGTACGAGCTGCAAGCTCGCACCAGCGCAGTAACTTACAAGTATAAAAATGCAATCAGAACTTACAGTATTTAGCACATCAGCACATTACCTAATTACCACATTAAACAAACTCTTCAGCACTTGAAACAATTCACTGCAAATGTATAAAATCGTAGCCTTAGTCTGGTGTTTGCTTTTTTGCCTGCCTGTTGTGGCGCAGGTGCAGGGGGAAACACACGCCGGCAGCGCCATGCCGGCACAGCAAAAGGTAGCGTTACGGTTCTATACTTCTGAGGAGGATGCTCCAACGCTCCGCAAGTATAATTACGCGGCTATACTCCCGGATTCGGCAGCGGCACGGCAGGAAGTACAGAATTTGGTGTATCAGTTGCAACAGGATGCTTTTCTACTGGCCTCGGCGGATAGCTTATACCTGCGCAACGACACGCTCCACGTGAAACTACATATTGGGCAGGCGTTTAAATGGGCTCAGTTGCGCAACGGCAACCTCAGCGAAGGCATTTTGGTAGAGTCCGGTTTCCGGGAGAAGTTTTACCATGAGGTGCCGTTTAAACCTGCCGAGTACGTAAAACTGCAGCAACGCATCTTGGATTATGCCGAGCGCAACGGCTATCCTTTCGCCTCTGTCTGGCTCGATTCCATCAACATAGAAGACAATAAAATTTCGGCAGCGCTGATGGTGGAGAAGGCTTTTGTGGTTACCTACGATTCGCTGCAGGTGCTGGGTGGCAGCAAAACCAAGCCGAAGTTCCTGATGCATTATTTACAGTTATACCCCGGCCAGCCCTACAATCAACAACAGATAGAGGCGTCGCAGCGGATGCTCACGGCCCTGCCCTATATTAAAGTAACGCGCCCGCCGCAGGTGCGCTTTGCCCGCGACAAGGCCCGCGTATACTATTTTCTCGAAGACCGGCAGGCCAACCAGCTCGATGGCGTGGTGGGTTTCCTGCCCGACCCAACCCGGTCCGGTAACAAATTGCTGATAACCGGCGAGGCCAGCCTGAACATCCGGAACATAAAAGGCACGGGCAAAAGTATAGGGCTGCAATGGCGGCGCGTAAACAAAGGCTCGGTTATCCTGAATGGCGAATACCTGCACCCCAACCTGTTGGGCACCCCTTTTGAGCTGGGCGCTAAGTTTAATTTGCTCAAACAGGATTCGTCGTACATTACCGTGCAGCCGCGCCTGCAACTGGGCTACTATACGTTGAAGTATAGCAAGTTCAGCGTGTTTAACGAGTGGCGCAACTCCCGCATTTTGTCGGCGGCCAACCCACAACAGTTGCAGAACCTCGACCTAGCCGATGCCCGCACCACCACCTATGGCCTGAACTACCGCTGGAACAACCTCGACGACTTTTACTTTCCGCGTCGCGGGCGTTCGGTAGAGCTGCAGTTGGCGGCCGGCACCAAAACATTGCTGCGCAACCCCGACCTGGAAAAGAGCTTCTACGATACCCTGGACCTGAAAACCAACCAACTCAGTATAAGTATGCGGCTGGAGAACTTCTTCCGGCTCGGCAAAAATAGCGCCTTGCTTACGCGGCTGCAGGGCGAGGCTTTGCTCAACGACCAGATTTTCCTGAACGACATGTACCGCATCGGCGGCCTCTCCTCGCTCCGCGGCTTCGACGATTACTTTTTCTATGCCTCGTCCTACGCCGTGGGCACGCTGGAGTACCGCCTCTTTACCGCCCAGGATTCTTACGTGCTGTTGTTCTACGACCAGGGCTACTACCGCAGTGACTTAAAAGCATCGCTGGCAAGTGGTTTTCCGTTGGGTGTAGGCGGAGGCATTAGTTTTAGCACCGGAGCCGGTATTTTTCAGCTGGTGTATTCATTGGGCAAGTCGGAGCAGCAGCCCTTGTCCTTTAAATATTCGAAGATACACTTTGGGATAACCAGTAAATTTTAGAATTGAGCACTTTTTTTGATGTTTTTAACTGCCGGGGCTTGCATCGTAAAAACATTAGCCCTACTTTTGTAACACAATAACAGTGCGGGATGGAGCAGTTGGTAGCTCGTTGGGCTCATAACCCAAAGGTCACAGGTTCGAGTCCTGTTCCCGCTACCTCAGATGAAGATAAAGCCTTGTAAGTGATAAACTTGCAAGGCTTTATGCTTTTCAGGTGACCAAATAGGTGACCAATTATACTTCCAACTGTAGTACGATGGACTAAAGTTAAGCAAGCTTTGCGTGAAATAAAAGCTATCTAGCTTACCCGCCTATCTGGGTTCGCGCTAAAAGAAATGCTCTTGCTCACATTTATAGCGTCGCAAACTTCGAATTTAGGTCAACTAGTGTCAGATTTAAATAAAGGCATTTTCATGTATCTATAAGCTTGTTTCGGCAAAAATTTACCGATTTACCTTGTATTGGCGCAGTATTGATTGATATTCGCCACATTCGCTCCAAAATTTTAATTTAGCTATAAACAGCAGAGTCAAACCCACTTCTACCTTTCAGTTTTTTGTTAAATAAGGCGGTTACATTTAACATGAATTGTTTGCAGTTATCCAAGATAAACATTAAGTTCACTACTGTAATTACACAACTGTACTCCTTATCGTTTAATGTCTTCGATTAAAACATACCGATTTAAGCTTAAACCTACAAAGGAGCAGGTTTTGGTATTTCAGCGCTGGATTGGAGCGTGCAGGTATGTTTATAATTTGGCGTTGGAGACTAAAGAGTACGCCTATAGAGTCCACAGGATTTCACTATCGAAGTATGACCTTTGCAAACAATTAACTGAACTCAAAAAAGACACACTTTGGATAGCCGAAACCTCTTCTCTAGCCTTAGAGGACGCTGTTCATCGCTTAGACTTTGCGTATCAAACCTTTTATAGAGGGGGCGGGTATCCGAAATTCGCCAGCAAAAGATTTTATCGCTCATTTACAGTAAGGCAAAATATCAAGGTTTGTGATAAAACCTGTACGATTAGATTGCCTAAGATTGGGAAAGTGAAGTTTCGAAAGAGTCAAAGTGTTGTAGGGAAGTTAAAGACAGCAACTATTGCTCATTGTACTGACGGGTGGTATCTGACACTAACCAGTGAAATAGATATTGAAAAATTGCCTACGCTCAATACTTCCATAGGTATCGATTTAGGCATTAAGTCATTCCTTGTCACTTCCGAGAACCAAATTGTAGAAAATCCTAAAAACCTTTACAGATATAAACGGGAGTTAAATAAAGCGCATAGGGCTGTAAATAGAAAAAAGAAAGGCAGCAGTAATCGAAAAAAAGCAGTTGCTAAGCTAGCAAAAGTGTATTTAAAAGTATCCAACACAAGGAATGATTTTCAGCATAAATTAAGCAGTAACCTCATTCGCGAGAACCAAACGATTGTAGTAGAAAATCTGCGAGTATCAAACATGCTTAAAAATCATAATCTAGCTAAAAGCATTGCCGATGCCTCTTGGCGGCAGTTTGTGCGCATGTTGGAATACAAAGCTAAGTGGTATGGAAGAGAACTAATCAAAGTGAATCCTCAGTGCACCAGTCAGGATTGTTCAACCTGCGGAGCAAGAAATGCGGAACTGAGATTAGCTACGAGGGAGTGGAAGTGTGAACATTGCGGTACGTTTCATGATAGGGATGTGAATGCGGCCATAAACATAAAGAACAAGGCGGTAGGGTATACCGTGTCAGCTTCTGAGATATACGGCTCCACTGGGAGAGTAGCGGAAGAATACGCTTCAAATCAGAACAATACCACTGGTTTAGTGTAGTGCCAAATCGCTAACGCAAAAAACAAATTTTTTGATTGTAAGCCTACCAACTCTTTTAAAGAGAGCCTTGCTTTACTCAGTCCAGCTATTAACCCCCTTCTAAAGTTATCCATGTTAATGATAGAATGTCTTAAGCAAGGCAACATAAAGATTAATTCCGAACTGAAACAGCTTGAAATAGCAGACGGGCAACTCATTTACCCCTTCGATAAAATCAAAGGCAATGAATGGGGCTTTGTCTATGAAAAGTTTGTAGGTCAAATTCTAGAAGGTGAAGGCTTCAAAGTTATCTACAACGGGTTTAACGGATATACAGACGGTGGCATAGATTTGATAACTGAGAAGGGAAACACGATTACCTTTATCCAGTGCAAGTATTCACAAACTAAGAAGCTTTCTAAAAGCCATATCAACAACATACTGTTTAAGGCTTCAAGAAAACTATTTCAAGCCTACAAAAACAAGGAAAAACAACTTGCCTTCGCATTGATAGTGCATTGCACCAAGAGCAACTTCAGACGTGCTCCACTTAAAGAAGACCCAAAAAAACGTGAATACCCTTGGCTGGATTACTTTAAAAGCCAAGACGGTAAGTATAAAGGTCTGAGAGTGGGATTAAGAGAAATAGCAATGCACACATAAGGTTCGTTCCATATCTAGAATGACCATTGTAGCTATGTCTGTTATTTACTAAACACACGTTTATTAAGTGTTAAAAGGGAATTTTAAGCCAAATAATGGCGCTTATGCAAAGTATGCAATAGCCAATAAGTCATCAAGGAAGTTATTCGATAATTGGGTGCTTTGGTCTACCTCAGATAGAGATAAAGCCTTGTAAGTGATAAACTTGCAAGGCTTTATTGTTTTATAGGAAAACTATAGGGAAACACTTTCGCTTTTCTTACAGACGAGCTGCCACTTCATTCCTGTAGTTTATCAGCTTATTCAGGCATACGATTCTCACTATAATAAAATCAAAAAAGCTACATGTTCGATCCATGTAGCTTTTTTGATTTAGAAATATCCTGCCAAAACTCTATGCAGGGGCCAGTCCGGTTTGTGTGGGTTTCCTCTTTGGAGCGCTTCCGCCAAGCGGTGCCTTTCGCTTTGCTTTCTTTCTTTTATTCCACCACACCAGGAACCCGGTAATCGGCAAACTGGCACAAATCAAGCTGATAAAAAAAGCAAGAATTTTACCTGGCAGGCCCCACGCCGCACCAATATGAATATCATAGTTGAGCATTACGAGCTGGTCGGCAAGATCGGCTTCAGAATACTTATCTCCTTTTACGCGGTAGTGTTCTAAGGTGTATTGGTCGTAGTAATACTCGTTGCGGTTGTACCATGAGCCATGATCCTGGTACGCAATAATTTCAATAGCATCTTCTTTATCGTGCAGCTCCGGCGTCATGTAAAAACCTTGTGCAGTTGGTTCCTGCGCCAGCGTTTTGTACCAGGCTTTATCCAGCACCGAAACAGTATCGTTAGCAAGTAAATAGGCTTTAGATTTATCAGAATGTGGATGGTGGTGTTCGGGCATCTCCTCGCCGCCGGATGTAACATAGTATAGCGAATCAGCGAACCACTCAAAGCTCCAAACAAGGCCGGTTACACCCAACACAAAAGCCAAGGCCAAACTATAGAACCCAACTACATTGTGCAGGTCGTAGTTGACGCGTTTAAAGCTGCCGTTCCATTTAATTTTAAAGCTCTTGTTTCGCTCAGACTTATTCCATTTTCTTGGCCACCACATTACAAGCCCTGTACCCAGCAGCACCAGGAAAATAAGCGTAGCCACACCAACTATAGGCCGGCCAATTTCATAAGGCAGCCAAAGCGCACGGTGGCCATCAATAATAAACCGGAAAAAATCAAACTCCCCTTCGCCTATACTTTGCTGTTTCTGCAGAAACTCGCCGGTGTAAGGATTCATGAAAACAGCTGTAAACGTGCGCTCACCATTTTCTTCGCCTCCAAAGCCCACCGCTGCGGCACCTTCTTTAGTGCTATAGGTAAGGCCCGTGGGCTCAGCGCCGGGCATGTACACTTTGGCAGTATCCAGCAACTGGCTGGGCGGCACAAAGGGTTTATCCTGCGCCTGCACAAAGCGCCAGGGCTCCATAGCATCCTTTATCTCCACCTCAAAAGCATAAAAGCAGCCCGTAATGCTAACGATAAACACCACAATGCCGGAAGAAAGGCCAAGCCACAGGTGCAGCCAGTCGTTCACCTTCCTGAAAATGCCATTATTGCTGTTCTTTTTGCCTTTCATGTACGCTTAATAGGTAATGGTAAAAATTTACCAGCCCTGCTTATACTATAGCAGAGCTGATAAGTATGGCTTGTAAACTATAGTTTAGAGATACCTGCCACGAAGTTTGCCTGTATTTCAGCACCTTTTGTAGCCGTGTTGTTTTCCAGGTTAATTCTGTACATATATATTTTATTGCCTTCCGGAATAGCCACATACAGATTGTTCCCATCGTGCAGGGCGCTCAGTCTGCGACCAAGACCTGAATGCTCCGGCAAACCCTGAATATAAGTGATTGCTTTCGTGTTCAGATCAATCACAGCCGATTTAAGCGGGCTGTCCTTCCATCTCTCCTGCTGCGGACGGTCTGTCGTGTTCACTTCAACAAATACTTTTCCGTTGCCCAGGTATAACATATGCGAAATGGTTTTACCACCCGTTACAGCTGCTACATCAAAGAAATAAGTCTCGTCAATTGTAGTCTGGCCGCTGTTAATGCGTATAATGCCGGCTGGCTTGGTAGATTGGCTGTAACCATTCCCTGGGTTTGAATGAGAAACGGCGTAGATATTGCCCTGCTCGTCTTTGATCAAACCTGATTTTGTGTTAAACCCACCTATCGGACCAACGCGTGTATCTTCCATTACTTTCACAAACTCCAAAGCCGGATACGTGAAAACGGCAATCTCAGCTTTATCAGTGGACGGTGTGTTAAATGTGCTGGGGTCGCTGATGTAATATGCCAGGTACAGGTAGCCATTGCTGATACGCATGCCGGCGTAAGAAGGCGCTACCTGATTTGTGATAGCTGCAACCTGGTGCGTTTCGGTGCCTTTTACCGTCAGGGTATTGGTATTAAATGTATGGAATTTGATAACATCAGAATTTCCATCCATCTCTACTCCAACTAACGTGTTAGCATCGGCCTTTACAATATCTTTCAGGCTGTTGGTAAACGACACATTTCCAATCTGCTTCAGTTCGCCGTTGGCATCTCTGGTAATACCTACCACGTTCACATCATCCAGCCCGCCGATGCTGTAAATGGTGTTATCAATCTGCGTGAAGTCGAAATAACCCGGCTGCTCAATACCTTGCCCTACTGCAGAGAGTGTTCCGCTCATTACATCCTCAAAAGGCACTGTATAGTAGGTAAAGGTATTGCCGTTTCCCTGTAAAGCCAGCGATACAACAAACTCTCCGGTAGATGGATTAGGTACGTTATCGTCGTCGCTGCAAGCTACCAGCATTGTTGTTGCGCAAAGGCCCAGTAGCGGTAAAGCAAGGCTTTTTCTAAGTTTAGTTAAGTTCATGTGTGTTATTATTTTGTATAAATTATAGTTTAAAGGACGTATCGCAGCTTCAGGTAAAAAGCACGTCCGGGTTTTTGCAGTTGGAATTTATCATAAAGTCGGGCGTCGGTCAGGTTGCGGCACTCCGCCGAAATATTATACTTTCCGTTGGCCAGATTCAGGAACACTTCAACGCTGTGTGAAGACTGTTCTGGAATTGTATACTTGCCATCGATGTAGCCAAAACGAGCCCAGGTCAGGTAGTAGTTCTCTACAAAATTGAAATAATAGTTAACTCCGATTACTGATTCTGCTGCTACCAGATTTTTGAATGTGAGCCCGGCATTTGCATTAGCAAACAAGTAAGGTTTGTTTGGCAGACGTGAGCCATTGTATATATTTGGGGCCCAGCCATTATAATCGTTGTAAATCGAATCGGCCTGATCTGTAATATCCTGGTATGTTGCATTTGCACCCAAATGCAACACATCGCGCCACTGGTATTTCACGCTTCCTTCCACACCCAATGTGCGTACATCACTTAAATTACCGTAAGTTGTTTCAGCACTTACAACATTTACACTTTGGTGAATCAGGTCTTTTGACTCGCGGTAAATAAAGCTGCTTTCTAAGTTCAACTGATGATCTTGGGCAAGTTTGAAACTATAAGCAGCACCCAGGTTATAGTTATCGCTCTGCTCAGGCCCCAGGTTCGGGTTTGGGTTGATGAACTGCGCATCACCGAAAATTTCGTCAGGCTCTGGTAGGCGGTACGTATGCTCATAAGATGCCTTTAGCTGCAGCGTTAGTAGCAAAAAGTAGGAGCTTGCAACACCATAACCGAAATCTTCATTATTAACCTGATAGGCATCGATACCACGGTTATCAGTTCCAAAGCCAAATTCTTTGTCGGTTTCAACATGTAGCAGGTACATTTTACCAAACACCGTAGTAGACCATTTTTCAGACAGGTCTGATTTATAGGCTAGCCCCAGTATGTGCTTATTTAATGCTTTTGGGTATTTGTTCTGTATTTTATCCGGGTCTTCCTTATCAAAGGCTTTGCGTTTGAAGTATGAAACAGCATAATTGAATGCTAAGGAGTGCCGGGGATTTATAGTATAGCCCGCGTTTATCTGGCTATTAAAGTCGGTATCGTCAAACGTGGTGAAGGTCCGCAGGCGCTCGCCATCTGAAGAACCATCTTCAAACCGCTCACCGGCCCAGTTAAACCTGACGCCACTCAGCGTATCAATACTTTCGCTTTTGGTATAGTTGAAAGCCGTATTCAGGCTTACGTTCAGGCCTTCGGTAAAGAGGCCGTCTTTGCTATACTTTAAAGTTGGTACCACCGACTGGCTGTTGCGCAACATTCCACCATATACTTTTCCCATCGTTGCCCCTGTCTGCACCTGCTTGTCGTTACCTGATGCGATGAGGCCAAATAGCAGGTTATCGGCAAACTTTCGGCCCGTCCAGCCGGTCTCCAACATCATGGTGGCAGATCGGTAACGGTCATGGAAGCGTTCTACTTCGGCACTATTTATTACATTACCATTTTCGTCCGTAATATCTGCCCATACTTTATAGTTATTATCGGAGTAGTTATAGTTGCTACTGCCCCTAAAGGTAAAGCCGTTTTTAGGGTTCGTATAAGCTCCGTTCAGTGACAGGCGGTGTGTGTTAAAAGAACCTACAGCATAAGATGCATCCAGGTAGTTATCTTTTTTATTTGTGATGATGTTCACCGCGCCACCCAGTGCATCAGTACCAAGCCAAACAGGCACTACTCCCTTGTACACTTCTATTCTTTCAATAGTATTAACCGGAATATCGCTAAGGCTGAGAGATGACGAGAAATTATCCATCGGCAGGCCATTCAGGAAAAACTTAACCTGATCGCCTGAAAATCCATTTAGACTAAAGCTGGTATTGGATCCCAGTCCGCCCTCTTCCAGCACTCTTACACCAGATACCCGGTTTAAAACCTCTTTTGCATCGGAAGTGCTGTTTAGCAATTCTTTTGTAGAAATAGCCGTAACGGCGTAGGCTTGCTCGTTTACCTGCGTAGTAGATGATTTTCCAACAATCTCCAGTCCTTCTATTTCAAAGGCTTTGTCCTGAAGCGTGAAATCGATTTTTAAATTCTGGGACGCTTTTAGCTGTATATTTTTTTCCTGTGTTCCAAACCCCAGCATGCTAACCACTAGTGTATAGTTGCCAGGTGTAATCTCGGATAAATTAAACTGGCCTTTTGCGTCTGTAGTAGTTCCAGCCTTAGCTTCTTTAATTACTACTGTTACGCCTGCTAAGGCATCACCTGCTGAAGAACTTACTATTCCAGAAATACTAGCTTTACCTATACCTTGACTTAAAGCAGTATTGCCCAAGCAAACTATTGCCAGAAAAATGAAGAACGTAGTGATAGGTCTACAATACAGTTGCAAAACTTGTGCTTATTTAGAATTATTTTAAACTGCTGCAAATATAGGATGAAATATGATGCAGGAAAAATTGTTTAGAATAAATCTAAATAGTTATTTAGGAGAAACCCAGATTAAATATCCCTGATAATTTGATTAAAGGGATGAAATCAATAGTATTTAATCTTAATTCTAAAATTACTATCATACTTGATCAGGTATGTAGCGCCTTTACATTCATCTACTGAATTAAACCGAACGGAAGAAATCAGCTATGGTTGCTAGGTCATCTGAGGTAGACCAGATTAGTATTCGTTGTAAAGCTGCCTTCTTACTATAACGCAGGTCCCCCTTCATCTTTCCAAACAAGTATAAATGCAGCATACTCACTTTACATTATTCTTTCGGAAGCTCAATGTAAAAGGTGGTGCCAACATTTACTTCACTCTCAAACCATATCCGGCCCTGGTGCCACTCCACGATGGTTTTAATAATGGACATGCCGAGGCCCGTGGAAGGTTCTCCGTCCAGGCCGGGCCTGCGCGCATTGGTAAATTTATCGAACAGGGTGTCGTGGTATTTCTCCGGTATACCAATGCCATTGTCGGCTACTTTGATTAAAACAGTTTGCGCGTGCTCTTCCAGGCTCACAGTGATTATGCCGCCTTCGTGGGTAAATTTAATAGAATTAGAAATGAGGTTGTTTATCGCCTGTAGCAGCTTAATGTCATCAAACTCAATGTAAATTTCTTTACTGGCACAGAAGAAACGGAAAGTCTTGGTAATTTCTCTTTCAGATTGCTGGTACTGTTCCATTATTTCTTCAAGCCTCACGACAATGTCTGCCCTTCGCTTGATAAGATCTACCCCAGTTGTCTCCAGAAATTCAGTATCAATAAGGCTCTTTATCAACGAAACCCCATGTTTGCTGGTTTTTTCTATCAGACTGATGAGGTGATCAAGATCCTGGCTTCCATAAGACTTTACCTCTTCAGACAATAGTTCTGAAATGCTATGAATCATACCGAGGGGACCTGCCAGATCATGTGCCAGGATGTGCAGCACAGAGTCCTTTTTGTTCCCGAATTTCTTTAAGTAGTCATTGTATTGCTTTGAAGCGGTAATATCTTCCACGTAACCAATAATGCGGTGTTCTGCTGCTGCATCGTTCAGCAGGAAAGGCGTGAGGCATATCCACCGCTCTTCCTGCTCGGGTAAATTTATGCGGAACTCCACTTCTTTGCTGCCTTTTTCCTGTAACAGCTTCCGGCTTGCTTCCGCTACATATTGCCGGTCATCCGGATGCACCATGTCCAGCAAAGCCGCCGGAGTTATAACACTTTGTGCCGTCAGTTTAAAAGCTTGCTCAAATGCGGGGTTCTGGTAAGTAAATTGATTAGACTCCACCTCATATACAAAGATAGAATACTTGATGTTAACGGCTAAAAACTGTAGATCTGTGGGGTCAAAGTTTGTATGTGGCATGATATGGTGAAAAGGCGCTATAGATTAGAGCGCCTTTAAGTAAAGGTAGCTAAGTGTCCGGACAAATGAAATCCAGATAAAGGACAAAAGGCTTCCAGGTTTAAATTATTGAGAGCAATAACTTATAGCTTAGCCATACTTGTTTATACTTAAAGGTAATTTCTTTCTGATACCTGATAAGTAGCTGTGAGGATTAACATGCCCTGTTTTGCCCTCCTGCAAGTATAAATGCCGCACTTATCGCGGGGATATTGTCTGGAAAATTATGCTGCTTCATAAGCGTAATGCCCGCTAACAGGATTCTTCCGGAACGGCAGCATCTGTTTTGCCTCAAACTATTTTTGCACTGCAGTTTAACTTTAATGAAGAGTCTGCTTTTGTAAAGCTAAAATTATTTCTGCCGAATGGCTGTATTGCTGTCATTTACCGGAAGAAGTAAATGACAGCCAGTTACTGTGCTCTGTCGGATGAGAAGCCACAGGTATAAACAAAACAGCCGGTAGCATATTAATTGCAACCGGCTGTTTTTAATCATTCAGCAATTTTTAATATCCTTTGAAGAAAAAGCGCAGTGTGCTTAAAGTATACACTGATGAAGATTAAAGCTGGTTAAAAGATTACATGGTTTCTACCAGGTCCTCATCATAATCCAGGCCCAGGTGCGTGATCAGATCTTCGCCCATCAGGTGGCGTAACGTATTCTGCAGCTTTATTAATTGCTTAAAAATATCATGCTCCGGACGCAGGCCGGCCATTGTTTGTGGCGATTTAAAATAAAACGACAGCCACTCCTGTATGCCGGACATACCCGCTCTTTTCGCCAAATCGCTGAACAAAGCCAGGTCCAGCACAATGGGCGCGGCCAGAATAGAATCGCGGCACAGGAAATTGATCTTGATCTGCATGGAATAACCCAGCCAGCCGAAGATGTCTATATTGTCCCAGCTTTCTTTGTTATCGCCATGAGGCGGATAATAATTGATGCGTACTTTATGATAGAGTTCGCCGTACAGTTCCGGGTTCGTTTCAGGATGCAGGATATCTTCGAGCACACTAAGCTTCGACACCTCCTTGGTTTTAAAATTATCCGGATGATCCAGTACATAACCATCGCGGTTGCCTAAAATGTTGGAAGAGAACCAGCCTTTGATGCCTAAGGCCCTGGCCTGCAGGCCGGGTGCCAGAATCGTTTTCATCAGCGTTTGGCCGGTCTTGAAATCCTTACCGCCGATGGGGGTATCCGTTTGCTTGGCCAGCTCGATTAAAGCCGGAATATCGCAGGTTAAATTGGGTGCTCCATTCATAAACGGCACGCCCAGTTTGATGGCTGCATAAGCATAGATCATGGAAGGGGCAATGGCCGGGTCGTTGTTTCGCAGGCCTTCTTCAAAATGCTCAAGGGATTCATGCACTGCCGAGCGCTCCAGGTATATCTCAGTAGAGCCACACCAAACCATTACAATGCGCGAGCAATCATTGGCGTCTTTAAAGTTTTCGATGTCATCCATCACTGCCTTGGCCAGGTCGTATTTGGTAGCCGCCTGCTTTATGTGATCACCGTCCAGGTTAGAAACGTAGGCGCGATCAAAAACAGCTTTCATGGGTTTAACAGCTTCCAGTTCGGCCTTTACGGCATGCAGCAGCATAGGCTCAATCACCTTTGCTTTCATGGCTGCTTCAAACACATTGTCGTTGTAAACATCCCAACCACCAAATACAATGTCCTGCAGATCGGCAAGCGGCACAAAGTCCTTTATTTTAGGATAACGGTTCTCTGTCCTTTTTCCTAACCGGATATTACCCATCTGGGTTAAGGAGCCAACCGGCTGCGCCAGGTTCTTCTTTACGGCCTCTACGCCCGCAATAAGTGTAGTGGCTACAGCACCTAAACCAGGCGTTAGTATACCGAGCTTTCCTTCTGCTTTATCTATTGTATTATGCATATGACTTGTTTTAGAGTAATGAAAAATATGGTTGGACACTGAATTACAGACAAAATACCAATTAATTGAATGCTAAACCTGTTTTACTTTATTTATTTAGGAAAATAAAACATAGAAATTACATGCGTGCGCGTTATCCCCTTGGTAAAAAATATTTGAGGTAAGTTATGCATCATACTTAATGAACAACAGGCAAATAAACTACAGTAATGGCTTTGGCCGGACTCTATTAAAGGTTTAAGGGCGCTGCACGTGATGGCGGCTGAAAAAGTACAACTCTCATACGCAGCGTTAAATCTTTATCCCGCCAGTGTCATTAACCAGCAGGATCCGCGCTGTTTCGTCGTAAATTTCAATCACGCTTACGGAGGCCGGGCTAATTTCGAGTCGCTGAAACATATCCAGGTGAATTCCGGCATAGTATGCAACGGCAGCTTTGATCAGGTCGGCGTGGCTGACCACGGCAACAGTTTCCTGCGGGTGCTGCACGCACAACTTTTCAAGTCCTGTGATTATACGTGCCTGCGCTTCCAGCATCAGTTCACCACCCGGAATACGCGTGCCACTTCGGAACGAATTGAAACGCTGGAATTGCGGTTGCTTTTCCAGATCCTGAAAGGCGCTATTTGTCCATTCTCCGAAATTTATTTCCATAAAATCCTCGCGAACGGTGTTTTCAAGATGAAGTAATCGGGCAATCGGTTCGGCAGTTTCGACAGCGCGCTCCAAAGGGCTGCTGTAAACAGCCGTAACCGGCAGGCTGGCGAGGCGTTCGGCCAGCTTTTGCGCCTGTGCCTGCCCTTCTTCGTTTAAAGATACACCAGGCGTTCGTCCGGTGAGGCGCTTGCCAACCGTATCGTTCGTTGCGTGGCGAATCAGGAGAAATCTGGTCATTAACTTATGTTTGGGATTTGGTTCGTATCTGTATCTTTCGGATTACCTTATGTTCTTCGGAAATAAATGCCGTAATTAACTGCACAGGGCTTATCTGTGGTTGGCCATACTTCTAAAGTATGTAAGGGTACGAAACACAGGTACAAACCGTTTTAAGTGGTGCGGCCAGGGCAGATATGTTGTGCATACTTGTGCACCCGGCCGGCAGCCATACTTCCAGAAGCTTACTGCTTTACCTGTATGCCCGGGCTGCCAATCCCGGAATGAATTAAGAATGGGTTGCATTGTAGCAGAACCTAAACAGCGCCTGCGCCGTTGGCATATACCAGTTTTAAGTATGCCTGCAACTGTGCAAAATGCGTGTTACGGGCACCCGCAAGTATAAAGTAACTAAGAAATAAATCAGAGAAAGCGACGAGAATGACTGTTTTGAAAATAGGGGTTTTGACATTTCACAGATGTATTAATTACGGCAGCTACTGGCAGGCACGCTGCCTGGCTGAAGGGCTTCAGGCACGTGGACACAACGCCGTTATACTTGATCACGACTCGCAGGAGGTAAACCTTGCGGAATGGAAATGCGCTTTACAGCCGGTGCTGCCCACAGCGGTTCCGAAATCAGATTATCCCCTTTACCGGGAAAAAGTTCTCAAATTCTTCCGCGCTTTTAATTCGTTGCCGCTTTCGCCGCGTTTTCAGCTAGATAATCCGGCAGAAATGGGAAACTACGATGTGGTAGTGGTTGGCAGCGACGAAGTATGGAACCTGAGTCATCCGTGGTTTGGGGGCTATGCTTTATTTTATGGAGAGGGTATTCGGGCGCAACGCCTCGTATCTTATGCGGCCAGCTTTGGAAATTATGACGCCTCCTGGGGCATGGAACAGGCTTGGGCCGAAAAACTGCGCAAATTTGAATTTATTTCGGTGCGCGATGAAAACTCACAGGCTGTAGTTGAAAACGCGCTGGGGTTTGAGCCGGAAATGGTGTTAGATCCATGCCTGCAGTTTCCGGTCGTGCCCGATGAACGAAACCTGGACAAGCTGCAGCAGCCGTATGTAGCTGTATACGGGCACAATTTTTCTGAATATTTTGCCCGCGAAATCCGGCGATGCGCCGATAGCAAAAACCTGCCGCTCATCAGCATCGGTTACCGGAACGACTGGGCAGACGAACAATGGCTTACCGCCGACCCGCATGATTTTGCGCACTTTATGGCGCACTCCGAAGCAGTAGCGACTAATTTCTTCCATGGCTGCGTTTTTGCATTGCGTAATGTAAAGCCATTCGTTTGTGAGACGTCCCCTTACAGAAGGTATAAATTACAAGGGCTGATGGCAAAAATCGGCGGCGAAAAACACCTCATTACAGAAGAGACGCCGGCAGCCGATTATGATGCCCGCCTAAGTGAGCCGCTTGGACAGGAAATTATTCAGAAGATTGAGCGCCTGCGCCAGACCTCCAATGCTTACCTGGATCGGGCACTTGTGCTTAAACAACTACAACCTGCATGAATAAGCTGCTAAGCCCCAGGGATATTGTTCGTTCCGGTTTATGTATTGGCTGCGGCAGTTGCGTTGCACAAGCTGGTTCGCCTGATACCGAAATGACATTTGATGAGTATGGGCAACTGAAGCCGCAAGGTAGGCCGGAATGGTTTCGCAGCAATTCCGAAAGCTTTACACTAACCTGCCCGTTCTCACCAGCCGCCCAAAACGAAGACCAATTGGCTGCTGAACTTTTTCCTGCTGTTGAACAAAGCGATGTAGCCGTAGGTCGTTTTGAGGGAGCCTACGTCGGGCATGTGGGCGAAGAGGATTTCCGGATGCAGGGCAGTTCGGGCGGTATGGTGACGTGGGTGGCAACTGAACTGATGCGGAAAGGGTTGATTGACGGCGTAGCGCATGTAGTGGCAACCGAAGATCCGCAGCAAGATGGCCGCTATTTCCGTTACCGCATTTCACGCACCGAAGCGGAGGTACGCGAAGGCGCCAAATCGCGCTACTATCCCATCGAGTTATCAGAGATTCTTAAAACCATACACGAGGTACCTGGCCGCTATGCCGTGGTTGGTATTCCGTGTTTTATCAAAGCGGTGCAGTTGCTTCGCCGCCAGGATCCGGTTATTGGGGAACGCATCCGGTTTACGCTGGGGCTTTTCTGTGGGCATATGAAAAGTGCGCGGTTTGTCGAGAGCTTTGCCTGGCAGATGAAGGTGCCGGTAAACCAGATCCAAAGTGTAGAGTATCGCCAGAAAGACCCGAACCGCCCGGCCAACTGGTATAATGCCAAACTCACTTTGCGCGACGGAAGCAGCGTTAACAGAGACTGGTGGCACCTGGCAGACGGCGATTGGGGTGCAGGCTTTTACATGAACTCGGCCTGTAACTTCTGCGACGACGTAGTAGCGGAAACGGCTGACATCTCGTTTGGCGATGCCTGGGTGGAGCCCTACTCTTCTGATGGAAGAGGAACAAACGTGGTGGTCGTGCGCTCGCCGGTTGTTCAGAGTCTGGTGGCAGGTGCCATAGATGAAGGACGATTGAACCTGGATGCGGTAGATGCTAAATTTGTAGAGCAAACGCAGGCTGCAGGTTTCCGGCAGCGCCGCGAAGGACTGGCTTACCGGCTTACATGGCACCGCAGCGGCATACAGCCGCGCAAGCGCGTGGCACCCGATGCTAAAACACCTGCCAGGCAGCGCAAGCTTATTTACCGGATGCGGTATCTGATTTCAGCGTGGAGCCATCGTGTTTTCCGGTTTGCCCGCCGGCTCCAAAAACCGCAGCTATACCTGCGGTGGGCGCGCATGGCCGCGGCTGCTTATCATGGATTGGCCTACCACCAGGGGAATTTCGGGGAGATGCAGAAGCGCTTTAAAGAACTGAATAACCAGCCATAACAGCACGGGCAATTGTTATACTGGTATTTGGCAGTCTGCTGTATCTATACTTCCTGAAGTAGATAGAGCGGCCTGCTATTTTTATTTAATGTTTGGATTGAGTGCCAGGGAACTGAGCTTTTCCAGTTCAGCAGTAATCCGCGCTATAACACCTCTCCAATCACCTGGCTGCTCCTGCCGGAAGAGCCGCATGGTAGGGTACCAGGGGCTATCTTCCCGGTTATCCATCCAGCGCCAATCTGCCTTAGCATGCAGTAGGGTCCAGACGGGTACGCCAAGCGCCCCGGCAAGATGCGCCGGCATAGAATCAACCGTAATCAGCAAATCCAGCCCGCTGATAACACGTGCATAGTCATACAAACTGAACTCGCCGGGATGAACGCCAAATCCTTCCTGCCATCCCGCTGCTACAGCATCTGCCTGTAGAATATAAAGCCTGATGCCCTGAATCTCGGCTAAGGGAGCAAGCAGGGAAAACGGAATAGAACGGTTTCCGTCCCAATCCCCTGCTTTCCAGACAAGGCCGACAGCAAGTTTCCCATTATGCGATGAAAGATGTTGCGGTTCTACCTGCAGGTAGGGAATTTCAGAAGGTATAGTTGCCAGCGTGGTGCGAAAGATGTGCGATAGTTCCATGATCTCGACATCCGCATCATACGCTACATCAGGAGTACCATCGTGCAAAGGTAAAAGCTGGTCAATGCCGGGTACTGTTTCCAAAAGCGGAATGAGCGGCGGCTGTGCCCAAACGAGTACCTCTGCAGCAACAGCCTGCAGGAGTGGCATATACCGGATAAACTGAATGGTATCGCCAAGGCCATGATAGCAGCGCACCAAAACGCGCCTGCCCTGGAGCGATGTGCCATCCCATACATACTGAAAGTGCCGTGGCAGGTGCCAGCATGGCTTGCCGGCACGGGCTTTCAGTTCTGCATCGCTGGTTTCCCATGCTTTTTCAAACGCTCCGCTGCGCATGTGGCGCATCCACAGTGTGGAGGTATCTTCCTGAATGTCCTGACGCATACAGGTCTTCTAAGTAAATGGACAAATTAAAAGCATACTTCTTCATCCTGAAAGGATCTTGAAGGCAAGCATCAGCTAACTGCTACTGCCTTTCTCCACTCAGATCCTCACACAAAGACAAGGGTATACTTGTATCATTCGTGCTGCCCTTATGCTTGGGCGGAACAGCACTTTTTCACGCCCGCCCTGATGGGAGATTAATCAGGCATAGCGGCGCATCATTTCAGCACAAAAATCAGCAAACTCTTCCACGTTTTGCGGTGGGCTGGTATGGTGAGGCTGAATGCCTTTTTCTTCGGGCGTAAAACAGAAGGTAGCTGTTACATCAAACTCTTCGAGCGCCTTCATCATGCGGTCGAACCATTTTTCGGCATCCGGTCGCAACCAATCGGCCCAGCTTAAGCCGGTTCGCAAACGTTTTACGCCCAATTGCCTGAGTCGCTCTACGGCAGCATCAAGGCGGTGGTCTTCAAAATGGAACCACTGGCAAATGCCCATCTCAGGAGTGTAATCTGCAAATTGCCGGAAAGCGATCTTCGGGGTGCCATCTTCGCGCAGCAAGCCCATGTGGAAGTGGCGGTAATATGAGGAACCTTCGGCTTCCCGGTGGCGCGTTGTGGCTTCCCAGGCGCTCGGCAAATCATACAGGCTGTACCAGAAAATGCGGTCTACGCGCCCCATCAACAACTCAGCTGTCCGGCGAAGGCCAAATTCCTGCACTTCTTCTGCGCCAAAGGTCGAAACACCAACTTCTGTTACCCACACCGGCAGGTCCGTAACTGCTTCAATTTCCGCAACTTTGTCCTGCCATTCGTGTATCTGCCACAGGTTCCAGTCGAGCGGAAAACCATGAACAGCAACTGCATTTAAATCGTTGAGTGTACCGTAGCCTTGTAGTGTTTTTATAAAATGCGGGTCAATGGGCGAAATGCCGCCAAGAACACGCAGAACTTCCGGGTTCTCGGCTTTTACAGCCTGTGCCGCCAATTTTACCATTTCGGCGTAAATCCGCCATTCCGGGTCAATTTCAAAAGCCCAATGCGATTTGTTGTTTGGTTCGTTCCAGAATTTTACAGCTTCAATCATAGTTTAAAATTTTGCTTGTTTTAGCCGGGTTTTCGGCATGAGAGCACGTTTATATTTCTTCTTTTTTAAGGATGCACAATAATTTTACGGTAAACAAAGTGCTGTAATCAGGCACAATAACCTGCCTGAGAGTAAGATAAAGGCTTGCAGGAGCACAAACTGCAGGCCTTTATTCAGGACTTAGAACATAGCCGCTTATACTTCCCTGATGCTCAATGAGAGCTTTCAGGCAAGCGCAGCCTGACTTAAAGAAAGCCTTACCGTGATTTTCAGAACAGGCAAACGGTGCCGCCCACCCAGTCAAAGTCCTTGTTGTAGCGCACGCCTATCATCTTACCCCTGCTCAGCCGCGCCAAATTTATAGCAAGCGTTGGTTCTGCATCGCCATCCGGCCATACGTACATCAGCCTGATTTCGCATTTCACCTCCCCGTCAGGCGCTTTTACCACAGGCTCATAGTTAACTTTCTCCTGCAGAATCCAGTTTGCAGGGTCTTTAATGGCTTTGATGTCAGCTTCCGACACATCAATAATCACCCCCTGCCCGGCAAATGAAAAAAGCGGTTTCAGCACATAGTTCTGCAGGTCTGCAGGTATGGCTTCTACATCGGAGAGGAACATGGTTTGGGGTACAAAGGCACTTTTCAGAAAAGGCATGGTATACTTGCTGATGCGGTAAAACCAGTTCGGATGTGTTACCCACTCCACCTGATCGGAGTTCAGGAGATCGGGAATTTGGCTGAAAGCTTCTTCCTTGTTTTCTACTTCGTCAAAGATAAGCCTGTTGTAAATTCTGTGGACAGGATGCTCTGCGCCATCTTTGATGTAATAAAACTGATCGCCGTGCTGCCTTAGCTCCTCCAGAGATACGATGGCAATGCCCAGGTGCCGCGCTGTTATATAAAAATCTACCGCAGTTTTTTGCTCCCTGGCATTAATATCAAGTAAAATAACTTCATCTGACTGATGGTTTCCAAGAATGGTGCGGCGCAGCAAATCAAAATAAGTTTGCTCATCTCCATTCTGGAAGTATGGCGAAAGGCCGCGCGTAACCGGGAAGCGCTTCTGGAATTGTGCTGCCAGTTCCGCCTGAAAACCATACAACGAAGGGAATCCCTGCAACTCAATAAGCTTGGGCACCAGTTCTCCGTCCGCACCGCGGCATACGGCAAAGTCAAAAGTAAGGAAATGCGGATGAGCAGTTTCGTGCGCCGCCCGCCATACTTCCGGGATAGCTCTTTCTGTGAGTTGCTTAAAGTCAGCACGCAACACTGTCTTTACCAGATCGTTGCCAGCCGCTATGAGCTTGTTTTTGAAATCCTCATCTATAAAAACAGGCGTTTCCGCTATTCTGAAAGCGATCTTATTTTCCAGATCCTCATTGAGATCTGCCAGCAGTTGCCGGTAAGCTTCTTCGGTAAAGGCAGCGTTATACTTTTCTCGGATTCCTTTCATCATAATCAGGCGACCAGCATGCTGTTGATGGCATAATGTATAAACGAAGGTATGATCTCCTTGCGGGTGAGCTCTAACTTGCTCGGGTCATCCAGCAAATGCAGTATTTCATAATACTTTTCTTCACCATGCGCGGCAATCACCTTTTCTTTGTTTTCTTCTTCCAGCAGATACTTCTTCATTCCAATGGGGTCTGCCTCCGGGTGAAACTGTGTGCCAAAGAAATACTGGTTAAAGCGGATGGCCATCATGCAGCGCTCCAAATCAACATGCGCGCGCTCTTTTTCTATAGCCAGCAGCGTGGCCCCTATGCGTTCAAATTGCTCTTCGTCGGGTTGTATTACCTGCCAGTCGCGCGAATCCATGGCAAAGAAAGTTTCGTCTGCGCCGCTGAAGATCTCCTCATTATCCCAGGCCGCGGTTTTATGAACAGGAAAGATGCCGTAAGAGGTAGAACGCCTTTTTGCGACCTTGCCTAATTTATACTTGCGGCACATAAGCTGAAAGGAATGACAGATGAAAAAGCCATACTTTTTATCAGTCCGTTCAGGGTTGTTGTTGATAGCTTCGAGCTTGTCGACGAGATCAAAATAATTGTTTTCCCAGGCGGAGCCTTCGCTTTCTACGGGGCTGCCAGGGCCGCCGCTGGAGATATAAATATCAAAACTGGTATCAGGAACTTCGTTTTTGCCGCGCACATCGAATATTTCATATGTCAGGTCAACGGCATTGGCCGTGCGGAAGCGGTTCAGTATTTCCTGAATGCCGCGCATTCCCTGGTTCGGATAGCCATCGTACAAATCAAGGATGGCAACTTTTATAGACATAATGTTAAACCAAATAATATGCGCCTGCAGGCAGGCGCTATGAATAATCTTAATTTATTAGAACAACTTAGAACACCATAATAGTGCCTTTTGCCAAACCTATACGGGAGATTAAGCGAAGCGAGCAAAAACCAACCTTCTATTTTAAGGGGCACAAGTAGCAGGGCATCAGACAGAAGAATTCTTATACTTCAGAATGTTACATCTTATAACGAAGTTTTGATTGCTCATACTTGAAAGTCTTGTGTCTAACGTCCTGATACTGGTGTCCCTTTTACTTAAACATCCACGCCCTGCAGCGTTTGCGATGTAATATAATCTACTACATCCGTAAAACTCTGATTTTTGCTGTATACCTCCAGTTGCCGGTCGGCGCCGGTGCCATGCTCCAGTATCTGATGCACATAGTTAATCTCGTTGCGGCTGCCCAGTTCGTCCACCACGTCATCCACAAAGTCGAGCAATTCCAGAATTAAAGATCTGGTATTTACTTCCAGCTCTTTCCCATAATCTATCATTTTGCCGTCTATGCCGTACCGGGCAGCCCGCCACTTGTTCTCGTTTATAAGCGCCCGGCTGTAGGTGATAAACTTCAGGTTCTGCAGCCGCAGTTTGTACAGTTTGGCACAAAGGGCCTGGAAAATAGCGGTGAATGCCATGGTTTCATTTACCAGCATCGGGCAGTCGCAGATACGGAACTCGATGGTATCGAAAAACGGATGCACCCGCACATCCCACCATATCTTCTTGGCGTTGTCGATGCAATTGGTTTTCACCAGCAGCTTGATGTAACTGTCGTAATCCTCTATACTATGAAAGTGGTCAGGAATGCCGGTGCGCGGAAATTTGTCGAATACCTTTGTCCGGAACGATTTATACCCTGTATTCCGGCTTTCCCAGAAAGGCGAGTTGGTGGACAAGGCGTATACGTGCGGTAAAAAGTAGCGCACTTCGTTGGCGATATGCATGGCCACGTCGCGCGACTGGAAACCCACATGCACATGCAAGCCGAAAATCAGGTTAGAGCGGGCGGCCTCCTGCAGTTCGTTCACAATTTCGCTGTAGCGCGGATGATCCGTGATGAGTTGGTGCTGCCAGTGTGAAAAAGGATGCGTGCCGGCTGCCCCGATGCGCAGGCCCAACTCTCCGGCGAGCGTAGCAACGGTTTTCCGCAGTTTGGTAACTTCTGCCCGTGCTTCATCTGTGTTTTTACATATGTTGGTGCCCACCTCTACCACCGCCTGGTGCATTTCTGCTTTCACCTGGTCTTCGTGTATCTTTTGAGCGGCTTCTACAATCTTCTGGTCATGGGAGGTGAGCTCGCGCGTTACAGGGTCCACCACCATAAACTCTTCCTCTACCCCTAATGTGAAATCATTCATAAAGCACGCATTTAAGTTTAAGACAACATACGTAAAAAGAACTTTATTTTCACTGCAAGCTATACCCGTTTCTGCCGGGGCAAATAAGCGCCCTTGTTCACATTAACGCCCAACCACAAAACGGAATTTGTATAAACCTGGTTTGCAGTAAAGCAGCTTTATACGCGTTTATTCTTTGCGGCTTTTGCAGCTTATCCGAGCAATGGCGTATGGGCACTGCCTGTTTTTACAAACTTGCCCCACGTTAAATTATCCTGGCCAGGCTTGTGGCTTTTTGCTCTTTCGATGGCGTACGTAGCGGCCGTTTCCACTACCCACTCAAAGTTCTCTTCGCCCACACTGGTCCGCTCGGCATCCGGCGCAGGGTTGCAAAAGTCAATCGCGTAAGGTATGCCGTCACGTATGGCAAACTCTACCGTGTTAAAATCATACCCCAGGAACTGGTTGAGTTTGATGACGTATTCTTTTACTTTGGCCAGCAGCTCATCCGAAGCGGGGGCTTTGCCGTGCTCATACCTTAAATGATGCGGGTTGCGTGGCTCATACTGCATAATGCGCACGTGTTCGCCGCCGATGCAGTAGCACCTGAAGTAATCTTCAAAAACAATTTCTTCCTGGAGCATCATCACCAGCCGGCCTGTCTGGTTATACTTGTCGAAGAAATCTTCGGGGTTGTGCAGTTTGTATACATCTTTCCAGCCGCCGCCGTCGAAGGGTTTCATGTATGCCGGAAAGCCTACGTAGTTAAAGATGCCTTCCCAGTCCAGCGGATAAGCCAGGTTGCGGAAAGAGTTGCCGTTGGTATCTTCCGGCATGTCGCGCGAGGGCAGCAGCACTGTGTTGGGCACCGGCACACCCAGCTTCACGGCCAAAGCATTGTTGAAAAACTTCTCGTCTGCGCTCCACCAAAAGGGGTTGTTGATAACGGCTGTGCCCGTAATGGCCGCATTCCGCAACATGCCGCGGTAAAAAGGCACGCTCTGCGATATCCGGTCCACAATCACGTCATAGCCCGGGCCTTCGGCCTGTATGACCTTGTCTATATTTACAAACTCTGCTGTAATACCTTCTTCTGCCTTATGGTTGATACGATCTATAAAAGCCTGCGGAAAACTGTTTTCCTGCCCGAAAAGGATGCCTATTTTTTTCATGGTATATTCTTTAAAGATTTAAATCAAGGATAAATAATGCGGAAACATTTCGCGCCAGACAGGCCAGTCGTGCACTGCATCCGGCCTGATGTCAAGCCAGTGCGGAATATTTTTACGTGACAATATTTCGGAGAGGCGTATATTTGCATCTTTGCAGATGTCATGTTCTGAGGTGCCCAGTATAATTTTCATCTGCCAGAGTGCGGGATCGCTGCTGTTTTGTACAAAATCAACAGGATTGTTAAAGTAGGCATCATCATTGTAGAAACCATCGAGCTGTGTTTTGATGTCGAATGCCCCGCTCATACTAAACATATGGCTTACTTTGTCGGGGTGTTTAAACGCAAAATTGGCGGCATGGTAACCGCCAAAACTGCAGCCGGCCACGCATACTTTGCCAACACCGGTTTCGTGTATGGCCCAGGGCGCCAGTTCGTGGTACAGCATGTTGTCGTACCAGATGTGGTTTTTAACCCGCTCCGACGGATGCGCCGCCTTGTTGTACCAGCTTAAGTTATCTATAGAATCGATGCAGTAAATTTTAACAAGCCCCTCCTCCACAAACCACGAAACACTGTCAATCAGCTTGAAATCCTTGTTTTCGTAGTACCTGCCCATCGAGGTAGGAAAGAGAATAACTGGGTAACCGCGATCGCCGTAGACCAGCATTTCTATATCAGTGCTTAACTGCTGCGAATACCATTTGTAATACTGCTCTTTCATAGACGAAGCATTTTTTAAGATGGATGGTTGCTGTTTCTAAGTTAGAATATTTAAGTAATTGCCTCAACCCGGCATATCCGGAAAACGAAACATCAGGGCATGTCGGTTGTTGAACGTAAATAAATAGTTTTTAGAGTTTCCTTAATTAAAAAATATAATGCTATTAGACTTTGCAATAACCGATGTAAGCATACGTGCAGATGAACTGACAGTAAAATCGGTAATTTTAGAACGGGAGGTAACCTGTGTGATTTACCTGCCGGAAATGGATGTAACAGAACCGCTGCACTTGCTTTTAATCAACGACGGCCAGGATCTGGAAGCTATGCAATACGACCAGATACTGCAGCACCTTTACCAGAAAAAACAGATTCGGCCGGTTTTAACGGTTGGGATAAAAGCAGGCGACCGGTTGAAGGAATTCGGTGTTTCCGGCAAGCCTGATTTTAAAGGCCGTGGAGGCAATGCACAGCAATACAGGCAGTTTATAGTAGAAGAACTGCTGCCCGCTATTTACGATAAAACCAATATCAGCGATTTTTCAAGTTATACCATAGCCGGGTTTTCGCTGGGGGCGCTTTCTGCCCTGGACGTAGCCTGGCACCATGCCGATATTTTTTCGAAGGTGGGCGCTTTTTCGGGCTCGTTCTGGTGGCGGAGCAAAGATTCTACCAAAGGAGACCCGGACAGCAACCGCATTGCCCACAAACTGGTCAGCGAAACAGCGGGAAAACCGGAGCTGAAGTTCTGGTTTGAGGCCGGCACGCAAGATGAGAAATCGGACAGAAACCAAAATGGGATTATCGATTCGATTGATGACACTACGGCGCTGATTTATGAGCTGTATCAGAAAGGCTATCAGAAAAACGAAGATATCACGTATGTGGAGCTTATCGGAGGCAGGCATGATGTGCCCACCTGGGGTAGAATGATGCCTGATTTTCTGCGTTGGGCTTTTGGCAACTAACCTATGCGCTGCAGGCGGTTTGGATTGCTGACCTGGATAAAATAACTTTAAAAAGAAGGAGCTGCCATTAAAGTGGTAGTTCCTTCTTTTTTATGGAGGCAGGATAGTGCAAAATTGATGCAATTTACTGAGCGCCAAATCGTTTATTAATTGTTTCGCATGAAAGAGGAACCTGGCGTAACCTTTTTAAAAGTTTGGCAATAGAGGTATAGGCGATTTTATGTAACTTGTCTGTTTCAAAACGTGAAACCTGTTGAATACAGCTTGTTTTATGCGAATGGTGCCCCCGAATTTTATGCCATGTAAGATGTTGCTTCAAAAAGCAGCAGCCTGTATGATATAGCTTTAAATTTTGTTTAATAAGTTGGTTTAGCCCTATATTTCACCCATTACCCGAACCCGATGCGCCTTCATATACGCAAGCCGTTTTGTTTTCTTTTGCTCTTTCTGCTGCTGGCCCTATGCAGGCAGGCAGCAGCACAAACCTGTACCGTAGGCATCAGCACACAAAATGCCACAAACTTATGCCAGGGAGAAGCTGCTTTGCTTGAAGGTGCTGCCAGTTTCGCTGCTACTAGCTGGCAATGGTACCGGGACGGGCAGGAAATTACAGGCGCTACCGGGGCTACCTACCAGGCCCGGCAAGCTGGAAACTATACCGTGAAAGCTTCCGGCGGCGCCTGCTCTGATGTTACCTCAAATGGCAGCATTGATGTTACGGTAGTACCCGAGCCAAACCGTCCTGCTTTTTCTTTTACGCCGAACGCTGCTGCCTGTGCCGGCACAGCCATTACCTTCTCTGTTGCAACACCTGAGGCGGATGTCGTTTATACCTGGGACTTCGGCGATGGCACAGTAGAGCAGGGCAACCCAATTACACATACATATACATCTACCGGCAACGGAGTCGTTTCTTTTAATGTGAAAGTTTACGGAACCCGTCAGGGATGTAATTCTGCTCCGGTTACACAGAGCATCTCGGTAAGCCAAACACCTGAAGTATCTTTTACAGAGCGGAAAAACTTTCAGCTTTGTGTGCCCGACACGGTTAATGCAGATTCCCTAAATGTGTTTGCTGTGTTGGCCAACACAACACAGGAACCGTCACTGTCGGAAATAACAGGCTATACCATCGACTGGGGCGACGGAAACGGGCCTCAGCCATACCCTACTTTCACCGATTCTATAACAAGCCCGAATCCGTATCAGAAGGTGGGCGATTACCCGATCATCATCACGGCAATGAGCAAAAACGGCTGCCCGGTTACCTTTGAGCAGGTATACTCGCTAAGCCAGAAACCCAAAGCCAACTTTACCCTGGACAAGCAACCTGCCGAAACGCCTCCTAACTGTACACCCGTTATCGTATCGCTCGGCGACAGCTCTACCGGCGGCGGAACAATGACCCGCAAATGGGAAATCAAGCAGCCGAATAATGGCGGTTACAGTATTGTGTATGGCGGGTTGGATGAGGACTCGCTGCAAATCAGGTTTGAGGTTCCGGGGGTTTTTAACATACAGCTTATCGTCGAAAACGGCTGCGGAAGCGACACCACCGATCAGAGTGTAATAGTAGGCTACCCGCAGATACAACTGCCACAGGATGTGACGGTTTGCGGCGACACGGTGCTGGCCTATAATGCACAAAATACCATGATTGACCCTAACCTGGGGCAGATTATCAAGTATGAATGGTTCCTGACCGGGCCCAACAACATCAGCTATCAGTCAGCGGAGGAGTTTCCCAACTTCCCTGCCCTCACCAAGCCGGGTGTTTACACGGTTAGTGCGCGGGTTACCAACGATTGCGGCACAAGTGATGATATAGGCCCGCCGCAGCCGCAAAAAATAACAGTACTTCCCGTGCCGGGAGCGCCGGTTGTGCAGGATAGCCTGACCACCTGCGCGGGTGATTCTATTACTATTGCACCCACAGGCCCCGCCGGCGCCAACTATGAATGGTACGACCAGGAAAGCGGCGGAACACTTTTATTTTCAGGACCCGATTTCACCACGCCTGCCCTTACGGCTACCGCTACTTACTATGTGCAGGCCGTAAGCGGACTGAATTGTACCAGCGCACGCGTGCCCGTAACAGTAACTGTAGCACCGGATATTGCTGACAACACCATTACGGCAGAGACAGAGAATATCTGTGCCGGAGACAAACCCGCTGCTATAAAAGGGTCTGTGCCGACAGGAGGCGTGGGCAAGTATGTTTATAAGTGGGAAAGCAGCACCACCGGCCCGGAAACCGGTTTTACAGCTGCCGGCGGTGCCAACGACGGACAGAACTATACGCCAGCCAGCATCACCAATACTACCTGGTTCCGGCGTATTGTTACTACAGCTAGCTGCGGTGCCGATACCAGTGCCGTCGTGCAGATATCTGTTAATCCGGGAATTGAGAACAACACCATTGCTGCCGCACAGGAAGTATGCGTAGGCAGTGTGCCGGATGCCCTGACAGGTACAGGCGCAGCGCCAACGGGTGGGAACGGAACTTACGAATACTTATGGGAAAGCAGCATCAGCGGCCCCACTACAGGCTTCTCGCCGGCTGCAGGAGCCAATTCCGATAACGCCTACACGCCGCCGGCGCTTACCCAGAACACCTGGTTCCGGCGGCTGGTGATGTCGGGCGGTTGTACGGATACTTCTGCCGCCGTCGCGATTACGGTTACGCCTGTGCCTGCCGCGCCCGTGCTAACCGTGCGGAACGCAACAGCCTGCCTCGACAGCTCCGCCACTCTAACGGTACAGAATCCAAACAGCGGCTATACTTATGAATGGTATACGGAGCCGGCCGGTGGCGCTGTGGTATTTGCCGGGCCTGAATTCCGGACACCTCCCCTGACGCAGCCAACTACCTACTATGTGCAGGCTGTAAACGCGAATGGGTGTGCCAGTTCTTCCAGAGCGGGTGTAGAAGTTGCCGTGATTACGCCAGTAGCCGACGCCGGTGCGGACGTAACCATCATACAACACCGGACAACAGAACTCCGGGCTTCCGGCGGTGTTACCTACGTGTGGGAACCGGCTGAAGGCCTCAGCAATCCTAATGTAGCCAACCCGATTGCGAGCCCCGACAAGACCACCACTTATACGGTAACTGTAACAACAGAAGAGGGCTGTGCTGCGACAGATGAAGTAACCGTAACCGTAATTCCGGCTATAATAGTGCCCAATGCTTTCTCACCCAACCATGATGGGGTAAACGAAATCTGGGAGATTGGCAACATCCAGAACTATCCGGAGGCGCGGGTGGAGATATTCAACAGATGGGGTAATATTATCTATACCTCTAACAACGGATACGGCACCCCCTGGGATGGCACCTATAACGGCAAAGAACTGCCTGTGGCCACGTATTATTATATAATTTATCTCAACGCGTCTGAGAAACCTATCTCCGGCAACGTGACCCTTATCCGCTAACGCACATGAAAAAGCCGCTCATTCTTCTGATTGCTTTCGTGGCCGTTGCTGTGCAGGCTTTGGCGCAGCAGCGCCCGCAGTACAGCCAGTACATGCTCAATAATTACCTGCTGAACCCCGCTATTACCGGCATCGAAGATTATGCTGACATCCGGGTGAGTACCCGCCGCCAATGGGTGGGGCTGGATGGCGCACCTGTAACTTATTATGTTTCGGCCCACACGCCGCTCAACAAGGGCGCTGCAAGCAATAAATTTCATAAAGAGCTGGCACATCATGGGGTAGGGATTGCCTTTCATACCGACAAAACCGGCCCTTTGCGCCGCTCCGGCCTCACAGGCTCCTATGCGTACCACCTGCCGCTTACCCGAAAGATAAACCTGGCAGCGGGCGCTGCGGTTGGGCTGATACGCAACTCTCTGAGTAGCACAGAGCTGGAGTTTACCAATCCCAACGATCCGCTGATAGGCAGTGCAAGCCTGAATAACAACCAGTTTGACCTGAACCTGGGGCTGTGGCTATACGCGCGCAACTTCTCTGTTGGCGTGTCGGCGGCGCAACTGCTGGAGGGCGCGGGCAGCTTCCGCACACCCGAAGAAAACCGGGCGGCTTTTGGTTTGCAGCGCCACTACTTTATTACAGGCAGCTACCGGCTGGAGCCAACGGAAACCTTGGATATAATTCCCTCTGTGATGGTAAAGCTGGCCAGTCCCAGCCCGGCCTCTATTGATGCGAGCGTACGCGCCATTTACGATGATCGGTTTTGGGTAGGGGCCTCATACCGGCACAAAGATGCATTAGTGGGTATGGTGGGCGTCTACATCAGCCCCTTGCTGGATGTGTCTTATTCCTATGATGCCACGCTTTCCAGCATAAACAGAGTAAGCGCCGGCACACACGAGGTTGTGCTGGGCTTTAAACTCCTCAACAACCGCCGTATTATCTGTCCGCAATGGATTTGGTAGCCTAAAGCTATCAAGCTGCTATAAAGAGAACCGCTGTACTTGTTATGGCGGTTCTCTTTTGTTTATACCTGGTGTGCTTATACTTATGCTGGGCTATAGTATAGCATGGAAAGGATGTGGCGAAGTAACAGAACAGAATTACACTGCCCGCTTTATCATCCGGAAAGACGCAGATCCCGGACTGCTTCCGGAATGCCAGTTCCGTATTTATTGCGGGGAATTCCGGTAACCTCATGAAGCGCAATTCTTTGCGTCTCCTTCATCTTCCTGCGGTAAAGTATACTTTATACATTAATAGCTGAGATTTACATGTATATGCTTTGCATTGTTTGCGGAAACTTATGCTGCCTATCTGCTTAAAGTATAATTTCAGACGCTTTCCTCGTCACGTAAAATCCATAAATATAAAATTCAGCACAGCGCTAATACATATAAATTTATGAATATTATAATGGTGCTTGTAAATGAAAAAGTTTAAATTTTTAAGTAAAATTTGGATGGTATAATTATTTGTTAAAATTTAGATACCAGCATCACTGTAAGCCTGAATAAAGGCATTCTTATACTTGGCAGGTATGACTTTTTAAGTATGGCAATATGGATAAGGAGCAGAAGGGGTATACAAAAAGTACATAAAGGATTGATTCTGCATAAACTACAGCATGTGATGTTCCCCGAATTTCAGAGAAAGCAATTTAATACAGTCAATTTATACTTTATCTTTTAATGCGAAGCTTTTTAGGGAAAGTTATACTCCCGGTAGTATGCTTTTATGCTGTGTTCCTGCTGGCAACTGCCCAATGGGGTGCAGCACGTGCCGCAAATATTAAAGCTTCTCCGGACCTGTCTTCTGCCGGTAAGTCTACGATGCCTTTCCCCGTAGTTATTGCCGATGCTACTTCTGCGGATCTCAAAATAACGCTGCAAAAGAGCGCCGGCAGCATCGCCCCGGATATACATGGGCTGGGAGACGACATTACCTATACGATAACTGTCGAGAACTTGGGCCTTAAAGACGAAACCGGTATAAAAGTGAACATTTTGCTGGCCGGCGTAATCAAAAGCAGCAGTGCTACCAAAGGAACGGCCCTGCTGAGCCCAACCCCCGATAACACGACCAGCAGCGGCGCCTGGAATATAGGCAGCTTGGCAAATGGGGCAAAGGCAACCCTCACGGTGATAACAACGGCAAAGGTGGCAAGCAACGCCTTAGCCAATGTATCGGTAGCCGGCGCAGGCGTAGACAGTAATCAGTCCAACAACTTTGCAAATATCTTCTTCTGTGTAGTGCCGGATACGGCAGGCGAGATTACGGGGCCGTCTGTTGTATGCCGTGGCCAGTCTTATACTTATAGTATAACGGCAGTGCCGGGGGCATCATTTTATACCTGGACCTTCCCGGAAGGCTGGGATGTAACAATTGACCCGGATAAGCCTGAAACCGCCGTCGTTAACAAAGCAGGCGCTTCAGGTCAGATAAAGCTGGCCGTGGGCAATACCTGCGGACAGGGGCCTGAGAGAATCTTCGATGTTGTTTCTGCTTCCGGCAAGCCTCTTATTACGTCGCCCATCCAGGGAGAGCAATACCCCTGCGCAGGCGCAACACTTACCTACACAACAGCGCCACTTGACGGGGCGGCGAGCTATGCCTGGACAGTGCCTGAGGGATGGAAAATTCAGGGGGCAACCGATGGCGCTGATATAACTGTAACAGCGGGCACAACCAGCGGAGATATTTCCGTAAAAGCACTGAATGCCTGTGGGGAAGGAGAGGCTGTAAAGCTGCCGGTATACCCGCAGGTAACTGCGCCGGCAAAGCCCGAAATAGGTGGCGAAGTTAATGTATGTGAGGGGTCAGAAGGCAATATTTATAGTATAGCAGCCATTGCAGGGGCAACATATAGCTGGAAAGTGCCGGATGGCTGGGCGATTGCTTCGGGGCAGGGCACCGACAAGGTAACCGTAACCGCAGGAACAAAAGAAGGTACCATCAGCGTAACAGTAGCCAACAGTTGCCAGCTTACTGCTACGGCAGACATTGCAGTAAAGCTGGTACCATCACCACCACCCACGCCCGAGGCCATCAGCGGGCCGGGCGCTGTATGCGCCGGTCAAAAGAATGTTTCTTATTCTATAAAACCGGTATCGGGCGCCAGTTCTTACCGCTGGGAAGCACCGGGCTGGACCATTGTATCAGGAGAGAACACGACAGATGTCATATTTGATGCCGGTGCTTCGGGAACAAGTATATCAGTTGTGGCTATCAACGCCTGCGGCGTAACCAGCGCGGTACAGAAAGCAATTATCGTTACACAGACAGCTCCCGCAGCGCCGGGCGATATTAAAATACCCGCCAGTTCTTTCTGCCAGAACACGCCTGGTCTGGTATTCAGCATTGAGCCGGTTACGGGTGCGGCTGCCTATACCTGGGAAGTTCCCGAGGGCTGGAAAATCACGGCGGGCCAGGGCACAACCAACATCACGGTAACAGCCGGAACAGCGGCAGGCGAGATAAAGGTATACGCCAGCAACAGTTGCGGGCAGGGCCCGGTAAAAGCGCTGCCGGTAGCGCCGCAGCAACTGCCGGCAGCGCCCGAAATCACTATCGGCCCCGAAGACCCCTGCAGCGGTGGCAGCACGGCATACAGTGTAGCGCCCCTGCCAAATGTAGATAGTTATGTGTGGGAGTTGCCGGAAGGATGGGAGATTGTTTCAGGTGATGGTACAGCGGCTATCGAGGTGCTGCCTGCCGCAACAGGAGGCACCATCAAAGTAAAAGCAGTAACAGCCTGCGGTGAGGGGCCGGCAACAGAACTGAATGTAGAACCGGTAACGGGCATACCCGCCGCGCCGGCCATGATACAGGGGGAACCGGATGTATGCACCGGTCGCACGCTAAGCTATACTATAGATACGGTGGCATTTGCTTCTTTTTATACATGGGCCGTGCCCGAAGGATGGGAAATTACATCGGGGCAGGGCACAGCAACAATTACAGTGGTGGCCGGCAGCAAGAGCGGCGAAGTGGCAGTGGTGGCCGGCAACGGTTGCGGTACCAGTTCAGGCGTAGCCCTGCAGGTAACGGCGCAACCATTGGTGCAATTAGGCGACATAATGGATTTGAGTTCAGCCTGTACCGGGCTGGCTTACGAAGTGGCGCCTGTAGCCGGCGCGAAAACCTATACCTGGGCGGTACCCGATGGCTGGGAGATTTCTTCGGGGCAGGGCACCAGCAAAATTACGGTAACGCCCGGCCAGGCTAACGGCAGCATTTCGGTGGTGGCAGACAATGGTACCTGCCAGAGTGACCTGGTAACGCTGGTGCCGGATGCCCGCCTCGGCGGCACTGCGCTTTTCTTCCCGAATGTATTTTCCCCGAACGGCGACGGCAACAACGATGCCTGGGTAATCCAGAACCTGGGCAACTACTCCGCCAGGGCGCTGACGGTGCTGAACCGCTGGGGCACCGAAGTATACAGCAGCCAGGCTTACCAGAACGACTGGGACGGCGGCAACCTGAGCGAAGGAACTTACTACTATATTGCCCGTGTCACGGGGTGCGACGGCATAGAAAAAGCATATAAAGGCTATGTAACGATTGTAAGGTGATGAGAAGAAAGGCAATAACGATACGGAGCTTTTGGATGTTGCTGGGCATGTTGCTGGCACAAACAGTTGCCGCGCAGCAGGCGCCCCAATATTCGCAGTACATCTTCAACGAACTGGTGATTAACCCGGCCTACGCAGGCAGCAAAGAAATCCTGAACATCAATGCCACCTACCGCAACCAGTGGACAGGACTGGAGGGCGCACCCACCACGCAAAGTATAAGCGTAGACGGCCCCACCAGTAACCCGCGCCTGGGCTGGGGAGCGCATATTATCAACGATGTGCTGGGCGCGCAGCGGCAGTCGGGTGTGTATGCGGATGTGTCGGTGCGGATTGCTACAAGCCATTTTTCAAAGCTGGCGCTGGGTATCTCGGCCGGTGCGGTGCAGTACGTGCTGGACGGCACCAAACTGCAGGCGGGCAGCAGCCTACCCGATGTGGCCGTGCCTGAAGGTATGGAATCCCAGATATTACCGGATGCAAAAATCGGCGTTTTCTTTAACACAGAGCGCTTTTATGCCGGTTTTACCGCCGCCAGCCTCATCCCTTACAAAACCGGTAACCTGCTGGTGGTAACGCCGCGGCGCCAGTACTTTTTGTCTACCGGGTATATGTTTGACCTGGGCCATACCATACGTCTGAAACCAAGCATCCTGCTGAAAGAAGATTTTAAGAGCCCCACCAACGTTGACCTGAACGCTTTTTTGCTGTTGCACGAACGCTTCTGGGTGGGCGCATCGTACCGCACGGCTTTGCCCATGTTCACCAACCTGGAGATGAAGCAACTGGGCAAGCGCGACGCCGTGGCCCTGATGGCGCAGGTGTATGCCACGCCCCGGCTACGGGTGGGATATGCCTACGATATCAGCCTCTCCAGGCTCAACAATTATTCCAGCCACGAGGTGTCGGTGGGTTATTCGTTCTTTAAAAAGCAACACGGCCGCATCCTCACCCCCCGGAACTTATAAGTATACCCGGGCCTGGTGCAGCCGGACAAAATAAAACATGACTTGTTCACAAAAAAAACTAAAGCGAAAGAAGGCTAAAACAGATAAAAGGTTGCCAGGTGCACTTAACGACGCTTCACTCTTCGAGCGTTCAGCGAGTTTGAAGCGTCTTGATTCTTTTGCTTACGGGGGTAGGGGCCCTCTCTTTTTCTTATCAAGAAGAAAAGTAAGGCCTAGCCGGCGAGGCGAAAAGCTAACTATAAATCTTTAAAATCTGAATTTGTTAAGAGCTTCTCTATGAAGCCAGGGTGTTACCTACAAAGTATAAAACCATCAGAAATGAGAACTTTATACCCAACACAGATTCCTATTTATACTTCATTTGATTTTGCCTTTATACTTACCATGAAATTACGGTTTATACTTGCTTTGCTTTTGCTGACAGGAATGCTGCGGATGGCTGCTGCCGTGCAGGCGCAGGACATGAAGCAGGCAGATAAATACTTCAACAACTTCGAGTTTACACAGGCGCTGGCTGCCTACAAAGCTATCCTGGAGAACGGCGAACCTAACCTGACGGTGGTGCAGCGCATCGCCGACAGCTACCGCATCATGAACAACAGCGAGCAGGCAGAGTTCTGGTATGCGCAGGTAATCACTTTCCCGAGCGCCGACCCTTCCAATCTATACTTATATGCTGAGTCGGCAAAGCGGAACGGCAATTATGAAAAGGCCAGGCAGTTGTTTCAGGAATATGGGCGCAAAGTGCCACAGCAGGCTGCGCTGGCGCAAAAGATGGCCGCATCCTGCGACACGGCAATAGTTTGGGTGAAAGAAGCCAAGCCTTACGAAATAGCAAAAGTCAGTACCCTGAACTCCGATGGGGCAGATTTCAGTCCGGTGAAGCTGCCTGACGGTTTGCTGTTTGCCTCCGACAGGCTCAGCGCCAAAGAGCAGCAGACGGAGGAGCGCTACGGCTGGACAGGCAACGGCTACATACAGCTATACTTTGCTAAATCCGCAACCGACAGCACCTGGGCAAACCCGGAGCCGCTGCCGCCGTCTGTGAACACCGCTTACCACAACGGCCCCGGTGATTACCTCGAAAAAGAGCAGGCCCTATACTTTACCCGCACGCACGTAGTAAAGCGCAGCAGCAAATCCAGTCCTGACCCGACGAGCTGGTTTAAAGGCAGCGAAGCCGGTACCCACACCAACCGCCTCGGTATTTATATAGCAGAGCGCAAAGGCGACAAATGGGAAAACGTAAAGCCATTTAAGTATAACAACACCTCTGCGTACTCCATCGGGCACCCGGCCCTGACGGCAGACGGGCAGGTGCTATACTTTGTGTCGGATATGCCGGGCGGCCTGGGCGAAACGGATATTTACTACTGCGAGCGCCAGAAAGACGGCAGCTGGGGCAAGCCTGTTAACGCCGGAAACGTGATTAATACCAGCGGGCGCGAGAGCTTCCCGAGTATAGGCGAGGATGGTAATTTATACTTTTCTTCGGACGGGCACCTGGGTATGGGCAGCCTCGATATTTTTAAAGCTACCGGCAGCCACAAAGCCTGGACTGGCGTAGAAAATCTCAAATATCCGCTCAACACCTCGCATGATGATTTTGGTATATTGATGCATGCCGACGGCAAGAGCGGCTTGTTGTCTTCGGGGCGCATGGGGCGCGACGGTTTTGATGACATCTTTTCCTTTAAGGAAGTAAAAGTACCATGCACCCTCACAGGCCGCACGGTAGAGCGGCTGGCGCAGGATGGAACTGTAAAGAAAAAAGAGATACCGGTGGCGCAGGTACTGCTGCAATTGTTTGAGGAAGGCAGCAGCAAGCCCATAGAAGTATACTCAGACCAGAACGGCAACTTCACTTTTCCGGTGAAAGCTGCCACCAACTATACCATTAAAGGCACCAAGCCCAAATACCTGACCCAGACACTGAGCATGGTGCCGGATTGCCGCTTCAACACGGATTCGGTGAAAGTAGAAATGGTGTTTAACCGCGATACGCCAAACAAGCCTATTGTGGTAGAGAACATCTATTACGATGTAGACAAAGCAGACATAAGTCCAGCAGCAGCCAGAGAGCTGGACAAGCTGGTGCAAACGTTAAAAGATAATCCCGATATCCGCATTGAACTGAGTTCCCATACCGACAGCCGCATGAGCGATCGCTACAACGAGATGCTGTCGCAGCTCAGAGCACAGTCAGCAGTGATGTACATCATCTCCAAAGGCATCGACCGCGACAGGCTCACGGCCAAAGGCTACGGCGAAACCAAGCTGCTCAACCGCTGCAAAGACGGCGTAAATTGCTCCGAAGAAGAGCACCAGGAAAACCGCCGCACCGAGTTTAAGATTTTACGCTAAGTATGATTAGGTTGCTAAAGCCATCTGAGAGCTGCTTCCTAAATGACTTTAGCGGATGCGGCCTTGTATTCTTGTGATTTTCAGGGTGCGTATGTAATGCATTTTTTTTCGCTAAATGGCCGGGCAGGAGCATAACTAAGTGCCTCTGAAACATTAACTTGCCCCTGCATGAAACCAACACGGCTGCACTACAGAATAAGCGACTCGCTGGGGCCGGGGCCAAAAATGGTGGGCATTGTGGTTGTGCTGGCTGTGGCGTATCTGTTTCGTCCACACCCCCTGCTGGCTTTGCTCCTGCTGGTTATTGGGTTACTCCCTCTTTTGATACACAAGTGCATCGAATTTGATTTATACAGAGGCGTTTACAGGGTAGGTGTTTGCCTGGCCGGGAAAACTTTCGGCAGAGAAGAGCCTTACCCGGGTGTAGACTTTCTCTTCCTGAAAAAGAACAGGCACATCACGGAAACCCAGACCAGGTATGCCAGGTTCGATAACGTTGCTATCACCTTCGATGGATTTATAAAATTCGCTGACGGCACAAAGGCGCTTTTAATCAGGGTAAAGGATAAGCAGAAAGCCATACAATTCCTGGGGCGCATGGCCAAAGATTTAGAGGCAGAGGTGCGCGATTTTACCGAAGGGCATTACTACTAATATCCTGCACTTTGGCTTTTAACCCTATGCAGAGAAGTTCTTAGTGTACAATACCATATCATACTTGCCTGCCACAACCGGTTTGGCTGTCAGCTTCCGGGCAGGTATAAACGCAAAAATCGCAGCGCCTTTAGCAGACGCTGCGATTTTTGTTGAAATACAAGAGGATGTGCCCGCCTCTTTCACCGAGGCTTTTAGCCGTTCTTTGCCGTAAAGTCCTGATTCGCCTCTAAAGCGGCGCCATAATCAGCAAACTCGGTGATGTTGAACTTAAATCCTTCGGCCGATGCAATCTCGGAAGGAGTGTCTAATACCTCTATCTTCACAAGACCGGTGCCCTGGCCTCTTATTTCGAGCTTGCGGGCTGCTGCTTCTGATACATCAATGATGCGGTTGCCTACAAACGGGCCTCTGTCGTTGATGCGTACAATAACGGTTTCGTTGTTGGCGAGGTTGGTAACTTTTACCTTTGTTCCGAAAGGCAGTGTTTTGTGTGCGGCAGTCATGGCATGCTTGTCATAGCGCTCGCCGCTGCTGGTTTTTCGGCCATGATACTTGCTGCCATACCAGGAGGCTTTCCCTTTTTGGGTGCCTTCGGTTTGCGCGGATACTGGTTGGCTTAAACCGATAAATAAGGAAATGATCACTGAAAAAATGAAGCACTTTCTATTAATAAACATACAGTTAATAGTTGGTGAAGCTGCAAAGGTACAGATTTTTTTAAAAACGAGCCCTTTTACGCTAATATTGTGTTCTGGGTGTGGGGGGATACAGGCTCACAGGCTGCAGGTGCTGTAAGTCAGATATTGCAGAAAGGTGCTTTTAAAGTATATAAAGCCTTATTTTTAACTGCCTCAAGGGGAAAGCACAGCGTATAAAAAATCAATAAAAAATTTAGTGGCGAAAAGTAAAACAGCGTAAATTTAAGTTGTTTCTGGCAATGGCCGGGGGCATTGGGACTTGCAGCCGGCGCCGGATTTTACTTTGCAGGAACCTGGTCGTATACCGGTAAAAATTAACGTATAGATTATGGATTTCGGAAAGCTGGCAGACATCAGCCGCGTAGACTTTACGCTGCCCCCCGACCACCCCGACACATTGCCGCTGCTGCGCCGCTTTAAGAACGATGCCAGGCCGGATGTGCATGTCGGGTTGCCGGTATGGGTAAACAAAGCATGGGAGGGCGAATATTATCCGGCCAGAATGCCCGGCAAAGAGGCATTGCTGTGGTATGGCAGGCAGTTCAACACCATCGAGCTCAACAGCACCCATTACCATATTCCCGATCCGGCTACCATCGACCGCTGGCGGCAGAGCGTGCCGCAGGGCTTCCTGTTCTGCCCCAAATTTCCGCAACTCATCAGCCACGAGTCTGCTCTGCGCAGCACGCAAGGTATAACGGCAGCTTTTTGTGAGGCCATTGCCGGGCTGGAGGAAAAACTGGGAGATTCGTTTCTGCAACTCCCGCCCAGCTTCGGGCCGCGTCATCTACCCGATTTAGAGCATTTCGTCCGTTTTATTCCTGAAACCATACCTATCACGATAGAACTGCGCCACCCTGACTGGTTTGTGGATAACGTGGCTTCGCTGGAGCTGTTTGAACTGCTGGAAAAGTATAGTATGGGCACGGTGCTAACCGATGTGGCCGGCCGCCGCGACGTGCTGCACATGCGCCTCACCACGCCCTCTGCTATGATTCGCTTTGTAGGTAACGGCCTGCACCCGACAGACTATACCCGCATCGATGCCTGGGTAGAGCGCCTGAAAGAATGGTTTGAGAATGGCCTGCGCCAGCTATACTTCTTTGTGCATGAGCCCGATAATACAGCCTCGCCCGAACTGGCTGCCTACTTCATCAATCAACTTAACAAAGTATGCAGCCTTGCTGTAAAGCCACCCAAAAAGATTGTGCAGCCGGTACAGGGGAAATTATTTTAAGCGGATGGTGTAAAGTGCACTTTTGGATAAAGGTGTCCGCAGCAGGGTTGTTTTCAGATGCTAATTGCCGCTTCTCTTAAGAAATGCTGAGATGTGTTCTGCTGAAATAGAAAGTAAATATTAAGGGAAACACCTGATTAATTTAAAACCATCCTAAGCTTTAGATAAAGAACTGAAGCGATTGGTTGAATTCCTGCCTAAGTATGATTAAACTTGAGGTATAAACATCACTTTGGCTAAATTATGCCCGGCGCGCATCCTCTCCTCTCTCTCGAAAACATCACCGTCCGTTATTTAAACCAAATGCTGTTCACAAACCTGAACTTTCAGGTAAATGAGGGCGAGCATTGGGCTTTGGTGGGAGAAAGCGGTTCAGGCAAATCCGGCTTGCTTCAAACTATAGCAGGCAGCTACAACGTGGTAAACGGAAGCATACACCATCATTATTACCAGGAATATCTCCGGCAACATCCGGAGCACGATGCCTTCTTCACTTACCGTAACCTGTTAGCGGAGGTATCGCAAAAGCACAACTTCAAAAACCTGTCGAACACCACCGACTTCTATTATCAGCAGCGTTACAATTCCTCCGATTCGGAAGATGCCCCGACGGTAGCATCGTTTCTGTCTGCCACAGCAACCCCCGCCCTGGGCACAGCAGCGCCTTTCTGGAACTACGACAAAACGATACATACTTTTGAGCTGGATAATTTGCTGGACAAGCAACTGATTAAACTGTCGAACGGTGAGACAAAAAGGCTTTTGATTGCCGCCGCTCTGCTGAAGAACCCGCGCCTGCTGCTGCTCGATAATCCATTTACGGGCCTGGATGTGCATACCCGGATAGAACTTAACCGCATCATCAGCGACATCGCAGGCTCCGGCATTACCGTGATTATGGCAACCTCTCCTGTCGAGATTCCAGATGCTATCACCCATGTGGCAATGTTGAAGCAAAGAGAAATTGTAAGTATGCTGCCGAAAAGCGATTTTGAACCTGCGCAGGTAAAAGTATCATCTGTAGTTTCTCCTGATGAGGAAGAACTGCAGGCCTTGCTTTCTTTAAACGCTCCGGCCCGGTTTGATACTATCGTCGGGATGGAAGATGTATCGATCAGGTACGGTGATAAGCAGGTGCTGGACAAAGTAAACTGGCGCATCCGGCAGGGAGAACGGTGGGCGCTGCTGGGGCATAACGGAGCGGGTAAAACTACTTTGTTAAGTCTCATTAATGGCGATAACCCCCAATCCTATGCCAATAAAATTACGCTTTTCGACCGCAGGCGAGGCAGTGGCGAAAGCATCTGGGACATCAAAAAAAGGATCGGTTTTGTTTCGCCGGAGTTGTACCAGTATTTCCCTTACGGCAGCACCTGCCTGGAAACTGTGGAATCCGGCTTTTACGATACACTCGGCCTCTTCCGGCAAAGCGAACCTGAAAATGCAGGTATAGCCTTGCGCTGGATGAAGCTTTTAGGCATTGAACAGGAAGCTGCAAACCAGCGGCTCCGGAATGTGTCCGCCAGCACCCAAAGGTTGTGTCTGCTGGCCAGGGCGCTTGTTAAAAACCCGGCCTTACTGATCCTGGATGAGCCTTGCCAGGGACTGGACCAGCACCAGCAGCAACAGTTTAAGCAGCTACTGGACGCCATTTGCGCCCATAGCCCTACTACCCTGGTTTATGTAACTCATTATCAGGATGAGATCCCGGCATGTGTTACAAAAGTGCTGCGCCTGAAAGATGGGTTGGTTGTATCAGAAGAACAGGCAATAGACGCATAAAAGCGCATTTAGTTACGGGAAGCCTGATTTCTGTTGAGCAAGTATACCGCCACACCTTCGTCGCCAGCCAGACGACCGCTTGGTATCATAAAGCCGGACAGCTGCATCAGGTGCTATATGAAAATAACCTAAAATCTCTTGCGGGCCCACGTAGAGACGCAACATTTCGCGTCTCCTCCACTATCTTGTAGGAAGCAAGATTAACACTACTGCCTTACCGTTACGTAAGCGGAAAGCCTGCCGCCTGCTGTTGTTCGCCACTCGCCTAAACTAACGTTCCGGGCATAGATACTGCCGCCCAACACTGCACCATAGAAGAACAGGAATTTCTCTGTGTTGCGGCTGTCCGGTAAATACTCAAAACCGATAAAGAAATCATCGGCTACAAAAATTCCGTATGGTTGCAGGTCTACTGCTACCCATCCATTGCTTAACGGGAGGCGCTTTATGATGCTTTTCTCAACGAGGCGCTGCCCCGGCTGTCCGCCTGCATTTTTGTAAAAGTTAATCCTGAACGTAGCGGAATCAGCCTTCGTGCTTTTCAGATAAACGCTAGCCGATAGTAGTTCGGCGCTTTTGCCATCGATGTTTATCAGCTGCGCCAGCTCTGATATGTCGTTGTTGTTTCTGGTTTGTGCCGTGCCCATGATAAAAGGCAGTTTATACTTTACGCCAAGCTTCCGGATTTCAGGCTTTTTGCTTAGCACAAGAACTTCGCGTAGTGCAGTGGACTTTTCTTCAAGTATAAATTCACGCGTCTTATCCATTACAATAGCCTTTACCGGCATAGAAAGCTCCTGGTACCCTATGGCAGAAAAAGTGAGCGTATCATCCAGGAATTCATTTCCAAGTTTCAGTGTAAAATTCCCGTTCGCATCTGCTGCGGCGCCCACGCCCTTCTTTTTGATGCCAATGTTCACAAAAGGTATAGCTTCCTTTGATTCGCTCCTGACTACTCCCTGAATGGTGGGAGTTTGGGCATGGGCTAGTGTGACAGTGAACAACAGGAATAGTACAAACGTTAGTTTGGCAATAACAGCTTTGTGCATGAGGTTAGGTGCTTTTGGATGAAGGTTTTGATAAGACGTTGAGGGTTGCCAGGGCAGTTTGTATAGAAGATGCCTTTTGCGGCAGATGGGTTGCATTGGTTTTCTTATTATAGTGGCGCGAGCCTGTTTTCTAAGGTAAAATCTCACTCGATTGATAGCTATTCTGAACTAATTTGCTGAATTGCTGAAGTATAAGCTGCCAGAGAAACAATTCACAACAATAGAAAGGCAAGCAACTATAATTTGAAGCTTTTAGCTTCAGTAAAGTCGCAGACTTCACATCATGGTTAGGACACAAGTTTAAAAACTTGCGCCAGCGGCAGGATAAAGGTAAAGTATAAACAAAAGAAGCGGCTGACTCATTTGAGTCAGCCGCTTCTTTTGTTTTAATAACAAAGTATAAATCTTAAATATAACGTCTACTATCTAGCGTCTAGCGTCTAAAAAACTACAGTTTAAACACATCGTCGCTGATGCCTTTGTTTACTTCAACGGTCTGCACTTCGGTTTTAATCTGCTGCGGCCCCATCGAAATCTCAACCAGGTAGGGGAACTTCACGCCGTTTACCTCTTTGTAGTTGCTGTAGTTTTTGGTTTGCGTAATTACGCCCTGCGGTGATTCCAGGCTGTTTACTTCTTTCAGCAGCAAACCGGAATCTTTAGCGAAATACTGCATGGTTTTCTGGCCGTTCGGCATTGTTACTTCTATCACGTAAGCATCCTTGCCATCTACCTTGTCGAGGCCGGTTAGTTTGGATTTGATGCCCAGTTTGTCGTACTGCAGCACCGAGAAAGTGTTAGCTTCCAGCTTCTGTGCGGCCAGTTCTTCTTTGGTTATCTCCTTGTTGATGCCCTGCATCGGCGATTCTATTTTGCCTTTGTCGCCGTTGATGATCACGCGCTGCATCGGGTTGTTGTTCATCAATACCTGCACAGCAAACTTGTCGTCGCCTTTCTGCTGCTTTGTAAACACCAGTTGCATACCCTGAATTGTGGCATTGCTGGTAATGGAAAGATCTTTTACTTTTTCGATGCTGGCTTTGCCACCTATGGCTTTGATGTAATTGTCGAGCACCTGATCTGCTGTTATTCCAGCCGGCACGCCCATGGCGGCACGATCCACTTTCTCGCCGGTGGCGCTGTAGTAGGTTATACTGTTATCGTCTTTGTCGAACGGCAGCAGCTTGCCGGCTACTTCGCCGGCATTGCCCACAGCTACGATATACATGGCGTTGGGCTCGACATACTTTTGAGCTACGCGCTGCACATCAGTTGTAGACACGGCATCTACTTTCTTGAGGTAATTGGCATAATAATCTTCCGGCAAGTTGTAGCGGGCTGTGTTGATGGCGTAAACAGCCACGGTAGCCGGATTTTCCAGGCCACGGGCGAAGCTGCCAGTCAGATACGCTTTTGCGTTTTTCAGTTCCTGGTCGCTTACCTGCTCCTGGCGGATTTTTGTCAACTCGTTCATAAACTGCATAGCGGCGCTGTCGGTAACGGCGTTGCGCACGTTGGCATAGGCATTGAAGCGGCCCAGGATCTCATCCGAAGAAAGAGAAGAATAAGCACCATAGGTATAACCGTGTGCTTCGCGCAGGTTTTTGAACAGGCGGGCATCGCTGCTGCCTCCTAAAATGTTGTTCATCAGCTGTGCGGCCACTGCATCCGGAGCGCCCGGTTCTAAACCGGCAGCATTCGTAAACGACAGCACTGTCTGCACTGCACTCGGCCTGTCTACCATTACCACCTGCGTTTGCTTTGGCTGCTGTGGCAGCTCATACTTCATCTCTTTCACTTCACCGGCTTTCCAGCTTTTAAGAGATTTCTTCAGCATTTTCTTTATCTCTCTTGGCGTCACGTCGCCAACCACTGCCAGGTAGCCGATGTTGGGTTTGTAGTAAGTGTTGTAGTAGTTCTGGATGTCCTCCAGCTTGATGTTATCCACGGTTTGTTCCGTCATCAGCTCGCCATAAGGGTGATTTTTGCCATACAAGAGCATGTTGCGTGTCTGGCTGGCAATGGCATCCGGATCGTCCTTCGACTGTGCGAGTCCGGCCTGAAGTTGCTTCTTTACTTTATCCAGCTCTTCCTGCGTAAACTTCGGGTGCAGCAGGGCATCGGCGGTCAGGTCGAGCAGGGTGGGCAGGTGCTTTTTAAGTGAGGAGGCGCTGAAACCGGTAGAAGAAAAGCCTAAATCCGCACCAATAAAGTCTACCTGCTCGTCAAACTGGTCTTTGCTGCGGCTGGTGGTGCCGGTACGCATCATCTGGCCGGCAGCCTGCACGTAACCGGCCTTGTCGCCTTCCAGAATTGGGTCACGGTCCAGCACCAATTGCATTGATACCACGGGTTGCTTGTGGTTTTCGACCACGTATACTTTCAGGCCGTTTTTTAGTTGAAAGCTTTCATACTTGCCCAACTCAATTTTGGGGGCCGGGCCGGCCGGTGGCGGAGTATTCAACGATTGTGCCGGCGCCACATACACCAGCGCTACCGCCAGAAACAAGGTACTATATATTTTTTTTATCATGATTGCTTTTTTAAGGATACAAGTATCAGGACACAGGACTTTTTGTGATCTTAGGAATCTGGTGTTGCTTTCACTCATCAGATCAGAGTATACAATCTTGCGTCTAACGTCTTATGTCTAAAATCTCTATTTCGGTTGGGCTGATTTCGGAAGGTAATGCAGCACCACGCGGTTGTCTTTGGTCAGGTACTGCTTGGCTACGCGCTGAATGTCGTCTTTCGTCACCTTCATGTAGCGGTTCAGTTCCGTATTGATCAGGTTGGCGTCGCCGTAGTATACATGGTAATCGGCGAGGCTTTCGGCACGGCCTGCCACGGTGCTGTTCTGCTGCACAAAGTTGCTTTCTATCTGGTTGCGCAGTTTCTGGAACTCACGGTCGCTGATAGGCTCTGTTTTTACGCGATTGATCTCTGCATCCATCGCCTGCTCCAGCGTATCCACATTCACGCCCATATTGGCGATGGCGAAGGTCAGAAACAGGCCCGGATCTTCGGTCGGGAAAGGTATGGAAGAGGCAGCTACGGCTATCTGCTGCTTATCTACCAGTGCCTTGGGCAGGCGCGCACTCTCGCCGCCTGATAGCAGTGTGGTCAGCATCGACAGGGCGTAATAATCTTCAGTGCCCTGCTCCGGAATATGATATGCCTCGATAACGGCCGGCAGCTGAATGTTGTCATATACCGTTTTGCGGCGCTCTTCTGTTTGCTTTGGCTCCACCACGGTCGGGCGAGGAATTTCCTTCGTGCCCTTGGGAATGCCTGCAAAATACTTCTCGATCATCTGTTTGGTAGAGTCGATGTTGATATCGCCGGCAATAGAAAGGGTCGCGTTGTTGGGCACGTAGAAAGTATGATAGAAATCGCGGAACTCGTCGATTTTAGCATTGTTCAGGTCCTCAAACGTACCAATAGGCATGTTGTGGTAGGGATGTTCTTTGAAAGCCAGCGCAAAAACGTTCTCGCCTATGGTGCCGTAGGGCTGGTTGTCGATGCGCTGCCGTTTCTCTTCCTGCACTACTTTGCGCTGGGTTTCCACGCCCGTTTCGTCTACTTTGGCGTGTTTCATACGCTCGGCTTCCATCCAGAGACCCAGGGCAACCTGGTTACTCGGCAGCAACTCGTAATAATACGTGCGGTCGAAGGAGGTATTAGCGTTCAGGGCGCCGCCTGCGTTCTCCACCATCGCCATGTACTGGCCACGATCTATGTTTTCGCTGCCTTCAAACATCAGGTGCTCAAAAAAGTGTGCAAAGCCGGTGCGGCCTTTCTCCTCGTTTTTAGAGCCCACATGGTACAGCACCGACACTGCTACGTTGGGCGTGGAATGATCGGGGCTAAGGATAACGTGCAGGCCATTCGGGAGGTCATACTCCGTAAATTTGATTTCGCTGCTTTTCGTCTGGGCCATGGCCGTAAAGCCGGAGGCGCAGATCAGCAGGCCAGTTAAAAACTTGCGTTTCATGTGTTTAAATTGATGTAAGAAAGATGTGCGGTTTTGTACCACGCTAAGTTGTTGGTATAATCCAATGTATAAAATTAGTTTAATACATTGGATTATACCAATTCCAGTGCCAGAAGCCGGCAGTTATTCTGCTATCCCTGCATGAAAGCAGACCAACCAGCCTTTTTTATAGATGAACATGAAGTGCCAGACCCCTTCATGTTAAGTATAGAGGTAGAAATATCAACCTTTTTCCTGCTCGGAGTTCCGATGTTATGGCTTGTGTTAATACATGCGCGGCAGCTCTATTCCTTTAATTTTCCGGTAGAGGTTTATGGCGGCCTGATCAGTGAGCCCGGCTACAAAATCGGTGATATGGATGATGCGCTCGTAATCAGTGGCTCCGTCAGGCAAGTGGATGAATTGCGGCGGAATGAGTGCGGCCAGCTTGCGGTGGCGCATCGATTCAGGTTTAAATACGGCCTTAATGCAGGCATCCAGCAAACCTCCGAGCACTTCGAATCCGGCAGCTTCAATCTCCAGCACCGGGCGGTTCTGGTAAATCTGCGAAACCGACAAGTCCCTTATTTCATCCAGCACCGGCTTGCATGTTAGTTCATTGATCAGGGGTTTGTCGTAGGTGCCGGCCAGTATTTCCGGCTCGTGTTCCAGAAATACTTTCGTTGTTTCCTCTATCAGTTTGCCGATGATGCGGGCACGCAGGTAGCCAATCTCTTCGCGCCAGTCATAAAAGGTGAGGCTCGACTTGCGGCCGGGCGCATCATTCAGAATGCGACGGAAGAGATCCATGCCTTGTTCCTGCGGTATCAGGCCCAGTTTCAGGCCATCTTCAAAATCGATGATGCGGTAGCAGATATCGTCGGCGGCTTCTACCAGGAAGGCAAGCGGGTGACGGTGGTAAAATACTTCTTCCGGCTTGCCTTTCGGGAGCAATTCTAACTCCTGCGCAATGGTGTTAAACCAGGCTTTTTCTGTCTGGAAGAAGCCATACTTCTTCTCGCTCGTATTTTTTGTGCCGCTTATTACAGGAAGCGATTCTTTGGGATATTTGGTAAAAGTAGCCAGTGTGGTATAGGTTAAGCTAAGGCCGCCGGGCAGGCTGCAGTGGGCAGGGTAAGTATAGGTGAGCACCCGGAACCCGGCCGCGTTGCCCTCAAACCGGGCCAGGTCGTCCAGTTCGGCGGCTGTTAAAGCAGTTAAGTATGGCTGCGCCTCTTCGCTCTGGAAGTAAGCCGAAATAGCATCCTCACCGGAGTGCCCAAAAGGCGGGTTGCCGATGTCGTGGGCCAGGCAGGCCGCGGCTACGATATCGCCGAAATCAGCTTCCTGTATGTTCTTTTCATGCGCCAGGGCGGGGTGGCGCTCCAGTATACTTTTGCCCACAATACGGCCCAGCGAGCGCCCTACCACAGATGCCTCCAAACTGTGCGTAAGCCGGTTGTGTACAAAATCGCTCTCGGGCATGGGCATTACCTGCGTTTTGTTCTGCAGCCTCCTGAAAGCCGGCGAAAATACAATACGGTCATAATCACGCTGAAACTCACCCCGCACCGACTCGTCTATGGTTGTAGTATGCTTTTTATCGGGAGTATCGTAACGCTTCTTCGAGATAAGTTTGTCCCAGGTGGTGGTGGTATGTGGCATAAAAGCGTATGTTAAGTATAAAGTCTTTGTTGTGCTGGGTCCGGATTCTTTCCCAAATATAGCTTTATGGCTATTACGGTGCTAAAATCCGGTGCGTTAGTTGCGTAGTTTTTACAGCCGCTGCAACAGAAAAGTAAACCGCCATGTTACAAAATGCTGTGTTTTGTGCAGTACTTTAAGCTTCTGTTTGTTGTTTAAGGCAGCTTTATAACTTTATGCCTACATCCTGAAGTATAAAATGCCTGTTGCAGCCCTGCAATAAAAGTCCTTGTGAGGAGGCGTACATAACCCGAATTTTGCCCTATACTATGTTACAGGCTTTTCCAATCTATAAAACAAACTTAAACTCAGACCTGTAAAACCGCACCGCCCGGAGGATAGTGGCAGAAAGGCAGGCATGGCAATGCTGCGAAATACTTTTCTCTCTGTGAATGTCTGTTGCAGACCAACTACCTAAGGCCGTTGTGTTTCCGGAAGGCGGATTATAAAAGTGCCGGGCAAGTATAAGTTATACTTGCCCGGCACTTTTATGACTGGGTGCTGTGCTTATAGTTTTAAGACTTTTACTGAGCCGGTTTTGCCTTTTTCCTGCCACTGCAGGATGTAAAGACCCGAAGCCAAGCCTGTTAGATCCAGCTTCACGGGTAGGTTTACATCTGTGAAATTAATGTTCTCCTCCCGTACAAGAGTGCCCGTCATGCTGTATAACTGCACTGTTACGGTGGTACTGCCCTGCACAATGTACTCAAGCATTGCAAAATCGTCTTCAGGGTTAACCGGATTCGGGAAAACAGTAAGCCTGCGTAAATCTGCGGGGTTGATGACCCTATACCTTGGCGAGAAGCTTTCGCTGCCATCTTCGTATACCACCCGCAGGCGATAATAGCTGATGCGCGGTAGTGGCTCCGGATCAACAGCGCTGTACTCCAGGAACCCGCTTTCAGGGCCTTTGGCGCTTATCTGGCCCGGCACATCCTCCCAAGTAAGGCCGTCAGGACTGCGTTGTACCACAAAAGAGCTGATATCCTGTTCATTGTTGGTTGTCCAGTTGGTAACTACCTGGCCGTTCTCAAAAAGCGCTTCGAAAGTATAAATCTCTGGGGCAATGTTACAATCACCGTCGAGTTTGGCTTCCATTGGCTGCTCTCCGCAGACATTAGGTGCCAGGCTGCGGACCATTACCAGGTTGCCGCCCGCAATATCCGCAGCACTGAGGTCGCGCACCAGCGACTCAAACTCCACCGCATAGTTCATTACGCGGGGTGTGGTGCTGCCGCGCGGCAAAATAACATGGCCCAGCTGGTGGGCATGGCCCAACTCGTGCAGCATTACTGTCTGGAAATCATACTGGCGGTTTACGGGGCCGCCGGGGCCATACTGCCAGGTAATATTGCTGTTGATATCCATGTCAAACTCCTTTACCCAGAACAGGGTGTCGGTGTCGGTACCGCAGCCTTCGTAGCGGCTTACGGTGCTGGCCAGCACGCCCGCCCCTATTTCAGAGCCAGGTATAAACCGGATGATGTTCAGGTCGTCTTCCGCAGCCTTTTCTATAGTAGTGGTGCCTCCGATTTTCCAGTTGACGGTAGTCGTGCAAACCCAACTGTTCATGGCCCGCCGGAAACCTTCCTGTGCGGCGTTGTTGTTCTGCATACTGGGCGCAAACTGTATGGTGTAGCCGCCGTCATTGTCTTTGTCAATCAGGATAGGCTGAAAGGCGCGCCCCTCGAAGTTGATGTTGGAGTAAGCAAATTCAAGTACAAGTTCATCGTCGCTGATGGAGGAGGAACCGCTGTTGGTAGTAACCCGTATTTCGCCGGAGCCGGCGGTGCCTTCCTCAACACCGGCTGATGGGATAAGTAACCGTATCTGGGTATCTGACCAGGACAAATAAGCCTTGTCCAGTGGTTTTACAAAGGTCTGGCCGCCATCGTCGGCATTCCGGAACTCTACAAAGCCATCGCCGCGGCGGCTGCCGAAGTTGTCCCCTTTTATAGTCAGTATAGCATTGGTACCGGCGGTGCTCACCTTTGGCGTGAAGCTGGTAATAACAGGTGCGAGCGGTGATTGCTGTGCCTCCCGGCGCTCTGTCTGGTTTTGCTGCGCCTGTCGCAGCCGCTCGTTGGTGGCTACGGTGCGGTAGCCGGCGCCGGTGTGGGTGGTAACTGCCGAATAAACATCCTGCACCGAGGCGTAAGCATTAAACACATCCGTGGCCTGGTTGCGTGCCACATCATACTGTACAAACCCCTGCTGATTGCCATAAGCCTTTACTGTCAGGTTTTTGCCCGCGGCAGGTGTGTTGTGTAATTCCTGTTCTTTTTCAAGGAAGAAAATACCCTGTTCTCCTTTGCTCAGTTTCAGGGCAGCAGAAAATACGTGCATTTTCAGGCCTACTGTTCCTCCCTGGGTAATTACCTCCAGTTGCTGCGCCTGTACCTGGCCTTTAAATACTTTGTAAACGTTGATGATGTTGGAAGTATAAATGTTTTCATGGTGGGCATCCCAGAAAGACTGCTGAGATACGACCTCGCCTTCCACAATAACATCAGAATGCCGGACACGCTCCTCCACGGAAAGGGGAATTAGCTGAGACCGTTCCTGGGCCAGCACACAGGGGGCAGACAATAGCAGTAAAAACGCCAGTAGCAGCCGGGTTCTGGAAAGCATGGCGCCGGTAAATGCAGCGTAGAAGATGAACATAGAACTGGTATAGGTTTAAGGATGAATGCTATACAGCACTGGCGCGGGGGCTTATGCCAGATTCTTTTTACTTACGTGAAACTCCCCTGTCAGGGATGTACAGTTTTTTAGCCCGGCTGCTAAGATATTACAAAAAACCGAACCCCGCCAGCCCGGAAAGGGCAGAGAGGGTTCGGTTCAATGACATGATAATTTGAGGTCAGCCTGCAAGCGGTGTATACTTACCGGACTTGCGGATGCTAAAAAATCTTAATATCGGAAAACGATCAACGAAAAAGTGATGCTTGCTTAGTTCTCGTTGTATTGCAAGTTGAAATTGCCTGATTTGCCCTTTTCCGTTTGCATGAGCTTTTTATACTTTTCGTAAACCTCTTCAGGCTGTTTCTTGCCGTTTACATAAAAGCCGCTGTCGTTTAGCTGGATGCTCAGGCTTTTGGCGTCTTCCTGTATCAGGCCATCTTTCACCAGTTCCTCCTTCAGTTGGCGCCTGCGTTCTGCCTGCACTTCGCGCTGCCGGGCCATTTCTTCACGGCGTACTGCCATTTCCTCCTGGCGTTTAGCCATTCCTTCCCGACTCCGGGCCAGTTCTGCCTGTCGCGCAGCCATCTCCTCGCGGCGATGTACCTGAGCTTCCTGTCGAGCAGCCATCATTTCCTGCCGGTGCTGCACCTGTTCTACCCGGTTATTTAAGATGTGCTGCCGGCGCTCGATCTGCTGCTGAATATGTTGTTCGTCTATGCCGCTGTTTTTATAGATTTCACTTACCTCCTTTTCATATTTCTTCATCTCCTTTTCATATTCCTTCATGGCAGCTTCATAAGCTTTTTGTTCCTTCTTGGATGCTGGTGTGTCCCCCTCTAAAGATGGCATAGGCGGCACAGGTGGCAGGGGAGGCATGGGCGCCATAGGAGGCATTGGCGGCATAGGTGGTACCGGCGGTATAACCAGGCTGTCGGCATTAAACCTGTAGTTGTAGTTAAAAGTAAAAGTGCCCTGACCAGCTCTGGCAGCTGCAGCGTGGGCGGCGGCTATACTTCTTTTTACCTCTGCTGCAGAGGCTTTCGGAGCATGGTTAATGACACTGAGCCGTTGCTCCACCAATGCGTTATACTTCGGAATGTCTTTATCCGGAATGCGCTTGCCGTTTACGTACAAATCCGTCACCTTTCCCTTTTTGTTCTTGATGATTACCACGTCCTGCTGCCGTCCGGCAGAATCCTGCACGGTATACACGAAAGCATTGGTAGCCTTGTTCGCGGGAATCATGTTTTCAGCGGCATTTTTTTCTTCGGAAGCTACACGGTTAACATTCCGGATAGAGTCAGGAGCCGGCACAGCGGGCAGCTCCAGTATGTGCCCTTCGTCCGTTTTTACAACAGTAGTATGCATCCCGGCCATTGCCCCGAAAGACAGCCCCAGCAACCCGATAACCAGCACCAAAGCCGCCAGAAAACCCTCTGAAAAAGTAGGCCGCAGCGATTGTTGTCCCAGGAGCCGCTTAATGCGGACCAGCAGCGAGCCGCGCCTTCCCGAAAAAGCCATTGCCATAGCGGGCGCTGCCGGCAGGCGCATGGCTTCCAGTTCAGCCAGCGCGCGGGCATAGATCAGGGTATTACCGCAGATACCCACCGCAATATCGTCGCAGCAGTTTTCGCGTTCGGCACGTACCACACCCGACATCCACCACATTGCCGGATGGTAAAAGAATAGCAAATCCATTACAGACTGCAGCAGGTTCAGCAGGTAATCTTTGCGGAGGATGTGTGCCAGTTCATGGGCAAGTATGGCCTCTACCTGGTGCGGCGACAACCCGGCAACCGCGCCGATAGGCAATAGTATAACGGGCCGGGCAAAGCCAATGGCCATCGGTACGTGCACCAGCGCTGACTCTACCAATCGTACCGGCCGGCTAAGGCCGATGCGCTGGCTTAGCGCCTGCAGCCTGTTTTGCCATGCCAGCGGGAGTGGTGTAGTTTTATAATGACGCAAACGCTGTGTATAAGCCACGCCGCCCGTAAAGCGTAAAACCATCAGCAGCAGACCCAGCAGCCAGAGCGTTACCAGCAACGGCAGGTGCTGATCAAAATATACCTGTGCCGCGCCTGCAGGGTCTTGCCAGAAGTTAAGCCGGAGTGGCGCAGCAGCCGGATTAGCGGCACTTATACTTAGAAAGCTCGTTTTGCCTGCTGAAGCCGGAATTACCGGAGCCACCGCGCGGGCATAACAGTAAGCAAGGGTGCCTGCCGACAGCAGCAGTTGCGCCAGCATAGCGCCTCCGGCTACCATGTAGCGCAGCCTGGCCGTATGGCGGTGCAGCAAAACCAGCAGCAGCCCCAGCAAAAGAGCCACAAAAGCAGTCTGCCACAGCGAGTGCAGCAATGTCCAGCCCAGGGCGCGTACCAGCGCCTCAGGCAGCATGTTCGGGATTAAGTTCATGCGTTACCTCCTTCCAGTTTATCTAATAAGTTACGGATTTCGTTCAGTTCTTCCTGCGAGGTTTTATTGTTGCCGAGTGCCTGCATTACCAGCTTGGAGGCAGAGCCTCTGAAAGCAGCATCTACAAAGCGGTCTAACAGCTGGCGTTGTGTGTTTTCTTCCTCCAGCAGCGGACGGTACACATGCGATCGGCTCGATTTATCGGCGGCCAGCATGCCTTTTTCGGCCATAATCTGCATCAGCTTCAGGGTAGTGGTGTAGCCTGCGTCTTTTGTTTTTCGCAGGGCCTCGTGCACAAAGCGCACGGTGCTGGGGCCGTTTTGCCAGAGTACCTGCAGTATCTCCAGCTCCGATTCGGTGGGTTTGCTATAATTGTCAAAGGTCATGGTAACAGATGGTTAAGGTGAGCGGGTATCAAAGTACAAGTATATACGAATGATTTCGTAAAAGGAAATTTTATTTACGATTTTTTTCGTAGATAAAATGAGGCACAAGAAAATACCACTTAGAAAGGGCCCGTTCATAATAGTTTATAAGTATGGGGCGCGAGTCAGTTTAAAGTATAAATGAAGTCTGAAGGAGGTGTAAGCTGCTCCATTTCAATAATCTGAACCTGAAGCTATTTTGTTCTTTGTCAAGGCCTCTCTTGTTCTGCTGCTTCTCTTACAGGTGGGCAGAGCAGAAAGCCAGGTAGAAGTATGGTTATCAGTAACAGGATAGCGCAATGTTTTGCGTTACAGGCTTACTTTATGCCATAGGTTGCACGAAACTTCCGGCAGTAGCGCAGCAGCCTTCTGGCAATTTTGTAACTCTTGTAGTAGTTATCGGCCCATGGCGTCATATCTGTGTTTTGCATCGTTGTTCCGGGGTTAAGCAGCCCCAGTTCTTTCAGGCTCCGAATGGCGGCTGTGTGCCTCGAATTTTCTATTCCGAGCAAAAGAGCGCTTAAATCCGCGTCGATAAAAGGCGCCAGCCGCCACAGCTTCGAAATATAATCTAGGCAGAATAAATCGTGTTTTGCCATTGCCGCAAGCCATGTTAAATCAGCGCCCAGCATGCCATTGCTCATCGGAGCAATTCCGTTCGGCGCAATATTTTTAAACTCCCTGATAACGGTGGCCCGGTTTACAGCCTCTATGTCTAAAATTTTGTCAGCATCGGGGTGGTGCGGCATGTTGGTATCATATACCATTTGCAGAAAGCCGGTGATGCTATAGGCCGCATGCTCGGCCCAACTGATTAACACGCTGCCATTGTGGGCTCTTTCTATTGCCCTTGGTACTTCTGCGGATAAAATGTAAAAAAAGTACCCGGCAATATTTGCGACCAGTACGTCGGTTACCAGGCTGCCGAGTTCGGGTGCTTTGGGGAAAAACGCAGGAATATTGTCAAGCCAGAACAGTTTCAGTAGTAGAAGCCCGAAAGAACTCACTAAAAGCCAGTGTAAGAATTTTGGACAAGCGCCAATGGCTGCAACCAGGACTTTCATGTATGCTGATGATTAAAGTAACTATACGATTTGCAGCTGTTTGGGCGTGCTGTAAAAAGAAATAATTTCTGAAGCATCCTAAGCCCGGCATTTACCGGATCTCTGCTACTGGGGCTGATAGTCCTTTTCTTGTTGCCGTATGCAGAAATGTTGCCCATCACTTATACCTGGTGGCCGGTTACCTGCTTTATAGCTTTTGGCCTGGTTTTGCTTATAGGTATTTTGAAATGCAACTTTGTTGTAAGGAGTAGTTTATACTTCGCGGTTTATACTTGTACTTTTGATTTATACTTAGATGCAGCTATCTGAAAGAGATTTTACGAAAGAGCTTATTTTTCAGGCCTCGCGGAGTGGCGGTGCAGGCGGGCAAAACGTGAACAAAGTGGCAACAAAAGTGGAGTTGAAGTTCCACGTGGATAGCTCCGAACGGCTGACAGAGGAGGAAAAGGCGCTGGTACATAAAAAGCTGAGCAGCCGTATTAACAGCGAGGGATATCTGCAGGTGGTTTGCCAGGAAGAGCGGAGCCAACTGCGGAACAAGGAATTGTGCGTGCAACGTTTTTATGGCTTGCTGTGGCAGGCATTTACCAAACAAAAGAAGCGCAGTGCCACCAAACCCACCAAAGCCAGCGTGCGCCGGCGGCTGGAAGGTAAAAAGCGGCAATCAGAGAAAAAAGAGAACAGGGGCTTTAAAGGAGAAGTATAAGCTACCAGCACTCAGAGCACGTTTTTCTAAAGCGGTATGAATACAGAATATCCTCTTTCTGCAGAAAATAAGATATCGTAAACACCAGCTTGTGCGTTGAGTTGATAAGCTATTGCGGCAAAAGTATAAAGGTACTACTAATCAGAATTAAGAATAGAGTATGGCGGGAAGAGCCGGGTGCAGCATATGGTTTGCCGGGTTCTTGCAGCTTTCTCCTCCCTGTTTTTACCTGGCTGCATAACCAGGCTGGCATGGTATCGCTTGTACATTTCTTCTGAAGGATGCCGTTTTAAGTACCAATCAGTATAGTTTTGTGCCTGAGATCTGAATACCAGTGCTTTTTACTTAAATCACCCTTAAAAATGTTTAAAAGATTATTGCTGATAATTTTCCTGCTGGGCGGGGTATGTGTGGCAAGCCATGCACAGAAGTATAGAACAGCGGCGGGCGTACGCCTGGAGAGCGATCGTTTTGGCCTGACGCTGCAACAAAAATTACACGAGCAGGGAACCCTGGAAGGCATTGTGGCCATCGGTGCCAACGAATACAGCGGTACAGTACTATATGAGTGGCACCGGCCCATACTTGGTGAGCGCTTTAACTACTACCTGGGTGCGGGCGCCCACATTGGTAACCTGAAAGACAATGGCGTTTTTACGGGTGCAGACGGCATACTAGGCATAGAATATAAAATTAACGGCTTGCCTTTTCTGCTGTCAGCCGATGTGAAGCCTGCCCTGCACTTTCATCATGAAGATTGGTTGGGCCTATCATCCGGCGTTTCGGTACGCTATGTGCTTTGGAAAGACAAAAAGCCGGAATCAAAATGGTGGCAGTTTAGCAAACGGCGGCAGGAGAAACAGCGTGAAAAAGAGCGGGAGCAGCAGAAAGGTAAAATTTTCAACATCTTTAAAAAGCAGCAGGATTAAGAAGCTGCCGCTGGCGGACGGCTAAATTAAAGAAAGCCCGGTTGGGGCCGGGCTTTCCTGTAGAAAAGGGAGTGCTGTGTCGTTACTATCCTGCTTTCTGGTAACGAAAGGATATTTATACCTGTGGCAGCGGGGTAGCCGCTATCGGGCATAAAGCGCAACACAAAGCAGCAGAGCCGGCACAATGTTAGTCGGTTAATTTAAGGTGTTTAACTCGCTCTTCTACTACATTAGGCTATGTCAAAACCCGCTGCAGCATAGGTGCATGCCCTGTTACCGAAGTTCTGCAAGTATATGAAAGCAGCACAGGAAAACGAAACCGGTATAGCCAGGAGCAGCGGTCAGAAGCTAAAATTAAACAACCTGCGTGTCTGGCAAAAGGAAATAAATGATGCAGTTGTAACACCTGTATTTTTTCCACTGAAACAAGTTATACTGCAAAACGCGCTGCTACAGCCGCTGCAGGAGCTCTCCTCAGGTATAAAACGATTGCTTTGTAACATGTAGCCTTTCATTAATTTGGCGAATGGCTAAAATGCAGAAGTGGCGGGTGGCTCTTGGGATGTCTCTGCCGGAAATTTATGTGCCGGCAGAGGTGGCGGAACGCGGGAGCGCAGTGATGTTTTAGCAATGCCCCGGCGGCCGGTAAAGGCAGCTAAGGGCGCTCAACAGAGGAGCTTTAATTTTCATGGTTTTATTTTGAACTAATGGCGGCGATAATCAAATCCTGCTCCAATGGCAGGCAAAGGGGTTATTGCTGCGCGGTTACAATCTCTACCTCGGGCAGCAGGTTAGGGTAGTTTTTGTAGTGGTTCATTTCGATTCGGGAGCTGAGAACTTTTATGTCGTCAGCAGATTTCTTTACAGAGGCTCCGAAGCCGAATAACATTGCGAAAAGAAGAATGATGAGTTTCATGGTTTTAGGCTTTTAAAGATAAAATATAGTTTTATTTCAGGGCAAAAGATTAGAAACGAGGGGCTATAATACTTACCTCGGGCAGCAGGTTGGGATAGTACTTGAACTCGCTGAGTTCTTTCTTAAGATTGATAGCTTTCAGGTCACTGGCAGATTTTTTTACGGTGGCTCCGAAGCCCAGTACAATGGCGAAAAGAAGGATTATGAGTTTCATGGTTTTATTTTTAGGGGTTTTTAGAAGTTTATTTTTAATTCCTGTTGTAGTTAATAGATGACTGCATCGGGCTAAAGGTTGCTTGCGCTGCTATAATTTTTTTTATTTCTGATTAGCTTATTACAGTTAGCGTGCCAATATGTATAACGTGCTTATTTCCTGATAGTTGCATTGGTTACAGGGCTAAAAGCAAGTATGGATGCTGTCCGCTGGCGAACACTTTACTGTTCGCTTGCGAACATATTTTCAGAACAAATCTCCCCTTTGCAAAATCCTGTTTAAACATCAATTAATCTTGAAGTATAATTTTAGTCTTTAGAACCTTTGTCCGCTTTGTTTGTAGCTGATCCTAATGAAGATATTATTCCCGAAATTTGATAAGTTAGGTATGCCTCTGCTGGGAGTAGCTGCTGCCGTTTTGTTCGTACTGGAGGCAAAGCACAGGCTCCGGCAACCTACCCGCCCCAGGGCTGTGCGCCTGCTCGTGAACGCTGCGGTAGCTGCACCTGCTCTGCCTGCTTTGCGCCTGTTGTTGTTGCCGGGTATGTATGCGGCCGCCAGCTGGGCTGGGCGACATCGTTTCGGGTTACTGCCCAGGTTACAGGCGCCCGTTTGGGTTAAAAATATAGCAGGCTTTCTGGCCCTCGATTATAGCAATTACCTGTGGCATGTGCTGCTGCACCGGTCGGACCTGCTGTGGCGCTTTCATAATGTGCATCACCTGGATTTAGATCTGGATCTTTCTTCGGCCTGGCGCTTTCATGTAGGAGAAAACTTTGCTTCTCTGCCTTACCGGGGAGGTGTGGTGGCCTTGCTGGGTATACCCGCGCCGCTGGTGCTTTTTTATGAAGTGTTTTTTGAAGGATGTACAGCATTTCATCATTCCAATTTACGGCTGCCTTACGCTGCGGAACGCAGGCTTTGCCAGCTAATGGTAACGCCCCGCATGCACGGCATTCATCATTCTATTGTGGCGCGCGAAGCTAACAGCAATTTCTCCGTTATTTTTTCATGGTGGGATCGGCTGCACCGCACGTTGCGGCTCAATGTGCCCCAGGCGGCGGTTACCATTGGCGTGCCGGCCTACCGCAACCCGGCAGCGCAAACACCGGCACACCTGTTCCTGCTGCCTTTCCGGAAGCAGCGCCCCTGGCAACTGCCTGATGGCACGGTGCCGGACCGGGAAGAACTGCCGCACCCCACACAACTGCTGCCTTAGCTGCTTTCCGGTATAAAAATCTGGCCGATGTACAGGCTGAAGCCGGCGCACGCTAACATAAAGCCCGTTGGACGGGTATAAAATACAATTTTAAGCGTAAACGTAAGTATGAAACAAGTGAAAGGTAAGCTGATTGCCCTGGGCGGAGGAGATGATGATGGTCTGATCAAGCTGATTGGCTCGGAAATGTGTCACCCGCATACCCATATCGAAGTGATAACCACGGCCACCAGAGAGCCGGAGGAATCCGGCAACGCTTACAAGGAGGCATTTGAGGAGCTGGGCTGCAGCAACGTACACTTTATGCATGTAGATGAGGAGCATGCCGCCGATACGTCCGAAAACATGGCACGCATCAGCAAAGCTGACGTTATCTTTTTTACGGGAGGCGATCAGTTGCGCCTGGCAGAGTTTTTAGGCAACACAAAGCTGCTGGAAATCATGCAGCAGCGCTTTCAGGATGAGGAAATTATTATTTCGGGCACCAGTGCGGGAGCTGCCGTCATGTCTGATCGCATGATTTATAATGGATATGGTCATTATTCGCTTATTAAAGGAGAAATGAAGACGACCAGCGGGTTTGGCTTTATTGCGCATGTATACATTGATACGCATTTTGCCGAACGCGGCCGTTTCGGGCGCCTGGCGCATGCTGTTGCCCACGATACCGGCTATGTTGGCATCGGCCTGAGTGAGGCAACCGGTATTGTGATTAGCAACGGCGATCAGGTAGAGGTATTTGGGCCTGGCGTGGTAACTATTATAGATGCCGGTAACATTAAGTTTTCCAACACGCGGGAGGTAGCAGAAAATGAACCTATCGCTGTAGAAGGCCTGCTGATGCACCTGCTGGTAAAGGGCTACCGTTATTGCCTGAAAGAGCACTTATTTCAGCCTGTGCCACAAAGCCGGTATAATGGCTCTGCAGCATTGTTGGAGAATAAATAAAGCGCCAGCCTGTATGGTTTTATACCTGCTTCATAAATAATATGAACAGGTTTGTTGCAAACAGCCCTTGTTATGTCTGTAGACCAACAAGGGCTGTTTGCTTTTTTTACTAAGCATCGCTGGTGCCTGGCTGTTTGTTCGGGGTTAAGTTTACTTTCTGTCTTCCAGTTGCAACTCCATGTTAATGGCCACACCGGCTTTAGCACCCTCAGACGCTGCTACAATTACCATCTGCATGTCGCGGGCAGCGTCGCCAGCCACAAACAGGCCGGGTATGTTGGATTGCTGGAGGCGCCTGGTTTTGATAACGCCTTTGCTGGTAAACTCGCAGCCCAGCTGCTCCCCTAAAACAGACTGCTGTTTGGTGCCCATCGAAAAAAATAAAGCCTGCTGCGCACGCTTTTCGCCATTGCTGAGCACAATGTACTGTAGCTTTCCATCCGCTCCCTCCAGCCGCAGAATCCGGTCGGTGCATACCTGCACTTCATTCCGCTTTAACAGTTCCAGGTCGTTGCGCTGCAGTTTTTTAGTGCCGTCGGTAAAAAGTGTTACATCGTCGCTCCATGTTTTCATGGCCAGTGCCTGTCCGATGCCGTCGCGGTTGATGCCATACACGGCAATAGCTTTGTCGCGGCTTTCCCAGCCGTCGCAGTAGGGGCAGTGGTGTATGCTCTTGCCATAGAGCGGCTCCAGCCCTTCCAGAGGGGGCAGGTTGTCTTTCAGGCCTGTAGCCAGCAGGAGCTTGCGCCCATAGTATACATTGCCGTCGGCATCATTTACCACAAACTGCCCTTTGCTGTACGTGGCCGACGCTACTTCCACATCCTTTATTTCAACAGGATACCTGTTAAGTTCGGTGCGCGCTTTCCGGATAAATTCGTTTGGGTTAACCCCATCGTTGCCCAGGAAGCCATTCATACTATCAGACCAGCGGTTGCGCGGTTTGCCGCCGTCAAACACGATGACTTTCCGGCGCGAGCGGCCCAGCAGCATGGCCGCACTTAATCCGGCGGGTCCGCCGCCCGTTATAATTACATCATACATATATTGCTTGTTTTCGTTAGTGCTTTTGCGACTTATCATAACGTAAGGCTGCTATTTTGGATAGCTTACAGGCAAATTAAATCCTCATTCTTTTATCGTATAAGCCATTGCTGCCACAATTTGCCTGCTGAAGGAAGGATAAGTATAAAAGTAATCTAAACGCGACGTCCCTTTATACTTGTTCCGCGTTCAGCATTACAGAAAGGACCACCCGGAACAGTAATTCTGTTGGTCTGCGGCATAAAGGCGCATTAGGGCTATACTTCTTAATCTGCAGGAGCAAAACAGTGCTTTGGGGCAGTTCCTGTACAATAAAGGTTGCTTTGTTTCACCAGGAAGATATACTTTCCTTCACCTTGCGGATTGCTATAAAAAACATTATAAAAAAGCGCCATCGCCGCTGTACCACCTGTTAATTATTGATATATTTGTTTAGACCTAACATCTCCCTCCACTTAACAGAGTAGCGTTTATGAAAAGTAAAATTTTAGCTTTATTAGGTAGTACCCTTATCTCCGGTATGGCTATGGCCGGCGGTTACCAGGTAAACCTGGCAAGTCAGCGCCAGATTGGTATGGGGCACACCGGCACCGGCCTGGAAACAGGCACCTCCAGTATTTTCTTTAACCCCGGCGCCATGAGCTACCTGCGCCAGAACGGCGTAACAATCGGGGCGAGCGGCATTATCTCTAAAATTGCTTACCGTGCGCCGGAGCCGGGTGGCGCTACAGCGCAGACCGATAATCCGCTGGGCACGCCGTTTCAGGTATATGGGGTGTTCAGCATCAGCGATAAGCTGAAAGCAGGCCTGGGGGTGTATACGCCTTATGGCAGCACCGTGAAATGGGGCGATCAATGGAACGGGCGTTTCGGGCTGAATGAATTATCGCTGGAGGCTATTTATATCCAGCCAACGGTAAGTTACCGGCTTACAGATAAACTGGGCATCGGGGTTGGCTTTGTGTATGCGGTGGGCGGCGTAAACCTGCAGCGCAGCATTCCGGTGCAGGACCAGAGCGGCGCTTACGGCAAGGCCGAACTGGACGGCAGCGCCAGTGGTGTCGGGTTTAATGCCGGTATCTTCTTTAAGCCCTCCGAAAAGCTTTCGCTGGGTATAAACTACCGCTCTAAAGTAGAGATGGAAGTAAGCGAAGGCGATGTAAGTTTCACCAACATTCCCGGAACATTAAGCACCCGTTTTCCGGCAGGCACTCAGTTTGACGCGAAGTTGCCGCTGCCCGCCACCCTGAGCCTCGGGGTAGGTTTTATGCCAACCGAAGCGCTTACGCTTGCTGTGGACATCAGCCGCGTGGGTTGGGGCGCTTACAAAAGCCTCCGCTTCGACTATTCGCAGGACGTAAACGGAGTCTCATACTCTGAGAATGCCAGGAACTACGAAGATGCTTATATTTACCGTGTGGGTGCTGAGTATAAAGTAGACGATGCGCTGGCGCTGCGTGCCGGTGCGTATTTAGACCAGACGCCGGTTCAGGAAGGTTATCTTACCCCTGAAACGCCGGATGCCGATTCCCGCGGCCTTTCTGTAGGTGTAGGCTACCAGGTATCTGACAACTTCAGCATCGATGCCTCTTTCCTGTATGTAAATAAAAAGGAAAGATCAGATGCCTCCAATCTGTCCGGCGGCATTGCCGGTACTTATAAATCTGTGGCCTACATTCCAGGCATCGGTCTGAATTTTACATTTTAATCTCGCAAAGTATATGAAAAACGTATTCTATAAACCGGGTATGCTGGCTCTTGTTGCCACTGTGCTGCTCGCCAGCTGCGATCCGGAAGTGGATGGCCCGATTGTCAGCTCTGGCTCGGCTGATTTTACAAAGTATGTGGCGGTTGGCAACTCGCTTACGGCAGGCTATGCTGATGGCGGGCTGTACCGCGAATCGCAGCTAAACTCCTATCCCGCTATACTTGCGCAGCAGTTTGCGCTGGCCGGTGGCGGCGAGTTTAAGCAGCCGTTGTTTACCGAAGAACAGAGCAATGGCTCCGGCTACCTGAAACTAACCGGATTCGACGCTTCAGGCTTGCCGGTATTAGAGCCTGTAAAAGATAAACTGGCCGTGGTGGGTATGGGCGTAGACAATAAGACGCCGCTGTATGCCGAGTACCTGGAAGAAGTGAACAACTTAGGTGTGCCGGGCATAAAAATGGTGAACGTGACTACAGTAGGCTATGGCTTTAACAACCCGCTCGGCTTTAACCCATACTACGAGCGCCTGCTGCCCAACGACCCGACATCCGGAGGCCTTATGCCTTATGTGAATAAAGTAGCGGCGACCGACCCGACTTTCTTTACTATGTGGCTGGGCAACAACGACGTACTTAGCTTTGCTACTTCCGGCGGTATTGAGCCTATTTCGGATGCAGACAAGTTCCAGGAAGGCCTGAATGCCATGGTAAGTACGCTGACAGCAAACGATGCCGAAGGAGCCATTATCAACATCCCGGATGTAACAGGTATCCCCTTTTTCACCACCAAGGCTACAACCGACCTGATAGCCAAAGCCAATGCTGCTAATACTAAACTGTACATCGTTGCGGGCACCGGCGAGGTGCGGGAAGCTACACCGGCTGATTATGTGTTATTGACTTCTACAGTAGGTACGCCTGAAGCAGTAGGTCCGGCCACTGTGCCGCATGGCTTCAGTCAGTTTAATCCGCTGGGTAACGGCGAAGTATTGGACGAGGCTGAAGTAGCCGATGTAAAAGCAGCTACAACCAACTTTAATGGGATGCTGCAGGCGGCAGCACAGGCAGAAGATCTGGCCTATGTGGATATGAATGCTTTCTTTACTTCGGTGCAGCCGCACGACGGCCTGCCGGGTCTGGTGCTCAACGGAGTCGTTTATTCGCCTGCATTTATTTCCGGCAACCTGTTTTCGCTGGATGGCGTGCACCTGACACCACGTGGCTATGCTATCGTAGCGAACGAAATTATCCGCAACATCAATATAAAGTATAATGCACAGGTACCTACGGTAGACGAGACCAGGTACCGCGCAGTGCTTTTCCCGTAAGTATAGGTAAGTTTTAAAGAATAGAAAAGGCACCCCAGATCGGGGTGCCTTTTTTGTGCAAGACCTTGCGGAATGCTTAGTGTGCTTCGAGCCAGTTTTCGCCTACACCTAGGCCAACTTCCATGGGTACACTCAGCGGCAAAGCATTCGTCATCAGTTCTACAATAGTGGGCGTCACAATTTCAACTTCCTCTTTGGGCGCATCAAACAGGAGTTCGTCATGCACCTGCAGGATCATGCGCGTCTGCAGCTTTTCCTGCTTCAGGTAATCCTGTATGTTGATCATGGCAATCTTGATGATGTCGGCAGCGGTGCCCTGTATAGGCGCGTTGATGGCATTACGCTCGGCAAAGCCACGCACGGTCTGGTTGCGGGAGTTAATGTCGCGGAGAAAGCGGCGGCGGCCCAGCAGCGTTTCCACATATTCCTGCTCCCGCGCCTTGTCAATAGCTGCATCCATGTACTGCTTTACTGCCGGAAACTCTGCAAAGTAGGCTTCAATAATGTCGGCAGCCTCGCGGCGCGGGATGCGCAGGCGCTCTGCCAGGCCAAAAGCCGAAATGCCGTAGATGATGCCGAAGTTAATCGTTTTGGCTTTGCGGCGCATCTCCGCATCTACTTCATCGAGTGGCACGTGGAACACCTTGCTGGCGGTAGAACTATGGATATCCAAACCATTCCGGAAGGCTTCCTTCATCGTAGGATCGCCACTGAAATCAGCCATAATGCGTAACTCTATCTGCGAGTAATCGGCAGAAATGATAAGATGCCCGCTGTTTCGTGGCACAAAGGCTTTGCGAATCTCACGGCCCCGCTCAGTGCGTACAGGTATGTTTTGCAGATTGGGGTTAGTAGAGCTCAGGCGGCCGGTGGCAGTTACGGCCTGGTTAAAGGAAGTATGCACACGGTTATCCAGTTCACAGACCAGCTGCGGCAGGGCATCCACGTAGGTTGATTTGAGTTTGGTGAGCTCGCGATGCTCCAGTATCAGGCGCACCACTTCATGTTCACCGGCCAGCTTCGACAGGATTTCCTCGCCGGTGGCATACTGCCCGGTTTTAGTCTTTTTGATTTTGGCGCTGCCGTGCAGTTCCAGTTTGTCAAACAAAATTTCGCCGAGCTGCTTCGGAGAACCAATGTTGAACTGCTCGCCTGCAATTTCAAAAATACGCCTTTCTATACCGGCTATCTCGCCTTCCAGTTGTATTGAAATATCGGCCATGGCGTTAGAATCTATGCTGATGCCTTCCTTCTCGATATCTGCCAATACCTGTACCAGGGGCGTTTCCACATCCCGGAACAGCTTCATCTGGCCCTGCTCCTGCAGCAGCGGTTCAAAGTATAGTTTCAGTTGCAGTGTGACATCAGCATCCTCGCAGGCGTAGTCTTTTATTTCTTCCGGACTCAGATCGGCCATCGTTTTCTGGTTCTTTCCCTTCGGCCCGATAAGGTCGGTAATAGGAACCGGGCGATAGTTAAGGTATGTTTCGGCCAGCAGATCCATGTTGTGGCGCATTTCGGGCTCGAGCAGGTAATGGGCCAGCATGGTATCAAACACGGGCCCCTGCAGCTCCACATCATAGTTCTTCATCACCAGCATATCATACTTGATGTTCTGGCCAATCAGGGCAATGCGCGGGTTCTCCAGCACCGGCTTAAACTCCGCTACAATACGGTGGGCTTCTTCCTGATTATCGGGCGGCATGGGCACGTAGTAGGCTTCGCCGGGCCGATAACAGAACGACATGCCTACCAGCCGTGCCGTGATGGCGTCTATACTTGTCGTTTCAGTATCGAAGGAAATTTCATCCTGCTTTAGCAGGTATTTTATCAGGCTCTGGCGTGCCTCCGGCGTTTGGATAAGGTGGTAGCTGTGGATGGTAGTATCTAAAGTTTGCATCGCAGCCGGCGCCTCTTCCACATTGGTAACTTCTGCTGCAGCAGCGGCAGCCGTAGCGAAGAGCGACGTTTGATTCTGGCTGGAGGTTTTGCCTTTGCCGGCTAGCCTGGCTGCCGGGGCAGCCGCAGAAGTATGACCCAGTACGCGCTGCGCCAATTGCCGGAACTCCAGCTCGGCAAACAGCCCGGCCAGTTGTTCTTCGTTTGGTCCGTCGTAATGCAGGCCTTCTTCGCTGAAAGCAACGGGCACGGTGCAGTGTATGGTAGCCAGTTCTTTCGAAAGCATGCCCTGTTCGGCAAAGTTGATGACGTTTTCCCGCTGCTTGCCTTTCAGTTGATCGGCGTTGGCAATCAGGTTTTCCACGGAGCCATACTTCTGTATCAGCGATTTCGCCGTTTTCTCGCCAATACCGGGTATACCCGGGATGTTATCCACCGCGTCGCCCTGCAGCCCGAGTATGTCAATCACCTGCTCTACGCGTTCAATCTCCCATTTGTCCAGCACTTTCTGCACGTCCAGAATATCCACGGCATTGCCCATAAAGGCTGGTTTGTATACGAATACGTGCTGCGTTACCAGCTGGCAATAGTCCTTGTCGGGCGTCATCATGTATACATCAAAGCCTGCTTTCTCGGCCTGGCAGGCCAGCGTTCCGATAATGTCATCGGCCTCGTATCCGTCCAGTATCAGTACCGGAATGTTAAAGGCTTCTGCAATCTTTTTGCAGTAAGGTATGGCAATGGAGATATCTTCGGGCTGCGCCTGGCGGTTGGCCTTGTATTCGGCAAAGTTGTCGTGGCGGAAAGTTTTGGCAGCAGAGTCGAAGGCAATGCCAATGTGAGTGGGCTGCTCTTTCTGGAGCACCTCTACCAGTGTGTTGGTAAAGCCGAGGACAGCACCTGTGTTCATGCCTTTGGAGTTGATGCGCGGATTTTTGCTGAAAGCAAAATGGGCGCGGTATATCAGTGCCAGTGCATCTAACAGAAACAGTTTTTTACGTGGTTCGCTCATGTGCTAAAGGTAATCAATTTTGAGCATCTATTGGCAGGCGGGCGGCTGCCAAATGTAGTGCTGTCCTGTAAAAAACATGAAAAGTGCTTTTGGTTTTGCAGCCGCCCACCTGCGCTGCCGCACCCCATACTGTAGACTCTTTCCGCAGCATGATGTCGCCTGCACACACAACTGCAACAAACAGGCAAATTGTAAATAGAAGCGTATTAGGTAGTTATGCTTTTCTGCCGGTTTTGGCATCATTATCTCATTGGGGCTTGCTCAGAATCAATAACACATACTTTACATTCTTAAAAATTGATCATGAAAAAGACATTTGTATTTGCGCTTGCTTTAGCGAGCTTTTCACTTTTGAATTTAGACGCCAAAGCGCAATCAGATTCCACCCAGCAGGCTACACAGCAGCCGCAAACAACGCAAGCACCCGCACAGGAAGAGCAGAAGCAGCAGATTAAGCCTGAAGAACTGCCCGATGCTGTAAAAGAGTCTCTGAAAAGCGACGCCCTGAAAGACTGGACTGTAAGTGAAGTATACAAGATAGCACCGGACGCAGCTGATGCTACAGCAAAGCCGACCTACGAGGTCTTCTTCACCAATGCAGAGCAAAAGCAGGCGAAGGCCCGTTTCGGTGAAGACGGCAAAGTGGTTAAGGAATAATGGCTTAAAAATTGGTTTTAGTCTGATACCTATAGCCTGGCATTGCCAGGCTATAGGTATGTTGTAAAAATGAGCCGGCAATTCCTGAAACAGAAGCCAGGCACTACCGCTTTCTTTTAGCCACTAACAACCGTGTAGTATTTTTTTGACGGCTGCATCGGTTGTTAGGCTTTAAGTAAGGCAAAATAATAACAGCATCTGTAGCAGACTCAAATCAGTTCTTTGCTATCTTTGCAAAAGCTCCCGCGCCGCGGGAGCTTTTGTTGTTATGTCATACTTGAAATGGTAATCCTGCGTTAGGTGCATAACAGAAGCGGTTATCTGTGCCCTGTTAAACATTAAAGAGGCATTAACCGTTACAAGGTTGCTTCGTGGGAATACCACAAAAGCGACAATAATGTGAACTATGCCAAGAATCCTACTGATCGATGATGATCCATCTTTCTGCCTGATGCTAAAATCCTTCCTGAGGAGGCAGCAATACGAGGTAGAAACCGCCTACTCCGCCAACGACGGATTGCGCCAGCTGAAAGCGGGTGCCTTTGATCTTATACTTACGGACTTTCGCCTGCCCGATAAAGATGGTTTGGAACTCCTTTCACAGGTACGTGTCTTATCCGACATCCCCGTTATCCTGATGACGCACTATGGGGATATCCGCACAGCCGTGAAAGCCATTAAAATGGGTGCCTTCGAGTACATCACCAAACCCATCAATCCGGACGAAACATTGCTGGTAATACAGAATGCGCTGCGCCGCAAACCGCCTGTTGCGACAGAAGCGGGTGCGGTTGAACCTGTTGCAGCCGGTTTCCAGTTTGTACAGGGGCAAAGCCTGCAGGCGCACGAGATAGAGGAGGTAATTACGCTGATTGCCCCAACCAGTATGTCCGTAATCATCGAGGGCGAAAGCGGAACGGGCAAGGAGTATGTGGCCCGCATGATACACGAGCGCAGCAAACGCCAGAACAAGCCGTTTTTAGCGATAGATTGTGGCGCTCTTTCGAAGGAGCTGGCCGGAAGCGAGTTGTTTGGCTACGTAAAAGGTGCCTTTACCGGCGCCATGCAGGATAAAAGAGGCCAGTTTGAGGCAGCTGACGGCGGTACTTTGTTCCTGGACGAAATAGGTAACCTGCCTTACGAAGTGCAGGTGAAGCTGCTGCGCGCACTGCAGGAGCGCACCGTAAAAAAGCTGGGCAGCACCACAGATATTGAGGTGGATGTGCGGGTGCTGGCTGCTACCAACGAAGACCTGGTGCAGGCTGTAGCGCGTGGCGATTTCCGTGAAGATCTGTACCACCGCCTGAATGAGTTTAAAATTCTGGTGCCACCACTGCGCGAGCGGGGCGATGACGTACTGCTGTTTGCCACCCATTTTATGCAGCAGGCCAATCACGAACTGGAGCGGAATGTAAAGGGTTTTGATGCCGCTGCCGATCTGGCATTGCGGGAGTATAGCTGGCCCGGTAACCTGCGCGAATTAAAGAACGTGGTGCGCCGGGCAGTGCTGCTGTCTAAATCAGAGGAGGTAACACTGCAGGAACTGCCGGCTGAAATCGCATCGTACCATGCGGTGCCCGCTGTTGCAGCCCCTGCCGTACCGTCAGCAGCAGTGCCTGCCCCGCTGATGGACCTGCGAAGCGTAACAGAGCAGAACGAGAAGGAAATGATCCTGCAGATGCTGGAAAAGGTAAGATATAACAAGTCGAAGGCTGCCCGCCTGCTCAACATCGACAGAAAAACGCTTTACAATAAGCTGAAACAGTATAAGATTGAAGTATAAGCGCTAAAGGCCTTTAAGCTGTTGTAACCACCTGGGGCTGGGTAATGCGGAGGCTTTCTAACGCTTCTTCTATATCCTGCAGTATCTGCGTTGCTTCTTTGTCTACCAGTGCTGTCAGCGCTTCCAATTGCTGCACATTTGTATGTTCCTGCCGTAGCCCCTGCTCCAGCGCTTCCAGCGCAGGCGTAACAGTATGCGCATGCAGGTGTTTAAAAGCAGTCAGCATTTTGTGCGCCATACCGGCTACGGTTTCCCAGTCATTCTCCTGCTGTGCGTCCTGCAACTGCTGTAGGTTCTGGTACTGATCTTCCAGCATTACATCGAGCACCGACACCAGCGTGGAGGTATCCGGCCCCGTAAACTGTTGTATCTCGGCCAGGCTGTAGCGTGCCGGCGCGGTGCTTACGGCCTGCGCCGGTGCAGGTAACTGAAGAGCAGCCGGCGTTACAGATGCTATGGTATTGGTGGGCAGCAGTTTTGTCAGTTTTCCATACAAATCCTCTTCGGTAAAGGGCTTCAGCAGGAAAGTCTCGATTGGCGTATTGCTGAAGAAGTTTTTATCGTTGCCCATAATGTTGGCGGTAAGTGCCATAATGGGTACCTGTTTGTCTGTCTTGCGGATTGCCCTGGCCACTCCTTTACCGCTCATGCCGGGTAACTGCATGTCTGTCAGCACCACGTTAAATTTCATACGTTTGGCCAGTTGTACGGCCTCATGTCCATCATTCGCCAGGTATACTTCCATTCCCCAGCGGTTCAGGATTAATTCACACAAGGTACGGCTATAAGCATCATCGTCTATCACCAGTGCCCGCAGTCCACTGAAAGCCTGTTCGCGTGGCAATGGCACAGAAACAATCTCCACCGGTGCCAACTCGCTTTTCTGCAGGGGCACCACCATGCTGAACGTAGTTCCTTCGCCCTTCGTGCTGCGCACCGATAAAGTGCCGCCCTGCATCTCAACCAGCTTTTTGCTAATCGACAGGCCCAGTCCGGTACCGCCATACTTGCGCAGGATCGAATTGTCGGCCTGGTTAAACTCACCGAATATATGCTCTAACCGCTCCGACGGAATACCAATGCCTGTATCGGTTACGCTGATGCTGGCTACAATGCGGGTGCGGCGCTGTGCTTTTAAATGGAAGTATACTTCGATGCGGCCTGTGGGTGTGAACTTGATGGCATTGTCGATCAGGTTAAAAAGTACCTGCTTCAGGCGCATCTGATCGCCAATCAAATCATCCGGAAACTCATCATCTTTGATACAGACTAACCGGATGCCTTTCTCGGAAGCCTTTAAGGCAAATGCCTGTTCTATCTCTGTTATGAGTTGCGGCAGCCGGAACGGACCGTGGTTGATGTTAAGCTTGCCCGCCTCAATTTTCGACAGATCGAGCACGTCGTTTACAATGTGGAGCAGGTGCTGCCCTGCGCCATGTATGGCCTGCAGGTGGGCCGATTGCTGTGGCTGCAGCGAAGTATGGCGCAATTGCTGCGTAAAGCCCAGAATAACATTAAGTGGCGTACGCATTTCGTGGCTCATGTTTGCCAGGAAAGCTTCTTTGGCACGAGCGAGCTGCACCGCATCTTTCCTGGCCAGTATCAGGCGCGACTTGTAATGGTTGCTGCGGGTAATATCGCGCAGAATAAGCAGGATAAAGGCCACGCCGCTGATAAGGCCTGCAACGCCTATCAGCAAAAGTATGAGAGAAGTATGTTTTGCCTCGCTGCGTGCCAGCTTTGAGCGTTGGCGCGCGCGCTGCATTTCATAATTCTCCAGGTTATACATCATGCTGCGGATCTGGTCCATCATCATCTTATCCTCTTTCAGCAACGCGATGGCTTTGGCTGTAAGCTCCTTTTCATCCCTGTTGGCTTCCATCTGCACCCTGTTCAGAATGCGCCGTATCCTGGAAAGATCTGCTACTTTGCCGCCACCAACGGCATTGGTATCAATCTCTATCTCACGGGTTACATTCATCTGGGGTATCAATACTTTGGGCGGCGACTGCGGAGCCGGTTCCACGGCCTGTTTCTCAGCCTTCTTAGAAAACAAACCGCCAAATATTCCTTTTTTAGCGTCTTCTTTCGGTGCTTCGGTTTGTTTTTCTGCTTCCGGAACAGGCGGTATATCTGTGATAACCGTAGTGGTGGTGGTATGCTGCCGTATGGTGGTAGAGGCCGGTTTTGGCATAGCCGCAGAAATAATCTGCTGCAGGGCTTTGTCGGAGTAGTCGTTGCGCTTCTGCTCTTTCTTGAGTGCCACGTACTGCTTCAGGCTTAGCTTTTTGGTCTGGAGCAGACTGGCCATCGAGTCTACCTGCGCCAGTTCCAGGGGGCTGGTGGCCATCATCAGCCGGAGCGAGTCTATCTGGCTGTGGATGGTGTCGAGGTTGCTGAGGTAGGTTTTGAAGTACTTCTCTTCGGTGGTAAGCGTATAGGCACGGATTGAACTCTCGGCAGAGGCCATGCTAGCCAGCGTATGCTGCAGTTTTACAAGTTTAATGTTTGGCTGCGCCAGCACTTCTACCGAATACAACAGCCTTGTAAAGCTGATATATGTCAGGTAGATAGCAATCACCACAATGCCGAAGCCTGTGCCGAAGCCGATGATAACTTTTGCCTTGGTGTTGTCCTTTAAGAAGCTCATGCAAAGTTGCCCTGTAACAGGCAAAATCTGATTTTAGGTGTTATAACGCCGGAAACTGGTAAATAATTCTATTTTATCCGGGCAGGTACCAAATTAAGGAAAATCCTGATACACGCTTGTTTATATAGGGCTTTTTTCAGAGACTGGTTGTAGCAAAAGCGTATATGTAACAACATCATACCTGCTCAACAGCAAAAGCGGCAGAAAAGCAGCGTTTATACTTCCTCTGCTCTTCTGCCGCTTTATACTTTGGTTCCGGGGAGGTTACCAGCTGCTGCTGGCCCCGCCGCCGCCAAAGGAGCCGCCGCCAAAACCGCCGAATCCACCACCACCACCGCCTCCGAAAATACCACCGCCTGAACGGAAGGTGCCAAAGCCGCCGGGCACGATAAGCGGGCCCCCGAAGGTACGGGCATAGCGCCCTCTGCCGCCACGGCCGCCACCCCCACCTCTTCTGGAGATGAAAAACACAATCATCATTACAATGATTATAATGAAGAATACAGAAGAGCCGCCTCCGCCCTCACCTTCGGCCGCTGCCGGGTCTGCCTGGTACTGGCCGCTGGCCAGGCTGATAATGAGGTTGGTGGCTTCATTGAGGCCTTTGTAATAGTTGCCCTGCTGAAAATTTGGTTTCAGGGTACGCTCCGTGATACGTTTGGCAATAGCATCTGGTACGATGTGCTCCATGCCGTAGCCCGTCTGTATAGATACCTGCCGCTCGTTTTTAGCGACAAGTATGATAATGCCGTTGTCGTTTTCTTTACCGCCTACACCCCACTGCTCACCCAGTTGAGTTGTATACTGGTTAATGTCGTAGCCGCCTATAGAAGTGATGGTAACGATGGCGATCTGGGTGGAAGTGGTATCGTTGTAATTCACCAGTTTCTGCTCCAGCGCTTGCTCCTCGTCCGGCGTAAGCATGCCGGCCAGGTCGTTTACGAGGCGCGGCGGAGTCGGGCGTGGCGGAAAATCGCTGTCCTGCCCGAAAGCAAGTATACTTAGCAGGCAGCAGTATAAAAAAAGAATTGAATGCTTCATATTTGTCTTAGTCTCCGAACGAAATATCATCGCTCAGTTCGTTGATGTCGCCGTGGGCATTGTAAGGGAAGTGCTTCCGGAGCTGCTCGCCGGCCATGCGTATACCTGCAGCCAGCCCTTCAGCATACTTTTTTTCTTTAAAATAATGGGTAGCCGCAGCGGTGATATCCTCCCAGAAGTTGTCTGGCACAATAGCGTTGATACCTGCATCACCGATTACGGCAAACTGGTGATCATCAAGCGCCATATAAAACAAAACACCATTGCGCTGCTTTGTCTGGTGCATGTTGAGCTGGGCAAACATTTCGGTAGCCCGGTCCAGCACGTCCATCTCGCAGGTGCTCTCTATATGCACGCGTATCTCGCCCGACGTGTTGGTTTCGGCCTCCTGTATGGCGGCAATAATCTGCTGCTCGTCAGCTGGGGTCAGCATATCTTTGGGCATAGAAATGAGTGATTATAGGGTTACATGGCTAAATGGCTGTTCAGTATATGTAATATAACAATGCAACCATTTAGCCATTAAGCAATTGAATCCAGCAATTAAAACTGTACAGTAGGGGCTTTCTGGGCATTGACATCCGCCTCAAAATAACCTTTCTTGTCGAAATCGAACCAGCCGGCGATAATGTTCCGCGGAAAGGAGCGGATGTAGGAGTTGTAATCCTGTACGGACTCGTTAAACTTTCGCCGCTCCACGGCAATGCGGTTCTCGGTACCTTCCAGCTGTGCCTGCAGCTCCAGGAAGTTCTGGTTGGCCTTCAGTTCGGGGTAGCGCTCCACCGACACCAGCAAACGGCTCAGTGCGCCGCTCAGCTCGCCCTGCGCCGCCTGAAACTTCTGTATGTTTTCCGGTGTCAGGTCGCCGGGGTTGATGTTGACGCTGGTGGCTTTGGCGCGCGCTTCTATTACTTGTGTCAGGGTTTCTTTCTCGAAGTTGGCTGCCCCTTTTACAGTATTTACCAGGTTAGGCACCAGGTCGGCGCGGCGCTGGTAAGCGTTTTGTACGTTGGCCCACTGGCTTTCTACGTTCTCATCTTTCTGCACCATGGTGTTGTAGCCACACGACGACTGCGAGGCAAGTATGACAAATCCTATCAGGTAAAAAAACAATCTTTTCATAAGTTTCTGTGTATGTTGTTGTGTGTGTTGCAAGCCCCTGCGGGCCCTTTCATTACGAATTTAAGAAAGCATCGTTATATATGGGCAATAAATACAAAGAATTAGCAGATGTCTATGCTCGGTGGCATTGGCGACGGTAAAAAGTTGTCTTGCCTGCTAGCAGGAGGTCAATACCTATAGTATAAAGAGAGGCCGTAACATTTAAAACATAATGCTGTTGTTATACCTGCGCCAGAAGAATTTACCATGATGTACCTGGTTTAAGTGTTTCTGCAATTAATTTGCGGTCCTGCAGGTGTATTAAGCTGATTTCCGGACTTGTTTCCGGGGGGTGATACCGGAGGAGATAGTTTATACTCACTCATAAGAGACAAGTATGCGCATGCCTGACACAAATTTTTTAAGGTATAACAGCTTGCCCGCCGGGTTATTGTGCCGACATAACGGCGACTAAAGTATAAAGCCTCAACAGACGCTTATGAATAAAATTTAATATATTGCCTGAAAAGTGTAGTTTATGAAAGCAGTTATACCTGTAGCCGGTGTTGGTTCCAAACTTCGTCCGCACACGCACACGCAGCCAAAGTCGCTGGTGCCTGTGGCCGACAATACCATCCTGGGCCACATCATCGATAAGCTGCTGGAGGCAGGCATCCGGGATTTTGTTTTCATTATCGGGTACCTGGGTGAAAAGATTGAGCAGTATGTGCGGCAGAAATATCCGCAGTTAAATACCGAGTTTGTGGTGCAGGAGCCGCGCGAGGGCTTAGGCCACGCCCTCTGGGTTGCCCGCCATACCTACGAAAACGAGGAAAGCGTGCTGATTATGCTTGGCGACGCCATTGTGGACGTAGATTTGAAAGCTATCATCGAAGCGCCCCACTCGGTGCTGGGGGTAAAGAAAGTGGCCAAACCCTCGCTGTTTGGCGTAACGGAAGTCGGCAACGATGAGTTTATTGTGAAGGTGGTGGAGAAGCCTAAAATCCCGAAGTCGAACTTTGCGCTGGTGGGCCTGTACAAGATCGCCCATCCAAAAAAGCTGGTGGAGTCGCTGGAATATATTATCTCGGAAGACATACGTACCCAGAACGAGTATCATTTAACGGATGCGCTGATGCACATGATCCGCAACGGCGAGAAAATGGCCACCTGGAGCGTAGATCACTGGTTTGACTGCGGCCGCAAAGAAACGCTGCTGGAAGCCAATGCCACGCTGCTGGCCCGTCCCAAGTTCCGTGATCGCGATTACAGCAAGCTATGCCCCGGCTGCATTGTTATTCCGCCCGTAAGTATAGGCGAGGGCTGCACCATTAGCCATTCCATCATCGGGCCCAACGTAGCCATCGGCGACAATACCACCATCACCAAATCCATTCTGAGCAACTCCATCATAGGCTCTTACTCGGAGCTGCGCTTTGCCGTTATGCAGGACTCCATCATCGGTAGCGACGCTTCTTTTAAAGGCTTCAGCCACAGCCTCAACATCGGCGACAGCACGGAAATTAACTTCGGGCAATAAATTATAGCTCGTAATCAGATTGTTTATTAAACCATTCAGCCGCCCAAGTATAGCAAAGGCGTACAGCTAAAAGAAATTACGTAGATTAGTCGGCTCAAAATTATACATCAAACCAAACAGGCGCAGCCATGACCATGATAAATAAAACCACCTTACTGTTGCTGGCCGGCGGCTTAACGGCTGTGTCGGCTTGCCAGCCAACTAAAACAGACACAACTGCTAACAGCATGACAAACGAAACAACGACAGCCGCTGCCGCAAGTGCGCCGGTTGCCCGGGCTTTAGATTACCCTAAAATAAAAAAAGTAGATCAGGTTGATGATTACTTCGGTACCAAAGTAGCGGACCCCTACCGCTGGCAGGAAACCCACGACGAAGCACTGGACGAGTGGATTGAAGCCGAGAATGCCGTAACACAAAGCTACCTGAGCCATATTCCGTTCCGCGACAACATCAAAGAGCGCCTGACTGAAATCTGGAATTACCCCAAGTATGGCGCACCGTTTAAAGAAGGCGGCAAGTATTATTTCTTCAAGAATGATGGCCTGCAAAACCAGAGCGTACTCTATGTGCAGGAAAACCTGAAAGCAGAGCCGGAAGTGTTTCTGGACCCGAACAAGTTTTCTGATGATGGCACTGTGGCGCTGTCGTCGCTGGAATTTTCGAAAGATGGCAAATACCTGGCTTACGGCACAGCGAGCGGCGGCTCCGATTGGAACACCTATCATGTGCTGGACGCTACGACCGGCGAAAAGCTGGACGATGCGGTGGAGTGGGTGAAGTTTTCGGGCCCGAGCTGGTATAAAAACGGCTTTTTCTACAGCCGCTACGACGCACCGACCGAAGGTAACAAACTGGCCAATAAAAACGAGTACCACAAAGTATACTATCACCAGGTAGGCACGCCCCAGAGCCAGGACAAACTGGTGTACGAGGACAAGCAGCACGCCTTGCGCAACTTTTACGGCCAGACCACCGACGATGAGCATTTCCTGATTCTGAACGTGTCGGAAGGAGCCAGCGGCGCCAATGCTTTATACTACAAGGACCTGACTGATACGAAAGCAACCATAAAGCCGATTGTGGAGAATTTTGAATCGGAGTATAACGTGGTGGATAACATGGGCGACAAACTGCTGGTGCGCACCAACAAAAATGCGCCCCGCTACCGTCTCGTGCTCATCGACCCGGAAAAACCGCAGGAGCAGAACTGGCAGGTGGTAATTCCGGAGTCCGAGAACGTGATGACGGACGTGTCGCTGGTGGGTGGCCGCATTATTGCCACTTACATGAAAGATGCATCCAGCGAAGTTGCCGTGTTTGATACCAAAGGCAAGCAACTGAACAAGGTAGAACTGCCTGCCATCGGTACGGTAAGTGGCTTTAACGGCAAAAAGGAGGATAAGGAAGTATTCTTCACTTTCACCTCTTTCACCTACCCCACTTCCATTTACCGCTACGATATTCCGAACAACAAAGTCACGCTGTTCCGCAAATCGGAAGTAGACATTGATACCGATAATTACGAAACCAAGCAGGTATTTTATACTTCGAAGGACGGCACCAAAGTACCGATGTTTATTGTGCACAAAAAAGGCCTGGCGCTGAATGGTAACAACCCGACGATGTTGTATGCCTATGGCGGTTTTAATATTTCGATGACACCAAGCTTCAGCATTTCTAACATGCTGTGGCTGGAAAATGGCGGCGTGTATGCGTTGCCCAACCTGCGCGGCGGCGGCGAGTATGGCGAGGAGTGGCACAAGGCCGGTGTAACCCCTAACAAGCAAAACGTTTTCGATGATTTTATTGCTGCTGCCGAATACCTCATCAAGGAAAATTATACTTCGTCGGAGAAGCTGGCAGTGAGCGGGGGATCTAACGGCGGACTGCTGGTAGGCGCTTTTATGACGCAACGCCCCGAACTGGCCAAAGTGGCGCTGCCTGCCGTTGGTGTGATGGACATGCTGCGTTTCCATAAGTTTACCATTGGCTGGGCGTGGGTGCCGGAGTATGGCTCCTCGGATAACGAGGCGCAGTTTAAGAACCTGTACGCGTTCTCGCCGCTGCACAACATCAAAGAAGGTGTGAAATACCCGGCCACGCTGGTGAAAACCGCCGATCACGACGACCGCGTGGTGCCGGCGCATTCGTTTAAATTTATTTCGACGCTGCAGGAAAAAGGCGCACCAGGCAACCCATACCTGATAAGAATAGATGTGCGGGCGGGCCACGGCGCGGGCAAACCAACGTCGCTGCAGATACAGGAGGCCGCTGATACCTGGGCCTTTGTGTACCAGAACATGGGCCTCAATCCGTATGCAAATCAGTAGTTACGTGGCCAGGCAAAAGAAAAATGAGACAAATGTCTTGTTAAACACAAGCAAAGAATGAGAAGAACTATATTGATTTTATTTGCAATTTCTCTGGTAACTTGTAAACCAATTACAAATAATCAAAAACAATCAGCAAATACCGAAATGACTCAAAACACTATCAAAAATGAACAGGTAAAAAGTCATGAGCTCCTGAAAGAGATGTATCAGGATGATTATTTTCCTGATTTTCTCGTTGACAAAGGGAAAGGTATTTTGATTGAGTTGTGCATACAGATTGAGAGCCAGAAGCCTGCAAATCTGGAAGATCTCTATAAGTTAACTCATGCTTCAACAGACAAATTTAATGACCTTGGTGAAGAGTTTTATGAGAACGACAGTGAGTTAGAAACTGCAGCAAGGGAAAACATTGCTGCAGATTTTGAATTTATCGCAAAAGCATATGGATTTGACGCCGATACAGAAGAATTGATTGCCACAAGAGACTGGTAAAAATAAAATGCCTGTGTCTGACAAGGCCTTCAGCCGTTCACATAAGCATAAATGCGCAAAAGACGAGAACTTCAGTTTTTATACTTGATTTTAGCCGCTTACCTATAGCTCTACTTCACATAAAAAGCCGCACTGCCTGTTTAAGGTGGCGCGGCTTTTTGTATGAGTGCAGTAGAAATAAGTATATTTCTTTCTTAAGTATAAATATTTAACTATATTTAGATGAATGTTTAACCTTTAAGTAAAGTATTTTATGGAAGCAGAACTCTACAACGACACACCGCAGGGCCTGGCCATTGATTGGAGATCAGAAGACTTTTTGCGCAATACTGCCAAATGGGGCAAATTTCTGGCCATTATGGGCTTTATCATGATTGCTCTGATGGTGGTGCTTGCGCTTTTTATGGGCTCTATTATGGGCTCGGCTATGTCTGGTATGGGCGGTAATGGTGCAGCCGGCTTTATGGGCAGCGGATTTTTTACAGTATTTTACCTGATTTTTGCCCTTTTATACTTCTTCCCGGTGCTGTACCTCTACAAGTTTTCTACGAAGATGCAGGACGGATTGCGCACCAGGGATCAGGAATCAATAGCAGAATCGTTCAAGAACCTGAAGTCGCTGTTTAAGTTTATGGGTATCCTGACGCTGGTAATACTGGGTTTCTACGCCTTGGGGATGCTTGCTATGCTGATAGGCTTTGGCGCAGGCGCGATGTTCAGCTAAGGTTTTAAAGCCTACTCAAGAAGTATAAGCAGGCTTTCCGACCAGACTTCTTGACAGTTACAGCCCAGTGTCGTTATCTGATGGATTGCGCACTTTGGTGTAGATGCTCACAGGTCTTTGAAGCAAGTGCCGGAGGAGCTTTTTAGTGGCGGACACAACCAAAGTTTGCTACCTTAGCAACTCACTAAGCACTAAGCTATGGCGGAGGCAACAGGAGGCGAAAGCCGGTTTACGGTTCGCTCCAGCGAAATTGACTACCAAGGGCTGGCGACCATGCCGGCACTGGTAAGTTATATGCAGGAAGCTGCCTGGGAGAACACAGTAACCTTGGGTATTTCGATGTATGAGTTGCTGGCGCAGGGCCTGACCTGGGTGCTGCAACGCATGCGCATCGAAATGTTCCGCTACCCGAAGCATACCGAAAGTATAACCGTAAAAACCTGGGCATCGGGCCGCGAGAAAGTGTTTCTGCACCGCGATTTCCGGATTTACAGTGCGGAGCGCGAGCTGCTGGGGCAGGCAACAAGCGTATGGCTGGTGATGGACATCGTAAAGCGGCAGCTGGTGCCGGTGCCCGATTTTATTATGGCCCACGAGATTGTGCCGGACAGTGAGCCCCTGCCCTTTGCCAAAGGCAAGCTGCCGCAGCTGCAGGAGGCTGTGTATGAGCAGCAGATGCCGGTACGCTGGCACGACATCGACCTGAACCGCCATGTAACCAACACCCGCTACCTGCAATGGGCCCTGGATACGCTGCCCGTAAAGGTGCTGGAACAACAGCTAAGCGAAACAGACATTATCTTCAGGGCCGAAAGTATACTGGGCGATACGATTATGTCTGCAGCCGGAGCCGGTGAAGCGCCGGGTACATACCTGCACAAACTCAGCAGCAAAGAAACAGGCAAAGAACTGGTGCAGGCCAGAACGGTGTGGAGAATGGTAGAGAGTTAGAATCGTGTGAGGGAAAAGTATAGACGAAACAAACTTATCTGGTTATACTTTTGTGCCAGTCATTCAGTAGTTTAATTATTTACTAATCAAGCCATTAACAGTTAAATTATTTAGCAATTAACATGGTAGAAATAAGGAAAGGGCGGCTGGACGATTTGCCGCAGGTGCATGCGCTGATCGTGGAACTGGCCGAGTATGAGCGGGCGCCGCAGGAAGTAACCAATACGCTGGCAGATATGGAGCTCGATGGCTTTGGCGAAAATCCTATCTACAAGTTTTTTGTAGCCGAATCGGAAGAGGAAATTGTGGGCATTGCCTTATACTTTACCGCCTATTCTACCTGGAAAGGCAGAACCCTGTACCTGGAAGATTTGGTTGTAACCGAGCGGCTGCGCCGCGCCGGAATCGGAAAAATGCTGTTTAATGCCGTAGCCCGCGAAGCGAAAGAAACCGGGGCCAAGCGCTTTGCCTGGCAGGTGCTGGAATGGAACGAGCCGGCTATTGCCTTCTATAAAAAGATTGGCGCCACGCTGGAGACAGACTGGTACAACTGCCGCATGACGGAAGAGCAGATACAGCAATACAGCGCATAGGTAATTTTTTGTATATAAGAGCTCGTTCTTATGACTATTATAGTGGTCTTTTATATGTAAACACCTATATTGTTGGTTGCCAATACTCCTCTAGCTCCCAGAAAGGCCTGTTATTTGCGACCATTCTGAGTTCTTCAATTAATTCAAAATAAATGTCCTCGGTCAAGGTTGTCCATGCTCTTCTGCTCACATTGCCTAAGTTCTTAAGAAGAATACTGTCTATTGGTGGATGAGCAATCTTGCTAAGGTAGCTCTCAGAGTCTCTTATTACGTATGTAGTTTTAATGTATATAGAGATAATCTTTGCTACTCTTCCATAATATACCTCTACCTCTTTCCCATCTTTCTTAAGGGCTTGTTCTAAGCTTGTTATAAGTTCTCTAGAAACTTCTTTATGAAAAATGTCGAAATCATTAGGTGAGCTAACGACTAGAATTAATGTTTTAAGTCTGTCCTTCAAATTAATGTCTTCAATAGCTTTCTTGATGATTTTGGTAGTTGTAAAATTACGTTGAACTGCGCGAGCCGCAGCCCAAATTGCATATCTATGGACGTGCTCTTCTATGTTATACATGTTGCTACTATATTAGTATTCATTCTTGCGCTCCACGTCTATGCCCACTACCTCCAGTAAAGAGCTGAAGATAACATACTTGCCTTCGTAGCGTTTCATGTGCCTTTCCTGTATTTGCGGCGCATGGTCGCGCTGGTATTCTTCCAGGTCCTCTAAGCTGCGGCACGTATACTGCACAGCATACGTGGTGCCGCCATTGTCCACCTCATCCATCAGGCGGCAAATCTGGTTGCGCAGAAAATAGCCGGTTCTCATCACGTCGGGTATGTGTACGGCTTTTACCCATTGCAGCCATTCTTCCGCTACGGTGTTGTCGATGTTTATAGTTTCGTTGTATAAAATCATAGCCGAAAATACGAAATTAGCCGGTTTGTAGCCGCAGGTTACAAAATAAAATTGCCGGCAGCCTTAAACGTCGTTCCGCTGAAGTATACGTGCCGCCTGAAATCATACCTGTTGGCATGTATGTAAATCAAGTATAAACAAAAGAAAAGTGCTGTGCCGAACGCTTGATACTTATGTCCTTTATCTACCCTCCTTGCAGGCCGACAACATGTGCGTAATGCTGCTTTATTTCGTCCGGCCTCCTGCATAATAATTTGCTGCTGGTTCGGCGCCTGAGAGGTAAAGTATAAGTACAGCAGGTATAAAACAACAAGAACCAGCATTTCTGCCGGCTCTTGTTGCCTGAAGAGAGAAAATTAGGTTACTGGCAGCTCCAGTCGGAGCCGGCGCCAACCGAGGCCGTTTGCTGAAAAGCTACCACAATCGGCGCGTCTCCGGGCATGGTGGATAACTGCAGGGCGCCGTCGCGCAACTGCAGCTTTACATGACCATCGTTGTCGCCAATGGCCAGCAGGGCATTATCCTGATCCCGGAAAGTATAGCTGTGGTTGGTGTTAAGGCCAGTGGCAGTCAGTTCTGTTACCCGGTATACTTTTGCTTTGCGGAGTGCTCCTGTTTTGCTCAGCGCCAGTTTGTCAGCGCTTTCTACTTTGCCGCCAATCCAGACATTTTCGCCCAGGCAGTCGGCAGTTTTAGCAATCAGGTCGAAATAAGCCTCATCGGCCGGCGCCTCTATGGCGGCCAGCGTTACAGGTGTTTTCTGTACGGCAGCTACGGGCATTTCCTGCTCTGGTGCCGTTTCCTGTGCATTGCGATCTACGCGTGCAGTGCAGGAGGCATACAGCAGCACCATCAGGAACAGAGATGCCAGTAAGGTTAAATCGGATAAATCGGAAGTAGAGGTTTTTGTCATAAGCAAAGTATAGTTTATGTCTGTTATTTTATACTTGCCGGATTTTATTAAGTTGTGGTTTAACAGGAATATTTTATTTGCTTGTATTTGATAATCAATTATATAAATGGTTTTCCTGAGGCTGCTGGTAAATAGGCCATGGAGCAGGACAGAAAGGTTTTATTCTGAGATATTGCTGTTCGCGGATAAGCAGCGCCGCAACCGTTTAAGTGAAAATAGCACAGTTCTCTGCCACCTGTCCGGATAAGGGAGTTGAAATTTTATATTAGCTTAGAAGCCTCTTTTACTTATCAACAAACCATGCAGAATTTAGGAAAGAAACTACAGTTAAAGCCCGGCAGCAACCTGCTGCTGTTAAACGCACCGGCAGAAGTTGCCGATATACTGGCTGCCGAAGGCTATACTTCAAGCAATGCAGCATTAGCCGGCAGTTACCAGGCAGTGCTGCTGTTGGTGCACAGCAAGCAGGAACTGGAGCAATTTGCGCCTCAGTCTGTTGCTGCACTAAAACCGGAGGGAATGCTGTGGATCGCTTATCCTAAGAAAACATCCGGCATAAAATCTGACCTGACGCGCGATAAAGGCTGGAAAGTGCTGGCAGATCTGGGGTATGCACCTATCAGGCAAGTAGCTGTAGATGATACCTGGTCGGCGCTGCGCTTTAAACATGCCTCAGAACGAAAGGAGCCATCAAAATTTGGTACAGATATGCCCGGCATCGATCGCACCGCTAAAACCGTGGTGCCACCTGCAGATATGCAGCAGGCCCTGGATGCGGCCGGCGTAACTGCTCTCTTCCAGCAACTGGCCTTTACACACCGCAAGGAGTACGTGGTGGCGGTGTTGGAAGCCAAACGACCCGAAACACGAGCTAAACGCATAGCAGAAACAGTGAAAGCCCTAAAAGCCCGCCTGACTTAAAAAGCACGATGCGGGCACTCCACTCTGGGTACATTAATTCGGAGCCATTGCAGGCCTGTCAAGCGCTAAGGTATAATCCCCGATAGGCCAGATGATTGCACCAGCTTGAAGGACTTTAAGAACAAATAAGGTGTCTTGTGTCAGGTATTTATTCCTTAGCCATCCTGATAAAAATCCTCTGTTAGTGGCAGTTCTGCGTCATGCCCAGCTTTGAGATTGCTAATTGTTTGAAATTCGTAAGTATTGGTTTGAAACCAGGTATAAGAAGTTTAACAAATCAGGTTCTTTTGCGCTTGTAAATCTTTACCAAGCAAGCTTATGCAAAATAATGTCTGGTTTATAACTGAAGCAGGCAAGGAATGGGATAGAAAGCTATCTTTCTTAACCAAGTATGTTCGCGCCCTGTTTCCAATGGTATCCTCTTCTCTGGCATCTTATATTCCTGCCCAAAGCACATTGCTATTGTTTGTCCTTTTATTTCCTGCGCAACTGGCTTTCTCGCAAGAGGCGGATAGTACCAGGTTTATCAATCATTTTGCAGGTGCAGTCAGTGTTACCAACAAAGGAATCTCTACCATACCCAGTTTTACACTGGGCAAACCTGCCGTTATATTTGATATGTCGGTTGGTACAAGGAAACTCAGTTTTGAACCGCAATTCCGCTTTGCGCTGGAAGGCAAGCCCTGGTCTTTCCTTTTCTGGTGGCGGTATAAATTGCTCTCCACCGACAAGTTCCAGGTTAACCTTGGAGCACACCCTGCCCTTAATTTCAGAACCGAGCAGGTTCTTTTAAACGGAACATCAAAAGAAGTAATAGTGGCCCGGCGCTATTTAGCCGGAGAGCTGGCACCCACGTATTTACTTACAAAGGATATAAGTCTTGGCCTGTATTACCTGTATTCCCGTGGCATCGAGAAAGATGTAGTCAGGAACACTCACTTTTTGTCACTAAGAAGCAGTTTTGCAAACATCAGGCTATCAGAGCAATATTTCATGCGGTTTACACCCCAGGTCTACTACCTGAAAGCAGATATGCAGCATGGATTTTATGTTAACCCTACGCTGGTGTTGGCGAAGAGAAATTTCCCGTTTTCGGTTTCATCAACCTTCAACAAAACCATCAAAACCAGTATTCCGGCAAGCCGGAACGCTCTTTGGAATGTAAGCTTAATTTACTCTTTTAATAAGGAATACATTCAGAGGCAACCCGTTGGTTTATAAAACTGCGTAGTTAATAGCAAGGCAGAAGTAAGCTGCCTTGCTATTAAAAAATTAATTCTTTAGAATTTGTAAGGAGCCGCTTTTGATGCCTGAAAAGTCGTTCTGTTTGAAGGTTATAAGTTTAACAGGATGGATAAGATCGAGAAGATAGATGATTTTTATAAACACAAGCTCAACTGGATGCCTGACTCAATTCGTAAGGAAATCGGGCATTTCAATGTATTAAAGCTGGACCCTTTTGTGGGACGGAGCGCGAGGCCAGTACCTTATCGGCGCAGAGACTACTATAAGATTACGCTCGTTATCGGTAACAGCAAAGTGCACTACGCCGATAAAGTGCTGGAAGTGCAGAACCAGGCGCTGGTCTTTTCAAACCCGCAGATACCCTATAAGTGGGAGCAAATTGATAGCATCCGAAGCGGCTTCTTCTGCGTCTTTGATCAGCTATTCTTTCATCAGTATGGTAATTTAAGCCAGTATGCGGTGTTCCAACCCGGCGGCATACCGGTTTTTGAGCTATCGGATGAGCAGACACAAAAGGTAAGCGGTTTGTATGAACGGATGTTTGAAGAAATCACTTCTGATTACATCCACAAGTATGACGTCTTGCGCACGCTTGTTTTTGAACTGCTGCATTTTGCCATGAAAATGCAGCCCTCTGCCAAACTGGATAAGCAGCCCATCAATGCTTCTCAGCGGATATCTGCCTTGTTTCTGGAGCTCTTAGAACGTCAGTTCCCTATTGATGACAACCACCAGACAATCAGCCTGCGTACTGCGGCTGATTTTGCAGGGCAGCTAAACGTGCATGTAAATCATTTGAACAGGTCGGTAAAAGAAACAACGCAGAAAACCACCTCGCAGCTAATTGCCGAGCGCCTTTTGCAGGAAGCAAAAATCCTGCTGAAGCACAGCGCCTGGAATGTATCTGATATTGCCTATGCCCTGGGCTTTACGGAAGTAACCCATTTCAACAATTTCTTCAAAAAACATGTGCAGCTAAGTCCTTCTGGATTCAGGAATGTTTGAATTACGTAACAGGTCGTTTGATTTTTGTTACCCTCCGGCCAGCTGCCATACTACTTTTGTAAACAACATTCTTTCAGACATAGATACATTGGCACAAGCAACAACCGCAGCGGAGATTCTGGAATTGTCACAGGACAAGTTCCGTTGGAAAACAGAGGGGCAGGTAGATAAGGTAGCAGATTTATTCGACGATGAATTAGTATTTGTCCATATCACAGGACAGATTACCACCAAAGCTGATTGGATAAATCAACTGAGAACAGGAAGGTTTGTTTACAATAAAATAGTACAAAAAGAGGCTTCTGTTAAAGTGTATGGAAACACCGCCGTGCTGGTTGGGAAAGCCTCCTTTACGGTAAATGGGGGCAGTGTATACAAACTTGTCTATACGGAGGTTTACACTAATAAAAACGGCAAGTGGAAGTTAGTTAACCTGCATACCACTTCGGGTAGCTTTTAATTCAAATCCAAAAAAGATGAAAACAAGGAAATTAGGAAATAGCGGGCTGGACGTATCTGCCCTCGGACTTGGTTGTATGGGAATGAGCTATGGCTACGGGCCGGCGCATGACAAGCAGGAAATGATTAAACTGATTCATGCAGCAGTTGAAAAAGGCGTTACCTTCTTTGATACAGCAGAAGCGTACGGGCCCTACACAAACGAAGAATTGTTAGGCGAAGCGCTCGCTCCTTTTCGTGAACAGGTCGTAATTGCTACCAAATTCGGTTTCAAATTTAACTCCGAGGGAGGGCAGGCAGGTATGGATAGCAGGCCCGAACATATCAGAGCTGTGGCTGAAGCCGCGCTAAGCAGATTGAAAACGGATGTGATTGACCTGTTCTACCAGCACCGCGTAGACCCGAACGTGCCGATTGAAGATGTGGCTGGAGCCGTGAAAGACCTGATTCGGGAGGGCAAGGTAAAGCACTTTGGCCTTTCCGAAGCTGGCGCACAAACTATTCGGCAGGCACATGCTGTCCAGCCAGTCGCGGCCCTTCAAAGCGAATATTCTTTGTGGTGGAGAGAGCCTGAACAGGAGATCATCCCTACGCTGGAGGAACTTGGCATCGGCTTCGTTCCTTTCAGTCCGCTTGGGAAAGGCTTTCTGACAGGTGCCATCAACGAGAATACAAAATTCGACCGTACCGATTTTCGCAATATTGTTCCGCGCTTTACGGAAGAAAACAGAAAGGCTAACCAGAAGCTGGTTGATTTGCTGGGAGAGATTGCAAAACAGAAAGAGGCGACACCGGCACAAGTTGCCCTAGCCTGGTTGCTGGCCCAAAAACCGTGGATTGTGCCCATACCCGGTACAACAAAACTGCACCGTCTGGAGGAAAACCTCGGAGCAGTAGAAGTCAGCTTGTCCGCAGAGGATGTTAATGAGATAGATAGCGCTTTTGCAGCAATTCCGGTGCAGGGAGCCCGTTACCCCGAACACCTGCAAAAAAGAGTTGGCCGCTAAGAAAGTCTACACATGACTGAAGTATAAAAGCGGCGTGTGAAGCGCAAGTATAAAACAAAAGAGGCTGCGTAATCAGATTACGCAGCCTCTTTTAAATTTCATGATGTTTTACTGAATCACTACCGGGAAGTCTACCTGCACGTCGGTTTCGCCTTTGGTAATGTCGCTGGTGGCGCCTTTTAAGTTTGGCTGGTGCTTCAGCGTTACGCGGAGCGTGCCGGAACTGGTGGCGGCTGTCTCAAATGTAGCTTCCAGGCCTATCGGACGGTTGTTGCTGTCGAGGTCGGTTTTGGTTACTGTGAGATTAGCGCCTGTAACATTGAAAAAAAGCTCGTGCTCATCTCCCTCGGTTTTTACCTCTGCTGTCATATCCTCCACAGGCGTTTTGCTTTCATCTTTCAAGGTGATGGTCCCTTTGTAAACCGTGTTGGGTGCCAGGTTCAGGGCATCTACGACAGGATCTGCGCCACCCACGCCATCCGGATCACTGAAAGTAGCGGTAACGTTCTGTCCTTTTCCTTCCGGCACCAGGCTGATTTGCACCGTCGTAATTTCTTCCTGCTCTTCTACAATCGGTTTGGGATCATCGCCGCCGCCACATGCCGATACAGCAAGAGTTAAACTGCCTGCTAAAAGTATGGCAAGGTATGGTCTGAATAGCTTTTTCATAATAATAGTGTATAAAAGGTGTTCGTGAATCTGACAAAGATAAGTTTATGAATGATAAGTAAGAGGTTGAAATTAGTTTCAATCATCCTCTCTCTTTGTCATTCCGGAAGAAACCTGGTAGAAGGGAGGTCAAGTATTTGCGGCTTTCCCACAAGGTCCTTTCAGGATGACAAAATAGTTTAAAGCTTGTACCTATACTTAATTTCTTGTGAAAGTAAGCGGCACTTTTACCCGGAACAGCAGCATTCGCCCTAAGTCGTCGGTATAGTACCGGAAACGGTTCAGGTAATCACGGTACGCGGTATTAAGCAGGTTGTTGCCCGTGATGCCCACCTCCAGCGGCTGCTTGCCTAAGTGCAGGGTTGTGCCCGCCTCGGCGTGCAGCAGAAAATAAGCATCCGGTGGCAGAGCATAATCCTGGTCGGTTTGGGTTGGATACCGCGTTTGCGCCGCCACATATTGCCCGCCTACCGAAAAGTATGATTTGCCCCAAAGCCCGCTGCTATCGTCATTGCCGAATTCATAACGAAGGCTGTTGTCGTAGCTGTCGGCCGGAATGCCTACCAGCCATTCGCCGGTGCCGGTGTTGCGGGCCCGCACAATCGTTGTTTTAGATTCCAGCGTCAGTTCATCAAGCAGCTTGTATTGCAGGCTCAAATCAAATCCCCGGAAAATAGCATCTACCTGCTTATACTTAAAAGTAGGGAAAGCGCCTTTAGGCGACAGCGTGAATGTTTGCGTGGGCGCGAGGTAAATGTAATTGTTGATATAGTTGTTGTACACACTAAACTGGCCGCTGAAGCGCGGACTGCCGAAATATTGGGCGGAGGCCTCGAAATTATAAGCTTTTTCGATAAGCAGGTGTTCGTCGCCGATCTCGTAAATGCCGGAGGCGTGGTGCACGCCATCGCTGAACAGTTCGTTTACACCGGGCGCGCGCCAGGCTGAAGCCGCATTCAGGCCCAGCGTGAGGTGGTACCCCACATCATACATCGCCCCAACCGTGCCCGACACATGCTGATAATCATACTTGTGCTTTTCAACATAGGTGTTTTCTACCAGATCCTTCACCTGCACGTGCTTGTAGTCGTAGCGGATACCGCCTTCGAGCTGCAGCCTGTCTTTGCGCCACTTTTCCAGCGCAAATATGCCGGGGTTAAAACTGGTGTAGAATGGCAGAAAGTCGCTGTAGAGCCAGGTGTTGTTCTGGTAAATGGTGTTGATGCCTGCAGAACCCGTAAAATTGCCAACAGGTTTGTGCTCCCAGATGGTTTCGGTGGTTTGGGTGCTGATGGCCAGGTGCATGGCCGGATGGCCGGATTCCACGTTGTGTACATCATACTCGTCCCGCACATCATTCTGGAAGCCGTATGTGAATGAGAGTTTTCCAATATCGCCTGTATTCAGGTATACTTTGGCTTTCAGCAAATCGTGGCGGATGTCCTGGTAAGGCCGGTTGATATCATAAGTAAACTGTACCGTGTCGGCACCAAAAGGTTTGCCGCGTGCAATTGCGTTTTCTATATCGGTGATATTGCCGATATGCGAGGCCGACAGAATACCCAGCTTGGTGTTAAACTGGCTGTAAAACAATTCGGCACCATAATTTTGCTTATGGTAGCCAAATGCCGCCGAAAAGTTGCGCTCGTTAAAGCCGGTGTTCTGCATGTAATAGTCCGGCGTTCTGGCGTTGCCCGCTTTTTTAAGCGTGCCCTGCAGGCGCCAGCTCAACAGCGGCAAATTTGGCACTGTGCCTTCCGCCGTGGCCGATATAGCACCCTGACGGTTGTTGGTTGTGCCCAGCAAATTCAGTTCTCCCGAAATCCCTGCGGCAGAATCCGGTAACGCTTTGGGCTCTATTATTACTACCCCGCCAATGGCATCAGCACCATAACGTACGCCGGCAGCACCTTTAATCACTTTCATCTCGGTAGCCACAAACGGGTCAATCTCAGGTGCGTGCTCTGTCCCCCACTGCTGCCCTTCCTGGCGCACACCGTTGTTGAGTAGCAGCACGCGGTTACTGTGCAAACCATGTATAACAGGTTTGGCAATGGTTGGCCCGGTCTGCAAGCTCGATACACCCGCGAGTCCTGCCAGCGATTCTGCCAGCGACAATCCACGTGTTTCTTCCAGTTGCCTTCCCGATAAGGTTTGTGAAGCCTGCGCCTCATCTTTCAGGTGCGCTCCCGTTACCTCTACCGCCTGCAGCAGGTGCGTGTCAGAGTGTAGTTGCAGGTTGCGGGTAACAGAGCTGGTGAGCTTATAGGTAAAGTCCTCCTGCTGGTAGCCCACATAAGTTACTTTCAGTGTATAAGTGCCCTGGCAGAGATCGTGGAAGTGGTAATTGCCGGCCTCATCTGCCACTGTGGCTTTGCCGAGCTGCGTTATGTAAACAGTGGCGCCGACCAAAGGCGCTCGGGAGTCGTGGTCCAGCACTTTGCCCGAAATAGTCAGGCCGCAGTTTTGTTCAGCGCCGGTTGGTGCATTGGTGTCTGGCGGCGCTTGTGCCAGCAGTGGCTGTGCAGCCAAAAGCAGCAGCGCCGGTAACAGCAATAACCGCTTTTTATATAGTATAAACATTTTCTGTCGGATGGAGGAGACAGGCGCCTGTAAGCAGTTGCACAGCTCCGGTAAGTATAGCATCAGCCGCAGGTGTTGGCCTGGCGTATGGCTACAAAAACTTTTAGAAGGTGCTGCCATTTAAGTATAAACCTGCCTGGCAGCCAAGGGATATGATTAGGCCAGCGGCGGGCCACGCAAGCAAGTATAGGCAACAGTGTGTTTGTGCCGGCTGATTTGATAGTTGCTCGTGTAGGCAGCTGTGTGTGCGGCAGGTGGCGTAGCCTCAAAAGAAATCAGGCTGCCCTGATAGGGTGCACCAAACAAATCTTCGACAGGGCAATGGACGTGTTTGCCGGCTACCTGCGCCTGGTGGTGGTCTGCTTGCTCAGTATCTGTTGTGTGGCTGTGATGGTGCAGTTCCAGCAAAAGCGCATCCGGCACCATTACTCTTATAAAGAGCAATAGCAGGAAGAGGGCAATATAATGGAGGCGGCGCTGCACGTGCTTGTCAGTTAATTACAAAGATAGCAAGTATAAGTTACACCATGTTGCATGGACCGTGTAAATCATGTCGGAACATTGAAATGATGGAGCATTTGTGCCGGCTACAAGTACAAAGTTGCCTGCGGCTGCCACTGTTTGCCGCCCTGCTTCTGACAACCTGTCACAAAGTTCGTGCTAAATCTGCTCTGGAACAGGATTTGACAACTACCTGTTGATTATACAATCGTGTAAAACATATTACTAAAAATATAAAGTATAGCTATGGAAGAAAGAGGCAGTATCTCCATCCACACCGAGAACATTTTCCCGATCATCAAGAAGTTCTTATACTCTGATCATGAGATCTTCCTGCGGGAGCTGGTGAGCAATGCCGTAGACGCCACCCAGAAAATTAAGCGCCTGGCAGCTATCGGCGAGTTTACGGGCGAACTGGGCGACCTGACCGTGAAAGTGGCAGTGGACAAAGAGGCCCGCACCATCACAATCGCCGATCACGGCATTGGTATGACAGCCGAGGAAATTAAGAAGTATATCAACCAGATTGCCTTTTCGGGCGCCTCTGAATTTGTGGAGCGCTACAAAGACTCCGGCGACAAAAGCCAGATCATCGGCCAGTTCGGTTTGGGCTTTTACTCTGCCTTTATGGTGTCTGACCGCGTGGAGATCATTACCAAGTCTTACAAGGAAGGCTCTGAGGCAGCGCACTGGACCTGCGACGGCAGCACTGAATTTGCCATCATCGATGCGGAAAAAGAAACCCGTGGCACCAACGTTATTTTGAACGTAACTGAAGATTCGGAGGAGTTTTTGGAGCCGGCCCGCATCCGTGCCATTCTCGACAAGTACTGCAAGTTTTTGCCGGTGCCGGTAGAGTTTGAGGGAGAAGTGATCAACAACCCCAATCCTATCTGGACAAAGCAGCCTTCGGAGCTGACCGATGAAGACTACAAAGCTTTTTATAAAGAGTTGTACCCGTTCTCGGAGGCGCCGCTGTTCTGGATTCACCTCAACGTAGACTATCCGTTTAACCTGACGGGTATTTTATACTTCCCTAAAATCAAAAACGAGTTTGAGCTGCAGCGTAATAAAATTCAGCTGTACTCACGGCAGGTGTTTATTACGGATGAAGTAAAAGACGTAGTACCCGAGTTCCTGATGCTGCTGCATGGCGTGATTGACTCGCCGGATATTCCGCTGAACGTGAGCCGCTCGTTCCTGCAGGCTGACTCCAGCGTGAAGAAGATCAACACTTACATCACCAAAAAAGTAGCCGACAAGCTCAACGAACTGTTCAAGAAAGACCGCACCGCTTTTGAAAGCAGTTGGAGCGACATCAACGTGTTTGTGAAGTATGGCATGCTGAGCGATGACAAGTTCTATGAAAGAGCCAAGGATTTTGTGCTGCTGCAGAGCACCGACGGCAAGTATTATACTATAGAAGAGTACAAAGCGCTGGTAGCACCAAATCAGACGAACAAGAGCGACCAGCTGGTGCTGCTGTATACAACCGATGAGAACAAGCAGCATGCTTTTGTGGAGGCCGCACAAAGCCGCGGATACAATGTGCTGAAACTGGATACGCTGATAGATAGCCACTTTATTGGTTTGCTGGAGCAGAAACTGGAGAAAACAACCCTTAAGCGTGTAGACTCTGAAACAACCGACAAACTGATTGAGAAAGACGAGACAAAAGAGAGCGTACTCAACGACAAAGAGAAAGAAGACCTGAAAACGGCATATGAGCAGGCCATCAGCAACCAGCACATGCTGGTTGAGGTGGCGCCACTTTCTCCGGACGATGCACCGGTGGTGATTACGCTGCCCGAGTTTATGCGCCGCATGAAGGACATGAGCAAGAGCGGCGGTGGCGGTATGATGTTTATGGGCGACATGCCGGACACTTACAATGTAACTATTAATGCCAACCATCCGCTGAACCAGCGCGTGCTCAGCGCCGCAGACGAGGACAAGACACGCATCGCACGCCAGGCATTCGATTTGGCCCTGCTGTCGCAGAACATGCTGTCTGGTGCCGCCCTGACGGCTTTTGTAAAGCGCAGCTTCGATCTGATGACCAAAGAATAATACCTTACATTTATACTTACAGCGAAAGGCAGCGCCCGCAGGTGCTGCCTTTTTTGCTTTTGAAGCAAAGTATGAAACTTAGCAAAGACAAGTATAGTTATAGGGGCAAAATAAGTGAAGCAGCGTGCGCATGTATGATTTTTGCGCATCTTTACGTTCTGTTTAAAGGCTGCGTTGTTAAATTGCTGATGCATTATACTTTAATCTGAACCAGCAATTTAGCTATCCAACAATTTACTTATTCAGGCATTAAAAATTCAGTTATTCAAAATTAAAGTATGCGGCAGTATCTCCGGTTCAGCGTTTTTGTAGCAGGTATAAGTTTGATGTTTTTGGGCGGCTGTAGCCAACCCCAGTGGAACAGCGACTATAACCTGAACCAGGCCCGCCTGAAGGCAGGGGCAGCAGATCCTCAGGCGCTGGCTTCAGCCGACTCCGCCAAACCCGTTATTGATCTGCCGAAAGAGGAAGAGGAAAAAACCGGCAAGCATAAAAAGAAGCGGAACAAGCGCTATTTTATGGGCTACAAAGTAAAGCACGGTTTCGTAAAGTCGGGCCCGCGTGGTGACCATGAAGTGCTGGAAACATTCAGCTACCTGCCCGAGTTTGAGGCCCCCAACCCCTACGCTCCCGACAAATACATGTATGACAGCAAAAAGCGTAAGCTCTACCGCACCCGCAATACCATAGAAGATAATGGCCGCTACTTTGTGCTGCACGGGCCTTATACTAAAAAGATAGGCGGCGAAGTGGTGGAGGAAGGCTATTTTTATGTAGGCACCAAACACCTGCGCTGGGAGAAATACCGCAAGGGCGACGAGCAGATCCTGGTTGGTAAAGAGCATTATGACAAAGGCTTTCTGCGCGATGCTGTGATAACATACTATGAAGGAGCTGATAAGAAAATAAAAGAAGTGATACCGTATGAGTATGGCGAAGTGCAGGGCACCTACTATCGCTTTTATGAAAACGGGCAGGTAGAATGGTCGGGGCAATACGACAAAGGCCGTAAAGTTGGCCTCTGGATTAAGCACTACGACTTCCGCAACCGCCGTCACTACGAGTACCAGTATCCTAAAACAGCCTACGAAGCGCCGGCGGAACCATACCTGCTGAAAGAGTACGACCGCCACGGCACGCTTATTTACGAGAAAGACAAGCTGGACAAACGCTCGCAGGCACAGCGCTAGTGAAAGGCGTCCTCGATGTGGTGAATAACAGGTGGGGCGCTTAGCGTAACAGAGATAATATCGAAGCGGACATCGTGCTGCCAGTTCTGCTGCTCGATGTAAGCCGCGGCGGCGGTCAGGAGCAGTTCCTCTTTCCTGGGGCTGACCGCTTCTTCCGGGTAGCCGTACACATCGGTAGCCCTGGTTTTGACTTCTACGAACACCAGCAGGCTATCTTTTTGGGCAATGATGTCTACTTCAGCACGTTTATACCTATAGTTCCGGTGCAGGATGGTGTAGCCTGACTGCTGTAGATACCTGGCAGCCATACCTTCGCCGTGCCGGCCTGTACGGATGTGGGTGTTTGTTTGAGAAGCCATGTAAAACTTGTAAATTGCATCAGACCAAGGCAAAGCCTGACGCCTGAATACATCTCTGCTATGAAACAATTTGTTGAAGAATTTATACAGCACCTGCAACAGGCCATCCGGCTTGGAGAGCGCGCTGCAGTTACACTTTCAGGTACTCCCTACAACAACGTTGTTATTGCCGGTATGGGCAGCGCCGGTATTGCCGGCGACCTTGTAAAGGCTTACGTGGCCGACAAGCTTGCGGTGCCCGTTATCATACATAAAGGTTACCATATTCCTGCTTTTGTTGGTTCAGACACACTTTTTATTGCCGCTTCATTTTCCGGCATTACCGAAGAAACCTTGGCAGCCGTGCGTGCTGCTTTAAAGCAGGAAGCCACCGTGGCCTGCATCACTTCCGGTGGCGAGCTGCAGCGCATCGCCCTGGAAAACAACCTGCCGCACCTCCTCATTCCCGGTGGGCCGGGGCAGCGGCGGGCAACGCTGGTGTATGCTGCAATAGAAATGTTGTATCTGTTACACTACGCCGGGCTGCTGGACGATACCTTTAAAACAGAACTGGCGCAGAGTATAACGTTGCTGCAGGAGCAAACCGGAGGTATAAAAGTGCAGGCAAGTGCCCTGGCCAGCGCCTTTCAGGGTAAGTTGCCGGTGCTGTATGCCAGCCGCACGTTTAAGCCGGTAGCTGTGCGCCTGCAACAGCAACTGAACCAAAATGCCAGGCAACTGGCGCACGTTAATGTTTTTCCGGAGATGAACCACAACGAACTGGAGGGCTGGCGCAATCCGGAACAACTGTTCGGCCAGCTGGCGGTGCTCCTGATTTATACTTCCTACGATCATCCGCGGGTGCACCTGCGGATGGAGCTTAGTACGCCTGTTTTTAAGCAGCGCGTAGGTGATGTGATGACCATTGAGGCTGCCGGCGCCACTTTTCTGGAGCAGGCATTCTACCTTGTCCACCTGTTCGACTGGGTATCCGTATACCTGGCCGAACTGAATGGTGTGGATTCTGAAACCAACAATACAATTAACAACCTGAAAGACAAGCTCTCGAAGGCTTAAAACGCTGCACGTGTTACAGAATAAAGAAATACAGTTCGAACATCTGGGGCTCATCGATTACCAGGCCGCATGGGACTATCAGGAGCAATTATTTGCCAGCCTGGTAGACCTGAAAGTGCAGAACCGCCAGGCAGCGCCTGACGCGCAGCAACCCACGCCCAATTACCTGCTGTTTTGCTCGCACCCGCACGTATATACCCTGGGCAAGAGTGGCCACGAAGAACACCTACTGCTAAATGCCGAAGGCCTAAAAGCCAAAGGCGCTACTTTTTATAAGATAAACCGCGGCGGCGACATTACGTATCATGGCCCGGGGCAGATTGTCGGCTATCCGATCCTGGATCTGGATAACTTCTTTACCGATATTCATAAGTACCTGCGTTACCTGGAGGAGGCCGTTATACTTACCCTGGCAGAATACGGCGTGGCAGCAGGCCGCATTCCGGGGCTTACAGGCGTATGGCTGGATTACGAGGAGCAGCGCAACCCGCGCAAAATATGTGCGATGGGGGTAAAGTGCAGCCGCTGGATTACAATGCATGGCTTTGCCTTCAACATCAATGCCGATTTAGATTATTTCAATAACATTATACCCTGCGGTATCTCTGACAAACAGGTAACATCGCTGGCCAGAGAACTTGGCCACGAGGTGCCGCAGGCAGCGGTAGAGGAAAAACTGATACGTCACCTGGCAGCTTTATTTGGCGCCACTATCACCATTGCTTCGCATGAAAAAAGATATTGATTTTGGTACAGTAGAAGGCGTTTCCATAGCAGTAGCAGCCGCCCCCGACACAGGCGGGGAACCAGCCTGGGATGTATACCTGATAAATAACAACCCTTTTCCGCTGGATAACGTGCTGGTTGCCTCCAAAGGCTACGGTATGGTAGAGGGTAACGAGGTAAAAACGTCTGTGCTGCGGCACCTTTTTGAGCAGGTGGCGGCCAAAAGCTTTGTGCAGATAGAGCCCATTGATCCGGCCCTTTTTCACATCAACAACGAATATTGGGTAAGCTATTACGTAGACAGGCAAATTTTTGACAAAAAGTATGTTTTTGTGCCGGATTCTATCACCACCGACAACCTTATAGAAATAAGTATACTGCAGATGCAGGGGGTATTGCATTCGTAATATTGCTGCGCCAGCGCCGGCAGCGGAAGGTAGCGGCTGCACCGGTTTATACTTTTACCGGAATTATACTTTAGAAATATCGGGAATTTTGCATTCCTTTGCTTCCGCATTTCAAATTTATGGAACAGAGCCTCTTATCCCTTATACTTTCTTTTAGCTGGGCATTCCTGATTGCGATTTTCGCTGTTCCATCCATTGTGCGCGTAGCACACCTGAAAAACATTCTGGACCAGCCAAACAACCGCACCATACATGAATCGCTGACACCCAGGTTGGGCGGACTGGCTGTGTTTGCAGGCTTTATGTCGGCGCTCACTATCTTCACAGATCTTAGTAATGGTGTGCAGCAATTACTGGCAGGCTGCATTATCCTTTTCTTTATCGGGCTTAAAGACGATCTTATCAGTATTTCGGCTCTGAAAAAATTTGCCGTGCAGTTGCTGGCTACAGGCATCGTTATGTTTATGGCCGATATCCGCATTACCAGCTTTCAGGGCATCTTTGGCGTGGGAGAACTGCCGATCGGTATCAGCTATGGCTTTACATTCCTGGTGATCATTGGTATTACCAATGCTGTTAACCTGATAGACGGGCTGGATGGACTGGCCGGTACCATTGTGCTGGTCATAGCAGCCACCTTCGGCATCTACTTTTACTTGTATGGCGGAATGACATACGGCAATTATGCTGCTGTAGCTTTCTGCCTGATTGGGGGAATGCTGGGATTTTTACGTTATAACTTTCATAGGGCCACTATCTTTATGGGCGATACCGGATCGCTTCTCTGCGGGTTTATCCTGTCGGTGCTGAGCATAGAGTTTATTGAGATGCATGCAATGCCCGCCGCACCCGCCGTGGCACTCGGTATCCTGTTTGTGCCGCTTTTTGATACAATGCGCGTATCCCTCATCCGGATGATGAAGGGAAGCTCCCCTTTTATACCCGACCGCAATCACATACACCACCGCCTGCTGGCGATGGGTTTTAATCAAATCAGCACAGTGCTTATCCTCGGAATTCTGAATATTATCGTAATTCTGTTTGTGATAAAATTTGCAGCCTGGGGCAACCTGAACCTGTTACTGGCCTTACTGGTGTTTTCTGTGTTGCTGAGTACTGTATTGGGAGTATATAAATCGAGGAGGAGAGGTGCAGAACGTATTGCAAAGGTATAGAGCGGACTGGTGCAGCTTTTTATTGCTGTGGGTTATACTTATACTTGGTCCTGCGTTGCCGCTGAAGGCGCAGGTGCTGCCGCTGGAGCAGAAAAACACCATCACCGCTGACTGGCTGGTGTATGAGCCCGGAACGGCGCGGCTGGTGCCTTATGTGGCCGGGATGCATACGGGTTACAAGGCCATCCACCAGTGGCTGTCGGTGAGCCAGGCCCAGCCCTTTGTAATTGGCTTTACAGCGCAGAAAGGCCTTTGCCTCTTCCTTAATAACCAGCTTATCTTTAAGGCGGATGCCACCGCACGCTATACCCTGGATATAACACAGCACACCAGCGATTTAAAGCCTGTGGCAGGAAAGTACCTGCTGACTGTGTGGCATCCCGAGCACCAGCCTAATGTTAATACGTTCCGTAACCAGGTGCGGGAAGAGAATAGGACTGTACGGCCTGATCAGCGGCCATTTACTATCCGGGCGCGGGATTATATAAATCAGAATGCCTTTATCCTGTTTATGCTTTTGATAGGGCTGATTTATGGCTGGCTGAAGACCAGCTATCCGGCCGAATTCGGCAATATATTCCGTCTGGGCGCCTTTGACCGGAGCAGCTCGGCGAAGGAAGCATTCCTGATGAAACCTGTCCGTTCATGGTCCAGTGTGCTGTTTGTGCTGGCTTTTTCGCTCACCATGGCCCTGCTTATTGCGGCTATACATACCAATGTGCAGCACATCCGGCTTTTCAACAGGCTGTTCCCGGTGTCGCAGGCAGATATTACCACCAAGATTGTATTTTATACATTTCTGGTATTTGTAGTTATCCTGCTAAAGTACCTTTTCCTGAAAGTGATGGGTTTTATATTCGGGCTGGAACAGGTAGTGCAGGTACAATACCGCGAGTTTATCAGGACACTACTATTTCTGGGTATGTTTCTACCAGGGGTGCTGCTGCTCTACCTGGCCCTGAATGCCTCCAGCCCGGAGGCCATTCTGCTGGTTTCCAACCTGGCAGTATCTTTGCTTCTGATATTCACGGTACTTCGTGTTTTTGCTTCCGTAAATAAGAAGGTGCCCGTACTAAATTTGCATTTATTTTCATACCTTTGCGCCACAGAAGTGATTCCGCTGGCGATTATGCTTAAGCTGATAGTTTTCAACTTTTAAAAACACAATTAGGCGGTTTAGCGGGGCATGGCAGGTGATAATTTAACAACCGCATTATTCCAATATGGCTGAAAACAAAGCAAAGGGTAGCGCAAACCCTGACAGAGGCAAACTACCCATTAAAAGTATCCTGGTTACGCAACCACAGCCTACCACTGATAATTCGCCATACTTGTCTATTGCTGAGAAGTATGATATCAAGGTAGATTTCAGGGCTTTTATAGATGTGGAGCCAGTCCCATACAAAGAGTTCCGAAAGGATAAAGTGGATATTCTGGCGCACACGGCTATTATTTTTACGAGCCGCAATGCCGTGGATCATTTCTTTCGCATTTGCCAGGAAAGCAAAATAGAGATGCCCGCTGATATGAAATACTTTTGTATTTCGGACCAGACGGCTTATTACCTGCAGAAGTATATTGTGCTGCGCAAGCGCAAATTGTTTGTAGGCGAGAAAACGGCCAGGGATCTGTTGGAAGTTATCAAAAAACATAAAAATGAGAATTTCTTGTTCCCCTGCTCCAACATTCGCAAAGAGGATATTCCGGCGTTTCTGACGGCAAACAAAATCAAGCACACAGAGGCCATCATCTACAAAACCGTAGCGGCTGACCTGTCGGACCTGGATGATGTAACGTATGATTGTCTGGCTTTTTTCAGCCCGTCGGGTATTACGTCGCTGTTTGCCAACTTCCCGGATTTTAAGCAGAACAACACGCGCATTGCGGCATTCGGGCCTACCACAGCCAAGGCTGTGCTGGACGCAGGCCTGGAGCTTGACATAGAGGCGCCTATGCCGAACGCGCCGTCAATGACCGGGGCCATCGAAGTATACATTCAGAACCAGAAGCATAAGCAGGAAGCAAAAAAATAAAGCGCCGGTTGTAACTTTTATTCCGGATTTGCATACTAACTAAAACGCAAAAGTAAGCAGGCTCAACGGCATACTTACTTTTGCGTTTTAGCGTTTAATGGCTATATTTGGAATGACGGCAACCTTTATCTGTCATTCGGTATTTTGCCTTCCTGCAGCCTATGAAAAAGTTTCTACCTGTTATCATGTTGTTCCTGTTATGCCATCCGCTGGTTTGGGCACAACAGCAGCCACAGTTTACGCATTACAGTTTCAACGGCATGCACATCAGCCCTGCTTATGCCGGTATCACCAACCACCCCGAAATATTTTCTATTTACCGTTACCAGTGGCTTGGCTACGATGCCACATTGGATGACGGCGGCTCGCCGCGCACGATGCTGCTTTCGGCTAGCACCCCCGTAAGGCTGCTGCACGGCGGTGTAGGCGTAAGCCTGATGCGCGACAGGATAGCAAATTTTACGTACCTGCAGGCAGCCCTCTCCTACTCCTATCATATTAACATCGGCGAAACCGGCAAGTTGGGTATTGGTGTGCAGGGCACTGTTAACAACATCAAACAAGGCGCTTACCGTGCCAACGACCCGAACGACACGCACGTGCCTTACAACAGCTCTGATAGCAAGTATGACCTGGGCGCCGGCCTGTGGTACCAGTCCGACCAGTTTTATGCCGGTGGCGGTATTACAAACCTGCTGCATTCCGAATATCTTTTTCAGGACTCCTCTGCTACGGGTAACGGGCGCTATTTAAGTGAGAATCATATTTACATTACCGGCGGTGTTAATTTGCCGGTGAGCGCCGATGTGGTGGTTACACCCACGGCGCTTTTTAAGTATGATACCGAAACTTTTTCGTACGATGCCGGCGTGCGGGCAACTTATGCTGAAAAATATTGGGCCGGATTGAATTATAGGCATAAGGAAGCTGTTAGTGCTCTTGTTGGATTATCTCTGTTCCAGGATAATGCGCTACGGGTAGGATATGCATTTGATTTCACAACGTTCAATACAGCGGCCAAAGCGCCCACCTCGCACGAGGTGATGCTGAGTTACAGATTGCCTGAGCCCGTTGTAAGAATCCGGCCGGCCATCAGAACCCCGCGTTATTTCTTCTCCAGATAGAGCCTGTCCAACAAAAAAAGATTGCACTGAAAAAGTTTATACTTCATAGCACGCGCATAAAATATTTGTGATTAAGTGATATAATAATCAGCTCGTTACCGCGTTAAAAAATAATAAATACGTGTTGTAGCGAATTGTTTTTTATTTATTTCAAAATCATATACATTTGCTACACCCGTAAAAATGTGCTAAAATACATTACTACAAAATTTATACTTTTAGAAGCCATCATGAACAAATTACTTAAGCTGTCTTCCTTCGCACTGGCGGTGGTAGTGCTTGCAGGCTGCGGATTGAGAAAAGGTCCCCAGGGTGACCTGGTAGGTGCTGAAGATCGCCCGGAATACAATCCGCAGGAAGTGCCTTATGGTATGGTGGCCTGCCCGGGCGGTACATTCCACATGGGCCAGGCTGATGAGGACATTGCCGCTACCATGGCCAACCTGAACAAGCAGGTAACCATCAGTGGCTTTTATATGGACGAAACCGAGATTACCAACAACGAATACCGTCAGTTTATCAACGTAATGATGCAAGATTCGCTGGATGTGCTGGGCGAAGATTATATTATTACAAGTCTGTACCCGGATACCACGGTGTGGGTAAAAGATTATACTTACCACATGGGCGACCCCCTGATGGAGTATTATTTTTCGCATCCCGCTTTTGACGATTATCCGGTAGTGGGTGTAGACTGGTTTGCCGCACGCCAGTTCAGTGCTTGGCGCACCAAGCATAAAAATCAGGCCAATGCCGAAGAGGGTATAGCGCCGGTACCGCCATTTCGTTTGCCAACAGAGGCCGAGTGGGAGTATGCTGCCCGCGGCGGCCGCGATATGGCTATGTTCCCTTGGGGCGGCCCTTACCTGCGCAACGCCAAAGGCTGTCTGCTGGCTAACTTTAAGCCGGGCCGTGGCGATTACTACAGCGACGGCTTTACTTACACTGGCCCGGTAGCACAATTCTTTCCCAACGATTTCGGTCTGTACGACATGTCGGGCAACGTGGCCGAGTGGTGCGAGGATGCCTTTGCTGAAGCCAGTGTTCCGATTGTGTGGGACCTGAACCCGGTATACCGCGACGACAATGAGCCCAGAAAAGTAGTAAGGGGCGGCTCATGGAAAGATATTGCTTACTTCCTGGAAACAGGTACACGTAATTTCGAATACCAGGACTCGGCACGTTCATATATCGGTTTCCGCAATACTATGTACTTCTTAGGCCATTTACCCGGCAGATAGTTTTAAGCTGATAACCCATCCAGGCAGAAAAATTAAACTTATATAAATCCCCTAAATCACAACCTTTTACAATTAATTAAAAATTAAAATGAGCAAAGCTAAAGGTCGCAATTTTTTATATGACGTGTTGATGCCCAAAGTTTACGGTATCGGTGCTGCTGTCGTAATTGTAGGTGCATTGTTTAAAATCCAGCACTGGGCTGGCGCCGATTTGATGCTGATTCTTGGTTTGAGTACAGAGGCCGTTATATTTTTCCTGAGCTCTTTCCAGCCGCAGCATGCAGAACCTGATTGGGCAAGAGTATACCCGCAACTGGCAGATGAATATGCCGGCGAAGGCCTTATGCCAGTACAGCATACGTCGCAGGGTCCGTCTGTAACAGGTAAACTGGACGAAATGATGCGCAATGCCGCCATTACACCGGAAACCATCAACTCGCTGGGCACGGGCCTGAACAGGTTGAGCGAAACTGCCGCGCAAATGGCTGATATGAGCCAGGCTGCCACTGCTACCCAGGATTATACAGTTAGGGTAAAAGCTGCCGCAAACCAGCTCGATAACATGAACAAAGCCTATGCAACCACTGCAGAAGCCCTGTCGCACATGGCTGGCTCTACCGTGGATGCAAAAGAATATCACAACCAGATTCAGGGCATGACCAGGAACCTGGGCGCGCTGAATGCAGTTTACGAAATGGAACTGCAGGATGCCAACAGCCACCTGAAGGCAATGAACAAGTTCTATGGCAACCTGAGTATAGCCATGGACAACCTCTCGGATGCCAGCAAAAACACGGAGCAGTTTAAGGATGAAGTATCACGCTTAACGCAAAACCTGCATTCGCTTAACACGGTGTACGGCAACATGCTGTCAGCGATGAAGAGCTAATCCGGCCACGTGTATCAAGTCCTAAATCATCAAAGAAAAAAGTAAAGAAAGTATAAATAATGGCTGGAGGAAAAGAGACACCACGGCAGAAGATGATCGGTATGATGTACCTGGTACTAACCGCACTTCTGGCCTTACAAGTGAGCTCGGCGATCCTGTTAAAGTTTAAGTTCCTCGACGAAAGTATGATGGAAGTAAACAACAAGACAGTAAGTGATAATGCCGGAGTAATATCTAATATAAAGACCGCCGTGAACAAAGGCGGCAACAGAGCGAGTGATCAGCGTGTGCTGACAAACGCGCAGCAAATACGCCAGCAGACCTCAGAGTTGGTAAGCTATATTCACGGATTGCGTGATATGCTGGTACAGAAAACCGGTGGCGTAAACCCCGAAACCGGCCAATATGTAAACCCGTCTTCAGAGGATGTGGTGGCCATTAACATGATTGGCGCTTCTAACAAGAACAACGGCAAAGCCTACGAATTGCGTGATAAGCTGAACAATTACGCCAAGTTTATACGGCAGTATGACCCGAGTGTGCCGGCAAGTATAGCCCTTTCAGGCAGTGAAGACCCGGTGGCAAAAAGAGACAAAGCGCAGAAGAATAAGGACTTCGCAGAGCTGAATTTTGAAAATACGCCCCTGGTAGCGGCTTTGGCCACGCTGTCGCAGAAAGAAAACGAAGTGCTGAAGTATGAGGCGAATGCATTGCAGAAACTGGCGGCTTCAGTAGGCGCTGACCTTATCAAATTCGAGAAGATATTTGCTATGGCGCGTGCCGAGTCTAAAACAGTAGCAGCCGGTACCAAGTATAGAGCTGAAATGTTTATTGCAGCTTCTTCTGATGCGATTACACCGATTATGAAGTTCCAGGGTAAACCCATCAAGGTAGTGGATGGCAAAGGTATAATAGAATTCCCAGCTTCAGCCTCAAATTACGATGCAGATGGTAATTCTAAGCAAACCTGGAAAGGTTCTATCATAATCAATCAGAACGGCGAAGAAAAAGTTTATCCTGTTGAGGAAGAGTATATAGTAGCTAAACCGGTCATCCAGATTCAGTCTGCAGCTGTGCAGGCTTTATACTTCCAGTGTGCCAACGAACTGAACATTCAGGTGCCGGCTCTGGGCGCTATTTATGACCCAAGCTTTAGCGCATCCGGTGGCTCTGCCATTAAAGGTGCTAAAAAAGGTGAGGTAACAATTATTCCGACCGCAACGCAGGTAACCATTAACGTGAGCAGCGGCGGCAATGCTATCGGCAAAGAAACCTTTCAAGTGCGCCCGGTGCCAAAACCTGAACTGGTGCCCCTGGTAAATGGCCGTCCGATAGACGTGAAACGCGGTGTGCCGGCACAATCTATCAGGGCAGTTGAAATACAGGCGGTAGCGGACGAAGGCTTCAAACAATTATTACCGAACGAAGCACGTTATAGAGTTACCAAATGGAAAGCTTACCTGGTGCGCAACAACCAGCCGATTGATCAGGGCGAGTTTAACGGCCCGACAGCTAACCTGACCAGCTTTGCCGCCAAAGCAAGCAAAGGCGACAGGGTAGTGCTGGAGGTGCTGGATGTGAAGCGCCTGAACTATAAAGGCCAGGCGGTTGATGCCAAAGTTGGAGGTGATAACAACTGGATTATCCCGTTAAATTAAAAGCTCAAAGGCGTATGAAACTAATTAAAGCTATAGGTGTAGCAGCAGGGTTGATGTTATCTGTAGGGGCTATGGCACAGCAAGTGGCCACCACTACCTCCAGCAATCCTTCCGCGCGGCCTATTCCGGAATCGGATATCCTGTTTAAGAAAACAGTATGGCGTAAAATTGATTTGCGTGAAAAGCAAAACAAGCCTATGTTCTCCGAAAACAGGGAGATTACAAAGATTATCATCAACGCCGTAAAAAGCGGTGAACTGACAGCCTACAAAAACGACTCGCTGAATACGCCGCTTACACGTGAAGAATTTATTGCCAACATGACTTCGCAGGAAACCGCCGGTGGCCTGAGTGAAGAAGAAATAGCGGCAGGATTCGGAAAAGAGGAAGCAAAGGAGCAGGAAGACGCCTGGGGTGCTGCCCTTGGCGAAACAGAAACGCAGACAAGTACCGCGCCTGTCAGCAACGAGTACTTTCCGAAGCAGCTATACCTGTTGGAACTGAAGGAGAATGTTGTATTTGACAAAAAGCGCTCCCGCATGTACCACGATATCCAGTCTATTAGTGTAAAAGTGCCTTCCACACTTAATGCACTTGGGTTTGAGCAGAACGTAGGCAGCTTTAAGATGAGCGATCTGGTACGCGTTTTCCGCGCAAACCCGGAAATGGCGATCTGGTATAATGCCCAGAACGATGCACAGCATAAGAACCTGGCCGATGCTTTCGACCTGTGGCTTTTTAGCTCTTACATTACCAAAATATCGAACCCAGGCGACAGGGCGCTGGCCGATATTTATGGCGGTGGCAAAAAAGGCTTGCTGGCTGCACAGGAAGCTGCCGAAGCGCTCATCGAGTATGAGTACAGCCTCTGGAGCTACTAAGTATAAAGTAGAATCAAACATAATTAATCAAAAAAGGAGATGCATCGCATCTCCTTTTTTGATCATAAGCCGAAATGAAGGCCATGTATGGTTGCCGCAAGTGCAGGTTATACTTATACTTGCCAGAAACCACTCTAATTACAAAGTGCCTCGCAGTGTGCGCACATATGTATTTTAAATACCGGTCTATACTTGTACTATGCGCCGCCGTTGTGAAAATAAGTATAAAGAATGGCTGCCTTCGAAGCGCCAACTTCGGCTGTGAGTTCCTGCTGCGTTAAGGCTTTCAGTTTTTTAACGGATTTATACTTAGCCAGTAGTGTTTCGGCGGTGGTAGGGCCGATGCCCTTTACGTCGGTAAGCTCTGTTTTCAGCGTTCCGGCATCGCGCTTGCTGCGGTGGAAAGTAATGGCAAAGCGGTGCGCCTCATTGCGCAAGCGCTGAATAAGCTTGAGCGACTCAGATTTCTTGTCAATATAAAGCGGCAGTTTGTCACCAGGGTAAAAAATTTCTTCCAGCCGCTTGGCAATGCCAACCACGGCTACTTTGCCATAGATGTCCAAATCCTTCAACGCCTTCACAGCCATACTTAGCTGGCCCTTGCCGCCATCAATGATAATGAGTTGTGGCAGCGGTTGGTTCTCTTCCAGCAGGCGTTTGTAGCGGCGCGTTACAATCTCATACATTGATTCGAAGTCGTTGGCGCCCACCACCGTTTTGATATTGAAATGGCGATAGTCTTTCTTGCTGGGCTTGCCGTTCTTAAAGCATACCATTGAGGCCACCGGGTTATCGCCCTGGAAGTTAGAGTTATCAAAACATTCGATCTGGCGCGGTAATTCGGTGAGGCGGAGGTCTTTCTTTAATGTTTCCAGCACGCGCATTTCCCGCTGATCACTCAGATCTCTGTTCTGCTCCTGGCGGCTTTCACGTTCTTTACGCAGGTATAAAGCGTTCTTCAGCGACAGGTTCAGCAGTTTGCGTTTGTCGCCAATCTGCGGCTGCGTTACCGTGAGGTTATCGAGCGGAAGCACAAGTACGATGTTGGTGATAATTTCCCGCGAGGTGCTTTCAAAGTCCTGGCGCAGCTGCACCACCACTGAAGCCAGAATATCGGCATCTTCCTCGTCCAGCTTTTTCTGTATCTCCAGTGATTGGGTAAGTATAACGGAGCCGTTCATTACCTTCAGGTAGTTGACAAAGGCGCATTGCTCGTTAGAAGTGATGGTAAAAACATCTATATCCGTAAGCGTATTGCTCACTACGGTGGATTTTGTCTGAAAATCCTCCAGCATGTCCAGCTTTTGCTTGTACTGGTGCGCCAGTTCATACTGGTAATCGGCGGCAGCGGCGGCCATGTGCTCCTTAAAATAGTTTTTGGCCACCGACAGATTGCCCGAAAGTATGTTTTTGATCTGGGCGATGTTGGCGTTATACTCCGTTTCATCTACCAGTCCCTCGCAGGGGCCTTTGCAGTTGCCGATGTGGTACTCCAGGCATACCCTGAACTTGCCTGCCGCCACATTCTCCGGCGACAAATTATAGGTGCAGGTGCGTAGCGGATACAAAGTGCGGATAAGGTCGAGCACCACGTTCATGGTGGTAACGCTGGCGTAAGGGCCAAAGTAACGTGAGCCGTCGTTCAGTTTGTTGCGCGTGCTGATAACGCGCGGAAATCGCTCATTAACGATGCAGATGTAAGGGTATGTCTTTCCGTCTTTCAGCAGGATGTTATACTTGGGCTGATACTGCTTGATAAGGTTGTTTTCCAGCAGAAAAGCATCGGCTTCGGTATCTACAATGGTAAACTCAATATCGTTTATTTGCGAAACAAGCTTGAGCGTTTTCTTATTGTGCTGGGCAGATCGGTTAAAGTAGGAGCTGACGCGCTTGCGGATATCAATCGCTTTGCCTACATAGATGATGCCGCTTTCATCAAAAAACTTATAGATGCCGGGCTTGTGCGGCAGGTGCGAGATCTTTTCCTTTAACTTTTCATTTGCAGGCATAAACGAAGCCGTTTAAGTTCTAAATAAAGCAACTCACACGCATTAAGTATAATTCCCTAAAGTTGCTCCTACAGGCAGAAACCGGGAGAACGGGGCCACCCTCCGCCAGCAAAAGCAAACAAAGTATTACGGTTCCTTTATTTAGATGTTGGGGTCCAGGTCAATCTCAGTGGGCAGGTTCAGGAACTCGTCCTGCTGCAACGAGTCTATCGGCATGGCCCCCTGGTTATACTGGGCGCAATCCAGTTCTACCGAAAACCCATCAGGTTTGGGGAAAGGAGCCTTCGATACATCCAGCGACTTATCGGCATACACCTTCTGCATAAAAGCGCCATAAATCGGCATAGCCAGTTTAGCGCCCTGCCCCAGGGCAATGCTGCGGAAGTGGATAGAGCGATCTTCGCCGCCCACCCAGGTGCCGCATACCAAATCAGGCGTGAGGCCCATAAACCAGGCATCGGATTGGTTTTGGGTAGTACCCGTTTTGGCACCGATGTCGTTAGTGAGGTGATTGCGGAAGCGCAGGCCGTATGCGGTGCCACCGCGCTCTGTGGTAGCCCGGAGCATGTGAATCATGGTATACGCTGTTTCTTCGCTTAAAATCTGATCCTTCTTCGGCGTAAACTCAGCCACCACATTGCCGTGCTTGTCCTCGATGCGGGTAATAAAGTTCGGTTCTACCCACATGCCGCCATTCACGAAAGTGCCATAAGCGCCCACCATATCAAACAGCGTTACGTCGCTGGTGCCGAGCGCCAGCGACGGGGTAGGATCCAAAGGCGTAGTGATGCCCATGCGTTTGGCGGTGTTTGCCAGCGTTTCAGCACCCAGTTTGTTCACCAGGAAAGCCGAGATGGAGTTCACAGACTCTGCCAATCCCTGGCGCAAAGTATACTTTTTGCCGGAGTATTTGTTATCGGCGTTGCTCGGGCACCACATGGTGCCGTCCGGCAGCGGCACACAGGTTTTGGTGTCAATAACCTCGTAGCAGGGAGAAAGTCCGCTTTCTATCGCGGCCGTGTACAGAAAAGGCTTAAACGTGGAGCCGGGCTGCCGCGCCGCCTGCTGTACGTGGTCATACTTAAAATGATCGTAGTCGATGCCGCCCACCCATACTTTGATGTGGCCCGTCTGCGGCTCCATCGCCATAAAACCTGTCTGCAGGAAATGCTTGTAATACTTCAGTGAGTCCATCGGGCTCATCACCACTTCCTTATCACCGTTCCAGGTAAACACCGTCATGGGCACTTTCTTGTTCAGATAATAATTGATGGAATCTGTGTTGTCGCCGAAGCGCTCCACCAACCGGCGGTAGCGCGGGGTACGCTTGATGGCCTGCTCCGGAAAATTCTTAATTTCCTGCATGTGGCTGTCTACCCAGGGGTTACGGCCTTTCCAGTGCTCAAAAAAGACTTTCTGGCGGTCCGCCATGTGGGTGGCCACAGCTTTCTCGGCATACTGCTGCATCCGCGAATCGATAGTCGTGTAAATCTTAAGGCCGTCGGCATACAGGTCATAGCCGTTTTCGCGGCACCACTGCTTCAAAAACTTTCCGGCCTCGGTGCGGAAGTATGGCGCCATGCCAATATTCTGGCTTTCTACCCGGTAGTCCAGCTTGATGTTTTTGTCTTTCAGCTGGTTATACTCTTCTTCAGGCAGGAACCCATACTTCACCATCTGCGATAGTACTACATTACGGCGGCGCTTGGAGTTCTCAGGATGAAATCTTGGGCTATAATATGTCGGATTTCTAAATAGGCCCACAAGAACAGCAGATTCTTCAACAGAAAGATCTGGCACATCACTATTAAAAAAGGTTTTAGCTGCAGATTTTATACCGAAAGCATTACTACCGAACTCGAAAATGTTAAGGTACATCATCATGATTTCCTTCTTGGTATAGGAGCGCTCCAACTTCACAGCCAATATCCACTCTTTCGTTTTGTGTATAAGTGTGCGCATACCAGGTACATCATTCAGCAAGCCATTATTAAGGTCCTCCCCACGGGTCCGGAAAAGCTTTTTAGCAACTTGTTGTGTTATAGTGCTTCCGCCACCCTTAGACTGACCTGTAAGTATAGCCGCAGCAACACGTGCCATTGCCTCTGGATCTATTCCAGAATGTTCCTCAAAGCGTATATCTTCAGTGGCTTTTAACGCATTTACCAGGTTATCCGGTAATTCCTCATAATCCACAGGGGTACGGTTCTCACGAAAGTATTTACCTAAAATTACATCATCAGCAGAATATAATTCAGAAGCTAATGCACTTCTAGGATTTTCCAAAGTGCGTAAATTCGGGAACTCCCCGAACAGGTTCAGGAAGTTGATACTGACCGCATAGATGTAGAGGGCAAACACGATTAAACCGCCCGCAAACAGCAGCCACAGAGTGGAAACTATCTTCGGGTAAATTGTTCTTTTCGCTTTGGAGGTTTCTTGACGCGTAGTCATGTTGAGTTAATGTGCTAATGTGTTAATAAGGTAACTATCAAATTTCATGCACCAATTGCATAAGTCTGATTTTGTGCAAAACACCTGCTGGTTAAGATTGCGCAGGCTCGTCTGTAGCGGCCCTTCAAACGGAAACGTTCCTGTATGCCACTTCCAGCGGACTATGCTTTTTGCGTAAGATCATTTAATAGTTATTTTTAAAGAATGTCAGGTAAGCTTCCACATCCTTCTTCTGTAAAAATTTCTGGTAGTTGGCAGCCGTAATAACAAAGGTAGTGAATTCTACACCTCTGATTCTGCCAACCGGCGCCTGCGGCCCTTTTTGTTTGATGTTGTAGGCTAAGGCTACCTTCGGGTCTGTAAAAGTGCCCAGCACCAGCATTGCTTTGCCGGCACCAGCGGCTATGGAATCTGCCTGCAGGTTGAGGTTGCGGTGATAGGTGCTGTTATACTTGCTGTATTTGGCGGCAATGTCTTTAAAAGCCGGTACTTCCGGTGGGTAAACGAGCACGAAATAATATGCCGTATCCGGGGTAGCCTCGTAGGCCAGCGGATCTTTTGCCGCTACCGGAGGACTGGCCAGCGTAGCTGCTGCTACGGTGTCAGCAGTTACATTGGATGCTACAGGAGGCGTGGGTTGCTGCTGTTGTGCTGTCGCCTCCTGCACTGGCTGTACTGGCAACGATGCGGGTGCTGCCTCTTTGGTAGCGGCCACGGGCTCTTCTTCAGCATGTGCTGCTGCCAACGGTTGCTGTACCGGCGGCGCAACAGGTTTTGGCGGTGCTGCAGGCTCATCCGGCACAGTAAAGGCGGCCATCGCAGTGGCTACTTTCTCTTCCGGCCTCAGGTTGCCTGCCGTAGTTGCTTTTGGTGTAGTATCCCTGGAGGGCGCCTCCTGCCGGAGCTGGTTATTTTGCTCCAGTGTAGTATAGGTGGCCAGCAGTGCATCGGCCTGCGGCTGCAGCGTGCTGCCCGGAAAATTGGTTTTAAATCGTTGCAACTGTTCGCGCAGCGCCTGTGGCGGTTTGGTGCGTGCCGTTATCATCGCTTCCAGAAAAGCCACCTTGTCCTGGATATCGCTCAACGGGTACCGGCTCACCACCTGGTCCAGCACCTGCGCCGCTTTTTTGTAATCCTGCTCCTCATAATAAGTGTAAGCTGCATCGTAGAGCATGTGCGCCTTCAGGTTATCTGCTGCGTTTTTGCTCATAAAATCCGGATCATCTACCAGGCGGGCGTAAGTTGTATTAGGGAATTCCTGCCTGATGCGGTTATAGTAGGCCTGCTTTTGCGGTTCGTCGCCTGCCCGGCTGTAGAGCAGGTACAGGCTATAATAAGTTTCGGCGGCATGCTCTGAGCGCGGGAAGCGCTGCAACAGCTCCTGGTATGTCTGGGTAGCCTTGCCTATATCGTTCAGTTTCAGAGCGTAGATATTGGCCAGGTTAAAGAGCGCCTCTTCAATTTGCTTCTCTGCACGCTGCATATCGGCAGTGGTGACCGGAATGTTCTGTAAGTATGCCTGCACCTGCGCATTAGCCCGCTCTTCAGGAGACAGCTGCGCTTCTTCGGAGGCTGGCGTGGCGTCAGCTACAACAGGCGCTTCGGCGGGTTGGGCCTGCTGGTTGCTTTCGCCGCGGGTGCGGATACGCCAGAAATCCTGCAATGGCCGGTCGCCCCAGCGGCGGATAAATTCGGAACGTGCCGAAGCCATGGCGGCGGGATTATCGAAGTACCAGATACCGGATGCGTCGGTAGTCTCGTCCGGGAAAGCAGTTCCGTTCTGATTATTGCGGCTGTTGCTGCGGCGCGGCTGCTCTGCACGGTTGCGTTGCTGCGCGGCCTCCTGTTGGGCCAGTTCCTGTTGCCGCAGCTCTTCTTCGCGCTGCACCAGTTGCTTCACAAAGCCTGTGCGCTCGGCTTCGCTCATGTGCGCCAGGCGTAACAGGCTGTCCTGCGTCTGAATGGTATTGTATTGCTTTGCAAAGTCAGCCAGCACATCGCGGCGTTCGCGCACCGCCTCGTAGTTCAGGGCCGTTTGCGGGTATACCTGCACGGCACTATCGTAGTAGGCCTCGGCCAGGTTATACTTGTTCAGCTTATCGAAATAAATCTCACCTGCGGCCACGTAGCTATAGGCTTTTTGGTTAGGCAGCGTGCCGGGTGTTTTCAGCGACTGCTGCAGATATTCCAGTGCTTTATCATAATGTTGCTGGCGAAGCTCGAACTGCGCCATCTCATAGTATATCTTGTCGCGGTACTCTTTGTTTTTGTCGTCTTTCAGCATCTTCTGGTAGTAGCTGGCCATGCGCTCCAGGTCCTCTGCGTCGCTCAGTTCCGCTACCTGCCCCAGGTTAAGCCTGCTGAAAAAGCCCAGGTCGTATGGCGGATTTTTGCGCAAAACCTGGCTATACTGCGCATAGGCTTCTTCATTTTGGCCTGTAAGCTGATAGAGTTGTGCCAGCGTAAAACGGGTACGCTTCAGATTGTCTTTGTCCTCAAAGTTAGGCAGCGCCAGCGCCAGGTTTTCTATCACGGCGGCGGTGTCGCCAAGTAGGGTGTTGTACTGCGCGCGGGCCAGGTACAGGGCGCGGGCATTGTCTTTGTTGAGGCGTTCTTTGCGTAAATATTCTGATACAGCCTGTGCATCGTCCATCAGGTTGAGCTTCATAAAAGAGCGCATCAGCCACACCAGCGCCTCATGCCTGGCATCTTTGTCTTTGCCGATAGTGTTGGCGTATTTGAAGGTCTTGGATGCCTCGGCAAAGTTAAGCTGGTAAAACTGCGCCTGCCCGATAAGCACGTAGCTGTCGTCTATCCATTTGCTGTTTTTGTGCCATTGTATCGGAAACGAAGCTTTTTTAATTATATCTTCCAGGTCGGCGGCCATGGCTTTGGCCGTAACAGAATCTATGGCAGGGTAAATCGGGAGTACCTGGTTGTAATCGTAGGTGGTTTGCTGCTGCAGGCTTTCCTGCACGGCACGCATCTTCTCTTTGGCCAGAAAATAGCCATTGTAGCGGGCAGTGGTGTTATGGTAAGTCTTGCTAAGCGGGTTGTTGCGCTCCACGGAGCAGGAACCCAGCAGCAGCAGCGCTGGCAGCAGCAAAAGCAGGTGCAGTGGTTGCTTGTTCAAGATAATAATATGAGCAGGGTAAGTAAATGTGCTAATTTATCCATGTGCTAATGTGCTAAATTTCAGATGATCACACATCAGCCACATCTATTTAATTTGTTCAGATGCTTATGAAGCAAAAGAATATAAAGTATAAACGCCGGTGCAAAAGTAAAAGTATAGCCAGCCGGATACCCGTTAATGCAATGTATTGCTACAAAGAATGTGCTGATTTTTAACCTGCTGCAAAAATACAACATTAAGCCGATTCTACAGCAGTCGTTTTTACCAGCAGCTAATGAACTATATAAATAGCGTTTTGGTTTCAGGCGGGATAATGCAAATTGTTCCGGTGGCAGGCTGCACAAGCTCGCAAAAAAGAAGTAATATTGTAAAAGTGGTACTCTCTTTTCAGGACGGCAGAAGATGAGGCGGGTTTAAACCGGCTTCGGCCGCGTGCCTGATTTCTAGGAGTTTAGCCATGCAACAATAAAAAACGGAGCTTTATACTTAGCTGTTAAACATGGACAACATGCCGGATCATAAACCGAAGCGCGATGACAACATCAAGCCATACCTGCGGTACTCGGGCCTGGCGTTTCAGATGATCGGCGTGATGGTGCTGGCAGCGCTGGCAGGTATGAAACTGGACGATTACTTCCATACCCGGAACCCGTGGTTTACGATTGTGCTGTTGCTGGTGGCCGTAGTGGCGTCGATGGTGCTCGTTATCTTATCACTCAACAAAAAATAAAAGCTGTGCATTTCTTTAGAAACCTGTTGATTTTCTCGGGCGTAGTAGGGCTTGTTATCGGAGCGCTCGCCTATTTTACCGGCCAGGCGCTGGTGCATACGTATGTATGGTACGTGCTGGCTTTCTTTGTTTTTATTACGGCGCTTACCTTCTACATCACGCGCCTGGGCATCAGTTACGACAACGAAAATTTTCAGCTATACTACTTCGGGTCTATGGGCTTCCGGATGCTGCTGAGCATTGGCGTGGTGTTTATCTATGTATACCTTTTCTCTGAAAACGAATTGCAGTTTGTGCTGAATTTCTTTGTCTTATATTTTCTGTTTACCGGGTTTGAAATCTACAGCTTATTGGCTAACTTGCGGCCCAATTTGAAAAAGCAGGATCAAGTATAAGGCGTAGCTTTATGAACTCTGTTTCTAAATCTCTCTTAATGAAGAAGTTATTCGTTTTACTGTTTTCCCTTTTGACGATTTCAGCCTATGCGGCCGAGGCGCCGGCAGAAGAAGGTGGTGGGTTTAAGCCGAGCGATATGATCCTGCATCACGTTGCCGATGAACATAAATGGGAATTTGCTCATGGTGCCAGCCTATACTTACCGGTGATCCTGCTGGATAACGGGCAGGTGCATGTTTTCTCATCAAAGAACTTCTTTAACGAGCATGACGAAGAGGTGGCATACAACGGCTATGTGGTGGAACACGGGCATATATACAAGGCCAATGAAGAAGGTGAGCCCATAGAAGACTACAAAGGGTTGTACGACTTTTCTATCACTAAAAACGTGGCATCCCTGTTTCTAAGCGTGACTTTGCTGCTGATTATATTCTGTGTGATTGCGCGCCGTTACAAAACCAATGCCGGCAAAGCGCCAAAAGGTATTCAGTCGTTCTTTGAACCGATTATCATCTTTGTGCGCGACGATATTGCCAAAGCGAACATTGGCCCTAAGTATGCGCGCTACATGCCATACCTGCTCACTATCTTTTTCTTCATCTGGTTTAACAACCTGCTGGGCCTGATGCCGGGTAGCGCCAATTTAACAGGAAACATTGCAGTAACCATGTCGCTGGCCGTGATGACGCTGGTAATTACGCTGTTTAGCGCCAATAAAAGTTACTGGAGCCATATTTTTGCTACTCCCGGCGTGCCGTGGTGGCTGGCCCCGATTATGATACCGGTAGAGGTGATTGGTATTTTTACCAAGCCATTCTCGCTGATGATTCGATTATTTGCCAACATTACGGCAGGGCACATTATTATTCTTTCCCTGTTTAGCTTGATCTTTATTTTCGAGAGCCTGGCGATTGGGCCGTTAAGCGTTGCGTTTGCCGTGTTTATGAACTTCCTCGAATTATTTGTCGGGCTGTTGCAGGCATACATTTTTACGCTGCTCTCGGCCATGTATTTCGGCGGAGCGGTAGAGGAGCATGACCATGTAGAGGACATGGGTTACGGCGACGGACACTAAAAGCGAATTTTTATTTTTTAACTATATATATACTATTATGTTGTTAGCAATTCTGCTTCAAGCTCTATCAGATGGTGCGGGTTTCGCGATTATGGGTGCCGGTATCGGTGCTGGTCTAGTGGCCCTTGGCGCTGGTTTGGGTATTGGTAGAATCGGTGGCTCTGCCATGGAATCTATCGCGCGTCAGCCTGAGGCTGGTGGCAAAATCCAGACAGCCATGATTATCGCTTCTGCCCTTATCGAAGGTGTTGCACTCTTCGGTGTGGTAGTTTGCTTGCTGATCTCTTTCAAAGGCTAATAAGCTTTTGCTGGTCTCTCGTCCGGACGTATGGTCCGGACGACGAGATCAAAGAGGTAGTATCAGGTATAAGTATAGGTAAAGAAGAACCATATTCAAATTCATAAACAATGGAATTAGTAACCCCTGGTTTAGGCTTAATATTCTGGCAGTTAGTCACTTTTCTGCTCGTGCTGTTCCTGCTGACAAAGTTTGCCTGGAAGCCGATCATGAGGGCGCTGAACGAGCGTGAGGCCTCTATTGAAAATGCGTTGAGCGCTGCCGAAAAAGCGAAGCTGGAGATGCAGGGCCTGAAGGCTGAAAATGAGAAACTGCTGGCACAGGCGCGTTTAGAGCGCGACAGAATCCTGAAGGAAGCGACAGAAGCCGGGAACCACATGATCGAAGCCGCCAGGAACAAAGCCAACGAAGAAGGCGACCGTATGATTGCAAACGCACGCGAAGCCATCAACACCGAGAAGCGTGCCGCCATTGCTGAAGTAAAAAATATGGCCGCTGCACTTTCAGTGGAAATTGCGGAGCGTATTCTGCGCAAAGAACTGAGCAACCCACAGGCACAGCAGGCCCTGGCACAGGACTACATCAAAGAAGTAACGCTTAACTAAGATTTCATGCGGCGCTGCTTTTATACTTTGTAAAAGCAGCGCGCCAACTATAAAAGCATTATGTCAGAAATTAGAGTTGCTTCCCGGTATGCGAAGTCGCTGCTTGAGCTGGCGCAGGAAAAGGATGTGCTGGAGAAGGTAAACGAGGACATGAAGCTGTTCTCGAAAACCGTTGCCCAGAACAGAGACTTACAGCTGCTGCTGCAAAACCCTATTGTAAAGGCCGACAAGAAGCTGGCAGTGATCAATGCCCTTTTCAAGGGCAAAGTAGATAGTATGACGCTGGCCTTCTTCGATATTGTGGCACGCAAAAACAGGGAGTCGCTGCTGGAATTTATCGCAACGGAGTTTGAGCGCCAGTACAACCTGTACAAAGGCATTCAGAAAGCCAAAGTGACGTCAGCTGTGCCGCTTACGCCCGCCCTGCGCGAGGAACTTGGCCGGCGCCTGGTGGCCCAGACCGGCAAAACAATTGAACTGGAAGAAAATGTGGACCCCTCGCTTATCGGTGGTTTTGTGCTGCGCGTGGGCGACAAACAGATTGACAGCTCTGTGAAGTATAACCTCCGCAAGCTGAAAAATAATTTTAAAGACAACTCCTATATTACTAAGATATAACCATGGCAGAAGTAAGACCTGACGAAGTATCAGCTATACTAAGAGAGCAGCTATCGAACTTCCGTTCGGAGGCAGAACTGGAAGAAGTGGGTACGGTACTGCAAGTGGGTGACGGTGTCGCCCGTATTTATGGCCTTTCCAAAGCGCAGTCCGGCGAGCTTCTTGAATTTGAGAACGGCCTGCAGGCGCTTGTGCTGAACCTGGAAGAAGACAACGTAGGAGCCGTAATGCTCGGCGATTACAGCGAAATAAAAGAAGGCGCTACCGTAAAAAGAACCAACCGCATTGCCTCTGTAAGAGTGGGCGATGGCATTATTGGCCGCGTGGTAAACACCCTGGGCCAGCCTATTGACGGGAAAGGACCTATCGCCGGAGAGTTATATGAGATGCCGCTGGAGCGTAAAGCGCCGGGCGTAATCTTCCGTCAGCCGGTAAACGAACCGATGCAGACAGGGATCAAGGCGATTGACTCTATGATTCCGATTGGCCGTGGCCAGCGGGAGCTCATCATCGGTGACCGCCAGACAGGTAAGTCAGCCGTTGCCATAGACACGATTCTGAATCAGCGCGAGTTCTTCGAAAAAGGCCAGCCGGTATTTTGTATATATGTAGCCGTAGGCCAAAAAGCATCAACCGTGGCGCAGGTGGTAAAAGCCCTGACAGAAGGTGGTGCCATGGATTATACTGTAGTAGTGGCGGCTTCTGCTTCTGATCCGGCTCCGCTGCAGTTTTATGCGCCATTCACGGGTGCTGCCATTGGCGAGTTCTTCCGCGATACAGGTCGCCCGGCGCTGGTAGTATATGATGACCTGTCGAAGCAGGCGGTGGCTTACCGCGAGGTGTCGCTGCTGCTGAGAAGACCGCCAGGACGCGAAGCTTATCCCGGAGACGTATTCTACCTGCACTCCCGCTTGCTGGAGCGTGCAGCCAAGATCAATGCCTCGGATGAGATTGCCCGCAACATGAATGATTTGCCGGAATCTATTAAGCACATGGTGAAAGGCGGCGGCTCTCTAACGGCCCTTCCGCTGATCGAAACACAGGCAGGCGACGTTTCGGCTTATATCCCGACAAACGTTATCTCTATTACAGACGGCCAGATATTCCTGGAAACCAACCTGTTTAACGCAGGTATACGCCCGGCGATTAACGTGGGTATTTCGGTATCACGCGTAGGTGGTAACGCCCAAATCAAGTCGATGAAGAAAGTAGCCGGTACGCTGAAGCTGGATCAGGCGCAGTTCCGCGAGCTGGAGGCTTTCTCTAAATTCGGTTCTGACCTGGATGCCGCTACCAAACTGACCATTGAGCGCGGCCGCCGCAACCTCGAAATACTGAAGCAGCCGCAGTTTTCGCCGGTGCCGGTAGAAGAGCAGGTGGCGATTATCTATTGCGCTACAAACGGTTTGCTGGACAACGTGCCGGTAAACGAGGTAAGAACTTTTGAGAAAGAGTATCAGCGTACATTGCGTGCCCAGCACCCCGAAACACTTAAGGCGCTGCTGGCCGGCAAGCTGGATGATGAAACAACAGGTGTTCTGAAGCAGGTAGCCAGAGAGCTTTCAGCTAAATACAGATAACAGTTTTAAAGTATGGGTTAAGATAAGGGGCAAACTGCCTTTAATCTTAACCCATACGCTTATAGCAGAGAATATATGGCAAGTTTAAAAGAGGTTAGAAGCCGCATTACGTCTGTTTCGTCGACGCAGCAGATCACGAAAGCCATGAAAATGGTGTCGGCGGCCAAGCTGCGGCGCGCACAGGACAGCATTCTGCGCATGCGCCCCTATGCACAACGCCTGGGAGGCATACTGGCCAATCTGTCTACGCTTACCGAAGGATCTGTAACCAACAAATATTCGCAGGAACGTGAGGCAAACAGGGTGCTCCTTATTGTTGTTACCTCCGATCGCGGTCTGGCCGGTGCCTTCAACTCCAACATTGTAAAAGCTGTTACTTCGCTGATTACAGACAAGTATAGCCGCCAGTTTGCTGCCGGTAACGTTACTTTCCTGACCATCGGCAAAAAAGGCTTCGATGCACTTCGCAAGCGCGGCGGCTACAACATCATTGGCGACTATACCAACACCTTTGCTAACCTCTCTTTCGATACCGTGCGGGCTGCGGCCGAACGTGCCATGGAAGGTTTTGTAAGCAATGAGTTTGACCGGGTGGATATTGTATACAATGAGTTTAAGAATGTAGCGACGCAGATTATCCGTACAGAGCAGTTCCTGCCTATAGAGGAGAAGCAAATAGAACGCAACGGTTCTGCTGCGCTGGCAGCCGATTATACCTTTGAGCCTTCTAAAGAAGAAATCATCCGGGAACTGATCCCAAAATCGCTGAAAATACAGGTATACAAGGCTGTACTGGAGTCGAAAGCATCAGAAGAAGGCGCCCGTATGACAGCTATGGACAAAGCAACGGACAATGCCGGCGAGTTGCTGAAACAACTGAAGCTGACTTACAACCGCACGCGCCAGGCAGCCATTACCAAGGAAATCCTGGAGATTGTGGGCGGCGCCGAGGCTCTGGCTTCAAAATAAACATAAAAATGCACAGCAGCGGCAGCGTTCACCCGGCAGGTGAGCGCTGCCGCGGTTTTATACCTACCTGTTGCGCATCTGTCTTATTAAAATTGGGAAAAGTGCATATTTAACAGAAAGAATAAGTATAAACGGGGGGTACTTGTTATATTTGCAGGTAAGTGAACCCTAAACGCATGGAAAAGCAATCTATACTAAAGCGCAGCCTGCTGGTTAAAGCCGTAGCTGCGTGTTTGATTGGGCTAAGTGCCTGCATGAGTGTGACCCATACGGCCACTACAACTATAAGCCAGCCACAACAGGCACTGACAACAGCGCCCCTTCCCCGCCCCAAACTGGTGGTAGGTATAGTGGTAGACCAGATGCGCTACGACTACCTGTTTCGCTACTGGAATAAGTATGGCAACGATGGCTTTAAACGGCTGGTAACGCAGGGCTACAATTTCAAAAATAACCATTACAACTACGTACCAACTTATACCGGCCCGGGCCATGCGTCTATCTACACGGGCAGTATCCCCGCCCTGAACGGTATTATAGGCAACGACTGGTACAATCGCCAGACAGGTACAACCATTTACTGCGTAGAAGATAAAACGGTGCAAACGGTTGGCAGTACTTCGGATGCAGGGCAAATGTCGCCGGCTAATTTGCTGACGACAACCATTACGGACGAGCTGCGGCTGGCTACCAACATGGGTGCCAAAGTAATCGGCGTAGCGCTGAAAGACAGAGGTTCCATACTTCCGGCCGGTCATTTGGCTAACGCAGCTTACTGGTTCGATTCTCCCACCGGAAACTGGATTACCAGCACCTATTACGAGAACGAACTGCCTGCCTGGGTGCAGACGTTTAACAACCGGAAACTGGCCGATAAATACCTGAGCCAGCCCTGGACCACCCTGCTGCCCATAGCAGAGTATACCGAAAGCACACCGGATAATGAACCCTGGGAAGGCTTGTTTTCGGGCGAGAAACAGCCTGTGTTTCCGCATAACCTGCCAGCCCTGCGTGGCAATGATTACGAGCTGATCCGTTCTGTGCCCGTCGGCAATACGCTTACCAAAGATTTTGCGCTGGCAGCGCTGGAGGCCGAAAACCTGGGCAAGGGTGCGCAGACCGATTTTCTCACTGTCAGCTTTTCCTCTACAGATTATGTCGGTCACAGGTTTGGGCCTAACTCTGTCGAGGCCGAGGATGTTTTCCTGCGCCTGGATAAAGAGATTGCAGAGCTGATTACGGCGGCAGAGCAGCAGGCAGGCAAAGGAAACGTATTGTTCTTCCTGACGGCAGACCATGGCGCAGCGCATGTGCCCGCTTTTCTGACAGCCAACAAAGTGCCCGCCGGTGTGGCAAACGGAAGCATCATACGCGATTCTGTAGACACCTACCTGGACAAAGTATACGGCAGCGGCGATTGGGTGGAGCGCTACATCAACCAGCAGTTATACCTGAACAGGAACCTGATACACAGTAAAAAAATAAACACAGCCGAAGTGCAGGAGCGTGTGGCCAGGTACGTCATGCGTTTCGAGGCGGTGGCCAGCGCCATAACAGCAACAGCCCTGCAAACCAACAACTGGAGCGAGGGAATGATGGGCCGCGTAGAAAATGGCTATAACCCGCAACGCTCCGGCGACGTAGTAGTGGTGCTGCAGCCGGGATGGTTTGAAGGCGGCGCGCATCCTACCGGAACAACACATGGTTCTTACTCTAACTACGATACCCATGTGCCGCTGATATGGTATGGCTGGAAAGTGCAGCCTGGCGAAAGCTCCGTAAAAACAGAAACCACAGATATTGCGCCCACCATTGCCTCGTGGCTGTATATACAGGAACCAAGTGGCAGCGTAGGGAAACCTTTGCAACCATACATGAAATAACCCGCGCCTGAAGAAGAAGCCATGACGGCGCTGTAAAAAGCAGTAATAAATTAACATGGAGAATACAGAAAATAACAACCCGTGGCACAGCGTGAACTACGGCGAAGAAGCCCCGGCCGTGGTTACAGCCATCATTGAGATTCCGAAAGGATCGAAAGCAAAGTATGAACTAGACAAAGAAAGCGGCATGCTGAAGCTGGATCGCGTGCTTTTTTCGTCTGTAAATTATCCGGCCAACTACGGCTTTATCCCCCAGACCTATTGCGACGACAAAGATCCGCTGGACATACTGGTTATCTGCTCGATAGATGTGCAGCCCATGTGCCTGATTGATGCCAAAGTAATTGGTGTGATGCAGATGATCGACAACAACGAGGAGGACGATAAGATTATCGCTGTGGCATACCACGACATGTCCGTGCGCCATATCAACGACATCTCAGAGTTGCCACCCCATACTTTGCTGGAAATGCGCCGCTTTTTTGAAGATTACAAAAAGCTGGAGAACAAGGAAGTGATTGTGGAGCAATTTCTGGGCCGCGAGCACGCCTACAAAATCATACAGGACAGCATCGAACTGTATAACACAACCTTCGGCGAACCGGTTAAAAAAGCCAGGACCATTTAAAAGATTGATTTTACCTGTAAAGCCCGGCATAGGTATAACCTGTGCCGGGCTTTTTGTTTTGCAGATAATATGGCAACAGTTGAATGACGGTGGATTTGTTACGTACTTGCAGGTATAAGATGAACCGGAACAGAAGCATCGGCATAGGAAAGCAAAAGCAACAGGTAATGCCATACCTGTCGGCGCAGGTAGAGCAGGCATTGGGCTGGCTGCTTTACAGCAGCGTGTTTATTTCATGCTGCGGCTTCAGCCTGACGGTGGAAACATACCTGCTGGCCAAAGTTCCGGTATCGCTGCCAATGGCGGTATTCGTGTTCCTGGCAACGCTTTTTACCTATAACCTGAGCAGCGTGCAAAGTATGGTGCGGCACCCCCTGCAGCAAGCCGATATGCAAAGTCCTTCTTGGGCGCAGCGGCATAAGAAGGGTATGGCCATTCTCGGGCTGGCCGCTATAGGGGCTGCGGCCTGCTTATACTTCAGCTATCATTTAAAGATAAATGTCTGGATAATGCTGCACCTGGCCATTATTTCTATCGGCTACACGGTGCCCATGGTGGTGTATAAATCCCGGAAAATAAGGCCCCTGCGTAGCGTGCCCCTGCTAAAAGTTTTCCTGATTGCCTATGTGTGGGCGGTGGTTACGGCGCTCTTTCCGCTGATGGATGCCGGCCTGCAGGTATGGGATACGCAGGCGCTGCTGCTGTTTGCCCGCCGTTTCCTGTTTATCCTGGCGCTGGCGCTCCTCTTCGATATCCGCGACTATACCTATGATCGCACAACCAGTACCCTCACCTTTCCGGGGCTGCTGGGCGTGCGCAAAACAAAGCTGCTTTCACTGTCGCTGCTATTGGTGTACGGGGTGATTTCGGTGAATGCCGAATCCGGACTGGTGCAGCCGGCACTTATTGCCAGCACGGCAGGAGCTGCGATGGTGGTCTTGTTTTCTTCGGAACATAAGCCGCGCCTGTACTATGCACTGCTGGCCGATGGCGCCATGCTGCTGCACGCCGGCCTCATCTACCTGACGCTGCGCTGAGTATTTCGTTTATCGTGTTTTGTTTTTCGGGTAAAGTAACATTCCTTTTCAGGAAGAAGTAATCAGGCAGCGCTCAATAGAACTTAATTATACATGAAGACCTCGTTATAAAGTATAATTCAGGATGGCCGGATATCAGTATATAAAATTACCCGGATACTATAAACGAATCTAAAGCTGCATAAATGCCTGTGGCAGATGATCTATCACGTCAGAAGCCGTCATCGAAATCTCTCCTACTGTTTTCATTGCCAGATCACCGGCAAGGCCGTGTACATACGCACCCAGGCGGCAGGCATCTTCCAAACTATACTGCTGCGCTACCAGGGCTGTAATTACGCCTGTGAGCACATCGCCGGTGCCGCCGGTAGCCATGCCCGGATTGCCGGTGGTATTGAAGTATATGTTTCCGTGAGGCGTGCCGATAGCGGTGTTGCTGCCTTTCAATACCATGTAGCAGGTATGTATGCGGCAGAACTCCAGCATGTCCTGCAGGCGGTCGTAATCGTTGTTGCTCTTGCCTACCAGCCGCTCAAATTCTTTGGGGTGCGGCGTAAAGATGACCTTGTTTTCCGGGAGCTGCGCCTGCAATTTATCGCTGCTGCCAATGATGTTGATGGCATCAGCATCGATGACGAGTGGTTGTGTGCTGGTAGCCAGCAACTGGCCGATAGCGGTTTTGGTAACACGTTCTGTACCGATGCCGGGCCCCACGCCAATTACGTTATACTTATCTGTTTCTGGCGGCAGGTGCGAGAGGTGCCTGCGGTTTTTATCTACCAGCGTCATAGCTTCCGGTACGGCTGTCTGTAGTATGTCGTAACCTGCCGCAGGGGCCTGGATGGTAAGCAGGCCAACACCTGCCCGCAGGCAGGCGCGGGAAGCCAGCACGGCAGCGCCCATTTTGCCAAAGCCACCAGCCAGTAGCAGTGCATGCCCGTACAAACCTTTATGCGAGAACTTTTTCCGGGGCTTAAGCAACTGCTGCACATCTTGCTGCATGGTATAGTATAAATGCGTATCGGCTTGCGAAATAAATTTCTCACTCAGGCCGATGGGTACTACATGCCACTCGCCCACATAGGCCTCGTGCTGTGGCAGCAGGAAGGCTAATTTCGGCAACTGGAAACTGATAGTATAGCTGGCTTTGACGATGGCACTTTCAGGCGGTGTCTGGCTGTCGGCATAAAGGCCGGAAGGTATGTCGATGGCCGTAATAGTGGCGCCGCTGTCGTTTAACCGTGCTATCACTTTGGCATAAATACCAGTAACCGGGCGGTTAAGGCCCGTGCCGAACAGGGCATCTATGATACAGCCGTTTGCGGAAACATCAGGGATATCCTGCTCCTGCTGTATGTGCTGCTGTTTTACCTGTGGAGGAAGACGATCCAGGTTGGCTTTAAAATCTGCGGAAGCTTTGGCGGTATCACCCACGATAAGTACCTGTACCTGGTAACTGCGCTCTAGCAGCAGCCGTGCCACCGCCAGTCCATCGCCGCCGTTGTTGCCCGGTCCGCAAAAGATGCTTACCTGTTCAGTGGGTTGAAACTTGTTCTCAAACCATCCGGCAAAAGCTTTGGCTGCGCGCTCCATCAACTCCAGAGAAGTTATATTTTTTTCCGCGATGGTATAAGCATCAGCTTCCCGGGTTTGCGCAGCAGTCAGAAGTTTCATAGTATGGCTTGTTTGAGGCTTACCTACCTATACTGCGTTTGCCATGTCAGGTTTTAAGGATGTTGGAGGAAAAGTACACGGGTATTGCGCCTGTCGCCCAGACACTCGGGACAGGTGCGTACGCCGCGAGTTCTGTTCAGCAGGCCTAAAACGCCAGTGTTACCGTAAACTTCAGCACCAGGTTATCTTTCGGGGAAGCGGCGGCATAAGGGCCATAGCGGTAAAAAGCAGCCGCACCTATGCCCGAAAAAGCAGACTGGATGATGTTGTTCAGCAGCAGCCCCGACTCATAAAAACCTTTGCGCATTGTCTGGAAAGATTGTTCCGACAGTGGTTGTTCTAAATCCCCGAAGCCAATGTTGGTGACAGCTACGATATCCGGGTGGAAAAACTTAGTGCGGAAAAGGCGCTTGCCGAAGTCCTGCTGTACAAACAGGGCCGCATAACGATCGGAGAAAAACTCAAACGGGCGCATGGTTTCAAAGCCTTCGCCGGCATACACACTGTAATCGGCACTGTAGCTGCCGTAACCGTTAAAGAGGCTTACAAGCGGCGCAACGCCATCCACATAGCCTCCTGCAAAGGTTAAGCGGCTCTGGCCAAAAGTGCGGTGGCGGTACGAGGCCTCCAGCCGCATTTCATACTTGTTGTAGCTATAGTTACCGTCCAGCAAGCCATCGAAGCCGCGCGTGTATTGCAGCCACAATACCGGGTACTCATTTGGCAGGGCCATTCGCTGATGAAACTGCTCCATAAATTGTTCTCCGTAGGCATAACGCAGGCTTACTACACCTTCTGTCAGGTTATACTTGCCCAGGGCCGCATCAAGGGTTGTCCGCCGCTTTTCGTGGCGCAGGGTGGTTTGCAGCTGCAGGTAGCGTTGCAGTCTGCCGGATAACGAGGCACTGTAATGGGTAGTATAATCCAGATACGGGAGCAGCGCCCAGCGCAAATCCTTCAGCAGCAGCCCCTCGCCTCTAAAAGGCAATCTTCTGCCGCCCGGCTCCACCAGATCCTGAAAGTATGCTGCCTGTAGTTGCAATTCCAGCGGCTTGTAAAGTATAACTGATGCATCGGCGCCATACTTGGTTGCTTCATCTTTAAAACCGTAGCCCCAGTAGCCACCCACCGAAAATCGTTCTGACAAGCGGCTGTTGGTATGCAGGCCGGCGCCCAGCCGTAGCCCCTCGAAATCACTGAGGCGCAGCAGGCGGTTCAGATCAAGACTGACAGGGCCGAGTGGCAGTTGTTTTGTTGTCAGGAATTCGACGAAGCGCAGGGTGCGATCCAGTTTTTCAGCTTTGCCGATGCTGTCGAGGCGCGTGTAGGTGCGCAGCTCCAGTTGGTTCAGGGAATCGGGCCGCTGCCGGTTCCAGAAATCATTGGTCTGGCTGGCAGCATCAGGCAATTGCCGGAGGGCTACCACGCCAAAGTCAGACTTGTGCAGGCCGGGGTTCAGGTTGATGTTGGTGATATAGGTGCGGATGTGCCCGTAAGGCTGATGGCCGCGCAACGCCACCTGCGGTACCGTAATCTCCACATCCAGCTCGGTAGGGAACCACTGCTGCTGCGGCCCTGTCTGTTCAAATTGTTGTTGCAGTTTCAGGCCGCGCTGCTCGCCGTTGGCAGCCGTCTGAGCCAGCACATTTTGTACCGCCCAGCCATTACTGTTGATGTAGAGCAAACCTTTCAAGCCTTCAAAATTCTTCCCTTCCTCCGGTTTAAAAGAAATGATAAAAACGGTATCCTGCCCTAATACCGAAGTTTCCTGCAATACAAAATTATACTTGCGGGTACTGCCGGGACTCAGGGGGCTGAGATAGTGCTTGCCAAAGAATACGGGCATATCATCGTATACCGAAAAATCGCGGGCCTCTGCAGCTACAATGCCAAAGCTGGGCTGCTGCAACCCGGATACGTGTGTGGCAAGTATGGTTTCTTTGCGCAGGTTAGGTTGCAGAAAAGCATAATCAGTAACGCTTTCGGCCAGGAAGAGGTGCTGCCGGGCCAGCAGGTGGCGCATTTGCAGGTAAGCAGAATCTTTTGGAGAGAGTTGCAGCGTATCGCTCAGATCGATATTCTGGGCATCGGTGGCGGTAAGTATAAACTTGTTGTAGGTGCGGTAAGTATAGGCAGGCAGGTTTTTGATGTCGTTGCGTTCCCTGTTCTGTATAGCCAGCCGGATAATACGATGGGCCAGGTTCTCGCCGGAAGCGAGCACCGTTACCTCCTGCAACTGCGCCATGGCGGGCTGCAGCCACACATTTATTGTTTCAGAAGAATCAACCGGAATAACCTGAGGCGCATACCCTACATAACTGAAACGAAGACTTTGGATAGGCCTTAAGTGCCGCAGCTGATATTCGCCCTCCAGGTTGGTGGTGGTGCCGGTTTCGCCTGCGTTGGCGGCTATACTTACAAAAGCCAGTTTCTCATTGGTTTGCGCATCGCGCACCGTGCCGCGAACAGTTCGCAGCTGTGCTGAAGCTGTTACAGCAGCTAGAAAAAGGTATAAAGTAAGCAGCAAACGAAAGTACGGCATCCGGCAAAGATAAAACAAAAGCCTGAACTCCGCCTGTGGCGCGGGTACCTGGTTTATACTTTGCCGTTGAAAACGCTGCCTGCTTAAAACTGCAGCACGAAACCCATGCCCGGCTGGCCGTTTGGCAGCACCACCGGTATCAGGGCAGTATTCAGGCCCTTGTTTTGGGCTATCTTCGATTCCAGCCAGTAGATTGTATTTACAGAAAGTATGCCCACACCTGCGCCCGCCAGCACGTCAGCCATCCAGTGCTCGTTGTTGAGCACCCGCATGACGCCGGTCGCACCGGCCACGGCATAGCTGCCCACACTTATCCAGGGACTCTTGTGCCTGAACTCCTTGTCCATTAAAGTTGCGATGGTGAAAGCATATGCCGTATGCCCCGACGGAAAAGCTGTCGGATTGCCGTTGGGCCTGTCGATATCGGTAAGATTTTTGAACGGAAATACAATGGCGGTTGTCAGTACGCCGGAAGCTAACAGCAAGCCTGTCTGGCGGCGGATGTCGTGGCGGTTCTGGGAGGAGAGAAGGTCAAACGCGTACAGGCCGACAATAGGCGTAAAGAAAAGATAGTCGTCTATTTTGGTGCTGAAATTTGGTGTATTCCGGTTGCGGGCATCACGGGCATCAAAACTGCTGAAAACCCCATGGCCCTGTATGGTATAAAGCCCCGCAGCTACCAGAGCCGCCGCCGGTATAACGGCTCGTTTCAGAAAATGCCCATCGTCGCCTTCCAGGCGCTGTGCATCGGTAAAAGGATGTTTTTGCCCGGGCAGCACCGAGTCGGCGGGAATGACATTGGCTGTATCAGCATCAAGCGTTTTTTGAGGCTGTATTTGCGCTAGCGTTGGGGCCGGGGCAAGCAGTACGCTCAGCCACAGCAACTGTGCGGTTATAAAATTAGCTGGTTTCAAGGTATAAGTGCTCTAAGTGCGTTACATCAGTTATTACAGATATAAAATAACGGAGCACAAAGCGGGAGGTTTTAGAACCTTCCAATAAAATGCGAAACGACAGATTTGTTACAGAATCCAGGCAGGAATACTTCAGAAAGCAATGGGCCTACCCCTGTTACCTATCTACCTCGCCCAGCACAATATCTATAGAACCTACGATGGCAATTAAATCGGCTACCATACAGCCGCGGGTTATCTCAGGCAGCACCGACAGGTTTACGAAGCTGGGCGCACGGCCTTTGACGCGAAATGGAACGTCGCTGCGGTCGGTGGTGCGGAAGTAGTAGCCCAGTTCGCCGCGTGGCGTTTCACCTCTAAAGTATAGTTCCCGGCTACCCATTGTGCGCAGCTTTTTGGGGCACGCCGCCTGCGGATCAAAGTCGGGTGTGCGCTTGTAGTCGCCGGTGAGGCGATTGAGGCATTGCTGTATAATTTTTACGGATTCCCGGCATTCCAGCGCCCGCACATAGTTGCGGTCCCAGCAATCGCCGGTGGTGCCGGCCAGGCCTTTTCCGGTAGGCACGTCAAAGTCCAGCTCCGGGTACACACTGTAGCCGTCTATGCGGCGCAAATCATACTTCAGGCCGGAGCCACGCAGCATCGGGCCGGAGCAGGCATAGTTAATGGCGACATCCAGGGGCAGCACACCCACGTTGGCCGTGCGGTCGATAAAAATTTTGTTCTCTAAAAGAATGGTATCCAGTTCGTCCAGCTTGGGCAGCAGGTAATTCACAAATTCGCGGCAGCGCTCCTCAAAGCCAATGGGCAAATCATAGTATAAACCGCCTACCCAGATATAATTATACAGCATCCGGGCGCCGGACACCCATTCCAGCAGGCGTTGTATGTGTTCGCGGTCGCGCAGCAGCCACAGGAAAGGCGTAAAAGCGCCGATATCGATGGCATAGGTGCCAATGGCAACAAAATGTGAAGCAATGCGGTTGAGTTCCGTGACTAACACACGGATATACTCCACCCGTTTCGGAATATGGTCCGTGATGCCCAGCAGCTTCTCCACACCCATGCACCATACATGCTCCGAATTCATGGCGGCCAGGTAATCCATGCGGTCTACGTAAGGGATGGTCTGGTTGTAGGCCATGTTTTCGGCGTGCTTCTCGAAGCAGCGGTGCAGGTAACCGATGTGCGGTACTACTTCCTGTACAACTTCGCCGTCCGTTACCACCTCCAGGCGCAATACGCCGTGCGTGCTCGGGTGCTGGGGCCCCATGTTCACAATCATCTCGCCCGCCTTCAGGCCATCCAGTCCGAATTTGTTCGGCTCCGACTGCAGCAGGTAGTCTGTATAAATGGTGGACACGGCTTTGAGTTAGAAAGTTAAAAAGTTGTGCAAAGGTCGTAAAAAAGGGGGATTTAAAACAGCAGTTTGTTGGGGCATCCTGATGCGCCCAACTTATAGAGGATTGACGATGCTGATTTTTAATATAAATTATTATATTTCGTATATATAATATATTCGGTAGTTCAGTTACATTTAGCTATCTGTATTTAGTAGTATAAACGGAGTAACTCCGTTTAGCAATTAGTTAGGCAAAAGTTAAAATGAATGAAATTATCATTAATAGTAGTCTTCCTCTCAGTAGTGTCACTTGACTTATTTGCTCAAGATAAATATGCAGGAGAATACTATAACTACTTTGGAAGTAAACTTAAGTTGAACTCTGACTTAACTTTTGAGCAAGTTTGGCATTTTGATTTAGCTTCAAACTGGACTAAAGGCACATGGAAAGTAAGTAAAGACACTATCTACATCAATATTAAGCCTGTTTATGATACGCTTAAGCTTGTGAAGAATGGCGATAGTGTGGCTGATTCGCTGGTCCTGTCCTTGGATGATAAAGCCGAATCAATATCTGCTGAAGAGTATGCCATGAGTTTGATTACTAGTGGTGGGCAAAGTATAAATTCAGTTCCAGAAAGGCTATACTATAGTAGAAAAAGATTGATGGCCATTGATGAAAATGGGAAGCTAAAGAAGAAAAAAGTTAGAGGTGTTTTGGCAAAAAGAAAACATGTGCCTTGGTACATCAAGCGAGAAAATAAATAAACCTCAGCTCAACAAAGCACATGAGCAAAACTTCGGCTGCGCCTTGTTCACCTCATGTACGAGCCGTTGTAATCAATACCATAGGAAGAGATAGATAAATCAATAAGGGATTTCTTGTATAAACCCATAGTTGGCTTGGATGTGGTGCTTACCATCATTGCCTGATAGCGGAAAAGACATTAGAAAATGAGAGGTGAAAAAGGCCTTGGTTGCTGAATTAAGGCACTAGAAGCTAATTAATTAAACAAAAATATAAACTTTCTAAGCAGCAAATCGTTAAGCAAACATATAATATATATTATAAAGATTGCTGCCTGAGTTATAATGTCAGGTGTTAAACAATTCTGAGACCTAAATACTTAAAACATGAAAAAGCTATTTTTTGCAAGTGCCCTTGTTCTTGGTTCGCTTAGCCTTTACTCCTGCGGTAACAACGACGGAGCCGCCACTGAAGGTACAGACGGTACTGTAATAGACAGTGATACCACTGTATCAGAACTTGAAGTAGAAACTACTACACGAGACATTGATACTACCTACGATACGGATACCAAAGATATTGATGTCGACAATCAGTAACAAATACTGAGTAAGGAATACCGGGTTATTAATCCGTTAAAAACAACAGCAGGGCAAGCGAATTTATTTAATTTTGCTTGCCCTGCTGTTGTTTTACTGCTGCTCCCAAAGCTGTAAGCAGATAGGTTAGTACGTTTGCATAATACTCGGTTACCTGCCGCGTTATAACTACAAACCTGTAGTTTCTCTTCGTTCTGTAAAAACCAACATTCCGGTTCGTACGCATTCTGCTTCCTAAACAACATCCGGGCACACCGGCAAACTGCCGGCTGTTCAGGGCTCTCTCTAATTGCTGCGCTGCTGTTGCACCATCCCACACGCAGCAGTTGCGCAGTCTGTTTATACTATGTATATTTGGAAAATAAAATATGTTTTCAGATTTACCGGCTTTAAGATAGCCGCAGCCGCTCCCAATCATGAAATTCCAATACATACTTTTGCTGGGCCTGCTGCTGGCAGCTGATATTTTTGCTTATACCGAGGTAACCACGCTTATCCGTCAGCCTTCGGATGCTGCAGTTATACTTGGCCTGGTGTTGCTGGCTATACTTATACTTGTTAATTTCTTTGTTATTCGTTTTTCCCTCTCTAAACTAAAAGCCTGATGACCCGACAGATTCTCACCTGGAGCATTGCGTTCATTCTGATACTTGCCTTCTCGATTACGGCCATGCAGTCCTGCACCCGCATCGATGCCGGCCACGAAGGCATTCTTGTAAAACTCTACGGCACCGACAAGGGCGTGCAGGACGTGAGCCTGGTAACGGGGCGCGTGTGGTATAATCCGCTTACCGAAGAAGTATTCCAGTTCCCGACTTTTGTGCAGACCGTAGACTATGCGCCCTTCACGGTGAACGCCAAAGACGGTTCCGTTTTTACCGTAGACCCAACTATCTCCTTCCGGGTTATAGCAGGCCAAAGCCCGCAGATATTCAGCAAATACCGCAAAGAGATCGACCAGATAACCGAAACCACGCTCTACAACTATACCCGCGATGCTTTCCGCATCCAGTTTAACCAATACAGCACCGACAGCATCATCTCTAACCGCCAGTCCTTTGAAGACAAAGTGCAGCAGGCCCTCGGCAACGCACTGAAGCGGGAAGGCTTTGACCTGGAGCAGATGACCAGCGGCTTACAATATCCGGAGGTGATTGTGCAGGCCGTAAACCTGAAAAACAAAGCGGTACAGCAGGCTATGCAGGTAGAAAATGAATTGAAAGTAGCCGAAGCGCAGGCCCGCAAGAAAATAGTGGAAGCAGAGGCCGAAGCACGAGCCAATGAGCTGCGCCAGCGCACACTTACGCCCCTGCTCATTCAGCAGCAGTTTATTGAGAAATGGGACGGCCGCACACCGCTTTACGGCAACTCACCGGTATTTTTTAAGAGCTTGGAATAGTGAGTAGGATGTTTAGCAATTGCAGGTATGAAGTATAATTGTACAAAGTGTGAAAAAGAACATGATAGCTGGCCTGCTCTGGCTTATAGCTCGCCTATACATTACCAGGACTTATCAGAAGACAGAAAAGAAGCGATAGCCACTATAAGTTCTGACTTCTGCACCATAGAATATGACGATGGAACTGACAGGTTCATTAGATGTAGTTTAACCTTAAAGGTGAATAATCATTGCGAGGGTTTAGACTATGGAGCCTGGGTTTCATTGAGCGAAAAGAGCTTCAAAGACTATCAGGAAAATTATAATGACCCTGAACATGAAACTTCATATTTTGGCTATTTATGTAACAACCTAGCTGGCTATGATGAAACAATCAATGTGCCGACAACGGTAGTTACAAGAGCTGGAAACTTAAGACCAGAGATTATACCCCATGAAGACTTCGAGCATGACTTAGTAAAAGATTATTATAGTGGTATAAGCAAAACAGAAGCAGAAAGACGAATAAAGGAAGTACTAAAAAATATTTGCTAATAAATTATTCTCACGCATACCGCCAGTTCGAATGAAGCGGGTGAACATGACTATGATTTAGCTCATTCCCACACCTTCACATTTCCAAATCTATACTTCCGGTTTCTCGCGCTTATCGGAAAAAGGCGTTGGGATACCTGTCAGTTGCTGGGGCTCTCCTCTGAAGCCGCTGTTCTCGTTGTGGTTGTCGTAAGGTACTTTAATGCCGTGATAGTAATCCTGTAGCTCGTAATCCTTGCGGAGCGGGTGGCCTTCCCAGTCTTCGGCACACAGGATGCGGCGCAGGTCGTGGTGATTGGTAAAACGGATGCCAAACATGTCAAACACTTCGCGCTCGTGCCAGTCGGCAGTACGCCAGATGTGGCTCACGGATGGTATTTCCGGCATCGGCTGCCCGGCGGTCGTGTTGCGTGGCACCTGTACTTTCAGCGTCAGGTGGTGGTTGTAGGGAATGGAGTATAAAGTATAGGCTACCTCCATGGTGCCGGCTTCGGGGCCGTTGTCTATGCCGGTGAGGCATGAAAGGAAATCGAAATAAGTGCGTTCGTTGTCGTGCAGCGCCAGGCATACCTCCGGCAGTCGCTCTGTTTGCAACAGCAGGTAAGACTGTAAATTATCCGGCTTTTCAGCAAGTATAACTTCGGTACCAAACTCCGCAAGTATAAAATCTCTTAGCTCCTCGAAGGTCATAATTTTGAATGACTGACTTTTGAATAACTGAATGCCGGATTATGCATGCTGGGCTTTTTCGATAGTTTCATCGGCATCTGCCACCGGCTGGCCCTGTTGGGTGCGTCTGGCCATGATTTGCTGCACGGCGCGGGGTGCACGTATGGTTTCCTTGCGGATGATTTCCTGTAGTTGCAGAAAACCACCAATCAGTGCTTCCGGCCTGGGCGGGCAACCAGGCACGTATACATCCACCGGAATAATCCGGTCTACGCCCTTTACCACATGGTAGCCGTGCTCCCAGTACGGGCCACCGCAGTTAGAGCAGCTTCCCATCGAGATAACATAACGCGGCTCCGGCATCTGCTCATACAGGCGGCGTACGCGGTCGGCCATTTTAAAAGTAACGGTGCCGGCCACAATCATCACATCCGACTGCCGCGGCGAAGCCCTCGGGATAATGCCGAAGCGGTCTAAATCATACCCGGACGCGTAAGCGCCCATCATTTCAATGGCGCAGCAAGCCAGCCCGAAGCCCATCGGGAACAGCGAAGTCAGCCGCGCCCAATTGAGCAGGTCGTCGAGTTTGGTTACCACCACGCCGCCTTCTCCTGTCTTATCCAACTTTAATTACGAATTAAGAATTACTAATTATGAATGAGGGTGCATGAATCAACATACATCCTTTTTCTCTTTCTTCTTTTGTCCTTTGTCTTTCTTCCAAACGGCTATGCTTCACGCTTTGCTTCCTGCCGGGCGTTAAACTGCCGGTATACATCCGGCGGAATGCCGGAGCGGCTTTGCGGCAGTATGGGCTTCGGTTTAATCCAGTCGAGGTGCCCCTTGGCCCAGGCGTAAGCGAGGCCTAGTATAAGTATACCGATGAAGATAAACATCTCGATGAGCGAAAACCAGCCCCAGGCACCATTTGTCGCCTCAATTAATTCCCGGCGGCCAAACACCGTAGCCCAAGGAAACAGGAAAGCCAGCTCCACATCAAAAATAATAAAGATGAGGGCTACTACATAAAAGCGCGGGTTAAACTGCACCCAGGCATTGCCAATCGGTTCCTCGCCGCTCTCGTAAGTCGTCAACTTTTCGGGGTTGGGCCGGTGCGGACGAATCAGTTTTGCCGTGAACAGGCCCAGCATCACAAAAATAACGCTCCCAATCAGGAAGAGCAGAATGGTGCCGAAATCAGAAGTATACGTTTCTGCCATAGCTTGCCGCTGTTTACACAAATTTACAACAAAATTGTGGGAATGCGAACGCTGCAAATGTATACCTGTTGTCTGTAAGGTTACTTCAGTACATACTTGCTCAGTACCCGGTACGCTTCGTTGATATTGTCGCCTTTCTTGAAGTCCTGTTTTATGGTGGGTTCAGTCTCGCCGGTGAGCCATATTTTCAGTTCCGCATCCAGATCTGCTATGCCGGCGCTCTCCTTGGAAAACATTTTGATGCTGCCGTACGGAATGCTCTGGTAGTCGGTTTTGGAGCCGGTTACACCCTGCTTGTTTACCAGGATGAGGCGCTTGTTGGTAAATACCAGCATATCCCGGATTAGCCTGAACGCCCTTTCAATACTTTCGTTTTCCAGCAGCATTGGCTGAAATTCCTTTGTTATTTTTTCGATAGACACCTCTGACGCGTGTCCCATCATACCACTTAGTAATCCCATAGTTGTGCTTGTTTAAAGTATAACGTTGTTTACGTTTGGGAGCGGATAAGTTAAGCTACTGTAAGAAATCTGTACCGCATACACGCATTGAGTCTTAAACAGATTTCTCCTTTTAACCTGAACCCTTATCGCTGCAAATCCTATCTATCCCGGAATCATTAAATCCTGGTCCAAAAAAGAAAATAAAGCCGTTACTTTGTGGCAAAATAGCCCGATGCTGCAACACATTTGCCGCTAAACTGTTAAAAGGGCTATACCAAAGCCAAACACGCTGATGGAAGTTTCTACGATGAAAGTAACGAAGATGGATTATGCCGCAACCGGCGCCTTCTCTCAAACAATACATGATTACCTTTCCCGCAGCAAGGAGCTGCAACCATTCTACAACCATTTCCCGGATTTAGAGGCCTTTGAGGCGCAGCTGAAAGAGAAAAGCTTCAGCCAGGAGCAGCGCCGGACATTGCACCAGGCGCTGCAGCAGCAGTATGCTTCCGTAGTAGAAGTAAACCCAAAGGTGCAGCAAAACATTGATTTATTGCTGCAGCCCAATACCTATACTGTTACTACCGGCCACCAGCTCAATATTTTTACCGGCCCCTTATACTTCGTCTATAAAATTATTACGGCTATCAATACCTGCAAGCAGCTGCAGGAGAAGTACCCGGATTATAACTTTGTGCCGGTATACTGGATGGCCACCGAAGATCACGACTTCGCCGAAATCAACCACTTTAGCCTGTTTGGTAAAACCTATACCTGGGAAACGGCCCAAACCGGCGCTGTTGGCCGTTTCACGACAGCGGATATGGCGCAACTGCTGGAAGAACTGCCGGAAGCTTATCCGATTTTTGAGGAAGCCTACCGCAACAGTAAAAATTTAGCTGATGCCACGCGCACGATTACGCATGCTTTGTTTGGCGACTATGGCCTGGTAAGTATAGATGGTGATGATGCGGAATTAAAAAAGGCGCTGACGCCGGTTGTAGAAAAGGAACTGACGGAGCAATTATCAAACAGATTAGTAGAAGAAGCAAGCGCAGAACTGGAACAGCTGGGATATAAGCCGCAGGTATATTCCCGGGAAATCAACCTGTTTTACCTTAAAGATGGGCTGCGCGAGCGCATTGTGCAGGAAGATGGCAAGTATAAAATCCTCAACACCGATATTAGCTTTAGCCGGGCAGAGATATTGCAGGAGGCAAAGGAGCACCCGGAACGCTTCAGCCCGAACGTGATACTACGGCCGCTGTACGAGGAACTGGTGTTGCCGAACCTGGCTTACATTGGCGGCGGAGCAGAAGTAGCCTACTGGTTCCAGCTGAAAAAGCTGTTTGCTGCCTGTAACGTAGCGTTTCCGGTGCTGATGCTGCGCAACTCGGGACTATACATCAGCCGCAGCAATGCCGGCCGCATGCACAAACTCGGCCTGCAGCCGGAAGATCTGTTTAAAGATTACCAGGAGCTGAAAAAGCAGCTATCCGGGCAGCTGCATGAGGAGGAAATAAGCCTGGATACGCAGCAGCAAGCAGTTGCTGCTGCTTTTGAAGAAGTAAAAAGCCTGGCTGAAAGTATAGATCCAACCCTGGTAAAAGCCGTGGCAGCCGAGGAGCAGAAGGCGCACAACGCGCTGCAACTGCTGGAAAAGAAAATATCCAAAGCCCGCGATAACAAGCACGAGCAAACCTTTAAGCAACTGGAGAATCTGAAAGAAAAGCTGTTTCCCGGGGGCGGTTTGCAGGAGCGCTACGATAATTTACTCTCCTACAAAACCAACAACCCGGATTTTATACCTGCCCTGGCAGAAGCTTTTGACCCGTTTGATTTAAAATTCACGATACTGGAAGAAGCATAATGCGGAAGGCGGAGCTACGCAAACAAATGCTGCAATGGCGGCGCGCGCTTCCTGCTGCGGAAGTGCAGCGGCGCAGCCAGCGTATAGCAGATCTGTTTTTTGCGCATTTTCCGCTGCAGGCCGGGCAAACGGTACATGTTTTTCTGCCGATCATCAAAAACAACGAGGTAAATACCTGGCTGATCATAGAACGGCTGTGGCAGGAGTACCCCGAAGTACGCGTGGCAGTGCCCGTAATGGATGTAACGCGAAATATACTTACACACCATCACCTGACCGGCGAAGCTATGTTGGTGGAAAACGCCTGGGGCATACCCGAACCGCAAAACGCGCAGCTTATACTTGCCGGGGAGGTGGATGTGGTGCTCATCCCTTTGCTGGCTTTCGATAAAAGCGGCCACCGCGTCGGCTATGGCAAAGGCTTCTACGATCGCTTTCTGGCCGATTGCCGCCCTGATGTGCTGAAAATAGGGTTATCACTGGAGCCGCCTGTTGAAAGTATAGCTGACCCAAACCCGTTTGATGTGCCGCTAGATGCGATAGTGATGCCGGATGGCGTGTGGCAGAGGTAAGTTAAAACAGCTTTAGCTGCCTGTCGGTAGGTTCGTTAGATGAGATTTCGGTAAACCTGATGCGGGGGCGTTTTTCTATCAGTTCTCCGGTCTTTTTGTCAAGCCTGTCTACAAAGCCTTTCACGATGACATTGGTGAACAGGGCGCCCTTAAAGGTTTTGATATTCCCCTCATTCGGATAACACGTCAGTACGTGGTTCTGGTACAGGAACCCCAGCGTGTTGGAGCTCTCGTTTCCCCTCGAAATATGCCCCTCCAATTCGATGTAGCTGTTGTGCTGCAAATCCGGGAAAAGCACTTCATTTTCATCTTCATCCGGGATAAAAATAAACTTCTTGTCAGCGCCAATCCTTACATAATTGGCGTCTTTGCTGTCGTTGTAGCCTACCACCAGTTCCCGTTCTTCTTCTATAACAATGGCCAGTTTCCGGAACAGGTCGTGCGGACAGGCGGCAAAAAGTTTTAAATACTGCGCCGGCACATGCAGCGTTTTCCCCTCACTGTTAACAATGCTTACTTTGTTATCACCAATAAACTCCAGGTGTTCTATCTTTCTGTTTGCCAGATAACCAAGGTGTTTTGCCATTTTAAGTATCCAGGTCATCGCTTTAAAAGCATCCTTAAAAATAGCTTTAAAGCCGAATTCCTGAAAGCTGCCTTCCGCCATCTCCTCCAGCGCGGTTTCAAAAAACCTGCCGCCCTGGTGCATAACGGCTTTTTCAAGCAGCAAAGCATCAAAGTTTTCTAAAAAGCGCGTTTCCCAGCTCCCCTGGCTTACGCGTACAGGTATGTCGTATGCAACTTTCTGTAAATCAGGATTCTCGAGGTTTATGAAAAATCGCAGTGCTTCGTCGATGCCTAGCAGCGCTTCGCCGGCTTTTCTGGCATCCAGGAACCCGTTTTCTACCAGCGCTCCTTCATACTTAATATAAGCAAAGGCGCTGTGCGTTTCTTTATCAGTTGGCATGCTGCTCTGGTAAATTTAAGTTATGCATACAAGATAACACATTTCTCTCACCACCAAAATGACAACGTCGTAATATAAGCCATTATAACTGTTTCCCGCGGCCATTCAGGGCAATTATACTTTACCGGAAATAAAAATGCCCTTCCTTATCGGGAGGGCATTTTTATACTTGGCTGCGGCTATACTTAACCTTTGTAATATATCTTATACTTTTTGAGGTCATCTACCGGGCCAATCTGTGCTTTGTCGATTATTTTGCCGCGGCGCTTTAAATGCACTTCCACCGGCGCCATCGTTTTGGTCATATCGGAGTTGACGACCTTCACATAAAACGTACGGGCTTCTTTGGCGGCGCCTTTTTCAAACTGGTGCTTAGAGGTGTTGCCATTTACCGGCATGCCTGGTATAAGCTGGTAATTGGTACAAACCACTTCGTAAGTTGGTAGAAAAGGTTTGATGGCGCTCTTTAAAATTTGTTTTGGAAGTATGAATTTTTTTAGAATGTTTTTCATGTGCCCGGGCTAAAGGTTAATGGGTTTATTTGTGCGGAAAGTTACAATTTTATTTTATAAAACAAGCGATAGATTAAATAAAAAGTGCAATTTATACTTGCTCTAAAGGTTTTATAGCAATATTCACCATGAAACCAGACAAAAACAAGATTTCAACAGGATTATACTTGCTAGGCCGGAAGGTGCAATTATAATTGCGTAATATGTTTAGCAGTTATTATGCTGGAGTATAATAATCCGGTGTTGGCCTACAGTCAAGTATAGATGGTGGCACAACTTGTTGGAAAGGCTTCCCCTAAAAATATACATTAAATTTCCCTCCTTTAAAAAGGCTGCAATTAGGACACAAAATGGAAAAATAAATTTTATACCGCATTTTCTATCTTGTGGTGTAAATGCGGCCAGTTTGCAAAGGCGTAAGTTATTTTAAACCGGATTCATACTTACACCTTTGCAAACTGGCTACAAAGCAAGCCCCAGATCACAGACTTGAAGCAGACATGGATTTGTGCCCTAATCGTAGCCTTTTTAAAGGAGAGCCTGTTTGGGAGGTCAGGGGGTGGTTTGATTAATTCCCCGATAAGTTCTGTCGCTGTCTATAACGCGGCTGACGTATACCTGTGCCGGCCTTGTTTATATTATGCTGCCACAAATGGCTTAGTGCCGCGCGTCATTTCGCGCTTTCCGGGAGGTCCCGGCAATGCCTCTGTTTCAAAACCGGCCGCTTTGAGGCTTCGCTTAAAAGAGCCTTTGGCGCAATATGTTACCAGCACGCCGCCCGGCCGCACAGCCCTGAACAGTTTGGCAAACACTTCGTCGGCCCAGAGTTCAGGCTGCTTATCGGGGGCAAAAGCATCAAAGTATACCAGGTCGTAGTAAGCGTTGGGCGGGCAGAATTCTTCAAGCGTTTCATGGATTTTCTGCAACGTGAAATAGGGGATAAGGCTTACCGGCTGGTTCCAGGGCGCCTGGTGCATTTGCAGGAAAACATCGTACAGCTCGGGGTTAAGTATAAGCTGGTCGTAGTTCAGTTGGGCCACCACTTCCTGCGCCAAAGGGTATTTCTCCAGCGTATCGTACTGGATAAAGGCTTTCCGGGCCAGCGCAAACGGAAAAGTAAGTATGGCATTGAGCCCGGTGCCGAATCCGACCTCCAGAATTTTTATGTCTTTCCTGGACTCCAGCACATGCGCCAGCCCGTGTTGGATAAACACATGCTGCGACTCCTGCAGGGCTCCATGCACCGAATGATAATGCTCGTTTAGCTCCGGTACATAAAGGGTGTTGGAGCCGTCTTTGGTCTGTCGTATTTCGAGGTGCATCTTTTTGTATTACTCTACAAATGTAAGCACACTTATGGCCTGTCTGCAACAGGTTAATTGTTGATTGTTAAATTGTTTAATGGTTAAATTGCTGAATAATTCTTAAATACTCTTATTTGACAACCATTCAGCAATTAAATCACTGTTTAGCAACAATTAACAAACAAAAATAAAATGCCCCGCATACACGTAGCCATACCTGCTTATACCCAATTTGAGGCAACCATTCCCGTCCGCATTACCGACCTGAACTATGGCGCGCACCTGGGCAACGATGCCCTGCTTTCCATCCTGCATGAGGCGCGCATACAGTTGCTTCGCCACTTCGGTTACAGCGAACTGGCGTTTGGCGGCGTGGGCCTGATTATGGCTGATGTGGCCATCGCGTACAAAGGCGAAAGCTTTTATGGCGACATCCTTACTGTAAAAATGGCATTTGATGATTTCAGCAGGTATGGCTTCGATATTACGTATCAGGTGCTAAACCAGGATGGCAAAGAAGTGGCGCGGGCGAAAACAGGGATGCTGTGCTTTGATTATAAGGCCCGCAAGCTTGTATCGCTGCCCGGCGAAGTAAAGGCAAAGATTGAAACTAAAACGGGCGGAATTTTGTAATTTTGCAATATGAATTTGATTGCAGATATAGATATCATCGATAAAAAGGACATCCGGAAGCTGACGCCGGATGACCTGAAAGCCTGGCTGGTGGCGCAGGGCGAAAAACCATTCCGGGCCAAACAGATTTACGAATGGCTCTGGAAGCACGCGGCACAGTCGTTTGCAGAAATGAACAACGTAAGCCTGGCCCTGCGCGAAAAACTGGAGCAGCACTTTGCCATTAACGCGGTGCAGGTCGCTACCCAGCAGCTGAGTTCTGACGGAACGATAAAATCTGCTTTCAGGCTGCACGACAACAACATTGTGGAAGGCGTGCTGATACCGCACAACGAACGCAAAACGGCCTGCGTAAGCAGTCAGGTGGGTTGTTCGCTTACCTGTAAGTTTTGTGCCACGGGCTACATGGACCGTATCCGCAACCTGGATGCCTCCGAAATCTACGATCAGGTGGTGCGCATCAATGAGCAAAGTATAAAGCAGTATGGCGAGCCGCTTTCCAACATTGTGTACATGGGTATGGGGGAGCCGATGCTGAACTATGCCAACGTAATGAAGAGCATCGAGCGCATTACGGCCCACGACGGGTTAGGTATGGCGGCGCGGCGCATAACGGTGAGCACGGCGGGCATTGCCAAGATGATTAAGAAGATGGCGGATGATGGCGTAAAAGCCAACCTGGCGTTGTCGCTGCACGCAGCCAACGACGAAAAGCGCAACCAGATTATGCCCATCAACGAAACCAACTCGCTGGAGGCAATCATCGATGCCCTGAAACACTACCACCAGGTAACGGGCCGCAGGGTAACATATGAGTACATTGTGTTCGAGAACTTCAACGATACGCTGCAGGACGCCGAAGAATTGCTCCGCTTCTCCAAAGTTATACCCTGCAAAATCAACCTGATTGAGTATAACCCGATTGAGAATGCCGACTTCCAGAACACGAACGACGAACGCTGGCAGGACTTTATTTACTACCTCGCCGATCGGGGCGTGCAGGTAAATGTACGCCGCAGCCGTGGCAAAGACATCGACGCCGCCTGTGGGCAGTTAGCTGTAAAACAGCAGCAACCAGCGTAAATTTACGTATCACGATTTTCGGTTTTAATACACTGCATAAAGTATAGGTCCGGTTCCCACAGTTACAAGCGGGAGCCGGACCTATACTTTTATACTTGCTGTCGTGCTACGTATTCCAGCACTAAAATCACTCTTTATTAAACCTTCCTTTGGGTTTGGGACGGCCTTTGGCAATATCGTCGTTATCCTCTGTTACTTCGCACTCTTCTACAAATACGGCATGCAGTTTAGGCCGTACATGCTGCCCGAACCTGTCAGCGTATTGCTGCGTGAACTCCGCGCCAAAAAGCACGATCATCGAAGAATAATAAATCCAGATAAGGATAATAATAACGGAGCCTGCTGCGCCATAGGCTGAGCCCGGGTCGCTGGTGCCGATGTACCAACTGATCAGAAATTTACCTACTGTGAACAGCAAGGCTGTTACGCCGGCGCCAATCAGGGTGTCTTTCCAGCGGATAATGGCATCGGGCAGGTACTTGAAAATAAGTCCGAAAAGTATTGTAATGAGCCCAAAAGACACCACAAAATCGACCAGTTTGATAACCCACACCGCCGCATCCGGGATAAACCTGGTCAGGTAGCCGCTCAGGATAGAAATGGCAGCGCTGATAACGAACGAAACCAGCAGGAGCAGCGCAATACTCAGGATAATACCAAAAGAGAAAACGCGCTCCCGGAGCATGTATAGGATGCTGTTGGAAGGCTTCACCTTCAGGTTCCACATAGAATTGAGGGACTGCTGCAGCGTGGCAAAAAAAGTGGTGGCGGCAAATATCAATGTGCCCAGGCCAATCCAGAAAGCAATGCCGCCCGCGCCGCTGAACTTGGCATTTTTGAGGATGTCCTGTATGCCCTCGGCCGCCCCTGCGCCAATAGCCGTAGATAGCTGATCGGCCAGCTTGCCGGACACCACCTCATTGCCAAAGAAAACCCCGGCCGCGCGTATAATAATGATGAGTAGTGGTGGAATGGAGAAAATAGCATTAAAAGCCAGCGCAGCTGCCAGACTCAGGGCGTTGCCGTCTGTGAATCCGCTGACGGATGTTTTAAGCAAAGGAAAGACTTCTTTTATAGTAAATTTGGCCATAGCTGGTTTGTGTGGTGTTTATATTTATCTGCAGTTTTGATACGGCTGTTTTGGCGCTTGGTTAAAATTACCTGTCGTTTGCCTGCGCTCCGGTTGGTGAATTAGTCGTAGATATTTGTATATTGCTGTCCTCCTGAAACTTAGAAGTGATATATGAAAAGGCGTCCTGTTTTGATGATTTTGCTCTGTCTGGCGGTGTTGCCGCTGGTAAAGTGCCAGAGCCCGGCAACCGACAACAAGGCCGAGGCAATTGCTGACAAGGTAATAGATAACATGGGCGGCCGGCAAGGCTGGGATGATACCCGCTACCTTGCCTGGACTTTTCACGACCAGTATCAAATCTGGGATAAGCAGGAGGATAAATTCCGGTGGGAGATGGACAGCCTGGTGGCCATTATCGACACAGACACAAAAGAGGGCAAAGTATACGTAGCCGGGCAGGAACTCCAGGATCCGGCGAAGAAGCAGGAACTGCTGGACCAGACTTATGCCCGCTGGATAAACAACGCTTACTGGCTGGTGATGCCCTTTAAGCTACAAGACGACGGTGTGCACCTGGCATACCTGGGCGAAGACCAAACCATGGACGGCGCACCGGCCGATGTGCTGGAGATGACCTTCGACAGCGTAGGCCTGACGCCGCAGAACAAGTATAAGCTATGGGTAGATAAAGACAAAGGGCTGATAACCCAATGGGCCTACTTTAAGGATACTGCCGATGCCGAGCCTGGTTTTACCCGCCGCTGGAGCGATTACAAAGATTATGGAAGTATAAAACTGGCCGGCGACCGCAGCAACCCTGAAGGCGAATTCAAGATCACCCACATTGCAGCGCCGGCCTCTGTGCCCGATGCCGTTTTCAACAGTCCCACGCCGGTAGAAAAACTGTAAATTGGACAAAGGGTTTTTTGACAAAGGAATAAAGACTTAGGCGACGGCAGGTTTGCGGAAATCCGATAAGTATACAATTATACTGCCCCCGCTCAGAGGTGAGCGAGGGCAAAGCTCTTCTGCCTTTTATCTTTTTCCTGCTTCTTTTGTCCTTTGTCAAAAAATAATCCCTTATCCGATGCCAAGCTATAGCTTATCTACCGTAGCGCTTAGCCTTCCGGTAGCGTTTACTACGGCTTTTATACCTTCGGGCGTCAGGTAAATGTTGTCTGGTGTGATTTCCTGAATTTTACCTTTCAGCAACAGCGACTCGTTTACGCGGCCCTGCTGATCGAGGGTGGCCTGCAGCATCTTTTTGGCATCGTTTAGCTGGCTTTGCACCGGAAAACTTACCTGCTCCTGTATCATGTCCGTAAACTTATTTTTGGCCAGCCAACTGGCCGTGTTCAGCAGCTTGTCTTTTGTGTCGAGGTCATAGTCTATATCGCGCACTTTGATGGAAGCTGTTTCGGGGTCGTAGTAAGGCGTGCCGCGCAGGTATACTTTGCCAACAATCTTCTTGGTAAACAGCCCGGCTTTGGTTTTGCCGTTCACATCCAGCATCAGCACCAGTTGCTCGCCGCCGGGGGCTATAGCCGCATCGTTTATGGTCAGCTGGCTTTTGCCATCGTCGAAGGTATAAGTTTGCCCGGTCACCTGGGCTTGCAGCAGTTTGCTGGCATGCTCGTAGGGTATATTGGCAGTAAGCCCAATCCGGATGTCGTCGCTCAGGCGGTTGTCCACGATTAGCTTCGGCAGGTTTCTATTTATTTGGATGTCGGGTTTGCCGTTGGTTGTGACAGCGATGTAAGATGAGATGCCGATGCGGGTGCTCAGGTTACCGTTACGGGCCTGCAGCGGCGTCATACGCACCTGCTTCGGCACAATGGTCAGCCAAGCGTTCATGTCATTGTCCAATTTTACGGGCTCCTGCATCATCAGCCATGCCTGCGCTACATACTGGCGGATATTCAGACGATTTTGCAGTTCCTGGTCCAGTTGTTTGGTAAGTTTGTCCATCTGGCTGCGCATGGCAGGCTCCACAAAGCGGGCCAGGCCAATCGTGAGCGGGCCTAACTGCAGCGTAGGTTTGGTATCGCCCCATTCAAAGTCGCCGCTGGTTACGGTGTTGATTTTATAATCTTCCGTCAGGCTGGCTTTGCTTTCCGTTTTGATTACCATGTCAAAACTGGTGTTCTCGGTTTTGTCGATGGCCGGGCAGAGCTTGCAAGGGTCCCACTTCCAGCGGCCCTTGGCGTAGATGTGCAGCGGCACGCTGAAGTATATTTTGTCTTTGTCGGCCTGTACGCGCATCAGGCCGTTTTTAGTAACCGTTATGGCTACATTGTCGCCTTCCAGTTTATCGTCTTTGTAAAGCACACCCTGCCGTTCCTGGTTCAGGCGCTGCTCAATGGCGGCAACCGGCACCGACACAGGCACCGTTATAGAAGAAAGGCTGGGCTGATAAGCCGGCGCGGTGGTGGCCGCAACAGGCGCTGCCGCATTCAGTTTTTCTGTGCTGGAACAACCTGGCAGTGCAAATACTCCGGCAGAAAAAAATAGTATAAAAAGGAGGTAGTATATATTTAACTTTCTCACGCTTAGAGGGATGTATAAAGTATAAAAAATGGCGACGCAAGTTACGACGGCTTTTCCATTCCAGCTATCACAGGCAAGGGTTATACCAAAATATTTGCATTTCGGAAAAAGACTGCTTTATCATATGGTAACAAGCAGCGCTGGCTATACTGCTATGCGAAGGCAGGCTGCCCCGGCGGTTGTAAGCAGATTCTATTTCTTTCTGAAAAGCCACTTTTTATACTTTACCGCTGTCTGGTGCAGCGCCTCCGCCAGTTCGGCATCGTCTTTAAACTGCAACTGCTCCAGAATCCGGTATTCTGTTTGCACCTCCAGTTGCGGTTGGGCAAAAGGCCAGGGTTCCACGTGCAAAGATTCATCCGGCCGCTGCTTTACAAAGTATACTTCCCCGTCAGGGCCGGCGCTTATTTCCAGGTGGCGTTCGCCGGCAGGCAGTTCGTTGCGGCAAAGTATAAGCGACAGCCGGTCGCACCACTGCATCACGGCGTAGGCTTTGGCTGCTGCTTCTTTGCTGATGCCGAGGTGCTGGCGCAGATTATGTTGCAGCTCCTGCTGTTCCCGCACAAAAGCATCGATGTCTTTGCTTTGGCCCTGCTGCCCCTCATAAAGGTAGCTCATGTGCATGGAGGTAAGCAGTGCCACCCACCGGCTCTGAAAACGGACCGCATGCATGAGGGCTTTGGCCTGTGCCAGCGTAACGGGGAGCAATGTAAAGTCGGCCGGGGCACCGGCAGGCGTCAGGCCGTCCCGGCCCTGCCAGGTTTTCTGCCGGTTGTCGTGGTTGGCTATGGCAACAATGGTTTCCGGCCAGTGCGGACATTGCAATGCGGGCTGCAGATAGAAAGCCAGCTGCGCCGCCAATATCCCGTGCGCCTGTTGGTAAATAATTTCCCAGCCTTCGGGGGTGGCATTTACAATCATGGCAGTTTATACTTAGCTAAAGTATAAACTTGCTTTGGAGGAGAAGGTTATACCGTTTCTGCCATATAGTAAAGCAGTCTTGTAATGCTGCATTTATCTTAGTGCAAAGCCATGTTAATCTTAAGATTATACATACCTGCCTCTGGGTTCGTCCTTTATTGACTCCATTTATACTTTAAACAGCGTGCGCTTCCTTCAGCTTTTTAAGGTTTACGAGCATATCCTGTGTCATGGTATCCAGCGTGTAGGCGGGTTGCCATCCCCAATCCTGGCGGGCGGCGCTGTCATCTATACTTTGGGGCCAAGAATCGGCAATCTGCTGGCGGGCGTCCGGCCGGTACGCAATTTCAAAACCAGGCAGATGCTTTTGAATGGAAGCGGCTATTTCTTTCGGAGAGAAGCTCATGGCGCTTAGGTTGTAAGAGCTGCGTACCTTCACCTGTTCCGCAGGCGCATGCATCAAGTCCAGGGTTGCTTTCAGGGCATCGGGCATGTACATCATCGGCAGGTAGGTGTTTTCACTCAGAAAGCATTCATACTTTTCTCCCTCCAGTGCTTTGTGGTAAATATCAACGGCATAATCAGTGGTGCCGCCGCCGGGCAGGGCTTTGTAGCCAACCAGGCCGGGGTAACGGAGGCTGCGCACATCCAGGCCATACTTCTCAAAATAATATTCGCACCAGCGCTCACCAGCCTGTTTGCTGATGCCGTACACGGTATTTGGGTCCATAACGGTATGCTGCGGTGTGTTTTGGCGCGGCGTGTTCGGGCCAAAAACGGCAATAGAACTGGGCCAGTATACTTTAGAAACATTATGTTCCAGCGCCAGATCCAGCACGTTGAAAAGGCCTTCCATGTTCAGGCGCCAGGCAAACTTGGGGTTCTTTTCGCCGGTAGCCGAGAGCACTGCAGCCAGATGATAAATCTGCTTGAATTTATACTTCGCAGCCAGGCCTGCCAGCACGTTAGCATCCAGCACATCTACTTTTTCAAAAGGGCCGGAATCGCGTAAATCGGCTTGTTTAGGGACTGCAACATCTGCCGCCACTACATTCGCGCCGCCATACATGTTCCGTAGTGCCAGGGTGAGTTCTGAGCCCAATTGCCCGCACGCGCCAATTACCAATACCGTGTCACTTGTGTTTGCCATTATTACCTGTAAATCGTTGCGCAAAGTACGCTATTTTGAGGCAAACGAAAATGCTTGTTTTTACGCAAACGTTTTCATCAAATTAAATAATGCTTATTTGCGGGAATACAAAGGCAAGCGGTACTTTAGAGGATTGGAAGCATGATAACACCAAGGCTGATTTTCTTATATTTGTAAAACGGGAAGCGGAATTCTGGTATAATAGCCGCTTTATAAACCCGGCTTTATTATATATACAGCATGACGTTTGAAGAATACCTGACGAAGAAACGGATAAACAGGGCAGCTTTTGAGGCGGCAGAGCCTGCGCAATATGCAGTATGGGAGCAGATGTACGCACAAATGCACCCCAACAGCTTTTATATTTCCGTGAAGATGGTGCTCAACAACGTGCGTCTGCGGTATCATCTGGCAGAGGACGAAGTGCCGAAACCTGCGCCAGCCAATGCTGCATCGGCTCCAAAACCGGCCGCCACCCGGCGGGCCGCGCCAAAGCCGGCTGCAAGCGCACCGGCAACTCCCCCGGAAGTTCCGGCACAACCCGTTGTTCCACAGGAAACATCCGAAGCAGCACCGCCAGATGCCAGGCCATGGCCGGCAGTGCGCCGCCCTGTTGTGCCGCCAAAGCCAGGCGCTGCGGATGAGGAGGCTGCGGAGAAAGCAACAGAAAATCAGGAACAGCCGGCGGCTGCACGGCCACGCCCCGTTATCAGGCGGCCGGTTATACCTAAACCCGAAGCGGCGCCGGAAGAAACGACAAATCAACCGGCGCAAGCTGCCGAAGTACCATCTGAGGCAGGAGAAGCCAAACCTGTGCGCCCCCGGCCTGTTATCAAACGGCCCGCAGCATTGCAAAAACCAGTGGAAAAGCAGCCTGACGAAGTAGCAACACCTGCCCCGTCAGGCCAGGCAGAAGCGGCGGAAGCCCCAAAACCTCCCCGGCCACGGCCCGTGATAAAAAGACCTGCAGCCTTGCAAAAGCCTGCAACCGATGCGCCGCAGGCTGAAGCAGAAAAGACGGAGCAAACGGATACTCCGGCCCCAAACCCGGTAGAGGAACAAAAGCCAAAACCACCGCGTCCCCGCCCTGTTATGAAGCGCCCGACGCCTGCAGTGCCTCCTCCTGATGAGGAAAATTCAACAGCGCCGGAGCCGCCAACACAGGAGGCTCCCGAAAGTATAAAACCACCGCGGCCAAGGCCTGTAATGCGCCGCCCGCCGCCGAAACCCGATGAAACCGGCGATGCAACAAGCGTCTGACCTTAATTTATTAAGCAAGTAAGAGGACACAAGTATCAAGACAAAAGACCTCTCAGGTATAAGATTGTGTGATGAGCTAATTATATTGAATTAGTGATACCCAAAGTATAAGAGTAATCTTTTCTCTGTACTTAAAATTAAAGCGAAACACGAACAACGATAAACGAGATACGACAAACGAACCATGTACGGAACCTTAAAACCAGACTTAGAACAACAGCTTGCCGAAATTCAGGAGGCGGGCCTGTATAAAAAAGAGCGCATCATCACCACACCCCAGGGAGCAGATATCGGCACCACGCTGCAGCCCCACGTCCTCAATTTCTGCGCGAATAACTACCTGGGCCTCTCGGCGCACCCGCGCGTAATTGAGGCGGCCAAACAAGCCATCGACACGCACGGCTATGGCATGAGCTCGGTGCGTTTTATCTGCGGCACGCAGGATATCCACAAAGAGCTGGAGCGCAAACTTTCTGAATTTTTGGGCACTGAAGATACTATACTTTATGCAGCTGCCTTCGATGCCAATGGTGGCGTGTTTGAGCCTTTGTTTGATGCCCAATCGGCCATTATTTCAGATGAACTGAATCATGCGTCCATTATCGACGGCATCCGCTTGTGCAAAGCGCAGCGCTTCCGCTACAAGCACAATAACATGGCTGATCTGGAAGCAAAACTGCAGGAATCGCAAAATGCCAAACACCGCGTTATTGTTACCGACGGCGCTTTCTCGATGGACGGTACCATCGCGCAGCTGGATAAAATTGTGGAACTGGCTGAGAAGTATAATGCCGTGCTGCTGGTAGACGACTCGCACGCTTCCGGTTTTATGGGTAAAACCGGCCGTGGCACCCACGAGTATCACCACGTAATGGGCAAAGTCGATATTATTACCGGCACGTTGGGCAAGGCGCTGGGCGGCGCAATGGGCGGTTTCACGTCCGGCCGCAAAGAGATTATCGACATGCTGCGCCAGCGTTCGCGGCCATACCTGTTCTCTAACTCCCTGGCACCATCTATTGTGGGCGCGTCTATTATGGTGCTGGATTTGCTGAGTGCCACCACCGAACTGCGCGACAAACTGGAGTGGAACACCAGGTACTTCCGCGAAAAAATTACTGAGGCCGGTTTCGACATCAAGCCCGGCGACCACCCCATTGTGCCGGTGATGCTCTACGATGCGCCGCTGGCGCAGGAGTTTGCTGCCCGCATGCTCGACAGAGGCATCTACGTGATTGGGTTTTACTATCCGGTGGTGGCAAAAGGGCAGGCGCGCATCCGGGTACAACTCTCGGCCGTGCACGACAAAGAACATATTGACCAGGCCATCGCCGCCTTTACCGAAGTAGGTAGAGAACTGGGTGTGCTGAAGTGAGCTTGAGTCTGAATAAAAAACATAGAAAACCATTCCGCTGCTGCAGGAATGGTTTTCTTTTTATACCTTGTTGGAACATCGGTAACGGCGGAACGTTAGCAAGAACAGGATAATGCACTGGCAGTTGTATCCGGAAGAGATGTTGTGGCTGGTAACCTTGTAAGGGGATATTTTAAGAAAGTATACATAACGCATGAATCTATTCAATCACAACCCTGTTGTTTTCTGGCTCATCATTATAAACTACCTGGTGGTGGTATACAGCCTCTATCATCTCATTTTTAAGTCGCATTATAACTTAAACAAGCGCCTGACGTGGATGATGGTGCTCTGGATTGTACCCGTGGTGGGCCCTGCTATTTACTGGTTTGCCTGGAAAAGACGGGAAGATTAAGTAGGTTTGAGGATGTATAAATCCGAAGATGCGGTATACTAATCTGCCTGCTGTATAGTTTACAGTCAAACCTGCATACATAAAGAGCGTGAAACAGCAGGCTCTGTCCCGATACCTATCCCCGGATTTCTACTTCTGCGCAATAACAACACGGCCTGTCCTAAACGGCACTGATTGTCTTGTCTGCAGGTGAGATGGCCGGTTTCTGATCGGTGTCGAACAGGAACTGGTTGAGCTTGAGGCGGAGGTCGGCGGAAGAAAGATTACGGAATACTTCGCCGTTGCGCACCAAAGCTATTTGCCCTGTTTCTTCCGAAACCACCAGCACCACGCCGTCCGTTACCTCCGTTAAACCGATAGCAGCGCGGTGGCGCAGGCCCATCGAAGCAGGCACATCGTTGTTTTCGGTGACAGGCAAAATGCAGCGGGCCGCTTTGATGCGGTTGTTCGAGATAATAACGGCCCCGTCGTGCAGTGGGCTGTTTTTGTTGAAGATGGACATGAGCAGGCGCTTCGAAATGATGGCGTCAATCAAATCGCCCGACTCGGCATAATATTTCAGCTCGGAGCTTTTGGCAAATACAATCAAGGCACCCGTGTTCTTGCCGGCCAGCGACTTGGCAGCCTCGATAAAAGGCGTGAGGCTTATCTTCTCGCCCTGCTCGCGGCGCCACGGAAAGCTACGGAAAAAGCGTTCGTTGTTAAAGGCGGTGGTTTTGCCTATCAGCAGCAGAAAACGGCGTATTTCGGGCTGAAACAGGATAATGGCCGCCAGCACGCCCACGCCCATAAACTGCCCAAGTATAATGGTGAGCAGTTCCATGCCTGCCGCGCGCACCACCAGGTACAGCAGGTAAATAGAGAGCAGGCCCAGGAAAATCTTTAATGCCACGCTGCCGTTCAGGAGCTTGTACAACTGGTAGAGCAGCACAGTTACGAGCAGGACGTCGATGATGTCCTGAAATCCTATTTCTAAAAACCCTACGTTAAATAAGAATATCAAAGTGTTGTTTTCTTGTAAAGTTCTATGGTCTGTTTTGTTTCTTTTACGTCATGCACCCGTAAAATGGCGGCGCCTTGCAGCAACGCCATGGTGTTAAGTGCGATGGTGCCGGGCAGTGCCTCTGCCTGATCGATGCCCAAGAATTTATAGGCCATGGATTTGCGCGACAGCCCGGCCAGTATGGGCAAGCCAAATATACGCAGCTCGCTCAGCCGGTTAAGTAACTCAAAATTATGGTTTATGGTTTTGGCAAATCCAAAGCCCGGATCAAGTATAATATCTTTTACGCCCAGTTGCCGCAGCTTAGCCACCTGCATCTGCAGTTCGTCCAGCACTTCTGTCCCCACATCCGCATACTTAGCCATGTCTGCCATGGTTTGCGGTGTGTCGCGCATGTGCATCAGGATATAGGGCACCTGCAGCCGCGCCACTGTTTCGAACATCGCCTCGTCCAGCAGCCCGCCCGAAATATCGTTGACAATGGCAGCGCCAGCTTCAATCGCAGCTTCTGCGACCTCCGCCCGGAAAGTATCCACCGAAAGTATAGCATCCGGAAAAGCTTTTACAATAGCCGCTATGGCGGGTATCACCCGTGCTAGCTCCTCCTGTACCGGCACATCGACGGCACCGGGCCGGCTGGAATAACCGCCAATATCCAGCACATCAGCGCCATCCAGCAGCATTGTCTCCGCTCTTTTTACTGCCTCGTCCGCAGAACGCAGGCGGCTTCCGGCGTAAAAGGAATCAGGTGTCAGGTTCAGGATGCCCATCGCCTTTGGCGTATCCAGCTGCAGGATTTTTCCGCGGCAGTTGAGCGTGGTTTTTTTGCTAAAAAGCGTATCTTTCGCTTCCAATGTTGGTATCCGGATCAATTGTCTTTAAAATTAAACCTAAAAAATTGATTAGTCAAACACTGCAGGAATATAATCGGGTAATAGAGCGCTGTAAGGATACGTTTGTGAAAAAAACGAGGGATTACGGCACCGCCTGGCGCGTGCTGCGGCTGCCTTCCATTACTGATCAGATTTTTATCAAAGCGCAGCGTATCCGTTCTATCCAGGAGAAGGGTAAACAGTTGGTAGCAGACGATATCAACGGCGAGTTTGTGGGTATTATCAACTACTGCGTTATTGCGCTGATGCAGCTCAGCCTGCCTGCTGACGCGCCGATGAGCCTATCGGCGGAGGAAGTGGAGCGCCAGTACACGCACCATATCGAAGAGAACAGCAAGCTGCTGCAAGCTAAAAACCACGATTACGGCGAAGCCTGGCGCGACATGCGCGTGAGCTCCATTACCGATATCATCCTGATGAAGCTGTACCGGACCAAACAGATAGAAGACAACGAAGGCCAGACGCTGATATCTGAAGGCGTGGAAGCCAACTACCGCGACATGCTGAATTATGCTGTTTTCGCCCTGATTTTATCGGGCTTTGCGCAGGAATAAGTATAAAGACCTTGCAGCGTGCGCAGCTCCTGCGAGTGTCTGTTTTTGCCAGAGGCAAGTATAGTTATAGACTAAAAACCACCTGCAGGTATTCAGGGAGATGTAAGTTTTATACTTCAACTCTCAACTAATTAATATTATAATTCTTTAACTCACCTTAACTCAAAAGAATGAGATTTATAAGTAAATTCTGCTGGCTTTTTGTGGGCGTGCTGTTCATCTTTTCGGGACTGATTAAAATCAATGACCCCGTGGGCACCGCCATCAAGCTGGACGAATATTTTGAAGTATTTGCCGTAGATTTCGCGCCTTTCTTCCTGTCCTTACGGCCACTGGCGCTTTTCCTGTCTATTTTTCTGAGCTCGCTGGAGATCGCGCTGGGGGTGGCGCTGCTGCTGCGCTGGCGGCTTAAAAGCATACTGACAGCGTTGCTGGTGCTGATTGTATTTTTCACCTTTCTTACCTTTTACTCGGCCTACTTCAACAAAGTAACAGACTGCGGCTGCTTCGGCGATGCCATTAAACTTACGCCGTGGCAATCGTTTACCAAAGATTTGATATTGCTGGTGATGATTGTGGTGCTGCTGTTTACACAGCGTTATCTGCCGCCGCTTACCCGCCCCCGAACAGGCGCGGCAGTTACAGCGTTCGCAGCTATACTATCGGTGGGCATCGGCTGGTATGCCTACGAGCACCTGCCCTTTATCGACTTCCGTCCTTATAAAATAGGTAATAACATCCAGGCGCTCATGAAACCTGCGGCGCCGCTGCGCTACAAGTACGTAATGCTGAAAAACGGCGAAGAGCAGGAGTTTGAAGTATACCCGACCGACGAGAGCTATAAATTCAAGGAGATGATTGCCATCAACCCCGAAGATGGGCCCAAAATCACGGACTTTAATGTATGGAACGATGAAGGCGATTTTACGCAGGAGATTTTTACAGGAAACAAGCTGCTGATTATTGTGCAGAGCGTAGCTACAGCCGACCGCGAGGATATTGAAAGTATAAACAAACTGGTGCAGGCGGCGGAACAGAACGGCATTCAGCCGATAGTGGTGACCAGCAGCAGCGGACAGGATTTTGAGATGTTCCGCCACGAGGTAAACCTGGCTGCCCCTTACTACTACGGCGACGGCACGGTGCTCAAAACCATTATCCGTTCCAACCCCGGCCTGGTGCTGCTGCAAAACGGCACCGTAAAAGGCAAGTGGCACCACAACGACACGCCGGACATGGAGGAGGTGAAGGGTTTGCTTTAATGGTCGTTTATCGTTTGGATGAAAATTTCGGGACCCGGTAAAACTTTGAAAGGACAAAGTAGTCTCCTCCCGCTTTTCGAAGCACGATAAACGAATCACAATTCTTAATTCAAAAAAGATGCTACTCTTTTTAATCGGTATGATGGGCAGTGGCAAAACCACGCTGGGGCGGCAACTGGCCGGCCGGCTGGGCTACACCTTTATAGATTTGGATACCTATATCGAAGGGAGAGCGGGTAAAAGTATTGCGCAACTGTTTGAGGAGCAGGGGCAGGAGCGGTTCCGTATACTGGAGCGAGAGGCGCTGGAGGCGCTGGTGCAGGAACACCAGCAGGCCGTGGTAGCTACTGGCGGCGGCGCTCCCTGCTTTTTCGACAACATGGCCTTTATCAACCGGCATGGGAAAAGTTTTTTTCTGGATGTACCAGTAGCGGAACTGGCCCAACGGCTCCTGCAATCTGACCTGCAGGCGCGGCCGCTGCTGGCCGGTAAAACGGCTGCCGAACTTAAATCTTTCTTAAGCAAAACATTAGCGGTACGCCGGCAGTTTTATAAGCAGGCCACCTATCAGCTGGCACAGCCGCCTTATACTGCCAGAGCTTTAGAAGTATTGCTCAACCATGTATAAAGGGGTGCGTTATACATCTGTACCGGTAGTTCAAATAATTTTTTTAAGTACTTTTGCAGCTGAAAGAAGCAGAAAGGAACACCTATGAAACCAAACCATAAAGGGAAAGCACAGATTTTTGAAAATCCGCTGCTCGAAAAATTAACCAGAACCAACAGTGGCCTGCCTATCTCGATTTTTGTTGTTATCTCGGCAGGGCTGATTTACTATGGCATCACGCACAGCTTTATCAGCGTGCTGGAGGCTGTGGGCCTTTTTCTGGCCGGGTGGTTTGCTTTCACCCTGCTCGAATACCTGGCGCACCGCTATCTATTCCATATGAGCACTGACACGCCTACAAAGGCACGTATTCAGTACACCTTTCATGGCAATCACCACGAATACCCCAAAGACAAGGAGCGCCTGGCCATGCCGCCTATTGTGAGCGTGTTTATTGCCTCGTTCCTCTTCTTTGTTTTCAAACTGGTTTTTGGCAACTTCGTGTTTGGCATTGTAGCCGGCATGTTGTTTGGCTATGCGCTCTATTTGTTTGTGCACTATGCCGTGCATGCGTATGCACCGCCTAAGAACTTCCTGAAAACGCTCTGGATTCATCACAGCATTCACCACTACAAAGACCCGAATGCCGCGTATGGGGTATCGTCGCCACTGTGGGACTATATCATGGGCACTATGCCGAAACGATCGAGATAGCCTTATTGTGATATAGTATAAACAGAAACAGGGGAGCCGCGGCTCCCCTGTTTCTGTTTATACCTGGTTGTATTATTTGCAGACTACCGCGTAAATTTACGGAAGATCCAGACGATTAGCAGTATAACCAGCACGATAACGATGAGGGCTGTCCACATACCGGCTTCAAAAATATCGCCGACAACTTCGCAACTGCTCATGGTAAAGGTCAGCAGCACCAGCAGGGTCATTAAATATGGTCTAATGTTTTTCATAGTTTTATAGGTTAAAGTATAAGCTGGAATGGTGCAGGCACCCTTTGGCAAGTATAGCCAGCCTTTTATATGATATTATTGCCATGTTTGATTAATTACTGTATGCACGCAAAAAAGGTTATTCTGCCGGAGAAATAACTGGTAAACAAGTATGAGGCAGAGCAGGTATGGTATAAAGCAAGGGAGCGACAAGGGGGCATGAAAACATCTTGCAAACCTACTGATGTACATTAATTAGGATTGAAGTTTATAGGCAAGAATTTATGAAAAGGCTGCTAAAGAGGTGTAAGTATCCCTAAAATTGAGACGGTTTAAAAGCAGACAAAAAGTTATACATTTAAACTGATAAGAGGAAGAAGACACTATTCACCGAAAGCCAGATCATTAGGGCCCTCAAAGAGCACGAGGGAGGCAGGAAGGCAGAGGATATTTACCGGGAGCTAGAGGTCAGCCGGGCCACTTTCTACCGGTGGAAGATCCGGTATGGCAGCATGTACATCTCTGAAGCAAAGCGGCTAAAGGAACTGGAGGAGAACGCCCGGCTTAAGAAGATGTTCGCTGACTGCAGTACTGCACGCCCCGGTCAGAGTGAAACAGCAAACCTTGCGTCACCGGCCTGTTTCTAACTGCCATCCGGAAGGAGACCATCATTGTCACCAGTATAAAGTAAAAGAAAGAAAGGTTGCCGGAACAATCCGGCAGCCTTTCTTTCTTTTACTTTATACTGAGTTACTGTGCCTTGAGCAGCTCTGATTTGCGGCTGTCGGGGCCGGTACCGGCCTCCACCACGTGGTCGGTGCGCACAGTGAAGCCTTTGGCGCTGTAATATTTGTCGATGTACCACTTGATGTAGGCGGCGCGGCGGCGACTCACCTGCTGCTTTGCTTGCGCGGTGCCGCGGGCATCGGAGTAGCCGGTAACGGTGAAGGTTGCGCCGGAAGGTTGCTTAGCCAGGTAGCGCTGCAGCACCTTCAGTTCTCCGGGCTTCAGGAATACCTCGTTGAAGCCGTAACCCAGCTGCAGGTCGGCGGTGCGGCGCACGGCCGGGGCAGGCGCGGGCGCTACTATCACAGGCGCTTCCGCCAACGGCTTCGGTTGCTCGGCCACGGCCACCGGCGGTGCGGGCGCTTCTGTTACATAAGCCGTCAGCACCGGCTCGTCGGCTTTGCCTGCCGCCGAAATCCAGGTTTCGCGGTCACCTGCTTTGCGGTAGTAGGCGTTGAAGGCACTTGCCGTATTCACCGGCTCGCCCAGCTTCGTGGCCTCTCCGGCAGCCTCGCCGTCCTTTAGTGGAAGAACGTATACATAGGCCGCCTCATCCTGCCTGCGTGAGAAGTACAGGGAGTCGCCAGTAACGTAAGGCGCAAACTCCGGCTGCTTCGTGTTCACCTGCTTGCCCAGGTTCTTCAGCTTGCTCCAGCGGCCGCCCTGCCAGGTGCTACGGTAGATGTCGTCGTAGCCGTGGCTCTTGCCCAGCTCTCCCGACAAGTATAAATCACTTTTGCTCTCGTTCAGAAAGAGGCCCAGGTTATAAGAGTTGTTGTGCATGCGGGGCAGCGGGCGCTCCTCTGTCTTTTCAAAAGCGCCGTTGCGGTACGCATATACCACTATCTTCTCGTCATTGCGGCTGTTCTTCTGGTACACATACAGCTCCTGCGCCGCCGGGTTGCTGCCAATCATGGTGTTGGTATGGCCGGCATTCAGAGCGGGCTCTTTCTGCGGCTCGCCCAGGCTGCCGCGCCGCTCCACGTAAATGTACTGGCCGTCGGCCTCCTTCTTCGTCGAGAGCAGCAAATCGTCGCCGAAGAGCAGCACGTCAGCCACTTGCTCGTGCGTTTGCTTTATCGGTGTCTGGGCCTGCGCCGCACTTGCCAGCGTCAGGAAAAAGGCAATGGTATAAATATGTCTTTTCATGGGATATTGTCTTTTCAGGTTACCAGATGGTCACGTGTCTGCTCAGTTTCGGGAACTTCATCGCCACCAGGTTGTAAGTTAGCATAATCTCGTTGGTGCTCTGGTTGATGGAGTTGGCATCGTCGGTCGGCGTCTCGTACACGTAGCCCAGCTTCAACTGGCTCAGGCGCACACCCGCGTTCACGGTATAGGCCAGATCTTTGCGGTAGCCGCCGCCAATCCAGAACATGTTCTGGTACACGGCCTTCACCTGCCCCTCCATCGTTTCCTTCAGCTTATCGTCGTACTGGTAGATGCCGTTCACTACCAGGCCCACCTGTTCGGTGAGTGCGGTGCGGTAACCGGCCTGCACCACGTGCAGACGCGTGTAGGTGTCGTTCAGGTAATCGTCGCCGGTGGTCACCAGGCTGCCCTGCGTGATGCCCTGCATCGCGTAGCCCGCGTAGAACTTCTCCCCGGTCAGCATCAAGCCCAGGTTCAGGTCCAGCTTGCTGAAGCGGCTGTTGCCTGCCAGTACGTCTTGGTACTGCGAATCGTTCTCCTGGTCTACAGTCAGGCGGCTGCCGTCGAGACGGGTGGCACTGTAGGTAAGTGCAGAGCCCCAGCGCAGGCTGGTGCCCTCGCTCAGGCGCACACGGGAGCCGTAGCTCAAAAACACCTGGCTTTCGCCAAAGGGGCCGAACTGATCATGCAGTATGGCCAAACCAAAGGCGTGTTTGCCCACCGACTCACGACTGTAGCCGTTCTCCTGCCGCGACTTCAGCACGTCGTCGTGTTTCCAGGCGGCCAGGTCAGCCAGGTCCAGTTCGCCTGAGGCGAAGATGGTTTTTGGCGCGTCCTCAAAGCCTGTCCACTGGTTGCGGTAAAACGTCTTCACCATCGACCCCTCGTACCCCGTCAGGGCCGGGTTATAGTACTGCTGAAACAGCGAGAAGTTAGCGATGTGTTTTCTGCTCTGGGCTTGTGCCCCCAGTGCAGCAATAATGGCAGCGATTGCTATAATATACTTTTTCATTTTGATTACTTCTTAAGAACTGTTACTACACCTTTCTTCACCATATTAATATCCTTCACCTGCACGATGTAGAGGAAGCCTCCCTGGCGCACCAGGCCGTTGGTGTCTTTGCCGTTCCACCCTTCCTCAGGCTTGGTGGTATGGAACAGGCGCACGCCGGAGCGGTCGTATACTTCAATCTCCACGTGGTTGTAGAAGCGCAGCTCCGGTATGGTCCAGGTGTCGTTAATGCCGTCGCCGTCCGGAGAGAAAGCGTTAACAATTTTCAGCTGGGCCTCCGCCTTCGCATACAGCTCCTTGGTCAGCGTAAAGCTCTTCTCGATGGTGTTGAGGTAGGGATCGGTGCTGCGCACGCGGATTGTGAATGAAATCATACCGGACAAGCCGCTGTTGGACTTCAGGTATACTTCGTCTCCTCTCACCTCGAACAGGTTGTTGTTGGTGTCGCCCTGGCCGCTGGCCAGCTCATACACAAATTCGTTATCGTCCTCATCGGTGGTAGTCAGCATACCGAGCACATCATCGGCAGCGGCCTCCGGCTTAAAGGTGGTGGCGCTGAAGGCAAGAGCGGTCGGCACCTTGTTCGGCTGCACTTCTACGGTTACAGCTGCTTTATGGCCCTCGTAGTTCGTGGTCATTGGGGCAAGCACCAGTTCACCGGTCAGTGCGTAAGGTCCGGCTATCAGGCCATTGTAGTTGCCCGGGCTCCAGGTCACGCCTATCTGCGCCTTCTCGCCTGTGGCGTACGTTACCTCCACTGTAGCAGGAAGCGGCACGTTGGCATAGGTTGTTCTGATCGGTACATTAATCACAGCTGGTGTTGCCACAGCTACAATGTTGCGGGTTACTTTCAGCACCTGTGTTGTTGCCTCGCCACCTTTGTTTCCGGCAGCGTCTGTCAGGTATAAAGTAGCTGTCAGGGTACCGTCGTTCAGGCCGCTGAGGTCCAGCGCTGTCAGGTCAAAACCCGCGTGCTGCACGACGGCTGTTCCTGTTACTGGCATACCGCCGTTCTCGCTGGTGATGCTATAAGTATAGGTAGTTCCTGTTTCGGCTCCGGTTATACTGGCAGACGTGGCGTTTTGATTGGCCACATCCACGCGCTCCGGGCCAAAAGCGATGGCATAACCAGCAGGGGCTGTGGCATCGTACACCAGTTGCAGTTCGTTAGATGCCGTGTTTCCGTTTGTGGCAGCGTCGGCAGCTGCACTGGCCGCAAGGGCTATGCTTACCTGGCCATCCGCAGCAGGCGTTACAACGGCTGTATACTTCGTGTCGCTCACCACTTCAAAACCTGCAGCTGTACCGTTGGTTACCGCAAAACCTTCCACAGCTAGCCCGGACACTGGTTCCGAAAACTCAACTGTAACCGGAATAGCGGCGTTGGTCGGGTTAGGAGCTGAGGTGGTGAGTGTTACAGCCGGTCTCGTGGCATCGTACAGGCGTACAAGTTTATTCGATGCCTCGTTCCCGTTGGCGGCTAAATCCTGCGCCACATCGGCTGGCACCGCCACGCTCACTTCGCCGTCTGCGGTTGGGGTGAGGCGGAAAGTATACACTTTGCTATCTGTTTGCGGATAGGTGGAAAGACGCGCATTGGTTACTGTCAAATCTTCCGCCAAGAAGCCTGTTACGCCTTCCGAGAAGGTAACGCTCACGTCAAAACTGTTATTTAGCTTTTCCGTCGCTTCCGTTGCCACCACCACAGTTGGCAGGGTGACATCATAGATGCGCGTGAGGATGTTAGAAGCGGTGTTGCCGTTGGTGGCGGCATCGGCTGCCAGGTCTTCAGCTACATTTATAGTGACCATACCGTCAGCAGTTGGCTCTACCACAGCGGTGTAAAGCTTATGGTCTTCTGTCGCCAGATCTTTCAGGCTGCCGTTTTCAACCGTTACATCAGCCGCCTCAAAACCATCTACCGGCTCGCTAAAGGAGATTTGGATATTGAAAGGTGCTTTTACAATGTCGGAGGCAGCCGACGAGATCGCCACAGAAGGACGGGTCGCGTCAAAGGTGGTTTCGATAGTATTTGAAACTGTGTTAGTGTTTCCAGCCAAATCTGATACCACGACGGCAGGCAGTTTTATACTTACCGGGCCATCGGCGGTTGGGGAAACAGTGGCTGTATAAGTTAGCCCATCTGCTGATGCGACATCCGATACAGCCGCGTTTTGCACCTCAAAGGAGGCGGCTGTTAACGTGTATACTGGCTCGCTAAAAACGGCACTCAGTTGGAAAGGAGCATTTGCCTGCATAGCTACATCAGATTGCAAAGCCACAGTTGGAGCTGTCTGATCCACCGTGATGACAAATTCAGCGCTTGCGTTTCCGGTGTTTCCGGCAGCGTCGGTAGCAGTGGCGGTTAGGGTATAGGTGCTTTCCGGCAGTTCAACGGTTTGGTAATCAAAGGCCCAATTACCTGCGGCATCTGCTTTAGTAGCGCCAACCTCTCCCTGTGTGGTCTCACTTACTGTAACCGTTGTGTTTGGCTCGGCGGTACCGGCAAGCATAAGCGTGTTGTCGGAGGTGGCTTTGTCTGAGTTGCTGATGCCTGTATCGTCCGAAATAGAGGCGATAACCGGGCCAACTGGGGCCGTATGATCATATATAATGGAGAACTGTTGTGCTTGTGCATTCTCAATCTCCAGTTCATCTACCGCAACACCCTCTGCCACATTCACTGTTACTTCTCCGTCGGCCGTTGGCGTCACTTCCAGGGTATAGTGGCTTCCGCTTCCGGAGAAATTCGCTACAGTTCCTCCTGCTGCCACCACATCAGATAGTGTAAAACCAGTGACGTCTCTCGCAAAGTCTATCGCGATAGGAAGCGGAGATGCATTGGTAAGATTGGGAGCACTGCTGCTGATGACTGTAGCAATACTAGAACTGTACTTAATCGTAGCAATCTCATATTTTGTGCCGTTGTAAGATTGACCAGTAACAATCGCATTACCAGCCGCGTCCACGGCAATGGCCATGGCATAGTCGTAGCTGTTGTCACTAGCGTTGTTGCCGCTGTAGCGGGCCACCCACTGCTGTTCGCCTATGGTATTGTACTTCACCGTAGCGTAATCGTAGTTGTTGTACATCATCATCTCGTCGGTGGTGTTGGACTCGCTCGTTGACTGCCCCGTCACGTACACATTGCCGGCCGCGTCCACGGCTACCGCTCTAGCGTTGTCATTGTTGTAGTTGGTGGTGTTGTTGCCGCCGTAGCGGGCCACCCACTGCTGCTCGCCACTGGTGTTATACTTCACTGTGGCGTAGTCGTAGTCGTTGTTCGTCGCGCTCATCGACTGGCCTGTCACGTACACGTTGCCGGCCGCGTCCACGGCCATGGCCGTGGCATAGTCGTAGCTATTGGTGGCATTAGTCCCACTATAGCGAGCCACCCACTGCTGTTCGCCATTGGTGTTATACTTCACTGTAGCATAGTCGTAGTTGTTGCTTGTCTCACTCATCGACCGCCCTGTTACGTACACGTTGCCCTGCGCATCCACAGCCATAGCGGTTGCATAATCATAGCTATTGGTGGCATTAGTCCCACTATAGCGGGCTATCCACTGCTGTTCGCCACTGGTGTTATACTTCACTGTAGCATAGTCGTAGTTGTTGCTTGTCTCACTCATCGACTGGCCTGTTACGTACACGTTGCCAGCTGCATCCACAGCCATAGCAGTTGCATAATCATAGCTGTTTGTGGCATTAGTCCCACTATAGCGGGCTACCCACTGCTGCTCGCCATTGGTGTTATACTTCACTGTAGCATAGTCGTAGTTGTTGCTTGTCTCGCTCATCGACTGGCCCGTTACGTACACGTTGCCAGCTGCATCCACAGCCATAGCCGTGACGTTGTCATAGCTGTTGGTGGTATTGGTCCCATTATAGCGGGCCACCCACTGCTGCTCGCCGTTGGTGTTATACTTCACAGTGACATAGTCATTGCCGTTTGTCCCATTATTTGAGTTTCCACTAGCGTATAAATTTCCGGCGGCATCAATTTTGAGATCTGTCAAATCATCGTTTGCTCCTCCATCATACACTGCTTTCCACTGCTGCTCGCCAGCCGCATTGTACTTGATCAGTAAAAAATCATTGCCCGTGCTGCTGTTCCTGTTGCCGCCAACATAAATGTTTCCGGCAACATCCGTGACCACCTTTCTGCCATAAGCCTGCTGTGCAGACTGTTCATTGTAAACAGCTACCCATTTTTGCGTGGCTTGAGCAAAAGTGAGCCGTGGAAGAATAGCCAGTATCAGACTACACCCGATCAGGTACAGCCAGCGTGGAGGCTTCTGGCTTCGGTTACGTGAACAGCTCACGCAATCCTTGGTTTTCCTCAGGAGTCGTTTACTGTAAGACCCTTGTAAAATTGAATTCATAAATAAACAAGTAAAAATAAAATTGAAGATATTAGGTATAGAGAAATACAGATGGAGTGATTCGTGCTACAGCTTCATCTTTTTGAGGTAAAACAAAGCTCAAGAGCAACTTCTTCAGATGCGGTTCAAAGAAGGCATACCCCATGCATCCCCTCTTCTGGCAAGAGGCATAGTAATGGTGTTCATAAAGATCTGGATTGGTATAAGTTTTACTATACTTTACAATTTTGCAAGCAAATGTATGAAGATAAATTAATCAATTGCAATGCCCTGTATAATATTATTTTATGCGCAATATGTAGGGAAAGATTAAATGTACTTTTGTAAGCTGAATAAGCATTTATAGAATTAAAAATATGAAATAACCATGTTAAAAAAGGTTTTTATTAATTAGCATTTTCTTTCAAACATCATAGTGTAAAAAAGTGATATATATCATGCTTTATACTTCTAACACAATTCTGCATCCCGCTAAAGTTTTACTTTGCTGCCGTTCTTATACCTTCCGGTACAATTGAATTTAAGTTGCATTACTTAGAGTATGTTTTGAAATTTTTCAATTTCTTGCTTTAGAGGGCTTTAATCTATTTAGCAGGAAGGAGATAAAGGCA
>NZ_JADQDR010000002.1 GCF_015694705.1 Pontibacter rufus | reverse complement strand
TACCTGCCCCAGCAGTCGGATATGAGCTCGGTGGTGTACTGGTACCAGGCAGAACCACATGCTCCTTTCCCCAAGCTGCCTTCTAAAAATGATTTGGAGGTGAATTAGCAATCACAGGAAAAGACTTTAAGCAAACAGAACAGAAGTGCAAGTATGAATCAAGTGTGAACATAATGAAGATAAAAATTTATACCTGCAAATCCAGTGCAGCCAGCGTTTCTATACTAACGCTGTTTATACTTTGGCTAACTGCCTGCCCCGTAATCGCGCAAACACAAGCAACAGATGCCGGCAGCCGGATTGCCTTGGCCGACCCTACCATTTTCTACAACAAAGGTACATATTACCTGTATGGCACGGTGGGCAGCGGCGCTGATGAAGGATTCCTGGTGTATACGTCCGGAGATATGAAAACCTGGGAAGGCCCAAAAGGTGTTAAAGATGGCTTTGCACTGAAGAAAGGAGATGTTTTTGGCGACAAAGGCTTCTGGGCGCCGCAGGTTTTTAAATATAAAAATAAGTTTTACATGGCATATACAGCCAACGAGCACATCGCCATTGCCCAAAGCGACAGTCCGCTCGGGCCGTTTACACAAAATATCAAAGAGCCTTTGGCAGCGCCGGTAAAGCAAATCGACCCTTTCGTTTTTATAGATGATGACGGCAAAAAGTACCTGTACCACGTGCGGTTAACGGACGGCAACCGGGTGTTTGTGGCAGAAATGACAGATGAATTTTCGGCGATAAAGTCTGAAACACTGAAGGAAGTTCTTTCGGCAAAGGAACCCTGGGAAAACACGGCTAATGCCGAATGGCCCGTTTCGGAAGGCCCGTCCATACTGAAACACAAAGGCCTTTATTACCTGGTGTACAGCGCCAACGATTTCCGCAACCCGGATTATGCCGTAGGCTATGCGGTGAGCAAAAGCCCAATGGGTCCCTGGCAAAAGTATAAAGGCAACCCGGTGTTAAGCAGGAAAGACATTGGCGTAAACGGAACTGGTCATGGCGATTTTGTAAGAGACGGCAACGGTGATTTATACTATGTCTTCCACACGCATCAATCCAATACTACCGTAGGTCCCCGGGTAACGGCTATTGTAAAAGCACATTTCGCTAAAGACAAAGCCTCAGGTACAGATAAGCTTGTGATTGAAAAGAATAGTTTTTATTATCCTGTTTTGGCAAATGATTAGAGTTAGGGGCTATCCCCATGAAATATTTACTAAATTAACCTGGCAATGCGCTTTAATTATAACCCGTGCTGTAGCGCATGCACCTGTTTTATCACATTAAAAGAAGTACCTTAAACATTTATCCAATGAAGAAAACATACTATCTACTCCTCTTAACCTTGCTGTTTCAGGCAGGTATAGTCAGTGCCCAAACCTCAGCCTGGCATATTGTGCCGGGCAAAATTACCACGCCCTGGGCTGAGAAAGTGAATCCGGAAAACCCGCTGCCCGAATACCCGCGGCCGCAACTGGTGCGCGAGAACTGGCAGAACCTGAACGGCCTCTGGCAGTACAGTATTCAGCCAAAAGCACAGCAGGAAAGTGTACCCGGTTCGTTTGATGGTAATATTCTGGTGCCTTATCCTGTTGAGTCGGCTTTGTCGGGTGTAGGCAAAATGGTTGGCAAAGACAAGGTGCTATGGTATAAAAAGACAATAAAAGTGCCCGCCAAAATCCGCAGACAAAACGTACTGCTGCACTTTGGCGCTGTGGACTGGGATGCGGAAGTATACGTGAACGGCCAGAAAGTAGGAACGCACCAGGGCGGCTACGACCCCTTCACTTTCGACATCACCTCAGCCCTGAAAAGAGGAGCACAGCAGGAAATTGCCGTGCGGGTGTGGGACCCGACAGACGAAGGCCCGCAGCCGCGCGGCAAGCAGGTAAACAAGCCCGAAGGCATCTGGTACACGCCGGTAACCGGCATCTGGCAAACGGTGTGGCTGGAGCCGGTTCCGAAAACATACATCAGCGACACCCGGCAAACGCCCGACATCGACAAACAGACCCTAACCGTAACGGCAGAAATAGAGAACCTGCAGGCCAACGACCAGTTGCGCGTATCGGCCTGGGACGGGAAAAATAAAGTGGCGGAGCAGCTGGTAAAAGCAAATGCGGCCGCTGTGCTGCCGGTAAAAAATCCGAAGCTGTGGTCGCCGAAAGAACCGTTCCTGTATGATTTGCACATCGCCATAGTGCGGAACGGGAAAGTGGTGGATGAAGCGGACAGTTATTTTGCCATGCGCAAAATCAGTGTAGGGCCCGACGAAGATGGCATCCAGCGGTTGCTGCTCAACAACAAATTTGTATTTCAGTACGGTCCGCTCGACCAGGGCTGGTGGCCGGACGGCCTTTATACGGCCCCTACCGAGGAAGCTTTGGTCTCTGACATCGATAAAACCAAGGACATGGGCTTTAATATGATACGCAAGCACGTGAAGGTGGAGCCAGCCCGCTGGTACTATCATTGCGACAAAGCAGGTATGCTGGTGTGGCAGGATATGCCCAGCGGAGATTTAGGCGCAAGCTGGGGCAACCATCCCGGTATAACGGGCGAGGGCGAAGACATGACCCGCACAGCGGAATCGGAAAAGATATACCGCACCGAATGGGCTGAAATCATGGATGACCTCTACAACTTCCCGAGCATTGTAGTATGGGTGCCTTTTAACGAAGCGTGGGGACAGTTTAAAACAGTGGAAATTGTGAACTGGACAATGGAGCGCGACCCGTCGCGGCTGGTTAACAGCGCCAGCGGCGGCAATTATCATCCGGTGGGCCACATTATAGATTTACACCGCTATCCGGGCCCGGCCATGCCGCGCCCCGACCTGTTCGGAGACGACCAGGCCATTGTACTGGGTGAGTTTGGCGGATTGGGCCTGCCGGTACCGGGCCATACCTGGCAGCAGAAAGACAACTGGGGCTACCAGACGTTCAAGAATGCCGATGAGTTGTTTGACAAGTATAAATCCTTTACCGAAAAGCTGCAGGAGCTGATTAAAAAAGGATTATCGGCAGCCGTTTATACCCAGACGACAGATGTGGAGGTAGAAACCAATGGCCTGATGACGTACGATCGGAAGGTAATGAAGGTGCCTGCCGAGAAGCTGAGAGAAGTGAACAGCAAATTATATGACCCTTCGTTAGTCGAGATTGAAGCGTCGGCAGTTAAATAAAACCTGGAATATACGTAGATGGCCTGTCATGTTTCAGGTCAGGCGGTTTATACTTACGTTGCTGCACTTACAGCAAATCTAATAACATGAAAAAGAACCTGGTAGCAGCATCTTTATCAGTCTTGTTGTGTGCGTCCTGCAAACCGGGACAGCCGGCGGAAGTTGTTTCTAACCCGGAAACAATAACGCCTGCGCCGGTTGCCGGCACGGCCGCCTATGTGGCACCCGTATACATAGAACTTCCTTTGGGAGCGATTAAGCCCCAGGGCTGGCTTTTGCACCAGCTGCAAATTATGCGTGACGGCACCACCGGCCACCTGGACGAAGTATACGCCAAAGTGCGGGACGACAACGGCTGGCTCGGCGGCCAGGGCGACGGCTGGGAAGAGACACCTTACTGGCTCGACGGTGCGGTGCCTTTGGCTTACCTGCTGGATGATAAAGCGCTGCAGGAAAAAGTGCTGCAGTACATCAACTGGACGCTCGATAACCAGCGGCCATCCGGTTACTTCGGCCCCATCACCAAAGCAGAGCGGGAGAGCGGCGCCAAAATAACGGCCGACAACCCGGAACTGGGCGAGGATTGGTGGCCTAAAATGATTATGCTGAAAGTGCTGAAGCAATATTACACGGCTACCGGCGACGAACGGGTGATTCCGTTTATGACCCGCTATTTCAATTACCAGCAGGAGGCCTTAAAAAAGGCACCTATCGGGAACTGGACGGAATGGTCGGAGTCGCGGGGGCACGACAACGTGCTGATGGCGCAGTGGCTCTACGGCATCACCAAAGACAAATCGCTCCTGGAACTGGCCGCACTCATAGAGTCGCAGACGTTTCCGTGGAGCACCTGGCTGGGCAACCGGGATTGGGCCATCAACGCGGCGACGCAGCAAAATGACCAGAACTGGATGCACCGCCACGGCGTGAACGTAGCCATGGCCATCAAAGACCCGGCTGTAAACTACCAGCGTACCGGCGACGTGCAGTATCTCAAGGCTCTCAATACAGGCTTTAATGACCTGATGACGCTGCACGGGCTGCCCTATGGCATGTTCTCGGCCGACGAAGACCTGCATGGCAACAACCCCACGCAGGGTACAGAACTCTGCGCAATTGTAGAATCTATGTACTCTCTGGAGGAGATTATCGGCATCACCGGTGACCAGCGCTACATGGATGCGCTGGAGCGGATGACCTTTAACGCGCTGCCCACCCAAACCACCGACGATTACAACAACAAGCAGTATTTCCAGATAGCCAACCAGGTGCAGGTAAAGCGGGGCGTGTTCAATTTCTCGCTTCCTTTTGAACGGGAGATGAACAACGTATTCGGGATGCGCAGCGGCTATACCTGCTGCCTGGCCAACATGCACCAGGGCTGGACCAAGTTTGCTTCTCACCTGTGGTATGCCACGCCGGATAAAGGACTGGCGGCTTTAGAATACAGCCCCAATCAAATCACAGCCAAAGTAGGCGAAAAACAAACCGAAGTGGTGATAGATGAAGAAACCAGCTATCCTTTTGATGACGTTATCACCTTTCATCTAAATACCAGCGGGGACGTAGCTTTCCCGTTGCAATTGCGCATTCCGTCGTGGTGCCAGCAAGCCATTGTTTCTTTGAACGGGCAACAGCTTCGCTCAGCGGAAGGTGGTCAAATCATCACCATCAACAGAACCTGGCAGAACAACGACAAGCTAGCTTTACAGTTGCCGATGGAAGTGAGCACGTCTAACTGGGGCCGCAATTCCAGAACGGTGGAGCGCGGGCCGCTGGTGTATGCCCTCAAACTGGAAGAGAAGTGGGAGAAAGGCCATGACGAAAAAGAAGGCGACTACTACAGCGTGTTCCCGAAAGGAGCCTGGAACTATGGCTTGCTACAGAAAGTGGTGCAGGCCCCTGCCGAAAACCTGGAAGTCAGGAAAGTAAAGCCCGTTACAGAGGACTTTGTGTGGAACCTGCAACATGCGCCCATAGAAATTACGGCGCCGGCCAAGAAAATACCCGGCTGGAAGACCATCGAGAACGGGACAGCGCCACAGCCGGTTACAGCCCGGGACGGCTTGTTTATGGGGCAGGTAGATGATAAGGTAGAGACGATTACACTCGTTCCATACGGCTGCACGAAGGTGCGAGTGGTCGCTTTCCCGGTTGTGAAATAGAATGCCATACACGCTGAGGCATTCTCGTTAATTGTTATAAATAATTTGTCTCTACGAAATAAGAAACTCTGCCAGGTGCATTTATGAGCCTCCACTGTTTGAGCGTTCAGCGAGTTTGGAGGGTCTTGATTCTTTTGCTTACTTTTCTTATCAAGAAGAAAAGTAAGGCCTAGCCGGCGAGGCGAAAAGCCTGATAAGAGCCTTGAAGTTAAAACTCTCATAAAAATAGGCAGAAGTACAATAACTGATTCATACTACGCAAGGCCATGATTTCTAAAACCACCTACATCAGAATAGCTTTATACTTGTTTATCGCTCTATGCACAGGGCATAAGGCCTTTGCAAAGGTGGAGTTGCCTGCCATTTTCAGCGATAACATGGTGCTGCAGCAAAAAACCGATGCGGCCTTGTGGGGCAAGGCAGATAAAGATAAAACCATCCGCATCAGCACCTCCTGGAACAACAAAACCTATATCACCCAGGCAGACGCAGACGGTAACTGGAAACTGAAAGTAGCCACGCCTGCAGCCGGAGAAAAGTCATACACCATTACCTTTGACGATGGCGAGCCGCTTACACTTAAAAATGTATTGATAGGCGAGGTATGGGTTTGTTCGGGCCAGTCTAACATGGAAATGCCGTTGGAAGGCTGGGGAAAGATTAAGAACTACAAGCAGGAAATCGCCAATGCCAACTACCCGAACATCCGGTTGCTGCAGGTAGAAAAAGCCACCAGCACCGTGCCGCTGCAGGATGTGAAGGTGGAGAATGGCGGATGGCAGCCCTGCTCCCCGGAAACGGTGGCTGATTTCTCGGCAGTTGCTTATTTCTTCGGCCGGAACCTCTACCAGAACCAGCACATCCCGATAGGCCTTATCCATACTTCGTGGGGCGGAACAATTGCCGAAGCCTGGACTAGCGGCGCGTCTTTAAAGCAGATGCCCGCCTTTTTGCCAGCGGTGGAGCAGATGGAGAAAAGTCCATCCGATCCGGCAGCGCTGAAGGCGCAATACCAGCAGCAATACAAGGACTGGCAACAGCAACTGCTGGCCAAAGACCCCGGCTACGCAAACGGCAAGGCTGCCTGGGCAACGGCTGCTGTAAACGATGCTGCTTGGAAAACCATGCAACTTCCTGCTAACTGGGAAGCAGCCGGTCTGCCTGATTTTGATGGCGTGGTCTGGTTTCGCAAAAGTATAAACCTCCCGGCAGGTATGGCTGGCAAAACGCTCACGCTAACGCTGGGCCCGGTGGATGACAATGACATTACCTGGTTTAATGGCGTAGAAATAGGCCGCACCGAAGGCTGGGACAAACCACGCACTTATACGGTGCCGGCCAATTTGGTGAAAGCAGGCGAAAATATTGTTACGGTGCGGGTGGTGGATGCGGCAGGCGGAGGCGGCATTTATGGCGCGCCGGAACAGCTGAAATTGTCTGCGCCGGGTAACAAGACAATAGCCTTGGCTGGCGACTGGAAGTATAAAGTAGCTATGCCCGCCAGCGAAATGCCTGCCATGCCCCAGGCGCCGGAAGGGCCTAACCGGCCGACGGTGCTGTACAATGCCATGATTCACCCGTTAATTCCTTATGCCATCCGCGGCGCTATCTGGTACCAGGGAGAAAGCAATGCGGACAGGGCTTACCAGTACCAGCAACTGTTTCCGCTGATGATTGCCGACTGGCGCAAAAACTGGGGGCAAGGTGATTTCCCATTTTACTTTGTGCAGCTGGCAAACTTTATGGATGTAGCTGCCGAGCCCGGCGAATCAGACTGGGCCGAGTTGCGGGAAGCCCAACTTAAAACATTGACCTCGCCCAACACTGGTATGGCCGTCGCTATCGACATTGGTGAAGCCGCGGATATTCATCCAAAGAACAAACAGGAAGTAGGCCGCCGCCTGGCTCTGATAGCACGGGCCAAAGTGTATGGTGAGCAGATTTCGTTTTCAGGCCCTATTTTTCAATCCTACAAAACAGAAGGCAATAAAATCCGGATATCTTTTCAGCATACCGATGGCGGTTTAAAGGTGAAGGACGGAACGGCGTTGAAAGGTTTTGCCATCGCGGGAGCTGATAAAAAGTTTTACTGGGCAGATGCTAGAATCGAAGGAAATGATGTGGTCGTGTCGAGCCCAAAGGTGCCTGTGCCGGTTGCGGTGCGGTATGATTGGGCAAATAATCCTGTCGGTAACCTCTACAATGGTGCCGGGCTGCCCGCTTCTCCGTTTCGCACCGATAGCTGGCCGGGCGTTACGGTTGCAAAACAATAGCAGGAGCAGCGTAGAAGTATGCCAGGGCAAAGCGGATGAAGTATAAATGGAAGTTTAAGTATAAAGTATAAGTGCCATTGCATGAAGAATCAACCAAACTTACGGCAACCAACTATCTGATAATTAACCAATTTAAACGTAAAACACTTTCAGTTGCCGGCTTAGCACAGCGACCACTTTTACGAACTAGGCACCTATGAAGAAAGCATTATTAGCACTCCTGTTTTATCAGGTAATTTTAGTTGGATGCACGACCAGCGCCGTTGCTCCGGATAAAACAGGTACCGGGCGCCAGGCTACGGCTGCTACCAGCTACTTTACCAATCCCATTGCGGATGGGGCTGACCCGTGGGTTATCAAAAAGGATGGCTACTATTATTCGTGCAGTTCCGGCAACGGCGGTATTTACGTAACAAAATCAGACAAACTGACCGAGCTGGGCGAGCGTGTAAAAGTATGGGAAACGCCCGATACAGGCTGGAACCAAAGCAATGTATGGGCGCCTGAGCTGCATCCCTTTAACGGCAAGTGGTACATTTACTATGCGGCGGCAAAAAAGCCCGGCTCTCCTTTCGTTTACCAGCGGTCTGGCGTGCTCGAATCGGTGTCGGATGATGTTTTCGGGCCTTACGAGGACAAAGGCATGCTGTATACCGGCGATAGCATTCAGAATCCGGCTTCCGCAAAATGGGCAATAGATTTAACCACGCTTAAGCTGAACGGGCAGCTTTATGCCATCTGGTCGGGTTGGGAGCAGAATGCTGAAACAGACAAAACGAAGCAGCATTTATACATTGCCCCCATGAGCAACCCCTGGATCATCAGCAGCAACCGGGTAAAAATATCATCGCCCACCGAAAGCTGGGAAACAGGTGGCCCGCTCGATTTAAACGAAGGGCCGGAAGTGCTCAAACACCAAGGAAAAGTATTTGTCATTTACTCTACCCGCGAATCGTGGCTGAAAGATTATCGATTGGGGCAACTCGCGCTCACAGATACTACCCTCAGCCCCTTAGAGCCGGAGAACTGGAATAAGTCAGGGCCCGTGTTTCAGGGCACAGATGAAGTATACGGTGTGGGCCACGCCAGCTTTACCACTTCGCCCGACGGCACGGAGAACTGGATTATCTATCACTCTAAAAAAACGACCAAACCAGGTTGGGAGCGCGACATACGGCTGCAGCAGTTTACCTGGAATGCAGACGGTTCACCCAATTTTGGCATCCCGTTGCCGGCAGGCGTACCGATAAAAGTACCTTCCGGGGAGGAATAGAGATGAGGGAATGGATTAAAGGATGCTTTTATTTAGCAGCAAACATGACAGTAACTATGAAACGGATACGTTACCACTTCCTGCTTTTAAGTTTAAGCCTGATGGCTTGTCAGCCAACAGGGCAGACGGCTACAAACAGTGCTGTTTCGGGGCAGGCTGAGGCGGGCAACGTTAGCGATACCTATACCAACCCGGTTTACAACAAAGACTTTGCTGACCCAACCGTGGTAAAAGCCGGGGATGGTTATTATTATGTGTATGGCACCAACACCGACGTAAACGGCAGCACGGTAAACATACAGGTGGCTAGGTCAGAAAACCTGGTTGACTGGGAACCGATGGGAGATGCGCTTCCCACCAAACCCCCTTGGGCCGGCAGCGACTTCTGGGCGCCGCACGTGCTGTATGACAAAACCCATGAAACCTATTATTTATACTATTCCGGAGAGTCCGATAGTGAACAAATAGGCAAATGCCTGGGCGTGGCTACCTCCAAAAGCCCGACGGGCCCTTTTGTGGACAAGGGAGAACCGTTGCTCTGCGGCGAAGGCTTCATTAACATTGATCCGATGGCATTCGATGATCCGGCCTCCGGCAGGCATTTGTTGTACTGGGGTTCCGGATTCGGGCCCATCAAAGTGCAGGAACTGGCCGACGACCGCCTGAGCTTTAAAGCGGGCAGCAAACCCATTCCAGTTGTGCAGCCCATCAGCAGCGACGATCCGGACAATTACCAGAAGTTAGTAGAAGGTGCCTGGGTGATATACCGGAACGGATACTATTATGTATTGTACTCCGGTGATAACTGTTGTGGCGAGAAAGCGCATTATGCCGTGATGGTCGCCCGGTCGAAGAACCCGACCGGCCCTTTCGAAGCAATGGCGGAAGCAACAGGCAGCAAGAACAGCGTGATTCTGGCGCGCAACAGCCGCTGGATTGCGCCCGGCCATAACTCCGTTATCACCGACGATGCCGGGCAGGACTGGATAGTATACCACGCCATCGCTTCGGCGAGCCGCGACAAAGGCCGTATTATACTTTTGGATAAAATTACATATGCCAATGGCTGGCCAAAGATTGAGACGGGAACGCCCTCTGTGACAGCACAGCAGGCGCCTGCCATAGAGTAGTTTTTCTACTAAAACATAAATTGAGTTAAACTAAGCAGAGCTATAGATAAATATGTGTTATGATACTTGAACTTAAAAGCACTTAGCCCACTTTTCGCCTCGCCGGCTGGGCCTTACTTTTCTCCTTGATGAGAAAAGTAAGCAAAAGAATCAAGACCCTCCAAACTCGCTGAACGCTCAAACAGTGGAGGCTCATAAAGTGCACATGGCTGATGTATATGCGCTTAATTCTCTCAATTCACTCATACAAATCCGCCATACTGTTTAAATTACGTCATTAAACTTCTATACCATGAAAAGAAACATACTGTTAAGCTGCCTGGCCGGATGCATTATGCTGTCCTGTAGCGGCAACAAAACAGCCACAACCGATCAGCAGCAACCAGCAGCAGAAACTACCGCGGCACAAACGGCAAGCTATAGCAACCCTGTGCTGGCAGGAGATTTTGCTGATCCCTCGGTGGTGCGGGTAGGAGACGATTACTGGGCAACGGCTACTTCCTCCGAATGGGCGCCGCTGTACCCTATACTTCATTCCAAAAACCTGATCGACTGGGAGATTGTGGGCCATGTGTTTCCGGATAAAGCGCCTGACTGGGCTGAGGCACATTTCTGGGCGCCTGAAATAAGCTTCGAAGGCGGCAAATATTATATTACCTATACCGCCAAAAAGAAAGGCGGCAGCCTGTGCGTCGGTATTGCCAGCGCTACCAGTCCCACCGGCCCTTATACCGACCATGGCCCGCTGGTTTGCCAGGAAGCGGGTTCCATCGACGGGTTTCAGGTAAGGGACGAGAAAGGTGATTTATACTTAATATGGAAAGAAGACGGCAACAGCCGCCAGCAACCCACGCCTATCTGGGGGCAGCGCCTCAACGAAGAACGCACCGCGCTGACAGGCGAAAAGTTCGAGTTGTTCCGCAATGATCCCGGTACCTGGGAGGGAGCCCTGGTAGAAGGGCCGGCCATTGTGCAGCGTGGCGATTATTATTACCTGTTTTATGCGGGCGATGCCTGTTGCGGACGCGGATGTACGTACGGCGTGGGCGTGGCGCGGGCTAAAAGTATAAAAGGCCCCTGGGAGAAATATGCAGAGAACCCCATCATGCACAAAAATGAAGAATGGAAGTGCCCCGGCCATGGCACGGTGGTAACAACCGGGAACGGGGAGGATTATTTTCTTTACCACGCCTATAATACCGAGGGCTCTGTGTACCCGGGCCGCCAGGGTTTGCTGGATAAAATTGAATGGGGAGACGATAACTGGCCTCATTTTGAAAACAACTCGCCAAGTATAACTGCCCAGGTACCAACGGGGGAGAAAGCTGAAGTGGCCAAATCGCCGGATGTGGAGGAGGAGTTTACCTCCGGGGAACTGGCCCGTACCTGGCAGTGGCCGGTAGGGCAGCAGCCTGATTATACGTTAAATACCGGCGAAGATGGCTTGCTCGTGTTAAAGGCTTCTCCTGAAGATATCGGAACCGTGCTGGCTAAACGCACCAAAGATGGCGACTATACTGCCACCACTGCTATAGACAAGGAGGCTTTGCAGGATGGTACCATGGCCGGGCTCGCCGCCATCGGCGACAACGATAATGCCGTGGGAATAGCCGTGCAAAATGATGAAGTTATACTTTGGACTGTGAAAGAAGGTAAGATGCAAATTATTGCAAAAACGGCAGCACCGGAAGACGACATGATGCAGTTGAAACTTACCACCGCTAAGGGCGACCAGATGCAGTTTGCCTGGAGTGCAGACGGATCTGCATGGCACCCGCTGAACAATGGTACTGCCGTGGATGCAGCTTACCTTCCGCCTTGGGACAGGAGTGTGCGCATAGGTTTAACAGCAAAGGGTCCCTCAAACAATACTGCAACTTTCGACTGGTTTCATATAGACAATTAGGATGTAAAGGTTAAATTTGACGATGCTTTAGCACTGAATTGAGTTTTGGGCAAAAGAAAAGCAAGACAAAAGATGGGAGACTTGAAGCTTTTAAGAAATTGTTGGCAGTCAGGCTATGACAAACCATACAAACAACAAGCAGACAACTAAACTAAATGACAACAATCTCACACAAACTTTCAAGCGACTTAAAATCGGCACTAAAAAACGCAGACGAAATTTGGGTGGCTGTTGGACTTCTAAACTTTGCAGGACTTGAATTTGTTTTACAAGCCTTACCAACGACTTGCAAATTGAATTTTGTTATAGGTATTGATTTGCCGACGGACCCAAAAGCACTTTCAAAACTCCTTTCGTTAAAAGGTAAGCGGACAGTAAACGCCAAAATATTAACAGAAGACTTTTTTCACCCTAAAGTTTATATCATCAAATCTAGTGGACAGATGATAGCTTATGTTGGTTCAGCCAATTGCACCAACGGTGGACTTACTGATAATATAGAAATGAGTTTAGGGACTAAGGATAGCAACATCTGCAAACAGTTAGTTGACTGGTTCGACAAAACTCTACTTCCAACTGCACAGCCTCTAACATTTGATTTTATTAAAGACTATAAACCTAAATACGACAATAGACTAAAAAGAAGGAAAAAAGAGAAAGATGAAATTGAAGATTTAAAAGAAAAGGAACAAATAAAACTTCAAGCTAATTTAAGGCTAAGAAACAAAGTCATTTCTCAATTAAAACGCTTTAGAAAAACAAAAGAATATTTAGAAATTAAAAGACACAGGCAAAACATTGTTCGTGAATTAAGAGAGTGCCTAGACTACCCCAATTTTAACAAGCTTGATTTGAAGACCTTCTTTTCAATTAAGGACCTCGGAACAATTGTAGCCATTAAGGTAAAAAGTAGAATTCAAGAAAATCCGAAGCAATTTGCTGAACTGATGAAGTTTATCTGTAACGACAGCATTCCAATAAAAACAAGAATTGACGAAGCTCTTGATGGGAAATTATCTATTGAAAATGTTGGCAAAGGATTTATATCAAAAGTTTTAGTAGCTCATAATCCAAAGAAATATTACCTGCACAATGACTTATTCGTAGAACGCTTGCAAAAACCATTTGGACTTGAATATCCTAAAGGACTTTCATTTGGTGAAAAATATGAGTTAACAGTTGAAATTCTAAAAGAAGTAATGACTGAAACTAATTTTGATGACTTTGCTACACTTGACAGATACATATGGAATATAGAAGCCTAAATATCGGACAGACAGAAGCCCGAACTGCTAACAGCGTGTTGTCACAATTTGCGGTGACATGCATAATTTAAGCTGAAACTATACCTATATTTAACAATCAACTAATAACTACTTATACTTTATGAAAAGAAGAGAATTAAGAAAAAGTGTCCTCCTGCTGGCTTTGGCCGGAAGCTTTGGCGCTGCTGGTCTGGCGGGCTGCTCCGGCGATGGCAACAAAGAAGCCGACACTGAAACCACATCTACCGCAACAGCAGAACAAACCACTATGGATATTAAAAAAGAGCCATTTGGCAAGACCAAAGAAGGACAGGAGGCAACTCTTTACACACTTACCAACGAGAACGGAATGACCGCGAAGATAAGTGACTATGGAGCTACCGTTACCTCTTTGCTCGTACCCGACAAAAACGGAAAACTAGGCAATGTGGTGCTGGGCTTCGACAGCCTGGCCGGCTACCAGAGCGATGCATACCTCAAGAGCGGCCCCTATTTTGGAGCCATTGTAGGGCGCTACGGCAACCGCATCGCCAAAGGAAAGTTTACCCTGGATGGGAAAGAATATACCTTAGCCACTAACAACGGGGAAAACCACCTGCATGGCGGCAACAAAGGTTTTGACAAAGTAATCTGGCAGGCGGAGCCCATGCCGCAGCAAAATGCCATTCAGTTTACCTACGTTAGCCCGGACGGAGAGGAGGGGTATCCCGGTGAGCTGACTGCAACGGTAACCTATACTTTGACGGACGATAACGAACTGCGAATCGACTACAAGGCAACTACCGACAAAGCCACGCCCGTAAACCTGACCAACCACAGCTACTTTAACCTGGCCGCCGGCACTGCCGACGATGCCATGGATCATCAGCTGACCTTGAATGCTGACAGGTATACGGTGGTAGATAAAACGCTTATACCTACCGGCGAACTGCGCAAGGTATCCGGCACAGCCATGGACTTTACCACACCGCATGCTATTGGCGAGCGCATTGATCAGGTAGAAGGCGGTTACGATCATAACTTCGTACTAACCGACACCAGCAATACTTTGAAGAAGGCCGCCACTGTATATGAGCCAACCAGCGGGCGCGTAATGGAAGTGTTTACTACAGAACCCGGTATCCAGTTCTACTCCGGCAACTTCCTGGACGGAACGCTTACCGGCAGCGGTAATAAGAAGTATAACCAGCATTACGGCATCGCCCTGGAGACGCAGCATTTCCCGGACTCACCCAACCAGCCGAGTTTCCCCTCCACTATACTGGAGCCCGGCGAAACGTATGAGTCTACTACAGTGTATAAGTTTTCTGTAAAAGACGACGCTGCGCAGTAGTAAGATAATTAAAATGATAGCCTCCGGGTATAGCACTGTAGAAAGCTGTGCTAAACCCGGAGGCTATCATTTTATAATTTGCCGCGTTTAAACCTTTGCCTAAAAGAATGATACGGCATTGTTGTTTTGTCATCCTGGAAGGATCTTGTGGATTACCTACTATTCATTCACGAGATTCTTTCAGGATGACAAGACGTATTGCTGAAGACATCCCTTGCTTGTGCCATTTTAAAGTATAAAGAGAGTAAATAGCTCATCACGAAGTATAAAGCGGGAAGCATTAGGTATAAACCGACAGAAAAGTCTAATATCTAAAGTCTGAATACCAATATCTTTCAGTTACAGCAGCCGGAACTTGATGCCGCCGTTTATCACGAAGCCGTCTACCGGGGCATAGATGTCGCGGAATACGGGATTGGTGATGGTGCCGGTATAAATGGTGTCGAACCGGGTCTGGCGTGTGTCCAGCAGGTTTTCGAAGTTGATAAACAGGGAGAAGTTTTCCCACATTTTCTCTGCCATCAGCCCCATCAGCCAGTAACTTTTACCTACCGCACCATCTGTAAGGTGCTGCGGGCTATAGTAATAAGCTTCCAGGCCAATCCGAAGCTTGTCCTCCACCTCATACATCAGCACGTTGTTTAGCCGGTGCCGCGCTACCAGCGGATACGCTTCCTGCCGGCCGTTGTAGTGCTCGTTCACATCAGCCAAAGTATAACCAACAAATAACTTGAAGTCGCTATAGGTCAGTTTTATGTTTGTTTCCAGCCCTTTGGTATCTAAAAAGCCTTCCGGCTGCAGGTACCGCAAGGTTGTGTTGCCATCCGGCGCCAGCACGATAGGGTTCTGGATTCTGGTATAAAACAATAAGCCATTAACGTTAAAGGTTACCTCATCATCCAGTAGGCTCGTCGCATAGTTTACGTCCAGGTTGCCGCCGAAAGATTTCTCCGCTTCGGTACTGTTTACATTTATGGGCAGCACATTCCGGAACTGAATCCGCTCTGCATCTTCTGTGAACACATTCGGCGCTTTATACCCGAGCCCGCCACCGATGCGGGTTGTCAGGTTGGGCGAAAAAGTATACATGACCGAAATGCGCGGCAGCAGGAAAAAGCCATACGCGCTGTGGTTATCGCCCCTTAAGCCTGTTTCCAGCGTAAGCCGTTCCAGCGCTTTCCAGGTGTTCTGAACAAATGCGCCGGTAGTCGTCTGGTTATACCCTCTGTCGGGGCCGTTGGCAACACGCGCCTCATCAAACTTGTCGGAGATAAAGTTTAAACCTGCCACCCATTCCGATGTCGCTCCTGTATGCCGGTAACTGGCCTCGGTATAACTGGAAAGCTGTTCGCCCCCAAAAAAGTAATCCGGGAGCCTTACCTGGCGGTCATAGTAGCTGATGCTGTTTTTCAGAACGAGGTACGCCTTGTCGCTTAACTTGTGATCGAGTTCCAGTTGTGTGCTGAACCTGCCGGTCTTGTTTTCCTCGAAATAAGTATGAGCGTCATCGCCACTCCCTTCTATGTACTGGATATCGCCGCCTGTTCTTTTCTCAATGGTGCCATTAAACCCCGCGTAAGCAGTGGTTCTGTCATTAAGATACAGGAACAATTTGGGGTTAATGGTGAGGCGGTCGTAGGCAGGAATAGCCGTCAGGCCGATGCCGGCGGGATCGTAAGGCGTGCCGTGGCTGTAGGAAACAAAGGCTGTTGCGCCGGCTTTGCCATACTTCTGCGCATAAAAAGCACTCGCGTCCAGCCCGAGGGCCGATGTGCCATTGAGCAGGAAACTGAGCTCGGGTGTTTCGGAAGGTGTTTTGGACACAAGGTTTACAAGGCCGGCAATAGCGCCGCCGCCATATAAAGTAGAAGCAGAGCCCTTTATTACCTCAACGCGCTTCAGGTCCAGTGGTGCGATTTGGAGCAGGCCCAGGCCACCTGAAAAACCGGAATAGAGCGGAAAGCCATCGCGGATAATTTGTGTATACTTGCCGTCCAGGCCCTGAATCCGGATACTGGCGTTGGCGCTGGTTGCAGACGTCTGCTGCGTCTGAATGCCTGTACTCTCGTTGAGCAGCATCCGGATATCGCCGGGTTTCATGTTGCCCTTCTCCGACAACTCCTCGCCGGAAATAACCTCTACGCGTGTGGGAATATCATCAATGGTTCGGCTGCTGCGGGTGGCGGAAACCACAACTTCCTCCAGGTCTTCGCCGGTTGGTTGTAAATAAACAGTGATGGCTGTATCTGCAACGGAAAACGGAAAACTGAGGTGCAGCGCCTGCTCCTCGTAGCCCACGTAGCGGAAGATTATTGTCTGTTCCCCGTCCGGAATGCCGTTTAATTGCAGCCTGCCCGCAGCGTCACTGCTGGCGCCTGTGTTTGTGCCGGCCAGCAGCGCTGTGGCCCCGATAAGTGGTTCCCTTGTTTCTTCGTCCAGGATGGTGGCGCTGAGGGTGTGCTGGCTATAAGCTATCGTTGTGCTCAACAGAAAGAGCAGTAGGAAAATAGAATTCTTCATGTATAATGCTGGTTACTGATTCATGCGTTAAAAAACCTGCGCATGGCATCCACCGCAGGCTGAAAAGAGAAGCAATCATTAACCAAGCTTTGGCGGCTGCCAGACGGAAGCGGATATTTGGATGGTGCGGTTTCCCTGCGTGGCGCTCCTGTGTGCAGTTGCTGAAACCACCGGAGCCGGCTGCAATAACAGGCTGTTGCCTGATACCGTGAAACCCGTGCAGGCGCCACAAGCCAGAAAGGGAGAGCAGTTGGTACAGTCCTGGTGTTCCGGCTGGGCACCGGCAGTAGCCTCTGCACTTATGCTTATACCTTCCGCATCGCTGCATACATCTTCTGTGCAGCAGGGCCACACCGATAACAGCGATACAAAAAGCGACAGTAAGAGGCAGTAAGCTTTCACGGTGCAAAAATACGTGATTTGACGATGCTTTTCAATATTTTGCCTGGAAGATGAAGAATGCGGGAATTGGAAAGGTTATGATTTTAGTTTACATTACTGCTAAAACAATCATACTTACATAATTTTCAGGGTACTCTTTATTAAATGTTAGTATCTGGTGGGCTCCGGGATTTAGGCGGAGCGACATCTCTGTCGGATTTAATACTTACAAGAGGAATAAAGCGGGGACGGTAAATCTGTTATATATGAAAGATACTTTGCATCTGGTAAGACAATGTACCCTGGCCGGTTTCTTGTTTTTACTTACTTCTTTTATCCCGAATCAACCCGAGAATATCATAAAGAAATATGGTGTAAAGGATGGCTTGTCTCTTGGGATTGTAACAAGTATCACACAAGACAACAAGGGGCTGATGTGGTTTGCTACCGAAGACGGATTAAACCGTTTTGATGGCTACGCCTTTAAAAGCTTTAAGTATGATCCAGACCATACTTATACTCTAACGGGTAATTTTATTCAGAAAGTTTTCAAAGACTCTGAAGGTGTTCTATGGGTATCGTCCAGACACGGGTTGAACCGGTTTGATGCTAAAACGGAAAGGTTTACGCATTACCGGCACATTCCTGGTGATAAAAGCTCCATTGTGGGCAACGACATCAGCGATATTACTGAAAGTGCGGCAGGAAACTTATGGGTAGCTTCTTACAATGCCGGGTTTTCCTATTATGACAGGGGTAAAAACATGTTTATCCCCTATAATCAGCAAACCCTTCCGGCCTTGTCGAGCAATAAGGTTATCAGCCTGCACCAGGATGGTGACGGGCTATTGTGGGTAGGTACGCAGGATGCGGGGCTAAATGTCTTTAAGGTGCAGGATGGCATTGTTTCGGAAAAGGTCTTACACCTCTCACAAACTAGCGCGCTGCCATCTCCTAACATCAAATGTATTTATGAGGACCACTTCGATAATATTTGGATAGGTACCACGCGTGGGTTAGTCTTATACCAGCGACAGAAAGGCAGGTACTTTGTTTTCGATGCCAAAAAGTACGCACTGGGCAGCAACATTATTTTGTCTGTTCTGGAAGACAGCAAGGAAATGCTATGGATAGGCGTGCAGGACGGGGGCGTGTATAAACTGGATATCAGGCAGCTTGATGTGCAGGCCCTGAGTGAATTTAGTTTTGCAGAGGTGAAGGGCAAAGATGGAACTAGGCTTACCCAACGCTCTGTGCAGGCACTATACGAAGACAAAGACCATAACATGTGGGTAGGCACTTACGGCGACGGCATCAACATGATAAGCAACGAAAAAGAGAAGTTTATCAAGATGCATCTTCGCTCCGGGCAAACTGCTGTTGCTGCAGAAGGTGATATACGTTACTATGGTATTTGTACTGACAGTGAAGGTAACTTGTGGCTGGGTACTGATGGAAGCGGCATTTATAAGTGTAGTGCAGACGGAGAGGTGCTTAAGCATTATACTGCCCGTAAAGGTGGCGGCGGGTTGACGGATGATGCTATTCTTTGTGCGCTGCAGGATGCAGAACATAATTTGTGGTTCGGCTCCTATGCACAGGGGTTATTTCTGTACAACAAAGAGACAGACTCCTTTGTGAATTTCAAGCATGCGCGTGCCGATGCCTCAAGCCTGGGAGGAAATGACGTCCGGGTTATTTTCGAAGATGCAAAGCACAATATCTGGATTGGCACAAATGGCGGCGGTCTAAGCCTGTTTAATCAGAATACCGGGTCCTTCAAAAATTTTAACACGGCTAACAGCAGTATCACCTCAAACGACATAAGGGCGATTGCTGAAGACAAAGGCGGCAGGCTCTGGATCGGAACGTATGGAGGCGGCCTGTACAGCTTTTCCCGGGCCACACAGACATTTACAAAGCACTATTATAAGCCACAGGATAAAGGCTATTTGCCAAGCGACGTTATCTTTTCTCTTTACATGGATGAAAATCAGAAGCTCTGGATCGGCACGGAAGAAGATGGTTTGATAGTATATGACACGTTAAGAAAAAAGACAACGCGCTACAGTGAGAAAAATGGTTTGGCAAACAATACGGTGTACGCCATCCTTCCGGATTTGCTGGGTAATGTATGGATGAGCACGAATAAAGGTCTATCAAGATTAGAGGTAAAGACGCAAAAGTTTTACAATTACAGCGCCGCAGACGGCCTGCAGGGCGGGCAGTTTAATCCTGGTTCGGCCCTGTACCGCAAGAGCAAAGGCTATATGGGATTTGGCGGCACAGAGGGATTGAACTTGTTTTACCCGTCCCAGGTAAAAGAGAGGCTAAACACCCCTGAAGTGGTAATTACAGGTTTGCAGCTGTTTAACAAGTCCGTAAAATTAAATGGTTTAACAGACGGGCTTCTCCCTTATGAGCAGATGGTGGGGGAAAGCAAAAAGATTATACTGAAACCGGACCAGCCGGTTTTTATAATTGAATTTGGCGCTTTGGATTATGCCAATACAGAAAAGAACAGGTACGCTTACAAATTAGACGGGCTGGACAAAGACTGGAACTACGTAGGCGGCCAGCGTACGGCCACTTACCGCTACCTGGAACCAGGCGACTATACCTTTATGGTTAAAGCCTCGAACCATAATGATGCCTGGGGAACGAAATATACTTCCGTCCAGATAAAAGTGCTTCCTCCTGTCTGGCGAACCCCTCTGGCTTACTTTCTCTATCTGCTTCTGTCAGCGGGGCTGGCCTATGCAGTTTATCATTTCAGCACCAAACAGAAAAAGCTACGGCGTAAGCTAATGCTTGCAAAAGCCCAAAGCAGAAAAGAGCGCAGGCTTGCCCGGGAAAGGCTGCGCTTTTTTACAGAAGTATCGCACGAGTTCAGAACGCCGCTCACGCTCATGCTCGGCCCTCTGGAGGAGATGCTGAGTAAAGAAAACCAGACTACTCCTGCAGGCAGAAAACTACAGCTCGTTTACCGGAACGCACACAAGCTGCTTAGTCTCATTAACAAACTGCTGGATTACCGCAGGGCTGAAGCCGGCAGCATGGCGCTGAAGGTAAAAGAAGATAATATGGTAGCCTTTGTAGAGGAGGTTTATACTTCTTTTAAAGAACTGGCGCAAAGAAAGCAGATCGAGTATAGCCTGTCTACCCCGGATATTCCCGTTTTTGCATGGTTCGACAGAGAGAAGCTGGAGATGGTGCTCAATAACCTTCTTTCCAATTCCTTCAAGTATATCGGTAAAGGCAGCGTTATTGCCGTAACCATCAGGACCGAGGAAATGCCTGTTGAAGAAGGGCAAGGCAGCTTTGCTATTGTAGAAGTAAAAGACAATGGTATAGGAGTTCCTGCTGGCCAGTTAAAGCACGTTTTCGACTGGTTCTACCAGGGTAATCCTGTGGCTCCTATGAGCTCGGGCTTGGGGCTGGCGCTTTCCAAGAAGCTCGTGCAGTTGCACAAGGGGCAGGTGTTTGTGAAAAGTATAGAGGGAGAAGGCGCTGTTTTTGGGTTTAAAATACCTTTAGGCAAGGAGCATTTTGACTCTGATACTGTGTTTACCAGTGAAACACCGCTTCCTGCTGCCCTGCCGGGACACCTGCTGCATGTTTTACCTGCGGCAGGAGAAGACATGCCGACTGAAAGCATTAACCATAGAAAAGGCTTAAAGAAAATACTGATAGTAGAGGATGAGGAAGAGATCAGAAAGTTTCTGAAAGACTACCTGGAAGACAGTTTTTACCTTATCGAGGCTATTAATGGAAAAGAAGGTATAGAGCAGGCACGTACGCAGCATCCGGATATTATAATAAGTGATGTCATGATGCCTGTGATGGATGGGGTTGAGATGTGCCGGGAATTAAAGGCAGATATTCGTACCAGCCATATTCCTGTTGTGCTTTTAACGGCTAAGACTGCCTTAAGCCACCACAAAGAGGGCTTGGAAACAGGGGCTGATGCATACCTGACGAAACCTTTCAGCCCGGAGATATTGCAGCTGAAGCTTCATAACCTGCTGCAGTCGCAGGAAAAACTAAAGCGGTTCTATCTCAATCTTTTTAGTATAAACAGCCTTCAGCCCGCAAAGCAGGAATCCACGCTTGACGAAAAGTTCCTGCAGCGGATATATGAAATACTCAAGGAGAACCTCGACAATCCCAATTTTAATGTAAACGAGCTTTCAGCAGCCCTGAACATGAGCCGCTCACTTGTTTTTAAGAAAATAAAGGTGCTGACAGGAGCGGCCCCTGTTGCGTACCTGCGTTCTCTGAAAATGCAGGAGGCAGCAAAGCTGTTAAAGTCCGGCAAGTATAAAGTATTCGAGGTTGCCTGTCTCGTAGGTTTCCATGATGATAAGTATTTCAGGCAGTGCTTCTCAAAAGAGTTCGGGTACTCACCTTCTGACTATATAAAAAGCGTTGAAGTGGCCATTTGAGTGCTATTTTGAAAATAACGCAACATCTGTCCCCCTATAAAAGTCAGTTTACCCCCTCCCCGGCAGTGTATTTAAGTGTTCATTTGTTGTAGCTATTAATCGCTTATACAAACTAAAAGGATTCTGCTTTTTAACCTTAAACATTTAAATATGGAACATCTTTTATTTAAAAAGATGAAGTTACTGCTAGTGCTTCTTCTCACACTTTTTTCTGTAACCAGTGTGCTTGCGCAAAATGCTACTGTAAAGGGTAGAGTAACTGATGAAACAGGGATGGGCTTGCCCGGTGTAACCGTGCTGCTGAAAGGCACCGCTACTGCGGCCCCTACAGACATGCAAGGCAATTATTCGCTTACTGTTCCTGGTTTAGATGGCACACTTGTCTTTTCTTTTATAGGCTACCAGACCCAGGAAGTTCCGATTAACAACAGATCAACGATAGACGTAAGCCTGCAGACGGATACGAAAGCCCTGGAAGAAGTGGTGGTGGTAGGCTACGGCACGCAAAAGAAAGCTACTGTAACCGGCTCCATATCCGAGGTGGAAGGAGCAGCTATAAACAAGAGCCCCCAGCCCAACCTGGCAAACTCGCTGGCAGGCCGCGTTTCAGGTGTGATTGTTAACAACCGTGGCGGTGAACCCGGCTATGACGGCGCCGAGATCCGAATCCGGGGTTTGGCAACAACAGGGAGTAATGATGTGTTGGTGGTGGTAGATGGCGTTCCCGGCCAGATAGGAGGCCTGGATCGGTTGGACCCTAACGATATTGAAAGCATTACGGTGTTGAAGGATGCCTCTGCCGCCGTTTATGGTAGCAGGGCGGCGAACGGGGTTATCCTGGTTACAACAAAGCGGGGAACAACAGGGAAGCCTACCGTATCTTATAGCTTTAACCAGGGCTTTTCGTCTCCAACCCGTTTGCCTGAATTTGCCGATGCCGCAACATACGCCACCATACTTAATGAAATAGATTACTATAACAATCCTGCGGGAGGGCTGAACCAGCGGTACACACCAGAGGAAATGGAGCTTTTCAGAAATGGCTCCGACCCCTTGAATTACCCCGACACAGACTGGCTGGATGAGGTATTGAACCCTGTAGCGCTGCAAAACAGGCAAAACCTTTCCGTGAACGGCGGCACAGAAAATGTCAGGTATTATGCTTCGCTGGGTACAGTATACCAGGACGGCCTTTATAAAAATGGTGCAACAAAGTATAAGCAGTACAATTTCAGAACAAACCTGGATGCTGACATAACAGAGCGCTTTAATATTGGCCTGTCTCTTTCGGGCAGACAGGAAAACCGGCAGTATCCGCAGTACGGAGCCGGTGGAATTTTCTGGCAAACTTACAGAGCTTACCCTTTTATTCCGGCGCGCTATCCCAATGGCTTGCCTTCTCAGGGCGTAGAGGGCGGTATCAACCCGGTTATGATTGTGACGGATGCAGCGGGATTGAATAAAAACCAACGCCTGATTTTTAACGGGATACTAAAGGCGAGGTATGATCTTGCGTTTGTAGAAGGGCTTTCTGTAGACGGCTTCTACTCTGTTGACAAAGGACAGAACTTTTCAAAATCATTCACAAAACCTTACGTGGTGTATTCTTACGAAGGCGGCGATGTTTACAGGCCGGTTACAGTAGGAGAGCCCAACGCGTCGTTGTTTGAGGCGCAGGAAAACACCACGCTGATCACCTCTAACATCAAGCTGAACTTTGAACGCCAGTTCGGAGACCATGGTATCAGTGCCTTTATAGGATATGAGCAAAGTGAAAACAGCCTGGAGCATTTTGAGGCCGGCAGAAGAAACTTTCCTACGCCGCTTACGCCGGAGCTTTCGCAGGGAGGAACCGGCCCGAATGACAGGAGCAATGAAGGTTGGAGCTGGGTTTTTTCCAGGAGAAGTTATTTAGGCCGGGTAACCTATAATTATAAAGAAAAGTACCTGGCTGAGTTGCAGATGCGCGCTGACGGTTCCGCTAACTTCCCGGCAGACAGCCGCTACGGCTATTTTCCGGGTATTTCAGTAGGCTGGCGCATATCCGAAGAGCCCTGGTTCAGAAACAGTATTTCTTTTGTGAATAATTTGAAGCTGCGCGCTTCTTATGGCGAACTTGGTAATGATAATGTTGGGGCAAACCAGTTTATTAATAACTATGTTTTCGATAACAGGTACGTTATCGGAGGAGAAGTACACCCAGGTATAAACTTAGTAAAGCTGGCAAACCCAACCATTACGTGGGAGGTTGCCCAAAAAACAGATGTTGGCCTGGAAGGCACGCTGTTCAACGACTTCTCTTTTGAGTTTATATATTTCCAACAGAAGCGGAGAGATATTCTGGCTAACAGAAATGCATCCGTACCCAACATTACGGGTATTGTAAACCCTTATGGGGCTGATCCGCTTGTACCCTCTGAAAACATTGGGCAGGTAAACAACAACGGTATCGAAGCAACCCTGGGATACGATAAGGTTGCGGATGATTTCAGGTACAATATTTCGGGTAATATAACATATGCCAAAAATGAGATAGTTTTCATCGATGAAGCGCCTGAAGTGCTGGACTACCAAAGACAAACAGGCGGCCCAATGAACACCTACTTATTATATAAATCTGTTGGTATTTTCCGGACACAGGAAGAGCTCGATCAGCTTCCCCATGTGCCGGGAGCGCAGCTGGGAGACCTGATTTATGAGGATTACAACGGGGATGGTGAAATTACGGCAGATGATCAGGTAAGAACGGACTTGGGCAACATCCCGGAGATTATGTACGGAGTTAACCTGGGTGCTCAGTATAAGAGCTTTGATCTGTCAATCTTGTTTCAGGGCCAGGGCAGGGTGAGGCAGTATGTGTTGCCCGATGTAGGAATCAGCGGTAATTTCTTCAGCACCTGGGCCGATAACAGATGGAGCCCATCCAATCCGGATGGATCTTACCCACGGGTAGACACAAGAACCGGGTCCGCTGTCAGCGGAGGGCTTTACCCAAGCGATTTCTGGCTCTATAACACAGCCTTCCTGCGGTTGAAGAACATCGAACTGGGCTATAACCTGCCTTCTCAGTTGCTGTCTAAAATCAAAATTGAGAATGTAAGAGTGTATGCCAATGCCTTCAACCTGCTGACCTTTACCAAAGTGAAGGATTTTGACCCGGAAACCAGCTCTGGCAATGCACAGTTCTACCCGCAGCAACGGATTATCAACCTGGGGGTAAATGTTAAATTCTAATAAACAGCATATCATGAAGTCGAAAATATTTTTAGCATGTGCCATTGGCTTGGCCACTGTGTTTACATCCTGTAAAGATGATTTCCTTGACATTACACCTACTGATCGCCTGTCTGACGAAGCTATTATAGCAGACTCCGTGCTTTTCGAGTCGTTTGTAGTGAACCGTTATTTGGGAGTAAGGTTGGTAAACAAAGAAGGAGACAGCAATGTGCCTGGTTTCGGAAGAGGTTGGGAGTATGCCCTGTGGAGTTCTCTTACAGATGAATCCATATACAGGAGTGATGATAACACATGGCTGATCCAGCGCGGGCAACTATCGCCGGAGAACATGGGCATTGCCGAGGGTTTGTGGGGCAGGAGCTACCGCAGCATCAGGGAAGTGAATTACGCCTTAGCGAATATCGACAAGGTGGAGATGAGCCAGTCCCACAAAAACCGGTTGATTGCAGAGTTAAAGTTTATCAGGGCCTTCCGATATCACGACCTTATCCGTAACTTCGGAAGAGTAGTGCTGGTGGGTGATAATGTGGCGGAACTGGGAGAAGATTTCACTGATCCAGCTCTCTTTGAGCGCGCCAGCCTTCAGGAAAGTATAGACTATGTGGTTAATGAGCTGAACGAAGCGGCAGCGGGATTACCCTTAGATCATAGTTCAGATTGGGAAAAGGGCCGTGCAACCAAGGGGGCCGCCCTGGCCCTGAAGTCAAGACTGTTGCTTTATGCAGCCAGCCCTCTTTATAAGGAGAACGGCACTACGGTGACGTGGCAGCAAGCTGCCGATGCAGCCAAGGCAGTTATGGATTTAAACAAGTATAGCCTGGACCCGGACTATGCCAGCATGTTTATAGATGAAGAAGGAAACAGTAACGAAATAATTTTTGCCCGTTATTATAACCTGAACTCACGGCATACAGCGCTTGAGATAGCCAACGGACCAAACGGCTATGACGCCTGGGGCGGAAACACACCTCTGCAGAACCTGGTGGATGCTTACGAAATGGCTAATGGCAAGCCAATTGACGACCCGACGTCAGGTTATGATCCGCAGGACCCGTATGTGAACAGAGACCCTCGTTTTTATGCGACTATCCTGTACAATGGAGCGCAATACCGGGGCAGAGCGGTGGAGACGTTTGTGCCAGGCGGTAAAGACAGCAAAGATGGCCCGTCCAGTTGGAACACCTCGCAGACAGGGTATTACCTGCGCAAGTTTATGGACGATGAAAACCCGATCCAGAACCCCTGGAATGTGGCCGGCCGGCAGCCCTGGATTTACTTCCGCTATGCGGAGATTTTACTAAACTATGCTGAAGCCCAGAATGAAGCCGTAGGTCCCGACGCATCGGTGTACGAGGCAATAAATAAAATTCGTGAGCGGGTAGGTATGCCGGATCTTCCTGCCGGGCTTTCTCAGGCTGAAATGCGGGAGCGTATCAGAAACGAGCGCCAGATAGAACTGGCTTTTGAGGAGCATCGCTTTTACGACGTGCGCCGTTGGCTGATTGCCGAAGAAACAGAGAATGTTCCGGCCTATGGCATAGAGATAACCAAAGACGGTGATAATCTGGTTTATACCCGGAAAGTTGCCCTTGATGGCCGTCATTTTGAAGAAAAGCATTATTGGCTTCCTATTCCACGATCAGAAATACAGGCCTCAGGAAATAAGTTGGAGCAAAACCCGGGATACTAATGCTTTTAAGTACGAGAATATAAGTACCTGTAAAAAGGGATTTGAAGTATAAACACGTGCTGTTTTATTCAGGAAGGAGCTTGTCGGCGGATATAAGGTTCGCTGACAAGTTCCTCCGCAACAAATACGGGATTTATACTTGCAGGAGGACAAAATAGGGTAACATAATTCTGCCCGGATACTTATTAAGTTTAAAGTATAAACGAAGTATAGGTAAGTATAAGCTGTCTGTTCTTGGTAATTTAAACCCGAAAGCTTTTTGTTCTTTGTCTGAATCGCACTTATATTATTATTTACTTACACCTGGTGCTATACAAGTAGTACCAGGTGCTTTCCTGCTTTGCACGGGAAGGTGATATTGAGCTTGCTATGATAAAAATTGTTCCCCAGGCCAACAGGTGTCGTGCAACTGCGCTGCCGCAGCTGTTAATGATGCTTCTTTTCTTCGCAGGCTGTTCTGCCGATCTCCCCCAGGATGATAGGAAAACAGGTTCTTCGCCGCTTCCTGTAAGAGAAGTAACCGCAACCATAGATATTGCGCAAACATTCCAGACGATTGATAATTTCGCTGCGTCAGATGCGTGGGCTTGTCAGTTTGTAGGAAACTGGCCGGATGAAAAAAGAAACGCCATAGCCGATTTGCTTTTCAGCACGGACACCAGCGCCAGCGGCCAGCCCAAAGGCATAGGCCTGTCGCTATGGCGCTTTAATATTGGTGCGGGAAGTGCCCGACAGGGAGCGCAAAGCGGCATCAAAGATGAGTGGCGGCGTGCGGAGTCCTTCTTAGAGGAAGACGGAAGCTATAACTGGCAACAGCAGGCAGGGCAGGTCTGGTTTTTAAAAGCTGCGCGAGCGCGCGGCGTAAACAAGTTTCTGGCTTTCCCGAACAGCCCCCCCGTAAACTTTACAAAGAATGGCAAAGCCTTCGCCTCTAATGGAGCGCCTAATCTGGCGCCGGAGAAGTACAATGCATTTGCTGATTATCTGGCAGATGTTATACAGGGAGTGGAGCGAACGCACGGCATCAGCTTCGGCTACATAAGCCCGGTAAACGAACCGCAGTGGGACTGGAGCGATGGAGGGCAGGAAGGTACTCCTTTTATGAATGAGGATATTGCCGGTATTGTCAGGGCACTCAATACCTCTCTCGAAAGAAGAAACCTGGATACTAAAATTGACATAGCCGAAGCCGGAAAGATTGATTATCTCTATACCAGCGACGACAAGCCAGGCAGAGGTAATCAGATAGAGGCCTTTTTCAGCAACAGTTCTCCATACTATGTCGGCGATTTGTCGCATGTTGGCAAAGTCATTTCGGCTCATAGTTATTTTACCTCTTCTCCTTTTGAGGAGGCTGTTGCCAAAAGAAAGCAACTGGCTGAAAAGGTTGCTGCCGTGCCAGGGCTGGCGTTCTGGCAATCCGAGTACTGCATCCTGGGTGATAATGCCGGAGAAATGGATGGCAACAAACGAGATCTGGGGATTGATCCTGCTATTTACCTGGCACGCGTAATTCATAATGATCTGGCGGTGGCTAATGCTACGGCCTGGCAATGGTGGCTGGCTATATCTCCTTATGATTACAAGGATGGTCTGATCTATGTAGATCAAAACAAAACAGACGGTAACTACTACGAAAGCAAGATGCTTTGGGCACTTGGAAACTACAGCCGCTTTATCCGTCCTGGTGCCGTACGCGTGGGCCTTCAGCTAACAGGAGACAAGGCAGATGACAGTAGCTTGCTGGCCTCTTCTTACCTCGATGCTGTGAACCATCAACTTATAACGGTAGCTGTTAATGCCGGAATACATCCTGTCAAAATGAAGCTGAATGTGAAGGGAGCTAATATTGCCCATGTGCGGCCATACGTAACCACAGCAGATGAGAGCCTGCAGCCCGGCAACAGCTTAAACAGCGACACTGAAGTAACATTAGCGCCCCGTTCTGTAACGACGCTGGTTGCCAATGTGCAGTAACAACAGGCTAAAAGTATTTAGAAGATAAGCTGCCAGTTGGTGTTGTTATAGATGACATCGCAACCACCAGCATAAAAAGCTGACTTAATTCCCCTCCTTTTTCAAGGAGGGGTTAGGGATGGTAATTTTTTAAGTTCGATTTTCGATAAGTTATATCGCAGTCTATAACGGATTTAAACCTGCTGCTTTTAGAATGAATAATAAATTATCATACAAATAAGCACAAGTATAAAAGGTGGTGCAGGGGAGCTATAAATGACCCGCTCTCATTATTGTTTGTATTTTAATTCTTTTGTCATACGTTCTTTTGTCCTCATACTTAAACCAAGTCTATACATGAAAAACATACTTCTACTGAGCCTGGCGACCTTGCTGTTTGTAAGTATGCCTCATAACTTGCTTGCGCAGCAAGTGCGGCAAAAACTGTTATTCAACGACAACTGGAAGTTCCACAAAGGTGATGTCTCCAAAGGTGAAGCCGTCAGCTTTGATGATAAGAGTTGGCGCAAAGTAGACCTGCCACACGACTGGAGCATCGAAGGCCCGTTTAGCCAGGAATGGGCGAGTGCCACAGCTTACCTGCCGGGTGGTATCGGATGGTATCGTAAAAGTTTTGAAGTAGCTCCGGAGCTGCAGGGCAGGCAGTTGTACCTGTACTTTGACGGCGTTTATAAAAACAGCGAAGTATGGGTAAATGGCCATTCGCTGGGAAAGAGACCGAACGGCTTTATTCCTTTCCAGTATGAGGTTACTCCGTACCTTAACCCGAAAGGGCGCAATACCGTGGCCGTTAGAGTAGACCACACGCAGTTTGCCGATTCCAGGTGGTACACGGGTTCAGGCATCAACCGGAATGTCTATCTGGTAGCCGTAGAACCGGTGCATGTTAGTTTATGGGGTATTGCTTTTACAACACCGGAGGTTTCTGCTGCCAATGCCCTGGCCAATGTCACGGTTTCTGTCGCTAACGATTCTAAGAAAAATACTGATGTACAGGTTAAAACTTCACTAACTGATCAGCAAGGCAATGTTGTAGCCAATGCGCAGCGGCAGCTTAACGTAAAGAAAGGGGAGGAAACAAAAGCTGATTTGTCGTTCCAGGTAAAAGAACCAAAACTATGGTCGGTGGATCAGCCCATGCTGTATAAGTTGCAAGTATCGTTGTATGTGAATGGCAAAAAGACAGACGATGTAGAGGAGCAGGTGGGCATCAGAAGCATTGCGTTCGATGCCGATAAGGGCTTTTTTCTGAACGGGAAAAATATGAAGCTGAAAGGCGTCTGTATACACGACGATGCCGGGGCGCTGGGAACAGCTGTGCCGGAAGAAGTATGGGAACGAAGGCTCATTACTTTGAAAGAAGCCGGTGTCAACTCCATCCGCATGAGCCACAACCCGCATGCGGATTACCTGTATGATTTGTGTGATAAGCTGGGCTTTCTGGTGCAGGATGAGGCCTTTGACGAGTGGGAAACAGGAAAAAATAAGTGGATTGAGGGCTGGAATGTAGGCACTCCCGGCAAGGATGGATACCATGAATATTTCAAAGAATGGGCTGATAAGGATTTAGGCGACATGATCCTCCGAAACCGCAATCACCCTTCCGTTATCATGTGGAGCATTGGCAACGAAATAGATTATCCCAACGACCCTTATTCGCACGAGGTGCTCAGCACAGGAAATAACCCGCAGATCTATGGCAAAGGTTATCAGCCGAACAATCCGCCGGCCAGCCGTTTAAGCGAGTTATCAACACATTTGGTAGAAGTTGCCAGGAAGTATGATACTTCACGCCCGGTTACTGCTGCATTGGCAGGCGTGGTGATGTCGAACTATACGGACTATCCCAAGGTGCTGGATATTGTTGGGTACAATTACCAGGAATACCGTTACCCGGAAGACCATGCTAAATATCCCGGCAGGGTTATCTATGGAAGTGAAAATGGTATGAGCCTCAATGCCTGGGCAGCTGTGGACACTAATGATTACATCTCGGCACAATATCTCTGGACGGGAATTGACTACATGGGCGAAGCGGGTAAATGGCCTGTTCGCAGCAACGGTGCCGGCCTGCTGGATCTGGCCGGATTTAAAAAGCCGGAATACTTCTTCAGGCAAAGCCTTTGGTCTGATGCACCCATGATTTACATAGGCACTTCCGAAATCCCGAAGAAGGAGAGCAGGGGCATCTGGAGCCATAAAAAAGCAGATCCTGCTTGGAACTGGCAGGCTGGCGATAGCGTGCGTGTCAGTTGCTTTACAAACGCCGGTGAGGCTGAACTATTCCTGAACGACAAATCACTCGGGAAAAAGGCCTTAGCACAGGCAAACCAGCGGGTAATTTACTGGGATGTCGTATATCAACCGGGAGAACTCTCTGCAAAGGCTTATAATGCGGGGAAAGAAGTAAGCAGCCATACCCTGGTAACTGCGGATAAGCCTTACGCCATTAAAGCCACCATAGACCGTAAAGCTTTAAGCTCGGAAAAGAAAGGACTGGCGCATGTGGAAATAAATGTTGTGGATAAAAATGGCAACTTGGTTTATAATGCTGATAATGAACTGACAGTAACAGTAGAAGGCCCTGCCAAACTGCTGGGCCTGGAAAGTGGAAGCCATACAAGCCATGAAGATTACAAGGCCAATAAGCGAAAAGTGCTGCATGGTAAACTACTGGCTTATATTCAGGCAGCGCAAAAGCCGGGCATGGTTAAAGTGACTATTCAATCGCCGGAACTAAAGCCTCAGACGATCCAAATACCTGTGAATTAGCGCTGATAGCTATTATTCAAAGAAACGGTAGCTTGAAATTGACATTCAATCCTGCGGTTACAAATCAAAAGTCTTATATTTATAAGCAGATTATTTAGTGAACAAGATAAACAACATGCAAAAGATTTTGATGTTATGCTGCCTGTTATGGTCGCAGGCGCTGATGGCACAGCAGGTTAAGAATGAGTGGGAGAACCCGGAAGTGCTGTCTTTTAACAAAGAGAAGCCACATGCCACTTTTATGCTCTATGATAATGCGCAGGACGCACGGGCAGACGACTACAGTGCCTCGCCCTATTATCAGTCCCTGAATGGTACCTGGAAGTTCTCCTTCGTGAAGAAACCCGCCGATATCCCGCAGGACTTCTCCGCCCCGAACCTCAACGACAGCCAGTGGGACACCATTGCGGTGCCATCTAACTGGGAACTGCAGGGCTTCGGTATTCCCATCTACACCAACATCATTTATCCTTTTCCGGCTAACCCGCCCTACGTGGATAACAGCTATGACCCGGTAGGTACTTACCGCCGCACTTTCTCTGTACCCGCCAATTGGGATGGCAAGGAGATCTTACTGCATTTCGGCTCTATCTCAGGCTACGCACAGGTATTTCTCAATGGCCAGCGGGTGGGTATGAGCAAGTCTGCCAAAACGCCGGCGGAGTTCAATATCACCAAAGCGCTGAAGAAAGGCGATAACCAGCTGACAGTACAAGTATACCGCTGGCACGACGGCAGCTACCTGGAAGACCAGGACTTCTGGCGCCTGAGCGGCATCGAGCGCGATGTATACCTGGAGGTACTGCCGGAACTGAGTATATGGGACTTCTTCCTGAAAGGCGACCTGGACAGCAAGTATAAAGACGGCCTCTTTAAAGCAACTGTGAACCTGCGACAGTTCGGCAAAAGCGCCCCTGATAAAGGGACTGTGGCCGTGGAACTGTACGATAATAAAAACAAAAAAGTATTCTCGCAGGAGAAAAGCGCCTCTGCCAGCACAGGAGAAGCGCTTTTTAGCGGCGTGCTGAAAAACGTGCGGCAGTGGAGCGCTGAGCACCCGAACTTATACGACTGCGTTATTACCCTGAAGGATGATAACGGCAAAACGGTGGCCGTAACAGGCAGCAAAGTGGGCTTCCGGAAGGTGGAAATCAAAAATGCGCAGCTGATGGTGAACGGAATGCCCATCCTGGTGAAAGGGGTGAACCGCCACGAGCACGACGATGTAATGGGGCATACCCTCAGCCGGGAATCTATGTTGCGCGACATTCAGCTGATGAAGCAGTTTAACATTAACGCGGTGCGTACCAGCCATTACCCGAACGATCCGACCTGGTACAAGCTCTGCGACGAGTATGGTTTATACTTAGTGGATGAGGCGAATATTGAGACGCACGGCATGGGCGCGGAGCTACAGGGGCCGTTCGATAAAGCAAAGCACCCTGCCTACCTGCCGCAATGGGCGCCGGCATACATGGAGCGCATTCACGAGCTGGTGGAGCGGGACAAAAATCACCCTTCGGTCATCATCTGGAGCATGGGCAACGAGACGGGCAACGGACCGGTATTTCATGATGCTTACAAGTGGATGAAGGAGCGCGACGTAACACGCCCGGTGCAGTTTGAGCAGGCCGGCGAGGACTGGAACACGGACATCGTATGCCCGATGTATCCTGGCATCAGCTACATGAAGTCCTATGCAGCCTCCGACAAGCGGCGGCCGTTTATTATGTGCGAGTATTCTCATGCCATGGGCAACAGCAGCGGCAACTTTAAAGAGTACTGGGACATTATCCGCAGCTCGCCTAAAATGCAGGGCGGCTTTATATGGGATTGGGTAGACCAGGGAATAAAAACCAAAGATGACAAGGGGCAAACCTTCTGGGCTTACGGTGGGGACCTGGGTGGCTACAACTTACAGAACGACGAGAACTTCAACTCCAATGGTTTGGTGGCCGCTAACCGTACACCGCACCCGGGACTGTACGAAGTGAAGAAGTACTACCAGAACATCCTCTTCGATGCAAGAGATCTGCGTAAAGGCACCATCATGGTGAAGAACGAGTTTGACTTTACTAACCTGGACCAGTATGGTTTCAGATGGGAACTGTATAAAAATGGAGCATTGCAGAAGCAGGATGACTTTAGCGTGAAACTTGCCCCGCATCAGCAAAAAGACGTGAGGCTGAAGCTGCCTTCTGTAAAACCCGAAGACGGGGAAGAGTATTTCCTGAACGTGTATGCTTACACGAAAAATGCCACGGAGTTGGTGCCAGCAGGTCATGAGGTGGCGCGGGAGCAGTTTTCTCTCGCCGATGGCAAGTACTTTGCTGCATCGCCGGAAAAAGGGGAACTGACCATCAGCAGGGACGGCAACATGCTCAAATTCACGTCCGGCGACATTTCAGGCATTTTTAACACCAAAGAAGGGCGCCTGGTGTCGTATAGCAAGGGCGGCGAGCGGATTATCAGTTCCTTCCCGGAGCCATACTTCTGGCGCGCGCCCACTGACAATGACTTCGGCAACGGCATGCCCGCCAGGCTGGGCGTGTGGCGTACAGCCCATGTCAACAAACAGGTGAAAAAGGTGGATGTGGGGCAGAAGTCGGAGCAGGGATTGCCGATAGAAGTGCAGTATGAACTGACCAACATCAACGTGCCTTACACGGTGAAATACCTGATTCAGAACGACGGCTCTATTGCCGTAACCGCTTCCATCGATATGACAGGCCGGGATTTACCGGAGCTGCCGAGGTTCGGTATGCGGCTGGTACTGCCAGGCGAGTATGATCACCTGAGCTATTATGGCCGCGGCCCCTGGGAAAACTACAGCGATCGCAAGACAGCTTCTTTTGTCGGCCTATACCAGGACAGCGTACAGAACCAGTTTACAGAAAACTATATCCGTCCGCAGGAGAACGGCTACCATACCGATGTACGCTGGCTGAAGCTGACGAACGAGGCCGGGCAGGGGCTGGAGATAGATGGCGCGCAGCCGCTGGGCTTCAGTGCGCTCGATGTTCCGACCGAGGCGCTGGACCCGGGCCTGACCAAGAAGCAGCAGCACCCCACCGACATCCGGCACGAGGACAAAGTATACCTGCACGTAGACCTGAAGCAACGCGGTGTGGGCGGCGACAACAGCTGGGGCGCGCTACCGCACGAGCCTTACAGGCTGCTGGATAAGCAGTATACTTACACCTATACCATCCGCCCGGTTGGCAAGCAGGAAAGTTTATAAGGAAACAGGTGAACAACATGCCTGAATGGGTACAAGTTATACTATGAGGAAGATCTTATTTGTCTTTTTTATGCTTCCTGTGCTGGTTTTTGCACAGAAAGAGTCAGGAGATGAGGTTTACCTGTTTTCCTATTTCAAAGGGAATGGCGATGGGCTGCACCTGGCCTACAGCTACGATGGCTTCAACTGGAAAGCCCTGAAAAACGACAGCATCATTTTAAAGCCCACAGTAGGCAACGATAAGCTAATGCGCGATCCCTGTATCATCCGCGGCGCGGACGGCAGGTTCCACATGGTCTGGACGGTGAGCTGGAGCGAGAAAGGGATTGGGTATGCTTCTTCTCCTGACCTGATACATTGGTCGGAGCAGCAGTATGTGCCTGTTATGGCACAGGAATCTGCCGCCCGGAACGCCTGGGCGCCTGAAATCAATTGGGACGATCAGCTGCAGGCGTATATCATTTACTGGGCCACCACCATTCCCGGCCGCTTCCCCGAAACAGACTCCCTGGGAGACAATAATCACCGGATATACTATGTGAGCACAAGGGACTTTAAGCACTTCAGCGATACCAAGCTGCTCTACGAGCCGGGATTTAACGTGATCGATGCGACTATCAAAAAGGTAAAGAAAGACAAGTATATCATGTTCCTGAAAGACGAAACGCGCAAGCCTGTGCAGAAGAATCTCCGGGTAGCTTTTTCCGATAGCCTTACAGGTCCTTACGGGAAGCCCGGTAAGCCGATAACCGGGAAATACTGGGCAGAAGGACCAACAGTGCTAAAGATCGGAGACAAGTGGATCGTGTATTTCGACAAGTATACCGAGCATACGATGGGCGCCGTAACCTCAACCGACCTGGCAAACTGGACAGATATATCCGATAAAGTCAGCTTCCCGGAAGGCACGCGCCATGGTACGGTGTTTACCGTTACAAAACAGGAGTTTGATAAATTGCAGCAATCCGCGATTGTACCATAAAATGATACCGTCAGGTTTATGGCCTGACAGTATGCCTGGTATGTGCATATACTTTTTACCCTGATACCCATCAGCCTGAAAAGCAGTATTCTTTGCGCTGCCATACCTTCTTCTTTTAAGTTGTATCTTTGTGATGTAAAAGCAGTTTTTCATCACAGCAGAAGTATAACATGTCGTTTTCATCCCTTGGTTTATCAGCGCCTTTGTTAAAAGCCGTGGCAGCGCAGCAGTACGAAGCTGCCTACCCCATCCAGCGCGAAGCCATACCGGCCATAATTAAAGGGAAAGACGTGTTTGGCATTGCCCAGACGGGTTCCGGCAAAACAGCCGGTTTTGTTTTGCCGCTGCTGGAGCTTTTTCAGGGCCGCAAGGCTGCAAAAAACAGGTATGTTAAAGCCCTGGTGCTGGTGCCGACGCGGGAACTGGCCATGCAGGTTGGCGATGTGTTTAAGCTGTTCGGCGCTAACCTCCCCCAGAAAATAAAAACAGTAGCTGTGTTTGGCGGTGTATCCATCAACCCGCAAATGATGGCGCTGCAAGGTGCCGAAATCCTGGTAGCCACACCCGGCCGCCTGCTGGATTTGGTAGATTCTAAGGCGGTGCATTTGTCGGAGGTGGAGGTGCTCGTGCTGGATGAAGCTGATAAAATGCTGAACCTGGGCTTTAAAGAAGAGATGGACAAGATATTTGCCCTTTTGCCGGAAAAGCGCCAGAACATACTTTTCTCTGCTACGCTGGGCGACGCGGTAGATGCCATACGCGAAAAACTGCTGCACGATCCGATAAAAATAGAGATTGAAGCAGAAAGCAAAACGCCCAACTTAATAAAGCAGCTGGCTTACCAGGTGGCTGCTGAAAGAAAAGGTCCCTTGCTGCGCTATATCATCAAACAGCAAAACATGCAGCAGGTACTGATTTTTGTCTCGTCCACCCGTACGGCCGATAACCTGGTGGAAAAGCTCATTAAAAACGGCATTGAGGCGGCTGCCATGCACAGCAAAAAAAGCCAGGGCGCCCGGACAGAAGGCTTGAGTAAGTTTAAATCCGGCAAACTTCGGGTGCTGGTCGCTACTGATCTCGCCTCCCGCGGCATCGATATTCAGTCCTTGCCTTACGTGATCAACTATGATTTGCCGCGCTCTCCCAAAGATTATATCCACAGGATTGGCCGTACCGGGCGCGCCGCATCGGAGGGCGAAGCTATATCGCTAATCTGCCCTGAGGACAGCCATCATTTCAAAATCATCCAGAAAAAGATGGGCAAGCGTGTTGATATCATTGAGACAGATACCCTCGATTTGAAAGGGTACTAAGCACAAAGTCACAAGTATCAGGATTCAGATAGCTGCCCTGAATATTTTATACCTGGTTATCTGTCGCTTATACTTTAGGATGAACTGTTTGGGAGGTATGGCTTGTTCGCTCCTTACTTAAGGAGCAGAAGTCTTGCAAAATTTCAGGCAGCAGAAGCAGCGGCTTTTTCAGAACGACATGCAAGGGATTGGCAGGAAATGGGTTTGCTGAAAGAGGCAATTTGCTGGTGCGAGCTTGTAGCTCGTACCTTTACATCAACAGGAATGAGGTGCGAGCTGCAAGCTCGCACCAGCGGAACAGACACAGACTTAGGCGCTATACTTAGCTGCTGCATTTTATACTTCATATAGCAGGTTGCTTAATCCCTGAAAAACCGGTTTATTTACAGATATGCAATTGTTCATCACATCCTTAAATTCAGGCAGCAATGGTAATTGCTACTATGTCGGCAACGACCGCGAGGCTATACTGGTGGATGCCGGTATTTCCTGCCGCGAAACCGAAAAGCGTATGAAGCGTCTCGGTTTGTCTATGGGGAAGGTGAAGGCCATTTTTATATCGCATGAGCACTCCGACCATATTCGTGGAATAGCGGTGCTGGCCAAAAAATACCAGCTGCCGGTTTTTATAACACCGGCCACTCTGCGGAATGCCGGTTTGGGTTTTACCGGTCTTCAGGTTATTTCCTTTCAGGCAGAGGAGGTGATTAGCATTGGCAAACTCACTGTTACAGCTTTCGCCAAACAGCACGATGCCGCAGATCCGCACAGTTTTGTAGTTGCCTGCGGCGATGTTAAAGTAGGCGTGTTTACAGATATTGGTGTTCCCTGTGCAAACCTTATCCATCATTTTCAGCAGTGCCACGCTGCTTTTCTGGAGGCTAATTACGATGACGATATGCTGGATCAGGGAAATTACCCTTTTTACCTGAAGCGCCGCATCAGGGGAGGCAAAGGCCATTTGTCTAACAAACAGGCACTGGAACTGTTTACAGCCTGTAAACCGTCTTTCATGAGCCATGTGCTGCTCGCACACTTATCCAAAAATAATAACTGTCCCAAGCTGGTTCAGGAATTATTCGATGCGCATGCAGGCGGTACCGAAGTTGTAGTGGCCTCCCGATTTGAAGAAACGCCCGTTTATACCATCAGCCACACAGGCTATAGGTATGAAAGTATAAGCATAAACCACAAACCAGTAGTAGCAACGTCAGCTCCGCTCCAGCTTTCCCTATTTTAACAGTATGCTGTTAAAATAGGGAACAAATGATTTGCCTGGATCTTCCGGTTATTTCAGCGGGTGCTTTGCCACGCCTTCTTTGGTGATTTTTACCGGTTTGATGTACCCGTTTTCATCAAAGTACATCCGGTCGATAGACGTTACCCGGTGGTTTGCTGCAGTCTCGCCTAGCGGTCTTCTGTGGTATACCATGTACCAAAGATCTTCCCCGGGCACATGTATTACAGAGTGATGCCCGGCACCAGTCGCGACCTCAGGATCCTGCTGCAGCACTTTGTCAATGCGCTTGAAAGGGCCAAGCGGTGAATCGGCAATGGCATAGGCTACCGAATAATTCGGGCCACCCCAGCCGCCTTCAGACCACATAAAATAGTATTTTCCGTCCTTCAGAAACATAAAAGGCCCTTCTACATAACCTTCCGGTGTTATTTCTTTGAAAGTAGTGCCATCTTCAAAAGGTATGAAACCTGTAAAATCATCGTTGAGTTTGGCAATGTTGCAGTGCCGCCATCCGCCATAGATGATATAGTATTGGCCATCCTTGTCCTTGAACACAAACTGGTCGATGGGTTGGGCGCCGTTATGAAATTTATCTATCAATGGTTTGCCCAGGTAATCTACAAAAGGGCCTGCCGGATTATCTGCTACTGCTACGCCGATGCCGCCCTTTTCATTGTCGCTCTGGATGTCGTTGGCGCCGAAGAAGAGGTAGTATTTGCCGTCCTTCTCCACAATGGCCGGTGCCCAAACGGCCCGGTTTGCCCACTTTACGTTAGTAGTATCCAATATGTGGCTGTGCTTTGTCCAGTTAACCAGATCAGGCGAAGAGAAGGCATCAAAAAAGACCTGTTCCTCATAAGGAGCCGAATATGTAGGGTATATCCAGTACTTTTTTCCGAATATAACGCCTTCCGGATCAGCGTACCAGCCTTGTATCACCGGATTACCCGCCGTGACAGTTGCCTGGTCTTCCTGCCCGACGATGCCCTGCGTACATGCCTGAAATGCGAAACCGGAAACGAGGGAAAAAAGGAGTAGTTTCTTCATTATTCTAAATTTTGATGGAATCATACCTAAACGTAAACAGGCAAAGTCAATCATGCAAAAAACTGTGCCTTTTATTTATACTTAAATTTCTCGTTTATACTTTATAATATCGCTGCTGGTGCCTCTGCTGGTGCGAGCTTGTAGCTCGTCCCTTTTCTGTAGATATTAAGGTACGAGCTGCAAGCTCGCACCAGCAAACGCTTTGTTACTTAAGTATAGTTACTAGAGTTATCATTGATTTTTATACCTTGGTTAACTCATCCTTACTCTTTCCAGCGCCATTCACCGGCAATTTCAAGGGGTTCCTGCAGCTTGTTTTGGATCAGGAAAGCGCGTGTTTCTGCATCGTTGAGGTGTTTGGCCGGTATTTTGTTAGCATCGGCTAAACCATACAGCAGCATTGTGCTGAAGCGCACAGTGTTCTTCAGACCGGCTTCATCCACTAAATTAAAAGAGTCGCAGTCGGCGTGGTAGCAGTCTCCGCCTTTTTCGGGCAATTTACCCCCTGAGGAGCCGCCAGTTGGTACGCCGTGCAGCATGAAAGGCTGGTGGTCGGAGTGCAGACCGGCGCGCGCGCTGAAGCTGTTTTTAAAGGTGGTGTCAATTTCAGCGGCAATGGCGCCAATGGACTGGAACAGTTCTTTGCTGGCCGGGTTGCTGGCATTGTAGCCTTTGGGATCGTTCGTCATATCGTAGTTCAGCATAAAAGCCACGTTGTCGAGTGTTTTGTTTTTTGCAGCTTCTGCTACGTACGCTTTGGAACCCAGCAAGCCTTCTTCCTCGCCCATAAACATCACAAATTCAATGGTGCGCTTCGGCTGTAAATCTAGTGCTTTAAAGGTGCGTGCCATATCCAGCACCGAAAAAGATCCGATACCGTTATCGATGGCCCCTGTTGCTAGATCCCAACTATCGAGGTGGCCGCCTACTACAATCTTCTCTTTTGGCAGCGATTTGCCGGGAAGTGTGGCAATTACGTTGCGGGCTTTTATCATACCCGAAAAATTGCTCATGGCGATGTGCGCCTTCAGTGGGATCACTTTTAACTGTTCTTTCAGTTTCAGACCGTCTTCCAGGCCGATGCAAACTGCCGGGATTGGTATCAGCTTGCCCGTAACGGAGGCGGTGCCTGTCAGCAGTGTGCCGCCTGCTACCGTGTTGATGATGATGATGCCTTTTGCGCCATTTTTGATGGCAATAGCTGTTTTTTCGGAGCGGTGCAGCGTGCCGGTGCCTTCCGGCGAGCCGGGCAACACACCCAGGTATACGAGCGCAATTTTCCCTTTCACGGCATTTGGTCTGGCCGTATAATCGGCTTCCAGGCCGTTACCCATATCAACCAAAGGTGCCATGACATCGGCCTTAACAGGAGAATGCGCCAGCGAGACGGATTTTATACTTGCCAGGTGCTTTGCATCCGGTCCAACCTCCACTTTCAAGTCGCCGCGGCTCCAGCTTTCTACCTCAAAAGGCTGGTAGCGTACATCGCTGAAGCCATACGATTTTAACAGATTATAGGCATATTCTTCCGCTTTCTTGCCGTTCTCCGAGCCGGTCAGCCGGTGGCCGATTGTTTCGGAAGCTTCTTTCAGGGTGCTGTATGCTTTGGAATTGGTTTGTACTTCTGTGTTGATGTTCTTGAAAATCGCCGGCCAGGCAGGGTTCATCTGTGCAAATCCGGGCAGTGACAACAGCACAGCGCAGGCAGTGATAAATATTTTCGGATGCATAAGAGGATTATTTTTGCAGCGACAAAATAAGCATTAATTGCTCATCGTCCTAAAAATTAGCGTTCTGCCCCACTAACTACAGGCAGATATCAAGGATAAAGGTAGGTTTGATTGCTGAAAAATTGGGATTCCGGAGCCGGGAAGCTAAGCAGTGGTTTGTTTTCGCTTGAAAATGAACAGCAAAAAAGTAGGGTATACTATTAGCAGCAACGGCAGCGCAATTACGAAGCCTCCGATAACGGCGATAGCCAGCGGCTGGTGCAGCTGCGCGCCCGTGCCAATGCCGAAAGCGATGGGCAGCAGCGCCATAATAGCGCCCAGCGCCGTCATCAGTTTAGGACGCAGGCGCGTGGAAATAGCGTAGGTAACAGCTTCATCCGGGTTGGTTTCGTGCAGCGTCTCTTTAAACTGGAGGTAAGTGAAAATAGCGTTTTCGGCAATGATACCGATAATCATGATGATGCCGGTGTAACTGCCCACGTTCAGGGCGGTTTGGGTGAGGAGCAGGGCCAGCAGACTGCCTGAAATACCAAGTATGGCAATCACTAATATTAATACCGCCACACGCATATCCCGGAACAGGAAAAGTATAACAGCAAACACCAGCAGCGCCGCTGTTACAAGTATAAGCAGCAGTTCGTTAAACGATTGCTGCTGCTCCTGGTATGCGCCGCCATAACTGATGTGGTAACCCTGTGGCAGATGCACGTTGCTATTTATTTTCTGCTGGATGTCCTGCATCACGCTGCCCAGGTCGCGGCCTTCGAGGCGGGCGGTAACTGGTATCATCGTTTGCAGGTTCTCGCGTTCTATCTCAGCCTGGCCCGGCAACACCGTAACTGTTGCCATTGTCTGCATCTGTTTGAGCTGCCCCGTTGGAAGAAAAACGGATGTATTTTTAAGCTCATCTATAGATGATTCTGCTGCCTGTGGGTACACCATCCGTATGTTAGTTTGCTGCTCATTCTCGAACACAGACCCAACAATACTTCCTTCCATCTGTACCTGTAACTGGTTCTGCAAGTCGCTGGGAGATAAGTTGAACTGCGCAAGTTTCCGGGCCTGTGGCACCACGTTTACGGATGGTCCGGCAATCGTAATGCCATCAAACACATCGGCGGTGCCGGGCACATTTTCGGTGATGGTGGCTACCTGCCGGGCAAGCTGTTGTAGCTTCTGCTGGTTATCGCCATAGATTTTTATTTCGATGGGCTGCGTGGAGCTCATCAAATCGCCGAGCATATCGCCGATTACCTGCCCGAAATCTACGGAAAGAGCAGGCTGCGTTGTTTCTACATACTGCCGGATTTCATCAATCACCTCGTCTGAGGATCGTGCACGATCGCTTTTGAGCTGAATCAGGTAATCGCCATTATTCGGCTCCGTGATAAAAAAGCCCATTTGCGTACCTGTCCGGCGCGTGTAACTTTCTACTTCCGGTATCTGCGTGATTTTCTTCTCCACCTCGCGCAACATGCGGTCTGTTTCGGTGAGCGAGGTGCCGGGCGGCGAGGTATAATCCAGCACAATGGAGCCTTCATCCATCTCCGGCAGAAAGCCTGTTTCTAAGTATGGAAAAGATAAAATACTGGCGGCAATCAGCAAAACAGTAAAAATCATACTTAGCACCGGCCGATGTATAAAGTACGTAATCCAGCGGCGGGATTTGCTGTGTTGTCCGGGTGTGGCAGGCTTTATTTTGTTGGTTTTGCGGGAGAGCAGCAGGTAAATAACAGGCAGCCCGATCCAGGTAACAAGAAAGGAGCAGACCAGGGTAATGATCATGGTATTGGCCAGGATTTTAAAATAGGCCCCGGCCACGCTACTCAGCAGTACAAACGGGAAAAAGATGACGATGGTGCTGATGGAAGAACCTACCATAGCCGGCAACAAGTAACCCACAGCTTTGGATAGCAATTCTTTCGTAGGCGTTTCGGGATGCTCTTCATGCGTGCGGTGAATCTGTTCCACCACCACAATGGCGTCGTCTATAATGAGTCCGATAGCTGCCGCAATAGCACCCAGCGTCATGATATTTAATGTATAGCCAAGCACGAACATCACAAGCAGCGACAGCGCGAGCGTAATGGGTATGGTTATCAGGATAACGGTACTGGACTTGAGCGATCGCAGGAAAATAATGGCCACGACGATCGCCAGAAACAACCCGACAAGCAAACTGTCGCTCACGCTGCGAATGGAATCGGCCACGAAATCAGCCTGCACATAGTATGGCTTCAGGGTAACTCCTTTGGGAAGTATGGAGGCATTTAGTCGCGCCACTTTGTCCTTTACGGAAGCAGCAATATCCATCAAGTTAGCGTTTGGCTGCTTGAGCACAGCCACCAGCACGGCGCTTTTACCGTTGGCATTCACCCGCACGTATTCTACCTGCTCGGCTACGCGCACGTCGGCCACATCTTTTAACTGCACCACCCGCAGGCTGTCGTTGCTGATGACGAAATCCTGCAGCTGGTTTTTGTTCTCGATGGTGGCATCCGTTACCGACAAGTATAGCCGGTTGTAATCAGAAATATAGCCGTTGCTCTGGATGAAGTTGGAACTGCTGAGCGCATCTGAAATCATGGCAGGCGTAATGCGCAGGGCCTGCATTGCTTCGGGCTTCAGCACCACGCGGTATTCCTTGGTCTTGCCGCCCGACACCCGCACATCGGCCACGCCCGCCGCCTGCGACAAGTATGGCTTTACCGTATACAGTGCCAGTTGGTTCAGCTCAATCGGGCTCCGGCCGGTGCCATCTAGCACGTAACCCTGCACCGGCAGTATGCTCGGGTTCATCTTCTCTACAGTGATGGATATGCCAGCCGGAAGATTTTCTTTTGCCTGGTTGATGGCCGATTCCACTTGTTGTTTGCGCAAATCTATATCGGCGCCCCAGTCCATAAAGGCGGAAATCTCGCTGCTGCCACGGCTGGTCGTGCTACGCAGTAACTGCAGACCCGGCACTTGCTTGATGGCATTTTCCAGCGGCTTGGTTACTGTTATCATCATGGTGCCCACCGGCTGCAATCCGGTGTCCGCAATCACCTTTATCTTCGGAAAAGTTACCTCTGGGAACAGGGAGGTTTGCATCCGGGTATAGGCGAAGGCACCAGCCAGCAAAATGATAGCCAGCACCACCGCCACGGGGCTTTTGTAGTTGACAAAGAAGTTTTTCATTCCGGCTGCTGTTTTTGAACGAGGACATAAGCCGTGTCGGGCAGTCCATAGTTGCCGGAGGTGAGAATGCGATCAGCAGGAGAGAAGTTCGGGCTCAGGATTTCAACAGCGTCTTCTGTGGTTATGCCTGTCTTTATAGGTATTTTTACCGCTGTAGTATCATTTATCAGTTTCATTACCCAATACGCATCCATGGTTTCGTTGGTAAGCACGGCGGCTTTGCTGAGTACCTGCGTTTGGGCTTTGGTTTTTTTATCCAGGCGTACGATAGCTTGCAGGTTCTCCGGAAGTATGGCATTGGTTTGCGGTTTAATGACGAATTGCTGCGTTTGGGCCGCCGTGTTCATTGTCGATAATTTAGAAGCAACGGTGCCGGGAATCTTCGTCGAATCCGGAAGTATAATCGTAGCTTTGGTGCCGATGGTAACATACTGATTCAGTACAAAGGGCACGTTTACCAGGAACACAAAGCTGTTGAGGCCGGCGATTAGCGCCAGTTGATCCCCATCGTTTACATAATCCCCGGCCTGGTGGTTTATTTCCAGCAGCACACCCGAAGCAGGCGCTTTTATCGTGATTATACCGTTAAAATGCAGCGACGGATCCTGCGTCATCAAATCGCCTAGCACCCGGGCTTCTTTCGTTTTCATGGTGAACAACGGGGCGCCCGCTTGCACATGTTCTCCCAGCGTAACAAATACTTTTTGAATGTAACCGTCGGTGCCGGCTTTTACTGTATTCTTTTTCTGGTAGGTAGAAATGGCGTTTAGATCAATTGTTTCTTTGAGGGGCGCATTGGAAACCGTTGTAACGGTAACAGGCGTTTTTACTTCAGTTTCATCAGCCGCCGCATCCGGCTCACTGGAAGAAGAGCAACTGGCCAGCAGGCTTGCCAGCAGATAACAGGTATAGCGTAGGTATCTCATTTCAGATTATTGAATTCGTTTACAACCTGAAAACGCCCGATTTCGGCCTGAACGAGGTTGTTTTGTGTTTCGGCGAGACTGGTGATAACAAGTATAAAATCTGTGAAACGCACCAGCCCGGCAGCAATTTCCAGTTTATACATGTCCAGCAGTTTTTGCTGGCTGGCCAGTTGCTCCTGTATGTCCTGAATCAGCTCGTCGGTGGTAGCCAGTTGCTCACGCAGTTGCAGCTGTTGCATCCGGTACTGGCGCAGGTAAAAATCGCGATACGTTTGCCGGCTCTGCTCTGCTATCGTTAACTTCTGATATTCGAACTGGCGCTGCCCGCCATCATAAATCGGTACCGAAAAGCTAAGGCCGATGCTGGAACCGAGGTGATGCGGTATACCCTGCGGTGTGGTGGCCATCACACCCGCATCCGCAAAAGCAGACCACTTGTAGCGGTAGTTCAGGTCTACCAGGTTCCTGTTCACAACAAGCTGCAGGCTGTCGATTCTGAATTTCTGTAGCGTGGGTGTGAGGCTGGCAGTAAGTAAGTGCTGCACCTGGATCTCCGGTTCTGCCAGTATAACCATGCCCGTGTCTACGATGCCGCAAAGTATACGCAGGCCGTTTAAGTCGAACTTGTACTGTATTTGGGCCTGTCGGAAAGCAATAGCCTGCGCCTTTATATTGATGACAAGGTTAAGGTAATCTGTTTGCAGGTATATCCCGTTTTGCACCAGCTTCCGGAGTGCAGGCTGCTCATTTTGGAGAATGCCGAGCACCTCCTGGCTAAACTGCATCTGCCTGAAATCGGAATATGCGGTGATATACTGTGCCGTGATAATCCGCTTTAGATCCTGCGCCTCGATTTTCCGCTGCGCTGCCAGTGATTGGTTCAGGAGCCGGATATTCTCCAGCTGCGCGTTGCGTGCTTTCCGGTTAAACAGGCTTTGCGTTATACTTACCACACCGGTATAATTGCCGCCATCCGTGATCGCTTCATCGTAGCCAAAGTTGCGGTATATGGGCGCTTCCATGGCAGTGCCGCTGGCGCTTACCTGTGGTTTATAGGTGGCGTATACTTTCAGGCTGTCAATGAGGTTGGACCGCACCTGGTACTGATAATCCTGCAGGAGCGGGCTGTTCTGAAGGCCGGTAGCCAGGTAATAATTTAAGTCGTGGGTTTGCGCGCAGGCAAGCTGGTAGCAGAGCAGTAGCGGGAGGAGAAATAGTAAACACCGTTTCGGCATAAAGATTTTCTTTTAGATAGCCCTGTTTCAGAAACGGTTAATTTGCTGCTGTAGTTATTCTTTGAAAGTTTAAGCTGTTAAAAGATAAGCGTAGCATTCAATTGAGCCGATGCCAGGTTAATTTGCGGTGTTAGCAGCAGCTTTTGCTGCCGGTTTTCCAGCTTCCGGTTTGCCCTGTTATACAGGTAGCTTACGCCTTTGGAGCTCAGGTAGCCTACTGCTGCGCCTGCCAGCACATCTGTTGTCCAATGGGCATTGTCATTTATACGTGATAAACCTACGAGTGTCGCCAGGCCATAAGCAATGGGCGAAACATACTTGCTGTCCTTGTAAACCGTAGCAAAAGAGGTGGCCACAGCGAATGCGGTAGAGGTATGGAAAGAAGGCAGAGAACTATTGCCTTTGCTTTGAAAGAGACCGTCGTAAATATGGTTCTCAGTGGTTGTACTTGGCCGGTACCGGTTGAAAGTGCCTTTTAAAACAGTGCTTGCAGCGGTGTTGGCCAGCATACTGCCCAACGAAATAAGCGCTGCCTGCTGCAGCTTCTTATCTTTTGCTATTATGCCGCCCGCAAGCGCTACGCCAACTGCAGGCATCAGATACTTTTGCCGCCCAATTACCTGCGCTCCGCTGGCGATATCGTTTGCTACAACACACCGGTGGCTTTGCATAAACTGTTGTACCGGCTCATCTACAAAAGTATAGGCAGCCGCCCATGTAGCAGCGCCGGCCATTACCAAAGCAACAGTTTTGAGCCTGCGTGCTGATATTTCTTTTCCGGTTTCCTGTGGAATGAGTTCCTGGTAAGTTGTATCAGCTGCAAGTATAAAGTATAGTGCCGTGCTGCTGTCTGCTATCTGTGCCGGCGACTGGGCCTGAGCCGCATGTGTGCCTGTGAAAAATATTGCCAACAAGCATAAAAATGCCAGTCTTAAATTTTTTATTAACAGGTAATATGGCTTCAGCATAAATATGGATAAAGAACTTGTAGAAGTATCGTAATCAGGGAAAGTATAAATTATACTTAGCCCTAATAGGGTGAGATGCTGTTTGACGGCATTTGCAAACGGATAAAATACCCTGTATAAACCGAACATCGCAGCGAATAATTTAAGTTCTGATTACAGCCTGTCAATAAGTTAAAAGTTTTTAAGCCTGCATTGTTTCTGCGCCGTTTTAACCTGCAGCAGCCAGAGGCGAGAAAATGAAAATTAGTATCGCCGCCCTGTTTTTTATTGATGATGAAATAGAGCAGCAGGTTGTATTCTTTCCTGGTAAGGTACACCTCCTGGTTCTATACCTTCACCTGTATGGCATCAGGTATAATTTCTATTTCATTGTAACTATATGATCAAAGTTGTTTGATAGAGTATAATTGGAATACAATGCATAAAATCTATCCCTGAATGAACAGCATTGAGAAAGTTGGAAACACCATTAATGCGCTCCTGGTATGTATGTCTTGTATGGCTTCACTTATTTATCTAAATTAAGAAAAATTTAAACGATTGGTTAAAAACCTGTACTTCTGTTAAAGCAAACACTGTTATGAAAAACATCTTATTCCCTGTTGCCCTGATCCTGGCGGGGTTTAGCACGCAGGCCCAGACAAATATTCCTTCGTCAGAGGTGCAGATAAAAGCGGCCGTGCTGGCTGCCCCGGCCGAGAAACAGGAGCAAGCCACCGTGCTGGGCTATAATCCGCAAGGCGACCTGGTTGTGTTGCGCAAAGGTACCAACGAAATGATCTGCCTGGCTGATGATCCGAACAAGGATGGATTTTCTGCTGCCTGTTATCACCGTGACCTGAACCCTTTTATGGCGCGCGGCAGGGCGTTGAAAAAAGCAGGCAAAACGTCGGAAGAGATTTTTGATACACGTGAAAAAGAAGCTAAAAGTGGCAAACTGCCCATGCCGAAGCAGCCTTCTGCCCTGTATGTGTTCTCAGCGCCTGAAGAGAATTATAACCGCACAACCGGCGAGGTGAAGAACGGATATCTGCGCTACGTGGTATACATTCCGTACGCTACGGCCGAAAGCACCGGCCTGCCGCTGAAGCCTGAAACGGCAGGGATGCCGTGGATCATGCATCCGGGCACGCACGGGGCGCACATTATGATCAGCCCTCCGATGGACAAAGCGGCACAATAAACCTGTGAGCTGTTTCGCTGATAGGAAGGTTTAAAAGTATAAATAAGCAATACCAGTATAATGCTGCAAACCGATGCAGGACAGCCCTGTTCCATATGAAAGAGAAAGTCCGTTGGGAATAGCTACCCGTACGGACTTTCTCTTTAGTGCTAAGATGAATCAGGGTGTCTTCTCTTTTAAAGTATTTTGATTACTATCCTTCGGCTCTTTTCTGGCAAATTAAGCAACAAGTTTTTGTAAAGAAAGTCGCAGGAATGTTTATAAATGTGAAATAAACACTTATATTGAAGCGCTGAAGTTAATTGATAAGGAATTTTATTTTAACTAACCATACCGTATAATTTAATATATCAAGTATGAAAAGAGTGTTATCAGTATGCCTGGCATTTGTCTGCAGTATCTCGGTTTATGCGCAGAACTCGGGTGAGCTAACTGTGCCAGCCAAGCCGGACAGGATAATCAGCCGCCACATTTACGGCCACTTTGCCGAGCATTTGGGCCGGTCGATTTATGGCGGTTTTTATGTGGGGGAGAATAATACTAAAATACCAAACACAAAGGGAGTACGGAATGATGTGGTGGCCGCGCTGAAGAAGCTGAAAATTCCGAACCTGCGCTGGCCCGGCGGTTGCTTTGCTGATACTTACCACTGGAAAGATGGCATCGGCCCCAAAGATCAGCGGCCAACGATAGTAAATACCTGGTGGGGTGGTGTTACAGAAAACAACAGCTTTGGCACCCACGACTTCCTGAACATGTGCGAATTGCTGGGCGCTGAGCCATACCTGGCAGGTAACGTGGGTAGCGGCACCGTGCAGGAACTGGCTGACTGGGTACAGTATGTGAACTTCGGCGGTGTTAGTCCTATGTCGAAGCTGCGCCGCGAGAATGGAAGAGAAGAACCCTGGAATGTTAAGTTCTGGGGCATTGGGAACGAGGCATGGGGCTGTGGCGGTAACATGACAGCCGAATATTATGCCAACGTGTACCGCAAGTACGCCACTTTTGTGTCGGACTGGAACAACACCGGAAACCTCTTCCGCATTGCCTCCGGCGCCAACTCCGCCGACTACCATTGGACGGAGGTGCTGATGAAGAACATCCCGCAGAACCTGATCGAAGGCGTAGCGCTGCACCATTACTCCGTAATTGACTGGCAAAAGAAGGGCCCCTCCACCACGTTTACGGAACAGCAGTATTTCACGACCATGCAGCGGGCACTGTTTATGGAGGAGCTGATACAGAAGCACACAGCCATTATGGATAAGTACGATCCGAAGAAGAAAATTGCTTTGGTGGTGGATGAGTGGGGAGGCTGGTATGAGGTAGAGCCGGGCACCAATCCGGGATTTCTGTACCAGCAAAACACCATGCGCGATGCCATGATTGCCGGTGCTACCCTGAATATTTTCAACAACCACAGCGACCGCGTGCGCATGGCAAACCTGGCGCAGGCCATTAACGTGCTCCAGGCAGTTATTTTAACGGATGAGGAGAAAATGATTCTGACCCCGACGTACCACGTGATGGAGATGTATAATGTGCACCAGGATGCCGCCTGGCTGCCGCTCACGATCAAGAGCGAAGCTTATGTGATGGGTAGCGAAAAGCTGCCGGCCGTATCCGGCTCAGCCTCTAAGGACAAAAACGGGCTGACGCACATATCGCTCGTAAACATAGATGCCAAAAAAGAGCAGGATATTACGATCAGCATTGACGGTGCAAAATATAAGAATGTAACCGGACGCCTGCTGACCTCTGACAAGCTGCAGGACTACAACTCTTTTGATAATCCGGATGCCATCAAGCCGGAGACTTTTAAGGGCGCGAAGTTAAAGGGGGATAACCTGACTGTAAAGCTGCCGCCTTTCTCGGTAGTAGTGCTGGAGTTAAAATAGTGAGCCGGGCCGCAGGAAAAGCTTTAGAAGATAACCAAAAGATGATGTACCGATGAAAGCCTTTCAGAAAACCGGCATACTGGGTTCAATGGTTGTAGGCGCATTATTTGCTATCGCACCGGCCAGGGTAACCATTTCCCTCTCCCTCGGATACGCTGTATACTTGTATGTAATCCAATTATTACCCACAAGTATACAGCAGATCCGGCAGCGCTGGTGCACGATGGCAAGGTATACCTCTCCGCTGGTCATGACGAGGTGCCTGCCGGGCGTGCAGGGTATGTAATGAACGAGTGGCTGGTTTTCTCCTCGCTGGATATGGTAACCTGGACGGAGCATGCCGTGCCGCTCAGGGCTAAAGATTTTAAGTGGGCCATCATCGATTTTAAAGGGAAGTCATACTTCATATACCAGAACGGTGGCGGGGTGCAGCCTCATGGTGGCAGTTTCCGGCGATCCGTTGCCGTTGATGAACTGTTCTATAATCCGGATGGCACTATGAAGCAGGTCGTGATGACATCAGAAGGCGTGAAGCCTGCAAAAGCAGAATAACGCATGTATATAACTACTGTAGCAACTTGCATCAAGGTATAGCAAACTGCCTGTCTTTTGTATTTGGCAGATGCAGGATGTAGAAAAGATCATTGCCAAAGCGAAAGCAGCAGGCAGGAGCAGGATGGCGGCACAAAATGTATATGTATGAAAAAAGAAAGCGGGTTTAGCAATGTGGCTGCTTTTTGCCTCTTAAGCATGGGGAAGTTCTCCTGCGTTAAGGGAAAGGGTTTGGAAGCACCTGACAGAGGCGGCACTACGCTTCCGGTGGTTTCAGTGTCTGGCTTTGATATTAGTAGCCTGGCAAAGATCAGTATACAAAAACTGCTGGCAACATTTATACTTTGGCTGGTTATAACGCCTGTTACCTCTGCTCAGAACAAACAACAGATTTCTGTGCATGATCCGGTTATGATCAGGCAGGACAGTACGTATTATCTTTTTTGCACGGGAAGAGGTATCGCCGTATGGTCGTCGGAAGATATGGTGAACTGGGAAAGGGAAGATGCCGTTTTTGCTAACCCGCCAGCATGGGCAACTGAGGTGGTACCAGATTTTAAGAACCATATCTGGGCCCCTGATATAAGTTATCACAACGGGCAGTACTACCTCTACTATTCGGTATCAGCATTTGGCAAAAACACTTCTGCCATTGGCGTAGCTACAAACAAAACACTACATCCTTCTGATCCTGATTTTAAATGGGTTGATCATGGTATTGTGGTGCAGTCGGTGCCTGGGCGCGACATGTGGAATGCCATTGATCCGAACCTGGTTTTGGACGAGCAGGGCCAGCCTTGGCTTGCTTTCGGATCTTTCTGGGAAGGGCTCAAACTTGTTAAACTGAAGCAGAAGATGCTCTCCATTGCAGACGATCCGCAGGAGTGGCATACCCTGGTGAAGCGCGATCGCTCTGATACGCTGGATGCCAGAGATCCGGGAAATGGCGCTGTAGAAGCTCCCTTCATTTATAAAAAGGGCAATTACTATTACCTGTTTGCCTCATTCGACTATTGCTGCCGTGGGCCTGAAAGCACTTACAAAATGGTTGTTGGCCGGTCTGATAAAGTAACGGGGCCCTATGTAGATAAAGAAGGGAAGAAAATGACGCGGGGCGGCGGCACTTTGTTGCTGGAGGGCGATAAGAATTGGTACGGTGTCGGGCACAACGCTGTTTGTAATTTTAACGGCCAGGATTACCTGATTTTTCATGCATACGATGCAGCAGACAAAGGCAAGCCGAAGCTCAGAATAGAAAAGCTGAGTTGGGATAAAAATGGCTGGCCTATCGTAACCACAAAGCAGACCGCAGCAGGCAGCAAGAAATAGTTAAGTATAAACTGCACAGCCTGTACCTGTTAACTGCTAATTAAGCTACTCCTGTTGCTTACAACCAAATGCCACATTATACCATAAAATTAAAAGTCTTTTTGTGAAATATTTTTTAATTGTCAATAATACGTTTATATTTGGTTAAACACTTACAAGCTTCATCGGGTGAGTTGATGAGTTGAATTTGCATGCTATGTTTTCTGATGTAAGGCAAAACAAAGCAAGGCAGGTATAGGAAAGGGCACTGCTGCTTCTGGCTTGTTATTACAGCATAGGGCAGTATGTTTTCACCTATATAACCCGGGCCCTTACCCAGCGCGAAGCTATAGTGAACGAAGCAGATTGCCTGATCAAATAAGAGTACAGGTTAATTACAGTATATGAGAAAAGAGCTTTTCACAACTCTCACCATAGCAGCAAGAATACTTGCCGGAACAGGCGATGGTTTTGCGCAGCAGGACAGGGTTTTTACAGTAAAAGTAAATGAGGTAAAAGCTGAGGTGCAGCCTACTATGTGGGGGATTTTCTTTGAGGATATTAACCTGGGCGCTGATGGCGGAATTTATGCTGAGTTGGTGAAAAGCCGATCCTTTGAGTTCGATACACCTATAATGGGGTGAAAAGAGCAGAAAAACGGCGGCGCAAACGGAAGTATACTGGTAAACAATCGCGGCGCAGCTAAACTCAGCAACCCACGGTTTGTGCGTGTGGAAGTGCAATCCATGAAGGCAACTATGGGTTGTCTAATGAGGGCTTCCGGGGGATGGGTATTAAGCAGGGAGAAAAATACAACTTCTCGGTATTAGCGCGGCAGCAGGGTGATGACAATGTTGCTTTAACAGTTGAGCTTGTGAATCCGCAGGGCAAGAAGATTGGTGCCGCATCCCTAACTTGAGAATCCTAAGGCGGTAAGCCCTGTTCAGAAACAGGTTCAGGTAAATGGTGAAAAAGTAAAATTGCCATTGCAGCCATACTCTGTTAATGTATTCAGGATAAAGATTTCTTAGAATTCAGGGGCACACCTTCCGTTGCAAAGCGGGGTGCCTCAAAGTATAACAGGTGATGTACAGGGATTGAGGCTGCTTATAAGCAAAAGCTGAAGAGCAGGAATAACCTGGAAGTTCATCATGTATAGTTTGTATGCTAACTGCTGGAACCGGCATGCTACCGGAAATTTGCAGTAACAGGCAAGCTATACTGATACAACAGAAAAAAGAGGCATTCGGCATTTTAGTAACAGATGCTGTGTAACCAGGAAGTCGTTTTTTTCAGAAGCGATGAGTGGCTGCCGGAGCGCTCCGGTAAAACGCTGTAATTCCATGATTTCTACTTAGCAGGAATCAGTCAGTTTTTATGTCGCAACCTGAGTTAAGTTATAACTTAACTATTTCTATTAAGCTGTTTTATAGTCAAATATCTCGTGCCATACATAATTAAAGTTAAGATTCTTGTTAAATAAAAGGCTAATACTATGAGGAGATTACTATACGCTTTAATTCTTAGTTTCCCGATACTAAGCCAGTGTGCCCAAAAAACGCATTCAGAGCAAAGTGCCGGGACCTCGCTGCCGCCAAAGCGGATTGAGATTCTTTTTTTAGGGCATAACAGCAAACATCATGATTCAGAGAAGCTGGCCCCGATGCTGGCAATTCCCCTGTTTCAAAGAGGAATAAACCTGACTTACACCGAAAATCCCGGGGATCTGAACCAGGAGAATCTGAGCAAGTATGACGGGGTAATTATCTATGCCAACCACGATACAATAGCTCCCGGGCAGGAGCAAGCGCTCAAAGCTTTTGTTGAAGGGGGTAAAGGGTTGATACCTATTCATTGCGCCTCTTTTTGCTTCAGAAACTCCGATTGGTATGTAAACACCGTGGGAGGGCAGTTCCTGAGGCATGATACAGCGACATTCACTGCTCAGATTGTGAAACCGGATCATCCTGTGATGCAGGGCGTTTCTGAATTCGAAGCTTGGGATGAAACCTATGTGCATAGCAAGATAAACCCCGATATGACGGTGCTGATGGAACGGGTGGAAGGCGAACATCATGAGCCGTGGACCTGGGTACGCACGCAAGGTAAAGGCCGCGTATTTTATACGGCTTCCGGACATGATGAGCGTAGTTGGGGTAATCCTGAATTTCAGAAGCTGATTGGCAATGGCATTCTTTGGGCCGTAAGTGATGAGGCAAAAGAGCAGTTAGCCAAACTAAACGTACCTACTTTAACCTATGTAGAGGCTAAGGTTCCGAATTATGAAAAACGCGATCCTGCTCCGAAATTCCAGAATCCTTTAGACGCTGCAGCATCTCAGAAATTAATTCAGGTTCCGGCAGGTTTCGAACTGCAACTGTTTGCTTCTGAACCGGATATTGTAAACCCCATTGCCATGTCGTGGGATGAAAAAGGCCGTTTGTGGGTAATTGAAACAGTGGATTATCCGAACTCCGTGCGCGACCAGGAAGGTGTTGGAGATGACCGCATCAAGATTTTAGAAGATACCAATGGTGACGGGAAAGCGGATAAATTTACTGTTTTTGCAGACAGCCTGAATATTCCTACAAGCCTGGTATTTGCTAACGGAGGCGTAATTGTTTCGCAGGCACCGGTTTTCCTTTTCCTGAAAGATACAGATGGCGACGACAAAGCTGACGTGCGCCAAACGATAATAGAAGGATGGGGCGTTAGCGATACGCATGCAGGCCCCTCTAACCTGAAGTATGGTTTAGACAATAAAATATGGGGTACGGTAGGCTACTCTTCTTTTGAAGGAAAAGTAGGTGGTAAAGAAATGTCTTTTGGCCAGGGGCTTTACCGCTTCAGCCCGGATGGCAAAAATTTAGAATACCTTGCCAGAACGAGTAACAATACCTGGGGCCTGGGCTTTAATGAAAACTTCGACATCTTCCTCTCCACGGCTAACAATACCCACAGCGCTTACTATTACATGCCGGATAGTTACATTAAAAGAGTATTGGCAGGGGGAGATGCACAAGGTATAAAGAAGATAGACGGGCATTATGCCATGCATACCATGACACCTAATTTGCGCCAGGTAGATGTGCATGGTGGTTTTACCGCAGCAGCCGGTCATAATTTATATACTGCCCGAAGCTTCCCGCAAGAGTACTGGAACCGTATTGCCTTTGTATGTGAGCCTACCGGCCGTGTGGTACACCAGGCTATACTTGAGCCCGATGGCGCCGGCTACAAAGAGCAAGATGATTGGAACCTGATGGCCAGTTCTGATGAGTGGATGGGGCCTGTGCAGGCAGAAGTTGGTCCTGACGGAGCGGTATGGGTAGCCGACTGGTATGATTTTATTATCCAGCACAATCCAACACCTACGCCTGACCGGGGCGGCTATCAGGCAGAAACCGGAAAGGGAAATGCTTACATCAACCCTCTCCGCGACCATCAGCGTGGCCGTATCTACAGAATCATATATAAAGGTGCGAAACCATACACTCCTGTTCAGCTGGACAGAAACAAACCCGAAACACTCGTAAACGCCCTGAAAAATGATAATATGTTCTGGCGCACCACAGCGCAGCGTCTGCTGGTAGAATCAGGCAATACCGCTGTTGTTCCGGCACTCTACGAAATAGTAAATAACCAGCAAGTGGATGAAATTGGCCTGAATGCGCCTGCAGTGCATGCGCTCTGGACCATGCAGGGCTTGGGCGCTCTGTCAGGCGCTAATCCGGAAGCCTTGCAGGTTGCTGTCAAAGCGCTTTCGCATCCTGCTGCCGGCGTAAGGAAAACCGCTATCCAGGTGCTGCCAAAAAATGAGCAGACTTTGGGTGCTATGCTGAAATTAGGACTGCTACAGGATGCAAACCTGGTTACCCGCTTAGCAGCCCTCTTGGCTGTAGCGGAAATGCCAGCTTCGGATGATGCCGGTAAGGCATTATATCAGGCCAGCCTTGATACAGCTAATGAAAAGGATCCTGCCCTTGCGCAAGCTTTGTTTGTTGCAGCGGCCAAACACCAGCATGGTTTTAAACAGGCCATGCAAAGCGGTGCTGTTCCTCTCCAGTCTGAGTCCGGGGCGGCCAGCCTAACGCAGCGCATTTCCCAAAGCCTCGAGAAGGATATCCGAATGCTGGAAAGATGGGTAGGCATCCCGGCCCTAAGCGCCCCAGATGTGGCAGGCAAAGAAATCACCATTCGGGGTACTGTTAACAAACGGGGAGATAATGTGGTGGATGGTGTGCTGGTGGCGCATGGTGATAACAAAAACGGGTATGCCCTTTATGCCGGAGAAGGCAAATTATACATGCTGGTAAAGCAGCATGGTAAGGCTTCCACAATTTCTGCTCCGCAGCCGCAGGCAGAAGCATTCAATGTTGTGGCGCAGTTGAAACAAGGCGGCAAAATGGTCTTGCAAATAGATGGGCAGACCGTAGCGCAAGGAAAAGCAGCTGGTTTGTTTCAGGAGCAGGTGCCATATGATATAAGGGTGGGCACAGACAGGAAGGGAGACATGAAGGTGGGCCCTTATAAGGATGATTCGGGATTAAATGGAGGTTTCTCTAAAAGCTTTATAGAGGTAAGTGCTGATAATAGCAACCAAGCCGGTAGTGCCGTCGCGGAAGCGGATGTTACAGTGAATATAAAGGTGATTAAAGAACAGATGAAGTTCAATAAGGAATCATTCACTGTAAAAGCTGGGCAAATGGTAGAACTTGTGCTGGAGAACCCTGATTTTATGCAGCACAACTGGGTGCTGGGTAAGATAGGAACTATGGAAAAAGTAGGAGCCGCAGCCGATAAACTGGCAAGAGACCCGAAAGGTGCAGAAAAGAACTACGTACCGCGTATTCCGGAAGTGCTGGCCGCTACTGAGTTGGTAAACCCTGAATCAAGTACCATTATACGCTTCAGAGCCCCGGATAAAGTTGGTGACTACCCTTATGTATGTACGTTTCCGGGCCACTGGCGCATTATGAACGGTGTGATGAAAGTTGTAAAATAGACAGACGATGTTTCCTGAGTCTTTTATGGAAATAACAGATGTCTAACTAAACTCAACTCAAATTCAAACCATGAGCTTAGATATAAAATTTGGTGTCAGTACCTGGCTGTGGACGTCACCCTTCAGTACTGAAACTGTTGCGCTCTTCCCTAAAATAAAGCAGATGGGCTACGACGTGGTGGAAATTCCGGTGGAGGACCCTGCGTTGATAGATGTTAAAAAAGTAAAAGAAGCATTGCTGCAGAATGGGTTGGAGCCCGTCATTTGCGGGGCCTTCGGCACCAGCCGCGATCTGACCCACGATGATCCTGCCTTCCACCAGACCAGCTTTGCCTACATACAGGCGTGCCTGGATATTTGTACAGCGTTAGGAGCCGGATTTTTTGCCGGGCCCATGTATTCGGCTGTAGGCAAAGCCCGTCTGGTTTCTGCTGAACAAAAGCAGGTGGAGTGGGACAGGGCTGTGACGAATCTGCAGAAGGTCTGCCGGATGGCAGAAGCCAGGGGATTGCAACTGGCCCTGGAACCGCTTAATCGTTTTGAGTCCGATCTTATCAACACGGCTGAAGATGTGATGCGCCTCATCCGGGATATCAATCATCCGGCTGCCATGGTATTGCTCGATGGATTTCATATGAACATCGAGGAGCCTGACATAGAAAAGGCCATTTTACTGGCAGGTGATAAACTGCGCCATGTGCAGGTTTCAGAAAATTACAGAGGCACTCCCGGCACCGGCCAGACGCGTTGGGATGCCTACAAACGGGGGTTGACCGCTATCAACTACAGCGGGGCTGTGTCTATTGAGAGTTTTACGCCTGAAGTTAAGGAACTTGCCGGCGCAGTGTGTATCTGGCGCCCGCTGGTACCCAGCCAGGATATGTTTGCCAGTGATGGATTGAAGTTTTTGAAAAATTGGGCTGAAAGCGCAGAATCTTAAATAGGAGCAGCCCCCTCTCTTGTGTTAACTGATGTGTTCAACTTTACTGCATAATTTCTTATGAGTCGAAAGAAAATAAATATCGCCATTATTGGATTGGGCTTCGGTGCTGAATTCATTCCCATTTACCAGAAACATCCTGATGCAAACATGTATGCCATTTGCCAGCGCACGCAAAGTAAAGTGGATGAGATAGGAGATGCTTTCGGGATTGAAAAAAGATACACGGACTACAATGAACTGCTGAAAGATCCTGATGTAGACGCGGTACATATCAATACGCCTATTCAGAACCATGCAGCGCAATCGCTTGCAGCTTTAAGGGCAGGTAAGCACGTGGCCTGTACGGTGCCAATGGCGACTACGGTGGAAGAGTGCCGTCAGATTGTAGAGGCAGTACAGGAAACCGGACTTACTTACATGATGATGGAAACAGTGGTGTACAGCCGTGAGTTTTTGTTTGTGAAGGAGATGTACGAGAAAGGGGAGTTGGGCAAAATTCAGTTTCTCAGGGCCTCACATCAGCAGGAAATGGCTGGCTGGCCGGGCTATTGGGAGGGGCTGCCGCCCATGCACTATGCTACGCATTGTGTGGGGCCGGTATTGGCTTTGCCAAAGGCGGAGGCTGAATATGTGTCCTGCTTCGGCTCTGGCCGCATCGACGAGAACCTTATTACCAAGTATGGATCTCCTTTCGCCATCGAAACCTGTCATATTAAATTCAAAGATTCGGATCTCTCTGCTGAGGTAACACGTTCGCTGTTTAACACAGCGCGTCAGTACCGTGAGAGTTTTGATGTATACGGTTCCAGAAAGTCTTTTGAATGGACACAAATTGAGCACGAGGACAGCGTAATTCACACTGGCGAAACCCCTGAGCGGGTGAAGATTCCTGATTATGCCCGCTTATTGCCGGAAGAAATTCAGATGTTTACCAAAGCGGGCGTTTATGATTCAGAGAGCAACCAGCACTTGTCCTTCATTCAGGGTGCCGGCCATGGCGGTTCGCACCCACACCTGGTTCATGCGTTTATAAGTGCCCTTACAGAAGGTCGCCAGCCTTACCCGAATGCACAGCAATCCGCCAACATCACGTGCGTGGGCATCCTGGCCCACGAATCTGCCATGAAAGGTGGTGAGATTATTTACCTGCCGGAGTTTACGTGGTCCGGAGTTCCTGCATAAAGGTGATGGCGTGATGCCATTCCATACTTACCAGTATTTACCGTTTTCTATGAATTCCGGGGGCATATTACATGCAGCACATCTGATGGGTATTTATTAAAAGAATTAATAAAACAGACAATTTATGAGAAAAATAACTACGCATTATTGGGGAAAGTATGGTTTAGCTTTTGCGGCATGCTGTATTTCTCTTTCCGGAGCAGCTACCGGCTATGATAACCCTGACTTAAGGTCTGCAATGTATCTTAAAGGAGAAGCCGGTACTTCACCTTTAGACAAAGCTCTGTCTGGCCGCGCAATGCCTGCCGTGCAGGAAATGGCAGTAACCGGAAAGGTTACCGACGAGAATGGGGCAGGCTTGCCCGGTGTAACAGTGCTGCTGAAAGGAACTTCTATAGCTGCTCCCACAGGCGTTGATGGCAATTATACGATTACTGTACCGGATGGCAGTGGTACCCTGGTGTTCTCTTTTATTGGTTACGTAACACAGGAAGTACCGATAGGAAACCAATCCGTGATAAATGTTAGCCTTAGTACTGATGCAAAGGCACTGGAGGAAGTCGTGGTAGTGGGATACGGTACGCAAACCAGGGGAACGGTAACGGGTGCAGTAGGTACTATTCAGTCCAAGGAGATAACCAGAACACCTGCCGTAACTACATCGCAGGCATTGGTTGGTAAAGTGCAGGGCATTACGGCACGGCAGGCTGATGCAAGGCCCGGAGGCGCTGCAAGCATTCAGATACGCAACATGGGCGACCCTTTGTACATTATTGATGGGATTCCTTCAGATGCAGGCCAGTTTAATAACCTCGGCATCAACGACATTGAGAATATCTCTATATTGAAGGATGCTTCTGCTGCTATCTATGGTTTACGGGCAGCAAATGGCGTAATACTGGTTACTACAAAAAGAGGCAAGGCAGGGGAAAAAACAGCCATTACTTTATCAGGTTACTATGGCTTGCAAAATTTTACCCGTTATCCTAAGCCTGCCAATGCTTACCAGCATGTGCTTGGCCTGGCGGAGTCGGAACAAAACCAGGGCAGGCAGCCCAACATAACGCCTGAGGAACTGGCCAAATGGCAGGCAGGTACTGAAAAGAACTACCGCAGCTTCGATTATTATGATATGGTTATGCGGCCCAATGTGCCGCAGTATTCTCTTAATGCCAGCGCTTCAGGCGGCTCGGAGAGCGTTAACTACTATTTCTCGGTAGGGCATCTGGACCAGGAGGCGCTTATCAGAGATTATAACTTTAACCGCACCAATTTCCAGGCAAACATAGACGCCAGCTTAATAAAAGGATTAACGGTTGGCACGCAACTTAGTGGCCGTATTGAAGATCGGCACCAGGTGGGAGTTCCGGGCCTGGATGATTACTTCAACCCGTTCCTGAGTATTTTTACCATGTGGCCCACCGAAAGGCCCTATGCCAACGATAACCCTAACTACATAAATCAAACACATAATGTGAACGTGAATCCTGCTACCTATCAGGAAGATGTTACCGGTTATGTAGATGAGATTTGGCGTAACGTACGGGGGAATTTCTATGCTGAGTATGACTTCGATTTTGGTTTAACAGCCAGGGGAACTTACTCGTACGGGTTTACGAACTTTGATTTTGATGGCTTTGAGTATACCTATGATGCTTATAAGTATGATGAGGCCACTGATACCTATACCACGGACCCGGCCTGGGGTAACCAGAACCCCTGGAGAGAGCGGCGCAAACGAAACATTGTAGATCGTTTTGCTCAGTTTCAATTAAATTACAACAAACAGTTTGGCGACCACAATGTGTCGGCAGTGGCTGCTTACGAGCGCTACGATACAGATAATAAATATCTGGTAGTGCATACGGTGCCACCCAACAACTACATTCCCATTCAGTATTTCCAAAACCAGGATCTTCTTATCGATGAGTGGAACGTACAGGCCAGGGCAGGCTATATTGGCAGGTTGAACTATAATTACAAGGAGAAGTACCTTCTGGAAATTTTAGGCCGCTATGACGGTTCCTTCCTCTTCGCGCCGGACAGCCGTTGGGGATTGTTTCCGGGCGTTTCTGTAGGATGGAGAATTTCAGAAGAATCTTTTGTCAGGGATAATGTTGGCAGCTTCCTGAGTGATTTAAAGCTTAGAGCTTCCTATGGTAAAACCGGAAGTGACCGTCTGAATGATAACTGGATTGTATCTCCGTTTAGTTACCTGCCAGGGTATAACTGGGCCAGCGGCAGTGCTGTTTTCAATGGTAACCTGGTTACAGGCCTTCAGCCGCGGGGGCTGCCCATCACAACACTTTCATGGGTAACTAATATTACGAAAAACGTCGGCATTGACTTTGCCTTATTCGATAGTAAAATATCAGGCCAGTTCGATGTATTTGAGCGCAGACGTACGGGACTGCCTGCATCAAGGTATGACGTGTTATTGCCAAGCGAAGTAGGGTATGGCTTGCCGAATGCCAATCTTAACTCTGATGCACATCGTGGTGTTGAGGGAGCGCTGGCATACAGAGGTACAACCGGTGATTTTAATTACTCGCTGGGAGTGAATGCGACCTTATCAAGACTGAGAGATCTGGAAACATACAAGCCCCGCTTCGGAAACTCGTGGAATGAGTACCGTAGCTCCATTGAAGATCGCTGGGCGAATATTAACTGGGGCTACCAGGTCATAGGCAGATTTCAGTCTCAGGAGGACATAGATAACTATACCGTAGATAATGACGGACAAGGTAACAGAACGCAACTTCCCGGCGACTTTATTTACAAGGATGTAAATGGCGATGGGATTATAAACAACCTGGATGAAAGGCCCATCGGGTATGCAGAAGGCGCGAATCCTTACATGAGCTTCGGCATTAACGGAAGCGTTGCCTGGAAAGGATTTAGTCTTTTCATCGATTTTGCAGGAGCTAACTATCAGAGCTTTCAGCGCAACTGGGAGTTAAAGTTTCCTTTCCAGAATAACGGTACTTCTCCGCACTTCATGCTTGAAGACCGCTGGCACCGCGAAGATCCGTTCAATGCCGACAGCCCATGGTTGCCTGGAACGTATCCCGCTATTAGAAAAGATTATACCAGCCATGCGAACTTCCGCAAAAATGATTTCTGGGTAACCAATGTGCGGTACATACGCCTCAGAAATATTGAATTAGGCTATTCCTTTCCGCAAAGCCTGATAGAGAAGGCTGGTATAACGGGGCTGAGAGTTTATGCAAATGCCTCTAACCTTTTCTCAATTGATAATGTGAAAGAGTTGGAAATCGATCCTGAAATTTCTTCAGGAAACGGCCTGGTATACCCGCAGCAAAGGCTATATAACTTTGGTTTTAACTTAACGCTGTAATAAAATTAACAATATGAGAAATATAGCTAAATATATAATTTTTAGTGTATCCCTGCTTTCTCTTTCTGCCTGTGAGAAGGAGGAGTGGCTGGAAAGGGATGCACCCAACATTGTGTTGGAAGAGCAGGTATGGAACGATCCGAAAATGATCACGAGCTTGCTGGCTAATTATTATAACCGCCTGCCTGCTCATACTTCCCTTACTACCGGATGGCAAAGCTTTGCTGACTATGATGAAGCCATATGGTCTGGTAATGGGGAAGGTGGAAATAATATTGTTTCCTACAATTTTGACAGGTGGAGATTATGGGACTACAGCCTGATCAGGGATATTAACCTGGCGCTTGAAAGCATAGAGAAGTATGGAACAAACCTTTCTGCTGAACAAAAGACGCAATTTTCTGCTGAGCTAAGATTTTTGCGGGCTTATCAGTATTTTGAGCTTGTGAAAAGAATGGGTGGCGTACCACTGGTAACGACTCAGCTTATCTATGATTTTAGCGGAGATCCTTCTCCGCTGCAGCAGCCAAGAGCTACCGAAGCAGAGGTGTATGATTTTATAGCCAGTGAGCTGGATGCCATAAAGGATAACCTGGGAAATGCAGGCAGTAACACCCGTGCTAATAAGTATACAGCGCTTGCGCTGGAAAGCCGTGCCATGTTATATGCCGGATCAATAGCCAAGTATAACAACCTGATGGACGCTCCTATCACTACTCCGGGAGGGGAAGTAGGAATCCCTGCTTCCAGAGCGGAAGGATATTATATGAAATCTCTAGAAGCTTCCGAGGAAATCATCAATAGCGGAGCATACGCTTTGTATGAAAGTAATCCTGATCTGGGCGAAAACTTCTATGAGGCTGTTTCCAAAAAGGCGAATAATCCGGAGGTGATTCTGGCGCAGGACTTTTTAACAGCCAAGGACAAGCGGCATTGGTTTAGCTATGATAACTTTCCGCGCTCTATCCGCGAAGATAACCTGGGCTCATCCGCTATTACCCCAACGCTGAATCTGGTAGAAGATTTTGAATACCTGGATGGAAGCTCCGGTGAGTTAAAGACACGCACAGCTGATGGCAGTGATTTTATTTACTATGATAACCTGGATGACATTTTTGCTGACAAAGATGCGAGGTTATATGGTACCCTTATCTACCCGGGCGCTACCTTCAAAGGCCTGGATGTGCAGATACAGGCTGGCGTAAAGGTTTGGAATCCGGCTACTAACAGTTATGAAACAGTAGAGTCAAATGATCTGGGATCCATGTATAGCGACGGTAAATTACTAACAGGAGCCGGCGGACCACAGCGTTCACAAACTGAAGTTACCAATACCGGGTTCTATCTGAGGAAGTTCCTTGATCCTGCCCCCATGGCCAGCACACGTGGTATACGGAGTGATATGTGGTGGGTACGCTTCAGACTAGGTGAGATTTACCTGAATGCCGCTGAAGCTGCTTTTGAACTCGGGCAAATGGATAAGGCGGTAAACTATGTAAACCAGGTGAGAGAAAGGGCAGGTTTCGGGCCTAACAGCTTGACTTCTTTAACGATGGACAGAATCCGGAACGAACGGCGGGTGGAACTTGCTTTTGAAGACCACCGCGTGTGGGACCTCAAACGCTGGAGAATAGCGCATGAAGTATGGAACGGAAGCACAAGTAACCCTGATGCCATGATGTATGCCCTGTATCCTTACCGTGTGGTTCGCCCCGGCGACCCGCGTAATGATAAGTATGTTTTTGTAAAGCTGGTGGCGCCAAGGTTCAGAGCGCCGCGTAACTTCCAGATGGGTAATTATTATTCTTCCATTGATCAAGTTGTTTTAAATAATAATCCCAAAATAGTTAGAAATCCATTCCATTAATTTAAGTTTATGAAACTAAGAGGAATATCCTATATAATAATAGCGTTGGGCGTAATGCTTACCGCTTGCGAAGTAGATAATTATGAGCCTCCAAAATCTATCTTAGAAGGACACGTTGTTTATCAGGATCAGCCGGTAGGTGTACGATCAAATGGTGTTCAGCTTGAGTTATGGCAGCCGGGGTTTGAGCTGTTTCAGAAGATACCAGTGTATGTTGCGTATGACGGCTCCTTCTCCGCGGCGCTGTTTGATGGCGATTATAAACTGGTTCGCTTAAGAGGCAATGGCCCCTGGGTAGACAATACCGATACCATTGACGTACAAGTGAGGGGCAACACTGTTATAGATGTTCCTGTAGAGCCATACTATACTGTCAGCAACGAAACATTCCAGGCAAGCGGTAATACTGTAGCGGCATCTTTTACCATAGATCAGGTTAACGCTAGCAGAGAGCTTGAACGGGTAACGCTCTACATCGGGACAACCGCTATTGTGGATGTAAATAACAGCATTGTAAATGTGAGTCTGAACAAAGATGCTATAGCGGATCTGAATGCACCAATCAATCTAAGCCTGGAGCTTCCTCCAAATTTGTCTGGCAGAGATTATGTCTTTGCCAGAATAGGTGTAAAGACGTCAGGTGTTGAAGAAATGCTATATTCTCCGGTTCAGAAGATCGAACTATAATAAAGCAGAAATCATAACAAACGCTGGTGCAGAGAGGCTTTTTGCCTACCTGCACCAGCGTTTGTTTTAGTACGTATGTCGTGTTAACTCACTTATACCTGTTAATTTGCGGTACCATGCATGAGTTATACTTGTGAAAGTTTATAAGTGACTGCAGCGAATCAGCGCTTCTTAGCGTAAGAACTCAGATGCCTGCTGTAAATTTGCAGGTTTAGGTATTAAATTGATTAAAAAGAATGGATAATATGAAAACTGCTTTTCTATTCGATCTGAATGGAACCCTGATTGACGACATGCATTACCATGCCAAAGCCTGGCATCAGATACTGACAAATGATTTAGGCGCCGACCTGACCTGGGAGGAAGTAAAAAAAGAGATGTACGGGAAGAACCGGGAGGTACTTGCCCGGATTTTCGGGGAAGACCATTTCTCAGATGAGGAAGCACATAAGTTGTCTGTGGAAAAGGAAAAGTATTACCAGCAAGCCTACAAGCCGCACCTGAAACTCATAAACGGTTTGCAAGATTTTCTGAAACAAGCTGCTGCGCACCACGTGAAAATGGCCATTGCCTCCGCTGCTATTTCCGATAATATAGATTTTATAGTGGATAACCTGAATATACGGCACTACTTCGATGCTTTTGTGAGCGCCGACGATGTGGAGACAAGCAAGCCAGACCCCGAAACTTTTCTGAAGGCAGCTGAAAAGCTGCAGACAAACCCGGCGGATTGCATCGTTTTTGAGGATGCCCCCAAAGGAGTAGAGGCGGCGCAGCATGCCGGCATGCAGTGTATCGTCATCACGACGGCTCATCCCAAAGAGGATTTTAAGCAGTATGATAATGTGCTTGCATTTATAGATGATTATGAAGATCCATTTATAACAAATTACTTCTTGCAGCACGCATAAATTTTAGCAGATAGCTCTATAAAACAGAAGAAGCAGATTTTGAGTCTGCTTCTTCTGTTTTATAGAGCTATTTGTCTTTCCGGGATGATCAGAAGGTGCGGTTTACCTGATAGTATACTTCGCTCCAGCGCAGCTCATTCTGCAGCTGTCTTAAACGGGTTTCTTTATCTATTAGTACACACTCGATGCCTGCCATGTCAGCAAAATCCTGTAGCTGTTCAGCGCTCAGGTTCTGGCTGTAGCAGGTATGATGCGCTCCGCCGGCCAAAATCCAGGCGGCGCAGCCCGTTTTCATGTCGGGGTATGGTTTCCAGAGCACACGCGCCACCGGCAGGTTAGGCAGGTCATGCTGCGGCTCCACGGCTTCTACTTCGTTTACCAGCAGCCGGAAGCGGTTGCCCATGTCGATGATGGAAGCATTCAGGGCCGGCCCGCCTGCTACATTAAATACCAGGCGTACGGGGTCAGCTTTGCCGCCTATACCCAGCGGATGAACCTCACAGGATGGCTTACCATTAGCGATGGATTCGTCTATTTCGAGCATGTGAGAACCAAGCACCAACTGGTTGTTCGGATCGAAGTGGTATGTATAATCTTCCATAAAAGCGTTGCCGCCCTGCAGGCCGCTACCCATCACCTTCATGGCGCGTACCAAAGCTGCTGTTTTCCAGTCTCCCTCTCCGGCAAAGCCATAGCCTTGGCCCATCAGGCGTTGCGCAGCAATACCAGGCAGCTGAACCATACCATGCAGATCCTCAAAGGTGTCAGAGAATCCTTTAAAGTTACCTTCCTCCAGAAAGGTGCGCAGCCCGAGTTCAATTCTGGCAGCATCCTGAAGGGAGCTATACTTGTCGCCGCCCTTTCGCAGAGCAGCCACCACGGCATAGCGCTCCTCATATTCCTGCGTCAGCTGGTTCACGGCAGCGTCGCTGATTTCATTTATCACCTTTACCAGATCACCAATGCCGTAGGTGTTCACCGAGAAGCCAAACTGCATTTCAGCCTCTACTTTATCACCTTCGGTTACGGCCACATAGCGCATGTTATCGCCAAAGCGTGCAAATTTAGCGCCTTGCCAATCGTGCCAGCCGCAAGCGACACGGCTCCAGGAACCTATCTGCTCCAGCACCGCTTCCTCCTGCCAGTGGCCTACTACTACCTTGCGGTTCAGGCGCATCCTGGACACCATAAAACCAAACTCGCGGTCGCCATGGGCACTCTGGTTCAGGTTCATGAAGTCCATATCGATAGAACTCCACGGAATGTCGCGGTTAAACTGCGTGTGCAGGTGCAGCAGGGGCTTTCTGAGTATTTTCAGTCCGCCGATCCACATCTTTGCAGGCGAGAAAGTATGCATCCACGCTACCACGCCCACACAGTTATCAGCTACATTGGCCTCCTGGCAGATGCGGTAAATTTCTTCTGTTGTTTTTACTACGGGTTTAAACACCACCCGTACCGGAATTTGTGTAGCCTGGTTCAGGCCACCGGCAATCTGCTGTGAATGCTCGGCTACCTGCTGTAGTGTTTCCTCACCATATAAATGCTGGCTGCCGGTTACAAACCATATCTCAAATTGTTTTAAGTCAAGCATCATTATAAGTGTTTTATTTACATTAATTTCATAAAGCAGAAAATAAGGCATTGCAGCTGATTTACTGCAATGCCTTATGATAAACTTAATACCAGAAGAAGTAGTATAGCAGGCCGATTATCAGGATAACGCCTGCAGCCCCGATGTTGAACGGTGTTCCTGTATCGAAGAGCACCGGATCCGAGATAATAGCTTTTTTGTCTGCTATAGCCATTTTAGCGTTAGTATATAAAATGATACCCAGCATCAGAAAAAGTACAACCAGCATATAAGCGGATTCGATGCCCAGATAACTGTATTCTCCGGATAAAACCAGTACGGCCACCAGTGAAACTATACTGAGCGCAAAAAAGAAGTACGAGAAATTCACGAGCTTTCTTTGTCTGCCAGGCGCTGGCAGTGGTATTGTTACCTTATGGCCTTTTTCTACGAAACTAATCACAGAGGCAATTACGCAAAGTATGATAAACACATAGCCCATGCGCATTAAGAAAGGCATATCGGGGGTTACAATCTTGAATAGTATACCTGCAGGTATGGTGGCGATAGCAGTCCACAGGGCTGCATTGGGCGTAATTTCTTTCCAGAACAGTCCCATACCAAATACAACCAGCACACCCGGATAAATAAACCCGGTATACTCCTGGATATACTGGAATACCTGGTCCAGCGAATTGAGTTGCGGGGCCACTATGGCGGCAATAATCAACGCGACAATGGCTACAATCCGTCCCACACGCACCAGTTGCAGGCCTGATGCTTCAGGTTTAAAGTATGGCCTGTAAATATCCATCGTGAAAATAGTGGAGGTACTGTTTATTATCGAAGCCACTGAAGACACAACGGCTGCGGCCAGTGCGGCAAAGGCTAGTCCTCTTATGCCTGACGGTACGAAGTTCTTCAGCAGCCAGGGGTAAGCCTCATCTGATTTACTGATGGTGCCGATAGCTTCAATAGGTTTGCCCAGCAGAACAGATAGTTCCTGTGGCGTATACTCGTTAATGAGCACAAAGGCCGCAATACCAGGTATAACTACAATCAGGGGCATCAGTATCTTCAGGTAAGCAGCGAAGAGGAGGCCACGCTTGGCTTCGTTGATGCTTTTGGCCGCAAGGCCCTTTTGAATAATGTATTGGTTAAAACCCCAGTAACCCAAGTTGGTAGCCCACATGGCACCTACAATAACTGCCACGCCGGGCAGGTCCAGGAAAGCGTCCCTTGTTCCGCCTGAGCTGTCCGGCACCGAAAGATAGTCCTGCGGTATAATCATGGTAAAGTGCGGCCGGGCAAGTTCATATAAATTGCCTAAACCGGCCAGAATGCCATCGCCGGCCCCAACAGCATCCAGGGCGAGAAAGGTAGTAATGAGGCCGCCGCTTACCAGCACTATCACCTGCACTACATCTGTCCAGGCTACAGCTTCCAGTCCGCCATAAATGGAGTAGATTCCGGAGAAAATCAAAATGCCGATGATACCATAAACAAGCGGTACGCCCATGATCTGTTCCATGGCCAGCGCGCCCAGATAACTTACCGAAGTCAGGTTCACAAACACATAAACCAGCAGCCAGAAGACGGCAAACGCCGTGCTCACGCCCCTGTTAAAGCGTTCGTTGAGGAACTGCGGCATGGTATAAATGTTTTTCTCTATAAATACCGGCAGAAAGTATTTGGCCACGATAATCAGGGCAATGGCCGCCATCCACTCATACGCTGAGATGGCCAGGCCAATGGCAAAACCCGAGCCGGAGGTGCCGATAAAGTGTTCGGCAGAGATGTTGGCTGCTAGCAGCGACGAGCCAACTGCCCACCAGGGGAGGGACTTATCTGCAAGAAAGTATTCCTGGGCAGTTTTTTCAGTTCCCTCTTTCGTCCTGGATACCCATAGCCCCATAAAGAGGATGATAATGGCATAAAGGATAAAGATGGCGTAATCAAGTGTAGAGAATCCGGCGGTCATGTAAGAAGAGGTTTAGTGTTACAGTTCAGTTTGATTTATTAAGAGTGTAAGAAATCGTTAAATAAATTAATCATTCCTGTTTATGCAGGAACAGCTTCCGCTTTAGCAGCTGATTTTCCCGGCGGGATAGGGACAGGAGAGCTTGCGTGTACTTACGCCAGCTCTGATTTTCTATCTGCAGGCTTTCTCTTGTAACGGGCTTAATGTTTAAACCATAATCGCTTCATTATAGCTGTTTTATTCCGGATACGCTACTTTTCTTAAATAAAAATTAAAATATTATTGCCCGTAGTAGGAGTCAGGGCCATGTTTTCTTTCGTAATGTTTTTTGATAAGCGAATCCTGCAGGCGTGGGGCATCGTGCCGTATCTGTTCCGTCAGGCAGGCCATGCGGGCTACTTCCTCCAGCACTGCACTGTTGTACACCGCTTTAGCAGCCGTTTTGCCCCAGGTAAAAGGGGCATGGTTGCCTACCAGCACCATCTCCACTTCCTCATAGCTCATGCCTTTCTCCTGCAGGTAATCCATAATCTGGAAGCCGGTCTGGTATTCATAGTCGCCCTGTATCATCTCATCGCTCATCGGCGGGGCGCAGGGTATGTTCACGGTATTATGATCGGCATGGGTGGTGCCATAAATGGGAATGTCGCGCTGCGCCTGCGCCCAGGAAGTAGCGTAGGTGGAGTGGGTGTGTACAATACCGCCTATGTTTTCCCAATGCTTGTAGAGCACGGCGTGTGTTTTGGTGTCGGAGGATGGCCGGAGGCTTCCTTCCACGGTTTTGCCGTCAAAGTCAACGATCACCATGCTGTCCGGCGACAGATCTTCATAAGGAACACCGCTGGGCTTGATGGCAAAAACGCCCAAACTGCGGTCGGCGGCGCTCACGTTGCCGAACGTAAACAGCACCAGCCCGAGTTTGGGCAGCTGCATGTTGGCATCGTAGGCGGTTTGCTTGATGTGCTGATATTGGCTCATGTATAGCGTGTTGAGTAGGGATATAAATTAAAGCGATGTTTTCCTGTATAATAATGCGCCGCATAACACAGCTTCATTTTCAAATTTATACATCTTCGAATTTCTAAATCTACTTATCTGACCACTTTTTCCTGAATATCGGTTACCTGGACCTGCGGCGTAGAGGACAAAGCTTCGATAACCTCGCCATGTGCTTTATACTTCAGATAGCGGCTGGCATAGATGCCGGTGCGTGCAGGGTCCGGCTTGTATTCGGCATCAAAACCCTGCCCCATGGCGGCCATGGCCTCGTCTACTTTGGGGTAGATGCCGGCTGCTGTGGCAGCAAACATGGCTGCGCCGATGGCGCAGGTCTGCTCTGATCTATGGATGCGGATGGGCATATCCATCACATCAGCCATCATCTGCATAATAAAAGGCGACTTCCGGGCTACGCCTCCCATACCTATCAGGCCTTTCACCGGAACGCCCTGCTCGTTAAAGCGATCCACTATTTTTTTTGCACCGAAGCAGGTGGCTTCTACCAGGGCCTTGAACACGCGGGGGGCATCGCTGCCCAGGCTCAGGCCAAGTATAGCGCCTTTCAGCAGTTGGTTGGCATCGGGGGTGCGGCGGCCATTAAACCAGTCGATGGCAAAAGGGTCGTTTTCTGACAAGGGGATTTGCTCAGCCTGGTTGCTTAGCGCCGGAATGATGTTGTCGGATAGTTCGTTGAAAAGCGCCGCTGCCGTATCGCCGGATAGCACCTCCGATTGCGAAAGCAGGTTTTGCAGTGGCCAGAGCAGCAGCTTCCGGAACCAGGCATAGGTATCGCCAAAAGCCGACTGACCCGCTTCCAGCCCCATCATACCTGGTATGACAGACCCTGGTACCTGGCCGCAGATGCCCCGAACCAGTTTATCTTCCACTTCTGCTACGGGGGCTACCAGCATATCGCAGGTAGAGGTACCCATTACTTTACTTAAGTGATAGGGCTCAATCTGGCCACCTACGGCGCCCATGTGTGCGTCAAACGCGCCTACGCCTATCACTACTTCTGTAGAAAGCCCCAGGCGCTCCGCCCATTCCGGGCTCAGGGTGCCAGCAGCCTGATCAGAAGTATAGGTGTCTTTAAATAGTCTTTGCGTATATCCCTGCAGCAAAGGATCGAGAGATGAAAAGAACTGATCCGGCGGCAAGCCTCCATAGGCTGCCGCCCACAACGCCTTATGCCCGGCAGCGCAAACGCTCCGTTTCATCTGTGCCACATCGGTGCCGCCTGTCAGCAGAAAAGGTATCCAGTCGCAGTGCTCTACCCAGGAGTAGCAGGCGTTCCGCACCTGTTCATCGGCACGCAGCACGTGCAGCAGCTTGGCCCAGAACCACTCTGAGGAGTAAATACCCCCGACATACTGCAGGTAATTTGTATCGAACCTGGTAGCATGAGCGTTGATTTCTGCCGCTTCTGTTACAGCCGTATGATCTTTCCAAAGCACAAACATGGCATTAGGATTTTCGCTGAAGGCGGGTAGCAGGGCCAGCGGCGTACCGGCCCGGTTTACGGCAATTGGTGTGGAGCCTGTGGTATCTATGGAGATTCCCTTTACAACTGCAGCAATGGTTGAGCCGGCTTTCTGAAGGCACTCTTTTAAGGTATATTCCAGCCCCTCCACATAATCCAGCGGGTGTTGCCTGAATTGATTTTGCGCCGGATTGCAGTATAGCCCCTGTTGCCACCGTGGATAATAATATACCGAAGCAGCCACTTCTTCGCCATTACGGGCATTAACGAGCACAGAACGAACAGAGTCTGTGCCATAATCCACACCGATTACATATTGGTCTTCACTCACGAGCATGTATAGTATAGTTTTCCGTGTTAAATTAACACTTAATTTTTGAAATAAAAAAGTGTCCTTTATAGATTTTCTGTTGCCAGCTTAAACCAGAAATTTCTCCGGGTTAGGTATAAATTTAAGAAAAGCCTGGAAGTCGCTGCTATACTTGTCCTGATCGAGCTTGTAGAAGAAAGCCCCTTTTTTAGAACTCTCTTTCTCTTTGTCTCTTTGCTTTATGAATAATCCTGTCGACAGAAACTTTCTTGTAAAATTACGTTTGTCAAATACGGTGTCGTAAAGGCCCTCATACAAGGCCTGCAGTTGCGGGAAAGTAAACTTCTCGGGCAACAGCTCGAAAAGAATAGGATGCAGGGCTGCTTTGTACCTAAGCCTGTTTTTGGCCATATCCACCATTTGCTTGTGGTCAAAAATAAGGTCCGGCATCTCATTCAACGAAAACCACTCGGCGTTATACTCATTGTTGATCTGCTTTTCATACTTCTGAATGTCGATCAGGGCAAAGTAGGTTACAGCTATGGTTCGTTCCACAGGGTCGCGGTTCAGGGCGCCGAATGTATGTAGCTGCTCCAGGTAAACGTTTTTCAAACCAGTCAGCTGCTCCAGAATCCGGTTGGCAGCTTCGTCCACACTCTCGTGGGGCTGTACAAATCCGCCCATCAGGCTCCACTTTTGCTTTTCAGGCGCGAAACCCCGCTGAATAAGTAAGAGTTTGTATGCCTCGCCATCAAAACCGAAAATAATACAGTCAACGGCGACGAGCATTCTGGATTGTCCGGAGTATTTTAGCATAAAGTAGAATCAGGTGGGAAGATGGCGCAATATTATTTCAGCGTTTAACAATATCTCAAAAATAACTACTTAAGTTTACTTATATAGTATAATTTATAAAAAACATCAGGACTTTCATTCCAACTTTTCTACATAAGGCATTCTGTAAGGGAAGTATTCAACGGAACAGTATCGGAAGTGACGGGTAGCAGACTTTGCCTTGTCCTTTATTTTAGTTGACAGAAATTCGACTAAAATGAGGGACAAAGTTTTAAAGAACGTATTGTAACAGAGTATTTGGTCTTTGGGTTGAGTTACCACTTTCATCAAACTCCGTTTATACTTCTATGCTTTAAGCTGATTTCTTGCTTCTCTTGCTTAGAAGTACCACTACTCCAAACCCTATGACAAAGGGTAATGCTTCTACTTAAGTGGCAATCATGATATCTTCAGTGCTAAAATAGCATTGGAGGAAATGTTTGTTATACTTCGGTGTCAGGCTATTTTGCTATTAACCAGGTATTTTACATCAGTTTTGGACTGGCGCATACTTGGTTATCACAACATCAGCTCCTGAAGATGCCCCATTTTTCTCATGCGCTTCATTTTCGTTCTTCGTAAAGCTAATGGTAAGAGCCGGCATGGCTGATGCGGTTTGATTTTGCTGATGAACAAGTAGGCCTTTATCTTTTGCCAACTTCAGCACACGAAGTACTTCATCTGCCATTTTATCATCAAAACCTGGGCTCATTTCGTAGTGGAGTGAACCACTTTTTGTTATTCCAAACTTTACAATAGCTATGCCCTCTGCTTGCGTAGCAGGATAACGTAGGTTTTCTGCCAGAAAGTTATCTATAGTATGGCCTTTCGATGCTGACGCATGAGCTCCCATCTCTGTGACGACCACATCAGGCTCCGAATCAGATTCAGAATCTTTCTTTTTCTTGCCATCATCAATTATAAAGCGAATGGTCAGGTCCAGGGCTGATGAAACGGGATCGCCGTCTACTTGGGCCGGAATCCAGTTCCTCTTTGTTAGCTTAAATACTCGGGTAATTTCGTCTGTTATTCTCTCGTCGTTCACGGCCGTGCTGAAAAGGGGGCCCATCTGTTTGCCGTTTTTGTTGATAAGCAAGTGCACCTTTACGTTGCCTTCAAAGGAGGATGCGGCCGGAAAGCGCAGGTTTTTGGCTAAGAATTTTTCCAGCGGCATATCCTTCAGCGTCGGCTTTATATTAACTTCATCATACTTGTAAACGTCCTTTAGTTTCTGCACTTCTTTCAGTCCGGATACATCCAGCTGTCGTGGTGCTTCTGCCGCGTTTGAGCCCAGAAACTGTACAGGCAACAATAATTTGGCTGCTACAGGTTGTCCGTCTTTTAAAGAAGGTCGCCATTGCCCAGATGTAGCTTTTAGAGCCGTTATTGCTGCTTCACTAAGTTTGGCAAGTATAGCTCTGTTCCCGAGGCCGAAAGTAGCAGCATCCATGTAATCCAGTTCCGAGCCGGGGCCAACGGTTTTCTTCAGCTTTGTTTGTTCCAGCTTTATATTCGATACACTACCATCTTTCTCTACTGTAAATTTTACCACGACGCGTGCATCCAGGTTTTCCTGCGCGGCCTCAGCAGGTAGCTGTAAATGTCGCTGCATCGTTTGTACCAAGGCTTCGGGGCCGCCTTTAAACTGTGCCATCTGATTGGCCTTGGCCGCTGTGGCGGCTCTTTCGGCTTCGCTTAATGCAAAGCGGATGGGCAGCGTGTAGCGGACGGCTACTAACTTGCCATCTTGTTCGCCCGGTGTCCAGAGACCGTCCATGAGTTTTACTACGCGCGCAGCTTCCTTGTCGGTGCCGCCGCCTAGCTTCTTCAAAATCTCTATGTCTTGCAGGGTGCCATCTTTCTCAACTACAAAACTGAGCACTACCAGGCCTTCTAAGCCGGCATCCTGCGCCTCCTGCGGATAGCGGATGTTGCTGCCCAGGAACTTCATCATTTCTGTGTCGCCTCCTTTAAATTGTGGCATCTGCTCCACATAAGTATAAGGCTTGGTGTCGTTTGCCTGCAGCACTTTGGCAGCGGATTGCGCCTGTGCCATTGGGCTGGCAAGTATGGCGAAACTGACCAGCACAAGGGTTAAAAATCGGTTAACTGTGATGTTCTTTTTCATAATAATATCTTTAGTTGTAATTAGGGAAGGGCATAGAGAAGCTGCTTCAGCCGAAAGACAGACTGAAATAGTGTTTAATTAAGAAAAGGCTGGTATTTTACTTGATTGTATACCTGATGGGCAGGGTATATTTTGTGCGTACCGGCACGCCATTCTGGCTACCCGGCTTCCAGTCGCCGCTCATCAGCTTCACCACGCGTATGGCCTCCTTGTCGGTTTCGGGACTGAGGCTTTTTAAGGTGCGGATGTCTGTAATGGAGCCATCTTTTTCCACCACAAACGAAAGGACAGTTAACCCTTCCACGCCAGCTTCCTGAGCGGCCTTAGGGTATTTTATGTTGCTTCCCAGAAACTCCAGCATAGCTGCTTCGCCGCCCTTAAACTCAGGCATTTGCTCTACAAAAGCGTAAATCTCTGAGGTATCAGCTTTTTCGGCGGTTATCTCTTCTCGCTCCTGTTTCTGCTCTTGCGCCGTTATAGCCGGTTCTTCGTCGGTGGAGCAGGCGGCCGTAAACAACAGGCATGTGAAGCATGAGAAAATAAGCGCTGTTTTTGTTTGCATGAGCTTTTTCATGATTTTTGTTTTTAGATGTTGGAGATCTTTTAAACTGCTAAAACTTTCGGCACTCAACTTCAAAGCACACCTGAAAAAGTGTAAGCAGTGTTGTATTTACTTGATTGTAAACCGGACAGGCAGGGTATACCTGACCGGCACCGCAGTACCATTTTGCATGCCCGGCAACCATTGTCCGCTCATGAGTTTCACCACGCGTATGGCTTCTTCGTCGGTGCCCTCACCGAGCTTCTTCAAAATTTCTATATCGTGCAGGCTGCCATCTTCTTCCACCACAAAGCTGAGTACCACCAAGCCTTCCAGGCTGGCCTCCTGCGCCTCCTGCGGATAGCGGATATTCTTACCCAGGAACTTCAGCATTTCTGCTTCGCCACCTTTAAACTGCGGCATCATCTCTACATAAGTATAAGGTTTGCCGTCGGGCAGGGGCTCGTCGGATACGATGGGCATAGCATCTTCTGCCTTTTCTTTTGAAACCGGCATGTTGGCTAAGTTGCTTTTTTCCGGAGTTGGTGTCTGCTGCCTGAGTTCGGGCGTTGGTTGCTTGTTGGGTATGGTTGTGGCAGGAGGGGGTGTTATACTTGCCTGTACATCTTTTATGGCTGAACCTGTGGAGGCGTCGGTAGAAAGGGTAGCAGCAACATGGCCCGTAACCTGCCTGGAGCCAAAGAATAGTATGATGCACGTCAGTAGCGGCAGGATAAGCAACGGCCTCAGAAAGCCTGCTTTATGGCCGTGCTGCTGCAGCATGTGCAGGCGCCGGAACACCTGTGGTTTTTGGAAATAGCTGCCGATGGGCAGGCCCATGTTCAGCAGCACTTCTTTGGAGAGCAACGAAGTATAACTTTGCAGCTGGCAGCTGCGCAATACATCAGCATCAGCCTGAAACTCGTGCACATCGCGCAGCTCCTGCTTGAGCAGCCACACCACCGGGTTAAACCACAGCAGCGCCGTCAGCAATTCGTAATATATGATGTCGTAACTATGGCCGAACTGCACATGCGCCAGTTCGTGTGCCAGCACCTGTTGTTGTTCTGCTTTGCTTAGTTGATCCTGGCTATTCAGAAACACAGCCTTGCCAAATGCGAAAGCAGGCAGGGAAGTTTGCAACAGGTATACCTCTGCGTTGCTGTCGGGGGAGTTTACGGGCGTTGCGGCCGTTTTAAGCCGCCGGATGGTATACAACTGCGTGGCCAGCCGGTAAAGAATAAATATCATTCCGGCCAGGTATACCAGCAGCAGCAAACGGGCAAACGAAAGTATGGCAGGAAGGCCGGTCAGACCTGTTTCAGGTGCATAAGCGGTAACCACCACCTCAGAGAGTTGTATAGCCTGCAACGTTTGAGCCACAACAGTGTCGGGCGCAAGTATGGCGGGCCATTCTACCAATGGTATGGTAAGCGCCGCGACGGGCGCCAGCAACAGGTATAGCCGGTTAAAGGCAAAGCTGGTTTGGGTGCGCAGCAGCGCAAAGTAAAACAAGTACAGCGCCAGCAGCAGTACGCCAGAGGTAAGTATAAAGCTAAGCATTGTTTCCATCGGCTTGGTCCTCCTCGTCTAAATTTTGTTTTACATGGCGCAGCAGCTTGTCCAATTCCTGCACGTTCAGGTTGTTATCTTTGGCAAAAAACGACACCAGCCGCTCAAAAGAGCCACCGAAGTAGCCGCTCATAAAGTTCTGCAGAAAGAAGCTTTTATACTTGTCCTGCGCCACCAGCGGGTAATATTGGTGAGATTTGCCGAAAGCCTCATGGCCCACAAAGCCTTTGCTCTCCAGAATGCGCACGATGGTAGAAACGGTATTGTAGGCGGGTTTTGGTTCGGGCAGTTGGTCAAGTATATCGCGAACAAAAGCGCGCTCCAACTGCCACAGTACCTGCATTATTTCTTCTTCGGCTTTAGTCAGTTCTTTCATAAGTAAGTATAAATTGCTGGTAACGTGTAGCTAATATATAACTAGATACTTAGTTTTCAAACTAAAAGTTTAGTTTTTTATTCTGCTTCAGAAAAAAGCTCCCCACCGGAAGCCTTTTTCTGAAGTGAAGCCGGCTTTAGTAGCCGGAGTTCTGCTTCACGCTTGAGTTGGCATACAACTCCCGTTGCAGAATTGGGAAAGTATATGGCACAGGCCTGACACTTATACCTGTGCGTTTTGCGTCGGATAGGAAGGTACTGCATTCAGAGGCAAGTTCCTACTCGATGCTTGTAGTAAAACAGCTTCCAGGCTTACAGATATAGCCGGTTCAAGCCCTGCTCTTGTTCTTGCCTTGCTGGTATGCTGCGAGGGAGCGGCACCAATGGTCATGCTTGCTTCAGCAAGTATTAAGTCAACTTAAATTACCGGGATGGCAAACGTTAGCCCAGCACAGGTTTATACTACAGCGGCTATTGCACGCGCAAATCGCTGAATATTGTCTGCCGGATGTGCTCCCATTCCGGCCGGAGTATACTGTAATAAATGGTGTCGCGGCGGCGGCCGTCGTGCATATGGGTATGGCTTCGCAGCGTGCCTTCTTCGGTGGCCCCTAGTTTCAGCATCGCCCTGCGTGAGCGTATGTTCAGCACATCTGTTTTCAGCTCTACCCGTTCAAAATGCAGCACGTCAAAAGCATAATGCAGCAGCAGGAATTTGCAGTGGCGGTTTAGTCCTGTTCCCCTGTAGTCTTTGCTTAGCCACGTCCAGCCAATTTCCAGGCGTTTATCGGCTGCTGAAATGTTGCCGTAACTGGTGCTGCCGGCCAGCCTGCCGGTGGCCTTATCTACAATCATAAAAGTATAGCGGCTGTTTTGGACGCGGCCCTGCTGCACGGCCTGCACCCAGGCGCCCAGTTCTTTTTCGTCTGTAATGCGTGTTACGGTAAAGCGCCAGATATCAGCGTCGTATACTACTGTGCGGAGGTTTTCCAGATCAGTTAAGCTGAAGGGACGCAGCAGAACGCGGGCATCCTGCATTATAATATCCTGTGCAAAATTCATTGTTTGTAAGGTATAAAATGGGTAAGTACAAAATAATTAACTATCTAGCGTAAGCTAAAACACAGCATACTTTGGTGCAAAGCAAATATTTATTATAATTTCAGGTTTATACAAGAGCAGGTAAAACCAGAAGCATGTTTACACGCCGATCGGCTCATTTTTATATAGCTTTATTTCAGCATCTACAACCCTACCTGCTTCTCCTACGTTCTAGCTAACAATGTCTGGTAATGTAACAATTTATATATAGAAGGAACAATTTATTGCGTCACGTGCATCATTTGAAGGGAAGAAAGGCGTTAATCAGCGGCGGGGCCTCCGGCATCGGAAGGGCCATAGCTGCTAAACTCGTACAGGAAGAAGTAGCTACCGCCGTAGCCGATCTGAACCTGACAGGAGAATTGCCCCCTTCTATACAGGCTTTTCAATGCGATGTGGCTGCCGCTGCTGACGTTGATGCACTCTTTGCCAATGTACAAGCCAGCATGGGCACACCCGACATTCTTATCTGCAGCGCAGGCCGCGGCATCCACGAGAAACTAACCGAAGGCGATCCTGAAAAATGGAAAGCCGTTATAGAAACAAACCTGCTGGGTGCACTGCGGATGATCCGGGCCTTTGTGCCAGGCATGCTGCAGGCCGGTTCCGGCGATGTGGTACTCATTTCTTCTGTGTCGGCTGGCCATGCTTATACTTATGGCGGTGTATATGCCGCTACCAAAGCAGCGCTGGAAGTTGTGGCCGAAACACTGCGCCTGGAAGTGCTGCCCACCCTTCGGGTAACCGTTGTTGCGCCCGGCGTAACCGATACCTCTTTTTTTGAAAATACAATATCAGGTTTTCGCACAGCAGCTGACATTGGCTATGGCGCTATGGCGCCGGAGGCGGTGGCAGATGCGGTGCTTTATGCGCTAAAGCAGCCGGAAAGTGTTTCTGTTAACCATCTGACGATGAGGCCGACAGCGCAACCATTTTAATTTTTACAGTATTTATACTTGAACGATAACAGACTATGGAAGAAAAAGTTTTAATAACGGGCGGCGCCGGGTTCATTGGATCGCACCTGGCTGATGAGTTGATTAAGCACGGTTATAAAGTAAGAGCGCTGGATAACCTGAGCGAGCAGGTGCATGGCAAAGATTGCGAACGCCCGGAATACCTGCACGACGAAGTAGAACTGCTGATAGGAGATGTGCGCAACCCCGAAGACGTGGCGCGTGCGTTGGAAGGTGTAAGCTATGTTTTCCACTTTGCCTCCATGGTGGGTGTGGGCCAGAGCATGTATGAAATCAGAGAGTATACGGATGTCAACAACATCGGCACGGCCGTTTTGCTGGAGGCACTCATTAAAAATCCGGTAAAAAAATTAGTGGTAGCCAGCAGCATGAGCATTTATGGCGAAGGGCTGTATAAGAATCCGCAGGGGAAAGTAGAAACAGTACAGGAGCGGCCACTGGAGCAACTGAAAGCCGGTGACTGGGAGCTGCATGATGCCGAGGGCAATGTGCTGCAGCCTGTTCCTACACCCGAATCCAAAACACCAACGCTTTCGTCGGTGTATGCGCTTTCCAAGTATGACCAGGAGCGCCTTTGCCTGATGGTGGGCCGCGCTTACAACATCCCGACCGTGGCCATGCGTTTCTTTAATGTATACGGCACACGGCAGGCACTTTCAAATCCTTACACCGGCGTACTGGCTATTTTCGCTTCGAGGCTGCTCAACAACAATGCGCCGATGATTTTTGAAGATGGCCACCAGCAGCGTGATTTTGTGCACGTGCGCGATGTAGCTTTGGCCTGCCGGCTGGCAATGGAGAATGACGAGGCAAACGGCCAGGTATTTAACGTAGGCAGCGGCAACAACTATACGATACAGGAAATCGGGCAACGACTGGCAACCGTGATGGATAAAACAAACCTGCTGCCCGAAATTACAGGCAAGTACAGGGTGGGCGATATCCGCCATTGCTACGCCGATATTTCCCTGGCCAGCGAAGTGCTGGGCTTTCATCCGCAGGTAGATTTTAATGATGGTCTGGAAGAACTCGCTAACTGGCTGGAAGGACAGATTGCCTACGATCGCGTAAGCGAAGCAAGCGCAGAGCTGGCGGCACGCGGCCTGACGGTATAAGAGGCGAAAACAGCACCCGCACCCATTTTTAATGAATGAATTATCAGAACAATGAAGATAGAAAAGGCAAATAGTAAAGAGTCGCTCCCCATCGTCGGACTGGTAGAGTGGTTCCGGATTGGGGAGCACGAACGCGTAGCGCAAACACTTGCGGATTTAAAAGAACTGGGCGTCACAGAACTCAGAACCGGCGTATCGTGGGCGGATTATTATACCCAGGAAGGCAAAGCATGGTACAACTGGCTTATTCCGACACTGGCCAGCGAAGTGAACGTGCTGCCCTGCTTTCTCTACACGCCCCCGTCTATAGCCGAGCGGCCCCGCACCTCGGCTCCGCCAAAAGATAAAAAAGCCTATGCCGATTTCCTCGACGTGTTCATTACTGACATGGGCGAGCATTTTGAATGGGTGGAACTCTGGAATGAGCCTAATAACAAAGTAGAGTATGACTTTACCTTGGACTATGGCTGGTTTAAGTTTGCCGAAATGGTAGGTGGCGCAGCTTACTGGTGTAAGCAACGCGGCAAGAAAGTGCTGCTAGGTGGCATGAGTCCCATTGATCCCAATTTCCTGCATACCATGTACGAGCGCGGCGTGATGCAGTACATTGATGCAGTGGGTATACACGGGTTTCCGGATGTGTTTGATCAGATGTGGGACGGTTGGGAAGAGAACATCAAAGCGGTACGTGAGGTGATGGCACAGCACAACGGCACTGCCGAATTATGGATTACCGAAGCCGGTTTCTCTACCTGGCAGCACGATGAGTATAAGCAACTGCAGGAGTTTAAAGCTGCCCTGCAGGCAGATGTAACGCGCGTCTACTGGTACGGCCTCCAGGACCTGGATGCCAGTTTGCCAACCGTTGGTGGCTTTCATGTAGATGAACGCGAGTATCATTTCGGTCTGAAGAAATCGGATGGCTCCTCTAAGCTGCTTTACAGGCTGTGGGCGAAACATGGCATTGAAAAACTCGAAAGCCTCGATTACATCAAACGTACTATAGATGAAAACTCGGAGCCTTATACGTTGATAACCGGCGGAGCAGGATTTGTGGGCACCAACATGGCCAAGCGCCTGCTGGAGCAGGGCAAACGTGTGCTGGTATTCGACAGCCTCTCCCGCGACGGGGTGGAGCAAAACCTCAAATGGCTACACGATACCTACCCCGACAAGCTCGAAGTATACGTAGGCGATATCCGCGATTTGCAAACAGTACGCCATGTGATGAAAAAGGCTGAGGCAGTATTTCATTTTGCTGCACAGGTAGCTGTAACCACTTCTCTGGATTTCCCTATCAATGATTTTGAGAACAACGCACGCGGCATCATCAATGTGCTGGAAGCGATCCGCGCACAAGATAACCCGCCGCCGCTGGTGTTTACCTCTACCAACAAAGTATACGGCGGCCTCGAAGATCTCAAATTTATATCCAACGGTTCGCGTTACTATCCGGCAGAAACAAACATCAAAAACCATGGTATCAGCGAGGCGCGGCCACTGGATTTTCATAGCCCTTACGGTTGCTCCAAAGGCGCTGCCGATCAGTATGTGATAGACTACGCCCGCACCTACAACCTGCCCCTGGCAGTGTTCCGGATGAGCTGTATCTATGGTCCGCACCAGTATGGTAACGAAGATCAGGGCTGGGTGGCACACTTTGCCATCAAAGCCATTGAGGATGAACCGATAAACATTTACGGCGACGGCAAGCAGGTGCGCGATATTCTCTTTGTAGAAGATTTGGTAGATGCTTTCCTGCTGGCAAAAGAAAACATCCATCAAACAAAAGCACAAGCCTTTAATATTGGCGGAGGCCCTGAAAATACAGTAAGCTTGCTGGAGCTTCTTAAGACTATTGGCAAGTACAGAGGGAACGAAATTCCGCTTAAGTTCGGCGACTGGCGACCCGGTGACCAGCATTATTACGTATCCGATACGCGTAAATTTCAGGAAGCTACTGGTTGGTATCCGAAACATAACGTGCAGGAGGGCGTAGCCAAACTGTACCAGTGGCTCTGCGAAAACCGCGGGCTGGAAGTGCCGGAAATCTTATCAACTGAAAACCAAAGAACAGAACCTGCTAAAAAAGTAGCACTAGCTTAACTAATGCAAGATACGCTTACAACAGAACACAAGACAGGAGCCGATATTGAGGCTACCACGATGAAAGCCGCTGTGATTACAGCGCCAAAAGCTGTTGAAATACAGAAAATAAACATGCCGCAGCCGGGAGCCGGGCAGGTGCGAATCCGACTGGAAGGCTGCGGGCTTTGTGCCTCCAACATACCAGTGTGGGAAGGCCGCGAGTGGTTCAGCTACCCGGCAGATGCCGGCAACCCAGGCCACGAAGGCTGGGGCGTGGTGGATGCAGTGGGCGAAGGTGTGAACAACGTGCAGCCCGGCGATCGGGTGGCGGCGCTTTCTTACAACGCCTATGCTGCCTACGATATGGCTGATGCCGATAAGGTAGTGAAGTTGCCGGACACGCTGGCAGGAAAGCCTTTCCCTGGTGAGCCGCTGGGCTGCGCCATGAATATTTTTAAGCGCAGCGATATTGCCGAAGGTCAGACAGTAGCTATACTTGGTATAGGCTTTCTGGGGGCGCTGCTGGTGCAACTGGCCAAACATGCCGGTGCCAGAGTTATTGCCATATCGCAGCGGGAGTTCTCCCTGGAAACAGCAAAAGCCTGCGGTGCAGATGAAGTCATTCCAATGGATGATCACTATAAAATTATCGAAAAAGTAAAGGAACTCACCAACGGAAGCTTCTGCGAACGCGTAGTAGAGTGCACCGGAAAAGAGTGGCCGCTAAACCTGGCTGGCGAGTTATGTGCCGAGCGTGGCAAACTCATCATCGCCGGTTTCCACCAGGATGGTATGCGCCAGGTAAACGTACAGCTCTGGAACTGGCGCGGACTGGACGTCATCAACGCCCACGAGCGCGACCCGCAGGAATATATCAAAGGTATAAAAGCAGCCATAACAGCCGTAGAAAGTGGCATTATCAAACCGGAGAAGCTCTATACCCATACTTATGCGATGGATAACATCGCGGAAGCATTTGGTGCCCTGGCAAGACGTCCCGATGGATTTGTGAAAGCCCTTATAACGTACTAACCATGTCGGAAACTATACTTGATAACAAGCACAAAACTTCAAATACTTCCTCAACTTCTAAACCAAAGCTCGGCTTCCTGGGCGTCGGCTGGATTGGCCGGAACCGCATGGAGGTGATTGCAAAGCATAACGCCGGCGATATTTTGTACGTAGCCGATACTACCCCGCAGAATGCCGAAGAAGCCCTGAAAAGTGCACCCGAAGCAAGGCAGGTAAATTCCCTCGAAGCCATCATCAGCGAACCGGAAGTAGACGGGGTGGTGATTGCCACACCAAGCGCCTTTCATGCTGAACAAAGTGAACTGGCGCTGGAAGCAGGTAAATCCGTTTTTTGCCAGAAGCCGCTGGGCCGCAATGCCGAGGAAACGAGACGGGTAGTAGAGGCCGCCCGCCGCAACAACAAACTGCTGGGTGTAGATTTATCTTATCGTTTTACAGAGGCGATGCAGCAGGTATACCAGGTGGTGCAAAGCGGTGAGTTGGGGCAAGTATACGCCATCGAACTGGTATTCCATAACGCTTATGGACCTGATAAGGCCTGGTTTTATGAGCCAAAATTATCCGGCGGCGGCTGCGTAATCGATTTGGGTGTACACTTAGTGGATCTGGCGCTGTGGGCCATGAATTTCCCGCAGGTAAAAGAAGTGCATAGCCAGCTGTTTGCCAAAGGAAAGCCGATTGATATGGGCGAGGGCAAAGTGGAAGATTACGCTACGGCAAGTATAGAACTCAAGGGAAACACACATATCCAGCTCAGCTGTTCCTGGAACCTGCCCGCCGGACAGGAGGCCATCATCGGTGCCACATTTTATGGTACCAACGGCGGAGTGGCTCTGAAAAACATTAACGGTTCTTTTTACGATTTCGTAGCTGAGCGCTACTACGGCACTAAAACTGAACGCCTGACTTCTCCGCCTGATGAATGGTCGGGTAGGGCAGGGGTGGCTTGGGCTGAACGGCTGGCGAAGGGCGAAGGCTTTAGTGAGGAGGCAGAAGAGTTTGTGAAAGTAGCAGAAGTATTGGATAAAATTTACGGAAGATAAAGAATGGACGCACAGCATCCTGCAAAGATATTGATGACAACGGATACCATGGGCGGTGTCTGGAATTATACCCTGGAACTGATACGCGCACTCGCGCCCTTCGGAACGCAGGTAGCACTGGCCACCATGGGTGCGCCTTTAACGGAAGAGCAGCACCGTGAAGCTGATGAAATCGCTAACCTGACTATCTACGAAAGCAGCTACAAGCTGGAATGGATGGACAACCCTTGGGAAGATGTGGAGAAAGCGGGTGAGTGGCTGCTGGAACTGCGCGACCAGGTGCAGCCCGGTCTGGTGCACCTTAACGGGCTGGTACATGGTCACCTGAACTGGGGCGTGCCGGTAATCGTGGTGGTGCATTCCTGTGTAATGTCGTGGTGGCGGGCGGTAAAAGATGAGGAAGCGCCGCAGGAATGGAACAAGTACAGGGAAATGGTGACACGCAGCCTGCAGGCAGCAGATATGGTAGTGGCGCCTACACAGGCCATGATGCACCAGGCTGAAAACCTATATGGCCCGTTTAAAGCGCGCACAGTTATTTACAATGGCCGTCGCCAGCACAGCTTTCAGTTTGGCAAAAAAGAGCCTTTCGTGTTCAGCATGGGCCGCGTTTGGGATGAGGCTAAAAATATCTCCCTGCTGGCACACATCGCTTCTGATCTACAATGGCCCGTATACATCGCCGGCGATGCAAAGCACCCGGCTACCGGCAAAGAAGTAGAACTGGAAAATGTTCATTTTCTGGGACAATTAACTGAGAAGGAAGTGTCGGACTGGTTGTCCAGAGCCTCTGTTTATGCCTTGCCGGCCAAGTATGAGCCATTTGGCTTAACTATTCTGGAAGCTGCCATGTCGGGTTGCGCATTGGTGGTAGGCAAAACCGATAGCCTGGCTGAAGTGTGGGGCAATGCTGCCCGGTACGTAGATCCTGCCAATGCCGATGAACTGCGTGACACCATCAACAATCTGATTGAAGATGAGTTTGCCCGCAACATCATGGCCATGCGCGCCATCAAACGCTCTCACGGCTATACTTCAGACCCCATGGGCCAGGACTATGACCACGTATACCGGCAGGTGCTCAGGCAGGCAGTATCAGCGCAAACGATTTAAATGACTGAGCTATAACTGAACACTGCTGGTGTGAGCTTGCAGTTCGTTCCTCACTATAACAGTTAGAGCCTCAAAGCTATTCCGTTAAAAGTACGAGCCTGCAAGCTCGCACCAGCGGCGAAGGTGGTTTATGCAAGTCTAAAGACTTGCTTTTATTTAAAGGCACAAGTCACACTTCGTTTAAGACTTGCGCCAGACAAACAATCAGCAATAAACAAGCAACAACCACATGAACATTACGCTTTTCTACCACTCTATACTTTCTGACTGGAACCATGGCAACGCGCATTTTCTGCGGGGCATTGTGCGGGAGCTGGAGAAGCGGGGACACAACGTGAAAGTATACGAGCCGGAGGATGGCTGGAGCCTGCAAAACCTGGTAGACGGCTACGGGAAAGAGAAGCTCGATGAACTGCAGCAATATTATCCCGGTATCAGCACCAACTTTTATACTTTAGAAAGTATAGATTTGGATGCTGTTCTGAAAAACGCAGACCTGGTGCTGGTGCACGAATGGAACGATCACGAACTGGTAAAACGCATCGGCGAACACCGCGCCAATGGTGGCAAGTATAAATTGCTCTTCCACGACACACACCACCGCGCCGTAACCGAGCGGGAGAGTATGGCCAAGTATGACCTGACGCATTATGATGGTGTGCTGGCTTTCGGTCGGAAAATCCGCGATTTATACTTGCAGGAGGGTTGGGCCGATAAGGCCTGGACCTGGCACGAAGCCGCTGATACGTCCGTGTTTTACCCACATGAGCGCACCGGGTATGACGGGGATTTAATCTGGATAGGCAACTGGGGCGACGAAGAACGCACCGCTGAACTACACGAGTTTCTGATCAGGCCAGTAAAGGAACTGGGACTGAAAGCTAAAATTTACGGTGTCCGTTACCCCGAACACGCCCGCAAAGCCCTGGCCGATGCCGGTGTCGAATACGGCGGCTGGCTGCCTAATTACAAAGCGCCGGAGGAATTTGCCAGGTATAAAGTAACTGTGCATGTGCCGCGCCGGCCTTATGTGGAGGCGCTGCCGGGCATCCCGACTATCCGGCCGTTTGAGGCGCTGGCCTGCGGCATTCCGCTGATTTCATCTCCCTGGGATGATGCCGAACATCTCTTTACGCCGGGCAAAGATTTTCTGGTGGCCCGCACCGGCGAGGAAATGAAGCAGCAACTGCAAACCATTCTGAACAACCCCGAGAAAGCTAAAGAAGTGGCAGATCATGGCCTTCAAACTATCCGCAGCCGCCACACCTGTGCCCACCGTGTAAATGAGCTGGAGAAAATATGTGAGGAACTGGGCATCCAAACTTCAAAAATCTATATCACCCCAAAAGAACAAGCCCTGCATGAAGACTAAAAAACTCAACATCGCCTTTTTCGGCTCCAGCCTGGTATCCGCCTACTGGAACGGTGCGGCAACTTATTACAGAGGTATCATTAGGGCGCTGAACGAGCGTGGTCACCACGTAACTTTCTATGAACCCGATGCCTACGACCGCCAGCAGAACCGCGACATGGAAGATCCGGAATGGGCCAAAGTAGTCGTGTACGAAGCTACCGAAGAAGCTGTATTCAAGTGCCTGGATGCTGCTGCCGCCGCTGATGTGGTGGTAAAAGCAAGTGGCGTAGGCGTGTTTGATGAACTGCTGGAGCGCGAAGTGCTGAAACTGCATACGGATGATCGGCTTGTAGTTTTCTGGGATGTGGATGCCCCTGCTACTTTAGATCGTGTACATCACAACCCTGAGGACCAGTTTCTGCAGCTGATTCCGCAATACGACATGATACTGACCTACGGCGGCGGCGATCCGGTGGTAAATGCTTATGAGGCACTTGGCGCAAAGAAATGCGTGCCGATTTACAACGCCCTCGATACCACCACACACTACCCCGTAGCGCCGGAGCCGAAATTTGCCTGCGATCTGGCTTTTCTGGGAAACCGCCTGCCTGATCGTGAGGCCAGGGTAGAAGAGTTTTTCCTGAACCCGGCGGCCACTATGCCGGATAAGCAGTTTATCATTGGCGGCAGCGGCTGGGGCGACAAGCCCATGAGCGGCAACATAACGTATATCGGCCACGTGTATACGAAAGATCACAATGCTTTTAACTGCACGCCGAAAGCGGTGCTCAACATCAGCCGCGAAAGTATGGCCCGTTATGGTTTTTCGCCGGCTACGCGCGTGTTTGAGGCAGCCGGTGCAGGCGCCTGCATTATTACGGATTACTGGGAAGGCATCGACTTCTTCTTTGAGCCGGATAAGGAAATTCTGGTAGCCAGAGATGGCGCCGAAGTGGCGGCTATACTTGCTGATTTATCCGGAGAAAAGGCCAAAGCCATCGGAGAAGCGGCTTATACAAAGGTGCTGTCGGCACATACTTACAGCCACCGGGCCGGGCAGCTCGAACAATTATTGTACGCAAAAGTAAAACAAGAAAATAAGGCACTGGCATGAACATCGTAATACTCGGTTTATCTATCACTTCCAGTTGGGGCAACGGCCACGCCACCACGTTCCGTGGGCTGGTACGGGAGCTGAACAATCAGGGCCATCACATCCTTTTCCTGGAGCGCGATGTGCCCTGGTACGCCAACAGCCGCGATTTGCCCAACCCGGAATATTGCGAAACAGAGCTTTATAGTTCGCTAAGTGATCTGAAAACCCGGTTTACGGAGCAGGTGCGCGAAGCCGATATGGTGATAGTGGGCTCCTATGTGCCGGAGGGCGTGCCAGTTGGCGAATGGGTATGCAAAATGGCGCGGGGCATCAAAGCTTTTTACGATATCGATACGCCCGTAACCCTGGCCAAACTGGAGCGCGGAGATTACGAATACCTGCACCCGGACCTCATACCCAAGTATGATTTATACCTCTCGTTTACGGGTGGTCCTACGCTGGATGTGCTGGAACGCAAGTATGGCTCACCCATGGCGCGCGCGCTATACTGCTCCTTCGATCCGACTTTATACTATCCGGAATTAGAGATGGTGCAGTGGGATTTAGGCTATCTCGGTACGTATTCTGATGACCGGCAGCCGCCGCTGGAAAAACTGATGCTGGATGCCGCACGTCAGTGGCCGGGCGGCAGCTTTGTGGTGGCCGGCCCGCAGTATCCGGCAAGTATAAAATGGCCGGCCAATACCGAATACATCCACCACCTGCCGCCTGCCGAGCACCGCAAGTTTTACAACAGCCAGCGCTTTACCCAGAATATTACGCGTGCCGACATGATAAAGGCAGGCTACTCGCCCAGCGTGCGCCTGTTCGAAGCAGCAGCTTGCGGCACGCCCATTATTTCGGATTATTGGGATGGGCTGGACTCTATTTTTGAAATCGGGACAGAGATATTAGTAGCCTACTCTGCCAAAGACACGCTCCGCTTTCTGTGCGAAATGTGCAAGTCGGAACGCAAAATGATAGGTGAACTGGCCCGCAAAAAAGTGCTGACGAACCATACCGCCGCGCACCGTGCCAAAGAACTCGTCAGCTATGCCGAAGAACTGATGTCACTGGAATCAACAGACGGCGAGGGGATAGCAGTGGGCAGTTAATCTGCACTGTCTTATTTTCTAATATGACTAGACGTGCTGGTGCGAGCTTGCAGCTCGTACTTCTTTTAATGTTCCTGTAACGGGGAAGTACGAGCTGCAAGCTCGCACCAGCAGGAGAAAGCGGTACTATCTAGCTTAAAATCAGATAAAACAAATTACTTCACATATTCAAAATTAAAATGCAGCAGGAAATAGATCAGCTTGGCCCATGGTTCCACAATTTACACCTGCCAAACGGCAGGCAAACGGCGCCTAACCATACTTTGGGCGATTTCCCTGCTTTTAAATGGGCAGAACTGGCGCCATACATTCCCGCAGATTTATCGGGTTGGGAAGTGCTGGACATTGGCTGCAACGCCGGCTTTTATAGTATAGAGCTAGCTAAACGCGGCGCAACAGTGCTGGGCATCGATGTGGATCCGCATTACCTGCGGCAGGCAGCATGGGCGGCAAAACAATTTGACCTGGAAGATAAAATAGAGCTGAAGCAGATGCAGGTGTACGACATCGCGCGCCTTGACCGCCAGTTCGACCTTATCTGGTACATGGGCGTACTTTATCACCTGCGCTATCCGTTGCTTTCGCTCGATATTCTCTCACAGAAATGCCGCAAGCAGATGGTGTTTCAGACGCTGACAATGCCCGGCGAAAAAACGGCGGAAGCACCCGAAGATTTTGACATTAACGACCGCAAACGCATGCTCGCCGAAACCTGGCCAAAAATGGCCTTTATCGAGAAGCGCATGGCCGGCGACCCTACTAACTGGTGGGCGCCCAATCATGCAGCCATCGAAGCCATGATGCGTTCCTGCGGCTTTCGCGTAGTAGAGCATCCCGGCCACGAGATGTATATTCTGGAAGTCGACGAGGCACTTCGCAAGAAACAGCAATGGAACCAGTCAGAATACCTGTCAGCCACCGGCCAGGACTGGCAGGAAGCCGTGCAGGAAAAAGTAAAAGATAAAAATGTATACATGGAAGGCCGCGATGGCCGGAAATAACCTGTCGTACAGCCCGAAATTCTGATCGCACATATGCCGGGTATAAATAAACATCTACAGCAGCGCCTGCTAATACAGCAGGCGCTGCGCATTTATATGATTGTGTATAATTGCAGCAAATATATAGGTATACAAACCACAGAAGTTGTACATTAACGGATAACGAAGACTCTCTGAAAGATATGTTTAGCAGGTATAACGGCCAGAAGCCTGCTGTGTTAATAAAGAGAACTTTTTCTTAAAATCGGAAATGGAAGATAAAAAGCATACCCTGCAACCCTGGAAAACCCTGAAATCGGAACTGGTATTCGAGCATAAATGGTACAAGCTGCGCCGTGACCACGTGGCCCTGCCAAACGGACGCGAGATGGACGATTATTTTGTGAGTGTGCGCCCTGACGTGGTGCTTACTTTTCCGCTCACCGGCGATAACCAGGTTATTTTTGTAAGGCAGTACAAGCATGCGGCCGGCAGGATTTTCCTGGAATTACCCGGCGGCGTTATCAACGAGGGCGAAACAGATCCGAAAGCGGCTGCCATGCGCGAAGTGCTGGAAGAAACCGGCTATACTTCCGATAACGTGGAGCAACTGCTGGAAGCCATCGACAACCCGACCAAAGACACCAACAAGATATACTTCTTCCTGGCCCGGAATGTGCGTAAAGTAGCCGAACAGAACCTGGATGAAAGTGAAGACATTGAAGTGCTGAAAGTGCCGCTGCAGGAAGTGGAACAACTGGTGCTGAAAGGTGAAGTAAATGTGTCGGGTTCTGTGGCGCTCTGCCTGCTGGTGCTGCGAAAGTTAGGGTTATAAGAAGAACAGCCCTTGTCAGAATCTGGTTTTCCGGAGCGTGATTCGTGGAATACAGGAGCTTATTTTTACCGCTTTGCTGATGCGGGCTTGTAGCTCATACTTTCATATTTCGAAGTTTTAAAAAGTGGCGCTACAAGCTTGCATAGCGGAGGGAACCCAACATCATACTTCAGACGCTCACAGGCCTTAAAGACACTATAAGGACGTAGCGCTTACCCAGGCTGTGGCTGCTACTACAGGCGTACCTTTCCAGCACAGCGAGTAGCCTGCGCCATTTTCCACTAAAGTAAAGTTCTCATGTAGTTGCAGGTAGTCAACCAGCTGTAGCGGCAGCATTGTTAGCGCAAAGGGGCTGAAGCCGGTTCTGGTTAAGCGGCGCTGCCAGGCTGCGTTGCGCTCGTGGCGCTCCACGCGTGCTGTTCCCTCACACGAAATTACATTGATGATCTCGCGCCCGAAGAATTCCTGTTCTATTACCTGGCGCTCCGGCAGCTGTGGCGGCAGCACGGTATCCAGCACATCAAATACTGTATAATAGTGCCGCAACGATTCGCGCAGGCGCGGTACAAGATGCAGGTTGTTGTGTTCTGAGTCAGGCTCTGTGAGTGTAAATATTTTCGGCTGAAGTTGCTTTAGCTGCTGCAGCACACGGTCGCGCTGATCCGGCTGGCCCAGTAACTGGTCGGGGAGGTGGTGGAGTGTAAAAGCAGCATTGGCCACCAGGGTTTCTGACGGAGCAAAGTATAAATCCTGCAGGTATACGTCTTCCAGCCTGCCGGCCAGGTAAGTATAGCTGAAATTGATGCCCAGCTGTGCTGCATGTTGCTGCAGCCGCTCGCCTGTTTCAATTAATCTGCTTTCGGGCGCTCCTTCGGCAGCCGGGATATCAACGCCCGTAATCCGTACTTTGGGTGCGCCACCGGCACGGCTGGCCAGCATCTCCAGCAGGTGCAGCCACTGTAAGCCTGCGCCTATACCCAAATCCAGAATATGGATTTCCGGTGAATTTGCTGTGGCCTCCAATATAGCCAGGTTAGAGAACAGGTGGCCGAATGTTACCAGCGGTGTTTGCCGGATAAGCACCCCAAAAGCCGAAATCATATCCATGGCCCCGAAAGTGCTGCTGTACAGGTTGCCGGCATATACATTTTCGTCTGCAGCGAGTTTTGCATGGAACGCCCGGGCAAAGGCCAGCGCAATGCGCTCTTCCGGGCTGCCGGTGCTAGAAGCAACACTTGCCAGTTGGTGAAGTGCCTCCTCAGAAGCTGCTGCATTGCCTTGCGCCAGCGTATAGCCTGTACGCAGAATTTGTGCCAGCGCCGGGTGCTCCCAAACAGCTTCCGGTGCAAGTATAGTTTGTAATTGCCGGTATAAATAATCCTGGTGATCTTTTGGCCCGATGGTGATTCGGAAAGCGTGCGCATCGCTGGTTTCGCGCACCAGTACACCTTGCTGCAGCAGCTGCGCCACAATGGGTTGGGCCGGTGTTCCGGCATCTGCCAGCACAAAGTTTCCCTCCGACGGCCACCACTGCACCCCCACAAAATCGAGCAACTCCTGCAGGTGGGCTTTGCCGGCTGCGGTAGCCTGCAGCGTCTGGTGCAGAAAATCTTCGTCCTGCAGGGCTGTTTGTGCTGCTACCTGGGCTAATTGGTTTACGGTATACGGTTGCTTGACCAGCGCTACCTGGCGCAGCAGTTCCCGGGAGGCCAGCATATAACCCACGCGTAGCGAGGCCAGGCCATAGGCTTTGGAGAAAGTACGGAGCACCACCAGGTTGGGCCGCTGCTCCAGCAAGGGCAGCGCATCTGCTATGTCGGGCGCAGCAGCAAATTCGATATAAGCTTCGTCCAGTACCAATATTACCTGCGGGGGCAATTCATGCAGCAGCCGCACCAGTTGTGCCTGCGTCAGGCAGGTACCTGTTGGGTTGTTGGGATTTGAGATAAAGCAAAGGCGTGTTTGGGGCGTTACTTTGGCCAGGAGACTGTCGATGTCGAAGTGGAAGCTGCTGTTGAGTGGCGCTACTGTGTATTGTACGCCCAGTGCCTCAGCTTCGGCCTGGTACAGCGGGTACGTAGGAGCTACCGACAGTACGGCAGATTCCAGGAAAGGGCGGCAAAAAACACGGATAAGCAGCGAAATGAGTTCTGCGGAGCCGCTCCCAACCATTACTTCATCCGGTGTTATGTGCAGTTTTGCGGCAATAGCCTCCCGCAGCAAAGTGGCGCCGGGGTCAGGGTAACGATAGATGTTTGCTAAAGCACGCTGCAGAGAGGTAGTTACCTGGGCTGATACGCCAAAAAGATTTTCGTTGGAAGCAGCCCTGTATACTGCTCTATCTTCTGTTATCATAATTATACTTATAGTACAAAATTAATAATAAAATACGTTTGTAGGTTCTCCGCAAATCGCAAATATAAATAATAATTGATAGCTTATCTGCTTCTTTTTTTCTGGCCAACATAACTGGTAGCCTGGTTTTGCTGCAGGCGCGGGCGTATGAAGAAAAAAAATCGGGAAAAATTTGTAGATTTGAAAATATGTACATACATTTGATGTATATACATACAAATAGTTTGACTATGGCAGTGCCTGCAGGACGTTTATGGCTGTCCATTACCCTTGCAGCTACTCCTGATAAAGAGAACAACACCATTCTTAATAAAAACAAAAAATGAATACAACAACAGAAACCAAAACCACCTGGGCTGTAGACCAAAGCCACTCTAAAATTCAGTTTGCCATCCGCCACATGCTTATTTCAGAAGCAGAAGGCAGCTTCGGTGATTATACTTTAGACGTAATCGCATCGGGCGATGATTTCTCCGATGCTTCTGCCGAGGTAAGTATAAAAGTTGCCAGTATTAACACCGGCAACACTGATCGCGACAACCACCTGCTTGCCGCCGACTTTTTTGATGCGGCGCAGTATCCGGTTATTACCTTTAAGAGCACAAAGGTAACGCAACTGGACGAAGAAGAATTTAAATTGACCGGCGACCTGACCATCCGGGATATTACCAAAGAGATTACACTGAACGTAACCAAAGGTGGCGTAATTAAAGATCCGTACGGCTATACCAGAGCCGGTTTTCAGGTAGAAGGCAAAATCGATCGCTTCGATTTCGGCCTGCAGTGGAATGGTTTGCTGGAAGCGGGCGGTGCCGTACTGGGCAAACAGGTTAAGCTGAAAGCCCATGTGGAACTGATTAAACAACAGTAATAGATTTAGAGTAAGTATAAAAGCCGCCCGGCCTTACATCGGGCGGTTTTATACTATAACAGCAATATATAAATGGCAGAGAACACAAACGTGCACGAACTTATCAGAAACAGGCGAAGCACCAGGGCCTACAGTAGCAGGCCGGTGCCCGTTGAAGATTTACAGGCCTTGTTTGAGGCCGCGCGCTGGGCGCCTTCGGCCATAAATGAACAACCCTGGCGCTTTATTTATGCCGACAAAAACGAGAACCCTGAAGGTTACCACAAACTTCTGGAATGTCTTGCAGAAGGAAACCGCATTTGGGCGCAGTATGCGCCGGTGCTGTTGCTGACCATCGCTAAAACAGCCTTCACAGCCACCGGAAGCGACTATGCCCATGCCTGGCACGATGTAGGACTGGCCACGGGCAACCTGCTGGCGCAGGCTACCCAATTGGAACTATACGTGCATCTGATGGGTGGTTTTTCAACTGAAAAGGCAACAGAACTGCTGCAACTGCCGGCTGGTTATGAGCCTGTGTTGATGGCTTCGATTGGCTACCTGGGTGATATAGAACAGTTGCCGGATAATTTAAAGGCCCGCGAACTGGCGCCACGTACTCGCAAACCACTAAATGAGCTGGTATATAATGGCGCCTGGGGCAACAGTGCATTTACAGAGGAGGACAAATAAAATGAGCAAAAAAGTAATAGATAAAGCTAATACGCGCGGCCATGCCAACCACGGCTGGCTCGATTCGCATCATACTTTCAGTTTTGCGCGCTACTATAATCCGCAGCGCATGGGCTTTGGCCTGCTGCGGGTGATAAACGATGATGTGGTAGCGCCCGGCATGGGCTTTGGCGCGCACGCCCACGACAACATGGAAATCATTTCCATACCCTTGTCCGGCGCATTGGAGCACCAGGACAGCACCGGCAACAAGAAAGTTATCTACACAAACGATGTGCAGATTATGTCTGCTGGCAGTGGACTGACGCACTCGGAGTATAATCATTCCAAATCCGAGAAAGTAAACTTCCTGCAAATCTGGGTGCTGCCGAAAGAGGAGAACATTGCGCCGCGTTACGATCAAAAAACCTTTAACCCGGAAGATCGCCAGAACCAGCTGCAAACAGTCGTTTCGCCGGAGCAGGATGGCAAGGCTATCTGGATAAACCAGGATGCCTGGTTCTCGCTGGGAAGTTTAAAGAGCGGCTTCTCGGAGGAGTATAAAATTCATAAAGCCGGCAACGGTGTGTATGCCTTTGTGCTGGAAGGTGATTTAGAGATTGATGGCGAAAAACTAAGCAAACGCGACGGAATCGGCATCTCCGAAACCGACACGGTAAGTATAAAAGCCAGTTCCGACGCGGAAGTTCTGCTGATGGAAGTGCCGATGCAGTAAGTAGAGGGTATAAGTATAATAGCCATACCTCGCTGCGTGCACAGTTCCAAAAGCAGAAAATATCCAAAAAATTATTAGTTATCAAAAAAGAAAGCCCAACATAGATTGGGCTTTCTTTTTAACATTTCAGGCATGTTATGCCTAAGTGTCTTAATGCTTGTAGCTAAGTATCATATATCCAATGAAGGTTAGCGCCTCCATTGGATAAAAATTTATTTATTGATTACTTGCTCCGTGTTAATACCGTGGTACTGCCGTAAGTATTCTCATTATAACCAGGTAAAAAGGGCAGCTTGTGTACTGGTACCCACGTCATGCTGCTATCCGACAGTTGAGTTATTTCATAGTTGTATCTGTAATCTTCGGCCTCCTGATACGACAGATAGGTTTTATCATTCCGCTCAATGACTGAATATTTGACAGTTGCGAATACCTCGTCTGGATTTGTGTAGATCTGCATTTCACTTCCATCTAGCACATAGGTATAGGGATTAGTTGTGTCCTGTTCTGTCCACTCTCCAATAATTTTTGATGCCACAGAATTATCAGACACAGTGGGTTTGACCACTTTAGTGAACTCCGTGATATAAGATACTGTAGGACTTTCTTCCTGCTCCCATATCATCTCGCTGTCCGAAATAGCTGTTATGGTTGCATGCAAAATGGTTGCATATCTAGCGGCTGGGCTTTTTAAAATGAGGGAGGTCGTATCTGCGCCTTGTTCCAGTACATACCGATAAGCGGCATCACTATTGTCCTGGTTCCAGTAAACAAATACGTTCTCATCTTCCGTAAACTGAAGTAGTTTGATGTCTGGTGTAACTTCTTCTGTGCTGATGACATTGCCGAGGGCATCATAAGTGACCTTTGTAGATTTGGTTGCATTCCAGTTGCCCAATACCTTTATCCTTGGTGAGGACTGAAGCGTCTTGAACTTCATCTTAAAATGTTCCCCTTGATACGCATCTGATAGTTGAGCAAGGCTGTCGGTCATTTCCCAGGTCATGGTACTGTCTGTGATGGAGGTAATCTGGAAAACGGCATGGCCAGAAACGTCCTCGTCCGTTTCTATATAATTTTTGCCATCACTTTCAAAAATTGTATAGTCTCCATACCTGCCTCCAGCGCCCCCTTCGTAAGGATAATCAATAACATAGTAACTGTTGTTAGAGATGGAATATACTAAAGTTTGATTTTTAGTAGAAGGGGTTTCGTTGCCAGAAGAATCTATGTCTATTTGCATGTAGAGGTCCCAGTCTCCTTCAATCAGTTCAGAAATGGGCTTCTGCGGTTCAGGCTGAGGCATATCCACATTATCATCTGGTGTGCAGGCAGAAAAGTATAAGGCGATGAACAGGAATGGTAGTAAAAGTTGCTTTTTCATAAGTATTGTATTTTATTGGATTAAAGTTATACTGCATTATACATATAATTTTTAAATTAGCCAAAAATATTGGATTTTTCTTTGCTTATCTAAATGGTTTGACAGGAAAGGCAACAGAACTTCTTTCTTTCGAAGTATTAAGGTATTATAAACAGCAAAGGGAGGTTAGTGCCTCCCTTTGCTGTTCTGATTTATGTAGTAGTTACTTCCTGGTGAACTGCCATGTATCCGGGCCTCCGCCATCGGTCAGTTTCCACGTCATGGCGCTATCCGAAATAGCTGTTATCTCATACTTAGCGCTACTTTCAAAGTTATCTACCAGTTCTATAAAGTTCTTGCCCCCACTTTCAGAAAGTGTATATTCTCCAAAAGAGTACTCTTCCGGATCATTAGCATCGGCAGCGCGAAACTCTCCGTTATCAAAGCTGTAATTCCATTGTTCATGGCCACTATCGCTGCCATAGCTGGGTACGCCGTCCCACTCTCCTTGTATCAATTCACTTACAGGCTTCTGGGGCTCCGGCATATCTACATCATCATCGGGATCCTGGCAGCCGGCCAGCAGCAGGCAAACCATCATTGGAAGTAGAAATAGCTTTTTCATAGTAACATATATTTATATTTGGTAAGTAATGCTGATTTGATGTGTACAAAAGCTTCATACGCTCAGATTAACAACTATATATTTTGCTGCCACTTATTTCTATAGCATAGCAAACTGTTTATCTTTTATACTTTATAAAATCTTCTATCAAATTAACTCCATCAGGATATGAACCTTTATCATATGCATCTGATAGTGCTGCGAGGCTGTCATTCATTACCCATTTCATTGTGCTGTCTGTAAGGATTGTTATCTCGTATACTGTAGTGCCAATAAATGTTTCTTCTCCAATGTATGTTTTACCTTTGCTTTCAGTAAGTGTATATCCCACCGATTCTTGCATCTCATCCTGATTATCGAGAGAGTAAAAGGTAGTAACATAATTACTGTCAATGCTATAAAAATAACCTCTGGGATAGGAATAAGGATGATCATGTATAAACTTGTTGAGAGGCTTACCGGTCGAATTAAGTTCTATAAAGGTGGTTCTGGTATTTATCCAGGTGCCTAGTATTCGCTCGCTTACAGGTTTCTCCGGTTCAGGTTCCGGCATGTCCACGTCATCATCAGGGTACTGGCAGCTGACCAGCAGCAGGCACATCATTGCCGAAAACAGAAATAGTTTTTCCATAATATTATATGGAGAAATAATCATAAATAAGTTTACGCTTTATTTTTGAGAAAGGCTATCAGTATAAAAGGGTATTTTCTATACCGGCAACATATATTTTGTACAGCAACCAATTGTTTTTGCTATTTGCCAAACTCATCATTTTTCTCCAGATTGTGCCTTCATTATACTTCTGCCAAAACCATCATCTCGAATTAAAAATATGCTATACTCCTTAAAGCGGCTTGTCGCTTTTATAATGATACTGCTGAGTGTATCGTCGGCAATAGCGCAGCAAAACCCCCTGAAATCGCCGGCAGCTTTTCTGGGTTATGAACTGGGCCAGCAATTTACACCGCAGTCACGCGTGCTGGACTATGTAAACTACCTGGCGCAGCAGGCGCCCAACCGGTTGAAAGTGCAGGAGTATGGCCATACGTACGAGGGCCGTCCGCTGGTGCTGGCTTACGTGGCCTCGGATGAAAATCTGCCGCGCCTGGAGCAAATCCGGGAAAACAGCCTGCGCATGGCGGGCGTGGAAAGCGGGCAGGTACAGGGCAATCAACCGGCCATTGCCTGGCTGAGCTATAATGTGCATGGTAACGAGGCAGTCAGTTCGGAAGCCGTGATGCAGGTACTTTACGACCTCGTGAACCCGGCCAATGAGCAGAGCAAACAATGGCTGCAAAATACGGTGGTGCTGATAGACCCGATGGTGAATCCCGACGGACACGAGCGCTATGTGCAGTGGTACAAGCAGGCAGCCAACCAGGGAGGCAATGCGGCGCCCTATGCCTGGGAGCATTGGGAGCCCTGGCCGGGCGGCAGGCCGAACCACTACTACTTCGACCTGAACCGCGACTGGGCCTGGCAAACGCAAATTGAATCGAAGCAGCGCATAGCGGTATACAACAACTGGCTGCCGCAGGTACATGCCGATTTTCATGAGATGGGGCCGGAAGCATCTTACTATTTTTCGCCGGCAGCCAGGCCTTTCCACGAGAGTATTACGCCTTGGCAGCGCCAGTTTCAGAACACCATCGGCGACTATAACCGGCAATATTTCGACAAAAACAACTGGCTATACTTTACCCGCGAGCAGTACGACCTGTTTTACCCCAGCTACGGCGATACCTGGCCCACTTACAACGGCGCCATCGGCATGACGTATGAGCAGGGCGGTTCCGGCCGTGCGGGGCTGGCGTATCAGAAAGAAGATGGCGATACGCTGACGCTGGCGCAGCGCATTGCACACCACGTAGCAGCCAGCAAGGCCACTATTCAGGCCACTTCCGAAAAAGCTGACCAGCTAAAGCAGGAGTTCCGCAAATATTACGACAACAACCTGCACAACCCGGCCGGCAACTATAAAACTTTCGTGCTGAAAGCAGATGGGGCGAACACCGCCAAACTGCAGCAACTCACCAGCTACCTCGATGGCCAGCAGATTAAGTATGGCTATGCCGGTAAAAGCAGTTCCGCCAAAGGGTTTAACTATGCCACCGGCAAAAACGAAAACTTCAAAATCGGGCAGAATGATTTGGTGATAAGTATGTATCAGCCAAAATCGACACTTGTAAAAGTGCTGTTCGAGCCACAGGCAAAACTGGAAGATTCCCTGACATACGACATCACCACCTGGGCTATACCTTATGCCTATGGCCTGCAGGCTTATGCGCTGAAAAACCGCCTGGAGCCCGGTGCGGCTAAACCGATTACGTTAGCTACGTCTGCCCTCTCTATGGCAAAGCCTTATGCCTACCTGGTACCCTGGAACAGTGTTGATGATCTGCGTTTCCTGGCGGATGTGATGCAGCATGGTATAAAAGTACGTATGGCGGAGAAGGCCTTTGAGATAAACAACCAGCAATATGCGCCGGGTACCCTTATCATCACGCGCAACGGCAACGAGCAGATAGGGGATGAGCTGGACACTATGGTGCGCGAGCTGGCCACAAAGTATAACGTGTCGCTTGCAGCCACCGAAACCGGCTTTGCCACCAGCGGCAGCGACTTTGGCTCCGGCAATGTACATTCTCTGAAAATGCCTAAAGTGGCCGTGATGACCGGCGAGGGTGTATCAGCCTATGGCTTTGGCGAAGTATGGCACTATTTTGAGCAGCAAATTGGCTATCCTGTTACCGCCGTAAATACTTCTTACTTCAGCCGGGTGCCGCTTCAGGATTTTGATGTGCTTATACTGCCGGATGGCTCCTACAGCCGTGTGCTGGACGAGAAAACGCTGGAAAACGTGAAGGACTGGATAAGAGCGGGCGGCAAACTTATTGCCATGGAAGGCGCCGCGAGTTTTCTGGCAGGTAAAAAGGATTTTGACCTGAAGCTGAAGGAAATAGAAGATAAAGAGAAATCAAAAGAAAACCAGGACCCTTATGCTGATTTGAAAGCTTACGGCAGTCGCGAGCGGGCAGAATTGGCCGGCATGGTGCAGGGAAGTATATTTCGGGTGGATTTAGATAAAACACATCCGCTGGCGTTCGGCTACGACGGGGACTACTATGCCTTAATACGCTCCACCGATGTTTTTGAATTTATGGAAGATGGCTGGAATGTGGGCGTTCTGAAAAAAGATAATTATATTACCGGCTTTGTAGGGGCCGGCGCCAGGCAAAAACTGCAGGATGCGTTGCTGCTGGGAACGCAGGAGATGGGCCGCGGCCAGGTAGTATACATGGCTGATAATCCGCTGTTCCGGGCGTTCTGGCAGGGCGGCAAGCTGCTGTTCGGCAATGCTGTGTTCCTGGTTGGCCAGTAAAAACGTGCTATCCACGTCGTAGCGCTTAAAGTATATGGTGATAAGGCCGGTAAGCAAGCAGGTATAAAGTGGCCGCCCTTATGCCCCGGGATTATGGAAGCATGTGCCTGGTTGCTTCAAAAGGCGTTATTTAAGCAATCAGGATTATATTATATTTAGCTGCAAACAAATATTAGCCTATGCAAAATCGCAGGTACTATCGTATTGTCCTCACAGTTGTCTGCTTTGTATTTGCGGGCCTAAACGGATATAGAGTCTTCACAGGAAACTATAGCGCCTTTGATGTGTTTTTACTTGTTGTTTTCCTGATTTTCGGAACAATTTACCTGATGGCGCTGCTCAGGAAGAAAAGAGATGTATAGTATAGAGCAAAATAAAAACCCGAAAGTCTTCCTTATCTCAGGAGATAAATCAAACTCTCAGGTCTTCAACTTTTAGCCAAAGTCACAGGTATACGGTGCCGGTAAATAAGTGGTTGTAGTTATGCTTAATATAAAGTTTTAATAGATTTAAATATAAATTATATATTCGTGTTATTTAAAGTTCAAATAAATTACATCTACATATAGAAGTGCTATGTTAAAGAAAGTATTTAAATTAATTGTCCGTGCCATGAAAGGCAAGTTGTATCGGCGAAGGGGGGAGTTCTTTGCACGCATTCAGCACCGGCACAGTACGTTTTGGGATGCGCCCAATGCAGAGGCTGTCCGAAATACACCTATGAGTGCCAGTGACCCATTAGCTAAATGGCAGGATGTAGAGAATTGGCAGCGCAAGCTTAGCAATAAGTATAATTCCCGTGAGTTCGCTAAGATGAATGGTTGCCGGGTAGCAGAACTTTATTGGAAAGGCAGAGACTTAAGCACACTGGATGTGGAGAAGTTGCCCAAGCAGTTTGTGATAAGGCCGACGATAGGTTATTCGTCTAATTTGGTATTCGTGATAGATGGTTCGTTCAATCTGATGGACCAACAAACATACACAAAGCAGGATATTATCGAAAAATTAGGTATAGCCTTACAACAAAACCCTTATCTGGAATTTCTCGTCGAAGAATTTTTGAAGACAGAAAGGAGCGAATACAAACTACCTATTGATTATAAATTCTTTATGTTCAACGGAGAGGTTGCGTACATTTTCATTATAGACAGATTAAGTCCTACAAAAGGGTACAGCACTTTTTACGATGAGAACTGGAAGCAGATAGATAATCCTAATACTTACTATCCTAAAGGAACTTACCAGCAACCACCAGTCTGCCTGGCAGAGATGATTGAACAAGCCAAAAAACTAAGCAGGCTCTATGGTATCTTTGTCAGGATAGACTTTTATGCTACCGACAAGGGAGCTGTTTTCGGAGAGTTTACACCTACCCCATTTATGGGAACTAATTTTACTCCTGCCGGAGAGCAGATGCTTATTGATTACTGGGATAAGTATTGCAAAGGTATGATTTAAAATAAAGGGAATAAAGCCGGGTTTATCTCCTTTATTTTGACGCTCTCAGGTTTGATAAGGGAAGTATACTTGAAAATGCTGGCATTCTGTCCTGACTATACTAGTAAGCAGAGAAGTAAATTAAAATTACGCTTTTTCAAATCTATTTATTTACACCGGGTCCACATCGGCCACTACCCGGATGCCTTTGAAGTCGGGGAGCAGCCTGAGATTGGCAATAGCTTGTGCTATCTGTGCTTTCGCGGCTTTCAGGTTGGTGCTTTCGCGGGGCAGCTTAATATGGATCTCCTGCAGGAACTGATTTCTAATCTTAAAGATATAAGGCACCTCAGGCCCCAGCACCTGTTGCTTGCCCAGCTGATCAGCTAAATCTTTGGCCAGCACAATAGCCGCATTTTCTGCGGTATGCTCCTCGGTATGCTTCACTGTGATGCGGATCATGCGTACAAACGGCGGGTAACCAAAGCGCAGGCGCTCCTCTATCTCGTGCTCGTACAAGCCCTGGTAATCGTTGCTATGCACCTTCCGGAAAATAGGTTGCAGCGGGTCGCGTGTCTGGATGATCACAGTGCCGGGCTTGCCCTTCCGGCCGGCACGGCCACTTACCTGCACAAAAAGCTGAAACGCCCGCTCATGTGCCCGGAAGTCGGGGAAGTTGATAATCGTGTCGGCGTTGAGAATGCCTACCAGGCTTACGTTCTCGAAATCGAGTCCTTTGGTTACCATTTGCGTACCCACCAGCACATTGGTGCGGCCGCTCTCAAAATCCGCAATAATCTGCTGATAACTGTTTTTCTTTTTGGTTGTATCCAGGTCCATGCGCTGTATTTCCGCATTAGGCAGCAGCAGTTTCAGGTCGTCTTCCACCTTCTCTGTGCCGAAGCCCATGCTTTTGAGCGTCGTGGCGCCGCAGGCGGGGCAATCGTGGGGCATACGTTCGTGATAGCCGCAGTAGTGGCAGCGCAACTCACCGTTATACTTGTGGTACGACAGGCTCACGGCGCAATACTTGCACTTGGGTATCCAGGAGCATTCTTCGCAACTGATGAAAGGGGCGTAGCCGCGGCGGTTCTGAAACAATATGACCTGCTCCTGCCGCTGCAGGCGCTCCTCAATGGCTGTTAATAGCTTGCCGGAAAAGTGGCTGTGCATGTTTTTGCGCTGCTGCTCTTCGCGCACATTCACCAGTTCCATAGCAGGCAGCTGCGCTTCTCCAAACCGCCTGGTCATACTTACCAAACCCCAGCGGCCGGTCTGGCAGTTATAGTAGCTCTCAATAGAAGGCGTAGCCGAGCCCAGCAGTGTTTTGGCGCCTTGCAGGCTGGCCATTACCAAGGCCGTTTCGCGGGCGTTGTAGCGTGGCGCCGGATCATACTGCTTGTAGCTGGCTTCGTGCTCTTCGTCCACAATTATCAGCGACAGGTTATGGAAAGGCAGGAAAACAGCCGACCGGACGCCAACCACTACCTGAAACTTGCCTGATAACACGCCCTGCCATACTTCGGCCCGCTCGTTATCAGAAAATTTGGAGTGATATACGCCCAGTTTATCGCCAAACACCTTCATCAGGCGGGTTACGATTTGGGCAGTGAGGGCAATTTCGGGTAGCAGGTACAGCACCTGCCCGCCGCCTTCCAGCGCATGTTTTATCAGGTCGATGTATACTTCGGTTTTGCCGCTGCCCGTTATGCCATGCAACAGCACCGTATCTTTCTCTTTAAACAAGCCCAGAATCTCGTCTTTGGCCTGCAACTGGTACTCCGACAGGGCCATGGGCAGTTGCTGCGGTTCGCTGTCCATCGGGAAGCGCGACACAATCTGATCAAACTGCTCCAGCACCCCTTTTTTAATGAGCGTATTGATGGATGAGGCTGACAGGTGCGTATTGGTCGTAAGGGCGCTTTTCTCGATACCTTTGTAGTTCAGGTGGATGTCCTGGTGCACCGGCACTTTCTGCAGGTAGTTCAGCAGCACGTCCAGCTGTTTGGGCTGCGGTGTCAGCTGGTTAAAAAGCTCCTCCAACAGCCCTTCTTCCTGCACGAAATGCTCTGAAAGGCGCACTTTCTTTACCACCTTGGGCGCATACTTGTCGCTGACCTGCTCATAAATGATGATGGCCTCCTTCTGTATCAGCGACTTAATGAACTTATGATAGTTTTTAAGCTGCAGGAGGTTGCCTGCTTCGGTAAAAGTAAGCGCCTGGTTGTCCTGCAGTGCCAACAGAATTTTTTCCTCCTGCGGTGCAAGTATAAAATCGTCCTCTTCGGGGTTATAGTGCGGGTGCAGCTGTATGCGCGACTCACTGCTCAGCTTCAGGGCGGAAGGCAGGGCCGCGTTTATCACCTCGCCCAGCGTACACATATAGTAATCGGCAATCCATTTAAACAGCTTGAGCTGCGGCGCCGTAACGATGGGCGTATCATCCAGCACATCCAGGATATACTTGGCCTGGTAGTCGGCGGGGGCATTTTCGTGAATGTCAGCTACAATGCAACTCAGCACCCTTTTGGCCCCAAACTGCACAATCACGCGCACGCCCACCAGCACCTCGTCGTTCATCTCGAAAGGAATGCGGTAGGTATACAGCTTGGGCAGGGGCAGGGGCAGGATCACGTCGGCAAATAACGTAACGCGGTCTACAGCCGGCTCCGGCGGAAAATTGAAATTCAGCAGTTCAGACAAGGGTGATACTTTGTTAGCTTCTGCAAAGGTCGTAAAAAATGATGATTGTTTTTGCTGTCGCCCTGCTGGTTAAATGACTGCCCTGATAAAATTGCTGTTTGTGCTGGATCATATAACACAGCATGCCTTCAACAAAGCGATATGCATTTCTCAATGTCCTGATTTATGGCCAGCCATAACTGCCGGTAAAGAGATTATTTGCGCTTCAGGAAGTATAACTGCGAAATTAAAACCGCATGCGGCCATACTTGTAATAACCATCGCCGATGCCAAGCACGATAAACTCACGTTCCGAAACAGGGAAGGTGGTGGCCGGGCGCAGATAAAACTGAGTGCCTGTTGCCCCGGCGTAGCGTAGCAGGCTTACCTGCTGGCGGCCATCGGGTGTGATAGAAACCAACACCGGCATCTTCTGTTTAGCTGCCACGGCGGGAGTATCGTTGTTATCAAAACTAAGGTAAACGATCTGCAGCGTATCGCCGATAGCGGTGGCAAAATAAGAACCAAGGCTGCTGTTATCTCTGGTGGTGTGTTGCTCTTTGTTGATGCTGGTAACATAACGGGGAGTGCCGTCCGGTTGCAGGCTGGTAATGATAATGTCCTCAAAGTTAAAAGAAACACTGCCGCTTACGGCTTCTGCAAACGTAACTTCACCAAGCAGCGCCAGGCCATTTTCGCCGGTAGGCACCAGGGGACCAAGTTGCAGGCTGCGCAGGCGCTGGTTATGATTTCTGTCAGCTCTGTAGCGTTTATAGTTGCGCAGAAAGGCCGGATCAAACAGTGTATAAACACCGGCCGGGTTCTGCATTGTGGTACTGTCCAGGTGGTAATAAAAGGTGCCCAGGGGTTCCGGGTTTTGCGTGACGACCGACAAAGCACGCACAAAATAGCCGGCTACCATCACATCCTGCCCCGGCGTGAGGTGTAGCCGGGCCTGCAGTGGCCGGTACTGTCCCTGGCCCAATGCGATAGTTGCTAACTCACCGTTTTCTCTGCCGAAGCGATAGAGATGAAAGGCTGCTGTAGAAGCAGCTGTAGCGCCTGCCCTGGTAAGTATAAAAGCTGTTCCGTCGCTCTGTACAGCCACCTCCTGCACTGTTCCGTCAGGCGTAAAGTCGCGCGACCAGCGGGAATGCAGATCGTGCGAAAAAAGCGTAACGGTGGCAGGCCCTCCCGTTACATCAGTCTGTACCAGCAGCAGGGCATTTTTATCCGGCGCCACGCCAAGGGTTACGCTGTTGCCATACGTGCTGCTAACCAGAGGAATGATCTCGGGATCGTAATTGCCGCTCTCATGAATGCGCTGCGCATACACACTGGTGTGGCCGCCGCCGTAGAAAGTGGAGAGTATATAAAGCTTTTTATGGAGCAATACAGCGCCCAGGAAGCGTGAAGTTTGCCCCTCAGGTGTTTTGGGTAGCAACGCCACAGCCCAGAGGCGCTGGTTTTGGTTGTTGTACCGTTCCAGCGTTACCTGGTAATCTTCTTCATAGGTGGTATAAAAGCCCGTGCCGTTTACGCCGGCCACCTGCATGTGATCCAGTTTACCGGATTCGTAATTGATGGCAGGGCCCCAGGTAAAAGCGGGCTGCTGCGCGGCGGCGGGCAGCGCCAGGAAAAAGAATAGAATAATTTGTTTGAACTGTAGCATCTTTGTAAGCATAAGCGCTACTTTCATCATACGAGTGGTGCAGCAGATGAGATAAGGGAACGCTCATAAAGTATAAACGCCGAGCTGACCGGGCGTTTATACTTTATGGATGGGCAGGATTTATTTTACCTGCGTCTTATCCACGCGCGTAGGCGTATCTTCGCCGCGCACAATGCCCTGCGAGGCCAGTGCGATGGCTTTGATCATGTTGGTGAGGTGCGCCATATCCAGTGTTTCAAACTCGTCGTTAACGGTATGGTAAAAGGCATCTTTGTCGATTTCATCTGAAGAGATAGTATGCGCCGGCACACCCAGGCGGGCCAGGGTGGCGTTGTCGGAACGATAGAAGAGGTTCTGCTCAGGGTACGGATCCGGGTGGATGCTGTAGGCGGTGCCTTCAAGGCGCTTTTGCAGCAGCTGGCCCATGTCTGATTTTTCGTAGCCGGTCAGGAAAGCGCTGTTTGGCCCGAACTTAGAAGGCTTGCCCACCATCTCGATGTTAAACATCGCCACAATATTGTCCGGGTCGAGTTGCTCAGAAAAGTACCTAGAGCCATAGCCGCCTATCTCTTCTGCGGTAAACGCTACAAATACCAGCGTACGCTCCGGTTTGGGTTGTTTTTTGTAATAAGCCGCCAGCATTATCACGGCAGTGGTACCGGAGGCATCGTCATCTGCTCCGTTGGCAATGCTATCGTTTGCTACAGGTTTGCCGATACCGATATGGTCGTAATGGCCCGAGAAGACTACGATTTCATCCTGGCGTTTGCCTTTTATCCGGCCGGCCACATTCGTTAGCTGTTGCTCTACAATGTTGTTTTCTATCTCAATTTTATAGTTATCAGCAGTGGTCTGGTCTGTAAGTATAAAAACTAGGTCGGCGCCTTTGTCTAAAGCGGTGGCCATACTGCCGCGCGCCATATAATTTTTAAATCCATTGAAAGGCTGCCGGTGCTTTGGATTTACCAGCACCAGCGCGTCCTGGTCTTCCTTCATCAGCTTTCTGGCCGTCGCGCCAAAATCTTCGGTTTCGCCAATTACGATCACGGTACGATCCTGATCAGCGCTCCAGGTAAGCTGCTGCTGGGTTGTGCTGGCAAAAAAAGCATCGGATGGCAGTTCTGTACCGTTCAGGCTGGCTTTCTTTGTATCGGGCGTAAGGCGGTATACCTTAAAAGTCTGCAGGAAATCATCATCACCCGGAAGCGGTGCCAGGCCGATGCGCTTAAACTCGCCGGCTATAAAAGAAGCGGCCTTGTCGTTGCCCGGCGAAAAAGAGGCGCGGCCCTGCATATTGTCGGCGCTAAGGGTTTTAACGAGGCGGGTTGTTTCCTGCTGGGTAATCGTTTTTAAATCTTGCGCCGAAGCAACCGTGCCGAAGCTTAAGGCAAGCGCAGCAAGCAGGATTATGTTTTTTATCATAGGACAATCGTGTTGTTTTTGATGAGGCGGTTATACTTGCAGGTGACAAGGTACGCAATTTAGTTCCTGTTTTATATGTAAGCCCATCAGGATTAAGTATAAAGCAGCGCGCTACGATGAGCAAGTATAAAGCACCCCAGGCTTCTTTTACTATAACGACCCCAAAAGCTGCAACTACAAAGTATACCTATGGCCGCTGCTGCCATTCACGCTGCAACAGGCTGTATAGTTCCAAATCATGAAACCGGCCGTTCAGAAATTCGGCTTCGCGCTGCACGCCCTCCAGGGTAAAGCCAAGTTTTTGCGGAATATTGCTGCTCCGGAGGTTGCCCACGCCTACTTTTATCTGGATGCGGTTCATGTCCATCATTTCGAAAGCATAGTTCACCAGCGCCTGGCAACTGCGGAGCATAATGCCTTTGCCCTGCTGCTGCTCACTCAGGTAATATCCAATCTCGAGTTTGCGGTGCTGATAATCGATAGCTTTAAAACTAATAAGCCCGCTTACTTCGTGCTGGTACATGATCACAAACACTTTGTCGTGGATGTTGCCTTTGGCTGTAACGTATTGCAGAAACATCTCTGTATCGCCTACCTCGCGGCTGGCATCTACAAACGGGAGCCACTGGCGCAGGTATGGGCGCTGCTTATCTATAAGTGAGAAAAGAACGGGGGCATCGCTTACAGCAACGGGGCGCAGGTATAAACTTTCAGCAACAGGGATAATAGCAGGCGTAGAGATGGCTTTCATAGCGGCAGACTGTTTGGAGCTTCAAACTGAAAAGTACAGTTTCTGTTCTAATTTATACTATTTGTGGGAATTTACCTAGTATTATAAGCTAAAGTTTAAACTTTAGCTTATGGAAGAAGCACGTTTAACTTTATACATCTGATATCAGTTGATCTGCTTCCGGAAACCACCGCCACGGTTATTGTTTCTGCCTTTGCCTCGTGAAGTTTTGATAGTTCCGTTGCCCCTGGCTGCCAATGCTTTCAGTTCGTTTACTTCCTCTGGTGTCAGTTCGCGGTAGTCGCCGGGCTGCAAATTGCCTGGCGTAAGCGAGCCTATACCTGTCCGGATGAGGCGTAGCGTTGGGTAGCCGACAGCGGCCGTCATGCGGCGCACCTGGCGGTTCATACCCTGCGAAATTCTGATTTCCAGCCACGAAGCCGGAATGTTTTTACGGAAGCGGATGGGGGTGGACCGTTCCCATACCTGCGGTGCTTCTTCCAGCAGCCGTACTTTGGCAGGCGCTGTTTTTACGCCTTTTATACTTACGCCCAGGCGCAGCTTTGTGAGAGCTTCATCCACAGGCACACCCTCCACCTGCACCCAATATGTTTTCTCCACTTTAAACTGCGGATCGGAGAGGCGGTGTTGCAGTGTTTTGTCGTCGGTGAGCAGCACCAGGCCTTCACTGTCGTAGTCGAGGCGGCCGACAGGGTAGATGCCCGACACCGGCACATAATCTTTCAGCGTGGCGCGCCCTGCCTCGTCAGTAAATTGTGTGAGCACCTCGTAAGGTTTGTTCAGGATAAAGTATTTCAAAGTATAAGTATGAATTTGGACGTAAAGAAGGATAAAAGACTTGAAGTATAAATCAAGCCAAACCCGGTAAGTTTAGTTAAGCGGCGCCAGTCTGACAGCTCGTAAAGCTAAAACCTACCGGGTTTTCCTACGCAACATATACCAGGTATAGCCGGTTTTTTTGTCGCTTTATAAGTGCAGCAACCTTCCCCCTGTTGCCGTTGTGCCCTGCAGGCGCGTTAACTCAGCCTGTCCCGAAGCATTTTGGGGAGAATTGCTCTCCCGAAAAGATACGAATCAATACCCGCTCCAGGATAGTCTGATAACAAGGTATGCTGTCGTTCAGTTTAGCAAATCAATCATTAAACCATTTTTAACCACCAAAAACAACAACCAGCTACTGGCAGTGCAGCCTTAATAGCTGCCGTTATACTTGCGCACAAACCACTCTATACTTATCAGCCCTAAAATAAGGAAGAACAGCCATTTCATGTCTACCAGGTCGGTCAGTTCTTCCTGACTGTATATAACAGCTTTATGCTTGCTGTTAAGTATGTCCTGCTGTAGTTGCTTTAATTGGCCGGGGAAGTATAGGCTGGAACCCGTGTTGCCGGCCAGCTGGTAAAGGAGGTTGTGATCGGCCACGGCATTAAGTGCTTCCAGTTGCAGTTCTTCCACCACAAATTCGCCTTTGTCCTGCTGCGGCTGCCCGTTTATACTAGCCGAAGCCGTGTAAGTATAATGTCCGCCGGGCAGCGTACCGATGTTAACGCCTGTCTGCCCTTCGCCATTGGCAAAGGTAAAGGTCTTTGTGTTGCCGCTTTCCCCGCTTACTTTAAGGGTGATGTTCTGGCCGTAGACTGGCTCCAGCGCCTCGTTGTAGGCTTCGGCATTAAAACGGATTTCGTCGGAGCTGGTATACTCGTTTTGTACCGGATACACGTTCAGGCGCTTTTTGTTGCGTGGCGCACTCAGGAGCTGTACCAGGTTGGTGAAGAGCTTGTCGTATACTTCGGCATTCTGGTGGTTGGCATCTTCCTGCAGGCGCCACTGCCAGGTGCCCGAAGCCAGCAGCGTGGCGCTCCGCTTGTCGCCGGAAGTCTGGATGGTGAGCAGCGGCTTGTTTGTTTTTACGCGGCCCACCTGCTGGTAAAGTATAACGTCAGTATTCGGCGCCAGCCGCACATCTCCAAACGGCACCTGTGCCGGCGGATATCCGGCCATGCGTTCGGCAGCTTCTTCAGGCCAGTTAAAAGCAGTAAAATTATTGTTGATGGCGGGCAGCACCTGGTCCGTCTGGCCGTTGCTGTTTATATTGATGCCTGCTTTGAGGTTGTTATACTCATTCAGATCACTTTGCGGGCCAAGGATGTAGAGCCCAGGCAGGTTTTGCTGGCGCACCAGGTTAAGCACTGCCTCGGCGCCGCCTACGCGGCCTGGCAGTTGGTGCAGCACCGCCACATCGTAGTCCTGCTGCTGCAGCGGCGCAAGGCCGGGTATAAAAAGCGTGGTTTCGTAGTTTTCGTTTGAGGCAATGGCGGTTCGGATAGCAGCAATATCGGGGTGTGGCGCAGCGGCAGCCACGAGCACTTTTATCTTGCCTTTTACCACATCAATATACGCGTGTTTGGTGTTGTTGAGGGTGGTGAATTCGCCGGAGAGCGGCTGTACCTGCACCTCGTAATGGCGCTTGCCCAAACCACTGGCCATCACCTGGAAGGATACCTGCTGTATAGGCTGGTTTGCCTGTAGCCTTACATTTTTGCTGGCGATGGTCTTGCCATTTTCTTTTAGCAGTACAGTGGCCTGCCGGCCGCCAAAACCTTCGTGTTGTAACTCCACTTCCAACGGAAAGCGGCTGCCGCTGTAGTTTACTTTGTTGTAGCGCAGCGAAGCCACCAGCACGTCCTGCTTCGGCACGGTATCGCCCACAGCTACCGGATAAATGGGGTAGTTATAGTTGGCGTAAGCCGGTGACATACCCTGGTTCACGATACCATCCGACAATAGCACCACACCCGCCAGGTTCTGTTCGGTATAAGTATTCTGCACGTCCTGCAGCAGCTCGCTCAGGTTGGTGGTTTCCGAAGTATAATTTACCTGGTCTATACTTGCAGGCGACTGCTCCGTATCCAGCGTTCTGACAGCTGTTGTGTAGCCTTCCTGCTCCAGTTGCTCCCGCATTTGCTGCAGCCCCTGCGCCGCCTGTTGCAGCTGCACCGAGTCAGAAAAAAGCTGTACTGACTGCGAATTATCCACCGCAAAAACAATGGTTGGCTTTACAGTGGTGTATTGCATATAGCGCACCAGCGGCCCCAGCAGCAGAAAAGAAAGTATGCTTACCACCACAAACCGCAGCGCCGCCAGCAGGTAGTTTATACTTGCCGGCCACGGCGCACGCTTGCTGTACAGCAGCCACGCATACAGCGCACCGGCCGCCAGGCAGGCCAGTATCAGCCACGGCGAAGAAGTTGTTATCAGTCGGAAGGAATTCAATTAATTACAAATTATGAATTAAGAATTACGGATGAAAAAGCCTTTTTACCTGTGGAGGTGAGCGCAGGCTTTCACCGCAAGGGCATACTTAGTCTTAAAGGTAAACTAAAAAGGCCAATGCTACTAACGTAAAAGCTGCAGCATTGGCCTTTTCTGAGTTCCGAATTATGAGTTAACCCGGAACTCGGAACTCATAATTCGGAACTTTTTACGTTAACATGCCGCCATCTACCTGCAGCACCTGGCCCGAAATATAAGCCGACTGGTCGGAGGCCAGGAACACGGCAGCATTGGCTACGTCCTCCGGCGATCCGCCACGGCGCAGCGGAATGGCCTTGCGCCATTCGTCCACTACTTTCTGGTCCAGCTCGCCGGTCATTTCGGTTTCGATGAAGCCGGGCGCAATGGCGTTGCTGCGGATGTTGCGGGAACCCAGCTCCAGCGCAACAGATTTGGTAAAGCCAATAATGCCCGCCTTGGAAGCCGCATAGTTGGCCTGGCCAGCGTTGCCTTTGATACCTACTACTGAGGTGATGTTGATGAACGATCCGCTTTTGGCGCGCATCATGTGCTTGCTGGCTGCTTTGGTCACGTTAAACACAGATTTCAGGTTGGTGTTGATTACCGCATCCCACTGCTCCTCGTTCATGCGCATCAGCAGCCCGTCGCGCGTAATGCCGGCGTTGTTTACCACGATGTCCAGCTTGCCAAACTCTTTTACTACGTCTTCTACCAATTGCTCTGCCTGCGCAAAGTCAGACGCGTCGGAGCGGTAGCCTTTGGCCCTGCCGCCGTTGGCCGATAGCTCCTGCTCCAGTTGCTGGCCTTTTTCTACACTCGACAGGTACGTGAAGGCTACCTGTGCGCCCATCTCCACAAATTTTTGTGCGATGGCGCGGCCTATTCCTTTGGATGCCCCGGTTACCAGGGCTACTTTTCCTTCTAATGCTTTCATAGAGGCCAAAGTTAAAAAAGATTTTCTGAAAGCGAAGGCACCAGGAAAGTGAGGCTTTGAAAAGTATAAAAGCGGCTGATTTATAAGGTGTTAATATGAGTATAGTAAGTGCAGAATGTAAGCTATACTACCCTGATTAAACCACTCCAATGCTACTGGCAGGCTCGTGAAAACGGTTATAACCTATTTACAATCTGAATATTGTGTGCCCTACGATTTTTATTTCTATATGTTTCGTTATATTTTCGTGCTGATTTTTAACCAGAAGCACCATTGCCACATGTTAATACGTATTACCGGACTTGCCATTCTCGTTACGCTCTCGCTGTTTATTTTTATCACAGCCGCCAAAACGTTAAACCTTGACATCAACAGGATTGTAGCATCGCAGGAAGAGGCTGCTTTCGCTGATAAAGACGAGGTGGCTGTTATACCCGCCAGGCCGCAGCCCGCGCCCATTGTCTACGGCATCCACACTGATTCCCTGGAGATTGTGGAAGGCGCTGTAGCGCCCGGCGAGAGTCTGTCTGAACTGCTTGCTGCTTACAATATCTCTCCTGCTACGGTACATGCATTGGCTCAAAAATCAAAAGAGGTGTTTAACGTGCGCCGCATTGCCGCTAACCGGCACTATACTATCTTACATGCGCGCGACTCGGCCCAAACGGCGCAGTATTTTATTTATGAGCCGAACGAAGTAGAGTATGTCGTGTATGATCTGCGTGGCGATCTGGCAGTAACCAAAGAGAAGCGTAAAGTTGAAGTACTGGAACGTGTGTTGGGCGGCGAGATAAAAGGTTCCCTGTTTGAGTCGGTGGTGGAAGCGGGCGGCTCACCGCAGCTGGTTAACAGGTTTGCTGACATTTATGCCTGGCGCCTCGATCTGAACCGCATTCAGCCCGGCGATAAATTCAAGCTCATTTATGATGAGAAGATTGTGAACGGCAGCACCATTGGCTACGGTGAACTAAAGGCAGCTTATTTTGAGCACGAAGGCGACTCTATTTATGCCATCGCCTTTAAGGAAGGCAACAGCAGCGGTTACTACGACCAGAACGGCAAAAGTCTGAAGAAAGCCTTTCTGCGCGAGCCGCTGGAGTATACCCGTATCAGCTCCCGATACTCTAAAAGCCGCTTTCATCCGGTGCAAAAGCGCTACAAGGCACATTTAGGCACCGATTTTGCCGCCCCGCGCGGCACGCCTATCCGTACTGTAGGCGATGGCGTGGTGCTGGATGCCCGCTACACCAGAGGCAACGGTTATTTCGTAAAAATAAAACACAACAAAACGTATACAACCCAATACCTGCACATGTCTAAATTTGCCAAAGGCATCCGCCGCGGCGTGCACGTAAAGCAGGGACAGACCATCGGCTACGTGGGCAGTACCGGTCTGGCTACCGGCCCGCACCTGTGCTACCGCTTCTGGAAAAACGGCAAACAGGTAGATGCGCTAAAAGTAAAGCTGCCCTCCGGCACCCCTGTCAGCAAAACAAGTATGGCTGCCTTTAATGCCGTAAAAAATGAGATAGCCCAGAAGATGCAATCCATTAACCTGAAAAGCGAACAGCAACTGCTGGCAACCAAAAAAGAAAAGCAACCAACCGAAGGATAAGTTTTTTATACTTGCAGGCTGCAGGTTTAAACAAAAAAGGCGCTACCACAGCGTCTTTTTTGATCTCAGGGAAGTATACAGGCATACCTGGCGCCAGGGTAAGTGTTTGGGGCGCCAGAGTAATCATGACCGGAGCGTATCTGCTTTAATTGCTGTAATGCTCTCTGAAAAGTACAACGATACAGAACGCGCTGCGAAAAGTATAGCTTTAATGAAGAGACGTGCGCACCGTTTGGCGATGTTAGCAGAATAGATTAATTTCGTGCATCAACTATAAATAAGAGACTATGGCATCAAAATATGATTTAGTAGTGCTTGGTAGCGGTCCGGGGGGCTATGTAGCAGCCATTCGTGCAGCGCAGCTGGGCATGAAAGTAGGCGTAATCGAGCGCGAGTCGCTGGGTGGCATTTGCCTGAATTGGGGTTGTATCCCGACCAAAGCACTGCTAAAGAGCGCAAACGTCTTCGAATACATTAACCATGCGGCAGACTATGGCATCAACGTAGGCGATGCGTCGGCAGACTTCGGCGCCGTGATCAAGCGCAGCCGCGGCGTGGCCGATGGTATGAGCAAAGGCATTCAGTTCCTGTTCCGCAAGAATAAAATCGATGCTATTTTTGGCACCGGCAAGCTGGTGGCAAAAGGCAAAATTGAAGTAACCGATGCTGATGGCAAGAAGGATACGGTAGAGGCAACCAACATTATTGTGGCTACAGGCGCCCGTTCGCGCGAGTTGCCAAACCTGCCCATCGACGGTAAAAAGATTATCGGCTACCGCCAGGCCATGGCGCTGGATAAAAAGCCCGCAAGCATGGTGGTGGTAGGCTCCGGCGCGATTGGGGTGGAGTTTGCTTACTTCTACAACGCCATGGGCACGAAGGTAACCATCGTGGAATATATGCCCAATGTGGTACCGGTAGAGGACGAGGAAGTATCGCGGCAGCTGGCAAAATCATTTAAAAAAGCCGGCATCGACATCATGACGGATTCTTCGGTGGAGGCTGTGGATACCAGTGGTGATATTTGCAAGGTGAAAGTGAAAACAGCCAAAGGCGAGGAAACGCTCGAGGTGGAAGTGGTGCTCTCGGCTGTAGGCATCCAGACGAACCTTGAAAATATTGGCCTCGAAGAACTGGGAGTTAAAGTAGACAGAGGCCGTGTGGTGATAGACGAATTTTACAAAACAAGTGTAGACGGCATTTATGCCATCGGCGACATTGTGCCCGGACCTGCACTGGCGCACGTAGCCTCGGCAGAAGGCATTATCTGTGTGGAAAACATTGCGGGGCTTAACCCCGAACCGCTCAACTATGGCAACATCCCGGGCTGTACGTACTGCTCACCGGAGATTGCCTCTGTGGGACTGACTGAGAAGGCCGCGCGCGAGCAGGGCCTGGACATCAAAGTAGGCAAGTTTCCGTTCTCCGCATCCGGCAAGGCAAGTGCCGCCGGAGCCAAAGAAGGCTTTGTAAAAGTTATCTACGATGCCAAGTATGGCGAGTTGCTGGGTGCGCACATGATCGGGTACAACGTAACCGAGATGATTGCTGAAGTGGTGGTAGCCCGCAAACTGGAGACCACGGGCCACGAGATCATCAAGTCAGTGCACCCGCATCCGACCATGAGCGAAGCGATTATGGAAGCGACCGCTGCCGCTTATGATGAAGTAATCCACTTGTAATATATCCTTTAAAACAGCAACGGCGGGGGGCAACCTTCCCGCCGTTGCTGTTTTATATTTACGTGGCGGCGCATCTGCCACAAATCCCCATGTTCCGGATATTGCTAATGCCTAGTATGCACTTTTAAAAGGCAGTAGTTTGTATGTATTGCACCATAATTCTGCTTTTTTAGCTATATTGTGGGCAATGCTGCTAACTGGGCCAAAGAATGAGCCTGCAGGCACTAAGTATTTTTACAAACAATAAAATAAGTATAAATACTTAAAGCCGGCACCGGGCAGCTGAACTTAAAGCCGGTTCTTTTCCTTGTATATAAATAAGTAGCGTACTTGAAATTCACTCCTGAGATATTAACTCTACGTGTGGTTCAATATCTTTTCACAAAATCAAGCACACCTATGAAGCGCAAAAGCAAAATAAAGTTCGTTAATAAAGATAAATGCCTGTTTTTCCCCACCCTGCGCAAAAGAGTAGACCGCTACTTCGAAGAAAATAATATTCCCAGAACTGCCAATGCGGCTATGGTCGTGAAGAGCGTAGTGCTGCTGCTTTGCTACATCGCGCCTTTTATACTGCTGCTGGCATTTCAGCCGGCCATGGGCGTGAGCCTGCTGCTGTGGTTTGTGATGGGCCTGGGCGTAGCCGGCATCGGGATGAGCGTGATGCACGACGCCAACCATGGAGCTTATTCCAGCAACAGAAACGTGAACCTGCTGATGGGCCATACCCTGAACCTGGTAGGCGGCTCGGCCTTTAACTGGAAGCTGCAGCACAACATCCTGCATCATACTTATACCAACGTGGTAGAAATGGACGAAGACATACAGGATCGCCTGGTACTGCGCTTCTCGCCACACACTAAAGTCAAATTCTTTCACAAGCTGCAGTGGCTGTATGCTTTTATATTTTACGGGTTGCTGACGCTGTACTGGGTGCTGGCCAAGGACTTTGTGCAGTTCTTTATGTTTAAAAACAACGGCGTAAATGCTAACTCCGAAGCACAGAACCGCAGTTGGTTGTTTAAGCTGGTGCTGATGAAAATAGTTTACTTCTTTGTGATGCTGGTGGTACCGACATTATTTTTCGGCATTCCATTTCTGCAGGTGCTGCTCGGTTTCCTGCTGATGCACTTTGTAGCAGGCATTGTCCTGACAGTGGTATTTCAGCTGGCGCATACCGTTGAAGGAACCAGCCACCCGCGCCCCGGCGACAACGGCATTATCGAAAACGACTGGGCCATACACCAGCTTAACACCACCGTTAACTTTTCACGCAACAACAAGTTTATTTCCTGGTATGTGGGCGGCCTCAACTACCAGATCGAGCACCACCTGTTTCCGCGTGTATGCCACGTGCACTATCCGGCTATCTCTGAGATTGTGCGTGAAACTGCTGCTGAATTCAACATCCCCTACATGGAAAACGACACCTTTGGCCAGGCAATCCGCTCGCACATTGCCACGCTGCACCGCTTCGGCAGGCTGCCCGGCCTGAACGATGCCATTGGTTAAGTATAAGTAAGTATAACGGTAAGTTAAGAAAACGGCAGGGAGGAAACTTCCTGCCGTTTTTTGTTGATGACAGGCAAAGCGCTAAAGGTAAGCCATAAGCCTGAATACAGTATAAATACAACGTTTTCCACCGTTGAGATGAATGTTATAGAAGTAAGGCATGTAAGGATCTGGTACTTAAAAGGTTAATATAAAATAAATATGCGCATTTAGGTTACCTGATATTTAAAAATACGTTATGATTAATACTATCAATTCTTATAATAGTCATGTACAATCTTAACGAGAGAACTTATGAAAGCATTTACAAAATTATCTACGCTTCTGCTTGTAAGCATGGGGCTGTTGGTTGCTGCCTGCCATGATGATGACGATTTTCCGATAGGAAACAGCAGTTCTGTAGAACTTGATTTAGTGGCAGAAGATTTAACTTCTCCTTTATTTCTTACACAGGCGCCCGCTGATAAGGACAGGCTTTTTGTGATAGACCAAATCGGGCAGATACGCCTCATTAAGGATGGTCATCTTGTTGAAACTCCTTTTTTAGATTTGAAAGATAAGATTGTGCAGCTTAACCCCGGATACGACGAGCGTGGATTATTAGGACTGGCTTTTCATCCTGATTATGCCTATAACGGCCGCTTCTTCGTTTATTACAGCGCCCCGCTAAGAAGCCCGGCTCCGAATGGCTTTAACCATACAAGCTATGTAGCAGAGTTCAGGGTTTCGCAGGATAATCCTGATATGGCAGACCCTTCCTCACAAAAGCTTATACTGGCAGTAGACCAGCCGCAAAGTAACCACAATGCCGGCACGCTTATGTTCGGCCCCGACAAATACCTTTATATTTCGCTAGGCGACGGAGGCGGATCAAACGACAAGGATCTGGGCCACGTAGAAGATTGGTACAGGCCAAACGAAGGAGGCAACGGGCAAGACATCACGAAGAATCTGTTGGGAAGCATTTTAAGAATTGACGTGAACAGCGGGGCGCCTTATGCCATACCCGGCGATAATCCCTTTGTAGGCAAAGACGGTATGGATGAAATATACGCCTATGGCTTTCGTAATCCTTACCGCTTTAGCTTTGACAAACATACAGGCATGCTGCTGGCAGGCGATGCCGGACAGGCGCTTTATGAAGAAATTGATGTGGTTACCAAAGGCGGTAACTATGGCTGGAACGTGAAGGAAGGCCGCCACTGCTTTAATGCAGCCGATAACAAGAACCCGCTTGCTGAATGCCCCGATGTGGACCCGGACGGAAACCTGCTGATTGATCCGGTGATAGAGTTCAAAAACAAGAGCAACTTTGCTGACGGCCTGGGAGTTGTAGTGGTAGGCGGTTATGTATACAGAGGCAAAGAGCAGTTGTTTAACTTAGGCGGCAAATACTTGTTTGGCGTGTGGTCGCAGGGAGAGAATGGCGGCGCTATTTATGCGGCAGACGCCACACCGGGAGCTGCTAACTGGAATTTCAAAAAACTAAGTATCACCAACCAGCCAGACAAAGAAGTCGGCCATTTCCTGCTCGGTTTCGGCCAGGACAACAAAGGAGAAGTTTATGTATTAACAACCGACCAGTCAGGACCTCAGGGCAACACAGGTAAAGTTTTCAGAATAGACTAAATTCATACTTATACCGATGGCTGCGGCACATTTTATACTTCCGCAGCCATCGGTGTAAGTATAAGCTTATACAAACCCGTCCCCGTAGCATCTCTTCTTTTACTGAAAATTTCTCTTTTGTATAAATCCCTGTAGGGGCTAGCATCCGTTTAACTTATCATATTTATACAATTCCTGTGCTGGCGCAGGAATTGTTTATTTTATTGCCTTGCTGATGATGGGCGTAAGCAAAACGGAACTTTAAACTTTTAGCTGGCGCTATGGTTAGAAAGATATATTGCATTCCATTTTTTAAATATATTTTGATGGAGCAGATAAAAATGCCCCTGGCGCGCTGGATTTCTATATTTGAGTGGCGCTTGTGTAAATATTTTTGCACACAGGCACACTATATTGAAAATTTATATAATTTTATATATTAAAGCAAAGCACAAGATATGCATAATACCACACCTGCTCAAAGCCGTTACCGCCTGGTGGAGTACACGGAGGCTGATACCAATGTGAAGGCCATTTATGATGATACCATGCAGTCGCTGCAGCTGCCTTTTGTGCTCAACTGGTTTAAGTGCCAGGGAAATAATGCCACTCTGTTGCGCGGCAACTGGGCGAAACTTAAATCAACGCTGATAGCGGGCGAAGTGCCGAACGTGCTCAAGCAGCTGATTATCTATAACGTATCCAACCTGCGCGGCTGCGACTACTGCGCCCACGCACACGGTATTTTTGCCGATAGTATGAGCAGGATGATAAGCGAGGAGGAAGACTACCGGGCTACCGACCTCAGTTCGCCCTTGCTGCCCAACAGCTACAAAGCAGCCATTCGCCTGGTAACAAAAGCGGCGCTGCATACACAGCAGCTCTCAGATGAGGACTTTCTGGAGTTGCAGCAGGAGGGTTTTACCGATGCCGAGGTGCAGGAACTTATGGCGCAGGCAGACCTGGTAAATATGCTCAACACCATCGCTACCATATCCGGCATAAAGCTGGACAATGAACTGGCGGAAGCCGAATTTTAAGCTGACAGGAAGTGATGGCAGCAGAGAACCAGGTGCTCAGGATAACTTATGAGGCTTTTTCCAGGTTCTCGAACAGCCTCACCCGTTGCCTCACACTGGAGGCCGTGGCTGCCTGTTTTCGGGTAAACCTGAAGTACCTGTTCAACTTTCATACATTCAGGGCCAGCTACAACCGCGGCGATACATACCTGCACTTGCAGATAACGGCCACCGGCGCTGAAATAACGGAACAGCGCACCCCCGGTTACATGGCTTTTGAGAAGCTGTTGCTGGAGCGGCAAATTCCCATGCACTGGAGCGATTTGCAGGAATTGAATTTGCCCCGGCATTATACCTTGCCGCCGGAGGAACAGGGCGAACTATGGGGCTGGCTGATTCAGAATGATGCGGAGCGGCATATTGTGGTATCGGTTCTGGCGGGCAGAAGCCGGATATTTACCCGCAAAGACATTACCTTTCTGAAACTGGTGGCTGAGAGCCTGGAGGCGAAGCTGTTTGAACTATGCCTGTTGCAAGAGTTGGACGAGAACAACAAGCAACTGCAGCGGGCCTTTGATACTATCCATGAGAAAAACACCGAAATCTCGTCCATCATGGCCTATCAGCAGGAAGTGATAACCGACCGCACCAGGGAGATAGCGGCTAAAAACGCGCGGCTGCTGGAAGTATCGGTGCTGAATGCGCATACGGTGCGGGAGCCGCTGAGCCGGATACTGGGGTTGGTGAACCTGCTGGAAATGCGCCAATGGTCCCTGGAGGAGATAAAAGAGCAAATCCTGCCCCGGCTCAGGCTGTCGGCGCAGGACCTAGATGGTGCCCTGCAAGAAGTGATAGAAATGTCGACGGCCGATTTAATAAAACTAAAAGCATAAAAACAGCCAGATGAAAAGGATTGTATTAGTAGATGATATGGAGATATTCAACTTCATCATGGTTACCTCTATCAAAAACGTGAATCCCGCCTATGCCGTGCACGACTTCACGAACTCGCTACAGGCATTTGCATCACTGAAAGAAATTGCCCCGGATATTATATTCCTGGACCTGAACATGCCTGAAATGGACGGCTGGGATTTCCTGGAGCAAATGCAGGCGCAGCGCCTGCAGTACAAGGTATACATTCTTACTTCGTCCACCAGCGAGCTCGACAGACAGCGTTCCAAAACGTTTGCCAATGTTGCGCAATTTCTGGTTAAGCCGGTGGAAGAGGATCTACTGAAAGAGATACTACAGGACGACGCTGCGCCAGTGTAAAATTAAATGCTCATAGATCCTTTCATACTTGTAGAGACGCCTTATTTGCGTCTCTTTGTTTTTGCAGCACGACGGTAAAACAATTACATGAACGACATTCAGCTTATCCCCTGCACCACCCAAGACTTATATACCTTACAGGATATCGCCATCAATGCATACGGCGGCCATTATTTATACTTGTGGTACGATGGCGGTGCCTGGTACCTGGAGAAAAGCTTCAGCGAATCCGTACTAAAGCAGGAACTCGCTGACCCTAACGCAGCTTTTTTCCTGATTTACAGCAACGAAGAACTGGTTGGCTTCCTGAAACTCAACATCAACAAGCCGATTGACAAGTATACAGCCGGAGAAGCACTGGAGTTGGAACGCATTTACCTGACCAAAGCTGCTTCCGGCAAAGGGGTAGGGCGGGAGGTAATTAAATTTACAAAAGCCTATGCGGCACAGCGCAACAAGCGCATCATCTGGCTGAAAGCAATGGACAGCAGCCGTTCTGTAGACTTTTATGAGCAAAACGGATTCCGTAAAACGGGTACATATACGCTGGATTTCGAACAGATGAAACCCGAATACCGCGGCATGTACGTACTACAACTGGAACTGTAACTTTGGGAAGAGACAGCAAAGCTTAATGTACGTACATTAAACTTTGCTGCCATACCGGCTGTTATAAACAGAACCTGTACAACGGTTATAAAAACTTGCAATTGAATACCACCTACGATATACTGATTATTGGCGCCGGCCCTATCGGGCTTGCCTGCGGCCTGGAGGCGCAGCAGGCAGGCATGAGCTACCTTATAGTGGACAAAGGCTGCCTGGTAAACTCGCTCTACAACTACCCGCTCAATATGACTTTCTTCTCCACCGCCGACAGGCTGGAGATTGGCGGCATTCCGTTTGCCTGCATTCACCCGAAGCCTAACCGCTCCGAAGCCATGGAATATTACCGCCGCGTGGCCGACACCCGGAAATTAAACATTAGGTTGTTTGAAGAAGTGTGGGGGATGGAACCCGAAGATGATGTATACCGCGTTACTACCAGCAAAGGCCGCTACCTGGCCCGTAACGTCGTGGTAGCCGTTGGGTTTTATGGCAAGCCAAACCTGCTGCATGTGCCCGGCGAAGATCTGGCAAAGGTGCGCCATTATTACTTCGATCCGCATTATTACTACCGTCAGAAAGTGCTGGTGGTGGGCGCCAACAACTCTGCCGCCGATGCTGCCCTCGAAACCTGGCGCAGGGGTGCCGACGTTACGATGGTAGTGCGCCAGCCGGAACTTGGAAGTATAAAATACTGGACCAAGCCTGACCTGGAAAACCGCATCAAAGCGGGCGAGATTAAATGTTATTTTTCTTCCAGCCTTACCGGAATCAGGGAGCAGGAGGTGGATATACAGACGCCGGACGGCAATATAACGCTTGAGAACGATTTTGTACTGGCTATGACGGGCTACCAGCCGGACTTTAGTTTTCTGGAACAACTGGGCATTGCACTGACGCCGGATGCGAACCGCCACCCACAGTACGACCCTGACACCATGGAAACCAACTTGCCCAACGTATACCTGGCCGGCGTAATCTGCGGCGGCATGAACACGCATGTATGGTTTATTGAGAACTCCCGGGAGCACGCCGTTAAAATTGTGCAGCACATTGTAAAGGAGGCGAAAGCGCAGGAAGTATAAATCCATTAAAAGCATTGCAGTTGCCGCAGGATTCCTTTCACATGCCGGCACAGGCATGTGAAAGGAATCCTGGAGCTGACCGGGCAGCCAAAGCAGCACATACAGCAAACGCTCACCAGCCGCTCATCCGCGGCAGTTCCTTTGGCACTGCAATTGGGATCTATTTCCATGGCTTCCCTGAAGATTGGGTAAACTGCTAAAACCGCATAAAATAGCAGTATTAGGATGTAAGGTTTTATACTTGTACCTTTGCATCCGTTATTCTTTATCATCTTTTAGAACTATAATAAGATTTCTGAGGTTGATGAAACAATAACAGGTCGGGAATGGCCCTCTTGCTCAGGCAATATTTCAGATTCCGGCCAATTCCCGCGAAAGCAGCACACAAGGTGCTGTGCGGTTTTTCTAAAAACCATTTGATGACATTCGAGAATCTTAATTTGATAGAGCCAATCCTAAAAGCTCTTAAAACAGAAGGATACACTACCCCCACACCCATCCAGGAAAAATCAATTCCGCTTATACTTCAGAAAAAAGACTTATTAGGATGCGCGCAGACGGGCACCGGTAAAACGGCTGCTTTCTCTATTCCGATCCTGCAGTTGCTTTCTGAAAACAAAGTGCAGCAGCACGACAGAGCACCGCGCAGAATAAAAGCCCTGATCCTGACACCAACGCGTGAACTGGCGCTGCAGATTGGCGAAAGCCTGACTGCTTATGGCAGGCACACCGGTCTGAAGAACACCGTTATATTCGGGGGCGTACCCCAGCGGGCACAAACCGATGCCTTGCGTGCAGGAATTGATATTCTGGTAGCCACGCCCGGCCGTTTGCTGGACCTGATGGCGCAGAAATATGTGCACCTGAACAGCGTAGAAATGTTTGTGCTGGACGAAGCTGACCGCATGCTGGACATGGGTTTTTTGAACGACGTGCGCAAAGTGCTGAAAGTGCTGCCGGAGAAAAAGCAATCGCTGTTTTTCTCGGCTACCATGGCCCCCGAAATCCTGAAGCTGGCCAACACCATTCTGGTGAACCCGTCGCAGGTGGAGGTAACACCGATATCGTCTACTGTAAATACAATTACGCAGGCAGTATATTATGTGAAGAAGAACGACAAAAAAAACCTGCTTTTGCACCTGCTGAAAGACGGCTCAATCGACCGGGCACTGGTATTTACGCGCACCAAGCACGGCGCCGACCGCGTGGCCAGAGACATGAGCAAAGCAGGCGTGCAGTCGGAGGCCATACATGGCAACAAATCGCAGAATGCCCGTGTGCGCGCCCTCGATAACTTCAAGAAGAGCCAGACACGCGTACTGGTAGCCACAGACATTGCCGCACGCGGCATTGACGTGGACGACCTGAGCCATGTAATTAACTTCGAGCTGCCGAACGAACCGGAAACATACGTACACCGCATTGGCCGTACAGGCCGTGCCGGTGCAAGCGGCGTAGCGCTGTCATTCTGCGATGCAGAGGAAACGCCATACTTAGCCAGCATCCAGAAACTAATTTCCAAGTCGGTGCCAGTAGTGGATAACCATCCGTACCCGCTGACAGCCAAAGATTTTGCTGAAGCGGCCAGCACCATCAAGGAGCAAAAGCAGCAGCGACGAGGCGGTGGAGGCGGCCGCCCATCTGGTGGAAACCGGCCGGCAGGCAGCCGTAACGGTAATGGTGGCCAGCGCAGCGGAGACAGCCGCCGTAGCTTCGGCAGCAGAACCAGCAGCCCCAGAACAGTTTAAGCTAGTATAGAAAAGCGGATCGTAATCTGCTGAAAGTATAAATACAAAGTCCTGCCGACGTACATCGGCAGGACTTTTTTTATTGTTTGAATCAGGATTGCAGGATAAAAGGATTAATGTGTCAGCCAGCATGACCTCGCAGTGTGCGCAGCTCCTGCGAGTGTCTGTGCGTGCCTGATTGGCTACAAAGCTACTCCTGAAAGAATCGTACGGCTTTCATGCTTCCGCAGGGATGGATTGGCGCGTGCGGCTCACCAGGTATACGCCTGCAAATATCACCAAAGCATACAGTCCCTTTTGCAGCGTAAATACATCTTTGCCGAAGGCCACGGCAATAAGTATGGCCAGCACAGGCTGCAGGTAAATGTAAGCGCCTACTACCGAGGCGTTGGCATACCGCAGCGCCCAGGTGTTAAACAGGTAAGCAATGATGGTAACGGCAACTACCATAAACACGATGGCCAGCCAGATAGACACCGGAAAGCTGTTGTAATCTGGTGCCATCAACTGCGACCAGCCAAACGGAATAACAATAACCGCACCTACGGCAAAAGCACGGCTCACCACTGTAATAGCATTATACTTTTGCATAAGCGGTTTCACCAGCACCAGGTATATGCCATAGGCAGTTGCATTCAGGATGATCAGTAAATCGCCCCAGAGGTTACCGGGCGTGCTTTCGCCATGCGAAGTATAAATCAGCAGGAAAGCGCCGGCACAGGCAAGTATAATGCCGGTTACTTTGCGCTTGCCCACCCGCTCTTTCAGCAGTATAGCCGAGAAAATGAGTACAATAACGGGCGTTATCACCATCAGCAGGGCGGCATTAATCGGCGCTGTGAGATTGAGGCCACCAAAAAAACAAAGCTGGTTAATAGCGATGCCTGTGATGCCGCAAAGTATGGATCGCACATTATCGGCACGACCTACAATTTTCTCCTTTACCACCAGTCGCGAAAGAATGCCGAAAAAGATAGCTGCCGATACCACCCGCATCACAATCAGCCCATAGGGCCCCACATAAAACGGCATTACCTCTTTGGCGATGCTATAGTTGGCTCCGTAAATCAGCGCCACCAGAAACAGCGCCCCATGCACCTGTACTTGTTTACTCATGGGTGCAAAGGTACTAGGTTTTTAACTGAAACAGGAGGTGCCGTACAACTGAGATAAAGCTTTGGATGATTATTCCGTAAAGAGCAGAAGCTGTAAGGCAACGCCAAAGCTGCCATACAACCGGACATACCATGAAAAGAATAGCTTTATACCTGATGGTGTTGCTTTACGTGGCTGCCGGCGTCATACATTTTACAACCCCCGGATTTTACCTGAACATTATGCCGGACTGGCTTCCGACGCACCAGCTGCTGCTGAATTTAAGTGGCATTGCCGAAATCATACTTGGGCTGCTGTTGCTGCCGCGCCAAACAAGGCCCCTGGCCGCCTGGCTGATTATTATCATGCTGGTGGTGTTTCTGCTGCTCATCCATATTCCGATGACGCTGGATTACTGGCAGAACAATACGCCCGGTTTGTGGTTAACCATAGCCCGGATACCGCTGCAGTTCCTGCTTATCTGGTGGGCCTGGCAGTATACCAGACACCGGGCAACAGGGCATCCGGCTTTAAAATAAGCTTGGGGTAAAATCAAACCGTCAGAATCAGGGTATAAGTGTTTGTCAGTCGACAGCACATTAGCACATTAAAAATCAGCACATTTATAAGGTATGATAGAAAATAAAATATGCCTCGTAACGGGTGCCACTTCAGGTATAGGCGAGGTAACGGCCCGCGAACTGGCCCGGCAAGGGGCACATGTGGTGCTACTGGCTCGCAATGAGGCCAAGGCCGCACAGGTGCAGCAAGAAATTAAACGCATTAGCGGAAATGATAAAGTAGACGTGTTGCTCGCAGATTTATCGTCGCTGGAGCAGGTGCGGCAGGTAGCCGCAACTTTTAACAGCAGTTACCCGCGCCTGGACGTGCTGGTAAACAATGCGGGGCTGCTGCTGGGCAGTGAGCGGCAGGTGTCGGCAGATGGGTATGAGCAGACGCTGGCCGTGAACCACCTGGCACCTTTTCTGCTGACATCGCTGCTGTTTCCTAAACTGCTGCAGAGCCGGGAACCACGTATTGTAAACGTTGCTTCCGAAGCTTACCGGGCAGCTAAACCGGATTTTAATGATATCAACATGGACCAGCGCTATAGTGCTGTCCGGGCTTATAGCAATTCAAAATTGTACAATATACTATTTACGCGCGAACTGGCACGCCGGGCACAGGAGCAGGGGCATACGCATTTGGTTACCAATGCAGTGCATCCGGGTGTGGTCGCCAGCAATTTTTCGGTAAGTGCCGGCGGCTGGCTGCATTTTGTTTTTAAGCTGCTGTCGCCATTCTCCATTTCTTCGGAAAAAGGCGCCCAGACAAGCATTTACCTCGCCTCTGAACCTGCCGCCGATAAGTATAACGGGCAATATTTCGCCAAAAAGAAACTGAAACCTGTAAAGCACGCCTTTGCCACACCGGAAAATGCCGCCAGACTTTGGGAAGTGTCGGAGAAATTGGTGGGAGAGAAGTTTTTGTAAGTTTGTAGGTGTGGATGTATTAATTCAGCATCAGCACCTAAATGGATTTTATTGCCTATACTTCCCTCACTTAAATTTCACTTCAGCTTGTTCTCAAAGTATGCCAGGGTCATGGCCCAGGCTTCTTTGGCAGCATCCGGGTTGTAGCTGCTTCGCGCATCGCAGTTAAACCCGTGCCCGGCATACGACAGCACCACGTTGATATAGTCTTTGCCCGCTGCCTGTACCACTTCTATTATATTTTGTACCTGTTCCTGCGGAATGTGGGTATCCTGGCCGCCCCAGAAAAACAGGTGCGGCGCGTGCAGGTTACCGGCCTCGCCAAGTATAGTCGGAATGCCGCTGCCGTAGTAGGAAACAGCCGCGGAAAGGGGCAGCACCGCATTGGCCAGAAACGAAATGCGCCCGCCCAGGCAAAAACCAATGCTCCCAATCTTTTCGCCGGCCACATTCGGTTGTTGCTGCAGCCAACTATAGGCAGTTTTTAAATCAGCCGTTACGCCCTCCTGCGTTATCGCGTGGTAGTGCGGCATGGCAGCAGCCATGTTATCATAAGCGCTTTCGAACCTTTGGGCAGTGCGGTGAAATAACTCCGGCGCAACAACCACATAACCTTCGCGGGCAATTCGCGCTGCCACCTCCCGGATGTGATTATTCACCCCGAAGGCTTCCTGCAGCAAAATGATGCCCGGAAAAGGGCCTGCTCCTTCGGGCATAGCGACGTAGGCGTCCATTTCAGAGCCGTCCGTTACGGGCAGGGTAATAAAAGTGTGGTTTTGCATCGGTACGTAAGTTTGATCTAAGGCAGGCATTAAAGGTAAAGCAACTGCAGCAGGAGTTTTATACAGGGGTATCATCAGTTATGCGCAGGCCTCAACAGACGGGCGCGCAAACAGAACTGATGCCTTCTTTTCTGAGAAGTGATACTAAGACAGTTCAGGGATGAAATAGTTTTCCAATCATCTATAATTTTAGCCACGATGCTGCTTCGCGTTTATGTGAAATGCAGCAAAAACCAGCTATTGTGGGCTATTACCAACGGTTTATACTTGATAGTATAATTAAATGCAATATTAGGTAAGCGCTGGAGCACAAAAGAACAAAGCGGCTTCTGCATCCGTTTGCTTCAGCCATCCTGCTTTTACTTTACCACTTTCATGGTGCCCTGCATAGTATAAAAATGACCGGGAACAGAGCATTCGTAGGTATAATCGCCTGGCTTCTCGGGAGCAATAAAGTAGATGGTCTCAGTTGTGTTTGGCTGAAGCAGGTTGGTATGGTACAGCAGTTTATTTGTGTTTGGAATATAGTTCTTCTCCTGGCCTTCCAGTCCAAGCTTCATCGCCATTTCGCCAACTTCTATAGCTGTACCAGGCAATACCACTACAAAGTTGTGCAGCATATCGTCGTTGTTATGAAACACCACTTTTACAGTGCTGCCAGCTTTCACCTGAAAACGCGCGGGATCAAATTTAAGCCCAGGCTTCGTGCCCAGATTAATGGTGTAATCTGTTCCTTTTGCCCAGGAAGTAGGCTTTACGGTTAAGCGCTTGGGCAAACTCTTTCCCGAAGCTTTAGCAGCAGGTGCTGCTTTGGTTTTGGCTGATGTAGCCGCCGGTTTGGCAGCAGATGCTGTAGCCATCGCCATGGCTGCATGATCATGGGCAGGTGCTGCTTTGGCAATCGCCAGCTTTTCTCCTTCCGGGATGTTGTTCAGGGTATAATAGGCTACATTATGCAGCAAAAGCCTGCCGTCTTCGCCGCGCACGCCATCAGTCGTAATTTCATGTATATACCCTTCCCGCAGGCCATCTGCCACCAGGCGGGCTTTCAAACCATCTTCCGACACAACAATGCCACGTATTGGGCATTCCTTGTTGTTGATGACGGGGCTGCCGTAAGTAGAATGATATTTATAGTTGAAGCCCGTTATCTTATAGGAGGCTGGATCGGCGGCAAGTTTGCGGTTAACAGGTTTGGTAAACTCAATCTCGAACCCATCGGGCATAGCGCGCACCGTTTTCATTTCGAAGGGCATTCTGCCTGTCCAGACAAGGCGCTGCAAGCCATACATGTCTTTTCCGGTAGATGACCACCCGCGGCTCGTCATACCGCTGAACATAGAGCCATCGCTGCCCCAGATCAGGCGCAGAATGCCGGAAGAAAAACCTTCACGAAACGGAAACACAACGCCCTGGTATTCGTCTTTCACTTTCTCAAAATCAACGCGCATAATTTTACTTTGCCCCTGATCGCCTACGAACATCTGGTCATCAAAGGGACCGAACTTGCCTTTGGTATCGTTCAGAAGTATAGCAGTTGTCGATATTCCGAGTATACCATGTGGCAGCCAGACAGCCGGTGCTTTTAAGGCAGGCACCCGCTTGGCTACATCATACAAAGGTTCTCCTGTGTTGGGTACATCTTCCGGCTTTAGCTTTAGAGGGGAACCAGGTAAGCCAGACCAGCGTAAGCTTTCGGCGTTTCCCACAAAATCGCCTTTTTCGACGTGCGTAATACGGCCTGAACCTACCCAGTCGCCCTGGTTTTCGGTATAGAAAACATCACCGGCGGCATTCATTCCAAAGCCGGAGGGCGAGCGCATGCCCGCAGCCACAGGCGTCATCTTTCCGTCTGGCGTAATTTCCAGCATCCAGCCACGCCAGGGCGCCAGGCTTACCCCATGCCCTAAACTGTTGCTCCAGCCCAGGTTCAGGGTTACCAGCATGTTCCCGTTTGGCAGAAACAGCGGGCCATAAGAATACTCGTGGTAATTGCCGGATAGGGGCCAGGAATATACTTTGTCGTAAGAATCAGCCTGCCCGTCGCCGTCATTATCGCGCAGGCGCGTTATCTCACTGCGCTGTGTTACATAAATATCCCCGTCTTTGTAAGCAAGTCCCAGGGGTTCGTGCAGCCCGTAAGCAAAGCGCTTGTATTTCGGCTGCTCGTTACCGGAAATATTCGGGTTAGACACCATCCATACTTCGCCCCGGCGGGTACAAATAGCCAGGCTGCCATCGGGCAGGGTAGTCATGCCGCCTACTTCCAGCACCACCCCTTCAGGTATGGGCAGCGAAATAAGCTTGTAATAATCGTCTTCCTTTTCGGGTTCTGCTTCTACCTTTTCCAGCCCTTTTGGCGCCGGTGCGGGTTGCTTACTGCCAGTATTAGGGTTTTTAGCTCCCATTTTAGTCTGCGCCCAGGCAGGCGAAGTATTTGCTATCAGAAGGCCGGAAACAAGAAGTACAGCCTTTGCTAAATGATTGATTTTCATGATGATGTTCCTGGTCTGTTTTGATGCCTACCAAACGATAGAATATGTTACCACTGCCTCCTTGTCTTTTGCGCTTACCGGCAGAAGCAGCTCCTGCGTATTTTGTGCAGTAGTTCGGATGAGAGGTTTTGCCTTGCGGGGCAGCTCAATCAGGTATTGTTTGTCGTTGATGGCATACAGGCCGTTGGGCAGGGCGGTAATGTTATTTCCTTCAGCTACCCTGCACCACATTTCTTTTGTTTCCTGGCCAGGCACGATGGTAAAGGAGTGCACCAGCTTTTTCCCGCCTTCTTCCGGCTTAAAGGCTTCTTTTATACTCGCTGCACCCAAAGTATACTTAAAGGTAGGCCTGCCGGCTTTATCTATATCATACCCTAGGTAATTGTAGGTTGTGTTTGAGTCAGGCCAGGCTGCATTTTTATCTTCCAGAAAAGTAAGCGAAGGCTTTTCAGCAAACGCAATCACACTGCCTAACGGAACAGCCAGCTGGCTTTCGCCGCGTTCGTGCCACATAGGGGTTGTCTCTAGAAATTTGCCACGCCATAGCTGCAGAAAATCACCTGTGCGCAGATCAACAGTATAATTAGCGTTACCGGGCTCCCCGACAGAAATGACGTGTGTTTTCTTGCTGCCCTGATGCTGCATAAAACTTCGCTGCATCACGGGTTCGTTTTCGGCCAGCACCGTAATCGCGCCAACCGGATCGGCGGCACGCAAAGGGGTATTCAAAAGCGTGAATGGCACGCCAGGCCCCTCAACAGAAAGCGTGATATCGTTGCTTGGCGCATACCAGTGTCCGTATTTCTTATAGTAGGAAAGCACAACAGGGTAGTCGCCTTCTTCTAGGTGAACCATGGCTGCGCCGCTTCCCACTGTTTTTCCGTCGAAGCTGAATACCTGCTTATTTCCGATAGTAAGCGCTCCGCCGCCATTCGGATTGGCCGGATTGGTATCGAGCGGAATCCATTTCAGGTTCAGGTTAAACAGGTAATCTCCTGTGTGCGGCACATGCAGGGTGCCTGCTATTTTTCCGGCGAAGTTGTTTTTGTCTCCTGGCGCCAGGTGCTCCAGTACATCAATTTTCATTTCGGTGGCTGGCGCAAGGGCTTCGAAATCAGACACAGCATTAAACTTTCCCTCATAAGATTTTAAGGTCATGTTTGTTAATGTAACCGGCTCTGTTCCGTAAGCTTTGTAGCTGATATTCCGGAAAGCTACAGGTCCGTGATCGCCTTGCAGCATAAGCGGGCCCAGAGGTTTTTCGTCCTGAAAGGCCGCAGCGCGGGTCGGCCCGGTTACTTCGATGTTTTCATGCAGCGTAACGCCATTCTGAACTACTTTTACAAAGCGGGCATCAGCAATCTTTTCGCCTTTCTCGTTAAAGCGCGGTGCCCGGAACACAATTTTAAGGTGCTGCCACAAGCCCGGCGCTTTGCTTACATTTTGTGCCGGTGCATGGCCTTCATAGCCTTTTTGCCCTTCCGGCTGTGTTTCGTCCCAGCGTTCATAGATGGCGCCACAGTCCGCCGACGTAGGGTTCTGAACACCCCAGCTGTCGAGTAGCTGCACTTCATAACGCCCTTGCAGGTAAATGCCGGAGTTTGAACCCTTGTTCATCATAAAGTCCAGATCCAGTTCAATGTCGCCGTGTTCCATTTTGGTAAACAGGTTGTCAGCGGTTTTGCCGGACAGATCATTTACCAATACGCCTGCACCAGGCTGGATTTTACCTTCCTGGCTCTTCTTTAAATCATAGAAAACATCACCGGCAATTTTCCAGTTGCTGCCAGCCGGTTTAAAGTCATTAAGGTTTTGCAGGGAAATACGGGTAGAAGGCAGTTCTTTTTCCTGAGCTGATGCCTTTACATGGAAAAGGATCAGGCACAAAAGGAACATAGAAGAATAACGTAGCATAGTATATCTGTTTTTCTTAACGGAAATGGATAAAGCCTTTAAAACGATTTCCGGTAATGCTTCATGTACTGCCCTCCACCGGCACAAAGTAGCACACTTAGCCGATAGCTAACCCTGGTAATAAAGTTAGTTTCTCAGCCAGAGAGCAAGGTAAGCAATAATACTTTATAAGAAAAAGAATACTACTCCTGGTATAATTTAAGTAGCTATAACAATATTCTGAAGAGCTTTATGGTTGGCGTCGCCGGCATGCCGGCGCTTATCTGTTCTCCTGCTGTGCTGTGTTACGAAGTGCAAAGGCTTCGGCCAGCAGCTCAAAAGAATGCTTCCTGTCTTCAAAGGTCGTCGTCATCGTGGTTGCCATGATTTCATCTACTCCAAAGTCATCTGCCAGTTTGGTAATTTCTTCCTTTACCTTGTCCGGTGTGCCCGAAATTACCCGGTTGGCATTGGCTTTGATGCGCTCCTGCTCCAGCGGCGAGAACACGTAATCCTTTATTTCCTCGTAAGAACCTATCGGGTCAAAATTTCCTTTTTCCATCTGCACAAACCGGTAATCCAGCACCTTGCGCATCTGGCCGGCTTTCTCCTCGGAATCGGCGCAAACCACCATGATGGCTACCAGGGCGGCCGGCTCAGGAAATTGTTCGGAAGGTACAAACGCATTTTTATAATCCGCCACCATGTCGGGCTGCGCGTGCCCGTTGATGAATTTGGCGACAGCCAGGCCCATGCCATACTTGGATGCCAGCTTGCTGCTGCCGCCGCTGGAAGAACTAAGCATCCATTGCATCGGTGCGGTAGCGGCCTGCGGTACGGCCAGTATACGCCCGCGCTCCGAAGAGGCTGTGTCGGTAAAAAAGAGCTGCAGGTAATCCAACTGCTGCACGTAGCCTTCGTCGCTGAATTCGTTGGATGGGTTCAGCAGATAAGAGGTCAGGCGGTCGCCGCCGGGGGCGCGGCCCATGCCCAGGTCGATGCGGCCGGGGAAAAGCGCTTCCAGCATCCGGAAATTTTCGGCTACTTTCAGGGCGCTGTGGTTGGGCAGCATAATGCCGCCGGAGCCAATGCGGATTTGTTCGGTCGCGTCGGCCAGCTTTACCATCAGCACTTCAGGCGCGGAGCCGGCAATTGTCGCCATGTTGTGATGCTCGGACACCCAGAAACGCGTAAAGCCCAGCTTATCTCCCAGCCTGGCAATAGCTATCGTTTGCTGCAAGGCTTCGCGGGCGCTTAGTCCTTTGCTCACAATAGATTGGTCGAGTATGCTTAGTTTGATTTTCCTGTTTTCCATCTTATTTATCTACCATCTTCAGTTGTGCTTCGTTGTAGCGGCTGCCCACGTTGGGATACTTTGCCAGCAAGCCTTCTATGGCCTGCAAATCTGAAGCAGTCAGGTTTATGTTCACGGCACCGGCATTTTCCTGCAGGTATTTTCTTCTTTTGGTACCAGGTATGGGAATGATGTTCTCGCCCTGCGCCAGCACCCAGGCAAGGGCCAGCTGTGCAGGTGTGCAGTTTTTCTGCGCCGCAACATCTGCGAAAGCCTTCGCCAGTTGCTGGTTGTTGTCCAGGTGCTCGTTTTCTTTAAAGCGTGGCAGCGACTTGCGCATGTCATTCTCCGGCAGGCTGGCCACATCTACCGTGTTGGTTACCAGGCCGCGTACCAGTGGGCTGAACGGCACGAAAGCAATGCCCAGTTCTTTGGTGAGCGGCAATACTTCTTTCTCCACCCCGCGGGTAAGCAGGGAATATTCTGACTGCACGGCAGCAATAGGATGCACAGCATGTGCTTTGCGAATAGAAGCCGGCGAAGCCTCCGACAGCCCAATGTAGCGCACTTTGCCTTGTTTCACTAAGTCAGCCATCGCGCCTACCATTTCTTCTACCGGCACGTTCGGGTCGATGCGGTGCGCGTAGTACAGGTCAATCACGTCCACCTTCAGCCGCTTCAGGCTGCCTTCCACCGCCTGGCGCATGTAGGCCGGCGATCCGTTAAAAGCCATGCTGCCGTCATCCTGTTGCTGAAAGCCGAACTTGGTGGCGACAAAAATTTTGTCGCGGTTAGGCGCCAGCACCTTCGAGATCAATTCTTCGTTGTGATGCGGGCCATACACGTCGGCGGTGTCCCAGAAGTTGATGCCCAGGTCCAGCGCCAGGTGCAGCGTGGCAATAGATTCCTCGTCGTTGCGGGTGCCATACGACTGGCTCATGCCCATGCAGCCCAAACCGATGGCAGAAAGCTGCTCGCCTGTATTTCCTAATTGTCTGTATTTCATAGTATAATTTTTATAGGTGGTTAGCAGGTATAGCGAAAGCTAGAATCAAGTTATTATGTACTATGCAAGATTAATTGTAGTTGCTCTCCTGCCGTAAGTATAGCTAACAGTTTACGATTCTATATGTTTAAACATCGAAGATTCTGTTCTTTTTCTACTGACGGAGACAGGTTAACAGCTTTGGTGATTTATACTTGTTGTCGCTTCATCTCTGTTGATGATGTTTTGACCACAACTGCTCAAAGCGGGTGAGGAGAAGTAATGGAAGTGAACGTTTATACTTTACCTCTTTCCCCGTAAATGCGTAGCTTTGTCTTTAACTGATTCCGGAAAAGTATAGCGCCGATGAACCACCCGAACATACCGCTTGCCGAGCGCATGCGCCCCCATACCCTTGACCAATACTACGGCCAGAAGCACCTGGTTGGCCCCAACGGCATTTTGCGCCGCTACATCGAGGGCGGCGTCATTCCAAGTATGATTTTGTGGGGGCCACCCGGCGTGGGCAAAACCACGCTGGCCAACATCATTGCCAACCAGATGAAAGTACCTTTTGTAGCCCTCAGCGCCATCAACTCTGGTGTAAAAGATATCCGCGAGGTGATAGATCAGGCTAAAAAACGGCAGGGCACTGTGCTGTTCATCGACGAGATCCACCGTTTCAACAAATCTCAGCAGGACGCGCTTTTGGGCGCCGTGGAGAAAGGTGTGGTGACGCTGGTAGGCGCCACTACCGAAAATCCGTCGTTTGAGGTGATTTCGGCTTTGCTGTCGCGCTGCCAGGTATACATCCTCAAGCACCTGACCAAAGACGAGCTGATAGAACTGGTAGATAAGGCGCTGGAGCAGGATGAATGGATGCGCCACCGCAAGGTAAAAGTGCAGGAGTATGAAGCGCTGCTGACCATTTCGGGCGGCGATGCGCGCAAGCTGCTGAACCTGCTGGAAATTGTGGCTGAAAGCGGGAAAGGGGAGGAAATAGTAGTGACCAACGAACTGGTGCAGCAGGTAGCGCAGCAGAACATTGTGCTGTATGATAAATCAGGCGAGATGCACTATGACCTGGTGTCGGCCTATATCAAGTCTATCCGCGGCTCTGACCCCAATGCGGCCGTATACTGGCTGGCCCGCATGATAGAAGGCGGCGAAGATCCGAAGTTTATCGCCCGCCGTTTACTCATTGCTTCCTCGGAAGACATTGGTTTGGCCAACTCCAATGCGCTGCTCATGGCTACGTCCTGCTTCCAGGCAGTGCAGATGATTGGTTACCCGGAGGCGGAAATTATACTTTCGCAATGCACCGTATACCTGGCTACCTCTCCCAAGAGCAATGCCTCGTACAAGGCCATCAAACAGGCGCGGGCCATGGTGCAGCAAACGGGCAACCTGCCGGTGCCGCTCCATATCCGCAACGCACCTACCAAGCTGATGAAGGAAATCGGCTACGGCAACAACTACAAGTATGCGCACGACTATGAAGGCAACTTTGTGCAACAGGAGTTTATGCCGCAGGAGCTCAGCAGCACTGCTTTTTACCAGCCCGGCCAGAACGGACGCGAAAACGATATGCGCAAACAACTGCAGGCACAGTGGGGAAAGAAGTATGGGTATTAATTCCGAGTTGTGAGTTCCGAGTTCCGAGTTGATGTAATAAGTAAAGTGTGGTGTAAGGCAACACTACTGAAGCAGAGGGAAACATTACATAATTATTCATTCTAGTTTTTACCTTATCCGCTCTTCTTATTAAATTAATTTCTTGAGACTCGGAACTTGGAACTCGCAATTCGGAACTCTCCCAAGGTTCGTCTAGGAAAAGGGGAAGTTGGTCGAGAAGCGGGGAGCGGGTGAAAAATAGGTTGTAAATTTGCTTATGAAGTATGCGGATTACTTTGATTTTGTCCTGTAAGCTTCACAAATTAATGTTTATAACTGATATTCCGGTAACTTTTACTTACCTTTTGGGAACAGATGTTCCCTGTTAATGCCCACATCTCAAACACTTAAATCTATATGTTAAACTTCCTGAAATATGTGCTGGCGACGGTGATCGGCCTGCTCGTATTCTTTTTTATCAGTGTATTGCTGCTGGTTGGTATTGCAGCAAGTTCAGCTTCCGAAGACGAGGTGCAGATAACGAAAGGCTCGGTTCTGGAACTGAAACTGGACAGACCTATTGCAGAGCGCGACCCCGAAAACCCGCTGTCCGAATTAGGCTTTTCGTTTGGTGCGCTGTCGAGCACCGATGGACTGGATCAGATTAAAGCCGCCATTCGCCGCGCCAAAAAAGACGACAACGTAGAAGGGATTTTCCTGAACCTGGGCTTTGTGGATGCGGGTATGGGCAAAATGGAGGAAATCCGCAATGAACTGATCAGCTTCAAAAAGTCAGGCAAATTTATTGTGGCTTACGGCGATGTGGCGACCGAGAAAGGATATTATCTTACCTCTGTGGCCGATAAAATATACCTCAACCCGCTCGGCGCGCTGGAGTTCAACGGCATGAGCTCGGAAGTATACTTCTATAAAAACCTGCTGGACAAGCTCGATATCGACGTACAGATTTTTAAAGTGGGCACCTACAAAAGCGCGGTGGAACCATTCTTCCTGGACAAGATAAGCGCTCCGAACCACGAGCAGTTAAGTTCTTTCCTCAACTCCATCAATAACTTTCAGCTGCAGAATATTGCGAAATCGCGCGGCAAAACCTTTGAGGAGGTAAAGAACATCTCGGACAACATGCTGGTGCGCAACGCCGAGGATGCCAAAAAGTATGGCCTGATAACGGATGTCGGCTATTACGACGAAGCCATTGATTACATGAAATCCAAAGCAGGCGTAAACGAGGACGACAAGCTGGAACTGGTGCAGTTATCGAAGTATAAAAAGGTGAAAGACAGCGGCGAAACGAACACTTCTAAAAACCGCATTGCCGTAATTTATGCCGAAGGCGATATTGTGGATGGCGAAGGCGAGGAAGGCAACATTGGCAGCACGCGCTTTACAGAAGCATTACGCGAGGCTCGCATGAACGATAAAGTGAAAGCCGTGGTGCTGCGCATCAGTTCACCGGGTGGCAGTGCGCTGGCCTCCGATGTTATCTGGCGCGAGATTCAGCTGACCAAAAAAGTGAAGCCCGTTATCGCTTCTATGTCGGATGTGGCTGCCTCTGGGGGTTACTATATAGCCATGGGCTGCGATACCATTGTGGCGCACCCCAATACTATTACGGGCAGCATCGGCGTGTTCGGCATTATCCCGAACATACAGGGCTTCCTTAACAACAAACTGGGCGTTACGGTCGATCACGTCAGTACAGGCAAATTCTCCGACATGCCCACCATTACCCGCCCTATGACGGAGCAGGAAAAGGAGATTGTGCAGAACGAAGTCAATCAGATTTATGAAACTTTTACCAGCAAAGCTGCCAAAGGCCGCGGCATGACGCAGGAGCACCTGAAAACGCTGGCATCAGGCCGTGTATGGTCCGGCCTCGAGGCCAAACAGCGCAACCTGGTGGATACCTATGGCGGGCTCGAAAAAGCTATTGCCATTGCAGCGGCCAAAGCAGGCATTAAAGACGATTACCGCCTGCTGGACCTGCCGCGCCGCAAGTCTTTCTTCGAAGAACTGTTTGGCGATATGGGATCGCAGGTAAAAGAGCAGTCTATCAAAGCGGAAATGGGCGAGCTGTACCTGTATTACAAACTCTACAAAAAGGTAGAAGTACTACAAGGTATGCAGGCACGCCTGCCGTACGAACTGGAGGTGCAGTAAGGTAATTCAGAATAACTGAATTTTGAATAACTGCATAGGATGATTTGATCTTCTGAGACAAAGAAGTAGCAAGAACTGTGTAAAATTTATAGTCAAAACCGCTCTTAGATATCTAAGGGCGGTTTTGTTTTACAGGTGAGTTGTTTTTTGCAACTTGCCGGAGAAATTAATGTGCTGATTATTTAACGTGTTGATGTGCCGATGAGAGAATCATGAAATATGGCACCTGCTTTGGACAACATCAACTCTTTTATTATACATCTACATTCATCAGCACATCAAGGTATCAACACATTATCAAATTAGTACATCAGCACATTAGCAAATCAGCACACTAACTTATGATACAATCTATACAGGAAGCCGCCACTTACCTGCAAAATGCGACAGATAACTATGCGCCGGAATTTGGTATTATACTGGGCACCGGCCTTGGAGCTTTGGTAAACGAGGTGCAGGTGGCATATAGCTTATCTTATGCCGATATTCCGCACTTTCCGGTTTCTACGGTAGAGAGCCACTCGGGCAAGCTCATATTCGGGCTGCTGGCAGGCCGCCGTGTGGTGGTGATGCAGGGCCGTTTTCATTACTACGAAGGCTATACCATGAACCAGGTGGTGTTTCCGGTGCGCGTAATGAAGCTGCTGGGCATCCGGAAGCTGTTTGTGTCGAATGCGGCAGGCGGACTGGACCCCGCTTTTAACATGAGCGACCTGATGGTGATTACGGATCACATCAACCTGCTGCCCGGCAACCCGCTGATAGGTAAAAACCTGGACGAACTTGGGCCGCGCTTCCCCGACATGAGCGACGTGTACGACGAAGAGATGATACGGCAGGCGATGGTGATTGCCGAAGACGCTGGTTTCGATTTGCGCGAGGGCGTATACGTGAGCGCGCCCGGCCCGATGCTGGAAACCAAAGCCGAGTATAAATTCATGCGTATTATCGGGGCCGATGCCGTGGGCATGTCTACAGTGCCGGAAATAATTGCCGCACGCCACATGGGGCTGCCGGTGTTTGCTGTTTCGGTGATAACGGATATGTGCACGCCCGGGCAACTGAAGCAGGTGGTGCTGGCCGATATACTGGCCGCCGCTGCCAAAGCAGAGCCACATATGACCATGCTGATCCGGGAGCTGATCCGGAACAGTTAACTTTAAAAGAAATTGAAGGCAGCGGCAGTGTGTAGGTGCTGCTGCCTTACAGCTAAGATTTTTCCTTGAACCGGAACGTGATGCCCCAGCTGCCGCGCAGCACAGAACTGGAGCCGCCGATGCCGGTCAGCCAGGCAAGTTCTGTATGAAAGCCAAACTGCTTCCGCTCAAACGGGAAAACCGAGAGGCCCACGGGCACTAACAGCCCCTGATTAAGGCCAGCGCGGAAACCCAAGCCGGCATCCAGGTAATAACTTTCTTTGCGCACGATTTTGTAAGGCACCACCACCTCGGCACTCAGGTCAGAAGTATAAATGTCCGTGTTTAGCCGTAGCTCGGGTGTCCAGTGCACGGACTCGTAGCCCACGGCAATAAATGGCAGGCTGGACTGGTGGTAGGAAACGTTTAACTGGCAGAAACCTTTCTGTGCCAGCAACAAGGCGAATAGCAGTGTGAGTAAAAGTTTTGCTTTCATAGGAGGAAGTATAGGTTTACTCAAATATATTTATTTATATTTAACCGTTATACTTCCAGGCTTTAATTTTTCCTGCTATACTTTATACTTCTGCTGCAAATCTTAATTTGCGGTTAATGAGACGGGTTTTTAGTATGCGGTGTTTTGCCGAGTTCGTGCCAGTTGGTCTCGCTGACTTCCACGCCGTAATGTTCGGCGGCTTTCCTGATATTGGCGAAAGCTAAATCGCGATCTTCATCTGTCACACCTTTTACCTGGTCAAATCGTGCCAGGGCATTTTTAACGTGCGAAGCGTCCGTTAAAGGCTCTTTGCGCTGTTTCGGAAAAGCGAAAACACTGTCCGGTAAATCGTTTTTTTCTTTGGTGCTTAAATCGCCATGCGTCGTATCCGCTTTCCAGGTTGTTTTTGCCATTGTTTTCACCTCCTTTATTTTAGTTCTTGTAAATCCTGTGCTAGTTAATAGTAGAAAACGTTCATAAAAGCAAAAGGATTTGAAGCACTGTATCGAATAAGGAAGCGGATAAAATAAAGAGTACATTTTAAATGTTTTACCGTGAAGTATAGAATGCTGCTTATCAAAATAAAGAAAAGAGCCTTGTACCTGATATAGCCATACTTAAGCTACATGCTTTAATTCCGCCTGCTATACTTTGGCTGAAAGCCTGCCGGTTACTGGACGCGGCTACTTTATTACCACCACTTTGCGGTCGAAAGCCAGGTTGGTAAAAATGCCGATGCCGCCCTGTACGGAAGATTCAATTTGTGCGGGCTGTGCAAAGGGGTTGCCGTTGGCGTTACGGGCATCGGCGGTGGAGTTCAGAAAATCGTAGTACTGCTTCTCGATGTGGAATAGCGTAACAATAACTACATCGCCCTGCTCATAGTCGAAGCCAGAACCATAGGATATGCGCTTGTTGTTTGATAAATTATCGGAACTGGTAAAATTTTGGTCTGGGTCTGTTTTAAGGCTGTCCTGGTGCACAAAGTAGCGGTAATAATCTGCTGAGTTGGGGTTGTCCTGGAAGCTGGTGAGCAGGTAGGCTTTATCTTTTTCGTTAAACTTCCATTCTATGGTATCGATGGGCACCTTTGGCAGGATGGTGGTAGTGCCGGTTACCTTCCTGCCCTTTTCGTCCCTTACCTCCAGGTCATATACATCACCTGGCTTGCCGTTCATTACCTCATCAGAAACATGTGTATACAGGCGGCCGGAGCTCTCATTGTAAGTTGGCTTGTAGGGCACCTCTGTTCTTTTGCCGTTGTAGGTAATGTATACCTGTGCATCGTCAACCACCACCGGCTGGGGCGTTTCAAAATAACTGCTGCTTTCCAGCACCGTCAACCGGAATGGCTGGCCGGGCTCCAGATAGCACTCTACTACCAGTTGGGGTGCATAGGGTGGCAGTTCAACTTCAATATCTTTTTGAAGATCACAACTGCAGAGCAGTAGCAGCAGGGGCAACAGCAAGTATAAAAATATGCGCGTCATCAGAATTTGAAGTTGTAGGTAACTGAAGGAACAACCGGGAAAAGGGATACCTGTTTCGCCTGGAAGCCCAGAATCCGTCCGTCACCTTCGTCTTTGCGCTGCTCGATGTATACAAAGTAAGGGTTACGACGGTTATAGGCATTGTATACGCTAAATGTTAAATCGGCCTCGCCGTGCTTTGGCCGCAGTTTTAGCACCGCTCCCAGGTCGAGACGGTGATAGGATACCTGCCTGAAGCCGTTGCGCCTGAGATAGATGGGCACCACCGCAGCATCTTCCCCTTCCACATCCTGAAAAGCAAAACGGGCCACCGGCATCGAATAAGCATCGCCGGTGCTGAAAACGAATACACCTGTCAGGCTGAGGCGTTTACTTAGTTTGTGCAGCACCACCACGTTCAGGTCGTGGCGGCGATCGTATCGTGCCGGAAACCAGTTGCCGCCGTTTATGTCTTCGGTATTATCCTCCATGTCAAACTTCCGCTCCGTCCACGACAAAGTATAGCCAATCCAGCCGGTAGTTTTGCCTTTTGTTTTTTCGAGGTACACTTCGTTCCCATAGCTGCGTCCTTTGCCAAACAGGAATTCGCTCTCCAGGCTGTCGTTTAAGAACAGGTTGGCGCCATTGCGAAAATCGATCTGGCGGTGCATCCATTTATAGTATACTTCGTTGGTGAGCAGAAACCTGCCGTTGCCGAACAGCTTGCTTACGCCCAGCGCTACCTGCTGCGAGCGTTGCGGCTTTACGTAGCGCGTAGACGGGTACCAGATATCGGTAGGCAGCGAAGCGCCGGAGTTAGATACCAGGTGGATGTACTGCATCATACTGGCAAAGCTGCCCTTGAGCGAGACCGTTTCGGAGAGGTTATACTTGGCTGAAGCGCGCGGCTCCAGGCCCATGTATACCTTGCCGCTGTTGCCGAATCCCGACAGGCGCAGCCCGTAGTTGAGCGAGAGCCTGGCGTTTACCTGGTAATCGTCGGCGGCATAAACGCCAAATTCAGCGGCTTTGTAATTGCTGCCTGCCCCGATGGTAAGGCTGTCGCCGTTGTAGGTGTTGAGTTTGCCCACCGTAAAACCATGATACGTAGCCATGGCCCCGAACCTGATGCTGTGGCCGCCATCCACAAACAAATCATAGTCGGTTTTTAAACTATAATCCCGAATGGCGGAGGTGAGATCCAATGAGAAAACATCAAACTCGTTTTTAATGGTATACTGATAGCTGGTGGCGCTCAGGGTGGTGTTGGCATACAGGCGCGGGTTATACTTGTGCCGCCAGCGTAGCGCCGCCATCGTATTGCCCCAGTTAAAGCCAAACTTAAAACCGTTGTTGTCGAAGTTGAAAAAGTCGCGGCCATAGTAGCCGCTCAGGTACAACTGGTCGTTAGCGCCTAGCTTGTAGGTAAACTTGCCGTTAAGGTCGTAGAAATAGTAATCAGGAATGGGGTTGTAGTCCTCCTTGCCCTCGCTCCACTTGTTTATCTGGCGCGTAAATACATCTACATAAGTGCGGCGGCCGGATATGGTAAAGGTTGCTTTGTCTTTTATGACAGGCCCCTCTACCGTAAGGCGGGAGGAAATCAGGCCCAGGCCGCCCGAAGTATGGATGCTTTCGTTGTTACCTTCGTTCATGTCTACGTCCAGCACCGAGGAGAGCCTGCCCCCAAATTGTGCCGGAAAACCACCCTTATACAGCTCCACACTTTTTACTGCATCCGGGTTAAACACACTGAAGAAGCCGAACAGGTGGGAGGGATTGTAGATAACAGCGCCATCCAGCAGCACCAGATTCTGATCCGGCCCGCCGCCCCGCACATACAGGCCCGAAGAGCCCTCGCCACCGGACTGAACGCCGGGCTTTAGCTGCAGCGTTTTAATCAGGTCTATCTCACCAAACAAGGCGGGCAGCAGCTTTGCCTCGCGCGAACTCAGCTTCTCCACGCTCATGCGGGTATCATTCAGTTTCTGGCGCAGCGTGTTGGTTTCCACTTCTACCTCCTGCAGCTGGCTGCTCACGGGCTGCAGGGCCAGGTTGATGGTTGTGCCGGAGTTACTCACCCGAATGCTGCGGCTAATAGGCTGATAGCCCAGGTAACTTACCTGCAGCGTATGCGTGCCGGCGGGCAGTTGTAAGGTATAAGCGCCTTTTTCGTTGGTGAGGCTGCCTGCCTGCAGCGCCGGCACCGAGACAGTAGCGCCTGCGAGCGGTTCTCCATTATCAGTAGAGCTGATGATGCCGTTTACTGCATATGTTTGCGCAAAGCCAGGTATAACACACAGCAATACGAGCAATAAAGGCAGCAGGAACAGCGGGAAACGCATAAAGGAAGTAAAGCTTGCTATATTATGTTACGTAAAATAACAAAATATCAATACAAGAACAAAGATGTTCTGCAGAATAACGTTATTTATCTATATATGTTTATAACTAAATAAAAAAAGAAGCCGGTTCCCTGCGGATGCCGGCTTTAAATCGGGTAGCAGACGTTTGACCTTAGCCCTGGTAAAGCTGCAGGATGCGTTGCTTAAAATAGAACTCACACTTGCTTTGTATGAGTTCTGCTTCAGCCTTGTTTTTATTGTTAAGTGATTCGAGGTAAGCATAAAAGTCCATGACGCCGGCTTCGTAGCGGCGCTGGGCCATTTCGTAGGCTTTTTCGGTATAGGCCAGGTTCGCGATAACGGTATTATACTTCTCCCGTGCGGCCAGCACATCCTGGTAAGCCTGCTGCACGGTTTGCCGCAGCGTGTTTTCGGTTGCAACATAATCCAGTTCGGCATTGCGCAGGTCGATGCGTGCCATTTGAGCCTGAAAATGATTGCGAAGGCCGTTGAACACAGGAATACTCAGGCTCAACTGTACAATGTTCTGCTGGTTCTGGTTCAGCTGATCGAAATACGGTGTCTGCTCCTGCAGCTGGGTTTCAGGATTCGTTTGCATGATGTTGCTGGAGAAGTTGGAGCCGACAATGCCGTTGAGCGACAGGGTAGGAGACAGATTGCTGCGCGCCATGCTGAGACCATACTGCGTGGCGCCCACTGTGGCCTTCGATGCTTTCAGTAGCGGCGAATAAGCTACCGCACGGGCCAGCACCGAATCCAGCGGAGGCAGCGGAGCCGTAATGTCCAGCGGATCAGTTGGGGCCTGCAACTCATAGTCCAGGTTACTACCCGCGTTCATCTCCTGTACCAGCGCCAGCATCGATTGCCGGTAATTATTCTGGTTGGTGATGAGGTTCAGTTTTTCGGTGGCCAGCTGCGACTTGAGCTGGTAAACGTCGCTCTCAGTATGGGTGCCGGCACGCTCCAGTATTTCCATGCGTTTGGTTTGCTGCTCGAGCAGGGCAATGCGCTCCGTGGCAATCCGGATGTTCTCCCGGTCCAGAATCGCCTGCATAAATTTACCTGTAATGGTGGCTTCCAGGTCAATCTCTGCCTGCGACGCGGTATACTTGCCGGCGGTTGCCTGCTCGCGTGCCTGCTTCATTTCGAACAACCTGGCAAACCCCTCAAACAGCACCAGCTCGCCTACAAGGTAAGGGTTGGAGGTGGTTGTATTGCCACGCTTTACTTCCCCCTGCACGTTATCGAAGGTCAGGCCGTTTACGCGGCTTATATCGCCACGTGCCGTAATGGCGGGTAGGTAGGCAAACTGGTTCTGGCGCAGCTTTACCGTAGCTTTGGAGCTGTTATACTTTGCCTGGCGCAGCGCCACGTTGTTCAGGCGCGCCAGTTCCAGGCTTTGTTCCAGTGTGAGCAGCTCCTGCGCCTGCACAGATGCTGCTACACCTAGGCAAACAGCAAGCCCTCCCAGCTTTCGCAGCAGGGCTTTTGGGGTAACATTTTTCATAGGTTTACTTTATACTAATGGCTCGTGATTCGATTTATACTTGCTTGTTTAGCCAGGCAGCCCGCAGTTCCAACTGCTGTGGGGTAGCATTTGGGTCGGGCTTCAGCAGGTGCAACCCTTTCCGTTCGGTGGGTGTTACCTTGCCTTGCAGCTGCACTTCTTTCAGCTTTCCCTTTTTATCTTTGCGGCCTACAGTGATGGTGATTGGCTCGCCCGGCTTCATCTCCTGCAGCTTTTCGCCGATTAATTCGCGGACGTTCACCGGCGTCATGGGGGTGCCGTTCATGGCCAGCAACTGGTCGCCTTCCTGAAAGCCCATGGCCTGGCCAAAGTCATCCATATCGGCGGTTTCAGCTACAATGATATGACCGCTCTCCTGGTCATAGCCTGGCGTAAAGCCGCCGTAAGAGTTGGCCGTTATGGTAGCTTCAGGTTCATAGATAATTCCTACTTTCCGGAAAATTTCGGTAAGTGGCAGCGGCTCCGAACCTTCTACATACCGGGTAAAAAACTGCCGGAGTTCGGGGTAAGTCAGCTCTGCAATTTTGTCGAAAAGCTCCTCATCCTTAAAGGATTTTTCTTTGCCATACGTCCTGGCCAAGTCTGCCATCAGGTTGCGCAGGCCATACTTGCCGCCGGATAAATCGCGCAATTGTATGTCCAGCATCAACCCGATCAAAGCCCCTTTCTGATACACGTTGCCATACTCATCTGCATACGGCTTGTCCAGCACGTTGGCACTCATCAGGGTAAAGGGCAGGGTATCGTTAAAGGTGGTTTTGGAAGTGATGATGTACTCGCGCAGCTTGTCGAGGTAGTTTTCCAGATCGTAGAGGCCTTCATACGCCTGCACATGAGAGGCAAAATATTCTGTAACACCCTCATAGAGCCACAGGTGTTTCGACATTTTAGGGTTGATGTAATCGAAATTGCCAATCTCTTCGGAGTGGATGCCCAGCGGCGTTACAATGTGGAAAAACTCGTGGGCGGCCATGTCGCGCAGGGTGCTGCTGAACATTTCTTCCGGCATCTCGGGCAGAAAGTATACCGAAGAGTTGGGATGCTCCAGCGCCCCGAAGGCGCCCGACTTGCCACCTTTCTCCGATACATAAATAATAAAAGCATACTTGTCGACAGGCAGCGTGCCGCCTAAGTACTGGCGCTGCGCCTCCAGGATATCCTTCACGTTGGCGGCAACAGGTTTCGATGTAACTTTGCCTGTAGGCGAGTAAACCGACACCAGCACTTTGGTATCGCCCACGTTCAGCACCGTGGTATCTGGCTTGTTATACATCAGCGGCGAATCGGCCAGTTCCATGTAGGAGGGCACCTGGTACATATCGGACGTGGCGGTGCTAGCAACAGCTATAAGGGGCGTAGAGCCATAAAAGCCACTTGGCTTGGTGATGTTCAGCTCAAAAGGTACCTGCTTCATGCCATCAAAGTAGCCCACGAAGCCAAACGTATTCAACAGGAAGTTCTCATTCTCCTCGATGTTGGTACCACCGGGCTCAAACAGCACATCTTCCCGCTTCTGGGCGTCGAAAGTGTCGTTTGTCCAGTAGGTGATTTTCTCCAGCTTTGAGGCATTCTTTATTTTCCAGCGGTTGGTGTCAAGCTGTTCTACTTCCAGCGGCTTTCCTTTTTTGTCCAGCGCCTTAAAGTCCGTTACATACTTGCCAAAATCCGACACAGAATAAGTGCCCGGCACAATTTTGGGCATGTTGTATACAATTTCCTGCTGCTTTACATCCGGTGCCAGCAACGTTACCTGTATCCTGTCGTCCTTTACTTTCGTCAGGTCGATGGTGAAGCTATACTTATTGGTGCGGGCTTCCTGCGGGCCTGCAAAGCCGGGTAAGTTCAGGCTCAGGCCCAGCCCGAGTAGCAGGAATGTTTTTTTAAATGTCATGAGTTATACTTAAAATAGCGACTTATTTATGTAAAACGGAGATAAAATTTCTCCTGATACGCATACCTTATGCCAGGAATAAGTATCAGCAAGCTACACTTTATACCCGGGTCTTCTGTACTTAAAGATACTATACTGACTCCTGTGTTAATCTTCTTTTCGACCAGCAGCCCTTTTTTATAGATAAACCTGCTTCGTGGCTCTTTACCTTATGTTACTACAAGATGCCCATACGTGAAGGATGCTCCGGCAGGGCAGCTGCAACTACACCTACCGGAGACTCACCTTGACACTAAACAACTAACACTAACACAAAACAATTAATCAAATTCTCTATTCGGAGCGCAGCGCCAGCACCGGATCTGTTAAAGCGGCGCGGGTGGCTTTGTAGCTAACGGTAAGTATAGCCAGCGCCAGTGCAGCCAAACCTGAAAGTATAAATATCCAGGCGCTGATCTGGGTGCGATAGGCGAAGTCCTGCAGCCACTTGTCCATGCCATACCAGGCAATAGGGCAGGCCAGCACAATGGCCACCAGCACCAGCAGGGCAAAATCCTTGGTTAAAAGCAACACAATATCCGAAACCGAACTTCCCAGTACCTTGCGGATGCCGATTTCTTTGGTGCGCTGCTCGGCCATAAAGGAGGCCAGCCCGAAAAGGCCCATACAGGCGATAAGGATGGTGAGTCCGGCGAAATACCCGAAAATGGTCAGCATTTTCTCCTCGGCGCGGTACTGCTGGTTAAAGCTATCGTCCAGGAAAGTATAATCCAGTGGATGCGTCGGCGCCAGCCGTTGCCATGTGCTTTCTACATAAGTCATGGTTTCACTGAAATGCCCGGGCGATATGCGGGCTAACAAGGAACCACTGTTTTCGGGAGCCAGCATTATCACCAGCGGCTCTATCTGGCTGTGAAGCGATTTGTAGTTGAAATCTTCTGTCATGCCAATCACCCGGCCGGACGTAGTATCAGAACCGCCAATGCGTTTGCCTATTGGGTTGTCGGTCCAGCCCAGCGCTTTGGCGGCCGCTTCGTTGATGATAAAGCCGTTGTCGAGATCAGTCGGCATGTCTTTCGAGAAGTTTCTGCCTTTCTTCACGGGGATGCCCATCAGGTCGAAATAGTCATAATCTACCCAAATGGTGTTCATGGTTTTTTCGGTCATTTTTCCGTCACGCTCCACATTAAAGATGATGACGCCTGTTTCTTCACCAGGTATCATGCCGGCAGTGGCTACTTTGGTAATGGCCGGGTTGCGCAGCAGCTCCGCTTTTATCACGGGCATTTTACTGACGATGGCCGAGTCGCCGCTTGGGATATCGATGACCAGCACCTGCTCTTTCGTAAAGCCCAGATCCTGTTTTTTGAGGTAATGCATCTGGCTGTACACGACGACTGTGCCGATTATCAGCACCAGCGAAATGGTGAACTGCAGTACCACCAGCGCTTTCCGCAGCATAGCGCCGCCTCCTTGTGGCGTTTTATCAGATTTGAGAATGTCCACAGGCCGGAAATGCGACAGTACCAGTGCCGGATAGCTGCCAGCCACCAGCCCAATGAAAATGCCGATGCCTATGATAAGCAGCAACAATGTCGGATTGGTGAAGTAGGTGGAAGGAATCTGCTTTTCGGTGAGGCTGTTGAAGCTCGGCAACAGCAGTTCCACAAAAACAAGCGCAATGAGCAGGGACAGCAATGTGAGCAAAACCGACTCGCTCAGGAACTGTGCGATGAGTTGCGGGCGGCTGGCGCCTACCACTTTGCGCAGCCCTACTTCTCTGGCACGTTTTACCGAACGGGCCGTGGCCAGGTTCATGTAGTTGATAGAGGCAATCAGCAGGATAAAAATCCCAACAAACGAAAAGATATAGATGTATGATTTATTTCCTACAGGAAACGCCTCCCACAGGTAATCAGAATTTAAGTGAATATACGTGAGCGGCTGCAGGTATAGCTCGACGCGTTCTTTGGTATCGCCACGCGCCGGGGCCACACGGCGCTCTACAAAGTCCGGCAGCTTGGCCTGTAGGGCGTTGGCCAGGTCGGGTTGGCGGAGTAGTATGTACGTATAACTGTTGGTGCTGAACCAGTTTGATTTAAAGCGCTCGCGTAGCTCGGCAGGCAAAGAGTTTAAGGAGATAAGCACATTAGGCTTCATGTGCGCTGCATCAACTGCCCTTAAAATACCCGTAATCTTATACGAGTCGCCACCGATCTGCAGGGTACTGAACATGGCATCCAGCGGATTGGCAAAGAACTTACCTGCTACCTCCTCGGAGATAACCATGGTATTTGGCTCCGTCAGTGCAGTTTTGGGGTTGCCTTCCAGCAGTTTGTAGTCGAACAGGTCGAAGTAGTTACTGTCTACAAAAAAGACATGATCAATCGAGAGGGCTTTCTCCTCCAGCCGCAGTACCTTTTTATTCCAGTCTATCATTCTGGTTGCGGCTTCTATCTCAGGATAGTCTCCCGCCAGACCAGGGGCAAGTGCGGCATGCGTAATAGAGGCTTTCTCCACGTCGTCGCCCACGATCAGGTTATTCACCACGCGATAGATCCGGTCGTGTTTGGTGAAAGCCTTGTCGTAACTCAGTTCGTGCTGCACATACAGGAAAATAAGCAGGCACGAGGCCACGCCAATCGCCAGGCCTACCACATTGATAGCGGTATACACTTTGTTGCGCGTTAAATTGCGCCAGGTGGATTTTAAATAATGCTGCACCATCTTTTCCTGTTTATAGTTTATAAAACCCTTTTCCTGTAGTTGATGCCTGTGCTCTCCAAATCAGGTAAAGCTCTCCTGGTTGCTTTAGAATGTATCTGTAATAGATTTCTCCTGCCGTCGGAATGACATTTAAATACTGTGTTTTTCCTGAGTTGACAGCTCTTCCTCAAATCCACTTCCGCAGAGCGAAACTTTTCCTTCCTCCCGGGAAAGCCGGATGATTATACTTCGCTACTCCTGCACCACATTTATACTTCCTAGGCCGCCAGCTACGGAAATGGTAAGCGTATGCTTGCTTCTGCCGTAGGCGGCGTTGGTATAGTAGCTACCGTTTTTCTGCAGGTTGCCCAGATCTCTGCCACCCAAGCCGGCCGTTTTTAACCTGATACCTGTATTTTTTGGCAGCTTGAGGTTCACCTCCCCAATGCCGCCGGCTATGTCGATGATTGCATCATGATCCCAGTTGCCGGTCAGATCCAGGTTTACTTCGCCAACACCTGCGTTGATGTCAACTTCCCTGGCTTTGCTGCCTTTTAGATTCACACTCAGCGATACCGCACCGGCTTCCACATCCAGTTTGGTCACAGGGCTGTTGCTCAGGTCCAGCTTTGTTTCACCGGCGCCCATTTTCAGGTATAAATCAGTAGGGATAGTTTTGCTCAGGTTTACGCGCCACTTGTTTTCAGTGTCCCCGTTATCGCCATTGTTAATGTCTTTTTGCTTAAAGGTGAGCGTCACCACGCCGTTGCTGGTGCTCTGGCTTAAGCTGGGTTTCCAGTCTGCATCAGTATACTGCACCTCTGTTTCGACCAGGCTACTGCCGTCGCTGTTCAGGGTCAGTTCGCCAGCAGGAATTTCTAAGTGTATGCTGCCTTTTTTTACGCCCGCCCCCGATACTGTTTTGGTATACTTTTGCTGCGCGAACAGCAGGTGCGCCGGTAACAGGAAAAGAGCAATCAACAAGGTGTTTTTCATAATTCTATTTGGTTTGATTATGTGGGTGTTTTAAAGACCTCCTGTTAGCGGAGCCAAGCTAGTTATTACTGTGTGCGGATGGCATTTACGGGGTCCAGCATGGCCGCTTTCATGGCCTGCAAGCTTACCGTTAGCAGGGCAATCAGCATGGCCGAGCAGCCTGCTGCCGCAAATATCCACCAGCTAAGCGGCACCCGAAAAGCAAAGTCCTGCAGCCATTTGTTCATGCCATACCAGGCGACCGGGCTGGCAAGTATAATGGATAGCATAACCAGCAGGGCGAAGTCTTTGGAAAGCAACAGCACGATGCTGCCGGTTGAGGAGCCCAGAACTTTGCGGATGCCGATTTCTTTGGTGCGCTGTTCGGCAGTGAAAGAGGCCAGGCCGAACAAACCAAGGCAGGCAATCAGGATGGTGAGCCCTGCAAAGTAGCCGAACACTGTCAGCATTTTCTCCTCAGCGCGGTATTGCTCATCAAAATGCTCATCCATAAAAAAGTAGTCCATGGGGTGCTTCGGGTCGTAAGCCTGCCACTTGTTTTCGATAAAGTTTACAGTGGCAGCCATATCCTGCGGCTTCACACGGGCCAGCAGGTAGCCATCAGATTCGGGGGCAAGCACCATCAGCAGGGGTTCTACTTCTGTATGCAGCGATTTCGTGTGAAAATCTTTGGTTACGCCAATTACTTTGGCATCCAGGTCCATTACCTGAATGCGCTTGCCAATCGGGTTTGTCCAGCCCATGAGTTTGGCGGCTGCCTCGTTTATAATCAGGGCACTTTTTTCATCCGTTTTAAAGTCACGGGAGTAATTGCGGCCGCGGCTCAGTTTAATGCCCATGGCATCCAGAAAGTCATAGTCTACAAACATGGTGTTCATGGTTTTCTCTACCTGCTGGCCATCTTTCTCCATCAGCATCAGCAGCTTCGACATGCCTTCTGCCGGAATATTATTTGTATTAGACACAACCTCCACATTTGGATTGCTAAGCAGTTCCTGCTTGATGCGTGGCAGGCCTTTTACCAGTGTAGAATCACCGCGCGGAATGTCAATCACCATGACCTGGTTTTTGTTAAAGCCGAGGTCGCGGTTTTTGAGGAAATTCATCTGGCTGAACACCACAATGGTGCCGATAATCATGATGAGCGAAATAGTAAACTGCAGCACCACCAGTGCCCTGCGCAGGATGGCGCTGCCGCCGCGCGGTGCTTTGTCTGATTTGAGTACATCGGCTGGCTTAAAGCCCGAAAGGAAGAAGGCCGGGTAACTGCCCGCCACGATGCCTACAAACACCACGATGGCCAGCAGAATAGCTAAGAACTCCCATTGCAAAAAGAAGCCAGATGTAAAATTCTTGTCGGTGAGCGCGTTGAAAGTCGGAATCAATATCTGTACCAGCGCCAGCGCCAGCATGACGGCGATGAGTGTAATAAACACGGATTCGCCCATAAACTGGCGGATAATCTGGCTGCGGTCAGCGCCTACCACTTTGCGCAGGCCTACTTCCTTGGCACGTTTGGCTGAGCGCGCAGTAGCCAGGTTCATGTAGTTGATGCAGGCAATCAGCAGCAGGAAAACAGCAACAGCGGCAAAAATGTAGACATAAGAGATGTTGCCTGCCGGGCTTAAGTCGGCGGCATAGTTGGTATCGAAGTGGATGGTTCTGAGCGGCTGCACCACAAAGCGCATGGTGCCTGACAGGTCGTTTTCCTTTATCCAGGGATTTACGTGCCGCGCGGCAAAAGCATCCATTTTAGCCTGAAAAGCATCAAACTCCTCGGGGCCGTGCAGCAGCACATACGTATAGCGGCTCATGGCAAACCACTGGTTGTTGCGTGTTTCATCATCTAGCCTGGCATCCAGCGTGCTCCTGGAGATAAACGCATTGGCTTTGATATGCGAGTGGCCGGCATCACGGAACACACCCGTTACCTGATAAGGCTCGTTGCTGAAAGTAAAGATTTCACCAACCGCCTCAGCCGGGGAGTTGAAGTATTTCTGAGCCATTTTCTCGCTGAGCACCACCGTATTGGGTTCGTCCAATACTTCGGCCGGGTTGCCAGCAAGCATTTCGTAGTTAAAAACCTGGAAAAAGGAGCTGTCGGCAAAAATCAGGTCATCCTCGTTAAAGCGCTTATCCTTGTACCAGACGGTTTGCTTACCGGCTCTTGCCAGCTGCGTAACGTGCTCCACATCCGGGAAATCTTTTACCAGAGCTGGAGCAAGGGCGGGCGCAGAAAGCGCAAACTGCTCATGGCCGGCATCAGAATCTATCTCGCCCACCAGCCGCACGATGCGGTCTGCCTTGTCGAAATGGCTCTCATAGCTCAGCTCGTCTTTTATATACAGAAAGATAAGTATACAGGAGGCTACCCCGATAGCTAAGCCGGCGATGTTAATAGCCGAGTATACTTTATTACGGATAAGGTTCCGTAAAGCTATTTTAAAATAGTTCTGCAGCATAGATTTAATATATAGGTTATACTTATAAGTATAGCTTGTATGTCATTAGTGTAGTTTTACTATTCAGAACGTAATGCTCTTACTGGGTCTGCTATCGCCGCTTTTAAAGCTTGGTAACTAATGGTTAACAGCGCAATAACCATAGCCCCCAAGCCTGCCACAGCGAATATCCACCAACTAAGTTCGACTCTATAGGCGAAGTCCTGTAGCCACTTATTCATACCATACCAGGCGATGGGTATAGCCAGCACAATCGAAATTAAAACCAGCAGCGCGAAATTCATGGATAGAAGTATAACGATGCCCGAAACAGAACTGCCCAACACTTTGCGAATACCAATTTCCTTGGTGCGCTGCTCGGCTGTAAAGGAGGCAAGGCCAAACAAACCGAGGCAGGCGATGAAAATGGTGAGGCCCGCGAAGTACCCGAAAATGGTCAGCATCTTTTCTTCGGCGCGGTATTGTTTATCAAAGAATTCATCCATAAAGAAGTATTCCATTGGGTGTTTCGGGTAGTGGGATCTCCACTTGTTCTCTATAAAACTGATGGTAGAAGCCATATTCTGTGGCTTAATGCGCATCAGGAGGTAGCCAGGAGACTCAAGTACAAGTGCCAGTATAATAGGTTCTATGTTAGTGTGCAGGGATTTTACGTTGAAATCTTTTACCACCCCAATTACCTTTGCATCCCTGTCAAGCAATTCCAGGCGTTTTCCGATAGGCTCTTGCCACTCCATCTTTCTGGCGGCCGCTTCATTTATAACCAGGGCCCCTTTTAGGTCAGTTTGATAATCTTTGGAGTAATTGCGGCCTTCTTTCAATTCTATACCCATAGCATCTATAAAATCATAATCCACAAACATAACATTCATGCTGTTTTGTAAAGTCTTGCCGTCTTTTTCAGCAAACACAAGCAAGTTATTGAGCGACTCTGCAGGAATGTCTTGCGCGTTTGAAACCTGTTCAATGTTAGGGTTACTCAGTAGCTCGTGTTTTATGCCAGGTATTTGCTGAATTAGAGTGGAGTCGCCAAACGGAATTTCAATTACAAGCACCTGCTCCTTGTTGAAGCCTAAATCACGGTTTTTCAGGAAGTGCATCTGATTAAATACTACAATGGTTCCGATTATCATAATCAAAGAAATAGCGAACTGTACCACAACCAGTGTCTTTCGCAGTATCGCGTTACCGCCTTTCGGAGCCTTATCGGTCTTCAGAACATCAACTGGCTTAAAGCCAGATAGGAAGATGGCCGGATAGCTACTGGCTACTACTCCTATAAACACGACTATGGCAAGCAGAGCCAGCAAAACTTCTTTCTGCAAAAAGAAACCTGACTCAAACTGCTTGCCTGTAAACGTATTAAACATAGGAATCATGATTTGTACCAGTGCCAGTGCCAACAGCACAGACACCAGTGTTATCAGCAGAGATTCGCCCATAAACTGGCTGATAATCTGAGAGCGATAAGCTCCTACAACCTTTCGAAGACCTACTTCTTTGGCACGTTTGGCAGAGCGTGCCGTGGTTAAATTCATGTAATTGATGCTAGCAATGAGCAGCAGGAAAACGGCGACCGCCGCAAAAATATAAACGTAGTTGATGTTACCTGCCGGTGTAATGTCGTCCCTGTAAACCGTGTCGAAATGAATGCTGCTCAACGGCTGCAGAATAAAAGTCATGGAGGCATTTAGATTGTTTTCTTTTATCCAAGGGGTAACGTGTGTCGCAACGAATGCCTTGAGCTTGTCTTGGAATGGTTGAATCTGGGAGGTATCTTTTAGTAGCACATACGTGTATCGATTCATGTTAAACCAATGGTTCGTGCCCGTTAACACGTCTTGACGTTGCCTATCGAAGGTGCTGCGTGCTAAGAAAGCATTTGCTTTAATATGAGAATGGCCTTTATCCCGGAATACACCTGTAACATGGTATAGGTCCGGGTTAAAAGTGAGTACTTCGCCCAGGGCTTTATCAACTGAGCCAAAATACTTCTGTGCCATTGTCTCACTTATCACTATCGTGTTTGGTTCATGGAGTGCTGTGCCAGGATCGCCAGCTATAAATTCATAGTTGAATATGTCAAAAAACGAACTGTCAGCATACAGCAAGTTGTCTTCATTAAAGCTTTTTTCTTTGTACCAGATAGTTTGTTTTTGGGCTTCTAATAACTGAGTGACATGCTCCAGTTCCGGGAAATCCTGTATGAGATTAGGCGCAAGTACTGGCGGGGACAAAGCAAACCTGTCTATTTGGCCTTCATTCTTAATCTCGCTGGCAATGCGCACTATGCGGTCAGCCTTATCGAAGTGGCTTTCGTAGCTGAGTTCGTCCTGCACATACAAAAAAATAAGGATACACGCAGAAATACCAATAGCCAAGCCAACAATGTTAATAGCCGAGTATACCTTGTTGCGAACAATGTTTCGGATGGCGATTTTGAAGTAGTTCTGCAGCATAGATTTAAGGTTTTATGATCAGGCGAAACGGGCAAGGTGGTAAATGGAAGCGTCGCGGTATCTTGCATCTCTTATTGCGGTAGCCACAGACACTCACAGTGTTTCTAAAGCTGTAAGTGTCTGGTTTCCGGTTATCAGACACTCGCGGGAGCTGCGCACACCGCGAGGTCAGCAAGGAGCTTAAAGCAACTCGGTTGCGTGTCTTCTTACGTTCAGGTTTTCCGTTACAATCTGGCCATCGAACAGGTTTACAATGCGGTGCGCATACTCGGCATCTGACGGGGAGTGCGTTACCATTACCACAGTGGTACCGGCCTCATTCAGCTCTGATAGCAGCGACATCACCTCACGGCCGTGCACCGAATCCAGGTTACCGGTCGGTTCGTCTGCCAGTATCAGGCTGGGGTTCGACACGGTAGCGCGGGCAATGGCGGCGCGCTGCTGCTGGCCACCGGATAGCTGCTGCGGGAAGTGGTTGCGGCGGTGCGCGATGCCCATGCGCTCCATGGCTTCTCTGGCTTTCTTCTCGGTGTCTGCCTTCGATACGCCCAGGTAAGCCAGGGGCAGTGCAATGTTTTCTTCCACGGTCAGCTCGTCAATCAGGTTAAAACTCTGGAATACAAAGCCCAGGTTTTCTTTGCGCAGCTTGGCCCGCTGGCGCTCGGTAGCCTTGCTGATGTCCTGGCCCAGGAAACGGAAAGCGCCGGAAGAAGGGCTGTCGAGCATGCCCAGGATGTTGAGCAGCGTAGATTTGCCACAACCCGACGGACCCATGATGGCCACAAATTCGCCTTTTTTGATTTTAAGATCTACACCTGCCAGCGCGGTGGTTTCTACCGTGTCGGTGATGTACTTCTTCTGGAGGTTCTCCGTTTCGATGATTAATTCTTCCTTATTCATTGTAGTGGTTTTGTGATATTGTTCTAGTTTTATTTTGTACTAAATGCGTGGTTAATGTGCTTAATGGCCGAATTGTTAAATTGCTAAATGGTTGATTGTTGTCTCCCCCTTTACTGGCGCAAGTAGCACATCAGCACATTAAGAAATCAGCACATTACTGTAGCTCCAACCGGTCGATGTCGCCGTAACTGTCGTAGGAGGAGAGTACCACTTTTTCACCTGGTCGGAGGCCATCCAGTACTTCGTAGTAGTTCGGGTTCTGGCGGCCCAGTTTGATGTTGCGTTTGGTGGCAAAGTCACCCGATTCGTCTACTACAAATATCCAGTTGCCGCCGGTACTTTGGTAGAAACCGCCGCGTGGCACCAGTACCGCTTCGCCGCCGCCGTTCAGGTTCAATTTTATTTGTAGCGTCTGGCCACGGCGGATACCTTCGGGTGTAGTGCCATTTGCAAACTCCATATCTACTTCAAAGGTATTGTTCTGCACTTCTGGAATCACTTTGGCAACTTTTACCTGGTAAGTTTTCCCGTTGAAATCAAAGGAGCCGGTCAGGCCCGGATACACTCGGGAAATATAATGCTCGTCGATGTTCGCTTTTATTTTATAGCCATTCAGGTCGTCTATCTGGCCAATGTTTTCGCCCGGCGCTTTCGACTCGCCCACTTCGGCTTTCAGCGTAGACAGCTGCCCCGTAAAAGGAGCGATGACGTACAGGTTGTTGAGCGTGCCGCGTGCCATGTTGATATTCGCTTTCATGCGGTTAATGGACTCATCCAGTTGGCGCAGGCGCTCTTGCATCAGGCGGGTATCCTGCTTTACAGAGCGGTCGGCCAGCTCTTTGCGCTTGGTCTGGTATTCGTATTCATCTTTCGAAGCTTCATACTCTTCCCGCGAAATCACCTTCTCTTTAATCAGCATCTGGTTGCGCTTATACTTGCGGTCAATCAGGGCCAGGTTATATTCAATCTCAGCCAGTTCGTTCTGCTTCTTTATCAGGTCCTGCTTCATCTGGATTTCTGAGTTCTGGCGCTCGTTCATCAGGTCATAGAGCTGCGTTTCGCGCGTCATAAAGTCAATCTGCAGCGTGGTGTTCGATAATTTCAGGATGGTGTCGCCTTTCTGCACCATGCGGCCGTCATCGGTAAAAATTTTATCTACACGGCCGCCCTCTATAATATCGAGATAAAAAGATTTAAGCGGCTCTACAGAACCATCAATGGCAATGAATTCCTGAAAAACGCCTTCCTGCACCTTTCCAACCGTGATGCGCTCGCTGTCTACATTCAGCTTAGAAGTATGTTCGGCAAACAACAGGTTGTAAATAACTATTGCCAGCACAACGGCACCAGCGGCAATTAGCGCAATTTTCTGAGGGGTGTTTTTCTTTTTTTCTAATACTCGATCCATTTTATGGCTTGGTTGCTTTGTGATTAGATGGCTTTTCGCATCGTATTGGAAATGCATTTGCCAATAAGTATGCCATTGTTGATAACCTACTGATTTTCAAAGTATAATGATGAAATATGAATATGTGGCTATGTATAGATTGTCCGTTTCCGTACAGTGGAGTGTCTGCCAGCGGACAGTCGTCCGGACTAGCTACAGCGCCTGCAGAAATAAGGTATTACAGGACTATACAGGCTGTTTGGGCGGAAAATAAGCGTATGAAGTACCGGTAAATGTTTCTGAAAACAAGTACTTCGGCCGTGCAACTATTTTACAAGGCAACCATCTTTAGTTTTTAATTCCAAATACCTAATTTTAGCACCATACCTATGTTGTTGTACCATGAGCAAGATGCCATGCAAAATTTTGATTGTAGATGATGAAGAGGATATTCTGACGGCCGGCCGCCTGCTCCTGAAGCAGCATTTTGCCACCGTGATGACCACTTCAGACCCCTACCGCCTGCCTGCGCTGCTGCAGGAGCACCAGTTTGACGTGGTATTGCTGGATATGAATTACAGCACCGGGGCCACTTCCAGCAAAGAGGGCTTTCACTGGCTTAAACAGCTGTTGCAGCAAAATCCGTCGGTTACCGTTATCCTGATGACAGCCTACGGCGACATTGAACTGGCGGTGCGTGCCTTAAAAGAAGGCGCTTCCGACTTTGTGCTGAAACCCTGGCAGAACGACAAACTGGTAGCTATACTTAAAACCGCTTGCCAGAGCAAAAGCATGCACGGCCACCGCAACGCCGAAACAGCCGAGCAAAACAACACGGCCTATCATTACGATGGCTTTATCGGGGTGTCGCCGGCCATGCAGCGCGTGTACCAAACCATAGATAAAGTGGCAAGTACCGATGCCAATGTGCTTATACTGGGCGAAAACGGTACCGGTAAAGAAGTAGCCGCACGGGCGCTGCACCGTAAGTCAAAGCGGGCAGATCACGTGTTTGAGAAAGTAGACCTGGGTGCTGTAAGCGAAACACTGTTCGAAAGCGAGCTTTTCGGCCATGCCAAAGGAGCGTTTACGGATGCCAAAGAAGATCGCGCCGGGCGCTTTGAGGCAGCTTCCGGCGGCACTTTGTTTCTGGATGAACTCGGCAACCTGTCGCTTAGCCTGCAGGCAAAACTGCTGACCGCCTTGCAAAGCCGCCAGGTTATCCGGCTGGGCACCAACAAGCCGCGACCTATCGATGTCCGGCTGGTATGCGCCACCAACATGCCGCTTTACGAGATGGTACACCAGGGCACTTTCCGCCAGGACCTGCTGTATCGCATCAACACGGTAGAGATTAACCTGCCACCATTGCGGGAGCGCCGCGAAGATATTAAGTTGCTGGTAGAACATTTTCTGAGTGTATACAGCCAGAAGTACAACCGTCCGGAACTGCGTATCAGCAAAGAAACTTTGCGACGCTTGGGCGAATACCACTGGCCTGGTAACATCCGTGAACTGGACCACGCCATGGAACGCGCTGTTATACTTTGTGATGGCAACGAACTACAGGCCGACGATTTTTACTTTGCGCCCGGTGCGCATGCCCGGCAGCAGCCGTCAGGAACAATGCCAGACAGCGATTATACCCTTGAGGCGCTTGAAAAAATGATGGTGCAGAAGGTGCTGGTGAAGCATGCCGGCAACATTACGCATGCTGCCAAAGAACTGGGCATTACGCGTACTGCCCTCTACCGCAGAATCGAGAAACATGGTTTATAACGGATTCAGGTTAAGCCTGCTGCTACGGCTGAGCCTGCTGATAGCAGTTATAGTGCTTATGCTGCTGTTGCTCTACCGCACCGACTGGTACATGACTGTATTTTGCCTGCTGCTGCTGGTGGTGTTTCAGGTGTACGAACTGATGCATTTTGTAGAACGCACCAACCGCGACATCAGCAGTTTTCTGGAAGCCATCCGGCATTCCGATTTTACGCAACGCTTTGCAACTGGTAAGTCTAACCGGTCTTATCAGGAACTCTATAAGTCCTTTAATGCGATTACGGAGGCTTTTCAGCGCGTAAAAACAGAAAAGCAGGCACATCATTTATACTTGCAGGCCATTGTAGAGCATGTGGGCATCGGCCTGCTTTCTTTTGATGAAACCGGCGAAATAAACCTCATAAATCAGGTTACAAAAGAACTATTGCATGTGCCGCACCTGCGCAGCATTTATGCACTGGAGCGGGTGAGCGAAGAACTGGTGCAGGTGCTGATGCGCATCGGCAACAACGAAAAGACGCTTATAACCATACAGCCCCGCCATGAGCAACTGCTGCTGACACTCCACGCCACAGAACTGGTGGTACAGGGGCGGCGGCTGAAAATCGTTTCGTTGCAAAACATTCAATCGGAGCTGGAGGAACAGGAACTGCAGACCTGGCAAAAAGTAATCCGGGTGCTGACGCACGAAATTATGAACTCCATCACGCCCGTTATCTCGCTTACATCTACGGTCGCAGGGCTTCTGAATTCAGAAATCATAGAGAAGCACAGGGCAGGGGAGCCCCTGGAGGATGAAACACTGGAAGACATACAGGCAGGCCTGCGCACCATCGAGAAGCGGAGCACGGGTATGCTGCATTTCGTAAAAAACTACCGCCGCCTGATGCGCCTGCCTGCCCCGGAACTGCGCCTTTTAAAAGTAAACGAGTTGCTGCAGAATGTACGCACGCTGCTCGCCTCTGAACTGCAGACACATAAAATAAACCTGAGTATGTACCTGCCCGATGAAAACGTAACGCTGCTGGCTGATGCGGAACAACTGGAGCAGGTACTTATCAACCTGGTAAAAAATGGCATGGAAGCCTGCCAGCAAACCACAGCACCCTGCGTGGAAGTAGTAGCTTATATCGATGAACAGGACAAAGAAAAGCTGCGCATCGACGTAACCGACAACGGGCCCGGCATATCTGAAGACGTACTGGACAAGATTTTCATCCCTTTTTATACTACCAAAAAGCAGGGTTCCGGCATCGGGTTGAGCTTATCCAAACAAATTATGCAGCAGCATGGCGGCAGCATCCGTGTGCGCAGCAAACCCGGCGGCCCTACTACTTTCAGCCTGCAGCTGAAAGTAGTTACGAGTTAAGAATTCCGGGTTCCGAGATAAAACCATCACTCGGAACCTGGAATTCTTAACTCGTAACTCATCTGGAAACAACCTGCTGCACTGCCTGCGAGAGTACATTCGCCGGCATGGCTCCCGATTGCCGCCATACCTGTTGACCGTCGCGGAAAAGTATAAACGTGGGGACGCCCTGCACACGGTATTGTGCGGCGGCAGCCTGGTTGCTGTCTACATTTACCTTTATAACTTTAAGTTTGCCGTTGTATTCGGCGGCTACCTGCTGCACAATCGGGCTCATACTTTTGCAGGGCCCGCACCAGTCGGCGTAAAAATCAACCAGCACCGGCATGCCCGGGCTGCTGATAAGTTCCTGAAATGATTTCTTTGCCATAGTTTATCTGTAATGCTGAATTCTGTCTATAGATACGGCTGGAACAGCGGCGGGTGTTACAGAATGTTTATGTCTTGCTAGCTTAATTACCAGGCCGGCACCGGGTACGGGAAAATCTTAAACTCTGCCAATTACTTTGTTGTTATAAAAGTAGGAATAAAGCTAGCGGGAAGTATGGCCAAAAAGCAGCAGTTGCTGGTATGTGAACTATGCGGGCGTGAAGTGCAAAGCCTCAGCAGGCACCACCTGGTGCCACGCGAGGAGGGCGGCCGCTACGGCGCCACCGCTGAGTTGTGCCAGCCCTGCCACAGCACCATTCACCTGCACCTCAGCAACCGCGAACTGGCGGTGCTTTATAATTCTGTGGAGGCGCTGCGGCAGGCCGAACCGCTGCAGCGCTACCTGAAATGGGTAAGCAACAAGCGCCTGGAGCGTCTCTCTAACCGCCGCGGGCGAAACGGAAGAAAGTAGCGGCTTCCGGCAATAGCCCAATCTATACTTCAATCCACAGGAGTCATTTTGTGATCCTGAAAACATACATCAGGTTTGCTGGAAGCGCCTGCTGAAGCCTGCCAGCGCAGCAGCCATACTTTCCTCTCAGGCATTTGTGTTTTCGCCCCTCAGTTTCAGGATAAGATTAATTTTATACTGGTGCAGGCTTTCTTCCAGTCCGGCCGGGTAGCTATGCGGATTCAGGTAGCGGCGTATACTTTCGTGCAGGAGGTTCAGCTCCGTTTTGGTTTTCGCCTTGATAGCTTTTAGGTCAGGCAAAGTATAAACGAGTTTTCCCTGTTCAAAAATGGGTTCCAGCAGATCTTTATACCTGGTGCCGGGCGCAACGGATTTTCGGCGGGTGCTGTCGAGCGGGTCTACAATTATTTGCTTTTGCGGGAGCGGCTCCGCCAGGTTATAAATCATATCGGCCTGGTAACCGTCGCCGTCATAAAAGCGACGCACCTGCAGGATGCCGGGCGTAGACGTTTTGGCCCGCTGCTCCGATAATTTAATTTTATAGTCCCAGTCGCCATTGTCCTGCCGGATGGCGGCCAGTTTGTACACGCCGCCCAGCGCGGGCTGATCGTAGGCCGTTACCATCCTGGTGCCCACGCCCCATGCGTTTATTCTGGCTCCTTCGCTTTTCAGGCTGGTGATGATGTGCTCGTCCAGATCGTTGCTGGCCACAATGCTGGCATCTGTAAAACCTGCTGCATCCAGCAGTTTGCGCGCTTCCACGCTCAGGTAAGTCAAATCGCCGGAGTCGAGACGGATGCCGCCGAATACGAATCCCAGCGGCTGTAGTTTTTGGGCTGTTTTGATGGCATGGCGTACGCCCTCCAGTGTATCATAGGTATCTACCAGAAAAACAGAATCTTTAGGAAAAGCCTTTCCATACGCTTCAAAGGCTTCCTGCTCTGAGTCGAAGGCCTGTACCCAACTGTGCGCATGGGTGCCGCGTACCGGAATATCGAAAAGCTTGCCGGCCAGTAGGTTAGAAGTCGCGTCGGCGCCGCCCACGTAAGCGGCACGCGTTGCAGCCAGCGCGCCGTCGATGCCCTGTGCCCGGCGCATGCCAAATTCCATTACCTGATCGCCTTTGGCAGCATCGGTTATGCGGGCTGCTTTGGTAGCGATAAGCGTCTGGAAGTTGATAATGGTGAGCAGGGGCGTTTCGATTAGTTGCGCCTGGAGCAAAGGTCCGCGTACCCGTACCAGCGGCTCTCCCGGAAAAACGGCTGTGCCTTCGGGTATGGCATCTACGGTGCAGCTAAAGCGCATGTTGCGCAGGTAATCCAGGAAAGCGGTTTCAAACAGCGGCCGGCCCGCATTTCCTTCCAGCGAAGCCAGATAAGCCAGATCATCCTCCCGGAATTGTAGCTCCTGCAGATAGTTTACAACGTACTCCAGACCTGCCGCCACCGTATAACCGCCGCCAAAAGGGTTTTTCCGGAAGTATAAATTGAACACGGCTTCCCGCTCTGCCATCCCCTGCTTCCAATAGCCATAAGCCATCGTTAGTTGGTATAAATCCGTGAGCAGGGCGAGAGAAGAAGCATAAATGTCGTTCAGTTTCATAAGGCATAGTATAATACCCTGCGAAGTACGCATAAAATCCGGAAAAGTAAGTGCCCGGGTTTTGCCGTGTTTTATGGATGATGATTTAATGTATAAGGCAGCGCTTTGTAAATAGAGCAACAGATGCGCTCTGGCTACAGCATCAGCACGAGGAACAGGCGCCAACATTGGCCACGTATAAGTATAACAGATAGGATAGCTTCTGTACCGGCTTCTTTTTACCTTTAGCCCATGATAATGCAACGACAATTTATTCCTTTTTCAGAACTCAGAAATCATAAGGCCATTGTGGTAGACAGCACACATGCCAACGGGTTTATGCTGTCGCACTGGCGGGGCGCGCCAACGCCGGACGCCATCCGGGACGATACCAGCGCCGGCATTGTGCTGGGTGCACTGCGCCTGCAATTACCGGAACTGGACCTGCCTTATGTAACAGCCAACCATTTTGATATTGATGGTTTTGTAGGCGTGTGGGCTCTGCTGAATCCGGAACAGGCACTGGAACACGAGGAACTGCTACGGCAGATGGCGCTCATCGGCGATTTCCGGGAGCTGGACCTGAACCACCCGCTGGCCGGCGAGGCGCTAAAGCTGGTGTGCTGGATAAATGCCAGAGAACGGGAGCTGTTTTACAAGCCTTTCGCCGCCGACGAGATGGAAGAGAAGGAAGTGATGCAGTGCGCCGGCAAATTTACATACTTCCTGCAGGCATTCGGGCGTGTGCTGCAGGACCCGGACTGGGAGCGTGCTGCCTGGGAGGATGAGGTAGGAAGCGTGCTGCTGGGCTACCGCGATATGTATAAACCGGAAACAAAGCTCACCCGCCACCCCGAAATCGGCCTGGTGATCATCGAGATACCGCACCCACTGCATTATTACGCGCTGTTTAGCCGCACCACCGGCTTTGACATGGTGCTGACCTGCTACGACCGGAACCGCTACGAGCTGGAGTACAAGTATACCACCTGGGTAGATATTGCCTCGCGGCCCACGCTGCCAAGAATCAGTATGGCGCCCCTGGCAGCACAGCTGAATCAGATGGAAACCTCCGGCCACCGCTGGACTTATGATGCCGTAACGGAAACCGGGCCGCTGCTGCGCCTCGACGGAGACCAGCTAAAGCGCGAAGAAGCCTATGACAACCCGACAGAGCGGGAAATCTTCTCTTCCGCTATACCTGTAGACAAGCTGAAACAGGTGGTGGTGAATTACTACCGGCAGGCTTACGCCCATCTGCAACCGAAGTATAACTGGAGCTGGAAAGCAATAAAGGAACTGAACACCTAACAGGGCTGGAAGCAAAAAACCGGTGGCAGCAGAGTATGTTTTATGTGTGTTTAGTACTTGTAAATTAGGTGTTTACGGATAGCAGGGTACACGTTGCTATAAGTTTTAAGCTTTATTGCTTATCTCTTTTGCCGCATCACGTATACAGGCTATACATAGTGAAACTGGCATATAGTGGGAGCTCTCATTTCACTAATACACAACCAAACACACAACCAACAACCATGAAAAAGATACTATGTCCGACGGACTTCTCCGCGAGTTCTGATAAGGCGCTGGCATACGCGGTTTACATTGCGCAGCATGCCAATGCGCATCTCTCGCTGGTGCACGTACTGCACCTGCCTATTGCGGACACCTCTGACACAGCGCTCGTAGCGGGTGAGCTGCTGAGCGAACAAACGCGCGATGCCGGCGAAAAGCTGAGAGCCAAATGCCTGTTTCTGGAGCAGCAATTCGGAGCCAACCAGGCCGGCCACTTTACCTGCGATTATATTCTGAAGGAGGCGTTGCTGACCGACACGGCGGCGCACCTGACCAAAACCGAGGGCTACGATCTTATAGTAATGGGCACCACCGGCCGCAGCAGTGCCCTGGAAGAATTATTAATCGGGAGCAACACCGAGGCTGTAATTGAAGAAGTACATTGTCCGGTGCTATCTGTGCCTGCTACTGCCTCTGAACCAAACATAGAGCGCATCGTGTACGCCACAGATTACAGCGAGGAAGATAGCAGGGCGCTGGAGGAAGTGGTAGGTGTAGGCAGCCTTTTTGGAGCAGATATTCATGTGGTGCACGTGGTGAAAGATGAGGCAAGCGAAGGGAAAGCTAAACCGCAGCAGTTCTGGAACGAGCTGCAAAGCACTTATGCCGATGTACCCCTGTACTTTCAGGAAATAACCAGCAAACACCGCGATGAAGGGCTGAAAAGGTACTATGAAAGTATAGATGGAAGTTTGCTCGCCATTCTCCGGAAAGAAAAAGGGTTTTTGCAGGAGCTGTTTTCCCAAAGCCTGGCCGAGCAGCTGACTTACCAAGCCGAAATGCCTCTGCTGGTGCTGCACAGTAAAAACAACCTGTAAGCAAAAGCTATACTTAAACCAGGCAGGCCGGTCATTGTTCCGGCAATACGGCCCTTGCCCGGTTTACGTATGATGTCAGCGCACCATGTCCTCGTCAAAAATATGATCGAGGTCTTTGCTGCAGGTCTGGCAGTTGTAGCGGCCATACTCTTCAATGGCGCGCTGCAGGCTTACGTTCCGGAAATTACCTTTGCCCCTGCATTCCAGCAGCACCGGGCAATCAGCTTTTGTATGGAAAATGTCTGCTGTGGCGGCATCACAGATCCATACGCGCTCCCGCACCAGGTTGGGCGGAATAAGATAAAATGCAGGGGCAGGCCTTCTTTGTACGGTATCAGCGGCAGCTGCTTCTGTGGCCTGTTCTGTTGTGGCCACTTCCTGCTCGGTAGCCTGGTTACAGGAGGCCAACAACATCACAGCTAAGGCCATCTGTAAAATAAAGTACCGGGTTTGTCTGGCTTTAAGGGTGGGTTTCATGGAATGTATCAATGGCGAAACGTAAATATAGCATAATCTAAATTATTTGCTGCAGGATTTGTCGGCGCGGCGGCCATACTGCCGGATAGCAGTTGCTTCAGTCAGGGTTATAACGTCCTGTTTGCAACGCCGGAGCGCGGCGCAGCTTCTATCGTAATGGTATACTTTGGAGCCGGCGCTGCTGCACAGGTAAACGGTGCGCCGGGTGGCGCCTGCCGGAACAGGTGAATTTGTTGTAGTTGCCTGCTTTGCTTTGCTTTGCTTCCTCCCGAACGCTTGTCTTTGCGGTAATCCCAAGGCGGAGTGGGGTTGGGGCTTTGCCACAGGCCGCGCTTGTAGCGGCGGGCGTCTGCTTCCAGGTTGGCCAGGTTTTTATCGGTGGAGTAGGCTTTGTAATGCCAGGCAAAGCCGTTGCGCACCAGCTCCTCGTTCAGACTGCGCCCGTCTGCCAGTAGAATAGTGCCCACCGTGCGGCCATAGCGATCCTTGTTTTTAGGGATGAGGCGCACATACTTGTTAAACACCAGATCAGAAGTAAACTGTTTGGCCTTTTGCCCGAAATCCTGCGTTTTTTCGGGTGTGTCCACACCATACAGGCGCACCGTAATTTGTTCTCCGTTCCGAAGCAGCACGATGGTGTCGCCGTCTTTTATGGCGACCACCCGGTCGCCGGCCATGGCCGAAGGTTTCTCCTTCTCCGGCAAAACTTCTGCGGATTTTTCTGTGTCGACGGGTGCGGTGTTAGCAGTCGGAGCTGTGGTAGGCGAGGTGGCAGGTTGTTGCTCCTGTGCCCGCTCCAGTATCGCCTGTTGCCGTTCGCGGAACTGCTCCTGTGCATCCCTCCGATCGTGCTGGCAGGAGGTGGCCAGCAGGGTATAAATCAGGAATAAGTGATAAAGTGGTAGCTTCATTGCATAAGCATCAGGTGAAAGCCGTACATAAGGTCACTGGAATTTTGGCAGCCGCACAGCAGCATCATCAGTAAATGTGCTAATACGATAATTATCCACCCACCACTTCTATTATACTTATGCCACCGGCCTGCCGTTGTACTTTTATCTGGGTGCCGATGCGTTCCTTCAGCGCCTCCACATGCGAAATAATACCAATCATTTTGCCGCTGGCCTGCAGGTTTTCCAGTGTCGAGATAGCGGCATCCAGCGTTTCTGCGTCCAGTGTGCCGAAGCCTTCATCTATGAACAGAGAGTTGATCTGCGTACGGCGTCCGGCCAAGTCAGAGAGGCCCAATGCCAGCGAGAGGCTCACCAGAAAACTCTCTCCCCCGGATAACGTGTTCATCGGGCGCACGGCCTCGGCCTGGTAGGTATCCACAATCAGCAGTTCGAGGTCTTCCTCCTGGCTTTTAAGGATGCGGTAGCGGTCGTTGAGCTTTTGCAGGTGCCGGTTGGCCAGTTCCACCAGCCGTGCCAGCGTAAGCCCCTGCGCAAAGCGGCTGAATTTGTTGCCATCTGCCGATCCGATTAAATCTGAGAGCTGTGCCCAGCGGTGATATACCTGCTGCTGCGTTTGCAGTTGCCCGGCCAGTTCCCTGTTTTTTTCGCGCTGCTGTGCATCCTGCTCCAGTAGTTGCTGACAGCGGGCGCGCTGCCCAATCAGGTCGCGCTGCTGCGCTATTTTCTCCTGATACTGGTTTTGTAAGAGGTCTGTATTTTCCGTTGTCAATTCCAGGGCCTGGGTTTGCGCCAGTTCCTGCTGCACATCACGCAGCGACTTCCGCAGCTCCGTCAGGTGTTTTTCGGTCTGGGCTTTGAGGTTGGCAAGGCGTTCGGCTTCGTCGCGGTCAAGGAGCATCTGGCTGAGCGCCTCTATCGTTTCGATGCCTTTTTGCCGGAGCACGCGCAGCAATCCTTCTTTCAGCTCGTTCAGCACCGATTTATTTTGCTGTTGTTTGGCGTGGCATTCTGCCTGGCGCGCGCGGGATTCGCGAAGTTCCTGCTGCTTTTGCAGCTGCCTGGTACGCGCCTCTTCGGCTTGCAGGGCATGGAGGCGCAATGCCTGCCGGGCCTGCTGGCGCTCCTGCTCCGGGTCTTTTTCCCCGAATAATTCCTGACGCGCTGCTTTTATTTGTGTGAGGTGCTCGTGTGCTTCCTTCAGAGCCTGCTGCCGCTCCTGCAATTCTTTTTCCTTCTGCTGCGCGTTGGCTTTCCGGTTGTTAACTTCTGCCTTCAACTCTACATACTTCTCCCGCCTTTGTTCCAGCGCCTGCTGCTTTTGTGCAAAAGCGGCAGACTGCTGTTCCAACGTTTGTAACAGTTGCTGCCGCTCTTCCGGTTTATAAACCAATCCGAAAGAGGCAGCAAATGATTCGGCAGTTTGCGTGTGGTCCTGCTGCTGTTCCTGCTCATCGGCAAGTATGGTTTGGAGCTTCTGCAGCTGGGTTTGCAGCATTCTGTCCGACTGCTGCAGCTGGTTATACTTGCCCGTTGCCTGCACCTGTGCTTCGCGCAGCAGTTGCAGCGCCTGGTTTATACTTTCCAGTTCCCGGCTCAGCGTGCGCGCCTGTGTTAGTTTTTGCTGCAACGCATCTGCCGATTCCTGCTGCGCCAGCATCAGTTCCGCCAATCCGGCCCCATCGCTTATACTTATACTTTCAGAAATGCCCCCGGCCAGCTGCGTGAATGTATGGTGCAGGCGGCTTAACTCCGTTTCTGTTTCGGCTTTGGATGCGGCGGCCATACTTTGCTTTTGCGCCAGCGCACTCAACTGCAGTTGCAGTGCATTTACCTGTTGTTCCAGCTCTTTTGCCAATGCCTGCTGCTTGTCGCGTTTCTGTACTTCTTCCGGCAAATCGAAAGTATAACCGTCTTCCGCAAAAGGATGGTGCACAGAGCCGCAAAGTGGACAGGGCTCGTCCGGTTTTAAGGTATGGCGCGCCTCCTCGTATTGCTGCATCTGCTGTTGCAAAAGCACCAGTTTCTGGAGCGTGGCCAGGTGCGCTGTGGCATCTTCATACTGCTGCTGTGCCGCCTGCAGTTGTGTTTTTTTGGTTGCTTCTTCCTGCCTGTGCTCCTGCCATTGGTTGTCAATACTTTGCAACTTTTGCTGAAGTATGGCATGTTGCCGGGCGAGTTCCTGCAGGCGCTCATACCTGGCCAGCATTGCCGGCTGTGCCTGCGCCGCCTGTTCCAGCTCCTCCATACTTTTATCAGAAAGCATGCTTTGCAGCCGGGCCAGCTTTTCCTGTTTTTGTATGTTCAGCTGTTGCTGCTGTACCTGTTGCTGCGCCTGTACCAGTTCCAGTTGTGCTGCCTGCTGTGCTTCCTGGCGGAGCTGCTGTTGCAACTCCTGCTGCTCCTGTTGGTTGCGTTTGATGCGTTGCTCCACTTCCTGTATATCGCGCAGGGTGCTCCTGAATTCCGGCAGATGCTCGTGTAAATCCTGCAGGCGTGCATGCTGCTCCAGCCAGCTTTTTATACTTGCCGCCTGCTGTGTCAGCTCGTCCAGCTCCTGTTGGCGGGTTTGCAGCAGCATCTGTTCCTGCTTCAGTTGCTCCTCAAAAGCAACATAGGCCTCTTTATCTTGCTTATAATTGTCGCGGATGGTGTGCAACTGGTGATCCAGTTTAACGACCTGCGCGAGCAGCGGCTCCAGTTTTTGCAGCGCTTCTTCCTGCTGCTGATGGGCTTTACCAGCTTCGGCAGCAATGTTTCCGGCTAGTTCCAGTTCCGTTTCCAGCACCGGCAGCCGTTGCTCCAGTGTCAGGAGTTGTTCCTGTACTTCCGTCAGCCTGCCGTTGGCGCTGCGGATTTCTGCTAGTTCGCCTGCAAACTGATGCGCCTGTTCATGCTGCTGCAGCTTCCGGAAGTCCGGCTTCAGGCTCTCCAGCTTCTGCTCCTGCACCTGCAGAGCCGCTTGTTGCTGCTGCTTTTTCGCCTGCAGGACAGCTACCTGCTGCAGCCATTGTACCTGTGCCTGTAGTACGGAGATGTCCTGTTGGAGTATGGCCTCTTGTGCTGCCAGTTCGTTTATACTTTGTTCATAAGCCTGGCGCTGCTCTTCAGGCAGCAGGGACGTGTCCTGCAGACGACGTTCTAAATCTTCCTTTTTCTGTTGCTCTTCCTTGGCCTTCTTAAAAGCAGATTTTGATATTTCGGAATAGATGTGTGTATCTGTGATCTTTTCCAACAGGCTGCTGCGCTCGTTGGGGTTGGCCTTCAGGAAGCGTGCAAAATCGCCCTGCGAGAGCATGACGGAGCGCAGAAACTGGTTGTAGTCCAGGCCGCATAGTTCGGCCACTTTTTCCGGTACCTGGCTGGGTTTCAGGTCAAACAGCGCGTCTTCCTCAAAGTCGTACAACTCCATGTGTACCGGCTGCATGTTGCCGCCTGCTTTGCCGCGGCTACGGCGGATGTGCCACTTGGAACGGTAGCGCTTACCATTGGCTTCAAATGTAACCTCTGCAAAGCTCTCGGCCGTGTGGCGCGTCATCAGTTCCAGCGGCTTGTCGTTGCTGTGGCGGTGCACCAGGCCGTACAATCCAACTGTTATCGCATCCAGAATGGTGGTTTTGCCTGCTCCCGTCTGGCCCGTAATAGCAAACAGCCCGGCCTCTGCCAGGGGGCTCTGGTCGAAGCGGATTTCGTGCTCTCCTTTCAGGGAGTTCAGGTTCTGGAAACGGACAGCAAGGATTTTCATGTTGGTAATGTGTTTATTTTAAAGTCATACCTCGCAGCGTGCGCAGCTCCTTTTTGTCAGAATCAGAATCAGCAGGATTTGTCGAGGGCTCCACCGCCAGGATGAACAGAATTTCTATACTCCGGATTAGGGATTGCTTATCTGTGTTATCTTTAAATTTATACTTCTATATCCTGCAAATCCTTTCATCCTGTAAATCCTGATTCAGACATTTATACTTCGTGGCTGGCAAGACGCTCGCAGGAGCTGCGCACGCTGCGAGGTCATACTAAATCTTCCCTTTTAATTCTCAGCTCTCTAACTCTCCCTGCTCCATCAACTCCAGCAGCTCCGAAAAGGTGGACACCAGTTCAGTATGGTCGTTGTCGGGGAAGGCGCTTTGGCAGCGTTTCAGGAACACGTCCTGCTCGCGTAAGGTATGGAGGTCGGCTTCGGGCTGTACCTGCTGTGCCAGCGTTTGCGCGGCTGCTTTAATGATGGGCGGGCGATGAATGAGCAGTTGCAGTTCTGTGCTTTTTAGCCGCAGCACTTCCTCCAGTTGCTCGTTCAGGTCGGGGAGGGGCGCATCGAGTTCCAGTTGCAGCTCGGCCCAGGCAGTTAACGCATAGGCACTGTTGTCGTACACGGCCAGTTGTTGCTTCACCTTGTCGAGCGGTCCTTTAAAGCGCAGCAGTTTGCGGCGGCAGGGTATTTCCAACTCGCGCAGGTTTGCCAGCTTGCCGGCTTCAAAATCAAGTATAAATATTACTTTCCTGTCGGTTACTTCGCTGAAGCTAAGCGGAATAGGAGAGCCGGAGTAGCGGATGTGATGCGTCTGGTTGACCTGCTGCGGACGGTGCAGGTGGCCCAGGGCTACGTAATCAAACTCCTTCGGGAACTGGTCGGCGCCAATCTGGCCGAGGTTGCCCACGTGTATTTCCTTCTCGCTCTCGGAGGCAGTGCCGCCGGCAGCAAACAGGTGGCCCATGGCGATGACGGGTATACGTTGCGTTTTATACGGCTGGATGTGCGGTACAAAAGCTTCGTAATGCGCGGCTATACCTTGTTTGATGCGCTGTTCGCGCTCCTCAAACGTTTCGCCGGGCACCGACAGACGCACATCGCGGTCGCGGAGAAACGGCACGGCACAGACTACCAGTTGTAATTTGCCCTGTTCGCAGCGCAGTTCCAGCAACTCGTCCAGCGGGTTTTGCGAGGCGCCGCCTATTACGTAAATGTTGAAGCACTCCAGCAGCTCTTTAGGCGCGTTGAGGGTAGAAACAGAATCGTGGTTGCCGCCTGTGATGATGATGTGGCGGCAGCAGGTAGCGCAGATGCGACGCAGGAAATCATAGTATAGCTTGAGCGCGGTATTAGAGGGCGCGCCGTTGTCGAACACATCTCCCGACATCAGCAGCACTTCTACCTGCTCCTGCGCAATGGTTTGCAGCAGCCAGTCGAGGAAATGCTGGTGTTCTTCGGTGCGTTCGAGGTTAACGAGGCGCTGGCCCAGGTGCCAGTCGGAGGTATGTAATACGCGCATGTCCTTTCTTTCCCTTATTCCGCTTCAAGATACAGCAGGCGCAGGCGATATTGCAAGCAGCGCCGGGAAAAGAGTAGAAAATAAACTGCGGTCAGGTTTTTACTGCTGCGTTTCTTTCTCTACCGGTAAATTCGCTTCCTGCAGCGCCGGAAATCCGCCTATGTTGTAAATGTGCTTAAAGCCGGCCTCTTTGAGTAATTCAGCCGCTTTGCCGCTGCGATTGCCGGAGGCACAATACAGGTAGTATACTTTGTTCTTGTCCCAGTTCTTCATCTCTTCGGCAAAGGCGCCGCCGCGGTAATCCACGTTTCGGGCATTCTCCAAGTGGCCGGTCGCATACTCTTCGGGCGTGCGTACGTCCAGCAACACGTCTTTGCGGGTGGGCTGCTGCGCTTTGTACTCGGTTGGCGTTAGTACCTGTACATCTGCTGTTGCGGTGGTTTGCGGCTGTGTGGTGGCGCAGCTCATGGTGGCAAGTAGCAACAGTATAGCAAAGTATTTCATAAAGTATGTTTTCTGATGGAAGGATGAACAAAAGTAACTGTTTTTAATGAATTATGCTGCTTGTCAGCATTTATCCGGGTGCTTTATTAAAATGCTTCTCCAATTACAATATAGAAATTAGCACCTTCGCTGCCATAGCCCAGATCAAAGCGCAGGTTCAGTTTTTGTTCGGGGTTAAGAGCATAGCGCAGGCCGGTGCCGAGCGAGTATTTAAGAGTTGAAAAGTTTACATCAGCAGGTTTATTAAATACATCACCTATTCCTGTAAAAACAGCCATACCCAGTTTACGGTACAGCGGGAAGCGATACTCCAGCTGCGTACCGGCAAAGTTGTTGTCCACAAAACGGTTGCGGGCGTAGCCGCGCAGAATCTTGTCGCCGCCGGCGGCAGACAGGCGCATAACGGGCACTGCACCGTTGTTCAGGTTGATTACAGTGTTTGTGGCAAGAACATGGGCTGGCCGTAGTTCAAAGAACTTACTGAAAATCAAGTTGAAATTTTTGTAATTGAAATCGCCGCCAAAGAGTTTTCCGAACTGGTAAGCAGAGGCTTCGAGCAACATGCCGCTGCTGGCGTAGGCGGTATTGTCGCGCGTGTCAAACAGAAACACCAGGCCCACACCGCTGTTCAGGCCGCCCTGGTAGCCAGCAATATGATGCGTTTGCAGCAGGCTTTCTCGGTCGCCGCTTATCGAGTCCAACCGCAGATCATAATAGTTTGTCAGTTGATAATCCACCCCCAGGAAAGTATGGCTGCCCATGTTCTTTAAAGCGGCCAGCTTGGCGCCGACAAGCGCGTATTTATACTTGCCCTCATCCGTTTCGGGGGTGTTGTTGCCAATGCCGTAAAACCGGTCGGTGTATACGCGGTGACGCAGCTCGCCGCGCAGCAAATATCTTTCCTCACGCGTAAACACGTTCCACTCCATTTGCTGGTCCGTCTGTTTGTTCAGGGTATAATCTACCAGAATGCGTGCCGTGGACAGGCGGGTATAGGTGTCGTTGTGCCTGCTCTTGAGGCGCAGAAAGCCGATGACGGCAGCGCCAACACCCAGGCGGGTATCGGGGGTATAATAAATCACCGGAATCGGAATAAGGCCTTTTATACTTGTGGCTGGCGCAGCTGCCGAATCCGGGGAAGCGGTCTGGGCATTGCTGAGCAAAGGGGCGGTGCAGCATACTGTCAGCCAGCACAGCGCAGAAAGAAGCAGAGACTTTTTCATAGAAGCAAGGCTAAGAAGTATACATGCTGAAAACTTATAGCTAACCAAGGCAGTGCCGGGGCTGAACAGCAGGCGCTATACAGACGAAAGATATGAAATAGGCCAACATAAACCATACATTCCGGCTATTTCTTTATGATGTTTAAACACCTGAAATTCAACTTTTTGTATGTGGTATTGTCCTGCCGTATGGATTGAAATCTGAGTCTTTTAAACCGAGCAGTACGGTCCGGAACCACTATGGCCGGGCCTTAGCAGATAAAATAACGGTTTGCCTGCTAGATATTCTTATCAGCGCTGGCTATATTTGGATAACCAAGTAACAGAACAACCTGAAATATCCTTCCGGGCACTGTATTATGAAGCATAATACCCTGATTATTAGATCTGTATAAATAAAGCAGTCTGGTATAAAATGTCCTGATACTTGTGTTTTTTACCTGAGCCTTGTACTTATAAACCATTCCACATATTACCCTAATTTACTAATCAATGAAGAAAGTCTTTACCATTGCAGCTTTCCTGGCTTTAGGGGCAGGAAGCGTAATGGCGCAGGATACTTTTCCGCGCAACGGCGTGTATGACGAGCGCTCCGGCCTTGTCGCTTTCACCAACGCCACCATTCACACCGATTACAAAACCACGATTCCGAACGCAACGCTCCTTATCCGCAACGGTAAGGTAGAGGCCGTAGGCGCCGGCGTAAAAGTGCCTGCCGGTGCCGTGGTGATAGATGCGAAAGACAAGCACATCTATCCGGGCCTGGTGGATATGTTCAGCAACTACGGCCTGCCGGAAGTGAAAGAGGCGCGTGTCGGTTATGGTTCGCCGCCGCATCCCGAATCCGACAAGCAGGGCGCTTACGCCTGGAACCAGGCCATACGACCCGAAACCAATGCGGTGGAGCTCTTTAAAGCAGACAAAGAAGAAGCAGAGGCATTGCGCAAACTGGGTTTTGGCGCGGTGCTGTCCGTGTACCAGGATGGCATTGCCCGCGGCACCGCGGCACTTGTAACACTGGCCGATGACAGGGAAAATGAAGTAATTGTGCTGGATAAAGCGGCCGGTGCGCTGTCGCTGGACCGTGGCTCTTCGCAGCAGGATTACCCTAATTCGCTGATGGGCGCCGTGGCGCTGCTGCGCCAGACCTACCTGGATGCACAATGGAACACGCAGAACCCGGCCAAGGAGCAGAACATATCCCTGAAAGCTTTTGCCGAAGCCAATAAGTATCCGCAGGTATTTGAAGTGGAAAACAAGCTAAACCTGATTCGTGCCGACAAAGTGGGCGATGAGTTCGGAAAGCAGTACATCATCAAAGGAGCAGGCGACGAATACCAGATGCTGCACGAGGTGAAAGCCACCAATGCGCCGCTTATACTTACGGTAAATTACCCGGACGCCTACAACGTGGAAGATCCGTTTGATGCCCGCCGTGTGTCGCTGGCCGATATGAAGCACTGGGAGATGGCGCCTGCCAATGCTGCCATGCTGCAAAAGGCAGGTATAACGTTTGCCTTCACCGCATCAGATTTAAAAGATAAGAAAGACTTTCTGCCCAACGTGCGCAAGGCAATCAAGTATGGCCTGCCCGCGGAGGAAGCTTTAAAAGCGCTGACTGCTACACCAGCGGCACTGCTGCACGCCGAAAACAAAATCGGCAGCCTGGACAAAGGCAAGCTGGCCAACTTCCTTATCACTTCCGGCAACCTGTTTGATGAAGACAACCTTATCCTGGAAAACTGGGTGCAGGGGCATCAGTATAAAGTAACCGAAGTGCCGACCGATTACCGTGGGGTTTATACTTTAAAAGTAGGCAACGAGCCCGTCCGCAGGCTGCTGATTGCGGGCACAGCCGAAAAGCCGGAGCTTAAAGTAATTGCGCAGGACACCGTGAAAGGTAAAATCAGCTTTGATAACAACCTGGTAACGCTGTCCTTCGATAAGAGCAAAACAAACAAGGAAGCCATTAGGCTGAGTGGCTGGCTGGCTGATAAAAACATGCAGGGCGAGGGCAAACTGCCGGATGCCAGCACTGTGAAATGGGTAGCCACGTTTTCGGAGGCCATGAGCGCAAAAGCCAAAAAAGACAGCACGAAAACAGCAGCGCCGGTGCAGCTCGGCAAGCTGATTTATCCTTTTGCCGCCTTCGGCCAAAGCGAATTGCCAAAACAGGAAACAGTACTGATCAAGAATGCCACCATCTGGACAGGTGAAAAAGAGGGCAAGCTGGAGAACACCGATGTGCTGCTGAAAAATGGCAAAATTGCCCAGGTAGGCAAAAACCTGAGCGAGCCCGGCGCCAAAGTGATAGACGGCACGGGCAAACACGTAACAGCCGGTATTATAGACGAGCACTCGCACATTGCCCTGGATGATATTAACGAAGGCACACAGGCTGTAACCTCGGAAGTGCGTATGTCGGATGTGCTGAACTCGGAGGATGTGAATATTTACCGCCAGCTGGCAGGCGGCGTTACCACCACACAACTGCTGCACGGTTCTGCCAACCCCATCGGCGGGCAGTCGGCCATTATTAAGATGCGCTGGGGCAAGAGCCCGCAGGAATTGCTGGTAGAAAATGCAGATCCGTTCATTAAGTTTGCCCTGGGCGAAAACGTGAAGCAATCCAACCGCGACCGCGTACACAGCATCCGTTTTCCGCAGACCCGCATGGGCGTGGAGCAGGTATACGTAGATGCTTTCCAGCGAGCTAAGGAGTATGAGCAGGCCTGGAAGGACTACAACAACCTGTCGAAGCGCCAGAAGGCTAAAACCGCCGCGCCGCGCCGCGACCTGGAACTGGACGCACTGGTAGAAATCCTCAACGACAAGCGCTTTATTACCTGCCACTCTTATGTGCAGTCCGAAATCAACATGATGATGAAGGTAGGCGATGAAATGGGGTTCAAGGTAAACACCTTCACGCACATTCTGGAAGGCTACAAAGTGGCTGATAAAATGGCGGCACGCGGTATAGGCGCTGGTACTTTTTCTGACTGGTGGGCTTATAAAATGGAGGTAAAAGATGCGATTCCGCAGAACGCCGGCATTATGAGCGAAGTAGGCGTGGTAACAGCCATCAACTCGGATGATGCCGAAATGGCCCGCCGCCTGAACCAGGAAGCAGCCAAAAGCGTGAAGTATGCCGGCATGAGCGAAGAAGATGCCCTGAAAATGGTAACGCTCAACCCGGCCAAATTACTGCACCTGGACGACCGCATGGGAAGTATAAAAGCAGGCAAAGACGCCGACATCGTGCTCTGGAACAACCACCCGCTTTCTGTATATGCCAAACCGTTGAAGACCTTTGTGGACGGCATTGCCTACTACGACGTGGAGCGTGATGCGCAGCTGCGCCAGGATATGGAAAAAGAACGCATGCGCCTGGTGCAGGAGATGCTGAACGCCAAAACCGGCGGCGCCAAAACACAGGCACCCGCCAGCAAGCGCGTCCGCGTACTGGACTGCGACGAAGTGGAGTACAGTCAGGAGGAGCAGTCTCTCGCTTATTAATTTTAATCGTTGGATAGTTAAATTAGAAAATGAAAATTACTAAAAGATATATTTCAGCGCTGGTTGCCTTGCTGTTCAGTGTGCCTGCTTTTGCGCAGGTGCCCGCGCCGGCGCCCAAACAAAGCAAACCGATTTTGCTGAAAGGCGCGACACTGCACGTAGGCAACGGCACAGTAGTGGAAAATGCTGTGGTAGGATTTGCCGATGGCAAAATTACGTATGCCGGGCCGCAGAGCGGGGCAAACCTGAATGGCTACGAAGTGGTGGACGTAACAGGGCAGCATATTTATCCCGGCCTCATCCAGCCCAACTCCGGCCTTGGCCTGAACGAAATAGAAAGCGTGCGTGCTACCATCGACTGGGATGAGGTAGGGCAGTTCAATCCCAACGTCCGTTCTGTCGTGGCCTATAACACGGATTCTGATATTATTCCGACCATCCGCACCAATGGCGTTTTGCTGTCGCAGGTAACGCCCATCGGAGGTACCATTTCTGGCACGTCTTCGGTGGTGCAGCTGGACGCATGGAACTGGGAAGATGCCATTGTGAAAGCGGATGGTGGCATACACCTGAACTGGCCCAACATGCTGATAGAAACCGGCAACAATGATCCGGAAGCCGCCAAGCGCCTGGCCCGCATGAAAGAACAGCGGGAGGAGATGCTGACAGAGCTGGCTGCTTTGATGCGTGATGCGGCTGTATACAAGGCCGGCACACATGACAACAGAAACCTGAAGCTGGCTGCGATGGCGGGTTTGTTCGACGGCTCCAAAAAGCTGTACATTCATGCAGATTATGGCAAGGAGATAGTGGAGGCCATCAATTTTGCAAAGAAGTATGGCGTAAAAGATATCGTGCTGGTAGGTGGCGGTGATGCGCTGGTGGTAGCCGATTTTCTGAAAGACAACAACATTCCCGTTATTTACTCAGGGGTACATGCGCTGCCCTCCAGACCCGGGGAAGATGTGGACATGCCCTACAAAATGCCTTATCTGTTGCAACAGGCAGGTCTGCTGGTGGCCCTCGACTATGACCTGAGCATCCACGGCATCCGCAATTTGCCTTTTATTGCAGGCACCTCGGCTGCCTATGGTTTGGATAAAGAGCAGGCGTTGTCCAGCGTAACCCTGAACACCGCTAAAATTCTGGGTATCGACAAACAGACAGGTTCTGTGGAGGCCGGTAAAGATGCTAACCTGGTCGTGTCTTCAGGCGATTTGCTGGACATGCGTACCAACAACGTAACGCTGGCGTACATCCAGGGCCGCAAAATCAGCCTCGACAATAAGCAGAAATACCTGTACCATAAGTTTGAGAACAAGTATAAAGCACAGCAGAAAGCTGCCGCTATAGATGCTCCTGCCACATCAGCAGGCGAGTAAACTTATACTTACTATAAAACAAAGCAGGCTGCCGGAAAACTGGCAGCCTGCTTTGTTTTATAGTATCTTTCTCATCCGGTGTCTTTCGTAATGGCTGCGTGTGGATGGATAAAACCGGTGCCTATGAGGGCTTAGCCAGGTAATAGCTTTTTCAATGCTACCATCCTGAACGCAAGTATAACAGGCCGGCCTTCCGCATTTTTATAAAAACAAAAGGAATTGTCGTAAAAAGAAAACCCCGACCAGAAGCCGGGGGAATCAGTAAGGGTATTAACAAACAACAAACAACAATTTCTTTATTACAGGTGCTGCAATGCGCAGTGGCGCAAGGCTGGCATTATCTGTTTCTTCTCTCCCGCGCCCGGGCGCGGGCTATTATACTATTGCTCAGACAAAGTATAAAATAAGAATACCTTTTGCCTGCAAATTAGATGAACTCCCCGAACACACCGACATATTGCCGCAGCTACCCGAAGTATTGCCTTTTCCGCTAGCCTGAAAAATGCAGGTTTACCGGCCCAGCCGGGCAAACAGGTGGCTTTTACAGCGGGTGTAATGCATGCCTTCCGGGCGCATGAGCCAACACTGTTGCCGGATGTCCGTTTATAAGTATAAACTGATACCAAACTTTAAACTTTATACCTATGGAAAGAGACGATCATTATTACAACAGCGGAAATTATAGAAGCGACAGCTACAGCCGGAACAGCGACGGAAATGCCGGCCGTAAATTATCTAACTACCAGAGCCGGTACGAAAACCATGGTAATTATTATGGTATGCCGGACACCAACCACGAGTATGAGGATGTAAGAACTACACGTGGCGCTACATTTGGCAACACCAGTCCCGGACCTATGCAGCGCAGCAGCAGCAACTATGATAAGTACGACAGGAACAACAACCGGAACGACGGAAACCGCAGCTACAACTCCGGCTCTTCTTATGACCGGCAAAACTCCGGAAACTACCAGAACCGCGACAATCACTACCGCTACGGCGACCCCAACCCATACATGGGCGGCTATGAACAAACCCGCGGAACCGGCTGGGAGCGCGACAGCTCAGGCGCTTACCGGGGGAACTTCAGCAGCGACGAAAACAGCCGCTACGCCCGCCAGGATAACAGCTACCAGAGCGGCGGCAGTGGCAGAAGGTACAGCAGTTATGGCCGTGACGAGCAGCGTAGTTACAACCCGGGCGGAGCAGATTTTTACAACGACCGTTCCGATTTTAACCACAGCAGTTCCGACAACGACTTCCGTGGCAGCGGCCGTAGCAACAAGTTCTACGACGATGTATCTAACCGCGACGAGTACCAGCAGGGTGAAATCAGGGACTCTCACAGGAACCGCGACGACAACTATGCTACGGGGCTTTACGCCTCTAACCGCTCGTACGTAAGCGATCAGGACTATTCGAAACACGAAAACCGTTACAGCAGGAACAGCAGCGATCGCCGCCACCGGTCAGGGCCGGACTATAATGCCGATTCTGCCGCCAGCAGTTATAGCAAAGGCGGAAGTTTACGCGGATAGTAAATCCATTCCAGAAAGCCCACAGCCAAAAACTGTGGGCTTTTTATATGATGATTTTCCTGCTGTTGGCAGTTTTTATACTCAGAGCCGCACCATCCGTACAGGATAAGGCCGCAGTTGCTGATAGCTGCAAAACAATAAATTAAAATAAAGCCGATATGTCTATCTCAAAATTTATAGCTGGCGCCTGCCTGCTGTTAGCCCTTTTCGTGAGTGCCTGCACCATCAAGCCAAAGGACAAGTCTTCGGAAGTTTATACTTTTAAAGATGCTTACTGGATGTTGATGTCCATTGAGGGACAAAGCCCGCAGGCGCCGAATAACACCCACACCGCTTATATCCGCTTCGAGGAAAACGAAAACGATGTGCACGGCTTTACAGGCTGCAACAAGTTTTTCGGGAAGTATGAAGGAAATGAAGAACAGCAGACGCTGAAGTTAAGCCAGTTGGGTGCTACCAAAATGATGTGCCCCAACATTGAACTGGAAAATAAGCTGATGCGCGTGCTGGAAAATGTAGACTCCTATCGTATTTCGGATGATGTGCTCACGCTATATGCCGGCGGCGAGGCTGTAGCCACCTTTATGGCGGGCACAGAGCGCAGCATCGACAACGAAGTGGAGGATGGACTGCACTAAACCCTCATTCGGGCAAAAGCCGCTTACTTGCCTTGCGATGTTTTAAGCAGCAGTTCATTAAATTTTTCAAGCAGGGCAATGTATTTGCGCTGCAGGCTAAGCAGTTCTGCTTCGCAGGCTTCTAAGTTGCCGGGCCTGGAGATTTCCTGTGGCTCCACATCGAAGGGCAGGAGCAGGTTGGCATTTTGTGGCTGTTGCGGCGTGGTGTCTTTTTTTACGTTTTTGCCCAGGTGCGGAAACTCCTGTGAAAAATCATGGTGAATCACCTCTCCCAGCCGGAGTATAAAGCTGTACGGAATGCCGGTTTCCTTAAACTTGTTGTAAAGCGTTTTTCTGCTGACGCCGAGCTTGTCGGCTACTACGCCCACGGCTACACCACTTGTTTTAATGGCGTCCCGGATCACTTCTCCTCTGTGTACAGGTGCTTTCATTTTGTCTTCCGCACGGTAATTAAGCCTGATAAAATAGGGTTGACTTTACAAAAATAAGTAATTGTGATGTACAATGTGTGTACATCGTGTAAAATTTATACAGATAAGTATAAAAGCTGCAATCGGAGCTGCAGCGGTTTATACTTCTGTTAATCGAAGCGCCTGCCAAAGAAGTCGCCTTTGTTCCAGGTTGGTTTTTCAGGATTTTGCGCTACTAGGTAGCCGATCAGGAAGTTAAGTTGCGCGTATTTCCGGCCTGCATCAAAATCAAAGATGCCGTTGATATCGTCCTGCGGTTTGTGGTAATATTTTTCGCGCCAGGCTTTTACCTGCACATCCAGGTTGTTGCGGCCGTCTGGGGTTTTGTTGCCATACTTGATGTGGAGTGCCGGGATGCCCTGCGTTACAAAGCTGTACTGATCGCTGCGGATAAAGCGGTTTTGTTCTGGCTCCGGGTCCGTTTCCACTTCCAGGCCGAGGTAGCGGCTGGCCTGCGCCACCTGCTTTGCCAGCGAAGAATGTTCCGCTCCTAGCGCCACCACCGACAGCAGCGGCGCGATAATGGTCGGCATGTCGGTGTTGATATCGGCTACAATGCTTTGAGCGGGCACGGTAGGGTGTCTGGCAAAATAGGCGGAGCCCAGTAAACCCATTTCTTCGCCTGTTACCATCACCAGCAGCACCGAACGTTTTGGCTTGTCTTTTAACCGCGCGTATACTTTGGCAATCTCCAGCAGGCTGGCCACGCCCGAGGCATTGTCGTGGGCGCCGTTGTAGATAGAGTCGCCTTGCACGGGTGTGCCGATGCCCACATGGTCGAGATGGGCGCTGTGCACCACATATTCATTTTTCAGCGCCGGATCTGTGCCTTCAATTTTGCCGATTACGTTATAGCTGTCCACATCCTGGTAAGCGGAAGTATAGGCGGCGCTAACCGAAGTATGGAGCGGCGCAGAGGCGGGTATACCTTTACTGATAGCGGCTTCTGCCTGTTGATAATCCAATCCGGCATTGCCGAAAAAGCGGAGCAGCACCTCGTTACTGACAAGCGCCAGTAGCTTTATCTGCTCCGACACATAATTCCGCGATACTGCCACCTCACCCTCCGGCGACAGCACGCTGTACACGCCACGCGACAGATTAGGCAGTTCCCTTTTCGGATCAGGCTGGCCGATGATGACGCCCACCGCGCCATGTGCAGCGGCATTTTTCAGAATAGTGCGCAAATCCATACTATAAGCCGCTACTGTAGACTCGAACTTTGCCGGTGCGCCCCGCAAAATCACTACTATCTTACCATTGGTATTTATACCTGCATAATCGTCGTAGCCCAGTTCGGGAGCGCTGATGCCGTAGCCGGCAAATACAAGCGGCGCCTGTACGGCTACTTCCGGTTGCTGTGGGTTGGGGTAGATAACGTAGTCCTGCCCGTAACTCAGGTTGGCGCTGCTGCCCAGGCTGTCTTTGATCTGCATCGTAGCACTGGCACCAGTTACGGCTTTGCGCAGCTTCACGTCTTGCAGGTACGTGTTGTTTTCGCCGGCAGGCTGCACGCCCAGTTGCTGAAGTTGGCTTACCACATAATCTACGGCCGTCTGGTAGCCTGCGGTACCGGGTTTGCGGCCCAGCAACTTGTCGTCGGCCAGGTAACGGATGTGTGCTTCTATATCCTGCGGCGCTATTTTACGAATGGCTTTGGCTACTTTTTTATTTACCTGCAGGGTTTGGGGCAGGGCGTGCTGCGCCACAAGTATAAAACACAGGCAAAGCAGGAGGTTTACAGTTTTCATGCAGAGAAAGTAAAGGTGCTGGTTTATTTATGTGCTGATGCTTAATTCAGGATTAATTGCGGAATCAGGATGTATACTTTCAAAGTCTTGTGTCTCATGTTTCCAAGATGTCCGGAATGTTCCGCTTCATACTTGTGTCCCAAATATACACGCAAACATTAAAGTTGTGTGCCTGAACCGGACAATTTTCGGGCTGCTGCCGGCCATGCCTGCAGGCGCATATGTAACTTTGGCGCGTGGAGCCGTATATATGTACTTACATTGATTTTTTTACCGGCTCCGCCAGTGATTAGTAAATCAGGAGGAGCAAACGGTAGCGGGCTGTTTTTAATTTTTTATCATACATCAATAAAATAAAACGATATGGCTACAACAAAATGGACAGTTGACCCTGCCCACAGCGAGATTCAGTTTAAAGTGAAGCACCTGATGATCACAACAGTTACAGGATATTTTCAGAAGTTTAACCTGGAGGTTGAGACAGAGGACGAGGATTTTGAGAAATTCTCGAATCTCACTTTTACAGCCGATATAAACTCTATTAACACAAACAACGAGCAGCGCGACACACACCTGCGCTCAGCTGACTTCTTTGATGCTGAAAACCATACAGAGCTGCGCTTTGATGGCAAGAGCTACAAGAAAGTGAGCGACGATGAGGCGAAGGTGCAGGGCGATCTGACGATCAGAGGCATTACAAAACCAGTAACGGTAAATGTAGAGTTCGGTGGTATGGTGGTGGACCCTTACGGTCAGACGAAAGCGGGTTTTACTGTTGATGGTAAAATCAGCAGAAAGGAATTCGGCCTTACCTGGAATGCTGTAACCGAGGCAGGCAGTGTAGTGGTGAGTGACGAGATAAAGCTTCATGCTGAAATCCAGCTCGTCAAGCAAGCATAGTTTTTATCTGAAATAAGAAGCAGGCCAGTTGATAAAACAACTGGCCTTTTTTTTCGTGAGTAATAGGTATGGGCAGGCGGATCTTATTTTATCTGATTATTGCGGCGGGCACCCTGTGCGTGCTGCTAACAATGGCCTCGCTGCCGTATAATACCCGATTCTGGTTCCTGAAGGTGCTCGATTTCCTACGGGAGCAGACATTGATTGCCTGTTTGATCTGCTTGGCCGGGTTTGTTGCAGTAAATCGCCGCTGGGCTACTTCGGCGGTGCTTCTGGTGATCGGCCTGGTGACTGCAGCGGCGCTGCAGGCCATAATTATACTGCCGTACACGCCCATCTGGCCTAAAGCAGCGCCGGATGCTAGTCCGGCAGTAGCTAACCGGGCAAATACCGTTGGCCTGCTGATAGCCAATGTGCTGATGAAGAACAGGAACGCTGCCGGTTTCCTGGAGATTGTGCACAAGGCCAACCCCGATCTGGTGCTGGCTATGGAAACAAACCAATGGTGGGCCAACCAGCTGCAGCCTCTGAAGGAGCGCTACCCTTATACTATTCTGTACCCGCTGGATAACACCTACGGCATGTTGCTATACTCCAGGCTGCCGCTGCGCGATGCGCATATCCGGTTTCTGCAGCACGACAGCGTACCCTCTTTTCAGGTGGAGGCCAGGCTGCCCGGTGGCTCCTGGTTTATACTGCATACCGTACATCCGGTGCCGCCCGTACCCAGCCCATACCCTGACAATGTTGGAAAAGAGGGCCGGAAGGAAGTGGTGCTGTTAAAAGTAGGAGAGATGGTGGCTGCACATACGGCGCCAACCATCGTTGCCGGCGACTTTAATGATGTAGCCTGGTCGAACACTTCCCGGTTGTTTGGGCAAAAAAGCAAGCTAAACGATGTGCGGGTGGGCAGGGGTTTCTATAATTCTTTCGATGCCACTTCCCTCATCCGGCGCTGGCCCCTGGATCAGATCTATGCTTCCGGTCATTTTCGTGTGCTGGAGTTGAAAAGATTACCCAAGTATGGCTCCGACCACTTCCCGATATATGTGCAATTGGTGCTGCAGCCGCCGGGTAAGTAAAAGTATAAACTGAGGATGTCAGGGATTGAGGATGCGGCTAAAGCCGTTTAGAACTCGTAGCTTACTGGTGGAGCAGCCGGAACTGTTCGGGTGTTTGCCCCGCATGTTTTTTGAAAAAGCGGGAGAAATAAGAATTATCGAAGTAGCCAAGTTCGGCTGCCACCTGCGTAATCGTGAGAGGAGAATGCACCAGCAGCCTTTGCGCCTCCAGCACCACCCGGTTCTGTATCAGCTCCGTAATTGTTTTGCCAGTGGTGCGCTTGCTGCTTTCATTCAATTGCTTTGCTGTCATGTGCAGTTGTTCGGCATAAAACGAAACCGGCTGGTGTGCCTTGTAGTGCTGGTCAATCAGGTTTTCGAGGTTTTGCAACTGAAGGAACTCCCCGGAAGATACCTGCTCCCGGGGATGCTGCGCCTCGTATATACGCGAGAGCAGGATGAGCAGAATATCCAGGTAATCCCGGATGATGTCTTCCTTTTTGGATTGCCGGCCCGCATGCTCTCCCTCTATACTTTTGATAACCGTTAACAGCTGTGCCTCTTCTGCCTCGGTTACCTGCAGCAGCGGCCGGGAGAGCAGCGCATTAAAAAACGGAAAATCATAAAGCTTATTTTGCGGATGTCCCCACAGGTAAAATTCTGAAGTGAAGAAAATAATATAACCAGCAGCGTCCGCAGTGAATTGCCAGCTGTGCACCTGCCCCGGACGCAGGAAGTATACTGTCCGGGGTTGTACGGGGTAGGTATTAAAATCGATGGTATGGGTGCCTGAGCCGCTGGTAAGCAGCAGCACGATATAGAAATTATGCTTGTGCGGCTTCTGTATAAACTGGTGCTCGCGGAGATGATTTGCGAAACTATTAAGATAAAAATACTGCTCCCGCCGGGTTTGCGCATCAAAATCCTGTATCCTGAAAATGGGCAGATGTTTGTCCGGCATGCCTGATATGCTGTTTGGCAGCCAATATACAATACAGCGGCCTAACTTCAAGCCGGAACAGGAATGCTTCTTTATTTACATCTTCGGGGAACAGGCGTTTATACTTGAGGCGGGCCTTTGTAGCCGATAAAAAAGTTTATCCAGATAGCCCTGGACAACCGGAATATGACAGGCAGCAAAACAATCAGCATTACCGTAAGCGACAGAATCAGTGCCAGCATGGTAACTTCCTCCATCACCAAACTAAGTCCTAACCAGATAGCCAGCACCAGGGCCGTGGTAATGCCGTAGCTGACAAACATAGCCCCATAATAGTAGCCGGGCTCAGGCTCGAATACCTGCCCGCAGCAAGGGCAGGCATCGTTCATATCCGCAAATTTGCTCACATTGTACAGCGTGCCTTTCGGAAATAAATCGCCTTCGTGGCACCGCGGGCACTTCATGTTTACAACGCTGTACAGTCTGCTCTCTTTCCAACTCATTTGCTTTAATCTTTAACAGGTTTATACGGCAAAGTTAGCATATAATCATACCCCGCTTACGGGACAAAACAGACAAAGTATAGCACAAATGCGAAGCTACTAAACCAGGCGCGTAAGAGTTGTAAGCCAGGTATAGCTGTTTAGTTAGCCTACGTGCACATCATCATCGCCCAGTACATCGCGCACATAGAGCATTTTCACGATCACAATCAGCATGGCAATAAGGGGAGTGGCCAGGATGAGGCCGAGTATGCCTGAGAAAACGCCCAGCAGCAGCTGTCCTGAAATAATAAGAGCAGGAGGCATTTCTATCATTCTTTTCTGCACCATCGGCGTGAGCAGGTTGCTTTCCACCAGTTGGATGCCGGTGTACAGCAGTACCACATACAGCGCATCGTTAGGCCCCTGGAGCAGCGCAATCAGCACAGCGGGCACCAAGGCTATAATGGGGCCAAAGTTAGGTATAAACGACACGAGGCCGGCAATAAAGCCAAGTGCCAGTGCCATTGGTATGCCCAGCAACGACAGACCGATGGAGGTCATCACCCCCACCACCGTCATCGAGAAAAGCTTGCCCAGTATCCATTTGTAGAGCGTGGAGCCGATGTGGTCGAGCACCTCTCTGGCCCGGTTGCGCTTTGGTAAAGGGAAGAGCATGATAATACCCTGCCGGTATGTTTTAGGGTTGATGGTTATAAAAATGGCGATAAAAAGTACGATATAGATGTTGGCCAGTATACCTAAAGTGCTTGATAGTATACCCACACTTTTCTGGAGCCACCCGTTTTTGCTTTCCATCAGGCTGTCAAGTGTAGGTATCTCGCCCACCAGCTTACGGCCCCATTCATACTGCTGTACCTGTTGCTCAAGACCGGCAATGGACCTGGGCAACTCCTTGCTGAGGGTGCTTATCTGCGCTGTAACCTGGGGCGCCAGCAGCCACCAGGCAAGCCCCGTCAATGCCAGAAACACCACCATCACCAGGGCAAGTGACCAGCCCGTGGGGATGCCGGTGCGGCTGCTTAAAGCATCGGCCGTACCCCTGAAAAAAATAGCAATCAGCACACTGGCAAACACCAGCAGCAGCACACTGTTAAAAGTATAATAAATGAAAAGAACGAACAGCAGTAATGCCAGGGTTATACCGGCAGCTTTTAGTACTTTGCGGTAAAAAGGTTCTTTGGTATCGGAGCCCGGAGAGCTGTTGTATTGTACATTATCCGCCATATAGATGCATTAGGGGTGAGCAAAAGATAAGCTGTATGCAGGCGAAACGCGGGGCAACAGCTATATGGCTGGCACAGAGCGGCTGCTGCTGCAGCTAAAAATTATACTGCAAATGCAGCACTAAAGTTGGAGATGGCGTGCGACACAGGCATTTTAGCGGAGCAAAGCTGCATCAAGCATTATGGATGGCGTTCTTCCGGCTTTAAAACCGCTGTTGTGATGCAGCCCGTCTACAACAAATAAAAGCCTGTTTTGCGTAGGTATACATAAAAAAAGAAAATACATGGCACAGCAGGCTTTTATAGGCATCGATATCGGAACGACCAGCACTAAAGCGGTGGCTTTTGACGGCAGGGGCAAAACCCTGTTTTATGATGCCGTAGAATACCCCATCCTCAGCCCACAGCCTGCATATGCCGAGCAGGATCCGGACGAAGTTTTTCAGGCGGTGCTTACTGCGTTGCAGTCTGTTGCAGGGCAGCTTTCTGTGAGTAGTTATACTTTGGCAGGCGTCAGCTTCAGCAGCGCCATGCACAGCCTGCTGGCTGTAAATGCTGCGGGCGAACCGCTCACCAACAGCATTATCTGGGCTGATACCCGGAGCCAGGAAGAAGCAACCAGGCTAAAGCAAAGCGCCCCCGGCCATACCATTTACCTGCAGACAGGCACCCCGCTGCACCCTATGTCGCCGCTGCCCAAACTATGCTGGCTGCGGACGCATAAACCGGAGATCTTCCGGCAGGCCTGTAAATTTATCGGCATCAAAGAATATGTGTTCTTCCGGCTGTTCGGGGTGTACAAAGTAGATTATTCTATAGCATCAGCCACCGGCCTGTTCGATATTTTTACCTTGCAGTGGCATATCGAAGCGCTGGAAATTGCCGGCATTACGCCAGACCAGTTGCCGGATCCTGTGCCGCCTACCTGTATTTTCACGGATTTACGGGATGCGTATGCCAAACTGCTGAACATGCCTGCCACCATGCCTTTCGTGATTGGAGCAAGCGACGGCTGCCTGGCTAACCTGGGCGCCAATGCTGTGCATCCCGGCGATGCAGTGGTTACAATTGGTACCAGCGGCGCTGTGCGCGTAATGGCACACAAGCCCGCTACCGACCTGCAGGAGCGCATCTTCAGCTATATACTTACACCTGATCATTTTGTATTGGGCGGTGCCGTGAACAATGGCGGCGTAGTGCTGCGCTGGTTCCGCGATAACTTTTATGAGCCGGATGCAGCAGACACAACTTCCGGCACTGATACCTATGCCTCGTTGTGTGCCAAAGCGGCGGCCATACCTGCCGGCGCAGACGGGCTGCTGTTTCTGCCTTACCTGCTGGGCGAACGTGCGCCCATCTGGGATGCCGCGGCCCGCGCCTGCTTTATCGGGGTGCATTACACCCATACACGCGAGCATTTTCTCAGGGCCCTGATGGAAGGCGTTATTTTTGGCGTGTATAGCGTGGGCCGGGCGCTGGAGCAAACCACCGGGCCTGTTACTACCATTTATGCCAACGGCGGGTTTTCGCGCTGCGGTACGTGGGTGCAGATGCTGGCCGATATTTTTAACAAGCAGGTGCATCTCACCGAAACCGCCGAAGGCTCTGCGCTGGGCGCGGCCATTATGGGCATGTATGCTACCGGGATAATAGAAAAGCTGGAAGATGTGGAGAAGATGACTACCATCAGCAAAACGTTCGTGCCCGATCCGGCTAAGCATCAGCACTATATGCAAAGCTACGCCGTTTTCGAAACCCTTTACCCCAAACTGAAAGACAGCTTCAGCCAAATCTATGGCTATTAAGATTCATTTGGAAGTGATCCGGATAGCATGCTTCTAGGTATCAGCAGAAACTGATAAAGTATACACAGCTATACGACCACTAAGTATCTGAACAGGATTAAGTTAAGCTGTTTTGTCCTCCTGCAAGTATAAATACCGCACTTATCGCGGGGAGCTTGTTAGCATATTATAGAACCTTTAAGTAAGCGCAACTACCGCCCGCCAACGAGATTCATCCGGAATAACAGATCTGTTTATACTTCAAACTATTTTTGTAGAGCTACTTACTTCAAATAACCTTCAACAATTTAGCTACTCAACATGGCTATACCTTTCTTTGTTGATTTACATATATAGGAATAAACCCATAGGTTTTTTACATTGAGGACGCAACACTCAAAAAGCCGTCACTATGTCGCTCTTGATCGTTATTCTGGGAGTACTTGCCCTGCTGCTGCTTATCCTGGTTTTTAAGCTGAATGCTCTTATGGCGCTGGTGCTGGTGGCGCTCGGAATAGGTGTAGCAGAGGGAATGACGGTGAGCGAGGCGCTGGCTTCGGTGCAGAAGGGCATGGGCGATACACTGGGTTCGCTGGCGCTTATACTTGGTTTCGGGGCAATGCTGGGTAACCTGGTATCAGAGAGCGGCGCGGCGCAACGCATAACTTATGGCCTGATCCGGCGCTTCGGCATCGGCAATTTGCAATGGGCCATGGTGCTGACGGGATTTGTGGTGGGCCTGCCCATGTTTTACAATGCCGGCTTCGTTATCCTGGTTCCGCTGGTGTTTGCCGTGGCGGCCTCTGCCCGGTTGTCACTGCTATACGTGGGCATACCCATGGCGGCGGCCTTGTCGGTAACGCATGGTTTTCTGCCGCCTCATCCCGGGCCTACGGCTATTGCGGTGATATTTGGGGCAGATATTACACTTACGCTGCTGTATGGCCTTGTGCTGGCAGTGCCCGCCATTGTGGTGGCCGGTCCGTTGTTCAGCCGCACACTTGGCAGGTATAAAACTGCTCCGCCCGAGAACCTGTTTAAAGTGCGCGAACTTACCGAAGCCGAAATGCCCGGTTACGGCGTAAGTATGTTTACGGCCCTGGTGCCCATTGCCCTGATGACGATTGCGGCGGTGCTTGGCCTGCTTTTGCCCGTTGGCTCCGGCTTAAGAGAGTTTTTTAATTTTATCGGTGATCCGGTGATGGCGCTGCTTCTTTCGGTGCTGGTGGCTATTTATACTTTGGGACTGAGGCGCGGCAGAAGTATGGCTGATATCATGAAAGTAATGACGGATGCCGTGGCTAGTATCGCCATGATTTTACTAATCATAGGAGCAGGCGGGGCGCTGAAGCAGGTGCTGGTAGATTCCGGTGTCGGCTCCGATATTACGGCGCTCGTAAGCGGCACCAACTTGTCGCCGTTGTTTCTGGCCTGGCTGATAACGGCCCTGCTTCGGGTATGCCTGGGCTCTGCTACGGTAGCGTCTATTACTGGTGCAGGAATCGTGGTGCCTCTGCTGGCAGGAACGGGCGTAAGCCCGGAACTGATGGTGCTGTCGGTGGGGGCAGGCAGCCTGATGTTCTCGCATGTAAACGATCCCGGTTTCTGGATGTTTAAGGAATACTTCGGCCTCACGCTCCCGCAGACAATCGCCACCTGGTCTGTGATGGAAACCATTATATCGGTGATGGGGCTACTGGGCGTGCTGCTGCTGGAGCAGATCATTTAAAAAGCTGGCAAATGTGTTGCGCCGGCAGAAGTATAAATCTTATTGCTGCTCAGGATGCGCCTGCAGGTACTTTTTTACGACCGGGCAAGAGGCCTGCACTTTATACCCGTTCTGGCGGGCATAATGCAGGCCTGCTTCTATCAGCTTAGTGGCTATCCCTTTTCCCCGGGCAGATTCGGGTACATACGTATGCGTGAAATCCAATACGCCCGCTGCCGGAAGGGCATAGGCCAACTCGGCTTCTTCGTCGCCCAATACAGCTGTAAACTGCTGGTATTTCTTCTCGTGTATGATTTCTGTTTCCATACTTGTTTATAGGGTATTGGTGATGAGAAAAATTCGGGTATAAGTATAAGGCGGTTTCAATTTAAAGTACATACAAAATATGGGGAAGATATAATCTTTTCACTCAACACGATTGACGCCCCGAAAGTCTTTTGTTCTCTATCAGAGCTGCTTTTATGCCATCACTTACCATGCAGCTGTGCAGCCCTTTTTATCTAACGCAAACCACCCCTGCAGGCCGCATACAGGTATAATAATTTTTCTGGTTTAAGGATATAATCTGGCCGCAACTATAATTCCGGGTAAAGCGCCGCACAACAGGAAGCAGTACGTATAAGTGTAGCCGGGCATTGGTATAAAGATAGCAGACCTATATAGGGTAAAGCATAAGATACTGTCTTTTACCGCTTCGGCTTAATTGGTGGTCTTCACGAAACAACATCGTTTCTGTGTCCGCTACTTGTTACCGGCGAAAGCCTTACCTTTGTAGCTTTTTAGAAATTATGTCGCGTAAAGAATATATTACCATCATCCTGATTTTAGGGGCGCTCGCCACCATTAGCCCCTTTTCTATTGACATGTACCTGCCGGGCTTTCCGGCTATTGCCAGAGATTTGCATACGACCATTGCCCGGGTACAACTCTCACTTACCAGCTACCTGATTGGTATCTCGGCGGGGCAGCTCTTTTACGGGCCCCTGCTGGACAGATTTGGCCGCAAAACGCCGCTGTACGCAGGGCTGGTTATTTATATCATTACCTCTCTGGGCTGTGCGCTCACGCAATCGGCAGATGCCCTGATTATGATGCGCTTTTTACAGGCTATCGGCGGTTGTGCGGGTATGGTGGCAGCGCAGGCGTTGGTGCGCGATCTGTTTCCGGTTAACAAAACAGCACAGGCATTCTCGCTGCTGACCCTAGTGATAGCGGTGTCTCCGATGGTGGCGCCTACTGTGGGCGGCTACGTAACGGCGGCTTTTGGGTGGCATTCCATCTTTATCATTCTGGCAGCTATTACGGGCCTGATTTTGCTGGGCGTTTTCTTTGTGTTGCCGGAAGGCAAAAGCGCCGACGCAAGTATATCGCTGCGGCCTAAACCGGTGCTGAGTAATTTTTACACGGTCATAAAGCAGCCCCAGTTCCTGATTTATACTTTGGCCGGCGGCATTGCCACGGCTGCGCCGTTCGCTTATATTGCAGGTTCGCCCGATGTATTCATGAACATCTACAAAGTAAGCGAGCAGGAGTATGGCTGGATTTTCGCTTTTCTGGCTTTCGCCATGATTGGTTCCACACAGCTGAACCATATACTGCTGAAAAGATTCAGGAGCCAGCAAATCATACAGGTAACCATGTATTACCAAACGGTGGTGGGCATTCTGCTGGTGGTAGGTGCCTGGTATGGCTGGTACGGCAAGTATAGTCTTATTGCGCTGCTCTTTATTTTCCTGACGGGGCAGGGACTGACCAACCCCAATGCCTCGGCGCTTTCGCTGGCGCCTTTTACCAGGCATGCTGGCAGCGCCTCTGCCCTGATGGGTAGTTTCCGGATGGCAATAGGCGGACTGGTTTCGGCTGCGGTAAGCGTGCTGCATAACAATACTATTTTGCCGATGGTGGGTGTAATGGCGCTTTGTGCGATAACGGGCCTGGCTATACTGTATATTGGCAATACAACTATCCGCTACAAAGCCGATAAACAAGCTGTGGAAGATGATACTTCTGTATTGATCTGAGCGTTCTGTTTTGTAGCACAGGCTATTTGCGATGCCCTGTTTTTCAGGATACCCAAAAGCCGCTGTGTAGCTGCTGATGCAACAACTACAAAAAAACACGGCAACACAGTGCACTTATCTATATGCCCGGGAGCTATGTAAAAGTGATTTCATGATTTATGAAGAGGTGTCTTATAGAACGGCACACGATACATTTCGGATAAAAAATGTGAGATTTGCATTATCTGCGTTAAAGGTAACTTACCCCAGCCGGTCTGTAGCCTGAACTAATTTATTTAAAAAATTGTAACTTTTTATCCGCTAAGTCATATACAGGTAATCAAAAATAAGTTAATTGGATAATGAACATGGGTTTTTGCTGGAAAATATTGGATATTTGCCGCCGGGGTTTTACCTCTCCGTCAGATCTGTTAGCAAAGCCCGAAAAGATGAACAAGGTTGATCCTGTTGCAGGAAGCTAATCAGGATATTGTTTATCAATTGCAGAAGTGAATGAATACATTGAAAAAAAGATCAACTTTTAGCCCTCGTTTTTTACTTACCTTCTATAAAAAGAAGGCCGTTGTCCTGCTTCTCATATTTACAGGGCTTGTCGTTACTGTAATTGCTGCCATAGGTTCGGGGCCTTACGTTATTTCATCTACCCCGCCGGATGGCGCCACACACGTTAGCGTTAATGTAACCAGCATTGCGGCTAATAACCTGTACGTGCCGGAAGAGTCGGACTATTTGGGCGGGGTAAATAATGCTACGATAAACCATAAAACCGTTAAGCTGCAAAAGATAGTAAAGGGGGCAAAGATCGATGTGCTGGGGGTGGTACAGGGAACCGGCGGAGGAGACGCCATCAGCTTTTCACCAACATACCCGCTGGAACCAAGCACCAAGTATAAATTTACGATAACGAGCGGGGTGAAATCATACAGTGGTGCTTCTTTTGCGCCATATGAAGCCGTTTTTGAGACAGGTGCTGCTAAAACCGAACATACCGGAAATCTGCATGTAGCGTTTACCAAAGTACCCATACCCGGAACACAAAACAGGAGATATACCACCCTCACCTTCGGACCGGACGGGAAACTGTATGCCCTGCGGCTGGACGGAACAATAGAGCGGTTTAAGGTAAACCACGCCAATGGCATGCTAAGCAGGCAGGCAGAAATCGCAACCCTGGTAAATAAGTATGGTGAACGCTCGGCCATTGGCCTTACTTTCGATCCGGCATCTACCGCTGACAGCCTGGTTGCTTACGTCTCTCACAGCTCAGCAGGATTAGAGAAATCACCTGAATTTGACAGCAAAATCTCCCGCCTGAGTGGCCCTGAACTGGAGAAGGAACAACTGCTGGTAACCAAACTGCCGCGCTCCAACAAAGATCACATGATAAACAGCCTGGTGTTTGGTCCCGACAGCGCTTTATACTTCTCGCAGGGCAGCAATACTTCTATGGGAGCTTATGACAGCTTCTGGCAGCGCGAGGAAAGTCTGCTGTCGGGTGCAGTGCTGCGCCTGGATATGAAAAAGCTGAGCAAAATAGCGTTGCCACTGAACGTGATGACTTCACCTGATCAGCAAATTATAAACAATGCTCCGGAAGATAAGATGCTAATGGCAGATGGTACCTACAACCCGTATAGCGCCAGTTCGCCGCTCACTATTTATGCCTCGGGCGTACGTAACGCCTACGACCTGGTGTGGCACAGCAACGGGCAACTGTACATACCAGCCAATGGCTCAGCGGCAGGCGGTAATACTCCCGCCTCGGTAGCAGGTACCCGCCGGCCTAACGGCACATTTTATAATGGCCCAAAGATACCGGCTACCTCAAGCGTGGTAGTAATGAGCCGCTGGATACTTCGGAAGTTGTTTCGTTATGATCTGGTCAATGCCCTGTTTCCGTCTGTAAGTGCCACAGTGCAGAACGATTGGCTGTTTCGTGTAAACCCGCTCAAGCCGGTAGGTTATTTCGGGCATCCGAATCCTCTCAGGGGCGAATATGTGGTGAACAGAGGATACACCGACAATCTAAATTATCCTGCCTCCGTAATGCCGGATGCCAACTATCGGGGCAGCGCCTATAACTTTGGCTTAAACAAGTCGCCGGATGGCGTGCTGGAGTATAAGAGCAATGCCTTTAACGGAGCACTGAAGGGCAAACTACTGGTAACCCGCTTTAGTGGTGGCAGTGATATTATTATACTTGAACCCGGATCAATGGTGAAAAATCCGAAAGTAACTTCAGCCGGCAGCGACGACAGTGTGTATGATATTGTGCGGGCTACTACGGGTATGGGAGCGAGTGGGGTGACAGGCATGTCAGGCTTTGCCAATCCGCTGGATATTGTGGAGGATGTAAAAACCGGCAACCTGTATGTAAGTGAGTTTAACAGGCAGGACGATCCCGAAAAAGCAGCCCAGATTACCTTGCTGCGCGTTAAAGATTTGCCAGAGCCCGGAACGGTTATGGCACAGAAGCCAAACAAGAAAGTTCAGGCTCACACATCCGGACAGGGAAGTTAACCGTATGAGGATAACTAAATCCAGCGTAAAGCTTGAAAATCTGCAACAAAATATTTTATTTATAGTATATAGTGTGATTAACTTAAAATTCATAAATATGAAGAACGCGAAGCTGCTTACCCTGCTATTATTAGCACTTATTTTTAACCTTTCGTCCTGTAATAACGACGAAGATGAACCAACACCAATATCAGCCAAAACAGAGTTTCTGACAACTGGAGAATGGAAGATATCCAAACTTGACTTTAATGGCGTTGATGTTTCTGACGAAAACAAATATCCTGATGTTGCCGATGTAAAAAGTACCCGGATAGATTTTAACAAAGACGGCACCTATACGCAAACAAGAACCAGCGGTACCGAAACCGGCACCTGGAAATTTACTGACAACGAAACGCATTTATTGTTTGGTCCTAACCCTGCGGAACTGCACGATTGGGAATTGGTGGAGTTAAATGACAGTTCCTTTATAGGTAATACTACTTTTACGTATGAAGACGGCCCACTTGATGTGCGGGTAGAGTTAGTACATCCATAACAAGCACTAATTTATATGTATAAACAGCAAAGCCTTGGTTACGTCGGGGCTTTGCTGTTTATAAAGCCTCTTACTTTTAAGTGCTGAAGCCCTCATAACCTACAATGCCCTGATGTCAGATACAATAAAGCAGTTCATTAAGAGTAAGCTCCTAAGTCTTCGGAAAGTCTTTAAAGGCAGAAGCAAGGTGGATAATACAGTGTTCTCCGGCCGCATTAAATACAGGCATAATAAATTCTGGAGCCCCGCAGATGCTGAAATCATCAGGAATACTATAATGGACGCCTCTTACGCACCGGAAAAATGGAAAAATGTAGAAAACTGGCAACGCAAGCTTAGCAACAAGTATAACTCAAGGCAGTTTGCCAGCATGCACGGCTGCAGGGTGCCGGAATTATACTGGCGCGGAAGAGACTGCAACCAGATAGATTTTAGCAGCTTGCCTGCACATTATGTTATCCGGCCAACTATCGGGCACTCCTGCAAATCAGTTTTTCTGATGAAGAACGGCAGAAATCTGATGGACGGACGGTCTTACCCGGATGCAGAAATTATTAAAGCACTGAATAAAGCGCTGGCAGACGATCACTACCAAGAGTTTTTGATAGAGGAGTTTGTAAGAACTGAGGAGGCGGAGTATAAAATTCCGAACGATTATAAGTTTTACATGTTTAACGGAGAGCTCGCTTTTGTGCAGGTGATTAACAGGTTTAACAGAAAAAAAGGCTTTACGAGCTTTTATGACAAAGCGTGGAATCTGCTGGAAAACGTAAATTCTATTTACAAGCAAGCGGCAGACCTGCAGGTAAAGCCCCGATGCTTTGATGAGATGTATGCGTATGCTGTAAGCCTGAGCAAAACGTATGAAATTTTTGTTAGGATAGACTTTTATGCCACAGATAAAGGTGCTGTTTTTGGAGAATTTACGCCTACTCCGGGCCTGGGAGCTGCCTTTACGCCTTTTGGCGACAAATTGCTGATAAACTATTGGGACCAGTTCTGCAAAGGAATGATATAACAAGCATGAGCTTTTGTAACTGCTGCCAAAGTATTATGCAACATGTCTATACTTCAGATACGCCGCCTTTTTAACGGCTCCAGCAGATAAGCCAGGCCGTTGGTTTTAATCTCATAAATAGTAGCCAACTGCATGCCCAGCTTGCCCTGCGGAAATCCTTCACGCTGAAACCACTCCAGATAAGATACAGGCAAATCGCAGAGAGTGGTGCCTTTATACTTGCCAAAAGGCATTTTTACCGTTACAAGCTCAGTTAAGATTGCGGGGTCTGGTTGAGACAGGTCTGCCATACTTGATGAATATTTGTGAATTAAAGAAAAGTGTTGCTACCAGGCTCATTGATAGCGTTAATCTGGTATAAGTCTTGCACCTAATAAGCCGAATACCAGCTTTTATAAAAGTTATAATGCGCAGGTCAGCTTAGTAAACAGGTGGTATATGTGGCAGCAGGTATGAACGGACTATCTATACTTTGGTCATTTCTATGTGGTCGATGCCATCCTCGTCGTATACCTCACCGGACTGCTCAAATCCAAAAGATTCATAGAACCCTTTTGCATAAACCTGAGCGCCAATCCTGATAGGGCCTGCACCATAAAGGCGGTAACACGCAGCTATGGCCATGTTTACCAATATTTTGCCTACACCAGTGCCGCGCACACGAGGGCTGGTTACAATGCGCCCGATGGATACGGCATCCGGGTAAGAGAGGCCCCGGGGTACCAGCCGGGCAGTAGCAACAAGCTCTTGCTCGTCGTAAAGCAGCACATGTATGCATTGCTGATCTTTGTTGTCCTGGTCCAGAAAAATGCAGGTTTGCTCTACTACAAACACCTCACTCCGGAGGCGCAGCATGTCGTATACCTGATAGGGGGTGAGGGCATCAAACGCCTTGCATATGTTTGTCAGGGCCATGTATAATCCGTATAGAATTCTGGGAATATCCTGGTTATGAGTAAAGTACAGGAAGTATGTTTAGGTCACTAAAAAGCCTCCGGTACAGCAACCGGAGGCTTTTGTAATTTCCGAGCGCAGAGCTTCTTACTGCGACCATTCGGTTGGCTCCCGGTCCCAGCGGTGCTGCTGCAGTTTTGTAAGCAGATCTGCCGGTAAACCCTTGCCATCGCTGGCGCCCAGGTTAGATGCTACATGGTGCTCCTTGCGCATACCTGGTATAGTGGTGCTGACAGCTGGGTTGCTCAGGATAAAGCGCAGCGCCATTTCAGCCATCGTCATACCTGGCGGCACCAGGGGCTTTAGCTGATCGGCATGATCCACGCTGGCATTCAGGTTTTCGGGTACAAAGTAGGTACTGCGCCAATCATCATCCGGGAAAGTAGTTGACTTGGTGAAATTACCCGTCAGTGTGCCTTCATCAAACGGAACGCGGGCAATAATGCCAACATCCAGCTTTTCACAGAGCGGAAACAGCTCGTCTTCCGGCGCCTGATCAAAAATATTGTAGATGACCTGCACGGCGCTGATGTGGCCGGTACAAAGCGTGTTCAGAACATTTTCGGGTTCCCAACGGTTCACGCTAACGCCCATGTGCTGGATTTTACCATCAGCTTTCAGCTTTTCCACGGCCTGCTGCCACTCCTCGTTATCTGCCCAGCTATCTTCCCATACATGAAACTGCTGCAGGTCAATAGTTTCAACGCCCAGGTTTTTCAGGCTTTTCTCCGTGTAGGCAATAATATGATCGGCCGGAAAGCAGTCCTCTAATTTATAATCGGGCCTGGAGGGCCATTTCATATTTTTGGGCGGAATTTTAGTAGCCGCATACAGTCGCTTGTCCGGGTGGCGCTTCAGCAGGCGGCCCAGAATCTGTTCGCTCAGGCCGGCGCCGTAACCCCAGGCTGTGTCAAAAAAATTGCAGCCACCAGCTACTGCTACATCCAATGAATGATCCGATTGTGTTTCGTCAGAGCCTGTCCAGCCTGCCATACCCCACATGCCATATCCGATTTCACTCACCTGCCAGTCTGTACGCCCAAATCTTCTGTATTCCATATATCTGTGTTTAAATTACTCCAGGTGCAGGCGGGCTACTCTTTGCCCTTCTTTTTCTCCTGCTTTTCGGCCCTTTTCTCTTTTACTGTTTTAGCAGGTTTTTTCTTCACCTCTTTTTTTGCGTCTTGTGATTTGCCCATAACAATTTGGTTTAGGTTTTAGAAAGCAATATAAGCATTTACACGTACTACTTTGCTATTATTTTTGTTTGGCAGATGTATAACAGGCAAGCGAGAATACACCTGCTTATCAGCTATGCAGCAAATGGCCGGCCCTTTGTTCCGATACAACATAAAGTATAAACGCCCTGCAAATATTATATCTGCAGGGCGTTTATACTTACCATCAAAATATTAAACAGGTGTTCTATTCTATCACCAGTTTGGCTTGCTCTTCTCCGGATGCAGCCTGGGCTTTTATAATGTAAATACCCGCACTCATTTGCTCCGTTATCGGCATTTCGGTGTTTGCGATTCCGTGCGCATCGGTTGTAATGGTTTTAGCCTGCACCACCTGGCCCAAGGCATCGTACATGGTAATGGTCACCGGCTCTTTTTCGCCGAAGTGTTCCAACTCTATGTATACTTTACTACCCTGTACGTTAGGGTTGGGATAAACCTTAAGGCGGGAATTATTTTGTATTGTTTCTTCGGTTGCCTTTGTAGTCAAAGCATTCTTTGCTGATGCGGTAATTGCCGCAGAGTCACTGGCTGCTGCTTCAACTGCCTCCTCGTAAACAATACCCAAACCATCTAGTTGGACTTCTATCTGCTGATCCTTTTTCTTTTTCTGACTGACTACCTTTAATTTGGCCTTTTTCCTTCCTTTAGACGAAGGGGTAAAAGCTACGTTAAAGGTAATAGAACTGTTTTTACGTATTTTGATTTTCTTATTCGGTTTCGCGTCGGGCGCTCCTATCATTTTAAAATCGCCCGCATCTGCTCCTTCAATATCGATTCCTTTAACATTCAGGGTGCCTCTGCCAGTGTTTGCTATCGTAACGGCATGATACGTTGTCTCAGTTTCGGTAGCGCCTACTACCTCGGTCGCCGAAATCATAGCCGGATAAGCAGACGCAAAGCCTTCTACGTCTGAGAGCTCGCTTACCCGCAGCAGGGTAATCTGCGCCTCCCTGGTGGCATTGTTATTCCAGTTAAACTCGATCACGTACAGGTTGCCTGTTTGCTGATCCTCTACAATATCCAGCGGATTAATAAAGCCCGACATACCTACCAGCCCGCTGGTACCTGCGCCCGTCTGTGCCTGCACAATGTTGTATACTTCATCATTGCTGCTGGCAGAGGTTACAGCAGGGTCTTTTACTATCGAACCTGGCTCCAGCACAATGATATCGCCGCCGCCGCTAAAGCGGCATACCAATAGTTTACCCTTCAGGGCGCCGTTAAAGGCATTGCTCTTGTATTCCAGTGCGCCGTTCGGCGATTTATTGGTTTCAAAATTATAAGCATCTCCGCGGTAGTTCTGATCAGGGCCTAACGTAGATGGGTATTTAGCGTTATCCGCGTATCCGTGGTTCACCACAAACTCACCCCGCGTCGGATTTGGATGGCCATAGTAGCCCACCGGCTTAAGCGGGTTGATGCGGAACAGCCAGTCGTTCTGAACCTGTACACTTGAGGTAGCTACCACAGCGGGACCATTATAGAATGTGCCATTGGGCCGGCGGGTACCTGCTACCGAGGCGGGTGTATTACCGCCTGCCGCTGAGCCATTGGCAGGCACGTACAACTGCCCGTTGCTGTGCCATACCAGGTCATAGGCATTACGTACGCCCGAGGCATAAATAGTGAGTGGCGAACTGGAGCTATACGGGTTGTAGGTACCATCCGCCATTAGCATAGAGCTGCCCGAAGCACTATTAATTATTTGCTGATCAGCCGTGGTAAGCACGTTTAGCGGGAGTGTTACAGTGCCGAGCTTCTTCATATCCAATCGCAGCACTGCACCTGACAGCAGGCTCTCATTACGTTGCCATGATCCATCGTATGCTCCCATAGAACTGTTACTGCCCTGGCAGAAGTATAAGGCCCCATCCGGGCCAAAGGCCATGCTGTTGACCAGGTGGTCTTTAGCCGACCGCGGCAGTTTGGTTACCAGCAGTTGCTCCTTCTCCAGATTAGCGCCACTCAGCCGCGAGATGTTGCCGTCAAACTCCGGTGCAGACTGCAAGCCTGAAGAACAGTGAGAGACATAGGCGATTAGGTTGGTGGCCGTAGATGCCGGATCGAAAACCAGGCCTACAGCAGAGCGGTTGCCATACTTGCTGACGACAGTGTTTATAAACTGCTGTTCGCTAAGGGTGCCATCGGTATGATTAATGGTAAAGCGCTCCAGCACGCCATCGAGGCGCAGGGCATACAGTTTACCGTCTGGCCCGATGGAAAGCGAACTATATTTTTTATTCTGAGTACCCGGTATCGATACTTTCGTGAATTCTACAGCAAGTGGTTCCGCTGTAGCGATGATATCGCCGGTGGTAAAGGTTGCTGCATAAGGTTTAAAAGCAGCACCACTGAAAGACTTTACGCCATCTGTTACGACAAACTTGTAGGTAGTGTTTGCCTCCAAAGCAAAGGTGGGAGAAAAAGAAATAGCATCGCCGCCGCCGGTGCCCTGCACTACTCCCAGTACCTCTGTGGTGATGGTGCCCAGTTTGAGAAGTTTAACAGTAGCGCTGGTGATGGTACTATTATCTACACCACCTTTGTAACCCGCAACTTCAGGCACATATAAGCTGTTGGCAGCTATACTGGACGTATTGATGCTGATATTTATGGCACCATTGGCAGGTGTGGAGGAAATTACGTATGGCCGGGGAGCAGCGACAGTAACTTTAACAGTTGTTTTTCCGCTGGTATACCCTGGTGCAGCAGCACTAACCGTGGCAGTATAGGTTCCTGCCGGCAGGTTTCGGGCAGCAGCATAGTTAAAGGTAACATTCGGTTCTGTTCCGGTATGGGTAGCATCAAAACTCAGCCAGCCTGTGCCGCCACTGCTGTAAACAGCCGACAAAGTATACTGTACATCAGTCCGGCTTAGGGAATTGCTCAGATCCAGAGAGAAAGTATTCACTGTGCTCGTGCTTCCTTCTTCAAAAGCAAGGTCCTGCGAGTTAGCCGACCAGTACGTAAAAGGCCCGTCTGTAACAGGTATAATTTTCGCTGAGTTGATCTTGGTATTGGTGCCGCCATCTGCATTTATGGTAAGCAAGCCATCGGCAACATTAACCCGCACGGTAGCGGTCTTAAATCTGGTTAAGGCGCCTGCGGAGCCGCTGGGGTTGAAGTTAGAAATTGCCTTTACACCTTCTACGTTGATGCTGTGGCTTTCCGGAAAGGGATATATGCCCGCGTCGCCGGCGGTAACTGTTACATCATAAAGGCCATTGGGCACTTTTGCCTCCCAATATCCTTCTGCTTTGGTTCCGTTAAAAGTGCCGGTAATTACATCAGCCTGCATGTGCATCAAAGTAGCCAGCAGTACATCGGTGGGCATTCCGCGGTCGCGGCCATTGCCGGGCGTGGTACCTCCCACTGATAAGTTTAACAAGCTGCCGTCTGAGCGTTTCTTCCAGCCGTACGTCAGGTTGCGGCCCTGATAAGAGCCGGTACGAAGCCCAAAGGGCTGGCCATAATCGCGCACCCAGCCTGCGGGCGGCACAGTGGCCGGATCCTGAAAGTTTACCAGGATCTCCTGCTGATCCACTACTGTAAAGGAGATACTTAGGGTTGTACCAGCTGTGCCGGTACCTTTAGCAGCTGAAAAGGGAGTAACTTTCAGCGTATAACTGCCGGGAGCGGGCGTCCAGGCACCAGCATCGCCCATCATATCATATGGCGCCAGCGACTCAGTTGCACTTTTGCTCTCGGTGCCGCTCAGGGTAAATGTCACGCTGCCAACAATGGAAGGGTTGGTTGTAGCCCTGATGTTCAGATTCCGGGTAGGCAAGGCATTCAGATCCAGTGTGCTGCCGTTGGTGAGCGTCTGGATGCTCTTTTTTGTATCAGCATTGTATAAGGTAAGACTCGTTACCTGCTGGCTAACAGTTGTGCTCTGATTTACTACTGTAAAAGAGATGGTCTGAGCAGTACCGGCTGTGCCGCCGCCGGCCCGCAGAGTGTAAGGTGTAGCTTTTAAAGTATAGCTGCCCACTTCCGGCACCCATCCATTGTAGTCGCCGGTGTTATCACCGAATAAGGCGTAAGGAGCTCCGTTTTCGGTTACACTCTTGGCTAGGGTACCGCTTAAAACCAACTTTACACTACCTACGATAGCCGGATTAGTATTTACCCGGATGCTCAGGTTTTTTGTGGGCAGGGTAGCAAGGTTGAGCGTTGCGCCGCTCGCTATTGTTTGTATGTCCTTGTCTGTATCAGCATTCACCAAAGTAAAACTCGTTACCTGCTGCGCAAGGGCAGCCACGTTGACTTTGGTATTTAACATACTGGCTGTCCGGTGTAATCGGACAGATGTGGAGGTATTATTTAAGGCATAAGCCTGCAGAACAGTTATTAAACCAAAAAACAGCAGAACAAAATGCTTGCTATCAATCGGAGTTAGTAACTGAAGATAACGTGCGTAATTTTTTTTCATTTGAATAAATAGCTTGGTTGAATTTACAGAGTATTTGGGTATATCATCCCTGACCAGCGCCAGCCGGATGACTTAGATATGGAAAATCAAAGCATGGGACTTTAGGTCTTTCTTTGATGGGGCGTATACTTGCAGAAGCAATCCGGCAAGTTAAGGCATAAGGAAACTCCGGCATACCAGACTTGAAGTACAGCGGAACAGAAGTATCGGATTTTCCTTATGAAATCAGAATAGCAGTAGAAAACTATTACATCACAATTTCCCGAAGTTTAGAGTTAGTATTAAACAGTTTACAAGAGGCATGAAGTGTTGCCTCACGGGAGGCTTATTGCATTAAAAATTTTGCCTTTATACATTCAGTAAAGTTTTAGCTTTATTTGTCTCCTCTTCTACGATAATTCGATTACTTTTATTCATAAAAATCGTATTTAAAATATAAAAATTATTTGCAAAAGTTATATTGATATTCTTTAAATAATTGTAGAAATTGGTATACTAAATAAAAACATACGGCGGACTACCTTTAATTTTAGTAGATGCTCTGATACGTTTGATATTAGAAGGAAAAGTTTAGCTATTTTTACCGGAACAACGGCTGCAGCAGGCAGCGGTGCAGGCTACTACAACTAAGAATTGCATCAGGGCGCAAAACTTATCACCGGGTGCCATGTTTCCGGATGAAAGAGAGAAGTTGTAAGTTATGTCTGTTATGTGTTCTGATGCTGTTAAATATCAGCAAGTTAGTGTGGTAGGAGATGTTTTTATCAGCAGATTACCAGTAGCCATACTTTAGGGAAAACGATATCCGGGCAGCTGCAATTTTACTGAGGCGCGAGGAAGCCATAAAAGCAGCACCCTTATCTTCGTCAGGCAGTTTATATCAGCCGGGGGGTACGTGTTCTGAGTGTGAGAGGAGGATACAGTATCAGTGCTTAACCTGAGGGCCGGTAAAAGCCCGACGCGTGTAAGGTTAAGTCAGAAGCTTACCTTGGATTATTATAAAATTTTACTGTTGATTTCATCTTAACACTTATATATAGAATTATGAAAATACGTTTATTCCTCTCTTTAACAATGAGTAATAAGGTAGGTGTTACCCTGCTGCTCTTGTTCGTTCTGCTCGCACCGTCTAAGCTCTTTGCGCAGTCTGATTCACTTATTTTCAGTGATGATTTTAACCGGGATTCTTTAGGTACTGACTGGGTGGCAAATGCCACGTGGTCCATAGCGGATGGCATGGCCGCTAACTATATAGACGGGATCGGCGGGACTTTGAGAACCTCGCGCTATTTTACTGCAGATTCGTATGTGATTGAAACCGCTGCCAAAGGCTTTTCAAACGACTACTGGCGGCAGTTCCGCATTGTCTTTGGGCAGACGAGCCTGACAAGCGACAGCGCTTATGTAATAAGCTATACCCCTGATGCGGGGGGGCAGTTTGCCTTGGCACGCGCTACCGACAATTTATACTATCCGCAACTGCTGGATGAAAGCATTATTTATCCTGACTTGGATTCGCTTCAGCTGTATAAATTTAAAATAGCAAAGTATAAAAGCGGCTTAATCCAGGTGTTTATAGATAAAGGAGAGGGCTACAGTACTGTGCCGGTTTTAGAAGCGATAGATTCAGCATACCAGCAGTTGGGGCACTTCGGTTGGCAGGAAGATACCCAGACAGGGGCAAAACACTTTTATGTGGAAGGAATTACGGTATGGAATCCGGAAGTTGAGAAACCCGCTACAGAAGAAAAGCCTGCAGAAGATGATTTAGTTACCCAAGTATCTGCAGCCAGCGGAGCAGCTTACCATGTAACAAAGCTAAATGTTGGTGTAACAGGCTTTACTGACAGAACCTACACCATTACTTCAGTACCTGACTACCTGCAGGGTGCTTCCCTGGTACAAACCGCCATGAACGACAAAGCCGATACCTCTAGTGCTTTGCTGACAATGTTCATCAAGAAAGACGCCATAGTGTATGTAGCTTACGATCCGAGAGGAAATAGAAAACCTGCATGGCTTAAAAAAGGCTGGAAAAAAACAAAAGATGTGATCGGCGTTTCTGACACAAGCTCTAATTACCTGGAAGTATATAGCAAAGTAGTAGAATACGGAGAGACATATCCGCACCCATACATACTGGGCGGAAACCTACAAAGCCCGGCTACCGGATCGGAGATGAACTACCTCGTGGCCGTGGTAGAAAAACCTGTAAATAGCAGGCTGGAGGCTGAGGATGCTACCCTACATGGCGCCGTAGTAGCAACTGACCATCAGGGATATAGCGGCTCCGGTTTCGTAGATTATATTAATCCAACAGGTGATTACATTGAGTGGTCTGTGAAAACCGATGTTCCGGGATACTACAGCCTGGGCATTAGTTTTTCTAACGGACGCGGAGACATCCGGCCTATCTGTATAACTGTTGATAAAAACCAGGTTATAACCTACCCTTTTTCAGCCACTTATAACTGGAAAAGCTGGGCTTTTTACAGCGGGCCGAGTGTATACTTGTCCAGAGGCATGCATAAAATTAAGGCCACTGCCGCAGGTGCAAGCGGCCCGAACCTTGATTACCTCACCCTGAGCTACGCTGCTGCTCCTGTGGAGGTAAACCTGGCAGTAGCCGGTTTGGAGGCCACTGAAGCCGAAGGCAGACAGCACAGTATCGCTGACGAGGGCTCCGTGGCCTATCCGAATCCTTTTGTAGAAAGCACCACTATTTCTTATGCGCTGAATGCTAAAATGCCGGTTTATTTAACTGTATATAACATGCAGGGCCAGAAAGTAGGCGTTTTGGTAAATGAAATGCAGGAAGCCGGTGAGCATAATATAACATTTAAGGCAAATTCGCTTAAAAAAGGGCTTTATATCTATCAACTGAAAACAGGTGATGGTTTACGGGTTGGTAAGCTGTTAAAGCAGTAAGCACAAAAAATTTATACCTGATAAAAGCTCCTGTAAAACGGGAGCTTTTATTGTTTAATGCTAATGGTTAGAAATCTGCAGGCCTGAATAAATTGCTGAAGTATGCGCGTTTTGCATTGGCGTTTTTTACCTGTAGTGCCGTAATGGGCTACGAGCACAGGCGAGCATAGCAGCAGCTATACCCGGGTATACATACTATACTTCGTATAACTTCCGAGCTTGCCTGAAGGCAGAATTCAGCTATTTATACTATCTTCGCTTTATACCCCCCTGGTAACAGGATCAATAAGATTATGTAAAAACTCATAGCTGTCTAAGTCCGGCTATACTTCATTTTATACTTTGGTATCTGATGATCACGGCTGTCGGCATGTACTGTTTTAGACTTGGTTTATACTTGTAGCAAGTATAAATCGTTAAACGAAGCAAATTTTATCTACTAAAATCCATTTTAAAGTAACATGACACTTTCTGCAACCTCCTCTATTCTTACTACTCTCCGGAACAGGCAAACTGCTGTAAACTGGCAGCAACTCCTTACCCGTATTATCGAAGCCTTTGATTGTTCTACCGGAACCATTCATATCCTTGATAGGGACACACAATTGCTTAAACTACAGGCGCAGCAGGGCATTCCACCATTTCTGCTGCCTAAAATGTCGGCTATACCTATAGGCAAGGGGATGGCTGGTATTGCAGCCGAACGCAGGCAGCCTGTGGAAATGTGTAACCTGCAGACAGACGAATCGGGAGTGGCGCGGCCTGCCGCTAAGGAAACCAAGGTAGAAGGTTCTATTGCTGTTCCAATGCTGCTCAAAGGCGAACTATATGGCACGCTCGGAATAGCAAAGCCTGTTCCTTATGATTTTACAGAAGAGGAAACAGATGATTTGATGAAAATCGGAGAAGAGATGAGCCGCTATATACAGGCAAACCCGACGCAGCACGCAGAAACTTTATAGACAGTAAATGATAAGTCCGGCTTTTGTTACAGAAGCAGCAACTCCTGTAACAAAAGCCGGACTTATCATTTACTGGTCAGATTTGAGCTGTAAGCAGATGGCTAAAACAGTTTTTTGATGACACTTTACAAGCAAGCTTCTTACTGAATCAGCAGCTTGTAAAATGCTTCGCCGGAAGCAGCGCTTGCTTTAATAATATACAGGCCCTTCTTGTAAGCTGCAACAGTCAGCTTGGCAGAGGCTTCTCCATCGTTATCGGTTACGAGAGTTTTGGTGTAAACTTTTCTTCCCAGTACATCATACATGATGATGGTTACTTCTTCCTTGCTGGCGAAGTGCTCCACCACTACCCGAGCCTCATCGCCAGTGGTAGGGTTTGGATATACCTCCACTAACCTTGCTTTTGGTTCAACGCCGGGCGGAATGCCGGTAACGTTTTCGCTGGCACTATCTGTAAATATCTCCAGGCCAGCTATGGCTACCCGGTTGGCGGCAGGGCTAAACCTGATATTCAGCACTCCGTCTGTTACGCGTACCTCAAAATCCTTGACCAAAGCTGTTCTGTAGCCGACTTCCTTATAAATATCAAGGTTTGCCAGCCGCAGTTCGTTCTCTATGGTAATGTCGAATAGCCTGGCTGCCTCTTCAGACCAGTAGTTCTCTATAAAATGCATGCGCAACATGTACTTGCCATCAGCAACCGGAATTTCATATCTGGTTTCGGCCAGGTCTGTGGCAGCAGATAAGTATGACTGGTACAGCACATCGTAGTCTGTAGCAGCAACAGGTGTCGTAACAACCTGTTTGTCCAGCTTTACAGAGCCTTTGCGATAATTTTTGTCGGCTTCCCATACTTTGCCGCCAATCGTTATACTTTGATCAGCTGCCCCCTTGATGCGTTTTACAAGCACTACCGTAGAATCAGCATCTCTGGCCTTGCCATAAAGCGGTATCCGGAGCGGCGAATCCGAACTACTATAGTGTACCAGCAAGGCGGCATTCTTGATGCCACGGTTATCGGGAGCAAATTCTACCATAATATTGGTAGAGGCCTGCACCGCCAGCGTGGCAGTTGCCGGCATAGCCGTTTTAAACTCGTTCTTGTCAGGGCCAACAATCTCAACGCTTTTGATCTGAATCTCCGGATCGCTGCTGCCGTCTTCGTAGGTCTTGCCCTGGCTGCTTAGCGTTACCTCCAGTCTTTCGCTGCTGCTTACCATTACAGAGTCGAAATAAAGTGCTGAAGGACTTGCTGTGAGCTCAGAATAATATGCGGTGCCCGTTTTGGGCCTTATATTGCGTATAAAGTATGTATTGTCCTGATAATCATAATTTGTATAAGGGTTACCTAAATAATCGCTCCCAATAATATAGGCGTTCGGGATAATGTTGCCACTGGCGTCAATCGCCTTCCAGATACGCATGCCAATCCGCTCTTCCGAGTTTTTTGTTCTATCAGAATAGGTTCTACCTACTCTGAAGCCGAAAGGGCCCGTAGGATTAAAAGTGCCCCGCGCAGATTTGGTGAGATCATTGCTCTTTCTGGGCAGCAGCGATTGCCCGTCTAAATTGTCGTGCGTAAACAGAGATTTAAGCGTTCCATCCGGATAATACCACTCAAAGTTTTCTATATCATTACAACAGCCATGATAGGCAGCCATCTGTATCACTTCAACCGGCCTGCTCTCGTCAACCCTGACGAAATGGGAGGACAATACTTCATCAGAATTTGGTACAATACTTTTCCCGTCAATGGAGCCGTCGTCGTGGTTATAGCCAGTATTGGTTTGAAAGCCAAACGCATGGATAATCTCCTGCGCCCATGGCTCCCGTACATCTTCTCCCTGCCGTTGCCACAGGCCATGCAGGTATACCTTTTTAGTAGGGCTTACCACGTCGTTGGATGAAATATAAAGAGTATCGTGCAGCACTTTTACACGGTCGGCCTGATCGCGGGCAATAAATTCTATTGTCAGAGTAACGGCACCACCGGCTTTAACCGTAATTGGCAATGCCGCCGCGCTGTAGTCCGAACTTCCCAACTGGTCGATCTTCCAGGCACTGGTATTAGATAATGAGAGATCCTTGATAACAAGCGCATCATTGCCCTTGTTGCTCACTTTGAGTTTTACCCTGTTGTGGTTAGCGTTATAAGGTGTGCCGTCACGGTGCCAGGGTATCTGTATGTTTGAAAAAGCGAGATGATCCGGCGCAGGAAATTTATCCTGATTTTCTACCACCAGATAAGGATTGCCTGTAGCGGCTGTCTGTGGCACACCTTTATAAGTGGTAGCACTAGCCCCTCCCGTGTAATAGATGTTCCCGGCTAAAAATCCGGCCACACCTGAAAAACGCGCTGCCGGCAGGGGAGTAAGGTTTTCCCAGGTGTTTGTAGCCGGTGTATAGGCAGAAACCATACTTGTAGTGTGCCCATGGCTGGTTTCTCCGCCTAATACCAGCAGACGATTATCTGCCACAACCACGGAAGAAGAGATATGTCCGCGTCCGTTTGTGCCCCCGGGCGCCGGCAAATCGGCCATCTTTGCCCAGGTGTCGGTAGCCGGATCATACCTGTGCACATCTTTCCGGGTGATTAGCTCGGTATCATGCCCGGTCTGGCCGCCAATGTAGTATATTTTACCCCCAAAAACAGCTGAGCCGGCGTGTTGGCGCGGCGTAGGTAGAGGCGCCAGGGTTTTCCAGCCGGCCTCCGGATTCCGGAGGTCCAATACATAATGGTTGCCCAGATCGCGGGTGCGTGCTGCGTTGGTGCCGCTTATGTGGTGGAGCTTGCCGTTAAGATATTCCAGCTGCCCGGCTGCAACAACGATGGGCAAATCAGGCAGGCGTTCATACTTGTTTTCTGCCACACTATACTTCCAAACCTCTTTGGTCCCAAAAATCTGCCCCAATCCCTTAGCGTTGGAAGTATAGCCGCCAGCAAAATATATGTCTGTTCCGTCGGTAGCGAATCCAGCGTGCGTAACACCGCCAAAGCTGGTGCCGTTCATAGGTGGCATAGGCGCAATGGCTTTCCAGGTATTGGCAGCCGGATCATACACATAAGCCCGGCTTGTTGGAGTAAAAACAGATTTCTGACTATCAAAGCCGCCGAAGCTGTAAAGTTTGCCGTTTACCACTTCGCCCTGGGCCTCGCTGACACTGTATTGCTGACTGGCTGCGGTACCCCATTTTATTACGCTGAAATCAGCCAAATCAGATCCGGCTGAACGGATGCTTTCAAAAGAAGATTGTAGGACTTTTTTTGCAAACACTTTGGCAAAAGCCGGTTGTATAACTGTGCCGGCTACGCTCTTTATCGTGCCTGTCCAACTTGTTTGACCTGCAAGGGACTGAAAATTAACCAGCAGCCCAATCAAACAGGCAAGTGGCCATTTATAGTGGAATAAATGTAATGATAGCATTCTAAAGTATAAATATTTTATCATCAGGTAGGTATTTTCAACTAGTATACGAATTACTGCTGATTTGAGCCGAAATGATTTGTCCATCGGCAGGCTTTAACTGCAACATAAAGCATCTTGTCAGGCTACATAAAAGGACTTCTGGAGACAACGAGCCACTACAGCAATTGCACTTATGGTAGGGCTGCTTCTTTCTTTTATATGAGCTTGTATAGCATTAGTCTCAAGGCTCATGGTTGACAAGCCGAGCCTGAATAGCACCCTGCCAAGTGCCTGTTATTATAAGCAGGAGCCCGGAAGCTGGCGCAGGCAAATGTATCTCCGGTTACCTGAAGTATAAATGTAAAAAGGCCACCTTTGCAGATGGCCTTTTCTGTTGTCAACTTTTAACGAAAATCTACTTCTTGCCTTCCAGCTTCTTCAGGGTTTCCAAAAAGTATTTTTCATCCGTGAGCAGCTTGTTAAGTTCCGGATACTGCGTAATGTCTATGCCCCGTTCCTCGTACTGTGCTCTCATTTTGGCCATACTTGCTGTCAGCACGCCAGCCTCGCCTTCAAACATCTCGGCTGCAGCCTTGTAGTTTTTTGCAGTTGATGGGGTAGGAGCAGTCAGCATGGTGTTGGTTTGACTGGCTGCATCTGCAGGAGCAGCGGCCAAAGCAGCGCTGTTGTGGCTTGACCCGCTTTCTGCCGGGGCAGGTAACAGCGTTTCCTTAAAATTCTCATCCTTGGTGTTGAGGTAAGTAAGAATGCTGTTGACTTTGCCGCGCATGTGCTCCAGTTCCGCCTGTTGCTGCACCAGTTTCTGGGCCATATCATTTGCATTAATTCCTACTGCAACATTCACCAGAGAGAAACTCTCGTTACTTTTTGCTGCTGACCAGGCCACACCTACAATTTTCTTATAGTTTTCTAAAATCATGTCGGCCGGGTGGATGGCTACGCCAAATCCGTCATTGTTGCCAGACGGCACAATGTAATCGCCAACAGATACATTGCCTACTACCTTTACAGGTACCTGGCCCATAAAAGCCACCTTTTCATAGGATTCTTCTTCACCTGCCTTTGGCGAGTTACCCAACACAATCGGGCTCATAGAGACCACCATAAAATGGTCGGCGGCAGATGTGTTCCTGGTTATTTTTCCGCCTGTTACGCCAATGATATCACCAAATGTGAGTTTCTCGTTTTGGTCTGCCCGTCTGAGCCATTCGGCATAGTCCCCACTGCCCGACTCGTAAGTGACCCCGGCCTGATTCTCCATCTCTATAATATGTTTCGCCATTTCACCGGTGGCTACAATGCCATCTACCGCCATTACAACGGCTTCAGCCGCATCCAGCTGTGCAGCCGTAGCAATTCCCTCTGCAGCAATAAAAGCTATATTGGCGGCATTCATCGCTATTTGCCAGCCGTAATCTACGCCGTTCTTCAGTTCACTCAGTGTTTGCCCTTCTATTTTGCCTACCAATACATTATTGCCATTCACAAAAGATATATAGTTCTTGTCGTTGTTGCTTTCGCCATTCACTTTAATAAATATTCCCTGGTCGCTTCCCATTACCCGCAGCGGGTAGGCGCCGGGGCTCATATCTCCTCCGCTCAACGAAGCATTCACCGTAACCATGCCATTGGCTGACAAAGTATTATTGAGTGTTGTGGCACCGCCCACGCTTAGTGTGTTATTGAGTGATGTTGCTCCCGTTACTCCCAGTGAGCTGCCCAGGTTGGTAACACCCGAAACACCAAGGCTGCTTCTCAGCGTGGTGGCTCCATTTACGCCCAGGGTACTGCCCAGAGTGGTGGCGCCTGTAACGCCCAATGTGCTACCCAGGCTTGTTGAACCGGTAACGCCCAGCGTGCTTTTCAGATTTGTTGCATTATCTACTGTTAAGGTATTTGCCAGAGCAGTAGCACCAGCCACGTTCAGGGTATTGCCTAAGGTCGTTGCGCCATCTGCATTCAGGGTACTGTTCAGGTCTGTGGCCTTATCAACTGTCAATGTTCCGGTAAGGTATGTTGCACTGGCCCTGGCAACGGTAAACGGTCCGTTGTTGGTGGTTTCTCCTCCTACTGTGTTCAGGTAAACGTTTTTTCTTACGGTCAAATCATTGCCTATATCTGCATTGTTTCCTACATTAAGGTTGGTTTTGATGTTGATGTCGCCGTCTTTGGTAATCTTCAACCGCTCCTCGTTGTTCGTTATCAGGATCAGATCCACGTAATCTGTCGTTCCCAGGCGGTCTTCAGCGGGGTCGGTCTCGGAATTGCCGAATAATGACCACACCTGTGCGGGTATTCCTGGCTTTGCAGATATGTGCTTGCTATCTGAGGCGCTTAGTCCGTTAAGCAGTTTGGATGCTGTGCCGGCATGATACGCGTAAGGCACAGAAAGCAACTCAGAAGAGCCCATCAGCTTATAGTTCGTTCCTCCGCCGGCATCCAGCTCAATTCTTAAATATTGGTTGCTGCTGCCCCAGGCTATACTTTCAAATTTGCCTTTTTCCACCGTTCCTCTGCCGATTTGCAGGGAAAAGGAGCCAAAAGCGCTGGTGGTGGTTCTGTGTACTTCTGTATAAACGGTTTGGCCTTCTGCGCCACCTTCCACTATACTGATGCGCAAAGAAATTGCTTTGTTGGCAATAAGGTTTCCTGCCTGGTCGCGGGCTATACCCTGGTAATTCATGGCCTGCGGAGCCTGTGCCATTGTAACTGCAATAGTTAGCAGGAAAGCACATCCTAAGAGTAGTAATTTTTTCATGTGGGATGGGTTTGATGTATAGGATATATTTTATTCTGATTTCTGGATGATCTGTGATGTTCTTTCGCCTGTAGAAAGATTAAGAAAACTCAGGAGGTAGCTCCCCACTGACAGGTTGGAGAGATTTATTTTCAGGAGCTTGTCATCCAAAGACATCTTTCTGGACACCAGATTTCTGCCATCCATGGCAAAAACCTCCAGCTGAATGTTGGCGTTCGGAGCCGGAAGCGCTATTGTAATTGCCTTCTGAAATGGGTTAGGGTAAACCTGAATCCCATCCAGGGGAGTAGCGATTTTATCTGATTTAACTGTACTCAGGTAGCTCCGGTGAAAGCCTTCCAGCAGCGCCTGCCTTGCTTTGGGATTCTCATAGGCTTCGATGGCAACTTCGCCGATACTCCAGTCTATCTGAATGTCAGCGGCTTTCATACTTGAGCCGGCCGCACTAATCACAGACGCTTCCTGCGACTGGGCTATGGAAGGAAGAGAACAGAAGGAACATAAAAATAGAAGCAGTATAAGGTTTTTCATAATCTGTCTGTGAGGTGTTACAAATACTAATGCGAAGCAGGTAATTTCTAAGACAAATTAAAATAATGAAGGGGGGACAATTAGGTAGACATTTTATAAGTTGCTGTTATTCAGAATTTTATAAAATGTAGCTTATGGGTAAAAGGCAAGGGTTGGTCGTTTAATGGTCTTAAGCTACTTTGCGCCGGTGCTTTGACCTAAACTAAAGTGCTGAGAAATAGGCGTGCATGTCCTGTTCGGGGTGCAGCACCAGCTTTTTGCGTAAACGGTAGCGGGCTTTTTTTACGCTCTCTGTTTCCACACCCAATGCCCCGGCCATTTCGCGGGTGTTTAGTCCGAGCCGGAACATGGCTGCCAGCCGTATATCGTTAGCAGAAAAAGTGGGATGCTTTATTTTGAGGGAAAGGAAGAACGATGGATAAACGGTATTGAACAGGTGCTTAAAATGTTCCCAATCATCTTCCCGAAGCACCTTCAGGCTGATAAGCTCGTTAATTGAGGCATTGTTATCCGCTGCTGCGGGATGGTTTGTTAGCGCAAGCTGCTCCTGTAGCTGCAGTACAGCCTCATTGCTCTTTATCAGTTGGCGGGTATAGCTTTCCAGCTTTTCTTTCAGGTGCACCTGTTCCAGAATATTTTTCTGCAGTGTAAGTTGCTGCAGGGCATTTTCCTGGCGTTTCAGGAGCAGCCTTTTACGTTGCAACAGTATAAAAAAGGCACCTCCGGCACCAATAAGCAAGCAGGCAAGCATAAAATACATAGCCCGTTGTTGCTGGCCTTGCTTTTCCTGTTCCAGACGTTCTATTTCATGCTGCTTCTTGTCCGTTTCATAAGCTACTTCGGCCTGCGCTACCGATCTGGCCTTCTGCTCATTAAGCAGACTGTCGGAAACTGCCTTAAACTGCAACAGCACCTGGTAGGCCTTTGCATATTGTTTGCTCTCTGCCAGTATAGCGGCATATCGTGCCAGGGCGTCTTTACGGGATACCAGATGGCCATACCTGTTGGCGTACTGCACCGCTTTACGTGCATAAAGCAATGCTTCCGGGAGCATTCCGCTTTCCTGGGCTATGGCTGCTTTCTGAATGTAACCATACGTGAGGCTTTGGTTGTCTTCTGCTTCTTTCTTCAGCGATATGGAGCGGTTGATCAGCTCCCGGCTCAGTAGTACCTTTTTCCGGGCCAGCGCAATGTTCGATAAGTTATTGTATGCGGTTGCTTTATACCTGCTATTGCCTGTTTTTTCGCTGAGCTTAGCTGCTTCCGTCAGTTCACTCCATGCCTGTGTATAATAAAGCGTATCCTGCTGATCTCCCATCATCTTATGCACCAGGCCCAGGTTAAGCAAGGCCAGGGCAGCCATTTGATTGTTGTCAATCTCTCTGGCTATGGCCAATGCTTTCTGAAGAGCTTCCAGCGCCTGAGGCAGGCTGTTCATCTCTTTGTAAAAAAGCCCCAGGTTAGACAGGTTAAGCGATACTTTTCTTTTGTCTCCGGATTCTTCGTTAAGCTCCAGCGCTTTAAGCAGGTTTTCTGTTGCTTTCGGGTAATCACCTAAATTTTTGTAAACAAGCGCTATATTGTTGTACACACCGGCCCTGCCAGGTATTATGCCCTCCTGCTGCAGTATCCGGAGGGCCTGCATATAATGATTAAGTGCTTTTGCATACGCCTGCCACCGGAAGTATACCTGCCCCAGCGCATTAAGCCCGTCAGATTGCCCTTTTGCATTGCCGGTACTTTTACTAATGCGTAAAGCCTTGCTAAAATAAATCTCAGCAGTATCAAGGGCAGAGCGATCAAAGTATACATAACCTACATTTTCCAGTGCCTGCGCTTCCTCATCCGGTAACTGCAACAACCTGGAGATTGCCAGTGCCTTCCGGCCATAAAGCAGCGCCTGGTCTGGTTGGTTAAAGGAAAGGTCAAAAGAAAGCTGAAGGTAGCGCTGCAAAGTATCTTCGTTTACGGCGTCTGCAGAAGTTCCTGCTTCCGGCAGTAGCTGTGCCTGTGCTACGGGGAGGCATATTAGCTGAAGCAGCAGGAGTGCCGCATATAAGCGGTACAAAAACCTGAGTTTACTTTTTGCCGGCTGAGACAGATCATCCATCGAAACGCTCTTCACATGTGTGCTCTAAAAAATATCTTCAGAGGGAAAGCTTAAGGGGCTCGAACTGCAGCCCCGGTGAAGGGAAAGTATAAGCAAGCGCCTTATACTGCTGTATTATTACTCCCTGATTATCAGGTTTGCATAAGAGCTTATTGTGTTCGGGTAAGAATATTACAACTTTAAAAAATAAAAAGCATATAGCAAAACATATAGATGGAAAATCTATATAGAACAAGGAGATACTTATAAATTGAGCTTGTAGCGAGATTTTCCGGGTGTATCGTTATGCAGCAGTTTATACTATATCCGGGTGGTACTGCTTAAAGAGCTTAGATGCTATGTCCGGCCTTAATCCTGCTGCTCTCCGTGCTGCTTTTGCAGAGATTTTGCAAAGTTCCGAGCGTTACCATAAGCCAGTAACCTTGACAATCGATGATTTTATTTCTATATTAGCTAGATTATATACTATAGCAGGTATACAGATAATCTGAAAGGAAGTAAAAAGGCATAGAAGAGAAGGTGAAAACAACTTCCGTTTATGGTGCAGATAAGCCGGGTAAAGCTGTTTACCGATTTATCCGGCTTACCAATAGCTTAGTTGGGAAGGCCTATTCAGCCGGGGCTGCTCAAACTTGTTTACAGGAATATCCGATGTAAATGAATCTACAATAACATTAACAAACTACTTATGGAATTTAAGCACTTTTTTCTTTCGCTCGTACTGATTTGCGGTCTTACAACTTTAAGCCATGCGCAGCAATTAACAGTTGGCACCTACAATATCCGCTACGACAACCCCGGCGATACCGGTAACCTGTGGGCAGACCGGGCACCCGTAATTGCCGCATTGCTGCGTTTCCATGATTTTGATGTTTTCGGCACACAGGAAGCTTTAAAAAACCAGTTAGACGACATCAGCAAAGCGCTGCCGGAGTATGAACGATATGGCAGGGGCAGAGACGACGGAAAAGAGAAAGGCGAACACGCTGCCATTTTCTTTAAGAAAGACAAATTTAAGCTTCTGGATAAAGGAGACTTCTGGCTCTCGGAAACACCCGATAAACCCTCACTTGGTTGGGATGCTACCTGCTGCAACCGCATTGCTTCATGGGTATACTTACAGGATCTGGACACCAACAAGAAGTTTTATTTCTTTAATGTTCATTATGATCATCAAGGCGTGCAGGCGCGCAACGAAAGCAGCAAGCTAATGCTGCGCAAGATCAGGGAAATAGCAGGGAAGGAGCCTGTAATATTAACCGGCGATTTTAATGGCGGCCATACAAGTGACTGGTACAAGGCACTTGCAAACTCCGGCCTGTTAAAAGATACCTATAAAGCCGTGGCGCATCCCTATACCCCCAACGGCTCCTTTAATGGATTTAAACAACAGCCGGACAGCAACGAAATCATCGATCATATTTTCGTTACAGATGGTTTTAAGGTTGATAAGTGGGGGATTCTCACGGATACCTACCACGGCAAATTCCCGTCAGATCACTTCCCGATAATGGTAGAGTTAAGCTATGATGCTGAAAAATAGTTTATCCAATCAGAAGCGTGTTTGTAGTGCCGGCGCTTGTTGAATGATAAAGCCAGAGAAGGAATTCAGGGGAAACGTACCGGCAAGGTACTTTTCCCTTTTAGCTAAAAAAGCTGCTCAAATAGTACCTGCTATACTTTGCTAAACTGTCAGGCTGTATGCAATTTATAGTTATCTACAGGCGGTTTGCCGGTTTTGCGAAATCTGGTTCTTTTCTTTTTTCTGAAAAAGTACCGCCCGCCGCCATAGTTCCAGCCGGACAAAAGTATTCTGCAATTTCGGGTTGCTCGTATCTACTGTAGCGGTTGCGTTCAGGAAAATGCTCCTGCGTTTGGTGTTACCCGTTAGCCGCGCAAACAAGGCCCTGGCTACTTCTCCCACGCCCAGGCTCATAGGTATACTAACCACATTGCTTCCCTGAAAAACATGATAAGTGCTGTCAACGGTGCCGCAGACATCCAGCAGGTTTTCTACACAAGCGCTGTATGTTAAGCCGCTCACAACAAGCTTTTTCGCATTCCGGTTTTTAACCTGTACCTGCCCGCTGACCAGTATACCCTTGCTAAAGCTAAAACCCCGCAGCTTTACTTTGCTGAGGCTTACTGAAGGCGTATCAGGTGTGGCCATCCGGAGCATGTTGTAGAACGTGGTGCGTTGCTGGGGCAGGTTTCCCAGCTGGTAGGCAAGTGTCACAGTTTCTTTCAGACGTAAACTATCCTGGCTCCGGTATTGGTGCAGATACTGTTGCCATAGTTCATAGTTTACTGCCAGGGTAATCCAGGCCGATTGTGCGCCATGTGCGGGAAGCACCTTGCCGACACTTTCCCGGCTTATAGCGAAAGTATCGTTTGCATGACTCAGCGTTAGCAGCAGGCTGTCTACTTTTAAATCTACCGGCAGCGGGTTCTCCACATTGATGTTGAGTTTTATCCAGGCGGTATCATAATGGATGAAAACGCTTAATGTGTCGATGCGGCTTATATGCGGAACAAACTGTTTGCCACTCATACTTTTGCTCGTCTCCAACTCACCACTGAATGAAAAGTTAAGTTTGGTGGGGCCAATAATGTCATGGCTACTTATCAGTTCAGCCGAAGCCTTAAGCTCATAATTCCAGTTTTTACTGCCCTTGAGCGCCTTGTCTATTAGTTGATTTACATCTTCTGCGGACAGATGAATGGGTACTTCTACTGTGGCATCTTCACTGCTAACTTCTATCGGCTCCTGTGTATGTCCTGTTATCACCAGGCCTTCTCCCAGTTGTAAGGTATAGTCAAGGTTGCGGATGCTCAGGTCGGGCATGTTTGTACGCTGCACCTGCAACCGCAGGGTAAGGGAGGCTCCCTTCTGCGGGCTGAGTTCGCGTACAGAAAGACCTGCAACTTTTATACTTGTGTGCCCTTGCAGGGGCACCTGTACCTGCCGCTGCAGCCGTATACTTTGTCTTTCCGCGCCGGGCAGGTTATAGAGCAGGTTAAGTTCGATGGCGAGTGTTGCCTCTTGCTGCCCTTGCCTGTTTTTCATAAACTGTTTATAGGCGCTTTCATCAACCAGCAACGCCAGGTTTAAAGTCTGGTCACCTGATTTTTTCAGAACTTTTTCAAAGTCTTTTGTACCGCTTGCTATTATTTTACCCTGGTGCCTGATAAAGTAGGAGGCGCTGTCGATGTAGATAGGTATCGGAGCGGGGTTATGCACCACCACTTCTGCCTGCAGCAGCGTCTGTTCTTCTTTGGAGTCAATTTTGAGTTGCTTTACCTGCCTGACAGATGGCAGGTAATTGGTGCGGGAACTCATCGTGCTCATGTTCAGCATACCTTCCTTTTCAACCACTAACTCAAACTTATCAAATAACTTGCGGCTGCTCCTGATTTGTGCGGTTACCTGCGCAGTATAATGCCACTGGTCCTCTCCTGACAGCACTTTACGGATCAGGGCTACGGCATCAGAGGTCTTTAACTGCAAAGGTATCTCCAGCAATTCTCCTCCTTTCTGCAGCTGAAAAGCCGTATCTACCTGCCCCGTAATCAGTAATGAGTCTCCTATCCTTATCCGGTATCCGAAATCCCGGATATGCAAATCAGGCAGGTTGCGGTTCGAAGCATCCAGCTTGAGCAAAAAAGAGTATCCTGAGTCAACGCTGAAGTTGCGGACCACTATCTCGTCGAGTTTCAGGGAGGGCGCCTTGGATACAGGGACTTTAAGGTGCCGGTTAAGTGATATTGATTTTTGACTGATCAGGGGCAGGTCGAAGAAAACATCTGCTGTAATAGTCAGCTGCATACTGTCCTTATCTTTCTGCTGCATGTGCTGGCGGTACTTATCCAGGTTGAGCATCATACCCAGATCCAGTACTTCGTCTCCCAGCGGTGGCAGCGTTTGTGTGGTTAGCATCCGGCCTCGTCCCAGCGTAGTTTCCTCATTTTTAATGGTATAATGAATGCTGTCAAAGGTGATAGGTAACGGGATTCTGTTCTGTACCCGGACGCCTGCTTTTACCTGTGCCGAGTCGTTCGTTATTGCAAGTTTAAGGTAGGAAACATCTTCGATCTTAGGGTAGTATTTTTTGTTCAGAAAAAAGTATAAGCCCCCGCCGGCGAACGCCAGAAGCACTATTGTAAGAATAGCCCCTTTAACTTTGTTGTGCATGAGACCCACTTTTAATCCTGCTATGGCTTAACGTAAACATAACAACGACTGTTGGCCAAGCAATCTCTTTACCATGTCCTGTCATCTGTATAGAGAAAGTTTAGGCAGGAATAAATTGTTTGGTATGAAAGCACAGGCAGGTAACTTCTGTACTAATTAAGATTTCTCCCGGCAGGTAATTGGGGCTTTTCAGCTTTACGCCTGCTATACGATGTCAGTTGGCAGGTACAAACCCTGAACAAGTATAATGCGCAGGAAACCTGATGCCGCAGCATCAGGTTTCCTGCGCATTATTTTATCTGCTATACTTAGGCGCATGACCTTTATCAGCCTCATGATGTTATTTACCGCACAGATAAATAAAAGTAAATATCCGGGCAGAATGACAGCATCTGGTTATACTTCAAGCCGTTTTTGTACAGGTAGTTGTTAAACGCTAAACACGTTTATAGTTAACCTTGTATTCATAATCGCGACATTGATCGATACCTGATCCTTTGCAGGTAAGCGGTGGTTTATACGCTGATAAGCTGCCTGATAAGTATGTTTTTATACGTGCGTTACAAGGATTGTCTGCGAAAGTATAAGCCGGGTCAGGTTGTTAGATATACTGCTAAAATGAGCTTGTCTACTCTAAAGCATTATAGAGCACTTCAATCGGATGCAGGGCTTTGCGGCCAGTGCCGTCGTGAATCTGGTGGCGGCAACTGGTGCCGGGGGCGGCAATGATCACCTCTTCCGGTTGCTGCCGCACCGTCGGGAACAGCACCAACTCACCCACCTGCATCGAGATGTCGTAGTGCTCGGCCTCGTAGCCAAAAGAGCCGGCCATGCCGCAGCAACCGGACGGGATATTCTCTACTTTATAGTTCGGGGGCAAAGTGAGCATCTGCTGGGTATAGAGCACCGAAGAAAGTGCTTTCTGATGGCAATGCCCATGCAGCTTTATCAGCCGTGCCTCATCTTTGAACAAGCTCTTGTCGATGTGGCCGCTGAGAATTTCGCGCGCGATAAACTCATCAAACTGCAGGCAGTTGATGGAAAGGTCTTTGGCGTCTTTCTCCTGGTCAGCGTCTACCAGGTCCATATACTCGTCGCGGAAGGAGAGGATGCAGGAGGGCTCGATACCTACCAGCGGCGTGTCGCTGGAGATTAAATCTTTGAGCAGGGCCACATTTTTCTGCGCCAGTTTCTTCGCTTCCCGCAGCAGGCCTTTCGACATATAAGTGCGGCCGCTTTCTTCGTGCTTCGGAATCTCTACTTTATAACCCAGTCGCTCCAGCAGCAGCACGGCCGTTTTGCCAATATGCGTGTCGTTGTAGTTGGTGAACTCGTCGCAGAAAAGGTATACTTTCTTTTTGGCCTGCTGACCGTTGCTGCCTTTCTGCTTTTTGTGCTTTTTAAACCAGCTGCGCAGCGTGGTTTCCTGCAGCAGCGGCATGGTGCGTTTCGGCGCGAAGCCCATCATCTTTTTGGCGATGGCCGCCGTGGCATCATTCTTAAACAGGAAGTTATAGATGCCGGGCGCCATGGCGGCCAGCTGGTTGGCTTTGGTAAAGTTGCCTATCAGGCGCGTGCGGAAAGGAACGCCGTTGGCATCGTAGTAGTGCTGCAGGAACTCAGCCTTCAGCTTGGCCACGTCTACGTTGGAGGGGCATTCCGACTTACAGCCTTTGCAGGAGAGGCAGGTATGCATCGTGTCCATGATTTCCTCATGGTCGAAACGGTTCGCCTTTTCAGATCGCGTCAGGAACTCGCGCAGCATGTTGGCCCGGCCCCGGGTGGTGTCCTTTTCGTTGCGGGTCACCATATAGCTGGGGCACATGGTGCCGCCCGTCAGGTGCGTTTTGCGGCAGTCGCCGGAGCCGTTGCAAAGCTCGGCGGCGCGCAGCACGCCACCCGCCTGGCTGAAGCGGAAAACGGTGTCAAACTCCGGCGTTTCCTGCCCCGGCTCGTAGCGCAGGAAGGTGTTCATGGAGGGTGTGTTCACGATTTTGCCGGGGTTGAAGATGTTGCCCGGGTCCCACACGCGCTTCACTTCCTCCACCAGTTTATAGTTGTCTTCCCCTATCATAAACGGGATAAACTCCCCGCGCAGGCGGCCGTCGCCGTGCTCGCCGCTCAAAGAGCCCCGGTACTTCTTCACAAGGTGTGCAATCTCGGTAGCGATAGCGCGGAAAAGCTTGTTGCCTTCTTCTGTTTTCAGGTTGATGATCGGGCGCAGGTGCAGTTCGCCGCTGCCTGCGTGTGCGTAATGCACGCAGTATAAGTTGTACTGCTCCAGTGTGAGGTTAAATTCTCGGATAAATTCCGGCAGGTCATTTACATCCACCGCGGTGTCCTCAATCACAGCTACTGGTTTGGCATCGCCAGGCACATTGGAGAGCAGCCCGAGACCCGCTTTGCGCAGGTTCCATACTTTCTTTGTGTCCGGACCCGTTACCAGCGGGTAATAATAGCCCAGCCCGTTTTGTTCCAGATCATGCACTAGGGCCTGTGCCTGCTGCTGCACTTCTTCGATGTTGTTGCTGCCGAGTTCTACCACCAGGATAGCCCCCGGATCGCCTTTCACGAAAAAACGGTTCTGGCTTTGCTCGATGTTTGTTTTGGTGCACTCCAGTATATAGCTGTCCATAAGCTCGCTGGCGCTGGGCTTGTAACGCAGCGCCACCAGGTTCGCCCTTAGCGCTTCGTCGATGCTGTGGCAGTGGATGCACAGCAACCCGGTTTCCCTCGGCGGAAGCGGATTGACGTGTAGCTTTATCTCCGTCAGGAAAGCCAGGGTGCCCTCCGAACCCGCAATCAGTTTGCAGAAGTTGAAGGCTTGGGTACCTGCGGTAAACGGTTCCGATTCCAGCAGCAGGTCGATGGCGTAGCCGGTGTTGCGGCGCTGGACGCTGGGCTTCGGGAACTCCCGCCGGATGTTTTCCTGGGTAGTTGTATGCGACAGCATCGCCTTTGTTGCCTGGTAGATGCGTGTCTCCAGCTCGCCGGACGTGTTTTCTCCCCGACACTTTGCCTCAAAATCCGCTTGGCTCAACACACCGAATTCTGCTTCCGTACCGTCGCTCAGGATAACCTTTACAGAAAGTGTGTGCTCGCGGGTGCTGCCATATACCACCGAGTTAGAGCCGCAGGAGTTGTTGCCCACCATTCCCCCAATCATGGCGCGGTTTGCCGTAGAGGTTTCCGGGCCGAAGTAAAGGCCGTAGGGCTTCAGGAACATATTCAGTTCATCGCGGATAACGCCCGGCTGCACCCGTACCCAGCTTTCTTCCGGGTTCACTTCCAGGATCTGCGTGAAGGTGCGCGATACATCTACCACGATGCCGTTGCCGACCACCTGGCCAGCCAGCGAGGTGCCGGCCGTGCGCGGGATAAGCGAAGTACCCTCCTGGCGAGCAAACTGGATTAGTTTTTTAATATCCGCAACAGACTTCGGGAAAGCGACAGCCTGGGGCATCTCGCGGTAAGCCGAGGCGTCGGTGGCGTACAGCGTACGCATGGTATTGTTGAAATAAAATTCCCCCTCCAGCTGCCCGGAGAGTTGTTTCAGCTTTTCTGGATTCATATAGGTAAGCATGCTGTATCTACCACCGGCAGCAGAAAACAAGACGTCTTCTGCTGCACCTGAATGCGCTGGTACTACTGCTGATTTTAAGTTAAGATATTAGGCCTTTGTTAATGCTTGCCGCCGTTTGTTGTGCGCGTGGCTGGTTAAACGGCGGCTTGTTAAGGAATTTACAAAGATTCTTATCCCGAAGGTAAGCAGCGGAATGCTAAAGTCAAAGAGAGAAGCAGAAAGCAGCAGGCGTTGCAGGTATATTGGTATAAAAAACAGGTTTTTAACTTACCCTGGCTTATAAAAAGTTGTGATGAAAGGAGCAGTCTGAAAAGCCGGAAATTGCCTTTGTTTCATCAATTAGCAGTTTGGAAAGGTGCGCTTTGGAGGGATAGCGCGTGTATCTATTGCAGCTATAGGTTAGGTAAAGAAAAATCGTAGCTTTCCGGCAATAGCAATTTCGCCATTTACCTGTAAATAGAAATTCCTGCCGGTGCATGTTACAGGCAGGAATTTCTATTTTAAAGTATGAGAACAAGGAAATTGTGACCGGATTTTGAACGGGCTTTATCAAATTCTTATTCTGTAACCAGGCGCTTAGTATGGCACCTGGGCAATCACATCGATGTCTCTTGGCTGGCTGAGCATCATCTCTTTGTCTATCTTAAAAGTGCCGGTGGGTCCTTCTGTTATCGTGATCTGATCCAGCAGAAAGCGGCGGTGTTTTTTGTCCGAACCAGACACTGCTCCCCATACCGATGCCCTTTCTTCGGGATCTTTGCCATAAACGTAGGGTGATAGTGTTACCTTTTCTTCATGGCCTTTCTCGTCCCTGTACAGGATGTGTAAAACAGCCTGGTTTTCTATGGCTCTTATCACAGCGGCTATCTTCCTGTTGCCTTCCATGTAGTATATGCCTGTCTCCGTGAGCCTGCCATATATAGGGTGTCTGTGGCCCGTATCGCCGGTGTCTTCAAATACCGAAGGTTCCTCAATGTCTATAAGTCCCTCGAGGTGCAGGTTTTGGATAGCCGCTTCTGAAATGCCGGGCAGGTTCTGATTTATCAGGGGCGTCAGGTCATAAAACCGGCCGTCTCCATAAAAATCGTGCAGGTAGGTTAATACAGGATTTATCATTGCTTTGGAGTTATAGTTTCTTTTCTGATGAGCGTACACAGCAGGTCCGTGACAGTGCCCTTCGTAAAATGCTTTTGCGGTTTACCATACCAGGCGACGCAGAGAAAACGCTTAAATGCATACTGGTTATGAGTACTTGTATGCTAAAAAAACCAAAAGGTTATAAAATCATATAGAAAACCTCTTTTATAGATAAAAGATTGAATTCCAAAGGGTGTGGTGCCTTCCTTAGTGTGTATCTGTGCCCGCAAAAATGCGCATCTTAAGTAAAATTAATTAGATTTACCTATGCAAAAAGTTATACGCAGAAAGGTGCAGTGTCTGTTAATGTTGCTGCTGCTCTTTACAGCCATTCCAGGTGCTCTGGCGCAAAATCAGTCGCACAAAACGCAGGTCAGATATCTGTCAGGTATTGATAAGGATCACCGGGTTGCGTGGGACTTTAAGATAGACAAAGGGCGAAGGAGCGGCAAGTGGGCGACTATTCCTGTTCCGTCGAACTGGGAATTGGAAGGTTTTGGGGTTTATACCTATGGCCATGAGTGGCGCAAGTTGCTTCCGGAGGCAGATGCCACGGGCACTTACCGGTATAAATTTGCTGTGCCTTCCGGCTGGAAAAACAAAGTGACGGAAATCGTTTTTGAAGGAGCTATGACTGATACGGAAGTATTTGTTAATGGTAAAAAAGCCGGCCCTACGCACCAGGGAGGCTTTTACCGCTTCAAGTATGATATCAGCGATTTACTTAAGTATGGGCAGCAAAACCAGCTGGAAGTAAAAGTGAGAAACGTTTCGGCCAACGAATCAGTGAACAAGGCGGAGCGTGATGCTGACTTCTGGGTATTCGGGGGAATTTACCGGCCGGTGTACCTGGAGGCAAAACCAAGAGACTTTATCGACAGGATAGCCATTGATGCCAAAGCTGACGGCTCGTTTTTAGTGGATGTTTATCCCGGAAACATCAGGAAAGCAGCCGTGATCGAAGCCCAGATTTATACCCTGGGCAACCAGCCGGTAGGTGACGCTTTTCGTGCCAGCGCAGATAACAAGTCCGCTAAGGTTACTTTAAAACAACAAATCAAAACTCCCAGACTCTGGTCGCCGGAGTTTCCGAACCTGTACGAGGTGGAAGTAAGGCTGAAAGATAAAACAGGTATGCTGCATGTGCTGCGGGAGAAGTTTGGCTTCCGGACAGTAGAGCTTCGCGCCAGGGACGGGTTTTACGTGAACGGGCAGAAAATAAAGTTCCGGGGCGTAAACCGTCATAGTTTCTGGCCGACCTCCGGCCGCACGCTCAGCAAGGAACTGAGCATCCTGGATGTAAACCTGATGAAAGACATGAACATGAATGCGGTCCGCATGTCTCATTACCCGCCCGACCAGCACTTTCTGGATGTATGCGACTCCCTCGGCCTGTTTGTGCTGGATGAGCTAACGGGCTGGCAGGATGCATACGATACTGCCGTAGGTCGCAAACTGGTGAAGGAACTGGTTGTTCGTGATGTAAACCATCCTTCGGTGGTGATATGGGACAATGGCAACGAAGGCGGCAACAACTACGATTTGATAGATGATTATGCCCTGTATGATCCGCAGCACCGCACCGTGATACAACCATGGAACACCTTGGGCGAAACGAACACCTTTCACTATCCCGATTTTAACTATGTTGCTGATGTGCTCTCGAAAGGAGATAAGGTATACTTCTCTACTGAATTTATGCACGGGCTTTACGACGGCGGGCACGGAGCAGGCCTGGAAGACTTCTGGAACCTGATGCAGCGCAGCCAACTGTCGGCAGGCGGCTTTCTGTGGGCTTTCTCCGACGAAGGGGTAGTCAGAACAGATGAGGGAGGCAGTATTGATGTAAAAGGCACGCTGGCGCCTGATGGCATACTTGGGCCCTACCGCGAAAAGGAGGGGAGCTTCTATACAATTAAAGAAATCTGGTCGCCGGTATACATTAACCAGCCATACATTACCCCAAAATTCGACGGCAGGCTGCAGGTAGAAAACCGCTATCATTTCACGAACTTAAACCAGTGCACTTTTACGTGGCGCCTGCTCAGATTTCCGAAGCCTGATGATCAGGTAACGGATTCAACAGTTGTAGCTGCAGGCAGCGTAGCCATGCCTGCCGTTGAACCCGGGTTAACGGGCTACATGCACCTCAACCTGCCCGATGGCTGGCAAAACAGCGATGCCTTGTATCTTACCGCGACAGACCCGCACGGCCGCCACATTTTAACCTGGACCTGGCCTGTCAGAACGCCGGAGCAAATCGCAGCGTCGGTGGTGGATACCGCCAGCCTGCAGGCGGCCAGCGGACGCGAAGATGACCAGTACATTTATGTGTCGGCCAACGGGGTAGAAGTAAAGTTCAGCAAAGAAAACGGGCTGATTGCCGGTGTGCAGAATGCCATAACGCCTGTATCTTTCGGCAACGGGCCAAAGCTGACGGTTGACAACAGCAAGTTTAAATCTATCCGCCATTACCAGCAGGGGAACGACCATGTTGTAGCGCTGGAGTACGAGGGCCCTATCAGCCAGCTATACTACCGGATGATGGGCAGCGGGTGGCTGCAATTGGACTATACTTATTACCTGTATGGCGATTATGAGTATATGGGTGTTACGTTTTCTTATCCTGAGGAGAAAGTGAAAGGGGTGAAATGGCTTGGTGAAGGCCCTTACCGGGTATGGAAAAACCGCATGAAAGGACCACAGTTTGCCGTGCACCAGAAAGACTATAACAACACGGCAACAGGCCGTGGCTGGGACTATCCGGAATTTAAAGGCTACCACGACCGCATGTTCTGGGCGGTGATAGACAATGAGGAATATCCGATTACGGTGGTTTCGGCAACAGATCATATTTTCATGCGCCTGTTTACGCCCAAACCATCGGAGAACGAGACGAGCAATGCGGCTTTCCCAGCCGGGGATATTTCTTTCATGGATGCCATCAGCGCTGTGGGCACCAAGTTTCAGAAGGCAGAGCAGCTAAGCCCGCAGGGCGGAAAGAACCAGTTCCGCAACCACCACGACCGGCAGCGCCTGTGGGGCGCCACCTTATACTTCGATTTTGGAGCCGGCGTGAAAAAGGCAGCCCGGGGAACGCATTAAGCCCGTTGCAGTATGAAAGGAACAAGTATGGCTTGCTGCTAAAATTGCCAGACAGCAAAAAAACGAAGTAGACACCATCGTGGAAATTACCCTGAAATGCAATTCTGATGCATGATCACTTCAGGCACTGGCAATTGCCATTCTTTACGCTTCGCCATCTGTGCCATCTTTAAGATAGAAGGATCTTAACTCTTAATAAGCATGCACAATGCCTTCCTGCAAGGCTTTATCATAGTTCTCTTTATCAAACTGGTACAGGAAAGGAGAGCGGTGTGCGCCAATAGGCCTTTGTTCGTTTAACTTTTTTATCAAGCCAAGCGCCAACAATTTTTTGGGGAAGTTGCGTCGGTCCAGCTCTTTTCCCAGAATCGTTTCGTAGAGCACATGGATTTCGGGCAGGGTGAATTTTTCGGGCAACAGGTTATACCCGATAGGCTGGTGATAAATCTGAAGGCGCAGGGTTAACAAGGCTTTCTCCACTACGTCGTTATGTTCAAACAGGAGGTCAGGCAGCTCGCTTACATCACACCATTGATAGGCATCCGTGAAAAAATCCGTTGTGACGGTAACTTTAGAATAATCCACCAGGGCAAAGTAGCCAATTGACAGCGTACGCTCCAGCAGCCAGCTGTTCTCTTCCACTTCCAAACCAAACTTGTCAGCAAACTCTTTTGCGCTCGTTTCCTTTACCCGGAACGGGGAGTCGCCGAAAGTATGAAACTGTTGCAGAAACAAGTCTTTCAGGTTGGTTCTCTCCTGCAAAATCCGGTAAGCTGCCTGGGTTAATGGTTCCCTGCGCTGAATAAAACCGCCAGGCAATGCCCAGCTATTATGTCCTTTCACCCGAAGCAGCAAAATTTTTAACTGCTGATCATAATAACCAAAGATAACACAATCAATGGCTACATGAGGCAGATACTGCTTATGACCGTATTTTACAAAATTCAGGGCTTCCTCTTCCGTGTTCATAGAACAAAATTAAAAAATCATTGCGTACAATGTACGTAATTAAAAGAATCTTCTTATCTTGATTGCGTATTTGTTACGCAATTGCTGTTGCATAACCTACGCTGTTCGCACTTAACTAAACATTTCTTTCACTCCACTTTTAATTGACAGGTATGGCAAAGGTTTTCTTTTCTCCCAGGCCCTATATACTTATGGCCGGTATTCTCTTACTCCTGGTCGGGCTATGGGCCTTTTCCGGTTCAAAAGAGCCGCCCCGTATCCTTGTCTTTAGCAAGACGGCCGGTTTCCGGCATACGTCCATTGAGGCCGGACAAGCAGCTCTTATGAAAATGGGACAGGAGCAGGGCTTTGCCGTGGATACCACCGAAGATGCCACGAAATTCAACGAAGAAAACCTGAAACGTTACCAGGCAGTCGTTTTCCTGAGTACGACCGGCGATGTGTTAAACGCAGAGCAGCAAAACAGCTTTGAGCGTTACATTCAGGCTGGTGGCGGTTACCTGGGCATCCATGCCGCCGCCGATACCGAGTATGGCTGGCCTTGGTACGGGAAGTTAGCCGGCGCCTGGTTCGATAACCATCCCATGCCCGACAACGTGCAGAAAGGAATCTTTGTGGTGGTAGACAAGAAGAACCCGGCTACCAAATTTCTGCCGAAACGCTGGGAGCGGGAAGATGAATTTTATTCCTACAAAAATATCAGCCCGGCTATAAAAGTGTTGCTGACGATAGATGAAAAGACTTACCGGGGCGGCACCAACGGCGACAACCACCCGATGGCCTGGTACCAGGAGTATGACGGTGGCAGAGCCTTTTATACTGCCGGCGGCCATACCGATGCTTCTTTTTCAGAGCCGTTATTTTTAAAGCACCTCTGGGGTGGCCTGCAGTATGTGATGGGTGGAAAGAACCGGAAGCCGCTGGACTTTGGCCAGGTACGCACGCACAAAATGCCCGAAGAAAACAGGTTCTCCAAAGTAGTGCTGGAGGAAAAACTGGACGAGCCGATGGAGTTAACGGTGCTGCCGGATAGCCGCGTGCTGTTTATCGAACGCAAAGGCAATATAAAACTGTACAGTCCTGCTACCGGCAAGACCACTGTGATTGCAAAAATCCCGGTGAACACCAAAGTGGTGAACAAAGAGGGAAAAGTATCGGAAGATGAAGGCGGCTTGATCGGTTTGGCCAAAGATCCCCATTTTGCCCAGAACCACTGGCTATACCTTTATTACTCACAGGAAGGAAAAGAGCCTAAAAACATCCTGACCCGCTACGAAATGAAAGGGGATGAACTGGTGATGGATTCCAGAAAGGTACTGCTGGAAGTAAACACCCAGCGGGAGCTAACCGGCCATGCCGGCGGATCTATTGCGTTTGATGCAAAAGGGAATTTATACTTGTCTACAGGCGATAACATCAACCCGCACGAGTCCAATGGCTACAGCCCTTCGGATGAGCGCCCGGGCCGTACGCCTTTCGATGCGCAGATGACGTCTGCCAATACTAATGATTTGCGTGGTAAAATCCTGCGCATACATCCCGAAGCCGATGGCACCTATACCATACTGGAAGGAAACCTGTTCCCGAAAGGCACACCTAAAACACGGCCTGAAATTTATACCATGGGCCATCGCAACCCGTTCCGTATTGCCATCGACCAGAAAACAGGCTATTTATACTGGGGCGATGTAGGCCCGGATGCGGCGCAGCCCGGCGACAAGCGCGGACCAGCCGGACAGGATGAAATCGGGCAGGCGAAGCAGGCGGGTAACTATGGCTGGCCTTATTTTGTAGGCGACAACAAAGCCTACAACAAGTATGATTTTGCCAAAAGCCAGTCCGGTGAGCTGTATGATCCAGCCAAACCCGTCAATAATTCACCGAATAATACCGGCATCAATCAGTTACCGGCTGCCCAGAAAGCACTTATCTGGTACGGTTACGGCGATTCGAAAGAGTTCCCGTTAATGGGTGCCGGCGGGCGCTCCGCCATGGCCGGCCCTGTCTACTACCAGGACCAGTTTAGAGGGGCAGCCCGTGCCTTCCCGGACTATTACGATGGCAAACTGATTATTTATGAGTGGATGCGCGGCTGGATGATGGCTGTTACGCTAGATAAAGAGGGGAATTATGTGAGCATGGAGCGCATCATGCCGAGCTATAAATTTTCGAACCCGATGGATATGGAGTTTGGCCCGGAGGGAGATTTATACATGCTGGAGTATGGCAGTGGCTGGTTTGCCCAAAACGACGATGCCCGACTGGTGCGCATCGAGTATAACGGCGGCAACCGCAAACCGGTAATCCAACTGGCTGCCGACAAAAAAGGAGGCGCTATTCCGTTCGAAGCGCATCTTTCCGCAGAAGGCACCAAGGATTATGACAATGATGACCTGCAGTACAACTGGAAGGTAACCTCTCAGGCCGATGGTTCCTCCCGAACCTTTGCCGAGGCAAACCCCACAGTAACCTTCGACAAAGCCGGTGTATACAAAGCCAACCTGACGGTTACGGATGCCAAAGGAGCCAGCAGCAGCCAGGCGCTGGAAATTATGGCCGGTAACGAGCCGCCTGTGCTTACCTTCCAGGCTACGTCCAGTAACCAGACCTTCTTCTTCCCCAACCAGTCGTTTGACTATGAAGTGAAGGTAAGCGACAAGGAAGATGGCAGCCTGGCCAATGGTACTATCAGGCCGGAAGAGGTGGCCGTCAATATCGATTACCTGCCTGAAGGCTACGATCTGATCGCCATTGTGCAGGGCCATCGCAGTGCCGATGCGTCGGTTGATGTGGTGAAAGGACAGAAGCTGGTGGAAGGCAGTGACTGCAAAGCCTGCCACGGCATCGATAAGAAGTCCGTAGGGCCATCCTTCACACAGGTAGCCCTGAAGTATAAAGACCAGCCTGCAGCAAAGGAAAAGCTAGCTAAAAAGGTAATTAACGGCGGCGGCGGTGTGTGGGGAGAAGTAGCTATGAGCGCCCACCCGCAACTTTCAGAGGCTGATGCAGCAGAAATGGTGCACTACATCCTGAGCCTGTCGCAGCAAAAACAAGCGGCTGCCTCGCTGCCGGTAAAAGGCACGTATGCCATGGCCCTGCCAAAAGGGGACAAGGGAGAAGGCACCTACGTGATCAGGGCGGCTTACAAGGACAAGGGCAGCAATGGCATTCCATCCATCACAGCCGAAAAGGTACTGACCCTGCGTAATGCAAAAATGCCATCCGGCAAAGCGAACAAAACGGAAGGCACGATGAAGTATGGCGCTATTGTCATCGCGTCGGTGAACGGCTCTTACATGGCTTTCAACAACATTGACCTGACCGGTATTGAGCAGATTGCCTTTACTGCTGTCGCGTCCAAAGCGCAGATGAACACTGCCGGCGGCCGCATCGAAGTAAGGCTGGGCTCCCCAACCGGAAAGCTGATCGGGACAAGCCCAATGATCGAGCCGGTAGCAGAAGCAAGTCAGGCCAGTTTGCCGTCCCCCGTGGTAGCGAAACTCTCCGGCGGCACCGGCATGCAGGACGTGTACTTTGTCTTTAAAAATGACAAGACCCTCGCTGGTCAGTCCTTATTTGCGGTCATAAACCTGGAGTTTCAGAACGGCAAGGCCACTACAGCTAAACCGGCTCCAGCCGAAGCCAGCACGCAGCCAGGCCTTTCTGCGGAGGCGCTGAAAGCTTATGTCGGCAAGTATAAAATGACGGGGCTTCCGTTTGAATATGTAGAAATTACGCCGAAAGCAGGCAAGCTGCGTGTAAATGCAGGCGGGCAAGAGGGCGATCTGGTGCCGGGCGCTGAGGCTGATGTGTTTGAAGCTGATAATGGCGCTGTATTTACCTTTGGCCGCAACAGCAATCAGACAGTCACTACCCTAACACTGCAAGCCCAGGGCTTCGCCTTTAAAGGCGCCAGGGAATAAGGAGCTGGCTGATTCGTCCTATAACTCTTCACAAAAGAGTTATACTTTTATAAACAATAAGTCCCGCCGATTGTCGGCGGGACTTATTGTTTATGTTGAAAATGTCGAGCAGTAGGTTTACCTCGTTGTGGTAAATACAATGAGGTTGTTCAGCATTTCACCTTTTATAATTTCCAAAGTCTCTGCTGGTGTTATCCTCTTAGAGCAAGCGATTGTTAAAGTATGGATTGCTGGTGAAAGCCCCGGCAATAGCTGAATAGTATGGTATCTGGAAAAATTTTAAACAGCTTCTTTGTTTACTTGCATCCGCTTACTTATTTCCCGTTATTGATTAGCTTCACTTCATAAAGGTATACCTCATGACCAAACCTCAACCGCTGTTGTTAGCTATTATGGTGCTGCTTGCTGTTTTACAAATGCCATACCCTATGCAGGCGGCTTCGCACAAGTATAAAAATGATGTTGAAGGCAAAAATCCAACAAGAAAAGATACAATTGTCAGTATTCCGCTGGGTGGCAACGCTTTTGTAACCAGCCGGAAGCAGGGGGCAGGTATAAGCGACGCCGGGCTGACGGACTGGACAGATGCCGCTTCGGTGATAAGCATATACTTTAAAGTAGCGCACCCCGGCACTGCCGATCTATACCTGCGCCTCAAAGCGCCGGATGGCAAAAGCAAACTGAGTATAAAAGTAGCAGGCCAGGCATTCAGCGTTACAGCTTCCGGGGCAATGTATGATACCGTTAAAGTCGGGAAAGTGAAGTTTGAGAAACCGGGTTACGTGAAAGTAGACATACAGGGCCTGCGCAAAACCGGTAACTCTTTTGGCCAGATATCCGACCTTATACTTGCCGGCGCGCCTGTTACCAATCACCTGGCCTTTGTAAAAGATAATGGCAGCAACCGTTTCCACTTCGGCAGGAGAGGGCCTTCGGTGCACCTGAACTACCCCCAGCCGGGCGATTTTGCTAAGAACACCGAATGGTTTTACAATGAGGTGGAAGTGCCGAAGGGAGAGGACGTTATCGGCTCCTACTTCCAGGTGAATGGCTTTGCCTTCGGGTACTTCGGCATACAGGTCAACTCTGAGACGGAGCGGCGGATTTTGTTCTCGGTATGGAGCCCGTTTAACACCGACGACCCCAAAAGTATTCCGGACAGCCTGCGCATCAGGCTGCTGAAAAAAGGTGAGGGAGTGTATACGGGAGAATTTGGCAACGAAGGTTCAGGCGGACAGAGCTATCTCAAGTATAACTGGAAAGCAGGCACACGCTACGCTTTCCTGTTGCGTGCCCAGCCGTCGCCTGCGGCCAACACTACTGTTTTCACAGCCTACTTCAAAAATCCCGGGACCGGCCACTGGCAGTTAATCGCAAGTTTCCAGCGTCCCCAAACCAACAGCGGCCTCACCCGGTTATATTCTTTCCTGGAGAACTTTATCCCGGAAGCCGGCTACAAAGAGCGCCATGTATACTTCACCAACCAGTGGCTGCGGAGCTTCGATGGCCGGTGGCAGCCCGTCACAACGGCCACTTTCACCGCCGACGATATTGCCCGGCGGGGCCAGCGCCTGGACTATGACGGCGGTGTGAAAGGCGCTTTCTTCTACCTGCGCAACTGCGGCTTTTTTGACGATAACCGGAAAATCGGCACCACGCTGACGCGCGAGCCGGACATGACAAGTCCGCCCGCCATTGATTTTGAGACATTGCCATAAACGCAGTCTTATTAGACTACTGGTAAATATAATGTGAGCAGGTATGACTGTCCGGCCTGATGTATAGGCACTCAAGCTGCCCGGATTTATACTTGTCGCGCAAGGCTTTCGGTACTTTATTAAGTATATTGTCGGGAACCTGTTTTCAAACCAATGCACCACTTGGGTAAATGATTTTACCATGAAATACACACCGCTACTTTTTACACTGCTGCTTTTTACACTGCTGCTGGCCTTCATTGCTTCTCCTGCCACGCTGCAGGCGCAAACTTCGGCCAGGAGGCAGCCGAACATCATTTTTATACTTACCGATGACCTTGGTTATGGCGATTTGGGCGTGTTTTTCCAGAACCAGCGGCAGAAAACGGACGACAGCAGCGAACCCTGGCACTATACACCTAACCTGGATAAATTGGCTGCCAGCGGCGCGCAGCTCACGCAGCAGTATTGTAATGCGCCCGTATGTGCCCCCTCCCGCGCCTCGCTGCTGACAGGCGTGAACCAGGGCAACGCGCACGTGCGCGACAACCAGTTCGACAAGGCTTTAGAAGATAACCATACCTTGGGTACCGTGTTGCAGACAGCGGGTTATACGACGGCTGCTATAGGCAAATGGGGATTGCAGGGTGTGGACGAGGCCGGTCCCGACTGGCCGGCGCATCCGCTCAAGCGGGGTTTTGATGCCTACTTCGGCTATATGCGACACGTCGACGGGCATGAGCACTACCCCGTGGAGGGCGTGTACCGCGGGCCAAAGCAAGTATGGTATAACTATGAGAACGTGGCCGACGCCATGGACAAGTGCTACACCACCGACCTGTGGACCGCCGCCGCCAAAAAGTATATTACCGACCATGAGCAGGGCGCCGATGCAACAAAGCCCTTTTTCCTGTACCTGGCCTACGATGCGCCCCATGCGGTGTTGGAACTGCCTACGCAGGCTTATCCCGCCGGACAGGGTTTGAAGGGCGGCCTGCTGTGGCTGGGTTCGCCCGGCCACATGATCAATACAGCCTCAGGCGAAGTGGACTCCTACGTACACCCCGATTATCAAAACGCCACCTATGACGATGACCGGAACCCCGCCACACCCCAAGTGCCCTGGCCCGATACCTACAAGCGTTACGCTACTGCCGTGCGGCGCATAGACGATGGCGTGGGCGACCTGATGCAGCTGCTGAAGGATCTCCGGATAGATGAAAATACGCTGGTAGTATTCACCTCCGACAATGGCCCGTCCATCGAGTCGTACCTGCCGGTGCCGTATGTGCCCAATTACCCGACGTTTTTTAACAGTTTCGGGCCTTTTGACGGCATCAAGCGCGACACCTGGGAGGGTGGCCTGCGGATGCCGACGCTGGTAGCCTGGCCTGTGCGCATTCCGGCAGGTAAAGTGGTGACCTCGCCCAGCATCTTCTCGGATTGGATGGCTACGATGGCTGAAGCTGCCCAGATGCCGGCGCCCGCCCGAACAGATGGCGTTTCTTTATTGCCTTCGCTGACAGGCAAAGGCAGACAGCCGGAAAGCCTGGTGTATGTGGAGTATTTCCACGCCGGCGAAACACCGGATTTTGAGGAGTTCGGGGAAAGCAAGAGAAATCGCAGGCGCGACCAGATGCAGATGCTGCGATTGGGTAATCTGGTGGGTGTGCGTTACCAAATCACCTCGGCCAGCGACGATTTCGAGATTTACGATGTAGTGAAAGACCCTGCGCAACGTGTCAACCTGGCCCTGCAACCTGGCTACGAACAGGTGCAGGAGCAACTGAAAGCCAAAGTGCTGCAGGTGCGCCGCTCCAACGCAACCGCCGGGCGGCCCTACGATAATGCGCTGATACCGGCGGTGCCCGCGTCCGGCAAAACAGCCCAGGGCCTCGCCTGGAAGTATGTGCAGGGCGATTTTCCATGGGTAGCGGCAGAGAGCGGCCAAAAGGCCAGCGCCCACGGAACGGCCAAAGCTGTGGGTGGCAAAGAGCTCCGCAAAAAGAAAGGCATGGTTTACTATGAAGGATATGTGCAGGTGCCGGCAGACGGTGTGTACGAGTTTTCACTGACGACGACCGGCAAAGCCTTTGTACGCCTGCACGAGGCCATCCTGCTGGATGCGGATTTCGGCTACGCTGCCGGCTCCGGGCTGACGCAGCGCGTGCCGCTGAAAGCAGGGCTACACCCCATCAAAATAGCTTACCTCAGTGGCAAAGGGGCTGTGTCTGCGCTGACGTTACAATGGAAAAAAGCGGGAGAAGCCGCCTGGCACCCGCTGCGCATCGCGGATCTGCGCCATTAAAGTATAAGGTATAAGTATGGCGGCAAAACTGGATTAGCTCGTTCTGTATCCTGCAAGGATCTTGTGGCTAAGCGGCAAGAGCTTAGCCTTTCGGAAAGGGGTGCTTTGTTTTGGCCAGATTCTTCCGGAAAAGCAGTGCTCGTTTATACTTTAATCCAATGCTGCCTGGCTACTCATTGCTGCCATCAGGCAGTTTCGGGGAAATTTGTGTGGTGACCCAGGCAGCTTTAAAAAATCAGCAACAGCCGGAAGTAATGGCGGTTAAACCGAGGTTACGTTCATGGCTCCGCATCAGTTTAGTTGTTTTTGTGCGGGCTGTTGCTTATATTTGATCTACCATTTTAACCTGACAGTGCTGCCTACTAACAGATTCTTTAGCTTTTCCCCAAAGCCGCTTGCAGGCTTTGTCGCAGCGTCGCATCACGTATCTTTAAGTGATGTGCTGAACGGTTATTGCCTTAACTTCTATACAGCTCCCAAGGACTTCAACAAGTAAGCCGGAAGCCTCCGGCCTCCGGCGCAAACTCTTATTGGCGCAGGCAGTAATTAGCAAAGCGTGCTGTGCAGTATCGCACCGTACAGGCTCCGCTTTTCTTCTCATGGCCAGCAACTTCAGCGTAATGCAGGCTTTTGCTTTTACAGGCATTGCCAGATACTTATTTCAAATACTTTTTTATTGCTATTAGCGGTTATTTCCAGGGAGCAGTTCTCCGGGCGGCTATGGCAGTGACTTAGGCTTGCCGTTTCAACCCGCTGCAGCCATATTACCACGGATAAGACAGGCAGGTGAGCGGAGCAGCAAACTACCGGAACTGTAATGCGGTAAGGCTGACAGCGAGTAAAATCAAAACGTAACTATCAACTTAATTTATATGAACACAATATATTTGACCGAAAAAGATCATCAGCGGCTGCACGCCTTGGTGCAGGCGCATCGCCTGTCAAACGGTGCCCATGCCGTGGAAGCACTCTGTAAAGAACTGAAGCGCGCCAAAGTGGTGGCATCGGAAGAGATTCCGGTGGACATTGTCACGATGAACTCTTTCGTAAGGTTAAAAGAACTGAAAAGCTCTTCGGTGATGGAAATAACGATTGTTTATCCCAAAGATGCGGATCTCGCTACCCGAAAAATTTCTGTGCTAGCCCCTGTTGCCACGGCGGTGCTGGGATGCAAGGTAGGCGATGAGATAGAATGGCCTGCGCCCCAGGGCGGTATAGTAACTTATAAAGTGGAGGAGATTTTATATCAGCCGGAGGCAGCAGGCGACATGTACCTGTAACTTTCTTCCGCCGGGCCTTTACAGGAAACCTTTTGCAGGTCTGTAAGGTTCGGGCGGAAAAAAGGTACTATGCGGCCGAAACATCGGGCTTTATCTGTTTTTGATGCGGTAGCCCTATAACTATGAAAGCTTACGGTAGTATTAAATCAAAATTATACTTCAGAAACTACCCTCACCGCAGCGGCTTGATCCAGTAGCTGAACTCCTGGTCTTTAAAAGGAATGCGGTACTGCTCCAGCGGCCAGCTTCCCCAGCTATCGATACCCTGCAGGCCCGTTTGCTGCAAATCCAGGTGCATGTAAATGTGATCGCGTTCCACCAGTTCGCCGGAGTGGTATTGCTTCTTCTCTACTTCCGGATCAAGGTCGTCGAGGCTGTAAGGCAGGGCCGAGAAACTCAGCAAACTATCGGCGAACACAAATTTCAACCCCCGTCCTTTGTCAGAAGTCAGCGTTACCCAGCGCACATCGGTTCTATTGCCGCTTTCCTGCGGACGCGCATATGGGAAATATTGTACGTCGAGGTTTTGCTTGTAAGTGCCCACAAACGAAGCTGTTTTCCGGTCCTGGTAATTTTCCCAGGGACCGCGGCCATACCATTGTATGTTGTCGAGCGCTTTGTTTACCTGCAGGTTGGTACCCATGCGCAGCAGCAGTTTGTAGTCCCCTTTCAGGGTATTCAGACGCGTGTCTACTTTCACGGTGCCGTCGCCGAAAATAGTGAAGTGCTGCTCGGTGGCCGCGTCGCCATTTACGAGGCTCTTCTCAAACACCACTTCATACCCATTTGCGGTTTTGTTATACCTGGCGTTGGTGAGTTTGCCGGCGTCGTAAGCCTCGCGCCACATGCGCAGCGATTTGTTAAAGCCTGCACCGATGTCGTTGTCGGTGGGGGCGCGCCAGAAGGCCGGTATCGGACCCTTTTCCAGCAGCGTCTGGCCTTTTAAAGTATAGCTGCTCATCACGCCGTTTTGCATATCGAAGCTGACGTTAAAATCCCTGCCCGAAATCACCAACCGGCTGCCGTTGTCTGTTACCTTCAGGGTGCCATTGCTTTCCGGCGCTGCAGCTGCCTGCATTGTGGGCGTGAGCGCAAACTGCGCAGCGGCTATTTCGTAGCCTTTTTCCAGGAAGGGTTCTGCCTCTTTTAAAGTATAACGCACATTCAGGAAATATTCTTTCCCCGGCTTCAGCTGCTTTTTGAACGGAAGCGCCACCGTTATACTTTGCTGCGGATCTGCTTTCAGGTCGTTTATACTTCCTTTTTCAATTACCTTTCCATTTTCCAGCAATTCCCACCGCAGCTGATAATTACTCAAATCCCGGAAGAAATAGCCGTTTTTGACTTCTATCGTCTTGTTGCCGTTATACTTTGTTTTAATGTGCTGGTATACTTTTTTTACCTCCACCGCCATCGGCGTAAGGCCGCGGTGAGCGGTTACAACACCTTTCACAATAAAGTTGTTGTCGCTGATGTTCTCATCTACCGGGCCGCTCAGCGGGAAATCGCCGCCATAAGCCATGATGCGCCTGCCGTTTTTTACCGTGTCAATGGCCTGGTCTACCCACTCCCAGATAAAGCCGCCCTGCAGGTGCGGCTGCGTTTCGATCACATCCCAGTAATCCTGGAAATTGCCCATGCTATTGCCCATGATGTGCGCATACTCGCTCATAATCAGCGGCCGCTGCTCCTTTGTGGTTTGTGCGTAGCGCTTCAGCCAGTTGGGGTTGGGATACTGCGGCACAATCATATCGGTGTTGAAATCCATTTCGGCGCGCTCGTACTGCACCGGGCGGTAGTCGTGCGCTTTCAGCCACTCGTAGCCTTCATAGAAATTCACGCCGTTGCCGGCTTCGTTGCCCAGCGACCAGGTAACTACCGACGTATGATTTTTGTCGCGATCATACATGCGCCTGATGCGGGCGAGGTGCGCATTTTGCCATTTTTTGTCGTTGCCGAGCGTATAAGCCAGCTCATAGCCCCTGCCGTGCGACTCGATGTTGGCCTCGTCTACTACGTACAAGCCGTATTCGTCGCAAAGCTCCATCCAGTAAGGATCGGGTGGGTAGTGGCTGGTACGCACAGCGTTCACGTTCAGCTTCTTCATCATCTCCATATCCTTGCGCATATCTGCGTGTGTTAGAGTATGGCCTTCGGTAGGGTTGTGCTCGTGGCGGTTCACGCCTTTCAGGAATACGCGTTTGCCATTCACCAGAAAGTTGCCGTTTTTAATCTCCACAGACCGGAAGCCGAGGCGCTGCGGCACCACTTCCAGCACCTGGCCGTTTTTGTCTTTCAGGGTGATGTATAAAGTATAGAGATATGGTATTTCGGCAGACCACAGCTTTACATCCGGGATGATCTTATGGAAGGCGACCTCTGATTTATAGTTGCCCAGCACCTGCTGCGCACCTTTGGTCTGGTCCGTGAAAACCGTTTTGCAGGCGGCATCCACCAGTTCAATCTCTACCGAAAAAGTATCGGCTTTGCTGTGCAGCGTTTTCTGGTCTATTTTATAGTTGTTGATTTCAGCTGTCAGGTCGAATTCACCATTGGTATACGTCGGGTCGAGCACGGCAATGGCTTTGAAATCACGGATATCCAGCCTGGGTGTGGCGTATACGTATACATCGCGTTCGATGCCGGAGATGCGCCACATGTCCTGGCTTTCCAGGTAGCTGCCGTCGCTCCAGCGGTATACCTGCAGGGCCACCAGGTTTTCACCGGGATGCACGTAAGGCGTGATATCAAACTCTGCGGCCAGTTTGCTATCTTCGCTGTAGCCTACTTTCCGGCCGTTCACCCAGATAAAAAAGGCAGACTTTACAGCACCCAGGTGGATGAACACCTGGCGGCCGTCCCAGCTTTGCGGCAGCGTAAATGTTTTGCGGTAAGAACCAACGGGGTTGTTGTGTTCCGGAATATCGAAAGGCGGATTTAATTGTGCCCCTCTTTTGGCGTGTCCCGCAAACTCGTAAGGCTGGTTTACATAAATAGGCAGGCCGTAGCCGTTCACTTCCCAGTTGGCAGGCACTTTAAAATTGTCCCAGCCGGCATCGTTAAAATCGGTCTTGTAAAAGTCCGTAGGGCGTTTGGCGGGGTCCTGCACCCAGTTAAATTTCCAGGTGCCGTTGAGCGAGAGAAAGTAATCCGACTTTTCTTTTTGCCGCTGCTCAGCCAGTTTCCTGCTTTCGTAAGCAAACGACGAGGCCCGCATCGGCAGCCGGTTAATCTCCACAATCTCCGGTGTCAGCAACTCCGACGGAATTTGCTGCTGGGCCTGAAGCGCCGTGGTGAGAAGCATAGCAAAAAGAAAGGCAAGGGTGTTTTTCATCTTAAAGCTTTATTTTATACTTCCTGATTATCGGAAGGTGTTGGAAATTAGCTTCCGGGTTATTTCACGGCCACCATCCAATGGCAGCAGAAGGCATAACCGGCAAACTCCTTTATACATGCCCCGGAAAGCCTTTAGCCCTGTTTTATATGGGCATACTTCAGGCCACAAGCTGGTTTTAGCAGCGTGAAGTTAAGCCCGGAACTAACCTGCCTTATGCTTGCGTAGCCGGGGAAAAGCAAAAGAGGGCGGGGCAGAGAGAATGCTGTGCAAAGCGGCATGTTCTTATAAGTATAAACTTCCTGCTCATACTTCACGCATCCCGATAATCATACTTTAATCAGAATTCATCTGATAAATCAGAGGTTCATCAGGCAAGTGCTGCAACGCTATGAGCTAAAGATGCGGGCAAAGTGGTTTTCCAGGTGGTTGCGCATGCCGTTGCGGAGCATTTCGGCGGTACCATGTTCTATAATATCCACCAGCCCTTTGTGCGAAACATATTTTTCTACTACTACCTCTTTTTTCAGCAGGCCGCTGCTGTGCACATAATCAAAGACCGGTAATAGCATTTTCTGGAATTTTTTTAGCGTTTCGTTTCCGGAGATCTCATAGAGTTTACCATGGAAATTGATCTCATGCTGAATCTGGAACTGAAGCCTGTCAGAAAGATCCGGCTCCTTGGCTACGATTTCCTGTAGCTCCTCTATGTCCTGCTTTGAGACCCGCTCCATAATAAAGTCAGCCATGCCGATTTCCAGCACCAGGCGCAGTTCAAATACCTCGCGCAGTGTGGCATTGTCGAGCACCTGCGGGATCATGCGCTTTTCGAGCAGCGACAGCAGGTCGGGGTTTGTGATTACGGCGCCCCGGTGTTTTTTGGATTCGATAAGGCCAATCATCCGCAGGCGCAGCAGCGCCTCCCGAATAACGGTGCGGCTGACACCCAGGCCGCTGGCCAGTTCCAGCTCTTTGGGTATGGCATCGCCCACTTTTAAGTTACGCTGTATCAGCAACTCAATCAAATTCATCTCCACTTTATCTACCAGCGAGCGGGTATCTATGGTATTCAGCTTGTCCAGAATGTTGTCCATGGCATTGGGTATACTATCAAATTGCATCAGGCAATCCTGCAAAACTACAAAGCTTCCTGATATAGGAACAGGAAATATAAAAATAGGTTTGGAAATTTAAAATCTCTTTCCTACTTTTATTATGTCATACTTAATACCATATAATCTCTTGCATCATGAAACATAAACGTTTACTACTGCTCGTTCTTTTATGGCTGGGGCTACTCTCCAGCCACGAACTCTATGCCCAACAAGCCAATACGGTTAGCGGCCGCGTGATTTCATCTGAAAATGCCCAGCCTTTAATTGGGGTGAGCATCGGCCTGAAAGGAAAGGCCCAGGGGACCGTAACCGATGGAGAGGGGCAGTTTACACTGTCTGCTGCGCCCGGCGATGTGCTGGTGGTGAGCTATGTGGGCTTTGCCACGCAGGAAGTGGCGGTAACAGAAAGTACAGATGCTATAACGGTGTCTTTAGAGCCGGCTACAGAAAAGCTGAGCGAGGTAGTGGTGGTGGGCTATGGCAGCCAAAGCCGCGAAACGGTAACCAGTTCTATTGCCAAAGTAGACGAAGAAGTATTGGCCAGTGTGCCACGCGCCAATGTGGGCAGCGCCTTACAGGGCACTGTGCCGGGGGTGCAGGTAGTAACCGGCACGGGCCAGCCTGGCGCGGCGCCCCAGATTGTATTGCGGGGCGGGGCTTCTATCAACAGCCCCGGCGCACCGCTGGTGATTGTAGATGGCGTTGTCCGCTCTTTTAATGATGTGCCGGCAGAAAACATTGCCTCTATCCAGGTTTTAAAAGATGCCGCTTCTACAGCTATTTACGGGGCCAGGGCCAACAATGGCGTTATACTTATCACCACCAAGCAGGGCAAGGCGGGTACAGCACAGGTATCTTACAAGTATACGGGTGGGTACAACCAAAGAAGAGAAGGCTACAACTATTTAGGTGCAAGGGATTATATCTATTATACCCGGCTGGGCTACCTGAATGCAGGCAGAACACTGGCCCAGGTAAATTCCTCCAGGGGGCTTGGTTTGCTGACGGACCCGGCCAACCTGGCCGGTTTCGATATCCGCAAACTGGACGACAGCAACCGGGGTTTGCTGGCAAAAGGCTGGGACGTAATTGCCGACCCCTACAATCCTGCCACCGATTCTATTATTTTTAAAGATCATGGCGGCGAAATAGAAGATCTGGTATTCCGGAATACATACTCGCAGGAGCATTACATTAATGTGACAGGCGGAAATGACAAAGGCAGGTACTTTGCCAGCTTCGATTATTACGACGAGGACGGGGTGATTGTGGGCTCGCAGTACAAGCGCTACGCAGGCGATATCAACGGTTCGTACCAGGTAAGGCCAAATGTGGAAGTAAGTACGGGCGTAACGCTTTCTACTTCTTCGCAGATTGGTACCGTAGGCGGCGAGGTGAACACGCTTTACCGGAACCTGGCTATCTGGCCGACCTTCAACCCCTGGCTGGATTCTGCGCAGACCTTGCCTAACCCCGGCAATGGGGCAAGTGATGGCAACCCGCTGTACTGGCTGGGCAAGGTAAACCGGAACAATGAGGTAAACAGGATTACGGTAAACGGCGCTGTAACATGGGATATACTGCCGAATTTATACTTTAAAGGTACAGCAAACGGCTACCTGGTAGAAAACCTGAACCAGTCTTTTCAGAAGGCTACGCAAAGTTATGCCCAGATTTTTGCCAATCCGCAGACCTTTAATACAAGCCGGAACTCTATTTATAACTTCGACAGGGATTTTCAGCAGCAGTACAACGGGCTCCTGAATTATACCACAACCTTTGCCGGCAAGCACAACATAGAGGCGATGCTGGGCACGGAATATTTTGGTGTGAAATCATACTATACGCAGGTGTTTGGCCAGAATGCGCCCACTGATGATATTCCTACCGCAAATGCTTCTACCACTTTTAACGCCGGCAGCAACACCAGTTCCAAATCAGCATACCGCATTATCTCCGCTTTCGGAAGGCTGAACTATAACTACGACGAGCGCTACCTGCTGACACTGGTTTTCCGGCAGGATGCTGTTTCCAGTCTGGCCGAAGAAAACAGAGTGGGTTTCTTCCCCGGTATGTCGGCCGGATGGAACATGCACCGGGAAGCATTCTTCCAGGATGCCGGGCTGGATAAGTATATCTCTACCTTTAAGCCGCGCATCAGCTACGGGGTAAATGGCAACATAGCCGGTGTGGGCAGGTATGAAGTGCAGGGATTGTATGGCCTGCAAACAAATTACGGTGGCAGTGCCGGCTTTCTGAACGAATTGTTCCCGAACCCCGGCTTAAGATGGGAGAAAAGCACAACCATAGACGTGGGTGCCGACTTGGGGCTGCTGAACGACAAAATCGCAGTTCTGTTCGACTATTATGACCGGAGAACCAGCGACCTGCTGACCCAGTTGCCTTTGCCTGACTATACCGGCTACAACAGCATCAGAACCAACTTAGGAACGCTTCAGAACAAAGGGTATGAGTTTTCCATCAATGCCAACGTGCTTACCTCTGACGACGGATTTAACCTGACGCTGGGCGCCAATGCTTCCTTTGTCAAAAATAAAATCCTGAAACTGCCTTTTAACGGCAACCCCAACAACAGGCAGGGCGGCCTCCAGGTATATGATCCGGAAGCAGGGCAGGTGGTATGGGTAGGCGGCTACCAGGAAGGCGGCACGCTGGGCGATATCTATGGCTACAAACAAGTGTCTGTTTTTAAGGATGATGCGGAAGTAGAACGCGTAGCCGGCGACCGGTATGATGCTATTGCTAAAATTACAGGGCCGGGTCTTCCCGCGGGCGCCAATGGCAGCATTACGCCGGGCGATGTAAACTGGCTGGATGTGGACCAGAACGATACGATAGACACCCGCGACCAGGTATACCTGGGCAACATCAATCCGAAATGGACAGGCGGTTTTTCGGCCAACTTATCTTACAAAGGTTTCTCGTTGTACAGCCGTTTTGATTTTGCGCTGGGGCACACCATTTACAACGATTTGGTGGCCCGCACGCTGGGCAACTACCAGGGAACGTTTAATTACATCGATCTGATAAAAGACGCCTGGTCGCCCACCAACACCGAAACCGATATACCCAAAGTATACTTTGCCGACCAGGTGCCCGGCTCCAAACAAAACTATACCAGAGGCAACAATGCAAATGCCTTTCTGAACGGCAACAACTCGCGGTTTTATGAAAAAGGCGATTACCTGGCCTTAAGAGAAATTACGCTCTCCTATGATTTCTCAGAGACGCTGTTGTCGAAGACGAAGTTTTTATCACAGGCAAGGATTTATACTACCTTCAGCAACCTATTTTATATCACCAAATTCAGCGGTCCTAGCCCCGAGCCTCCTGTAAGTTTCGGCACCCTTACCGGCGTGTATGCGGGTACTTACCCTACGCCGCGGTCTGTTGTATTGGGTGTTCAGGTTTCGTTTTAAGCATGTTAACTACGCATAGTATGAAAAAGCATATAAAGTACTTCTTCACCATTATAGGAGCGGTGATGCTGATTAGCTCCTGTTCCGACGACCTGGAGTTAGCTCCTGTCAGCTCTATCAGCGATGCCAACTTCTGGCAAACACCCGACCAGTTTGATGCCTTTGTAACAGGCGTGCATTCAAGGTTCAGAGGCCATAATGGTACTTTCCAGGTGTTAGGCGAACTGCGTGCCGATATATTTGGGATGGAGCCAGGCGCCAGTGCCTCCTTTACCGGCGAAGCCCCGCAGGGACTGGAACGGATGTGGCTGCAAGCCATTGACCCGGAGAACCCCGGGGTAGGCAGTTTTGGTGGTTTTTACAGCAACATCGCCCAGCTTAATATTTTGATTAGTAAATTAAACACTACCGATGTTGTTTCGCCCGCTAACAAAGATTATTACCTGGGCATTGCATACGGGATGCGGGCTTTTTACTACTTCCAGATGCTGCGCACATGGGGCGGCGTTGTGATACAGACAGAGCCTGTTTCGTCAGTCGATATTTCTGACTTGGCCAAACCAGCTTCCAGCGAGGAAGAAGTGATGAGCCTGATAAAGGCGGATATTGACAGCTCTGCCGCCAATTTCGGAAGCGATTATACTTTCCAGAACAACAAAGGCTTCTGGTCGCAAGCGGCTACGCAGATGCTCAAGGCCAATGTATACTTATGGACCAGCTACCGGGGCGGCGGAACGGCAGATGCCCTTGTTGCCAAAGAAGCGCTGACGGATATCCAGGCGAACGTGCCTGCTTTAAGACTGCTGCCCAGCTTTACGGATGTATTTGCAGTAAGCAACAAAGGCAACGACGAAATCATCTTCGCCAGCCGCTACCAGTTAAACGAAGCGACAATGGGCTTTGTCAATTCATATGTGCCGCAAACCGGCCTTATCATCAACTTTTACGACTCGCTGGAGAACCGGCCCTTCACCGTGGCCCAGGACAACTGGGGCGGCCTGCTGCGGGCGCCTACCAGAATTGCCACTTTCCGGAAGTATTACGACCAGGACAGCCGGAAGTGGGCAACCATCCAGGGGGCTTATAACAAGGTAGACGGCGTGTATGAAATAGCCGGTGCGTTCGTGAAAAAGTATCCGGGCGAGCAGAATGCCGGCACGCGGGTATTTACCAACGATTATCCAATCTATCGCTACTCCGACCTGCTTTTACTGCTGGCAGAAGCCAAACTTATACTTGGCGAAGATCCGGCTGCCGAGATAAATGCCGTGAGGGAAAGAGCCTATGGCGCCAACTATAGCGAGGCCGCCTACGGATATCCGAACCAGTCCGTAGATGCCGACCCGAAAGAGGCTATTTTGCAGGAGCGCCTTTTTGAGTTTGTTTTTGAAGGAAAGCGCTGGTACGACTTACGCAGAATAGGCGATGAATATGTGTATGAACACACCACACTGCTGCCGTCAGAATCCTACAAACTGCTCTGGCCTATCGACCGCGGCTCTTTAACGCGCAACAGGGCGCTGACGCAGAATCCGGGCTATCCCGAGTTTTAGTGTTGTTTTTTAAAAGCAGAAAGCGGGAAGCTATACTTGCCGCCCGTTTTCTGTACTTTATTTACGCGAATTAATTTTATACATTACATGAACATAGAACATTTACAGGGGCTGATTGCAGCGCCTTTTACCCCCATGCACCCGGACGGCAGCCTGAACCTGGCCATCATTCCGGCCTACTACAACCTGCTGAAAACAAATGGCAACACGGGTGCTTTTATCTGCGGCTCTACCGGCGAAGGCGTCTCGATGACGCTGGAAGAGAAGAAAAGAGTAGCCGAAGCATGGGCCGAAGCCAGCAAAGGAGATGCTGACTTTAAGGTAATTACGCTGGTGGGCGGCACCTGTTTGCAGGATGCAGTGGCGTTGGCCAGGCATGCGCAAAGTATAAATTTGCACGCCGCGGCCTTTACAGCGCCTTTCTACTTCAAGCCGGCCTCGGTGCAAGCCCTGGCTGCGTGCTGCAAAGTAGTGGCGGATGCGGCGCCGGAGTTGCCATTTTACTATTATCATATTCCGGTGCTCACCGGCGTAAATTTCCAGATGTTTGACCTGCTGCAGGCAGTTGACGGGCTGATCCCGAATTTTGCCGGTATCAAGTATACGCATGAGGATTTCATGGATTATTTGTCTTGTCTGCAGTTTAGCAGCGGCAAGTATGATATGCTGTGGGGCCGGGACGAGAATCTGCTGTCGGCGCTGGTGCTGGGGGCAAAAGGCGGCGTGGGCAGCACGTATAATTATGCCGCTCCGCTATATACTGCGCTCATCGAGGCCTACAACCAGGGCGATCACGGGAAAGCCCGGCGGTTGCAGCAGCAATCCATCGACATGATCCGGCTGTTGGGCAAGTATGGCGGCATCGCAACGGGCAAAGCTTACATGAAAGTAATCGGGCTGGACTGCGGCGAGTTCCGCCTGCCTGTCCGGAATATGGGCGCGGAGCAGTTCCGGCTGTTTGCAGAAGACGTGGCGGCGCTGGATTTCAATGCCTTCTGCTCCCGGCGCGGGAACCTGATTCATACTTAAACCCAGGCACATGAAATATATCCTCATCCTACTTCTTTTTTTAAGCGCATATCATTTGAAAGCACAGCAAAACGCACCCAACCGCCTGAAATGGTCGGTGGCGGCTACCCTGCCCGCCGCGCCCGGGCAAACCACGCAGCACGGCCTGGCCGGTGCGGCAGGCGGCGTGCACAACAATGCGCTGCTGATAGCCGGGGGCGCTAACTTTCCGGCAGGCAAGCCGTGGGAGGGAGGCCAGAAGAAGTATTGGCAGGATATTTACGTGTTGCTGAAAGACGAAAATGGTAAGTTTGAATGGCTTGATAAAGCGTTCCGGCTGCCCGAACCGTTGGCGTACAGCGCCAGCGTTCCGACAGCAAATGGCGTTTTGCTGATTGGTGGCGAAAATGATCAGGGAATTCAATCAAAAGTATACCTGCTGCAATGGCACCCTGCTGAAAAGGATGTAACAGTAAAGCAATTGCCTGCTTTGCCTTTGCCGCTCACCAATGCGGCGGCGGCTGTTAGCGGCCAGCAGGTATACGTGGCCGGTGGCGAAACCACGGGCAAAGCCACTAACACGCTTTTTCGCCTCGACCTTGCAGCGCCCGCTGCCGGCTGGAAAAAGCTGCCCGACCTGCCGTTGGCTTTGTCGCATGCCGTGGCCGTGGTGCAATCCAATGGCGAGTACCCGGCGCTGTACGTTATTGGCGGCCGCACACAAACATCATCCGGCATCAGCGAGCTGCACGGCACTACGTTCCGCTACGATCCGAAGGAAAATGACTGGACGCAGCTTAGCAATATCGCCGACGGCAAGGGAAAGGAAACAACCTTATCCGCGGCAACCGGCGTGGCAAGTGGCGCCAGTTACATCCTGGTCTTCGGCGGCGACAAAGGCAATATTTTCACGCAGATAGAGCAGCACAACGCCGCTATTGCCCGGGCAACGGATGAAGCGGAAAAGCAACGCCTGCAGGCCGAAAAGTTGAAGCTGCTGAACGATCATGCCGGCTTCAGCAAGGATATTTACCTCTACAATACCGTTACCGATTCCTGGACAAAGGGGGGCACACTTCCGGCCTCGCATGTTACCACCTTTGCCGCGCAATGGGGCGACGATGTGCTGATCCCGTCCGGCGAGGTAAAACCCGGTGTCCGCACGCCGGCCATACTGAAAGGAAGTATAAGCCACAAGCAGTACTTTTCCTGGCTGGATTATACGGTGCTCGGGCTTTACCTTTTGCTGATGATTGGCATTGGCATGTGGACGTCCAGGAACCAGGGCACAACGGATGATTATTTCCGGGGCGGGCAGCGCATTCCGGGTTGGGCCGCGGGGCTGAGCATTTACGGTACGCAGCTGAGCGCCATCACGTTTATGGCGATTCCGGCCAAAACCTACGCCACCGACTGGAGCTATTTTATACTGCAGCTCACCATCATCATGGTCATCCCGATCATCACCAATTATTTTATCCCCTTTTACCGCAAGCTGCAGATCACTTCGGCTTACGAGTACCTGGAGCAGCGCTTTAACTACGCGGCGCGCGCTTTTGCCTCGCTTTTATACATCATGCTGCAACTGGGCAGGCTGGCGATTGTGCTGCTGCTGCCCAGCCTGGCGCTCACGCTCGTAACCGGCATCAACGTGAACCTCTGCATTTTGCTGATGGGCATTATCACGATTTTTTATACCATGAAAGGCGGCATTGAAGCGGTGGTATGGACGGATGTGGCGCAGGTGGTTATACTTCTGGGCGGTGCGCTGATGTGCCTGATAATGATTCCGTTTCAGCTGGATGCAGGCGCTGACGAGATTTGGCAGACGATTCAGCAGAACGATAAACTGAACATTCTCAATATGAATTTCAACTTTAGCGAGCCGACGCTGTGGGTAGTATTGCTGGGCGGCCTAGCCATCAACGTGATCACCTACGGTGCAGACCAGTCTGTTGTGCAAAAGTACCTGACCACGCCCAACGAGGAGGCTTCTAAGAAAAGTATGCGCCTGGGCGCCTGGATGGCTTTGCCTTCGGCCCTGATTTTTTTCTCCATCGGCACGCTGTTATACTTGTTTTTCAAGGATCATCCCGAAAAAGTAAACTACCAGCTGCAAAGCCAGGATGCGATTTTTCCTTGGTTTATCGTAACGGAGCTGCCGCCGGGCGTAACGGGCCTGCTGATTGCGGCGGTGTTTGCTGCGGCCATGTCCACGCTGAGCAGCAGCATGAACTCGGTAACCACAGCCCTGATTACGGATTTCTACCGGCGGTTCTCTACAGCCAAGTCAGAGAAAAAGTACCTGGCTACGGCGAGGTATTTCACCCTCGCAATTGGCGTTATCGGCACGGCGCTGGCTTTGATGATGGCGCACTGGGGCATTTCCTCGCTCTGGGACCAGTTTAACACCATCCTGGGGTTGTTCACGGGCGGCCTGGGGGGCTTGTTTGTGCTGGGTATTTTTACCAAAAGGGCTAATGCCAAAGGCGCTATTATCGGTCTCGTTCTGAGTGGGCTGGTGCAGTTTTACATCAGCCAGTACACTAATATCAACCTGCTCATGTATGCTTTTACCGGGCTGGCGGCCTGTGTGGTGTTCGGCTACCTGTTTAGTGTGCTCACGGGCGGGCAAAATAAAAAAATCAGTGGTTTAACTGTTTACAAGTATAATGATGATGAAGAGCAAAGGAGTTCTGTGGCTTTGTATGTTGCTGGTTCTGATCAATAGCATCGGCTGTGCCAAACAAGTATACACGACCACGGCACAACCGCAGCAGGAGATAAAAGTGTCTTCCACCGCCCCGACAGTACCCGTGCTGAAAGGGATGAACGCCAACCCGCTGCTGCGTGTGCTGGTGTATGTGCCCGCCGGAAACGACGGAATCACGTACCGCAACCTGCATGCTACGCTGAATGAAGATGCCGTACGCGCCATACAGAAGCTGGACGTATACTTCACCGATACAGAACCGCTGTTTGCCACCAATAACCTGCTTGCATCCGTAAGGCCGTCTTCCACATCGTTTGATATTCCGGTGAATATCCAGCTTGCCCCCGGGATGCATTATATCTGGTTCAGCGCCACCCTGAAAGAAACAGCGGACATCAAGGATAAAATTGAGCTGCATGTTACCCAACTGACGGACGCTGAAAACAAAGTATGGCCGGTGGCAGAAGATAGTTCGGCCTATGCCAAACGCATGGGCGTGGCGGTACGCAAAGCCGGGGACGATGGCGTGGATACCTATCGCATTCCGGGCATCGCAACGACAGACAAAGGAACGCTGATTGCCGTGTACGACATCCGCTACAACAACAGTGGCGACCTGCCGGGCAACATCGACGTGGGCATGAGCCGCAGCACCGACGGCGGCAATACCTGGGAGCCCATGCGCGTAATTATGGACATGGGCGCGCCGCACGAAAACAACGGCGTCGGCGACCCGGCCATCCTCTTCGACCCCGCTACAAACAAACTATGGGTAGCGGCTCTGTGGAGCAAAGGAGACAGGTCTATCCGGGGTTCAAAACCGGGCCTCTCGCCCGACGAAACCGGGCAACTGGTACTGGCCAGCAGCAGCGACGACGGCCTTACCTGGTCGGCTCCTTACAGCATCACGCCGCAGGTAAAAAATCCTGCCTGGAACCTCTTCTTTCAAGGGCCGGGCAACGGCACGGTGATGCAGGACGGAACGCTGGTTTTTCCGGCGCAATACTGGGATGAAAACGCGATGCCGTACTCGACCATTATTTACAGCAAGGACCACGGGCAGAGCTGGACCGGAAGTATAGCAGGCCCCAAACCGAACACCACCGAAAGCCAGGTAGTAGAAACCACGCCCGGTACGCTGATGCTGAACATGCGCGATAACCGCGGCCGTTTCCGCAGCGTGGCCACCAGCAGCGACATGGGCAAAAACTGGGTAGAACATCATACCTCGTACAACGCGCTGCCGGACCCGGTGAATATGGGCAGCCTGATAAAAGCAAAAGTCAACGTGCATGGCGTGCCCAAGGAAGTGCTGTTTTTCAGCAATGCCAACGCATCCTACGGGCGGCACGACATCACCATAAAAGCCAGCCTTGATTTGGGCGAAACCTGGAAACCGGCCAACCAGGCGCTGGTAGACGAGCGCAACAGCTACGGCTATTCTTCCCTCACCAAAATTGACGACAACACCATCGGCATCCTGTACGAAGGCATCAAGGATTTATACTTCGTGCGGGTGCCTGTTAGCGAGATTTTGGAATAAGTAGAGCAGCGTAAATGGCAGATTACAAGTTCTTCCTGCAGGCTTATCATCCTCCTGTCTCCTTCAAAAAGGGGCAAAAAGCCGGCAATAAGTATAAGTATAAACGGAAGTCAAAATATAAGATGCTCATTTTCCATCATTCAACCTTTGCCTATTTAACATGAGGAGACTATTTATACTTGTCCTGCTGTGCATCCTGGCTATACCCTGCCTGGCGCAGCAACTGAAAGTGGCCTGCATCGGCAATTCTGTTACTTATGGTTATGGTATTGAGAACCGGGAACAGTTTTCTTATCCGGCTCAACTGCAGGAGCTGCTTGGCCCTAAGTATGAAGTCGCTAATTTCGGGCTGAGCGGTGCAACGCTGCTGCTAAAAGGGCACCGGCCCTATGTACAGTCGCAGCAATATAAAGATGCAATGGCTTATAAGCCTGATATTGCCATCATCCATCTGGGACTGAACGACACCGACCCGCGGAACTGGCCCAACTACCGCGATGAATTTGTAGGTGACTACTATCGCTTAATTGATACGCTGTGCGCTGTTAATCCGGACGTCCGCGTTTACATCTGCCGCCTGACGCCCATTTTCTCCGGGCATCCGCGTTTTCAGTCGGGCACGCGGGACTGGTTCTGGCAAATACAATCGCTCCTTCCTGTCATCGCCCAAAGCAAACATACCGGCTTAATTGATTTACACACGCCCCTCTACCACCGACCCGATTTGTTTCCGGACGAGCTGCATCCGACCAAAGAAGGCGCAGCCATACTTGCCGCTACGGTTTATTCGGCCATCACCGGCGATTATGGCGGCCTGCAACTGGCTCCTGTGTTTGCCGACCACATGGTGTTGCAGCAAAAAATGCCTGTTCCGGTGCAGGGCATAGCCAATGCCGGGGATGAGGTAACGGTGGTATTTGGGGAGGAAAAGCAAAAGGCCACGGCTGGTACCGACGGGAAATGGAAAGTCATACTTCCGCCCCAGAAAGCCGGCGGACCTTACGAGCTGGAAGTGGCTACGGCGGATACAAGTATAAACATCCATGATATTTTAGTCGGGGAAGTATGGCTGTGTTCCGGGCAATCGAACATGGCTTTTCCGTTGCGCGATGCCGTGCATACCGATGCCGACATGCAAGCGGCACAGCAGGCGTCTTCTATCCGCTTATTAAAAATGAAACCGCTGGCTGAAACCGGCGACTTTGCCTGGGATTCTGTTACCCTGAAAAAAGTAAACCAGCTCAACTATTTTTCCGGCACGTGGCAGCGCAGCGATTCTGCGGCAGCGAAAGACTTTTCGGCGGTGGCCTATTTTTTCGGAAAGCGATTACAGGAGGAACTCGGCGTACCCATCGGCTTGATTGAAGTGGCTGTGGGCGGTTCCGGCACTGCGTCGTGGATTGACCGTTATACCCTGGAGCACCATCCGCAACTGGTAAACATGCTGCACAACTGGCGTACTTCTGATTTCCTGATGCCCTGGGTGCGGGAGCGGGCCGCCAAAAACCTCGAACAAGCAACTTTTGCCAAGCAGCGCCATCCGTACCAACCTGCTTACAACTACGAAGCCGGCATCGCGCCGCTCACGGATTTTCCCATTAAAGGCGTTATCTGGTACCAGGGCGAAAGCAACGCACACAATATTGAGCTGCACGAAACGCTGTTCAAAACACTGGTGAGCAGCTGGCGCGAAAAGTGGGGCTACGATTTTCCATTTTATTATGTGCAATTATCAAGTATAAACCGCCCCAGCTGGCCTCATTTTCGAGACAGCCAGCGCCGGATGCTTGCACAGACAGACAACACAGGTATGGCCGTCAGCAGCGATGTAGGAAATGCTACCAACGTACATCCAACACAGAAAAGACAAGTGGGCGAGCGGCTGGCGGCCTGGGCGCTGGCCAAAACCTACCACAAGCGCGTGCCTTACAGCGGCCCTTTGTTTCAGGATGTAAAGTTTTCGGGCAATCAGGCTATTTGTACTTTTGCTTTCGACAAAGGGCTGCATACCAGCGATGGCAAGGCCCTGCGCGGCTTTGAGGTAGCGGGCAGCGATTTGATTTTCAGGAAGGCCAAGGCCCAAATCCGGGGCGGTAAAGTAATCGTTTCTTCGGACAAAGTGCCGGAGCCCAAGTATGTGCGCTACGGCTGGCAACCTTTTACAACCGCTAACATGGTAAACAAAGCCGGCTTACCGGCTTCTACTTTTTCGAGTTTTTCAATTCCAACTGAATAACAGACGTTACCCGCTGGTGCGAGCATGTAGCTCGTATCTTTACATCTACAGGAAAAAGTGCGAGCTGCAAGCTCGCACCAGCAAAGGACGGGTTTATACTTCGGTAGCAAGTAATCATCATACTTTAAGAAACATCTCCAGTTAAAAAATAAGACAACCTCCCGATATGACATCAACTTATACTTCTGCCTTAGACCAATACAAAACCTTCTACAAGAAACAGCTTTTAGAGGACACACTGCCTTTCTGGTTTCCACGCGCTATCGACGAGGAATACGGCGGTTACCTGCTGATGCGCGACGCTGACGGCAGCCTGCTGGACGATGACAAAGCGGTCTGGATACAGGGCCGTTTTGCCTGGCTGCTTTCTACTTTATATAATACCGTGGAGCAGAAGGCAGAATGGCTGGAAGGCGCTAAAAAAGGCATCGATTTCCTGCGAAGATATTGTTTTGATGAAGATGGCCGCATGTTTTTCCACATGACGCGCGGCGGAAAGCCGCTCCGCAAACGGCGCTATTTCTTCTCCGAGACCTTTGCCGTGATTGCTTTTGCCGCCTACGCCAAAGCCAGCGGCGATAAAGAAGTGGCCGACGAAGCCCGCCGCCTGTTTGGCAAGTGCCTCGAATACGCCACCACGCCGGGCCTGCTCGAACCCAAATTTACAGGCACGCGCCCGGCCAAAGGCATCAGCATCCCGATGATTATGCTCAACACCGCCCAGCAGCTGCGCGACACCATCGGCGACGAACGCTGTGATGAATGGATACCAAAGTGGATAGCAGAAATAGAACAGGATTTTGTGAAGGATGACATCCGTTGCGTGATGGAGCAGGTAGCGCCCGACGGCAGCCTTATCGACCATTTCGACGGGAGAACCCTGAACCCCGGCCATGCTATAGAAGGCGCCTGGTTTATACTGCATGAAGCAAAACACCGCAACAACGACCCGCACCTGATTAACCTCGGCTGCCGGATGCTCGATTATATGTGGGAGCGCGGCTGGGACAAGGAACACGGTGGCATTTTATACTTCCGGGATATGTATGGCAAGCCCGTGCAGGAATACTGGCATGATATGAAGTTCTGGTGGCCGCAAAACGAAACCATCATCGCCACGCTGCTGGCTTACCTGATGACGGGCAATCAGAAGTATGCCGGATGGCACCAGCAGATACACGACTATGCTTATCAGCATTTCCATGATAAAGAAAATGGCGAATGGTTCGGCTACCTGCACCGCGACGGCCGGTTGTCGTCCACCATCAAAGGCAACCTGTTTAAGGGGCCTTTCCATTTGCCGCGGCAGGAGTGGTACTGCTGGCAGGTACTGGAGGCTTTTCAGAAATAAACTTTAAACTTACTACCATAAAACGAATCATACTTGTCTGCTGCTTATTGCTGAACTACATATTGATGTACGCTCAGCCCACCGATGTTCCGGTCTTTATCTCCGGCCAGGATGGCTACCAATCCTACCGCATACCGGCCATTGTTGGCTTGGCTAACGGCGATTTGCTGGCTTTTGCGGAGGGAAGGGTGCATGGCAGCGGTGATTTCGGCGACATAGACATGGTGATGAGGCGCAGCACCGACAAAGGCAAAACCTGGTCGGCACTGCAGGTAGTGGTGGATTATGACAAGCTACAGGCCGGCAATGCTGCCCCGGTAGTGGACCTGACCGACCCCGCCTATCCGAAAGGGAGGATTTTCCTGTTCTATAACACCGGCAATAACCACGAAGGCGAAGTGCGCAAAGGAAACGGCCTTCGGGAAGTATGGTATAAAACCTCCACTGACAATGGCGCTACCTGGTCGGAGCCGGTAAACATTACCACGCAGGTGCATCGCCCGAACCAGCCCGAGGCCAACCCGGCTTATACTTTTACAGAAGACTGGCGCTCTTATGCCAACACGCCCGGCCATGCCATGCAGTTTGCCGACGGGAAGTATAAAGGGCGGATTTACGTAGCAGCCAATCACTCCGAGGGAGATCCGCAGGAAGCATCTAAAGACTATTCCGCCCACGGCTATTATACCGACGACCACGGCAAAACCTTTAAGTTAAGCGAAACCGTGCCCGAATCGGGGAGCAACGAAGCGACAGCCGCCCCGCTAACCGACGGAAAGCTCATGTTGAATGCCCGCAACCAGCAGGGCGATGTGCGCGCCCGCATTGTGGCCATCAGCAGCGACGGCGGCGCTACCTGGGCCACGACCTATTTTGATAAGCAACTCCCCGATCCGGTAAACGAGGGAAGCCTCCTTAAAATAGGCGAAAAGAAAGGCAAAGCCATACTTGCCTTCAGCAATGCCGCCGATACCAGTCGCAGAGATAATTTAACCTTACGTATTAGTATGGATGGAGGCGAAAACTGGAACAAGGGCTTCGTAATTGCCAAAAGCAAGCCAGGCTATGAAGGAAACAGCTATGCCGCTTATTCTGATATAGTAAAATTGGGAAAAAAGAGATTGGGGTTTTATACGAGAAAGACGGGTACAGGCAAATTGTTTTTGAAGTGGTGAAGTGGGAGTAATCTTAACAAGCGGCTGCCATACGCCTGTGGCCGGCGAGGAGCAGGGAGTGATATTTTAAAGTATAGGTAGTTATATATGGATGTAGAAGGCAGAAAATAGCTATATATTTTGTTTCTTTGAAGAGGCCTTAATTCGGTGCGACACCAGCCAAATCCCATGCTTTGTACTTTGAAGCGGCCGTACAAACTTTAATTTAACGCAACGCCCATGATGCATTTTCTCATTTTGATGCTCTTCCTTTTCAATAATTACTTACCCATACAGGCAGGCACACAGCCTATACCGGACAAGCAGGCAGTTGCCCGGACTGTATGGCAAAACCCGGTGCAAGTGAGTTTTGCCAGCAGTAATATCCGGTTTGCGCAAGATCAAGTGCCGCAAGGGCCGCAGCAAGATAAATGGAATGCTGTGGCCTGGAAAGGCGAAGAAGTACAAACCCAATTGCTCGTCTGGACAGATAAAAATATCCCGCAACTCCGCATACAAGCCGGTGATCTGACGAATGGCGCAGGCGCACGCATTAGCGCTGAAAATATCACCGCCGGTTTTGTGCGTTATGTCCTCACGGATGAGTTTGGGGAAGGATGCGGCCAGCGCAAACCGGCTGACTTCGATTCGTCTTATGTAGCCGACCCCATTGAGCTGGCGGCAGCTACTGCGGTAGCGAAAAACACGGTGCAGCCGGTATGGCTAACCATAAAGGTGCCGGCCGGCACGCCTGCGGGCAAGTATAACGGCACCCTAACCGTTCATGCAGGCAAGCCTTATACCCTGCAGTTGTCAGTTAAAGTGCTTGACCACGTGTTGCCGCCTGCCAGCCAATGGGAATTTGATTTGGACCTGTGGCAGCATCCGGCCGCCATCGCGAGGGTGCATGATGTGGCGCTGTGGAGCCCGGAACATTACCGGTATATGAAGCCATACTATGAAATGCTGGCAGCTGCCGGGCAAAAAAATATCACCACCAGCATCATCGACGAGCCCTGGAACCACCAGACTTACGACGATTTTCCGAGCCTTATTAAATGGATAAAGCAAAAAGATGGTTCCTGGAAGTATGATTACAGCCGCTTTGATGAGTATGTATCGTTTGTGATGCGCTGCGGTATCAAAGACCGCATCAACTGCTACACGATGGTGCCCTGGAAACTTTCCTTTCAATATTATGATGAGGCGCTGGGCAGAGATACGGCGTTGGTTGCCAAACCCGGATCTGCCGAATACAATGCCTTCTGGTCAGCCATGCTAAAAGATTTTGCCCGCCATCTCAAAGAAAAAGGCTGGTTCAGCATCACCAGTATTGCGATGGACGAACGGCCTATGCCCGCCATGCAGGCGGTTATTAAACTGCTTAAATCGGTGGACCCGGATTGGAGAATTGCCCTGGCCGGCGACTACCATCCTGAAATAGAACCGGAAATATTCGATTACAGCGTGGCCCTGGCATCGAAGTTTAGTGAGGACGTATTGCAGCGGCGCAAGGCGCAGGGCAAGCCGAGTACTTTTTACAACAGCTGCTCCAGCCCTTTCCCGAATGCATTTACGTTTTCGCCGCCTGCCGAACAGGCCTGGATTGGCTGGTATGCCGCAGCCCAGGGTTTTACCGGTTACCTGCGCTGGGCCTACAACAGTTGGGTGCAAAATCCTTTGCAGGACAGCCGCTTCCGCACCTGGCCCGCAGGCGATACCTACCAGGTATACCCCGGGCCGATGACGTCCATCCGTTTTGAAAAATTGAAAGAAGGCATCCGGGACTTTGAAAAAATACGCCTGCTCCGCGAGGAGTACCGGCAGAAAGGCAATCAGGCGAAACTGGATGAATTAGACAAAATACTGTCAGTTTTTGAAATACCTGCCCTGGAAAAAACACCGGCAGCAGACATGGTGCAGAAAGCAAAAATCGCCCTGAACCAACTTTAAGCGAAAATCCGGTAAGTGTGGCCGGAAATCAAATTGATCTATAACTTATAAATTCCTGTTTATACTTAGAGTATTGGCAAAGCGGAATTTTATTTTATCAGCAGAGAAGATGAAGCATCATGATGTATAGGACCTCTCTTTTTTTATTGGCTATTGGATTAACTTTTTGCCAAAGTCAAAAAAATATCTTGTCAACCGGCGCAGTTCAACCAGAAAGTTATCCGGAGGAGGTAACAGATCGCCCCAGGATACCAATCATGGGCTGGTCGAGCTGGAATAACTTTCATGCCAACATCAGCGAGGAAATCATCAGGGCGCAGGCTGATTTTATGGTTTCGTCGGGTATGCAGGATGCCGGCTATACGTACATCAACATCGACGATGGCTTTTTCGGCGGCCGCGATGCCGAAGGCAACTTGCTGGCTCACCCTGAACGGTTTCCGAACGGCATGAGGGCCGTGAGCGATTACATTCATTCCAAAGGGCTGAAAGCTGGGATTTATTCTGATGCCGGCATCAATACCTGTGCCTCTTATTGGGATAAAGATACAGTGGGTGTGGGGATGGGCCTGCACGGGCATGATGCGCAGGACCTGCAACGAATGTTAAAAGAGTGGAACTACGATTTTATTAAAGTGGACTGGTGCGGCGGCGAGTGGCTCGGGCTGGACGAGCAGGCGCGTTATACCCAGATCGGCAACCTGATACGGCAAATTCGCCCGGACGTGGTGTACAACGTTTGCCGCTGGAAATTTCCGGGCGAGTGGGTGGTGCCGCTGGCAGACTCCTGGCGCATCTCCGGCGATATAAATAATACCTTTGCCTCCGTGATGCATATTGTGGACCTGAACGCCGACCTCTGGAAGCACGCCTCGCCTGGGCATGTAAATGATATGGACATGCTGCAGGTAGGGCGCGGTATGAGCTACGAAGAGGACAAAACACACTTTTCGATGTGGTGTATGCTGAACTCCCCGCTCCTGGCCGGAAACGACCTGCGGAAAATGTCGGATGAAACAATCAGTATTCTGACGAACAAAGAACTGATTGCGCTGAACCAGGATAAGCTCGTTTATCAGGCACGTCGCCTAGTGGACAACGGCGATCTGGAAGTATGGGCAAAGCCGCTCCAGTCTACGATGAGTGGGCAGGTGGGCATTGCCCTGCTCAACAGATCAGGTAAAGAAGCCGCTATAACCTTTCACCCTGACTCCCTGGGGTTAGATGCTGCGAAAGGCTATACCATGCGCAACTTGTGGGAGAAGAAAGATTATGCAGCTTCGACAAAAAAAGAAGTCAGCTTTGATGTTCCGGCACATGGAATTGTTGTGCTTAGGGTATCAGGCACCTCCAGGCCGTTCAATGTTTTTCAATATAAATAAGCAAAGCTGCTAAGCAATAGCACTGCCGGGCGCACTGTCACGGCAAGCAGCATGTACCACTCACGTTTGCTCATGATGAAAAATACTTGTTACAGAAAAATTCCGGCCGCCTGCCTGGTGGCTATACTTGCACTTTTATCTATCACCACATACGCTTCCGATACCCTACATGTGGTAACCCATAACCGCATAACGGTGGTTACCAACCCTTCCACAGGCACCAACACCTATACCGCCTGGGGTAAATTTCCGTCTGCCAAAGAAGAAATCCGGAGTATAAAACTGAACGTGCGTTTTGCCTGCCCGGATAGTATGCGCTGCGCCGACTGGGATTACAAAGACCGCATCACCATCCGGCGTACGGGTGGCGTGAAAGGCGCTTCGCAGGATTACGAGATCGGCCGGATGCTGACACCCTACGGCGGCGCTTTCGGCAAAGACTGGCAGTTTAACTGGGCCGTGGATGTAACGGACTTTAGTATGCTGCTGCGCGACAGCGTAGAGATTGAGTACAACCACACAGGCTATGAACCCAATAAAGATCGAGGCTGGAGCATAACGCTGGATTTTGAGATCGTGAAAGGAAAACCGGCCTGGGAACCAATTAGCATTCAGAAAATATACGACGGCTCTTTCCGCTACGGCGACAGCACCAACAGCATCGAAAACGCTCTGAAGCCGGTTGCTTTTACAGCCAGTAAACAGGCGGATTTTGCGCGGCTGCGCGTGGTGCAAACCGGCCACGGCATGGATGAGCCGGATGGCTGCGGCGAGTTCTGCAACAAGTACCGGGAACTTTGGTACGACGGGAAATTGATAGACACCAGGGCCATCTGGAAACAATGCGGCGACAATCCGCTGTACCCGCAGGCAGGCACCTGGATATACGACCGCGCCAACTGGTGCCCCGGCAACCTGATGCAGCCCGATATTTATAACCTGCCCGTGCAGGCGGGCGGGCAGCACAGCATCAACCTGAATATGCAGCCTTATGTGTCTGCCAATCCCAGCGCCGACGAGGTGATAACGGCTTACCTGATTCAGTATAAAAAAGCGGCGGCAAAAAACGATGTGGCGCTGGAAGCAGTCATCCGGCCTTCTGTAGTAGATGTTTACCAGCGGCAGAATCCGGCGGCCATGCAGCCCGAAATTGTGATAAAGAATATGGGCTCGGCGCCTGTCAGAAGTATAAATATCCGCTACGGCGTAAGTAAAGCCGCCAAAAGCAAGTATAACTGGAAAGGTACTTTGGCGCCCGGCGCTTCTGCTGTTATTTCATTGCCCGGCGTTATCAACGGAAAGGCTGGCATGAATACGTTTGAAGCAGAGTTGTTGCAGCCAAACGGAAAGCGAGATCAGTACCCGGCAGACAATAAGATGAGCAGTCGGTTTGAAGCAGTTCCGAAGCACGGAGGCGGCATTATCGTTTACCTGATGACCAACAACCAGCCTGGGCAAAACAGTTATGCGGTGGTTAACAGCGCCGGAAAGGTGCTACAGGAAAGAGCGCTTGGCTCCCTGAAAGCCAATACTGTTTACCGCGATACGCTGCAACTGCCCGACGGAAATTACCAGTTTATACTGCTGGATTCGGCAGGCAATGGGCTGGAGTTCTGGGCTAACCCCAGAGGCGGGCGTGGCAAGGCGCGCCTGCTGAACAGCGAAGGCGCGATGCTGAAAGATTTTGAATCAGATTTCGGTTCTTCGGTATACTATGATTTTGAAGTAGGCCAGCCGGTAGCGCCTGTTACAGCACAAACTTCCTTCGGCCTATACCCCACGCGCACCAACGACAAAACGACTTTCGATTATTACGCCAATTTTCCGGAAGATGTAGTTGTGCAAATTATTACCGACCCGGGAGACACGCTCGTGGAGGAACATCATTATCCGCAGCTGAAAGAAGGCGTGTTTACGTACGACCTGAGCCGCTTTCCGAAAGGCCGTTTTTACCTGAAAGTACTCGTGAACGGGGAAGAGAAATTCAAAAAACGCATCCGCCTGAAAGAGTAGCATTCGAAAGATGAAATACAAGTATAGAAGGAGCTTTTTAGAAGTATAAGCCGGATTAGCAATCTCGTGCGGCAGCTATTAATAAGGCATACTGTAAATTCTACAAGCCTTCATTTATATAGCTGGCAAGACAATTTGTCGGAAAAGCTTTAGTAAAAATACCGATAAAACTGATTAAATTCTGCTCCTTTCTTCAAGGAGAGATTAGGGGGCTTTTTATAATGTACTACCTGATAAGTTCTGTCGCTGCCTATACTTCCTGCCAATGATACTTCCTGTAAATCCTGATTCAGACAAAAGCTTGTAGCCAGAGAAATGCTAAACTCTGCCAAACTTAAACCCGCTAAGTCTTACACAGCCTTTTATATTGCCCATCTGAAAATATATGTCAAAATAACATTTTAAAAAAATACATAAAGTTTTTTGTTTATTTAAAAAGCCTGTATACCTTGTTTAACTTTTTACAAACTAAAATAAGAAAGTTAATATCTGCGAGGTATGGCTGACAAACAGGGCATTTACAAAAGAAACGTCATAAAGCACTTATACTTTTCGGGCGAGCTTTCCTGCGCAGACTTGAGCACGCTCACCCAAAAGAGCCTGCCGCTTACTACCCGCATGGTAAATGAACTAATCAGCGGAGGGGCTGTAATTGAAAAAGGATATGCGCTGTCGACGGGTGGCAGGCGGCCGCAGATGTATTCCCTGAAGCCCGACCTTATGTATGTGGTATCGGTAGCGATGGACCAGCTAATTACCCGCATCGCTCTCCTCGACATGCAGCATAATTATGTGGGCGAGGTTGAAAAGATTGAACTGGCTTTACCCAATAACCCTGATGCCCTTCAGCAATTAACGTCTCACATTGCTGATTACATTAACAAATCCGGTATTCCCAGAAACAAGATTATAGGAGTTGGCATTGGCATGCCCGGATTTGTAGATGTGATGAAAGGGATTAATCATTCTTTTCTGAGAACAGATCAGGGCAGCATTGTCAGCTACATCGAAGCGGCTATTGATTTGCCTGTTCTGATCGACAATGATTCCAGTTTGGTCGCGCTGGCTGAACTGAAGCTGGGAGCAGCCCGCAACAGGCAAAATGTAATGGTGCTGAGTATCGGCTGGGGTATTGGCCTGGGCATGATTCTGAATGGCACATTGTTCAGGGGGCATAATGGTTTTTCGGGAGAGTTTAGCCACATCCCCGTATTCATGAACAATAAAATGTGCAGTTGCGGCAAAAGCGGTTGCCTCGAAACAGAAACGTCGCTGCTGGTAGTAGCTGAAAAAGCCATCCAGGGCCTGAAGCAGGGAAAGCTGTCTGTACTGGAAAATTTGACGCTGGACCACATAGAAGAAACCGCTAACGCTATTATGGGCGCTGCCTTAAAAGGAGACAAGTTTGCGGTAGAGTTGCTTTCTGAGGCAGCCTACAATGTCGGGCGGGGAGTGGCTATACTGATTCATTTGCTCAACCCCGAACTGATTGTACTGAGTGGCAGAGGATCGGCAGCAGGCAGGCTGTGGCTGGCACCTATACAGCAGGCTATTAATGAGCACTGCATTCCTAAAATTGCTGAAAATACAACGATAGAAATCTCGTCGCTTGGTTATGATGCTGAGTTGATTGGCGCTGCTGCATTGGTGATGGAGCATTACGACGCGATTGGCCTGGTGCAAGGTAAGCTGGCAGGCAATTTTATATCGGCTTAATTATAAAGAATTACTACTTGGGTTAATCAACTGTAGCTAAGTATAGCCTCAAATCAATTTTATACCTTGATTCTTATCAAATTCAATATGTAATGCATTGAGAATCATAATTCTCCCCTTAAAATTTTTCGTGTCTGATGTCCCTGGTGCTCGGCACGTTCCGCTTTATACTTATGTCCATTTACTTGATATCTTAAACCCTTAATTTAATTTATATGAGAAACTTTATTACCAAGCGGTTCCTGCTTTGTATGGTGCTGAGCTTTTTCGTGAGCCTGGCATTTGCACAGCAAACGCGAACTATTTCTGGCACTGTAAAAGATGAAAAGGGCGCCCCTATCTCCTTTGCAGCTGTGCAGGTGAAAGGAACCACCACCGGGGCCACGACAGATGATAATGGAACCTTCAACGTAGCAGTGAACGGCGAAGGAGCGGTGCTTGTTTTCAGTTCTCTTGGGTACAAAACCAAAGAAATTCCTGTTGGCGAAAGCAACACGATCAATGTGGTACTGGAAAGCAACTCCAGCGAACTCGGTGAGGTGGTTGTAACCGCGTTGGGTATTGAGCGGGAAAAGAAATCTCTGGGCTATGCCATGCAGGAAGTAGAAGGCGAAACGCTGGTAGAAGCCAGGGAACCTAACGTGGTTAACGCGCTCTCAGGTAAAGTAGCCGGCCTGCAGGTAATTCGCTCCAGTAACGGCCCGGCAGGGTCTTCTAAAATTATTTTAAGGGGCAATAACTCTTTAACCGGAGACAATCAGCCGCTTATTGTGGTGGACGGCATCCCAATCAGCAATGCTACAGGGGCCATAAACAACGACTACTGGAACCCGTCCTTAGATATGGGCAACGGCCTTTCAGACATCAATGCAGAAGACATTGCCAGCATATCGGTGCTGAAGGGGCCGGCGGCGGCGGCACTGTACGGCTCCAGGGCCGGTAACGGAGCAATCCTGATCACTACCAAATCAGGCATACCCCAAAAGGGCCTGGGCATCACCATTTCTTCTACGGTTGGCATCGAAAGTATATTTACACACCCCGAGCTACAGGATTCATTCGGGCAGGGAAGCAACGGCATTTATGACAACCGCTCTAACCTGAGCTGGGGCCCCAAGGCGGAAGGCCAGGCAGTGGAAAATTGGAACGGCGAAAACGTGCCATTACAGACGTATGACAACATAGAGAACTATTTCCAGCGCGGCATCCGGTCTAACCAGAGTGTGTCGTTGCAGCAGCAGTACAAATCCACCGCGCTTTATACTTCTTACAGTCGTCTGGATGATCAAAGTATAATTCCGGGTACCAAACTGACCAGAACAAACCTGATGGCGCGGGCGATAACCGACTTCGGGAAAGAAGACAGGTGGACCATCGACACCAAAATACAGTACAGCAGGTCAAATGCTGAGAACCGGCCTATTGGCGGCTCTAACACCAGCAACTCGTATGGCACTCTGTACATGCTGCCGCGCTCGCTGGATATCCGCCAATTTAACCCACCTGTAAATGAGGAGGGAAACATGATATGGTACGGCGGCGGCAACCAGATAAACCCCTACTGGAACAGCAAGTATAACCTTAATGAGGACATCCGGGACCGGTATATCATGAACGGTTCGCTCAAGTATGACTTTACCAACTGGCTGACTGCTGAGATCAAAGCTGGCGCAGACAAGTATTACACCAACTCCGAAGCCAAAGTATACGCGGGCAGCCCGATTGTAGCCAATGGCAGGTATAGCCTGGGCAAGCAAAACTTCACCGAAACTAACTACAGTGCATTGCTTACAGCCAAGCAGGACAATGTGTTTGGCAAACTGGGCGGCATGGTTATCCTGGGCAGCAACCTGATGTCACAGCAGTTTAGCGAAATTTACAGCAGCTCAGGCGGCTTGGTGGTCCCGGATCTATTCTCCTTGAACAATGGCGTTTCCAACCCGACAGTCGGACAGGGTTTCTGGCAGAAAAAGATTAACTCGATCTATGGCTCGGCGCAGCTTAACTGGGACGGCTACCTGTTCCTGGATGTTACAGGCCGGAATGACTGGTCCTCGGCGCTGAGCAAAGAGAACCGTTCTTTCTTCTATCCTTCAGTTAGTGCATCCTATGTTTTCACCGATATGTTGGAAACGATGGGCAACCCGCTGCCTGCCTGGATCAGCTTCGGCAAACTGAGGGCCTCCTATGCCGTGGTAGGCAACGACCTTGCTCCGTACAAGCTGTATAATATCTATACGATTGGCAAAGACCCGAACGGCAACACCACAGCCAGCAGAAATGGCACTTTGTTTGACCCGACTATCCAAAGCGAGTTGATTAAGTCGTATGAGGCGGGCCTTGAAATGCGCTTTCTTCAAAACCGTATCGGCTTTGATGTGGCTGTGTACAAGTCAAATGCCACCAATCAGCTGATATTTCTTCCAATGGACCCGTTGAGCGGCTACAATACCAGAATCATAAACGCGGGTAACATCCAAAATAAAGGTATTGAGGCAAGGGTTGATGGTGCCATTCTGGAAAACCCTATGGGCCTTAGCTGGAACATCATGGCCAACTTCTCCAGAAACAACAATACCATAGAATCCCTGACGCCGGAGGTAAATGTCTATCCGCTGGGAGGCTTTGATGATGTTCAAGTTCTTGGAGAGGCAGGCGGCTATTACGGCGAGATCTACGGCAGCAAATTTTTGCGGGTGGATGATGCTGATAGTCCGTTTAACGGGCAGCTGCTGCTGGACGAAAACGGGTTGCCACAACGGGGCGAGCAGAATGTGAAACTAGGCGACCAGCAGGCTGATGCGCTGCTCGGCGTAACCAACACCTTCGCCTACAAAGGGCTGAACCTGTCCTTTTTAGTGGATGCCCGCTTCGGAGGCAAAATCTTCTCCGCCACGCTGGCCGACATGCAGGCGAACGGCACTGCTGCCGTTACCGTGGTGAACGGTGCGCGAGAGGACATCCTGGTGGAGGGTGTGGTGCAGGACCCTGATGGCGAAGGGTATGTGGAGAACACAACAGCAGTAACACCGCAATTGTACTGGAACGCTGTGGCAGGCGTAGGCAACCTGGGTATCACAGAGGCCAACCTGTACGACGCCTCGAACGTGCGTTTAAGAAACGTGCAGCTAAGCTACGGCTTGCCTACCAGCCTGCTGGCCAAAACGCCTTTGCAAAGAGTAAGCGTAGGAGTAACCTGTACCAACGTATGGCTCATTCAGAGCCACTTGCATGGGCTGGATCCGGAGTCTGTTTACGCTACAGGCACCAACGCAACCGGCTTTGAGAATGCGAGCCCGCCAACCACGCGCGCCTTTTTGTTTAACCTTGTATTAGGCTTCTAATTTTATAAATTGCTTATATTCATGAAAAATATATTTAGAAAATCATGTATGCTGCTGGCAACAGGCATGCTGCTGGCATCGTGCGAGAAGTTTGACGAGCTGAATGTCGACCCGCTGGCTGCCAATGCCGACCAGGCGCAGATTGAATACTTTATTAATACTTCAATCATAAGCGCCCAGATGAACCCGGATGTGGCCGAGCGATCGTTTGTGCTGTACTGGAAAACGGCGGCGCACCAGCAGGAGGACGAAGGCCTGTCGTCCGGTTACTATAACGACGGCTGGACAACCGCCTACTACAACCAGGTATCCGGCTGGCTGAATGCAGCTAACACTGCCGTGCAGTTAGCCAATGGGCAAATAGAAGCGGGAACAGAGAAAGCTTATACCCAAAACCTGTTGCAGGTGGCACGTATCTGGCGGGCTTACCTGATGAGCGAGATGTCGGACAACTTTGGCCCGATTCCCATAAATGCCTTTCAGGGCGTGAATCCGGATTTCTCAGATACGAAGACGGTCTACTATTTTATATTGGATGAGCTGAAAGATGCAAGTTCGAAACTGGATGTTTCTGTTGTGAACCCGGATGGACTGAGTAAGCAGGACCCGGCTTATGGCTACGACTATGCAAAATGGAAGAAGTATGCCAACTCTATGCGCATGCGCCTGGCCATGCGCTTATCCGAAGTGGACCCGGCTAAAGCACAGGCGGAATTTGAAGATGCGGCTGCCAGCAATGATTTTATTACGACAGCGGATGAAACATTCAAAGTGCAGGAAAGGCCGGGCTGGGATGCGCTTACCGGCGTAATGAGCCGCGAGTGGAACCCGCAGTTTTTATCTGCCACGCTCTTTAACATATACTTTGGCCTGGGAGGTATTAAATCCGAGGAGCAATTACCGGCCGCTCTTCACACGTATATCAAACCGGCCAACTGGATGGGGGTAAAGTATGAAAACCACTTTGCCACCAAAACAAACGACCCTTCTGCCGGCTACTGGTTTGATGGCCTGCCTTACACCATCGATCCTAGGGCTTATGAGACTTTTATCATTCCGGGATATTTTTCTAATCCTGATTTTAGCAGTTACCCATCCTGGACTAACAGCGCGAAAACCACCAAGAGGGATTTAGTGGATGACAATGGTAATGTGGTAAAAGAAATAGACGCGGCCTATACTTGGAACCCAAGCATAAATGGCGATTGGGGCGCGAAAGGAGCCAAAAACAAGGTTGTTTATTATTTTGAGGGAACCGTGCCGCGCCTGTCCCAGGAGTTTAGGGATAGCCAGAACCAGCGCATCTTTTTTGCCCCCTGGGAAACTTATTTCCTGCTGGCGGAAGCCGCCGAACGCGGCTGGAGCACGCCCATATCAGCAAAAGAGGCTTATGAAACAGGCATCGCCAAAAGCTTCGAATATTGGGGTGTACCGCTGGGATCTTATTTAAGCTCCCAGGATTATAACAGGGTCGGAACATCCGTCAGCTGGGATCATACTGTAGAGCCGTCCGCCTCTTATAGCATGGAATATAAAAACGGTTACACCGGCGAAAACGGCGTGGCTACTGTTCTTTACCCGGACAATGATTTGTATAAAAACGGTTCGGTTAAGAATGATCATCTGACCAAGATCATCACCCAGAAATTTATAGCGCAAACCCCGTGGCTGCCTTTGGAAGCCTGGAACGACCAAAGAAGACTTGGCTTGCCATTCTTTGAGAACCCGGCTGTTGAAAACCCGATAGTTGATTTGCCTGCCTTAACGCAATCTAACTACATGACCAGCCAAATAGAGTTCTTCCCGCAGCGGCTAAAATACCCGTCGAGTTTGCAGAATACCAACGCAAATGGCTATAGACAGGCTGTAGGCTTCCTGGGTGGCGAAGACAATGTGCTAACGCCGCTCTGGTGGGCGCAGCATGAATAATAGCTTGCAGGCTTTTAGTTAACCTTGCAGATTTTTAAAGCCAAACGCCCGGTTGAAATTTTAACCGGGCGTTTGGCTTTGCATGGTGCTATGGCATCCTCCTGGCATAGCTGGTTTTGAACAATAGCAGGCTTTAACTCAACTATAGGCCGGGGCATACATCATTGAAGGGTTTATACTTAGGTAGTAGCTGCGGTGCTGATGAGATTACTTAAACAAAAAGGCCAGCATCATCAGGCCGCCTGCATACATTGGAAATTTTTTATAAGTATGACATAATATTTTTTGCTCCGGAATACATTATCTCCTGGAATCTCATTATATTTAAAGTATAAACTTGCAGCATGTATACCAATGACGTGGAGTTATGGCCCGATGAGAAGCTTCTTGAGTTGATTCAAGCGGATGACCGCGCTGCGTTCGAACAGGTCTACAATAAATATTGGTCTAAGCTCTACCTTTCGGCTTATAATATTCTCCGCGATCGGCAGGCCTCGGAAGACATCGTGCAGGAGGTGCTGGTGAGCTTGTGGATGAAAAGAAGCAGCCTGGCAATTAAATCCCTCAATGCCTTTCTATATTGCGCTGTCCGATACCAGGTGTTAAACGCAATTCGCTCCGGCAAAGCACGGCAACACGTTCTCAGCGAAGCTGGAAAGCTTTCTGTTGAAAACGAAGGAGAAAGCGCGCTATGCGAAAAGGACATCAACTGCTTGCTGGAGCAGGGCATTGCCGAACTCCCGGGAAAGTGCCGGCAAATCTATCTCCTGAGCCGCAAAGAGCATCTGACGACCAGGGAAATTGCCATGCAATTAGGCATAGCTTCTAAAACTGTCGAAAATCAACTGACCATCGCCTTGCGTCGTCTGCGGGTAACCCTGGGCCACTTCCTCCTGTGGACTGCTGTCTTTTTATCCGGCTGGTGATGCTGATAGGCTTTCCCGGCTTCCCTTTATACTGTCTACCCTTCCTCATACCGAAGCATATGGCATTACCCTTGTGTATGCTTATCTGCTAAGTAAACGAACAGCATTAGCCTATTTCTATTTGCCTCACTTCCCGCAAAGGAATTTCTCTTCTTGGAGGGGCTTATAATCAAAACATGAGTTTCTACCCGCTTCAGGTTTTCACCTTGGAGCAGGTATACTTTACCTGAAGCAGGTATATTTTATACTTGTGCCTGCATCGTAGCTTCCAGGGAAACTCCCTGAATACTGTGCTTTAAAGAGGAAACCCATTCCTCTGCGTAACCTCAGCTAAATGAATGTAAATTTTTTTCTGCATCTCTTTGGGGGTACATTCACTCCCACGGTACATACATATAAATAGCTTAAATGAACAAGGAAGAGTTTTTAACCTTAATGCATAAATACCTGGCGGGTGAGGCAAGCGCTGCGGAAGAAGAAGCTATGTTCCGCTATTATGATGCCCTGCAAAAGCAGGAATCAGAATGGGACGCGGCGCAGATGGGAGAGGAAGAAGAAGTTAAAAAAAAGCTTTACAACCGGATTTTAAAAGATATAAAACAGCGCGAAGGTAAAAATGAGATGTTCCCCATTCGCTGGGCGATAGCAGCCTCTATACTTGTAGCAATGCTGACATCAGTTCTGTTCTTCTATTATCATCTTCACCGGGAGCAGGCAACAGCAATAAATATAGCCAGGCCGATAGCCGAAACAGATATTCAGGCCGGAGGAAACAAGGCCATCCTGATTTTAAGTGACGGCTCAAAAATCGCTTTGGATAATGCCGCAAATGGAGAACTGGCGCAGCAAGGGGGGACCTGCATCACAAAAGAAGCCGGCGGGCAGCTGACTTATACCAAAGCGGAGCCATCTGCCAGCGAAGGAGTGGCTGAATCACGGACCTATTATAATACTATTCAGACTCCCAATGGTGGCCAGTACCAGGTGATTTTACCGGATGGGTCTAAAGTATGGCTAAATGCCGGTTCCTCGCTTCGTTATCCGACACGGTTTAACGGTAAAGAACGGAAAGTGGCGTTAACCGGTGAGGCCTATTTTGAAGTCGTTAAAAATAAAAATATGCCTTTTTTGGTAACGAGCAGGGAGCAGGTGGTGGAGGTGCTGGGCACGCACTTTAATATCAATTCCTATGCAGATGAAGCTTTTATGAAAACTACCCTGCTGGAAGGTTCCGTGAAGGTTTGGCTGCAGGGAACCAGCCGGCCGGAACTTCTGGAGCCTGGTCAGCAGGCTGTTATCAGGTATGGTGGCAATGCCATCGCGGTGCAGCCGGTAGATGTTGAAGAAGCGGTGGCCTGGAAGAACGGCTATTTTATGTTTGTGGACGAGGATTTAAAAAGCATCATGCGCCGGCTGGCCCGATGGTATGATGTAGACGTGGTGTACCAGGGCGACATAGAGCATTTGAAATTCGGAGGCATTATCTCCCGCTCAAACAGTATTGCACAGACGCTGCGAATATTAGAGCTGACAGGCAATGTCAAATTTAAGATAACAGGAAGGAGGGTGACCGTTATGCCTTAGACCACTGATCCATGCCAATGAGCAGCCCATTAAAAGAAGCCGGAAGCGCTTGCAACACCTCCGGCTCATGTCTGGGTTTGCTCACCGGAATAGTTTGCCTTATACTATTATCACAATGAAAACCGAAACCATTTCAAATGTATGAAATTTTATCCTCTTAGTTCAGGGAGATTTCCCTGCGCAAAAAACAAAGTTTTGCGGATCATGAAACTGACATGCCTCATCATGTTTTCTGTCCTGCTCCAGGTAAGTGCTGCCGGTTATGCACAAAAGATTACCCTATCAGAGAATCAAGCTCCGCTGGAAAAAGTGCTGAAGGAGATCAGAAGGCAAAGCGGTTTTGATTTCTTTTACAACGCTGCCTTACTCAGGCAGGCCAAACCGGTCAGCGTTCATGTGCAGGGCGTAAGCTTGGAGGAGGCACTGAACAAATCTCTTACCGGGCAGCCCTTAGCTTATACTATTGAGGCAAATACGGTGGTAATAAAAGCGGCGGAAAAACCCCAGCCTGCCAGGGTAACTCCGCCCATCAATGTTACAGGCAAAGTAGTGGACGAGAACGGTGGTCCGTTGCCTGGCGCCACCGTACTGATTAAAGGAACCGATAAAGGTACTGTTACCAATACACAGGGCGTATTTGTCCTGCAGAATGTAGCGGAAGAGGCTGTGCTGGAGATATCGTTTTTGGGCTACCTGAAAAAAGAGGTGCAGGTCGCTGCTGATTTAGGTACAATCCAGCTGGAGGTAAACGAGGCAAAGCTGGAGGAAGTGGTGGTGGTAGGGTATGGCACGCAGAAAAGAGCCAACCTGACAGGCGCCGTCTCTACGGTAAATGCTGAGATGCTGGAGTCGCGGCCGGTACAGAATGTGGGGCAGGCGCTGCAGGGCCTTATCCCGGGCCTGAACCTGCAAACCACCGGACTGGGAGGCGAGCTGAACCAGCCACTCAGCTTTAACATCCGCGGGGCCGGTACTATTGGCGCGGGCTCTAATTCTTCCCCGCTGGTGCTTATTGATGGGATGGAAGGCAACATGAATGCCATTAATCCACAGGACATCGAGACCATTACGGTACTGAAAGATGCCGCCGCTTCTGCCATCTATGGCTCCCGCGCGCCCTTCGGCGTTATCCTGATCACGACCAAGAGCGGCAAAGCCGGGAAAACCTCGGTTAACTATAACAATAATTTCCGCATCAGCAAGCCAATGGGGCTGCCCTCTATGATGGATTCCTATACCTTTGCCCTCTACTGGAACGAAGCAGCCGCCAACGATGGCGAAGCGGCTAAATTCTCGGATGAGGTGCTGGAGCGTATTCTGCAGTACCAGCGCGGTGAGATTGACTATTCCACAGTGCCGAACCCGAACGGGGACAGATACCAGTACTATACCGGTTCCAACGGCAACACCGACTGGTTTAAGGAGCAGTATAAAAGCTCGGCTTTCTCGCAGGAGCACAACATCAGCGTGAACGGCGGCAGTGAAAATACGCAATTTTACGCTTCAGGGGGTTACCTGGATCAGGGAGGCCTGCTCCGCCATTCGCATGATGCTTTTAAACGCTATACCCTCAGCGGCAAGATAAACACGAACATCAGCAAGTTTGCGCGCTTTAACTACAGTACCCGCTACGTGCGCGAAGATTATACCCAGGCCACCCATCAGTCTGATTTGTTCTACCACAACATTGCCCGGCGCTGGCCTACTGTGCCCGTGAGAGACCCGAACGGGTACTGGACAGATCCCAGCGAGATTGCGCAGCTGGAAGAAGGCGGCCGGAGAGTGAATCAGACAGACTGGCTGTACCAGCAGGGCCAGCTGACTCTGACGCCGCTTAAAAGCTGGAACATCATCGCCAACGCTAACTTCCGGATCAAGAATACCAACAACCACAGCGATGTGCGGCCGGCTTATAGTTACGACGTAAATCAAAACCCATACGCACTGGCAGTGGGCTGGAACTCGGCCGGCTACAGTTCGGTGTACGAGTATGCCCTGAAAGAGAACTACTTCTCTTCTAATATCTATTCCGATTATACATTCAGCCTGAATAATGCCCACAATTTTAAAGTGATGGGCGGCTTTAACTCAGAGCTGACAAAATATCGCACTGTGGCGGCCTCTCGCAGCGGGCTTATCAATCCGTCGCTGCCCACCATCAACACTGGCACAGAAGACAGCAAAGCGGAGGAAGGGCAGTACCAGCACTGGGCTATTGCTGGCTTTTTCGGGCGCCTGAACTATAACTATAAAGAGCGTTATCTGCTTGAAGTAAACGCCCGTTACGATGGCAGCTCCCGTTTTGTGCGAGACAAGCGCTGGAATCTATTCCCGTCGGTGTCGGCTGGTTGGAATGTGGCCCAGGAGGATTTCTGGACATTTGACGAAGTGGTACAAACACTAAAGTTAAGAGGGTCTTATGGCGAGCTCGGAAATCAGCAAACAAGCAACTGGTATCCTTTTTATTCTAAAATGCCTATCGGTGTAAATAATGGCAGCTGGTTAGTAAACGGGCAGCAGCCCAATACAGCCTATGCGCCGGGTTTGGTGAGCACGTTGCTCACCTGGGAGCGCGTAACCAGCTGGGACGCCGGGTTTGACCTGGCCCTGCTGCAAAACCGACTAAACCTCAACTTTGACTATTTCAAGCGCAAAACCTTCAACATGATAGGGCCTGCGCCGGAACTGCCAGTAACGCTGGGCACCAGTGTTCCGCAGATCAATAATGCTGACATGGAGTCCTATGGTTTTGAACTGGAAGCCGCCTGGCAGGATCAGGTGGGTGAATTCGGCTATGGCGTACGGGCTGTGCTGGCAGATGATCAGCAGCGCATAACCAAATACCCGAACCCTACCGGAAGTATCGGTACCTGGTACGAGGGCAGAAAAATGGGGGAGATTTGGGGCTATACTACCCTCGGGATCGCCAAAACGCAGGAGGAAATGGATGCTCACCTCGCAGAAGTAGACCAGACTACTTTAGGGAGCAACTGGGGTGCAGGCGATATCATGTATGCCGACCTGAACGGGGACGGTAAGATAGATGGCGGAACAGGCATACTGGGTAATACCGGAGACCGAAGCATTATAGGTAACAGCTCCCCACGTTTCCGCTATAGCCTGGATCTGACCGGCGACTGGAAAGGCTTTGATCTGCGGGTATTTCTGCAGGGCGTTGGCAAGCGCGACTACATGCCAAGCGGCCCTTACTTCTGGGGCGCCAATGGTGGTATGTGGCAGTCGGCAGGCTTTGAGGAACACATGGACTTTTTCCGCGACGAGAACTCCCCGATGGTGCAGGCCGGTATAGCCGGCGTGAACCTGGACGCTTATTTCCCGAAGCCATACTTTAACACCGGCAAAAACCAGCAAACCCAGACGCGCTATCTGCAAAGCGCTGCTTACCTGCGGCTGAAAAACCTGCAGGTAGGTTATACCTTGCCGGATCACCTTACGTCCAGAGTGGGTATTTCGCGCCTTCGGTTCTACATCTCCGGTGAGAACCTGCTCACGTTTTCCGACATGATCGACATCTTCGACCCCGAAACTGTAGGCCTGGGCGGATGGAATGAAGGCAAAACCTATCCGTTTGCGCAAGTATACTCCGGCGGCCTTAGTGTAACTTTTTAATTCACGAGAAAATGAAAAAATCATTCAGATATAAACTTTACGTTATTGCAGCGCTCGTAGGACTTTGGGGCGTAACCGGCTGCAATGATTTCCTGGACCGGGAACCTTTGTCGGACATCACGCCCTCCAATTACTTCTCCAGCGAAGCCGACCTGGCGGCTTACACGATAGCCGCGTACAGCTTTCCGACACACAGCGGTTTTAACGTCGGAACTTTCGGGTACGACAACCACACCGATAACCAGGCAACCAGCGGTTATGCGGTGCGCTGGGTACCGGGCGAGTGGCGTGTGCCGCAGTCAGGAGGCAGTTGGGGTTTCGGTGGCATTCGCCAGGCCAACTATTACCTCGAAACCGTAGTACCCCGCTGGAAAGAAGGTAAAATAACAGGCAGTGCCGGCAATATTGCACATTATGTGGGCGAGGGCTATTTTTTGCGCGCCTACGAGTATTTCGGCAAAGTGCAGGCGCTGGGTGATTTCCCAATCATCAGGAAAACGCTGCCCGACCAGATGGAAGAGCTGATCGCGGTTTCCAGGCGCCGGCCGCGCAACGAAGTGGCCCGGTTTATACTTTCCGATCTCGACTCTGCCATTATGCTGCTGCAGTCAGCACCTCCCGGCGGCAAAAACCGCATCTCAAAGAATGCAGCCCTGCTGTTCAAATCCCGTGTGGCGCTGCATGAGGCTACCTGGCTCACTTATCACCGCGGTACGCCGCAGGTGCCGGGCGGTCCGGGCTGGCCCGGTACCGGCAAGGTGGAGAATTTCAGCATTAACCTGGATGAAGAGATCAACTTCTTCCTGACGCAGGCCATGGAGGCCGCCGAGCAGGTGGCCGACGCAGTACCGCTGGTTACGAATATCAAGGATGATGGCTACAACTCCTCTACCAACCCTTACTTTACCATGTTCTCAGACCAGAATATGGAGAAGTATTCCGAAGTGCTGTTATGGCGGCAGTATGATCCCAGCCTCGGCATTAACAACAACGTGAACCATTACATTAACCAGAACGGGGGCAATACTGGCTATACCCGTGGCCTGATAGATAATTTTTTGATGGCAAATGGCTTGCCGATCTACGCGGCGGGTTCCGGCTATCAGGGGGATGACTATATCAAAGACGTGAAAGCGGCGCGCGACAACCGCCTGCAGCTGTTCATGAAAGCCCCGGGCGAACTGCGCCTCACAGACCTCACAAACAAGGACGGCTCGCCGATCCTGATAGGTCATCCCGACATTATCGGCCTGCAGGAGACGCGCGACGTGACAGGCTACAGCGTGAAAAAAGGTATGACGTACCAGTATGACCAGACGCAGGGAAGTATGGGCGCTACCGGCAGCATTGTTTTCCGGGCGGCAGAAGCTTATCTGAATTACATCGAAGCATCTTATCTGAGAGAGGGAATGATTAACGGGAAAGCCGACCAGTACTGGAAAGCCATTCGCGAAAGGGCAGGCGTTAATCCGGATTATACCATCACAATAAATGCTACCAACATGGCAGAAGAAGCCAAAAATGACTTTGCAGCCTACTCTGCCGGACAGGTATTATCTGATGCTACCCTGTACAATATCCGGCGCGAGCGGCGCGATGAACTCATGGCGGAAGGTATGCGCTACACTGACCTGAAACGGTGGAGAGCTTTGGACCAGCTTAAAACCGATCCGTTCATTATTGAGGGCTTTAAAGTATGGGGGCCGATGCACGAGTGGTATGTAGGTGAAGACGGCAACTCGCTGCTGATAGAGGCAGACACGCCCGGAAAAACCGCCAACGTGTCTAAGGAATCAGAAAGTTCTTATTTACGCCCGTACCGTATCAACCTGTCGCCCAGCAATATGGTGAAAGATGGCTATAGATGGGCCTATGCGCATTACCTTGATCCCATCGCCATACAGCACTTCCTCATCACCTCGCCCTCCGGCGACGTGAGTTCTTCGGTGATTTATCAGAATCCCGGCTGGCCGCTGGAGGCAAATGTTGGTGCGCTGGAATAAGCTTGCCATAAGTATATCTTAATTCGGCTGCCATTTCTCAGCAGGCTTCATGCGGGGGAATGGCAGCGGGATTAATCTTTATAACATATTTCATAAAACAGCTAAGAAGCTATGGGAAAAGAATTGGTTTCGCCTTATATTGGTTTAGTTATCTGGCAAATTCTTTCTGTGCTTCTGCTTGTGGCGGTGTTGGTGCTGATTTTTTGCTTTGTAAGGAGGTGCGGATATAAAGCGAACCTGCTTCTGCTGCTGGTCTCCTCCTCCGCACTGCTTCTGGCGGGCTGTGCCGGAAAAGAGTTGGCACAAAAAAGCCAGGCCGGCAACTGGGCGCTGGTCTGGGCCGATGAGTTTACAACGGACGGCGCACCTGACCCGGCCAGGTGGGGTTTCGCTCCCCGAAAGTCTGCCGACTGGGCCTGCTATTGCGCCGATACCTTGGCAACCACTTACGTGAAAGACGGGCAGCTTTATTTAAAGGGAATTATCAATCAGGATAAAACGGACACGGCAAAGTATAAAACCGCCTGCATCCAGACCAAGGATAAATTTGCCTTTAAGTATGGCAGGATCGAAGTAAAGGCTAAATTATCCAGAGGGAAAGGCTCTTGGCCGGCCATCTGGCTCATGCCGCAGGACAGCAAGTATGGCGGCTGGCCGCACAGTGGCGAAGTGGACATCATGGAGCATCTCAACTACGACACCATCATTTACCAGACCCTCCACAGCGGCTACATTGATCGCATGAACCAAAAGACCAACCCGGTATACTTTGCCACCACTCCGTTTAACGTGGGCGAGTACAATGTATTTGGCGTAGAGTGGTATCCCGACCGGCTGGATTTTTTTGTGAATGGGCAGAAAACCTTTACCTACCCCAAAGTTGATGATGCTGACCCAAGCCAGTGGCCTTTCGATGAGGAGTTTTACATCATACTCGACCAGGCACTCGGCGGAAACTGGGTAGGCCATATCGACGACAAAGATCTGCCCGTGCAGATGGCAGTGGACTGGGTAAGAGTTTATCAGAAAGAAGGCGATTAGTTTAGAGTAAACAAGTATTAAGTGATCGAATAAAATAAATGCTATATTTTAAGCATCTTAGCATAAAGTATAAAGCCTTGATTGATAAGCGTAAGCAAAATCTTGTGCCTAATGTCTTGATACTTGTGTCCTTTTATTTGGTATAAACCTTATGTCAATGATCTCTGCACCCGTTTCCGAACAGTCTGTTGCTTCTGCACCCATTGTAAACCCGTCGATGCCAATCCGCAGGGTTGCTTCAGTTGACGTTTACCGTGGCTTTGTAATGTTGCTGATGATGGCAGAAGTGCTTTCTTTGCCATCGGTGGCAAACGTGATGCCGGACAATAAAATCTGGCAATTCCTGTCATTTAATCAGAGCCATGTACCCTGGGCGTGGCTTAGCCTGCACGATTTAATTCAGCCTTCTTTCACTTTTCTGGTAGGAGTGGTGCTGCCTTTCTCCATAGCCGGCCGTTTGGCTAAGGGCGCAACATTTGGCGCCTTGCTAAAACATGCCATCAAACGCTCCCTGATCCTGATATGCCTGGGCATATTTTTGCGTTCCATGCATTCACAACAAACCTACTTTACTTTTGAAGATACGCTCACGCAGATCGGCCTGGGCTATACTTTCCTGTTCCTCTTAGGATTTTGTTCGCAGCGGGTTCAGCTTGGAGCGCTCGTTCTTCTTTTAGTGGGCTACTGGCTGGCTTTTGCACTGTATCCCTTGCCCGGCGCCGGGTTTGATTACGCGGCTGCCGGCGTAACGGCTGACTGGGAACACAACTTCCGTGGATTTGCCGCGCACTGGAACAAAAACACGAACCTTGCCTGGGCGTTTGACCGCTGGTTTTTAAACCTCTTTCCACGCGAAACCCCCTTTCTTTATAATGATGGCGGCTACGCCACACTCAGTTTTATACCTACGCTGGGTACCATGATACTGGGTTTATTTGCAGGTAACGCTTTAAAAGCGGCTACCACCGGCAAAGAGAAAATAAGATACTTTATACTTGCCGGAGCAGGTTTGATGGTTTTGGGCCTTTTGCTGCATGTAACAGGTATTAACCCCGTAGTCAAGCGCATCTGGACACCGGCCTGGACCATCTTTAGCGGCGGCATATGCTTCCTGCTGCTGGCTTTGTTTTATGGAATAATTGATGTGGCTGAGAAGAAAAAGTGGTCATTCTTTCTGATGGTTATCGGTGTCAATTCCATTGCTGCTTATGTGATAGCTGATGGTGGTGTTCGTGCATTTATTGCCAGCTCGCTTTACATTCACCTGGGGCAGAATTTCGACCGGATTTTTGGAGATGCTTATGCCACTTTGGTAGCGGGAGGGCTGGTGCTGTTAATAGAATGGCTGATCTTGTACTGGATGTATAAAAAGAAAATATTTATTAAAATATAAAGAAGATAGGCAAAGGCGGCAGGCTTCGTAGCTGCTTTGTGCTTTCTGAGAAATTAAAGTATAAAAATGAGGATATTCCTGTTAGTAGCCATACTATGTGCCGCTCCATTGGCCCGCGCGCAGCAAAGCCCTAACGTCATCTACATTTATGCGGATGATTTGGGTTACGGCGATGTAAGTTGCTATGGGGCCACAAAAATCAGCACGCCCCATATCGATAAGCTGGCAAAGCAAGGTATCCGCTTTACGAACGCCCACTCTACTTCAGCCACCTGTACCCCTTCGCGCTATGCGCTGATGACGGGGCAATATCCCTGGCGTAAATCCGGTACGCACATCCTGCCCGGCGATGCTGCCCTGATCATCCCTACTGATAAAACCACGTTGCCCAAGCTGTTTAAAAAAGCAGGTTATACCACAGCGATTGTAGGAAAATGGCATTTGGGCTTAGGCGATCAGGTAGAAAAAAATTGGAACGAGGCGATCAAGCCCGGCCCCAACGAAGTAGGCTTCGATTATTCCTTTATTTTTCCGGCAACCGCTGACCGGGTGCCTACCGTTTTTATGGAGAACCACACGGTCGTAGCCCTCGATCCGGCAGATCCGATTGCAGTGGATTATGAGAACAAGGTCGGCAACGACCCGACCGGAAAAGAACATCCGGAGTTGTTAAAAATGCAATCTTCTCCTGGTCATGGGCACAACAACACCATCGTGAACGGTATCGGCCGCATTGGGTATATGAGCGGCGGCCACAAAGCCCGCTGGGTCGATGAAGAAGTCTCTACCACCTTTTTAGCAAAAGCCAAAGATTTTATAGAAGCCAACCAACGCCAGCCCTTCTTTTTATACTTCGCCCTGACCGAACCCCATGTGCCGCGTATGCCGGCCACTATGTTTAAGGGCAAAAGTGATTTAGGCTACCGCGGCGATGCCATCCTGCAACTGGACTGGACGGTGGGAGAGATCATGAAGCAACTGGAGGCGCTGGGTATTGCTAAAAATACAATGATCATTTTTACCAGTGATAACGGCCCGGTGCTGGACGACGGCTACCAGGATGAAGCGGTTACAAAACGCAACGGGCACACCCCCGCCGGCCCGTTAAGAGGCGGAAAGTACAGCACGTTTGAAGGTGGAACACGGGTGCCTTTCATTATACGCTGGCCCGGAAAGGTTAAACCGCAAGTATCGGATGCCTTGGTTTGCCAGGTAGATATGCTGGCTTCCTTCTCGGAATTATTAAACCAAACCATCCCTGAAGGCGATGCACCGGACAGCGAAAATTTACTAAATACATTTATGGGTAAAGCCCAAAAAGGCCGTTCGGCATTGGTAGAGCAGGGCGGGACTTTAGCTATTGTAAAAGGCAACTTGAAGTATATCAGCCCAAGCAACGGCGCTTCTTATAACAAATTAACAGATATCGAAACCGGTAATGCACCGGGACCGCAACTCTACAATTTAAGAGAAGATATCGGCGAAGAAAATAACCTGGCCAGCCAGTATCCGGAGCGAGTGAAGGAAATGGCAGCGGAATTAGAAAGCATAAAAGCCGGCAAAAGATAAAAGAGTTGAAGCATGCCGTTAATTGAAGGTGAGTAGCTTATACTTTCATTCATGCTTATACTTCTTCTTTCCTCAATCCGGCAATGGCCAGGATGAGGACATTTTAGATCTACCAAAACACATAAGTTTATCACCTGATAAAAACAACTCAGCATCTGATGAAACACCTGTTCCTACTTCTCGCTTTAATCTTCTGTTTTCAAATTTCGGTTGCGCAGCAAAAGCCCAACATCGTTATCATTGTTTCCGATGACCATGCTTACCAGGCCATCAGTGCCTACGGCGGGAACAAACTGATGCAAACACCCAACATCGACCGGCTGGCCAAAGAAGGCGTGCTTTTTAACAAAGCCTATGTTACCAACTCGATTTGCGGGCCCAGCCGGGCGGTGATTTTAACAGGTAAATACAGCCATAAAAACGGCTTCAAGGACAACGAAACCTCCAACTTCGACGGCAGCCAGAATACGTTTATCAAAGAACTGGGCGCAGGCGGCTACCAGACGGCCTGGATAGGAAAATGGCATTTGCAAACGCAGCCGCAGGGTTTTGATTACTGGCAGATACTGCCGGGCCAGGGCCAATATTACAACCCCGATTTCCTGATGATGGACGGCAGCAAAAAACGGATAGAAGGCTACGTAAGCAACGTGGTGGAAGATGTAGCCGAAAACTGGCTGGATAAGCGGGATACAAGCAAGCCTTTCTGCCTGGTGATAGGCCACAAAGCCACGCACCGCACTTGGCTGCCCGACACCTCCGATTTCGGCATGTTCGATGACAAGACCTTTCCGCTGCCAGCCACTTTTTATGATATATATGCCACCCGCGAAGCAGCCAAACAGCAGGAAATGTCCGTTGCCAAAGACCTCATCATGGGCTATGACCTGAAGATGTTTCCGGATTATGATAGTATAAAGGACGGTAACATTACGCGCATGAATGCCGCCCAGAGAGCAAAATTCGACGCGTATTACAAACCGATTAAAGCGGATCTGGAAGCAAGAAACCTGACGGGCCAGGCGCTGGCCGAATGGAAATACCAGCGTTACATGAAAGATTACCTGAGCACGGCCGCTTCGCTGGACCGGAACGTCGGGCGCACACTCGATTATCTTGATAAGCATAACTTAACAAATAACACGCTGGTGATATACGTGTCGGATCAGGGCTTTTACCTGGGCGAACACGGCTGGTTTGACAAGCGCTGGATGTACGAAGAATCGTTCCGCACGCCAATGCTCATGCGTTATCCCGGTGTGGTGAAGCCCGGCGCCACGTCCGACGATTTCGTGATGAACCTGGATATCGCGCCTACCGTGCTGGATGCGGCCGGTATCACCATCCCGAAAGACATGCAGGGCGAATCCATACTTCCTTTGCTCACCGGCAAAAAAGCCAAAGGGCGCGATGCGATGTATTACCATTATTACGAAAATGGCGAACACGCCGTATCACCGCACTTCGGCATAAAAACCAAGCGGTACAAACTGATCCGGTTCTATAAAAGGGTAAACGACTGGGAACTATACGACCTGCAGAAAGACCCGAACGAAATGCACAACCTCTACGGCAAGAAGGGTTACGAAAAAATCACAGCAAGTCTGAAAAAGCAGCTGGAGGGGTTAATTGACAAGTATGAAGACGAGGACGCAAAGCGATTACTGGCAAACAGCAAGTAGTAAAAGTCTGTGTGCTTTTAAGGCTATTATTTCTATCACTTCATTAGCCTTTTATTTGGGAGCCAAGCCTCGTTAATAGCTTATTGAAATGCTTTTAAAACGCATCAAAAGTAACCAATTGCTTTTTATACTTGCTGTTTTCCTGCTGCCCGGCAAAAGCCGCACCAGACGTGTTGTCCATCGTCAAAAAATATCAGCCTGATTGCCTGTTTTACCATAGCGATTGGTTGGCGGAAGTCCGGTGGGCTACTTTTCCTTATCCGTCTTACCGGCGAGAACATCAATCAAAATGGCTTTGCCCTGCTCAAACACTAGCGCTCTTACTTGAGTAAAGGCGGCGGAAATAAAAAATTCTATAATCAGGATATACTGCAGCAGCTACAAAACTTCTCAGAGCCAAAAGTTAATTACAGGTACAATGATTAAAAACAATGACAGGGCGATTTGCCTGCTTTTATACTTTCTGTTTGGGTTTATACTTCAGGCGCAGGCGCAAGTGAGCATTATCCCGCAGCCGGCAAGTATGGAGCTGAAAGATGGTTATTTTATACTTGATGAAAATACGTCCATCCGTTTTAAGCCCGGCAACAGAGAACTTGCGGCCTTAGGCGCTTATTTTTCCAACCATATCAGTGAGGTGGCAGGTTATACCTTGCCGCTGAATAAAAAGAAAGGGAAATCCATCCGGTTTGTGCTGGAACGTATGGCGGATGTCGGAGCAGAAGGGTATAAACTGAGCGTTTCGCCGTCAGCCATACTTATCAAAGCCAACACGAGAGCGGGTATATTCTACGGCCTGCAGTCGCTGCTGCAAACCCTGCCCGCCGTGCGCACTAACCAGGCGCTGCAGGTGCCATGTATGGAAGTAACGGATGAGCCGCGCTTCGGGTGGCGGGGCATGATGCTGGACGTGAGCCGCCATTTTTATTCCATCGAGACCATCAAAGAATTTATCGACTTGCTGGCATTGTATAAAATGAACACCTTTCACTGGCACCTGACCGATAACGAAGGCTGGCGCCTGGAAATCAAAAAATATCCGAAGCTGACATTGGTTGGCGCTTGGAGGCAGGAAATCCCCGGAAGTGTTTTCTACAAGCAGGATTCAACGTACAAAGAGCCGCTAACAGGCAGGCCTTATACGTACGGCGGCTACTATACTCAGGAACAGGCTAAAGAAGTAGTTGCCTATGCCAGCGCCAGGAACATTACGGTAATACCTGAAATCGAGATGCCCGGCCACTCCGGCGCTGCCCTGGCTGCCTATCCGGAATTCTCCTGCACACAGCATCCGCAGCAAGTACCTAATTCCACCCTTTGGAACGGCGTAACAGACCCTGCTGAAATCAGCCTCAACTACTGCGCAGGCAACGACAGCACCTTTCTGTTTTTACAGGATATTTTGAAAGAGTTAATGGTGATCTTTCCTTCAGCATACATCCATATTGGCGGCGACGAAGTGGACAAATCATACTGGGAGAAATGTCCCCGCTGCCAGAAACGTATGGCCGATGAAAACCTGGAGAATGAGGAAGAACTGCAAAGTTATTTTATTCGCCGGATGGAAAAGTACCTGTTGGCGCATAACAGAAAATTGCTGGGCTGGGACGAGATTCTTGAAGGCGGACTGGCGCCCTCGGCTACGGTGGTGAGCTGGCGGGGAGAAAAAGGCGGCATCGCGGCTGCCAAACAGGGGCACAACGTCATCATGTCGCCCAGCGACCCGCTGTACTTTAACCGCTACCAGGCCGGTCCCGAAGGAGAGCCGTTTGCCGCCAAATACTCCATCAACACGCTGGAAAGAGTCTATAACTATAATCCTTATCCCGAAGCACTCAGCAGCGCTGAAACAAAGTATGTGCTGGGTGGGCAGTTTGCCATCTGGACGGAGTTTATCTCTTCAGTGGAGCACCTGGAATATATGCTGCTGCCCCGGATGCCCGCTATTGCCGAAGCGCTCTGGACGCCTTTGGAAAAGAAGGATTTCGAGAGCTTTGTAAACAGGCTAAACCAGTGGCACTTTATTGCTTGGGAGCAGCAGGGCATTCGCTTTCATCCGCTGTATTATAAGAGCAGAACGCACGAAGCGAGCCGTAAATAGATAGGTATAAGTGCCCTTAAAAGTATGATAATGCAGCACGCCATTTGATTTAATGCATTACAAGACGAACTATAGTATGAGAAAATATTTTTTACTGCTTGCTACGATACTTTCCTCACTGGTGGCCCAGGCGCAGCAAAAGCCCAACATCATCTTTTTCCTGGTAGATGACATGGGTTGGCAGGATACTTCCGTTCCGTTCTGGGATAAAATGACACCGGCTAATCACAAGTTCCATACGCCTAATATGGAAAAGTTAGCGGCTTCATCCATGAAATTTACCCAGGCTTACGCCAATTCTATCTGCACCCCGACGCGCGTCAGTTTAATGACCGGGATGAACGCCGCCCACCACCGCGTCACCAACTGGACCATGTATAAAAACACGCCCGTTGACGTTGCAAGCGACAGCGTGCTCACAATTCCGGACTGGAATGTGAACGGGTTGAGCCCGGTGAAGGGAGTGGAACGAAGCGTATATGCCACGCCGCTGCCACAACTGCTGAAAAACGATGGCTATTTTACAATTCATTGCGGCAAGGCACATTTCGGGGCCCACGAAACGCCGGGCGCAGATCCGCTGAATTTAGGGTTTGACGTAAACATTGCCGGCAGCGCAGCAGGAAATCCGGCCTCTTACCTTGCCAAAGAGGACTATGGAAATGTGGCGGGGAAGTTTAACTTACGCGCTGTGCCCGGCCTGGAAAAATACTGGGGTACAGATACCTTTTTAACTGAGGCGCTCACCACTGAGGCCAAAAGTGCCATGGATGCTGCTCTTCAAAAGAACAAGCCTTTCTTTTTATACATGGCGCATTTTGCCGTGCACCTGCCGTTTGATGCAGACAAACGCTACATCGAAAAGTACCTGGCAATGGGCCTGGAAGAGCAGGAAGCTGCTTATGCCACTTTAGTGGAAGGGATGGACGCCAGCCTGGGTGAGTTGATGGACTATCTGAAAGAGAAGAACATAGCGGAAAATACGATCATCATATTCCTGTCGGATAATGGCGGTTATACCCTTCCGCCAAGACAGGGGGAGGCGTTTACGCAGAACTATCCGCTGAGATCGGGCAAGGGATCGTTGTTAGAGGGAGGTATTCGTGTGCCGATGATGGTGCGATGGCCGGGCGTAACCAGGCAGGGAAGTGTTTGTAGCCAGTATGTTACTGTAGAGGATTTTTTGCCCACGATCATGGAAATGGCAGGAGACAAGGCTTACAAAACCGTGCAGCAGGTAGATGGGCAAAGCTTGGTGAAGTACCTTCGAGATTCGTCTAAAAAAGACAATGAGCGAAGCCTGGTATGGAATTTTCCGAACAGTTGGGCCGCCGCGGAAACGCCTTATGTATCCTGGACAAGCGCTATCCGGCAGGGCGACTGGAAACTGATCTACCTGGAAAAACCCGGCCGCCTGGAGCTCTACAACCTCAAAAACGACATCGGTGAGCAGGTAAACCTGACACAAAAATATCCTAAAAAAACAAACCAACTGGCGCGGGAGCTTACCCAAAAGCTTAAAAAGTGGGATGCGCAACTACCATTTTATAAGAGCAGCGGCCAGCCTGTTCCTTATCCGGCGGAGATATTGAGTAAGCAGGCAAAATAAGTCTAAACCCGTTGGAGAAGTATAAAATCAGCAAAGCGATAAAAAGTTAATTACTATATCAGAACCCGATAAGGAAACAAAAGCAAAGCATGATACGAAACATAATTACTGCAAGTATAGCCGCCCTGCTGCTCGCAGCCTCTACAACCGGCTGTGCGCAACAGCCGGCCGCTCACAGCAACTACGCTGTAATACAGCCAAGCGATACCGATACAGACATCATCCGCAAAGCCGCCAACGTTGTGCCTTCGCCGCGGCAGTTGCGCTGGCAGCAGTTGGAACTGACGGGCTTCTTCCACTTCGGCATAAACACCTTTACCAACCGCGAGTGGGGTACCGGTAAAGAAGATCCGCAGATGTTTAACCCAACCCAGCTGGATGCCCGCCAATGGGTAAAAACAGCCAAAGACGCGGGTATCAAACAGGTAATACTTACGGCCAAGCACCACGACGGCTTCTGCCTGTGGCCCAGCAAGTATACGGAGCATTCGGTGAAAAACAGCCCCTGGAAAAACGGGAAAGGCGACGTGGTGAAAGAAGTGGCGGATGCCTGCAGGGAGTATGGCGTAGGCTTCGGGATTTACCTTTCGCCCTGGGACATGAACTCGCCCCTGTACGGCACAGAAGCTTACAATGACTTTTTCGTGAAGCAGCTTACCGAATTACTGACACAGTATGGCCGGGTGGACGAAGTATGGTTCGACGGTGCCAATGGTGAGGGACCCAATGGTAAAAAGCAGGAGTACGATTTTGATAGGTGGTACAAACGCATCCGCGAGCTGCAGCCTGCAGCCACCATTGCCGTAATGGGCCCGGATGTGCGCTGGGTAGGCACCGAAACCGGCTACGGCCGCGAAACAGAATGGAGTGTGGTACCCATGGGTAATTTAGACCAGGCGGCGGTCGCAGCCGGCTCGCAGCAAGGCATTGCTTTTAAGCCACAGGGCGATATGCGTGGCGAAGTGCTGGGTAGCCGCGAAAAGATAAAAGATGCGAAAGGGCTGGTGTGGTATCCGGCAGAAACAGACGTATCTATCCGGCCGGGATGGTTTTATCACCCCAGCGAAAATGATAAGGTGAAATCGCCGGAAAAGCTGCTGGATATTTACTACAACTCGGTGGGCCGCAACGGCGTGCTGCTGCTTAATATTCCGCCCGATACGCGCGGCCTCATCCATGAAAGCGACATAAAGAGCCTGCAGGGATGGACGAGACTGCGGGAGGAAACCTTCCGCACGAACCTGGCGGCAGGCGCGGAAATCACTGCGGCAAATGGCAAAAACGTAAAGGCCCTGCTCGACAGCAAGTATAACACCTACTGGACAACCAAAGGCAACGATACCACGGCGGTGTTGGAACTTGACCTGCAGGGGAGTAAAACCTTCGATGTGCTGCTGCTGCAGGAGAATATCGGCGCCGGCCAGCGTATCGAGCAATTTGTATTGGAATACTGGCAGGATGGCCAATGGCAGAAAGCCGCAGAAGGAACCACTGTTGGCTACAAGCGGCTGCTGCAGTTTGCGCCGGTAACAGCCGGTAAAGTAAGACTCCGGATTTTATCTTCCAGGCTCAATCCCACGCTGTCGGAGCTGGGCTTGTATAAGATGGCGGGGTAAGTGGATTTGAAGCGTATGGTTCCGGAATTCTTCTTTGGCTAAATGCCGCTTTAACCGGTATAGGCCACATTTTATACTTGTTCTATACTTGTGCAAGCTGAGAGCCTGCTTCATTTGTGCTCCAGGCCGGAAGCTTGAAGCAGGGACATAATCGGATAAATGTATTTTAAAGTATGTCCTGATTGCAGTCTTGAAAAAGAGGGGATGATTTATACTTGCTTACAAGTGTTTAGAGGGGAATAGAATCAGCAGCCTTCCTGTAAGCCAAAGCGGCTTGATGCACCCCGTGGCCTCTCATTACCTTCTTTAAAGGAGGGCAAAAGCATACGTACAGCACAGCATCCAACAAATACCAGGTATAAATTAGGCTTTTCAGAATGAATTTTTTAATTTTATTATGTCATACTTAATGCGCTTTTAATTTACATCATGAAAGAAATAAAAATAGTTTTGCTTCTCCTGTTATGTCCTTTTTTCCTGTTCGCGCAGCAAACAGTCAGTATCATTCCGGAGCCGGTGCAATTGCAGCTTGGGCAAGGCGCTTTCACGATTGACGGCAATACCACGGTGAGGCTGGAGAACGCGCGCAAAGAGCTGAAGCCGGCAGCCGCGTTTCTGGCAAGCCACATCCAGCGCATTTCCGGTTACGAGCTGCGGCGGAAGCGAAAGAAAAGCAACGCTATCAGCTTCAGCATCGAAAATATAAACGGTATTGGCAACGAAGGTTACCGGCTTTCCGTGTCGCCGTCGGGCATCCGCATTGCCGCCAACACCAAAGCGGGCATCGTGTATGGCATACAGTCGCTGTTGCAGACACTGCCGCAGGTGCGCACAAACGCAGCCCTGCGCGTGCCAAGTATGGAAATAACGGATTATCCGCGCTTTGCCTGGCGAGGGATGCACCTGGACGTGAGCCGCCATTTCTTTTCGCCGGCTGCCGTCAGGGAGTACATCGATCTGCTGGCCAGCTACAAAATGAACAAGTTTCACTGGCACCTGGTAGACGACCAGGGTTGGCGCATCGAAATCAAAAAATACCCGAAACTGACAGAAGTGGGCGCCTGGCGCGTAGATCAGACCGATAAAGTATGGGGCGAACGACCACAAGCCCAACCCGGCGAGGTGCCCACCTATGGCGGTTATTATACCCAGAAGCAGATTAAAGATATTATCAGGTATGCAGCGGAGCGCAACGTAACTGTGGTGCCGGAGATAGAGATGCCCGGCCATGTGGCCTCGGCCATCGCCGCTTACCCTTTCCTGAGCTGCGAGCAGAAGCCGCAGCTGCCCTTGACCGGCGGCGATTACACCAACATGTCGTCGAACTACTGCCCGGGTAATGAACAGGTATATACCTTTCTGCAGGACGTGCTGGACGAGGTGATCGCCCTGTTCCCGTCAGAGTACATCCATATTGGCGGCGACGAGGTAGACAAAACCAGTTGGAAGAACTGTGCCAGTTGCCAGGCCCTGATGCAGCGCGAAGGACTGAAGAACGAGGAGGAACTGCAGAGCTATTTCATTAGGCGCATAGAGAAGTACATTGTGAGCAAAGGGCGCAAAATGATAGGTTGGGACGAGATATTGGAAGGCGGCCTGGCTCCCCAGGCTACCGTGATGAGCTGGCGCGGCGAGAGCGGCGGCATTGCCGCTGCCAAAATGAACCACGACGTGATCATGACGCCCGGAAACCCCGTGTATTTCGACCATTACCAGGCCGGGCCCGCCGGCGAACCCCTGGCCATCGGCGGCTTTAATACCCTGAAGCGCGTGTACGACTACGAGCCCGTTCCGCAGGAGCTGACACCTGCCGAGGCCAAATACGTGCTGGGTGCGCAGGCCAATGTATGGACAGAGTACATTACCACCCTGAACCAACTGGAGTACATGGTGCTGCCGCGTGTGCTGGCGCTGGCCGAGGTGGTGTGGTCGCCGAAGGAGAAGAAGGACTGGATGGACTTTAACGAGCGCCTGCGCTACCATTTCAAAGCCTTCGGGCAGAAGGGACTGAACTACAGCCTTGGCAACTTTACCGTCGACATCAAGCCGGTGTCGCAGAACGGCAACCTGACAGTGGCTCTTACTACCGAAGCCGTGAATGGCGACATTTACTATACCCTGAATGGCGCTGTGCCGACCCCGCAAAGTATAAAGTATGAAGGCCCGGTGCGCATCGACTCCACCGTTACGCTGAAAGCGGTGACAGTGGTAAACGGCCATGTGATGGGCGTGCAGCCTGCCGAGCAGTCGTTTGTGGTGCATAAGGCCATCGGCCGTGATGTGATCTATACATATCCGGTAAGCAAATACTACCAGGCAGAGGGCCCCAACACACTCACCGATGGCGTACGCGGCACCACGGCGGTGGGCAAGCACTGGCACGGCATCAACGGCAGCGATCTGATTGCGACTATTGATTTGGGCGAGGAGAAACCTGTGAGCAGCATCACGCTGGGTACCCTGCAAAACTACCGCGACTGGATTTTTATGCCGCAGTGGGTAAAATTCGAGGTGTCAACAGACGGACAGACCTTTAAAGAGGTGGGCACGGTAAACAACCAGGTTTCGGTGGACGAGAAAAACGCCGTCATCCGGGACTTTACGGCTGCCTTTCCGGAGCAACGGGCAAAGTTCATCCGGGTAACAGCCAAAAACCTGGGCACCAATCCCAAAGGGCATCCCGGCGAAGGAAAAGCAGCCTGGCTTTTTGCCGATGAGATTATTGTGAAGTAGCAAGTATGAAGCAAGTATAAGAAGCGGGCTTTTATATTTAAACAGATGAAATAAAAAGTTATGCAATCAATAAAAACATTCTTCTTTGCCTTATTTCTGCTACTGTGTGTCGCGCCGGCCTTTGCCCAGCGCGACACCATTGCCCTCAACAAAGACTGGCAGTTTACGACCGATAAAAAAGCTGAAGGTATGGAAGGCAGATGGTTTGCCAAGCCGCTGCCCCGCACCCGCGCCGTGCAGTTGCCGCATACCTGGAATGTGGAGCAGGAAAATGAGAACCATTACGGCTGGGGCTGGTATCAGAAGAAGATTGACGTGCCGGCCAGTTGGAGAAACAAAAACGTGGTGCTGCAATTCGGCGCCGTCAATCATACTTCCTACATCTACCTGAATGGCGAAAAGGTAGCTGAAAACATTGGCGATGGCTTCAATAAGTTTTACGTTAACCTGAACGGCAAGCTAAGGTATGGCCGCGAGAACACCATTACGGTAGCCAGCAACAACGACTATGGCCGCAACAAAGTGCCTTTCGGCAGCTCCTTCGACTGGCCAAATGACGGCGGCATCATCCGTCCCGTGGCCCTCATCGTTTCCGGCAAACCGGCCGCCAGCTATCTGCTCGCAGAACCCAGGCTGGATGTAGCCACCAATGCAGGTGCACTTAAACTGAAAATTGGCTTTGACGATGCCGCAGCCAGGAATCTGAAATTTGCCGTTACCATCACCGAAGAAAATCAGCCCACAAAAAAAGTTGTGCTGAAAGAAACGGATAAACCGACCTGGCAAAACGGTGAGGCTATCCTGACTTATACTTTGCCGAAGGTGAAACCCTGGCATTTCGACTTTCCAAATTTATATAGGATCAATGTAACGGTTTTAAACGGCAGAAAAGCCGTGGACAAGATCAGTACCAGCATTGGTTTCTGCGAAGTGAAATTTGTGGATGGCAAAACCTACCTGAACGGCGAACATGTAAAGCTGATGGGCGTGGAATGGACGGCAGGCTCTAACCCCGATTATGGTTTTGCTGAACCGGCGGCAGAGATTATCCGGCACGGCAAACTGATGAAAGACGTAAATGCGATTTTTACCCGGCAGCACTTTCAGCAATCGGACGTGTTTTACGATTTCTGCGACCGCAACGGCATTCTGGTGCAGCAGGAAGTACCGCTGTGGGGCCCGGAAACGCCTGCGAACGATACGATTCGCACCATCGCCATGAAGCAACTGGAAAGAATGGTGCGCAATTATTATAATCATCCCAGCATCTTTTCGTGGGGTGTGGGCAACGAACTGCGGGGCCGCGATGCAGACATGAAGCAGATGATCACCGACTTGATCAGCAAGGCAAGAGCTTTGGATCCGTCAAGAAACGTGGCATACGTGAGCAATACGCTGACCAAAGGCTTCTACAATGATAAGGACTTTACACCTGATGCCGGCAGCCTAGGCGATTACCTGATGATGAATGAATACGGTGGCAGTTGGTGGGCGATCCCCGTTGGGCAAATCCACAGTTACCTCGACAGCGTGCACCTGTCCTATCCGGATAAACCGCTCTTTATTTCGGAGTTTGGCCTGGTGGAGCCGAACTTCAGAGGAGGCGACGAAAGACGCATACATGATCTCATCTACCACATGGCAGTATACGAAAGCAAGCCATACATCGAGGGAGCTATTTACTTTGACCTCACCGATTACCGGACGCACTACCCGGGCACCTTAGAAAACAACAAATTCAGAAGGCGGGTGCATGGCATTTACGATATGTATGGCAAACCCAAACCCTCCATGAAAGTGCTGCGCGAGATGTCCTCGCCGGTGGAGGTGCAGCAACTGCGCCAGCAGAAGAAAGGGAAAGCGAATGTGCTCATCTTCGGCAGCGTGGGCCTGCCGCAGCATACCGTGAGAGGATATGCATTATACTTGTCAGACAAAGTAGAAAACTGGAAGAACGGCAAAGTATACGAGCTGCCGGAAATCAAACCGGGACAGCAGGTCGTGTTTGAGATTGACGATGATTTCAATGGTGAAGGCATCATCACCATCGTGCGGCCGACCGGCTACGTAGTCAGCCAGAAGTCGTTTTACAAGGATAGCCCGGAACTGCAGCCCAAAGGATATTAAGTAGCAGAACAACATGGTATCTGCAAAAGGACTTTAACAGATAGATAAAGTATGAAAAGACTGACCTTCCTGTTTTATTTTATTATGAGCGCTGTGATGGCGCAGGTAAAGCCGGTGCATCTGCCGGATAGTCTGTTCTCTACCTACTATCACCAGCGGGTAAGTCATTTCATCGCCTTGCCGCACACCGAAGGTGACATCATTTTCCTGGGCAACAGTATAACGGACGGAGCCGAGTGGAGCGAGCTATTTGCCGATAGCCACATGAAAAACCGGGGAATCAGCGGCGATGTGTCGGCCGGCGTCATCAACCGCATACAGGAAGTTGCGGAACGAAAGCCGGCCAAAGTTTTTCTCCTGATCGGTGTCAACGATCTTGCCCGGAATGTGCCGGCAGACAGCGTGGTGAAGAATATTCTCTGGATCTCGGACTATCTGCGGCAGCAAACTCCCGCGACTGAGCTGTATGTGCAAAGCATTTTGCCGGTAAATGACGCATTTGGAAAGTTTGATGGTCATACCAATAAAGGCGGACTGATTCAAAAGGTGAATGGCCAGCTCCGGGCAGATGCCGGGAAGCATGGCTATACGTACCTCGATCTGTATACTTCTTTCTCGGATGATACCGGCAAGCTAAAAGCCAGCTATACCAACGACGGCCTGCATCTGAAGGGCGAAGGTTATACTTTATGGAAGCACCTGATTTACGACAAGGTATTTGACCTGCGGGAAAAGCCGGCCATCATCCCGCTCCCGCAGAAACTGCAATGGACAGCAGCGGCATTCCCCTTGTACCAGTGCAAAACAATTGTGGTGCATGATGCGGCTTTGCAAAAAGAAGCAGAAAGATTGCAGCAAATAGCAGCCGGGAAAGGAATGCGGTTGAAGATCAGCGATGCGGCGGCAGAACCATTTATTGAGTTGCGTATAGCAGCGGCAGAAGCGCCTCGCTTAAAAGAAGAAGCTTATACTTTGGCCGTAACACCGCAGAAAGTAACCCTTACAGCCAATACGGCGCATGGCATTTTCAACGGCATTCAAACCCTGGCTCAGCTGATGCGGGATGATGTACTGATACCTGGCTGTGAGATTACCGACTGGCCTGCTTTCGCGTGGCGGGGTTACATGGTGGACGTGGGCCGGAACTATCAATCGATGAATTTGCTGAAACAGCAGATCGACCTGATGGCTAAGTATAAACTGAACATTTTCCATTTTCACCCGACCGAAGACATTGCCTGGCGGCTGGAAGTGCCCGGCTACCCGCAACTGATCGCGCCGGAAAATATGCTGCGCAACAAGGGAGCTTATTATTCGGTGGAAGAACTGCAGGAGCTGATACAGTATTGTAAAGATCGCCATATCACGCTCGTGCCGGAGATAGACATGCCGGGCCACAGCGCCGCCTTCACCCGTGCAATGGGCGTGGACATGCAAAGCGAAAAAGGACTGGCTATTGTAAAAGATATTTTAACCCAGTTCAGCAAAACCTACGACGTGCCTTACATCCATATCGGCGCAGACGAGGTGAAGATCACCAACCCGGATTTTCTGCCGCAGGTAACGCAGCTACTCCACCAACTTGGCAAGCAAACAATTGGCTGGGAGCCGGGCGGAAACCTGGACGATGCGACTATCCGGCAGCTCTGGATGAGGGATGAACAGAAGGAGAAGGGGCTGAAGTACATTGATTCCCGCCACCTGTACCTCAACCACATGGATCCGCTGGAAAGTGTGGTCACCATATTTAACCGGCGTATTGGCGACCAGGCAGCTGGCGACAGCAGCATGTTGGGCGGCACGCTTTGCGTATGGAACGACAGGCTCGTGGCGCAGGAAGATGATATTTTAAGAATGAACGCCGTTTACCCCGCCATGCTGACCTTTGCGGAGCGCGCTTGGCAGGGCGGCGGACACGAGGGATGGGTCGCCACAATCGGAGCGCCGGGTTCGGAGCGCGCCAAAGCGTTTCAGGCGTTTGAAGATCGCCTGCTTGAGCATAAAAAACTATACTTCACGCACCTTCCATTTCCCTATGTGGCGCAGGCCGGTATAGTGTGGAAGCTGTTTGGCCCATACCCTAACAAAGGAGATGTAACCCGGTCGTTTGCACCCGAAAAGAAATCCTTCAAAGCCCAAAAACCATCTTTAGAGACTGTAGGCGGCACGGTGGTCTTGCGTCATTGGTGGCATCCGCTGGTGCAGGGCTTACTTAAAGATCCGAAAGAAAATACTACCTGGTATGCCACCACTCAAATCTGGAGCGACGCAGATACAACCGGTTATTTCTGGATCGGCTTCAACGATCTATCCCGGTCTTATGCGTCCGATTCCCCGTCCAAAGGAACCTGGGATGACAGGGGCAGCGCCGTATACCTGAACGGGCAAGCGATAGCGCCGCCAAAATGGAAAAGAGCTGGTCAGAAAGGAAATGCAGAAATACCGTTGACGGATGAAGGTTATACATACCGCGCGCCGGTGAAGGCGCCGCTCCAGAAAGGCTGGAATACTGTTTTAATTAAATTGCCGGTTGGCAGTTTTAAAGGGAAAGACTGGCAAAACCCTGTAAAATGGATGTTTACCTTCGTGCCCGTAAGCGCAGAAGAGTAGGAGGGTGCCTGCTCTCCGGAAAAAAGTTTTCACCTGTTCCAAACCTGGCAGGCTGCTATTACGCTGATTCAGCATAATAACAGTTAATACATGTATCTCTAAACTTGCAGCTTTTGGGTTTTCATACTTGTGAAAACTACGTCGCCTACAGGCTGCGCTGTGCCTACTCTTCCATAGCAATCCGGGTTTTACTTATCTTTTCCACATCCTCAAACCGGAAGCTCGTGGCTTTAAGATACGTAGGAACCTGATCAGCAAGTGGTAGCCGGAGTTTGAGGGTAGCAGCGATTGCTTTCTCCGGCTCTCATAAAACGTGCCGCAGATGCACAAAAAAGCCCTGTAAGCACATACTTACAGGGCTTTATACTTTGTGTGCACCCGAGAGGATTCGAACCCCTAACCCTCGGAGCCGAAATCCGATATTCTATCCAGTTGAACTACGGGTGCAGTGCTGCAAAATTAGCAAGTATACCGACATTACGAAATAGTGCAGCCAAAAAATTAAGCTTATTTATCTGAAAGAATTGTCTTGCGCAGGTTTTGCTGTCAACAGCACCAATCCGAAAACATTAGCGGGGGCGGCCGGTTAAAACAAGAAACCATCAGAAGGCAAATTTAAAGGATAATCGCAATGGAAAAGATATATACGGCAGAGGTAACTGCTACCGGCGGTCGCAAAGGCCACGTTAAATCATCAGACGGCATTATAGACATGCAGCTCACGATGCCCACCAACATGGGCGGCGAAGGCGGCAAAACTAATCCCGAGCAGCTATTTGCAGCCGGCTATGCAGCATGTTTCCAGAGCGCATTGCTGGTAGTGGCCGCCAGGCATAAAGAGCGCCTAGACCCTGCCTCTACAGTAACTGCGCAGGTAGATCTGAATAAAACCAATGAGGGTGGTTATGGCCTGGGCGTAAAACTATCTGTAGACCTGAAGGGCACATACAAAGAGAAGGCCAGGCAAATGGTAGACGAGGCGCACCAAATCTGCCCTTATTCGGTAGGTACGCGCGGTAATATTGACGTAGAACTGGAAATAGTTTGATTTCAGTTCCGGGTTAAGGGTTCCGGATTCCGAGTTAAAGAAAAGAGTAAACTCATAATTGTTTAGCTCAAGTATAAAAACAGCAAAGGCTGCCGGAAACCGGCAGCCTTTGCTGTTTTTATACTTGAATCAGATTAAGCCAATACCTGTTTTACTTTGTCGGCAGCTTCTTTCAGCGAAATAGCGGAGAACACCTTCAGGCCGGATTCGTCGATGATGCGGGCGCCTTCTTCGGCGTTGGTGCCCTGCAGGCGAACAATAATTGGCACACGGATATCGCCGATATTTTTGTAGGCTTCTACCACACCGTTGGCTACGCGGTCGCAGCGTACAATACCGCCGAAGATGTTGATAAGGATAGCTTTTACATTCGGGTCCTGCAGGATAAGGCGGAAACCAGCCTCTACCGTTTGCGCATTGGCGCCACCACCTACGTCCAGGAAGTTGGCAGGCTCACCGCCTGAAAGCTTGATGATGTCCATTGTAGCCATGGCCAGGCCTGCACCGTTCACCATACAGCCAACGTTGCCGTCCAGCTTCACATAGTTCAGGTTCGACTTGCTTGCTTCTACCTCCAGTGGATCTTCTTCAGAGATATCACGCAGCGCAGCCAGATCTTTGTGGCGGAACAGGGCATTATCATCCAGATCAACTTTGGCATCTACAGCCAGTATTTTGTTATCCGACGTTTTCAGTACCGGGTTTATTTCGAACATAGAGGAGTCTGTATCCAGGTACGCCTTGTACAGGTTGGTTACAAACTTCACCATTTCTTTGAAAGCTTCGCCCTCTAAACCAAAAGCAAAGGCAATTTTACGTGCCTGGAAAGGCTCCAGCCCCACAGCCGGGTCAATCCATTCTTTGATAATTTTCTCGGGAGATTTTTCGGCAACTTCCTCAATGTCCATACCGCCTTCCGTAGACGCCATGATAACGTTCTGGCCTTTGGCACGGTCCAGCAGGATGCTCAGGTAAAACTCTTTCGGCTCCGAATCGCCGGGATAATATACATCCTGCGCTACCAGTACTTTGCCCACCAGTTTGCCTTCGGGTCCGGTCTGGTGCGTTACCAGCGTCATGCCCAGGATCTGATCGGCAATTTCTTTTACCTGCTTCAGGTTTTTGGCCAGCTTTACGCCGCCGCCTTTGCCACGGCCACCCGCATGGATTTGTGCTTTTATCACATGCCAGCTGGTACCGGTTTCCTCGGTCAGCCTTTTGGCAGCAGCTACAGCTTCTTCGGGCGTGTCAGCCACAATACCTTCCTGTATGCGTACGCCGTAGCTTTTTAAAATGTCTTTAGCCTGATATTCGTGTATGTTCATGCTTTCAGTTTTAATGGACGCACGAAAGTACGCCTTTATCCCTTTAATTTCAAGCAAAGTTATTTAATGCCCGCTTTCCATTACGCGAAATAGTATAATTTGTAACGATAAAATGCAGCAGGCAGTAAAAAATAGTATAGTCATGCTATATCTGTTATTTCGGATAAGTATGGGGAAGCTTTTAGCTCAAAGTATAAACAAAGTATGGTTTAGCCATAAGCTGCTTGCGTCCAATAGCTTAAGCTTGAAGTCTTTTGTCCTTTATCCGGATTTCATTTGTCCCATCATTACATGTAAAATAATTATGGTCGATGTATATACTTATGCGAAACGGGTAGCCATTGCAACCTTTATCTTATTGCTGGTGGCGTCTGGTTTTTACCTCCTGGGGCGGCATTTATACTTCTTTCTGCTCGTGTTTGCGGGTATATTAGTGGCGGTTATGTTTTGTGGCCTTACTGATTGGGTGGTGTACCACGTGCACTTAAAGCGTGGATGGAGCCTGCTGTTGGTCGTAATTCTTTTTTTTGGCATTATAGCAGGAGCTTTTATGCTTGTCGCCCCTACTGTTTCAGATCAGTTTAGCCAAATGCGAAATGCTGTGCCACAGGGCCTAAAACAGGTTCAGGACTGGCTTAGCCAGTACAGTTGGGGCGAAAAACTTGTGCAGCAGGTACCCAGTGATGTTAGCAAGCTGATGCCTGAGCAAAAGTCAATTTTCTCGCAGCTATCGGGTTTTCTGTCTTCTACCCTGAGTTTCCTGGCAGATCTGCTTATCGTGCTGGTTACAGCTTTATTCTTTGCCGCAAATCCGAAATTATATACGGGGGGCTTTACCAAACTATTCCCTGTCCGGAACAGGAGCCGGATAGGGAAGGTGCTGAATAAATGTTATCAAACACTTAAAATGTGGCTGCTCGGCATGCTGATTTCCATGGTTATTGTTGGTGTGGCAGTGGCAATTGGTTTTAAGCTGATAGGTCTTCCGATGGCTTTTGCCTTGGCCCTGATTGCTTTCTTCTGTGAGTTTGTGCCTAATATCGGTCCTTTACTGGCAGGCGTTCCGGCTGTGCTTACTGGCCTTACACAAGGAGGACAAACAGCGCTTTACGTACTGCTGATCTACAGCGGCATACAGTTTCTGGAGAGCTTTCTGATAACGCCGCTTATTCTGAAGAAAGCAGTAGATCTGCCACCTGCTGTTTTACTTTTTGTGCAGGTACTGTTTGGTATAGTTCAGGGTGCTTTAGGCTTATTAATGGCTGCTCCTATACTAGCGGTCGTCATAGTAATAGTCCGGGAACTATGGGTAAAAGATGTGCTGGAGGCAGATCCTGTTGATGCAGCAGAAACTGAGATAAGAAAGAGCTGAAGCTGGTAAATAAATAGTGAGCGACTCTGACAGATGGTATTGCTGAAGTATAAGCTTTGTTTTGTAGCTTTGGCAGTAAAATTACGGGTACAAGCTGCCATTAACCTATCTGAAAGTGCTGCAGGTTTCAAACATTTATAAAAAGTACGGTTCGCTGCCGGTTCTCAAGGGCATCGATTTGTTTATCGCCGCCGGTGAGGTGGTCTCTATTGTTGGTGCCTCCGGCGCCGGCAAAAGTACGTTGCTGCATATACTGGGCACGTTGGATACGGCCGATTCGGGCGAGGTAATGTTTGATAACAGGAACATTGCCCGCATGAACGGTTCGGAAATGGCGCGGTTCCGCAACCGGCATATCGGCTTTATTTTCCAATTTCATAACCTGCTGCCCGAGTTCACAGCGCTGGAGAATGCCTGCCTGCCCGGCTTTCTGGCCGGCCGGCCGGAGCAGGAAGTGAAGGAGCGTGCAGCGCAGTTGCTGGAGATGCTCAACCTCTCGCACCGCCTGCACCACAAACCGTCCGAGATGTCGGGCGGGGAACAACAACGCACTGCGGTGGCGCGCGCGCTCATTAACGGGCCCCGCATTATTTTTGCCGATGAGCCCAGCGGCAACCTCGATTCCAAGAACGCTCAGGAACTGCACGACATCTTCTTCCGGCTGCGCGAGGAATTTAACCAGACCTTTGTCATCGTAACCCACAACGAGCAACTGGCTGCTATGGCCGACCGTACGCTGGTGATGAAAGACGGCATGATTGTGCAGGAGTCGCCGTTGCTCTGATTTATACTTTCCCCAATCTTTCTTATTTATTCTGCCTGCAATTTATACTTGTGGCTGAAAATCACGTACATATCTCTTACCCTTTACACAAATTCAGTTGCTGAAAGCAACTCAGGCCGGCGCTGTAAATTTATTTGAAAATAGTTTGTAAGTTACTGATTATCAGTAGTATTAATAAAGCTGTTTTTTTAATTTTTTGCACCATTTTACCGGCCCCTGTGTTTAATAAGAGTACCATAAATAAGAAAGCTAAGTGGATATGAATCAACCAAATAAAGAAACAAAAGAGCTGAGGAAGTCTAAAATTGAAAGCTACGACATCGCCAAATCTGATGAGACGCTTCATCTGGCTGTAGACTTAGCTAAGTTCATCAAGGAAAACAAGCTTTATCAGAACATACAAGGCCGGGAGTACGTGAACGTGGAAGGCTGGCAGTATGCCGGTTCCCGTTTAGGCATTCTCCCGATTGTAGAGTATGTGGTGAGTATGAGCACTGAAGATGAAATTAAGTATCAGGCAAAAGTAAATCTGCTGGATCTGCGCAGCGAACAGATGGTGGGCGCTGGCTTTGCCATCTGCTCTAACCGGGAGCAGGGCAAAAAATATTACCAGGAGTTCGCTATCGCTTCTATGGCCCAGACCCGTGCCATTGGTAAAGCCTACCGCAACATACTTGCCTGGATAATCCGCGCTGCCGGTTATGAGCCGACTCCTGCTGAGGAAATGGACTATGGCGGCAACGAACAGTCTGCCAAGCCTGCGGTGCCAACCGAGAAAAAACCAACGATGAAAGCGGCGGCCGCTTCTAAAGCAGCGGAGCCTGCTGCACCGTCGGAAGCAGCAACAGAGACAGCGGAATCTGCCAGTGTGCGCTACGCTTCTGCAAAGCAGAAAGAGGAAATCATCCGGCTGCTGAACAACCCGGTGATTACGCGCCAGGAGAAGACCAAAATGCTGCTCAACATCAACCGTTTCGACGAGGAGCGTGCCGCACAGGCCATCGAAAAGCTGAAAAAAGTAATCGAGGATCGTGAGGGCGGACAGGCTGCAGCAGCGTAATAAAACACTTTCTACTAAACGACAAAAGCCTGCTTCTGAAGAGGGAGCAGGCCTTTTCATTTTAAGGCAGATACAGCTAAGGGTAATTTGAGTTGTAAAAAATTGTCATCCAGAAAGGATCTTGTGAGCTACACGCAAATAATGCACAAGATCCTTTCTGGATGACAGAACCAAAAGATATATCTTTTCAGAAAACGGGAGTAAGTTCCTGCCGCAAAGGTATAAAGTACAGTATAAGTATAAACGAGCGCTTAGGAGGTTTCAAATCAGCCTGAAAACGTATACTTAACCCAAAGCCGACTGACTTGTCTTTTCCATTTCGTATCTTTGCACATCCAAAATAGAAGCAAAATGAGTGACTATACCCCACTGAGCGAAGTAGGAGAGTTCGGTTTAATCAGGATAATCAAGGAGAAGGTTGAACTGCGAAACGCATCGACTATCAAAGGTATCGGCGATGATGCCGCCATTATTGAGCCACAGGAAAAGCAGCTGGTGGTGTCCAGCGACATGCTGCTGGAAGGCGTCCACTTCGACCTGACTTTTTGCCCGCTCAAACACCTCGGGTACAAAGCTGTGGCGGTAAATGTATCAGATATTGCTGCCATGTATGCCAAACCAACACAGATTACGGTGAACCTAGGCCTGGGTGCGCGTTATACATTAGAAGCGGTGGAGGAACTGTACGAAGGCATCCGGATGGCTTGCGAAAACTATAAGGTGGACCTAGTGGGCGGCGATACCACCTCGTCCCGGGCAGGACTTGTGATAAGTATAACGGCCATAGGGGAGATAGCCAAAGGCGAAGCTGTGCTGCGTAGCGGCGCGCAGGTAAATGATTTAATCTGCGTGACCGGCGATTTGGGCGCAGCTTACATGGGCTTACAGGTGCTGGAGCGCGAGAAGCAAGCGTTTCTGGCTGACCCAGAGATGCAGCCGGAACTGGAAAGCAAACAATATATTGTAGGACGCCAGCTGCGCCCGGAAGCACGCATGGATGTTATCCATGACCTGAAAGAGCGGGGTATTAAACCCACAGCTATGATTGATATTTCGGATGGGCTAGCTTCAGAAATTTTTCATATCTGCACACAATCAAACGTGGGCGCCACGGTGTACAAAGACAACCTGCCGGCCGATGAACAGATGCTGCAAACAGCGTTGGAGTTCAACATAGACCCGCTGACTTGTATCATGAACGGCGGCGAAGACTATGAGCTGCTCTTTACGGTGCCGCTATCCCATTATGATGAGCTGAAAAATCATCCGGACATCACCATCATCGGAAAAATTACAGAAGCCAATGAGGGCGTGAACCTGGCCACTAAATCCGGACAAGCTTACCCCCTGAAAGCGCAGGGCTGGACTAGTTTTTAGACATTAGATACTAGACGTTAGATTATAGACATTTCTGTACGTATGCAGGCTGGAATCAACAAAAAAGGAAGCAGTTTAAGCTTCCTTTTTTGTTGCACATGTGCTAGCGGAATCTTGCATCTAAAATCCGGCTTCTAACGTCTGAAAGACCTAATCCTCCGGGAAGGGAATGAATACGAAATTCTGAAAATCGCCGTCTACTACAAAAAGGCAGCAGAACTCGTCCGGGTCTTTGTAGGCAGCTTTGAACTCATCTACTTTCTCCGGCAGGACAAGCTGCCGCTGCACAAAGTCCTCCAGGTAAGAGGCGTTGATGTGCCAGTCCAGTGCCACTTCTTCTTTGGCTAAAAAGATGGAGCCCACCGGCACCTGCGTGTGGCTGAACACGAAAATCGGGTAATCTGATATCTTGCGTTTGCGCACCTGGTAAGATGCCTCGCGCAGCGTCTCGGCCACCACTACAAAATCTTTGGAGATGGTGCCGAGGTATTTGCCGTTTAATTCCGGATCGTTTTCCATATTTTTATTTTCGTATCATGTTGCTCGTATCCCGACTTGGATAAAGTATACCTTGTCTAACCCAATAACGCTGCTAATGCGTAAATCAACAGATAGTTTTATCGTGATACTTGATACGTGCTACGTGATACGTTTAGTTAAAAGAACAATATTTTCGACGTGGTGCGTTTGCGGAAACATGTCTACAGGCTGCACACGCGCTACGTTATACTTTGGTTCCAGCAATTCCAAATCACGGGCCTGAGTAGCCGGATTACAGCTTACGTACACAATTTTGTCCGGATGCACCTGCAGCAGTTTCTCTATTACGTCCGGGTGCATGCCGGCGCGCGGCGGGTCCGTAATCACCACATCAGGGCGGCCGTGGCGGGCCAACAGCTCATCCGAAAGTATATCTTTCATATCACCGGCATAAAATGTGGTGTTGTTGATGTTGTTGATGCGCGAGTTGATTTTAGCATCCTCAATGGCGCTTGGCACATATTCAATACCGATAACTTCGCGGCATTGGCCGGCTACAAAGTTGGCGATAGTGCCGGCGCCCGTGTATAAATCATACACCAGTTCCTTACCCGTTAAACCGGCAAACTCGCGCGTTAATTTGTACAGTTCGTACGCCTGGTCGGCGTTGGTCTGGTAAAAGGACTTCGGCCCCACACGAAACCGGATGCCCTCCATTTCCTCATGTATGTAAGGCTGGCCATGGTAGCAAACCACCTCCAGGTCGTGAAAGGTTTCGTTGCCTTTGGGGTTCACCACATACTGCAGCGAGGTTATTTCCGGGAACGTAGCTTTCAGATGTTCCAGCAGGGCAGGTATAGCTTCAGGGTCGTCGTGCTTTACCTGCAGCAGCACCATCAACTCACCGGTATTTGCTGTGCGGATGATGAGGTTGCGCAGAAAGCCCTGCTGCTTTACGGCGTCATAAAAATCAAGTCCGTGCGCCCGTGCATAGTTGCGCACCTCCAGGCGGATGGCATTCGAGGGATCGGGTTGCAGGTAGCAGTGGCGGATGTCCAGGATCTTATCAAAACGGCCCGGAATATGAAAGCCTAGCGCGTTCCGGTCGAACGCTTCGCCCGACTTGATTTGCTCGTTGGTCAGCCAGCCGTTTCCCGAAAAAGTGAACTCCAGCTTGTTGCGGTAATACCTTGTTTTCTCAGAACCAAGTATGGGATCAAATTCCGGCAGCGCCACTTTGCCGATACGTTCCAGGTTATCTTTGACTTGTTTCTGCTTGTAGTATAGCTGGGTATCGTAGCCAATGTGCTGCCATTTACAGCCGCCGCATACGCCAAAGTGCTCGCAAAACGGCTGTACGCGCAGCTCCGAATACTGATGGAAAGCCACTGGCTCGGCCTCCATAAAGCTTTTCTTTTTACGCGTAATACGCAAGTCTACCACATCGCCGGGCGCCACGCCGGCTACGAAAATAACCATGTTGTTGTGGCGCGCCAGGCACTTGCCTTCCGCCACCATCTCTTCGATATGGATGTTTTCGAGAATCTCGAATGTATTTTTATGCTTCTTTCTCACAATGCGCAAAAGTACGAAATTCTGCGCACATCGAAATCAGGAGAGACAAGTATGAGTTCCTGCGCAAGGAGATTAGGCGGAGTAAAAGGCAGAAGTATAAGACAATTAACCACCGTCAATTAACAATTAAATTATCTTTGCAATAGGAGAACAATTCTGGCAAAATAAAGGATGAAAAATAAAGTAGTTTTAATAACCGGCGGCACCTCAGGTATAGGCAAAGCGCTTGCTTTCGCGTTCGGCAGGGCAGGGGCAAAAGTGGCGTTTTCGGGCCGGAAGCAGGCCGGACTTACCGAAACCGCCACAGAACTGACTGCAGCAGGTATCGACAACTTACCTATACAGGCCGATGTAAGCGTGGAAGCGCAATGCCAGCGCATGGTGCAGGAAACAATAGATAAGTATGGGCGCCTGGATGTGGTAATAAACAATGCAGGTATCTCGATGCGTGCCCTGTTCCAGGATTTAGATTTAGACGTGCTGCGGCAGGTGATGGGTATAAACTTCTGGGGCACCGTATACACCACCAAGTTTGCCTTACCTTATATCCAGCAAGCCAAAGGCTCTATCATCGGTATTTCTTCTGTGGCCGGTTACAGGGGCTTGCCCGCCCGCACGGGTTATTCAGCCTCGAAGTTTGCCATGCATGGCTTCCTGGAAACGTTGCGCACCGAACTGCTGCACTCGGGCGTGCATGTATTGCTGGCCTGTCCGGGGTTTACGGCATCCAACATCCGCAACACAGCCCTGGCCGCTGACGGGCAGCAGCAGGGCGAAACACCACGTGAGGAGGAGAAAATGATGTCGGCTGAGGAAGTAGCCGACCGCATCCTGCAAGCTACCATCAAACGCAAACGCGACCTTGTGATGACAACGCAGGGCAAGCTGGCCGTGTGGGTAAATAAACTCTTCCCAAGCCTCGCCGACAAGCTGGTATACAATGTAATGGCCAAAGAGAAGGATTCACCGCTGAGGAAGTAGGCGGCATTCGTTTTTCGAAGTATGAAGAGCCTCACTGAATCGTAATACTTGATATGATCAATGAAACACAAAATACGATAAACGAACAACTAACAACGATCAACTAACCTACGGCAGTTCTACCAGGTTGCTTTTGCGGATATAGGCTTTTTCGCCTTTCCATTTTATCTCATACCAGATATCCTGATCGCCCGTGATGGGTACTTTGTGGCCTTTGGTGGCGGTAGCCAGCCAGGATGCGCCAGCCGACGGCGCCGACATAATGGCCGACTGGTTCTGCATAATAATACCGGCGTTGCCCAGGTTCAGGAAATTAATGTAATACAGGATAAAAAGCAGGTACAGGCCAAAACTGATTTTAAACGTTTTGGTAAACCGGTGGCCTTTGCGCCAGCTTACCAGCATAACTGTGACGGTAACCACAGCTACAAGCAGCAGCAGCTGCAAAATGCGCATGTAGTACTTGCTAAACTGCGTTTTGAAAAAAATCAGATCATTATACTGATAGCCTTGCAGATGATGTGCCTGCGCCAGTTCTTCCATTTTCTTCAGCACCGAACGGCTGGGCTCTTTGGAATAGAACAGGTGCAGGTAATACATGGCGCCCGTATAATCACGCAGTCCTTCGCGGATGTAAGCCATCTTCAGGAGCATTTGCGACGAGTAAAGCTGTTGCGTCTGCAGTATGTTCTCGTATAAGGTATAAGCCTCGGTGTAATGCTGCGTCCGGAATAAAGAATCAGCTTTAGCCAATGTTGCGTTATCTGCCTGAGCATAAACTGGTTTGCTGAAGGCCAGTAAAAAAAGAATCAAAAAGGCAGATATTTTGAACCAAAGGTTTTGCATTTAAAATCTTAGCTGTTACTTTTGCATCGCAATTCAGGGGAAAATCTTTGATATTGCAAGTTACAAAAAAGATTCTGTAGCTCAGCTGGTAGAGCAATACACTTTTAATGTATGGGTCCTGGGTTCGAATCCCAGCGGGATCACCAACAAGATGGAAAGCCTTTCTAGAGCGGGAAGGCTTTTTTTTCTGACCCCTTTGAGACAGGGTGCAAGATACAAAGCTTAAATAAATTTTGTATTTTAGAATTAAGCGCTTAATTTTGCCCTCCCTTACCACAGGGAAACAATGCCGATTCTGTAGCTCAGCTGGTAGAGCAATACACTTTTAATGTATGGGTCCTGGGTTCGAATCCCAGCGGGATCACTAAAACAAGAGAAGCCACTCCGTAAAGAGTGGCTTCTCTTGTTTTAGTGAATGTTTGCTGTTCGTTGTTTTCCCTGCATTTGACAAGAGGTAATCCCTCGTGAAGATTAGTAAAGAAACCTTCTATTTATTTTAACAACAAGGTTGCGGCGGGTTGCATATATGGTACAGGCTCTTTACTTTTGCATCCATCATTTACCTGCGCACGTGGTGAAACTGGTAGACACGCCATCTTGAGGGGGTGGTGCCTTCGGGTGTGGGAGTTCGAATCTCCCCGCGCGCACATCGTAGCCGCAACTTATAAATAAGTTGCGGCTATTTTTTTCGCTCAAACGGGTTCTCCGGTTTTACAAGTATAACTTTCTCGCGATCTACGGCCACAGCGCCTGGCGCTGCGCCTTTGGGTTTGCGCACGTGCTTTTTAGGTGTGTAGAGCACCGGGCATAGTGAATCGGATTTGCGTTTGCTGTAATAAGCCGCCAGTTGTGCCGCTTTCTCCAGCACTGTGGATGGTATGGCTTTCCCCGCCTGGTGTTTAATAACTACGTGCGAGCCAGATACATCTTTGGCGTGCAGCCAGAGGTCTTCTTTGTAAGTATGGCGCTGTGTGAGTTCATCGTTATTTTTGGCGCTTTTGCCCACCAGTATCTTAAAATCTTCGGTCTCAAAAACCCGGAACGGTGCTTCCTGCTGCGCCTGCTGCTTTGAGGTAAGCAAATGGTTGTAATCGCGCAGAAAATTTTTCAGCTGTTTGTAATCTGCAACGTCGTGCAGTGCCTGCAGCGCATCTTCCAGCACAATCATTTCCTCCAGCTTTCGCTCGGCTTTCTCTTCCAACTGTTGTATTTCCATGTGCTGGTTTTTGGATTTACGGTAGAGGCGCTCGGCAAATTTCTGGGGTGTTTCATCCCGTTTTAAAGTATAGGTGCGCTGCTGATCCGTATAAAAATCGTAAAGCTCCACGGTTGTGGCGCGGGGTGGAATGTTAGTGAGGTTCGCCATGATCACGTCGGCTGTCTGGCTGTAGGAGCGGTCGTGGCGCAGTTGGTGCAGTTTCTGGCTGCTCTGCTCCAGCGTGGTCTGCGTCAGGTGCAGCTTGCGCTCCAGCACTTGTTTAGCCTGGCTATACTGCCGTTCGAAACCGGTTTCCGACAAGTATAAACGGGCGTAGCTGTTGAGCGCTTCCAGGGGATTATCATAAGTATAAAGCACCTCGCCCAAAGCCAGCAGCGAGAGGCGCAGCTTGCCTTCCACCCGGATAATGTAGTATGCATCCGGTGCTTCCAGGGTTTCCAGCAACTGCTGCACCAGTTCCCATTTAATTTGTAGCGGCTGCTGCTCATACTTGTATCCGGCCAGGTATAAAGCCGGAATATCGCCGAAGGTAGGGTATACTTTGCGCAGGTTGCCATCGGCGGCGGCAAAAGCAGCAAAGTTCTGCTGCAGCGGCCGGTCCATTTGCAGCGGGTCCAGGTCTGCATCGCCAGCGAACTTGTGCTGAAAAAGCTCCGGCAGCTCATCAGACTGGTAAAGTATAATGTTAGCGCGGTTGCCGAACAGCTTGAACAGCAAAAGCTGTCCGCCGGATAACCTGAAATAAAAGCTGCGCTCGTTCAGGTGCTGCACTACGTCTTCGATGGCATGGCCCTGCATCGCCTCAAAAAGCTCTACGCTGTTGGCGCGCGCCCTCCTGAACTCAGTGGGGAAGGAGAGGGCGGAGAAGTGAGCACTGAGCGGTGCCCGTATATAAAATTCCTGCGCGGGCGCAGCAAAACCAAGTATAAGCTCGTCCTTGTTCTGGCTGAAGGCTGTTGCTGCCTCTAAACCAACAAGTTTCGGCTTGAGCGCTTTGGTCAGTTGCCGTAAAAAGTAGTAGTTCTGGTGCACTTTGTTAATTACGAATTACGAATTACGAATTACGAATTACGAATTACGAATTACGAATTACAATTTTCTAAACAACCATTATCAAACTATAAAAGGCTTTATAATTCGCGACACTGCAGGCAAAGTTCGAAGGGCAGAAAACGATCAACGAAGGACGCTCAACGATTAACGTGCTATACTTCCAGCTGAAGGCCATCATAGGCCAGGCGTATAAAATCAGGCAATCTGGGTTCTACCTCGCGGTGCTGTCCCAGCAGGTGGCTGATGTGGGTAAGATAAGCGCGTTCCGGCTTTAGCTCCTGCAGCAAATCAATGGCTTGCTGCAGCGAGAAATGCGAGATGTGCGGCTCCTCGCGCAAGGCGTTCAGCACAATCACTTTGGAGCCTCTTACCTTGTCTTTCTCTTCTTCTGAGATAAAGTTTGCGTCTGTGATGTAGGTGAAATCGCCGATGCGGTAGCCGAAGACGGGCAGCTTATAATGCTTTACGCGGACAGGTATAAACGGCACACCTTCCACTTCAAACGGAGCGTTGGTGATGGGGTGTAACTGCACCTGCGGAATGCCGGGGTATTTAAAATCAGCAAAGATATAGGAAAACTCCTGTTTCAGTTGCTTCAGCACGCGCTCCTCTGCATAGATGGGCATGTCTTTGTTCTGGGAGAAATTGTAGGCGCGGATATCATCGAGGCCGGCGGTGTGGTCTTTGTGCTCGTGGGTGAATACCAGTGCATCCAGTGTTTTGATGCGTTCGCGCAATACCTGCTGCCGGAAATCAGGGCCAGCATCGATGATGATGCTTTTACTGTTAACCTGCAGGTGCACAGACACGCGCAGCCGCTTGTCGCGGTAATCTACTGAAGAGCACACCTGGCAGGCGCACCCGATTACGGGTACGCCCTGTGAAGTGCCTGTGCCTAAAAATGTGACTTTCAATCTTGCTGTTGCTGTTGGCGGATATTGGTGTAGAGCAGCCTGTTTTTCTCGCTCAGGCGGCTTTCATCCACAGAAATGGTGCGCAGGATATCGTAAAGGCAGTTGATTTTACCTTCCAGGCTGTAGTATTTGTTTACTACGGCCACTTTCATATCCTTCAGCACACAATACCCTGCTTTAAAGTTGCCTTTTTCGTAGCGCAGCACAAAGTCCGACTCTGCAAAAACATCCTCCAGCTTGTTTAAAAATGGTCTGGTATACTTTAGCTCCATAGATTACGCCTCAGTATACTTTTTAACCGTTAGGACCAGCGCATCAAAGTCCAGCGGCTTTGGCAGGTAATCGTTGATGCCGGCCTGCTTAAAATCTTCCATGCTGTAGTTATTGGCATTACCTGTTACGGCAATAATCGGAATGTTGGCAATTTCCTTGTTTTCATGTGAGCGTATTTCCCGGGTGCAATCCATGCCATTTTTTACAGGAATGTTCAGGTCCATCAAAATGGCGTCGATCTTGTTGTTTTCTACTTGTTTAAGTACTTCGCCCCCGTTTTTAGCCGTTATAATCCTATACTTCTGAAGTTCCAGGATTTTCTTCGTCAGGTTGAGGATCACAGAGCTGTCTTCTGCGATCAGAATCGTTTTGTTATCTGCCATTTGCTTAAGTTATAAGATAATTTCGGTGTAAATTTTACGGTAGTTTTCGTATTGCTCCAGTAGTTTGGAGAAATTCCGGGATACATGATCCAGCCGATCCTGTTTAATGTCGTGTTCCAGTTGCTTGGCAAGCTCAGCTAATTGGTTGATGCCTAACGTAAAGCCAGTGCCTTTCAACTGATGCAATGTACTCAAAATACTATTATAATGTTGTGCCTGGAGCTCTTTTTTGGCTTCTTCTAATAATTCGGCCGCTTCATGCTCAAAATCAATGTACATTTGCCGGGCAAACTCATCGCCGCCTATCTGCCGCAGCTGCTCAACCACCTGCAAATCAATAATATCCTGTGCAATTTCTGTTGCTTCTTCGGGGGCAGGTGCCGGCAGGTTGCTATGCCAGCTCTCGAGTTGCCATTTGCTTATCATGGCGTGCAGATCGGCGCTCTTGACAGGCTTTGATACATAATCGTCCATGCCCTGGCCCATAAACTTTTCGGCATCGTCTTTCATGGAATAGGCGGTCATGGCGATAATGGGCGGACAATCCGATCCGAGTTTTTCCTTGATCAGGTTGGTAGCTGTTACACCATCCATCTCCGGCATTTGTATGTCCATAAAGATGATGTCATACTTGTTGGCAGTAGCCAGCGCAATGGCTTCAAAGCCGTCAGAGGCTATCGTTATCTGGCAGCCGATGCGCTCGAGTTGTTTTTCTGCTACTTTCTGGTTTATCTGGTTATCATCCACCAGCAGCACATTTGGGATACTTTTCAGCTGCTCCATTTCCATGGGCTGGCGCTGGCGCTCCGCCTGTTCCGCTATCTCGGCAGCAGTGGCTTCGCGCACCTTTATGTTAAACCAGAAGGTGCTGCCGGAGCCGGACTCAGACTCTACACCAATGTCGCCGCCGAGCAGTTGGGTGAGCTGCCTGGAAATAGCAAGGCCCAGGCCGGTGCCGCCAAATGTTTTTGTTGACGAGTTATCGAGCTGCGTAAAGTCCGTGAAAAGCAAATCCTGATCTTCTTTGGAAATACCAATACCCGAATCCTTAACGCGCACGTGCAGCAGGTGCTCTTTGCCCTTCAGCGGCTTGCTGCTTACCTTTATACTTACCTCGCCGGCATTCGTAAACTTAATGGCATTGGAAGTAAGGTTGGAGAGTATCTGCAGCAGCCTGGTTTCGTCGGTAATAATGTGGCGCGGGGTTTCGGATGCAATGTTATAGGAGAAGGAAAGATCCTTGTGCTGCGCCCTGTTTGAAAAAAGCGAGAATATCTTGCCCAATGTTTCTTCCAGGTCTACGCCGCCTTCGTGCAGCACCAGTTTGCCTGCCTGCATTTTAGACAAGTCCAGGATATCATTGAGGATGGCCAGCAGGGCATCCGAAGATTTGCGCAGGGTGTCGATGTATTCGCCTTGCTCCGGATCATGGTTTATCTGGCTCAAGAGGTCTATCATGCCGATGATGCCGTTCATAGGCGTGCGCAGTTCATGGCTCATGTTGGCCAGGAACTGGGTTTTCACCTTCAGCAGGTTTTCGGCTTCTTCCTTGGCTTTGAGCAGGGCCACCTGTGTGCGTTTCAGCTCCGATACGTCGCGCAAAACTCCTTCCAGGGCAATGGCATTGCCATCCTTGTCGAATACAAGGCGTGAGTCGAGCAGCACCGTTTTACTGAAACCGTCTTTGTCCACCATTTCTACCTCAATGTCGCGGATAGGTCCTTCAGCCATCACACGCTGTTTAAGCTTATCATGGTCAGTGGGGTTGGCGTAGAAAGTGCTGCTGTGCCGCCCTATTATTTCTTCCTCGCGGTAGCCGAGCAGCTGGGTAACAGAAGGACTCACCAGTTCCAGTATGCCGTTCATGTCTACGCGGTAGTACACATCCTGAAAGGACTCAAAGATGTGGCGGAATTTCTCCTCATTCTCCGCCAGTGCCAGCTGCGAGCCTTTTTTATCGGTGATATCCAAGGCTATACCTGATATTTCTTCGAAGCTGCCGTCTTCCAGGTAAATGGGGTTAAGGTATACTTCGCGCCAGCTCTCCGGATACTGCAGGTGTATTTCGAAGTGCTGCGGCTGCCCCTCAAATGCCAGCTGGTACTTGTTATGCCAGAAAGTATAGGAGTTTTCATGCAACGAAATAAGGGTGCTGTCGTCGAGGCGCGTAAAAGGCTGCAGTTCCTCACCGCTGCGCTGTGCAAAGGTGGAGGCAAAGTTGCGGTTAAACGAAGTAAGCTCAAAGTTGCGGTTCAGCGACCACATGTGGTGTGTGCCGCTCTCAAAAATAGCGTTCAGGCGTGCATTCTGGTTATTTATCTGCTCTTCGTTGCGCTTGCGCTCAATGGCCAGGGCTACCTGGTTAGATATAAAGTGCAGGATCTCGATGTCGCTTTGCACATAAGCATCGGCATTCTGGTAGTCCTGCAGCGTAATCACACCAATAATGCGATCGCCAATAGCCAGGGGTGAGCAAAGTATAACTTCGGGCATGGCGCCATATACTATAAAGCCCTCTTTTTCCGACAGCTTCCGCAGTTCCTCCTTCTGCATGTACAGCGGCTTGCCCGTTTCTATAATGTATTCGCTCAGCCCAACAGAAAAGGGGCGCCGCATCATGGGTTTGGCACCCTTATCCAGAAACTGATCTATAAAGTATACAAAATGCAGTTGCTTGTGCTCATTGTCGCAGAGGGCAATGTAGATGTTCCGCGTCTCAATAATTTTGCTTAGCTCGCGGTGAATGGCCGTATATAGCGCGTTCAGATCTTTGCTGCTGATGGCCAGGTTGGCAATGCTATAGTATACTTTCTGCAGGCGCTCGGCTTTGATGCGATCGGTAATGTCGTGCAGAATGGCGCGTGTGGCCACAGGTTGTCCGTCCTGCCAGCTGCAGTTAATGCTGCCAATCAGGTGCACCGGCTTGCCCGCTTTTGTCAGAAATACCGTCTCTATCTTGTTCACATACTCCCCTTTGTAGAGGTTGCGCAGCTGGTAAATAAGCTTGGCCCTGTAATAAGGGTGAACAATGTCATCGAGCGTGAGTGATTCAATGTCCTGGTCAGAGTAGCCCAGGCGCTCTTTCCAGGCCCGGTTTACAAAGATGAATTTGTTGTCAACAGAGATGTTTTGGATCAGGTCATGGGCATTGTCGAACAGATCCTGCAACCTGATTTTGTTATCTTTCAGGGCCTCCATCGCGATGCGCTTGTCGGTCATGTCCTTGCCCACGCTGGTGATGCCTGTAACTTCGCCATCGGGCCCATACTCCAGCATGCAGTTCCAGCGGATGGTTTTTAGCTGGCCAGATTTTGTGACAATATCACGCTCATAGTAGGCATTCAGCTGCCGGGTTTCCAATATTTTTACAAACTCTCCAAAACGGCTTTCCCGGTCTTGCTCCTGTACCAGCAGTTTATAAAAATTCTGCCCCAGCAGCTCCTCACGGCTGTACTCTGTATACTTCAGGAAGTAGTCGTTTGTAGATGTGATATTGCCTCCCGTATCCAGGCTAAAGTAAACGAGGTTTACTTTGTCCATAAAATTACGGAACTGCTCCATGGATTCCTGTACAATCTCGGCCCGGCGCCGGGCCAGCAAAGCGGCTTTGCGTTTGGTAATATCCCGCTTAAAAGCCTGCACATAATACTCGCCATCAATCATGATGCGGCTGATGTTGATTTCGGAGTCAAAGAGGGTGCCGTCGCTGCGCCTGTTCTTCCATTCAAACGTAATGGGAGCACCGGTTTTGAGCACCTGTTCCATCAGCAGCGTTACTTTATCGGACGAGCGCATGCCATCCGGCTGGAACTCAGGCGAAAAATCATTCGGCGTTTTATTGATAAGGTCTTTGCGGCTGCAACGAAAATACTTCAATGCTTTCTCGTTGCACTCTCTGACTACACCATCGCTGCTAAAGAGAAGTATGGCATCGTAAGAGGCCTCAAAAAGCAGTTTATACTTGTCGGCGGTGGTATTTAGCTGGTGCTGTAACTGATGCTGCGCAATGTAGTTCCCTATGGCCTCACCGATAAAATCGAGCAATGCGGCAAAAGATTGCGACATTTTAGAAGTATCCGCAGGCCATAAGGCGATGATGGCCAACAGCTCCTGGTCGCTGGTGACTGGCACCAGCGTCAGTGTACGGTTGAGTTTCTCCTGCATCAGGCGGGAGGTATCTGCCAGGGCCTTTCGCTTCTGGGAGGTTATCAGTTGCCGGGCCGTTTCCGCCTCTAAATGCAACTCTTCCGGCAGCAGGGCAGCCTGTTCTGTTTTGCCGGTTGTGTACGTTAAACGCAGTTGCTCGCTGGCAGGGGAATAAGTATACACGCAGCCACCTGTTACATCACTTTTCTGCAGCAACTCATTCAGCGTGGACTTCAGTACTTCCTGCTGGCTGTCGGAGGAGGAGAGATTGGTGAGTAGCTGGTTGATAAACTCGAGCTGGTTGTTGCGGAAACGCATATTCTGCTCCATGTCTATCACTTCGTTCAGGTTTTTGGCTGAACCAAGTATAACATCCTGTAACTGGAACGTACCTTTCTGCAGCGTAATCTCAACAGGCAGCAGATCGTTGTTTTTCTCCCGCAGCCACCACTCAAACTTTTGCGGTGTGCCGGCAAGTGCCTGTTGCAACTGCCCTTTCAGCGAAACGCGCTCAAACAGATTAAGGCCGAAACTGCGCAGGATGGATTTATGTAGCAGTGCTTCCTTTTGCTGGTGCACCAGGCTCATGGCACTGCGGTTTACATCAATAAAGCAGCCGTCACAATCCAGGATAAAAAGCGGTTCGGAGCTGTCTTCAAACACACTGTAGTAACTGTCGCCGTCAGATGGAACTAGGGCAGACGGCTGCCCCGGATCGGGCAGTTCCAGGCAAACGAAGGAAGCACCCTGGTACTGCAACAGGCGGCAGTTATACTGCTGTGCGGCACAATTGCTGTCTGTTGCCTGCGGCAGTTCGCCCGTTATTTTCTTCTGCTCCTGCAGCTCCTCTACCAATTGCGCAAATGCCTTTTCTGATATACCCAGTAACTCATGTGCATACCTTGCTGCATCTTTAGCCTGCTGCGCGGCGGAGCCGTCTTTCAGGGCCAGTACCTGCCCCGAGGGGAGCGCTACGGCAAGCCTGTGAACAGGCGGCGCCAGTTGCGCCAGCACCTGCAGCAAAGCGTCTGCCTGCTGTGTTAACTCACTACTACCGGGTTGGCAATCTGTTAAATATGGCATTATGACTTGTTAAAAAGGTACTATATAAATCTGAGGCGCTGTGCACCTTTCAGGCATCAAAGTTTACGATTTATACTATAAATTTACAAAATAATTGCGGCCAAAAAGTCATCCCGCTCCCAACAAAAGAGAAGTATAATCCGCAGCAGAAAATACCCGGCTCAGTCAGAAGCAGGCGACGGCAAGTATAACACCCTATGGCAAACAGTACAAAAAAAAAGCACCTGATAGTAGTGGCAGGACCGACGGCGGTTGGCAAAACCGATCTGAGCATACAGTTAGCCCGATACTATAAAACAGAAATTATTTCGGCAGACTCGCGGCAGCTCTACCGTGAGATGCAGCTGGGTACTGCGCGGCCCACTGCTGAGGAGCAGCAGGGAATTGTACATCACTTCATCGGATCTCACAGCATCAGCCAGGCATATAGTGCGGGTATGTATGAGCAGGATGTGCTGTTGCTGCTGGAGCAGTTGTTTGCTATACATGATGTGGTGATTCTGACCGGCGGATCAGGGCTGTATGTGCAGGCCGTATGCGAGGGCATGGATGAGATGCCGCAGGCCGACCCGGCCATACGGCGGCAACTGACAGCAGTGCTGCAGGAGCAGGGACTGGCTCCTTTGCTGGCGCAATTGCAACAACTGGACCCCGTTTACTATGCGCAGGTAGACAAAGCAAATCCTCAGCGGGTAATACGGGCGCTGGAGGTATGCCTGTCGGCGGGGCAGCCTTATACTTTGTTCCGGAAAAGCAGCCGGCCACAGCGCCCATTCAACTGTATCAGCATAGGCCTCACCCGCGACCGCGCTGAACTATACCGGCGCATCGATCAGCGCATGGATCAGATGCTGGCGCAGGGATTGCTGGACGAGGCAAAAGCCCTTTATCCTTACTGCGAGCACAATGCGCTGCAAACGGTAGGGTATAAAGAAATATTCGACTTTCTGGATGGCAAGTATGACTGGCCGGAAACTGTGCGCCTGTTAAAGCGCAACAGCCGGCGCTATGCCAAACGGCAGCTTACCTGGTTCCATAAGTATCCGGCCTTTACCTGGTTCAAGCCCACACAATGGCAGGAGATACTTGATTTTATTAATTACGAGTTACGAATCTGAAAGGTAGTTTTGAAAAAGTAATACCGTTGCCCTTGCTCGCCTATGGCGGGTATGAGCTATAGAGCGGCCGTAGTTCTAAGCAGCAGCACTTTTTGCTACTACCAAAGGAAGTATAACCATTCGCAATTCGTGATTGAAAATTATACCGACAGAATATCTACCATCCGGATGTAGTACGGGTTTATAGGCTTGATTTTAGTGATGGTGTCTATAAATGGCGTGTATACCAGTTCGCGGTTCGCAATGCCAGCCATTTCGTTTGTCCGCCCTTCCAGCAATCCTTCCACACACGCTATGCCCAGCTGGCTGCCCAGCATGCGGTCGGCTGCCGTAGGAGCGCCCCCGCGCTGCACGTGGCCCAGAATGGTGCAGCGGGCATCCATATGGGGCAAAGCGCTCTGTACCTTACCGGCAATTTCTGTTACATGGCCGGCCACATCGCCTTCCGCCACTATCACAATAAACGATGTTTTAGAACGGCTCCAGCCGGTGCGAAGCGTATCCACCACCTTTTCTATGGTTGTTTCTGATTCCGGAATCATTACGATTTCGGCCCCGCCGCCAATGGCGCAAGGGATGGCAATATAACCCGAATCGCGGCCCATTACCTCGATAAAGAACACACGATCGTGGCTGTCCGCTGTATCTCTGATTTTATCAATGGCATCCAGCGCAGTGTTCACGGCAGTATCATAGCCAATGGTATAGTCAGTGCCGTAAAGGTCGTTGTCTATGGTACCGGGGGCGCCTACAATCGGAATGCCGTACTCTTCATGAAAAATATTGGCTCCGGCAAATGTTCCGTCGCCGCCAATAGCCACCAGGCCATCAATTTCATATTTTTTTAGCTGCTCGTAGGCGCGCTGGCGTCCTTCTGCAGTCATAAACTCTTTGCTTCGCGCAGAATGGAGGATGGTGCCCCCCTTCTGAATGGTATTGCTCACCGAAAAGGATTCTAATTTGGAAATCTCTCCTTTCACCATACCATTGTAACCGCGTTTGATACCGTATACTTCTAATCCATGGTACACCGCTGTGCGGACAACAGCTCTGATGCAGGCATTCATGCCTGGTGCGTCGCCGCCAGAAGTAAAAATACCTATCTTTTTCATGATAGTGTCTTATGTTTTGTTTAGCTTAGTTGTGATAATTGGGCAGACAGCTGTTATGCTAGCGGTATACCAGCCTGCAAGTAGCACAGAATTTTTAATTGAATGTTAGTTGCTTCAGGGGCAAACGTAAAAAAAATGCTTTAGCATGTCTCTAAAAAAATAGAAAACCGTATGTGATAACTGCACAATAAGTGTGTTTGCGACCGTCTGCCAGCGTTGCTGTAGCCCGGATGACTGTTGATTATTTTCAAAATTTGCAGCTATTTGGTGCCAGCGAAATTACTTACGATACAAATTTAATTACGAATTAATAGATTTTAACATAGATAGGCAATGTATGTTTGGTTTTTTTGAGAGTGATGAAATAAAAAGGTTGAAAAGTCATATTACGAACCTTGGGGCACTCGCCAAAATTGATGGTCACCTGGACCCATCCGAAATGCAGTTTATTGTGTCGATTGGCAGAAAAAACGGCATGCGGCCCAGCGAAGTGCGTGATTTGCTGGCAAATGCCGGCAAAGTGGAGCCGCAACTGCCTACGAACGATTCTGATCGCTTTGATCAGATTTACGATTTGGTAGAAATGATGCTGGCAGATGGTATTGTAGATGAAACAGAGATGGATTTCTGTATTAACATGGCGGCCCGCCTTGGCTTTAAAGAAACTATTGTCGGGGTGTTGGTGCGAAAGATTTCATTGGGAGTGAAAGACGGCCAGTCGCGTGAACATATCAAAATGGAGGCACAGTCTTTCTTTAACAGTTAATCAGCAAAAATGAGAGGGTCCAGACCTAATAGTAATGTATTGTTTATTTTTTACGGGTGCCTGTTATTGCTACTTGGCTCCCAGTTTCTGATGCGTGATACTTCTATCATGTTTCACCTGCACGGGCAGTTGCCGGTTGTTTTTCTGGTGCGTCTCGGTGCATTCTGGTGTATCGGCATCATTGCAGCGGTGTTGCTGTTTTTGCTGTACCTGCACCAGAGCCGCGTTTTTATATCGCGTACCGATAAGTTGTACGCCATCCGCTTAAGCAAGCTTATACTTACCTTTGTTACCACAGGCGCGGCTCTTTCGGCGGCAGTTATTTACTACCTGACTACTTTCTAATAGTAAAAGCCGCGGTGCGGCCTTCTGTTCAGCTTAATCGGCCGGGCTGTAAGGTTCAAATTTCCCGTTCTGGTAGAGGTATGCTGTATGGTTGGCTGCATTTCCGACGCCAAGTGCATCGTTTGGCGCTGCCGTGCCGCCTGCTGTGCTTGTATTTTCTATAATTTCGCCTTTGTCTATCAGGTATAAATAATAGCTGCTTTTAAGGCTGTCTTGTTCGTTAAGCAGTTTGTCCTGTTTCAGTTCATATAATTCCCAGCTGCCATCTCCGGCGTCCAGTACGGCTGCTATCACCAGGTTTCTCTGCTGCTGTAGCTGCAGGGCATAATCCTGGCGGTTGTCACCGTTAAAATCACCGTGCACCAGTGTAGGGCCCTGTTCACCGGTAGCAGCATTTTGTTCTGCCATGGCGGTCAGTTCCGGCTGTTTCCAGCCCGGGTAGCGCTGTTCCAGCAGTTGCAGTACCGGCTGGGCTATGGGCAGCGTCGGGGAGATAGTTTTCTCATCGGTTTTCAGGGCGTCCTTCTTTGTGTTTGCTATGGTGTCCAGCGCCTGTCCGTCGGCACCTACCTCGATTTGTTCATCTGTTACTTCTTCGTTTTTAGGAGAACAGGCTGCCATCGCCAGCAAAAGCAGTAGCGGCCAGCCTGTAGGGAGTATTATTTTCATAGCTTATAGTATAAATTGGTGCTTATACTATCATACTTACTCGTATAGCGCCTGCGCTGTTACAAAGGCCAGAAAACAGGCACCAGCAGCAGGATAACCGCTACCAGCAGCAGCGTAAGCGGAGTGCCAATCTTAATGAAATCCCTGAACTTATACTTGCCCGGGCTGTAAACCAGGATACAGGCAGGCTCAAAAGGCGTAACCAGCGATACGGAAGCAGCCAGCATGATGGCAATGGCAAAAGCCCGCGGGTCGGCATGGAGTTCGGTAGCGGCGCGCAGGGCAACGGGCACTACCACCAGCGCTGCGGCAGCATTAGACATCGGCTGCGTCAGCACAACTGTCAGGATAACGAAGCCGGCCAGCACAGCTATTTTCCCGAAATCACCAACCAGATTTATAATGCTGTGTGCCAGAAAGTCGGCTGCCCCGGAATTTTCCATGGCTGTTCCAAAGGCCGTCATACCGCCAATCAGCACAAGCAACTTAAAGTCGATAGCGCTGTAAGCTTTTTCTGCGCTGATACAGCGGAAAAGGATGCTGCAAATGGCTGCCAGCAGAAATGCAATGGAAAGGGGCACTACCTGCAGCGTACCCAGCAAAATGGCCAGCGCGAAACAGGAGATGGCAATAATGCCCTTTCGCTTTTTGTACAGCACCGGCTCAAACTCATCCAGCAGGGCCACATTGTAGGAGTTGCGCATCTGGGCAAGTCTTTCCGACGATCCCTGCACCAGCAGCAGGTCGCCGAGCTGCAACTGTATGCTGCCAATTTTGGAACGGAGCGTTTCGCCGTGGCGCGAAATGGCGATTACCACCAGTCCGTAACGCTGCAGGAAGTTGATCTCTTTTACGGTACGCCCAATCAGGTTAGACTGACGCACTACCAGCAGTTCGGCAAGTTTGATGTTTTCCGTCTGCAGGTCTTTCTCCAGTATTACGTCGGCCATAATCTGGATGCCCTTCGTTTCCTTTACTTTTATCAGGTTCTCCAGATCTCCCTCCACCAGCAGCACATCATCTGCGTTGATGCGGGTACGAAAGTCAGGCAGGAAGTTTTCTTTGCCGCGGATGATGTTGAGCATGCGGAAATGAAGCGAAGTAAGGTCTGAGGCAAACACCAGTTGCCCTACCAGCGGCGAGTCGGGCATCACTACAATTTCGGTGAGATACCGCTGCAATTTGTACTCTTCGGTTAGTTGCTGGTCATCCCGGTTCGGCAGCATACGTTTGCCGATGGTAACCATGTAAAGCATCCCAACCATAAAAATGATGAAGCCAATGCCTGAAATCTCGAAAAGCCCTATAGGGGCCAGGCCCACTTTGGCAATGTAGCCGCTCACAGCTACGTTGGTGGAGGTGCCGATAAGGGTACAGGTGCCGCCAAGTATAGCTGCATAGGCAAGCGGCATCAGTAGCTTGGAAGCGCTCTGGTTGATGCGCCTGGAGAGGCCCACCAACGGGGTAACAAACATGGCCGTTACGGTGGTGTTGTTCATAAAGGCCGATACAATGCCCGTTACCAGCATTACTACAAGCAACATCAGGCTGGAGCTTTGCCGTGCCAGCCGTGCCAGCCGGATCACTGCAAAGTCGAGTATGCCGGTTTCTTCCAGGGCAGCGCTTAGTATAAAAACCGAGGCAATGATAATGATAAAATCGCTGCTGAAGCCGGCAAACGCCTCCTCAGCTGTAATGATGCGCGCACTGGCCAGAATAATGAGCATGATAAGCGTGACCAGCTCAACAGACAGCTTTTCTGTAGCAAAAAGAATCACTGCTATGACCAGCAGGGTTAGCACAAGGGCTATTTCCATAAAACCGTTGGGTTAAGTATACTTCAGAAGTAAGTATAACTTCGGCTTTTACGTACTGCTGGCGCTGGGGGTGGTGTTTTGAGCTAAAAAGTTGGAGAGTTTAGTAGTTGAGGAGTTAGAGATTTAAAGAGTTAGAGAGTTAGAGAGTAGAACTGGCCCATCTTCTTTTATGGTGTAGGAGTCCGGCACTTCTTTTTTTCTCCTGGCCAACTCTTTACTCTCTAACGCTCCAACTTTCTAACTCAAACCACCTCATCGATGGAGCGAAGTATAATAGCGCACGCTTCCCGGATTTGTTCTTCGGAAATTGTTAGTGGCGGTGCTATGCGCATGGAGTTGTCGCAGAACAGGAACCAGTCGGTGAGCACGCCGTTAAGTATGGCGCGATCTATTACGGCTTTCAGCACCGCAAACGACTCAAATTCTGCTGCCATCAGCAGGCCGCAGTTGCGGATGCTTCTGATGCGCGGATGCACCAGCAACTGCCTGAACAACATTGCCTTTTGTGCTACACCGGCGAGCAGGTTTTCATCCTGTATAACTTGCAGCGTGGCCAGCGAGGCGGCGCAGGAAACCGGGTGCCCGCCAAAAGTTGTCAGATGGCCCAGTATCGGATCGTTTTTAAAGGCAGCCATAATTTCCTGTGGCGCAATAAAAGCGCCAATGGGCATACCGCCGCCCATACCTTTGGCACACAGCAAAATATCCGGCTCGATGCCGAACTGCTCAAAAGCCCAGAAGGTGCCCGTGCGCCCGAAGCCGGTTTGTATTTCATCCAGTATCAGCAAGGCGCCCACCTCGGTGCAGCGGCGGCGCAGTTGCTGCAGGTAATCCTGATCGGGTATGCGTACGCCCGCCTCGCCCTGCACGGCCTCGATGATAACAGCAGCAGTGCGACGGGTTATACTTTCCAGTTCGGCAATACTGTTGTGTTGGATAACGCGGACATCCGGCAGCAGCGGCCGGAACGCATTTTTGAAATCCTCGCTGCCGCTTACCGACAAAGCACCCTGGGTAGATCCGTGATAGGCGTTATGACAGGAAATCAGTTCGGTGCGGCCCGTGTAGCGTTTGGCCAATTTCAAGGCTCCTTCCACAGCTTCGGTGCCGGAGTTAACGATGTACACATTGTTGAGGCGCGGAGGCAGCGTACTGCAAAGGGCCTGCGCCAGTTGTGCCTGCGGCGCCTGCACAAATTCGCCGTACACCATCAGGTGCATGTATTTATCTAACTGATCGTGTATGGCCTGCACCACGCGCGGGTGGCGGTGCCCTACATTGCTCACACCAATGCCCGAAATTAAATCCAGGTAGCGATGGCCTTCGCGGCCATACATGTACACGCCTTCCGCTTTCTCTACCTCTATCATCAGCGGAAAATCTGATGTCTGCGCCTGGTGTTGCAGAAATAATTGCCTCATCGAAATCATAAAGCAAAGGTAGTTAATTGTGCTCTATAACCGTTCAGGCAACCATACTTTGCCCGTGCTGTATCCCGGCATCTGCCTTTATACCTGCGGGTGCGGAAGGACGTGGCTTTTATGCAAGTATAAATTTGGAGGACGCTGGCGTTATACGATAGTCTTTCCCACGGATTGCAGTCAGGGAAGTAAGTCGCAGAACCAGAAGCCGGTGTCAAAGGCTGGTTTATCTTCTTTGGCGTAGCAGTTGTCGTCGGGATCGGAAGCGGGCGCGTAGGTTTTGTGTACTTTTTCACCTACCGTAAATTTTACAGGTGATGTAAAGACAGGGCCATCATACACGAACGTATGGAACTCGCCATTTTCGCCTGCCGGATCTACGCCTGCCGGCAAATCCTGCAGAAAAGCTTCATCCAGGGCACGTCCGGCAAAGGAAGCATCCAGCAGGCGCCCGTTTACGCATACTACTACAGCTTTAAAGCCCAGTGCAATAAATTCCCGTACCAGTTCGCCTGTTGGCTGCCCCCACAGTGGGAAAACAGCTTTCATATGTACCTGTGCCAGTTGCTTTTCGCGGTATTCCCGCAGATCCTGCAGGTTGATATCTCCGAAAATGGCATGCGTTATACCTTGCTCCTGCAGCGGGCGCATTGTCTTTTCCATCAGCTGGTTATAGGCGCTCATACTCGCATCCTGGGGCAGCAGTACCTGCTTTAATGGCAGGCCTATACTTTGCGCCTGTTGTTCCAGCAGTTCCTGCCGCACACCATGCATGCTTACGCGCTGCGAAGATTCGCTTAGCGTTGTCAGCAAATATTTTATACTATAATGCTTTTGCTGCAGCACATTATAAAGACAGAGCGCCGAATCTTTGCCACCGCTCCAGTTAAAGACGCTTGTATACATCAGAGAAGAATCTGGAAGACACAAAAGTATAAAATCTGCCACAGGCACCAAACTGGCAGAAGATATCAGGACAAAACCAACCGGCCAGTAGTCTTTTCGCGTAAAACTAACCGGCAACACATAGAACAGCTGCCGGATAAGGTAATTGCACTGATAATTGAATTAATCAAAAAGGAGGAAAAATGCCACAGGGAGATAAATCGGCTTATACCGACATACAGAAACGCAAAGCAGAACACATCGAAGAAGGCTACGAAGATCGCGGTGTGAGCAAAGAGGAAGCAGAGAAACGTGCCTGGGCCACCGTAAACAAGCAGGATGGCGGCGGGAAAAAGAGTGGCTCCGGCAGGGCCAACCACAAGAAAGATTAGCGTTAGCTTACGTAACAGCCGTTTATTAAACTATAAGAGCCGGAAACAGACCACTGTTTCCGGCTCTTATAGTTTAAGGATAATTATTGGTATGTTCAATGGGGTTGTCGTGATCGGGGTCGATGCCGGGCGGAAAGCCGGGCGCTACACGGTTGTGCGAGAAAGGGCGGTGCTGCAGTGGCCGGGCTTTTCTTTCGTTGAAAGCGCCGCCTGTGGGGTAACGCTTTTGCGGCCTGCGGCTTTTGAGTGCGGCAAACACAATGCCTGCCAGCGCCACAGCACCGGCGGCAGCCAGCACTTTAGGCACGGGGCTGCTTACGGGCGGCGGCACCGACACCACGCCCTGCTCGTCGGTAATGGCGGGGGTGTGCACATAGCGCCCACGTTCCGGAACGGCTTCTATCCAGAAATCTTTTACCAGCTGGTCCAGTTGCCACTGCAGCTCTTTGCCTTTCATGGGCAGCCCGTGGCCGGTGGCGGCAATGTCAGGGTTCAGGTTGGCCAGTTTTTCTACGGAATGTTGCGCTGCGCCCCAATCGGAAGTATAATAAGCCGGCGGGCCATGCACTTTGCGCTTTTGCGTCAGTACGGCCATCCCCGACTCGCCATCACGCGTGATAAAAGCATCCCCTGCCACCAGGGTGCGGTCGCTCTCCCGGAAAAAAGAAACGTGCCCGGCGGTATGCCCCGGGGTGTGCAGCCAGCGCCAGCCGGGCAGGCCGGGCACGCTGCCATCGGCAGGCAGCAGTTCCAGGTTGCTGCTTATGTCTATCGGTTTTTTGGGGTACATAAAAGCCATGTAGGCCATGGCGCCGCCGCCTACGCTGGGGTCGGGTGGCGGGTAGCTGGATTTTCCCGTCAGGTATGGGAACTCCAGCGGGTGTGCGTATACCGGTACCTGCCATTCGGTGGCCAGTTCCCGCAATGATCCGATATGGTCGAAGTGGCCATGGGTGAGCAGGATGGCTTTAGGGCGGGCATCTTCGCCGAAAATTTCAGCTGCTACTTTCTTTATCTTATGCTTGTATCCGTAAAGGCCGGCATCTATCATTACCCAGGTGCCGTCCGGCTCCGCGATAAAGTACATGTTTACGAAAACTGTTTTTAACCCCCACAGGCCTGGCGCGACCGGAAAAGACTCCTCAATAATAGGGTGAGATTTACTTGAAGATGCATTCATACCTGATAAAGTTTGTTTAAAGATACTGACAAAGCGACTGCCATCATTAACTACGTGCCCCAACCAAAAGGGTATACCCGGCGCCGGGCCATACTGCAGGCCGGGGTACAAATGGCTTTTCAAATTCCACGGTTGTCTCCTAAGTTATTTATTCCAGGGAGCAGTACAAAACACTTTTAATTTAAATCATTTAATACAAATTGCTTAACCATACTTTGTTTATACTTTTTGCTAACCTTCGCCTCCTATGTATAGTCTGGCTTCTTACAGTTGTCTTCCTCAAACGGGCTCATTTATGATGCATAAGGAGTGTACATCTTTCCTGAAACAAGTGCAATGTTTATACTTCCGGAACGACAAAATTCGGGTAAGGCAGCAGGAAGTTTAGTTTTTATTGCTTAACTTAGCTTAAAGCACCTGAAGCAGGTAAGTATAAAATATTAACAACTAATAGCCCGGCCGGAATTTAGCAGGTAAAACAGGCATGGCAGACGTATTAGCAGAGGCACGCTTTTTGCTTCTATCTGGCAGCTATTCATTCCTTTGCCTGGCGTTTCCTGGTTTGCAGGAATTATTTATCTTTCTGAAAAGTTTATAAGACATGGTTAACTTATTTGTACCCCCCAGCTATATGGCCGTTTATGCAAAATGTGTGGACGCGTCGATGCCGGCGTTTGAACCGGACGAGTGGATTGATGAAGGGAAGGTTTACGGTGTAAAGCATTTTACGGAGCCCCTGAACCAGGGCGAAGGATTTGCGGTAACCATTGTAGATGAGGATGGCGTGGAAATTCACCCGTCGCCATCGCACTGGAGCTTTGCCTCCACGCGGTTCGAGCTGTATACCCTGCATCTGAACTAGACCAAAATCAGGATTTTTACGTTTAACCCATAAGGCTGCCCCGTGCAGCCTTTTTTATAGTTGTTGGTTTCGCGTAGTATTTGATGATCCATGATTAGCGCTGAAGAATTTAACACGCTCCCGCCGCGCCACCAGGCAGCACTGGTGCTGGAACAAGGCCATTACCTGCATCACCGCATCCGGGGCTGGTGCAAAATAGATTTATACTGGCTCCACGACTTTTATGTGGAGCTCTGGTTTCTGTACGACCTGAAAAGTATCGGCCTTGTCCGGGCACTCACCAATTATACTTCCCTCGACCCCTACGCCGACACCATCAAACTCCGGCTGCCCACTCACAAAGAAAACGAGTGAGAAGGGGCTGCTGGTAAAATGCCAATAAGTATGAACTATTCTGTTACCCTCTGAGACTATAAGTTAACAATAAGTAATTAAGCTTGCTGTCCTTTTACTTGCATGGTATATCTACTATATAAATTAATATTGTCTATGGGAATCAACAAAAAATAGTATGTTTGTGCGTTAAGCTCAAGTTGTTGTGTTAAATTGAGGTTAATACGGCATTAAGTTCTTCTTATTGAGAATGCTTATGTTTTAATTGTTGCCACTACCTATTTGACACGTCAGCGAAGCCGAAAACTGCATCTTAAAAGAGTAGGCGAAATAAATACGCATTAATGAAAAAAATATTTATGGGTTCTGCTGCCCTGACAACATTCGCAATTTCGATGCTTGTCTTTCAAATGAGTTGTAAAGAAGATGCTATTGCTCAACCAAGCTCAGATTATACTTTGCCAACTGCTACAACCTCAACCTTAGGTGGAATAATTGTAGGTGATGGGCTTGATATATCAGGTGATGGAACTTTATCTATAAAGTCAAAAAAAAATGAGAGATTAAATTTAGTTTTATATAGTAAAGATATAGCTTCTGGGAACGAACTATGGTTATGTAATATAGATGGAAGCGACAACCATAAAATTCCTATTTTTTTACCTGAAGGATATAAGATAACAAATGGGGCAAGATTAACACCCGACGGAGCAAAAATTGTTTTTGGTGTTACAAGTTCATCAGATATGTATATTTATACTTGTGATGTAAATGGCAGTAATCTTACAAAGATTGTTGACGACGGACCTACAAGCCAATACTATTCCTTAGAAGATGTTTATTAACGTAGATGCAAATACTGGTATTCAGCAGAGTAATCCATCAATTAAATGCCTATCGGTTTTTTCTATCAGCCAGCTTCAACGAGTTTGCAAGTGACTCAGGATATGTTACAGATATTAGCCTTACCATTTTCCCCCCTTTTTTTTAAGTTGTATTTTTTTAGATAACCTATCAACGACATCTATTTAGTATGTGTGCTAACAAGGTATAAACAACGTGCAAGGCCGTCGGCCGTAGCATGATGTTTATACCTTGTTAGCGGTTGTTTTTATTTGAGTTCTGTTGAAGATAATTTATCAAGTGTACTTAGATAAAGCCAAAAAGGTCCAGACATACCAGATAATTCATTATATCTTTTATTTATTCTATAGACATCAAGAGCTCTTTGAAATCTACTGTATTGAATTTCATCTAATTCTTTTAATATGTCGGGAGTAAGAAATGAAATATGTGTGTATAGCTGTTTAGAAAGAAATTTATCAGATTGAAAGTAATACTCAAAATATTCAAACCAGTCGTTTGGTGTAAAGCTTGGGTTACCAATTATTTCAGGTGGCTTTGTAGTTAAAATTATATTGTCGCATATAGGTGCAAAGTCTTCTAACTTGGGCATCTTGTCAGGTATTGCAAGCCCTTTCCTTTGATATAAGTCCTTCTTTATAAAGAATAAACCAACACCAAAAGTCTTAAGTCTGTCATTAATAGAAGGATATAATATTTTAGCTATCCTACGATTCTCCAAATGCACTACAACATAATAAAATATCCCTGATGCAATCACTGAACAGAATAAATTAAATGTAATTTCTCCAACTCTGTCTGCGTTCGGAAATATGTTATCAATGTCAATAAATAGTAACTTATATAATAATATCCAGATTAAGCAAATAATACACGCCAACAGTACCCTTTGATTCAGAGTAGTTTTATCAATTTTTGTTTTCAAGTTCAAAGTGAATTACAAGTTCAAAGTGAATTAATGGACATCATTTAAAATTCCTGCCAACTACTGTATAGCAGGAACTACTCCTGCTACCCTCCCAAATCCGGCGGATATATGTAACTGAACTAACGAATATACTATATATTCAGAACATTATGATGTAAACGACAGATATTTTGTCATGAGCCTTATAACAACATGCCTTATGTCGCAGTTAAGTCCGCTGGTGTAATAGCTCAAAATCCCTCACTTAAAATTCCACCCACTCATACTTCAAAAATCTATACTTTTGAAGTATGAGCAGAAACCTACTTTTAATCAGCACCTCTACTACGCATGGCACCGGCTACCTGGAGCATGCCGAAGACGAAATAAAGAAACTGTTGCAGGGCAAAAAAAGCCTATTGTTTATACCTTATGCCCGCCCCGGCAGCATTTCCCATAAAGATTATACTTCCAAAGCACGGGAGGCTTTTGAAAAATGGGGTATAAACGTAACAGGCGTGCAGGAGCACAGCGATGCCCTGAAAGCGGTAAACGAGGCCGAAGCAGTGTTTATAGGCGGCGGCAATACTTTCCTGCTGCTTCGCCAACTCTATGCCAATCACCTGGTAAAGCCGTTGCAGGAGCGCGCAGCCAAAGGCATGCCGTACATGGGCACCAGTGCCGGAACCAACGTGGCCGGCAAAACAATCGGTACCACCAACGATATGCCAGTGGTGCACGTGAAAACGTTTGATGCCCTGCAACTGGTGCCCTTCAACATCAACCCGCACTACCAGGACCCCGATCCGGATTCTACACACATGGGCGAAACGCGCGAAACCCGCATCATGGAGTTTCACAACCACAACACACAACCGGTGGTGGGCCTGCGGGAGGGAAGTATGCTGCGCATCACCGGCGATAAGATTGCACTGCTGGGGCCGCTTCCGGCGCGCGTGTTTTTACAGGGCCAAAAGCCGATGGAATTTAAACCCGGCGATGATATCAACTTTCTGATGGATGCAGTCTGAAAGAGCCAAAAGCAAAGTATAATAGAACAAAGGTTTAAGGAAGAAAGCCCCGGCAAGTATAGGATATTAGCTTGCCGCGGGAACATCCTATACTTCAGCAGTAAGTATAAAACGGTACCTTGCCTGGGTTTATAGCCATTGTTGGTGTTTTTACCGATACTCCTGACTAGAAGACACATGACAAGGACGAATATGATGCTTTAGCTACATGCGAAGGCGGTTCAGGGAAAGCCTTTTACCTGGGCAGCCGGCCTTGTATAAGTTTCAAAATATAATTCATACTTTGAGCACTGTAAACAACGTCGTATTATCTATGAGAAAATACCCTTTCGCCTTGTATGCTGCCATGGCTTTGGCCGGTTCGGGCACCATAGGCTGCACCAATTCTAACGAAAAAAATGCTGACACCGAAACCATGCAGGAAGCACAGAACATTGACCAGATCTTCAGTAATTATTATGAAGACCGGCTGAAACTGTTTCCGTTAGAGGCAACCGCCATTGCCGACAAACGCTACAACGACCAGTTGCCTAACGATATCAGCCAGGAGTATAAGGAACAGGTGCGGGCATTTTACCAGAAGTACCTGGAGCAGATAAACAAGGTAGACCGCGACAAGCTGAACGAGCAGCAGCGCACCAGCTACGATATTTTTAAGTATGAAATGCAGATGGCGCTGGAGGGACTCGACCAGCCCACCGAGCTTATGCCGCTGAACCAGTTCTGGGGCTTGCCTATTACGATGGCCCAGTTAGGCTCAGGCGCCGGCAACCAGCCTTTTAAAACGCCCGAGGATTACAACGATTTTCTGGGTCGTGTTCAGGCTTTTCAGGTGTGGGGCGACACGGCCATTGCCAACATGCGCCGGGGTATGGCCGTAGGCGTGGTGCTGCCGCGCATGCTTACCTTAAAGGTGCTGCCGCAGCTGCGGGCCATGGTGGTAGACGATCCGAAGCAGACTATTTTCTGGGACCCTATCAAAAACATGCCCGAAGACTTTACTGCAGCCCAGCGCGATACCATTACGCAGGCCTATGCCAAAGCTATAAAAGAACAGGTAATCCCGACGTATCGTAAGCTGTATGATTTTATGCAGAACGAGTACCTGCCCAAGAGCCGCAGCACTTCCGGCATCAGTGGTGTACCAGGCGGAGATTCGACGTACCGGTACCTGGTGCGCTACTGGACAACCACGAACATGACGCCGGATCAGATTTTTGAGATCGGGCAGAAGGAGGTGGCCCGTATCCGTGGTGAGATGGAGCAGGTAAAAGAGCAGGTTGGTTTTAAGGGAGATCTGAAAGCTTTCTTTCAGTATGTAAAAACAGATCCGAAATTCACGCCCTTCAAGAAGCCGGAAGATGTGCTGGCTGCTTTCGAAGCCATTCATACCCGTGAGCAGCCGCAACTCGACAAATTATTTGGTATACAGCCAAAGTCTAAGTTCGAGATCAGGCAAACGGAGGCTTTCCGGGCTGCATCGGCCAGTGCAGAGTATAACCCGCCTGCACCCGATGGGTCGCGTCCTGGTATTTTCTATGTGCCTATCCTGGATGCTGCCAAGTATAACATGGTGGGGATGGAGTCGCTGTTTCTGCACGAAGCAATTCCGGGCCATCACTACCAGATATCTATTCAGCAGGAGCAGGAAGGCTTGCCGAAGTTCAGGCAATATGCCTGGTATGGAGCTTTTGGCGAAGGCTGGGCTTTGTATTCTGAGAGCCTTGGCAAAGAACTTGGCCTGTACACAGATCCTTATCAATACTTTGGCCGCCTGAGCGATGAAATGCACCGTGCTATCCGGTTGGTGGTAGATGTGGGCATGCACGCCAAAGGCTGGACGCGCGAGCAGGCCATTCAGTATTCGCTGGAGAATGAACTGACCAGTGAAGCAGACGCCACTGCAGAAATAGAACGCTACATGGCTATTCCGGGCCAGGCGCTTTCTTACAAAATTGGCGAACTGAAGATAAAAGAGCTGCGACAAAAAGCACAGCAGGAACTGGGGGCCAAGTTTAAACTAAGCGCTTTTCATGATGAGATATTAAAAGGAGGCGTAATGCCGCTGGAAGTGCTGGAGCAACGGGTGAACGAATGGATTTCCGCGCAAAAGAAAGTATAGCCGGCCCAAGAAGCTACAAAAAGAAAGCCCTGCCGCAAAGCGGCAGGGCCATTCATTAAACAACTTTTAGCCAAAGGTCATTGCTGCGCGTGTTTGCCGTCGAGGCGCCTGAGGAGCAGCTTCGTAAATTCGTGTTCGGCGCGGTAAAGCTGGGCCAGCTGCCGTGTCGATATCACGCGCTGAAACTTTGCCGCATATTCTTTTTCCAGGTTAAGTACTTTCTGGTCCCTTTCAAATCTGTTGTTGATGAGCGTCTTGATCTCCTGTTCGCTCATCTCGTTCAGCGATACTCTTTTTAAAGAGTTGGAGGAAGTATAAAGATCATGGCGCCTGGCTTCGTATTCGTTGTAAAGAGGCCAGAATTTTTGCGATTGTTCCGGCGAAAGGCCCATTTTATCTGTCAGGAAGGCTGTTTTAGCAGCTTCTATTTTTTCCTGCCGCTCTTTGTGTTTATCTGCCTGCGCAAAGGCTGCTGTGCCAGTAAAGGTGAAAAGGGCAAGCAGCAGTAGTATGGTAGTTTGTTTCATGGGTGTTTTAAAAATTCTCGTCTTCAATAGGGTGATATTCAAGCTCTTCTTCAGCCGCTCTCTGACTTACATTCAAAAAGTCTGCCGTTAATTCCTGCCCCGACAAAGAAGTTAGATCTGCAAAGTCAGCTGTTTCCAGTTGCGCGTCGTTGCTGGTCAGGTAATCTACTATCTCTGCTTCGGCCAGTGCGGCAAAATCAGTGGTTGCCGGCTCCGGGCTTCTCGAAATATTGAAATAATATACACCTGCAAAAACCAGCAGCAGGACCAGCGGCGCTAAAGCCAGCCGCAGCGGACGCCACAGGCTTTGCTGCCAGGCCGGCTGCGGCGCTTCGGCAGCAGCCGTGCGTGCCATAATGCGCGTGGGCAGGCGTTCGAAATAGTTTTCCGGCACCTGGTACATGTTGCGCTTCGGTACATCACTCAGTTTAAAGTCCTTCCTCATCTCTGTCATATTCTGCCTGTTAGATGTAATTGAGTGGCAATAGTTTAATCCTGTTGTATGTATTCCTCAATCTTTTTCACGGCAATGTGATAAGATGCCTTTAAAGCGCCTACAGAGGTGCCCAGTATCTCGGACATCTCCTCATACTTCATTTCATCAAAATATTTCATGTTAAATACCAGGCGCTGTTTGTCGGGGAGACGCAGGATGGCCTTTTGCAGTTTCAGCTGTATTTCGTCTCCGGCCAGCTCCGGCGATGCTTCCACTTTCTCCAGCAGTTCGGCGGTAACATCGTTGATAGGGAGGAAAAATTTTCTTCTTTTACTGGAAAGAAAGGTGAGGCACTCGTTGGTGGCAATGCGGTAAATCCAGGTATAAAGCTGTGCGTCCTGGCGGAAGTTTTCCAGGTTCTTCCATACTTTGATGAACACCTCCTGGGTCAGGTCGTCGGCATCATCATGGTCGATCACCATCTTGCGGACATGCCAGTATACTTGCTGCTGGTACTTCCGGACAAGCTGGTTGAAAGCCAGATTGCGGCTTTCGGGCTGGGCGAATTTTTCTAAAAGCTCTTTATCTTCCAAGAGGTGTTATTCGTTGATCGTTACTCGTTGATCGGAATGATTCGCTCTCCGGCTAACGAGTAACGAACAACAAACAACGAATAATTATTTACGGGAAATGGCGCGTTCAGCGGCGGCTACAATGCTTTGCTCATTCAGGCCATACTTTTCCATCAGCTCGTCAGGGGTGCCGCTTTCGCCGAAAGAATCGTTTACAGCGACATACTCCTGTGGCAGGGGCTTGTTTTTAACCAATACCTGCGCAATGCTGTCGCCCAGGCCGCCGAGTCGGTTGTGCTCTTCGGCAGATACCACGCAACCGGTTTTTGCCACCGATGCAAGAATTGCAGCCTCATCAAGGGGCTTGATAGTATGAATGTTGATGATTTCAGCAGAAATGCCTTTCTCGGCCAGGATATGTCCGGCAAGTATGGCCTTCCATACCAGGTGGCCGGTGGCGAATATACTTACGTCGGTACCTTCGTTCAGCATCAGAGCTTTCCCGATTTCGAATTTCTGATCGGCTGGCGTAAAGTTAGGCACCACCGGGCGGCCGAAACGCAGGTATACGGGCCCTTCATAACTGGCTATGGCAATGGTGGCTGCCTTGGTCTGGTTATAGTCGCATGGATTAATTACGGTCATGTGCGGCAGCATTTTCATCATGCCCAGATCTTCCAGTATCTGGTGCGTGGCGCCGTCTTCGCCCAGCGTGAGGCCGGCATGCGAGGCACATATTTTCACGTTTTTACCGGAATAAGCTACTGACTGGCGGATCTGATCGTAAACACGTCCCGTGGAGAAATTGGCAAAGGTGCCGGTATACGGAATCTTACCGCCGATGGTCATACCGGCCGCCAGGCCAATCATGTTTGCCTCTGCAATACCAACCTGGTAAAATCGCTCAGGAAATTCCTTTTTAAAGGCGTCCATTTTTAGCGAACCCGTCAGGTCGGCGCAAAGCGCTACAACATTGGGGTTATTGCGGCCAAGTTCCGCTAAGCCGGCACCAAAGCCGGAACGGGTGTCTTTCGATTCTGAGTAAGGGAAATCTTTCATATGTATAATTTTTCTCTTAAAAGGCTGTTTGGTATGAATTGCGAATTTTGAAATTCGTAATTTTAAAATTTATCTGTTAAAAATTTTTACGGTTGTGGTGGCACCCGATCTGATGGTGAAATCCTGCACATCGGTAAACTTGCTGCCCTGGGCAGATTTGGTGCGGTAAACGAATTTATACCTGCCCGGTTGCAGCGCCAGGGTTATTTTGCTGTTGTCTTCCGGCAGGTTGCATACCCATACCTGTTTGCCACTTTCGTCTAAACTATAAATACTGCCGTAGCCCTGCACCTGCGTAGGTATGGCCAGCTGGCCGGGCGGCGGTATGCTAATGTCGCTGGTTTGTCCCTGCTTCACTTCCACATCTTTGAGATAAATGCGCGGCATCGTCAATACCTCCAGGTCATACTTACCTGCCAGGTACTTGTGCCTGTTGCCAAACACCTGCACGTTCAGCGTCTGGTCAGAGCCGTGCTGCCGCACAATTGCCGCCAGCTGCCCGTAAGGCGAGGGGCCGCTCTGGCGCAGGTACAGCGTGCCCTGCGGCGCTTTTACCCGGATAACGTTCGGCTTTCCGGGCTCAATGGCAAGATTCCGCTCCACTACGGGCGGCGTGGTGTTCACCACCAGGTCATAAGGGAGCAGTGCGTCCACTTCCAGCATATCGGGTGTGCCTTTGCTGTCCAGGTAATGTACATAATTATACTCCGGCTGCCCGTTTAGCGCATTCAGGAAAGTCATGTTCACGTTCGTTTCCACGGGCTTTCCCTGTTCGTCCAGCAATTCCACGCGCACCGTTGTCTGGCTCAGGGCCTGCGTTACAATCTCAGTCAGCACGTTCTCAAAAGTCTGCACGTCGGCGGCGTTAAAATACTGCCCGATGCAGCTTAGTTGCTTTTCAAATTCCGGCTCTATGCCAATGCCAATCACAAAGGGCCGCAGAAAGATATGCTTTTTCTGCAGCGCCAGCGACATGGCACAAGGATCGCCGTTGCAGGATTCCAATCCATCCGTAATCAGGATAACCACATTCCTGGACTTATCCGCCGGGAAATCGCCTGCCGCCTGCTCCAGCGAGTAGGTAATGGGCGTGTTACCCCGCGGTACTATCTGCTGCAGCTTCTTTTTAATCACCTCCGCATTACGGGCAGCAAAAGGCACTTCCAGCTTGGTGTCCTTGCAGTCGTTGCGCTCACGGCCGAACTGATGGCCATACACGCGCAGGGCAACTTCCACATTTTCGTAGCCCTGCAGCGAATCGACCAGGTGGGCCAGCAAGTTTTTGGCTACTTCCATGCGGTCGCTGTCTTCCCACTTGGCCAGCATGCTGCCCGAAGCATCCAGCAGAAAAAGGATACGCGTTTTAGGCGGCTTTTTCTCCTGACACAAAGCTGTGCTGCCTGCTGACAACAATATCAGCAAAAAACAAAATGCTGCAAAGGTGCGGTGCCAGTTAGCCATAGCCGGGAATCCGTTGTTGGTTGTTCGTTATTTGTTAATCGAAAAACGAATAACCAGCAATGAACAACGATAAATTAGTAGTCCGCGGCTTCGTTAACGGCCAGTTGCTGCAGTGCTTTTTCCAGCTGCTCGTCGTTTGGCGCTACGCCGTGCCATTTGTGCGAGCCCATCATAAAGTCCACCCCGAAGCCCATTTCTGTGTGCATCAGTATCATTACCGGCTTGCCTTTGCCGGTGGCAGCTTTGGCTTCATCCAGCGTGGCGAGTAGTTGCTTAAAGTTATTGCCTTCCGTTTCCAGCACATGCCATCCGAAGGCCTCAAACTTGGCATGCAGGTCACCCAGGCCGCCTACTTCATCTGTGGAGCCGTCTATCTGCTGGTGGTTCCGGTCTACGGTGGCAATCAGGTTATCTATTTTATGGTGAGGCGCATAAATGGCAGCTTCCCAAATCTGGCCTTCTTCCAGTTCTCCGTCGCCCATCAGCACATACACCAGGCTGTCGTCGTTGTTGAGCTTTTTGGCTTGTGCCGCGCCTGTAGCAACAGACAATCCCTGGCCCAATGAACCGGAGGCTATACGGATGCCTGGCAAACCCTCTTCAGTAGCCGGGTGGCCCTGCAGCCTAGAGTTCAGCTTGCGGAAGGTAGCCAGCTCTTTTGGATCAAAGAAGCCGGCGCGCGCTAGCGTGCTGTACCAGACCGGCGAGATGTGGCCGTTAGACAGGAAGAACAGGTCTTCGCCCTTGCCCTCTATGGTAAAATCAGTGCTATAGTTCATCACTTTAAAGTATAGCGACACGAAATAGTCGGTGCAGCCAAGCGAACCGCCCGGGTGGCCGGAGTTAACGGCATGTACCATGCGTACAATGTCGCGGCGCACTTGTGCGGCCACCTGCTTCAGTTCGTCGATGCTCTTGTTGTATGGGTTTTCCACGTTGTTTTATGTTAAGGGTTGAGGCTAATTTGTTTAATAGTTGTTACGCATGTATGGCTTTAGGAGCAGGTAAAGATACTTTCATAAAGTTGCTCTATGCTTTTATTTTTGTATGTCAATCTTGCTCTTTTCGCTGCCTACTTGTTATTTGTTTCTGGTTGTAGGTGCCTTTTTAATTTATGAGTAAATCGAATTTCTCTTTTACAGTCTTTCTTGTGCTACTATCAATTTTGCCTATTACTAATTCAACTAAAGATTTTTCAAGTGTAGCAATTTTATGAACTCTGATAACAGAGGGGAGTTTTAGGCCCATCTGTTCCCATTCCCTGATCAGAATATCAAAATCACTTTCATAAATTTTACTGGTGATGCGGCAAACTATAATATCTTCGTCATCAGAGTTGTGTAGTAGCAATGCTGGCCTTCTTTTGTAAGATTGCCCGTCTGTATAAGGGAATTTTAACAAGACAATATCTCCAGCCTCAAGTGTATTCATGCTTTAGTAAGTGTCATAGATTGAATCCGATGCAGCATATCCTTTTAGAAATTGCTCTCTGTTCATATTACTAAACATTTGTTCCTCATCGGTATCAGTATCATCTATTAAAATCATCACTCTGATGTCCTTATCGCTTGCACCTTTAAGCTGAGACTGAATTTTATCAGGTATCAGGATTTGATTATCTTTTAGCCGCGTTTGAAATTCGATTGCTCTCATAAGTATACTTTCCTGTTAACCGGCTAATGTACATCATTCCTGTGAGGGTATGAAATTTTTTTATACTTGCTGTTGTTACCGAATGAGATAAGTAGCACAGCCGCCCGTCAGGCGACTGTGCTACTTATGCTTTTTTCAGAATCTGGCCGGTGTGTTCGCTGGTTTTCACCTTGGTGATGATGTCCTGTATCACGCCTTCTTCATCGATAACGAAGGTATAGCGCATGGTGCCCATGTATTTGCGGCCATACATCGATTTTTCCTGCCACACACCGTACTGCTCCACAATCTGCTTATCGGTATCTGCCAGCAGGGTAAAAGGCAAATCATACTTGCTGATAAACTTCTGGTGCGATTTCCCGCTGTCGATACTTACGCCAATTACTTCGTAGCCTTCTTTCTGAAGGTCGCTGTAATTGTCGCGCAGGTTACAGGCCTGTGAGGTGCAGCCGGAAGTATCGTCCTTGGGGTAGAAGTATAAAATTACTTTTTTACCGAGGTAGTCGCTTAGTTTTACGGTATGGTCGTTCTGGTCCTTTCCCGAAAAATCCGGGGCTTTGTCGCCGATGTTCAGTTCCATGGGTTTATCAAGTATAACTAAAGGGATGCAAGATCTTGTGCGTATCACGTATCACGACACACGTAGCACGACTTTATCTGTAGATCTAAGTATGACAAGTCAAATCGTGATACCTGATACGTGCTACGAGATACGTCTTTTAAATTGTAGTCGTATAGGTCGCTTCGTTGCCGGCATTGTCCTTCACTTTCAGGACAAACTTCCCCGACAGCGGGGCACTGTCATCAAGTTTCTCAGTCCAGATGGTGGCATTTTTGTGCTCATACTTCATCAGCACCCATTTGCCGTCTACCCAAGCGTTAAAAGAGCTGATGCCGGATAAATCATCCCAGATCTTAAACTTTACCTGATTTTTGCTTTTGCTCAGGAGCTTTATTTTTGGTTCCTGCACGTCTTCCAGTACCTTAAACTTACCCATGTTGCGGGTAGTAAACGTAATGGCGTTGCCGTTCCAGGTGCCGCCGGTATAACCGCGCCCACGACCCAGACCGAGGAAGTATACGGCAGCCTTCGACTTATCTGCCGGTTGCTTGTCGGGCGTAATCGTGGCCGTTATGGCTTTGAGCAGGGGCGTGAAATAATCGCCGATGGTGTATACATCGCCGTCTTTGCGCGTCTGTAAGTATAAGGTATCGTAAAGCGTCTGCTTGCCAAAAACGAGGCGCACGTAATCATTCGAGAAGGTAATTTCCTGTCCCGGCGGCACCATCCGCTGGAAATTAAAATCTATTACCTCGCCGCAGAAACCAAGTGAGTCCGGAAGGCCGCCGCGCAGGTCGTAAAGCAGCACAGACGCGGAGTTGTCCATATAACTGGGCGCCAGCTGAACGGCTTTGCCATCCATAAACAGCTCCACGTTGCGTGGCGTTACGCTGGTATCGGTGGCGCTCACTTTTAAAATATTGCCGATGATATTGTAGCTTACGTCGGGTTTTTTCACGCTTTTGGCCAGCGTTTTGTAAAACGCAGGTTCCCGGCCTTTCACCACAAAGTTCAACGTGGAGGTGTTGTCGTAAGAATCTTTCGCTACCAGTTTTACCTCGTATACAGAGTCCGGCTGAACGGAAATACGGCCCTGGCGTTTGCCGGGAGCATCATACAGCGGCAGGTCATTGCCATTGTCCACGTAGGTTTTCTGGAAGGTGCGGCCGTAGCGCTTGTATATGTCATAGTCGATGTGCTGTGATACCTGGCGCGACAGCTCGAACGGCACCTGGTCGATGTAGTGCTCATAAACCTGCCTGCCATTTACGTATACGATTACCTCCTGCGTGCCATTTTTGTTGGAGGCGCCATCGAGCCGGTCGGTCGTTTGCAGTTCCAGACCCAGCAACCCGTTGGCGTAAACGGTATCGGGCAAAGTATAGCTGCCGCCACTTTTAACCGGCTTAAACTCCGCGCGGCCAAACACCTTGTTCACGCGGCTGTGAATGTCGAGTGGCTGAATGGCCAAAGTATAAATATCCGGCGGCGTCGTGTCCAGAATCTCCTTAAACTGGTATTGCAGCGGATTGTACAGGCGATCCTGCTCATCACGGATTTCGAAGTGCAGGTGCGGGCCGCCGGATCCGCCGGTGTTGCCGGAAAGGCCAATCACATCGCCGCGCTTAACCGGGAACTGGCCCGGCTTGGGAAAGAGCTTTACGTCAAAAGCCTGCTTGTCATACTGATTCTGCAGCACATAAGCATTCAGCGGCTCGGCGAAGGCGGAGAGGTGGCCGTAGGTGGTCACCAGCCCATTGGGATGCGTAATATAAATGTGGTTGCCGTAGCCGTAGGTAGATACGTCTACCCGGGAAATATAACCGTCGGCGGCAGCATGTACTTCCAGGCCTATGCGCTGATCGGTTTTGATGTCGAGACCACCATGGAAGTGGTTGGAGCGTATCTCGCCCATGGTGCCGGACAGGTAATTGCGTTCGCCGGGCTTAATCGGGAACAGAAAATAATCAGCTGCAGGAGCAGGGCTGGTCTTTTCGGTTTTTGTTTTGATAACCTGCGTCCCGTTTTGGGCCTGCAGGCCAAGGCTGGTAAATGTACCAAGTATAACGAATGCTAAGCGCTTATTTAATTTCAAAGCCAAGTAATTTTTTATCTTCCACATACCCTTCCAATCTGTCTCCTATTTTAACCGGCCCTACGCCCTCGGGAGTTCCGGTAAAAATAATATCACCCGTTTTCAGCGTGATGAACCGCGAAATATAGGCGATAATATCATCAAACGTGTTCAGCATCATGCCGGAGTTGCCTTTTTGCCTGGTGTCGCCATTCACATCCAGCCGGAAATTGATGTTGTGCAGGTCCGGGAACTGGTCCAGCGGCAGAAACTCTGATATAGGAGCAGAGCCGTTAAAACCTTTGGCCAGTGCCCAGGGCAATCCCTTTGCCTTGGCTTTCGACTGCAAGTCGCGTGCGGTAAAGTCAATGCCAAGCCCCAGCGCATCGTAGTATTTGTGGGCAAACTTCTTATCAATGTCCTTACCTTCGCGGCTGATGCGCAGGGTTAATTCTACTTCATGGTGGATGTCCTGGGTGTAATCCGGGTAGTAAAATGGCTCGTTGTGGCGAAGTATGGCTGTGTCCGGCTTCAGGAAAATGACAGGTTCATCAGGCACTTCGTTTTTCAGTTCAGCAATATGTTCGGCGTAATTGCGGCCGATAGCTAATATTTTCATAAAGGTGTTGTACAGTTCAGATAGTCAAAAATAGGATTTCTAATGTTGCGGCGCCAGTAAAATATCAGAAAGCCTGCACGCGAATGCCATAAATCTAACAGGTATACTTGCCACCGGCTGTAAGTTTTAACAGCCAGACGCCTTAATTATTGCTGCAAGCGGTGCCAATAACATTTTATTTACTTTTTATCGTATACGGAGCACACCGACTGCCTTTTTGCGAGTGGCTGAAAAGGAGCAGAAAATAATTTTCGGGCTCCACAAGTATAGCGTTTTTAATTTAATGTTCCGTAAAAGCTGGCTTATCCGAAATTTGGTTCAAAATTTGAATTCCAGGTTCCAAAGCCATTTAAATCTTAAAGTTATGTATAAAAAAATATTATCTTTTTCCCTAGCCGCTGTCATACTTGCCGGCTGTTCCACGGTGCCGCTGACAGGGCGACGACAGCTGAGCCTGGTATCGGATGCAGAAATGCAGCAGCAGAGTTATGCTGCCTACGATCAGTTTCTGAGTGAAAATAAATTATCCAGAGACGCGCAGGCCACCGCGATGGTGAAGCGCGTAGGGCAACGCATCGAAAAAGCGGTGGAAGAGTACATGGCCGCCAACAATATGTCGGATGAGCTGGCCGGCTTTGACTGGGAGTTTAACCTGGTGCAGGACGATCAGGTAAACGCTTTTGCCATGGCTGGTGGTAAAACCGTGGTATACACAGGCCTGCTACCGGTGGCGCAAAACGAAACAGCCCTGGCGGTGGTAATGGGCCACGAGATTGCCCATGCCATTGCCAAACACGGTAACGAACGTATGAGCCAGATGCTGGCGCAGCAATTTGGCGGGCAGACCCTCTCGGCGCTGGCAGGTTCGGAGCCGGGCGCTGCCGCTAACCTGCTGCTGGCAGCCTATGGTGTAGGCTCGCAACTGGGTTTGCTGAAGTATAACCGCACGCAGGAGTCGGAGGCGGATAAACTGGGCCTCGTGTTTATGGCCATGGCTGGTTACGATCCGCGTGCCGCCATTCCGTTCTGGGAGCGGATGCAGGAGAGTGGAGGCGGCCAGGAGCCACCTGAGTTACTCTCAACGCACCCCAGTTCCGCTACCCGCATAAACGATCTGAAAAACTTTATGCCCGAAGCCCTGAAATACTACAAGGCACGTTAACCAAACCCGGGTTTATGCCTGCAGGCATTTTTAGCCGCAGTTGCACTCATTATCAGATTTATGGATGCGCATTGCGGAGGTTTAGTTTTATTTATCTGCAAGTATAAGTATAAAAGGCCGACAGGATATACCTGTCGGCCTTTTATACTTATACTTTGCGTCTCTGCATCACAGCCAATGCTGAAGATGCGGTATCCTTCGACGAACTTACAACAATTGCATTTTCCTTAACCGGATGCGTGTGAGTACCTTTTTGGTATGAAGCGGGAAATCGCCTTTCATCATCCAGTCGTAGTAGCTGGGCTCTTTGGTTAATACCTCTTCTACCGGCACATTTTTATACTTGCCAAAATTAAAAACTTCCTGCCCGGTGGTGTTGTACACAATGCGGCCCGACAGGTCGGCAGTTTTCTGTACAGTGAATTTGTGCAGCACGGCCATGTCATTCTGGATCGGATAATCTTTTACACCTTCCGATGACTCAATCACACTGTTTTGATAGCGGTCCAACTGGCCCATCAAAATGTGGTAAGAGGCCACCGTGTCAGCCTCAGCGCTGTGGGCATTCTCCAGCTTTTTATCACAGTAAAACTTGTACGCGGCGGATAAAGTGCGTTGCTCCATCATATGGAAAATCTTGCAGGCATCTACAATGTTCCTGTTCTCGATGTCAAAATCGATGTCGCAGCGCAGAAATTCCTCGGCCAGCAACGGAATGTCGAAGCGCAGCAGATTATAGCCGCCCAGGTCGCAGCCTTTCAGAAACTGCTCCAGCTCGCGGGCCACCTGCTTAAACGTCGGCGCATCCGCTATATCTTCATCATAAATCCTGTGTATCAGGCTCGACTCTAAAGGTATAGGGATGGTGGGGTGAATGCGGCGCGTTTTCAGGATCTCGGTTCCGTCCGGGTGTATTTTAAGCATGCTCACTTCCACGATGCGGTCTTTGCAGATGTCGGTGCCGGTGGTTTCCAGGTCGAAGAAAACGATGGGGCGCTTCAGGTTTAATTTCATAACGGCAAGTATAAATTGTTAAAGAACCGCCCTGGTGAGCGCCTCCAGGTTGATGTTGTTGTAATTGCCTGAGCTCATCAGCAGCAGGTTGGCATTTTGCCAGTTGCGGCTGGTCAGGTGCTGCTGCAGCGCCTCCGAGTCGGTATAAACCTGCAGGCGCGGGTTCCGGAAAGCTTCCTTTAACTCGGTTTCCGTCAGCATCTCCATGCGTTTGTGCGCAATGGTTTTGGGATTGAAGTATACGATTGGCTCGTCTGCTTTATCCAGGGAGCCCGCGTATTGCGGCAGAAAGCTGCGGTTCAGGCTGCTGAAAGTGTGCAGCTCCAGCACGGCCACCAGTTCGCGCTGCGGGTACTGTGCCTTTACGGCTTCGGTGGTGGCTTTTACTTTAGACGGGGCATGAGCGAAATCGCGGAATGCAACCGAACTGTCGCTTTCGCCCATTTTCTCGAGACGCTTGGCGGCGCCCTTAAACGTTTTGAGCGCTTCGTAAAAGTCAGGTGCTTTTACGCCTATCTTCTTGCACACCTCCTTGGCCGCATTGATGTTGCGCAGGTTATGTTCGCCGAACAGCTGAATTTCTATGTCGTCCTTTTTGGTATGCAGGATGGTTTTGCCATTCCGGATGGTATGGTCGTGCACGGTATACCCGATATAGGCAACATCAGCCGGGTTGCGGGGAACTGCTGCCAGCAATACCTGCTCATCGTCCTGGTTATAGATGAGTGTGCCGGCTTTGGGTGTCATCTCGGCAAAAATACGGAATTGCTCACGGTATATGTCCGGGTCCGGAAACACGTTGATATGATCCCAGCTGATGCCGCTGATAACACCGATGTGGTGATGATAAAGGTGGAACTTGGGCACGCGCTTAACAGGGTCGGAGAGGTACTCGTCGCCTTCTATGATAATGATGGGGGCATCGTCAGAGAGTTTCACCATCCTGTCAAAGCCCTCCAACTGCGCACCTACTGCATAATCGAAGGGGCGGCCCAGGTACTGCAGCACATGCAGGATGATGGAGGTGATGGTGGTTTTGCCATGGCTGCCACCAATTACGATACGCTGCTTATCGCGGCTCTGCTCATAAATAAATTCGGGAAACGAAAAGACTGGCAGGCCCAGTTCCTGTGCCCGCAGCAGCTCCGGGTTGTCGGGGCGGGCGTGCATGCCGAGTATCACAGCATCTATACCGGCATTCAGCTTCTCCGGGAACCAGCCTTCCTGCGCTGGTAATATGCCTGCTGCTGCCAGCCTGCTTCTGGCCGGCTCAAATATCTCGTCGTCGGAGCCGGTGATGTGCAGGCCCTTGTCGTGTAGCGCCAGCGCCAGGTTGTGCATAATGCTTCCGCCGATTGCAATCAGGTGGATGCGCTGAAATTCCTTCTTCTCCATAAGTGGGGCAAAATGTCTGCAAACCGACAAATTTAGAATTCCTTCCTTAATAAAAAATAGCTGCCTGTCAATATGTTGATATCTTATACCCGAATGTGGAATACTCCGGCTGCAATGTGGATTACTTGCGTAGCCCGTTTTTTAAATTTGTGCTATGGAGGAGATGAAAATGGATGTGCGGCCCATGGGCAACCGCAACGGCTGGAGCAAGAAGGCCCCTGTGTTATCAGAATTAGGCAAAAAGCCACCGCAGGCGCTGGATCTGGAGGAAGCGGTGCTCGGCGCGCTAATGCTGGAAAAAGATGCCCTCACCAACGTAATCGATATTCTGCGCCCGCAGAGTTTTTACAAAGAGGCGCACCAGCGCATTTTTAAAGCCATACTGGCGCTGTTCGACAAATCGGAACCCGTGGACATCCTGACGGTAACGCATGAGCTGCGCGAACAGGGGGAACTGGAACTGGCCGGCGGTGCTTATTACGTTACGCAACTGACCACGCGCGTAAACTCGGCAGCCAACATCGAGTATCACGCCCGCATCATCACTGAAAACTCCATCAAGCGCGACCTGATTTCTATTTCATCGGAGGTGCTTTCCCGGGCTTTTGAAGATACCACCGACGTATTCGACCTGCTCGACAGCACCGAGGCCAAGTTGTACGAAGTATCGGAATCCAACATTCGCAAAAACTTCGACGACATGCGCTCGCTCATGCACCAGGCCATTAAGGAACTGGAAGAGAAGCGCAAGCAGGCCGACGGCTTAACCGGCGTACCCAGTGGCCTGGTGGCGCTGGACCGCGTAACATCCGGCTGGCAAAAGTCTGACCTGGTTATACTTGCTGCCCGCCCCGCGATGGGTAAAACAGCTTTCGTGCTGTCGTGTATGCGCAATGCTGCCGTGGATTTTAACAAAGGTGTGGCGATTTTCTCGCTTGAGATGTCATCGCTACAGCTGGTAAACCGCTTGATTTCGTCGGAGGCGGAGCTGGATTCGGAAAAAATAAAGAAAGGCAGCCTAGAGGATTACGAATGGGCACAGCTCAACCACAAGATCGCCAAACTTACCGAAGCGCCGATTTTTATAGATGATACGCCCGGCCTTTCTATCCGCGAGCTGCGCACCAAATGCCGCCGCCTGAAAGCGCAGTACGATATCCAGATGATCATCATCGACTACCTGCAGCTGATGAGCGGCAATGCCGACGGCAAAGGCAATGGCAACCGGGAGCAGGAAATCGCCTCTATTTCGCGGGCCATGAAAATGCTGGCCAAAGAGCTGAACGTGCCCGTAATTGCGCTGTCGCAGCTGAGCCGCGCCGTGGAAACACGCGGCGGCGACAAACGCCCGCAATTATCCGACTTACGTGAGTCCGGCTCTATTGAGCAGGATGCCGACATGGTGCTTTTCCTGTACCGCCCCGAATATTACGGCATTACGGAAGACGAAATGGGCAACCCGACTGCGGGCGTAGGAGAGGTGATCATTGCCAAGCACCGGAACGGCTCGCTGGAAAACGTACAGTTGAAGTTCATCGGCAAGTATACCAAGTTCACCAACCTCGAACATGATTTTGGCGGAGACGGTATGGGCAGCTTCAATGCGTTGCCGAACAGCACTTTCGACGCAGATTCGCCCGGCTCCATTCGTTTGGGCAGCCGCATGAACGATGGCGGCAAAGGGGGCAGTTTCCCGGCCTCTAATTTCAGCGAGGAACCGCCGTTTTAATCGTACCTCAGCAAACCTTTGCAAGTATGAGCAACTGAGCCGTTAGGCCCGGCGGTTCATACTTACACAAGGTTTGCTGGTTCATTACGCATGCCACTCCACCTTTTCCTCCAGCGGAATCATCCTTTTGCCTTTTAGAGCCGGTTTATCGGTATAACCCAGGTATAAAATGCCCAGTACCACGTCCTCTTCCCCGAGCTGCAACATGGTTTTCATGGCTGGGTGATAAGCCATGCCGCCGGAACCCCAGTAACTGGCTATTCCCAGAGCGGCAGCGCCCAGAAGTAAATTTTGCACGGCACAGGCAGTAGCAGCAATTTCTTCCAGCGCCGGAATCTTCGGCAGGCTGCCGCGCTGCATCACTGCCACCAGCACATGCGAAGCCTTGTCGCCCATGTGTAACAGCTTGTTATACTTGTCCTGCTGGTACTTGTCCGGCGGCATTTCCTGCTTATACAAAGCGGCGTGCGCCTCACAGAATTGCAGCTTTTTAGCGCCGGTGTATACTTTAAACCGCCATGGCTCCGTATGTCCGTGCGTGGGCGCCCAGTCTGCCAGGGCGAGTAGTTGCCATACCTGTTCGTCGGGCACCTGTCGGCCATTCATCTGGTCAGGTTTGGTGGTTCTGCGGGTGCGTATTATTTCCTGTATCGTCAGAAATGTGTCTTGCATAGGTAGTAGTAAAATGCAGCCTTTCTTAAAAGATTAAAGTTGAAATGTGCTGCCGGTGGCTGATCAGCAATTTATAAAATATTACCCATACCTGTTGCTGCTACAGCCGCTGTGTGTAGCCCTTCTTTTGTTCAGGCACACTTAGGAAAAGAAGTAATTCCGGCTTATTTTTGATTCGAAGATACAGGTCAGGCGCAGGCTCTTTCGTGTGGCTGCCAGGAGAGCGGCACAAGTAGCCTGCTTTGCTTTTTATACCTGAAAGCTTTGTGCCTGATATTTTCACCATCATACCTTCCTGATTTTGACGCACCCTTGCCCGAACATAAATGGACTATAGCAAACTTTTTAAGAATATACCTGAAGCAATTGTTGTGCTGTCGCCGGAGTATAAAATTCTGGAGGCCAGCGATCGGTACCTGCAGGTAACAATGCGAAAAAGAGAACAGATCATTGGCTTGCACTTTCTGCTGGAGGCTTACCCGGATAAGGAGCATTCTTATGAAGATAACCCCGTGCGGAAAGTGCTGGACAAGGCCCGGCAAACCAAGCAGACGGAATACCTGGATGTCATTCGTTACGACCTGCCCAGGCCCGGGGAAGATGGCGGCGGCTACGATACCCGCTACTGGGAAGCGGCGCATACGCCTGTGCTCGACGATGAGGGAAATGTAGAGTACCTTATCCAGCGGACTTCTGATGTAACAGATCGCGAGGTTGCTAAAATGGCCCTGTCGGAGAGCGAGGAGAAGTTCAGGTTTATGGCAGAAGTTATGCCGCAGCTCATTTTCACGACCGATGCGCAAGGGAATCCCATCTACTTTAACCAGCGCTGGACAAAGCTGACAGGTGTGCCGATAAAGGAGTTAATGGGCCGGGGATGGGTGGATGTGGTGCATCCCGATGATTTAGCCTTGACGGAAGCGAAATGGCAGGAAGCATTTGCTAAGGGAACTGAAATGCAGCTGGAATACCGCCTGCGGGAAAAGGATGGCGACTACCGCTGGTACCTGTGCCGCGCTTTGCCTATGACTGACGAATCCGGCAAAATTATTATGTGGGTGGGCAGCTCGACGGATATACACAATACCCGCCGCATGGTGCAGGAACTGCTGGAGGCAAACGAACAGATGGCGCACCTCGGTGACCAGGTGCAGGCTGCCTACACCCAGGCGGAAAATGAGCGCAAAACAATGGAGCGGCTTATTATGCAGGCGCCCGCTATGTTCTGCATCCTGAAAGGGCCCAACCACCGTTTTGAACTCGTGAATAAGCAATATCAGCAGCAGCTTTTCCCTCAGCGGGAACTGGTAAATAAAACTGTGGCGGAGGCGCTGCCAGAGGTAATAGAGCAGGGATTCATTCAGCTGCTGGATGATGTTTATAATACAGGCAAAGAGTTTGTGGCAGAAGAGGTACTGATTAAACTTGACCGGCATAACACCGGAAAACTCGAAGATGTATATGTAACATTTATTTACCAGCCGCTTTATGATGAAGCGGAGCAGATTACAGGTATCCTGGTGTTTGCTTTTGAAGTAACCCAGCAGGTATTGTATAAAAAGAAACTACAGGAACTTGGGCAGGCATAGTATGAGAGGCTGTATGATGAAAGAGAGGCGCCGCAGATGAATTTAGCTCAGATTGACATTCAGCAGTTGCGGATAAAGCATATTTTATATAAATCCAAGGTACGCGCGACACTTTATGGCGGTGTTTTCGATGAGGCTTTCTTCTCCCGGTTGGGGCCTGTGGGCACCTGGTTCAGTGCCGTGGGGCAGGTGCGTTATGCCCATGAACCGGAAACGCGGCAACTGGCGAGTGTGCATCAGGAACTGGATGCTGTCGCACGGCAGCTTTACAGATTGTACAGCAGCGGTAAAATTGATGAAGCGCACGAAGAACTCCGAAGTATAGAAAAGCTGTCGGAACGTTTCCTGAACGTGCTCTCCAAACTAGAAGACAGGCTGAAAGAAGTAGTATAAAAAAGGGCAGTTTAACATAAGTTAAGCCGCCCTTTTTTAGTTCTAAGACTTTTACTTTAATTTCAGATCAGTCAGCATCTGTTCTATTTTCCGGTTCAGTTTCTGCTCGGTGGCATCATAATCGGCAGCGGTGGCAAGCGGCTCATTAACGCTGATGTAGAACTTGATTTTAGGCTCGGTGCCGGACGGGCGGGCGGAGATTTTGCTGCCATCTTCCGTCAGGTATTGCAGCACGTTAGAGCTTTCTAGATCCAGTTTCTGCTCCTCACCGGTAAGTATAAGTTTGCGCGTGCTATACTTGTAATCGCTTACCGCCACTACTTTGGAGCCGGCTATACTTTGCGGCGGGTTGCTGCGCATATCGGCCATCATCTGCTCAATCTCTTCGGCGCCGCGCTGCCCTTTTTTGGTGAACGACACCAGATTCTCTTTGTAGAAGCTATACTTCGTATACATTTCCACCATCATCTCAAACAGGCTTTGCCCTTTATCTTTGGCGACGGCAGCCATTTCCGCAATCAGGGCGCAGGAGGAGATGGCATCTTTGTCGCGCACGAAGTCGCCTATCATGTAGCCGTAGCTTTCCTCGCCACCGGCAATGTATACTTCTTTGCCTTCCAGTTCCCGGATTTTTCCGGCGATATACTTAAAGCCCGTCAGGGTTTCGTACATGGTTACATTGTAGCTGTCGGCAATGTCTTTGATGAGGTCGGTGGTAACAATGGTCTTTACCACAAACTCGTTGCCGGTCAGTTTGCCTGCCTGCTGCCAGGCCTGCAACAGGTAGTTGATGAGCAATGCGCCTGTCTGGTTGCCGTTCAGCAGCACAAATTCCCCTTCCAGGTTTTTAACAGCAATGCCTACGCGGTCGGAGTCCGGATCGGTGGCGAGCACTAAATCAGCATCCAGTTCAGCAGCCTTTTTTAAAGCCAGCGTCATCGCATCTTTTTCTTCCGGGTTCGGGTAAATCACGGTTGGGAAATTGCCGTTTGGTTCTGCCTGCTCTTCCACGACATGCACGTTCGTAAAGCCGAATTGCTTCAGCACCTCCGGAACCAGCGTAATGCCGGTGCCATGCAAAGGGGTATATACTATCTTTAGGTCGTGCTGCCGCTTAATGGCATCCTGAGAGATAGACAACTTCAGCACTTCATTGATATAAGCCTGATCCAGGTCCGCGCCTATCATTTCGATGTTTGCAATGTTGGGCACAAACATCACTTCATCCACCGACTTTATTTTGTTTACTTCGTCGATGATGTTTTTGTCGTGCGGCGCAGTTACTTGTGCGCCGTCGTTCCAGTATACTTTGTAGCCGTTGTATTCTTTGGGATTGTGCGAGGCGGTTACCACCACACCGCTCTGGCAGCCTAAATAGCGTATGGCAAACGACAATTCCGGCGTAGGACGCAGCGCCTCAAACAAGTATACTTTAATGCCGTTGGCCGAGAAAATATCTGCTGCAATGCGGGCAAACACATCGGAGTTGTTGCGGCTGTCGTGCGCAATGGCCACTTTTACCTGCTGGTCAGGGAAGTTGAGCTTCAGGTAATTGCACAGACCTTGGGTGGCCATGCCTAACGTATAGCGGTTCATACGGTTGCTGCCTGCGCCCATAATGCCGCGCAGACCGCCGGTGCCAAACTCCAGGTTCCTGTAAAAAGCATCCGACAGCGCTTCGTGCTCGTTGCGCTCCAGCATGCCGCTGATTTCCTTTTTGGTCGCTTCGTCGTAGTTGCCGGCGAGCCATGCGTCAATTTTCTGGCGTATACTTGTCTCTATCATTTTTGCTGTTTGTCTGGTTTATACTTGCAAATATCTACTATACTTTCACTTTATAAGTATAGCTACAGAATTAGTTCAATCTATTTTGTCATCCTGAAAGGATCTTGTGAGCAAGCCGTAAAGGCTTAATCTCTCTTCTACCAAGTTTCTTTCAGAATGACAAAGAGAACTTAGGTTAACTAATTTCGTCCACTTACTTCAAATTATACCTACGTTGAAGAATTTGCAGGCAACGCATAAATAAGCACACAATGTCTTTCTACACCCAAAGAACAGGGGTGAAGGATGGCCTATTATATGAAGTCAATTCAAACTGAAATTTCCCGGGCCTATACCTGGGTTAACTGCTAAAGGTTGCCGCGCAGCGCCTGCTCCCGCTCAATGGCTTCGAACAACGCTTTGAAGTTGCCTTTGCCAAAAGACCGTGCTCCCTTGCGCTGGATTATTTCAAAGAAAACCGTAGGGCGATCCTCCACGGGTTTGCTGAAAATCTGTAAAAGGTAACCTTCATCGTCACAGTCTACCAGCAGGTTCAATTCTTTCAGATCAGCCATGTCCTCGTCTATGTGTCCTACGCGGTCCAGCAGGTCTTCGTAGTACGTGTCGGGTACGCGCAGGAACTCCACGCCACGGCTCTTTAAGTCTGCCACCGTGTGCAGGATATTGTCGGTGGCGATGGCAATGTGCTGCACGCCGGCCCCGCGGTAAAACTCCAGGTATTCGTCTATCTGCGATTTCTTTTTACCCGCGGCAGGCTCGTTTATCGGGAATTTCACATAGCCATTGCCGTTAGACACTACCTTCGACATCAGGGCCGTATATTCGGTGCTGATGTCGCTGTCGTCGAAAGTGATTAGCAGTTTAAAGCCCATTACTTTTTCGTAGAACGCCACCCATTCGTTCATCTTGCCCAACTCTACGTTGCCCACGCAATGGTCCACATACTTCAGGCCGGTAGAAGTTGTCTGCAACTCCGAAGTTCGCGCCACAAAGCCCGGCATAAAAGGGCCGCTGTAGTTTTTGCGCTCCACAAAAGTATGAATGGTATCGCCGTAAGTATGGATAGAAGCCGTTTTTACCTCACCAAGTTCATCGGTGAGTGTTTTGGGCTCTATGGCGGGTTTCGCGCCACGCGCTACCGTTTCCCGGAAAGATTTTTCAGCATCATCAACCCACAGGGCCAGCACTTTTACGCCATCGCCGTGCTGGTGCACATGCCGGGCAATATCGGATTCGGGGGTGATGGCGGTGGTGAACACAAAGCGTATTTTGTCCTGCACCAATACATAAGAGGCGCGGTCGCGGAGACCGGTTTCGGGGCCGGCATAAGCCACCAGTTGAAAGCCGAAAGCTGTCTGGTAAAAATGTGCCGCCTGCTTGGCATTGCCCACATAAAACTCGATATGGTCGGTGCCGTTTAAAGGCAGAATGTCGGTTGCCATAGGTATAAGTATGATGGTTTACGCAGATGCATGCTGTAAAAATACACCTTTTCGGGGTAGAACAAAACGATTGCCGCTGTGTTGCAAATTATCCGGCCAATCCTTGCAATTGCTGTGGCATGTTGTCAACTTTGTAAAAAAGTATACACCTTATGAACGCGAAAGACCTGAATAACGCTATTATCGCCATCCTGGAAAAGAAGCAGCAGCTGAATGCGCTGGACTACAACGACGCGCGCTACGACGACATAGAGGAGGAACTGCACGACCTGGAAGATGATTTTAACGAGGCTTACGGCGACGAAATGGAGGAGGTGCTGGAAGAGGTGCACAAAAAGCTGAAATCAGATGCCGACATCCTGCTGCCAACCGCTTACCTGGCCAGTTCGCTGGACGGCAGTGAGCGCGAAGAGGACGAGAAAGAGGGCGTTTGGGTAGAATCGGACTCGTTTCCGGGTGTGGAAATGCGCCTGGTGCTGGTAGCCAACCTGCCGCGCGTGCTGCTCATCTTAACCGATCAGGAGCGCGTGCTCTGGACAGCCGAATAACAAGTATACAGGAACAAGTATAAGCATGCGATGGCTGTTTGCCACAAGCCGCACCTACCGGGGCCATCAGGCGAAGGCGGGTGCGGCTTTTATTGTTGTAGCCGGCTGAAAAAGAGTAGCTGTCAGGTATAAAGTTCCTGCGGATTTGCTATATTGAGGGAGGAAAGTGTAAAATTAGTCTTGGGCCGAAATGGTTTATAGCTTTGGCAAGTAAAGCGAAAGCAACCCTATACATAATGCAGATAGTAGGAATAGACTCCTGCTAGCTGGTAGTTGTGGGTAATTGTAATCATGAAAATGAAGATTCTACCAAAGAATTTTAATCCTCTAGCATTCATTACGATTGGTTCGATTATTACCCTTCTGATGTTTGCCTCCTTCATTGCCGCTTTTGCTGAAGATGAAAATACTTCTGGCGGCGGATTATTATCTACAATATTAGCGGCGACATTCCAAATTTGGAGATTCCCTCTTCATACCTTGTTATGGGAATTTATAACTAAAAACATGGCTCTTTATTTCCCATCACTCCTTTTGAATATCCTTTTTTATTCATTTGCAATAGAGCGATTAATAGCTTTCATCGCTAAAAGCAGGAAGGCAAGAGTATAAGGAGTAAAGACTATTTGATAAAGAATAAAACTGCTTTTGACCTGATTTTCAGAAAACAGCCTTAAAACAGAAAATTAAAATAGAATAAAAAACAACTTCCCACAACAAGGCGCATAAGCCATGCTACGGCCGACGGCCTTGCACGTCTCATGCACTAGCCGTTAGGCAGAATAGATAAGAGTTAGGCAGAATAGATAAGGATGAAAGAAAATAAACCCAAGTCAATCAGAACCATTGGAATTGTGCTTGCTTTAGTCTCTATTTTGGTAGTGTTAAGTAACTTCGGGGGACTATTCATGATTGATTATTTAACAGAAGAGGGAACCAACACAGAAGAGATTCCTTACTATGCCCAATCAGTTGCCTATGCAAAACCAATTGCTATGGTTTCATCAGCTTTAGCCTTAGGGTTCTTAGTAGCTGGAATTTTCATAACTCGTTATAAAAACTGGGCGAGGTTGTTGGCTCAGGTAGTGGCTGTGTTTTACCTGCTATTCTTTTGGTACCAATCAGTTTTTATCGCATCATATAATCCGTTTGACAAAGGTGAATTTGGCATTGAGCAACTTATCGGTATGCTGATATGGTCTGTTCCAGTTGCCTTCTTAATCGTGTATCTAAACAGAGCAAAGATAAAAAGCCACTTTGCCTAACCACATCCATAAGCCAGCTCCGCCGCCTTATGGCCAAGAACGTTAGGTTGCATTTTAGTAATAAAAAAATCTCTAAATTTAAAAGTAAGGACAATTGAACTTAACTTCATATATAAAAAAGGTTGATGTAAGAAAGCTATTGATGTATCTAAATATAATTGACATCAAAGAACTTATTATCCCTATTAATATTGAGCCTGATTATGATGTATCAGAATATAAAAGAGAAATAGACACAGATTATTTTTTCATTAATGAATGGTCTTATAAAGGATATTTTGAAACATTGACAAGTTTTGAGTTTTTAACCCACAGATTATATCACCAAAACTACTTCCAAGAATTAGACAACGATTTAAAATCTGAACTAACTTCAGTTTCAATCGAAGAAGACTTAAACATAATCAACAGACTTAATAAAGATAGCTTTGCATGGTCTGGTTATGATAGTGGTGAACTCGATGAATTTAAATTGAAGTATATTAGACTTAGAAGTATTAATAATATTAATAAATGCATTAAGTATGAAGGCACCTTCTTTGGAGGTAGTTATGGTTTAAACGTTTTGGATTGGGGGGAATGTGGATTCTTTGCAAAGATTCAAATGGAAGGAATAAGTAGAAGTATCCTTTACAATGATTTATTAGGAGAAAGTTACCTTTTGTATTTATCTGGAAATTATAAATTATCTCACTTTGTAGCATATTCTGCATTTGAAAATTTCTTGAACTTAAAAACAAATAGTTTTGAAGTTCAAGAAAGACTTTCTGAAAAACTTAAAAAGTTATTTAGAGAAAGTAGTATTGATACAAACAAAAATGTAGTTTATTGTAGTGTAGTTAATAACTTTTCAAAACAAACAAAAAGAAGGAACGATGTTGCACATGGAATGGATGCAGTTGATATAAATGAAAGAGCTGTTAGAGAGTTTCTTATAGAAATAATAACAATGATAATCCTCTATAATAACAATTACCTGAATTTTAAAGAAGTTATTGAACAAGTAGAACTGGAATACAGAAGAAAAACGCAACCTAACATTGTGTAAATGTCATGCCACGGCCGACGGCCTAGCACGTCTTTTACACGAGACCGTTGGCGGTCATACATAATATTAACGTGAACTCGGGAATTAGGCATTGATTCTGGCAGGCTTGAACTTGCTGTTATTGCTTTCCAGAAAAGTATATGCAGTAAGCCCGGATAGGATGTGCACCAGGGCGTTTAGCGGATTTCTATGGCGTGTGTGGTTAATATCGCAGACGCTCATGAGTATGTCATTGACTGCTTCGATTGTTCCTCTCTTCATCAGGTTGAGCTTGTCATGCAAGCTGAGGAGTATGTTCTTCATGTTCTTTCTGATTTTGCTTACCAGGTGTAGCTCCTTTTCGAGCAGTTCTTCGAGCATGGCAGTCAGATAGCCTTTGTCTCCATAGCACTTACCCTTCAGGCCCGAGAGCATGTAAGAGAGCACCTGCTTGTTGTTATCTGCGATATTGGCTGGTGTGACAAGAAACCACACCAGTTGCTTATGCTCATTTGTCACCAGGTGCAGCTTTAAACCAAAGAACCAGCCGGTGGAAGACTTGCCTCGCTGGGCAATACCATCAAAGACATGGTGCTGGTGAATCCGGCCGTTATCACAGACAGGCAGCTTCTTGGAGTCGATGTAGTAGTGGCCAGTTCGGGCAGAGAGGCTGCAGCGATACTGGGCCAGCAGAAGTGCATGAAAGCAAGCCTGACGAGCAAGCGAGAGGAATTGGGTGTAGGAGACTGCTCCGGGGAAGTAGCTGTGCAGCTCTCGAAGAATCAGACGCTGGTAAAAGTACTCAAAGCACTTAAAGCCAGAGAGATGATAGAGCACCAGGATGGTAAGCACCTCGCTCTCCGAGAGAGATGGCTTTCTGCCTGCACAGGAACGTGGATGAAGGGCAGCAGGAAGTGGATGAGTGGCAAAATAAGCAGCAACTTCTTTGCAGAAATCGTCAAGGAAGCAAAACACTTCCACAACTTTGGCTGTATCCATGACAAAGTACATAAGGCTAAAGGTTTAGGTGAAACATCTGGCAATGTTTCTACCCAACCTTTAGCCTTCTTGTTTTAACGAAAAAGCCCTTTTTGCCATAATGCAATTCCCGAGTTCACGTTAATATTAAAAATGACGAGATATTTAATAGAAGATGAAATCATAACTCTACTCAACTTAGGCAAGCCTGTGGAAGCGTTTATTGGACGGATAAGTGATGACCAAGAAATCCTTACATGGATAGGCCTTGAAAAAAGTAACGAGAATCATGTTTTGTTGAACATTTATGAAGTTTTCGATGAAGGCAACCTTGATTATGTAGACATCTACGACTTCTCCTATGTTGACCCCGATTTGGAATTTGAAACCACTGAATTTTCCGACTTTGCAGGTACGATTCAATTCATAAAAGAGAGATTCAAGCTCAATGAAATTAACTTCTTGACAAAAGGCGGCATTCAAGATGAATATAAAAAATTAATTTTAGCAGAAGGTGCTTAAAAAAGAAGTACGTCCGCCAACGTCTTGGCTAAACGTCATCTCCAGCCGACGGCTGTCGCCGTCGTTTAGCCAAGACGTTGGGGTAAACTTAAAGTATGGAAATAGCTTCAATAATTGCAGTGTTAATAATGGCTGTTTGCCTTTTACTCACTGTTGTCTTTTTAGTGGGCTATTTGATAAAAAGAAGAAAAGCACGATTAAGAAATGCAGCTATCTCTTTTGCTACAGCAGTCTTATCATTTGGCTTACTATTAGTAGTTGAAGAACTATTCTTCTCTTACAATTTTAAAAATAAAGAAGAAGTCTTAGTTGCTTCCAGGGAAGCGCCAATCGGTGGAATCCTATTGAAGCTTTATAAAGACAATACTTTTGAAATAGGTGGATTTAGAGAAGTGAAATCATCTGGTACTTACGAACTGAAGGCAGATACTATCTTTTTAAATGCCACCGACAATCCAAAGCAGAATGGATACGTTACCGAAACCTCTTTCATTATCAGAAAAGGATATTTGGAAGAAGTAGAAGATACTGGCATTGGGTTTTTAGAAGTTCACGTGAATAAATTAAAATAAGAAAAGCTGTCCCCAACACGGCACATAAGTTATACTCCGGCTACGCCTCATCTACCTTATGTACAAACCGTTACCCACAATAGGAGCCATAAGAGGTTTACATATAAGGAAACTTTTCTTTATCTTTGGCGGTATCTAAAGATAAGTACTAATGCAACAAAAATTTGAAGTTGACTTGCTGGAGGAGGCTTTTAAGTATTTGGAATCGCTTGAACTGAAGCATCGGGAGAAAATACTTCAGAATATCCGGAGAGCTCAGTTCCACACCGGCCCCAAGTTATTCAAAAAGCTCACCAGCGAAATATGGGAGTTCAGGACTCTTTATGCTGGACTTCAGTACAGACTTCTTGCCTTCTGGGATAAAACAGACAAGAAAGAAACACTTGTACTCGCCACACATGGTTTCGTCAAGAAAACCAGCAAGGTAGATAAAAAAGAAATTGAGAAAGCCGAGCGTATTCGGGAAATCTATTTTAAAGAAAAGTAATCATGAAAAGATATTCATTGAATGAAGCCGAAGACAGGCTTATTGGGTTGAAAGGAACATCAGAGCGCGACAAGTATGAGTTCGAGCTTAAGCTGGAGTTGATTGGAGACATGATTCAGGCAGCAAGAAAAGAAAGAAACCTTACACAGGAGCAACTTGGGCAGCTTGTGGGCGTGAAAAAAGCACAAATATCGCGACTTGAAAATAATGCGACTAACGTGACCATTGATACCATTCTTAAAGTGTTCAATGCACTTGAGGCAAAGGTTAATTTCAAAGTTGAATTACTTAACAGACAAGTGAAAGTTGCCTAAAAGAACTAAAGTGGTTAACCCGGTGCAGCCGTAACCCTTGCTTCGCATCGGACTTCGGCTGCACGAATAACGTTAGATGTCAGCTAAAAAAAGCGACAAACTACCAGAACATACCTTGAAACCAGCCAGACGTACCGGGAAATATCTGTTCTTGCTGCTGCTGGTAATCGGGGCGGGGCTGCTGTCGCGGAGAGTAGCAGGCGTGCCGTTGATGGTGGGCGACATGCTGTATGCGGTGATGATGTACGTGATCGTGCGCTTTTTCTTTCGCTCCGCCAGGGCTTTGATCGTTGCCGCTGTGAGCGCAGGCATCTGCTATGCCATCGAAATTAGCCAGCTCTGCCACCCACCCTTGCTGCTGGCCATCCGGCGGACACCCCTGGGCGGACTGGTGCTGGGGCAGGGATTTTTGTGGAGCGACCTGGCTGCCTATACTTTGGGGGTGCTGCTTTGCGTAGCGGCAACGGGCGTGGTCAGGCAATATAGAGAATGGCGACGCAGCGTAAAAGCAAAGCGCAAGTATGATTAAGCCTGCTGTACGATCACCCTTTATTCCTTAGAAGCGTTCTGTCACTTATCCGGAGACGTATTGGTGTTCCTGCCTGCGCTACTCTTTTACTTTTTCCGAACAGTTGCTTTATAAGGTGTTTCAGCCATTTTTTATTGTTGGAAGCAGCCTGTTATCAATAAAATTTAGCAACACGCAAAACGACAATAATCACACCTTCAAAACAAGTCCAACGTTAAGTTCCTTTCTGCAGAAAACCTTATCTTTATCCGGGTTTCTGGCGCAGAAGCCCCAGGTATAAAATCAGATAATATGAAAACTATCGCTTTAATTGCACATAACAACCGCAAAACCGACCTGCTGAACTGGGTAAAAGAAAACCATACTGCCCTGGATGGCTATAACCTTATCGGCACCACCAACACCTCGCAGCTCATCAACGACCTGCTCGATTTGAATGTGCAGCCTTTCGGGCACGGGCCAAGCGGAGGCGATATACTGCTGGCGGCCAGAATACTACAGGGGGAAGTAGACAAGGTTATCTTTTTTATTGATGCAGAAACCCCGCACGGCCACGAGCACGACATCCAGACGCTTATCCGTACGGCCGTGATAAACAACATCCCGATAGCCCTGAACCGCGCTTCCGCCGACCTGATTGTACTGGAACGTAATTAATCGCCCGCAGCAAAGACTTTAATCGGGTAAAAAGTATAAAGGGTTTAAAGTATAAACAGAAGTCAGAAGTATAGCTGTTATACTTCTGACTTCTGTTTATACTTTAAGATTTACCAGCCGCTTAACTAATATCTGCTGTGCTGTGCCATTTTTATACTTGTCCGGCAGGCTGTTAGTACCCCAGTTTCCGGCGTACGCGCTGTAATACCGGCGTGGCAATGGCTTTGGCTTTTTCAGCGCCTTCGTGTAGCTTCTTATCTACTTCCGGCAGGTTGTTCATGTAGTAGTTAAACAGTTCCCGCTCTTTGGCATACTTGCGGATGATAAGTTCGTAAAGAGCCTGCTTGGCGTGGCCGTAACCGTAGCCGCCTGCCAGGTAATTCCCGCGCATTTCTTCCATTTCCTGGGGCGTGGCCAGCAGGCTGAACAGCTTAAAAGTGGTATCACTGTCAGTATCTTTGGGCTCCTCCAGGGGTGTGCTGTCGGTAATAATGCTCATGATGGTTTTGCGCAGCGGCTTGTCGGCTTCAAAGATATCGATAATGTTGCCGTATGACTTGCTCATTTTCTCGCCGTTGATGCCGGGCACCGTCATCACGGTATCATCCGTACTGGCTTCCGGCAGCACAAAGGTTTCGCCATACTGGTGGTTAAACGAGCTGGCAATGTCGCGTGTAATTTCCAGGTGCTGTATCTGGTCTTTGCCTACCGGCACAAAGTTGGCATCATACATTAAGATGTCGGCAGCCATCAGTACCGGGTAAGTAAACAGGCCGGCATTCACATCAGCCAGCCCACGGCGGCTCGATTTATCTTTAAACGAATGTGCATTCGCCAGCATCGGAAAAGGCGCAAAGCAGTTCAGGTACCAGGCCAGTTCCGTCACCATAGGCACATCTGACTGGCGGTAGAATACATGCTTGTCTGTGTCGAAACCAAAAGCCAGCCATGAAGCCGCTACCGAATACGTGTTGTGCCGCAGCACCTCCGCATCGCGCACAGTGGTAAGGGCATGCAGATCGGCGATGAAGTAGAGCGACTCCTGATCAGCCGTTTTAGAGAATTCGATAGCCGGGATAATTGCGCCCAGCAGGTTGCCCAGGTGCGGGCGGCCTGTACTTTGTATGCCGGTGAGGTAACGTGCCATGTAAGAGGGGTTGGATGTTTGCAGGTGCAAAATAAGCGAAAAAGCGCCTGAAAGAAAATCCTTGTTCCAAAATGGCCGCTGTACCGGCTTAAGGCTGCTTCTGTAGTTTATAGTTGCCCTTTGCAGCGATCTTGTTCTGATCCTGATCCAGCATCTCAATCGTTTTGTCGTTCAGCCGCTCAAAGTATAGGGGCTCGTATGCTTTGTCCGGAATCAGCTGGTAAATAACCGCTTTCGGATTCTGGCTGTTGCCGGTGGCGGCAAACCATTTGCCGGTGCTCTGCAGCGCATTTTTGCCGGCGGGCTTGCCTAAATAAGTCTGCTTCAGCACATAAGTTTTGCCTTTCCCGGCTTTGTTGTCTGCCAGCGTCAGCTCCATTTTAATGCCTTTGCAATCAGCGCAGGGGATGGTGCCCACATACGTGCCGCCTGCAGCTTTTTGGGTAGTTAGTACAGAAGTTCTTTCGGTGGGTACTATCTTATTGCTGTCGCTTGCCTGTGCTTCGCCGCTGCTCAGGTGCAATGCAGCTAAAAGGAAAAAGGGCAGAATATTTTTCATCATCATAGAGGTTTGTGTCAAGGCCAGGTTTATACCTGCTTTCCAGAGTATTTGAATTTCCTGCCGCAGGAACAAGCTTGCTGGCAAAGAAAATACAGTCACTCTCTTCTTCTAACCATAAATATGCTGAGATTATTGCCCTGTTCTTTTTTAGCACAGCAGGAAAAGAGCGGATGCAGTGAAACAACCCTTGCATCCTGCCACTTCTGTGCGAATTTTACTTGTGCGCCTGATATGATGTAAATTGCTCAGAACAAGTATTAATAGCGATGAAATACCTATAGTAAGGCGGCTGTAAGAGGTTGCGCAGCTATGATGTCTGTTGATAATCACATGAAGATTATCAAAGGAAGAAACATCCAGCGCTTCCTTTTCTCATGAAACAAATAGCAGTCATGCAGAAGATACTTACAGGAAAAAGAACAGGAAAATATACCTTCGGGATAATTCAGTTATACCTGAAATGCAAGGTTAAGATTTTGTATGGTTGCTTATACTTCACCGGTAGCGGCTACTGCCTTGCGGCGGCTTTTCCGGATAGAGCTTAGGTTTGATAACACAATGGCGGTAAGTATAAGCGCCACGCCCAGCCACTGCACCGGCCATACTTCTTCGTGCAACACTAACCGCGACATCAGCACAGCCACCGGCAACTCTGCCGTGCTCAGGATGGCGCTCAGCCCAAGTCCCGTACGCGGTATGCCGTAAGCATAGAAGAGCGGCGGTACAACCGTGCCAAACACGGCCAGTACCAGTCCCCACTTCAGCAGGCCGTGCCCTAATGCCCCGTTTACCAGAAATGCCGGCGGAAATATGCTGAACACGAGGATGCAGGCGCCGGTCAGGAGCAGGGCGCTTTTGGTGGCAGGATGCATGTGGTTACCTGCCGCGCCGTTAATGGTCAGGAAAAAAGTATAGCATAGTGCAGCCAGCAGGCCAAAAACAATGCCCTGCCAGTCGAAGCTGGGCAGCTGATCAGAGAACAGGCGGCCGGCCAGGCTGGTGCCCAGCAGCACCAGCGCCACCATGCCCATCTGTGCTACTGTTGGCAGTTTGCGTTTCAGGATGGCATCCATGATCAGGCTCATCCACGTGAACTGCATCAGCAGCAGAATCGCAATAGAAGCAGGCACCGTTTGCACGCATTTATAATAAAAGATACTCACAAGACCGGTACTGGTACCCATCGCCACCAGCTGAAGCTTTTCTTTAAGCGAGGAACTGTTGCTTTTGCCTCGGAGCAGCTGCCGCAACAGCACAATTCCCCAAAGTATAAGCAGCCCGAAAAATACCTGTGCTCCTGTAATATCACCCAGGGTAAAACCTTCGGCATAGGCCAGTTTTACAAACGTTGACAGTATCCCGAAGCTGCAGGCGCCTACAAAGACCGCAGCGATTCCTTTGAACATAACAGACTAGGATTTATAAAATTTAAAGATTCCAGGATTTGTTTTGGGGCGGGTTTCTGGATTAGTTTTTTGGTATTCAAGCACTTATTCTTGATTTGTATTCTTGAGATTATGAGATTTACTCGGAAGAATTTTGCTTATGGTTTGGGATTTTGTTTGTTGAGGGGGTGTTTGGTGTGGTAAGGCCTTTTGAATTCGAGACTCCTGGCTCCGAAGTTTATCAGTAAACCTATAGGTAAATTATAGGCTTCCAGGTAATTAATGGCTTGAGCCAAATGCGCATCCTCCAGTTTTGCGACTGCCTTCAGCTCTACCATTACATTTTTTTCTACAAAGAAGTCTACTTTTCGCGTGCCTATCTCTATATCTTCGTAATAAATGGTCATTTCCATCTCGCGACTAAAGCTAAGGCCATTCTTTTCCAACTCAATGGCAAGTGCCCGCTGGTATATTACTTCCCGGAATCCGCTTCCCAGCGTCCGGTGCACCTTCATGGCACATCCAATAATCTTATGTGTCAACGCATCAAACTCCATCATTCCAAATCATTGAACTTAATCCTAAACAGTCTTCACAAATGGTTATGATGGTCTCATCAATAAAGGATTTAATAAACCCCCAGAAATCCTAAAATCTAATAATCCTATAAATCCTGGTCTCAGCTTTCTACAGTGGCGGCCTCTTCCATCAGTTCTTCCGCTTCCTGAGGGCCAAGGTACTTGTCGATAAGGAAATGGGCGAGGTATAGCAGCGGGGTAAGGGCAATGGCGATGAAAAACTTGTAGATGTAGTTAATGGCTGCCACGGACAGTACCTGGCTCAGGGGCCAGTTGCCGAAAGCATAGAAGGCAATAAACAGCACTACAATGCTATCAATGAGCTGAGACACCAGGGTAGAGCCCGTGGCGCGGAGCCATATTTTTTTGCTGCCGGTAAAGCGGCGCAGCCAGTGAAACACGGTTGCATCCAGAAACTGTGATATCAGGAAAGCCGTGACAGAGCCGATAATAATACCAAGCCCCTGCCGGTACACGCTGTTGTAAGCATAGTTGATGTTAAACGGGTTGCCCTGCGCGTCGGTGCTATTGAGCTCCTGCCAGAATTGCGCGGGCGGCAGCTTGGTCACAATGCTGATAACAAGGAAAGCATAAAGTATAAGCAGCACCGTAAGCACGCTCACCTTTTTTACGCCCGACTTGCCAAAGTATTCATTGATGATATCAGTGGTGATGAACACAACGGGCCAGATAACCACGCCTGCGGTGAGGTTAAAATCTAGCTTGTAGCCCAGCAGGTTTAGCTGTGCGCCCGGCAGACCGAAAATAGCCTCTCCCGAAAATATTTTTACCCCTATGAGTTCCGCCAGCAAGGCGTTGGACAGGAAAATGCCGCTGAGCACGAGGAACAGTTGTGTGCGTTTTTTATTATATGCGTGGTCTGACGGAGATGCCATAGGTGCCGGTATGTTATACTTTGTTGCGCTACATAAAAGTCACTTGGGCGGGAGCAGGTGAAGGCGCAACAGGCCATTAAATATGTTTAAAGAAGTATAAATGTATGAAGTATAGCCCGGGATTTATGCCACGATACAACAGAAAAGCCGCGGCGCAGGCATCAGCTTTTCCTGTAGTTCTTTAACCAGGATAGCAGCTTCTCTTTTTCTGCCGCCGTCAGTTTGGCCTGCGGGTGCAGAAGCGTATAGGAGGTGAGGGGCATTTCTCCTTTTTCAACCATTTCTATACTTTCTTCCAGCTTGTGGTCTGCTTTCTTGGCGGTATAACTTCCCCACTCCGAAAAATTGAGGTGCCTGCGGCCATCAGTAATATGATTTTTGAGCCACCACGAAACAGGCGCTACATCGGAGTACCAGGGATAAACAGTGGTGTTGGCGTGGCAGTCGTAGCAGGATTCTCGGAGAATAAGCTGCACATCCTGCGGCGGATTGGCGATGGTGGCAAAATCTTTAGCTGCGTCAACCGGCGGATTGGTTTTATCTATTCTGATAAACTGGATTAAAACTAAAATTACAAAGATGCCTAAAAGAATGCCGGAAGCAGTAAGTAATTTATTCTGAGCCATTGTGTAGATATTTCGTTGTTATGGGCGATTACGGTTCAAAACGATTTGAGAACCGGCAAATAACACGAAATTTGGGAAATAATTGGTATGCCATGTCAGAAATTACTTTCCGGCTCCGAAACTTTATACCCGTATAGAAGCGCAGCGTCGGCACTCCTGAGATTTGCAACGGAGCAGCTTCAGTGGGTATACTCAGGCAAGTTTCGCCATTACTTTTTCTACCAGCTTATCGCAACGCCGCAACCCGAAAACGAAAACAGCCTTGGAGGCCGAAAGCTCATACAGGCTTTCCTTTAGCAGAGATTTTGCCCTGTGCAGCCTCACGTTTACATTGCTCTCTGTGATGTGGAGACTGGCGGTAACTTCGGAAGTGCTCATGTCTTCCACTTCCTTCAGTAAGTATACTATCTTGTACTTTGGGGGCAGGGCGTCAATCGCCTGCTCCAGCATCTGCTGTGTTTCCTGCTGTATCATCTTGGTTTCCGGGTTCATTGCTTTTGTATCAGGTAGTTCCAGCACACGATCTTCCGTAGGCCCGTCCTGCGCGGCCCGCTTACAAACAGAGGCTTCATTTTTCCGCAACCATCCCAGCGCTTCGTTTATACCTATTCGGATGAGCCATGTAGAAAACTGCGCATTGCCGCTGAATTGGTATAGCTTTTCGTATGCCTTCAGGTACGTATTCTGCATCGCATCCTCTGTCTCACACTCATCCTTCAGGTATGCTCTTATCACACGGTAAAGTTTCTGATTGTGGCGCCGCATCAGGAGTTCGTAGAGTTCTTTTTCCCCGGCCAGTACTCTCCTTACCACTTCTATATCAGAGAGTTGCTGCGTGTTTTTAACTTGTGTTGCCTGCATAAGGATTGCTTTTACCTGTTAGATGCATTCTGCTCTGAATTGTTACGGATTTTTGTAAGATTTAATCCTGATCTGCATCTAAATGATAACTTAAACAATTAAATACAGGAGGAAAAAATCATGGACACTGTAGCACAAAATCAAACTTTGCACCACGTCAGAACCACTTTAAGGTTAACGTATGGCATTCTTCCAATTGTAGCCGGTTTAGACAAGTTTACGAACCTGCTGACAGACTGGGAAAAGTACCTGAACCCCACTGTAGCAGAAATGCTGCCTTTTAGCCCGCACACGTTTATGCTGATAGTAGGCGTTATTGAAATAATTGCGGGCGTTTTGGTTTTTGTGAAACCACGGATTGGCGCTTACGTGGTGATGGCCTGGCTGATTGGTATAGCCCTGAACCTTATCCTGAGCGGAGGACTGTACCTGGATATTGCAGTACGGGATTTGGTGATGGCAATAGGCGCTTTTACGCTTGCAAAGGTAACAGAGGCTACTACCGAAACCAGCCACTTTAAAGCAAACATCCAGGGCCGGCCTGCTGCTACTCCTTTATACTGAAGACACTGCCTTCTATAGCCAAATCCACTTTCGTAAAGGCTCTCAGCGCTTCGAGCAGCAGTGGTTGCAGGTCTTTGTAGCGCACTGAAAAGTGGCCAAGTATAAGGTGCTGCACCTCGGCGGCGGCAGCCAGTTCCCCGGCCTGAAGCGCTGTGCTATGGAAAGTATAAGTAGCCCGGTCGCGCATCTCATCCAGAAAAGTAGCTTCGTGGTACAGCAGGTCTACACCGCGCAGGTAGGGGAGGATGTCGGGTTTGTAGCGGCTGTCGGAGCAATAAGCATAGCTGCGGCTGCGTTTGGGCGGCAACGTTACATCCGCATTCCGGACAACTACGTTTCCCTGCCCGTCTTTGATGTCTTCGCCTCGTTTCAGGCGTAGCAGTTGTGGTGGCGTCAGGAAATCGGGTAGCTTTTCTTTGATGAGCGGGCGCAGCTTGGGCTTTTCGCGTAACAGGAAACCACAGCAGGGCACCCGGTGCGCCATCGGAATTGTATGCACCGTTATTTGCTTGTCTTCAAATACGTTTTTGTACGCGGAAGTATCCAGCTCATGAAAAATGAGCGGAAAGCACAGGTTGGTGCCCGAGTACTTAAATTGTAGGCTGAGAATGTCGGAGAGGCCGGGAGGGGCGAAGAGGTGCAACGGCGTGTTGCGGCCCTGCAGGTGCATGGTAGACAGCAAACCTGCCAGCCCGAAGTAATGGTCGCCATGCAGGTGGCTGATATAAATGTTGCAGATGCGCTGATGTTTTATTTTATAATGCATCAGGCGCATCTGCGTTCCTTCACCGCAATCAATCAGATGGTGCTGATTACCAATCGTTAAGATTTGAGCGGTATGGTGTCTGTTTGCCGAAGGCGTGGCCGACGAACTACCTAAAATTACGAGTTCGAAATCCACTGGCGGCTGGTATGCTTAGTCTTCTTTGTTGGTTAAGTCCTGCTCAATTTCGTGCAGAAACACACGGTCAATTGCCTCTTCCACGGTAGGCAGTATGTTGAGCACAGACTCTAATTTAGAGATAGAGATAAGCTTCATCACGTGGTCCTGCAAACCGGTCATTATCAGCAAGCCGTTAGACGAGTTGCACAGGCGGTTAGCGATCAGGATAGAGCTAAGGCCGGATGAATCTGTATATTTAACATTGCTCAGATCAAGAATCAGGTTGGTGATCCCTTCAGCATTCAATTTCACGAACTCAGACTTCAGATCTGGCGCAATGGACGTGTCCAGCTTCTTTTCATCTATCGTGATAATTGTGTAATTTTCTTTCTTATCAATCGTGTACTTCATAGATCTACCCTTAAGGATTTAAAAGCAAATGTACCAAAATCTACTTTAAATATGTTAACTTTTGGTGCTAAAAAATGTTTTCAGTTATGCGCTGCTCCATGCGTTGCAGCGCCTCCTTGTATGGTTCTTTCTTAAAGGGCTGACCTGTAAATACCTCGAACAATTCAATGTACCTGTCCGAGATGCCGTTTACAACCTGGTCTGTCATTTCCGGTACAGCTTGGCCGTCCTTTCCCTGAAAACCATTTTCAATCAGCCACTGGCGTACAAACTCCTTTGAGAGTTGGTGTTGCGGCTTGCCTTCTGCCTGCCGTGCCTCATAGCCCTGGCCATAGAAGTAACGAGAAGAGTCAGGCGTATGGATTTCGTCAATTAAAAAAATCTGATCATTATACTTGCCAAACTCATATTTGGTGTCTACCAAAATCAGGCCACGATTTGCTGCCAGCTCGGTACCACGGGCATAAAGTGCCCTGGTATAATGCTCTAATTTAAGATAATCTTCTTCAGATACAAGCCCTTGCGCCAGAATTTCTTTTTTTGAAATATCTTCGTCATGCCCCTCATCGGCTTTGGTGGTAGGCGTAATAATGGGTTCGGGCAGCCTGTCATTCTCGCGCAGTCCTTCGGGCAGCGTTACGCCGCATAGCGTGCGCCGCCCTGCCTGGTACTCGCGCCAGGCATGCCCGGCCAGGTAGCCGCGTATCACCATTTCTACTTTATAAGGTTCGCAACGGTACCCGATAGTTACGTTCGGATCGGGTGTACTAATTACCCAGTTCGGCACGATGTCGGAAGTAGCCTTGAGGTTGAGGCTGGCTATCTGGTTGAGCACCTGCCCCTTGTAAGGTATAGCGCGCGGCAACACCACATCAAAAGCCGAAATGCGGTCGGTGGCCACCATAGCCAGCTTGTCGTCAAAATAATAAACGTCGCGGACTTTGCCTTTGTAAAAGCCGGTTTGCCCGGCAAAGGAGAAATTGGTTTCTTTTATGGCCTCCATTGCATTGATAGGTTTTAGGCAGGCAAAGTTAATTATATTTTAGAAGGCAGGAAAATTTATCTGTTGCGGCCATATTATCCTTTCACGCGGCTATCCAGTATCATGGAGCAAAGCGCAGGCCGGGAAAGGCGGATCGTAATTTATTCCGGCTTTTTTGCAGGTAAGTAACCGGGCAAAATAAACACTGCCTTTTAAAACATCTTACCTTTATCTATAATGCTTTTACCGGATGGCCCGGCAGTACTTTTTGCAAGCTTCTGCTTCGGAACTGGAGCGCTGCGCTTTTGTAAAAGCCAGGCTTTAAGCTTTTTATTAAACTTTGAACACGCTGTAGTTGTTAAGGATTACAACGAAGCGGCAGAGCAGGTCGTATGTTGCCTTAATAAGGTGCGGTGTAATTTTTTAAAAAATTGCAGAAAAACTTGTTTTACTTTTAAGCGTGCCTTAATATTGCAACATCAAGTCAATTATCCCTTTTGCGGATATTGATTTATAAAGAAGCGTGGAGAGACAGGCTCTGTGAAGCGCTAGCAACCTAACGACCGAGTAAAGGTGCTAATTCCTGATTCCGAAGGGTTCGGAAGAATATAAATTGATACGATAATGAAAAAGGGAATCAAACCAACACCACCTCATCATTTTTCTGTTTCGCCGGCAGGCTGCCTGCTGCAAAACGGCTATTCTGTTCCGGCTACAAGCATGCGCATGCCCCCGATGGCTATGTGTTGCTGTTGCTGCTAAGCTAAACCCCTCATCGGCTTCAATGCTTTTGCGGCAGACACACGTCTGTGATGCAACACTTTTCTGTATTTGCAAGCCTGTTAATTTATTCAAACGCACCTTTTCAAACTCATAACTCTATATAGCCATGTCTGCATCACTCCATTTTGAAACATTACAGCTACACGCCGGCCAGGAAGTAGATCCGACCACACAATCACGTGCCGTGCCGATATACCAGACTACTTCCTATAATTTCAAGAATGCCGAACACGGCGCTAACCTGTTTGCACTAAAGGAGTTTGGTAATATTTATACCCGCATCATGAATCCCACCACTGATGTGTTTGAAAAGCGCGTAGCGGCTTTGGAAGGCGGGGTGGCGGCTGTAGCTGTGGCTTCCGGGATGGCAGCGCAGTTTATAGCGCTCAGCAACATACTGGCTGCCGGCGATAATTTCGTGTCGACCCGGAACCTCTATGGCGGATCATACAACCAGTTTAAAGTTTCTTTCAAGCGCCTGGGTATAGAAGCCCGCTTTGCCGATGACGATGCTGTGGAAAACTACGAAAAGCTGATAGACGATAAAACCAAAGCTCTTTACGTGGAAACCATCGGCAACCCGCGTTTCAATGTTCCGGATTTTGACGCCATTGCAGCGCTGGCCCGCAAGTATGATATTCCGCTGGTGGTGGACAATACCTTTGGCGCCGGAGGTTACCTGTTTCGCCCGTTCGAGCATGGTGCCAACGTGATAGTAGAGGCTGCAACCAAATGGATTGGCGGCCATGGTAACAGCATTGGCGGGGTGATAGTGGATGGTGGCAATTTCAACTGGGGCAACGGCAAATTTCCGCAGTTCTCTGAGCCCAGCGAAGGCTATCACGGGCTTAATTTCTGGGAAGTATTCGGGGCAGACGGGCCTTTCGGAAACATTGCCTTCGCCATACGTGCCAGGGTAGAGGGCCTGCGGGATTTTGGCCCGGCGCTCAGCCCGTTCAATTCCTTCCTGCTGCTGCAGGGGCTCGAAACCCTCTCGCTGCGCGTAGACAGAACGGTAGAGAACACGCTGGCACTGGCGCAATGGCTGGAGCAGCACGAGCAGGTAGAATCGGTGAATTATCCGGGGCTGGAGAGCAGCAAATATCACGAACTGGCTAAAAAGTACCTGAAGCGTGGTTCCGGCGGCGTGCTGTCTTTTAAGTTAAAAGGCGACAAGCGGCAGGCGGAAACATTTGTGAACAGCCTGCAACTGGTGAGCCATCTGGCCAACGTAGGCGATGCCAAAACACTGATTATCCATCCGGCCTCTACCACGCACCAGCAGCTAAGCGAAACTGAACAACAGAGCGCAGGTGTAGAACCAACAATGCTCCGCGTTTCACTCGGCATCGAGCACATCGACGACATTAAAGCAGATTTTGAACACGCTTTTGCCCAGGTACAGCAATCCCGGCCAGAGGCTGTGCTCAGCTAAAGTATAAAGTATAACAAGCAGTTGGGGAAATTAGACATTCGCAACTGGTGATAATAGGTTGGCAGGCAACGTACTATCACATTAACAAATCAGCACACTTACTTATGCCGGAACATCACGTTTTTCACTATCAGAAGGAGTTTGAACTGGAGTCGGGCGCTGCACTGCCCGGCCTGCAGCTCGCCTATACCACCTATGGCCAGCTTAATACACAGGCCAGTAACGTAGTATGGGTATGCCATGCCCTGACCGGCAGCTCCGATTTTACTGACTGGTGGGCCGGCTTATTTGGTGAAGGTAAACTGTACGATCCGGCTAAATGGTTTATTGTTTGTGCCAATACCCTGGGTGGGTGCTATGGTTCTACCGGCCCGCTGTCCATCAATCCTGAAACGCTGCAGCCATACTATCATACATTCCCGGCTTTCACCAACCGGGATGTAGTGGCGGCTTTCGACCTGCTGCGGCAGGAACTGGGTTTGCAGCATATTCATACTTTGATAGGTGGTTCGCTGGGAGGACAGCAGGCGCTGGAGTGGGCTATCTGGAAACCAGGCGTATTTGAGCGGCTGGTACAGGTGGCATCCAATGCTCGCCACTCGCCCTGGGGCATTGCCTTTAACGAAACCCAGCGCATGGCCATCCGGCAGGATCCTACCTGGAATGAGAGCACAGAAACAGCCGGTTTGGGTGGTTTGAAAACCGCGCGTGCCGTTGCCATGCTCTCATACCGTCATTACAACACTTACCAGGAGAGCCAGCAGGAGCCCGGCAACAGCATTACCGACAACTACAGAGCCGCTTCCTACCAGGTATACCAGGGTGAAAAACTGGCCCAGCGCTTTAACGCCTATACTTACTGGCTGCTTTCCAAAGCCATGGATTCGCACCATGTAGGCCGTAACAGGGGCGGCGTGCAAAAGGCGCTGGCACACCTGCAGGCGCGTTGCCTGTTTGTGGGCGTGGATACGGATATCCTGTTCCCGGTAGAAGAGCAGCGCAGGCTGCATGCCCAGGTGCCGGGTTCCTCGTTTGCGCTGCTCCACTCTAATTATGGCCATGATGGCTTTTTGATGGAAATCGTGCAACTTTCGGAAGCCATCAGTCAATTTTATATAGAAGAAGAAACAGTAGAATTAGTAAATTATGAGCGATAAACGCGGTAAGCGAAAGATAGGTATCCTGGGGTTTGGCTGTGTAGGCCAGGGTTTATACGACGTGCTGCAGCACAACCAACTGCTGGACGTTGCCAACATCTGTGTAAAAGACAAAACCAAAGATCGGCCACTGCCAGCCACGGCTTTTACCTTCGATGCACAGGAGTTGCTGCAGGACCAAAGCCTGGATCTGCTGGCCGAACTCATCAGCGACCCGAATGAAGCGTTGCTGCTGGTGCGGCAGGCCCTGCAGGAAGGCAAGACCGTGGTATCAGCCAATAAAAAAATGATAGCCGAAAACCTGCCCGAGTTGGTAGAATTGCAGCGCCAGTATGGCGGCACGCTGCTTTATGAAGCAGCTGTATGTGGCAGTATTCCCATCCTGCGTACCCTTGAAGCATATTATGGCACCGAACCACTGCAGGAGATAAGCGGTATCCTGAATGGTTCTTCCAACTATATTCTACACAAACTCGACGCAGAAGGCCTTTCTTATCAGGAGGCTTTGCAACAGGCGCAGGTGCTTGGCTTTGCCGAGACAAACCCGACGCTGGATGTAGGCGGTTACGATGCCCTGCACAAAATATGCATCATCGCAGCACATGCTTTTGGCGTGGTGATACCGCCGCAGGAGGTGCTTCGGTTTGGTATCAGCCAGGTGAGCACGCAGGATGTTGCGCTGGCGCAGGCAGCAGGTGCGCGCATTAAACTGGTGGCATCAGCAAAAATTAATACGCAGGGCAAGCTGGAGGTGCAGGTGCTGCCAACTTTTGTAACGCCTGACAGCGAGCTTTATGCAGTAAATGCAGAATTTAACGGCGTGCAGCTGCAGGCCAAATTTGCCGGTACACAGTTTCTGAAAGGGCGCGGGGCCGGCAGCCATCCTACCGGCTCTGCGGTGTGGGCTGATGTGTCGGCAGCTCTGGCGGGCTACAAGTATAACTATGCCAAATTAAGTGCAGCTGCTACTGCTACTGTGGCTGCCGATGCGCTGCTGCGGGTATACCTGCGGGTAGAGCACAGGGGCGAACTGCCGAATCTGCCATGGCAGGAAGTAACTTCTTTTGGCGTAAACAGCCAGGTGGTGCAACTGCTTGGCACCATTTACCGCAGCGACCTGCTGCAGCACCGGCAGGAACTAGAGGCGTTGGGAGCCTTTATCGCCCAGGTACCTGATGAGTTGACAGAGGAAAAACTATTGCGCGCAGCTGCTGTAACAGAGCTTGTTGCGGCTTAGGTTGTATTACAGGAGCATGTTTGATATCATATACTGTGCAGTTATACAGGCTTTATCACGCGTACAGGTTAAAGGATTTCAACGGCCATACTAATTATATTTATCGCAGATAATAAATTTTAATAAAATTTAGAAAAAACGTCATTAAAAGGGAAGAATTTCATAGCTTTTCTTAATGGGTGCACGTACAATTATTATTTCCTGGAGATAAAAACTGTACGGTGATGAATAAACTCCTACCCTTCCTGAGCGGCATGCTCATGCTGATTACTTTTTCTGCTTGTAGAGACAACAGCGCTTCTCCTGTCCGTAACGTGCGCTTCGACCCGGATTTGCTGAACAAGATGCAGGTCGCCGGAAATGCGTGCTCCAGCTATAGTTATGTTGATGGCGGGCAAAGCAAAAGCCTTGGCGTTGTGTATACCAAACAGGTGCTGGTGGCTTTTGAACCACATATATCCGCCGCTGACCAGCAGCTCCTGCTACAGAAGTATGGCTTTGTTAAAAGCTTAGGCACACAGGCTGCTTCCAAATCGGCGGTGTTGCAATCGCTGGTGCTGCAGGATGGCCTTAACTGCAAACAAGTGGAGCAGGCACTGCTAACATTAGCTGCAGATGCGCAGATTGCCTATGCCGCTCCATATTTCCTGTCCGGCAAACAACTACTCGGAATCAGCAATGAGGTCATCGTTACAGTAGAACAGGATGGGCTGAGCACTTTGCAGGAGCTTGCTAGAGATTACAAAGCCGAAGTGCAACCATCATCGCCCGGAAGCAACATTTACCTGGTGAAAGTAAGCAAGCATTCTAACGGAAATGCACTGGAACTTGCCAATTTCCTGCAGAAACAGCCAGGCATCGCACAGGCTGCACCCGATTTTATACTTGCAGCACAGTGAAAATAAATCGTAGCACTGGCTGACAACGGAGATAGTATGGATAACAAAAAGCCCGGCTTCATGAGAGATGAAGCCGGGCTTTTTGTTGATATCGATCCTTTTTACAAGTATAAAGCCTTTGCTTTTTCGCGCAGGTTATAGTTCGAGGCCATTACCTCGCCATAAGCGCCTGCCGTGCTGATAGCAATAAAGTCGCCGCGGCTGGTTTCGGGTAACTGCACCGCCTTGCCGAAGCAATCCGAAGATTCGCATATCGGCCCTACCACGTCATAGCGCTCCTCGGGCTCCCGGCTTGTCAGGTTTTCTATTTTATGATAGGATTGGTACAGCGCCGGGCGAATCAGTTCCGTCATACCGGCATCCAGTATGGCAAAGTTGGTAGACAAGCCCTTTTTGATGTAGAGCACCCTGGAAACAAGCGTGCCGCATTGCGCTACCAGCGCACGGCCCAACTCGAAATGTACCTGCTGCCCGGGCTTTAATTCCAGAAACTGGTGGAACAAGCCAAAGTAAGCGGCAAAGTCAGGTATAGGCTGCTGCTCCGGGTGGTAATAATCCACGCCCAGACCGCCTCCGACGTTGATGTGCTGCAACCTGATGTTGCGGGCAGCAAACCAGTCCTGGAACTCGTTCACACGGGTGCACAAATTTTTGAAAACTGTCAGATCCGTTATTTGCGAACCGATATGGAAGTGAATACCGATGAGCTCGATACTTTTCAGTTGCGCAAGCAGCTCCAGCACGCTCTCTAACTCCCAGGCATTAATACCAAACTTGTTTTCTTCCAGGCCGGTGGTAATATACTTGTGCGTGTTGGCGTTTACGTTCGGGTTGATGCGCAGGGCAATCCGGGCTGTCTTCCCCTTTTTCTCTGCCAGTTCGTTAAGCACTTCCAGTTCCTGCTTCGACTCGCAGTTAAAGCAAAAAATATCCTGCTCCAGCGCATAGTTAATTTCTGCATCGGATTTTCCAACACCGGCAAAAACAACATCTTCAGACCCGAAACCATTTTCTAGGGCCGCTTTCACCTCGTTGCCGCTCACGCAGTCGGCGCCGAAACCATGCTGCAGCATTTCAGCAAGTATGGGCGCATTGGCGTTTGCTTTGAGCGCATAATGCACGTGGTAGTTATACTTGCCGGCCTCGGTTTTAGCTGTTTGCAAAGTCTGGCGCAGCAGGTTTAGGTCGTATACATACAGCGGCGTGGCGTGCTGCTGCAATTCATGCAGGTCTATGTTAAGCATTGGTGGCGTTGTGTTCGAATATTCCCTCATTTAATTTCTGCAGCGCGTCCACTTTGTGAGGAGTGTTGATAAGCACGCTGATGTTGTTTTTGCTGCCGCCATACGAAATCATGCGCAACGGAATATCCTTCAGCGCTTCAAATACCTTCAGGGCAGCGCCGCTGCGTTCTTCCATAAAATCGCCTACTACGCACACAATGGTTTGTTCCTGATCTGCTTCTACCTGGCCGAATGCTTCTAATTCATGTACAATTTCGTTCAGGAACCTGGCATTGTCGATGGTCAGCGATACGGCTACTTCCGACGTCGTAATCATATCGATGGGCGTTTTGTACCGTTCGAATACTTCAAACACGCTGCGCAGAAAGCCATAAGCCAGCAACATGCGTCCCGACTTTATCTTGATAGCCGTAATACCATCCTTCGCCGCTACCGCTTTAATTTTGCCGCCTTCGCTTTCAGCCGTAATAATGGTGCCTTTCGCCTCCGGCTGCATGGTGTTGAGCAGGCGTACGGGGATGTTCTTCTGTTTAGCTGGCTGTACGCTGCTCGGGTGCAGAATTTTGGCTCCGAAGTAAGCCAGTTCCGCAGCCTCATCAAACGACAGCACTGCAATAGGATAAGTGTTTTTGACGATGCGCGGGTCGTTGTTGTGCATTCCGTCGATGTCGGTCCATATCTGGATTTCGTCGGCATCGGCAGCAGCACCAATCAGCGAAGCAGAGTAATCGGAGCCGCCACGCTTCAGGTTATCTACTTCGCCGAAGGCGTTGCGGCAGATGTATCCCTGCGTGATAAACAACTTTGTCTCCGGATATTTTGCCAGTTCCGCTTTCAGGTTTGCGGCGATGTAGGCTGTATCCGGCTCCTCGTTCTCGTCAATCTTCATAAAGTTGAGCGCAGGCAGCAGCACGGAGTTAATACCCTGCTCCTCCAGGAAGAACTGGAATAATGCGGTAGACAGTAGCTCGCCCTGTGCCAGTACGGCCCGCTCTTCGTGTGTGGTAAATGAATCCTGCGTAAAAGCCCGAAGGTAGTCAAAGTGCTGGTTGAGCAATTCGTTGGCTTGCTGCTGCTTCTCGGCGGAAGTATAAAAGTCTGTAGCTACCTGTTTATATGTATGGTGGAGCGCATCAATCTGCGCTTTCGCTTCTTCATTTTTGTGCTGGTACAGCAACTCGCTTATTTGTACCAGGGCATTTGTTGTGCCCGACATGGCCGAAAGCACCACAATTTTCGGCTCATCTCCCTGGATGAGCGCAGCTACGGCTTTCATTCTTGCGGCAGACCCCACGGAAGTACCGCCAAATTTTAATATTTTCATTTAAACGAAAGAAAAAATGATAAATTCATACTTGGCAAAAGTAGTGCAGAATGATTTCTTTTCAACAGAAATACTGCATTTTATCATTAGAAATAAAAGCAGGTTGCCACGAGGCCAGCTTATTAAGCAGATTTTGAAATTTGAAGAGGTATAAGTTCGAAGATAAAGCGCTGAATGCAGGTTTACCAGGCACGAGAATCAGATACCTGCTTATACTCTGGTAACAACCAGGCTGGCTGCATTGCCCCCAAAGCCGGCAGCGTTTATAAGTATGCGGGAGATGTGCTTTTGCGCTTTTGCCGGTAATATGTTCGGGTACGGCACAGGTGCATACTGTTGTGCCCGGAGTATGTGCAGTGCGTACTGCAAACTCAGTGCGCCGGAAGCTCCCAGGGTATGGCCGATAAGCCACTTGTTGGTGGTGATGGCAGGGGCATCCGTTCCGAAAACAGCCTCGATGGCAGCCAGTTCGGCACTGTCGCCGGCGCGGGTGCCGGGGGTATGGGTGATGATAAGGTCAATCGTGCGATGTTGTTCTGGCAACTGCGAGAGTGCGTGCCGCATAGACTTCTGGAAGTTGATACCCTCGGCAGAAATACCGGTTTTACTCACAATCTTCTCGAAGCCCAGTCCGACAGCCTCTACTATAAAATTGCCTGTTTTTAAAGCCGATTGCGCTACCTGTTCCAAGGCAAACACAGCTGCGCCTTCACCCAGGGTAAACGTATTCTGCCGGACTGCTGCGTAGGGCTGACAAGGATAAGGCTGGTTTGCGAGTTTGGAATAAATGCCTACTGCTTTCATTTGGGCGATGGTGAAGGGCGTAAGCGGCGCTTCAGTACCACCCGCCAGAAACCGCCCGGCCATACCTGCCCTGAGCCATGCCACACCATTGGCTACTGCCATCAGCGCGGTGCTGCAGGTAATGGAGTGGCTGATTTGCGCGCCCCCGGCATTCACGGCATGCGCTACCCAACTCGACAGGTTGCCGAGCGTGGTGGTAGGAGAGGCCGCCGACGAAAGGCTGCCATCTGTACCTTGCCGGTACTGGCCAAAATGATGCTCAAATAAGCCTGTGGCCCCGCGCGAAGAACCGATATTAACGGCCAAATCATCCGAAGCCGGGGCATCTTCCTGAAGCCAGCCTGCTTCCGTGGCAGCCTGGCAGGCAGCATAAATGGCCAGCTGCACCGAGCGGTCGAGCTGCTTGTAATAGGGATTACTTTGGATGAGTTCCTGCAACTTTTGCTCTGCCGCAATGGGTAAAGCAGCAACAGGTGTTAACGTGCCATCGTGAGGTATAAAGCTGAATGCCGGTTTGCCGGAAGTATAAGCGGCCGCTGTGGAGGCCGCATCGTGCCCAAGCGGAGAAATGGCCCCGCTGCCTTTAATGACAATATATTTTTTTTCTGTTTCCAATGCGCTGGTAAAGGTAAGCGATTTGTCTGAACCTTTTGATTTATCTCATTTTTGTGATGATTATATGAGGAGTATAATTACTGCTCATACAAATCAGCTTCAATCAAAGGTTCGGATAACTTAATCGTGCAGCATCGTTAAATCAGGGCGCGGATAATGGCGCTGGCCGGTAACCAGTTGCTGCATACCAAGTATGGCCTGGTATACCAGGTTAAGCTGCGCATCGGTGATGCAGTAAGGCGGAATGATATAAATGATATTGCCAAGCGGACGAAGCAGTACGCCGTTGTCTAGTCCAAAGCTATACAAAGTATCCCGCAGGTCGCTGAAGTAGGAGGTGCCGCCGTCTTCAAACTCTATGGCCAGTATAGTCCCCTGTTGGCGCACTTCCTGCACGCCCGGCAGCTCTTTTATACTTGCAGCAAAGGTAGCGTGGCGCGTAGCAATGCGGTTTATACCTTCCTGCGTTTGCGACTGCAACAGCAAATCCAGGCTGGCCAGTCCGGCAGCACAAGCAACGGGATTGGCGGTATAACTGTGGCCGTGGAAGAGCGTTTTGCTTTTATCGTCGTGCAGGAAGGCGTTGTATACTTTTTCGGAGGAGGAGGTAGCACCCAAAGCCATCGTACCACCTGTCAGCCCCTTTGAGAGGCAAACGATGTCGGGCTGGCCCTGCATGTAATCCGAGGCAAAGGTGCGCCCGGTACGGCCAAAGCCCGTCATCACCTCGTCGGCAATAGTCAGGATGTCGTGCTTCTGGCAGATTTCCAGCAGGCGGTCCAGTACTTCGGGTGTATACATCACCATGCCGGCCGTGCCCAGCACCAGCGGTTCGTAAATAAAAGCCGCTATATCGCCGGCTTCCGCTAAGGTTCGTAACTGGCTTATACTTTCTTCTTCCCGGCCAGGCACCGGCACATCTATAAAAGCTACTTCGAACAGGTATGACCAGAACGGCGCGGTAAAAGCACTGCGCGCGCTCACGGCCATCGCCCCAAAGGTATCGCCATGGTAGCTGTCGCGGAAAGCAATGATTTTTTTACGGGGAGTGCCCAGGTTGTTCCAGTACTGGATGGCCATTTTGAGCGCCACTTCCACGGCTGTAGAACCGTTATCAGAATAAAAGATACGGCTTTGGCCCTCCGGCAGAATCTGCAGCAGGCGCTCGGCAAACGTAACAGCCGCTGGGTGCGTGAAGCCTGCAAAAATGACGTGTTCCAGTGTTTGCAGCTGCTCAGTTACTTTTTGCGCAATGTAGGGGTGTGCGTGGCCGTGCAGGTTTACCCACCACGAAGCTACCGCATCCACATACGTTTTGCCATCCTCCGCTACCAGCAAAGCACCTTCGCCCCGAACAATAGGTATGGGTGCCGCAGCGGTTTTCATCTGCGTGTAAGGGTGCCAGATGGTAGCCTGGTCGCGTTGCGCTAAGTTCATTTATGATAGATGTTAGACTTTAGACAAAAATATCAATGTTCTACGTTGATAGTTACATCAGACACTTCATCCCAAAAATAACAAAACTGATTAAAGTAAACCTCTCTTCAATATAACCTGATATATAAAGTCTTACATCTAATGTCTAGCATTTAACATCCGCAAAACAGTCTTCGAACTGCCTGGCATATTCGGCTACGGTTTCTTTGCAAAAGTCAGCTTCCTGGCGGATGGAGGGGAGGCGACGCAGGCCTGTATACTTGATAATGAAATCTTCGGAGGACGTGTTTTCCTCGCCATTAAAAATAATGCCGGCTACAGGTATCTTGCGGTGGCGCAGGACTTCGGCGGTGAGCAAAGTATGGTTTATACTTCCGAGGTAGTTACGGGAAATCAGGATAACTTCCAGGCCCAGTTGCTGCACCAGATCCAGCATAAGGTAGCGCTTGTTGAGCGGCACCATCAGGCCGCCGGCACCTTCCACAATCAGATTGTTGTCGGTTTGTGGCAGTTGCATGCCATGTATCTTAATCTCGATGCCTTCAGCAGCAGCGGCGCGATGAGGTGAGGCAGGCATCTTAAGCCGGTAAGCTTCCGGGTGAAACACAGAAACCGGATTAGACACCAGGCTTTGCACCATGTCAGTGTCTGTAAAATCAAGCCCGCCTGCCTGCACAGGTTTCCAGTAATCGGCCTGAAGCGCCTCCGTGAGTATGGCAGCGGCAACGGTTTTGCCCACATCTGTTCCGATACCTGTTACAAAATAGCTTTTCATGTTCCTTTGGCTATGGCCTTCACGAGACCGTCAATTTGTTCTGATGTATTAAAAGCATGTACTATCACCCGCAGCCGCTCCTGACCTGTAGGCACCGTAGGACTCAGCACCGGGCGCACGTCAAATCCCTGCTGCTGTAAAAACGAAGCCAAGGTCTTTAACTTCGCTGTTCCGCCTTCCTCCACAAATACAGAAAGTATAACGCTCTCCTGCGGCGCGCAGCGGATACCCGGCAGTTGGTTTAGCTGCCCGTATAATTGCTGTGCCAGCCTTTTTACCTGCCTGCGTTCCTGCGTCATATCCGGCAACAAAGTATAAGCACATTTCAGCGCCACCAGGGCGTGTGTTGGCAAGCCGGTTGTATAAATAAAAGCGCGGCTGTAGTTAATCAAAAACTCGCGCAGCACTTTAGCGCCCACCACAGCAGCACCGTGGTTGCCCATCGCTTTGCCGTACGTAATCACCTGCGCAAACACCTCTTTTTCCAGCCCGAGCGCCACGGTTAAGCCTTCTCCTTTTTCGCCATACAAACCAACCGCATGGGCTTCATCTACTATCAGCGCGGCGTTCTGTTCCCGGCAGAGTTGTGCCAGTTCCTGCAAAGGTGCCTGGTCGCCATCCATTGAGTATACAGCTTCCACCACCACGTATACTTGTCCGGCAGCCAGTTTTAGCTTTTGACGCAGGTCGGCCACATCGTTGTGCCGGAAACTATAACTTTTAGCAAAGCTCAGGCGCAGGCCGTCTTTCATGGAGGCGTGGCTGGCCTCGTCGTAAAAAACAGTATCGCTCCGCTGCGGCAGTGCCGACAAGAGCCCAACATTGGCCGTGTACCCGGAATTGAACAGCAGCGCTGCTTCGCCGTGATGGTACGTGGCAATTATGGTTTCCAGTTCCTCGAACAGCGGATGGTTGCCGGATAAAAGCCGGGAGCCGGTTGCGCCCAGCGGCAAATGTTTATACTTCTCTTCTTCCTCCCGGATGAGCGCCCGCAGTTTTTCGCTTCGTGCCAGCCCGAGGTAATCGTTCGAACAGAAATCCACCAGCCCGGAGGTAACCTTAAGCTGGCGCAAATTCCCTTTTGCCGCCCGCTCTGTGAGCTTTTGCTGTAGGTTTTCTTCTAAGATACTAGACATTAGATGTTAGATTTTAGACTGAAAAGAAAGAGATTTCATTTTAGTAAAGTCTAACGTCTAATATCTAGCGTCTAAAATCTAACAAACAGCTTGTGTTTCTTCTTTAAATGATTTGCGGGGTTTGAGGCCCAGCAACTGGAACATCGCCCGGTCCTGGTCGAAATCAGGATTTGGCGTAGTAAGGAGCTTTTCTCCGGTAAAGATGGAGTTTGCACCGGCCAGGAAACAAAGGGCCTGCTCGGTCACGTCCATGGCTTCACGGCCAGCCGATAAGCGCACCATTGATTTTGGCATCAGGATGCGGGCTGTGGCAATCATGCGCACCATCTCCCACACCGACACACGCGGCTGATTTTCCAGCGGCGTGCCTTTTACCGGCACCAGCGCATTGACCGGCACCGATTCCGGATGCTGCTCCATCGTAGACAAGGTATACAGCATGCCGATGCGATCCTCTTCCGTTTCGCCCAAGCCGATAATGCCGCCGGAGCACACCGAAATTCCTGCTTTGCGCACGTTGTCAATCGTATTCAGGCGATCATCGTAGGTACGCGTGGTGATGATGCTGGCATAGTTATCTTCGGAGGTATCCAGGTTGTGGTTGTAGGCATACAGGCCGGCCTCTTTCAGGCGCTCTGCCTGGTATTCGTTTACCATGCCCAGCGTGCAGCATACTTCCAGGCCCAAATCATTTACGCCTTTCACCATGTTCAGCACCTTGTCGAAGTCGCGGTTGTCGCGCACTTCGCGCCAGGCAGCGCCCATGCAGAAGCGGGTAGAGCCTCCTTCTTTCGCGCGCTGCGCGGAGGCCAAAACCTGCTCCTGGCTCATCAGCTTGTGTACATCCACGCCGGTGTTGTAGCGCGCTGCCTGCGGACAGTAAGCACAGTCCTCGGGGCAGCCGCCGGTTTTTACGGATAACAAGGTACAAACCTGTACTTCGCCGGTGGCCTGGTACTGCTTGTGCACATTGGCTGCTTCTACAATCAGCTCCAGCACAGGTTTGTTGTAAAGCTCCTTTATCTCTTCCAGGCTCCAGTTATTCCGGAGGCCTTCGTTCAGTCCGTTTTGCATCATGGTATGCGTGTTTAGGTTGCGAAGGTAATTTGAAGATTTAGGAATTAAAAATCAACCCCGGCCGCAGGTTTCATCGATAAATGCATAAGTAATTCAGCTGTTGCGTGTTTTAAGCAGATAAAATTATTAGAAAATAATTCTTAATGTAGAAGGTGGGTTTACTGGAAGTTTTATAGTATAGCAGGTTGGTGAGGTAGTTGGATGGATTGTAAATCGCTTGAATCTTATGGTTTTGAAGTTATTCCTTTGCTATGCTTTGTAGCTGCTGTTCATCCACGGCTTTATTAGCTTCTTGTTTCATCTTTGGCTTTGGTGCGCTCAAGCCCGCGGGGGCTCGTCCCTTGATTGGGCGCGGCGGCGTGAACCTGCGCTGGAGCGCTGCCGCATGCGCGGCACCGGAACACACCAAGGCGCCCAATCAAGGGACTGGGATTCATTCCAGTAGCTAATGTTCTTTCGAAAGCTTCTGTTTTTTCAGTCGGTACGATGGTTGCGGCCTGTGCTTTAGCAGAAGTAGAAGTACCAATCTCAGGATTGGTTATCCGTTCTGTCATTCTGCAAAAATTCTTGAGGAAGGGAGTGAGGCTGTCTCTATGGAATGAAAGTTTTAGGATGTGCAGCATGACTCCTCTACTGTTTTGGAGGTAGAATATCAGGATAAGAGGAGGAGATGGGGCAGGGACAGAGAAGGGCTAAAAAATAGAACTCCCCTGCTCGGAGGGGCAGGGGAGTTCTGTGAATCATACTATGTATACTTAGGCCGGATTGGTAGACTTCTTGAACTCGGGTGTGATCCTGTTGTGTGTTGCCTGCTCATAGGCATAGGAAATGCCGATGAGTTTGGGTTCTGTATAAGCGCCGCCAAAAAAAGAGATTCCAATCGGGAGCCCCTGTACTGCGCCCAGGGGTACTGTTATGTGCGGATAACCGGCAATGGCTGCAGGTGTGGACAAGCCATAGCCCGAAAAGGAATCGCCGTTTACTACATCGATGCACCAGGAGGGGCCATAGGTCGGACCGGAAATAGCATCAAGTTTATTTTCTGCCATGACCTCATCTATAATTTTGCGGGAAGTAGTCAGGTTTTTTTGCTGTGCCTCCTGATAATCTTTGCTATCTAAACCTTCCAGGGCTGCTGAGCTTTCCAGTGTTTCCTGCTTAAAATATGGCATCGCTTCCTTCTCGTGGGCTTTGTTGAAGGCAATCACATCGTCGAGTGATTTTACTTTGGCATTGGCCCCGGCCAGGTACTTATCTACGCCATCTTTAAACTCATACTGCAACACCTTGAACTCATCGCTGCCGAGCTTGTTTATTTTGTCTACCACCTCTACTTCCACAATGGTAGCGCCTTTGCTGCGAAGCGTATCTAGGGCTTTTTGCAACAGCACATCTACACCTTCGTGGCCTTTCATGAACGTCTTTTCTATGCCGATGCGCTTGCCCTGCAAACTGTTGGCATCCAGAAACTGCGTGTAATCGGTATAGGACTTTCCGGTACTTTCTTTGGTCACAGCATCTTTCGCGTCTGCACCGGCGAGCACGCCCAGAAGTATGGTAGCATCAGTTACGGTGCGGGCCAGCGGACCGGCGGTGTCCTGCGTGGCGGAGATAGGAATGATGCCGGTGCGGCTTACCAGGCCAACAGTTGGTTTGATGCCCACTACGCTGCTAACGGCGGCTGGACAAACAATAGAGCCATCGGTTTCGGTGCCTACGGCTATAGTGCAAAGGTTGGCTGATACGGCCACCCCCGAGCCAGAAGATGAGCCACAGGGACTGCGGTCGAGCACGTAGGCGTTGCGCGTCTGGCCGCCACGGCTGCTCCAGCCCGATGAGGAGCGGGTAGAGCGGAAATTGGCCCATTCGCTCAGGTTGGTTTTGCCCAGCAATACAGCACCTGCTTTGCGCAGTTGCTTCACAATGTAAGCATCGTTCGAGGCGATGTTGCCTTCCAGTGCCAGTGCGCCGGCGGTGGTTTGCATTTTATCAGCCGTATCAATATTGTCCTTAATCAATACAGGTATGCCGTGCAGCGGGCCTCTTATTCTGCCTGATTTACGTTCCTTGTCCATCGCCTCAGCTATACTTAAAGCATCCGGGTTTACTTCAATCACGGCGTTTAATTTAGGGCCGTTTTTGTCAATGGCCTCGATGCGGTCGAGGTATAGTTGCGTAATGGCTTTGGACGTCAGTTCGCCGCTCTGCATTTTCTCCTGCAGCCCGTTAACTGTTGCTTCATCCAATTCAAAATCTTTTATCGTCCCGTCTTTAGCGGCAGTTTCATGCTGTTCTTTTTCGTTTGCAACCGTGTTGCAGGCGCTTATGCTCAGCGTAGATACCGCCAGGCTTGCCAGGGAGCCGTTCCGTATAAAGTTTCTCCTATCCATCGTATGTTTTTAATAGTAAGATAGTGGGTTTGCTTCAAAGTATAATATAGTTGTTGGAGAAATTATGCAGGAGAGGGGGCGGTAATAATTCTGCTCTGTAGAAAAGGCTCACTGTGGATTTAAAGTATAAGATTTATAGCTAGCTTTTCGCCTCGCCGGCTAGGCTCCCGAAAGCATTCGGGACAAAAGAATCAAGAAGCTTCAAATCGAGGGCCCCTACCCCCACTCGCTGAACGCTCGAACAGTGGAGGCTCATAATGTGCACCTGGCAAATATTGCTTTGTTATAGTTTGCCTTCTTTTAAGTATAGTCCTCTAAACATAATGAAGTCCTACTGTTATTTATTCTTGCTGAAGAGCGAGCTTGAAGCGATTCAGGGCTTGTCGGGATTGGACAGGTGTTGCTTCATGCTGTCTATCTGCTGATTTAGCATATTTAATTCCGTAGTGTCAATTGTTATGTTAAATATGCGCTCAACCTCCACGATTTGCTGCCGCAGGTTAGGGGCATCCTGAAACAAGTCCCAGATGTTGGTGACGCCTTTGAACCGGTTTAAAACTCTTTTTTCTTTATACCAGTCGTATACTTTGGAGAGCGTTTTTCCGGCAATTTTTCCGATGTTCAGGTCTTTGATTATGTCGGATGTAGTGTCGTTGTCTATTGCCCCATCAACTGCTTTTTCGTAGTCGGATTCTTTGGCCACATCCCAGAAGCGGTACAGCAGCCTGCTGCTTTTCTCCTTATACTTGCTGTTAAACACTTTCCAGAATTCGTCTATCTCTTTAATTGCTTCAAACTGCTCTTTTATCGATTCGGCTTCGTTAATTTGCTTTTCAAACTTGAGGATGGAGCTTCTCAAATCCTGGAAATCGTGGCGCAGTTGCAGCAGCTTTGCGGGAATATCAGCGATTGTATTGCACTGCGAAAATAGGATAGGTACCAGCGGCGGGATAGGCTGGTAATCGAACCCAAGGTAATGACTGAGTTCGTTTTGTTTCTGACTGAAGGCATCGCTTAGCTTCCAGAGGATTTCTTTGCTGATACCCTGCTTGTTGAGTTCGCTAATTTGGAAAGGGTAAGTATACATCGGCAGCGTGGTCTGCACGTTGGTGTTGCCCAAAGCTTCGTAAAGCCTTTTTACAATCGCCTCCGGAGAACTGCTGTGCTCACCTACTATAAGGCCGTCTTCAGTACCGCCCAGGCTCAGGTACCTGATGTTGTATTGCGTTTGGTCCGGCTTTGCGAGGATAAGGTAAGCAGCCTTGCCTTCTGCGGCCAGCGTGTCCTGAATCCCTGCTACTGCTTTGTATACTTCTTCTGGATTCTGCTTGTCAACTTTCTCTACATACACGCTTTTCGCTACCGGCGTGCCAATGCCGGAAATAACCGAAATGCACTCCTCATTCGCGAGCAAATCAAAAACCGGACGTCCGTTCGGGAAAAAAGGGCGGGACGTAAGCTGCATATGCTTAAACTCCAGGTCCGAGATGTAAAACTGCCCGTTAAGTATAAAAGATTCGATAAAGGTGTTGAGCGAAAACACTGAGGCAAGTGTTGCCTGGCCATAACCGCCGATGATGTAATCGAGTTCGTCGAGCAGGTTTACGCTGATATAAGAGCTGTTATAGTCGAGTTTTAATGGCTGCTTCCCTTCGTTCATCCTGGTAAAGTATAGAAGATAGGCCGGGTTTATAGAACCGCCGGCAGAACATACCTGTAAATTTAAGCAAAAAAACACCTCCAACTTTGCAATCGGAGGTGTTTTTGCGAAAGCTATACTTCGCTATTTGGCCTTATCTTCCACTACCTGGCCGTTGCGGTAAACCAGCGTTTTCAGCACCTTACCATTTTCATCCTGGTATTTCCAGGTGCCGGTTTCGCGGTTGTTGCGGAACTGCCCGAGTACTTCTACCTTGCCGTTCTCAAAATACTGTTTGTAAGGGCCAAAGCGAAGCCCGTCTTTGTGGTTTGTCTCTGATTTTACTTTACCGGAAGGATAGTATTCGTAACTGATGCCTACGATTTTACCGTCTTCATACGTATACTTCTCCTTTACCTGGCCGTTTTCATAGTATACCAACCTGTCGCCCGTCAGTTTATCTGCATCATAGTTTTCCGAAACCTGCACCAGTTTGCCGGGTGCATCAAAGTATGTTTTCCAGGCGCCGTGTTTTTTATTGTCTTTCAGCTGCTGTTCGGCCTGCAGGTTGCCAGACGGATAGTATAAAGTTGATTTGGTATTCTCGCCGTTGTTGCTGGCTGTTACTTCTTCTTTCAGCTTGCCGTCTTCGTAAAAGTATTTACCCGTGCCACTTATCTGCCCGTTTTTATAGGTGATGTTGCTGCGCAGCTGCCCGCTTTCGTAGTATGATTTGGATTCGCCATGCATTTTACCGGCCAGAAAGCTGCCTTCGGTGCTGGGTTTGCCGCTGCGGTAGTAACTCCTGAATGTGCCGTTCTTCCGGCCGGCCTCATTGCTAACTTCCGTCTGTAGCTGCCCGTTGTCGAAGTAGGTTTTATGGGAGCCTTCCAGCATGCCATTGCGGTAAGTGGCATCCGATTCTATATTGCCGTTCGGGTAGTATGTTTTGGCCGGCCCGTTCTGCTGGCTGCCCTGGTAAGTAACTTCCGATTTCAGCTTGCCGCCAGGGTAATATTCACGCACAAGCCCTTCCGGAAAGCCGTTTACAAACTGTGTTTCTTTTTTCAGGGAACCATCCTCATAAAATATCCTGAACAGATTGCTTTGCTGGTCGTTAACATAACTACCTTCCTGCAGCAGCTTGCCATCCGGACGGTAAGCTTTGTATGGGCCCTGCTTTACATCCATGGCATACGTTACCTGCAATTTCGGCTGGCCATCCGGGTAAAACTCCGTATAAACACTATCCTTCTTGCCTTCCACAAATTTAACCCGCACCTCCGGCTGACCGGTAGGGTAGTAGCGGTTGTAATAGCCTACAATAGTTGAGTCGGGTGTCACAAAGTATACTTCCTTTACAGCGGTATGCGCTTCGTCGTGAAAGGTGGTAACTTTTGTTTGAGCGAAAGCGGCGGTTTGCAGCAGGCAAAACGCCGGGAAAATAAAGAATAATGTACGCATCATGTATGACAATCGTATTTTATGATTCTGCGGAAGATAAATTTTATACTTGTGCCGCTCTAAAGACGAAGAACAAGTATGCGTTTAAAACGATTCAAACGAAGTATAAATTGAAGGCATCCTCATTAAAAAGATGCCTTTCAGGTGCGCACGCCGCGAGGTTTTGTTAGCTTATAAAAAAGAAGCCTTACGGGCTTAACGTAAGGCTTCTGTCAAATTATGTGCCGGAAAGGCGGAATTACATTTTCTCGAGCACGATAGCAGAAGCGCCGCCACCTCCGTTGCAGATGCCGGTAACGCCGATTTTGCCGGCTTTTTTATCCAGTACGTTGCACAACGTGGCCACAATGCGCGCGCCGGACGCCCCAAGCGGATGGCCCAGAGACACTGCGCCGCCAAACACGTTCACGTTGCTGCCTTCCAGGCCAAGCTTCTGGTTATTGGCAATGGATACCACCGAAAAAGCTTCGTTTATTTCATAGAAGTCTACATCCGCAGCATTTACCCCGGCATTTTTGAGCGCTTTGGGTATGGCAAGCGATGGCGTGGTCGTGAACCAGATAGGGTCCTGCTCGGCGTCGGCAAAGCCCAGGATTCTGGCAATGGGTTTAACGCCCAGCTCTTCCGCCTTTTCTTTGCTCATGAGCACCACAGCCGCTGCGCCATCGTTCAGGGTTGAAGCATTGGCAGCCGTTACCGTGCCTGCCTTGTCGAATACAGGCTTCAGGCCCGGTATTTTATCGAAATTAACTTTTTTATACTCTTCATCTTCTGTAACCAGAATCGGATCTTTGCCGCGTTGCGGAACCTCCACCGGCACAATCTCATCTTTCAGCAAGCCGGCTTCAGCGGCTTCGGCCACTTTTCTGTAAGATTTTATAGCGAAGTCGTCCTGCATCTCGCGTGTAATTTTCATTTCGCGGGCGGTATTTTCTGCTGCATTGCCCATATGGAAATCATTATACACATCCCACAGGCCGTCCTTCAGCAGGCCGTCCGTCATCTGGCCGTGGCCAAGTTTGGCGCCCCAGCGGGCTTTGTCGAGGTAATAGGGCACGTTGCTCATACTTTCCATGCCGCCTGCCACAATCACATCTTTATGACCCAGCATAATGGCCTGTGCGGCAAACATAATGGCTTTGGAACCGGAGGCGCATACTTTGTTCACAGTGGTACACTCTACCTCGTAGCCAAGTCCCGCGCCAATAGCCGCCTGGCGGGCAGGTGCCTGGCCCAAGTTGGCAGACAGCACATTGCCCATGATAACTTCCTGCACGTTTTTGCCATCCACGCCAGCTTTCGCCAGCGCACCTTTAATGGCGGCTGCACCTAACTGCGTAGCAGAAAGACTGGCCAAAGCACCGCCAAAGCTGCCAATAGGCGTGCGTACCGCCGAAATGATGTATACTTCTTTTATCTGCATCTTTTTGTATTGATTTCGTTATGTGAAATTACCTGTTTCTTCGCTGAAAACCAAACGTTCGTTAGGCAAGCGCATGCCTGCTGTTTATGATTGATGCTACTATAACCGGAAGCCTTTTGTTTAAGTTAATTGAATTTAAACCTGTGTTTCCTGTGCTTAAAATGAAGTATAAGCAGATAGTGTATTCAGCCAGGCAGGCAGGTAATCCTGCAGTCCGGCTATTGGTTTTAAGGCTTTCGTCTTATCGCTTTTGCTTATGTTATCACCTGCAAGCAGATGCACGTAGAGGTATAGCTTGTTATTGCTTTGGTTACTAGGCTTTAGTAACAAGCGCCTTTTTCCGGATGATCAGCCACAGACAGGAAGGGTTGCGTTGCTTTGATAAATCTTTTAAACACGGTAGAACAGTGGAGCAATTACCAGTCAGGCTTGCCGGGATCGGGTTTGCGGGCAGACTTTTTCGGGAGCTGCTGAATATACTGCAATTCAGCATTGCGCATAGCATCCAGCAGGAGTTTTGCTTTTTCAGGACTCATGTTCATTTGCTGGAGGCGGATTCGTTGCGTTTGAGCCCGCTGATCCTGGCCAGAAGCATTTTCTGAGCTGCCATGGAGCGGGCTTTGGCCGGATAGCGGAGCATCCTCCAGGCTTTGCCCTTTGGTGTCGCCGGGCGCTGTGCCACCGGCCTCTTCGCGGTTCTTGTCGCCTGCGTCGTTGCCGGAACTATCTTCCGGTTCGCCACCTTCCGGTTGCTGCTGATCTGTTGACCTGTCAGATGGTTCCTGCTTATCTGTTTCCGCCGTTTCGTTTCCCTGCGCATCTTCTTTTTTACCGGGCTGCGGTTCCAGCTGCTCATCAGATGGCGGAGGCGCCTGCAGGCTGTCTTCCTGTGCTTTTGGGGGCAGCTTTTCCTCTGTCGCCTGCTCCGCTTTTTCCGGGTGCAGCTCCAGGTATTTCTTCAGTAACTCGTAATCGTAGCGGGCTGTTTCGCTGGCCGGATCGGCTATCAGCGCCTGCCTGTAGAGCGAAAGCGCCTGTTTATACTTCTGCTGCCGCGCCGCAATATTTCCCAGCTGCAGGTGCACTACCGCACGCAGGTGACTGGTGGGGTGATCGGCCAGCAGCCGGTAGGCTTCTTTTGCCTGCTCCATTAAACCGGCTTCGTAATAGGCGTGCGCCAGGTTCAGGCGAAGCTGGTCGTCGTTCACTTCCAAATCATGCAGCAGGTACTCGTACGCGGCAATGGCATTGGTATAATTCTGCTGATGGTATGCCTGCGCTGCTTCCTGCGCATACTCGTTGATGCGGGAAATGGTGCGCAGCCCGCCGCTCAGGAAGCTTATCAGCAGTACAGCAAACAATCCCGCTTTCATATCCGGATAAGCTTAATGGTGAGTAATACATCCAGCAAAATAAAAAACAAGGCGAGCGCCAGCGGGTAAATATATTTGTTGGCGGTTACGTCGATGGTCCTGCTTTCGCGCATTTCGTCTTCAATGCTATTGATGGCGCTGATGAGCCGACTCACCTCGCTCACGCGGTTATTCACCTCAAAATATTGCCCGCCGGTCAGTTCTGCCAGTTGCACCAGGGGCGCAGGGTTCAGGCTGGTGATGACGGTTTTGCCTTCCTCGTCTTTTTTATACCCACGCCCTACAGGGATGCGGCTGCCATCGGTGGTGCCAATGCCGAGGGTGTACACGCGGATATTCTGCTCGCGCAGTTGCCTGGCCAGCTGGTCTATATCGCCGCCAAAGTCCTCGCCATCGCTGATGAGCACGAGCACACGCGCTTTCTGCTCTGTGGCTTCCGGTTTGCTGTGCTGTCCCAGTTTATTCAGGGCCAGTTGCAGCACCGGACCATAGTTGGTGCCGGCGTTGGGCACCAGGTTGGTCCGCAGCGCCTGGGTATAAAGCTGCAGCGCATTCTGGTCATAGGTGAGAGGACTCTGGACAAAGGCTTCGTCAGAAAACACAATCAGACCTATGCGGTCGGAGTTGAAACGGCTGATGAGGCGCTGAATTTCATGCCTGGCTTTTTCGAGACGCGAAGGTTGCACATCTGTGGCGTCCATTGATTTGGAAAGATCTACGGCGATGTATAAATCTTTGCCGATGGTCCTGATTTCTTTTTTCATGGCGCCGAACGATGGGCCCAGCAACGCCACAACGAGCAGGGCTGCGTACAGGTGGCGCAGCAGGAACTTTACCCAGACGCCATGCGGCCGTTGTCTGAAAAACCGCGCCACCCGCCACACACGGTACAGGTAGCCCACGTACAACCCGAAAAACAGGATGCCGAACAGGATTTCGAGCAGCGTGATGGTTTGGTACCAGGTCATGTTACAAAGCGGCTGCGGTTGGATCTTTTTTTGCCTGCCGGAGCAGTGACAAATATACAAAAGCCCGCCATACTTCCGCTGACACAACGCGCCGGTGCAGTGAACTGATATAGCAGGAAGCAGGAGCGCCTGAAAATACAGGCTCAGCCGGGCGGGGAGGAGTAACAGGAAAAGCAGGATATTTATTTTTATACCATACCGCGCGGGCAAGCCAAATAAAGTCAGCTACTTAGTGCAGGGCAGACCCTTAACAGCAACAAAAAGCAACTGAAGCAGCCTAAAAAATAAGATGGGCTATTGCGCCGTAAGCGCTAATGTAGTATGTTTGCAATCTCTTTAGCAGGAAGAGCCCGGAGAGGTGGGTGAGTGGCTTAAACCAGCAGTTTGCTAAACTGCCGTACTGGAAACGGTACCGGGGGTTCGAATCCCCCCTTCTCCGCAAGCGAAATAAATTTGAAAATAAATTTGATGCTTTCAAAACTTCGCTTACTTTTGCATCGCAATCAAACGCAAGGGCGCTTAAAGGCCACTGTTTCTGAAAGCGGAAATATAGTTCGGGGTGTAGCGTAGCCCGGTATCGCGCCACATTTGGGATGTGGAGGTCGTAGGTTCGAATCCTGCCACCCCGACTTTTTATAAATTACGAATTACGAATTACGAATTACGGAGCTTTAATTGTAGCTGTTCTTAATTCTGATTTATAATTCGTAATTTTTTTTATGATGGTCTCGTAGCTCAGCTGGATAGAGCAACTGCCTTCTAAGCAGTAGGTCTTTGGTTCGAATCCAAACGGGATCACTTTGTTATCAAGCGCTTATAAGGTAAAACTTGTAAGTGCTTTTTTTGTGTGCACACAATTTATACACATCTCTGGGTAAGTACGTCTGATCTTATTGCAGGACATAGTAGGAAACAGAAAAAGTACAGCTTTTCTATCTGCTAGTGGCTCCTTGATAACTTTTAAGTTGTGGCTTACAGTGCATGAGATTCATTTCCTATTACCGAAACCATCATATATTATAGACCACACACAACCTAATATACTGCTTGTAAACAAAGGAATACTCACAACGGGCGCCTGCATGAGGAGCCGGCAACGTTAGTAAGGGGTCACATATACATTGTGTTGCGCAATTATTTTTCTAATCACCTGTTTTATTCAGGTAAACTTTAGCGTGGGCTCCGACTTCTATTTCAGCAGAGTCCACTTCATAGCCATTCTTTTTAAACATTACAGTCATTGGCGGACATCCGAAAGAGAGGCCGCCGCTTATACTGTTTATTTCAAAATGGCCTTGCGCATCAGTATAGCCAAAATCATCTTCATTGCTGTGTTTATACACATACACGCTATTAATCGGCTGAAGAGTCTCTGCGTCAAGTACAATTCCATAAATGTCCTGCACGCAATCACAGGAGCATAGAAGCAATAACAGACTAAGTATAGTTGCTGTTCCTTTCAATTTTATAATTGCAAACGTGCTCGTGCATACGGAGCCCGAAGTCTTAGCGAGGGTTAAGTATGCGCTTTGTTGGCTGAAGATTTTTTTGAGTTGCAAACAATGCAAACCACATAAAATAAACTGTCCAGCTTACAGCGGAAATAGTCCCTGAGTAGTTTATAAACCAATAGTATAACATTTCAAAAACCATCAGAACTGCGATAGCAATCCCAGTCCACTTTATAGTTTTGTTTATTCCTATCTCTTTAGAATCTGAACTAATAAGAATTAGTGCTATCACTCCTGCACCCCAAGCAAAAAATACCTTTATATAGTGGAGTAATTCAAAGTCAAAGCCATTCATTGTGCCATTAGGATAAAGCGGGGAAAAGGAAAAGCTCATCCAGCTAATGCCAGAAACAACAAAAATGAAGCTTCCTATCTTACCTGCAGTCTGCGCCTTATATTTCTTAGATAGTGATAGTCCAAATAGTGCCATTAAGAGCCCAGGCAACAAGTAATTTAAAATCATCACTCTGCTTTGTCCTGCTAAGCCTTCAATGTTATATCCTGTCACACTCAGATACTGTACTTCTTGTAAAGCATGGGCATTAGTAGTAAATAGTATACAAACTGAGACGAGGTATGATAGGAAAGTAGTTATGCCAAGTAGTTTTGTTAGTTTCATTTTCTATGATTTGAGTTTACAGCCAACTATCAGCTACCAGGAATGCTACTCTTACTAGTTGCAAGATGTATGTGCTTAAGTTTAACAGCAAAATAGTTAAAAGATTAAGTAGAACAGGACGAAGTCAAAAACCAGTAGGAGAGAAGGGGAAAAAGGTTGGCCGCTATTTATTATGACAATAAAGGCCTTCTACATGCTGTAGAAGGCCTTTTGTCGGAGTGGCGGGATTCGAACCCACGACCTCCAGCACCCCATGCTGGCGCGATACCAGGCTACGCTACACCCCGATCGATGCTGCAAATATACATATTTTGGATAATAAAAAGCGCTGCAAACATACATTTGCAGCGCTTTTTATACTTTCATTAGGTCAATATTTACCCAAGTGCCGCTTTGCAGCGCCCCACCTGTTAAATATAGCGGTTAATTAAATTTTCCAGGTATTCCTGGCGTCCGCTTCTTACCTCGGGCTCGCCTTGCTCTGCGGCATAGTTGCGCAGGTCTTCCAGGCTCAGTTTGCCTTGCTCGTAGGCCTGCCCTTTGCCGCTGTCGAAAGTGGCGTAACGCTCCTCGCGTATTTTTCTGTAATCAGAGTTCTGCAGGATTTTATCAGCCGTAATCAGTGCGCGGGCAAACGTGTCGGCGCCGCCTATGTGGGCGTAGAACAGGTCAGCCGGGTCAGTGGAGTTTCTCCTGATTTTGGCGTCGAAGTTGATGCCGCCGCCCTGCACGCCACCGGCCTCCAGGAACACCAGCATGGCCTCTGTCAGCTCGTTGATGTTGTTGGGGAACTGGTCGGTATCCCAGCCGTTCTGGTAGTCGCCGCGGTTGGCATCTATACTTCCCAGCAAACCGGCGTCGGCCGCTGCCTGCAGCTCGTGCTGGAAAGTATGGCCGGCTAGTGTGGCGTGGTTCACCTCGATGTTTATCTTGAAATCTTCCAGCAAATCATACTTGCGCAGGAAGCCGGCTACTGTGGCCACATCATAATCATACTGGTGTTTGGTAGGCTCCATCGGCTTGGGCTCGATAAAGAACGTGCCTTTAAAGCCCTGCTTGCGGGCATAGTCTCTGGCCGTCTGCAGGAAGCGGGCCAGGTGCTCCTGCTCACGCTTCATGTCTGTGTTCAGTAGCGTCATGTAGCCCTCGCGGCCACCCCAAAACACATAATTCTCTCCGCCCAGCGCAATAGTAGCATCCAGCGCTCCTTTTACCTGCGCCGCCGCATGCGCCAGCACATGGAAGTCGGGGTTGGTAGAAGCGCCGTTCATGTAGCGGCTGTGCGAGAACACGTTGGCAGTGCCCCAAAGCAGTTTCACGCCGCTTTCCTGCTGTTTCTGTTTGGCGTACTCCACCATGGTCTGCAGCCTCCTTTCGTTATCGGCTACGTCGTTGGTATAGTCCACCACATCCACGTCGTGGAAGCAGTAGTAAGGCATGTTCATTTTGGTGATGAACTCGAAAGCAGCATCCATTTTGTCTTTGGCGCTTTCAATCGGGTCTGATTTCTCGTTCCACGCAAAATTCAGCGTAGGGCCACCGAAAGGGTCAGAGCCATTGGCGTTGAAAGAGTGCCAGTAAGCCACAGCAAAACGCAGGTGGTCTTTCAGGGTTTTGCCGGCCACCACTTTGTTCTCGTCGTACCAGCGGTACGCCAGCGGGTTATCAGATTCGGGGCCTTCGTACTTAATCTGGCCTATACCTTTAAAATATTCTTTTTCTCCTAATACAATGTTTGCCATAAGTATAAATGATTACCTGTTTGATAAATGAATTTAAAGTTGATGCAGATGTTCTCCCAGCAGGGCTTTCCATTCCTGGTAAACGGGCTCATACTGGTCTATTGCTTTGGGCTCAATTACCTGCAGTTTTTTGCTGTTGGTAAAGGCCTCTTCTTCTGATTTAAAAGCTTTTACGCCGATGCCTGCGCCTAAGGCGGCGCCTACGCTGCCGTCGTTCTGGTATAATTCCACCGGCACGTGTGTCGCGTTTACAAAAGCTTCTGTAAAGGTATCGCTCAAAAATAAATTTGCCTTGCCTGCCCGGATGATGCTGGGGTTCATGCCGCTTTCGCGCATTATGTCCAGGCCGTAGCGGAATGCAAAAGCGATGCCTTCCTGCACGCCGCGGAACAGATGCGCCTTGGTATGCAGGTTCAGGTCGATATTGTGGAAATGAGAGCCGACAATCTTGTTATTGAGCATGCGCTCGGCGCCATTGCCAAAAGGTATTACGCGCAAACCGTTGCTGCCGACGCTGATTTTAGCGGCCGCAGCGTTCATTTCGGCATAGCTGATGCCGGTGCCGGCAATGGTTTTTATCCAGCGGTTGAGGCTGCCGGTGCCGTTGATGCACAGCAGCACACCCAAGCGTTTCTGCTGCTCGCCATAGTTTACGTGGGCAAAAGTATTCACGCGCGACTGCGGGTCGTAAATCAACTGGTCGCTTACGCCATAAATCACGCCCGATGTACCGGCGGTGGCAGCTACTTCGCCAGGTTTCAGCACGTTCAGCGACAGCGCATTGTTGGGCTGGTCTCCTGATTTATAGGTTACCGGAATGCCTTCTTTCAAGCCCAGTTCGTCAGCCACGGCCTTTTGCACTGTGCCATGCACCGAAAACACCGGGTTAATCTCTGGTATCAGCGACTTCTCAAACTTATAGTAATCGAGCACATCAGCGGACAAGGTATCATCCTGAAAATCCCAGAACACACCTTCCGAGAGCGCCGATACACTGGTCGTGATGTCGCCGGTCAGCTTCATGGCCACGAAATCACCGGGAAGCATAACTTTGTCGATGTTATCGTATACCGCCGGTTCGTTTGCCTTTACCCAGGCCAGTTTGGAAGCCGTAAAATTACCGGGCGAGTTGAGCAGGCGCGACAGGCTTCTTTCTTCACCAATGGTCTCAAAGGCTTTGTTGCCGATTTCAACGGCGCGGCTGTCGCACCAGATAATAGAATTGCGCAGTATTTGCTGGTTTTTGTCTACCACCACCAGCCCGTGCATCTGGTAAGCAATGCCGATGGCACCAATGTCCTTTGGGTTATACTTGCCGGTGGCGTTGGCTTTATGTATGGCTGTTTTGGTATGCTCCCACCACATTTCCGGCGATTGCTCGGCCCAACCCGGTTCAGGCGTGAGAATGCCCGATTCTTCCTCCGGATACTGTGCCGAAGCCAGGCTTTGCTGTGTCTGTGCATCTACCACCGATACTTTAATGGATGATGTACCTATATCTATACCTAATAAGAGCATAAAGTTTGCGGGAGTTTAGTTTTTGGAAACAGAGTTGATAATAGCTTTCAGTGCGGGCTTGGGCTGATAGTTGCGGTCGAACAGCAGCGGATAGCTGGTACGCCCTTTCATGGGCCAGTTGTTGAGCCAGGAGTCCGCATCTGTTACGCCCCAGAAAGTTACGCGGCTGATTTTGTCGCGGTGCTTGTGGAACAAAGCGAAGATATCGGCATAGCGCTGTGCGAGTTGCTGCTGTACAGAGTCCGGCAGGCCATTTTTATAAACATTATACTTCTCATCAGATGCAAAGGTGGCGTCTATGTCGGCACCACTGCGGTGGCTGGGATTGGGCAGCACGTCAATGTCCAGTTCGGTTATCATTACTTTGCCCAATTTAGAAAAAGCGACGATGCTTTCCTCAATCTGCTTTATACTTGGGCTCTCCAAACCCCAGTGGCCCTGCATCCCGATACCATCTACTTTCAGGCCTTTTTCCTGCAGGTCTTTTACCAGGCGGATGGCGCCGTCGCGTTTGGCCGGTTTCCAGAGGTTGTAATCGTTGTAGTATAATTCTGCGTTCGGGTCAGCGTTGTGCGCCAGTTTGTAGGCGTCGGCCAGGTATTCCTCGCCAATAATTTTATACCATTTGGATTCCCGCAGGGTGCCGTCATCGTTCAGCGCCTCGTTCACCACATCCCAGCCATCAATCTTGCCTTTATACCTGCCGGCCACAGTGTTGATGTGATCGGCCATGCGCTGCTGTAACGCTTCTTTGCCGGCGGCGTTGCCTTGTGCATCTTCAAACACCCAGTCCGGCGTCTGGCTATGCCAAACCAGGTTGTGGCCTACCACAAACATGTCGTGCTTGTCGCCAAAAGCGACGTAAGCGTCGGCCGGCGCAAAGTTATACTTGTCGGGCTGCGGATGGATGGATTCCCATTTCAGGACGTTCTCCGGGCTGATGCTGTTAAATTGCTGCGCAATAATAGCTGTTGCTTTCGGTTCTCTGCCCATTACCTGCCTGCCGTTCAAGGCCGCACCTATATAAAAGTCATCTTTGAAAACCTTTTTGAGCGATACCTCCGCCGGCCCTTTTGTTGCAACAAAACCACAACTGGCTATTGCGAGGCAGGCTATAACCCATAGCTTGTTTTTTATCATATCCTTCGTTGTGCTACGCACGCAAAAAAGTATTTACCTGTTCACCCCTGGAGCAGGGTATAAATATAAGTGTTATTTTTACATGAAAAGGTTTAGCAAGTATAAAAATGCTGCTAAAAGCCAATGGAGTTACCGCCATCTACCGGAAGCACCGTGCCCGTGACATACCGGGCGCCTTCAGTGGCATAAAAGTAAACAGCATCTGCCACATCTGCCGGGGTGCCTAATTCGCCCATAGGCGTTCTGGAAAGGACCTTGTTTTTGCGTTCCGGGTCGTTGTTGAGCGCTTTGGCCGACATAGCCGTAGCGATAAAACCAGGCGCCACGCAGTTGACGCGGATGCCCTGGGGCGACAAATCCACCGCCATCGAGCGCGTCATGCCCTCAATAGCTGTTTTGGAAGCCGTATAAGCAATCACTTTCGGAATACCGTACTGGGCAGCCATGGAACTGATGTTTACAATAGCCCCGCTCCGGTGTGGCAGCATGGTTTTCACTACTTCGCGGCTCAGGGCAAACACCGACGTTACGTTGGTCAGCAGGATGTTCTGGAATTCCTCGTCGGTTACTTCCGTAAAAGGCTTTTTCATGTTGATGCCCGCATTGTTTACCAGGATATCGATGCGGCCATACTTGTCTGCCATGTCGCTTACCAGTTTCGGTATTTCCGGCAGGTTGGTCAGGTCGAATACGATGTAGGAGCACAGGTCGCCGAAGGCTTCTTTCGCCTCCTGTAGTTTTTGCTCGTTGCGGCCAATGATGATGGTGCGGACGTTGCTTTGCACAAATTTCTCAGCAATGGCATAGCCCAGGCCGGAAGCTCCTCCGGTTACAATAGCCGTTTTAGTGGCGGTGTTGGAATCTGAATTCATAAGTATAATGTTAAATGCCGGGTACAAACTTAGGGTCTAAGCTCATGAAATAGTCTAACGTATGGTCCGGCTTTTCTAAATCCTGTGGTATGGGCTGCTTCGAGAACGTCTGGAAGTATAGCAGGCAGGCATCGCGCCACCATTTTGCCTCTTTTTCCTGGATGGTCAGAAACATTTTAACATGGTTGAATCTTTCTTCATCCACTAGGCCTTCCATGTTGTTCCAGGTTTCCTGCATCTGGCGCACCGTATCTACGCCGCTGCTATACTTGTAGCAGAGCTCATTCCAGAGTGTTCTGCCGGAGTTTACCTTGTAGTCCCAGCTTACATGGTGGAACCAGAGCAAATATTTTTCGGGGCACTTTTCGAGGCTGGCAAATTTTCTGGTTACGGGCGGGAAATACTGTGCCACCGCATTGCTGCCTGTTTTGGTGCGGTCGAAACCGATGCCCTGCGCATCAGCGCGGTGATAGTATACGGCAGTCCAGTCGGCGCGGGGGCCGCCCTCTACCCAGGGACCGGGACCGTAGTGATGGCTTCTGCCCATGATGTGGTGCAGGCCGAGCGGTGTCATATAATTAACAATGGCTTCATGCGAGTTCATCATCATATTTTTTACCGGCGCTACAAACCTGTTGTTATTGGTAAAAGTCATTTTGAGCCACTCGTCTGCAATTTTCTCAGATGGGAGGTTGTGATCCCAGGCGAGGCGGCCGAACGTATACCAGTTGGACTGGCCAAACTGGTGGCCGGTCCAGTCGCGGTCATCACCGATGTTGGCCACGCCGGCTATACCAGTCAGCTTATGATTATTCAGGGTGCCGTCTACCACTTTGGCTACGGTGGAGCCTTTGCCCTCGGCATACGTATCCGCTTCCAGCGTCTCTTTATACATAGGGGCGAGGTAGGCGAGGGTGGTGCCCTGCCCCAGGTACTCCTGCGTAATCTGGAATTCCATCATCAGCGGCGTTTTGGGCATCGCGCCAAACAGCGGGTGGAAAGGCTCGCGCGGCTGAAAATCGATAGGGCCGTTCTTAACCTGTACCAGCACGTTGTCGCGGAACTGGCCATCCAGCGGTTTAAACTCGTTATACGCCTGCTTGGCGCGGTCATCCGGCTCTTTGTCGCTGTACACAAAGGCACGCCACATCACAATGCCACCGTTTGCAGCAACTGCGTCAGCCAGCATGTTGGCGCCGTCGGCGTGCGTGCGGCCATAGTTCTGCGGTCCCGGCTGCCCTTCGGAGTTTGCCTTCACCAAAAAGCCGCCAAAATCAGGCACATAAGTATAAATTTCATCTGACTTCTTCTTCCACCAGGCGCGTACCTGCGGGTCCAGCGGGTCGGCTGTTTTCAGGCCGCCAATCTCAATCGGGGCGCTGAAGCGGGCTGTTAAGTATACTTTCAGGCCATAGGGGCGGAAAACATTGGCGAGAGCAGCTACTTTTTTCAGGTATACTGGTGTGAGCACGAGGGCATTGGCATTTACGTTCGTCAGCACCGTGCCGTTGATGCCGATAGACGCATTGGCGCGGGCATAATCAATGTAACGCTGATCGATGTAATCGGGCAGGGTATGCCACTTCCAGAGCGAAAATCCGGCATAGCCGCGTTCCACGGTACGGTCCAGGTTGTCCCAGTGGTTGAGCACGCGTTTTTTGATTTTGGGGGCGCTGGCCAGCGAGAGCTTGCTGATATCCTGCTGCGTTTGCAGGAGCCTTAAAAAGTGGAAGCTGCCATATAAAACGCCTATATCGGTGTTGGCCGCGATAACCGTATACTTTCTGCCGTTTTTGGTGGTGCTGAGCAGCAGGTAGCCTTCATCGCCTACTGCTTTCAACTTATCTGTAAGATTCAGTTCTTTTATGAGGGCTGAGCCGGAAGGCGTGCCGGCCACCAGTATGTTTTGCTGCGTTGGTGTTTGAGCCGCAGGTATGGCCTGTCCCAGCAAACCGGTAAGTCCGGTCTGAAGCTCCTCCTGCGCAGCCGAAAGTGTTGGGGAACTCCCTTGTATGATGATTTCATTTACCGCCTGCCGGTAAGCCTGCAGCCTGGCAGCATCCTGCACCTGGTCATACCTTAGCCATAGCCTATAGCCATCTTCGGCCATTAACCTGCCGCTTAGCAGATTTAAAAATAACAGGAGCAGTAAAAGACAAACAGGCTTACGCTTCATACTGGATATATTAAAATGGGTAAAAGGACACATAACTGACGTTACGCAAAAGGATACGGAACACCCTTGCTGAGAAGTTCCCCTTTGAAGGGGGTAGGGGGATGATTACTATCTGAGATATACCCATGTGAGCCACATTTTATACTTACACGTTTAAAAACTTGCCTTATTCATACTCCACTTGAAGTATAAATTACTTGTCCGTAGAAGTTAATCATTCCCCTACCTCCTCCAAAGGGCGACATTAGCTGGCTATACTGGGCTTTTCTGCTTTCGCTGTTTTCCTCGTCGACTCCCTAACTACCAATTCCGACCGCAGGGTAATGGTGTTGGTGATAGTTACATCTGAGGCACCATCTAAGTAGTTTATCAGGCTCCTAACGGCTACTTCGCCCATTTCATAGCCAGGGTAATCTATGGTGGTCAGGTTGGGCTCAATAATGCGGGTGATAGGGTCGTTATTGAAGCCCACAATCGCCATATCATCGGGTATGGAGATGCCGGCCTGCTTCAGCGTTTTAATGCAGCTCACAGCGCAATTGTCGTTTGATACAAAGATGCCGTCCGGTAAAGGGCTCATTTTTAGTATCTGCTGCGCTGCTTTGATGCCCGCCTCCTCGCTCAGGTCGGTGGTGATAACCGAAGCTTTGGTGAACGGAATATCATTGTCCATCAGGGCATACTTAAAGCCTTTCAGCCGGTCTTTGTACACGTTCACTTTCAGGTTGCCGCTGATGTGTATGATGTTTGTGCAGCCCTGCTCTACCAGGTGCGTTGTAGCTGTATAAGCGGCTTTTATGTTGTCGATGACGATGCTGGTGCAGTTTTTATGCTCCGGCACCCTGTCGTAAAACAGCAGCGGAATGCCTTTGCTGAAGAAAGGCTCAAAATGGTCTGTATTCTCTGTATCGTAAGCGATGGACACCAGCAGACCGTCCACCCGGTTGTCAAACATGGTTTTGGCATTGGCTATTTCTTTCTGCACCGTCTCCAGCGACTGGCTGATAATCAGGTTATAGCCTGCTTCGTTGGCCACTTTCTCCATGCCTGCCATCACCGAGGACTGAAAGCTGCTGTTCAGCCTGGGCACAATCACGCCGATGGTGTTGGTGCGCTTCTTTCTGAGGTTACTGGCAAATGCATTGGTGCGGTAGCCCATCTGGCTGGCGGCATCAAATATCTTCTGCCTGGTATCCTTTTTTACGGCCGGGTGATTATTCAGCCCCCTGCTTACGGTGGTAGGAGAGATAGATAATTCCCGGGCTATATCGTAGATGGTTATTTCTTTATCCATACATATCAATCTGCAAGTGTACCGGCTATAGCTATGTAATGAAACCGATTGCAATAGATTTTAAAAATATTTTGCCTGATTCATGGCCAAAGGTGGTCGCAGTGAGCGCTTAGTCGCTACAATTTAGCAGAAATTATTTATAAAGGTTCATTTTTACTGAAAAATATTCCGTTCAGGTCATTGGTAAAACTTCTACACAACTATTTGTTGCATTATAAGGAGGTGTTGGAGGTATTTTGAAGGTGTTTTCCGTCAGAGTTAATCAGATTAAGAAAAAAAAGTTTCTGCAATCGGTTGCAAAATACAGATTAATTTTTGATGTTTACATGGAAGTGAGGAGTTGCTCACCTCTGATGGGTGTGTACAAGGAGTAATGATGGATTGCAAAGTACATGCAGCAGCCTTGTAGCAAAGCGCAATCATGCTAATTAAGGCCATAATTCAGGAATCAAATTTCTCTTAATGCTAATAAAACCTAAACCCCGATACTTATGAAATGTGATTTTACAGAAAACCTTAAACTGCTGACCAGGCGGCTGCGTGTGCCCATGGTTATGAAACTGGCACTTGCGCTTCTTGTTTTTATAGCGGCGCACGCTCAGGCAATAGCTCAGAACGGTTCCTTTACCGTTTCCGGCCGTGTAACGGATGCAGAAACAGGAACGGGCCTGCCAGGAGTAACAGTACTCCTGAAGGGAACGACAACAGCTGCCCCAACAGATGCACAGGGCAACTACACTATCAATTTGCCGGACGGCACCGGAACGCTTGTCTTTTCTTATATCGGTTACGAAAGTCAGGAGGTGCCTGTAAACAACCGCTCGACCATTGATGTACAACTGGGCACAGATGCCGAGGCACTGGAAGAGGTAGTAGTGGTGGGCTATGGTACCCAAAGGGCAGAAGCAGTGACAGGATCTGTTGCTTCTATAGGTGGCGATGAACTACGCGAGGTGCCATCGGGTAATGTTACCCAAGCCCTTCAAGGGCGCTTGCCGGGGGTGGAGTTAACGCAAACATCCTCTCAGCCGGGTGCCTCTATGCAGATCCGTATCCGCGGTACACGCTCGCTGTCCGGCAGTAACGACCCTTTGGTGGTGCTGGACGGTATTCCTTTTCCCGGATCTATCTCCGACATCAATCCCAACGACATCAAGAGTCTTGATATCCTGAAGGATGCTTCGGCAACGGCCATTTATGGCTCGCGCGGCGCCAACGGCGTTATATTGGTAACTACCAAAACAGGAAAAACAGGGCAAAAACCACAAGTAAGCTACAGTGGTTTTTATGGTGTGAAAGATGTTTTTGCCAGATATCCGATGATGAACGGGCCGGAGTTCTTTGCACTGCGTCAGGCAGCCGGACCTAAATTCTTTCAGGGACAACTGGGAGAAGACGAATCTGAGGACGTAAACACGGATTGGCAGGACCTGCTGTACCGGACCGGTGTTACAACAAACCACAACTTAGGTGTTTCGGGCGGCACCGAAAAGGGCAGCTATAACTTCAGCGCTGGTTATTTTCAGGATAAAGGTGTCATCCCTACGCAGCAATACACACGTTACTCTATTCGTGGTAGCCTCGATCAGGGAATAGGGGAGCATGTCCGCGTCGGCTTCTCTACCTACAATAACTATAACGTTACGGAGGGCTCCAATGTAGGCTTGTATGGTATTTTAAGCATGTCGCCGCTTGCCAGCCCGTACAACGAAGACGGCACTTTGAAAAGAACGATTCGCATGCCCCTGGATGAAACATGGCTATACACCCGCGATGTTGTAGAGGATTTAAGCGACAAATGGCTTAGCCAAAGCCGCTCGTTTGCAACCTACAATACCTTATACGGGGAAGTGGAAATCCCGGGAGTGGAAGGCTTGAAGTATCGTGCTAACCTTGGTGTGAATTATCGCCAGAGTAACGGTGGCAGCTATACAGGAGAGGGAATAAACAGCTCTAATCCGACCACCCCTTCCACTGCTTCTATCAGCAACTCGCTTACGACAGACTGGACGCTTGAAAACCTGCTAACTTACGATCGCACTTTCGGAAAGCACATGGTAAACTTAGTCGGATTATACTCTGCCTCCGAAAACCAATACAACCGTTCAAGCATTGGCGCAAGGGATATTCCCTCCGATGATTTCCAGTTCTACAACCTGGGCCAGGCTGCCGGCGAAATCACCGTCGATCCTAATAACCAGCAGTATGTAAAATACGGCTTGTTGTCGTGGATGGGACGCGCCATGTATTCCTACGACGACCGCTACATGCTGAGCGTTACTGTTCGTTCCGATGGCTCTTCCAGGCTGGCTCCGGGACATAAGTGGCATACTTACCCGGCCGTATCTGCCGGTTGGAATATCGCCAGAGAAGCATTTATGCAGGACGTCAGCCTTATAAACATGCTGAAACTGCGTGTAGGCTTCGGACAAACCTCCAACCAGGCGGTTGCGCCATACTCTACCCTTGGCCGTTTAAGTACCAGGCCATACAACTTTGGCCCGGATGATTACGCAACAGGGTACTATGTAAACCAGTTGCCTAGCCCGAGCCTTGGCTGGGAATTCTCCAAGACCTGGAATTACGGATTGGATTTCGCTCTCCTCAACAACCGCCTGTCCGGTACGGTAGAGTACTATGTAACGAAAACCAGCGACATCCTGCTGAATTTGAACCTGCCCGCTACATCGGGTGTGGACTTTTACACGGCTAACATCGGAGAAACCCAGAACAAAGGAGTCGAGCTTTCGCTTAATGGCGTGATCCTGGATGATGTGAACGGGTGGAGATGGGAAGCAGGCGTTAACCTGTATGGCAACCGCAACAAACTGGTAGCACTTTCTTCCGGCGCAGAAAGAGATGAAAGCAACTGGTGGTTTGTGGGGCACCCTATTAATGTCATCTACGACTACGAGAAAATAGGCCTGTGGCAGAAGGATGATCCGTACCGGGATATCCTGGAGCCGAATCCAGGTGATCCTGATGCAACAATTGGCATGATCAGGGTGAAATATACCGGCGATTACAATGCCGACGGAACCCCTGTGAGAGCCATTGGCCCTGAAGATCGCCAGATTCTGGATGTGAACCCTGATTTCCAGGGGGGCTTCAACACCCGCGTATCTTATAAGGGATTTGACCTGACTGCAGTTGGTGCCTTTCAAAGCGGCGGCATCCTCATCAGCACGCTCTACGGTTCGTCAGGCTATCTTAACATGTTGAACGGACGCAGGAATAACGTTGATGTGGACTACTGGACACCGGAAAACACTGATGCCAAATACCCCAACCCGGCAAGCTTAAAAAGCGGCGACAATCCGAAGTATGGCAGCACCATGGGTTATTTTGATGCATCGTACCTGAAGATACGCACCATCACACTTGGCTACGATTTTGATAGCAGTAATTGGCTGAAAAATGTCGGAATCAACAACCTGCGGCTTTATGTGAGCGCCCAGAACCCGTTTGTGATGTTCTCGCCCTACCATAAAGAGTCAGGTATGGACCCTGAAACAAACTCATATGGCGATGAGAATTCGGCAGTAAGTAGTTACCAAAGACGTTTGCTGACGATAGGCACTAATGCGCCGGCAACACGCAACTACCTGGTTGGTCTCAATGTCACATTTTAAAAAGAGAAGGATGAAACGAATTCATAAAAAAACTTTTATAGGAACAGCCCTGCTGATGTCACTGTTCCTGGGATCCTGCGAGGATATTCTGGAAGAACAGCCACGTAGTATTTATACACCCGAATTTTTCAAAACCGAGCGAGGGGTTCTGGGTGGCATAACATCAATGTATGCCCACCTGCGCTACATATACGGGCAAGCCTACTACTACAACGCCACCGAAACCGGTACGGATGAAGCAACCTATGCACAGAGTGCAGACCAAAACTTTCTGGTCATGGACCTGTCAGGCCAGGGAGAAATTACTTCCACCACCAGTCGTGCCGATGTGTTGTGGGGTATCTCATTCTCCAATATCAATACTGCCAACGGCATTATTGAAAATGCTGCCGCAGTAGGCACTATCTCGGATGCACTGATTGCTGAAGCCAGGTTCTTCCGCGCGTTTGACTATTTTAATCTGGTACAAACGTTCGGCGGCGTGCCGCTGGATCTGGGTTCGGGAGAGCTGAAGTTCAACACAAATCCTGTCCGGACTTCTGTGCGCAATACGGTGCCGGAAGTATACACCAAAGCTATTTTCCCGGACCTGCAGAAAGCAGTAGAAGATCTGCCGGTAAATCCGCGTGTGACCGGTGGCGCCACCCAAACACTTGCCCGTCTTTATCTGGCAAAAGCCTACCTGACCTACGCCTGGTGGCTGGAAAACCCGAATAACATTCCTACCTATCCGGAGGCTCCCCGTACGGACCCGGACGGGCATGACGCCCAGTGGTACTTCCAGCAGGCGTATGATGTGGCCACCACGGCCATTGACAACCCGGGGCCGTTCGGTTTACAGCCAACCTTCTACGACGTACACGTGGGGACAAACGACCGTAACCCTGAAATACTGCTGTATGCCGACCACACCGAGACAAGCGAGTTTTATAACGGAGGCAGCCTGACGTATAGCGGTGGCGGCGCTCCCGATAACTTTGCCGTTTGGATGATGACATGGAACTACACCAACATTCGAAGCGCTACTGATCCCAACTGGACCAATGTGATAAGTTCTGTTCAGCGGGCAGCAGAACAACACCTGGGGCGTCCGTGGACACGTATGGCGCCTCCGATTGGCGTAGTGGAGAACACCTTTGCCGATAAGACGAACGACTCCCGCTACGATGGCACCTTTACCACCGTTTACCGCGGCAACTGGCCTAAAGGAGGCGTTACTGCGGATGTTGTGTATAATGCAAACAATCTGCCGGTTTCCCCGGGTGGGGCCATCCTGACTTTCCTGGACGAACAGCCGGAAACGCCTATTAACTACCCTGACGGAGCAGGTAAAAGCAACGTCGGCGCAGGCGAATTGCCCGGCAGATCTGATTTTGTGATAGCCCCTGAAGGCATCAGCAGGATTGTGTATCCCGGGCTTTGGAAAATGGGTACTTACCGCACCGACAATGGCGATGGATTAGGACAGCCGAATGCCGCCAGTACCCGGCCCTTTAACATTGCCAAATTCTCGGAGCTATACTTCATCGCGGCCGAAGCAGCTGTAAAGGGTGCAACAGGAGGTAGAAGCGCCAGAGACCTGATTAATGTTATCCGGGCACGTGCCGGTCAGTGGCGCTACGACAACAACGGAAACACAATTAAAATAGAAGACCACAGCGAAGAAATGGTGGCTGCCACCCCGCAAACAATAGATGTTAATTACATTCTGGCCGAACGTTCGCGTGAATACTATGCGGAGGGCTACCGCTGGTCTGATTTAGTGCGTACCCAAAAATGGGAAGAACTCGCTTCTACATACCGGATTTGCGGTGTGAGCTACGGAGACCATACGCCGCAAACCATCACGCGTCATATTGAGCCGTATCTTTACCTGCGCCCTATTCCGCAGGGGCAGCTTGATGCCATGGATCTGGATGTGGCAGAGAAAGCTGCTTATCAGAATCCCGGCTATAATTAATTTGATACATGATTAAAGAGATTGGCTGCTCTCATGGGGCAGCTAATCTTTTTAATCATGTGCCGGCGGCGCAGCGGTACGGCATTACCTTCTGTAATATGACGGCTAAAAGTTAGCAGGGCATAATTACAGCAGGAGTATGCTTACTCCTGCGCCCTCAAGACCGTTAATTACAAAATAAAACAGGTATGAAAATTATAGTTGGTTAGATTTACTTAAGGTAAAGAGAATGTATTTTCACATCCTCTTTACCTTAAATTTTTTACCGGCAGCCAGCTGCATTGCTCAAACCTCCCTAAACTTTTACCAGATGAAACGATCAAATGGCGGAACTGCAGGCGTATCCCGAAGAACAAGGATCGCACTGTTCAAACCCTTTGTTATACTTCTTTGCTGCTGCCTTTGCACGGCATTCGCATCCGAAGCAGCAGTAAGGCTGCCCCAACTGGTAAGCGACGGCATGGTGCTGCAGCGAAACGCCAAAGCCAATGTATGGGGCTGGGCCGACCCCGGCGAGAAGGTGACCATCAAGTTTAAGGGGAAGACCTACCGGGCAACGACCGGCGCAGATGGCAAATGGAATATTAAACTTACTCCCATGCCTGCCGGTGGTCCTTATACGATGGACATCCGCGGCAGCAACCACCTCACGGTGAAAGACATCCTGCTGGGCGATGTATGGTTCTGTTCCGGCCAGTCGAACATGGTGCACCAGATGAAGCTGCACAACGTGCGCTATGCCGAGGACATTGCCAAGGCCAACTATCCACAGATACGGCAGTTCTGGATTCCGACCACCACCAACCTGCAGGGCCCTGCAGAACATTTACCCCCCAGCTCCTGGAAGTCGGCCAACCCCGAGGACGTGAACGATTTTTCGGCGGTGGCCTTTTTCTTCGCCCGCAAACTATATGAGCAATACCACATCCCCATCGGTTTGATTAACGCCAGCGTGGGAGGCACGCCCATCGAGGCCTGGATGAGTGAGGAAAGCTTGAAGGCTTTTCCCGCTATTACCGCCACCATCGATAAAAACAAGGATACGAGTTACGTGAACAGTATAAACCGCCGCGCCATGGCCGCCGCTGCCGCTCAGCGGGCAAAGCCGGAGCAGGACAAAGGCTTAACGGAAGCGGTGAAATGGTATGACCCCGCCTATGTTCCAAAGGGCTGGCAGAACATTAACATTCCCGGCTACTGGGAAGACCAAGGCGTCCGGGACTTGGACGGCGTCGTATGGTACCGCCGCGAAATAGAGGTGCCCGAATCGATGACGGGCGTGCCGGCCAAAGTGTTTCTTGGCAGAATAGTGGATGCGGACGTGTTATACATCAATGGCAAGCAGGTAGGTAACACCACTTACCAGTATCCGCAACGCAGGTACAGCATCCCGGCGGGCGTGCTGAAACCGGGCAAGAACCTGCTGGTGGTGCGGGTGAGTAATAATGGCGGCAAAGGCGGCTTTGTGCCGGACAAGCCCTATTTTATTCAAGCCAACGGGCAGGAAATCGACCTGAAAGGCACGTGGCAGTACAAAGTAGGGGAAGTATACCGCCCCGGCACCGGCGGATTTAATGGTATGAACCTACAGAATCAGCCCACAGCCCTGTACAACGCCATGGTGGCGCCTGTGACGAACTATACCATCAAAGGCATTGTGTGGTACCAGGGCGAGAGCAACGCGGGGAACCCAGAAGAGTATAAGAAGCTATTTCCGGCGATGATACGTGACTGGCGGGAGAAATGGCAGGAGGGGAATATCCCGTTCCTGTACGTGCAGCTGCCCAACTTTATGGATGTGACCTACCTGCCAGCCGAAAGCAACTGGGCCCTGATGCGGGAGGCGGCCCTGCAGACCTTGTCGGTGCCCAACACCGCTATGGCGGTCACCATTGACTTGGGCGAGTGGAACGATATTCACCCCGACGACAAAAAAGATGTGGGCGAACGGCTGGCGCTTGCCGCGCAGAAGCTGGCGTATGGCGAGAAGAACCTCGTTTCTTCCGGCCCGCTTTTCCAGTCTGCCAAAGTAGAAGGGAATAAAATCATCCTCAGTTTTACAAACACGGGCAGCGGACTGGTTTCCATAGACGGGGAGCCGCTTTCCCGGTTTGCCATTGCGGGGGCGGATAAAAAGTTTGTCTGGGCCGAGGCCAAAATCGAGGGCAACAAGGTGGTGGTATGGAGCGACGAGGTGCCCAATCCGAAGTATGTGCGCTATGCCTGGGCAGACAATCCTTTCGGCGCCAACTTATACAACAAAGAGGGCCTGCCCGCTTCGCCTTTCCGAACCGATGTGGCTGATGCCAAGCCATAGTTTAACCGCAATGCCATGAAACTAACTTTCAGCCTTCTTTTTGCTCTAGCCTTTTCGTCTGTGGCGGCCCAGAATGCCACCACGGGCGATAAGGGGAAGTATCCACCGCCGGTGAATTTCACGGCCGAGCAGGACCACCAAAACATGATGCAGCAGCTGGGCATCCAGGCGCTGCGGCCGGGGCCGAGCGGTGATGAGGCCGCGCCGAACCACGCCAACTATAACGAGGCCCTGGCAAACCCTTACCCCGACCTTCCGCCGGTGCTCACGCTGAAAAACGGGAAGAAAGTAACCTCGCCGGCCATGTGGTGGAACAAGCGCCGCCCCGAAATCGTGGAGGTGTTCGAGAAAGAAGTATACGGCCGTGTGCCCAAAAACGTGCCCAAGGTAACCTGGGAGGTGGTCATCAACGAAAAGGAGCGCGTCGGCTGGTTTCCGGTCATCGCCAAGCAACTGGTGGGCCATGTAGATAACTCCGAGTACCCGCTCATCAACGTGGATATTGCGATGACGGTGGTGACGCCGGCAAATGCCAAAGGGCCGGTACCGGTGCTGATGATGTTTGCGCACAGCGCCCTTCCTGCCCCGGCTCAGCCGCCCCAGGAGAGCCTCGACAAAATCAACGCGGCGCTGAAGGAGCTGCTGGTGAAAAACGACCCCACCCTGAAGGAAGTATTTGCGCAGTATCCGGCCTACAACCCCATTGCCTCGCAGGTGCCCGCTTTCGGTCCGCCGCCCGCCGGCGACCCGCCCACGGCGCAACAGCTGCTGGCTGCTGGCTGGGGCTATGTCCTCATCGAGCCGGGCACCATTCAGGCGGATAATGGCGCTGGCCTTACCAAGGGCATCATCGGCCTGGTGAACAAAGGGCAGCCCCGCTCGCCCGAAGACTGGGGCGCCCTGCGTGCCTGGGCCTGGGGGGCATCGCGCGGACTGGACTACCTGGAAACAGACCCCGCCGTGGATGCCAAAAAGGTGGGCATCGAAGGCGTTTCCAGGTATGGCAAAGCCGCCCTGGTGACGATGGCCTTCGACCAGCGCTTTGCCCTCGGCCTGATTGGCTCTTCCGGGGAAGGGGGCGCGAAGCTGCACCGGCGCAACTTTGGCGAGGCCTTGGAAAGCCTGACGAGCAGTGGCGAATACCACTGGATGGCAGGCAACTTCCTGAAGTATGGCGCAGCCAAAGCCTCGTTCGGAAGCAAGAATGCAGGCGACCTTCCGGTGGACGCGCACGAGCTGATTACCCTGTGCGCCCCCCGCCCGGTTTTCATCAGCTACGGCATCCCCGAAAAAGGCGACGCCAAATGGCTCGACCAGCAAGGCAGCTACATGGCGACAGTAGCGGCCCAGCCGGTGTATGAACTGCTGGGCGCCCATGGCCTGGGCGTGCCCGCCGACTATAAAACAGCGAAGATGCCCCCTGTGAATGAGGGGCTGCTGGACGGGGAACTGGCCTGGCGGCAGCACGACGGCGGCCACACCGACGCTCCGAACGTGAAGTACTTTATCCAGTGGGCGGATAAGTTATTGCAGCATTCTGCCCGCTAAGTATACAATTTAACTAATCTGATAAACAATACGATATGCCTTTAATACAAAGCTGGCGGTGGTACGGCCCCAACGACCCCGTATCGCTGCAGGATGTGAAGCAAGCCGGCGCGACAGGTGTAGTCAGCGCTTTGCACCACATTCCGCACGGCGCCGTGTGGCCCGTGGAGGAGATACAGGAACGCAAAAACATCATTGAGGCTGCCGGCCTGCAGTGGGTGGTAGTGGAGAGTATGCCGGTACACGAAGCCATCAAAACCCGCAGCGCCGACTGCGAAAAGTACCTGGAAAACTACCGCCAGACGCTCCGCAATTTAGCAGCCTGCGGTATCTCCACGGTGTGCTATAACTTTATGCCGGTGCTCGACTGGACGCGCACCAACCTGGCCTATGAAGTATGGAGTGGTGCCAAAGCCCTATACTTTAACTGGGCCGATCTGGCTGCTTTTGACCTGTTTATCCTAAAAAGAGAAGGCGCCGAAAACGACTATGCCCCCGAAGTGATAGCCGAGGCAAAGCAGCGGTTTAATGCAGCCTCCGAAGAGGAATTAAAGCAGCTGCACGACATCATCCTGATGGGCGTACCCACAGAGGAGAGCGTGACGGTGGAGCACCTGCTGCAAAGCATCGATATCTACAAAAATATTGGCTTTGAAGGCCTGCGCCGGAACCTGGCCTACTTCCTCGAATCCATTATGGACGTGTGTGAGGAAACCGGCATCCGCATGACCATCCATCCCGACGACCCGCCCTTTCCTATACTTGGCTTGCCGCGCATTGCCAGTTCCAAAGAAGACCTGCTCTACATCATCAATACCGTTGACCATCCGGCGAACGGCATCTGCTTCTGCACCGGCTCGCTGGGTGCCGGGCCGCACAACAACCCCGTTGACATCATCAAAGCTGTCGGGCACCGGGTATACTTTGCCCACCTGCGCAATGTGCTGAAAGACAAGCAGGGCAACTTCTACGAGTCGGACCACCTGGCCGGCGACGTGGACATGTATGGCGTGATGAAGGAGCTGATTGCGTTTAACCAGCAGCGGGAGCAGCCCATTCCATTCCGCCCAGACCACGGCCACCAGATGCTCGACGACCTCCACAAAGTCACCAACCCGGGATACTCGGCTATCGGCAGGCTTCGCGGGCTTGCTGAGTTGCGGGGCCTGGAAATGGGGATTGAGAAATCAATCACAAAAGACGACGGACATGAATAAAAATACAGCGTTACATACTTCACCCGAGGGGAAAAAGGCACTGCAAGGGGCAACAGGCTTTCTGAGCGAGGACTTTCTGCTGCAAACCGAAACAGCCAGGCAGTTGTACCACGAATACGCCAAACGCCTGCCCATCATCGATTATCATTGCCACCTGTCACCGGAAGTAATTGCCCGGAACGAGCCCTTCGCTAACATGACCGATATCTGGCTGGCAGGAGACCATTACAAGTGGCGTGCGCTCCGCACGCTGGGCATTGCGGAGAAGTATATCACCGGCGATGCCAGCGACGAAGAGAAGTTTGTGAAATGGGCGGAGGCTGTGCCTTATACCCTGCGCAACCCGCTCTACCACTGGGCGCATATGGAGCTGAAAAACCCCTTTGGTATAACAGAGCTGTTGTCCGGCGACAATGGGCTGGAAGTATATGCGCATTGCAATCGCCTCCTGCAGCAGCCGGCTTTTACGCCACAAGGTTTGTTGGCACGTTTTAACGTGGAAATGGTAGGCACTACCGACGACCCGGTAGACAATTTATACTTCCATCAGCAGATAGCAGCTTCGCCACTGGATATAAAAGTGCTGCCTTCTTTCCGCCCCGATAAGGCGCTAAACCTAAGTGGGGGAGAAGCTTTCAGAAAGTATATGCTGCAGCTTTCAGAGGCGAGCGCAGTAAACATTACAAGTATAGATACGCTGTTGGAGGCCTTGCAGCAACGCATAAATTACTTTCATGAAAACGGCTGCCGTCTTGCAGACCATGGCCTGGCTTATCTGCCGTTACCTGGCAACAATACCGCCAATCTGGAGAAAGCGTTTGCAGCGGTGCTGTCCGGAAACGATGAAGGTGTGGCGGCGTATCAGAACGAGTTCAGCGGGTTTATACTTGTGGAGCTCTGTAAAATGTATGCCCGTAAAGGCTGGGTGCAGCAGTTTCATTTAGGGGCTTTGCGCAACACCAATGCCCGCATGCTGCAGGTAAACGGCCCCGATACCGGGTACGATTCAATCGGCGATTTTCCGCAGGCGGCAAGTATGGCTGCCTTCTTTAATGAACTGGAAAGCAGCAATCAGCTTGCCAGAACCATTATCTACAACCTGAACCCGGCTGACAACGCCGCCTTTGCCGCCATGACCGGTAACTTCCAGCAGAGCGGCATCAAAGGTAAAATGCAGTTCGGCTCGGCCTGGTGGTTCCTCGACCAGTTGGATGGCATGAAAGCGCAAATAAATGCCCTGTCGAACATGGGGCTGCTCAGTTGCTTTATCGGCATGCTCACCGATTCGCGCAGCTTCCTGTCCTACTCCCGCCATGAATATTTCAGAAGACTGCTTTGCAACATGTTTGGTGATGATATAGAACAAGGAGCGCTGCCAGCCGATATCCCCTGGATAGGCAAGATGGTACAGGATATTTGCTACTACAACGCCAAAAACTACTTTCCGCTGGATTAAAGCCTTTTTAACAGAATAAACTGTGATGGCATGTATAAGTGTAGCGAAATAGCTGCGATAAACCACCTGAACATGAAGCGAGTAATCTTTAATTATACTTTGCAATTACCCGGTAAGGCACACATCAGCCTGATGTCGCGGCTGGATTATACCTTGTGCCTGTTATTTATACTTGCCCTCGTGGCGCAGCCTGCGCTGGCCGTTAATGACTCTTCCTACATCGCTGCTTCCAACGGCAAAGGATACTTTGCCTTGTCGGCAGGCGGACGTTCTGCTCCTTTGTTTGTGAGCAGCGAAGAAGAAGCAGGCGTGATACGGGCCGCAAAAGACCTGCAAGCCGACGTGAACCGCGTGACCAACGTACAGCCCAACCTCATCATTGCTAAAAAAGCGCCGAAGGCAAAGCAACTGGTATTGATAGGCACGCTGGGTAAAAGTCCGGTAATCGACAAGCTGGTTAAAAACAAAAAGCTGGATGTAACAGGCATCGCCGGTAAATGGGAAACCTACCTGGTGCAGGTAGTGGACAAGCCGATGCGGGGCGTAGACCAGGCCCTGGTGATTGTGGGCAGCGACAAGCGCGGCACCATTTTCGGCATGTATGATGTGTCGGCGCAAATTGGTGTATCGCCGTGGTATTACTGGGCTGATGTGCCGGTAAAGCAGCAGCAGAATTTATACGTGATGCCGGGCCGCCACACCGACGGCGAGCCCGCTGTCAGGTATAGGGGCATTTTTATCAACGACGAAGCACCCGCTTTGGCTGGCTGGGTCACAGAGAAATTCGGTGGCTTTAACGCGAAGTTCTATGTCCATGTGTTTGAGCTTATACTTCGCCTGAAAGGCAACTACCTGTGGCCGGCCATGTGGGGCCGTGCGTTTTATGATGATGACCCTAAAAACCCGGAGCTGGCAGATATGTATGGCGTGGTAATTGGCACCTCGCACCACGAGCCGCTGATGCGGGCACATGACGAGTGGCGCCGTTACGGCTCCGGCCCCTGGAACTACCAAACCAACCAGGACACGTTACAGAAGTTCTGGCGCGAAGGCATCAGGCGCATGGGCGACAACGAGAGCCTGGTCACCATCGGTATGCGTGGCGACGGCGATGAACCGATGAGCGAGAAAAGCAACATTGCCCTGTTGGAGAAAATCGTAAAAGACCAGCGGGAGATTATAGCGGAGGAAACGGGCAAACCCGCCGCTGAAACTCCGCAGGTATGGGCGCTTTACAAAGAGGTGCAGGACTATTACGACAAAGGAATGCGCGTGCCTGAAGATGTAACCCTTTTACTTGCCGACGACAACTGGGGCAATATCCGCAAGTTGCCAAAAATAGGGGATAAGAAGCGCCTGGGCGGCTACGGCATCTACTATCACTTCGACTACGTAGGCGGTCCGCGCAACTATAAATGGATAAATACAAACCCGCTGCCACGCATCTGGGAGCAGCTGCACCTGGCTTACGAATATGGCGTAGACAGAATCTGGATTGTGAATGTGGGCGATATCAAGCCGATGGAGTTCCCGACCTCCTTTTTCCTGGACTATGCCTGGAGTCCGGAGAAATGGCCCGCCGAACGCCTGGACGAGTATACCCGCCTGTGGGCAGCGCAGCAGTTCGGAGAAAAGTATGCGCAGGAAATTGCGCATCTGCTTGCCGCGTATGGCAAGTATAATGCGCGCCGCAAACCCGAACTTCTATCCCCCGAAACCTATAGCCTGACCAATTACCGCGAAGCGGAACGGGTGGTAGCGGAGTATAACGAACTGGCGGAAAAAGCAGAACAGCTGTATCAGAAGATGCCTGCCGCTTACAAAGATGCGTTTTACCAACTGGTGTTATACCCTGTAGAAGCAAGCGCTAACCTGAACGCTTTATACTTAGCCGTAGCCCAAAACCACCTCTACGCCAAACAGGGCCGGGCTGCTACAAACCAAATGGCCGAAAAAGCCAGAGACCTGTTTGCTACCGACCAGAAGCTTTCAAAATATTATAACGAGGAACTGTCTGACGGCAAATGGAGCCACATGATGGACCAGACGCACATCAGCTATACGTACTGGCAACAGCCGGATAAAGACGTAATGCCGGAGGTAAAAGAAATAAAACTGCCTGCCGCTGCAGCTATGGGCGTGGCCATAGAAGGTGCGGAAGGCTGGTGGCCTGCATCAAAAGAAGCAGCTGTGTTGCCGGCGTTAACGCCTTTCGGGCAGCAGGCTTTTTACATCGACGTGTTCAACCGGGGGCAGGCGCCTTTCAGGTATGAAGTACAAAGCGGCGCGCCCTGGCTGAAGGTTGATAAAACTGAGGGCAGGATAGAAGACCAGCAGCGCCTGCTGGTAAGCGTGAACTGGAAACAGGCCCCCACAGGAAAGCAGCGCGTGCCCATCACCATTACCGGCCCGGACGGAAAGCGCGTGGTGGTGCAGGCTGTGGTAAACAACCCCGCCTCGCTGCAAGCTGAAAACGTGAAAGGCTTTGTGGAAAGCAACGGCTATGTAGCCATGAATGCCGAAAACTATTCCCGCTCCGTGGAAGCGGGCGGCGCAAAATGGAAACTTATACCTGACCTGGGCCGTACCGCCTCTGCCATGATGCCTTTTCCCGTGACAGCTGCCAGCCGGATGCCGGGGGAGAACAGTCCGCACCTGGAGTACGACATGTTCCTGCTGGATAGCGGCCAGGTGAACGTAAATGTATACGTATCGCCAACCCTTAACTACCACAACACCGCCGGCCTGCGCTATGCCATTGCCATAGATGATGCTGAGCCACAAATCGTGAATATCCACAAAGACAACACTACACAATCCTGGGACGAGTGGGTAGCCAACAACATCATCATTACCCAATCAAAGCACCAGGTAGCGAAGCCGGGCGAGCACGTGCTGAAGATTTGGATGGTAGACCCGGGGGTGGTATTGCAGAAAATTGTAGTGGAAACCGGGGAAGGTGCAAAACCAAGTTACCTGGGTCCGCCGGAAAGTTTCCGTAAAACAACGGCTTCGGCGGTTAAGTAAAAGCAGAGGATGCTAATGAACATCAAGTATAAAGTATAAACCAGAACCACAACAACGAACCAAACATGATAGCAAAAACATCTTACAGGTATGCAGCCTCCGCGCTGCTGGCTGCCTCGGTTTTAGCAGGCGGCTGCCAGAGCAACAGCACCGAAACGCAGGAGCAGGCAGAAGCGCCGGCCACGGCAGAGCAAACGCAGACGTCGCCCATCATCGGGCCGCTGGTAACGGACATTTATACGGCAGACCCTTCCGCACATGTGTTCAACGGCAAAATTTACGTGTACCCGTCGCACGACATCGACGCGGGTATACCCGAAAAAGACGATGGCTCACACTTTGCCATGAAGGATTACCATGTATTGTCGATGGACAGCGTGGGCGGGAAGGTAACGGTGCATGATGTGGCGCTGGATTTAAAAGACGTGCCCTGGGCCGGGCGGCAAATGTGGGCACCTGATGCAGCCTACAAAGACGGCACCTACTATTTATACTTCCCGGCCAAAGACAAAGAGGATGTTTTCCGGATTGGTGTCGCTACAAGCTCCTCGCCGGTAGGCCCTTTTAAAGCAGAACCGACGCCCATTGCCGGTAGCTATAGTATAGACCCCGCTGTTTTTAAAGATGACAACGGTGATTACTACATGTACTTCGGCGGCATTTGGGGCGGGCAGTTGCAGCGCTGGAAAGATGGCACGTATACGACCAAAGATGAATACCCGGCCGACGACCAGCCTGCCCTAACGCCGAAAGTAGCCAAACTGAGCGATGATATGAAGAGCTTTGCAGGTCCGGCGCAGGATATCCAGATACTGGGCAAAGACGGCAAGCCGCTAACGGCCGGCGATAACGACAAGCGATTTTTTGAAGCGGCCTGGATGCACAAGTATAACGGCAAGTATTATTTCTCTTACTCTACCGGCGACACGCACAACATCGCCTACGCCATCGGCGACAGCCCGTATGGCCCCTTCACCTACCAGGGCGTTATCCTGAAGCCGGTGCTGGGCTGGACAAATCATCATTCCATTATAGAAGATAACGGCAAGTGGTACCTGTTCTTCCACGATAGTTCGCTTTCCGGTGGCAAAACCAACCTGCGCAGCGTGAAAGTAACAGAACTGCACTACAACCCCGACGGCACCATACAAACCATTGATGCCATGGTAAAACAACCCGGAACCTGAGCAATGTCAGTATAACTGTAATTTGCTGAATGTACAGCAATAATACCTGCTAGAAAAGGAAAGCGCCCGGCACAGTTTATCTTGTGCCGGGCGCTTTCTTTTTCATCTTTTCATTTACTGTTTAAGGTAATTTGTTGAAACCTATAGTTATAGCGACGCTTGCAGTTGCGCTATACGAGAGGTAGCCCGCAGTCTATCAACCTGAAAGCCTTTTTGCGGACTTACTCACAGGAGAATATTCTGAATGTTGTTGGAAGCTTCAACTTTGTAGCTGCATAATCGTATCACATTATAACAACAGAACAACATTATCAAAATAAGAGATTGAAATTCATCTCATAGTATTTTGAAAGGGGCACTGAATTCCCCACTGACTCACCACACATTAGTCCCACTAATCCTAGTTGATTTCTTTATTGCTGGCTATTTAATTTCTAAAACCAGCCCTACTGGTATGTTTCTACAGGAGGCGGCTGCTTAGAGATCTTTACTTGAGCATTTCCTATCAGTTTCACTATAAAAGCTGTGTTCTATGAAAAAATATTGCCCTCTTTCAGGTGCAGATTATTAATCCCCTCTTCAAACCAAAAGCAAACGCAGGGATAGTTATTATATCCTGCAAAAGCCCATTTTATTTGGTGAGAAACGGACTGTCAGTGGCGGATGCTGCCGCATAATTTCTCCAATTGACAGGTAGTTTATTTTTATTTCAGCCGCTGAAAACAGTAAATAATTTAAGCCTATTCCTCATGAAACATCTGAAAAAAAATTCGGTTAACAGCAGTTATTTGCCTCTGGAAAGAAGGCTGTTTATCTGCTTTCTTATTGCCGCAGCTCCCTTTTTTACAGGTTGTGAAAAATACCTCGATTTGATTAACCCTAATGAAGAACGCCCCGCCGTGAGTACTATCAATACTTATGAAGCGGAGCAGGCTGTTTTACATGGAGCAGTGATAGCCTCCAATCAAGCAGGCTATACAGGAACCGGATATGCTGATTATGTAAATGCAACAGGGGATTATATCGAATGGACAGTTAATGCTGCTTCCTCCGGTTCTTTTCTGCTGCAATTCAGATATGCAAATGCTGGAACGACCAACCGGCCTCTAAAGCTGCAGGTTAATGGAGTAACAATTGCTACAAGTCAGGCTTTTGTACCAACAGGTAGCTGGACAAACTGGTTGCTATCATCAGCAGCAGCTAATTTAAATTCGGGAGCAAACAAAATACGTTTAACCACCATTGGTTCTAACGGGCCAAACGTCGATAAGCTTATTTATAGCACCAGTATCAAACACAGGCTATACATGGTTGACAATGGCTTCAGTAAGCTTCTCTACCTTAATCAGATGGACCCGTCGAAGAACTGGACAGTGGCAATTCCCAGCGGCTCGCGCGACCTGCAATTGGTTGCCAACAATAAGATACTTGTTAGCCACGGTAATGGCGCCGCCGAATATGATCGCACCACAGGCGCCAAGGGCTGGTCAATCAGCACCTACACGGGCGTTTCTACCGCACAGCGCCTCGCGAATGGTAATACAATGATTGGCTGGTCGAAACCGGCTTCCGGAAGTACACCCGCTAAAGTAGTGTTGTCGGAAGTGAACAGTGCCGGCACAGAAGTTTCGAAGGTCACCATCAATAATATTACTACCTTCCGCCTTGCGCGTCGGCTGTCGAACGGCCATACATTAATTACCGGCGATACCAACAACGACATGAAGTATAAGGTGTTTGAGGTCGATGCGAAAGGTGCTATCGTCTGGCAGCAGTTGCTGTACGGTGGTAAAGGCTACGTCGCCAACCGCCTGGCCAACGGCGACACCCGGGCCACGATGGGGCCTGTCGGCAACTTGTATCAACCAGGTAAAGATGACAACAAACTGCTGCAACTCAGTCCTGGCGGCACCATTGTCAAGTATTGGGGCGGCATGGACAAATTCCCGGCAGCGGACTTGAAGAAGTTCTCGGGTTACAGCGATGTTCCCGGCAACGGCAACATTGTTATTGCTAACTGGCTGGGCGACGGCAATATCGGCACGGGGCCGCACGCGGTGGAATTCGATGCCAACAACAACCTGATCTGGAGTTGGAAGAATTCCACTGCCGCCCAGACCGTCACCAACGTTCTCGTAGTCGAGTAAGCACGCTTCGGCTCGCGTATAGCAGGGCAGAAAAGGCCGGACACGCAGGAGCGTCTGATTCCAGCCTTAGCCGATCGGCGGCCGGTTGGCCGGGTTAGACAGAAGCGGCTTTGCTCATTGTCCTGTGGTCTCAGGCATGTTAACATAGGGTAAATTTTTCTTAACTTGTTTGTTTTTAGGAACGTACAAAATTATATACCGCAATACTTAACCTTTAAATTAAAAAGTTATGGCCATTGTAAAAGTAATAGAAGTTATCGCGAGTTCAGAGAAGAGCTTTGATGATGCTACCCGGAATGCACTTGCAGAGGCGGCTAAAACCATCAAAAACATTAAGTCCATCTACATCAAGGAGATGAACGCAAACGTAACAGACAACAAGATTGTATCTTACGGGGTAAATGCCAAGATTTCTTTTGAAGTAAACAGCTTAACGTAAAAATACTATGCAGAAACATAAGCGGGGCAGGCACAACTTGCCCCGCTTATGTTTCTGCACCTTCCTTTTGCACCCTGCGCTCAGTGCAGGAATCCTGTCCCTCTCTCAAATTTCACCTTACCTCAGACTTTAAATTTGATTCGGCAACACAAGTTCAGGATTACGAGCAGGGGAAGTAAGATGAGCTGAAACAGACTCACAGGCAAAGGCTTAAAGGTGCTGTAGAGCGCGAGCCGATATAAGCAAAATGTCGTAACAAAAGCATCCTCAGGACAATGCAAACAGGAATGGTATACCTAGGCCTCTCACCCAAACCGAAGTATAAAAGCGGTGCCTTCTCCTTGTTCTGACTGCACCTGTATGGTGCCGCGGTGGAGCATCACGATTTGCTTGCACAGGCTAAGGCCGATGCCGCTTCCCTGTTTTTTAGTGCTGAAGAAGGGAATGAAAATCTTTTCCTGTACTTCCTTCGACATGCCGGCGCCGTTATCCAGTACCTTAATCACGGTTTTGCTGTTGGGGGTAGCATAGGCAGACAAGGTGATTTCCGGCTCAGGAGATTCCTTTACCGCTTCAATGGCATTTACGAGCAGGTTAATCAGCACCTGATCCAGCAGGTTGGCATCGGCTTGCAGGGCAATGTCTGTGTCTTTGAGTAAGATGGTCAGGCGGATATTTTTTTGTGCCAGCGTAGGCTGCATGAGGCGTTGCAGGTTGGCAAATAGCTCTTTAATGTAAATGGTGTCCAGGTTCAGCGTCGTGATTCTGTTCAGGTTGCGGTAGGTTTCGGCAAAGCGCAGCAAGCCTTCGCTTCGGCGTTTGATGGTGCTGATACCTACTTCCAGGTCTTCGATGTCGTGGGAGGAGATGCCCTGCATCGTGGAGGTCTGCAGGCGGTTTTTCAGGGTATCTGCCAGCGAAGAGATCGGCGCCACCGAATTCATGATTTCGTGCGTCATCACGTTGAGCAGTTTTTGCCATGCTTTGGATTCTGTTTCGTCCAGCGCCTCGTTTATATTCTGAAAAGCTACCAGTTTATACTTGCTGCCGTCATTCTCGAAAATTGTGGCCGACAATAATATTTTGATGGTTCTTCTCTCGGGATGGGAGGTATGGGCCGTGGCAATTCGCGTTTCTCCCGGAGGTAGCTCCTGTATTTCGGTATACAGCTCTTTGTCTCTGGCCGCAAGTGCATGCACGCTTTTCATAAAGGGTACCTGCAGCAGTTTTTTCAGCGATTCGTTTATCAGCACCACTTCACCGCTTTCCAGGTTATAAGACATCATGCCGGTTTCTACCAGTTCTATTATCTTCTGCAGATTATGGTACTGCATTTCTTTTTCGCGGCTGATGGTTTTAAAGGTGCTGTTTATCTGGTTAAAGCCATGTCGCAACACCTGCAAGTCGGTATAAGCATGCTTCTCGTCGAAGTACCTCGAAAAATCCCGGTAATGTACCGATTCTATGAATTGTTGCAGTTCCAGCTGTGCCTGCCGCAGAAACCGGACAAGTTCTATCACCTGGTAAATAAGAAGCGGCACCAGAAAGACAAGCACTTCTGACCAGCCCTTTACGATAGCGAAAGCGGGTATACTTAACGTAAGCAGCAGCAACACTACTCTTAAAATAAGTTTCCCTTCAAAGCTGTTAGAGTTCATACTTGTTTAGTCGTCGGTACAGGGCGGTGCGCGTGATGCCCAGCTCTTTTGCGGCTTTGGTCAGGTTGCCGCCATGCTTTTCGAGCACATGAAAAATGGTTGTTTTCTCCAGTTCTTCCAGGTTCGTTTCCTTTACCAGTTCCTTTTCTGCCGGCGCCGCTTCAATAGGGGAGAAGAGGATGTCTTTTGCGTCCAGCAGGTCAGCATCAGCCATAATCACGGCACGCTCCATAGCATACTGCAGTTCCCGTACATTGCCCGGATAGCGGTAACTCAGCAGTTTGTCCATAGCAGGTTTCGACAACTCCATAGCAGGCTTCATATACTTGCCGGTATATACTTTCATAAAATGGTTAGCCAGCAGTATAATATCGCTGCCGCGCTTGCGTAACGGCGGAATCATAATCTCGACGGTGTTGATCCGGTAGACAAGGTCTTTGCGGAAACGAGCCTCATTGGCCAGTTCAGAAAGCACAACATTGGTGGCACATAGCAGCCGCACATCTACATCAACGGGTTCGTTGGCACCTAAGCGCATCACCTGCCGGTTTTGTAACACACTGAGTAACTTGGATTGCTGGTGGAGCGAGATGTTTCCGATTTCGTCCAGGAAAATAGTGCCCTTGTCAGCGGCCTCAAACCTGCCGGCACGGTCTTCACGGGCATCGGTAAAAGCACCTTTTTTATGGCCGAATAGCTCACTCTCGAACAGCGATTCGGTCAGGGCGCCCACGTCTACTTTTACAAAAGGCCCGGCTGCCCGTAGCGAATGCTGGTGAATGGCTTTGGCTACCAGTTCTTTGCCCGTACCGTTTTCGCCCAGAATGAGAATGTTGGCATCGGTGGGAGCAATTTTCTTTATCTTGACCAGGATGTCCTGCATCGCCTCCGATTCGCCGAGCAGTTCGGTCCCGTTTACCGGTGCGCTGGCACCCACCGATGAAGCTTTGGTGCCATTGTCCTTTTTATTAATGGCTTCCTTCAGAATAGTCAGCAGCTTATCGTTGTGCCAGGGTTTTACCATGAAATCAAAAGCGCCTTCTTTCAGGGATCTTATGGCCAGATCGATATCGCCGTAAGCAGTAATCATCACCACGGCGGTTTCCGGTTTCATGGCCTTAATCTTCCTGAGCCAGAACAGGCCTTCGTTGCCCGTGTTGATGGAACTGACGTAATTCATGTCGAGCAGGATAACATCAAACGACTGTTGCTTTAAAAGGGGCTGAATGTGCTCCGGATTTTTCTCTGTCACGATTTCCTTCACATGCGGCCGCAGCAGGAGCCGCACCGCCGTCAGCACATCGGTATCATCATCAACCACTAGGATAGAGGCGTTTTTTAACAGCATAAGCGTACAATCTATTGTATCGAAATAAACTACAATTATGCCATTATTACAACAACCTGATTATGAGCAGCAATGCGGGATGTACAGCAAGTATGGCGTGCGAAATCGCACAGTTGCCGTGCGGATTTGCACGCAACTGGCAGAAGTTGTAAATATAAGTTACTGATAACTAGAGGTATAAACTTCTGGCATTTCTTCTGATTACGATCGGATAGCAACAGGGCCACAACAGGTGCCCGAGCGCTCAGAACAGCAGCATTTTTATCCCGAACTTTGTAACTTAAGACGATGCTACGCAACTACTTCAAAACCGCTTACCGCCACCTTATCCGGCACAAGGGCTTTACTTTTATCAACATTGCCGGCCTGGCGCTGGGCCTCACGGCCTGCCTGCTGATTGGCCTGTTTGTGTATGATGAGCTGCAATACGATAGGTTTTTGCCGGAAGGCGACCAGGTATACCGCATTTACGACGAGGTGGCTAGTCCGGATGGAGATGAGACAGTACTCCCAACGCCACCCATGTTTAGCACTACACTGGAGCAAAGTTTTCCGGAAGTAGAGCAGACCGTGCGTATCCTGATGCAACAGTTTGACGGGCAGAATCTGGTGGAGTGGGGTGAGAAGCGGACGTATGAGCAGGGGCAGTTCTTTGTTGATCCCGGTTTCTTCCAGGTTTTTCCGCTTTCTTTCAAGTATGGTTCCCCGGAAAAAGCGCTGGATGATCCTTCTTCCGTTGTGATATCGGATAAGTTCGCCGAGAAAGTATTTAGAGGTAAAGACCCGGTAGGGCAAAAAATATCGGTGAATAAGCAGCCCTTGCTGGTTCGTGGCGTGTTTCGGAGCAATTCAAAATTCCACCTGCCGGTTAATTTTATTCTGCCGATGGCGGCGGCAGAACTGCCGGCAGAGCGTATGAAAAGCTGGGGCTGGCAGCAGTTCTATACCTACGTAAAGCTACGAAAGGGCACCGATCCGGCGTTTATCGAGTCGAAGTTCCGCGACATCGTAAAGAAGCAGCTCGACCCGGCCACCAACGAGCCCTATAAGTATACGCCATCCTTTCAGCCCCTGAGCCAGATCTACTTATACTCGGCCAGCTTTAAGTATAATATGTTTCTGAAAGGAAACATCACCTACGTAAAGGCGCTCAGCATCATTGCCATTTTCATTCTGCTGATTGCCTGCTTTAACTTCGTGAACCTGGCCACAGCCAAATCCATGCAGCGGGCCAAAGAGGTGGGCGTGCGCAAAGCCGTAGGCGCCAGCAGGGGGCAGTTGATGCAGCAGTTTATTGCCGAGACCCTGCTGCTGACGCTCATGAGTGTGGTTTTTGCTACCGCGCTTACCTCGCTGGTGCTGCCTTCGCTCAATGCCTTTACGGGCAAGGAAATGTCCTTCAATATCTTCTCAAATCCGCAGCTGTTATTGCTCCTGCTGGGCTTAACCCTGGTGGTGGGCGTGCTCGCCGGCTTTTACCCGGCCCTGGTGCTGTCGGGCTTTAATCCAGTACGGGTGCTCAAGGGGGCTGTCATCAGCGATAGCCGGATTGGCAAAGTCCAATGGCTGCGGCACGGGCTCATCGTGGTGCAATTCGCTGTCTCCATTTTCCTGATCATTAGTGCCGTGATCGTATTCCGGCAGGTGTCTTACCTGCATAACAAAGACCTAGGTTTTAACCGCGACCAGATCATGTTCTTCCAGATGCGGGGCGACAACATGTTTGAAAGTTATGAAACTTTTAAACAGGAGCTGAAGAAGTTGCCAGGCGTAGCGAATGTGTCCATGGGCTACGGTTTTCCGGGCGATGCAACGGCTGGTGATGGTATTATCGTGCCGCAAAACGGAGAGCAGGTGATGCATCATGTCACGCAGCTCATGGTAGATTATGATTACCTGAACACCCTCGATGTGAAGCTGGTGGCAGGACGGCCGTTCTCCAAAGAGTATCAAACCGATACGGATCATGCTTTTATGATCAACGAAACAGCGGTGCGGGAGCTAGGCTATGGCTCGCCTGAGAAAGCGCTGGGCCAGACGCTGTTCTGGAACGTGTGGAGCGACACCAACCCTGACACGCTGAAAGAGGGCAAGATCATTGGCGTGGTGAAAGATTTCCATTACAAGAGCCTCTACGATAAAATGGAACCCACCGTGCTGCAGATCTTCCCGCCAGCATACTGGAAAGTGGCCGTGAAGATAAAAGCCGGCAACATCCCGCATGCCATTGAAGAGGTAACGAAAGTATGGGATAAGTATGCGCCGGATTACCCCATAGAATACATTTTTATGGACGACAACTTCCAAAAGATGTATAAGGCCGAGGACAAGCTCAGGTCGCTGCTGTGGATTTTTACGGGCGTGGCTATTTTTGTAGCCTGCCTGGGCCTGTTCGGACTGGCGGCCTATGCTGCGGAGCGTCGTAAAAAAGAGATCGGCATCCGCAAGGTGCTGGGCGCGGAAACCTCCAGCATTGTGGCGCTGCTCTCCAAAGAGTTCCTGAAACTGGTGATTGTAGCAGCCCTCCTTGCTTTCCCGGTGGCCTGGTACGCCATGCATGTATGGCTGCAGGATTTTGCTTACCGGATCAGTATGCCGCTGTGGGCCTTTGTAGTAGCAGGGCTTGTGGCCGCTATCGTAGCTTTCCTGACCATCAGCTACCAGGCCATCAAAGCTGCCACCGCCAACCCGGTAAATAATTTAAGAATAGAGTAGACGAATGTGCTGATGGGTTAATGTGCTAATTCAGCATCCGTTATGCTGTTTAGCTTCGCTTAGGGGCCGGGGTGTTAGCAAAAGGAAAAGCCGTTCTGTATTGTAGCAGAACGGCTTTCAAGTATAATTTATACTTCGCTATTTCAGAAGCCAGTGTTATTTCTTCTTTCCGGATTTTCCTTTTGTTGCTTTATGCCTGTCCGTCTTTATTTGTTTGAATTCCTCATTCGTCACTGTAACAGCATAATGCACCGACGATAAAATCATCAGTTGATCGTCATAATCGTAGGCTGTGGTTATAGCAAGAAACTTGTTTTCGTTGAGTACATAGTCGTCGCCTGCTTTGTCGTAAACATTAAACTCATACTCGTCTTCTTCCTTGTGGCTGTTGCTTTTACGTGATAGGCAATCGCCGGTAATAACGAGTGGTATCTCCGGCTCGTCAACAAATTCGAAGGGCTGGTAATATCTTCCGTCCTTCTTGTAGGTAACGTACTCGATGCGGTTGATCTCTATGGCAACGTCCTGGTGCCTGTTATCCCTTTTCTGCTTGATATCAAGTATGTTTCCTGTTAATTTCATGATAGCTGTTTTTACGCTGTTCCTTTATGCAGCGCTGCCTGCACCTGAAGCACAGGGTTCTACTTGTTTTTCTTTCCTGCGAAGATAAGCAGGATATTTTAAGAACTGCAGGACAGCATGGAGCAACCGGCTTTCTGGCTGGCCCAGCCTGGTCTTGTTTCAAAGAACGCATCAAAGTTTTTGGAATATGGATCTTTGATGGCTTCCTGTAGTTTCAGGAACAACTGGTTCTCGCCGCTTTCCAACTCTTCGATGGCCTGGTGCAGCAGGTAATTCCGAAGTATAAAGCGCGGGTTGGTTTTGCGCATTAATTGCTGCGAAGCCTCCCGTTTGATGGTGTTTTTGTTCAGCCGATCCAGGTAGGTAGTTACCAGCCTATAAAGCAGCTCGCTTTCTTCAGGCGTCAGATCATTGTATAGACTTGCCTTGAAATAGTCTGCCACCTCCTGCTCCGTTTCCATGTACAGCGGCAGGTCGATGAGCAGTTGGTAGAAGATGGTCATGTCAGGCTTTATGCTAGCGAGTATTTCCTCAAATTGCGTAATCAGGCTTATATCTGCTTCACCTATCTCGTCAAGGCCCAGTTTATTCCCCATCATGGCATAATATTTTGCCCAGTAGATCTCTTTATAAGTTTCCAGTGCCTCCAGCAGTTGGTCTTTATCCACGACAGGCAGCAGGGCGCCTGCCAGGCAGCCCAGGTTCCAGTAAGCGATGGAAGGTTGTTTCCCAAAAGCGTACCTTCTGCCCGGCAAATCGGTGGTGTTTGGGGTGAAATTCGGATCATAATCATCCAGAAAAGAGTAAGGACCATAGTCGATGGTGAGGCCAAGGACAGACATGTTATCGGTATTCATCACACCATGAACAAAGCCTACGCGCTGCCACTCCACCATCAGGCTAGCTGTGCGATCCACCACTTCCTTAAACCAGTCCAGCACCTTGTCTTCGCCCTGAATATGCGGGTAATAGCGTGCAATCGTCCAGTCGAGGAGCTTACGGAGGTTGTCCGTCTCTTTGCGGGCATTCAGCATCTCAAAATTGCCGAAGCGCAGAAAACTGGGCGCTACCCGCATCACAATCGCGCCAGGCTCATGCGCTGCATTACCGTTGTAAAACATGTCGCGCAGCACCTTATCACCGGTCGTTACCAGACTCAGCGCCCTGGTAGTAGGTACGCCCAGATAATGCATGGCCTCGCTCATCAGGTATTCCCGAACCGACGATCGCAGCACGGCTCTTCCGTCGGCACGGCGGGAGTAAGGCGTAGGGCCGGCCCCTTTGAGTTGCAGTTCCCATACCTTGCCCTCCGCTGTTTCCCACTCGCCCAGCGTAATAGCGCGGCCATCGCCCAACTGACCTGCCCAGTGTCCGAACTGGTGGCCGGCATAACAGGCAGCATAAGGCAGCATGGTGTCGGCTATCCGGTTTCCGCCCAGCACATCAATTTCCTGCTGCGTGGATGGTTTCTGTATACCAAGCTGGTTAGCCAGTTCGGCGGACCATGCCAGCAATGTGGGCTTTTTTACGGGCGTAGGAACAGCTTTACTGTATAAAACGCCGGGTGTCTGGCGCGGCTTCAGATCGCCGCTCTCATCCCCAGTAAAGGTATTTACAAAATCGTTTTTATATTCTTTTGAGATAAGACTCTCCATAGGTATCTGGTTAAATTTAAATGCCCCAAAGCAATAGCTGAGGGGAGCTTTTACAAGGCATTGCTTTAACATAAAAGCGGGCAGAATAGTTGATTCTGGCAAAGTGAAAAGGTGCTGTTCTGGAAACATCAGGTTTTTTTGCCTATCTGTATTTGCAACAACGGAGATCAAGTTTTTCCAAGTGAAAGGTATAAAGAAAGTAAACCTTCAGCACAAGACAGAATACAAAAAAGCTTGTAATTTTACCTGCACACAACGCGACAAGATGCAAGATTTAAAACTGTTTATGATGATGCTCGGGTGCAGGCCAGCGGGCAGGAACACGGAGCAGCACGACATGTTCTTCGGTATAGCGCCTACTATTAAAGACCTGGTGCCCGACATAAAAGCTTTCTGGCCCGAAGCAAAAGATAAAATTCATATTGATGCCTGGCGGGAAGTAACACAGGTAGACGGCTACCAGATAAGGGTACTGCCAAGAGAAGCGGCAGTGGCCGATGAAAGCGCAGATAAGCTCTTTTTCCTGAACCTGGGCGGTTACAAAGCAGGCGAGTTTGATGAGTTTCATTACAAGACGCTGGTAGTGGCCCCGGACAATGGCGCGGCGATTAAGCAGGCCAAACAAAGCGCTTTTTACAAACATACTGGTTTTAAGGGTGCCACATCGCATATCGACGACAAGTTCGGCGTAGATGTGGATGAACTATACCAGGTGAAGGATATTCTGGCAGACGATATAAAGCAAAAATACAGCATACAGGTAACAGCCCGCGAAAGCAGCACACCAGATGAATTGCACCTGGGCTATTTTATACTTGGCAAGCTCTGATAACACAGGCAAAGTATAACTTCAGACATTATACAATTAACAGGCAGGTAGCTTTGTCCGGGTGGACAGGTTTGGATTTTCTCAACAAGCAGGCCCTGCAACCGTACAAATAAATTGTATCATTTTATTTAAATTTATTTTATGGCTGAAACAACTTTTGAAAAGACATATACCATTGGTGGCGACCTGACCGTGAACAGGATGGGTTTTGGGGCGATGCGCATCACGGGAGAAGGCATCTGGGGCCCGCCCAAAGATCATAACGAGGCGATCCGGGTGTTGCAAAGAACGGTGGAGTTGGGCATTAACTTTATCGACACCGCCGACAGTTACGGGCCCAACGTGTCGGAGGAACTCATTGCGGAAGCCCTGTATCCTTACCCGAAAGATCTGGTCATTGCCACCAAAGGCGGTCTGACCCGTACCGGCCCCAATGTATGGCCCATTAATGCCGACCCAGGCTATTTGCAGCAGGCGCTGGAAGGAAGCCTGAAACGCTTGAAACTCGATCAGATTGATTTGTACCAGTTGCACCGCGTAGACCCGAACGTTCCTTACGAGAAAACACTGGAATTTTTGCAGCGGGTGCAGGAAGAAGGGCTGGTGAAGCATATTGGCCTCTCGGAAGTAACCGTAGACCAGATCAAGAAAGCGCAGGAATATTTTACTGTCGTATCGGTGCAGAACAAGTATAGCGTGGATTTTAGGAAATGGGAAGATGAACTGGCATACTGCCGCGAACAGGACATGGCTTTTATTCCCTGGAATCCGATCAACGCCGGCAATGTCGGAGCTTTAGACAAGCTGCAGCAGGTAGCACAGAAGTATGACGCGACGGCGCACCAGGTGGCGCTCAGCTGGCTGCTGCACCATTCCCCCAACATCCTGCTGATACCCGGCACCTCTAAAGTAAAACACCTCGAAGAAAACTACAAAGCGGCCTCTATCGTCCTAAGCGAAGAAGACATGCAGGAACTGGATAGAGTAAAACAGTCTGAGAAATAGCAAAGGCGATTAAACCTAAAGTATAAAGCGCTGAAGCGCGCACTTCCAATCAAACCTCCTGAAACAGCAAACGCCCCGGAAATTCGGGGCGTTTGCTTTCAAAGTATAGGGGTTAAAATACAGCAAGTATAATTTAGTCTTTCGGCTCTCCCTGCTCTCTGCTGCCTTTACGTCCGGTCAGCGTGCTGGCATTGGGCTGATCGTTGCGGAATTCCTTGTCTGAGCTGTCAGCGCCGCGGGTGGTAGTGGTCAGGTTGGCGTGATCATCGTGATCCGGGCTGTCCTTGCCTTTCTTGGCGCCGCCGCTGTTTCCTTCCTGGCTGGGCTTGTTCTCGCCGCGCGTATTGTCTGCCCCGCCGGCCACAGGGCCTGTATTTGTTCCCTGCGGTCGTCCGCTCACATTTTTGTCCTGATCAAAATTACCTTCGTTTTCGATATTCCTGTTATTGGTACTCATCGTTTGTCTCCTTTTTGTTTTATAGAACTTTACATTATGTTTCCGTTGGCTATGCCATGGAATTACTTTCTACGGAGAAAAAAGGGGCGAGATTAAAGAAAATATCAGTTTCCGGTATATGACTGCCTGACGTAATGAACGGATGTACCAATTCTGAGAACCTGTGCGTGCTTTAGCGGGCTTTCTGCTCAGGGTATAGAATAACGAAGCTAATGTCCTTGAAATGCCGGGACAGATGGCGGGGTACTTTGGCAAAATCATGGCGGTAAGAAATGGTATGCGGCCGGCCCAATACCACAGTCAGTAAATCGTTAGGTGTTACCTGCTTCGTCAGGGTCAGAAAATCATCCCAGTCTTCAAAAAGTTCATAGGTAATAGCAACAGTGTACCGGTCCTGGTTTGTGACGTATACCTCCATTTTCTCCAGCGTACGGGCTGAACCCAAAATCCGTATTTTAGCACCGGCTCCTTTGGCTAGCTGCATAATGGTGTTAACCCACAACGGAAATCCTGCCTCGCGTTCTGTGTTACGGGGCACCACGGCCACAATGGTTTCCAGGATATTTAGGGGATTACGGAATTTGCAGAACAGGGTCTGTACTTCTGTGTTTTTCACGACCCGGTCAATGATGCCGCCTAAATACCTGTCCCGGGCTGTAAGCTTACCATTCCAGGGCATCACAATCTCGGTGATGCGCATTTCACTCACGGCCCTTAAAATACCGTTAGACACACTTACGTCTACCCGGTAAACGGGGCGCAGTTGCTCCACCTCCTCTGTGGCTTCGCTGGCTACCCCGACCATCTTTTTCTGGTGCAGTTTAATCTGGTTTTCCGGCGCCTGGTGCTCCGACACAACCAGCAGCGGCAGTAACGGCTCAGCTGATTTTGGATTTTTGATCAGCAGGGCAAAATCAACCAGCCGGTTTATGTCGTCTTCCTCCGTTCCTGCTATGGGCAGCAGGATGCGTTCTTCGGCTTCAGTGGTTTCAGGGATTTTTTCTTCTTCTGCAATGGCGATTTTCCGGCCCGCTTTTTCGGCGATGATGCTGCTGACAAGGCAGGAAACAAGTATAAGGATGATGGTGCCATTCAGTGCATTCTCATCCAACAGTTTAATGTTATACCCGATCAGGACAACAGCAATGGTCGCAGCGGCATGCGACGAACTCATACCCCAGATCAGGTTTCTTTCGCTCGGCTCCAGTTTATAAATCTTTTGCGTCAGAAAGGCCGCGAGCCATTTGCCTGCGTAAGAAATAAGAATGATAACGGCTGCTACAAAAAGCGCCTGCGGGCCTTTCAGCAGTACCCTGACGTCTACCAGCATCCCCACACTGATGAGGAAAAATGGGATAAACAGAGTGTTTCCGACAAATTCTGTGCGGTGCATCAAAGGCGATGTTTTGGGTATAAGCTGGTTAAGCGCCAACCCGGCCAGGAAGGCACCAATAATTGGTTCGGCTCCTGCCGCATGGGCAAGAAAGCCCGAAATAAACACCACAGCAAGTATAAACAGGAACTGGGAGTTGCCGGCGCCCTCCAGGTACTTAAAAAACCAGCGGCCTATACGGGGCACCCCCCACAACATAAAGAATACAAAAGCGGCCAGCGACGCGACAAACTGAACCCAGAACAGGGCCGATACATCCGGTTTCTGCAGGTTGGTGATAACGGCCAGGATAATCAGTACGGCAGCATCGGTAAGTATAGTGCCGCCCAGTATTAGGGTTACCGTCCTGTTCTGCGTAATGCCCAGGCGGCCAATAATGGGGTAGGCTATCAGCGTATGGGTAGAAAACATGCTGGCCAGCAAGAACGACGAAACCGGGCTGTAACCAAGTATGTAATGCGTGCCAAAATAACCCAGAATCAGTGGAATAATAAAAGTGAGCACCCCGAACACAATGCTCCTGTTCCGATTCTTCCGGAAATCATCCATGTCCATTTCCAGGCCGGCCAGGAACATGATGTAGAGCAGGCCGATAGTACTGAACAGCACCACGCTTTCATCGCGCTCCAGCACCCCGAAGCCATGCGGGCCCAGCAGCACACCGGAAAGTATAAGACCCAAAATACCCGGAATGCGAAACCGGTCAAAAATCATTGGTGAAAAGAGAATCACCAGCAAAATAACTGCGAAAACCAGGACCGGGTCCTGGAAGGGCAGGCTAAACAAGGAAAGTATAAGCATTTAAGGTAAGTTCAGGAGATAAATGCTTCTACTACGGGGAGCCATAGATCTGGTTCATAGAAGCTACGTAATCAGTGCAATAATAATGGTGAATGGCGCTGCGATGCTGAATATGAGGCAAAAACTGTAGGCCAGGCAGTACAATTTCTGAGACAGCCACAGAAAATGTTTACAGGCCGGTTACACGTAGCAGGCGGAGATTGGGTTAGTCCCGGGAAGTATAGCAGTTCCAACAGATTGTTGCCGGCCGTACGCCTGGTTTCCGTTGCAGCAGGATAGTTTAAAGCTAGGAGCAGGTGTTATCTTTATTCAGTATCAGAACAGTATCTACAATCCTGTTGGCAACATCAGTTTCCAGATCCAGGGCAGAGTAGAGGTAGGTGATGAGTTCTTTTTCCTTGTCGTTTATAATGCAATCAGAAAGCACGAGCTGTATGGTTAAGGCAAAAAGAGTAGCCCTGTTCTCAACAGCTATTTTGTCTATCGAATTATCAATTAAAACTTTACTGCCAAATTGTGCGTGCGCATAAAATACTGTTCTGCAATAGGCCATAATATCATGCCCTTTAAAAAGCTTTTTATTCGCTAAGGTTTGCGCCAAAATATCAAGTTCCTCATCTGCAACATTATTATCCACGGCTATGCAGGCCTGCATAACCGCTATCCAGGCCTCCTGCTCATTTTGTGGTGAATATGCCTGAGCAGGGATTTCAGCAGATTTGCCGCTTGTATTAAAAATACCTTCCATCGGTTTAGCTTTATACTTCTAAGGTACTTACTTCATCAGCTGCTTATTTGTTATCTCCAGACAGGTTTCTTCGTCGCTTTCAGCTGATCTGGCACAACTTTAAGGAAGATGCGTGCTAAAACAGTTAGTAAACAAGAGCTATAACATCCCCAAATCTCAACTTTATGAGTTTCTTTGCGTATATCATTAGCATAATAAAAATATGCAATTATGAAACTGAAGATAGATGAAAAGCCATACCTGCCGGAAGGACGGCACGTGGTAAAAATAACAGAAGTGGAAGAGGGCCGGAGCGAGAACAAGGATGTGCCGTTTATTAACTGCCGCTTTGAAAACGAAGACGGTTTTATCAACCAGCGCTTTTACCTGAGTGAACCCGGCCAGCCTATTCTGGCAGCCTTCTTAAAAGCACTGGGCATAAACAAAACCGAGGTAGACTCCAAAGAGCTGAAAGGAAAAAGCCTCTCGGTAGAAGTGGAGGAGCGCACGTATGAAGATGCAGAGGGTAAAGAGAAAACCATCAAACAGGCCACGCATTTCAAAGAAGCAGGTACTGCAGATACTTCCGACAGGTTTTAACCCGAAGTATAAATATTACACGAACAGAAAAGGAGCCAAGCGCTCCTTTTTTATTTACACCTTTCGCTTCTGGTGCAAATACCCGGAGCTTTTTGCCGTATGTGTATACATGCTGTTGCATTTAAAAGCACGGAAGCAATGATCACGGAAAGAAGCAAGTATAAAACAGGGCGGCTGACTGCGAGGCCAGGTGCTTTTACCGGGAAGCAGGAAACCGAAAAAGGTATACTTCCGCTTCCGCTGGATAATAAAAAAGAAAGCTTTTTGTACATTCCCCAGGAATACGACAACACCCAGCCGGCTGCCCTGGCTGTGATGCTGCATGGCGCCGGCGCGCCGGCCGGGCAGGGCTTATCACTGCTACAGCAGTACGCCGACGAGCTAAACATGGTGCTGCTGGCGCCGGCTGCCCAAACTTATACCTGGGACATTATTGCCGGCGATGCCTTCGGGCCCGATGTTATACTTATAGACCAGGCGCTTGCCCATATTTTTACCGCTTATGCCATAAACCCGGCACAGGTAGCTATCGGGGGCTTTTCAGACGGCGCTTCTTATGGCCTGAGCCTGGGCTTAACGAACGGCGATCTGTTTACCCATATTATCGCTTTCTCGCCGGGCTTTGCTTATGCCCTGGAAAAGACCGGGAAGCCTGCCGTTTTTATCTCGCATGGTACCAGAGACCAGGTATTGCCTATAGACCCGTGTAGCAGGCGTATTGTGCCGCAACTGCTGCGCCAGGGCCTGGAGGTCAGCTACAGGGAGTTTGACGGCGGCCACGAAATTCCTCCTTTAATCTCGGAAAGGGCAGTAGAGTGGTTTACACGTGGCAGTGCGCATGGGCTTTAAAACAGTGGCTGCCGTGATAACGGGCTGCGCTGCCTGCAGGTTAGCAGCTGCAGGTATAATTTTCCGGTATGTATAAGGGAGAACTTATATCGGCGGCATAGCATCCGAAGTAGTTAAAGCATCAGGTATACTTCTACAAGAAATACTATCTTTGCAGCGGCAGAAGACACACAAAAATCCGAAAACAGTATGGCCGGCCTGAACCCGGAAATAAAGCAGCTTTCAGATTAATTTGTATGAAAGGTTATTTTTACCGGATCAGCAGAACTGGTATCTGGCCGGCAATGTTACAGATAAAACTAATAGAAGCCTTTTATCATTTAAAAGCAGAGGAACCAGCATGAACCCTATTCAAGATTTTATAGCATCCGGGGTTTTGGAACTGTACGTGATGGGTGCCGCCACACCGGAGGAAGCCCTTGCTGTAGAACAGATGGTTGCCGCTCACCCCGAGATCCGGCAGGAAATAGAGACCATTAGCCAGGCGATGGAAAGCTACGCCCTGGCGCATGCTGTGGCGCCCCGCGACGTGGTAAAGCCCTTGCTGCTGGCTACCATTGATTACATGGAGCGCATGAAAGACGGAGAGTTGCCGGAATCGCCACCCATTGTTACGGCACAGTCCCGTCCGGAGGATTACGCTTCGTGGCTGAACCGTGCGGACATGGTGCTGCCCCCCGATGCGGACGACATCTATGCCAGGATTATAGGCTATACGCCTGCTGCCACCACAGCCATTGCCTGGATCAAGAAGATGACAGATTACGAAGTACATAAGGATGAGTACGAACGCTTCCTGATTGTAGAAGGTACCTGTGATATAATAGCCGGAGACGAGACACACAGCCTGAAGGCCGGTGATTTTTTCGCTGTTCCGCTCCATACTCCGCATATGTTAAAAGTAACCTCGCCGGAGCCCTGCAAAGCCATACTACAACGGCTGAGTGCCGCCTGATTTATTTCCGGGATGAGGTGAAACCTTAACGAAACGGCACTTCAGTTATCATCATTGATTTTAAACTTCTGATTTGGCGAAGCACTAAGGCAGCAAGCCTACGCTGATGCTTGCTCCATCCTGAAAAACATTCTCGAAATGGGGATAAGCATGACACCCGCTAGCGCGAAGGCAACAAACGAAACCTTCAGGTTAAAAGCATGTGCCAGGTACCCAATCATGGGCGGGCCAATCAGCATGCCTACTATACTGAAAGTAGCAATAAGGGAAATGGCTATGCCGGGGGAGTAGGTTTTAGAAGCACCGGCTAAAGTATACGTCATCGGGACAACCGAAGCTGTGCCAAAACCAACCAGGGAAAAGCCAATCATGGCGGGCCAGAAAGTTGGGAAACAGATGGACAGGCTGATACCTGAAAAGATAAGTAAAGCGCTGAGGATGTAGGTTCTGGCCATGCCGATCCTTTCAATAATCCGATCCGAAATAAACCTCGAAAGCGCCATGAAAGTCATAAAAATAAGATAGCCGGCCGTAAATACCTCTTCCCTCACTACCTGCTGAAAGTAAATACCGCTCCAGTCGAACATGCCGCCTTCACATACGGCGGCAAAGAATACCATTAACCCCAGGTATAAAATGTAAGGATCGGGCCTGCCGAGAGCCAGCTTATTGCCGGTAACCGAGCGGTCATTTCGTAATAAGAAGCGGTAAGACAGCAAGGCAGCCAGTATGGATACCGCCGCTACCATAAGTAAATGCGGCACCATGGTAATATGCAGCGAAATTAGCATGGTTGTAAATCCTACTCCCATGATGCCGCCGGTGCTCCAGAGCCCGTGAAAAGAACCGTTGATTTTGCGGGCAGATTGCTTCTGGAGCGTAATGGCCTGTGTGTTAATGGAAATATTAAATATCCGCAAACTCAAAGAAAACAGGAACAAGGCAATTACCAGCATAAATGGTGTGGTAGCCAGGCCTATCAGGGAAAGGCAGGCAGAATTTAGCAGGAAAGCAAGGGCCAGCGGCACCCTGGTTTCAAATTTAGAAACAAGCCAGCCGGACAAAGGCAAACCAATAAGGGAGCTGACCGGCATGGTCAGGAGGATGGTACCCAGTTCGGCTTCATTCAGGTGCAGGGCAGCTTTGATGGTCGGAATCCGGGACGCCCAACTCGAAAAATTAAAACCGGAAAGAAAAAAGAATATGCTGAGCGAAACCCGCTCTTTGTTTATTGCTTGCATCATGATAAGCTAACGGTGCAAATATGCACATTTAATTTCCTTTACAGGCACAAAAATCTTTGTTCATGTCCTGTCCTTTAAAGCATGTTTCCAGGTTAGGAGAATGTTCGCTTTTTCTTACTGAATTTATACCGGCTTTATACCATTAAAATAAGTATAAACACGTAATTACCTGTAGTCATGCCGGTTCCTGAAACTTTGACTACGCAGATAAGTACCTACTTAAACGCACTAAAAACATGTTCCTGAACAGGAGCAATAGAATCCGGCAAACACCCGGCCAGGTTCATTTTCATGTCTTACTTAAACCCTGGGAACAACACTTATGCTGGCTATGAATTACCGGGGCCCCCTGCGGGTCCGTATCGACCAAAAACCCATGCCCGAAATTCTGCATCCGCAGGACGCCATTGTACGGGTTACCCGCTCCTGTATTTGCGGGTCTGATTTGCACTTATACAACGGCGATGTACCAGATACCCGCGTGGGCGAAACCTTCGGGCATGAATTTATCGGAGTGGTGGAAGAAATCGGTCCGGATGTGCACAAACTGAAAGTGGGTGACCATGTAATCGTGCCTTTCAATATTGCCTGCGGGAAGTGTGTTTTCTGCAAACAGGAGCTATACGGAAATTGCCATGAAGCCAATCCTGAGGCCACTGCTGTAGGAGGCATCTTTGGTTATTCGCATACGGCCGGCGGCTACCTGGGCGGCCAGGCGGAATATGCCCGCGTACCTTATGCCGATGTAAGTCCCACGGTTATTCCGGAAGGGATGCATCCCGATGATGCGGTGTTGCTGACCGACGTGGTACCGACAGGCTACCAGGCAGCTGAGATGGGCGCCATACAGCCCGGTGACACCGTCGTGGTTTTCGGCGCCGGCCCTGTAGGCATTATGGCGGCAAAATGCGCGTGGCTGTTTGGCGCAGGCCGTGTGATAGTCATAGACCAGGTGGAGTACCGGCTGGACTTTGTACGGAAGTATGCACAATGTGAAGCGTATAATTTCAGGTCGCTGGAAGATCCGGTGGTCTTTATCAAGAAAACAACCGATTCGCTGGGGGCCGATGTCTGTATCGATGCGGTAGGAGCCGAGGCAGCAGGCAGCGCCCTGCAAACCATTACCGGCAGAAAAATGCTGCTGCAGGCCGGCTCTGCCACTGCGCTGCACTGGGCCATTAACTCAGTTAAAAAAGGAGGGGTCGTGTCTATCGTAGGCGTATACGGGCCAACGGATAACCTCATCCCGATAGGCAACGCCCTGAACAAGGGTGTTACCATACGGGGCAATCAGACCGCCGTAAAACGCCTGCTGCCCAGGCTTATCCAACATGTGCAGAACGGCATACTTGATCCCAAAGCAATAATAACGCACCACATACCGCTGGAGGAAGTGGCGGATGCCTACCGCATGTTTTCGGCCAAACTGGATAATTGTATCAAAACCGTGCTGATCCCGCCATCAGCCAGAATGTAAAGAAGCAAAGCTATGGAAGAACAAACCAGAGAGAACACGAATATAGACGCCTGGCGCATAGATGCGCCGCCTGCCGCGAAAGACTACGCACACATAAAAGGTTGGGGCATAGATGCCGATCCGAAAAACGACCCTACCTACCCGATGAAACACCGCACCAACGGCGAACACAAAGGCTATACCTGGGACCGGCCGCCGCTACAGCCTGTTACGGTAGAAGTGCTGCATTCTATTGAGCGCCCCAATATAACGGCTGTTTTCGGAACGGCTGTGCCGCCGCAGGGGCTGAGCGGTATGATCCGGCGCTATGCTTTTAAGTATAGCGAGTCCAGCTTTGGACACTGGCTGCCCCTGTTGCTGGCCGACCGTGTAAATGTGGTAGAGGGTATTGTAGATGACCTGGTGCACGGCCACATTCCTAACATTTTTGCCGAAAAAGGCTACAAAATGGAATGGAAGTATAACCGGAAAAGCTTGTTGCAGAAAATGGCCGTAGGAGCAGCTGTAGCCACCGCGGCGGTAGTCTTACTATCCAGGAAAAGGCGGGCGCGGCGCATCATACTGCCGCCTGAAATCTAACAGGATCGTCCTAACCTCCATTATAAAACCTGCCGGTTCTGATAAGCAACAAATCAGAACCGGCACAACCATGCCAGTTAAGTCAATTCTTTAACAGCATTGGCTTGTTCAGCGCACATGCATCGCTGCCTGCAGATGTACAGAAATCATTGGCTTTTGTCTGCCAATCAGCACCAAAGATTTTTGGTTATACTTGCTGTCTCTACATAATTCCTGCAGCAAATCACTTCAGAAAATTAAAGTGGTTATTAAGTTTTTACCTGTGCAAGGTATTCTTTATTATTGCATTAGATAATGACTATATAACCATGAACAAGATTAAATTCCTTTTGATTTGGTGCCTTGCAGTAGGCACGTTAATGTCCTGCGGTAAAGAAGATGATCCGGAAGCGGCGCCAGGTGCTGAGCTGGACTATCTGCCAACTACAACAGGGTCCACCTGGACCTATGGCGGTATCTCTCCTTATACGCTGACAGTTACGGGAACAACCAGCGTTATAAATGGTAAAACCTACCATGAGATGGAGTCAAAACAAGGCACCAGCGTAAATAAATCTTATGTATTAAAGGAAAAGGGCGTTTATACAGCTGTGGGCATGGTACCAGCTGTGGGTAGCCTCGAGATTGCCATCTTAAAAGAAGAAACACCTGTTGGAGAACCCTGGGAGCAGACTACCTCCATAAATGGTATAGACACTAAAATGACGTTAACGATTGTAGAAAAGAACGTGTCCAAAACAGTAGAAGGCAAAACGTATAACAACGTAATTAACGTGAAAATGGAAACCAGCTACATTTTTATGGGAGAGGATCTGGGGGTAGGCCTGACTACCCATTATTATTTTTCTAAAGGCATAGGGCTTATACTATCCGATTTCGGTGCAAACGGACAAGTGCCTTTACTGACTTATAATATAAAATAAACCCTTAACTTCATCAGCTCTGTAGCAACCAGGGCTACTACTTTATCAAAAGCAGAAAAGGCAACAGTGTTCAGATACTGTTGCCTTTTCTGTTAGGCCGGTTCCGGCTGCAGAACAGACCGGATTTTAAAGTATAACTGACTAATAGACCAGGGCAAAACACGCAAAGTATAAACTTTCCTGCTACCGGAACTATACTTCCTGCGCATCTTATACATGTTTCCTGTCTGTAAAAACCTGGTGTACACAAAAGTATAAAAGCCTTCCGGAGCAGTAAACAAAAACCGAACAAAAGGCGGCTTGTATATTCCATTACAGAAATGCTTGCAGCCCGGATTCAGGCCCTCACCGGCAATTTTACCTGATGATCGAGCGCGTCAATAATGCCGGCGGCTTTTTCCGGTGGGTACTGGCTGCGGATATTTTCTTCGTTTATCACAAAGCTGGGTGCAGCCGGATCACCATCAATGGTATAGGCTCCTTTATCTCCTTTAAAGGTATATCCCTGATCAATACTTGCGATAAGGGCGCGGGCGCGGTGATCGAGGGCAGACCAGATAAGCCGCTCGGCGTTCAGACCGGTTTTAAATTTTTCAGGAAAGCGTTCCTGCGCTTCTGCTGTTATCACTTGCGGGTCCAGTTCGTTCACCTCGCAAATCTGGTGAAACACGGATATATCAATGTTGTGATGATCTTCCATCATGTCAGTATAGGTTGTAGCTAACTTGCTTACGGATTTAAGAACGCTGGAGTGGCAGATGCAGGCGATTTTCTGTATTTGCGGCCCGTCGGCGATAGATTATACAAGGCATAAACTACTCCGGCAACAGCTATACTTTAAAATAAGTCCTCCTCTTCCCAATCGTCCGGCAGGTCGTGTGCTTCGCCCAATAGCGCATCTATCAGGGCTTGTTGTGATGCTTCATAAATCAGTTCGCCGCGTAGCAGGAACCTGTTGGCATCCAGCATTACCTCGTAAATGGGTGTATGCATGTGTTTGGGTATTTTGTACAGCCGCGGATCATTCTTATCAAAAGGCGTCGGAACTTTGGAGTTGAACAGGTAGGGGATGAGGGTTTTAGAACAACTGATGGCTATGCGGTGTACCTGATGCGCTTTAAAATACGCCTGCAGCCGTTCGTTGATATTCTCAAAAAACTCAACCGTTTCGCCCAGCCGCACCCGCGAACCGGCCCTGGACTTGCCTTTGGTTTTCAGGTATTTTATCTGGCTCTTTCCCTGCTTCTTGCGCACCATATACGAGCGGAAGACCTTATGATCCAGGTTTACGCCGTTCTCGAAATAACCCAATGCACAGTTCCCCGACTGAATCAGCAGGATTATGTAATTTACCTGTGCCTTTTCTACAGTTAAGCCTGAGCCGGGCGGTGGCAGCACCAGGGGCAGCCTGAAGTATACCTGCTCGTTGCCGGCATCGTCTAAAAGGATTATCCTGTGTTTGGCATAGTCATATGCATATGGTAACGGGCCGGTCTGAATAGTATGAAGCAGATCTGCGGATTTCTCTTTAGTGAAGAAGCGGTTCATAAACACGTATAAAGGCAGTGCCCTTTCGCCGGTGCGCGCTTGCCGCGCATACCCTTTCCACACCTGCCGGTAAGTATAAATACAATTTAATTATCCCTGCGGTTTTAGCAGCTGTTGAAAGAAAGGCGCCAGTTCGTTTGCCATTATTCCATGCTCCTCCACGCTCGGGTGCCCCGAGCAGCCACTTGCCTGCATCGGCTCAAAAAAATGCAGGGCTACCGGTTTATCAGACGGGTATGCCGCATCAATTTGCGCTTTGATGGCGGTCAGGCAGTTTTCCAGCATCTGTTTTTTCCTGCCATTCAGCATGGGGCTGCTGAGCAAGGCAATCCGGGCTTCAGGGTATTTGGTTTTAACCAGCTTTACAAAGTTGCTGTAGCTGTTCACAAACTGCGCGCTGTCGAAAGGCAGCCTTTCCGATGTACCATCGCCCTCGCTGAAATCATTGGTGCCCAAAGCGATACTAACTACCGCCGGCGTATACCTGCTGAAGTCCCAGTCCTGCGGGGTATTGATCCGGAAATCCTCCTTCTCATACACTTCCGGCATCGTGGGGCCATCGCTGTTCCAGTTGCGGTAGGTGCCGATGCCGCTCACGCAGCTAAGTATAAAATTAGCGTTCAGGGCCCGGGCTACCCTAGGGCCGTAAGCCATGTAGGCATTGTGCTGGTCGTGATACTCGCCGGTGCCGCAGGGCACTTCAGACGGGTCGGCAGCTGCGCCGCACGTAATGCTGTTGCCGATAAATTCTATCAGGGGCGCATCCGGTTTTGCAAGTGGCGCTACCTGTTGCCCGCTTACTTTTTTTATCACCAGGGGGCCGGTGTGTGCTTCGGTGGTTTTGTATAGCCAAACGGTATGTTTGCCGGCAGTGGGCGCGGTTATAACCAACGTATCCTGCAAACCTGAAATTTTCAGCCTTCCCTGGTACTCCCCGTCCAGCTCATACTGCAGGTAAGTATGCGCGCCGGCATCAGGCGCAGCTGCAAAAACGCGGGCTTCCGTTCCTGCAAAGCTAAACCCGACGTGCGCGGCAGAACTCACCAGTTCCAGGTTTTGCGCGTCGTTAAGGGTGTATCTTCCGTAAGGCTCCAAAGCAGCAGCCGGCAATTCGGCTGCTGCTTGTGACGTAAGTTTCGAAGAATTGCAGCTTAGGTAGAACAGGCAAAGCGCCGCCGCGAAGTAAGTATTGCTGAATTTCATAGAAGGATTTTTGCTTGGATAAGGGCTTACAAGATGGGCACGATTCCTGGTTGCCGCAAGTAGTTGAAAAGCAATTCAGAAATACCAGCGCCGCGGATGTGGTCCTGCAGCCGGAACAGTTGACTTGGCGGAACAGAAAACGCCAGCTTAGCAACCGGATAACGTACAGGTTCAGGGCCTGCCCTGTTTAATCCTGCTGCAGGTATACGAGGGCTTCTTCGTTGCCTTGCTGTTGCGCCAGGTTCAACGCTGTCAGGCCGCGCACATCTTTCAAATCCTTGTTAGCCCCTTTTTCCAGTAATAGCTGCACCAGCCGGTTACGGCCAAACAGAGTCGCAAACATCAGGGCTGTGCCGCCATTACCGCTTTGTGCATCAATATCGGCCCCGTTTTCCAGCAGCAGGTTCGCTATCTCGGGGTAACCTTTAAATGAAACACCCATCAAGGCTGTGTTGCCGCCGCTATCCTGTGCGTTTACGTCCGCGCCGGCTTTTATGAGCGCCTCAGTGGTTTCCAGGTGCCCGTCGTAGGCCGCGATAATCAGGGGCGAAAAGCCCCTGCCGTCCCGGGTGTTTACATCCACACCGCTATCCAGCAGCTGTTTTACAGAAGCCGTGTCGCCTCTTCTGGCCGCATCAATTAAAAGTTGTGCAGGGTTTGTTGAAGAAAAATCCATTTCAGACAAGTATAAAGGTGTTGCTTATTGCTACTTTAGGTACGGGAAAGATCGCAGAGGGATATACTTACAGAGCAGTGTTATCTTTTCGTAAACAAAAGCGGGTATACCCATCAGACAGCTTGCCAGCCATTGTTTGGCTGGTGCTGTAGCATCGCAGCGGAAGCACTGCGGGGCGGCAGATTGAGGTAAGGGTACGTAATTTTAGAAAGATAAAGCCCCTGGGGATAAGCCGGCGTTAGCGCTTTGGGCGTTCTTTCCGTGGCTAGGTAGCTTTCAAACTCCTCCACACGCAGTGCGCCCGTGCCTACCTGGAGGAGTTTGCCAACGATGATCCGGATCATCCTGCTCAGGAACCTGTTTGCTGAAATCTGGAAGCGCAACCTGTCGCCATTGTTGTCTGAGAACCAGCCGGCCTCTGTAACATGGCAGATGGTGCTATCCTGGTCTGCCGGGGTAAGGCACAGGGCGCTGTAATCCTTGTAAAGCGGGAGCAGGGCTGTGGCTGCCTTCATGGCATCCAGGTTCAGGTTGTTTACCAGGTAAAGGGAGCTCACAGGGCTCAGAAAAGGGTCTTTGTACGTATGGATAAAATAATCGTAACTCCTCCGGATGGCATCAAACCTGGCGTGCGGCTTGCCCGTCATAGGCAGAATGTCGAACACGGCGATGTCGGGCGGCAACACTTTATTCAGCCGGAAAAGCAGATCGAAGGCCCATGGCTGCTCTACGTCCAGGTGGAAAAAGAACTGGCTGGCATGCACCCCGGCGTCAGTTCTGCCGCACCCCACTATAGCGACCGGCACTTTGAGAATCCGCTGGAGGCTATCTTCCAGTACCTGCTGCACATTTACGCCATACGGATGGCGCTGCCAGCCTTTGTAAGCGGCGCCGTTATAGCCGATGTGGAAGAAGTATCTCAACTTTTTTGTTTTTCAGTGCAGGAAACAGTTTGCAAGATAGTATAAGTTGGCGCTTGCTGCCTTATCTGTTCCTGCTATCTGAAGTATAGGTTGCCGGGAGCAGGTAATTTGTCGTACATTTCGGGCTTATTACATGCTACATGCCGAAATCAAAAAAGCTTCAGAACGTAACAGTAGGCCAGGTTTTTAAAACCATCATCTGGCCCCGTAAAAAGTACCTTTCCATCGGACTGGTCCTGATCATCATCAGCCGCCTGGCCGGGCTGGTGTTGCCGGGTGCCAGCAAATACCTGATGGATGATGTGATACCGAACAACGATTTTACCATGCTGAAATGGCTGATCCTGGCCGTGGCCGTATCCATCCTTATCCAGGCGGTTACGTCCTTTGCGCTCACACAGATACTCAGCGTAGAAGCGCAGCACCTCATTTCACAACTCCGGGCCAAGGTGCAGCGGCACATCATCCAGCTGCCCATCCGTTTCTTCGACAATACCAAAACAGGCGAGCTGGTGTCCCGGATCATGACGGATGTGGAAGGCGTCCGGAACCTGGTCGGAACCGGTTTTGCCCAGATGATAGGCGGGGTACTGACCTCCCTTATCTGCCTGGTGCTGCTCATTGTTATCAGTCCGCTGATGACCTTATTCGTGCTGCTTCCTGTGGCCGTTTTCGGTGTCATTTCCCTCAAGGCTTTCGGGAAAATCCGGCCTATCTTCAGGGAGCGCGGCATCATCAATGCCGAAGTTACGGGCAGGCTCACAGAAACCCTGGGCGGTGTACGCGTGATCAAAGGATTTAATGCAGAGGCACAGGAGATCAGGACGTTTGAGGCGGGCGTGAACCGGCTTTTCCTGAATGTGAAGCAAAGCCTGGTAACCACCAGCCTGGTGACCAGCGCGGCGACCCTGTTGCTGGGCCTTGCCTCGGCAGGCATTATGGGGATTGGCGGTTACCTGATCATGAACGGTGAGCTTACGTTCGGCGACTTCCTGGCTTTTACGCTTTACCTGGGTTTCCTGATTGCGCCAATCGTGCAGATGAGCAACATCGGCAGCCAGTTTACCGAAGCCTTTGCCGGGCTCGACCGCACCGAAGAAATCCTGAACATGCCGCTGGAAGATGCCAGCGGACACAGAACCCTAAAGCTGGATCATATCCACGGCGATGTTGTTTTTGACAGGGTATCCTTCGGGTATGAGGAAGGAAAAGAAGTCGTAAAAGGCATCAGTTTTAAAGCGCCAGCCGGCACGGTTACGGCCCTGGTAGGCACCTCCGGCTCCGGAAAAACCACCATTGCCGGGCTCGCCGCTTCTTTTTTGAACCCGGACAGCGGCACCATTACGGTAGACGGATACGATTTGCAAACCATCAGCCTGCAGAGTTACAGGAGCCAGCTGGGTGTGGTGCTGCAGGACGACTTTCTGTTTGAAGGCACCATACGGGAAAATATCATCTTTCCGAGGCCTGACGCCACCGAGGCCCAGGTGCAGCAGGCCGTAAAAGCCGCCCATGTGCAGGAGTTTACCGATCGTTTTGCCGATGGACTGGATACTTTGATTGGAGAGCGGGGTGTAAAGCTTTCGGGTGGCCAGCGGCAACGCATTGCCATAGCCAGGGCCGTGCTGGCCGACCCGCGCATACTCATACTTGATGAGGCCACCTCCAACCTCGATACCGAGAGTGAAAGCCTGATCCAGGCCAGCCTGAAAACCCTGATGCAGGGCCGCACCACCTTCGTCATTGCCCACCGCCTCAGTACCATCCGCCAGGCCGACCAGATACTCGTAATTGAGCAGGGCCATATTGCCGAGCAAGGCAGGCATGAGGAGCTTCTGGAAAAGAAGGGAAGGTATTACCAGTTGTATACTTACCAGGCGCGCATTTAATAGTTGTGTGCTGCTGTGCGGGCTTGTAGCTTGTATTGTTATGTATGCAAAGCGAGCGCTGCGTGGAGGTAAAAAGGCACGAGCTACAAGCCCGCGCCAGCAGGAGTTAGGAGGTAAGTTAAAATGCGACAGCATTGGTAAACTGCAACTTACTGCAGGTAATTAAACCGGGAAACGTAACAATCGTTTAAGAAGGAAATGATTTTGTGTACTAACCTAATGACGAACTATGGACAGACGAGAAAGAGATCGCAACGAATATGGCAGGTATGATGGCTACAGCCCGAATGACGAACATTACCACAGCGCAAGAAATTTAACTGACGAGTTTGAGCAGGAATACGAGCGCCGCAGGGGCTATCGGGACAATGACCGCTACAGCCAGAACCATACCTATCATGAAGGCAACATGGGTGATGCCTACGAACGCTACAGCAGGCAAGGCAACAATCATGGAAATTATGCCGGTAACCAGCGGAACGATTGGGACCGGAACAGGAACTACGCCAACACCTACAGCAGCGACCGGAACAGCAATTACCAGGATGGTTTCAGCGGAGATCAGGACAGGTACAGGAGAGATCGGGAGAGCGGCCGCGACTACGGCAATGTGCGGCAGGGCAACATCCGGCAGGGATACGGCATCTCGGGCTTTGCCGGCACTTCCGACCGTTTTAATACCCTGAACAGTGATAAGAACAGAGGAGGGGCTGGAAATGACCGGGCCTATTACGGCGGCTCCGGCAGTTCCCGCTCTGGCGGAGGCATGGGCGATTCGTTCCCGGGCTCACACCGTGGCGTACCTGATGCCAGTTATGGCCTCGGAAACTTCTCAGACAATTATGGTACCGGCATGGGCAGCTCCTATGGCGGCAGGAACTATGGTGGCGGCACAGGCTATTCCGGCGGCCACCGCGGTAGATCGTTCGGCAATGGAACCTACGGCAGCTCAGCGGGCAACTATGGTGGCTTTGGCGCTATGGGCGGTGGCACCTATGGCGGCCGCAACAGTAGTAGCAGAGGCGACACCTCACACAACTCCGATCGGGGTACCAGAGAGCTGGGTGGTTTTTAATTTCTGCTGATTTACACGAAACAGCCGTTGCCTTTAAGCAGCGGCTGTTTTGCTTATTATCATAGCCGAAAAAGATAAGCAAGAGGCACTCCATCAGAAGAAAATATTATCAGTTAAATACCGGCAGCAGCTTTAGTAAAAGGCCTAGTGCTATAAAAGAAAAAGCACGGGCGGCAAGCGCACGGCAATCAGAATGAGCAGAACGCTTAAAACCGGAAGAAAGGGGAGAAATGGTAATTTAACTTACATATGGCATCTTCTCAAACGTGTTTTTCAATGCGGGCAGCTGGTCTACAAGATACCAATATTCAGCGCAAGTTTACCACGGCCATATATTAGAGGCGCTGCAGCAGCTAGTTACTACATTTGTTATACTTCAGCAGATCCGCTGCATTCCTGTTTCCGAACTGTTGTGCTTTGGTGAGGTCTGCGCAGGCTTGCGCCATCTGTTTCAGGGCCATGTGGCAGTAGCCGCGGCCAAAGTATGCAGCAGCAGACCTGCTGTCTAAGCTTAAGGCACGCGTAAAGTCTTTTTCAGCATCAGCATAAGTCTTCAATTTTATTTTGAGCTCGCCTCTCCTGGTAAACAGGTCAGCGCTTTTGCTGTTCAGCGCAACAGCTTTGTTATAATCTGCCAGCGCTTCCTTGCTGCTTCCTGCTTTCGTAAAAGCCATTGCCCTATTGGCATAGGCCTCAGCGTTACTTTTGTTAAGGGAGATAAACTTATTCAGGTCCTGTATGGTACCCTGTATGTCTTCCCGCTCATACCGTAGCAGCGCTCTGTTGAAGTATGCATCTGCATAAACCGGATTTATAGATAGCGCAGTAGCATAAGCTGATTCGGCAGCAGCGGTTTGTGTGAGTTGCGCGAGCGCCTGCGCCCTGCAAAAGTGTGCTTCTGCTGATTTGGCGTCCAAGGTCAGGGCTATGTTGTAGTTGTTGAGTGCTTCCTGCGGCTTATTGGTGGCAGCTATTAGTTTTCCAAGCTCCAGATAGGCTTCAGCCGAGGGCTCCAGTTCAATACTTTTCCGGAAATCCTGTTTTGCTTCTGCAGACTTATGAGCTACTACATAGGTTTTTGCTCTGCCTGCATAAAGCGTAGCATCCTTCGGGGTGCGGCCGATAGCTTTGTCATAATCATATATGGCGCCTTCTAAATCCTTCAGTTTTATTTTTACCAGGGCCCTGCTCCGGTAGGCGTTTGCACTTCCAGCATTCAGCAAGAGGGCACGGTCCAGATCTGCCAGCGCAGCAGTGTATTGTTTTAGCTCCAGGTTGGCTAAGCCACGGTTGTAATACGGCTCAAACGTGAAAGAATCCTGTTCGATAACCAAGGTATAAGCAGCCACCGCTTCGGTATACCTCCCGGCATCGAAATGATCATTTCCAAGGTCAAAGGGGTTAGACGAAGTATATTGCGCCGAAACGCTGAAAGTCGTGAAAAGGGCCAGGAGGAGTGGTAAAATTCGATGCATGAAGTATTGTAATATATTAATTCAAAATTATATATTTTATTAGATATTATGCTAATAATTATGCTTTTTTGTTTTTGGCTGGATGTTCTGCACAAGTAAGAGTATGTTTTGAAATTTTTCAATTTCTTGCTTTAGAGGGCTTTAATCTATTTAGCAGGAAGGAGATAAAGGCAAT
>NZ_JADQDR010000021.1 GCF_015694705.1 Pontibacter rufus | reverse complement strand
CTATACTGTCTTACTCTTTAGCCACTTAGCCCAATGAAAGTTGCAAAATAGAAGAAGTTATTAGACAGTCTGACGGTCTCGTATAAACGACGCGCGAGGCCGTCGGCCGAAGGGTGACGTTTATGCAATGTTAGGTAAAGTTATTTTTCTTCTTTTTTGATATTTTCATACCAACTATAAAGCCCATTGTCCCCGAATATACCTTCTCCTGTAATGTACTTTTCTATAAATTCATAAAGTGATTGAGTGAGTATCACTTCTTCTTCAGTTCCATGGTTTCCATTTTCAATTGAATATTCTCTTTCACTTTTTAGATGAATAGCCCATGAGTCGCTGTATATCATGTATTCGGCAAAGTAAAAAGAAGATGTTTCTAATTCTGCTTTATAATCAAGTATTTCTGAAATTGGAATTGCACGAAAAATAAAGTCGTCTGATTCAAATCCGTTGCTGAAACTGTAGAAGTCGAGAATATCTTTAGGAAGTTTCTGATTAACAGATTCCTCCAGTTTAAAAAGTTCTTCTTCTGTGGCAGGTTTACTAAGTACAATTCCCAATTCATCTGATTTTTCCTTCAATCGTCCGAACAGCTCCTTGAATTGATTCATTACTTATAATTTTACCTAACGGTTTGGCTAAACGGCGGGCGAGGCCATCGGCCAAGGCTGACGTTTAGGTTTTGTTGTGGCTTGTAGTTCTTCTATTTTATAATTTTAGTAAGCCAACTATACCGGCCAAAATTCCAGATATAGTCATTAATATTGGAATCCACTTGCCTAATAGTTGACCATATTGCATAGGTTTATGTTCCAAAAATGCGAAGTTCGCTCCGATAAATTCTTCTAATTTATTATAATCTGGGTATGCTTCTCTTTTAAACTTAATCTTCTTCCCATTACTAGTAGAAAGTTGAACTTCATTATGCAGTCCCAGATGCTGATGAACCTTCTGGTGTAGTTCATATCCTATTACATCTGATATCTTTAAGTTTTGTCTGATTATTGAAAAATATCCAGTCAAGTTTATTTGCTCTCCTTCAATTTTTATTCTTTTATATGAATCTTCTATAAAGTAGAAGCAAGTTATTCCAAGTGACAGCATAAATATAGCTAGCACTGTCATCTTTGTATCCAGAAATGGACTTGTAAAAAGGAAACCGCCCATTCCTATAAAGAATATTGCTACAAAGAAAGGATATGTAGGAAAGGCAGGTTTCAATTCTGTTTTCATAAATTTCTATATGCCACAACGGTTAGTATAAACGGCGGCGGAGGCCGTCGGCCGATGCTGGCGTTTATGCATTGTTAGCCAAAGTTTTTTATTTTTAGAATATTAAAGTTGTTAGAAATGGTAAAATCAAAGTCAGTATTGTAGACATAGCGTCTCCCATATGTAAACGTCTATATTCACCTTGTTCCCAACTTGTCTGCATATAGCCTGTCATTAATGGTTCATTTTTAAATGTTTTTAAGAATAGTTGTCTAAATATCCAATAATAAATCATAAATAGTAATGGAAAAAAAGTCCATTCTGCTGCATTGCCATTTTTAGTGCTTCTCTTTCAATATTCAAATAGCCAAAAAAGGCAATCAAAATTGTCAGTCCAAGGAGTGCAAGATAGATTTTTGGGTTTTTAAGTGTTTTGTAAGAAAGCCAAAGAATTAGTTGGCTAATTCCACCGAGTAATATATATGTCAATTGATTATCCATGTAAATTTTGGCTAACGTGTTGGTATAGCAGAATGGAGAAGCGTCAGCAAACCGTACTGCTATACTTTGTTAGGCACTGATTTATTTAATTCTATTATTGGTAACTGCTTCTATCTTCTTTACTGCTTTCGTAGTCATATCAACAAGTTCTTTGGTCTTAGTACTTTGATTTCGCTTGTAGTAGATGTTTGGCTTCCCATCATCGAAGGTTTCAAGATTCAATGCATAACTGCTTATTACCTTCTCCGTCAGGATATCTTGATTGAGAAATCTGAATTTATGGAAGTAAGAGTGACTTACAAATGAGACTTCTTCAGTTCTACTTCCTTTAGCTTTGACTAACTTAGTTGGAGCTTTTATTTTCTCCTTCTCTATTCTTAATCTGTTAAGAGCATAGAAATCAAGAGGATTGACATCTGTTAGCTTAACAGGCTCATGACTACTGCACTTGTCAAACTTCTTGACAAACGCCTGTTTAGCTGAACCCCAAAACAAGTACTGGCTTTCTTCAGAATCGCAGGGATTGATAGCTGGAAGTTTTCCAGAACTATAATAGGTATAAATTAGAAAAGTCTCAATACCGTTTGCTTTCAGACTGTCAACATAGCTTTTTACCTTCCCTTCCACCACTTGTCCTTTTGAGGGTGTGGCTAACAAAGCAAAAAGCATGAGTATAAATGCAACACGTATCATTCTTATCTACTTTGTTACCTTTTGTATAATTACAATTGCCGCCTAACGTTTTTCAGCTTTATGAAGGCAGGGAATTATATTCGGATGCTTCAATTACTTTCCGCTGTTGATTTAAGATAATCTGTTTCATCAATATTAATATTCATCCGCCCTGCTTTTATAAAGCTGCTGTTAGGCGAGCGGCTTTTGTTACTCCTTGTTAGGTTCTAAAAGAATTATTTTGTATCCGAATTTGATTAATGCTAAGTCATAGATTATGGGTTGTTCTGAAGTCTTCTGTAGGTACAATGTATCTTGGCTTATAAAAATACTGTCAACAGAACCATCATTAGCTTCAAGTATTCTCTCCACTTTATCCCACCTTTTATCAGTTATATCAACGAATTGGTGGATTGTAGTTATTTCACTTATTCTATAATTTTCAATAAGTATTTCTTCATTTTCTATTGTTGTTAAGTCTAACTTCTTTCTTCCAGCAGAATTATCACACGAAGTAAGTATAACATAAGTAAGAGATGTCAATAATAATATTATCTGCTTCATTTTGCTGTCGTTCTTAAAGCTGTCGCCTAACGGTTGGGCTATGGTGCGTTTATGCACTATAGCTGTTGTTGGGCTCCGTTTTATTATTCCTTAAATATTTGTTCCCCTCCATATTATTGAAAAAAACTCCTTTGTCAGTTTTGGTTCTATGCCTTTCGGAATGTAGTACTCGCCAGTCATATAACTTGTAGCGACAAAGAATTTTCCATCTTTGAGATTATACTTCGCATAGTCAAAATCAAATTCATAGAGCCCCAATCCTTTATGTTCGTGAATTTCAACCGATTTTATATCATCTATTGTGAATGTGAAATATTCTCCTCTTCGGCTTATTTCAACAAGGTCTTTATCAGTATGAATTGTAATTTCCACTTCTCTGCTTACTATATAATAGTGAAGTGAGATTAAAAGTGGAATTATGCCCAATACTGAGATAACTGTAATAAGAACTATGCGAGTTGTGTCTGTGTTGAAATAAAAGAAAAGAAAAACAGCAAACCCAATCATTCCAATACCTAGAACAATATTGTAGACCTGTCTATTTTTAATAGCATAAATGTATTTATATGATGTGTCTTGTTTCATTGTTTAAATGTCGCCCAACGGTTAGTACAGGCTATGAGCGAGGCATAGCCTAGCTTAAAGCCTGTGCAGGGTTATAAGCTTTTTTTCTTTCTGCATTCATCTACTAAAGCGGTTGTCAAAGAATCAAATCGTTGCTGGAACTTGAATTCATCTCTTTCACTCCTTCTCACAGTATCCTTATTGAAAACAGTAAAGTCAGTAAAGTGAATCGCTAAGGGAGACTCGCTTGAGGAGCTTCCGTCTGGCATTTCACCAGCCATACTTCCTGATGGACCCAGCAACACACCATGTGAATTTTTAACCTGCTCATTATAGTCCAAGAGCATTCTGACCTTTTCACGTTTCCCGTTCTTATCTACAAAGTAGTACTCATGGTCAATTATTCCTGCTTCAAACTCTGGTTGAATTATCAAAACACCATTTTCAGGTATGGTTAAGACCCTTCTCCCATTTTCAATAGGAGGATTGATACCGCACTCTTCACCATACACCACTCTAAATTCTCCTTCAAAGTCGCTTGGAATCAGGTAGGTTTCCTTTTCTGGTCTTGTTAAGTATGAGCCTAAAAAAGAAAGTAGGAATATAGAAACGGTCGCCGCTACTAACGTTACTGGAAGTATAAGTAAGCCCTTTAAAGCTATTGAAAGTTCTTGTCTGCTGGCTTGTACAGGTAATCGAAATAGAAATAACAGCTGAACAAAGCTGCCGATAGTCCACAAATAAAGAATAGGAACACTAAAGGCTCCAATCACAGGACCTAAGACAAAAGAAACACAGAGAGCCCAACCAATAGAAAGCAAAACTGCTACAAGTGCAATAAATGAAATGCGGGTAAATATGTTACTGATTCGGACAAGGCCAAGCATTGCAAGTCCGCTAACGGCAATACCCGCAGCAAGCGGAACTGTCCAAAAAATAAAAGAGTATGTATCGCCTTTGCCAAACCAGTCTTGCAAATAAAGAATAACAGTAATAGCAATTAAACAGACTAATATGTGTAACAGTCCGCTGAGAAATTTAATTACTGCTGGTCGATTCATTATTTAAAATTGCTTGTAACGGTCTTGTACATGCTGAGGCGAGGCGTTAGCCGAAGCTTGAGCATGTGCCTTGTTATCTTAAATTGTTTTTCTTCTTAGTTTATTTCCTTGGTTGCAGTTTAAGGTCAAGATTTAGCTTTTCAAGCTCCTTATTAAACTCTATAGAATCAAGCGGTAAAGGTTGCGTTCCTTGCCTTTTGTCAATAATCCAGAATTTGATTTCTTTACTATACCTGTCTTGAATGCTCCTTGCAATGATATACTCTGAGTTAAAATCGTAGTGAGTCACTTCTTCAGGAACTATAGTTTGACCACCACCTCTCTTTTCATTCCTACTTAATAAGATTTGAGATTCTCTTCCATCGCCCATATAGTAATAGTTACTACCCAACTCTTCTATATTATCTGTGTGGTCATACAGGCATGATTGTAAAGATAGAGCTACAGCGACTAAAAGGATTTTATTCATCTTTATTTATGACTGCAATTAAAGATAACGTCTAGTATAAACGATGGCGAAGGCCGTCGGCCGAGGTGCCGTTTATACCTTGTTGGGTGACGTTATTTTTGGTTGAATTTTTCCTTGCCGTTGTAGAGATTTTTGGGCGGCGATGCGACTATGATAACTACCGCTCTCTTTCCGTTTGCATTGAAATTGCTATTTAGCTCCTCACCCCAAACAACCTTTACTTCTTTCAACAAGTCGGGTGTTATACTGGCCAAGTCACCTGCGTAATTATCTGTTAAGACTTTTCCATTTAGGATATATTGGAAACTGTCGTCACTTCCTTCAACTTCAAGTCGTTTGTTATAATCACTGCTTGCTTCTTTCAGCACCTTCTGGTACTTAACCTTAGCAAATGCTTTAGTTTCAATCTCAACGGCTCCATCTTTAGCCTTGTCTCCGTAGCGGCTTGTTGCGTCCTTTCCAAAATAAGTTGTTAAAGAGGCAACATCTTCAGCTTCCATTGTTTCCATTGCAGATTTATCAGATGCCTGTCCGTCTATGATGAAGTATGGGTTAGGGCCAAGTTTATTTGCGGCCTCAACAGGTGATATTCTTTGTGCAGGTTTGCAGCCAAGGAATGAAGTGGCTAAAGCAACAACGAGTATATATTTTTTCATTTCATATTTTATAATGACACCCAACGTCTGGGCTAAACGACGGACAAGGCCGTCGGCCGAAGATTGACGTTTAGGTGTTGTTAGCAACTGTGCTTTTTATTTTTTGTCAGCCTCACTTAAAACATACAGGTCAATATTTAACTCAAGTCCGCAGTCATTTAGAACCTTTATTGCCTTTTTGCCGAAATAAAGTCCTGGGTTACAACTGTCGTATATGTATTGAACAATTGATAGTTCTGTATGAAACTGTTCTGTAATCCTTCTTAGCGCATCCTTTCTTGGAAGAATAATGTCCTCAATAAACTTATCTATAAAGTCGCCAATCCAGTCATTTGAAATGTTGTTCAATCTGTATTCCCAATAATTGTTTTCTCGGGCTTTCTTTATTCCTTCCCCTTTGTCACCAAAAAAGTATTCTTCACCTTTTACCCAAACTCTTGTCGGCTTTAATCCGAGTTTATCAGTAATGTACCCATGTTCAATATCAAAGTCGAAAATCTTAAGCTCTACTATATTTTCGTTTGCTGGCATCTATTGTTCTTTGCATTGTTGCTAACGGCTTGGCTATGGTGCGTTTATGCACTATAGGTTTGGTTGGGCTAAGCTTTTCTTATAGATTTTCTTCTCTGTGAATAGAAGCGATGGTTGATTTTGTCTTTCAATGAATTCGGATTGGTCTAATGTAACTAACCTATTTTTCTGAAGTTTCATGATATCAAAATTAATGTAAGGTCTTCTGAAGGTTCCGTTTCGCAAATTGACTGTATCTGGAATAAGTGTAACTGTTGTCAGTCCTCGGTTCGGGTTGCTTGAGATGAAGTATTTACCATTGTACTTGCCGCCTACATCTGTTTGCCACCATTCGTAAGTGAAGTTTTCATCATTCACAAAAGTCAAGGTAACAGAAGTGCCTCTTTTCCAAAGCCCATGTCTCACGGTTAAAATGCTGTCCAATTCCCAAGTTCCAACTAACTTCTCTTGAATTTCCTGAAGCTCTGTCTTAGGTTCTGTGCAACCAGACACGACAGAAACAGCGAATAAGAGTGCTATTGAGAATTTTAGTTTTATCATTATAAGTTTGGCCCAACGTTTGGCGCTTTGCGAAGATGGCGGATAGAAAGCACAACTTTGTCGCCCGGCACAAACCTTAGTTAAATGTAGAAAATTTCCGAGAACCACATCACCCGCCATTTTTGCAAAACGCATGTTATATGCCGTTTTTATTCTGTGCGTAGTGTTGGGCATTCCTTCAAGTTTAATTTTGCTTGCTTCTCATTACATCCCTAGTTCAACATTACTGGTCGTATTGTGATTTGTAATTGACATAAATATCTATGGCTGTTTTTCAGCGGAATCAGTTTGTAAAGTGTCAACCGTGTTTTGGTTATCATTTATAATCTTTTCATTCCATTTATCTGCATTTTCAAACATATAGTTTAGACCAAAGTAAACAACGGCGCAAATTATTGATTGAAATATAAGAATATAAACTCTTTTGTTTTTATCTGTTAGCGTTTTACAAAACAAGGATATAGTAGCAATATCAACAAACAGGACAAACCCTGAAATCATGAAAAAGCTAATATATGTCCAAAATCCAAATTCAGCATTGTCGTGAAAAAAACTAACACTGCTACCTAGAGAATTTAATGTTATGTATAATAAATATAAGGCAATAATTACTTTAAGTAAGGTGATTTGGTATATTGAATTGCTGTCTTTCATTTTTCTTAACAACTAAATTCTGTCTTTTAGGAAAAATTGCTCTTACCTTTTCTTTCCTGTGTCATTGTTAACGGGTGTTGTCCTAAAATGGCATATAACGGTTAGGCTAAACGATGGCGTAGCTAAAGTTTAGCTGTGGTTATGGGCAGACCTTTCTTGCTTACCATATTTTCCACCAAGGTTTTTTCTCAATATTATATCTGTTATAGCTGCCACCTGTTAATATTTTTGAGTCAATATTATAGGTAAATTCAACCCATTCGTCTGCGTCATTCATTGGGTCATAAGAAAGTCCAGTAACTACATTGTTTTCAAGTTTAAGGCCTTTTAATCCGTCCCAAGAAATTCTTTCGGTATCCCAATACTCTCCATCGGTTTCAATGATGGTCAGGTCTATTTGGTCTTGTAGGATGAGTTGGCCGTCTTGATTCACAAAAAAATCAACATAGCCGTTACCGAAGACTGAAATAGGTTTTGTTTGGTCTGGATTCATTATATAACAAGTCCCGCCAGCAATTACTAATATGTTTGGACTGTTCTTTAATTCAAATACTTTATTGAGGCCTGTCCAGCCAGGTTTGAAATTAGCAACCCATTCAGTACCGTCTGATTTGAAAAATCGAACTGCAAATCCTTCTGAATAGAAAGGTTCGCCATCATCAGTCACGGGTATATACATTGGCCCGTATGCTGGCAATGATTCTAGAATTGCATATCATTTCTTTTCTGTCAATTTCAGTTTCTATTATTAGGATTACCCATAACGGTCTTGTGTAAACGACGAGCGAGGCCGTCGGCCGAAGCATGACGTTTACACGTGGTTGGGGAAGGCTTTTTATTTCCAGGTCCACCTTTCAGGATTTGGTAATTGAGCTAAAACATTGTCGATATCAAGCCAACCTCCATGAATATTTTTAAAGAGAAGTTTATGTTTTTCAGTTTTTACTTCTACTCCAGCAATATTTCCTTGCTTAATTAGAAATCCGTTTCCTTCTATGACAGGTTCTAAGAATTCAGCAATCCTGATGTTTTCAATTCTTTGGTTAACAAATTGATTCAATTCATCTTCTGCCTTTAGTTCATTAAGTACATGCTCACTAAAATCAAGTCCAAAATCAGCTTCTATTGAAAATTCGGTTGTTAATTTTAAATCCATCGAGTTTCCGTCATTAGTTGCTGCCAAAACAAGTTTTTCAAATTGACCTTCAAGGGAAAGTATGATTGCATAGGGACTATAAAACTCATAATCGGATTGGAAGTCAATCCTTTGAATCTTTGTAATTTTTTTACCCATTAAATGCTCAAACGAATTCATTTTCATTTTTTAGCTTACCCCCAACGGTTTGGCTAAAGCACGCCTTGGTGTGGTTTAGCTTGGGTTAGGCTATGTGGTTTTTATTTCTTCAAAAGGAGTCGCTTTGTTACCCGATTTATAAACATTAAGTGTGTTTGTTTCCCTGTCGCAGTTAAAGTAGGCAAACCAACTGTACTTCTTCTCCCCTATAAAGAAGTCTGACCTGGATATGTTAGCTATTTCTAAAATAACGGAAGGCTTACCTTCATAAACCATATGCTTTGAAGTTGGCTCCTGCCCCGATGGAAGAACAACCCAGTAGTTCTGACTTTTATTCAGTTTTTCTATATACTCCTGCACTACGTTAAGAGATGTTTCTACAACTAACTCCTTGTTTTTTATTCTGTCAGCCCAATTACTAAAGGAGTAACTGGCGTTTTCCTTTATCACAAATCTGTTTTCAATGTTCTTTAAGATCCCTGACCAGTCAGAGAAAGGCACTCTGAAATCAGAGGATGAGTGCTTCTTCTTTAGAATGTCAATTTTGTCTTTCCAGAACATTTTATGATGTCTATAAAGCCTAACGGCTCTGCTAAAAAGTGCTTCAGTATTTTTTAGCTCTTGTTACCCAAAGTTATTCTTTCAAAATTCAGCACCTTGATTACTGTCTTTTCTGCTTTTCCTTTCACTTGATGTTCTATTGTTAATTCTGGTTGCTCTTTTGTGCCTCCCCACTTACTGAATTTAGGCATAAAGAACGGTCCTACCTTGAATAGTTTGTAATCATTTGGCAAGTCATAAGTACCTGTAGTTACATAAGCATAGTGTGAACAATTGCATTCATCTATATCTGGGTCAGCTGGTCCATTACAGGCTAAGTAGACCCGAACTTCATAATCATTTGAGCCGAACGCTGTATCCGCTTCCGCAATAGCAAGTACTTCAGCAAATTCAAAATCTTTAATTTCTGAAGAACCTATTTTATCATATAGTTTGGCCGTAACAGGAAAAGAAGAGAAGCTCTCCTGTTCATCTAGTTCTGTAACTCTTATTTCTGTACCTGCTAACACTTTTTGCAGGCTGTCAATGGTGGCTTCTTTGCTCGCATTTGCTCTTTCAAGTTCCTGTACCTTGTCATGGCTGGAAGTACAACTAATCAGGCAGGTAATAGCAAGTATAAAATACCACTTTTTCATTGATTATAATTATGGGTAACGGTCTCGTACAGGCTAAGGCGAGGCATCAGCCGAAGCTTAAGCCTGTGCTTTGTTAGCCAATCCTGTTTTTAGATTCTTTTTAATTTCAGCACCTTGATGTTGCATGGATACCTGTCGACTTTTCTTCCCTGTAAGTCCAGAATCAGAAAGGTGGCTGATTCAATTCCTTTATTGACTTCAAGAAATTGTTGACTGCCCTTATTTATTAATTTAAGCGTCTCTTTTTCATTAGAGAAGCTTTCCCTGGCAGGTTCTGTACAAGTATAGATGTCGACTAAGGAAAACTTTTGCTTTCCTACTCTCCACTCAACCAGGTTACAGGTCTTTAAACCAAAGCGAAAGTTAGCGTCCTGATATAGTTCGATGAATTCTGATTTATAGTATAGGCTATCGCTGTTATTAGTAGTCCATTCTCCTATAAGGTCTTTTCTTTTTACTTGACCAAAGGCAGCCAAATCAAGAAGTAGAAAGAAAGCTATAAACCAGTATCTTCTTTTTTCAATCATTTCAGTTTTGGCTAACGTTACTCGTACATGAGGTGAGCAAGGCGTAGCCGCAGCTTTGCTCATGTGCTTTGTTAGCCAAAGTTTTTC
>NZ_JADQDR010000020.1 GCF_015694705.1 Pontibacter rufus | reverse complement strand
GCCTTTATCTCCTTCCTGCTAAATAGATTAAAGCCCTCTAAAGCAAGAAATTGAAAAATTTCAAAACATACTCTTAGAGATTATGAAAATACACTCCAGAGAATATACTTCACATTCATAAGCAGAACGCAAGACAGTAAATTTCATGAATTCCTTCAGTCTAATATCGGGTTAGGGGAATTTGGCAGGAACACGCACAAAATATTTAATGTAGAAACAATTTTTTGCTCTCAAGAAGCCTATAATACACCTTGGCATAGAGAACTAAATTTCATAAAAGAGCTTTACGAATTTTGCGAGGGGCGACATGATCTGGCAAAAGCACTCGACTTTAGTGAGAAGAGAGAAAAAGAGCTTACAGAAAGCGGCAATGACAAGGGCCTAAGTCAAAATCTTTTTTTTCCTTCGACATCTAAAAATGAAATTCTTAGGATCCGTAATGGTTTTGCTTTTGCTCCATCCAATATTCCTAATTATGAATTCACTAAGCATAGCACTCAGTCAGAGGTGTATTTTATTATTTCATGTGTGCTAAATGAAATAAGAAACAAAGGTAGATTAGCCCAAACAGAATATGTAAGAAATCTGATCTCTCCTGGAAATTTTATACGTTTCAATGACGGGATAATTCAGGCCTGCATTCTAAGAGCTGCAACAGATGATGAATTGAGATATGACCTGTCATATGAAATGAGTCTAGAGATGCAGTCAGTATTAGGAGATATGATTATACATTTTAGTGATGATCATGCTGAAGCCTTAAATGAATTCTTCTATGCTATTGCCTTGAGAAAATTAAGGCTGACTAATAATGGGCTGCACGAATGCATAAAGCTTCTTGAAAATCAGCTAGACTACAAATCAACGGATTCCATATTAAAAGGAATTATTGAATTTATAAAAGAGAATGTGCTAGTAATTCAAGATATAGAGTCAAAATTTAATGACTTACCTAACAACAAAGCGAGCTCCATAAGTTGAATAGTTATTATAACCAATGCTACATCACTAAGTATTTGACAGAGTATATTAGAATTAAAACAATCCTATTTAACATAAGGTAAATTATAAGACAATATAAATATAGGAATTTATAATATAAAGTAGTGGCAAACCATATACGGAATCACCTTGCATGGTTTGCCCTATGGCGGACGTAATGCAGCCGAGTGCCTCTTTATCTTTATTGCTGAGACAATGCCTTGGAAAAGAGTCTCTTTAAGCCAATGAAGGCTGAGATAGTCTACCATCACAACTTCGCCATCAGGCAGGAAGCCAGGCAGGCCATACCTGAGCACATAGAGAGTTTCTACAACCAAAAAGGAGGCATACAGTTTTTGGTTACCTAACTCCTTGCTGATTTGAGAAGCTGTTGTACAATCAAGCTATGGCTGCCCGAAAAAAGGCTCAAGTAAAACACTACAATTCCAGGTATTGGTATTCAGGTTTTCTTGAATGGCAAGGTGCGTCATGCCAGTTGTTGCTGTAGCACCGTGCCAGTGCTTTTCATTTGGCTTAAACCAAGTGACATCACCTGGATACATTTCTTCCACTGGTCTACCTTCCCGTTGCACCCAGCCGCTACCTGCTATGATGATCAACGTCTGTCCCAGCGGATGCCAGGCTGTTCTTGCTCCCGGCTCAAATGCAACGCTTGCTGCTGCGCCACGTCTAGCATCATTGGAATTAAATTATGCATCCGATCTTCACTGGTGTAAGACTTAGTTTGACAAGAGAATGACACCAATGTCTTCAGGGGTGATTGGTTTGTGTATTATTCCCTTTACAAGTGCATTTTCACCTGCTTTCACAGTATCTGCAGTATCCAGGGAGGAGGTTAAGATATAAACGGCGCATTTGCCCTGCAACTTTGCCGCTGGCAGATGTTGAAATATTTCCAGGAACTGCCAGCCATTTATTATGGGCATATTCAAGTCCAGTAAAATGACATCCGGCAGATCATTCAGGCTATGAGCTTCTAAGACTTGCAATGCTTCTTCAGCCGACATAAACGATTTTAGCTTAGCCCAAACGCCCTCCTTCTCCAAGGACATCTCTGTCAGGAAGATGCTGATAGGGTCATCATCAATAATGGCGATGTTCATCGAACCAGTTCTTTGAAGAAAACACTAAACGTAGTTCCCCTATTAGGCTTGCTTTGTACCTTAATGTGGCCTTCCATTGCCTCTAAATGGGTTTTGACTAAAAATAACCCGATACCCCGCCCTTCTGTACCGCTATGGAACCGCTTGTAGAGTTTAAATATATCCTTCCCTGTTTTCTCCAGGTCAATGCCCGAGCCGTTATCGGTGAAATGAATCGCCGGCTCCTCTTCCATCGTGCTATCGCTTGTGACGTTAATATGCAAAGGGCGATCTTTACTGCGGTACTTGATGGCATTGCTTATCAAATTATAGCAGATGCTGTACAGGTAGGCTCGACTTGCCTGTACTTTGAAGCTCGGGTCTATGTCAATCTTCAGCTGCCCCCCTGCCTGCGCAAGCTCGGCTTTTAGAGCCTCTCCAACTTGACTGCACACGGCGGTAAGTGCAACGGGCTCTACATCAAACAAATTCTGCCTATCTCTGATGGACAGGATCTGATTGAGGTCTTTTAATACCTTGTCAAGATTCTCAATGCTTGTCGTCAGGTAAGAGACATACTGGTTAAACTTTTCTGTCCCGGCAGCAACATCCGGAAGATGCCGCACTAAGCCCAGGGCATTTGCAAGGGGGGCTCTCAAATTATGGGACAGAATATAGGTAAACTGCTCTAAGTCACGGTTGTGCTGATATAGATCCTCCGTGAGGCGCATCTGTTTTGTTTCCGCTTCCTTATGCTCTGTAATGTCATGTACCATACCTACCAGACGAAAACAGTTGCCTGCAGCATCAAACATCGGGATGACTGACACCTCTCCCGTTTTCTGCCCTGCCGGGTAGTGGGAAACTTCTTGCCAGCTTACTTGCTGCTTTCGCACTATAGCTTCCTGGTACTTGCCTAAAACTATTGTCAGAGAAGGCTCTGGGATTACTTCATGCACGTATTTGCCTATCACTTTTTCCACTGGTAATCCGGTGGTGACCTGAAAGGCACGGTTAGCAAATGAAAACCTGTATACACCCACAGATTCGACGTCGAGCGTGAACAGCACGTTCGATAAACTGTCCATAATCATTTCGAGCGATTGCCTTGGAGCAACGGTTGAGTGATTCTGCTGCTTAAATTCGAACGTATCTGATAAAAGCGCTCCCTTTAGTACTACCACTTGGATCACCAGATGTATAACTTCGCTGCCCTCCATAATTGGGTAGATTTCACAAAAGCAGCCCTTGATGTCCGCAGCCATCAGTCTATCCGAGCCATCATGGCAGCTTACTAGCCTTTTAGCAGAGGTTTTAGTTACCCTTACTTGCTCAAATAATTGGATAAGCTGAGGTTCCGTTAACGCCAACAGTTCCAAAAGCCTGGCTGATGCTATGAAAATGCTGGTACCTAGAAGCTCCTCTTGTGATTGCCCTATCAAGTTGCATAAAGCTGCGTTCGCAAAGCGTACGGTATGGGAACTATCACAAGAGACAACCAAATGAGGAATGACCGTATGAGAAAAAGCAGCAGCTATAGTCTGGATTTTTGCCATTTCATTTATGCTAAGCTACCCTTCCCAAAACTAACAGGGCAACAGAATTCGTAACCTTGATGACTCTAACTGCTTTTGAACCTGGTTGTGACAAGTTCAGAATAGTTAGCATACTTTAAACTAAATGAAAACTGACAGTTCCGCTAATTCATGAATTGCGATAAAGCCTCATTCGTACTAACCATCTAAGTTACTAAATTAACTTTATACAATCCTTTATCAAAATTGTTTCTTTAAGTAATAGAGAATCTGTTATGATTGAGGAAAGCTGTCGTACGTAGTAAATTCCGCCTCATAAAGCCATGTGGATGTGCAAGGGTGGTGACTTAGGGTGCGGGTACAAGGGTTCTCAATTAACCCTTATTTCTTGTAAGCGCCGCAGCAATCACGCTCTAAAGGCTTCCATATACAAAACTGACTAAAAGTTGAAAAGATAGATGCATGACTTTTCATGAGAGAAGAGGCTCCTCGGCATGAGGAGCCTCTTCTCTTTTAAAGCATATCAACTGTTATATAAAGTGTCCTTCTGTTGAGAGTGGTAAGAAGCAGTATGAATGTGTTTTAGGGTAAGTATTGCCCCTAAAGGCATCTTCACGTTAGCTATTATTAATTGACATTTTGCTTCAGGCAATATCGATAGATTGATGCAGCTTTGCCTGCAGTAGCTCTTTGGGTAGGAGTTGCGTCAGGTAGTCGGCTACGCGGATATTGCTTTTATCTAGTCGCAGCAGCTCTATATGCTCCTCGTTCTTGCCGGTGCAGAGGATAAGGCCAATCGGCAGGTTCAAGCGTTCTCCTTCAAAGGCTGTAATCCGGTTGATATGTTGCCGTCACGGTCCTTTACGGGATAGGAGACCAAAATGCCGTTTTCATTGAGATACTCCAATAGCTGCAGCTCTTCCCTTATCTCGCTTTCAGTTCGCCAACCAAGGCAATAAACCTTCAGCACAAACTTCCCATCAGGGGTGGTAATCAAGTAGCTGTGGTTTATGCCGGTTTTCAATATCCGGCAAGTAGTGTTTCCGTTAAATCTATAATGGTCGGCAGCAAATCCTGCCAGATAATCCGGTGAAAGGATGGAACTGATAGCTGGAGCGTACTTCAGCGCAGGGTACTGCAATCATCAAGGATCCTCTTTGTTCTAATCCTTTCAACTGTGAGCCTTGTAAGCAACTCCCTAAACTACCGGCTTATCAGGTATACCTTAGCCAATGCAATAACAGCCATGAGTAGAAACACGGCATTAAGCACCCAGCTTGCATACGCCCTCTTTGAGGCTGCATAGAGAATCATCAAAAAGCAGCCAACAATATTCATCCCCAGGTACTCCACTGACTGGCTGCTGACAGCACCCAGGCTGTTCAGGCTGAAAGCCAGAAGCGAGAAGAGCGCTCCTACCCAGCCTATCCCTTCCCACAGGTATTTTCGTAGTGACATCATAGTGTTACACATTAACAAGAACTGCAAAGTAAATGCGTGCGGATGTGCATAAAAATGCTAATATTGGCTTGACTAATGCTAAAAACAAATCACAGGAAATGGAGCTTCAGCAAATTAAGTACTTCCTGGCTTTGGCACAGGAGCTGCATTTCTGGCACACGGCCGAGCGGATGTTCATCACGCAGTCTGCCCTCAGCAGGCAGATCAAAGCCCTGGAGGACGAGCTCGGAGTACGGCTTTTTGAACGAAGCAAACGAAGCGTGAAGCTTACCGATGCTGGCGCGTTTCTTAGGAACCAGTGGCTGCCGTTGCTGGATGAGATCAACCGCATCCACCTGCAGGCAAAGAAGATTCACGAAGGTGCTTTCGGCTCCGTCAGGATTGGCTATCCAGGCTCTATCGCCTACAGCTTTATGCCCCGGCTGCTAACAAGCATCTCCCTCGCCCTGCCAGAACTGAAGGTGGAGCTGGTGGAGCCAACCGACATCAGCTTTGAGCAGTTGCTGCTCAATTACCAGATGGATATAGCCTTCAGGCGGGACCCCGCCGAGAACGCCTCATTGCAGTCTACCTGCCTGTATTCCGAACCCTTTGCCCTTGTTGTGCCCACAAGCCACCGCCTGAACGAACAGAGCTTTACGGGGCTTCAAGATGTAAGGGACGAGAAGTTCATCCTCTCAAGCTTGACGCAAACAACATTCTATACCTCAAGCCTTCGGCAGATATTCGAGGACCACGACTTTAGTCCTAACGTCTATATTGAGACGGATTTTGGGGCAATGGTGCTCGGGCTGGTCTCCAAGGGGCTTGGCATCTCCATACTGCCCTATTCCTACTCGTTCAGCGCTCTGCCCGATGTGCGGTTTATCGCGCTGCCCTACAAGGTAAACCTCTACGTGACCTGGAGGAGAGAGGATAAAAGCCCTGTGCTGAGGAACATACTTCAACAGGTGCAGGATACGGCTTCTGAGTTCGTGTAAGACAGCGATTGGCAAATAGCAGATAGCCTTACCAAGTAAGGAATGACTGTCCCGTAATACTGGAGTAATTTGGGACAAAGCAGCGCAGGTAAATGATCGTCTACTTCCAATTACCGAATTTTGGATAATGCATATTTGTTTTCAACCCTAATTATTTATGGTTTTAAAGTTGTAGTAACAGAAAGCCACCCAGACTACCTAACAAAATCAGGAAAAGTTTACTATCTGAAAACCGGGTGTCTATTTGTAAAAGAATTGGAGAAAGAAACAGGCCAGTGAATACAGCTATTTTATTCTTGGCGCTGTAGGCAAGATAGTTTATTACACCTGCTCCAAGTATCAGCAGCACCTCGTTTATACCATAGAGAGAACCCACAAAAACCAAAAGGCATAGCGCAAGAAGGACTTTATTGTTCCTCAATGTCTTATTCGAAAACCGCAAAACAGTGCCGATGACCAATGCTGCCGTAGCAGGCCTAAGCCCAAAAATAAAATTCTGAACATTAGGAAGCGCGCTGTATTTCTGATAAAAATATCCGAAAAGCAGGCAGATCAGCATCGCAGGGAGGATATAACAAACTCTGGCTACTATCAGTCCTAAGCGACCGCCCCATTCCTTTCCGCAGTGCATGACAACCTCAACCGCATTTGGGCCTGGTATGATGTAAGAGGCACTTAGCACGTCCATGAAATGCTGGTGGTTTATCCATTGCCGCCTAACCACCATTTCATTTTCTATGGTGGCTACCATCCCCGCGATACCGCCAAATCCGATCGTTCCCAGCTTTAAACAGGAGACAGCAATTTGCTTTAACTTCATAGCGGTGCTTTCAGCATCATTACCTGTATTTACTGACGACATACTGATTGGCTCAGTTTCAAAGGTTAAAGTTACAGCAAAAAGAAATATTGTTCCTTTTAGAGTCTCTCCGCAATGGATTTAGCAGCCATTACGGCCCCTTCCATATACCCGGCAAATTCAGTAGCCGTTTCTGTGCCACAGAAATAAAGTTTCCCATCCATATAAGCCATCTGCAACAACGCATGTCCATTATTCTGGTGGGGACGATGAATCACCGGGCTTCCGGCCAACACAAATTCATCCGTCCATACTTTATCAAAATACGCAGTAGGCTGAAGGGCTTTGGCGCCCAATAATTCCCCTAGCTGGCGCAGCACAAATTCTTTTCGCACCTCCTGGGCATACGCTGCTGCGCCGCTATTCAGGAAACCTGTAAAACCAAATTTGTCTTCTTCCAGATTGGTATGGTCGTACATCTCCGTAACAATGCCAGCGTGGCTGTACAGCATACCCGAAAAGCCTTCGTTTCTCCAGAATGGTTCTGAGTATTCCAGGGTAAACTTAACGGCACCTGCCATCCAGGTTTGCACCGTCGGTAGAATTTCCCGGACAGGCTTTGGCAGTTCCGGAGAAAATTCAATCTGTGAAGCAGCTAACTGCGGTGGTACGCAGACGATTACTTTACCGGCCTTGAACACTTCTCCGGTTGCTGTTTCTACGATCACTGTATCTTCAGAATTCCTGATACCTGTTACCCTGGCATTTGACCGGATGTTCTGAGCTTTCAGCTTCTGAGCCAGGGTATCTATCAAGGATTGAGTACCTCCGGCAAGCCTGTAGGAAGGTGTCTCTGCTTCTGGTACAAAGAACTTTTGTGGCGGCTCAAACGATTTTGTTTGAAAAAGTGAAATGCCCTTCGAAAACTGGGGAAATTTCTGTAGCTCCAGTTCTTCTGATAAGGACGATAAATGACGATGCTTATCGGCAAACCAGGTAGCACCTAATTCCAGGGGCGCACCCAAAGCCCCTTTTACAGTTTGAATCCTACCGCCTAACCTGGGTGAAGCTTCTAATACAATAGCTTCTATGTGCTTTTGTGCTAATAAATAAGCTAACGTAAGCCCGCTTAATCCTCCTCCTATGATGATGCTACTTTCACGTGTTTTCATTTTGCAAAATTCAGCCATTCTGGAAACTTATTGATGGTACAAATGAGAATGAGAATGGTAATTTTAAGCAAAGCTTGCCATAGTCTACTTTGAAAAATTTATCTTAAGCGCTTTTATTAATCAGGAGCGTAAGTAAGATTGGCACCTACCCTTTGAGAATTGAGGTTATATAAATTCAGAGTGGCGCTTTGTTTATTCCCCACAACCAATGGCTAAAGAAAAACCTAACCCAATCCATGAATACCACCTTAACCGGCACCAGCCCGATAAGCCCCAATTTGCCATACACGACTTAAGCCAGTATTTAAATAAACATCAGAGTGATACCACAAAGCCCCACATACACAGCTATTACCAGATCATCTGGTTCAAACGTGGTGCAGGCAAGCACTTTGTTGATTTTAAGGAGTACGATGTTTTTGATAATGCCATTTTCTTTATCTCCAAAAATCAAGTACATTATTTCGACCAGAAGACCGATTACGCTGGAATTTTGATTCACTTTAATGAAGCATTTCTGGTTCAAAAAGACAATGAAGTGGACTTCTTCTTAAAATACAACCTCTTTAATAACCCGTACCAGCTGCCTTCCTGTTGCATCAGCCAGGGCATCGGTCATCAATTGGACGAATACATTGTGCAAATCAAAAGAGAGCTACAAAATGAGGCCGAATTTGGGAAAGAGGAATTGATACGCGTTTACTTAAAAGCCTTTCTGATTCAGGTTCAACGCAGAAAGAATGATGTTGAAAAGCGTGTTGCCGATGCTCCCTTTATCGTGGATGATAAAAAAGTACAGCTTATCAGATTCGTAAACCTGATTGATGAAAATTACACCACAGGACTTACGGTAGCCGAATACGCGCAGCTATTGCATATTTCCTCCCGAACCTTATCTGACCTTACCAATCAAACCTTGGGTAAGACGCCCTCCCAGATGATCCAGGAACGACTAATACTGGAGTCACAACGCTTATTGCTGCATTCCAACCTCAACATAAATCAAATTGGCTACCGCTTAGGGTTTGATGACCCTTCTTACTTTGTGAAGTATTTCAAAAAGCACGCAAAGCTTTCCCCTTCAGAATTCAGGAAGGCTGTTTCCTAAATCTACCATTCCTTTTCACATCTGTCCATTTCTCAAAAGTTATTACTGAATGAATTTTGCCATTCACATATTCATATCCTATAGCAATGGCAAAAGCTTATTTAGAGATTACGTTGAAAATTGATGCCGCTGACAGAGAAGGTGCTGCCGGTGTCTACAACCAGTACAAAGGCCCCTTTTTAGAAACGATTCCAGGGGCTCTATCGAAAGAACTGTTGGTGCATGTTGAAGATGTACAGGTACTACATGGGTTTGACTCTGCTGAGAATGCACAGGTGTACCTGTTGAGCGACCTGTTTAACAACGATGTTGTGGTTGCTTTAAAGCCTTACCTGAAGGACGATCCTGATGTAAGGGTTTATACGGTGGCATAATAGGTGTTTTTTCTCGAGGATGGAGATGCTGCCATTTGGGCAGCATCTCCATCCTTAAGCCATTTTAGATTATGAGCAAATCAAAAGGAATTGCAGCCCATTGAAGTAAGCTGCTCAAAATCTTTGCTCCTCAGGAAAGCACTAAAACCCGCACCCCCAGTTGGCTGAAAGATTGTTTCTCCGGTAAGCTACTTTATGTTCATTCGAATGGTGATGTTGCATCAGCGGCCGGCACTATTTTTCCAATGCTGTTTGAGCATATTAAAAGTTAAGTCAGGGAAGCTCCACCCAATCTTTCGGGCTGCCAACGCTGTTAAACTATCCTGATCTGTACGATGAGGACGGGACGCACCTGTCATATTGGGCTTCATGTTCACGTCAAAGAGAAGATATTTCCCTTCAGTGTTTGCCCGGCAGTCAATACGAACAGGCGCTTTGGCATTTACCAATCTTGCGGCTGCCTCGCATTGGTTGCAAAGTTGTAGGATATCACCTTTTTGAAGCTCCCCGTCACTCAGAATTTCACTGTTGTTGATGACAGCTACTGTTCCGTTGTAAGGGGCTATTCCGTTTTCGTGGTTGAAGCGCCTTACAGGCGGCAAGGACCAATAATCCTCTTGTATGACACTTTCTTTGTGAATGATGTAGCTGCCGGGGGGCATAACGGTAACAGTGACCTCCTGCCTCGGCAAAAACTCCTCTACATACAGCGCTTGCCCATAATCCTGAGAGCGAAACATGGCCTGGAGTATGGTTGTTAGCTCCTCTGCGGTGTTCACCAATGAAACTCCCTGGCTTCCCCTGCCACGAATAGGCTTTGCCACTACAGGGAACGGAAAATGCAATTGGTAATTACCTGCATTTTCCTTGGTAATCATAACAGATTTCGGGATAGGCAGATGATTCTTCCTCAGCAAGTTGTTGGTGACCCACTTGTCGTCATAAACATCCACATTTTCAGGAATTTGCCCTACAACAGAAATACCCTGCCTGATAAAGGCCTCAATTGGGTGACTCTGGTACAGTACTGTATTCAGCCAAATGATGGTAGCTCCATTGTCAACAGCCGTTTGTATGCCTTCTAAGCTATCAGGAAATACCCAATCCAAATCATGCTCAACTCTTGGGTCTTTAACAGGCGTGACAACTGGTATATTCTGCTGTTGAAGCGAATAAGCGATGTCAGCACCACTATCTGAGTAGCCACCTGGTTTCATCGGCTTAAGAATACCGTTTCTTTCAGGTGGTGCCTTGGCCTGGTAAATTACTGCTACTTTCTCTTCCATTTCTATAGGCTGTTGTTGAAGCTTGCCGCTAATGGTCTTACAAAAAGGGAGTACGTATTTCTTTGATAGTGTTTCTCAGGCAACAGGACATTTGACTGACATAAAAAAGGTCTTTACACCAAGCCAGATCGCTATTGCAGCCCTTGCTCCTCCCTCGAAAGTACCAAAACCGGCTCCCTGTAAGCGGCCGGAAAGGAGTTTTCCCAGATAACAACTGTTATGATAAGTAATAGCTGTCGCTAAGGAGCCTTCAAAACTAGGGAATTCAACTACATTTATCTCTGCTA
>NZ_JADQDR010000001.1 GCF_015694705.1 Pontibacter rufus | reverse complement strand
AGGGGTATTTACACTTGCTGAATTAAAAATTTCACTCTTTACACCAGGTTTGGATTCTCAATTCAAAACTTTTTTCTTATTATCCGAAACATTTCTCTTTTAAAGCAGGTATAAAACTGTAAAAGCAATTACTCCCGGATAATTGTAATTAATACTTTTCATTAGAGAGTAATGATATAACTATGCCATTAAGCTACTCCCAATATAATGTACTAAGGATTAGTTGATTACGATTAATACAGCTAGCCTAATATGTAGAAAAGCCAGGCGCTTCCTGTGTAGAAACTCAACAATGTGAGGAATTTCTACACAGGAAGCGCCTGGCTTTTCGCCTTTATCCGCTACGGCTTTGACATTTACTCCCTCTAATATTACTCATCTACGACAAGTTATAAAGCCAAAACAGGCAGAAAAAAACAAGGCAGACGAATTCGTTTGCCTTGTTTTTTTCTGCCTGTTTTAAGATGCCTTCCGCCTAAGATGGCCAATAGTCATTCCTGCTTATTTAGTCTATAACGACACGCTTCGTCATATGGCCGGCAGAAGAGTTTACTGAAAGTATATACATGCCTGCTTTTATGTTATTTACATCAAGCTCCGCCTTACGTCCTTCAGTAGCTGTGTTTACTTCCCTGGCCAGCACTACCTTGCCATTCAGGTCATGTAATTCAACAGTTGCTTTACCTTCACCTGCCTGCTGCCCTAACTCCACATACAGCACGGTTGTAGCAGGAACCGGGTAAACTGTCAAAGCGTCGGCTGAAAGGCTGTTACCCTCTGTTATGCTGCTGCTCACAGCTAATTTACTGATAGTTGAGGCGTCTGTGATGTTACTGTTGTTTACTACGGAGAAGCTAATTTTAACAGAAGAAACGACAGAACCCGTTGCCTTGGAGCCAGTGTAAGAGGTTGCTTTGAGGGTATAATTCCCCAGGGCAGGTGTCCAGGCATAATAGTCGCTGTTCAAGTCACCGAATAATGCGAAAGGCGCTCCCGACTCTACCTTGTTTATGCTCTTCATCCCACTTAGCGAGAACACAACACTTCTCATATCCGGACCTGCATTGTAACGGATGTTCAGGTTTTTGGTCGGCAGGGCGGCCAGGTTTATGGTTGCGCCGTTTGCCAGCATCAGAATATCTTCATCCGTATCGGCATTAATCAAGGTCAAGCTATTCTCCTGGACAACCGGAGCAGGTGCTGACTCTGGCTCTGGTGCCGGCGCAGGCTCTGGTGCTGGTATTGTATTATTCACCACCTCGAAGTTGATGGAGAGGGAGGCGCCGGCTGTACCGGTTGCTTTAGAGCCGGAGTATGGTGTAGCTTTAAGCGTGTAGTTGCCTACTGCTGGTGTCCAGCTGCCGTTATCTCCCATCAAATCATAAGGTGCTAATGACTCTGTAGCATTCTTGCTCTGCGCACCACCTACGGAGAATTGAACACTGCCTACTTTTGTGTTGGTGTTGGCACGGATATTCAGGCTCGTTGTTGGCAATTCTGCCAGGTTCAGTATAGCGCCATTTGCCAGCGTCTGTAGCTCTTTGCCTGTCTTGGCATCAAACAAGGTGTAGCTTACTACCTGCTCTGGTGCAGGCGCCGCTGCAGGAGCCGGTGCCGCTACTGGCTCTGGCGCCGGCGCAGGCTCTGGTGCTGGTATTGTATTATTCACCACCTCGAAGTTGATGGAGAGGGAGGCGCCGGCTGTACCGGTTGCTTTAGAGCCGGAGTATGGTGTAGCTTTAAGCGTGTAGTTGCCTACTGCTGGTGTCCAGCTGCCGTTATCTCCCATCAAATCATAAGGTGCTAATGACTCTGTAGCATTCTTGCTCTGCGCACCACCTACGGAGAATTGAACACTGCCTACTTTTGTGTTGGTGTTGGCACGGATATTCAGGCTCGTTGTTGGCAATTCTGCCAGGTTCAGTATAGCGCCATTTGCCAGCGTCTGTAGCTCTTTGCCTGTCTTGGCATCAAACAAGGTGTAGCTTACTACCTGCTCTGGTGCAGGCGCCGCTGCAGGAGCCGGTGCCGCTACTGGCTCTGGTGCCGGCGCAGGCTCTGGTGCTGGAGCCGTAGATGTTGTTTCGGCAAGTGCCTTCACAACGGCCGCCGCATACTTCACCATCAGCGCATCATAGGAGGCATAGTCTGTCACCAGGCCCCTGGCCCAGCCATTTATACCATTTACCCGGCTCAGGTTTGCGCTTTTATCCCCTGATTCCCACCAGTAAAAACCTTTGGCCTTGTAGCCGTTGTAAGAGTAAGTGGAAAGAAGCTTAACGTACTTGGCAAACACCTCAGTCTGGATCAATTCAGATCCATAAGTTGTGTTGGTATCGTGAATTCTGCCCCACAGGAAAGGGTACACCGGCTTGTTGAGTCTTTTGCCGTAGTCCAGCGCCACATCCATATTGTCCTTTATAAACTGCAGGTTGCGCTCATGCCCCACCTCTTCATCTGCAAACTGTATGTACACTGAAGGAGCCAGGAAGTCCACCAGAGATAGCAGTTCGTCATACTTCCTATCCGGGTTGTAGTAGCCGATGGTCTTTTTGCTCCACCCTCTGAAAGGTATAGCATAGATGCCTATCTCTACGTTCGGGCGCACGGCTCTAACAATGCTGATGAGTTTGCGCCATTCCCCTTCAGCATACTTGTAGCGGCTGTCGGTTTTAGGATAGCTCCGCAGAGCTTTGAATACATCATGTTCTTCCCAGTTAAGCACCAGTTTGCCACCGCTGTTAGGATCTTTAAACAACTTCTGCAATGTCTCCCGCACCTTGCCCTCGTCTACCCTGCTGTGGTTCCAGTCCTGCTGTATAGAACCAGGGCCAAAATAATTTGTGACCACAATGTTTTTGCTCTGGAAGTAATCCAGTGCCTTTGGCCCGAAGCGCCAGTTCATCACATACATCTCAAACGAGGAGCCGGCCACCTGGCCGAAGGACTGCAGGGATAAAAGCAATAAAGCAAACAGGAAAAGTAAATTTCTTTTCATTCTTTTTGTTGATAATGTTTTTGAATTATTTATGATGGAGTGGCAGATAGTTGCCAGCTGTTTCTTTTTTATAGATCCGTTCTGACGGAAAGAGCTTCCCCTGCCGCCGGAGATTGAAACTACATTCATAATCTTCTCAACCTCATTGTCCTGGCTTTCAATGGCCGCACCTGTAACCGGAAGCAGTTCACTGCAGCACCGGCTATTACAGCAGTGACCCATTTCATTTGCATTAACAAGGGAGAACCAAGCATCGGCTAAAAGTTGATTTCTCATAATTGTTATAATTTTATTAAGTGTATTATTTATTACGATTCAAAGCTATGCAAAAAAAATATACCCGCAATAGCAATATGCAATATTATTTGAAAATTTATATAACTTGTTTAAATATCATACGTAATCGTTTCTTTTCCTTAAAAAAATAGCTCTCACTATTCTACTAAAATAACAATTATATAACAAACTAAGAATCTATATACCAGATTAAAACCTTATCACAACAGCTTCAAAGAGGCATTCCTAGTGATTACATCATAGCACGACAGGCACAATGCTGCATTAAATCCAAACTTGGCATATGTGATTCAGATTTATAAAGCAGCAGAAAAATAAAACTAAATAATTTTTAGTGCAAGTATTTAACCTTCTTAAAGAGCCACGCTACATAGATATACAATAGAAATAGTTATATACAGATCAATATTTTATACATTTTTATATACTGTTAAAGTTATAATATCAAGCAGCTGAAATAAAAGCATAATTAAAAGAATACGCACCTACTATAGTGCATCTCAAGAAAGGACACCAGATTAAATGTGGACTCTTTAACTTGTTATTGTATGTAAAAGCGGCACTCCTGTTCAGCCGAGTTAAAAGCCTAAGTTGAGATGCATCAATAACTATGGGCCAAGGATCTGTTTAACTTAGCAAATCAGGAGAAAGGGAGGCCAGTTACATTTAGCCTTTGCTAGTACAATGCGGACTTCAAAGAGGAGATACTGCAGATGATGTTTAAGGCGGTCAGGTCAGTGAGGTGGCCCATTGCATAGGGCAGCGCCCATCTGTCACAAGTCCGGAGAAAACAAAGGGGATGAGCACCGGAATACCAGGCACTGCACAGGAAAAGGCTGCACACTTGGACCATATAAAGGGCAATACGCTGGGAACATCTTCAGAAGGATGCTGGAACTGGAGGAGAATTGGGGCAGAAAGGACAACAAGTGATAGAGAACTGACAGCGAAACTGGAAGAGGCCCTCAATATACTTTGAGTATACAGAGCAGATTAGGAAACTCTTTTACACGAGCAATGCTATTGAAGGCGTTTACTGCCGGGTCAGAAAGGTGACCAAAACCAAGGGAGCTTTTCCCCCGGATATGGCCGTGCTGAAGCTAATTTATCTCTCCCAACAGTGTAAAGGGGTATACCCCTGAGTAACTTGAGCCAGACGGCCTAGCAACTGGCCATCTGGTTTGACGAAAGAACGCAGTCAGACTCGAAGTGAAATTTAACAAAGGGGAAGAGATAACGCAGTTTAAATTACAATCCTTTTATTTCTACTCCCCTATTTTTACTATTACAATTTTCGACACACCTCACTTTTTGGTATGGAGGGAAAATCATAGAGTAGCTTTGTGCCTAGTACCTGCCAACAGATAGCAGGCTTTCCCCTTTAGGTATAATATTTTTAAGATGGCGTAATACCCTTGCTGGCATCCTAAACCCTGTTGGGTGTATATCAGTATCGATGGAAAGAAAGGGAATTGACTTTGTAGAAAGACTATAGAGAAGTATAAATAATGGATAACGCCACCTTTATCTTGGTGGCCCCGGGACTTGTCAGCGGCTCAATAAGCGATTGGGCAGCATTACTTGCTATAAAACTAAATGCGACTCTATAAATTGTTGGAATATAAAGCTCCTGAAAGTTCCTGTACGCTACCAGCTTGGCTCAGTAAATTCAAATAAATCTTTCCTTATCCTGGAGCTTAAATAAACTTATTTCTTCTCTGTCCGATCATCAGCAAAATGCTGTAGCAAAAATTTCGTCCGGGATGTGCCTAATCCCGGACGAAACTTTTGCTACAGCATTTATATGAAAGATTAGCAGTTGGTAATTGAATGAATCGTGAAATTGACCAAGGTTACTGCCAAAGCAAGGGAGTAGAATACTCAAATCGGCATGAATATAAAGGGAAGTGCTTGTGAGCTATGCTATTACTAGGAGTATTAGACATGAATCTTTTACCTTAAGATACCTAAGGAACTCTCAGGGGTTTAGATTACAGCAAATATTCAATCGAGAATATGAGCCTTAAAAGCTGCTGGGTTCTTCGCAGGCTCAAACATTGCACCCATCAACAAATAGTACGCCTTTATAAGATCAAGGCAATTTTATTCCGGGCCATTTCGCTGCTGGATTCGACACGACTATGAAAATGTGTAACAGGCAGACAGTTAAATCAGGCTATAATGAAGTATTAATGTTGTTCATGTATTGCTTTACAAGATGATCCCACTCAAAGAGTTTAGCTTTCTTTGTTGTATTCATACTTATTCTCTTATATTGAGATAATGTTAAATCTACTTTCTCTTTTAATTCATCCAATGATTCATGATCACAAGAATACCCAACTTCTCCCTCTTCAAAATAACCATCTATACCATCTCCTCTTGTATATATTATTGGTAACTTTTGTGATAGTGCTTCTATGTAGACTACTCCAAAAGTTTCTGAATAAGAAAGAAGCACAAATATATCATTTTTGCGATATATTTGTAAAAGCTCATTTGAATCCTTTACTTCACCAATATAGTTTACAGAGTTACCGTTATTTATAGACCTTGAAATCTCATCAAAATCAAGCTCAAGGCTGTTCTTCCCAACTATGGTTAGATTGTACCTTCTGTCATCAAATTTTTGGATAAAGTCGATTAGCAGATCAAGCCTCTTCCGCTTTATAATCTGTCCAACAAAGAGAATATTTACCGTTTCAAATGTTGCTTTCTCTAGCTTCCCTTCATTTAAGTTTTTTATCCAGAAATTATCTATACCATTAGGTAGCAAGAAGAATTTTTTGTTTACTAATTCTGGATACAAATTCTTTATTCGCTGTTCATGCGATGGAGACACTAGAAACACCATACTGGCATTTGTGAGTATCTTTTTAGCAATGGACCTAAAAACAGAACTTCTAGCTATAAAGTAATCAACGTCAGTGCTTCTAACTGATACTACAAATTCTTTCTTTATTATGCGGCTTAAGAGATAGGCAGGTATACCATCACTTATTAAGGTATGACCATGTATATAGTCGGCATCCCTATTTAATTTCTTTTTATAAATTAAATATAAAACTCTAAATACCTTTGTAAAAAAAACCTTTTTATCAATCCCGGAGAACACATAATCTATGTCCATACCTTCAATATGATTTTCTTTGAAATGCTTATAAACGGGTATTAAAAATTTATCCTGCCTATACTTAATAATCTCTTTAAAAAAATTATAATGTATTTTGTTAGATAGAAAGTAGCTATTAATATGTAAAGCTTTCTTCTGATCCATAAATTTATTGGTTTTAATTAAACAAGTTGTTTTGTTATACTTTTTGAGGTTACATATAATTCTATCTGTTTCTGCTTCACAGATGAATAAGTTATACTCCATATGATAACGGACAAATACCAGAATTCCGCATTACTAAAGATTGCCTGGGAGAACATAGCGTAAATTAAATATTGCAGAAAGAGAACTCCTGCCCATGCATTTTGATTAGACGCAGAAATCAGCTTATATGAAATCCGCAAGCATTGAAATACCCACGATATAAAAATCAGACCACCAATAACACCAGTTGCCATAAAAGCTTCAAGAAAAATATTATGCGGGTAGAATCCATTACCTACCCCACCTTGAAGTAAAAAAGCACTGCCGAATATAGGTGAATCTAAGAACTGATTATAAGCCTCAGCATATAAAACATCCCTTCCAGAAGAATTGCCGGTTTTAATGGTAGCTAAAACCCTAGTAATAAAGCTTCCACCAAACCCTGAAAGAAACTCAATAATTTGATTGCTAAAGATTATTAAAGGTACAGTTAACAGCAAGATGAACAATAATCCTTTGAATAAACCTGTGTTATTAACCTGAAAAAACAATAAACATACTATCAAAGCTACCAAAGGACTTCTACTACCCGCTAAATACATAATAAAGAGGCCAAAGAAGAAGCAAGCGACATAGAATAGTTTCTTATAAAACTCTCCGCTCTTATTGAACAAGAACATAGATAATAAAGAGAATGTAACACCATAATGTCCGTAAGATATGGTATTCATTGCAGAGCTTCCACTATATTGGCCCTGATGCGCAACCTCCTCTTCAAGGGGGTTTGATAAGTTTAATAGAAGAGAGAAAAGTAAGGCTATTAATAATAAATTGAAAAAATATTTAAGCACCCATTGATAATCAACATTGTCTGCATATCTGATAGCACCGGCAGGGAGTAAACATACACCTACTGCATTTAATAAATAGTCAAGAGTACTCGGAAAGACAGTAGCTCTAATACCAACATAGTAAAGATCGTAGATAATTCGAAAAACATAGATTACCCAGAAAGCAATAAATAGCACCCATTGCCAAGCAGGAATAGTATTATGTCCCTTCCATATTATTCCTCTAATTAAGATGTATAATGACCACAGAAGTACTAATCCTCTAAACGGCACTGTAATCATTCTACTATTTGTTCCCACCAGTCCTGGCAGTAAGCTCATTATTATATAGCCTACCAGAAGTACTAAAATATACAAGCCATTAAATCGATTAAATCTGTAAATCATAAAAACATGTAGATATGTAAATCATTTATCTGGAAATGATTTACTATTTAATAACGTGAATTCGAGAATAAATCATAAAATTATCATTTCCCAACCTTGCCAGCTCAATAGCAATTAATTGAATCTTAGATTAAGGAGAAATCAAATTCCAAAATTGATTTAACGAAAATATGTATACTTGATTTTAACCTTTATAGAAGTATAATTTTCTTTAAATTTAAAGTATAATCTTAATTTAATTCCTGAGTTCATTTTAATTAATAAGTATTTGTCCTTTCCTGTTAGCCTCTCCCAAAACTTCCAAATATCTACTTGAATTAATACTCCATGAATGTATGGTATCTATATGCATAATTAAGCAATGCCCCACTTTCTAAGGTCTAAAAGTACAATAAATAAAAACTAATAAGTCATATGTTAACCATTGCTACGGTTAGTGGTTCTTTATGATGCTTATTAGGGTGCTTACATTTTCTTTAACAGAAAACTTATAAGAATTTTCTTTCGCAAACTGCCCCATTTCAAGCCATTTGCTTTTATCCGTTATAGACAGGTTAAATGCATCTTCGTAGCTTTTGGTGGTTGAGCTATCCACCAGCCAGCCATTGACACTGTTAATAATCATTTCAGAAGGCCCACCCAATTTATAAGCTATAACAGGCTTTCCTGCCCCCATTGCTTCGGCTATGGTTATACCAAAAGGTTCTACATTTCTACGTCCATTGATAACGACATCAACACTCGAATAAAATTCGGACATGCTACTGATTTCGCCTAAAAAATGGATTTGTTTGCTTAATAATGGCCCAGCTTTTTCCTTGACTCTTTGCGCATAATCTGAATCCAACGGCCCACCTGCAACTAATAAGTGCCCCCCATAAGCAGAAACTTTAGAGTTAACAAAGGCCTCCACTACTAAATCCTGTGCTTTATCTTCATGCATCCTTGCTGCAATACCATACACCGGAGTTCCTGCACTTAATTTTAGTTGATTTCTAAAAATTGGGGCGCTTTTACTTACACGCTTCTCATCAAATCCAGGATATACAACATATCTGCATTGCACACCTAATGTGCTTTTTGTAAAATGGCTGTTTGCAACCTGAATTATATTGTATTTTCTACAGAAATAATTATAGTAATTTTTTGAAAAGGATGTTCTCGCCACGTTTGGCAAATGCCACAAGGCCTTGGCTTTTAATCTATTAGATAATTTACCAACCAAGTGTATAAAAACTGGTCTTTGATAAATTATTGCATCGTATTTAATTGCATCGTCTATTTGTTTCTCGAGTATACGGCTATATTTAGATCCGAAAAATAAGGTCTGAAATATAGAAAACAGTATTTTTAGAATTGCGCCACCATAAGAAGCTTCTAAAGCCGGGATCCTATAAGTTATGTTACACAAACTTGTATATTCATCTACTCTTAATCCATCACCTAGTATAACAGCATCAACTACAATATCTCTATTTTTTAGTTCTTCTATAAACTGCTTTTCGCAGGTAAATACGCCCCCTCCATCATTACTGTTAACAACTCTTAATACTCTCATTTAATTAAAATTATAAAAAGCAAACTCTCTAAAATTAGTTAATTTAAATTGCAGTCTTATTTCATAAAGTTCATCGAACAGTATTTAAACCATTTAGTTTTGTACCTCTTGGCATGAACTTGTGAAATCTACTAGGTCAAACACGATTCCATATTGGAAATGAATTCAGAATCTCTAAAATAAAGAAGCTCATCTGCCACCCTGATTTAAAACTTTAAAGAACGTTTCTCTATCTCAGCCTTTCACCACCAAACATTAATCTAAAGAACTCAAAGAAATAGAGTTTAAATAAATAAATATTTATTAAAACAACCTTAGCTTTTTCTATCTTAGAAAGTTTCATTTTAGTTGTAAAAAGGCGATACGTTTTATGAAAGAAAGAGATGTAGAAAAGGAAAGGCAGGTAAGAAACATTTTTTAAAATGTTCTGCCGGTTCAAATCAAATTTTAGTACCCCACCCAGTTCTCTTAACTTCTTATTTTTTAATGCTTTAAATGTACTTCTGGCGGGGTGATCAATTTTAACATCTTTTGCAAATATCAAATTATACCCAAAGGAGTTTGCTCTCCTGTTCCATCGAATATCTTCTCCTGACTTTTTACTACAATCGAACTTACCAACCTTATCAAACAGCTCCTTTTTCACAAATAAATTAGCAGTTACTGCACCTTTATTTACTTCAACCATTCTTTTCTGATTGAATCCATATGCGACCTCATAAAGTTCTACCCAGGTTCTATTAGAATCGTCCTGGTAAAACAATTCGATATCTCCCCCAATTCTATCTATATTGCCCTTTTCTAAAATCTTCACAGCATTTTCAATCCAATTCGGATGAGGTATACAATCGGAATCAGTAAAACCGTATATATCTCCTTTCGCTAAATCTATACCTTTATTTCGTGCTGCATATGATCCTGGCTTGCCTTCACTCAAAATGACAAAATTCCTGGGCAAATAATATTGGTCAGGCACAAGATCATTAGAATCATTATTCACAATGATCACCTCATAAAGTTCTTTCGGATATGTTTGTTTATCCAATGCCTGTATACACAGCTGTAGCCTTTCCCAATCGTGGTATGTCGGTACTATTATAGATATGAAAGGTTTAGACGTCATAAAAATTATTTAAAAGGTATTGGGAAGTAAATATTATAGGAAATTCTCATATCAATGCATCACTTAAGCCATTAACTCTGCCAGATAGTAACACGGAGAAAAATTTAAAGCTTTGATGAAGTGCGCATTAATTTTGCAAATTTACTTTATAGAAGAACTGCCTATTACTATCAGAATTAAATAAAGCTAATTCTTAATTTAAATATTTGGCCTTCTTTTGTTTATCCAATAGATGTGTTATAATCTACATTATACACTTCGCTCAGGATACAGGACGGAAGGGTAAATCTCACAATTATATCTTAGTATATACCTGAGGATACATGATAACTAATCATACCACTTATTATATTAATTAATTAGTAAAGAGATATTTTTAAAGAAGAAGAATTGAAACTCAATTGACTTAACAATTAAATTGGAGCGTCCAAATTTTCTTTTACTGCTATTTTTTAAAAAGTCTGTAAATAATCTCATTTTATCCAGCAAGCTGACTTCTTCAAAATCGTTATTCCTGATTTGCTCTTTAAAATAGGGCATGTTAAATTCACTTATCAGGAGCAAATGATAATATAGATACAGGGAAATATCCCGCTTGTAATTTGGTTGAAGAAGCTTATTTTCAAACAAGAAATTATAAATTCTGGATCTTAAATTATATCTGTTCATAATCAGTTCCAAAGCCTTCGTGTTATTGGTAGTTCGGGAAACTGAATCAGGTTGCGTATAAACAATCGTCTGAATCTGATGAGTAATAATTACTTTTGCTTTAAACTTCAGCAATTTAAATAGCAGGTTATACTCCTGGGATGAGGTAAGTTCTTCGTCCCAACCCTCGTGTTTAAGAAGCAGCTCTTTTTTCCACAAATTTGAGCTGGTAATACCCAACCTTGAATTAATTAACCCAGTCCAGGGATCATCTTCGGCAACCATATTCTGCGTTATAATCCTGCCATTTAGATCTTTGACTTTACGGTAATCGTCTATAACCACATCAGGGTTAAGAGACATTACTATTTCTAACTGCTTTTCTATTTTCTGAGGAAGCAGTTCGTCGTCGGCATCCAGAAACTGGATCCACTGGCCCTGCGCCCTCTTCAGCCCATTATTCCGGGCGGCACAAGCGCCTTTCTTTTTTTCGGAAAAGACTGCGATTGTTTCAGGATGCTCCCGCTCATACTGTCTCAGAACATTAATCGTATTATCTGTAGAGTTATTATCTATTAACAGTAATTCTATGTTCGGGTGAGTCTGCTCTAAAACACTGCGTATTGCTCTGCCAACCAGTTTTTCACAATTGTAGCAGGGAATTATTACTGTTACTAAAATTATATTATTGCCTTGCATCGGTGCCTATTCAATTCTGATCTACTATTTTAAAGTAAAGCCACTTTCTTCTTCCTGCTCTCTCTGAACTCATGGATTTGCATCATGATCTCAGTTTTCATCATCAACCAAATAACAGCAACGTAGCTTAAAGACAATACTATTGCACAAAGAATATAATGTAACCCTATATCATAAAGTAAAGAGGTTATAAGTAAAGATACCGCCGTTGCCGTTAATGGCGCTTTCATGCTCGTGAACAAATCTACAAATGAAACATTTACTAATCTTTTCAGGAAATATTGTGCAATAAATACTTCCAATACTTTATTGAAAACATATGCCCATGCTGCTCCTACAATCCCGAACTGATAAATTCCAAGTGTAATTGTTGGCACGTATAAAACAGACTTTATAAGCTGTACTCTCATTCCTAATTTTGCATGACCCAGCCCCCTGATTAAGGTCAGATGGCTGTTAGCCAGTAAATGTATCATAACTGATAAAGCCAGTATTCTTAAAGGCAATATAGAGTCTACCCATTTTGCTCCATAAATATACATGATAAATGGCTCTCCGAGCACAATTAAAAAAACCATCATCGGGTAAATAGCAATACTATTATACTTTACAACCTTTAGATAATAGCTTCTCAAAGAAATAAGGTCATCCTGTTTTTGCCCGTATATAGGATACATCACCTTATTAATAAGATATGTAAACTGGTCCCTGAATGTATCTGTAAACACAAATGCCAAAGTGTATGCCCCCAGAGCCGCTGCACTTAGCAGTTTACCGATTAACAAATAATCTATGTTAGAAACTAAAGTATTGATGAAGTTGGTGCCGGTAGTATAAACACCAAAGCCAAAAACATCCTGAAATGCCTGCTTTTCCCAAATTAACTTTGGCGTCCATTTTGTCGCTCTGAAATATAGAGGCATGGCTACCAAGAATGTAGCTACGGAGTTAAATACCAAGGCCCAAACACCGGCCCCCAAAAAAGCTAGACTTAGTGCTAATACGCCAGAAAAGACGGTAGATGCATTGCTAATGAAGGCCAGCTTTTTAAAGTCCATCCATTTGGTTAGCTGTGCCCGATGTACCAGATTTACAGGGCTGGATAAAACACCAATACTTAGCACCGGAATAATGCTGCGGAGCATTGGTTCTTTATAGAAAATAGCTGCCAGTGGCGAAACAATAAAAGCTATTATTAAATAAATTCCTATCGACCATACAACCCCGGTCCAAAAAGCTGTGTGGTAATGAGCCTCTCTTAAATTTTCTTCTTTTCGCTGAACAAGGGCAGCCCCAATTCCTAAATCGTTAAACACTTGGATAAAACTGGTAAAAACGACAGCCATCCCTACTAGACCAAATTGTTCAGGAAACAATAACTTGGCTAATACCAGTTTAATAGCAAAGCCAAAGAATTTATTTACTCCCAGCTGAACAAAATTCCAGAAAATGCCACTTATTGCTTTTCCCTTAAGCTTTTGAGATTTCATTAAATATTAATCACACAGAAAAGATTACAAAGGGTAGCATTTATAAGAACATGAGTTAGCACAGCTATTCTGCACGCTCATATTCTTATAGTACTACAAAACTCACCTATTAATAGGTATATGGAGGAATATTAAATGGCTTTAATTCTTTTAGGCTCCTTGCTTGATCTTACCTTTATTATCCTTCGGACTGGTGCCATAGGTATACCCATATCCATATGCATGACCAGCCTCTTTCTGAGCATCATTAATAACGATCATTGGCTGATTAAACTTTCTGTTCTTATGGATGTCGTCAATAATATCCAATTGGGCTTTGTAGGTATAGTTATTCCTAACCATATAGATGGTCGCATCAGCATAAGGGGCTAATGCCAGCGCATCTGCTACCTGGCCTACCGGAGAGGTATCAATAATAACATAATCGAATACCTCTTTCAGTTCCTGGATGAGTTTGCCAACCTTCGGAAGTAACATCAACTCAGACGGATTAGGCGGCACGGGGCCTGCACCTATCACAAACAAGTCCGGCATGGCTTGAGAAGGTATGATAATATCATGTATAGAAACCGCCTTGGAAAACAGGTAGCTGGTAATACCCTCCTCTTCGTCAGCTAAGCCCAAGCTTCTCAATAAGCCTGGCTTTCTAAAGTCAAAGTCCAGCAACACCACGCGCTTGCCTGCCAGCACCAGGCTGGCCGCCAGGTTTAAGCTAAAGAAAGTTTTACCCTCGCCACTCATACTTGAGGAGATAAGCACAACCTTGTTCTCTTTGCCTAATGTGGCAAATTGCAGGTTGGCCCGGATAAGCCGGAACTGCTCTGCCACAGGAACCCTGCTATCTGCTGTTACCACCAGTGCATTGTCAGTTTTCTTGTGAGCAATTTCGCCCAATACTGGTGTTGCAGTAGCCTTCTCAACATCTTGCAGCGTCTGCACTTTGTCGTTCAGCATATCTTTTATAAAGATGAAAGCGAAAGGACAACCAAGACCAAGCAATACAGCGAATAAGTATACTAATACTTTCTTGGGTTCAACAGGTTGCTCGCTGGAAACAGCAGAGTCTATTACGCGCGCGTTAGCCACAGTGGCTCCCAGCGACATAGCAGCTTCTTCTCTCTTTTGCAGCAGGTATAAATAAAGGCCTTCCTTTATACTTTGTTGCCTGTTTATTTCCAGTAATTCCCGTTCCATCACAGGCACCTGCTGAATTCTGGACTGGTATTTTTCAGAACTGGCCATCAGATTTTCACGGGTAATTTCCAGGCTTTTTTTAATGTTCTGCAGGTTCTCCAGAATGTTTTCTCTTAGGTTTCCGAGCTGCTCATCCATGTTCAACACCAGCGGGTTGGCAGGCTGAAGCGTACGCAAAGTGCGTTTGCGTTCGAGCTGCAATTCATTAAACTGTGAAATTAGCCCCTGGAGTGTTGGATCATCAATACTCAGTCCGCTTGGCACTAACTCGTACTGGTTCTGATTCCTGCTCAGGTACTTTTCAATTGAATTGAGCACCTCCAGCTGAATATCCCATTCCGCCAGTTGCCTGTTGTAATCGCTCTCTTTCTGCAGGTAAATCTGTGCCTCAGAACTTACATCTGTTACATCATTTTTACGCTTATAACTCTCCACGCTTTTCTCTACATCCGACAGCTCGTCTGTCAGGTACCCCAAACGCTCGTTTACAAATTTAATCGTGCTGGAAGCTACCAGGTTTTTATCCTCCATAGCCTCTCTGTTGTAATCTTCTATTAGCTTGTTTATAACATCTTTACCCCTCTCCGGAATAGCATCAGTTAAGTTAACAGCCAGCACACTGGCATCCTTACTGGTAGGCTCTATTGTTAAACGGGCTCTGTAAGAGTCAGCAAGCCTTTTAACATTATTAAACTTAATCGTAATCTTCTGATATCTGTCAGATGCGCCCGGTACAGCAGCTACTGTAAAAGAGCCGTACGGTTTGTTTATCTGCTGCCCGTACTGGTAAGTTTTTATACCTGTTTCGTCCTGCAGTTTAAAACTATTCCTATCCTTAAGATAGAGCGTCAGATCCTCCTCATATGCTTCTTCATTTAGTTCTTTGGCAATTACCTTCACCGGCACATCCTCCCCATAGATTTCAGAATACTTTACATCTCCCTCTATCAGGTAGCTTGTGGTTAGTGCCAGTTCAGACAATACACGCTGCATCAGGCTCTTAGACCTTAGCACCTCTACCTCGTTGCTCAGGTTTTTAGAGGGTTGAAAGATATTGAATTCACTGTCCAGGGCACCGCTGCCAGATAGCTCCGGGCTTTTTGCATCATCCTTGATAAGGATCATGCTGCTTATCAGGTACTCTGGTGTTGTGTATCGCAGATACAGGAAGGCAATGCCCAGGAACAAAACAATGCCAGCCACGAATAAATACCAGTATCGCAGGTACTTTACAAGGACACTTTTCAGGTTTATTTGCTCCGGCTCCTGCAGAAGCATTTCTTTATCACGCATACTCATATTGATAGCTATTTATCTGATTAATCTTGATATAATAAGTGTGGTTACAGATATCACTGAAAACAAGAGCGTAATATTACGCGTGTTGGTAGTAGCCTGCACCTGCCGTACCTTATTCGGTTCTACGTAAACCACATCATTCTGCTGCAAATAAAAATAAGGAGAATTAAACGCGTCTTTAGAATTTAAGTTAATACGCGTCATTTTCCGTATTCCGTTTTCCTCACGTATCAACAACACATTCTCTCTCTTTCCATATAGTGTCATATCGCCTGCCAGGCCCAATGCTTCCAGGATATTAATCTTCTCGGAAGGAATGGTAAATGTAGCAGGGTCATTAACTTCACCAATCACTGTTACTCTGAAATTCAGGAAGCGGATGTTTACTGCAGGATCTTTTAAATATTTATTCAATTCCTTAACAAGTTTAGTTCTTGCTTCCTCCTTGGTTAAACCGCCCAGTTTCACTTTACCCAACACAGGGAATTCAATTTCCCCGTCGCTGTTTACCAGGTAACCTTCATCACTAATCCGGTTGGAACCGCTTGCCGAATTATTACCAGAGAGAAGCACTCCTTTATTAAATAGCGCATTCGCTTCAGGGTTTAAACTTGTTACTGTAATACTTAACAAATCATCGGGCTGAATCTTTGGTTCTGTTTCGTTCGTTATCTTTTCAGAATACGTAGAATTCTCCGGCAAATCGCTAAAGTATGCCAGATTTTTAGGCGAAGTACAGGACACAAACAGTAGCATGCCTAAGGCATACAGTAAATTAATTTTCATTTCGGGTGTTTAGGTTTCTTATTTTAGAATTAAGTAGCTTATACTCCGGCCCGCCTTATATACATCGTAAAAAACATATGTTTTGGCAGCCATGAGAGTAGTTACGTAAAATTCATTAAAAGGTATATATATAATGTCAAAATTATTGATAAAATAACACAAAACAGCGCCAGCACTCCGTAAGCCCATTTTATTTATTTTGTAAGCGCAAATATAAGGCTAATAATTAACCTTCGTATTAAACCATCTGCATTCGCCAAATTTTAACCAACCTAAAGCATTTCTGATTAGCAGCACCCAGCCTGCCAATGTTACCCGGGCTGCATGCCTGATATACATAAGTCTTTGCACTCAAACTTGGTTCACGCTCTGACGCGTTTTATACGCCTTCCGTTACATTTTTAAATAAAATTTTAATAAATACTGCTTTATACACATCACCTGCTCTTGTATCATGCTCCCAAATTCACTTTCTTGTTTTAAGCAGAAGCAAAAAGTAAGTTCAAAGGATTTATTACTTTTATTCATGCAATGCCAGTAGTCTTTATAGTGAAGCAACAAACAGCAGCCTGCCATGCGCATCAAAACTATAGATCCAACGAAGGAAAAGGCATCAGATGTATATGCCCTGATGGCGGGAGCAGTAGTGCCGAGGCCGATCGCTTTTGCAAGTACGGTCAGTTTGGAGAGCCATGTAAATCTGAGCCCCTTCAGCTTTTTCAACATGTTCAGTTCCATGCCGCCCATACTTGTTTTCTCGCCTTTACGCCGCATGCGCGATAACACCCCGAAACATACTCTCGAAAATATACTGGCTATCAGGGAAGTTGTTATTAACATTGCGAACTATAGTATAGTAGAGCAAATGTCGCTGGCCAGCACTGAGTATGCTCCGGATATAGACGAGTTTACCAAATCCGGTCTTACGCCTGTGGCATCGACGTTGGTAAGGCCGCCACGAGTGCAAGAGGCTTCGGTGGCTTTCGAGTGCAAAGTAAACGAGGTGGTGCCCCTGGGCGCAGCCGGCGGGGCCGGCAATCTGGTTATTTGCGAGGTGCTGCTGATACACCTGGATGAAACCATACTTGATGAAAGCGGCAGAATAGATCCATACAAGCTGGATGCCGTAGCCCGGATGGGTGGCGATTACTACCTTCGTGCCAGCAGCGACGCTATTTTTGAATTGCCGAAGCCCACCCGCAGCAAAGGCATGGGCATAGACCACCTTCCTGCATTTATCCGCGGGAGCAACCTTCTGACAGGCAACAACCTGGCTCGTCTCGGAAATACCCAAACCATTCCGTCCGAGGAAGAAGTAACAGCATTCCGGCAACATCCGCTGGTCGCTTATACCCTGAACAAGTATAAAAATGAACCCGCCATATTGCGCCGGGAACTGGAAGCACTCAGTAAAAAACTGCTGGAAGATGATCAGGTGCCCGAAGCTTGGAAAGTGCTGCTGCTTAGCGGACAGGTGCTGTAAGGACTGACACGACTTAGTTCCTGCTAGTTTCGCACTGCTATCATCAGCCCCAGTTCTTTATAACGCATACCAAAGCGCTTGGCGATATGAGAATTGGTAAGGCTGCCCCTGTAGATATAGACGCCTGAGCGGTAATGCTCGTTCATGAACAGTACCTCGTTGATGCCGCCATACTTCGAAATCTCTGTGAAAATCGGCGTAAAGATATTGCTTAGTGCTTGTGAGGCTGTGCGGGGCACGCGCGACGGAATGTTAGGCACGCAGTAATGGATGATATCATACTTGCGGTAAATCGGGCGGCTGTGCGAAGTAACTTCAGAAGTTTCAAAGCAGCCTCCCTGGTCAATGCATACATCTATAATAATGGAGCCTGGATTCATCTGAGCTACCACGCCCTCTTCCACCATACATGGAATCCGGCCTTCGTGGGCCACCAAAGCACCAATCACTACATCAGCCTGCTTTACCTCGTTGTAGAGTACAGCTTTGTCGAGCGTGGAGGTAAAGAGCTGTGTGCCGATGTTATGTTTGAGGCGGCGCAGCTTGTAAATATGGTTGTCGAAAACCTTTACCTCTGCTCCCAGGCCCAGGGCTGCCCGCGCGGCGTATTCGGCCACAGTGCCTGCGCCCAGTATAACTACTTTGCTTGGCGGCACGCCCGTAATGCCACCCAAAATCACACCTCTGCCATCGTTGCTGCTGCTCAGGTACTCGGCAGCAATTAGCATCACGGTGCTGCCGGCGATCTCGCTCATGGCGCGTACCACCGGCTTTGCCTCCGATTTATCCCGGATCAGCTCAAAAGAAAGCGCGTTGATCTTTTTGGCCAGCAATGCATTTATATAGTCTGAAGTGAGGGTGCCGAACTGCAGGGCTGAAATAAGTGTCTGGCCAGGGCGCAGATACCTGATCTCATCATAGGTAGGGGGTGCAATCTTCAGGATGATGTCAGCTTCGTATACTTCATTAACGGCATACACAATCTGCGCGCCGGCTTCTGAATATTCATGATCCGAATATTTGGAAGGGCTTCCGGCGCCGGCTTCTATCCGGATGCGATGGCCGTGGTCGGTAAGCTGTTTCACGGCGTCAGGCGTCAGGCCAATGCGGTTCTCCTGGAACGACGACTCCTTGGGAATGCCGATAAACAGATTACGGCTGCGCTCTTCCACAGCCAGCATCGACTCTTTGGGATAAAGAGCAACACTTGCGGCAACCTTCCCCATACTTACGGCGAGTTTCTGCGTCATACTCTAGTTGCTATACTTGGTTTATGGTCATGGTTCGCGCCGCGTCGTCTGTATCCGGCTGCAACTGTACAAGCAAGTAATGCTCCGGCAATAAATCAGGTATACGGGAGGGCCATTCTATCAGGCATAGCCTGCCCGAGTCGAAATATTCCAAGGCGCCTATGTCCAGCGCTTCCCGCTCCTCTGCTATCCTATAAAAATCAAAATGATAAATAAGGTTCCCTTCCCCGCTTTCATACTCATTTACGAGCGCAAACGTAGGACTGCTCACGTTTTCCCGCACCCCTAGCTGCCGGCAAAGCTCTTTGATGAGTGTGGTTTTGCCTGCACCCATCGGCCCTTCAAAAAGTATAACAGGTTCCTGCGCAATAGCCTCTAAAAGCACTGATGCCGCCGCCGGCAAATCAGCCAACGACGACATCTTTATACTTGCTTTTTGAACTCCTGTGTTATGCATTCTTCGGTGAAAGCGTGATAAACGGTATAATAACCTCCTCCAGCGACACCCCTCCGTGCTGAAAGGTATCTTTGTAGTAGTTTACGTAGTAGTTATAGTTGTTTGGATAAGCAAAGAAGTAATCTTCTATCGCGAATACAAACGTAGTGGAAACGTTGGCTTTTGGCAAGAAAAATCGTTCCGGCTTTTTTACCGTGAACACATCTTTGTCGGTGTACCCCAGGTTTTTGCCGTGTTTATACCGCAGGTTGGTGTTGGTGTTGCGGTCGCCAATGATCTTGAAAGGCCTTTTTACCCGGATGGTGCCGTGGTCGGTGGTGATGATGAGGCGGCCCTTTTTCTCGGCAATCAGCTTCAGCGTATCAAACAGCGGCGAGTGCAGGAACCAGGACTTGGTGATAGATCGGTAGGCCGATTCGTCCGGTGCTAACTCGCGCACCATGTTGCTGTCGGTGCGGGCGTGTGAAAGCATATCCACGAAGTTATAGACAATCACATTCAGCCTGTTGCTGTCCAGGTTGCTGAATTTACTGAGCAAATCCCGGCCGGCAGCTACGTTCGTTATTTTGTGGTAACTGTGCTTGCCCGTTATGCGGTTTTGCTGCAGCTGTATGTCCAGAAATTCTGCTTCGTGCAGGTTTTTACCTTCCTCGTCCTCGTCGGCTACCCATAAGTTCGGGTACTTTTTAGCTATCTCGGTGGGCAGCATTCCTGAAAAAATAGCGTTACGGGCGTAAGCGGTGGTAGTCGGAAGTATGGAATAAAACATTTCCTCCTGATCTACAGTGAAGTAATCCGAAATAAGCGGCTCCAGCACTTTCCATTGGTCATAACGCAGGTTGTCTATCAGCAGAAAGTATACGGGCTGGTCCGACTCTTTCATTATCGGGAACACACGCTGCTTAAAGAGTTCATGCGACATCAGCGGCGCCTCATCGTCCTCCTTGTTTATCCAGTCCTCGTAGTTCTCCATGATAAACCTGGCAAAGTTTGAGTTCGCCTCATCCTTCTGCATGTTTATTACATCGGCCATACTTTTATTCTCTGTTTCATCTATCTCCAGCTCCCAATATACCAGCTTCTTATAGATGTCGGCCCACTCCAGCGGGCTCAGACGCTCGCCAAAAGCCATGCCCAGCTGCCGGAAATCGCGCTGGTAGCTCATGTTGGTTTTTTCTGATACCAGCCGCTTGTTATCGAGCAGTTTCTTAACAGAAAGCAGAATCTGATTTGGGTTGAGTGGTTTGATGAGATAATCGGAGATCTTGGAGCCGATAGCCTCCTCCATAATATGCTCTTCCTCGCTCTTGGTAATCATAATCACGGGCACAGCCGGGCGGATAGTTTTCAGCTCATTCAGCGTTTCCAGGCCGCTGATGCCGGGCATGTTCTCATCCAGGAAAACGATATCGAAAGTCTGGTCCTGAAACTTCTCGATGGCATCGGCGCCGCTGTTTACAGGCGTAATGTCATACCCTCTGTCCTGCAGGAAAAGAATGTGCGGCTTGAGCAGGTCTATTTCGTCGTCGGCCCATAAAATACTGTATCTTTGCATAGTTTAATTTTGTTTTAGTAGCGTATTTAAATACACGTCTTCAGGCGATGTATAGTTTATATTCGATGATTAAACTGTGGTATGGTTTAACGGCTGCATGGTTAAACTGTTAAATAGTTTCATGCTAAAATGGGTTATCCGGTTTGTACAGGTATCGTATGATAGCCACGCCTGGCCTGATGGTTATTTCGAACATGGCAGGAAATCTGTTACAGACTACTTCAAAATACACTACACGAATTGCAGACAAATTTTCCTCCTGCTGAAATAGCAGGAAAGGAGAAATAACAGAAATTGGGATAACGGGTAAAACCAGTCAGCCCTTTATCAACTCAACAATTAAGCCATTTAACAGTTTAGCAATTAAATAGGTGAACAAGAAAAAGATCTTCAACGACCCTGTTTACGGCTTTATCACCGTTCCGTCTGACCTGGTTTTTGATATAATAGAGCATCCATACTTCCAGCGCCTGCGCCGCATCAAGCAGCTAGGCCTGACCGAAATGGTATATCCGGGTGCGCTCCACACGCGTTTTCATCATGCGCTGGGGGCCATGCATCTGATGGAAACGGCCCTGAACACGCTGAAAAGTAAAAATAACGAAATTTCTGACACCGAACTGGAGGCATCGCTGATTGCCATCCTGCTGCACGACATCGGCCACGGTCCTTTCTCCCATGCGCTGGAAACCGCCATTTTCAAAAATGTGCACCACGAGCAGCTTTCGCTCCACATCATGCACATGCTCAACGAAGCATTCGGCGGGAAATTAGCACTGGCGATAAACATATTTAAAGGCACGTACGCCCGAAACTTCTTTCACCAGCTCGTTTCGAGCCAGTTGGATGTAGATCGACTCGATTACCTGAACCGCGACAGCTTTTATACCGGCGTGTATGAAGGCAAAATTGGTGCTGATCGCATTATTAAGATGCTGGACGTAGCCAATGACAAGCTGGTAGTAGAGGAGAAGGCTATTTATAGTATAGAAAATTTCCTGGTAAGCCGCCGCCTGATGTACTGGCAGGTATACCTGCACAAAACCGTTATCAGTGCCGAGAACATGGTGCTGCGCGTAGTGCAGCGGGCGCGCCAGTTACTGCAGCAAGGTATAGATGTGCCGGCCAGCCCCTGTCTTAAATTTTTCCTGTCCTCCGACCTGACTATATCAGATTTTGAGCGCGACAACAGCATTCTGGAACGCTTCGTGCGCCTGGACGACCACGACATATGGAGCGGCATTAAGCAGTGGGCCTCGCACCCTGATTTTATACTTTCGTACCTGGCTAACAGTATCCTGAACCGTCGCCTGTTTAAAGTCGTTATCGCTACCAAACCCATTGAAGAGGATTTGCTGCTGGGCATCAGCGAACTGGTGCAGGAGCATTTTAAAATTCAGGAAGAAGATATAAAATACCTGATGATATCCGGCAAAATTAGCAACAACGCTTACCAGGTGGAGGGCGAATCGATCGAAATCCTGACTAAAACCGGTTATGTAGTTGATGTGGCCGAGGCGTCGGATTTGCCCAACATCAGGGCGCTGAGCAACAAGGTGGAAAAGTATTATGTATGTTACCCCAAAGAGGTAGCACACTGATGACCTGCACCCTGACCGGGATTATTTAAAATTGTGAGATTATATGACCAGCTTCCATACCAGATAGCCTTATATAATTTGGAAGTATACCAAACAAATTTGCCTGAAGCTGTTAAAGTATCAGGCGCAATATTTTAACAGCTTCAGAAATCATACAATCCGCGGAATCCCAAAAATCCTGATTGGCAATCCTAGTCAGGTAACTTTTTAGTATGTTTGCATCCTCATAGCATTAGCACTTTTAAGTTTTTGCTCTAATTTTACAAGATGGAATTCACTGTTCAACAGATAGCGGACCTGCTACAGGGCACTGTAGAGGGAAACAATTCTGTCAGGGTCAGCACTTTAGCTAAAATAGAGGAGGCCCGGACAGGTGCTCTTGCATTTCTGTCCAATCCCAAATACGAACCTTTTCTTTATACTTCAGGCGCCAGTGCAGTAATTGTTTCAGACAAACTTGAGCTCAAAAAGCCGGTTGCTGCTGCACTTATCCGGGTTGCAGATCCCTATACCAGTTTTTCGGTGCTGCTGCACTATTATCAGACGGCCCTGATTGCATCTAAAGTTGGCGTAGAGGAGCCAGCTTACATAGGCGCTGGCAGCCAGATTGGAGCAGGGCATTATCGTGGCGCCTTTTCGTATATCGGCCAGAATTGTACAATTGGTGAGAACGTGCGTATTTTTCCGCAGGTATACATTGGCGACAATGTGCAAATCGGCGACAATACCACCATTTTTGCAGGCGCCAAACTATATACCAACACCGTTGTAGGTAGCAGCTGCACCATTCATGCCGGGGCGGTGCTGGGCAGCGACGGCTTTGGCTTCGCGCCACAGCCGGATGGCAGCTACAAAGCCATTCCGCAGATTGGCAACGTGGTGCTGGAGGATGATGTGTCGATAGGCGCTAATACAACTATCGACTGCGCCACGATGGGTTCTACCATTATCCGCCGGGGCAGCAAAATTGACAACCTGGTACAGTTAGCGCACAACGTAGAGGTAGGCCAGCACACGGTTATAGCTGCGCAGGCAGGTATCTCCGGCTCCGCTAAACTCGGCGACTATTGCGTTATTGCCGGGCAGGCAGGCATTGTGGGGCACATCAGCCTTGCCGATAAAACAACAGTCGGAGCGCAGTCGGGTGTTTCTAAATCGGTGAAGGAAACAGGTACTATCATACAGGGCTCGCCGGCCTTTGATTACAAGCAAAACCTGCGCGCCATGACCGTTTTCCGTAAATTGCCGGAACTACAACGCGACCTGGAAATGCTTAAAGAAAAAGTATAAGTTAGAGAGATACAGGTCTGATATCCAATGTCTAACATCTAATTACCTGATAAAACCTTATACTTGCCTGCGGCGGCAACGCAAAAATAAAAGTGCCCGCGCCAAGTATAAAAACCTTATGTTTGCAGGCGCAAAGGACCACCTGCCTGGTAGCCAGCAGGCAACAACAGTAGCAGAACAAGGCTGGCCGCTGTTGCTATCCAAAAGCTCTTAACACGACTACACAATACGTGAATGAACGATAAACAGCATACCATAAAAGCTCCGGTTACCATATCGGGCATTGGATTGCATACAGGAGTGGCCTCGAACATGACGTTTAAGCCCGCCGCTGCCAATCATGGATATAAATTTCAGCGCATCGATCTGCCTGGCCAGCCGGTAGTGGCAGCCGATGTAGACAATGTGGTGGATCTCTCGCGCGGCACAACGCTGGAGCAGAACGGCGCCCGCGTAAACACCGTGGAGCATACGCTGGCCGCTTTGGTAGGCCTGCAAATCGATAATGTATTGATTGAGCTTGACGGCCCCGAACCTCCCATTATGGACGGTTCTTCCATCGAGTTCGTGAAGGCGCTGCAAAGCGTGGGCCTGCAGGAGCAGAATGCGCTGCGCAACTACTTCGAGATACCCAAAGGCATCAGCTACATAGACGAGAGCCGTGGCGTGGAGATTGCCGGCCTGCCCCTCGACGACTACCGCCTCACAGCCATGGTTGACTATAATTCGCCGGTGTTAGGCAGCCAGCATGCTTCCATTACCAATATCAACCAGTTTGTAGATGAGATTGCCCCCTGCCGTACTTTTGTGTTTTTGCACGAGCTGGAGGCATTGTATAAGCAAAACCTGATAAAAGGCGGTGACCTGGACAATGCTATCGTAATTGTAGACCGCGTAGTGCAGGAAGAAGAACTGGCACACTTGTCGGAGCTGCTGCAGAAACCGAAAGTAGAAATAAAAGAAGAAGGCGTACTCAACAACACAGAACTGCGCTTTAAAAACGAACCGGCACGTCACAAACTACTCGATCTGATTGGTGATTTAGCCCTCATCGGACGCCCGATTAAAGGCCAGATCCTGGCTGCCCGCCCTGGCCATGCCGCCAACGTGGCTTTTGCCCGAAAGGTGAAAAAGCTGATCCAGGAGGCCGCCATTAAAAATGTGCCGACCTATGATCCTAAAAAGCCGCCGGTAATGGATATTAACCAGATTGCGGCCACACTGCCGCACCGGTATCCATTCCTGCTGATAGATAAAATCATCCACCTGGACGAAACCACCGTTACGGGTGTTAAAAACATAACCATGAATGAGCCCTTCTTTCAAGGCCATTTTCCGGGCAATCCCGTGCTGCCCGGCATCATCCAGATTGAGGCCATGGCACAAACCGGCGGCATTCTGGTGCTGAACACCGTAGAGAACCCGGAGGATTACTGGACTTATTTCCTGGGTATCGATAAATGCCGTTTCAAACGCAAGGTGGTGCCGGGCGATACCATCATTTTTAAATGTGAACTGCTGGCACCCGTAAAGCGCGGTATTGCTAAAATGAGCGGCCAGGCTTTTGTGGCCGGCCAGCTGGTGATGGAAGCGGAAATGTCGGCCAGCATCGTAAAAAAAGACGCATGAACCAACCATTAGCATACATCCACCCGGAGGCAAAAATCGCCCAGAATGTGGTTGTAGAACCATTTGTTACCATACACAAGAATGTTGAGATCGGAGAAGGTACCTGGATAGGTTCTAACGCCGTGATCATGGAAGGTGCGCGCATCGGCCGGAACTGCAAAATTTTTCCGGGAGCCGTTGTTTCCTCTGTACCGCAGGATTTGAAATTTGCCGGTGAGGTAACTACCACTTATGTAGGCGATAATACCGTTATCCGTGAGTTCGTAACCGTGAGCCGCGGCACCATCGACAAGATGAAGACTGTGATAGGCAGTAACTGCCTGGTGATGGCCTACGCCCACGTAGCACACGATTGCACGGTTGGCAACAGCTGCATCATCGGTAATGCGGTGCAGATGGCAGGCCATGTAGAAATAGGCGATTATGCTATTATAAGTGCAACAAGCGCCGTGCACCAGTTTGTGAAGATAGGTGCACATGCTTTTATCTCCGGCGGCTCACATGTGCTCAAAGATGTGCCGCCATTTGTGAAAGCCGCCCGCGAACCACTCTCCTACGCCGGTGTAAACTCAGTGGGGATGCGCCGCAGAGGCTTTGGCAGTGAGCAAATCAACGAAATCCAGCAAATATACCGTATCCTGTTTATGAGCGGCCTCAACAATACCCAGGCCCTCGACACCATTGAACTGGATCTGCCGCCTAGCCGCGAGCGCGACGAAGTGACCAACTTCCTGCGCAGTTCGGGCCGTGGTATTATCAGGAGCTATTTCAGCAAAGATGCAAATTAACCTAACGAACTTAGGTAAACGCTATAATTACGAGTGGATCTTCCGGAACCTGACCTATACGTTTGAGCCCGGCAGCTCTTATGCCATATTGGGGCACAATGGCTCCGGCAAATCAACGTTGCTTACAGTGGTAGCAGGCTATAATCTGCACAGCGAAGGAACAATTACTTATACTTCGGGCAGCAAAATTATAGAACAGGACAAAGTATACCAACAGCTTTCGCTCACGGCGCCATACTTAGAACTGGTGGAGGAGTTTACCCTGGCCGAAATGCTGAATTTTCACACCCGTTTTAAACCGCTGCGCCACAACCTGTCGCAGGTTCAGCTGATAGACCGGATGGGTTTGCAGCGCGCCAGAAACAAGTATGTCAAGGATTTTTCTTCCGGCATGAAACAGCGCCTCAAGTTGGGGCTGGCCATCTACTCTGATACCCCCCTCCTGCTGCTCGACGAGCCTACCACCAATCTGGATCAGGAAGGCATTTCCTGGTACCAGGAACATGTAACCCAGCATAACGAAAGCCGACTTATCATCGTTGGCTCCAACATCGCCCACGAATACAGCTTCTGCCAGCACCACCTGCACATTACGGATTTTCATCCAACAGCAAGGAAGTAGTTGTTCATTTTTCATTGGCAAGTGGCTGGAGGCTTCGTTTTATTTTTGAGCGCAACTCCCGCGCGTGTCTGTTACAGCTACATTAGCCCCGACCCAACGATAAACGAATAACGATCAACAAAAAACGAATTTGCCACCCGCACTACCAATTTACGCGTAAGCTGCCTAACTTTGCAGTATACCTACTTAACCAGACACTATGGGACGCGCATTTGAATTTAGAAAAGCCCGTAAATTTAAACGTTGGGACAAAATGTCGAAGGCCTTTACGCGCCTGGGCAAAGAAATTGTAATGGCTGTAAAGGAAAGCGGCCCCAGTCCTGATACCAACTCCCGCCTCCGCACCGCTATTCAGAATGCGAAAGGCGTAAACATGCCCAAAGACCGTATTGAAGCGGCCATCAAACGCGCCTCCTCCAAAGAAGAGAAAGACTACGAGGAAATTGTGTATGAAGGGTATGGCCCGCATGGCATTGCCGTAGTAATAGAATGCGCCACCGATAACCTGAACCGCACTGTGGCCAACGTACGCATGCACTTCTCTAAAGGCGGCGGCTCGCTGGGCAAAACCGGTTCCCTGGACTTTATGTTCGAGCGCAGGGGCATTTTTAAAGTTGATGCCGAAGGCTTGGATGTAGAAGAACTAGAGCTGGACCTGATAGATTTCGGCGCTCAGGATATTTACGAGCACGAAGGTGAAATTATTATCGAAACCGCTTTCACTGATTTCGGTGCCATGCAAAAAGCGCTGGAAGAGAAAGGCCTGAACGTAATCAGTGCAGATCTGCAGCGCATACCTACTACCACCACCGAACTGACAGAAGAACAGGAAGAGGAAGTGATGGGCCTGATAGAGCGATTTGAGGAAGACGATGATGTGCAGGCAGTATACCATAATATGAAATAAGGCTGCTGCACAATCCAAGTATAAAAAGGCTGTCCTGGTTTAAAGGGGCAGCCTTTTTGGCTTATGTGGTGCCATTTTATTTCACTACCTGTTACCTGCACTACATTCCTTATATAACTCAAGTTGCGTGATACACCAGGCGGTTTACAACAAAAAATCTGTTCTGCCAGTGGCCGCCATGCGTTTTAAAGTTTGCGAACTCTTAAAATGCAACAGCCATGACAGAACAGACCATTACCATATACTGCTTTATAGACGATTTCTTTCTTGCTATCGGCAGAAAAGATGATGCTCCTTGTAAAATAAGCGATGCTGAGCTGCTCACCACCGCCCTGCTCTCGGCCCGCTACTTCCACGGCAACCTCCACTCCGCCTGCTGCTATATGAAAGAGCACCATGGGCCGAAGCATCAAGCAGCTCAACACCTCTTGCCGCTACCTAATCGACTCCTTCCCCGTGTCCGTGTGCGACAACATCCGCATTGCCCGCTCGCACCTGCTGCAAGGAGAAGCCTACCGGGGCAAATGCGTCAGCAAGCGGTGCTACTTCTACGGCTTCCGCGTTCAGGTCATTACCACTGATCAGGGGCTGCCCGTCCAGTTCTACATCCATGCCGGCGCCTTCGTCGACATCACCGCCTTCAAGGCCATGCCCCTGGACTTACCTGCCGGCAGCCAGCTCTACGCCGATGCCGCCTACACCTGCTATGAGGTGGAGGACCTGCTGGAAGCATGTGAGCAGATTGAACTGCGCTGTTGCCGCAAATCAAACAGCAAGAGAGCGGATGAATTGCACATAGTTTTTCTCAAAGATCACTACCGAAAGCGCATCGAGACGACCTTCAGTGGCATTACCAGTTTCTTCCCAAAGAAAATACACGCCGTCACACCACAAGGCTTTATCCTAAAACTAATACTCTTTATCTTCGCCTATACCTTAAATCAAATCATCGACTAACTCGCAACTTGAGTTATATAGTTCTTTCGAGCTGAATTTATATTTACCAATCAGCTTTTTTCCACGTCCGCCTTGTCATAACCGATCGGGTTTAGCCATTAACCTACCCCTATAATTTTCAGCATACGAGGCCGGAACCTACTACCCTATCTCCTACTATTATTTCCGGTTAGGCTGCCTGCTGATTTTATAAAGTTTTATTAAAAGTTTAACATAGAAACCTGTAGCAAAAGCCACAAAAAAAGCGGATATTTGCGCTCCATAAAGGTTAAAGTACGCACTCACTTACACTAGAAATAACAAACGCAGAATTTAACAGCTGAAAAGAGATTTTTTAGCTCCTTCTAACATTAATTTTAAACCTATTACGTTTTAATTTTAGTTAGCCGTATATCGGGCGACTACATCAAGTCTTATACATGCAAATATCTTTTTATCATGCGCAGCTATATTGTTTTATAGTCCGGATTCTCTTCTTATGCGCTAAATGTATAAGAGCTTTCTCTTCAGAAATTACAAATATCCAACCTTAACTACAGTATCACTTTCCACTATTATAATTATAATCCAGTACAATACTTATGAAGAAATTTTTATACTTAGCCATGAACTGTACTATAGCAGCGAGTTGCTATAGTACAGTTGCCCAGGCAAATCCGCTCCCTTTATCCATTCACAGCAGATATGCTGTTACGGTTACAGGAAAAGTCACTTCTGAGCAGGGAGAGCCTTTAATTGGAGCAAGCGTTGCCCTGAAAGGCTCTACAACCGGCGCCATCACCAATGTTAATGGAGCGTATTCCATTACCGTTCCGGATGAAGGCGGTACGCTGGTGGTTTCTTATATCGGTTTCTTAACACAGGAAGTACCGATTAACGACCGCTCTGTCATCAACATCACGCTGCAAACAGACGCCAAAGCCTTGGAAGAAGTAGTGGTGGTAGGTTATGGTACACAGAAGAAAAGTGTGGTCACCGGAGCCATATCCAACGTTACAGCCAGCGATATCGAGAACCAGCAGGTAACCCGCGTAGAGCAGGCCTTGCAGGGAAGAACCTCTGGCGTAACGGTTGTTAGCAGTTCCGGCGCGCCGGGCGCTTCTGCAACAGTGCGTGTCAGAGGCATTACGACGCTGAATAGCAACGACCCGCTGTACGTAGTGGATGGCGTTATTATAAATGGCGGAATTGATTACCTGAACCAGGCGGATATTGCCTCTATCGAGGTGCTAAAAGATGCGGCATCGGCAGCTATATATGGCACACGTGGCGCTGCCGGCGTAATTCTGGTAACAACCAAGAAAGGTCAGGAAGGCGGCATACGCGTAAACTATAACGCTTACTATGGCACGCAGGCGCCCGTACGCAAACTGGATTTGCTGAATGCAACGGAGTATGCCACACTGCGGAACGAGGCTTCCATAGCCAATGGTGGCCCTATCATATATCCTGATCCCCGTTCGTTAGGCGAGGGCACCGACTGGCAGGACATTGTTTTTGAAGAAGACGCCCGCATCCAGAACCACGAACTAAGTATAAGCGGCGGCAACGACAAATCCACTTTCTATACTTCTTTCGGCTATCTGGATCAGGAAGGCATCGTAGCTCCTCAGATATCCAACTATAAAAGGTATAATATTCGCCTGAACTCAACCCATAAATTAGCGAAGTGGATTACAGTAGGGCAAAATCTGGGCTATTCTCACATCAAAAGCCAGGGCGGCCTGAACACAAACAGCGAGTTTGGCGGCCCGCTAAGCTCAGCCATCAACCTAGATCCGGTTACGCCTGCGCTCATCACAGACCCGGCTATACTGGAAGATCCGGGAAGCGTATATAATAGCCAGCCGGTTATCAGAAATGCACAGGGTTACCCCTACGGTATTTCTACAACAGTGCAGCAGGAAATGACAAACCCATTGGCTTATATCCAGACGCAACTGGGCAACTATGGCTGGTCAGACAACTTTGTAGGTAATGTTTTTGCAGAGGTAGAACCAATAACGGGACTGAAATTCCGATCAACCCTTGGCGCCAAGCTGGCTTACTGGGGTGGCGAAAGTTTCCGGCCGGTTTATTACCTGAATGCAGCCTCCTCAAGCGTGCAAACGGCCTTTAACCGCGACAGAAACATGGGTTTCGATTATAACATCGAGAACATTGCTTCCTATACCCGTTCTATTAACAAGCATAATTTCACTGTTCTGCTGGGCCAGGGTGCTTATAAAGACGGTAATACCAGTGGTATTAACATCTCTTTCACGAATATACCGGCTAACAGCTTTGAGGAAGCTTCTTTTAACTTAAAAGTTCCGACAGCTAACAGAGTTGCTGATGCCTACGAAGGTATAGAACACACCATCAGCTCTCTGTTTGGCCGTGTTACCTATGATTACGATGAGAAATACCTGTTCACCGGTATTATCAGACGCGACGGCTCCTCCAGATTTGGCGCCAATAACAAGTATGGTTATTTCCCTTCTGCTTCTGTGGGTTGGGTAGCCTCACGCGAAAACTTCTGGCCATCTAACGAGGTAGTTAATTTCCTGAAAATTCGTGGTTCCTACGGTGTGGTTGGTAACGATGCCATCGATAACTTCAGGTATGTATCTACTGTAGGCTCCGGCAGAAACTATACTTTCGGTAACGACTATTATTACATAGGCTACAGCCCCAATGCGCCGGCAAACCCGGATCTGAAATGGGAGGAAACGAGCCAGACCAACTTTGGCTTTGAGGCAACCATTTTTCAGGACTTCAATCTGACTTTCGACTGGTACAACAAAGTAACCACAGGCATTTTGCAGCCAATCCAGCTACCCGGTTACGTAGGAGCAACAGGACAGCCCTTTGGCAACGTGGCCGATATGAAAAACCAGGGCGTGGAACTGGAACTGGGTTATGGCAAGCAAATTGGTGAAATTAATTTCCGTATAAACGGTAACGTGGCCTACCTGCAAAACGAAGTTACTTACCTGGGCGAAGGTAAAGAATTCTTAGATGGAGGTGCCGGTGTTCAGAATATTGCTTACCCGCTTACCCGTACAGCTGTAGGGCAGCCGGTTGGCGCTTTCTATGGTTTTAAGACACTTGGTATTTTCCAGAACCAGGAAGACATAGCAAACTATACCAACAGCGAAGGAAAAGTAATTCAGCCAGATGCCAAACCCGGTGATTTCCGATGGGCCGACATGAACAACGACGGCACCATTGATGCCAGCGACCGTACTTACCTTGGCAGCCCGCTTCCGGACTGGACCTATGGCATTACACTGAACGCCTCCTGGAAGAGCTTTGACCTCCTGGTATTCGGGCAAGGTGTAGCCGGCAACAAAATCTTCCAGGGATTACGCCGTCTGGATATACCTTCTGCCAACTTCCAGAGAGCAGCCCTAAACCGCTGGACTGGCGAAGGTACCTCTAATACCTTCCCAAGGCTTACTACCGACGATACGAACGATAACTTTACCAATCCTTCTGATTTTTACCTCGAAGACGGCGACTATTTCAGAATCAAGACGCTTCAGTTGGGTTATACTTTGCCACAGGCACTTACAGACAGGATGCACATGCAGCGGCTGCGCGTTTATGCCAGCAGCAATAACCTGATAACGTTTACAGAATATACCGGATATGACCCTGAAATTGGCGGCGGCAGCCTTGGCATCGACCGTGCATTTTACCCACAGTCGCGCTCGTTCCTGTTAGGCGTAAATGTTGGATTTTAATATTTTAAACTTTGTGAAATGAAAAGTAGATACATCAAATATTTAGCAATTTTCGCGCTCGGGCTCCCATTACTGAGCTCCTGCGACAAAGATTATCTGGAAGTAGACCCACGGGGCACTGTTTTAGAATCGACTTATTATAAGAATCCGGAAGAGGCATTTGCCGGCCTTGTAGCTGCTTATGATCCCCTAGGCTGGGAAGCAGGAACTACTTACCACAACGTTGGTGCAATTAATGCTGCTTCTGATGATGCCTATGCAGGTGGCGGAAGCTCATCAGACATGAATACCTGGCAGGTATGGAATAACTATACATTAGACCCTGCCGTGGGCCCGCAGGAAGAATTCTGGGACAGGAACTTCACCGGCGTTTCAAGGGCAAACACGCTGCTTGCAAAGCTTCAGGCCGGAATTCCCGGCTTAGACGAAGCCACCACAGCAAGGTATATAGCCGAAGCAAAGTTCCTGCGGGCATATTATTACTTTGACTTGGTGCGCCTGTTCAAGAATGTACCGCTCTTTACAGCGCCGCTCTCCACAGAGGAGATCTACAACGTAACCCAGGCTAGCCCGGAGGAGGTATATGCGCAAATCGAAAAGGATTTAACTGAAGCCATACCTGATCTGCCGACCACTGTTCCGGCCGCAACCGAAGGCGGACGTGCAACGCAGGGTACTGGAAAAGCCCTGCTGGGGAAAGTATACCTTTACGAGGAGAAATGGGCTGATGCTGCAAACCAGCTCAAAGACGTAAACGGAGAGCCTGGCGCCACAAGTCAGTATGGTTATAAACTGCTGGATAACTATGGCGCTATTTTCAGCCCTGATAATAAGTTCAACAGCGAGTCCATCCTCGAGATTGTTCATACTTCTGTAGCCAATGGCGGCTGGGGCAGCTGGCCCAACTTCGAAGGTAATGTAGGGGTACAAATGTTTGGCCCCAGGGGCTATGCAGGCCCGATTTATGAGGCTGGATGGGGCTTTAACCCACTTACACTTGACCTGGTAAATGCAATTAAACCGGATCCGCGCTACAAGTTTACTGTTGCCAACATCGATAGTATAGCAGAAGCGGGCAGCGCCACTTACGAAAAGGGTTATCAGAATACAGGATACTTTATTGAGAAGTATGCCCCCAAAACAAAATGGCTGAGCACAGGCGGCGGCGATGCAGTCTTAAACTACCCGAACGATTACATTGAGATTCGCCTGGCCGATACTTACCTGATGGAAGCAGAGGCGCTGATACAAAGCGGAGGTAACCTGGAAAGAGCAGCTGCTTTACTGAATGCCGTTCGCGCCCGTGTTGGCCTCGCGCCGGTAGCGGCCACGCTGGATAATGTCTACAAAGAAAGGCGTCTAGAGCTGGCAACAGAAGGGCATCGCTGGTATGACCTTGTACGCACAGGCAGAGCCTCAACCGTACTGGCTCCTATGGGCTTTGTAGCCGGCAAGCACGAAATATTGCCTATCCCGCTGGTAGAGTTAAACAATACAAAGCTTGTTCAAAATCCAGGCTATTAATCTTAATAAAGAATTTATGAAGTTTATAAGAAATATTTCCAGCTACTTCTATATGGCGCTATTTATCGGTTTTGCAACCGCTTGTAGCCCTGATGATTCGGATGCCGAGCTTGGCCCGGCACCTACTTCGGAAATGGTACAGTTCACCGCTACCCCCAGTGCCGATAATCCCAATGTCTTTAACTTCACCAATCAAACGCCTGGCACCATGAAAGCCATGTGGGACCTGGGCAATGGCGCAACAGCAGTAGGCGAACAGGTAACCGGCTCTTATGCTGTTGCAGGTGATTATACCATTAAACTCACCATCTTTACCGATGGTGGTTATGCTACGAACACCAAAACGATACACATAGAAAACACCGACGTATCGATGCTGAACAGGGAGGATTACAACTTCTTAACAGGTGGTGCTGCAGATGCAGATGGCAAAACGTGGGTGGTAGAAAAAGATTATCCCGGCCACATGGGAGTAGGCCCTATTGCCGCTGCAACGCCTGAATGGTGGTCTGCGCCGGCAAACGATAAAGCAGCTGAAGGCATTTACGATGATGAGATGACCTTTAACCTGAATGGCTTTGCTTATACTTACAACAACAACGGCGATACGTTTGTAAATGGCTCGAACGCAGCAGGCTTAGGTGGAACAGCACAGAGTGCCGATTATACTTTATCCTACACTCCGCCAACAGACATGACCTGGAGCATTGTGGAGGAAAATGGCAAGAAGTACCTGGATATTTCTAAAGACGGTTTTATCGCTTATTACACTGGCGCCTCACGCTACGAAATTCTGAAGCTGACAGAAAATGAGCTATACCTTAAAACAACTGATGCCGCCAACGCAGCCAATGGCTGGTGGTTGCGCCTGGTGCCCAAAGGTTACAGCAGACCCGTTGAACCGAAGCCATACAAGATGGAAGACATCTACGACAACTTCGATGAAGAGGGAAATGTAACCTGGAAGAAAGAGGCCCTGACTTTAGAAGAAAATTACGATAATCCTGCGCCGGTTCCCATCAATACTTCTGCCAAAGTGGCCATGTATGTGAAGCAGGAAGGACAGCCATTTGAGTTTGCCAACATGTTTGCCGATTTTGCTTACAAATTCGACCTTACACAGCGCCATACTTTCAAAATTAAAGTATACGTGCCCAGCTACAACGATTTTACGACTGCTTTGGGCGAAGACTGGGCCAACAAGAATCTGCTGAAACAAGTATCTATAAAACTGCAGGATGGCACTTCGGCTCAGCCTTGGGTAAATCAGGTAGAAATTAAACAGCAGGTTGACCAGTTGGACAGATGGGTAGAACTGACCTTTGACTTTAGTGCTGCCGATGTCATCAACAGAAAAGACCTGGACAGAATTGTTATCCAGGTAGGTGGCGAAGGAAACTTTATTCCCGGTATTTTCTTTCTCGATGATTTCAGATTAGAAGAATAACAACTTACAAAAAAGCCAGGGCCTGAGCAGGCTCTGGCTTTTTTGTTTATCCCTTTTCTTAACTCCCGGCAACACTTCAGGAACGTTATCTAGCATGAAGCCTGTTGCCGGTTAAATCTAACACCATCATCATGGATTTAATCAGAACCAGTAAAATACACATGTCGCTTGTTGTAGCGGCCATGCTTGTTCCTATGCTTACTTTCGCCTCCTGCGCAGGCAACGGGGAGCCCGAACTACCTCCTGCTCCTACTCCCAAACCGCAGGGACCGCCTGTAGATAAGAACTGGACATTTGAAACCACGCCGGTCTGGGCAGACGAGTTTGATTATACCGGCGTACCCAACCCAGCAAAATGGGGGTATGACATAGGCGGAGACGGCTGGGGCAACAATGAGTTGGAGTACTACACCGACAGCGAAAAAAATGCAAGTGTAGCCAACGGAAAGCTATCTATAACAGCCCGCAAAGAAAATATAAACGGACGAGAGTATTCCTCTGCCAGGCTGGTGACCAAAGGCAAAGGCGACTTCCTTTACGGCAGGTTTGAAGTAAAAGCCAAGCTGCCGACGGGCAAGGGCACCTGGCCTGCCATCTGGATGCTGCCAACTGACTGGGCTTATGGCGGCTGGCCTAAATCCGGTGAAATCGACATTATGGAACATGTGGGGTATGACCAAAACAACGTACATATTACTGTGCATACCGAAGCTTACAACCATGGCTTAAACACACAGAGAGGCAACAGCAAAGTAATACCAACAGCCAGCACAGAATTTCACGTGTACCGTGTAGATTGGACGCCTTATGCTATCAAAGGTTATATCGATGATCAGCTGGTATTAACATTTGTTAACGAAGGCAAAGGCTCCAGCGTGTGGCCTTTCGACAAGAAGTTCCACCTGCTGATGAACTTAGCCGTAGGCGGCGACTGGGGTGGTGCACAGGGTGTTGACCCTAGTGTATTTCCACAAGCAATGGAAGTGGACTATGTGCGCGTATATAAAATGATTGAGAAGTAATTTTTAATACTTCCTAAAAGGAACAGCCGCTGCAAATGTTTTGCAGCGGCTGTTCCTTTTAGGATATACTACACTTCATTTAAAACATACAGCAAGCCCTTCCAACGCCTTCTTACCAGACGTAAGTACCAACTGCACCGCCTTTTAGTGTAGATGTAACTACTTGGCCGCGGTAGCCTATATCGAAAGTCCGGGGCGTTGTACCGTCATTGAGCACGATAAGTACCTTGCTGCCATCGGGATTCCTGAAAGCTACATTGGGCAAAGCCGCAGGTATGTTAGTAGCTATCCGCACAGCACCGGGCCGCACAAACTTAGAAGCATGTGCTATAATGTAGTATGCCGGGTTGCGAATTATACTACCATCGTTATTAACCGTAACCGCAGGCAGGCATTGCGTGCAGCCGCCATCCGTATGAGGCCCCAGATCAGGATTAGCTGCCAGGTTCCATTCCAGCACGTTACGGCTCCAGTTCCGGGTAGCGCCAATGATCAGGTTCTTCACATGCCACAATAAATCTGCACTGAAATTGCCTGGCGCGCCTATCCACTGCTCGGTAAAATAGATGCTTTTGTCAGGATACGCTTCGTGCACCTGCGACAGCGCATCAATACTGCCGCCGTATAAATGGAAAGCAGATCCATTTACATACTGCCTGGCTTCCGGATCATCCAAAACCGTAATCGGATAGTCTACCCTGTCCGCATTGTGATCATATAAAATGATTTTGGTATCGAGGTTAGCTGCCTTAAATGCCGGCCCTACACTCTGCTTGATAAAGGCAGCCTGCTCTGCTGCCGACATCAGCATGCTTGGGTTATTGTTAGGGTTTAGCGGTTCATTTTGCAGCGTAACGGCATCAATCCGGATACCTTCGGCCTGCATCGCCTGTATATACTTCACAAAATATTTAGCATAGGCATCATAATATTCCGGCTTCAGGCTGCCACCAATATAGCTGTGGTTTGTCTTCATCCATTCCGGCGCCGTCCAGGGCGAACCCAAAATCTTTATGTCCGGGTTGAGAGCCAGAATTTCTTTCAGCACAGGAATCAGGTCTGCTTTGTCGTGGTAAAGGCTGAATTTCTGCATCTCCGGATCTGTTTCTCCCGACGACAGGTCATCATAAGTATAAACATAACCATTCAGGTCTGAAGCGCCTATACTTATGCGCAGGTAACTGACGCCAATACTTTTATCATCTGTAGCAAAAAGCTCGTTTAACAAGGCAGCCCTGTCATCTGCCGGCATCCGGTTGAGGACATAAGCGCTCCCGCCTGTTAAGGTATAGCCAAAGCCATCTGTCGTCTGGAACGTTTGGGTGGTGTCCACCTCTATGATGGGATTCTGGCTGGCAGCCGCCGCCGTAAAGTTCAGGGTTGCACTTTGTTCTGTAAGCAAAGCCGATTTGTCCGGGTTAGTAAGCCAGAAAGAAACCTGTGATGGCCTACCGGGCGCCGGACTTACTATTTCGGGTGTATTGCCTTCATTAACTTTTTTGCAACCGGTACTGCAGAACAGGAAAACCAGGAACAGGCAGGTATAAAAGAAATTGTTTTTACGCGATAAAGACATAACTGAGTAGTTGGATTAAAAGCCGGTATCAGGCAGGTAAATATAACCCGAAAATAATTCAGTACATATCTTTCATACATTCACAAATACTAAGCACCGGCTCAACAAATCTCCATCATCCGGAACAGTCATACCTTTTAAATTCCTTATCTAGTAGTTCCAGGGGTATAGCTCCGGCTCTTTGCCGCGGGTTTTCAGGTGCAGGGGGTGTACGGCTTCCGTTTCGTCGAAGTATATGAAGGCATCATACCGATCCGGAATAACGGTGGGCACATAGTTGCCAAAAGCCTCGAGTTTAGGATCATACACCACCCCAATGGCCCGGTGCCCGATGCGCCGCTGCAGTTCCGGTATTTCGCGCAGGTGCCGGGTAAATATTATCTTGTCGTTGGTATTGATGTTGTGCAGCATGGCTTCCCAGCTGCCTTCTACAGCCGGCGGCACATCCATTTTCTGCATCGGAGCGCCCCACGATTTACCGGCTATTACCGTGCCTTGGTAAGTGCCGAACCCAACAAGTTTTACCTGATCCATGCCATACTTCTCGCGGGCCAGTTGCCCGATGTTATACATGCCGTCGTCAGCCATATCGGTGGCCCGGGCATCGCCGATGTGCGTGTTATGCTCCCATACTATCGCTTTTGAATCAGGCCCATGCAAATCCAGCAGGCGATCCAACGTTTCCATCATGTGGCTGTCGCGCACGTTCCAGGAACCTGCTCCGCCGCGTATCATGGCCCTGTAGTATTTTTCGGCATTGGCTGCCACCAGCGCATTCTGTCTGGTGTTAAAATCCTGCTCGGGGTCGTTGGTAAAGGTGCGCTGGCCTGATATGCGCTGCAGCATTTCTACAACTTCTTTCTCGCAGTCGGTGGGCACAAAGGCGGTAGCACGGGCATAAGACTGCGGATCACGGTTAAAAGGCTCGAAACAATTAATAGCAGTGCGCGCCGCTTCTGCCGCGTGTCCGTCCGTTTTCTCCAGGTAAGCAACAATCTGGTCCAGCGATTCCCAGAGGCTGTATACATCCAGCCCGTAAAATCCCGCCTTCTGCGGTGTATTGCGCAGGTTGTTGTATTCGCGCATCCACTCTATCAGGGCGGCCACTTCCCAGTTGGCCCACATCCAGGTAGGCCATCGGCGGTATACCTGCAACACATCCGCAATTTTGCTGCCTGCGTTCTGGTAGCCTTTAATCAGGCGGTTCAGGGCGTAACATTCGGGCCAGTCGCCCTCCACCGAGATAAAATTAAAACCTTTTTCCTCAATCAGGCGCCTGGAGATAGCGGTGCGCCAGGTATAATATTCCGAAGTACCATGCGATCCTTCACCCAGCATCACCACCCGGGCATTTCCTATCTCCTCAATCAAAACATCCAGGTCTTTTTCTTTGGTGATGGGGCTGTACTTTATTTGTTTGTTTTCCATAGTATATCTTGTACTGTAATGGCCCACGGACTAAAAATTGCTGTATTGTACTTTTATTCAAGCCTTTATGTTCCACAAAAAAAAGCCCCTGCCTTATTTTTAAGTAAAGCAGGGGCTTTTATTAGTAAAGGTATGTAACTCTCAGGATTCGCTTTGCTTTGAAAATACCCTGCGCAGCAATTCCGTGGTGCGGGCAACGGGATTCTCGCGGATGTTGGCTTCTTCCTGTGCCACCAGCGTAAACAAGCCATCTATGGCTTTCCGGGTAACGTAATCATCTAAATCGGGGTTTACTTTCTGCACCAGCGGAATCTTGTTATACTCACTTACAATATCGGTATAGTAGCGGGTAGCATTAGTTTTATCCAGCGACTGCACCATCACCGGATTAAAGGCATCGTAGAGCTGCTGTGAGGTGGTGCGTTTCAGGTATTGGGTGGCAGCGTCTTTGTCGCCTCTAAGTATGCACCAGGCATCGGCAATGGTCATTTGGCGAATGGCGCTCATAAAAATAGGAACGGCACTTTTGGCGGCATCTTCTGCGCCCCGGTTCAGGGTAAGTATAAATTTATCTACCTGGTTGCCCAGACCAATCTTGCGCAACGTATTTTCCACACGCTGCACATCCTCCGGAAATGGAATACGGATTAGCGGATTTTTATAGTACCCATCGGTCTGCGCTGCCTGGCTGGCGCCGCTTTTAATACCCACTTCCAGCGCCTGCTTCAGGCCCATCGCTACTTCGGTTTGCGTAACAGGTGCGCCTGCTGCTGTGCCGGCCAGCACGCCATCCATGGTGCGTTGCACATCGGCTACCGTGCAGGCAGTAGTGCCAAGTATAAGGGTTATCAGCGGAACGTAAACTTGTTTTTTCATATCGTTAGAACATCTTTAAAAGGACACAAGTATCAGCATCAGACACAGGATTGTTTCATACTTTGATAATCGACAATACCAGGATTTTATACTTCATCATTACGAAGTGTTTAAAGTATATAGCTTATTTTGCCCGTTTACTTATACCTGAAAAATCGTGATACCTGACTCGTGTGTCGTGATACGTACTTTATACTTAAATCAATTTTGTTAATACGCACAAACCAGACCAGAATATATATGAAAGCTATAATTGCTGAAATAATCACCATCGGCGACGAAATACTTTACGGCCAGATAGTAGACACCAACTCTGCCTGGATGGGCGCCGAACTCACGAAGACAGGTATAAAAGTAAAGCAAATCACTTCCATCTCCGACAGCGCCGCGCACATTATCCAGGCGCTGGACGAAGCTAAAACCCGCGCCGACATTATACTTATTACCGGCGGCCTGGGCCCTACCAAAGACGACCTGACCAAAGATGTGCTCACCGGTTATTTCCATACTTCTCTGAAACTCCACGAGCCGTCGCTGGCCGATATAGCGGCCATTTTCAGGAACCACAGCCGCGAACTGACGGAACTGAACCGGCAGCAGGCTTTTTTGCCGGAAAGCTGTACGCCTGTCCGCAACGTGCTAGGCACCGCGCCTGGTATGTGGTTTGAGCAGGATGGAAAAGTGTTTGTATCGATGCCGGGTGTGCCTTTTGAGATGAAGCGCATGATGACGGACACCATACTGCCCAAACTCCAGGCATACTTCAAAACCCCGGCCATTATCCACAAAGTGGTGCAGACCACGGGCATTGCCGAATCTATACTGGCCGATAAACTGGAAGTATGGGAAACCAGCCTGCCCCCGCACCTCAAACTTGCTTACCTGCCGGGTATGGGCGGCGTGCGCCTGCGCCTGACGGGCCAGGGCGACGATGCCGGACAGCTGGAACAGGAACTGCAACAGAAAATAGATAAATTGTCGGGCATCATCCCCAACTATATTTTTGCGTACGGCGAAGTAACCCTGGAAGAAGCGGTAGGCAAGCTCCTGAAAGAAAGAGGCCTTACTATTTCCACCGCTGAAAGCTGTACCGGCGGTTACCTGGCGCACAAAATAACAAGTATAGCCGGCAGCTCAGCTTACTACCAGGGCAGTGTAATTGCCTACCACAATGAGGTAAAAATGCGCGAGCTGCACGTAAAACCGGAAACCCTGCAGCTGTATGGCGCCGTAAGTGAAGCCACCGTGCGCGAGATGGCCGAAAATGTGCGACGGAAGTTTGGGACAGATATTGGTGTGGCCACCAGCGGCATTGCCGGCCCGGACGGCGGCACACCCGAAAAGCCGGTCGGCACCATCTGGATTGCCTGCGCCAGCCAATATAAAACAGAAACCCGGCTGCTGAATTTTAGGAAAGACAGGCTGCTGAACATCGAGTACACAGCTATGGCAACGCTGAACCTGATCCGGCAAAGTTTGGCGGCGGCGGTTGAGGAATAGGCTAAAATCATTAACTTTGTTTGAGTTTTAGAAGAAGGACATTCAGACAAAGGGCAAGAGATGTGCAGATAAAATGTTACCCGGTAAGTATAAAATCTTTGTCTTTCCCAAAACGATTAACGAAAAACGAACAACGACAACATGGCGCTTGTAGAAATGGTAATGCCCAAAATGGGCGAGAGTATCATAGAAGGTACCGTTCTGAAATGGCTCAAAAATGTGGGTGACACCATTGAGCAGGACGAATCGGTGCTGGAAGTTGCTACAGATAAAGTAGATACGGAAGTGCCTGCCATACAAGGCGGTATACTGAAGGAGATACTCGTGAAGGAAGGAGATGTGGTAGCCGTTGGCGCCCCTATAGCCGTCATCGCCACGAATGGGGAAGACACTGGTTCTGCAACTTCAACTGCTACTGCTGAAGCTCCTGCTTCTGAAACTGCTACGCCGGAAGCTCCCGCACTGCAAAGTGCCGGCACAGCAGCCGAAGCCAGCGCCAGGCTCGACCAGCCTGCTACCGGCCGTTTCTACTCACCGCTGGTGCTCAACATAGCCCGTGAAGAAGGTATTCCGATGCAGGAACTGGAGTATATACCCGGCACAGGCAGCGAAGGCCGTGTATCTAAAAAGGATATACTGGCTTATGTCCGGAACCGCAGCAGCGCGCCGCAACAGCAGGCCGCAGAGGTGAATAACGCACCGGCTCCGCAAGTGCAACAACCATCCGTAAAAACGCAGCAGGCGCCGGCGGCGGCTAAGCCGGCCAGCTCGTACAGTGGCAACGTGGAAATCATTGAGATGGACCGCATGCGCAAAATGATAGCCGACCGTATGGTGGAAAGCGTGCGCGTGTCGCCACACGTTACTTCGTTTGTAGAGGCCGATGTAACCAATATCGTAAACTGGCGCAACAAATGGAAGGCCGTATACAAGAAGCGCGAAGGCGAAAACCTGACCTTTACGCCGATTATGATAGAAGCTGTGGTGAAGGCCATCAAAGACTTCCCGATGATCAACGTATCAGTGGATGGCAGCAACATCATCCGTCACCAGGACATCAACATTGGTATGGCCGTGGCGCTGCCAAGCGGTAACCTGATTGTACCCAACATCAAAAAAGCCGATATGATGAACCTGAACGGCCTCATCAAGCAAGTAAACGATTTGGCCAACCGCGGGCGCACCAACAAACTGACACCAGACGACTTATCTGGTGGCACGTATACGGTATCTAATGTGGGTTCTTTCGGCAACGTAATGGGTACACCGATTATCATGCAGCCGCAGGTAGCTATTCTGGCGCTAGGCGCTATCAAGAAGAAACCGGCTGTGATTGAAACCCTGGAAGGCGACCTGATCGGTATCCGACACTTCATGTTTCTGTCGCACTCTTACGACCACCGCGTGGTAGACGGTTCGCTGGGTGGCATGTTTGTGCGCCGTGTAGCCGATTACCTTGAGAATTTCGATGTGAACCAGACCATCTAAATAGATTTGAAAATGTGAAGATGTATAAATTTGAAGCTCTGATGTTCAAGACTTTTCTAAACAGAAGAATGTCTTTTTAATTCATCTTCCTCCTTAACCTATACATAACACATTTTCCTGACAAGTATAAAGCCTGCTTCAAATCTTGTGGCAGGCTTTATACTTGTCAGGGATTGATAATCAACATGCATTTTTACATCTTCACATTTCCAAATCCTTACATCCGTTTGGAGAAAATATAAACCACCTTAAGCTATGAAAAACACACTACTCCCCTGGATTTTAGCCGCCATTTTCCTGTTGCTGGCGCTATACTTTTACTGGCAGAAGCACGAGGCAGAGAGCCGTTTAGCCATCGCCGATAACCAGGTAGAAAAGATAGACGATCAACTGGCGCAGGAACAAACAACCGCAGACTCGCTGCAGGACATGGTGCTGCCACCCGATACTATAGGACTGGTACCGCCGGGCGGCGCTGCTTTTGTGGATGAACTGGGCACACTAAGCCAGGGCGACATACAGCGATTGCAGCAGGAGGGCCTGCAAAACCCCGAAACAGACCTGATGAACGACCTCAACCGCAAACAAGATCAGCTTATACCTGCCGATGGCAGCCTGGGCGGCAGCATGGCCATCCGCGACAGCCGCATACTAAACGACCGCTACGCGCTGGCTTACTATGAGGACGGCCACAACGGCGGTTATTTGCTGCTAAAGTATGAAGTGAACAACGGCAATATTACCTGGGCAGTAATTGATAATTCTAAGTTGTAGCCTTTAGCACGACTTTTGAGTAAAGCAAGTATAAAAGCACGATTCCCAACATTATGTTTATACTCCAGTCTATACTTCCGCTGCTCTTTGCCAGCTTTTTTTTCAATGCTCCCAGTTCGCTGCTGCTGCAGCAGGATATAGTGGCGAACCTGGAAAAACTGCAAAACGACAGCCGTTTTTACATCAGCGACAATGCCTCGCCCTCGCCTTCGCTGCAAACAGTAGCCAGCGATTTGCAGCTTTTTGGCGTAGCTGCCAGCATCGATCTCTCGCAGGCCACCTATAGTAGCCGCCTAGACGGAAACCATCTGATTGAGAAATGGGCGTTTCCGGATGGCCAGATTGAAGCAATTTACCAGATCCAAAGCACCATTCACCTCGATACGGTTGTAACGCAGCGCTACCTCGATAACCGTGCGCCCACACAGCAGCATATTACGAATGATTTTACCTTCCGCACGTATGCCGTGTCTGCCCCCTCAGCGCCCGTAAAGCTATACTACCTGACGGAGGCTGATCAGGGCTTGCTGGAATACAGGATCAACGACCGCCAGGTACAAATTGGTTATGCAGATAAAAAAGAAGGCTTGCGCGATGTGCTGCCGCAGGTAGAGAAGGAAATAAAGGATTTGCTCAGCAATTATGTAGAATAAGGCGCGGTTTAATACGAAATAAAAGAATCTAAGCAAGGAACGTTCGTTTAAGCCCGGCTCATTATCTGCCATCCGGATAAATGGGAAATTAAACCTGTACTTCACCTAAGTATAGGTTTGCTGAAATTAGTAGCAAAACAAACCCGGTAGGTTTTAAAGCCTACCGAGTTTAGAATTAATGTTTTCAGAAACTATATCGCTACTGCAACGAGGCAAGGCTTTGCTCAATAGCGAAGATCTTGGCTTCGGCATCGGATTGCTTCTTGCGCTCACCTGCGATTACTGCTGCCGGGGCGCCGTTCACAAAGCGCTCGTTGCTCAACTTTTTCTGTACCGATACTAGGAAGCCTTTGGTGTATTCCAGCTCTTTGGTCAGGCGCTCACGCTCGGCAGCCATATCGATGTTGCCTTCCATGGGTATAAAGAACTCATCCCCACCCTCCACAAAACTGATAGCGCCGTCCTGTGTCTCAGCTACAAAACTGATGTCGCCCACGTTGGCCAGTTTGGCTATTATACTTAAAAACGGTTCATAAACAGTGCCACTCACCACCTTTACAGCCAAATCGAGCGGCTTGTTGCTTGGGATATTTTTAGCATTGCGTATGTTGCGTATGGCACCAACCACGTTGAGTACGCGCTCCATCTCCACAACAAGGCTTTTGTCTGATTTATCCTTCTTCGGCCACGGCGCTATAATCAGGAACTCTTTTGGCTTGCGCTCCTTCAAATCATGCCATATCTCCTCTGTAATAAAGGGCATAAACGGGTGCAGCACCTTCAGCACGTTTTCCAGAAAACCTATGGTTGCATCAATGCTTTGCCTGTCGATTGGCTGCTGGTAAGCGGGTTTTATCATCTCCAGGTAACTGGAGCAGAAATCGTCCCAAACCAGTTTGTATACCACCAGCAAGGCATCCGAAATCCGGAACTTGCTGAAATGGTCCTCCAACTGCGCAAAAGCCTCATTGAAGCGTGACTCAAACCACCTGATAGCAGTTTCGTTCGGGCAAGGCAGCGTTTCATCTACTTCCCAGCCTTTTATCAGCCGGTAGGCATTCCAGATCTTATTGCTGAAGTTACGGCCCTGCTCTACCAGTTTTTCATCGAACAGCAAATCGTTGCCGGCCGGCGAGCTGAACAGCATACCTGCCCGCACACCGTCGGCGCCATACTGCTCTATCAGGTCCAACGGGTCCGGTGAGTTGCCCAGCGATTTAGACATTTTGCGGCCCTGCGCATCGCGTACAATACCTGTCAGGTACACGTTGCGGAAGGGCATTTCGTTTCGGAACTCATACCCGGCCATAATCATGCGCGCTACCCAGAAAAACAGGATTTCCGGAGCCGTTACCAGATCATTGGTCGGGTAGTAGTAGCAAATATCCTTGTTGTCCGGATCTTTAAAGCCGTTGAATACCGAAATGGGCCACAGCCACGACGAAAACCAGGTATCCAGCACGTCTTCGTCCTGGCGCAGATCCGATGCCTGCAGGTTGTTGTTGTCGCTTTGTTTGCGGGCCTGCTGCAGCGCCTCTTCTGCATTGGGCGCTACCACAAAAGAGCCATCAGGCAGGTAAAAAGCCGGGATGCGCTGCCCCCACCACAGCTGCCGCGAAATGCACCAGTCGCGGATGTTTTCCATCCAGGAGCGGTACATGTTCTTAAACTTAGGCGGATAAAGGCGGATGTCGTCGTTCATCACCGCGTCCAGCGCGGGCCTAGCCAGCTCATCCATTTTGCAAAACCACTGCATCGACAGCCGTGGCTCGATAACGGCCCCCGTACGCTCTGAGGTTTGCAATACGCTCTGGTACTCTTCTGTTTTAACGAGTAAACCGGCTACCTCTAAATCCTTTACAATATTGCGGCGGGCGGCAAAACGATCCTGGCCCACGTATAGTTGTGCCTGCTCGTTCAGCGTGCCGTCGTTGTTCAGAATATCTATAGTAGGCAGTTTGTGCTTTTGTCCCAGTTCGTAGTCGTTCAGGTCATGGGCAGGCGTTACTTTTAGCGCGCCAGTACCAAAGTCTATCGAAACGTATTCATCCTGGATAACCGGGATAACACGGCCCAGCAGCGGGATACGCACCTGTTTACCATGCAGGTGCTTGTAGCGCTTGTCGTTCGGGTTCACTGCTACGGCCACGTCAGCCATTATGGTTTCGGGGCGCGAAGTAGCTACCGTAATATAAGCTGGCTCCGATGATGCACCCTCCTCCACCACCTCATACTGCAGGTGGTACATTTTGGCCATTGTTTCTTTCGGAATCACTTCTTCATCAGAGAGTGCGGTGCCGCCCTGTGGGTCCCAGTTTACCATGCGCACACCACGGTAAATGTTGCCTTTGCGGTACAGGTCAACAAATACTTCTATTACGGCTTCGCTTAAATCATCTTCCATCGTGAAGCGGGTGCGTTCCCAGTCGCAGGAGGCGCCGAGCTTTTTGAGCTGCTCCAGTATAATGCCGCCATACTTGTCTTTCCACTCCCAGGCATAAGCCAGAAATTCATCCCGCGTCAGATCGGCTTTACTGATGCCGCGCTCCTTCAGCATGGCCACTACTTTTGCTTCGGTGGCAATAGAGGCGTGGTCAGTGCCGGGTACCCAGCAGGCTTCTTTGCCCTGCATCCGCGCCCGGCGTATCAGCACATCCTGAATGGTGTTGTTGAGCATGTGGCCCATGTGCAGCACGCCCGTTACGTTAGGCGGCGGAATCACGATGGTGTACGGCTCTTTGTGCGGATTGGGCTCTGAGTGGAAAAAGCCATGCTGCAGCCAGCTGTCGTACCACTTCTGCTCTACCTCTTTGGGATTATATTTCGTTGAAATCGACATTTTATACTTTAAAACGGGGGATGATGATAAAAGGCAAAATTAAATAATAAAAGACAAAAGACCTTTGTCTGTACCTCTGATTTAAATGATTCCTGTGCTTTCTTTCATGGGCTAATTGCTTGTGCCAGCTTAGTTACCGTTGGCACGCCCTCTCAATCTTTGGAACTGGCGTCATGAAAATATAAGTGTATCATATAAATCAGAGGTACACACAACAAAAAAGCCTGCCGGTGAGGCAGGCTTTCGTTAGCTGTTATACCTGTTTATACTTAGCTTGCCTGGTGCAGCCAGTCCTTTTTGGCCAGCAGTTCCTCCTCTGTTTCACGGTAATCGGGGTCATCTACGCAGCAATCCACAGGGCACACGGCGGCGCACTGCGGCTCCTCATGAAAACCCATACACTCAGTACATTTATCTGAAACGATGTAGTAAAACTCATCTGAAATAGGGGTTTGCGGCGCATCACCGGGGATTACCTCGCCCCCGTCAATTTCCACCTCTTTCAGGTCCGTGCCGCCGCCCCACGTCCACTCCATACCGCCTTCATAAATAGCGGTATTGGGGCATTCGGGCTCGCAGGCGCCACAGTTTATACATTCGTCCGTTATCATTATAGCCATAGTCGTATCTCCTGTATATTTTTTATACTTTTGTACTTCTTGTTTCTTCTAAAAAACAAAATTAGAAACATTAAGTATCCTTATCAAATTATTTTTACACCGCCACATCATTTGTCATGACATTAGAGAACAGGATTGAAGCTTTTGTAGAACTGGGCAAACAACTTCAGCGCCTTACTCCGGCGGATCGGAAGGCTTGGGCGCAGCTTGCATTATCGCGTAATCCGTGGTTCGATGAGGCCAATGTCTCTAATGCTATTGACGGCATTATTGTAATGCTGCAGGAGCAATACCTCCGTGAATGGCTTTACCCCTATCACCTCAAACAGGTTACACCTAAAAAAGTTGGCGTGGTGATGGCGGGCAATATTCCGATGGTGGGCTTCCACGATTTTCTGGCCGTGCTGCTCAGCGGGCATTACCTGCTGGCCAAACCCAGCACCAGCGATGAGCCACTGATGCGGCGCCTGGCTAACATGCTGATAAGCATAGAGCCCGCCTTCGCCAACCAGTTTGAGTTCGTGGATTTGCTGAAAGATGCCGATGCCATTATTGCCACCGGTTCGGATAATACCGCCCGTTATTTTGAATATTATTTTGGCAAGCGGCCGCACATTATCCGCAAAAACAGAACAAGTATAGGCGTACTTACCGGCCACGAAGAGGCGGATGATCTGAAGGCGCTGGGTGAGGATATTTTTCGCTACTATGGCCTGGGTTGCCGCAATGTATCCAAAGTATTTGTGCCGGAGGGGTATAGGTTTGATAAATTTTTTGAGGCAAATACAACCTATGCCTCCCTGTTAGACCACCATAAATACCAGAACAACTACGACTATAATAAATCTATATTGCTGGTAAATCGTGTGCCGCATTTCGACAGTGGTTTTATGCTGGTGCAGCAAAGCGAGGCGCTGGTATCTCCCATTTCGGTACTGTTTTATGACACTTTCAGTTCGCTGGCAGATCTGCGCCAGAAACTGAACGATGTAAAAGACAAAACACAGTGTGTGGTGTCGGCCCATGGCTGGCTGGAGGGCAGCATCCCCTTTGGCCAGGCCCAGCACCCGATGGTGTGGGATTATGCCGATGGCGTAGATACACTGGCCTTTCTGCAGAAGCTGTAAAATTTACGGCACAATAATAGCTATCACTTCGTACATTCCCTATATTTATACTGATGTTTAAACTTTAGAGGCTTACCATACATGAACCCAATTGTAAATTCTATACCGATAGTGGCGAAAGAGCAAATCCCGGCCTTCCGCTTCGGACATGAAGATGTATTAACTGACCCGGAAGCCCGCAAAAAACGCATGTGGGACCTGAATCGCGCTGCCTCGCTGGGCAACGTCTACCACGGAAAGGTAGAAATCACTTTTATGACAGCTGATGGCGAGCTCAAACGCGTAGATACAACCGTATGGACGCTCGACGAGAACTACATCATATTAAAAGCCTCCTGCGCCCTTCCGATTATTTCCATTATAGGTATTGAGTTCTTCTAAAAAGATAATCTTTTTAAGCAAGAGGCCCTGTAAGTATAAAAATCCGCTACCTGCGAAGCTGTTTCGCAGGTAGCGGATTTCTTGTTCTATAGAGTTCCTTAAATCCGTTCCAGCACCTTCACAATCAAATCATCCACCACATCGTCGGCGTTTTCGGCAAAGGTTTGCGTGATGCGGTTGGCTACCATCGCGTTCAGCGACAGCACCTCGTGGCCTAGCAGGCGGCCCATACCATAGTAACCGGCCGTTTCCATCTCAAAATTAGTGAACCTGAAATCATTCAGGCGGAAATCGTGGTACGTTTGCAGTAAATCTGAATTCCGCAACCCGGCGCGCAGCACGCGGCCCTGTGGGGCATAAAAGCCGGGGCAGGTCAGGGTGTTGCCCGGAATCATATCGTAAGCCACTTTCTTAGCCAGCCTTTGGGAGCCGTTTACGCAGTATGGCCGGAAACTGAGGCCCAGTTCCTGCTGCAAGGCACCGGTTATACTTTGCTCTTCGTCCGTTTGCTCCAGCGGGTAAAATTCCATCAGCGAATCCAGGCCCACGGCACAACGCGAAACCAGGTGACTGCCCAGTGGCACCGTTTCCTGCAGCGATCCAGAGGTGCCCACGCGCACAATACTCAGCTTTATCTTTTCCCCGTTGGGCTCCCGCGACACGAAATCGATGTTCACCAGCGCGTCCAGCTCATTCATCAGAATGTCGATGTTATCGGTTCCCATACCTGTCGAAATCACCGTCAGGCGCTTGCCTTTGTAGTAGCCGGTGTGGGTGATAAACTCGCGCTTGGCCACTTTTATCTCAATTTCATCGAAATACTGGCTTACCCTGGCTACCCGATCCGGATCGCCTACCGTGATGATGGTATCTGAAATATGCTCGGGCAGCAGGTTCAGGTGGTAAATGCTTCCGTTGGGATTAAGGATAAGTTCTGATTCGGGGATGATGGCCATTTCTCGTTAATTTCTATACTTTGTCAGTAGATTCAGATTGATGTAAAGCTTTGTGCAAACACTTGATTTATACTTTCTTTGTTCGCATACCTGCTATCACTTTAATGTCTTTGTCTTCCATAAAAGACTGATACGCCTTAGACTCCACGGGGTAAATGGCTATTTTGCCCTCTTCGTTGTAATGAGCCCCAAAGCCATACTTTTTTACCAGCGCCGATGCCCGCATACATGGATGTCCTTTCGAAAACAATTCATCCTTTATTTTGGCAGCGTCAGTTTCCAGCACAGCAGCCGGGATTTCTTTCTGCCTTACAAAAACCTCATATATCAGTTCTTCGTGCCCGAACCTGTACGGGTTGCTGGTCAGCAACTCGTATTGAATCAGGTGCGCCGGCTTCTTGTTGTTTTTAGCAACAGGAATTTCACTTACCTGAACCGGGCAATCATCGGAAACCCTTATTAAGGTGTTTATATAACTCATGGCCAACCTGCTTTTATTGCTTGAATATACAACAAAAGGTATAAATAAGAAAAGCGTGGCTTCGGAGCACACGCTTTTCTTTAGCTTTAGTTATTTAACTTATGTTGCGATTTACTTACGTGCTGATACCTTCACAAGAGTACTTACCCACCCCTAACCCCTCCAAGGAGGGGAATTTAAATCACTCTTTCAGGAATTCCCCTCCTTGGAGGGGCTAGGGGTGGGTTTCTCTTACACATCGCAAATGAGTTATTTATACTTGTACATCCGCTTTCTTCGGCCGGTTAAATCCTTTCAGCGGGTTATAGCCGTTCATCTCTTTCTGGTAGTAGCCGGTGCCGTTGTAAGGGCGCTTTTCCGGGTGCTCTTTACATGCAGGAGAGCAGGCACCATCCATACCCCAGCCACATGCCTCACAGATAGGCACATGCAGGTTACAAACAGGATTGGCACAGTTTACCATCCGGTCGCTCTTGGTGCCGCACACGTAGCACTCCGAAATCACCTGCGGATTTACTTTGTTCACATCTACCGCCACGCGGTTATCGAACACATAGCACTTGCCTTCAAAATCTTCACCGCCAGCCTCCATGCCATACTTAATAATGCCGCCGTGCAACTGGTACACGTTCTCGAAACCCTGCTCCAGCAAAAAAGCGCTCGCTTTCTCGCATTTAATGCCGCCGGTGCAGTAGGTCAGTATCTTTTTGTCTTTATACTTCTCTTTCAGCTCATTTACCTTCTCCGGAAACTCGCGGAAGTTACCAATGTCCAGTGTAACCGCATTTTTAAAACGGCCCACGCTGTACTCGTAATCAGAGCGCACATCCAGCACCACCACATCCTCGCGGTCTTTCATGGCTTTAAATTCCTGCGGAGAAAGATGCTGGCCGGTACGCTGGTTCGGGTCGATGTGCAGCATGCCGGAATGTACAATTTCGGCTTTGGTGCGTACGTGCAGCTTGGCAAAAGCATGTATGTCGGAGGCATCAACCTTAAAATCGATCTTGGCAAAACGCGGATCGGCTTTCATGGTAGCCATGTAAGTGGCACAATCTTCGGCAGAGCCGGACACCGTGCCGTTCAGGCCTTCTTTAGACACGATGATACGGCCGAGCAGGTTCAGCTCCAGGCACAGCAAATGGTGTTCTTCGCGGAATGCTTCCGGATCTGCTATCGGTGTGTAGCAGTAGTATAGTAAAATGTTGTAGGGTTTGTTCATAACGGCTTAGTTTCGGCTAAGTGTTTGTACTTTTATAAGTGATTAATTGTCAGTTTTATATAGGTTAAAATGTTCGGCTTTTTGTTTTTCCAGGAAAACAATCGGAAAACTGAACCTTGTTTTATGCATTTTTAATCCTTCCGGCTTGCTGCAAATATAAAACATATTTCTCCGCTTTGGTTCCTCCAATATTTCAAAGTTCCTAAATTGTAACATATATAATAGAGGTCTTATTAGCTTTGCTTCCTGAATAAGTAATCTATCGCCTCATCATGTTAAACCGCCATTACAAATACCTCCTGTTTCTCTTCATGGTCCTGGCCGGGTGTAAGGATACCGATGTAGCTCCGCAACAGTCAACCAAACCGGAGCAGGAACACCTGCTGCTGGGCAACCCCAGCGGAGCCACCACCAGCGAAAGCAATGCCGGCAATTACCTGATGCTCAAGCCCCAGTACGCGCTCTCCTACAGCCGCGACAGGGGCACGCCCAACTGGGTGAGCTGGCATGTGAGCCCCGACTGGCTGGGCACGGCCGACAGGCAGGACAACTTCCGCCCTGATCCGGCGCTGCCCGAAAGCTGGTACCATGTAACAGCGAACAGCTACAGGAACAGCGGCTTTGACCGTGGGCACAACACACCATCGGCTGACAGGACCAGTTCAGAAGAGGACAATGCGGCTACCTTCCTGATGACGAACATGATTCCGCAGGCGCCTGAAAACAACCAGCAGACCTGGGCCAACCTCGAAGAGTACACGCGTGAGCTGGTAGAGCAGGGGATGGAAGTATACGTGGTGATGGGCAGTTATGGCGAAGGCGGCACGGGCAGCAACGGCCGTGCTACCAGCATCGACAACGGCAACGTAACAGTGCCCGCCCGTATCTGGAAAGTGCTGGTGGTGCTGCCGCAGGGAGACAACGACCTGCAGCGCATCAACACCAGTACCCGCGTCATAGCAGTTGATACACCAAACAACAACACGGTCAACGCCGATTGGGGCACGTACCGTACCTCTGTAGATGCCATAGAAAGTGCCACCGGCTATGATTTGCTTTCAGCGCTGTCTACACAGCTGCAGCAGACCTTAGAGAGCGGGGTGGATGCCGGGCCCACACGTTAAGCCTTTCAGTACCTATGCTGTGATTTTTGCGTAGAGAGCGCATAGGACAACCTTAAAGTTATTTATTATGTGCGGCCGATATTCCATCATCTCCAAAAAAAAAGAAAGCAAAGGCTCCATCAGGGCTGCCAGGCTGCTAAAAAACGCCGAAGTAGATAATCGCTACAACGTAGCCCCCTCGCAGCTTTTGCCCGTTATCACCAACGAAGCACCGGATGAGCTACAGTTCTTCTCTTGGGGCTTATTGCCCCACTGGGCAAAGGAGAAGAACTACAAGCATAAAACCATCAATGCCCGCGCCGAAACTTTGACGGAAAAGCCTGCCTTCCGGCAACTGGTAAACAGCAAGCGCTGCCTGGTACCGGCCGATAGCTTCTACGAGTGGCGTAGCTCCTCGGCCGGCAAAACGCCGTACCGTTTCCTCCTGAAAGACGAAGGCCTTTTCTGCTTTGCAGGACTGTGGGATGAATGGGCCGACAAAGAGACAGGCGAAGTTATCAGAAGCTACACCCTTATCACCACCGAGCCCAACGAACTCATGCGCCCTATCCACGACCGCATGCCCGTGCTGCTGCACCCGGAGGAAGAGGGCCTGTGGCTCTCGGACGAGCGGGCAGATGAGTACCTGCTCTCGCTCCTGCGCCCGTACCCCAGCGAAGAGATGAAAGCCTATCCCGTGTCACACCTGGTCAATTCTCCTGTCAATGACTCTCCTGAAGTACTGGAACCGGCACCTGAGCAAGGGAGTTTGCTCAGTTGATAAAGCTAAAATAAATAGTTTTACTAAATATTTTAGCTAAATATATAGACACTGCTTAATTTGGTGCCGTAAAAGGAGGCACTATGAAAGAAGCGAACATTATACCCCTACACCCTATGCCCTGGCCCGAGGGGTTTCACCTGGAGCTGGAGAGCAGTATCTTTATCCCCCTGGTTGGTTCTACCGTCAGGGCTGGCTTCCCGAGCCCGGCGGATGACTACATTGCCGGCCGCATTGACCTGAACAACTACGTTTCCTCTAATCCTACTTCCACCTTCCTGGTCAAAGTGGAAGGGGACAGTATGATTGGCGCCCATATTGCACCGGGAGACCTGGCGGTCGTGAACAAAGCCCGGAAAGCTAAAAGCGGCGATATCGTGCTGGCCTACGTGAACGGAGAGTTTACCATCAAGCGATTCGAACTCAAAACGGACGGAGCTTACCTGCTGGCCGAGAACCCCAATTATATGCCTATCCATATTACCGAAGCGGACGCCGGCAGGATTTGGGGCGTGGTGGTCGGTACGGTCAGAACATTTACCTCCTAGCAAAGTATGACGTCCCTGTTTGCCTTGGTAGACTGCAACAACTTCTATGCTTCCTGCGAGCGTGTCTTCAATCCCTCACTGGAGGGTGTACCGGTGGTGGTGCTCTCCAACAATGATGGCTGTATTATCGCCCGTTCAGCTGAAGCAAAGGCCATCGGTTTGCCGATGGGCAAGCCTTTGTTTGAAGTACAGAAACTCATAGAACAGCACCACGTGCAGGTCTTCAGCAGCAACTATGAATTGTATGGGGATATGTCGGCGCGCGTGGTAGAAACCCTTTCCCAGTTCAGTCCTCATGTAGAGGTGTACTCCATTGATGAGAGCTTCCTGGACCTTGGGGACTTCTACAAGACAGACTTGGTGGCCTATGCCCGTACCATCAAAGAAACCGTTAAGCTGTGGACGGGTATCCCAGTAGCAGTTGGTGTTGGCCCCACCAAGACGCTGGCCAAGTTAGCTAATCGTATATCCAAGAAGTCGAAGCGGGCGGACGGAGCGCTGGTACTCACGGACGAGTACCACATCCGGGAGGCGCTCAAGCGGACAGAAGCCGGAGATGTGTGGGGCATCGGGCATCGCTATGCTAAAAAGCTTCAGAGCTACAGGGTGCACACGGCCTGGGACTTACGGAACGTGACAGATGCCTTTGCCAAAAAGCACCTGACCGTGGTGGGGTTGCGAACGGTGAAAGAGCTTAGGGGGGAGCCCTGCCAGGACTTGGAGATGGTGCCACCGCCAAAGAAGAATATCTGTACCTCCCGCTCCTTTGGAGCGGCCATTACGCAGGTAGAGGAAATCGAAGAGGCGCTCTCGACGCATGTCGTCCGGTGTGCAACAAAGCTCAGGAAACAGAAGAGTAGGGCGGGAGCGATGACGGTGTTTTGCATGACCAGCCGCTTTGCCGCGGAGGGAGAACTTTACTCCAACTGCCGCACCGTCTATTTCGATACGCCCACCGACTCAGAGCCCGAACTCATCCGCTACGCTCTCAAAGCCTTGCGGGAGATTTATCGTCCTGGCTTCCGCTACCGCAAAACAGGCCTACTGCTCCTGGACTTAGTGCCATCAAGTTCTTTGCAGCTGAGCCTGCTCGACACGGTAGACCGGGAGAAGCATGCCATGCTGATGCAGACACTAGACGGCCTAAGGGAGCGCTTTGGCCATAGTGCTGTCGGGTACGCTGCGCAGGGAACAGAGCAGCGGTGGAAGTTGCGTCAGGAGCGGCTCTCGCCCTGTTATACCACCCGGCTCTCAGACCTGCTAAGGGTCAGGTGAGGTAAGCAAATGAACGGTGGAAACCTTGCTACTCTACTTCGTTCACCTTATTATAAGCTTCGTCTAGGGTGTGGAGTATTTTTTTAATCTTATCGAGCAGAGCGTGCTTGAAGATGTACACCGGCGAACTGAAATCAATATCATCTTTATTGAAGTAATGATGCGCCGCAAGCGCTTCTGCTATACTCAGAAGCCTGTCGTATGATATGCAGTCGCTTGGTTCTCTGCCATTGTCCAACGCTCTTGTTACGCGGTTTTTCATCCCAAACATCCAGCCACCATGCTCTGCATCTACCTTATTCGTTATGCTCCCATTTTCAAAGGCAGTGTATATCAGGTCAAATTCCTCCTTTGTGAACGTAACTTCAGCGGACACTTCGTACTTGATCTTATCTAACTGCATAGTTGCTAAGGTAAGTAAAATCTGTTTGCTTAGCCAAACTGCCATTTAAAAATATGTGTGTAATGGATCATTAACAGATCCTCAAAAAAGAGGGCTGGTAATTCGCATTTTTCTGAAGAACACCAGTATCATAACCCCTACAAATATGGCGGCTATAATGGCTAAGGCCCCGTAAGCTTTATTGCGTTCCTCCTTATAGGTTAACTTTTCGGACGTTTCATTTTGCAGCAACGTTTGCGCGCGGATAAGTTTTGCTTCCAAAGTATCAACCTCTATCTGTGCCAGTGCCTGCGCTGCAGTATCTATTACTCTGAGCGTATCAGTTCGGTAGACGGTCCGGATGGTAACCTTTGCCGGCGGGCACTCCACCTGCTGCACGGGCTGACCTTGTTCGTCTTTACAGGGCACGGTCACCGGCGGCTCAGTAGTGGTTTTCTCGCTCACCTGTTCCTTGCCTTTTATCGTTTCTCCGGCTTTAGGCGCGTATACCCGGTGCGCAAAGTCTGCCGTGACGGATGGCCAGGCCGCGTGAATAGCGTTCTGGGTAGTAGTGGCATTTGCCTGCGTTTTCGTAGCAGTGCTGATGGCCTTTTCCAAAGATGGCGCGCAGGAGCTGGCCAGCAATAGTATGCAGCAAAATATAAATAGCTTTCTCATATATTGGTTGTTAGGATTCTCTATTTGCCTTTTGAAGCTTTTCATCAAATGTGCTCTGCACGGTTATGCCTTTCTTTTCGCGGTATGCATCCAGTCTGTCTGTCAGGTTTTCGTAACTGCGGACGATAAATGGGATGATAATTGTTGCACCCAATGCCACCGCCCGGGCCTTCGATATAATCTCTAATATCTCTGTGGAAAAAAGATGGTTGATGATTGTCAGCTGATCTGCAGCGCTGACAATGCCGCCGGATAAATCCAGAAGGAAAGAAAGTATATCAGGTAGATAACCGATAAAGGTTAGGGAGGAAAAGAATATAAGGGTGCGCTTCCAGCCTGTTGCCATGGGCAGCTTTAGCCTTAGCCATAATCCGTACAACCATACCTGCAGGTGTTTAAATGCTTTTTTCATATTATTTCTGAATTAATGCTGCATAAAATTTATCTGCCGTGGCCGCCACTTTCTGGAATGTCCTGGCATCGCCTGGATTGATAATCCTCCTGGCTTGCACAAAGTCTGTATCTACATTCGTGATGTAGTGCCGCAAGGCCTTGCCGGTATAATAACCGCCCATCATCCCCTGCACTATCACCTGTGCAGCTATAGGACGCTGCAGCAGTAAATCAGGGTCTTTCGTCAGGGGTAAACCCGTAACCGCTTCCATCTTAAGATAATTGGCATAATGCGTTACTTGCTCAAATCCGCGCCCGTACCAACTATTCCCATTTGCATCAGGCAGAGCGTAATTCTTGCTGATTCTTTCCTTCTCATACAAGCTCGTTACTGCCCGTACTGCTCCTTCGTTTGTCTGAGCGAAACCTTCACGTATTGGCGCCCAATCGGAGTTCAGCGCAGCATGGTACACTTCATGATATGCAGTAGCCAGGATGTAGGCCAGGTCCCGGTAATCCCCGCGCCCGTAAGTAGTGTAAGCTTTAGCGAAGGCCTGCACTGTCTCTACTACGCCTTGGGTTAACTTGCCGTGGAATAGCGTTTCGCGTATTTGGGCAAAAAATGCCTTTTCATTCATGGGCCTCATATTTTCTATTCATCTATGTTGTGTTTTTTCTTCAACCGGGCCACATCACGTGAAAGCTGTTTAAGCGTTTCCTGCATATCTTTCAACTGCTGTTGCTTATAGGGTTCCGCCGCCTCGCGTTTGTCTATCTGATTTTGCAACCCATATAGCAGTTTTGTGACACCTGCGTTAATGTCTGTCTGGTCTTTCTGAAACTGGATGTTCGAGTTATAGAGGCTCATCAGAAAGACGCCTGCAGTAATTTGTAATAGCGTGAACAGCCATGCACGTGGGTCAAACCCTTTGTCTTTTAAATCAGGCATCTTATTTCTTGCCGCTTAGAACGATAGTAGATAAAATAGTATAGAAGATAATCACCTCTATCTCCCAGGGTGTCTGCCCGGCAGTGAATATGAAATCTGCCAGGTCATAGGCAAACAAGCCTACTACCAACACCATAATCTTTGGCATCCGGATAAATGTGCGGCCCGGCAAATCAGCCGCCAACACATTAAAGGCCTGCACCAGCAGGTAAATGCAGCAGGCGCCAGTCAGCATAATTATTTTTTGGCTTATCCGATACATGTATTCCTGCAAGTCATAGCGCACCGTGTTACCATAATAGCCCTTATCCGGCGCATCATAGTAGGGAAAAATGTCGCGGATATAGAATGTCTGCCCCAGCAAGTGTAAGGTTTTTTCAATGTGAAGCACGTCGTAGTACTTATTTTCAAGGGCATTATGCAGGAAGAAGACGGCAATAATTACCCCTACCAGCATGTAGGTTCTGAAGTATATATTTCTGCGTCCTGTTTTCATACAGTCCTCGATTAAAACACTTTTATCCTGCTATGACCTATGTTATTTATATAGAAAAACTCCAGCTTATGGCCTTAGTTTTCCTCAATTAGCATTCCGGCAAACCGTAGCCTGCCGGAATGGTTTGTTGACTATAGATAGCTTACACCAGTTGCACCAAACGAACGCGTAATAAGCTCAAAGTATTGAGAATCGTGCTCTGCTTGAGATAACAGCACCTTGTCAGGCAGCGTATCTGTGTTGTTCGGATCTGTAAAATCTGATGCTTTAGGCACATGCAGATGGGCTCCCTCTCCCCAATAGCGTGATTTCCTGCTGTTGGTATCGCTGTAACTCCACCACATCGAAAGGTCTATTGAAAGCCCATTATCAGGACTTTTGTAGGTCGCCATTTCGTTAAAAGCCGCCTCGAAATATTCGTAGTGTGGCCACAGGTACCGATAGCTAACTTTCAAGCCTGTGGCCGCATAGATGCCCGGATCATAGCCGTAGCCGTTGGCTATGGTATTATCGCGATGATAGCGTTCATTCATGTACACGCCTACTTCTACGCCCAGCCTTTCCTTGTATTTGAGCAACTCGCGCATGTTCAGGCGTAGGTAATCCAGGTTGAACCCTGCATACTTCTGCGCGTCAGACAGGAAGGGATAACAGCTGGTTGTGGTGAAGTGCCCGGCTCCGATTATTTCATCAAATTTGTCGTGCGTAGTGCCATTATGCGCATTCATCTGGTTCTGGCTGTATACCCTTCGCGGAATGTCGTACCACCCGAATTTCGCATTTGGGCGAAGTCTCCTTACCGCTTCCATTACAGCCTTGAATCTGTCCCGCGCAAAGTTAAATTTTAGCGTTCCCCGTGCATTATCCCGCAGCAATGTAATATACTTATACAGTGAAGTATCTTCCAGATCGAGCAGGCAATACCCAGTTGAGGTGGAAAGGGGTAAACGCTTGCCGTTATCGCCCTTAAACCATGCTTCAATCCGATCCTCCCTAATTGTAAAGCCTTTTGTGAAATCGTTCGGATCTGTACTTTCTTCGATTATCCAGGGACTGGATGGTGACATTACGTTAGGCACGTAAACAAATGTAGGTATCTTGTTATCCGCCACCCATTCTGGCAGGCCTGTCGTAGCCCATTGTGTTCTTAGGTATGCTTCAGGCAGCATGAATTTTAGGCTGCTCGGCTGCGTGACAGGAACATCCGTAACACTAAAATTTATTGTTTTAGAAGTGCCGGCAGTACCTGTACTACCAGATAAAGAATATGGTGTCAGCGTAATAACGTGTGCGCCTGTAGGCACTGTTCCTACGTTATAGTCACCTTTTATGTCTCCGAATAATGCATAAGGCGCACCCGATTCAGTTACATTCTTGCCCAGTGATGTCGCTTGTATTTTCAGGCTGCCTACCTTCGCCGGATTGGTAACAAACTCTATGTTTAGGTTTCTGGTCGAAAGCTCTGCCAGGTTGATCGTGTCGCCCTCCTGAATTTCCCTTAATCGCTTCTCATTATCAGCGTCAATCAGATAAGCACCCACTACTTCCATTGTCGCCATTGGCACAGTAGAATCTATAACTGTTAATTGTTTTGTTGTCCAAAAGGTGCCAAAGTCTGCACGTATGACCAGTTGCCCACCATCGCCGGACGTGGCATTGTTGTCAATTGCGAGCACATTGCCGTTAAAAGTCGCTACTGTTGCTGCAGGTTTGGAAACAATGTTGAAAACCGATTCGGAAGTAATAACTTCTGCCTCCCCTCTTGAATAAGTAATTTGTGTTGAAAACGACTCCAAAGAGCCCTCCGGTATTTCTTCTATTGTTTCAGGGATAATGATACCCGTGACTGTTCTGGCAGGTATCGCAACCGGGTTAGTAGCTGTAGCAGATGGCAGGCGGGTATCTGTGGCCTTAGAGCGCAGCAATACGCTATTTGCCGCAACATCAGTGTCATAGTCGAAAGTAATCGGCTTCTCAGTAAGGGTTATATAGGGTCCGCCAGCTATGTTGTACTCATATAGGCTAAAATCCAGAATTCCTGCAATGTAATCAAAGTCCATTGTTCCTGCTGTCGTGTCTATCCTGATGTTTGTCGGCGCTGGCGGCGGCGGAATAGTAGATGTTTGCGGGATGGCCACAGTAGCAGTCTTTGCGGTACCAACGTTGACTGTGTAAGGAACGCCTAGCACTTTGCACATCGCCTCAAACGCAGAGGCAAGTTTCTGGAATATGACACTAAATGACACTTGTGTTTCTCCTTTCAGTATAGTTGCTATAATTTCAGCCTCTGGAGCGTTGGTAAGAATAAACTTTATTTGGGTATCGGCAGGGGCAGGTGAAAGCAGGCGGGCGGTATAAGTTACCTCTGCTGTCGTGGCGGTGTTGTTGATAACCGGATCAAGCATAAGCGCCACCGGCGTCAGGTCGGGCGCAGCCTCGGGCACGTAAGGCAACACATCTACCTTAAAACTATCATACCTGAACTTGTTGCTGGTTAGGTCAGAAAACACGTAAAAGCCTAAAACCGATATAATCGCATCAGCAGGCAATGTATACACAGGCGTAAAGGTAACAGCAATATCCCCGGTGCCTACGTTAAGTGAAACAGGATACCAGGTCTGCTTTGTGTCAACTTTGAAAACGGCAGTTTCTGATGTGGTTGGGAAAACTGAATCGGACGAGCTTACTGCAATCTGATTTATGAAGTTTACAACTGAAATATACAGCAGACCCCCGACGCTTATTAGCAGGCGGTGTTCTACGCCAGATCGAATGTGCCCTACCTTAAACTGCGCCTCCAACTCCCGGGTAACTGATAAATCGAACACAGACGGATTGTCAAATACCAAAACTTCTTTCCGCCTGCTGATCCCGCCTGTCATCATAAAGCCGATGGTGGTATCAGTTCCCTCCACGTATCCCGCGTTAACGGGAATTGATTCGGACGTTCCGGGACTAGCCTTTATCCCGTAAGCAGTTCCTGTTGCGGTGTACTCGGTTGTGGTTCCACTACTATAATATACTTTTGCGCCGACAGAGCTGAACGGCTGCGTAGATGTAGTAGTGTTGGGAAACGTGTTCAGGTAAGCAGTTTCTCGCTCCCTTTTTGACAGCATGTTACTTGCTGCGGTTACGGCTTCTCCTTCTCTCATATAAGTCCTGTTATTGTAAGTATGATGTCGTAGTTTTCTCCATCGTTAGAGACATACAACTTTGCGTTCTTCTGATCAGGCAGATTTATAATCCTGGTTGCTTTGTCGAACTCAGGAAGGATAGCGGAGCCTTTCAGGTCCATCGTTATAGCGACGCCCGTTGGCAGGTGGATTGGCCTTGTGCCGCCGCTCCGGTTTTTAAACAGCCACAGTGCATTTTTGCCGTTCGTAATTTCTTCAAAATTGAGTGTAGGCTCAACGATGGAACCCGATTCAAAAGGTGTAAGTAGCTTCCGATCTTGCATGCTTATAGCTTGACCGTTTACTACTTTTGTCATTGGAGCTGTTAGCGAAGCTGCAGGGGCTATTAAGAAATACTGTGTATCAACTGCTTCCTTGAGTATATACTTAGTTGATAATGGAACGCCATTCTCTCTGAAGCCTCCTACTGCATTAATGGCTCCATTAGTCTGTAACAGCCCTGATGCAGCCCGAAACAGATTGACATCCCTGACACTATCTCCATTCCCCCATTCAATTAGTCCATCCGCAAAAATTATAGACCTGCTCTGTGCATCTCCAAAAACTTCTACTGCAAACGCGCTATCAGTTGCTAGTGATCTCCTTACAAACTGCTTCTGTGTGTAAAGGTTAATAGCATCTTTGCCAGCGTACTTATCAGCCAGCGCTACACCGTTTTCCTGTATGGTCTTGGAATTAATTGCCTCAAAGGTGACTTTTTTAGTATAATCCCATCCAAAAGGGAGGCCTGAATAAGTCCCATACGATACGCGAGAGGTTAGTAACTTAAACCATCTCCAATTACTATCTACTGTTGTTGAACTAACATCAATGTCAATTCTATAATAAGTATTAGGCGTAAACGCAGTAATAGCTTTGTTAAAAAAATAACTCCCTGCACTAACAGCTTCATTGAATACCTCTGTTACACCACTAGCAAAATCTGAGGTTGCGCAGTGTTCCACCTTCATAGTATAGGCAAATGGACCGCCTACGCCATACTCTTGATACATTTGGAATAAACCACCACCATGATAAGCCTGAAGCTTGATTACAAACCTCCAATGTCTCTTCTCGGTGGTTACAGAGGTGGCTGTTAATGGCTGCCCATCAAGCAATCTGCTTATTGGAGTTTCACCACCAACCCAAGGCGTCCATTGTTGTGTAGCTTGGTCTAAGTATTCAACCTTTATAACAGGCGCAAACTGCGCTGCATCAGAATAAGTATCTAATATTAATGGCAAGATATTGCCACTTCCCAAACTGGTTATGCCGTAAGCAGTTTTTGTCTCTACTGAAGGTTCTTTAAAGGTTACTTGATTAAATGTCTGCTGTTGCGTAAAAGTATTCTGGGCATTCTTCAGCGGAACATTACTGCTCAGCCGTGCATCAGGTAAAGTACCTGTCGTAGCTTTACCCACATCCAGATTGTCCAGTCTATACTCCAGAATACCGAGGGCCTGTAAAAAGCCGGTGGTAGTGGCAAGAGCAGAAGAAGCAGCAGCCTTAACATAGCCAGTCAGCTTGGTGGCAAGCGTTTTTGCTTCTGTCCATTTCGAGGCATCCAGTTCGGCAGCAAGCGTGTTGATGGCATCCATTAACACCTTACCCTGCGTAGCATCCAGCATTTTGCCCGGTGTAATAGCATCCAGGGCGTTGTATATATCCGCCTTATCCGCCTTGCCCGCAATCAGTCCAAGCAGGTTCGTGCCCTCTGGATAATTTTGCAGTATCTCCAGCGCTTCATTAAGCTTGTTAACGACGGTATCTGCATCAGGCGTAGCGTCGCCGATTATTGCTTCTATCGCCTTTAGCCGCAGGTTCTGCTTGTTGAGCGTGTCACCGTCAGCAGTTACACCATCGCGCAACTGCGTAACGGTAGAGCTATTAAGCCCCTCCACAAATTCTTTCGTGGTAGCGTCTTTTGGATCAACAACAGGCGCTGTTATGGAGACACTGCCGGCTTCAACAGCCCCGGCATAAAGCGTGTTGTTTACAGTCGCATTATCTGCTTCTAATTCTTCAGTAATAACCCGTTCGGCGGTAATATCCTGCCCTGCAAAGCTGCCTGTACTGTCGCGCTCGACGGTGGTGCCGGGCGTATTAACTGATGTACCCGTACTGGCGCTGCGGCCAACAATATACTTTCTTACAAGTGTAAAAGTGTTGTAGCTAAAACATTTGAACTCGTAGGCTACAGTATCGCCAACTACCAGACCGGATGGAAGTGTCCAATCGCCAACCCAGGTAGTCCAACCGGCCCCGCTTACGAAGCTGATAGAAAAGTCAAGCGTCTTCAGCTCTGCATAAGCAGTGAAAGTCCTGCCAACGATTACAGGATAGTAGGAAACGTAATTAAGCTCTGTAGCGCCGGGACCAGGTACAAGAACTTTTTCGCTAGCGTGCCCGGCAAGTATAGAGGATTGGTAACCGGTATATCCAGCAACAACACTTCCTGAAAGACGTGTCTTTGTAGACTCAAAAAAAAGCTCTAACCAGCCTTTTGATAATGCCAATTGAGTTGGGCTGTTATAAGTCTCAGCCGGAGAGGTAAAGGCGGTCAGCACCCTGTAAACAGTATCCCCCTCCCTGAAATAATCCCCCACTTTATAGCTGTATCCTCGGATTACTTCCGGGAATAAATCCAGCGAAAGCAAAATCTCGCTACCATCAGGCGTAACCAGCTGCCCGTCTACGTACTGCACACCGCCGCCTACAGTAATTGGATTGCCGGCCGCATCCTGCACCTTTCCATTTATATAATAGAGGTACTTCTGCTGCTGCGCATACAAATAGCCTGAAGCGATGGGATAGAGACTGTTCAGCACGGGCAGGCTATCTACTCCGAATATTTTATTCCCCTGCCAGTCCGTAAAAACATTTGTTGCTGCATTATAGCGCGGGTACAGCTTCTCCTGCTCAAAGAAATACTTAGACTGCACCGCCTTGGTGCTGTTTTGAACAGGCTTCGTATCATACTGGCCGGTAAGTGTAATAGGATTGCCGTCTATGTCCTGAAGCTGGCCATCCAACAGCACCGGCACTTGTTGCCGGAGTTGGAACAGGTACCCGGACGAAATAGCATTTGTGCTGTCCTGCACCGGCACTGTATCTACTTTGGGCACCTCCAGCATAAGCTCCCAGTTAACACCGGCAACCGGCGCAGCACTTGAAGCATGCGTTTGCTTGGCTCTCCATAGCTTGGTATGGTCCGTGCTTATCACGAGCCATCCTTTCTGGTAGGTGCCCGCGGCCCAGACACCAGTAAAATAAGACATGTCGAGCCTTACCTCAATCCCGTTAGCGAACAACGCGCCATTCGCATAGGTAAGGCCGCCTTGTGATAGCAGCTTGAAGCGCTCGTTCAGGTCGTACACGTAGCCCGAGGCAATGGCATTGCCGCCACCTTCAACAGGCTCCTGGTCTACAGCACCATCCCCGAAAGGTACAAGGTTCTCATCTGCCGTGCCGCCCTTGAAAGTATAAGCATCAGCACCGATATAGATGAGGAAATTGCCCTCCCTGGAAGCGGGTGTATCAAAGTAGCCCAGCACCTCCGCTTCAGAGGCAAAAGGGCGCAGGCCGATGCCGTCGCTCCACCACGAACGCGCATCCACAGGCTTTCCGACAACTGCCGTGCCCTTGTTCTGAACGATGTGGTCTTGTGGGTTGTATATTGCCATTATCCTAAGCTTAAGCTACTGTTGTCCTTATCCAGCAGCACAGGGCTGCGTGATATGTAAATTCTCCTCTCTGCCAATGTTACCGGCGCATAGAAAAGCTGATCCGGGAACTTGCCGTAATTTTTTGGTGCATTCCCCCACACCGTGAATACCGGGGCCTCCATCGGCGTGGCCACGTACAGGTACTTGTAGTTGGCCGCCTGTGTAAAATCCAGCACCGGCGCCGACCTGTCCCTGTTGGCCCCGAACTGGTAAGTGAGCGTACTGTAATCCGTTTCGTACACCGGATTTCCGGAATAACCCCAGCTGTAAAAAAGCATATCGGCCGGTGTTTCCCCTGGCGCTGCTGCCGGCTCTGTGAACAGGTTTGGCTCCGGCTCTAAAAAGGTAATGGTGAAGTTGGCCACAATCTTCTGTACCGGGTTTTTGATAGGGCTGAGCCTGGTAAAAGCGCTGCTGTTTTCCATCTTCACCCGGAAGATGCGGTTTGCCTGTTCGATGTACAATGCCTGCAGGCCTGGCTTAGTGAGCTCCGCGATAAAGCCAGTATAGCCAGCCCAAAATGCTGCTTCGGTATCTGCCGCAATGGTAAAGGGCACGGCCACGCTCCGCGGCTCGAACACGACCGGCTCTGTCGGATCTGTCTCCACCCCGCTTTTGTCTTTCCAGTCATACTGGTAGAAAGCTTTCGGCTTAGGCAACTGCAGAAAGCCATCGCTGCCGCCCTCACGCACAAAAATGCCGAAGGTGGCCATCAGGTCTTTTCCGTTTATCGCGTACGCTCCCATTACTTCATGTTCCAGTTAGTGCCATCAAAGTACAGCTCATGCCACACACCCGACAGGAAAGCAGGCTGCCCCTGGCCGCCAAATACGATGGTGCGGCCATTGCCTACTATGCCTACAGTCGGGCCGGTGTTATACTTGTAAAAGGTAATCCTGTGCCCGGGCAAGGGGTCTTTGGGCAACAATAGGCTGCCGTCAGCAGAAGCCGCCCATACCACGTGGCTTGCATCCCTGCCAAGGGTATATCTGCCGCCTGTCGTAATCCTTTGCGGCTGGTAATACAGTCCTCCTGTCACCTGAAGGCCACCATTGAACCGTGCCGCAATATTGTTCTTGCCGCCTCTTGCCGCTGCCAATATTCCATAATTGGTGCCTCCAGGATTGGATTTGCCGTTGGAGAAATAAGCCGTACCAGTGGTGTCTGCCAGGTAAGGGAATATGTTCACGCCGATACGTATCTCTGTATCCCTGGAGGCCTCGCCAATATAAATAGAGCCGTTGCCGTCGCTGTTCGACATGCCGCCACCCTCAATCGTGAAGGAGCCTACTTTGCACCCGTCCTGAATTTCGGCTCGGCGCATATACACATCGCCATTGTCCAGCACCCGGAATTCTCCGCTGGCGCCGGCTGAAAAGCGTACCGACAGCGGCCCGTTGTCCGTCAGTCCGGATATGAAAGCATTCACGACACCCTCCGAGCCCACCTCTACCTTATCCGCCATCACGGCCCCTCGAATCGTCAACTGCCCCTCGTTGGTGATGCCCCAGTCTATGCCCCTTTCGCCATTGCCCAGGTTAAAGGTGCCGTTGGTGAGGTTGAAGAAGTTGATTTTGTCAATGCTTTGTAGTTTGCCCGTAGTGATGGTGTCCCCTACAATGGTGGTCATGCCCTTTGTCAGGTCATAGTTGCGGTAACCGTCTTTTGCCGGGTACAGCACGCCCAAGTTGAAATACCACACGCCCGGCTCCTGCTCTGCTGCCTTGAAATCTTCTGTCAGGCTCCACACGCCGCGCAAGGCGGTGCGCTCTACTTTGGCTGCGATGTAATAGGCCTTAGCCGGGTCAAGCCCGGTGAACTGGCGCTCCGGCATCTGCCAGACATAGCCTAATCCTTCAATCTCCACCTCGTAATGCACGAGCTGGCCAGAAGATATGTGCACACTGTTGGGGTTGCCCCTGTAGTTTGCCTGTATCAGCACGTTGTTGAGGCCGAAGTTCTGCGACTTGGCCCCTACTGCCAGATAGAGCGTTTCTATCGTGCCCGGCCGAATTCCTGTAATGTCGAAGTAGTCGTCCGGGTCCCGGATGAGGCCGCGCAGCTGCCGTAATTCTCTTGCCGTGCGCCGTGCCCGTTCCGCGTTGATTCGCTCCTGAATGATAGTTTCTTTCCGGTTCTCTATCGTTTCCGCTACCAGCCGCTGCTGCCTGGTGTAGGTAATATAATCGGCAATAGTGGCGCTTATCCTGTCCTCATGCAGCAAGGGCCAGCTTACCGATGTGGTGCGAATCATGGCATCTACGCCCAGCTTTGGCTCTGCTACCCGCACCCGGTCACCGGGCACCAGCCGTACACCCTGGCTGCGCACGTACTGCTCATCCAGGGTGAGGCTAAAGGCCAGCTTCGGCCTGCTGTTTTCGGCAGCGTATTCCTCCGTTTTGGCCTGTAACTCCGTCTCGGCAACCGCCACATATTCTTGTGGCATATCAATATCCACCAAAGTATACTTATCGCCAGCTTTGGGCACAAACGTCGCATTCGGAATAGCAAAATCCGGTTGGTTCTTGTCGATGTTGAGCGTAAGTGTCTTGCTGCTGTCGTCGTACTTGCTGATGGTGAACTCGTAACCGGCAAGGTCTCCTGATTTGAAAGCAACTTTGGCATCCAGGCCTTCCAGGAGATGATCGTTGATATTGAATTCCAGTGTGGCATCCGTAATATAGAAAACGTTGGTGCCAATGCCTCCCACGCCGGTCAGCGTCGCGGTGCGGTTCGGAAAAATCTCCTCATTGATATAGCTGCCCTCCTTGATGCCGTACAACTCAACATTCTGCTCTACATAGTCCGAAGGAATGCGGATGCGGGTAGCCGGTATGCCGGCATCATTCAGCCGGTAATCCGCGGGGATATTCCTGGTACCGCCACGGCCGTACACCCGGGTTACGAGGTTGGCATCATCTCGGCGCTGCAGCTGGAAAGTATAGAGGCCGTTGCCTTTGCCCTGTGAAAATACGTGGCTGGTGATAGCGCCGGCATACTTCACCAGGTGCACCGTCTTGCCTTCAAAATAATACTCCAGCCCGAACTCCTCTGCCACCGTGGTGAGTGCGGCCCGGCAGCTGGCGCCCTCCTCAAAAGCAATGTGCTTTTCGTCTGCCTCCGCTACATTGCCAACCCGCCAGCCGGTATCTATCTGGTTCATGTTGTCCACGATGAGCTGCAGGTACAGTTTGGGATAACCGAAAAAATCGGTCACGAACTCGCCGTTCTGCATCAGCTTTTTGTCGAACAGGCGGTAAGATACATGCTCGAATGTGAGGCTGTACTCGTAGCTGAAGTTGCTGAACTTGGTGCAGCCGGGAGCGGTGTTGATATAATATTTCTGGCCTTTGTAGAGGATATAGTCGCCCAGCTGGATATCGAGCACGTCGGTAACCACGATGCTCTCGCAGGCAACCTTGTGCTCTCCCATCAGCTGATAGGAATAGTTGCTGTTCTCCGAAACAGGGATAGCAGCTACAATGGCGTTATTTCTGTATATATCCAGGTACATTTCTATCCGTCAAGTCCTAAATCCCGGGCGGAAGCAGTACCGCCGGAAGTGTTTTTGGAAATCGTATTTAGTGAATCTCCCATCTTTACAAGTTGGCCCTCTATCCTGTGCCCGCTCTCATAGCCCATGCGGGTATTATAATCAATGCGCTCCAAGTAGTTGACGCTTTGAACCGCGACACCATAGCACGCGGCTATGCTGCCAGCCATCCCCTGTAGTTCGGACAACTGCTGTTTGTTGAGGCCAAAGATGCCTTGATAGATGCCTGCAAGCTTGCCTCCGGTTTCTTCGGTAAGGGAGGCACGTATTGCGCCTGGTAAGGTATTCTGATTGGAGCCATTGCCAGAGGGATTGTTCATATCAACCCCGGTAACCGCTTCCATGTCTGCAAATTTCTGCTGCGCTTCTTTCAGGACGCGCTCATATTCTTTCCTCAGTTCCGCTATCTCGTTTTTATCCAGCGAGCCGCCTGATTCAGAGAGGTCGGCAAATAAAGTATAGTAATCTTGCAGTTGCTTTTCTAAATAATCGCGCTGGAATGTCTGCAAAAGGGATTTTTGCACCTGCTCATTAAAGCTTTTGTTAAATGCATCCCCTGCCAGGTCTCCACCATCAGCGAAAAGCCCCACGATATCATCAATCAGCGAATCCAGGGTAAAGCCCGTTACCTCGGCATTGATGGCGTTCAGCGTTTCCTTTATCTTGCTGCTTATCTCCGACATGCTCTTGATAGTAGAGGCGGTGGCCTCATCTATCAACCCTTCGTCCATAAGCTTCTGCAGGTCTGCTAATGCGCTATCCCTCTGTTTCGGATCATTTAACTTGTCGATAAGCTCATTTAGAGGCTTCAGTTCCAGGCCTGCTTTGCCGGCAGTTCTTATCAAGTCATATAAGCTTGTTTGGCCTGCATTGTATTTAGCAATGGTTTCGTCCAGTTCTTTGTTGATGCCTGTAAGCTGCATCAGCCCTACATCCCTGTTTTTGGGGTCGTTATTTGGCTTCTTAAGGCCATCATACAACTTCTGGTACTCCTGGTTGGCATCGATAATGGCCTGCTTATACTCCTCGATGCGCTGGGTGCCGTACATGTCCTTGATGATGGCCAGCTGTCGGTCTAATTGGGTTATAATCGCCTCATTCTGCCTGACCTGCATGTCAAAGGCATACTGCTGCTGTTCTGCTGCCCGCTTTGCCCTGGCTTCATCTTTGGCGTTCATGGCATCGGCAATGCCTTTCACGACGCCGATGGCCGCAAACACGCCGCCGGCAATGCCCATGCCGGCAGAAAGGCCGCTGAACAAGTCCAAGCCTCCGTTGGCCTGCGCCTGCTTGATGGCGTTGAGGCTGTCCTTGATTTGGGCCACACCTTGTATGACATTGGAGACGGAATTGAGCACGTTGCCGAAACCTTCGTTTACCAACCCTACAGCACTGGCCATGCTCCTTAGCTCTCCGGATAAATCCTGGAGCTTTTGCGGCAGCCGTGCGTCAATGGCCTGGCTCGTGCTGTCAAGCGTTTTCTTAATCTTCTGGTACTCCGCCTCGCTGATGCGTCCGGCGGCCCGTAGCGCATCCAGTTGGCGTTTGGCATCCGCCACCACTTGACGGGCCGCTTTGTCGCTCAAATCTTCTATGCCTGCGAAAAGGGTTTTGAAGGCTTGCAATGTTTCAGCATGTGCATCATCCAGGGCGTTCAGGTCTTCCTGGTAGTTTTTATCCAGTTCACCGATGGCACTGGTGTTGCCTTCGAGCTGCTTGCGCTTTGCCTGATAGTTTTGCGTTAGCAGGAGGCGCTTTTCTTCATAACTTTGCAGGTCTTTTAACAGGTCATCATAATTCTTCTGCTGCTCAGTTTTTGCTACTTTCTCCATCTCCAGCAGCTGAATGTAACGCTCCTGCTGTGGCCCCGTCAGCTCATCAACTGGAATGGCGCGTACTTTGGAAAGCTCTTCCTCAAGGCGTTGCTGGTATGTTTTGGAGATATCCAGCACTTTAGCATAGCGCTCTTTGGCTTTGTCTGTGCCAAAAGTTATTTTAAAATTTTCATAATCTTCATAAAGTTTCTGTTCCTCTGAAAGCTGGATTTTGACCTGTTCAGTTGATTGCCTGTATGTCAAGTCTGCTATAGCCTGCTTGCGGATAGGGTCAAGTTTTGAAGCATCAATCTTGATCGTGTTTTTCGGATCCTTGTTAAAGGCGGCTATATCATCAGCTAAAGTCCCAAATTCGTCCCGTACTGCCTGAAGGGCTTCTTCGTTCTGTGTTTTGGATTTCCTTGAATATTTATCCGCTACCTGGCTTAGCTTTTCTAAAAGCGATAATCTTTCACGAAGTGATTGTTTAGCAATATCAGCCGCATCCTCTGCTGCTTTCCGTACTGATTTGTCTGTTTTGCCTAATATTTTGTCGATTTTCTTTTGAACTTCCTCTGCCTGTTTCAAAAGAGCATCGCGCATTGCCGGATCAATTTCGGCATAGGCTTTATCCTGCAATTTTGATTGCTTCTCCTGTAATTCATTGATAGAGGCTATTCCACGTGCTAATCGCTGCTGTGTCTCGTAGGCTGTATTTTGTTGTTTGAGGGTCTTCAGGACATTCTGAGCTGCCGCCAGTCGTTCACCAAATGCTCGTCGGTCGTCATTGATAACAAGTTGGCTTCTTCCAGAGAACATGCCCTCTCGTTCCTTCATTACTTTTTTATAGCTTTCAGAAAGGGTTGCGACAAGCCGTAATTGGTCGTTAATCAGTTTCTTTTGCTCTGCCCCTGATTTTTTATTAAAGTCGGAGAAATGAGCCAGGGACTTAGCCGTTAATTGCCCGATTTTATCGCTATCGGCCAAATCGGGACTAAATGCCTCTACAAAGAAATTACCTATACTTTTGATGGCATTGGAGAAGCCTACAGAGATCCTGTTTGTTTTGTCAGCTAGCGTGTCGACCGCTGTACCAGCTTCTGACATATCACGCTTTATGATATTTGAAACAGCTGTGGAGAAACTGCCGGTTTTCTGTATCTCTGCATTCAGTTCCTTTTGCGAGATGCCCAAATCATCTATAATTCTGGGAGATTCTTTGCCAAGGCCCTCGATTATTTTAGAAACGAGCGTATCAACACTTTCTCCGGTGTCTTTAGCGCGCTGTGAAGCAAAGGACAGATATGTTCCAAGTTGATCAAGCGGAACATTCAGGTTTTTTGCTTTAACAGCCAACTGTTCTAACTCCAAATCTCCTACAAATCCCTTGGTTTCTTCTCTCAGCTTTTCCAAGTATGAAGAATCACCAATACTGGTAAAAGCTCTTTCTATGCCCGATGCCTTTACGGTAAGGTTAAAAAGCTCCTTGCCCCATTGCACCAATTGTTGAATCCCGAACGCTATACCTAATGCTCCTGCAATGCTTGTTATCTGCCCCCCAAACTTGCCTAAAAGGCTGGTATTATCCTTAATCTTATTACCCATTGCATCAAAGCCAGCTTTGCCCTGGTTTGATACCTGACGGATGCGCTCTTCTGTATCCTGAAGCTTCTGATTGTATTTTGTCCGTAGCTCAATATTTTCAGTGCCGGCAGAGGCTTGTTTGTAAAGCTCAGCAGCACGTTTTAATCTGTTGAGTGTTCCCTCAACTTTCTTTCCTGCATTGTTTGTATCATCAAAGGCTTTTGTGCCAATAGCGTTAAGCCTTTTAAGCTCGTTTTTAGTTGCCTCAATTTCTTTATTGAGGTTTGGCAAGGCCGCTGCCGGTGCTTTGGAAGCCTGCTCCTGAAGGGATTTTAATTGCTGCTTAACCCGCTCTATGGCCCCTACCTGCTCTTTGGCACTGGCTTTCCACCCCTCGCCTAATCTGCCGATTGCCTTTACCTGATCATCTACATCGCTTTTAAGGGATGGTGTATTCAGTCCGGGCGTAATAACGCTCCTGTTGGACTTCGGGGTTAACTGTTGGAGAATACGGCTGGTCTCCTGAAGCTTTCTATTATATTTATCTTGCAGCTCGGTATTGGTTGTGCCCGCAATGCCAGCCTTATAAATAGCGGCCTCCCTTTGAAGCTTTTGAAACAGGATAGCTTCCTGCTCTAACCCGCTAATAGTCCGCTGTATTTCCTGTTCCTGGCTTTTGCTGGCTCTTGCGCTGTCTTTTATGGCTTGTGTAGCGGCCTGCTGCTGTTTTGCCGCTTCTTTTTGAGCCTGTGCCAGTCGTTTTTGCTCAAGGTTATACTCCACCAAGGCGACGCGGCCCGCTTTGTATTGGTTATTCAGCGCCTGTTCCTCGACTTTTAGGCGTAACAGTTCTTTTTTATATTCCTGTGCTGAAGCTTTCGTTTTTTCCTGCTCGGTGCGCTGTGCCTGCTGTTCTTCTTTCAATCGCTGCAATGCAATACGGCTATCGGCAAGCGCATTTTGAATAGCAACCTGCCCTTTCTGGTAAGAATCATCCTGTCCGCTATTGGAACCTACAGCGTTTACAGCTTTCTTTACATTACCTATAAGAGCTAACACCTTCTTCGAGTTGGCCTCAATTTCTGAGACGTCCCACGTCCCAATAAAATGAAGACCACGGTTCCCACTTACTTTAACTGCCATTGCGTGCGCTTTTTAGATATTGATTATTGATTCAGGCTTTCAAACCAAAAAAACATTATGCCCTCTTTTGCTGTAAATATTCCCGCTTACCTAATGATGCTTATCATGAATAAACTTCCGACAACCCTAGCCGTTGTGCTTATGATGTTCGTTTTATTATCCTGCCAACCAAAGGAGCAAAACAAGCCAAATTCAGGAACCAGGTTATGGCATCAACATGAACTTCGGAACGCTTTCCTTGATGATGGCATGGATGTTAAAGTTGATGTTGAAGGTGATAGCAGTGATATTTTAATCTTGTCATATCTTTTGTTTGATGATGTTTGGGATAGAAAATTTCAAACTAATGGGTCGTATAAAGCATGGCAAAAAATGGGTTATAAAAAGGTGATACTTCAGGATGAGGGTGAGGATTACAGGCATGAGCAAGATTTGACTATTCCTATTGTAGAAACATATTAGTGCCTTTAAATCAGGAATATCAAACGTACCGATGATGCCCTGTATCCCTGTGCTCCCAGTAGTTCTTGAAGCCATTTTCCCTATGTTTGTCTTTTATACTTTACCTGCTAAATCTAATTTTATGAAACAACTGCTCTTCGTTACTTTGTCATGCTTGTGTGCCTGCTCTTCCGGATCCAATACGCTACCCGATGTTATGGAAAATGTGAAAACCCAAATTGGCGCCTTCTATCAAGCAACACAGGTGGAAGATTACTCACCGGTTTCTTACAGCGACATTGATACAGCATTTTTCATAGCAGATACAGATGGCACAATTTTAAAACTATCTGGCAGCGTCATTCATAAATTCAAAGCGCGGGCGCAGAACGGTAGCATTCGAGCCTATACTGATACCTTTGACATTGATGTTTATAAAAATGAGGTAGTTGCCATCCCCAGAGGTTATTAAGCCTCCTGTTGCCGCTTACCTTTACCGCCATGGTTGTTAATCACATCTTGAATAGCTCCGCCGCATCCACGGGCGCATTGACTTTCTCTTTCTCCTCTTCCGTTTCATACACCGGGATGGAGGCCAGGTCAGCTACAAAGTTTTCCCAGCTCATGGCCATAACAGCTTCGCGGGTTTCGCCAAAGTACTTCCTGTAACTTCCGATTATTCTCCAGGGGCTATCATCTCCCCTTGTTCGCCTGGGCTCGTTTTTGGCTTCAGGATGCTTTCGGTACCTTTCACCAAGACGATAGAATTCAAAAAAACCTGCATGTAGGTCGACCCCAACACAGGCACTATAATTTCTGCCAGGTCCAGTGCGTCGGTGTTCTTTGAAAGCCACTGCAGCAGTTTGGCGGCGGGTTCTTCTCCGTTGTTCTGGATAATGGTGGCCACCCCGAAAATCACATCCTTTAAGTTGGCGTGAATCGCTGCCAGCATCGCCGGTATCCTGTTCTTCTCTGACTGCAAAGCCGCCTGCAGAAGCCCGCTGTCCATCAGTCCCGCATGGCCGCTGATGATCAGCATAGTAGCCACGGTTGTAGGCTTCACGACGAATACCCGTGCTTTCGGGCGCCGCAATAGCCTGTCCAGCCAGGTGCGGCGCTTTACGTCTATGGTTACCGTCAGCTTTGGCTTTTCGGTGATAGTCTCCGCTACTCCTTTTATGATTTCCTCTTCTTGCATAGGTTGTTTTAATTTGGAAAAGTAAAGCCCTAGCTAAAAGGAAGGGCTTTAACAGGAGCTATGAAAACAAACTTATCCTTACCCTGCCGGAACTGCCGGGGTGCTGTCTATAACGGTGCCGTCAGCCTTCACCATTTGCATCGTGCGGGTGGCTTCCTCACCATCAGCGTCGATGAATGAAAGGATGGTCGCCGTGGCCGAAATCTGCACCAGCCCATCCTTCGTGAATGGATTTTCTACCCTGGAGCGTGCGTCCGTGTTGGGGAACGTGATGATGTACTTAATACCATTCACCGGGCGCGTAGTCATCCGGATAGCCAGGTTAGCGACTTTGCGTTGCGCTTTAAATGTTGTGGTACTGGTTGCTGCATCGAATGCCACATTGAACAGGTCTGCAAAGTTCTCCTGCGTAAAGTCCAGAGTGGAAAAATTAAACGTGTCAGCCTCGCCCGGAGTAGAGAGCGTAACCTCCGCCACGTCTTTATCTTCAGGGATGATCTGGTTCACGCTGTCTTCATTCTGCGTTAAGGAGACAGTGCCGTTATTTATGTTTTCCACGCGACGCCAGGCAGCGTCTAGCGGGGCATCGGCTATATTTTTATATGCCGGGGCAAAGTCTAATCGCTCAATGCCGCTTATTGGAGTAATTGCCATAATTATAGATTTTGATAATTTTCCTGTAATGAATAATAGTTCACTCTGATGTTCAGGTACCAATTAGCGCCATCCTGGTAAGGCTGGCCGGGTTCGTCAATGTCGGTATGGAAAGAATCTTTCCAACAGGCTTCCAGAATAGGGTAAATCGCCTGCTCAATTTCGTACATGCGGGCTAAATCCGGCATGGTGTTGTCGGTGGCACCGTCGAGGTTCAGCTTTAGGTTCGGCACATGAATGTTGACGTTCACTACGCCTTGCTGCAGCTGCTGGTTGGTAAGTGCCAGGGAGTTGATTACCACGTCCTCGTTTCTGCTGTTGGCCGGCCGCTGGTGCTGCCAGATGCTGCCGCTGATTATACCGGTGATTTCCGGCACCTTCAGCAACATGGCCACGTCCGCCACCATTTGTAAGCCGCTCTTCATCCTTCGAGTAAATCCGCTAAGTCCTGCTCTATGTAAAGGCTGGAGCCTGTGATAACATCGTACCCTTTGCTTTCCACAGCTGCCGCGTAATCTTCACCGGCCACACAGATAAGCGCTATACCGTCTGTATAGCTGCCGGCCAGCTGGCGGGCGTATTCCATGCCTTTTGCTGCGCCGGCGTCTCCGGGGCCTACTGTTTCAAATTCTATTGCCACCTCTCTGCCGTTATCCAATAGCAGAAAACCGATACTTGAGCGGAGATTGAAAGTGATGTTGCCAAAACTGCCCTGTACCTTCGTTTTCTCCCTGGCGCGCTCCATCCACACCGTAGCAGCATCCCGGTACGCCTGTATCACTTCCTGCTTATATTTCTGTACGGCCTGCTCTATCTCCTTTTGGATAGCTGCCATGTTGAAATCCGCTTTGATGGTTACAGCCATTATCAGTATACTTTGATGCTTGTGTGCAGCTGGCCCCGGTAGGTGCTCGCTACGCGGCCCTTGAACATATCAACCACCTCTACCTGCATGCCCCGCTCCGGAATATTCAGCGATGACATCGGCAGGTAGATAGTGCCCGCCTGTCGGTAAGTTTCGTTATCCACGCCGGTAACGGTGCTGTTGCCAACGCCATTGGCATCATCAAACCGGCAGGGCTCCGTTACCGTTTCACCGGGTGCACCGGCTACAATAAATCCGTTTCCATCCAGCGTGCTTTCGGTACCTGCCTTGCTGAATACCAGCGTGTGCGGATAGCGTTCGTAGGCCATTACCAGAGATAAGTTGCAGCGCCGGAAATAACCGGCCCGGTGCCTGTTTGCAAGCCATACTTACTAAGCAGGGCCTTTCGGACATTCATCAGGTTGGTTCGGTCTGCCAGCGTTACCTGGTAGGAGCCTTCACGCAGGTCAGGAGAAGCGAGGAGCACGAGAATCAAAGCAGCGGCGCACACATCTACAGCTTTGGCGTTCTCTTTCGAGTACACGCCTTCAGGCGCTATGCCGGCATCAATCATTGCCTTTATGTATACAGAAGCATCCAAAGGATAATTGGCGCCAACGGTGCTTTTAACTGCTTCGAGGTTCGTCATTACGCCTTAACTCTGCGCTCTACCAGCTTGCGGTTAACCAGGTCTGTTAAGCGGTCTTGCTCGAAGTCGCTCACATTATCGCCGGCGTTGTATATCTTAGGCGCTGTTACGCCCTTCTGAACATCGTATATATCCCTGAATTGCTTACCCTCCATAACCACGTAGTCGTATTCAGCATCGGCTACTTTAGTCTTTGCCTTATCTTCTTTAGCTTTTGTCATTGTTAGGTACTTTTAGAATTTAACCAACTGCTACAGCGTCATCCTCTGGCGCGGCTGGAAGGGTGCGCAGGATGTGGATGTTCTTGCTGTTATTGAGTACCGGCGTAGCATAAGCGGTGCCTTTAGTAACAACCGTAATAGGATCTTCAATGCCCCAAGTTTTTACCAGCACAATGCCGGACTTGGTTTTCTGCGCCACGCCTGCCTGCACATACTCATCAGCTGACAGCGTGTACTGTGTGCTGCCCAATACCGGCGTTTCAGAAAAGACGATGTTGCCCTGACGCCAGCCGGAAACAGTTGTTTGGCTGCCGTCTTTACCCTCAATGGATACGGACGAATCCCATACGACAATCTGCGGCAATCCCTGGGCGAAGAACGCGCTGTTCATGGCCTGCAACGTCGGCACAGCCTCCAGACCTAAAGCGTTTGCTACGTAGGTAGCGGCGAACTTCTGTACACTGGTAAAGGCAACAAGCGCCTCAAACGTCTCTTGCGCCATGAACATGTAAGCCAGTCGTCTGCCTTTGTCGCGGGCCGCTTTAGTACGGGTGCGAATGTCGGCAATCGGATCGGCTCCTTCCGTATCCCACGGCGTGGCAGCATCTACCACTTGGGCAGCGGGAATACCGAAATCTACTTTGGTAGTGGTTTGCACGCCCTGCTCGTTGTTTACCACTGTCAGCTCATAGCCACCAGTGGAGGCAATGCGCTTGCTCATCCATTCCAAACGGGCACGCACTGCATTCACGGCAAACACCTGATCATCATAGCGCCAGTCGATCACCTGCTGCAGCACGTTGCCCCGGGCCGCCGCGTTGTTGACGCTTTGCAGTGCATTCATCAGGGCTCGGTACTCGTTAAAGTCCGTTTCTGTTTTGTCGCGGCCACCCTCAATTTTAGGCATATCGCCGGAAGCTTTGCCCGGCGTAGGTCGTCCGAAACGGGGCGCCCGCGAATTAAAGGCCACAACGGCGGCGGCAACGGTCGCGCCGGTAGACGCCTCAATGGATTTCCAGGACAGGTCCGTGCGGAACTGCTCAGGGAATACATTGGCGTAGCGTAGGTCGCTGAAAGGGTATGCATCCAGGAATGCCTGCGCATCCGCTAAACGGAAATCCTCAATTATTTCATTTACATTAACTGCCATTATCTTGCGCCATTAAAAATTAAACATGTGTGATGCGTGGCAGTGCTGCAACCCTGGCAGCCAGTGTGCCCTGCCCGGTAGGTAGTGCAGCTTCGCGGATAGTGCCGGAAATGCCCACACCGTTTACCAGCGTGTTGCCTTCTTCTGCCGGGGTGTCACGGATAGTGTAGCCGATTGGCGTTGGGGCACCAACAACGGCTGGATCACCTACAATCTTGCCTAAACCTGTAGCAGGGTCTTTGCCTACCATTGTTCCGGCAGGCACGACACCGTTGACAGGTGTGTAGCCTGTCAGGTCGAGAATCAATCCGCCAGGGAGCGTATCTACCACGTTCTCCCAAACGAGTGGCTGGAATGAACCGCCTTCTCTTTTAACTCCTAACATAATGTTGCTCTTTAGATTTATTTAGCTGTTTCTTGTGCAGGCTTTTTACTGGCCAGATACGCTTTCATGTCGCCTGAAACCTCGTTTTGATTCTTGGTTTGGCCTTGCGGCGGCGCATCGTTGCCGAAAGCTGCTAATTTGTTTTGCTTGGCGAATTCGGTATAGTCGGTTGCCAGCTCGGTTACGGCTGTCTCGAAATCCTCGTCCTTGCTGGGTATCCTGCCTTTGAACATAAATTCAGGTACACCTTTCAGGCGTCCGTCTTTCTTAAAGCGTTCTGTAATGGATTGTGCCTGCTTTTCCTGCTGCATGGCGTTTACAGTTCCTGCCAGAGTGGTTACCAGTTGCGTTAGCTTGGCAATTTCACTGTCAGGCTCCTGATTAGGTTTCGCAGGTGGTGAATCCGTTGGCGGGGTGCCCTCGTCTTTTTTCTGCTCACCTTTTGCCTTGTTCGCCGCCTCTGTCGCCCTGCGGTCTGCTTCCGAACTTGCCTCTAGTAGAATGTCCTCCCGGTCATCGATATAAGCATCAATGTTTTCGTCAGTGTCAATCTTTTCAGCCCATTTGGAAGCGATGCTATCCTTAAAGTTCTTGCTGAGTGACTTGCCCTTGAGCTTTGTCTCAATTGCAGCCAATACTTTAGCCCTTTCTGCTGGCATAATGGTTGGATGTGTAAGTTTACGGAAAGATTTATTTAAAAGTACGTCCTATGTTTGCAAATATGCAAATAGTGTAATATTTTGCACCGCATTTACGGTATTTACGGTGCTTTTACCGTATATTAGTACAATAAAAACGATGTAAAAACATGGCTAAAACAGTAAAGGATTCGCTATACCTGGATGAAGAAAGCTACTACTTCATAAAGACTGAAGAAGATGCCGGAAGGCTGAATAAGCAGAAGTTCTACAACCTGGCAATCCAGAAAGAAGTGGAGCGCAGGCAGCAGGAAAAAAAGCTACTTGAAAGTATGAGAATGGAGGAGGTGAAGCGATGATGTGCACCTTTACCCTAACAGTAGAAGTTAAAATCGGCATGTTGCTACGCGAGGTCGTTATACTGGCTAAGTTGAAAGCGATACAGCTGGATATGAATATCCGGTTCAGCTTCAATGGCACTAGAGTCTTTGTCAGTCCGGACGCTGATATAGAAAAGGTGATTGACCGCTATCATGCAGATTGTAAAAAGATTAAGTAATAAACAGAAAACTATAAAGCCATGCCGAAAGAGAAAATCAAAATAGAGTTCAGCGAGGAAGACCTCAAGGAGTTGATTGCTGAAAAGTATAGTCTGGAGCTGAATACAGTATACCTGAGCATCTCGCATTACAAAGGCGATGCGCGGGAGCCCGCTTATACTACAGTATTTGCAGAAGGAGAAAAGAAGCAATGAGTTGCCCAATATACGCGCCTACTGTCAAAGACTTGATTGAGGAACTTCAAAAGCTACCACCGGACGGGCAATTAATAGGAAACTGCGTAGATAATAGCGGCACGTGGTACACTTATCCTGTCAGAGTTTTCAAAGTAGAAGGCAACAACAACATGGTTGCACGTTATCTGGCGCCCATAGATTCTGAAAACATAAAAAGGTAAACCCACAGTGTTAAGAAACAACTATGACCGCTTCTGTCTACAGCCAATTTGAGGGCATTGATGCGCTATCAATTAGGGAGCGCTCAAGAATGTTCCGCCGCACGGCATTGAATTTTCTGCAGGAAGGTAAAAGCACAGCTATTATGAAGCAGGTGGCGCAGGATCTATTGGAAGAAGAGATGTATGAGGCGGCAAACGGTGTTCTACAGGCAGTGGCAGAATTTGAGCAAAATGCACAGTTAAGTTTAGCCTTATGAACTCACTTGCGCATAATCATTTTTCATAGCCTCCTTCAGCAAATACTCATACGTAACCGCCTGCCATTCCTGCGTGCCACTGGTCATCTCATAGCCAATACTATCCGCTAAGTGCCAAAAGGGCATGTATCAACTCATGCGCCACGATGTGCACCTTCTTCTGCTTTAATACAACCACTGTGCGTAAGGCTCCTTTCAGTTCTGATGCAACGGTTGTGTCTAAGGTGCAGCAGGAATCGAGGTGGAAGTTCTCCATATACCACCTTTCTGTTTCGCCATACCTTTTGTGGCAAAATGCGGCAACGGTTTCAAGGCTGGTGCACACAACTATGTCCAGCTTGAACATGCTGGGCAGAATGGGTATTTCCTTCAGCAGCAGGCGGGTTTGTTTCTTTGCCATGTTATGAGACTTTCATGCCGGTTTTGCCTATAGGTGGAGTGCCGCTGCCGGCGCTATTTGCCTTTGCCTCCTCTTTCAGTTTCCGGTACACATCTTCCGGATAATCTGAAACGCCGGCCATGCGAATCGATTCTTCCTGGTCTACAACAGGCTTGCCGCCGTTGGCCTTCATGGCTAGATCAATGCGTTCCCCGGCATCATCGATGCGAAACAGGCTGAATTGCGGCTCTGCCGCTACGCCATCCTTTATACCGAGCAACTCACTGTACACGGCAATCAGGAAGTTGATGCAGCGCTGCACGCCGCTGCCAAATTCGCCATCCTGCATGTCTCTGGCGGCCATGTGCGGGGAAATCAGCATCCTGTCCATGGCAGCCCCTGACAGGTCACCCAGCCCTTTCATGCTCTCTGCATCCAGCTTGGCCGAACGTGTAAGCGTGAATATGGCCTCATCCAGCATATCAAACTCCAGCTTGCGGGCTGCCGTGTAGTCGCCAGGTGTGAGAAACTTGGCATCGGCATCATCTGAGCCCTCCAATACTTTGCCGGCCACCCCTTTTGCCGGCATGTTTACGGCAGACCCTTTCATGAACAGCATGGGGTCACCGTAGTATTGGTTATTGTCGAAGAAATCGGACTGGTTGAACTCCCTGGCACGGATAAGGTCTTTCACATCGTCGCACTCCGGTTTTTCCTGGCGCCAGTAGATAACGGGAATCTTGCCATAAGGCAGCTTCTCCACGTATTCATTACCGGCATCATCAACCTTCTTTATTTCTTCGTACCCGCCATTGCCACTTTTAAAGCGCCGCAGTTCGGTGTCGGTATAAAGGTCAAAGTACTCCTCATCATCTACCTTATAGCCACGGCCGAAGGCAATCATGTCGTTATACTTGTCGAACACCGGAAACAGGCTGTCACCGGTAGAGGGAGAAATGATGCGGGTGCGCAGTTTTACGCCGCCTTCGGCCTTTTCATCTTTCTTGGAGTACCAGAGCAGGGCCACCTCAGTTTCTGCCATCAGCTTACGGGCAATCTCTTTGAGGTTATACTGCATTTTGGCGCCACGCCAGGCAGCGGTTGCGGCACTGAACACAGGGGAATCAGGTATATCAGACTTGAAGGTTATCTTATTGCCTACAGCGAAAGATGCCCGCTGCTGGATAATGAACTTTTGGAGCGGGATAGCAATTTTAGCAACGGCAGTCCATTTCTTCTCCACAATGGGGTTGCCAGCATCATCGAGTTTGTCAGGCTTGGGTATAAGGGACAGCTTATCTGGCCGGTGCACCGTGCTCTTTACTTCGTGCTGCGCCACATCGTACTGCTTCATGCCCTCTTCATACTGCGTATCAGGCTTAGCGGCTTTCACTTCTGCTATCAGGTCATCAGCTGATAAGGTGTTGAGTTGTTCGGTTGTCATGTCAAGTATATAAGAAGTTGCTTTGCATTTGTGTCGGTTTCAGGTCAAAGAAGGACCGCATCATAAAGCTGTCAGCGAAATCGGGCGAACGACCAAGTATAATGCGCTGCTCCTCTTTGCTGTTGAGTTTTTTCTTTCCATCCTTATCGGCAGAGCCTTTTCTTATGGCGCGCAATTCTTCATTGATGTAATCCCGGAGCCTTTTTTCTACACCCTTATGCCTGATGATACGGTCTGCCACATCCGGTGAAATGAAGGCCATGGCGTTGTTAACCTTTTCGGCTGCATGGTAATAACACTGCGTTTTCAGGTTGTCGTAGTTGGGCTTTTCCACCTTCTTGCCTCCTATTTCCTGCGGCAATGGCTTGGCGTTGTTCACAAAGCTTTTCATGCCCGGCAGCTGATCCACCACGCCCCCACCGACACCATCAGCGTCACAGACGGTTTGAGAACGTGGTACCGCATACTGTTTTTCATAAGCCTTTACCTGTTTGGCAATGTCGGAGGTACTGGATATATCGAACCATGCCACATCAATGACGCGCCAGTTATCCCAGACTTTGATAACTGCCAGGTCAGAGCCAAACCGGGCAGCATCCACTGTTATATATTTCTTGCCTAAGGGTACGTGTTCATTGGAGTACAGGTCATTGATACGCTCATTTAAGAATAGTGAACTACCTGACTGCTTCACTTTCCAGTTCCCTTTTAGCAAGGCTGCCTGTGTGGCCTCATCCAGCGCCATTAGGTTACCCAGGTAGCCGGGGTCAACCTCAAGCAGTTTTTTGTTATCGAAGATAGAGCCTGGAATAAAAGTGACGCTTTTCGGAGCTGTATCGGCCAGCTCGTCAACAAACTTATGTGGCGCTTTGTCTTTGACCTCCTGCGGGGTATCTCCCCAGACATAGTTGTTGTTGTCGCTGGTGAAGTACCGCAGCTTGCCGATACGTTCTTTAATGGGGAAGCCGAAGTTGGGATTGGGCGTGCCGTCCGGCAACAGTTCGTCCTGGTCTATCCACCAGCTGACAAAGGAGGCTACCCAGCTATCCGGTTCAGGGTTGCAGGTAGCGCGGATGTAAGGCCTGATGCCCGAAGTGGAGCGGTTACGGGAGAGCATGTAGAAGAACATACTTTCCGTGAAGTGTGTCAGCTCATCAAAGCCAATGAACGGTATTTCCGAGCCCTGATAATTGTTTTTGTCTTTCTCGTACTGCAGGTGCTCAAAGTCTATCCTGGACCCGGAGGGAAATGACCAATCCAAGAACGTATCGCGGGGCAGACCATCAGCCGCTAAGTATAGCTCCTGCGAGGCATCCCAAAGGCCTCCTGACATCCTGATTTGTGGGGAGGTACGACGAAAGATAACACCGGCAAACTTGGGGTTTTGAATGTGCCGGAGCGGTTCCATGAGGAGTGAGAAAGTTTTACCGACACCGGCCGCAGCGCCACCGATGGCGATGTCTGCAGGCGTGGAAAGCGCCTGCATCTGGTAGCCGGGCTGTGGACGGATTATCTTAACCTCTGCCATTGTCAGGTAACTGGAATATGGTAACGTTTGATTCTGGCTTAACCTGTTTGTTGTCTTTTTCAAACAAGCCATGGATACGGGCCAAATCACGCAAGGCAGCATCTGCCGGGTAAAGCTCGACATTCAGGCCATGCTCGGAGTGCTTTACTGACTTGATTTTACCGGCTTCTTTATCACGAATTAGCTTTGGCAGGTCCAGTTCTACAGTCTCTATCAGCTCTTCTGGTCCTGATTCAATCCGATATGCTTCAGGATTACGCTCCAACTCTATCTCCAACCTGATTATGTCCAGCCGTCGTTGTTTTTGTTTCTTGGCAACATCATCTAAATACTCACTATCTAACTCCTCTTGGTTTAGCAACTGTGCTCTAATGATAAAACTGTCAGCATCTTCATTCTGTGCCTTTAGTCTTTCAATGATTTGTGCAAGAGGGGTTTTGACACGGGGAGCGGTCTGCACTTTAACTACTTTGAAATATTCGTTAAGATTGGCTCTGGCGATGTCAGAGATGCCTTTCAGGGTTTCATCGGCAGTTAGAGAGAGTTCTTTCATACGCTCGTCTATGGCGGCGCGTATTTGAGGTTTCTTCAAGTTTTCAGACCCAATGGCATAGGCGGTTCTTTCAGAATAGCCGGCCCGTAAAGCTGCCTGCGTTCGGTTAAAGTCGACGCAATACTCCTGCACAAAGCGCTGTTGCTTATCTGTTAGCTTAATTTCTTCAGGCTTCTCTGTTGCCATACTTTATAAAGATATTTGCCTGCATAGTATGAGTATACAGACGATGTACGTGACTACATCTTGAACGCTGCGGGGACTTGAACCCCACTTCTATAGCATTGCAGCTGTGCACGTGCTGTTCACAGTAGTTTCTGCTTTGGCTCGGTATAGTGTGCTACCCTTACACTAACAGCGCATTTATTTAAACTTAAGAAAAAGGCACGCCAATGACGCGCCCCTTTTCCGAGCTATGAAATCAAACCTTCCTTAAAATCTCTTAACAATGCAATATACGTATATTCTTGGAATTGATATAGATACACCCCTTGTTATTCATATGCTTAATTTCTGCTATACCTGAGGGTATAGCATTCATGGTCGTTCATAATCATCGAAATCAGGAAAGCCATCATCTTCAAGATACCTGCTTTCTAATTGTGGATTCATCTTGCGCTCCACGGCTTTTTCTACTGCTTCATCAAAACGCTTCTGATAGGCATTCTGCACCTCATAGGCAATAATAGGCTGTATGTTCCAGGCTTCGGCATGAGAGCGGGCTACGTCCTCAGTTACGGGGCTAATCGAGAAGATACTGCTCATGCCGTACATCTTAGTATGAGCGGGTTGCTTTGATGTTTCCGGTATGTCCACTCGCAGCATGACTGTGTTGCCGAAGGTGACAGTCTGCGCAAGTCCTGCGCATTTGATATGGCCCATGATTTCCACGATGGCCCAGTTCTCGAATTTGTCTGTTGTGTTTTCCATAAGTATGATTGATTTGTTATGCTTTTTTAAAGGTTAATTCATACAGTACACCCCCTAATTCCACAGTGCTGGATATGTGGTTTTTGATTTCACATAGTTGCATCGTGATATAAAGTATTTTGCTACTTTCCTCGACTGCAACTTTTACTACCGCTTCCTTTTCTGACTGATCCATTTCATTATAAGATATTTAACTATTCTGCTTCAAATTTTCCACACGCTGGCCAGTTCACACGGTGGTCTGTGCCTGGGCCGTTCGTATCGCCTCTGAGTTCGCACTTATAGTAAACTTTATCATATTCCTTTCCATAAAGGTGCCTGCAGCTCTTGCAGCGTTCTCCTTCCGGGCCTTTGCCAAAAAGCTTCAGGAGTGGGTTTGCTTTCTTATTGGAAACCGTGATAGTTTCGCCGAACAGGTTTTGATATGTAACAGGTTCTTTCATAACAGCTCCTCCTGTGCACGAACGCTATCCGGCATGTTGGCCTCCTTCAGCTGGTCTGCTGAATACCATGCTGTTTTTCCATTGTGAAACTGCACCTGGTAATTTTGGTCATGGAAGTTGCCCTTCTGGAATTTGAGGAACGTTGCCGGGCCTGCCAGCGTGTTAAGCTCCTGGCCTGGCTGTAGGTTGGTTAGTTTTTCTTTCATAATTATTTAAGCTTTATAAATCCGTTATCATACTCAAAATCCTTGATTACTCCGGCTTGACACATATTTATAATACACTGGCGAGCAGATGTATTTGAACCATAATGATGGTCTACAACCTCAATGATGCGCTTTATAGAACACCTGCCGCCCGCTCTGAACTTCAGGTAGTGAGTTATCAGATTCACAGTGTTGCCGAAAGCCGTCACTCGTTGGCTCTGGGAACCGGCAACGGATTCTTTCATGTAATCTTTTAATACAATCTTAACAATCTTCCGATTTAGATTTGGCGCTACGGCCTCCTTCACGTATATCGCCTCAGTAGTATAGAGTGCGCACTTTGGATTTTGATTCCAGTACAATAGACCTATGCCATAATCTTTGCATAGACGCTCCCTGAAATGGCCATCCTTGTTGTAAGGCACAGCGATGTATGAGTAATGCGCATAATTTCGATTCTTGTAGGCTTGCTCAAATACTTTCCAGTTGAAAGTAGTCTTCACCTCAACGGCTGTCCTGACATTGCCCATCACCGCTACAAAATCTATGATGCCGGCTGCCGGTACTTCGTTGTATATGTCATATTCCGCAAAATAGGAGATGAACTTTCGCGCCAGCTCTGTCTCTGTCATGTTTTAAATTTTAGTTTGAATTGCCTGTTTGATAATGCTAAGGGCATTCGGCTGCAGCAGCTGGTCAGGTGAGAAGCGCAGCACCCGGATGCCCATCACTTGCGCGGTGTTATACTTATTGCAGTCATCCAGAAAGCCTTTGCCTCTGGTGTGCCTGCCTTGCGTCCAGGCGCCGCCCTCCACTTCAATAGCGATGCGGCTTTCAGGCAGGTAGAAATCAAAGCGCCATTTGCGCTCCGGATGGAAATCGTGCTCTGCTATGACCTGCTGGCCGGTGGCCTTCTCCAGCTCCCGGATGCGGTGCTGCTGCAGAGCCTGCTCCAGCTGCTTCTCGGCATCAGTCTTTTTGCGCCTGGGCTTCAGTGCCGCTTTGCCGCAACCGGCAAGTATAAGCCGGGCCTGCTCTGCGGTGATGATTTCTGTTTTCTGTATGGCCATTAGTGAAAGATTGTGTTGAACTCGGCAAAGAGCATGGCCTGCACGGTGCCGTCTCTATAAATCATTTCCATAGGTGTATCAGCAGTTGGTTCCTCACCTGTCCATTTATTCGGCCAGACGTTATCTGCCCAACATTGCCGAATAAATGCTTCTTCTTTATCGCTCAGAATGTCGATTGCAGGCCGGCCACTCTTTACGGCAACTTCGTTTACCTCTTGCTGTATGGCAAGTACTTCGGTTAAAGCCATCTTTCTGGCTTCCATTGTTAGCGGCCCCATGCGTTGCTTATTTTTGCCGCCTTCTTCAAGGCCCGTTTTCCGCAACCGGTTCTCTGGTTTCCTCAATTCGCGCCAGAGCGGTTTAAGCCTTTTGAGTGGTGCCAGATAAGCCCAGCGCGGCTGTTTGATAACTGTATCCAGTGCGCTGTCTTTCTGTGCCAGTGGGCACCCTGTGCAACCGGTACGGGCGTTGATTTCTTCTGCCTCATCGCCACCGTAAGCGTCTGCAATGGCTGCCGTACTCCAGTCGCCATACTCTTCCATTGGTGCCCAATGCTTGAGCCACTCCCATACATGGCACACCCGCCAATGAAGTATTGGGGCCAAAGTGTCGCAAAGCTGATCCGGCATTGTTTCCTGATACCAACCCTGCCCACATTCGGCGCCATCTTTGCCGCAGCTCATCATGATGCGCTGGTCTCGGATGGCACTTTCTCCCTGACGAACTCCTGTCAGCATCAGAACCTTCTCCTCTTTTTCAGCAAACAACTTCTCCAACTCATGCTTCATCGGATCTATTTTGATTTGGCGAGTACACCAGCGAAAGGTATTGTTGTTGGGCGGTGGCACACCCCGACCTAAGATGTAGGTCATAAAGCGTTTTTCAAGTGGAGCCATTACTGTGCGTACTTCTATGCCAATCTCCCTCAATTCTTGCATTATGTCCTGCGCAGCGAACCACAGCGGCGAAAGCTCCAGGCGGGTATCGGCATACATTACTGTCAGCGTCTCAGGTGCAGGTATCTTGCCTGATTGGATCATCCACACCACCAACGTAACCAGCGTTGAGCTATCCTTGCCACCGCTCCAGGCGATGCACCAGTGCTTGTGTGTAGGCCCATAGGCAAGTAGGCTTTGGCGCGTCAACTCTATGCCTTCTGTCATTTGCAGGCGTTTTGTTCCCTCAAATATGTTTGTCTGATTTCTCATAAATTACTGATTGAAAAGTGGTAAATACTGCCTCTTGTAAGCCACAGGTTTAAGATGCTTCCTGAAGTACATCAAAGAGGGTGGGTACTGATTGCTTATACTCAGCTTCCCTGCAGTACTGCACACCATCTTTCCAGTAGCCTTCATTTAACTCAGTGGCTACACCTTTCCGGCCTTTCACGATGCATCGTACCGGTGTGCTCATGATGCCGCCGAACGGGTCGTATATCGTGTCTCCGAGATTTGAATAGCGTTCCAGTGCTCTGTCGATAATATCAAACTGCAACGGGCAAACGTGCTTTTCCTGGCGCTTGTGGCTCTGGCTGGTATTAAGCGTGTTCATCCGGTTCACATCATCCCAAACAGCATCTGTCTTTGATTTCGGCGGTATAGCCATAAAGGAACTCGGCAGCTTACCCATACTATCCAATGCTTCGCAAAGGTCAACGTGTGTTTCGAAGTTGTAAGGGTTTTGCTCACAGTAAGCAGCCCACCACTTACCGATTTTGCCTAAATCCATTTTCCTTAATTCCTCAGGCGTCAGCAGCCGGTTGCCAGAGCTGGTCCAGTGTGCGTGTGCATCCAGCTGCCAGCGTCCGCGGGTGTAGGCTTGCTTTGTCTTTACGACGCGCTCATCGGCGTAAGCATTGGAGGTATCGGTCGGAGCCTTGCGGAACACCAACAGGTATTCAGGGGAGCCGCTGCCCATCTTGGTGCTGTCCTTGCAGTTTTCCGTCCAGCCGAGGCGGTAAGTCTGATTATTTTCACGAACGACATCCGTCGTAATGATGTGCTTGCCTAACAACCACCAGCCGTGCTTTAAGAAGTGCGCTACTGTCTGGCCAGAGAAGTCTATCAGCGAAGTAAAGCCTACGCCATTCTGGTAGCTGAACTGAATCCTGTCTTTCACATGAATGGCGGCTATCCTTCCGGGCTTTGTGATGCGAAGCAGCTCAGGTGTCAGGAAGTCCATTTGAAGAAAGAATCCTTCATTACCGTTGTTGTGCCCGAAATCCCGGTAGCTCTCACAGTACTCGTACTGATCACTGAAGGGAATCGACGTAAGTATCATGTCGATACTGTTATCCTTTATAACCCTCGCCTCTTCTGTGGCATCGTTATGAATGCAGGTGAAGTTTTTTCCGCTTACCACTTTGCGCTCTATAATCATGCTCCTTTTCAGGTCAGTGATGGCATCAGCCTGTGACAGCCCGTACTTTTTCATCAGAGCCGTCATTTCGGCAATCATCTCCTTGTGGCGCGCCCATTTAGCCTCGAGCTTTTTCAGTACCTCCGTCTCTGCATCGGTATAGACCAGGTGAATGTGAACTTCTTGCGCCTGCCGGAATCGCTGGATACGGTGTATGGCCTGGATGAAATCCTTGAACTTATACCCGATTCCTACAAATACCGCGTTATGGCAATACTGCTGGAAATTACATCCAGCGCCGGCAATGGTTGGTTTTGTGGCGAGGTACTGATATTTTCCGTGCTTAAAATCATTTAAAAGATGCTCTTTTGTTTCGTTCTTTTGGGAGCCGAAAACAGACTGCACTCCTGGTAGTTGTTTTTCTATCAATTTGCGCTCATCCTCCAGGTCATGCCATATCAGCCAATGTGCGTCCGGTTCATTCTTTACGATTTCTATAGCTTTGGCTACACGTATTTCGAGGCTGCTGCGCTTCTCCCTTGCACTTTCGCTTAAGCCTTTGGAAGCATCAGCAAACATTTTCACATTCCCATCTCTGTCAGTCAGAACACCCCTGTCCTCTACGCTTACCTCATGGTAGTGTATTTTCAGATCCGGCAGGTTGTAGCCTTCATCCGAATAGCCTAAATCGCTCGGATGCTCCACGAAAATAGCCCAGCTTCTTACCCATATCCAGAATTCCTTTTCTTTGTGCGGGTACAAGGTCAGGTTCCCGGCACTAGTTGAATCCCTCTGAAAGAAGCGGGTTAAGGCCTGGCCACGGTCGCAAATACCTAAGAACTCTGCATAGTTCAGTATCTCCGTGTACTCATTCGGCGCCGGCGTGGCCGTTGCAATGAAGCGCAACGGAATCTTTGACATCTCGTGCAGGATGTAATCCGATGTTTTGGTGTCCAGGTTGCGGATAGCGTCGCCTTCGTCAAAGCTCACACCTCCAAAGTGTTCCGGTGTAAAGTTGCCATCCCGGATGCGCTCGTAATTGCTGATGAAGATGGCCGGTCCCTTAATATTGTTTTCAATTGTTTTTACATCGTGCATGTCGGTAACATAATGCACCTCAACCCCCAGCATCGCAGCATCATCTTTGAACTCCCCCAACACGCCCAGCGGTATGCCCTGCAGAAAAGACTTGCCTGTCTGCAGTATACACTGACGTGCGATTTCCAGCTGCATGATAGTTTTTCCAATCCCGAAGGAGCAGAAGATGGCACGCCGGCCGCCCTGCAGGGACCAATGCACGATGTCGCGCTGGTGCGGGAAAAGGACATCCGAGATGGTGCGAACCTGGAAACCCACATTTTCAACAGTGAGTATCTTGCTTTCCAGGAAGTCCTGGTAATCGATTTTCTTCTTTTGTTTCATTGCTCAGGTTTCTTAAGGATTATTATTGAAAGTCTGTTTCAAAAAGGCATATCATCATCTTTCTCGTAAAAATTATGCGTCGGCTCCTGCTCAAATTGGCTTACCGGCATGCTGGTTTCCCGACTCAGAGTGCCGATGTCGCCGTAAAGGTTGTGCGGCAAATCATGCTCAAGCCATATTTCTCCCAGGTCTCCGTTCCGGTGCTTGGCAATAATGAATTTCGTCAGGCCTGCCGTCGGGTAACCATCTTCATCTTCTGTCATGCCGTAATATTCAGGGCGCATCAGGAAGGTGATGATATCCGCATCCTGCTCAATGGCACCGGATTCCCGCAGGTCCGAAAGCTGCGGGGTTTTGTCTCCCCTGGCTTCCACGGCCCTGCTCAGCTGTGCCAAAGCGATTACAGGCACATGCAGGTCTTTGGCCATCAGCTTCAGCTCCCTGGTAATGCTGCTTATCTCCTGCTCCCTGTTTTTGTATGCCGGGTTCTTGATCAACTGCAGGTAATCCACCACTATCAGCTTGATGCCGTACTTGGCCACCATCCGGGCGGCTTTGGCGCGGAGCTGCATAATCGTCAGGCCTGCCGTGTCATCCACGTATATCGGCGCACCGGAAAGCTTCGCGGTGTCTGTCGCAAGCTTCTGCCACTGGAAGTCCGACAAGGTAGAAGGCTTTTTCAGCGTGTTGGAATCTATCCGGGTCTCCGAGCTGATGAGGCGCTTGCCTAACTGTACATAGCTCATCTCCAGGCTGAAAAAGGCCACGGGCACCTGGTACTGAATAGCCGCAACCCGCACTTCGTTTAGCGCGAAAGCAGTTTTACCCATGGAAGGGCGCGCAGCGACAATAATCAAATCCGTAGGCTGATACCCCGCCGTGATGGTGTTAATGGCCCGAATAGCCGAAGGAATACCTGTCAGCTCCTGTCCTTTTGATTTGGCCACCAGGTCTTTCAGCGTGGTATCTACAACTTGGTACATGCTGTGCTCGCCTTTCTTGTCCAGTATCTCTGCCAGGCGCATAATCTCCACCTGGGTGTCGGCCAGGTTTTCCAAGGCGTCAGTGCCCGGGTCAAAGGCCTGTTGCAGCAGGGTGTCCGCCGAAACGATAATTCTGCGCTTGATATAGGCTTCCTGCAGCTTACGGATGTGCGATTCGATGTGCAGGCCAGAGTTGACGAGAGAGGCCAGTTCGGCGATGTAAATGGCGCCGCCCACGGTTTCCAAATGGCCTTCCTGCCGGAGCTGCTGCGTACAGGTCATCAGGTCGATGTCAAAGTCTTTGCTGCGCAGGTTGAGCAGCGACTGGTATATCTGCTGATGCCGGATATCATAGAAGAAATCAAGATCCGGTATGAGCTCTATGCAGGTGTTCATCGTGTTCCGGTCTGTCAGCACGGCGCCCAGCACCAACCGTTCCAGCTCTTTGCTGTGGGGCATCGTTTTGGCGTTATGGCTCATGCGATGGCGTTTTGTTTCCTGATGGCGGCCTGGATACTGAATTTGTTGGATGCTGGCACTGGTGTATTTGTTTTCCTGAAGTCCTTTTCCGCTGCCGAGGCCACCCAGCCCAGCAGGACATGGTAATCAGATTCGTACCAAAGCTCCCCTTTGCCCATTTTGTGGTTGTTCAGGCGTTCAATCATCCACTCTGCTTTTTCCTTACCAAATTTGCGTACAAGGGCTTCATGCTCCTGCCGCAAAAGCCGCACGCAATCCAGGTAAACTGTTTTTGATTTTTGAAGAGGGTTATTAAAGCCATCCGGGGGCATAGTTTCCCTATTTCCCTGTTTATTGTTTGTTGTTTGTGGTTTATAAGAGTGTCCGTCCGCTGTTTCCGCGCTGTTACCGCGGTAGTCCGCGCGCTGTTCCCCTGCTTGTCCGTCCGCTGTTTCCGCGGTAGTCCGTTTTTTGGACTGCCTCATCAGGGCTTTATCAAGTGCCCCGGCAGTTTTAATTTTGGCTACTTTCAGGCTGATCACAGAAGGTTTGTTCTGATTACAGGACTTCAAAACGATGTTTACAAATCCATTCTCCGCCAGCTCATTTAGTGCTTTCCACACCGTTTTTCTGTTGCTGACGCCGATGGCCATACACGCATCTTCGGTGTTAAAAGAGAGCTTTTCAACAAAGCCCGCTCTGTTGTTTGCTTCTATCAACCACATGTACAGCGCAGTTTGCGTAACGCTGACTTTGTCTGGATTTTCAAACGCAAAGTCGAACCACTGTCTCGATAATTCATATCCGTTCATAATTCAAAGCTTTAGATTTTCGTTAGCAGTAATTACCAATCCGCTAAGCCATTATCTTCAAGTGCCATAGCGTAGCCTACTGAGACAAGGGTATGTAGGCTATGGAGTTTGAAGCCGTTATCAATTAAGGCGTGCTTTTTTAGCTCTACTATGCGCTTAACTTCTTCTTCTCTGTGCTTCATTTTATCAGCTACAGATTTCCATTTCCTTTCCGCATTGGGCGGGTTAAATACTTTCATAATCGGTTGTTTTTTAAATGTTCAGCCACCTACAGCACGCCGATGATGCTGTCTTTCTTTGCGTTCAGCGTAGCCGGCCTGCCGGCGAATGTGGTTACCTTGATGTGGTAAGTATAGTCTTTGTCCTTCAGCCTCACGGTAATATCCTCCACTACTCCTTCCACCCGGCCGTACCGCTTCGGATGCCTGAAGATGACCTTATCCCCAATGTTGGCCTGTAGCCAGACGGTTTTCTGAAAGCCCATCAGCTGCCTCCTTTAGATGTATAGTTAGCGCCCACATCGCTGGAATGAACCGTATAGGTATCTCCCTGCACCTGCACCGTATAAAATCCTCCTGTGAACCCGACGACCGGCAGACGCTTGCCTTTGATGTGCTTTTTGAAAAAGGCATCCGGCACGCCGAACTGTGCGGCGGTAAGCCGGTGGTATACTTTGATTGATGATTCCATGCTTATGCCGCGTTTTCGGTCTGTTCAAATAAATCCAGCTGCTCACAGCCTACCTTACCGTTCAGAAGCAGATTCACCTCATGCAATACCTCCTCAAGCTGCGCATCCAGGAAGCCGGCATACTCATAATCGCTATCCTCATTGAGCAGCGTAAATGGCGATACCATATTGAGCACCTTCTTTGTGTTCAGTGTCTTGTGGCCGATAAGCACAACGCCATCGGAAGAAAGGGTAAAGCCAGTAACGTCGTAGCGCGCAAAGGCCAATTCTTCATAGAATTCATCTTCCTGGAAAGCCGTACCCAGTGTCTTTTCTTTCAGGTATGGAACCATGTAAGTGTCTACCATCTCCGTGATGAAGCACAGGTGAACTTTAAGCTTGTCCATCGCCTCCATAAGGTCCTGGTGTGGCAGGCAATGAATAGTAGAGATGTGCTCTCTCTTGATTTCGTTCAGCTCCTGGCTGTAATGGATTACTACCAGTCCTTGTTTGATTTTGAATTTTGATATTGCGTAGTTCATAGCAGAAGCCTTAAAGAGTTGAATAATTCATTAATCTTTTGTGAGTTCGTTAATCAGGTGGTAAGCTTTCCGGGCTAATAATGTATATTTGTTGTATGGAACTAAGGCATAGATCTGGCATCGTTGGAACATTCGTCAAGGAGTACAAACCCACTGGCAAACCCTTGACAACACAGATTCTCCTGCACGATGGACGCATTTTCTTTGCGCCTTCGTTAGAGTTTGTGCCTGCCAGATAATCCATTAGTTAAAAGGGCAGATTCATTTTGTAGTTGTTCCACCAAAGCTGGCTATACCAATCAGGATTGTTGCCATAAACTTTCTTCAATAGCTTCTTCTTTTTTCGCGGAAGCCTAAAGTATCTAGCTGCCTTTGTCATAAATTATTAGCTTTTGTTGTTTTGCAACCTGTCTATTTCGGCCGCTATCAAAGCACCTGCTTTCACAAGGTTCCTGATAGGGTCAGCGGAAGGCTTCCACCAACGCTTCTCCCAGGGCCACGCGTTTGGCGCTTCTTCGCCCGGCCTGTAGCCTGTGTATGTTATATTCCTCTTGCTATAGCTGTTGGCAATAGCTGCTGTGGCGTAGCATTTAGCAGCATGCACCAACTCCTCACAATTATGATTTGAGTCATGATCTGGTGTCCAGGCCTCTTTCTCAAGTTGGCGCTGGCGCTCTTCTGCGATTAATTCGATTCCGTTTCTCATGGTTTAATCATTAGTTTAATTATTGTTGCACCACTTGAATACTTCAATCGCTTCTTTGATTGTCTCTTCAAACTTGAATCGCTCAATGTTATCAGAGTAATCAAACTTCTCGTCTGCTGTGCATTGGCATGCGCCTTCTTTGCTATCATCTGTAAAAGCCCAATACTTATCACCATGATAAATAGGCAGATTTTCTACTGTTGTGAATAATGGCTTTCTCATAAATCCTTAGAATAATTTGATGCAACTATTTACTGATCAGTTTAGGCAGTTCCGAAATCATGATACCGATCCAGACCCAGGAGCCATACGGCACTTTTTGCTTTTCCTTTTTCATGCCGGATTGCCATATAGTTTCAACAGCAGTTGCCGGCGCTTCTTCTCCTGCCTGGCCCGGTACCAGAGGTAACCACCGGTACCAATCAGGATGCCGGCGAGTACCCAGCATATTACTATCGCCAGTGCTGCGATAGCTTTTTCGGATAAGATGAGGAATAAGAGCCCTGTTATCAGGAGTGCTCGGGAATGAGAATGTTTAAATTTATGCATGGTTATTTCAAATTAAATTCACATTTATCCTGTGTTGCGGCATCTTCCTTTCTGCCATTTTTATGGCCGAAAAAGGCGATGATGTCTGCTATTCTCCTGCAAACCTGTTCATGCAGGTGCTGCAGGGCCGTGGGGTCTTTCTGCTGTTCCGGGTCCAGAACAGGCGGCGTTGTGTTGGTCATTGGCTAAAAGTTGAAGGTGTTTCAGGGGATTGATAAGGCTTTAGATTTTCTTAAATTCAATTGCCCAAACAAACGGATTAGCATCCCAGCTATCAGGGCCATTAATGGACTCCCACAAGGAAAAGAAAGATATGCGGGGGATGTATGTAGAAAACTCCTGCGTTATATAACTTTTATAAAGCCTGGCTGCGGAACCTCCAGACCAGTAGCTTTCTATGCCCTCTTTTACAGCGTCAACATTTGTAATATCCTGCAGGCGCTCCACTCTGATATCTGTTATTTCCAGGAGCATGCGCGATGCATTTCTAGGCATGTGGATAGAAGGCCTCCACCTAACAGACCCATCTGCTTTCAATTCTGAAACTTTCGCGATTTCATTATGATCATCAGTAGCATAAAAAACTGTCCACCATTCTTCGTGGTGTATTGCCCATCTCTCCCGAACCCATAGCCTGTCACCTGGCTTTCCATAAGGGCATTTTATATCATGAAAGATGGCTTCATCTGTACCGCAATAGAAATCAACATAAGTATGCGTGCCAGCTTCATTTAAGTAAGGCGAAGCTTGGTCAATATTCCAGATGCCGGGCTGTTCATTGATAAACTCTAAACCCCTTGTCCTGCGTGTTTGCGTTTTCCTGCCTTCCAGTATAGCCTGCACCATGCTCGACGAAAACAGGATAGGTCTTTCTTTAATTTTTGCTGCTATATCCATGAGTTTTGGTACAAGGTTATTGGAAATAGATACAAAGTGCTGCCACGATTATCAGGCCGGCAATAGCTATAAGTATCATAGCCAGGCCGCTTACACGGGGTTTGGGGTGCTTCTTGTTCTTCATTATTTTTAAGTTGGTTTGATTTAAAAAGGTGTCAGGCAGGAAACAGTCTTCATTATACCATCGCCCTCTCATTTGCCAAGTACCTAAAAGGTTACTTCTGTTCTCCCAGTCCCATGCCCCCGTTACAAAAGGGTCTACTGCTATTTTCCTGCCTTCATGCATCGCATAACATTCGCTGTATGGAGGACCGAAGCCGATGATAGTTGCCGTAATTTGTTCTGCCATATAGATTAGAGAGTGATTGATTTCAAAGGGAAATACTTCGTGATGTCTTATTTTTTATTGGCGAGGCTCAAGGCTTTGGAACGCTCCTCAATTTCTTTATCCAGTATGGCGATTACCTTCCGGGCCTGCGCGATGCTGTACCCTTTTTTCAGTTTGGCTTTGCCGCTTTCTGTTTCCTCCGGCGAAAAGGCTGCATTCTCCAGGTAGATTTCAATGTCCTCTACCTGCTCCTGCGTGGCCGGTGTCTTTTTCTCGTACTCGATACCGTCGGCAATATGCTTTTGCAGGTTATCCAGGATGATAGAAGCATGATCTGCAGGAACACTACCATTGTGGTTTGCCTGCAGCGCCTGCACATGTTCCTTGTAAGGTGCTGGGATGTGGTGCGAGTTGATTAGCTTATTCAGAAGCTCAATTTGTTTTTCAGAGGCCATCGCTATTGGCAATTCCTGGCTTGCAGCAGGAGCCGGGCTATTCTCGCGGTCTTCAATTATCTTATTCAGCTTCTCAATGGCCTGCGCAGCGCGCTCTTCATCAAAGCGATTGATGTTGAGCAGCATTTTAACTTTCTCCTGGCGCGTAATCACCGGGATGTTCAGCAGGCGTATGATTTCCTCTTTCTGATTGGCTGAAGCGTAGCGTACGCTGGCTGTCTCTGTTGCTGGTGCTGTTGAAGATTCGGCAGCTGGCTTTTGTGTATCTGAATCAGTTGAAGCCATCTTTTCAAATTCAGCTTTCCCAGCAGCTACAGCCACATCCTCGGGCATTCCACTTTCTACCTTAGGCTGTATCGCTTCCTGCTTCGGATACAGCGCACTCATCGCTTCTGCCGCTTTCTTGAAGGAATCAGCTTTTCTTAGGTGAGGGTATAACTTCCAGGCAGCATCAATCTCATTCCTGCTCTTTGCATTAAGTATAGCCGTAATACCTTCTTCCAGGCTGGGTTCTGTTGCCACATTGCCAAAGCCTTTAAACACGTTGATGCCTATTTCAAGCCAGCTACATATCTTCGTGATGCCGTCAGTAGTGCCGCCTTTGGCGCTGTCCCCTTCATCTTCGTTTGTGGAACCTGCTATGCACTCGTAGTAAATACCATATTCAGGAATAGAAAGCGAGGTTTTCATCAAAGAGGTAAACTCATTGTACTCCCTGCCAGCTTTGGTTTTCTTTGGCTCAGAGGCAATAGGAGATACAACTTCTGTCCTTATCTCCCAGGAGCCGATGCCGAAAACATCATTCAGCCTTTCAGTCACAAAAATGGGCTTAATGGTAGACAGGAAAGTTTTAGAGGGGTTTTGATTGACAGCATCCGCATGCAGCGGCGCGCGCAGCTTCAGTCTCATTTCTGGTGTTACTTTCTTCTTTTCCATACCTGTGATGCTTATTCGTGGATGATTTCAATTTGCGCAAGAGGAACCGACACCTGGACCACCTGGTGCAACACCACTTGCGAGACGGTCAGCTGTTTCTCATTACTGATTGTGCTGAGAGTACCTGATGCAGCAGAGCCCATTGTGAAGTCATGGTATATGACGGTGAAGGCAGGCCCAAATTCATCTTCGGGAATATAGCTGGAGCAAAAGCTGCCGGTGTTGCCCTCTATTTTGAACCGGCATCCCTTTTTCAGGAGCTCGAGCTTTTCAGTGTTGGTGATAATTTCTGTAACTGGCATAGCTTTATTTTTCAGCTGTAGTTATCAGGCCCTGGAACTCTTTAATCCACTCCAGGACAATTTTTGATGCAGCATTGCTTTCTGGAGTATCTCCTTTCCTTATGGCGAGGAAAAACCGTTCTATTGGCCTTGAAGAGTCCGGTTTTAAGTTTTCTAAATGGTGATATTCCCGATGCCTGATATTGGCTATTGTACCTACAAGACAGGCGCAATCACCTTGGTAGGTACTGCCATTTATCCGGCCTTCTATCACAGCGGCTTTCAATCCTTCAATTTCATTCTGAGCACGCAGCAGCACATCCCAAAAGTCATTTTTTATATCGCTGAGGTCGGCACCGCGGAGGTTGGCACCGCGGAGGTTGGCATAGCTGAGGTTGGCATCGCTGAGGTTGGCATCGCTGAGGTCGGCACTGCGGAGGTTGGCACCGCGGAGGTTGGCACCGCGGAGGTTGGCATAGCTGAGGTTGGCATCGCTGAGGTCGGCACTGCGGAGGTTGGCACCGCGGAGGTTGGCATAGCTGAGGTTGGCATCGCTGAGGTTGGCACCGCGGAGGTCGGCACCGCGGAGGTTGGCATAGCTGAGGTTGGCACTGCGGAGGTTGGCACTTTCCTCAACTGCTTTCTCTACTGTCTTGGCTATCGTGTTACCTTCACACTCATAGGCAAAAAGCACTTTGCCGAGCCAGGATTTGATTTCAATTTTTACAGACTTCATAGGAACAGGATTATGTAGGTTATTTTTCTTTTCTGTAAGCTGTATGTACCAGCACCGCATCCTCTATCCGGCACGGTGTGCAGGGCAGCAGGCCGGCACGGCTTTGGGCCGCCAACTGGCGCATTTCAGGCGTGTCTGCCCGGTCAATGTATTGCAGGGTTACCGGCCACGGCTGGCTGATATCGCGGCCGGTGCCGGTTTCCTCGAACCGGCGAACGCGCTGCTCAAATTCTTCTATTGTTTCGGCTTTCATAGTTGTTGGTATGTAGCGTTATAAAGTGAGGGATTTTGCGGCACCAGTGGGTTGCTGACCCTTGTTGAGCTTCACCAGGCTGGTGCGGTTGTAATACACCGAGCGGCCTTCGTATTTGAAATCTACACCGAGTTGAAGCCTGCCATCTGTCCGCATCTCATAAAGGCAGGTGCGGCTAAACCCCAAATTGGCTGCATCGGCAACTCTTATCCAGGTACTAAGGCCGCTCCTTAGCGCTTCGTTCTCCTGCTCCAATAGCTGCAGGCGGCGAAGAATCGGTTGCAGGTCTGCTTTGGTGGCGATGTCTTGCAGGTTCATATAATTTATTATAGAATATTATATATTATTATATCTATTATCTATATTTGTCGTATGGCACTTAAGCAATATTTATTTAAATTTATTTAGGATGCCTTATTAATGAAATTGGACATAAGCTCAATGGATGGATCAGGGCCTTTTTCCGCTTCCGAGATAAGGGCCTGCAAAACCTCGGGGTTGCGGGTTCTGCCATGGGCGACATTATAGACCTCGCGCCTATCGATGTGTAGCTGGCGGGACACCCTGCCGCCCCAGCCTCTGCGCATGTTCAGTTGGTCGCGCAAAGTGTTAATGGCTTCTATGTATTCGGCTGCTTCCATTTGGTAAGAAGTTTTACTATGTTTGATTGTTGTTGCTTTATGTTTACAAATATACGCAATTGTTTCAATAACAGTCAAACAAAAGCGTAAAATATTACGCAATTATTTAAATTATATTATAAATGACTGTAAACGAAAGGATTGAGTACCTTGTAAAAACCTATTCTGGGGGTAATACTTCAAAATTTGCTAAGCAAATAGGTGTTTCTCACACGTCAATTGCTTCTATGCTGCCTGGTGGAAGGGAAAGCAAGCCAGGTTATGAAATAATTGCGAAGATAATTGAGACTTTTTCAGAGGTAACAGCAGAGTGGATTTTTAATGGAGAGGTACAGTCTGGAGATGAGATCGAAGTGGGCTTTAAATCCGGTGTAGCCGAAAATAATTCAACCTATCCTGGAAAGGCGGACAAAGAAACCCATTCGGAAGTAATTTCAAATGAAGAAGCACAGAAAGGCAAACTACCTAAGAATGCCATCCCGCTCTATGAGATTGAAATCACAGCGGGAAATGTGCAGCGGTTTATCGAGGCCAATGACAACATACCACTGATAGGATGGATTCACCTGGAAGACACAGCAAGCGCTAAAGGCCTCATCGGCGTAGGAGCGAAGGGGGAAAGCATGGCTCCTTATATCAATAATGGAGACACCATGATTATCCGCAGGGTGGAAAACTTGAATGTGGTGCCGCCTGGACAAGCATACGTGATCATTACAGGGGAGCAGTCGATGGTGAAGTATATCCGTGTTGGGTCAACTCAAGACAAATGGAATCTGCGGAGCCACAATCGTGAGGAGTTCGAGGACTTTGAAATTAACAAAAGTGATGTAAAGCACCTGTTTATAGTGGTGAAGGTGTTGAAGGATATTGCTTATTAATTATAAATAGACTTGCATGAAGACTGTTAAAACTACTCTGATTGTTGTAGGTACCCTGGTTGCTGTCTACTTCGCATTTGATTTTATCACAGGTGTTTACTTTTATTATCAAGACTCTGTCGCAGAAAGTGAAGCACTGGAATCTGGCTTAAATTTGAATTCTGTCTTAACTGATCTAGGTGAAACTTATAAAGGGAAAACCGTGACTATCAACAGTTGGGATCCTGCAAGCATGGAGTATTTAGAGGTTCCTCTTTGGCAAATCTACAAGTACAATAAAGTCGGAACATTGCTGAATGGGGATAAAGTTATATTGTTGAATGTGGAATTGTATGACAGTAAGGGAAGATGCGCTAAGGTAAGGACGGCAGATGGGTACGAAGGATACATTACTTACTGGTACATAAAGGAATTCAGTAAGGCAGCCGACATTGACCCTCTTCTAAACTTATGATACACAAAACCAGCTGCCATTCCTAGTGCAGTAAGAAGATGTGCGGCTCTTATTTTTGGTCGTGAAAGTGCTAAAGAAATTAGCGTATTAGCGGTAAAATACAACGCTTTTAAAACAAAAGCCGGGCTTTTACTTACGAAAAATTAGAAAATTACTATTTATTCAGCCTATAGATTACGCTTATGAAAACACAGTTTACACAATTACTTATAATGCTGGCTTTGGCCTTAGCTAGTTGTACAGATTCTAAAAGTTACGCCGAAGAAGAATCAGAGAAATTAGACTCTGCCTCCTATGAGGTACTAGCCACCAATCATAATGCAGCAGTGCAAAACTATTATTTATGGGCAAAGGAAATTAAAAGCGGTGCTCCTATTGACACTGCTTATATAACCGACTTCATTAAGCAATTCAGAGAAGAGAATTGCCTGAAGTGTAATATCAATGTTTATGATGATCCACGCGTTACTCAGTTGGTATTGAAGTACCCGCTTGAGGGTGATGAATACATTAAAGTAGCTGACCATTTTGTTGCTTCGGCTACCTTCGACTCTAATTACATTAACATTTATCCTTTTAAAGACTCCAAATATCAAGAAGTTAAAAGTCGGAACTAACAAGCTATATTATGAAAACCATTTTTAAAATAGTAGCAGCGGTTGTTCTGTTTCTCTTTATCATGCAGATGTGTTCTGATGAAGAGAAAAACATGACAGGTTCTATGGCTTCTTTACCTGAAAAAAAAGAAAATATATTTCAAGCTTCAGACTTTGGTGAAGAATGGCCCTTTACAACGGAAGAAGTAGAAGTCTTTTGTGATGGTACCGCAGTGTTCATAAAATCAGAAGGAAACATTTATGCTTTAAATGGAAGAGCAATGGGACAGGTTGAATCAAAAAGAACAGATATAACTACTAAGACCTATGAAGAAATCTGGCGAGATAATCCTGAAATAGTAGGAACAAAAATTCCTGTGCCCTCCGAGATTATTCAAAAGGGCTTATCCATGTGCAAGTAGTAAGGTCTTCTCATGCATCAGTCCTACTACTTCAAGTACTAAAAAAATTACTTATTAAATAATATAACTTCAACTATAGACAAACTTCTACATGGATTTTATTGACGTAATCAAAGCCCTCGGAGAAAAGGTTTCCCGCCTGAAAGACTCCATCCAAACTGAGGAGGCGACTAAAAACGCCTTCGTCATGCCCTTTATCGCCGCGTTGGGCTATGACGTCTTCAACCCACTTGAGGTAATCCCGGAATTTGTAGCAGACCTGGGCATTAAGAAAGGCGAAAAGGTAGACTACTGTATACAAAAGGATGGCCAGCCCATTATTATAGTAGAATGCAAGCACTGGAAAGAGGAACTGAACGTGCACAACTCGCAGTTGCACCGCTATTTTCATGTATGCAGCACCCGCTTCGGCATCCTGACTAATGGCATAGTTTACCGGTTCTATACCGATTTAGAGGAGCCCAATAAAATGGACAATAAGCCATTTTGGGAGTTCAATATTACAGATATGAATGAAGCTGCGGTATTCGAGCTGAAGAAATACCAGAACAGCGCCTTTGATGTAGATCAGATTCTTAGTGCTGCCAGTGAGTTAAAGTATACGCGGGAGATAAAGAAAATTATAGCAGCAGAATTCGCAAACCCTTCAGAGACATTTGTCCGCTATTTCGCCAAACACATCCACACCGGCATGATGACCGCTAAGGTGCTTGAACAGTTCGGCCCTCTGGTGAAGAAGTCGCTGCAGCAGTATGTCAGTGACTTAATCAGTGATCGTTTGAAAACGGCCCTCTCAAATGAGGCTGACACTGTTAAACAGGAAACTGCCCAGATGCCAGAGCCAAACGCCTCACAGCCACAAGATGAGCCAAAGACGGAGTTTACGGAGTTGGAGCAGGAAGCTTTCTTTATTGTGAAGTCCATTCTCCGCACCAAAATAAATGGTTCAAGGCTGCACTATAGAGATACAGTACGATATCTAAGTGTTTTGCTGGATGATAATAATAGAAAACCCATTTGCCGGCTTCACCTGAATGGGACAAAAAAATACTTAGGGTTAATGGAAGATGGGAATAAAGAAACACGAGTAGAAATTGAAACTATTGACAACATCTATGATTACAGCGAGCAGCTTTTAAATACGCTTACCCGACTAGAAAAGTAGTTTCATTATAACTAACATAATCACTCCGCCTCACACGACTTATGAAACAATTCCTTTCACTAAAATAAACTTAACCATGAAAAAGCATTTACTATCACTCCCTCTGCTCTTGTGTCTCTTTTTTTCTGCCTGCACTCCCGAAGATGATGTAGACATGCCCATGCCTGAAAATCCTGTTGAAGAACAGATATTAGGAGACTGGCTGAATTATGAAGAAGAAACTGAATGGTATCCACATGAAGGAGATACTTCGCCAGATCCGGATTTTGCTGATATATATAACGGGAACCCCACGCCGGTACAGCAAGGATATAGATTTGATGGGCATTTTATCTATAAAGGAGAGCGCTCTCTGGGAGGAGGCGCATACGACTTCCCTGACATATATACAGACCCCCTTAGTGTTTATCACATCGCTAAACAAGATGGCAAATCTTATATTGAGTATTCTAACACGCAATGGCAAATAAGCGCCATAACCGATAGCACAATGACGTGGCGCAGGGAGTTAAAAAACACGAAAATACAAGAGGGAGGAAGCGAGCAAGAAATATACTTAAAAGTGGACATCCGGCGTTTCAGAAAGGAAAATTAATTAATCTAAACAAACAAAAAGGGGAGGCGCTAACCTCCCTTTATCTTAACTATGGCCGCCGCCAGCTTTAAAGTAGAACCGAAAGACAAGCCCAATGCGGACGGCACTACCTCGGTACGCATCCGCATAACGCGTAACCGCCGACACGCCTACCTTAACCTGGGCATCCGTATCCGGGTAAATGGCGATGAGCGCAAAAGCGAGTGGAACCTCAAACATGATTACCGGAAGCGCAACTGGATAAAAGGCCATCGTAAATGCAACACGTACAACGAGGAGATACAAGCGGCCCTCGATAGACTGGAAGTGCTGGCTCTGCAGCATCCTGCCTGCACCTCCAAAGAGATAAAAGAGCTGTACGAGAACCCGCCTGCAGAAGAGAACCCGACCAGCTTCGTCGGCTTTATTAAAGCGCTCGAACTACGCTACAGGAGCGCCGGCCGCATCTCTTATGCAGAGCAGCTCAGGTTTTCGCTGATGCGACTTGAAGAATTTGCCGCCACAGACCTGCGCGATGCGCGGATTCTTACCCCGGCCTTTGTGGCCTCTTATGAGGCGTGGTTGCGCACCCAAACACGCAAGCACTCTGATGCCAGGCGGTTTAGTCCTAAAACCATTAAGATATACATAAGTGCGCTGCGCAATGCCTTTGAGCAGGGTATTCAGGAAGGCGCTTTGCCACCTGGCCGCAGCCCCTTTGCCGGGTTGGATCTATATGTGCCCCCTAAAAAACAGGCGCGCCCGGAGGCAGAAGTAATCCTTTCCCTGCTGGACATCGACCTTACCCATAAACCGGAATGGCATCATGCCCGCAATACTTTCCTGCTCCTGTTCCTGCTGCACGGCGGACGCATCTCAGAAGTAGTAAAGCTGGAATGGGTTAAAGTAACAGAGAAATATGTTTCTTACCTGCCCGGCAAACGCAGTGCTAAGTGGAAGACTGTGCCCCGCAATGAGATGATCAATGGCATCCTGGCTCAATACCCACGCCAGGGAACCTATGTGCTGCCATGGCTGCCGGAAGATTTCCCCAGCCTCACAGCTACCCAGCAGTACGACACCCTGAAAGATGTAAAAGACCATATTAATACAGCACTGAAGGGCATCTCGCACCGTTATAAATTGCCACACATTACGACGCACATGGCGCGACGGAGCTTTACCGATGCTGCCTTTAAAACCCTGAAAGACCTTTGGCAGGTACAACAGCTGATGGGTTGGTCTTCCATATCCATGGCAGAGCGCTACGCAGAAGAAATCAGGCTGGAAGAACTAAACACCGCATCAGAGAGCATATTCGACCGCCTTTCGGGAAAACTTCAGGAAAACAATTTCCAAACAACATAGAACAATTGCTGTTCGCCACTTGCCGCAGAACCCGCCTAAACGACAAATCCGAACAGCTATATTATGTAGCTGTTCGGATTTGTTCAGTTTCGGCTAAGTGTTGTTGATGGTTGAATAAATGGTTACCTGATGTTCTTAATAAGTCCTTTTAACTCTTTATCAGTTATAGATTCTGTATCTGATTTATCATAAATAGTAAGCAGGTTTACAGTAAATGCCTCTTCCACCTGTTCGATTACACCTATTATTTCGCTTTCAATATGCGTGATTACTCTTGCTCCGCCACTTTTACCTCTGCCTTTACTTTTAATTGAAAGTCTTATTTTATAAGCATCACTCCCCAACGGTTTTCCAAGTTTTGGATTTTTAGTGAGTTCATTTTCCAGTTTATCTAATTCACTTATCAATAAAGGGTATTTCTTTAACAGAGGTTTCGCCTGCTTCTTAAAGTTGCTGGTAACCTTAACCTCTACTTTCATTCAGAAAATCAGCCAACGTTTGCAATGGTTTACCCATTTCCCGGGCTTTCTTAACTTCTTTTACTGCTTTGGCAATACCCGTCAGCACCTGAACTTTGTTATTCAGCTTCTCATACCGCTGATTTAACTCCTCCCATTGTTCAAAAGGGATAACCACAGACTTTTTATGCCCGTCATTGTCGATAATATATTGAATTGGAGCAGTCATAGCAAAGTATAATTTTATTCAATGTGGTGGTTGAATTGCTAAATGGTTAGAATAAACCATTTAGCAATTTATCCTCTAACAGCTGCAGCAAGCATAAAAGTTTACTTGATGGGCGCGGCGGGGTTTCCGAATACGGTGGCTTTGGCGGGCACATCGGCTACTACTACGGCACCGGCACCCACGCGTGCGTTTTTGCCTATCTTAACGCCGGATACCACCACAGCACCTGTTCCGATAAAGGCGCCTTCCTCCACCATCACCTCTGAATTAATAATCGCGCCGGCACCTACCTGTACAAAATCGGCCAATTCAGCCTGCGAATCTACAACGGCATTGGAATGAATGAGACAGTTGTTGCCGATTTTAGCATTGCTGTTTACCACGGCACCGGCAGCTATCAGGTTACCATGGCCCAGCCACGCAAACTCCGACACAGCGCTGAAACGGTGGATGGCATTTACCGGAACGGCTTTGTACTCTTCCTTGAGCAGCTTGATCATGCCTTTGCGTGCGGCGGCGTCTTCCACAGCCACAAACACATCGCACTTGGTGCCAATCAGTTTCAGGAACTCATTGTCTTCGGTGCTGCTCATCACGGCCACATTGTTTACTTCCTGCTGTTGCAACTTTTGGTTATCTTCCAGAAAGCAATACACAACCACCTCGTTGCTGTTGAAAATATCCAGTGCAGCGGTGCCCAGCTTTTGGGCGCCAAGTATAATTACAGGGTTTTGCATAATTTTAAGTAAAAGGACACAAGTATGAAGACATCAGATACAGGCCTTTGTATTTATTATACCTGATAACTAATGCATTGTACCTGGTCAGGGCTGATTTTATACTTCAGTTCAGGCGCAAAGGTACGAAAAAGCGCGCGAGTTGGAAAGCCGGAGATCAGGACTGCAACCTGAGCTTTGCAAGCAGCTGCTGCGCGTACCTGTTTTGCAAAAGCAGGTATACCAGAAAAGGCAGAAATGCAATCCGATAGCGGCTCAGAGTGCCAAAATTAGGTGTGCTGAGGCCGAATATAACGGCAAATGCTAATACAATGGCTACAAATAGTACGTGGTCTGTCTTCACTTCTGGTCTTTTACCGCGCCATGCCGCACCAACAGCCAATACACTGAGTAGCAGCAACACAAAGTTCTCTAAAGCCAGGAGCACAAACAGCCAGTTACCTGATTCCCCTATAAAAGGCCTGTAAATAGCGTTAAAAATTGCTTTAGGCGCATTAACGGCAAAGCTCCGCATGGTTGGCGCTAAAGTATGATATGCAATGTGCGGCTTTCCCTGCGACAGTGCCAGCAAATGTTCATAACTCTCCACCAGGTTAGTATAGAAAAAGCCATCCGCGTATACTTTAAAGGCTAACGCTCCGGCCAACCCAAAAACCACAATGGCAACAGTCATCAGCCATACCTGCCGCAAGCTACTTTGAAAATAGTGACTATACTTTGCCAGCAACTTTACCAGCAGGTATAACAGCAACAACGGCAACAGCATAAGCGCCAGAAAAAACTTAATCCGGCAGAAAAGCAAAATTATAACCGGCGCAAGCGCCAGCGTGGTAGCAGGCAGCTTTTGCTTGTGCGCCAGCATCAGGAAAAACGAGGTTACCCAGCACATACTGCCAAATAAAACAGCATCTTTCAGCAGGCCGGAACTCCAGAAAACCACGGATGGGAAAAACAGGAAAGCCACCACGGCAGCACTTTTATACGTAGGGAAAACCCGCACCAAAACAGCCGCTAACTTTGCGGCTCCCCAGAAACTGAAAAGCGAGAAGTATAAGCTGTTGAGATAGTATGAATTGCCGGTGAGAAGATTGAGCAGGCTCAGCAGCTTCATCATGAAAAAAGAATTTGTGAAGCCCGGCAACCGCGAAAAAGGCACGGAAGCGCGGAAAGCCTCGCTGCCAAATTCGTTAAAAAAAAGCAACCGGATATAGGCTGCGGCATCGTTGCGGGCAAGATCAGTAAGTATAAGCGAGCCGTTGTAGTAAGCAATGGTATCGCCGCCGCCGTAATAATGAAAGTATAACAAGCCCAGCAACACGCCGCACAGCAATTTCAGGAACAAAGCCGGATAGAAGTATCGCTGCAGCGCCTGCGCCCAGCTTTGCTGCCGGAGCAGCCATACCAGCGCCAGCAAAATGCCCGCATTCAGTAAGTATAGAAATATACTCACGCGGTGGCGCTGTTTTGTTTCATGATTTTGTTGCCTATGGCGCAGCGCATACAGTTTACAGGCTGGCAGTAGTATTTGTAAAGCCCAAGGGCTGCCTGGCTGCCAGCCGCATTCTTCGTTTTCCAGCCAAGTTCTTCGTACAAACGCGTTACCTTGTTTGTTTCCTCTTTCACCAGTTCCAGCAGGCTGACGGCTTTGTCGAGGTACAATTTGTTGCCGTTATGGATGGCGTAGGCGGCGAGCAGCGGCACCGCCACGTTGATAATGAGATTGTGCGCGCTGCCTATGCCCATACTTTGCTGAACCACTTTTGCCGAACGCCCCGGCATATAATGCTCCTGCCAATATCCAGAAACAGGAACCCGGAACAACGCCTCATACTGCTTTATACTATCGGCCTCCACGATGCCGGAAAAAAGTGACTGGTACCGGTGCAGCAACGCGGCGAGCTGGGCCAGCCGCAGCGTCGGAAAATTGGCAGGCCGCATGCGCAGGAAATTCCATTGGTGGCGTTGTAGGGCGTTTGGCTGCAGGCCATACTTATGGCTCAGGAAATTGTATTCTTTCTGCAGTTGTAACGTATAGTCATCCTCCGGCGCTGTCAGGAAACCGGCCTGGCCCAGCAACAATGCTTCTACTTGCAGCAGGTTGTGCCGGTGCCGCCGCACCACTGTCAGCGGCAGCGCTTTTGCCAGCAATTCAAATGCCTGTTGGTTTGTTTTAAAGCCGAAACCACGGAGCAAAACACCGTAAGCTGCCTGTTCCCAATCGTTGCCGCCTGTTGTATAGAACTTCAGCACTTCTTCGCCCCTGGCTTCCAACCGCTCTACCAGTGCCCGTTCCAGCATCATGGTTTTAGTTATCTCGTTTATGCTTGGCCAGAATGGAGCGCACGGAACAGCATGCCGGGATTGCTGCAGTTGCTCATAAGTATGCAGCAGCGCCAGGTTGATGCGCCCTTTCAGTTCCAGCGTTGGCACCGGCGTTCCGTCGATGTGCAGCACGGGCTTGTCGGCCTCCCATACTACGTGCAGCACCACCTGGTCGTACTTTAAATCCTGCTGATGCTGGTGGCAGTACCAGTCGGAGGCTTTCAGGTGAACTTCCACGCTGCCCGACCACTCCACCTCTCCTATCTGCAGCAGCGCCTCTTTAAAGTCTGGGCCGGCATCGGTGTTGTAGAACCCGGTTCGCAGCATCTGCACCGGCTCGCCGGCCGTGGTAGACAGGTGCGTTTTATCGAAATACTGATGCTGCCAGATGTAGTGCAGGAAATCTTCTTTCATAGCTTTGCTGCTGTGCAGATTAGGAAAAGTGAAGATGTATAAATAATGGCATAAAATCAAGAAAAGCCAGCTCCATTGGCAGAGCTGGCTTTTACACCATAAAGGTTCATCTTTCAACTTGCGTTATCACGGTATTTTAGCTGCATGCCGTGCAGGAAATTTCGTAATATCTGGTCTTTACAGGCGCGGTATTGGCTCTGGCTGGGGTTTCGGAAAAACGCACTTAGTTCATGTCTGCTTAAGCGAAAGTTCACCATCTCCAATATTTCCAAGATGTCTTCGTCTTTCAGGTTTAAGGCAATCTTTAATTTCCGGAAGATGATGTTGTTGTTCAACCGCTTTTCCGGTGCGGGTTGCGGGCCTTCCTTTTTGCCCCGCCTGCTGTTTATCAGGCCGTTCAGGAAAACCGCAAGGTGCTCGTCATCCAGTTCCTGAAACGCCGGATCTTCCTCTTTCTTCAGCCAATCGCTGACCTGCGCCCGCGTTACCTGCTGCCCCGCCAGACCAAACAGTTCTATCATTTCGGAATCACTGAAATCAAAGGTATATCTGATCTGGCGTAATATGTCGTTGTTACTCATTGGTTTATATTTTGTTTGAGCACGGAAAGAGGCGTGTGCGATTCACGTTTATAACGGCTACGTACAAGCGCCGCCCATAGCGAAAGGACGGTTAAGCATTCATCGGGTTACTTGTCGTAACTTTCAGTTAGTCCACGAAAGTTTCTTTTATGACCTGCTTACAGGTCTCGGCTTCTGCAGAACTTAGTTGCCCTAAAGCTTTCACGATGCGGACTTTATCAATTGTCCTAATCTGGTCTAGAACTACCCAGCCGGTTTGGTTATTATGTTTCACTTTCACGCGGGTCGGGTAATTACGACTTTTTGTCGTCATCGGCGCAACTACTACGGTTCTCAGGTTATGGTTAATCTCATCGGGCGAAATCACAACACAAGGCCTTGTCTTCTGTATCTCACTTCCGATGGTCGGGTCTAAATTAACCAATACAACCTCATACTGGCTTATTTCCATTCTTCAAAGCTTTCATCGCCAAACACATCATCCAGCAGAAGTTGGTCATCGCCGTTGTCATGCATTTTTTTAAATGCTATGTCCCAGCCTTGTCTCGGGTGCTCAACTGGTTTTAGAATGATGTGCCCTTTCTCCAGAATCAACTCAATCTTATCTTTGATATTGTACCTGTCGAGAATTGATTTCGATAACCGAAGCCCCTTTGAATTTCCTATCTGAATAATTGAAACTTCCATAGCTGATACTTTAACGTAATTACAAAGTTATTACATAAACGTCAGAGTACAAGACCAGGTTCTCTCACTTTTTATAATTAAGTAACTGAGTTAACTATAATGTGGCGTAGCTACTACAAAGTGAAAGTAGGCAACGTAGATGCTATTCTCTGCTACCAAGATCACTTTGATTAACTTTCTCAAGGCTATAGCTACTTACAAATTGGCAGATACAATTTGTAATTTCAATCATCAGTTCTGTTGCTTCAATCCTTAATTTATCACTCACAAATAAGTCTTCGCTACTAATTGAAAATGCTGAAGTACTTTCATCTTTTAATATTGATGAGTTAAAAACATGCTTGTTGCTTAAATGAATGTACCCTGAGGTTTCTTCATAGACTTTTTCAACCCAAGGGTGTATTTGGGATAGCTTTGTTTTTAAATACATATCTGTCATTTTCGCACCTGTTCTATCTTTCATGTTTCTAATATGCTCACCTTTAAGAACATTCCTTGCGAATTCATGTGGATCTTCTACAAGCCATGCACCGGTGAATCTTAAATATGTATCAAGATGAGTTCTTACTAAATGAGCTGCACAATGGAAGTTGTTTGCTCTTGTCAATAGTAAAAAACCACTAATGGTAGATAATGCTCTGTTCAAAACTGCATTAGCAAGAATATCTAAATCATACATGCCCTTTCCCGATTGAATTAAAACAATGGCGGATTGTTTAACTTTAGATTCAAAGCATTCTAACCTTTTCAAGCACTCTTCTACTGTATCGGTCATATTGTTTGTTTAGAGCCCAGCTATTAACTAACAAAATATTTAATTTCCTATATAGACATAGCATCTTACAGTAGTAGCAACGCTATCTAACCCCTTACTTCACCAGCAGTTCCTCCAGCAATACCTCCATCTCACGCTGCACCGCCAGAGCTGCTTTGCGGGCTTTTTTGGCAAAATCGGGACCGGAGGAGGCGTAGATGATGGCTCGGGATGAATTGACGAGCAGCCCGCATTGCCGGTTCATGCCCAGCCTCGAAATCTCCTCCAGGCTGCCGCCCTGCGCGCCAATGCCCGGCACCAGCAGAAAGTGTTCCGGCACCAGCGCCCGCACGCGCTGCACATACTCGGCCTGTGTGGCGCCTAACACGTACATCATCTGCCCGGCCGTAGCCCAGCCTGAGCTCGTGCGCAACACCTGCTCAAACAGGTATTCCTCGTTGCCATCAGCAAGTTTCAGCATCTGGAAATCCTGGCTGCCGGGGTTGGAGGTAAGCGCCAGCAGAATCACCCACTTGCCCGGCTGCACTAAAAATGGCTTCACCGAATCGGCTCCCATATAGGGCGCTACCGTGATGGAATCGAAATTCATGTTTTCAAAGAAAGCCCGCGCGTACAGTTCCGACGTGTTGCCGATATCGCCACGCTTGGCGTCGGCTATGGTAAAAATCTCATCAGGTATAACCTCCAGTGTTTTGGCCAGACTCACCCAACCACGCGGGCCCTGTGCTTCATAGAAAGCAATGTTCGGCTTGTAGGCCACACACAGATCGGCAGTTGCCTCAATTATCTGGCGGTTAAACTCAAATACCGGATCTTCAGTGTCCAGCAGGTGTTGCGGCAGTTTTTGCGGGTCTGTGTCGAGGCCGATACACAGGTAGGATTTCTTTAGTAGTATCTGCTCGAAAAGTTTTTCTCTGGTCATAAGGAGGGCGGGCTAAGGTTTGTACAAAAGTATAGCTTTAGGCGGACTGGCGAAACTGTAATTTATACTTTTAACGGCCTCAGACGCTCACAGGTCTTTTATACCCTGTGAGCATCTGGTAAACCGGCGCACAAAAAAGGCTGCCCGGTTAGAGCAGCCTTTTTTGTGCTTCAGCAAAGTATGGTTTAACGTAAATCCACCACTTCCACGCCTTTATACTTTGCTTTGTTAAAGGCAAAGGCGTCGGCGGTCACTGTGGGGTTTGCCTGGAAATTTTTGATAGTATAAGTATAACGATTGCCGTTGTTGCGGAACATCTGCCAGCTCTTCAGGGTATTGTCTTTCTGGTTGATGTAAAGGCGCACCTTAAATATCGGGTTGCTGCGGTCTTCGGGCGCCAGCTCAATGACATTATACTTTGCGCCATCTATTGTTTCGGTGCCGGCATAACTATACTTGTAGCCTTTCTTATACATTTCGAAAATCTTGCCCGGCGACATACTTTCTGCCTCGGCATCGTTTTCGGTGATGGTTACTTCGTTGGCGTCTTTGAGGTAGGTCCACATCAGTTTGCCATTGTTTATCACCTCCTGGCCGTTCACCTTCAGCCGGTATTTGTCGCCGCTCACCAGTACGTTGCCTTCCATGGTTTCCTTCACTTTGGCCGAAGGGCTTTCCATTGTCTGGGAGAAATCGGCTTTAAAGGCTTTCATCGTTTTATACTTCTGGCTCATCGCGTCCAGAATTTTGGCAGCCTTAGGGTCCTGCTGCGCATTGGCTAGGTTCACAAACAGCAGCACGGCCAGCAACAGAGAGAATAGTCGTTTCATTTCTAAAAATTTAGATATTATTGATTACTTAGCCCATCGTATTCAATAACTGTTCCAAACTATACTCATCGGTTATTAAAACTTCGCGTGCCTTGCTTCCCTCAAACGGCCCTACAATTCCGGCCGACTCCAGCTGGTCTATCAGGCGGCCGGCGCGGTTATACCCTAATTTAAGGCGGCGCTGCAGCAACGAGGTGCTGCCCTGCTGGTGTTGCACTATAATGCGGGCGGCATCCTCAAACAAAGGATCTCGGTTGCTTGGGTCGAAGTCAGCTTTATCATTTCCGCTTTCATCGCCCACAAACTCTGGCAGCAGGTAAGCATCGCTATAGCCCTGCTGCTCCCCGATATAATCGCAGATACGGTCAACTTCCGGCGTATCCACAAAGGCACACTGGATACGCACCATATCGGAGCCAATAGAGAACAGCATATCACCCTGGCCGATGAGCTGATCGGCACCGCCGGCGTCCAGAATAGTGCGGGAGTCGATTTTGGACGTTACTTTAAAGGAAATACGTGCCGGGAAGTTGGCTTTGATGATACCCGTAATCACGTTTACGGATGGACGTTGCGTGGCCACCACCAAATGTATGCCGATGGCACGGGCCAACTGCGCCAAGCGCGCAATCGGCGTTTCCACTTCTTTGCCCGCTGTCATCATCAGGTCGGCCAATTCGTCGATTACCAGCACAATGTATGGCATAAACTTGTGGCCTTTTTTCGGGTTGAGGCGGCGCTCCACAAACTTGCGGTTATACTCTTTCAGGTTGCGGCAACCGGCATCTTTCAGCAGGTCGTAGCGCATATCCATCTCCATACACAGCGAGTTGAGCGTGTTCACTACCTTTTTTGTGTCTGTAATGATGGCTTCGTCGGTATCGGGCAACTTGGCCAGGAAATGGCGCTCAATTTTATTGAACAGCGACAGTTCCACCTTTTTAGGGTCTACGAGCACGAACTTGAGCTGCGAAGGATGGCGCTTGTAGAGCAAAGAAGTAAGTATAGCATTCAGACCAACCGATTTACCCTGGCCTGTGGCACCCGCCATCAGCAGGTGCGGCATTTTGGCCAGATCGGTGATAAACACTTCGTTGGTGATGGTTTTACCGAAGGCAATCGGCAGCTCCATATCGCTCTTCATAAACTTCTCCGTAGCCAGTATTGACCTAATGGAAACCATCTCCTTTTTGGTGTTCGGTACTTCTATACCTATCGTGCCCTTGCCCGGAATCGGCGCAATGATACGGATGCCCAATGCAGCGAGGCTCAGGGCAATATCATCTTCCAGGTTCTTGATTTTGGAAATACGCACCCCGGCATCCGGCACAATTTCGTAAAGCGTAACCGTTGGGCCGATGGTGGCTTTGATGCTGGCAATACCGATATTGTAATGGCCGAGCGTTTCTACAATTTTATCTTTATTGGCTTCCAGCTCCTCTTTGGTTACCTGGATTTTGTTGACGCCATAGTCGTTGAGCAGGTCAATGTGCGGGTATTGATAACGGGCCAGGTCGAGCGTGGGATCATAGTTTTCGCCTGAGAGGGCGCGGGCAGCTTTTTCTTCCGGCGTTTCCTCAATCTCCAGTTCCATGTCTTCCTCAACTTCGCTAAGGTCATCTATACTATCCTCAAGTTCCACATCCTCCGGCACGTCAATATCGAGCTCTAAGGCAGGGGCGGCCGGTTTGGCCGGCGGAACAGGCGTCTGTGTCAGGGCCGTCAGTTCCATCTCCAGCGCCCGGTTTATTTCATCATCTTCCTCGTCGAAAGGCAAGTCGTCTGCTTCTTCCACAACTTCCAGCGAAGCTGTTGGATCTGCGTTGTGGTTGATGCCGCGTGAAGCGGAACCCATCACGTCACCCAGAGAAGATGCATAATTTTTCTCCGGCATCCTGTCTTCCTCCTCCAGATCTACCAGCACAGATTTACTCCAGTGTATACTGGTGATGTTGAAAAAACCAACCAAAAACACGAGCAACAAGAAGCCCAGCAGCAGCCACGAGCCCCAGCCAATGAGGCTGTTGAGCCAGATGGCCGTTTCGATGCCGATGCCGCCGCCCATAAAGCCGAGTTTATCTATGGCATCCAGCGAGAAAACAATATAGCCCAGCGTTAAGCTCAGCCACAGCATACTGAAACAGCACAAACCCAGAATATAGGACATGGATATATTGACGCGCTGGAACACAATGCGCATACCGGCAAAAAACAGGACTGGAATAACGAAGAATGCGCCCATGCCCAGCCAGTCATAAATAAACAGGTGCGATACCCAGGCCCCAAACAGGCCCAGCCAGTTCTCCGCCTCCCGGCCCGATTCTTTCAGGCCGGTGCCGCTAACTGATTCTACTACGCTCTGGTCGGCATGGCCCGTGAACAGGTAAGATACAAAGGCAATGGTCAGGAAAAAGGACAGCAGCAGTAACGTAAAGCCAACGAATAGCTTAAAGCGTTTGTCTTTCAGAAAACCGATATTTACATGAGGCCTTGGGAGTTTAAACGACCATCTTTTCTTCGCCTTCTTCTGCTTCTCCCCTGCCGGTACATTTGCACTTCGCGGCTCATTTTTGCCCCGCACTTCGTTCTTCCGTCCTGCCTGCAGCGTCTCGTTTCTGTAAGTGTTCTTCGCCATACCCTCAACTGATTTAAGAATCCAAATTTACATTTTTTTGGATAAGATTAGCGGGAGCTGCCGGTTAAATTGTTTGACGGTTAAATAGGCGGATAGTTAAATTGCTGACTTCTGGTTTCTTACTGCCTTCCTTTGCCTGTGGCGAGAGTACACTATCAGGAGGCAGGAGACCTCCCGCTTTGTTCAACTATTATATTTCTGCTTTCTGATTTTTATCTATCCCGCCAAAAGCTTTTTATTGATGCGGCTGATAAGTCCGGGGCCTTCGTAGATAAAGCCGGTGTAGAGTTGCACCAAATCGGCGCCTGCCTGCATTTTCTCCACGGCGTCTTCGGGTGTCATAATGCCGCCCACGCCAATGAGGCGAATCTCTTCGGGCAGATAAGTGCGCAGGTGGCGGATAATTTGTGTGGCATGCTGTGTTAGCGGTTTGCCGCTCAGCCCGCCCGCCCCTATGTCGCTGATGCGCTGCGCCGGTGCATGCAAACCCTGGCGGCTGATGGTGGTATTGGTCGCAATCAGGCCGCTCAGCCTTACTTCCCGGGCTATTTCGATGATGTCATTGAGTTGTTCTAAGTTTAAATCCGGCGCAATTTTGAGCAACAGTGGCTTGGGCTTGCTGTGTTTGCTGTTCTCCTCCTGCAAAGCCAGCAGCAGTTGTTGCAATGGCTCTTTGTCCTGCAGCGCCCGCAAGTCCGGCGTGTTCGGCGAGCTGACATTGACCACGAAATAATCCACTACGTCGAACAGGGCTTTAAAGCAGTAGAGATAATCGCGGAGCGCTTCCTCGTTGGGAGTAACTTTGTTTTTGCCGATGTTGCCGCCTACGATGATGTTGCTTTTACGCTTCTCCAGGCGTTTTACAGCCGCATCCACGCCTTCGTTGTTAAAGCCCATGCGGTTGATGATGGCCTGATCCTGCGGCAACCGGAACAGTCGCGGCTTGTCGTTGCCGGGCTGCGGTTTTGGCGTAAGCGTGCCAATCTCAACAAAGCCGAAGCCCAGATTGGCAAACTCATCTATCAGTTTGGCGTCTTTGTCGAAGCCCGCTGCCAGCCCCACAGGATTTGGGAATTTAAGGCCGAACAGCTCTCGCTCCAGCCGCACATCCGCTACTTTAAACATCTTCTGGCTGATGTTCCCGGCGAAGGGCAGCCTGTAAGTGGCCTTCAAGGCATCGGTAGTGAGGTAATGTACTTGTTCAGGGTCGAGTTGGAAGAGCAGCGGACGCAGGAGGCTTTTATACACGGCAAAGGCGGTTGGTTATACTTGCTGCCGGCAAAGATAAAATTTCTGAATCAGGATTTACCGGTTTTTTGGATGAACAGGATTTATACACAACTCACAGGACGATTTAGGGCTTTGGCAGCATGGTTATTTGCAGTATCATAGAAGTAAAACGTGCATCGTCGCTTTTACAACTATGCAAGTATAAACCAACGCGGAACCCACAGTACCTTCTACACCTGTGAATATCTCTGTGGCCGAAGTATAAGTATGCCCGAACCTCTTTGCTGGCTTTGCTGGTGCGAGCTTGCAGCTCGTACCTTCATCTGCAAAATAAATACGAGCTGCAAGCTCGCACCAGCGGAAATTAGCCGGTTGTATACTTTTTATTCACTCCGCACTGCAGCTGCAAATACTTACTTATCTGACGTCCATTTCTCAAAATCTTTGAAGTAGCTGGTGTGCCAGTAGTTATACCTTGGAATGATGGCCGTCTTCAGTCTCCGCTTGAAATCTTCGTAATCCTTTTTATTTGCTGGCGTCCAGAGCACTTCGCTCAGCGCCGTCATTCTCGGAAAAACCATGTATTCCACTTTGGCGGGGTTGCCCATATATTCTGTCCACACATTGCCCTGTGCGCCGAGGATATACTTTTCCAGCGCCGTGTTTTGCAGGGCGGCAGGCACGGGCTCATACTTGTATACCGCATCCAGCGGGTTGTAACCGTGGATGGCCAGGCTGTCATTCGGGTCCTTGGACTGGTAATTGTCGAAGTATAGCGGCTTGCCCGGCGTCATAATCACGCGGTGGTGACGTGTGGCAGCGGCAACGGCTTCCTTGTCGCCTGCCCAGTCCATCACAATAGCAGACGTATCCAGGTCTCCCTGCAGAATTTCGTGCCAGCCAATCACGGTTTTTCCTTTATCGGCCAGGTAACCGGCCACCTGCTCTATAAAGTATGTCTGCAGCCCCTTTTCATCTTTTAGGTGATGCTCCTGGATAAATTTCTGAGAGCCCGGATCTGCTTTCCACCACATGGTGCTGCACTCATCCCCGCCAAGATGAAAATATGGCGAAGGAAACAGGTCTGCCACTTCGTGGAACACCGTTTCGAGAAACTTAAACGTAGCAGGATTTGGCGCCAGCACGTTGTTCTGCCGGTTATACATGCCCCAGGTCGTCGCCACATTCCAGGTAGTATCGGGTTTGGTGCTGAACTCGGGGTAGGCGGCGATGGTCGCCCGGCTGTGCCCGGGGATGTCTATTTCAGGGATAATATCGATGCCCCTGATGGCCGCATAGCGTATCACGTCACGCACTTCGTCTTTGGTATAAAAGCCGCCGTAGCGCGTCGCATCGTACCTGGCCGGCACGTCGTTGAAATGCCCTATCAGCGTGGAGTCCCGCCAGGAGCCAACCGTATTCAGTTTCGGGTAAGAATCTATCTCGATGCGCCAGCCCTGGTCGTCGGTCAGGTGCCAGTGAAAGGTGTTAAATTTGTGGAAGGCCAGGTAATCGATGTATTTCTTGATGAACGACACCGGGAACATGTGGCGCACCACATCCAGGTGCATACCGCGGTAGGCAAAGCGCGGATAATCTTTGATAGCAACCGAAGGTATACTTGCCGTTTCCGTCTTTTGCAGCGGAAGCAGCTGCAAAAGTGTCTGGATGCCGTACACCATGCCGCGCGTATCTCTCGCCTTGATGGTAACATCCCTGCCAGCTGCCGTCAGAATATACATTTCGGCCCTGTTTACGGCTGCAGAATCAGCTACAAGCCGGATATGGCTATACCTGCCGCTTTTGCCTTGGCCGCTGCTTTGTACGGGCAGCAGCATACCTGTTTGTGCGACAATCAAATCCTGCAGATAAGCCGCCTGGTCTGCAAAGCGCGTATCCGCTACAATTTGTGTTTTCCCAGTAACTACAACGGGCTGTTTTCCTGTTTTCACCACCTCCACTGGCTTCGGTATAATGTTATCTGCCACCGACTGTGCAGTTGCAGGCGTGTGGCAGGAAGTAAAAACCAGAAGTATGGCAAGTATAAACAAGTGCTTTGGTGTCATTCGTTAATTTTAAGGGGTATAATTCTGTCCATCCTAAAACAACTGTAAAGGCGCCATACTTTGCGTCTTTACTGGATGTAACTCAGTGGTTTCGTGCAGGCAGTGGGCTTTTAGCTGAAGTATGTGATTTTAGTGCATATTATTTCTCGTACAGAAGAAGATTCAACTCTGTTAATTTAGATAAGTCTTTATCTGATGTCAGAAGAGGCAACTGCAAATAATACGAAGATGCAGCGATTATTGCGTCAGGTAATTTAATCTTATATGATTTTCTCAACCTTATAACTATCTTCTTTATTTCTGAATTTATATCAACAATGGTTGTAGCAGACAATAAATTCTCAATCCTTTCTAATTCTTCCAGACTAATTTTTTGTATCCTAAAAATTCAAGTTCGGTAACAAAGGAAATAAAAATGGTTTTATCGTTTCGTAAACCGGCAATTGTCTCATCCCCTGATAACAAGTTGAGTAAAATATTCGTGTCAAGAAAGATACTATTCCCACTCATCTCTCATTTTTTTCTGAATTGCTAAGGGGTATTCTTTTAGTTTAACTGTTCCGCAATATTTATAAGCATCAAATCTTTTGGTGCTTTTTAGATTAGAAAGCGCTTTTTCTATCTCTTTTTTATCAGTTCCCTTTTTTATCACAGTTACCATACCTTAAGTTCTTTATTCAAGATAACATCTTTTTTAAGATTCTGGTCTTTGGATGTGTGTTTTTTTCTGTAAAACGGCCTCGTATATGAGGTGAGCAAGGCGTAGCCGAAGCTTTGCTCATGTGCTTTGTTAGCGGTATCTTTTCTATTTTATGCTTTTGCTATTCAATATCAGTAAGAAATAGTCTTTATACTCTCTTAGCCTGCTTCTGTACCAGAAGGGAAGCATGTATAGGATTAACGTGAATATTGTCCACCCAAGCGCTACGACAATATAAGTATTGATGCTTGTATCTATGATAAAGGCAAAAGCTGTCCAAACGGTTAAGAAGCTTAAGAACAAGCAGACAGTAAGAATATACCTATTATTATAAGGCACTATTTCTCCTTCTACTTTTGTCCAAGATGAATTTTCGCCTTTATCTAAATGCATAGATATTTTACCCATTCCCCTGAATGGATTAAGCACCTTAGGCTTGACATCAATAATCAGACTGTCATTAGAAAGAGTAATTTCTCTAAAGTCAATTGGATTGCTACTAAGGAAATCAAATAAGCCTCTTTTCTTACTCTTCTCAGTTACTATAAATTCAATCACTCTGGTTTGAGGATGCTTTATCTCTGCTGTGAATGACTCATGAAATCGTTTGAGAACCTTCTTCATAATTTAAAGTTACCGCTAACTTGTTGCTTAACTTAAACCTACGCTTATCTGCACATAGACGAAACTCTCAAAACACCTCTATTCATACTTCAGCGGAAGACTGCTTAACTGCCGCTTCGAAGAGAAGATACAAAAGGCAAGCACAACCAGCGCCACGCCATACAGAAGGCCAAACCACAGCGGGTTTCCTACCATATCATACAGGCTGCTAATAGCCAGTTCTTCCGGCAAGATCAGCATCATTAAGGCACCCATTAAGTTGTTGGCAAAATGCAGGAAAATGCAGGTCCAGATAGAGCGGGTTTTGTAGTATATCCAGCCCAGCACCAGGCCAAGCACAAAAGCGCCGATGCCCTGCCAGGGATTCAGGTGCAGCACGGCAAACATTACGCTCGTCCAGATGATGGCTGTGGCAGGACTGTAGTTTTTCAGCAGACCACGCAGCAACAGGCCCCGCATCAGAAACTCTTCCAGCACCGGCGCCGCCACTACGATGGTGATAAAGGTAAAAATATCTTTGCCGCTCATATTTACAAACATGTCCCGGACAACGTCCGGCATCGGGATAAGGCTCACGAGCGGGTCCAGGGCAATATGAATGGCAGGTATAAACAGCAATATCAGCAGGTATAAAACGCCGGGCACACGCTTTATACCTGCTTCCGGCTGCAGCATTGCCCCCAGTTTCTGCTTCTTTTTCAGATAGAGTGCGAACAGCAGGAACGGCACCACGTAGAGCAGCAGCTTCATAACCGGACTCTTTGTATTGAAGCTACCATGCTGAAAAGGGATGGCGAGTAGGATCACGACAATGGCTGAAACGACCATGCACAGAAAAAGTATGCCCAAATAGCCCCAGGCCTTGGCTAACCGGAAACTTAATGCTGACTCAGAAGAAGGGACAACAGGCGAGGGATTAGCTGTAGAAATTGATTCCATAAGATGAGGTTTGCTTACATGTGAAAATCAGAAGCGCATGCCGCAGTAAAGGCAAAATCAAGCCCGGGCAAGTATAAGTTATCTTCACAAATATATAAATTATCCGGAATATTCAAATTATTTGATAATCTATCTAGCCTGAAAACCACAGATCATGGTCAGCTGCGCGGATGATAATCTTTAATCACCTGCTTGAGGTAATCTCTGTCTAAGTGGGTATAAATTTCGGTGGTGGTGATAGATTCGTGGCCCAGCATTTCCTGTACGGCGCGCAGGTCGGCGCCGCCTTCTATTAAGTGGGTGGCAAAGGAATGGCGGAAAGTATGAGGGCTCACCGTTTTCTGAATACCGGCTTTCGCTACCAAATCTTTGATAATCATAAACACCATCACGCGCGACATTTTTGTGCCACGGCGGTTAAGGAAAACAATATCTTCGTTACCTTTTTTGATGGTGAGGTGACAACGCACGCCTTCTTTGTAGAGGCTGATGTGCTTGAGCGCGTCGCGGCCGATGGGTACCAGGCGCTCTTTGTCGCCTTTTCCGGCCACTTTCAGGAAACCGGCATCTTCATAAAGGTTGCTCAGCTTCAGATCCAGCAGCTCGGATACGCGCAGGCCCGAACTGTAGAGCGTTTCCAGCATGGCGCGGTTGCGCGTGCCCTCGGGCGTAGACATATCGATGGCGGCCAGCAGTTGCTCTATCTCGTGGAAGTGGAGCGTGTCGGGCAGCTTGCGGTTCAGTTTGGGCGCTTCGATGGTGTCGGTAGGATCGGCCTGCATCATGTCTTCCATGATCAGGAACTTGTAAAAGGCGCGGATGCCAGAAAGCGTGCGGGCCTGCGAGTGCGGCGTCATTCCCAGCTCATTTATCCATTCCAGGAACTCCCGAAGTATAGCTGGCGTCATCTGCTCGGGCGCTACCTGCAGGTGTTTCATACTTAAGAAATCATGCAACTTGCCGATATCGCGCAGGTATGCCTCCACCGAATTACCGGACAGCGACTTTTCGAGCCGCAGGTATTGTTCGAATTGCCTGATGCAGATGGGCCAGTTCATGGAGAATTACGATAAAGGACAGTTAGACAAAGGACAAAAGAACAAGTTTAGACACCTTCATCTGAAAGTCTTTTATCTTTTGTCAAACTTTCTTTTGTCAGGAAATAAAGCAAAGATAGTTAATCCTTACCTTTGCCTGCTCGGAAATTTGCAAAACACACTATAGCGCTATACTATGAAAATACTCATCCTGAATGGGCCGAACCTGAACCTGCTGGGCACACGCGAGAAATCGGTATACGGCAGCCGCTCTTTTGAAGATTATTACGAGGAGCTGCAAAAAGATTTCCCCGGGCTGGAGCTGTCCTACTTTCAGTCGAATACGGAAGGCGTGCTGATCGACAAACTACACGAAGTAGGCTTCAGCTACAAAGGCATTGTGTTTAATGGCGGCGCTTATACCCATACGTCGGTGGCTATTTCGGACGCCATCAAAGCCATCGATACGCCGGTAGTGGAGGTGCATATTTCCAATATATACGCGCGGGAGGCTTTCCGGCATAAAAGTATGATTGCCGCCTACTGTACCGGCAGCATCGCGGGTTTCGGGCTGGAGAGTTACCGCCTTGCTTTGCAGTACTTTGAGCGCCTGAAACCGAAACAAATTGGGTTTGGCGTAAAAAACACGTAACATCTGCCGTTTATACTACGTCAACTAAAGTTTACTACCTTTATATATAAAATAGAGTATATTAAGGCGGTAATAAGCACCTGAACACAATTAAATGGGTGTACCTGATAGGTGGTTATCTGCTAATTAACACAGTAGCACATTAATAAATCAGCACATTTACTTACCTTATGCTTAACTTTTATCCCGGTCCGTCGAAAGTATACCCTGAAGTGCGCAACTACCTGACAGATGCGTTTGATGAGGGTATTTTAAACACGCCGCACCGGGGCGAGCAATTTGTGCAACTCTCGCGGGATGTGGTTGGTTTGCTCAAGCGCAGGCTCAATATTCCGCAGGACTATCACATCTTTTTTACCTCTTCAGCTACCGAATGCTGGGAAATTCTCATCCAGAGCCTTACGAGTCACAGAAGCTCCCATATTTTTAATGGCTCCTTTGGCGACAAATGGTACGAGTATGCTAAAAAGCTCCGCCCAAGGGCTGAGGGTTTTCTGTTCGAAATAAACGAGCCAATGCCGCTGGATCAGTTGGCTATCAGCGCTGACACGGAGCTTATCTGTTTCACCCAAAACGAAACATCCAACGGCACACAGGTATCGCCTACCACCATCTTAAACCTGCACAACCGCTTCCGCGACACACTTATTGCCGTGGATGCTACTTCGTCGATGGCCGGACTTAACCTGAAAATGATTAAAGCCGATATCTGGTTCGCCTCGGTGCAAAAGTGCTTCGGCCTGCCGCCGGGCCTGGGCATTCTGGTATGTTCGCCGCGCGCTATTTTCAGGGCCAAACAAATGGCAGAGCGCGGGCATTACAACAGCCTGGTGCCCATGTATGAAAAAATGCTGAACTACCAGACCACGCACACGCCCAACGAACTAAGCATTTACCTGCTCAAGCGCGTGCTCGAAGACAGGCCTTTCATTAAAACCATTGAGGAGGCGCTGACGGATAGGGCACAGGAACTGTATACTTTCTTTGAGCAGTTTACTGATTTTAACCTGCTGGTAGAAAATGAGGAGGTGCGCTCCAGAACGGTGCTGGCCGTGCAGGCAAGCGAACGGTTGGTAGATGACATCAAGAAACGGGCGGCTCACCATAATATCCGGCTGGGCAACGGCTATGGCCAGTGGGCGCGCACCACTTTCCGCATCGCCAACTTCCCGGCTATCCAAAACGAAGAATACGAAGAGTTGAAGCGCTTTTTCCTGCATTATTTCGGTTAAGCCTGCTTATCGGTAACGATGTGCGAGCGACATATCCATTCCTCTATTCAACATACCTATAATTCGTAATTCTGAATTCGTAATTAAACCTCTCATGTTCAGTCTCAAAGAGATAGCCTCAGTTACGCTTATTCTTTTTGCCGTTATCGATATCATCGGCTCCATTCCTATCATCATCGACCTCCGCAAGCGCGAAGGCAAAATAGAATCAGAAAAAGCCACTATTGTATCGGGGGTACTGATGGTGGCCTTCCTGTTTTTGGGACAATCTATCCTGAAGCTTTTCGGCCTCGATTTCCAGTCGTTTGCCATGGCCGGCGCTATCATCATTTTCCTGATTGGCCTTGAAATGATTCTGGGCACAACATTTTTCCATTCTGACCCCGAAAGTAAGACAGGCTCCATCGTTCCGCTGGCATTTCCGCTCATAGTAGGCGCGGGCACCATGACCACCCTGCTCTCCCTGCGCGCCGCCTATTCGCTGCCCAACGTGCTGGTGGGCATCGTGCTGAACCTGGTTTTTGTATACATCGTGTTAAAAGCGTCGAGCTGGCTGGAGCGTAAATTGGGCCAGGGCGGTGCCGACGTGCTGCGTAAAGTATTTGGCGTTATCCTGCTGGCCATCGCCATTAAATTATTCAAGACGAATCTTTGATCCAATTTTGAATGAGTGATTAAACGAATGTATGATTCAAAAGTAGAAATTTCTAACGAAGCCAATTCCCATACCCACCATTCTGTTATTCAAAATTCAGTCATTCAAAATTCAATTATGATAGAGCTATTTACAGACGGATCTTCGCGTGGGAATCCCGGGCCGGGCGGCTATGGCGTGATACTGCGCTGGAAACAGCATGTAAAGGAGATAAGCCAGGGCTTCCGTAAAACCACCAACAACCGCATGGAACTGCTGGCCGTGATTGTGGGCCTGGAAGCCGTGACCAAGCCCGGCATACCAGTTACCATTTACTCTGATTCGAAGTATGTGGTCGATGCCGTGGAGAAACGCTGGGTGTTTGGCTGGCAGAAAAAAGGCTTTGCGGGCAAAGCCAATGCCGATTTGTGGCAGCGCTTCCTGCGTGTTTATGCCAAGCACAACGTGAAGTTCGTATGGATACGCGGCCACGCCGGCCACCCTGAGAACGAGCGTTGCGACGAACTCGCAGTAGCCAGCGCCCTCTCCCCCAACCTGCTCATCGACGAAGGCTTCGAATCAGGCGCATTTAGTAATAAATAATTGTGAATGATTGGATTTTGAATAATTGAATGGTCTGGAAGCAAGTTCTTCTTGGACTTATCATTTTCAAATCTCCAGATTTTCAAATTATTCAATCATTCGGTTATTCAAAAGTCAGTCATTTAAGATTAAGACATGTCCAACTCCTACTTCCAGTTCAAGCAGTTTCGGGTAGAGCAGGACAGATGCGCCATGAAAGTATGTACCGACTCCTGCCTGTTTGGCGCTTATGCTGACGTGGCACAGGCACAACACATACTGGACATCGGTGCGGGCACCGGTTTGCTGTCGCTGATGGTGGCGCAGCGCAGTAAGGCAAGTATAGATGCCGTGGAGATAGACGCGGCAGCACAGCAGCAGGCGCAGGAGAACTTTGCTGCCAGTCCCTGGGCTGACAGGCTGCACCTCTACCCGGCCAGTTTACAGGAATTTGCCACGAACAACCGCCAGGCTTATGATGTTATACTTAGCAATCCGCCTTTTTTCCTGTCTTCGCTCAAATCTGCTGACACGGCAAAAAATACGGCCAAACATACCGGCGACCTTTTATTTGAAGACATACTTGCTTTTGCCCAAAAGCACCTGGCACTGGCAGGCAAGTTATACTTGCTGCTGCCACCTGCCGAAGCTGCCCATTTTGCTGTGCTGGCGCAGGCACACAACTTATACTTAACTGATATGCTGGAAGTATACACGCGCACCGGTGGCAAGTGCATTCGTCATATCCAGACCTATACTTTCGTCTCGCATAAAACTTCGATAGTCAAGCAGTTATATATCCGGGCGGCTGATGCAGTAACCTACACGCCGGAATTTGTGGCATTGCTGCAGCCGTATTACCTGGCTTTGTAGCGGGGTTACAGGCTTCACCTCATACTTCTGGCATATCCTGCCAGGTGAAAACAATCCGGCACGTACTATTCCGTCTTTACCGTTTCTTTCTCTATAAAATCAATTCCGTACTCCTTCAGTTCTTTCAAAACCGGCTCATACAGTTCCGGGTATATCGGGATGACAACGCCGCGTTGCGTAATTTTGCCCTGCAGCAGCAGTTTGGCAAGTATGGCTACGGGCAGGCCTACCGTTTTGGCCATGGCCGTGTGCACCTCGTCATCACCCATTGCTACCAAGGTAGACGTTACTTCGCGTGTTTCGCCCGCCAGTTCATAGGCAAACAGGTGCTGCATCACAATCATGTCTTTGTCGCCGGGGGCCAGTGTCCATTTCTCTTTCAGAATTTTCTCCAGCACCTGGGCAGGCGTGGCGCCTGCCAGTGCTACGGATTTCTCTGAGAACAAATCCAGCCAGGCCAGCTTCTGCATCACCTCGCCATCCTGCGGTATGCCTAAGTATAAACTGAGGCGCCCGGCTATACTTTGTGTTTCGGTTGTGGCAGGTGGCAGAAAAGCTGCCACAAAACTGCTGTAAGTCATCATCTCCGAGTCTTCCAAAGTATAGCTGTCGTCTGTCAGGCCCAGTTGTACAAATACATCCCATGCTTCGCAGTAGCCTTGCCGGCGCAGCGTGCCGCGCAGCATTGTCGGGATATTGAGCAGGCCGTAGGGCTCGCGATAGCTGAGCGAATCGCGGTTAGCATACCCTTCAAACGGACCATAACCCTCCACATACAGTTCGTCGGTGCGCCGGAATAACTGCTGATAGGGGATATACTTGTATTCTCCGTTTCTGATATACCTGGCTGTACCCTGCCCGGCCAGCACCACGTTGCGCGGGTTCCAGGTAAACTTATAGCGCCAGGGATTGGTATCATATTCGGGTGCCACCAGTCCGCCGGTATAAGATTTAAAGGAAGTAAGCTGGCCGCCTGCCTGCCTGATTCGGCGAATCACCGCCATGGCCGACATGTGATCGATACCGGGATCGAGGCCGCACTCCATCAATATCGTCAGGTTTTTTTGCTGCGCCTCCTGGTGTAATGCCAGGAAAGCCGGGGTTACATAACTTGCCGTAATCAGGTCCTTCCCCTGCTTTAAACACTCCCGCGCCACTTCGATATGGAAAACCGCAGGCAATAACGAAATCACCAGATCCGCCTGACTTACCTCCGCAGCCCGCTGTGCCTCGTTGTGCACGTCAAAAAGTATGGCTTTGGCAAAAGACAGCGGCGCCACCAGCGGCTGCAGGTGCGCTACCATGATATCGCCAATCGTGATGTGCCAGCCTTCCGCGGGGGCGTAGTCGAGCAGGTATTTTATCAGTGAAGAGGCAGAGCGCCCGGCGCCCAGCAACAGGATAGATTTCATAGTTTGGGGTATGGGTCCGGCTTTAATTTAAACATAAGGGCCCGCAAGGCAAACTATAGCTGCGGTTTTATCAGAATATTAATTAAATTTATAGCCCTTTTCTAATCTTTATACTTATTCCATGCTAAATGGCAAGTGAGCTGCAAATAACGATATGTCTGGATGTGCTGGCGCCGGAAGAACTGAACACGCAGGAGCGGCAAGCAATAGAGCTGGCACAGGAAGCCGCCGCTGATGCGTATGCGCCCTATTCCAACTTTCTGGTAGGCGCCGCCCTCCTGCTGGAAAACGGCAGCCTGTTTAAAGGCAGCAATCAGGAAAATGCTGCTTACCCGTCAGGCCTGTGCGCCGAACGTACGGCCTTGTTCGGATTGAGCGCCAATCATCCCAATCAGACTATAAAAATGCTGGCTGTAACGGCACGCCGCCGCCACAAAGACACCTTTCTCCCGGCTATGCCCTGCGGAGCCTGCCGCCAGGTGATGGCCGAATACGAATACAAACAGCAGGCGCCGATACAGGTGCTGCTGCAAGCACCGGATGGGAAATTTTACCGTTTTAAATCGGTGGCTGATCTACTGCCTTTCCAGTTTACCAAAGACCACCTCTAAAGGAGTTCCGAGTTAAAAGTTACGCGTTCTGAGTCCTGGATTATAAGCAGCTGCACGAAAATAAATAACTGCCATCGGTGCATCTTCATCTGATTTATAGCATTTTAGCACATTTACTTGTTGAATTCCATTTTAGATGATTGAACACAGCCTTACTGTGGCGCGTACGGCCCGTTACTATACTTTGGGCACACCATCCGGCCTGATTAAAAACCTGTGGATAGTATGTCACGGTTATGGCCAGCTGGCGCGTTACTTTCTTCGCCATTTTCGTGTGCTGGATGATGGAAAAACAATGGTTGTAGCACCTGAGGCCTTGTCACGCTTTTACCTGGATGGCTTTTCGGGGAGAGTGGGTGCCACCTGGATGACAAAGGAAGACCGGTTGTCAGAAATTGAAGATCAGGCCGCTTACCTGGATTTGTTGCTGCAGGAGCAACTCAGGCAGTTGCCGGAAAATGTACGGGTTACGGTGCTGGGCTTTTCGCAGGGCGGGGCTACTGTTTGCCGCTGGCTGGCAACGGGACAGCCGCAGGTACACAAGCTTATACTTTGGGCCGCCTCCTTTCCCGAAGATATCAGCTTTGAAGCAGGTAAAGCGGCCTTTCAGCACCTGCCCATTGCCATGGTATATGGCACCAAGGATGCATTTATCACGCCTGAAGCGTTAGCACGCAAACAACAGCTGATGGCCCAACTGGGCATCACGCCGCAAGTTTATACTTTTGATGGCGGCCACACGATTGATCCGGAAACGTTGATAATTTTGAATGAGTGAATGAGTGAAGGAGCGAATTAATTTTGAATAATAAGATTTCAGCAACTTTTATACGCATTTATCATCTTCACATCTCCAAATTTTCAAATCATTAATTCAGTTATTCAGAATTCAGTCATTCAAAATTACTTTCTCTCCCACATGCCTGTCATCACGACTTCCAGCAGGTGCTGATCGGGATCGCGGAAGTAGAATGACAGGAAACCGCCACCCCAGTCAAACTCCTGCTCCAACACAATCCCCTGTTGCTGTATTTCTTCTTTGCGCTGTTGGTAGACTTCTTTTTCCACTTCAAAAGCCAGGTGCAGGTGCCCCGAACCGTAGTGTGGCGGCAACTTAGCAGCTTGTTTTGCGGCCTCCGCCATAAAGCACAGCAGCACCGACGCTCCCGCCCGGAAAAACACATGCCGGCCCGCTACTTCGCCAATTACCTCCAGGCCCAGCCTGCCCTGATAAAATGCTTTCGTCTGCCCTAAATCGCTCACATACAGGCAGGTTTCTTTTATTCTTGTAAATTCCATGCGTCTATATTACTGATATCCTGACTTCTTTTCTGCTGTTTCTATACTTTCTCCTTTTTGCGTAAACGTCAGCACACAGTTCCCGTTAGATATAAAGTTATGCTTGAGAAATTCTGACGCGGGCACCTCTCTGTTATGAAGCTTATGATAAAAATAGCAATCATCTTTCTGGCAGCCATCGGGCTGCTGTTTTACATTACGCGCAACAAGCCCGGCCCGGACAATACAGCCGAAGGTCGTGCAGCAACTTCCGGGAGTGCCACCGGGAAATTTGAAAAGCTCACCTCTCTTCCTAAAGAGGTAAAAGAAAGCTCGGCTATAGTTGCGCTTCCGCAGGCAGGGCAATACCTCACCCTGAATGATGCGGGAAACAAGCCCGATCTGTACCAGATAGATGAGAAGGGAGATATTGTCAAAACCATTGCCCTTAAAGTGCCGAACGAAGACTGGGAAGATATGACGCGCGACACGCAAGGCAATATTTATATTGCTGATACGGGCAACAACAACTATAAACGAAAGCTACTGACTATTTATAAACTGCGGGAGGATGCGCCGGACAAAATCCAGCAGATTAACTTTACCTACGAAGACCAGAAGCGATTTGCCATCAATGATAACTCTACCTTTGATGCAGAGGCTATTTTCTGGTATGATGGCAATTTGTATGTGGTAACAAAAGATATAGATGATAAAACTATGGCGAAAGTATACCGCCTGCCTGATCAACCGGGCCAGTATACGGCCAGTCATCTGGGCAACGCTGCAGTAGACAGTAAAATTACCGGTGCAGCCATTAGCCCCAAAGCCGATATGGTGGCACTGCTGGCCGACGGCAAGTTATACCTGTTCCGCAACGTGCACAATCCTGTATCCTTTTATAAAGGCAGACACCAGGAAATTGACTTGCCGGGAGGAGGACAAACAGAAGGCGTAGACTTTATAGATGAAAATACGCTTATTATTACCAGCGAAGGCGCCAACCTGTATAAGTATACTATCGAGTAAAGTATAAACCGGCCGGCAAAAAGAACAGCATTTCAGGCATATACAATCAGACGCTTTAATCTGATGCGTGTTTATACTTAGTGGCGTGCTTATCCGGAACATCGCTCCCTAACCTGCTTTAACTGTACAGGCTTTGTGCTTTGTACCGTCTTACCTGAAACAGGTAGTATAAAAGAGAAGGCCTGAAACAATTAAGCTTCAGGCCTTCTCTTTTATACTGCTATACTTTGCTTTTCTTTTTGGGCGTTGTCGCATCATCGGGCAGGCGGCCGCCGGGCAGCGCCGGCCTTGGATTCAGCCATACTTTGATAAGTATTGCCACGCCTACCAGCACCAGCGGAATACTCAGAATCTGGCCCATGTTCAGCGCCAAATTATCCTCAAAAGCTTCCTGGTTTTCTTTCAGAAACTCCACCAGGAAACGGAACGTAAACAGAGTTGTAACAAAAATACCGAACAGCAGGCCACGCGGGAGCGCACTTTTATACTTTGTCCAGAGCCAGTAAAGCAGCACAAACAGCAGAAAAACGCTCAAGGACTCGTACAGCTGTGTAGGATGGCGCGGCACATGCGAGAACTCGCGGCTGCGTTCAAATATAAAGCCCCAGGGCAAATCAGTAGGATGTCCGAAAATCTCGGAGTTCATCAGGTTGCCCAGGCGGATTAAAGCGCCGCCAAGGGCTACTACAATCACAATCCGGTCCAGCACCCATACATAATCAAATTTATACTTGCGGCTGAATAGCCAGAGCGACAGCAGGATACCAATGGTGGCGCCGTGGCTGGCCAGGCCGCCTTCCCAAATCTTTAAGATATCCAGCGGGTGGCTCAGGTAATAATCAGGCGCATAAAACAAAGTATGGCCCAAGCGTGCACCTACCACTGTTCCGATGATCATGTACAGGGTAATCACGTCTACGTCGCCTTCGGTGCGGCCCTCGGCTACATAAATTTTTGTCAGGATGCGCTGGCCTATCACAAAGCCCAGGGCAAACAACAGCCCGTACCAGCGTATGCTGAGCGGGCCTATATGAAAAATCTCGGGATCGACGTTCCAGGTAATGTAATTGAGGATGCTGTTCATAAAGGTGATGCTAGTCCCGCCAAAGTTACGATAAATAGGCTACCGAAAAAACGTTAGCTCATAATCTGGCCGCCTGCCGTTGCCGTTAACTCCGCGTATACTCCCTATCCGCCTCCTGCCTGTATCGCTCTATTCCTCCTTCAACTCCGATAGCTCCTCCCGGAAGCCGCCGCTCAGTATCGGGAAACGCAGCCAGCTGCGTGGGTCCAGGTTATAGTCATCCAGGTGAAAAGAGGGGGCATAGCGCTCGCGCTTCCACTGGTTGCGGGCCCACAACGTATAAAATTTGGTTACCCAGGCCTGCAGCACGCCGGGCGCAGCAACGGCCTGCGCCAGTAGCTGCTCGTATACCTGTTGCGGCGAGAGGCGGTCGTAAAAGGCCATGCGCTCAATCTGGTTCAGCACCTCGTATGGCATCAGGTCTTTCTCGTCTGTTTGTGCCTCCTTTGCCGGCCGCAGTTCTGCGCTCGGCTGCAAATTGTTCACGTACTGCAATCCCTCGTAGCCCAACTGCTGCTGCATCCATATCAGAAACTGGCGCACAAATGCCTTGTCGATGCCGGCAATAGGCGATATACTACCGGCGGTGTCGCCGTCCATGGTGGCATAACCCACCGCCGACTCGCTGCGGTTAGAAGTAGCCAGCAGCAGCGCATGGTTGATATTGGCCAGCATCCAGATACCGGGCGCACGCACACGGGCCTGTATGTTCTGCAGCGTGATGTCGTCGTATTCCCACGTCAGCGGGCGTTCCAGCACATCTTCTATTTTCGAAACATATCCATGCACCTCGCTGTCAATCGTCCAGCTATAAAACACCGCCCCAATAGAATCGGCCAGTTCTTTAGCTGAGTTATAGGTATCGTCAGAAGAGTTGATGGTGCCCTGGTAGGCGCAGGTGAGCAGGCGGCTTACCAGCTCCTTTTGGGCCTGCTCTTTCGGGAGATCTTCGAAATGAGCGGCATCTTTCAGCCCGAACATACTGGCTTTGGCCACAAAATTCAGCACGCCCAGGCTTTCCACACCGCGGCGCACCATTTCGGCAACCGCCACAGCGCAAAGCGAGGAGTCTGCGCCGCCACTCAGCGACAACACGAACCCACGGCTGTGGCTCTTGCGCATGTAATCAAACAGGCCCAGACTCAGGGCGGCAATAAGCTCCTTGTTTTCGTCAATCGGCGGCAGGTATTCGATAACCTCCGTTATCTCCGGATTGTCGGAGAAACATACTTCGGCCACTTCCATATCCACATTCTTAAAACAAAGCAGATCATTTCGCCGGATAAGTTTGCCGTTCTGCGCAATCAGCACTTCGCCGTCGTAAATCACGCGGCCTGCCTCGTTGCCCAGCAGGTTGGCATACAAATAAGCGCACTGGTACTTTTTGGAGGCATCTACCACCAGCCTGTAGCGCACATCGGTTTTGCTGAGGGCAAAGTGGCTGGCGCTGGGGTTGAGTATCAACTGCACGCCTTTGGGCATGTGCCGTTCGGCTGGCCGGCTGGGCCGCCAGGCATCTTCGCATATCTCAAAGGCATACTTTACACCCTGTTCCTCATAAACAATATCGCCGATGCGGTACGTTTGCCCCATCATCAGGAACTCGGTTATCTGGTTAGCCGGCCAGGGCTTAAACCAGCGCGTTTCGTAGTGCAGGCCGTCGTTGGCCAGAAACTGCTTTGCAGTAAAACCACGTATTTCTTTGTTTTTGATAACGCAGGCGGTGTTGTATACCATGCCATCCACAATTACGGGCAAACCTACCGCTACCGTAATGTTATCGCACCATTCCTTTACCTGCAGCAATTTCTGAAAAGCCTCCTCCGAAAGCCACGGGCTCAGGAATAAATCTTCGCAGCCGTACCCTGTAATGCACAGCTCCGGCAACAGCAAAATATCTACCTTGCTGGCAATGGCTTCTGTAATGGCGTCTTTTATATTCTGAAGGTTGCCGTCCCAGTCGATGGGGGTCTGGTTCAGGGCGGCACCGGCTAAGATGAGTCTGGTTTCTTCCATGAAGGTATTTAACGCAGCTAGGGCGGGCAGGTTAAGCGTGTGAATCTAATTTTGAATAATTGGATTTTGAATAACTGAATAAGATATGAATTGATGCACGTATCAAGGAATCTGTGCAGTCAAATCCAAACGTTCAGAATTCAATTATCCAGTTATTCAATTATTCAAAATTAAAACTCAGCTGATTTTCAGAACTTCCAGGCTTTTCTCGGCAGCGGCCTGATCCGCTTTTTTCTTGGAGAGGCCTTTACCCACGGCCACAGGCTTGTCGCCGATGTATACTTCGGAAGTGAACTCGGTGGTATTGCCCTGCTGCTTACGTTTTACAATTTCAAAGCGGATATCGAGGTTCTGGCTTTGCGCCCATTCGATGAGTTTGCTCTTAAAATTAGAAACAGTGTTTACCAGTTGGTGCAGGTCCACATAGGGTTTTACGAGCTTGTTAAGTATAAACCGGCGGGTGGTATCGTAGCCTTTATCCAGGTATATGGCGCCTACCAGAGCCTCCAGGGCATTGCCGTTTACAGATTTGTGGCGCTGGCTTTGGTTGCTGGTATCGATACGTACCAGCAGGTTGAGACCAATTTTAAGGGCAATGTGGTTCAGCGATTCGCGGTTAACAATACGCGAGCGGATTTCCGTCAGAAATCCTTCATCTTCGTAAGGAAACTTCTTGAAAAGGTACTCCGCTACCACGGCCCCAAGTATGGCATCACCCAGAAACTCCAGGCGCTCGTTTGTTTCGTGTTTGCTGGCTGCTGTGAGCCGCACAAACGAGGTATGGGTAAGGGCCAGTTTGTACAGGCGGAGGTTGTCGGGCGCGCTGCCAGTGATACCGGCAATAGCGCGCACAAACTCTTTATCCTGTTGAAATATTCTGCGGTAAAGGCGCCGAACCGGTTTTAAAGGACCAAACACTAATCGTTCAGTTGACGGAATAAAACAGAGGTATTGTGGCCGCCAAATCCGAACGTATTGCTCAGAGCTATGTTCACTTCCCGCTCCTGTGCCTTGTTAAAGGTGAAATTTAGCCGCGGATCAAAGCGTTCATCATCGGTAAAGTGGTTGATGGTGGGCGGCACTACCTTGTTCCGGATGGCCAGGATAGAAGCGATAGCCTCGATAGCACCCGCCGCACCCAGCAGGTGGCCCGTCATGGATTTGGTAGAACTAATGTTCAGGTCATAGGCATGCTCACCGAATACCGTCTGAATGGCTTTTGTTTCGCTGATATCTCCGAGCGGTGTGGAAGTGCCGTGTACGTTGATATAATCTACTTCCTCGGGCCTGATGTTGGCATCACGCAGTACATTGCGCATTACGTTCAGCGCGCCCAGGCCTTCCGGGTGAGGCGCCGTGATGTGGTAAGCATCGGCAGACATACCGCCACCAATAATTTCGGCATAAATTTTAGCGCCGCGTGCTTTGGCGTGTTCATACTCTTCCAGAACCAATGCGCCGGCACCTTCGCCCAGCACAAAGCCATCACGGTCGGCATCAAAAGGGCGCGAAGCAGTTTCCGGAGAATCATTACGCTCCGAAAGGGCTTTGAGCGCGTTAAAGCCGCCGATACCTGCTTCTGTTACAGCAGCTTCTGATCCGCCTGATACAATTACATCAGCAAATCCAAGCCGGATATAATTAAAAGAATCGATCAGGGCATTGGTGGCAGATGCGCAGGCAGAAACCGTAACGAAGTTAGGTCCGCGGAAGCCATACTTGATAGAGATTTGACCAGCGCTGATGTCGGCAATCATCTTCGGAATGAAGAACGGATTGAAGCGCGGTGTGCCATCGCCGTTGGCAAAGTTCACGCACTCTTCCTGAAAAGTACGCAGCCCGCCGATACCGGATCCCCAGATTACGCCGATGCGGTCCGGGTCCAGGTTATCTTCCAGCAGCCTGGCGTCTTTTACGGCCTCATCGGCCACCACCATGGCAAACTGCGTAAAAAGGTCCATTTTGCGGGCCTCTTTGCGGTCAAAATAATTTTCTGCCTCATATCCTTTTACTTCGCAGGCAAACTGGGTTTTAAATTTACCCGCATCAAAGCGTGTTATAGGTGCAGCGCCACTCACGCCATTGATGAGACCATTCCAGTATTCCGGAACAGTATTTCCAACCGGCGTGAGTGCGCCAAGCCCAGTAACCACGACTCTCTTAAGCTCCATAAGCTGTTAGTAGAGGGATAGATAGTAGAAATTCTAATCTTTAATAATTGAATTAAAGGAGGGAAATTATTTCGCGTGCTCTTCCAGGTAGCTTACCGCCTGACCCACGGTAGAGATATTTTCAGCCTGATCATCCGGAATAGACACATTGAACTCCTTTTCAAACTCCATGATAAGCTCAACGGTATCCAGCGAATCAGCGCCAAGGTCGTTTGTGAAGCTTGCCTCCGGGGTAACCTCTGCCTCTTCAACACCAAGCTTATCAATGATGATAGCTCTTACTTTTTCTGCGATTTCTGACATTTTTCTTTTAGTTTATTAAAACACTGTGCAAAGAAATATATTTCGGCAGACAATATCAAAAAAAATTACGCTATTCGTCTATTTGTAAATTTTTTATACTTTGCCTGCTGTTTTACGTCCATAGCTTCTTACTTTTGGAATCCTGAACGGAAACCTGTGAAAACAAGGAGCCTGGATATAGAGTACAATTACGAGGCTGGCGGATGTTGGTTGATGATTGATGGTTAAAAAAGTATGCTGAACCAGTTAACAACGCAGCCACCCTGCACCCGTTTATTTTTGAAACTATGGCAACAACAAAGTATAAACCCCCTGAAGCGCAAGGGCCTATACCTTTACCCCGGCAGTTATTATGCAGGCTGCACCGTTTGCGGCCTGCGCATTGAATATAAAATATTTTTATCTCCGCACATTAAATTTAAAGTGAACCTGATATTCTAAACATGGACATATCTTTTAACAGAACCAAGATTCTGGCCACCGTTGGCCCCGCCAGTAATTCTTACGAGCGCCTGAAAGCACTTGTAAAAGAAGGCGTTGATGCATTTCGTCTTAACTTCTCGCACGGCGAGTATGCAGAGCACCTGCAGGTAATTGAATACGTGCGCGAAATAAACCGCAAGCACCACACCAGCATCTGCCTGGTGCAGGACCTGCAGGGCCCTAAAATCAGACTGGGCGACGTAGTGGGCGGCGGCGTGGAGATTAAAGCCGGCCAGCGCATCCAACTGGTGTGCGACGGTTCCGTGAGCACGCAGGACAGGCTCTCTACTATTTATACAGAGCTGGCCAAAGATGTGAACCCCGGCAATACCATACTTATAGACGATGGTAAAATTGAATTAAAAGTAATACATACCGACAAAGACCTTACCGTAGAAGCGGAGGTGGTTTACGGTGGCATCGTGAAGCCGCGCAAAGGTATTAACCTGCCGGACTCCAAAGTATCGGCGCCTTCCTTAACGGAAAAAGACATCAGCGATCTGCACTTCGGCCTCGACAACAATGTAGAATGGGTGGCGCTCTCGTTTGTACGCCGTGTAGAAGACATACACGAAATTAAGCGCATTATTGCCGAGCGTGGCAAAGACACCCGCGTCATTGCCAAAATAGAAAAGCCGGAAGCCATTCTTAACATCGATGAGATTATTGAGGCTTCGGATGCTTTGATGGTGGCCCGTGGCGACCTAGGCGTGGAAGTAGGAATGGAACAGGTGCCGATGATACAGAAGATGCTGGTGGAGAAGAGCAACAAAGCAGCCAAACCTGTAATTGTTGCTACCCAGATGATGGAGAGTATGATTGTGAATCCGCGCCCGACCCGTGCCGAAACCAACGACGTTGCCAACGCTGTAATAGACGGCGCTGATGCGCTGATGCTGAGCGCTGAAACAGCTGTAGGTGCTTACCCGGTTGAGACGATCCGCAGCATGAGCCTTACCATCAAAACGGTAGAGACACACGCGCCCGATATCTTTAACAAGTCGTTTGTGCTGAACCCGCATTCGGATACCTTCTTCAGCGACAGCCTGGTAGCCAATGCCTGCTACCTTGCCCGCGACACCAATGCCCGTGCCATCATCGGGATGACTAAATCTGGTTATACTGCCTTCCAACTGGCCAAGCACCGCCCGAAATCGGATATCTTCATCTTCACAGAAAACGAGCGGCTGCTCACAACCTTAAACCTGGTGTGGGGCGTGCGCGGTTTCTTCTACAACAAGTTTGAGTCCACGGATGCTACCATCACCGACATCAAGGAAACACTGCTGGAGGCAAACTTCATCAGCAAAGGCGATGTGTTTATCAACACTGCCAGTATGCCGATGAATGAGCAGAAGCGCACCAACATGATCAAGCTGAGCATCGCATAGTAGACCAGATAAAGTATAAAAAGCATCGCCGAAGTATAAGTTTATACTTCGGCGATGCTTTTTTGTGGCTATGTTACTTTAAATTATGTAAGCAGCACCTGTGCGCGTTACCATCTCATAAATGGCTACAAACACAAAAAGCCTTGTACCACTGTACAAGGCTTCAAAGGTGATTCCGGCAAAAAACTAAGCTGCTACAGCGAGGCCGTTCACAAACTTGGCCAACTTGGATTTGTTGTTGGCAGCGTTGTTTTTGTGGATGATGTTTTTCTTAGCCAGGCGGTCAAGCATCGAAGAAACTGTCTTGTAAAGTTCTTGCGCCTCCGCCTGATCAGTGGTGGCTTTCAGTTTCTTGATAAACGTACGAGTCGTTTTCGCCTGATATCTGTTACGAAGACGTTTAGCGTTATTCGCTCTGATTCTCTTTAATGCCGACTTATGGTTAGCCATGTTATTCTATAATAATGATAAACCTTTGATTCTTTTCCTGAATGAGGTTGCAAAGATAAAGGCTTTCTGCCTAATTTCCAAAGTATGGTTCTGATAAAATGTATAGAAATATTCTGGAATTGGCATCGCCCCTATTGAATAGAACGCACGCACGCCGCCTGCGATACCGGCCGGTAATCAGGCAAATAAACCCATCAAAGTATGGCATAAGAAAGTAGATACCGCAAAAAAGTATAACCGCAGCACTACCTGCAGCTAAAACCGGATTTGGTATGGCTGCCTAAGTATAAAAGCTACCGGACATAAACTACAAAGAGGCGGGGCGCTGTGATATAATTACAGTGCCCCGCCTCTTTGTAAATCTCTGGTAAATTGTTAATTCGTATCTACATCCGCATCAATGTCTACGTCCACGTCATCCACATTTCCCAGGCGTTGCTTGGCTTTGGCGCGTGTTTCTTTCCAGTCATTTTTCAGTTCCTGCCACTCCTGTTTTGTCTGGTCGTCCCAGGTATCGCTCTTAGCATCCAGTTCTGCCTCGCGGCGGCTGTATTCTGTATCTATCTCGTTCCATTCATCGGCTGTAGCAGTTTCTGCCTTGTCGGTGTTGGTTCTCACCCAGGCAGAAAAATCATCGTACTCGTTATCTGCCGCAACAGTGGCATCTGTTACCTCCGCCTGTGCTTCGTTCACTTCCTCGTTAGCTTCCTGCCGCGTTTCCGGGTTACATGCCACTGCCATAAACCCCAATGCTATTCCTAATCCTGCTGTTTTGAATTTTGATGTCAATTTCATAGTTCTGTATTTTTATTGGTTTCTGTTCAATGTTACGTGAAAAGGAGTATATTGATATATAACCTGCTTCTGATGGATGAACATTGCCGCTATCCGTAACATAAGCACAGCTTTATACTTTAACCTGTATGCCCTTAGTACCCGCACAATACAAGCCGCCTTTTTACCTGTTCAACAGTCACCTGCAAACCATTATTCCAAGCCTGTTCAGGCAGGTGGCGGGGGTACAGTATGAGCGGGAGCGCCTGCGCACGCCCGACAATGATTTTCTGGATGTGGACTGGTCGCGGGTAGGCGGCAGCAAACTGCTGGTGCTCTCTCACGGGCTGGAGGGCGACTCGCAACGGCCCTACATACAGGGCATGGTGAAAGCCTTTAACCGGCAGGGTGTAGATGCGCTGGCCTGGAACTACCGCAGCTGCAGCGGCGAGCCCAACCAACTGCTCCGCTCCTATCACCTGGGTGCTTCCGACGATCTGGACTTTGTAGTGCGCCACGCCCTGCAGAGCGGCTGCTATCATACCGTATACCTGGTTGGTTTCAGCGCCGGCGGCAACATCACGTTAAAGTACCTGGGCGAAAATCCGGCAGAAGTGCCCGCACAGATAAAGCGGGCCGCTGTATTTTCGGTACCCGTAGACTTAAAAAGTTCTGCACAAAAAATTCCTAAAGTATACACGCAGCGCTTCCTGAAAAGCCTGGGCCGGAAAATGGAGCAAAAGCACCGCATGTACCCCGACCAGGTAGACATGCACAACTATAACCTGCTGCGCTCTTTCCCGGAGTTTGACGACAGGTATACGGCGCCGATGCATGGCTTTAAGAATGCCGAAGATTACTATGCCCGCGCCAGTTCCAGGCAGTTTCTGAAAAATATCCGGATTCCGACGCTGCTGGTAAATGCGAAAAATGATCCGTTTTTATCGGAGGCCTGTTACCCGGTGCAGGAGGCGCAGGAAAATCCGTGCCTTTACCTGGAGATGCCCGACGAAGGCGGCCATGTGGGTTTTACAGAAAGCTTCAGCAAGGATTTATACTACTCCGAGGCGCGCGCGCTTCGCTTCCTGCTGGAGGAAGATGTCTGAACCTTTGATAGAAGCTCATACTTACTTCAGCGGCACATAAACCACCTTCTTCGTTTCAAAAAATTCTTCATCGAAGTAGTTTTTCAGGTCGTATATCTGCGTGATAAGGCCAGATTCAGCTATCTCTTCGGTTAAATCGCCACCTTTGAGGTAATACAAACCTTTGCCGGCCACATCCTGCTTTTTAAAGCTGTTGGCTACCCAGGGATAAAAATTTGCCAGGCGCGTAACAGCGCGGCTCACCACAAAATCATACTTCTCGCGCACCTGCTCGGCCCGCGTCTGGGCGGCTGTAACATTGTGCAGGTGCAGCGCATGGGCAATTTCCTGCACCACATGTATCTTTTTGCCGATAGAATCCACCAGGTGGAACTTCACCTCCGGGAACATGACCGCCAGCGGCAGGCCCGGCAAACCGCCGCCGGTGCCCACATCCAGCACCGATGTATGCGCCGGAAAAGTCACTACTTTGGCAATGCCGAGCGAATGCAGGATATGATGCACGCCCAACTCTTCCATATCCTTGCGCGAGATAATGTTTATCTTCTGATTCCAGTCCTGCAGCAGTTCTCCCAACTGTTCATACTTCTGCAGTTGGTCTTCGGTCAGGTCCGGGAAGTAGCCGGAAAGCAGGGTGCGGATAGCAGGCATCTTTTTAATTACAAATTATGAATTAATAATTACGAATAAGCACTTAAGCAATTACAAAGTATAAAACAGCCGCAACGAGTGCAACAGCAGCAACCGTGGCCAGCGCCATCAGCATATCAAACAGCAGCACCAAGCCGGCATTGCGATAAGCGCCATTGTACTTGCGCCGGAGTTCTTGGTGAAGTTTATTTTCATCCCGAAAACACAGCTGCAGGTATAACCTGCCTAAAAAAGAAAGTATACGTTCGTTCAACAGAAACGCCCTTATCAAGTATAGAATCAATATGCCCGGCACAGGGCCCGCTGCAAAAGTATAAAATTAGTACGGATGTAGTGCAAAACGACAAAGCCCTTGCCGCACGAGGGCGGCAAGGGCTTTAAACGTAATCAATCAACCTTAATCCAATAAAATTAATTTCTATAAACTTAAAAGCAACAACCAATCAATTAAATGAGGTGCTTTTTGTTTTTCACCATGTCATAAAGCAACTCGCGGGCGCGGTGCAACTGGGCTTTTACAGTGCCGAGCGGCGCGTTCAGTTCCGTCGCGATTTCCTCGTAGCTCAGCTCGTTGAAGTAGCGCAACGTAACCAGGCGCTGGTATTTGTCCGGCAGTTTGGCCACCACGTACTGCATGATCTCGATTTTCTGATTTTTGATGGCTTCTTCCTGCGGGTTCAGGTTCTTGTCCTTAAAGTCGATGGTAATCTCGTCGCCATTGTCAATTTTAATGGCTGAGTCGATGGACATGGTTTTGATCCGGTTTTTGCGGATAAAGTCGATGCAGTTGTTGGTAGCGATGCGGAACAGCCAGGTACTGAAGGCATATTCGGGGTTAAACTTATGCAGGTTGCGAAATGCTTTGGCAAAAGCCTCTATCGTCAGGTCCTCGGCATCGTCGGCGTTGCGCACCATTTTCAGCACGACGTGGTATACCGGTTTTTTATAGATGCTCATCAGCTCGGCATACGCTTTCTCGTCATTATCCTCTACGGCGGCCTGAATGAGTTTGAAGTCGTGTTTTGCTTTAGCAGAGAATTGTTTATTTACTTCCATCTGATTTTTTTATACATTAGTACAGATACCCCAAGAAACAGGTAGTTGAAAAAATAGACGGCGTCGAGCACAGGCAACAGCGGCACAGCAACAGTGTCGTTGAGCCTGCGTGCAGCAAGCACATACACCCGAAACACGGCTATATACCGCAGGCCGACAAGCAGCCCCACTACTGCCAGATGGCTGTGCAGGGCAAGAAGTGTTATGGAAAGTATATAAAAAAGTATGTTCGCCAATGCAAATGTTCCAATTCTTCTTTTGTCTGCCGGTTTATACTTGCTGCCAACAGACAGGTGCCTTCTTTTCTGTGTTACCCACTCCCGAAACGTCTTTTTAGGAATGCTGGCGGTTTGCGCCTCCTTGTCAATAACAATGCTTATGGTACTATTGTTGGCTGCGTCGCGCACAAAAAGGTCATCGTCGCCTCCTATGGTTTTTATATGCGATGCAAACCCTTTGTTTTTAAAGAAACATGCTTTGGTATAAGATAAGTTTCGGCCCACGCCCATGTACGCGTGGCCCTTGTTTGCATGAGACAAATACTGAATTCCGGTAAGCAAGGTTTCATATCGAATCAGATGATTCAGAAATCCTTTCATTTTTACATAAGGTGAATATCCCAGCACCATGTCGGCGCCACCTGCAAAACCCTGCTGCATTGCTGCAATCCAGTTTTTGCTGCACGGGCGGCAGTCGGCATCGGTAAAAAGCAGATGTTCGTACCTGGCTGCCCTGATGCCCAGCGACAAGGCATACTTTTTAGGGTTCAGGTATTCCGGCGTTTTCTTTATGGTTGATACCCTGAAATTTGGAAACTGCTTTTCCAGTTCGTAAGTATAAAACTCCGTGTCATCGTCAGAACGGTCATTTACCAGCAACACTTCAAACTCAGGATACTCCTGATCCAGCAACAGGGGCAGCAGTTCTACCAGGTTCTGCAGTTCGTTATGCGCCGCCACCACCACCGACACCGGGTGCTGACGGCCAGATTCCGGGCTTTTGTACCTGGCCAGCGGCAGAAAAAAACAGAACGCAAAGTATAGCTGCACCAGCACACACAAGCCAAGCAGCCCCAGAAGTATAAATATAATCAATTTATTGTTTTGATACTAAATTGTTGGATGGCTAAATGGTTAAATGGTTTAATTGCTGAATGGTTGAAATTCTTTAAAATCCTGGACCTGGATTTATACTTGTACTTCTGTAAAGTACACCTGCTTTAAGTTCTCAGCCTGAAGCATGTAAAAACCTATATCCGATCCGCTTAACACCCGTTGCTGAGAAAAACCAATCATTCAACCATTCAAAATTAGGCAAAGTATAGCCATTTCCGAAGTCTCTCCTCAATTTATAATTGTTTGTGCATTGTGGCCGGCTTGTTTGTATCTTTGCCGTTTATTTAAAATTACAGGAGCCGAAAAATCTGCGCCTTTTAAAGACCGTCTGCGGCGCCGGCCACTTTTATTACCCCGGAAGCCGGATACAACACAACCATGCAGTTTTCCTTAGCAGCAACAGATACCCAGTCCAAAGCACGCGCCGGCGTGGTGCAAACCGACCACGGCGCTATCGAAACGCCTATTTTTATGCCGGTTGGCACGGCCGGCACCGTAAAAGCCGTACACCAGCGCGAGCTCAAAGAAGACGTAAAGGCACAGATTATACTTGGCAATACTTACCATTTGTACCTGCGGCCCGGCCTGGAAGTGCTGGAACAGGCAGGCGGCCTGCACAAATTTAACGGCTGGGACCGGCCCATACTTACCGACAGCGGCGGGTACCAGGTTTTTTCGCTGGCCGGCACGCGCAAGATAAAGGAAGAAGGCGTTAAGTTCCGATCACACATCGACGGGGCGGCACTTGATTTTACGCCGGAAAACGTGATGGATACGCAACGCATTATCGGCGCCGACATTGTGATGGCTTTTGACGAGTGCACGCCCTATCCCTGCGACTATACCTATGCTAAAAACTCAATGGAGCGCACGCACCGCTGGCTGCAGCGCTGTGTAAACCGTTTCGACAGCACCGAACCGAAGTATGGCTACAGCCAGACGCTTTTCCCGATTGTGCAGGGCAGCACCTATAAAGATTTGCGAGTGCAGTCGGCAGAAACAATTGCGGGCTTCGGCCGCGAAGGCAATGCCATTGGTGGCTTATCCGTTGGCGAGCCTGCCGAAATGATGTATGAGATGACGGAACTGGTGTGCGACATACTGCCAAAAGACAAACCGCGTTACCTGATGGGCGTGGGCACACCCGCCAACATCCTGGAGAACATTGCCCTGGGTGTAGACATGTTCGATTGCGTATTGCCCACGCGCAATGCCCGCAACGGCATGTTGTTTACCACACAGGGCATCATCAACATACGCAATGTGCGCTGGGCTAACGACCACAGCCCGATTGATGCGGAACTGGGCGGCTACGCCAGTACGTTTTACAGCAAAGCCTACCTGCGCCACCTGGTGCACGCCGGCGAAATGCTGGGTGCCCAGATATCGAGTGTGCACAACCTTACGTTTTACCTGTGGCTGGTAAAACAGGCGCGGCAGCAAATACTGAATGGAACTTTCCGGGACTGGAAAGATGTGATGGTAAAAAAACTGATGACACGGCTCTAGAAGTTAGAAAGCTGGAGATTTAGAAAGTTAAAATTTATGCGTGGAACAATTAACTCCTATACCCTGTAAATTTTTTACTAAAGAACTCTCTAATTTTCTAACCCCTTAAATTTCTAACTCAAATTGAAGCTCCTCGATAAATACATACTGAAGAAGTTCCTGTCCACCTACGTGTTTGTGGTGCTGATACTGGTTGCCGTTATCTGCGTGATAGATTTCACGGAGAAAAACGACGACTTTATCGAGCACAGCGTGGCAGTTTCGGAAATACTTGTCTACTACCTGAACCTGTTCCCCTACTGGGCCAACATGCTGAGCCCGATTACGGTGTTTATCGCCACCGTGTTTGTTACAGCCAACCTGGCATCGCATACCGAGATTATAGCCATGCTGAGCAGCGGTATCAGCTTCAGGCGTCTGCTGGTGCCTTACCTGATGGGCTCCAGCATTATTGCCGTTGTTATCTTCGGGCTCATCGGCTGGGTGATTCCCAATGCCAACAAAAAAACAGTGGCTTTCCAGATAAAGTATGTCAAGAGCCCGTTTACGTACGATAGCCGTAACATCCACATCAAAGTAGCGCCGGAAACCTATGTATACATGGAGAGTTACAACAATACGGCTAACATCGGGTATAACTTCGCGCTGGAAAAGATTGATGGCACCAAGCTTAAGAGCAAGCTTACCTCCAGCAACATTTCGTGGAACTCTGAACTAAAAAAATGGCACGCCGACAGCTATACCCTGCGCACCTTTAATGGCGAGAAAGAAACATTGTACAAAGGAACCGCGCTCGATACTACCCTTAACCTGCTGCCCAAAGATTTTGAAAGTACTTACAAGCTGGAACAAACCATGACACTGCCAGAGTTGAGCCGCTACATTCAGGAGAAGCGCGCACGCGGCGCTGACGATATTGAGATTTACCTGATCGAGAAGTATGAGCGCTTCAGTTACCCGTTCGCCATTATTATTTTAACTGTTATCGGGGTAATTCTGAGTGCCCGCAAAGCGCGTGGCGGTGTTGGCTTTCAGATAGCACTGGGATTTCTCCTGGCCTTTGTCTTCATCATTTTTGTGATAACGAGCCGCAGCCTGGCCCAGGTGGGCGACATCGATCCGAAAATTGCCGCCTGGATACCATCTATAATTTTTACGGGTATCGGGGCTTTGTTGTACCGGTATGTTCCGCGCTAAAGTATGCCACGCTTAAAAGACTTTCTGGAACTCCACTTTATCATTTTCCTGTGGGGCTTTACGGCCATACTTGGCAAGCTCATCAGCATTCCGGCTGTAGAACTGGTTTCGATACGCACGCTGATTGCCTCGCTGGCGCTCGGCGTAATTATTTACAGGCGCGGTACGCCGTTCTGGACCGGCCGCAAAACAGCCCTGCAGGTTACGGGCGTCGGCTTTCTGATTGCAGCCCACTGGATCCTGTTCTTCGCCTCTGCGCGCATCTCGTCGGTTTCTATCTGCCTGGTAGGCATGGCTACCTGCAGCCTCTGGACTTCTTTTCTGGAGCCGCTGTTTACGAAAACCAGAATCAAGCCGCACGAGATATTGCTGGCTCTGCTCATCATTTTCGGCCTGTACATCATCTTTAAAGATGAAACAGATTTAAAGAACATTCTGGGCATCACAATGGCCGTGTGCTCGGCGCTGCTGGCGTCCATTTTCACCATCATCAACTCCCGGCTGGCGAAAAAGATGCCTTCCACCACCATTACCTGCTACGAGATGGGCGGCGCTTTTCTGGCAACAGTGCTGTTCTTTCCATTTTACAAAGTATACTTTGCCGAAGGCGGGCAGTTAAACTTCAGCCTTACCGCTTCAGACTGGCTGTGGGTGCTGGTATTGTCGCTGGCCTGCACCGTGTATGCTTATACCGCGTCGGTGCGGCTGATGCAGCGTATTTCGGCTTTTACCATGAACCTGACCGTGAACCTGGAGCCGGTATACGGCATCATCCTGGCCTTCCTCATCTTCAGGGAAAATAAGCAGGTTTCCGGCGATTTTTATATCGGGGCATCCATCATCCTGCTCAGCGTGTTCATCTATCCAGTGCTGGACGCCTATGCCGTGCGCCGCAGAAAACTAAAGCAGGCCTTTCCAGATGAGGTAGTGATCGGGAAAGAGTAAGTTGGCAGGCACATCACCTTTAAACAAGCCATACATCGCGGAGCCCGAACCTGTCATGGAAGCATAGGCAGCACCGGCAGCGTATAGCTGCTCTTTTATCTGTGGCAGCACAGGGTATTTTGGAAACAGTGAAGCTTCAAAATCGTTCTGCAGTTTGCCTTTCCATACTTCCACAGGCTGCTTTAGCAAATCCTCTAAATCATAGTCAGGCGCTTTGGGCGTAATGCTGCCATAAGCCTCGGCAGTGGTGATGTGGATGCCCGGGTATACGATTACGCAAGTATAGCCGCTCAAATCCAAGGCAGCAGGCGTAAATATATCCCCTCTTTCCGTGGCGATTACCGGCTTGTTCTGCACAAAAAAGGCGCAGTCGCTGCCCAGCTGGCGGGCGTAGTTTTCCAGGGTTTCTACAGATAAGTTCAGCCCGAATAGTTTGTTCAGGATGCGTAAAGTATAAGCCGCATCAGCCGAGCCGCCGCCCAGTCCGGCGCCCATGGGCAGCACTTTGTGCAGGTGCAGGTGTACGGGCGGCAATTCATACTTCTGTTTCAGCAGTTGATAGGCTTTTAGACACAGGTTAGCCCCGGGAGCGCCGGGCACAGGCAGTCCTGTGGTGCCGAACTGCTGCACTTCAGCGGGCAATATTTCCAGTGCATCGCTCCATTTTACCGGATAAAAGCACGACTGTAAATTATGATAACCGTCCGGGCGTTTGCTGATGATGTTCAGCCCCAGATTGATTTTAGCGTTTGGAAAATCGAGCATGAAGTATAGCGCTTTTGCCCGCAATCTATAAAAAGGAATGGAAAAGGCCGCTATGCTGATTTAAGACTTGCCCGTTATAAGCGCAACTGCTACTTTCGTATAACAGCGTACCGGTATATCAGGGAAGTATAAGCCCTGTTTTATGAATGGCAAAATAACAAAGCCGTGCTATTCTTACGGGTAAAGCCGAAGTAAGCAGCAAACCGGGCATAAACTTCTGAGAAGCATTTTAAAATAGCTCAGCAGAAAAACTTATTAAAGTAAGCTTGATTAACATGTACAGCAAGTATGGCAAGCGCTTATTAGACATAACGGTGGCCGGCAGCGGACTGCTCCTGAGCGCCCCGCTGCTGCTGGCCCTTGTTCCGCTGCTATATGTTGTAAACGATGGCGGCGTGTTTTTCAGGCAGCAGCGGCCGGGGCTGCATGGCAGGCTCTTTTACCTGTACAAACTCCAAACCATGACAACTGCCTGCACAGCAACAGGCTGGCCCCTGCCAGATGCGCAACGCCTCACTCGCCTGGGCAGGTGGCTGCGCCGCTTATCCATAGACGAACTGCCCCAGTTATACAATGTGCTGCGCGGTGATCTGAGCCTGGTAGGCCCGCGCCCGCTGCTGCCTCAATACCTGCCGTTATACTCGCCCGAACAAGCCCGGCGTCATCGCGTACAACCGGGCATTACCGGATGGGCGCAGGTGCAGGGCCGCAACAATCTTAGCTGGGAACAGAAATTTGGCTACGATCTGTGGTACACAGATAATGTTTCTTTTAAAACAGACCTGCGCATCCTGCTCAAGACGCTGAAAATAGTATGGCGCGGTAACGGCATACACACACCCGGATACGCAACAGCACCTGAGTTTACGGGTTCCAGAACAGAAATATGAAAAATATTGCAATTGCCGGTGCCGGAGGGCTTGGCCGCGAAGTGCTGGTATTGCTCCACCAGATAAACGAAGTGCATGCAATCTGGAATATCACCGGCTTTTATGATGATAACAGCACATTACGCGGCAGCTTCATTAACGGGCTCCCCTGGTTAGGTACTATAGCCGATCTGGCTGCAACGGACTCTCCCTTGCACCTAGTCATCGGCATTGGCAACCCGCAGGTAAAAAAGCAGATAATAGCAGCGCTACAGGTAAATAAAAGTATTTCTTTCCCTACACTCCTCCATCCTTCCGTACAGATAAAACCTTATCAATACATTACAACAGGAAATGGCGTTATACTTACGCAGGGTGTCGTTCTTACCACCAATATTCGCATTGGCCATCATGTGCTCATTAATTTAAATTGTACCATCGGGCATGGCACTGTTGTTGGGGATTATGCTTCCATAATGCCGGGCGTGCACCTCTCCGGCGAAACATTTTTGGGCGCAGGTACTTATATTGGAACAAACGCAGTTGTTTTACCAGGGCTGCACATCGGGGATGACAGCCAGATAGGTGCTGGCGCCGTAGTTACCACATCCATTCCGGCAAAATGTACGGCAGCAGGCGTGCCGGCAAAAATCATCAGACAACATGAACTATAAACCCGGACGTATTTTCCTGTCGGTGCCCCACATGGGCGGCCACGAGAAGAATTATGTACTGAAAGCACTGGAAGATAATTGGGTAACTACCACCGGCCCCAACCTGCCCGGATTTGAGCACGACATCTGCCAGCATACCAACGCACGGCACGCGGTAGCCCTCAGTTCGGGCACCGCTGCCATACACCTGGCGCTGCGCGTGCTGGGTATAGGCCCCGGTGATGACGTTTTCTGCCCCACCTTTACGTTCGTGGCCTCGGCCAACCCTATCCTGTACGTGGGCGCTACACCTGTTTTTGTAGAAAGCGAGGCCGAAACCTGGAACATGTGCCCCGATGCATTGCGACAGGCTATTGTCGATCGTATTATGGCAGGCAGAAAGCCCGGTTGTATTCTGGTGGTGCATTTGTATGGCATGCCGGCCAGGTTAAAGGAGATCATGACAGTAGCAGAAGAATTTAAAATCCCGGTAGTGGAAGATGCCGCTGAAGCGCTTGGCTCCCGTTATGGCGGGCACCAAGTAGGCACGCTGGGAAGCATCGGCATCTTCTCGTTTAACGGCAATAAAATTGTCACCACGTCTGGTGGCGGAGCCCTGATAACAGCCAACGAGCAGTTGGCCAACCAGGCGCGTTTCCTGGCTGCGCAGGCCAAAGACCCTGCTCCTTATTACCAGCATTCGCAGTTGGGTTACAACTACCGCCTCAGCAACGTGAGCGCGGGTATCGGGCGTGGACAGATGGAGGTGCTCGAGAAGCGTGTAAAACAGCGCCGCGAGGTGTATGTATACTATAAAGATCGCTTAAAGGAAATAGAAGGATTGGAATTTCTGCCCGAACCCAAAGGCAGTTTTTCTAACCGCTGGCTTACCACCGTGCTGCTGCCCGATAACCATACACCCGAAAGTATACGGCTGGCGCTGGAGGAAGAAAATATTGAAGTCCGCCCGCTCTGGAAACCGCTGCACCTGCAGCCACTCTTTAAGGATGCCCCATACTATGGCAACAACCTCAGCGAGCAGCTTTTTTCCCGCGGACTTTGCCTGCCCAGCAGCAGCAACTTAACCGAAGAAGAACTTGGCAAGGTGGTAAAAGTACTTTTGCAGCAATTTCAACAGATGTAAAGTATCCAGCTTGGCGGCCACACTATTTTATATTTATACTTAAGCAGGAAGACAAATTAAGCCGACGTTCTTTTATTCAGCACCATCCTGAATGCCGGTTGTTCATCTTCAAATTTACACGTCTCCAAATTCAAGTATACTTATACCTGCTCCAATGCCTGCTCCAGGTCGGCAATCAGTTCCTCCGGCTCTTCAATGCCTACCGACAAGCGAATCACACCAACAGTTATCCCCAGCTTCTGCTGCTCTTCAGCACTTAGGGAGCGGTGGGAAGTACCCAGCGGGTGCGAGACGGATGTTGTTACGCCTGCCAGCGACGGCGCAAACGGGATGTGCTCCAGCGCCTGCATAAACCTGTTCACAGCTGCTACCTCGTCCTTAATCCTGAAACTCATCATACCGCCGAACATACCCTGTCCCTGCCGTTTTGCCAGCTCGTGCTGCGGATGATCGGCGAGGCCGGGATACCATACCCGCTCTACTTTGGGATGATCCTGCAGGTATTTGGCCAGGATCAGTGCGTTGCTGCTGTGCTGCTTCATGCGCAGGCGCAGGGTTTTAAGGCCCCTGGCAGCCAGCCAGCCTTCAAACGGGCTCAGGTTCAGGCCGTAGATTTTCACCACTTTACGCACCCGCTCCAGGTCGTCTGCCTGCCCGCATACTACCACGCCTGCCGTTACGTCGCTGTGGCCGGAGAGGTATTTGGTTATGCTGTGAATCACGATATCGGCGCCCAGCACAAGGGGTTTGGTAAGTATAGGAGTGGCAAAAGTGTTGTCAATTACCAGCCTGATATTGTGCCGCTTCGTTTCCGCGGCCAGGCGTTGCGTATCCAGCACCTGCAACAGCGGGTTGCTCATAGTTTCAGCCAGCAGCAACCGCGTGTTGGGCTGCACATATTTATCTAAAGTATAGGTATCAACTGTAGGCACGGCGCTTACCTCCAGCCCCATCCGCGACAGTTCCTGCACCAGCAGCGATGAAGAACCGCCATAAATCTCCTCGGCATACAGCACATGATCGCCGGCTTTGCAAAGGGTCAGCACAGCCGCCAGTAAAGCTGATGTGCCTGACGAGGTGACCATTGCACCCGCGCCCTGCTCCAGCTCGCTTATTTCCTGCGCCAGCTCGTCGGTGTTGGGGTTCTGGTAGCGGGTATACATGTAACTTTGTCCCGGCTCGTCGAAATATTGCTCCAGTGCGTCCAGGTCTTCGAAGGTAAAAACAGAGGTCTGGTAAATGGGCGTGGTTTTGGGATGTATGTGCGACATAACAGAAAGTATAATTGCGCCTTCAAGTTAAGCAGCTTTTCGTTATCCCGAAGCCTGTGCGCACTTTTATCCGGTGGTTTTGCTATAAAATTTATGGTTCGGCAGCTTCAAACACTTCAAAGAAAAGTACCAGCCCGCCGATAATCTTCAGAAATGCGTTATATTAGCAATGAAGTATACTATGCAGGCTGCGGATATAAGTATGGGAAGGGGAAGGTTAAACATGCAGTTTTACATGCGAGCATAATGCTGGTAAGCGTATGTTCACGTTAAGCAATAAGTTAGTTAGTCATAATAATAAAAATGCTGAACCACTCCTCCAAGTATGCCGAATTGACGGATGAACAATTTTTGATAATTGGAAAAATAGTAGTTGAGTTCTCAAATATGGAATTTTTATTAGGAGTTGTCGCAAGCCGACTTTTAATAACTCCTGAATTCCTTGGCAGGTCTTACACAGACAAATTAAGTGCTTCAGCCTTACAGGATGTAATTATAAATGCACTTGATATTCACCGCCGTCGCTATGATTTCAAAATAATCTCTTCCGCTCAAGTGGATGATATTAAAAAAGCCATTCAAAGAATCACTCAAATTAGGGTTCTAAGAAACGCATTTGCTCATTACTGCTGGACAAGGCAAACCGATACAGAAATTTTTGGCACTAAACTTTCTGGAGCAATCCCTAAGGAGTCAAATCCGGATAAGGATTCTAAAATAATTTCAAATGAAGAATTAAATAAAATTTATAATGAAGCTTACTCAATTGTTGAGCACTTAACTAAACTGATTCAAGAGTTGCCTGAATTAAAAGAGGATATAGAGATTCTTAAAAAGTTGAAATTTAAAAATAAAAATTTCAATGCCTAACGTCTAATATAAAAATCAGCTTCGGCCGACGGCCTCGCCGCTTTTTATATTAGACGTTAGGCAACCCTATGAAGCACTTTGCAGACTTTAACCGATCTATAAATAGCTTATCTTTGTAATTGTAGATACTCGCATGGCTGATAATATTGATATAGACAAAATATTTAGACACTGGATCGATAGTTCTGATAAAGACTGTGAAACAATGATGCACATGTATGAATCCAAAGATTATAACTGGTCATTGTTTATTGGGCATATTGTAATAGAGAAGTTAATTAAAGCCTCAATAGTAAAAGCAAGAAGTGATCATGCACCTTTTACTCATGGTTTGACTAAATTGGCTAGCCTTTCGGACTTAGAATTTTCAGATGAACAGTTGGATTGGCTTGATACAATTACAGCTTTCAATATTAATGCAAGGTATGACAGTTACAAACAAGCCTTTTACAAAAAGTGTACACCAGAATATACTAAAGAATGGATTGATAAAATTCTAAATCTACGTTCATGGATAAAGGACAGGCAATTGAAATAACAAGAAAATATGTTGATTCTCTTAAGAACAAATTTGATATACAGCGTGCTATATTATTCGGCAGTTATGCAAAGGGTACAAATCATGATGACAGTGATATAGATGTTGCGATAATACTAAGACACGTAAACGACATAATTGATACACAGATTGAGTTAATGAAACTCAGGCGCCAGATTGATTTAAGAATTGAACCACATCCCTTCGACTCTCATGATTTTAACAGGACAAATCCTGTGGTAAATGAAATTCTTAAGTATGGCATAGATATTAATATTAACGCAGCCTAATATATCTTCATCCGCCTGGTTTTGCCCCTGGCTTCTAATCAGCATTTTGCGATATCAGCCATAACGAGCTATCTAATAAAACCCTCGCCAACCACAAACATAAAACCTTTCCCGCAAGAACAGCAGCGCCTTCTGCTCACAAGGAACAGAAGGCGCTGCTGTTTATACTTTAAAAAGGGTTGTTACGCCAGCACAGACTCGGCCAGTACAATAATCTTATTGTTCAGCACTTCTACCACGCCACCGTCAACGGTAAAAAATTCTTGCCCGTTGCTGGTTGTAAGACGGATGCTGCCTCGCTCCATGGTGCTAATCAGGGGCGCGTGGCTGTTCAGCACTTCAAAAGAACCATTGGTTCCGGGAAACTGTGCAGCCTCCACTTCTCCGGCAAAAACCTTTTTATCAGGAGTGATTATCTCTAAATACATCTTCATGAGTTATGAGTTCCGGGTTCCGGGTTCCGGGTTTGTAGTAAGGATAAAACCAACTCGGAACCCGGAATTCTTAACTCGGAACTAATTCAAACTATTTTGCTTCCGCCAGCATTTTCTCGCCTTTGGCTACGGCATCTTCAATGGTGCCCACCAGGTTAAAGGCAGACTCGGGCAGGTAATCATACTTGCCATCCATAATTTCGTTGAAGCTGCGAATGGTATCTTTGATATCAACCAGCACCCCTTTCAGGCCCGTAAACTGCTCGGCCACGTGGAACGGCTGCGACAGGAAACGCTGCACACGGCGTGCGCGGTGTACCACCTGCTTGTCTTCGTCAGAAAGTTCGTCCATACCCAGGATGGCGATGATGTCCTGAAGCTCTTTGTAGCGCTGCAGAATTTCTTTCACGCGCTGGGCAGTGTTGTAATGCTCGTCGCCCAAAACATCGGCAGACAGAATGCGCGAAGTAGAGTCCAGCGGGTCTACGGCCGGATAAATACCCAACTCGGAGATTTTACGGGAAAGTACAGTCGTGGCATCCAGGTGAGCAAACGTTGTGGCCGGCGCCGGGTCAGTCAAGTCATCCGCAGGTACGTAAACCGCCTGTACGGAAGTGATGGAACCGCGCTTGGTAGAGGTGATACGCTCCTGCATGGCACCCATTTCGGTAGCCAGCGTTGGCTGGTAACCTACCGCCGATGGCATACGACCCAAAAGGGCCGACACCTCAGAACCTGCCTGCGTGAAGCGGAAAATGTTATCGATAAAGAACAGAATGTCGCGGCCGGCACCGGAACCGTCGCCGTCACGGAAGTTTTCGGCTACAGTAAGACCTGCCAGGGCTACACGCGCACGTGCCCCAGGCGGCTCGTTCATCTGGCCAAACACCAGCGTTGCCTGGGATTTAGCCAGTTCGTCCATGTCCACAGCGTTGAGATCCCAGCCGCCTGCTTCCATAGAATGTTTAAAGGCATCGCCATACTTGATAACGCCGGATTCAATCATCTCGCGCAGCAGGTCGTTTCCTTCGCGTGTGCGCTCGCCCACGCCGGCAAAGACTGAAAGGCCTGCGTAAGCTTTGGCGATGTTGTTGATGAGCTCCATGATCAAAACGGTTTTGCCTACACCGGCACCACCGAAAAGACCAATTTTACCACCCTTTACATAAGGCTCCAGGAGGTCAATTACTTTTATACCTGTATAAAGCACTTCAGAGGAAGTAGCCAGATCTTCGAAACGGGGAGCAGCACGGTGAATAGACAGACCACCGGCACTCAAAGGCTGTGGAATACCATCTATGGCTTCGCCAATCACGTTAAATAAACGGCCTTTGATGCCTTCGCCTGTCGGCATGGTGATGGGAGAACCCAGGTCAAGTACTTTAGCGCCGCGGGTAAGACCTTCGGTAGAATCCATTGCGATGGTACGTACACGGTCTTCGCCCAGGTGCTGCTGACACTCCAGTATAATTTTCTGGCCATTGTCTTTGGTTACTTCCAGGGCATCCAAAATATTTGGTAGTTTCGAGTTCTCACCCACAAAGCTAACGTCCACCACCGGACCAATAACCTGGGTAATGCTGCCAATATTCGCCATTTGCTTTTTATATAGTATCTTATTGTAACGGAGTTATTTCAGGGTGCAAAACTAATGTATAAATCCGTTAAAACCTTGCGGCACTGCAAAAACTTTTAACCTTAACGGATCTGAGGCGCGGAATGGAAAAAATTATACCTGGTTGGTTATAGGTGCAACAGGAGTATCTGGTAAGCAAGCGTTTATACCTGTGAAGCCGCACTCCTTATGCGGCAGCATTTACTATCCTATACTTATATGATGCGCAGGCGTGCATTATACTTGTAAGCACCGGATATCCTTACTTTATATATCAATTCTGAGCGTCCATTTGCCGGGCTCATCCACCACAAACCACACTTCCCTGTCATACACCGCCGTGTTCATTTTATTGGCGGCTTTAAAACACACCATTCCTTTGAATGGAACAGATATATTATCAAAACCTATATAGTTTTCCGCTGAAGTGGTATTCCAGCTCTTGCCGGTCAATTGCAAATCCTCCACATTGCGGATGGGCGCACCAGATCGCATTACTACTGTCTCTACGGTGTTTACTTATTTATACTTCAGAGAATACGCGAAGTGTTGTTCTTTAGGGGTTATAAGTTCTTGAGTAATTCAATCTGCTCATCATTCAGCAGAATATACCTGTTGTTAAAGGGATTGGCGTAAAACTTCTCCACTATTACGTACTCCCCCGTTTCTAACTTATGAATGTTGTAGCTGAACAGGCTGTTGGAACGTTCCATCACCAATGTGGTGGTACTTAAATCTAACTGGCGGCCACAGGTGGTGGTTACTACATTGGGGTTAACTGTTGTTACTGGCATGGCAAAAAGAAAAGTGTTGCCACTTCTTTACGCATAAACAGCCGGCAGGTGTCAGGCTTCAGGTATAAAAAGAAGCAAAGTTCTCAGAACATGCCCATATTAAGCAGGAAGATAAATTAAAACGGCGATTTTCCTTTTAGTAAAGACAGAAACAGCAGTCCCTTATCTTCAAATTTATACATCTTCAATTATTCAAATCCACTTATACCTGCTTTTGCTAAAATCAGCACCGCCGGCTGTACCTTAAAGTATAAATTCTTACTTTTGTTCATCCATTACAAAAGCCAGACAAACGTGGAACAACATACTACCGTAGAAACAGCCCGGAAGCTCGGTCTTCTGGAAGAGGAATTCGAGCGTATCAAACAAATTCTGGGGCGCACACCTAACTTCACCGAACTTAGTATCTTTTCGGTGATGTGGTCAGAGCACTGCTCCTATAAAAATTCAATCGTCTGGCTGAAAACCCTGCCCAAGTCCTCGCCGCGTATTTTGGCTGAGGCCGGTGAAGAAAATGCCGGTTTGGTCGATATCGGCGATGGCTATGCCTGCAGCTTTAAGATAGAATCACACAACCACCCGTCAGCCATCGAGCCTTACCAGGGCGCTGCCACCGGCGTGGGCGGCATAAACCGCGATATTTTTACGATGGGCGCCCGCCCCATTGCGCAGCTCAATTCGCTCCGCTTCGGCAATATACACTCTGAAAAAACACAGCGTTTGTTAAGAGGCGTAGTAAAAGGCATCGGCGACTATGGCAATGCTTTCGGTATACCTACGGTAGGTGGCGAGCTTTTCTTTGATGAGTGCTACAATATCAACCCGCTGGTAAATGCTTTTTCGGCAGGTATTGTAAAAGTGGGGCAAACAGCCAGCGCGACTTCTTACGGCGCCGGCAACCCGGTGTTTATTGTAGGTTCTGCTACAGGCAAGGATGGTATACATGGCGCTGCATTTGCGTCTAAAGACATCACCGAAGATTCTGTAAACGATTTGCCATCGGTGCAGGTAGGCGATCCTTTTCAGGAGAAACTGCTGTTAGAGGCTTCACTGGAAATCATACAGTCCGGCGATTTGATAGGCATCCAGGACATGGGCGCTGCCGGTATTACGTGCTCTACTTCCGAAATGAGCGCCAAAGGCGAACACGGCATGGACATCTGGCTTGACAAAGTACCGATGCGCCAGGCCAACATGGTGCCCTTCGAAATCCTGCTTTCAGAGAGCCAGGAGCGCATGCTGATCGTGATGAAAAAAGGCGCGGAACAAACCATAAAAGATATCTGCGACAAGTGGGATTTATACTGCGAGCAGATAGGCGTGGTAACGGAAGGCGGCCAGCTGCGCTATTACCAGAATGGCGAACTGGTGGCCGAGGTGCCTGCCAATGACCTGGTGCTGGGCGGCGGCGCACCGGTGTATCACCGCGAGTACCGCGAACCGGCTTACTTTTCCGAGGCTAAAAAATTTAATATCGACGAGGTAGAGGAGCCTGAAGATTTACAGGCTGTAGCGGAGTTTCTGGCCACGCACCCCAACATCGCCTCCAAACGCTGGGTATACCGCCAGTACGACTCGATGGTAGGTACGGCCACCATGAGCACCAACGCACCAGCCGATGCCGCTGTTGTAAAAGTAAAAGGCACCGACAAATCCATCGTTGTTACCGTGGATTGCAACAGCCGCTACGTGCACGCCGACCCCGAGCAGGGCTGCGCTATTGCCGTAGCCGAGGCTGCCCGCAACATTGTGTGCGCCGGCGGTGAACCTGTAGCCATCACCAACTGCCTCAATTTCGGCAACCCTTACGTACCGGAAGTATACTGGCAGTTTGTGGGCGCTATTAAAGGTATGAAAAAGGCCTGCGAAGCCCTGGGAACACCCGTAACAGGCGGAAATGTGAGCTTCTACAACCAGTCTTCGGATGAGGGCCCTGTGTTCCCGACGCCAACTATCGGTATGCTGGGCATCATGGAGAAAAAAGACAACAAGATGACTCTTGCTTTTCAGCAGGCTGGCGACGCGATTTATATGTTAGGAGAAGCGCAGAACGACATCGCCTCTTCAGAGTATCTTTATTCTTATCACAACGTAAAGCTCTCCCCTGCCCCATACTTTAACATGGAGTCGGAACTGAATGTGCAGGCGGCAGTAAAAGAACTGATTGCAGATAAGCTCATCCAGTCGGCCCACGATGTGGCCGATGGTGGTCTATACATCACGCTGCTGGAATCTGCGATGCCGAACGAGCTGGGTTTTGACGTGGAAACTGACAAAAACTACAGGAAGGATGCGTATTTGTTTGGCGAGAGTCAGAGCCGCATCGTCGTTTCGGTTGCTCCCGGAAAGCAGGAAGCCTTTGAAAAAGCGCTGCAAAATAAACAGGTGACTTTCAAAAAATTAGGTGTCGTAACCCGCCACGACTGCCACATCGACGGAGTGCTTTTCCATGGTATTTCAGTAGCCAAAAAGCACTATGACACGGCGCTGGAGCAGATTTTGGAATAACTAATGTTACAAAAATATTTTATTCAATTGTTTGCAGTTTAAAAACGTCTCTCTATCTTTGCATCACCGAAAAACGAAGGGGCTTCCACCCAGTAGTTTAGTAGGTAACTTGTCCGATGGTGTAACTGGCAACACGTCTGATTTTGGTTCAGAAGAGTCCAGGTTCGAGCCCTGGTCGGACAACTTGAAAAGAACAGCTTGCCATCCGCAGGTTGTTCTTTTTTGTTTATATAAGACAATCTAACTGATTTAAAATCAGAAATATGTGGTGCCGGGTACACGATTTTTTGGTAGCTTTGCAGGCATAGCAACCTAAATCCAAACCTCAACCGTTAGCTTTTAGCATCCTTATGCCACAGGTAAAAATATTCTCTGGTTCCGAATCGCAGTACTTAGCTGAAAAAATAGCTGCCGCCTATGGCACCAAGCTGGGCGACCTGACCATCTCTCGTTTCAGCGACGGCGAAATTGGCGTACACTATAACGAATCGGTGCGCGGGGCAGAAGTTTTTATTGTGCTGTCTACCTTTCCGCCGGCCGACAACCTGATGGAGTTGCTGCTGCTGGTGGATGCCGCCAAGCGTGCCTCGGCACACAAAGTAATTGTGGTAATGCCTTACTATGGCTATGCCCGCCAGGATAGGAAAGACAAGCCGCGCGTATCAATAGGCGCTAAAGTGGTGGCCAATGCCATTCAGTCGGTAGGCACCGATCGCCTGATGACCTGCGATTTGCACGCCGGCCAGATACAGGGCTTTTTTGATATTCCGGTAGATCACCTGGATGGCTCAGCTATTTTTGTGCCCTATCTGCGCAGCCTTAACCTGGGCAGTGACCTTATTTTCGCTTCGCCGGACGTAGGCGGTGTGGTCAGGACAAGGGCTTTTGCCAAGAACTTCGGCGCTGAAATGGTGGTTTGCGACAAGCACCGCAAGCGCGCCAACGAAATTGCCTCTATGCAGGTAATCGGCGATGTGGAAGGCATGGACGTGGTGCTGGTAGATGACATGGTAGATACGGCAGGTACTATCACCAAAGCAGCTGAGCTATTAACAGAGAAAGGCGCAAAATCGGTGCGGGCCATTGCCACGCACCCCGTGCTGTCGGGGCCGGCTTACGAGCGCATAGAGAACTCTGTGCTGAAAGAACTTGTTGTGTCAGACACAGTTCCGCTAAGGCAGGACAGCCCGAAAATAAAGGTGCTGTCTTTTGCCGACCTGTTTGCAAGGGCCATCAACAACGTGGTTACCCACGAGTCGATCAGCTCGCTGTTTATTTAATATCGTTGCTCGTTTTTCGAATGCTGGATACGACACACTAAAACGAAAAACGAAATACTATAAACGAGCAACGAATAACGATCAACCAAAAACGGCTATACTTTAGTAGCGATATATTTTAACAAATTCATTTTATGAAAACTTTAGAGATTATAGGGTTTAAAAGAGCAAATCTCGGTAAACAGCAGTCCAAAGAGCTGCGCAATGAGTCTTTTGTGCCAGGTGTATTGTATGGCGCCGGTCATCAAGTGCATTTCTATGCGCCGGCTATCCTGTTCAGAGACCTGATTTATTCGCCGGAAGTATACGAAGTAGACCTGAACGTAGAGGGTACGCATTACCGTGCAGTACTGCAGGATGCACAATTTCATCCGGTAAACGAAATGCTGCTGCACGTAGACTTTCTGGAACTGCAGGAAGGCAAAGAAGTGAAACTGGATATTCCGGTAAAAATGGTGGGCAACTCTCCGGGCGTAATAGCCGGTGGCAAGCTGGTTACAAAGCTGCGCAAGCTGAAAGTAAAAGCTTTGCCTGCTAACCTGCCGGATTATGTAGAAGTAAATATCTCGGATCTGGAGCTTGGTAAGTCAATCAAAGTTGGCAAAATCAAACCCGGCAACTACGAGATCCTGACAAACCCGCTGGCTCCGGTAGCAACTGTTACCATTCCGCGTGCCCTTAAGAGCGCACAAACGGAAGAAGCCCGTGGCAAAAAATAAGCTGAAGCACTGCTTTACTTATCAAATCCTGTCCTGCCACCATGCAGGGCAGGATTTTTTACTTTTAGACATTATACTTTAGATATTAGATGCTAGATTGTAGTTTCTGGTCTGATCAAAAAATCTAACGTCTAGCGTCTAAAGTCTTAACTAATGCTGAAAACTATAAAACAGTGGCTGGGGCTTTCTGCAGCGCCTCCGGTCCTGGAAGATACAAGTATGAAATACCTGATTATGGGGCTCGGCAACATCGGTCCCGAATATGCGGATACCCGCCACAACATCGGCTTTATGGTGCTGGACTACCTGGCCCGCAAGTATGAGAGCAACTTTGAGGTAAGCCGCCATGCGTTTGTAACGGAAATCAAGAGCAAAGGCCGTACTTATGTGCTGGTAAAACCCACCACCTACATGAACCTGAGCGGCAAAGCAGCTGGTCATTACCTGAATACCCTAAAGCTGCCGCCCGAGCAAATGCTGGTTATTACCGACGACCTGGCACTTCCGTTTGGCAAGATCCGCATCCGGTCTAAAGGCAGCGCCGGCGGCCACAACGGCCTGAAACACATCGAACAGACGCTGGGCCACAACAACTACCCGCGCCTGCGCTTCGGCGTTGGCGACGACTTTCACAAAGGCAAGCAGGTGGATTACGTACTCAGCAAGTTTACGCCTGACGAGCAGATAGAACTGCAGACGCTCATCGAAAAAGCAGCTGAAGCGGCGCTTGCTTTCGGCACCATTGGCCTGGAGCGGACCATGAACCAGTTTAATACCAAATAATAAACAAGGTATAAACCTGCAGAGACGTAACATTTGTGCACCAATAAACAATAAGATGCAAAATACTGCGTCTCTGCTGAAGCTATGAAAAAGGTATTCCTCCTCTACCGCAACGCCTTCGGGGGCCTTTCCAAACCTGCCTGGATGATGTCGGTAGTGATGCTCATTAACCGCAGCGGCGCTATGGTTACCCCTTTCCTGAGCATTTATGTAACCGATATGCTGGGTTATACTTTGCGGGAGGCCGGAATTATACTTAGCATTTATGGTATGGGTTCTGTGTGCGGCTCCTTTCTGGGTGGCTGGCTTACCGATAAAATCGGGCATTTCAGGGTGCAGTTTGTGAGCCTGGTGCTGGGTGGCTGCTTATACTTTGTGCTGCTTAACTTGGAGCAGTTTGCTTACCTGGCAGCGGGGGTATTTATACTTAGCCTGGTAAACGACATGCTGCGCCCGGCCAACTCAGCTTCTATTGCCCACTATGCCAAACCCGAGAACATGACGCGCGCTTTTTCGCTTAACCGCATGGCGATAAACCTCGGGTTTTCGGTTGGCCCGGCCATTGGTGGCGTGCTGGCGGCATTCTCTTATCACTGGCTTTTTGTGGCAGATGGCGCTACCTGCATTGCTGCCGGCATTTTCTTCTTTGTATACTTCCGCAACCAGCAGGGCCACCAGCCAATACGGCAAAAGCCCGATGCTGCCACGTCAGCCATAACTCTTCGGTCTCCTTACCGCGACGGCTATTTTATACTGTTTGTCGTGCTGTGCAGCTGTTTTGCCACCATCTTTTTCCAGCTTTTTTCCACGCTGCCGCTATACTACAGGCAGGTGTACCTGCTGCCCGAGAGCCGCATCGGTACCCTGATGGCGCTGAACGGATTGATTGTTTTTCTGGTAGAAATGCTGACCGTATACCTGCTTGGTGAGCGGGCTAAAAAATCTATACTGATAGCAGCCGGCCTGCTGACGCTTGGTGTCTCTTATATGCTGCTAAACCTGGTGCACCACCTGAGCGTGCTTTATATTTCGATGCTGCTGTTAAGTATAGCAGAGATTCTGGCAATGCCGTTTATGGCCACGCTCACAGTAGAACGTTCCGATGCCGGCAACCGCGGCGCTTACATGGGCCTTTATACTATTTCCTACTCGGCGGCACACGTGGTAGCGCCGTTTCTGGGCACCACCATCATTGCGGCCTATGGCTTTGCCACGCTCTGGTGGGCGATGGGCGCCATGGCTGTGGTAACGGCGGCAGGCTTCAGGTGGGTAATCGGTAAATTAGAACAGGAAAAGCGTGAGGCCCATCAGAAACAAAGTATAGCGCCTGTGCAAGTATAAATTTTATCAAAAGACAGCCTTCCTTGTATCGATTGGACTTGAATGCTGCATAACGCTCACCGGCAGGAACCGGGTTCCTGCCGGTGAGCGTTATGCATGGGTAAAAAAAGAGACGCCATATTTTGCGTCTCTTTTAACTATCTCAAAGATGGTTCATCAATTTTAACTCACTCCTCCCCCATTTGCAACTGGTTTGCCCGGCTGCACAAAAGCCAGGGAGCCATCGGCGTTTTCTGCCATCAGAATCATTCCCTGGCTGGTGATGCCTTTGATGTCGCGGGGGGCTAAATTCACGAGTATACTTACCTGCTGCCCGATAATTTCCTCCGGGCTGAAGAATTCCGCAATGCCGCTCACTACCGTGCGCTGATCGAGGCCCGTGTCGATTTTCAGTTTGAGGAGCTTTTTGGTTTTAGCTACTTTCTCAGCTTCCAGAATCGTTCCGATGCGAATATCCATTTTGCTGAAATCATCAAAGGTAATATCAGCTTTGGCGGGCGCTACCGTGGCACTGGCTATGGTGTTCGCTTTTTTGGTGTCGAGCAGTTTTTGTACCTGCGCGTCTACGGCGGCGTCTTCCACTTTCCCGAAGAGCAGTTCCGGCTTACCGATAATGTGGCCGGCTGGCAGCAGTTCAGCGGAACCGGCATCGGCCCACATGGCCGGATTCATACTTAGCATTCCGCGCAGCTTTGCAGCCGATTGTGGCAAAAAGGGCTCCATCAGAATAGCCAGGCTACCGGAAATCTGCAGCGCGATGTTCAGGATAGTTTTTACACGCGCAGCATCCGTCTTGATTAATTTCCAGGGCTCAGTGTCGGCCAGGTACTTGTTGCCGAGGCGGGCCAGGTTCATCAGTTCCCCCAGTGCATCTCTAAACTTAAAGCGCTCAATATGCGCGGCAATCACCAGCGGCATGCCTTCCAGCACACCCAATACCTCCTTGTCGTAATCGGTCAGTTCGCCACGGGCGGGCACTTCGCCTTCGTAATATTTCTCTGTAAGCACCACAGCGCGGTTGATAAAGTTACCAAGTATGGCCAGCAGCTCATTGTTGTTGCGGGCCTGGTAGTCCTTCCAGGTGAAGTCGTTGTCTTTGGTTTCGGGCATGTTGGCGGCCAGCGCGTAGCGCAGCACATCTGCTTTGCCCGGAAAATCCTGCAGGTATTCGTGCAGCCACACGGCCCAGTTGCGGGATGTAGAAATTTTATCGCCCTCCAGGTTCAGGAACTCGTTGGCCGGTACATTCTCCGGAAGTATAAAATCGCCGTGCGCCTTGAGCATACTTGGGAAGATGATGCAGTGGAACACAATATTGTCTTTGCCGATAAAGTGCACCAGCTTCGTTTCCGGGTCTTTCCAGTACTTCTCCCAATCGTCTGTCAGCGCTTTGGTAGCCGAGATATAGCCGATGGGCGCATCAAACCACACATAGAGCACTTTTCCTTCGGCACTAGGCAGCGGCACAGGTACGCCCCAGTCCAGGTCGCGGGTAACGGCGCGCGGCTGCAGGCCCTGGTCTATCCAGCTTTTGCACTGGCCGTACACGTTGGGCTTCCAGTCGTTTTTGTGGCCTTCCACAATCCAGGCGCGCAGCCAGGGCTCATACTCGTTCAGGGGCAGGTACCAGTGTTTGGTTTCTCGCAGTACCGGCTTCAGTCCGCTTAAGGTGCTTTTCGGGTTGATGAGGTCTGTGGCGTTCAGCGAGGAGCCGCAGTTCTCGCACTGGTCGCCGTAAGCGTTCTCGTTGCCGCACCGGGGGCAGGTACCTGTAATGTAGCGGTCGGCCAGAAACTGCTGCGCCTCCTCATCATAATATTGCTGCGTGGTCTGCTCGATAAACTTGCCGTCGTTGTAGAGTTTCAGGAAGAAATCAGAAGCTGTTTCGCGGTGTATGGCAGAGGAAGTGCGATCATACACATCAAAAGAAATATTAAACTCACCGAAAGACTGCTTTATCAGCTCGTGGTACTTGTCCACGGCCTGCTGCGGCGTAATGCCCTCTCTTTTGGCGCGGATTGTGATGGGCACGCCATGCTCATCAGAACCACAGATAAATTTCACGTCGCGGTTCTGCAGGCGCAGGTAGCGCACGTAGATATCAGCCGGCAGGTATACACCCGCCAGGTGCCCGATGTGCACGGGCCCGTTGGCATAAGGCAAAGCGGCTGTAACAGTATAGCGTTTAGGATTTGTTGTCATGTCTCAGATTAAAATACAAATATACGAATAGCCAACGGATTGCACCGCCGCAAAATTCAGAATAGCCGTTTACTCCTGCCGGGCTTTTGCGTAAGTATAACATCTCCTGAAAGACGATACAGGTTATTACGTATCACGACGTACGTATCAGGACATAAGACTTTTCAAGTATAAATCAACACAAGTATAAACCTTGCTTGCTAAAACCAGGCAAAACCACTTAAAAGTATGAGGCAGAAAGATAATTTCAGAACGAGACGGGATGATGGCGACGACCTGGGCGAGCGCAACAGCATGGAAAAAGTGACCAGGAACCCCGCGCCGGAAGAAGTGGATCATGAATCAGAAAATACACCGCCCGACCATGAAGTATACGTAAACCTGGAGCCTGACGAGTTGCATAAGGAAGAGGAGCCGCTGGATGTAGGCGCACCTGATGAAGAAAGTAAATAAACCGCTTCCGCGACGACAAGCACTCTAATAAGTATAACCGCCGTGCTGCTACATAAAACGGGCAGCACGGCGGTTGCCTTAATCTATGGGCGGCACTTTGGTATTGAGCGGCTGCTGTACTTTATGGTTAACAGTATCAACGGGTGCATGTGGCAGTTTGTGGGGGCGCACTGCGGGAGGCGTCATGGCGGGCAGGTTTTTGTCGAATTGCTCAATGTTACGTTTCCGGTTAATCTCACTGGCTTTGCCATCCATGCCCTCGCGCAGGCCGATACCTGCCGCACCACGCGACGGCACACGGCGGTTCATGTTTGGCGCCGTTGTGCTCACCTGTCCTTCCGAGAGCGATGTGCACCCCACGGCCCCCACTAAAAACAGGGCGGCTATACTTAACTTGCTATATGGTTTCATGTCGCTGCTTTGCTAAATTCTCACTGCCTTATTCCGGCAGCCCTATACTTAAGTATACGGTAGAAAAGTGTACTTAAACAAAAATCAGTGCCAGGCGCGTGCCGGCAGCGTCCCGCTGTCCCTTCTTCACCGCAACGTTGGTTTGCCTCACACAGGTGCTTACTATCCTTTTAAAGCCATTCTAAAATAAAAAGGGCAGCTGACCATATTTAGCCAACTGCCCTTTTTATTTATGCCTCCGATATATCAGGCATTTTTGCCATACACAAAATCAGCGCCTGTCTGTGTCAGCATCAGGCCATCCGGCGCCGGATTGATATAACCTTCCTTCGCCAGGTGATGCTCTGCTTCTTTCTGCACATCCTTGTACTTGGGATAGCGCTCCTGCAGGTATGGATACAGTTGCTGGTAGTGCAGTGTCTGGCCTTCCTGTACCTGCATTTCTTTAAAGGCCGCAATAATGCATTGTGCGGTGTTTTCTATATTGTCTGCCTCGGAATGTAGTTCTGTCATAGTATTATTTGTTTAAGTATAGCTATAAAATACGGGCAGGCTGTTTGGTTTGTTAATGCTGCCGGGCAGAATCACCGGATGCAGCCCGGCACACACCTTTAAAGTTGCCAATGGTGGCTATTGGTCCGGCAACGTCCGCGAGCAGGTATGGACTAACTTTTGTTCAGGCGGTAGCACCGGACATCCCGTTTTATAGCTTATCCGTTTACTTAACCCTTTATGAAACAAAGTGTAGCGCAATGGTGTTTCTTTTCTTGATCGCTCGTTTTTACCGGTGCGGCATAAATTTATTACAATCCTAACCTGTTTATTTCGAGCGAACTACTGAAAATGTAAACCCTTTTTCGTAATTTTGCGGCTCGATAAATGAAATCAATGCAAAACATTCGAAATATTGCGATTATCGCACACGTTGACCACGGCAAGACGACGCTCGTGGACAAAATTATCCATGCTTCAAAGTTGTTCGCAGAACACCAGCATTTTGACGATCTGATTCTGGACAGCAACGATCTGGAGCGCGAGCGTGGTATCACCATCGTTTCCAAAAACGTATCGGTGCGCTACAAAGACGTTAAAATTAACATCATCGACACCCCTGGTCACGCTGACTTTGGCGGTGAAGTAGAGCGTGTACTGAAAATGGCCGACGGCGTACTGCTGCTCGTGGATGCCTTTGAAGGCGCCATGCCACAGACCCGTTTTGTGCTGGGCAAAGCCATTCAGCTTGGCCTGAAACCAATTGTGGTGGTGAACAAGGTTGACAAAGAAAACTGCCGCCCCGACGAGGTACACGAGCAGGTATTTGACCTGATGTTTAACCTGGATGCTTCGGAAGATCAGCTTGACTTCGTAACCCTGTACGGCTCCAGCAAGCAGGGCTGGATGAGCACCGACTGGACACAGCCAACAGATAATATTACGCCCTTACTGGATGCTATTATTGATGTGATACCGGCTGCGCCGTTCCGTGAAGGTACGCCGCAGATGCAGATCACGTCGCTGGATTATTCTTCTTTCGTAGGTCGTATCGCTATCGGCCGTGTGCACCGTGGTACCCTGAAAGAAGGCATGCCCATAGCCCTGTGCAAAGCAGATGGCACCATCAAAAAAGGTAAAATAGCAGAACTTCAGATTTTTGAAGGCCTTGGCAGAAAGAGCGTTCTGGAAGTATCAGCCGGCGAAATTTGCGCGGTAACCGGTATCGAAGGTTTTGACATTGGCGATACCATCGCTGATGCTGAGAATCCGGAGCCACTGGCACGCATCTCTATCGACGAGCCAACCATGAATATGTTGTTCACGATCAACAACTCTCCTTTCTTCGGTAAAGAGGGCAAGTTCGTGACATCCCGACACCTGCGTGATCGCCTGTTCAAGGAAACAGAGAAAAATCTGGCCCTGCGTGTGCAGGAAACCGACCGTGAAGATACGTTCCTGGTATTTGGCCGTGGCATCCTGCACTTGTCGGTGCTGATAGAAACCATGCGCCGCGAAGGATACGAGCTGCAGGTAGGCCAGCCACAGGTAATTTATAAAGAAATTGATGGTGTTCGTTGCGAGCCAATTGAGCACATGGTAGTAGATGTGCCCGAAGAAACGGCTGGTAAAGTAATTGAGCTGGTAACGCAGCGCAAAGGCGAACTGACGATTATGGAGCCAAAAGGCGACCTGCAACACCTGGAGTTCAATATCCCGGCACGCGGCCTGATTGGTTTGCGTAACAACGTACTGACAGCCACCGCCGGTGAGGCCATCATGAACCACCGCTTTAGCCGTTACGAGCCATACAAAGGTACGATACCAGGCCGCATCAACGGATCTATCATCTCGATGGAAACAGGACCTGGCACTGCTTACTCTATCGACAAACTGCAGGACAGAGGTGCCTTCTTCGTTGATCCGGGCGTGGAAGTATACATGGGCCAGGTAATCGGGGAGCACAGCCGCCAGAACGACATCACGGTGAACATTCAGAAAGGCAAGAAGCTGACCAACATGCGCGCTTCCGGTTCTGATAACAACGTGAAAATCGCACCGGCCAAACACTTCTCCCTGGAAGAAGCCATGGAATACATCCAGAAGGACGAACTGCTGGAAGTAACACCCAAGAGCATCCGCATGCGCAAAATCTACCTCGACGAGAACGAGCGCAACCGCAACTCCAGAGCCGAAGCGTAAGTTTGAAGTATAAAGTATAAACGGGAAGCCTGCTGCTGTAAAGTGGCAGGCTTTTTTGTGGTCCATACTTCAGGGAGTATAAAAAACCGGTTTGTAGCGCCTGCTCTGTCTAAAGCGCTGCGGCCGCTACATAATTTGTAAATTTCTGTTATATTAGCTTAATATTATATTATGCAGACGGTGGGTATAAGCATGGTAAAAGGGGAAGAACAGGTAAAAATATGCAGCTTCACATCCATACTTAGTGCCTATAACTGTATGTTCGCGTCTAGCAACAATAGGAACCCATAAAAATATGTTTCAAGCAATTTTTGGAGGAATTTTCTTCGGATACATTGGGCTTTCTGTTCAATGGGTAACTCTTTTTGTAATTGATACTGTCAAGGGAAGAGAACCAAAAAGTTTCAAGGCTATAAAAAACAAGTATTGTGGTATAACTGCCGATAGTATAGCTTATGGTGTAGGAAACAACATTATAGGAATGGCTTTCGTGCTTGCAGTTGTGTGGTTAATATTAAGAATAGAAGGTTCTTTTTAAATTCATTAAAATTAAATCTTATAAAAAGAAGAACAACTTCTGCCAACAAAGTGCCGCCCTAACCTTTGCTGCGCTTCAAGCCTCGGCTACACCAACACCGATAGCCCAAATTATTAGTTAATGAAAAAAGAATCATAGCTATTACAGTAGTTGCTATACTGTCACTGCTCTTGTTTTATCTTTTTAGATCGCATAGGAACGTAGAATCCTATAAAGGTTCATCTGAGGAATTGCGGCAAGAGATGCTTGCCGACACCTCTATTGTTGAAGCATATGATGAAGACGGAGAACTGATATTTACAAAAAGAGACACGGTGAGCGAGTCTATAAAATTGGTGAACAGTCCATTAAATGGAGATATTTTTTACAAGCTTGCTAAAGGTAAGGACGGAATTTTCAGGAAAAAGGAGGTCTTCAAGTATACCTATAGGAAAGAGGACTTTTCGATCAGTTTTAGCAATGATACGACATCATTATCAGCTCCTTTCGTGGCAACAATTTATTTAAATCCAATTAAAGGTGAGAGTACTTTTGTGAGTATTGAAAACGAAAAGTCGTATGTCATTGAGCGGGAAGAAGGGAAGTATGGAGTGAAATACATTTATAGAGCATCAGCTCCTAAACATGGAGTGAACACTTTTAAAGGAGAGGTATTGCTGCATGAGGACATATACCCGATACAGTTCAGGTACTTTGTAAAATAGAAAAGCTTTGGCTGATAGCCTCGCACAGGGTAAACATGAGCGCGTTAGACGAAACAAATAAGTATATCTGAAAAGCAATAAATTCGCGGGTTCAGGACATAACCTGATGGTATAGGCCATGATGCTCAAGCGAATGCGCGTCTGTACATTAACCGAAACCCTTAAACAGAAATCAAAGTATACGCCTGCTGATTACCGGCGAGCCGCCAACTATAGATTCTTTTCTGCAGCCTTGATAACGAAAGCCTTATACTTGCCCCTGAATCAGGTAAAAGAAATGCCTGCCTTGTGCGGGCTTATACTTGTACTGGTATCTTATTTGCTTCCTTTTATACTTTGGGCACCGGCCTTTTCGTAATTTATCCAAATCCATACACTCTTAAATGCATACACCCCATATTTATCTTGCCCTGCTCTTATCGGCCGTGCTTCCGGCGCAGGCACATTCCGGCAACGGCATAAAAGCAGCCGGCTGGCCTGTAACCGCAGGCACGACGATTACGCCGCCGGCTTACCCCTTCAACCCGGGACCTTATGCATCGTGGGCCAGGTATGATTTTGTGCCCGGCGATAGCGTGCTGTTTGAAGACAACCTGATTGGCGAAGACAAAGGCGAGTTTCCGGCGCACTGGCACTCGGCCGGCGGAACGGTAGAAGTAGCCCCCTACGGAAGCGAAAACGTGCTGGAACTGGTGGACAATGGTACAAGCATCAGCCCCATGATGGCCACCGAAAACTGGCTCCCCGAAACGTCTACCATAGAGATGGACTTGTTCTTTGCGACTGATAACCCGAAAGTGGCCTACGAGATTTACCTGACAGATGACGCAGGCAAGAATGAAAAGGCAGTGAACGGCGACTTTTCGGAGCCCCTGGTGATACAAGCCAACAGTGTTCATTTCAAAAAAGAAGGCACCGAATCGGCAGAGCTGGCAGCTGCCGGTGTAAAAGAAAAGTGGCGGCACCTAGCCATTGCGCTTAACAAAGGTCACCTGCAAGTATACCTCGACCAGTATTGCCTCCTCGACATGCCGCAGGTAAAAGGAAAACCAAGCGGCCTGAAAATACAGGTAAAGAACCGCACTGACGCCGAAACAATGGTGAAGCAGGTATTTATAGCCAGCGGCGGCGGAAACCACCTGGATGATGAGCTCGCAACATCGGGTAAAGTTGTAACCCAGGGTATTAAGTTTATCCCGAACTATGCCAATGTACTTCCTGCCTCGATGGGTACCCTGAACGCAATTGTAAAGCTGATGCAGGAACAACCCAATCTGAAATTCAGTATCGAGAGCCACACCGACAGCAACGGCGACAACAGGTTTAACATGACCCTGAGCCAGAAGCGGGCAGAAGCCACAAAAGCTTTACTTGTAAACCTGGGCATTGCGCCGGAGCGTCTGTCGGCCAGAGGCTGGGGCGAGACAAAACCACTAAACACCAGCAACGCTTCCCAAGCACAGCCAAACAACAGGCGAACAGAGTTTGTAAGACAGTAACTTTATTTTTAAGTTATCAAGCAGCAAAAGGGCCGGATTATTCCGGCCCTTTTGCTGTGTTATACCTGTGGTAACTAAGTTCCATCTTTAGTAATTTAGAATAATTTTAAATAAGCCTTGACAGTTTAAAGGGGAGCCACTACTTTTGTCTGAATAGAATCAGTCTAAATAAAAATAAAACATGCAAAAGTCTTTACTCCTCCTTTTCCTCTTTGGGTTTACGGTCGCGGCGCAGGCGCAAAGCCAGGCCGGGCTGATACACGGGACGGTGAAAAACGAAAAAGGTGCGCCTGTAGAAATGGTTACCGTAGCCCTGGAAGGCGCTACGCTTGGCGACAATACCAACGAACAAGGGTACTTCCGGATAGAAAACGTACAGCCCGGCACCTATACCTTACGCGTGGGCGGCGTCGGCTACAATGCCATCAAAAAGCCACTTACGGTGGCAGCAGGCCAGGCGCTGACGCTGGACCTGACCATCCAGACAAACGAAAGGGCCCTGCGCGAAGTAATTGTGTCGGCGAGCCGCACCGTGGAAACCCTGGATGAAACGCCGGCTTCGGTATATGTTCTGGACTCCCGCACGCTGCAGATCCAGTCGCAGATCAGTACCAACATCTCCAACATCCTTGCTAACGCGGTGCCGGGGCTGGGCCTTAACAGCAACTCTACCAGCAACGTGGGCCAGACGCTCCGGGGCCGGAATGTGCTGGTGATGATAGACGGCATTCCGCAGTCTACGCCTTTGCGCGCCGGCAGCCGCGACGTGCGCACCATCGACCCCGCCGCCATTGAGCGCGTGGAAGTGGTAAAAGGCGCTACCGCCGTGTATGGCAACGGTGCCGACGGCGGCCTCATCAATTACATCACCAAAAAAGCCGACACCAGCAAACCGTTTAGCGCTGCTACCTCGGTGAGTGGCACCGGCATGCTGTTCCACGCCGATGATACCTTTGGCGGACGTGTTTCGCAGCAGTTTACGGGCAAACTAAAGCACTTCGATTATGTAGCCACCGGCACCTACGAGAAAAACGGTGTGTTTAAAGATGGCGAAGGCCAGGTGATCTCGCCGGTGTATGGCCTCGGCGAAACCAGGCTGTATAACGGCTTCGCCAAAGTAGGCTACAATGTTAACACCCACCACCGGGTAGAGGCCATGTACAACTACTTCAGCAGCCGCCAGCAGTCGGATTACGTGTTGCAGGAAGGTACCTATGCCGAGGAGCCCAGCATTGGGGTAAAAGGCGAGCAGCAGGGCATCAGCGAGGGTACGCGCTACAACCACAACGCCCAGCTGCGCTATACCGGCAAAGACCTGTTTCTGCACACCGATGTGGACCTGAGTGCTTACCTGCAGAATTTCTATACCGTGTATGGCTGGACGTCTTACTTCGAGAACGGCGGCCAGTCTACCATCGAATCAAACAAAAAAGGACTGCGCCTGAGCCTGAACACGCCGGTTGACCTGGGTAAAGCCAAACTCAGTATTTTGTACGGGGTGGATTACCTGAACGACGTTACCTCGCAGCCGCTGGTTGACGGGCGCACCTGGGTACCCGAAATGGACCTGCAAAACCTGGCACCCTACGCGCAGTTGCAGCTTAACCTCTACCAGGATTTCATCTTTAAAGCAGGTTACCGCTACGACAATGTGCGGATCGACATTCCTGATTTTCAACAGCTGGTGCTGGCCTCCGGCGCAGGCGGCGAGTACGTGCGCGGCGGCACCCTGAAGTTTGATGCCAACACTTTTAACGTAGGCTTCCGCTATGCCGGCATCCGGCAGTTTAAGCCATTTGTGAGCTATTCGCAGGGGTTTTCGATGATTGATGTTGGCCGGTATGTGCGCGGCGCTACCGAAAACTACATTGCGCAGATGGACCTGGACCCCGTGATTGTGAACAACTATGAGGCAGGCTTTAACAGCAGCATCGGCAAATTTAATTTTAGCGGTGCCTACTTTATCAGCACCTCCAAGCTTGGCGCTAACCTGAAAGCCAACGAAGACGGGGTATACGCCATTGCGCGGGCTCCGGAATATGTGGAAGGCTTTGAAGTCGTGGCCGATTTCTTTGCCTCCGATAAACTGACCCTCGGCGCAAGTGCCGCTTACAGCGAAGGCAAAGCAGACGTAAACGACAACGATGATTTTAACGATGATGCAGATACTTACCTGAACGGTACCCGCATTCCACCGCTGAAAATAACCTCGTACCTAAACGTAAAACCCACCGAAAAACTGAACCTGAACCTGCAGTGGCTGTACTCCGGTGCCCGCGACCATTTTGAGCGCAACGCCAAAGGAGCCTATAGTTCCGGCGAAGGTCCGGTGGAGGCTTTCAGTATTTTTAACCTGGCTGCCGCTTACCAGGCCACCGAAAAACTAAGTATAAACCTGGGCGTGGAGAACCTGCTGGACCAGGCCTACTACCTGCCGCAGGCCTACTGGTATGGCCGCAACGATTACTTTACCCGCGCCAACGGTGCACGCTTCCAGGTGGGGGCTTCTTATAACTGGTAATGCGGAAACGAACAAAATATACCTTTGCCCTGCACCACTGGCTGGGGCTGGTGGCCGGAATCCTTATCCTAGTCAGCAGCCTCAGCGGCGTGGTGCTTGTTTTTGATGATGACATAGATGCCGCCCTTTTTGCCGACAAAGCCACACTTGCCGAGCCGGCCCAACACCTGCGTATAGATGCCTCGGTGGCGCGCATCCGGCAGCAAAACCCCGGCTGGGACATCCGGGTGCCCAGCCTGCCGGAGTCGGCTGACCAGGCGCTGCGCTACGAGCTGCGGCAGGGCCTGCACAAGAAATGGATTTTTGTGCATCCTGAAACCGGGGCCGAACTGGCCACCATAAATCAGGCGCACCACCGCCTCACGCAGCTGCTCCTGGATATACATTATACCTACCTGGCAGGCCTGCCCGGTAAATTCGTGGTGCTGCTTGTGGGGCTGTCGCTTTTTATACTTACCGTTACGGGTTTTATGCTTTACCGCCGCTCCATTTGGCAAGTGCTGCTGTTCCGGCAGAAGTTTTCTTTTAAAAGCCGACGGGGCCTGTTCTCGGGCCTGCACCGCACGGTAGGCGTGTGGGCGCTGCTCTTTAACCTGCTGATGAGTACCTCCGGGCTGGTGCTGGCCTATACCGTGCTGGAGAGCGCCCTGAAAGGCAGCCCCAAAACGATAACGGTTCCGCCCATCACTGCTTCTGTAGATGCTGCTTTGCAACAAGTGCGCCGGCAGTACCCGGGCTTTGAGGTGACGTACCTGCGTTTTCCGGTAAATGCCGCCGGGCAGCTGCAACTGAAAGGCCGCTTCCGCTCCGACCCTGTTTACTATGGCGCTATCTACAGCAGCGTGGCCGTGAACTATAAAACCGGAGCGGTAGAGAAAACCAGCTTTTTACGGGAGCAGCCCCTGCTTAGCCGCTTACCGCTGGTGCTGCAGGCCCTCCACTTTGGCGACTATGCCGGTTATTTCGTTAAGTTCCTGTACAGCTTTTTTGGGTTGATGCCCGGTATCCTTTCCATCTCCGGCTTTCTGCTCTGGAAGTATAAACAAGCGGCGCAGCTTACTACCAAAGCCAGAAAAGTATCAGCCTGAAAATAGTTCGCGGCTTTTTCAAATAAGTAGCTGTACAAAAGCGGTTTAAAGTATAAGCAGATGCTGTCATTCTGAAGGAATCTTGCCTACAGGCGTCAGTAAGGCTTATGAAGCGGATATAAAGCCCGCTGACAAGATACCCCGTAACAAGTGAGGCATTTATACTTGCAGGAGGACAAAATAAGTTAAGCTTCATTCTGCACAGATACTTACAGGAAATCACCCTGCAACTTGACTATCAAGCCAGCCCAATACTCCTATCAGGCAATACTTGGGTTACGGCACGCATTTGTGCAATATATAGCAGGAGAATTTCAGCAGCGGAAGAATACCCTGGGTCAGCAAAGTAGTTGTACAGCTGCAAACTTTGCCAACGTATACAAAACCTCCGCCTTAACGCCATTATCCAGCCAGAATATAAATCGTTGTTTCTATAGAAACATTATAACTGCGTTACGTTATATAGGAAATATATTTAATGAATCCACTGTCTATGAAAATACCTTACCTGCCATTAACACCTGTGCTTGTCATCCTGCTTTTCGCCATCTCCTCAGGGTGTGCCCGGAAAGATTTTTTTGCCGCAACTCCGGTTTCGGATCCGGCTGTGCGGCAGAAACTGGAGGCAAATCCTGCCGGCATAGATAGTGTGGTGGTGCAGGCGGGCAAACATTATGATCGGAGCAGTTTCCATAACCTGTTTTGGGGAGAACACTACCGCCCCGTCTGGAATGCTCCCGTTGAAGTGGCGGTATTTGACATGGACACGACCAAGGGCGGTTTGAAATTCGAAAAACTGGGCGGAGGCTTTCAGACCACCAGCATGACATTAACAGACGAAAAGGGCCGGCAATATGCCCTGCGCACGCTCGACAAAGATCCTTCTGCGGTGCTCCCTCCGTTCCTGCGCAGAACTTTTGCGCTGAATATATTGCGCGACCAGACCTCAGCCGGTAACCCTTATGGCGCTTTAGTAGTAGCTCCGCTGGCTGCAGCAGCAGGTATTCCGCACACCATGCCCGAACTGGTTTATGTGCGGCCCCACGACAGCGATTTTGGCAAGTATGAAGCGCAGTTCAGCGACAGGCTGTTTCTGCTGGAAAACAAGTATGACAGCGAAAAGGACATAACGCCCGACCTGGGAAATGCCAGGGATATTGATGGCTCGGGAACCGTACTGCACGACCGCTTTGACAGCGATGATGTGCATATTGACCAGCGGGCTTTCGCCAAAGCCCGCCTGTTCGATATGCTCATCGGCGACTGGGACCGGCATGAGGGGCAGTGGGAATGGGCACAGTATAAGAAAGACGGCGAAACCACTTACCGCCCCATACCCAAAGATCGGGACAATGCCTTCTTCCGGTTTCAGGATGGGCTGGTGCCCTGGCTTTTCAGCCGCAATTGGGGTATTCGTAAATTCGAGTCCTTCCGGGATGATTTTACCGACGTAAAGGCACTCACCATAAACGCTGAGTTTATTGATCGGCGCGCTTTGTCGGAACTGACGCGGCAGCAGTTCGATTCGCTGGCGCAGGTACTGCAAAGCAGCCTTACCGACACACTGATAACGCAGGCCGTACACCACTTTCCTGACACAGTATTCGAGCTGATAGGCCCGGAGATTATTGACAAGCTGAAGAACCGCCGCGATCAGCTACCCAAAGCTGCTGACGAATTTTATGAGATTCTGGCAGAAGAACCGCTGGTGGTTGGCACCGATCAGGAAGAACGCTTCGTAGTGGAGCGCCTGAACAACGACGACACAGAAGTAACCGTGTACCGGAAATCTGATGATACCATTGCCTACCATCGTATTTTCCACCGCTCCGAAACCAGCCTTCTCTCCCTGTACGGCCTGGCCGGTGACGATGAATTTGAGATAAACGGAAAAGTAGACAAAGGCATCAAAATAAAAATTGTAGGCGGCCGGGGCGAGGACGAAATAAAAGATGCGTCGGATGTAAGAGGCTGGGGCAAAAAAACTTGGGTATACGACACGAAAGGCGGTACCGAGTTGGAGGCCGGCCCCACTACCAAAGACAAGCGTAGCAACGACATACGCGTGAATGCCTTTGACCGGGAAGGCTTTTAAGTGAAAGCAAGTAAAAGAACACAGGTATCAGGACAATAAACACAAGAGTATTTTATATAGCGGTACTTGGAAGTCAGCAATTTATACCTGAAAAACATATGGCTTATTTTGCCCACTTAGTAAGCAGGTTCCGAAACAAATTAAGCTGTAACATTATGAACATCAGAAGCAGCTTTATACTTATACTGTTCCTTGCAGGTATGCTGTCGGGCTGCAGCGAGCGCTTCAGGCATTCTGTACAACAGGTGCCGGCCCCGCCTACAATTGCCACCTCACCTGATTACACAGACAGTACCATTACGATTGCTGCAGGCGCTCATTACGACCGCAGCCCGCTGCACACTTTCTTCTACGGCAAACACTACCGTCCTGCCTGGATTACGCCGGTACAGGTAAAAGTACTGGATATAGGCACTGCCAGAGGAGGCCTCACACCCCTGGAACTGGGTGGCAGCCGCCAGACCATCAGCCTGCGGCTGGAGAATCCTGCAGGTACAGAATACGTCCTGCGCTCCATTGATAAAGAACCTGCCAGCATCTTGCCTGAAAAATGGCAGAACAGCTATATCGCCAACATTATCCGGGATGCCAACACGGCCACACATCCGTATGGAGCTTTTGTGATACCGGCAATGGCAGCGGCGGTTGGCGTATACCATACCAAGCCGGAACTGGTGTATGTGCCACATGATCCACGTCTGGGCAAGTATATGGCAGCCATAGGTGGTACCATGGCCTTGCTGGAGCGCCGCCCTACGGGTAACCAGACAGATAATCCGCAGATGGGAAATGCACCGGATGTAAAAAGCACCCGTTCGGCGCTGGAAGAACGCCTCGCCGACAACGACTCCCGCTTCGATGCCCGTTTTTACCTGCGTGCCCGCCTCCTGGATATGCTTTTGGGGGACTGGAGCCGCCATGAAGACAACTGGCGCTGGGCAGAGTTCAGAAATCAGGATAAAGGCTATACGTACCGTGCTATTCCGCGCGACCGCGACAATGCTTTCTATAAGATCAAAGACGGGCCTGTTCCGTGGCTCTTTTTGCAGCTTGGTTTCAAACCGCAATACCAGACATTCCAGCGCAAAATTACCCGCGAAAACCTGGAGGGGCTTAACAGCAGCGGCCGCAACCTCGACGAACTGATACTGGCAGCCCTAAGCCGGCAGGACTGGATAGAAATAGCCGACAGCGTAAAAAATCAGCTAACGGATGCTGTCATCGAAAATGCTTTTAAGGCTATGCCTGACACTGTTTACGAACTCTCCGCCGCCCCTATGATTGCTAAGCTTAAGTCGCGCCGCGACCAGTTGGTGCAAATAGCACTCACATATTACAGCATGCTGGCCCCGCAGATAAACATTACAGGCTCAGACGAACATGAACGTTTTCAGATAGAAGTACTTTCGCCGGAACAGGTGCACGTACTTGAATACAGGATTGAGAACGACGGTAATGATGCGTTGCTGTTGCTGGACCGAACCTTCAGCAAAACGGAAACAGATGAGCTGAACCTGTACGGTTTAGGGGGAGATGATGAATTTATAGTTAAAGGCCGGCTCACATCTGCAATCGGCATCAACATTTGGGGAGGCGCCGGCGAGGACATCTACCGGGTGCAGGAAAATGGCAGTAAGCTGGGCAAGCGCATCCGCATAACCGATTCCAGATACAGTAATACCTTCCGTGTCGGAGCTTATACGTCTGTTGTAATTGATGATGAACTGCCTGCCAAAAAGTTTGATGCTGCCGGCTGGATACTGCGCTACTACCTGGACTGAGCCTGAGCTGATCAGAAAATAAATAGCTACCTGCAAAGCGAAAAGCCCCTTCTCCGGTAGCAAAGAAGAGGCTTTCGCATCTTTATAAGCGCAATTACTGCTTGTTTACAACGGTCGCGCTCGCCTGCGCCGCAGGAAGTATAAGCACCTCGGCCCAGTTTACGTGCGCAGGGCGCGATACGATAAAACCAATCAGTTCGGCAATATCCTGTGCCTGCAGGGGCTGAAACCCTTCGTATACTGAGGCCGCACGATCTTTATCGCCTTTAAAGCGCACTTCCGAAAATTCGGTTTCCACCATGCCGGGGTTCACTTCCGATACTTTGATACCCTCCTTCACCAGGTCCAGGCGCATGGCTTGAGATAGGGCATCCACTGCGTGCTTGGAGGCGCAGTATACGTTGCCGTTGGGGTATACTTCTTTCCCTGCAATAGAACCGATATTGATGATGTGGCCTTTTTTATGCGCCAGCATCAGGGGCAGCACAGCCTTGCTCACATATAACAGTCCTTTTACATTGATATCAATCATCGCATCCCAGTCGTCGAGGGAACCGTTCTGTATCGTAGACAGGCCATGTGCGTTACCGGCATTATTTACCAGCACCTCTACCTGCCGCCACGCAGCAGGCAGCGAATTTATGGCTTGTTGCACGGCCTCATTGTCGCGCACATCAAAGGCCAGGGTATAAACCGGCACGTTTGTTATTTGCTTTTTCAGCTCCTCCAGCCGCTCAGTACGGCGGCCTGTGGCAATAATGTGGTATCCTTGCCTGGCCAGCTCCAGCGCAGTAGCGTGCCCTATACCGGAAGTAGCGCCGGTTACGAGTGCAATTTTTGTCATCTATTCAAAAAATAAAATCAAGGAGACATTATTGGTAGAGAGCCGTTCGATGCTTCTGCTGTACACCTGCAATTCTTCATCAACAGGCTGGTGCACGTTCAGCAGGCCGTGCGAAAAACGCAGCTCGGGCGCAAATTTAAAGTATGGGTAAAAAATATCTAGGCCTACGCCATACTCTATTGCCAGGTCATACTTCGTTATCCGCAGCTGTTCTGTATCGGGATCCTCGGGATTGTTCTTGCCGCTTCCCAGATCTATGCCGGGCTTCAGGCCGCCTACAAAGTACATCCTGAAATTGCCGCGGCGCTTCGCTTTATACTTAAGCAGGAAAGGCAGCTCCACCACCGTTGAGCTGATATGCTGCACATCATCATTTGATTCGGAGCCGGGGCTTGTGAATACGATGGAACGATTGTAAAAGCCCACGCCCGGCACAAAGCGGGCATCAAGGTACTCGGCCAGACGCACGTTCAGCACCAGGCCGGTATATAACCCGAAATCCGTTTTAGTATTGGCTACCAGGTAATTACCGCCTGAGGTATCGGCTTGTGCCAGTAAGTCGGCGTACAACTGCGAGTGCTGCAGGGTAAAGCGGGTGGCGGGCAGGGCCAGGTAAAAACCATAATGCACGGGCTTGTCGTCGTAGCCGGGCTTGTTCTCCCCTTTAATCTTTTTCTGGGCCTGCGCCACCGGATTTGCCCCGAAGAGCAACAGCGCCAGCAGCCCGATAAACGTTATTTTTTGCCTGTGTAAATAGAACTGATGCCGAATGTGAGAGAATGCCATCGTATGTTTTTAAATCCAACTTCCTGAAAAATGTTTATAAAATCCTGCCCGTCCGGAAATGCCTGCACCGACTCGGGCAGGTAGGTATAAGCAGCATTGTCCTTTGAAACGATCTTACCTACCACTGGTAGTATGTTCTTAAAATAAAATTGATAAAGTTGCTTCATCGGGAAGCTGCGGGGCTTCGAAAACTCCAGCACCACAGCCATGCCGCCCGGCTTCAGCACGCGGTTCATCTCGGCCAGGCCTTTGGCCAAGTGCTCGAAGTTACGCACACCAAAAGCCACCGTAATCGCATCAAACGAATTGTCAGCAAAAGGCAGGTTTTCGGAGTCGCCATACTTGAGCTCTATCTTATGGCTAAGGCCGCGTTTGGCCAGCTTCTCCCGTCCTACGGCCAGCATGCCTTCCGAGATGTCGACACCTACAATTTTTTCGGGATTCAGGCGCAGTGTTTCAATGGCAAAGTCGGCGGTGCCGGTGGCAATATCCAGCACCAGCTTTGGCTGCTCCGCTTTTAGCAGGCTTACCGCTTTTTTCCGCCAGATAATATCGATGCCGGCGCTTAAAAAGTGATTCAGGAAGTCATACTTGCCGGCAATGTTGTTAAACATTGTGGCTACCTGCTGCTTTTTGTTCTCGTCCTGGTCTTTGTATGGTACTACCGCCATGGGCTGTTTATCGGATAAAATTCAGGCAAAAATACAGTTCCTATAACTATATTCCGCGCTTAATGTTCCGAAATATAAAAAACCAGGCACATACGTCTGCCTGGTCTCTATACTGCTACACCTGCTGCCGCGACCTTGGGCTGTTCTTCGTCACCTTCCGGGGTTACTTTGCCCTGCGGCCCGGCACATCATCTGCATCCGGCAAAGCGGAGCTCTCAGCCTGCGAGAACTCCTGCTCTTTTGCAGCAGCGCTTTGGGTATAGCTAACCTTGTAAATATCTTTCCCACCGAAGCACCCCATGCGGTCAGACGACAGATAAGCATAACTTCCATCCGGCGCCAGGCGGTAGTGGGTGTCATCGCCGGGTGTATTTATTAGTGCGCCAAGATTTACGGGGTGTGTCCAGTTTCCGGACACAGCATCATACTTAGCTGAAAAAATGTCGTAGCCGCCCATGGTGTTGTGCCCGCGCGAAGCAAAATACAAGGTGCCATCAGCAGCCAGAGAAGGGCTGTCCTCGTCATAAGGCGTGTTGATAGTATAATCCAGCCGCTCAGGAGTTTGCCAGCCGTCGCCGTTTGCCTTGCGGTGTGCTACATAGATATCCAGGTCTCCGTTGCCGGCGTAATGGTTGGTTGAGAAGAAAAGCGTTTGCCCGTCCGGCGTGATAAAGGCATCTGATTCAACATCTTCTGAATTGATATTGCTGCCGATACTCTCCGGGGCAGACCAGGTGCCATCCGGCAGGCGCTCCGCTATCATAATGTCGCCATTATTTTCGGCGCGGTACAGCAGCATCTTAGTATCTTTATCAAATAGCTGAATGGAGGCATCGTGTCCGGTGCTGTTCAGTTGCCCGCCCACCATATGGGGTACAGACCATTCATCCTGGCCGGTGCGCCTGGCTTCAAAAATATCCTCGTAAAACTCACCGTCAGGGGCTTCTTTGCCGCCTGTTACGTTTTTGCCACGCGAGGTAAACAGCAGGTAATTAAAGTCTGCTGAAATAACGGGGCTGTGTTCCGAGTAAGCTGTATTGATGGTTCTGCCCAGGTTTGCCACGAGTACGTTTCTGGGGTTTGCTATTTCGTTTTTGGCGTTCTGCGCTTGCTGAATCAGCTGCGCCACCTCCATGCGGCGTTCCTGGTCGCGCTTTTTAAGCGTTTTCCGGTACTTCTCAAACTGCCTGATAGCGCTGTCGAAGCGATAGTTGAGATGGTCTGCGCGGCCCAGCCAGTACACCAAATCTTTGTCGATATTCGGCTTTAGTTCCTGCACCCGGTACAGGTAATCACAGGCTTTCTCTTTGTCGAAAGTCATGTAGCTGATGCCGGCATAATAAAGCGCCCGTGCATTATCAGGATCTGCCGCCAGCACCTGCTCATAAAGAGGAACAGCGTCGCGGTAATTTCCTTCGTCGAGAAGCCTGTTTCCGGCCTGCATCTGTTTTCTGATGTCCTGGGCAGATACCGGAGCCGCTAAAAAGCATAATATCAGCAGCAGCAAAGAAACTCCTGCACCCCGTTTGGCTGAATTGTTCATGTATAAATGGCTGGTTCTAAATTTCTAAATGAATAGTGGAAAGTGTATAAAAATTATATGCTAAGCCATATTCCTGATAAACGCTTTTGGCTATACGCAAAGGATTAGAAAAAGTATATATAATTGTTTATACTTTTTCTCACTAGTTTCTCAAGCCTGTACTATCCAGGTATAAAGCTGCCCAAGCGGGGTGGGCAAGCAGTTTTCAGATAAAACAAGTATGGCTTGAGGTCTTGCTGCATGTATTTTCCCGCTCCTGTCCGCTACAGATGGGCCTGCAGTTAGCAAAAGCGGCGCATACTTCCTGTTTGGCAAAATAATTGGTAACTTTGCGGGGCCAGTAACTGCCTCACCGCAAATGCAGGGGCGCTTACAGCAAAAGTATACTTCTGCATTATTGGTTACTGCTGAGAACTTTATGCGCGGCATCAACAGAAGCCAGATAAGATGATAATAAAAGAAGCAAAATTTTTAATGAGCAACACCAAGGTAGCCTTGTGCCCTGCCCCAACCAAGCCCGAGTACGCTTTTATCGGCCGCTCTAATGTGGGTAAATCGTCGCTCATTAACATGCTGACAGAGCAGAAAGGACTGGCTAAGACCTCTTCCTCCCCCGGCAAAACGCAGCTTATCAACCATTTTCTCATCAACGATACTTGGTACCTGGTGGATTTGCCGGGCTACGGCTACGCCAAGGTCAGCAAAGACGCGCGCGACAGCTGGCGCCGGATGATAAATTATTACCTGCAGCACCGCGAAAACCTGACCTGTGTGTTTGTGCTGATAGATTCGCGACACGAGCCGATGCAGCAGGATTTGGATTTTCTGGAATACCTCGGAAAAACTGGCGTGCCTTTTGTTATTGTTTTTACCAAAGCAGATAAGCAGTCTGCCGCCAAAACTGACTCAACTATAGCCGCCTACAAGCGTAAACTGCTGGAAACCTGGGAAGAGCTGCCCCGCATTTTCCTGACCTCTGCTGTAAAAAGAGACGGCCGCGACGAAATACTTGCTTATATAGACGAGGTGAATGCACAAATGCAGCAACAGCCCGATGCAGGAGATTCCGGGAATAATTTTTAATCAATTGATAACAAACCTGTTAGCACACCAGCACATTACATTAAATCAGATTTTTATGAAAAACAGAATTTCGTTTTTATTCCTTCTATTTGTTTTTGCAGCATTCTCAGCATCGGCGCAAACAGCCGAAACCAAACCACAGGCAACACCCGAAAAAAAAGTCTGGGTGCCGGATAAAGTAATTCCGGTAGCCGAATTTTACGAAGGCGGCGTAGATTCCTTGTACAAAGACATCTACAAAGAACTGAAGTACCCGCCCCTGGCTAAGCGCAACCGCGTGCAGGGCGACGTTATCATCAGCTTTGTGCTAAATGAGGACGGTTCTACTTCCAGCTTTAAAGTGCTGCGTAACCCAGGCGGCGGCACAGGCGATGAAGCGCTTCGTGTAGTAAAGTTGCTTAAATTTAAAGCCCCGGGCTATGCCATGAATGCCACTATGCCCATTATGTTTAAACTATAACCTACCGTTTTAAGATTTCTTATGCCTATTGATTTAAAACAAGTTGCAGCCATTTCCGGCATGAGCGGCCTCTACCGCATTGTAAAGCCAACCCGCACGGGTGTTATCATCGAAAGCCTGGAGGAAACACCTAGGAGCTTAGTAGCCCAGGCACGACACCGCATGTCGTTGCTGGATGAAATTTCGATTTATACTACCGACGAAGAAGGCACCATAGCGCTGGCTGAGGTTTTTGACCGCCTCCACGACAAGTATGGCGACAGCCTGCCCGTAAGCGAAAAGCCGGACAACGACGAGCTGAAGCGCTTTATGGAAGAGGCTCTGCCGGAGTACGATGAAAGCCGCGTGTATGTATCGGACATGAAGAAACTGGTGAGCTGGTACGCTATTGTGAACCGGTTTGTAGGCTTTACCGAAGCCGAAAAAGCTGCTGCACCTGAGGCAAAGGAAACCGAAGAAGCAAAAAAAGCTGAATAAGCGAAAAGAAAGCCCTCTGATTTAGAGGGCTTTCTTTTTGCACAGGTATAAATCACTATTTCTATGTCTTATTCGCCGGCCATACTTAACAGCACTACCAGCCACCTGCAAAAAGTATTTGAGGTAGAGAACCTGCCTGCCTCCGACTTAGAGGCGCTATGCTTTAAACTGTCGCGCGTGGTGCTGCACCTGCTCCACACCGACCTGAACCGTTTGCTGCACCTGCTTTACCGCATCGATGTGGAAGAACAGCAGGTAAAACAAGCCATGGTGGCCGACGATGCCGAGATAATTGCCGAGCGCCTTGCCCGCCTGATTGTAAAAAGAGAACTGCAGAAAGCGCAACTCCGCCTCAGGTACAGTTAAAGCAGATTTACCTGGAAGCACCCAAAAACAAGTTAGGTGGAAAGTATAAAACCTGCAGCCCTTCTTATGTATAGTATAATACTTTAGCGCAGCATCTCCTTTGTCGCTGCCCCTACAGTTCTTTCCGCTGCTGCTTCCTCCCGCAGAAACTCCACTGCCTTATCCACCATCTCAGACGAGCCGATAATAAGCGGGCATCGCTGGTGCAGTTCTGCCGGCTCCATTTCCATAATACGATTGCAGCCATCAGTTGCCTTGCCGCCGGCCTGTTCTATGATAAAAGCAAGCGTGTTACACTCATACATCAGGCGCAGCTTGCCGTTAGGCGATTTGGTAGTGGACGGGTATATGTAAATACCACCTTTCAGCAGGTTGCGGTGAAAGTCTGCCACCAGCGAGCCAATGTAGCGTGCCGAATAGTTGTTGTCCTGGCAATAACGCAGGTACTTCCTGATTCCTTCCGAAAAGCTGTTGACATGGCCCTCGTTGCAGGAGTAAATGGTTCCGGCTTTAGGCGTGGTAATATCGGGGTGCGACAGGAAAAACTCGCCCAGGCTTGGCTCATACGTAAACCCGTTGACGCCATTGCCGGTGGTGTATACCATCATGGTAGAGGACCCATAAATAATATAGCCGGCTGCAATCTGCTTGGTGCCACTTTGAAGGCAGTCTTTTTCAGTGCCGTCGCTTCCTGCCTCGGAGGTTCTTCTGTAAACTGAGAAAATGGTGCCAATCGAAACATTTACATCAATGTTGGATGATCCGTCCAGCGGATCCATCGCCACAATATACTTGCCTCTTGTGTTGCCGGTCTGGATGATTTCATCTTCCTCCTCCGAAATGATAGTACAAACTTCGCCCCCGTTGCGCAATGCCCGGATAAACCGAATGTTGGCAATTACGTCCAGCTTCTGCTGTTCTTCACCCTGCACATTCTGCTGCCCATATGCGCCCGTTATACCAAGCAGCCCGGCGCGGTTTATCTCGCGGTTTACTATTTTACTTGCCAGGGCAATATCGCGCAGCAACTGCGAAAGCTCGCCTGTGGCATACGGAAAGTCTTCCTGTTTTCTCATAATAAACCTATCCAGCGTAGTGCCTACAGGTAGCGCAAGTTTATCATTCATAAAATCCGGGTTTTTGCTATGTACAAAAATATCATTTTCAGGTATAGTTCCGAATAAACTATACTTAATTTTACTGCACGTGTAAGTAAAAGAGCACAAGTATCATGACATTAGACACAAGACTACATTTTTTTTGCTTGTAGCTGATAATGAGCTTCTTGTATAGTTACTTATGAATACCTGACTATAAGTTCTTTAAGCATAAAGATTAATAACCAAAATAAAAGGCCTATGCTGTCCCTGTACTTGCTTACAGGCCTGCGCCAAAAGCCTTGCTGTGAGCATCTTATTCATTTACAACCAGATGAAAGTATTTAAATTCGGAGGCGCTTCTATAAAAAACCCGGAAGCATTTCAGAACCTGGCGGCCATAGTGCAGGAGCATGGCGGTACCAGCCGCCTGCTGATCGTGGTTTCTGCCATGGGCAAAACCACCGATGCCCTGGAGCAGGTATACAAACAGGCTTTTCAGGGGGAGGATTACCAGCAGGCTTTGCAACAAATCTGGCTTCATCACCAGCAGGTGTTGGCTGCGCTTTTCCCGGATGCTGCAAGCCCCGCGCATGAGCGCCTGGAGCAGCTTTATACGTCATTGCAACAGGCCCTGCAGGCTGTTAGTCCGTCTGTCAGTTACGACCAGCAGTATGATCAGGTGGTCAGTTATGGAGAGTTGTTTGCGTCTGTTCTGCTACACTGCTATTTGCAGCAGCAAAGCCTGCAAAATACCTGGATCGACAGCCGCAGGTACATCATGACCGACAATAGCTGGCGCGAGGCAAAAGTGGACTGGGCCCGGACGGAACGGCTGATTAAACGCAACCTGCCGCCCATACTGGCACAACAGTTGGTAGTAGCGCCGGGCTTCCTGGGCGGCACCGGCAAGGGGCTCACCACCACCCTTGGCCGCGATGGTTCCGACTTCAGCGCTGCCATTTTTGCTTATGGCCTGGAGGCGGCGGGCGTCTGGATCTGGAAAGATGTGGAAGGCCTGCTGAATGCCGACCCGAAATACTTTCCTGATACGGTGTGCTATCCAGAAATATCGTACCAGGAAACAGTGGAAATGGCTTATTATGGCGCCTCAGTCATTCATCCGAAAACTATAAAGCCGCTGGCTAATAAACTCATTCCGCTGTATGTCAAATCGTTTCTGAACCCTGCCGGCAAAGGCACCAAAATTTTTGACTGCCGCTTCGGGAAAATAGCGCCCGCTTATATTATCAAGGAAAACCAATGCCTCGTGTCGTTCAGCGTAAAAGATTTCACCTTTATTTCTGAAAAAAACCTAGGCACTATTTTTCATGCTTTGTCGGAACTGCGCATGAAAATCAACCTGATGCAAAACTCCGCCATTTCCTTTTCTATCTGCTCTGATTTCCACCAGGAGCGCCTGCATCGCCTCATCGAAATGTTACATGATCAGTTTGTAATACATTACAACACAAATTTGCACCTTTATACTATAAAGAATTATACTCCGGAGAGTTTACAACTTATAGTTAATGATAGAAAAATCCTGATGGAACAACGCACACGTACTACACTGCAGTTCGTTTGTCAATAAAGTTCAAAAATATTTTTTTTATTTTTTCAGAAAAATTTCACTATAAAGTTTTATATTTACAAAAATTAATATTTACTTTGCAGGCAAACCACCATCTGGCGGAATTAATATTTTACAAATTACCATGCAACCTGCCGAGAAAATTACAATCCGCTTTGTGCTTAAGCTTGCGCTTCTCTTTGTACTTCTGTTATCAGGCGTAATGCTGAAAGCTACCCATCAGATAAAGCCGGCCACCACCCTGTTACCTGCCAAAACCCTGCAGGTACCCGTCGCAGCTAAACCGCGCGCAGAACAGGAGCCTCCTATGAATTCTTTTCGCCTGATAAAACAGCAGGAACTCTCCTCCACGCTTTAATCTAAGCTCACTGCTACGAAGCAGGCTTTTTGTGGCTTGTCTAAAAACTGTAACTTGAGGCATCATCAACCGGAGCCTTATGCATACTACAGAATTTATACTTGTTACCCCGCAGGCACAGCCACACGTGGCTCACATCCAACTGAACCGCCCTAAAGAACTGAATGCCCTGAACCTGCAGCTGATGGGCGAACTGCGTGATGCCCTGAAAATACTGGATGAGGACGACGCAGTGCGTGTCATTGTCATTTCCGGCAATGAGCGTGCTTTTGCTGCCGGCGCCGACATCAAGCAAATGGCTGGCAAAACTGCTATCGACATGCTCCACATTGACCAGTTTTCGACCTGGGATCAGATCCGCAAAACCAAAAAGCCGCTGATTGCCGCTGTATCCGGCTTTGCGCTGGGTGGCGGCTGTGAGCTGGCCATGACCTGCGACATGATTGTAGCCTCTGAAACGGCCGTATTCGGGCAGCCGGAAATAAAAATAGGCGTGATGCCGGGCGCAGGCGGCACGCAGCGCCTGACCAGAGCCATTGGCAAGGCCAAAGCCATGGAAATGGTGCTGACCGGCAAGTTTATGACTGCTACGGAAGCTGAAAAGCACGGCCTCATCAACCGCATTGTACCTGTAGAGCTATACCTGGACGAAGCCTTTAAGCTGGCTGCTGAAATCGCGGAAATGTCGCCGGTAGCGGCCAGGCTAGCCAAAGAAGCCGTGAACCGTGCTTTTGAAACACACCTGGACGAAGGTTTATACTTTGAGCGCAAGAACTTTTACCTCTGCTTCGCCTCCGAAGACCAGACCGAAGGCATGAACGCCTTTGTAGAAAAGCGCAAACCGGCATTTAAAGGGAAGTAATTTGAGTTAGAGAGTTATGGGGTTAGAGAGTTAGAAAGTTAAAGTATAGATGCTGTCGCAGGTTTAGCGCAGCATAACTTATGGACCGTTCATGGCAGAAGTCTTTAACTTCTTTGCAAAAGTAAGGATAGGAATGGTCTATACTTTACCTGAAGCAGATTAAAGTATAGTTCTGAAGAAGTACACTTTTCTGCCGCTGCAGAAAGCTAGTTGAAAACTGGCATAATCAATCACAAGCTCCCTGCACTAAACCTGCAACAGCAATCCTTTCTTACTTTTTAACGCATAACTTTTAACTCTTAACTATACTCCCTATCTTTGTAAAAATTATTACTTAGGAATTTTTCTTATTTAGAAAGACAGCATGCAGTTAGTAAACCGCTCAGACTTACGGGAGCGCCTGGTGGCAAGCAACCTGAAAGCAACGCACCAGCGCATTGTGGTATTTGAGGCACTTACCGAATTGCACGGCCATCATCCCACCGCCGAGGAAGTATACCAGCGGCTCAAACCGGCTAACCCGAGTATCTCGCTGGGCACCGTTTACAAAACGCTTGATACCTTTGTGGACACCGGCCTGATTTTCCGGGTGCTATCCGAAGAAAGCGGCAAGCGCTACGATGCCAATGCCATGGCGCACAGCCATATTTACTGCAGCAACACCAAAGAGATAATCGATTTTGAGGATGCGGAGTTGGACCGGCTCCTCACGGAATTTTTCCAAAAGCGCAACATGAGTAACTTTGAAATAAAAGGCTTTTCGGTGCAGCTAACGGGCAATAAAGTGGAACCTGATAAAAAAATCAGCGTTTCCAGGGTATCCAAATAAGAGATTACGAGTATAAAGACATCAGACACAAGATTGGTAAATTATAAAATCCCACCTGTCGAAACCTCCTTCGCATGTACGGCAATTCAGCTTATACCAATAATCTTGTGCCCATATTTTAACAGATTTTAAACTTAAAAATTAATAGAAAATGGCAGTATTAGTAGGAAAAAAAGCTCCTTCATTTAAAGCAACAGCAGTAGTAGACGGAGAGTTTGTAGAAGACTTCTCGCTGGAGCAATATATTGGTAAAAAACATGTAGTATTCTTTTTCTGGCCCATGGACTTTACGTTTGTGTGCCCCACAGAAATCATCGCTTTCCAGGACAGAATGGAGGATTTCGAACGCAAGAATGTAGCTGTGGTAGGTTGCTCTACCGACACGCATTTCTCGCATTTTGCGTGGCTGAACACACCGCAGAACCAGGGCGGTATCGAAGGCGTAACGTATCCGCTGGTAGCCGACGCTGCTAAAACCATCTCGACCAACTACGATGTGCTGGCAGGCCACTACGAGTACAACGACGAAGGCGAAATGACTTTTGTGGGCGAGCCGGTTGCATACCGTGGCCTGTTCCTGATCGATAAAGAAGGCGTGGTACGCCACCAGGTTGTAAACGACCTGCCGCTTGGCCGCTCTATCGACGAGGCCCTGCGCATGGTAGATGCCCTGCAGTATTTTGAGGAAAAAGGCGAAGTATGCCCGGCCAACTGGTCTGAAGGCGAAGAAGCCCTCGAAGCTAGTTTCGAAGGTGTATCTAACTACCTGGCCGGCAGATCCAACTAAGCCTGGCTTATTAGCTGATTAAAATAAGAAACGCCCCTGCATTTGCAGGGGCGTTTCTTATTTTATACCTGGTTCTGTTTTCTCCTTGGCTAATCCATTCAAAGGCGAGGCATTCGTTTCATTTAGCTTAACGCCAACTTCATCTTGCCTGGATGCTGCTTATTAACAGCTCAGTTATTATCACTTCGTCCGTTATATACAATGCTGGTAATAAGTCTCTAGTTCCTGTCATCTTCCCAAATCAAGGTTTGCTCAACCTGCCCATTAAAATCCGGACATCTTCCGTCTCCTGCTCCGGTAATGCCTCCATCCGGGGCACAAACTACATTGCAGTTGCTGTCATACAGGTAATTAAACTGGTCGCAACAGTCAGAAGTGATGTAGTAATAAATCTTGTTGTCCACTTTCCATTGCCAGACTTTTGCAGGCGGGTTTCTAACATCTTCCTGCTTTATTTCTCTGATTTGCTGCTCTATGCAATTCGGGACGTTAACTTCCAGCTCCAATTTCTCACAAGAACTCAGAGGGACTGTCAACATTATAAGTATCGGAAAGAACCTTGCTAATACTGCCATATTCTTGCTTTTCAGATTTTTGTAAATAACCGGAGATTCTGCGGTAGCGTAGTTATCGTGAAACTTGTATTTGGCTTGCGTTATTATTCCAGTTTAGCAATACTTGCTTCCACTTCATCGACAAAGGGTCGTAAATAAGCCGGGACGTGGTCTTCCATTTTATCAATAAGGTAAAATTTACGCTGCCCGTTTTTCCTTACTTCTATATAAATCCCTCCCCAATCGCCCGCATCAGGTTGGCCAATAACAGTGCTGTTTTCTTCTAAAAGTCTTGCCGGAAGATGATTCACTAAATCCTTAACTTGCTCATACTTTGCGTCACTTTGTAAAATGTAATTACCTTCATAAGCTGTGTTGCTACCTGGGTAGGAATCATTGGTATCTTCAAAAAGATGATTGTTCTCTATTTTAAACATCTAGATACATGTTTCACCTACGCATTCACCATAGAAGTGTCCGAACACTAAATAATCCCGGGTGGTTGATGAAACATCATCTTTCTTACAGGCAAGCAAGCCTAAAAGGCAAAACCCAAAACAGATTAATTCTTTCATGATTTTTCCGGCGTTTACTTTAAGATACATAAAAGCTCATGATGGTTGCATTACCTGCTGTTGTTATTACCATTAACCATGTTATAGCCATGCATGAACATATAAATCTGCCGGATTTTACAGATTAGCGCATCTCTGTTAGTAGTTATCTGTAAAACTCAGATTATATAAGTATAACCGTCAGCTAGCAAACTATATTTCAGCCCAAAACTTCTCCTCCATTCTCCAGGGCGAATACCTTATATTTGCAGTGCAGACTTTGCAGGAGCTAAGCACGCTGCAAGGTCTTGTACAATACATCTGCCATAACCAAGTATAAAATTTGAAGCTACTTTACGACATCGGGCTGAGAGCTTTCGCGGCGGGGCTGGCCCTGGCAGCTCCTTTTAACCCCAAAGCCAGGCTGATGCGGCAGGGGCGGGCGCACCAGTTCCAAAAGCTGCAGCAGGCCATGCAGGGCAACCAGGCGCCGGTGGTTTGGTTTCATTGTGCCTCCCTGGGAGAGTTCGAGCAGGGACGGCCGGTGATAGAGGCTTTCCGGGAGGCTTTCCCCAAGTATAAAATCCTGCTCACTTTCTTCTCGCCTTCCGGGTATGAGGTGCGCAAAAACTATAGCGGTGCCGATTACGTCCTGTACCTGCCTCTCGATAGTGCCTCAAATGCAAAAAAATTCCTGGATCTGGTACAGCCCAGGCTGGCCGTGTTCGTCAAGTATGAATTCTGGCATTATTACCTGCAGGACCTGCGCCGGCGCCATATTCCGGTACTTTCCGTGTCGGCTATCTTTCTCCCTGATCAGGTTTTCTTTAAGCCTTATGGCGAATTTAATCGTGCCATGCTTCGTACCTTCACCCACATCTATACCCAAAACGAATCCTCGCTGAGGCTGCTGCAAAGTATAGGTGTAACCAAGGCCAGTATAGCCGGCGACACGCGTTTCGACAGGGTGTTGCAAACGGCGGCTTCTGTTAAAACCATACCTCTGGTAGAGGCATTTACAGCAGGACAGCCGGTGTTTATAGCAGGCAGCACCTGGCCCGCCGACATAGAAATGTTGCTGCCGCTGTTGGAGAAGTATAAGCAAAGTATAAAGTTTATACTTGCTCCGCACGAGGTGCACGCGGCAGGAATAACGACTATAATGCAAAAAGCGGGCAAAGGAGCAGTGCGTTTTTCAGAAGCTACTGAGGCAGATGCCGCCGGATATGAGGTGCTCGTTATCGATAACATCGGTATGCTTTCTTCGCTTTACAGCTATGGCACTTATGCCTACATCGGCGGTGCGTTTGGCAAGGGTTTGCACAACACGCTGGAGGCTGCCGTGTTTGGATTGCCGCTCTTTTTCGGGCCTGCGTATGCTAAATTTCAGGAGGCGAAAGATCTGGTGGCCCTGGGCTGCGCCTTTCCGGTAAATGGCAGCACTGCGCTGTTGCAGGCTTTTGAGCGGGTGCACCATACGCCGGGGCTGCGACAAAGTATAGCTGACCAGGAGAAACAATACGTACAACAGCAGGCAGGCGCCACTGCCAGCATTATGGCCGACATACAGCGCCTGCTTAACCAGCATACATGAAAGGAACTGTCATCAAATCTACAGGTTCGTGGTACCTTGTCCGCGACGAGGCCGGGCAACTGCACCGGGCCCGCCTGCGCGGCAAGTTTAAGCTGAAGGACATGAAGGTGAGCAACCCGCTGGCTGTAGGCGACCGCGTGGCATTTGACGTGGAAGACACCGAAGCGGCAACGGCCGTTATCCATCACATCGAAGACCGCGAAAACTACATCATCCGGCAGAGCACACACAAAACAGCCTACTCGCATATCATAGCCGCCAACCTCGATCAGGCCCTGCTGCTGGTAACGCTGGTATCACCGCGCACCTCGTTTGGCTTTATCGACCGTTTTCTGGTCACCGCCGAGGCTTACCAGATCCCGACCGTCCTCATCTTCAACAAAACTGATTTGTATGATGAAGAAGTGCAGGATTACCAGCGTCAGATAAGCCTCCTGTATGAGCAGATTGGCTACAGTAGCCTGGCAACATCAGCCCAGGCCAACGAAGGCATAGAGGCGCTGAAGGCGCTGCTGCAGGGCAAAACGTCGCTGCTCTCCGGCCATTCCGGTGTAGGCAAATCCACACTCATCAACCTGCTGGTGCCCGACCTGGAACTGAAGACTTCCGAGATTTCCGATTTCTCAGATAAAGGTGTACATACCACCACTTTTGCCGAAATGTTTGAAGTGGACCCGGATACGTTTATCATTGATACGCCCGGCATTAAGGAGCTGGGTATTGTAGACATTCCGGCAACCGAACTGAGCCATTATTTCCCGGAGATGCGTACCCGCCTGAACCAGTGCCGCTTCAACAACTGCACCCACTTCAACGAGCCCGGCTGCGCCGTAATAGAGGCCGTGCGCCATAACGAAATTGCCCTTTCCCGCTACGAAAGTTACCTGAGCATGCTGCACGGCGGCGATAACCGTAAATAGTTTCTATCAAAAGCGTATAATTGCTGTCTGTGCCTGTATTCCGTTTTAAAGATTCCCGAACGCAATACATCCCCCGCCGTTACACTGAATAAACTTATAGCAACGACATGAAACTTGAAAACGCAAATATTCTGATAACCGGCGGCACCCTGGGCATTGGACACGCCACGGCAAAACTACTGATTGAACATGGCGCCAACGTAGCTATTACGGGCCGTGATGAGGAGCGCACGCAAAAGGCCGCCCGTGAACTGGGGGCTATGCCCATTACTGCCGATGTGGGCAACCCCGACGATGTGGCCCGCACCTTCCAGGTTTTTATGGACAAGTATGAAAAGCTCGACGTGCTGATAAACAACGCGGGCATTGGCTTGTCGCGGAAGCTGGAGCACCTGACAATAGAAGATTTTGAGAAAGTATACCGCGTAAACGTATTTGGCGCGGCCATGATGGCGGCCCATGCTGCCGAAATCTTTAAGAAACAAAACGCGGGCAACATTATCAACATCGGATCTACAGCTGCTACCAAGGGGTACGAAGGCGGATCTGTCTATGCCTCTTCCAAGGCAGCCATCCGTAGCATGACGCAAAGCTGGCAGGCCGAGTTGCGCAGGTATGATGTGCGTATCATGCTGATAAACCCGAGCGAGGTAACCACCGCTTTTGGCCGCGAAGACAGGGAAGAGCGCGAAAGCAAGCCCAATAAACTAAGAGGGGAAGAAATTGCCTGGGCCATAAAAAGCGCCCTGGAAATGGACTGCCGCGGTTTTATCCCCGAACTGGCGGTCTGGGCAACAAACCCATTTCAGGAAAAGTAAGGTACGTAAACAGCTAAAACATCTTTAGCTTCCCTCAAATGTAGATGCTTACCATGTATAAAAAAGGAGCGGAGACATTAGCCTCCGCTCCTTTTTTATATTTGCAGCCTGATGTTCTGCTCCAAACAGTCGTGTAAATCCAAACCTGCACCATGTATGAGAATTTACTGATGAACGCAGTAGCACCGCACCACATGAACACATTAAGTGCTATTCTGCAGGCACCAGCACTTTGTTGATAACGTGGATAACCCCATTACTGCTGATCACATCTGCCTTCTCTATTTCGGCTCCGTTTATCATCGCTTCATCTGCCTTCTTATCAATCTTCAGGGGGGCATTGGCCATGGTGCGCAATGTGTTGCCATCCTGTAAATCTGCCGCGCTTATTTTACCGGCCACTACGTGGTTTTTAACAATAGCTACCAGCCGTTCTTTATTTTCCGGTTTCATCAGGTCCTCTAGCGTACCCTCGGGCAGCGCTTCAAAGGCATCGTTGGTCGGGGCGAGAATGGTGTAAGGACCGGTACCATCCAAATCATCCACCAGCCCTGCCTGGCGCAGCACCGAGGCCATAGTGGTGAGCTCCGGATCGGAGGAAATGTTCTGCACGATGCTCTGCGAAGGCATCATCTCGTGGCCTCCTAAATCCGGGTTCAGTTCGGTTGCTTCTATATCGGTGTCTCCTGTCTGTGCGCCAGGTGTATTGGGGTCTGTGCCTCTTGCTTCCTCCTGTGCTCCGGGTGTAGCCTGTGTTTCCTCCTGCAGTTCGTTTTCAGCGTTGTCTTCGTTTGTGCCACCGCAGCTTGTAAGCGCCACGCTGCAGCAGATGGCAATGCCATAGGCCAGCATTTTTGTTCTTCTCATAGTATGTACTTCTGGTCGTTTTAAATAAATGATTATGGCAGCTAAATGCACACCAATGGCTGGCGTAATCGCTGCCTGTTGGTTTCTTAAACTATAATTTGCGTACTTTTGTTATATAGATTGTTTTTAAGCTAAACCATACCTAAAATGAAAACTGCAGAAATCCATACCGGCAAAGGTGTTATGAAAGTAGAATTTTACGAAAAAGATGCGCCCAAAACGGTACAGAATTTTATAGACCTTGCCAAAAAAGGCTTTTACGACGGCCTCACGTTTCACCGTGTTATTCCTGATTTCGTAATCCAGGGCGGTTGCCCCAACTCGCGCGAAGGCGCCAAAGGCGTGCCGGGAACTGGCGGGCCAGGTTATAAAATTGACTGCGAACTCACAGGCGAAAACCAGTATCATGACCGCGGTGTGCTGAGCATGGCGCATGCAGGCCGCAATACCGGCGGCTCCCAGTTTTTCGTGTGCCACAGCCGTAAAAACACCGCCCACCTCGACCGCAATCATACCTGCTTCGGCAAAGTGGTAGAGGGGCTTGACGTAATCGACCAGATTAAGGCTAACGACAAGATCGAGAAGATTGTAGTGAACGAAGCATAATCCTGTAAAGACTAAACAGGCAAAGCCGCGCTGATAAAACTATCAGCGCGGCTTTTCTTTTACACCCCCTCAGCCAGCCGGCTCAGAATAAAGGCCAGCAGGAATCCTGAAACGGTAATAAGGCCCGTAAAATTATGGCCGAACTCGTAAGCTTCGGGCATCATGGTATCAGAGAGCATGGCCAGTATGGCGCCCGCCGCCAGAGCTGTAGTAGCCGCTATTACCTCCGGCGCAAACCTGCTAAACAGGGCATAACCTGTCAGCGATGCTATGCCCGAAATTAGTGCGATACTCAGCCATACGCCGAAAACATATACTTTGGAGCGGCCAGCCTTTTTCATACCGGCAGAACTGGAAAGCCCTTCCGGCAGGTTTGACAGGAAAATAGCCGCCACTGCAACCATACTTACCACCCCGCCCGAAATCATGCTGATGCCAATTACTATCGACTCCGGGATACCGTCAATCAAGGCACCAATAGCTAAAGCCAGGCCGCTTCCATTGTCCTGCGCTTCGGTAGGCTGCTGGTCACCGGAGCGCTTGCGGTGCCTGGCTCCCTGGCGCGCCAGCAACCAGTTGGCACCGGTATAAATTGTTGCGCCGGCCAGAAAGCCCAATGCGGTAGCCATAAAACCGCCTTTGTGATAAGCCTCATCCACTAAATCAAAGGACAGCGCTGAGATCAAAACACCGCTGCCAAAAGCCATAACAGCCGCAATAATACGTTGCCGGAGAGGCACAAAGTACCCGATAGCCGCCCCAATAAAAAGTGCTGAGCCCGACAGAAGCCCCCATAAACCGGCCTGCATCCAAAGCGGAATTATCATATCTTTAGTTTTTTGCTGTTTGCGGATGCATACACTTACGGCAGATCGGGGTGAACGGTGCAGCACGAACTGGAATTGTACCTGATGCTATACTTTTGGGAAACAGCCTTGCGCCGGCAAACACTGATGCAGGATGCTTTTGGATATACTTTTCCCTTTACTGGTAAAGGTGCTCTGGCAGGCCTCCCTGATCTGGGAACGCACCATGTTTATACTTGCCGGATCGTATCACGGGCATGTGCTGCTTACCACTGTACCTATAGCAGAGGATGCTCTGGCATTACATCTGCCAAAAGCAATCTTTATATCGACAGCAAAAGTATAGCATAGGCTGCTGCCCCAAGCGCGAAGGCCCAGTAGCGGCTTTCGCGCTCTTCTGGCAGTTCCTCTTTCAGTACGTTCAGTATAATACCACCGGCAATAAAGGCCATCAGTAAGGCCAGTGCCGCTTCCGAAACCGCCACCAGGTATCCTACGACCCAACCGGCTACCAGCGCCACCACCAGCACCCATCTGCCCACACGCACATAACGTTCTTTGTGCTTTTCCTGCAGGCCAAAGTCGTTTACAATAAAGTGCAGGGCCATGGCAATAGAAAAGAGGATCAGCACGCGCACAGGCCCCTCTTCCCGCTGAAACAACAGATACCCGATGAGGGCATTGTATACAGCAAAGGAGCCGATGTGTATCCAGAACAGTTTATCAGAAGGTTTATTATCTTTTCCCTGTTCTTCCCGCTTCTGTTTGTTGGTGACGACCGCCCGCTCCAGGCCATAAAACAGCGCCAGGCCGAACAGCGCCATCAGGTACACATGGTGCTCTAAAAAGGGCCCCGCAGCCACCACCTCCTTTACCTGTTCCTGCCCCTCGTTCAGTTCCGGAAAAAGGTGCAGAAATACATAGGCCACAGACACGCCGCCCGCTGCCGACAGCCAGATACTTCGCGGGGTTCCGCCCAGGAACCTGAGACTGGTGCCAAAGAAATGTATGAGCGCCAGTACCAGTACCGGCCAGATTGAGATGTGTTCCATACACCACAGGTACTTTGTTTGGGCGCATTGGGTTACCCTGGGCAGGAATGATGGAAACTTTGGCTAACAGGGAGATAATAGCGGAAAAGAATCTAAAATGCTTTATATTGAGGTATGAGAAGCAGAGAGCAGCCCTACGTTTGTGAAGAGCTTATGCTGCTCAGCTTGTAGTACAGCTAGCAGGAGTAGTTCCTGTTAGCAGGTAGTTAGCAGAAATCCAAAAATGAAATTTGACGTAAAGGTTCGGCATTTAGTTATAGTTCTTGGTTTGATAATTTTAGTCATTCCACCACTTTTAAAATTACCCGCTATTAGTAAATTTTTCGATTTCAGCTCTGCAGGGCAAGTTGGCGATACTATTGGAGGCATTACTGCTCCATTTATAAATGCAATTGGAGCTATTCTTGTTTTCCTGGCTTTTAAGGAGCAAATAAAAGCAAACAATCTAATTAAGGAGCAACAGCTTTTTCAACATATACAAGAACAAATACATAGGCTTGAGGATAATTTTATAGACTTATCGAAGGTTAACGACTCAATTTATTTCGACATAAGAGAATCCAGTAAACTCCTAAATAATTTTGACAAAGGTGTACAAAAATCTTACTTCATTAGAAAAAGTGCACTCAATAAGGCTCTTTATACGACAACTGTTTTCGAGTTGACAGCTGATATTATTAATAAAATGGAAAGTAATAAAGATTTCTTGTTTAAGAAATTGAAAATGGTTTACTTAATTATTTATCAAGATAAATACCAAAACTTAGATAAGTACTTAAAAGGTCTAATGCATATGGAGTCAAGCACCAAAGCCCTAGAAGCAGACCTCATGCTAATAATCAAAGGATTGGAGGAGAAGTTTGGGAGTAATTAAAGACTGCAGCTAACAATATGTTTATAAAATTGTAGCGGAACATTACCCAATCAGCTTTAAATTACTATTTTGCTTTTGTAGATTCCCACAACTTCATAAACACTTCAACGTTATGCAACTCTTTTATGAATTTATCAACCTTCACCCAAAGCCTTTCAGAAAATACACCACCTGTGGATGCTTCTGTATACCTGCAGGCACTTTGGTATGATGCGAAGGGCGACTGGCATAAATCGCACGAACTAATTCAGGACTTGCCTGACCGCGATGCTGCCTGGATACATGCCTACCTCCACCGCAAAGAAGGCGACACCTGGAATGCAGACTATTGGTACCGCCGTGCCGCCCGCAAAAGACCACAGATGACGCTGGGAGCGGAATGGGAACAAATGGTGGCAGCGCTCCTGTAGCCTATACAAGTATAAAGGCAGAAGCGCTATATTTCTGCCTTTATACTTTTCATCAACTCGGAACTCAGAATTCGTAACTCGGAACTCCCTAATAATCTTCCTCGTCTTCTTCGCCAAATTTAGGCATCGAGAACATGCCGCTGAGCAGGTCTTTGAACTGGAGGCCGGTGCTGAGGCGATTCTTGCTGAGCTGGCTGTGTTCGGCCAGGCCATGCAACGCAAATTCCATCATAAATAGCTTTTCGTCACCTTTGGCCTGTGGCTGCTGCTTCTCTACCAGTGCCTCCAAACCAGGTACCTGCTGCAAGGCTTTTTTATACGCTGTTGCAGAAGCATCGCTCAGAATATCAACAGTATGGCCGTCGCCGAACCAGTTGGTGATAGTCTTATACGGATTGCCCTGCTTCGCTTTCTTGGCTTTGTCCGGATCAGGGAAGTATTTCAGGAACTGCGTGCGGATGGCTTTGCCCATGAGCACCTGCGCCACGTGGCCGGCTCCCTCCTGCTCGCCTTCATACACCAATTCTACCTTACCGGTCACGGCAGGTATGGTATTCAGGAAATCCGCTATGCGCACGTAAGTTGACTTTTCGCCATTGAGCAGCGCCCTGCGTTCCGCAGCACTTAGCAGGTTTTCGTAAGCCGAAATAGTTAATCGTGCCGATACCCCGCTTTTGGCATCTACATACTCGCTTTCGCGTGCTTCAAAAGCCACCTGCTCTATCAGGTCGCCAATCAGGTCGTTGGTTTTCACCAGGTGTTCCTGCTCTTCCTTCACATGCGCTTCCTGCTGCGTAATCTTTTTGCCCGTTTCTATCGACTTCGGATAATGCGTGATAATCTGGGAATCGATACGGTCTTTGAGCGGCGTTACGATGGAGCCACGATTGGTATAATCTTCGGGGTTGGCGGTAAACACAAACTGTATATCCAAAGGCATGCGCACTTTAAACCCGCGTATCTGGATATCGCCTTCCTGCAGGATGTTAAACAGCGCCACCTGGATGCGCGCCTGCAAATCGGGCAATTCGTTAATTACGAAAATGCCCCGATGCGAACGCGGGATCAAACCGAAATGAATTACCCGTTCATCGGAGTAAGGCAACTTCATGGTAGCTGCTTTTATCGGGTCGGCGTCGCCAATTAAATCGGCGACGGATACGTCGGGTGTGGCCAGTTTTTCGGTATAGCGCTCATCGCGGTGCATCCAGCTGATGGGGGTATCGTCGCCATGCTCGTGTACCAGGTCTTTGGCGTAGCGCGAGAGCGGTTGCAGCGGATCGTCGTTCAGTTCGGAGCCCTGCACTACCGGAATGTACTCGTCCAGCAGGTCTACCATTTGCCGTGCAATACGGGTTTTGGCCTGTCCGCGCAGGCCCAGCAGGTTAATGTGGTGCATCGACAGGATGGCCCGCTGCATGTCCGGAATTACGGTCTCCTCGTAACCCCAGATGCCCGGGAAAATCTCTTCTTTGTTTTGAAGTTTCTGAATCAGGTTACGGCGCAGTTCCTGTTTTACAGTTTCAGGCTCATAGCCGGTGGCTTTCAGTTGGCCCAGTGTTTTTATCTGATGCAGCTTATCGGCTGGTATATCTCTGTAGTTCATGTATGTTACCTCCTCTGCCTCCTCCTAAAAACAGGAAGGGTGAGTTTAATTTTAGTTTAAGTTATGCAATACTACTCTTTTATGCTCTTTCGGATTTTCCAATCCGAAAGTTTACTGTTGGGGATTTCCGAATCCCCATATGCTTAAAACACGGGTTAACAAGCCCGGATCAGCAATATCTTATCTGTTGCTTTGTCGCAATTAAGACATTCGCAGGAGCTGCGCACACGGCGAGGTCTGCTCGCTTAAAAATTCTTCTTCCGGTTTTGTTTGTAGTCCCGGAACACTAAATGACCCAGGCCTTTCAGGCTGCTGTAGTAAGCCTGGCCGTTGTTCACTTTCGTGAATTCATCTACGAAAGCCTGCAGGTAAGGGTCTGAGGCAATCATAAAGGTGGTAATCGGAATTTTAATGCGGCGGCACTGGGCAGCCAGGTTCAGGGTCTTGTTTACAACTTTGCGGTCCAGGCCGAAGCTGTTTTTATAGTAGTGCAGGCCTTCTTTCAGGCAGGTGGGCTTGCCGTCCGTAATCATAAAAATTTGCTTGTTGGGCGTTTTACGCTTTCTTAGAATATCCATCGCCAGCTCCAGCCCCGCTACGGTGTTGGTGTGGTAAGGACCTACTTTCAGGTAGGGCAGGTCTTTTATTTCAATCTGCCAGGCATCGTTGCCAAACACAATTACGTCCAAAGAGTCTTTCGGGTATTTTTGTTTGATGAGCTCGGCCAGCGCCATGGCTACTTTTTTGGCAGGCGTAATGCGATCTTCACCGTACAGAATCATGGAGTGCGAAATGTCTATCATCAGCACAGTGGCTGCCTGGGTTTTGTGCTCGGTTTCGGTTACTTCCAGGTCCTGCTCTGTGAGGCGCAGGTCGCCGATACCGTGGTTTATCTGGGCGTTGCGCAGCGATTCGGTCATCGAGATTTGCTCCAGCGCATCGCCGAAACGGTACTCGCGGCGGTCGGTGCTAGCCTCGTCGCCGGTGCCGGTATGCGGCGACGTATGGCTGCCTTTGCCGCCCTTCTTCAGCTTACCGAAAATCTCCTCCAAAGCACTTTTGCGAATACCCTGCTCGCTCTTGGCAGTCAGCGAAAAGCTGCCTTTTTCCTGCGGATTTTCATCCAGATAGCCTTTCTTTTTGAGGTCTTCAATAAAATCCCCGATGCCGTATTCGTCGCCGGTTAAGTTATACTGTTTATCGAGCGAACTAAGCCAGGCAAGTGCTTCTCCCACATCGCCGGAGGAAATAGTAACCAGCTGCAGAAATATCTTCAGCAGCGACTCGAAACCCGGCTTGTCGTCCTGCGGCGGCACGTAATCTGTAAATCTATATCCTAAAGCCATATGTACCTATTTAGATGTTATAACAAGATGTGCGGTTGCAATGTTCTGTTCTGCGCAACAATAAAAACAAGTATGTTTAACCAGGCGGACAGGGCGGCAAACATTCCTGAGAAGTGCGCGCTACAATACAAACCCCACCAACTTTAAACGTGCTAACCCACGAAAGCGATATGGCATGAAGTAGTAATTGTGTGCAGCGGCAGAACTATTAAAATTGAGGGGAACCAATATTCCCGCCGAACCCGGCGGAACGTGATAAGGCTGCCTGCTCGCAACAGCTCAGAGAGCTAAAGTATAAGCAACCCGGTAATCCTCTACCCCACGCTTAATCAAAGGTTCAGACAAAGACGCGTAAGCGCAGGAATTAACCGGCCGTGCCAGGTCATAAAATAAAAATGGGTGAGCTGTTCCCACAACTCACCCATTCTTATTTTATACTTTGGTTCTTAGTTTATCCAGCGGAATTTGTACTCCAGCGTTGGTGCCTTCATGCGTTCTGCCACACGCTTTAACCTGTTGGGGAGTGCCATCACATAATCGCGGGCACGCTCTCCGGCACCGTTCAGCCCGGTCAGCGCTTCTATTTTCCATTCGTCAATCAGCTCTTCCAATATGCCGGTATAGTCGGCAGCAGTATACACGCCAATGCGCTGTGCCGCATCCGTAAAGTGCCCGAACGTTCTGCCTATTTCCACACCCAGCTCGCGCATGTAGTGTGCCGGCATCACAATTTTCTTGCGCATCATATCTTCAAAAGCCAGCATCATTTCGTTGGGGTCAGCTTCAAATATTTTACCTACAAACGACTTATATGCTTTGGCATGCCGGGCTTCGTCCGAGGCGACGTGTCCGCATAATTTTGCCAGCATATTATCGCCCTGCTTTTTGGCTATCTGCGCCACACGTCGGTGCGAAATATTGGTGGCAGTCTCCTGGAAACTGGTATACACAAACGAGCGGTATGGGTCATTATCCGTCTGCAGGTCAAACCCATCAGCAATCAGGTATTGCGTAGAAGCTTCCATCTCGCGCATATTAATGCGGCCGGACAAGTATAAATACCGGTTCAGGGCATCACCATGACGGTTTTCCTCGGCTGTCCAGGCGCGGTTCCAGGTCATCCAGGGCCCGCTCGGATTTTGTGGCAAACCGTCAATAGTCATTAGCCAGCTCTCGTAAGTAGGCAGCGCCTCTTCGGTAATGGTATCGCCTACCAGCACTGCCAACAGGTCATAGCTTAAATCCTGCGCCCGTTCACGTAGCTGTTTTATTTCATCCAGAAAACCTTCCAGCGTAGCATCCGGCAGCAAATCAGCGGGCTGCCAGCTGTCTTCTACAGATTTCAGGAACTCAGAGATTTTTTCACTCACGAAATCCTCCATCCATCGAATTACTTCTCCTCTTGTGGCAACTGCTGTGATCATATATTATGCTGTTTGTTTGAAACTGATTTAATGGTTTATGTTATAAAAATACCGAACGATAGCACCGGAAAAACGCAGCAAACGACGGTAAATGTAAAGCGCCGGGAATTTTGCTTACGTAAAAGTAAGGCAGGATGATGACAAATTTATACTTTTTAACAATTTACGGGTGAAAATAGTTCAAGTTCCCGAGAACTCATGCCTTCAGCAAGCATTACGTTATATTTTCCTGTATAAACAGTAAAGTATAAGCCTCTTAGTTTATTTCCCGGCCATAGCCCGGATGCTACCCTGCTGTTCTGTATGGGCTTTGTGGCAGGCAAACTCAGCCATTACCATAGCGTATCCGGTAGTACAACTTCCGTAAGGCAGAAAGGTTTATTTTATACTTGTTGAGCAGCCTTATGCATGTATAAGCAAGCGGCAATGATGGAGCAGCCTGATAAAGCAGATTGAATAATACGCTTGCCTGCGTAAAATTTCCTGAGAAATAAGCATGCCGCACTTCATACTTCACCCGGATCAGCAAAGCCTCTTCTTCTGCCGGCGTTTGCACCAGCCGCGCTGCTTTTTCGCATACTTTTATAGTAGCGTCCAATAGGTGATTGCCCGGCGCATACCACCCGCGCGAAAGCGAAGCTGCATGTAACCGGCGCTTGGTGGTTGGCTCCGGCAAATAAAAATAATTATACTGCCGCGCTGATCTTACCCAGAAATCAAAGTCCTCATAGGCCAGTGTTTCATCGTAGCCGTTGAGCTGTTCCAGCACGGTGCGGCGCATCATCATGGTAGGCGGGCAGATGAAATAGCGCCGCAGTACCTCTGCAAAAACATCACCATCCGGTGCAGCTTTATACTTGCTACTGTGTAAGTATAAATGCCCGCCGCTGTCGCTGATATATTCCGCATCAGAGTATATTACACCAAAGCTGCTGTCAAGCCTTTGGAAGGCGTCCACCTGCCGTGCCACACGGTCGGGCAGCAACACATCATCGGTAGCAAAATCAACCAGCAAATCGCCCTGACTAGCCCGCCACCCCCTGTTAAAGGCAGTACAATTACCGCGGTTTTGCCCGGTGCTGATAAACTTCAGCTGCGGATATTTTTGCAGGTAATGTTTGATGATGTCCATACTTCCATCTGTACTGCAATCATCCACCACCACAATCTCAAGGTTAGGATAGGTTTGTGCCAGAACAGAATCCAGCGCCTCTGCCAGGAAGCGCTCGTGGTTGTAGCACAGGCAGATAACAGAAACAAGCGGCAGCGAACTCATAGGTATTACTCAATGTCGTTTGGCGTGGTGGTGTCGTGTATCGTGTTACTCATACGCTAACACTTATTTATAAAATTGCCTTACGGCCTGCACTACTGCCTGCTGTTCCTGCGCTGTAAGCCCCGGGAACAGCGGCAAACTGAGGCTGGTTTGTGCCAGTTCTTCCGCCACCGGAAAATCGCCCTGCTTGTAATTCAGGAACTGATAGGCAGGCTGCAGGTGTACGGGCACCGGGTAATGTATGGCTGTACTGATACCTTGCGCCTGCAAATACGTTTGCAAACGGTCTCTATACTTTGTGCGGATGTTGAAGATGTGGTAAACGTGGCTACTGCCGGGAGCAGTGACAGGCAGCATCAAGTCCCCCACTTCCCGCAGCTCCTGCAAATATACCTGTGCCAGCCGCTGCCGCTCCGCATTTAACACATCCAGGCGCTGCAGTTTTATCCGAAGCACGGCCGCCTGCAGTTCGTCCAGCCGCGAGTTGATGCCCACCAGTTCGGAGCAGTATTTCTGCGACTCGCCATAGTTGCGGTATTTGCGGGCAAAATCAGCAAGGGCAGCGCTGCTGGTTACCACGGCTCCGCCATCTCCTAAAGCGCCCAGGTTTTTGGTGGGGTAAAAGCTAAAGGCTGCGGCATGTCCAAAGGTGCCGGCTAACTGATTGTTGTAGGTGGCCCCGTGTGCCTGCGCAGCATCTTCTACCAGAAGTATGCCGCTCTCCCGGCAAAGTTGCAACAGTTCGGGCATCCGGCACGTCTGGCCGTACAGGTGTACTGCCAGGATTGCTTTGGTTGCGGCGGTAATACGCTTGCCTGCGGATGCCGCGGTCAGGTTATATGTTGCGTCATCAGGCTCGGCCAGCACCGGCTTTGCCCCTGCCTGCAGCACCGCATTGATGGTAGCGACAAAAGTATTCGCCGGTACTACTACCTCATCACCGCTGCCCACACCCGAGGCTTTCAGGGCTATCACCAAAGCATCGTAGCCGTTGCCCACGCCTACGGCCTTTGCTGCGCCCAGGTAACTGCCAAATTCTTCTTCAAAAGCATGTACCTCCGGGCCGAGCACATAGTTTTTTTTGCCCACGGCCGCCGTTAAAGCCTGCAGCACCTCAGCCTCCAGCCCCGCCGGGTAGTCTCTGAACTGAAAGTATGGAATTGGCTGCATAAAGTGCTGGTAAGGACAAATCAGTAGCTTATCTCAAAAAAGGAAAACTGTACTAAAACCATTTGCTTTGCCGGTTACCACTATAGTGCCTGGTGCGCGGACAGTTTTCTGAAATAGGCGTAATCGTAGATATAATCCGCTTCATTAAAGTCCGTTGAGGCCAGGCAAAGCGCAATCGCACCTTCCGAAAATGTCAGCTCCGTCCAGCACATGACCGGTATGTACAATCCCTGCTGCGCCTGCTTCAGCTCAAATTCTTCCACCATTCCACCTGTCTCTGCCCTTACCCTGATATTTCCGGACAAAGCAATCAGGACTTCCTCCGTAGCTTTATTGGCATGCTGCCCCCGTATTGCTCCGGCTGGCGTGCCGTTTGTCCAGAACACGCGCTTTACCACAAACGGAAGATTTTCGCCGCGTTGTGTACTGGTTAAAAAGCCTTCGGCATTCGAGCCGGTGCTATCGAAAGTAAGGAGGTAAGGAGATCCGGGCAAGGGCGTATGTGTTTAATGGCTACAAAATAAGTATTTTATACTTTAAAAGCGGCACTGACGCAAATGCAGTTCCTGTAAAAGCTTATACTTTTAGGCTACATTTGCCCCGTAATCTCTTCTCCAAAAATTTTATACTTTACTTTAAGCGGTAATTGGTTGCAATCTAGTGCCGGAGTTCCTGCAAAGCCTCCCGACATATTTTATACATGGAAGATACTTACCAGACCATTGTGGCGCCTTCCGAAGGCCTTTACAAGGAAAAAGGCAGCAAGTTTATCGCGCTGGCTTATCCGGTATATTCCGAAGAAGAAGTAAAGGAACTGCTGGCCGAACTCCGCAAACAATACTACGACGCGCGCCACCATTGCTACGCCTACATATTAGGGGCCGGCAAAAGCCGCTACCGCGCCAACGACGATGGCGAACCCAACCACTCGGCAGGCGATCCTATACTTGGCCAGATTCGGTCTGCTGATTTAAGCAACGTGCTGGTAGTGGTGGTGCGGTATTTTGGCGGTACCAAACTGGGTGTGAGCGGCCTGATAAATGCCTACAAAACAGCTGCAGCCGATGCCCTGGCCCATGCCACGCTTATTGAGAAGTATGAAACAGCGCTGCTACAGGTATACTTCGCTTATCCGCAGATGAACGAGGTTATGAGCCTGGTGAAGACATATAGCCTGGAGATAAAAGAGCAGCTGTTTGAACTGGACTGCCGCCTAACACTGGAGGTGCGCAAAAAGCTGCTGGAGGAGGTTACGGCCAGGCTGGAGGAAATGGAAGCCGTAACGGTTTTGGAGCAGGTATAGCTGCTGCCGCATGTATGGCGCAAGCCCGGAAATTATTACCTTGCAATGTCATTGCTCAGCTGCCAAACCATGTCGAAACGCAAACACCACCGCCACCGCAACAGCATCCTGAACAGAACCGCCGGTACCCGTCCGGGGTTTTTGTTCGTTCCTGCCGGCGCCCATGCCCCGCGCTTTTTCCTCGTATCGTTCAGCGATACTTTTTTAGAACAGACCGAGCTTCCCAGTTATGAACTGCTGATGAAAAAGGTGAGCGACCAGCCTGATCTGCGGCACTGGATAGACATACGGGGCTACGGCGATCTGAAACTGCTGGAACAGATTACACTGGATTTTTCTATTCACCCGCTGCAGATGGAGGATGTGATAAACGATTACCAGCGGCCTAAAGTAGTGGAGCAGGATCGCAACCGCCTGTTTATCATCTCGCGGATGCTGCGCTGGTCTGCAGAGACCCATTGCCTCGACGATGTACAGCTTTCCATATTTACCGGCCCCAATTATGTACTCACACTCCAGAGCGATTACGAAGATTGCCTGGATCAACTGCGCGAGCGCATCCGCGTAGGCAAGGGCCTTATCCGCAGCCGCCCCACCATGTACCTGGCATACGCCATTATGGACGTGATACTGGATTACTATTTCCCGGTAATGAACGAGATCGGTAATTATATTGAGGAACTGGAACGGCACATTTTACAAGAGGCCTCCAAGCAAACCCTTAGCGACATACTTGGCCTGAAAAACGAACTCGTAAAACTCCGCCGCATTGCCTGGCCCGAGCGCGATAAACTGAACGAAATGTTGCGCCTGGATGAAGAGATGCTTCCTGATAGCCTCCGGGTATACTTTCACGATGCCTATGACCATGTGGTACAGCTCATCGACCTGATTGACAACCAGAAAGAAACAGCGTCGAGCCTGGTAGAGCTGTACATGTCTACTGTGAGTAACCGCATGAACGAAATCATGAAGGTACTTACCATTATTTCCAGCATCTTTATTCCGCTTAGTTTTATTGTAGGGCTCTACGGGATGAACTTTGCACACGAGAATCCTGAAACCGGCAAAGTATACCCGCTCAGCATGCCCGAGTTATACCAGCCCTATGCCTACCCTGTCCTGCTGGTACTAATGCTCTCGCTGATTTGCCTGCAGTTATACTTTTTCTATCGCAAGGGCTGGCTCAGGAGCTTTTAGCTTTACGTATTTCGTAGCACGTACAAGTAGTACGTGCTGCAAGCTGTACAAGGACAAGGCAGAAGGCCAGTAGGTAGTATGCTGATTTCCTGCCCGAAAACGCAGCGGCACATACCAGAGACTACATCATGATACCCGGCACCGGATACGGGCGCAACATCACTCTGCTATTTTAAAGTTAATTTTCTGGAGCTCGTGCCGGTATACCTTGTATAAAGTATAGCTGTTTGTAGTTTCGTTGTAATAAATGGTGACGGGCTGGCTGCTTTCCAGGGGGCGGCCGCCGATCAGGTTGCCTTTCCTGTCGTAGAGGTATGTTTTCTGCGGGCCGGTTTCTGTGATGGCGTATACTTTGTTGTCGCCGCCGAAGTGGTAATACTGCACAATCTTGGGCGCCGAGGTAACGTAATGCTTCTCAAATACCTGGTTCAGGTCTTCGTTAAAGACAACTACTTTTCCCTGCTCCTGCCGCACCAGTATAAACGAGCGGCCGCTGCTGCTTTCGGGCACCAGCGTGAACATGGCGCGTTTGCTTGGCCGTGGCAACTGCTGCCGGCGCAGCACCCTGCCCTGCAGGTTAAACACCACCAGGCTGCCATACTTGGTTATCACGGTTATCTCGGTGTGCCGCAGGTCTGCGCCAGGCTTTATGACCGCACCCGACGTAAGCGGCGACTTAACGCTGAACGGAAACCCGGGGTATGTTTCGCCATCATGGTTCAGGGCATATACATAGCCGTTTTCCAACAGCACCAGCAGCACGTCGTGGCCTGCTACCCGGACGTGCTGCGGCTCTGCTGCCAGCCTGGCATCCATGCGGCGGGGCTGCCAGCCGGGTATGGCCGCACCACGCATGTCGTACATGTATAAATCTCCGCCAGCATCATCCACCAGCAGGCGGTAGTTGCCGTCTTTTTGATAATCGTACACTGCCAGATGCTGTATCTGCAAAGAGTCGCCTACGTTAAAAGGAAAGTTCTCCAGTTCCTGCCCCTGGTTATCTACAGCATGGATGTGGTTGGCCGTGGCATACAGGTAACGAAGCTTTTTATCGGCACCGGCTTTTATCTGCTTGATATCGCTCCTCAGGGGAGCGCCCAGGCTGTCGGTCCAGCCACGTTTGTCGGTGGCGGTAATGTTGTAGAGCACGCCGGCTGAGTCCTGCACCAGTACTTCCCCGCTCCTATCAACGGCATTCTGAAGCGGGAAAGGGCGTGTATCCAACCGGTTGTCAAACTTCATGGCCAGTTCGGTACTGAATACTTCCTCTTCGGTTTTGCCCCTGTTCTGCCTCCTGAAAACAAAGCTGGTATAATACTGCGAGTCTGCTTTGGCAAACTGCAGGCTGACCTGGTTAAAACGCTTGATAAGGGAGGCGTTCTGCAGCAGGTCTTCGCGGCTATCATCCAACACGTAACGGTTGAGGATGTACCAGGCATTTACGGTGTTGAGGTACAGACTCAAATTGGCTTGCTGCAGGGTTTCCTCCAGAAATGCCTTCTGCACCCCCGACTTCCCCCACACGTTCTCAGCCGAAATATCGTCCAGCAGTGCGCGCAAAGTGGCTATATCCGGGGAGATGAGCAGGTAATCATCTACCTGCACCGTGTAGCTCTGCGTAAATCCGGTAAACAGCCGGCCGAACAGATGCGCCGGCAACCCGGGCATATCTATCAGGCGGATGTCATAGCTGCCGTATGCCTCTGTATATGGCTTGCTTTTGCTGCCAGCCGCTGCCTCCTGCAGACGATCCAGCAGTTTAGCCGCCAACGCAGTGTTGCCGATATGTGCCAAGGCTACTTTGCCGGGGGCGGTGTTCATGTTGTAAGTTTCCAGGTAAGCCAAGGCCACTTCATCGCTGAACGTGTGCGCCAGACTGTCTGTGAGGGCAGCAAACGGGGGCAGCTGTGTACCTGTGGTTTGCGCCCGCAACCGGGCGACTTCTTCCAACCCAAAATCCAGGAGCACAGCTGTGCGGCCGGGCAGGTATGCTTTTACCCCGAGTGGTTGTGGCTTTTGCGGTTTCAGGTTGCTGTGCAGCGAGCCTTTGAGTAACTCGGGATTAGAGAATCCGTTCAGGAAAATTTTGTCGTGCTCCAGTTTTAGCTCCAGCATGCCGCTCTGGCACAAACTGGATAAATGCACCACCTCCGGCATCAGATCCTCTTCCAGAAACAGGCCCAACAGGTCGGGCAGGTTGCGGTAGTTGATAAAAACGTTGGCGTATACATCCGGCTGATCGAGGTAGTTGGCTTCTTTAAAAGCGGTGGCCACAGAGGTAAGATTTCCCCGGCTGATGCGCCGCACAATGGTTTCTACCAGCTCCGGCGAAGGGCTCATGATAATATTGTTGTGATAAGAGAAGTAAGTAAAGCTGCTGCCGTTGCGCGTATTGGCAACATCCGTCAGCACCTCTCCCAGGTATTTCCGCGACTTCTCTTTAAAAATAGCGCTTCTGCCAATGTTTTCGGTTAACGTGCGCACAAAGCGATGTTCTCCCACAGAATTTACCGGTACATAGTATACCACCTCCACCTCCGATTTATCAACCACATGAACAGAAGTGAGAATGTTCTTTTCATCCAGGAACCGCTCCAGCCGCTGGTTGCCGGGAGAAACACTGTCGAGCCAGGCGATGTTTTCCTGAAAGCGCTGGGCAAATGGAAGTATAGCCAGGTTGTTCCACAGTTCTGTTTCTTTCAGATGCGCTACCAGGTCCGCGTGGTTGTTGGTTTCTATCACGAATGTAGCATCATCCGGCACCAGCGTCCACAGATCTACCTTCTCCCTGGCGTCCTGCCAACGGCTGTAGCCATAGTAAGCCAGCGAAGCAAGCACCACAAATCCGAGAAAGTATAAAACAACGCGTTTCGGCATAGCAAGCAGGTTGAGATTACAAAATTAACCGAAATTCTGAATTATGGCTTTTGCATACGACAAACGCTTTGGCAACAGGTATGGCATAAGCCGCATCAGGCAAAATATAGTAACTTTATTAATACAAGTATTCGTATTGTAAATCAACTTATATAGCTACGTCCATGTATAAAATTCTGCTCCCCGTTGATTTTACCGAAGGCACCAACAAAACCTGCCACTACGCCCTACGCCTGGCCGGAACCTTGCCGCACGCGCAATTGCTGCTCCTGCACTGCCACCAGGATTACCTGGCTGATGCCGATGAAACACCTCCCGTCCCGATGACGGCTTCAGAGGCACAGGCAGAGCGGGTCCTGCACCGCAACGAAACGTCAGCTGCAAACCAGCTCGAGGTACTTTACCAGGAGTTGTTACAGGAGGCAGAGACCTCCGGGCAGCAGGTATTGGTTGAGCGTGCGCTTGTGCATGGTTTTCCGGAGGATAAAATTGTGGAAGAAGCTCAACAGTATAAACCGGATCTGGTTATTATGAGCACCAAAGGCGAGTCAGGCCTGGCCCGCTCTTTTTTCGGCACCGTTACTACTAAAGTAGTGCAGGATCTGAATGTGCCTGTGCTGACCATCCCTGATGCCTTTGGTGGCAGCGACCTGCGCAACGTTATTTATGCAACCGATTTTGATAAGACCGACAGCAGTGCCATACGGCAGTTGCAGGATCTGTTACAGCCTTATGCTCCTAACGTCTATTGTGTACATGTTTCTGATGAAGCCGAACCGCAGCAGGACAGAGCACAAATGGCCGGGCTGCGGGAAAAACTCCAGCGCGAAGCACCTGCGCAAAACATCCGGTATACTTTGCTGGAAGGCGATCATGTGGCTGACACGCTACAGCAGTTTGTGCAGGAGCATAACATCGATCTGATTGCCCTGACCACACACAAGCGCGGCATGCTAAGCAATATGCTTCACTCCAGCCTTGCGCAGGAGCTTGTACTAAACTCGGAAGTACCCCTGCTGGTCTTTCATAGTACCGCAAAGGCCTAGTACGTAGCCAACTTACTTGTTAGGATTTCTGCATGCTTTTCTGAGAGCTTTAATTCCTAAGCGTAAACTGGCTTTTCGCCTCGCCGGCCAGGCCTTACTTTTCTTCTTGATAAAATGAACCACCCCGCCTGCGGCACCCCTCCTTGAAAAAGGAGGGGTGTGCAAAAGAATTAAGACGCTTTAAATCGAAGGCCCCTACTCCCACTCGCTGAACGCTCAAACAGTGGAGCGTCAAAATGTGCACCTGGCAGATGTTCTTACTTCGTAGAGAACAAATTTGCTTGCAAAATTTAAATTGACTGTGTATTAGCGCTTCCGCAAATAAGGCATTATACTTAAAGTGTCGTTTTGCAACCCTGGCAAGGGAAGCCTGTTTTAAAATTAATTTATCGTGTTTTGACTCACAGGCAGCGTCTGCAGCCGCGCCTGCAGTGCCTCATAGTAACGCTCTATGGCGCCAGGGCTGGTAGCCAGAAAAAGGAAAGGCTCAATCAGTTCGAGTTCCATCAGCACGAAGCGGCCATCAATATCCACGCCGTCCACACGGGCGTACAGGCAGTCGGAGGCAAATTTATCTACGATGGTCTGTGCGGTGCTTAACAAAGCTGCAGGCGGCTCGGGTGTGTGGATGGTGCCACCGAAAAAATGCTGTACCCTGAAATCGCCGGGCTTCACTGCCTTGAGCACACTGTGGCTGTACCTGCCGCCAAAATACAGGAACGACCACTCGCCTTTGCCCGCCACCTCTGGTATAAAAGGCTGCGCCATAAATGGCTCCTGCTGCAGCAGGGCATTTATGGCCGCTATGGCGGCTGCGGCCTCCTGCTGCGTAAGTGCCAGCGTGTTTTTTGCGCCGCCACTTACGCGCGGCTTTATGATTATCTTATCCACGGCCAGTTGACTAAATACATGCGCAGCGTCAAAAGCATCGCCCTGGTTCAGCCATACCGTCGGCACCACCTCTGTGCCCTGTTCCGCTAGGTCTTTAAAGTATAATTTGTCGGCGTTCCAGCGTATCGTTTTCAAGGGATTCAGCACCAGGCAATTAAGATTTTCCAACTCGTTAAGCCAAGTATAAAACGCATCTATCTTATCGAAATAATCCCAGGGAGATTTCATGATGATGGCATCAAAGCGGCTCCAGTCTACAGCCGGATCGTCCCATACCTGGAAGGATATGGACAGGCCTTTTTCCTGCAGGAAATGAAGGAGATTGTCGTTCTCTTCTTCTGATATGTCGCTGTAATTGCCTTTGCTTTGATAGGTTATCAATGCTACTTGCCGGATATTCATATTTGTCTGATATTTGCTGCGAATTTAGGCTTTATCCGGCGCACAAACCACTAGTCCCGCTATCTATTAAGCATAACTTTTAGGTAGGCAGTTCTCGTATGCAGGTATAATTCTCACCCAACCCTTTTACTGTCACCATGTTTTACCTGTGTTCCAACAGCCCCCGTTACAGCCACAGCCTTGCCATCCGGCTGCTGGTCGTGCTGTTGTTTGTCTCCACTTTTACATCTGCCTGCAGCACTGATAACGGGCAGGAGGAACAGGACGAGAATCCGCAGGAGAAACGCCCGGAACTGGCTTATGCCGATACTACAGCTACCCGGCGCAGTTCGGGCGAGCCGGCCGTCACAGATTTACTAAGCGATCCTTTTGTATCCGGCCGCAGTTCAAGCCTCAGCGCTTATTACGACCACATCAGCACTGACTTTACCGTGGATGCCAATCCTATAGAAAACCTGCACCAATCGGATGTTACCGATACGCTTTATACCATCCGCTTTGGGAACTCGATGATGGAATTTTATGCTCCCGCCCAATCCGGGGAGCTGCTGTTGCAGGTGGCCGATATTAAGAGCAACGCCATTACGTTGCGCAATAACCTGCGGGTGGGAATGAGCCAGGCAGAACTGATGGGCAGCTTAAAAAGGCAGAAAGATCAGCAACTGCTCATCACACAGACACCTGCAGAGATAGTAGCTGCCAACCGCGAAGGCGCCCCCGTAACACTGCGCTTCTTCCTCAAAAACGGCAAAGTCAGCCGCATCCGGTATGAGGGCTATGTAGATTGAAGATGTAAAGATTTGAAAATTTGGAGATGTGGTGATGTGCTAATTATTTGATGTGCTGGATCGTTGAATTGTCTAAAGGCTGAACTATTGACGGTTTGTTGTTGAAAGTTTTTATCTAAACTGATTCATTTACCAATCTTCATATTTCCGAATTCTCAAATCTCTATCTTTGCCCCGAACCAAAGTATAAAAGCTATGCGCGTGGTGATTCAGCGGGTAACACAAGCTGCTGTAGAGATAAATAAAAAAGTAAAAGGACAGATTGGGCCGGGTTTGCTGGTACTAACCGGTATTTGCTCCGAAGACAACGAGGAGGATTTGAAATGGATGGCCGGCAAGATTGTGCAGCTCCGTATTTTCTCCGATGCCAACGACAAAATGAACCTGAGTGTGCAGGATGTGCAGGGTGACGTACTCGTTATCAGCCAGTTTACACTGTATGCCAATACCAGAAAAGGCAACCGGCCCTCTTACATCAATGCAGCGCCGCCTGCCATAGCCATACCCCTGTACGAGCAATTTGTATACCTGCTGCAAACTGCCTTAGGCAAACCCATACAAACCGGAGAATTTGGCGCCGACATGAAAGTATCGCTGCTGAATGACGGACCGGTAACAATTATAATAGATTCTAAAAACAAAGAATGAGTAGTCCAATCATCCCTGGTTCCTCCTTTTCTAAAGAGGGAAGTATAGCTTTTAAGGCTTATACTTCTATTCAAATTCTCTATACGCCCGCACATGACCATAGCCGAAGCACAAGCCGCTGTTGATACCTGGATAAAGGAAAACGGTGTCCGCTATTTCAACGAACTCACCAACATGGCCATACTTACCGAAGAAGTAGGCGAGGTAGCGCGTATTATTTCGCGGCAGTATGGCGAGCAGTCGTTTAAGAAGAGCGACGAAGGAAAACAGCTTTCAGATGAACTGGCCGACGTGCTGTTTGTGCTGATTTGCCTGGCCAACCAAACCGGCATTGATCTGACGGAAGCGCTTCGCCAAAACCTGGATAAGAAAACCAACCGCGACAGCCAGCGGCACAAGCAAAACGAGAAACTTAAATGAGTTAAGAGTTCCAAATCATAGGTTCCGAGTTTAAACCGGAAACTTATAACTCTTAATTCGTAATTACCGCAAGATCCACCAGCCTGTCGTGGCGCCAGACGGGCAGCACGTTGTATACATCGTATTGCAGGCAGAATTCGATATCTTCGTGAATGCCCAGCTTTTCGAGGCGGCGCACATGCGAAGACTGCCAGAGAAACGTAAGCAAATCTTCTTTGGCTATCTGGTATAAGTATAGCGAAGCCTGCGCAGAATCATTTGCAAAAGAGAAGGTGTTTCGCAGGCGCTCTACCAAGGCACCGGCAAAAAGAGTATCTTCCAGGTTAAACTTGCCTTTCCAGCCGGCGCACACCACCAGTACATCCTGTTGCAACTCCTGCAGATAATCTGCCACGGCCTGCAGGTTCAGAAACGAGCCAATTACAATCTCCCCTGCTGCCTCCGACAAGCGGATGGCCCGCGTGCCATTGGTGGTGGTGATGGCGATGGTACGTCCCTTTATTATTTCCTGCATGTAGCTGAAAGGCGAATTTCCGAAATCAAAGCCAGCTGCTTTTATTCCGTTGCGTTCGGCAGCAGTCAGGCATCCCTGCGCAGCATATGTGCGGCACTCCGCCAGATCCATTACCGGAATAATATTGGTGGCGCCATGCGCAAAGGCGGTTACCATGGTGGAGGTAGCCCGCAAAACATCTACAGCCACTACAGCTTTCTCCTTCAGATCATATAAATGCAACAGCTCGGGGCTGTAACACACGTCTATACTTGGCATATTTGTTTCGTTTTCCGTTGCTGTTAATCATTGTTCGTATCTATCTGAACAACGATTAAGGATTAACAACTAACAATAAATTTATTTCTTAACGAACGGCAGTTTTACTACCCTGGCTTTCATGTCTTTGTTGCGCACCCTGACGAAAATTTCGCTCCCGGGTTTGCTGTATGCTGTTGTTACATAGCCCAGCCCGATGCCTTTGCCCAGTGTTGGTGATTGGGTGCCGGAGGTAACTTCACCTATTTTCGCGCCTTCAGCATCTACAATTTCGTAATGCGCCCGCGGAATGGCCCTGTCTACCATCTCAAAGCCGATGAGCTTGCGGTTAACGCCTGCTTCTTTTTGCGCTTTGAGCTTGCCGGCATTGGTAAAATCTTTGTCGAATTTGGTAATCCAGCCCAACCCGGCCTCCAGCGGCGAAGTATCATCGTTGATATCGTTGCCATAGAGGCAGAAACCCATTTCCAGACGCAGGGTATCGCGCGCGCCCAAACCAATAGGTTTGATGCCTGCTGCTTTGCCCGCTTCCATAATGGCATTAAATACTTTCCCGGCGTCTTCGTTTTTCACATAAATTTCGAAACCGCCTGCGCCTGTATAGCCTGTTGCCGAAACGATTACATCGGCCACTCCTGCGAACGGGCCTTTAGCAAAGGTGTAGTAGGCCATACTTGCCAGGTCGATGGACGTAAGCGGTTGGAGTATCTCTGCTGCTTTGGGACCCTGCACGGCAAATAACGACAGTTCATCTGAAATATTTTCCAGCTCTGCGCCAGCCGTGTTATACTTGCTTATCCAGTTCCAGTCTTTGTCAATGTTGGAGGCATTTACCACCAGCATGTACTCTTCGGCGCTGAGGCGGTATACCAGCAGGTCATCTACAATACCGCCTTCTTCGTTGGGCAGGCAGGAATACTGGACTTTGTTGTCGGCCAGCTTTGCGGCATCGTTGGAGGTAACGCGCTGGATAAGGTCCAGGGCCTGTGGGCCGCGCACCATAAATTCACCCATGTGCGACACATCAAAAATACCGACTGCATTGCGTACGGCATTGTGTTCTTCTATATCGGATGAATAGCGCACAGGCATGTTGTAGCCGGCAAAAGGCACCATTTTAGCGCCCAGCGCCTCGTGCACATCATTCAAAGCAATCTTCTTGAGCTCCATATATCTTTTTGATTGACCGGATTGGCAAAAATAAGAAATTTAAGCCGCATCCGAAATTTATACTTGAACAGCAGTTTGTTTTGTTTGAGGCATTCTGAAATTCTTTTACCTGTTTATACAACAATGAAAAGACTGGTTACTGGTTCTCTGGCCGCTTGCAGGCAGTTTTGCCTTCATCTTTATTAAAACAGCTGTATATTGCATTCCCTGCTGCGGCGGCCGGGGTGCAAGGCAGGCACATCTCAGCGATTTATTACCAAGTATAAACAGTACATGAAATTATCTGTAAAGCTTTTTGCCGGATTCGTTATCATGTCGGCGCTTTTTACGGCCGTTGCCCTGGTTAACCTCCAGTTGTCGGAGGATGTGATCGAGAACAGCCAGTGGGTGTCGCGCTCCCAGAATGTGGTACGCAACTCGGCCGCGCTGCAGCGAAACGTTATCGACATGGAAACCGGCCTGCGCGGCTACCTGCTGAATGGAAACCCGGCTTTCCTGCAGCCTTACGTGCAGGCCAAAGAGCAGCTGCCGGCACTGTTCAGGGAAATCAAGCACTTCACTGTAAATTCGCCGGAGCAAACCGAAAAGCTGAATACGATTATTCAGTTGCAAACTCACTGGCAGGATGAACTGGCTGAGCCGCTGATCCGGCTGAAGCAGCAGGATTCCGTTTCCCTCACACCGGCGGCCTCCCGCTACAATATTAAATTAGACAGCCTTGTACTGGAAGAGAAAACAGTTATGGATTCTATCCGTGTTGCGTTCCGCCAGTTTAATGCTGCTGAGTACCGGGTGCGGGACATCCGCCGCGAACGCCTCAGCCACAGCATTAACATTACCCGCAAGGTTTCCGGCATCCTTACCATACTTTCCGTTATCCTGGGCCTCACCTGGGCTTATTATATTACGCGCCTGATCACCAAACGTATTGTTAAAATGGTAATGCTGGCCGAACAGATCTCGCAGGGCGACTATAAAACCCGGATTGTGGACAACTCCAAAGATGAATTGAGCCAGCTGTCGCACTCGCTCAACCGCATGTCCACTACCATTGATGAAACGTTCTCGGAACTGGATCGCAAGAATAAAGAACTCGATCAGTTTGCCTACGTTGTGTCGCACGACCTGAAAGCGCCTTTGCGTGGCATTGAAGTTGCCTCCCGCTGGGTAGAAGAAGACATGGGCAAGGATCTGCCGCCAAATGTGCAGGAATACCTGATGATGATGCGCGTACGCGTACACCGCATGGAGAACCTGATTAACGGCATACTTGCGGTGGCACGTATAGGCCGCACCAAGCAGATAGAAGAAGAGGTGGACGTAGACCAGTTGCTGACAGAGGTGGCGGACATGGTTTCTTTTCCGGATGGCTTTGAGCTTAACGTGCAGGACGGCATGCCCACGCTGCATACCGTACCGATACAATTGCAGCAGGTATTTTCAAACCTTATCAGCAATGCTGTTAAATACCATAACAAAAGTACAGGCCTGATAACTATCGCGCATCACGAAACAGATCACTTTCATGTTTTTTCCGTATCTGATGATGGACCCGGCATAGATCCGGCCTATCATGAGCGTATCTTCGTAATTTTCCAGACCCTGCAGGAGCGTGACGCTGTGGAAAGCACCGGCGTAGGACTGGCCATTGTAAAGAAAATAGTGGAGCGGCAGGGTGGCTCGATTTGGGTAACCTCGCAGCCCGGCCAGGGTGCCACCTTTTCCTTTACCTGGCCCAAGGATGAGGTACAGGTAGTATAATTTTATTAATTTTGTTTAAAACTGATTTTTTACCCCGAAATAATGAGTGAGACTACTGTAAACATCCTTTTAGTAGAAGATGATTACCTGGATATTATGAATGTGGAGCGAGAGCTGAAAAAAATAAGTATCACGCACCCCATCCACGGTGGCCGGAACGGCAAGGAAGCCCTAGACATGCTTCGCGGCAACGGAACCGAAAAAATATCACCGGCCCCAAGCGTTATTCTGCTCGACATCAACATGCCCAAAATGAACGGGCTGGAGTTTCTGGCAGAACTGCGCCATGACCCCGAGTTCAGCCACATCCCTGTTTTTATTATGACCACCTCGAACGAGGAAACCGACCGCCTGGCAGCGCAGCGCCTGAATGTAACAGGTTACATCGTAAAACCGCTTACCTTCGACAGCTTTGAAAAAAGCCACTCCTCCCTCGACAGCTTCAGCCTTTTCCTCGATCTCATCAAACTTAAATAAACACGGAAACACCGCAGCAACCCTACTTTTAAAGTATGGCAGTATAAAACTTATGGCAACAGCTTAAACGATAACCGGTGGTGCGGCGTAACGCCGTGTTGCGCAATGGCCTCGCGGTGCAGCGCAGTAGGATAGCCTGCATTTTGCTCCCAGCCATACCCGCCGCACACATCCGCCAGGCCGGCCATCACATCATCGCGGTGAGTTTTGGCAAGTATAGATGCCGCCGCAATCGATAAATACTTGCTATCGCCTTTTACAATGCAGGCGTGTGGCACTTCTTTGTAGCACTTAAACCTGTTTCCGTCAATTAAAAGAAAGTCCGGTTGTTGCGGCAGTGCCTCCACTGCCCGGTGCATGGCCAGAAAAGTAGCCTGTAAAATATTGATCTGGTCTATTTCAGCAGGCGAAGCTTCTCCGATGGCCCAGGCCACAGCATCTCTTAAAACATCTTTCCGCAGCAATTCGCGCTGCTTCCTGCTCAGCAATTTCGAGTCGGTCAGCAGGGCATGTTTATACTTTGGCGGCAGCACCACGGCGGCGGCCACCACCGGGCCCGCCAGGCAGCCCCTGCCCGCTTCATCAATGCCTGCCTCAAAAGAATAGCCGCTGTAGTTGGAAAAGAGCATAGTATAGATGTCAGCAAATTACATATCCTGTGCAGGCACAATAACCGGTTTTGTACGATGGCAAGCCATCGTTATTTTAAAAGAAAAGGCACCTTCTGCAGTGCCTTTTCTTCTTTAACTGATACCGGAGATTGTCTACGCCTGCATCAGGTAGGCTTTGATATATTCGTCCAAATCGCCGTCCAGCACGTTCTGCACGTCAGTGCGCTCCACACCTGTTCTAATGTCCTTGATGAGCTTGTAAGGGTGCAGCACGTAGTTACGGATCTGCGAACCGAAATCGATACGCTTTTTGGTGCTCTCGATGCGGTCGCGCTCCTCGTTGCGTTTTTCAATTTCTATCTGGTAGAGGCGCGAGCGCAGCATGCGTAAGGCGTGTTCCTTGTTCATGAGCTGCGAGCGCTCAATCTGGCACTCTATCACAATACCCGTTGGCCTGTGCTTCAGGCGCACAGCGGTTTCTACCTTGTTCACGTTCTGGCCGCCGGCTCCTCCCGAGCGGAAAGTATCCCAGTCGATGTCAGCCGGGTTTACTTCAATGTTGATGGTATCATCCACCACGGGGTAGGCAAACACAGAGGCAAAGGAAGTATGGCGCCGGCCACCGGAATCGAAAGGCGAAATGCGCACCAGGCGGTGCACACCAATCTCTGACTTCAGGTAGCCATAAGCAAATTCACCCGTAATCTCCAACGTGGCTGATTTTATACCTGCGCCTTCCCCGGCATTGTAGTTTACCTGCCGTACGCCAAATTTATGTGCTTCGGCCCACATAATGTACATGCGCATCAGCATCTCGGCCCAGTCCTGGCTTTCGGTGCCGCCTGCACCGGGGTTTATCTCCAGTATGGCGCTCAGCTGGTCTTCCTCGCCGCTTAGCATGCGCTTAAACTCCAGGCCTTCCACAGCCGCGAGGGCTTTCTTATACTCCTGCAAAATATCCTCTTCCGATACGTCTCCTTCTTTATAGAAATCAAACAGCACCTGAAAATCGGATACGGCTTTCTCCACCTCCTCGTAATGGTCCGTCCATACCTTTACTGATTTTATCTCCTTCAGAATTTTTTCTGCTTCTTTCGGGTCATCCCAGAAATCAGCAGCGGCAGTCTGCTTTTCCGTTTCTGCTATTTGCTCTTTCCTGGTATCGTAGTCAAAGATACCTCCTCAAGGCCTCTACTCTGGCCTTTAATTCTTTTACCTGCTCTGTCGTCATCTGTTATACTTTATACTTCTTTAAACAATAATGCTGAAGTATAAAACCTTTGCCTTATACTTCAGCATTTTATACTTTTATACTTTGCGACCTGTAAGTATAAAGACAAACTTAATTTAACATGTTATACTTACTACAGGCACTCACAGGAACTGCGCACACGGTAAGGTATTATAATGTTACCGTGCAATTTTATATATCCAGCCATGCGTATCCGGCAGCTGGCCTGTCCTGATTTTTTCCAGTTCTACGGCAATGCGGTTGGATATTTCGCGCTCTTCCACCGGCGGCAGCTCATAATCGGTGCCGTTGTAATGAATGGTAAGGATTTGCGCAACGGTGGCAGCGGTGCCGACACCAAAGGCTTCCTGCAGCTTGCCTGCTTTATGCGCTTCTATCACTTCATCCACCGCTACTTTACGTTCTTCCACGGGATAACCCATGTCGCGGGCCACTGTCAGCACGCTGTTGCGCGTAACGCCGTTCAGGATGGTTGAGCTTACGGCCGGTGTAACCAGTTTGCCGTCTATCACAAACATTACATTCATGGTGCCTGCCTCTTCAATATACTTGTGCTCGCGGGCATCCGTCCAGATGAGTTGCTGAAAGCCTCTTTCCTGCATGTTGCGGGAAGGCATCAGGGCAGCACCGTAGTTGCCGGCTGTCTTCGCAAAGCCGGTACCGCCCTCAGCAGCGCGGGCAAACTCAGGCTCGATAGCCGCTTTTATGGGTTTGTTGTAGTAAGCGCCTACCGGGCAGGAAAAAATAATGAAGCGATAGGTGTTGGACGGGCGCACACCGATAAAAGCGTCGGTCGCAAACATAAACGGACGCAGGTACAGGGCACTTCCGGGCACAGGTGGTACCCAGTCGGCGTCCAAGCGCAGCAACTGCTCCATGCCTTGCATAAACAGATCTTCCGGCAGTTCCGGCATGCACATACGCGCAGCCGAAATATTGAACCGCCTGAAGTTATCCAGCGGGCGAAACAGCAGAATATCACCGTTCGCGTTATTGCGGTACGCTTTCATACCCTCAAAAATAGCTTGCCCGTAATGCAGCGCCGAGGTAGCCGGGCTCAGTGTCATATCGCCATAAGGCAAGATCTGGGGTGTCTGCCAGGCGCCGTCCTTATAATCGGCGACCAGCATGTGGTCTGCAAAAGTTTTCCCGAACTCCATGTTGTTAAAGTCCAGTTCGGAGATGCGCGACTGCGCCACACGCTGTGTTGGTATCGTTAATGTATTTGTTGACATAAGAGATTTTAAATTATTCTTGTTGGGGTATCAGATGCGGGCTTTCCAGGTTATTTCTTCAGCACCCAATTCCTGCGACATTATACGGCAAAGGGCAAACAAGTAGTCAGAAAGCCGGTTCAGATATATTATCACCAGTTCCTCCACCACCGATACTTCCTGCAACCGGATAACGAGGCGCTCGGCGCGGCGGCATACACAGCGGGCCACGTGGCAAAACGACACAGACTGGTGCCCGCCCGGCAATACAAAAGCACGCAGCGGCGGCACGGCTGCCGTCATCTCGTCTATTTCCTGTTCCAGAAGTATAACATCTTCCGGGTGCAAGTCGGGTGTTTTCATTCTTGATTTGTCCGGATCGGTGGCCAGCAAGGCGCCAATGGTAAAAAGCCTGTCCTGGATTTCCTTCAGAATGCCGGCGCGGCTCTTGTTGACTTCCTGATCACGTACCAGGCCGATGTAGGAGTTTAGTTCGTCTATGGTGCCGTAAGCATCTATGCGCAGATCTGATTTGGCGACACGCGTACCGCCAATGAGGGAGGTTGCGCCTTTGTCGCCGGTTTTGGTGTATATCTTCATTAATGCTGCGCTGCCTGTAGTTTAGCGGCCGTTACAATATCCTCGTTCAGCACGTCAGACTCTACCAGGCCATCACGCAACCGGACTATACGGTGCGCATACCGGGCAATATCTTCCTCGTGCGTTACCATGATGATGGTATTGCCTTTGGCGTGCAGGTTCTCGAACAACTCCATAATTTCGTAGGAGGTTTTTGTGTCGAGGTTACCCGTTGGTTCGTCGGCCAGTATGATGCTGGGGTTGTTGATGAGCGCGCGGGCAATGGCCACACGCTGTCGCTGGCCGCCTGATAATTCGTTGGGTTTATGCTTGCCACGGTTGCCCAGGCCCACACTCTCCAGCGCCATTTGTGCCATTTCGTCCCGCTGGCTTTTGTTATAGCCCGCATAAATCAGCGGCAGGGCTACATTGTCCAGCGACGATTGGCGCGGCAGCAGGTTAAACGTCTGAAACACAAAGCCAATTTCCTTGTTACGCACTTCCGCCAGTTCATTGTCCGTCATGTTGCTCACATCGTGGCCGTTCAGGATATAGGTACCCGCAGTGGGTGTATCCAGACAGCCGATAATGTTCATGAGCGTAGATTTACCTGAACCTGACGGGCCCATAAAGGCAACATACTCGCCTTTGCTTATGTTGATGGTTACAGATTTGAGCGCGTGAATCGTCTCGCTGCCCATGCGGTATATTTTAGAGATATCGTGTGTTTCGATGATAGTGCTCATACTGCCTGATTTTATAATTGCCAGTTATCAGCGCGCGCTGCCACGTCCTGTCGCTGCTTTTCGAATTTCTGAATAAATGTAGCGTATTCTGCGGCAGGAAGCAAACTTTGCAGTGTTGTTAAGGCCTGCTCGGCATAACCTGTTAAACCCTGATTCAGGCTCTCCAGTGCATATGCTTTATACAGATCCGCCGAATATGGGTTGTAGGTGATGCCGCTCAGCAGGACATTGTAAGCCTGTTCCTCTTTGGGATGATATTTCCGGAAGAAATCAGCTGCTGCCAGCACTACCTCCTCATCATATATCAGCATTTTAAGGGCCTGCCGGTAAAACTTTGCCGCTTCCTGCTTTTTCCCTCCGGCCTCCGCTGCCTTTGCTCTAAAGTATAAAATCTGTCGCTTGTCGCGGTCCGTCAGGTACAGGTCGTTCATGCGGTTCAGCAGCGCATCATACTTGCGGGTATAAAGCAAGAGGTTTAGCTGCTGCAGGTCCAGGGCGGAACGAAGCTCGCCCTCCTGTGGGAGTTGTGCGCTTAGTTCGTTTATAGCGTTGCCGGCCTGCTGCCACTGCTTGCGGTTCATCAGGTAATTTATGCGTGCCAGCTGCGCCCTCGCCTTCAGGTTCTCATCCTCCACCGCCTGCACCAGCGCATTTACGTGCGCCGGGTTTAGCTGCGGCAGGTATGTAAGCAGGTACTGTACTTTGTCTTTATCGGAGCCCTGCGCCAGAACGGCCTCTACATTCTGGCGCAGCAGTGTAGCCAATTCCTGGGCCACGTTCACCGCTTCAGGATCTTCGGTATAAGCTACTTCCTCCAATGCCTGCACTGCTTCTTCCGGTTTATGCGCCAGCGCCAGCGCATAGCCCTGCGACAGGTAAGCAGGCTGAAAACCCTGATCCTTGGCCTGTTTGAAGTAGGCTGCTGCCGCGCGGTCATTCTGCTCTTCCAGCATCCACAATCCCAGTGCATTAGCATAATAGCCGCTGCGTTCCCCCGCCTGTAGCACCAGGTTCTCCAGCACATTCCGGGCTTCTTTGGGCCTGCCGTTGTAATGATGCACCAGTCCTTTCAGGTAGCGCAGATCCTCAAAAAAGATCTCATTGCCGGGCGTATCCAGGTACCTGTTAATGGCCTGCAGGCGGGTAGTATCGCCTTGATTTAGCGTGCTGATGGTCTGGTTGTAAAACAAAGTAAGGTCTTCAACCGCTTTCAGCGAGTCGGGTATAAAAGCATCTTCCTCCTGTGGCGCTTTACCCAATAATTGACGCAGCGCTGCTACGTTGCTGCGCAGAGGTTTGTAGGCAGATTCGTCGCTTTCTTCCAGCACCGCCTGCGCCGGCTCCAGCATGGCCTGCCGGGTATAAAAAGCCAGCTGGTTGCTGCGGATAAAATCTTTGTTATCGCTATACTTGCGGGCCAGGTCAAAATAATAGCTGGTGCTGTCGGGCACACTGGTTTGCATGTAGAGCAGCGCCAGGTTGTTGTACAACTCGCTGCTTTCGGGGAATTTCTCAGCGCCCTCCTGCAGCACGTACAGCTTCTCAAAGAAATATTGTTTTCCGTCGTAAAGGTTGGCCAGGCGCACGTACAGTTTCGGCGTAGGCCGCTTCTCCAGGGCACTTTTCATCTGCAGGATTTCGTTGTTGCGCTGGCTTTGTGCCCTGTACAAACTAGCCAAACTATAGTTGGCTTTCACGTTGTCGTTGTCGTACAGGTCGCTCTCCTCATAAAAGCGCTGCGCCAGCATGTCGTTGCCGGAAGTACGGTAAAGGTCACCGAGATAGTTATAATAACCGGCTTTAGCATAAAAGTAAGCGCGGTACTGTGTGCGGATTACCAGAATAGCGCACATAATCAGGCTCATCAGGAAAAACGTAAACAGGGAAAACCGCTTCGGCTCATATACCACCCTGTACACAGGCAGCCGTTGCGCTATCAGTTTCCCAAAGTTTATCATGATGTAGAGGAAGAAGCCCAATCCGAAAGCCAGGTGTGTGTACACGATCACATCGCGGTACATGATGGTGAGCGAGTCGTTGGCGGTAGCAAAGGCATAGCCAATACTCAGGAAGCTGACGGTGGCGAATACGAGGTACAGCACTGCCCCCGTGGGCCTGAACAGGAACAGATCTTTGTAGTATGCTTCGCGCTGCCGCATGCCCCAGAAACCCGCCACCACCGAGAGCAGCAATATAATATAGCCGTTGATGTAAAACAGGTTTGTCTGGATATAGCCCAGTTGGTGCAGGTATAGCAGGAGCAGGTTGAGCAGGTATAAACCACTTATCAGGATAAACTGCCACAGGCTGAACCGCCGCTCAGGCGTTTTGCCCTGCGTGTTTATCCAGAGCAGCGCATTTACGTTTTCGTAAGCCACCCATAGTATAAACAGCAGCGTGGCCACCAGCAACCCGATGCTGCTGTAATTTACCAGGTGCAGGGTTATAAGTTTAGCCGGGAATTCCGCCTCGCTATAGATCAGCATGCCCAGCACCAGTACCACACCGGCCATCGCCAGCACACGCCAGCCAAATTGCACCTGCTGCCAGAATACCTGGAAGCCATAACTCACCGCTGCCAGCACCACGATGCTGAGCAATAGCATGGTCTGGCCGCCATCCCCGAAAATCTCCAGCAAATCAAAATTAAAAGAGACCAGAAACAACATCAGCAGCAACACGCCGCCAAAGTAAGCAAAGCGTTTCATGGCGCTGATGGCAGCTGTATAAAAGGCAACACAGGCAGCCAGCATGCCCAGCAGCAGCGTAGCGGCCAGCGTATTCACCTGTGGCGGCGCCACATCATACTGCTCCAGCAACAGGTAAGCATCAGCAGAAAGCGTAAAGTTCTGCAACAGGTGCGTGCTCTCGTGCACCGGCAGCGGCACCACCTGCAGGTCGGCAATGGTATCCCAGGCAAAGGAAATATTTTCACCGGTCAGGTAATGGTACACGCCCAACAGGAGCGCCAGCACACCCAGCAGCAGTAAAAAGAGGTAAGGATACCTGGTGTCTGAATTCCAGTTTCTCCAGAAGTTTATTTTAGGCATGGGCTGGCATGTGTGCTATTCCATTACTTTGGGCACACGGAAGTAGTCTGAATCTTTTCTGGGTGCGTTCAGCAACGCCTCTTCATGGGTGGTGGTATTCCGGGCCACGTCGTCGCGCAGCACGTTTACCTCCTCCGACATATGTATAAGCGGCTCCACCTGCTCCGTGTCCAGCGCGCGCAGCTGGTCCATCCAGTTCAGGATCTTGTTCAGTTCCTGCAGCATTTCCTGCTCTTTCTCCTCGTTAAACTCCAGCCTTGCTAAATGCGCTATTTTGCGGATGGTTTGAATATCTGTTGACATGTGCTTTGTGGTGTTTCGTAATTTCTGTTTGGATGATGTTAAAAACCTGCTCTTTCAGCAGCGGCAGGTCGGCCAGCGTCATGCCCTTTGTTTCTATGGGCGCATGTATGATAATCTTGAGCGGATGCCAGCGGATTTTCAGCTTTCCTTCCAGGTCGGGCATAAAGTGCTGGTTGTAGGGCATGGTAACGGGCACCACCGGCAGCTGCTTCTCAATGGCTATCCGGAATGGCCCGTCCTTGAACGGCAGCAGCTTTTCCCCGGCCGTTTTGGGGATGGTTCCTTCCGGGAAAATAGCCAGGTTGCGCCCCTCCTCCAGTGTCTTTATGGATTTGAGATAACTTCTGGCGCTGCTTGTGGCACTTTTGCGATCGACAGTAATGTATAGCTTGTCGTATATTTTACCCCACAGCGGCACCTTGGCCAACGAGCTTTTACCTACGAAATTAAGAAACCCGGGGATCGCGTTCAGCATCATCGGGATATCGAGGTAGGAGCTGTGGTTGGGTGTGAAAATGTAGCGCTGCTTCGGGTCGAATTTCATGCGCCACTCCACTTTCACCGGCGCCAGAAACATGTGCAGGAAAATCGTAGACCATACCCTGTTGAAAGTATGCACATGCCTGTACCACTTTTTTTTGCGCACCAGCATGGCCTGCACGGGGTATGTGGACACAAACGGCAGCACAAACCAGGTAACGCACCAGGTGGTATACACACGATGATACAAATATTTCAGGGCTTTCATGCGTTCAAATGTACTAATATTCCGTCAGTTCGCAATTGATGCGGTTGCCTGTATAACGCTGCGCAGCGCTGTGACCGCATATTTGAGGCGGTTTATACTCTTATACTTTAGCTGTTTCAGGTCAATTTATACTTTGTGATAACTGACTCCTCTGTTCCAGCAAACCCACCCCTGCCCTGGAGGGGAATATTCGTACAGAGCAAATTGCCTTCCCTGGAGGGCTAGGTTTTACACATGCTAAAATATCCGCTACTTCTTATCAAGTATAAACGCCGCCTTCAGCAGGCCGGCCACGCTGATAGCGTCGGTTATTTCGTTGTTCAGGGCCATGCGCACCGCCTCGGCAAAGGGCAACCGTTTGAGGTGCAACTCCTCTGTTTCTTCAAAAGCTGTTTCGCCGGGCTTTAGTTCCTGCGCCAGAAAAACAAAGCCCTCTTCATCGGTAACGGAATTGGAAGTATGCAAACGGCAGATGTTCGTCCATTTGGCGGCGGTAAAGCCCGTCTCTTCCTTCAGTTCCCGCTTGGCCGATTCCAGAATGTCGTTTTCTATCAAGCCGCCGCCCATCGGGATTTCCCAGCTATACTCGTTCAGCGGGTAGCGGTACTGGCCTATCAGGTAAGTATAGCCTTCGTCGTCGATGGGAATAATGCCGATGGCCTTGTTTTTCATACTTACCACGCCATAAATGCCTTCGCCGCCACTCGGGTTCAGCACTTTGTCTTCGCGTACTTTTATCCAGGGGTTCTGGTATACTTGTTTCGTGGAAAGGGTGGTCCAGGGGTTGTGGGTTTCGTCGATCATCGCTATAAATCTATGCGATGCAAATATAGCTGAATTGTTAATTGCAGGCGCTTTGTTTTGGCGGATATGGTTTTGATTCCGGCCTGACCTTGCCCGGAAATAAAGTGCGACACCTCGTGTGCAAAGACACGCACAGGTCTTTGCACACCATGAAGTCTGCGTATTATACTTACACCTGCTGCGGCCAGTCAAAGTCGCCTGGCTGAACTTGCATCAGGAACTAAAATGACGTTTTTTTATTTGCTAAAGCTTGGTTATTGGCCCTGCATTTTCAAATTTCCACATCTGTTTAAATAACACCCAACGCCAGCATGGCATTTGCCACCCTGATGAACCCTGCAATATTAGCTCCTAACACATAATTGCCGGGCGCTCCAAATTCTTCCGATTTCTCGTAGCACAGGTCATGTATGTTGGTCATGATTTCGGATAGCTTTTGCTCGGTGTACTCAAACGTCCAGGAGTCGCGTGAGGCATTCTGCATCATTTCAAGGGTTGAGGTCGCCACACCGCCTGCATTGGCTGCCTTGCCCGGAGCATATAATATTTTAGCATCCTGAAACACTTTTATACCCTCGGGCGTGGTAGGCATATTGGCTCCTTCGCCTACTGCCATACAGCCGTTACTAACCAGAAGGGCCGCGTCTTTGCCGCTTATCTCATTTTGTGTGGCAGACGGGAAAGCAAGCTGGCAGGGCACCTCCCAGATATTTCCTTTCTCTACATACCGGGCGTCTTTGTGGTATGTCAGGTAGTCTTTTATGCGTCTTCGTTCCTTCTCCTTCAGTTGCTTCACTACTTCAAGGTCAATGCCTTTCTTATCGTATACATAGCCGTTAGAATCAGAACAGGCCACTACTTTTCCGCCCATCTCCTGCAACTTTTCGATGGTATAGATAGACACGTTTCCAGAGCCGGAAACAATACAGGTTTTCCCATCAATGGTTTCATTCCGCACTCCAAGCATCTTTTTCACAAAAAAGACATTGCCATAGCCAGTGGCTTCGGTCCGTACCAGTGAGCCGCCCCAATCCAACCCTTTGCCGGTAATAACGCCAGCCTCGTAACGGTTGGTGATGCGTTTATACTGCCCGAACATAAAGCCAATTTCGCGGCCGCCTACGCCAATATCTCCGGCCGGCACATCAGTGTGTTCGCCTATGTGGCGGTACAACTCTGTCATAAAGCTCTGGCAAAAGCGCATTATTTCACAGTCGGACTTGCCTTTGGGATCAAAATCAGAGCCCCCTTTTCCCCCGCCTATCGGCAGCCCGGTTAAGGCGTTTTTAAATATCTGCTCAAAGCCCAGAAACTTCACAATGCCCAGGTACACAGAAGGATGGAAGCGCAGCCCGCCTTTGTAGGGGCCCAGCGCGCTGTTAAACTCCACGCGGAACCCACGGTTGATATGCACCTGGTTTTTATCGTCTGTCCAGGGTACCCGGAATATAATTTGCCTTTCGGGTTCGCAGATGCGCTCAATGATTTTGTGGTGTGTAAATTCGGGATGCTTCACCAGAACAGGCCCCAGGCACTCCAGCACCTCTCTGACGGCCTGATGAAATTCCTTTTCACCTGGGTTGCGCCTGATGATTTCCTGATACGCCGGTGTTATTTTTTCATCGATTAAGCCATTCATACTTTACGATTAAAATTAGATGTGAATAATCCTCATGGTATTTTCTGAATTACCAGAATTATAAAGATAACTACTAAAGATTAATCTACAAGAAGAAGCACTGATTTCATATTAGCGATCTAACACAAAACCAAGGTCTTTTTTGAATATGTCATATCGGCATAGCTAGTGATGCAAAATCAGGCGGGGATGTAGCAGCGCGTCAGAACTGTCGGCAGTCAGTGCCAAAGCTAATTGTTCCAGCTGGTAAATATGCTCTTAAAACACGTTAAAGCACTATATCTGTTGCCTTCAGCATGTTGGCGCTGATACTTATTTCTGATAGGGTTTTGTTTATACTTTGTGAATCCAATACTTTTTACTCACCCTTAAACGTATCGTCTGCATGGTTTTGCTTTTCTTACTTATACTTACCCGAATTATTTTAAAATGCCGTTTTTAAAAGCGTTTTTAGTAATCAAATTGATTTTTTACCTAATGGGCAAGTATAAGCGTAGTGCAGGATTTCGGAGCAACTCATCGTTTGCTTACACGAAAGTTTCTTAGGAGCAAAAATACACAACTGTAGCATTTCAGCCCGCATTATGCTTATACCTAACCATTGGGTGCCTTTCTCAGATCAAGGGTATATCATCAGGAATATAAAAGCAAACAAGTTAACTAAAAGCACCACTCCGTAAACAACATTTGTCTTACCGCTACTTAACGATAACATCACGGTAAATACGGAGAGCCCCAACAGGATAATAGATTTAATGTCCAGTCCCAGAATAATTTTAAAATCATAAATGATACAAACGATGGCTACGCTCGGAATTGTTAAACCTATACTTGCCAGTGCCGAACCAAGCGACAAATTTATACTTGTTTGAAGTTTGTTTTTTCTTGCAGCAGTGATGGCAGCAATCCCTTCGGGTAATAAAATGATAGCTGCGATTATAACCCCAACCAATGTTTTTGGAAGATTATAGCCCGTAATGATGCTTTCGATGGTAGGAGAAAGCGTTTTTGCCAATAGCACCACTATCCCTAAACAAATAACCAGCAACAGCAGGCTTGTAAAAAATCTACTGTTGCTGATGGCAATGGGCTCTGCTTTTTCTTCATCTTCATCGTTCCCAACCGTCAGGAAGTATTGCCGGTATCCCTTGGTTTGTGCGAACAGAAAGCAAGCGTAAATAACCAGGCAGGCAATAGAAGCAAAAACGAGCTGGGGTGCTGAATAGTATGAGCCCGAGACGCTTTCAGTGAAAGTGGGAAATACCAGCGTAAAAACGATAATGGATATCAGCGACACCAAAGCGATGGTGACAGAAGGTTTTGAAAAATCCTGTTCGTAATGCTTCAGACTCCCAATTAACAGGCAAAGACCCACGATGCCATTTAGAATAAGCATTGTCGCAGCATATACAGTATCCCGGGCCAATGAAGCAGCCTCTTCCCCTTCAGTTATCATAAGGGAGATAATGATGGAGACTTCAATAACGGTTATCGATATAGCCAGAATGATGGTTCCGTAAGGTTCTCCTACTCTTTCAGCAATTATTTCGGAATGATGCACTGCCGACATAACACTGAAAATAAGCAGCACGCTCGCTACAATTTGAAAAAAACTGCTGCCATAAATAAGCCCGGAAAAAAACAGCACCCAGGCCAGAACCGGGATGATGATTGTCCACTGAAGTAATAATCTCATTTTCATTTGTGCATTGGGATAAAATAATTTTCCAGATTATGTCAGCCAGACATACAGCCTGTGCAGTGTTGTTGCTCGCCTTCTTTCTTTTAGAACTTTATAGATTCAAAGATTTTTATCGCTGTATCTTCATTTTTGATGTCCTTGCCAGAAAGACTGAGTTTGTTCCGGCTATCAACCTGCATAAATACCCCGATAACACCTTTTCCTTTCTCTATAGGTTTTACTATCAGGGCAGGCTTTCCGTCAATTATGGTTGAAGTTCGGGTATGTGTTGCTGTTGTTTCATTCTTAAAGTCATAAGAATACCAACCGTAGTCATAGGTTAATTCATCCTTCCCATTCGTTATGCCTCCAGCTTTTGAATCATAGCCTTGGCTTGTAAAGCTTTCCCAGTTAGCAGGCACATCGACTCTAAACTCCTCAAGGTCTAAGGTCTTACTCAATTTATCTTCCTTACAGCTCAATAGCAGTAGCGACAAGAGGAATATTAATCTGAATTAATTTTTCATAGTTATAACCTTTTACAATAACCTGTGACTCTACAAGAGAGTTGAACAGCCCTCTACGACTAAGGCGCATGGCCGAAGTTTTGTCTATAATATACTTTCTCATGTATGCGAAAGGAAGCATCTAACGACTATATAAATTAGTCGTACTTAGCGGATAATGCACCTAAACATACACTTTTTTGCAGATATTGACAGATAACTGTCACTGCACTATCGTGTATATCATATACCCAAAGTAATATTACGCAAAAGCCCCTTAGTCTATAAGCATGTATGCATTTCCGGAAGCGTAAAAGCTTTTGATTTCAGCCCCCGCAAACGTAATGAGCTTCCTTATCCCTTTATAAGAGCAGAGCAGGCAAAATAAACAGTAATTTATTTCCGGATGCGCCGAACAATGTGCTATCTTATTGCAATTATAGAAGTAGTAAGCACAATAGCATCAAAACAGGAAAATATGAGAGAACTATACGCTTTTGTAGCAGGCGCGCTGCTGGCCGGCCTAAGTATAAGCCAGCCGGCGCAGGCGCAAAAAACGAACCTACCCACCCTGCTGTTGCGTGCCGATGACATCGGCATGAACCACTCCGTGAACATGGGCGTGCAACAACTGGCCGCGACGGGCCTTCCTTTTTCGGCGTCTGTTATGTTTGCCTGCCCCTGGTACCAGGAAGCAGTAGAGATTCTGAAAGCGCACCCGAATGTGGCCGTAGGCGTGCACCTGACTTTAAACGCTGAATGGAAGAACTATCGCTGGGGCCCTGTAGCCGGACGAAATGCAGTGCCGAGCCTGGTAGACAGTCTGGGATATTTCCTGCCTTCTACGGAAGCTTTTTTAAACAGCAAGTATAAACTGGATGAAGTGGAGAAAGAACTTACCGCCCAGATAGAAAGAGCGTTGAACTCTGGCCTGAAGATAAGTTACGTTGATCCGCACATGGGTATGGCGCTGGCTACGCCCGAGCTGCAGGCTGTTACCGAAAAGCTGGCCCGGAAGTATAAACTCGGCATCTCGACCTATTTTGGTGAGGCGTACAAAACCATGTGGCCTGTGCCCGTTGAAACCAAAGCGCAGGAGTTTACGGGTTATCTGAACAGCCTGAAGCCCGGCAGCCTGAACGTAGTGGAGCTGCATGTGGCACAAAGCACGCCTGAAATGGAAGCGCTGGTAGACATGAACAGCGACCTGATGAACACGAGCGATGGCAAGCCAAAGGCAAGTCAGCACCGGCAAACAGAACTGAACATGCTGCTTTCGCCTGCATTCAGAACGCTGGCAGGCAAGAAACTCAAACTCATTACGTATGCAGATCTGGTAAAGGCAAACGGGCTTGGTAGTATGAAAGCTCCCCTGGTGCGTCCTTAGCGGCCACAAAAAGCTGTATCAGGCAATACCCTATCGCAAAATTTAATTTCGGCATTACGCTCCTAACAAAAGTAAAATGGAAAACCTCAATGTAGCCGTTGCGCAGTTCGAGCCCAGAGATGGCGACAAAGCTTATAACCTTTCAGTTATCGAGGCGCTTACGGCTAAAGCCAAGGAACGTGGCGCGGACGTCATCAGTTTCCACGAAATGTCGGTTACCGCCTATACTTTCCTAAAAGACCTGACACGCGAGGAAGTGGTAGCGCTGGCCGAGCAGGTGCCGCAAGGCGACAGCACACAAAAGCTTATACAGTTAGCCCAAAGGTATGATATTATCATTCTGGCCGGGCTGGTGGAGATAGAAGACGACAAACTGTATAACACCTATGTATGCGTAGATAAAGATGGCTTTATAGCGAAGCACCGCAAAATTCATCCTTTCATCAGCCAATACCTGTCGGCAGGCGCAGCTTATACGGTGTTTGACCTGAAAGGCTGGAAGTGTGGCATCCTTATTTGCTATGACAACAATGTGGTAGAAAATGTGCGGGCAACTGCCCTGCTGGGTGCAGAAATTATTTTTGCCCCGCATGTAACCATGTGCACGCCTTCATCTATGCCTGGGCGCGGCTATGTGGACGACAAACTATGGCAGGCCCGGCATACCGATCCGGTACCATTAAGATTGGAGTTCGACGGCCCTAAAGGCAGGCGCTGGCTGATGCGGTGGCTTCCGGCACGCGCCTACGACAATGGCGTATACTATGTCTTCACCAATCCTATCGGCTACGATGGCGAACATCTGAAGAACGGGAACGCGATGATCCTGGACCCTTACGGCGAAGTGCTGACAGAAATAAAGAGCTTTGAAAACGAGATCAGCCTGGCTACCCTGACCAAAGACAAACTTACACTTGCCGGCGGGTACCGCTACAGGAATGCAAGGCGGCCGGAGCTTTACGGCGAAATTATCGCGGCTGATCACCGATCGGAAACGAAGCCCGTCTGGCTGTCGGGCAATGCCGAAGCGCCTAACAAAGTATAAACTGGTGCTGATTTATACTTTACTCCATGAGTTTTTGCAAGTTAAAGTTCACCTCGTATGAGTCTCCTCATTGACAAGTATATTGCAGGTTTCTCCGGTATTTTTGTGGGCCAAAAAGACATGCTGCCCTGGCATATTACACAGCACCTAATCGGGGTACTGCAGGAGTTTATGCGCCACCTTGGTGCTGATTATGTTATCAGGGATGGCATTGCAGTGCACAAAACGGCTGTTGTAGAGAAAAGTGTGGTATTAAAAGCACCCGTTATTATTGGGGAAGGCTGCTTTTTAGGAGCAAACGCCTACCTGAGAGGCGGCGTATACCTGGGCACAGGCACCACTATTGGCACAGGCTGCGAGGTAAAAACCAGCATTGTGCTGCACCATAGTGCTATTGCGCATTTCAACTTTATCGGCGACAGTATTATCGGGAGCAACGTAAATTTTGAGGCCGGATCCATTATCGCAAATCATTACAACGAAAGAGAAAACAAGCGGATAAGCGTTGTGGCCGGCACAGAAGTTATTGATACTCAGGTTGAAAAATTTGGCGCGCTGGTAGGTGATAACTGCAGGATTGGAGCCAATGCCGTACTTTCGCCAGGCACAGTTTTAGAAAGAGGCTCCATCATAAAACGTCTGGCACTGGTAGAGCAGCTTCCGGCAGGCTAACCCTAAACAGGTTAAATTGCATAAACAGTAAGAGGCCAGCCGCAAAGTATGCGGCTGGCCTCTTATGTCTAATAGAAAAACAATGTAAGCATACGAAAAGCTAAATCATACTTAGGTTATCATCAATTCAATACAATCAGCTCATAGTATACCTAAAAAGTCCCGTACCTGTCTATACTTTAACGTATACTTTCTTCCTGTCCATCCAGTAGCCGATGCACCACAGCAACAGCATGTAGCAAATGGCAAACAGCAGCGAAGCATTTTTAGGAGCCAGCCACGGTTCGAAGGCATGCTGGTAAATCCATCTGCTTAAGCCAACATCTCCTACTCTGATGAGGCCCAACATTTCAATTATTACTCCGGACATCGCATAAATAAACAGCGGGTTTCTGCCGAATACTTCAAAGAAATATGTCCAGCCTTTAGAGCCGGCCACTTCTATGATCAGCATCAACACGGCCAGTACAACCAGATCAATGCCAACGGTATAAAGCACGTAAGAGCTCGTCCAGATAGGTTTGTTGATAGGGAATACCATGTCCCAGAGAAGGGCTACAAGCGCCAGCACAATGCCGGCCACCGCCAGCTTCATAACGGTATTGCTGTTGTTGCCCTGCCGCTGTATAAACAAACCAGCCAGGAAACCACCGATTACGTTTACTATTGCCGGCAACGTGCTCAGCAGTCCCTCCGGATCGAAAGGTATGCCATAGCCGTGGTACAGGTTTTCGGATGCTATAAACAGTAAATCGAACTTTAGAGCAGCATTGGCTTCCAGGCTGTAAGGGTCCGGCTGGCTGCCGAAGAAATACATGATGGCCCAATAAGTGAGCAAGGCCAGTACGCTGAAAACAACAGCTCCTTTTACTTTAAAATAATGCACTACCAGCGCGGCAATGCCATAGCACAGGGCAATGCGCTGCAACACACCCATAATCCGGACATCAGAAAAATCGATCAGCGCCAGGCTGCCGGAGTCGGTGCGGTAAACAAAAGGAAAAGCGTTCAGGAAAAGGCCTATCAGAAAAATCAGGGCTGTCCTGGTAAATACTTTTTTGAGGAAGGCGCTTTCGTCCTGCTTCTCAAACTTGCGCATACTAAAGCTCATGGCGTTGCCCACCACAAACAGGAAAGTAGGGAAAACCAGGTCCGTAATGGTGAAGCCATGCCAGGGCGAATGCTCAAAAGGCGCATAAATATTCTGCCAGCTGCCGGGCGTGTTCACCACTATCATCAAAGCGATGGTCATGCCCCGCAGCACATCCAGGGACAGGTAACGCTGCCGGGGCGTTTCTCTAAGCAGCCCGTTGTCTGCAACCCGGACTGTATTTGCTGTAAACGTCTTGTTCATATAAATTTGGTTAGATGAAAGGTTCCACTAATCTGCTTCTCATCTCCCGGACAAGAAGCTAAAGCGCTTTGCTTTACAAGTATAAAATAGCGGCAAGAGTATCCGGCTGCCGGCTATTTGCCGCCTACCTGATCTACCTTATCGAAGTACTCCTTCTGCAGTTCCAGCGTCTTCTTGTCTGCCTTTACTACTTTCAGCGCTTTTACCAAGGCATCAACTGTATCTTCTGTTATCAGCTTACCCAGCTCCTTTGAGCCCGTTGCCCCTTCTCCTGCGTAGTGGTTCGGGTAGCTGGCATACCACCAGATGCCGGTATAAAGGTTGGGTAGGGACAAGCGCTTCTGGTTTTTGCCTGATTCCTGTGTCGCACGCTCCTGCTTCACTAAATCGGGGCGGAGATACAACAGGCTGGAAGTTTCCTTCTCTCCTGCGTGCTGGTCGCCGGCAGGGTCTGATTTACGCATTTCAGCCATTTTCTTATTAAACTCAGGGCTTGGCTGCGGATCAAAGAAATACACGGCATAATCTCTGCGCTTGTCCAACTGCGACTGTATAAAGTAGCGTATCAGTTCCGGGTTTCCGCCGTGGCCATTGATAATTACAATTTTGTCGAACCCGTTTCTGGCTATTTCCGCACAGGTAGCATCCAGTAAATCCCATACCAGCCTGCTGGGCAAAGAAAATGTGCCCGGCTGGTGCCGTGCTTCATTAATCTGTCCATAGAAGTAATCAGGAAATACCACGGCATACTCATCTTTTGTAGCGCGTGCCGCCCACTCCCGCACCTTAATCAGGTCAGAACCTAAAGGTACATGCGGCCCGTGTTTCTCCAGAATACCGATTGGAAGTATACAGGTGCGAGAAGATTTTTCCAGTGCCGCAGGCCAGTCGCTGGCAACGAGCTCATCCCAACGGGCAGGTAATTTCTGTGCCACAGCACAGGTTGTAAACAACAGAAAGAAAACCAGTAATCTCATAGGCGTCTGCACGTTAAGGTATGATTGTATTTTTTAAATCAATATAGGAAATATTAATGTTTCATGATAATGTTTTTTAATCTTTTTATTCATCTTAAATGTTTTCAGTTGATTCTTTCTGTGAAATACAAGTATACCCAGTGCCCGGCGTGCAAAGCAGCCAGCAGGCTTATGTACAGAGGTCTTTACCTGTAGCGTTTTTTATGCCATAAGAGCGGGCTTTCCCCACAGCATTCCACGTGGAATTATCCTGGTCAACGTCACAGCTTCGCTATATAAATTGCGATGCAGGCCTGCATTAAAAAGAAAAGGCTTTCACTTTATGAGCACATTCTTATAACTTAGCCATCATACGCAACACAAACCATTGCGGCATAAACCCGTTGCTTTCAAAATATAGTAGCCGGCTGTCGGGAAACTGTACAAAATGGGTTGGATTTATCCGGCCTGCATCAATTTATACCTTATATTATACTTTATGAGACCATACATTTTAGCAGAAACCAACTGGAAAGAGATACAGAACCAGAAATTTGACGTGGCCATTCTGCCTTGGGGCGCGACCGAAGCGCATAACTACCACCTGCCTTACGGCACAGACATACTGGAAGCAGAATACATTGCGGCCGAAGCCGCCCGCAAAGCCTGGGAAGCCGGAGCTAAAGTTATTGTGCTGCCGGTTATTCCGTTTGGCGTAAATACGGGGCAGACGGATATTCTGCTCGATATAAACATGAGCCCAAGCACGCAGGCGGCGGTGCTGCATGATGTGCTGGAGGTACTAAACCGGCAGGGAATTCAGAAGCTGCTTATCCTGAACAGCCATGGCGGCAACGACTTTAAAACCATGCTGCGGGAACTGGGACTGAAATACCCGAATATGTTTCTTTCGAGCTGCAACTGGTTTCAGGCGCTCAACAAAGCAGAATTTTTTGAGAATGCCGGCGACCACGCCGACGAGATGGAAACCAGCCTTATACTACACCTGCGCCCCGATTTGGTGCTTCCGCTAGAAGAAGCAGGCGAGGGACGCGACAAAAAACCAAAGATCAGGGCTTACAGAGAAGGATGGGCGTGGGCAGAACGCAAATGGTCGCAAATATCGGAAGACACCGGCGTTGGTAATCCTAAAAAAGCGACAAAAGAGAAAGGAGAACGCTACTTTGATGCGGTAACAACCAAAATAAGCCTGCTTTTTACAGAACTGGCAGATGCTAAGATCGATGATCTGTATGAATAACCTACAGCATGCGGAAAGCAAAGGCATGGCTTTCCGCATGCTGCCAAAGCTTACAGGTAGTGCAGTATCTGCTCTATCGGTGTTTCGCCGATAAAGGATTTTATCAGATGGCCTTTATCTGAAAACACGAAAACAGCCGGCACCTGTATGCCGCCAACTGCATTGTAAATATCGTCTGGCGTAGCATGCGTAAAATGTACATTGTTGCTGGCCGCCAGTTCATACTCTACGGCAAACTTGCTTAGCTGCGGTATGGTGGCATCAGACACGAAGTATACATTGTAATCTTTAAAAGCATCTATGTGCTCGCGTATCTGCTTGGTTTCACGCTGGCAATGGTCGCAGTCCGGCTGGAAAAACACCAGGATGGTTTTACCCTCCAGGCTGTGTGCTGTTAACCTGGTCCCATCCAGTTGTGTTAAGGACAGCCACGGAAGATCGTTGGAGGGGCCTGCTGCTACGGCGGGTGCTGCCTGCTCCGGCGAGGCATTCTTTTTAGAAACCAGGTAGAAGATGGCTGCCACTACCACAAGTACAGCCAACACAGAAAATATTATCTTTTTCATACTATTTATATTATCGCTCCGCAGAGCGCAACGTCCGGCATCAAAGTTAAAACTATATTAAATCAAAACCAGTTTTTACTTATACCTGCTGCTACCCATACTATAGACAAATTGCTTCAGCATTCCATTGCCCCTGCCAGGTATACTGCTACATCTCCGGACTATGCCACCTGCAAGTAAGTAAAAGGCCATAAGTATAAGACATCAGGCACAAGGGGTTTTATAGTACTGAATACCTGCTGATCAGCGCTTTATACTTATGGTGAAAAGTTTAAGCTGTCTGGTTTATTTTGTCCGCCTATTTATAAAATTCCTTTATGGCAACAGGTAAATGCTTTCCGGCATCACAACAAACCTAACCAGCATTGCGGATTATACCCATCGGTTCAGGAACTGGTTGAAAGTATCTTTATACTGATCGCTCACGGCAATGCTGGTATCGCCAATCTGTACTTTGTTGCGTGTAACAGCGCTAATCTTGTCTAGGGCCACGATAAAAGAGCGGTGGATGCGCATAAATCTCCGGCCCGGCAGCTTTTCCTCCAGCGCTTTCAGGCTCGTCAGCGACAGGACAGGCTTGGTTTCGCTCTCCAGATGCACTTTTACATAATCCTTGAGTCCCTCTATGTATAAAATGTCGCTAAAGGCAATACGCACCAGCTGATACTCTACTTTCAGGAACAGGTACTCCTCTTCTGGCGCTACAGGCGCCACAGTAAGTGTTGCCGGCTTGTTTAGCAACTCAGCATAGGCCTGCGCTTTGCCCGCCGCTTTCAGGAAATCTATGTAATTAAATGGTTTTACCAGGTAATCCAGGGCATCCACCTTATACCCTTCCAGTGCATACTGGCTGAAGGCTGTTGTAAATATAATGCGCGGCCCGGCGCCATACACCCCTTTATCCAGCACGCGTGCCAGTTCGATGCCGCTCAGGTCGGGCATCTGAATATCCAAAAACACCAGATCCACCGGTTGTTTATAAAGTCCCTGCAAAGCTTCTACTGCACTGGAATACCGCCCGACCAGATTCAGAAATGGTGTTTGTTCAATAAAAGCGGCAATCAGCCCCAAAGCCAATGGCTCATCGTCTACGGCAATGCAGTTCAGCGTCATGATAAATCAAGTGTTAAGTGCGCCCTGTATTCGTTCTCCGGTGTTTTTTCTGTAACCGTTAAAGTATAGTGGCCCGGATACAACAGGTCGAGCCGCCTGCTGGTATTGGCCAGCCCGATGCCGCTGCTCTCCTCCAGCACTACTCTTTTTTCCGGCAAGATGGTATTGCGCACATCCAGTTCAACCACCTGCCCCTGCTGGCATATGGTAATCCGGATGCTGCTGGGCAGCAGGGCACTTACCCCGTGCTTGAAAGCATTCTCCACAAAAGGCAAAAACAGCATCGGCGCGACCGGCACGTCGTGCAGCGGAGTTGGCTTGTCGAACGTGATAGTTACTTTATCTGTGAGGCGGAGCTGCATCAGGTTAACGTAATCCTGCAGGAACTCGATTTCTTTGCTGAGCAGCGTTGTGCCGGCCTGGGTTTCGTAGAGCACATAGCGCATCATCCGGGATAAAGTATGGAGGGCCTCACGGGAGGTTTCGATGTTGATCATCGTGAGTGCATAAATGCTGTGGAGGGTGTTGAAAAAGAAGTGCGGGTTAATCTGCGCTTTCAGGAACGAAAGCTCTGTACTGATTCGCTGCTTCTCCAGGCTTTGCCTGATCTCTGCGTCTTTCTGCCATTTCTGCACTGTTTTGATGCTGGTGCTTATACCCAGCACCAGCATTGTTGCCAGCAACATCACCGGATTAATGTGGAGCCCGGCTTTAACAGGTTTGTCATTACCGCCAGGGTTAAAGGCCTGGTTCATCAACTCGGGCAGGTTAAGCCACGAATCAGCTGCCTGGCTTATAAGGAGCACGACTGCAACAGCAACCAGCATAGCTGCTGCAAACAATCCTACCCGGTTCTGAAACAGAAACTGCGGCACTAAAACCTGCATGTTCAGGTAAAATAAACCTACCCACAGGAAAAATACGATTGCCTGTTTTACCCAGAACTGCGCCGGTAGTTTAATATCCCAGCCAAGCGGCTGGCACAGCAGCAGCAGCAGCCCGAGCAGCACCAGCAGCTGTATCAGGATGTATCCGTGGCGGTTGATGAAGGTGTTAGCCATTGTAAGGTTTAATATAACTATAATCTTTACAAACCTACTATTTAAGTCCTGGAAATGCCTTTCTGATCTACTGTTTAGCCATTCTTGCCGATGGTTTGCTCCTATTTCATCGATAGCTCCTCATGCAGCACAGGTGTTTTCCGCCTGATCAAAACCATCGGCTGCCAGCGGCTACTCGTCGGTATTTCGCGGCAGCCGGTCTATTCCGTTTTTTTATCCGGTGAAGGAGGATTTGTTTTGCTCAGTTTTATATGTAAAAATCAACGTCATGAACAAATATCTTTCTTCTCTCGTGCTTGCCTGCTGCTGCCAGGTTGCCCTTGCGCAGTCTCCGTCAGGCGGCGCCAGTTTAACGGGTTCCGCTCATTCGGCCGGGGGCGTCGCTGTTGCTGCCGTTCAGCGTGCCGGCGGAAGTATAAGCGGGGCAGTAGTAGATGCTGCCACGCAGCAGCCGGTACCCTATGCCACCATAGCCCTGGTAAATCCCGCAACAAGCAAGCCGGTAGATGGAACCATGGCCGACGAAAAGGGAAAGTTTTCCCTGGAGAAAGTAGCCAGCGGCGCATACCGGGTGGCCATCTCGTTTATCGGCTACGAAACAAAAACCATCGACATTGAAGTAACGGATAGTAAATCCGCTGTCGATCTGGGCAAGATAAGTATAAAGGCTACAGCACAAGCCCTGAAGGAAGTTACCGTGGAAGGGCAGCGTGCAATGATAGAAGAAAAAGTAGACCGCACGGTGTACAACGCCGAAAATGATGAATCGAACAGAGGCGGCGATGCGGCAGATGTACTGCGGAAAGTGCCGATGCTCTCCGTGGATTTGGACGGCAATGTATCGATGCGCGGCAGCCAGAACATCAAGGTGCTCATCAACAACCGGCCATCCACCATTACGGCAGGTAGTGTGGCCGATGCTTTAAAGCAGATTCCGGCAGATATGATAAAGTCTGTGGAAGTGATTACGTCTCCTTCGGCCAAGTATGATGCAGAAGGTTCAGCGGGTATTATCAACATCGTTACCAAGAAAAACACACTGAAGGGCGGCACCCTGAACATCGACACCGGGGTTGGTTTGAGAGGCTCTAACTTAGGCCTGAACGGCAGCTACCGCGTCGGCAAGATGGGCTTTTCGCTGGGCGGCTTTGGCCGCCTGGGTTACAACACGCCAGGCAGCTTCGAGAACGTGCAGACAACGGGATCTGACGCCGAGCAGAGCACTATCCTGCAGCAGGCAGATACACGCAACAACATGATGTTCGGCCGCTATACTTTCGGCTGGGACTATGACATAAACGAAAAAAATTACCTCAACGCCTCCGTGCAGTATGGCGCGCGCAACTGGCAAAGCAACCAGGATCCCCTGCTCACCCAGCTTTATCAGGGCAGCTCCCTGGTGAGCAGAACCCTGCGCGATGTGGAAACCACGGATAACTCCGGAACAGTAGACGTGAACCTCAACTATACCCACACGTTTAAGCCGCAGCAGGAATTCAGCATCCTGACGCAGTTTAGCCGCAACAACCGCACAAATAATTTCCTGAACGAAATATTCAACAGCGAGGAGACAAGTATAGACACAAGGCTGAAAAATATCAATGAAAGCTTTAACCAGGAATCTACCATCCAACTGGACTACACCAACCCGATAGGCAAGAACCAGATGCTGGAGTTTGGCGGTAAGCAGATCATGCGCCAGGTAACAAGCGACTATGAAACCCTGACAGCTGAAGGCACCGGGCCTTTTACAAAGGAGGCCAGCACCAACCTGAGCAACGTGTTCAACTATGATCAGAATGTTTCTGCCGGCTACCTGTCCTATACCCTCACCACGGCTAACAACTACAGTATGAAAGCCGGCGCCCGCTACGAGTACACCACCATCAATGCGGATTTTGAGAACAGCGAAGAAGCAGTGAACATCCCGTCATACGGCGTGCTGGTGCCTAGTATAAATCTTTCTAAGAGACTGAAAGACGGCAACACTGTGAAGCTTGCTTACAACCGTCGTATCCAGCGCCCGTCGCTGGAGTTCCTGAACCCCAATGTGCAGAATGCAAACCCGGCTGTCAGAACAGTAGGTAACCCGGAACTGGACCCCGAGTACACGAACAACTATGAGTTGTCTTACAGCACTTATTTTAAAACCACGTCTCTCAACTTCTCTACTTTTGTGCGCACTACCAACAACTCGATACAGGCTGTAAGAGAAAGAGCGGAAGATGGCGTGCTGGAGACATCGTATTTCAACATTGGGCAGGAAGAGGCTTACGGCGGAAGTGTGTTCGGAAGTATAAACCTCAGCAACAAGCTTACCCTGAATGGCGGAACAGACATTTACTATGCTGTGCTGAACAACAACGTGGATGATGCGGAGCAGCAGGCCAGCAACAGCGGTTTGGTATACAACATCCGGGCAATGGGTAACTATAACCTGGGGCAGGGCTGGGGCATACAGGGCTTCGGTTTTTACCGCGGCCGCCAAGTGCAGTTGCAGGGAAGGCAGGGTGGATTTGGTATCTATAGCCTGAACCTGAAGAAGGAATTTAATGAGCGAAGAGGCAGCATCGGGTTTGGCGCCGAGAACTTTTTATCGCCTACCATGAAGATGAAAAGTGAACTGAACTCCCCTGCTTTCAGCCAGACAAGTACCAACGTAATGCATAACATGAACTTTAAGGTGAACTTTAGCTACCGCATCGGCAAAATGACAGCGGATGCAACTCCCCGCAGAAGAAAAAAATCTGTTAACAACGATGACCTGAAAGGTGGCGGTGAAGGCGGCGTACAGGATGCCGGAGGCGCAACCCAGGGCGCCCTGCCAGGAGCGGCTGCCACAGGAGCCGCGACACAGGGAGCAAGACCAGGCCAGGCAGCGGGGCAGCAGCCGGCACAAGCGCCGGTTACGGCTCCATCCACAGCCCAGGCAACAAGTACCAACGGCATTGCAGGCCAGCCGGCACAAACATTGCCTGCCGACAGCACACAACAAGGCAGCCTGACCGGGCGTTGGAAAGGTGCTGTGGGCGACCGTGAAATAACGCTGGACCTGGTAGCCGATAGCACTGCCCTGACCGGCTCTATGCAGACACCGATGGGGCAAATGCCTCTTACAGGTGGCATGATTGCCGGGGATGCGTTTTCCTTTACGCTTTCTTTTGGAGGAAATTCAATTCCATACAAAGGGAAAATAGAAGGCGACAACATAACATTGAAAGCAGACTTCCAGGGGCAACCGGTGGAAATAAAAATGGAACGAGTAAAGTAAAGAAATTCAGTAAAGCAACCAGACGCTAAAAAGTCTCGTGCTGATGGCTGGCTTAACATATTTTCGGCATACCTTATAATCAAAACCTATAACCCACAAAAAACGCGTATGAGAAGTTATCCTGTACTTACAAGCACGCTGGCTCTGGCTACCCTGCTTTTCAGCTCGAACCTGATAATAGCAGCAGACAATCCCACCAAAGGAGCCGCTACCACCACAGTGGCTGCCACTACTTTACCCGTAAACACTGCCGGCAGCACCATGACCTGGAATGCGAAAAAATTTGGCGGGGAGCATACGGGTACGGTAAAGCTGAGCAAAGGCAGCCTGAACGTAAACGGCCGTAAACTAACAGGAGGCAGCTTTGAGATTGATATGACAACCATCGCTGATAGCGACATTACCAATCCAGAGTTTAACAGTAAGCTGACAAACCACCTGAAATCTGAGGATTTTTTCTCTGTAGAGAAATACCCTGTTTCTACTTTCAAGATTACGAAAGCCGTTCCTGTGGCCAACCCTAAAGCCGGTGCGCCCAACTATACCATCACCGGCGACCTCACCATTAAAGGGATTACGAACCCGGTTACTTTTCCGGCTACAGTTAAAATTGACGGAAAGACGGCAGAAGCAGTAGCTAACATTGAACTGGACCGCACCAAATGGGACATTAAGTTTCGCTCCGGCATGCTTGGCACAGCAGCAGACAAAGTTATTTACGACAACTTCACCATTAACCTGAAGCTTACAGCCGGCGGTGTGGGTAGCCCATCTATGGGAAGCAGGTAAGTATACCGGCCATACTCTGATATCCTGAAAGTTCAGAACATCAAAGTATGGCTGAAAGGAGCAAAGTGCAGCCGCTGGATCTTACTTAAATGCTGTAAGTATAAATCAGCCCGAAGGTATGGCGAATGTGTATACTTGCAGCAGGATTCAGGCCGGCTTAGAAGCAGGCGGGCGGTTCTCAGTTGAGAACCGCCTGCCTGCTTTTTTCATTACCATCCCTCCTGCAAAGCGCACTCGTACTGCTCTGTATCAAATGAGTATAAATACGGAATCTTATACGCTACGCCGCTTTTGCGCTCTTCGACGCGTTTCAGTTCGGCTTGTGTGTCATCGGCAATGAGGCGCTTACGAGGCAGTTTGGCGGTATTGCCCGCCAGGAGTACGTGGCGGCAGGTATGCGCGAGGCGCTGCACCCGGTGGTAAACGCCATTCGAGTTGCCTTCGTCGGTGGAAGCGGTGCGCAACCAAAAAGAGGGCCTGCCTTACGACTCAAAAGACCCTTTGTATAAGTTTGGTTTTAGGTTAAGTTATTGATACCTTTCTATGTTGTACTTCCAGACCGGTTTCATGTTTGTCCTATACCTGATTACAGAAGAACCGGCCATCAGTTCAAAGCAAAACTTCACTAAACAACGATGCTAAACAGAAGAAACTTTTTTAAAACAACAGGTGCGCTTGCACTTGGAAGCCTGCTGCTGCCCAGCTGCGGAAATGCTTTAACACAAACAGAAACTGCAGCCGAAAATACCGGCGACTCTAACGTCAGCAAACAGGTCCTGCCTGTAGGCTTGCAGCTGTATACTGTCCGGGAGCTAATGGACCAGGACGTGCGGGGCACACTGCAGAAAATAGCTGCTATAGGCTACAAAGATCTGGAGTCTGCTGCCGGCAAAACAGGCCACTACTATGGTATGAAACCCAAGGAATTTGCCACTTTGGCTGAAAGTATGGGGATGAAGCTGCGCAGCAGCCATGTGCTGCCCGGCACGCAGCTGCCAACAGAAGCCCCGCTGCCCCCTGAATTTCTTACGCTCACCAACGGTTTGCAACAACTGGTAGACATGGCCGCAGAGTCTGGCCAGAACTACCTGACCTGCGCCTACATGTTCCCGAGCGAACATAAAACGCTTGACCAATACAGGCGTATGGCCGAGCTGTTTAACCGCGCAGGCGAGGCCTGCAAAAAAGCAGGTCTGGGCTTCGCTTACCACAACCACGATTTCGAATTTGAAACACTGGAAGGGCAACGCCCTTACGATCTGCTCCTGGCAGAAACAGACAAAGGCCTGGTAGGTATGGAACTGGATCTATACTGGGCGACCAAATCGGGTAACGATCCGGTGGCCTTGTTTGAAAAGTATCCGGGCCGTTTCCCGATGTGGCATGTAAAAGACATGGACAACACCGACAAGAAGTTTTTCACGGAAGTTGGCAACGGCACCATCGACTTCAAGCGCATCTTCGATAAAGCGGAACTGGCAGGTATGAAATATTATTTTGTGGAGCAGGATCAGACACCTGGCGACCCATTGGCCAGCATTACGACCAGCTACAACAACCTGGTAAAGGTATTAAGCTAAGCCAGGCTTTCCCGCCTGTTCTGCCATCCTGAAAAAATCTTGGGGACTACCCGCAGGTAATTCACAAGATCCTTTTAGCAGGGCGAAAGTATAATGTAGGTTATAATTACCTGTGCCGTCTTTCAGGTATCAGGAAAGCAGTACAGCCAACTTCCCTGTAAAAAGTATAAACAGCAAAAAGGCCTTGTGCACAGTGCATAGGGCCTTTTTGCTGTTTATACTTATACCTGTTTTTACCTGGAGGCCATTGTCTTACCAGTATCCATCCCAAAATAAATCCAATCCAGGTTCATGAAGCTTTTATCCTTCACCACTTTGTTGCGGAACACAAAGAACAATTCATTCACGCCTTTTGGCCTTGTGATTACGGGAACCGTAACCGTCTTCCATCCTTGCTCATCCAAGCCGGGGTTGATGTTGGCGGTGCCCACCAGTTTGCCATTCGGAGATCCTGCCCTTACCTCAATTGTTCCGTCGTTGTCACGCGACATCACCTGGAACGCTATCTCTTTTATACCTGTTAAATCGATATTCTTAAAAGAGATGTAAGAGCCATCTTTGATATCACTCACCACAGAATTACCATCACCATGCGGCTGTTGGCGCCCTACGTTCCGGAACGAATCAAAATCCTCGGCCTGTACTTTGGGGTTTCGCAGCATTACGACTTCACGCCCGGTGAGCGGCCCGGTTACTTTGTTGCCTTTGTCGGTATAGCTTGCCGAGATTACGTACATTCCGGATTCACCGGCTCCTGCATGGTCTTTCAGCGTAAACGTGCCGGCCAAAGGCAGCCTGCTTTGCGCATCACCGGCCAGCGACAGGATATACTTCACCATTTCGGTAGTTTCCTTCTCAGACAGTTGCGGGTGAGCGGCCATCATGGTTTTTCCCCAATTGCCGTTGCCACCAGTTATAATCTTATTCGCCAGCATCGGCACTGCCTTGTCATCTCCCTTATACCTGGTTGCCACTTCCTTGAAAGCCGGCCCGATAGATTTCTGATCCAGCGCATGACACGACTGGCAATCGCTTTCAGCTATCAGCGTTTTGCCCCGGATAAACTTAACAGATCCGCCTGCTCCGTTCTGGTTGGATGTCAGCAGCGCCATGTCTTTCCCTTCCGCCAGGTAATCGATATCGAAGCGCACCTCTCCCGGATTTATACCCTCACTTAGTTGCCCGTCTTCTTTGTCGCGCACGTTTACTTTGTAGTTGATTGTTCTGTCATCAAAGTAAAAGCTGCGGTTGCCTGCAATCGCTATCTGCACCTCGGGCACATCGTTACCCACCTTTATCTCGATTTCAGCGGTTGATTTGTCGCCTTCCTTGTCTGTTACGGTCAGTTTAGGACGATAAACGCCGGGCTTGGTGTAGGTAAACGTTGGCGCTGCCTCCGAAGATTTCTCGCCGGCTCCAGACTGCCATTCATACGTCAATTGATCTTCTTTGTCGTAATCAAAAGATCCTTTGCCCGACAGTTTTACTTTAAACGGAGCAGCGCCAACTGTTTTGGTCGCGTCAATCTGGGCTACAGGCTGCCGGTTGCCTTCGGCATACTCAATGCGAACCAGTGTGGCGTCGGGATTGCGGGCAAAATAATTTGCGCCATACTGCAGCACATACATAGCGCCGTCGCTTCCGAACTTCATGTCTATCGGGTGCGCGAATTTCTGGCTTGGCAGGAACGGCTCTATCTTCTGCAGGTCACCATCTTCGTTAAACGTCAGCACCTTTACCCAATCACGCGCCCATTCAAAAATGAACATCTTGTTGTCGTAGTATTTCGGAAACTTGTAGCGCGAAGACTTGTAATCGCTGGCATAATAGAACGGCCCGGCCATGGCGCTGCGCGAACCGGTGCCCAGCATCGGAAACTCTTCGGACTCGCCATACGGATACCAGATCATCGCTTTCTGAGCAGGCGGCAGTATCTTGGAGCCATAGTTGTTCGGAGATTCGTTTACCGGGTGCAGCGGATTAAACCGCGGCCCAACTTCGTTGGTGGCAAAGTTAAAATCAGCATAAGCCTTGTTGTTTCCTACAAAGTACGGCCAGCCGTAATAGCCTGGCCTGCGCGCCTGGTTCCATTCGTCCTGGCTCAGCGGTCCGCGTTCAGTGGCAACGCCGCCATCCGGGCCTACATCGCCCCAGTACACGTATCCGCGCTTATCCACTACCATGCGGTACGGGTTGCGGGCACCCATTACATAAATTTCCGGTCTGCCCTGGGAGCCATCGGCGGGGAACAGGTTACCTTCGGGAATAGAATAAGAGCCGTCCGGATTTACTTTGATGCGCAGTATTTTACCGCGTAAATCGTGGGTGTTGCCTGATGACTTCTGGGCATCAAAGGGACCGCGGCCCGGGCGCTCATCAATTGGTGTAAAGCCATCCGATTCCTTAGAACTGGTATTATCGCCGGTTGTTAAGTATAAATAGCCATCCGGCCCGAAGTATACGTTGCCGGCAGAGTGGCAGCAGGTTTCGCGCTGCACCGGCACTTCCAGCACCACTTTTTCGGAGCGCATAATCAGGCTGTCGCCACCCAGCAGCTTAAACCGCGACAGGTTCTGAACTGATTTATTTCCTTCCGGGGAGTAGTAAAGGTAAATGTAGTTGTTCTTGTCAAAGTCAGGGTCCAGTTCCAGGCCAAGCAGGCCGTCTTCGTAGTTTCCTTCGGTATGCACATCCAGGTTGGCCAACACCCGGGTCGCTTTTTTCTCCGGCTCGTACAACTTCAGTGTTCCCAGGCGTTCGATAAATAACACGCGGCCATCGTTCATCACTTCCATTTCGATGGGCTCGTGGAGGTAAGTATCCAGCACTATTTGCAGAAAGCGGTTATCTTCCGGCACCTTTTCGGTTGAAGCTTTTTCGTAATCAAGTGCCGGCCCCTCCAAAGTATACCTGATGCCGCCCAGCACATGCTGCAGGAAGTTCTTGTTTTTATAACTTTCGGCAGTACCTCCGGCAGCAGTATAAAACATGCGGCCACCATCATACTCCCTGTACCACGACACGGGCGCCTTCTGTCCTGTTTCTACCACTACCTCCGCTTCAGGGTTTAACGATTCCATTTTAAGAAGCGCGTCCGACTGGTACCATTTCTTGGGAAGTCCTTTCAATAGCAGACTGTCCTCCCCTTTAACCTGCATATCGATGTTGGCAACAGTAGCAAGACTGTCGGGCTGTTTGATGTAAGTAGCACCCAGCATCTTGTTAAACCATGGCCACTGGTACTGCGAACTGCCCGCAGCATGTACGCCCGCAACGCCACCGCCTGCCTGCACAAAACGCTCTATTTCGTTTTGCTGCCGGGTATTCAGCACGTCCTGCGACGTATGCAGGAACACAACACTGCCATAGTGCTTCAGTGAATCTTCAACAAAAAAATCAGGATTGGAGGTTGTATCTGCAGTTATGCCGTTTTGAGAAGCGTACGCAGCCAGCGCTTTAATGGCTTCTTCAGAAGTTTGCTGGCCTGTATTGCTTTTTGAGAAGATAAGTATTCTATTCTCTTTCTCGCCGGAACAACTAAAAAGAAACAGGGCGGCCAGGCAGTACAGCAGCGGCCTGATAGCTTTTAAAGGGTGATGCTTTATCATCATTCAGATAGGTTTTTCGCTTATGTAAAGTTTGGTTAATTATACTTAGCCCGGAGATACTTTGCTTAACGTTAAGCAAAGTATTTGCAATATAGCGCCTAATTTAGTTTTTAAGAAGAGTGTATCCGCAAAGTCACCCATTAAATCTCTGATACCTTAACTTTAATCCAACCAAGATCTACTTGAAACAACCTGATCTTTTACTGTTGCAAGACTGCCACAGCCAACAACCGGCTTTAAATCAGAATGTTGCAGTAAAACATGATTTTGCGCCATGAATGAACTTTCTTCCTGCTAAAACTGCTACATCCTTGTACTTGGTTCCTTTTAAATAGGATAATATCTTATATTTGAAGTGAAATGCAAGAGCATCGCTAGTCAGAAAGTAGATTTATTTCCGGCTTATACTTAACTTGAAAAATTGATTTATCTTACAATATAAAGTTATGAGAAGTATAAAGTACCTGTTACTTCTGTTTGCTGTTTTGCTTACTGCTGCCTGCCAGGAAAAGCAGGATGTAGCTGCCCTCAATAAATTTTCTCAGACACAATTAACGGTCTGGAACGGCCACCTCAGTGAAATAATTATCAAGGATATTTTTTCACCACCTGTAGCGAGCCGTATTTATACTTATCCCAACATAGCGGCATATGAGGCGCTGGTTCCGGCCAATCCATCCTATATGTCTCTTGCAGGGCAACTGAACGGCCTGGATAACATGCCGAAGCCTGCACCCAATCAGGAAATATATTATCCTGTATCCAGTGTTATAGCTTTTGCTACAGTGGGCAAGAAGCTCACGCTGGTAGAGGCTGACCTGCAAAAATATGAAGATCAGTACCTGGCTAAAATTAAGGAGATAGGCATCCGGAAAGAGGTGCTCGAAAATTCTGTAGCCTATGGCCGGAAAGTGGGAGAGCATATCCTGAATTGGGCAAAAAAGGATAACTATAAGGAGACACGCGCCCTGACAAGACACCTGCTTTCGAAGAAACCGGATGTGTGGCAGCCCACTGCCCCGGATTATGCTACGGCTATTGAACCGCACTGGAATATGATACGCCCTTTTGTGATGGATTCTGCCGCGGCTTTCAGGCCGGATGTACCGGTGCCATTCGATTCTGCGGCTTCTTCTGCATTTTACAATGAGGCTCAGAAAGTATATAAATTAGTAAAGAGCATCGATGAGGAGAAGCTATTGATTGCCCGATTCTGGGACGATAATCCGAATGTATCCTACACCAAAGGGCATGTTACTTACTTTAAACAGAAATTAACACCACCAGGCCATTGGGTTTCTATCGCTAATTATGCCATCAAACAAAATAAGCTAAGTATGATGGAATCTGCTGAAACTTATGTGCTGGTAACCACGGCCCTTTCAGACGGATTTATCAGTTGCTGGGATACCAAATTCAAGTATAACTCCATCCGGCCGGTTACTTATATTAACCGCTACATAGACGAGGACTGGGAACCCATTTTGCAGACGCCTCCTTTTCCTGAGTTCCCCAGCGGGCATAGTGTTATATCGGCGGCAGTGGCTACCGTGCTCACACACGAGTTCGGCGATTCGTTTGCCTTTACCGACTCTTCCCAAATGGCAATCGGCTTACCTCCCCGCAAGTTCAGTTCCTTTAACGAGGCAGCCGTTGAGGTAGGCAACAGCCGTGTGTATGGCGGCATACATTTCTTCCCGGCTTGCGATCTGGGGGCAGAACAAGGCAAAGCCATAGGCAACAATGTGCTATCCAGGCTGCATACCCGCAAAGCGGCAAGAACAGCACAACTATAAAGCAAACTCCTCCGACCGCTCACCTCAAAAAGGCCTGGCACTTTATCAAGCGTCAGGCCTTTTTGATGTAAGGCTACATTTCAGGCCAGAACCAAGCATTATAGATCTTTTGCTCGGTGGTTTACCTGCATTGGTTGCAGGCTCTAACTTTTTTGGAGCAGTTATACTTTGAGCCAATCCTGTTTTTAGATACTTCGTGAACTGATAGTTATAGATTTATACCTTAAAGAAGCAACTTTAACCATTATAATTATCGAGTTCAAGTTAAAACTATAGCTGAGCTAAGAAGAATCTTCAGAACTGCATATTACAGTTGTACCTTACGGGTATGGCCACTAAAATCTTTTACCAGTACCGATGCCATGTCGCTTGTAAGATTCAGTTTACGTGATGATTGTGACAGATAAGTCTGGCCGTAGTAAAGTTCCTTAACCTGCTTTTTACCATTCTTGTAAGTAATGATTATCAAATGATCCAGCGGTTGCAATGCCAGTACCTTCATTTGATTATTAACCTTATTAACAGGCGCAAAAATACGTAAGCTGTCGTTATTTTGGGTGACAAGAGTTAATTTCTGGCCTTTAGCACTGAAAACCTGGGCCACAGCCTTGGCATCCCCGTCTACAAAGAACCCGCTGCTGGCAAGCGGTACCGGCCGGAACCCTCCTTTTCCATTTCCTTTCAGGTAAAGCCCTGTAAAAGCATCATAGCGGCCTGTAAAAACCTCTGTTCCGTAATCATTACCAACCAAGAGCAAATCCAGGTTGCCGTCGCCGTCTACATCATCGGGTTGCATGCCATAAACGGGCGCCAGTTGCGCGGCCTTGGGAAGCACCTTCAATTTAAATTTGCCCTGCCCCAGGTTCTCCATGTAGCTACTCTGGAAATGTGTTGCCTGCAGCATTAAAGCACCTTTCCGTTCGGCCTGAGGTATTACCTCATCAATGGTTGCTTTTGCATAATCAATGTAGCGCGGAAAAATGCTTCTGGTGCGGGGCATTTGCGCATTCAGATCATCGCGCGCATGCATCGGATACGGCTTCATGGTGCCATCTTCGGCTTTAAGGTAGCAGACCATTACGGGATCTATGCTTCCGTTACTGTCAAAGTCTTTTGCAAACACACTCAGCGGTTGGCTGGCGGAGGCTACGTAATTGGTGTTCAGGCCCAGGTTACCTGCTACATAATCTATATCGCCGTCGTTGTCAAAATCTCCTGCGGCCAGACTGTTCCACCAGCCCGTGTAAGTTGCAAGCCCTGTGGCGGCCGTAATGTTCTTAAACTTACCTTTTGTATTCTGAAGAAAAGTGATCGGCAGCCACTCCCCTGCTATAACCAGGTCCACATTGCCATCACGGTTAAAGTCAGACCATACAGCATCTGTTACCATGCCCAGGCTCATCAGTTCCGGGCTCACCGATGCGGTAACATCTGTAAAACGTCCGTCCTGATTTTGCAGAATGTAACTTTGTGGCGCCAACGGGTACTTTCCGGGCAGTACCCGGCCTGCCACAAACAAATCGAGGTCACCATCTTTGTCATAATCTGCCGCTCTCACACTGGATTTACTTCCTGTTAATACAGGCAAAGCCTCCTTTGCAAGTGTAAAGTTGCCTTTGCCATCATTCAAGTATAGCAAATCCTGTAGCTGTTCTGAGCCCTCCAGAAACTCATAGCTGCCACTGGAGACGTATAAATCCTGATCACTATCTTTATCCGCGTCGAAGAACAACACTCCCATATCCTCTCCCGTTTTGCCCGTCGGAATATTTTCTGTTGATAACCGGAAAGTGCCATCCTGCTTTTGTATAAAAAGGCCACCAGCTTTACCTGCAGCTCCGCCGATATAAAAGTCATCCAGCCCATCATTGTTAATATCGCCGGCTGCAATGCCCGGCCCAAACTGTGACAATTTATGCGGCAGGGTACGTTGCCAGTTAAAATCTATCTCATCCTCTTCGGCGCTCTTATACCGGACACCAAGCGCGCCGGCAACTTCCCTGAAAGCGATTTGCTGCATCTGGACACCCTTTTTCGCTGGAGAACTGTTTAGCTGTTGCGCATTCTTCTGGTCAAGTGTCAGCACCTGATCTGCTTTTACATTTTTAAGCAACTGATAATTCCCACCAGGCCATACCACCTTTAGCGAATCAATCGTCTGGTGATTGCCTAAACCAAAATGCGCGATACTTTCTACTGAAGACAAGTAGCCTTTGTAAATACTGTTTTCGTGGAACTGTTTTTTGCCTTTGCCATAGTATAAAGTTGCCGTAGCACCCAATCCAGCGCTGTTCGGGGCTTTGCCTTTAAACTTCACCCGTAAAAAGTGATTCCGGACGGGCTTTGCCTCTGCCGTATAAAGGCTGTTCTGATACACCAGGGCACTGTCGTTGATGTTGTTTACCACGAAGTCTAAGTCCCCGTCATTGTCTAAATCCGCATAGGCTGCCCCGTTCGAAAAAGAAGGGATATCCAATCCCCAGTTCTGGGTTACGTTGCTAAATGACAGATCACCTTTGTTTTTATAAGCATAGTTCGATATTTTGACAACCGGGATGGAGTCGGCCAGGTACTTATAGCCTCCAACTGCGCCGGCGGGCCCATTCCTGTAAACTCTGAAATCCTGGTCTGTGATGTCTCTTGGAAAACCATTAGTGATGATCACATCTCGCAGGCCATCATTATCAAAATCGGCCACCAAAGGTGCCCAACTCCAATCAGTTCTGTAAAGGCCTGTCATTTGGCCAACTTCGCTGAATACCGGGTGCCCTGCAGGCGTCATACCCTGGTTTAGCTGCAATGTATTCCGGACGTACTGGTGTTCGTATCCATAGATATCGTTGTTGAGGTAGGCGGCATAATTATTCCCCATCAACATCATCTTCTGGCGCTTATTATCTTCAGGCAGCATGTCCAGCGCCAGAATATCCACCAGCCCATCGTTGTTGATGTCAGTTACGCTGTTTCCCATAGCCGAGGAACTCGTATGCTTTATGTAATCTGCCAGCCTGTTAGTGAAAGTACCATCCTGGTTATTGATGTATAGCAGATCATTAGAGAGATAGTCGTTGGTTACGTATATATCCGGCCAGCCATCCAGGTTTATATCATTGATGGCAACGCCCAGGCCAAACCCTTCGATCAGAATCCCTGTCTCACGCGACACGTTGGTAAAAGTATTATCTCCGTTGTTGCGATAAAGCCGGTCTGTATTCAGGGCAGACCCATCCGTTATCTTCTTACGGTAGGTGCTGGGCACGCCTTTGTTAATGACGCTGATGAGCACATATAAATCCAGGTCACCATCGTTATCATAGTCAAAGAAAGCAGCATTGGTTGTATAACCCGTGTCGGCAATGCCATACTTTGCCGCTGACTCTGTAAAAGCCGGTACGCCGTCTTTGCCCGGCCCCTTGTTGATGTACAGCAGGTTAGCCCGGCTAAGCGAATCCTTTTTCATGGTGGCGCCGACATACATGTCCAGCCAGCCATCATTATTTATGTCGACCAGCGCCACACCGGAACACCATTTGCCTTCTCCGGTTACACCAGCCTTATTTGTTACGTCGTCGAACTTAAAGTTACCTTTGTTCAGGTAAAGCCTGTTGGAAACCATGTTGCCCGTGAAGTAAATGTCCGGCAGCCCGTCGTTGTTGAAATCACCAATGCCTACACCGCCTCCATTATAGACATACTCCTGCCTGAGTACATTCATCGTATCCGATTCTGTAATGCGATTCGAAAAGCGGATACCGGTTTGGTCTGAAGACAATATTTCAAAAAGATGCTTTTCCTGTTGCTGGCATGCCGGCAGCACAAGAATTGATAAGAGGAGTAAAAGAAGAAGGACGAAATTAAAAGAACGGATCATATAAAGGGCAAACAGTTGAGGCATGTGTAGACGCTTAATCACTTACTACTACGCAAACCATGACAGGGCTTTTTAGGTTCTTTACTACCGGCGTTATGCAGAATTTTATCCTGCCTCTATAACCCCGGACTAAAGTATAAAAAAGCCTTCAGAGTATTGACTCTGAAGGCTTTTTACTTCTCTGTTAGCTTAATATGCTATAACAGAATATAGAATAATTGCCCGCTAGTAACCAGGGTTCTGTGTTAACACAGATTTTCCGTCTATAGTCTGTAGATCGATCTGTCGTTGCGGGATAGGATAGTACTCGTTTTTGCCTGTCTTGAAGCGCCCTCCTTCAACATCCGGAAGAATGGCTCCCTCATAATCGAAGAAAGCGTTGAGTTCTTCAGCAGCTTTTCCCCAACGTACCAGGTCGAAGAAACGGTGACCTTCGAGCGCCAGTTCGAGCTTACGCTCGAAGTAAATAGCTTCCAGCGCCGCATCTTTACCAAGCCCTGCAAAATAACCTGCCGGGTAAGGAGCTACATTGTAGTTAGCTGCCGGGTTATCAGTAAAGCCTTCTAAAGGCTCAGCTGGATCTACGTACGTGTGCACGATGTTCTCAGGTCTTGCAGCTCTGGCCCGAACCCTGTTCACATAATCCTGCGCCAGCGCCAGGTTACCCAGCTGCGCCTCGGCCTCAGCCGCCATCAGCAGCACATCAGCGAAGCGGATGATAAGCACGTTGATAGCAGAGCCGGGAGCCCATGAACTCTGGTCTGAAAAGGTATCCGCTGTGGACTGCCAGTAGATGAACTTCTTGGCAGAATACGGGCCGGCAGTGGACTGCTCACGAATCCAAGCTTGTCCCGGGTGAAGACCCCAGTCCAGGAAGGGGATGCCACGACGGCCTACTGTCCAGTCCAGGCGAGGATCTACTGGTTGCGTATCCGGTGTAAATGGCTTGTCAGAGGCTACTCCCTGGTCGGTCTTGAGCGGGTCAGCGTTGTAACTGTTTACCAGGGGCAGGCCCTGTGCTGTTGTCTGATAAGAGTTTGCCAGGTCCAGGGTAGGCTGGTAGAAACCGCAGCAGCGGAAAGGGCTGTTGTACGGAAAGTTCAGCATTAACCCCTGGTTGGCATTGGCGATGGTGTTGGTACCATCGTTTGCTACCATCTGCACAGCAAAAATCGACTCTTTGTTATTCTCAGCGCTGGCAGTCCAGTTGTCCTTGAACTTGTCCACAAGGCCATAGGTAAGCCCGTTGCTGGTAACACCCGATGTAATAACCTGATCAAACATACTCTTTGCCTCAGCATACTTGTGCTGATACAGGTAAGTTTTTCCCAGATAGGAGGCTGCCGCCCATTTATTCGCTCTGCCTACCTCTGCCTGTGTATTTGGCAGGTTGTCAAAAGCAAACTTGAAATCTGCCTCGATATTTGGCCAGATGTCCACGTTGTTCGGCTGGTTGAATTCGGTGGTTGTCTCATCAATCCAGGGCACCATGTTAAACATCTTCTTCAGCTCGAAGTAGTAGTGCCCGCGCAGGAAACGCGCCTCCGCTGCAATCCGCTGCTTGTCTGATTCCGATATGCCTTCTGCTACGGCTAGCACAGTCAGTACGGAGTTTGTACGGGAAATCCCCTCATACATTGCCCTCCACTTGAGGTTTATAAAGCCATTGCTCGGATCTATGTTAAAAGTCGCAATGGGGTTAATGGCAGGCTGGTCTGCACCATTACTGCCTTTATGCGCTTCCCCTCCGGCTACGCTACCATAAACCCAGTTAGTAGGGTCCACTTCCCAGTTGCCTATATCTATACCGTCAAGAGCGGCGTAGGCGCCAATCAGCAGTTTCTCTACACCCGCCTCGTTGGCCAGCACATCGTCACTCAGCGCGCCGATGGCAGGTTTATCCAGAAACTCATCATCGCAAGAGGTAAACAGCGGCAGAGTAGCCACCATTGCCCCGTAAATTATGTATTTAAACCTTTTTTTCATCTGTCAGAATATTAAAATAAAAACACTTTAGAAGGAAACATTTAAGCCCATCAAATACTGACGCATGTTCGGGTAATTACCCTCGTCTATACCAAAGGCGGTTGTGCCTCCTGAAATTTCAGGATCTATGCCAGAGTACTTTGTTATGGTAAACAGGTTAGCGGCCTGCACATACACTCTCAGACTTCCTATACCGTATTTACTTATCAAACCAGCTGGCAATGTATAGCCCAATTGCACGTTCTTCGCTCTCAGGTAAGAACCGTCCTCTACATAATAGGAGTTAGGAACGTTGGTCGTACTGAAGGAGCCTACGTTTTCCTGAATAGGAGCTATGGCATTGTGGTTTTCTTCAGTCCAGGAGTTATACACAGCAGTCTTACTTTTCGCACCCAGGAAGTTCGGGTAAAAATCTGTCCACCACTTCACCTGGTTCCATATCTCATTGCCCTGGCTACCATACAGGAACATGCTGAAATCAAAGTTCTTGTAAGTGGCTGCAATGTTCAGGCCATAGGTAAAGTCCGGGTTAGGGCTTCCCAGTATTGTTCGGTCGTCAGGGGTAATAAGACTATCGCCATTCACATCAGCATAACGGAAGCGGCCTACTGCTATGTCTGACTGGTATACAGCTCCAGTGTCTTTACGAGCTTCCTTTGCTAGTTCGTTGGCCTCCACAATTTCGGCCTCACTGTCCCAGAAGCCTTCAATCTGATAACCGAAGAAGGAACTCATAGCATCGCCAACCCGGTTGCGGATAATGTTGCTGCCATTAAAGCGGCGAGATTCCAGGTCAAAGTTCTGAGCGCCATTTGATATCTTCAGAATCTCGTTGTTATAGGTTGTGATAGTTCCGGTTATATCAAACCTCAGGTCTGAGGTTGCTTCTATATGCCCGGTTACAGCCACATCAAATCCTTTGTTCCGCATCTGGCCAATATTCACAAACGGCACTGTAGCAGCTCCGGCAGTACCCGGAAACTCCGGGTTAAACAGCAGGTCCTGTATCTCTTTCACGTAATAATCGGCTGTAACATCTATCTTGCCATTGAACAAGGTGGCATCAATACCTATGTTACTGTTTATGTTGGTTTCCCATTTAGCACCCGGGTAGCCGATACGGCTTTTTCTGAAGCCCTCCTGCGTGATACTGTTAGTACCATCAATGTCGTAGAAAGAAACACTCCTGCTTGAACCATACGTAGTGAAGGCATTATTTGGGTCCACGTTCAACTGGTTGCCCATTACACCATAGCCTCCGCGGATCTTCAGGTCTGTAATCCAGGCTACATCCTGCATAAAAGACTCCTCAGATATACGCCAGCCGGCACTTACCGCCGGAAATACGCCATAGCGGTTTTCTTCCCCGAAACGAGAAGAGCCATCGCGGCGAATAACCAGCCCCAATAGATATTTATCCATTAGGTTATAGTCTATTCGTCCGATTAAAGAGAAGAGTGCATCTTCGCCCCTGCTGCTATAATTTGTCGGTGTTCCTGACCCTGTGCTTAGTGTGGTAAAGTTTGGATCAAAAGAGAAGTAACCCTGCGTCGAGCCACCTACGTTGTTCCAGAAATTATTATAAGCCTCGGTTCCAACCACCACACTCAGATCATGTATGTCGTTGAAGGTGTTCTTATAGGACACTGTATTTGTCCAGGTCCAGTTGTAGCCATTGTTGGCACTCTGGTTGAACTGATTAAAGGTATTATTTTCCGCATTTTCATATTCCGGAAAATCAAAAGACCTGCCGGAACCACTGTACATCTCGCCCCCGAAGCTTGTACGGGCCGTAAAGTTGTTCAGGAAGTCTACTTCAGCGAACGCATTACCAAAGACGCGATTGCCCAACGAGTTGTTATTGCCGATTCTGGTAAGCTGCGCCACCGGGTTCCTGGCGTTCCCCAGTCCATTACCAAACGAGCCGGCAAAGTTATGCATGATATCGTACACCGGGATAATAGTTTGCTCACGATAAGCCATGTTGATAGGGTTTTCACCTCCGCCAATCTGCCGGTTATCAATAATGGAGTACGCCAGGTTCTCTCCTACGCGGATATTCTTGCTCACATTATAGGTACTGTTTGCCCGCACGGTATACCTCTTATAGTAGGTATTAATCAAGGCCCCCTGCTGATTAAAATAATTTGCCGAGAAGTAAAAATTTCCCATATCGCCGCCGCCACTTACAGCTACGTTATGGCTCTGAATAGGCGCCGGATCGAAAATTTCCTCAAACCAGTTGGTGCCCTCTTTGTTTGCCCGCACAATACGGTAGAAAGACCCGAGTTCTCCGCTGCCACCTGTATAAAAAGGATTTACGTTATAGAGAGAAGGATCTACTGCCGGATCGCCTTCCTTCAGGCCGGTATTATTACCCACAGCCAGGTAATCCGGGAGAACAGGAGTTGCACCTGTGCCATACAATGTCTGATTTGGTGCAACACGGAAGTTCAGCTCAGCCATTTCCTGCGGAGAAGCCAAATCCCACACATTCCCTTCCGGCGGCCTTTGCGTACCGTAATACCCGTCGTATTCTACCTTTACTTTCTCCTTGCCTCTTTTGGTAGTAATAATAATCACACCGTTAGCGGCACGGGAACCATAGATAGAAGCAGAACCGGCATCCTTCAGCACCTGCAGGGAGGCAATGTCGTTGGGGTTAATGTCATTAATATTCTGGGTAGGCACTCCATCCACCACATACAAGGGGCTGTTGTTGCCAAATGTGTTGAAGCCGCGTATCCTAACCTGCTGCGCCGCACCCGGCTGCCCGGAGCCCAGCACTGTTACACCCGCTGCCCGGCCCTGCAGCATGCTTGTCACCTGGGCTTCCGGCTGCTTGGTCATTTCGCTCACATCCACTACAGCCACGGCCCCTGTTAAATCCTTCTTTTCCTGCGTGGCATAACCCGTTACTACCACCTCCTGCAATGCCTGGGTATCAGTAGCAAGCGTTACATTAACAGTAGTCCGGTTGTTAATCGACACTTCCTGCGATTTGTACCCCAGAAAGGAAATAACCAGGGTGTTGCTGCCAGCCGGCACGCTAAGCGTAAAATTACCGTTCACATCCGTGGCGGTACCTATAGTAGTGCCTTTTACTACCACCGAGGCGCCCGGCACCCCCTGACCATCGTCACCGGTTACCCTCCCGCTAACTTCTGTTCCCTGCACCACAGCCGCTGCACTATAAGCGGTTGTGCCGAAAGTAGTGGTTCCGGCCTGGGCCGGACTCTGCGCTAAACACGCAGCTGCCACCAGAAGGGCGAGCACCTTCTTCTGTGGCAAAGTTCTCGAATGGCTGCTCTTGGCAAACATCCAAGCATTAAAGTAATTCTGTTTCATACGTTGTTGTTTGATGTTGGCATTGTTGTTTAATGTTGGGAAACTTTAATATAAATTGGCAATACTTACCCGGGTATAGTTTCACTTACCAATACTGTCAGCAATAACATCAGAGGGCTGGCAAGCTTCTACTCTTATATCAAAGCAAACAAGCCTTTAAGCCCTGAAGAACAATTTACTCCTGAAGCTACGGTGATTACTTACTAACCGGATTGTAGTCTCCAAATATTAGAATAAAAAATGATAAAATCCATTCATTATAAACTTTAATTACAAAAAATATTAAAATTTACAACAACACTCAGGCGAGAGATAAAAAGAAGCGCTAACTGAGAGATTTAAGACAAAAAACTTAGCCAACCTTAAATAATTAACTTATTTTTTTATAAAAGTCTTTGGAATTAAGAAATAATATATTCAATTTGAAGAAATTTACAGAAAGGGATGGGTTCATTGTTAACAGAAAGCCGCTATATCGAAAGCCTGACTACTATTGACCGGAAGAAGCATTTACAAAAGATTAAGATCATCAAACACCTGTATGTAAAGGGCGCAAAAACCAATACAGACTTATGCAGCCGTTTTAATATCAGTTCGCCAACTTCCATGGGGCTTTTGAATGAGTTGATGACCGAAGGCCTGGTAGAGAAACAGGGCCGCGGCAAATCTGTGGGCGGCCGCAAACCGGACCTGTATGGGCTTAAGGACAATTCGCTGTTCGTTCTGAGCATCGACATGGAGCGTTTTAAAACCAGAATAGCTATTTTTGATAATAACAACAATAATATCTCCGGTATTTATACTTATACTTTCCAGATTTCAAAGGATTTAAGCGCCATTGAACAGCTTTACACATACGCCAGCGATTTAATCGAGTCCTCCGGCATTAACCCGGATAAACTTATGGGCATCGGTATCAGCATGCCTGGCCTGGTTGCGGCCGGAGCGGGCACCAGCTATACTTATTTGCGCACGCAACAACAGGACGATACGCTGCAGCAAATACTGGAGCAGAAGTTCGAAAAGCCGGTTTACATCCAGAACGACGTAAAAAGCGCCACGTTAGCCGAATATCGCTTCGGACTGGCGCATAATAAAAAAGATGTGCTGGTAATTTCGATGGATTGGGGTATCGGCTTGGGTATTATCATGGATGGCAAACTGCGGAGCGGCACCTCCGGCTTTGCCGGTGAGTTTGGCCATATTCCGCTGGTAGAAGACGGCGCACTGTGCAGTTGCGGAAAGCGGGGCTGCCTGGAAACCGTGGCCTCGGGTATAGCGCTGGCACGCAAGGCCAAAGAAGGCATTAAGTCGGGCCAGAGTTCCCTGCTGAACAAGTTATCTGACCAGGAGATAGAGCAGATAGAGCCCGGCGTAATCATAGATGCCGCTAACCAGGGCGACCAGTATGCCATCAACATTTTAGCTGAAACGGGTATAAACCTGGGCAAGGGCATCGCCATCCTCATCCAGCTTTTTAACCCGGAACTAATTATTCTGGGCGGAAAGATTGCAGAGGCAGAACAGTACATCACCATACCTATACAGCAGTCTATCAACACTTACTGCATGACACAACTGCGCGAAACGACAAGTATAGCGCTGTCGGAGTTGGGTAAAGATGCAGGTATACTGGGGTCTGTGGCTACCGTGATGGAAAATATTTTTGAAAGCCAGATAGAACTGGCGCGCTAACGATTGGCAGATACTGTGAAGCGGCTGGGCAAGTATAAGCAAGAGAAAAAATATGACAGAGAACTAATAGCTTAGGGTATCACAAATAAATATTTTAGCCTTATCTAGTGTTCTTTTTTATCTCTACAATTCTGTGGCGACAATCCTTTTCAACAATAAACTATTAAACAACGAGCAATTAACCACTAAACAATCAGGCAATGCAACACTCTCTTTTGTCTGGCCACATACGATGAACTTAAATTATACTTTAATAAACTATGGCTCGATTAAATCTACTTGAAGAAACACGCTTCGAAAAACTTCCGGTAACGGTATACCCTGATGCGCATACAGCCTCAGTCAGGGTTGCCCGGCGCATAGCAGATCTTATCCGGGGCAAGCAGCAGGCTGGCGGGCACGCTGTTTTAGGTCTTGCCACGGGTGCTACGCCCATAGAAGTATATGCCGAACTGGTACGCATGCACCGCGAAGAAGGGCTTAGTTTCCGGAACGTTATCACTTTTAACCTCGACGAGTATTATCCCATGAGCCCGACAGCGCCGCAGAGCTATGTTACGTTCATGAAGGAGCACCTGTTCGACCACATCGATATCAAAAAGGAAAACATCCACATACCTGACGGTACACTCAGCCAAGAGGCCATTGCTGCTTACTGCCTGGACTACGAGCACAAAATAGGAGAATTAAACGGGCTGGATTTACAGATTTTAGGTATAGGCCGTACCGGCCACATCGGGTTTAACGAGCCTGGTTCAGCGCCCAACTCGGGTACCCGCCTCGTTACCCTTGATGATCTTACGCGCCGCGATGCCTCCCACGACTTTGGCGGTAAGGAAAACGTGCCTACCAAAGCCATTACCATGGGCATCGGCACCATCTTTAAAGCCCGCGAAATTATCCTGATGGCCTGGAGCGGCAAAAAAGCGCCTATCATTAAGAAAGCGGTAGAGGGCGAAATATCAAGCGAGGTACCTGCCACCTACCTGCAACTATCCGATAACGTAGAGTTCGTGCTCGATGCAGATGCCGCCGCAGAACTGACACGCTTTAACACGCCCTGGCTGGTAAAAGACTGCATTTGGGATGAGCAGCTTACTAAAAAAGCTGTTATCTGGCTATCTGATACCCTGAAGAAACCTATTCTGAAACTTACGGAAGAGGATTACAATACCCACGGCATGGCACAGCTGGCTACCGAAAAAGGGCCGGCTTACAACATCAACATCCACATTTTCAACAAGCTGCAGCACACGATCACGGGCTGGCCCGGCGGCAAACCCAACGCCGATGACTCGCAACGCCCGGAACGTGCCGAACCTGCCCGCAAGCGCATTATCATTTTCTCGCCGCACCCTGATGATGATGTTATCTCAATGGGCGGCACTTTTATGCGCCTCGTAGACCAGGGGCACGACGTGCACGTGGCTTACCAGACATCCGGCAACACGGCTGTATGGGACGACGATGTGCTGCGCTATATGGAGTTTGCCGTTGACTTTGACAAGAGCATTGGGGAAGACAGCTACCGCCTCCAGCGCATCTACGACGAAATGCGCAGCTTCGTGGAAACAAAACAGCCTAACCAGCCTGATACACAGGAAGTGCGCAACGTTAAAGCCTTTATCCGCAAAAGCGAAGCCATTGCAGGTGCACGCTACGCCGGCTTGGAAGATGATCATATCCACTTTATGGCATTGCCTTTTTATGAAACAGGCAAAACAAGGAAAAACTCTGTAACAGACGAGGATATAGAACTGACTATGGATTTGCTGCGCGAGGTAAAGCCGCACCAGGTATTTACGGCCGGCGATTTTGCCGACCCGCATGGCACCCATGTGGTTTGCTTCAGGATAGTACTGGAGGCCCTGCGCAGGCTCCGTGAAACAGAAAGCTGGGTGGATGACTGCTGGATATGGATGTACAGAGGCGCCTGGCACGAGTTTGAAACTTATGAAATAGAGATGGCCGTACCGCTGTCGCCACAGGAAGTGGAGCGCAAAAGAAATGCTATCTTTAAACACCAGTCGCAAAAAGACAGGCCCGTATTCCCGGGAGATGACGCGCGCGAGTTTTGGGTGCGGGCAGAAGAACGGAACCGCGAAACAGCTAAACGTTATGACGACCTGGGCCTGGCAGATTACGAGGCGATGGAAGCTTTTGTCAGGTATAGGTTCTAACCTTGAAAAAACTTAGGTTTATACTTATACCTTTTGCTTCGGCCATACCTATACTTGCAGTATGACCGGCAATGTAGCTGTAGCGGATATGGTAACAGAAACATGGGATGAGCTGCGGAAGCTGTAGCTCCTGATAAATACATATGAAAAACCAAAAGATTATTTGCGTAGACATCGGTGCAACCAAAATCCATGTAGGAGCCATACTGGATGGAACTATCGTAGCCGAGGTGCTCTTACCTACGCCGGCTCAGGCCGCTGAGGATTTTGTTTTAGCAGAAATAGCAAGTGGCATTGCACAGCTGATGGACGACCAGGTAGCAGGTATCGGCATCGGCGTGCCCGGCCTGGTGGACGATACAGCCGGCATTGTGTATGATGTTATCAACATCCCCTCTTGGAAAGAAGTACACCTGCAGCAGTACATGGCAGATCAGTTTGAGGTGCCTGTATACTTAACCAACGATGCGAATATATTTGTGCTGGGCGAGAAAGTATACGGCAAAGCAAAGGCCTACAAAAATGTGGTGGGCATCACGCTGGGTTCAGGTCTGGGTGCGGGCATTATTGCCAATGGCAACATGTATGCCGGTGCATTCTCGGGGGCAGGCGAGTTCGGCCACATTCCATACTTAGACGCAAATATTGAGTCGTATTGTGGCGGTGAGTTCTTTAGAAGCAAGTATGGCACAGAAGGAAGCACCCTGAAAAAACGTGCCGAAAAAGGCGATAAAGTAGCCTTAGAGGCATTTGAAGCCTATGGAGAGCACCTGGGCAACGTCATCAACCTGGTCTTGTATACACTCTCGCCGGAAGCTATTTTTCTGGGAGGCTCTATCAGCAAATCTTTCCCTCTTTTTGAAAAGGCCATGCGCAGGCGTGTGCAGGAGTTCCCTTTCAAACGCATAACGGAGCACCTGGTCATCGAGCCTTCCGCTCTCGACAATGCCGCACTCCGGGGCGCTGCGGCTCTTTTCCGGATGGCAAGCACCGCTAAAATGGCCTCCGTCTGATACGTCTATACTTTACTGAACAGCAGATAACCTAAACTTTAAACTATACTACTTAATCCGTAATTAGCATGGCACAAAAATCGTTAGTAACAGACCAAAAGGTACCTACAGCCTCACAGGGCGGGGGCGCTGTGCGCTCCATGCTGATTATCGGGGCACTCTTTTTTATATTCGGCTTTGTAACATGGCTCAACTCCGTGCTGATTCCATACCTGCGCATTGCCTGCGAACTCAACAACTTTGAATCGTACCTAGTGGCTTTTGCTTTTTATGTTGCTTACCTGGTGATGGCCATCCCATCGGCTTGGGTCTTAAAGAAGACAGGCTTCAAGAAAGGAATGTCAGTGGGGCTTGGCGTGATGGCCTTGGGCGCCCTTATCTTTATTCCGGCCGCCATGACGCGTACCTACCTCTTTTTCCTGATCGGCCTGTTTGTGCAGGGTACCGGCCTGGCTGTGCTGCAAACAGCCGTTAACCCGTACGTAACCATACTGGGCCCCCGCGAGAGTGCGGCAAAGCGCATCAGCATTATGGGTATTTGTAACAAAGTGGCCGGCGCACTCGCACCATTCATTCTGGGCGCGATTATATTAGATAATGCTGATGCGCTGATGGACAGCCTGGGCGGTATGAGCGCAGCACAGCAGGCAATAGAACTGGATGCCCTGGCCACGAAAGTGATCACCCCTTACCTGGTGATGGCGGGTGTGCTGGTGGTACTGGCAGTGTTGGTATCATTCTCGGCCCTGCCGGAGATAGACACCGACGAAGAAGACGAAACTGTCGCCTCGGCCAACACCAACAAGAGCAGCGTTTTCCAGTTCCCGCACGTGCTGCTGGGCGCCTTTACGCTTTTCCTGTACGTGGGCGTGGAAGTAATGGCAGGCGACACGGTTATCAGCTACGGGGCCTCCAAAGGAATTGATCTCGTGGATGCGAAAATCTTTACAACTTATACTATGATTGCCATGCTGGTAGGCTACGTCATCGGCATATTCGCCATACCAAAGTATATATCGCAGGCAAAGGCACTCCAAGTGTCGGCGGTATTGGGTATACTGCTCGCGCTTGTCGCCATTTTCTCTGAAGGTTATATGTCTGTTATGTGCATCTCGCTGCTGGGCCTGGCCAATGCCCTGATGTGGCCGGCTATATGGCCCCTGGCCATTGCAGACCTGGGCCGCTTCACCAAAATAGGCTCTTCGCTGCTCATTATGGGTATTGCCGGCGGGGCCGTGCTGCCGCTGCTGTATGGCTGGCTGGCCGACACCATTAACCCACAGCAGGCTTACTGGATTATGGTGCCCTGCTACCTCGTCATCTTATACTTTGCCACATCCGGGCACAAAATCAGGACATCACAACCGGTATCAGGCAGTCTTCCTTTATAATTTAATCCTCCTAAAAATCAGATTACATGAAGAAGTTAGTTTTCCTGTTTTTGCTACTGGCCCACATGGCGACAGCGCAGGATATTAATATTATTCCCAAGCCGGCCAATGTGCAGGTGAAACCGGGCAACTTTACCATCACCAAAAACACGGTAATAGCAGTAAAGGACAAAGACGACCGCGATGCTGCCAACTTCCTGAACGATTACCTGCAGCAGGTGTATGGCTTTAAACTGGACATTAAAAAGAAAGGAAAGAAAGACTACATCCGTTTCAGCACGCGCAAGCCATCAGGCGAGACAGCAAAAGATGCTTACACGTTAGATGTAACCAAAGATGGTGTGTCCATAGAAGGCGCTACACATGCCGGCACTTTTTACGGCCTGCAGTCCCTAATTCAGCTGCTGCCCGTTGAAAAGAACGCGGCATTGGTGATTCCGGCAGTAGCCATACAGGATGTGCCGCGCTTTGATTACCGGGGGATGCACCTGGATGTAGGCCGCCACATGTTCCCAATCTCCTTTATAAAGAAGTATATTGATTACCTGGCGCTGCACAAGATGAACTACTTCCACTGGCACCTGACCGAAGACCAGGGCTGGCGGCTTGAAATCAAAAAATATCCTAAGCTAACAGAAGTAGGCGCTTACCGCGACAGCACCATCATTGGCCGTTATCCCGGCACGGACGTTGACAGAACCCGTTACGGTGGTTTTTATACCCAGGACGAGGCCAGAGAGATTGTAAAATATGCCGCTGACAGACACATTACGGTAGTTCCGGAAATAGAAATGCCCGGCCATGCCAGTGCCGCTCTGGCTTCTTATCCATGGTTAGGCTGCCCCGGCACAGGTCCTTATAAAGTAGAAGGCACCTGGGGCGTTTTTGATGATGTATACTGTGCCGGTAAAGATTCTACCTTTATGTTTCTGCAGGATGTGATGGACGAGGTGCTGGCGATTTTCCCGTCTAAATACATCCACATCGGCGGCGACGAAAGCCCGAAAGCAAACTGGAAGACATGCCCGCTTTGCCAGAAAAGAATAGCAGAAGAAGGCCTGAAAGACGAGCATGAGTTGCAGAGTTACTTTATCCAGCGTATGGAGAAATACATCAACAGCAAAGGCCGCACCATTATCGGTTGGGATGAGATTCTGGAAGGCGGACTGGCTCCGAACGCTATTGTGATGAGCTGGCGCGGCGAAGCAGGCGGCATTGCCGCTGCCCAGCAACACCACAAGGTCATCATGACGCCCGGCTCGCATGTATACCTTGACCATGCCCAGAGCGCCCGCGAAGACTCCGTTACCATTGGTGGCTATACAAGTGTAGAAAAAACCTACAGCTACGAGCCCGTACCCAAAGAACTAACGCCGGAGCAGGCAAAGTATGTAATGGGCGCCCAAGGCAATGTATGGACAGAATACATGAGCAACCCGGCGAAAGTAGAATACCAGATTTTCCCGAGGATGAGCGCCCTAAGCGAAGCACTGTGGACAGCACCGGAAAAGAAGGACTGGCATGATTTCGAAAGAAGGCTGCTCACCCAGTTTAAACGCTATGATCTATGGGACGCTGCCTACAGCAACGCTTATTACGACATCAATGCAGATGTTTTGCCCACAGCAGACCACCAGGGCATCACTGTAAAGTTTGATGCAAAAGAGGATCTGGGTAAACTGGTTTATACCATCAAAGGCAAGCAGGCCGAAACAGGCTATACAGCCCCGCTTGTGTTAAACCAGACCTCGCAGGTAACGGGTTTGTACTATAAGGATGGCAAATTAGTAGATTCGCTAACTGTGAAGCTGGACTTTAGCAAAGCCACCGGAAAAGAAATTACGCTCAGCACGCCGCCCTCCGAGACATTCGCAGGCAAAGGTGCTTTTACGCTGAACAATGGCATCATCAGCAAAAGTGGCGGCCGCGGCCCCGAAACACTCGGCTACGAAGGCGGCAACGTGGAGGCTACGATAGATCTGGGAACAGCACAACAGATCAACAACGTGGTGGTGCACGCCCTTAATTCAGGCGGCACCTACGTATACCCGCCAAAAGCCGTGGAAGTATACGGCTCTGCCGACGGCAAAACGTTTAAGCCGCTAGGCGCTGCCGATTCTGTGTCGCAGGTAGAAGGCCCTAAGGCAATTATGAAAGTAGACTTTGCTCCTGCCACCATACGCTTCGTGAAAGTGGCCGTAAAAAACACGCAAACCGTGCCGGAAGGCAAGCGGGGCGCCGGCGAAAAAGCATGGCTGTTTCTGGATGAGATTGAGGTAAACTAAAGCAGATAAAGAAACAGCTCCTGGACTTCTGATTTACCATTCATTATCCGGTAAGGAAATATTGAAGGTATAGAGGAACTTTGTCAGGCGGTTCCCACAAGTATAAAAAGGCCTCTCAGCAATACGCTGAGAGGCCTTTTTATACTTAGCTCCTGCATTTAATTCTGTATTCTGATTTACATAACTCAAGTTGCGGTTTACAGGAATGGGTTAATATCTGATTTTGATAGCCCACCGCTGGTAAATCGCAACTTGAGTTTTATAGTATAGCAGGCTTAGGCAAGCGCCTCTTCCTGTAGGGCAAACTGGTTCCGATAGTGAATCAACTCATTCAATAATTCCTGGTTTACGCCCATCTTCTGGTGATCGGATATAAGCGCATTCCAGGTATTAAAAATCTTCCACATCTGGTTGTTCTCGGCAGTTGCTACTTCCTGTGGCGTCATGCCGCGTTCGTAAAAACTCTGTAGTTCCAGATCTTCCTCGCGCATGGGCACCTGTACTGTCTGCGAGTTGCTGGTAAGCACCACAATCAGTTCCCGTATTTTATTTTCCTTCGTTTTTAAGAAGAAATATCGCGCAACAGCCTGTTGTTGCGGAGATGTGTTTTTGTTCATGATAATAAAATATACTGCTCTTAAAGAATTCTCAAAATTTATCCTGCTGATAAAAATATTTTTACTGATGCTATACCTATAGCATGGAATTCTATGTTTTAATCATCGCCTTTGGAAAAGACAACCCTTCGGTAAGTGTAAATCTTACAATTATACCTTGTTCGCATTAAATTCTTTTGCTAAACGTTTACCTTCCGTATAGATAATTCAGCTTCTGCCTAAGGGCCGTTCACCCATGGATTGCGTATACCTACATACAACACAAAGAGTTTTCTGTTATCGAAATATCTTCTAAAAATGAAATATTTTATATATTAAATATACTCATTATCTATACTTTTACTGTCTCGGTGGTGCATGCTGTCTTTTGTGCAGGATTTTTATTAATTTTGCAGTTATATCTTTTACCTTAAATTCTGATAATCATGGGAATGTATCCTGAATATATGGTTGCTCCTATCCGCGAGGATCTGACCTCTGCCGGTTTTGAGCAATTAACCACACCTGAAGAAGTGGAGCAAGCCTTAAAAGCCGAGGGAACTGTGTTGCTGGCTGTAAACTCTGTATGCGGTTGCGCAGCCTCTAAAGCCCGCCCGGCCCTAAAAATGGCCGTAGCCGCTACCGACAAGCGCCCTGAAAAACTGGTAACCGTATTTGCCGGCATGGAGCAGGACGCCGTGGCCGCTGCGCGCGAGCACATGTTGCCCTATCCGCCCTCATCCCCATCTATTGCCCTGTTTAAAAACGGCGAGCTGGTGCACATGATTGAGCGTTATCACATTGAAGGCAACGAACTGCACCGCATTGTCGACAACCTGCAAGGCGCTTTCGAGGCGTATTGCTAAACAGGCAAAGTATAAAAGAGAAAAGGCCGGTAAATTTACCGGCCTTTTCTCTTTTATACTTATACGCAAGGTTTATACCTGTGCTTTATACTGTATACCTATACCAGGCGGGCAGGTTTCAGGTCGAAACCAATGTCATGGCGGTAGTAACGACCTTTCCAACTAATGGCTTCGGCGGCAGCGTTTGCTTTGGCCAGCGCCGCCTCCTGGCTGTCTGCCAGGGCGGTAACGGCAATCACGCGACCGCCGCTGCTCACTAACTTCCCTTCCTCCATCCTGGTACCCGCATGAAATACCAGTACATCTGCCGGCACCTGCTCCAGGCCGCTTATCTCTTTGCCTTTTTCAAAGCCTTCGGGGTAGCCGCCCGACACCAGGAATACGGTAGCTGCTGTGCGCGGATCTACCTCCAATTCAAACTCGCCCAGCTTGTGATCGTGCAGCGCCCTGAACAGCTCAAACAAATCAGACTTTATGCGCGGCAGTATGGCTTCTGTTTCCGGATCGCCGAGGCGCACGTTGTACTCTATCACGTAAGGCTCGCCGTTCACGTTCATCAGCCCGATAAACAGGAAGCCTGAGAAATCCATCTTTTCCTGCTGCATGCCGCGCAGGGTCGGCATTATTACGCGCTCTTTTACCCGATCCATAAAGGCGGCATCAACAAACGGCACCGGCGAAATGGCGCCCATCCCGCCGGTATTCAGGCCGGTGTCACCTTCGCCAATGCGCTTGTAATCTTTCGCCTCCGGCAGCAGCACGTATTCTTTGCCGTCGGTAAGTATAAATACCGATACTTCAATGCCGTGCAGATACTCTTCTATCACTACCTTGCTGCTGGCGTTGCCAAACCGCTTGTTGCGGAGCAAATCTTCCAGCGCATCAACAGCCTCTTCAAAATCCTGGGCGATGATTACGCCTTTACCGGCTGCCAGGCCATCGGCTTTGATAACAGCCGGATACGAATGCGTACGCAGGTAGGCCGTGGCTTCCCTGAAAGTGGCTTCCGTAAACGTCTGATAACGTGCCGTGGGGATATTATACTTCTGCAAAAACGTTTTGCAGAAATCTTTGCTGCCTTCCAGCATGGCGCCTGCCTTCTTCGGACCGACTACCAGAATATGTTTCAGATACTCCGAACCCTGAAAAAAATCGTGGATGCCTTCTACCAGCGCGTGTTCCTGCCCTACTACCAGCATCATGATGTTAAAGTCGCAGGCAAATTTTGCCAGTTCGTTAAAGTCATGTATGTCGATGCTGGCATTGGTGCCGAAGGCTGCTGTGCCGGCATTGCCGGGGGCCACAAAAACCTGCTCACAGTATTGGCTTTGGCGCAGTTTCCAGGCAATGGCGTGCTCTCGGGCTCCGGATCCGATAATCAGAACGTTCATGGTTTGGGTTGTTAATGGCTGATTATTAATTGTTGTGCTCTGCTGTTGTGTACAGAACGTTGCTGCGAAGTTATAAATTTATACTTGCTCTCGCAGCACAAAGTATGTTTTATACTTTGCCCAAAAATAAAAATCGCTGCCTTTCGTGCAGCGATTTTTATTTTTGCTGATAAAAAAACAGCCTTTAAACTACTAAACAGCTTAATTAGCGTACTCCGACAGGAACTTGATACGCATCAGGCGCAGATCCTCTTCGGTATAATCATCCGCCCCCAGTTCCTGCTGGGCCACAGCAATGTTATCGGTGCTGGCGTGCATAAAATAGTCATAAATTTCTTCCTGACGCTCCTGATCCAGCACATTGTTGATGTAGTAGTTCAGGTTAAGTTTGGTGCCGGAATAGCAGATATGCTCAATTTCCTCGATCAGCTCCTGCATTGTCAAATCTTTAGAGGCTGCCAGTTCTTCCAGATCTACTTTTTTGTCTATCTGCTGAATGATGTAAATCTTTATCTTCGACTTGTTTACTGTGGTTTTCACCACTACGTCTGCCGCCGTTACAATATCATTCTCCTCTACATACTTGCTGATGAGATCCAGGAAGGGCTTACCAAACTTCTGCACCTTGCCCATTCCCACACCGGCAATATGGGCCAGGTCTTCTTTGGTAGTAGGGTATACGGTGGCCATTTCCTTTAGCGACGGGTCCTGGAACAGGACGTATGGCGGCAGGCCTTTTTCCTTTGCCATTTTTTTGCGCAGGCCTTTCAGCAGGTCAAACAAGGCTTCGTCGTGGCCTGCAGCGGCTTGTGTTTCTTCCTTCTCTGCGTCTTCCTTTACTTCCTGCTCGTAGTTATGGTCTTTTGTGAGCTGTATAGGATGCGGCTGCGCGATAAAGTCACGGCCCTTCTGCGTTAGCTTCACAATTCCGAAATTCTCGATATCTTTTTCCAGGTATTCAGACAACAGCACCTGGCGCAGTACCGAGCTCCAGAACTGGGCATCATGCTCTTTTCCGGCGCCGAACACCTCCAGTTGGTCATGATCATAGCTGGTCGTATACTGGTTGCGCAAGCCTGTCAGCACTGCCGTCAGGTGCTCTATACTAAAGCGCTCACCAGTTTGCTGCACCGCCTTTAAGGCCAGCTGTGCCTCGTTCTGCGCCTCAAAGCGCTCTTTGGGATGCAGGCAGTTGTCGCAGAAACCGCAATCCTTCTCGTAGGCTTCGCCAAAATAATGCAGCAACTGCTTGCGTCGGCACACCGCTGAGTCAGCGTAAGAGGCCATTTCCTGCAGCAGCAGCTTGGAGTTGTCGCGCTCCGTTACAGGTTTATCTTTGTTGAATTTTTCGAGCTTGATAATGTCATCATAACTGTAGAACATCAGGCAGTTGCCCTCCAGCCCATCGCGGCCCGCACGTCCGGTTTCCTGGTAGTAGCCCTCCACCGACTTTGGCGTATCATAGTGGATAACAAAGCGCACGTCCGGCTTGTCGATGCCCATGCCAAAGGCAATGGTGGCTACAATCACATCGCAGTCCTCGTTCAGAAACGCGTCCTGGTTGTTCATGCGCACCTGTGCGTCGAGGCCGGCATGGTAAGGCAGCGCCTTTACATCGTTCACGCGCAGCAGTTCGGCAATTTCTTCCACCTTTTTGCGACTCAGGCAGTATACTACGCCGCTCTTGCCCTTATGCTTTTTCACATACTGGATGAGCTGCTTTTTGGTATTGTGCTTGGGGCGCACCTCATAGTATAAGTTGGTGCGGTTAAAAGACGATTTAAATACCGAGGCCTCGTCCATCTGCAGGTTGCGCTGGATGTCGAGCTGTACTTTGGGCGTGGCGGTGGCGGTAAGCGCAATAATGGGCAAATTACCGATCTGATCGATGATGCCCCGGATGCGGCGGTACTCCGGCCGGAAATCGTGCCCCCATTCTGAGATACAGTGCGCCTCGTCGATGGCCACAAAGGTAATGTTGGAGTTGCGGAGGAATTCAATGGTGTCTTCTTTGGTAAGCGACTCCGGCGCCACATACAGCAGCTTTACCTCCCCGGCAAGCGTTTCTTTTTTTACCTTGTTTATCTCAGCCTTCGAAAGTGTAGAGTTCAGGAACTGCGCGTTCACACCAAAAGCGTTCAGCTGATCTACCTGGTTCTTCATCAGGGCAATAAGGGGCGATATAACGATGGCTGTGCCCGGAAGTGACAACGCCGGCAACTGGTAACACAGCGACTTGCCCGCGCCCGTCGGCATAATCACAAAGGTGTTTTTGCCATTAATGATGTTGTTTATTATCAACTCCTGGTTGCCCCTGAATTGACTATAGCCAAAAACTTCCTTTAATTTGTTCTTGAGATTGACCTCTTGTTTAACTGACATGTAATCCTGCAAAAAATATTCTGGTTGCAACGTACCCGTTCAAGGCACATTTATACAAATTTAATTTGAATCTACTTAATAACATCATTCAAACTGCAAAAAATGTCTTGCAATTAGAAGCTGAAGCCATCGCCAGACTGGCAGATCTGGTTGACGAGAATTTTGAAGGCTGTGTCAACGCTATTTTGCAGAGCAAAGGCCGCGTCGTTGTTACCGGTATTGGTAAGAGCGCCAACATTGCTTCCAAAATTGTAGCCACGCTTAACTCTACGGGCACACCCGCCATTTTTATGCACGCCGCCGATGCCATACATGGCGATTTGGGTATGATACAACCCGACGACTTCGTTATCTGCATCTCCAAAAGCGGCAACACACCCGAAATTAAGGTTCTGGTTCCGCTACTGAAGCGCAAAGGCTCCAAACTGGCTGCCATGGTCTCCAGCACCGATTCTTACCTGGCCCAGTGTGCCGATTTTATACTTAACGCCCATATAGAGCGCGAAGCCTGTCCGCATAACCTGGCGCCTACCACCAGCACTACCGCTGCCCTTGCCCTAGGCGATGCACTGGCAGTCTGCCTGCTGGAAGCCCGGGGCTTTAGTACTGCCGACTTTGCCGGGCTGCACCCGGGCGGTTCGCTGGGCAAGCGTTTATACCTGACGGTAGGTGACATCTACCGGCAGAATGAGGCTCCAAATGTAAAAGAAAACGCTACGCTGAAAGAAATTATTATAGAAATCTCCTCGAAGCGCCTCGGAGCCACCGCGGTGGTACAGGATGGCACCAGCCATTTAGTAGGCATTATAACCGACGGCGATCTGCGCCGTATGCTCAACAAGTTTGATTCCATTGACGGCATTCGCGCTTCCGACATCATGACTCCTGCCCCGCTCACCATTTCACCCGATCAGTATGCGGCAGAAGCGCTGGCTATTATGCAAGATAAAACTATAACGCAGCTTATTGTTACAGAATCTGGTAATTTTGCCGGTTTTATACACTTACACGATTTATTAAAAGAAGGACTCGTTTAATTACCATGGATAAAAATACCTATGTAGTTATTATGGCGGGCGGTATCGGAAGTCGCTTCTGGCCATTCAGCCGCACCAACTATCCCAAGCAATTTCACGACGTGCTCGGCATCGGCGAAAGTATGCTGCAAATGACTGCCCGACGCTTCGCGCATATCTGTCCGCCGGAGAATGTGTTTGTGGTGACCAACAAGGACTATGAAGCCCTGGTAAAAGAGCAGCTCCCCCAACTGAGCGACAACCAGGTACTGTTGGAGCCTGTTGGCCGCAACACGGCACCATGCGTGGCTTACGCCTCCTATAAAATCGCGCAACTCAACCCTGACGCCAAACTGGTTGTAGCGCCCTCAGACCATGTGGTGTTGAAAGAGCGGGAGTTCGAAGACGTGATTATTGAAGCCGTGGCCGCTGCAGCCAAAGACGATGTGCTTTTAACGCTGGGTATTACGCCAAGCCGCCCCGATACGGGCTATGGATACATCCAGTACATCGGCGACGAGTCGCAGCGTATCAAAAAGGTGAAGACCTTTACTGAAAAGCCAAATCTGGAACTGGCGCAAATGTTTTTGGAGAGCGGCGACTTTGTCTGGAACTCAGGCATTTTTATCTGGAGCGTACAAAGTATCCTGAGAGCTTTCCGCCAGTACCTGCCCGAGATTTCCGAGGTTTTTGAGGAAGGCAGTGCTGTTCTGAACACTGCCAAAGAGCAGAATTTTATTACCCGCGCATACTCACAGTGCCGCAACGTATCGATAGACTATGGCATTATGGAGAAAGTGGACAATGTGTATGTGTTGCTTGCCGATATCGGCTGGTCGGACCTGGGCACCTGGAAATCGCTTTATACTATTAATGAGAAAGACGAGAACGGGAATGTAGTAGATGGCGAAGTGCTGCTCTATGACACGAAGAACTGCATCGTAAAAACACCTAAAGAACGCTTGGTGGTACTGCAGGGCCTAGAAGATTACATTGTAGCCGAGTATGATAATGTACTGATGATCTGCAAAATAGAGGAAGAGCAGAAAGTAAAAGAGTTTATGGCAGATGCCAAATCCAAAAAAGGCACAGAGTATATTTAATCCGGGTAATTCAGGCAAAGGAATTTTCGACAAATGAAGAAAAGAAAGGGAGAAGGAGTTACTCAAAGCTCCTTCTCCCTTTTTTATACTTCGCTGGTGCGAGCTAGTAGCTCGTATTTGTGCACATACAGGGAAAAGCACGAAGAAGTATAAAGCTATGCTATGGCTGATTTGTTTTATACTCAAAAACATAGCCATCCCGGAAACCAATTAATTCCGAAGCCTTGGTAGCAAGCAGGACACTCGCAGGAGCTGCGCACGCTGCGAGGTCTACGCATATTTTATACTTCGGCTGGTATCATACCCCTGCTGGTGCGAGCTTGTAGCTCGTATCTTTACACCGACAGCGTTAAGGAAAGTACGAGCTGCAAGTTCGCACTAGCGGAAGTCATCCTTCAGTAGCGAATCATATTGGCTTTTTCGAAGCAAGTCTATAGACGCCATACTTTATATCTGGGATGAAATGAACCAGGCTATGTATGGTATAACAAAACACCCTTATCACCTGCCAAACAATCCTTTATCCATAAATTAAGCTTTTGCCTCTTTCAGGCGCTGGCGCATGGCTTCGTAAAGTATAATGCCGGTGGCTACGGATACGTTCAAAGAGCCAATCTGCCCCATCAGCGGAATACGCAGGCGGGCATCAGCGCGCTTCAGGTATTCCGGCGAAATACCGTCTTCCTCGCTGCCCATGATAATAGCTGTCGGCCCGACCATGTCCACGTCATCATCCGCCAGGCTTTGCTCCGTCTTTTCGGTACAGGCTACCAGCTGTACGCCATAATCCTTGAGGTAATCGAGGGTATCCTTCAGATTAGGCTCGCGGCAAACGGGTATAAGGTGCAGTGCGCCGGCTGATGTTTTAATAGCATCAGCATTGATTTGTGCACCGCCGCGGCTGGGAATAATGATAGCATCCACGCCCATACACTCTGCATTCCGGGCAATAGCGCCGAAGTTGCGCACATCCGTAATCCGATCAAGTATAAGCAGCAGCGGATTTTTGCCCTTTTCAAACAGCGATGTTACAATCTCGTTCAGAGGGGCGTAAGCAATAGCTGAAAGGAAGGCCACAGCGCCCTGGTGATTTTTGCGGGTCAGGTTGTTCAGTTTCTCAACGGGCACCGACGCCACGGGCACATCCAGCTTTTTGGCCAGGTCCGTAATCTCATCTGTGGTGCTGTTGCGGCTGCCGCGCTGCAGGAATATTTTTTCCAGTGTTTTACCGGCCAGCATCGCCTCCAGAATGGGCCTGGAGCCGAAAATCATTTCTATTTTATCTTCTTTGGGTGCTCTGGGGCTACCATAGCGGCTGCCTACGTTCCTGTTATACCTGCTCTCCATTTTGCTACTGTGCTGTACCAGCTTTCCTCGTACTCGGGGCGCCGTATCAGCTCATAATGATTCGTAGTAAAGGTATTCTCTTTTTTGGTAAAAACGAATTTCACGTATGGCGACGTTTCAGACTGGCGGTATATCCAGGTTTCGGAACCGGCGGTATGGCTAATGTCGCTGGGCGGGCCGTAGATAATGTAAATCATACCCCTGTCCGTAGCCCAGCCTGCTTTATGCGAAGTATAAAGCCTGTTCGCCGTCTCTACGCGGCTGTAGTATGTGCGGATCAGGCGGCGCGCCTCATTTTCGTTGCCGGCTATTTTAAGCCAGAACCGATCTACGGCCTCCTTGGTATCTGCCGCTTGCATCATGGCTTCCCGCTCTGCAGAAGTGGTCAGATAAATAAGCGGCGGCAGCAGTTCTTTTGCCATGGTTACCTTCGGATAAGCATTTGGCTGCACCAGCAAGCCCCTCGGAAACCTGCTGTCAGGCGCCAGTAAGTATAAGCCGGGTTCCTTTAGGCTGAACGTATCACCAGGCACTATACTTGTTTCTTCCAGCACCGAGATGGTACGCGGCACAGCCTCCTGCCTTGCAGACATTGGTGGCAGAGCGGGTGTAAAATCAGCTTCGAAGCGCTGTAACATCAGAGTGCCGGGCGCTGCACTGTAAGAGCGAAGCAGCAGGGGCGTAGAAGTGGTTGTGTAATCCTGGAATACCGGCTGCCCGTTTGTAGCCTGCACCAGCAGAAAGTCTTTCTCCGGCATACTTGCCTGCAGCGGCACCTTAAACCTGGCCCCCATCCGCTCATTGTTCTCAAGATCCTGCCAGAGGCGCAGGTGCAGCACATTAGGCTCCTGCACCAGTTGCCGCGGCAGCGCCAGTTGCAGCACCAGCCCCTGCGCATCTTTGCGGCCGGCAACGGTTACATTCACCGAGTCTGACTGCAGCAGCGCATCCCGTTCCGACGCGCCGGCACGAATGCTGTAAATCATGTACTTAGCCGTTTGCGGTACATCCAGCACCTGCCGCACATCCTCGAACCGCAGCAGCAGGTATAAGCTGTCGCCACTACCGTAGAAGCGTTGCTGTAATATTATCTCCGGTATAACTGGCTTTGCCATCACAGGCTGCATTCTGGCCAAGGGGCGCAGACGCGGCCCGCCACACCCCCAGGAAAACAGCAAAACAGAAAATAAAATCAGCGCAAAGTGCTTCATCTGTGACAGGATAACAAGGTGAACCTGAAAAATTAAAGCCGGGCTACCTGCAGGCAGTCCGGCTTTAATTACTGCCTTCCGCTCCTTTTTGTTTAGCGGCGCATGCGTTGCAGGTACTGCATAAATTGCTGTTGCAGCTGCTGCGCACGGTCTTCCATCCCGATTTCCTGCGCTATGCCTACCAGCTGCTGCAAAATAACCATATTGGTCTGTATCTCCGTATCGAACAAAGCGCCTTTCTCAAAATAATAATCCAGGGCCTGCTGCGAATTTTTCGTCATTTCGTCGAGTATCTGCCTGGCTTTCTCTTCTTCGCCTATCTTCATCATAATCGGGATGAACTGCGGCGTGTAATAATCATACGGCACAGCGTTGCCGGGCATCACATCGAAGCAATGATCCACAACTTCTTTTGCTCTGGCCACATTGCCGTCTTCCAGGTAAGCTGTAGCCAGTTTGGCAAACTTATCGCGGGCGTTGGCCGAGAAGCGCAGGTAATTTTCGTCGTAGTAAATGTCCGGGTTGTTGAAGTTGCGGAAGCTGAACTTTTTCATCATGTTGTTATACATCACGTCTTTGTTCACGTAGCCCTGCTCTTCTTCACTAGCTGTTTTTACAGGCACTACCCGGAAAGCAAGTCCGTCCAGCTGGAAATACTGCGACAAGCCGATAAAGTCTGCACTGTTCACGGTAGTGGAAAAGTAAATCGGGCGCTCCCAGTTATTGGTGCTCAGCAAGTCTAACATAATGAGGTGCTTTTTCTCCAGAAGCGACTTGTTAATGGTCCATTGCATGCGGTCCGTTACCTGGTTCTGCTTTTCGGCGGGGATAAAGCCCATCTGCTGCACCAGGCTTGTGTCTACATTCAGGAAGAAGTTGTGTGTCGGCATGGTCATCAGCGTTGTACCTTCGCCGTACTGCACCTGCAGCGCCGGATGGTTTTCTTTCACCAATTCTATAAACTGCTTCAGGTCGATGCCGGCGGCTACCTGCGGGCGCTCCATGTAAGGCAGGTAATCATTGGTGCCCTGGCGGTAGTTTTCGTTCTCCAGCGTCAGCGGCCACGGCGCCGATTTATACGATTGCCGCTTCATCTGGTCGATGTACCAGTCGGTATTGAGATAGCTGAGCACAGCCACGCGCACATCTGTCCGGTATCCTTCCACTTCCTGCACATACCAAAGCGGGAACGTATCGTTGTCGCCGTTGGTGAAGAGGATGGCGTTGGGGGCACAGGAATCCAGCAGGTTCTTGGCAGAGTCTACGGACTGGTAGCGGTCAGAGCGATCGTGGTCGTTCCAGCCTTCTGCGGCCATTATAACCGGCACCGAAAGGCAGACAACAGTAGCCAGGCCCGCCTGAGCCGTTCTGTTCTTCAGCACTTTCTGTATTAACTCTGCCACGCCCAGCACACCCAGGCCAATCCAGATACTGAAAGCGTAAAACGAGCCTGCAAAAGTATAATCACGCTCGCGCGGCTCTGATGGCGGCTGGTTTAAGTATAAGGCAATAGCGATACCGGTAAAGAAAAACAGCAGGCCAATCACGAAAGCATCTTTCTCTTTTTTGCGTATCTGGTAAATCAAACCAAGTATACCCAGCAGCAGCGGCAGCAGGTAAAAGCAGTTGCGGGCCTCACTGTTCAGCACCCGATCCGGCACATTAGGCCCTCCCTTGCCAAACCACAGCACCCCGGCATTCTGCACATCGCTCTCGCGGCCTGCAAAGTTCCACAGGAAGTAGCGCCAGTACATGTGCCCCAACTGATAACGGAACAGAAAGCTCAGGTTCTGGCCGAAAGTCGGCATCTGGCCTTCACGCAGATCAACCCATTTTTTATACTCATCAATGTGTTGTGGCTGATCGCTGTAAATGCGGGGGAACAGGGTTTTGTCTTTGCTCTCGTATATCGGCTCAATCTTGTGGCCTGTAACAATATACTTGTCTTTTCCTCTGATGTATCGGGGTGCGCCCTCTTCCTGGTCAACGGGCTGGGCATTGTATTGCGGGCCATAGATCAAGGGGCGATCACCGTATTGCTCGCGCTTCAGGTAAGCCACCACGCCCAGGATGTCATCCGGATCGTTTTCGTCAATAGTCGGATCATAGCTGGACCGGATTGGAATCATCATATAAGATGAGTAACCTATCAATACAAATACCAGGCAAAGCAGCGCCGTGTTCAGGATGCGGTTGTTGTGCCTGATGGAGTAGCGGATACCATATACAATGGCTGCTACCACCAGCACTACAAATACAATAACGCCGCTGCCGAACGGCAGGCCAAGCGAATTCACGAAGAACACTTCCACGTCGCCCGCGACCGAAGGCAAACCGGGTATGATGCCCCATAGGATGGTCAGCAGCACTACGGCACTAATCAGGAAGGCTACTACACCGCCCCAGAAAGTGGGCTTGTATAAGCGGAAGTAATAAATAAAAGCGAGCGCCGGAATAGCTACCAAGTTGAGCAGGTGCACCCCGATGGAAAGGCCTACCAGGTATGCAATCAGGATAAGCCATTTGTCGGAGTAAGCTTCGCCGGCTTTTGCCTCCCAGCGCAGCATCGCCCAGAATACGATCGCCGTGAAAAAAGACGACATGGCGTATACTTCGGCTTCTACGGCGGAGAACCAAGCGGAGTCAGAGAAAGTATAAGCCAGCGCTCCTACCACGCCGCTGCCCATAATGAGCAGGATGTTGCCGGTTGTGGGCTGTTCGCCTTCTTTTATAAGTATGCGCCTGGCCAGAATCGTAATGCTCCAGAACAGGAACAAAGAGGTAAAGGCGCTGCACAGACCAGAAAGAAAGTTAACCCACCAGGCTACCTGCGTTACATCGGAGGCAAAAAGCGAGAACATGCGGCCTATCAGCAGAAAGAGCGGTGCGCCGGGCGGATGCGGTACCAGCAGTTTAAATGAGCTGGCGATAAATTCCCCGCAGTCCCAGAAACTGGCGGTCGGTTCGAGTGTAAGTACGTAAACTGTAGCGGCGATCAAAAATACGATCCACCCCACGATGTTATTTATCCTGCGATAATCAGTCATAACGATAGTTGATTCAGCCCCGAAAATAATAAATAATGTTAAGGGAAGGCTACTTTTAAAAGTTTAAAATCAAAAAGCCGGCCATTTGGCCGGCTTCCTGTTGCTAAATCCTTATAAAAGGGGTTATTTCTGAAGTATAAGGCGTTTTGTTTCTACAGTTTTGTCGTTCACCAGCAAGCTGTAAAAATACACGCCGGAAGGCAGGCTGCTCATATCCAGTTGCACAACTGTGTTGGCACTGGCGGGCAATACTTCGGCACTCGTTACCACCCGTCCAATGGTGTTGGATATTCTGATTTTATAGTTGTCGTTGGCCGTCAGGTTGAGCGAAAAAAGCGTAATGCCGCGCGACGGGTTCGGGTAAGCGTTAATAGAAGGCAGTTCCTTGATAAGGTTACGGCTGGGTGCCAAAGCAACAAGACTTGCCGCATACATGTTTCTATCGGTTCTGAGTTCCAGTGTATGAAATACCTGGCCTACAGCCGATGCATAAATTTTAGAACACGAATGCTCCGCCACATCTGTAAGAATGTGCGGGTGCGCGTTTTGTGCCGAAGGAGCCAGCTGCGAATGCTGCTCCGATACAAAGGCCCACACGGCCACTCCGCCCTTGTAAACAGGCAACACCCCCGCAATAGCCTCGCGGGATATTCCCTTGCAGTATGCTTTCCCGACAAATCCTGTCAGGTAAGTGCCCAGCAGCATAACAGCCAGAAATATTTTTTGAGTAGAAATTATCATATTAAGATCCTCTTTTTTACTAATATTGACTATTGCAACCAAAGATAGTTTAAAATATTGAAAAAATTAAGCGTAAATCCGAAAGTATTTACAAACGAGTATAAATCCTTGTAAGCCTTAAATCAGCCTGACGCAGAAAACGCCTTCCATTCATACTTGATTATATATCAACAATTACGCCAACTAACCGATAAGTCGTAATTTATACTTGCTTTTCTTCCATTTAAGCCTACAAAACATCTGCTTTTCTTTATGGATAACCAGGTATAACAGAGAAGTGCGGGCATCAGCACATAAAGTACACACAAGCTGAGCCAGGAGATAATTACTTTGCTTTTGCCACTTTTAATTAAGCCACAAATACTAAAAACAGGATGCTTATACCTGGCTTGTTAATCGCCGAAGTATAAATAAGCCAGGCAAACCAGAACCGGATCTTCAGATAACAAAAGCAATTTCCTTAAAGGAAAAGTAGTGCAACAGCCCTTTTATTTCCACGCCCAGCCGGCCGTCGTCATCAATACCCGTTATCATTCCCTGCACCTGCCGGTTATCCACTATAAAAGGGTGCATTTGCTGGTAGCGGAACAGTGCCTGCAGGTACTCATACTTCAGCCGGGCAGTTTTGCCGTTGCGCAATTCCAGGTAGCGTTTTTCCAGAAGTTCCATCAGTTGAGCCACCAGCGCTTCCACATCCAGCGCATGGCCCAGGCAGGCGGCCAGCGAAGTAGCCGTCGGGAACTGAAACTGCAACTGGTTTACGTTTAAACCAATTCCGATGATACTGTGTTGTAAATAGTGGCTGCTTATGGTGTTTTCTATTAAAATCCCGCCAAGTTTCTTACCTTCAAAGTATAAATCGTTGGGCCACTTTACCTGTGCCTGCACCAGCCCCTGCTCGCGCAGCAGATCGAGCACGGCCAGCGACACGGCCATGTTGAGGAAAAACTGATGACGGGCGGCCAGAAAGGTGGGCGACAGGATAACGGAAAGCGTAATATTTTTTCCGGGTTCAGCCTCCCAGGTATTTCCGCGCTGGCCACGGCCACTGGTTTGTTGTGCCGTAAGCACCAGGCAGCCCTCTGTGGCCTCATTTTTGATAAGAAGCTGCTGGGCCTCTGAGTTAGTAGATTCACAAACCGGCAGAAAAAAAAGCTGCCGGCCCATAAACAGCGTATTAGGCACCATACATTACATTAGAATTTAATACTTTTGTACTTCAAATTTAAGTAGCTCAAATGAAAGAAACCAAGGTTGAGGCTAATTCAGACATATTGGCAGAACTTGTAGTGAAAGGCATGCAGGAAAGAAAAGCCTTTGATATTGTAGTTATTAACCTTAAATCACTTAAAAACGCTGTATCTGATTACTTCGTCATAGCATCCGCCAACTCCGATACCCAACTCGATGCCATTGCTACTTCCGTAGAGGAAGAAGTGTTTAAGGCGGTTCGCCAGAACCCCTGGCAAAGCGAAGGCCGCACCAACAACGAGTGGGTGTTGCTGGATTATGTAGATGTGGTGGCGCACATCTTTTTGAAAGACAAGCGGGCATTTTATGCGCTGGAGGAGCTTTGGGGCGACGCCAGCATTGAGCATGTGGCAGCTGTTTAACCTTTAGGGCTATACCAAAACAATTGGTGCGGCCCTATGTTGTTTATACATCCGAAATTAAACATTCATGGCAGAGAATAATAAACCAAATAATAACAAGAAGAAGAAACCGATTATCCCCAACACGCCGCCCCGCCCAACCATGCAGTTGTGGATGCTGGCTGTGCTGCTACTGATCATCTTCGGCTTAACCTGGCTCAACAACAGCAACACCTCAGTAGAAACCACGCAGAAGGATTTTGAAGAAATGCTGCTCAGCGGCGATGTCAAGAAACTGACTATCGTGAACGACAAAATCGTGGAGGTATACCTGAAAGAAGAGGCCCTGCAGAACGACAAGTATAAAACCGAACTGCAGGACCGCGGCAGTTTTGCTGTAGATCAGGGCCCGCAATACCAGTTCCAGATTATCTCTCCCGAAATATTTAAGGAGGACCTGGACAAGCTTCAGGCAGAAGTGCCACGCGATCAGCGCGTGCCACTTACAGTAACCAGCCGCACCGGCTTTGCTGACTTCTTTGTGCAGTGGGGCTTCCTGATTCTGCTGCTGTTTGGCTTCTGGTTCCTGATGCGCCGCGTAACAGCGGGTGGCGCAGGCGGCCAAATCTTCAACATCGGCAAGTCTAAAGCAGCCCTTTTTGATGCAGAGAACAAAGTAAAGATTACGTTTAAGGACGTGGCCGGCCTGGAGGAGGCCAAAGAAGAGGTGCAGGAGATTGTAGAGTTCCTGAAAACGCCTTCTAAATTCACCATACTGGGTGGTAAAATACCTAAAGGCGCTTTGCTGGTAGGTCCTCCCGGAACAGGTAAAACCCTGCTGGCCAAAGCTGTTGCCGGTGAGGCCGATGTTCCGTTCTTCTCGCTTTCCGGTTCCGACTTTGTAGAGATGTTTGTGGGTGTGGGTGCCGCACGTGTGCGCGACCTCTTCAAGCAGGCCAAAGCCAAAGCGCCCTGTATCATCTTTATTGATGAGATAGACGCCATTGGCCGCCATCGCAGCCGTGGACAGACTCCTGGCGGCAACGATGAGCGTGAAAACACACTGAACTCCCTGCTGGTAGAGATGGACGGTTTTGCTACCGATTCAGGCGTAATTATACTTGCTGCTACCAACCGGCCCGATACATTGGACTCCGCGCTGCTGCGTCCCGGCCGTTTCGACCGCCAGATCAGCATCGACAAACCGGATATTAATGGCCGCACGCAGATATTCAACGTGCACCTGAAGCCGCTCACATTAGCTGAGGACGTAAACTCCAAGAAGCTTGCTGCGCAGACACCGGGTTTTGCTGGTGCCGAAATTGCCAACGTTTGTAACGAAGCCGCTTTGATTGCTGCCCGCCGTAACAAGAAGGCCGTTGACCAGCAGGATTTCAACGACGCGATTGACCGTGTAATCGGTGGACTGGAAAAGAAAAACAAGATTATCTCACCAGAAGAGAAAAAGATTGTTGCCTACCACGAAGCTGGCCACGCGATTGCCGGCTGGTTCCTGGAGCATGCCGACCCATTGGTAAAAGTAAGCATTGTACCACGCGGTGTGGCTGCGCTGGGCTACGCACAGTACCTGCCAAAAGAGCAGTTCCTGTACACTACCGAGCAGTTGATTGATGAGATGTGCATGGCCCTGGGCGGCCGCGCTGCAGAAGAACTGGTATTTGGCCGGATTTCGACGGGTGCACTAAGCGACCTGGAGCGCATTACCAAAATGGCCTACAGCATTGTAACCATGTATGGCATGAACAGTAAAATCGGTAACGTATCGTTCTACGATTCGAAGCAGAGCTCCGATTACTCATTTAACAAACCATACTCCGAGGCCACAGCCCAGACCATTGACGAAGAGGTACGCAAGATTATTGATGCAGCTTACCAGCGCACCAAGCAGTTATTGATAAGCAAAGAGCGTGAGCTTGAAATAGTATCGCAGGAGTTGCTTGAGAAAGAAATCCTGTTCCAGAACGACCTGGAGCGCTTGGTTGGTCCGCGTCCGTTTGAGGCCCTGACTACTTACCAGGCACACACAGCCGGCACCGACCGCAGCGAAACCAAGAGTGAGGCGGAGCAGCTGCATCCGCAACTGGAAGTTCCGGAAGAGAACGGACTGACACAGCACCCCGAGCAGGAAGAAGGCGTTGTGCCCGGCACCCCGTTAGGCAATGGCGCAGCAGCGCCGGAAAAACCAATTAATTCGAGAACAGCTTGATGAGTTAGCAGGCATGTACGAAGCAAAAACCAAGGAAATAGTATTAAGAAGAGTAAGAGAGGCGCTGGCTAAGTCGGCGCCTTTTCTGCCTCCTACCCCTGACTTTACCTCTCCCCTGCACGCGCCCGTGTCAGAAGACATGTCGGTGGCCTTTGCGCAAAACTTTATCAGCAACAGCGGGGTTTTTATGTATTGTGAGGATGAGGAAGACTTCTTTGACCAGCTATACGTTTACAAAAAGGAGCAGCAGATCCGGAACCTGTTTGTGTGGGAGCCTAACATCCAGCGCATCCTGCAATATGCTGGCATAGAGTTTTCGGGTGATGAGGCAGATTTTATAGCCCATGCAGATGCCGGCCTTACTACCTGCGAAGCACTGATTACACGCACAGGCAGCATTCTGGTGAGTTCTGCCAACGCCGCCGGCCGCCGGTTGAGCATTTATCCCGACAACCACCTGGTAATAGCCAAGGCAAGCCAGATGGTGCCCGACATCAAAGATGGTCTGAAGCGCATCCGCGATAAGTATAAAGGCAGTTTCCCTTCTATGGTATCGCTGGTAAGCGGGCCGAGTCGCACAGCCGATATCGAAAAAACATTGGTGATGGGTGCGCACGGCCCCCGGCAGCTCGTACTCTTTTTAATCGATGACCTTCCGCATTAACCAGCTGCAGCCAGGCAGGAAAGTATACTTTGCCTCCGATTTTCATCTGGGCGCACCAGACGCAGCCACAAGCCGGGCCCGCGAACAGAAAATTGTGCGCTGGCTCGATATGGCCCGGCAGGATGCCGCCGCTATACTGCTGGTAGGCGACATTTTCGACTTCTGGTTTGAGTATAGGCACGCCATCCCCAAAGGCTTCATCCGGCTGCAGGGCAAGCTGGCTGAAATAACCGACGACGGCATACCTGTGCTGTTTTTCACGGGCAACCACGACATGTGGATGTTCGATTATTTTCCGGAAGAACTCAACATCCCTATTCTGCGGCATCCGATTTCAACCAGTATAGGCAACAAAACCTTTTACATCGGCCATGGCGACGGCCTTGGTCCCGGCGACCATACTTATAAACTCCTCAAAAAGATATTTGACAACAAGGCCTGCCAGTGGCTGTTTGCCCGCATTCACCCGAACCTGGGCATCGGTATTGCCAACCAGTGGTCGCGAAAAAGCCGCATCAGCAACATTAAAAAAGACGAGGCCTTTTTAGGCGAGGATGAATGGCTGCTGCAATACTGCCGGGAAGTAGAAGCGCAGCAGCACCACGATTTTTATGTGTTTGGCCATCGCCACCTGCCCCTGGATTTGCCTATCGGACAGAACAGCCGTTACGTGAACCTGGGTGAATGGGTTAATTATTATACCTATGGCGTATACGATGGTGACACGCTAAAACTGGAAACCTTTGAAGGCTAGCTCATACTTGTTTACATTTTGGCTGCTGACCATACCTGCGCTTGCGCAAAAGCAGGCGCCGCAGCTTCTCTTTAGCCACAGCATCCCGGCAAGCTCCCCAACTGCTATTTCGCAGGATCGCAGCGGCAACGTATACCTGCTGGACGACAAGTATAACCTGCTCCGCCTCGACCCGCTGGGCAGGCCCATAGATACGTTCTCGCCACCCACCCGCGGCCGCATCAGCACCATTGAGGCCTGGAACCCCATGAAAATGCTGCTGTTTTATCAGGATCGCCAGGATGTTATGCTCCTCGACCGGTTTATGCGCCCTATCAGCAGCATTAATCTTACTGATGTCAACTATCAGGGAATCGCCAAAGCCGCCTCGCTGGCTGCCGACGATGGTTTCTGGCTTTTTGATGAGACGAACGTTACGCTAAGCAAGCTGGATGCGCATCTGCGCAAGCCTGTCATAGAAACCCCGCTGAATCTGATTCTGGACAAAGAGCACTTTGATGTGCGGATGCTGCGCGAGTACCAGAACATGGTATACCTGCTCGACTACAACAGCGGTATTTTTGTATTCGATAACCTGGGTAACTATCTCAAAAAGCTTCCTCTTACAGGTGTGAGCTACATCGGCTTCCGTAACAACGAGCTATACTTTGTGCAGAAGGATGAACTGCATTTTCTCGATCTGTATACTTTAGAAGAGCACGTTCAGCCGCTGCCACACAAATTATACTTATCAGCTATCGTAAACGACAGCCGCGTGTTTCTGTTCAGGCAAGGCGCTGCAGACGTTTATATACCTGAGTAGCGCTTAATCAGCCTTTGCAAAAAACTTAAGCCCGATTACGCCGCACACTATCAGCAGCAGGCACAGGATACGAACAAAGTCACGCGGCTCGTTCAGAAAAACAATACCTATCAGAGCGGTGCCCACAGCGCCGATGCCCGTCCAGGTGGCATAAGCGGTACCCAGTGGCAGTGTTTTCATAGCCTGCGCCAGCAATATAAAGCTCAGAATCATTACCACCACGGTGGCTATACTTACGCCAATTTTTGTAAAGCCTGCGCTATACTTCAATCCAAAGGCCCAGCCGATTTCGCAGATGCCGGCTAGCACCAGGTATATCCATGCTGTATTCATAGCTTATTTTTCCGGTTTAATGATGCGCAAAGGTACGCGTTATCAGTAAAAAGACACAGGTAGCAGTTATATAGATATGCCACAACTTGTTGGAAAAACTTCAGCAAGAACATTAATCAAATTCCGGACTTGCAACAGTATAGCAGAGGATTTTCTTTACCAGCTATACTTTATTTATAAGCCATCAGCCACTGCATTATCGGGCGCTTTGCCCTTGTAACTCATACTTTGCTGTACCGGCATTTCCTCCAACTGCTCTCGGAAAGCACCATCAGGCATACTCTACGCCCTTGTCGGAGTGAAACTGCTATTTGCTACGATGTTGGACAAAGAAAGCAAGGTGGCCAGAACGCTTAGTTAAACTATCGTCAGTTTTGAACGAACCTTTACTGCCGCTGCCAACCGTACTATTTGTAACAGTACCATTTACATATTGCACATAACAGGAGACATTTCTAAATGGAATGTAACAACCGAAAAACAGTTGTAGCGGCAATTTATCTGTTTACAACAAATCGCATTTTTGCAAAAAAAGAGTTAAAACACAGATAGTTTTATATATTTACCATCCTTAAATCATTCAGAATAAATAAACCCAGATAATGGAAAAAATTAAAGTAGGTGTTGTAGGTACGGGCTTTATTGGCCCCGCTCATATTGAAGCGCTTCGGAGGCTTCCGAATGTAGAAGTAGCCGCACTTTGCGAGATAACCGAGGATTTGGCTAAAGAAAAAGCTGCCGGGCTTGGCATTGAGCGTTCCTATACGTTTGAGAACCTGTTGAAACAGGATGATATCACAAGCATTCATATTTGTACCCCAAATTTCCTGCATTACTCCCAGTCAAAGCAGGCTTTGCAGGCGGGCAAGCACGTGGTATGCGAGAAGCCTTTGGCAAAAAATTTAGAAGAGGCAGAAGAACTCGTGCGTATTGCCGCCGAAACCGGCTTGGTAAATGCCGTTCACTTCAACCTGCGGTACTACCCGCTGGTGCGACAGATGAAGACCATGCGCGAAAAAGGAGAGTTGGGCGACATTTACTCTTTTATTGGCTCTTACCTGCAGGATTGGTTATTCTATAATACAGATTACAACTGGCGTTTAGAGCCTGATAAATCCGGAGATTCCCGCGCCATTGCTGACATTGGCTCGCACCTGATGGACGTGCTGGAATACATTACCGGCCTTAAAACAACTTCGGTGATGGCTGATTTTAACACTATTCACAAAACCCGTAAGAAGCCGCTGAAGCCTGTTGAGACTTACTCTGGTAAAATGCTGACTCCTGAAGATTATGCCGATGTGGAAATCAGCACCGAAGATCACGCTAACGTTCTATTACGCTTCGATAACGGCAACAGCGGGGTTATTACCGTGTCGCAGGTATCAGCCGGCCGTAAGAACCAGATGAAGCTGGAGATCTCAGGCTCAAAGCAAACGTATGCATGGAATTCGGAGGCTCCAAACGAAATGTGGGTGGGCAACCGCGACGGTGCAAACCAGGTACTTATGCGCGATCCTTCGCTTGTACATCCCGAAGTGCGCTCTCTTATCACTTTTCCGGGTGGCCACAACGAAGGCTTCCCTGACACCTCCAAGCAAATGTTTAAAGAGGTGTATGCCGCTATTGAAGCAGGCAGGCAGCCTGAGAACCCGACCTTCCCGACATTCGCAGACGGCTACCGTGAGCTGCTTATCTGTGAGCGGATTTTAGAGTCGAACCGCAAGCGGGGATGGGTAGCTGTTTAGTTCAGCAACTATTAAGTATAAATAAGAACCTTAACTATTAAAAAGAGTGGGCGCCAAAACAGGTGCCTGCTCTTTTTAATATAAGCCTGCTGAGAATATACTATACTGTCTTTACTCTTTTTTACCCGGAATCACGCCCTTACTTCCTCCCCGTTTTCAGCACATAGATGTTGCCGGGAGAAGTAGCCAAATCGTATTCATATACCTTTTTCAGAGCCAAATTCTTTAAATCGGCATCGCCTGACACCAAAGGTTCCTTTATCTTCGGCACCTGATATAAAGGGTTAGGATTCGCACCCTTTGCTTTTTTCAGCCCTTTGCCAGCCAGCGGGAAGAAAGAACGGATTCGGCAGTTGCCTCCTAAAGCAGACCGGATCGTTACGTCCTCTGGTTGGTTGTCTGCCCATTTGATATCCACCTCAAATCCTCCCCTCGCTTTGAGGCCACTGATGCTGCCTTCCTCCCAGGCGTCTGGTAAGGCTGGTAAAAGATGAATAGCTCCATCCTGGCTTTGCAACAGCATTTCAGCAATCCCTGCCGTACAGCCGAAATTGCCGTCGATTTGAAAAGGGGGATGCGCATCAAAGAGATTGGGGTAGGTGCCTCCCTTTTGCTTTCCATCCGGTTGAATGGATGGAGACAACTGATCCTGGATGAGTTTAAAAGCATGGTTGCCATCCAGCAGCCGCGCCCATAGGTTTACTTTCCAGCCCATCGACCAACCCGTAGACTCATCGCCACGGGCTAACAGGGATGTCCGGGCTGCATCAAACAACTTTGGCGTACGGTAGGGGGATATCTGATTGGATGGATAAAGCCCGTATAAGTGTGATACATGCCGGTGATGGTCCTGTGGGTTGTCCCAATCGTGCATCCACTCCTGGAGCTGCCCCCACCTGCCCACCTGCATCGGTGGTAGTTTTTTCAGGCTTGCCTTCATGTCAGCCACCAGTTCTTTATCGGTACCAAGCAGTTCCGCGGCCTTGATAGTCTTGGTAAACAGATCAAACACCAGCTGATTATCCATCGTAGTGCCGGCAGAAATGGACGAGCCAGGGTGAGCGGTGGGCGCATTTTCCGGAGAAACAGAAGGCGCAACCACAAGCCACTGATGCTCCGGTTCCTCTACCAGAAAATCAAGGTAAAATTTCGAGGCTTCTTTCAGGATAGGATAAACCGATGCCAGGTATGCTTTGTCGCCGGAAAAGGCATATTTCTCATATGCGTGCTGGGAAAGCCATGCGCCACCCATCGGCCACATGCCCCAGAAGGCGCCGTCCACAGGGCCGTTGATGCGCCAGATGTCTGTGTTGTGATGCAACATCCACCCCTGTGCTCCATACATGTCCCGGGCGGTTTGCCGGCCGGACTGCGAAAGCTCGCGGATCATCTGTACCAGCGGTTCATTCAATTCCGTTAGATTGGTGATCTCCGATGGCCAGTAGTTCATCTCCGTGTTGATGTTCACCGTGTATTTACTGTCCCAGGCCGGGGTAAGCTGGTCATTCCAGATCCCCTGCAGGTTGGCTGGTTGCCCGCCCGGCCGTGAAGAAGAGATCAGCAAGTACCTGCCAAACTGGAAATACAGCGCTACCAGGCCGAGATCCTGCCCGTTTTTAAATTGTTCGATCCGCTGATCGGTGGGCAGGTTCACGGCACCCGTTTCGCCTAAACTGAAGTTTACCCGATCAAAGTACCGGTTAAAGTCAGCCACATGCTCCTTGTAAACTACCTGGATATCTTTCTTCAGGGCCTTTTGCAGGTAAGCATCCGCTCGCGCTGCCGCATCACCACCGATATCTTTATAACTGTTGAAGTTGGATGCGATGGAAACATAGATGGTTACTTCATCGGCCTGCTCTACCTGCAAACTGCCTTCGCTGGCCTTAACCGTTCCACCTTTGGCCTGAATTTTTGTCTTGGCCTGGAACTGCACTCCCCCTTGCACCCCCTCAAAATCCGCCGTCCTGCCGGCCAGGATAAGGGCGTCGTTTCCCTGTGAAGAAACGATGGCGTTAGCCGGCCTGTCCATGGTAGCGGAAAAACTGATGGAACGCGGCTTATCTGCTGTTATCCTGACCACAATCACCTGATCCGGAGAAGAGGAGAACACTTCCGTTTTGTAGTTAACTCCATTTACCTGGTAACGGGAGGTGGCTACTGCTTTTTCAAGATCAAGTTCCCGATAATAGCCGGTATAGTTCTCATGGTCCTCAAATGAAAGCTTCAGGTTGCCCACCGTTTCATAGGGCATTCCCTGTGAGGTTTTGCTGATAAATCTGTCATTCACAAGTTTCTGGGCTTCCTCATATTTATCCTCGAAAATCAGTTTTCTGACCTCCGGAAGCGCTTCCCTGGCCCGTGGGTTATCATTGCGGTTGGGCTGTCCGGCCCAGACTGTGTTCTCATTCAGCTGGATCACTTCCTGTACAGGATTCCCGAACACCATGGCTCCCAAGCGACCATTTCCTACGGGCAGGGCCTCCACCCACTGCTTCGCCGGCTGAGTATACCACAGTTTTAAAGGGGCATCAGGTTGAGCAGACACCTTGAACAGGAATACCAGATTAAATATCAAACAGCATGCAATTCTTCTCGCTAACATCATTTTATATTATTCTTATACTTATCCGTACTTTCAACTATTATAAGCTTTAAACCTGAAATGGCTTTGTGCTGAAGTATGACTAAGAAGACTTAACCTTAAAACCTCATTGTACGATAACTACTCCGCCGTTTGGTTGAATGGTAATGGATATATTCCCTCTTTTATTTACCTTCACCTGTTTGGTGTAGCTGGAGCCGTCTTTCCGGTCTCCGTAAAACTTCACCTCCTGCCCGGCCAACATTGGGACGCTGATACTGAGCTTTATCGGCTCGGCCAGCGCATTTACTCCTGCTATATACCAGGTATTGCCATGCCGACGCGCTAACACACAATACTTCCCTGGATACCCGTCTAGGAACATTGTCTCATCCCACGTAGTCGGGACCTGCTTCAGAAAACCGATCGCAAAATCCGGTGCATCGCGCAGGTTGTTCGGCGCAAGGGCAAAAAACTGTACCGGGTTTTGGAAAAGGACTGCGGTGGCCAACTGAAAGACGTCTGTTGTTTTTCTGTAATTACCTCCGTCATTTGTCCTGTTGTAGCGTTTATTCAACACCACGCCGCCGAATTCCATGCTGCCCACGGCATTACGGATGAAGGGATGCAAGGTGGCATGAAGAGCTTCCATGTCGTTGGCGTGCTGACTGAACATTAGGTTCTCAGAGGCCAGAACGGCCTCGCTGCCGACATAATTCGGGAACATCCGCTCCCACCCTCTTGGGAGTGTGGTGCCATGAAAAACCACCATTAAACCATAATCATTGGCATCAGACAGGATATCTTCATAGAGGCGCATCGTTTCCTGCTTATCCCCCCCGAAGAAATCCACTTTAATACCTTTCACCCCGTTTTTCCTCATCCACTGCATTTCCTTTTTCCGGGCAATGGCCGTGTTCATTTTATTCTTGGGTGTCTGAGGGGCATCATTGACTACCCCATTGGAGTTGTACCAAAGGAAAACCCCAATGCCTTTTGACGCAGCATACCTGATTAACTCCTCCATACGCTCATAACCGATGCGCTGGTCCCACCAAGTATCTATTAAAATAAACTGATAACCTAGTTGCGCAGCCAGATCGATGTACGTTACCTGATCGGCATACTTCATACTTTGGTCCTGCCACATGATCCAGCTCCAGGTTCCTTTGCCATACTCGTAATCGATAGAAGGCTCATATAAGGGTTCTACCACATCATAAGGGATGGTCGTTTCCACTATCGGCTTCAGCCCCTCGCCTACCGTAATGGTTCTCCAGGGGGTAGTAGCCGGCACACCTATCGCGGCACCAGTACTTCCGAAACCATTGTTTTCCTTCTCGTCAGGAAAAGCAATGGTGTAGGTGCCGTCGGCAGTAGGATCGCTCAGATGAGATCCACAGTAAAGCCCTCTCACGCCCGTCTCAGAAATAAGCACCCACTTGTTATCTGTCCGAAACAGGCAGGGGAAGGTATAGCCCTGGCCATTGGCAGAGCGGGCAGCAATGTCCTGTTCTAGTTGATACCCTTCTTCATAGCTCGGCTTTGTTCTGGCAAACCCCACCATGGCTTTGGACTGGGGTGTTAAAAAGCCCTTGGCATTTTGAGGCAGATTAAAGCCTGTAGCTTCCTTTTCCACAACAAGTGCCAACGGTTCTCCGGATTCCGGAATTTCATACCGGAATGCTATATTGTTATTGCTCACCCTGAAAACCACTTTCAAAGATTTATTGCTTTTGTTGGCAAAGGAGCAAACTAGTTCGTTTGCCTGATAGTGTATTTCAGAGCGCTTGATCTTCTCCTGCCTGTAAGTATTTCGAATTGTATTCCGTACCGTGTCCACCCAGGCCAATTCGTCAGAATAATCTACCAGGTTGGTTTTAAGCCCTAAGGGAGAGTCCTCCAGCACTGTTTCCCCTCCTTGCGCCACGCGATAATAAGGCTGTCCCTGTTGCAGGAACACCTCTACCTGAAGTTTGCCATTCGGACTTTTGACTTTTGCATTTTGTGCCTGTGCCAGGCACGGGAAGGTTAGCAGTAGATAGATAATATATGGCAAGGGTTTACAGATAGTGCTTCTATACTTCATAAAATTAGGTTGTGTTGTTTGCATGATTGACTGAGCTTATGCCCTGCATCCCGATCCCGTCTGTCTGTATCCTTCTCCTGCTGAAGTGCCCGGCCCGCTGCCACCACACCTGCGCTTTCAGGGCCGGCTTCATGGGCAAACCGGAATGCCCGCTTGAACTAATCTTTGGTAGCGGCCGGGATGTCCAAACTCCTGTCGTCCGAGTGCTTTGACGCCGTTACAGGTTAAAACAGAAGTTGGGAGAACATATACAGGTCATTTTTCCAGACGTTGAAGTCATGCCCACCCGGTTCCACATAAAAAATATGGGGAACATTGTGCCTGTCCAAGTAATCATGTGTGCGCTTACTGAAGTTCATCAGGTTGTCGTCCGTACCACAGGAGATCCAAAGCAACTGCAGCTTTTCTTTTGCCGCCTCCGAGTCGGGGAGCAGTTCGTTCGGCACCTTTGTATTTGGTGCGGACGAGAACCCTCCTATCCAGGCAAATTCATCCAGGTTGCCCAATCCAAAATTGAGGCACTGGCCGCCTCCCATAGACAGGCCCGCTAAAGCCCGTTGCTTCCGGTCTTTGTAAACGGGATATCTCTTTTCGATGAAAGGGATCAGGTCGTGCAGCAGGTCTTTTTCAAAGTTGGCAAATGCCTGTACCTTTACGCTATCGAAAACGTTACCCACCGCCCGGTCGTCTTTCATGGCCCGGCCATTGGGCAGCACCACCAACATGGGCTTCAGTTTGCCTTTTGCATACAGATTATCCAAAATAACCTGGGGATGGCCGTTCCGCAACCATTCGTATTCATCACCGCCTATCCCATGTAACAAGTATAAAACCGGGTATTTCTCTTTTTTGGTGAATCCCGGAGGAATATAAACCAAGGCCTTTCGCGTGGTACCCACTGTTTTTGAATAATACTCCACCGTATCAATTTGCCCATGAGGAATATTTGCCTGTAGCTGATCAAATCCTGTGGGGGCCCTGTTATCCAGATGCTGTTGCGCCCATGAAAATGGAGCAAACAGCAGTATGTAAAGAGCTACAAGTATAACTTTCATTGCCTCTTCTGTGTTTTACTGTAACATATACAAAAACATGCAAAGCTATATACCATGTTGCCAGGTATTTATCTCCGGCAACATGGTATATAGCCATCATGAAATACTTTATTCCCAGCCTGGTGTTTGTTCCAGTTCCTCGTTTCTTCTGAGTTCAGCTGTTTCTATGGGAAGAAGATTCATTTTCTCCTGGTAAGGATTTTTCACCAACAACTGAACAGGAGTATAAGTTGTAGCGCCTGTAGATAAGTTCCTGACGATATCCATTCCACGAATGGGTCTGTTTTCAATTACATCTGCGATTTTCCATCTCCTGATATCAAAGAACCTATGCGCTTCAAAAGCCAGTTCAATTCTTCTTTCGTTATAAAGCCGCTGCCTGAGGTTCTCTCCTGTTACTGAATTAGGTATAGGCGGCATTCCTACCCTTGCCCTTACTTTTGAAATATATTCTCTCGCGGCAGCCTCATCTCCTAACTCAAACTTGGCCTCTGCATAATTCAAGTATATCTCTGCCAAGCGGAAGTATGGCCATGGAATAGTATAGGTGGTCTGCCAGTTAAGAGGGCCGTCTTCCGGCATAAATTTTTTCATGATATAACTGCTGCGTGGATTATCGCTGCTTTGCTTCCAGGAATCATATCCCCATTGATCTCCACTCGCCGCTATCCACATTTCATGCAAATCACCCCGGAAAACAGTGGAATCGTGAATGATGGTGGCATCCATTCGGGGGTCTCTGTTCTTGTAGGGATGGTTGGGATTATATCCTGAAGCGGAATTGATAGATTGCACATCACCTGACCAGGTAAAAGCCGGCTCGCCGTTTATCATGTCATAATCGTCCACCAGGTTTTGAGAAGGCCCATTACTTGCCCACCATCCGCCATATCCTCCGTAGCGCCTGCCAATGTTATGCATGGGTGCCTGATGACCGTTTGTCGTGGTAAAGTTTCTTGTAAAAATAAACTCATCTTGCTGTGCGCCGCTGGGCCTGTTAAACAGCTTACCATAATCAGGATAAAGAGCGTATCCTCTGTCATTGTTATTAATAAAAACAGCTGCTGCGTCGGCAGCCTTTTGCCATTTCTGCTTATCGTTCGATGGGTTGAATAAAGGAGAAGCCGCATACAAAAGCACCCTTGAGCGCAAGGCATAACTCGCGTCTTGTGTAGCCCTGCCGTAGTTCGCGTCGCCCGATAGATATCTTTCCGGCAGATTAGGTATTGCTTCCTCCAAATCCTGTTCTATGAAAGCAACGACCTCATCAACGGAATTTCTCTTGAAAGACACCGAACCTGCGTCTTCTAAATCATACGATTGGGTTACAACAGGTACGCCTCCGTATCTTTCGAACAGGTTAAAATACACAAAAGCTCTTAGGAATTTAGCCTCCGCCACGAGTTGCTCCCTGTCTTCGAATTGCAGTGCATCCGGGGCAGACATCTTCTCCAGAAAAACGTTTATTTTTCTGATATACTGGTATCCTCGGCCCCAATAAGCCATATACCCTCCCCAAAAGTCTCCACCACTGGCACCTTCAATATTATCAGGGGTATAGTTGTTAAGTTTGAAAAGATCGGCTCCACAACATGGAGCACTGTTGTATGCTTCATCCGTGTATTTAGAATACATGTGAATATAAAAACCATGCGGAATGCCATTATACAACTCATTATGATAAGCCCTGATCAAGTTCTCGTCAGCCCAAACAGCATTTTCTGCAATGCGGTCTAAGGGATCGATCTCTAAAATATCCTTCTTGCACGAAAAGAGAACACTGGAAAGTATTAAAAATATTCCTATTAGCTTTTTCATATATCAGGTTTTAAAATTTAATACTGCCTCCGAGGTTAATGACCCGTTGTGGAGGGTAGGTAAGATAGCCACCACTGAATTCAGGATCTGCCCATGTGATCTCTTTAGACCAGGTTGCCAGATTGAATGCACTGGCAAAGACGCGGAAGCTCTTCAGGAATTTGGTCTTGGCCAGGATCGATTCCGGCACACTGTATCCCAACTCAATTGTTTTTACTCTTATGAAAGTGGCATCAAACAGAAAGAAAGTAGTATTACCAGGCTGCCATGCGTCTGCCCTTGGTTTTGTGCCATTAATGTTGTTTACTGCCCAGCGATCGGTTGCTCTCCAAATTGAAGCATTTGCAAAATCAGTCCCTCCAAGGGCCGCAGCAGTACCATCATAATTATAGGCCCCGGTTTGTCCCTGCATAAAAATATTTAAATCAAAATTCTTATACTGGAAATCCGTGTTCAGCCCAAAGACATACCGCGGAATGGCAGTATAAGGCACTCGGTACCGGTCTTTATCATCAATGATGTTATCGCCGTTCAGGTCTACAATTTTTATATCACCTACCTGGGTATTATCATGATGAGGGTAATTATCCAGTTCTTCCCGGGTATTGAATATGCCGTCTGCCTTGTAATAAAGATCCGAACCCACAGGATTTCCAGTATAGCGTTGGTATGGTTCTGCAGGCGGCACTTCGTCCAGTTCAACTACCTCGCTCCTTTGGTAAGCTACATTGCCGCTCAAGCTATATGTGAATTTATCGATAGTATTTGCATGTGTCAGGATAAGTTCGTAACCATGCGAGTTTACTTCCCCGAAATTTTCTGATGGCAGACCAGAGAAACCAAATACATTACTCACTGATAGATTGCGCGTAATAAGAATGTTGTTTCTATTTTGCTTCCAGTAGGTGAAGTCAAGGCCAAGCTTTCCTTTCCACAGTTTCGCTTCCAGGCCAACATCCGTCTTCTTGGCCCGCTCCCATGTAATTCCAGGATTTGGCATCACGTCAGGATAAATGCCCGGAGCGTCATTGGTCCCAAAAACATAATTGTTACCAAACAAATACGACTGCAGGTATTGATACGCACCTACTCGATCATTACCAAGCTCGCCATAGGAAGCCCTGATCTTCAACTGATCTACAAAAGGAAGGGCATCTCGGAAGAACTTTTCTTCAGACAAGCGCCACCCCGCGGAAATGCCAGGGAAAAAGCCGTACCGTTTGCCTTGAGGGAATATTTGTGAGCCGTCATACCGGAATAAAAATTCTAAAAGGTACTTTGATTTGAAATCATAATTCAAACGGCCTAAATAGTTATCATAAGCACTTTCTGATGCTGACCCGCTGTTATCCTTGTCCTCCGCAGCCGTACTTCCTACATTGATCTGATCGATGGCAGTGCTCAGGAAATTCCTTCTGAAAGCGCTGGCAAACGTGAATGTATTTTGCTGTTGCTCCCGACCCAACATCGCAGTGATATGATGATCTTCTAAAAACGTCTTATCATAGGTAACCCTAAAATTATAAAGCATGGTGGTCCACTTACGATAACTGTCATTTAAAGAAGCCGCCGCCTGACCTGTTCCCTGCTTTTTGTCATAACCGCCTGTTACTGTGTTGTACTCGTAAAAGAAATAGGGCAGGCTCCATACTTTCTCGAACTGATTACTTAGGTCATAATTAAAGGATGCATCCAGCTTAAGCCCCTGCACAAAAGGAACCTTATAGCTTGCGGTGAATGTAGAATAAATCGGATTGTCTTCAATTTTATCATAACCGCGCTGGTCAATTAGCAAAGGGTTTTCACCAAGCCGGCCCGGACCAATCAGTCCGTTCGGATAACGGGCAACAATGGTCGGATTGGCCTGTAAAATATTAATAAAATTATCACCTTGGTTAGTAGATGAATAAGTTCGCCTGTTCAAGATGGCATAAATGTTAGCCCCAATCGTCAGATTCTCAGTCAAATCGATATCCACTTTTGTACGAACATTGTACTGTTTATAAAAAGTTGGATCGTTTCTGAAATTACCATCCTGTTCCAATGCACCAAAAGAAAGCAAATAGCGAACATCATCACTACCTCCATTCACCTGGAGATTTAGGTTTCGCTGATAAGAACTAGGTTTCAGCACCTCGTTCACCCAGTCTGTGTTTGGATACAGGACAGGGTCAGAACCATCCCTGTATTTTTGTATAGCATCAGCCGGAAACTGGGGAGTATAGCCGGAGTTGCGATTAGAACGGTAAAACACTCCTTCATTATAAACTTCTGCAAATGTTGCGGCATCCAGCACATCGGTAACTTTCGTAGGACTGGACAGTGCGTGTGTATAAGTAAGGGTAAAACTGGGTTTCCCTTTTGAACCGCTTTTGGTCGTCACCAGGATTACACCGTTCGCAGCACGGGCGCCATAAATAGCCGCAGAAGCATCTTTTAATACAGAAATACTTTCAATGTCTTCCGGATTTAATCTTCCTAACTGGCTTCTCTGCACCCCGTCAATAATCACGAGAGGGGAACTATCATTTAAAGTACCTACTCCTCTGATTAAAATGGCTGGGTCGTCCCTACCCGGCTGACCACTTCTCTGGCTTGCTGTCAAGCCAGGCAAGCGGCCCTGAAGAGAAGCGGTTACATTTGCAGAAGGGCTTCTGGCAATTTCTTCACCCGTTACCTGAGAAACCGAACCTGTCAAGGTTTCTTTCTTTTGTGTGCCATAACCTACAACTACAACCTCCTGCAATGCTTTTGTATCCACAACAAGCGACACATTAATAGTAGACCTGTTGTTAATCGGTATCTCCCGGGTCTGATAACCGATAAAAGAGACAATTAAGATTCCATTACCGTCCGGGGTAGCAAGAGAAAAGCTTCCATCTGCATTGGTAGACGTACCTATAGTAGTGCCTTTTAACAAAACCGTTACTCCCGGCAAGGTTTCACCATGCTCATCGGTAATTGTACCGGTAACAGTAACGGTCTGGTAGGCGCTCTTTCTCTCAAGTCCAGCCTGGTTCTGCTGAGCCAGCGGCTCCCTTTCAGCAGCGGCTTTCGTGAGAATATAGGAAGCAGCAGTACCCCGGAATGTGCCGGCTTCCGGCAACTCCTGGGCCTGCGCGGCATACTGCATGGTGTACGCTCCCAGGAGCAGCAGCGATAGCCTCATCCTGCTCTTGAAATTACCTAATTTCATATTACCTGAAAAGACTTCTAAAGTTCTTGTCCTGTATTGTAGCTGTTTTTCCATATATCTAACATAAACATGCTTATATAAAACCAAGCGCCGGCGGCTCTGTTGAAAAAGATTGTTTTAAAAGCTGCGGTTACCAAATAAATGATAACTCACGAAGATAAACACACGTCCGGAATCGCTTTAGAAGACTGTTCTTCAGGCATATAGAAATATAAGTTCTTCCCAACCCCCGACCAGCAATGGCTACCCATTACATCCTCAATTAAGTAACGCCTCACTCATGTAGTATTCCAAAAATAAAACGTCTATGAATGACTTCGACCCTCTATCTTATCCTATCATTCACGTTTATTATCACAGGAATGCAAAAACATACTTTTTTAGAGAATATCCGGGAAAGCAGAGGCATCAATGCTCGCTACATCGCTGTATAAGTGTCATATGAACCGGGCAACTGCACAGGAATAGTTTAGGCATGCTATCATTGCTAATCAGATACAGCGTCTGGTATCACTCCCATACTTATTCCACACCATTGCTACAGCGCCGGTAAACTGAACGACAACCTGCTATCTTTGATTAGGGGCATTATAGATCATCAGACTTAAGTGGGGAGGCGTATCGATCAGGACATATCGCAGCATCCTTCTATATACTTCCTGATAAACTCCCAGGAAGGAGCTAGGCCGCCGCCGAGTGTAGCGCCCAGAACTCTTCAGGCAGCACGAGTGCTGGCCGAAAGATTTCGTGTTTAACCAGCTCTTTGACGGCAGGAAATTCCGCTGCCTGACTATAGTAGATAATTGTAGCCGCCAATCCCCAAATATCCGGGTTGGCCAGTCACTAAAGAGAGGCGAAGATGAAACCGCACTAGACGGTCCCAATATCATTCTCTCCCGCTCGCTGCGTAACATGCCTCTTATCCTGAACTTAGCTATCCATCTGCACCAGCACCTTAATAATACCCGTCTCAGGATTCAGCCAACACTCAAACTCCTGGGCCACTTCATCAAAATCCACCCGGTGCGTGATATAAGTTGTGGGGGAAACCATTCCTTTTTTTATCGATGCAATCACATGCTCAAAGTCATCGCGAGTAGCGTTGCGGCTGCTCATAAGCGAGGCCTCGCGCTTGTGAAACTCGGGGTGGCTGATGCAAACTTCGCCTCTCTGTAACCCTATCAGTATATAGCGCGCGCCATGCGCCATATACCGGAATGAGTTATTGATCGCCTTTTGATTGCCGGTGGCATCTATAACGACAGTAGGCATGTCGCCCTGCGTGATACGTTGCAATTGTGCCTCCACATCGGAAGCATCCGCATGAATGGTATATTTAATACCTAATTTCTCTTTGCAAAACGCCAGGCGTGCCTCGTTTTTATCCAGCGCTATTACGTTGGCCCCGGCAATTCGAGCAAATTCCATCGTGCCCAGACCAATAGGACCGGCGCCTACCACTAACACAAATTCTCCGGCTTTTACGGCTGCCCGCCGCACGCCATGCGCCCCGATGGCAAGCGGCTCTATCAGTGCCAGGGCATCATAGCCAAGGCCTTCACCGTGCACAAGGGCAGCGGAAGGGACGGAGATATACTCTGCCATACCGCCATCTATATGCACTCCGCACACCTGAATGCTGGCACAGCAGTTAGGCTTGCCAGTGCGACAGGCAATACAGTGGCCACAGTTAAAATAGGGAATAAGCGTAACAGCCTCTCCTTTCTGAAAGCCGGTCGCATTATCGAAGTCAACTAACTCCCCCGCTAATTCATGGCCCAGAATGCGTGGATACGAAAAAAAGGGCTGCGTCCCCTCAAAAGCATGCAGGTCTGTGCCGCAGATACCCACTCGCTTTATCTTGATGATAGCGCAGCCTTTAGCGGGCTTTGGTCTTTCTCCCACAGCGTACTCCAGTTTGCCGGGGGTAGTGCATATAAGTGTTTTCATTTTTCCTAAGCTTAACCGTTCACCATGGCCCTGTCCAGGTGCACATATCCGCCATCTACGTGAATAAGCTGCCCGGTGGTATGGCTGGACCGAGCTGACAGTAAAAAGACCGTAGTGTTGGCGATCTCCTTCGGGGATGTCATTCTGTTTCCCAGCGGAATTTTGCTTGTGATTTCCTTCAGCTTCTCCTGCGGATCAGGAAGTGTGTTGATCCACTTTTCATAGGCCGGGGTCCAGCTTTCAGCCACGATGATGGCGTTTACCCTGATGCTGTACCTGGCAAGCTCTACTGCCCACTCCCGCGTCAGCGCGTTGCGGCCGCCATTGGCTGCCGCGTAGGCAGAGGTACCGCCCTGTCCGGTTTCGGCGGTTTTAGAACTGATATTAACGATAGCACCCTTCGACTCTTTTAAGGCGGGCAGGGCATAATGGGCCAGCAGATAATAGTGCACGAGGTTATTATGCAGCGAGATCATGAACTTTTCATAGCTGGCGTTCTCTAACCCCACGCCGTCGTTGACACCAGCATTGTTGACCAAGCCATCGATTCTGCCGTACCGGTCTGCAGCCGCCTTCACTGCTTTCTCACACTGTTCCGGCTTCGAGAGTTCTGCCGCTATCTGGAACGCCTGCCCGCCCTCTTGCTCTATCTCTGCTACAGCCCGGGCATTATCCTGCGCGTCTCTGCCTATAATCACGGGAATGGCTCCCTCCGCGGCCAACACATCCGCAATGCTTCTGCCGATACCCTTCGCACCTCCCGAAACAATGATCACCTTGTTTTCTAGTTCTAAGTCCATGTGTTGTCCTTGTGTAAAGTTGTAAAACGATGCAGAGCTCCCACAAAGAACCACGTCCCGGTTTGCTTTGCTGAAGGCTGAGCAATACGCCTGCACAAGCGTATTGCTCTGACTAGCGAAAAGCAAGGCTGCAGGATTCCCGATGCCCAGCCACTATCATAAACTTTCATATTTGTGATTTGGACTACTTGTGTTATAATACCCGACACTCACAGTGTATCTATGCCAAATGCTTGAAGGCAAACAGAGAGGCTTGGTATAAGTCCTTTGTTTTGCTATAATCCAAAGTAATAGCTACTTTAGGATAGTTTTGACCCGGAAGTTATCCTATAATTGTTGCATATTATCTTTCTTGATATACGGTATTGCCAAACTTAGATTTCCAACTATGAAACCTCAGTTTCTCAAAGTCGCGATTGGGCCCACAAGTTCTTTTAGGATACACCAGAACATGATCCCCTATATGAACAACAGGTGGCACTTTCATCCGGAAGTGGAGCTAATTCAGCTGCACAAGGGAAGTGGCATGCAGTTCGTAGGGGACAGCATCAGGCGCTTTAGCCCTGGTGATATCGTGCTGATAGGATCTAACCTGCCGCACTTCTGGAGGTACGACCATACACCCCTGGATGATGACAACACGGTGGCATATTCCACTGCAATTCATTTTGCGGTTAACTTCTGGGGAGACTGCTTTTTAAACATCCCTGAGAATAAACAGCTGAAGGAGTTGCTGAACGACGCTAAGCGAGGTATTCTGATTTCTGGCGCGACTGGGAGAAAAATAGGGAAACTAATGCAGAAGGCCGACCAGGCTATGGGAGTACAGCGTGTAATCGCCCTGTTGAAATGCCTGGTGGCCATAGCAAATGAAAGTCAGCTCATAATGCTCTCCTCCATGGGCTTTCAGGCGGACATAGCCGAAACAGAGAATGAACGTTTAAATGCTATTTATGAGTACACCCTCTCGCATTTCAAGCAGAAAATTACCCTAGAAGAGATTGCGGATATAGCCGGCTTGATCCCAAATTCCTTTTGCCGCTATTTTAAGGATATGACCGGCAAGACTTTTTCCCGGTTTGTAACTGAGATACGGGTGGGATACGCCTGTAAACTTCTGGTTGACAACAAGATGAGCATCAAGCAGCTTTGCTACGAGAGCGGGTTCAGTAACTTTAACAGCTTTCATAAAAGCTTCAAGCAAATCGTGGATAAAACGCCGCAAACCTATCAGAAAGAATACCTGAAGATAAATGCGTAAATAAAACGGGCAAAAGAGCTTTGCACACCATCTGCAGATTTTACCAAAGCCTCAGAACATGGCGCTCCTGTGACAGGAAGTAAGTAATAGAGTTAAGTAGTTCTCCGATGTGGAAATAAAAAGCCCGTAAATCGTTGATTTACGGGCTTTTAGTTGATTTTGGTATTGCTACCGGCAGACTGGAAGGGACTACAGTCGAACACCTTATACCTCTATTAACATTTTTAGATAGCTTGAAAGTATCATAATCAGGCTTAAGGGGGCATCTCAAATGGTTGATTTTAAGCTAATTAAATCATAATAGCCTCTTTAATGCCTCTTATGGATCAGTAACTTCTATATGAGAGCCCTTACCTTACTCCAATAATTTTTTTCTTTCAATCCGTTTTTTGGCTTCTACTAAAATACTGTGTATCTTTTTTTCTAATTGCCTCTTGGATGGTAACTCTGTCCAGTATTCAGCTACCATTATACCGTCTTTGTGCATTTCCAGTAATTCTATCTGTTCCCTGCTGCTCTCGGCACAAAGTATTAAGCCTACTGGGGGCAATTCCCCCTCTTGCTTTTCATATCTATCCAACCATTTTAAATACAGCTCCATCTGTCCTTTATGTTTGGCTTCAAACTTACCCAGCTTTAGTTCTATGGCTACTAGCCGTTTTAAATTACGGTGGTAAAATAGCAGGTCTAAATGAAAATCCTCTCCATCTATTATCATTCTTTTTTGGCGTTCTACAAAGGCAAAACCTTTGCCCAATTCTAATATAAAGGCTTCTAACTCCCTTAAAATAGCCTCCTCTAAGTCCTTTTCCAAGTAAGAGTTTTGTAGCCCTAAGAAATCCAAAAAATAAGGGTCTTTGAAATTGTTGTATATAATGGGATTATTACTTGTATTTTGTAAATTGGCTATGCCTGTTCGCTCAAAAGTTTTGGTTGAAATTTGTTTGCGTAAATCTCTTACGCCTAATACTTGGGCGGCTGCGGCTTGGGCATAAAATAATTTTGCTTCCTGGTTTTTTAAGGGCAATAATTCTACAAAATGCGACCAACTCAATTTTTGTGAAAGCGGCACGACAATTTCAACATCGGTGAATTGCTCGGCAAACTGCATCATTCGCCTTAAATTTCTTAACTCAAAGTTTCTCCCGTATTGAGCTTTCAATTGTGTCGACAGTGTCGACACAATTTGTTTTGAATATTCAGCCCGTTTGTTTTGCAGGATTTCTTTGTTGATGCGGGTACCAATATGCCAAAAAAGGATAGTAAGAGTACTATTGGCCTGTGCGACCACTTGCTGCTGGCTTTGCTCAATAAGCTGGGAAAGCTCATTAAACAAAATTTGCTCGGTAGGTGCTATATTTTTTGTTTTTGCCATTGATAAAAATATTTGATTAAATTAAACTATACATGATCTCTTAAAAGCCTAAAACTCACTTGCTAAAAACACAAGTTAAACAGGGCTAATTACCCTTTTTTAATAACCAAATGCCCTAATCCCGGATCGTTTAATATCCGCTCTATTTCAGATTGAATGATGTCCTGCACATCCTGCTTGATCTGTAGGTAATTCCGCTGCACCATCGCATTGTCTAACTTACGGATAACCGGAATTTCTCTATAATTATTCTGCTCCTGTTTCAATGCTGCGTGGTCATTTAATATCTCACAATTAAATGCTTTCAGTTCAATTTTACAGTCCGGATCATCTGCAACCATACCTACAAATTCACCTGACGAAAGAGCTGAAATTTTAGATGGTGGTATAGCTGACTCCAGTTGCTTGGAACGACTAATGGAAGTATCTGCACTGTTGATAGAAAGACTTTCCCTGTCCTGCATAATTTTTCCAAAACGGTCGGAGAGCTGTTTAGCAGTATCTCCTGTAACCTGTCCGCTAATGATATTGCCGGTTATATTCATTATTACATCGGCCTGTTCCTTGCCATAATCTTTACGTAGCTGGCTAAAATCCTGAACGCCTAAACAAGTTGCTACTTTATTGCTCCTTGCAGTTGCAATCAAACTGTCCATATTATTCAAATAAATGGTCGGGAACTCATCAAATACCAGGCTGCTTTTCTGCTTTCCTTTTTTGTTCACCAGCTTAACCAACCTTGTCACATAGAGCGATAAAACGGCTCCATAAATCTGTATCTTTTGCGGGTTGTTTCCCATGCAGATAATTTTCGGTTCCTGGGGATTGTTTATGTCTAAAGTAAAGTCGTTACCTGACAATACATAGTATAACTGCGGGGACGATAATCTCGCCATCGCTACTTTAGCAGCGGCTATCTGACCTTCCAGTTGCTCCATGACATCATTAAGATAGGCATTGACAAACGGGTTGATTAACACCTCTATTTCTTTCTCCGTTCGCAGAGCCGTAAACAAGCTGTCATAATCCATTTGCATTAATTCAATAACGTGTGGCAGGGTGCAAAATTCGCCATCCTTATACTTTCTCAAATACCAGATGATAGCGGTCAAAAAATTAATCGGTGATTCTACAAAGAAGTCACCCTGCCGTTTGATCCATTCACGGTTCAATCCCATCAGAATGGTGCGGGCAGATTCGGCAGCATCCGTAATGTCCGACATGGTTTGGTGATCGAGTGGATTGCAACGATGACTGCGGGTTAAATCATCAAAATTGATCACAAAGAATTGGGGTGGTATAGGGTATTTACTCTTATATTTTAACCAAGTGTTGTAAACAACTTTGGAAAGGTCATCGAACTTAAAATCATACACGAACATGGTAAACCCTTTGCGGATATGCTGCGTGATAACATGTCGAATGACAAAGTAAGATTTACCTGCACCAGGTGAACCCAATACTATCAGTGCCCGGAATGGATTGATAATATTGATCCAGCTATTGCGTGTTTTATTTTTCAAAGCGTAACGGGCTGGCAGGTTAATGGAATATTCATTTTCCAACAGCCGTTCTTCCTGCGGAAAGGTTTCATTTTCTTTATTGAAAATATCTTTATTATTAAGCCTGCTCTTTATAATCCTGGATAATAATGTGCCCCCTGAAAGCACCAATAAAAAGCCAACAGAAGCCAGTCCCATATAAATCAATGCTACCTCTGTTATTTTTATTTTCAACAGCAAAGACAGGTAGCTAAAGAAATAGATCAGCAAGCCCGTAATGATATAAGAAAAGGCAGTTTTGTAGTTTAATTTTTCATCTTTCCTGCCTTTGGCTCCAATAAGAGAAATAACCAGAAATCCTAAAGCAATCAGCTTCGATTTATGGAAATTACTAAATAATCCGGTGTTTCTGATATTACCCAGCAGACGGTCTGTGAAGCTGCTACTGAACTGCCACTCATGGAATGCAGCATAACAGTAATAATAGAAATGTATCACTAAAATAGTGATGCTGATCAGCCGGGTCATATCCAGAATTTTCCTCAGCGCCTGTTCGTTCTCTCCTGTCTGCATAACCGTAGTTTTATAATTATTGGTTGTTATTCCAATTCTTTCTTTTCTTCTTTCTCCTGTTCTTTCTTAATTGGTAGGGTAAATAATCTGATGCTTGTTCCGGCTGCATTAGTGCATCAAGTGCATTCCCAATTTCAGGAAGGGATGTAGTAGTCTTCTGACCATTTTGATTGGTCTTGGTTTCTGCCACAGAAGCGGTAGCCTGTGGTTGTAACCCAATAGGTTTTTGAGCGGAATGCGGGAGCAAATTCTGCTCAGAAACTGCCTTTTGCTGGCATCGTTCCAGGATAGCCTTCGCACTGTATTGTTTACCTAACGCACTGCCATTAAAAACGCATTTGGTCTGGTGGTCAACATAGGTGATACCGTAAATAATACCGTCCGAATTTTGCCGTAGAACGGTATAGATACCTTTCTTTTCCAATGCACTGATTAATCCCTGAACCAGCAAAGCTTTCTCTTTGTGCAGAGCTAAATCAATAGCATTTTTTACCCTTGCTTTATTGGGTTGCCGTGAAAGCTCGTTTGAGGCAAATCTTTCTTCTAAAAATTTAAGTGTAGGTTTATTATAAAAGTCACTGGCTTTGATAGGCACACCTACCTTTTCACCTTTCTCGTCCAATATCCGGTAAGTCAATCCATTGTTCTGATATACTCTTGAATTTTCATTGCCCCTATCTGCAATCACATTGTATTGCTGCAACACAGCATTTAGTTCTGGCAGGCTGGTATATTTGTAATTTTTCAGTACAGCGTCAAGCACATTGGTGATGGCTCTTTTAGTTTCACTTCGCCCATATTGCACCTTCTGAACATTGACTGGTTTAAGCTCCCATGCCTGCTGCTGTTTACTATCTTCTGCCTTCAAAAGACCAAAAGCTATTTCAATTTCTTTTCTCGCTTTTTCGGATTGATTTTTCCCCAGGTTATGCAGCTCAATTCGCTTTCCGTCTGCTTTAATATTGGTGGTTACAATGTGTACGTGTGGGTGGCCGCTATCATGGTGCTGGTACAATAAATAAGGCTGTTTTGCAAAGCCGATTTTCTGCAAATAAGTATATGCAATTTCCTTTAAAAGTTCTTCAGAAAGCTTTTCCGAAGGGTCAAAATTGAGCGAAATATGGACGCTGTTCACTTTTGTTCTGACGTTTAAAGCAGCCTGATTTTGCAGCCTGCTCAGCTTCTGATAAAAGTTTAAATGCTCCAAATCTTTGGGGTAATGAACGGCAGCAAGGCAGATGGCAACCTGCTCTTTTACCTTCTGTTCATTATAATTTAAAGCGTTGCGAAGGCTGTTGCTTGAATGTATTACTGCAACCATTCGTCTGCTATTTTATTGATACGATTTTTGATTTCATCTACCTTGTTGAGCAGGATTCTTTTTTCCAGTTCATAGGTAATAATCCAGTTCTTAAACTCTGCAATTTGCCCCAGTGTATGCAGCTTTTTCACTGCCTGATTGAAGTTGTTCCCGATGCTGTTCAGCTCTGTTCTAAGCTGCATCATCTCTGCCATAAAGTCATCCAGGGATTGGTTCCGCTGATAGACTGTTACAGGCTTATTAAAAAGCAAGCAACGAACATACTCGCTTAGTTTTCCAGATGTGCTGTTCTTGCACCTCTTCTCAATCTGCTCATATTCTGCCGAGGTGAGCCTTAACCCGATAATACGGGTCCTGAATGTTTTTTTCTCTTCCATCACTAATCATTTTCACGTTTGCAATCTTACATTTCACTGTCTTTCACCAACCGCCCCGACTTCGGAGGGATAGCGGCCAGATCCGGTTGTTTAACAACCGTACATCTGGCCGATTGCTGAAAAGAGGCAATCTTACAGCCTTTGTTAAATCTCTTGTAAGTTCTAAATCTTAAAGCCATCGTTAAACCAATTCTGCAACCGTTCTAATAACTCATATTATTGGCCTATGACAAGGATAAAATCTCACTTCAACTTATGTCCTAATTTTTTCCTTTGAGGTTTTTCAAGGTTCATTAACCAATTATTAAAGTCTTTATGATGCTGGTAAAGGAGACTTTCATCTTTGTATTTATCACTTAAGGACAAGGCATAACGACTGTAATTTTGTCCTGTGGTATCACGGTCTAAATAAAGCCGAATGGCTTCATGCTGCTCCATAAACGGACGAGCTTTTTCAAAGAAGGAAGCGGAATTTAAAATCACGAAATCACTTTCCTTATTACCCTGATTTTTGTGGATAGCCTTGAAGGAAAGGAAGTCGGTAAACCCTTCAAAAACGGCAGCCTCTTTTGCGCCATTATTAATTGTGGTAATATCCTTCGGTGAACTGCTGGCTTTGAAATAAGGGTTGCGCAGTTCATAGCCCCCGGAGTCATTTTTAAAGCCGATGCCATAGAAGATTTTATTATTCAATTCATATCGAACCTCTCTACAGAATTGTTCCGAAATTTCAACAGGAATTTTTCTTTGTTCCAGGTAACGCAGTAAGGCAAACGAACTGAGGTTAAAATCCTGGAGAATGTTTATCTTATGATCTGCAATTACTTGTTCTTCGGGATGCCGGGAATGAGGCTTTTGAAAAGAAAGATCACTATTTAATTTTTGCAGAAATTCACCGACAGTGCAATTGTGATATAAGATGGCAAAGTCAACAAGATTACCTCCTTTTCCCAAACCATGATCGTACCAACGGTTCAGCTTCCTGTTGACCTTAAAAGAAGGCGTTTTTTCGTCCCGTAAAGGGGATAAATACCAATAATCTGTGTTCCTGATTTTTGCAGGCTCATGGCCTAGCCCGGACAGGTAATCTACCATGTCCATTTCTTTGGCCTCATTGATAGAAAGCCCTTGTTTTCTGAAATCCATAACCGCACATTTTCAATTTCACTATTCAGATACTATGCGAAGTTAAACATGAAGTTTGGGTTCTACCTATCCTCATCATATTTTGATGAGGATAGTTTCAGTAAAGGTGTATATTTTTGTAGCATATAGTTTTAATTAAAATCGTGTAGATATGCTTACAACAAATGATATAGCCAAGGTATATGATACCATATTGAGTATCCCTGGCATGAATGAAACGGTGAAGATTGATTTAAGAATCTCGCGAAAAAATGTTTTGCTGCTGAATAGTGTTATAGAACGTGGTCTGAAAGTGAAAGATGATGACAAATCATCAAACCTACTAAACAGTGTACCTCAGGAAACCTTGCAGGAGTTAAAAGCTTTAGCAGGAGATTGTCTGCAAAAAGCCGGGTTGATAGAGCTTAATGAAAAATTGACTTCTTTAGGCAGCTGAATAATCAAATCCAGGATAACGGCTGTTTGCGGTCATAACAATTTATTTAGGTTAAATCATTCACCGTTGTAGCCTGTAAAAAACAAGCGCAGGCAACAACTTACTTTAGGCAACCCAACAGCAGGACATAAGTGGAGAACGCCCACGCTATAGCATGAGCGTTCTCCACTTATGTCCTGCTGTTGGTGAAATTCCTATAAATATAAGGGAATAAATGAGCAGTTTTGCTGCTACCTCGTAAAAATATCAACGTATGGAAAGTAATGTATTGTCCTGGAATCAAGCTTTGGAAAAAGGAAATGAGCCCCGATTATATTCCTATTTGGCTGCAAATATTCCCTTGGGAGAATATGAGGCAAAGTTAGATTTTAAGGTATGGCCAAGAAAAACATCAGGCATCTGTTGTTATTTTACACAAATGGATACCGGTGTAAAATTTCAATTAACAGTATATCGGAGACAAAAAGATAAATTATACATGATAGAAGATTGTGACATTGATTTCAAAACAGCAAATTATCCTGCTTATTATCACATAAAAGTTGGTTTAAACAGCAAAGGAAATATAACTTTTAAACACGCAGTTGCTTCTCCATATTCATGAATGGGTATCAAGTTAATTCTCCAATCTCCAGCCATCATCATATAAACCAAAATTGGCCTGATGGGTATCTTCTTTCTTAAAATCAGTATTGACTAATGTGGAGAATGGAGTAACATTTTTATAGATTGTTGTATATTCTGCAACCGCACTCTTTCCATCATTCATCATTTTTATGCCTGTAACTTCCTTCAATTCCTCTTCAGCAAGCTTTACTTTTTGAACATTTATTGATTTGTCCTGTTCCGGAGTTGGTAATAGGTAAGGCTGAGCTTTGCTTGAGAACTCAATTATTGGTTTACCTATATCGCTTAATTTCTGAGTACGTTGTACAGTCAAAAGGCCTTGTGTTTCCAATCCGGCATCAAGCACCTTTTTTGCAAATTCCGGATCTCCGCAAAAAATATCATAATCAACAATTTTAGGATAGTTGGTTTCCTGCTTAATGAGATTCATCGCTTCTTCTCTACTTAAGTCTTTATTTGTGTTGGAGCAACTTGATGATAACATCCAGACGGCAATAAGGATGAATGATATACTCTTCATAGCAATAAAAATTAGTTATTATAAAATTACGAATAATCCTGTTTTTTAGGAACGATTTTGAGAAAAAAGGGAGATTATATCTCCCCTCCATCTGCAAATGAGCAGTATCCTTCTGAAGTAATTCTGAAGTAATAATGATATGGTCAAGTACCGAAATGTCCAGTAGGCTGTGTCTGATGAATCAAACGATAGATCCTATTGGCTTGTTAGTAAATCATGAGACGATACGAGCTAAATGATGAACAGTGGGAGAAGATATCGGGTTTGTTTCCTGATAGTGAAGGACAACGTGGGGGCAGTGGAAAGACCATCGCACCGTGCTGAACGGGATGTTTTGGGTGTTGTGCAGTGGGGCGCCTTGGCGTGACCTTCCAGAGCGCTGTGGCAACTGGAAAACAGTGTATGACAGGTTTAGGCGTTACCGAATAGAAGGTGCCTTCGATAAGATATTGGCCAGGCTTCAGTTGGAGTTAAACGCTCAAGGGCTCATCGACTTAAGCTTATGGCAAATTGATTCCACCACCGTGAGAGCACAGAAGTCAGCAGCTGGCGCTGGCTTAAAAAGGGGGTTCAAATAAAAGAAGGTGAGCCTGAAAACCATGCTCTAGGACGGAGTAGTGGCGGATTTACCAGCAAGATTCATTTAGTGAGTGACAGCAATAGTCTTCCTTTGGCAGCCGTATTGAGTTCAGGGGCAGCACACGATGCGGCCTATTTTCATCCGGTACTAGAACAGGTGAGGATACCTGTGAGAAGGGGGCGTAAAAGAACTAAGCCTGAGGAAGTGGTTGCAGATAAAGCATACGATGCAGGCTATTTAAGAAAGGAGTTGGCCCGCAGGGGCATCAAAGGAATGATTCCTGAAAGGCAGTTACGGCCCGGAGCCAGAAGAAGAAAAAAGGGACCTCATTATCGCTTCGATAAAGAGACCTATAAGAAAAGAGCAAGCGTGGAGCAGTCTATTGGCTGGCTTAAAGAATATCGAAGAATAGCTACAAGATATGAAAAGCTAGCAGTCAGTTTCATGGCGATGCTGAAGCTGGCTTTTATTAAATTTTACATGAAAAAGTATTCATCAGACACAGCCTAGTTTTCCGGCTTCCCATATCTTTCTTGTTAGGTGCCCGTCAGCTTCACTTAGATTCGTATTTCCCGAGGGATGATTATGTACTAGTATCAGGGAACTTGCATTTGCTTTTGATGCTGCCGAAAAAATTACTTTTGGGTCGGCAACAGTTCCTGCAACTCCTCCTGTATGGACTTCAAATATTCCTAAAGTTCTTCCAGCTCTGTTTAACAGTAATATTTTGCTGCTCTATAAATTCTATTTTATTTTCATCCCAGCTTTGCAATAAAATCTGATATACTTCTTTCGAAGAGGATACCTTCGAACGTTGCGATGCTTTAACTTTAGTTCGACTTTGTTGCAACGGGTCTACGCTTCGCCATCCTGCTGTGTTGGGGCAGGGTCAAGCTGCTTTATAGGCAAGAGGCATTCCCTGCTGGCGAAAGATGTTTAAGACTTTACATTTTAGTTGTACTTCTGTTCTCTGGTTTTCTATGTTCCTGGCGCTCATCTGCCCTGTAAAAGCCGTTTTGTAGCGGAACATGGCTACTTCATTTAAGCTCCTCTGGTGATAGCCTTCTTTTATCTTCCAGGCTTTGCTGTCCTGCCTGTTTATATACGCCACTGCCTCATTGCGCTGCTTCAGGTAATCAGGCACAGGCTTCTTTTTGCTGCCTTTCCGCACCACCGCATCTTTGGGAGGCGGAATAATCTGTTTAATCCCACTGCCTAATACTTTTCTGAGCTTAAAATCGTCATAAGCCCCGTCTCCTCTAAAGCTGCTGATGTGCTCTGTTTTGCCTTTGAGCATACTGGTGGCCGCCTGCGCATCATCTTCAGCATTGCTGGTCAGCTCCACACATATAATCTCCTGCGTGTTGACGTCTATGCCGATATGCAGCTTACGCCAGGTGCGGCGCTTAGAGACCCCGTGCTTTCTTACTTTCCCTTCCCCTTCCCCATACACCTTGAGTCCGGTGGAATCAATGGCGATGTCTAGCTTATTGTTGCCTGTTAAAGCTTTGCTTACTTCTACGGGCAAACAAAGCTGTCTGCGGCAAAGGGTAGTGTAATCCGGCACGGCATACTCCCCGCGGCCCAGCATAGCCAGCAGACTGGAAACAAAACCGGTGCTCTGCCGCAGCGGCTGCTGATATACATAGCCCAGCAATAAACAGCATTGTATCACAGAGTCGGCATACAGGCATTCGCCTACTACTTTCCTGCTTATATCCGTGTCCCGCCAGGCCCTTAATACCGCATCTTCCAGCCACAGCGTCAGGCTTCCTCTATGAACTAAACTCTTGTTATAAGCTTTCCAGTTTTTAACTTTATACCTATCTTTACACGGGGTTGTAGTAGATGCCTGCATCGCTTCTTTATAGTTTCGTCACTACAAAGATAAGCTACGACCCTCTCTTTTTTATACCCACACCCGACCGTTGCAACAAAGTCCTTTAGTTCTGTAAATCAATTCAGTTTCTGCAACATTATACATTTCTGAGACACTCATTACGCTTTCCATAATTCATCATTTAAAAGTTTATCGCATTAATTGCATGCAATTAATTGTTTAATCCCAGGAAGTAATGGATATTGTTATATTAGTCTAAATCTACTGGTTTGTGCTGAAGGCCGGCCTTGAGATAAATAGCGGTGCAGTGAAGGGTAACGCTTTCCACCACAGGAGCGATGCCATCACCTCGGCGGCTTTTATAGGTATAACTTCGGTATCATCGATGGCCAGGATTATGAGCTGGCCATCGATGATTCGGCAGCCCTTTTAGCATCCGGAATCATCATGATAAACGCTTACCTGATCTTTAGGGCTGCAGTGGGCGAGGGCGTTGACCCGCGGAGCTCGGTCGCACACGCACAGCTCTTCTTCCTTCTCCAGCAAACACAGTATCTTCACTTTTTTGCTTGTTTTTTTGTGGGAGGAGAAGAGGTGGTCTTAGAAAATGAATAGAGATCAGGATTGATGTGGGAGTTGTGCAACAGGCACACAGTTTATTTTATACTCCCTATTAATCTCATGTATTGTTTATTCCTCATAATTTTATAGTTACTGGCACGACAAATACCGGCACAGGTGAATGGCGGATAACCTCTTCGGCTATACTTCCCATCAGGAGCCTGCTGAAGCCGGTCCGGCCATGTGAGCCGATCACGATAAGCTTGGCTTTCCACTCTTTTGCCATCTGAAGTATAGTTTCTTTCACATTACCTTCCGGCACAAAAATCTCGGTTTCCACGCTTTGCCCATAATCGTTGCGGATATTGTGCAACAGCTCCTCCGCCGCCCTTTTGAGCTTTCCGGCCTCCTGCTCCGGAAAAATGCCCGCATCTACATTTCCTTCTGCCAGGGCGGCATCTACTACGCTGAGTAGCGCCACTTTTGCCTGCAACTCCCGGGCCAGTTCGTAGCCATACTTAGCAGCCCGGATGGCGCAGGGACTGTCGTCTATCAAAATCAGAATCCGGTTGAGTTTCATCGCTTGTTGTTATACGTTCCGGGCCACAAGAATGCCGACATAGGTTGCCCCAAGCCCCAGGGCTATACTTAACAGCAGGTACAGCAGGAAAATCAGCACCTGGTGGTCGCCCATGAGCTGAATGTTCTCGAACGAAAAGGAGGAGAAAGTGGTGAAGCCGCCGCAAAAGCCTGTTACCAGCAGCAGGCGCCACGCCGTAGCGTCTGCCCCGGTACGCGCTGTGAAGAACACCAGGAAGCCGATGAGAAAGCAGCCCACAATGTTAACCAGGAAAGTGCCGGCTGGGAAAACACTTGTAATCATACTTACTACCCAGCGGTTGGCCAGGTAGCGGCAGACACTCCCGAGGCCTCCCCCTAAAAAAACGAGCAAAATTGCTTTCATGGTGGCTCTTATTTAATCTTTTATTTGATGTCCCAGAACTCTACAGCTTTAAAAACAATCATCCGGCCTTTTAGCAGCGCGGCGTTGTTTTTACAGAAGGCCTCCAGCTTTGGTTTCTCATCTATCAGTTCCACGCAGAGCGCGAGGTCCGAGTTGTCCAGCTCCGGATGCGCCACCCTGATTTTATCATTCAGCGAGAAGCCGCTGTGCGTCTGGTACACGGAGGCGTTCATCAAGCCCTCGGCTTTGGCATTTTTCACGATTTCGCGGTAAATCTGCTTCGGGCGCAACCGCTCCATCAGCGACACGCCTTTCAGCTTGTCCTTTGGCTTGATGTAAATCTGCAGTTTGCCCAGGGCACGTTCTATAATTTCTCCGGAGTTATGCGTCATGATCTTGTTTTCTTCTTTTAGAAAGGAGTTTATACTTAGCCAGTTTCTGGTGCATGTAGCCTCTTCTGTTGTTGGCTTCGGTTAAAGAAGTTTCATCAGAGAAATAGGCATCAAATATTTTAGGCACAGCAATGCGCTGGGAACTATAAATGCCGGAGTGGCCGCTGAAAAAATAAGCCGTGAAGCAGGCGACGGCAAATAAGAGTACGTGCTCGCCCCCGAAAAGCTCGATGCCCATAACCGTGCAGGCCAGCGGCGTGTTGGTAGCCCCGGCGAACACGGCAATAAAACCAAGCGCTGCAAAAAGGCTTACCGGCGCATTCATCAGCAAGGAAAGCGTATTGCCCAGCGTAGCGCCGATATAAAACAAGGGCGTTACTTCGCCACCTTTAAAACCGGAGGCAAGCGTTATAGTAGTATAAATTGTTTTCCAGAGCCAGCTCCACGTATCGGCTCCCCCGGCCCGGAAGGCGGACGGCACCGTAACAGCGCCAGGGTACTCGGCATCTACGCCCAGGCTCAGGTAATCGGGCTTGCCAAGGATAAAGGTTAAACCAATAATGGCTAACCCTCCAAAAACCGGAATCATCCATCTATACTTAAAAATCTTTAATAGGAACGTTTTGATCTCGTGTACCATACCTGCAAACAGGTAACTAGCCAGGCCAAAGGCAGCAGAAGCCACAATTACCTTCACGAGCAGCAGCAAATCCATCGGCAGGTACTCCGACAGGAAGTAGGGCAGTTGCGGCAAAATATCGATATGATAAGCGGTATGGTGCATGCCCCAGGCAGAAACGGTAACGTCGCCGATGATGCTGGCGATGAGCGCGGGCAACAGCGCATCATACTGAATGCGGCCGATAGTGAGCACTTCCATCGCAAAAATAGCCCCGGTCAGCGGCGTACCGAATACGGCTCCGAAACCGGCGGCCACGCCGGCTGTCAGAATCATCCGCATGTCCACGCCTTTGAGTTTAAACCAGCCCCCGAACATGTTGGCGATGCTGCCGCCAATCTGTACAGCCGTACCCTCACGGCCCGCCGAGCCGCCAAAAAGATGTGTCATAACGGTGGTAATCAGGATAATCGGCGCCATTTGCTTCGGCACGCCGCCGCCCGGCTCGTGTATCTCCTCCATAATCAGGTTGTTGCCCTTTTCGGAGGATTTGCCCACGGACTGGTAAATAAAATGAATCAGCAAACCGGCGAGCGGCAGCAGGTAGAGCAGCCAGGGATGCTGAAACCGGAGATGTATGGCACTGTGCAGCAGCCAAAGGAAAAGCGCCACCATACTACCGATAGCCACGGCAATCGGTATAATCAGCAGCGTCCAGCGGACCAGGTGCTTGAAGATGGAATAGTGCTCTAAAGGTATTCTTCTGGTTGGCATTTATTACTTTGTTAATACAAGAATAATCTCTTACTGATACCGGTTTATATTTACGATTTATACCTGCTATTTCTTAAAAGTGGATAGCCCGGCGAACGAAGCGTTGCTGCCCAGTTCCTCCTCGATGCGCAGCAGCTGGTTGAACTTGGCGACGCGCTCGGAGCGGCTGCCACTGCCGGTTTTAATATGGCCGGCATTGGTGGCCACGGCCAGGTCCGCGATGGTGGTGTCTTCGGTTTCGCCGCTGCGGTGCGAGATAAAGCAGCCGTAGTTGTTTTGCTGCGCCAGCGCCACGGCCTGTAGCGTCTCAGTGATGGTGCCAATCTGGTTGAGCTTGATAAGTACGCTGTTGGCGATGCCGGCTTCTATACCTTGCTGTATAATAGCCGGGTTCGTGCAGAAGGCATCATCGCCCACCAGTTCCACTTTATCTCCTAAAAGCTGCGTCATCTTTTTCCAGCCTTCCCAGTCGTTCTCGCCCAGGCCGTCTTCCAGCAACACAATCGGGTACTGGCTCACCCACTTTTGCCAGAGTTTAATAAGCTCATCCGACGTATAAGTTTGCTGTGTACTTTTGAACAGGACGTACTTGCCATCCTCCCACATCTCGCTGGTGGCCGGGTCGAGGCAGATGGAGATATCGGTGCCGGGGCGGTAACCTGCCTTTGCGATGGCCTCCAGTATAACTTCTACCGCTTCTTCGTTGGAGCGCAGGTTGGGGGCAAAACCGCCCTCGTCGCCCACGCTCGTAGTATAACCTTTGCTATGCAGCAGGCTCTTGAGCGCATGAAAAACTTCCTCTCCCATCCGTATGCTTTCCTTGAAAGAGGGCGCATGGTGCGGAGCAATCATAAACTCCTGAAAGTCGATGTTGTTGTCGGCGTGCCGGCCGCCGTTTATCACGTTCATGCAGGGCACCGGCAGGATGTAGTGTTCCCGCTCCACCAGTTGCCGGTACAGCGGGAGACCTTTTGAGGCTGCTGCTGCGCGGGCAAAGGCGATGGAAGCAGCCAGTATAGCGTTGGCCCCGAGGCGGGATTTGTTTGGCGTACCGTCCAGCCGGATGAGATGCTCATCAAATGCCTGCTGGCTGTCAAAGCTTTCCTGCTTTATACTTGCTGCCACTTTCTGGTTCAACTGCGAAACAGCTTTCTCCACGCCTTTGCCGTTGTAGCGGGCTTTGTCACTGTCGCGCAATTCCACTGCTTCTTTTTCGCCTGTGCTAGCGCCGGAGGGCGATATACCACGGCCTGTAGCGCCGTTTTCCAGGGTTATCTCTGCCTCCACAGTGGGGTTTCCACGCGAGTCAAGCACTTCTCTTGCTTTCAGTTTTGTGATTTTCATAGGTATATATTTTATTTATATGTTAGTGGTTGCATAAAGTCATCATCTCTTCGGCCAAAGTTGTCATGCGGTTTTGCAAGGCTTCATAGTCTGCTCTTTCCGCTTCGTCTACCGGCCCGTAGCCTTCCAGCCTTTTGAACGTAGCGCCGGACAGTTCTTCCCACAGAAAGGCGCTTTTGGCATGCAGCTCCTTCTTCAGTTTCCGGTTCTGTTGCTCCAGCCCATAGGTTCTTTTCATTTCCTGGAGGGCAGCACGCATGGCCTGTATCTTTAGCAGGAGCAGGCGGCTGGTTTCTTCCGGCAAATCATAGGTATAGCGGGTGGTTGTATCAGGCGCACTTTCAAAATAGGCCATCGTCGCCTCCATGTCCATGAGCTTTTCCTCCACCACCCAAGCCAGCACTTTAATGCTCCGCTGCTGTGCCTCCGTTAAGTTGGGCATCGGTATCGTTTTTAAGGTTAAAATGGATGATATACAGTATAAGGACGGAAACGAGCTGACTAAGCACCGAAAACAGAATCAGCCCGGTAAGGGAAAAATCATACAGGTAGCCCATCATAACACTGCCTATAAACCAGAAAACGCCAAAGGCCGTGTTGAACAGGCCGTAAGCTGTCCCCCGCCTTTCAGCTGGAATCAACCGGGCGACTTCCGCTTTTACGATAGATTCCTGAGCGCCCATGCCAATTCCCCAGAGTATCATCCCAATAAGCGCTGTGGTCAGGCTTCCATGCGCGGCAAAAACGAGCGGCGCAAAAAACAGCGACAGCACGACGGCCAGCATTAACGCCCGGATGCCTATTTTATCGAACAACCGCCCCAGCGCCAGCGCAGCAACAGCATCCGCAAACATGGCGGCAGCATACAAAACCGGAATAGTCGCGTCTGCTATCAAGTGTGTATCTTTGAAGTGGTAGGCAATCAGCGGGAAATCGGCATAGCCAGCGGCAATAAAAACCACGGCCAGTAAGTAAGTACATCCAGAATTTACGGGGATAGCCGGTCGTTTCCAGTGTGGTTGTTTTGACTGTTAGCTCCAGTTCTTCCGGGTTCGGATACTGCCTGCTGGCAATGAACAGAATGACAAGGGCAGCTATGGCCGGAAACAGCAGCACCAGGTAGGCATCGTGGTAATTCTGTGCTTTGTAAAGGAGCACGGCGCTGACCAGCAAAGGCCCCAACGTAGCGCCAACCTGGTCCATGGCCTCATGCAGGCCAAAGCCCCATCCCCTGCCCATCGTATGCGTGCCGTAGGAGAGCATCGCATCGCGGGCAGGTGTCCGGATGGCTTTGCCGATGCGCTCGGCAATCATCAACCCAACCGCCAGCTGCCAGTAACCCGCAAAAGCAAGCAGCGGCACCGACACAAGGTTCAGGAAATAGCCGGCAAAGGTAATCACCCAGTATTTCCGGGTTTTATCGGCCAAATAACCTGATATGATGCGCAAGCCATACCCCAGCAACTCGCCCAGCCCAGCCACCCAGCCTACGGTAGCCCCGCTGCGGCCCAGCAGGTTCAGGTAAGGTCCGTTTATACTTCGGGCCGCCTCGTAGGTCATATCCGAAAACAGGCTCACCAGGCCAAGCAGCACCACAAAGCGCATAGCCGTTCTGGCAGATTCCCGGGTTATTGAGGGCATGGATTGTTTCATCTGATGCTACTGAAAAGGCCATTGACTGGAAATAGCGCAAGAGGACACAGCAAAAGAAAGTATACTTTCTCCCTGAATAAAAATAAAACGACATGCGCCGTCAGCCAGCTTTTTGTCAGCGGGGAAGCAGCAGGTAAGTACCGGGAAAGAAGAGTTTGTTTTGTATGCACCTACAATTCATTTATACCACAGAAGACCCTCTCCTGTGCATGTTAAATTGTAGGTGTCATTAGCCTTGCGGCGGTTTGTTAGATGGAAGACACCATTTCCAGAGGGCGAAGGTAAATCTTTCGCTGATTTCTTAAACTATAATGAGTGAAAAAAGTTTGACGACCGGACTAAAATTGCTCCATCCCTTAAAAAATCAGCACCAGCGTGCCGCCTATAATAAGCAGCGCGCCAATAATCGTTTTTATCGTCAGCGTCTCTTTCAGGATAATGACCGATAGTATAATCGTGAGCGCCACGCTCAGCTTATCGACCGGCGCCACCTGCGACACTTTGCCGAGTTTCAGCGCTTTGTAGTAAAATATCCACGACAGTCCGGTTGCCAGTCCAGATAAAATCAGAAACCACATGCTATACTTGGATATAGTATGAATTCCCTTCACTTCTCCCCGAGCCATAGCGATTCCCCAGGCAACTACCAGAATGACTACCGTGCGGATGGCTGTCGCCAAATCGGAGTTCACATTCGACACGCCAATCTTGGCGAAGATGGCGGTCAAGGCCGCAAAAAAGGCTGATAGCAAGGCATATATCCACCACATAGTATAGCAGTTTAAGTTCAGGGTAGTACGTATGCGTTTAAACTTTGGCCTGGCGCCGGTATACCAGCAGGTAACATATAAAGGCTGATAATGACCCGATAAGCGCCGCAGACGCTACGTCAGTCGGGTAATGCAGGCCCAGGTCTAAGCGCGAAAAAGCCACCATAAAAGCCCAGGCAAAAGCCAAAAGAGCCGTGTACCACTTCCGGCTCCACAGACTGACAGCCATCGCCAGCGCAAAGGCAAAGCTGGTATGCCCCGAGGGGAAGGAATAACCTGTTTCCGCCACCACATTCTGGATGCCCGTGTAGGTTAAGAAAGGCCTTGGACGGGTAACGCTATACTTGACAATCGTCACGATGATTCCGGTGGAAAGGATTGCGCTGCCGATATAGAAAGCTACTCTTTTGAGTGCTGCATCTTTTCTTAAAAACCCAATAGCAGCTAACACCAGGGGAATGGCAAAGGCAATAGGTTCGGCCAAATCTGTAATCAGCAGAAAGGCTCCGTCTAATCCCGTGGCCCGGTGCAGGTTTATTTCTTTCAGCAGGTGAACGTCTGCCTCCTGCAGCGTTCCGGTGGTTAAAAGTAGTAGGTAAACAACAAAGAAAAGACTCGTGCTCATGTATAAGTTTTAGGAAATTTTGGAAGGATGAAACTGATTGTCGTTATAATATTTAGCAAGTATAAGCGCATATATTTTACTGAAACCATAGGCCAGCGGGATGCTCAGCACAAAAGGAACCAGCACATCCGAAGGATAATGCACGCCCAGGTAGATGCGGCTATAAGCTACGGCAGCCGCCCAGACAAACAGGACGATGAGCAAGCCTTTGATGCGCCTGCCGACGGTAAACAGCAGGTAAAAGCTCAATGAGAAAACATTCATGGCGTGCGACGATATAAAGCCATACATGCCACCGTGGTAGTCGTTCACATAGTGCAGCAGGTGCTCCAGGTGCGGCTCGTGGCTGGGCCGCAGGCGAAGGAAATAATTTTTAAAAAGCCCCGAAGCCAACTGGTCGCTGCAAACGATGAGCGGAAGTATGAGCAGCACAAGCGGAATGGCCTTTTGCTTCAATTTTGTTGCCAGCACCAGCACGATGAACACATAAAAAGGAATCCAGACCCAGGTGTTGCTCAGGTACCACATGATAACATCCAGGCACGGGTTGTGCGCCTGGTTAATCAGCAAAAGCCACTGCTCATCCAGCGACTGAAAAAAGTCAAGCATGCTTTAATTCATTGCCGCAGGCGATAACGCTCAGAGTACCTGCCAAAAACAAAATATATTTAGTTAATCTTTCCATCTTTCCTTGCACATTATTGCTGATATTAGTCAAGTATACGGCCTGTTTCTGGAGGAAATCTGGAGAAACGCAGATGCAGGCATATTTTTCTGAACGCCTAACAGAGACCGTACCCGCTTACACTGCTCCTGTAGCGCTTGCTTATACTTGCCTGGGCAATGGCATACCAGATTTGCTTCAGAATTGCGTAGTAACTTGTATCAAAAATACAGTATGAAAATACTTCTTGTTGAAGATGAATTAAACCTGCTCCACACTACTTCCGCTTTTTTGCGGCATGAGGGGTTTACCTGCGAGGAAGCGGCCAGCTACTCCATTGCAGAAGACAAGCTGGTGGTGTATCAATATGATGCTGTTATCCTGGACATTACACTACCGGACGGGAATGGACTTGACTTGCTGAAAAAGCTGAAGGAAAAGCAGCCCGACACCGGGATTCTGATAGTATCAGCCAGAAACTCCCTTGATGACAAACTGAAAGGGCTTGACCTTGGGGCGGACGACTATATCACAAAACCTTTTTTTATGGCAGAACTCAACTCCCGGGTCAATGCCATCATCCGGCGACGGAGGTTTAATGGCAACAGCTCTATTATTTTTAATGAGATTGAGATTATACCGGATGCTATGCAGGTGAAAGTACAGGATAAGTCCATAGAGCTTACAAAGAAGGAGTATGACCTGCTGTTGTACTTTGTAACCAATAAACACAGAGTGTTAACCAAGGAGTCGATTGCAGAGCACATCTGGGGCGACAGCATTGATTTAGTAGACAGCTTTGACTTTATCTATACCCACATAAAAAACCTGCGCCGCAAGGTTCTCCAGGAGTGCAGCAGCGATTATCTGCAAAGCATTTATGGCGTAGGCTACAAATTCACAGACAGATGAGGCTATTACAGAAAACCAACCGCGTGTACCTGCTTTTTACGGCATTGCTGCTTCTGTTAGCTGGCGGCTTTCTTTATGTTCTCATTACCGACACTGTGGAGGAAGAGGCATCTGAACAGTTACTGTCCAACGAAAAGCGCATAGCAACGGCTTTAAAAGCCGGGCAGCAAATAACGGTGTTGCCGCCTGTCATAGAAGTAGAAGAGCTACGCGGCCGGAGAGAAGAGCGCCTCACCTTGAAAGATACTGTTTTATTTGATGCACTGGAGGGTGAGATAGAAACCTTTCGGCAAGTTACATCTGTGCGCGAGGTAAATGGGAGCACCTACCGCATCGTGCTCCGGCAAATGGTTGTGGAGCGTGTGAAGTCCCTGGCTACCATCGGCGTGTCGCTTGCCGCAGTCCTGTTAACCTTATTCCTGTTCCTGGCGCTGATGAACAGAATTATTTATCATAAACTATGGAGCCCTTTTTACGGCAGTTTGAAGGCGCTTAAAAATTTTTCCGTTTATCAGAACTCGCCCCTGCAGCTGGAAAGCGGCGGAATCACTGAGTTTGCCGAGTTGAATAGGGCTATTTCCAAGCTGACAGAAAAAACCCGTTCCGACTTCAGGGCCCTTAAAGAATTCTCGGAAAATGCTTCCCATGAAATGCAAACGCCACTGGCTGTCATACAGGCAAAGCTGGATGAACTGCTGCAGGATGTGGCGCTAAATGAGCAGCAGGCCAGCCGTATTCAGGTGGCCTCCTCCTCTGTACAGAAGCTTTCCAGGCTTAACCAGACCCTGCTGCTGCTTACCAAGATTGAGAACAGGCAGTTTATCTATACCGAAGCGGTTGATGTAAGTGCAATGATAGTACGGCAACTGCAAGATTTCGTGGACTTTATACAAGACAAAGCCATTCATGTAGACTTCGTTCCCACACCTGCTCTTATCGTCACAGCTAACCCTGCCCTGGCAGAGGCCCTTGTTTCTAACCTGCTCCGAAACGCGGTTAAGCATAACATTCCGGATGGTTTTATCTTTATTAAATTAACGGATAGCAGTTTAAAAGTTTCTAACTCAGGGACGCCGCTGCCCCACGCCCCGGCGATGCTCTTTGAACGTTTCCAAAAGGCAGATCCATCTTCCAACTCTCTGGGACTCGGCCTGGCCATTGTCAGAACCATCTGCAACCTCTACGGATGGCACGTAACGTATGAAACCAACCAAAATACCCATACCCTACAGGTGGATTTCCAGCCATCCCAATACTAGCTTTAACCCATACTACTTCTCGCTCCACTATAACCTACTGAAAGGTTGTCCAACCGCTGATTCTCTCTGTGCCCCTGCTTCTACGCCAGGTTCTAGGCACAATACTCCTAACCCAGATTTCCTACAGATTCCTATCGTACAGGCAAAAAGGAGGTGTTTCCTACACAGCCTTATAAACTATGATACCAGATAAATATAAACAAACGCTTATACAAAAGGCAGAAGCATTCTGCACGCAACTGCTGAAGAGTAAGCTGCCGGCAAACCTTGTCTTTCATAATTACCAGCACACGGCAGCGGTGGCAAAGGCAGCTTATGAGATAGGTCTGCACAGCGGCTTATCAGCGGAAGAAATGCAGGTATTGCTTGTGGCGGCGTGGTTTCATGACACCGGCTACCGCGACAAGTATAAAGGCCACGAAGAAATCAGTAAGCAGATAGCCACGGATTTTCTGCGGACGCAAGGCGCTCACGTGAGTTTCCGGGAGCAGGTGGCTGCCTGCATTGAGGCGACCAGGCAGGCGCAGCAACCCGAAACGCTGCCAGAGCAGGCGCTGTGCGATGCCGACCTGAGTCACCTGGGCAAGCCCTCGTTTCCTACCTCCTCCCAGAAGCTCAGGAAAGAGCGGGAATTGGTCAGCGGGACAACCATACCTGACCGGGAATGGCATTGCCAGAATATTTCCTTTTTAGAAAGCCATACTTTTTTTACGTCTTACGCCAAAGGAAGCTACGACGCGCAGAAGAACAAAAACATACTGCGCGAGCGGGAACTTCTGCCTCTTTAAAGGCGCAGGTACAGGCTTTCCATACGTCGTATTTCAACTGCCATAAATTTAACCTTAGCTTAATTGCGCCCGCTATGTTTACAAGACCTTTAACTTTTATATCAACCACAGTAAACAATTTTTTTGAGCTGAAGGCAATAAAGCAACTGGAGAAAAGCCATCCTAAGCTAGTTGGTTTTGTAAGGAACCGGCTGGGTATGCAGGATTTCCTGGGCCTGCCGTTAACCTTGCTGCTGATAATATTGGTTATCAACCTTTCGATGCTCTCAGAGATAGCCGAGAACATTGTAAACTCGCCCGGCATGGAACATCTTGACAGCAGTGTGAGCCTTTTCCTCTTCCATCTGCGGACTGATGCGTTAGCCAAAGTCTTTTATTATTTTACGCAATTGGGGTCAAGTATAAGTGTAGCGGTGGCTTTTATAATTACGCTGCTTATCCTGCTTTTCAAGAGAAAGAAGGATTACATAGTGGCCCTGCTGGTGTCTGTGCTGGGGTCAGGCATATCTATTTACTTTACTAAGCTATACTTCCACCGGGAGCGACCGCTGGATGTGGCATACTATACCGCCACTTCCTTTTCGTTCCCGAGCGGGCACACGGCCGGAGCGATAGCCTTGTTTGGGATAATCTGTGTCTTTCTTTCGCTGGAGCGGCAGCATATCAAGTGGGCCAGGTTCTGGATAGTCTTGGACATTGCCTACATTATCCTGATGGGTTTCAGCCGCCTCTATCTTGGCGTGCATTTCGTCAGCGATGTAGCCGCAGGCTATCTGCTGGGCAGCCTCTGGCTGATTCTGGCGGTGTGCGTGCTAGAGTATCTCATGCTAAGAAAAAGAAAGAAAAAAACGGCTGCTTCTACGACTCCAATATCTTAACGCTTTCTAATTATCGCCTTTTGCACGCCGTTGCGAGCACCACATTTTTTAGAGTTTACAAAATATTAAGACAAATATTTCAATTCAAGCACCTGTTGTGCGGCAAGTTCAGACTTGCTACAGATTCGTGTGCTATTATTGGCTAAACTTTAAAATTAGAGCCATGAAAAAACTATTTTTAATGCTTATCGCCGTGGCCACAGCAGGCTATGCCAATGCGCAAACACTTTCAGATTCAAATGTCCCGGCAGCCGCTAAGGCAGCCCTTTCTCAAAAATATCCTTCTATAAAAAGTGTGAAATGGGAGAAAGAAGGTGGTAACTATGAGGCCGTGTATACTTTGAACGGCACGGAGAATTCTGCCGTGCTGAATGCGAAGGGCAACATACTGGAGACCGAGATGGGAATAAAGCCCTCGCAGCTTCCGGCCCAGGCACGGCAAAACCTCTCTGAAAAATATCCTAACCAGAAAATCACGGAGGCTGCCAAAATCACGTCTGCCAGTGGAAAAGTAACTTACGAGGCGGAAGTGAAAGGCAAAGACGTATTGTTTGACACCAACGGAAATTTTGTAAAACAAAGCCAGGAAGAAGAGGACGAAGACTAGTTGCTTTAGCTCCGGCTGAAGCCATTTTTTATAGTATAAGCTCAGGCAGTTCTTCCCAAAGGTGAGCTGCATGAGCTTATACTATAGCCTTCGGCTTACGCGGCCTGAAAACGCAGGATTACCTTTTGTACTTTCCAACCCTCGCCAAGCTGAAGTATGTTTTCTGCTTTCTCTCAGCGCCATATACTGTATTGCCTCATTCTCCTTATGTTAAAGCAACGTGATTTACTGGTTCTAAGGTTGCGCCTGGTATGCCTCTGCCTGCTGGCTGTACTTTTTACGGTTAATAATGCAGCACAGGCCCAATCGCTGGTTTTATCAGAAAGCACACAACCGTACTTCACGCTTCATCCTGATACAACGCATCAGGAGTTAAAGCCACAGCAGGAAATTCAGGAAGAAAAGCTATCTCCGTTTCTGAAAACAGCCGGTATTGTAGTGGCTGGCGCTGCCGTATGGACGGCTACGTATATGTATGTAGATGAACCTTTGCAACGATTTACGCAAAGCCATAGAAACGCTGTGGCAAACGGCATGGCCCAGGTAGTAACGCCGCTGGGGCGGCAGAAATACCTGATGCCCGCTGCCGGCGCAGCGCTGTTAGGCGGGCTTCTGGCAAAGGATGAAAAACTACAGCAGGTGGGACTGATTTCAGTAGGCAGCATACTTGTAAACGCAGGTATAACCAGTACACTGAAAAAAACGTTTCACAGGCATCGCCCCAACATAACCACAGACAATGACGTGTTTGACGGGCCATTTAATCATACATCCAACGCTTCTTTGCCCTCTTCCCATACATCAACCGCCTTTGCCGTGGCTACCTCTGTTGCCACCGTTTATAAAGACAGCAAATATGTTCCACCTATAGCATACGGCATAGCTTCCCTTGTGGGGCTTGCCCGGATAAATGACAATGCGCATTGGACTACGGATGTGATGGCCGCCGCAGCGGTAGGCTACCTGAGCTCTAAAGGCGTGAGTTACCTGTATAACCTGGCAGACGAAAAGTTAGAAAAACGCAGGCAAAAGCTCCTGCTTACGCCACAGATTGGCCTTACCTCGGCAGGATTTAGCGGCATTTTGATTTTTTAGCTTAACAGAAATTAATAAAATTTAACTGCTACTATAACTAAGGCCTGAAAACAAAACTTCAGGCTATACTATAAAAGCATTCACCTATGCCGAAACGGTATCTTCTTTTGCTCCTCCCCCTGCTGCTCTCCTGGAGCCTCGTCCGTGGGCAGACCCACGTCTTAAACTATTACATTACTACTGGTCTGCAGAACAGCCCGCTCCTGCAGGATTATCAATACCAGGTGCGGTCTAACCTCATCGACAGCCTGAAAGTATACGCCACCTACAAGCCGCAGGTAAGCGCCAATGCCAATGCCATAGAAGCGCCCCTGGGCCACAACTTCGGCTATGATGAGGCGATTACGGACGGCGGCAACTATACCGGTGTGGTCAGTGTGACCAAAGATTTGCTTTACGGCCGGAACCGCGCTGTGCAACTGGAGAGCATCCGGCTGCTGAATCAATCACTGGCGGCACAGCAGAAAATCGAAGCGCAGGATTTAAAGCGGGTTATCACCGCGCAGTACATCACCGCTTATTCCGATTTCCGACAGATGCAGTTTAGCCAACAGGTGCTGGACATCCTCCAAAAAGAGCAGCCTGCACTCCGGAAGCTGGTGCAAAACGGCGTATACCTGCAAACGGATTACCTCAACCTCATCATCAATATAAAGGCGCAGGCTATTGCCTTCCGCCAGGCGAAAATACAGTACAAGTTCGACTTAAACGGCCTCCGTATACTTTGCGGCATCGTGGATACGGGCATGGTTATACTGGCGGAACCGGAGATTCAGGTACAGAACTTACTCCATGCCAGCCTCACGCCCACGCTACAGAAATTCAGAATCGACAGCCTGCAGCTTTCTGTGAACAGGAACCTGGTAGACTTGAACTACCGCTACAAATTGTCTGCTTTTGCGGATGCCGGTGTGATGGCGACCACGCCCCAAAGTATACCGCACCACCTGGGCACAAGTATAGGTATCCGCTTTTCGGTGCCTATTTATGATGGCGGGCAGCGCCGGCTGGAGTACCAGAAATTAGCCATTGCGGAGCAGAACCGGGAAACTTACCGTGACTTTTACCTGCGCCAGTACCGGATGCAGCAAATGCAGTTGCGCGCGCAACTGGCCGCTACCGACCAGCTGATACAGGACATACAGGAGCAACTGGCCAGCCAGCAAAAGCTGCTGGACATGTATAAAGTGGAAATCGCTGCCGGGCTGGTGCGCTTCACAGATTTTATACTTGTCATTACCAACTACACGCAAACACAAAACACCCTGATGCAGGCCGAAATCGGGCGGTTTCAGGTTGTAAACGAATTCAATAATTTAAAATGAGAACACGACGCTATACCTGCTATCTGCTGGCTTGCCTGCTGCTGGCGGGCTGCTCTTCCTCTTCCGGTGAGCCGGATGCCGCGGCCGCCGCCGCCGAAGTGAAAACGCCGGTTACCGTAACGACCGTTTCCGACGCGCCCATCAAAGAAACGCTCGACCTGAACGCTGTTTCAGCATACCAGAAAAAGAACACCGTGAAAGCAGGTACTGCCGGGTATATCCAGAAAGTATACGTGCGCCTGGGAGAGCACGTGAAAGCCGGTGCGCCTTTGTTTTCTTATAAAACGAAAGAGGCGCAGGTCTTAGGCGATTTGATGTCGCAGGATTCGTCGCTGCATTTTAATGGCGTGATTACGGTAAAAGCGCCTGCCTCGGGTGTGGTGCTGGAAATAAACCGCCAGGCCGGGGATTATGTGAACGATGGCGAGCAACTGGCGCTTATCGCCGACCTGAACAGCTTTGCCTTCCTGGTGAACGTGCCCTTTGAGCTGAACCAATACACCGCCGTTGGAACAGAGGTTACCATTATACTTCCTGATTCGACAAAGATTCCGGGTACCATCGCTTCCAAATTATCTACTATGGATGCCGCCGCGCAAACGCAGCAATTCGTCATCAAACCACAAACAGACGCTGTACTCCCGGAGAGCCTGCAAGCGGTGGTGCGCCTGAATAAGGAGGTCAAAACCAACACGCAGGTGCTGGACAAAGCCGCCGTGGTTACCAACGAAACCATGGATGCATATTGGGTGATGAAACTGATAAATGATACCACCGCCGTGAAAACGCCGGTAACAACGGGCATCGCCACGGAAAACAAAGTAGAAATCCTCAGTCCAAACTTTGAACCTGCCGACCGCATTCTTATATCCGGTAATTACGGGCTGCCCGATACCGCTTATGTCTCCATCCAAAACAAGCAGCCGGAATGAAAAACTTCTTCACAGCTTACAAAAGTCCCGTGGCCGTTGTGCTGGCCCTCATCCTGCTGGGCGGCGCTTTTGCCTATACCCGTATGCAAACCTCCCTCTTTCCGGAGGTAACTTTCCCGAAAATTAAGGTGATTGCCGAAACGGGCCTGCAACCGGTGGGCACGATGATGATAACGGTAACCAAGCCGCTGGAGAACGCGATAAAACGGGTGCCCGGCCTGCAAATGCTACGCAGCGTTACCAGCCGCGGCAGCTGCGAGATTTCCGCTTTCATGAGTTGGGACGCTGATATTAATCTGAGCAAGCAGCAGGTAGAATCTGCTATTAACCAGGCGAAGGAACAACTCCCGGCGGACATTTCCATTACGGTTGAGAAAATGAACCCCAGCACCCTGCCGGTGCAGGGCTATGTGCTGGACGGCCCCGGCAGAAGCCCCATCGAACTGAACCTGCTGGCCTTGTATACCATAAAGCCATTCCTGTCGCAGGCGGCGGGCGTGTCGGATGTGCGTGTGTCGGGTGGTAAAACGAAGGAGTACCGGGTGGAGCTAAAGCCGGAGGCCATGCGGGCGCTGGCCATTACGCCGGCCATGATATCGGATGCGCTCAGCACCTCTAACTTTATTGAGAGCAATGGCTACATCTCCGACTATAACCGTTTATACTTGTCGGTAACCGATGCCACTATCAAAAACAAGAACCAGTTGCAGGACTTTGTTATCAGCAACGACAGCCTGCGCGTGGTGCGTTTGAAAGATGTGGCAGCGGTAAGTATAGCCGAGCAGGTAGAGTATGTGCGGGTAAACGCCAACGGGAAAAGCGCCGTGTTGGTGGCCGTTCTGAAGCAGCCAAATGCCAACCTGCTGGATATTGCTGCCTCAATAAAGGACAAAGTAGCGCAACTGAACGCCTCTATACTTCCGAAAGGCGTTACGTTGAAGCCATACTATGTGCAGGGCGATTTTGTGGCGGATTCTATCCGAAGCGTCAGCGACAGCCTGCTGATAGGCTTGCTTTTAGCTATCGTGGTGGCCATTATTTTCCTGAGGTCGATAAAGTCCAGCGCGGTCATTCTGCTAACCATACCTGTCACGCTGGCGCTGTCGCTGCTAGTGATGTTCGTGCTGGGCTATACCTTAAACATTATGACGCTTGGGGCCATCGCGGCGGCCATTGGACTGATTATAGATGACGCCATCGTGGTAGTAGAGCAGATTCACCGCACACACGAGGAGCACCCGGAAACGCCTACCAAAAAGCTGCTGTCCAAATCTGTCAGCTACCTGCTGCCGGCGATGGTTGGTTCGTCCGTCAGCACCATCGTTATCTTCTTCCCGTTTGTGCTGCTCAGCGGCGTGGCCGGCGCTTACTTTAAGATTCTGGCCAACACCATGATGATTACGCTGGTCTGCTCCTTTTTCGTTACCTGGCTGGGGCTGCCCGTTATCTACCTGCTGTTGTCGCGGGGCAAGCACAAAGTAAAGCCTGCCGCCCCGGATGAGCACAGCAAATCCCGCCAATGGATTACGTTTTTCATACACCGCCCGGCGCTAAGTATAATCTTCGTTGTTTTGCTGATTGCGGCCAGCGTGCTCTCCTTCCCTTACCTCGAAACCGGTTTTTTACCGGAGATGGACGAAGGCGCCATTGTGATGGACTATAACTCCCCTCCCGGCACCTCCCTGGGTGAAACAGACCGCATGTTGCGCGAAGTGGAAAAGAAAATCACCCGGATTCCGGAAGTGGAGAGTTATACCCGCCGGACCGGCACGCAAATGGGCTTTTTTATCACGGAGCCGAACCGGGGCGATTATCTGATTCAGCTGAAAAGTGACCGGAAGCGCACTACTTTTGAGGTGATAGATGAGATTAGGGCTTTCGTGGAATCCACGCAACCGGCCCTCACCGTAGACTTCGGCCAGGTAATCGGCGACATGCTCGGCGACCTGATGAGTTCTGTCCAGCCCATCGAGATAAAAATTTATGGTGATGACCAGCAAAAGCTACAGCAACTGGCCCGGCAGGTAGCGCAGCTAACGGAAAATGTACCCGGCACGGCCGATGTTTTCGATGGCATTACCATTGCGGGGCCGTCGGTGGAAGTGGACCCTAACAGCCGGAAAATGGCCCAGTTTAACCTCTCGGCTGCCAATTTGCAGAACCAGCTCCAGGTGCAGCAGGTAGGAAGCATTGTTGGGTCTATTTTCGAAAAGGAGCAGCAAACCAACATCCGCATGGTATACCCCAAGGCAGCAGAGTCCTCCATAGACGAACTGCAAAGTACGTCGGTTTTTCTGCCAACAGGCCAGCTCAGGAAAATCCGGACGCTGGCAACGGTTACAGTTACGCCAGGCCAGGCCCAAATTGAGCGCGAAAATCTCCAATCCATGATACCGGTAACCGCCCGCCTCAACAACCGGGACTTAGGCAGCGTGATGGGCGATATTCAACAGAAGATAGCCTCCAACGTCCATTTGCCCTTGGGGTACCACATCAGCTATGGCGGGGCCTACCAGGAGCAACAGCAATCCTTCAACGAGCTGCTGCTTATACTTATCACGGCGGCGTTGCTGGTGTTTGCGGTCATACTTTTCCTGTTCCGGGATATTCGTGTGGCCCTGCTGATTTTGATTATCGCCACGCTCGGTATTTCGGGCAGCCTGCTGGCTTTGCTGCTCACCAACACCGCCCTGAACGTCGGCAGCTATACCGGCATTATCATGATTATCGGCATCATCGCGGAAAACAGCATTTTCACTTATCTCCAGTTTGCGGAGACGCTTCAGAATGCACCGCCCGAAGATGCTGTTACCTATGCAATTGCCACGCGCCTGCGCCCCAAACTGATGACGGCGCTGGGCGCTATTATTGCCTTAATGCCCATTGCCCTCGGTATCGGAACGGGCGCGCAGTTGCACCAGCCGCTGGCCATTGCCGTTATCGGCGGTTTCGTGATTGCGCTGCCGCTGCTACTCATCGTATTGCCTACTTTTCTGCTGTTGATTTTTAAGCGAAGAAATGTGGTGGCTTAGTGCAGCCATACCATGCAAAGCAGGCAGGAAGCAGATAAACGGGCATTGCTGGTGTTGTTAAGTATAAATGCTTATTTTGTCGCTGCAAACTATTTTATACTTATGCACCCGAAAATACTTATCAGCGCCTGCGCTGTCCTTTTGTCTCTACCGGGCTTTGCCCAGGTAGACCCGACCTGGCCAACGGTTTTCAAGAACATCAACACCGAAGTACAGACAAACTCCAAAGCATATAGTACGCTGAAAGATGCGACTAAAACCATCGGCCATCGCCTGACCGGCTCGGAGAACGGCAAACAAGCGGAGGAATATACTTATAACCTACTCAAATCCTATGGTTTTGCGGATGTGCATTACCAGCCTTTTGAGGTAGAAAGCTGGCGCCGCGGCGACCTGGAAGTGGAGATTGGGCCGGATGCAAAGCATTTGGCAAGTATAAAATCCGTTTCGCTGGCGCACTCGCCGGTGAAGGCTGACGTAACGGCAGCGTTGGAAGATATGGGCAACGGCCTGGAAGCCGACTACGAAGCCAGGCCTGATGCGGTGAAAGGGAAAATTGCGCTGGTTTACCTGGGTGTGCTGCCCGGCTCGCCGGAAGGCACCAGCACACTGCACCGCTCCGAAAAAACAGCGATTGCCATCAAGCACGGCGCCAAAGGAATCATCATCATTAATACGGTAGAGGGCGGCACGCTACTGACGGGCACTGCCTCCGTAACAGGCAAACTCATACCGATACCGGCGGTGTGCATCGGCAAGGAAGACGGCCTGAAGCTGAAGGAGCAGTTAAAAGTAATTCCCCTGAAGGCGCATATTGCCACGAACAACTTTTCGGGTATGATAAAAGCCCGCAACGTGATTGCCACCCTCCCCGATAAATCGCTGCCGGACGAGAAAATCGTAGTAGGCGGCCACCTCGACGGCTCCTTTTCGGTGACCTAGCTTCTACTCCCGGTATTGCACCTTATCATTGGTTTTAAGCCATCCAAAAGGATGCACCATGTCACTGTGGGCTGGCTCACGTGATTCTTCAACAAACCTGCTGTTGCGCTGAGGCTTATCGCTGTGCTGGCACCCTCTGCCTGGGGAGCGCTTGGCAAGCTGGAGACAGGCTTTCTGCCCGACCTGGATGAAGGTACTATGTACTTGATTGTTATATGCCTTCGGGCACCTCGCTACAGGAGACAGACCGTATTTTACGGGAGGTAGAGAAGATCGTGCTCGTGCACCCTGACGTAGAGATATATAGCCGCAGAACCGGCATCAAAATGTCTTTCCAGACCGTGCCCCAGAACTTTGGAGGCTACTCCATTCAGCATACAGGTAGGGCAAATACAGGACGGGGAGCAAATGCGCCGCATCCTGATGTGGTTCGCCGACTTCCGTGAAAACGACCTGGAGCGTATCAAACACCAGCCAATCTTTCTGCCGGACGGCACCACCCGCGCGCTATCCTTTTTCAGCGATGTAACGGTTGCGCCCGGGGAGGCTGAACAGAGAAGGGAAGATCTTAGGCCCGTCGTAGTGCTGACGGCCCGACTAAATAACCGCGACTTGGGCAGCGCTATAAGTGAAATTCAACAACAACTCACCCAAAAACTAAACCTGCCAAAAGGTTACACTATTGCCTACGGAGGTGCTTATGCTCAGCAGCAGTCATTCCATGAGCTGTTACTCGTGTTGATGATGGCCTCCCTGTTTGTGTTTGGTGTGTTCATGTTCCTCTTCAAAGAGTGGCTGCTATCTTTGCTGCTGCTTTTCATATCGGTCATGGGTATCAGCGGCTCGGTGATCGCCTTGTACCTCACGGGCATACCGCTCAACGTGAGCAGCTATACGGGCATCATCATGATTGTGGGCATACTGGCGGAGAACGCCATTTTCACGGTCAACGAGTACCGGTTTAACATAAAAAACGGAGGAGAGGTGGACCAGGCCGTTTTACCATATTTTTGATCAAGCCCTTGTACTCTATATTTGGCCATACGAGCGTCTCAGTCTCCGGAGTGATAGTTCTTGAAGATGCGACGGATAATGTTGCAACTGTTCTGTCCACTACCAGGGACAAGGCAGGCTTTTCCTTTTTAGAAGTCAAGCCAGCCAGGAAAGGGTCCTTATAATTAAGTAACAAACCGAAGGTATCCGGCGCAATAGCAGTTTGGCTGTATGGCACTGGTGCCCGATCAGAAGTATAACTTTCATCTGTAGAAGCGTCCAGCGACTGCATTATCCGGTAAACAACTATTCCCCACACGCTTAAAGCCAAGGGCAGAAGAATATGTAATAACTTCTTGCTTTTCATCTTACAATGAACTTGCGCATGTCAGGCAGTTTGCTCTTATTGCCGGCCCGGTCATAAGACTTAACACCCAATAATATTCCCCCGGCTCAAGAGACAGTCCTGAAGTTAAGGTAAAGGAGGCACTGGAAATGTTTTTCGGGAAGCTGCTCACTAGACTAGCCTGATCAGCCAGGTGCAGAAATAGGCTGCCGCCAGCCACATCTTCTGCGTTGCGACGCCATTTCAAGTCTACCGGCCAGGTAAAAATTGTCTTGTCGGCCCTTGGAAAAAGGAGTGCAGGAGCGTCCGGGGCTTCAAAGTCTGTAGAAAAAACCGAAATAGAGGAAGTTACCGCTCCCGTGGAGTTCAAGGCACGCACGCGCCACTCATATGTCCCGTCTTCCCTTGGCAATGTCCGCTCTACTTGAAGTAGTATAAACAACAGTATCAGTCCTTACAGGGGAGAGTATCTCAAGAATATACTTATCAGCCAGTTGTACAGTGCCCCATGAAAACTGTACTCTCTGGCGGTTCGTATAGGCGTTCTTTGTGGGGCTGGACAGGCGGACTTCAGCCCCCGACAGGTTTGACGCTGGATCGACAAGAAAGAGCCGGGAAGAGAAGCCTGTCTCACAGCCTGCATTTAAGGCCTGCACTTGCCAATCATAACTGTCTGGCGGCAGCGGCAGCAAAGTCCCGGAACTTGTCGTATCGATATAAAGGTGCAAAGGCCTGCTTAGGGAAAGAGAGGCTATTTGCAACCGATAAGAACTCGCGCCTCCTGCTTCTTCCCAACGAAACATAACATCTGCCCTGCTCACGATGGAGCTGTCGGCGGGTAACACAAACTGAACCTGTTCTTTCGTGATATCCCGCTCCAGAATATCATCACAGGATGTGAGGCACCAGCTGCAGCATTAACCTTTGCGTAACATGGCGGCCCAATGCTTAACTGTAGCATAACCAGGAGGTAAATATGCCTTAAAACGCGTGCTCTACTTTTGCAGCGAGACTAAACAACAGTAGAGCAATGAAATTACTTTTCACGTTTCTCACCATTATAACCACAACCGTTTCCGGGTCTGCCCAGCAAGGTATACTTAAAGGCAGGGTAACTGATAAAATCTCCGGAGAAGGTATCATCGGGGCAGTGGTATTTATAAAAGGCACCTCCAGTGGTACCACCACGGATTATGAAGGCAACTATACTTTGCCATTGGCACCGGGCACTTACACGGTGTCGGTTACATTCGTTTCTTATAAGCCTTACCAAAACGCTGGTGTTGCTATAACCGGCGGCCAGACCACTACCATCAATGTGCCGCTGGCAGAAAATACCACCCAACTGCAGGCCGTAGAGATTGTGGGTACGCGCCACACCAACACGGATTTGGCGCTGATGCAAAGTATACGCGCCAGCGAAGTGGTGGTGAGCGGCATGGCTGCCGAGCAGATTGCCAAATCCATGGACCGCGATGCGGCGGCTGTGGTGCGTCGCATTCCGGGGGTAACCGTGATGAATGACAAGTATGTGGTGATAAGAGGGATGAACCAGCGTTACAACACGGTGCTGCTCAACGATGCCCTTGCGCCCAGCACTGAACCGGATGCCAGAGCCTTTTCTTTCGATATTCTGCCCACGAGTGTAATAGACCGCATCATGATTTACAAAAACGGCTCACCGGAGTTGCCGGGAGAATTTGGCGGCGGCATCATTAAGATATATACTAAGAGTGTGGTGGACGAAAACAGCACTTCTGTCAGCTTGTCCGGCTCTTACCGCGCGGGCACTACCTTCAAAAAAGACTTCTTTACTTCGGAGCGCAGCAAAACAGACTTCCTTGGCTTCGACAGTGGCGACCGTTCGCTGCCAGGCGGTTTCCCGGCCAGAGTAAATGCCGCCAGCAATCCGGACGGGTCGGAGAACCGGGGCCGCAGGCTGCCCAACACCTGGGCTCCCGGAAGTATAACGGCCATGCCTGACCTGCGCTTTTCGCTGGGCCTGACCCGCCGCTTCGACTTAGGCGATGTGCGGTTGAGCCACATTTCTGCCGCTTCCTATACCAGCACCAACACCTATACCAAAGGCTCCAGAGATGCTTACGGCGCCTACAGACCGGAGACAGGCGCAAGGCCGGAGTATAAGTTTATGGACGATATTTATACCCAAAGTGCCCGTGTAGGTCTCATTCATAACTGGACCGCCCGCCTGAATAACAACAATAAACTGGAGTTCCGGAACCTGTTTAACCAGCTGGGTAGCAGCGAAGTGCTGATGCGTAGCGGAACAGATTATGACAACCAGGAGGAAGTAAAAAACTATGCATTGCGCTACGAGAGCCGCACTATTTATACCAGCCAGCTGCAGGGCACTCATGATCTGAGCGATGGCAACACCACCCTTACCTGGACGGGCGGCTATGCCTACACCAACCGCAACGAGCCAGATTACCGCCGCTTCCGGACCACCCGCAACCTCGGTTCTGAGGCGCCTTTTATGCTTACCTATAAAAATACGCCAAGCTTAAACGATGCCGGCCGCTATTACGCTAAGCTGAACGAAAACACCTTTACGCTGAATGGGCAGGCCGAGCACCGCTTCAGCACCGCAGACTCAGCGGCTGAAAACGCGCCCAAGCTTCGGGTAGGTTTTTATGCGGAGCGCAAGAACCGTGATTTCAGTGCCCGCTTCTTCTCTTATCGCCCTGCCAACTCAGAGGAGTTCGATAACAGCCTGCTGACACAGCCTTTTGACCAGGTGTTTGCCCCGCAGAATATCAACGCCACCACAGGCTGGGAACTGGTGGAAGACTATAATCCGCAGAACGACTACAAGGCCTACAACACCTTGCTGGCAGGTTATGTGGGAGGCGTAATGCCGCTAACGGCTAAGCTGTCGGTATCTGGGGGCGTGCGCGTGGAGCACAACAACCAGGAGCTGAAGTCAACGAACTTCGATGGCACCGCGCTTAACCGCTCCAATATTGTGTTGAGCGTGCTGCCGTCTGCCAACTTCACTTATGAATTTAACAAGCGTAGTATGGTGCGTGCCGGTGCAAGTATGAGCGTGAACCGCCCGGAATTCCGCGAGCTGGCGCCCTTCGTGTATTATGATTTCGTGAACCTGCTGGAGGTAAGCGGCAATCCTGATCTACAGACAGCCACCATCTACAACACCGATATGCGCTACGAATTTTACCCGAATCCCACGGAAATCCTGTCGCTGGGCGTGTTTTACAAATACTTCAGCAAGCCTATCGAAACCGTGTTTGAAAATACCAGCGGCGGCAACAGCATTACTTCCGAAAATGCCCGCTATGCCACCAGCTATGGCGTAGAGGCAGAAATAAAGAAATCGCTGCTCGATTTATCAGAATCCAGATTGGTGCAGAACCTGTCGTTGGTGCTGAACGCCGCCCTGGTGGACAGCAAAGTGCAGTTGAGCGATAGAGCCGCCGCCAGCCAGGACCAGCTCCGCGTGATGCAGGGGCAGTCGCCTTACGTGGTAAACGCGGGGGTTTATTACCAAGATGAGGATGCCAAGCTACAGTTCAGCCTGCTCTACAACGTGGTGGGCCAGCGCATCTTCGCAGTGGGCAATAACCTGCGCCAGACGGTGTACGAGCTGCCTAAGAACGTGATTGACCTGTCTGTGACCAAAGGTTTCGGGAATTTTGAGCTTAAAGCGGGTATCCAGGACATCCTCAACCAGCAGACACGCCTGATGCTGGACCTGGACCGCGATGGCAGGATTACGGGGGTGGATAAATCCTTCCGCAAGTTCCGCAAAGGCCAGTACAGCACGATTGGCCTTACCTATAAATTCTAAATCAGACAAACAACTCAAATTTAAAATCTAAAAAAAGTATGAAAAAGCTATTGAATTTTATATTGGTGGCCTTTGTAGTTAGCCTTGCTGCCTGTAACAACGATGATGACAGCAATACGCCGGCGCCTGCAGGTATAGCGTTTACAACGGCACAGTCTAATGGAATGACGGTGGTATCCGGCTCTACAGAAGAAGACTTTACCATGACGGCCGATAAAAAATATTTGCTGAGCGGGTTCGTGTCTGTAAAAGACGGCGCCACGCTAACCATAGAGCCGGGCACCGTAATCATGGGTGATAAAGACTCTAAGGGGACTCTGATTATTGAGCGTGGGGGTAAGATTATGGCCAATGGTACTGCTGCCAAACCTATCGTTTTCACTTCGGCACAACCGGCAGGCCAGCGCAGGCCGGGCGACTGGGGCGGTGTGATTATACTTGGCAAAGCGCCTGTAAACCTGGGCGCCAACGCCAAAATTGAAGGCGGTGTAGACCGCGAGTACGGCGGCGCCGACGCAAACGACAATTCAGGTTCTTTAAAGTATGTACGCATCGAGTTTCCGGGCATCGCTTTTCAGCCGGATAACGAAATTAATGGCCTGACACTGGGCGGCGTAGGCGCTGGTACAACTATCGACTATGTGCAGGTTTCGTACAGCGGCGACGACTCTTTTGAATGGTTCGGCGGCACGGTAAACGCCAAACACCTGATTGCCTACAGCACCGTGGACGATATGTTTGATACCGACAACGGATACTCCGGCAAACTACAGTTCCTGGTAGGTATCTCTAACCCAACCTTAGCCGACGTTTCCGACTCTAACGGTTTTGAATCTGACAACGACTCGAAAGGAACGGACGCTACGCCACAAACTTCTGCCGTTTTTTCTAACGTGAGTTTATTTGGTCCGCGTGCCACTGACTTGACTACTTTTAATGCGCAATTCGGTCGTGGCCTGCACATCCGCCGTAACAGCGCTTTGCAAATTTACAATTCTGTAGTTGCCGGATGGCCAACAGGTTTGCTTTTAGATGGCGCTGCCTCGCAGGCAAATGCTACTGCTGATAAGCTGAAAATACAAAATACCATTATAGCTGGCGTGCCTGAAGGCAAAGCGCTGACAGTAGAAGAAGGAAGCACATATGATGTGGCTACCTGGTTCAATGCTTCAGGTAAAGGAAACACTGTAGTAGTTGACAACGCGATGCTGGGCATCGGTGGTGTGTTCTTCTCTACCGGCAGACCCGACTTCACGACGGCATCACAGCTACAGGCAGGTGCCAACTTTACCGGCCTGGATAGCTTCTTTACACCCGTAGACTACATCGGTGCATTTGGTACAGAAGACTGGACCAACGGCTGGACCAACTTCTCTCCAAACGACACCACGTACTAAGACTTTAAAGAAATTGGTTGCACATGTATGGGTGAGAAACATTCGTTGCAACTAACAGCGGTGCGGCTTGGTCTCCCGCGCTGCGCAGAACCCGCCTGCTGGCGGGTTTCCTGTTTTGTGGCAGTTTATACTTAACGGCAAGCATATGTATCAGTAAGTAGACAAAATCGGCAGAGATTATACTTATCCCAGGTTATCCTGAAAGAGCCCTGGGCAAGGGGGTACGACTATTCGTCTGTTCTCTACACAAGCCTCTATTAGCGATATAGCTACTTCAAGCTTTCAGCTTGGAGTATAAATGGGTTTCCAACTTACAAGGCTGCTATATAGCCCTGCTTGAGGTGCAATGTAATCTTGCTTAATCTTATGTAAAGGAACGATTAAGAATATTTGCAGAAAGCCGGAATCCTTAACCTTTCTTTAAGATGCACTTAACCAGAGAGTAGCCCCTGCGCCATAGCTTTGTGCTGAACTAAAAAGCAAGGCTATGGGTTTAAAATCTACTATAGTTAACAGCATACCTTTCGTGACTCTCTTTGGCATCCTGTTGCTATGTTGCTTAGTGCATTGGCACAGTCGCAAACGGTGCAGGGTAGCGTGACAGATGGACAAGGGGAACTATTGCCCGGCGTTACGGTACTCCTGAAAGGAACATCTACCGGCACATCTACAAACGCCGACGGCACCTATGTACACCCAGATACAAATAGATAATCTTTCATAAGCGAAGCAGGAACACAGATGATGCTCCTTTATTATAAGTGCGTCTCTCCTTCCTCATATCCTGGGCCCTCCAGCTGTATGGTGGAATGTGATATTTTGAAGTTGCCGGAAACAGCGCTATTTATCTGCTTCAGCAGCTCGTTATAAGATAAGGTCTCCACACTGTCAGCTATCACCACATGGGTACTCATGGCATTAACGCCGGAGGTGAGCGACCATACATGCAAGTCATGTACATCCTCGACCCCTTTTAACCCTTTAATACAATTGCGCAGCTCTTCCACGTTTACGTCTGCGGGCGTGCCTTCCAGTAAAACACCCATCGCATCTTTAAGCAAGATCCAAGTTCGGGGCAGTATGAACAAACCGATGCCAGCCGAAACTATCGGGTCAGCATAATACCAGCCCGTTGTCCACATGATGATGGCGGCGATAATAACGCCTATGGAAGTCAGCATATCTGATAAGACCTCGAAGTAGGCCCCTTTCATGTTCAGGCTTTCCCCTGATCCCTTGCGAAGGATAAACATCCCGATCAGGTTTACCACAAGCCCTATACCGGCTACCACCACCACGGACTTGCCTGCAACTTCCGGGGGATTCATGAACCGGAGGTACGCCTCATAGAGGATGTAAATCGAGATGCCGATCAATACGACTGCATTGGTGAGCGCGGCCAGAATCTCAGCCCGGTAGTACCCGTAGGTCCGCTGGGGAGTGGCTTGTTTTTCTGCCAGCCTGATAGCAATTAACGCCAGCACGAGCCCGCCAGCATCCGTGAGCATGTGCCCGGCATCAGCCAGCAGTGCCAGGCTGTTGGTAAGGAGCCCGCCTATTACTTCGGCTATCAGGTAGAGGAATGTGAGTGAAAGCACCCAGATCAACCGCTTTTTGTTTTGACTGCCCGGAGAGACAGCATGTCCGTGTGATGCCATACGTTATCTTGCTTTAGGGTTACGCTGTTTCGTATAATACGCTGCTTTAGTATAAGTTGTAGGAGGCAGCTTATTGCTTTCTTTAATTTTCAATCCAGGCTTTGGCTGCTTCTTTTTCGGCTAAGTCAAAGTAGTTAATGGCTGCGGAAGTAAATGGCTTCATAAATTGCGTCATCCAGTCCTGCCATTCTTTATCGCCTACCATAGCGATTCTTTCATAATCGCTGGCATGTTTCAAATCCACTTTCAGGTCTTCCCATAAGCCCTTGGCATCCCAGCCTGAAAAATTCTCCATCTCAAAATACCATCTTACTTTCTGGTCCCTATCAAGAATGTTGTGAATCAAGGGATGGATTTTCTCTATATCGTGTTCACTTAATTTTCCTTCGGCCTTTGTGGCGATGATATTGTTGCGGGTAAAATCCAGTATTTGTAGCATCGTAAATTTCTTTTAAAGATTTCTAAGTTCCATTTCTGCTTTGGTGATGCCCCTTTCAAGGGCCTCCTCTTTTGTGCATCTCTCCTCTTGGTAAAATTCTTCCGCATGTTGTATGGCCAGCTTCCGCACATGCTCGTCCAGCACATTCAATCGCTGCTGATGGTCCTCAAAAAGGGCTTCCAGGTAAGTGGAAAAAAGTTGCAGGTCTATAGTAATATGCTCGGTATCCATATCTTTGAACACCTCACAAATCTTTTCTTTCAAGGCGCTTTGCTCCGGAGCATTCAGGTCTTTTATTTTGACATGGGCGGTTACCACTTTGTCTTTATCTGTAAGCCCCCATATATGGAAGTGATTCACCCGCTCGACGCCAGCAATGCACAGTATTTTCTGCTTTAGCAGGGCTACATTCACGCCCTCTGGCACCCTTTGCAGGAATATCTTCACAACAGCAACCAGTTTAACGGATACTGCTATCAGCACGGCCAGGTTGATGACGATTGCCAGTATGGGGTCAAGAATGGGAATATCCACAAATAATAGAATAATACTGACGACCAACACAGCAAACCAGCCTATTGCGTCTTCCAGTAAGTGGATAATTAACACTTTGCTGTTGAGCGACGCACCGGACTTTAGTTTCCAGGCGCCTATCCCATTCAAAACTATACCGAGTACGCCTATTCCGATCATCCACTTTACATCGGGCATCTCCGGATTCATGATGCGCCGGATACTCTCGTAAAAGATATACACCGCGCCCAGCATCAGCACGATGACGTTGATAAAAGCGCTTAGCAAAGAGAAGCGCTTGTAGCCATAGGTATACCGCTCGTTACTTGCTTCATTTTCTGATTTGCGCTCAAAGTACCAGCCCAGCCCCAGTGAAAGGCTATCGGCAAAATCATGCAGAGAGTCTGCGAGAATGGCTATACTGCCGGAAATCAACCCTCCGATGAGTTCAAGCACCGTGAAAGAGAGGTTGAGGAAAAAAGCGACTTTGATGTTGTTGCTTTTGTTTTCTTGTGCCATAAGCTAAGTTTTAGATACTATTGTCTTTATTCACCGGCTCAGTCAAACTTCATCCGCTGAATGCGCACGGCATTCAGGATTGCCAGAAAGGCCACGCCCACATCGGCAAACACAGCCTCCCACATCGTGGCCACACCCCAGGCGCCAAGTATAAGCACGATGGCTTTGACGGCAAAGGCCAGCGTGATGTTCTGCCACACAATTTGCCTGGTCTTTTTCCCGATGCGGATGGCGGTGGCTATTTTAGCGGGATGATCGGTCTGTATCACCACGTCTGCCGTCTCGATGGCCGCGTCGGAGCCTAAGCCGCCCATCGCCATACCCACATCCGCCAGCGTGATAACGGGCGCGTCGTTGATGCCGTCGCCTACAAAAGCCACCGTATTGCCCTTTGCTTTTAGCTTTTCTACCTTACTTACCTTGTCCTGTGGCAGCAGCCCGCCATAGGCTTCATCTAACTGTAGTTCTTTTGCCACCTGCTGCACAATGGAATCTTTATCACCTGAGAGCATCACCAGCTTTTTCACCCCCAATTCCCGCATCCGCTTCACGGCTAGCGGCGCGTCCTCTTTTATTTTATCAGCGATGGTGATATACCCTGCATAAGCTCCATCCACGGCTACCAGCACGATGGTTTCCACAATGTCCTTTAGACTTGGATCATAAGGTATATGATACTTATCAAGCAACCTGGCGTTGCCCACGAGCAGTTGCCTGCCGTCTACTTCGCCCTTCAGCCCATGCCCTGAAAGCTCTTCCACGTTCGTGGCTGTATACTTTTGAGTGGTCGCTGCCGCCACAATCGCCTGCGCAATGGGGTGGGTGGATTGGCTCTCGATGGCGGCAACCGCCGCTAAAAACCAACTTTTATCCGGCAGCGTCGTCTTTACTTGCTGTACTTTAAACACGCCTTCCGTCAGCGTTCCTGTCTTGTCCATCACCACCGTATCTACCTGCGTCATCAGGTCCAGGAAGTTAGAGCCTTTAAACAGCAGACCATTCCGCGAAGCGGCGCCAATGCCGCCGAAGTAGCCCAGCGGAATAGAGATGACCAGCGCGCACGGGCAGGAGATGACCAGAAAGATAAGCGCCCGGTACAGCCACTGGTTGAAATCGTAAGCCTCCACAAAGAAGTATGGGATAAAGGTGAGCCCCACAGCCAGAAAGAAAACGATGGGCGTGTATACTTTGGCAAAGCGAGTAATGAACTGCTGCGTTTTGGCCTTGCGGCTACCAGCCTCCTCCACCAGCCGCAGGATTTTAGACAGAGCGCTGTTCTCGTAAGCAGCGGTTACTTTGAGTTCAATCACGCGGTCGAGGTTAATCATACCGGCCAGCACCGTTTCGCCCTTCTTTTTGGTATCGGGCTTCGACTCGCCTGTGAGGGCAGCCGTGTTGAAGGAAGAGCGGTCGGATAAAAGTTCCCCGTCCAGCGCTACTTTCTCGCCCGCCTTTATTTGTATCACACTCCCTACCTGCACCTCTTTCGCCTTCACAGTTGTTATACCCCTTTCCGTTATCAGATCTACTTCATCCGGCCTGTTGTCGATGAGGGCTTTGATGGAACGCCGCGAGCGCAGCACCGCCGCCTCCTGGAAATGCTCCCCAATCACGTAAAAAAGCATCACCGCCACGCCCTCGGCATACTCGCCGATATAGAAAGCGCCTAATGTAGCCATGCTCATCAGGAAGAATTCGTTGAAGAAACTGCCCCGCATGCTTTTGATGGCGTGCCATACTACCCGCCAGCCCACCAGCAAGTAGGCTATACCATACACAAGCAGCCGCACATAGCCCGTAAACCAAGGCACATCAAGGTAGTCGAGCAGGATGCCCGCCAGGAGCAGGAAAAGGCTGATGGCCGTAGGCACGTAAGAGGATTTTGCCTCCTCCTCCGCTTCTTCTTGTCCTTCGGCTCCTGCCTGTTTGGGTCTGCCGTCTGCCGAACAGCAGCTGTCTCCGACAGTCGGGCCGGGAGCCGCTGCTGTACGTGGAGAAGTGATCTCCAACGGCTTGAATTCCTCTTCTGCCTTTTTATTTTTTTTATTGTTCATCTTTTTGTATTTTACTGTTAGTTGGGTTGATCTAAGATGGTAATATTACCGGGCGCACCTGTCACAGATGCCTTTCACAATTAGGCTGATTTCCTATTTAACTCCCCGGGAGCAGCATAAACAACAAAAAACCGGCAAAGAAAGCGGCCGTAAGCAGCGGGGTTTGCTTGTTTTCGTGCGCTTCTATCAGCAGTTCCTCGGTTACAAGGAACAGCAGGGCCGCCAGTCCGAAGGACAGGATGACCTCCAGATAGGCATCTGATATACCGCTCAGCAAAGTCGCGCTCACCAAGGCACTGTCCAACACAAGGACCGACAGCCCGAGAATCGACAGTATTTTTATTTTACGAGAAGCTCCGGAGCTGCCTAAAGTAGTAGACGTGGCCATGCCCAGCGAAAGCAGCTCTACCGACAGCGCGACAGCCAGCAAAACGCCTGCCTCCTGACTGGTGGCAAACCCTATTCCCATTAAAACCCCGTCAATCAGCAGGTCTATGCCGATGATTACCATAAACGCGATGGGAAAGCCGCCGCTGGCTTCTTGTTCTTTTTTGGGTTCTAGGAAATACTGAATGGCCAGCATCAGCAGAACTCCCGTACCAAAGCCGATGACTATTTCAAGCGTATTATGCTTAGCCATAATATCTGGTAAAAGCTCTACGGCAACCACCGAGAAGATGACCCCGGCCGCAAAGTGCAGAATAGCGCCCTGAAGCTTTGCGCCCGGGGTCCTGATAATGGATAGGACGCCGCCTATCAGCAGCGCTGCTGCGGCGATCGAGGCATAAAGGATTACTTGCGAATAGTTTTCCATAATTTTGCATTTTACAGATGATGCTTTTCTTTGATTCTGCTAAACAGAGGGGGCATAAACAGCAAAGGCCGCCCAGCTTTCACCATAGCAGCTACTACTGTCTAGATGATCGCTGGCTTACCACCCTTTTATAGTATCCTAGTTCAGCAGGATGCACTCACTGGATTTTGCCGGGCTGAGAAGAACCTATGACTTAAGTAGCGCACCTGTCGCAGATGCCTTTCACAACCAGGCTGACTTCCTCTAACTGAAACCTGCTTGGCAGCTGTACATCCGGCACTTTTAATTTTGGCAGGCAGTAGGTTTCCTTGCAGGCGTTGCAGTAAAAATGCACATGCAGGTCTTGAGGCGCACATACACAGCCCTCCTCACAAAGCGCATACTTGGTTAGGCCCGTGCCATCAATCACCCGGTGTACCAATCCTTTTTCCTCAAAAGTCTTGAGGGTGCGGTACAGGGTAATGCGGTCTGCCTGCTCAAAAGTCGCTTCTATGTCCTTCAGGCTTATGGCCGTTAGCTGCCTGGTTAGTGTTTCCAGTACCAGCAGGCGCATGGCCGTAGGCCGGATGTGCCTCTGTTTCAATACTTCTTCCAGTTTCTCAAGCATGGTACTATTTTAAATTATGTCATACTTTCAGTAAACAAACAGGCAATCCTCACCTTCCTGGTCATCTCTCTCCCTGGGGGCACCAGGAAGATTAGCATGGAGATGACTGTTTAGAGCATACTCTTGCGCTTCTACTCCAACATTCTTTCAAAGTAATCCAAAGCCTCTCTTGCCTCCAGTTCCCGGGTGCCACTGCCTATGTGCACGAAAAAATGCGCCCGTTCGCCAATATGCACATATACAGGATAAGAGGACGGCTTCACCCTAATGTAACAAATATCCCTGCCCCCGATTTCATAGAAATCAATTTTTAACAAAGGGCAGCAGCCAGCGTCTAAGATGGTCGTCATCACCTGCATGATGTACTGGCGCAATCCCTCCCGGCCGGGCTTTTCCAGCGTCTGGTAATCTTTTTTCAGTCCTGCGGGGTTTCCATTATCATCTACGCCGATAAAGAGGTGTCCGCCATGCGTGTTCATAAACCCGGCAATTGTCCTGGCTACCGCCAATTCCACTATCTCATCGGGTTTATGTTCTTCCGGATTCCACCGCAGCGTTGGCAGGAATGTTACATACTGATTTTCACCCTGTTGAATCATGTCCATAATCAGGTTCCTGCTTTGTAGTTCGGATTGCAACTTTAACAAGTTCCTGCTGGTTCTCAACTTCACCATGAGGGCAGCCCCAAACAATCCGAAAAGAACCGCTTCAAAAAACTGATACCGATCTTTGAATAAAGAAATGCTTTTGTACGCATTGCCCAGATACATCAGCCATGCATCGTGTTTGCCACTTAAATTGTAAGCGTTGAACGAAGCTACAATCGGCTGGAAAATAAACACACCTCCCAGCACGCCAATCATTATCGCTGATATGATTGATTTCCTACTCATCTTTTATGGCTGTTGTCTTATGGCTGTTGAAAAAAGCAAGCTGTGCCAGCCACACAGCCCGCTGCTTTTTATCCTGCTTCTTATCTAAAGCACTTTCTTCCTTTGCCCGTACTCTGCTCATCCATATCATTTGCACTGCGGGCACCAACTGCCCTGGACTATCATATCGGGGGTAGTCATGAAGGAGTGTCCTTTCCGGCATTCCCATTGCAAGGCCACCTTGCAGTTGGTATAGGCATCTGAAAGACATTTCCCGCCTTTGGCTTTGGCCAACTCCTGCATCTTCTCCAGGCCCAGGGGCCGGTTATTGGCACATGCAGGGCACCAGCTCTTCCTCGTCTTTACGCTGAAAGGGGTAGCCTGCCATGTATGCCCTTTGCCACATTCCCACCAAAGCCTTGATTTACTGTTGACATAGGTGTCTGATAGGCATTTTCCACCTCTTTCATGCGCCAGGTGTTGCATCTCATGAAGCGCGATTTGCATCTTATCCCGGTTTTAATCAAAAGTCAAATCGCTTCATCGACTCTCCCGTCTTGATGCGGTAAGCGCTTTCAATTTCCGTCATGTAGATGATGCCGTCGCCAGGCTCCGGAGACCGGCCATTCTCGCTGATTAACTGCACAGCCTTTTCTGCTTCCTCGTTTTGGCAAACCAGCTCCACCTTCACGATTTTGCTGTCCGTAAAGCGGAAGTCGAGCGAAGGGAAGGCGTCTTTACGGTTGTAGGCCCCCGTGCCTTCCCCCTGCGAGAGGGTAACGCTCTCAAACCCGTTTTCCTGTAGCGCCTCCACTACCTTTTGAACCCTGGACGGTTTTACAAATGCTTTTATCTCTTTCATGGTGTTGAATCTTATCTATACTATAAATTTATACCTGTACCTATACTTAGCTTATGCTATCTGAGCCAATCTATTCTTTCGGGCCTTCCCAAACCATCAACTGCATAAAGACCTGGCCGCACTTACTTGTGCGGCCAGGTACGTTATTTGTTTTTAGTCAGCATGCTCCGTCTCTCCTTTGCCCATCTCCGAAAGCAGGTTGTAGGCGCCGTTGTAGGCTACCTGCGCACTGTCGGGCAAAGGCTGCGACAGCTTTATCTCTACCCATCCGTTATCGCTGGCACCTGTGATGACAGGAACCTGTTTGAAGACCCAGCTTTTGCCGCTTGCCTGGGCAGGTTCCGGAGCGGCTTTCTCTCCGGCGGCCGCGGTCGTTTCTGCGGCATGTTCTTCTCCGGCATCCGCCTCCCCTGTCTTCACAAAAATGAAAGCCTGGTCTCCATCCTGCACAACGGCTTCTTCCGGCAGGGCGAGGGTCGTCACCTCATCCACTGCCAAGCGGCCTTCAATGTACATGCCGGGAATGAGATTATCTGTTTTGCCGTCAATATCAGCATGCACATGCACTGCCTTGGGTTCCTCTTCAAAGGCTTTCCCTACGGCGTAGATAGTGGCGGTGTAACTCTGGTTGCCTGCATTAGCGACGGTAAAGCGTACTTTCTGGCCTTCTTTCACTTTAGCGATGTCCTTCTCAAACACCATGAAGTCGGCATGAAGCTGCGAGTTATCCACTATGGCAAACATCTGCTCCTGCGGCGATACGTACCCACCGGTCGTAACATTAACCTTCTTGACATATCCACTAATAGGTGAAACAACCGGAACCGATTGGTAGATTTTACCGGACAGAACGCTCTTCGTATTGAGGCCCAGTATATCAAGTTGGGACTTTAGGCCAGCCACCTGCGCCTTGGTAGCGGTAAAATTCGAGGTAGCTTCCTGAAGCGCTCTGCCGGAACCCACCTTCTGCTCATACAGCCGCTGCTGGCGCTGGTATTCCTGCTCCAGGTATTGCAGCCTGCCGGCTGCCTCCTGCAGGTCCACCTGCATCTGCACCAGGTCAGGGTGAGACAGCACGGCGAGGGTCTGGCCTTTGCGTACCTTGTCGCCCTCTACCACTTTTATACTTTGCACGTTGCCCCCAACGATGGCGCTTACATTAGCCTCGCTTTGGGGCGGCACCTCCAGCTCGCCCGTTACCTTTATAGCAGTAGACAGGTTTCTGTTCTGGAGCGTTCCCAGCTTAAGGCCCACGGCCTCCAGTTGCAGGGGAGACATACGCACGGTGCCTTCCTCATGCGCCTCTGCCGCTTCGTGGTTACCGGATGCCGCCGTGGCATCTTCATTCGGCCCGGCCTGGTTCCCGGCAGGCTCGCTTTCGTTGCTGCACGCGCTGAACGCAAGCGACAACAGACCCAGCAGGACGATTGATTTTATTTTATAATGCATTGTCATTTTATTTATTGATTAGATGATTGAAGAAAGTAGCCAAGGCGGGATTTTGCCTCCAGGTAATTGGCCAGGGCGTCCCTGGAATCCAGCTCCACCTGTATGGCGTCCCTGATATTCTGCAGGAAAGCGACATAGTCGATAGCCCCTTCCCGGTAGGCGATGATGGCCCCGTTGCGTTGCTGCACGGCCAGGGGCAGGGCTTCCTGCTGGTAATACTGCCAGGAGTTATACCACTTGCGGTATTCCTCCAGCAGGCTGCTATAGCTGGCCTGTAGCTCCAACTGTGTGCGGGACAGGTTCTGCCCGGCGATTTCGCGCTCAATCTTCGCCGACTGGGCACGGCCGCGCTCGGGCAGGAAAAACAATGGAATGTTTATACCTATCTGATAACTGTAAAACCCGCTCTGTCCGGCAATCTCCTGTGCCGCATACTGGCCGCTCAGGCTGGGCAGGAAATCGGACTTGGCCACGCGGTAGCGCGCATCGGCCACCTTCACCTGCTGGCGGGAATAATCCAGCAGCGGATGCCGCGACAGGGTGTCTGCCGGGTTAGGTATGGCTACTGTCAGCTGCTCCGGGTCAGTCATGGCCACGGTAAAAGGGGTGTCGCTCACCAGCCACAGGTTCAGTTGTTGCAGGGCTATTTGGTAGTTCCGATACGCCTGCTCTTTTTGCAGGGTGATTTGCCGGGCCTGGTTCGTAGACGCCAGGTACTCCAGGTTAGAGGTGGCCTCGGTTTCATACCTTATCCTGGCCGCACGGGCAAACTCCGTGAAAATAGAATCCAGCCTTTGATATAGCAGGTACCGGCTTTTGGCCGCATACGTGTTGCCCCAGGCAATGCTTACCTCCCGCGCCACCTGTAGCGTGGTCAGGTCCAGGGCCGCCTCCGACAGGGCGACCTGCTGCTTTTGAAGCTTCAGCCTGGGCGCTACGCCAAACACTTCTATGTTTTGCTGCTGCACGCCGATGCGGTTATAGATGCCATTGTTGCCGACAATGCCCTCGTTGCGGTTGCCTACCTCTTCCTTGCCGGTAAAAATTTGCGTGCTGCCCAGGTTCCAGGCTGTTTTCTTCAGGGCTTCCTGGCTCGCCACGTCCAGCTTGGCGGCTTTTACAGATGGATAACTGGCGATGGCTCTTTCGACAGCTTCCTCCATCGAGATAACGGGCAGGCTGTCTGAAGGCATTGCCGCCGTATTCTGTGCCTTCGCCATATTTGGAGCAAGAAGCAGCCCGAAAGCAAGTATAAACGGGATAAGAAACGAAGGAGCCATCGCCAACCTCGCTGAACCACCGCCCTTTCTGCCTGACCGGGACTCAACCAGGAAGTATAAAACAGGCACGACCAGCAAAGTCAGCAGCGTTGCCGTAATCAGCCCCCCAATAACGACGGTGGCCAGCGGCCGTTGCACCTCGGCCCCCGCAGAGGCAGAGAAAGCCATCGGGATAAAGCCCATGATGGCGGCTGTGGCCGTCAGCAGGATAGGGCGTATCCGTTCCTCCGTTCCCGTAAAGATGCGTTGCTTCAGGTCGGTGATGCCTTCCTCCTTCAGGCTGTTGAAGCGGCTGACCAGCACCAGCCCGTTCAGCACGGCTACCCCAAAAAGGACGATAAAGCCAACGCCGGCGGATATGCTGAAAGGCATTCCCCGAAGCGCCAGGGCAAACACCCCGCCGATGGCCGCCAGCGGCACCGCCATGTAAATCATAACCGACTGGGAAAGCGACTTCAGGGCAAAGTATAGCAGCACGAATATCAGCGCCAGCGCAATGGGCACCACGATTTGCAGGCGCGCCTTTGCCCGTTGCAGGTTCTCGAATGAACCGCCATAGGTGATGTAATACCCCGGCGGCAGGTCCAGCTGCGCGTCCAGCTTTTGCTGTATCTCCTCCACCATACTTTCCACGTCGCGACCCCGCACGTTCACGCCCACGTTTATCCTGCGGAAGGTGTTGTCCCGGGAAATCTGCATGGGACCCGGCTGGAAACTGATGTCGGCTACCTGCTGCAAGGGCACCTGCTCCCCGTTCGGCAAGTCGATGTACAGGTTCCTGAGGTCTTCAATGCTGCGCCTGTTCTCCTTAGAAAGGCGAACGACAATGTCAAAGCGCTTTTCCCCTTCAAACACCACCCCGGCCTCGCCCCCGGCGAAGGCAGTGCTGATATAATTGTTGAGTTTTTCGATGTTCAATCCATACTGTGCGATTTTTCCGCGGTCGAAGCGCACGGTCATCTGCGGCAACCCTGCGGTGGCTTCCAGGTTCACGTCGCCCGCGCCCGGCACGGACTGGATGATCTGCGCCATCTGCTCGGCTTTAGCGGCCAGCACTTTTAAGTCCTCCCCGTACAGCTTCACCGCCACGTCCTCCCGTACACCGCTGATGAGTTCGTTGAACCGCAACTCCACCGGCTGGCTGAATACGTAGTTGATGCCCGGCAGCACCGAGAGCTTCGCCTTTATCTTTTCAATCAGTTCTTCTTTGGAATCGGCGCTCACCCATTTTTTCTCATCCTTTTCCAGGATGATAAAGGTGTCGGCGATGTCCATTGGCATCGGGTCGGTGGGGATGGCTGACACCCCGATGCGGGCCACCATCGTCTTGACCTCCGGGAAATTCTCCAGCACAATCTTTTCCATCTTTTTGGATTGCTCGATGCTCTCAGACAGGGAGCTTCCCGGCCGCAGCAGCGCCTGCATGGCGATGTCGCCCTCGTCCAGGCTGGGTATAAACTCCCCGCCCATACGAGAGAACGTAAACCCCGCCCCGGCCAGCAGCACGACCGCTGTGATGATAACCAGCGCCTTGTGGTTTAATGACTTGCGAAGCACGGGAAGGTAGCCCCTGTTTATCCCGCCCATCAGCCGGTTGCTGACATGCGCCACTTTGTTTTCAACGCGGCTAAGCAGGTTCTTTTTGTTGTGAGAAGGCTTGAGAAACAAGGCGGCTGCCATCGGCACGTAGGTGAGGCATAGTATAATGGCCCCCAGCACGGCAAAGCCAAAGGTAAAGGCCATCGGCTGGAACATCTTGCCCTCCACGCCGGTCAGGAAGAGGATAGGCGCGAAAACTATCAGGATGATGATCTGCCCGAAAAACGCCGCGTTCATCATGGTGCTGCCCGAGTCGTAGGCAATCTCATCCATCTGTCGCTGCCCGAAATTCCCCTTGCCTTCCCTGACTTTCTTTTCTATCAGATGAATCGTGCCCTCCACAATAATCACGGCGCCGTCCACGATAATACCGAAGTCAATGGCTCCCAGGCTCATCAGATTGGCCGACACATTGAAGATGCGCATGAGGATAAACGCGAACAGCAAAGCCAGCGGGATCACCGAAGCGGTGATCAGGCCGCCCCGGAAGCTGCCCAGCAGCAGCACGAGCACAAATACCACGATTAACGCGCCCTCGGTCAGGTTTTTGGAAACAGTGCTGGTCGTGCGCGCTATCAGGTTGCTCTGGTCAATAAAAGGCTTGATCACCAATCCTTCCGGCAGCGACTTCTGCACCTCGGCCATACGCGCTTTCACCGCAGTAATCACTTTGTCCGGGCTCTCTCCCCGGAGCATGAGCACCATGCCGCCCACGGCCTCCCGCCCGTCCTGCGTGAAAGCGCCGTAGCGCACCTGGCTGCCAAATTGTACGGTATCAGTCACGTCTCTGATCAGGATCGGCGTGCCGTTCTCGTTTCTGACGACAATGTCGCGAATGTCATCCAGCGAGCGCACCAGGCCTTCTCCCCGGATAAAGTTGGCCATGTTGTTCCGCTCAATGTAAGCGCCCCCGGTGTTGACGTTGTTTTTTTCCAGCGCCTCGAACACCTCTGAAATGGACACATTCATCGAGTTGAGCTTGCCCGGGTCCAGCGCGACTTCATACTGCTTGATGTTGCCGCCAAAGGCGTTTACCTCCACCACGCCGGGCACCAGCGCCATCTGGCGTGCCACCAGCCAGTCCTGGATGGTGCGTAGTTCTGTGGGCGTGTACACGCTGTCATACCCTGGCTGCGGCTCAATCACATACTGGTATATCTCTCCCAGACCGGTGCTGATGGGGCCCATCGCAGGCGACCCGAACTGCTCCGGGATTTCGGCACTTACTTCACTGAGCTTTTCCTGCACCAGCTGCCGGGGCAGGTATGTGCCCATGTTCTCTTCGAACACGATGGTAACAACCGAAAGGCCGAAGCGGGACACGGAGCGTATTTCCTCCACCCCCGGCAGGTTAGCCATGGCCAGCTCCACGGGATAGGTAACAAACTGCTCGATATCCTGGGTAGACAGATTCTCGGAGACAGTGATGACCTGTACCTGGTTGTTGGTAATGTCGGGCACGGAACCCAGGTTGACGGTAGACATGGCCCAGACACCCGCGCCAATCCAGGCGACGACCATCAGGCCGATAAGGAGCTTGTTCCGGATGGAAAAAGCAATGATGCTATTTATCATACTTGATTATTTTATATGGATAGAGAAGAAATGATGTACTCTGGCTATGATAACTAAAGCAGCCAAGAGGGTTGCAACTGCTAACCCAATGATTTTTAGCAACTTTCGCCAGCTGTATATCTGTTTCTTCTGCTTGGTTTTCTTTCTGTTGTTAGCTTTGCTTTTATTTGGTTTTTTCAATTTCCGATCGACAAAATTTAAATTCAATCTGATTTTGTGTGATTTTTATTTCCTGATTTGGATGGAATGGATGGGGATAATAGGACATGCGCATACCGATGCCGGGTATGTACAAGCCTGTCCACAAAAAGAAAAGGAAAAGAATTAGGCTACCTTGGGTGGTTGCCAGATGGAATAGGAAAGAGAAGAAATGAAATTATTCCTGTATGAGGCTACCTCACGGCCTACCTCAGGCGAAGATGCGTCTTCAAGAACCGCTGCATTTTGTGGCTGGTAGTGAGTATGGCAGCAATGGCAGGCGCAGAATGGGGAACATCGGTCCGCACCGCTATCTTGATGGTCCTGGTGCAAACCAGCTACAGCCATTACCTGTCTTTCACTGCGCACCGCGCTTGCCTTGTCCGGGCATGGTTTCAGGGAAAGCGCCAGCAAAAGCAGACCCAATATGTAAAGTATAGACTTCATTCAGGGCAAAGGTACCTAATAAAAACATGCAATGCCATTGCATGTTCAGATACTACCATAGCGAGGCTTCTAAAACTGGCCTGTGCCATATCTTGTATGTTTTTTAATTTATTGATTTGAAATCCGAATATTAATCGTAATTTTACGATTATAAAAACAAGTATGGGCGCATCTAAAACAACAGCGTTTACACAAGCCGACGTAACAGTCGCCAAATATGCCAAGGCCCTGGCGCACCCCGCCCGCATCGCTATATTCCGCCTTTTGCTGGAGCGCCGGAGCTGCATCTGCGGCGATATAGTGGAGGAGCTGCCGCTGTCGCAGTCAACAGTGTCGCAGCACCTGAAAGAACTAAAAGCGGCAGGCTTGATAAAGGGCGATATCGAAGGCAAAAAAGTTTGCTACTGCATCGATGCGCAGGAATGGAAACAGGCACAGCAGGCACTGGCCGTACTGTTTGCCGGCGATGAACCCTGTCATACTTCCTGCTGTTAAATTTTTTTGTCATTATTCATCGCATTATTACGATGTAATTAAAGTATAGAACCAAAGTATAAACCTATGAACAACGCAGAAGATTTAAAGAAAATCGTTAAAGAAAAGTATAGCGAAATCGCACAGCAGCGCAGGGAGCAGAACGAGGCCTCCTGCTGTGGTGCCACGGGTTGCGGCACCGTAGACTATGCCATTTTCGCTGAAAATTACACTTCGCTGGAAGGCTACAGCCCGGAGGCCGATCTCGGCCTGGGCTGCGGCCTTCCCACGGAATTTGCCCAAATTAGGAAAGGCGACACCGTGGTAGATCTCGGCTCCGGCGCAGGCAACGACTGCTTGGTGGCCCGTGCCCTCGTCGGCGAAAGCGGCAAAGTGATTGGCGTGGATATGACGGAAGCCATGCTAACCAAAGCCCGTGAGAATGCCGACAAGCTTAATTTTAACAATGTAGAGTTCCGGCAAGGTGAAATCGAGGCGTTGCCCCTTGCGGCGAATCGCGCCGACGTGGTTATCAGCAATTGTGTGCTGAACCTTGTGCCGGACAAGCGCAAAGCTTTTGCCGAAACTTACCGCGTGCTAAAGCCGGGCGGCCATTTCAGCATTTCGGATGTGGTACTGGTGGGCGAGTTGCCGCAGGGCATCATCAAAGCGAGCGAGATGTATGCGGGCTGCGTTTCCGGCGCTATCCAGAAAGCGGAATACCTGCAGATTATACATGAGGCGGGCTTTGAAAATGTAACCATGCAGAAAGAAAAAGCCATACAAGTGCCGGACGAAATCCTGAGGGATTACCTGAATGAGAATGAAATTCAGAAATTCCGGGAGAGCAGCACGGGCATCTTCAGCATCAGCGTGTATGGCGACAAACCTTTGGAAGGCGCCACCTGCACGCCGGGCTCCGGCTGCTGCTAAAGTATAAGCCCCGCCCGCTTGCGGGGCTTATACTTTAGCTCAAATCTATTCTATACTTTATCTTAAATCATGGAACACTGCGCCCCTGCCTATAACCGTAAAAAGCTAGGCTTTCTGGATCGCTACCTCACGCTTTGGATTTTCCTGGCGATGCTGCTTGGCGTGGCCATCGGCTATTTTTGGCCCGAGAGCTCCGCCTACATCAACTCCTTTTCCAGTGGGTCTACCAATATTCCTATCGCCATCGGACTTATTCTGATGATGTACCCGCCGCTGGCAAAGGTAAATTACCGGCCTCTGCCAAAGGTCTTCCGGAATGTAAAGGTCATCACGCTCTCGCTGTTGCTGAACTGGGTAATAGGGCCACTGCTCATGTTTGGGCTAGCCATTGTTTTCCTGCGGGATTACCCGGCGTATATGACGGGCCTGATCCTAATTGGCCTGGCACGTTGCATTGCCATGGTGCTGGTCTGGAACGAGTTGGCGGACGGCAGCAGGGAATATGCTGCGGGCTTGGTAGCGCTGAACAGCATTTTCCAGGTGCTCCTGTACAGCTTTTATGCCTGGCTCTTCATCACCAAGCTCCCGCCGCTCCTGGGTTTTGAAGGGGCCATTGTGGATATCTCAGTGGCTACCGTGGCCGAAAGTGTCGCTGTATACCTGGGCATTCCCTTTATGGCAGGCATTGTGGGGCGGGTGTTGCTGATACGCATAAAAGGGCAGGAATGGTATGAGGCAAAGTTTATACCTGCCATCTCCCCCATCACACTTGTTGCGCTGCTGTTCACCATCGTGGTCATGTTCAGCCTAAAAGGCGAGTTAATTGTTTCGATACCGTTTGATGTGCTGCGCATCGCGGTGCCGCTGGTGATATACTTTGCCATCATGTTTCTGGTGAGTTTCTTTGTAGGCAAGGCGGTCGGGGCCAACTACGCGGAAAACGCTTCCGTAGCTTTCACGGCGTCGGGCAACAATTTCGAGCTGGCCATTGCGGTGGCCATTGCTGTTTTTGGCCTTAACTCCGGTCAGGCGTTTGCGGGCGTAGTGGGGCCGCTGGTCGAAGTTCCGGCCCTGATAGCCCTGGTCAACGTGGCTTTCTGGCTCCGGAAAAAGTGGTATAGCCCAAAACTTCCGGAACACGCGCCAGCAAATAAATAGCCAGACTATACTTCTTTCTCAGTTGTTAGCCGTCCATCTATTTCAAATAAATTTATCTTATCTATTCTAAAATCAGTCTTTATGAAAATTGCACTTTTTTCAGATATACACGCCAACCTGCCCGCGCTGGAAGCCATGTTTGCCGATATGGAAACCAGGGCCATAGATGCCACTTACTGCCTCGGCGACCTGGTAGGGTATAACATCTGGCCAAACGAAGTGATAAATGAAATACGCCGGAGAGGCATCCCGACCATAGCCGGAAACTATGATTACGGCATTGGCCGCACAAGCGATGAATGCGGCTGCGCGTACAAAACAGACGAGGACAAAACGATGGGCAAAGTTTCCATTTCTTATACTAATGAGCTGATGCAGCCGACGGAGCGGAATTACCTGCGCACGCTGCCTGCCCACATCAGGGTGGAATACCAGCTCAACAATGACCAGATGAACATGCTGTTGGTGCATGGCAGCCCACGTAAGATAAATGAGTATCTGTTCGAAGACAGGGAGGAGAAAAGCTTACTCCGGATTATGCAGCAAGCCAATGCAAACATTTTATGCTTTGGGCACACGCATAAGCCTTTTCACCGCATACTCGAGGAGGAAAAAGAAGGCATCATCCACTACCGGCATGCTATCAATATCGGCTCTGCCGGTAAGCCCAAGGACGGCGATACAAGAGGCTGCTACGCTATCCTGACCATTCAAGAAAATGCAAGTACAATCATACAAGAAAGCATAAAGGTTGAATTTGTGCGCTTTAAATATGATGTGGAGAAGGCTGCAAGAGCCGTGGAAGAAAGTCCCCTGCCAAACGCATACGCTGATATGCTGCGAAGGGCTTACTGAAATATGGACCCGGACGGCAGCAGAGAACAGCTCCTACTTCCCTATTCTAGCGAATCGTAGTAATACAGGTCTCTCCCGGATCAGGATACAAAAGCTAGCAGCAGCTTTTGTTTTGCTGCACGGGTGGGCAGGACACCGTGCCGTAGGAGCAGTACACGCAGCAGTCTCCGGGCTTGGGCTTCAGTACTGTCTGGCAGTTTGTACACTCATAAAAGTACTGGCAGGCATCCGTTGGCATCTGCTCTTCTTTGCTGTGCCCGCATGCCGGACAGGTAAGCACAGAAACTGTTTTCGTTCCTCCCATTATGGTTTCTTTTCTTCTAGGACCACGGTGTAACCTGTTTTCCTGGCTGCTTGCAGTATCTGCGCCGGCTGCACTTTCGTGCTATCGTATTTCACAACGGCACTGCCTTTCTCATAGAAGGTGCTCACACTAAAAACACCTGCTAACTTTCCTACCTCCCGGTTCACATGCGCTTCGCAGCCCTCGCAACTCATGCCTTTTACCTCAAGCTTCACAGTTTTCATGAAATTTGTCTGCACGCTGGCAGCCATGGCTTCAGGTTGTCTGTAGAGCGCGCCCGCGTACTCGGGAAAAGCAAGCAGGAGCAGTGCCATGCAACTTATTACCAGTAGGAATTTGTTTGATTTCCAGAACGCCCGCTTCGCATCCTCTTCACAGCCGCAGGCAGTGGTTGCTTTGTTTGCCTGCAGCCGCTGGTACCAGGCCATCGCCAGCACCACAAGGGTAATGGCTATCAGATAGGGCCTGAAAGGCTCCACCCATCCGAAAGCGGAAATGGCACCAGTCGCGCCGCCCACAAGTGCCAGTAGTGGTGCGATGCAGCAAAGGGAGGCCAGAAGGGCAGCTGACAAACCAGTTCCCATAAGTTTTACAGAGGATGCTTTCATAATAAATTCTTATACTTTTACTGTTTTACTGTTAATGTGCTGGAAAAGGGGCTTTATGATTTCCAGACGTTCCTGCCGGAGGGAGTAAAAGATCGTCTGGCCCACCTTTTTGCTTTGGATGATGCTACCGTCTTTGAGCTTGCGCAGCTGCTGCGATACGGCAGGCATCGTCATTTGCAGCACGTCGCTCAGGTCGCACACGCAGAGCTCGCCTTCCTCCTCCAGCAGGTAGAGAATCTTCAGCCTCGTCTCACTACCGGCCAGGCTGAGCACCTGGCTTAACGCCTGAATTATGGTCCCTGCTGAGTTCAGCTTCTCAGCGCACAGCTGTAGCCTTTTCCTGTCGGCATATACCCGAATACACGTTTTGTCTTCTTTCATTTTCAAATTTATACAACAAAGATATCATAACTAAAGTATTTAAGCAAATACTTAACTATATATGGCAATGCTCAATAAAATATGATGTGTTTATCGTTGATGTCAGCATGGCCGGAGCCACAGTGCCCAATAAATATGTAAAAGGAATTAACAATTATGTAATAAATTAACATACATCATTCCTTAAATTTGTATCCTGAAACAATTAGTTACTGTTGATTCAAATGAAACTATACCGCCAAATCATACTGCTTACCCTTGCGCTACTGGTGCTCGTCTCTTCGACGGGTATGGCGGTGGGCATGCATGTATGCGGTGGAGAGATTCAGGATATAAGCCTATTGGGGAAGGCACAGCCTTGCTCCATGGACCCAAAGCAGCAAGAGCTGCCTCCTTGCCTAAAGAAACAGCATAAACAGGCGAAAGACAGTCACTGCTGCGAAAATCATAGCTTCGTAATGAAGCGCCTCGACGCGGGCTCTGACACAAAAGTCACCCTGCATAGGGCGTTAGACATCAAATTTATAGCTGCTGTCAAAGCTGTTATACTTCAGCTGTTTGTTCCCGAGGCAGCCACAACACCTGCTTACGCACTTTATACGTCTCCCCCGCTGGCCCGCGACATTTCGGTGCTGGTGCAATCCTTCCTTCTTTAACCTTTCAGGCTTTTAGTGCCCCTGTGGCATGCTGAATTTCTGTGGCTATAGGCTATACTTTGCCACGGATGTTGCATGGCCATACCTGTACATTATACTTAGGGCACCACTTCTTACTGCCACTGCCTAAGTGGCCAGTTTATACTTCCTTTATAGGTTAATTTATAATTTCATGATTGAGAAGCTAATATCTTTTTCGCTCCACAACAGAATAATGATCCTGCTCATTGCAGCAGGCATGTTTGGCTGGGGCGTTTATTCCGTGCAGACAAACAAAGTAGACGCCATCCCTGACCTGTCGGAGAACCAGGTAATTGTTTTTACCGAGTGGATGGGCCGCAGCCCCCAGATTATGGAGGACCAGATAACGTATCCGCTGGTAACCAACCTGCAGGGCCTGCCCCAGGTCAAGTATGTGCGGGGCGCCTCCATGTTCGGCATGAGTTTTATCTATGTCATTTTTGAGGACGACACCGACATTTACTGGGCACGGGAGCGGGTGCTGGAGCGCCTAAGCAGCATCGGAAACATGCTGCCCGACGGCGTCTCTCCCACCCTCGGCCCCGATGGCACCGGCGTGGGCCATATCCTATGGTATACTTTGGATGCGCCGGGAATGGACCTGGGCGAGCTGCGTGCCGTGCAGGACTGGTACGTGAAGTTCGGCTTGCAGAACGTGCCCGGCGTAAGCGAAGTAGCTTCCTTCGGCGGCTTTCAAAAGCAGTATCAGGTAACGATAGACCCCAACAAGCTCACCTACTATAACCTCACCGTGCCGCAGGTAATACAGGCGGTGCGCGCCAACAACAACGAGGCCGGCGGCCGCAAGTTCGAGCTTTCCAGCATCGGCTACATCGTCAAAACAACGGGCTATCTGCAATCACTAGAGGAGATCGAAAATATTGCCATCGCTACCAACAATACTATTCCCGTGCGGATAAAAGACGTGGCTACCGTGCAGATGACGGGCGAAAGCCGGCTGGGCATTTTCGACCTGAACGGCGAAGGCGAGGCCGTGGGCGGCATTGTGGTAATGCGTTACGGTGAAAACGCAGCTGACGTGATAGCCAACGTGAAGACGAAAATGAAAGAACTGTCCAAAGGCCTGCCTGAAGGCGTGAAATTCAACATCGTCTATGATCGCAGCGGCCTCATCAACGAAAGCATAGACTCTATCAAGCACACCTTAATAGAGGAGATGATTGTGGCCGCGCTGGTCGTGTTCCTGTTCCTCTTCCACTGGCGCAGCGCCCTGGTGATCATGATCCAGCTGCCGCTTGCTGTGGCCATCGGCTTTATCCTGCTCAACGCCTTCGGCATCTCCTCCAACATCATGTCGCTCACCGGCATTGCCCTGTCTATAGGAGTTATCGTGGACGATGCGATTGTGATGGTGGAGAACGGCTATCGGCACCTGGCAGATGCATCGAGAGGGAAACAGCAGGAAGAGGAATAACAAATTACCAGCATTCAAAAAGAATGACCCATGAAACTGACAAAAGAAGATAGAATCAGAATAATAGAAAAAGCCAGCAAGCAGGTGGGCCCCAGCGTGTTTTGGAGCACCATCATCATCATCGCCTCCTTCCTGCCGGTGTTCCTGCTTACCGGGCAGGAAGGCAAGCTCTTCGGCCCGCTGGCCTGGACGAAGACGTTTATACTTATCGTGGACGCCTTTATAGCCATCTCACTCTCGCCTGTGCTGGTGTATTACCTCCTGCGGGGCAAGTTCAGGGAAGACAGCGCCAATCCCATCAACCGCGGTCTGGAACGCGTATACGGACCGGTGCTCAAATGGTGCCTGGAATGGCGCAAAACCACCATCGGTCTGAACGTACTGGCGCTGCTCATCGCCATCCCGATGCTCCTGCGCATGGGCACCGAGTTCATGCCGCCGCTGGACGAAGGCTCTATCCTCTTCATGCCCGTTACGCTGCCGGACGTTTCGAACTCAGAAGTAAAGCGTATTCTTCAGGTGCAGGACAAAATTATCAAATCTGTGCCCGAGGTAAAAAGTGTGCTGGGCAAAGCCGGCCGCGCCAGCACCGCCACCGACAATTCGCCGCTAAGTATGGTGGAGACTATTATCATGCTCAAGCCACAGGACGAATGGAGGGAAGGTGTGACAAAGGAGGATATCATCAAAGAACTCGACGCGAAATTGCAGATACCGGGCGTGGTGAACGGCTGGACGATGCCCATCATCAACCGCATCAACATGCTGGCCACGGGTATAAGAACCGACGTGGGCGTAAAAGTATACGGCCAGAACCTGGATTCTATTGCAGCGGTATCGGAGCGGGTGAAAGCTGCACTAAACGGTGTACCCGGCGTGCAGGACCTGTACGTGGACCCCGTAACGGGCGGAAAATACCTGGAAATAGACATCAACCGCGAGGCGCTGGGCCGCTACGGCCTGACGGTGGACAACGTGAACTTAATTGTGGAATCTGCTTTGGGCGGGGCCACGATTGGCAATACCGTTGAAGGCCGACGACGCTTTGCCATCAATGTGCGCCTGGCGCAGGACTACCGCAACAGCGTGGAGCGCATCCGGCGCATTCCGATCCAGACCGCTTCCGAAGGCACCGTCCCGTTGTCATCTGTGGCTGACATCCGCTTTACGGACGGCCCGCCGATGATAAACTCAGAGAATGCGCAGCTGCGCGGGGCCGTGCTCTTCAACGTGCGCGGCCGCGACCTGGGCAGCACTGTGCAGGAGGCCATGCAAAAGATAAATGCAGAAGTAACCGGCATACCCAGCGGCTATTACCTGGAGTGGAGCGGCCAGTGGGAAAACCAGGTACGCGCCACCCAGACGCTCAAAATCATCATTCCGCTGGTGCTGCTCATCATCTTCCTCATTCTGTACTTCTCCTTTAAATCCATGAAAGAGGCCCTCATCAACCTGGGCACTATTCCTTTTGCACTGATCGGCGGCGTGTACATCGTCTATTTTTATGGCGTGAACCTGTCGGTAGCGGTGGCGGTAGGCTTCATTGCCCTGTTCGGACTGGCCATGGAAACAAGTATGCTGATGATAGTATACCTGAACGAGGCGATGCAACTGCTGGTGGCCACCAAAGGCAACAGCAGCCAGACCATCACCAAACAGGACGTCCGCGACTATGTGTTCATGGGAGCGGCCAAGCGCCTCCGGCCTAAGATTATGACGGTGTCGGTAACCTTGTTCGGTTTGGTGCCGGTGCTGTGGGCCACCGGCGTGGGCACCGATGTGATGCTGCCGATTGTGCTCCCGCTGATTGGGGGCGTGTTCACCTCGTCCATTCACATCCTGCTGGTAACGCCGGTGATATTTGAGATGACGAAGGAATATGAATTAAGAAAACACGGTAAACTAGAGATATACGATGTTAAACATTAAGAAATATAAGAACATAAGTTGGCTGTTTGTGATGCTGTTGCTGATGGTTGGCGCCCCGGCGCTGGCCCAGCAGCGGCAAACCCTCAGCCTGGACAGCGTGTTGCAACGGATAAACAACAATAACCCGATGCTTCAGGAGTATAATTACCGCGCCAAAGCGATGAATGCCTATGCCGAGGGCGCCACAGCGTGGATGCCGCCGATGGTAGGCGGCGGCGTGTACATGTATCCCTATCCCGGCGCAGAAGTAATGGAAGGAGGGGATAAAGGCATGCTGATGCTGTCAGCGGAGCAGGCTATTCCGAACCCGGCCAAGCTGCGCGCCAAAGAAAAATACCTGAAATCCAAAGCCGCGATTGAGAACGCAGGCAGGGACGTTACTTTCAATGAACTCCGGGCACAGGCAAAAGCGGCTTATTATACCTGGCTGGTGCTGGAGAAGAAAATGGACGTGCTCCAGGACAATGCGCGCATCATGGAATATATGCTGAAGCTGGCCAAAATCCGCTACCCCTACAGCCAGGGCAACCTGGGCAGCGTGTATAAAGCAGAGGCGAGGCTGCACGAGGTAGAGAACATGCAGTTGATGACGGCCAGCCAGATCGCGCAGCAGAACGTGCAGCTCAACATCCTGATGAACCTGCCCAAGGAGCAAAAGTACAGCATCGACACAACAGTAGCTGTACCTGAGCCGGTTATACTTGCCGCAGACACCGCCTATTTAACCAGTGCGCGTAGCGATGTGCGCCAGCTGGACAGGACGATACAGGCGATGCAGCTGAATGCAGAGATGGAGCAGTTGGAGCGCAAGCCGGACTTCAGCATCCGCTTCGATCACATGATGCCACGCGCCCCGATGATGCCGCAACAGTTCACCGCGATGGGTATGATTTCCGTTCCTATTGCGCCGTGGTCATCTAAGACGTATAAAGCCAACACCAAAGCCATGAACCTGGAAATTGAAGCGATGCAACAAGAGCGGGAAGCTCTCCTGAACGAGGCGCAGGGCATGGTGCGCAACATGGCGCTGGAACTGAACACGATGCGGGAGCAGGTGGAAAACTATAAAACCAGGATTCTCCCGGCGCTGAAAAAGAACTACGACGTAACGATACTGGCCTACGAGCAGAACAGCGCCGAACTGCCACTGGTAATCGATGCCTGGGAGGCGCTGAACATGGCGCAGATGGAGTACCTCAACAAATTACAGGAGCTATACTTAATGGCCGTTAATTATGAAAAAGAAATTGAGAAATAGTGTTTTATACCTACTGGCTTTCCTGATGCTAATTACGCTGGGTGCCTGTAACGACAAAGAAGAGCAGCACGCCGAAGGAGAAGCGACCACCTATACCTGCCCGATGCACCCGCAAATCGTGCGCGACGAGCCCGGCACCTGCCCCATCTGCGGTATGGATCTGGTACCCGTCTCTCAACCTGGCAGCGGCGAAGAAGCTGCCATCACAGAAGACCTGGCTTTTTTACTGGAACCCACGAACAGCAGTGTAGTATCAGATGTAGCCACTACCAAACCAAAACAGAAAACAGTACAGGCCACCGTGGAAATGGAAGGCGTTATCACCTATGACCCGCGCAAAGTATACACTGTTCCGGCACGTGTAGGAGGCCGCATCGAGCAGCTGTACGTCAAGTATAACTTCCAGCCGATCAGCAAAGGCCAGAAACTCATGGAAATCTACAGCCCTGAACTAATCACGGCACAGCAGGAGTTGCTCTACCTGGTGCAGTCGGCTCCGGACGACAAGCAACTGATTGAGGCAGCCAAGCAAAAGCTGCGCCTGCTGGGCGCTACTGATGCCCAGATCAACCGCCTTATCCGCACCGGGGAAGCAAGCTATACCTTCGCCATCTACAGCCCCTACGATGGCTACGTGATCGGCCTCAACACCGCAGCGCCTGCCGCCACACCAGGTATGGCGGCCGCAGCGGCCCCTGCCCCTGCAGGTGGCGGAATGGGCGGTATGGGCGGCGGCAGTAGCGCCGGGGCCGCTCCCGCTGCTCCTGCTGCCCCGGCTGCCGGCCAGGACATTCAGTTGCGTGAAGGCATGTATGTAAGCACCGGCCAGCCTTTGCTGCGCGTGGTAAATCCAGAACAGTTATGGGCAGAGTTCAACATCCCTGCCGGCCAGGTTAGCGCCGTGGCAAAAGGAACCGCTGTTCATATCACATTTCCGCAACTGCCCGGCAAGAAGCTGGAGGCAAAAGTGGATTTCCTGCAACCTTTCTACCAGGAAGGGGAAAACTTTGCAAAGGTGCGGGTATACCTGCCGGGGCAGCAAAGGCTGGCACGCGTGGGGCAACTGGTAAGCGCACAAGCCAGCTATACGACGGCCCCTTCCCTCTGGGTACCCAAAGCCGCCGTGCTGGACATCGGCACCAGGTCTGTCGCCTTTAAAAAGCTAAATGGTGTTTTCGAGCCTGTGGCTGTTACGGCCGGCACCACCGAAGGTGACCAGACACAAATTCTGGAGGGGCTGGCGCAGGGCGATGTAATTGCCGGCAACGCCCAGTTCCTGGTAGACAGTGAAAGTTTTATCAAGATAAACAAGTAATAAAAGACACTATGACAAGCGTAAAAAATTATTTTCTATACCTGCTGGCCTTTTTAATGGTCATCACCCTGGGCGCCTGCAGCCAGGAAAAAGAGGAACACGCTGCGGGAGAGGCAACAACTTATACTTGCCCGATGCACCCGCAGATCGTGCGCGACGAGCCCGGCACCTGTCCTATCTGCGGCATGGAATTAGTGCCTGTGTCGCAGTCGGGAAAGGCGGAGGGCGAGCTGACGCTGAGCGAGCGCCAGATGGCGCTGGGCAACATCGCCGTGCAGCCTGTAATGTATGGCGATGTGAACAGCAACACGCTCCTGACAGGGCAACTGGCGCTGGACGAAACGCAAACGGATGTTGTCAGTAGCCGTGCTGCCGGCCGTATCGAAAAGCTCTACCTCAAAGAAACCGGCCTGGCCGTAAAGAAAGGTCAGCCGCTTTATGAGCTGTACAGCGAGCAGCTGCTAACGCTGCAACGGGAGTATCTGCTGGCCCTGAAGCAAAACCAGGAACTCGGGAAAGAGAACCCGCGTTTCGCTTCTTTCCTGGAAGCTGCGAGGAAGAAGCTGCTACTGTACGGCCTGACAGAAGGGCAAATCAGAGAACTCGCAAGCACTGGGCAAATGGATGCCCGCGTTACCTTTGTGGCACCAGCTTCCGGCGTGATAACCGAAGTGGCCGCTGCCGAAGGGCAGTATGTAGCTGAAGGCGGTGTGCTGTACCGGCTGGGCAAACTGGATAAAATCTGGGTGGAGGCCGAACTATACCCGCAGGAGTTGCAAAATGTACAGACTGGCGACCAGGTACAGGTAACGGTGCAGGGTTTTGCAGAGGCTGTTCCGGCCAAAGTTACTTTTCTGAGCCCGGAACTAAGCGCGGGCAGCCAGGTAACGGTGCTGCGCGCGGAGCTGCCGAACGAAGGCGGCCAGTACCTACCTGGTATGCAGGCCACCATTGCGTTGCCCGGCAAGAACGACGCTGCCCTGACGGTGCCTGCCGATGCCGTCATCCGTGACGAAAGCGGTAGTTTGGTGTGGGTGCAGACGGGGGAAGGCACTTTCCAGGCCCGCATGGTAACGCTCGGGGAGGAAAACTTTAACAGAGTAGCTATCCTTTCCGGGATTAAAGAAAACGACACAATTGTAACTTCCGGCGCTTACCTGCTCTACAGTGAGCTTGTGTTGAAGAAGGGCGGCTCTATGGCGGAAATGCCGGGAATGGACATGTAAACTACAATTATCGATGAAAGACTGCTGCAGAACAGAACCCGAAAATGAGCCCAGGCACAACTATAAAAAGTGGTTGCGATGGGCGGTATATGCACTTGTAACAGTGCTGCTTATCTTTGTAACGCTGACGCAAATCAATCTTTAATCATACAAGTATAAACTCAAATTTAAATTCTAAACCGATGAAAAAAACTCTTTTCTCAGCTGCCCTGCTGGCAGGCATCACTTTCTCCTCCTGCTCCGCCAAGACCACGGAGAACACCGAAGCTACTGCCGATAACACCGAAATGCAGCACAATGGCATGGATATGCAGCAGGAAACAATGGAAACAGAAGCTATGCCCACCAGCGTAGTGGTAGAAACGCCGGATTATACTGCCGTAGCCGAGCCGGTGAAAGCACAGGTGGCAGCTTTGCTGGACGCCTACCTGAAACTGAAGGACGCCCTGGTGGCATCTGACGCAGCCGCAGCAAAAACAGCCGCAAACAAGGTGTTTTCTGTTGCCGGCGCCATACCTGTAGCGTCGCTGCAAGATGAGCAAAAGGCTTTTGCCGAAGAGAAAACGGCACAGATAAAGGAAAGCGCCGAAAAAATAGCCGCTGCTTCCGATGTGGATGCCCAGCGTGCAAGCCTGGAGCCGCTTTCAGAAGCAACTTTTGCCCTGACAAAAGCTTTTGATGCGACTGGCCAGAAACTCTATTACCAACGCTGCCCGATGGCTAACAACAACGAAGGCGGCTACTGGCTGAGTGTTAATCAGGAAATCCGCAATCCATACTTTGGCGAGCAGATGCTCAAATGCGGTAGTACGGAAGAAGTGCTCAACTAAGAGAATAATATATGCGTGAGCCTGTCGGAGGCTCACGCATATATTAGCAACTGTTTTATACCTGGCAAGCGCTCCCTGTTTTCTTGCGGAACTACGAGCAGCTATTCCCTTTAGCTGTTTTAACGTATAGCGAACCGGGTGCTTGTTTCAGAAAGTAAGCAGGGCAGATAGTGATAATTTTGACTATATTTGTTTCAAAGGTAGATTGTCACCTGACAGACAGGATTTCCTTTATGAGAAAAACCAGGCATAACAAGAAAATACGCTTCATGGCGCTGTCTCTGCTGGCAGTGTTCGTAAACCTGTATCTTGTTCAGCTGGTTTGTAATCTTCCTCACCTGGCACAACGGCTTCATCCCGTAGCCTCCATCCAGGAACATCAGCACAACAAAGGGCATGATGAGCACAGCCATACGCACGCGCATGAAGCTTCTGCTCCCACACACCAGCATAGCGACAAACACCCTGCCTCCCCGACAGAGGACAGCAACTGTTGCACCGAGCAAGGCAACACGCCATTTCTAAAGGCTTCCACTACGGTTGAGCTGCCTTCGCTTATAAAAGCTCCATTGGCCCTCGTACCCCGCCTTGTCCAGGCAGCACTGGCCCTCCTCTACCAAAACCGCACCGCAGCGGTGTCGCACGCTCCTCCCGATAACAGTCCTCCTAAAATACCTGACATCAGGATATTCCTGCACTCTCTCATTATTTGATATACAAACCGCACATGCATCGCACGGCATCATGGGCCGAATAGTTATGTCCTCCCGGTAGTGATGCTGTTAAGCTTACTATGGCTTGTTTTGCCGTGTAGGCTGTCTGCTGAAAGAAAGTTGTGTATCAGTTTAAGCATCATGCCTGCTTCTGCTGGCGTCCACGGTGCTTTTCACAAAGCTGTTTGTAAAAATGGAAAAAGAGAGTCTGCACCAAAAGGTGCTTCATATTAAAAATATGGTCTGTCCGCGCTGCATTAAAGTAGTGCGCGATGAAATGGAAAATCTCGGGTTACGTGTAATAGGCGTGGAACTTGGCAGAACCATAATCGAAGAACAAGACGGCAAGATAGACGAGAACGCTATAGAAGCGGCGCTGGTCCGCAATGGCTTTGAGCTGTTGCACAATAAACGTGAGGAGCTTGTAGAGCAAGTGAAGCTCAAAGTTATTGACTTGGTCTATAACGACAAACTGCCTCATCTCAAAACCACTGTATCCACTTATCTGGCCAAGACGCTTAGCAAAGACTATTCTACGATTAGCACTGCTTTCAAAATTTCAGAAGCGATGGACCTGAACAGGTATGTTGTGCTGCAAAAGATAGAGCGTGCCAAAGAGCTGCTGGCCTATAAGGAACTTAGCCTTAGCGAAATTGCGATTAGGCTCGGCTACAGAAGCCTGCAGCACCTGTCCAACCAGTTTAAAGAAGTTACCGGCACTACGCTCAACAAGTATAAAAGGCAAGGCGGCGCGGACCGGCAATCCATTGATAACTTGTATTGACACCTAGAGCAGCCTCACATCATAATAACGGGAGTGGCATAATTATGTAATGACATTCCATAGATATGTAAAACTGCCTCATCGTCAATCGGGTAACTAAGCATAGGCGCAAATGCGCCTATGCTTAGCCATAACGGGCAATGCGGGACGGCAAATTTTACCGGACAGCTGCATAGGCCAGCCAGAGGCACAGGCTTTAGCTGAACTGGTAAAAATCCTTTCCGGCAGAGCTATACTTACATGTAGAAAGGTAACGGAAACATTGAGATAATTCTAACTCATAACTATCAAAGTAATTTTAATCAATTCAAAACCATTAAATGTTCTAAAATGAAAAATTCAATTAATTCGATTGTTAGTGTTGCCATAGCTGCAATTGCTCTTACAGCCTGCAATGGCGGAAACAACAACGCAGAGGAAAGCAACGCAGCAAGTACGGCTGTTACGCAAACAGAACAGCAGGCAAACAGTGCAGAAACAGTGGCTGCTACGCCCATAAACGGGGTTGTGGACGACTACCTGCAACTCAAAAATGCGCTGGCTGCCGACAACGGACAAGAAGCGGCCAGTGCCGGCAACGAGCTGATGGATGCCCTGAAAGAGTTAGGTGCGTCTTCGCTTACCCCTGAGCAGAAGCAGGTATACGATGAAGTGCAAGAGGATGCCATAGAACACGCAGAGCACATTGGCATGAACGCCGATAATATAGAGCACCAGCGGGAACATTTTGACATCATCAGTCAAGACATGTATGACCTGGTAAAGGCTTTCGATGGCGTACAAAAGCTGTATGTGGACTATTGCCCGATGTACAATGACAACAAAGGCGCCACTTGGTTAAGTGCAACCGAAGAAATAAGCAATCCATACCTCGGCAGTGCCATGCCCACCTGCGGTGAGGTGAAAGAGGAAATTAACTAAGCATGAGTAGCAGCAAGAAAATCCTGCTTGCCCTGTTGCTTGTATTTATTGCCGTTCAGTTTATACAGCCTGCCCGCAACCAAAGCGGGCAGGCATTGGCAACAGACATCACAAAAGTATATACCATCCCCGAAAATGTACAGGTTCTTTTTAAAATGGCCTGTTACGATTGCCACAGCAACAACACTAATTATCCCTGGTATGCCAACTTGCAGCCCGGGCGCTGGTGGTTGGAAAGGCATATAAAGGCGGGCAAAGAAGAGCTGAACTTTAATGAATTCGGCACTTATTCTGCCCGAAGGCAAATGAGCAAGCTGCGGTCGATTGAAAATAGCATTGAGGATGGCACTATGCCTTTAACCTCCTACACCCTGATACATAAAGATGCCCGGCTTACAAACGAGGAAAAAGCTACCATCATCGCCTGGTTAAATGAAACACAAGACAGCCTGACACTACAGAATTGAAATGAGATTGAAACGTATTTGCAACTATACCTGATAGGAATAATCATACCTTTTCAGATAATTAACTGCTCACCATGCTCAGCTCAGCATTGTAGGAACTTTCTATTGGTAGTTGCCAAACGGAGCTTGAGAGGGCAACTACGATGGTACCAGGACTGTAGCAGCGGACAAGCTGACATGCCGCGAGGCACCTGTTGTGCTAAGAAGAAAACACACTAAGAATTACTAGAAGAAACTACCTATGGAAGGAACGACTTTTCAGGTGAAGAACATGGTTTGCCCCCGGTGTATCACCGTAATCAGCACCGAACTAAATGCCTTGGGTGTGGAGTTTGAGATGGACAAGCTGGGGGAGCTTACTATTTTTAATCACGATATGGTGGATATGGCGGCTATTAGGCAGGTACTGCAAAAGCACGGCTTTGAACTGATGCAGGATAAGGACGAACTGCTTGCCGAACAGGTGAAACTAGCCGTGCTGGACCTTGTGCAAGGGAGGGTAACCACCAACCTCCGCAATTCGGACTACATAGCCAGCGAGGTAGGCCAATCCTACAGCAGTCTCAGCAAGACATTCTCTAAACGAGCGGGCACCACGATTGAAAAGTACATCATCCGCCAGAAGATTGATAAAGTAAAGGAGCTGCTGGCGTACGGGGAGATGAACCTGAGCGAGATAGCCCGCAAGCTGGGCTACAGCAGCGTTCACCATCTTTCCAACCAGTTCAAGTCCGTGACAGGTATGACAGTAAACACCTACAAAGAATCCGGGGGTAAGGAAAGAAGCTCTCTGGATGAGGTATAAGGCAGAATCTTGTACATTTCATCCGGAATCCTGTACAACGGACTTGCCTTAAAAAGGGTTTACTATACAAAGACGCTTGAGTAAGATGCTCAAGTAAGTATTTCAAAATTAACCCTTAAAAACAGATGATTATGAAGACTAAAATAATGGCAGTTCCTACTGCGCTTTCCATGGCTTTCCTGATGATGTTCTCCGTGAACGCATTCTCGCAAACTACACCCAAGCAAGGAGATAAAGTCAGGGCTAAAACATCCGATTCTATGCCGATGATGGGAGACAAAGACATGAAGGACTGCATGGCTATGATGAAGGGCAAAGATATGAAGACCTGCATGGCCATGATGAAAGACAACAAAAACATGAAGGGCTGCCTGACCATGATGGAAAACAAGGACATGAAAGCCATGTGCGCCAAGATGATGAGCAGCATGAAAGACGGAAACATGAAAATGGACAGCAACATGAAGATGGATGATAACATGAAAATGGACGGGAACAAGGTGAAAGCCGGTGAGCCGGAAAGCCAGAAGCTGTAACATCTTCTTAAATTAAATTACCCGGATAATTTGGTGCAGCACGTGGAGGGCGCCGGCTTTCTTTAGCTGTTTGTCTGGCCCCTTCCCCTGCCCTGAATGCGCTAATTACTGTATCCGGGCAAAATGAGAAAACAAGTACGTTAAACTAAAAAGATGATTTTTATGGAATTTATAGGATATGGCCTGCTATGCACGCTTCTTTTCGTAGGCGTGGTGTTTATGCTGCTCTACGAGCTGTTCTCTCCCTCTAAAGACGGAGGGAAAGAAAGCCCGCTGGACGTGCTTCGCAAGAAGTATGCTTCCGTTGAAATGAGCACCGAAGCTTACGAAGAACGGAAAGAAGTGCTTGAGCGGGACTTAAAAATATAAGTATGTATAACCTGGAAGCCTGCCTAAACGGCCAGGCTTCCTTTTTAACCAATGACTTTAACCGATTTTTTTAACCTAAAACAAAAAACTATGAATCACAGCAATGAACACAACAACAGCCCCCACCAGAGCCTGCTTCACATCCTGGCGCAATGCGCGGATGAATGCGACCACTGCTTTGATGCCTGTCTGGACAATGACAGAACAGACGAGCTGGTACGCGCCCTGCGCGCCTGCAGGGACTGCGCGAAGGTTTGCCGCGTCGCAGCGAGCTTTGTGGCCTCCAACTCAGCATTTGCCCAGCAGATGGTAGACCTTTGCGCGGAAATATGCAAGCAGTGCGCCGATATCTGCGAGAACCACAAGGAAGAAGAGCAGGAAACCATGCATTGCGCCAAAATCTGCCGCGAGTGCGAGGAAGCCTGCAGGAATTACAAAGGCGTAGGCGCTTAAGCCTCCCCCTACTGTTTAAGGAGTAGAAGCCTGTCTAAACGGGCAGGCTTCTACTTTTATAGTCGTGGCAAAAGCCCAACTGGTAACTTCCCTTTTAAGTTATAAAATAATTGCTGCTATATATTTTACATGCTTGAGACAGATGTGAAGAACTATAATAAAGTGTTTATATACTTTAGGACGCAGGAATAACTGCCCCTGGCTACCTTTCGAAAATGAACAGCAAGGCAAGTAACTCCTTTCTCTTCTGGCAAAAATGGCTCTTCTACACCAGCGTACTTTTTGCGCTGTTTGGGGTTGCTTTTGCTGTGTATGGAGATAACCCGCTGTTCCGGCCCTATAACCAGGCGCTGGCCCGGCTGTTCTGGCACAGTTCACAAATACCAGCAGAGATAGTGCCTTTTCGCGCCTTTATCTGGGGGCCGCTGGGCGGAACTATCGCCTGCTCCTATATTCTGCTTGCTTATATAGCCCGGTACCCTTTCAGGAGAAAAGAACGCTGGGCTCGCAATGCCATCCTGGTAGCTTTTGGCACCTGGGTTATTTTGGATTCGGCTATAAGCGTGTATTATGGTGTATACTTCCAGTTTTACCTCATCAACGCCTTTTCCTTTCTTATAAAGGCGCTGCCCCTGGTTTTTACCTGGAAGGACTTCCGAAAGCCTGCAGGATAGTATTCACAGAGAACCCAAGCTGTGCATATAACTTAGTTGTTATTACGGGGAAATGGCTGCCATGAGCCAAGAGTTTATCAAAGGGCTCAAGTAAGAATGGTATAATTATGTACATTTTATCCATAATTATGTAAAACCCTTATTTGCATGCCAAGGGTTTAAGTTAAAAGGGTAACGGTTCAACATAAAAGCAAGTGTTAATCAATATGACACCAAACAATGAGGTAAAATGGAACAGGTACTAATTAAGCTGATGTCTTTGGCAGTAACTGCTTTGATGTTCATTTTTCTCGCAGCGTGCAACAGTGAGAAGAAGGAAGTGGCAGAAAATAAAGCTGACCCCATGGAAGTGCATGAGAACATGGATATGGATTATGGGACAATCGATGACTCTATCAGGAAGAACCAGATTCCGACCAGCGAATTTGTAGCAGGAGATACGCTGGACTTTAGCCAGGAAGCCCCGGCAGCATTTAAGCAACAGCTCGGCAGCGTTTTAGAAGCTTACCTTGCTTTAAAAAATGGCCTGGTAGCCGCAGATAAAAAACAGGTGGATAACGCAAGCACAAATATGATGGCTGCGCTGCTTGAGGTGAATGACGGGTTGTTGACTGGAAGTGCCCATGATTTCTGGAAAGAAAAGGACTTTTTCCTGATGGACCATTTGGAGCTTTGTAAAGAGGCCAAAACGATGGCCGGGAAAAGAGAAAATTTCGCCTTTATTTCCCAGGCCATGATAAAAGCAGCAGAGGTTTACGGAGCAGGCCGGCGAACATTGTACGTCCAGTACTGTCCCATGGCTAACGGGAATAAAGGGGCATACTGGCTAAGTGAGGCAAAGGAAATCCGGAACCCCTATATGGGGCAGCAAATGCTGACATGCGGCGAAACAAAAGATACCCTGAACTGACTTTCTGCCACGAACCATGCATCACATACCATGAAAAGAAACACATTTTATTCCCGCTTCTTTGCTTATGCCTACGATGCTGTAATGCGCAAAGCGGATCAGAAGGAGTTGGCCGGGCGAAGGAAAGCATTGATTTCCAGGCTGTCGGGCAGCATCCTGAAAGTGGGCGTGGGCACCGGGGCGAATTTTTCTTTTTATGGGCAGGATGCACAAGTGCTTGGTATAGAGCCTTCAGGGCCAATGCTTAAACGAGCTAAAGAAAAGCTGCCACAGAAAGGTAGTATAACTTTGTATCAGGCAGGTATAGAAGACCCGGAGTTGGATAAGTTAATACCCCATGCAAGCCTTGACGCAGTGGTTTGCACCCTTGTGCTTTGTACCATTCCTAGCCTGGAGGCAGCTTTGGATAGATTTCACAGGTGGCTTAACCCCCAGGAATTGCTAATTGTACTGGAACACATTCGCTCCAAAAAAGAAACCAATGGAAAGCTCCAGGATTTCATAGCCCCGGCCTGGAAAGCGATTGGGGAAGGCTGCCATCTTAACCGCCGGACGGACACCGTTATTAAAAACAATGGATTTGAGACGGTTAAAGAAGATTATTTCAAACAGCTGGTACAATGGTACCAAGGCATTTTTATAAAATCCGACAACCTACAAACACATCAACTATGAAAACTAAAATCAGACTTTTAATCACAGCAGGCTTTATGGCCTTTCTTTCAGTGCCTGCCTATGCACAGGATAAAAGGGCAGCAGCTACGTTAAAAGACTCTCAAAAGCAAATGCTCTACAACCAGCATGCTACGAAAACATCTTCCATTAACAGCAAAAATGTGAATGCGATGCGCCTTAGCTGGAAATATCCCACGCAGCATCCGGTGAGCCATGCTCCTTTGGTGGAGGGCAGCGCCGTTTACTTTGGCGATTGGGGAGGAACAATTTATAAGGTAGATGTAAACAATGGAAATCTGGTATGGAAGAAGGCTATAGAAGAACCTAAAACGGAATGGCCGTGGCATGGCTTTGCGGGCACAGGCACCCTTGGAGGTGGCAAATTATTTGAAGCCAGTGTAGAAGGCAATGCTTTTGCGCTTGACCCGGCTACAGGGGAAGTGCTATGGAAAACAAAATTCACGGATGACCCGGAGGCAGGTAACCTTGGTACGCTTTTATACTATGACGGGTTAGTATACATAGGTGTATCGTCCGTGGAAGAAATGCAGGAAAATTCTACGCCTGACTTGCAGGGGAAAGTAGTGGCCTTAAATGCAGAAGATGGCCGGAAAGTGTGGGAAAAAGCATTGGTAGAGCCCCCGCAAAATGGCGCGCCCATGTGGACCTCGTTTGCCTTAGACCCTGAACTGAACACCTTGTTCTTTACCACTGGCAATAACTACACCGGAGAGGAGGCATCGGCCATGTCTGACGCAGTGATTGCCGTGGACGCGAAGACCGGAGATATAAAATGGTTCACGCAAGTGACCCCGCATGATCTATGGACACACTCTAATAAGAAAGGGCCTGATTATGATTTTGCCGGCGGCGCACAGCTCTTTACGGCTAATATTAACGGACAGCCGCGAAAGTTGGTTGGGGCAGCACAGAAGAGCGGAATTTACTATGCCCTGGATGCTGAAACAGGAGAAAAAGTTTGGGAAATATCAATAGGATATGGAGGCGTGGACGGAGGTATGCACGGAGAAGCCTCTATTGGCGAAGGAACTGTGTTGGCCTGGAGTAATAACAACTATAACCACGGCAACATGGCGCCTGATAAAGCAAAGATAACAATTAAAGCTTTAGACGCTTCTACCGGAAAGCTTAAATGGGTAAAAAACGAGGCACAGCCTGCTGCCATTGTACCGGGTTATTTAGCCGGCGATGTATATTTTGTAGGTTCTTTGGATGGTACTTTACAAGCCTATAATGCAGATGATGGAAAACAACTGTGGAGCACAAAAAACCCCAGCCCTGTTATATCCTGGCTGTGGGTAAAAGGCAACACCTTATACCTGGGTGGAGGAGCGCCTGATTTGTTTAAGTGGGCCGACAAAAAGGCGTATGGGATGTATGCTTACAGCGTAAAACAGTAATAAACCTGCTGCAGAAAGACGGTGCGCGGACATAGAAATCCCAGAGAAAGTGCTTGTTGTGTAGCAGGAGAAAATGTAAGCGGTAAGGATGTAGCAGAGGCAGTTGAAAAAGCAGGGTTCAAAATCAAAAAGATAAGGTAATGCAACCAGTACTAGAAAAACCAACAGTTAAAGACAGATACGAAGTTGAAGGCATGACCTGCGCTTCCTGCGCCAACAGTGTTGAGAGTATCCTTTCGCATGTGGAGGGTGTCAGGTCAGCCAGCGTGAACTTCGCCGACGCCAGCGTGCTGGTGGAGCATGAACCGGATGTGGCTACACCGGAGAAGATGCAGGCGGCCGTCGCGGACATCGGCTATAGCCTGGTGGTGAACCAGAAGGCAGATCAGGAAAACCGGCAAGAGAGAGAAGAAAAGAAACTAAGCGAGACCAGATTTAAACTTATAGTGGCCGTGGCGCTTTCCATTCCCGTTATCTGGATTGCCATGCTTTTCCCGGAAATGCCTTACGCGGGCTGGATTATGCTGGCCTTGAGCGTACCCGTTATCTTTTGGAGCGGCAAAGACTTTTTCGTTGTTGCCTATAAAAGGGCCAGGCACCTCTCTGCTAACATGGATACGCTGATAGCGCTGGGAACGGGAGCTGCCTTCCTGTTTAGCGCCTTCAACACCTTTTTCCCGGCGTACCTGAGAAGCAGAGGCCTGGAGCCGCATGTATACTATGAGGTGGCTGTCGCCATCGTTGCCCTCATACTGCTGGGCAGGTACTTTGAGGAAAGGGCCAAGTCGCGCACGTCAGCCGCTATTAAGAAACTCATCAACCTGGGGGTGAAAACCGCCAGGGTAATTCGGGGCGGCACGGCGGTTGAGGTTCCCATAGGGGAAGTACAGAAAGGAGACATCATCCTTATCAGGCCTGGTGAAAAAGTGCCGGTAGACGGAAAGATTACGGAGGGGAAATCTGTCCTCGACGAGAGTATGATTACGGGAGAGTCTATTCCTGTTGAAAAAGAAGCCGGTGACGCGGTCATCGGAGCCACCATCAACAAAACCGGCAGCTTTAAGATGGTGGCCGAGCGGATAGGCAGCGAAACCATGCTGGCCCAAATCATAAAGCTGGTGCAGGAGGCGCAGGGCAGCAAGGCGCCTATACAAAAGCTTGCCGACAGTATATCGGCTGTGTTTGTTCCGGTTGTGATTGTGATTGCCATCCTGAGCTTTATCGTTTGGAGCGTGTGGGGGCCGGAGCCACAAATCACCTACGCCATCATCGCGGCAGTTACTGTGCTCATCATTGCGTGCCCCTGCGCCCTGGGGCTGGCGACACCCACCGCCATTATGGTAGGCATCGGCAAGGGGGCGGAAAACGGCATCCTGATCAAGAATGCCGAGAGCCTGGAACTGGCGCATAAACTCAATGCTATCGTCGTAGATAAAACAGGCACCATCACGCAGGGCAAACCCGAGGTAACCGACGTGCTCTGGGACCTTTCCCCGGAGGGAAGGCAGGAAGCCTCCCGCATTGTTTTTGCCATGGAGGCCCAGTCAGAGCACCCGTTGGCGCTGGCCGTCGTCCATCACCTGAAACCGGAAAATCCCAAAGCTGTTTCCCTGGATAGCTTTGACAGCGTTACGGGCAAGGGCGTAAAGGCAAGCTATGGCGGCAAGCGGTATTTGATCGGCAACAGAACGCTGCTGGATGAAAACCGGGTAGCCGTACCCCCCTACCTGCAGATGGAGGTAGAGAAGCTGAGCCGGGAAGCCAAGACCATCATTTATGTGGGGCAGGATACGGAGGCCGTCGCTATCATCGCCATAGCGGACACCATCAAGGAAACCTCTAAAGCAGCCATCGCCGCCCTGCAACAGATGGGACTAGTGGTACACATGCTGACAGGGGACAACCGGCAGACGGCAGAGGCCATCGGCCGGCAAGCCGGCGTGGACCACATCAAGGCGGACGTGTTGCCTGCCGACAAGGCAACCTACGTCAGGGAGCTTCAGTCCGGCGGCCTGAAGGTGGCTATGGTGGGAGATGGCATCAACGACTCCCCGGCCCTGGCACAGGCAGACGTGGGCATTGCCATGGGAACGGGAACGGACATCGCCATAGAAAGTGCCGAGATTACCCTCATCAAAGGCGATTTGGAGGACATCGTAACCGCGATCAGGCTCTCCAAAGAAACCGTGAAGACAATCCGGCAGAACCTGTTCTGGGCCTTCATCTACAACCTGATCGGTATCCCAGTCGCGGCAGGAGTGCTATACCCTTTCACGGGCTTTTTGCTGAACCCGATCTTTGCAGCCGCAGCCATGGCCTTTAGCTCAGTGTCGGTAGTTACCAATAGCCTGCGGCTGAAGGCACGGTCATTAAAGCGGTAACTAAGCGGTCATGTACTTAACAAATCATTAAACCTATAAACACAAGAACTATGAAAGCTACTGTTAAATTTTTAATCGCATCAGGTTTTATCGCCTTGTTCTCAGTACAGGCCCATGCACAGGGCAAAAGCACAGCAGCCATGGATTCTTCCTCTGCAGCTATGATGGAGATGTGTAAAAACATGATGGGTAATAAAGAAATGATGGGCAGGATGATGGACGACCCTGAAATGATGAAGATGATGATGAACGCCATGATGAACAAAGCCGAAAATGATTCCTCCACATGCCGCATGATGGGAAATATGATGATGAACAATGACCACATGAAAAGCATGATAAATGACAAGATGAACAATGAGAAAGAAATGAAAGAAGAAGATCATATGGAAATGCACAAAAATCAAAACTGACCCTTATAAGCCCAAACGCTATGAAAGGAAGTATGATGAAATGGACGATGATAGGATGTATACTGGCTTTATTGCTTTTTCTTACATTACCCTTTTTCGGAATTGAAGCAAACATAGGCTGGCTGCTTTTTATAGTCTTAATAGCCGTCTGTGTCTTACCCATGCTGCTGATGGGGCGGAAAAATGCCCGGGGTAGCGATAAAGACAACGAGCTATGAGAGAACTAAAAGCATACATAAGTGAAGCAAGCGTCAATGAAGTAGTAGAAGCGCTGAGAAGTGCCGGGTTTCTGAGCATGAGCATTGCGCATGTGAAATATACTCAGAAGAAAGACATTCACATATTGGGCCCACATGCAGGTCTTCCTGTAACCCACAGTGAAATGGCTAAGCTCGAAATCGTTTGCAACAAGGAGAACGTACAGGAAGTTGTAAAAATTCTCAGCGAACACGGAGAAACAGGCGATGGGACCATTTACGTTTCCGAGGTACAACAAATGTTCAAAGTACGGACAGGTAAAGAAGGCAGGCAGGATTTATTTTAACTTTTAAATACGACACAGCTATGGACAATGAATATCACGTGATGGGCATGAATATGGTCTGGTGGATCATCTGGATAATTTTAATTTTTGCAATATTTTTATTCCCCATGTCACGGACGAGAGTATATAGGGAAACCCCTTTGGACATTCTTCAAAAAAAATATGCAAGTGGAAAGATGACCACCCAGGAATACGAGGAGCGAAAAGCAATACTGCAAAGAGATAAAATTAAGTAGCTTTAAAAGCCCTGCAGGGAAAACACAATATTATCCTGTAGGTTCTTTTTTTGGACATAGCCGAAATTTCCAGGCATTTTTCCCCGGGATGTTACCCATGAAAACGGCTTTTTACATGTGGAGGATTTGTTATATGTTCTGGAGAAAACGGCAGGGCGAAGAAATGCTTTAACTCAAGGAAGTTACAAAATGCATATCAAACGGTTTTATGACGAAGGTCTGGCACACGCCTCCTATGCAGTGCTGAGCGACAAACAGGTAGCGCTGGTCGATCCTGGCAGAGATCCACAGTCCTACTATGACTTTGCCGAAAAACACGGGGCAAAAATAGTGGCAGTTGTAGAAACGCATCTGCATGCGGACTTTGTGAGCGGCCATCTGGAAATTCACAGTGCTACAAATGCTCCCGTTTATATAAGCAGGCGGGCAGAAGTTACCTATCCCCACACCGCCTTTGATGAGGGCGACCAGGTGACGGTGGGCAAGTTAAAACTCGTGGCCCTCAACACACCCGGTCATTCGTCAGACAGCATCAGCGTCCTTGTGAAGGATGAGCAGGGGAAAGAACATGCCGTTTTCACAGGGGATACGCTGTTCGTGGGAGACGTGGGCAGGCCCGACCTGCGGGAGGATGCTACTAGTTCCGGCACGAGGCGGGAGGAACTGGCAAGGCAGCTATACCACTCAACACGGGAGCTCCTCATGCAGCTGGATAAAGACGTGAAAGTTTATCCGGCGCATGGGGCAGGCTCCCTCTGCGGAAAGAATATCAGCAGCAATCTTTCCAGCACGATAGGCCAGGAAGTGGAGCACAATTATGCGCTTCAGCCAATGCCGGAAGACACCTTTGTTCAAGCACTCCTGGAAGAACAACCCTACATACCAAAATACTTCAGTTACGATGTGGCTCTGAACAGAAAGGGTACCGAGGCCTTCGGCAAAAGCGTGGAGGCAGTGCCCCGGCTAAACAAGTACGCCTCGCTTCAGCGGGGCGTACTGCTGGTGGATACCCGCCCGCAAGAGCAGTTCAAAGCGGGGCACCTGCCAGGGGCCATCAGTATCATGTGCGGGAAGAAGTTTGAGACTTGGCTGGGGTCTGTTGTGGGGCCGCAAGAGGAGTTTTACCTGCTGGCAGACAGCCACGAGGCCTTAGAGGGCCTGATCCGGAAAGCGGCAAAGATTGGCTACGAGAAAAACATCAGGGGAGCTTTACAGGCGCCAACGTATGGGCAGCAGCGCAGCCTCCACATTGATCTCCAGGAGTTCATGGAGCACTCGCAGGACTTTACCATTGTGGACCTTCGCAATGAGTCGGAGGTAAAAGAGAGGAAAATATTTGACCAGGCACTCCATATTCCACTACCGGAGCTACGCGACAGGACAGATGAGATCGGTACGGATAAACCTGTAGTCGTTCACTGCGCGAGTGGCTACAGGTCGGCTATTGGAGCCAGCATTTTAGAGAAATCCCTGGCAGGCACGCCCGTCTACGACTTGGGTAAGGCGATAAAGGATTTTGAACAACCGGCTGCTAAGGCAGCTAAATAGATAATTGTGTTAACCTAAATATGACAATCATGGAAAACGAAAAGCAAAACAACCAGGTAAGCCAATCAGATAATTTGGTGGAAGAGACATTCTCTGTGGAGGGCATGACCTGCGCCGGGTGCGCCAACAGTGTGCAAAAATCCCTCTCGAAGCTGGAGGGCGTAAAATCGGCGGAGGTGAACCTTGCCGGCGCGTCCGCCACGGTTGCCTATGACCCGGATGCGGTAACGCCCGCCCGGATGCAGCAGGCCGTGGAAGGCATCGGCTTTAAGCTTGAGAAGAAGGAAAGCGGCGATATTCCAAAGCCCAATCGTTCCGGCGGTTGTTGCTGTTAGGCAGCGGCTGTTGAAAGATGCACCTGAGGTGGGAGCCACAGCGGCTCGGGCTTTCTGCAGCTCCCACACCTTGCTTGCTCCGCCTGAACTAATTTAACATATTCTCTATGCCATGTCCCATACATAATGGGGTGAAGCAAGAAATATCATACCAAACCAGCCATCAGACTATGCTCCAGGTAAACAACGAGATTGCCCGTAAATCAGAAAAAGAAGTGATTCTGGTAACCGGCAGCAGCGGGCTCATCGGCAGCGCCCTGATTAAAAAGCTGGCGCCGCGCTACCAGATGGTTGGCTTCGACAACGCCGGCTACCCTTATCCGCCCGAAGAGGCTGATTGCATTACCATTGACCTGACCTCCGAAGAGAACCTGGCGGAAGTGATGGATGAGGTGCAGGCCAGGTATGGCAAGCGTATTGCCTCCGTCGTGCATTTGGCTGCTTACTATGACTTTGCCGGAAGGCCCAGCCCCTTGTATGAGAAAATAACCGTCCAGGGCACGCAGAAGCTGCTTAAGGCCCTGCAGCCGCTGGAGGTGCAGCAGTTTATCTTCTCCAGCAGTCTGCTAGTGTACGCCCCCACCCATCCCGGCGTAAAGATAAACGAAAATTCCCCATTGGAACCCAAATGGGACTATCCCAAATCCAAGGTAAAGACCGAGAAACTCATTCACGAAAACCGGGGAAACATCCCTGCTGTCATCCTCCGGATCGCGGGCGTGTACGATGAGGAAGGCAACTCTATTCCACTCACAAACCAGATACAGCGCATCTACGAAAAGCAGCTCACCAGCCATTTCTACCCGGGCAATACGGCTCATGGCAATCCTTTTATCCATTTAGACGATCTGGTAGAGGCGATAGCGAAAACAATCGAAAGGCGAAAGGATTTACCCGCCGAAGTAACCATCAACATCGGGGACCCGGAAACGCTGAGCTACAGGGAACTGCAGCAGCAGATTGGTCGGTTCCTTTACGGTAAAGCGTGGCGTACTTACAGAATCCCCAAGGTAGTGGCCAAGCTCGGGGCCTGGGCCCAAGGCCTTTTCGGCGACCCGTTCATCAAGCCCTGGATGATAGATTTGGCAGACGACCACTCGGAGCTGGATATCACCCGCGCCCGCACCCTGCTCGGCTGGGAGCCGCGGCACTCCCTGCGCGAAACGCTGCCCAAAATGATTGCGGCCCTTAAAGCCGACCCCGCCGGCTGGTACCGTCGCAACAAATTAAAGTAAGTATGGAAACAAAATTAATCAGGAATATCCGATAACGCCATGCCATATATAGGAGGCTTATAATCAGGATGTAACCTTATAAATACTTACTTCTTAACATACCATTAAACCTTACGCTATGAAAAACACACACATACTTTGTTTCGCATTTCTGGCGCCGCTGCTCATCGCCTGCGATGGAGCCAAGTCTACTGGAGGGCAGGAGACAACTGACAGTGCTGTTACAGCCGCCTCAACATCTGAACAGGCAGCAGTAGACTCCGTCGGGCTGCAACTGGTTGCCTCAGGCCTTGCAGAGCCGGTTTTCCTGACACAGCCACCTAACGATGACCGGCTTTTTATTCTGGACCAGATTGGAGAGATCAGGGTGGTTGCGGATGGAAAGCTGCTTCCCGAACCTTTTCTGGACATCAAAAACAAGATAGTGCCGCTCAAGAAGAATAAAGAAGAGGAACGGGGGCTACTGGGACTGGCCTTCCATCCTGGCTATGCCCGGAACGGCCGTTTCTTCGTCTACTACAGTGCCCCCTTGCGCAGTTCTGCCCCTGATGATTATGACCACACCAACTATGTTGCTGAGTATAGCGTTTCGGCCAGTAACCCGAATGTGGCAGAGCCGGGCTCTGAAAAGATTCTTCTGGCCGATGACCATCCATACACCAACCACAATGCCGGCACGCTTCTATTCGGGCCCGACAGGTATCTTTACATTTCGATAGGCGACGGCGGCAATAAGAATGACATTGGCACCGGCCATGTAGAAGACTGGTATAAGGAAAACGAGGGCGGCAACGGCCAGGACATAGAGAAAAATCTGGAGGGCAACATCCTGCGCATCGACGTTAACAGCGGCTCCCCATACGGCATTCCTTCTGATAATCCCTTTGCTGATGGCAAAAATGGAAGGAAATAGATTTATGCTTACGGCTTCCGTAACCCATACCGCTTTTCGTTCGACAAAAAAACAGGAATGCTGATAGCAGGAGACGCCGGGCAGGTTTTGCGGGAGGAGATAGATGTGGTTACCAAAGGCGGCAACTATGGCTGGAACGTGAAGGAAGGCACCCTCTGCTTTAACGCAGCAGACAACAAGCAGCCTTTGCCGGACTGCCCCGATGCAGACAGTTTAGGCAATAGGTTTATCGACCCGGTGATTGAATTCAAGAACAGTATGACTTACCCTGAAGGTTTGGGAATTGTGGGAGTGGGAGGTTATGTGTACAGGGGGCAGCAGTATCAGGGACTGGATGGAAAGTATCTTTTCGGGGTATGGACGCAGGCCCATGACAAGCCGGACGGAGCCGTTTTTGCCGCTGAAGTTACAGGAGACAAAGGTCCCTGGCAATACAGGCAGCTGCACTTTAAGGACATGGCAAACGGAGCCCTCGGGTACTACCTGTATGGATTTGGGTAGGACAACAGCGGCGAAGTATACCTGCTGGTAAACGACGTACTGGGACCGCACGGACAAACAGGTAAGGTTTACAAAATAGAGTAGCCTCAGAAGCTAAAAACGATATTTATGGAACACGAACACCACCACCAAAGCGCTAAAGGCAAAGCCCAGGAAAAAGCTGATAAAACAGCAGAGCGGCTGGAGGAGAAAACCCTGCACGCGCATAGCAGCGCCATGCCCAACAAGGAGCATGTAGGTCATGGCGGCCACGGCAGCGGACACGACCATCACCGCATGATGATAGACGACTTCAGAAAGCGCTTCTGGGTTTCGCTCGTGCTCTCCGTGCCGGTCATCATACTTAGCCCGATGGTGCAAAACATCCTGGGCTACTCGCTGCACGTGCCCTACAGCCTGTACATCGCCTTTGCCCTGTCCAGCATTATCTTTTTCTACGGCGGCTGGCCCTTCCTGACGGGTTTGGTGGAGGAAATAAAGAAGGGCGCCCCAGGTATGATGACGCTGATTGGCGTAGCCATCACCGTAGCTTATCTCTATAGTTCGGCCGTGGCTTTTGGCCTGGAAGGGATGGACTTTTTCTGGGAACTGGCTACGCTCATCGTCATCATGCTGCTGGGCCATTGGATTGAAATGAAATCCGTGCTGGGCGCATCAAAAGCGTTGGAGCTACTGGTAAGTATGATGCCCGCCGAGGCGCATGTTATAAAGGACGGGCAGACGCTAACGGTTAAAGTGGAGGAGCTCCGGCCAGGAGATATTATACTTATCAGGCCCGGAGAGAAAGTGCCTGCCGATGGCGTGGTGGTACAAGGCGAAAGCTACCTGAACGAGAGCATGCTGACGGGCGAGAGCAAACCTGTGCAAAAAGTAAAAGACGATAACGTAATCGGCGGCTCCATCAACGGCAACGGCGCGCTTCAGGTGCGCGTAGAGCACACGGGCAAGGACAGCTACCTGAACAAAGTAATTACCCTGGTGCAGGAGGCGCAGAAAACAAAGTCAGACACGCAGCGCCTGGCCGACAGGGCAGCCAAGTGGCTGACCTATGTGGCGCTTGCGGCTGGTTTCGGCACGCTGGCTGCCTGGCTCTTGGCTGGCGCTGCGCTTAGTTTTGCCCTGGAGCGCATGGTAACCGTGATGGTCATCTCCTGTCCCCATGCACTGGGCCTGGCCATCCCGCTGGTGGTGGCTATCTCCACGGCCGTTTCGGCCAACAATGGCCTGCTCATACGCAACCGCACCGCCTTCGAGAATGCCCGTAAAATAAGCACCATTATCTTCGACAAAACAGGCACGCTCACCCGGGGATCTCACGAAGTGGCGCAGGTGGTTGCGTTTAACCCGCGTTACAGCGAACAGGAATTGCTGCGGCTGGCTGCGGGTGTGGAGCAAAATTCGGAACACTATATTGCGCAGGGCATCCTTAAAAAAGCGAAGGCCGATAGTATAACCGTACCTGCTTCCGATAATTTCAACTACCTGCCTGGCAAGGGACTGGAAGGAAGAGTGGAAGGCAAAGACATAAAAGTAGTCGGCCCCAACTACATCAAAGAATTTAACGTGCAGGTGCCGCCAAGCCAGGCAGAGAAAGGCGTGGAGACAATAGTATACGTGCTGATAAACCGGCAGGTGGCGGGCTATATCTCCCTGCGCGACCAGATCCGGCCAGAGTCAGCAGAAGCCATACGTGTGCTGAAAGCGAACGGCATCAAAAACCTGCTGCTGACGGGCGACAATGAGCGAGTGGCCAAAAGCGTGAGCGACATGCTGCACATGGACGGCTACCTGGCCAACGTGCTGCCGCATCAAAAGCAGGAGAAAGTAAAAGAGCTGCAGGCAAAAGGAGAGTTTGTAGCGATGACGGGCGACGGCGTAAACGATGCTCCTGCCCTGGCCCAGGCTGACGTGGGCATTGCCGTTGGCTCGGGCACCGATGTAGCCGCCGAAACAGCCGACATTATACTCGTTAACAGTAACCCGCAGGACATCGCCTCGCTGATACTTTTCGGCAAAGCCACTTACCGCAAAATGATCCAGAACCTGATCTGGGCCACGGCTTACAACATCGTCGCGCTGCCCCTTGCCGCCGGCGTGCTGTACCAGCAGGGCATCATGATCTCTCCTGCTGTGGGCGCTGCTTTGATGAGCCTGAGTACCGTGATCGTGGCGATTAACGCGCAACTGTTGCGAAGGCAGATAAAATAAAAACACAACTAAGCTCACCTGGAATGAAGGCGAACTTAACAGTTACGCAGACGAAGTCTGACCTAAGGTTGATTTTTAAAAACTTCATTATTGAATCTAAGAAATGATAAAAAAAACCAGTACGCATTCCCGTTTGACCAAAAGAATCTTTCACCATAGCATTTTAGCACTGCTGAGTTTATTATTGCTCGGCAGTCTTTTTTATTTAGTTCAATCACCGGATATAATTTATAAGTGGAGCATGAGTACAGCTTATACCTCCCTGCTATTTCTGGGTATCACCTTGATCACAGGCCCTATTAATCTACTAAGAAAACATAGGAACCCTGTTTCTACAGATCTGCGCCGTGATATAGGGATTTGGAGCGGCTTGATTGGATTGGCACATGTAGGTATTGGTTGGCAGGTTCACATGGGTAATATGTTGCTGTACTTTTTTAAAAAAGAAGAGATAAGTCAACAATTGGTTCTGCGTTCAGACCTGTTTGGTTTCGCCAATTATACCGGACTGGCAGGGGCCTTTATTCTGGCCCTTCTCCTGGCACTCTCGAATGACCTGACCTTGAGAAAGTTAAAAGCCCCACGCTGGAAGTACTGGCAAAGGTGGAATTATGTGCTTTACTTACTGGTTATTATTCATGCAGTATCTTACCAGGTCATCGAGAAAAGGATGCTTCCTTATCCGATTGTATTGATAGCGCTTATTCTTCCGGTTTTAGTTGTTCAGTTAATGGGTTACTTAAAATACAAGAAATACGGCAAAAGAAGTTAGAGAGGAAAAGATTGTAGAAGATGCGGATGATTTATTCTATCAGGAGGAATATACGTTTCAGGAGGATGAGGTTATATATATTTTTGAATGATAAAAAGAATAAAACTTTAAATACCTCAAATCGCAAATATGATGAACGGAATGAACGGTTGCTGCGGCGGGATGGGCATCGGCATGATGCTGGGTAGCTTGCTCCTGTTAATAGTCCTGGTGCTCCTGATTGTATGGCTCGTGAAGCAGATAAGGAAATAACAGCGTAATGCTTTTGCGCATTTTTCCAACTAGCGCAGACTGCACTGGTACCGCAGCGGGCGCCTCCCAAAATCAATTAGAAGGAATATGCCTTGTTATACGCTACAGCTAAATGTTGCCATAAAATATGACGTGCAGGCCAGATAAGAGAATCACAGTATGGCGGAGCAGGTATGTGCTCTGTGGCTACGTGCTGGTGATAGGATTTTTGCTTAACTTAATTTGGGAAAACGCACAGGCGCCATTCTACAGGGGCTACAATGGATTCTTCGCGCATTTCTGGATTTGCTTTATTGCCGCTGTGGTGGATGCATTGGTGCTCCTGCTGCTATACCTACTGTTTGCGGTACTCAGCCATAGTCTATATTGGCCTCTGAAGGCTAAACTGTGGCAGTATGGCCTACTGGCCTTTAGCGGTGGTTTGCTTGCCCTATGGTTTGAAAAATGGGCGCTGGCCAAAGAGCAGTGGTCTTATACAACGGCCATGCCCCTTGTTCCTGTGCTCGACGTTGGTCTGTTGCCTCTGCTGCAACTCATGCTTCTTCCCGGCCTGGCTTTTTACCTCGGTGCCAATGCAGCAAAGCCGAGGCTATAATCTCAGCAACAGGTAAGCACACGAATCCTGTTGTGCCCTGTATTTTACTTTTACATTTAAAAGTGAAAAATTACATATTTATTGTCTCGCCACTCCCGCAACAACACGCTTACTTCACTGCCGTAAAAACAGCATGTTTAACCTAATTTTTTGTATATGAACAAGCTTAAAATTTACACTTTATTGCTGTTAACGGCGCTTTTGTCGGCTGCTTGCGACAAAGAAGACGGAGAAATAGACCCGTCAGGCATGGCCTTTCACGCCGAAATGAAGGCCGCTGCGGAGAAAATGCAGCAGGCGATGGACTCCGTGGAAATGACAATGGACCCTGATGTGGACTTCGCCCGGCTGATGATACCGCACCACCAAGGTTCTATTGATATGTCTAACATCGTGCTCAAATATGCCAAGCATGAAGAGCTGAAGCAGCTGGCACAGGAGGCGCTGGAAAATGACAGCAAGAGCCAGGGCAGGTTGCAAGCCTTTCTGGATGCACACGGGGCTCCAAAGCCTGAAACAGACAGTAGCTTTGGCCAAGAGATGATGCAGGCCATGACGAAGATGAACCAGACGATGCAGGCTTATAACATGTCTAACGACCCGGACTATGATTACGCTATGATGATGACCTTCCATCATCAGGGAGCCATAGACATGTCCAACATTGAGCTGAAGCACGGGCATGAGCAGGCAATGCTTGATGAAGCCCGGACAATAATAGAGGCGCAGGAGCAGGAAATCATCGATTTGGCTAAATTCCGCAACGAGCACGGACAGCCGTAGTTCACTACCGCAAGATACTGATGTTCAGAATAAAAGCGCATTTGCTGCGCTATAACAAACAGTCTTTGTTATAGCGCAGCAAATGCGCTTCAGGCTACACCGCACCTAAATCTCAGTGAGTTAAAAATGATGAAAAGCTATACTACCCTGCCTTGTTTTCTCCTGCTGACAGCCCTCGCTTTACCGGCCTCGGCGCAGCATGAGATGCACCAGCAGCCATAGGACACTGTGGGCGTTATGAGTTTGTGCAGAAATCAGCCAGGGAGCTAGCTAGGATTGGCGGAGCCCTTGTATGATCATGACGAAATATTTAATATACCGGCAGGTATTGCAACTCGGCCAGCAAATGTGAATGCGGGCGCGCAGGTAAGTGTTTTCAGCCCTTCTGGCGGCCTGCACCCTGTTTATGGAAAGCTCCCGCTCAGTGCCGAAGTATACCTGCGCTTTTCCCCCGGCCTGATGAAGATGATGCGGTAACAGTAGTTGGCACCGATAGAGGAGCAATCGAAGCCGCAATAATATCAGCCAGGATTACTGTCCGTTAACAGAAACGGCTTGCTGCCTCTGAGTATAGAGAACAGATGCACGTATAGAAGGTACGGATTGTTTTTGTATGTACTCCATTGTACAACAGACTTCGTTTTGTGGCATTAGAAACTATAAAACCTGAAGCTGACTGAAGGCACTACATAATAGCCTTAGCCTATACTACCAAACATATGCCTAATTATACCATACCTCTACAACACCTTTAAGTATACTTGGCAGTATACTTAACTGAAACCATAATTCTGAAAGCTATGAAAAATTTACAAACGTCAGATCCGAAGGAACACGCCCGAAATGTAGGATCGGGATTACAAGAATTAATTGACCATCTCCGCAAAGATATTGGCCAACTGGAGGAGCCAAAGGCTCAGGCACTATTTGAAACCTCCGCAGAAGTTTTAGGTGGTTTAGCCAAAGCGTTCTCTGATTACGAGAAAGGCAATGAAGCAGCCTGGAAATAACGGGTGCTGGTTCTATTCACATCAGCTTCTGTCAGAAGAAAATCTTTCTAACAGAAGCTGATGTTTTATTTTGTGCTCCATAGCAGACCTGGTAATTGAAGGCATGAAAATTTTTGAAATGGCCTGTTCCCGCCTTGTTTTTGTAAATTTACGACAATGATCGTCTTTCAAAACAATGCACCTGTGTAGTATATAAGTATGAATATGTAAAAGCCCGCCCTTGTTGATGTTTTCACCAACATCTATACTTCAGCCGCCGCTTGCTTACGGGTAATAACACCAGCAAGGACTTTGGATAGAAGCAGAAATTTAATATATAAACAGGTTTAATATATAATTTTTGATAAGCTGGTGTCTTCCAACTATCTTCAGGACTTTACCTCTACAAGCAGCGTTGAATTGTTATATCAATGGAATCTATCCCGATAAAGAAGAAAGACAAGCTTGGCAAGGACGTGCCGTTCAAAATATCCCGCTTCAAGGAAATCATCAAAAAAACCACTCCCCATAAACACGAGGGTTATTTCGAGTTGATTTTTCTGTATGAGGGGGCCGGCTTCCATTGGGTAGACACAGAGAAACTGCAGGTGGAGCCGCCGGTAGCTTACTTCCTGTCACCGGGGCAACTGCACTGCTGGGAACTCACAACGATACCAAAGGGATTTGTTCTCCTTTTTAGAGAAGAGTTCTTTAACTATGTCAGGCAGGCAGATATTTTGGGCTTGATAAGAGAGCTGGAGGCTACTATTGCCTGCGATGTCGCTAACAACCTGGGCCTCCAAGCATTGTTTCTTGAAATCGAAAAGGAACAGCTTGACAGCGGCCCATACTCCTATGAGATTACCCAAGGACTGATTCAGGTTATACTTGCCAGGCTGTTACAGGCAAACGCAAGCTCTCATGCAGCGCCGAACACCAACCACAAAGTATACCATCAGTTCCGGCAGATTATCCGGGAAGGGCGCATAAACGCCAGGCTAAAAGTGAAGCAGGTAGCCGGGCAACTGAACATCAGCCCCCAGAACCTGAATGCCGTGTGCCGGCAGGTGGCAGGCAAGTCTGCAAGCAGCCTGATGCGAGAGCAGATTCTGTTAGAGGCAAAACGCTACCTGCTGCACTCAGACCTGACCGTTAGCGAGGTTGCCTTTCAGCTTAACTTCTCTGACCCTTCTCACTTTGTGAAGTTCTTTAAAAAGTCCGAAACCGTTACCCCTGCCCAGTTCCGCACCGCCCATTTTCGATAGTACCAGGATAAGCTCCTTTTAAACCATACCTCTGACTTCGTTGCTGCGTAATTTTATACCATCAGGTATGGTAGGAACAGTTGCTGCCAACCTCTATACTATAACAGGCATAATTGAAATAAAAGGACTATGAAAACAACGACAAACAGCGACCGGCGCAGCTTCCTGCAAAGCATCACCCTCGTAACATCCACCGTAGGCATTGGCGGCGCCTCGCTTTTATGGGGCTGTCAGCAGCGCAATGGAGAGAATGGCACACAAGCAGGAGAAGCAGGCGACGAAGAAGGCGAAAAGAGCGAAGAGGAAGTGTCGCCGCCGGAAGACCTGATGCGGGAGCACGGTCTACTGAACAGGATATTGCTGATATATGACACTTCCATTACCCGCCTGAACAGTAAAGAGGACTTTTCGCCGGAATCCCTCCACAACGCCGCCGGCATTATCAGGACTTTTATTGAGGACTACCACGAAAAACTGGAGGAGAACTACCTGTTCCCGCGGTTCAGGAAGGCCAACAAACTCACTGACCTGGTGCAGGTGCTGCAACGGCAGCACGATGCCGGGCGTGCGCTCACAGACCAAATCCTGCAGTACAGCAACATGCCTGCCCTGTCTAAAAACGAGGGCAGGCAGCAACTGGTAAACCTGTTGTCGCAGTTTAACCGGATGTACCGGCCCCATGAGGCGAGGGAAGACACGGTGTTGTTCCCGGCCCTGAAGGAAATCGTTTCTTCCAATGAGTATGATGCAATGGGCGAAGACTTCGAGAAGAAAGAGCATGAGTTGTTCGGCGAAGACGGTTTTGCCACGATGGTAGACAAAGTTGCCGGCATCGAAAAACAGATGGGCATTTACGAGCTGTCGCAGTTCACCCCTACCCTGCCCGGATAAGTTAGGCTGGGCAGTGAATTATTTTTTTATACTTGTCGCGGCTCTCCTGGCCTATATCATCAGCACGCTCTCAGGTGGCGGCGGCTCGCTGTTGCTCGTCCCCGTCGTCAGCTTCCTGCTGGGCGCAAAAGTTACCGCACCTGTTATCAACCTAGGCAATTTGTTAGGCGCGCCCGTCAGGCTCTACCTGTTCTGGAAAGATATTGAACTGGAAGGTAACCAGATACTATGTTCCCGCTGCTGTGGCGGGCGTGGTGGCAGGAGGACTGCTGTTCAGTAACATACGGGCAGAGTGGCTTCAGATTTTTATCGGGATGTTCCTGCTAAGCACCGTGTTTCAGTATCGGTTCGGCAAAAAGGAACGGTCGTTTTCGATGAAGCTGTTTTACTTTGTCCCTTTGGGGTTCCTAATAGCTTTTTTTTCGACGCTAGTTGGAGCGATGGGACCTGTGCTGAACCCGTTCTACCTCAACTATGGAGTGGATAAGGAAAGCATGATTGGCACCAAAACGGCCAACTCCTTTCTGGTGGGGCTGGTACAAATCGGGACTTATACCACTTTGGGGGCCCTTCATGGCAACCTGTGGCTTTATGGGCTGGCACTGGGTGCAGGAGCTTCTATCGGAAATTACTTCGGCAAGAGATTCCTGCAGAAAATCAGCAGCGAAACATTCCGGAAACTTGTACTTATAGTTATGGTAATAAGCGGCGCTGTGATTATTTATGACCAACTGAAAGAGCTGCTGACTTCGTAAACACTCATTCGGCATACACAACAGCGCCTTTATACTTTGCAGTACTTTCTCGTTTAATAGCAGTAAAAAGGTCTCGTGTTGCATCGGTCATACCAAACATAGCGGCTGTTGTACCATAGTTCTGGGAAATCATGCTTTAATTTTGCCTTGTACTTCTTTCCGGGAACAACTATCTCGATTTTGCAATAAAAACAGTGTTCACAAGAACAGGTATATCATGGGAAAACAACACTGGGAAAAGATTTACCAGACCAAACAGCCCGATGAGGTAAGCTGGACGCAACAAGAGCCGAAAACCTCGCTCGCATTTATACATAGTTTCGGGCTGCCCAAATCCGCACGGATTATAGACGTTGGCGGCGGGGACAGCAGGCTGGTCGACTTCCTGCTGCAGAAAGGATACCAGAATGTAACCGTGCTGGATATTTCGGGCATCGCACTTGCAAGGGCAAAACAAAGGCTTGGCAATAAAGCGAACCGCGTGAAATGGATAGAGTCTGATATAACAAAGTTTGTTCCGGCAGAGAGTTATGATGTGTGGCACGACCGGGCCACATTCCATTTTCTCACTTCCCGCGAGCAGATACACTCATACCTGGAAACTGCCCGCAAGGCCATCGAAGGTTATCTGGTCATCGGAACGTTTTCTGACAAAGGGCCGAATAAATGTAGCGGACTGGAGGTAAAACAATACTCGGAGGAGGAGCTACAATTACAGCTTGCCGCCAAGTTTCAAAAAATAAGGTGTATCACAGAAGACCATGTAACGCCTTTCCATACCACTCAGAACTTCCTTTTTTGCAGCTTCAGAACCACTATCACACAACAACATGTTAAAAAGATTCTTAGAAACCGATAGCTCGTCCACCACTATTCTTATCCGGCTGATGACCGGCGCCGTGTTCCTCTCCGAAGGCATCCAGAAATTCCTGTATCCTGATGCGCTGGGGCCGGGGCGCTTTGAAAAAATGGGTTTCCCCCAACCAGAGTTTTTTGGCTATTTTGTCGGAACCTTTGAAACCATTTGCGGCATCCTGCTTTTGCTGGGGTTTATAACCCGGGGAGCAGCGCTGGCGATGCTTGTTGATATGAGCGTAGCCCTCATTGTAACCAAAATCCCTATTGCCTTCGGCGAAAGTTTCGGTCCCTTTGTGCTCCGCGACCTGGAGACCTACGGATTCTGGAGTATGGCACACGAGGCACGCACCGACTTTGCCATGTGGCTCGGCAGTCTTTTCTTACTCATCAGAGGCGGCGGCAGATGGTCACTGGACAGGAAGCTATTCTGATGGACAGACGGGCGAGGCTAAAAGAGCTTACTTTGCTTTTCCTGAAGCTGGGCACCATTGCGTTTGGCGGGCCTGCCGCCCACATTGCCATGATGGAAGACGAGGTGGTAAAAAAGAGGAAGTGGATGGAGCGGCAGCATTTCCTGGATTTGATAGGAGCTACCAACCTTATACCCGGCCCGAACTCCACAGAAATGACAATGCACATCGGGCACGAGCGGGCTGGCTTTGTCGGGCTTCTGGTGGCGGGCGCAAGCTTTATCCTGCCAGCTGTGCTAATAACGGCAGTTTTTGCGTGGTTGTATCAGCAATACGGCCAGCTGCCGCAGGTGGAGCCGTTTATCTACGGCATCAAGCCCGCGGTTATTGCCATTATTGTGGCGGCGGTGTACTCGCTGGGCCAAAAGGCTGTGAAAAACCTGCAGTTGCTTCTCTTAGGGTTGCTGACGTTGGCAGCGGCCCTGGTAGGGGTGAACGAAATAGCGGCTTTGCTGGGCGCCGGTTTTGCCGGACTGCTGCTGTATGCTATCAAGAACCAGAGAGTTACCTTAAAATCAATTGCTCCAACCTTACTGTTACAGCCACTGTATGCTGATACACTGCCCATTTCTCTTGTCAGCATCTTTTTTACGTTCTTAAAGATTGGGGCCATTTTGTACGGAAGCGGCTATGTGCTGTTTGCCTTTCTCGACGCGGAGTTGGTGGCCAAGGGGTTTATGGAGCGGCGGCAGCTGATTGACGCCATTGCGGTGGGGCAGTTTACCCCGGGCCCTGTCCTGTCCACGGCCACCTTTGTGGGCTGGCAGTTAGACGGGTGGCAGGGGGCAGGGGCTGCGACAGCAGGTATCTTTCTGCCCTCCTTCTTTTTTGTGCTGGTCTTAAACCCTATCATCCCCAGGTTGCGAAAGTCTAAATTGTTCTCGGCCTTTCTGGATGCCGTAAACGTAGCCTCCGTGGCGGTGATAGTTGCCGTGGTTATTGAGATGGGTAAATCCACACTGACCGACTGGCGCACAATCGTTATAGTTGTTGCAAGCCTGGTGGTTGTGTTCTGGCTGAAGAAGCTAAACAGCGCTTTTATCGTTATAGGGGGCGCTTTGTTGGGCTATCTATTATCCCTGATATAAGAAGTATTTTTAGTTACTCCGCTATATGCCTGAACCAGACTTCACCTTACGCTTTAAGAAGCATTGCGCTGTGCATGTTTTATGCAAAACTTTCTCTATATTTATGTGTCGCTTAACATGAATAGCATGAAAAAGCATTTGACTGTCATCGGCCTGATTTCTTTCTTGTTTTGCGCGTTGCTTCAGTGCCGAAGTATACCTGCGCTTTTCCCATGGCCTGATGAAGATGATGATGCCACAGTGATTAACCTGTTTCGCCAAGGGAACTAAACAAAAGGGGCGCTTACATACAATGTAAGTGCCCCTTTTCATAAAGCAAACAGCTAAAATAGTAGGGGCACAACTTATTGTGTCAGGCTATATTGCTTGCCTTTCAATGTAACTTACCGGCAACCAGGCCTGCTGATTTGCCAGGTCAATACGGCTTTCACCACACAACACTACTATTTTACACTTATCCTCTTTAGGGTTCTTTTCACGCACCTTGCAATCTCATTTATCGAAATAGGTGGACAGCCCGCTTACGCTAGAACCTGAAAGACAGGCCACCGCCTATACCATAGTCTGAATGATAGCTGCCTGTTAATGAGAAGTCGCGGCTCAGAATCTGCTCTAGCCCCACCATAAATTCTTTCTCGGTGTCGCCGTAGTAAAACAGCTCCGTGCGCGGGAACAGCCACCAGACGCCGTCAAGGGAGAGGCGCGCCTGCCCTGTGTGGTCTATGCTCAGGTCTGCGTTCACAAAGAGCGGCAACAGGTAACGCACCCCTACTACGCCCACGTTATCACTTCTGCCAAACTCCTGCACATCGGAGTCTTTTGTGGCTTGCCTGCCCATATGAGACTCGAAACGCCCTCCGGCATATACCCTGAAGTAATCGGTGAGCCAGCGGGCATAGTCTACGTTTACCTCATAGCCCTTATTGCTATACCAGCCGCCTACTTCAGCGTTGATGTTCAGGCTGTTTCGGGTGTTAAACAGGCGCAGGTCCAGTTCCTGCCTGTGGCTTGCCAGGGTTGCTTCTCCCAGTATGAAGATTGGGTTGGTCTCGTTCAGCAGAAACTTCAGCGGATAATTACCCAGCAATTTGTTACGCCGGTAGTCGTTATAGCTGAACACCCGCGCCATGCCTGACATCATGTGATAAAGTATGTGGCAATGGAAAAACCATTCTCCCGGCTCGTTGGCCAGAAACTCGATGGTAATAGCCTGCATGGGCGGCACGTCCACGGTGTGCTTCAGCGGGCTGTACGCGCCCTGCTCGTTTAGCACCCTGAAAAAGTGGCCATGCAGGTGCATAGGGTGGCGCATCATGGTTTGGTTCACCATCTTTATCCGCAGCACCTGCCCCGAATCCACCTTTATCTTATCCGCCTCAGACAGTATTTTTCCGTTGATTGACCATATATAGCGCCACATATTACCAGTCAGGTTAAAGGTCAGTTCCCTCACTTTTTCAGGCTTGTCGAAAGCCGTTCTTTGCTTAGCGCGCAGCATGTCATAGTCGAAGATGACCAGGGTATCGTCGCCAGGCTTCTCCATGACCATATTAGGGGCAGCGTCTTTCACTTGCATACTATCCATGCTTTGCCCTTGGTGCTGCATCGGCTGTTTAAGTGTGTCCTGCTGCCGGTGCATATTGTGGGTAGTATCCTGCTGCATCGGCTCGTGCTGCATTTGGCCAGGCTGCTTACCGCCGGACTTTTGATGCTCTTTCATATCCATTCCCTCCATGCCTTTCTCCGTGTTCATCATGCCACCCTGCCCCATGCTGGCCTTGCTCATGCCGCCCATGCTCATATTGGCCATCATTTCATTCAACTTAAAGATGTCTGGCCTGGGCACATCCGGCGCCATTACGCGTGGCCCTGTGCCCAGAAAGGTAGATGAATAGCCCGTTCCGTCCTGCGCTGTTGCCCTGAACTCATAGCTGCCTCCCTCCGGTACTGTTACTATAAAGTCATAGGTTTCGGCCACGCCAATCAGTACCCTGTCTACCATGAAGGGCTCTACTTCCTGTCCGTCAGCAGCGATAAGTTGCATTTTCCCGCCCGCGAACTGCACATGGAAATATGTAGAGGAAGATCCGTTAATGACCCGCAAACGCACCTGCTCCCTGGCTTTTAAGGGGTACTCCTGCACCCGTTGCCCGTTCACCAGAAAAGCATCATAGTATACATCAGAAATGTCCATGCCCGGCATCCGCTGCCACGACAGCTTCAGCTTCGCCTTCAGGTTATTATGGGCGATAATGCGGTTAAAGCTCTGAGCATTGCCCTTTTTAACCGTGTACCACTCGGACCCGCGCTTCAGGTTCCGCAGGATGTCCATTGGCTTTTCGTTTGTCCAGTCGGCCAGCACCAGTACCTGTTCTTCGGGGGCATCTGCTTTTCTCGCTCTAGGATGTATAACAATAGAGCCGTACAGGCCCAGCTGCTCCTGAAGCATGGTATGGGAATGGTACCAGTAAGTGCCGGTCTGCCGAATCACAAAGTGATACACAAACGTTTTCCCTTCGCGTATGGGCGGCGTAGACAGGTAAGGGACGCCATCCATTAAGTTGGGCACGAGCAACCCGTGCCAATGCACCGATGTCTCCTCCTCCATTTTATTTGTTACATGTATCACCGCTGAGTCCCCTTCCTCAAAGTATAAGGTCGGGGCCGGAATTTGTCCGTTTACGGCGATGGCAGTCCTCTCTTTGTTGCCGTAATGCACTGTGGTGTCCGCAATAGTCAGGTGATATTCGCGCACACGGCGCTGTGCCACTACAGCAGGTGTATTAACCAAAATTAAAAGCAGAACTGTATATAGTTTCGGCATCCTGGACATTTATTGATTTGTAGCGATTCAAATGTTATGGCCAGCAAACAAATTCGTTTTTTTCTCCGCCAGCTTTTAAAGGCATAAGCCTCCCACTATTCGTGTTGTTCTATAAACCTTCCCTGTGCGCCTATTCCTTCGACATAAGCCAGCTGTGAACCGTAATGGCCTGCCAAGCTCACGAAAGTAGCGGAGGCAACCACCACCACGACCGTTACAATTTCCGCCATCAGTCTTCTTTTAAAGTAGAAATGGCTTATCGCTTTAATCAAGACGGCGATACCACTGAGCCAGAGGGTATAAGTGGCATAGGTTTCATGGATTTCCAGTACCTGCTGCGCTCTTTCCGCAAGCCCCTGCGTGTGCAGGTGAACAAGCGTAGCAGCCACAACAGCCCCTATAAACCCTCCGGCCAGCAATAGCAATGTAACCCAGCTAAGCTCTCGCTTGAAAACAAAAAAAGCGGCTACCTGTGCTATGGCAGCCAGCAGCAGCAATACGAGCGGGAAATGCACGACCAGTGGGTGCAGCGTCGGGAATGCATCATAAGAAGCAGTAAGGTCTCCGTCGCCATAAGCCTTTGCCAGCACTTCATTTTTGGCTGCGTCCGGCTCCTGCCGTGTAGCCGTGTCCTGTGCCTGGGCAAAGCCCGCCAGCACAAAGCATAAAAACGCAAAAGAGAGGATGGCTGTTTTTATCATAGTTTGCTGTTTAATGGTGTGACATGGTATGTTCTTATAAAGCCGGCAACGATTTAAATGCCCCGCCATCGTGAAAAAGTTGTACACGCGCCGACACTGCGCCAAAACTGCTTATAGTCCCGTTTCCGCTTCTTTCTGCCTGTTCAGCATGTCCACTACCAGGCCGGACCAGGTAAAGTCGTATGCCCCTTCGCCTTCCCCGGTAAAAGGATGATAGTATTCCCGGAAGCCGCTTTGTGTTATCAGCCGTTTTACGCTTTGCAACAGCGCCTGCGCCTGCTGCCCGTAGCCCTTCTGCAGCAGGTAGCGGTGCATAAACCAGTTAAACACCACCCAGGTAGGCCCGCGCCAGATGTAGGTAGACGCTTCAGGGTTAAAAGCAGCCGCGTGCACCGAAAGGGACGGAATCGGGAAAGGCACATCAAAACCGTCCTGCTGCAACAGGTGCCGCTCCAGCACTTGCCAGCACACTGCATCCGGCACGCTTTTCAGTACGATAGGGAAGAAAATAGTGGCGGTGTTCACTTTTAGCTGTTCCTGCTTTTTACCCCACAGGTCATAGAAGGCTTTTTCCTCTGGGTTATACATGCGCCTGAAGATGCTTGCCGCCGTTTGCTGCGCCTTTGTTCTGAAGTATGCTTCGTCCGGGTCCTGCATCAAGCGGCACAGGTCGGCCAATGCTTCCAGGTTCTGCGCATACATGGTGTTAAAAGCCACATCCTTCACGATGAATTCATCTTTCCGGTACAGCTTCTTCAGGTTGTAGCCGTGCAGGAAATTATACATATCCACTTGCAGCACTTTCCAGAAGAGCCGCGGGCTGCCTTTGCCTTTGTAGTGCAGCATGGGGTCGTAGCTGGCCTTCCAATCCATGCCAGATTCAAAAGGCGTGATAAGCGACAGCAGCCCCTCCCCCTCAAAATCGCGGTTATCCAGCAGCCAGCAGTAGTATTTTTTGAGTTTGGGCAGCATCTCGCCTACAAAAGCCACATCCTGGGAGCCGTGGTAAATGCGCGCTACTGCCTCTGCCACCAGCGGCGGCTGCACCAGCGCAGACATGTGCGGCTTGTATAACTTTAAAAGAGATGCCGGCCTGAGTTGAAAAAGGTCTGTGATACGCCCGGGCATCAGCCGCTTCCAGTAAATCATATGCCCTACAAAACCATCCGGCTCCTGCAAGACAAACAAGCTACGGATGTGCTTTTTGGCCATCTCATACTCGCCCAGCGCGGTAAGTATGAACACATGAAAGCAGGTATCCCAGAAGTACTGAAAAGGATAGGTGCCCGGGGACGGTTTTGTATAATGAAATCTGTACCCGCCGTTCTGCCCTTCAATCATGTTGGCGTACAAAAGCTTGCGCACCCGTTGCGCTATTTCCTCATCAGTTAGCAGCCGTTCTTCTTTTACAGGCATCCGGTTATTTAACATATTTATCCCAAAGGCCGTACGTCTCTGTTTTAGCGCCGCGGGGAACGGAAAGCGCAGCAACAAGAAGCCCCGCCACAGCGCCGCTGATGTTCAGGGCCAGGTTGCTGTCTGCCACAAACCACGGCCAGATGGCTACCGCCAAGCCGAGCAGCACATTCAGGTAGCGCCCTAACCGCAGCACCTCCCCCATACATATCACCGCCACCACTACGATCAGAGAGCCTCCCAAATGATTAATATCCGCTGCCCTGGTTTCTATTCCCACGCCGAATACAGCCGGGGCAAACATGAGCCAGATCCCCAGTATGGCAGATACCGTCAGCGTCCAGGGAAAGCTCATCCCCCAGATGGACGCCAGGAACACCTTGCCCGGCTCCTGAGGAAATTCCATTACCTCCGGAGAACGCTCGTCTGAGTTTTGCTCTACCGGCTCGCCGCCTTTCCAGAAAACCTTCCAGAGCGAATCGCCTTTGCGTTTTCTTTGCACCATGTGCTGGCCCATCGCTATTACTTCATCCATCTCTATGGGAATCATGGGCAGCATAATAACCGCAGTTATAAGGCAAAACGTACACCACGCCCCAACAGACAGGGGTTGGGCAATCACCAAAAAAATGCTGACCAAACCCAGCGGCACTACCAGAATACCGAAGAAGAACACCATCCAGGGCATGGTGCGCCAGCGGGAAGTGCCGCCCATAAATCCCATTAAAAACTCAAAGGTGTACGCCAGAGAACCCAGGGCCGCATCGGATACAGGCCAGGAGTGCGACATGTCGGAGTTGAGCACCTGCCGGGTGCTGTTCCCGAAGAAAGGATCCCAGGCATGATCGATGTAGCCCAGTTGAAACGCGCCCAGGTAGCGGGAAGCCATCCAGCCGACGAAAGCCAGCACGATCATGATCCAGCGCTGTGGCCAGCTGGAAGGATTGTAGCTCCAACCGGCAGGCACCTCGGAGCCCATTTTCATGTACATGATCATGTTGGGCATACCGGCTATGAGTATGGCCAGGGCAATGACCAGAGCTCCTACCAGCGTATCGTTAAGATAAGCTACTGCCGTGGGCGACCAGAAAACAAGTGGGGCCATGCTGAGCCAGATACCGATAAAGCAGGCGATCCACACGCTTACGGGACGATTAGGCGTAAGGGAGCGCCATCCGAAGAAGATCAGGCCAAGCCCGCTGAGCATGTCGCTCCATTTCATAAAGCTGATCCGCTGGCCGAGGCTGAGCCATACCTCGCGCCCGCCGCTGGGCGCAACCGTACCTATAGTATAGCTGAAGGTAAGCGGTGACATAACCATCCAAACACCGAGGATGATAATCGCCCAGTACACCCACAGGGTTTGCATGTGGTGCATGTGCAGCATTTGCCGGCGCATGTCATCTGACATTTTCATGCCGTGGCCCTCCCCTTGCTGCCCCTCGTGCTGGTTCATTTTCTTGTTGTGCTGGCGCATCTCTTGCTCGGCCATAGGCCGGGTTACACCGCGCATCCCCATACCACCGCCGTGCTTTCCGTCTTCACTTTGATGATGCTGGTGTTGTTTTTTCTCCTTTCCCATAAGTGATACCTTGTATTAGCATGTTTAAAAGTTTCAATTGCATGGACTTATCAAAGGCTACTGCAAAGGCAATGGCCAAAAGGCAGCCCCGGAAAACATAGCTATAAGGGTGGGCATGACTTAGCCATCTCTATCTTCCTGTTCTACAAGGTATGCTCTCCTTGAGTTTTACATATTTATTGCTATTCCTTACAAAGTTTAGGAAAGCCAGCAACGTCGTTACGATGTAATGCCGCTACAGCATCAATGCCAGTGCGTTTTACCCCAATTTGTAGCGCTGTTGCCGTGCAATGGCCTTGCTGGCAAGCTACCTTTACCGGCTCAACCCGCCAAAAAAGGTTTGAACGAAACATTAGGCTACTGACGTTTTTAACCTTTATACCTAAAAAAGCTTGGGAAATGGCTGGTAGTGTCTCAGTTTGAATTTAAGTGAAATATACGAGACAGTAATTGAGATAAGATAGTCATTTTTAAATATTCCTTAACCTCAGCCCTCTGAATATCCTATATTTTAAAGACACTTTAAATTTTAAGCTTATGAGAACCAATGCCAAAAAAGTACGTCCTAAATTTTTAAATTGGAATAAGTGCACAGAGTGCTTAGAAATTACCAATGATTTGTACAATCACATAACAAAAAACAACGTGGAAATCGTGGGTGAATTCGAGTATTTATGCAATGAATGTTATGGTAAAAGAAAAAGGGTACTAGAGATTGATTAAATAAAAAAGGAGGGTTACTAGCCCTCCTTTTTTATTTAATCAGTTAATCTTACAATATCTTCAATACTTATTAACCTCTTGGTTAATCCTGCTTCCATTGCAGGTGTTACCCGCAAGGATTTGTGTATTTTAATGAAGTTATAATATACAAAATGCAATGCAATAGCGTAGCAATGGTTTTCCACCTTTTTAGAAAACGCATTTGTAAGGCGGGTAAACCTACGCATCGTTAAGTTTTGCCGCTCTACATAGCTGGTAGAAATATGTTCCGGATATGGCCTGCCTGTTACCCGCTTTCTTTCTGCACCTGTACAATCAGCAGGGCTATAACGTCTTTCATTTTCTTTGCCCTGTGGTTGACCGTAAATCTTAACAAGTTGTGCAAAGTCAATATCAATGCCAAAAGTTTTATCTACAGCCTCTATATAAGCTTTAAGCCCATCAGTTGTTAATTGCACCCTGTTTTTTAATCTACCCTGAACATCTTTCATAAACTCATAAGCTGAATCTGCATCACGGTTCCCCACATACCACGAAACAATAAGCTTACTATTTGCATCAATAGCTGTCCAAGTCCAAGCATCCCCAGCCTTGTCAGGCGCAGCAACAGCATCCTCTACGTTCTTGCCCTTAGCATAAACAAAACTCCAAATTTCATCACATTGAATGCGTTTAGCTGTAAGACCATGAACGGTTGCATCATGGAACTCTTGACAAGCCCTACCTACATCAACTAATAGTTTGGTTACGGTATTAATACTAACATCGGCTATGCGAGAGGTAGCCCGTAGGCTCATACCTTCAACTAAGCAGTTGATGATTTGAGTTCTTTTTTGTAGAGGTAGCTTATTCATATACAAATATAACAATATTTCTTGAACAGTCAAGCATAAAGTTCACTTTATTTTTTTACAGTTAAAACTTAGACTTTTTTTTGCAATATTATTGTTTTAGTTCTTGAAATAGATTATTTTTGAAATCAAATAACGGACTATAAAATGTTTGTACCGAAAGAGAATAATGATAATTTTAATGTAGATGAGATACTAAACAGTCATAATCCTTATAAGTATGTAATAAATGAGACCTTAAAGGATGTATTTGAACGTAGATTAGTAGAATTAAAAATGACCAAGACTGATGTTAGGAAAATCCTAAACATAGGGCTTAGCACACTTAATGGTTTATTAAATGGCACTCAGAAGTTAGTAGACTTTTCAAATCTTATTAAGATTGCAACCTTCTTGCAACTGCCTAAAGAACAAATTATATTATTATACATTAACTCACTGGAAAAAAATCAGCCAGTTGAAATTGTAACAGCTGATAAAGTAAAATTCATAAAAGAAAACTTCGATTTAGCCGCTTTAAAACAAGTAGGGTTTATAAAAAGTGTTACCGACTTTGAAGAGATTGAAAAGCGAATAATTGCCGCTTTTGGCCTAAAGAGTATATTTAATTATCAGAACCCTTCCGATGATGTAGCCTTTTCTGCTGGCATAATACAACCCAAAAACGATAAAAATAGAAAAATCTGGATTAAAGCGGCTAAAGATGCTTTTAAAGAGATAGATAATCCTTATCCATATAACAGAAAAGCCTTACTAGATTTCTTCCCTGAAATTAGATGGCATTCTACAAACGTTGATTTAGGATTAATAAATATTATTAGAACTCTCTATAAATTTGGAATAACTGTATTCTATCAACCAGGCTTTCCGTCGCTTCACCTAAGAGGCGCAACTCTGAATATCAACCATAAACCATGTATAGTTTTAACTGACTATAAAGGGTTTTACCCTACTTTATGGTTTGCCTTACTTCATGAATTACACCACGTAATTTTTGATTGGGAAGATATTAAATTTAACCGCTATCATATATCGGACGAAGAAGAACAAAGATTGCCGGTTGTTGAGAGAGAAAATGCAGCAAACCATTTTGCGCGAGAATACTTATTTTCTATGGAAAAATTAAAGAAAATAAGGCCCCACTTAAATAATACCGATTTTGTTAGGCAGTTTGCAAAAGTTAATGAAGTACATCCAAGTTTTATTTATGTTTTTCATGCTAAGGATGTAGGCGAAGATGATAGAATGGGTTGGCCCAGAGCAACTAGGCATAATCCTAAAGATGAATTCAATAAATTAATTAAACTTATTGAGAACCCTTGGGAAAATAGGATTTCCACAAAAGAACATATTAAATCAATAAAACACATACTTTACATTTAGTCGCATGAAGAAGCCTAAAAAAGATAAGCCTATTATCCCTGAAAACAGTAATCTTAATCAGATACCTCAAATTGAGAATGAAGAACAACTTAGATTGTCCCTCCTTCAAGGGCCAGATGATAGGGCTTCACAATTACTTTCTGATAAGAGTTTTGATAAGAAAAACTTAACCTATGAGCTTATAAACGGCAGGCGTACCTCTGTAAATGAAGAAAGGGAAACGCAAAAAAGAATTGTTTCAGAACTAAGAAAAAATCTTGAACCAAGGTTTTCAGAATATCTGCAAGCGTTTGGAGATTTAATGGGCTGGACAGAAGAACAAAGGAAAAAATATCGTAAGCCTACTCCGACTGCTAAGGTCATTAACACAATAATTTATAATAGATTTCCAGGAGGGGTTTTACAACATATTCACGCCAAAAATCCTTATATTAAATGGTGTCTTAGAAGATATAAAAATTATTACTTTTTGAGTGAAGATGGTGTACTTTTATTAGAAAAATTTATTTATGATGCAGTTAAATTAATGCGGGAATGCACTTCACTTTATGAATTTAGAATAAAACATGCGGCTCAATATGGAAGCGGATTTCAGCCAGATTTGTTTAAACAATATTTTCAAGCTATTTAGAGCCCCATCTTTTTTCGGCCGCCTTTTTAGCTATTTCTTTTCTTTGCTCTGGTGTTAATTTATTAGCTCTGGCCTTACCGCCTTTTAGCCCACCTAAGCGGCCTAACGCAACGGCAGCCGGATTCTTTTCCGGTTGTTCGGTATCTTCTGTGTTTTCTGTACTTTCACCTGTAGCAATGTCAGTTATTAGTTTAGCTAACTGATTTGTATCTTTCGGATGTTTCGGATTTTTTGCCATATCCAAAGATACGAGTATTCTACTTAATCGGTCAAGCATTAGAAATTAAAAATGGTAACTATACCCATTTACACGTAAGGTTTTGATAGAAACAAAAAAAGAGGATTTATTAGTCCTCTTTTTTCTTTGCAGATTTTTTATCTGCATCTTTTACTGATGCCTTCATAATATCTAAAAAGCTGCCTTTTACTTTTAGCTTTTCATCATATTTCTTTGGACGTTCTTTTGAGCCTTCTTTCTTTGCCATATTATTAAGTTAAAGAGCCCATGTCTTAACTGCTAAATCTGCCATAACTTTTTGTCTGTTTTCTATGGCCTCTATATCCCATACATCAAGTGAGGCAAGTTGGTTGGTTAATTGGTAGGCTGATTCTTTATACGTTTGTTTTTTGTGGTCAAATGATAAGTTGCCTATATCTGAATTTTTTTTAGCCTTTAATAAACACATATTCCCAAGTCTTTTTAAGTAAGCCTCTGCATCTGATTTACTTACATTAGGCCACTTTTTTTCATCAATAGAGGATGGCATTATATGTTCAAGGTTAATTACGGAATCATTATTTGGTAAAAATTCAGGATCATCTTGTTCACTTGCAGTAGTTTCAAGCGACCGCAGATAATACTTTGCAAGTTTAGCTGTACCGACTCTAACTGTTTCAAAAGCTGATTTAAATGTACCATCGTTTGGTACTATGGAAGATCCCTCTTTTTTTAAATCAACAGTACTTTTTATCTCTCCAGTATGAATCCTATTTGCCAACTTGGCATAACCTTCATCTAAGCGGCCACCCCTTATGTTCAAAATTAAAAACCTAACAGACCATGATACTAACGATTTAAAAGATGTTGGCACATATTTATTTGGAAGATATTTTGAAACTGCGAGCATTAATGGTTGTATTTGAGTTACACCTAACAGATTTATTACTTGTATGGCTTGTCTTGCTTCTGTACCGTATTCATTCCATTTAGGGTGATCAGGATTTAATATGGCGGCATATTCTTGGCTCAGCTCCTCGAATAAACCCATCATCAGCAAGGCATCTGTTTTAGATTCAGTTCTACTCTGAATCGTCCTCATTATTTCTTTTTTGGTAGTTTGCCCCGCGATTATACAGCATACACAGCGTAAAAAATCCATAGTTATATCATCATCATCTGATACAGTTTCTATAGCTGTTTTCATTGCTGACCACATTCTCTGAGCTTCCGGAAGTCTATCTCCTGCTCTGCTGAAAATATGATTTTTTACTAAATCTACCTGCGATGTTTTTAGTCCTCTATCATTTAGTGTTTCAAACATCATAAAGGCATTTTCTGCATTTGAAACCTTAAGAATTACAATATTAGCTTGGTTATCCAAATATTCTATCCATTCATTTAGGACTTCCGAACTCCTTTTCCCATGCATAGAAACTAAGTTTCCTATATATTTTTTTATGTAATCGAAAGCCTCTGAAATTAATTTATGAGAATGCCTTAATGAAATCGTATTTGGATTATTATGATGATGCAATACACTCTTTTTAAAGAAGTCGTTATCATCAACATTTAAAGTTAGTTTTGAGGTGAACTCACCTTGTTTTCTCTCAAATGAGAAAAGGTAGTCATGCTCTATTGATTTATATGTATCCGATTGCCCTTCTTTTCTAAAATAGTCTCTAATGGCCGCTAATATCATTGTGGTAGTAGCGATGCGCTGTTGTCCATCTGCAATTTCCAATACACCATTTTCTGCTTTTGTTAAAACAACAGTTCCTAAGAAATAAGGCTTATCTGGGTTTCTTAATGCATTATTTATATCCTGCAACAAATCCCTTACCTGTGTTTCGCTTGTCCATGAATACTCTCTTTGATTAGGTGGTACCCTAAATCTTTCTTGCTTGATAGCAGTAGCTATTCCTAATACTTTAAAATCAAATTCCTTATCCATTATTATCTAATTTGATGGGCTCTAAAAAAGGTATCTTTTCACCGATATTTTGCAGGTCTTGAATAGCTGCGCTTCTTAATTTTTGTCGAGCCCATGCCGAAAGACCAATACCTGCTATTTCAGCAGCTCTTTCAAATCCTTCTTTTTCTAAAGCGGACACACGAATTAATATCTGGTTTTCTTTTTTCATGATTCAAATCATAAAGTAATATACAAAGATACACCTTTAAATTAGTTAAGCTTAAAACGTATATACAAAAGTTATATAAAAGCTATTATTTTAAAAAAATGTAATAACTATATTACTACAAATGTTGTATATATGTGTAAAAACTACTAATTTTACATCAAACAAAAAGCTTATGAACTTCGCCTTCAAAACTATCCACGAATTCAATGACCATTTCAAAGATGAAAAGATTTGCTACGAATTCTTGGAGGAGCAAAGGTGGCAAGATGGTATTGCTTGTCCTCATTGTGGCAGCTTAAAAAACCATATAATGTAAAGCCTCGTGGTAAATTTAAGGATATACCTTCTTATCGTTGTTCAGAAAGACAGTGTGATCTCCCTTTTACTGTTCGTACTGGTAGTATTTTTGAAGGAAGCAAAATAGAGTTGCGGAAATGGTTTCAGGCTATTTATGAAATCAGTACTTCAAAGAAAGGAATTAGCTCAATAGAGTTAGGAACAAGAATTGGCGTAAGCCAGAAGTCAGCATGGTTCCTTAATCATCGCGTTAGAACCATGCTGAGTGAAACTGCACCTGAATTACTTAATGGCATAGTCGAAGCGGACGAAACCTTTGTAGGTGGCAAGAATAAAAACCGCCATGAAAATAAGAAGGTGGCTAACTCACAAGGCCGGGCACATTTAGACAAAACAGCAGTTTTAGGCGTATTACAGAGAGATGGTAAAGTACGCACCTTTGTTGTGCCTGATACTAATAAGGAAACATTGCATTCTATTATGGTAGCCAATGTAGCACCGGAAGCAGTACTAATACCGATGCTTACGCTGCATACAAAGGACTTGATAAAGTTTATAGTGAACATATAACGATTAAGCACTCTGAAGGTAATTACAAGACAGTTGGTCATAAACATACTAATAATATTGAGGGCTTTTGGGGTATCTTTAAAAGAGGTATTGTTGGTATTTACCACTACGTTTCACCACAACACTTGCATCTTTACTGTAATGAGTTTTCAGTTCGATATAACAATCGTAACTTAGGCAACATTCATAGCTTTGGAAAGGTAGTAGGCAATAGCGGACAAGAAAGAATAACTTATCGCTTATTAACTGCAAAAGGTAAAAAATAAAAAATGCGCTCAAATTACCGAGCGCATTTTTCTAAATCGTTTTACGTGTAAATGGGTATAGTTACCTTAAAAATCAATCATTCATCTTGTAAACCAACAGTGCTGCCGGCTGGCCATTACGTTCCGGCACCGCTAACAGGAATTCTTTCCACTCCGGTACCCATAAAGAAGTACGGGCGCCGATGCGCGTAGCAATATGAGCAATCTGAGTATAGGTGTCTGTGTCCTGCTGTTTAAAGATATCTACGTAGCCGCTTCCCCCGCTGATCAAAATCCTTTTAGAGGCCGCATCATAAAAAAGGTTATCCGCATCTCCTGCGCAAGGCGCTTCAGCTATCTTCTTGCCTGTCTCACTATCCAGTACCAACAAACGGGAAGGCCTTCTGCCACCAATGAACAAGCGGTGATCCTGGCTGCTGTAGGCTATGGGGAAGCAGGCCAAGGGCGCATTTATCCTCCACGCATCAATGGCCTTCCTGTTTTTGCCGTCCAGCACTGCTACGACGCGGGCATCGGGCACGTTGGCCCATATCTTCTTTGTCAGCGAATCAACCTCAAAGCCCTCCGGATGGCCTGGAAGCCGGATTGTTCCGATTGCTTTCATGGATGCTGCATTAATTAATGCAATCCCGCCGTTTCCATAGCCGACGTAAACAGTCTGGTCTCCCTGCGCATAGCTCACATTGTCAGCATCCTCCCCTAAGTCCAACTCCGCCTTTTGCTTATAAGTGTTTGCATCATAAAAAGCACAGACGCCATTCCCCCCATTGGCGACAAAGACTGCGTTTGCCTGTGGCAGGTAGGCAACTCCCTGCGGCTCATCCAATCCTTTAATCTCGTGAATCACTTTCCCCTTGGACAGATCAATTACCTCCAAGGTGTTGTTGCCCAAGGCCGCCATGTATACCACCTGGTGCGCTTTATCCACGGCCAGGTGATCTATGCGGCCCCTTACTCCTGGTAGCTTTACCACCTTTTGCAGGGAGAGAAACCTGGTGCCGTAGGTTCCCTGCGCCTTGCAACCGGAAGGAAGAACCAAGAGCCCGGTGAGCAAGGCAAAACAGGTGCTTTTTATGCTAATCCCAGAAAGCAGGCTCATATCGGTTTATGATGGTAAATGTTTGCCCTTATTGCTTCGAATCGGTTTTATCTACGGCCGCTTTTAGCCCCTTTGCCAGGTCAGCGGGGTTGCCCACCGCCCAGAAGTGCATCATGAACAAGCGGGGGTCTTCGTCCAGCATGTGGTTGTGAAGCGCCGTTACGGTAATTCCGTTATTATTAAGTGCCTTGATGACGGGGTTTACCTCATCCGCCAGCAATACAAAGTCACCTGTAATTGCCGCCTTATCACCCACTTTCTGAAACGCCAGACCGGTGCCTATGCCAAATCCCTTGGGTATAGGCATATTCCCCATGGCAACAGTTTCTTTTCGCGGAATGCCGAAACTCAGCACTGGGCCATTCACCTTTCCTTGCATGCCCATTAGCTGCTCCACGTCTTTCCAGTCAGTATTTTCCGCAGTATCGTTAAACGACAATTGCAACGGCGTGCCGGTAAGAGATAATGCCTCTTTTAGCTTTTTGGATAGTGCCACGGGGTCTCCGGTACCACCTACATGCAAGTACATGATTTTAGGGTTCTCGTTCAGCAAATGGTTATAAATGGCGGTAATGGCAATACCGCTCTCCTGGAGCTTTTTCTCTACCGCCGGAAGCTCTTTTTCCAGGAGCACCATATCGCCCATCAGCATGGCCTGCTCGCTGTTCTGTTCCGGCATAAAGGCAAACCAGGTGGTAAACGCCAGCCGCGGGTCAATAGAGACCCCATCGAGCTTAACATGCAAATCAGTGCGCGGGAAAGAGAACTTGTAAAACCCCTCTTCTTTGGAAGGAGCTTTCCCAAAGATGGTATCGATGCCAGCCGGCAGGTTTTCGATCTTTGAAAAAGTAGCCGGTTCAGCAGCTTGCTCCACATGGGCTGAATCATTGTTCCCCGCATTATTGTCCTGAGCTTTGTTTCCGTTGCAAGCTGATAACAGCACGGCAGGTAATAAGATAAATAAGTTAAGCTTTTTCATGTTGTTTTGTTTGGGTTCATGCTAATCCATACGTTGCCGTTTTTAATTCCGACAAGTATAAAGCAGCAATCTGTTTGCTACAATGCTAAAGAATCTTCTTCCATACAAATAGAACAGAATTAACCTTTTGTACTTGCTTTACCTTTTGGTATACTCTTCTTGTAATCTGAAGGGTTATGGCTCATGCGTTTTTCGAAGATATGGGTAAAAAACTCTTTAAGTTTGGGCACCACCCCTACCGGACATTATATTTCAAGAAAATAATAGAAAATGCTACAGAAGGACTTAGTAAGAGATGTAAAGACCAGATTGAATACGATAAAGGGGCAACTGGACGGGATCATAAAAATGATTGACAACGACAGAGACCCGGAGCAAATCCTTTTACAATTCAAGGCAACCGGTAAGGCGCTGGAGAACGCGGAGTTGCTGCTGCTGGATGAGGCTTTCAGGAAGTCACTGGCTGTAAAGCTTTCAGAAACAATGGAAGCGTGCCCAGGCGATTGCGGGCAGGAACATACAATCGAGAGGCTAAGAAACCAGTTCCCACACCTTGGCCTTGGTGAGCTAACCGAAAAAATGAAGGAGATACAGGCCGTCTATGAACAGATGAAAAAAAATCAAGAGAAAGGGTAAAAAGCACTTGCGCACCCCCTGCCTCCCTGTAGTAGCTTTGTAGCAGTTAAACAAATTAAAACACTAAAACGATGACCAAGAGAAAAGTAGAAGTATTTACAACAGGTTGCCCAGTCTGTGAGCCGGTAGTGGAAATGGTGCAGTCATTGGCCTGTGAATCCTGTGATGTTACTGTTTACAACGTTTCAGAACAGTGCGATACGAAAGTATGCGTGGATAAAGTGAAAGAATATAATATCACTTCCCTGCCAGCGATAGCGGTTAATGGTGAACTTCTTTCATGCTGCTCAAGCAAAGGAGTAAGCCGCGAACAATTGCAGGCTGCTGGAATAGGGAACCCTGTTTAAATTATCAAACCTAAAATTTAAAAACTATGAAAAAAATAAGCAATGAAACTCAATCGTGCATAGACTCCTGCTACAATGCCGTAACAGCTAGCAAAGTTTGTTTGGCCGAACACATGGGAGAACCTGACATGAAAGAATGTCAGAAGTTGTGTCTGGATACTATTGACGTCGCCACAGCATGTGCCAGCCTATGTGCAAATAAGTCGGACTATGTGGGGCAGGTAAGCAAAGTGTGCGCTCAAGTATGCAGAGACTGCGCTGAAGAGTGCGCCAAGTTTGACAGCGAGGTGTGTCAGGAATGCGCACAGATATGCAGAGAGTGTGCCGAAAAATGTGAGGCTATGGCCGCTTAAATTCATAAGCAAGGTATGGTTGCTTTGTATCATGAATTTTGTTGCTATACCCAACAAAAAACAAAACCTATAATTATGAAACGTAAATTTTTAGGGGCCGCCACTGCGACCATGATGCTTGCAGGCAGCTCGTTCTTAGCGTTCGGAAGCAGCCAACCGGAAGAATGTCAATTGAAAGGTACCCCAGACTGCCCAATCGTTCAGAACTGCCCGCTGAAGGGCACGCCCGAATGTACGCTGGCAGCATCGACAGTGAGAGCGGAAGTGCTTCCCTGCTGCAAGAAAAAGTAATAGAAATTGAAAGAGCAGCCAGAACACGGCCGCTCTTTTAATTTTAGACAAGTATACACAGAATGATATCCTTCTGACAGGCAACGGCAAATGCTAAGAGGAGCCTCTTCGATGATTCATAATATTTTACTACTTTGATTAAACAAGCTCTACGCTTTCCCCAACCATAAACGTAGTATATAACGTCCCAAATTTCATAACTTTAGCTGTAAAGTCAGGTAATAACCGCGGGCATCCGAAGGAATGATGCCGGGCCCCGGGTAGCCGGTAGCGCGGCGCGTAAAATAGCGGTTGTCGGTCAGGTTATTGATGCCCGTTTCCAGCGTCAGCCATTTATAGGTATAGCTGCCCGACAGGTCCATCACCCAGTACGCCGGAATCCTGCCGACCACGGCGGTTGGCTCCAGCTCACTGTTGACCGCATCGGTGTATTGTGCAGCGGTGTAAGCATACTGGTAAGTCAGCTTAAGGTTGTTGCGCTTAAACGAGAGGCCGAATTTGGCAATGACCGGCGGGGCCAGTTCTACCTGGTTGCCATCGATGCGCTTATCGTGGCTAACATACCGCGTGTTTACCAGCGTTACATTCGAGAAGGCAGACAGGCTGGCGGGATACTTCTGCCCATACATCCATTTTAGCAAATCAGCCTCTATAAAAGTCTCCACGCCGATGTTGCGCGAAAAATCAAGGTTGGTGCGGATACGGTTGGTCGTGCCCTCCACGTTCTTAAAGCCGATGCGGTTTTTGTAAGCCAAGTAAAAAAGACTGGCATCGTAGTTTAGTACACCGGCCGTACCGCCACGTAGGCCCAGGTCGGCGCTGTAGCCGCGCTCGTCCTGCAGGTTCTGGTCTACAAGCTGGTTGGGGTTTAGGACGCGCATATCATTGAAGTTAATGGCACGGTAGTTCTGCGACAGGTTGGCGTAGACTTCCATCCGGTTAGCCGGCTTGTAGCTCAGCCCCAGGCCCAGCAGCAGCACGTTGCGGGAGTTGCTGCGATACTCAGGTATGGTTTCATCTTTTATCACATTGCCGGCCTGGTCGGTTACTACATCATTGTAGCGTCCATCAGCGTTGGTGTTTATCCATTCGTAGCGCAGGCCGGGCGTGATACTGAATTCTGATGTAATGTTGAAGATGTTCTCCGAGAACAGCGCCAGGTTGCGGCTCAGGTAATTGTAGTCGGACTGGTTGGGATAGCCGTTCTCCGGAAAAAAACTGAAATCGGCACCGGAGGCCGGGGAACCGTCGCCCTGCTCTTGAACTGTGAAGCCGTGATAGTAGCGGACGCCCACCAACAGCGTAGAAAACGTGTTCAGGAAATCGTAGCGGTGGATGAGGCGCGTTTCGTTGCCAAGGTTGTTGAACCGGTCTTTCAGCAGCAGGCGCTCTTCCAAGGGGTCAGGACGGTTGATTTTCTCCAGGTAGCCCAACGCATCGCGCGCTGCCAGCAGTCCGAAGTTGCGCACATTGAGCTTGGTGCGCTCGTTCAGGCGGTAGTCCAGCGTCAGAGCCAGCAGGTTCCAGTCTACTTTAAACCAGTTGCGGTCGCGCACCGACTGCTGCGGGTCAGCGGCAAAAGCGGCATCCGTCAGCCCACCCGGCTGCTGTGCCAGGTAATCCATATAAGTATAGTCAAAGCCGATTTCCAGTTTGTCCGAGGGGCTATATCTGGCCGAACCGAAAGCCGTATGTGCATCAAAACCGGAGTTATCGCGCCAGCCATCGCCGCGCTTGTACTGGTAGAAGCCGTAGTAGTTTATTTTGCCTTTGGTGCCACCTATACTATTAAAGGTGTTGAAGAGGCCAAAGGAGCCGATTGTCTGGCGTGAGGTCAGCTCAAAGGGTTTGTCCTCCGGTCCCTGCTTCATCACAAAATTAAGCATGCCGCCAAACTGCGTGCCGTACTGCAGCGAGGCCGCGCCGCGCACCACTTCAATCCTGTCCAGCGCCTCAGTCGGGGGCGTATAGTAACTTTCCGGATAGCCCAGCGCATCAGCGGAAATATCATAGCCATTCTGGCGCGTGTTGAAGTTAGACGTGCGGTTAGGACTGAGGCCGCGCCCGCCAATACCAAGTTGCAGGCCCGCGCCGTCGCTCTCCCAGATGTTCAGCCCGGCGACTTTCGAGAACACCTGTCGGCTGTTGTTGGTAGCCAGGTTGGCCGTGATGTCTCTTAGTACCACTACCTCACTCTTTTTGCCTTCGTAAATGGCCGTACCCTCTACAGCGTTGAGGCGGGTGATACCAAAAGTTTTTCCGCGCTGGCCTTTCACTTCCACCTCACGCAGGCTTCCTTGCAGCGGCTTCAGTATAAAATCCAGTGTTTCGTTGCTGTTGCCAATAATTACCTGCTGCGTTACGCTGCCCAGGCCGGCACTGTAAGCCGTTAAAGTATAGGTCCCCGCTGGCAGACCCGTGAATTGGTAAATACCCTTTGCGTCAGCTTTGGCGATAGCGCCGTCGCCGGTAAGCAGCACCTCGGCCTGTGGCAGCGGCTGCCCGGTATTGGCTTTGGTGATTTTGCCGGTAATGGAGAAATTTTGTGCCAGTGCAGCCATGCAGCTGCAAAGTATAAGAGCAATAGTAAGCGAACAACGCATTTTTTCTATTTCTGGCTCACCACGCTTTGCGGTTGAGCTATTTGTTCAAAAGGTAAAATCCAGGTCTTGGGCAGGAAGCTTTCGCTTTCGGCTGCCAAGTTAACCGTTGGGTCAATGAGAAGCCTGCTGCCCCGGCCATTCATACTTACATACACCTCGGCACGCACCTGCGCAACAGGTATGCCTCGCCTGGCAAAATCCTCGCGCAGCATGTGCGCGAATTGCAGCACCATGTCGGGCTGCGTGGCCATCTGTTTCTCCTGGTTTAGGGTAAGGTACTTTTTGTTGTTGATTTCAATTTCATGGCCCGTGCGTGCATCCCGGACATAAAAGAAGGCAGTCCCGGTTTTTTCCATCAGCATCACGCGCCAGGAGAAGCGATAGCCTTGCTCGGTCCAGAAAAGACTGTCGGGGTACAGCAGAAAGCGCCACGGCACCAGCACCTGCACCACAAAGTATAACCCCAGCAAGTATAGAAGTATAGGCTGGCCGGAAGCTTCCGCAAATCTCGGGAATGCCGGTTTTCGCACGCGGGCTATACTTCTGCACAAGCCCAACAATTTCTCATGGAAATCAGCAGAGAAGAAAATCAGCGTGCTCATTATCATGATATAAGGAAACATACCGATAGGAAACAGCACCGCCGTAAGCACATGGAACACCACCACGGTAAGGTAAGCCAGCAACCTGCTCTTGCGCCAGCTCAGGAAAAATACAATGGTGAGGTCGTAAAAAGCGCCAAACCAGCAGAACAGGTAGGCCACCCATACTTTGTCGAGCAACGGCCCGATGAGGGGCAGGTGCGTGTGCGCCGGCAGCCAATAGCGCAACGGCATGGCCTCCAGCAGCCAGTCAGGGTTGAGCTTGGCCACGCCCGCATAAAAGTATACCAGCCCCAGTTGCACTTGAAAAATAAGCACTGCCCAGCGCGGCACATGGCTCACCCATAACTGCGGTTTGCGCAGCACATCTAACGAAAAATGGCGGTGCGCCGGAACCAGCAGGAGCAGAAAAGCCACCACGCTCACAAAATAATAATGGTTGAGGTAATTGGTTTTGTCCAGCAGCTCCACATACGTAAAGCTCAGAAAAAACAGCAGCGCCGACAGCCGGTAAAACAGCCCGAGCATCAGGCCCAGCGCTGCCAGCGCCATCAACCCGAACAAGCCATACATGCCTGCCTCGCCCAGCGGCTTTATCCATTCAAAACCGTAGTACGGAAAGTAAACTTTGGGCAGTACGTACAGCTCTGTTACCCAGCCTTTCGCCACAAAGCGCACAATACTGGCCAGCATCATCCCGCCGAAAACAACGCGGAACACGGCCAGCGGCGCAGCAGGCACAGGGGCAGTTAAATATGGCTTTAAGTTCCGGAGCATGCGTATCCTTTTAATTTCCCGCTATTAGCTGAAAAACTTGCTTCCTTGCAACTATAGGCCGAAAGTCTGAAGTACAGCATAGCGGTTATTCATCAATCGCCGTCGTTGTCGGTGTAGGTGATGGTAACGCCGAGCGCGGCAGGCATGTCGGTTTTGGTAAGCACAATGAGCTTTTGCAGCTCGTCGTATACTTTGGTAACGGCTTGGGGTTGTGTGGCTACAGCTTCGGAAAGCGGTTCCTGCACGGCCTCGGCGGCGGCCAGTGCGGCGTCAAACTGCGCCTCTATAGCATCCGAAAGCGGGCCGTTGTTATACCTGGCATCCACGTGGTCGAGGTAATCATCCAGGCCTGGCCCGTTGGCGCCGGAGGCGGTTGTGCCCGTAAATACGGCTTTCTCAGCTTTGATGGTGCGCTTCAGCAGCTCCAACGAAGCATGACTATAGTAGGCTTCCACTTTTTCGGGGTAGGCGCTGCCCGCTGTGAACCTGCCGCTTGGGATGCCTACTTTGGCGCGCTTGGTCAGGTCGATATCGGAGTTGAGTTCGTTAACGATATTACCCACGGCGCTGCCTACAGCCGTGCCTGCTGCTTTCTTGAATGTATCAGCATAGTTGCCGCTCGTCCAGCCGGTATATACTGTTTCGGCCCGTTGATTTATCAGGCTCGCTATGTCCTGGAGGTATTTTTTACGGTTAGCAGCTTTGGCGTCCGAAGTATAAAGAGCTACCACTTCGGCTTCGGTAGGCTGTCCGTAAAGCAAATAATCCAATGCCGGAAAGCCTTTGGCATCGAGGTTGGCGGCAGCCTGCAAGTCGTAGGTGCCAGCGGCGATATTGCCCTCAATATCAGAAATGGAAGTGGGATAAATGTTGAGGTTGCTGCGCAGCAGTTGCTCGTCGGCGGGGCCAAAAGCATACACACTTACGTCCTGCCATGCCCTGTAAGCCTCCTGGTAAGCGGCGCGGGCATCAGTTAGCGTCGCCTCAGCCGGGTTTGCCGTGAAGGCAGCTACGGCAGCAGTCATTGCCGCTGTTTTAGCCTGAAATGCCTGGTAGCCCGGTACAATCAGGTTGCTGGCGTAGTTGGCCAGCATGGCCTCGCGGTCGTAGTCCGTTTTGGGATTTCCGTTGCCATCGTTATCGGAGCTGCACCCGGCCAGCGTGGCCAGGCAGGCCAGGGCAGCCAGGGTATACTTTCTGCAAATTTTCATACGCTATACTTTAAAGCGAAAGGCAGCAGCCGGGGCAGACGCCATAGCTGCTGCGCTTCCATCTTAAACAAAATACTTCGTTATCATCGCTGCTACAGCTGCCCTTTTATACTGTCCATGTTATAGGCAGCACTCAGGATGTCGATGGCAGCGGCGATGTCGTCGGCAGTGGTGTTATAAAAGTTGGTGCCGATTTTGACCATTGCCTGTTCATACTGTGCGTCCGTTATCTTGCGGTCGGTTTTATACTTCAGCCCCATCACAAACCCTTTTGCTTCCGACAGTTTTTGGCTTTTCTTTGCCTGGTCGGCCACGTTTTCCCGGGCGTCTTTCAACTCAAGTATGGCAGCGGCCACCGCCAGCCGTTCCCACTCTGTGCGAAGGGTGGCCGCTGCGGCTTCTTTGGCTTTCGTGTCGTTGGCATTGATGGCGGCGCGGCCTTTCAGGAAGGCGTCCATCATCGTTTTGTTACTGCCCAGGGCTGCGTCTACTTCTGCGCTGTACCCCGCCCAATACTGCGCATCGGCCGTGTTGGCAGGGAAATCCTTCGGCGCTCCAAAGTAGCCGAACGCCTCATCCCAGTGGTGCTGCATGGCCGTGCCCTCGCCCGGCGTTACGGTTTTGTTGTCCACGGCGGCCCCGATTCCCTCTTCGGTCAGATAATGGTCTACCGCCTGGAAGTATAAAACAGCGCCCATCAGTCCTTTTTTGATAAACTGGTCCAGCACTACACCGTTGGCATCCACCAGGTATTTTCTGGCGCCGTCGGCGGAGGTCAGAATGCCGGCGGTACCGTCACTGGCAGCCGCTCCCGCCGACTGGCTTGCCTGCGCCACGGCATCGAAATAACCTTCAAACTGAGCCTGCGCCGTAGCGATGGTTTTGTCCTTCAGCTGCTTACCGGCATTATTCAAGTCTGCGCTGGAGAAAGGAGCATTTGCGTTGGCATACATGGCCTTCATCTTGCTGGCGTCCAGCACCGCACCTTCATTGCCCGTTTTGATGTAATTACTCAGTTCCGTTAACATACCGAGGCGGGCGGTCTGACCAGCGTAGTTCACGTTTTCAAAGTTGTAAGTAGCAGGAATCTCGTAGGATGGCGTTACGTCGTTGCCGTCATCGGAGCAGGAGGCCATTGCCATAAGTGCAGCCAGTCCCAGAACAGGGAATACTTTTCTTTTAATAGATGTAAGCATAGTTAGACATTATTTTTATTTAGACTTATTTTAAATAGTGTGGCAAAACTAAGAGGTAAAAGTTCTTGAGGCAAGACTTATTTAAAACAATTTTAAATAAGGTGGAACTTTATTTGAAAGGAAGGCTCCTGCTATTCCCGGGGAGAAGGAGAAACTTTAGGTGTGAAGGCACAAAGAAACACATGAATCGCTACAATAGCTTATTACATTTCCTGCCACCTAAGCCTAAGAGACATGCTTATCTTCTTGCAGCGGATTTTGCTGTTTCAGCGGCCCTGAACTGTTTTGCCGTTTGCCCAAAAACGCTTTTGAACGCTTTATGGTAGAACCAAACAAGTAATGCTGCTGTCTTCTATATAGTACGACCAATAGAGAAGCCCATGACAGAAACAGTTTGCCCAGCCTGCTCATCTACCCACATAAAGCTAAACGGCCACATCCACAACGGCAAGCAGAACCGTTTGTGCAAAGACTGCGGCAGGCAGTTTGTGGTAGACAGGGAAAAGAGGCTAATAAGCGACTCAGACAAGGCATTAATTGCTAAGCTCCTGCTGGAGAAGATTTCCCTTGCCGGTATTGCCCGTGTAGCGGATGTGAGCCAGGTTTGGCTTCAGGGCTATGTAAGCGAGCTTTACGCCGCCCAGCCCGATGACCTCCATGTGCTCCTTCCCACCAAAGAAGCGATGGAAGCTTACCTGGAAGACAGGTTCGATGAGCATGTCTACAAGATAGAGGCTCTAAAAAAACGCTGCACCGGCTGAGCCTGCGCTGCCATGGGAGGATATTGCGGCATTTGACCCATTGCTGAACCAGGAGCCTGCTTTTGAGGCGCTGCTGGAGAGCCTGTATGAGCAGAAAGAAGGGGTGCTGTGTGAGCTATACCGCTGTGAGGCAGATGAGATGTGGAGCTTTGTGGGCAACAAAGAAAATAAGCAGTGGCTCTGGCTGGTGATGAACACGGCTAACAGGCAGATTATCGCTTTCCATGTGGCAGGAAGAGGGCAGGAAGACGCAAAGCTGCTGTTTGAAAAAGTGCCGGAGGTTTTCCGCCGGAACGCTGCCTTCTTTACTGATTTCTGGAGCGGCTACCACATCCTGGAGGAGGAGCGGCATGTGGCGGCAGGCAAGCAGAAGGGTTATACTAACCATATCGAAAGGTTCAACAACACCATGAGGCAAAGGTGCAGCAGACTGGTGAGAAAGACGCTCGCTTTCTCTAAAAAGCTGGAAAACCACATCGGTGCCATAAAGTACTTTATATGCCACTACAACAAATACTTAGCATTACTTGTTTAACACTACCACTGTATATATAGCGTGCCCGAATCCATAGTTTCAGCAATGCCTGCAGGGGCAATGATCAACAGACATTAAAGCTATAGCAGCACTTTACACTATCATGATGCTATGATGATTACTGCTTCTGCAACGATTGACATCCATTAATGGAGTTATTAGAAGTCAGACTTCAAGCTACGTCAAAAGGCTTAACCATTTCAATAAATATTACTTACAACGCGAATCAAGAGTTAAAAAAGACATAAAAAGGAACAGACGCAGCATTCGAGGTGTTTTAGTTTTATGCTTGAAATAAAACTTATCCCCTTTATTACTACGTCTGTCATTGCTATTCTACGCAATGATGAAATGCTGCTGGCCGATTCCTGCTCTATTATCACCTGCTCGGCCCGCCGCAAGCCTAAAGTAGCCCCGGCCCTTACCGCTAAAGGCTACTGCTCGGCCAAGAAGCTCTCTATTACTTTGGCTGTAAGCTGCACCTGGTCGGCGGGCACCGACCTAAGCAGATATCCTTGCCCCAGCACATAGGCTTTACGCCGGCCAACACGCATGACTTGACTGCCTTGCGCCCGCTCATGGGCCGGCTACAGGACACCGCTCTGATTGGAGACAAAGCGTATGCCGATAGATTCGCGTGTGTAGTAAACACGTAAAAGCACAGGGTTTAATTGACTTAAAAAATAATCAATGATAAAAGCAGAATATAGCGACAAGAACTTAGTAGTAGATATTCTTACCAAATCCTTTGAAACAAATCAAAGTGTGAATTACATAGTTAAGCAAGATGAAGAAAGGATAGATCGGATAGGTGTATTGATGGAATATTCTTTTGACGTCTGTTATCTGTTTGGAGATGTATTCTTATCAAATGATAAGAAAGCATGTGCATTAGTATTGTACCCTGATAAAAAGAAAACAACATTTAAATCCATTTTGCTGGATGTAAAATTGATTCTTTCCTGTGTCGGTATAGAAAACATCAAAAAAACTCTTGCCAGGGAATCGATGATTAAGAAAATACAGCCGAAAGAATTTATGTATTATTTATGGTTCATAGGAGTTGGTCCGGATTATCAAAATCTCGGAATTGGTGGTGTTCTCCTGAATGAACTAATAGAAGATAGCCGGGTTAAAGGGAGACCTATCTACCTGGAAACCTCTACCTTAAAAAATTTACCTTGGTATCAAAAGTTTGGTTTTAATATTTACCATGAAGCAGATTTAAGCTATAAACTATTTTTTCTTAGAAGAGAGCTTGCCAAACCATAGTGCATATGCTGGTATTCGGAACAGAAATGCACATTGTCACATTTATTTTTGTATGTGTAGAAATAGCGATCTTATTCTATCTGGTAATTTATAGGTTTGCCAGACCTGATGATAAGACCACATTCCTAAACATAGTTCTTATCTTTTTATTGATAATTTATAATGTGACAGGAGGTTTGTTGCCAGATCCGGAGTTACCCGGTTCATTCTTTCTTCAGGAGGTTATTGCCTACGCTACAGGATTTATTACCCCCTGCTACTTTCCCTACTACGTTTACAAAGCCTTTGGATTAGAGAAGATGAAATTCCATGCTTACAAAGGCGTTTACTTGTTCTTAATCCTACCTTACTTCATTTTTGTTATAGTTTTTGCTAAATCAAATGATTTAGCGACAGCTCAAGATTTACTTATCCTTCCGGTTTTGTATACATTATGGATTATTTATTCCTTAATAAAAGCTATACAATATAAGTATGATAATGATTTCAGCAGCAGAGAATTTAAAACGGAAATAGCAGTATTGTTTTTTAGTTTATCATCCTGGATTGGCTTGCCTTTTATTGCTTATTTTAATCAGGGTCAGGCAATAGAAGCTTCTATTACGAATACTGGCTTTTTGCTTTTATTTGGTTTACAAGTAAACAGGCATATAAAGCAAACAAGAATTGAACATCAAAGGCTGATGGATTCTGAACTGCTTCTTTTGAACTGGAATACTAATCTGCAAGAAGAGGTTGATAAACGAACGAAAGAACTGGAAAAGATAAATGAACAAAAAACTAATAATTTCATCAACCTGGTTCATGAAACAAAAACACCATTAACACTCGTCAATAATTATTTAGAAGAATATATTAATAAGTACGGCTCAGTTGAAGAATTAGATATTATAAAGGGTGGTGTAGATAAACTAACGAATGATATAACTAATTTATTCGATCTGGAAAGATTTACAAAGGGATTCAGTGTATATAATCATAACCAAATAACAGATTTCAGTGAAATTCTAAAAGACAGTTTTGTACTGTTCGAATATTATTGTCAAAAACAAATCCTTGTATGCAGTAAAAGCATTCAGGAAAATGTTTTCATAAAAGCAGACCCGAATGCTATTAACAGGATAGTTAATAACCTGATAGAAAATGCGATCAAATTTTCACATACCGGAGGAAGAATCGAAATAACATTGAAGACCATTGAAAATAAAATTATTTTTTCTGTCGGAGATAATGGCATCGGTATATTACCTCACCTTCAAAAAAAAATATTTAAACCATATTATCAAATAAGTCACAAAAAAACTGGTTTGCAAGGTATGGGGCTTGGATTGCCAATTGTGAAAAAAGTAACAGATAGTTTAGGTGGATTTATTCAAATCGAGAGCAATCCAACTGAAATGCCTGGGACAACAGTTACGATAACATTTGATAGACATAATTTAGCTGAAGGGGATGTTAAAGCGAAAAGTACATTAAAAGCTCAATCATTAATTTATAACATTGAAAACTTTGACATTACTGATACTCCTTATTTACCGGACAGGCAGTCAATACTGCTTATAGAAGACAATAAATCGATGCTTCATTTCCTTTTTAAGAAGCTAAGTCTTAAATATAATATTTTCTGTTCCATTAATGGAGTAGAAGCATTAAACAAATTGCAGGAGTTACCCGTTCTCCCTGATTTAATTCTATCGGATATTATGATGGATAAAATGGATGGATTTGCTTTTGTTAAAGTAATTTCCGAGCAAAGAGCTTATGCCCATATTCCTATAATATTCTTATCAGCCAAATCAACCCCAACTGATAAGCTTAAAGGTTTACGCTTAGGCGCAATTGATTTCATTCAAAAACCATTTTCATTTGAAGTGCTTTATCAAAAAATTGAAACTGTGCTGAACAATATCAAAAAGCAGAAAAAAGCGATTTTAGATTCATCAATTTCAAACCTTAAAATTTTAAACAGCTCAGAAGCAGATACCTCAAGTTCTGAATCTCCAGCGGATTTGGATCAGAAATGTAAACTTTATCAGCTTACTAACCGGGAAATAGAAATTGTTAAACTTATCCTAAAAGGAACACGGTATAAATCGATTGCTGAAGGCTTGTTTATATCCGAAAAGACGGTATCCAAACACATTCAAAATATATTTAAAAAAATAGGTGTTATCAATAAAGTGGAGCTAATCAATAAATTAAAATCCTAACTCAACCTTGAGTTTACTGATAACTTATTAATATACTGGTTATCGCGTACAAAAATACGGTAAATACCTTATTCTTTCGATAAGGTTAAATGCTCAATTTTGAATATGGAAAATATTCACCATATTCAATTTACGATCCATGTGCGGAAGATATACTTTAGAGTGGCTGGATTCTTTGATTACTATTTCGCTTAATCCTGCGAAAAACGATGTTTCAACAATAACTGATGAGCAAATAAAAACAGCCATAGCCAGAATAGCGGATGAAAAAGAACGGCTTCAATCTTTATTGAAGAACCATGTTTTTGGATTGACTAAAGAAAAACAAATTGAGTTATTCCTTAAACAGTACCATTCAGCTTTGATTATCCTGCTTGACCAGGCATCAGTAAATCGTAAATATATTTCGGTTAAAGAACCAGCTCTCAATCAGCTCGCAACAGAAATAATTACCTGTCTTGATGAACTTCTTTCTTTTATAGAACTTCGGTTTTCAACTTATCTGTGCCTTGATGAGCGTGTGCCGGTAACCTACCTTTCGGTAACAAAAAAAGAGTTGAAATTAAGGTTGAATAAGCTTAAGGCTAAATTAAACAAGCAAATAATGAATGGGAAGGCTAAAGATATTGTCTTCAACACCTTGTATTCCTTTGTTAATCCGCCTAAAGATAATTATCCTGTTACTTTCCAGGAAGTGCTTTACGTGAAAGAATTACTGAAAGAACTTGAAGCACTAAAGGAGCCGGTGGACAAAAAGAACATCTATTCATCATTGGATATGTTACTCATTTACCTGAACTTCAATAGCAAGGATTATAAGGATTACCTTACTCAATATATTGCTGATAAGATTAATGCATACGAAAGTATCTCTGCAAAAATGGATTGCTTGCTCTTCCATTATAAAGAATTTAACCAGATGCATCGTAAGGCAGGTACCGCTTTGTATCCTCAACAAATTGATCTCAAAGATGAATTCAGCAATTGGTTTACACAGGAGATCTTTTACCTTGAAAAAAAGCTTCATTTGTATATCGTTCCATTGCGGGACAAAACGGAAAATATTAAAGAAAAAACACTTGTTGAAAATGAAAAATCTAAAGTACTGTGCATCTTATCAACTGACCAGACAGGTTTAATACTGCGTGCTGCCGATGAGCTGAAAGTTCTTATAGCACGTTCTATGAATGAAGTATTTAAGACAATCGTTCCAAACCTTTCCACACCTTACAAAGAAAATCTTTCCTATGATTCTATGCGCAGTAAATCCTATACTGCTGAAGAAAGAGATAAAAAAATAGCTATTGAAACTTTGGAAAAAATTATTAAGAAGATAAAAGAATACTAAATATAAATAGTATCAGATGACTTGTAAGCCTCCGATGCGGAGGCTTTTTTATTTTTTTTAAGCCAAACTATTTTTTTCTCACTGATTATCAGTTGGGTACAAGGGGTACAAATTGGGTACAGGAAAAAGTTGGACTTGTAAACGCTTTCATGCCGATGTTCCTTTGTGTAGAAATTTAAACAACCACATTGCTTTGACAGCATCAGGTTGATTGGTGAAAATGATAAAATAAGAAGCATATGTTTACAAGCATTTCCTGGACAAATTACATAGTTGTAATTATCCTTCTACTGGCAATTTATTACATATTAATTGGAATATGCTTTTATTCCCGCGACTTCCAACAATTCTTAACCGTTAGACGAAAAGGTAAGATACGTTCTTCGGGTGATGAGATAGTAGATGATATTCCGCTAAACAATCCTGATGATCCATTTAAACAAATCGAATCTGACCTCTCCTTCTCAGATAGCTCCTTTGCTCAAACTTCCGACGATACTTTTGAGGATATTGAACGGCTCATATTACGACTGAAAGAAGCTATTGCCGATGCCGGAACAAAACAATATATCAAGCAGGAATTTTTCCTTTTACTTCAACTGATCTTAAAAGAATACCCGCATTTAAAAGATTCTCCGTTTCAGTCAACCATAAATGAACTGATTATTTCGGAATGCGGAAAATATGGCTCCATCGCAATCAGTGAAGAGGAAGTAGTGATGTTGTGGAATACGGTAGTGTGATGGGGCCGCCTTCCAGCCTTCCTGTTGAAATACAGGAAGGTTTAGAAGGCTTTATTTCTTCAATGAGTATGATAAAGATATTGGCTCCCATCCCTTCTCCGTGCTGTAGAGCTTGTGATGTTGGTAAATGAGAACTGGAGATGGCAGCCGCTTTCCTTCCTCTCTGCCGGAGTGCCGGCGGAGAGGTTTGGGAAAGTCTCAACGATGTAAATGTTCAACTTTTAAATAATGTGTTATGAAAATGTGTAAATGGAAATTTAGAAGAATTAATCGGAAGCAATTATTCTCAGTTGGTGCAGCCCTTGTACTGGTCAGTCTTCATTTGGCAGCAATGGCGCAAGATGGGAACGCCGGTATTAATGCAGCAAACCAGAAAGTACGAAGTTATTTTGATTCGGGTACCCAACTTATGTACGCTGTGGGTGCATTGTTAGGTTTAATCGGAGCGGTTAAGGTGTATCAAAAGTGGAATGCCGGTGATCAGGATACGGGCAAGGTTGCTGCCGCCTGGTTTGGTAGCTGTGTGTTTCTCGTTGTTGTAGCTACTGTTATTAAATCCTTCTTCGGCGTATAAAATTCACATTCATGCAAGCCATTTTAATAGAAAAATTGCGGAGTTATATCGTCCAAAATAACCCTGATGTAATGCTTCGCCTGCAAGAAGACTTTTCGCTTACCCGGTATCTGGAGCAAAAATTTCAAAATGTCCAGCCTCTTTTGGAGAACCTATTGGCAGAAAATAAACCCCAGTACATCATAGAAGAACTATGCCTTAATGATCTGACAAAAGATTTGCGGCCTTCAAAATTTAACTATATCCGCAGTTTGCTTGAAGAAGAGTTCGAGCAATACTTTGCTCGGATGAAAGAAGCTGGTATGCTGACCTATGAGATCGTAAATCTCATCAACTCATGTGAACCAGTATTTGAAGCATTACGATTTTCCGAAGAAAATGAGAATAACGGGGCTTTGCAAAACGCAATCCAGGGAACAATACAACAATACATAGAGCAAGCGACAGAATCGGCATCTGGTTAAATCAGATGCCGATTCCAAGCAAGATTAAAAGCAATTAGTGAAGATGAAAAACGTGGGGTATGGCTTACAATCTATTGCAAAAATTAAACGATAATATAGCGGCAATCCGTATTGCTTTAGAATGGGAAAAGGGTAAAACCTTATCACATGAACAAACGGATACGCTAAAAAACTATTCCGGCTTTGGCGGCATCAAGGCGATGCTATATCCTGCTGCTAAAAAAGACGAATGGATAAAATTGAATGCAACTGATAGCGACCTCCGCTTACATGATAAGGTCATGGAATTGCATGATCTTATCAAACAACATTTTAATGAAAAGCAGTATAAAGAAGTTGTCGGTTCCATTAAGAACAGTGTATTAACAGCCTTCTATACACCGGATGTTGTACCTAAGACTTTGTATCAGGCTTTAAAGGAACATAATATCAATCCCCGCCGAATTTATGAACCCAGTGCAGGTGCAGGTGTGTTTTTTACTGAAGCTGCCAAACTATTTCCGGATCTGCAACAAATAACCGCAGTAGAAAAAGACCTGTTGACCGGACGTGTGGTACAGGCATTAAGCAGCACATTGGATGTACCCGTAAATGTCCATATAACAGGCTTTGAGGAAGCTCCGGTAAATGACAATGGCAAGTATGACCTCATTGTAAGCAATATTCCTTTCGGAAACTTTTCCGTGTATGATGAAGCTTTCCCCGATAAGGAACTGTCCGGGAAAATACATAATTACTTTTTTGCCAAAGGGCTGGATAAGATTGATGATGGCGGCTTATTAGCCTATATCACAACCGATGGATTTTTGAATAACCCTTCTAATAAACCGACAAGGGAATATTTATTTAACCGGGCAGACTTTATAAGCCTGAATGTGATGCCGGATAACCTGATGAAGGCTACCGGTAATACTGAAGCACCAAGCCACCTGCTGATCGTTCAAAAGAACCTGTCAAAACAGGATCTATCTATTGAGGAAAAACTTTTAGTAGATACAGTAAACCAGGAAAATGAATTTGGGAAATATCATCTCAATAAATATGTATACCAGCATCCTGAACTTATTGCCGGAGATGAAATAAAAGCAGGAAAGAACCAGTATGGCAATGCCAATCAAACTGTTTGGCAACATGGCGATATCGATGCCATTGCTGAAAAGATAACTGAGACAATTGTCGAAGGCTTTGCTATTCGTTTCAACAAAAACCAGTTTCAAAATGCCCAATTATCAGCGGCTTTTGAAACGGTTACAGAAGGCAAGAAAATGACATTCTTACCGATGCCGGAAAACAAATCCGAAACAGTAAATGTCCAGTTGGGATTATTTGACAGCACACCCGCCGAAAACATTAACCGTGCGATGGCCTACATCAATAACCTGGATGTAACTGTAATAGAAAAGCAAAGCGCAAGAATCATCAGTACGGTTAAAACAACCGCCAAACCGGAACATGAAAGCATTGTGCTGGTTGCAGCTAAGGCCACATCTGTAAAACAGTATTTGTACAAGCTCTATTCCAATATAGAAGAACTCAATTTTACGGTTAATTGGAGTAATGCATCGGCTATGAGCCACGAGTTAAAAGGGCTCTCTTATCAGCTTCAGCAATTCGGATACGATTACATCTATGAAGGAGATAAAAGCCTCCAATCTGCCTTTGGATTAGAACGGGAAGCTCCGCAGTTATTCACAGATATGAAATCCTTTCATAAAGAAGGGTCGCTGGTTATCCTTCATGGAAAGATTGGCAGTATCAGAAATATAGATGCAGATTTTAAACAGGCCACTTTTGAAGCTTTATCGTTTACCCAAAACCATAGAAATTTCTACGAAAAATATCTTTCTCTCAGGGATAACTACCTGGAACTGGTAGAAAAGGAATCTACTCAGCAGGTGGAATATCCTCAATTGAGAAACCGGCTAAAAGACAGCTACGAACAATTTACAGCAAATTACGGTCAGCTTAACAGGCCGGATAACAGGAAGCTCATCACAAATGACATCGCATTTGGTTTTATCGTTCTCTCATCCTTAGAGCGGAAAGAAAATGAAAACTACGTCAAGGCAGATATAGTAGAGCATTCCCTCATTCAAAAACAAGAGGCTTTTCGTACCGATGATCCTACAGAAGCACTTGCCCGCTGCCTGAACGAACATGGACAGGTGGACATCAATTTTATTGAAGCAGCTACCGGCTTGGCACCCGCAGAAGTTATTACTAAGCTGGAACATCACATTTACCTGAATCCGCAATACAATAAATGGGAAACAGTCGATCAGTATTTATCAGGTAATGTAGTTGAAAAATTAAGAATCGCAGAAGAACAGCAAAAGCTTTATCCCGCTAATATTCACTTACAAAAAAGCCTGGAAGCCATAACGAAAGTCCAGCCTGAAAAAATTCCGTTTGAACTCCTGGACTTCAATTTGGGTGAAAGATGGATACCAGTTTCTTATTATGACAGCTTTGCTTCGGAACTTTTTGAGCTGAATACCAGCATCAGTTATTTTCAGTCGCTGGACAAATTTAAGGTGAATACCGTTGGCTATAATGCAAAGGTATCGCAGGAATACGCCATTACACCTAAAAGCGGAAGGACAACATATGGAACTACCATACTGGAACATGCACTTGAAAATACAACTCCCTTCTTTACTTATGAGGTAGCTGCAGGTGAAGGCAAAACTATTCGTTTGCCGGATAATGAAGCGATCCAGCTTGCTCACCAAAAGATTGAATCCATCCGAAACGGTTTTATTAACTGGTTACAGCAATTACCGGAAACGGATAAGAAACATTTAGAAACCCTCTATAATAACACCTTCAATTGCTATGTACTGCGTGAATACGATGGTAAGCATTTAACCTTTCCAGGGCTGGATAAACAAAAGCTGGGCATTGAGGACCTGTATAGTTCTCAAAAGAATGCAGCATGGCGCATTATGCAAAACAAAGGTGCATTGGTAGATCATGAAGTCGGTTTGGGTAAAACGCTTACAATGATCATTGCCGCTAATGAAATGAAAAGGCTCGGTATTATCAATAAGCCGATGGTCCTGGCTTTGAAAGCCAACATTAACCAGATTACCGAAACATACCGGAAAGCCTATCCTAAAGCCCGAATCCTCGCACCGGGTGAAAATGATTTTACACCCGCAAAACGCTTACGGCTATTTCATGAAATCAAAAATAATAATTGGGATTGCATCATCCTGACACATGACCAGTTTGGTAAAATACCACAGTCACCCGAAGTACAAAAAGAGATATTTCAGACGGAGCTGGATAATGTAGAGCGCGATCTGGAAACATTAAAAGATTTAGGCGGTGATATATCCAAAAAGATGCTCAAAGGACTAGAAGTCCGGAAGAACAATTTGCAGGGCAAGCTTAAAAGCCTGATGAGTGATATAGAGCAGAAAAAAGATAACGGCATTCATTTTAAGGAAATGGGTGTTGATCATCTTTTTGTAGATGAAGCTCATAAATTTAAGAACCTGACTTTTACTACCCGTCATGACCGTGTTGCCGGTATTGGCAATATGCAAGGCAGCCAGAAGGCGCTTAATATGCTTTTTGCAGTACGCACTTTACAACAAAAATTTAATTCGGATCTGTGTGTAACCTTTTTATCGGGTACACCCATTTCCAATAGCCTAACGGAAATGTACCTGCTGTTTAAATATCTCCGTCCGAAGGAAATGGAACGACAGCATATTGAAAACTTTGATGGCTGGGCAGCAGTTTTCGCAAGGAAAACCACCGACTTTGAATTTTCAGTAACTAATGAAATCATTGCGAAAGAACGCTTTCGTCATTTTATTAAGGTGCCCGAACTGGCACTGTTCTATAACGAGATTACCGATTACAAAACTGCGAAACATATCAGTCTTGCTAAACCGGATTTGAATGAGACATTGGTTAATATTCAGCCTACACCGGAACAAAGCGAGTTTATTAAAAGGCTGATGCAATTTGCCAAAACAGGCGATGCTACACTCATCGGCAGGATGCCCCTCAGCAGGGAAGAAGATAAAGGGCGAATGCTGATTGCTACAAATTATGCCAAAAAAATGGCCGCTGATATGCGGCTTGTAGATAGTCTTAGTTATGATGATCATCCCGATAATAAAGTAAATGTTTGTGCCAGAAAGGTGGCAGAACTGTATAATCAAAGTCAACAGCATAAAGGAACACAGATTGTCTTCAGTGATATCGGAACCCCCAAACCGGATGCCTTTAATATTTACGATGCGCTGAAAGAAAAGCTGGTTAGGGATTTTAATATACCTGCTCAGGAAATCACCTTCATCCATGACTGGACAGATAAACAAAAACCGGAACTATTCCGAAAAATGAATAGCGGACAAATACGGATCTTATTAGGCAGTACGGAAAAGGCAGGCACCGGTTTAAATGTACAGCAGCGTGTCATTGCTATGCATCATTTAGATATTCCCTGGAAACCTTCAGAACTGGAGCAACGCAATGGCAGGGGCGCCAGACAGGGAAACATCATTGCAAGAGACCACTACGATAATAAAGTCCAGAATTACATCTACGCAGTAGAGCAGTCACTGGACAATTACAAATTCAACCTGCTGAAGAACAAACAAACCTTTATCAGCCAGATGAAGAATTGTGAACTGAATGTTCGAACCATTGATGAAGGTGCTGTTGATGAAAAAAGTGGAATGAATTTTTCAGAATATATAGCCATTCTATCCGGTGATACCTCGTTGTTGGAAAAATCCAAACTGGAGAAAAAGATTGCGGTAATGGAAAGCCTTAAAATAGCGCATTATCGTGAAGCTTCCCGCTCTAAATACCAATTAGAGACCCTGCAATCGGATAAGGATGATACCATTAAAATACTTGGCAAGCTTAGCAGCGATGAAACCTTATATAAAAGCAGATTATACTATGAGAAGGATGGCACTAAAGCTAATCCAGTCCAGCTCAAAGGCATCCATTCTGCGGAATCGGAAGCTATCGGTAAGCATCTGATCAATCTGTATAAAAACTGGAAACCTTCAGATGACCCTAAGATAGGGAGCTTGTATGGTTTTGATTTAGTTATCCGTCAGCATAAAGAAGCATTTGAGGAAAAAGGGTCGCTGAACTATAAGTATTATAATACTCTCTATGCAGAACGGCCTGAGAGCGGTATCAAATACACCTTTAGCCAGGGGCATCCAAATACAGATAATCCTAAGCTTGCTGCCCGCCATTTTTTAAATGCTATAGACCGTGTAGAATCGCTTAAAGAGAAATACGAAAAGACATTGGTAGAATTAAATAAGAACATTCCGATGGTAGAGCAGATCGTGGTTAAACCCTTTGAAAAAGAAACGGAACTGGCACAAATGAAAAGTGAACTGGCGAAGCTGGAAAGAGAGATAACTCTGAAAATACAGGAAAACCAGATGAAGCAAAGCGGTGCAATAGACTCCGGCAACCCTAATGATAAAGAACGAAAACATACAGCCATCACAGAAACTCCTGTAATACAAATGCAGCCAAAGGAAAATGCAGCCTTGGAGATAGTATTAGCAAAAGCAAACGGAATGGCAGTAAACGGTAAAGAAGCTGTTCAATCACATATAGTTAATGAAGAATCCAGACTGCGACGCAGCAGCAGATTAAGAATTTAAAATAAGAGCTATGAGTAACAGTGTATATCAAATTAATAAAGGCATAAACAAGTCCATAGAATTTAAAGGGCTTAAAGCACAATACATATGGTATTTCGGAGGTGGCGTTATTGCCCTGCTTATCCTTTTTGCCATAATGTATATCATCGGGATTAACTCTTTTATATGCATAGGCATCATCCTGATCGCAGGCACTGTGCTTACCATGAAGATTTATGCTTTAAGCAACACTTATGGTGAATACGGGATGATGAAAAAACTGGCAAGGCAGCGTGTGCCAAAAGTAATCAAATCCACCAGCAGGTTGGTTTTCAGACTCGGAAACACAACTGAAGTAAAAGTTTCAGATACGTGGAATAAATAGAAAATAAATTTTAGCAGGTAAAAAGTGAAGATGGAAAAGCAGTTGAATGATATTTTACCAATTATGGGCGTGGAGCATGATTGCATTCTGTCCAAACAGGGCGACATTACCCTGGTGTTTCAGGCAGAATTGCCTGAAATATTTAGTCTATCCGATCAGGAATATGAAGCCTTTCATCAAACATGGATAAAGGCAATCAAGATATTGCCTAAACTAACCGTGTTCCATAAACAGGATTGGTTTATTGATAGTAAGTATCAGCCCGATTTCAGCAACGAGGATGTAAGTTTTCTTTCACGAAGCAGTGATCAATTTTTTAATGAACGCTCTTTTTTAAAGCACACTTGTTATATCCTCCTCATAAAAAAGCCTATAGGGCGAAAAATATCCAGTTCTTTATTCTCCAATCTTTTACGTCGATCCATTGCTCCTGAACAAACATTAAAACCTCAATTGTTGCAGGATTTCTTAGACAGCGCAGGCCAGTTTAAACGCATATTGGAAGATAGTGGTTTTGTAAAGTTAACTCGTCTGAAGGATGAGGAATTACAAAGTCATTCTCGTAAACAAGGGTTTATTGAACGCTATTGCTCTTTATCTGAAAAAGATAATTCATTCCTGTTTAAGGATATTGAATTTAAAGAGGGCATTCAGGTTGGTGATCAACATTGTCAGCTCTATACTTTGGGAGATGCCGCCGATCTTCCCTCTTTGTGCGGCTCACGCATTAACTACGACAGGTACTCCACAGATAAAACCAAGTTCAGTATTGGTTTTGCATCTACTTTGGGACAGCTTTTATCCTGCAATCATATCTATAATCAATACATTTTCATAGAAGATGCACAAAAGACTTTACAGAAGCTGGAAAGTAAACGCCTGCGTTTACAGTCTTTATCAGCGTATTCCCGTGAAAATACCATTTCAAGAGATTCTACGAATGATTTTTTAAATGAAGCGATTAGCCAACAACGTCTGCCGATTAAAGCACATTTTAATGTACTGGTCTGGACAGATAAGAAAGAGGAATTAAAGGACATCAAAAACCTGGTTTCTTCTGCACTGGCACAAATGGATGCAGCAGCCAAACAGGAAACAGCCGGTGCACCGCAAATATTCTGGGCAGGCATTCCAGGCAATGAAGCCGATTTTCCAATGAACGATACGTTTGACACGTTTGCAGAACAAGCAGTTTGCTTTTTAAACCTTGAAACCAATTACCGCTCTTCATTAAGCCCTGTAGGGATCAGGCTCGGTGATCGGCTGACCGGGAAGCCGGTGCATGTGGATATCAGCGATGAACCTGTTAAACTTGGTATCTGTACTAACCGGAACAAATTTATTTTAGGGCCAAGTGGCAGCGGCAAATCTTTCTTTACCAATCACATGGTAAGAAGCTATTACGAGCAGGGAACCCACATTGTCTTAGTGGATGTCGGACATAGCTATAAAGGTTTATGTGATATGGTAGGCGGTTACTATTTCACTTATGATGAGAAAAATCCCATCCGCTTTAACCCTTTTTATATTGGTGAAGGGGATAACCTGGATACCGAGAAAAAGGAAAGCATCAAAACCCTACTGCTGGCCTTATGGAAAAAAGACAATGAAACTTTTAACCGCTCAGAGTATGTGGCTTTATCCAATGCGCTGCAACTCTATTATGAAAGACTGGCTAAGGATACCGGATTGTTTCCCTGCTTCAATAGCTTTTACGATTTCCTGCGCAATGAATTTGTAGCCGTTTTGACTAATGATAAAGTAAAAGAAAAGGATTTTGACATAGGTAACTTTTTGTATGTGCTTCGACCATATTATCAGGGCGGAGAATTTGATTACCTGCTTAACGCAACCGAAAACTTAGAACTGCTCACCGAGCGATTTATCGTGTTTGAGCTGGATAACATTAAAGATCACCCCATCTTATTTCCTGTAGTCACCATAATTATTATGGAAGTCTTTATCAGCAAAATGCGTAAGCTCAAAGGCGTCCGTAAAATGATATTAATAGAGGAAGCATGGAAAGCCATTGCCAAAGAAGGCATGGCAGAATACATTAAGTACTTGTTTAAAACCGTCCGTAAATTCTTTGGCGAAGCCGTTGTCGTAACACAGGAAGTGGAGGACATTATTTCTTCTCCAGTTGTAAAACAAGCGATCATTAATAATTCCGATTGCAAGATACTCTTAGACCAGTCGAAGTACCAGAACAAATTCGATCTGATACAGGAGCTCCTCGGCTTAACAGAGAAGGAAAAAGCGTTGATCTTATCTGTAAATAAAGCCAATGACCCTACCAAAAAATACAAAGAAGTTTTTATCAGTCTGGGTGGCATGCTTTCCAAAGTATACCGGACAGAAGTTTCCTTACAGGAGTACTTGGCATATACCACCGAAGAAACGGAAAAAGTAAAAGTGCAGGCATATGCCACCAGGTTTGGCGGTGATATTCAAAAGGGAATTGCAGCACTGGCAAAAGATATAATTAACGGTAACCATTAAACACTGGAATTATGAAAAAGTACATGAAAATTATGATAGTCATGCTTTTTTGCATATTGACCATATTATCACCAAGGCAAACTAATGCTACGCCTATTGCAATTGCAGAAATTATTAAAGCAGCGGTCAAAAAAGTAATCAAGGCTGCTGACTTGAAAATTCAGCGCCTGCAAAATAAAACGATCTGGCTTCAAAATGCACAAAAGACGTTAGAAAACACTATGTCCAAATTAAAACTGGATGAAATATCTGACTGGACAGAGAAACAGCGCACTCTTTACAAAGACTATTATGAGGAGCTGGCTAAAGTAAGATCCATTATTACCTATTACCAGCGTATAAAAGATATTACCATAAAACAAGTACGGCTTGTTGAAGAATATCAAAGAGCCTGGAGCCTTTTCAGGCAGGATAAGCACTTCACAGAAAAAGAGCTCAGCTACATGGCAAAAGTTTATTCCGGCATACTAGATGAAACTGCCAAAAATATTGACCTGATCTTTCTGGTTATCAACTCCTTTCAAACTAAAATGAGTGATGCCCAGCGGATTGAAATTATCAATAAAGCGGCGGACCAGGTGGATGAGAATTATGAAGATTTAACCAGGTTCAATCAGCAGAATGTGATACTAAGCCTGCAACGGGCAAGATCGCAAAACGATGCAGACGTGATTAAGAAGCTCTATGGCCTGCAATAGTCTACTTTAAACCATTTAGAATGTAAATACATGAAAAAGCTCCTAATGTTTATGGTATTCATGATAGCTGTTAGCTCCCTGAAGGCGCAAACCTTTGAAGAGTGGTTTCAGCAGAAAAAGACACAGAAAAAATACATGGTTCAGCAGATAGATGCTTTGCAGGTCTATATAGGATATGCAAAAAAAGGATATTCTATCGCACAAGACGGACTAACCGCTATCGGTGATGTTAAAAACGGAGAGTTTAACCTGCATACGGATTATTTCAATTCTCTTGAAAGTGTTAATCCGAAGATTAAAAATTATGAAAAGGTTGCAGGCATCATTGCCTATCAGGTAAAGATTGCACAAATCTATAAACAGACATACCGTCGCATACAGGAAAGCGATGCCTTAAGCTCAGAGGAGCGCAGCTATATCTACCGTGTCTATAGTCAGTTGCTGGAGGATTGCAATAAAACGATAGATGAACTGATTGCAGTAACGACAAACAATAAGTTCGAAATGAAAGATGATGAGCGGATAAAAAGAGTGGATGCTTTGTATAATGATATGCAGGATAAGTACTCATTTACGCAAAGCTTCAGCAACGAAGCTATTGTACTGGCTAATTCCAGGATCAAAGAGAAGAGTGACATTCAAATCAGCCGGTCTGTTAACGGCATTAAAAACGAATAAGATGAGAAAGATAATTTTTATCCTGCTATTAACTCTTGCAGGAATGGGAACCACCTTAAAAGCTAATGCACAGGCAGACGAGATTGCACAATTGCTTTTGAATGTTGAAAAACTGGCGCAATTCAAGCAAATATTGAGCGACATGAAAAAAGGGCATCAGATTGTAAGCACTGGATATGATACAGTAAAGGATTTATCAAAAGATAATTTCAGTTTGCATAAAAATTTTCTTGACGGCCTGATGCAGGTCAGTCCTACAGTGAGGAACTACAAAAAGGTGGCTGATATTATTGATTACCAGATCCTGCTGGTTAAAGAATATAAAAATGCTTTTAACCGCTTTAAACAGGATAACAATTTTACCACGCAGGAACTGGATTATTTAGGAAGGGTTTATAATAACCTGTTTAAACAAAGCCTCAATAACCTGGACGATCTGGCTACCATCATTACGGCAAACAAACTCCGCATGTCAGATGGCGAACGTCTGAAAGCTATTGATGACATCTTCATGGATACGCAGGACAAAGTGCAGTTTCTCAGACATTTCAACAATAACACAACAGTACTCGCAGTGCAAAGAGCCAAAGACAAAAATGATGTAAATGCACTACGTAACATTTACGGTTTAACCAATTAAAATAAATATATGGCAACGTGGAAAAGAGCTGCGATGATTGCAGCAGTGGGGATGGTTTTGCCTCTGTTATCGCAAGCCCAAGGCCTTGCAGATGAAATGAATGGACTCCAGAGCACATTGGATCAATTGTATGATGAGATGATGCCTTTATGCAGCAAGCTTATAGGCGTAGGACAAGGTATAGCAGGATTTGCAGCACTATGGTATATTGCTTCAAGGGTATGGCGGCATATTGCGAATGCGGAGCCAATTGATTTTTATCCTTTGCTTCGTCCTTTTGTAATCGGCTTTTGCGTGCTGATCTTTCCATCCGTACTGGCCATGATCAATGGGATAATGAAACCAACGGTCACTGCTACATCTCAAATGGTTAAAGGTTCCGATAAAGCTATAGTGATGCTGCTAAAACAGAAAGAAGCAGCTATTAAGCAATCTAACACCTGGCAAATGTATATAGGTGAATCTGGCAACGGCGACAGAGACAGGTGGTATAAATATACGCATGATAGCGCTGACCCTTCCAAGGAAGGAATTTTTGAAAGTATTGGGAATGATGTGCAGTTCGCCATGTCTAAAGCATCGTACAACTTTCGAAATTCTGTTAAGGAATGGATGAGCGAAGTGCTACGGGTACTGTTTGAAGCTGCTGCACTTTGCATTAATACATTACGAACATTTCAATTAATTGTCCTTTCAATATTAGGGCCGCTTGTTTTTGGTATTGCCGTGTTTGATGGCTTTCAGCATACGCTTACCGTATGGTTAGCCCGGTATATCAACATCTTCTTATGGTTGCCGGTAGCAAATATCTTCGGATCAATCATCGGTAAAATACAGGAAAAAATGTTGGTACTGGATATTGGCCAGGTTCAGGATCATGGTGATACCTTTTTCAGCTCTACAGATATAGCTTATCTGGTTTTTATGATCATTGGAATAGTCGGGTACTTCACCGTTCCATCCGTAGCAAATTACATTGTCCATGCAGGCGGTGGAGGTGCTTTAGCACAAAGAGTAACCAGTATCTTCAGCAGTACCACCAGCAGCGCAGTTAATACCGCCACACGTGGAACCAGTATGGCAATAGATGCAATGGGAAATGCTGCAAGCCAATTGTCACAAAGCATGGCCGGACATGGTTCATCATCGCCCTACTTCGGTGATAAATCCAATCAATCTTCTGGTTATATGGGCGATAAGTTAAAAGGGAACTCCTAATGGTTTAAAATTCTAATCTAAAGATCATGTTCAAACAAATGAAAAATATTGATACTGCCTTCAGGCATATCCGAAGCTTTACATTGATTGTTATTATTGGTTCTGTTATACTTTGCTGCTTTGCGCTCTATAAAAGTTTCCGTTTGGTGTCCGAAATGCAGGGTAAAGTTTACATTCTGGCTAATGGCAAGGCACTCGAAGCCTACGCTTCAGAACGGAACGAAAATATACCTGTTGAAGCAAGGGATCATGTAAAAAGCTTTCATCAGCTCTTCTTTACACTCGATCCGGATGATAAAGTCATAGAAGCTAATGTAACCAAGGCATTGTATCTCGCTGACGGGTCTGCCAAAAGAGAATATGACAATTTAAAGGAAAACGGATATTACTCAAATATTATATCCGGAAATATCAGTCAGCAGATAAAAGTGGATAGCGTGATAGTTAATATGGATGATTATCCCTACCCTTTTAAATGCTTCGCTACTCAAAGTATCATCCGTACAACCAGTATTGTATCCAGAAGCCTGATTACCGAAGGTTATTTACGTAACGTCTCCAGGTCAGATAACAACCCGCATGGGTTTCTGATCGAGCGATGGGCAACTATCGAAAACAAGGATCTAAAAATACAAAATCGTTAAGTTATGTCCTTCTTTTTCAGAAATAAGAAAAGTCCAAGCTCTTTAGTTCCCAATGATGCTCAGGATAGGATAGCTAAAAGCATTGTGAACCATTGCTTACAGTGGCAGAGAAAATGGGCAGATTGGATGCAGGATAGAACAGAACGTTTATCAGGGAAAGGTAAGATTATCGCCCTCCTCTTGTTCTGCTTATTAGTTGGAGGTTACAGTATTTACCTGATAACTATCAGCTTTACCAGCAAGCAAAACTATTCACTTTCGGTAACATCCATTAAGAAGCCTCAGTATGCCGGGCGATCAGGAGAAGAACGGATAGCAGCATCTTCTGCTATTAGTAAAGAAGATTACCTGAAAGTATACCACTTTAAGGAATATATGGATAGCCTCGCCCGGTCACCCACAGGGAAAGCCGTCTATGATAGTATTCTAATCTCACGTCCGGGATTAATGGACAGTGTTAGGTTCATCGAAAATAGTTATCAGTCACAATTTAAAAAGTAAATAATATGGAACAGAAAATGCAATCTCCAAAATTTTTAAGGCAGCGAAATTTTTTTATAGTGCTGCCCTTACTTGTGCTGCCATTTATAACTCTGATGTTCTGGGCGATGGGTGGAGGAAAAGTAAGTAATGCTGGTGCACAGCAGGCACAACAAGGCTTTAATATGAATTTACCGGATGCTTATCTAAAAGAAGATAAGCCGCTGGACAAAATGAGCTATTATGAGCAAGCTGCTCGCGATTCAGCTAAAATGAAAGAGCTGATGAAAAATGACCCTTATTATAACAATCAGACTTCTTCAAATACGGATGAAGGAAATGTTTATGACAATAGTGTCTCACTGCCACAATATGGAAATAATAGCAATTCCGGCGGCCTAAAAACATCCCCATACAGTGGCGGGGCATACAATGACCCGAATGAAGCCAAAGTGTATCAAAAGCTTGAACAATTGAATAAAGTCCTTAATAATACCAATGCAACTGAAATTAAATCGGAGGATCACTCAACAATTAGCCGTAGCGGTAATGCTTCCATAAACACAGAAGATGTTGACCGTCTGGAACAAATGATGCAAACCATGAGCCAGCCGGATGGCGAAGATCCGGAAATGCAGCAACTCAATGGTATGTTGGAGAAAATCTTAGATATTCAGCACCCTGACCGTGTACAGGAGAGATTAAGGCAAACTTCTGAAGCCAGAAAAGGCGAGGTATTCGCCGTATCTGCTCCAGGTAATAAAACCACTGTTTCCTTATTAGATAATAGTCATCTTGCAGAAACAGGGTATAATAGTAATATACCTATACTCAATCAATCCAATGCTTTTTATTCTCTTAATGATATAGCTGCTCTGAATAACTTGCAGAACGCTATTGAAGCAGTCATTCATGAAACACAAACTGTGGTCAACGGTTCGACGGTAAAGTTGCGCCTGGTTAATGATATTTATATCAATGGCGTACTCATCCCGAAAGATAATTTTTTGTTCGGCACAGCATCACTTAACGGCGAGCGGCTTAGTATTAAAATCAATAGCATCCGTTTTCAAAATTCACTTTTCCCGGTAGAATTATCTGTGTACGATATGGATGGAATGGATGGTATTTACATTCCTGGAGCAATTACTCGTGATGTAGCCAAACAGTCTGCTGATCGTGCTTTTCAAGGCTTTGGTATGACAACTTTAGACCCTTCACTAGGAGCACAAGTTGCAAGTGCGGGTATTGAAACTGCAAGAAGCCTGCTTAGCAAGAAAGTAAAACTAATTAAAGTAACCATAAAGGCGGGTTATCAGGTGTTGCTTAGGGATGAAAAACAACTCAATTAAATCGCCTAATAAAATTAATAGACAAATTAATTTACTAATAAAATTCCAAAGATGAAAACGATATGTGCAGTAATGATAACAGGAATTTTTCTTGTACTTACAAATATTAACGCCTATTCTCAAAATGCTCACGGCTCTACCGTTTCTGTAATTGAACCGTATCCTTTAGCTATTACCTACTTCAAAACAACCAATTTGATGTTTCCTTATGCCATTAAAAGTGTAGACAGGGGCAGTAAAGATGTATTGGCACAAAAAGCCACAGGCGTTGAAAATATCCTTCAGGTTAAGGCAGGTAAGCGAGGTTTTAATGAAACTAACCTTACCGTCATCACAGCGGATGGTAAATTATATTCTTATGTATTGAGCTATGCGGATAACCCATCTGTACTCAATCTTCAATTCAGCACAGCGGGTAAACCAGCAGATAATACTCTCTTTTCAGCCGCCAATCCTAACGAAGCGGTAATACAGGAAGATGCGAAAAAAGTGGCTGCTGAAAAAAAGAATGTGCGAGGTGTTAAGGATAAAAAGTATGGAATAAAATTCCGGTTAAATGGCCTTTTTATCCGTGATGATGTCATGTATTACCAGATTAAGGTAACGAATAAATCAAATATCAATTATGGTATAGACCAACTTCGGTTTTTTATTCGGGATCAGAAAAAACCTAAACGCAGCGCTACACAGGAAATTGAAATTAAGCCTCTGGATATTCAAAATGACGCTTCAATTATAGCCGGGCAATCGGAGCGTATCCTTGTTTTTGCTTTGCCAAAATTTACTATTCCTGATAAAAAATATCTCGCAATCCAACTCATGGAAAAAAATGGGGGAAGGCATTTAGAACTGGATGTTCATAATAAGACTATAATCAAAGCTCAATCGCTCTGATGTTCCGATAATAACATTGTAAACTATAAAGGTTGTGAAGTATGAAAAGTGAGGCTAAGAAATACAATGTAATCTACGCTGACCCACCTTGGGCATATAAAGTGTGGAGCAAAAAAGGGAATGGAAGAACTGCTGAAAGTCATTATTCCACTCAATCCATAGATAGTTTAAAAGCATTCAATGTACCTGGTATCTGTGAACAGAATTGTGTGCTTTTGATGTGGGCAACTTTTCCATGTTTGCAAAATGCCCTTGTATTAGCGGAAGCATGGGGATTTGTTTATAAGACTGTGGCTTTTACCTGGATAAAACAAAATAAAAACGATAATAAGCTTTTTATGGGAATGGGACATTATACCCGTGCCAATGCAGAAGTCGTGCTTCTGTTTACTAAAGGGAAGCCACTAAAAAGAATTTGCAGAAATGTCCCACAAGTGCTGGTAAGCAAAAGAGGCGATCATTCACAGAAACCTTCAGAAATAAGAGAAAGAATTGTGTGCCTTTTTGGAGACGTTCCTCGTGTTGAGCTATTTGCCCGAAGCTGTAATGATTTATTCGCTGACAATGAATTTACAGGTTGGGACGTCTTCGGAAACGAGGTGAGCAGTTCTATACTTCTGCCTAAGTAAGCACTATTAACAACAAGTAAAAATATTATACCGGATGATTTGATCAATATCATTCAAGATGAGCTTTCGCAGTATAATCACAGGGTTGCTTATAATACATTACCGCACATTCCAGAGAAGGGCGAAATATACTTTTTTAAGAACAAAGATGAAGCAGGTAATTTTGCGCCATTAACATTAGTGATTATGATTCTTTTAAAGTCATCTACGCACAATCCATTGCGGATATACTTGGCCCAGCTCAGATTGAAGAACCGATGTCTATGAAACAGGCAAAAAATCCCAATGCAAACGGGCTATATAATCCGAATGGAAATGCCTTTACGGATGCCTTGGTAGACCATATAGAAAGGCAACAATTATTTAATAACTCAAAAACAACTATTATGAACCAGAAAAATTTCGAATACCTGCGTGACCAGGTAAAGTTTACCGGCTTTGGTGAAGGCCTGGAAAACGAATTAAAAGAAAAGATGCAAAAGCAAGCTCCTCAGTTTCTGCTCTATCATCAGGGGAGTTTTGGAAAGGATAAAACTATTTCTACCCTACACTTCAGGAAGTCTGATCAGAGCGATATGTACTTCTTTAATAAGTACGATCTGGCGCTGAAACAGGAAAATAAGCCTGAAACCATAAATCAGACTTTTTATCTCAATAAGGAGCATAATATCACTTTGAAAGAAGCTTACAACATGATGAACGGTAGAGCAGTTAATAAGGACCTTACGAATAAGGAGGGACAGGTTTATAATGCCTGGGTACAGATGGATTTTAAGCAAACTGATAATAATGGCAACTATAAGTTGAAGCAGTTCCATCAGAACTACGGGTATGACCTTAACAGTGCATTAGCGAAACATCCCGTTAAAGAGCTGGGCAATGAACAGGATAAAACACGGCTCCTGGAGTCTTTGCAAAAAGGCAACAGGCAGTCTGTCACCTTTCTGCAGAATGGCAGTGAGCAGAAACATTATATTGAAGCCAATCCTCAGTTTAAATCCATCAACATTTATGACAGTAATATGCAGCGTTTAGGCAGCAAGCAGTCTCAGGGAGAAAGCAGCTCAGTAAAACAGGATGCTAAAAAACAAGATCAGAGTCAGAGTAGTGACGATGGTAGTCCTGAAATACCAAAGACATCGAAAAAAAGGACGAAGAGACAAAGCCAGTCAATGAGTTAAACGGAGAAATGTAACCATGTTAGCCTTAAAACCATTGTCTGATTTTTTTTCAGCTATTGCCAATGACCCGCGTATCAGCATCACGCATATTGGTATTTATGCGGCACTGCTGCAATATTGGAAGGAACATGAATTTCAAAATCCAATGCAGGTATTCAGCTATGAGATTATGCGTATAGCTAAGATCTCTGCGAGTAGCACATACCATAAAAGTATTAAGGATCTAAGCGATTTTGGTTATATAAAGTATGAACCGTCTTTTAAGCGGAATCAGGGAAGTAAGGTGTACATCCTTGAATTTACTTAAGTCAGAAAAAATATTTAGAACACATACAAGCTCTTGGTAAAGGGCTTGTATTATTAAAACGGAGGTGTGAGATGGAAAAAGTGAGTGAGAATAACAACCTTTCGGATGATAAGATATTGAAAACTAATGCTGAATTTGAACAGGAAAAAGAGAAGAAATTTGTAAATTTAATTATTGAGATTATAGTGTCAATTACATTAAGAGAATACTATGAAAAGGGCGATTAGATATTTACGCTTCAGCCAGTTAGGACAAAGTAACGGATCAATAGAAAGGCAAGAGTTATATACAGATCAATGGATAAAATTTAACGACGTTGAATTGGTAGATACTTTTATTGACCGTGGTAAAAGTGCCAGGACTTTTGACCGTCCAGATTTTATAAAGCTGCAAGAATTTATTGCCCACCATTATAAATCCGTTGATTATTTGCTTGTGGATCAGCTTGATAGATTCAGCCGTGATGCCGGGGAAGCTATGAGTATGGTAAAAAAGCTTCAGAAGAAATATAGTATCCAGGTAGTGAGTGTAACCGAAGGAATAACTTTTGATTATGAAACCCCTGGTAGTTTTTTCAGGGCAGGATTGCAACTGTTATTAGCCGAGGAGGATAATATTAATAGAAGTATTAAAGTGAAGGGTGGGATTTATACCGCAAAGGCCAAGGAAGGCCGGTTTGTGTTTAAAAACCCTCCATTCGGTTATAAAAAGGAAGGAGAACGAAAAGAGCGCCAATTAGTTGTGAATGAACCGGAAGCGAAAATCGTTAAGTTTATTTTTGATGCATATCTACGGGATGTACCTCTTTACAAGATCAAAGAGAAAGCATATGAATTAGGATTTGACAGAAAAGGCAATATGGCTATTGAAAGAGTTTTGTCTAATCCTGTCCATGCAGGGCTGTTATATGTTGAAGCATATAAAGAGTATCCAGGAGGCTTTTTCCCGGCAATACACGAACCGATAATAGATATGACCACCTGGCAAATGGTTCAGAGCAAAATGAAAAAGCCGGAGAAGATAAGGACTGTGCTTGATGATGAGATACCATTAAGAGGTATATTGAAATGCCATTGTGGTAACCCATTATCCGGTGCGCCTTCAAGGGGCAAATCCGGCAAATATTTTTACTATTACAAATGCAGGTTCTCAAAGCACAATAACATCAGTGCCATTAAAGCGCATGATCAGTTTATGGGTGCATGTGAACTAATGAGCTTAACGGAAAGTAAGGTAAAAGAAATCAGGAATGGCTGTAAGTCTGCTATCCAAATCGAGATGGAAGGCAACAAGAAAAAAATTAAGGAGAAAAGCCAACAGTTAGAGGACGTGCATGAAAAGCTGTTTTCTGTTGAGGAGAAATGGATTAAGAACGAAATAAATCGTGATACCTATGATAGGTGGTATTCTACCTATAATCACAATATAATCAATCTGAAAGGAGCCATTGAACGCCTAAGCAAAGATCAAGGTAAGGCATTTGATATTCTGAACAAACATCTTAATCTGCTCACCGATATACGTTATGTATATACTCAAGCAGATACTGTGCATAAGAGGGAATTTATAAGCATGGTGTTCGACAACAATTTATACTATCAAGATGGCATCTATCGAACACCTACAATGATGGACATGTTTTCACATAACTCCCTGTTAATGAAAGAAAAGGGTTGTCTGATTTATGAAAAAAAAAGGGATAATCTTGCGATTATCCCTCCCAGCAGAGAGTGAGGGATTCGAACCCCCGGACCTGTTACAGTCAACGGTTTTCAAGACCGCCGCGATCGACCACTCCGCCAACTCTCTGTTTCAATTCGTGTACAAAAGTATGCGCTTGCGCCGAATTATCAAAGCTATACGCCAAAATATTTATCCGGTTTTCGGCGCTTGTTTATAAGCTGTTGGTTCTGAAGCCTGTTATACTAATACTTGTGCTCACAAACGGATAACCGTTTATATTACTGATGCTGTAGTTCTCCTCTTTATTCACAAACCACTGGTGCTGCTTCGCTTTCAACTGTTTGAAGAGCGGCAAGAAATCCGGCATAGCGGTTTCGTTTTTGTCCGGGCTCGCCCAGGTACAGGTGGCGATGCTGCTTATTGTAAGATGTATCGAAGCAGATGATGGCGGCAACGCTGCCCATAATAGCTGATAACTGCACCGAAAAGTGTTTACAGTGCCGTGGTAAAATTGCTGCAGCGATGGGTTTTAGAACTGGTCCATCGTTTAAGGGAGTTGCAGTATAAACTATGATTTATCTATAAAAGAAAGCTCAGGAAGCCACTTTTACAACCTTTTCCTCTATGTTCTGGCGTACCAGGCGCTTAGTTACTGAATCTACGCTCACGTTGATCTCGAACCCAAGTATAAGGATCATACAGATAAAGTCGAGCCAGATCATCAGACCGATTAAAGCGCCGATGGAGCCATAAAATTTGTTATAACTGTCGAAGGCGCTGATATAAAGCGAAAACAGGAAGGAAACCACAAAGATAAGACCTGTTGCTACCACCGCACCTGCCGATACAAACGGCCACTTATCTTCCACGGCCGGCACATAATAATAAATAAGTGAAGTGGCCAGCAAGAACAGCAAGATTACAGCGACATACTTCAGTATGACCACCAGAGTATAAGTATAGCTCTCCGTCACGACCTCGTAGTATACCAACACATCCAGAATCCATTGCCCGAAGAAAATAGTGAACACCGCCACCAGCAGAATAGCCGCCAGGGCAAGTGTCAGAATGGTGGCGATAACGCGTTTTTTGAGGTAAGTGCGCTTGTAAAAAGTATGGTACTTTTTGTCGAAGGCATCCATCAGCGACATGATGCCGTTGGTGGAAAGTATCAGTGCAAACAGAAAACCGAACGAGAGCAGGCCGCCACGCGGCTTGTTTACGATGTCTTCGATGGTGCCGTAAGCCACAGTGTACATCTCCTTGGGCATAAAATCGGCGATGAAGTTAAGGATGCTCTGGCTCAAGTCGAGGTTGAGCACGCTGGGGATGTAGGGAATAAGCGTAAACAGGAAGATAATGGTGGGAAAGGTGGCCAGCGTAAAGTTAAAAGCCATGTGTGCCGCCCGCGTGGTAACAGAATCCAGCCGCAACTCCCCTATCAGCACATCTACCACATCGTATACCGAAGACCGGCCATTGTTAAAGCGCCACCTCTTCAGGAACACAATAAACTTGCGGTATGCGCGCCTGCGCCTCAGGTATTGCTGGTTCAGCCTCATTCGCTAAAATAGCTGTCTAACTTTTCGTGTATCAGAGCCGGTATAGCTGTCGGCCTGCCGGATTGCATGTTCACAAACACCATCGTGGTTTCACCTACATTCAGCAGCATCTGCTCCTCGTTGTATACTTCATATGCAAATAATATACGTGAGCCCGTGGGTTTATGCTTAAGTAACAGTTTGATAGTGAGTAAATCATCATACTTAGCCGGGCGGATATACCTGCATTTCAGTTCCAGCACCGGCATCATCGTGCCGGCAGCCTCCATCTCTTTATAATGTATGCCAAGGCGGCGGAATACCTCGGTACGGGCCACTTCGTAATAGGCCGCATAGTTGCCATAGTATACGTAGCCCATCTGGTCGGTTTCGGCGTAGCGCACGCGTAGCTGTACTTCTGATTCAAACATGGCTTATTTTGACAAAGGATGATTTGATAAAATACAAAAGACTAAAGGTTATACTTATTTTTCTTTTGTCCTTTGTCTAACAGTCTTTTGCCCAAGTGAGTTACTTCATTATCTTCCGCTCGTTAAGGGCGCGCTGGTAGCGGCGGGCATTATTGATGTGCTCCCGCTCGGTAGCAGCAAAGTTGTGGTAGCCGGAAAAGTCTTCTTTTGCGCAGAAGTATATATAATTATGCTCCTGCGGGTTAAGAACGGCATCAATGCTGGAGATGTTTGGTACGTTGATAGGCCCCGGCGGCAAACCTTTATACTTGTAGGTATTGTAAGGTGAGTCGAACCTGAGGTGTGAGTTAAGTACACGGCGGATGGTGAAATCGCGGACGGCAAATACCACCGTGGGGTCGGCCTGCAACAGCATGCCGCGTTTCAGCCGGTTAAGGTATACGCCGGCCACACGCGGTTTCTCATCGTTTTTAATGGTTTCGGCCTGCACAATAGAGGCCAGCGTGCTCACCTCTTTCTGCGAGAGCCCCAGTCGCTCGGCCTTGGCCTTTCGCTCCGGCGTCCAGAACTTGTCATACTCGGTTTTCATGCGCTCCATCAGTTCGGGCGCTGTAACAGTCCAGTATACTTCGTAGGTGTTTGGGATAAACATACTTACGATGGTGGTGGTATCGAAACCCAGGGAAGCCAGGTAGGCCTGGTCGTTCAGCAGGCTGTCGATAGCAGCGGCGCTGGGTTCTACCTCCGCGGCCAGTTTCTCGGCCAGCTGGCTGCGCAGCCGGATGTTGTTAAAGGTAAGCTTCACGGGCGTTTGCTCACCGGAACGCAAGGCTCCAATCAGTTGCCTGTTGGTCCAGCCATTTACCAGCTGGTAGCGGCCGGGCTTCACCGCCTTGTCATAGTCCATGAGCTTGGCCATAAAACGCATCGAGAGCTTGTCTACTACTACGCCTGATGCTTCCACAGAGTCCATGGCCTGCAGGAAAGTGGCGCCTTTCGGGATGTATACATAAGTGTCCTGGCCTTTGGTGTCTACGTTGGAGGTATACACAATCTGATAAGCATAATAGGAAAAGCTTACAAACAGGAACAGGAACAGGGAAATCAGCACGGGCCACAGAATGCTGCTCTCTTTTCTTTTTCTTCGGGTGGTTACTTGTTTAGCCATAATGCTGATAAAAGGCGCAGAAGCGGGTTATGGTTCCCTGGCCTTAGTTTTTCAGAGGGCAAAAATAACACTAATTGCTGCATTGTTAAACCATTGCATGCTTAAATTGTTGATCTGCCTGCAGGTACAGGCTGCTTTAGACACTTACAAACTTCTTTTCCGGCAAAAGCTTTCCCTGCTTACGTCATCTCCGCAACGCTTCCGGCTATAAACAAGTATGTTTAATTTATACTTCAGTTTCAACCAGGCACCAGCACAAAATAAATATTATAATCATGAGGTATAAAAGACCGCTTATGAAGTATAAACAAGAATTAAGGCCATGTGTCTGACGTATTGCTACTTACGTTCTTTTACTTGTAAGACAGTCATTTTCAAAATCCTCCAGCTATTTAGCACTTGTCATACTTTCCTTTGTCCGTTTACATAATTTACACTTTCATTTAAAAACAGGTATAAAAATGAGTAATGCAGCTTTTATACACATTCATCCCGATAATCCGCAGGAAAAGAAAATAAGAGAGGCTGTGGAGATTCTGCGCAACGGCGGCGTGATTATTTATCCTACCGATACCATTTACGGCATTGGCTGCGACATACACAACACGCGGGCGGTGGAGCGCGTGTGCCAGATAAAAGGCGTAAAAGCCGATAAGGTAAACCTTTCCTTCATCTGCTCCGACCTGACGCACATTTCCGACTATGCCAGGATTGAAACTTCGGTTTATAAAGTGATGAAGAAGGCGCTGCCGGGGCCGTTTACGTTTGTGCTGGAGGCCAGCAGCAAAGTGCCAAAGTATGCAGGCAGCAAAAAGAAAACCGTCGGCATACGCGTGCCTGACAATAACATTGTGCTGGCGCTGGTGCGGGAGCTGGGCAATCCCATTCTCTCTACCTCTATCCGCGACGACGACGAGGTGATTGAGTATAGCACCGATCCCGAACTCATTTATGAAAAGTATAAGCACCTGGTAGATGCCGTAATTGATGCCGGTTATGGCAACAACGTAGCCTCCACAGTAGTGGATACCGCCAACAACTTTGAAGTGCTGCGCGAAGGCGCCGGCGATATTGAGCAGTACCTTTGATTAATTCCGGGTTCCGAGTTATTCTTCAACATGGAACCCGGAACTCGCCGCTTCACGGCGATGTTTCCAGCGTTTGTGCGTCCAGAGGTAATTGGCGGGAGCGCGGCGGATGGCGGCTTCCAGTTTCCGGGCAAAGGATTCTGTAATAAAATGTTCGTTCGCGGCAGTTGCGTCCACAGGTGGCGAGCCATCAGAAATCAGTTCGAAAGTTAAAGTATAATGCCCCCGGCTGGTGCGTTTCGTATCAAGGAAAAGCACGGGACAGCCAAACCGCTTTGCGAGTTTTTCAGCGCCTTCATAAAAAGGCGTATCCTGGTGCATAAACTGCGTCCAGAAGGTGATCTCGTGGCGCATGGGCGTTTGGTCCGACAGCATGGCTACTACGCGGGGCACCTGGCGTTTTGCGGCAAAATCGCGCAGGGTATCTTTCATTTTGATAAGCCTTGCGCCCAGGCGGCTGCGCGTTTCCAGCATAAAAGCTTCGAAAAAAGGGTTGTTCAGCGGTTTGTAAATACCTTCTGCCGGGAAACCGAACTGAACGGCCCCGGCCGAGAGCACCCATTCCCAGTTACAGGAGTGCGACCCCATGGTGATAACGGTCTTGCCCTGCCGCACAAAATCATCCAGCAGTTCCTGGTTTGCGAAAACAATGCGGCGGCGCATCTCGTCCCTGTGCATGGTGCGGAGCTTCAGTATTTCTACCACCACATCCATAAACTGCCGGTAAAAATCCCTGGCCACCTGCTGTCTCTCCTGCTCGTCCATTTCCGGGAATGCTTTGCGCAGGTTAAGCAGCACGACCTGTTTGCGGTACCTGATTACATAGTATACCAGCACGTACAAGAAGTCTGACAGTACATAAAGCACCGGAAGCGGCAGCAAAGAAAGGCCTTTCAGTAGGTACCAGAGCGGATAGTACTGCGGCGGTATGTTTATACTTTTATTCATCCGGAACAAATCAGCCGTAAAGGTATGATCTATTGGAATTAAAAATTACGAATTATGAAGTAGAAATCAGGCAGGTATCGTAGCACCGCCAACACACGTGACTGATAACCTAACTCAGAACAAGCACCCAAAACAACAAAGTATTCGGGAAGGCTTTTCACCTCTAAATAATTTCGATTAATTAGCAAAGGGAACGTCCGTAGTTACGGCACCCGAAAGCAAGGCGACAACCATTTATAACTTCTAACTTTTAATCCCTGATTTGATCCTCCTTACCGAAACACAATATAACCCGCCGGTGCAGTATTTCTGGCACGCCTTTCGCTCAGATAGTTTGTTGCTGGAGGCTCGGGAAAATTATATCAAACAGAGCTACCGCAACCGCTGCCATATACTTACAGCGCAGGGCGTACAGGCATTGAGCGTGCCTATACTTCGGGGTGGCAGCCGTCACAAAACCCGCATCACAGAAATAGAAATAGACTACAGCCAGAAGTGGTGCAACGTGCACTGGCGTACCTTGCAGGCAGCCTATGGCCGCGCGCCATACTTCGAGTTTTACAGCGACTATATCCGGGCGGTGTATGACCGGCAGCCAAAATTTTTATTTGACCTGAACGTGGATTTGTTGCGGCTTTATCTTAAATTACTAAAACTTGACAAGCCGCTCAACTTTACGGACGATTACCGGGCCGGATACTCTGATGCTGTGCTGGATCTACGAAACAGCATCCATCCTAAAATCTATCCTGACAATTTGCACGTAAAGCCCTACAAACAAGTGTTTGGCAAACATTTTGCACCAGAGCTAAGTATAATTGACTTGTTGTTTACGCAGGGGCCCGCATCGGTATCATACTTACAGTAAAGGCCAGTCCAATGCTGAACATTTATGCGGTAAAACTTGTTTAAATACAGGAAATACAGGCATCTTCTGTAAGCCTCAGCCAGTTATCAAATTCAGATTTTATTTAGAACAATATAAGTATACATGGAAGCTAAATTCTCAAACCGAGTGAAAGAGGTTATATCGCTCAGCCGTGAGGAAGCTATCCGTCTTGGTCATGATTACATTGGTACCGAACACCTGGTGCTGGGCATGATACGGGAAGGAGAAGGTACCGCCATAGCCCTGCTCAAAAAGCTCGGCGTTTCGATAGATGAGTTAAAGTACGCTTTAGAACAGGCTACCCGAAATACAGCTTCGCAAAGCAGCAACATTACCGGCAGTATCCCGCTTACCAAACAAACCGAAAAGGTGCTCAAAATTACCTACTTAGAGGCCAAAATCTTTAAGAGTGATATTATTGGCACTGAGCACCTCTTATTATCCATCCTGCGGGATGAAGACAATATTTCTTCACAAATCTTAGCGAAATTTAACGTGAACTACGAAGCTATAAGAGACTCCCTGGATTATCACAGCAATAATCCACTGGCCTCGTCAGACACAGATGATTCTGACGATTCAGACAAATTATTCGGCAGTTCGTCGCGTTCCGGCAGCAGCGCCGCTAAAAAAGGCGGTGAAAAATCACGCACTCCGGTGCTCGATAATTTTGGCCGCGACCTGACCAAACTAGCCGAAGAAGACAAACTGGACCCGATTGTGGGCCGTGAAAAAGAGATTGAACGTGTGGCGCAGGTACTGAGCCGACGCAAAAAAAACAACCCTATACTTATAGGTGAGCCTGGGGTAGGTAAAACAGCCATTGCCGAAGGCCTGGCCCTGCGCATTATCCAGAAAAAAGTAAGTCGCGTGCTCTTTAACAAGCGCGTGGTTACGCTGGATCTGGCATCTTTAGTGGCCGGCACCAAGTATAGAGGCCAGTTTGAAGAGCGTATGAAGGCCGTGATGAACGAGTTGGAAAAGTCTCCGGACGTTATCCTGTTCATTGACGAGCTGCACACGATTGTAGGTGCAGGTGGCGCTTCCGGCTCTTTGGATGCCTCCAACATGTTTAAGCCGGCGCTTGCCCGCGGCGAAATACAATGCATCGGCGCTACTACCCTGGACGAATACCGCCAGTACATCGAGAAAGACGGCGCCTTGGCCCGTCGTTTCCAGATTGTGATGGTAGACCCGACTACGCCGGAGGAAACCGTGGAAATCCTGAACAACATCAAAGACAAGTACCAGGACCACCACCACGTAAACTATACCGATAAGGCCATTGAGGCTTGTGTGAAGCTGAGCGACCGCTACATGAGCGACCGTTTCCTGCCAGACAAAGCCATTGACGTGCTGGATGAGGCAGGTGCACGCGTGCACATCAACAACATTATTGTGCCGGAAGATATTCTGAAGCTGGAAGAGCAGATTGAGAACATCAAGGTTGAGAAAAACCGGGTAGTAAAGAGCCAGAAGTACGAGGAAGCTGCGCAGTTACGGGATAAGGAGAAAAAACTTCTTGATCAGCTGGAGCAGGCTAAAAAGAACTGGGAAGAAGAAACCAAGAAAAAGCGCTATACGGTAAAAGAGGAAAATGTGGCAGAAGTTATTGCCATGATGACAGGTATACCGGTGAAGCGTATTGCCCAGAAAGAGGGCGTAAAACTCCTGAACATGGGCGAAGAGCTCAGAGGCAAAGTAATTGGTCAGGACAAGGCCATTGGCCAACTGGTAAAAGCCATACAGCGCACGCGTGTAGGCCTGAAAGATCCGAAAAAGCCAATCGGCTCCTTCGTGTTCCTCGGCCCGACAGGTGTGGGTAAAACCGAGCTTGCCAAAGTACTGGCTACCTACCTGTTCGATAAGGAAGATTCGCTGGTGCGCATCGATATGAGCGAGTACATGGAGAAATTCAGCGTATCGCGCCTGGTAGGAGCGCCTCCGGGATATGTGGGTTACGAAGAAGGTGGCCAGCTGACGGAGAAAATCCGACGCAAGCCATACTCTGTGGTGTTGCTCGACGAGATTGAGAAAGCGCACCCGGACGTGTATAACCTGCTGCTGCAGGTGCTCGACGATGGTATTCTGACGGACGGACTGGGCCGCAAGGTAGACTTCCGTAACACCATTATCATCATGACCTCCAACATTGGTGCCCGTGACCTGCAGGACTTTGGTGCCGGTATAGGCTTTATGTCTAAATCCAAGCAGGAGAACGTGGATGATGTGATGCAAAGTACGATTGCCAGTGCGCTGAAGAAAACATTCTCACCGGAGTTCCTGAACCGTCTGGACGATGTGATTGTGTTTAATTCGCTTGGCCGTGAAGACATGCACAAGATTATTGAGCTGTCGCTGAGTAAGCTGTTCACGCGCGTAGAAGCGCTTGGCTATACTATCGAACTAACCGATAAAGCCAAGGACTATGTGGCCGAGAAAGGATACGATCCGAAGTATGGCGCCCGCCCGCTGAACCGTGCTATCCAGAAGTATATCGAAGATCCGATTGCCGAGGAAATTCTGAAAGCGGAAGTGAACCAGGGAGACACCATTCTGGTAGATCACAAGGAAGGCGAAGAAAAGCTGACTTTTACGTCGAAGAAGAGCAACAGCAAAAAAGCAAAGGGAGCTTCTGACGAAGAGGAAACTGAGCCAACTAAATCCACAGACAAAACACAGGAATAAAGTATAAATTAAAGTTAAAGCAAAGGCTATCCAAATTGGATAGCCTTTTTTTATTCTACCCTTATGCCGTTTATCTATCTTGCTGTCCCTTAGCTACCATCAGATCTAAAAAAGCCACAAGTATACCCGAAATCGGTGCAGAATTTCTAAATTTGAGAATTAATGATTTATTAACACTTAATACGCTATCCCCTATTTAAATGCCAGGAGAAATCAGACAAGGCCAGATACAGACACTGAACCGCAAAAATGCTGAAGCATTGCTGGGCGGCGGCGAAGATCGGATAAAAGCACAGCACAAAAAGGGCAAACTTACCGCACGTGAGCGCATCAGCCTGTTGATGGATGAAGGCTCGTTTGAAGAAACCGGTAAATTTGTGATGCACCGCTCCAAAGATTTCGGCCTCGACAAGCAATATTATTTAGGCGATGGCGTGGTGACGGGCTACGGCATAATTAATGGCCGGCTGGTATACGTCTTTTCGCAGGACTTTACGGTGCTGGGCGGTTCGCTTTCTGAGACGCACGCCGAAAAGATTGTGAAAATTATGGAGCTGGCCATGAAAAACGGCGCTCCCGTTATCGGCCTCAACGACTCTGGCGGCGCCCGCATACAAGAGGGCGTGGTATCGCTGGGAGGTTATGCTGATATCTTTTACCGCAACACACTGGCTTCGGGCGTTGTACCGCAAATCTCAGCTATTATGGGGCCCTGCGCAGGCGGCGCAGTGTACTCACCGGCTATCACCGATTTTATCCTGATGGTGCAGGATACCTCCTACATGTTTGTAACCGGCCCTAACGTGGTAAAAACAGTAACACACGAGGAGGTAACTTCTGAAGAGCTTGGTGGCGCAAGCACCCACAGCACCAAAAGCGGCGTAACACATTTCTCCTGCGCCAACGAGGTAGAGTGCATCTCCAATATCAAAACACTGCTCAGCTACATTCCGCAGAATTGCGAAGAGTTACCGCCTTTCCTTCCCTATGAGTCCGGGGGTGACGAAGCGCGCGCCATACTTGATACCATTTTACCGGAAAACCCGAACCAGCCTTACGATATCCGAGAGGTGATTGAAGGGATTATTGACACAGATTCTTTCTTTGAAGTACATAAAAATTTTGGAGAGAACATTGTCGTAGGCTTTGCCCGAATAGCTGGCCGCAGCATCGGCATTGTAGGCAACCAACCTGCCGTGCTGGCTGGTGTATTAGATATTAACGCCAGTACCAAAGCTGCCCGCTTTGTGCGCTTCTGTGATAGTTTTAACGTACCGCTGCTGGTATTGGAAGACGTGCCGGGCTTTCTGCCGGGCACCGACCAGGAGTGGCGCGGCATCATCACCAATGGCGCTAAGCTGCTGTTTGCCTTCTGTGAAGCAACCGTTCCGCGCATTACTGTTATTACCCGCAAAGCTTACGGCGGCGCTTACGACGTCATGAACTCCAAGCACATTGGCGCAGATATGAATTTTGCCTGGCCCTCAGCAGAGATTGCCGTGATGGGCGCACAGGGTGCTGCCGAGATTATCTTTAAGCGTGAAATTGCTGCCGCTGACGATCCGGAAGCCAAACTGGCCGAAAAAGTACAGGAGTACAGAGAGAAGTTTGCCACCCCTTACCGCGCCGCACACCGTGGTTTTATTGATGAGGTGATAATGCCATCTGAAACAAGGGCAAAACTAATTAAAGCGTTTAAGATGCTGGAAAACAAAGCCGTACAGCTGCCACGTAAGAAGCATGGCAACATTCCGCTTTAATCAAATTATAAATTCAAAATTAGAAATTAGAAATGCATCGTATGTACATACCGGTTCAAAATCTACTTTCTGACTATTTCTAATTTTTAATTATATCAACTATGAGACAAGAATCCTTCGATTTCCTTCAAAAATACCTGAATAACTCCTCTCCGACCGGCTTTGAGGCAGAAGGCCAGAAACTATGGCTCACTTACGTAAAACCTTACGTCGACGATTATTTTGTAGATACTTATGGCACTGTGGTCGGCGTTATCAACCCGGAGGCGAAGTATAAAGTGGTAATCGAAGCGCATGCTGATGAAATCTCCTGGTTCGTGAACTACATCACCCCCGAAGGTTACATTTACCTGAAACGCAACGGCGGCTCCGATGCCCTCATTGCGCCATCCAAGCGGGTGAATATTTATACATCCAAAGGTATTGTAAAAGCGGTTTTCGGCTGGCCGGCCATACATGTGCGCAAGACTGAAAACGACAAAGCGCCAAACATGGAAACCATTTTCCTGGACTGCGGCGGCAGCAACCGCGAAGAAGTAGAGGAAATGGGCGTACACGTAGGCTGCGTAGCTACTTTTGAAGATGAATTTACCGTACTGAACGACAAATTCTATGTTGGCCGCGCCCTCGACAACCGTATCGGCGGCTTTATGATAGCTGAAGTGGCACGCCTGCTGAAAGAAAACAACAACCAGCTGCCTTTTGGCTTATACATAGTAAACGCAGTGCAGGAAGAAATAGGCCTGCGCGGCGCCGAGATGATCGCCCACCGCATTAACCCCGATGTAGCCATCATCACCGACGTAACGCACGACACACAGTCGCCGATGTATGAGAAAAAACTGAGCGGCGACATTCATTGCGGCAAAGGCCCGGTGATTGCTTATGGGCCGGCTGTGCAGAACAACGTGCGCGACCTCATCATCAATACGGCCAAAGAAAAGGATATTCCGTTCCAGCGCTCTGCTGTTTCGCGGGCCACCGGCACCGATACCGATGCCTTTGCTTACTCCAGTTCGGGCGTGGCCGCTGCCCTTATTTCACTTCCACTCAAATACATGCACACTACTGTAGAAACAGTACACAAAGACGATGTGGAGAATGTGATTAAAATGATTTACGAAACAATACTAAAGATTCAGGACGGGCAGGATTTCCGCTATCTGAGCTAAGATTTATACTTTATGGTAAACCCGGCAGACTTAAAAACCTGCCGGGTTTTTAATTTTACAAGCTTATGATTTTTACTGACCAGATGGGCCAGCAGCTTACAATGCCTTACTTGCCGCAACGCATTGTATCACTCGTGCCTTCACAAACGGAGTTGCTGTTTGATTTAGGCCTGGCTGATCGCATCGTGGGTGTTACCAAATTCTGCATTCACCCGGCAGCCGCCATCAAGTATAAAACCATTATTGGCGGCACCAAGAATTTCCACTTCGATAAAATTGATGCCCTGCAACCTGATTTGATTATCGGCAACAGGGAAGAGAACTACAAAGAAGGGATTGAAGCTTTGCAGCGCAAGTATAAAGTATGGATGAGCGATATTTATACTTTGGAAGATGCGCTGGACATGATGCAGCAGGTGGGGCAGCTGGCAGGCACCAGGGCAAAGGCGCAGAAACTTGCACAAAGTATAAACACAAGTTTTAAGGAGTTAGAGCCGCTTCAGCCAGGTATTAAAACCGCTTACTTTATCTGGCGAAAACCATACATGATCGCAGGCAGTCATAACATTATCAACCATATGCTGCAACGCTGCGGCTTTAGCAATGCATTTGCCGATCTGCCACGTTATCCTGAGATTACAACGGAACAACTGCAAAAGGCTAATCCGCAGCTTATATTTTTATCTTCGGAGCCGTATCCGTTTAAAGAAAAACATATTGCTGAGTTTCAGAAGCTATGTCCGCAGGCGCTGGTAAAAGTAGTTGACGGGGAAATGTTCAGTTGGTACGGCAGCCGGTTGCTGCACGCACCGGCGTATTTGCAGCAGTTGGTATACGAAGTGGAGAAGCTGTTTTACCTTTAATTATAGCACCCTTTTGAGCAGAAGTTTTGCCCTGTCGGCAGCTGTCTTAAAATATAAAGCCTCCTGTTGCACCTGAGCTGCACTTTTATTCAGCACTTCCCACCTATTCATCGGATTATCCAGCGCCGATAGTTTAATTATTCTTTGTATCCGCAGTTTCTGACTGCTACTTAAGCCGGACAGGTTTTGCTCTTCCAGCTGATTTAATAGCTGATGCCGGAAATCCTTCTGCTCAATTGCCTCCTCGTCTACAAGGCGTAGTATAGCGGCAAGCGCTTCATCCTCAAACTGGGAATATAAAGCTATGCTTATGAGCTGTTCAGTTGAAGGTAGAGGCAATCTGATAAGCTGTACATAGCCTCCGCCCTGACTTCCGGACATAGTATGATACTTCATCCAAAATGCACCGGTAGCATTATGCTTATAAACCGCAGCCCAGCCCCCTGCAGCCAATTCTACCAACTCCATTTCCCGAAGCAGCTCTTCTATTTTAGCCCCATCGCCATACAGGTGCCGCTCAGCCATCTACGCTTGGTTCACCACAAACCCCACTTTCTCCAAATCTTCCCAGAACCGGGGGTAGGATTTACGGACGACGCTGGGTCCCTGAATATGCACGGGCTCCAGCAAGGCAAGTGGCGCAAAAGCCATGGCCATGCGGTGGTCCTGGTACGTGCGGAACGAAAGTTCCTTTTTGGCAAGGATACCCGGTTCTAAGCGGAATACGCCCGGCGTAATCTCCTGCAACGAGGCGCCGGTTTCCAGCACTTCAATCTGCAGCGCCTGGATGCGGTCTGTTTCTTTGATGCGCAGGCTTTCCAGGCCTGTCATCTCCAGCGTAACGCCAAGTGCTGCACAAAGTGCAACAACCGTCTGGGCCAGATCAGGGCAGTCCGAGAAGTCTAAAGCTACTTGTTTTTCGTGGTGCTTTTTGGTTAGTTGTACGCCTTGCGCGGTAAACGAAGTATACACACCCAGTTTATACATAATGTCCACAATGGCGCGGTCGCCCTGAAAAGACTGCTCTTTTAGACCCAGCAGCGTAATCTCCGCCTCTTTTGCCAAAGCCACCAGGCTATACCAGTAACTCGCTGCCGACCAGTCTGACTCTACCATGAAACGGGCAGCTTTATATGGCTGATGCGGCACAGTAATGGTATTCTCTGTAAAATCAGCCGACACGCCAAAATGATGCATCAGCGAAAGCGTCATTTCAATGTATGGCCGTGAGCCAATCTTGCCTTCCAGCTCCAGTTCCAATCCTTCCGGCAGCAGCGGCCCTACCATCAGCAGGGCAGAAATGTACTGGCTGCTGATGTCGCTGCGTATCTTCAGGTGCTTATTTCCATTGCCACTGAAACCGTTTATTTTCATAGGCGGATATCCTTCCTCACCCAGATAATCTATACTTGCTCCCAGCGTACGCAGCGCCTCAACCAGCACCTTTATGGGCCGTTGGCACATGCGTGGCGTACCGGTCAGTATTTTTTGCTGGCCTGTTACAGCATAATAAGCAGTCAGAAAGCGCATTACCGTACCGGCATCTTCGGCATCAATCGTTTCTTCACGGCTCTTCAGCAGGCGCTGCAGCAGTTGCGTATCGTTGGCTTCCGATAAGTTCTCCAATTCAGCCTGTTCTCCTGATAGCGCCGCAATAATGAGCGCGCGGTTGGCCTCACTTTTAGAAGCTGGCAACTTTATACTTCCTTTCAGAATGTTGTTGGGGTGACTAAGGGTAATGCTTTGGCTCATAGTGACGTATAGTAATGCAATGATTCCCGGATCTCCTGCAATGTAACAGGCTGGTCGTAAACGGCTTTCCCGATGCCGTTCAGCAAGGTACAGTTAATGGTGGCGTTTGTATTTTTTTTATCCTGTAAGGCCAGCTGTGCTATACTTTGGATGTCTGCCCCTGCCAGCGAAATTTTCTCATAAATTGAAATCAGGAAAGTTTCTATCTTTTCCAGTTCTTCCTGCGTCAGCAACTTATGTTTTACTGACAGCCAGGCCTCGCAAAGCATACCTATAGCAATGGCTTCGCCGTGCAGCAATGCCCGGCCTGGCTGCTCCAGCAGGTAGCTTTCTATAGCGTGCCCTACGGTATGGCCAAAGTTCAGCACTTTGCGGTAACCGCCTTCCAGCGGATCGGCCTCCACTACCCGGGCTTTTATACTTACTGATTGCCGGATAATTTCTTCCCAATTTTCTACAAACAGGCCAACGTAGCGTTGTTCTTCAAAAGCTGGCCCATCAGCAATCAGCCAATGCTTGATAATTTCGGCATAACCGGATTTAATTTGCCGGGGCGGAAGCGTCTGCAAAAAGGCTGGATCAATAAAAACCGCCTGCGGCTCCTGGTATACCCCGATGTGATTTTTGAGCCCATGAAAATCTATGCCGGTTTTGCCGCCTACACTGGCATCTACCTGCGCCAGCAGCGTGGTAGGCACCTGCACAAAGTATAAACCGCGCTTAAACACAGCCGCACAGAAACCGCCCATGTCGCCGATTACGCCGCCACCCAGGTTCACGAGCACCGACCAGCGATCCAGGTGCAGTTCCGTCATGCGTTGCCAGATATGCTCGCAGGTTTGCAGCGTTTTATGCTCTTCGCCGCTTTTTACCTGAATAAGTTCGTGGGCCGGCAAGTATGGCTTTATAGCGGGGTAACAATGCACCAGGGTATTTTCATCTGCCAGCACCGCTACTTTGCTGAAAGCCCGGTTTTGCAGCAGCGTTGTTAGTTCCTGCAATACACTGTCGCCAATATGTATGGTTTCTGTCATTCTGCGTCAGAGAGTTAAGTAAATGTGCTAATTCATTAATGTGCCAATATGTTAATTACCAAAATATTATACATAAATCGTATATATTTAACTGGGCCCGGCTATTTAAAAAGTTAAAGAGTTGAGGCCTGTATGTTTCAAACATAACAATCAGCAATTAACCATTTAGCAATTCAGCACTACAACAACTTACCCGGCTTAAACATCATGCCCGGTAAGCCTTGTGGCAAATATAACCAAATAAAAAAGTAAAGCACGAAGCATTGCCCATAATCCGGCACAGCCGCCTTCCGGGCTTAAACCAGTAGTACAACTATCCGGAAGTATGATGTTGAAATGGGCCTGATGCGCTATCTTTGCAGGGAAATTTATACTTCATGAGCCCCGTTACCAACGTATCTTTTGATAATACAGCCACTGCATTTGCTTCCAAGTCAAATGCTGAGCTTTATAAGATGTACCTGCTGTTTAAAGCAATGAACAGCAACGCGCTTGTTAAAATTGGCGGCGGTTTGCTGAATACCGCGCTTCATTTACACCTGCCGGTTAAATTTATTGTGAAGCCTACTATTTTCCGGCATTTCTGCGGCGGCGAAAACCTGCACGAGGTTGAAAGGGCGATACAGGAACTAGGCGACTATAACATTGGCGCCATCCTGGATTACTCGGTAGAAGGCGAAGGCAACGAGAAAAGCTTCGACGCCACACGCGACGAGATCCTCAGAACCATAGAAAAAGCACGTAACAACCCGCACATCCCGTTTTCGGTGTTTAAAGTTACCGGATTGGTGGATACCGGTCTGCTGGAGAAAGTACAGGCACGCCAGGAACTGACAGCCGATGAACGCGGCGCTTTTGAGCGGGGCCGCGACCGTGTAAACGCTATTTGCCAGCGCTGCTACGAAGCCGGTGTGCGTGTTTTTGTGGATGCCGAGGAAAGCTGGTTTCAGGAAACAGTAGACAACCTGACGTACGAGATGATGGCGCTTTACAACAAAGAAAGAGCCATTGTATACAACACTTACCAACTCTACCGCCTCGACAGGCTGGATGTAATTAAGCGTGATTATGCGCAGGCGGTGGCTGGCGGCTATATATTAGGTGCCAAACCGGTACGGGGCGCCTACATGGAAAAGGAGCGTAAACGCGCACAGGAGCAAGGCTATCAAAGCCCCATTAACCCGACCAAACAGGCATCTGATGATTTGTATAATGCAGCGCTTGCATTTTGTGTGGCGCACATCAACCATATTTCTTTCTGTGCCGGTACACACAACGAGGCAAGCTGCTCACTGTTGATGGAACTGATGCAGGAGCATCATATTGCTCCGGATGATGAGCGCGTATACTTTGCCCAGCTTTATGGCATGAGTGATAACCTGTCGTACAACCTGGCCAAAGCGGGTTATAATGTAGCCAAGTATGTGCCTTATGGTCCGGTAGATGCTGTGATGCCTTACCTGCTGCGCCGCGCCAACGAGAACACAGCCATAGCCGGGCAAAGCAGCCGGGAGCTTGTGCTCATTCAGAAGGAAATAGCACGCCGCCGACGCGAAAAAAGTAGCTGAAACTGCTAAGAAGAGAAGTCACCCCATCAGGCCGGTTTACTGTTTCAGGCTCAGGTAAGCTTTATTGTAATAGCGGTAAAAAGCAGCGGGCTCCGCACTAATGCACGGAGCCCGCTGTAAATTTAGAACTAGAAGCTTAATGCCTTCGTTCCGTTATAATTACTCAACTACAGTAGCAGAGTCAACCGCAACAGTTGTATCAGCTGGCATGGTAGCATCCATGTCAGCATCAGCTGGAGTAGCCTCCTCTAAAGTAGCGTCAGTAGCTTCTTCAGTAGTTTCAACGCCTTCAGTTTCAGTAGCAGCTCCTTGGTCGCCACAAGCAGTGAAAGCAGTAAGAGCAAAAGCAACGAAAGCGAATTTAAATAGATTTTTCATTTTGTGTTTTGTGATTAAGTGTTTGGTTTCGATTTTCACTTCATACAGGAACACAGCTTTAGGTAACCCGCCTTTTCAGAAAAAATAAAAAATAATTTTTATTGGGTTACAAACAGCAGAAACAGGTATAAATATTGAACGGAATGAAGAAACGTTTGTATGAGACGGATGAAGCGATTGTGGAGGGTATCCGGAATGATGAAGATGCTGCCCTGGCGCAACTGTACAGGCTTTACTTTCCGGTGATCTCTTACTTTATTCTGAGCAACAGTGGAACTGATGACGAGGCAAAAGACATTTACCAGGAAGCTGTCATCGTTTTTTACGAGAAAATTAAAGCGGGCCGGCTGGAGCTGAGCTGCCAGATTAAAACATACCTCTACTCGGTGTGCCGCCGGCTCTGGCTGAAGCGCCTGGCTGAAAAAGGGCGCTTTGCCAGCAAACTGGATGACTCGGAGAATTTTGTAAGTGTAGAGGAAGACATCCCCTATCACGAAGAACAGGAACACCAGTTTAACGTGATGACAGAAGCCCTGGAACAGGTTGGCGAACCTTGCCGGAGTTTACTTGAAGATTTTTACATCCGCCTGCAGAACATGCAGGATATTACAGATAAGTTTGGCTATGTAAATACGGACACCGCCAAAAACCAGAAGTATAAATGCCTGCAGCGCCTGAAAAAGCTGTTTTTTTCTACCTATAAGCCCGAGGTGTAACAGGGCTGCTCAACAGTCTGGCTTCGGTGAGGCCTTGGAGAAGATTACGATGTTAGAATACCGTGCTTACGAACAAATAGAGCGTTACCTCAACGGCAACATGGCTCCCGAGGAGCAGGCATCTTTCGAAGCCCTGCTCCATAATGATGCGCGCCTGAACAGGCAGGTGCTTGAACACAGGCAGCTGCTGCAGACACTGCAGAAATACGGCCAGCGCCAGTTGCTCAAAAATAAGCTTAACCGCCTGCATGCGGACATGCAATCCGAAACTGTGCCTGCAACGCGTGAGACAGCTACAGCCGGCTGGCGCGTGTTCATTAACCAACATGCCCAAACAATGGCCGTGGCAGCAAGCGTTTCACTGCTCTCGATATTTGGCACCCTCTGGAGTGTGCAGCAACTGAAAGCGCCTGTGCAGCAGCAGACAGTTCGCTATGTGGAGCTTCGCCGGGAAGTTGAACGTTTAAAGAAAGCACAGACAGAAATTATCAATGGTATCAACGACGCCTCCAAGCCGGCAACTCCCCGTTCTGCCACTTTCAGCGGTACAGGTTTTGCCATCAGCGCCGACGGCTATCTGGTAACCAACTCGCATGTGATAGAAGGCGGCGACTCTATTTACATTGAAAACAAATCCGGTCTAAAGTATAAAGTCAATGAAATATACCGCGATCAAATCCATGATCTTTCCATCCTGAAAATAGAAGACCCCTCTTTTTCTGGCTTCGGCAAACTGCCCTATACTTTTAAAACAGCAGAGTCTGACTTGGGCGAACATGTATACACGCTGGGTTATCCGCGCGAGGATATTGTGTTTGGCGAGGGTTCCCTCAGTTCTACCTCCGGGTTTGAAGGCGATACTACTTCCTATCAAATCTCTATTCCGCTGAACCCCGGCAATAGCGGCGGCCCGCTGTTTGACGACAAAGGCAATCTTATCGGCGTTATCAGCGGCAAGCAGGCAGGCCAGGAGGGAGCAGCCTTTGCTATCAAGTCGGCTTACCTGATGCAGATGGTAGAGGAACTGCCGGAAACTACTTCGCTGGCGCCTATGTCGTTGCCAAAAAACAATACCTTAGCGGGTAATCCGAGGCCACAGCAGCTTAAGAAGCTAAAAGACTACGTTTTTGTAGTAAAGGTCTATAATTAATAAGCGAACGGCCTTTTTTTATTAGCGAACGTAAAGAAAATTTTTCTCTATGCCTGCTTTTATGCCCTTCCTGTCTCAACAATTTCTCATAAACAAGAGTTAAATAAGTAGGTATGCTTGTGCATACAACGTTTAACTTAATTGAACTAAAGCTATGAGAAAGAACATTTTTAAAACTTTTACTGCCTTAGCAGTTTCAACATTTTTACTGGCCGGATGTGCTGGTTCTGAAAGCATGAATGATGCCGCCGCAACTGATGACAATACATTAGATGTGGCTGCCGTTGCATCAGTTCCTGTAGCAGTAATTCCTATCGCATCTCTGTCTTTAGAGAACCCTGTTCCGGTTGGCGAAATGTTTGAAGACATCGACAATACAGAACAGTACGACGCACTTACCCTGATAAAAAAGAGCCCTAACCTGTCCACCTTTGCAACACTGGTTGACCTGGCAGATATGGAGTCTGATTTGGAGCGTATAGATGGTTTTACCCTTTTTGCACCAACAAATGAGGCTTTTGCCAAGGTGCCTAAAGAGAAACTTGAAATGTTGCTCAATCCGGAAAATAAAGCCAGTCTGATGCGGGTAATACAGGCGCACGTACTTCCCTCTAAAGTGCCTTCTATGCAGTTTAACACTTCCCAGCAGATCGCGCTTTCAGAAGATCGCCATATTCCTGTAGACGTAAGTATGGGCGGCACAATGGTTACCATAGGCGGCGCAACCATCGTGAAAGGTGATATAGAAGCATCTGACGGCATAATACATGTTGTTGACGGTGTAATCGTTCCCAGCGAAGATGCCGTTAAGGATGAGTTTGGCATCTATTAATATCTCCCGTTGAGATGAAAGTTAAACCCTCTTTAGCAATAAAAGAGGGTTTTTATTTTCATAACCCGGCAGGTATGCAGCAATAAAACCGCTTTACAACACCAAAACTATACTATGAAAAAGAAACTAATTACCCCGCTGGCAGCTATGGCAACAATGGCCATGACACTGTTTGGGTGTGCCAGCACCACAGATACAACAGACGATGCTGCCGCTATGGATGCATCGCAGGCTACAGATCAGCCTATGGCATCAGGTAGCGATACAAGCGTACAGCCTGGCCTGACGGACGGTGTAGCTGCTGATAACGCCAATGCCTCTTACTACGACATGTTTGAGGATATAGACAACACCGAGCAATATACTATCCTGGACCTGGCCCGGAAAAACGAGCACCTTTCTACATTTGTAAAGCTCGTAGAAGCAGCCAACCTGACAACTGCTTTTAATGCAGCAGGCCCCTTAACCGTGCTTATGCCCACCAACGAAGCTTTTGAGGAATTGTCCAGAGAACAGTATAACTACCTCATAGATCCGACAAACCAGATTGCCCTGGCTAAAGTTATCCAGGCACACATCATCCCCTCCAGAGTGCTGTCATCTCAGTTTAATACAACACAACGCCTGGAAACTGCAGAAGGCCAATACGTGGATGTTAGTGTTGATAATGTAGGTAGCCTTGTTACAGTAGGAGGTGCCACCATTGTTAAACCCGATGTAATAGCTTCAAACGGCATTATACAAGTGGTTAACAATGTAATTATACCAGAAGATGTTGAGGTAAACGACAAGTAAAGTATGATATTATAAACAGTAAGCCCCTCTCAACCGAGGGGCTTACTGTTTATAGCGCAGAGACAAAAAATGCACAGGTAGCTTTTAAGCCCGGGGTGCGTATGAATAACTAATAAAGAGCATATAAACCTAAAACGGATGAGAAACAAGATAACAACAATATGCATGGCAGCCACAGCGGCGGTGCTGCTGGGCTGTGCCAGTGTAAGCGACAGCACAGATGTGGTAAACAGCAGTGCTGAAACAGAGGCGACCGAAACAGGCGTAGCAGCAACAACCGACAGTGCAGCAGTTGATGATACCACAACGATGGATACCAACATGACTGCCGATAACGAAGATGAGACTGTATCAGCCGACAACCCTGTTGGAAAGGCACGGAACATTTTTGCACTTATCCAGAGCAATCCTGATCTCTCCACGCTCACAAAGCTTGTACGCGCGGCCGACATGGTAACGATACTGGACAGCCCTGCTGAATATACTCTGTTTGCCCCTACCGATGAAGCTTTTGCTGCATTACCGGAAGGTACGGTAGAGACCCTGATGCTGGGTGATAACAAGCTGGAACTTACCCGCATTCTGCAGGCACATGTGCTACCTAATCGCGTAATGTCTTATGAGCTGAAGGACAACATGCAAATGCAAACTGCCCAGGGCGATGAAGTAGTGGTACAGGTAGATGACAGGGGCTTTGTGGTAGGCGGCGCCCAGATTGTCACACCCGATATAAAAGCATCGAACGGCGTTGTGCACATTATTAACAAGGTACTGCTCCCTCCGCAGGAATAACCCAAGCTTTGGGTTGCCTGAAATAGCTAAACAACAGCATAGGCGCACATCAGCTCCAGGCCGGAACCGCCTGCCGTAACCATACCTTGCTGTTGCCGTTAGTATACCTATAACGCAGAAAACAGCCAATACCTGTAAGAAGCGTTGGTTTACACATAACAACACATAACTATAAAACTATGATGAACAGAACTGATAATGCGGGCATGATGACCGCTATGTTTAGAGACAGAGAAAGTGCAGAACGTGCCTTCGAAGAGCTTCGCGCCCGCGGGTATGATAAAGACGATATAAACGTCGTTATGTCGGATGAAGGCCGTAAAAGGCATTTCGGCGATGATGACAAAGACGACACAACAGAATTAGGCAATAAGTCGCTTGAAGGCGCCGGTGCAGGTTCAGCGATTGGTGGCACCCTGGGTGCCATTGTGGGTGCCATTGCAGCTATTGGTACTTCTGTAGCAATTCCGGGCCTTGGCCTGATAGTAGCAGGTCCTTTAGCAGCTGGTCTGGCCGGTGCCGGAGCCGGTGGCTTAACGGGTGGTTTGATTGGCGCCCTGGTGGGTGCCGGTATACCCGAAGAGCGCGCCAAAGTATACGAAACTGGCATCAAGGAAGGAAACATCGTGATTGGCTTTAAACCAGAAAGCGCTGAAGACGCCCGCTACTTTGAGACGCACTTCCAGAAAAACAGAGGAGAGCACATTTATTACTAAGCTCTTAGCTTAACCACATAAAAGCCGGGTATCTGTTAGCAAGATACCCGGCTTTTATTTTTATTCTGGATTTTACCAGTCAGATAAGGCTGCGCCAGCAGCAGTGCCCCGTCTTACGCTTTTATCATCAAGCCGTAATAAACAAAGGCTGCCCGGCCTGTTTATCTTTATTTTGATAGCTATACTTTAAGTATGATGCTGCTATAATGCGCAGTCTATACTTACAATTGAGCGCCTGGTGCTGAGCTATACTTTAAGTATGGTGCTGGTATAACTAGGGATTGTATTCAACCGGCAAGGTATTTCTTTTAAGTTACCCCGAAATATTTTGTTATACTTCTTTTAGCCAACTCCTTCATGGCCGAATGGCTACAAAATACCCTCTAGTACCGCCCATGTATGGTTTGCCAGCAGCTTCTGCCCTTCGGCATTGGGGTGCACGCCGTCGGCCAGGTTAAGCTGGCGCATGCCTGCCACGCCCTCCAGCAAAAAAGGAATAAAGGCAATGTTGTTTGATAGCGCCAGCTCCCTGAAAAGTTTCCTGAATTCGGCTGCGTAGCGTCCGGGTACAATGTCCGGTATCTCCATACCCGATAGTATGATTTTCACATCAGGGTTACGTAGCCGCACTTTGTCTATAATTGTTTGCAAATTCTGGCTTGTTTCGCGGGCAGGTATTCCCCGCAGTCCGTCGTTGGCGCCCAGGGCAAGTACAAAAATATCAATTGGCTGGTTTAGCCAGCGTTCAATGCGCTGCACGCCGCCGGCCGTGGTGTCGCCGCTCAGGCCGCCGTTCAGTATGCGGTAGTTATGTCCTTTTTCTTTTAAGCGCTGCTCAATAAGGGAAGGATAAGCCTGCGCAGCCGGCAGGCCGTAGCCCGCTGTCAGACTGTCGCCAAAGAATAAAATTGTTTTCATACCTGATAAATTTAAAGCCTTTTAGCTTACCTGACACACCGCAAAAGAGTTTCCTTATAAACCAGTCCGGAGGTAAGTGCCGCCGGCTTAGAGAGCTTGTTTGTCACGGCGAGTACAATTATTATTTACAAAATGGTGCCCGCTTATAGAACATCCGTTGCTTTTTTATTGTTATTTTAATAGTTGCAAATACCTGAAACTTCTTCCGCAAAACGATACCTTTTTAAAACAGCCGCAGCCACATATTAAACGGGCTTTTGCAGTTGATTGTGTTTCGGCAACTTTTGTATTACATTACAGAATCTTACAGATAATCACTGCCACGCACAATCTACGGCATTACTTTTGCGTATTAAATCAATAGTTCAACATACTTATTTAGATGCTATCCTTGACAACCCGATTCAAAATTATATTATCCGTTCTCGCCGTAGTGCTGCTTACGGGTTCTTTTATTCTCTACAACAGAAGCGCAGGTACACCTGATGATAAGAACGAGATTCTGCTCAAGGCTTTGATGCAGGGCCTGAGTACCGGGCATTACAAGCCCGAAAAGGTTGATGATGCTTTTTCCAAGAAGGTATTTAATTTATACCTTGACCGTCTGGATTACAACAAGAAATTTTTGCTGGCCTCTGACGTACAGAAGCTGCGCAAGTATGAAACTGCTCTTGATGATGAGCTGCGCGAAGGTTCTTACGAGTTTTTTAACCTGTCGGCTGACCTGATCGACAAGCGCATGGAAGAATCGCAGGCCTACTATAAAGAGATTCTGGCGAAGCCTTTTGATTTCACGAAAGATGAAACCGTGGAACTGGATGGCGAAAAGCTGACCTTTGCCAAAGATGTACCCGCCCTGAAAGAAGAATGGCGCAAGCAACTCAAATATCAGACCCTGACGCGCCTGGCCGACATCAAAGAAGAGCAGGAAAAAGCGCTTGCCAAAGACAGCACAGCAGAGAAAAAGACATTAGAGGAGATGGAGAAAGAGGCGCGCGCGAAAGTGCTGAAATCTTACGACGAGCTTTATGAACGCCTGAGCAAAGTAAACCGTGACGATCGCCGCTCTATTTTTATCAACTCCATCACGAATGTATACGATCCACATACCGGCTATTTCCCGCCCAAAGACAAAGATAACTTTGATATTGCCTTTACCGGCCGCCTGGAAGGTATAGGCGCCTCGCTGCAGGAAAAAGACGGGCAGATAAAGGTGATGGAAATTGTACCCGGCAGCCCCTCCTACCTGCAGGGCGATCTGAAACCCGGCGACGCTATTCAGAAAGTTGCCCAGGGCGATAACGAGCCGGTGCTGATAGAAGGTATGCGTATAGATGATGCCATCCAGTTGATACGCGGTAAAAAAGGTACAGAAGTACGCCTGACCGTGAAAAAACCCGATGGTTCTACCAAAGTTATTCCGATTATCCGCGACGTGATTGTGCTTGAAGACACCTATGCACAGTCTGCCATGATAGATGATAAAGCTAAAATTGGCTATATCAAATTACCAGGCTTTTATGCCGATTTTGAGAACAACGGCGCGCCAAGCAGCGCTGAAGATGTGAAGCGCGAAATAGCAAAACTGAAGACTGCCGGCATGCAGGGCCTTGTGCTCGACTTACGTAACAATGGCGGCGGTTCGCTGGCGGATGCCATAGAGATGGGCGGCCTGTTTATAGATAAAGGACCGGTTGTGCAGGTAAAAACTGCAGCCGGCAAAGCCATTGTGCTCGACGACCGCGACCCGCAGGTGCAGTATGGCGGCCCGCTCGTAATCCTGGTAAACTCAAACAGCGCCTCTGCCTCCGAAATTCTGGCAGCTGCCATGCAGGATTATAACCGTGCCGTGATTATGGGTACGCCTACTTATGGCAAAGGCACTGTGCAGCAGTTCTTCGAACTCGATGATGCATTGCCATCGCAGTTTGATGCTTACAAGCCTTTTGGTGCGCTGAAACTAACCACGCAGAAGTTCTACCGCATTAATGGCGGCACTACCCAGTTGCGCGGCGTAACACCTGACATAATTTTGCCTGACCTGTATAGCCAGTTGGAGTTCGGTGAAAAGGAGCAGGATTATCCGCTTCCGTTTGATGAAATAACACCGGCCAATTATAAGCCCTGGCCTGTTACCAAGCTTAACATACCGCAGATAAAAGCTGAAAGCCGCGCCCATATTGCGCAGAACGATAGCTTTAACCTGATAAAGGAGAGTGCGGAGCGCCTGAAAAAGCAGTCAGACAATACGGTTCGCTCGTTGCAGCTGACCAAATATATGGCTGAAGAAAGGCAAAACGAGGCTGAAGCCAAGCGCTACGAAGAGGCGCAGAAAGACGTACCTGTATTGGATGTCGTGCGCCTGCCGCAGGATGTGAAAGCCATAGGTACAGATACTGCCCAGCTAGCCCGTAACAAAGAGTTCCTGAAGAGCCTGCAGAAAGACATTTATGTGGAAGAGGCCGTATCAGTAATAGAAAACAGCTTGCTTTAACGCAAAGTATTCGTGTGGGATATATAACACGAAGTACAAGCATTAGTTTAAGCGCCGGTTATGATTCATAGCCGGCGCTTTTTATCTTACCATCTCAAAAAAACATACATGGCAAATCATACTTTATACTTCCAGAGGCGATCTTTCCCAACAATCATTTATGCCTGGTTGCTGTTGCTGTCGCCTTTTTTATACAGCGGCTGCACTTCCGGCAGCGTTAAAACGCCTGCGGAAGCTGCTGCCCGCGGATTCACGTCCGAAAAGGCCATGGTTGTATCGGCGCACCCGGAGGCATCACGCATCGGCATGGAAATTCTGCGTAAGGGCGGCAATGCCTACGATGCCACCGTAGCCACACAGTTTGCGCTGGCCGTTGCTTTCCCGGTAGCCGGCAACATTGGCGGTGGTGGTTTTCTGGTTTACCGCGACCATAACGGGCAGACCGGCACCCTCGATTACCGCGAAAAAGCACCGGCTGCCGCCTCCGAAACCATGTACCAGGATAGTGCCGGCAATGTAATAGAAGGACTGAGCACCGACGGCCACCTGGCTGCCGGTGTGCCGGGCAGCGTAGACGGCATGGTGAAACTGCATCAGAAATTAGGCAAATTACCATGGGCCGTGCTGGTGCAACCAGCCATAGATTTAGCCAAACAAGGCGTGGTGCTGACAGAGAAAGAGGCGCAATATTTAAACAACACCAAAGAAGCTTTCCTCAGGAATAACAAACATATACCCTACCTGGCACGCGAACAGGCATGGCAGGCAGGTGATACCCTGCGGCACCCCGAGCTGGCACAAACGCTGGAGCGCATCCGCGACAATGGGCGCGAAGGTTTTTACGCAGGCCAGACAGCCGATCTGATTGCGCGGGAAATGGAGCGTGGCGGCGGCATCATTACCAAACAGGATTTACAAAATTATAACGCTACCTGGCGCGAGCCGATAATGGGCAAGTATAAAGGGTACAAAGTCATTTCGATGGGGCCGCCCTCCAGCGGCGGCATTGCCCTGGTGCAACTCCTGACTATGATGGAGCCCTACGATTTGGGCAAGTATGGCTGGCAAAGCGCTAAGTCGGTGCAGCTGATGACAGAAGCAGAGCGCCGCGTGTATGCCGACCGTGCCACCTACCTCGGCGATCCTGATTTTGTGCAAACGCCTGTGCAGCAACTCCTGGACGAGGCTTACCTGAAAAGCCGTATGGCTACTGTGGATTTGGCAAAGGCTACCCCATCCGCCTCCGTTAAAGCCGGTGCACTGCCCATGCATGAATCAGACCAGACCACGCACTTCAGCATCGTAGATCAGTATGGCAACGCAGTATCTGTTACCACCACGCTAAACGGTGCTTACGGCTCAAAAGTAATGGTTGAAGGCGCAGGCTTCCTGCTCAACAACGAGATGGACGATTTCAGCGTGAAACCGGGCGTACCAAACATGTTCGGGCTGGTAGGCGGCAAAGCCAACGCTATTGCACCAAACAAACGCATGCTCAGTTCCATGACACCAACTATTCTGGAAAAAGACGGCAAGCTATACATGGTGGTCGGTACGCCGGGCGGCTCTACCATTATCACGTCTGTTTTTCAGGCGATATTAAATGTAGTGGAGCATGGCATGACGATGCAGCAGGCAGTGGCTGCCCCGCGCTTCCATCACCAGTGGCTGCCCGACGAGATACAACATGAACCCGAAGCCATACCTGCCGACGTGCGTGCCATACTTATCAGCAAAGGGTATAAACTGGAAGAGCGAAGCCCCTACGGACGTGTGGATGCCATTCTGGTGCTGCCCAACGGAAAACTGGAAGCCGGTGCTGACCCGCGTGGCGACGATGCAGCAGCAGGATTTTAGTACTATACCTGCTTATTGCGCCGCTTTTGGATGAAGCCGGCCACATACACGCCTGCCGCAGCCAGGCCGCTCAGCGTCATCAGGCCGAAAGTGGCGGCCCGGCGGGTACGCACCTCTCTGGTATACCTGAGCTGTGCCGCCGGCGCCACCGATTTGGCAAACAGCAGGCCCGTCATTATACTTAGCGCGGAGGTAAGCCCTACAGCTGCATGAGCTGCGGTTTTGTCGCCAGCCTTCACGCCAGGATTCAGCAGAAGCAGTGCCCCGCCGGCCACAAGTGGGATCAGGGCCGTTTTGGGGCGGTTCTCATTCAGGAAAAAACTTGTCAGGCCGCCTCCGACAAGTATGGCGGCGGTGGCCGTATTGGCTATGTCAGGTCTTTCTATGATGTTCATTGTATTTTATACTTGTGTTATCTGTTTTACTACCGGGAAGGGTTTGAGGTTATACTTCAAAATCGCAGACATAGCAAGTCTGAAGTCTGTGCAGCAGGTGCTATAGACCTATAGCAGATTCCATTTTCAAATTAATGCCTCATCAAATTTCTACGTCAGATCATCTATACCTTTTCCAGCCCCTGCGCCAGGTCCTGTATCAGGTATTCCGGGTCTTCGAGACCGACATAAAAGCGGATAAGGTTAAAAGGTAGATCGGGTTTTGGCCTGTCATCTGTATAATTAGCGGCCACCGGGAAAATAAGCGACTCATGACCACCCCAACTGGCCGCCATTAAGAAGTGTTGCAAACTGTTACAAAACAAATCAACCTTCTCTATACTTTGCGTTTTCAGCAGGATCGAGAATTGTCCGGAATTGTTACGCATCTGTTTCTGAGCCAGTTCATACTGCGGGTGCGAGGGGAGGAACGGGAACAGCACTTTCTCAACTTTCGGGTGCCGTACCAGATAATCTACCACCTGCCGTGTAGAGGCGGCCACGCGGGCCATACGTACCGGTAGCGTGCGCAGGCCGCGTATAAGCAGCCAGGCATCGTGCGGCGCAAGTATAGCGCCCAGCGTCATATAATCCTGCTCAAATATTCGTTTTATACTTTGCTGTGGCCCGCATACAACGCCACCCATCACATCCGAATGGCCCCCGATATACTTGGTGCAGGAATGCACGACCAGGTCCACCCCCATTTTGATAGGATGCTGGTGCAGCGGGCTGGCATAGCTGTTGTCGATGATGGTAGTGCAGTTATGTTCTTTGGCGATCGCTGTTACAGCCGCGATATCCTGCAACTCGAAGGTAAAAGAAGTGGGACTCTCCAGGTATAGCAATGTGGTGTTGGGCCGGATGGCGCGCCTGTAGTTTTCCGCATCGGTACCGTTTACCATGGTGGCTTCTACGCCGAAGCGGGGCAGAAATTTATTCAGCAGCGTGTTCGTCCAGCTGTAAGGATGCTGCGTGCACACCACATGGTCGCCGGCCTTTACCTGCGACAGTATAGCAGCCGCCACAGCCGCAATGCCGCTGCCGAAAGCAATGGCATGTTCCGCGCCTTCCAGGGCCGCTACTTTCTTTTCAAAAATAGTTACTGTAGGATTGTTACCGCGCGTGTACAAATAACTTTCCTCCTCGTGCTGTAACTTAAAGCGCATCTCGGCTATGGTTCTGCTGGCAAAATTGCTGGTCTGAAAAACAGGCGGCGACACAGCATTAAAATATTGCTCCCTGTCTTCTCCCAATTGGTTAATGATGTAGGATATGTCCATAGTTGATGCTTTCTGTTGATATGTTTACTTTAAAATCACCCTCTGAGTTATGCCGCCCTACATTATAATCATCGCGTCTTTTATTGCTAATTAAATTAGCTTAATCATCTAATATGGCTATTCAAAAGTAAATTACTAAATTTATTTTTGAATAGCCACAAATGTCTAATATACAGCAATTTATGAATTAATAATACCCCAAGAAAATGCCAGCTTTTGAAACTCACCATGTGCTAATTTTGTTAGTTATGCATGAAAGAGAAAGAAGAAGAAAACGTATATTCATTGTATCCGGAAGAGGAAAAGCAGGCTGACCAGGAGTGGCATAAATCCATTCCGGCACAGATCTTTTTAAACTACTTTTTCGCGATAAGTTATCACCTGGAGCACTCCGGCGACAACGGACTGGACAGCCTGGCGTTCTTCCGTGAGGCGAAGCCGGAGTTAGGCGCGCAGGACACAGAACGTATCAAGCGCCTGCTGCTCAACAGTTGGAGCACCGAGTATGCTTTGCGCTCAACAGCCGAACTGGGCGATGAAGCCTATATGCGCAACGCATTGCACTGGACATTTCCGCAGGCCTATTATGCTGTGTTTGCTGGTTTGCAGGCATTTCTGCATACGCGCGGCGTAAAGACCAACAATGAAGCCTGGGTGCTCCGTGAGGCAGGCCGTCTAGTGGTAAAGAATGCTTACCCAAGGGCAATGAGCTTTTACGCCGCCGGCCATTACGGCGATTTTACCATACGCCGTTTGCCGCTGGCATACTACAAGCCGGGTTTACAGATTGCAGGCAAAGAGTTAGAGGCACAGTCGCAAATCGGGCAGTTTCTTAAAACTACGCGCCGTATGGCAGCAAGGTCAGTGCGGCAACAGGTGCAGGCCAACCCCGCTACTGCCATCCGAAGTGGCAAAACAGGCGATGTGTTGCAGAAATTCAGTTCGCAGCACTGGCAGCAGCTTACCTGGCGATTGGGCTATACCACCCTGTTCGACCTGATGGCACGCTTGCGCATTTCTTCCACGCACCGCGAAATTGAGCGTTTTGTGGAAGCTGATATCGACTTTAAGCTATTTCATGAGTCGCTGCTGCAACTGGTAAGTTACCTGAACGGCATACACGAGTGCTACATTGCGCAGGCAATGGGCCTGGAGCAGTACGAGGCTTTTGTGCTGGAATTACCGGCACACCTGCAGGGCTCCTTTGTGTCAGCAAGACTGGAAAACCAAATCAGGCCGCTGCTGCAAGGCAACACATATGGGATGGGCGCCGCTGCTTAAGCAGTTTATAGCTATACTTCGGGCTCCTGCAGGTTTATACTTGCAGGAGCCTTTTTTTATAATTTCGTTGTGTGACACAACCATTCAACAACTTAACTGTCCATCCTCTCAACAATCAGCAATTAACCTTTTAAAAGCTGCCAGATATTTACGAATTTTACAGTTTATACAACCAACACTATTAGCATAGACCACATGCAACTGAGCGAACAGGAACTACGCAGGCGCCACGAGCGCGAAGAACTGGAAAAAATGGGCATCAATCCCTACCCTTCCGAGACATTTGAAGTTACTGCCACTGCCAAAGAGATAAAGGAAAATTTTGATAAGGAGAAGAACAACTACCAGGAAGTAAGCCTGGCCGGCCGCCTGATGAGCCGCCGCATTATGGGTAAAGCCTCGTTTGCGGAACTCATGGACAGCACCGGTCGCATCCAGATCTATGTGTCGCGCGACGACATTGCCCCCGGCGAGAACAAAGACCTGTACAACATGGTGTTCAAAAAGATGCTCGATATTGGTGATTTTATCGGCATTAAGGGCTATGCTTTTATAACGCAGGTAGGTGAAATTTCGGTGCACGTTACAGAGCTCAGAATTCTGACCAAATCGCTGAGGCCGCTGCCCATCGTAAAGCGCGAGGTAGACGAGCACGGCGTGGAGCACGTACACGACGCTTTCAGCGATCCCGAACTGCGCTACCGTCAGCGCTACGTCGATCTGATTGTGAACCCGGAAGTGCGCGAAGCTTTTAAAAAGCGCTCGCAACTGGTAAACTCTATGCGCCATTTCCTGGGCGACAAAGGCTACCTGGAGGTAGAAACGCCTATCCTGCAGCCTCTGTACGGCGGCGCGGCGGCACGCCCGTTTAAAACGCACCACAACACGCTGGACATGACGCTGTACCTGCGCATTGCCAACGAGTTATACTTAAAGCGCCTGATTGTGGGTGGTTTTGATGGCGTGTTTGAGTTTGCCAAAGACTTCCGCAACGAAGGGATGAGCCGTTTCCACAACCCCGAATTTACGCAGGTAGAGCTGTACGTGGCCTACAAAGATTACAACTGGATGATGGACCTGGTGGAGGAAATGGTGGAGAAAGTAGCCTTGGACCTGCACGGCACCACCGAAGTAAAAGTAGGCGAAAACATCATCAACTTTCAGCGGCCCTGGAAACGCTACACCATGTTCGAAGCTATCGAGCACTTCACCAAAATTGACATTTCGGAAATGGAGGAACCAGAACTGCGCCAGACAGCAAAGCAACTGGATATCAACATAGATCCGACACTGGGCAAAGGCAAGATTATAGACGAGATTTTTGGAGAAACCTGCGAGCCATACTTAATCCAGCCAACGTTTATCACCGATTATCCTGTAGAGATGAGCCCCCTGGCCAAAAAGCACCGCAGCAAACCCGGGCTGGTAGAACGTTTTGAAGCTATCTGCAACGGCAAAGAAATCTGCAATGCTTTCTCAGAACTCAATGATCCGATAGACCAGCGCGCCCGTTTTGAAGAACAGCTGGAGCTGGGCAAGCGTGGTGATACAGAGGCAATGGTATTGGATGAAGATTTCCTGCGGGCGCTGGAGTATGGCATGCCGCCAACAGCAGGTCTCGGTATCGGCATCGACCGACTGAGCATGATTATGACCAACGCACATTCCATCCAGGATGTGCTGTTCTTCCCACAAATGAAGCCTGAAAAACAGGAGAAGCAGGAAGAATAGGCTTTATACTTGCTGCTATTAAACAAAAGCGCCCCGCAGTATTGCGGGGCGCTTTTGTTTACTTATACTATACTTTACACGGCTACACGCCGGGTGCCGGCCTTGGCGTGCCTGTCATGCTTTTTACTTCCTCGTCACTCCACTTGTTTTCGTCTGTGTAGGGGCTTTTATGCACATTACCACTGTTGGATGGATAAAAAGCTTCCTTTGCAGAAGTTTCGCCAGAGGTACTCTGGCTTGTCCAGCTGCTTACTTTGTCTTTTGCGGCACTAAAGCTTTTGGTTACCTGATCGCTTACTTTTGAGGCCGAATTCATTACCTGCCGGCGCAATGCTTTTCCATTTTCAGGAGCCAACAGCATACCTGCCAGTACGCCTACACCCGCGCCTGCCAGTAGCCCGACAGCCAGTTTGCTATTGCCACTACTGCTTTCATGCCTACTTGTGCCCGTATCTTTCTGCTTTATCTGCCGTACGTGTGCGTTGGTATAATTGCCTTTCTCCTCTCCCAATGATCTGCATTCCATATCTGTTCTCATAAATTTATTTTCTTATATCAGTTAAAAAATCATACATCGCTCTGATAAACAAAGCCTATACTTTATAACGGGCACACAGGCCGAAGGTTAAGCACAGCTGCCGGTAAAACATAAAAGGCCGGCTCAAATACGAGCCGGCCTTTTATGTTTTTCAATCACGCCTTCATTTCAGCGCGATAGCAGGCAAACCCTGCACCCGCCCCGGAAAGCTGTATATTACTTAATAATGTTTTATACTCTTGGGCTATTGCCGCCAGCTGAAGTGCTGCCACCTCCCGTAGAGCCACCGCCTGTGGTAGAGCCGGCACCAGTTGAAGAAGCTCCGCTACCTGAGCCAGAACTACTTGCAGCAGAACTACGGCCCGATGTGTTGCTACTGCCGCCAGAAGAACCTACACCAGCAGCACTGCTTACTTTGTTGTAAGCATCAGTGCTCATGTTCTTTATTTCGTCTAAACCTGCCTGCAGGTTGGACTCCAGATCTTTGCTAAGCTTGCCAGCCCATTTTTTTACACTGCCGCGGGTAGCTTCGCCTGTATCCGGCGCCATCAACAACCCTGCAATTACACCGGCACTAGCACCGGCCAAAAGAGCTAGTAATACTTTTCCGCTATTGTCTTTCATAGTCTCTGATTTTATAATGTATGATATTCGTTTATATTCTACTTGTGGTTTTATAACGTTCAAGTATAGCATTAAGTTATACCTATACTTGAAAAGTTAATTATAAAGAGCGTAAACGCATGAATAAGAAGTTCAACAAGGGGCAGAACTTCTTATAGTTTGGTATAAAACAAAGATTAGAAATCAGAGAGCAGCTTTACAATCTCGTCTTTTGTTTTACCCAGTTTGCGCTGCAAACGGCCGAACAGTTCATCTTCTTTGCCTTCAGCATACGTCAAATCTTCATCCGTCAGCTCGGCGTAGTTTTGTTTCAGCTGTCCCTTCACGTCATCCCAGGAGCCGCGCATCACCAGGCTGCTGCCCGGCTCTGTAGTGCCACTGTTCTCCAGGCTGTCCATCCAGTTTTTAATGGTGCGCTCCATATCTTCGCTTACTTTTGACAAGCTGCGTTTCAGGGTATCGCGGGTGGCGCGTCCATTGTCAGGGGCAAGTAATATACCTGCCAGAATACCTCCGCCAATACCCGCCAGGGTAGCCAGTAGTATCTTTCCTTTGTCTTCGTTCATGGTCAATTTCATTTAAATTTCTGTTAAAAAAGCTTGTTACGTGCCTCCTGCCGCTGCAAAGAGCCTGATGCTGCCGTAGTAGCACTAATTTGTGTTTCAAGATACATACGGCAAAGGTATCAGTAAGTTCAAACACAGGCTATCGTGCTACTATATGTTGTGATACACGTATAAACTGCTTACCATGTCCTGCTACTGTATAAATCGTTTTATTAATCTTTTTAGCAGACGCATGGTATTACCATTCATATCTGGTCCGGCCGTATACTTGCCAGGTGCTTTATGCTGATCAGCGAAATAAACCATACACCGCTAACATTCTATCATCAGGTTTAAGAACCGATGAGCAAGTATACATCAATCGAAGCGTCTTATATCTAGTGTCTCTATACCTGGATCTTTTACTATGAGCGACAAAAAATATTTTAAACAGACCAAGCCTTTCCGGGTGCCCACCACCGACGGAAAGATGATTGAGGAGCATTTTGGACATGCCTCTACCCGCACCTCCGGCGTAAGCATTGCCCACATGATCGCCCCGCCGCACTGGAGCGAGCCACACCAGAAACCGGAATTCGATGAAGTGACCATTATGCTGCGTGGCCGCCAGTTAATTGAAATTGATGGCGAAGCAGTGGAGCTTTCGGCAGGCGAAACCATCCTTATCAAAGCAGGTGCGCGCATTCAGTATTCCAATCCATATGATGAGGAAACCGAATACTGGTCGGTCTGTGTGCCCGCTTTCGACATTAATACCGTTCACCGGGAGGATGAATAAGTGTTTAGGAAATCTGAAGATGTGCCATTGGGAAAGTTATTACACCTGATAATTTACCTGCCGGATGGCATTATATAGATTATGACACTATCAACCTGAAGTATCAACTCTTTTAATTACATACATGAAAAGAACATATACGCTCCTACTTTTTGCTGCCTTGCTCGCTACCGCATGTAATACCCAAGCCCCTGTTACATCGGCGCCGGAAACTACCAACAATGCACCGGCATTTTCTGCTATAAAGGAGGATGAACTGCGTGCAGATTTGTTCTACCTGGCCAGCGATGATATGCGCGGGCGACGAGCCGGCTCAGCCGATGAACTGCGTGCCGCCGCCTGGATAGCCGGACAGGCCCGCCAAGCCGGTTTGAAACCCGCCGGTGAAGACAGTACTTACTTCCAGTTTTTCCCCATCCGACGTGTGCAGGTAAGCGATAACAGCCAGCTTAAAGTAAATGACAAGCCACTCACTTTGTGGAAGGACACCTGGATTGCCACGCCCGTGCAGGCACGCATAAATGCCCCGATTATATGGCTGAATTCTCTGGCTGATACAGCAAAGTATAATTTGAAAGGAAAAGTTATCGCCATGCCGCTTCAGGCGCCGGATCCCCTGCCTGTTCCGGGCATCAGCCTCAGAGGTTACCGCTATACACTTTCGGCATTGCGCCAGCAAAGCAATGTGCTCAGAAATCAGCAGGCCGCCGCTATAGTATTGGTTGCCGATGAAATGGCGGAAGCCAGTCTTGCCTTTGCCGGCCATGGTTTTGAAGAAGGCCAGTACATACTGGAAGATGCTGCCGCAACACAATCACCAAAAAGCAACACGCCACTCATACTGGTAAAGCAGAACAGCGTTGCGGGCTTAAAACAAGCAAAGGCCAGCCTGACAGCCGACATTAATGTGAATAGTTACGTTTACCCGTCCGTTAATGTAGTAGCCATGGCGCCGGGCACAGATCCTGAACTTAAGCAGGAGTATGTACTCTTCAGTGGCCACCACGACCACGATGGCATTGGCACCCCGATAGCCGGGGATTCTATCTGGAACGGGGCCGACGATAATGCCAGCGTAAGTGTGGCATTGCTGGCCATTGGCCGGGCCTGGGTACAAAATCCCGGCAAACGCTCCGCCCTGTTTGTGTGGCATGGCGCCGAAGAACGCGGTCTGCTGGGCTCCCGCTGGTTTGTAGAACATCCTACCGTAGATAAAGAAGCTATTGTGGCCGTGCTGAACGCCGATATGATTGGCCGGAACGCGCCTGACTCGGCTGCCCTGCTGGGCGCTACGCTGCCGCATCGTAATTCTGCTGCCTTAGTGGATATGGCCATGCAGGCAAACGACCAATATACGAACTTCATAGTCGATACGTCCTGGGATGATCCGAAACACCCGGAAGGCTGGTACTTCCGAAGCGATCACCTGCCCTACGCCCGCGCCGGCATTCCGGCCATCTTTTTTACGACTTTGCTCCACCCCGATTATCACACGCCCAAAGATGAAGCTGAAGGCATCAACATTGAAAAGCTGGCCCGCATGACGCGCTGGATGTACGCCACCGGCTGGACTATATCGCAAACACCGCAGCGCCCCGCTGTAGATCCCGGATTTAAGCTGGAGCGGTAAGTATAAAGGTTATACTTCTGTGGCTAGTTTGAATTTGCGGCATGATGGTGAAAACTATTATGGTATTGGTGAGTTATTCTTATATTTAAAGGATATTAGTTTCTTTAAATTAAAATTTCCATCACAATGGAAATTTTAATTTAAAATACTTTCTACTCCTTTCTATATTTCTCCTGACAGGCTGTTATGAGCGCAGTGTATTCAGTCATATTGACGGCACCTGGCGTATTACGAGTGTCAGATACAGCGGCGGAGAACTGAAGCGCGATTCTATTGTGGCCTATCAGAATAAGTTCTTGGTGTTTGATAAATGCGCTACAAAAGAAGGTAAAAGCATTAACAACTGCTTTGTCTCTCTGCAAGAAGATGATGTAAGCACTCCCTTTAGCTATGTGGTCTTTCATGCTAATGGAAATAAAGGATTATCTATCTATGCTTTTCCAAACAACATCCCGCAAGACAGTTCAGAAGCTTATAATTACAGGGCTAAAGACTGGATTGGAAGATATTCTATCTTAAGGTTAAATGATGACAAATTGATTATCCGGTGTGATGAAGCTCAGGTTACAAATGTAGGCTATATTAACCCATATACTATAAGAGAAATAATAGCTGTCAGGTAAGAGATAGCTTTAAACATGCCGCAAGTTTAGCGACAGCGCAACTTGCGGCTGTGCATGAGGCCAGTTTGTAACTGCCATATCACCACCAACTATACTTCCGCCGGTTGCAGACTGGCGGAAGCATCATACCATCATGCTTCGCTTAAACTTGTGGCATGAACAGGTATAACTAAAACCAAAAGCGGCCTTTGCTGGTATAGCAAAGGCCGCTCTGTTTATACTTCAGAATGCGAAAACTATTTTCAAATCTTCACATCCTCAAATTTCCAAATCTTACTTGTTGATCATCTCAACAATGTCCTCCGAAATACCCATGCTGCTGAAGCCGCCATCGTGCATCAGGTTCTGCATCGTTACTTTACGAGTCAGGTCGGAGAAGAGGGTGATGCAGTAGTTGGCGCAATCCTCGGCAGAAGCGTTGCCCAGCGGCGACATTTTATCGGCATATTCATAGAACACGTCGAAACCACCTACACCTGTACCGGCTGTTGTTTTGGTCGGCGACTGCGATACGGTATTTACGCGCACGTTCTTTAGCTTGCCGTAGCGGTAGCCATAGTTGCGGGCAATAGATTCCAGCACAGCCTTGGCCTGCGACATGTCGGTATAATCCGGGAACACGCGCTGCGCCGCAATGTACGACAGCGCCACCACAGAACCCCACTCGTTAATGGCATCCAGTTTTTCGGCTACCTGCAGTATTTTGTGGAAAGAGAGCGCCGACACGTCCAGTGTTTTCTGGAACCAGTCGTAATTCATGTCGCCATAAGATTTGCCTTTGCGGATGTTCGGGCTCATGCCAATCGAGTGCAGCACGAAGTCAACTTTGCCGCCCAGGATCTCCTGCGCCTTGTTAAAGAGGTTTTCCAAATCTTCTACTGATGTAGCATCAGCAGGAATGATTTGTGCGTTTGTCTCTTCCGCCAGCTTGTTGATTTCGCCCATGCGCATGGCCAGCGGCGCGTTTGTCAGCACAAATTCAGCGCCTTCTTCCTTGGCACGTTTGGCCACCTTCCAGGCAATGGATTTCTCGTCCAAAGCGCCGAAGATGATTCCTTTCTTTCCTTTTAGCAGATTGTAGGACATGTCTTTTTATCGTTGATTGTTAGTTGCTAATGGTTTCAGTTTATATACAATAATATTTTATAAAATTGATCTTACGCAAGTTTAGATCTTGTCCCCCTTTGAAAAGACAGGGGATGATTTACTTCTGCAAACCAGTAATTTATACTTCATTCTTTAAATGTATAAGTACAGAGCAAGTATAAAATGTGGCTCACGCAAATATACCTCATGTAGCAGTCATCCCCCTACTCCCTTCAAAGAGGGACTTCTACATTACTCTTTACAAACATTCATTCTTTTGCATAGCACCAGTTATTATACAATAATATTTTAATTATTGATGCAGCAATATAGCAATTACAATTATAAGGAGAGCAACTCTTTCGCACTTTGATAGGCGTTGGCGCTTGGGTTGGCGCCCGCAATCATGTGCGCAATCTCGTTCACACGCTCTTCCTCGTTCAGCCTTTTCACGCGGCTGATGGTACGGTCTTCGCGATCTTCCTTGTACACAAAATAGTGCGCGTCGCCCTGCGCGGCAATCTGCGGCAAATGCGAGATAGCGATAATCTGGTGCTTTTGCGCCATTTGCTGCATCATCCGGCCTACTTTCACGGCCACTTCGCCCGAAATACCGGTATCAATTTCATCAAACACAATGGTCGGCAGGGCAGTTTTATCGGCCAGCATATACTTCACACTCAGCATCAGGCGCGAAAACTCACCACCCGAGGCCGCTTTTACCAGTGTCTGCGGCTGCGCTCCTTTGTTGGCGCTGAAAAGTATACTGATTTCGTCGGTGCCGGTAGCCGACGGTGCGGCATCCGTATGCTGAATGACAATGCGGGCATTGGGCATACCCAGTTCCGCCAGCAAACTATACAACTCCTGCTCAAACTTATTGAACGATGATTTGCGGCGCTCTGAAAGTATGGCGGCTTTCTCCAGCATTTCTTTTTCGGCAGCCTGCATTGCTTTTTCGGTACCGGCGATAGCGTTATCCAGGTTCAGCACACTGCTTACTTTGCTCTCCAGGTCGCGCTGAATCTCCAGCAGGCCGGCTATACTGAGTACCTGGTGTTTGCGCTGCAAAGTATAAATCAGGTTCAGGCGCTCCTGCACTTCTGCTGCGCGCTCCGGATCGGCTTCAGTTTTGCGCTCGGCATCTTCCAGTTCTCCTGCCACGTCGTTCAGCTCAATCATGCAGCTTTCGGTGCGGGTGCGTAGCTCCTCATACTTAGGCGAGAAAGCAGCCAATTGGCCCAGCAGGTAGGCTGTATCTTTAAGCGCAGAGGTGATATTAAACTCAGACTCAGAAAGGTACTGCACGGCCTGCGTCAGCTTCAGCTTGATATCCTCCGCATTTTCCAGTTGCTTTAGTTCATTTTCCAGTTGCTCCTGCTCTTCTTCCTGCAGGTTCGCCTCGTCCAGTTCATTTAGCAGGAAAGTATGATAATCCAATTCCTTCTGTGCCTGCGCCAGCTGTCCGGTTAGCTTTTTATACGCTGCCTCCAGCTTTTTATACGTCTGGTAGGTGTCGTTGTAATCTTTCAGGTACGACAGGTTTCCGGCATAAATATCCAGCGACGTATTGCCTGCATACACGTCCAGGATGTTGAGCTGGTAACTCGTATCGCCGAGTTGGAACGTGTCGTGCTGCGAATGAATGTCCATCAGGTTGTCGCCCAGATTGCGGAGCACATCCAGCGTTACGGGCGTATCGTTCACAAAAGCGCGCGATTTGCCGCTCGGGCTAATCTCGCGGCGCAGGATGCACTGGTTATCAAAATCCAGATCCTCCGAAGCAAAGAGCTCCTGCAGGTTGTAAGAGGATATATCGAACACACCTTCTATCACACATTTTTCATCCTGCTTGAACAGGAATTTAGAATCGGCACGGTTGCCCATCAGCAAGCCAATGGCGCCCAGCATAATGGATTTTCCGGCTCCGGTTTCGCCCGTAATAATGTTGAGCACCGGCGAAGGATTCATCTCCAGCTGCTCAATCAGGGCGTAATTCTTTATTTTAAGATCTATCAGCATACTTTAAGACACAAGACTATAGACATAAGATACAAGACTTTTGGCCTATGCTAAGTTCGGTAATTTTGTTGTTTTTGATTATGAGAAATGAGGCAAGTTTTCAGCTTACGCAAGTATAGAACGTGGCGCACGCCAGTTGAAAACTGGCCCCATAATAGCTCCAAGTTAAAAACTTGAATCAGGTAAGAGATTTTTTATCCTAACCGAAGATTTCTACCACGCCGCTTCCACATCGTAAATAATCTCCTCTACCTCCTCCACCGGTACCAGGTGTTTGCCAAACCGCTGATCCTGCAACTGCAGTTGCCCGGGCGTTAACTTCAGCAGCACACCATGCAGCACCACTCTGCTGCGCAGCACTACCTGCACTGCCCTTTGCAACAGTTCAGGCAGGCGTTCCGGTATGTCTTTTCTGAAAATTCTGATCTGGCGTTTTCCCATGTACGCAAGTATAAATCGGGCAGCAATTTTTGCCTCCGTGAAGATACGTGCTTTTTGTGAAATCAGGAAAGGTGATTAGCGCGCGATAAGCAGTTCGTATTTGCTGCTGTTGGTGGGATCTGTCTGCGAAAGGATGGCATAGGCCTGCTGCTTTTCGGCCGGGGCAGCGGTTTTGAACATATTCACCAGTTCGTCGGACTTGGCATCGAAGAACGAGCGGAGTATGGCCGAACCCGGTTTCTGCTGCTGTAGCTTCTGGATGTCCTGCAACACGCCCAACATGGCTTTGCGGGCCTGTTCCGGCTTCTCTGCCATTAGATCCAAGACTTGCCTGTGCATGGTATAAATGCCCTCGCGAAACGGCAGAAACTGCGGGTCCTGCAGGTTATCCAGCAGCCAGTAACGGTTGCGGTTGCTTTCAAAAGCTTTCCAGCCGGGATAAGCAGCACCCTGCGAGGCGGCCATGTTTACAATGCTGCGGGCTCTGTCGTATGCGGGTGCGCCACCCAACTTGCCGAAGCTGTCGTTGTCCATGCCGATAATGATGTTGGCGTAAAAAGCCAGTAGCGACGACAAATTGGAAGTATAGTTGTTCTCTGCATAGTCCAGTGGCTGTGCATCGCTGAACTGGAAAGTCCAGTCTTTGTCTACAAACGAGAAGAGTACAGATTCGTAGCCGGTGCCATAAGCCGGCCGTACCGATACCACCTGTACGTTGGCTTTAAAAGTACCAATCTCCGGCATTTCCGTCAGGCTGATGAGCAGGCGGCACTTGATGCGTTCGTCGGGGCCGTAAGTCTGGTTTGTCCAGCGGCGGTTGTTCATAAACTCGAAAATGCGCGTCTGCATGTCCGTAAACAACTGCTGATCCGTGGATTGTATCTGCTCGCCATTCACCACCACATCGCATTGCAGTTCCTGCGCCCGGGCACCCGAGGCGGCAAAGCATAACAGCAGCAAAACAAGTATTTTCTTAGCCATATAGTCGCTCCCAAATTAAACTGATGATGTCCTGCGCCACTTCGCTTTTCGGTTTCAGTGCAAAGGCGGTTATCGCATCTTCCTCTATTACTGTAATTTTATTTGTATCGTGTCTGAAGCCTGCCCCCGGATCATTGAGGGAATTCAGCACAATCATATCCAGGTTCTTTTTGTGCAGCTTTTCGCGGGCATGGGCGCTTTCGTTGTCTGTTTCCAGCGCAAAACCGACCGAAAACTGTCCCGGCCGCTTCTGTTTGCCCAGTTCCGCTGCTATGTCAACGTTCTTAACCAGCTCAATCGTCAGCTCGTTCCCTGATTTCTTTATTTTTTTGTCGGAAGGAGTCTTTGGCTTGTAATCGGCTACGGCAGCGGCAAATACAAGTATGGCCGCCTGGGGCGCCAGCACTTTTGCAGCGGCGTACATCTGGTCGGCTGTCGTAACCGGCGTTACAGTAATATGGGGATGTTGCGCGATTTGATTGGTAGGGCCTGATACCAACTGCACCCGGGCGCCCTGCTGTGCAAAACATTCGGCCAGGGCATAGCCCATTTTGCCTGTAGAGTGATTGCCGATAAAGCGCACGGGATCAATGGGCTCATACGTGGGGCCGGCAGTAAGCAGTACGGTTATGCCCTTAAACGATTTTTTTGTCACCTGAAAAATGATGCTGCAGCACCTTCATGATTTCTTCCGGCTCGGCCATGCGCCCCTGCCCTGTCAGGCCGCTGGCCAACTCACCGTAACCTGCTTCAATGATGCGGTTCCCGTAGCCCTGCAGCTTCCGGAAATTGGCCTGCACCGCCGGATGCCGGTACATATCCAGATCCATAGCCGGTGCGATAAAAACCGGACAGCGCGCCGAGAGGTAAGTAGCCGTTAGCAAGTTATCGCAAAAGCCGCAGGCCATTTTAGCCACCGTGTTGGCACTGGCCGGCGCGATAACCAGCGCATCGGCCCAAAGCCCGAGTTCCACGTGGTTGTTCCAAACGCCGGTTTCGTCCCTGACAAACTCACTAAGGACAGGCCTTTTGGAGAGCGTGGCCAGCGTGAGCGGGGTTATAAAAGCAGAAGCAGAAGCAGTCAGGATTACCTGCACTTCTGCTTCTGCTTTTATGAGCTGGCGTACCAGTAAAGCGGCTTTGTAAGCGGCTATACTTCCGCAAACGCCCAGTATGATTCTCTTCTGCCGGAGCATCCGCCAGCGTTACAGGTTGATTTCTTCCTGCTGATTTTCGTCCGGCGTGCGCAAATAAACTTCGCCATCCAGAAACTCCTCAATTGCCAGGTTGGTAGGCTTGGGCAGGCGCTCGTAGTATTTCGAAATTTCTATCTGCTCGCGGTTCTCAAACACCTCCTCCAGGTTGTCCACGGTTGTGGCAAACTCGGCCAGCTTGGAATTAAGCTCCTCCTTCAGTTTCACAGAAATCTGGTTTGCTCTTTTAGAAATCACAGCCACAGACTTATACACGTTGCCGGTTTGCTTTGCAAAATCGGCCATGTTGCGGGTAACGATAGATGATGGAACGTTTGCCATATATTTAAATAGATTTGAAAATTTAAAGATGAAGCCCTGTTATGCAGGCCTTTGTTAAACAGAAGAACGTCGTTTTAATGTATCTCCCTACTTATACTTAAGAATTTGCCTGATTTAGTTTTTTAACTTTCTCCAGCTCTGCCAGGGCATCGTCGTATATCTGCTCTGCCTCGCGTTTGTACTTGCTGTCAGGATATTGTTCTACAAAGCTCTGGTAATAAGCAATTGCTTCCATATAGCGTTCCTCCTGCTTGCTGGTTACACTCTCCTGCGCAAACTTATACTGCGCATCCAGTCGCAGAAAGGCAGCTTCCTCGCTGTAAGGAGACGAAGCATGCTCCTGTATAAAATTACTTAAGGCAACCACAGCCGAACGGTAATACCGGATTTGATAGTATAGCTTTGCGTTATCGAAGGCCTTCCTGTCCAGCTTCATGTTCAGGGCATCAATCATGTTATTTGCCTCAGCATTCAGTTTGCTGTCCGGGTAGCGCACCTGAAATTCCTGCAGTGCCTCCAGCGCGGTCAGCGTACTGGTCTGATCCTGTTCATACGTAGGTGCCTGGTTATAAAGCGACTTGGCCTGCATAAACAAAGCTTCCTCGGCCAGCGGGCTACGCTGGTAAGTATCATAAAAGCTCTTGAAATGAAAAGCGCTCAACAGGTAATCGCCCTGTTCGAAGTAGGTGTTGGCAAAGTAAAACTTAGCCTGCTCTGCCTCCTGTCTGCCCGTCATCAAAGGCAACACCTGCTCCAACAGTTGGTTTGCGCGGTAATAGTCGCCCTTCTCGTAGTACTGCAGGGCAGCCTTGTACTTTTCGTCAACGTTGTTGCTTTTCAAAAGCTTCTGGAAGTTGCTGCAACCAGCCGCAATAAGCAGCATGCCGATCAGGGCAATAGTGTGGATTAAGCCTCTAGTCATGAACGGGCAAAATTATGGAATATCTGCGTGATTTACAAACCGTAATTTTATACTTGCTGCCGTGGCCCCGGCAGGCTACTTTTTATTCTTTTCAGGCTTTTCAGCCTTGGCGGGCGCTTCGCCCTCGGTAGGAGTCTTGGCTGCGGCGGTGGCCGGTTTGGCTTCGGCCGGGGGCCGCTTGCCAAGCACAGCGGCTTTGGTAGGCCGCAGGTCGGCCAGCCAGCTAAACCCTTCCAGCCGTTTTTGGTCCTCCTGCAGTTCGTGCGGCGGAATAAAGCTGGCATCGGGCTGTATCAGAAACGAGATTGTCTTCAACTTATTATCCCCGAATTTAAGCACCATGTTGCTGCAAATGGCTTTGTTCATGCCCGTAACAACGGTATCGCCTTCCAGCGCAAAGTAGATGCTTTCGCCATTGCCGTTCACATCCACACGCCGGATATCGCCTTCCTGAAAACTGGCTACCATGTCGCGCCCCTTCACCTGGTTGTAGTTTTGTATGGTGTCTTCGGAGGTGATGAAGGCGTTGCTGAACAGGTATAGTTTGTCGATGGTTTTGTTGCGCAGGTGCATCCGGATGGTATCGCCCACCAGTTGGCTTTTATCGTTCCAGAGCACGGGCTTCTGGTTCATGTACATCACTGAGTCGGTGCGGTTATAGCTCAGCGAATCGCATTTCCCCTGCAAATCCTTTTTATAGATCCGGACATCATGGTAAGCAAGCAGCAAACTTGCCATGCCCGGCGTTTTCGCCTCGCGTGACACCAGCGTATCGGCTGCCATGTACAGCGTGTCGTTGTCCATTACGGTTTCCATTACCGGGTTGCCGTATACTTTGGCCACGCCCCGCTCACGCCAGTAGCGGCCCTCCTGCCCTCGTACCGTAATATTATCCTTCAGCGATTTGAGCGTTACATTCTGTTGCGCAAAGCCATAGCCCAGGTTCTGGTCGTAGTATAGCTTGTCGCCGCCCAGGCGGTATTCGGGTGTCAGGATGTAGGCATTCCGGCCAAAGTTGGAAATTTTAGTCAGTGTGTTATAGGTACCTTCTTCGGCATACAAATCGCCCTGTTGCCCTTTAATCACGGTAGGCCCCTGAAAGTATACAATCTTGCTGCCGGTGTTGTACTGCATGTTCTCGGCCGTGATGTTGTAGTCTTTGGTGAACACCTTCACGTCCTGCTGAAATGTAAACATCTTAGTCGCTGTATTATAGGAACCACGCTGGCTTTGCAGGCGGTTTTCAGGATCTACGATGGTGCCGCCTTCGGTATAAACGGCTGTGCGCGTGTTCATGTCGTAATCCAGGCTGGGCGTGGTGAGCGTCATACGCGGATCTTTCATCACCACGTTACCGGTCATTCTGGCTGTGCGCGTGGTGCCGTTATACGTACCTTGATTACCCGTCATGGTCACCGTATCCGCCTGGTTGTTGATGCGTACGTTGCCGTAGGCTTCCAGCACGTTGCGGTCGCGGTACTGGTACACCGAATCGGCATACAAGTATGTTTCCTTTTGCCTGAAGGCTACCTTGCCGTATACTTTATTTACTTTCTCCCCGTTAAAAACACCGCCCACAATAGAGTCGCTGCCCGGCAAAAGCATTACCTGGTTTGTTTGCAGCTGCGGCTGCTCAGGTTGCTGCTGCCCGAAAACCGACAGCGAAACCAGGGTAAAGACAAGAGAAAACAGTAGTTTTGTGCTGTTCATTTATTTCTGGATGTTAGAAGCTAGATATTAGATTTTAGACATTTCTGAAGAAGTTGTATCGATTTGCTTGTCAAAATGATAGTTGCCAACCCTCCTGCAGATTAAGGTTAATCTAAAGTCTAACTTCCAATATCTAACGTCTTTTAAACTTTCAAAATTACAAAAAAATACCAGCTGCCGCTATGCTACAGAAAGTTTCAGATTTTATACAAGCCCATCAACTCTGCCAGCCCGGCAGCAAAATACTGGCAGCCGTTAGCGGCGGCATCGACTCGGTAGTGCTTTGCGAAGTGCTGCACCAGCTCAAGTATGATTTTGCCATCGCACACTGCAACTTCGGGCTGCGCGCCGAAGATGCCGAGGCGGATCAGTTATTTGTCAAAAAGCTGGCCAAAAAGTATGAGGTGCCTTTTTTTACCGAAAACTTTAACACCCGCGCCTTTGCCGAACAGGAAAAATTATCGATACAGATGGCTGCCCGCACGCTGCGCTATACCTGGTTCGAGCAGGTGCGCCAGCAGGAAGGCTACGACTATATCGCTACCGCCCACCATAGCAACGACACAACCGAAACCATATTGCTGCACCTCACCAAAGGCACCGGCATTGCAGGCCTGCACGGCATCCCGGCTAAAAACGGGCACATCATCCGCCCCATGCTGTCTGTCACCAAAGATGATATTTACGAGCTGGTAACAACCCAAAAGCTTATCTGGCGCGAAGACAGCTCCAATGAAACCACCAAATACCAGCGCAACAAAATCCGGCATGAGGTGATTCCGGTACTTAAAGAGATAAATCCCAGCCTGGAGGAAACAATGCTGCACACAGCCGAACGCGTGAGCCATGCCGAAGCCATTGTGGACGCATACATCGAAAACCTGCGGGAACAAAGTATAAAAGAAGCAGAAAATGCCGTTTACATCTCGCTACTACCACTGCGCAATGCTACGGGTTTGCCGGTGGTGCTGCACGAGTTGCTGCGGCCGTTTAATTTTAGCTACACGGTGGTGCTGGAATTGGTAGCAGCGCTGGAGGGCATTTCAGGTAAAGAATTTCTCTCGCCTACCCATACTTTGGTAAAAGACCGCGACCAGCTCGTTCTCACGCCGCGCGACCTGAACAGCTTTGGAAGTATACTTATACAGGAGGGCGACACAGAAGCCGAAGCGGGCAATTTATACTTCACGATAAAGTATGTGGCCGCTGATGCGTACAAGCTCAACACCAAGCCCCATGTGGCCGCACTGGATGCGGAGCAGCTGAAATTTCCGCTGAAGCTGCGTGCCTGGCAGGAAGGCGACTGGTTTGTGCCCCTGGGCATGAACGGCAAAAAGAAAATAAGCGATTTCCTGATAGATAAGAAAGTACCTGCCAACCTGAAACCCCAGACCCTGGTGCTGGTATCTGACCAGTCGGTAGCCTGGGTGGTGGGCCAGCGCCTGGATAACCGCTACAAAGTTACCGACAAAACGCAGCAGGTGGTGGAGATAACTTTACACAGACGCTAGCCATTAGATGTTAGACTTTGTGTATTGTAAGTGTCTTGATATTTATAGTCTAGTATCTGACATCTAATGTCTAACATCTGTCTTATCACAACAGAATTTTCCTAAATTTACCGCAGATAACCGATTTTCAAACCAAAATAAAGCATATCCGACAATGAAAGTAACTGTAGTTGGAGCAGGTAATGTTGGCGCAACTTGCGCTGATGTGCTGGCTTACCGCGAAATCGCGAACGAAGTAGTTTTAGTGGATATTAAAGAAGGTTTTGCTGAAGGCAAAGCGCTTGATATCTGGCAAAAAGCACCCATCAACTTATATGATACCCGCACCACTGGCGTCACAAACGATTATTCCCGCACTGCCGGCTCTGATGTGGTGGTAATTACCTCCGGCCTGCCCCGCAAACCAGGCATGAGCCGCGACGACCTTATTTCGACCAACGCCGGCATCGTGAAGTCTGTAACGGAGAATGTGGTAAAATATTCGCCGGACGCCATCATCATCGTGGTATCTAACCCGCTGGATGTGATGACGTACCAGGCGCACCTGGCCTCCAAGCTCCCGCGCAACAAGGTAATAGGCATGGCCGGTATCCTGGATACTGCCCGTTACAGAGCCTTTCTGGCAGAAGCCCTGAATGTGTCTCCAAAAGATATTCAGGCCGTGTTGATGGGTGGCCACGGCGATACGATGGTGCCGCTGCCCCGCTATACTACCGTGGGCGGCATCCCGGTAACTGAACTGATTGAAGAAGATAAACTGAATGCCATTATCGAGCGTACCAAAACAGGCGGCGGCGAACTGGTGAAACTGATGGGTACGTCGGCCTGGTATGCACCGGGTGCTGCGGCTGCCCAGATGGTGGAAGCCATTGTGCGCGATCAGCGTCGCGTATTCCCCGTTTGCGTAAAGCTGGAAGGCGAGTACGGCATGGACGGCGTATACCTGGGCGTGCCGGTTATACTTGGCAAAAACGGTATCGAGAAAGTTATCGAGCTGCAGTTGAACGACGAGGAAAAGCAACTGCTGGAGACTTCGCGCGGCCACGTAAAAGAAGTAATGGATGCGCTGGACAACATCAACGCCAGCAAAGCCTAAGCTTTATACTTATTGATTATGCAACAGCGGCGCTCCCAAAAGGGAGCGCCGCTGTTGGTTTACACAAGACCTCGTGGCGTGCGCAGCTCCCGCGTGTGTCTGAATTTTAGATATTTCACAGGATTTCAGGATGCATGAAGTATAAATCTTTGAAATACTAAAGCTGGATTCTTATTCTAAAGTATAGCTATCTTAAAAATCGTTTAATCCTGTAAACACTGATGCTAATACCCCAGACGCTCGCGGGAGCTGCGCACACCACGAGGTCCGCTATACTTATGCTTTTTCTCCGGGCAGTGGCAACAGCTCATACCTGTTCCAGAATACAGGCGTGGCACCCACGGCATCATACTTTACCTGCGCATCATCTACCTGAACCAACGTTATGATTCTCTCTGCGAGCAGCAGGTGGAAACGGGCATTTTCAGCGAACACCTCAAGTATAGCCTGGGCCGTTTTCTTTTCAACCGCATCGAAGTGATGCAGCACCACAACCAGGCCGGCACCCGGCACTGATACTTCCGCCAGGCTGTCTTTCAGCGCGTTCAAATTATTGCCATAAGCATCGGGGAAGCGGAACCTGCGCTTCAGATCTGCATGAAGCGCTTCATCATCTTTCCAGGTGGCGCAATCGAACTCCATTACCCTGTACCGTTGGTTCCGGAACCAGCTCATGTCTATGAGCAAAAACTCAGGTTTGGAATAGAGGCTGACCCAGCCGTTGCGGAGGATCATCCAGTCCGGCCGTTGCCATTCTTCCGGCTCGTTTTTGAAAGCAGCCATACTTGTTAGTCCTTCTGGCTGGCCTGGAACAGCTTCTGTTTTTCTTCTTTAGAGAGGCTTTCGTAACCGGAGGTAGAGATTTTATCAAGGATGCGGTCTATCTCGCTCTGGCTGGGTTTGCCCGGATAACCGGCAGAAGAGGAAGCGCTGCCGCTGCTACCTGTTCTTGAATACGCGGTTTGCCGATGGGTCACTTTCAGCCTGGGCCGGCGCGTAAACAGCCTGCTGAAAAAACCGGTGACGGCATGTACCGGCCTGCCAATATCATTGCCGCGCTGCAGTTGTTTCACAAAAATCCAGCCCACCAACGCGCCACCCAGGTGCGCCAGGTTACCGCCTGCATTGTCGCCCACAGCCCCGGATATGGAAAGCAGCACCAGAAAGGCAGCAATATACTTTATTTTGATTGGCCCGATGAGGATGAGATTGAAGGAGAAGTTTGGCAGCAGCGTGGCTGCGCCTACCACCACCGCCAGCACGCTGGCCGAGGCCCCAATCATCAGCGAAACCGCCGCCCTGTCGGCAAAGTAGGGTATAAAGTTATAGCACAGCATGTATAACACGCCACCGGCAATACCGCCGAGTATGTACAGGCTCAGCAATTTTTTATCGCCCAGGTATTCGCGCACCAGCTGCCCGAACCAGTACAGGTTCAGCATGTTGAAGAGAATGTGCAGAAAGCCTTCGTGGGTGAAGAAGTAAGTAAAAAGCGTCCAGGGGTGTGTAAAAAAGTATGTAGGTTCCGAGTTCAGGGCCAGGTAACGCATCAGTACATTGTACAGGCCGGAGTTCTCTGAAATAAACAGGATTGTCCGCAGCACAATCAGCACCACAAACACGATCACGTTGATCAGTATAAGCTGTTTAAGCGTATTATTGGGTTGCCGGAAAGAATCCTTTATATCTTCAAAAATGCTCATTATGATCTGCTAGTGTTGCTGAAAATTATTTCGTTGCCACGATTTTACAAGTATATACGCAAACAACATGCCGCCAAGGTGTGCAAAATGTGCTACGTTATCGCCGGGCATGCGGTTAAAGCCGGAGTATAGTTCAAAGCCCCCGTAGAGCAGCACAAAGTATTTGGCTTTGATAGGAATAGGTAAAAACAGCAGCATCAGTTCCAGGTTCGGGAACAGCATACCAAAAGCCATCAGGATGGCAAACACTGCGCCGGACGCGCCCAGCATCGGGCTGTTGAAAACGGCATTATATACCTCGCTTACTTCTTCTTTGGTAGCCTGCACGTACTGCGGGTTGTCCTCATTTCGCTGGAAAGCGACGGCCAGTTCGCGGCCATAGCCGGGCTGCACGTGCTCGTCCATGTAATTACTGAAAGCTGCCGGCGAGGGGTTGGCCATGTATTGCGCCGTTTCCTGCCGCAGGTCATGTAACTCGTAAGCGCGTACACCGGAGTACAACACGCTGGCTCCCAAGCCACAAATCAGGTAAAACATCAGAAACTTTTCAGCACCCCAGTAGCGCTCGAGCAGCGGCCCGAATATAAAAAAGCTAAACATGTTACTGAACAGGTGCCCCCAGCTGCCATGCATAAACATGTGTGTGAGGAACTGGTACGGCCTGAAAAACTCGGAGCCGAAATGATACAGCGCAAACTGCCCCACCGGAATCAGGGAACCCTGCAACAGAAAGACAACTACGTTTATGATCAGGATATTCCGGACCATAGGGGTGATGTTGAACATGCTTTTTATCGTTTGTTAAAGTATAATATCGCTGCTATCAACAGTATTTATACTTTTTGTGCGTGTAAGTGAGCAGACAAAAATAAAGCGAAGATTTTTACATTCTGTCATCCTGAAAGGATCTTATTTAGTTTCCTGCTAACCATGCACAAGATTCTTTCAGGACGACAGAATTATGAAAGTCAGGACACCTGATTAATTCTGTCCGATTTTATACTTATATTCCCGATAACAACAATTAAACTCAACCCTTCAGAAAAAGCTCCTGCAACTGGCTGAGCTCCATGATAACGAGCGTTTTCTGTCCGCCGGGTGTGTAATTAGGTACCTGGCAGGCAAAGAGTTTGTCTACGAGTGCGTTCATCTCCAGATCCGTCATGCGGGGCTGCAGGCGCGAAGACAGGCGTTTGGCCATGGCGCGGGCCAGGTTTTCGCGCTTATCAAGCTTTAACGTAACCGCATTGTTTTTGTATTGTTCCATCAGCTCTTCCAGCAGCTCTTTCTCGTTGGCCGCCTGTATGTCCGCAGGTATACCATTCAGGATGATGCTGTTGCCGCCAAAATCCTCGAACTGGAAGCCCATGTCCCGAAATTCCGGCGCCAGTTCTTTCACCAGCGCCGCATCGCCCGCTGACAGGTGCAGGGTTTGCGGAAAAAGCAGCGCCTGCGAAATTACGTTTTTCTTTTGCAGGGAGGCCGCATACTGCTCGTACAGGATGCGCTCCTGCGCCGCCTGCTGGTCAATCATCATCACCCCGGACTTTACCTGCACCAGCAAATACTTCTGGTGTATCTGGATGGCTTTTTTAGAGGCAGCAGCCGTTTCAGTGGCAAAGGCTTCGTCCAGCAGGCCCATGCCCGACGAGGCCGAAGTATAACGTTCCTCCTGGCCGGACTGCTGGCGTATGGGCTCGTACAATTGCTCCCAGCCTTTGGATGTAGCGCGTTTCGGAGATGCCGCCGGGGCTGTAAATCCTGCGAAGCTGTTCCCGCCGCCGCTATGCCGCTTCTCATCATCGAACTCGTTGTAGCCGCCCTGTATGCGGATAGGCTGTAGCGGAGCGAAGTTCACGTCGCCCTCAAAGTCCAGCGACGGTGCAATGTTGTGTGTACCGAGGGCTTTCTTCACGGCAGCATGCACAATGGCATACACTGTTTTCTCATCCTCAAACTTAACCTCGGTTTTGGTAGGGTGCACGTTAATGTCAATTTTCTCAGGCTCCAACTCAATAAAGAGCACATAAAACGGGTGGCTGTCCTTGGGCAGCAGGCCTTCGAAAGCAGTAATGACGGCATGATTCAGGTAGCCGCTCTTCACAAAACGGTTGTTCACGAAAAAGAACTGCTCGCCGCGCGTTTTACGGGCAAACTCCGGCTTGCCGATGTAGCCATGTACCGCCAGGAAAGTGGTATCTTCGTCGCAGGAGGCCATCTGCTCTTTATAGTTGCTGCCAAACAGGTTCACAATGCGCTGGCTCAGTTTGGAGGCGGGCAGGTTGAACACTTCCAGGTCGTTGTGGTGCAGCGTAAAGGCAATCTCCGGGTTGGCCAGCGCCACCCGCTGAAACTCATCCAGGATGTGGCGCATTTCCACTGCATTGGTTTTAAGGAAGTTGCGCCGGGCGGGTACGTTGAAAAACAGGTTCTTTACACAAACAGATGTGCCGGCAGGCATTACGGCCGGTTCCTGAAGTATAATGGCTGAGCCCTCCACGATCAATTTTGTTCCAACTTCGGCCTTATGCGGTTTGGTCTTCATCTCTACCTGCGCTACGGCTGCAATGGAAGCCATGGCCTCGCCCCGGAAGCCCATTGTCTGGATGCGAAACAGGTCTTCGGTGGTACTGATTTTGGAAGTGGCGTGGCGCTCAAAACACATGCGGGCATCGGTTTCGGACATGCCGATGCCGTTGTCCACCACCTGCAGCAGCTGCTTGCCGGCTTCTTTCACGATAAGCTGCACACTGGTGGCCCTGGCATCGATGGCATTTTCCAGCAGTTCCTTCACCACCGAAGCGGGGCGCTGTACCACCTCGCCGGCAGCTATCTGGTTGGCCAGGAAGTCAGGTAATAAATGTATGATGTCGGGCATCCGATTTTTAAATGCTTTAAAATATACTTTTCTTCTGATACAGCCTTTATACTTAAAGGCAGCAAAATATCTGTTTTTGCTAATTTTAATTTATCAAAACAGAACTCTTTCAGAATTAAATTTATTATTAATTTACAGACCCGTTCCGAAAAGAAGCTGGCATTCCGGTGAAGTATCTGTTTGATTGCTTCGCCGGAAAGTTGCGGAAAAGTATGCTGGATGCTGGTACTGGCGGCAATTGCTAAAAAGCTGCTATACCTGGTGCCACATTCGTTTCCGGGCAGGTGTCAGGGGGTGCCCAGCTTTATTTCCGGTCTGCAGAGGCTGCACGGCAGCATCTAAAATCAGGCTGTTTTGCCGTATTGCCTTTCACAAAATTAGGCTTAATTTCGGGTTGTTCCAATTATAAAATACCAGCGCCAGGATGTTGAAGCGTTTTACTTTAGGGTTGTTGCTAGCAGTGATTTTCTCGATGGGACCACTGATGTCTTTAAAGTCATCGGATGAGGTGGTCGTGAATGAAAAGGAGAAAAGCTGGGTAGACAGTGTGTATGCTTCCCTTAGCCCGGATCAGCGCTTGGGCCAGCTGTTTATGGTGGCCGCTTATTCCAACAAAGACGAAAATCATTACCAGGAGCTGGATACACTGGTGCAGCGCTACGGCATTGGCGGCCTGATGTTTATGCAGGGCGGGCCTGTGCGCCAGGCCAAACTCACCAACCGCTACCAGGCCGGCGCCAAAGTACCACTGCTGATTGCCATGGATGCCGAGTGGGGCCTGGATATGCGCCTGGACAGCAGCACGCACTTTGCCCGCCAGATGACATTGGGTGCGCTGGATGATGAAAAATACATTTACCTGATGGGCCGCGAGATAGCCCTGAAGATGAAGCGCCTGGGCATCAGCGTTAGTTTTTCGCCGGTGATGGACGTGAATGTGAACCCCGCTAACCCCGTTATCGGCAGCCGCTCTTTTGGCGAGTCTAAAGAAGAAGTAACCAGGCGCGGCATCGCTTATATCAAAGGCCTGCAGGATCATGGCATTATTGCCGTTACCAAGCACTTCCCCGGCCACGGCGACACCGATACCGACTCGCACTTGGCGTTGCCGGTGGTAAAACACAGCCTCAAGCGCCTCACTGATGTAGAGCTATACCCCTTTAAGAAAGCGTTTGAGGCCGGCGTGATGGGCGTAATCGTAGCGCATCTGTACATTCCTTCCATCGACTCGACAAAAAATCTGGCTACTACCCTCTCCCGCCCCTTGGTAACCGGCCTTCTTAAAGAGAAGATGAAGTATAAAGGCCTCATTTTCACCGATGCCCTGAACATGAAAAGTGTTACCAACTTTTATCCAACGGGAGAGGCCGATATGCTGGCACTGAAAGCCGGTAATGATGTGCTGCTCTTTCCGGAAGATGTACCAACGGCTATAACTAAAATAAAGCAGGGCATTGCCAAAGGGCTGGTAAGCAAGGAGGAGATAGAGCAGCATGTGCGGAAAATACTACATGCCAAGTACTGGGCCGGCCTGAGCAAGTATAAACCTATCGATTTAACCGGACTGAAGGAGGATCTGGACAGGCCTATCAGCAACGTCATTCAGGAAGAACTGTATGAGCACTCCGTTACGGTAGTGGAAAACAGTGACAGCCTGCTGCCCTTCCGCAACCTTGACACGCTGCATATAGCTTCCGTCGCTATTGGTGTGCCGGCTGAGAACACCTTCCAGGAGACGCTTCGTAACTATGCACCTGTAGATAAATTTACCATTCCCAACCGTTTTGCCCCGGATTCTGCATTTTTCGAAATCATTCCGCAGCTGAAAAATAACGATGTGGTTGTAGTAAGCATCCACAACATGAACCTGACACCTTCCAGAGATTTTGGCATAGGGGTGGGCACACTAGCTTTTATAAAGTACCTGCAGGAGCGCACAGACAAGAAAGTAGTGGTAGTGGTGATGGGCAATGCGTATAGCCTGAAGTTTTTTGAGGACAGCAAGTGGCTGGTGTGCGGCTACGAAGATAACCCTGTATCGCAGGAACTGGTGCCGCAGGCGCTTTTTGGCGCACGCGCTGCCAGAGGGAAGTTGCCCGTCACCGCCTCTGCCAGGTATAAAGCAGGTATGGGGCTCACAACACCGGCTCTGGATCGGCTGAAGTATGGCACTCCCGAAAGCGTAGGCATGAACTCCAAAATATTAGAGCAGATTGACAACATTGCCCTGGAGGCCATTGCATATGCCGCTACCCCCGGCTGCCAGGTGCTGGTGGTAAAGGATGGCACCGTGATTTTCAATAAATCTTACGGCTATTATGCCTACGACAAGGAAAAGCCTGTTACCAACAACACCATCTACGACATTGCTTCTATTACCAAAGTAGCAGCCACGCTGCAGGCCATTATGTTCCTGAAAGATCAGGGCAAGATTGACCTTGACGCCAAAGTAGCCACTTATTTACCGGAACTGAAAGGCACCAACAAGGCGGGACTCGTTATGCGCGATGTGCTCACGCACCAGGCCGGCCTGCTGCCTGGGCTGCCTAACTGGCAAAAAACGCTGGCATCGGTTAAAACAAAAACTATGTATTATGCCAGTACCCAGACAGATTATTTCCCCAACGAGGTAACGCCCGAAATTTTCTCTACAAAAACAATGGAGGACTCGGTATGGGCCTGGACGGTGAAATCCAGAATGCTGCCACACAACAAAGGCGGCAAAGGCTATCCTTATACTTACAGCGACCTTGATTTTTATGTGCTGAAGCGCGTGGCTGAAAAACTACTGAATCAGCCGTTGGATGAGTTTATGGATCAGAACTTTTATGAGCCGCTGGGCCTGCGTACCATGGGCTATAAACCCCTGCTGAGCCACCCAATTGAGGCCATAGCACCCACAGAAGAAGACACCTACTTCCGGCATAACCTGATCCGGGGCACCGTGCACGACCCGGGCGCGGCCATGCTGGGCGGCGTAGCAGGCCACGCCGGCCTGTTCTCCAACGCCAACGACCTGGCCATACTTTTGCAAATGAACCTACAGAACGGCAACTATGGCGGCCACGACTACTTCAGCACTGATGTAGTAACAGAGTTTTCGAAAAAGCAGTTTAAGGGCAGCCGCCGTGGCCTGGGCTGGGACAAACCGGAGCCGGAAACAGGCGGCCCGACATCTGCGCTGGCGCCTATGAGCACTTTCGGCCACTCCGGCTTTACCGGCACCGGCGCCTGGGTAGATCCCGACAACAAACTCATCTATATCTTCCTCTCCAACAGGGTGTACCCGGATGCAGGCAATAACAAACTTGTAAAGTATAACATCCGCACTCGGATACACGACGTAGTGTATAAAGCCATTATTCCTAAAACATAAAACATAATTAGTAGTTTAGCAGGTGCAGCCGCCACAATGGGCTGCACTTGTTGTTTACACAGAATCATAACTATGAGAATCGGTATAGTATGTTACCCTACTTTCGGGGGGAGCGGCGTAGTGGCTACGGAGCTGGGCAAGGCCCTGGCGCTGAAAGGCCACAAAGTGCATTTTATTACTTACAGCCAGCCTGCGCGCCTTGATTTTTTCAACGAGAACCTCTTTTACCACGAAGTATACATCCCCTCCTATCCGCTGTTTCAGTATCCGCCTTATGAGCTGGCGCTGGCCAGCAAAATGGTAGACATTGTGCGGTTTGAGAAGCTGGATGTGCTGCACGTACATTATGCCATCCCGCACGCCTCGGCAGCTTACATGGCCAAGCAGATCCTGCGCACCAAGGGCATCAACATCCCCATCATCACCACGCTGCACGGCACCGATATTACGCTGGTAGGCAAAGACGCTTCGTTTGAGCCCGTAGTTACGTTCAGCATCAACCAGTCGGACGGCGTAACGGCGGTTTCAGAAAGCCTGCGGCAGGAAACGTATGAATACTTCCAGATAGAGAAAGACATTGAAGTAATTCCCAACTTTATCAACCTCGAAAAGTTTAAGCGACAGAAAAAGGAGCATTTCCGGATGGCTATCAGCCCCAACAACGAGAAGCTGCTGGTACATACTTCTAACTTCCGGACAGTAAAGCGCGTGCAGGACGTGATCCGGATATTTGCCAAAGTGCGCGAGCATATCCCCAGCAAACTGCTGCTGGTAGGCGACGGCCCCGAACGCCCCAAAATGGAGAAACTGTGCCGCCAGCTGGAGATTTGCCAGGATGTGCGCTTTCTGGGTAAAATGGAAGCCGTGGAAGAGGTGCTTTCTATTGCCGATCTGTTCCTGATGCCGTCAGAGAAAGAAAGCTTTGGCCTGGCTGCCCTGGAGGCGATGGCCTGCGAGGTGCCCGTTATTTCTACCAATGCCGGCGGTATACCTGAGCTCAACATCGATGGCGTAACCGGTTTTGTGAGTCCGATAGGCGCGGTGGACGAGATGGTGAAAAATGCATTGTTTGTGCTCGATGACGCTAACCTCCCCGTCTTTAAGGAGAATGCCCTGAAGCGCGCCCGCGAGTTTGATGTGGATAAAATTGTTCCGCGCTACGAGGCACTCTACATCAAAACCATCGATGCGCAACCCGTCCTGCTATAGCAGGTAATCAGGATACAAAGGCTCCTGGCAATCCGATTCCATACTTCCTGATGCCTGTCAGGAAGTATGCTTTCTATAACCTGGGTTAATCGTTAATGTCGTTCAGAAGCTTTCATCCAACCACGCCCTACACCAATGCCATCAGGCGTCGCAAATCCGTTGTTCATCATTCTCCCACCATTGCAGCGTTCTGTAAGAGAAATCTTCCGGTCTTCTTTCCTGCCTTATTTATAGTAAATTTCTTCTTCAGAGCGGGCAATTTCATTACTACAATAAAACTACAGGTTGTTTTTTACTAAACTGGCAATAAAGATAGCTTTTAAAAGCTTACATTTTAAAAGTATAATCTTACTTTAGCGGTAACTTTACGCGGTTAGTTTTTTGCAACTGTAGGCCGGCAGCCTGGCATGCCATATTTCTCTGGACTGAGTTACAAAGAGATAGGTATAGCTTCCGCGATATTTCACTAATTTTAGACCATGAGCAAAGACAAATACTTTATCATTGATTTTGACAGTACATTTACACAGGTAGAGGCCCTGGACGAACTCGGGGATATTTCATTACAAGGTGACCCCAACAAAGAGCAGGCGCTGCAACAGGTTAAAAAGTTAACTGACAGCGCCATGGCCGGTGAGAGCTCCTTCTCCGAAGGGCTTGCCCAACGCCTGCGCCTGCTTAAAGCACACCAGCATCATTTGCCGCAGCTTATCAGTCACCTCCATAACAAGGTATCCGAGTCCATCCGCCGCAACAAAGAATTCCTGACGGAATTCTCCGATCAGATTTTTATTGTGTCCAGCGGTTTCAAAGAATTTATTACGCCTATCGTAACAGAGTATGGCATTAAGGCAGAAAACGTATATGCCAATACTTTCCGGTTTGATGAACAGGGCAACATCGTTGGCTTTGACGAGGAAAATGTGCTGAGCCTGGACAAAGGCAAGATAAAGCTGCTGGAGCAGTTAGCGCTGTCCGGTGATGTATACGTATTGGGCGATGGTTATACTGACTATGAAATTAAAGAGGCAGGCCTGGCCAACAAGTTCTACGCGTTCACCGAAAACATAGCGCGCGAAAAGGTAATTGCCAAGGCCGAGCACATAGCCCCCAGCTTTGATGAATTTTTATACCAGAACAAACTACCTATGTCTATCTCCTATCCCAAAAACCGCATCAGCGTACTGCTGCTGGAAAACATACACCCCAAAGCCGTTGAGCTGTTCCAGCGCGAAGGCTACCAGGTAACCGCATTGCCGGGCGCCCTGAGCGAAGATGAATTATGTGAGCAGATTCAGAAAGTATCCATACTGGGCATCCGCAGCAAAACGCACGTAACGCGCAGAGTGCTGGAGCATGCCACCCGCCTCATGAGCGTGAGCGCCTTCTGCATCGGCACCAACCAGATTGACCTGAATGCCTGCCTGGAAGCCGGCATCACGGTATTTAATGCCCCTTACAGCAATACCCGCAGCGTGGTGGAGCTGGCTATAGGCGAAATTATTATGCTGAGCCGTAATATCTTTGACAAGAGCATTAAGATGCACCAGGGCAAGTGGGACAAATCAGCCACGGGCAGCTACGAAGTACGCGATAAGAAACTCGGCATTGTAGGCTATGGCAACATCGGAGCGCAACTGTCGGTGCTGGCCGAGGCGATGGGCATGGAAGTATACTATTACGATGTAGTAGAGAAGCTGCAACTGGGCAATGCCCGCAAATGCGATACCCTGCACGAGCTGCTTGAGAAAGTGGATATGGTAACGCTGCACGTAGATGGCCGCCCGGAAAACAAAAATATGTTTGGCGCAGAACAGTTTGCCGCCATGAAGCCAGGCGCTCTTTTCCTGAACCTGAGCCGTGGCCACGTGGTAGACATTGAAGCACTGGTGGAAAATCTGAAATCCGGAAAAATACGGGGCGCCGCTGTAGATGTGTTTCCGCAGGAACCGGCTACTAACAAAGAGGAATTTGTAAGCGAGCTCCGTAATCTGCCCAACGTGATACTTACGCCGCACATTGGCGGCAGCACATCCGAAGCACAGGTAAACATTGCCAACTTTGTGCCCAACCGCATCATGGATTATATCAACTCAGGCAATACATACCAGAGTGTTAATTTCCCGAACATCCAGCTGCCGGAACTCAAAAATGCACACCGCCTCATCCACATACATGCCAATGTGCCGGGCGTGCTGGCAAACATCAACCAGGTGCTGGCCAACAACCATGTTAACATTCTGGGACAGTACCTTAAAACCAACGAGCGCGTAGGCTACGTCATCACCGACATCGACAAGGCATACGACAAGCAGGTAATCAACGACATGCGACAGGTGGCTCATACCATTAAGTTCCGCATACTTTATTAATTTTGATGGTTTGATGATTGATGTGCTCTTGCCCCGGTAGTATAAGGGGCAGTCTCATTAAACAGGAACCAACTGCTCTTTTGGATTTGCAATCCGAAAGAGCAGTTGGTACTTTTAGCCTTTCCTAAATTAATCTGAAATAGATTTCTCTTTTCGTCTGAATGACAGCCTTATCATCATAAAGCATGAACAACAAAGTATACTTCACCCCCGGCCCGTCAGAATTATACGCCACCGTGCCACAGCATATGCAAACGGCCCTCGATGAAAAGATTGGCAGCATCTCGCACCGTAGCCAGCAGTTTAAGGATATTTACGCCCATGCTGTGTCAGGACTGCGCCAGTTGCTGCAACTGCCCGATAACTTTGAGGTGCTGTTTCTGGGCTCAGCCACCGAAATCTGGGAGCGGGCTATTCAGAATACAGTGCGGCAGGAGAGCTTTCATCTGGTAAACGGTTCATTCTCGAAGCGCTTTTATGAGGTGGCAAAGGAATTGGGCCGCACAGCTACCAAGTATGAAGCGCCGTTTGGCGAGGGTTTTGACGTGCAAAGTATAACAGTGCCGGAAACGGCAGAACTGGTAGCCCTTATCCAGAATGAAACCAGCTCGGGCACCAGCATGCCAGTGGCAGAAATTAACCGGTTCCGGGAAAAAGCGCCCGCGGATGCCCTGATTTTTGTAGATGCCGTATCGTCGCTGCCGCATCCGGCTTTTGATTTTACCAAGGTAGACGCGGTATACTTTTCGGTGCAGAAATGCTTTGGCCTGCCGGCCGGTTTGGGCGTATGGCTTGTAAACGACCGCTGCGTGGCAAAAGCCGAAGCCATACTTGCGGACGGCGACTCCATTGGCTCGTACCACAGCCTGCCAGGTATGGTGCAGAAATCCCGAGAAAACCAGACTGCCGAAACGCCTAATGTGCTGAACATTTACCTGCTGGGCAAGGTGCTGGCAGACATGAACCGCAAAGGTGTTGCCCAAATCAGGAAAGAAACAGAAGAGAAAGCCGCGCAGGTTTATACTTACCTGCAACGCAGCAAGGTTTTCGATGCTGCTGTGCAAAACCCGCAGCACCGTTCTGCTACTACCATTGTAGCGAACACCACGGTGCCCGCCTCAGAAGTAAACAAACAGCTGGCAAAGTATGATTTGGCACTGGGCAGCGGTTACGGCAAGTATAAGGAAAGCCAGATTCGCATCGCCAATTTCCCGGCCCACAGCCCCGAACAGATGCAAAAGCTGGTAGAGAAGCTGGAAGAACTGTTTGGGTAACTTTGAGTTAGAGAGTTAAAGAGTTAGAAAGTTAAAGATTTGAAGAGTTAAAGGGTTGAAGAAGTATGGGGAAGATAAAAGTTGAAGCCTTGTTCTTCCCCATTTTCAATAAACCTGAACGCGCGGAAAGATGGAAATGCATATACTTCACGATGCTCCTAAATCAGACTGAAAATTTGAGGTGATAGACCGCAAATAACTCTCTAACTCTTCAAATCTTTAACTTTCTAACTCTTTAACTCTCCAACTCAAAACACCTGTCCTATTTCCTGCTTTACAAAACTGATGGCACGGGCTGTCGGGTCCTGCTCTGTGGCAAGCACCGTTTCCAGAATTCGCTTGGCCAGGTCGGTGCCCCGGGCGCCTTCGGGCAGTTCCTGGTAAGTTTTGTTGATGAGGCTCACCATGTCTTCGCGGGCGTGTTTTACCTGCTGCCAGGCCTGCTCCGTCATGTATACCTGCTGCGACATGTTGTGGTTAAACTCGTTGCGTATTTCGGAGAGCAGCACCCGGTGATAGTCGGCAGCAGTATGGCCTGCGGCGCTCACGCGCAGCAGCAGGTTGCTGGGCGTAATGCGCTCCAGCAACAAAACCACGCGCTCGTAGGCCTGCAGGCGTATCGGTAGTACCACTTCTGTATTTTTCTGGCGCAGTTCCAGCAGGCGCATCTGGTAATCGCGCTCATAATGCTTTTTTACAAGGTAATACATCGCTGCGGCCACAATCAGGGCAGGCAGGGCAATCTTTAAAAGGTCTATGATAAAAATGAGGAGTTGCTCCATAGTTGTGCTTTGAAAGTATAAATATCGCAAAAAATTAATTTCCGGTGCATGAATCATTTACGCATACCAGCTGTTTAAGAAGTACAAAAGACGGCCACACACGTATATTTCCTGAGAAATGTGTAAATTTGTGGCTACAAATAATGAACAGCATAATGATGGCAACAGAAACTAAAACCGCTCCTATTACCCTGACAGAAAAAGCTTTGGTTGAGGTTAGAAATATAATGCAGGAAAAGAATGTGCCCGAAGAATACGGCTTGCGCGTAGGCGTGCAGGGCGGTGGCTGCTCCGGTATGTCGTACCTGCTTGGCTTCGACAAACCAAAGGAAACAGATGAAATCTTCCATTTAGAAGGAGGCGTAGACCTGATTATGGACAAGAAGCACGCCATGTATGTACTGGGCATGCAGGTTGATTTTCAGGATGGTCTGAACGCCCGCGGCTTCACGTTTACCAACCCGCAGGCGAAAAGTACCTGTGGTTGTGGCAGTTCTTTCTCCGCTTAAAGAGCAACTTCTTTCTCTTTAGATATGCAAAGCCCGGCAGTTATGCCGGGCTTTGTTGTTTTTATACCTTAAACGTTGTGGTTTGCCACGTCTCCGAAAGACCAATACCTTACCATTTGCTTACTTAACTGAATTGCAAAAGGCCGCCCTGTTAAGGTCGGCCTTTTGCTATCAGCAAGTATATTTCTGCCAAAAGGAGAATCTCTATTTTAAAGAAGCCGCTGAAAGCCCGCTGTTTATCTTTACATCTTTTACTTTGAACTCAAACCCGGAGCTTGTTTCAGTAAACGGTATTTTAATACCTGTAGCAACAGGCTGGTAGTCGCTCCACTCTGTAACGGCTAGCCCATCGGGAGTTTCTGCTGTCTGTTTTATCTTTAAACCTGTTTCCGCATCATAATAATTCTTCACTTCCAGGCCCTGGGGTGTTGTAACGGTAACCAGGTAAGCCAGTTTTTTATCCACCACCTGAAGCACGGGAGCCAATTGTAAGCTGTACCCTTTCTGCGTATAGTCCAGTTCAGGAAAAAGCTTGTTGGTCAGCTTCAGCTGGTTTTTTGTTTCTTCGTCCAGCGGAATGCTCATGTTCCTTGTCTGAAAGTTAACACTGTCTCCGTTAACCAGTACCTGCACTAAACTCATGTTATAGGCAGGTATGGTGATGCTTTCGAAAAATTTATCGGGCATGATGTACTTTTTCTCTAACACTAAATCTGCACCCTGCACCTTACCGGCAGCAGTTATACTTACATCCTGTACATTTTTTAATTTAGCAGCACCACCTATCGCGTCCAGGTATGATTTTATGACGGTACTGGCTGTAATGCCCTTTTCTACAGGAATGGCGCTTAAAGAATTGTTACCCGGATTGATGTCCGGCAGGCGATGGCCGGGATCGAGGGTAACGTACGTTATCTTAGAAGATGATTTGTAGGGGAAGGTCCGCGTACTGCCGTGCTGCCATATCTCTACAGGCAGCCTGACTGTATCTGATTTCCCATTCTCTTCCTGTACCAGCGCCGTTACCTGCAGCGCCATTTTGCCAAGATTCTCAACCGTTATCAGAGCGCCTTTGGCCGGATCGCCGGCCACATACGCAATATCTGTAACAGCCTGATCCAGTTTCCAGGTGTTCATAAACCATTCGTTCCAGAACCAGCTCAGATCCTCCCCGGCAGCATTGTCCATTGCATGAAAGAAGTCCCAGGGTGTCGGATGCTTGAATGCCCAATGGTCTATGTAATTCCGGAAAGCATAATCAAAGCGCTCTTCACCCAGTATTTGCTCGCGCAGAATAGTCAGGCCTAGGGCAGGCTTGTTGTAGGCCGCATAGCCCAGGTAGTCGGCTTGTATTACATCCGGAATGTTCATGATGGCATCGGCCCCGGCGCCGAACATTTGCCTGGCCCCCTCCTGCACGTCTTCCGCCTCGTAATATTCGCCATTGTTGAAAGCTTCGGTAGCCCCATCGTTGATGAACGTATTGAAGCCTTCGTCCATCCAGGCATACTTGCGCTCGTTGGAACCCACAATCATCGGGAACCAGTTATGCCCGAACTCATGGTTGGTAACGCCCCACAAGCGGCTGCCCTGGCTTTTATAACTGCAAAATACGATGCCCGGATATTCCATGCCGCCCACAATGCCGGCCACGTTGGTCGCCACAGGATAAGAGTAAACATACCATTTATCGGAATACAGCTCAATGGCCCGTTTTACATACTCCGTGGAACGTCCCCAAGCACTGTCTCCCGCGCTTTCGACAGGGTATACCGATTGTGCCAGCGCCTGTTTGCCACCCGGCAGGTTAATGCGGGCAGCATCCCATAAAAAGGCTTTAGAAGCAGCCCAGGCCACATCGCGCGAATTCTTGCATTTAAAATGCCAGGTCAGCATTCCCTTGTCTGTGCGCAACACCTGGCCCGCTGCATCTGCCGAATTCTTGATGAAAACTGTTTTTTCACTCTGCCTCGCTGTCTCCAGCCGGTCGAGGGCTGTGGGCGTCAGCACGTCTTTCGGATTAACCAGTTCTCCGGAGCCAACCACCACCAGGTTTGCAGGCGCCGTAATGGTATAATCGAAATCGCCATACTCCAGGTAAAATTCCCCGGCGCCCAGGTATGGAAGCGTGTTCCAGCCCGACACATCATCGTATACTTCCATGCGCGGGTACCATTGGGCGATTTCATAGATCCAGCCATTCTTTGTCTTCAGCCGGCCCATGCGATCGGTACCATACTCAGGCACAGTAAAAGCATACTCTATGCTGATGGTGATTTTATCGCCGGGCTCTAAGGCTTCTTTCAGCTTTATTTGCAGGCGTGTATCCGTCACCACGTAGTCCACTTTTTCTGATTTCCGCCTGTTCACGATGGAAACTGACTTAATCTCGTTTCCATTGGTATAGGACTTATTTGCATAACGCCCGCCGGTTACGGGGCTGGTCGCTTCGGCTCTGGAGTCTTCGCGGTAAATATTCTGGTCTACCTGCAGCCACAGGAAAGGCAGTTGATCAGGGCTGTTGTTGGTATAAGTAATGAGGGAAGTGCCGCTTATGCGATGCTGGGCCGTATCCAGAACAACATTCAGCTTGTAATCTGCCTCGTTTTGCCAGTATTTAGGGCCCGGCACACCGCCAGCCGATCGGTACATATCGGAGGTAGCAGGATAAAACAAGGGATCAAAAACCTCGTGCTGATCGTAGGTAGACGTACTTTGCGGCTGATTTTGGGCCTGGCCGCTGAAAAAGCACAGCGACATGAGCAAGGCCAGGGCAATCTTGTTGTAATTCATGTATAAGTTTATCATAGATGAGAGAATGAATGCCTTCAAAGCTACGACGATGTCCGGGCAGCAGACCTTATCACTACCCTGTCCGTAAAAGAGATGTCATAACTTTGATTAAGTAAATAAGGCTACGTTGTGTTTCCTGAAAAGATTTACCGGCAGGCATTTCAGCTTCGCTTTACCGAAAGTATATCAAATGCTATTTTTGCCGCTTCTCAACAGTTTTATAAAAATCAACCAGGCATAATCAATATGTACTCATACGATAGATCACATGAGTACACATTAATCAATCAGCACATTACTTAGCCGTTTATACCCTGTAGAACAGCCACTTCGACAGTTCTTTATAGTTCACTTTCTTGCCATACATCAGGATGCCGACGCGGTAAATACGGCCGGCAAGCCAGGTCGTAAAAATAAAGCCAAGTATAAGCAGCGCCATCGACAGCAGCAGTTGCCAGGCAGGCACACCGAAAGGTACGCGAACCATCATCACGATAGGCGAGGTAAACGGGATAATGGACATCCAGAAAGCTACCGGCCCGTCCGGGTTTTTGAGGACAACGCTGTAAGACAGGATAAACGAAATGATGAGCGGTATTGTGATCGGAAACATGAACTGCTGCGTATCCGTTTCGTTGTCTACAGCTGCACCAATGGCCCCGAACAGGGAACCGTAGAGCAGGTAGCCTCCCAGGAAGTAGAAAAGAAAGCAACCTACAATAAGCGGTATGTTCAGGTTGCCGATGGCGTTAAAAGTATCCGTCATTATCTGCGAAGCTTCATTTTTTTCCTGCGCTGTCGTTTCGTTGTCTACTTCCGCTCCGGCTGCTGCCTGCCCCGATACAATTTGCTGGGCCGGCGTAGGTGCCGGTTCTATGCCAAAAGCCGCCTGCACACCCGAAACCACCACAAACGAAAGTATAACCCAAAGCAGGAATTGCGTCAGGCCTACGGCAGCAATGCCTATAATCTTGCCCATCATCAACTGGAAAGGCTTTACAGAGGATATGATAACCTCTACAATGCGGCTCGTTTTCTCCTCTATAATGCCGCGCATAATTTGCACGCCGTACAAAAAGATGAAAAAGTAGATGACAAAAGCGCCCATAATGCCTGCGCCGGAGGTTACGAAAGCATTGTTGTCTTTTTCGCCTTCGTCGCTCAGGTTTACCGAGGATACTGAAATATCGGCTTTCATGTTCTTAAGCACTTCCCGATCTAGGCCGGAGGCAATCAGGCGCTGGTTCTCCACCTCTTTTTCCAGCATATTCTCCAGCCGTATTTTGGTTTGCAGGCTGGTATTCTTCTTCGAGAACACCTTGATACCCGTTGGGTTATCGAGTGTAATGTTGGGGATGTAGAGCAGCGCCGTGTTGTCGGTCTGGCGGTATACTTCCTTGGCCTGCTCCAGCGAACCGCCAAGCGGCACCAGTTTCAGGTCATCTTTGCCCTCCAGTTTGCCGGCAAACAGGCCGCTTTCGTCCAGCACCATCACTGTTTCTGCGCTGTCAGACATGGTCATCAGCAGGCCTGGCAACACCATAAAGGCTGCCAGCAGCACCGGCGTCAGCAACGTCATAATAATGAAGCTCTTCTTGCGCACGCGTGTCAGATACTCACGTTGGATAATCAGCCAGATTTTAGACATGATGTGTTTCCGTTACTTTTTGGATGAAAATATCATTTATACTTGGTACCAGTTCCACAAACGAGTGTATTTCCACCCGCTCGATTAGGTAACGCAGCAGGTCGTTGGGCCTGGAGCCGTTCAGCAGCTTTACATTAGCCCGGAAGGTGCCATGGTTCTCATGCTGCTCCAGCACCTCGTAGTCGGGTGAGGTGATAAGTAAACGGCCGTTGCCGATTATCTGAAATGTATCTGTTTTATAGGTATTTTTAATTTCCTTCACTGGGCCGTCCAGCACTTTACGCGCACGGTTTATCAGGGCAATGTTGTCGCACAACTCCTCCACCGATTCCATGCGGTGGGTAGAAAAGATGATGGTGGCGCCGCGCTCCCGCAAGCTCAGGATTTCGTCTTTAATCAGGTTGGCATTAATGGGATCGAAGCCGGAGAAAGGCTCATCAAGTATAATCAGAGCGGGTTCGTGCAGCACGGTGGCGATAAACTGCACTTTCTGCTGCATCCCTTTAGACAGATCCTCGATATTTTTCCCTACCCATTCCTTCAGCTCGAAACGGCTGATCCAGGCCTTGAGGCGCGTCGTGGCGTCCTGCCTGCTCAGGCCCTTGAGTTGCGCCAGGTATAACAGTTGCTCCCCTACCTTCATCTTTTTATACAGGCCACGCTCCTCGGGCAGGTAGCCGATATCTTTGATGTGACCGGGTTTCAGGCGCTCGCCCTTAAAGTATATTTCGCCGGTATCAGCTCCCGTAATTTGGGTGATGATGCGGATGAGCGATGTTTTGCCGGCGCCGTTGGGCCCCAGCAGGCCAAAGATGCAGCCTGCCGGAATTTCGAAGCTGACGTTGTCGAGCGCTGTGTGGCTGGCATAGGTTTTTGATACGCCGTCTATCTTTAGGATACTCAAAGCTGATGACTGTTTGGTTCTATCAAAAATAGCTTTATCCTGATCATCAGACAAATATATTTCGCCCGTGATATACTTTATCGACCAAGCCGGGATTTGACCTGACAGAACACAACATAAACCGGATGAAAGCGAAATTGCACAGCATAAAGCAAGCGCCGGGCTTCAGGTGTTTGCGCCCGCCGGTCATACTTTATCAACAGCTAAGTGGCAGGTGATTAAATCCGTTCAGGACCACGGCAGGCAGAAGAATCGAACAAGTTTATAAATCAATATGCCGCTTTCTTATTGCTAAGAAAGCGGCATATTGATTTATACTTGCGGAAAACAAGTCTTTTTATACTTGTGTCAGCAGTTCTTCCTTATTGTAAATAATCTTTCACTTTTTCGAAGAAGCCTTTGTCGTTTTTACCCGGATTCGGCACAAAATTATCGGACTCCCGCAGGCCTTCCAGCAGGGCGCGTTCGTCTTTACTCAGCGATTTTGGTGTCCATACATTAATATGTATCAGCTGGTCGCCTTTGCCGTATCCGTTTATATCTTTGATGCCTTTGCCACGCAGCTTAAAAATCTCACCGCTTTGCGTACCCGGCTTTATACTCACTTTTACCTTGCCCGTAATAGCCGGCACCTCTATCTCCGCCCCCAAGGCAGCATCCATAAAGCTGATATACTGGTCGTAGATCACGTTGTTGCCATCGCGCTTCAGGGTCGGATGCGGCTCTTCTTCTATCTGAATCAGCAGATCGCCGGGCACGCCGCCGCGCTCGGGCACATTGCCTTTGCCGCTCATCGAAAGCTGCATGCCATCCATCACACCGGCAGGTACATTAATGCTGATAACTTCTTCCTGCTGCTTGCGGCCTGAGCCGTGGCATACATTACAGTTATTGGTTACAATGCGGCCCTCGCCGTGGCAGGTAGGACAGGTAGCCGTGGACACCATCTGGCCCAGCATGGTATTTACTACCTGGCGCACCTGGCCCGACCCCTGGCAACTGCCACAGGTCTGCATGTCGGTGCCGTTCTTGGCGCCATTACCGCCGCAGGCCTCGCAGGCTACATAGCGTTTTACTTTAATTTTTTTCTCTACACCGTTGGCTATTTCTTCCAGGTTCAGTTTTAGCTTGATGCGCAGATTACTGCCTTTGCGCACGCGGCGTCCGCCACCAGAGCGGGCGCCACCGAAGAAACTCTCGAAGGGGCTACCACCGCCGCCAAAAATATCGCCGAACTGCGAGAAGATGTCTTCCATGTTCATGCCGCCACCGAAGCCGCCGTTCATCCCCTGATGTCCAAACTGGTCGTAACGGCGGCGCTTCTGTTCATCGCTGAGCACTTCGTAAGCCTCGGCTGCCTCTTTAAACTTGTCTTCTGCAGTAGGATCGTCGGGGTTCTTGTCCGGGTGATATTTGATCGCTATTTTGCGGTAAGATTTTTTGATTTCCTCCTGCGCTGCGCCTTTACTTACGCCTAATACCTCGTAATAATCTCTCTTAGCCATTACCTATGCTCCTATTACAACTTTTGCAAAGCGGATAACCTTGTCGTTTAAAGTATAACCTTTCTCCACTACATCAATTACTTTGCCTTTCAGTTCATCCGAGGGCGCCGGAGCCTGCGTAATCGCCTCCTGAAAATCACTGTCGAAGTCGTCGCCGGCATTAATTTCAATGGGCTTCAGGCCCTTTTGCTGGGTTACATTCTTCAACTTCTGGAAAACCAGTTCCAAACCCTGGATTACAGCGTCCACGTTACTGGTCGTTTCTATCGACTGACGGGCACGCTCCATGTCATCCAGCACGGGCAGCAGGCTTTCCATCACATCCTGTGTAGCCGTTTTGCTTAACTCGATACGCTCCCGGGCTGTACGGCGGCGGAAGTTCTCAAACTCGGCCATCAGGCGTACATACTTGTCTTTCATTTCTGCCAGTTCTGCTGCGCTACCATCCTGCTGGTCAGCACCAGCCTGATCTGTATCCTGCTCCTGTCCGTCAGTTTCGGCGTAGGTAGTATTTTCCTGTAAGTCCTCGTTTTCCTGGTCTTTCTTAATATCTTTATCTGACATAATGCCTTAAATTTTAGGTTTATAAGTCTGTGTTGTGTTGGCAATTAGTCTGCCAAATCCACTTCCGTGACAATCTGACATTTTAATTTTGAATAACTGAATTTTGAATAACTGAATTTTTCTAAAGGTCACAGTTATACTTTACGTTAACCTTTTACTATCTAATTATTCACGCATTTGATTATTCACTCGTTTAAAATTACAAAGCTATACTTTGCCGCAAGTATAAAAAAAATCGGCAGACAGCTTTGCAGCCTCCACCGATTGGCAGGTTTATACTTTGTCGGGCCGGGTTTAGCTGTTCAGCGCCTGCCAGATCATATCTTTTAACTGCATGATGTTCTTGCCCGAGATGCTGGAGATAAATACGGCCGGCAAATCTGCAGGCAGCGTTTTCCGCATTTCCTCTTCCAATTCCTCGTCCAGCATATCTGATTTGGTGACAGCCAGTATACGCTTTTTATCCAGTAGTTCCGGATTAAAAATCTGCAGCTCGTTTAGCAGTACGCGATATTCCTCGGCAATGTCGGCGCTCTCACAGGAAACCATAAACAACAGCATCGAGTTCCGTTCGATATGGCGCAGGAAGCGTAACCCCAGGCCTTTGCCTTCTGAGGCGCCCTCAATAATACCCGGGATATCGGCCATCACAAACGACTTATAGTCGCGGTAAGCAACTACGCCCAGGTTTGGCTCGAGGGTGGTAAAGGGATAATTGGCAATTTTAGGCTTCGCTGCCGAAACGACGGAAAGCAGCGTAGATTTACCGGCATTCGGGAAGCCAACCAGCCCCACATCTGCCAGCAGTTTCAGTTCCAGCACTACCCACTCTTCTATGCCGGGCTCACCGGGCTGGGCATGGCGCGGCGTCTGGTTGGTTGCTGATTTAAAATGTGCGTTGCCCAGGCCGCCGCGGCCACCGGGCGTAAGTATAATTTCCTGTCCGTCCTCTGTCACCTCGCACATCACCTCGCCGGTTTCCGCATTCCGGGCAATAGTACCCAGCGGCACTTCCAGCACGTCGTCTTTGCCCTGTGCCCCGAAAGAGTGACTCGGGCCGCCGGACTGTCCGTTTTCAGCAATAATGTGCTTGCGGTATTGCAGGTGCAGCAATGTCCATAGCTGGGAGTTGCCACGAAGTATAATATGTCCGCCCCGGCCGCCATCGCCACCATCAGGCCCGCCCTTAGCCGTGAGTTTGTCGCGGTGCAGGTGTGCCGAGCCGGCGCCTCCGTGACCGGAGCGCGAGCAGATTTTTACGTAATCAATAAAGTTAGATGATGCCAAATTGTACCTATTTCTTCTCTTCCTGTTTCTCCTTTAGCGCATCAATGTGCTGGCAAAGGCTTTTAAATATCTCTTCAATATCGCCAATACCGTCTACTGCACAATATTTTCCCTGTCCGGCATAATAGTCGGCTACTGGCGTGGTTTTGGTATTGTACTCCTGCACACGCTTGCGGATAAGCGCCTCATTCTGGTCATCGGGCCGGCCGGACGTTTTGCCACGCAGCAGCAGGCGTTTGGTTAGTTCCTCGTCGTCTACGCGCAGTGCAATCATGCAGGATATTTCAGTACCGTTTTCGTGCAGCAGTTTATCGAGCCCCTGCGCCTGCGGTACCGTACGCGGAAAGCCGTCAAAAATAAATCCGGCTGCATGCCGGTGCGTTTTCACCTTGCTTTCAATCATACCAATTACCACTTCGTCGGGCACCAGCAGGCCGGCATCCATTAATTTCTTGGCTTCCAAGCCCAGCACAGTGCCCGCAGCAATCTCGGAACGAAGCAAATCGCCCGTAGAAAGGTGAATCAGGTTGTATTTGTCAATCAGCTTTTGACTCTGGGTACCTTTACCGGCTCCCGGAGGACCAAATAAAACGATGTTGAGCATATCTGTTCGCTAAAAATAAAAGGCAAATGTAAGTATAAATCGGTGTAAGTAAGCGGGCAAAAATATCAGGACATCAGGCACAAGACTTTCTTAACAATTAAAATTAGTAAGAAACCTTTTAAACTCTATGATTAAAAACGCAAAATGCAGGCTTTTTGTACGTTTTTGTTAACACAGTGGCATAAAAGCGTGCTAACGCGTGCCTCCTTCCCAGGCTACGACACAATCTTATAAATATCGCGCAGGTTCCGGCCAAAACCGTTGTAATCCAGCCCATAGCCTACTACAAAGTCATTAGGAATAGCTTTGGCCACATACTTTATATCCAGCGGGTGCTGCACACACTCGGGCTTCATCAGCAGGGTAGCCACCTCCACCGAGGCTGCCCCGCGGTCGCCCAGTTGCTGCAGCAGGCCATGCACCGTGTGGCCGGTATCCACAATATCTTCCAGTACAATTACATGGCGCCCCTGTATGTCTTCGTTCAGGCCCAGGATTTCCTTTACCTTTCCGGTACTCTGCATATCCTGGTAAGAGGCCAGGCGGATAAATGAAATCTCGCAGGGGATGGTGATGCGCTTCATCAGGTCGGCGGCAAACATGAATGAGCCATTAAGCACTGCCAGAAAGAGTGGTTTTTTATCTGCATATTCCTGATCCAACTGCTCAGCCAGCATCAGGATGCGCGCGATTATTTCCTCTTCGTAAATGTAGGTGCTAAAGCTGCAATCGTGCAGTGTAATGGTACGGGGATTCATGAGCTTATTTGTTGATGACCAGACAAAGATAAGTATAAATAAAAAATAAGCCCAACGCAAAGGCCGGGCTTATCACTTATGCAGGGTAGCTTTTAATTATTTTGCGGCGATACCTGCCACCAGGATGGTGTTCCCAGAACTGTTGGCGGCCGTTGCCGGTACTGCCCGGGTAGCATCCAGGTTTATTTCTTTCAGCTCTCTGTTAATCTTGATAGGCGCTTCCGGGATGGGCGGCTCACGATCCAGGGCGATGTGCGGCGCAATTACCAGCGACACAATAGACATCAGCTTGATGAGAATGTTCATACTCGGGCCCGAGGTATCTTTAAACGGATCGCCTACGGTGTCGCCGGTTACAGAAGCTTTGTGGGGCTCAGACCCTTTGTACTCCATCACGCCATTAATCATCACGCCTTTTTCAAAAGACTTTTTAGCATTGTCCCAGGCGCCACCGGCGTTGGATTGGAACATCGCCATCAATACACCCGACACGGTAACACCGGCCAGCAAACCGCCCAATATCTCGGCAGACGAAGTATCAGGAAATACCCCTCTGAAGCCAAAGCCAATTATAAGCGGCACAATCAGGGCAATGGCTCCCGGCAGCATCATTTCGCGCAGCGCGGCTTTTGTTGAGATAGCCACACACTTATCATACTCCGGTTTACCGGTGCCTTCCATAATACCCGGAATTTCGCGGAACTGGCGGCGCACCTCGTGTACCATGGCCATGGCCGCACGGCCTACTGCTGAAATAGCCAGCGCTGAGAAGATAAACGGAATCATGGCGCCGATGAACAAGCCTGCCAGCACCGGCGCTTTGTACAAATCTATACTTGGGATACCGGCTATACCTACAAATGCCGCAAAAAGCGCAAGCGAGGTAAGAGCCGCAGACGCAATGGCAAACCCTTTGCCAGTTGCCGCCGTGGTGTTGCCCACAGCATCCAGAATATCGGTGCGCTCGCGTACCTCTTTGGGCAGCTCGCTCATTTCGGCGATTCCTCCGGCGTTGTCTGCGATAGGGCCAAAGGCATCAATGGCCAGCTGCATGGCTGTTGTCGCCATCATACCTGCTGCCGCGATTGCCACGCCGTACAAACCCGCCGACGCATAAGAAAGCACAATACCGGCTGCCAGCACAATAATCGGGAGCACCGTGGAGTGCATGCCTACCGCCAGGCCGGCAATAATGTTGGTGGCGTGGCCCGTGGATGACTGCTGTATAATGGAATTAACCGGCCGTTTGCCCATAGCCGTGTAATACTCTGTGATGATGCTCATCAAAGCGCCTACTACCAGGCCCACCAGCACCGCCAGGTAAACGCCATTTGCTGTAAAGTCGAAGTTGCGGAGGTTCAGGTTATCAGGCAGAAGCCAGTGGATGATAAAATAAGTGGCAATGGCTGTCAGTACTACGGAAATCCAGTTGCCGCGGTTGAGAGCAGCCTGTACATCGCCCCCTTCTTTCACGCGCACGAAGAACATCCCAATCAGAGAGAAGATGATACCCAGTGCTGCTATCAGCATGGGAAGTATAACCGGTGAAATGCCGCCAAAATCATCCTGCACCGTTACTTCGCGGCCCAGCACCATCGTGGCCAGTATAGTTGCCACATAAGAGCCGAAAAGGTCGGCACCCATACCGGCCACGTCGCCTACGTTGTCGCCTACGTTGTCGGCAATGGTGGCGGGGTTGCGGGGGTCATCTTCGGGGATGCCTGCCTCTACCTTACCTACCAGGTCAGCGCCTACGTCGGCTGCTTTGGTATAGATACCGCCGCCTACGCGCGCAAACAAAGCGATACTTTCAGCACCCAGCGAGAAGCCGGTGAGCACTTCCAGGGCACGCTCCATTTCAATTCCGTTTACATCAGCACCGGTGCTTTCCACATACAGGTAGTAGAAAATGATGAACAGCGATCCTAAGCCAAGCACCGCCAGTCCGGCTACGCCCATACCCATCACCGAACCACCGGCAAACGATACATTAAGGGCTCTGGAAAGGCTGCTGCGGGCCGCTTCGGCGGTGCGCACGTTTGCTTTGGTAGCAATCCGCATCCCGATAAAACCAGCTGTTGCCGAGAAGAAGGCGCCAATCAGGAAAGCCACTACAATCAGCGGGCTCGACTTTTCGCCGGTGTAGCCCAGGTAAAATAAAAAAAGTGAGGCAATGACCGCGAAAATAGCCAGCACCTTGTATTCAGCTTTCAGAAAGGCCATAGCCCCTTCGGCAATATAGCGGGCAATGGTGCTCATGCGCTCGTTGCCGGCCGGTTGCTTTGCTACCCATAGCGAGCGTATCCAGGTGTAGATAAGGGCCGCCACGCCTAATGCAGGAATTGCGTAAAGAATAGGTTCCATTCAGTATGATTAAGGTTTAAAGTATAGATGTCTGTAGCGATTAAAGAAAAGGGGTTCTGCTGACTTTTCCAAATACATTACAATATCTGCTGCACATAACAGATAGGCTATACGGCAAGTGATAAAGAAGTTGCAACACCAAACCTGATTCTCATGCAAAGTATGGCCTGCGTGCAGCGAAAACTAAAGGTATGCCCAGCTTTACAACTGCTCCATTAGCACCTTGTACAAGGCTACCATACTTTCGATGTCTTTTTTATGCACGATTTCGTCAGGCGTGTGCACGTTGTCCTCGGGTGCGCCCACAAAGCACCAGTCCCAGGGAAAGGCGCTGTGCTGTAACTCTTTGGCATCGCTGCCGCCAGCACCTTCTACTTCCAGTTGGTATGGAATCCCTGATGCTTCCGCAATCTGGATGATTTTCTGCACGTACGCGCGGCGCGGAATCAGGCTGTCGCGCATCGAAATGGCCACACCCTTGCCGGCGTGCACGCCCTCGGTTATCCAGGTAATATCACAGATAAGGCCTTGCTTGACACAGTAATTTTTGTAAATGTAGCGGGCCAGGTAAGCCACCGAGCCACCGCCGTGCTCCTCCCAGCAACTGAACGCGATAATGCCGTCCGTGAGCGTTTCGGCCACCTGCAGGGCAGCCCATACGCCAAGCCGGTTATCGAGGTAGCAGGATTGCACGGTATCGTCCGTCTCCCGGAAGTCACACTTAAAAACCAGCTCCGTGCCGCGCGCAATTTCCCGGTCATAAGCATACGCTAATTCATGCGCTTCTTCGTTATACTGCAGAGTGCATTCTATGTCTCCCGCTGCATCGTGGCCTACCAGTTTATAGCCGGTTTCTATGTCTGGTCCGCCAATTTTAACCAGCTGGTTGCCGTAGCGCACCGTAAAACCGATAGAATCCATATGGGCGAAAATTGCACTCCGGGGTTTGCCGAATACCAGCAGGATACAATCCTGAAACTGCTCGCCGTACAGCACCTTCGGCTCGGTTTTCCAGTGAACTTTATGCGCTTCCACATAGTTTAGCAGGAAATCAGAAAGGCTTTTTTCGTTGCCGGACGGGGCATGTATGTTACAAAGTTGCTCCAGTAACTTCATAGGTTATTTTCTTTTCAGGGAATCCAAATTAAATATTATTGTTGTACTTTTAGAACTTCCGGGCATATCCGAAGTCTGCAGCACCCAAAAGCATCGAATAGTCTTATTATACATGAAGAAGTTATTATTCATCCTCTTCTCCTTTATATTACCTGCCCTGGCAGCGGCACAGCAATCCGACACAACCGCTATGCGCAACGTCACCATCGAGTCCATCGAGGTAATGCCGGAGGCAACCCGGATCAAGGGCATGCTGCTGCTCAACAAGGATATTCAATACGAGTTGGAGGGCGCCGTGGACAACATGTACAACTTTAAGTACGCAATTGCTGAGAAACAATTTAAATCGCTGCGCCGCCGTTACCCTGACCATCCGCTGCCATACTTCCTGATGGGGCTAAGCCAGTGGTGGAAGATTTTGCCTACCAACATCGAAACCCGCCAGTACGACGACCTGTTTTTTGCCTACATGGATACCACCATCCAGAAAGCTGAAGCGCTGTATGACGCTGACGAGCAGAACGTAGAAGCTGCTTTTTTTCTGGCAGCAGCCTATGGCTTTGAGGCACGGCTAAACTCCGAACGCAGCAACTGGCGCAAGGCAACAGTGGCCAGCAAACGTGCGCTGGAATTTATGGAAAAAGCCAAAGCCGGCAACGGCCTCAGCCCCGAGTTTCTGTTTGGCGAAGCGCTTTTTAACTATTACTCCGTCTGGATACATGAAAATTACCCCATGCTGCGCCCCGTGCTCATCTTTTTCCCGGATGGCGACAAACGCCTGGGGTTAAAGCAATTGCGCTACGTGGCCAACAGTGGCTTTTATACGGGCAATGAGGCGAAGGTTTTCCTGATGAAGATTTACGCCAACGAAGAAAGCAACCAGGAGGATGCCCTTAAGGTAGCGCAGTCGCTGGCCACAAAGTATCCTGACAATGCTTACTTTGAGCGGTTTTATGCGCGCCTGCTGTTTGTGCAGGGGCATTTTACCATGGCCGAGCGCGTGTCGCTGGACATACTGAGCAAACTGGAGCAGCACATGCCGGGCTATGAGCCCGTGAGTGGCCGCTATGCTTCCTACATCCTGGCATATATCAACCAGAACAAGTACAGGGATTTAGACAAGGCGAAGCAATATTACCAGAACGCCATTATGTATGCCGAAATGACCGGCGAGCGCGATTCGGGTTACTTCATTAATTCATACCTCAACCTGGCCCGCATTGCAAAGCAGCAAAAAGACCTGCCCTTGGCCAAACGTTATTATACTGTAGTTTTGGAGGCGAGCGAAAAGAAGTCTGACAGCTACAAAGAGGCTAAAGATTTCCTGAAAGCCAGTAAAAAACGCAGCAGAAAATCTAAGTAAACAGGCCCAGGAAAGCCCCGCGCTGCGCTTTCATCGAATAATGCGCTTCCACCCAGGTCCGTCCGTTTTGCCCCATTTCTGCCCGAAGCGTTGGTTGTAGTAATAATTGCTCCAGCCGCGCATACCACTCCTGCTGCGTAGTACAGGTAAATCCCGCTTCGCTATCCGGCATCACCACCACGTTGGCTCCAACTGCCGACACCACTGCCGGGATGCCCAGCGCCATATACTGCAGCGCTTTAAAAGCACATTTCCCTTTGGCCCATTCCGTATCAGGCAAGGGCATCAGCCCGATATTGATTTGCAATAAATCTTCTATTTCCGTCTGCTGCCGCCAAAGTATAAATCTTAATGAGCGTAATTGCAGCGCAGGTTCCCTGTCTGCTATTACCAGAAAATCAAAGTCATACTGCTGCTCCAGCCGTTGCAGTACCGGCTCAATGAGCTGTAAGTATGGCAAAGTGGTGTGTGAGCCCGTCCAGCCGATAACGATCCGCTGCGTGTGCTGCTGCTTTAGCTGGTTGTGGTAATTCCCGGTGTCGATGCAAGTGGGCAGGTATGTCGCCGCGGTATTATACTGCTGCGCAAATGCTAGGAGATAGTGGTTGCCGCAGCTTACCTTATAACTCCAACGGCAGATTTCCGATACTTTTCCGTGCTGTTTATACTTGGCGACAACCTGGTTTCCAGCGGTTGTATTTGGCAGCCAGGTGGCGTCGTCAAAATCATATATGAGTTTTTTCCGGAAGATGTTTGCTGCCAGCCATTCAAACCAGGGCGGCCCCAGGGGCGTTGCTTCGCGGTGAATAAAAACGTAATCATACCAGGGCAAAGTCAGCAACAGCAAGAGCCGCCTCATCAAGCCCAAAGTCAGGCCCCAGGCTTTTTGTAAAGTATGGCCAGGTTTATAAAGTATAGCCCACGTTTCTGCATTCCAGAAAGGAGCCAGTTTATACCTGATGCCCTGCTGACGGAGCACCGGCAGCCATTGCTCTACCCGGAACCGCTGCGAGGCCGCCACGCCCGCCGGATAAGGAACCACAAACAGCACTTTCATACTTGTTTCTCCATCCGGCTAAAGAAATATGTGTAGGCTTCCTTTATCTTTCTCGGCGACCTATACTTCGCTGCCAGCTTCGGGATTTCGCGTCTGTGTTCGGGATTGCTGATGATTGCCTGAATTTTCTCCAACGCCCGTTCCACGCTTCCCTCCTGCTGCAAGTTAAACAGCGCGCCGCCGCCTTCGTTTTGGATAATATCACTGTCATCGCCGACGCCTGCTGTTAGTAAAACGGGCAAGCCATTGGCCCAGTATTCGCCAATTTTGACGGGAGAACAAAAGCGGGCGGAAGGGTATGATTTGATGGTAGCAAAAGCGAAGTCAGCGGCGGAAAGGTATGGCGGCACCTGCCCGTGTGCCACGGAAGCGATGTATACTTTGGAGATGTCTATTTGCTGTTGGTTTAATAGCTGGATGATTTCTGCCTGCGGATGCGGCGAAAGTATAATCAGCCGGAAACCAGGTATGATGCTGAAACATTGTTTATAGATGGCGAAAGCCTCTTCTTTATAGTATAAGCCGCCATACTTGCCCACGTAAATGCCAATAACAGCATCTTGCCAACCTAACTGCTGGCGCAAACTATTTCTCTGCTGTTTATTAAACCTAAACATATCCGCATCGACAGAACAGGGCACTACAAAGATGTTTTCTGCAGTCACCCCTTCTCTTATCAGTGCAGCTTTGTACTTCCCGGAAACAGGCATCAGACCAGCCGCATTTTTCTTCTGCAGATTTTCCCAGCGCTTCTGGAACTTATACTTTAATCCGTGTCTGCTCCATACTTTTGACTGTAGCATGTAATTGGCATGAGGTTCCAAAGATGTTACATAATATGGCAGCTTTATTCCTTTCAGCGCTTTCTCAGCCACTGCACCAGCCGGAGCTCCATGTGCTATCACCATCTGAATATTTTCTTCTCTTACAATCTGCCTCAGCTTTTTACAACCCATGATGAAATCAGCAACCTGGTTTCCAAGCCTGCTTTTTGTCTGGAAGGATGAAACCGGAAACCATTTTACTTTATTATGTAGGAGAACGGGATGTAGTGTAAGCCTGGAAGCGCTTTCATCAATAATGTCTTCAAGGGTTATAAATACGATTTTGCTGATGTCCTGAAGCTGTATTAAAGCCTGGAGCTGAGGCACTACGGTAGAGGTCGTAAGCACATCTTCTAATTTCCAGCGACAAAGCGATGCAATATTCACGGCAGGTTAAGGCAAGTATAGCTTGTACAAGGTTTCCAACTGGCTCAGGTAGTTTTGCTGCTGAAACGCCATTGCTCTTTTTTTACCGGCCACCGACAGGTTCATTCTAAGCTCCGGGTTCTCTTTTAGCTCCATTATTTCAGCAGCACAATCTTCCGGCGAGTTCAGGTTAAAGAAAAGCGCATTCCCACCGGTAACTTCTCTATGCACTTCAATGTCAGAAAGGATACAGGGCAAACCTATTGCCATTGCCTCGGCCATGGCTATTCCAAAGCCCTCGTAAGCAGATGCAAGTATAAAGGCATCGTAGTTGTGCAGAATTTCATGTACCTTATTGCAGCTTCCCTTCAGCTTCACATTTTTCAAGCCTTTCTCCTTTATAGATGCTTGCAACTCTTCCATCATGGGCCCATCGCCGATAATATCTAAGTATACCTCCCTTTGCTTCACTAACGCCATCACGTTTAGCAGGAACTGGTAATTTTTCTGTCTTTTTAAGGTGCCCACCGCCACCATACGCAAACCTTTGCCTGGCTGCGCCACCGGCTTTGCATACCTGGCACTATAAAACCGGTCTGCTGCGAAATTATACAGAACTGTTGCGTTTCCTTTTATACCTATACTTTCGTTATAGTCTTTCCCCACAGCCGCTGATACAAATATGGCATGATGCCTACTGCGGTACGTCAGCTTCTCCATGTAAAAGCTCAGGCGATTCAGGGTAAATGCGTCCTGGCTCAACGGATTATGGACTGAGAACACGAGCGGTACGGAGGCAGGTTTGGCCAAACGTGCTATATTAGCAGGCCAGTAATGATGCGCATGTATGAGGGCAACACGTTCCTTATTTATTATTTTCCTTAGCCTGTAAACAGATAACAGGATACTGCGCTTCCCGCTGTAACCAAGGCAGTATACTTTATCAGCCTTCACCTCAGGCAATAAAGTTACGGGCGGCCTCATATACACCACCACATGCCTATAGCGGCCCGAAATACCTTTAAGCGACTCTGTAAGCAGCACTTCTGCCCCACCCACTGCCAATGATTCAATAATATGTAGTACAGTTGCTTTCAAGTTATAATGCCTGCCGCTAAATTAGCTCTCTGTAACCTCATTTTGATGGCAGGTAAATCAAATATACTTATTGTCGGCGACTACAACCGAAAAGATTATCTGGACTTATTTAAGGCCTGCCGGAACGACTTTAATTTTTACTTCTTAGAGTACGCCTTTCCAAAGGAAGTTACTTCTGATTATTACCTGACGTATGGCAAAGCCATATTTTGGGGAGATTTTTCTGATGCTTATACTTTGCTGGATGAAATATCGCCTAAAAAAGTTATTTTCTTCTATATCGAAGCATACAATCATGTGGCTTTAAACCTTGCCTGTAAGGAAAAGGACATACCAACCTTCCACATGGAACACGGCTTGCGTGCCGATTACGTGCCCGGTTCTGATCCTGCCATTCGCCAGCCGCCTGCCCCTGGTTATGGAAAAAGATTTCAAAAGCTCTTCCACTTCGCTGCGAGCCTGAAGGCCAGAATCCGGAACAGGCTTTTTCTCTTAAACAGCATAAAAAAGTTCTCTCCAGAAGATGCAGCATTTGTTAAACACTTTATAAGTATAAGACGAACCCATACGTTTGCAGCCACCGCACGGAAAATAACTTCTCCTAAAAGGCAAGCCCGGTTTCATATTTCCTTTAGCCCCAACATATTTGCTGTGCATCAGCACAATGATATATTACCTCCAGATCAAAAGGTATACTTTACAGGTGTTCCCTATTTTGATCATCTTGCGCATGTCAAAGCTACCCCAACGACATCAAGAGCTATATTATTAATAGACCAGCCCCTTGCCGAGCACGGGCTGCTGAAGTGGGATAAAAAATATAAAGCAGATTTTGTTCACATCCTTACCCGGATTTGCAGGCAATACAACTATAAATTATACGTAAAGCCTCATCCCAGGCAGGATTTAGAAATATGGAGGCAGGCGCAACAACTAAGCTTGTGCTATATGATAGACGATAAACAATTAGGCGAACTTACTCCAACTATTCCTCTTGTATTAGGCTTTTACTCAACTTATTTAATGCCTTTTGCTTCCTTTAAACACACCACACTAATAACTTATGAAAACCATCCGGCTGGCGGTTTCCTTGTTTCCAGGCCATTTGTAGAAGCAGGCGTGGCACATCCTATATATGATTTACAAGAACTACATGCCATTTTGCCTGACATAGCGCAACTCCATCAGCAGCAACTGCCTAACAAAATAAAATTTACGGAAGCGTGGATGTATAAATTTGACGGGAAAAGCGGCGAACGCTTGCGGGAAATCCTACTGCGTAATGATTTATAAATAAAACAGGCTGCTCCGGAGCAGCCTGTTTTATTTATACTTTATGCCTTCTCTGTAGTGGGCGCCTGTATTTTGTCTTTAAAATAGATGAGGGTTTTTTGCAGTCCCTCGGCACGATCTACCTGCGGCTCCCAGCCCAGCAGTTCCTTTGCTTTGGTAATATCGGGCTGGCGCTTTTGCGGATCGTCTTTTGGCAGTGGCTGGTATTCTATCTTCAGTTCTACACCGGTTAGCTTGCAAATTTCCTCTGCAAATTCTCTGATGGTGATTTCAGACGGATTACCGATGTTCACTGGCATGGCGTAATCGCTGAGCAGCAGGCGGTAAATGCCTTCCACCAAATCATCCACATAGCAAAAAGAGCGCGTCTGGCTGCCGTCGCCGAAAATGCTGAGCGGCTCGCCCCGCAGTGCCTGGCTCAGGAAAGCAGGCAGTACGCGGCCGTCGTTCAGGCGCATGCGGGGGCCATAGGTATTAAAGATGCGTACAATACGGGTTTCCATACCGTGGTGCATGTGGTAAGCCATGGTCATAGCCTCCTGAAAGCGCTTGGCCTCATCGTAGCAGCCTCTGGGACCTACCGGGTTCACGTTGCCCCAGTAATCCTCTGCCTGCGGGTGCACCAGCGGATCGCCGTATACTTCGGAAGTAGAAGCTATCAGCATACGCGCATTTTTGGCTTTGGCTAAACCCAGCAGATTGTGCGTTCCCAAAGAGCCAACCTTTAATGTCTGAATCGGAATTTTGAGGTAATCTATCGGGCTTGCCGGCGATGCAAAGTGCAGGATATAGTCCAGGTGGTCCGGCACGTACACAAATTTAGATACATCGTGGTGGTAGAACTCAAATTCCTTCAGTCCGAACAGGTGCTCTATGTTGGCCAGACTGCCCGTAATCAGGTTGTCCATGGCAATGACGTGGTAGCCTTCCCTGATAAATCTATCGCAGAGGTGAGAGCCCAGGAAACCCGCACCGCCCGTTATCAACACTCTTTTTTGAGACATAAACAAAGTATAGAAACAGAACTGGTATATATTATTTTGCCCTTCTAACGGGCTCTTTATTACAAAAACCTGTCAGAAGGGCAAAATAATATAATTTAAGCTAATTCCGTCTACTTATTTATTTTATACGGCTGCTTTTTCTTCCTGCACCACCTGCTGCAGCCCAATACCATAGTAGGTAAAGCCTTTGTCACGCATGTCGGCAGCATCGTAGATGTTTCGGCCATCGAACACCACTTTGCCCTTCATCAGCTTGCTCACCACGTTAAAGTTTGGCGCCCTGAACTCCGGCCATTCTGTTACCAGCAGCAAAGCATCGGCATCAATCAGCGTTTCATATTCATCTTTGCCATACTCAATGCTGTCGCCCAAAGTATGCTTGGCTTCGTTCATCGCTACCGGGTCGTAAGCTTTTACTTTGGCACCCTGCTCCAGTAATTTCTGAATGATAACGAGCGACGGCGCTTCGCGCATATCGTCTGTTTTCGGCTTAAAGGAGAGTCCCCAGACAGCAAACGTTTTGCCAGCTATGTCGCTGTTAAAATGCTTGTTGATTTTATTGAAAAGAACTGACTTCTGGTTCTCATTCACTTCCTCTACCGACTTGAGCACACGCATCTCGTAGCCATTCTGAGAGGCTGTTTTGATAAGTGCTTTCACATCTTTCGGGAAGCAGGAGCCACCGTAGCCGATACCAGGATAAATAAACTTGTTACCAATACGGGCATCGCTGCCAATACCTTTGCGCACCATGTTCACGTCAGCGCCCATAATTTCGCAGAGGTTGGCGATGTCGTTCATAAAGCTGATTTTGGTGGCCAGCATCGCGTTTGCGGCATACTTGGTCATTTCAGCTGAAGGGATGTCCATGCAGATAAGCGGATGACCGTTCATCAGGAAAGGCTTGTAAAGCTTGCGCATCACCTTTTCGGCTCTGTCAGAGGCCACGCCCACCACAATACGGTCCGGCTTCAGGAAGTCCTCAATGGCAGCGCCTTCCTTCAGGAACTCTGGATTAGAGGCCACATCAAACGGGATATCAACGCCACGCGCCTCCAGTTCCTGTGCTATAGCATTACGCACTTTGTTAGCGGTGCCTACCGGTACCGTACTTTTGGTAACTACCACCAGGTAGTCGTTCATGTTCTGGCCTATACTTTTCGCAACTGCCAATACGTGCTTCAGGTCAGCGCTGCCGTCTTCGCCGGGAGGTGTACCTACCGCGATAAAAGCAGCATCGCAACCCTGGATGCTGGAGGCTGGGTCGTTAGAGAAGGTAAGACGTTCTTTCTGCGCATTCCGCACAACCATTTCTTCCAAACCCGGCTCATAAATAGGAAGGATTCCATTCTTCAGGTTTTCAATTTTCTTTGCGTCGATATCAATACAGATTACATCAATACCAACCTCGGCAAAACAGGTTCCTGTTACCAGACCTACATATCCGGTGCCAACTACAGCTATTCTCATAAAGGTTTAATAAAATTAAATTGCAAATTTAAAAAATTATATCTTTTTACAACGTAAAAATTGTTATACTTAATAATATTTTAAAAGTTCTATACTTTAAGATATTTTTTCCACCAATGTTGAAACACCAGCAGCATCCATGCTTTTGTCTGAACGGAAGGCACTGAGAATGAGTTCATACCCTGCCGGATGTTTCGCGTTTGCTGTACATCAAAAATACCCTGCGCCACCACAAAATCATCTGAAAGATACTCCTGCAGCAGGCTGCGGCCTTCTGTCTGCAAAAAAGATTGCAGCGGAATATCGAAGCCTTTTTTCGGTCTCTTAAACAGCTCCGGCGGCAATACAGCACGGAATGTTTCCCGTAAAATCTTCTTCCGGATACCCGCATCTATTTTAGAGGCAACTGGCAGCGAGAACGCATATTTTACAAGCCGGTGATCCAGAAACGGGCTCCTGATCTCAAGTCCATTGGCCATACCCATCAGGTCAGCTTTAGGCAGCATATCATTGGCCAGCACCAATTGCCAATCGGCACACAATACGTTGTTTATAGTACAAGGTTTTGCATTAAAGCACTCCAGCATACGATTTTTTGTGGCATTATAAAGCCTCCTGTTTGTGAGCGCCTGCTTTTCCGGTAGCAACAATGCCATTGCCTCCATTTCTGTCTGCCATGTGGCCCAGAACCAGTAACGGGCGGCCGCCGGCATGTCCGCACCTGTTGCAAACCGCTGCAGTTGCCGCACTTTGTTGCCCCAGGCGCCACTTCTGGAAGCAGGCAGGGCCTCCCACAGGAACCCGAGTTGCTTTACAGCACCGGCCGTAATACCGCCTGCCGCAATTTTATACTCTGCCCAGTGCTTGTTATAGCCTCCAAATAATTCGTCGGCTCCGTCTCCTGAGAGCACCGCTTTTACCTGCCCGCCAGCATACCTGCTCAGCGCATACATTGCCAGTGCCGAAGAATCGGCAAAGGGTTCGCTCAAAGCATCGAGCATGCCGGATAGGTGTTCGTATAGATCATGGTTGCGCAGCAGCAGTTCGGTATGGTCGGTTTTATACTTCTGTGCTACCAAGCGGGCGTAGTGTGTTTCATCGAAGTATGGCTGGTCTTTAAACCCGACTGAAAAGGTTTTGAGTTGCGGGTTAAGCCCCGCAGCCAGCGCTACCACCACCGAAGAGTCGATGCCGCCGCTGAGAAAAGCACCTACCGGCACGTCGGCCACCAGGCGTTCGGCTACAGCCTGCTCCATCAGTTGCTGCAACTTTACCTGTTGTTGTTTGTAAGGCAAGGGGTTGTTAGCGGCCTTCTCCGCATTAAACGGCAAGCGGTACCAGCTTCTCTCCTGCACCCTGCCCTTGCGGATAAAGAGCGAATGGCCTGGCAGCAGCTTTTTCACGCCCTGCAACATAGAGGCCGGAGCGGGCACATAACTCAGTTGTAGATATTGGAGCAACGAGGTATAATCTACTTCACGTGGAACGCCCAGCGCCAGTAAAGCGCTCATCTCAGATCCAAACAGAAACTTGCCAGCATCTTTATAGTATAGCAGCGGCTTTTCCCCAAAGCGGTCGCGGGCGATAAAGAGACTTTCGTCTGCAGCGTCGTAAATGGCAAAGGCAAAAAACCCGCGCAGCTTTTTCAGGCAATCCTGCCCCTGTTGCAGGTATAGCTGGAGCAAAACTTCTGTGTCGGCATTTGTGCGGAACCGTATGCCGCCCTGCTCTAGTTTTGCCCGCAGTTGTTTGTAGTTGAGTATCTCGCCGTTGAAGATAATGGTATAACGCCCGCCTGCATCCGTAAACGGCTGGTTTGCTTCCGAAGAGAGATCGATGACAGAAAGCCGGCGGTGCGCCAGTCCCACGGGCCCGTGCAGGTACAGCCCCCCGGCATCAGGACCACGGTGCCGCAGCGCCTCTGAGGCCTGCCGCAGCCCTACCAGCGCCAGCCTGCCACCTTCCGTAAAAGCAAAAACACCTGTTAGTCCGCACATAAGTATAAGGGCAAAAGAAAGCTTGTTGGTTGTTAGTGGTTAAATTGCTGAAGGCTAACAGGAATGATCAGCTTATTAAGCAAAGAGCACGCAATCAGCTTAAATAATACGCGCTCTTTGGCATTCTGAAAAACCTCATTGACTTGCAGAAATGTCTTGTTTTGCGCCTGTTTAACTTTCAGGATGGCTAAATAGCATGCTCTAACACTGTTCTCATACTTGATCCGTTTATACTTCATCTATCCTATCGGGGCACTTATACCTGCCCTTGCGTAAAGGTATACTTTATACTTCCCAACTCCTTGTGTAGCGCCGCAGCGCCTGATTTTTTGCAGCACGCCTGCCTGTTTTCGTTAAAACCAGCAACCTGTCACCTGATTCAAAGTATAGCTTAGTACAGTATACCCTAAGTTGTTTTTATGAAACCGGACTGGCTGGACACGAATGAGTATCCCTTCAAATCAAGGTACCTGCAATTAAAGGCGGGTAGAATGCATTATATTGATGAAGGGGAAGGCACACCCATAGTGATGGTACACGGTACGCCTTCCTGGTCGTTTCTGTATCGTAACCTGATAAAGGTACTCAGCAAGCACTACCGCTGCATTGCCATGGACATGCTGGGCTTTGGCCTGTCGGACAAGCCGGAGGACTGGAGTTATAAACCGCGGGCGCATGCCGATAACTTCGAGCAGTTGATGGAACACCTTCAGCTCAGGGACATTACGCTGCTGGTGCACGACTTTGGTGCACCCATTGGCCTGGCCTACGCCATCAGGCATCCGGAGAACATGAAAAACATTGTGATGCTTAACTCCTGGACCTGGTCTCTGAGCAAGCACCAGTCGTTTTCCAAAGCCAGCAAGTACCTGGTGGGGCCCCTGGGCAAGTTTTTGCATTCCAAACTTAATGTGTCCACCAAAACGCTGGTAAATGAGCTTTTCGGGGAAATGGAGAACGTGCCGGAACCCATCAGGCAGCATTATGTGAAGGCGCTGGGCAAGCCCGAAGATCATGTAGAAAAACTTGCCTGCGCCCGCGAGCTAGTGGGAGCCGGCAAGTGGTACGAGGAGCTGTGGCAGCAGCGAAAAAGAATCCAGGACATCCCTGCACTTATACTTTGGGGTGAGCGTGATAAACTGATAAAGATTGAAGCGCTGCAGCACTGGAAAAATTTCTTCCATGAGTGCTACGTTATACATTTTGAAGACGGAGGCCACTTTTTGCAGGAGCAGAATGCAGAAGAGGTAGCCAGGTACATAGAGAACTTTGTAAAAGAAGAGCAAAAGAAGCAGGAACCGGCAGATTGCCATTAGCCACAACAAAACTATGAAAGCGAAACACCCACAACAAAAAAATGATGTACAGCATCAGCAAGGTAACCCCGGGGCCATGCAACAGCCTGGGCAAACGATAAAAGGCACTACCTGCGACTCTCCGCAGAATCCGTTAAACGAATCGCCTAAAAACCGGATAAAGTCGTATCAGCAGTTGGGTGAGTTGGATGCCGATCTGGCTGAGAACAAGGATGATGACATACCGGCAGGAAATAAACCGGCACAGCAGAACGAACAATCATAAAAAATCGACGGCTGTCAGGTATATAAGTATAAACTAAAAGCAGGCACAGAATTTAATCTCTGCACCTGCTTTTAGTTTATACTTGTTTATACTTGCCGGCTATATACTTGCTCCCGCGCCTCCATCTCCTGTCTGGTCTAAAAGATTTTGCCCGCATTAAGAATGGCGGGCGGCTCGAAAATGTCTTTTATACCGCGCACCAGGCACAACTATACCTGGTTGAGCGCCATGCCGGTGTGTGGCCGCTGCGCCAGACTGATGGCATGTTCACCGGAGATAATGCTGCCCAGGCTTGCGCATAGTTTAAGCATCTCTTTTATACCTTCAGGCGGTTTATAGTTCCAGTTCTCGTCACAGATGCCGGTTTTTACGATGTTCAGGTGCAGGTTGCCATCGCGCCGGCATGGCCGTAACACACGGCTTAAAGTCAATGCCTGTGGCCACTTTCCTTCTCCCTTTCTAACAGTTCTGTCTGCGCCACCACCATATCCTTCTCCTTTTATACGCGTTCGCTTTTGCGGTATGGGCTACATGGCGCCGGCGCTGAGCGTGGCCCCGGCAGAAAACTTTCGTGATAGTAGCGCATAATACAGTTTATTTCTTCAGCGTTAACAAGGTTAAGCACCACTTCCGGCAGGTAATGCAGATTTTGGTTTCGTTGTAGGTGCAGCGCAGCATGCTGTGCTCCCCTCCTGCTATGCAAGCACTGCAATAGCTACCGGCATAACTAGATTGAATTTCATTTTTAAAAAGAATCTGAATCGTTAATTTAGCCACTTATTATACTTTGTTTCACTTTTGCCAAGGTAAGCTTTGAGAACACTATTTACGACATCAGCCCTGCTAATCTTTTTCCTGGTCCTGATGGCTTCCTGCCAGACCTCACAGCCGGTTTTCAGCAAGCGCGGCGAAACGTACAGATCAGCCCGCGAAATAGCCGCCGCCAAACGCCAGCAGCGCAAAGGGCGCCACAACAGAGATGACAGCCGCAGCATTGCCGCGTCCAAAGACCACAGCCGCCGCGCCCGCGTTTCACGCAACCCAGGCGCCCAGATCAGTACCGTTATCGAAACAGCCCGCTCTTATACCGGTGTGCCTTACAAATGGGGCGGCACCACCCGTGTGGGCATGGACTGCTCCGGCCTGCTTTGCACCTCGTTCCAGAGTATAGATGTTCCGCTACCCCGCACCTCCGAAGAGCAAAGCCATTATGGCAAAAAAGTAAAGTTAAAGAACATACGTGAGGGCGACCTGGTTTTCTTCGGCGCTAACAGGTTCAGCAATGAGGTAACGCATGTGGGTATGGTAACAGAGGTTATCAGCGATGAGGAAGTACGGTTTATACATGCTTCCACCTCACTGGGCGTAACAGAAAATAACCTCTATTCAGATTACTTCCAGAAACTGTTTATCAAAGCTGTGCGGCCGCCTTTATAGACCATAACGATTTGATTTATTGGCAGATAGTGGTACCTCATAAAAAAAATACTTATCTTAACTTTAAATTAACAGATAGATAAGGTGTTTTAAATTCTTTATGAATAATTTTGCCAAAAAATTACTTAATCGTATTTATGAGAACTATTTACAAGAGCCTGGTTCTGTGCCTGGTCATGCTGCTGCCGCTGCAGTTAGCCTGGGCACAGGTAACAACGAGTAGTATCAACGGGTCCGTCAGGGATCAGCAGGGGGCGCCCCTTATTGGTGCAACTGTAAGAGCCACACACCAACCCTCCGGCACAACTTACGGAGCTGTAACCAACGCCGATGGCCGTTTTAACATTGCTAACGTGCGTACAGGCGGCCCTTATGCAATTGAAGTAAGCTATATTGGTTACCAGCCCAAGACCTATAGCAACATCAATTTAAAATTAGGTGTGCCATATGAACTGGAAGCTACTTTATCTGAATCCGGCACCGATTTACAGGAGGTGGTAGTTTCGGCAGACCAGTCCTCGGTTTTTAATGCAAATAAAACAGGGGCTGCAACCAACGTAAGCACCGAGCAGATCACCACACTGCCTACCATCTCACGAAGCGTTACGGATTTTACCCGCATTACGCCGCAAGCCAACGGAAACAGTTTTGCCGGCCGCGATGCCCGCTTCAACAACCTGCAGGTAGACGGAGCTAACTTCAACAATGCTTTTGGCTTAAGCTCCAACCCGCTTCCGGGTGGCTCTTCGCAGCCAATTTCACTGGATGCCATTGAGGAAATCTCTGTAAATATTGCGCCTTATGATGTGCGCCAGTCTGGTTTTACCGGCGCCGGTATCAATGCTGTTACCCGTAGCGGCACAAACGAGTTCTCAGGTTCTGTGTATACTTTTTACCGGAATCAGAATTTTAACGGTACTAAAGTAGGCGACGAGGAACTGCCGGAGCAGGCCGACCGGTCAAACGTAATTTATGGCGCCCGTTTGGGAGGACCCATCATTAAAAACAAACTGTTCTTCTTTGCCAACTACGAGCACGAGACAGAAACATATCCGGGTATCAACAGAATTGCAAACCGCCGGCTTGTGAGCGGCCCGAACGTATCAAGAACCACGGCAGAAGACCTGGACAGGGTACGCCAGTATCTGCTCAAGAATTACAGTTACGATCCGGGCACTTATGAGAATTATGCGAACGATTTTAACAACGCGAACACCAAAATCCTGGCCCGTTTGGACTGGAACATCAGCGACCAGCACAAATTTACTATCCGTTACAACCAGGTAGTAGGCACCAGCGACCAGACCGTAAACGCCAGTTCTGCACCAAACCCACGCGCTTCTTCAGGCCGTATCAGCGATAACGCGCTGTCGTTCTCAAAATCGAATTACGGCTTTGAAAACACGGTTCGCTCGCTTACGGCAGAACTGAACAGCAACTTCTCTTCTAAAATATCAAACCAGTTCCTGGCCAGCTATACCCGCATCCAGGATACCCGTACTTCGCCAAGCGAGATTTTCCCCTTCGTGGATATCTGGAAAGATGGCGACCAGTACATGAACTTTGGTTATGAGCTGTTTACTTACGGCAATGATGTGATTAACGACAATTATTCCTTCATTGACAACCTTACGTACCTTGCCGGCAAAAACACCATTACAGCAGGCGCCAGCTTTGAGATACAGAAGTTTGGCAACAGCTATCAGCGCTACGGCACATCTTATTACAGATACGCTTCTGTAGACGATTTCCTGAACAACGCTGCACCAACACAGTTTGGCCTTACTTATCCTTACGAAGGCCAGGACCCATACTCGCGCATCAACTTCGGCATGGCCAGCCTTTATGTACAGGATAAACTTGCCGTAGACGAGCGCCTGAGCATAACACTGGGCCTGCGTGCAGAGCTTCCTGTTTACATGAATGATCTTACGTCTAACCCGTCTATTGATGCATTAACCTTGCTGGATCCGGATGGAAATGAGAAATCATACGCTAGCGGCGAGTGGCCTAAATCCAGAATATTGCTGTCTCCACGCTTTGGTTTCAATTTAGATGCATTGCCGGATGGTTCGCTGCAGCTGCGTGGCGGTACCGGTATCTTCTCAGGCCGTGTGCCATTTGTGTGGCTTACCAACATGCCAACCAATGCCGGTGTAATTCAGAACGTGCTGGAAGGTGTTCCGGCCAGCGCCCTGGACCAAATCAGGTTTAACCCGGATCCTTTATACTGGTTAGCGAATGGCCCATCCGATGTATTTATCAAATCGCCAAATGCCGGTGCGCCGGGCAGCTTTGCCCTGGTAGACCGTGACTTTAAAATGCCACAGGTATGGAGAAGCAGCTTAGGCGCCGATTATACTATCCCTGGCACGCCGCTGACAGCTATTGCAGACCTGTTGTATACCAAAGATTTGGTTGGCACTTATCAGTTTAACGCCAACAGGAAGCCTGCTACACAGCAAATGAACTATGCCGGCGATAACCGAGATTTCTGGAATGGCAAAGCCGATACCTACTATACTGACGCTACCGGCGACGCCATTGTATTGAGCAACACCAACAAAGGAAGTTCACTGTCGGCCACGGTTGGTCTTTCACTTCCTGCCAGAAGAGGCTTCTTTGGTTCAGTATACTATACTTATACCCGCGCCAGAGACATCACCGGCAACCCGGGTTCGAGCGCCGGATCTGCATGGGCTAACAATTATTCCGTAAACGATCCAAATGAATTGCTGATGGGCATCTCTCAGTTTGAGATACCTCACCGTATTGTAGCGAATGCTGCTTACCGCCTTGAGTATGCCAACCACCTGGCCACTACGCTGTCGTTGTTCTACGAGGGTGCTTCGCAAGGACGCTTCTCTTACACCACCAACGGCGATTTGAACAAAGACGGCGTAAGCAGCGACCTGCTGTACATTCCCTCTACTTCAGAAGAGCTTAACTTTGTTGATATCACCGATGACGGAGAAGTAATATTTACGGCAGCGCAGCAACGCGAGGCTTTCAACAACTTCATTAGCAACGACAAAGCCTTACAAAATAGCAGAGGCGGTTATGTGGAGCGTAACAATGGTTTGATGCCTTGGTTCAACCGCGTAGATCTGAGATTATTGCAGGATGTGTTCACCAACATTGGCGGCAAGCGCAATTCGCTTCAATTCAGCGTAGACGTAACCAACCTGGGCAACCTGATAAGCTCAGACTGGGGCGTATACCAGCAGCTGAACGGTGGCTCTATCTATAACTATGGCTTATTGAAAGTTGCCAGTGTAACACCAGAAGGTGTGCCATCCTTTAACATGATCACTGTCCGTGACAGCGCAGGCAACACGATTCTGCCGGAAACACCGTACCGCGACAATGTTTCGCTCTCCAGCACCTGGAGCATGCAATTGGGTCTGCGTTATATCTTTAACTAAGCAGAACTTTATACTTCAAAAAAGGGACAGCAGTAGCTGTCCCTTTTTTATTTTCAAAATCTATTACGTGGCTTTTGGATTGTAGAAATTTATACTATTTTTGTGCCACTAACATTTGGGGGATTAGCTCAGCTGGCTAAAGTGTCCCGAATGCTTTCGGGAAGGTCAGCAGTTCGACGTTCTTATTTTATACTTGGGGGATTAGCTCAGCTGGCTAGAGCGCTTGCATGGCATGCAAGAGGTCATCGGTTCGACTCCGATATTCTCCACAAAGGCAAAGCATAAAGCTTTGCCTTTTTTGTTTATGGGCTACTATACTTACATCCTCTATTCAGAGAAACTCGACCGCTACTACATTGGCAGTTGTGAAGATATGGAGGTCCGTATAATGCAGCATAATAGCGGCAGAAACAAATCAACCAAAGGGGGCATTCCCTGGCAGATAAAACACACTGAAACTTTTGAAACACGCTTAACCGCTATAAGCCGGGAAATCGGAATCAAGAAGAAAAAGAGCCGGAAGTATATCGAATGGTTGATTAGCTCAGCTGGTTAGAGCGTCCCGAATGCTTTCGGGAAGGTCATCGGTTCGACTCCGATATTCTCCACAAAGGCAAAGCGTAAAGCTTTGCCTTTTTTGTTTATGGGCTATTCTGACTCACATTCCATACCTGGCATACCTGAGAATACAGGTTGCTATTGCCGGCCCGCTATTTCATGGCCCATACCTTTTCCAAACCTCCCGAAAGTATAAGACTGCCGAAACAGGTATAAACCGCCTCAGCCACGTATAAGCCTGGCAACAGTGAACCTATACTTCACCAACACACTATGAAAAAGACAGCTTTTGCGGCCATACTCCTGCTGCACCTCGCCGCTTGCTCCCAAACCAGCAATCCCAAACAGCAACAGGATGCATCCATAACTGCTACACCGGCAGATATTACCACCGCGGCAAGCCTTCACAACCCAGATAGCTGCCAAAGCAATGCTCCCATATTTGCACCACCCACAGAACCTATTAAAGATGCTTCTTTGCAGGCTTACCTCCGGGAACTGGAATTGGCGGTACAACAACAGGACGCATCAAAGCTCCTCACGCTGCTCGACCCTAACATTGCCACCGGCTTTGACGGCAGCGGGGGCCTAGAAGGTTTTAAGGAGCGATGGAACCCTGCAGCCAAAGGCTCCGAACTATGGCCGCTGTTGCACCAAATGCTGGAATTGGGCGGCACTCCTATGCAGCAGGGAGACAGCAGCAACTTTGCGCTGCCATACGTGTACAGCGCCTGGCCCGATTCGCTGGATGCTTTTACCTACAGCGCTGTGGTGCACGATGGTGCCATACTTCGCGCGGAACCTGCTGTCAGTGCGGCCGCCGTCTGCGCGCTGGGCAGGGTAATTCTGAAAGTGGATTACAGCAAATCATACCCACAGCAGGACACTGTGCGCGAAAAAGAATGGTGGTATGTCGCCTCGCCCGACGGGCAGTTGAGAGGTTATCTTCACAAAAGCGACCTGTACAGCCCCGTCGGTTACCGCGCCATCTTCAACAAAAACAAGCAGGGCCAGTGGCTGATGACAGCTTTGGTATCCGGAGATTAAACAAAAAGGGCTGCTGCCATACGCTGGCAGCAGCCCTTTTTATGTAACGGCAAAACCTAGACCACAACCGACTGTGGTTGGCCAACTACGCCATTAATAGGAATATTCTTTTCCAAGGCTGCCAAACGCAGGCTGCCGGCCACATGGCGGGCCACATCTTCCTGCTGTATGCTGCCCAGCCGCAGTATAACGGGCTTGCTGTTTTCCATTTCAAAAACCACAAAGTAATTCGTTATCCATACTTTCATAACCTGCTGCCAGGGCAGTACGCGCTCACGCCCCAACAAGGCCACCCTGTATGCGATGCGCTCCGGCGTCATAGAGAAATAAGCATCCTTTAGCAAAATCTTGTCGGTAGCCAGTGCCGTCCAGATCAGGCCTGCCAGCAGCACTACCACACTGGCAATTGCCCAGCCTGCCCTGAAATGGTCTTCCCATAGCACCTCCCGCAGCAGGGCGTATGCCCCTCCTCCTATCAGAAATATACCTGAAAGCAGCATGAATTTTTTGGTTTGTCTAAGCTTTTTTGAAGAATACAGGGATACATACATACCGTTTAATTTATTATAGTGTTGATATTTTTAAAATCTTATTTTCAGGCGCTCCTGTGTCTGTTAATCTTTCCTCAATCTGATTTTTCACTTTTTTTACCGGCAGCCGGAGCTGTATTCGGTGTTGTAGGTATGTAAGGCGCGGACTTGGTGAAAAGGAACTCATTTTACGATGCTTTAAGCTACATCATTCTAAAAATATTTATACAAACTTCTATTTTTATGTTTTTGTTCCAATTCGTCCGAAATATAACTATTACTTGTATATTTCCAAACATAATGCCTCACGATTTTTTTTAACATAAGCTGCTCTTTAAGCAAAAAAGGCCTTGATGCCGGTTTTTGCTTATATTGACAGGCAAAACAAAACCCATACATGAAAATACGCCACTTTTTAGCGTTTACGGCCCTGGCACTGGCGGGATGCCGGCAGTTGCCGCAGCAAAGCCCGGAGGTGCCGCCGGTAAATAAATTTGATGATGCTGTGCTGCAGCGTATTTATACTTTACAGGATAAGCGCCAGACAGCTGAGCTGCTGCCATATCTGAACAATGCAAAACCGCAGTACCGGCGCGAAGCGGCCATTGCCTTTGCCTCGGTGCAGGACACCCTGGCCATACCGCCGCTGCTGGGCCTGCTCACCGATTCGGCAAAAGTTGTGCGGGAGGCCGCTGCCTATGCCCTGGGCCAGGTGGGTGACGCCAAAGCTGAACACGGGATAATACAACGGCTGCAGCAGGAGCAGCAACCGGCAGTACAGGCCGCCTTACTGGAAGCCCTCGGCAAGGTGGCCACGCAGGCTGGCGTCAGCTTCCTGGCGGCTTATGAGGCGCCAAACCCGGTAGCACTGGCCGGGCAAGCTTGGGGCCTCTACCGTGCCGGGCTTCGCCAGCAGTATAATGACAAAGCCGTGGAGCGGGTTATCAGTTTGTTGTCTCCTGAAAACCCATACGAGGCCCGGCTGGCAGCCGCACACTTCCTTACGCGCGTCGCGCAGCTGGACCTCACGCCCTACCGCCAGGCCATTCTCAGCGCTGCCACCACCGACAAAGCTCCTGAAGTACGTATAGCCGCCACGCAGGCACTCAGCAAAGTTAAAGCTTTGGATAAAGCGCGCTTCCTCTCCGGCATTGTGCAGCGCGACCCTGATTACCGCGTGCGCCTGAGTGCCATACGGGCCATGGCCGGGCTGGACTTTAAAGAGATCAGGCCTGCCATACTTGCGGCCCTGCAGGACAAGAACATCAACACAGCCATAGCCACCGCTGAATTCCTGCAGGCCCACCCCGAGGGCATAAACGCGGATACGCTTTTGCAGGTGCTGCCGCAGTTACAGGATGCCCGGGTGCGCGGCAACCTGATATGGGTGATTCTGCACAACAGCCAGCCTCAGAACCAGCTGTACCTGAACAAGCGCTACAAGCAGCAGTACCAGTATGCCCGCGACCCTTACGACAAAGCCGCCCTGCTGAAAGGCCTTGCCGGTAATTACGACAACTACCCGTTTATTGCGGCTGAGATGTTTTCGGCCACCCAGCCTGTTATTTCTACGTCGGCTATGGATGCGCTGCTTACCATGCGCCAGCAACCTGATTTCCCGAAAGGCCTGGAGGATGAATTTGCAGAAATTTTCAGGAAAGGGATTGGCTCCGGCGATGTGGCCCTAGTGGGTATGTCGGCCGCCGCTATCCGCGATCCGAAACTGAACCTGCGCGGTCACTACCGCAACGTTACTTTCCTGACGCAGGCCCAGCAAAAGCTACAACTGCCCCGCGACATGGAAACCAACATTGAGCTGCAAAAAGCCATCAACTTCCTGAGCGGGAAAGGCGAAGGCGAAACACCTGAAAATCCGTTTACACACCCCATCGACTGGGCGCAGGTACAAGCCATCCCGGCAGACCAGCAGGTAGTGATTCATACAGAGAAAGGCGATATTGTGCTGCAGCTTTTTGTTGAAGATGCGCCGGGCTCCGTAGCCAATTTTGTTGCGCTGACCAGGCAGGACTTTTTTGACAGTTTATACTTCCATCGGGTGGTACCAAATTTTGTGGCGCAGGGCGGCGACAAGCGCGGCGATGGCTGGGGCAGCTCCGATTACTCTATCCGCTCCGAATTTGCTCCGCTCAAGTATAAAGAAGGCTATGTAGGCATGGCTTCCGCCGGCAAAGATACCGAAAGCAACCAGTGGTTTATCACGCATTCGCCCACGCCGCACCTTGATGGCCGCTATACTATCTTCGCCAAGGTGGTGGAGGGGATGGATGTGGTGCACCAGCTGGAAGTGGGCGACAGGATTATCGATGTGGTGCTGCGGTAAGTATATAAGTATAAGTAAAAAATAAGATCAGGTGGATCATCGGGGACGTTAGAAACAAGACTTTCATTGTTCTTATGCCTGATAATTAGCAACTTATACTTAATGATAAGCTATTTAAAGTATATCATTTATTTTGTCTGATCTCTTAGTATCAATTACTGATTATAGGGTCTGCTCCGGCCATGCAGGTACAGGTAGGCTGCAGCAACATAAAAAAGGCGACACCCACGTGTCGCCTTTATATTTCATCTATAGCCGTGCCTTGTCGCCATACTTCAGGAGCAACGCTCTACAGGAATGCCCTCTGGCGAAATAAGTTCTGACCAGTTGCACAGGAGTGTTTTAAATTCATTTTGCAGGGCCTGGCTGCGGTCTTTGGCATACCAGCCATGCAGCTTCTCCGAAAATTCTTTAAAAGGAACATCCTGCGCCTTCATATCCAAGTATAGTCGCTGTGCCGGTTCAGGTCGCGGGCCCCAGGTACCCAGTTCTTCCATCGTATCAGCATTTAACGCAATCAGTTTAGGAATGGAGCGGCCGCCGTTGGTCAGGTACTCATCCATTATATCCGGATTCTCGTCGCGGAGCAGTAGTTTCACCTCAATCAGGGGAGAGGCATCTGCTATTTTTACAATGGCAGGCAGGTTCTGGGCTGCATCGCCGCACCAGGCCTCGGTTAGCACCACCCACACCATTTTGGTTTGCACGCTCAGCAGCAGTTGTACCAGTTCATCGTCGAGCACGGTTGTTTTCTCCACGCGGCGCATGCGGTGCGCATTCATACGCGTATATTCCACCATTTCTTCGGAGTGGTTGCTGCCGGTAGTTTTATTTTCTGCCAGCAGCTTGTCAATCATCTCCCGGTATTGGGTATAGGTCATTGCTTTTGCCAGATGCGCAGGCGTAATTGGTGTTGTTTTCATCTGTTCTTTAGTTATATTCTTGTCGATTTCAGTGTTCATTTTATACTTTAAATTCTATACAGGCAGATAATTGCCTGATCTAGTCATTCTAAATTCAGCCGCCTCGCCACCAGAGAAGCGCAGTGTCATATTTATACTTTGGTTGCCGTTTCTTAGGAACAAACCCGCTCACAACCAAACTTTTATACTTCTAAATGCTGGTGTCTGATGCGCCGGGATGTGTTCTTTTATACTATAAAACAGCTGATGCCTTATTCTTTTCTACGTGCCTGCGGCCAGGGGTTTGCCTGATCGGCCAATTTGTTGCAGCACCCAGTGGCTGTCATCCCGCAAGTGTCCTTATATTTATGCAGACTTAATGCCTTAAAACCATGACACCACCCAAAGCGCATTTTCTTATACTTGGCGGCACCGGCAGCATCGGCTATGCTTTTGCACAGGAGGTGCTCCGCCGTAACGAACAGGCTACACTACTGGTAAGAAACCTCCCGAAGGCCGAAAAGTTATTTGGCCCGCATGCCACGCTAAAGCTGATAGAAGGCGATGTGCAGGATTTATCGCTGCTAAAGCGCCTGGCAGAACCGGCAACGCACATCTTTCATGGCATTAACTACCCTTATGCCCAGTGGGCCGGCAACATGGCGCGTGCAACAGAAAATGTGCTGGAGGCAGCTGCCCGGAACGAAGCCACGGTGCTGTTTCCGGGTAATATTTATAACTATGGGCTGACGCCGCTTATTAAAGAAACAAGTTCTGAGCAACCCAACACCCGCAAAGGCGCTATCCGGGTAAAGCTGGAGCAGTTGCTGCAAGAGTCTGCCAGCCAGGGTAAGTGCCGCGTCATCAACCTGCGGCTCCCCGATTTCTGGGGCCCAAATGTGCTGAACGAAGGCATTGTGCCGATTTTCAGAGGCGCCCTGCAGGGCAAAGCGATGCCGTGGCTCATCCGCGACGACATCCCGCACCAACTGGTGTACACGCCCGATGCGGCCCGTGCTTTTTATGAACTTGTGCAGTTGCAGCCGCAGGAGCCTTATGCGCTTTACAACTATGCCGGCGAAGTAGTGCCGAGTATAAAGCAATGGCAGGCAGCTATTGCCGATGCAGCAGGCACCAGGCCGAAGCATAAACTATACCCTAAAGTCTTGTTTAAAGTGCTCGGCTGGTTTGTACCCGGCATGCGGGAGATACACGAGATGAGTTACTTATGGGGAAACACGCTTTTGCTGGATGATAATAAGCTGCGCCAGGTGCTACCAGATTTTCGCAATACGCCTATGCAGCAGGCTATAGCCGATACGCTCAGTTGGTTCAGGGAACATGATAAAACGCATGCCATGAAGGGGTGATGCGCTGTACCAGGTATATACCTTACATGTCAGCTTAAAATAAGCGTTTGGTTCCCTTGTTGCAGGCAACAGGAAAACCAAACGCTCTGCTACTATAAAGGCGGCGCTATTCTGCAGCCATCAAAGCTGTTACTTATTCGGCTGCGGCGTCATGCGCAGGTATGGCTTCACGATGCGGTGGCCTTTCGGGAATTTAGCCGGGATCTCTTCGTCCTTTATAGATCCGGAAATCACCACGTCTTCTCCTTCTTTCCAGTCGGCCGGGGTGGCAACGCTATAGTTAGCTGTCAGTTGCAGCGAATCAATTACGCGCAGAATCTCCTGAAAATTACGACCTGTAGAAGCTGGGTACACGATCATCAGCTTAATTTTTTTATCCGGCCCGATAACGAACAGCGACCGCACTGTCAGGTTACCCGAAGCGTTGGGGTGAATCATACCATACAAATCGGCAATCTTCCTGTCCGGATCAGCGATGATGGGAAATTCTACCTGTGTGTTCTGTGTTTCGTTGATGTCTTGTATCCAGCCTTTATGCGAGTCTACCTCGTCTACGCTCAGCGCGGCCACCTTTACGTTGCGCCTGGCAAATTCGTCTTTCAGGCGGGCGGTTGCGCCCAGCTCAGTTGTGCAAACCGGTGTATAATCGGCCGGGTGCGAGAACAATACGCCCCAGGAGTCGCCCAGCCACTCATGAAAATTTATTTCTCCCTCAGTGGTCTGTGCCGTAAAGTCGGGAGCCTCATCGTTTAATTGTAATGACATTTTTCTGATAGTTTATAGGTTAAAGATGCCGATGCTCCGGGCTGTTTACTACCCTTAAACGGCGGCCAATGCCAGCAAAGCACAGGCTGCGCTTGCATAAATGCCGCATTTACAGGAGCACGTTTAATCAAATATAACGAGAATTAATATTTCCTACAAAACCGATAGAGATTGTATTCTGATAAATTAACTCCTGACAAGCGTAAAGACGCTGTAGCCACGTATATACCTGCCTGGTTTTTAGAATTCAGGAACAGCGATCGTGGGCAGAATTGCTCCGCCCGGCTCGGCTGCCGGCATTAAAGAAGGAACAATTTGTATGGTATGGTCTTGAGCCTGTGGATCTTTCAGTAGCGAGGTAAGCTGTTTATGGGCCTGTTCGAAATCCTGTAGCTGCTTGTAGCTGAACATATAGAAATACTCCTGCGCAGCCTTCTCTACAAACACATAGAAATTGTAAACTTTCTCTTCAAAGAAAGTCAATGTATGTGCTTCAATGCGGGTAATTTCACAAAGGAGTATGGAGGTAGTGCTGGATCCAATAGGGCCTTGTATTATGGTAATCATTTTGCCTACGTTAAATATGTAAAAAACTTAGGCGGTAAAGTCTTGTGCTTAAGCAAGTGCAGTATAGCAAATTATAGTATAAATTGCTACTATCATGTACTTATGCTTAGCGATTTATACTTAGATACCTGTCAGCATATAATATTTCTGTTCCTGAAAGAGCCGCTACCCTACTTTACCGGGTCATACCCGCTGCCGCCCCAGGGGTGGCAACGGCCAATGCGTTTCAGGGCCATCCAGCCGCCTTTAAACGGGCCATACTTGTTCACGGCCTCCACGGCATACTGCGAGCAGGTAGGCGTGTAGCGGCAGCTGGCGGGTGTAAGCGGCGAAATCATGTGCTGGTATACCCAGATGAGCCCGAGCACCAGCTTTTTAAAAATCCACATCATGGTTCGGTATTTGCATCTCGCTTGCAAAAAGAGGCATTTTACGGCGGTTTTGCTACATTTGCCCCTGTTTATCTAACCTAAACAAATATTCATGCTTAAAAAAATCCTTTCCCTCTTACTTATCGCCTCGCTTAGCGTGCCTTTTGCAGCGCGGGCCGACGAAGGTATGTGGCTGCCGATGCTCATCAAGCGCCTGAATTATACCGACATGCAGAAAGAAGGCCTGCAGCTCACAGCCGAAGAAATTTACAGTGTAAACCACGCCAGCCTGAAAGATGCCATTGTCTCTTTCGGCGGTTTCTGTACCGGTGAGTTCATCTCGCCCGAAGGTTTGCTCATTACCAACCACCACTGCGGTTACAGTTCTGTTCAGTCGCACTCCAGCCCCGACCACGATTACCTGACGGATGGTTTCTGGGCTACGTCCAAAGACAAAGAGCTGCCAAACGAAGGCTTATTCGTAGACATTTTGGTGCGCATGGACGATGTAACCGATAAGGTGCTGGAAGGTATTACGCCGGCTACTTCAGAAGAAGAGCGTGCCCAGAAAATAGCGCAGCGCATGAAAGCCATCGCGCAGGAAGCCAGCGAAAATGGCCAATACGTGAGCTATGTGCGTGATTTCTTTAACGGAAACGAGTATTACGTGTTTGTGTACAACCGCTACACCGACGTACGCCTGGTAGGCGCGCCACCTTCATCAGTAGGTAAGTATGGCGGCGACACCGACAACTGGATGTGGCCACGCCACACCGGCGACTTCTCTATGTTCCGTGTATACATGGCGCCGGACGGCAAACCCGCTCCCTACAGCAAAACCAACGTACCGTACAAGCCAAAGCACTTTCTGCCTATCTCGCTGAGCGACAAAGAACCGGGCGATTTCTCGATGGTATTCGGCTTTCCGGGCCGCACCAAGCGATTTATGACCTCGCATGGCCTGAAACTGGAAGTAAACCAACTGAACAAATCCCGTATCAAGCTGCGCGATAAAAAGCTGGGCCTCTGGAAAGAAGACATGGACAAAGATGCTGCCACCCGCATCAAGTATGCGTCTAAGTATGCCTCCACTTCCAACTACTACAAATACTCTATCGGCCAGAACGAAGGCATCAAGCGCATGCACACCATCGAAGGTAAAATTGCCGACGAAGACAAGTTCCAGGCCTGGGCCAACGCTGATGCGCAACGCAAAGCCACTTATGGCGATGTGCTAAGTAATATTGCCGACGCTTACGCCAACATCGAGAAGTATAACCTGGGCAGCATTTATCTGAATGAAGCTGTTTTAGGAACCGAATCGATGATGCTGGGCTACCGCTTTATTCCGCTTTACAACACCCTGAAAGCGAATAACGCGGCCGCTACGCAAAAAGCCATCGAAGACCTGAAACCCCGTGTGGATGCCCACTTCAAAGACTACAACATGCCAACCGACAAGAAGGTATTTGCGGCCATGATGAAGTACTACTACGAGGACATCCCGAAAGACCAGCAACCAGAGGAGTTCAAAAATATGGTGCAGAAGTATAACGGCAATTTCGAGAAGCTGGCCGACTATGTGTACAGCAACTCCTTCCTTGTTTCAGAGCAGAAAGTGAATGACTTCCTTCAGAATCCGTCGCAGAAGAAGCTGGAAAACGACCCGGCTTTCCAGATAGTAAATTCCATTCTGATGAACTATGTGAATAACATAGCACCGAAAATGGCTGAAAGCAACGCGAAGCTGGATAAGGCCAACCGCCTGTATGTAGCCGGTCTGCGCCTGATGAACCCGGACAAAGTATATTACCCGGATGCTAACTCTACGCTGCGCCTGAGCTACGGAACGGTAAAAGATTATAGCCCGCAGGATGGCGTGTTGTACAACTACTATACAACACTGGATGGTGTGATGGCCAAAGAAGACCCGACCAACCCAGAATTTGTGGTGCCGGCTAAACTGAAGCAACTCTACCAGGCCAAAGATTACGGCCGCTATGCGAACTCCAAAGGCGAACTGGTCACCGACTTCATCACCGACAACGACATTACAGGAGGTAACTCCGGTTCGCCGGTTATCAATGGTCGTGGTGAGTTGATGGGCCTTGCTTTCGACGGCAACTGGGAAGCCATGACGGGCGACTTAGTATACGACCCGGAATACAAGCGCTGCATCAACGTAGACATCCGTTACGTGCTGTTCATCATCGACAAGTATGCCGGTGCTACCAACCTGATACAGGAGATGACGCTGGTAGACAACGGTAACCCCGGCGCCGGTGACGCAGCCGAGGCTAAAGCTGAAACCCCACAAGCCGAACTCTTAAACGCTACTGTGCAGGAAGCCAAAGAAATGCTTCGCAGCGGCAAAGAGGAGTTTAAGATTGAGAAGAAAAAAGGCGATGTGAAAGTAAAACTTCAGGTGAAAGACTAAGCAAGTTCGCTTTTTAAAAGTATAGAAACGGCGCTGGGGAAATCCTCAGCGCCGTTTTTGTTTCATTAAATTTGATAGTTATACTTTTAGCTTACCTCTTAGCTGCTGCTCATCTGTTTATCAAGAAGGCTATCCTTACTAGTTGGCGTTTGATGCTGTAGAAGTAACAGGCAGCTTGTTTCATCTCTAGCTTTGGTGCCCTCAGGCCGGGAGGCCTCGTCCTCGGGCATCGCGCTGTGGCGTGAAGCTGCCCTAGCGGGCTGCCGCATGCGCGGCACCGCAACACACCAATAGAGGGCCCCTACCCCCAGGCGCTCAACCCAAGGACTGGAATCATTCAGATAGCTGCTGCTCTTTGCTATGCAACTAGAACCAAGTCCCACTTTGAAGGCGTAGGGGGATGTTTCGAAACCACAGACGCTACAACCCTTTTTATTCTCATCCTCCAACAGCCGAATTCCCCTCCTCGGAGGGGCAAGGGGTGGGTTCCACAAACTCAGAAGCTACAATGCACATTCTTCTAAAGCAGCAGTACCAGAACTCCCCTCCTTAGACAAGGAGGGGTAGGGGTGGTTGGACCCGGAACTTCAAAAGCCTCAAATGCTGGGCTATAAAACCAAACCCAAGCACCCGCTCCTGTTTTAGAATCATACCCTTTGAGAAAGGAGAAGTCAGATACACGGGCTTCACTGGTAACCATCAAATCGACGCAACCGAACCCCCATCCACCCGCAAATTAGTACCCGTAATAAACGACGCCTGCTCCGATGCCAGGAAAACCACCGCTGCGCCTACTTCCGCAATGGTACCCGGCCGTTGCAACACAATGTCCGGGCGGTTCTGTGCCAGAAACTCTTTTTCCGCTTTCTCTTTCGAGATGCCTTTCTGCTGCGCCTGCCCCTGCATCATGCCATCGACCAAGGGAGTAAGTATAAAAGCCGGCGACACGGAATTCACCAGGATGTTATACTTGCCCAGCGCCTTCGAAAGCGCTTTGCTCAGGTTCAGGATAGCCGCTTTGGTGAGGTCGTACGGAATCATATCGGGGTAGGGCTGCAGGCCATTTTCAGACGACATATTGATGATGCGGCCCCACTTCTTTTCTTTCATATCAGGCAGCACCGCTTTTATCAGCCGCACCATGGCCACTACATTCAGGTCGTAGAGGCGCATATATACTTCTTCTGCAATATCCTCAAAGTCGCCGGTTTCGCCTATGCCGCCTGCATTATTCACCAGAATGTCGATATCACCTGCTCCGCTTTTAGCTTTTGCGATGAGCTGCTCCACCTCTTCCGCATTTGTTACATCGGCAGGTATCGGCAGCACTTTGTTCCCCGTCTTTCCAGAAATCTCACGGGCGGTTTCTTCCAGTTCTTTCTGGTCGCGGGCACAGATAATAACGGTGGCCCCGGCCTCTGACAGTGCCTGTGCTGCTCCCTTGCCAATGCCTTTACTGCCGCCGGTTACCAGGGCTACTTTGTTTCTGAGGTCAATTTCCATAGATAAGATTTATAGGTAGAAGATATTGAAAGAACGTGCTAAAGCGCTTAGAGTTAAGCGCCTTAATCCTGCAATGTACCTTATACATTAATTTGTATATTTTATCAGCGGCTTCCGTACAAGTATACTTCTAAAAGTACAAACCAAACCCCAGCTGCATGAGGCTACCTTTACGCTTCAGTTTATACTTGCTGTTTCTACTCCTCCCCTGCGTGGCGCAGGCGCAGGCCGATGTGCCGGTGGGTGCACGCGCGGCGGCCTTGGGTAACGCCGCCGTTACGCTCCATGACTTGTGGGCTTTGAGCAACAACATAGCCGGCATCGCTGATTTGAAGCAACCAGAAGTGGGCGCTTATGTGGAGAACCGTTTTGGTGTGCGGGCTTTTACCACTGTGGCGTTAGAGGCTGTTTACCCCACGGGCAAGTATGGCAGCTATGGTCTAAGCCTGAGCAGGTTTGGCGATGAGTTGTATAGCCGGCAATCGGTGGGTTTGGGTGTGGCGCACAAGCTGGGGCAGTTTAGCCTGGGTGCAAAAGCAGAAGTATGGCAGATAGCGGTAAAAGGATACGGCAGCCGCAAGGCTGTTACGCTTTCGGCAGGTTTGCAGGCAGAAGTGATACCTGATTTATACTTTGGCGCTTACGCCTATAATCTCAACCAGGCCAAATTAGCTGACTTTGAAGATGAACGCCTGCCTACTATCATGAAAGCCGGTCTGGCTTACCGGCCCTACAAAAAGCTGTTACTGGCTATTGAAACAGAAAAGAACATCGACTATGATGCAGATTTTAAAGCAGGCCTGGAATACACGTTGCTGGATGATAATTTGGTGCTCCGCACCGGCTTCAGCACGCTCACCAACAAAGCCACTTTCGGCATAGGTTTTCGCGCCCGGCAATTGCAGGTAGACTATGCCTTCGGCTCCACCACCTTACTTGGCCAGAGCCACCATCTTTCCCTTTCTTACCAGTTCGAAAAATCGAAGTAAGTTTGGTTGTTATCTGAATCAGAATTTACAGGATTCTTGAATTGGCAGGATTGATTATCCTTTGAATTAATTGGAGGGACAAATCCAAAAAGCTATACTTCGAACTTCCTGAAAATCCTTCTTAATCCTGAAAATCCTGATTCAGACACTCGCAGGAGCTGCGCACGCTGCGAGGTCTTTTGCCTGGTTACGCTCTGCTCTTCTTCTTCAGCCGTTTAATAAAAGGCTCAATCGTGAGTCCCTGCACGGTGAGCGACAGCAACACCACGGCATACGTAATGGCGGCGATAAAATCGCGGTGCATTTCAGGGGCTAAGGACAGGGCCAGCGCAATGGAAATGCCGCCCCGCAGGCCGCCCCAGGTCATGATGGAAAGGGTGTGCGGTGCAAACGTTTTGTGAAGCCTGAGGCCGTACGAGGGTATTGCGAGCGACAGATAGCGCACCACCAGCACAATGCACGTGGTTATCAAACCGATTAAAATATAAGAGCGGTGAAACGGCACCACCATCAGTTCCAGACCAATCAGCACGAAAAGCGCGGCGTTCAGTATTTCATCTATCATCTCCCAAAATTTGGTCAGGTAATCGGCAGTTTGCTTGCTCATAGCTTTTTCAGTGCCCTGGTTTCCGATTAAAAGCCCGGCTGCCACCATCGCCAGCGGCCCCGAAAAATGCAGGAAGTGCGCCATACTATAACCGCCCATCACCACGGCCAGCGATATCAGCACCTCCGTCTGGTAATGGTCGATGCGCTTCATAAAGAAATAAGCAATATAGCCGACCAGTAGCCCCAGCCCGATGCCGCCGCCCACTTCTCTCACAAACAACTCCAGTATAAATGAGCCCTCAATGTTGCCAAAACCCCGCTGCGCTATCTCGAAAATCGAAATAAAGACCACCACGCCCACACCATCGTTAAACAGCGACTCGCCCGAAATATTCATTTCGAGTTGCTCCGGTATGTTGGCTTTTTTCAGGATGCCCAGCACCGCAATCGGGTCGGTTGGGGAGATAAGCGCACCGAAAAGCAGGCAATAAGTATAGTTGATAGGTTGGCCGATCAGCTGCAGCAGGTAATAAAATAGCGTACCCGTCAGCACGGTCGAAATCAGTACGCCCAAAGTGGCAAAAATCATGACTGGCCATTTCGATTCGGCCAGTTTATCTAAATCGATGTGCAGGGAACCGGCAAATAGCAGAAAGCTCAGCATAAATTCCAGTAACACCTCCGAGAAATCAATGTCGCGCAGCCGGGCTTCCACCAACATTTCAAAGTCCGGCGAAAGGGCACCAAGTCCCTGCACCAGCACCGACACCAGCAAACCTGCCAATAGCAGCGCAATAGCCGTAGGCAGCCGGAAGTGCTTGTGGTTGATGTAGGCGAAAATGGCCGAGATAACAAGTATAACCGAGAAGATATGAAAGAACTCCATGTAACTATTTTTAGCTAAAATATAGTAGTGTACTTGTTGCCGCTTGTATGTATAAATCTTCCGAGGAGAGGCAGCAGCGAACAACCAACTAATTACCTGCCTATGGTACGAAGTTTATTGCTTTGCTGGTTTATACTTTGTTTAACGCTGCCGCTGCACGCGCAGGAGTATCCGCGCCAGAACATCGATTTTGATTTGCTGGTGCAGGAGCTTTTCGCGCAGCAGGAAGACGAGAATGTGCCCTACGAAGATTTCTACGAAACGCTGTTCCAGTACTACCAGCGCCCACTCGACCTGAACCGCGCCACTCCCGAAGAACTGGCATCGCTGTTTATACTTTCGCGCCCACAGATTGCCTCGTTTCTGAAGTATAAAGCGGAGAATGGCGACTTGTTGAGTATTTATGAACTGCAGGCCATCCCTGATTTCGATTTACCTACCATTTACCAGTTAGTCCCGTTTGTGCGCGTAGCTGATGCTGGCCTGCAGGCCGACCAGCGCACGCTGTGGCAGCGCATGGCAGGCGAGGACAACAACGCCCTTATACTTCGGTACGAGCGCACCCTGCAACAGCAGCGCGGCTATACTCCGGTGGCTCCCGACAGTCGCGCCACCAGCCGCTACCTTGGCTCTCCGGACAAACTATACCTGCGCTACCGCATCAGCCATGCCCGCGATTACAGCTTCGGGTTTACCGCCGAGAAAGATGCCGGCGAGCAATTTACCTGGGATGGCCACACGCACCGTTATGGTTTCGATTACTACACGGCACACCTACAGTTTTACAACGAAGGCAAGTTTAAAGCAATTGCGTTGGGTGATTACCAGTTGCAGCTCGGGCAAGGCTTGTTGCTCTCGTCGGGCTACAGCGTGGGCAAGGGCAGCGAAACCATCACGACCGTGAGTCGCCCGAACCTGGGCATCCGGCCGTATAGCTCCGTACTGGAGTATGCCTACTTTAGGGGCGCAGCCGCTACTTATACTTTGGGTAAGGTTGATATTACGGGCTTTTACTCCAACAAACGCGTAGATGCCAACCTGCAAACGCAGCTCGATACCTTGCGCAATGAAAGCGATTTCTTCAGCGGTATTCAGACGACCGGCTTCCACCGCACCCCTACCGAACTGAACAACAGAGGCGGTGCGCGGGAGCAGGTATACGGCGCCAACGCTACCTACCAGAGCCGTGCTAAAACGCTTTTGGTCGGTGTTACGGCGCTGGGGCTGCACTATGGTTCGCCCATTCAGAAAGCAGGCGCGCCATACCAGCGCTTTGAATTTAGCGGCAAAAACAACTACAACCTGGGAGCAAACTATAGTTATACCTGGCAGAACATATACCTGTTTGGCGAAACGGCTATTAGCAAGAGCGGCGGACTGGGTACGGTGAATGGCTTCGTGGCCAACCTCTCGAACAAGGTAGAACTGGCGATGTTGTACCGCTCCTATGCCCGTAATTTTCACAGCTTTTACGGCAGCGCTTTTAGCGAGGCAACGCGCAGCATCAACGAACGCGGCCTGTATACCGGCATCAAGATAAAGCCTTTCCGCAAGTGGGAGCTAACAGCATACTACGACCGGTTCCGGTTTCCGTGGCTGCGCTACCGCGTGGATGCACCCTCGCAGGGCTACGAGTATTTACTGCGGTTATACTTTAAACCCAACAAGCAAACTTCCTTCTACGCCCAGTTCCGCACCGAAAGCAAAGGCCTGAACGCTGCCAACAACCTTACGCCCATCGACTACGTTTCCCAGGCGCTCCGCCGGAACTACCTGTTCTATTATGAGTTTGTCCCTACCAAAGCACTCACCCTGAAATCGCGGGTGCAGTTTAGCAGCTACGCGCAGGAGTCGCCTCAAACCACAGGCTACCTTATCGCGCAGGATGTTAATTTCATTTTTCGGCGAATACGGCTCAGCACCCGTTACGCCATTTTCGACACCGACAATTACGATACCCGTCAGTATGTGTATGAGCGCGATGTGCTGGGTGCCTTCTCCATCCCTGCCTTCAGCGGCACAGGCACACGCGTGTACGCCTTGCTACAGGTCAGCCCCCTCCGCGATTTGGATGTGTGGGTAAAGTATGGCCTCACGCATTACCGCCACCAAGATACCATTGGTTCCGGGCTGGATTTAATTGAAGGCTCCCGCCGGTCGGATGCGACAGTGCAGATGCGGTATCAGTTTTGATTTTGGATGATAGTAACTTTAGTTTTCAGCTCATACTTTCTGTTATACTTACCAGCATCCGCTCTTGCTCAGTTTTATACTTGGCATGTTTCATTTCTGGCTTTGGTGCGCTCTGGCCCGCGAGGGCTCGTCCTTGCAATTCGCGCGGTGGCGTGAAGCTGCCTACCGGCTCCCGCAGGCATACCATTTCTCAGGTACTTTGCAGCGACTTACAACTATCTTTCACTTGTGCATGCAGTACGCTACCATCCGGGCTGAATTCGAGGTGGCAGCACTCCAGAAACAGGGCTTTCAGCTTTTCGCGGCCACGCTGGATACGGGATTTAGCACCGGAGTATGAAATCCCTAGTCGGGTGGCAATCTCTTTCTGGCTGATGCCTTCCAGTTCGCTCAAACGAAGCGGCCCGGCATACTCTGGTGGCAACAACGCAATAAGTGGCGCTACCAGCGCCTCTACCTCTTGCCGGGACTGCTCCGGAAATGCTTCTTCCTCCGGCAACTCGCCTGCTACTTCTATGCTACTGCGACGGCTGTTCTCGCGGTAAAAATCGATGATGGCGTTGCGTGTAATCTGGTAAAGCCAAGCTTTAACGTTCTGTACATTTTGCAGCTGCTCACAGTTTTTATACACTTTCAGGTAGAGCTGCTGCAGCATATCGTCAGCTTCGGCTTTATCGGCTATGCGCTTCTGCACAAAACCTTTTAATTGCGCCTCATAAGCCAGAAAAACAGGAGCCACAGCCGCACAGCAATCTCCAGCCGGCATACCCGCATTTAAAGAATTGCAATCCGATAAGGCTGATCTATTTTTCATCCGTTGAAAATATAAAATTTTCTCAACAACTCATCTTGTATACATTCCCGCTCAGGCAGCTATAGTCCGAAAAGCATTCAGGCGCAAACTAGTGCTACTGCCCGGGTATCAGCCTTTTATTTTGTACTAAATGGCAATAGCTTGTTCTTTGGCTGACCGGGCATTGTTACCTTCACCATAAATAGTGGCTTCTCCGAAAGTATAAAAAGCTTCCCAGTCCACGCCCTGCGGGTCCGTAATCCACGACTTTTCAGATTTGGCGTAGCAGCAGGTGCATTTTCCTTCTTCGCGGATAGCGCCCTTTGCCTTTTTCAGGTTGCCGTATACTTCTGTCAGTTCCTCCGCGCTCTCTGCCTGTATGCCCAGGTGCTCGATGCCGGCGTTTTCGGGGTGCAGCGAAATGGCAAAGTTAATGCGCGGATCTTCCAGCATCCACTTGGCATAATCCGCTTTCAGGACAGTTGGCGCTGCAGCAAAAAGGGCGTTGTAAAAGGCAACAGATTCCTGCAGGTTTTTAACGCGTACGTTTACGTGAAATCTTTTCATGGCTTTGCAGTTTAAGTGTGTTTTTGAAATACACGCTGATGACGGCAGGACTTCTGAAAAGACGCAGGTTTCCGAAAAAATTTAATAAATATTTTTGATATGCTGCGCTTTGCCCTCTTTCCGGTAGCACAGCGCCAGCTTTACGGGCTTTCCACACTGCGCCGAATCCAGGGAACAGGCTCCTCCTGCTACGGCAGAAAGGGCAGCAAGGCGATAGCAATAACTATCGTTAAAGCAGCACTTACTAAGCCTACACCGGCTGCCCGCCACCTCGATTGCAGCTTTCCATTTAGCCCGACATGGTCCTGCACGTACACCGCCTGCAGCCGCTGCGCCAATAAATAACAAGCGCCCGATTCTATTGCCGGCAACAAATAAGTGGGGAGCTTATCTATAACCTGCAAGGGCAACAGCAGCAGGAGCAACATTAAAATAACAGTAGCCGCAATTCCCCACAAGATGGCTTTGCGACCGGCTTCTTCTTCTCCGACGCTGAAATAATTATGAGCCAGCAAATAGGCTGCTCCCAACGGACCTCCTACAAACGCACAGGCAGCTACCGCTTTTGCGTGGTACAGTTTTCCTGTTGGTTCAGGCAGTTCTTCTACCAACGGCAGCCCCGCAACCAATTCCTCTTCTATCATTTAAGTATAAAAATGAATTATGGAATATTTTTCACGAACACCAGTTGCTGGTTGTCGGCCGATACCAGCTTGTTCATAAATTCGACCAATTGGGCGTATGTTTCCGGCTTAAAGCGGCCAATGGGCATCTGCAGGCTGCGGATATAGGTTACCTGTTGCCCGTCTACCTTAATGGTGGTTTTGTACTGGCCAAAGGCAGTACGCAGGTCCATATCCTGCGGCTGAAACTCCAGCGCAAATCCTGCCGGCAGCTGAAACGATACGGTATCCACATCTTTAAACGCCATGCCCCGCATTACTACGTCTGTCAGCCGCTTTTCTTTGGCTACAGGCGAATACGTCCACTTGTTCATCAGGTTCGGCTTCAGGAAAAGGCGCTTGCCACTTACGGTAGCGTACTGCCGCAGGCGCAATTCCAGATCTTCCGTAACAGAAGGCACGGCATCTTTCTGCTCTTTCCAGGTATAGCTGTTGATATCGAAGGCTGGTACCTCCACATGCTCGTAAAGCCATTTTTTCTGCTCGTCGGGCTTTACGTTGTGCAAGGCTATACTTCGCGCTTCTGATTGCTCTCCGCTAAAAACCGTCCTCACACTAGCCGTGCCGTTGCCTTTTTCGTCCAGTTGCACGCTTATACTTCGGATCTGGGTATTGTCGGAAGCGCCATACATGGGTGTTTTCACCAGTTTGCCTCCCTCGGGCGTAATAAGCAAAGCATGGCGGTTGCCCGTAAAACTACCGGCATACCCAGCAGCCTGATTCTGGTTGGTGCATTCCAGCCACAGGCTGTCGCGCTCCAATGGCACGCACAACACCACATGGTTAAACTGCTGACTCGGAAACTCTGTCAGGATGTCGGATGCACCGTCGCCGGCGCGGATAAGGGCCTGGTATGAGTTGATGCCTACAGCTTTCAGCATGGCCTGTGTATAGTTAGTCAGCGCTTTGCAATCGCCATAACCCTTGCCGTCCACAAAAGAAGCTTCAAAGGGCTGCCAGCCGCCGATACCCAGCTGGATAGAAACATAGCGGGTGTTGCCCTGCAGGTAACTATAAATTTTCCGTACTTTTTCTTCGGATGTTTTAGCGCCTGCCACCATGCTTTGCAGTTTCTGTCTGGTAGCCTCCGGCAGCACATCGCGGCCGCTGTTCAGTTTGCCTACCCACAGGCCGTAATCTTTCCAGTTTTGCATACTGCCCTGGTAACCCTCCACTTCGAATGTACCGGGTGCGGTGCGCACAAACGGCACCAGCTCCGAAAACATAGGGCCAAATGGTTCCTGCTCCACCGGCGCCAGATCTTGTACCTGCCAGGTATACACTTCATGGGTAGCGGTTTTTTCTTTTTTGAGCGGCACAGGCAGGTTCTTCTCCAGATAGCGCAATGGCATACCCAAGGGCGACAATACCCGGAAAGTAGATTTCTCCACAGCCAGATTTTCCTCATCCAGGGGCATCCATAATGGGTAAAACAACATGTTGCCCGAGGTAACCTGATATTCGAATTCCACCGTGTAAGGATAAACCGAATGCGTCAGATCAGCAATCTTCACACGGTTGTCCTGAAAAAGATTCCCGTCGGAAACAGCGCTTACATCCACAATATCAGACTTGCGCAGCGATTTTATCTTCTTGCCGAAGCTGTCGTAGGAAGTAGCATTAATATAATCTACCTTCTTCAGTTTGTCGTAGGGCACATACAGTTTGGCCCGGTCGCTGCCATTTTCGTTCAGGATGGCAATGGTGGTTTTAAAATACGTGGTGCTGCTGCTCACAGAATTAACGGTGAACACGGTTTCTTCGGAGCGGATAAGCACGTTTGCCCCCTTGGTAAGGTCATTGGCTGGGCGCGCCTGTACCTGGTGGCAGGCAATAAGGCCAAGCCAGGCATAAAACAGGTATAAAAAACGCATGATCTGAAAATTTAAAATGCGGATAAATGATTTAAGCGGAATAACGCTACTGCAAAGGCCGTTTCCAGCTTTATACAGGGTATGGCACTTTACAGTAGCGTTTCCTGAAGTATAAATATGAGTTATTATCTGGCTGTTTAGCTCTTATTTTCCGGCGTTGCCTGCAGCCTGTTCCTGTTGTGTATTACCCGCTGTTACTTTTTTGAGTACAATTTGCTCAGATTGCTTTGTGATGATCTGATTAAAGAACTCTTTCAGGTAAGCGTATTCCGGCGCATAAAATACAGGCTTGTTGATGTTAACTTTACTCATTATCTGCACCACGTTTCCTTCCTGCTTCACCACATACATAAATTTACCACCATTATCAGGCATCGACAGCACTTTGCTCTGGGGCACTTCCTCCATTTCATATCCTTCCGGAAGTGTAAAATTACAGATATAGGTTTCGTCCTGCGGGGCTGCAAAATCTACAGGGTAGGCACGTTCCTCCAGTTTAAAAGGATTTTCTTTCTCCCCACGGCCCAGCATCGGGTCCAGGTAGATAACGCTGTTCTCCTGTCCGCTTCCGCTAGCGGCTATCTCATAAGTAATATCAAGCGGATGGGCTTCGTCGTTCAGGTTTTTAATTTTAGGCTTCAGTATCTTCATGTCGCCTGTTTCCTTGGCAAAGCTCTCTAAAAACTTATCTTCTCCGTCTTCCAGTATAGATTTGCGGGTGTACAGGGCATTGTAGCCTCCTATCGATTCCGTGGCTGTGCCCTTCATATCGCCGTTGCTGCTGATGCTGATGTTCCCACTAAAAAGCTTTGAATAAATAAAGGCCGGTTTCAGTGCCACCCAGCGTTGATCATCCTTTTTAATCAGGCGGCCTTCGCCGTTCAGGCATCTTACCGGCAGGTTACCTGCCGCCAGCAGCGGTTCTGTAGCATCCAGCAGATACTCCGTGTCTCCGATGCGCACATGCGAGATTACGTAATTAAACTTGCTCAGCATAGGAGAGCCTTTGTACACACGGCCATTTTCGCGGGTGCTTAACAGCACAGGCGCAGCATCTAAACCGGCTTCCAGCAACATAGAAGTCATCAGCAGGTTTATTTCGGCAGCAGAGCCCTTTTTGTTATCGTATACTTTGCGGATAGGCGTCATTGCAAACTTACCGTACTTGCCGTCCCACTCAACCCTGTTCTTTACCAGGCTATGGATGGCTTCCATCTGGCTTTCAGGAGTTTTATACTTGGCCATCAGCGCTGCGAGTTCTTCCTTAAAAAAGCCGTTACGGTTCAGCTGTACGCCAAATTTTTCTTCCTCCAACAGGTCGCGTGTTACCTGCTCCCACTCTCCTACCACTATTTGCGCTGATTGTCCCGGAAACTGTACTTTCTGCAACTCAAACTCTATTTTGGCCTGGTAGTCGCTTAGGGTGGTAATGTATTTTTCGGGGCGCAGGGCCGGCACATCCTTCATAGCCCAGCTGTTGGCTGAACTTGGGGCATCCACTTTATCCACACTTGCGGGCTCGCGCCTGGTGTTAAAGCCGCCTCCTTCAGTACTTCCGCTGCGCTTTACATTAAAACTATCCTGTGTTTTGCTGCTTGTTGAATTGTAAAAGGGCAAATAACCCTGCTGCAGGAGTTTGTAGTCAAAATATTCCGGAATCTGCACTTTATATTCGCTCCATGCCACCGGTATTGTCTTCTGAAACTCCCATTCGCGCATGTTCTGAAAAAAATCGGAGTAGATGGTGTATTTTACGTCGATTACAGAACCTTCTTTTACGTTCGGCATCGTAAATTTTTTGGCAGACCAGTTTTCAGTCATCTGCTCATCAAAAACAGCTTTGGATTCGAGCTTATCTTTCTGCACCTTTCCGTCTACCAGGTTGTAAGTATAACCTCTTATACTGGTCACATTTTCTCTGTCGGAGCCGCGCTCATAATAGGGCACCTCTATATCAGCCCAGTTGTAGCCCGATTTCTTAAGGATTTTGATGCGCATTTCGCGCTCAAACACCAGCTTAAAACCATCTGAATACTGGAAATGCGAATAACCTACATCTGAAAGTATAACGGCTGCGGCACTGGTGTCTTTTTCGTACACACGCATTTTCAGCTCTTCGTCGCTTATCTTCCCAAATTTAGCTGCCTGGCCCTGCACCCGGGAGGCGCCAACCGCGCAGGCAAAAAGAAGAAATAATGTCAGGGTAGAAGTTAATGTTCTCATAAAACCTGTTTAGTTGTTAATTTACGTTGTTGACAAAATGGTTTGACTTAGCTGTTGCGTGTAATTTATACCTGCGCAGCCTGTTCCGGCACTTTGAGGAATTACCATGATAGCTTTATAGATAGGTTCGGAAATAGACACGCAGGCATGTTAAACGCTGCCCTTGCCTTCAACGCGCAATGCTCCTAAACCCAACTTCTTGTTACTGATTTACTTAGATCTTCTTATTGTTCCGAAAGTACAAATAAAACAATAATTTTCTATATATTAAATTAAATATTAAATATTTTTTATAAATAATTATAAGAAGCTCTTCCATAACAATTCCTGCACCAGCTGCCGATTGCTGATCAAGCTGAAAATAGCTACAGGCAAGTATAACAGGCTATAGAATAGTATTGTGAGACCAAAAGTTATGAAGCGAACAAGGTAGGCGTAAATAGATGAAAGGTGATAATGGAGACTATGGGCCTTTATTTAAATGAAAGTGCAAGGCTGATGGATACAAGTATGGCAAGCCTCCTGTACAACCCACGGGCGTAAAGTTGTATAAAACGGAAACAAAACGGAGCGACAGCTAAATCAAGTAGCGTGCCGCTCCGGCCAATGTTACAGAGTGTAAATCTTACAGGTAAGAACTAAAGTTGCTGGTATCCTGCCAGAACTCACGACAGGCTTCGCGCTGGTCTTCTATAAATTTGTTATCGCGTTTCAGGTCTTTCCAAGGGCCATAACCCAGGCGCTCGCAGAGCCTGAAAAAGTTATCTCCCTGGTTTTTCTGGCCTTTTACCCGCACAAGCGCACTCAGCAACGGGCGACCGGCAGAATGCTCCTGCTCCGATATTTCATCAATTACTTCGGTTAATCTCGATTTCTCATAAGGATTTTCAAGGTTAAGTCCCAGCTCAGCCTCATAAATCAGGTTCTGGAATGTCATCAGATGCGCTCTTCCGCGAGCTACTTGTATCAGTTTTTTCCGTACGCGTGTGTTCATAAGAGTTTTTCTATAATAAATTATCTTGCCTGATGATTTTAACTTTATGGCAGTGCTTTTTGAAACACTAAAAAAGCTATATATACAGTTTTTAACGTATTTAAACAGGAAAAAGTTTCATATTAAAATGATTTTTCCGCGTATCTAAGCGGTTGCGTTGTATACTGGTATAAAACACGCTGTTAATGTGCGGTACGCGGCTGCTTTTCGGAGAGATATTTCCAATAACGCCGGGGTATGTGGCGCAAGTGCAGCTTTGGGTTGCGGCGCTCGGGTATGTTCACCTGATCAAAGTATACCTGCCATAGTTGCCTGTATTTATCCTCTTCGCCATGCAGAGCTGCTGCGTGCAATGTGGCATGCCGCTGGTGCGGCAATTCCAGCTCTATCAGGGATGTGGCTGTAAGGTCATAATAGGCGCCATAGCGGCGTCGGGTATCGTAAATGGCCCAGCGCTGATCTGCATAACGCTTTTCGAAATGTTGTACAATAAGCGGCAATACATTATAGTCGGGCGAGATAGTGGCGTAAAATAAGTCATCTGCCGTTTTCCGGAAGCGCACAAAGGCTTCCATCCGGTGCTTTTCGCGGTACACCTGCCTGGCGGCCTGCTGCACCTGCAGTACGCAGGGCGCGGCATAGTTGCCCTCTATACTTGCCTCCTGCGCAAATGCCAGCCGGATATAATCGAAAATAAGTTGTTCGAAACCGGGTTGCTCCCACAGGTAAGTATGGTATAAGGCCTGCTGTGCCGTTACCGACAGCTTTTTCCGGAGGCCATGCCACACACGGTTTGCCTTCTGCTCGCTAGTTACCACGGCAATGGTTTCGCCGAATATACCGGGCTGGGCAAACTGCTCCTGCGCAATGCCGGTGGGCCAGGCATTGCGCTCATAAGCCTCAAACACCACCGTCAGCAGCCCTTCAAAAGAGCCATCATAAGTATAAGAGTACATTCGTGCAGCCCGTGTTACTGCTTACTCTGGCTGCTGCTGCGGTTTTTGTCGATGCTCTCGCCCTGCAGGCGTTGCAGTTGCGGTACCAGCATGTTCAGTTTGCAATAAAGCGATACGTGGGCAACTTTCTGGTTCTTTCTCATGACTGTTACTTTTTTAGGTTGGGTAGATAAAGAAGTATGATTTGCGATAACTGCTTTCTGTTTAGCTGAAGCCATAGCTTTAAAGAAAAATATAAGACAAAAGATGCGGGCAGCTTAGCCGGCCTGCCGGAACAGGTCGAGCTGCTGCCTGAGCAAAGCGCTTGGTTTGGCGCCGTCTCCGAACAAAATCTTATTTCTGATTTGCAGCGAGTCGAATTCCTGGCGCAGCATGCTTTTGGTCTGGCAGGTAATAAAGTATTTTGCCCGCTTCAGAACCACGCCCATCTGGCGCAGGTGGTCGAAGTTGAGCTGTGCAAACCTGCGCGCCGACACAATTTTCTGTGCAGATTTCACTCCGATGCCCGGCACCCGCAAAATCAGCTCGTAATCAGCTGTGTTCAGCTCCACCGGAAAGATAAAACGGTTGCGCAGCGCCCATGCCAGCTTTGGGTCTATATCGGGTTCTAGGTTCGGCTGCTGTTCATCCACCAGTTCCTGCACACTAAAGCCGTAGAAGCGCATCAGCCAGTCGGCCTGGTAAATGCGGTTTTCCCGGATAATGGGCGGCGCTGTAATGATGGGCATACGGCTGTCGCTGCTCACCGGCACATAGCCCGAATAATACACGCGCTTTAAGTTATAGTCCTGGTACAGTTGGTTCGATAACTGCAGAATCTGGTGATCGTTCTCGGCGCTTGCGCCCACGATCAACTGGGTGCTTTGCCCGGCGGGCGCAAATACCGGAGCCGATTTAAACAGTTTCTTTTCTTCCATGGCTTGCACTACCTGCTGTTTAATCGTATCCATCGGCAGCAGTATCTCTGCGTAATTTTTCTCCGGCGCCAGTTGCTGCAGGCTTCTCTCCGTTGGCAGTTCAATGTTCACGCTCAGCCTGTCGGCATACAGGCCTGCTTCCTTTATCAGTTCTTCGCTGGCACCCGGAATCGTTTTCAGGTGTATGTAGCCGTTAAACTTATGCTCCTGCCGCAGCTTTTTGGCCACACGCACCAGGCGCTCCATGGTATAATCCGAATTCTTAAAAATACCTGAGCTCAGAAACAGCCCTTCTATATAGTTGCGGCGGTAAAAGTTAATGGTCAGATCCACCACTTCCTGCACCGTAAAGGCCGCCCGCTTCACATCGTTGCTGCGGCGGGTAACGCAGTAGGCACAGTCGTAAATACAGTAGTTCGTCAGCAGGATTTTAAGCAGCGATACGCAACGGCCATCCTCCGTATAGCTGTGGCAAATGCCCATTCCTTCGGCATTCCCCAAGCCTTTGTTCTCGTTTTTCCGCTTACCACCGCTGGAGGAGCAGGACACATCGTATTTAGCGGCATCTGCTAAAATAGTTAGTTTATCTGTTATCCTGCTGTCCATTTCTACTGTCTGAATACTTTTATTGCTTTAAAGATACGGTGTTTGGCTAAATATACCCAACTAAATTAGCATTTATTTATACACAAGGTTATCAACATCTTGGTATAAGCTAAATATATTAGTACTAAAAAGTATAATTCAGATTCAAAATGCAGCCTCTGTCTGCGTATCACCTATTTTGCCTGCGCTCTTATCACATCTGTCAGCTTAATCCGTTATATTAGTAGGCTTAACCAGGCGCTTCCAATACCGGCCATACTTCATGTTGCTTTCATACTCCTCTGTCACCCGCTATACTTTTGTGTGCTTTCTCGGCATGCTGTGCCTCTGGGCGGGAGTGTGCCGGGCGCAGGAAAGCAATCCGCCTAAAGTTAAACCCGACACCACCCTGCTGCCTGCCGCCACCGATACCACACAGAAGTTTGATGAGCGCATCATGAACAACCTCCGCCAGATGTCGGAGCGTAAAACCATTATGGGCAAGCTGCTGAAGGCTATCCTGGTGTTTGATCGGGTAGATGAGAATTTTGAGGGAATGGACGCCGAGCTTATCCGGCAGGAATATGAAAAGCACAACTATAAAATAGTCCGCCACATCGACATCCTGAGCCTCGATCCTTTCGGCTACTCTATCAGCGACACGGCGCGCGTGCCGCAGAACTTTTTTGAGAAAGCCGGCAACGCACTACACGTAAAAACCGGACGCGGCCTTATCCGCAACAAGCTGCTTTTTGAAGCCATGGAGCCGCTGGAGCCCCTGGCGCTGGTAGAATCCGAGCGTTTGCTGCGCCAGACCAGTTACCTGCTCGATGCGCGTATTATCGTAAACGAACAAACCACCACCGACGACAGCGTGGATGTGTTCGTCATCACGAAGGACATCTTTTCGCTGGGCGGTTCCGGCTCTTTTTCCGCATCTTCCGGGTCAGGCCGGATATCGCTGCGCGAGCTTAACTTTCTGGGTCAGGGACATCAGTTGCGCACCTCCTACCGCTTTAACATGGACCGGCCAAGGCCCTGGGAACTTTCCGGCGCCTATGCCATCGAAAACATCGGCAAAAGTTACATTTCTGCGGACATCAATTATATAAACGAAAATTATTATAAAGAGAAAAGCGCTTTTCTGCGCCGCGACTTTTACTCGACCAACACCAAGTATGCCGGTGCTGCCGGGTTTATTTCTGTTAAAGAACGCCTCTTGCTGCCCGCTATGGCCGAAGACACAGTGGCCCGCTACGGCGATCTCAGTTATACCCGTCACGACGCCTGGCTGGGCAGGGCCTTTCAGTTTAAGTCTTACAACCTGGGCTACGAATCCAGGGGCCGGGTAATAGCGGGCCTGCGGGTGGTAGATACGGATTATCATACCACCCCCACCAACAACTTTCAGGACAATACACTGCTGCTGGGCAGCCTGGGTTACAGCATCCGCAAGTATTATAAAGACCGCTATTTGTTTGGTTTTGGCCGGACGGAGGATATTCCGGCGGGGGCTTTGGTGACGTTTACCATGGGCTACGAAAAAGGCGCCCTTACCAACCGGCGCTACGTCGGGGCGTCTGCCTCTGTGGCAAAGTATAGCAAGGATTTCGGTTACCTGTATGGCAGCGTTAACTATGGCACATTTCTGCACGATGGCCAGGGCGAGCAGGGCGTACTGGAGTTGCAGTCGCTTTACTTTACAAAGCTGTATGAGTGGGGCAACTGGAAGCTGCGCCACTACGCACAGGGCAGGGCTACTTTTGGCATTAACCGCCATGCCGAGGAACTGCTCTCTATTAATAATGAAGACGGCCTGCGCGGTTTTCGCTCCGACCTGCTGCGGGGCACGCGCCGCGTTTCGCTTAACTACGAGGCAAACTTTTACACGCCCCTTTCGCTGTTTGGGTTCCGGCTGGCTGCCGTCGCCTTTGCCGACGTGGCCTGGCTTTCGATGGGCAACAAAAGCTCGCCGTTCAGAGAAGCGCCCTATAGCGGATACGGCATCGGCATCCGGTTGCGCAACGAGTACCTGGGTTTCAGCACGATACAGTTCCTGGTAGGTTATTACCCAAGGCTGCCCGGCAACGAAGACCTGCGCAGCATCAAAACACTTGGCTCTACCCGCTTATACTATGATTTTACAGACTTCCGGTTCTTAAACCCAAGCGTGGCCGAGTTCCGGTAAAAGCGGCCGCTTTATACCTGCCGGGCTGCGGCGGCCGCTCAGGTTATACTAGCCCTGAGCGGGGCTGGTGCGGCAGTTCGCTAACTATACTTTGCCTGTCTCCCTGCCACACTTTTATACCATACCTTTCCGCAAGCGTATAGCCCTTTTAACCGACCGCAGTTTTCGTTAAATTTGCAGTACACCCCAAACCACAGCATAAAAACAACCATGGTAGATCTTGGCAACTATAACGAACTGGAAATTGCACGCGAAGTAGATTTCGGCGTTTACCTTACCTCGGAGGACGGCGATATCCTGCTGCCGAACAAGTATATTCCGGAAGGCGCTAAAGTTGGCGATTTTGTACGGGTATTTGTATACCGCGACTCCGAAGACCGGGTTATTGCTACCAACCTGATGCCCTATGCTACTGTCCGGGAGTTTGCCTGCCTTACCTGCACCGACACTGCACCGTTCGGTGCATTTCTGGACTGGGGACTGGAGAAGGACTTGCTCGTGCCGCTGCATAACCAGAAAAACAAAATGCAGGCAGGCCGCAAATACTGTGTATACATTTACCTCGACGAAACCTCCGACCGCGTGGTAGCTACCTCCAAGCTGGGCAAATACCTACATAACGAGGACGGAATCAGCCTGGATGAGAACGAGGAAGTGCAACTGCTGGTAGCCGGCCTGACAGATATCGGGATTAAGGTTATCATCAACAACAAATACATGGGCATGCTGTATAAAAATGAGGTGTTCCAGGATTTGCAGCTCGGAGATAAGCTTACCGGCTACATCAAAGCCATCCGCCCCGACAATAAAATTGACGTAACCCTGCGCAAACCCGGCACCACCATAGTTACCGAGTCGATGGAGGCGGGCGAGCGCATTCTGAACCTGCTGCGCCAGGGCAGCGGCTGGCTCCCGCTCTCGGACAACAGCACGCCCGAAGATATTTACAAACTGCTGGGCATGAGCAAAAAAGCCTTTAAACGCGCCATAGGCGGCCTGTACCGCGAAGGCAAAATCGAACTCACCGACAACAACATCCGGCTGAAGCGCTAAAACCGTTGTGCCTGGCGCATCCGGAGAGCGCATACAGGAGTTGCACATGCGGCCTGCACCATCGCTTCGAAGTTTCCGGAGAGGTTAGGGATGCCACCCCACAAATTTCCGGGCAAAACTATTATACTTTATAGACTATATAGCGGTTAAAAACGTAAGTCTGCGTAAGTCGAAATCCTATGCAAAAAGTAAGAACTGCCCTTATTGCCGGCGCCAGCGGGCTGGTAGGCGGGCATTGCCTGCGTCAGCTCCTCCAGAGCGATCGGTACAGCCAGGTTATCTCCGTTGGCCGCCATGAAATGCCGCTTATCCATCCCAAGCTGGAGCAGCTGATCGCAGACTTTGATGACCTGAAATCATACGCTACCGACATGGTGGCCGACGATGTATACTGCTGCCTGGGCACTACTATCAAAAAAGCAGGGTCTAAACAGGCTTTCTACAAAGTAGACCACACGTATGTGGTGCAACTGGCGCAGGTAACTGCCGGCAAAGGCGCCGCGCAGTTCCTGGTGGTGTCGGCGATGGGCGCAGATGCCGGTTCTATGATTTTCTATAACAAGGTAAAAGGCGAGATGGAACGCGATGTGCAGCTGCCGGAACTGGAAACTGTGCATATTTTCCGGCCTTCGCTGCTGCTGGGCGAACGGGAGGAAGTGCGCAGCGGCGAAGAAATCGCCTCCAAAGTAATGGAGCCATTGAGTAAGCTGATGGTGGGCCCGCTGAAAAAGTATAAGCCCATTGCTGCCGAAACCGTGGCCAAAGCCATGCTGTATGCTGCCACCCTGAACCAGCATGGTGTGCACATCCACCCTTCGGATGCGATTGCCACAATGGGCGCTAAACTATAGCCCCAGCCCTGCCTGGCCAGAACCCGGCATACAAATTAAAATTTTACAGGTATAGCTGCCAGCGCAAAGCAGGCGTCATCCGCAATCATACCTGATTCCTTATGCATGCTTAGGGAATGGGAACAAACAACGAGATAATTAAAGCATCTCATCAAAGTATAAACATTTTGATTGTCAAGTATAGGCAAGAAAAAGCCTTATAGCCGATACCCTCGGTATCCGGGATGTTCCACTTGATACTCGTGTCCTTTTACATATACTTCCGAACTATGTCACAAAACAAACTACAGCATGTGTTTCCCAAGGCCTCCCGTTACGATCCGGAGTGGGTGCGGCGCAATTCTATGGGTGAAAACGTGCTCCTGAACCTGGAAAGCCTTACCAAAAACCTGGAACTGAAACCCGGTATGCGGGTGCTGGATTTAGGCTGCGGCAAAGCCATCAGTGCTATTTTTATGGCCAAAGAGTTTGATGTTACCGTGTGGGCGGTGGATGAGGCGATTCCGGCCAGCGACAACTACCAGCGCATACAGGACGCAGGCTGTTCGGATCGCGTTGTTCCCCTGGAGGCCGATGCGCGTGCGCTGCCTTTTGCCGAAGAGTATTTTGATGCAATTGTGGTGGTTGATTCTTATACTTACTTTGGCACCGATGACAAATACCTGCCTTATATCGCTCGTTTTCTGAAACCCGGCGGGCGCATTGCCGTGGTGGATGTCTGTTTCTCTAACGAGATTGAATCGCTGGATCAGGTGCCTGAATTCCTGCAAAAGGATTATCAGAACTACTGGTACTTTATACATACCGTGAACTGGTGGCGCAAACTATGGGAGAAAACAGGCCTGGTGCAGGTAGAAGTTGCAGAAAAACTGGCGGAGGCCGAACTGGTACGGCAGCAATATGTGCAGGATTTTGAGCAACAGGGGGAAAAAGATCCTTTTGCTAAAGCGCTGGCGCAGGATAAGGAGCATTTTATTTCTTTTTTCAGGATAATCGGGCGGCGCACCGGCAAATCAGCTTACCTGCAGGATTATAAGGAGAGCAGTAAAAAGTAAATCCGCTTTATGAATTAAGATCCTAAGCAACAGTATATCAGCAGCCTGGCACTTCAGGCGTCAGTTTGTTTCCGCCGGAGCCGCCGGGTGCATCGGTGCCTGCCAAAGTATAAAGTTAATTTTGTATATACACTTGGCTTATTAATGCGTTAGATTTTTAATTTTGCAGCCGCCAAAGCAACAGTTGGTGTTGTATCCGCAACAATTTTACACCTTTAATCTCTCATGAAAATTATTTTCCGCATTTCATTCGCATTGGCGCTCGTTCTGGCCGTGACTTTCAGCGCCGAAGCCCAGCGTGGCTACACGACCGGTATCGGTTTAAGAGGAGGCGCGGCCTCTGGCCTCACTATCAAGCATTTTATTCAAAACGATGTTGCGCTGGAGGGCATTGTCAGCACCAGCTTTAAGTATAGAGGCACCGTTATTACGGTATTGTACGAGAAGCACGCGCAGGCTTTTAACACCAGCGGTTTGCTGTGGTACTACGGACTTGGCGGCCATGTAGGCTTTTACAACGGCCACGACTATTATGATCCCGGCAATAAACATTATGGTGATGACAATGTGTATGGCGTAGGCGTAGACGGCGTATTGGGCCTTGAATACTACATCCGCGACATTCCGTTTACCATCGGCGCCGACATAAAGCCATACCTTAACCTGCCGCGTGGCGGCGGCTTCTGGGATACCGCCCTGCATGTGAGGTATGTGTTTTAATTTGCTATTGCTGATAAATGAAAACCAGATGATGCCTGCTATACTTTACAGCAGGCATCATCTGGTTTAATACAAGTACATTCAACTGGCGCAAGTATTTAGTAGAATGTCATTTGCCTATTAAGCTTTGCTTATACTTACAGCGCCTCCACAACAACCCTGGTAACCGTTACGCCACCCAGCACACCGTAACCACTGTTCACATTGCTGTACACGTTCTGGCTCTCTGCAAAAGGATTATCATCTGAGCGCCATTGTGCCTCCAGGGTTTTGGCAAATAAATATTCTGATTCGGTGAGTTGCTGCACCTGCACTTCCAGGTACCGGGCATAACGCTTTTTGCCTGTCTGGAAACTGGCATAATCTATACCCGGGAAGGCGATGCGGGTGAGCAGCGTAATCTTACCCGACGAATAAAGTTCATCGCTGAACAGATCGCCCAGGCGCGGCTTTTCGTTGTTCCCAAAATCTGCCCCGTCATACGCATCAATGGATCTGGCCGGGGAATCGGCAATACGGGCATAAGTGCTGTCGAGCGGAACTGCCACCAGGCGGTAGTAATTCTTCTTGCCCGGCTCGTCGGCTATGGTCAGTTTCAGATCCCCCTCAATCGTATAAGAATCAGCCGGCGATGGTTGTCCGTCAAAGCTCAGATCTGTCACAACTGGTTTTTCGGGCAGCATGGTGGTGGCTTCAATATCCTGAAAAGTATGCGCAGAGGCTCGTATGGTATAGGTCTTGCCGGGTTCAGGTACGAAGTTTTTAGTGGAAGCATAATAGCCCTGCATTTCAACCTTGTAGCCGTACTCACTTTGCGTATACCCTGTATGTGCATACTCTTCCACCACGTTACCGCTTTCGTCATATAACTTCACCGTGGCATTGGCCATACCCGTCAGGCTCTCATCCGGATAAAGCACACTCTGGCTTCTGCCAATAAAAAGGGCGCTATACTTGTACTGGATGCTGTGTTCTGCCAATGTATCTACGTTAGCCAGCGCCAGCCGCAGCGTGAGCTTGGGTTCATGTTCCGGCAGATCAACTTCCTGCTCCATCTCGCACCCGAACATTCCGGCAGCCAGCAGGGCAAACAGCGCGAAAAGCTTTACTTTATACTTCATCATACCTAAAACTTAAAGCTTTTGGAAAAGGACGGAATAATGGGAAACAGGGCCACCTGCCGGAAAGAGGCTTTCTCCCCGTCTTTGGCTCCTGCAAAGTACATGTAAAACGGATTTTGGCGACTGTAAGCGTTATACAGGCTGAAGGTATTTACCACCTCGCCCCAGCTTTTTGTTTTGATTTTGCTGAAGCCAAGGTCCAGGCGATGATAGGCCCTCATGCGGTAGTTGTTGCGGGAACTATAGCTGTCCACGGTTTCGTATGCGCCTACAATATACCTCGATTCGGTGAGCGTAACCGCATTACCGGTGCCATATACCCAGGTAGATGAAAAATTCCAGTTACGCGGCAATTGATGGAAAAGCACGACTGAAATGTCGTGGCGGCGGTCGTAGCGGTACGGAAACTTGCGGCCATAGTTAAGCTCTGCAAACTGCCGGTTGGCCCACGACAAAGTATAGCCCACCCAGCCACTGGTGCGGCCTACCTTCTTCTGCAGGAAAAACTCAGCGCCGTAAGCCCAGCCTTTACCCGTTGTTACCTTGGTTTCCCAGTTGTTGCTGATGGTGGTAGTAAAATCAGAGCCTTCCTTATATTCGATGATGCCCTTCATGGTTTTGTAGTAACCCTCCACACTTACCTCATACTGGCCGTCCAGCAGGGTTTGGGCAGCCCCAAAGGCATACTGCGTGGCACGCTGGGGCTGCACCAGTTTGGTAGCAGGCACCCACAAATCGGTAGGCAACCCGATGCCGCTGTTGGTGAGCAGGTGTATAAACTGGCTGGTTTTGGCGTAAGATGCCTTCAGGGCCAGCCTGTCATTTACCAGATAGCGCGCCGTTACCCGCGGCTCCAGCGAAGTATAGGTTTCCCCATCCACAAAAAAGCTGTTCAGGCGCCCACCCACGTTCATCTTTAATTTATCCGACAGCCGTACGTCATCTTCGATGTATACCGATGCTTCTACAGCTGCTGTTTTGGAACCTTGTTTCAAGTCATTTATCTCGTCGCCTTCAATCTCGTCGGTGAGTTGTATGGCGCCGGGCCTGAACTGGTGCTGTATTGCCTGGCTGCCAAACCGAATATAATGGCTGGGGCTGGGCAGGTAATCGAAATCTGTTTTTATACTATAATCGCGGATATTGGACAGGTAGATGAGGCGGGAACTGCTCTCGCGGGTTACTTCCCCGTTTTCCTCGCTCCTGTCCTGGTTCTGTACATCAATATCGAACTGGTAACGGCTGTAAGTGGCGGTGGTATTCAGAAAGAGGCGGTTGTTGAGGATACGGTTCCAGCGCAGGCTCAGCATGTTGTTTCCCCAACCCAAACCGGCTGTTTCTTTACTGTAGTAGCTGCTGTTGTTGTACGTATCGTTGTTCTCGAAGCGGGTGTGAAATTTGTCCAGGCCGGTATAGCCGCTCAGGTACAGGCGGTCTTTGGACGTGATTCTATAGTTGAATTTGGCGTTAAAGTCCTGAAAAAAATAACCCACCACGCCTTCTTCCTTGTTCATAAAGGGCCGTGCCAGCACATCCAGGTAGGTGCGCCGGGCCGAGATGATGAAAGAGGCTGTGTCCTTTTTTATAGGCCCTTCTAGTGTCAGTTTGGAGGCGATGATGCCAATGGAGCCTTCGCCATGAAACTCGTGCATATTGCCCTCCTTCATGCTGATGTCCAGCACCGACGACAACCTGCCACCGTAGCGCGCCGGAAAACCGCCTTTCACCAGTTCGATATGGTTGAGTGCATCGGCATTAAACACGGAGAAGAAACCGAACAAATGCGTGGCATTATAAACCGGTGCGCCATCCAGCAGAATCAGATTCTGGTCGGGGCCGCCACCGCGCACGTACAGGCCGCTGGCGCCTTCGGTGCCCGATTGCACGCCCGGCAGCAGTTGCAGCGTTTTTATCACGTCCACTTCGCCCATCAGCGCAGGCACTGCTTTCAGCTGCTCAATGGGCACCGAAATAGTGCTCATCCGTGTTGACTCTTCTATTTTCTCTTCCTTCGAGGCCATCACTTCTACGGTTGCCAGGCTCGTATTAGGCGATAAAGCATAGTTGTAAGTCACATCTTTCGTGAGCTTCAGGCTAAGCCGCTGCCGCCCGTATCCGATGTAAGATGCCATGAGCGCCACGGAATCTCCGGCGTTGAGGGAGAGACTATAAAAGCCATAGCTGTTGGTCGTAGTGCCCTGCCCCGACAAAGCATCATACACGGCTGCCCCAATCAGATTCTCACTGGTTTGGGCATCGCGCACATAGCCGCTTATGGTATGGCGCTGGGCAAAGGCTGCGGAGGTACAACACAGCAGCAACAGGCAAAGGGCTGCCTGTAAAAAAAGATAAGCTTGTTTTTTATAGCGGCTCATGCAGAATAGCATCAACAATCAGGAGCATAAACTACAGAAAATTAAAGCTTTACTGCAACCTAAATAAGAAATATATTTTTATACTTATGCCTATTGTTATACAGGCGTTTCTCAGATAAAGGGGACGATTTACAGTAGCATACGGGATGTTATGGAATTACTCACGCGGGCAGCACAACCTGAGAACTAACGAATGCAGGAAAGTTTCCCTTTGCAGGAGGACAAAATGAAAATTGCGTAACAGCAGTTACTTATACTTCATCATTAGCGGCAGCCCTGAAGCAACACCCACTGCCTCCAGCTAAAACGCAATGTGCAGTAGCGCGTCGCCCTGGTTAACGACGGGCATGTTGTTCAGGCCCACCACATAGCCTGTAGCAGACGCGTTCAGGCGCGCTTCCATTTCGCCGTAGGGATCGGTTATACTTCCTATGTTCTGGCCCTTTTTTATGTAGCCGCCCAACTGCACAAAGCTGCGCCACAGGCCCGCATTTTTGGCCCGTACCCATGTATCTTTCTGGCACACAATGGTCTCTTCGGATGCCGGCATACAGCTGTCTATCATGCCCAAATGATGCAGCAGGCGGCAGGTGCCTGCTATACCTATGGTAATGCCTTTCTCGTCGAACCGCAGCGACTCGCCGGTTTCATACACCAGAATAGATTTACTGTGCCGGGCAGCCTCTTTGCGCAGCGATCCCTGGCGGTAAGGAACATTCATAATAAAAGGAGCGGCAAAGGCGCGGGCAAGCTCTTCGTTCCGGTAGTCGCTCAGCACACACCTGATCTGCGGGTAGTTGGTGCGGCTGCCTCCGCCGGTATGAAAGTCAATGCCATAGTCTACATAAGGCATTACTTCCTTCATAAAGTAGTGCGCCACGCGGCTGGCCAGCGAGCCGTCGCGGTTGCCCGGAAAGCTGCGGTTCACATCCTTGCCGTCCGGCATCTGACGCGAAAAATTAAGAAAACCGTAGATGTTGAGAATCGGAATAGCAATGATGGTGCCCTTGAGCGGGTACAGCATCTTTTTAGTAAGCATGCGCCGGATAATTTCGGTGCCGTTTACCTCGTCGCCATGCATGCCGGCCATCAGTAACACCACCGGGCCGTCGTGCACGGAGCGGAACACATATACAGGAATCTCTATCACGGTGCCGCTGGGCAGCTTGCTGATCACCAGCTTGGTGAGCACCTTTTCGCCGCGGTCTATACTTTCGCCGTTGATAAGGAGGGTTTCGGGCATGCTATTCTTTTATGCGCTGTTTCGGCTTCTTCTGTGTCATGCCTTCCACATATTCTATAATTCTACCGGCAATGTCTTTTTGTGTTGCTTTTTCGATGCCCTCCAAGCCAGGTGAGGAGTTTACTTCCAGTATCAGTGGCCCGCGCTTGGACTGTAGCATATCCACCCCGGCTATACCTAAGCCCAGCGATTTGGCGGCGAGCAGGGCGGCAGCTTTCTCCTGGCGCGTCAGCCGGATGAGCATGGCTTTGCCGCCACGATGTAAATTAGAGCGGAACTCACCCTCTCTGCCCTGCCGTTTCATGGCGCCTACTACTTCGCCGTTTACCACAAAGGCGCGGATATCGGCGCCGCCGGCTTCGGCCACAAACTCCTGCACAATAATACGGGCTCTCAGGTTATGAAAGGCCTCAATCACCGACTCTGCCGCTTTTTTGGTTTCAGCCAGCACCACGCCGAGGCCCTGTGTGCCTTCCAGCAGTTTAATTACCAGCGGCGCGCCTCCTACCTCCTTCACCAGTTCTGAGGTGTTTTTAGAGTAGTTGGTAAAGGCGGTTTTGGGCAAGCCAAGCCCGGCGCGGCCCAGGATCTGGAGTGAGCGCAACTTGTCGCGCGAGCGCACAATGGCCTGCGAGTCTACAGCGCTTTTCACCTTCATCATCTCAAACTGGCGCACCACCGCCGTTCCGTAGAAAGTAACGGAAGCGCCAATGCGCGGAATGATGGCATCGATATCCGTGAGGCGCTCGCCTTTATATAAAATATGCGGATCACCTTGTTCTATTACCAGGTCACAGCGCAAATGGTCGAGCACAATGGCCTGGTGCCCCCGCTGCTCGGCGGCCTCCACCAGCCGGCGGGTAGAATAAAGCCTGGGGTTGCGCGAGAGTATAGCAATCTTCATATAGGGTGTTTAAGTAGATTTTAAAATTTAAGGATGTATAAATTAAAAGATGAGATACTGATATTTAAGCCTTTACTCAAAAGAAGCGCGTTGTTTTGATTTATTCACCTACTTATTCTTTTGTTTGATTTTATACTTCCGGGCAATATTTTTCCGGGACACGTCCACTACAAACCGGCCACGGAGCAGCTGCCGCCCAATCAGCACCGGGTACTTCATGTCGCTGCGGTCGGAGAGTGAAAAATCAGCTTCAATAATTTCATCGAAAAACCTGATTTTTGTCCGGATAACGTAACGCTCCTGTACCTCGCCGAAAGAGCTTTTAATCTCGCGCAAATCATACCTGGCAAAGCGCAGCTTTTTATGGTTATACTGCGGATGCGAGGGGTCCAGCAATTCGAGGCATATAACTTTGGCGCCGTCCGGCCGCACTTCCTCATGTATGTCCGAGCAATGCATGGCCGATGTATACGCGCCCGTGTCTATCTTGGCTTCGATCTCATCAATATCCAGCTCCGGAAACGAGACAAGTTCGCGCCTTCCGACAATCTTCTTTTCTGGTTTTGATTTTCCTGTTTTCTCCTCTTTCATCAAAGACTAAAGATAAATTCAGAATTACGAATTCAGAATTAGAAACACGCCACATGTTTATTTACAATTTATACTTCTCCTGGTATTCGTAATTCTGAATTCGTAACCCGTAATTACTTGCTATAGCTGATGCGGTAAATGGCATCGTTTTTATCGTCAGACACGAGCAGGGCTCCGTCAGGCATTACGAGCACAGCCACGGGACGGCCCCAGTCCTCCTGGCCCTGCAGCCAGCCTTCCGCAAAGGGCTCGTAGCTGGTGATATTGCCATTGTCGTCCTGGCGGGCCAGCATCACGCGGTAGCCCATCTTTTTAGAGCGGTTCCAGGAGCCGTGTTCAGCAATAAAAATCTGGTTCTTGTATTCCGCTGGAAACATATTGCCGGTATAAAACTTTATACCCAGCGAAGCGCCGTGCGGGCTCAGTGTTTTGGCGGGCTTCACAAATTCGCTGCAGTCGTGCTTCTTGCCAAATTCAGGATCGGAGATGGTGCCGGCGTGGCAGTAAGGATAGCCAAAGTGCTGGCCTTTTTCGGTGGCGCGGTTCAGCTCGTCCGGCGGAATGTTATCGCCCAGCAGGTCGCGGCCATTGTCGGTGAAGTATAAATTGCCGGTTTCGGGGCTCCAATCGAAGCCCACACTGTTGCGGACACCATGGGCGTATACTTCCAGGCCGGTGCCGTCGGCGTTCATGCGCGTAATCGAGGCATAAATTGGTTTTTCCGGCTCGCAGATGTTGCAGGGCGCGCCCACCGGCACGTATAGCTTGCCATCGGGGCCAAAGGCAATGTATTTCCAGCCATGGTGCTTGTCGCTCGGGAAATCATCATTTACCACTTCATACTTTGGCTTGTTGCGGAAGGTATTCTCAATATCAGGGTACTTCAGGATGCGATCGATTTCGGCCACGTATAAATCTCCGTCTTTGATGGCCACGCCGTTCGGCGTGTTTAAATCAGATGCCACCACCACTACTTCTTCTGCTTTGCCGTCTTTGTTCTTGTCCACTACCGCGTACACCTTGCCGGCATCCTGCGTGCCTACAAACACAATGCCCGATGCGCTCATGGCCATAGAGCGGGCGCCTTTCACGCTGTCAGCATAATAATCGATACGGAAGCCGTCAGGCAGGTTGATTTTTGCCAGGTTTTCGTCGGTGGGGCTTGCCGGTTCGTTCTCACCTGCATCGGCCTGCTGCGTTTCGGTCGGACCTGTTTTGGCCGTCTCGTCTGCGTTGGCATTTTCGTTGGATGAGTTTTCGGAGGAGCAGCCAAAGCTGACAGCCATCACTGCAATAAAGTATAAAACAGTGTTAAAAGTTTTTTTCATGGTGTTTCAGATCTAAAATTAAAGATGTTGAACGGGTAAGTAAGTATAAATAACAGGCATCAGCATGAAATATACGAGACTTTTTAAGTATAAACTATGCACCATAGCTTTCGCGACAGCATGAATAAGCAAAGTATGTTTTCGCATTGTGCTATACTTTGGCAATAGCTATTGCGCCACTACAGCGCATGACTGCCTTCCGTAAGGAACTTATACTCTTACAAAAACACATTGTTGCCGGAGCAGGCTTGCCAGCCGGGCAACAATGTGTTTCTGCCATAAGCCTATTTTACTTTTTTGATTTCCTGGATTGCTTTTTAGTGCTTTTAGATTGTTGCGGCTGTTGTGATGGCTGTGCCTGTTGTGGCTGCCTTCTGACTACTTTCGGGATAACGGGCAGGCTTTCATTTCCATCGTTGCTCACAGATTGCACAGCAAAAAGATAATTGTCTTTTGAGTAAGGTAAATTTATTTCAGTAGCCGCTGTAAAGAACTTCTTTTGCCAGACAGGGCTGGTGGTTTCCCGCATCATCACATAATAACCTTTCACGTTTCCTGCCGCCGGCTTTTTCCAGGTCAGCGCAGTAGAATTACCCAGTCCTTTGAAATCAAATACTACTTCCTGCGGCATGGAGGGAGACTTAGCCAGGTTGGCAAGGGTAGCCAAATCCAGAACAGTGTTTTTCCTTAAATATTCAAAGTCCATAAATTCTTCCAAATCACCATACCTGATTCCATTTTCAGTTCTCAGATCCTGATGCTGGTGCTGAAAGTTTTCATTCATTTCTGTAACCCGAACGGCGGCATATCCATTCTCAACAAAAGGGGTATGATCGCCGCCACGCCCGAAACGATCGTTGCGGTAAACCATTACTACCTCCAGGTTATCAGTATAGCGTTCACCTACTTCTTTCATATAGCGGGCCAGCTGCCTTGCTTTGCCTTCATTTTCCAAACCATACTGGCGTATCTCTGCTACGTTTTTCTCCATCTCGTAAGCCGGTAATCCCTCACTAAATACCCTTACCTGCGTGTTGTTGATGATGTTGGTTTCATTGCTGTTGTTGCTGCCTACCATGTCGTTGTTCAGAACCGCCTCTATATTCCAGTTCTCCTTTTTGGCTTTGTCTGCCATATACCTGGCGCCTAGCAAGCCTTGCTCTTCGCCGGTTACGGCAACAAAGATTATGGTAGCCGGAAAAGCATGTTTACTCATAACCCGGGCACACTCTATCACTGCCGCAGTGCCGCTGCCATCGTCATTTGCGCCCGGCGATATGCCTTTGCCATCCATTACGTCGCTTCGCCTGCTGTCCATATGTCCGCTGATGATAAAAATGCGGTTGTCGTTCGGGTCTGTTCCTTTCAGCGTCGCTACCACATTTCCCAGGTTGATGGGCTTGTCCACTCTTTTGCCGTCAGGCTGATAAATGGTGCTGTCGATAACGGCTGTCAGGCGCCCGCCTGATTGCTTTGCAAACTGATTGAATTTGCTTAGCACCCAGCTTTTTGCTGCACCAACACCGGCCCTGGTGTCCTTTTGTGTGCTTAAAGTATGGCGTGTGCCAAAAGAAACCAAAGTATGGATATAAGACTGAAGCGAATCAGCTGAAACTTCTTTTACCATCGCTTCAATTTGCGGGTCCTTCTGTATAATGGTTGTTGATTGTGCAAAAGCACCTGTAAGGCTGCCTACAGCAAAAGTTGTAAGTAATAACTTCTTCATGTTTACTTATTTAATTTCTGATTTAAGTTTTAATCTGTAATAAAAGGGGCAGGTAGTCGCGTAACAACTACCTGCCCTTGTTATTTAGGTATCTCTGATGTTAAATTAATATCCCGGATTTTGTTCTAATCCTGTGGTCATAATGTTGATGTCACGCTGCGGAATAGGCCATACCCGGTAAGTGCTGCCATAAGGTATCGGGTTATCGATGCTGGAGTGTGCCGGAATATCCTGGTGCGTTCTCTGTAAATCGAAGTATGACTGTCCTTCAAAAGCCAGTTCTATTCGTCTTTCTCTTAGAATAGCACCAATAAGCTCCTGGTTGGTAGCAGGGCTTACGGATGCAGCATTCGATCTGGTTCTCACCTGGTTCAGCAAATCCACTGCTTCGGGGTTTGCTGGAGCGGTAGGATCTCCCTGCCTGGCCAAAGCTTCTGCTTTTACCAGCAGCACTTCGGCATACCGCAGCACCGGCACCCAGTCAGCAAAGTTGGTGTACTTGAGCGTCCAGAAAGTTGGCGTTGCCGCAGCGCCGGTGCCCTGTACTGTTTTGGTTACCAGGTTCTGGAAGCGTAAGTCAACGGCCGTGTCCATCAGGCTCAGGTATGCGGGTGTAATGGAAAGATCGCCTCGTACAGCCGGGCTGTAATGCGCCGCCAGCGAATTGTTTCTGTCGGGGTTGTTTGAGCCTGAAAAAGCAGTCGAGTAAATGCTCTCGTTTGTGGTATAATTCCTGAAAGTAACCTCAGGTGTTGCGTTTAAGCCATACATACCCGAGTTGATTAGCAGATTTGCATACTCCTCGGCTTTGGCCCAGTTACCCTCATACAAGTATACCCGCATCAGCAGCGCCCTGGCAGCTCCCTTGGTAGCACGCGACACGGTAGCATTGGCATCGGAATAGCTCTCGGGCAGCTTCGCTTCAGCATCCAGTAAATCCTTCTCTACCTGCTCGTAAACCGCCTTAACAGTAGCTCTCGGAATCAGGGTTTCAGACGAGAAAGGGTTGTCGGCTGCTGTGAGCACCAAAGGAACGCCCAGGTTTGTTTCAGGCCCTTTGATGGGATCGGTGTAAGTCTGGCCCCAGAAATTTACCATTAGAAAATAATTGTAAGCCCGGAGAAATTCTGCCTCGCCAATGTACTGTTCTGCTTTTTCGGGCGTAACCAGGCTCTGCACCGGTTCAAAGTTCTTCAGGAAAAGATTAGCCGTATAGATGGTGTTGTAAGCGCCTGTCCACGCGTTGGTAATAACGCCATCGGTAGGCCGCATCTGTTCAAAATAACCAATGCTTCCGAAAAAAGGATTGGGGTTAACATCCAATCCCTGTACATCAGAATAAATCAGGTTGCGGCCCGAACCCCAGTCCAGGTTTTGGGAGGCGCTGTACATCCCGACAGCAGCTTTCTCTATCCTTTCGGGCGTGCTGAAAGCGGTAGCCGTGGATACAGCATCAAGGGGGTCCTCAAATAAATCGTCTTTGGTGCAGGAGGTGAAAGCAACAATGGCTATCACTAACCCTATCGATATTTTTTTTAGTTGCATAGCAGTATGAAGTAAATTTAAAAATCTGAAGAAGTATAAATTAAAAATGAAGCACTGGCATTCAGGACACTGCTAAATAGCAGGACGTCGTTTTAATTTATCTCTCTTCTTAACAAGCTGTTTTTAGAAGGACACATTCAGGCCAATGGTATAAGTTTTTGGCTGAGGTGTGGCCCTGGAATCGATACCAAGCTGAATGTTGTTGGCAGAATTGCTGTTACTGGTGTTGGCTCTGGCAGCAGTATTCACATCCGGATCCAGGCCGCTGTAACCGGTAACCAGGAAGGGGTTAAATGCCTGCACATACACCCGTGCGCGCGAAATACCGATTTTGTCTGTCAGGCTTTTGTTTAAAGTATAGCCCAGGGTTATGGTTCTTACTCTTGCAAAATCAGCCTTCTCCAGAAATCTTGTTGATGCGGTATTGGCCTGATTGTCCTGCAGGTATACTCTCGGAACATCTGTTACCTGGCCGGGCGTTGTCCAGCGATCCAGTATAACCGAAAAGTTATTCTGCACCGCGTTGCTCAGCATACTGGCCGTGGTCTGGTTATAGATGTAGTTGCCGCCGGAATAAATAATATCAATGCCTAAATCAAAATCTTTAAAAGTAAAGGTGTTGTTCCATCCGCCCATCCAGGTAGGCAGGCCGCCCCTGTCTGAGTAAACAGCATCGCTGGAAGGAGAAATAGGCGAAACAGCATTCCCTTCCGGATCAGTCCAGGCCGCCGCGCCGGTTGCGCCGAAATGATACTCCTTGATAGTGCCATCCGCTGCAAACCACCTTGGGTTGCCATTGTCCGGGTTTACACCTGCCCATTGTATCAGTTTGAATGTTCCCAAAGGTTTTCCGACGCTGGCTACGCTGCTTCCCTGCTGGATGTCGGCGTTGCCATTGCTTGGCACAAGCGACAGCACCTCATTGTTGATATGGGTATAGTTGAAAGAAGTAGCCCATGAGAAATTCTTGGTTTGCACAGGAACTGTGTTGAACGAGAACTCAAATCCGCGGTTACGCATAGAGCCGATGTTGGTGTACACGGCGCTGTTTGGCACGCCCACGGTTGCCAAAACCGGCGCGCTCAGGATCATGTTGTCGATGTTGTTGCTGAAATAGTCAACTATAAAGCTCACCTCTTTGCCGCCTATACTTGTTGTGGCGTCAAATCCGATGTCGGTCTTTTTAGCTGTTTCCCATCTCAAATCCGGATTGCCTACCTGGGTGATGTTGAATCCGCTCAATATGCCGTAGGCGGAGCCGCCATACAGTGTTTGTGAGGCATAGGGGTTCCTGATCCTGGAGTTACCTACCTCGCCGTAGCTGCCGCGCAGTTTTAAGTAAGTCAGCCAGTTGATGTCGTTCAGGAAATCTTCCTGGGTTACTTCCCAGCCTACAGAAATGCTGGGGAAATAGCCCCATTGGTTGTTCTCTCCGAAAGCAGAATAGGCATCAGTTCTTACAGCCGCTTCTACCATGTACCTGTCCCGGTAAGAATAACTGGCTCTTCCGAAATAAGACATCAGGCCCGAACTGTTCAGGCCGCCGTGGGTCTGGTCGTACGTGATGGTCTGGCCTGGCTGGATATTGGTGAAGGCCCCGTTCACGATGGCATCATAAAACGGATCGGCAAAATTTACGGCGCCTGCCTGGTACCATTGTGTTTTGTTGTACTGGTATTCTGCACCAACTACAGCCGTAAAGCTGTGGTCGTTGCCAAAATCTTTGGTATAGGTGGCGTAGTTCTGCCATACCCACTGCGAAAAATCTGAATTCAGGTAAGTTAGGAGGCCGTTATAGGGCACACCCCAGAAGCCGATAATGTTAGGCGTATACTGGTCTTCCAGGTTCCGGATGTACTGAATGCCGAACTTAGAAGTATAAGTTAAGCCGGCTAGAGGCGTAATTTCGCCATAGATGTTAGCACGTATATCTTCCGCTGTATTGTCATTCCTGGTCAGGTCGCCCATGGCCGCCATGTTAAAGAAACCGGAACGGGACATGATATTACTTCCGCCGATAGCTGCGATGTTGTTGCCGAGGCCCAGGTAGCCGCCGCCGGTACCTTCCGTCAGGTTATAGCCGCCGGGACCTTCAGGGTTGTAAGGCGAAACGTTTGGCGGCGCCTCCCAGCCTGAGATATTCACACCCTGCACATAGTTGTCGGTCAGAACACCCGTATTTTTGGATCTGGTATATGACAGGCTTAGGCCGCTTTTAAACCACTTTTTGGGCGTAAAGTCCAGGTTCAGGCGACCCTGGCCCATTTCTATTTTGTTAGGCTTTACGATACCTTCCTGGCTTAAGAAGCGGGCAGAACCATATACAGAAAGAGCCTCTGCCCCACCCGAAAAGGAAATGGTATTGTCGTGCATAAACCCGGTTTGGTACAAAAGGCCCATCCAGTCCGTGTTATCAGGCTTGCCGTCGGCGTCAATGTCGCTGGGTACCGCAATCACGGCATTAGGCGCTCCGATTCCGAACCTGTTTGCCGCTTTTTCATTCTGAATCAGCATGTAATCATCAGCCATCAGTACAGGCGGCAACTGGGATGCTTCACTCCAGCCTACTTTAGAATCCAGCATTACCTGCACGGTTCCTTTCTTGCCCCGTTTGGTTGTAACAAGTATAACCCCGTTGGAGGCACGAGAGCCATAGATTACAGCTGAAGCTGCATCTTTTAACACTTCGATAGACGCAATATCATTCGGATTGAGCATGGCCAGCGGATCAAACCTGGTACCGCCACCACTTCGCAGGCCATTCATGTTGTCGCTCGGAATCTGCGCCACGCCGTCGATTACCACCAGCGGCTGCGACGAGGAGGTGATGGAGTTTACACCACGGATTTGCACAGAAGTAGGATCTCCGATTGTGCCTCCGTTCATGTTAATCTGCACACCGGCTGTTTTCCCGGCCAGCGCCTGCGTAAAAGTAGGTAAAGGCTCGTTGCTGATTTTCTCGCCGCTAACACTACTTATAGCGCCTGTGTTTTCTCTCACAGTCTTAGTGCCATAGCCTACCACTACCACTTCTTCCAGCTGCTTATCATCCACAGCCATGGCTACGTTAATAGTACTGGCATTTTCAATGGCGCGCTCAACGGTCTGGTAACCTATATACCTGAACTCCAACGCAGTACCATTGGCCGGCACATTAATCGAATAGGCTCCATCAGCCGATGTGGCCACTCCCACCGTTGTTCCTTTCACGATAACGGATACGCCGGGCAATCCCTGTCCGGTAGCCTGGTCCGTTACCGTACCAGACACGGTTCTATTCTGTGCAACAGCCTGCTGCAGCAAGGTAAACACCAGAATAAAACTTAATAGTAACAGTTTCTTCATTTGTCAGATAATTAAATTAAACAATTGATTATTAAAAGTTTATGAAAATCCTGTTTCCAAAAATCATCTACAACAGGCAATAGATAACCGGGCTCCTCTTTGCAGAAGCTTAAAATTTGCAGGCGATCTATCCATCGCATGTTGCTTTTGACAGTTGCCCCGAATAAAATTTTAGAATTGAAATTGCTTCTGTATGCTACAGAAGAGAACAGTTAGAAGTAAATATAAAGAACCAAATAAGTATAGCAGCCGCGCTCTCTTTATGAGTTCTTATCTATTTCCGCAGCACCTGGTGCCGGGTGTATAATTTTGTTTTCTTTATCGATATTCTTTGAGAACAGGGGTAAATTTTATTTACTCCCTTGTATATGGCTCCCCGCGTTTCTTTCTGGTTCTATAATAATCCAACAGCCAATAATAAATATTATTCCGAAAACAAACTAATACGTATTAATAAATTATTACCAATAGAGTACAATATTTAGTAAAGCAGCATATAACATGTAATCAAATTATTAAATATTCAAAATAACAGATTATAATCAAACCATGTTAAAACTTTGTTTTCCGGCTTAACACGATCCTATATGGGTATGTATAAAGCTTGATTGAAAATTTAACAACAAATTACTGTGCCCGCAACGCCACATCAGGTGACAAAGATTGGCGGCAAAAGAGCGGTAATTCAGGGCTTGGACAAGCGCTGCTTATACTTAAACGGCTAGCAGATGGTGCAATTTTAACCTGCTGTTTTTATTCAGCGGCTGATGTACTGTTTTTATACTTATCCCTGATTTATAGATTGGCTGCTATTTAGCTTATTATAAACCACAAGCGGGCGCTTGCATGGCTTAGAGGTTCTGTCCGGAACAGGCTCTATGGCTGTCTTCCTATCCGTTTGCGGTGCAGCAAATCGGCTACGTTTTGTAGCAGGTGGGTGTGGCCTGCTTTAAGTATAACCAATTCTCCCCGGTCCAGCGATCTCACAAATACGCTTACACGTTTTGGGGAGATTACCTGATCAAATTCGCCCAGGAACATTGTTACGGGCACTTTATACTTGTTCAATTGCACCACCACATGCCGTATATCAAAGCTTAGTTCCCGGAAGCCAATCCAGCTGCGGTAGATGCGCAGGCGCTTGGGCGTGCTGTCCATCTGGTAATGGGCAAAGCGCGCCAGGCCCTTGTCTACCAGGTTATACTTGCTTAGCACATGCATCAGCTTAAAGAAAGGTGCCGGTTTCAGTACGGTGTGCTTAAATAACTGCTGCAGCCAGCCCGGATAAGTGGCAATGTTGTACCAGAAGCTGGTTTTAATACCATCCGGCGCAATCAGAAAAAGCGCTTCGATCTGCTCCGGCATACGCTCAGCCAGCGTGAGGGCAAACTTGCCGCCCATGCTAAAGGCCATCAGCGAAAACTTATCAATGTTATACTTGTCCAGGAAATGGCGGATAAACTTCTCCAGAAAATCTTTTTGCAGCGGCATGTTGGACTTGTGCAGGTAGCTGTTGCCATGGAAAAACAGGTCGAAGGCGTAGATGGTATAATCATGGCCCAGCGCCCGTTCCATGGCCAGGTAATAAGCGCTGCTCTGCCCATACCCATGGAAAGCCAGCATCACGCGGCTTCCGCGGCCAATTACGCGGTAGTGCAGCTTCGATTTATCCTGGATAAGGTAGGGCAAGGGTATAGGGAATTACGAGTTATGAGCTGCGAATGAAACACGATAAACGAGCAACGAAAACCACCCTTACAGGTTAGAAACGCCGCCTGATACAATGAACTTCATTACTTCGCTGCTTGGCAAATCAATATAGGTTACGTTGCGCGCAGGTATAATGAAAAGCTCGCCGGAAAAATTATAGGAGTGTGGAAAGTATACGGCCACTTTATCCGCTATATTTATGCCTGTGAGCGCCTCCTGCGTTACAAATCCCAGCTTGCAATTGTCGGAATCTTCAGCCATTTTTACCAGCACCGGCTTGTTGAATTTCTGGTTATCGCCCACAAAGGCATCGAACAGATCTTTTATACTGGAGTAAATGATGCTCACAATCGGTACCCGGATCAGCATGCGCTCCGTTATCGCAATAAAGGGCTTCACCAGAAAGGACGAGCTGATAAAGCCCACGGCCGTCAGCAGCAGCACCAGCAGCAGGATACCCAGTCCCGGTATGCCCAGGTCAAGCAGCGAGTCAAGCCAGTCGATAACCCCCACCACTATCCAGACAGTCAGGATAATGGGGGCCATAATCAGAAGCCCGTTAAGGAAATAGCGGAAAAATCGTTTCATCAGTTTTCATCACAAAAAAGGCTTTGCCGAAACAAAGCCCAAATGTAGCAAAAAGGGTTTATAGTATAAATCCTATACTTTTCCAAAGCCCACTGTGTCAAAAGCTGCCACGCTGCGGGCTACCTGCTCCATCAGCCACATGGGCGTGGAAGTGGCGCCACAGATACCTACGCTTTCCGTCTGGGCAAACCATGCCTGCTCCAACTCCACTTCACTTTCGATAAAGTAGCTGTTGGGGTTGTGCTGCTTGCATACGCTGTACAGGGCTTTCCCGTTGGAGCTTTTTTTACCGCTCACAAATATAATTGCATCATGCTCTGTCGCGAATCTGGCCAGCTGCGGCTCACGGTTAGATACCTGGCGGCAGATACTGTCGTTGGCATTAAATTCGGGCAAAGTGCTGTTGTGGCTGGCCTCGCGGATGCGCGCGTCTATCAGTTCTTTGATGTGGTAAAAGCCTTTGGTGCTCTTGGTGGTCTGGCTGAACAGCGTTACCGGGCGTTTGAAATCAATTTTGTCCAGGTCGGCTTCTGTGGTGACGATGATGGCTTCGTCGCGGGTCTGGCCGGCCAGACCGATCACTTCGGCGTGCCCTACCTGGCCGTAAATCACAATTTGTCCGTTGTCTTTCCGGTTGCTGTCGAAGGCGTGCTTTACGCGATTCTGCAATTTCAGCACTACGGGGCAGGAGGCGTCAATCAGTTCGAGGTTATTTTCGAGCGCTGTTTTGTAGGTTTCCGGCGGCTCGCCGTGTGCCCGGATAAGCACCTTGCAGTCGTGCAGCTCTTTCAGCTGGTCGCGGTCGATGATGCGGAGGCCTTTTTCGTAGAGGCGTTTCACCTCCATGCCGTTGTGCACAATGTCGCCGAGGCAATACAGTTCCTCGCTGTGTTCCATTTCATCCTCCGCCATTTGTATGGCGAACTCTACGCCAAAGCAATAGCCGGAATTTTTATCTATCGTGATGTCCATTTTTTACGCTTCTACTTTTTTAACAGCATGTGCCTCCTCCAGCAGTTTGGAGGTAACTTTATCTATTACAAAGTCTACCTGCTCATCTATGGTCATGTGCGAGGTATCGAGCAAAGCTGCGTCCTCGGCACGGCGCAAGGGGCTTTCTTTCCGCGTCGAATCGATATGGTCGCGTTTCTGCAGGTTTTCCCTGATTTCATCCAGGTTTACGAGCTGGTTTTTTTCCAATAGTTCCTGCTGGCGGCGGCGTGCGCGGGTGTCCACGTCAGCGGTCATAAAAACTTTCACTTCCGCATCCGGAAAAACCGCTGTACCAATGTCGCGCCCGTCCATTACTACACCACGTTTGCGGCCCATCTTTTGTTGCTGGGCTACCATGGCGTGGCGCACTTCCGGTACTACGCTCACTTCACTCACCTGGTTAGAAATATACATCTTGCGTATTTCGTCCTCCACGTTCAGGCCGTTCAGGTAAGTTTCGTTGCGTTTGGTTTTGGGGTTGTAATGAAAGGAAATGTCGATGTTGTCCAGCGCATCACATACTTCTTTGGGATTGGTAAGTGCCACATGATGCCGGAGCATGTATAACGTAACCGCCCGGTACATGGCGCCCGTATCAATATAGGCGTAACCAAGGGCTGCTGCCACCTTTTTGGCAGTGGTGCTTTTGCCGCAGGAAGAATGGCCGTCTAAAGCGATTACTATTTTCTTTATCATCAAAAAAGTATAATAAAATTAGTTAGAGTCGCAGGGGCAGGGCAGGTTGCCGTTTTTGCTTTTCCGTTTGAGATGAGCAGTCTTTTTCTGCTGCGGCGTTTTCATGGTACAGCTTTCCAGCGTGCCTGTAGCCAGGATGCCTGCCAAAACCAAGTATGAAATTATCTTTCTCAAAACAAATAAATTTAGGCAAATATAAGACCATTTGCGTTAAGAGTTACATTTGCCTGAAGAGTTAAGATGTACTCCTAACGCTCAGCTTTTAACGCTTAACTTTAAACTTTTAACTAAACGCATCACCATGCCAACAGACTTTTCCGTTAGCGGACGCATTATAAACCTGCACCAGGAGCAGATTTATGAAGGAACCGTTCATGTGTCAAACGGCCGTATTTCTAAAATAGTTCGGGAAGCCGTTGATAGCCAAAAGTATATTTTACCGGGTTTTGTTGATGCACACGTGCACGTAGAAAGCTCGATGCTGGTGCCCAGCGAGTTTGCCCGCCTGGCAGTGCCGCACGGCACTGTAGCCACCGTATCGGACCCCCATGAGATTGGCAATGTGCTGGGTATAAAGGGCGTGGAGTACATGGTGGAGAACGGAAAGAAAGTGCCATTTAAGTTTTATTTCGGGGCGCCGTCGTGTGTGCCCGCCACACCTTTTGAAACCGCCGGTGCTGAAATAACGGCTGCCGACATCGAAAAATTATTCCGGCGCGAGGAGATAAAATACCTGGCGGAGATGATGAACTGGCCCGGCGTGCTGAACCGCGACCCCGTGGTGATGGAGAAAATTGCGCTAGCGCGGAAGTATAATAAAGCCGTGGACGGGCACGCACCCGGCCTGATGGGCGAAGATGCAAAGTTATACGCCTCCGCCGGCATCACCACCGACCATGAATGTTTTACCGCCGAGGAAGCGCTGGATAAACTGGCCGCCGGCATGAAGATTTTAATACGCGAAGGAAGTGCTGCCAAAAACTTTGATGCGCTGATTCCGCTCCTGCCGGAACATTACCAAAACATTATGTTCTGCTCCGACGACAAACACCCTGACAACCTGGTGGAAGGCCATATCAACCTGCTGGTGAAACGGGCGCTGGCCAAAGGCAATGATTTGTTCCACGTGCTGCGCGCCGCAAGTATAAACCCGGTAGAGCACTATAAACTGGATGTAGGGCTGCTGCGCGAAGGCGATCCGGCTGATTTTATACTTGTTGATAACCTCGATGATTTTAATGTGGAAGCCACTTACATCAACGGGCAATTGGTGGCGGAACACGGCAAATCCAACATCCCGTTTACGCCAAGCGAGGAAATCAACAATTTTGATACGGATATTAAAGTAGCTGCACAGTTTGAAGTGCCGGTCGGCGACGCGCGAAAGATACGGGTGATAGAAGCTTTTGACGGGCAACTGATAACCAAGGAAAGCTGGGCCACGCCGAAAGTGGATAATGGTTTTATTGTGCCTGATGTGGCGCAGGATGTACTGAAAATTGCTGTGGTGAACCGTTACGAAAATACGATTCCGGCTGTGGCTTTCATCAAAAACTTTGGCTTACAACGCGGCGCCATTGCCTCTTCGGTAGGCCACGATTCGCATAACATTATTGCTGTAGGCGTAGATGATGCAAGTATAGCGCGTGCCGTAAACCTGATTATCAGTGTCAAAGGAGGCGTAGCAGCTGTAGACGGAGACAGGGAGCAGCTGCTGCCGCTGCCGGTAGCGGGCATTATGTCGGCAGCAGACGGGTATAAAGTGGCGGAAGCTTATGCAGCCATCGACCGCATGAGCAAAGAGATGGGCAGCACGCTGACCTCGCCGTTTATGACGCTTTCGTTTATGGCGCTGCTCGTTATTCCCTCACTCAAACTCAGCGACAAGGGTTTGTTTAACGGCGATAGTTTTGAATTTGTACCGATTGGCGGGCGATAGCTAAGTATGATTCAGGTATAGATTAGCAAATGTATACGAAGTATAAAAGCAGGTTTATACTTTGTTCTGCTCCTCTGAGAAGTGTTTTGCCAGCAGCGCACTTACTTTCTCAACGGTTAGGGGTTTGGTCAGGTATTCGGCATTATACTTCTCTGAATTGGCGGTGTCCTGGGGGTGCGTGGAGGTGGTGAGCACCGCCATCACAATGCCCTTCCGGAATTCCGGGTCCAGGCGCTCGTACAGGTTCAGCATTTCAAAGCCATCCATCACCGGCATGTTGATGTCCAGGAAAATCAGTTCCGGCTGGAAATAACTCCTACTTTCTTCCTCATAGTTGTTGTTGCTTACGTTGTACAGGTAATCAAAAGCCTGCTTGCCATTCACAAACGTCCGGATGTTGTCTGTCACCTCCATCCTGTCCAGCAGGCGCTGGTTCAGAAAATTGGTGGTGTCGTCGTCGTCAATAAGTAATATGCCGCTAAGTTTTTTCATTCTATACTTTAAGCAAAAATATTCAGAAATCCGCTGCCTTTACCTGCTGCCCTGCTGATACGCCACATACAAAAATATTAAATTATCTTTAATTACAATCGTAAGTAGCTCATACCTTAACGGGCTGTTTAAGTCAATTCATACTTACCACGCAAGGTTTAAAGTATTCCATGGCAAAGCAGCTTTCCTCTATTACACAAATCTGGCTATCAGGCGCTTATCCCTAATCTGTGGCCGGCTGATCTATAAAGTAGAGAAGCCCGTCTCTGTAGCAGATGCGGGCTTCTCTACTTTATGCTGTTGCCTTAATTTGTTCAGCAAGCAGACAGCTTATCTCCCGTATTTGCTCTATAACAGGAAACCGATAAACAAGTTGTCACTTTATCAAATCAAGCATATTTTTAGCCGATATAGCCCTGGGCACGCATCCAGTCGTCGTTGTATATTTTGGCCAGATAACGTGAGCCGTGATCTGGGAGCAACACCACCAGCATATCATCTGCTGTCAGGTTGTTTCCGCGGGCATACTCCAGCGCACCAAATACCGCCGTGCCACCCGACCAGCCCACAAACAGGCCTTCTTCTTTGGCCAGCCGCCTTGTCATCACAGCGCCGTCCTTATCAGATACTTTTATAAAACTGTCAATCAGGTCGAAGTTTACGTTTTTGGGAAGGATATCCTCGCCTATACCTTCGGTAGCATAAGGATATATCTCCTTTTCATCAAAAATACCGGTTTCTTTATACTTCTTGAAAACCGAACCATACGTATCGATACCCACCGTTACGATGGCGGGGTTCTGCTCTTTCAGGAACTGCGACGTGCCGGAAACAGTACCGCCTGTGCCCACGCCTGTTACGAAGTGCGTGATTTTGCCCTCGGTTTGCTCCCATAGTTCGGGCCCTGTGGTTTCGTAATGGGCTACGGTGTTCGACAGGTTATCGTACTGGTTCGGGTAAAACGAGTTCGGGATTTCCTGGTTCAGGCGGCGGGCCACCGAGTAGTATGAATCCGGATGCTCCGGCGGCACATTGGTAGGGCAAACTATTACCTCGGCACCAACCGCTTTCAGTATATCTATTTTCTCTTTGCTCTGCTTATCCGACATCGTAAAAATGCACTTATAGCCTTTGGCAATAGCTATCAGCGCCAGTCCCATGCCGGTATTGCCTGATGTACCCTCGATGATGGTGCCGCCCGGCTTCAGGATCCCGGCCTTTTCGGCATCCTCAATCATTTTAACGGCCATGCGGTCTTTCACAGAGTTTCCCGGATTCAGGTATTCCACTTTGGCGAGCACAGTAGCTTTTATACCTTTCGTTACGCTATTCAGCTTTACCAGGGGCGTGTTTCCAACAGCCTCCGTAATATGGTTCAGATACTTCATCTGTTTTGTTTTTGAATTCAGATGCAAAGGTACGAAAATTTGGTTACCGCTATTCGTTGCCGGCTAACCGGAATAGCCTTAAGTTATTAAGCTATAGCTTTCTCTAAAGAAATGACGCAACTGGCCCATATTGCAATTTATCAGAAAGAGGTCCTTAACCAGAGGAAATTGAGCTTATTATTACAGAATTCCCCTCCCCGGAGGGGCAGGATGGGTAAAACACCTTTAAACTTCGCGTTGCCTAAACGAACCGCAACTTAGGTTAATTGATAAGGTTTATACTCTGTTTTTCCTTTCCCGGTACAAAAGCATAACTATAACCAGGTCAAGATCATATATCTGTTTTGCTTGCTGCCTCGTACGTAAGCCAGGTATACCTGTTTATGCCGGCAACAATTAGCTGACAGCTAAACAGTCAAGTTCCGGCTCAGGGCTTTATTAGGGATAACAATTTTTGCAAGCGCCGCAAAAAAGCCTATTTTTGCACTACCTTAACAGGTATAGCGTCATTTCACAAACTAAAAAAGATACACATGAGTGTTTTGGTAAATAAAGATTCGAAAGTGATAGTGCAGGGCTTTACAGGCTCGGAAGGTTCTTTCCATGCACACCAGATGATCGAGTATGGTACTGACGTAGTGGGCGGCGTAACGCCGGGCAAAGGCGGCACTTACCACCTGGATTTGCCTGTTTTTAATACCGTAGAGGAAGCTGTGACTAAGACGGGCGCTGATGTGTCAATCATTTTTGTGCCGCCAGCCTTTGCTGCCGATGCTATCATGGAAGCTGCCCAGGCGGGCATTAAAGTGATTGTGTGCATCACGGAAGGTATACCTGTAAAAGACATGGTGGCCGCCAAACACTACATCAAAGACAGAAACGTAACCCTGATTGGCCCTAACTGCCCCGGCGTAATTACGCCAGGCGAGGCGAAAGTGGGCATTATGCCGGGCTTCGTGTTCAAATCCGGCCGTATCGGCATTGTATCTAAATCCGGAACGCTTACCTACGAGGCCGCCGACCAGATTGTGAAAGCAGGTTTAGGAATATCTACAGCCATTGGCATCGGCGGTGACCCGATTATCGGCACGCCAACCAAAGAAGCCGTAGAAATGCTGATGAACGACCCTGAAACAGATGCCATTGTGATGATCGGGGAAATTGGCGGCAACTATGAGGCGGTGGCTTCCAAATACATCCGTGAAACAGGTAACCAGAAGCCGGTAGTTGGCTTCATTGCCGGCCAGACAGCTCCGGCAGGCCGCCGCATGGGCCATGCAGGCGCTATTGTGGGTGGCGCTGACGACACCGCAGCCGCTAAAATGAAAATTATGCGCGAGAGCGGCATCCATGTAGTAGAATCACCAGCTGAAATTGGTGATGCTATGGTAAAAGCGCTGCAGGAAGCCGGCATTAACGCGTAAGTATAGACGTTAGTAGCTAGGTTTTAGACCTTAGACTTTCCCTGGTACTTTATACTTGAGGTTTATACCTGAAGTAAGACCATAAAACAGGAAGGCTGCCCTTGCAGGGCAGCCTTCCTGTTTTTTATTGATAATAAGTAGTTTCACTAACCTGAGACAGCTGTACTGGTTTTTATCTTATTTTAGGAATACAGCATTTGGCCTGCAGTTTCTATAAGACGACCAAAATAACAGATTCGGCTAATGTATGGCCATTACTTGCTCCTTTCTGCGTTGCTTTATACTTTCGGGTACAGCGGCGATAATTTCCTGCTGCAGGGCTTCTACCAGCTTCTTTTTCAGGAAACTCCTGTGCACTGCCAGGCTTACTTCGCGGAGCGGCTGGGGTTCCTCAAACGGGTGCACCAGCCGGCGCTTGTCTTCGGGCATTTCCAGCACCAGCAATTCCGGCAGCAGTGTGAGGCCGTGCTGGGTTTCCACAATGCGCCTGAGTGTTTCCAGTGAGCCGCTCTTATAGTCGAGACTGCTGCCCTGCGCCACCGTGTTTTTTACATTTTGATTGCAAATATGCAGCACCTGGCTCCTGAAACAGTGACCTTCGTCCAGCAGCCACAATTCGTCCATGTCCAGTTGCGCCGGGCTGATGGTTTTATACCTGGCCAGCGGGTGTTTTGGGTTGATGTAAGTATAAAAAGCTTCGTAAAACAGCGGAATCTCTTTGATGCACTTATGTTCAAGGGGTGTTACCAGCAGGCCGGCATCCAGCTGATCGTGGATTAATCTTTCTGTAATCTGTTCTGTCAGCAATTCCTGCACTACCACCCGTACCTGCGGATATTTTTCCATAAAGCTGGTGATAAACAAGGGTATCAGGTATGGGGCCAGTGTGGGTATAACACCAATGCGTAGTTCTCCGGCCAGTTCCTTTTTCTGCTCCTGCACTATCTCGTGTATTTTTTTGGCTTCAGTCACCACAATACGGGCCTGCGCAATTATTTCTTTGCCGGTTTCGGTGGGTCGCACCGGCACGCGGCTCCTGTCGAGCAGTTGCGTGCCCAGTTCCTCTTCCAGCTTTTGCAATTGCATACTAAGCGTTGGCTGCGTTACAAAGCAGTGTTCTGCCGCCGTAGCAAAGTGGCGGTAAGTATCCACGGCAAGTAAATATTCCAGCTGTACTAAAGTCATGGATGAAAGAAGTTTTAGATAGTAGGTTTTAGACGATCGACTTTAAATTGTCTTTAACTCAGGCATGTCTGCACTGTTCTGCCAGGATGCATCATCAATTAAATTTATCAGCTTATAAATATAATCAATTTGGCTTATAAAACCATAAGCCGGTGACTTTGTTATGTAGCTATAAAAACAAAAACATTTACAAATAAGACATGGGAAAACTAACGCAAATAGGATTAGAGAAAAAAGACAGTCAGGAAATCGCGGAAAAGCTGAATGAGCTGCTGGCCAATTATCATTTATACTATCAGAACCTGCGCGGCTTTCATTGGAACATCAAAGGTGTGCATTTCTTTCAGTTGCATGCCAAGTATGAGGAGTTGTACAACAACGCGCTGACTAAAATAGATGAGATTGCAGAGCGCATTTTAACGATTGGCCAGAAGCCGCTGCACACGTTTTCTGATTATGTGCGCGTATCCAGTATTAAAGAAGCGGCCAACATCAGCGGCGACAAAGAAACTGTAACTGCCACCCACGACAATCTTACCACACTCATTAACCTGGAGCGCGAGCTACTGGGCCTTGCTGCCGAAAAAGGCGATGAGGGAACAGTGGACCTTTTGAGTGAGGACATCAACGAAAACGAAAAAACACTCTGGATGCTCAATGCCTTCCTGAGCTAGTTTACCCTGCTGCACTTGCCGGTACAAAACACAGTATCATAACAAGGAACCAAAGTATAAAAGCGCGCTCTCATACCTGAGGGTGCGCTTTTATACTTATAGCCCGTCTGCCATACTTGCTTTTTTCTGCCCCGGATGTACCCGCGCAATTAGCATGTGTTTTTCCGGAAACTATGCGGGCCTGATTTGTCCGTTCCCTTTTATGAGCCATTTATAGCTGGTGAGTTCCTCTAATCCCATTGGGCCACGGGCGTGGAGTTTTTGTGTGCTGATGCCTATCTCCGCCCCCAGTCCAAACTGCGCGCCATCGGTAAAAGCCGTAGAGGCGTTGGCATACACAGCTGCGGCATCCACACTTTGTAAAAAGCGATTGATGTGTGCATCGCTTTCGGATATGATAGCTTCGCTGTGCCCGGAACTATAATTGGCAATATGATCGAGTGCTTCCACCAGGTTGTCTACGGTTTTCAGCGCCATTTTTAGTGATAAGAACTCTGTCCCGAAATCTTCTTCCGAAGCAGGTTTCAGCAAGTCCGCCGGATAACTTTGCTGTAATACCGTAAAAGAAGGCTCGTCTGCAAAAATGATGACACCGGCCGCAGCCAGCGGAGCGGTCAGTTCTGCCAGATCATGCAGGCGGCTTCGGTGCACAAGCAGGCAGTCCAGGGCGTTGCACACACTTACGCGCCGCGTTTTGGCATTATGTATAATCTCCTTTCCTTTTGCCAGGTCAGCGGTTTCATCGAAATAAGTATGCACAATGCCGGCGCCGGTTTCGATAACGGGTACTTTGGCATGCTGCCGTACAAAGTCAATTAACTGCTGGCTTCCGCGCGGTATCAGTACATCTACATAGCCAACGGCGCCCAGCAGCGCTTCGGTGGCAGCCCTGTCAGGGGGGAGCAACGCAACAATGTCTTTGCTGATGCCATGCTTTTCCAGCACCTGGTGGATTACGTACACGATGGCCTCATTCGAAAAAGCCGCATCGCTTCCCCCTTTCAGCAAACAGGCATTTCCGGTTTTCAGGCACAGCGAAAACACATCAAACGTTACATTGGGCCTGGCCTCGTAAATTACCCCAACCACGCCCAGCGGCACGCGCACCTTAGAGAGGTGCAGCCCGTTCGGAAGCTCCCGCTCCAGCAACACCTCGTTTAGCGGAGACATCAGGCCGGCCACGTTGCTGATATCTGCTGCAATCCCTTCTATGCGCGCCTTTGTCAGCTTCAGCCGGTCGTATTTCGGATCGTCAGGGTGCATCCTGTCCAGGTCTTTCTCATTTTCGGAAAGCAGAAAAGCCGTATGCGCCACCGCTGCGGCAGCCACCTCCCGCAAAACAGCGTCGACTGTTTTGGATGGCAGCATGCTCAGGCTTCTGCTGGCTTTGCGCGTGCGCTCAAATATGTTATTTAGCTCCATTATCAGATGGTTCAGGGTATAAAAACAGGTAATCATAATGCACCAGCGGTTTCTGGTTTTTCTGCCCGATGCGTTCCAGCGCTTTGTCTGAGCCGTACTCCGCTATGCCCAGGCCCAGCAGTCCGCCATTTTCATCCAGCAGCTTCACTACATCTCCTTTCAGGAATTCCCCGCTAATGCCTGTAACACCTACAGGAAGCAGGCTGGTAGCCCTGGAGGAAACGAGCGCTTCCCGGGCTCCCTGGTTTATCCGGACGACTCCCTTGGCGTTATTCTCGTTGTGGGCCAGCCACTTTTTCCTGCCCGATGCAGCCTTATGGGGCAAAAAACGAGTGTTCACCACCTCCTCCTGCAGCAGCCGGGTAAGTATGTTGTCGGTTTTGCCGTTGGCGATGTGCACGGCAATACCCAGTTGCGCCACCTTCCGGGCCATGTGGCTCTTGGTAAGCATGCCACCGCGGCCAAACTGCGACCGCTGCGTGGTAATAAAAGAGGACAGGCCTGTGGCCGTGTGGTCTATCTCACGGATTACTTCTGAGCCGGCGTCTTTTGGGTTTCCGTTGTAAATGCCATCCACGTTAGAAAGTATAATCAGGGCATCGGCATTGAGCATCGAGGCTACCAGTCCGGCGAGTTCGTCGTTATCGGTAAACATGAGCTCCGTTATCGAAATCACGTCATTTTCGTTGATAACCGGGATGATGTCGTGCTGCAAAAGGATTTGGAAGCAGTTCTTCATGTTCAGGTAGTGCAGCCGGTCACGGAAATCTTCTTTGGTAACCAGCACCTGGGCACAGACCAGCCCAAACCGGCCAAACTGTTCCGAATAGGTGTTTATCAGCTTCACCTGCCCCACCGAAGCCAGCAGCTGCCGGCTGGCCACCGCATCAAACTTTTCTGATACTTTTACCATACTTCTCCCCGAAGCCACTGCCCCCGAAGACACCAGAATCACCTCCTTACCCTGCCGCTTTATTTCGGCTATCTGCTCTACCAGGTGGCTCATTCTTGCCAAGTCGGGCATGCCATTGTCCAGGGTGAGCACGTTAGACCCTATTTTAATGATGATTCTCTTATAAAGTAAGGCCATCCACTGCTGCTTTGTTAATTAAAAACCAATTTAAAGCTAAACTTTATAAAAGAGAAGCAAACAAAGCAGTAATTGTGCTCTTTGCTTGGCTGGTGCCTTACTAATCGTGCTGATGCCTATGCTGGTGCGAGCTTGCAGCTCGTACCTTTAAATTCACGAAAGAGTAGGTACGAGCTGCAAGCTCGCACCAGCTAGAGAAGCAATTGTAATGAAACAGGTACAGCAGGCAAGTACAATTATATAACAAAGCCGCCTGCCACAAAAGTGGCAGGCGGCTTCCCCTTAATTTATTAAATCAGCTATACTTATTTGGCGTAGCTGATGGCGCGCATCTCGCGGATAACCGTAATCTTGATTTGTCCCGGATACTGCATCTCTTTCTCTATTTTCTGGGAGATATCGTACGAGATTTCGGCCGCTTTTTCATCTGTTACGTTGTCGGCATCTACCATCACACGCAGCTCGCGGCCGGCCTGGATAGCGTAGCACTGGTTCACACCTTCAAACGAAATAGCGGTTTCTTCCAGCTCTTTCAGACGCTTGATGTATGATTCCATTATTTCGCGGCGAGCGCCCGGTCTGGAGCCGGAAATGGCATCGCAGGCCTGCACCAGCGGCGAAACCATGGCAGTCATTTCCACCTCATCGTGGTGAGCACCAATCGCGTTTACTACATCCGGATGTTCTTTATACTTCTTGGCCAGCTCCATACCAATAATGGCGTGCGGCAGCTCCGGCTCGTCCGGGGTCACTTTGCCGATGTCGTGCAGCAGGCCGGCACGTTTGGCGTGCTTCACGTTCAGGCCAAGTTCGGCCGCCATGGTAGCACAAAGGTTAGCCACCTCACGGGAGTGTTGCAACAGGTTCTGACCGTAAGACGAGCGAAAACGCATGCGGCCCACCATTTTAATCAGCTCCGGGTGCAAGCCATGTATACCTAAATCAATAGCCGTACGCTCCCCTATCTCTACAATCTCCTCATCAATGTTCTTGCGGGTTTTGGCCACTACTTCCTCGATGCGGGCCGGGTGAATACGGCCGTCAGCTACAAGACGGTGCAGCGACAAGCGGGCAATTTCGCGGCGAACAGGGTCGAAACCGGAGATAATGATGGCCTCAGGCGTATCATCCACAATAATTTCCACACCGGTAGCAGCTTCCAGCGCACGAATGTTGCGGCCTTCGCGTCCAATAATTTTTCCTTTGATATCGTCGCTCTCGATGTTAAAAACGGACACGCAGTTTTCGATGGCGTGCTCAGCAGCGGTGCGCTGAATGGTTTCGATAACGATTTTCTTGGCTTCTTTGGTAGCGGTGAGCCTGGCCTGCGCCACAATGTCCTTGATGTGTGAAGAGGCTTGCGTCTGGGCCTCGCTTTTCAGGGCTTCTACCAGTTGCTCACGGGCTTCGGAAGCCGTAAGGCCGGCAATGCGCTCCAATTGCCCTACAATTTCCTGGTGCTGCTGTTCTACTTCTTCTTTGCGCTTCCGGTAACTTTCGGCCTGTGCCTGCAGGTGCTCCTTTTCTTTTTCCAGTTGTGCGTTCAGCTGCTCCCTTTCTTTGTCGAGCTGTGTGGTTAACTGCTCTTTCTCTTTGGCAAGCTCGGCTTCGAGGCGTTTCGCCTGTTCCATCTGCTTGTTTACCAGCTGCTCACGCTGTTTTACCTTGTTCTCATTCTGGATGATGATGTTCTTTTTCTTGTTTGATTCTTCTTCAAACTCAGATTTCAGCTTCAGGTATTTCTCCTTGGCTTCCAGGATGCGATCTTTCTTGATGCTCTCGGCATTGAGCTCTGCCTCACGAATAATCGTTTTAGCAGTCTGGCGGGCAACTTCCTCCTGCTGCTTGTATACTTTCTGCAGCAGCATACGTCCAATGTATACGCCCACTCCGAGCGCCACAATGGCCGTTAGTAAAATGTAAATAATATCGGGCATAACTAGTAGCTTTTATGGTTTATAAAAACGCCTGGTAGTGCCTGCAAATAACAAAGTGTGGCTTATGTGCCTAAACGAAGTATAAGCTATGGAATGGCCGCAGCAGGCCGCCAATGCTTATTTACTGGCCGACGATAAGAGTTCGTCGAGTAGGTTGAGCTTTTGGTCTATACTGGTTTGATGATCATTCCTTTCATCCTCCAGCTTCAGCTTGTCTACCATAGTCTCGAAGGCCACCATGGCGAGCAAATCCTGTTTTTCCTGTATCCCAAACTGGTCTTTAAAGAAGCGCAGGCGCTCGTTCAGCAGTTTCCCAACCACCCGCAGCCTTTCTTCCTCCTCTTCCTTCACCCGCATCGGATACTCGCGTTCCGCAATGCGAATCTTGATAGCTAATTCACTCATCCGTTGCGTAGGTTATGTCAGGTTCATCCGGCTTCTGCTGTTTCCCGGCCCTCGCGGCCGCTCATACTTCAGCTTTAGTCCTGCAGGTAAGCAATACACTTATCAATTTCTCTTATGTATTCGTTTAGTTTGAGCTTTAACTCTGTCGAATTTGCAGGGTTTCCTGCCATCGCGTCTACAATTTTAACAATATTCTCCTGATTTTGAAAATTTTTTATTTGCTGCTCCTTTTCCGCGACCTGTTCTTCCAGGGTCTGTATCTCCTGCTGGGCCCGGGCAAGGCGCTGTTGCACATCGGCATAGCGGTTTAAAACCCGGCGCAGCTTATCTTCAATATGCTGGAGTTGTTGTAGTTGCTTTTCCTGTGGCATAACATTATTTGCGTATAAAAGCTCCCAATTGTTTTTCGAATTGCTGCATCAGGCGGTTCATAGTACTGTCGATCACCTTATCGGTCAGGGTTTGCTGTTTGTCCAGCAACGTGAAGCTGAGCGCGTAGGCTTTCTTACCTGCATCAATCTTGTCGCCCTCGTACACATCAAACACGTTTACGCCCTGCAGCAGCTTGCGCTCGGTACGGAAAGCAATTTGTTTAACCTGGTCGAAGGTAATGTTTTTATCCAGCACCAGCGACAAATCGCGGCGCACCTCCGGGAATTTCGGCAGCTCTTCGGCCACCAGCTTGTCTTTATACTTCTTCAGCAGGTAATCCCAGTTCAGTTCGGCGTACCATACCTGCTCCTTCACCTCCATCCGGCGCGCCACCGCAGCATCCAGCGGACCAAGTTCGGCAAGCACGGTGCCATTCTTGGTATAGGCAATCCCCTGCTTCAGGTAGCTGTTCGGCTCCAGTGGCTGCACCTCAAAATCAGCTGCGTTTAGTTTGCGCAGTACGTTCTGCACCACGCCGGCCAAATCATGGAAAGCAGCTTTCATACCCGGTTGTTTCCAGCTTTCGGCGGCTACGTTGCCGGCCATGTATAACACCAGCCTGCGGCTCTCTTCATAGGCGCCTTCCTGCTGCGTGTATACTTTACCTAGTTCAAACAGCTTCAGGTCGCGCTGGCGGCGGTTGATGTTGCGGCGCAGCACCTCCAATCCCGAGAACACCATACTTTTGCGCAGCACATCCAAATCCTCGGAGTTGTAGTTCACGACCTGTACCAACCCGTCCGCTTCTCCTGCCGAAGTATAATAACCGGAATTGGTAATAGAGTTGGTGATGATCTCATGAAAGCCGTTGTCGGCAATGTAATCCATGATGGTATCGGTGATGTCTTCCGGATTCGGGCGCGGGAAGTTGGCCAGAAACGTAGACGACATGTGCTCACCCACGGCAATGTTATTGAAGCCATAGATGCGCAGGATCTCCTCTATCACGTCTGCCTCGCGCGTTACGTCCACCTTAAATGGCGGCACCGACAAAGACAAATGCGTATCGCTTTCGCCTGTAACCTGAATGCCCAAATCCGTCAGTATAGTTTTGATGCGCTCCACGCCGATGTATTGTCCAATCAACTTGTGGGCACGCGCTATACTTAGTTCCACTTCGTGGTTCTGAACAGGGTCCGGGTATACGTCTATAATGTCGGATGACACCTCGCCCCCGGCAACTTCCTGCACCAGCAGCGCCGCACGCTTCAGGGCTGTCAGCACCATGTTCGGATCGGTACCACGCTCGAAGCGGAAAGAAGCATCGGTTTTCAGGCCATGCGCCATACCTGTGCGGCGCACCCAGTCCGGCGAGAAATAGGCGCTTTCGATAAAGATGCTCGTGGTTTCGTTTGACACACCGGATTCTACTCCGCCGAACACGCCGCCGATGGCCATTGGCTCCTCCGCGTTGCAAATCATCAGATCGGTTGCCTGCAGTTTGCGTTCCACACCATCCAGTGTTTTGAAAGTAGTACCTTCGGCTACTGTCTTTACTATAATCTTATCGCCTTTTATCTTGTCTGCATCAAAGGCGTGGAGCGGCTGGCCCAGTTCGTGCAGCACGTAATTGGTCACATCCACCACGTTGTTTATGGGTGAGAGGCCGATGGCGCGCAGGCGCCGCTGCATCCATTCCGGCGACGGCCCCACTTTTATACCCGTTACCGTTACGCCCGCATAGCGCGGACAGGCAGCAGTATTTTCCACCTCCACACTTATACTTCTGGAGGTATTATTCACTTCAAATTCCTCTACAGAGGGCAGCACCGCTTTGGCATCGGTGAGCGCCTGCAGGTCGCGGGCTACGCCGAAGTGCGAGGCCGCATCGGCGCGGTTCGGCGTCAGGCCAATTTCAAAAACCTTATCAGAACCTAAACCAAAAAACTGGGCGGCAGGCGTTCCGTTGGGTAAATCTGTGTCCAGCACCATAATGCCGGCATGCGAGGCACCTAGGCCAATCTCGTCCTCGGCACAAATCATACCTTCGGACACCGCTCCCCGGATCTTGGACTTCTTGATTTTGAAAGGCTCGCCGCCTGTAGGATACAGGGTGCTGTTAACAGTAGCCACTACCACGCGCTGCCCGGCCGCTACGTTGGGCGCACCGCACACAATCTGGCTGGGCGTGTCTGTGCCGATATCTACAGTGGTGATGCGCAGGCGATCCGCGTCGGGATGTTGTTGGCAGGTTAGCACCTCGCCCAATACAATGCCCTCCAGGCCACCGGGCACCGCCTCAAAAGTATGGATACCCTCTACTTCCAGTCCTGCATCGGTGAGCAATGCGCCTGTCTCCTCTGCGGATTTATCTATGTTTATGAGTTGTTTCAGCCAGTCAAATGAAATCAGCATGTTGTTCTTATCTGTTTTTAGAGTATGGCTTCGCTACAGCGGCCTAAGTCTTCAAAATTAAACATAATTCCGTTATAGGAATTACGAATTACGGATTACGAGTTCCGAATTATGAACATATGGGAGAGCAGGTGAGTTGATTCCTTTGTCTTTTGTCCTAAAGACCTTTTCCTGCTAATCCTTTTCCAAAGTTCCTTACCCGGCCTTCTGCGCCTCCTCATATGTTTTCTCCCCTGCCGGCACAGCCACGGTCAGGCGATTATCGGGCGGCGGCACCGGGCACACGTAATCGGGGTTATAGTTGCAGTAAGGGCTGTAGGCGCGGTTAAAATCCAGCATAACCGTTTCGTCTCCCTCCTCATAAGGCACATCCATGTAGCGGCCGCCCCCATAAGTCTCGAAGCCGTTGGTTTTGTCGGTAAAGGGCACAAACAGTTCGTCCTGCTTCTCGCCGCTCAGGCGCTTAAACAGAATCAGGCGCTGCGGCTGCCCCTCCAGTTCAAAAGTGGCCTCTGCATAGCGCAGGTATGACTCGGCGGTACCGTTGTTCATCTTCATCTGCACGGTATCCTGCTGCGGCAGTTCTTTTACCTCCGCCCTGATGCGGTAATCGAGCTTAGGTTCGTAGTAATTTAGCTTCTTAAAAGCCAGGCGGCCTTCCTCCGTAAACGGAGAATTCTCGCGGCTCCGGAACGAAAGCTCTTTGTTCTCGCGCTCCTGCAGCAGCGGTTTGATGTAGTTGTCGTCGTTGAAGATGGTATCCTTCAAAAAATAAAAAAGCACCAGCGCGATGCCGGCAAATATAATTAGCTTAAGCGGTCGTTGCATGAGGTTTTGAGGCCGTAGGTTTGTGCAAAGTTCGGAAATTTTTGGGAGAGAGACAGAAATTAAGCTACAGCCGGTTTAAGCTGTATAAGCATTCATTTTAATTTATATATTGCAATATGTGTAAGGCTATTCCTCTTAGCCAGCTGATTTAGGAGTATAGCAGGAGTAGTTCCTGCTAGTTGGTAGTTATAGGCAAGCTTAAAAGGAAAAAGCATGATAAAAGATTTTACTATCAAAGGAGAGTGGTTCCTACCATCAAGTCCTACCTACAGAGTTCATGGAACATTAAAATTTCATCCAACAGAAGGGGCAGATTTAGAACTATATGGTAGCTTATATGGTGAAGGTTTTTTCCCAGGTTTTAAAGACCAAGATGTAATATTAGGTTTATCTTCTGACAGCAAGCAAATAACCTTATCTGATTGTTACATGACCAAATCAGGTGGTACTACTCTTGTAAAAGGCGGTGAGTCAGGTAAACCTTCTGTTTCATATTCAATAGGATATATTCTTATCGGCTTACATGTTAACTCACCAGATGATTTAATATTCAACAAAATATCAAGTGAGATATTTAACCTTGATGAATGGATAGGTATTAGTGGTTTCGTAAACCATCCAACAGATTTCAGTGACAATAATCGTTATAAAATTAATGTAGAATATAAGCTACCAGAACCAATCAAGTTTCAAATTGACAAAGAAACCAACGGGAGGTTCAATTTTACAGCAAACCATCCAGGGATTTCACGTTACCAAAAAACTGTCAACATAACGCAAAGGGTTCAGTTTCAAGCTGAGACTAAGACTGAAAAATCTATTGGCGACTTATTAAAATATATACTCAGTTTCCAGAATTTTCTTATCCTAGCATTATACCGCAGTACGTTTCCAATATCTATTACTTTAAGTGGAGAAAAGCATAAAAATGATTATGGAGACGGGAAAACATATAAAAAAGACATAAAGCTTTACTTCGCAATATCAAATTTCAAAGAGCATGAAAAGTTGAAACTAGACTTTGAAATGATATTTAGCTATAAAAGAATTAAAGAAAATTTTCCAGTAATCATAAAAAATTGGTTTGCTAAATATGAATTACTTGAACCTGCTTTTAATTTAGTTTTTGAGCAATTTTATAATGGCAATCGCTTTACTGAGAACACCTTCTTAAATTTAGCTCAGTCAGCGGAAACTTTTCATGCAAGAATTCATAATCATACAAGAATTCCAAAGCCTGAGTATAAAAGCATGAAAGAAGAAATATTAAAAGTTTCTCCTATCCAATATCATGGTTGGCTAAAAGACCAATTCAACTTTGGCAATAATCTAAATCTTCACGCTAGATTAACAGAACTTACCGAGAAATACTCTAATGAAATACTAGATCAAATTTTAGGAGCTAAGGAGCAATTCGTTCTTAATGTTAAGAATTCTAGGAATTATTACACTCACTACTCTAATGATGGTAAGAAAAAAGCTTTAAAAGGTACTGAGTTATTTTATCTTTCAGAAAGGTTAAAAATTTTACTTGTTTGCTCATTTTTAGAAGAAATTGGTCTTCCCAAAGATAAGCTAGCTCTATCTTTAGATAAACTTAAATGGATTCTTTTTAATCACCTAACTAACTGGAGAGAAGAGAAAAAATAAAAAGCCTGCCTATAACAAGACACAAGCATTATGTTCAGCTTATGCTTCACCCATTGCCTATACGAACCGTTAGCCATAAATTGTAATATATGAAATCGAGAGGAATCGTAAAATGGGAAACATATGGATTCTTCTGTTTGCTATTCTTTCATTGACCTCATGCAACCAACAGCAGTATGACATCAACTATAAAGGAGAAGAAAATTATAAATCATTTTATGTGGTTGACATAATAAGTATTGAAAATCCTGTATGTGTCAATTCAAAGAAACACTGTGGGATGTTTATTCTTTCAAAGGATAAACTCAAGAAGTATTAAGGTGAAGCAGACTTCTTGATATCATCTGATGTGTTCCTTTCAGGTAATTACATATTAATTTTAACTATTTGATTTTATCTGGTCATTTATAAAAACACATGGAAACCTTTATTTCGATTCTGCGGGGCATCAATGTAAGTGGCCAGAAGAAAATACTGATGGCTGATTTAAAAGCGCTGTTCGAAAATCTGGGATTCGAAAACGTCAGCACTTACATCCAGAGTGGCAATGTTGTTTTTACCGCTCCAGAAGGCAGTAACGGAAAGGAGCTTGCCGGAAAAATTGAGGCCGCCATTGCTGAAAAGTATAACTTCCACGTGCCCGTCATCATCCGGACTGCTGCAGAAATGGAAAACATACTTGCTGTAAATCCCTTTTTAAAAGATATGAGCATTGACCAGGAGAAACTGCATGTTACTTTCCTGAATGAAATTCCGGAACAGGAAAAGCTGGAAAGTATAAAAGGCTTCCACTCTCCACCCGATCAGTTTGTTATTATCGGCAGAGAAGTATTCCTGCACTGCCCCGACAAGTATGGAGAAACCAAATTATCTAACAAGTTCTTCGAGAACAAACTGAAAGTAGCCGCCACAACCCGCAACTGGAAAACGGTAGCCAGGTTAGCCAACATGGCTGCAGATTGAACGAATCCTTTTGGCTTGCTTGAAGAATACCAGCAGAAAGGAAGACAGGAACAGCTATTCTTAGTTTCTCTTTACAACAGGCATCTTTTACCTGCCTAACCTTTGCTTAACTTTAATGCTTTCAGCAAATTGCAGCTATTAGCCTGCCATGCCGACGCTATTCTACACCTTTCCTGTAGCGCCCTCATCACGGCTCCCGCAGCTATAGCTGTAGGATAAACAAGTATAAACCGGTTAATTGCCATGCCGCACAACGAAGAACATTACAAAGCGCTGATTGCCCAGTTGGACCAGCTGCACCAACAGGCCTTGGAGCTGGAACAGAAATTTGAGCCACTTATCGAAAAAGCGCATCCAAATTTCAGAAACAGTGCCCGGAACCTGCTGCATTACCTGGCTTTGCGCCAGCACGACATCCGCGAACTGCAGGAAAGCCTGGCACAGCTGGGCCTTTCATCGCTGGGCAGGGCTGAGGCGCATGTGCTGACCAGCCTGGAAGCGGTACGCCACCAGTTGTGCCACTTAGCCGACTGCGCACCAAACGGAAAACCCTTGCCTGTTTCTTTTTCAGAGAGCCAGGCGCTTCTGGCGAGCCACACGCAGGATCTCCTTGGCCCTGCCCCAGGCAGCCGCAGCACCCGCATTATGGTTACTTTCTCTTCAGACCTGGCCGATGACTATGAACTGGTGTGCCGCCTAATGAAAGCCGGCATGAACTGCGCCCGCATTAACTGTGCCCACGACCACCCCGAAGTATGGCTACAAATGGTACAGCATGTGCAGCGGGCAAGCCGCGAACTTAATCTCCCCTGCAAAATCCTGATGGATCTGATGGGGCCAAAGTTGCGTACAGGCCCGCTGCAACCAGGACCAGCCCTGCTGGTAATCCGCCCGGTGCAAAACGAGCTGGGGCAGGTAACCGCCCCGGCCAAAGTATGGCTCGCGCCTGCGGGCATAACGCCGCCCGTGCAGGCAGACGCCACGCTGCCCCTGGAGGCCGACTGGCTGGCGCAGCTACAGCAGGGTGATACTTTATACTTTACCGATACCCGTGGCCGCCGCAGGCAACTATCGGTGGTGCACAAAGAGGCAAACGGGGTGATGGCGCACCTGCTTAAAACCTCTTATATCACAACGGGTACCCAGCTGAAAGTAAAAACCGATACCGTTGCATCGCGGAAGGCTGCTGTCGGTGAGTTGCCTGCTGCAACACCACCCCTCCTGCTCAGAAAAGATCATTTCCTGGTGCTCACCAAAGCTCCTATACCCGGCGAGCCCGCCCGTTTCGATGCACAGGGCCATGTGGTGCAGCCTGCTCACATCTCATGTACGCTGCCGGAAGTGTTTGCACATGTAAAAGCCGGCCAGCCAATCCTGTTCAACGATGGTAAAATTGAAGGCAAAGTACTGCAGGTGAGCCCTGATCAGCTATTGGTACAGATAACGTATGCCAGCGATGCAGGCAGCAAGCTGCGGGCCGACAACGGCATTAACCTGCCCGAAACGGAGCTTCACCTGCATGGCCTCACCGAAAAAGACAAAGAAGACCTGCGATTTGTAGCCAAACATGCCGACATTGTGGGGTTGTCTTTTGTAAACAATACAGCGATGGTGGAGGCGCTGCAACAGGAACTCCGGCAATTGGGTGCGACAAATGCAGCCATCATGCTGAAGATAGAAACCCAGGAAGCCTTCCGGAACCTGCCGCACCTGCTGCTGGCGGTTATGCGCAGCTACCCCGCCGGCATTATGATTGCGCGCGGCGATCTGGCGGTGGAATGTGGCTGGCAGCGGCTGGCCGAGGTGCAGGAAGAGATTTTGTGGCTGTGCGAGGCGGCACACCTGCCCGTGGTATGGGCTACGCAGGTGCTGGAGACGCTGGCCAAGAAAGGCCGCCCTTCGCGGGCCGAGATAACGGATGCTGCCATGGCACAACGCGCCGACTGCGTGATGCTGAACAAGGGGCCTTACATCGTGCAGGCCATCCAGCTCCTGGACGACATCCTGACCCGTATGCAGGCGCATCAGCACAAAAAAACGTCTATGCTGGGCAGCCTGCACATTTCCGATATGCAGGAACAAACGGAATAACCGCAGCAATGCTTTTACAGGTTTCCGGTTGTTCCTGCGCTATACCTTTCAAAATCACAAGTATAATTTGTGATTTATAGAATTATTTTTATAAATTTATTTTTCGCTGCCCAACAGGTTTACAGGCAGGGTACAATTAGGTATAGCAATTGGTTTAATCAAATTTTTAGCTGATGAATCAACAAAACCCGGTAAAGTGGCTTTATGTAGCGGCTGCACTTTTGATTGTAGCCGGCGCCGCAGTTTGCCTCCTGCACCTTTCAATCCATGATCTTGGCATGCACCTTGTTCTGGCGGGCCACCTGTTTATACTTACAGCCATCCTGCTGCAGATGAAGCAAATAAGAGACATGGAAAACCGGAACGAGTGGCTGCACACGCAAGCCAAAGAATACAAAAACAAATAAAACCTATGAAAGCATACCTTGCAGCAATGCTGCTGTCTTTTATCTGCCTTACGGCACAGGCGCAGCAACAGAAATTAATGCCCGCACAAGTAACAAAGCAGGGAAGTATAAGTCTGCCACAGCCTTTGGTGCTGGTCGGCGATGAGAAAACAGCAATGGGCGCTTTAATCCTCGATCCGAACCTGATTGAAAGTATAAACGTGTACAAAGGGGCGGAAGCAACAGCTAAGTTTGGAGACAAGGCAAAAGACGGCGCCGTGCTAATCGCCTTAAAAAACAACATGCAACTGGCGCGTATGGAGCAGGTATATACTGCTTTTAAAGTGCCGGCACAGCAGCAGAACCTGCCGGTAGCCATAAACGACAAACTGGTAGGTAACCCCGAACTGCTATTGGCCAACCTGGAGGAAATCCGGAAAGTAGAAGTTAAAAAGCAGGACGTTACGGCACCCGCCCGCTTCAGCTTTGACGAGGATGCGTTGTACCTTAACATCGTAACAAAACAGCCGCAACCTTAATGGCTAACCTATACTATGCTATTTCCGAGCGGCATAAGTTATCAGCCTGAAGTATAAAGCGTTCTTGCTACCTTTACCGATGTACCCGCTGCGGCATTTGCCGCCCGATGTAGCTATAAACAGAGCTATCGGCGCTAAAGCGGTCAAGCAAGTATAAAACTTAACTATGGACGGGAAAAAACGCGCTAACATCAAACCAGGGCTGCATGTAAATATTGTGCTGAAGGAAGACCAGCGCACTGGCCGCCTCATCGAAGGCTATGTACAAGACATCCTGACAAATTCGCCCGCGCACCCGCACGGCATCAAAGTGCGGCTCGAAACCGGCGAAGTAGGCCGCGTGCAGGAAATTCTGCCGGAAGACTGATTTTGCGTTAAAGACCTCGCAGCGTGCGCAGCTCCTGCGAGCGTCTGACACACAGCTAGCTCTTTAGATTGATAATGGATAGGATGCAGGAAGTATAAACTTTAAAAACAGCTACAGTTGATTTCAACCTAAAGTATAATAATCCAGCAAATTCTTTAATCCTGAAAATCCTGATTCAGACAATTGCTTCGTAGCAGGCCAGACGCTCGCAGGAGCTGCGCACGCTGCGAGGTCTTTTATAATGTTCCTCAACCTCTCTTCACTCATACCTCTAACTTTTTAACTCCCAAACTCTTTAACCCTTTAACTTTCTAACTCCTAAAGAATTCCTTCGTCGGCGAAGCTGTAGTAGTCGTTGTCGGTAAAGATGAGGTGATCGAGCACGGGCAAATCCAGAAACTGGCCCGCTTCTTTCATTTTCCGGGTGAGCGAGATGTCGGCGGCGCTGGGTTTGATGTTGCCGCTCGGGTGGTTGTGCACCAGTATAATCGAACTTGCCAGCTGTTCCAGCGCCTTTTTAAAGATAAGTTTCGGGTCGGCTACGGTGCCGGCCACGCCACCGGAACTAATGCTTTCCTTTTTCATGACCACATTGGCGCGGTTCAGCAGTATAATCCAGAACTCTTCGTGCGGTAAGTCCAACAATTGTGGCTTGATGTAGTTATAGATGTCGGTGGAGCAGGTGATGCGCGTTTTAGCGGTGGCAGCAGTTTCTTTGCGGCGGCGGCCCAGTTCCAGCGCGCTTACGATAGAGATGGCTTTGGCCTCGCCAATACCTTTATGCTTCATCAAATCTTTGACCGTTAGCCGCGCCAGTTCGTTCAGGTCGTTGCCTACGGCGGCAAGTATAAGCTTGGCCACATCTACGGCGGTAAGTTTGGCAGTGCCCGAGCCGATAAGTATGGCAATCAGTTCGGCATCGCTGAGAGCAGCTTTGCCTTTCAGCAGCAGCTTTTCGCGCGGACGGTCTTCTTCAGCCCAGGTTTTGATGTTAAGCGAGGCCTCGTAAAGGACAGGTTCGGAAGCAATGGCAGCATCTTTCACAGCGGTACAGATTTTGATAAGTAGTGGAATGTTACCTCAAGCCGATTCAGCAGAAATTAGTTCAGCCGGAGCCTCCTTGAATTTAAAAATAATTATACTTTAACCAGCTATATTAAAACAGGCACAGGCAACCTTGCCTGCTATGAATTTATACTTATGCAACGATTATTCTCTAAGTTCCTATCCGTAGGAATAGTGGTTCTGATCCTGTTTCTGATAGACCTCTATGTTTTCCAGTCCGTCCGAATCGTTTCGCAAACGCTACCGCCTGCAGTGCAGCGCATTATGTATGTTATTTACTGGGCGGTTTTTGTAGTTACGGCTGCCACCTTCGTCCTCATTTCCGTTACACGTGGTGCGCCGCCAAGCGCCTTCCAGACTTACCTGGCGAGCACACTTTTCATTATCTTCGCTTCCAAGTTGGTGGTGGTCGTTTTCCTGATGCTGGACGACGTGCTGCGCCTGGGCAAGGTAGCCCTCAACAGCGCCGGCAACGAGGCCGCTTTCGATCCGTCGCGCAGCAAATTCCTGAGCCAGTTGGGGCTGGTGGTTGCCGCTGTTCCGCTGACAGCTTTTATCTGGGGCATGGTGAAAGGAGCTTACGAGTACCGCGTGAAACACATTACGCTACGCTTCCCCAACCTGCCGCAAGCCTTCGATGGGTATAAAATGCTGCAAATATCGGATTTGCACACAGGCAGTTTTACTTCTACCGATCCGCTCAAGGAAGCCGTGCAGTTGATTAACCAACAGCATGCCGATATCGTATTTTTTACCGGCGACCTGGTGAACAATATGGCCGTGGAAGTGCAGCAACACATCGACACACTTGGCGGAATAAAAGCTAAAACAGCCGTTTTCTCAGTGCTCGGCAACCACGACTACGGCGACTATGTAGCCTGGCCGGGCCCGGAGGTGAAACGCAAAAATTTACTTACCCTGATTGACAGCCACGGCAAAATGGGTTGGGATATCCTGATGAACGAGCACCGCATTATTGAAAAAGACGGCGAGCACATTGCCATACTTGGCGTAGAGAACTGGGGCAACAAAGCCGGCTTCCCGAAGTATGGCCGCCTCAACAAAGCTTACGCGGGCGCGGCCCAGGCTCCCTTTAAAGTGCTCCTCTCCCATGATCCGTCGCATTGGGATGGCGAAGTGAACCAGCAGTACCAGGACATCGATCTCACCTTGTCAGGCCATACCCACGGCATGCAGTTTGGCATCAACATACCCGGCTGGAAGTGGAGCCCGGTGCAGTACATGTACAGGCAGTGGGCCGGTTTGTATAAAAAAGGGAACCAGTACCTGTATGTAAACACCGGCCTGGGCTTTTTAGGATATCCGGGCCGCGTAGGCTTTCTGCCTGAGATTACGGTTTTTGAACTGAAGAGAGCCTGACAGGATACATTTCCAGCAAGTATAGCAGCTTTTAAGCATCAGGGCAGTGCCTATACCCGGTGTTTGCTTTCCTGTAATGTACTGTACAGGCATTTCTATATTTGGTGGAAGACAAACCTGAAAAGCGCATCTTTTAATAGCTTACGAAGCCTGTTTCTATGCTTTACATCATGCCATTCCAAGCAGGATTTTAAACTCCTGGCCAGCTGCTTTTGCTGTGCTTTTACAGCTGGGCTGCCCTTTGCCAATGCATTTACCCGACAAACATTAACCTGTAGTGCCCGTAAAACAGCAACAGCACCCCACATCGGTTTTTATACTATTTGCTGATGTTTAACCTATTCAAACTTAACGCCTGTCACACTATGAAAAAGATTTGCTATTCTATATTTGCTGTCTGCACCATATTTTTTGCTACTTCCTGCAACACCGATGAAAAAGGTACTTCTATGGAGGTGGCAGATGCGAACAACAACGAGGATGTAGACCCGGAGCACATCCGTGATTATGCCGCAATACCCGGCTCCGAAACAAATACCGATATTGATGAGCAATACAGGAGCAACGCAGACGAAATGACTGCACAGGTAGCTGCCGACCTGCAACTGAATGACGGCACGAAATCACGTGTGCGTGATGTATACTATAACCGCAGCAAAAAGCTCGGCGACCTGCGCAACGGCAATACGGCCGGCAGCAGCTCCGGCGGTTCGGATGTGGGCACCGGCAGTGCCAGCAGAGGAGATGCCCCTATAGAAGCTAACACCGTAGATACCCTGCGCGCCGATGCAAATGCCCAGGCAAACAATAACACTACTATGCCGGCAGCAGACATGGAGGCAGCCCGCCAGCGCATCAACGACGAAGCCAACCGCCAGTTGCAAACCATCCTCACCCCCGAGCAATGGAAAATGTATGAGCAGAACCGCGCCAAGTATGATAAGATGCAGAAAGAAATAGACGTTGCCTTTACCGATCCAACCAGTAGAATGAAAGAGTAAAAAGCATGCAGCAGAACCGGGCAGTACGCCTGAAGCCAGGACATCTCTTTAAATTAAATATACTTTCCAAAGCCTGCAGCACCCGTAGCTGCAGGCTTCTGCTTTTTACGGCTGCGCTTCCGGCTTAACGCCACCTGCGCATCTATCAAACGCTATATTATTTGACGTTGGCATACTTTTTGGCGAACTTTGTCGTACTAGTGTAAATTGTTCCGGGCCGCAGCCGCTCTTCCATCGAATTATACATGCCTAAACAGCCCCTGTTCTGCCTGCTTACCTTGTTGCTACTGCTCTGCTGTCTGCCGGCCGTAGCCCAGAAAACTATAAGGGTAAGTGGTACGGTGCTGCAATCAGACCGCACAACGCCTATACCCGGCGCTACCGTAGTAAAGGTAAACAGCCAGATGGGTGTGCTGACTGACAAAGACGGTAAGTTTAAAATAGACGTAGCACAGGAAGACACGCTGCTTATCCGGGCTTTAGGTTTTAAGCCGGTACTATACCTGCCCAAGCCCTTGCCGGTGTCGGAGTTGCGCGTGAACATTGTGATGAACGAAGACAGCGTGCTGCTGGGCGAAGTAGAAATAACAAGCCGCCCCTCGCCGGAAATGATACAGCGCGCCCTGCGCAACATGAAACGCCAGGAAACCAGCCAGGTGAAAAAGCCCGGTTATATTCCCGGCCTGGAGCCTCCGCCTCCGCCGGCAGCGCCCGCCGCTACTATTGGCAGCCCGGCTACCTTGCTGTATGATATGCTGTCGAAGGAAGGCAAAGAAAAACGCAAGCTGAATGAGTTGCTGAAGCAGCAAGAGGAAGAACGCCGGCGAAAAGAGCAGGAGGAGTATAATAAGTTCTTCAAGAATAACACCGGTTACGAGTAAAACCAGCAAAACATTGTACTGCTGATTAGGTTATGGGTATACTAAACCCAAACCTGCTATGAAAATCGGATATCCCTGCATCAACCAAACCCTGGATTGTAGTTCGTCCCGCACCTTCCGGCTTGCCTCCTACAGCGAAGAGCGCCTGCTGGAAACCGTGGAACAGAACCTGGCCTGCCTGCAACGCATCCTCGAATACAACGTGCAGCATAACCTGCTCTTCTTCCGCCTTACCTCCGATCTGGTGCCTTTTGCCTCGCACGAAATAAACAGGTATAACTGGCAGGATCACTTCAAAAGTACTTTCCGGGAACTGGGCAGCTACATCCGGAACAACAACATGCGCATCTCCATGCATCCGGATCAGTTTGTGGTGCTCAACTCACCCAACGGGCAAACGGTAAAAAACTCCATTGCCGAACTGGTATACCAGGGAAGTATACTTGATTTGATGGAACTCGACACAACGGCTAAACTGCAGATACATGGCGGCGGCGCGTACGGCGATAAACCTGCCGCCATGCAGCGCTTTGCCGAAGTATACCATACCAGCCTGCCCGAAGCTGTGAAAGTCCGCCTCTGTGTAGAAAACGACGATCGCACCTATACTTTGCAGGATTGCCTGCAACTACACGAACTCACCGGCGTGCCCATCATTTTTGATAACCTGCACCACGAATGTGTGAACAACGGCGAACCCATGCATGAAGCCGTAGCAATGGCCGCTGCCACCTGGGATGCTGCAAAAGACGGTATCCTGATGATGGATTATAGTGCACAATCGCCGGGCGAGCGCAAGGGCAAGCACGTGCAAAGTATACAGGAAGAAGCTTTCCACGACTTTCTGGTAGAAACCGAAGGCCTGAACATGGACATTATGCTGGAGATAAAAAACAAAGAAGCCAGCGCCCTGAAAGCCGTGGAAGTAGCCCGCGCGCTTGGCCGCCTAAAAGTATGAGCCAAGCAGGTGAAACAGCCATTCGCCCATCTGCCACAGCGCCCACACCAAAAGTATAAGCAACACCACAAGCCCGACAACAACGCCTATAATTATGCCTTTGCCACTGCCCTGGTATTTGCCTTCTTCATAATGGCGGCGCAGCAGGCGCACATTGCGGTCGTTGGCTTTAAAAGCAAAATCGAAAAGACTGCCAAGTATGGGAATGCTGCCGATAAGCGTATCAAGGCCCACATTGAGCAGCATCAGCGCCACCAGTTTGCCACTCGCCCCATGCCGTGCCATCGTCAGAATCAGCATCGCCGATACGCTAAAGGAAGCCAGATCGCCGGCAATGGGCAGCAGCCCCAGAATTGGGTCCAGGCCAAAGCGGAAACTGGTGCCGGGCACCCGGAACTGGCTATCCATCAGGTGCGACACGTGGTCTACCCATTTTAGTTTCTCAGACTGAGGAGTGCGGTTGTAGCGCGTGTTGTCGTATGCCATAAGCTGCTTATACGGGAATAATACCTGTAGGTGCAGGTATAAAAAAGTGGACCTGCTGCCATATAAACGAATAGAATCTGATGCCTCTATTGCTTACCTTTACTTGCGGCAGGCTTACAGGCCGTATTTACCACAAAAAAGTATATCAAATTTATGCGAAAGCTACTGCTCCTTCCGCTCCTGCTTTTGCTGGCAGGATGCCAGACCATCGAAACGGCTGATCCGGCCGTTGCCGCCCAGCTACAGGGTAGTTGGATAAATACTGCCGTGGTGCAGGAATATTATGATGCCTCTGATAAGCTTGTTTATGAACGCTCGCCGCAGCCTGACAGCCTGGTATACAGGTTTACGGATAAAACCCTTGCCATCATCCTGGACTCCACCCTGTTTACAAACGACTCAACCAGCAGTATAAAAACACTGGAAACCGCATCTTTCAAATTATCAGAGATTGAAGGCACGCCGCGTATTACTTTTACTTTAGGTAGCAGCGGCTACTCAAATACAGTTATCAAATCTATTTCGGGCTCGGCCATGGAATGGGAAAATGTATATCAAAACCAGGCTTACCAGGACTCAACTGACACCAAAACAGCCGCAAAAATGGTGGTGCGGCATTCGTTCACTAAAAGACAATAGCTTTTACAACGTAGTAGTCCGCTCTGCAGGATTTATACTTCCATCAAGCGCTTTCTTTGGAATCAGCATCTGCGGCATCCGCATCCGAATTTTCCTCTTTTAAGAGTCGCACAGGAATATCTTTCTGGTAATCGTAAAGTTTGAGTTCCTGAATATTGGCCGGCAACCCGAAACCGTTGTGCAGAAGCGCCTCTTTCACTTGCTGCATTATTTTTCCTTTCAGCAGCACCACTCCTTTTTTATAGTCATCGGTTTCAGCCCAAAAGAAAACTTTGATATTGACGGTATTGGTTGCCAGCTCATCTACAGTAGCATAAGGCGGATCTTTGTGCAGGATGCCCTCTACACCCGTTGCCGTTTTTTCTATCAGGTTAATAGCGTCCTGTATGTTGTCGTTGTAGTCGATGCCTACTACAAAGTCCATCCGTATCAGGCCGTTTTTGGTCAGGTTAGTAACCGCAGAAGTCAGAATGTTGCCGTTCGGAATAAAAATATCACGGCTGTCGAATGTTCTGATGTGGGTTGTCCGCAGATCGAGGGCCATTACTTTGCCTGTGTGCTCGTTTACGGTGATGCTGTCATTTACCTCAAAAGGACGGTTAAACGCCAGGATAAGACCGGCCAGAAAGTTCTCGGCGATATCCTTGAAAGCGAACCCGATGACCACCGCCGACAAGCTGGCACTAGCCAGCACCCCTGCCGCTATGCCACCCAAGCCCAGCGTCTGCAGCACCAGCAGTACCCCTATTACCAGAATAGCCCACTTACAAACTGTAGCAATATATTGCCCCGTAATCCGGTCGTGTGCTTTGCTTATCAGGTGGACCTCCAGCAACGATTTTACTTTAGATGCCAGCCAAAGGGCAATAAAGAAAATCAGCGCAGCGGCCAGAATGTTTGGCAGCAGAAACAGGAACCTTCCCCAATAAGTATTTACTACTGCGGTCAGATCATCAAGGGTATTACTGAAATCAAAAGAAGTAGAATTCTGCATGACTGTAGATTGGTTGTTGGCAGGCGTTCGCGCCAGGTACTGGCAAGTGCCGGCTGTAGCTACTATTTTAATGGCCTGCTACCTGAAACGGATTACAAGTCATGCTGTTGCATGGCGCTGGGGAGTTGATTGGGTTTTGAGGTAAAGACACACGCAGAATCCATAACTGTCTTCTTCAGTTATAAAATCAACATAGGATTACGGGCGTACTGTTATATGGTGGTAAGGAAAAGCACCGGACCAAAGATGCTTCACATGTGTACTTATACCTAAAGTTTATACTTTGAAGACAGGAATTCTTAGGCTTCTGCGCTACTGATAAAGAGCGGCGGTACGTAAATCGAGCAGGGCAGCTTGCGGCGAAATGCGCTTAGCCCGCAGGAAACGGTTACGATTATACGCATCATAGTTGGATGCATCGGGGTTCATGCTGCTGACGCGCACACGGCCGGAAGAATGTATAAACTCCTGGTTTTCGCCAATCCACATACCTACATGCACTACGCGTTCGGGCTTACCGTCTTTTGCCGGCACCCCAAAGAAAAGCAAATCACCCGGGCGCATGTTTTCCCAACCGTTGGAAGTATCCACCAGTTCGCCGGCGTGTACCTGCTGCGATGCGTCGCGCGGCAGCACCAGCCCGTTCATAAAATAAACTGTTTTGGTAAAGCCGCTGCAGTCCACGCCTTTAAAGGAGGTGCCGCCCCACAGGTATGGTACGCCCATCAGGCGTTTGCTTGTCTGCACCAGGTTGTTCTCGGTCGGCTGGCGGCTGGCGGTCCATACTTTATAAGTTGTAGCTTCGCTGGCAGGTACATACGCGGTGCGTCCGTCCGGAAACGCTACTTCATAAAATCTACCCGCCTGATTCTTCAGCGCCAGCACATCGCCATACACCAAATCAGAAACTGTTGTACCTGCTGCATCAGGCCCCGCATACGCAAAGCCATACGGATGGGTATAGATTACTTTCTCGCTGTTCTGCCAGCCCGAAAAGTTGTTATCATCCATCAGGGCAATACCGCCGGCATCTACCCAGGCCAGGTATTTATCCGGGGTCTGCACCAGGTACCAGCCGTCATTTTCCTTCCACACCTGCACGGGCGTGCCCAGCGTAGCCTGCGAGGCCAGTTCTGCCGAATGTTCCGGCTTTGTACGTAAGTTAGCCACCGAAATCGTGATGATCGCCTGGTGTTTTCCTTGCAGGTCAGGCGCCGGCAACACCCCGATGCTGTCTACATAAGCAACATGCGCTGCCTGCAATTGATTGAGCAAAGCAGCCTTTGCTGCCGGCATATTTGTTTCGCCGGAGAGCACATTTCCTTGCGACTCAACCTGAAACAAAGCCGTACGCTTATCAGGTGCAAATTGCTTGCGGATGCCCTCAATATAAGAAGACAGCGTAGTGCCCGCAGAGGATGATTCTGTTACAGGTTTGCCGCTGGTGCAAGCCATCAGTAAACCCAGCAGAAGTATATAAAAGTTTTGTCGCATAAGGTACTAAGTCAATGTGCTCATTTGTTTATGTTCTAAGGGACTAAGTAAGCAGCCAAATCCCTAATCCCGATGTATACTTCATTAATGCTGTACAGCTGCTTATTGTTCAATTCAGATGATTTTAGTTGATTCCCTGTGGTTCCGCAGCGTCCGTTTCATAAATTATACTTCTTTATGGCGCCACCGCCTGCATCATAAGGGCACTGATGTAAGCAGCATATGTGCCGATGGCATACCCGAAGATGGCCAGCAGCACGCCAACCGGGGCCAGCGCCGGATGAAACGCCGCTGCCACAATGGGGGCAGATGCTGCCCCTCCCACATTGGCCTGGCTGCCCACCGCCAGAAAGAAAAAGGGCGCCTTGATGAGCCTGCCAACGATGATCAGCAGCAGCATATGCACACATATCCAGATAAAGCCTACCAGAAACAGGCCCGGATTGCTGAAAACAGCTGTTACATCCATCTGCATCCCAATGGTGGCGACCATGATATATAGAAACAGGCTGCCAATGCGCGAAGCCCCCGCCCCTTCCAACTGACGCGCCTGGGTAAAGGACAGCAGAATGCCAAAAGCAGTCGCCAGCACCACGAGCCAGAAAAAAGCGGATGTCAGGCTGAACTGTTCCAGGTATGGCGCGTAGGTACTGATCCAGGGAGCAATCAGGTCGGCGAAGAAGTGTGCCGCTCCCGTTACCCCCAGCCCGATGCCTACAATCAGCACGGTATCGGTTAAGGACGGAATCCGCATGATGCTGAGGCGGTACTTTTCCACTTTGTTTTTCAGGTCATTCACCGCCGTGTTGTCAGCTTTAAAATACCGGTCTATCCGCTCTGATTTGCCGGCGCCGTACAGCAGCACCGCCATCCAGATGTTAGCCACAATCACATCCACCGCTATCACGGCAGAAAAAAGGTTAGGGTCAGGCTGAAAAACCTCGTACATGGCCAGTTGGTTGGCGCCGCCACCAATCCAGCTCCCCGCAATAGTAGACAATCCCCGCCACACTGCCTCAGGTCCCTGCCCGCCTACTATGTCGGGTGCGAAAGACGATACGATCAGAATCGCCACCGGGCCGCCCAGCATAATGCCTATACTTCCGGTAATAAACATCAGGCCGGCTTTGTGGCGCAGTTTCCAGATTTCTTTCAGATCAAGGCTGATGGTGAACAGCACCAAACTGGCAGGTAACAGATATCGCGAAGCCATCTGGTACAGCCCCGAATATTCACCGGAGATAATGCCAAAGGAGTTCAGCAGGCTGGGAATAAGGTAACAAAGCAGCAGCGAAGGCACTACGGCATAAAACTTTCTGAAAAACGGCCGTTCACTTGCCGATGTCTTAAAAATGAGCGCTAAAATGATGACCAGTATGCCCAGCACAACGGCATCGTTGGTAATGTATGGTACTTGTGCTGCGGCTTGTTGCTCCATGTGTTGTTGTTATGTTGCTTTGATATTGTAAGGCTTTTAATATGATTCTAAAGATTAATTTAGAGTATCTGCCATTCCTTGTTCTTTATTTAGAAGCTATCTATTGGCTTTTCGCCTCGCCGGCTGGGCCTTACTTTTCTTCCTGATCGGGCAGGAGCCCTCGCTAAAAAGATGAACCACCCCGCCTGCGGCACCCCTCCTTGAAAAAAGGAGGGGAATACAAAAGGCTTTGGACCCTCCAAATCAATGCTCGAACAGTGAAGCTTCATAAAATGCACCTGGTAGTTACCTTCGTATGTAGATGAGTCTAATATCTTATGTCTTGATACTTGTGTCCTTTTCTTTAAACTGATTAATTAATGCTGCCAAGCGATTTAAATCTTCGGGTGTGTGCAGCGCGTTGAGTATAACGCGCGTGATGGGCGCATCAGCCGGTGTCGGGTACCGGAAGCTGGAAATAAAGACCCGGTGCTGCAGCAGGTATGGGCAAAGCGCTTCGCTGGAAGTATAAAATACCGGGTAATCCTCAAAAGAGCTGAACAGCTCCGGGCAAGCCAGCCGCTGCCGGAAGTATAAGATATTGGCAAGCAGCTTCTGCCGCGCTTCCTCGAATATACTTTTGCTGTGCAGGAAAGCGTACAGATAAGCCGGCACCGCCGGCGAGGCGCCCCCAAAGTATGGACTGCTCTTCAGCTGTTCAATAAACGGGCTGTCGGCAAGTATAAGGCCTGCCGGAATGCCGAATGCTTTGCCGAAGGAGCTTATCACCACCAGCCTCATCTTTCTTATACTTTGCAACTGCCGCAGTTGCCTGTAAACCCCTGCCCCATTATCACCCGTTACGCCAAACCCATGCGAGTCATCTACAATGAGCGTAATCTGCTTATTGTCCGGCAAAGCAGCCACCCAGTCGAACGTATACTTCTCTGCTTTCAGCGGGTCCAGCGAATTGCAGACAAGTATAAGGTGCTCATCAGGCAAACGCGGCGCCTCCTGCAGCAACTGGTTTACCCATTCTACATGCGTTCTACCATCATCCGGCGCATCGGCCATACTTCGCCACATGGCCGGGTGGGTGCCGGGCGCATACAGGAACCGTCCCTCATCTTTTAGTGCCTGCACCACCACCTGCCCCGCCAGGTAACCAGACGACATGGTGAGCGCTGCCGCTGCCCCGGTATAAGCTGCCAGGTAATTCTCGACTTCGTCAAATACCTGTAACTGTAAATTTGAATTGCGGGAACTGGAGTAATTGGTACCATAGCGCTGCATACCATCCAGCAGGCATTGCCGGAAAGCCTCGTTGCAGGAAATACCCAGGTAAGAGGTGCCGCTGCAAAACAGGTATTCCGCACCATTTATACTTAGCGTGCGGCCAGGCAGTTGGTCAGTGGTGATATGATCGGGACCATACATCAGGCGAGCAGTGTAACGCCGGTTCCATTTAAACCACTGTAGCTGACTCTGCCATAATCGATGGTAACGCCTTTGGCAATATCCTGGCGCAGCAGCAACGCACCGTCCATGTCTACATAATCCAGCAGCGGCAGCAGTTGCGCAATAGCCGAGATGCCTATACTTGATTCGGTCATGCAGCCAACCATCACTTTCATGCCCAGTTTTCTGGCTTCCGCAATCATGCGGCGGGCGGACGTAAGTCCGCCGCACTTTACCAGCTTAATATTTACGCCGTGAAAATGTCCGTGGCATTTGGCTACATCGGCTTCCGTAATGCAGCTTTCATCGGCTATAAGCGGCAACACTGAGTGCTGGTATACTTCCTTCATGCCCTCCAGATCGTCGGCACGCATAGGTTGCTCTATAAACTCCACGCCCAAAGGCTTCAGCTGCCGGGCATTCTCGATTGTTTCTTCCACACCCCAGGCACCGTTGGCATCTACCCGGAAGACGGCGATCGTGTGCTTGCGCAGTTCTTTTACAATGGCAACATCCTCTGGTGTTCCGAGCTTTATCTTGTAAATCGGCCATGGTCGCTCCTTCAGCTTTCTCACCATGTTGTCTATCGTATCGATGCCAATGGTATAGTCGGTAAGCGGCATTCTATCTGCGCTGAGTCCCCATAACTGGTACAGCGGTTGCCCCTTTATCCTGCCGGACAGGTCGTTGGCAGCCATATCGAGGGCGCAAAGTGCAAAAGGATTGTCTGCCAGGTGCGGCTGCATCGTGGCCCAGAATTCCTCAGGGCTGGTTAAGTCCGTTGCTTCAATCAGATTGCGGATGTTTTCCAGCGCCTCCGTCATGTTTTCAATCGTGAATCCATAATAGGGATTGCTGGTCGCTTCGCCATACCCTTTGTGCCCGTCCTGCTGCAACTCCACCACCAACGTTTCCTGCATGTCGCGCGAATCGTAGGAAATGGTAAACGTATGCCGCAGCGGCAGCTCAAAAGACCGGATGATTAGTTTCATTATAGTTATTATTTATCTGTTGAGATTTCCCGGATTAAACTTTATCTGAATCAGGGTTTAAGGTTCTTCGTCCTGATTCAGACGCTCCGCAGGAGCTACGCACGCTGCGAGGCCTCCGCTATACTTGCTTGCGACAGCAAATTCAAAAGCACAATCTCTAATATTTTTCGTGTACTTCCGTCATGATGCGCACCATTTCGTTCCGGATCTCGGAAGAAGACACCGGAAAGTTGTTGTTCATAAAGCTAAAGAGCAGCAGCTTGCCGCTTTTGGTGATAATGTAGCCGCTCTGGTTGTGCACATGCGCCAGCGTTCCCGATTTGCCAAACACATACGGCACCTCCGCTTTGTAAATATTGCGGAACGTACCCGGCTGGCCGCCGGCAGCCAGCAGCGGGAATAATTGCTCTCTTGGGCGCTCCTGCAGCAGCTTTTGCAGCAGCACAATAATATCCCGCGGTGTAAACATATTCATACTCGACAAACCTGATCCATCTACCCAAACCGGCTTATCGGGCAAATCTGAGAGGTAATGATTGAGCGAATATTTGATGCCGCGTGCTACCGAAACCGTATCGGAGATAGTGCCCGAACAAAGCGCCATCAGTTGCTCGGCCAGCAGATTATCGCTTACCTGCAGCATGCGTTTGTACACCGTATCGGCGGGTAAACTATAAAACGTCTGCGCTTCATCCGGAACAGGCCGCTTTACCCATACTACCGGACGATCCAGCGTATCGGCCAGCAGCTTCACGGTTATTTCAGGGGAGGTGATGAAAGGCACCTCCACCGAAAAAGCGGCTTTGGCATATTTCGGGTAAAAAGTAAATTCGTTCGTCCGCCAGGCACGCACAAACGAATCGCCCGCAGCATTACTGCCGGTATCGGTTTTCACCATTGCTTTAAATAGCGCAGGCGTGGTGGTATAAGCCGACAGGCTGTCTTTGCGGGTAAACTTCACGATGTTGCCATGTATGGGAAACACACTTCGCTCAGGCTGGTAATAATAGTTGTAATCGTCCCAGCCCCAGTTGGTAGCAAAAGGCGTGCTTTCAAAAGGCGCATCGAAGTAGTATAACTTTTCGGGCCGGCTTTTCAGGAAATCATACACCACAGAGTTCTTCACGTCCATGTGCGTAAAAATCGGGTCGCCGGTGCCCCAGAACAGCAGCGAGTCACCGTGCACCGCATACTTCAGCGCCGGTATGGAATCGCCCAGCATGTTGAGGCAGGTATAAAACGTAAACAGCTTGGTGTTAGAGGCCGGCACAAAATACTTATCGGCGTTGTGCGACACCACCATCTGGTTCATTTGTGGATCATAGAGCGCAAAACCAATAAAGTCGTGCATGCGCTTTTCTGATTCCTCAATCTCGTGCTCGATAGCTGCTGGCCCGTATGGCGCGGCAGCCGGTGTACTGGCGACAGGCGCCTGCTTTGTGGTGCTGCACGCCGCCAGCAACAGCAGATTCATACTTAGTAGCAAATACCGGAAGGTTCTCATGGATGATGTTGTATGTTTATGTTGCTCTGAAAGTATAAAGACAACTTTAGATTTATACTTTCAGAGCTATCTATTTAGCATATTGATATAGCTGCGTTGAAGAGACTCTTTTACTAATTTAAAGGTTTAAGTTTCATTTTTAGCTTTTCGCCTCGCCGGCGGGGCCCTACTTTTCTTCTTGATAAGAAAAAGAGAGGGCCCCTACCCCCGTAAGCAAAAGAATCAAGACCCTCCAAACTCGCTGAACGCTCGAACAGTGGAGTGTCGTAAAGTGCACCTGGCAAAGGTTCCTATTTCATAGAAAACAGATTAAAAGTATGCCCTAATCATTATTTTCTTGATATGAAAACTGCCGGCATGATTGCTCTTGGCTGAAGAATCTTGTGTCTTATATCTTCCTCACCTATTACAAATACTTCTTATACAGGTTAAACAGCACTTTTTTATCTTTTGCGGTTAAAGTATCGCTGAGATCGGTTTGTATAAAGTGCAGTTTAAAGGCCCTGATGGCAGCGCTTAAATCCCGGGTATCGTAGCCGATGATACGCAGGGCATCTTCGGGGTTGATGGGATCCGGGATACTTACCTGCACGCTTGCGCTGTCCACGATAACGTTTCCAAACACAACGAGGCTGTCGGGCGTTAAAAATGTACCCAGTGCAAGTGTGCTGTCAGGAAGCAGGGCAATGTTCAGGGCAATCGCACTGTCCGAAACCAGGACTGGGCTTTGTGTATAGCTGCTGTCAAGTATGGCTTCATCGTACCACAGGCCATAGCCGTTTTCGGCCAGTTTCTTCCACGGAAAGGTTGGGTTGGGATCTACTTTGCGGATTGGCGCAATATCAGAATGGCCGATAAAATTGGCGGTTGGTATACTATACTTCTTCTTCAGCATGGCTAATACATTCAGCAGGCTGTTAATCTGGGCATCAGAGAAAGGCTCAAAACCATTGTTGTCGAGCTCTATGCCGATAGATGAGGAATTCAAATCCGTGTTGTTGCCCCATTTGCCTACGCCGCCATGCCAGGCGCGCAGGTAATCGTTGAGCATGTGGTATACTTTGCCGTCGCGCCCGATTACATAATGTGCGCTTACCTGCGTTTCCGGTGTGGTAAAGGTCTTCAGGGTTTGTTCCGTGGAGTTCTGGGCGGTATGGTGGATGACTACATAGTTTGGCTTGCGCATGCTAAAGTTGGTGGTACCCACCCAGTAATCTCCTTGCTGGTATGCCTCATCCCCTGGCTTTACTTCAGGAACAGTTCTTAAAGAGCGGGCATAAGCTTTTGCCTGCTTTTTGTAAGATCGGTTTGTCACAGCATAAGGATTGGTGGCGCAGGAGGCAATTAAACCGCTCGCCAGCAACAGAAATAAAATCCAGCGTAAATTATGTTTCATATGGTTAAGCTATGTAGAAATAAGCGGACGCACAGTAGTTATAACACTGAAAAGTATAAAAGCAGCTCGCAACATGTATACTTAGGCACTAATGTTGTTTCAGGATCAGCGCTATACTTTCTTATCGTCTTACCAATATTGCCTTTATTTGCAGGAATTCAAAAAATCCCTGCAAATAAAAAGATAAGTAAGCCGAAATATTTTAACTTGCCGTATATCTGCTATTCTTAAAATGTTAGTTGTTTTGAAAAAATCATACGTCTTCCCGCTTGCCTTTCTTTTACTGATGATACTTTGCGTAAGCCAGTCGCAGGGCCAGTCCAGGCGCACCGGCGCCAAAGCGCAAAAGTCTGCTACGAAGGCTGCTCCGCCCCAGATTTTTAATCCGGCCACCGATCCGCCCTTCCTGAACGCTGATCCGCACTGGGTAGACTCTGTATTCAATACCCTGACGCCTGACGAGCGAATCGCGCAGCTCATCATGATTCCGGTTTACTCCAATAAAGATCAGGCGCACATCGACTCTATCAGCAACCTGATTAATACCTATAAGGTAGGTGGCCTCATCTTTTTCCAGGGCGGACCGGTGCGGCAGGCAAAGATGACCAACCGCTACCAGCGCGAAAGTAAGGTGCCGCTGATGATTTCCATTGATGGCGAATGGGGACTGGGCATGCGCCTGGATAGCACCGTGCGCTTTCCGTACCAGATGACGATGGGCGGCATCGAAGACGAGCAGCTTATCTATGAAATGGGCGCCGAGATTGCCCGCCAGTGCAAGCGCATGGGCATTAATATAAACTTTGCACCCGATATCGACATTAACAACAACGCCAACAACCCCGTTATCGGCTTTCGCTCTTTCGGCGAAGACAAGTATAATGTAACCAAAAAATCGCTGGCCTATATGAAAGGCATGCAGGACCATCATGTGCTGGCAAGCGCCAAACACTTTCCGGGCCACGGCGACACCAATGTAGACTCGCACCTGGGCCTGCCGCTTATCGATTTCTCCCGCATCCGCCTCGATTCTACGGAGCTCTACCCTTTCCGTGAGCTGATAGCGCATGGGCTGGGCAGCGTGATGGTGGCGCACATGAACATCCCGGTGCTGGACAATACACCAAATCTGGCCTCTACACTCTCCAAGCCCATTGTTACTGATTTGCTCAAGGGTGAACTTGGTTTCAAAGGCCTTGTGTTTACCGATGCGCTGAACATGCAGGGCGTAGCCAAATTTTATCCGCCGGGCGTTGTGGATGTGAAGGCTCTGCTGGCCGGAAACGACGTGTTGCTGAATACGATGGACGTAAAAACCACGATACAGGAGGTTAAAAAAGCCATTCAGAACAAAGAAATCACCCAGCAAGAGATAGATGCCCGCTGCCGTAAGGTGCTGGCTGCCAAGCAGTGGATGGGCCTGGATGAATGGGAACCCATCGAAACAGAACACCTGATTGATGACCTGAACAACCCGCATGCCGAGTACCTGAACCGCCAGCTGGTAGAAGCATCACTAACATTGCTGCGAAACGAGAATAACATACTGCCTATCCGCACGCTGGACACGCTGAAAATAGCAGCGCTGGCCATCGGCACGACGGAAGAAACCGCCTTTCAGCGCGGACTGGCCAGGTATACCAAAGTCGACACATTTTTTCTGCCGCCCAGCAGCTCTATTGCCGATCTGCAGCGCCTGAAAGAGCAACTGGAAGATTATAATCTGATAATTGCCGGTGTGCACAAGCTGCAGTTGAAAGCGGGCAGCGGCGCCTTCGGCATCACCTCAGAAATGAACCTGTTTCTGAAAGACCTTATCCGCTCCAAGCCGACCATTGTGGCCGATTTCGGAAACGTGTACAGCCTGGCCAAGTTTGAAGGCATCGAAAAAGCTGACGCCGTAATAGCGGCTTACCAGGAAAATTACCTGACACAGGATCTGGCAGCTCAGCTGATTTTCGGCGGTATCGGCGCGAAAGGGAAGCTGCCGGTAACAGTAAACAATGCCTTTGCTATCGGTGATGGTTTGCAAACGCAGGGCGGCCTTCGGTTTGCTTATACCGTGCCGGAAGAAGTGGGACTGAAAACGCAGGATCTGGCAGGTATTGATTCGCTGGTAGCAGAGGCGATACAGGAGAAAGCCACGCCGGGTGCGCAGGTGCTGGTGGCAAAAGACGGCAAGGTGATTTACTACAAGTCGTTTGGCTATCATACTTACGACAAGCAAGTGCCGGTACAGAACACCGACCTCTACGATATGGCTTCTGTTACCAAAATCAGCACCTCGCTGGCTGCTTTTATGAAGCTGAAAGGCGAAGGCCGCTTTGACGTAGACCAGACACTGGGCCATTATTTACCGATGATGGAAGGCTCCAACAAGGAGAACCTGAAGTACCGCGACATCCTGACGCACCAGGCGCGCCTTAAGTCGTGGATATCCTTCTGGCAGGAAACCAAGAAGAAGAACGGCAAGTTCAAGAAAGATATTTACAGGACTGACTCTTCTGCAAGCTTTCCTTATAAAGTAGCCGATAATTTATACATCAACCGCAACTACGCTAAAAAAATCTACAAGCAAATCAAGGAGTCGCCGCTCAACGAAAAGCCCGGCTACGTATACAGCGACCTCTCCTTTATACTTGCTCCACTGGTAGTGCAAAATATCACCGGCGTAGATTTCCAGACGTACCTGAAAGAGAACATTTACAAGCCGATTGGCGCCAGCACGCTCACGTTTAATCCTTACAAGCACTATCCTTTGTCGCGCATTGTGCCGACCGAAGTCGATACGCTTTTCCGGATGCAACTGCTGCACGGCACCGTGCACGATGAGGGTGCAGCCATGCTGGGCGGCATCAGCGGCCACGCCGGTTTGTTTGGCGATGCTAACGATTTGGCCAAGCTGATGCAGTTATACCTGAACGATGGTATTTATGGCGGCAAGCGCATTATTGCAGACAGTACAGTAAGCGAATTCAGCAAATGCCAGTTCTGCGACCAAGGTAACTACCGCGCGCTCGGCTTCGACCGTCCGGCCAAACCCGGCGCCGAAAACAGCAATTCCGCCCCAAGTGCACCTGCCGAGAGCTTCGGCCACTCCGGATTTACGGGCACCTATACCTGGATCGATCCGGTAAACAACCTCGTGTACGTGTTCCTGTCTAATCGCGTAAATCCGACCCGCGAAAACAACAAGCTTAGCAAACTGAACACCCGCACCCAGGTATTGGAAGTGGTATACGATGCCATGAAAAAGGCAGAAGCAAGAAAAAGCGCCATATCTATGGAGCAATAACTGAAGCCAATCAGAAGCATACTTTAAAGCAAAGGCCCGCTCCATGTATGTGGAGCGGGCCTTTGTTGTATATAGCCTACATTCATCCTACTCCTACCGCAAGCTTTCAGCTTGTGGTAGAAATGAGGCAAGCTTTCAGCTTGCGTAGCTTTATTCTTACGTTATCAACGCAAGCTGAAAGCTTGCCCCATGAAAAGCTCCAAGTTGTAAACTTGAAGCAGAATAAACTCTTCTCCAGGTCTGAAGACTTGCCTTAAGTATAACCACGAGTATGCCATGTTCACACTACAATCATCCGAAGATTATACTTACTTCTTCATCAGCTTACGCTTAAAAAAATCAGCTACAGCCTTGTTCACGGTGATGGCGTTGCTATACTTCATCCAGTGGTGCGTGTCGTCCACAATCACCAGTGTTTCGTAGGGCACGCCTTTATCTTCCAGGCGGTTTACCAGATCTATACTGTTGCTGAATGATACATTACGGTCATCGTCTCCGTGTATCAGCAAAACAGGCGAGGTCCAGGTAGCTACGGAAGACGCCGGAGAAGAGGCCCACATCACCTTTGCTGCCTGATCGGCATCGGGTGCGCGCTCAAAGCGATCCGGCGAAACAAGGCTGCGGATGCGCCCCTCGGTGCGGTCGCTCATGCCATGAATGTCTACACCGGCTGCAAAAAGTTTAGAGTCTCTGCCTAAAGCCAAGCCCGTTAAATAGCCGCCATACGAACCGCCATACACGCCGATGCGTGCTGCATCAACCTGCGGCTGTTCAGCCAGCCATTTGGCAGCTGCTTTTATATCCTGGTATTCGGCAGCGCCAGCCATTCCTGCCTTCTCCGGATTATGAAAATCATACCCATACCCGATGCCGAGCCTGTAATTTACCGACAGTACCACAAAGCCAAGGCTGGCGAGATACTGGTTCATGGCATAAGCGTTGGCATAATAATCGGAGTAGTTCCAGCCCAGCAGCATCTGGCGCGACGGGCCGCCATGTACATACACAATAGCTGGCTTTTTGGCCGGGCCTCCCTTTGTTTCAAATAACTGCGCATGTATGGTCAGCCCATCTGGTGCTTTGTAGATGACCTGTTTGGGTGTAACGAGCTTGTTCTGCGGAAAGGCGGCAGGGACCAGATCTGCGGCAAGTACCTGGAGCTTTGCCTGCATTTTAAACGGCATGATGGCCGGCAGCAGTGGCCGCTGCGCGGTAGCGCTCAGCATGGCCAGTGTCGCTCCATCGCCGGTCAGTACCGGAAAAGCTTCTATGCCGCTGCCGGGCGTGAGCACTTCCATACTTGCTTTGTCTACGGGTACGCGTGCCACATGCCTGCGGTCGATGTCCAGCTTATCGGGGCCGGTATTGGCGCTGAATACGAGCCATTTTCTATCGGGGCTCAGGCGGATGTGCTCGGCCATAAACGCGCCCGGCGTCAGCAGCAAAGGAGCGCCGCCTGCGGCAGGAATGCTGTAAAGGTGCGGCCAGCCATCCTGGTGCGACATAAAAACAATACGATCTCCGGCAGCCCAATGTAAATTAAACCCACCCTGCGTGTTCGGCACGGAGCCGGCCAGCGTGGCCGGCGCTTTCCATAGTTGTGTGGCTTTGCCGGTTGCCGCATCTGCCACCCAGATGGCCCAGGGTTTATGATGATTCTCTAAGTATGATTTTGGCGCGCCGCCTGTTCCCTGCGTCCGGACAAACACAATTTCAGAGCCATCCGGCGACCAGCGGGGCGAAACATCTTTATGAAACGAAGGCGCCAGCCAGGTGATGGGTGTTTTTTCGTCTGTAAAAACGCCGATAAAGGCATGTTCCCCCCGATCGGCCACAAAAGCAAGCCGCGATCCGTCTGGCGACCACTCCAATGCACGCACTTCGCCACGTACCCTGAAGAGATTTCTGGCGGGTGCCGAACCGTCCAGCGGCGCCAGCCATACCTGTCCACCTTTCATAAACGCGACATCTCTGCTGTTGGGCGAAGGCACCGGGTTATCTCCTTCTGCTATGGCAACGGGCTCACCTCCGGCAAATGGTATACGCCATATCTGTGTGCGTGAAACGAGGGGTGCAAAAGATGGATTTACAGCATCGCTTTCATTCCAGATAGAACCATGATCGCCGCCCCGCACATACACTGCCCACTGCCCATCCGGCGAAAGCGACAGGCCGGAGATTTCCTGGCCGTCGTCCTGGGTATAGTTGGTAAGCCTGCGCGGCAAAAAGGCAGGTCCTTCAGCTACATAAATGTTGCGTTGGCCCTGTTCATCAAAAACCCAGGCAATGCGAGCTCCGTGTGCAGCGGCAATGAGCCCGCTGGGGAAAGGGTAACTTTTAACGGCTTCGAGCGTGAAGCCCTGCGCTTGAGACGGCATAGTTCGGAAAGTAAGCATGCAATATACGAGCAGGATATAAGTAATATTCTTTTTCATAAGCATGTCTAAACGATGTTTGCTTTCTGGTGTAATCTAAAGTTGAAAATATAAAATGTATTAAGCTTAAGGTAACACTATTTGCGTTTTTGTTCCTATATTAGATTAAAATTTTCAACTTCATGCATACAGCATCACTTAAGCCGCTATCGGGCTGCATGTTGTTGCAGTATCTGCCTGTTGCCCGGAATGCCAGGCCTGTAGCAGCCATCCGGTAACATCCTGCAGGCGGGGCGGGCTGAGTAAGTATAATTTTATACATTGTTTCAAAATAACTAGACCTCTTTATGATGAGAAACAGCTTTACCTTGATTTTCCTGCTGCTGGTGTGCTGGGCGACAAGTGCCTCTGCCCAGGGCACCCTCGTAAGCGGCAAAGTAACGGGTGCAGAAGAGGGCATGGCCCTGCCCGGTGTGAGTGTAATCGTAAAAGGCACCACCACAGGCACTTCCACCGATGCCGGCGGCAACTACCAGATCCGGGTGCCGGACAACAACGCTGTTCTGGTTTTCAGGTTCCTCGGCTACCAGCCCAAGGAGGTAACAGTAGGCAGCCAGTCGGAGATTAACGTGAGCCTGAGCACGGATACCGAGCAACTGCAGGAAGTAGTGGTAACGGCTTTGGGTATTTCGCGCGAAAAGAAATCGTTAGGCTATGCGGCGCAGTCGGTTGGGGCGCAGGAGATTACGCGCAACAAGCAACCAAACGTGCTAAACGCGTTGCAGGGCAAGGTGGCCGGCGCGGTTATTTCCAGCACCGGCGGCGCGCCAGGCCAGGGTGCTGATATCCGCATACGCGGCATTAACTCTATTGACGTAAACCGCTCACACCAGCCGCTTTTTGTAATTGACGGCGTGCTGGTAGACAACTCAACTTCCACCTTTGGCGAGGGAGCCGAACTAAGAGGCATGAGCAACAGGCTGGCTGACATCAACCCGAATGACATTGAAAGTATAAATGTGCTGAAAGGTGGCGCGGCTACTGCTTTGTATGGTTTGAGGGGCGTGAACGGGGTAGTGGTAATAACGACCAAGAGCGGACAAAAAGGAGCCCTGCGGGTTAATTTTACCAGCACAGCGGGTATAGAAGAGGTAAACAAGGTACCTGAAATTCAGGATGAGTATACCCAGGGATATAAGGGCGAATACGATCCAGCCAGTTTCTGGCCATCCTGGGGACCAACCGTAGCAGAGGCCCGGCAGTTAGATCCCACCCACCCTGCAGAGTTGTATAACCACTTCCGTGATGCTTACGAAACGGGCTCACAGTTCAGGAACTCCCTGTCTTTCTCCGGCGGAAACGAGGCAATTACGTTCCTGTCGTCCATCTCTCACCTGGATCATAAAGGCATTATACCTTTTACGGATTACCAGAATTTTTCTGCCCGCCTGAATACAGAGGTAAAGTTCAGCGACAAATTTACGACCGGCGCCAACTTTAACTACATCAACTCAGGAGGCAACCGCTATAATGCTGATCGCTACAGCGAAAGCCTGAGCTACTGGTCTCCGCGCTGGGATGTAACAGATTACATAAAACCGGACGGCACCATGAAAACCTACGGAAACAACAACCCTATTTACGGCGCTGCCACCAACCTGCTGGAAGACGACGTAAACAGGTTTATCGGTAGCTTAAATTTTGGTTATACGCCTACTACCTGGTTAAACTTCAACTACCGTATTGGCCTCGACACCTATACCGACGGCCGCACCGCTACAGCGCCTGGCCCCCGCGGATTTGCCGATGAAGTGGTGTATGAAGATAACGGACTCGGCTTTGTAAACCAATACAGCACCAAGTCCAGAACCATCAACTCCACATTTGTAGTTACGTTAAGCTCTGATTTTGGAAGCGACTTCTCCGGAACGCTCCGCCTGGGTCATGAACTATACGACAGGCGCGCCAAGAGCTTTGGTGTGGAAGGCAGTGAACTGGCTATATTCGATTACTTCAATCTGCAGAATGCCAAAATCTTAAACTCCAGACAAAGAGAAGAGGAGTACCGGCTGATGGGCTTTTTCGGAGAAGCGACACTCGATTATAAAGATTTCCTGTTCCTGACTTTAACCGGCAGAAACGATATCACATCTACCCTGATAAGCCCGAACAACTCCCTATTCTATCCTTCAGCCAGTTTGAGCTATGTGTTCTCTGATCACCTGCAACTGCCGGCTTATGTAAACCTTGGTAAGTTCAGAATCTCGTATGCCGGCATTGGTAAAGATGCAGAGCCATACTCTACCTCTTTCGGCTATTCACCTTATACCGGCTTGCCTACAGGCTATACTGGTTTTACAAGAGCTGCCCTGCTGGGCAACAGAGCCCTGCTTCCGGAATATACCAATACCTTTGAGGCCGGCCTTGAGATGCAATTCCTGGATAACCGCCTCGGTTTTGATATCAGCTATTACCGTTCCCTGAGCAAAGACCAGATCATCAACATCGATGTTCCCAGCTCCACAGGCTTTGTAAGAGCTGCCGTAAACTCCGGCACCATGCGCAACAAAGGCATAGAACTGGCGCTGAATGCCACGCCGATCAGATCAACGGACTTCACATGGAACACCAGCCTGGTTTTCTCTGCTAACCGTAACAAAATTCTGACCATCCGCGAAGGCCTCACCGAAATCCCGTACGCTTCGCAGTTCGGCTATCTCGGTTCCACTGTCACCATGAAGCTGATACCGGGCGAATCTTTTGGTAACATTTATGGCACCTACTACAAACGCTATTATGGATCAGACGAGGAAGATCCAATGCATATCGACGAATCCAGACCGCTTCTGATTGGCGAAGACGGCTTCCCCATCCGATCCGCTACTTCTGATCAGAAGATTTTGGGCAACTCGCAACCGGACTGGATTGGCGGCCTGACCAACACCTTTACGTATAAGGACTTCAGCCTCTCCGGCTTAATTGATGCCCGCGTAGGACAGGAGAAGTATAACCAGATGGGTAATTTCTTCTCAGCATTCGGTATTGCCGAATATACCGAGAACCGCGATGAAGTTATTGTTTTTGACGGCGTACTGGCAGACGGAACACCTAACACAAAGCCTGTTTATTTAGGGCAGGGCATCGGCCCGGATGGTGTGGATTACGGCGATGGCTTTTACCGCAACATTCACCGCGGCGTGTCAGAGAACTTTGTGGAAGATGCCTCTTGGGTGCGCCTGCGCTCCCTGACGCTCAGCTACAACCTGCCAAGCAGATGGTTTGAAGATATTTTTATCAAAAACACCTCTGTATCGCTCACCGGCAACAACCTGTGGCTTTCCACCAAGTATTCGGGCTACGATCCGGAAAACAGTTCTTCCCCGAGCGGTAGCAACGTGGATGGGTTTGCCGGTTTTACTTACCCGGCTGTCAGAAGTTATTTGTTCACCCTGAATGTTGGATTTTAATTTGAACGAAGTATGAAAAAGATACGCAGCTATACCCTTGCCCTTATCCTGATAACGGGGGCCATGATGAGCTTACAGAGTTGTAAGGACTATTTTGACCTGGATGAGAATCCCAACCTGGTTACGAACCCACCGTTAAACGCTTTGCTGTCCACTACTACACAGAAAACGGCCCTCAACAGCCAGCGTGTCGCGGCTGTTACCTCCTACTTTGTGCAGTACCTGGCCAACCCGTCTGCCGGCAGCGCCACGGATACGTACCAGGTGTCTGATTACACCAGTATCTGGGATAATTTATACCTGGCGATGGCCGATATTTATGACATGAAGCAAAAGGCCCAGGAAGAAGGTGCCAGCCAGTATGTGGGCGTTGCCGATGTGCTGATGGCCTATAACCTGAGCCTTGTAACCGATATGTTTGGTGATGCACCCTACTCCGAAGCCTTTAACGGCAGCACACTCACGCCCAAATTCGACACGCAGGAAGAACTGTACCAGGAAACGGTGAGACTGCTGGACGAGGCCATTGCAGAATTGAATAAACCAGACTCTAAACTGACGCTTGATCCGGACAACGACCTGATACATGGCGGTAGTGTAGAAAACTGGATAAAGACAGCTTATGCGCTTAAAGCAAGATTTCTGAACAAGATAAGCAAGACAACAGCCTACAATCCGCAGGATGTGCTGGCTGCCGTTGATCAGGCTTATACCTCCAATGCTGACAACGCACAGATGAGCGTTTTTGCAGCACGAAATCCATGGGCCGCTATTGCGCTGAGTAACACCCAACTGGTACTCGGCGGATGGCTTTCCACGCAATTAGTAGAACACCTGGATGGCACTACGTATGGCGTATTTGACCCGCGCATTGCCAAAATCACAGATAAAACCGTTAATGGCGATTACAAAGGCACTCCGAACGGCACAGGCAACGTGGGCCCGGCCAACAACACCGTCAGAGACGAGTCTTACATCTCTCAGAACTCTCCTTTAACCGGCGACCTGTCGCCACTGGTTATCATCTCTTATGCCGAGGTTAAATTTATTGAGGCAGAGGCGGCTTTCCGGGCAGGTAACCTGGATCGCGCTTATGCAGCTTACCTTGAGGGCATCAGGGCAAGTATGGAGCAACTGGAAGTAGCGCCGGCTGAACGCGATGCTTATCTGTCGAACCCGGCCGTGGCGGTTGGCGCGCAAAACCTTACGCTCGATTTGATTTTCAAAGAAAAGTATATCGCCACCTACCTGAATCCCGAAGCCTGGAACGATGCCAGACGCTATGATTACCAGTATGCGAATTTCACCTTGCCCGAAGGCGCCGCGCTGCCGACCTTTATCCGCCGGGTAGCTTACCCGCAGGGAGAATCAAGCAAGAACGGCGCTAACGTGCCTGCTGTGTCATCACTGGCCGACCGGCTTTGGTGGGATGTAGAGTAACACATCATTACATTAAACCAAAAAGCCCCTGCAGTTTGCGCTGCAGGGGCTTTTTGGTTTAATCAATCCTGACCTTGCAGTGTGCGCAGCTCCTGCAAGTATCTGGGCTATGCAGCAGAATCTATAGCGCAAGCGGACGCATATGCTATAAGATCAACATTTTAACTCTCTAACTCTCCAGACGCTCGCAGGAGCTGCGCACACTGCGAGGTCTTTGGGATGCTGCTACAACTGCTTTAGCCAAACTTCCCATACTTACTACCGCTTAAACTTGCTTAAATCCGGCTTATACTTGCGTTCTCTTCCGAGCTCATACTTGTAGATAATCTCCCCTATTTCTTTGAAGAACGGATAACCGATTGTATCGTAATCATACTTGTCATCGTTCAGCACGCCATCGCTGTTCACGTAAATAACGGCCGAAAGCATAAACTCAACCTCGTTTTTCAGATCAGCAATGTAAGCGGCATCCGTCAGGAAACCGTACGACCAGCCGGGCTTGTTATAGATGCGGATATACTCCGGTATCTTGCTCTTATCAGCTTTATACATAAAGAATTTGGTATAGCTGTCGAAAAACTCGGTGGTATCATACTTCGGAAAATTACTCTCGAACGGCAGCTTGGGCATGTTTTCATACAGAAAAGCATAATCCTCCGGACTCAGGTCAAAGCGCTGCTGTGCCGACACCGATTCCGGGAACAGCACTGACTGCAGCATCTGCCGCAGATCGTCCAGTGGCAGGTTGTTGTGCGTGGTGAAGTCCATCGGCTCCTGAATCAGCTGCTCCTCCCAATTGTAATAAGCCTTCCCGATATGAACGGCTTTGCTGAAGTCGAATGTAACATTGCTGCGTGCTGCCGGCTGGGTGTACAATACTTTTCCGTCCTGCACAAAACGGATGGGGTTGGTATGGCGGTTTTCCTCTTCCGACATGGGCGTAAAGCGGCGCGTGATGCGCACATCTTTATAGCCTTTCTGCCACAGCTTCTCATTGAGTGTTTGCTGTCCTACAAATTCATACAGGCGGTTGTAGGCATCGTTGTCGCTTACCAGAAATACTTTTTTGATGTAATGTGCAATGGATGGCAAACCGTTTTCAGCAGTAGAATCAGCCAATACCGCTGTTTGCTTACTGAAAGCGCTGTCGGTGAGCATAGGCGTATACTTATCGATGCCTTTGTCTGTTAAGCTGTTTAACTTTTCGAGGGCCAGCAGCGCAGTTGGCAATTTTACGGTAGAGGCGGGATTGAAATACCTGTTGCGATCTACGTTCAGGTAATAGTTTTTAAAATGCGTCCGGTTGTTTTTATCGCGATTGATGCGGGTATAAATAATCTGGTACTGAAAAGTATCGGGCTTGTTGAGTATGTTTTGCAGCAGCGGCGAAGCCTGCGCATGCAGCAGTTCTTCGAGCCAGCGGCTGTCTTTTTGCTGCGCCGAAGCAGAAGCGTATGTCGCGCCAAGTATAAGGCAGGTGAGCATCAGGAAAGGGAAATTCATAGTATGAAGCATTAAAATTGTAGGCTTGAGGTGTAGCCTGGCATTTAAGGTACAGCACTTTTACAATATCTGCAATATCTCCCGGTTTTCGGGTTTGTTCATGCGCTGCCATACTCCCGTTCGCCACCAAAGTATACTTGGGTTTCAACCAGCTTTTTCTTATCTTTTCCTGACCATACTTGCTGTGCTGCCGGTAAGCAGGCATGTACGCGTTCATCCATACTTATAGCATCATACCTGCGCCGCGCTGCAAAGAAGCAGCGCACCCGGCTTCAACAAAACAGAACTGAATGAAAACAGCGAAACTCTTACCCGTGCTGGCTACGCTCCTGCTCCATGGCACCTTTGTATGGGCGCAGGATTACAAAAAACTGCACCAGGAAGCCATTGTAGTTGACACGCACAATGATGTGCTGATAAACGTGATGGAAGGCCTCGACATAGCAGACGACCTGACCGGCAAGACGCACTCTGACCTGGCACGGTTTAAAGAAGGCGGCGTGGATGTGCAGGTTTTCTCTGTCTGGAGCGAGGGCAGCCTGGGCAAAGGCCGTGAGTTTAAATATGCGCTTGCACAAATCGACTCATTGTATGCCCTTGCGGCCCGCAACCCGGATAAGATGCAGGTAGTAACCACGCCCGCCGGATTGATGGCAGCAGTGAAGCAAAAAAAGCTGGCGGCCATGATCGGGGTGGAAGGCGGCCACATGATAGAAGATAACCTGGCTTACCTCGACAGCCTGTATGCACTTGGCACGCGCTACATGACGCTTACCTGGAACAATTCTACCTCCTGGGCCTCGTCGGCCAAAGACGAAGCAGAAGGCACCGTGCCCAACGCGAAGAAAGGACTAAATGACTTTGGTAAACAAGTGGTGCGCCGGATGAATAAACTGGGCATGATGGTGGACCTGAGCCATGTGGGCGAGCAGACCTTCTGGGATGCTATCCAAACCACTACCAAACCCGTGCTGGTGTCGCATAGCTGTGTGCATGCCATAAACCCGCATTTCAGGAACCTGACGGACGCACAAATAAAAGCCGTAGGTAAAAACGGCGGCGTAATCGATCTGAACTTTTTCTCCGGTTTCCTGGACAGTGGTTTCGATAAGCGCCAGGCGCAGTTTATGGCCAGGCACAAGCCGGAACTGGATTCCTTGAAACAACTTAACTGGTCTTCCGATGCCAGAACGGCATGGCTGACAAAGCAATATCCCCGGGAGGCTACCCAGGTGCGTCCGCCGCTATCGCTGCTGCTCGATCACCTGGATCATATTGTGCGGCTGGTTGGCGTAGATCATGTGGGGCTTGGCTCCGACTTCGACGGCATCTCCTCCACACCGCAGCAACTGGATGATGTAACGGACTTCCCGCTCATCACGAAGGAACTCCTGGCTAGGGGCTACAGCAAAACGGACATCGAAAAGATTTTAGGCGGCAACTTTATCCGGGTATTTAAAGCAAATGCCGGCTCCTGATTCCAGAGGTAAGACTTTGGAAAAGGTCTAAAACTTTGATTTACCGGGTTAATCGTGAAGTATGATTTGGAGGGTGCGTAAAGTATAGCCTCCGGCTGGTGTGAGTGCGAGAAGGATGCTTTCAGGACGATAAAATAGTTTAAATTATTCTGTACCTATACTTATATTTGAAGATATCTCTAACCCTGACATAATGCTAAAGGAAGAACGGCAGGCTTTCATCATCAAGCAAATAAACCTGCACAACAAAGTGCTTTCCTCAGATCTGAGCACACAGCTTAATGTATCGGAAGATACCATCCGCAGGGATTTGCATGAACTGGCCGAAAGTGGCAAAATTCTGAAAGTACACGGCGGTGCTTTGTCGCGGTCGTTCCACTATCCTTTCCAGCAAAGCGAAGTATACGCCAAAGACTCTAAAAAGGAAATAGCCCGGAAAGTTATTCAGTTGCTGCACGACGATATGTTTGTGCTGGTAGGCGGTGGCACCACGATGATAGAGGTGGCACGTATGCTCCCCGACAGCCTGAAATGTACTTTTTTTACCGTAAGTCCTTTGGTGGCGCTCGAACTGGCCGAACGCCCCAATGTTGATGTTATACTTATAGGAGGCCAGTTGTCGAAGAGTTCCCATATAAACTATGGCGCACAGGTAATTAACCAGCTTTCTGAGATTCGGGTAGATCTGTGCATTTTAGGAACAAACGGGCTTTCACTGGCCGATGGCATGACGGATTCGGATTGGGAAGTAGTGCAGGTGAAAAAAGCCATGCTGAAATCTGCCAGGAAAACAGCCGTTATGAGCATTGCCGAAAAGCTTGACTCGATCCAGAACATGAAAGTCTGCAACCTGAACGCCATCCATTACCTCGTTACCGATCTGAAACCCGGCAGCGCCGCGCTGAAGGAATATGCCAAAGCTGTTACTGTACTTTAACCGTTCGCCACCCTTCCCCTAAAAACCTACAATAGGGACACAAAATGAAAAGTAAATTTTATACCGCAAGTTTCCAACTTGTGGTGGAAATGAAGCCGGCTTTTAACTGGCGTAAGTATGAATCCGGTTTGAAAACAATTTACGCCAGTTAAAAACTGGCCTCATAATAGCTCCAAGTCACAGACTTGAAACATAAATGGACTTATGTCCTAATCGTAGTTTTAGGGATGGGGTAAAAGCCAGCGTTACAGCGGTTATTTTGAGGTCGACATTACCTTGTCGGTAGCCTTCCAGCGCGTTACTTCGCCTCTGTTGGGTTTACTGGTGATCAGCAGGCAGAGGAACGTAATCAAACCATTCACTACGATCAGTTCAAAGCCCATCATGTAGCCAATCCAGGTCAGCGAATAACTGTCTATGATATAGGTAATGGCCGGGGAAAGCAGGCAGATAAACGGCACCAGCCTGTCTGTAACAATGCGTTTGCTTATCATACCAAAAGTAAACAGGCCCAGCAGCGGCCCATACGTATAACCGGCTGCTTTGAAAATTGCGTTCACCACGGAGTCGTCGTTAATTATCCGGAAAACCAGTATCACCAGCAGCATCACCACCGAAAAAGCTACGTGCACGATGTGCCGGGTACGAACCAGCCGGCGATCATTCTGATCTTCTTTCTTCTCGAAATTGAGGAAGTCGATGCAAAAGGAAGTTGTCAAAGCGGTCAGCGCCGAATCGGTAGTGGCGAAGGTAGCGGCCGTTAACCCGAGCATAAACACCACGGCCGGCACAACATTCAGGTAGTTTAAAGCAATCTCTGGGAACAGGTAATCGGGTGTGCGCAGGGCGGCCACGTTGATTTGGTTAGCATCGGCATACTGGTAAAGCAGGGCGCCCACACTCAGGAAAAAGATGTTGATGCACACAAACACAACCGTAAAAGTGAGCATGTTTTTCTGGGCTTCTCCAATGTTTTTGCAGCTCAGGTTTTTCTGCATCAAATCCTGATCAAGGCCCGTCATGGCTATGGTAACAAAAATGCCGCCCAGAAACTGCTTGAGAAAGTGGTTCTTGCTGCCGATGAAATCCTCCCAGAAAAATATTTTAGAATAGGAGCTGTTTTTGACTGCCTCAAAGGTTCCCATCAGATCCAGATTCAGGCTATCAGCAATAAACCAGATAGACAGCAGCACTGACGAGAGCAGGAAAACAGTCTGGAGCGTATCGGTGATAACGATGGTTTTAAGTCCGCCCTTGTAAGTATAGCACCAGATAAGTATAAGACAGATGGCTACTGTAACGCCAAAAGGCACCTGCCAGGCATCAAAAATAAACTTTTGCAGCACAATGGCCACCAGGTATAGCCTGAAAGCAGAGCCGATAATGCGGGAAACCAGAAAGATCATCGCCCCTGATTTGTAACTCCAGAACCCCATGCGCCGCTCCAGGTAAGTATAAATCGAGATCAGGTTCATGCGGTAATACAGGGGCAGCAGCACCGTGGCTATGAGCACAAAACCTACCGCATTGCCGAGCACAAACTGGAAGTAGCCGAAGCTGTTGTTGCTCACGGCACCCGGCACTGAAATAAACGTAACTCCCGACAAGGCAGTGCCAATCATGCCGAAAGCCACGAAGTACCACTTTGAATTCCGGTTGGCGATAAAGAAGGTGGAGTTGTCGGATGCCCCTCTCGAAGTCAGGCGGGAAATACCTATCAGCACAGCAAAATAACCTACCAGAAATAACAGAAGAACAATGGGTGGCATACGCTTTATGTATCAGAATATGAGTTAAAACAAAGTATAGAGGCATCGCTGCGCTTAGTCATACTTCATTCTAAGATTGATTTACAAGTTGTAATTTACTGGCTGTAGAACCCAGGTTAGGATGCTATAAAGTAACCCACACTGCTTTTGCTGGTGCGAGCTTGCAGCTCGTACTTTTTATTTTTAAGTACCCTTGTCTCAAAGCTAATTTAGAACGAGCTGCAAGCTCGCTCTAGCATAAGACAGCGGCGATAGCTATAATCTATTGATGCAAGCCTAATCAGGACGATATCATCACGCTTTCTATGGCTTTGCGCACATTGCCATACTTATCTAAAAGTGCAGTGGCCGTTTGCTCATCCTTTCCTGTCTCGGCCATAATAATCCGGACACCACGGTGATAGAGCTTGTGGTTGCTGAGCTGCATGTCTACCATTTTGTTTCCTTTCACCTTGCCCAGCTGTATCATTACCGTGGTTGTGAGCATATTCAGTACGAGCTTCTGCGCGGTGCCGGATTTCATGCGCGTTGAGCCGGACAGAAATTCAGGTCCTACCACCACTTCTACCGGGTACTTTGCCTCGGCAGCTACCAGACTGCCGGCATTGCAGACCACGCACCCCGTCACAATGCCATGTTTGTTGGCCATCCGCAGCCCGCCGATAACGTAGGGCGTGGTGCCCGAAGCAGCGAGGCCTACTACCACATCCTGGTCGCTTATGTTATACACCTGCAAATCTTTCCAGGCCTGCTCCATGTCGTCTTCAGCAAATTCCACGGCTTTGCGGATAGCGCCATCCCCTCCTGCTATCAGGCCCACCACCCTGTCAAAAGGCACGCCAAAAGTAGGCGGGCATTCCGAAGCATCCAGCACACCCAGGCGGCCACTGGTACCGGCGCCAATATAAAACAGGCGGCCGCCTGCTTTCATCTTCTCCGCCGTTATCTCTGCCAGTTGCTCTATCTGCGGAATCACTTTCTCCACGGCAAGCGGAACAGTTTTATCTTCATTGTTGATGTTCTCCAGGATCTCCCTGACAGACATCTTCTCGAGATCGTTATAATTTGAATCTCTTTCAGTAACTATTTCCATTTCTATGTGATTTCTTTTGCTGTTGTCCAGCATTCTTCCAACTATTTATACGGCACCTTTATTTCTGTCGCCGGCTACTTCTCGGGGTGATAGCGTAAACATGCTATCCTGCCATCCATGGTACTGACCACTACTTCGTTTTTCCCGGACGGCATCACGGGGTTCATCAGGCTGTTCGATATCTTATGCTGCCAGAGTACTTCTCCACTTTCTCTATCCACGGCGCTGGCCATACCTGAATGAGAGGGCACGTATACCACGCCCCTGCTTTCTACAATAGCCGACGGCGCCAACTCGTAAGGAAGTTGCAGCTTTGCTTTCCAGTCCAGTTGCATTGTGTCGGCGGCAGTGGAAACGCCGTACAACTCGCCATCCATTGTTTTTACGTATACCAGCGCTCCGTCGGCTGACAAGCCCATTGATTCGCGCACGCGTATGTCGTCCATTTTTTTACGCCATATAACCTGCCCTGTTGCAGCATCCAGCGAAGTCATATAGCGGTCGGGCGCTACAATAAAAACATGGCCATCCACAGCAACCGGGTAGCAGGCAGCCGGCGAAAACATGCGGTTAGCCGAACCGTTGTTCCACTTCCAGGCCAGCTTGCCTGTTTGCGTATCCAGCGCGTAAAAATCATCCCCCCAGCTGCCGAAGTATACTTTATCCTGGTAGATCAGCGGCCTGGTTACCACAAAGCCTTTTACCTGGTCAAAGTCCCACTTCACTTTGCCGGATTTCAGATCCAGTGCCCTGAAATGCCCGTCGGAACCGCCGATGTATGCTACTTTGCCGTGGATAACGGGCGAGCCGAGTACCGGCTTCTGCGTGGTTGTTTTCCAGGCTAGCTTTCCACTGGAAGCTTTGAGGCCGTAAATGCTGTTGTCGGAGGAGCCAACTACCACGTAGCCGTTGGCTACAGCCGGGGTGGAATATATTTTGCCACCCGTTTTAAACAGCCACTCCCGCCGGCCGGTTTTCCTGTTCAGCGCGTAAACTTCGCCTTTTGTATTGGTGGCGATGACAAGGTTTTTATACGTTGCGGTGCCTGCTCCTACATCGCTGTCGTCCTGGTACGTCCATACCACTTCTACCTGGTCATACTTCTTGTTCACAGCAAACGACGGCCTGGCATACGTCGTTTTATCCCGATCAAAATGATGATTGACCAGCGCAACTTTTGCCCAGACAGGCAACGTTTGTACCTGCGGCCTGCGCACGGCAAAGCTGGCGGTATCGTGGGCTATGGTTACAATGTTGTAGCCGCCCAGGCTGTCTTTTGCCCGCAGGTTAGAGCGGCTCATAATACCCGGTATTCCTTCAAAATCATACTTATGGTTGGCATGCCCGTGCCCGCACATTATTAACTGCACGTTGCGTTGTTTTACCAGATCGATGGCCTCGTACCAGTTGTTCTGCGCCGAATCCTGCGGATAATGGTTCAGGTAAATCACAGGCATCTGCGGATCTTCCATATTGGTCAGCACCGAATCGAGCCATACCATGTTTTCACGCGGCACTTGTCCCGGCCCCATGCGCATGTTTGGGCCCGAGCTGGTGCCGGCAAACAGGTAACCGTTGTAAGTAAAGGCAAATGTCTCTGCGCCAAACACTTTCCGGAAAGTATTGCTGCCGCTCTCCGACCAGTTGGCATCGTGGTTACCGGCAATAACATGCCACGGCTTGTTTAGCCCATCCAGTATCTGCTTTGCCTGTGCCAGTTCTGCATCAGATCCAAACTCAGTGATATCACCTGTGATTACCACAAAACGCAGCGAATCGTTGGCATTAATATCCTGCACGGTACGTTGCAAATCTTCGGCGGCTGTGTTGCCGCCGATGTGGGTATCAGTTACAAAAGCAAAGCTAAACGTTTGCGCTATACTTGCAAAAGGCGCAAGCAAAGCAACCAGGAGCCATAATAAAGTATAAGTTATTCTCATTATCATCAGAGGTATCTTTTCCCGGAATAAGAACGCTTGCAGGCGCTCACCTACGCTGCATCTATGCCGATGCTTTGCCCGCAAAAGCCAGGATGCGGTTTTATGCGGCATACTTACCACCGCTAAGTATAAATTTCTTCTTCCGGCACGCTAAATCTACAAATAAATTCTAAATAAGCATTTTTTATGTACTGCAATTTCAAGTATAACACGCATAAAAACGCAGAGGTCTGAAGCAGCAGTATCGGTATTACCTGGTAATCAACCCCGCTTTATCTGTTCCAACGCAAAACTAATTTCATGCATAAGCCGCTTTCCCTTCTTAAGCCGGCAGCATATACCAGAGCGATGCATAAATGTTATGTATGGCTGCAGTTCAGGGGCCATCCACAACAACCGGAAATTACTACTTTTTTGTTTGTACCTCCTCCAACGCATCATGTTCCCTGGCTGCCAGCAGGTAAACCAGCGAGGCTGTGCCATCCATCGTTGGCTCGTTGGTGCTGTAGTCACCGTAATCGTCATGGTATACTACCAGGCCTGACTGGAAAGGGGCATATTCATCAGGATGATACAAGGTAATCCCTTTCAGGTTATTAAAGATGCTCCCGTACACGGGCCCGTCTACCAGGCCGCCATCTACCGGGTAAGTATACAGGTGTGTGAAAGCGGAGTGCGGATCGACAGGTGTATCGCCGGTAGCGGGCAGGCCATACACCATGCTGGTGCCCCACGGGTTGCAGCCAAATAGCCAATCGAAGTTCGCCTGCTCCAGTTCGGCAAAAGTATCATCGTTGCTGAGCTGCCGGTACAGATGGCACTGAATGGCAAAGGAGGTTGTCAGGTTGTTGGAGCACCAGATGAAAGGGATGCCGCGGTAAAAAGCATTTTGTTTTCCTTTAGCAAATACGCGCGCTATACCTTGTTTGTAAAAGCTGATTAATTGTGATCTGGTTTTTGCATCGGCTTTATTGGCCAGTTCGTAATGGCCGAAATTATGGAAGGGATACCACTGGTAATGCCGGGCGGTATCGGCGCCCATCCAGGGCGTTACTTTTTCCTGCAAGCCATACTTGTAAGCCTGTTCAAAATAGTTTTGGTCACCGTTCAGCTGGTAAAGCGCCGCGGCGCCCAGTTCCATATCATCTAACCAATTATCTTCCTCGTAAAAGTAGGGCGCTCCATTCGGGGCCGTCTGGCTGACACCAGGTTTTGCCAAACCCAGTTTATAAGCGGATAAGGCTTTACGGGTAAACAGGCGGGCTAAAGAGTCGTTGGTGGAAGTATACATCTGAGCAGCCAGGGCAAAAGCGCTGGCAAATTTACCTGCCGTAGAGGCCACGCCTGTCGCCCTGTTTTTATACTTGCCCAAACCCTGCGGCTCGCCTGTGGCGAAGTATACGGGCCTTGCCCCGCCTTTGCCCATGCCATAATCCACACTGTCCAGCGTAGGCAGGCGCATGCCCTGGTGATCCCGATCATCGGCCAGCTGGTTGAACAGCCAGTCTTCGCGCGGGTGCATTTTCAGGAGCCAGCTGAGGCCCCATCGTGCTTCGTCCAGTACATCGGCTACGCTGTTGGTTCCTGCCAGCCCGTTGGCCAGGTGCTCGTCCGTAAACACATCCGGAAAATCGCGGTAAGCAGCCAGCAGATGATAGGTGGCATTGGCAGAAGTGGTGCTGTACTGCAAATAGTCAGACGCATCGTGCCAGCCCCCCGACACATCGATAAGCGTGCTGTCGGGCATCGGGCCATACATGGTATAGCCGTCGGATGTATGGCAGGAGTCTTTTAAGTAGGGGTTGAAGCCGCTGCGCTGCTGCCGCATGTAGCGTAAGGCAAAGTCGGCAGCGCCCTTGTATACATCCGGCGCTATTTTAAAAACGGGCGACGTAACTGTTCCGGCCCGCAGATAGTAGCTGCCCGGCTTGTTAAAACCCGTGAAATTAAGCCTGTAAGATTCCTGGAACGGTCCGTAAGCGCCAAAGGCTTCCCCTGCTTTGCCTTTAAAAACAGCTTTGCTGGTTCCGGCATCCACCAGCTCAAAACTGCTGAGGTGGCCATCATCTTTACTTGCCCACACGGCCACTTTAATGCCTGCAGGCGTATAACCCAGTTGGTTGATGCGTATCCAGGCTGCCGCATCTTTATTTAAAGTATGCGACGCACATCCGGGTAAAAGAAGAATGCCGGCAATGAATAGAAGCAATCTTATCGCCATCATTCCTTTTTTATATATCTTCTGCATCAGGTATAGTTACATAAAAAGTATAAACCCTGCAACTGGTGCGCATGCCAGTTTATTTAATTTTTTTAATTAACGCGTTTGCCGTTGTGCTTTCGTTTTTAAGCCTGTCGATGGTTGTTACCACGTAGCGGTAGGTATGGCCAGGCGCCATGCCCTCGTCTGTAAAAGAGGTAAGTGTATGGTCGAAGCTTATTTTTATGATGTTGGCCGGGTTGTGCAGGGCAAGTGGTTCGTTGTCCGCAAAGCGATAGATCACATAGCCATATACCTGGCTGCTGTCACTTTCCTTTGGGCTGTCCCATTCCAGCCTGGTTTTCTTATTCGAGTTGAAAAACAAAAACTTTTTCTCGCGCAGGTTCTGCGGCGCAGGTGGTGGCACACTGTCCAGCCACGTCATCACGGGTGGCAGGGCCGGATATTGGTAGAAATTATATTGTAGCGAATCGCGGAAACCAGCCAGGTTATCGGTCAGCGATTTGGAGCTGAAAAACACGCTGCCCTGTACACTGGGATTGTGGCGCAGGTAGCGCATCTGGTTAGGCAATTGCTGCTTGTCGCGCCAGCCTTCGCGGTCTTCCATAGCGCGGTATACGGCCTGGCCTATGTATAAATGCTTCCCGTAAGCGTTGGTACTCCACCAGTCAACCAGCTTTTCATAAGGCGCAGCCGGATAATAAAACGGAAAGTATACCTGCGGATTTACATAATCCACCCAGCCTTGCTGCGCCCACTTACGGGCATCGGCAAACAGAGCGCTGTAGCCCGACAAGCCGTTGCTTTCGGAGCCCCTGGGGTCCTGCGCTTTGTTGCGCCAGATACCAAAAGGGCTGATGCCAAACTTTACATAGCTTTTTTCAGCGTGTATGCTGTCCGACAAAGTATGAATAAGCGTATCGACATTGTTCCGGCGCCAGTCGTCAATATCCGCAAATTCCTGCCCGTATAGTTGATAAGTAGCAGAATCCGGCAGCGGTTCTTTGCCAGGATAAGGATAAAAATAGTCATCGAAGTGCACGCCGTCGATGTCATAGTTACGCACCACATCCATAATTACCTGTATGATGTATTGCCTTACTTCAGGCAGGCCGGGATTAAAGTACTTTTTACCGCCATAGGTAAAAAACCATTCGGGATGCGTGCGCGTGATGTGGGTGGCACTGGTATGGGAATTATCCAGATCGTTGGTAGCACGGTAAGGGTTAAACCAGGCGTGCAGTTCCATACCGCGCTTGTGGGCTTCAAGTATAGCAAAATCCAGCGGATCGTAAAACGGATTAGGGGCCTGGCCCTGTTTGCCCGTCAGGAACATGCTCCATTCCTCCCGCCCTCTGGCATAAAAAGCATCGGCTGAGGGACGAATTTGTAGCATAATGGCGTTTATACCTGTTTGCTGATGTTCGTCCAGCAGCTGTACCAATTCCTGCTTCTGCTGGTCTGACGTGACGCCGGCTACCGGTTTAGATGGCCAGTCGATGTTCTGCACCGTGGCTACCCAGACACCCCTGAACTCCCGTTTCGGAGCAAGTGCCTGCTGTTGTGCCTGTAGTAGGGTTGTGGTAAAAAGAAGGGCAATAAGGAAAGTATAACTTTTATACATCGTCAGCAACTGCGTAAGCGGGATTAAAAAAGCCCTCCAGGTTTTCGCCAGTGGAGGGCTTTTTATTAAAAAATCAAGTATTACCAACCTGGGTTCTGTACCAGCTCGGCACCATTGTCTTTGTACAGCTGAATCTGATCCAGCGGCAGTGGTTCCAGGTAAACTTTAGGATCTACAAACCGCCTCAGCGACTCTGCTTTGGTAGCCGGTATGATATACCCCTCTGTTCCATCCGTTAGCTCTACACTGGCATTAAGACCAGGATAGTCAGCTTTTTTGATCCAGGCGCCGCGGTTGATATCAGGATTTTCTTCAACATCGGTATTATCCAGTTCTTTCCACCTCCTGAGATCATCCAGCCTGAGTCCTTCCATCATCAGTTCTACCCGGCGTTCGCGGCGGATTTCCCAGATAACAGGGAGGATAGCCTGATCCCGTGCAGGATCATCGTATACCACACCACCAACCGCAGGCTGATCGCCAACCACCTGCAATGCCGGCATGTTGATGCCGGGCCTGGTACGAAGTACATTAATCGATTTGTCTAAATCTGCGTTGGTTAAGGCCGGGCCGCCTATTGTGCCCAGCTCGGCAGCAGCCTCGGCATAATTCATCAGAACTTCGCCATAACGGATTACGGGCGCATCAGTCGGGTTCAGGTTAGAGCTTCCTTCAGGCGTATTCGCAATCGCCTCGTTCAGGAATTTATGCGTAGCATACCCGGAAGAGGAATAATTACTGGCAATACCGTTCAGTCGCAATTCATCTGACACAAAGGTTTCGGTGATACGCGGATCGCGGTTGGCCATCACATTTTCTATCCCATGATCTCCCTGGTACAGCGGAGAAACAGCAATAGGCAGGCCATCTGAAGCCAAATAAGCCTCAATAGCATCTTTGGACGGGCCGGACTGCGGCTCCTTGTTGTTGTAGCTGTTTAAGGCATGTGTAAGTATGCCGGGCTCATACTCTCTGTAAAGTATAACTTCGGGGTTGCCGGCCAGGTTAAGTGAACTAAATACTTCTCTGTAATCGCCTAACGAATACTTACCCGAGCTTATCAGTTGTTCGGCTGCCCACTTAGACGCCTCGAGGTACTCGGCTGCCTTGGCCATGTTACCTTCGTGGTATTTCTGCCAGGTACCTTCAAACAAAAATACGCGCGACATAAATGCCAGTACGACATCTCTGTTTACCGTCAGCCCTTTGGCGCCATCCTGTTCCCGCACATTTTCGGCGGCATATTTAAAATCGGCCAATACGTTGTCCATCACCAACGTGCGGGGATCGCGGGGTTTGTACAGCTGTTCCATATCCGCTTCGGTCAGTTCCGTATCATACCAGGGCACATCTCCGAAGGTGCTTACCAGGTCCGAATACTCCATGCCACGGAAAAAACGGCCGATACCGGTCCAGTGTGCTTTGGCTTCGTCGCTCATCGGCACATCCTGCACCCGATCTAAAAAGATATTGGCTTTTCTCACCCAGGCAAAGGACCAGCCGCCACCTGAAGTTGGCACGTTCTGCGTAAACTGTGCCGGGTTAGAAGGAGCAAAGTTGTCGTTTAAGGCCTGGCCTGAAAAGTAATTTCCCCAGGCATAGCCGGAGCCGTAACCTGTAAAGTACGCCGGATAAAAGCCATATGAAAAAGTTCTTACGTTCTCTTCACTTGTCCAATAGGTTTCATCTGTCAGTTTATCTATCGGAGGTGTATCCAGGAAATCTTTTTCGCAAGCACTTAAAGCAAGCGAAAAGAAAAGGATTGCAATTATTTTAGTTTTCATTTCTGTCTTGATTTATACATTAAAAAGTTGCCTGCAGTCCACAGGAAAACGTTCTGCGATAAGGATAAACCCGGCCAAAGGTATTCGAATCATTCAGACCGGCCTGGGTATAATCTACCTCAGGATCAATCGGAATATCCAGGTTATCGAACTCAAACAGGTTCTCGCCGCTGAAGTACACGCGCAGCCTATCGATTTTCACTTTGTTGCTTATGCTGCCAGGCAGTGTATAGCCCACTGTCACATTCTTCATGCGCATGTATGCCAGGTTCAGCAGGTATTTTGTCTGTGGCAGAAAGTTCTTCGCATTATTAGCCGTTGCTGCTCCCTCCGCATCTGTTGGCCGTGGATAATAGGCATTCGGGTTTTCCGGCGTCCAGTAATCGAGCTGATGTGCATACCATGCTTCGCCGGCTCTGTATCCAGGTATAAAGAGAGGCCCGTTTGCCCACATGTCGCGCTTGCCTACGCCCTGCACAAAAAAGCTCAGGTCAACACCTTTCCAGTCGGCGGCCATGCGTAAGCCATACTGGTAGTGCGGCGTAGAATTGCCGATCACCTTCATGTCACCGTGATCAGCCACAGTCTGGGCGCCACGATCGATCTTGCCGTCGCCGTTCAGGTCTTTATACTTGATATCACCCGGGCCATAGAAAAACCAGCCACTCTCGAAGTATGATTGGTCCGCAATGCCATCTTTCAGTACATACTTTCCGTTGTCGAGCACCAGATTGCCATCGGCATCCTGCACAAAATCATCATTTGTAAAGAAGCGATCTGTCTCAAATCCCCAGATGTCGCCAATCACCCGGCCAGGGCGGTTCTCGAGTAAACCTTTGTTATCAGCATACTCCACAATCTTTTCTTCAAAATCCGTGAGTGTTCCGGTTACGCTAAAGTTGATGCCATTGCCGAAGGTGTGGTTGAAATCAACTGCCAGTTCCCAGCCTGTGTTCTGCAACTCACCGCTGTTGCGTATAGGAAATCCTGTACCAAATGTACCAGGCAGTACAAGCCCTTCGCTGTGCATGTTTTTGGTGGCTCTTCTATACCAGTCAAAAGTTACGCCGACTTTATCGTTCAGGAACCTGGAATCAAGCCCGAAGTCAATGGTGTTAATGGTTTCCCAGGTAAGGCCTGCCGGAAAAGCGCCCGGCGTAGCAGCCGTCACCACGTTCACGCCACCAATCAGCCAGCCCGATGAATAGGACGACATCAGGCGATAGATATCACCCAGGCGGGAGTTAGGATTCCCGATAGATCCCCAGGAGCCTCTTAACTTCAGGAACGACAGCACAGGTTTGGTTGCCTCCATAAAAGGCTCCTCGCTGATAACATACCCGGCGGACATGGACGGGAAAAAGGCCCATTTCTGGTTGGGCGACAGGCGGGAAGATCCGTCGTATCTTCCGTTCAGTTCCAACAAATACTTATCTTTGTACGAGTAATTTAAACGGGCAAAAGCACCCAGGTTAGCCCACTTGTCACGGGCACCGTCTACAAACTGGTCTCCGGTTGCCAGGTCTATTTCGCCTCTGTCCGGGTCCATCAGGTTGCGCTTCTGAGACATCTGGTACCAGTAGTCGTACACTTCCGCATCCCCGCCGGCAATTACTTTAAAGGAGTGGTCGTTCAGGTCTTTCTCGTAGGTGGCAAAAACTTTCCCTACACTTCTGTTACTCCACTCAGAATTATACTGAACCCTGTTGTAAGAAGCGCTGCTATACGGCTCATACTTTAAATCGGCACCGGTAGCCCAGAAATTGTAAGCTGATAACACGCCGCCTGTCTGGTGCTCATGTCCTTCGTTGCGGGTATAAGTATAATCCGCATCTATGGTTAGCCCCTCAAAAGGCCGCAAGGTACCGCCCACATTAATGCGTGCCATCCCGTTATCTTCCTGATTCATTTTGGCCTGCTGCACTTCAGTGATGGCACTGCGGAACGGGTGGCCCTCATAAGTACCGTAAGGATACACGGCAGGCCACCTGTAGAGATAATACCAGGGATCATAGGTTTCGCTGGAGAAGTAGAAAGGCCGGGTATACTCCGTTTTAGAATACATCACTTTAGCCCGTACATCAAACCAATCCGTTACAGTTGTATTCACCCCTACGTTGAGGCTGTATCTGTCAAAATTATCCGGATTCACTTTCAGGACACCCTCCTGCCCCAGATAACCCAGGCCAAGATAATAGTTGGTTTTCTCGCTGCCGCCGGATACAGAAACATCATGTTTTTGCTGCGGCGTCCATTCTCTCATATACATTTTTCCGGGGCTCCAGGGGCGATAGAAGAACAGTTTGTTTTCCCTGATCTCAAAATCACGTCCCAATACCATCTCGTTACCCAAATCCTGTCCGCCGTATAGTGCTTCCCATTCACGCATCTTATCAATAGACGTCTGGTCGATGTACATACCTACTACCCCAAACACGTTGGTATTTGGATTCTTCCGTTGCAAAGCTTTAAAGGCCATTTCCGCTCCTTCGGCGGCCGGTGCTATTTCCGGGGTTGTTGTCGGCGTGCTCCAGGAAAAGTTGTTTGAGTAAGATACTTTAACAGGCGAGCTTCTCTTTCCCGTTTTAGTGGTAATCAGGATAACGCCCCAGGCACCTCTGGCACCATAAATTGAAGAAGATGCGGCATCTTTCAGCACCGAGATAGATTCAATGTCTTCGGGGTTAACCATCTGAAGGCTTGGAATCTCCACGTTATCTACCAATATCAGCGGCTGTGCGCCCGGGTTTCTCAACGTGCCCGTCATACCTCTCAGGCGGATGTTAGGATTTTGCCCGATGGCGCCACTGGAGGTCGTTACCGTTAAGCCCGGCGTGGTACCCTGCAGGCCACGCGCCACATCCGTGATAGGTCTGGAGTCCAGTACTTTGGTGTCAACTGTACTTACAGCGCCGGTCAGATTTGCCCTTTTCTGCGTTCCGTAACCTACCACCACCACTTCTTCGAGGGCTTTGGCGTCAGGTGCCAGCGCCACGTCAATGGTATTGGCATCACCCACGGTCTGCTCCTGGGGCATCATTCCGATAAAGCTGAACACCAGCACATCGCCCGGCGCCGCCTGAATAGCATAAGTACCATCAGCACCTGCAGACACCCCATTGGTGGTGCCCTTCACGACTATGCTTACACCTGGCAGCGCCGTGCCATCCTCGGCAGAAGTTACCGTTCCGGTAATTGTTTTGCTCTGGGCAAAACCGGCCTGCGCTATCATCAAGCACAGGGCCAACATCGTAAACCGTAATAATATTTTCATAAAGTTTAACTGATAGAATGTAAGATATATTAGCGTTGAATGTAAAAATCAGGGGTAAAGCAGGTACTTGCCGCGCATTACTTTAAACTGGCTCAAGCCGGGCTCCCAGCTCCTGCGAATCTCTTCTTCCGGTACACCGGCAATTATCTGCTCTTTGAGCTGCGTGGTGCCGGCCAGTTTATCAAAGTTGCCCATCTGTTTGCTTTGCGTATAGTCGAAGAACTTTTCTTTGTGTGGATAGGCCTGGTACATTTCCATCAGCCAGCTTAAGTTCAGCTGTCCGCTCTGCCGCAATTTATCGGTATCATACCTGCGCAGGTCTAAGCCATAACAGGCCTGGTCCTGGTACAGCGGGGTTTCGCTCATTCCTTTGATACTGACAGGCGTGAAGGAGAAATCATACTTGCCTTTCAGCGCAGGGCTGCCTAATACGGTAAACGGAAAGTGTGTACCCCGCCCCTGGCTGATAACGGTTCCCTCGAACAGGCACAGAGATGGGTATAGCAAAACAGACTGCTGCGTATTCAGGTTAGGCGATGGGCTTACGGGCAAAGTATAGGGCATGTCGTGCGCATAGTTCTTCACCTTTATGATTTTGATCTGGCACTTCCGGTTATTCTCAAGCCAGCCTTCGCCATTAATCATTTGGGCAAATTCCCCTACTGTCATGCCGTGGGCAATGGGTATGGGGTGCATGCCGATGCCCGATTTCAGGCTCATATCCAATATGGGGCCGTCTACCAGGTACCCGTTCGGGTTGGGCCTGTCCAGGATCAGGAGTTCTTTGCCATTGTCGGCGCAGGCCTGCATGACGCGGTGCATGGTAGCGATGTAAGTATAAAACCTTGCGCCTACGTCCTGGATATCGAATATCATGAGGTCAATATTGGCGAGGCTCTCTTTAGATGGAGTGCTGTTTTTGCCATACAGCGAAATGACCTTAATGCCGGTTTTCGGATCTATGCTATCGTCTACTTTAACCCCTGCGCTGGCATCGCCACGGAAGCCATGCTCGGGACCAAATATTTTTACAATGTTAACGCCAAGCGCCTGCAGACTGTCTACGCTGGGGGTATTTCCGATAATGGATGTCGGGTTTACTACCATGCCCACGCGTTTCCCTTTCAGGTAAGGCAGATACTCCGCTGTCTGGTCGGCACCGGCTACGATAGAGTTGCTTTCAGGAAGAATGGTATCATTTCTCTCCTCTGCAAGGGCACTTTTGGCCTGTAGTGACTGCTTACAGGCACTCAGGCTTAAGGCAAAAAGCGCGACCGGTAGCCAGACACCTAACAAAGCCTTTGTCTTAAAATGATGCTTATTCATATCAAAAAATATTTATACATCCGTTTTTACCCGTAAGGCCTGCTGGTTTATGCTGTCCTTTCATACTATCTGCACAGCGGCTGCGGACCAAGTATCGCAAATCCTGGCCCTATACCTTAGGTGCATTCTCAGCCTTTAAAGCTTCCCCAGCTACTTAAAATGCCGGATTTTACCAATCATGAAAGCAATAACATGCATGAAAACGCACCTAGGCAAAAGGCAAAAAGTGTTTACTTACTTAATTTCAGGTTAAAATAAGGAAGAATTATTTTTAAAGCCTAACGTTTATGCTTATTATTTTTTGAAAGATGCACAAACCAGCATAGCAATATAAAACTATTACATTATAAGATTGAGATGTTCCCGATAGAGAGATAAAAAATTCTTTTAGGAAATGTAGAACAGGCACAAAGCAGCACCGTCGGAGGATTATATACAGCGGGATTACAATACCAGGAGGCAACGGAAAAGCTGATGTGCTTTGCAGGCCTGTCATACTATATTAAAGGTAGTATAGTATGACAGGCCTGTTGTTTACTATCCGCATCCAACCTGCTAACCAGGCAGCACAGAAATGCAGCAGGGAAGTCTGGCAAAACTAAGTATAGCAGCCTGTTTACTTCAGCAAATACTTATTTCCCTTTTGTGTCGGGAATACGACGATGTTGTTGCCCAGTGGCTTTGTGTTCACTTTCTTACCGGCCGCATTGTACACGTTTAAGCCTTCGGGCAGCTGCACATAACAGTCTTTACCTGCTTCTGAAGTGATTTGCGTTTTGCTGAGTTGGCCTTCCTGCCAATCAAAGTCGATTTCAAAGCCATTACGTGCTTTTAGACCATTCACGTGGCCTTGCTGCCAGCCTGCTTCGGAAGGCAGGGCAGGCAGCAACCTGATAACCTGGTGATCGCCATTACTTTGCAGCAGCATTTCGGCAATAGCCGCAGTGGCCCCAAAATTTCCGTCGATCTGAAAAGGCGGGTGGGCGCAAAACAAGTTGGGATAAGTGCCTGCGCCTGCCATTTTATACTTGCCGTTCTCAATGGTGAAGGCAGGCTCCAGCAGGCTCTTCAGCATTTTCAGGGCATGATCGCCGTCTCCCAACCTGGCCCAGAAATTTATTTTCCAGGCCCTGGACCAGCCTGTTCCGGCATCGCCACGCAGCAAAAGTGTTTTGCGGGCGGCATGAGCCAGCAAGGGCACATCCAGGTCATTGATTTCGTCATAAGGGTATAAACCGTACAGCTGCGACACATGGCGGTGCTGCGGTTCGGCTTCTTTGTAGTCCCGTATCCACTCCTGCACACCTCCGGTGGATGGGCTGATTTGATTGGGAGCCAGGCGGCTTTTTATTTGCTTCAGAGAGTCGGCCCAGGTAGCATCCACGCCAAGTATAGCAGCGGCCTGAATGGTGTTGCCTAGCAGCTCCCGTCCAATCTGCATGTCTATGGCAGGCCCCATCGTGGTTTGGCCGGCAAAGCCGCCAGGTGTGATATAAGTGTTTTCCGGCGAATTAGACGGCGCCGTTACGAGCCATTTTGTTTTGGGATCTTCTATCAGGATATCGGTATAAAAGCGGGCAGCGCCTTTCAGCACCGGGTAAATAGAAGCAAGATATTCTTTATCAGGATTAAAAATGTAGTGTTGCCACAGGTGCTCACACAACCAGGCGCCGCCGGTCAGGGTAGATCCCCAGGATGCCTCCTCGCCTGGAGCCGTAAATTTCCAGGGATTGCTGAACATGTGGGCCACCCATCCATCGGAATTATAGTAAGCTTTGGCCGTTGCCTTGCCCGGCTCCACCAGTTGTTTGGTAAATTGTATCAGCGGTAGGTGGCATTTGGCCAGATTAGTTACTTCAGCAGGCCAGTAATTCATCTGCAGGTTGATATTGAGATGATAATCGCCGTTCCAGGGCGTTTGGTATTCTTCTGCCCACAGGCCTTGCAGGTTAGCCGGCAAGTTGCCGGGCCGCGAGCTTGAGATAAGCAAATACCGGCCAAAGTTGAAGTATAAAGCAGGCAATTGCACATCATTTTGTCCGGCGGCATACTGCACCAGCCGCTGAGCCGTGGTCATGTTCTCTACAGCGTTATTGGTATTTGAAGTAAAATAGAGCCGGCAGCGATTAAAGTAAGCGTCGTAATCAGCGACGTGGTTTTTTAAAAGTACCGGCCACGCCAGTTTCGCAGCTGCCGCCACCTGCTTTTGTGCCACTGGTAAAGGCGCAGGCCCCCGCTCTTCTACGTGCGGCCAGTTCAGATCGGTAGCAGCTCCAAGTATAATCAGGCATTCCGAGCCGCCTTTTACTTGCAGGCCATTGCCCTGCACGGTTACTTTTCCGCCCGGCGCCAGCACTTTTGCGTAAGCGGCAAACTTAACTCCGGGATCGCCGCTGCCACCATCCAGTTGTCCCTGCATGGTAATGGCATTGCCCGACGAAGTAAAGGTTGCCCGCTCCTTCCTGTTCATCGAAATGCCAAAATTCAGGGCTTTGGCTTTGCCTGTGCTCAAGCGAATGACAATAACCTGCTGCGGTGCGCTTACCCATACTTCCTCTTTGTATGCAGTGTTGCTGCGCTTCCACTCGGTTACTGCCAGGGCGCTGTCCAGGTGCAGGGTGCGTTTGTAGTTAGTAACCGGCTGGCTGGTGTCGGCCCAGTTGATAAACAAATCCGCAAGAATCTGGTAAGCACCAAACTTGGGCGTAGGTCCTTTGCCGGCGCTGGTAAAGTGTTGCTGCAGCAATTCCTGTGCTTCCTTGTTCTTGTCCTCTTTCAGGAGTTGCTGGATGGCAGGCAGGTACTGATAAGCGTCCGGGCGGTTTGGATTCTGCACGCCGCCCGACCACATGGAGATTTCGTTAAGCACTAGTCTTTCCCGGTTAGTGCCGCCATACACCATTGCCCCCAACCGCCCGTTGCCCAGGGGCAGCGACTGCGTAAAATGTGTTGCCGGTGCATCAAACTTTATGTCCGTGTCTGCCTGCGCCAACGAAAGTATACTGTAAAGTAAAGCGACTGCGGTTAAGAAGTATTTTATCATAATAACTTATAAGTAAGCCACCTTATAGCCGGACAGGCTCCGGCACTTAAGTTCTGGCATACTAAAGTACATACTATTTTATTCATCATGCAACCTGATAAGCGATGTACCCACGATTTGAGGAAGCCTATGGGCAACTTCCGTGCTCCGGCTGTATGACTAGCGGTGCTACTTTTGTTCAGCTGAAGCATAAATAGATTTTAAATCGTGGATTATACCTGATGTAAGCCTGAGCTGTCCTTTGTCAGCAATCAGCCTTATTTTAGTGAATACTTCATCCGGAAAGAAAATATCCGTCATTACTGTTTTGCCGCCATCGGCAAAAAACTCCACAGAAGCCACATCCACTAACAGGCGCACCGGGAAGGAATCATCTGTAGCCAGTCGCGGGGCATAGTGGATTCCGGCAAAGTTGTCTGAGAAACTGTTACTACTGGCCTTCCTTCTGTCGATGTAATACTGACCACGCGCAGCATCGTAGCCGATAAGCACTTTCTGGTTCTGATTATTCGACAGTTCTACTGCAAATTGCCCGTCCGGACTCAGGCGTTCTAAATCCAGCTGTAAATCAAACGTAGATGAAGTAAACGGAACATTTCCTGACAAAGTAAGCGTGTCTGATACTGCCTGCTCTTTGAAGGTATAACTGTCTCCGTAGATATTTTGCAGTTCCTGTACCGGCTGAGATACCACCCGCAAACCTGCCGGTGTATTTTCCAGTTCCAGTGTACGCGCTACTGTCATGGCGCTTCGCCATTTTTCTGTCGGCACCACATTGGCATAATTCCAGTTACTCATCCAGCCCATAAACAGGCGGCGGCCATCGCTATCCGGCACATTGGCCCAGGTAACGCCGGCATACTCATCCCGGCCATAGTCGAGCCAGATGCCTTCCTGCCCGTTCACGGCAGTCGCGATGGCCGGTTTAGCATTCAAACCCGCTTCAAACCGCGGATCCATTACAAACCTATTACCATCAAAGCTGCCTATAAAATATTGGGTACCCGATCCACCGTTCGGCGCGCCGGGATTGATGTTCACCAGCAACACCCATTTTTCTTCATTTGTACCGTTCACTTTCAGCTTAAACAGGTCCGGGCATTCCCATACGCCGCCATGTGCCCCTACATCAGCGCCAAAATCGCTTTCCAGTTTCCAGTCGAGCAGGTTTTTAGAAGAATAAAAGCTGATATGATCCTTTACGGCCAGCGTCATGATCCACTTCTGCCCTGCTTCGTACCAGCTTACCTTCGGGTCGCGGAAATCACGTATGCCCGGGTTCTTCAGCACGGGATTATTTTTATACTTTGTCCAGCTGCGGCCATTGTCCAGGCTAAAGGCGATGCCCTGCGTCTGGAAATCATTTTTGCCGACCCGCTCCTGCTCGGCGTTGTGGTAAGTAAAAATAGCTACCATGGCCGGATTCACTTTGGTACCCAGGCCGGAAGTGTTGCTGATGTCCACCACCGCGCTACCCGAAAAGATCATGCCCAGGCTGTCCGGATACAAAGCAATCGGCAGGTGCTTCCAATGAACCATATCGTTGCTCACCGCATGGCCCCAGTGCATGGGTCCCCATACGGTGCTATCGGGATTGTGCTGGTAAAACAGGTGGTATTCGCCCTTATAGTATACCATGCCATTCGGGTCGTTCATCCAGCCGGAGGGCGGCGTAAAGTGGAACTGCGGGCGGTGCGGTTCATCGAAACTGGAGGCAGTGGCTGTAACTGCATCTGCTGTGTCTGTATTTTCTCCCGTATTCTGGTTGGAGCTACAACTGTAGAGCAGTAGCCCAAGTGCAGCAATGGCATATATCTTTTTCATCTTGCTTTATTAACTAAGTGAAAGGCAGCATCCGTAATAACCGCATACATGCTATTGCCACTTCCGGATTTCTAAGAAGTCATCAGCAAAGTATACCTTTTATACTTTGCTGATAACTTCTCTGTTTAGCGTTTGCTTTATACTTAGATTCACCACATTAATGGCTGGTTAGCATCATCAAGATGATGCATAAATCCTTTCTATGGAATAACCATTCAGAAAGCTTAATATTATAAATGGGTTGAGGATGAGTCCTCAAACCTGGACAAGTCAATCTGGGGTGTGCCACCTTTTTGTGTGGCCACATAAGCTCCCATCATACATGCCTGCGCTAAGGCTTTTTGGATAGGCTCCTGCTGCAGGTAATTTTTCAGGAATGTTGCCAGAAATGCATCACCGCTCCCAATGGTATCTTCCACTTCCACCTGGTAGCCTTCGTGCTCTTGGTAGCCAGCCTCAGTTAAAGCAGCCGCTCCCTTTTCGCCGCGGGTAACCACCAGTAACTGCAGCTTAAAATGCTGTTTCAGCGCCTGCATCTGCTCCTGCTCGTTGCCTGCCCAGCCAAACCAGCCTGCTATTTCCCCCAGCTCTTGGTGGTTCATTTTAGCGATATTGGCGTATTGCAGCAATTCCTGTATGCGTTCCTGGTTATAGTAGGGTGGCCGTAAGTTCACATCCATTACTTTAAACTTTGCCAGCTTCAGGTATTGCAAAAGCGTTTCGCGCGAGGTGAGGTTTCTGGTGGCCAGGCTGCCGTATATAAAAACATCGCTTATTGCTACCAGCTCCGCTGCCTTCTCGTCGAACTGTATATAATCCCAGGCAACGGGCTCTATTATTTTGTAGGTTACCTCGTTTTTGTCAGAGATATTAGCTTCTACAACGCCTGTAGGATGGCTTTCTCCCGTCTGAATCCAACGGGTAGAAACATTTTTCTCTTGCAGAAAGCGTAACAGTTCTCTTCCCGGATCGTCGTTGCCTACCCGGCTGATAACAAGGGGTGAGAAGCCGTTATAGGTTAAATGAATGGCAACATTCATGGGAGCGCCACCCGGCATTTTACCACTCGGCAGCACATCCCACAGCGTTTCTCCGAAACAGATTATCTTATGATGCATATAGATATCAGCTTAGTGGAACACTACTTCTTTCTCAATCTTCTCAAGAGAAGTTCCCTTGGTTTCGGGCATCAGGCGCCACACAAAAAGCAACTGCAGCACCATCATGCAGGTAAAAATCAGGAAGGTGTTACCGCCACCCAGGGTTTCTGATACATACGGGAAGCTGAAAGCAATAATGGCGGCCATAATCCAGTGCGTGAAGCTGCCCAACGCCTGCCCCGAAGCACGCACCTGGTTTGGAAAGATTTCGGAGATAAACACCCAGATAACGGCTCCTTGTGAGAAGGCGAAGAAGGCAATGTACACAAACAGGTAAATCGGCACTTCTATACCATTGAACTCTTCCAGGTAAAAAGACCTGGCTACCAGACCCAGTGTTACAATCAGGCCCATCGAACCAATCAGCATCAGGGTGCGGCGGCCGAACCGGTCAATCAAGTTCATAGCGAGCAGCGTGAATACAAAATTTACCAAGCCGATTCCTGCCGAAGATAACAAGGCAGACTCCTGGCCTAAGCCTACCATTTCGAAGATACGGGGCGCATAATAGATAATGGCGTTTATGCCCGACATTTGATTGAAGAAGGCAAACAGAACAGCCAGTGTTATAGGTAAAGAGTATTTCCCGGAGAACAGAGATGCTTTTTTGCCATGGGCATCCCGTTCCTGCCCGGACAGTACAATATCAGTTACCATTTGATTTACGTTTGCATCGGGGTTTGCAATTTGCAGGGTTTTTCTGGCTTCCTCTTCCTTGGCGGGCCGCTTGAGCAGCAACCACCTGGGACTTTCCGGCACAAATACAATGGCTATCAGGAAAATGAGCGAAGGGAATGCCTGCACGCCCAGCATCCATCGCCAGTCGTGCTCGCCAACTCCGGCAAAAAGGTAATTAGAAAGGTATGCAATTAAAATCCCGAACACAATGTTGAACTGGAACAGCGCCACCAGCCTGCCCCTTGATTTTGCAGGCGATATTTCTGAGATATACATTGGAGCCGTTACAGAAGATACGCCGACACCAATGCCTCCCAGAAAGCGGAAGATGAGAAACGTAATCCAGTTAGGCGCCAGGGCCGTACCGAGTGAGGACAGCAAGTAGAGAACTGCTATACCGTAGAGTGTGTTCTTGCGTCCGAATTTGTCTGACGGAATGCCGCCGGTGAGCGAACCAACCACCGTTCCAATCAGGGCAATGGCTACTGTTAAGCCGTGCTCAAATACGCTTAGCTGCCATTCCTGCTGAATCGCTTTTTCGGCTCCAGATATAACAGCGGTGTCAAAGCCAAACAGGAACCCGCCCAGGGCTACGGTTATTGACCAGAATAAAATCTCCCTATTGTTCATAGCTGCTTGTTTTCATCAAATATAAAAATAAACAGCAAAGCAGGACTTCCGGAAAGCTTTAATCTTTTATAAATTCACCGCATGAGTTGGCTATCACCCAAGTGTGCTACTCACAAAACCCCAGGGCTTCTACTTTTTCAAAATGGCTGAGGTAAGTAGTATCTAATATCTCAGCGGTAGCGTCGCGTACGCGCCGCATCAGGTGCCTTATTTCGCAGGTGGTTTCATCTACACATTCTTCGCAGCGCCTATAGTAGAGGTGACTTACGCAGGGAATAGGGGCCAGCGGGCCGTCTATCATCCGGATAATATTGCCGACCGAAATTTCTGCTGGATCTTTTACCAAAGTATAGCCGCCTTTTTTGCCGCGTACACTTTGCACCAAGCCCTGCGTTTTTAAATCGACAAGTATGGCTTCCAGAAACTTACGCGGAATCCGCTCCCCTTCGGCAATGTCAGAAATAACGATAAGTCCTTTGCCTTGATTTTTTGTAAGATAAAGTAAGGCTTTTAAAGCGTATTTTGCTTTTTTTGAAAGCATACAGCAACGATGGTTTAAATTTATGTACAGCCGGAACCCGGCAGGCATTTTAAGTTAAAATAAAAGGCAAAATAACTCTTTTTGCCTTTTATTTTAACTTAAAATGCTGGTAAATGGTTTATGGTTCCTGCGTCAGTTCAGTATTCAGGTGGAACTACGAGGTCTGGGACTTGCTGCAGGTAACGGTATAGAAATATTAACCCTACCCTACACTTTCAGAGAAGGCACCCACCCGCATGCCACTGCCACTTGCTCATACACGCGTTATAGTTTGGATGCTATTCTTTATTTTCCTCTAAGTTCAGATTATACCAATCAATTTTTCTTGAATAGTACATCACAAGTCCCAGAATTATAAATATACCTATACTACCAATTAGAAGTGCAAAGTCCTGAAGCTGTATAATTACAAATATAAAAGAATACAGCACGAGCAATATTCCGCTAATTAAGTATGTTAATTTACTCGATTTCAATATTGCCTTTATATAGCCGGCTATCAGCAAAAGCGTTGCCAGGGCAGAGATGATGAATGCAATATTGAACTTCAGGTGCTCCGAAATGGCTAATAAAAGAGTATAGAAAACGATTAAAGCTATTCCGACTAATATATACTGTATCGGATGAATAAATACTTTATTTAATACCTCAATGAAGAAAAAGACCAAAAAAGTGAATCCAATGAAGAGAATAGCATAACGAATAGATCTGTACGTCTTCTGGTAATTGTCTACCGGTAGTAACAATGCTATACCAAAAGCTGATTCACTGATGGAATATTTGCTTCCTGTCCAGGCTTGCGGGTAATTTCTGTTTAAGTGTAAAACATTCCAGTTTGCAACAAATCCTGTATCTGAAATCGCCCTCGAATCAGGTAAAAATGCGCCGTTAAAGCTTGGATTCTTCCAAGCCGATGAGATAGTTACATCCGTAACTTTGCCAACAGGCGTGAAGTATAAAAGCTGGCTTCCTTTAAGATTGATGCTTAAAGAAAAACTATAATCCAGACTATCGAGTGGATTGATAATAATTGAAGAATTTATGCCACTATTAACAATATCATTTGTGATGACGCCTGGGTTAAATGAAAATTGATCGTTGTTCCACTTTAAACTTATTTGTTCTTCAATTCCTCTCAAATCATTTATTCCTAAAGTCAGATGAGCTTTATCAAACTGTATGTTATTGAGTGGTATGTCAAATTCTGAAAGATTGACATTGGTAAACTTTCCTGAAAAGTTTATTTTCGAATTGTAAACAACAATTTCATAAATCCCTCTATACCTTGGCTCCGGATATATATCTCCTGATATATTTAATTCTGTTGGAAGTATATGAATGTATTCTTTAACCTGAACAACTTTTTCAGTAGAATCCTTCTTCGAGAATTCCTTTACATATCTAAAGTATGGAATTGTAATAAATGGCCCTGAAACGGTCTGTTCTTGTCCCCATTTTGAACTAACTTCATGGATAGCTTCTTTTTGGGTTGACTCTCTTTCATAGATTAGACTTTCTATCATAGAAGCCGGTATCAACAATAATAAACCGATGATGATAATTGTTCCAATCTTGAAATAGATGTTATTTTTTAATTTCTGCATTTTCTGTTGTTCGCAAAACTGTTATTTACCAAGGTTTAGCATGCATAAACATACTGTATCTATCTACATTGAAAGAATAAGTGTAACAAAGCTAATAAATAATATATAAAATATACTATAAAGTCATTTGCCGGATTCCCGTTATACAGCTCAGCCCCATAAGGCTTTAGTCTCCTCTAACTTCCTTATTTCTGCGTAAAACAAACAGGCAGAATAAACACAGATTTGTTCACGGATGCGCTGAACAATGTGCTATCTTATTGCAACAAGGGAAGTTGTAAGTACAGCAGCATCAAAACGGAAAAACATGATAGAACTATATGGTTGTGAAGTATGAGCACTGCTGGCCGGCTTGGGTATAGCCGGCCAGCGCAGGTGCAAAAACAAAACTCACCCCCTGCTGCGTTAAATCAGGCCTATTGCAGAGATCTTTATACCTGATTAATCAATCATATCCCCGAGGTCACTCACACCCAAGGTGAACCAGATTATGACTATGCCTAACATGATTTTTACTGCGATTGGAATCGTGAAACCGAATCTTTTCTTCAGAAGGGCATTTGCTGGAGGCACATACACGAAAGAAAGAAGAAGGTGAATAATTCCTGGTACAGGATGCACCAGAAACAAATTTAATACGCCAATTACCAAAAGAACTACGGCAAAAGCCCAAGCAAATGTACTCCCAATATTTAATGTCTTATCCATAACTGTTTCTCCTTATCTTTTATAATCATGTAACATCTGTTAAACCCTCTTAGCCCTGAATGCTTGTTTTTTCTGCTCCTTTACATACCTGTCCAGCTTTTATTTAAAACCGAAAACCAGCGGAAAGACGAAAACTACTACTACTGTCCAGATAAAGTATACAGGAATGTAGAGTACAATTGACCTGCCGACTTCGGTTATGGCTGCCTTCTTGGTTACAGCTTTATACAACATAACTGTTACGATTAGCAGATGAACCAACATTAAAACATTACCACCCAGCACTGCTATTCTGTTAGGTGTAATTCCCCACTCCGATATCCGGAATGAAATAGCCGACAGCGCAATGCCATTTACTACAACCGTAACTACAGATAACAGCAGAAGTACCCAGACGCCCGACGCAGACTTATCTTTAGCGTTTTCGGCAACGGAGAAGAATATCAAGGCCATCACCCCAATCAGCAGCAGGTTAAACAGTAACAGGAATTCTCTGTCGTTATAGGGGTCTTTTCCTGAAGAAATGATGGCGCCCAGATAAATAACAAGCATTACTAAAACCAGCGGACTGAATATTTTGGCAATAACGGGCGATACTTTGTTTACCAGTTGCGGATTGGTTTGGGTAAGGTAAGCAGCCACAATAGGTACAGCGGGTAACCCGAAAGCCACTATGTACTCACCGTAAAACTGCTCAATCTGAAAACCAATGAGAGAGAAGAGTCCGATTGTGATGCCAGTCATTATTCCGCCCGCAATACCTATCAGCGCACACATGACGGCCAAATCCCCGTTAAAACGTAAAAAGTCGAGCCGCATTTTATAGTTGCTGAGTTCATCGCCTGCAAACGATACCCCCAGTATAACCCACAGCAGCAAAGGCAAATGTATACAGGCCAACAGCAGGGTATCGCTTGTAGCATTATTTGGCAATGAATTGATATACACCAGGCAAATAAGTATAACCCCGCTGATAAAAGTTATTTTGTTAAGTGGTAATCTATTTTTCCAGGCGAAATAGGCAGTTAAAAACGGGAATACTAAAAAGCCAATGTTGCGGGGATAAAAGAACTCTTCGCTGATGGTGAAGATGGCCGGTAATTTGGCAAAAAGACCCGCAACCAGAGAGGCGAGTATAACAAATAAGAATTCATTCCTGGAACCCCAGGAAATGGCATCAGATTCGTAATTCAGCCTTTCGTACCAGAAATCAGCGAGTGCACTACCACTAAGTTGTGGGTAAATGTCGCTGAATTCCTGCTTAAAACCTGCCTTGTTTGCCCGATATAGCTTCTCAAGCTGCCCGGGGTTGTGAATGTTCGAAAGTATTTCGTTACGCATGGGATTATACTTTAAAATTATTAGTCAAACTTTTTACTCTGTTCCGTCAGGTTCTTTTAATCCCAATATGTGCCATCCAATCCCAAAACAGTACCCAGCCAAAGTCCGATTATGAAAACGATTATGCTCAATATAATGGCCAGTATCTTTGCCCAACCGTTCCGGAAATCCTGCTGATTGATGAAGTAATTAAATGCACCACCCATGGCGCCGGCTAACGGAACGATAATCAGAGGTCTAATCATCCATAGTTTTCCCCATTCAGGATTTGGATCTCCTGCTCCCAGCAGAAAAATGGAGATGAGGATCAAGCCTATCAGAGCGCCCAGCAACATTCTTTTTATTAAAGATGCTGACTTAATGGGGAATACTTTTAAATTGTTTTTCTGTGTCATGGTAATTTAGTTTTAAGTTGATGATAAATATTTATTTAATAAAGTACTTTGAATTACAAAGTATAGGTATAAAAAAATTAGTCGCTTTGCCGGTTATTTAAAATTAGCTGCTCCAAAGCATCTAAGTGGCTATTAAAGGCTTCACGGCCGGCATCTGTGGCATGGTAAGTTGTATTAGGTTTGCGCCCGACAAACTGTTTTTCCACGCGCAGGTATTCTGCTTCTTCAAGTGCACGCAGGTGGCTGGCCAGGTTGCCGTCAGTTAGCTGCAGGGTTTCTTTCAGGGTGCCAAAATCCACGCTGTCTTCCACCATCAGCACCGACATAATGCCAAGCCGTGCCCTGCTCTCAAAGGCTTTGTTTATATTATCAAGAAACGTTTTCAAAGGGTGTTTATCGTTCGTATTTAAAGTATACCAGTGCGCCATACACGATGTGCAGCACACCAAACCCTATCGTCCACGACAGCAGCCCGTAACTCACAAAGAAGCTGGAAGATAAACCCAGCACCAGTTCGCATATACCCAGGTACCGGATGTCGCTGAACGTATACTTACTGCCGTTGATCAGAGCCAGGCCATAGAAAACAAGCATAGCGGGTGCAATTAAGTATAAAATAGCGTGGTAAAGCAGCACAGCACAAAATATACCGCCTGCTGCCAAAGGTATAGCCAGGTTTACCAGCAAGCGCTGCGATTTACCGTCCCAGATACGCTGGTTGTTTTTGCGTGCCCTGCGGATGGTAAAAAAAGATGCCAGCCCGAGCGCTACCACCAGCACCACCAGTGCCACTGCCAGCAAGAACAGGATAGCGTGCTGACTAAGCACAACATCGTAGTTTCCACGCCAGGCAATGTTATGCTCACCCAGGTACCATATTACTACGGCTGATCCGGCAAGTGCCGTAAGCCCCGCCGAAATACCTGAAAGTCCGCTGAGAGAAATAAACCGCGATGAGCGATCCATAATGTTGCGGATCTCGTGCAGTGTTGCTAATTGTTCTTGCTGCTGATTCATCTTAAAGTACTTTGCAATTCAAAGTTAATAATCATTAACGTATTCCCAAAAAATGCGGATGAAATATTTTATAAAATATATTTCTCTTAATGGCTACTTTGCGGAAATTCTAAACCATCAACCGCTTCTCCTTCCGCCCAAGCACCAAAAACAGCACCTGTGGTTCCGGCAAACAGAGGCTGTTTCTCCGATAAAAACTCTTCCTGAAATATGTTTTATTTGGAACAGATAAAGGAGCAGCTATTCTTTCCTATTTATGTTCGTCTGAGCCTCTTTCCGTTTCCAGTAATTTTTATTAATTGCAAAGGCTTAAGCTATGCCTATTCTTGTTATTTCGGACGATTTTAGAATTTCCCGGGTTTTCGGCTGGTATGGAACAAGGAGGCTACAAATACAATTTCCTGTCCCTCATCAACCCAGTATACAACCAGGTAAGGAAAAATTTTCATGGGGGCAACATGTAGTTCATTGTTATACCTGCTTGGATATTGGTATGGATTAGACCCAATCATGACCAAGTAGTCATCTACCATGTCGAGAAACCGCTCACCAAGCCCTGGCTGCCGAGCCTCGTACCAAGTGTAGGCATCCGTGACTTCCTGCTCCGCCCTTTCCAGGAGATGAATACTAAACACATCTCAGGTCTCGCTTAATGTCCTTCCAAGAGCGGGCCGAGACTCTGCCTTCCATAAAATCACGCTTAGTCTGTAGCAGGCCTTTTACCTCCTCATCGGAAAGCTGGAAAGATTCCTGTTCATCCACCCGTTGGTAATCATATTTCAGGCTGTCCAGAAAGGCCAACAGCACTTTCTCTTCCTGTTCGTTGTGGAAGTTGAATATAAGTGTCCTCATGATTCAAATGTACTATTTTTCTTCTCTTTTGTTTAGCGCTGCTCCTTTAGCGCAGCCCAGTACTTTAAGATGCTACCCTGTAGAGTAGGTCTGTCTGGTAGTTTTTATAGTGAGTTGTGATGTGCTGTACTTCTAAGGTGACAATACTGCCCATGGTTTTGCGCTACTGTACACCCTTATGTTCAGCGTGGTGCTTCCGGCGGAGGGCGAGCTAAATTGACCTAAGTATGGGTACAGAATTAACTTAACCACTCATACATTTTATTAATTTCACATTATTCGCTGATGTTACACAATCAGCCAGTATGGTAACATCAATCACTTAATATAGCATCAAAATAAAAAACGTTGCGCCTGATAAAGACGCAACGTTTTTATACTTTAAACTGCCCGCGCAGCTCTAATAATGTTTGTTGATGGTGATTTGGTCGGGTACAATCTGTGCATTTGGAACCAAGTCCTGAATCTGGTTCAGGACCTGTTGCGCCTCCACACGACTGAAAAAGTCCCCAATCTTTAACCGGAAATTGGGTTGCTGGTACGTCAGGTAGTCTTTCTCATCCGGTACGCGCCCGATAATGTTTTTGCGCAGGTTCATCACAGCCTGGCGCTCAGATCCTGTATAGGCAAGTATACGATACCCCTGCGCATACCTTATATTTTTGTTTACATTCGCTACCGTGTCCATCAGCACCGCCACCTGATCGTTTACGTGGTGTGTGGGCGTTGCTTTGGCTGCCTCGCCGGCTTCTGCTACAGTATACCTCGGGCGATATTGGCTCAGGTCTTCTTTTACCTTTGCTTTGGCATCGTTGCCCTTTCCTATATTTGTTTCGCTGCCTGCCCTACCTGCCGATGAAGCACAGGCGACCGTAAACAACAATAGCAGCGACAGGAAAATACTTGTTAAATTATTGTTCATGGGTAACTATCTGGATGCCGGCCGAGCAGCCCAACCTATCGGCCCCGGCCTTAATTAACGCTTCCGCATCGGCAAATGTTTTTATGCCTCCGGCTGCTTTTATTTTGATATGGCCCGGCAGCACGCGGCGCATCAGTTTCACATCTGCGGCAGAAGCGCCTGAAGCGGCAAAGCCTGTCGAAGTTTTGACATAATCCGCATCTGCCGCAACGCATAGCTCACAGGCTTTCTCGATTTCATCCGCAGCTAACAGGGCTGTTTCTATAATCACTTTCAGCGCTGCATTTTTCAGATGACAAAGGCTGGCGACATCGCTTAGCTCGTCCTGTACCTGTTTATACCTTCCTGACTTAAAAGCAGAGATATTCATCACTACATCTATTTCGGCGGCACCGTCGGCAAGGGCCTGATCTGTTTCCATGAGCTTTATTTTTGCATGCTGATAGCCCAACGGAAAGCCTGCCACTGTGGCAATTTTCACAAGTGCTCCCGGCCCCAACTGGTCTTTGGCCAGTTGCACGTAACACGGGGGTACGCAAACAGCGGCAAAGCCATAGTTGCGGGCTTCGTCGCAAAGCTGCCTTATTTGCGCATCGGTAGCCTCCGGGCGCAGCAGTGTGTGATCAATATAAGCAGCTAACTCGTTTCCGGTCATAATTTTAGACGCAGGTGTCTGGCATAAGACTTTAAAACCGGCTTATGTTGAACAACGCTATGCTTTTGAAGTATGGAAAAGAGCAGCCATTCGCCTTATGGGGCATAAGCTGCTCCTCTGGAGTTATACTTCAACCAGCACACAACGGTTGTTGTGCAGGTCTTCTTCTACAGTCTTAAATTTCACGTCTTTCACCAGGCGGCCATCCAGGTACTGTACGCTTACCCGATCATTGCGACCAGCTACCTTCTGCGAATGGGCGGGCATGATACGCTCAGGCTCCGCAGCAGTTGCTGCAGTATGGCCGGTCTCATCTTCCAGGGAAGAGTGTACGGCTGCTTTGCGCTCCTTCAGCACGGGCGGTTTGGGAGCCGGTTGCGGCGCACGCGGCGTCTGTACCTGCTCCGGCGCCTGAATCGGAATGAAGGCATGGAACAGGAAGTTGATGGTTTCTTCGTTCACCTTGCCAATCATGCGCTTAAACAGCTCAAATGACTCAAACTTATAAATCAGGAGCGGATCTTTCTGCTCGTATACCGCGTTCTGCACGCTCTGCTTCAGGTCGTCCATCTGGCGCAGGTGTTCTGTCCAGGCCTGGTCGATGGTACCGAGCGTGATAATTTTCTCCATAGCACGGATAAGCTCCATCCCTTTGGACTCGTAAGTCTTGGTCAGGTTGGCTACCGCAGCAATCTGGCGCTTACCATCCGTAAACGGCACGGCCACGTTCTCTATCATCGGCCCGCGGTTCTGGTGGATATCCGAGATAATGGGGTAAGCTTGTGCAGCAGTCTCCTTGTTTCTGTTGAGGTAGAAGTTCAGCGCTTCGTTGTACAGGCGCTGTGCCAGCTGGTTTGCCTGGCCGGCCCTGAACTCATCTTCTGTAATGGTCGGCTCAAAACCAAATACACGTATCAGGTGCAGTTGGAAGTTCTCGTAGTCGTTAATGTTCTTGTAACTCACCACCACATCCTCGCTGATATCATAGATCATATTCCAGATATCCAGCTCCAGGCGCTCACCATACAGCGCGTTGCGGCGGCGCTTGTACACCACCTCGCGTTGCGCGTTCATCACGTCATCGTACTCCAGCAGGCGCTTGCGCTGGCCGAAGTTATTTTCTTCCACCTTCTTCTGCGCACGCTCAATAGAGTTGGTAATCATAGAGTGCTGAATTACCTCGCCTTCTTCCAGACCCATACGGTCCATCAGGCGGGCAATACGGTCGGAACCGAACAGGCGCATCAGGTTATCCTCTAATGACACAAAGAACTGCGAAGAGCCCGGATCTCCCTGGCGGCCGGCACGGCCACGCAACTGGCGGTCTACGCGGCGTGACTCGTGGCGCTCAGTACCCACAATGGCCAAACCACCTGCTGCTTTCGATTCCGGCGTCAGTTTAATGTCGGTACCACGACCCGCCATGTTGGTGGCGATGGTTACCGTGCTGGACTTACCCGCTTCGGCCACAATTTCAGCCTCCTTCTGGTGCATTTTGGCGTTGAGTACCTGGTGCTTTATCTTGCGCAGGGTAAGCATGCGGCTCAGGAGTTCCGAAATCTCAACGGAGGTTGTACCCACCAGCACCGGACGGCCTATTTCAGTGAGTTCCACAATCTCGTCAACTACGGCGTTATACTTCTCCCGAACAGTCTTGAAGACTTTGTCGTGCTCGTCGTTACGCTGAATCGGGCGGTTGGTCGGAATCACCACCACATCCAGTTTATAAATTTCCCAGAACTCGCCTGCCTCTGTTTCGGCCGTACCCGTCATACCGGCCAGCTTGTGGTACATGCGGAAATAATTCTGCAGTGTAACCGTGGCATAGGTCTGGGTGGCATCCTCTACCTTCACGTTTTCTTTCGCCTCGATGGCCTGGTGCAAACCATCAGAGTAGCGGCGGCCTTCCATTACACGGCCCGTCTGCTCATCCACGATCTTCACTTTGCTGTCCGGCGTTACGATATACTCGGTGTCCTTCTCGAACAAAGTATAAGCCTTGAGCAACTGGTTGATGGTATGAATGCGCTTCGATTTCTCCTGGAAATCACTGATCAGGCGTTCTTTGGCGTGTACCTGCTCTTCGTGCGAAATGGATTTATCGTTCTCGATATTGGCGATCTCGGTGCCGATATCCGGCATGATGTAGAAATTCGGATCTTCGCCCTGGCCCGTAATCAGGTCGATGCCTTTTTCGGTCAGCTCAATCTGGTTGTGCTTTTCGTCGATGGTAAAGTATAGTGGCTCATCGGCTTCCGGCATCATGCGGGAGTTATCCTGCAGGAAGTAGTTTTCTGTTTTCTGAAGTATGGCGCGGTTTCCCTGCTCACTCAGATACTTAATCAAAGGCTTGCTCTTGGGCAGGCCACGGTAAGCGCGGAACAGAGAAATGCCGCCTTCTTTGGTGTCGCCTTCTTTGATCAGGCGCTTGGCCTCTGTAAGGAAGTTATTTACTACTTTACGCTGTGCATCTACCAGCATGGCAATGCGTGGCTTCAGCTGGTAAAACTCGTGCTCATCGCCGCGTGGCACGGGGCCCGAAATAATCAGCGGTGTACGGGCATCATCAATCAGCACAGAGTCCACTTCATCGACCATGGCATAATGGTGCTGGCGCTGTACCAGGTCCTGCGGGTCTCTGGACATGTTGTCGCGCAGGTAATCGAAGCCGAATTCGTTGTTGGTACCGTAGGTGATGTCGGCGCGGTAAGCCTTGCGGCGCGCCTCGGAATTTGGCTGGTGCTTATCGATACAATCGATGGTGAGGCCATGGAATTCAAATAAGGGGCCCACCCACTCAGAGTCACGCTTGGCCAGGTAATCGTTTACGGTTACGACGTGCACGCCACGTTTGGCCAGCGCATTCAGGAAGGCCGGCAACGTAGCTACCAGCGTTTTACCTTCACCTGTCGCCATCTCCGCAATTTTGCCCTGGTGCAGCACCACGCCGCCAATCAGCTGCACATCGTAATGCAGCATGTCCCAGGTAATTTCAGTTCCGGCAGCTACCCACTTGTTCAGCCAGATAGCTTTGTCGCCCTCTATCTGCACGTTTGCTTTTGTCGCGGCAAAGGCCCTATCCTGTTCGGTAGCCGTCACCTCCATCTGACCATCCTCTTTCCAGCGGCGGGCAGTTTCCTTCACAATGGCAAAAGCCGCCGGCAGCACTTCCATCAGCACTACCTCCAAGTCTTTGTTGCGCTGCTTCTCCAGCTCGTCAATCTCGGAGAATATATTTTCCTTCTGTACGATATCCAGCTCCGGCTCATCGGCAATACGCTTGTGCAGGCCCGCTATCTGCTCATCTATCGGCTTCAGGCGCTCGTCTATCACGCGCTTCACCTCAGCCGTTCTCTGGCGGAGTTCGTCACCTGACAGGCCGGCAAGTTTGGCATATTCTTCGTTTATTTTAGCGACATAAGGCATTACTTCCTTTATATCCCTGTCGGATTTTGTACCGAATACTTTGGCAACAGTTTTACCGAAAAAATCAAACATCTGTATGTTGTTCTTAAATGAAATCCCTGGTTAGCAATCCCGTCAAAATTAAGGCGTTTTTCTGAGATAATGAATGCTCCCACTAAAACAATACCATAAAAACGGGGATCAGATTTGCCTGTCAAAATTACCGGCCGAGTATAGCTTATCTATTATCTATACTTTTCATACTTAGGCCGCTATGCCAGAACAGGTAGGTTGTGGCATTGTGGCAGGCACCTCCATCAATTAAAACTACGGAACCACGCCAGAAGTTCAGCATCCGCAGTCAGAAAAGCAATTGCATCTCAACAGCATCATTCCAGCCATCCGGCGTCAGCAGCCAGCTTTTCCGCACCCCGATTTCTGTGAACCCGCTTTTCCGGAACAGGTTTATACTGGCCGTATTGGTAGCCTTAACCGAGCAATAGACCTGGTGCAGGTGCAGGGTATGGCGGCAGTATGGCAAAAGTAACTGCAGCGCCTCCGCCGCATGGCCATTGCGCCGCTGCGATGCCACTACCACAATACCTATACCTGCCCGGCGGTGCAGCGGATCAAAATCATACAAATCGACAGCGCCTACTGCTTCGTGGCTGTTGTTGCAGATAACGAGGCGCAGTTGCCTGACCGTATAAATATCGAGTGCCGCGTTTTCGAGGTATTGCGCCAGCACGGCTCTGGAATACGGCGCAACGGTGTTGCCCACATGCCAGACGGAGGTATCGTTTTCGAGAGGATACAGGAAATCCAGATCCGCAGGTTCGAGGGCACGCAGGTAAGTATGGTCGGATTTCAGAAACACGCTGGACTGGATGTATAACTTTATGGTTCGCCTGCTACCGTTACGGGTACACGCTGCAGCAGGCTGTTCGCTTTATGCCTTCTGGTTTATACTTACTGCATCGAGCGGCAGTACACCGGTATACACCTGTTTTGCCGGCCCAATCAGGTAAATGTATTTAAAGACGTCGTTGTCGCGCCTGAATGCCACTTCCAGTTCGCCTCCCAGTGTTTTCACTTTCACAGGGCTCTGCATGCCTACCAGGCCGGCAACCAGCGCACAGGCTGTTACGCCTGTACCGCACGACAGCGTTTCGTCTTCTACGCCGCGCTCGTAAGTACGCACAAAAATCTCGTCCGCAGAGAGGCGCTGTACAAAATTCACGTTAGTGCCTGCTTCCCTGAAACGATTGTTATAGCGGATGGCGCGGCCTTCTTTTACCACGTCCAGCGCCTCTACATCATCCACAAAACGTACATAATGCGGGGAGCCGGTGTTCAGGAAATAATCATCCCCGATTCGTTCTACCCCGTGCACATCGTTCATCTTCAGTTGTATCAGCTCACGCTCTACGCTGGCCTGGTGCTCGCCGTCGGCCGCCAGAAAGCAGGCTACGTCTTCTATCACGCCTATATGCCGGGCAAAGCGCACCGTGCAGCGTGCGCCATTGCCGCACATAGAACCCAGCCGGCCGTCGGCGTTATAGTATACCATCTCGAAATCATAGTCCGGATGGTCCTGCAACAGTATCAGCCCGTCGGCTCCTATACCCCTGCGGCGGTCGCAAAGGTGTTTCACAAAAGCTTCATCTGCAACCGGGAAAGTATGTTTGCGGTTGTCCACCATCACAAAATCGTTTCCGGTGCCCTGGTATTTATAAAAAGTTAATGCCATGTATCTGTAACAATTAAATTAGCGGCTTTGTGCCCTTTTCAGGTTCGGCGGATAAATGTTAATTTTGCACCAACCGGCTCATAGCCATAACTAAACGACAAAGATATGTATTCCTTTCTTACAACAGAAAACTGGGCAGATTATGAGCTGGTGGATTCGGGAAATTTTGAGAAGCTGGAGCGCTTTGGCGCTTACTACGTGGCACGCCCTGAGCCGCAGGCTATCTGGGACAAGCACCTGCCGGAACAGGAATGGCAGCGCCTGGCGCAGGCTACTTTTACCCGCGACAAAGGCAGTCAGGAAAAAGGCCAGTGGAAACTGAAGAAAGGTATGCCAGAACAATGGTACATTGATTACAAGTATAAGGACCTGAAACTGCGTTTCCGCCTTGGTTTGTCGTCGTTTAAGCACGTGGGCATTTTTCCGGAGCAGGACAGTAACTGGAAGTATATTTATGATACCACGCGCCAGCTGCAGGCCAGCCAGCCGAAAGTGCTAAACCTGTTTGCCTATACCGGCGGCGCCACGCTGGCGGCCAAAGCTGCCGGCGCCGACGTAACGCACCTCGACTCCATCAAACAAGTAAACTTCTGGGCCCGCGATAACATGGAAGCCAGCAACCTGGACAATGTGCGCTGGGTGGTAGAAGACGCCATGAAATTTGTGCGCCGCGAAGTAAAGCGCGGCAACACCTACAACGGTATCATCCTGGACCCGCCCTCCTACGGCCGCGGTCCGAATGGCGAAAAATGGCAGCTAGAGGAAGAACTGAACGAGATGATAAAACTTTGCCGCGACCTGCTGGACAAAACCGATTACTTCCTGCTCATCAATCTATACTCCATCGGCTTCTCTGCCATGATCCTGGATAACCTGATGCGCGGCACTTTCGGTGAGCAGGTGCAACATGAAGAGTTGGGCGAGCTATACCTGCACGACAAAGGTGAACGCAGGCTGCCCTTGGGCACGTTTTTCCGGTTTACGTCAGTCAAAAAATAACTGTTTGCCGCACCCGCTTCCTGCCGGCTCTCGTATCCTGCATAGTCGTTACCCCGGCCTTTTATTCCAATACGGTAACGTTTTGTAAGCTTTAATAAACAGATGCCAGACAGGGAAAAGAAAAAGCATTGGATTGCCCTCCTCCCCATTTACGGGTGCTTCTCGACAGGAATTATCTATGTCGCCGTTGGCGTTATCGCCATTCTGTCTTTCTTAAAGATCAAGCATGGGGGCGCAGGTGAAAGTAGCCTGCTGGCTTTTCTCAACGACTTTGTGCTCGGCAAGATCCTTATCTGGGTTATCCTGCTAGGGACGATCAGCTACATTGCCTGGCGCATATACGAAACCATCAAAGACCCTTACGGGTATGGAACGAGCCCGAAAGGCATTGCCACGCGAACAGGCATAGCCCTGAGCACCGTCGCCGATATGCTCATTGCATACACTGCCATTATGAGCTTGCTCGGCAAAAGCCACATACCGGAAAACGGCCAGCCCGAAGAGCAACGCAGGCTGGTGCACCTGATCCTGCAAAAAAGCTGGGGCGATTGGGCCATCATCTGTACCGGAGCCGTTGTTGCCGTGACCGCTGTGGTGCAGTTACTCTACGGCATTACAAACGGGTACAAGGAAAGGATCAACATCGGCCGCCTCCGTGCTGTTGAAAAGCAGCTGATCCGGGCGCTTGCCTGGTTGGGGTATACCGCACGGGGGATTATTTTAGGGATCATTGGCTTTTTCCTGCTCAAAGCAGGGATATTGGAAAATGCACAGTATGTGGTGAACACTGACAAAGCCTTTGATTTTATAGGGGACCACATCGGGCATTTATACTTTATTCTGGTAGCGGCCGGCACCATCTGCTACGGCCTCTTTATGTTCGCCCTCGGTGCTTATTATGACCCCGATAAGGGTTGAGTAACGTTGATGATTATGGTATACAATGTATAATAACTTTTAAGCGAACCCAAGTACTGCTGTAATTATAAAACAGAGCCGCTCCGGGATTATATCAGGGCTGTTCTGACAACCGTTTTATCTATACTTGCTATTATTCTTTGTTCATCATACATTGTACATCACAATTATATTTTCATACTTAATATCTTTGCTGGAGAAATTATATTCAGGCAGTACTTTTCTGAGCTATCATCAACCAATCAAATTCACGCAGTACATTTACGAATTAATACATTAAAGTATGAACCAGCGCCTCGCCCTTATTGATATGGGCACCAATACCTTTCACCTGCTGATAACGGAGGTGGATGCACAAGGACAACTGCACGAATTATACAAAACCAGGCTGCCGGTGCTGCTGGGGCAGGGCGGTATCAGCAGGGGCAACATTGCGCCGGAGGCTTATGAGCGGGGGCTTAAAACGTTGCGCGATTTCCGTAAAACCATAGATGCGTATGGCGCCGAAACAGTGCGGGCGATGGCGACAAGTATGGTGCGCAATGCAGCGAACGGCGGCGACTTTGTGAAAGACATTTTCAAGCAAACGGATATCGAAGTAGAAATCATTTCCGGCGATCGCGAAGCAGAGTACATCTATTATGGGGTGCGGTCTGCGGGTGTGCTGGATGCGCAAACCTCCCTGATAATGGACATTGGCGGCGGCAGTGTGGAGTTTATACTTTGCAACCAGCAGGAAATTTTCTGGAAACACAGCTTTGAGATTGGCGCGCAGCGCCTGGTAGATCGGTTCTTTCAGCAGGATCCCATTCCGCAGCAAAGTATAGAAGCCGAAAAATCATACTTAAAAGAGAAACTGCAGCCTTTGTCCGAAGCGGTAAGCAAGTATAAACCCATTGCGCTGGTAGGATCATCCGGCACTTTCGACACGTTCTGCGACATAGATGCCCAAAGTAAAGGCGATACGTCGCGCCAGCAAAAGCTGCCTGTAGCTTCCAGTATCAGCCTCAACGATTATTATCGGATTCATCACGAACTCTTAAGCAAAAACCACGCGCAGCGCCTGGCCATACCGGGCATGCTGGAAATGCGTGTAGATATGATTGTGCCTGCAAGTATAGCCGTGGATTTTATACTGCAGCAATACCACCTGCAGGAGATCCGTGTATCCTTGTATGCACTGAAAGAAGGCGTACTGCAAAAGGCATTGCAAGAGCTCAACAACTAGCTGCGTCGGCATTGTGTTACAAAGCAGCTAACACTAATTAAACTTTCCTGTGCAATTTTAAACTTTAAGCAGTTCTCTGGCTGTTTAGGACTTATAAAACAATTATTCCTCTTTAAGCAGGAATAAAGACCTCTGTAAAATATAATCTTTCTCAACAGCTTAATTATGAATATCTTATTTATACTTTTGTGAAAACTAAGCCAAGAGCTTCTGCTTTGCACTCTGCACAAGTTCCGGATAAATTAGTTACGAACAACTTATTTGTACTTTAGACCTCTTACTGATTTATCTGTTATCTTTTGCGTGGCTACTTATACTTATATACAGTTATAAAGCTGCCGGAATAAGATTGATATTTTTAACATTTTATAATTTGAGAAAGACCCTCTACCCCCTATTCACCGTGTTTCTGGCCATACTTGTTTTTGGTTGTGACAGTGACAACGACACAAGCCCTGCGGCTGAAAAAACCATCTATGGGCAAAGCATACCTGTGGGCAACGGCATTGCCAGTTCCTGGGTAACACTGGATGCAGCCGGTAACCCGACCGCTATAGGCGTGCAACTAACGAAAGAGGCACTGAACGGCCTCCCGGAGCCTGCCCTGGATGATCCGATGATGGGTATGGTTTACTACGAGATAGACCTGCCTGCTGAAGCCAAGGCCAAAACCCCTTTTAACCACATCGGCGTAGACTGGAACCCCATGGGGCACCCACCGGCATTCTATCAGGTGCCACACCTGGATGCGCATTTTTACATGATTACGCCGGCCGAGCAACAGCAAATCGGCGATGAGGTGTCGGATCCCAAAATGCAGATTAGTCCGGATGCAAAGTATTTGCCCGCCGATTATATTGATGCACAGGTGAATGTGCCTATGATGGGCAAGCACTGGTTCGACAAATTTTCGCCGGAACTGAACGGGCAGCAGTTCACCCAAACCTTTATTTATGGTTCTTACAATGGTGAGATAGCTTTCCTGGAGCCCATGTTTACGATGGAATACCTGCTGTCGCGCCCTAACGACACATTCCCTATCAAGCCGCCGGCTGACTTTCAGCAAAAGGGCTTATACTACCCTGCTACTTACAGCATCCGCTACGATCCGGAATCAGAAATGTACGTGATTTCGCTGAATGACATGCAACTAAAGTAGGGCGGCTACGGCAGGAAGCAGCTGCTTTGGCCAGATGCCTGCATTTTATCTGAGGCTTTGGTTTGAGAATTTATTAATTTGCCGCCTCCACCGAAGCTGATTGTTTATGCATGCCTACTCACAACTCTTTGATTTTACACAGGAGGTTTTTCTGCACATGGGCTGCCCGCCCAAAGATGCCAAACTGGCCGCTGAAGTGCTGTTGGAGGCGGATTTGCGCGGCGTAGATTCGCATGGTGTGGCCCGCCTGAGCGGCTATGTGCGCCTCTGGGAAGCTGGTCGCATTAACGTAAATCCCCAGTTGCGCATCGTACACGAAACGCCCAGCACCGCCACCGTAGATGGCGACAGCGGCCTGGGACTCGTAATCGCCCCGCGCGCCATGGACATCGCTATAGACAAAGCAAACCAGGTAGGCACGGGTTGGGTATCCGTTAAAAACTCGAACCACTTTGGCATTGCCGGCTACCACGCTATGGAAGCCCTCTCCTCCGATATGATTGGCCTTGCCATGACCAATGCCTCGCCTTTGGTAGCGCCCACACATTCCATAGACCGTATGCTGGGCACCAACCCTATTGCCGTAGCCATTCCAACCATGAAACAGCCGCCTTTTGTTGCTGACTTTGCCACAGCATCTGCTGCGAACGGCAAACTGGAAATGCTGCAACGGAAAAATAAAAAAGCGCCTGTTGGCTGGATACAGACGGCCGACGGCGATCGTTCTACCAACGCGCATGAGCTAAAGAGCGGCGGTGCGCTGCTCCCGCTGGGCAGCGATAAAATGCATGGCAGCCACAAAGGCTATGCCCTGGCCGCCATTGTAGATATTTTTTCGGCCGTATTGTCAGGTGCCAACTATGGCCCGTGGGTACCGCCGTTTGTAAGCTTTTTGCCGCTGGCCGAAAATCCTGTAGGCGAAGGTATCGGGCACTTTTTAGGGGCGATGCGCGTAGATGCCTTCCGGCCTGCCGATGAGTTTAAGGAGCATATGGACAAGTGGATTGAAACCTTCCGCAACGCCAGGGTGAAAAAAGGCCAGAAAGCTGTCCTGATACCAGGCGATCCGGAGCGGGAGATGACGGACAAACGCCTGAAAAATGGCATCCCGTTGATAGAGCCTATAGAGCGGGATCTGGAGGCACTGGGCAAAAAGTTTGGAATTAAGCTACAGTAAATAAAAGGACAGAAGTATCAGGTATCAAGACATAAGACTTTTCATGTTTTGTTTAATTTGAAGGTACCCGATGATTTACGGTGTATAATGCTCTTATGGATAGTGCAACTTAATTTTATCCGGGTACTTAATATACTTATGTCTTGTGCTTCATGTATAAATTATACTTTACATCATCATCTATACTTAAAATAAAGAGCGCCGGCAGATAATCTGCCGGCGCTCTTTATTTTGCTGCTTTATACTTGCTATTCTATCTTTTTACCGGACATGGCTTTTTTGATGGAAATCTGCATCACGCGTTCTGCAAAGGGGCTTGTCTGTTCTTCCAGTACATCTACTGCAGTTAAAATAGCGTCTTTGTCTCCGCCGGAAGCCAGCACGTCTTTCAATTGCTGTACATTTTGTCGGGTCAGCTGTATTTCTTCTTCTGTTAAATACTCACCATTCTTCTCCAGAAACCGTTCTACCTGATACAGCATCTGATCAGCGGTGGTGCGCGCCTCAATTATCATCCGGGCATTAACATCTTCGCGGGCGTGAGTAATAGAGTCCAGCAGCATCTGCTCTACCTGCGCATCTGTCAGCCCATACTGCGGCTTCACTTCTACTTCCTGGTGTGTGCCCGAACGCAGCTCAATCGCCTCTACTTTCAGGATACCATCAGCGTTAAGTATAAAGTTAACATCTACCTTCGGAAAGCCAGCCGGCATGGCAGGTATGCCTTTCAGGTCAAATTCAGCCAGTTTACGGTTTTCGTGCACTACGTCGCGCTCGCCCTGGTAAACAGATATTTTCATGTTCACCTGCCCGTCTATGGAAGTAGTATACTGGCGCCCGGCTTTGGTTGGTATTTTGGAGTTGCGCGGGATAATCGGGTCCATCAGTCCGCCCATGGTTTCAATGCCCAGCGTGAGCGGTGTTACGTCCAGCAGCAGGATGTCCTTGCGGTTACCGGCCAGGATATCGGCCTGTATAGCTGCGCCCAGCGCTACCACTTCATCCGGGTTCAGGGTATTGTTTGCAGGCCTGCCAAAAAATTCTGACACGGCCTCGTACACCATCGGCACACGCGTAGAGCCGCCCACCATAATTACAGCATCAACCTGCTCCGGCTGTAGTTTAGCATCGCTCATTGCCTGTCGGCAGCTTTCAATCGTTCGGGTTACAATGGGCGCTATCAGCGCTTCAAAAGTATGGCGTTCCAGGTGGCATTCCATTTTACCTTCTATGCTGCTGGTGTATACCTGCTGCGAGCTCAATACCTTTTTTGCTTCCTCAGCTTTCAGGCGCAACTCCTGCGACAGGTTCTTATCCAGGTTCACGGTATCGGCAATCAGTTGGTTCTCCTGAATCCAGTGGTTGATAATGGCGCGGTCAAAATCATCGCCGCCCAGGTAGGTGTCGCCATGAGTAGAAAGCACCTCGAAAATGCCCTGGTGTATACTTAAAATAGAAATATCAAACGTACCGCCACCCAGGTCATACACAGCTACGGTTTTTTCCTCATTCGGATCGATGCCGATGCCGTATGCCAAAGCTGCCGCAGTTGGTTCGTTCACAATACGCAGTACCTCCAACCCGGCCAGTTTGCCTGCGTCGCGTGTGGCCTGGCGCTGAGAATCGTTAAAGTATGCCGGCACTGTAATTACCGCGCGGTTCACCGGTGTTTTCAAGGCATGCTCCGCGCGCGCGCGCAATTCCTTCAGTATTTCCGCCGATAACTCAATGGGTGAGTAAAAGGTGTTTTTTACCCGTACTTTCACCAGCCCTTCGCTGTCATCATCAATTACTTTATAACCGAAATAGTCTTTATGCGCGCCCAGATCCTGGTAAGATTTGCCCAGCAGGCGCTTCACAGAATATATTGTATTAGCCGGATCTGTGATAAGATAATCCTTTGCCGCAGTGCCAACAACTGTTTCGCCAGTATCAGTGAAATGCACTACTGACGGCACAATGGTGCCCTGGCCCTGGTCGTTGATTGCGATGGGCTTTTTATCTTCAGGATGGATATAAGCGACCAGACTATTGGTGGTGCCCAAATCTATACCTACAATTACCTCTTCTTGCTGAAGAGCTCCGGTAGAAAGGTTTATTGCTACTTTTGCCATAGTATCTGTTATTACGTGAGGCTGCTGCCATTTGGTAACAGCACGTGGTGCAATTTACAAATATTTAGGCAGTGTTGTGGTTTGCGTATGAAGGAGGCAACATGAAACAAAAAAGAGCAGTTAGATCTGCTCTTTGCTCCGTTACCGTTCTTATACTTTGTTGTTCTGAATTTGTCTTCTCAAATTTTGGCGCAGGCGCTTTCTTCTGCCTTGTAGCTGTCCGGGCACAAGCGGGCGCCTGCGCCAGAGAATTATACCTTTAACTCTGAATTCTTAATCTGTAACGCTTTATTCTTCTTCTTTGGGCACAATGATAAACACGTCCTCATTCGGGCGTTTCATCATGTACTTTTCGCGGGCAAATTTCTCGAGCAGCGCCGGGTTGCCCAGCAGCTCTTTCCGATCTTTCTGCACTTCCTCCATTTTCTCGAGGTAGTGTTGCTTGTCTTCTTCCAGATCCGCCAGCTTTTTGCTCATCTGGTACTGCGTAACAAAGTCGTTGGAGTCGAAAAAGAGCATCCATACCAGAAACAGAACCGTGGTGATAAAATAGAAATTCCGGAATATTTTAGGTATGTGCTTCAACATGGCAATAGGCTTTAGGTACTTATACAAAAATAAGGCTGTGAGTGATATAACCCACAGCCTTAGCCATAATTATTTTTAAACAGGAAATTATCAGAACTTCTTGCCTGGGAAATAAGCTACTTCACCCAGTTCCTCTTCGATGCGCAGTAGCTGGTTATACTTGGCCATACGGTCTGAACGCGAAGCTGAGCCTGTTTTTATCTGACCAGTATTAAGCGCCACTGCCAAATCAGCGATAGTGTTATCTTCGGTTTCGCCGGATCGGTGACTCATGATGCTCTTGTAACCATGGCGGCGGCCAAGGTTAATAGCACTGATAGTCTCCGTAAGGGTACCAATCTGATTTACTTTGATAAGTATGGCATTGGCTATACCTTCGTCTACTCCTCTTTGCAAGCGGTTTACGTTGGTTACAAACAGATCGTCGCCAACCAACTGCACTTTGTCGCCGATTGCGGTGGTTTGCTGCTTCCAGCCATCCCAATCATCTTCGGCCATACCATCTTCAATAGAAATGATAGGATATTTGCTTACCCAGTCGGCCCAGAAGCTAACCATTTCAGAAGATGTCAGTTTATCGCCTGTGGATTTCTTAAAGTGATAATGGCCTGTCGCAGCATCATAAAATTCTGAGCTGGCCGCATCCATGGCAATCATGAAATCGTCGCCTGGTTTGTAGCCGGCCGTTTCTATAGCCTGCAACACCACCTGTATCGCCTCTTCGTTAGAAGCAATGTTTGGTGCAAAGCCACCTTCATCGCCTACGTTGGTCGATAGCCCTTTCTTCTTCAGCACATTTTTGAGGTGATGGAATACCTCCGTACCCATCCGCAAGGCTTCTGCAAAAGAAGACGCACCCACCGGCATTACCATAAACTCCTGGAAGTCGATAGAATTGTCTGCGTGGCTGCCGCCGTTCAGGATATTCATCATCGGAACCGGAAGCGTGTTGGCGCTCACACCGCCCACATAGCGGTAAAGCGGCATATTGAGTTCCTGCGCCGCAGCCCTGGCTACTGCCAGCGATACGCCAAGTATGGCATTTGCGCCTAAGTTGCCTTTGTTTTCCGAGCCGTCCAGCTCAATCATGATTTTATCAATCAGGTTCTGCTCATATACAGGGAAGCCAACCAGCTCTTCGGCAATTTTCTCGTTTACATTTTTCACCGCCTGCAGCACACCCTTGCCCATGTACTTGCTTTTGTCGTTGTCGCGGAGTTCTACAGCCTCGTGTGCACCTGTGGAGGCGCCGGATGGCACTGCTGCACGGCCCAGAATGCCGGTTTCGGTTACTACATCCACCTCAACGGTAGGGTTACCTCTTGAATCGAAGATCTGACGGGCTTTAATATCTGTAATCAGGCTCATAATTAATTAATCTATAGTTTTACTTATTTTGTTCTAACAGCGTAATAAAATCATCGAAAAGATAGCCGGAATCGTGCGGCCCCGGCGACGACTCAGGGTGATACTGCACCGAAAAAGCAGGTTTGCCTTTCATCCGTATACCTTCAATTGTATTATCGTTCAGGTTGATGTGTGTTACCTCTACCTGCGGGTGATTCAGCAGCTGATCACCATCCACCACAAACCCGTGGTTTTGTGAAGTTACTTCACAGCGCCCCGTAATCAAATTTTTCACCGGGTGATTCAACCCGCGGTGGCCGTTGTGCATTTTATAAGTGGCGATGCCGTTAGCTTCGGCCAGCACCTGGTGCCCCAGGCAAATACCAAACATGGGTTTGTTCTTTTCCAGCATTTGCTGCACGCTACGCACGGCATCCGTGCTGGCAGCAGGATCGCCGGGCCCGTTCGAGACAAAATATCCATCCGGGTTCCATTCTTCCATTACCTCATAAGGCGTGTTGTAAGGAAATATTTTTACTTCACACCCACGGCTGACAAGATTGTTTATAATGTTCTTTTTGATGCCCAAATCCAGCACAGCCACTCTGAACTTCACTTCATCAGGCTTTAGCTCGTATGTAATAGCGGTACTCACCTGCGAAGATAGTTCGAGACCAACCATACTTGGCACTTCTGCCAGTTTTTTACGCAGTTCCTCCAGGTCTGTTGTTTCTGAGGAAATAACAGCATTCATTGCGCCTTTATCACGAATGTGACGCACCAACGCGCGTGTATCCACCTCGCAAATGCCCACAATACCGGCTGCTTCAAAATATCCCTGTAGTGATCCTTCTGCTGTATTTCTGGAAAAATGCTGCGAGAACTCTTTACAGATCAAACCTTTTATCTGCACCTGTTCAGACTCTACTTCCTTGTGCTGCACACCATAGTTACCGACATGCGAAACAGTTGTAATTACTATCTGACCGTAATAGGACGGATCAGTAAAAATTTCCTGATAACCGGTCATGCCTGTATTAAAACAAAGCTCACCACCAGTTATCCCAATTTCCCCAAGGCTCTTGCCCCTGAATACGGTTCCGTCCTCCAATAAAAGAATTGCCTCTGTTGATGTATGTTTTTTCATGGTACTATCGGGAAAGTTTCAATTTATAGTTTGATTATTAATCAGGCAAATTTCACAACATTCCTGCTGTATGCTTACGCACTTATGCTAATTTATTTATACTTGTTTTATACTCATCCTGGCTATTCCTGATCGCAAGCTCTTTTTACCTTTATCCGGCAAAGTATAAATTGCACAACGAAGATGCACATGCAGGTAACTTTAGCCGGCAAAATGGTTAATAATTGGCAAGGTTATCAAAAACAACAAAAATAAAAAAGGGACACGACTTACGCCGGCCCCCTTTAAAATATTTACGGACATTGCTTATTCAGCATCTTTCGTCTCGTCAGTGGTTTCTTTTGCTTCCGGCGCTGCAGGAGCTTCAGGAGTTGCAGTAGCTTCCGGCGCAGCAGCTGGTGCTACAGCAGCAGGCGTTGTTTCATCTGCAGCCGCTTTCTTACCAGAAGAACGACGACGGGTTCTCTTCGCGCCTGTAGTTGCGGTTCCGGTAGTAGCCAGCATGTCCTCGTTATAGTCTACCAGCTCGATAACACACATCTCTGCGTTATCACCAAGTCTGTAACCTGTTTTCAGGATGCGTGTATAGCCACCAGGCCTGTTTGCTATTTTAGCAGATACTTCATCAAAAAGCTCTTTCACAGATTCTTTGTCCTGCAGGTAAGCAAAACAGGTTCTTCTGGAATGTGTTGTATCGTTCTTTGATTTGGTCAGCAGTGGCTCCACATACTTGCGCAGGGCCTTTGCTTTAGCTACTGTAGTAGAAACGCGCTTGTGCAGGATAAGGGATGCTGCCAGATTAGACAACATTGCCTTTCGGTGTGAAGCGGTTCTTCCTAAGTGATTTACTTTTTTACCGTGTCTCATTATTTTGAATTGTGCACGTGCATACCGTCAATCAACCTTTGCAGGGATCGGGAATTATGCCGTAGAATGAATTAATCTTCTTCTAATTTATACTTAGAAAGGTCCATACCAAATGTCAAACCCTTCTCCTGAACCAGATTTTCCAGCTCAGTCAATGACTTTTTACCAAAGTTTCTGAACTTCATCATGTCCGAGATGTCCAGCTGCACCAGGTCGCCAAGCGTTTTGATATCGGCAGCCTTTAAGCAGTTGAACGCTCTCACAGAGAGATCCATGTCGCCCAGCGATGTTTTCAATACCTTACGCATGTGCAGCAATTCCTCATCCACTGCCTCTTCTTCTTCGGGCTTCGCCGTCTCAAACGTCATGGTATTGTCTGAGAAAAGCATAAAGTGTTGAATCAGGATATTGGCAGCACCTTTCAGTGCTTCCTCCGGATGTATGGAACCGTCGGTCTGAATGTCGAGCAACAGTCTTTCATAGTCTGTTTTCTGCTCTACACGGGTATTCTCCACACTAAATTTTACGTTTTTGATTGGCGTAAAAATAGCGTCAATGGCGATAAGTCCAAAAACCTGATCCGCGGGTTTGTTCTCATCAGCAGGAACATAACCACGTCCTTTCTGAAGCACAAGTTCCACTTCCAGAGTAATATTTTTGTCGAGGTGACAAATTACCAGCTCCGGGTTCAGTACCTCAAAGCTAGTTGTAAAGTTATTTATATCGCCGGCAGTAAAAGTATCTTTACCGGAAATGGTTACTGTAATCTTATCATCAATTACTTCGCTCGTTTTCTTAAAACGAACCATTTTGAGGTTAAGGATAATATCAGAAATATCCTCAACCACGCCTTCAACAGACGAAAACTCGTGCAGTACACCAGGGATACGAACGCTCGTAATCGCATATCCTTCCAATGAGGACAGCAGGATTCTGCGCAGCGCATTACCGATGGTTACACCGTAACCTTTTTCAAGCGGCTTGAATTCAAATAGCCCATGAAAGTCGTCGGCTTTTTCCATGACGACTTTCTCTGGCATTTGAAATGCTAATATTGACATACTTGCAGTGTTAAAGGTTAAAAATTGATTAAGCTGCTTACTTAGAGTAAAGCTCGACGATTAGCTGCTCCTGGATTTTCTCAGGAATCTGATCGCGCTGCGGTGCAGCTACAAACTTGCCAGCCATTTCGGTAGCATCCCACTCTAACCAGCTATACTGGCGTGCATTACGCACAGATAAGCTGGTGGTAATCGCCTCCAGAGATTTAGACTTTTCCCTTACACCCACTACATCACCTGGCTTCAGGCTGTAAGACGGAATGTTTACAAGTTCACCATTTACCAGAATGTGCTTGTGCAGCACCAACTGGCGGGCAGATCTTCTTGTTGGAGCAATACCTAATCTGTAAACAGTGTTATCAAGCCTGGACTCGAGCAGAGCCAGCAGCACTTCGCCTGTAATACCACCTTTTCTGTGTGCTTTTTGAAAAAGGTTAGCGAACTGCCTCTCTAAAACACCATAGATGAACTTAGCCTTTTGTTTTTCAGTAAGCTGAATAGAATATTCAGACTGTTTTTTCCGGCGGCCACGACCGTGCATCCCGGGAGGATAGCTTTTCTTTTTTAATGCTTTGCTTGGGCCGAAAATCTCTTCGTTAAAGCGTCTGGAGATTTTACTTTTTGGACCAGTATATCTTGCCATAATTTAATCAGTGTAATAAGATAAATTAAACTCTTCTGCGTTTAGGAGGACGACATCCGTTGTGAGGAAGCGGCGTAACATCTTTGATAGTTGTTACCTCGATTCCGGAATTTTGCACAGTACGGATAGCGGACTCTCTACCTGCGCCAGGGCCTTTTACAAAAACTTCAGCTTTGCGCATTCCTAGGTCATGAGCAACCTTGGCACAATCCGAAGCGGCCATCTGAGCAGCGTAAGGAGTGTTCTTTTTAGAACCTTTAAAACCCATTTTACCAGCAGAAGCCCAAGATATTACCTGACCTGTATTGTTGGTTATTGAGATAATGATATTGTTGAAAGAGGCTTTGATATGCACCTGACCAGTTGCTTCAACAACTACGACACGCTTTTTAGCCTTATCTTTTCTTTTCTGAGCCATGATCAAATATTATTTAGTAGCCTTCTTCTTGTTAGCAACAGTTTTGCGCTTACCCTTCCTGGTTCGGGAGTTGTTCTTGGTGCGTTGTCCGCGAACAGGCAAGCCTTTACGATGTCTCAAACCACGGTAGCAACCAATGTCCAGCAGACGCTTGATATGCAACTGTACTTCTGATCTGAGAACACCTTCTGTCTTATAGTCAGATGCAATAATATTTCTGATCTCACTGGCTTCGTCTTCCGTCCAGTCTTTCACCTTCTTGTCAAGATCCACTCCGGCTTTGTTCAAAATGGCAACAGACACATTGCGCCCGATACCATAAATGTACGTTAAAGCGATTTCGCCTCTTTTATTATCCGGAATATCTACTCCTGCTATTCTAGCCATACTTTTAAATTATCCTTGTCTTTGTTTATATCTTGGATTCTTTTTGTTGATAACATAAAGCTTCCCCTTGCGGCGAATAACTTTACATTCAGCACTTCTCTTTTTAACTGATGCTTTGACTTTCATTGTATTTATTTATATCGATAAACAATTCTGCCTTTGGTCAGGTCATAAGGCGACATTTCGAGCTTCACTCTGTCTCCGGGAAGAATCTTGATGTAATGCATCCTCATTTTACCAGAAATGTGTGCTACCACCTGATGACCATTTTCAAGCTCCACACGGAACATGGCATTCGAAAGGGCTTCAATTATTGTTCCGTCTTGTTCGATAGATGACTGTTTCGCCATTTATTGTTGTTTAGCTTGTTCTATATGTTCAAAAGTTGTTAATATTTCTGCCTTATCTTTCCGCACAACAACCGTATGCTCAAAATGAGCCGATGGCTTGTTATCCCGTGTCCGGATAGTCCAGCCATCATCTTCCTGTACGATGCCTTTCTTACCTAAATTAATCATAGGTTCAATAGCAAGCACCAAACCGTTTTGTAACTTTATGCCAGCTCCCCGCTTGCCATAGTTGGGAACTTCAGGGGCCTCATGCAGGCTCTTGCCTACTCCATGCCCCACCAGCTCACGCACAACACTAAAGCCATTCTTCTCGGCATGATGCTGTACGGCATAACTGATATCGCCCATCCTGTTATTTGCAGTAGCTTTGGCAATGCCTTCATAAAGCGACTCTTTTGTTACAGTAAGCAACTTCTGCACTTCCGGGCTAACCTCACCTACTGCATGGGTATAAGCACTGTCGCTGTGAAAGCCTTTATAGTATACTCCTCCATCAACAGAGATAATATCCCCATCGTTCAAAGTATAGTTACTCGGGAAGCCATGCACAACTGTAGCGTTAACAGATATGCATAGGCTAAAGGGAAAACCATTATAACCCTTGAACGAAGGCTCGCCACCATTATCACGGATAAATTCCTCTGCTCTTTTATCCAGGGCAGCTGTGGTAACACCTGCTTTTATAAGACGGGCAATTTCGCCATGTGCTTTACCAAGTATGGCAGCACTCTGGCGAATTAGCTCAATTTCTTCTTCAGTTTTATAAAAAATCATTTATTGTGATACAGTGGCTATGGTTTCAGTCCGGCCTCTCAGCTTACCTGTCTTCATCATGCCATCATAATGTCTCATTAATAAATAGCTTTCTACCTGCTGCAAGGTGTCCAGCACTACACCCACCATAATAATCAGGGATGTACCTCCGAAAAATTGTGAGAACGCCCGGTTAACACCAAATAGCAAGGCAATGGAGGGGAATATAGCTACCAATGCAAGGTATATCGCCCCTGGTAAGGTAATGCGTGTTAATATCGCATCCAGGTATTCAGAAGTTGCCCGCCCTGGTTTTACACCCGGCACAAAGCCACCGCTTCTTTTCAAATCATCAGCAATCTGATTCGGATTTACACTTATTGCTGTATAGAAATAAGTAAAAATCAGAATCATCAAACCAAAAGTAAGGTTATACTGCCAGGAGGTAAAATCCGAAAAAGTGGTTCCTATATAATTGGCAGTTTCATTATCCTTTGCCCAGATAGACGCTATCATTGATGGCAAAAACATCAGCGACTGCGCAAAGATAATAGGCATTACACCCGCAGCATTAACTTTAAGCGGGATGAACTGTCGTTGCCCGCTGTATAAAGAGCTGCCTCCCACCTGCTTGGCATACTGCACCGGTATTCTTCTCACAGCCTGCGTAAGCATTACAACTGACATAACCACGAAGAAAAGCACAACCATTTCGAAGATGAACACCAAAGCGCCATTTAGCTGCCTTGAAGCCATTTCCTGTATAATTGCACCCGGAAACCTTGACACAATACCAATCATGATCAGCATGGAAATACCATTACCAATGCCCTTATCGGTTATTTTTTCACCTAACCACATACAGAAGATAGTACCTGATGTAAGGACTATCATAGAAGTGATGGTGAAGAGCGTGGTATTAATTACGATAGCTTCCGCATTAATTGTTGCCACAAAGCCTATAGACTGGGCCAGGGTAATGATAATGGTAAGCACGCGGGTAATCTGGTTAATTTTTTTTCTGCCGGATTCACCCTCTTTCTGCATCTTCTGAAAGTATGGGACGGCAATGGTCAAAAGTTGCAATACAATAGAAGCAGATATATAAGGCATTATCCCCAATGCAAAAATAGATGCATTGCTGAATGCCCCGCCCAGGAAGGTATCGAGCAAGCCAAACAGACCGCCTGTTTTAGCAATCAGCTGACTTGGATCAATGCCTGGAAGAACAACATAAGAACCTAAACGAAAAATAGCTACAAAAAGAAGCGTATTCAGAATCCGAACACGTAAATCTTCAATAGCAAAAATGTTCTTAATAGTTGTTATAAACTTCTTCATATTAATTAAATAGCAACTGTTTTACCGCCTGCTTTTTCAATAGATGTAGCAGCAGTGCCGGAAAAGGCATGTGCATGTACTTCTACAGCTTTGTTTAACTCGCCTCTGCCTAAAACTTTAATTTTATCGTTCTTAGATACCAGACCATGCTCCTTGAAAAAGTTAAAATCAAGCACGGTTGCCTCAGAAGAAGCGATTAAGGATTCTAAAGTATCCAGGTTAATAGCTTTATATTCAACCCTGTTGATATTCTTGAAGCCGTATTTTGGAACACGTCTCTGAAGGGGCATCTGACCACCTTCGAAGCCAGACTTCTGTGAATATCCTGAACGGGATTTAGCACCTTTATGTCCTCTGGTAGAAGTACCACCTCTACCTGAACCAGTACCTCTACCTATTCTCTTTCTGTTCTTTACAGAACCCTCAGCTGGTTTTAATGAGTTTAGATACATGTTAGATATTATTTACTTCTATAAGATGTTGAACCTTTTTTACCATACCAGCAATCTGAGGAGTATTTTCAACAGTTACTGACTTATTGATCTTGCCAAGGCCCAAGGCTTTAATAGTAAGCTTCTGCGTCTTTGGCTTATCAATAATGCTTTTAATTTGTTTAATTATAATCTGCGCCATATCAATTAACCGTTAAATACTTTGTTAAGATTTACACCGCGTTGCTGCGCCACAGCCAAAGGATCACGCATCTTAGCAAGTGCATCGAAAGTAGCTTTAACCACGTTATGCGGGTTAGAAGAACCTTTAGACTTGCAAAGTACATCTTTGATACCGGCACTCTCCAGTACGGCACGCATAGCACCACCGGCAATTACACCTGTACCAGGCGCTGCAGGTTTTACCAGTACAAAACCACCGGAATATTTACCTTCCATAGCATGCGGAACAGTGCTATGATAAACAGGAACCTTAACCAGGTTCTTCTTCGCATCATCTATACCTTTGGCAATAGCATCAGTTACTTCGTTGGCTTTACCCAAACCATAACCCACTACACCGTTTCCATCACCAACCACCACAATAGCCGCAAAGCTAAACCTTCTACCACCTTTAACTACTTTGGCCACACGGTTTATGGCTACAACTCTTTCCTTGAGTTCTATCTCGCTAGCTTTTACGCTACGAACATTGTTCTTCAACATAATCTTTAGAATTTAAGGCCTGCCTCACGGGCGCCTTCTGCCAATGATTTAACTTTGCCGTGGTACAAATAACCGGAACGATCAAAAACAACCTGCGTAATGCCTTGAGCAATGGCTTTTTCAGCTATCTCTTTTCCAACCCTTCCAGATGTCTCTACATTGGCTTTGGCATCATCAAGTTTAGCTGAAGAGGCAGCCGCTAGTGTCACACCAGTAGCATCGTCGATCAGTTGTGCGTAGATAAAGCGGTTGCTTCTAAACACAGACAGCCGTGGTCTCTCAGCAGTGCCGGAAATCTTGTTACGGATGCTTTTTCTAATTCTGGTTCTTCTCTTAATCTTAGTGTTAACAGACATGATGATGATTATTTAGACGCTGTTTTACCAGCTTTTCTTCTTACAACTTCACCAACAAATCGAATACCTTTACCTTTGTAAGGTTCTACTTTGCGCAGTGATCTGATTTTTGCGGCAACCTGACCAATAAGCTGTTTGTCGTTGCTCTCCAGCGTTATGATTGGAGCTTTACCTTTTTCTGTTACAGCTGTAGCCGAAATCTCATCAGGAAGCGCCATAAATATATTGTGGGAGTAACCTAAAGCAAGCTCCAGTATCTGGCCTTGTACTGTGGCTTTGTAACCAACACCTACCAGTTCCAACCTCTCCTTATAGCCATCTGTTACACCAATAACCATGTTATTGATAAGAGATCTGTAAAGTCCGTGCATGGCTTTGTGTCGCTTCTGCTCCGTCGGGCGCTCAACAATCAGCTGGTTATCCTCCTGCTTCACGATGATATCCCTGTCGACAGGAGTTGATAACGTACCTTTAGGGCCTTTTACAGTTACAATGTTATTATCACCAACAGTAACCTGTATATTATTAGGCAGGGTGATGGGCAATTTTCCTATACGTGACATTGTCTATCCTCCTATTAGTAAACGTAACACAAAACTTCGCCACCAATGTTGAGCCCTCTTGCCTCTTTTTCTGTCATTACACCTTTAGAGGTAGACAGGATAGCGACACCCAGGCCGTTAATAACTCTTGGTAAATTATCTGTACCAACATACTTGCGCAGCCCTGGCTTGCTCACTCTTTCCAGTTTCACAATAGCAGGTTGCTTGGTGCTCGGGTTATACTTGAGCGCAATCTTGATAGCGCCTTGTACCGAAGCAGAGTCATCAAACTTATAGCTTTGAATATACCCTTTATCGTACAATACCTTGGTAATATCTTTTTTTATTTTGCTAGATGGTATTTCAACTACTCTGTGGTTAGCTTTGATAGCATTACGCACCCTCGTTAAATAATCTGCTATTGGATCTGAGTTCATTACGAATCACTTAAAATAATGAGTTGCTTTCTCGAAGCGAGCGGCAAAGATACGAATATCTTTTTTCCTTTCTTAATTACTTAAGAAAAAATTACCAGCTCGATTTCGTTACTCCCGGAATTTTACCTACTGAAGCCAGTTCTCTGAAAACTACGCGAGAGATACCAAACTTACGCATGTACCCTCTTGGTCTTCCGGAAAGCTGACAGCGGTTATGAAGCCTAACCGGTGATGCATTGCGGGGCAGTTTGTCTAACCCTTCATAATCGCCTTTGGCTTTTAATTCTGCTCTTTTAGAAGCATATTTTGCTACAGTCTTTTGTCTCTTAAGCTCTCTAGCTTTTACTGATTCTTTCGCCATTTTATTGGTTCTTATTGTTAGTGAAAGGCATACCAAATGCTTTTAACAACTCATAGCTCTCTTCGTCTGTATTAGCTGTCGTCACGATGGTGATATCCATACCTGTGATTGCCTTCACCTTATCAATGGTGATTTCAGGGAAGATAATCTGTTCTTTAACGCCCAAAGTATAGTTACCACGTCCATCAAAGCCTTTGTCACTTACACCTCTGAAGTCACGTACACGTGGTAGTGCAATTGTCAATAGGCGGTCCAAGAACTCATACATCTTCTGGCCTCTCAGAGTAACACGAGCGCCAATGGGCATGCCCTCACGAAGTTTGAAGTTTGATACAGACTTCTTTGCAATTGTTGCAACGGCTTTCTGGCCTGTAATGGTTGTCAGTTCATCCACACCGATGTCAACAAGTTTCTTATCCGCTACAGCAGCGCCAATACCTTTGTTGATAGAGATCTTTGTGATCTTAGGCACCTGCATGATGTTCTTGTACTGAAACTTTTCTTTCAGGGCAGGGATTACCTCTTTCTGATACTTATCTTTAAATCTTGCAGTAGCCATTTTAGATTACCTCTCCTGTCTTTTTAGAATAACGCTCTGATTTACCTTCGCTGTTTTTTCTGCGGGCAGCCTTAACTGTTTCACCGGTTTTTGGATCAACCAGTGCCACATTGCTGGCATGTACAGGAGCTTCTACTTTAGCAATACCACCCTGTGGGTTTTTAGCACTTGGTTTGTTGTGCTTGGTTACCAGGTTTAATCCTTCAATAGTCACCCGTTGCTTTTCCAGATTCACAGCGGTGATGCGGCCTGTCTTACCACGGTCGTCTCCGGCGATTACTTTAACAGTATCGCCTGTTTTTACATGAAGTTTTTTCTTATTCATCTTGATCTGAATTAGGGGTTATAGAACTTCAGGCGCTAACGAAACGATTTTCATGAACTGCTTTTCACGAAGTTCACGGGCAACTGGTCCGAAGATACGCGTTCCACGCGGCTCATTGTTGGCGTTCAGCAGAACAGCGGCATTGTCATCAAAACGGATGTATGAACCATCCTTTCTTCTGATTTCCTTCTTTGTTCTCACTATAACGGCTTTCGAAACAGTTCCTTTCTTGATGTTACCTGAAGAAAGAGCTGACTTAACAGTCACTACAATACGATCTCCTATTGAGGCGTATTTTTTTCCGGTGCCGCCTAACACGCGGATACAAAGTACTTCTTTTGCACCGCTATTATCTGCTACCGATAGTCTTGATTCCTGCTGTATCATTTTATTTAGCCCTTTCTATAATTTCAACTAAACGCCAGTTTTTATTCTTGCTCAACGGACGTGTTTCCTGAATGCGCACATAGTCTCCGATGTTGCATTCGTTTTTTTCGTCGTGTGCCATGAATTTAGTGGACTTGCTTACAAATTTCCCATACATAGGATGCTTCATTCTGCTTTCTATAAGCACAGTGATAGATTTGTCCATCTTGTTGCTAACAACCTTACCACTTCTTTCTTTTCTTAGGTTTCTCTCGTTCTCGTTCATGATTCAATAAGTATTAAGAGTTAGCTTCAATTTCACGACGACGAGCCTCAGTTTTCAGACGGGCAATAAGGCGCTTGGTCTCACGAACCTTCATCGGGTTCTCCAACGGCGATATGGCATGCGCAAAACGCAGGTTCTGCATATTCAAGCGCTCCGAGTTAAGCCGCTCTGTCAGTTCTTCGCCAGACAAAGCTTTTATTTCTGAATTTTTCATGATTATTTCTCAACGTAATCTCTACGTACTACAAACTTTGTTTTTACCGGAAGCTTTTGTGCAGCAAGTCGCAAAGATTCTTTGGCCACTTCCAGCGACACACCATCAGATTCAAACATGATAGTACCAGGCTTCACTACGGCTACCCAATACTCCGGAGAACCTTTACCTTTACCCATACGCACCTCTGCAGGCTTCTTCGTGATAGGCTTGTCAGGGAAAATACGAATCCATACTTGTCCTTCCCTTTTCATGGCTCTTGTCATGGCAATACGGGCTGCTTCAATCTGGCGGCTCGTAATCCATGTCGCTTCCAGCGATTTTATTGCAAATGACCCGAACGATATGGTGCTGCCTCTATGAGCCAGACCAGTCACGCGGCCTTTTTGCATTTTTCTATATTTTGTCCTTTTCGGCTGTAACATTTTCTAAAACTTAATCATGTTAACAATTTCTTATGCGCGACGCTTGGTATTGCGTTTTGGTGCACCGGCACCATCCGCCTTCTTGCGGTTATTACCGCCTTCACGGCGACGATCACCACCACCAGCAGATGAACCAGGTCCTTTGCTCTCCAGTCCGGCATTAGGCGAAAGATCTTTCTTGCCGTATATCTCGCCTCTGAAGATCCATACCTTGATACCAAGTTTGCCATACACGGTCTGTGCTTCAGACAATGCATAGTCAATGTCGGCACGAAGCGTGTGCAGCGGCGTTCTGCCTTCCTTGTAGTGCTCTGTTCTGGCCATTTCAGCACCGCCAAGACGGCCTGATACCTGTACCTTGATACCTTCAGCACCAACACGCAGGGCAGAAGCGATAGCCTGCTTCATAGCACGACGGAAAGAAATACGTGCCTGCAGCTGTTGCGCGATAGACTCACCTACCAGCTTGGCATCTAATTCAGGACGCTTGATCTCGAAGATGTTAATCTGAACGTCTTTGTTCGTAAGCTTCTTCAGCTCTTCCTTGATCTTGTCAACTTCTGCACCGCCCTTACCGATCACTACGCCTGGTCGTGCTGTGTTGATGGTAATGGTGATGCGCTTGAGGGTTCTTTCAATGATGATTTTAGAAATACCGCCTTTAGGAATTCGTGCCAGTATATACTTTCTGATCTTTTCGTCTTCAATCAGCTTCTCAGCGAAATCTTTACCGCCATACCAGTTAGAATCCCAACCCTTTACAATGCCGAGTCTAAACCCGATTGGATTAACTTTCTGTCCCATATCTCTTACTTGTTGGCTTTTTTAGATTTTTTTGATTGCTGCTCTAGCTGCTCTTCTGTCATGCTATCAATGATGAGGGTAACATGATTGGAACGCTTTCTGATGCGGTGGCCGCGACCCTGTGGAGCCGGACGCAGGCGCTTCAGCATTTTGCCTTCATTTACAAATATTTCCTTTATGAAAAGATTTGCATCTTCTACCCTGTCTTCCTCATTTGCCTGCTGCCAGTTTGCCAAAGCCGATAAAAGAAGCTTCTCAAGTTTAGGAGCGCCGGAGTTAGCCTCGAATTTAAGTAAACCGAGTGCTCTTGATACGCTCTTGCCGCGTATCAAACCTGCCACTAATCTCATCTTGCGAGGAGAAGTAGGCACGTTATTTAGTTTTGCTATTGCTTCCATGTCTTAACGCTTGCCTTTATCTTTTTTAGCAATATGACCTCTGAAGTTTCTGGTAGGAGCGAATTCGCCAAGCTTATGCCCTACCATGTTCTCCGTTACATACACAGGTATAAACTTATTCCCGTTATGCACCGCAAATGTATGTCCCACAAAATCCGGGGAAATCATTGATCTGCGTGACCAAGTTTTGATAACAGTCTTTTTACCAGACTCGTTCATCGCATCTACTTTCTTCTCGAGCCTATAGTCAATATAAGGCCCCTTTTTTAATGATCTAGCCATTTATTTCTTCTTTCCTCTATTAACTATCAGCTGTTCAGAATACTTGTTCTTGTTCCTGGTCTTCATACCTTTAGCATATAAACCTTTGCGTGAACGTGGATGACCGCCTGAAGATTTACCTTCACCACCGCCCATAGGGTGATCGACAGGGTTCATGGCAACACCTCGAACTCTTGGTCTTCTGCCCAGCCATCTGTTACGGCCTGCCTTACCAAGGTTCACATTCATGTGGTCTCCGTTAGAAACAGTGCCTACTGTAGCGTAGCAATTCACAAGCACCATGCGAAGTTCGCCGGAAGGCAATTTGATTGTTGCATAACGGCCTTCACGTGCAACAAGCTGTGCATAAGAACCGGCACTGCGTGCTAATACGGCACCATTACCAGGCTGCAACTCGATATTGTGAATAATAGTACCCAGAGGAATTTCAGATAAAGGCAGGCAGTTTCCAACTTCCGGTGCTATACCAGGACCTGAATTTACAACTGTGCCAACCTGCAAGCCTGCCGGCGCAATGATGTAGCTCTTTTCGCCATCTACATAAAACAAGAGTGCAATACGAGCCGTTCTGTTTGGGTCATACTCAATTGTTTTTACTGTAGCAGGAACACCATACTTGGTGCGCTTGAAGTCAATTAATCTGTACTTCTTCTTATGACCACCGCCAACATAGCGGATAGTCATTTTTCCTGAATTGTTACGTCCACCAGATTTTTTGATAGGTGCCAACAAAGATTTCTCAGGAGTAGATGCCGTAAGCTCGTCGAAAGCCGGTGCTATTCTGAATCTTTGACCTGGTGTTATTGGTCTTAACTTTTTTAAAGCCATCTTATTTAATTATATGCCGCTATAAAAGTCTATTACATCGCCCTCTTTCAGGGTTATGATTGCTTTTTTGACAGGAGTTGTCCGGCCAGACACAGCACCGGACTTGGTGTATTTTGTCTTTACTTTGCCGCTTGTGCGCATGGTGGCTACTTTCTGAACGGTAACACCATACATTTTTTCTACTGCCTTTCTGATTTCTACTTTGTTGGCTTTTCTATCCACCTCGAAAGTATACTTTCCAACCTCGTTCATGGCAGCATACTTCTCTGTTACCAGTGGTTTTTTAAGTATATTCATTATTTTGCGCTAAAGAGGTTCTCTAAAACATTAACTGACTCTTCCACCAGCAGCAGTTTCTGTGTGTTAAGCAGATCATAGGTGTTAACATCCATTGCTGTTTTAATTTTCAGCTTTGGAAGGTTCCTGCCGGAAAGCACGATATTCTTGTCTACAGCCGGAAGCACCATCAGGGTCTTGCCTGTTGACTGCAGGTTGCTCAGAATACCTTTAAAGTCTTTTGTCTTAGGTGCTTCTAAAGAGAATGACTCCAACAGGGCAACTCTGTTATCACGGGCTAATAAAGAAAGTGCTGAAAGACGTGCTACTACCTTTAGCTTCTTATTGAGCTTAAAGCTATAGTTTCTTGGCTTCGGTCCGAATATACGGCCGCCACCTACAAACACAGGAGATTTTAAGCTGCCTGCACGGGCGCCGCCTGTACCTTTCTGCTTTTTGATTTTCTTGGTAGAACCTGCTACTTCGTTTCTTTCTTTTGACTTGTGCGTACCCTGTCTCTGATTAGCCAGATATTGCTTCACGTCAAGATACATGGCATGTTCGTTTGGCTCAATGCCAAAGACTGCATCAGAAAGTGTAACCTTTCTGCCTGTATCTTCGCCTTTTATATTAAATACAGAAAGCTCCATTTTATTTCTCAATTAACACGTAAGAATTTTTAGCGCCTGGTACCGAGCCACTAACTACTAAAAGGTTTTTTTCTGCGATAACACGCAGCACAATCAGGTTCTGGATTTTTACTCTGTTACCACCCATTCTGCCTGCCATGCGCATACCTTTAAACACGCGTGATGGCCATGATGCCGCACCAATAGAACCAGGGTGTCTTGCCCGGTTGTGCTGGCCGTGTGTCTGGCCGCCCACACCAGCAAAGTTGTGACGCTTTACTACGCCCTGGAAACCTTTACCTTTTGATGTACCAACGACATCAATAAACTCGCCTTCCACAAAAAGAGAAGCGTCTACTGTGTCTCCCAGGTTGAAAGAAACTCCTTCCACATCAAACTCCGCAACTTTCTTTTTTGGAGATGTACTGGCTTTCTGAAAATGACCTGCTTCCGCTTTGGTCGTTCTTTTCAATTTCTTTTCGCCATAGCCAAGCTGTACGGCTGCATAGCCGTCCGTTTCAACTGTCTTCACCTGAGTAACTACACATGGGCCAGCTTGGATAAGCGTAACGGGTGTGTATTTACCATCTGCTGTGAAGAGGCTTGTCATTCCGATTTTTTTACCGATAATTCCAGGCATTCAACTTTTTATTAATAGATGGATACAATAATATTTCACCCCTCAGTTTTGCTAAGGGAGTGCAAAGTTAATGAAATTTAACTTTTTATCGCAACCTTTCTCTAAATTATTTATTATCAAGGTTGTAAATAAAAAAGAGGAGGATTGTTTCCAACCTCCTCTTTTTTATTTGAATCTGCATTTATCAAACTTTGATTTCCACGTCAACGCCACTTGGCAGTTCAAGCTTCATCAGGGCATCTACTGTTTTAGAACTGGTAGAATAAATATCTACCAGTCTCTTGTATGTACAAAGCTGAAACTGCTCACGAGACTTTTTGTTAACGTGTGGTGAACGCAGCACTGTAAATTTATCTTTTTCTGTTGGAAGCGGAATTGGACCACTTACGATAGCGCCGGTAGCCTTTACAGCTTTCACAATCTTCTCAGAAGACTTATCTACCAGGTTATGGTCGTAAGACTTTAGTTTAATTCTGATTTTCTGATTCATCTTATACTATTATTTAGCTGCTGTTCCTTTAATTTTTGCGACAATGGCATCTGCTAAGTTTTGTGGCACTTGCTCGTAATGGGAGAAAGTTAATGAAGCAGTAGCTCGGCCTGAAGTAATGGTACGAAGGTCAGTTACATAACCAAACAACTCCGAAAGCGGAACATCAGCCTTTACCACTGTAGCAGTACCCTTGGTATCCATACCTTTCATCAGACCCCTTCTTCTGTTCAGGTCGCCTGTTACAGGTCCGGTATACTCATCTGGTGTTACTACGTCAACAGCCATAATCGGCTCCAGCAGCTTAGGTGCACACTGCTTTCCTGCTTCCTTAAAGCCCTGGCGAGCAGCCAGTTCAAAAGACAGCGCATCAGAGTCCACATCATGGAATGAACCATGGAACAGGCGCACTTTCATGGAATCTATCGGGAATCCGGCAAGTATACCGTTCTTCATAGCTTCTTCGAAACCCTTCTGAACAGATGGAATGAATTCTTTCGGGATGATACCACCTACAATTGCATTCTCAAATTCCAGACCTTGCACGCCATCCTCACGCGGCCCCATTGTAAACACAATATCAGCAAACTTACCGCGTCCACCAGACTGCTTCTTGAACACTTCTCTGTGCTCTACAGATTTAGTAATGGTTTCTTTGTAAGCAACCTGTGGTGCGCCCTGGTTCAGTTCAACTTTAAACTCGCGCTTCATCCTGTCGATGATGATCTCCAGGTGAAGTTCGCCCATACCTCTTAAGATAGTCTGACCTGTTTCCTCATCAGTATTTACCTGAAGCGTCGGATCTTCTTCTATCAGTTTGGCAATAGCCATACCCATCTTATCTGAGTCAGCCTGTGTTTTAGGCTCAATGGCATAGCCGATAACGGGCTCCGGAAAGTCCATAGATTCCAGGACAATTTTTGCATTCTGGTCGCAAAGCGTATCTCCTGTTTTGATGTCTTTAAAGCCTACCACAGCACCAATATCACCTGCTCCTAAGCGCTCGATCTGGTTCTGCTTGTTGGCGTGCATCTGGAAGATACGCGAAATACGCTCTTTGTTGTTGGAACGCGTGTTGTATACATACGAACCTGACTCCAGCACTCCTGAGTAAGCACGCACAAAACAAAGGCGTCCTACATAAGGGTCCGTAGCGATTTTAAAGGCCAATCCGGCAAATGGTTCGCTTTCGCTTGGCTTACGAACAATCTCTTCGCCTGTATCAGGGTTAATTCCCTTGATACTTTCTTTATCCATTGGAGAAGGACAAAGGGCCATTACATAATCCAGCATGGTCTGCACCCCTTTGTTCTTGAAAGAAGAACCACAAAGCATAGGTACAATAGCCATATCGATGGTAGCGGCACGAAGGGCAGCCAGAATCTCGTCTTCCGTGATAGAGTCCGGATCTTCGAAGTATTTCTCCATCAACTTCTCATCGTAATCTGCAACAGCTTCCAGCAACTTCTCTCTGTACTCCTCTGCTTCTTCCATCATATCATCCGGAATAGGAACTTCAGTAAAGGTCATACCTTTATCCTCTTCGTTCCAGACAATACCGCGGAAGTTAACCAGATCCACAACACCTTTAAAGTTATCCTCTGCACCGATAGGCAACTGAAGCGCTACAGCATTGCTGCCCAGCATATCCTTCACCTGCTTACAAACAGCCAGGAAGTCAGCGCCGGAACGGTCCATCTTGTTCACAAAGCCGATACGTGCTACTTTATAGTTATCAGCCAGGCGCCAGTTTGTTTCAGACTGAGGCTCTACGCCATCAACTGCGCTGAACAAAAACACCAGGCCATCCAGTACGCGCAACGAACGGTTTACCTCTACGGTAAAGTCCACGTGCCCTGGTGTATCGATAATGTTTATATGGTATTCATCGCCTCTGTATGGCCATTTTACAGTAGTGGCAGCCGACGTAATCGTGATGCCTCTTTCCTGCTCCTGCTCCATCCAGTCCATTGTGGCGGCGCCGTCATGCACCTCTCCAATTTTATGGCTTACACCTGCATAGTATAGTATACGCTCTGTCGTAGTGGTTTTACCGGCATCAATGTGTGCAGCTATACCAATATTCCTCGTATATCTTAAATCTCTTGACATTACTAGAATCTAAAATGTGAAAATGCTTTGTTAGCCTCTGCCATTCTGTGCGTATCGTCTTTCTTTTTAACGGCAGCACCTTCACCTTTAGCAGCAGCGATAATTTCGCCTGCTAACCTGTCTTTCATTGTTTTCTCACCTCTTTTACGAGCGTAAGAAATCATCCACTTAATACCCAGAGATACTCTGCGGTCTGGTCTAACCTCAGTCGGCACCTGGAAGGTAGCTCCTCCTACTCTACGGCTTTTCACCTCAACGCTCGGCATGATGTTGTTCAATGCCTTCTTCCAGGTTTCAAGTCCGTTTTCTTTTGTTCTTTGCTCTATCAGCTCTACAGCGTCATAGAAGATCCCGTAGGCAATACTTTTCTTTCCGTCTTCCATCATGTAGTTAACGAAACGTGTTACCAGGGTCTCTTTATATTTTGGATCTGGGAGGAGAATCCTACTTTTCGGCTTTGCTTTTCTCATTGTATTAAAACGCTATATTTATTTCTTTTTACCTTTTGCACCACCTTTAGCAGCTGCTGCAGCCTGTCCCGGCTTAGGTCGTTTGGCGCCATACTTGGAGCGCGACTGAAGACGGCCACTTACACCGGCAGTATCCAAAGCACCGCGCACAATGTGGTAACGCACGCCTGGCAGATCTTTTACCCTGCCACCTCTTATCAGCACAATAGAGTGCTCCTGCAGGTTGTGGCCTTCACCCGGAATATAGGCGTTTACTTCTTTACCGTTTGTGAGCCTAACCCTTGCCACTTTACGCATGGCCGAGTTTGGTTTCTTAGGCGTAGTAGTATATACCCGCGTACATACGCCACGGCGCTGTGGGCATGAATCTAGTGCAGGAGACTTTGACTTTGATGTCAGTTTCTCTCTGCCCTTTCTTACTAATTGCTGTATAGTAGGCATTTACAATATGTTAATTATAGATTTTTCCACTTTAAAATTTGGTCTGCAAAGGTATAAAATTGAAATAGCAATGTCAAAAATTTAATGCATTAATTATTAGCATCTTAGGCTTCTCCCATCGTGCCGCCGAAGTTCATCGGGAAAGACGGGGCTTCCTGCGCCTGCTTTATTTCACCAAAGTTTTCTTCAAATTTAGTGATGTTATCGGCCAGAGCAGCCAATAATCGTTTGGCATGCTCTGGCGTGATAACAACTCTTGATTTAACTTTTGCTTTGGGAAGACCTGGCATCAAGCGAATAAAATCAATTACAAATTCGCTGCTGGAGTGCGCTATCATGGCTAGATTCGCATACTGGCCCTCAGCTATCTCCTCCGACAACTCTATGTTTATTTGATTCTGCTTCTGCATGTCCTCTGCCATACCTCTGTTCTTTTACTTTGCTAATTCCTGCTGTTTGGCACGTGTGCCGGAGGTCTTCTTAGACTCCATTAACGAATCATACTCTTCCTGGCTTCCCACAATCAGGTTCTGATATTCTCTCAGACCTGTACCAGCCGGAATCAGGTGCCCTACAATCACGTTTTCTTTAAGGCCAAGCAACTCATCCGCTTTACCTTTAATAGCAGCCTCGCTCAATACCTTAGTAGTTTCTTGGAACGATGCCGCAGAAATAAAGCTCTGCGTACCCAACGACGCCTGTGTGATACCCTGCAGCGTCGGACGTGACACAGATGGCTGTGCATCGCGCACAGTTACCAGACGCATATCACGACGTTTCAGGCTGGAGTTCTCATCACGCAGTCTGCGGGCCGTTACAATTTGTCCCGGCTTCAGGTTTACAGACTCTCCTGAATCTTCCACTACTTTCATGTCGATGATTCTGTCGTTCTCTTCCATGAAAGCAATTTTATCTACTACCTGGTGCTCCAGGAAGCTGGTATCACCCGGGTCCACGACCACTACTTTCTGCATCATCTGGCGTACTACTGTTTCGATGTGCTTGTCGTTGATCTTCACACCCTGCAGACGGTATACTTCCTGGATCTCATTTACCAGGTATTCCTGCACGGCACCGGGACCCTGAATATTCAGGATATCGCTTGGCGTAATAGCACCATCCGAAAGCGGCATACCGGCACGGATAAAGTCATTGTCCTGCACCAGAATGTGCTTTGAAAGCGGCACCATATACTTCTTCTTCACGCCGTCTTTCGACTCGATAAAGATTTCACGGTTACCTCGTTTCACGTTGCCATACGTTACCACGCCGTCAATCTCTGACACGACGGCCGGGTTAGACGGGTTACGTGCTTCAAACAGTTCGGTAACACGTGGCAGACCTCCTGTAATATCACGGGTTTTACCAATGGCACGCGGGATTTTCACCAGAATCTGACCGGCTTTGATTTTATCGCCGTCCTCTACTGTTAAGTGTGCTCCTACCGGAATGTTATAGCCTTTTGGTTCTCCATTCTTCGGATTCACGATGATAGCAGGGTTCTGCGTTTTGTCCTTTGTGTCTACAATTACCTTCTCACGATAGCCAGTCTGCTCATCCGATTCCTCGCGGTAAGTAACACCCTCGATAATGGACTCATACGCAATCTCCCCATCAAACTCAGATAGGATAACTGCATTATAAGGATCCCAGCTACATAAAGGCTGACCTTTTTCCACTGCCTGGCCTTCTTCTACAGTCAGGAAAGAGCCATAAGGCACGTGGTTGCTGATAAGCAGCTTGCCGGAAGCAGGATCAACGAGTTTAACCTCGCCTGAACGACCCATTACTACCCTTACCGGCTCCCCTTCGTTGTTTATTGTTTCTAATGTTCTGACATCTTCGAACTCTACCTGTCCATTGAACTTGGCAAAGATCGTCGCATCTACCGCGATGTTTGAGGCAGTACCACCGACGTGGAAAGTACGAAGTGTCAGCTGTGTACCTGGTTCACCTATGGATTGTGCGGCAATTACACCAACAGCCTCGCCTTTCTGCACCATAAAGCCTGTCGCCAGGTTACGGCCATAGCATTTGGCACAAATACCACGCTTAGACTCACAGGTGAGTACGGAGCGTATTTCTACGGCTTCGATAGCTGTGTTCTCTATGGCACGGGCAACTTCTTCTGTTACTTCCTGACCAGCTTCAACTATCAGCTCATTGCTAATCGGGTTATATACATCATGCACCGTTACACGACCGAGGATACGCTCTGAGAGTGTTTCCACAATATCCTCATTATCTTTCAGGGCGCTTACCTCCAGACCACGCAATGTACCGCAGTCTTCCTCGTTCACAATCACGTCCTGCGATACGTCAACCAAACGGCGTGTCAGGTAACCGGCATCCGCTGTTTTAAGCGCTGTATCGGCCAGACCTTTACGTGCGCCGTGTGTAGAGATGAAATACTCGATTACATCCAGTCCCTCCTTAAAGTTAGAAAGAATTGGGTTCTCGATGATTTCACCTACTGAGCCTTGTAGCGATTTCTGTGGCTTGGCCATCAGACCGCGCATACCTCCCAACTGGCGAATCTGCTCTCTGGAACCACGGGCGCCGGAGTGCATCATCATAAAGATGGAGTTAAAGCCCTGATCGTCATTCTCCAGGCGGCGCATCAGCGTTTCCGTAATCTGGTTGTTGATACGCGTCCAGATATCAATCACCTGGTTGTAGCGCTCGTTATCTGTAATCAGACCCATAGAGTAGTTTTGCCAAACAGCATCTACATCTTTTTTGGCCTGCGCAACCAATATGTCTTTTTCAGCAGGTATAGAGATATCTCCCAGACCCATGGACAGACCACCTTTGTAGGCAGACTGGAACCCAAGCGTTTTGATATCATCCAGGAAGTGGGCGGTACGCGCCATACCTGTTTCTTTGAATACACGGGAGATAATTTGCTGCAGTTTTTTCTTCGTCAGCAATTCATCAATATAACCTACCTCAGCAGGAACAAACTGGTTAAAAATAACGCGGCCGGCTACCGTTTCAATCAATTTATTCTCGATTTCGCCTTTCTCGTTTTTAACGTTTGTTCTTACTTTGATGTAAGCATGCTTCGACAGAATGCCTTCGTTGATGGCAATGACAACTTCCTCCGGCGAGTAAAAGCTCATGCCTTCGCCGGCTATTTTCTCGTTTTCAGTGCTGCGCTTTCCTTTAGATACATAGTATAAACCAAGTACCATGTCCTGAGAAGGCACAGCAATCGGCGCTCCGTTTGCAGGGTTCAGGATGTTGTGCGATGCCAGCATCAGCATAGACGCTTCCAGTACAGCAGCAGGCCCCAGTGGAACATGTACCGCCATCTGGTCACCGTCAAAGTCAGCGTTGAAAGCTGTACATACCAATGGGTGCAGCTGAATCGCTTTTCCTTCGATCAGTTTTGGCTGGAAAGCCTGTATACCTAACCTGTGGAGCGTAGGAGCACGGTTCAGGAGTACTGGATGGCCTTTCAGCACGTTCTCCAGGATATCCCACACCACAGGGTCCTTGCGGTCCACTATTTTCTTCGCGGACTTCACCGTTTTCACGATGCCTCTTTCGATCAGCTTGCGGATGATGAACGGCTTGAAGAGCTCGGCGGCCATGTTCTTCGGCAGTCCGCACTCATGCAGTTTCAGTTCAGGGCCAACCACAATTACCGAACGGCCGGAGTAGTCTACACGCTTACCGAGCAGGTTTTGGCGGAAACGCCCCTGCTTGCCTTTCAGCATGTCAGAGAGCGACTTCAGCGCACGGTTTCCTTCTGCACGAACAGCGTTCACTTTGCGTGAGTTGTCGAACAGCGAATCCACCGCTTCCTGCAACATACGCTTCTCGTTACGAAGTATAACTTCCGGTGCTTTGATCTCTATCAGGCGCTTCAAACGGTTGTTACGGATGATCACGCGTCGGTACAGGTCGTTTAAGTCGGATGTAGCGAAACGGCCACCATCCAACGGCACCAGCGGACGAAGCTCCGGCGGTATTACAGGCACCATGCGGATGATCATCCACTCTGGCCTGTTCTCAATACGGGTGGCAGCATCGCGGAATGCTTCTACCACACGCAGGCGCTTTAAGGCATCGGCCTTACGCTGCTGAGAGGTTTCGTGTGCGGCAGCATGGCGCAACTCATAGGATAAATCATCCAGGTTGATGCGCTCCAACAGCATTTGCAACGACTCTGCGCCCATCTTCGCGATAAACTTGTTTGGATCATTGTTATCCAGCATCTGGTTTTCGCGCGGCAGCTTATCGATCATATCCAGGTATTCGTCTTCTGTCAGGAAGTCCAGTGTGTTCACACCATCTTCTGCCAGTATACCTGGTTGAATCACGACATATCTTTCATAATAGATAATCTGATCCAGCTTTTTAGTTGGCAGGCCGAGCAGATAACCTATTTTATTCGGAAGTGACTTAAAGTACCAGATATGCGCCACCGGAACAACCAGTTCGATGTGGCCCATGCGCTCGCGGCGCACTTTTTTCTCGGTTACCTCTACCCCGCAACGGTCGCAGATAATACCTTTATACCTGATTCTCTTATACTTTCCGCAGTGGCATTCCCAATCCTTTACGGGCCCGAATATTCTTTCGCAGAAAAGGCCGCCCATCTCAGGCTTGTAAGTTCTATAATTTATGGTCTCAGGTTTTACGACCTCTCCGTTGGAACGCTCCAGAATTGACTCCGGAGAAGCTAAGCTTATTGTTACTTTAGAAAAGTCCTGAGATAGTTTTTTATTTTTTGCAAATGCCATATTATTATAATAATGTCAATACAATGAATATGTTTTACAGCGCAATCAGTTTAAAGTATAAGTCAGGCGCTAAAGCTTCCTGCTCTAACGCCTGATTTATACCTGCTTATTCCAGCGTGATTTCCAGCGCCAAACCTCTTAACTCATGAATCAATAAGTTGAATGATTCCGGTATATTTGGTTTTGGCAACACATCGCCTTTTACAATTGCCTCGTAAGCTTTTGCACGGCCAATCACGTCGTCTGATTTTACTGTCAGTATTTCCTGCAGCACGTTCGAAGCACCGAAGGCCTCCAACGCCCACACCTCCATCTCACCAAAGCGCTGGCCACCAAACTGGGCTTTACCACCCAAAGGCTGCTGTGTGATAAGCGAGTATGGCCCGATAGAACGCGCGTGCATCTTATCATCCACCAGGTGACCCAGTTTCAGCATGTAGATTACGCCTACTGTAACCGGCTGGTCAAAACGTTCGCCACTCAGGCCATCGTACAGGTATGAACGGCCATATACCGGCAAGCCTGCCTCAGCCAGTTCAGCAGAAACCTGCTCTTCGGTAGCACCGTCAAAAATCGGCGTCGCATATGTTCTGCCCAATTTAAGACCTGCCCATCCAAGCACTGTTTCGTAGATCTGACCGATGTTCATCCTCGAAGGCACACCAAGCGGATTCAGCACAATGTCCATCGGCGTTCCGTCTTCCAGGAATGGCATATCCTCCTCACGAACGATTCTGGCTACCACACCTTTGTTACCGTGACGTCCGGCCATCTTGTCACCAACTTTCAGCTTACGCTTTTTGGCAATGTATACTTTGGCCAGTTGCACGATACCTGCCGGTAATTCGTCACCGACTTCAAGCGTAAAGCGTTCACGCTTAAAGTGTGCTGATACGATGTTGCGGCGCTTGTTGTAGTTCTTCACCAGTTCCAGCAGCATGCTGTTGGTCTTCTCGTCGCTGGTCCAGTTCTCCAGAATCAGGTCTTTAAACATGTTGACCTCTTCCGGCACTGCATAGTTGCTCTCGTCCTTGTAGGGGTTCTTTTCCGGGAAAAGGGCCTCAACAATATTCTTTCTCGAGAACTTTGAGCCTTTTGTCAGAATTTCGTCACCGAACTTATGTTTGATACCTTGTGAGGTCTTGCCTTCCAGCAATGCCACCAGCTTGTCTGCCATTATATTTTTTATAACGGTCAGATCTTTGCTATACCTGGCTTTCAGTTCTTCGACTTCTTTCTTAGACTTGGCTCTAAGGTTCTTGTCTTTCTTAGGGCGGGAGAACAGCTTTGTCTCGATCACCACACCATTCAGTGAGGGCGGCGCCTTAAGCGATGCATCTTTCACATCACCGGCTTTGTCCCCGAAAATGGCACGCAACAGCTTCTCCTCTGGTGTTGGATCCGTCTCTCCTTTCGGCGTAATCTTACCAATCAGAATGTCGCCCTCCGTTACCTCGGCGCCAATGCGGATAATACCATTCTCATCGAGGTTGCGAACTGCTTCTTCGCTTACGTTCGGAATTTCAGAAGTTAATTCTTCCTCTCCACGTTTCGTCTCCCGCACTTCCAGTTCAAACTCTTCGATGTGGATAGACGTGAACACATCGTCGCGTACTACCTTTTCGGAAATAACAATCGCATCTTCAAAGTTGTATCCTTGCCATGGCATGAACGCTACCTGCAGGTTTCTGCCCAGGGCCAGTTCTCCTTCGTTTGTAGCATATCCTTCGCACAGCGGCTGTCCTTTTGTTACGCGCTCACCTGTTTTCACAAGCGGCGTCAGGTTGATACAGGTATCCTGGTTTGTCCTTCTGAACTTGATAAGCTTGTAGGTAACATACTCGGCATCAAACGAAACCAATTTCTCGTCATCTGTCAGGTCATACTTCACCACAATCTTACTTGCATCCACAAAGTCGATCATACCATCTCCTTCAGCTATAACGAGCGCTCTGGAGTCTATGGCAGCTCTTCTTTCCAGGCCTGTACCCACAATCGGCGCCTGCGCCTTAAGTAATGGCACAGCCTGGCGTTGCATGTTCGAACCCATCAGGGCACGGTTGGCATCATCGTGCTCCAGGAAAGGAATCATCGAGGCAGCCACCGATACAATCTGGTTCGGCGCAACGTCCATATAAGTATAAGTATTAGGCTCTTCTACCGGGAAGTCACCCTCAAAGCGGCCTTTTACTCTTTCGTTCAGGAAATTACCTTTTTCATCCAGCAGGGCATTTGCCTGTGCGATGTGGTGGGTGTCTTCTTCTTCGGCGGTTAAATATTCCACCTGACCGTCCATCTCCACTTTTCCATCCACAACCTTGCGGTATGGTGTTTCGATGAAGCCCATGTGATTAACGCGCGCGTGCACGCACAGCGAAGATATCAGGCCGATGTTCGGACCTTCCGGTGTTTCAATGGTACACAGGCGGCCGTAGTGCGTGTAATGCACGTCACGCACCTCAAAACCGGCACGCTCTCTGGACAGACCACCAGGCCCCAGGGCAGAAACGCGACGTTTGTGCGTTACTTCAGCCAGCGGGTTTGTCTGGTCCATGAACTGCGACAGCTGGTTGGTACCAAAGAAAGAGTTGATAACAGAAGACAGTGTGCGCGCATTGATCAGGTCAACCGGCTTGAAATCTTCGTTATCGCGCACGTTCATACGCTCCTTGATGGTACGGGCCATACGCGCCAGTCCAACACCAAATTGCGCATACAACTGCTCGCCTACTGTTCTCACGCGTCTGTTGCTCAGGTGGTCAATATCATCCACCACGGCTTTAGAGTTTATCAGGCCGATCAGGTATTTTACGATCAGCACGATGTCCTCATTTGTCAGCACTTTGGCATCCCAGTTCGTGTCGAGGCCCAGCTTTTTGTTGATTCTGTAACGACCAACTTCACCCAGATCATACCGTTTGTCTGAGAAGAACAGCTTCTGAATGATATCGCGGGCTGTTTCTACGTCCGGCGCTTCTGTATTGCGCAGTTGTCGGTAAATTTGCTCTACTGCTTCCTGCTCAGAGTTAGAGTTATCTTTCTGCAGCGTATTGTAGATAATCGCATAATCGGCGATGTTTACATTCTCACGGTGCAGAATAATAGACTTCACACCTGAGTTTATGATAACATCCACATCATCTGCTTCAATCTCGGAGTCGCGCTCCAGCAGCACTTCATTCCGGTCGATGGAAACCACCTCACCGGTATCTTCATCCACGAAATCTTCTGTCCATGTTTTCAGAACACGTGCCGCCAACCGTCTGCCGATAGCATTCTTCAGATTTGCTTTATCTGCCGGAATCTCTTCTGAAAGGCCGAACAGATCAAGTATATCTTTGTCGGTACCATAACCTATAGCACGCAGCAAGGTTGTAACCGGAAACTTCTTCTTACGGTCGATATAGGCATACATGACGTTGTTTACGTCTGTAGCAAATTCAACCCAGGAACCTTTAAATGGAATAATTCTGGCAGAATATAGTTTTGTTCCATTTGTGTGCTTACTTTGCGCAAAGAAAACACCCGGTGATCGGTGCAGCTGAGACACGATAACGCGCTCAGCTCCATTAATGACAAAAGAACCTTTTTCTGTCATGTATGGGATGTTACCCAGAAACACCTCCTGCTCAATCGTTTCGAAGTCTTCATTGTCTTCGTCGTTACAGATCAGGCGGAGTTTTGCCTTTAACGGCACAGAGTAGGTTAATCCCCTGTCGATGCTCTCATCAACAGAATACTTTGGAGGGTCAACATGATAATCGATAAACTCCAATACGAAGTTTTCTCGGGAATCGGAAATAGGGAAGTTCTCGGCAAACACCTTGAACAATCCCTCCTGAGCTCTATTTTCGGCAGGGGTTTCCAGCTGAAAGAAATCCTGAAACGACTGTAGCTGAACATCAAGAAAGTCAGGGTAGTCGATAACATGATTTATAGAGGCAAAATTGATTCGCTCTTTCGTCTTATTCTTAGCCAAAGCCATGGAATTTTACGTTTATAATCATTTATAAGCACACAGAGTCCAAAACAACTGCGGGCAAGAAAGAATTCAAATAAATTTGAATCTATGTACAAACAGGAAAAGACCTGACGAATCTGCCAGGTCTACCTGTTTGCGGTATGTGGGTAAGTGAGATTATTTAACCTCCACTTCTGCGCCAGCTTCTTCCAGAGATTTCTTCAATGAATCTGCTTCGTCCTTTGCAACACCTTCTTTGATTGCTTTAGGAGCACCGTCTACCAGTTCTTTTGCCTCTTTCAGGCCAAGACCAGTCAATTCTTTTACTAGCTTCACAACTGCTAACTTAGAGGCACCAGCTGCCTTAAGGATTACGTCAAAAGAAGTTTGTTCTTCTGCAGCAGCTCCTCCTTCAGCACCACCGCCACCAGCAACCATTACAGGCGCTGCAGCAGCTGGCTCGATGCCATACTCATCCTTAAGAATAGTAGCTAGCTCATTAACCTCTTTAACAGTTAAGTTTACTAACTGCTCAGCGAATGCTTTCAAATCTGCCATTTTTATTTCAATTAAAAGTTACTTATTGATTACGTTTTTAAATTATTCTTTTTCTGATAAGGTCTTCAGGATACCAGCCAGCTTACCACCGCTGCTCTGTAGGGCAGAAACAACATTTTTGGCAGGAGACTGCAGCAATCCGATAACATCGCCGATAAGCTCTTGCTTGGACTTGATTTTGGTTAAGTTCTCAAGCTGTTCTTCGCCTACGTAAATGCCACTGTCGATAAATGCGCCTTTCAGAAGTGGAAGGGTGCGGCCCGTTTTTCTGAAATCCTTTAAAAGCTTGGCTGGGGCATTGCCCGACTCGGTAGAGAACAGAATACCGGAAGCGCCCTTCAGAACACCCTGCAGTTCTGTTGTATCAGCGCTAAGCGTTTCAAGCGCCTTTTTGATCAATGTGTTCTTGTAAACCTTGTATTCTATACCTCTGTCGAATGCTAATCTTCTGAATGCATTGATGCCCGCAACAGTCATGGTCGAAGCATCGGTGATATAGAAGTAGTTAGTATTAGCTAACTTCTCGCTCAGGTCCCGTACAATTATTTCTTTTTCTTCCCTGGTCATATCTCTAGATAGCTAAGTTCTTGTCAACGGTTACAGCGGGGCTCATGGTGCTGGACAACGTGATGCTCCTGATATAGGTACCCTTTGCAGAAGCCGGCTTCAGGCGATTGAGTGTATGAATAACCTCGGCTGCATTGGCGGCCAGCTGTTCTGCTGAAAAAGATACTTTACCTACGCTGGTGTGGATGATACCAAATTTATCTACTTTAAAGTCGATTTTACCGGCTTTAACCTCTTTCACCGCTTTGGCAACATCCTGCGTAACAGTACCGGATTTAGGGTTTGGCATCAGGTTACGTGGTCCCAGGATTCTACCCAGACGACCTACTTTGGCCATTACAGCAGGCATGGTGATAATCACATCCACATCTGTCCAGCCTTTTTCAATTTTCTGAATATAATCGTCCAGACCTACATAATCGGCACCGGCATCGCGTGCTTCCTGCTCTTTGTCAGGTGTAACAAGCGCAAGCACTTTGATATCCTTACCCGTGCCGTGCGGCAGTGTAACAATACCGCGTACCATCTGGTCTGCTTTGCGCGGGTCAACACCCAGGCGCACATCAATGTCTACAGAAGCATCAAACTTAGTATAAGTGATATCTTTTACTACGCCGGCAGCATCTGTTAAAGCATACTCTTTAGAAAGATCGGCTTTACTTAAAGCCTCTTTTCTTTTCTTTGAATTCTTCGCCATTTCCTTCGCTTATTAGTCGTTCCACGGAGCGTTACCAGATACTGTAATGCCCATGCTTCTGGCTGTACCGGCTACTTGCTTCATAGCTGATTCTATTTTGAAAGCATTTAAATCAGGCATTTTAGTTTCTGCGATCTCCCTAATCTGATCCCATGTAACTGAACCTACTTTGTTACGGTTTGGCTCTTTAGAACCTCCCTTAATTTTAGCAGCATCCATTAACAATACCGGAGCAGGCGGTGTTTTCACCACAAAGTCGAAGGACTTATCTGCGTACATTGTAATCAATACTGGTAACACTTGCCCGGCCTTATCCTGAGTTCTGGCATTAAACTGCTTACAGAACTCCATGATGTTGAGGCCTTTAGAACCAAGTGCAGGTCCTACCGGTGGCGATGGATTCGCGGCACCTCCCTTTATCTGAAGCTTCAGATAACCTTTTATTTCCTTTGCCATTATTTGTTTTTACTACGATTCTTTTTCCACTTGCATGTAATTGAGCTCCACTGGGGTGTTCCGGCCAAATATTTTAACCATCACGTTCAGCTTCTTACGCTCCTCAAACACTTCTTCTACTGTTCCGGAAAATCCGCTGAAAGGACCATCCATTACTTTCACCAGTTCGCCTACTATAAACGGCGTATCCAGCACTTCTACCTGTTCTTCGGCCTCATCTACGGTTCCCAGTATTCTGTTTACCTCCGACTGGCGCAAGGGTACCGGCTTTTTAATATTGGCTCCTTCGTTTGAGCCTAAAAAGCCAATAACACCCGGTGTACTGATAATAATGTGTTCTGCTTCGCCATGCGAAAGATCTGCGTGCACAAGCACATAGCCGGGAAAGAAATTACGCTCCCTGATTCGCTTTTTGCCGGCCCGCATCTCGTATACTTTCTCCGCCGGTATTAATACCTGCGGCACGTATTCTTCCAGGTTCTGCCGTATTACCTCGTTTTCGAGATAAGCTTTTGCTTTCTTTTCCTGTCCACTAACTGCGCGCACTACATACCATTTTAAATCAGCCATAGCTTTCTATTAAAACTGGTTGTAAAACCATGTCAGCGTTGTATCGAATGCAAAATCCATTACACCAACTACCAGAGCAAAAATTACAGAGCCAATCAATACCAGCACAGAACTGTTCTGCAGTTCAGAATAACTTGGCCAGGAGACCTTTGTCTTCATCTCCTCTACCGTCTCGTTTATATAGCTGCTTACCTTGCTCATACTTCGCTTTACCAGATAGTTTAAAAATGCACGGGTGGAGAGACTCGAACTCCCAGCCAATGGTTTTGGAGACCACTACTCTACCAATTGAGCTACACCCGTAAAAAAATGCACGCCATTTTTCTCAAATGGAGTGCAAATTTATGTAATACTTTTTATTATAACAAACCCGTTCCCGAAAATCTTCCAGGAGCGGGTTTGTTTAAGGTCATTAGTCAAGGATTTCAGTTACCTGGCCGGCACCTACTGTTCTGCCACCCTCACGGATAGCGAAACGCAGACCTTTCTCCATGGCTACCTTGTTGATTAACTTCACCGTGATAGTGATGTTGTCGCCTGGCATAACCATTTCTACACCTTCCGGCAGCATAATTTCGCCTGTAACGTCTGTTGTACGCAGGTAGAACTGCGGACGATACTTGTTAAAGAATGGCGTGTGACGGCCACCTTCTTCTTTGGACAGTACGTAAACTTCAGCTTTGAACTCTGTGTGCGGCTTCACGGAACCTGGCTTACAGATAACCATACCACGACGGATATCAGATTTCTCTATACCACGCAGCAGCAGACCAACGTTGTCACCAGCTTCGCCTCTGTCGAGTATCTTGCGGAACATCTCAACACCAGTAACAACTGATTTCAAGTTTTCAGCACCCATACCCAGAATTTCTACCGGCTCGCCAGAGTTGATTACACCACGCTCGATACGGCCGGTAGCAACAGTACCACGACCAGTGATAGAGAACACGTCTTCAACAGGCATCAGGAAAGGAAGGTCCACCAGACGCTCAGGAAGCGGAATCCAGTTATCAACAGCTTCCATCAAATCTTCGATAGACTTCACCCATTTTGCATCGCCGTTCAGACCGCCGAGAGCAGAACCCTGAATTACAGGAATGTTATCGCCATCGAAATCATAGAAAGAAAGCAGTTCACGAATTTCCATCTCCACCAGCTCTAACAGCTCGGGATCATCCACCATGTCTACTTTGTTCATAAATACCACCAGCTGCGGAACACCTACCTGACGGGCAAGCAGGATATGCTCACGCGTTTGCGGCATCGGGCCGTCAGTAGCAGCTACTACCAGGATAGCACCGTCCATCTGGGCAGCACCAGTAACCATGTTCTTCACATAGTCAGCGTGACCCGGGCAGTCAACGTGTGCATAGTGGCGGTTCTCAGTAGCATATTCTACGTGAGACGTATTGATAGTAATACCTCTTTCTTTTTCCTCTGGTGCGTTATCGATAGAAGAGAAATCTCTCATCTGAGCCAGACCTTTGCCAGCCAATACCTGGGTAATGGCAGCAGTCAAAGTTGTTTTGCCGTGGTCAACGTGACCGATTGTACCGATGTTTACGTGCGGTTTGCTACGGTCAAATGTTTCTTTAGCCATTGTATGATATTAAATTAAGGTTAAAACGTTTAAGTGTATGTTGCGCTTTTTAAACACGTAACGGACTTTGAGCCAACGATGGGAATTGAACCCACGACCTCTTCCTTACCAAGGAAGCACTCTACCCCTGAGCTACGTCGGCTTAAATATTTCCGAAGCGCCTAAATCTTAGCTTACAATAAAAAGGAATTCCATCGAAATGAAGTTCCTTTCCTTAAAAAATCGCAAGTTAAAATCAATCTCTTCTTAAAATTGAGCGGGAGACGAGGGTCGAACTCGCGGCCTATAGCTTGGAAGGCTATCGCTCTACCAACTGAGCTACTCCCGCTTATTAATTTTGAATAACTGAATTCTGAATGAGTGAATAGAAAAACAAGAATATTATTCAATCATTCAATATTCAACCGTGGGGAGAGCAGGATTCGAACCTGCGAAAGCTTACGCTAACGGAGTTACAGTCCGTTCCATTTGGCCACTCTGGAATCTCCCCAAAAGCTGATTCTACGTCAAATCAGCAGAACGTTTCCTCTCAAAGTTTCCGCTTCAGAAGCGTTCTTCGGTTTAAGGAGATGCAAAATTAACCGCTTTTTCTTTCCTGTCAAATATTCTCTGAAAAAAAGTTAAAATAATTACGGCAATCTGCCTTCAGGCACTCAGTTATACATCTCCAGCAGGCGCTCGTCCTTCTCCTGCTGCCTGATTTTCTGCAATACCTGCTGCACTTCCGGCCGCTCCGACATCACCATAAGTGCCTGATAGGCTGAACCTCTTACATAGTATAAATTATTGTTTTGGGCCAAGTCGGCGAGCAGCGCAATGGCTTCCGGGGTATTGGACTGGCTGTTGCTGGCCAGGTAAGCCCCAAAGCTTTGCAACAGGTAATACAGCGTGCCTCCTTTCGCCTGCTTCACCTGTTTCATAAACCAGTCATACTTCTCCGGGCCGCCCTGCACGGCGTAGTAAGTGGCCAGCGCTAACACAATTTCTTCGTTTTTTTCCTGATCAAACCTGGCCAGTTTAGCTTTGACATCGGGTGCGCCCGTGCCGGCATAAGCCAGAATACCCGCCGCTGCTGCCTGATAAGAGCTGTCTTTCAGCGCCTGCTCGTAAATGGTTTTATACTTGCCTGCACCCCAGCCTGCCAGGGTAAGTATGGCGTCGGCACGCACAGCGCCTCTTTCATCGTGTTGTGCCAGCTGCTTGATTTCATTTTCTACTACGGCAGCCTGGCCTTCTTTCAGGCTGCTGAGCGTGTTAACGGCCATACTTCGCACACGCCAGAAATCGTCTTTCAGCGCTGCCTGCATCATTTTCATTACCTCCGGGTTTGCCAATTTATCCTTCAGGCCTGCTATGGCTGCAGCTTTGGCTGCAAAGCTGTTTGCATTGTAAAACTGGTACACCAGTTCCTGCTCCGTTTTATCATCGTCCACGGTACCTAACAATTGGTTCTCAGCATCAAACAGCACCAGTTGCGGTTGCGCCGGCACCTGGAAGGTGAAAGTTTGGTCTGCTTTGTCGATAACGATCGGATAATCTGCGCGCTTGCCATTGGCCCAAACCGCAACCTGAAGCGGCAGGCGGTACACAGGCATATAAGTCGTGTCCTGTTGCTGCACTACATGTAGCGTGAGTTGCCCGTTCTGATAAGTATGTTCCACTTTCAGTTCCGGGTGACCAGGCTTCATAAACCACTGGTTGAAAAACCACATCAGGTCTTTGCCTGTTACATCTTCAAAAGCCATGCGCAGCTCGGCAACCTCCACAGCAGTAAACTTGTTGCGCGTCAGGTATAAATTCAGGGAGGCCCACCAGGCATCGTCGCCTACCAGTTTGCGGAGCATGTGCAGCACGCGGCCTCCCTTGGCGTAGGAGTGCGCATCAAACATGTCTTCGCGGTCTTTGTAGTAGTAACGGATGAGCGGCTCGCGTTTTGTCTCGGCTTCATCCAGGTACTGGCCCAACTCGTCCATCTGCAGGTAGGCCGCCTCATCAGGCCCGAATTTATGCTCTGCCCACAAGTATTCCGAATAGTTGGCAAACGACTCGTTAAGCGGCAGGTTAGACCAGGATTCCGTTGTTACATAATCACCAAACCACTGGTGAAACAGCTCGTGCGCGATGATGCCATCCCAGTTCTTGTCCAGCAGCTCGCGCTTGTTCAGTTGCAGATCTTCCATCAGCACGGTAGCAGACGTATTCTCCATTGCCCCCGATACAAAATCGCGCACCACAACCTGCGCATACTTAGCCCAGGGATAAGCCACACCCAACTTTGTAGAGAAAAACTCCATCATCTCAGGCGTGTGCCCGAAAATATCTTTGGCAGTGCCTTTGTAAGCCGGCTCCACATAATAGTTCACTTCCCTGTCGCGCCATTTGTCTTTTACTACGGCAAACTCACCAATCGCCATCATGGTCAAGTATGGCGCTGCGGGCAGTTCCTGTTTCCAGTAATCTGTTTTGGTGCCGTCGGCGTTCTGCCGCGAGTACATGAAGGCGCCGTTCGACAAAGTTGTATACTTCGGGTCAACAGTAATGTAAATATCCTGTGTCATGCGCTCATTCGGCGAGTCGGTGGTCGGGAACCAGGCAGAGTTGGCTTCTGTCTCGCCCTGTGTCCAGATCTCCTGCGGTTTGCCGGGCTCCTGCCCCAGCGGGTTGATAAAGTATAAGCCTTTGTTTTCGGTGATGGCTGCACTGCCGCCCGCCGGAAGCTCATTAGGCTTGGCTGTATAGTTTATCTCCACCACATATTGCTCGTCGCGGGTATATGTCTTATCAAGATGGATGGTGAGCTTTTGTCTGTCGTAGTCATACTTGAGCGGTGTGCCATCGTAACCTTTCATCAGGCTAACACTATGGATGTCCATACCTTTGGCATCGAGCACCAGCGTGTTCTGCGGGTAAAAGTATGGCTTGGCCGTAATTTCGGCGGTGCCGTTCAGGTATTGTTTCTGCCAGTCGAAGCTAACGCGCAAGGTCGTGTGCAGCAGGTCGTTCTCTAAGGTGCGGCTCGGGTTAAAAGTATACTTTTTAGGCGCCCAGGCAGGCACGCTGTCGGCAGGGGCAGCCTCTTTAACTGCTGTTGCTACGGGAGCCGTATTTGTATCAGCAACGGTTTTACTTGTTCCGCAGCCCGTGGTAAAAGCCATGGCTGCCATCAGGCCAACCGCACTTAAAAACCTATGATTCATGGGGATTGTTTTAATTTTGAAGGCAAGTTCTAAAAATACTCTGAGAAAACCTTTAACTTTAAGGTCTTAAAACCACACAAACAAAAGATGCTCCAGGTAAAAACCGCTAACGGCAAAACACGGCAGGTTGATATACAGAAAGACAATATACTTCTGGATGGCGCTCCGTTTAGCTGGGACATCTCCCCTATTGGGCCGGGAACTTACCATATTATAAAAGACAGCAAATCGTATACGGCAGAGGTGGTTTCGGCAGATTACCAGGCCAAAACTTTTACGTTTAAAATAAACGGCATCACCCAAACGATAAGTGTAAAAGACCGTTTTGATTTGCTGCTGGATAAACTGGGGATGAGCGACGCCAACGCGCAGAAGGTAAACGACGTAAAAGCGCCCATGCCGGGGCTTATACTTGCTATAAAAGTGCAGCCGGGGCAGGAAGTAAAAAAAGGAGATCCCCTCATGATTCTGGAGGCTATGAAGATGGAGAATATCCTTAAATCACCGGGTGATGGCGTGGTGAAAGAAGTGAAAGTGCAGGAGCGGCAAAACGTGGAGAAGAACCAGGTGCTGATTCTTTTTTAATGCTATAAATAAACAAAGCGGCTGCCATGGCAGCCGCTTTGTTATGTAGAAACAAACCATAACCAATACCATAAATACCGTGAAGTATAGACGAATTTTGCTGAAGCTCAGCGGCGAGGCACTAATGGGAGATCAGCAGTATGGCATTGACTCCAACAGGCTACTGAAGTATGCCGAAGAAATTAAAGAGGTTGCCCACATGGGCGTGCAGGTTGCTGTTGTAATTGGCGGCGGCAACATCTTCAGAGGTGTGCAGGCCGAACAGGTAGGCCTGGACCGCGTGCAGGGTGATTACATGGGCATGCTGGCAACGGTTATCAACAGCATGGCGCTGCAGAGCGCACTGGAGAAACTGGGCGTGTATACACGCTTGCTGTCAGGCATTAACATACAGCAGGTATGCGAGCCCTACATCCGCCGCCGCGCTGTGCGCCACCTCGAAAAGAACCGTGTGGTGATCTTCGGGGCCGGCATTGGCAGCCCATACTTTACCACCGACTCTGCTGCCTCGCTGCGTGCCATCGAGATAGAGGCTGACGTGGTACTGAAAGGCACTCGTGTGGATGGGATTTACTCTGCTGATCCGGAGAAGAACCCGGATGCCGAATTTTACTCAAACATATCTTTCAAAGATGTATTTGAGAAAGGCCTGAACGTAATGGACATGACGGCTTTTACGCTTTGCAAAGAAAATAACCTGCCGATTGTGGTGTTTAACATGAACAAGCCGGGTAACCTGAAGCGCCTGATAGATGGCGAGCAGGTCGGCTCACTGGTATCGATGGATGAGATTGCCGATGCCATGGAAGAAAAGATGGATAAGCTGCAGGAAACAGAGGCCAGACAGAAATCCGGCAAGTTTTAGTATTTTTGCAGCAACGTAAGTAACAAGATACAAGTATCAGGACATCAGGCATAAGACTTTTTTATTGCATCACGGTGGATGTTCCATACTTTGTGATGAAATGGTTAGCAGGTATGTCTCGTTTGTCCGGTTACTTACACTTATAGTATAGTTTTTATCAGAACCTTATTAAGCTACAATTGATATGACGGAAGAAATTCAGTTTTACCTGAGCGAAGCAGAAGAGTCGATGCAGAAAGCAGTGCAGCACACGGGCAGCGAGTTAACCAAAATCCGTGCGGGCAAAGCATCGCCTGCCATGGTAGAAGATTTACGTGTAGATTATTATGGAACACCTACCCCCATTTCGCAGGTGGCTAACGTGATGACACCGGATGCACGCACGCTGCTCATTAAGCCTTGGGAAAAAAACATGCTGGGCGAAATCAACAAAGCCATCAAAAACAGCGATCTAAACCTGAATCCGCAGCAGGAGGCTGATGCCATTCGCCTCAACATTCCGGCCCTGACCGAGGAACGCCGCCGCGAGTTGGTGAAGCAGGTGAAAAACGAAACCGAAGCCGGTAAAATCAGCATCCGCAACATCCGCAAAGATGTAAACGACTCGTTGCGAAAGCTGCAGAAGGAAGGCACCGCCGAAGATGCCGTGCGCGATGCCGAAGCCAAAGTACAGAAGCTGACAGACGCCCATATCGTGAAAATAGACGAGCTGCTTAGCAAGAAAGAAGCCGAGATTATGACAGTCTAAGTATAGCCGCTTGATTTCAGACGTTAGACATAAGACGTTAAATTTTAGCTAAAAAGGAAGCCCTTCTGATTTCTCAGAAGGGCTTCCTTTTTATACTTGCTTAAACCTTTGCTTATAGCTAATTATTCCCTTTTACCTAAAGCATGGTAAGGCATTATTGTTTGTCATCCTGAAAGGATCTTGTGGGTCAGCTGCAAGTAATTTACAAGATCCCTTCAGGATGACAAAATGTGTAACTCAAGACATCCTTATTAATGCCATTTTAATGTACAAAGGGAGCAAATGATTACATTGACGCGAAAGAAGCTGCATTCTCCATTACCAATTCACATTTGCAGCTCGCACCAACGGGAGTTAAAAAGATTTCACCTATCCCCCAGAGAAGCTTTTTGCCAGTAGGATTTCAAAGCTCTTAACTCTTAAAATAGGAAGCATACTTTGCAGGCAGTTCCTCCAGATGCTTTATTTTGATGTCTTTGTAGTATACTTCTGCGGCTTCGCTTTGCAGCTGTATTTTGCCTTTGGTGAGGGGAACAGGCTGGCCGTCTTTCAGGTAGCGTGAGTTCTGAAGCACCATCACCACCTGGCCGTTTACAATATGCAGGCTCTTGTCTTTAAAGCAAATCAGCTCTATCTCGGTCCATTCGCCTTGCGGGCTTTCGCGTTCCTCGCTGCGCAGGCAGAAGCTACCAATAGCAGAGCCGGCGCCCAGCGGCAGAAAAGGCTGCCTGGCACTGGCTACCGTGTTCATGTCTCCTTCCGGTATGTAAGCGCGCACGTCTATGGCAGAGGAAGCCTGGGGCCAGTAGTCTCCCATATGCCCCTCCATGATCTGGAATTCCTGCGAAAGCATCCAGGACCGCCAGTAATCTACCCCATTCTCGCCAACAGAATGGTACAACACGCCGGAGTCCTTCAGCTTGTCCGTTCTGGGCTCCCACTTTTTGTCGCCCCACTTCACTTTCAGTTTTAAATGGTAGTTTTCATACGCCTGTTTGGTGAAGACACACCCGTAAATTTCGCCGCTTATTTTCAGCACCGGCTCCCCATCTTCTTCAACAACCGAGAAAACATTGTTCTCATTCCTGTTATAACCGATAGGCGCTGATATTTTTCCATCCGCATCCCGTGGCAGTTCACCTTTATAGCCGTCCTTGTGCCGGTAACTCAGGTACATCTCCCACTGCGAAAGGTCCTTGTCTAGCAAAGACACCCATTCTTTTTTGAGATGAAAAGAGCTCATACTTACCATGGCGCCCAGCACCAATACGCAGGCTGCCAGGCCCTTTATCTTATCAGTTATCTTTTTCATTTTTGATTTAACAATGTAGGTCTTTCGCAAAATAGTGTTTTATATACTTAAACCCACCCCTAAACCCTCCTGGGAGGAGAATTTAAACAACTATGCGAAAGTCCTGAATGGGCCGATGAGGTTACCTGACGGCGAAAACAGCCTTTCTAAAAAATGCCCAGGAATTTCTTTCTCCTATAAATGTTATCCAGATCCTTTTCGAACAAAGTATAAGGATCGTTGTAGAACCTTATAAAATCCGGTACGCTGACCTGGCCGGGAAAAGGGGCATAGAAGTGAGTAGGGCTGCAGGTATCGTTTCGCCACACCAGCACATAGGCCAGCTGCAAATCATCCCTTTTCATGGTTTTCAGCAGTGTGTTTGTCCACCAGGTGGTATCAGGGATAGACTCTAAACCCGTTTCCGTAAAAGCGGCTAATTTCCCGGTTTTCCGGGCATAATCTGATATAATCTCCAGTTTTAATGCCGCTGTATCAATAGCATAACGGTCGCGGCCCATGTCGCCGTAGTTGTCCATGCCCACCATGTCCACCCATTCGTCGCCGGGGTACCGCTCCAGATATTGTGCTTCTGTCGTAAACCTGTTATCCGGCGAAAAGGCATAGATAAAGTTATGGACATCCAGGCTGTCGCGCAGGTAGGAAACCGTAAAACGCCACAACGAAATAAACTCTTCGCGGGAAGCATGCGGTTTGCCCCACCAGAACCAGCCACCATCAAACTCGTGAAAGGGCCGGAAAATAACCGGCGCCAGTGTTCCGTCTGCTCCCTTCAGGGTATGCGCCCATTCACCTATACCATCCAGTATTTCTTTGTACTCCTCGTGGGCTTGCCCGCCGGGAATAATATAACTTACCGCCGGCACCGACACTGTATCAACCCAATAGAAGCCACCGCCGGATACCGGATTTGAGAAATGCCAGGCTGCCGTGGTTACGCCGCCCCGGTTATAGGTATCGATGATGGTTTGCCTGACATGCTCTTTAGCTTTGCGAATGGCCTCCGGCGACTGTCCTGTAAATCCACTGAAATCCACGCCGATTACGGCCGGATGCGATCCTGTAACCGACTTCACATCCGACCGGCCTTTGTCGCCTGACCAGCCATGGCCATACTCTGTGGCATGCTGGTGGCCGAAAAGGGTGTGGTTCTTTGAGAGTTCACCAAGATTTTTGTACATCGCTTTTGTTTCGCGGGTAGCCGCTGCATCAATGGGCTTCAGGTTAACACAGCCGGCCAGAAGCAGAGAGCAAAGCAAAAGCAGCATGTAAAGATTTTTCATCAGAGGCCTAGTTAGTTAAGTGCACAAGTATAAGCAAAGCAGACCGATGACTTTGATGCTGCTTTTATAGTTGATAGCAGCGGCCGTATTTCAAAAAAGTAAAGTCTGAAGTATGGCGCTTAGTCTGCCCATTTTATAGTTAAAAGCCACCAACAAGGTAGCAACGCTTCTCTGAAATTGCAATGCTGTGCGGTGGCTGTCTGCTAAATGATTCCATCCCTCTACCGTGGAGTAAGTTAATGTATTACTGTGTTTTGATTGAGAGGAGCGTTTACCTGATAGCTATACTTCAGGAGCGTGCCGGGCATTTACGGGAGCAGAAACGCAGAGCGGCAGGAAGCCCGCACGTTTTGCATTATAGCAGGTTTTATGCGGCCGGTCAGGATAAATGCGCAAATTAAGGTTAATTTTGGCTGCAGCCGGCCCCTCGCAGTTAAGTATGGCGCTGCAACCGGCAAGTATAAATAATACAAGTATAAACGGCTCTCTTTCCCGTTGGCAGGAGCCTCAGCATATTTACAGTATAGCTTCCGTGGCACACAGCATGAAACAAGTAGCCGTTATCATCATCAACTTCAATTCGTCTGCTTATACAGTAGATTGCATCAACTCGATTCTAGAGAATACGGCGCCCACCCTTAGCTACGAAATTATAGTGGTGGACAACAACTCTGTTGCTGCAGATTATGAAACGCTGCTGCGCCAAACAGAAGGCTATCCACACCTGAGCATCCACCGGAGCATTGTAAACCTGGGCTTTTCGGGCGGCAACATGTATGGCCTGCAATTCGCAAATGCCGCCTATAGTTTTTTCCTGAACAACGACTGTGTATTGCTGAACGATAACTTAAGTATACTTTATACTTTTATGCAGGAACACCCGGATGCCGGGCTCTGCTGTGGCCAGATGCACAACAGCGACATGTCCTTCCATCATTCGTTTGGCTATTTTCCGGCAATCAGCCTTAAACTGCTGGGTTCGTCGGGGGCCAGGTGGCTTTCGGCAGGCGCTTATCCGAAGCGCAAAGTAAAGTATAGCGAACCGTTGCGGGTGCCGCTGGTAACAGGTGCTGCCATGTTCGTGGATTTCAGGAAACTTGCTGAGATAGGTGGTTTTGATACCAATTACTTTCTTTACTGCGAAGAAGAGGATCTGGCAAAGCGGCTGCAGCAAAAAGGCTATACCTGCTACCTGCAGCCCGAAGCGCGTTTTATCCACCACATGGGCAAAAGTACCAGCCGCAACTATGCCATTCTCCGCGAGAACTATATCTCACTGCTTTATTATCACCGCAAGCACCACAATTACGCGGCTTATACTTTGTTTAAACTATTATACTTCTTCAAGAACATAAAGAAGTTTTACAAAGGCGCTGTTTACGCGAAGCTTGCTTTTTTTATTCTGAAAGGTGCGCCGCTGACCTACTCGCTGAAACACAGCCAGCAAATCAGCCTGCCTCCGGCCTTTGACTGAGGCAGGTTAAACTGACTTCATTGATTGGAAAACCAGGTAAGTATATATCCTGATGCTGTTTGGGTGCTTCCCTTCGAAGGGGAACAAAAAGATTCCTAACGCGCTCAGCATGGCGAAGCTATATAAGCCAGGCAAAATCAAAGCTTTCCCAGTCAGCTAAATCAAAAAAATAGCTTCGAAGCTTAGCGACAAGTTTAGATGTATAGTTTGTGTACTTTGATGTAATCGGCTACCGGGTCGGGTACCAGGTATTTGATGCTTTTCTCTTCTTTCACGCACTGGCGGATAAAAGTAGCCGAAATATCAAGTATAGGCGCTTTTACGAAGGTTACCTCCGGCATTTCCGGCAGATCGACGGTTACGGAGCCGGATCGCGGGTAAACGTATACCTGGTGGTATTGCAGTATCCTGTCGGCATTTTTCCACTTCGGAAATAGCGGCAGGTTGTCTTCCCCCATAATCAGCACAAACTTATAGCTGGGATATTTTTCCTGCAGGTACGTAAGCGTATCGATAGTATAGCTGGGTTTGGGCATGCTGAACTCGATGTTCGAAACACCCAGGTTCGGGTTATCGGCAATAGCGAGGGAGACCATTTGCAGCCTATCGAACTCGTGCAGCAGCGTGTTGCTGAGCTTGAAAGGATTTTGCGGCGACACAACCAGCCATACCGTGTCTAGGTCGGTGTTGGTCGCCATAAAGTTGGCCAGTATCAGGTGCCCGGTGTGGATGGGGTTAAAAGAGCCAAACAGCAGCCCTACTTTCATACAATAGCAGGTTCTGAATTAAGGAAAGCGTTTACCAGTTTCTCAGCTTCGGCGCAGGCCCTTTCCAGGTCGTCATTCACAATCACTTCATCAAACTGATCTTCAAAGCCCAGTTCAAATTTGGCTTTAAACACACGGCTGGAGATGCTCGAAGCCGAATCGGTGTTGCGGGCTGTCAGGCGCTTGGCCAGTTCATCTATAGACGGCGGCTTTACAAACACGGCCAGGGCACGCGCTTTGTAAAAGTGTTTTATACTTAAGCCGCCTTTTACATCCACATCCAGTATCACGTGCTTGCCGCTTTGCCAGATGCGCTCAATCTCCGACTTAAGCGTGCCGTAAAAGGCACCTTCGTATACTTCCTCCCACTCCACAAACTCATCGTTCGCTATTCTTTTCTTAAAATCTTCCGGAGTGATGAAATAGTAATCTTTGCCGTTTTCTTCGGTGCGCCCACGTTTGTCGCGTGTGCAGGCCGAGATAGAAAAGCGCAGGTCGGGGTTGGTGCGGAGCAGGTGCTTTACAATAGTGGTTTTACCGGCACCGGATGGCGCCGAGAAGATGATGATTTTGCCTTGCATCAGGGGTTATACCGTTGTGGCCTGTATCTTGGTTTTAATGGCGAGCGCCAGGCGCTCCGGCACCAGTATACGCTTCAGGTTGCCGCTGACAAGGCCTTTGAGGAGTTTTTGTTTTTGATGGCTTTCGAAGCAGGGAACACAGTCCTCGAGGTGCCCGGTAAAAAAGGTTTGTTCTTCTGCCGTGGCTTCACCGTCTACGACGGCATCGAGCAACTTGGCTACTTTATCGCAGTCGGTTTCGTGCCTGGTATCTGAGGCAGGCTGCTCATAAGCTTCTGTAAATTTTGTTTCCATCTTAACTCAAACGTAAAGTTCTTTATCCGTTATAGCCCATCGTTCTGGCATATTTCTCTAATTTCTCTTTCAAAGAATTCCGGGCGCGGTGCAGTCTTGAGCGGACAGTGCCAATCGGGATGTCCAGTATTTTGGCCATCTCCTCGTAGGTAAAACCTTCCAGGTCGCAAAGTATAATCACCGTCCGGAAATCGACAGGCAAAGCATTCAGCGCGCTGGCTACTTCATCGCCTATCAGATCCTGCACACTTTCGGTGCGCATATCAGTGGTTGTGGCTACGCCGCTCTCCCCCTCCACATCCTCGGAATTGTAGTATCCCTCTACCTCGCTGTAGTCTACTTTGGCCGGCTGCTTGCTCTTTTTCCGGAATTCGTTAATGAACGAGTTCTTCAGGATTCGGAACAGCCATGCTTTTGCATTAGTTCCTTGCTCAAAGTAGTCGAAGAAGCGATAGGCCTTTAAATAGGTTTCCTGCACCAGGTCATTGGCATCGTCTTCGTCTAAGGTGAGCCTGTAGGCAAAGTTGTACAGAGGGTCCAGCACGGGCAACAGTTCGGCCTCGAACCGTGCGTCCTTTTCCTCCTTACTCATTTGTTTCCCTGTTTGATCGCTCATGTGCTTGTTGTTTGTTCTCCAGGTTAGCAGCAGAATATTAGAGGCAACTACACCCGCTTACCATCCGCTCGCCTTTGATTTATTTGCTGCTATATAGGTACACATACAAAAATACTGTAAAAAAGTTACTAATCGCCTATAAATGAATTTTAGTAAGCCGGCGCTGCAGTCCCAAACCAGGCAAGCACCCGCCGGCATACCTGATCCGCTGATATTTGCGCCATACAGCTGCATTTCTGCGGATCGGCGCAGGCAGCGCAGCCCTCTGCGTTTACCAGAAACTCTGCTTTATTGCCTACAGGCCCCCACCGCCCGGGATGCACCGGCCGGACGGGCGGGTAAATACCCAGGGCATGCGTGCCTACTGCTGCGGCAATGTGCAGGGTGCCCGTGCTGCAGGCCACCAGCCCGTCGGCAGCCTTTGCCAGGCTGATAAACTCTGTCAGAGACAGGCGGCCGGTTAAGTCTGTTGCAAACGGCACCTGCTCCTGCAGCCATACTTTTAATATTTCATGCTCGGCCGGAGAACCGGTAATGTATACTTTGTGGCCGGTCTGGTGCAGCATTACGGCCAGTTCAGCAAAGTTGCCGAGGCCCCATTCGCGTGCGCTGCCCTTCGATTTAGGATGCAGGATGATGTTGCGCCGCTTCTCTTCTTTGCAGAGTTCTTCCTTTAACCACGCAGGCAAAGGTGCTATTTTGGTGAGGCCCGTATAGCAGTGCATCTCTGAAAGCGGCGGAAAATCGTTTATTCCTATTCCCGACAAAAGAAGCATATTGAGCTGACTTTCGTGCAAAGGCGAATTTTTGCGCGACAGCTTGACGAGCCTGTTACACGTGAGCCAGTGAAATGCCCTGTTCCGGGTGCCCACCCGCACAGGTATACCGGCTTTTTGGGCCAGCCGGGCAAATGCTTTATTAGGATACACATGCACTACGGCATCAATTGCCTGCTCCTGCAACATGCTTAGTTGCTCCGCCTCCGGCAGCGACAGCAGGGTATCTATATTCAGAAACGCATCCACATGCTCGCAGGCAGCCACCACAGGCTGCGTGTAAGATGAGCCCAGGAAAATAATTTTACAACCGGGCAGTTTCTTTTTGAGCCAGCCGCACATGGGCAAGGTCAGCACCACATCTCCTATCGCGTCCGTTCTGCTTATTAAGATTGTTTTCATGGTGCTCAGGCTTTATACTTGTTATACATATAAAGCTTCGCATACTTTGCAAACACTGAATACGCCGATAACGTAGCGATGCAAAAGCCCTCGAAGCCATCCAGAAAGCCAAGTTGCAGCAAGTACATTCTTATAAACCTAAAGGGCGGCTTTACAATCAACCCGGGTATGGACACCCGTCTTCCCTGCTGCTGCATCTCCTTCAGGGCAATATCGGTAAAAAGATTTATCTGGTTGAGGTGCTGCCTGATGCTGGTATAAGAGTAGTGCAGCAAATCGCCTGAAATATAAGCGATACTGGCACCTTGCCCGGGAATAATTTTATCATGGGGATTCTCACCGCCCCAAACTACCTTCCTTTTATCAAATAACCGCAGCTTTCTATCCGGATACCAGCCGGTATGTTTTATCCACTTGCCGCAGTAGCTGGTGAGCCGGTTCATCTGATAAACATCAGCACGCCAGTTATGCTTGACTGCCAGCACCGATGCTTTCAGCTGATCGGAGAGCGCTTCATCAGCATCCATCGAAAGCACAAAATCAAAAGTTGCCTGCGTCAGCGCGTAATTTTTCTGCTCAATATGTCCCGCAAACGCATGTTCCACGAACCTGGCTCCCTTCGCCAGGCAGATTTCTTTTGTGCGATCTGTAGAAAAAGAGTCCACCACCACCACCTCATCTGCTATGCCTTCTACTGAATCCAGGCACCGGGCAATATTGGCTTCTTCGTTAAAAGTGATAATAACAACGGATAGGTTTACTTTCATTGCTTGCTGCTTGCGCCTGAAAAAGCATTCAGGCGCAAATATCGCTTTTTTCTGCTTAATTATACCCGGCGCCTTATCTTGGTAGCCAGCCCGAAGTATAAATCTAAGCCTGGGATAGGTATAAATTCTTCACTTTTGATGATCTTTATACTACAAATTATCTGGCGTTTACATGGAATTAAGTAAACGCCAGCTATTGTTGGCCTTCTTGCCAGCCTGCTATACTTCCGCTGATTTTACCTGCAGGTGCCAACACACAGCTAAAGTTCATATTTTTAATTCCTGATGATTTTATACTTTAAGCCTTTTATACTTCTTTTATCCGGCTACTTTGCTGCCGGTAATCTAAACCACCCGGCATATAGGGTGTGGAAGCAATAATTCAAAAAAGTAGAATCCAAATATACGTATGAATAAGTAAAAGCTCTACCTTACGCAACTATGCATATTTGTTATTACGCCTGCCATACCTTTAAGCGGCACTGTTTGCTGATCTTACTGATCCTGTGGCCGGTTCTGCTTCAGGCCCAGCAATACAACTTCCGCAACTGGACGCTGGAGGATGGTTTGCCGCAGTCGCAGGTCAGAGATGTGCTGCAGGACAACAAGAAGCAGCTCTGGATTGCTACCCGCGGGGGCGTCAGCCGTTTTGATGGCACCAACTTTTATACTTATACCAGGCAACAGGGCCTCAGCAGTAACAATATCTCCTGCCTGTTCCAGGACAGCCGGGGACGCATCTGGGCAGGCACTTCTGATCATGGACTTAATGTGCTGGAAAATGATCGTTTCCGGTCTATCAGAAGCGACCGGGGGTTGTCCGGCACCGACATCCACAGCATAGCTGAAGATACCCTGGGACGCGTATGGGTGGCTTCGGCGCAGGGATTATTCTATTCTGCAGGCAGCAGGTTTATGAAGTATTTCGGCCTCCCCGACCAGGCTTATACCTCGCTGCTTGTTACGCCCGCCGGCGATGTATGGGCAGGCAGCAAAACCGATGGCCTGTACCACATCGGGGGGCAGCCACGCCATTTCACTGTTTATAACAGCCCGCTTCCGAGCAACAGCGTCACCAGCCTGGCCTTACATCATGGCCAGGTGTGGGTGGGCACCAGCCTGGGAATTGCTTCTATCCTGGATGGTAAACTGTCCGCGCAGCGGCTGCCTTCCACTGTCTCGCTCCCCGCCGTCAGCAGTCTAACCGAAGATGCTTACGGCGACCTGTGGGCCGGATTTGAAAACAACGGCTTGCTGAAAATCAGCGGCGACAGCCTGACGCACATCACCCGGTCGAACGGGCTTCGCACCAACCACGTTAATACACTGGCCGCTGATGTGGAGGGCGACGTCTGGGTCGGCACAGATGGCTACGGGCTGCAACAGTATAAAGCGCCCTGGTTTGTACATTATTTTGATTTCGAAAGTATAACAGAGCCCCGCATTACAGCCCTGACACACGATGCACAGGGGCGCGTCTGGTTCGGCACCGACGACGGGCTGGCGGCTTATGTGCATGGCAGCGAACCGGAACCGCTCCAAAAAAAGGTCTGGCCTGATGGCACCACCCTGCACAACCTTCTGGTACAGCAGCAGGACAGCATCTGGATCTGCACCAGCAACGGCATCTGGCACCTTATGCCGGACACGGTCCGGCATTATACTGTAGCCGACGGGCTTCCATCCGACACCGTTTACCAATGCGTGCCCGACGCAGCCGGAAACCTGTGGTTCGCTACCGCCAATGGGGCTGCCGTACTGGCAAACGATACGCTTACGCAGGTTGGCGCCGGCACAAAAGAATCCCCCATGCGCATCTACTGCATCCTGCCCGACAGCAAAGGCAATATGTGGTTTGGCACTGAGTCTGGCGTATACCGGCTGCAAAACGGCCGGCTGCAGCATCCGCCGGAACTGAAATCTTATCACATGGAAGAGGTCACGACGATTGCCGAAGACAAAGCGGGCAACTTATACTTTGGCGTTTTCAACTATGGCATCGTTATGCTGCGGCCAAAAGGTGGTTCCCTGCTGCTGAACGCTGCTGCCGGTCTGCCCAACGAAGGCATCCGGAGCCTGTATGCAGATGCGCGCGACAACCTGTGGGCGGGCACCAGCCGCAGCCTGCTGAAAATACGCCTGGCGCCGCTGCGCCGGAACAGCCAGCTCAGCTATCGCGCCTTTACCAGTCAGGAGGGCTTCAGCGGCATAGAAGTCGGGTACAATACCATTACGCAAACACCGGATGGTACGCTCTGGTTTGGTACGGTTAAAGGCCTGACCCGGTATATCCCTGACCTGGATCGCCATAAAAAAGTATACCCGCAGGTAAGGCTAAACAATATACTTCTGTTTCTGAAACCGACAAACTGGAACCGGCTCGGCTTTAAGCTGGATGCTGCCACCAAGCTGCCGAAGCACCTGCGCCTGCCCTACAACCAGAACCATCTTACCTTTGATTACTACGCCATCAGCTTATCGGCTCCGGATAAAATACGGTACAAATACAGGCTTACCGGATATGATGAGCAATGGTCGCCGGTAACCAGGCAGTCGTACGCCACCTATGCCAACCTGGCGCCGGGCACCTATACCTTTGAGTTGTTGGCCTGCAACAACAACGGCTACTGGACACAGGAGCCGCTGCGCTATACTTTTGCTATTATACCGCCTATCTGGCGGCGCGAGTGGTTTATCGGGGTACTGCTGCTGCTGGCGGCGGCAACCATACTGACTGTGATGCACCTGCGCGAAAAAAACTTGGTGAAGATGAACAGCCTCCTGGAAATGAAAGTGCAGCACCGCACAGGTTTGCTGGAACGGAAAAACCGGGAGAAGGAGACATTGCTGCAGGAGATACACCACCGCGTAAAAAACAACCTGCAGATAGTTATCAGCATGCTTAACCTGCAGGCGCGGCACGTTGAAGACCCACTGGCACAGGAGGTGATGCGCGCTATCCGGGGCCGCGTCCGCTCCATGTCGCTGTTGCATGAGCGCCTTTATCGCCACGACGACCTGGGCCAGATTGACCTGGAGGACTATTTCAGGAGCATCTGCGACAGCCTGTATGCTTCGTATGGCAAAGATGAACAGCAAGTGGGATTGCGCCTGGAAGTGCCGCCCATAAAGTTAGACATTGATGCAGCCATTACGCTGGGCCTGATTATAAACGAACTTATATCTAATACCTTAAAATATGCTTTCCCTGTAGGGCAAAAAGGACTGCTGCACATCCAATTAAAACATAACAATAACGGGCATTATACTTTAACTGTGAGCGATAACGGCCGGGGATTGCCTGAAGGATTCGCGCTCAGGCAGAAGCAATCATTTGGCTTACAGCTTGTTGCATCGCTAAGCAAAAAGCTGAACGGCGAAATAACGTTCTCCAACGAGAATGGCACAAAAACAATACTATATTTTGTTTTACCATCCTAAATTTAAAATTCTCGTATGAGTTAATGTTATGACGAAACCAAAGATTCTTATATCGGAAGATGAGGTGATCATTGCCGAGGATATTGCAGCAAGCCTGGAAGAATTAGGATATGAAATATGCGCAATTGACTCCGGTGAAGAAACCCTTAACATAATCCGGGAAACCCAGCCAGATCTGGTACTGCTTGACATTAACCTTCGAGGCAAGGCCGATGGCGTAGAAATAGGCGCCCGTATCCGCCAGGAGTTTAATCTCCCATTTATTTACCTGACAGCCTACGCCGACAAAGCCACACTGGACAGAGCAAAGAAAACAGAGCCTGATGGTTTTCTGGTGAAGCCGTTTGATGAAAAGGGTTTGCGTTCAGCCATCGAGATAGCTTTATACAAACATGATAATCAGAATGGGAAAGGCATAGATGGTACGCAGCAAAATGCAAAAGAACAGGAGGTCGCGACCGATTATATCTTTGTTAAAGTAAAACACCGCATTATAAAAGTACAATACAGCAATATTTTATGGGTAGAAGCCTACGATAATTACTCTTTCATTGTAACGGCTGACCAGAAGTATCTTGTCAGTTCTACGTTAAAGGATATGGAGCAGAAACTGCCGCCACAGAACTTTGTGCGTGTGCACCGTTCCTACATCGCCAACCTCGATATGATAGAGGCGCTGGAAGAAAACGCCGTTGTATTTGCCAAAGGCGATATTCCTATCGGCAAATCTTATAAAAAAACGCTCATGTCGCGGTTTAATATTATATAGATCGCTTGACACGTAACACGACATGAGTGCGTGTTTCTAAGCAGCACAACAATACTTACGGCAAGCCCTGATACTGTTCGCACTTACAACATAGCCATACCTGCAGAAACATTGTCCAGCACTATTCAGCCAGAACTTATACTTAAAAGCGAAGGCCGGTACTGTGCAGTACCGGCCTTCATTTTTATACTTACAGCAATAAAAGTCTTGTGTCTTTTATTGCTATCTGTGGCTTAACAATTAGTACCTGTAGTATTCCGGCTTGTACGGGCCTTCTACTTCCACGCCAATGTAGCGTGCCTGATCCGGGCGCAATACATCCAGTTCAACGCCAATCTTGCTTAAGTGCAGGCGGGCGACTTTCTCATCTAGGTGCTTGGGCAAAGTATAAACTTCGTTTCCGTAGGCATCTGCGTTTGTCCAGAGCTCAAGCTGTGCCAGTGTCTGGTTCGAGAAGGAGTTCGACATCACAAAAGAAGGGTGTCCGGTGGCACAGCCCAGGTTCACCAAACGGCCTTCGGCCAGCACGATGATGTCTTTGCCCTCAATATTATACAAATCTACCTGCGGCTTGATAACGTCTTTGGTATGGCCGTAGTTTCCGTTCAGCCAGGCCATGTCTATCTCGTTATCAAAGTGGCCGATGTTACATACAATAGCTTTGTCTTTCAGCGCGCGGAAATGTTCTTCCTTGATAATGTCTTTGTTGCCAGTGGCAGTAACCACAATATCCGCCTCTTTAACTGCATCTGCCATACGTTTTACGGCAAAGCCATCCATTGCGGCCTGCAGGGCACAAATCGGGTCAATTTCGGTTACGATTACGCGGGCTCCGGCGCCACGAAGCGAAGCGGCAGAACCTTTGCCCACGTCGCCATAACCGGCTACAACCGCTACTTTACCGGCCATCATTACGTCGGTGGCACGGCGAATCGCATCTACCAGCGACTCTTTGCAGCCATACTTGTTATCAAACTTGGATTTGGTTACCGAGTCGTTTACGTTAATGGCTGGCATCGGCAAGGTACCGTTCTTCATGCGTTCGTACAGGCGATGCACGCCGGTAGTAGTTTCTTCAGAAAGACCTTTAATACCTGCAGCCAGTTCCGGGTATTTATCCAGCACCATGTTGGTCAGGTCGCCGCCGTCATCCAGAATCATATTCAGCGGTTTGCGATCTTCGCCAAAGAATAGGGTCTGTTCGATGCACCAGTCAAACTCCTCGGCAGTCATCCCCTTCCAGGCATACACCGAGATGCCGGCAGCGGCAATAGCAGCGGCAGCGTGATCCTGGGTAGAGAAAATGTTGCACGAAGACCAGGTAACTTCTGCGCCCAGTTCTACCAGCGTTTCGATGAGCACAGCCGTCTGGATGGTCATGTGCAGGCAACCGGCAATGCGTGCGCCTGCCAGTGGTTTGTCCGGGCCAAACTCCTCGCGGATAGCCATCAGGCCCGGCATTTCGGCTTCAGCCAGTTTTATCTCTTTGCGGCCCCATTCCGCCAGCGAAATATCCTTTACTTTATACTTCAGATATGTATCTATCATGCTTCAAATATTTTCAAATGAGAACACAAAAGTACGAAAATTGTTGCAAGAATTCAATGATATACTACGCCGTTACGCGTGTGTTCTTATCATAGCACAGACCTTGCAGTGTGTGCAGCTCCCACAAGTATCTGTTTACCGGCTCTTCAGACACTCGCAGGAGCTGCGCGCACTGCCAGGTCTTATATTATAACGGCAAATGCAGAAAGCACAAGTAAGCCGTATTTTGTTGTATTATATTTGTGCTTTATACTTCATCATAAAATCATTTAATGCGCATTTTCTCCGAACAGGAAAAACAATTTATGCAGGAGCACCGGCAGGATGACGCGGCCCAACTGATGCTGCAGGCCCAGCGCTACCCGCACCTGCCCATGCTGGAACTGGTGCAGCAACTACAGGCCCGGCAAAAAGCAGCGGCCAAGCTCCCGGCCTGGGCTGCTAACCCGGACGTAGTTTTTCCGGCTACAATTTCGGTGGAGCAAAGCTCTTCAGAAACAACGGCCGCCTTTAAAGCATCGCTGGTGCAGGGTGAGTTGCTGGTGGATTTGACAGGCGGCTTTGGCGTAGACAGTTTATACTTTGCCAAACGCTTTAAGCAGGTGGTACACGTAGAGCAGAACCCGGAGTTGCAGGAGGTAGCCAGGTATAACTTCGATTTGCTGCAGGCCCGCAACATCCAAAGTATAAATACGACAGCAGAAGCTTTTCTGGAAGGTTTTAAAGGCAAAGCGGACGTTTTATACGTAGACCCGGCGCGGCGTGGGGGCGGCAACGAAAAGCTGCACCTGCTGCAGGACTGCGAGCCGGATGTGCTTAGCCTGCTGCCGCTGCTGTTTGCCAAAGCCAATGCCGTACTGCTCAAAACCTCCCCGATGCTGGACATTGATCTGGCGCTGGCACAACTTGGGCAGGTAACCAAACTATGGGTAGTAGCGGTGCAGAATGAAGTGAAAGAAGTATTATACCTGCTGCAGCCGGAAGCGCTGCCCGCACAGGCAGAACGCACAGCCGTAAACCTGCTGCCAAACGGCGCGCCGCAGCAACTTACGTTTACGAAGGCCGCAGAGGAGGCCGCACAGGTCAGCTACACTGATCCGCAGGAATATATTTACGAGCCCAATGCTGCCATCCTGAAAGCCGGCGCTTACCGCTACCTGGGCCAATACTTACATCTGAGCAAACTGCATCCCAACAGTCACCTATATACTTCAGCAACGCTTCTCCCTAACTTTCCGGGCCGCGCTTTCCGCTGCACGGGCCTCAGCCGTTACAGCAAGAAAGAGCTGCTGCGCCAGCTACCCGGTAAGCAGGCCAACATCACGGTGCGCAATTTCCCGGAATCTGTGGCCGGTATACGCCGCAAAACAGGCATCAGGGAAGGCGGCGACACGTACCTGTTCTTTACCACCGACAGGCACCAGAAACCTGTCGTGCTTTTCTGCCGGAAGATAGCTTAGGCAGCTCGGATTGCCGCCCCATACTTGCTCTAAGCACAAGGCCTTTTACTTACAAACTGCTGCCGAAACAATAGTTAACAAGCCGGTCAGAACACCGTAGACTATAAGAGCAAGTTTAAATACGGATAATTTAACAAGCCACAACGGCAGCCGTATGATAAACAACAGGTAGTGTGGTACTGCCTGTTTAGGTAAAGCTGCATGGAACGGAGATGTTCTGACAGCTGACCGTAGAACTCTTTAAAGTATAAAACGATGAACAAAGACCAAGAAAATAAGAAATCAGAACTGACAGATAAAAGCAAGAGCGACAAGTCAGATATCTCCAACAGCCTCGAAAAAGATGTGGTAAGCAATAAGATGCCTGCAGACAAGACGCCCCAGGGCCGCACCGATAACGAGGAAGACCGAGAGACTAAGAAAAAAGAGAAGTAAAGCACCTCTGAACTCAAAACAGCCATAGTATAACCTGCTATGGCTGTTTTAGGTTTACAGGCTACTGTCAGGCTGCTGTGGGTGGCTTTTCTGATGATGTAACAAGCCCTGGAAGTATAAACAGGCAGGTAGCGGCGGGCCAAATGTTTAACAGTGGCTGCTTTCCTGTATCTTCGCTTTTATTTGACAAACCAGCTATCAATGAAGCGACACTTCCTCCTCTTTCTGCTGCTTATACCTTACAGTTTCAGTGCCTTGGGCCAGTCGGTTACGTTTATACTTCAGTCGCCAAACTTACCCGACACCAGCAAAGTATATATTACGGGCAGTGCGCCGCAACTGGGCAACTGGAACCCGGCGGGCGTGGAAATGAAACATACCGGCAATCATACCTGGCAAAAGCAGTTGCAGTTGCCGCAGAACAGCATCGAATACAAGTATACGCTCGGCTCCTGGGCGCAGGAAGGAACTGACGCTGCAGGCCAGCCGCTGCAAAACTTCACCATCAACATAGCGAACGACACCGTGATACAGGATGAAGTAAATAACTGGAAGATAGGCGAAAAGCCTCCTGTAGCGGGCGGCATAACGGGCACGGTAAAGTACCACCGCAACCTGAAAGGCAAAGGTATTCCGTCGCGCGATTTGGTGGTGTGGCTGCCACCGGATTATGATACAGCCAAAAACAAGCGCTACCCGGTGCTGTACATGCACGACGGCCAAAACATTTTCGACCCGGCTACCAGCTCTTTTGGTAATGAATGGCGCATCGACGAGACGGCCGACAGCCTGATAAAAGCCGGGGCCATTGAACCTGTAATTGTAGTGGGCATTTACAACACCCCCGACCGAAGCGACGAATATACTCCCGGCAAGCAGGCCAACGCCTACATGAATTTTGTAGTGAATACCGTAAAACCGCTTATCGACCAGACGTACCGCACCAAATCCGGCCGCAAATACACAGCAACCGGCGGCTCTTCTGCCGGTGGCATTGTCGCCTTTATGCTGGCCTGGGAGCACCCGGATGTGTTTTCGAAAGCCATTTGTATGTCGCCCGCCTTTAAGATTGAGGACATTGATTATGTAGACAATGTGCTGGCTTATCAGGGCAAAAAGAAACCCCTGTTCTTTTACATCGACAACGGGGGCATTGCGCTGGAAAACAAACTACAGCCCGGTGTAGACCAGATGCTGGCTGCCCTCAAAGCAAAAGGTTACCAGGAAGGCAAAGACTTTTACTGGCAAAAAGCGCCCCAGGCCCGACACTCCGAAACCGCCTGGGCCAAACGTATGCCAGTTGCTTTAAAGCTGTTGTTCCCGATGCGGTGATACTTCTTAAGTATAAACTTGACGCACTATGCAACTCTTCAGGAAGTATTCCTCTTTATACCGTTAACACTGTACATTGAATAAATATATTGCTACATTGCATTAGCAATATACTATGCAAAAATTCTCAAAAATAGCTGAAAGTTTTGGCAAACGTTGTAGGAACCGCCTCTATGTATAGTATAAATAGCAGGAATTACTCCTGCTATCCAGTAGCTATGCTGTTCGACTCCTTAAACTTCGACAATTCTTAAATGAAAGTACTGCTTGATACAAATATTATAATCCATAGAGAAGCACATAGGCTGAGCAGATTAGATATTGGGCAATTATTTAATTGGCTTGATAAGTTGCGATATGATAAGTACATACACCCATTGACGGTACAGGAGCTGAATACATATAAAGACCCCAATTCAACAAAGTTGATGAACATTAAAATTGAGAGCTATAATACCCTAAAACATCAAGCTCCTTTAGGTGACAAAATAAGACAGGTCAGTAAGCAGATCGATACTTCCCATAATGATATTAATGACACGCAGATTCTGAATGAAGTTTTTGAAGACAGAGTTGACATACTCATTTCTGAAGACAAGAAAATGCATACGAAAGCAAAGCTTCTTGGAATTGAGGACAGAGTATTTAAAATTCAATCCTTTTTAGAAAAAGCAACTGCTGAAAATCCTGGTTTAGTAAGCTACAAAGTTTTAGCAATTAAAAAAGTAGACTTTGCTGAAGTAAATTTAAAAGACCCATTTTTTGATAGCTTCAGGAGTGATTATAGTGATTTCGATAAGTGGTTTAATAGTAAGTCTGAAAAACCTTGTTATGTATGCTACAGTGATAATAATATAACAGCCTTTCTATACATTAAAGTTGAGAGAGTTGGTGAAGAAAGTTATTCTGATATAACACCAATTTTTAAACCAAAGAAAAGACTGAAAATTGGAACATTAAAAGTTACAGGAAATGGCTATAAAATCGGTGAACGATTTTTAAAAACAATTTTTGACAATGCCTTACTTTTTAAAGTTGAAGAAATTTATGTAACTATATTCAACAAAAGATCGGAACAAGAACAATTGATAGAGATGCTTGAAGAATGGGGCTTTGTTAAGCATGGAATTAAGACTTCACAAAATGGAGATGAGCTTGTGTATGTAAGGCCGTTTAGTAAAAGCTTGTCAGTAAACATAGAAAGCCCTAAGCTGACATTCCCTTTTTTTTCCAGAGAAACGGATAAGTATATTATCAGAATTGAGCCACAATATCATACAGAACTATTTCCAGATAGTATAAATACAAGAGAAGACAAAACAAAGTATATAGAAAATGAACCTCATAGAAACAGAATAAGTAAAGCCTATATTTCACATTCGCCAGACAGAAATTTGAAGTCAGGAGACATTGTTTTAATTTATAGGATTGGTGACGAAGGAACCAAGAAAACTTTCACAAGCACAATAACATCAATCTGTATTGTGGAAAGTATAAAAAATAACTTTAAGAGTTTCGACGACTTTTTTAATGCTTGTAACCGTCGAACTATGATTTCTAAAGCTGATTTAAAAAATAAATGGTGGGGCAAATTTCCCAATTACAAACCTTTTGTGATTAATCTTTTGTATGCACATTCTTTTCCAACACCCAAACCTACCCTTAATGATCTTATTAACTTAAAAATATTTGCAGATAATAGAAGCTTACCAAAAGGCTTCGCTAAATTAACGAACCAACAGTTTAATGATTTAATTAGATTTGCCTTTAACAAGGAATACAAGAATAAGAGATGAAAGTTGTATTGTCGATAAAGCCGGAATTTGCTAATAAAATCTTCGATGGGACAAAGAAATTTGAGTTCCGCAAGGTTATTTTTAAAAATGATAAAGTAACGACGATAATCGTTTATGCCTCATCTCCTATAAAGCAAGTTATAGGAGAGTTTGAAATAGAAAAGATTATTAATAAGGACATCGACACTCTTTGGAGCTTAACACAACAATATTCGGGTATTTCTGAGGATTACTTTTATCAGTATTTTGCTAATAGAGAAGAAGGCTTTGCTATTCAAATTAAAAATACAAAAAAATATAAACACCCTAAATGCTTACGAACACACTATAATTTGTTTCCACCTCAATCATTCGCTTATTACTTACAGCCATAAGGGTGTGACATGAAGCACAGCACACAACATCAACTTTAAAATAAAGGCTGAACATTTACTGAACAGCGGAAAGTAAATGTGTCTAAAGTTTTTTAAATACCCTTACTTCTTAAAGCTGTCACCTATCGTTACATAGCGTTTAGCAACAAAAAATTAACTAAACTCACTTATATTTGATTATGAACTACGAAGAATATATTGAGATCAGACCTGATAAAAGGTTTGGTAAACCGTGCATAAAAGGAACACGGATAACCGTTTATGATGTCCTGAATTGGCTCTCTAATGGTATGAGCAAGCAAGAAATTATGGAAGATTTTGAAGAATTGTCAGAGGAAATGATCAGTGCGTGCTTAGCTTTCGCTGCAGATAAAGAGCATAAATTAAAGATTGCGTCTTGAAACTGTTATTTGATCAAAATATCTCTCCAAAAATCGTTAAACAATTGAGTGATGTTTTTCCTGACTCTAAGCAAGTTCGGCATGTTGGATTAGAAGATGCCTCAGATGTCACCATCTTTGAGTACGCTAAACGGAATAATTATGCAATAGTAACGTTTGATTCAGATTATGTTGATTTAAATGTCGTAAGAGGCATTCCTCCCAAAATAATCTGGTTGAAAACAGGAAATTTAACAACAACATCAATTTCAGATCTTCTCAAGAAGAATATTTCCCTGATTCAAAATTTCTTACTATCCGGGGAAAAGGAAATATTAGAAATAATAAAAGATGCCCCATAATAACCCATAATAATAAGTAAGCCGTTTGACTGACAAACTTGCTAACAAAACATCGCCTTTACTTCCCCCTCCTACTCACCCATTTATTCCCTTTTATCCAGAACCGCCAGGGCAGCAGGGCGTCTTCGCCGGCATAATCTACCCCGATGCGGGGACCGGCGGCTATACTTTCCGGCGCTATACTTGTCCCTTTATCCTCCAACCATACTACATTGCCGCTCAGGTCGGCGCCGTATAGTTTTTTGTTGATGCCCAGGGCTATACTCAGCACGCCGGGCCCGGCTGTCAGGTTGGGTTTTATACTTACCATGTTGCGGCGCAACAGCATTTCCGCCACGCCTGTTTCCGGCGCAATGGCCCGCACCAGCACGGCATCGGCTTTGTCCTTTTGGTTAGTGATGATGTTGAACAGGTAATAAATGCCATACACCAGGTATACATAAGCCACGCCGCCCTCGTGGTACATGATTTCCGTGCGCTGGGTGCGGCGGTCGAGGTGGGCGTGACAGGCGCGATCGTTTTGCCCCGAATATGCTTCGGTCTCCACAATCATGCCGCCGGTCAGCATACCGTCTACGCAAGTATAAATGTACTTGCCCAGCAACTCCTGCGCAATTTGTACAACATCGGGGCGGGTATAAAAGGATTTCGGCAGTTTCAAGTTTATCGTTTGTCGTGTTTTGTGTATGGTTGTTACGGTGCCTCGGCTTTCATTTTCTTACAACTCGTAATTCGGAATTCATAATTCGTAATTAATACCCTATCTTTGCCATCAGATTGGTGGCGCTTACTACGGCCGTGGTAAGTGCCTTAAAAGGGAATCAGGTGTAATACCTGGGCTGTTCCCGCAACTGTAATCTTCGTTAAACATTTGCCCACTCCTTAGCCACTGTTCTGTTTGCAGAATGGGAAGGCCGGGCAGATAGAAGAAAGCCAGGAGACCTGCCATCTGTTTTATCAAAAGTTAGTGCTTTCGGGTAAAAAGCAAGGCTGTATGAGGTTCCTGATCAGTGCCTTTATACCTGTTCGTTTCCCCCTTCGCATTACGTTTTTCAAACATCAGAAGGTAAATCAAAATGAAAAAAAGAAATTTTGCGGGCTTCTCCGGGCTGGCAACCGGTTTGCTGTTTACTGCTTTTACAGCACAGGCACAGCAGACAGATTCGCTGCAGGGCAAAAGGTTAAACGAAGTGCTGGTTACGGCCACCCGGTCAGAAAAAAATGCCGCAGATGTGGGCCGTAGCGTAACGGTGCTTACGGCCGCCGACCTGAAAAATACCGCTTACCATAGTGTGGGCGATTTGCTGGCGCAGCAGGCAGGCATTTACCTGGTGGGCGCCGGCCAAAACCCGGGCATGACACAAAGTATATTCCTGCGCGGCGCCAACAGCAACCAGACGGCCATACTTGTGGACGGCATCCGTATTACCGATCCTTCGGGCGTAAACAATGCCCTGGACTTGTCGGAGTTGTCGCTGGCTAGTATTGACAGGATAGAAATTGTACGCGGCAGCCACAGCACGCTTTACGGTTCATCGGCCATTGGCGGGGTGGTAAACATCATCACCAAAGGAAAACAAGAACCCGGCCTGCACCCGGATGCGGCGCTGGACTTCGGCAGGTTTGGTAAGGGAACGGGGCTACTGGGCCAGAAACTGGGCCTTAATTATACTTTCAGGAACGGCTTTTACGCCAACGCAGAAGTACAGAACCAGGACGTAAACGGCATTGATGCCACCGTCGATACCATTACCAGCCCGGACACCTACAACAAGCGCGACCAGGACGATTACAAGCGTTTAGACCTGGCCGGGAAAATAGGCTACCAAACCGACAGGCTGGAGGCATACGCCTCTTACAAAAACACCAGCACCAGCGCCGATTTCGACCAGAGCGCTTATGTGGACGACGATAATGCCGTGGTGGATTTTGAGCGGCACCTGTTTACTTATGGCGCCTCTTACAGGCTTCATCCTGCAGTTCAACTAAAGTATGTGGGCGGCTATTCGAGAATGTTCCGGCAGACCGAAAATGATTCTTCGGCAGTTGATGCTGCGGGTAGCAGCAACCATACTTACAGCTCCGGCAGCAGCCGCGGCAGCACGGCAACCAACGAGTTGCAGGCGAACTTCTCTTTCCCGCACCTGCAGGCGGTTGCAGGAGTGGGCCGCTACCGCGAAACCATGAGTGCCCAAAACTACTACTATTCTGAAAGCATGTATGGCGTCTATGAATCGCAATCTGATTTAGATTCGCTGGATTTGGGTACAACAACCACCAACATTTTCGCGCATGTTGATTTGAACGGCGCTCTGCTGGATGAGCGTTTGGGCAAATTTTCGCTGGCGCTGGGCGGCCGCTTTAACCGGCACAGCAGGTTTGGCAACTATACCACCGTAGAGGTTAACCCCACCTATAAATTAAGAGAAAACACCCTCCTCTATGCCGTTTATGCCACCGGCTTCAACGCGCCCTCTCTTTACCAGCTATATGCTCCCGACGAAAATGCCGCTTCCGGCATCACAACTGGCAATGCCGCGCTCGGACCCGAAACATCAGCTTCTCTTGAAATCGGTCTGAAGCAAACGCTGGGTCGGTTTCAGTTAGGACTGGCTTACTTTTATACGCAGGTCAACAACACCATCGAATATGTTTACCTCTGGACGCCTGGCAAAGCCATTGATGCGCTTACGTTTGCAGATTACCAGGGCGCTACTTACCTGAATTTGTCGCGGCAGATAAGCCGGGGGCTGGAGATAGAGTTTGCCTCGCAACTGAGTACAAAGCTGGAGGTTTCGGGTAATTTTAACCTGGTGAACGGCCAACTGAAGGTAAAGCAATCGGATGTGGAGACAGCACAAACAAAAGGAAATCAGGTGCAACTGTACAATAGCGGCGCTTTTATCAACAAAGAGGTAGCGGTACAGGGCTTAACGCGCCGCCCGAATACAGCCAACCTCCACCTGGTATATTCACCCTGGGAAAAACTGGCTTTGCAAACTGATGTGCGCTACACAGGTTCCCGGCTGGACATTTACTACGACGCTGGTCGCGGCCCGTACGGTTCGCTGGGCACCGAAGGCCTTGCCGACTATACTTTGCTAGGTTTTACAGCCCGCATGCAGTTCACGCCTGCCCTCTCGGCAGCACTCCGCCTCGAAAATGCGCTGAATAAATCGTACCAGGAAATTAATGGTTTCCGGGCAAGAGGCCGTGGCTTGTATCTTAGCCTGAGGTACAGCTATTAAATAAATAGTTAAACAAAAATCAGCTATTCATATAAAATCACCCAGTTATTTATAACCGGGCGATTTTATATGAATAGTCTTTTAAAGTTGCACCTGCTATCATTAAGATGCGGTTACCTGGTTTAAATTAAAAGTCATCACGCTCCTTGCCATTGCCTTTTCCATCGTAGGCTCCGTCTCCCAATGCAGCTGTGTCGCTGTCGTTGTAATATTTCTCTTCCAAATCAGTCGTATCGCTGTAACGGGTAACGTCATCGCCTCCCACCATTTCGCCGGCATCTTTTATTTCGCCACGCTCTACATTTGTGTCGCCTGGCTCCGTGCCCTCGTTACAAGCTACTAATGCAGCCCCCGACATAATGCTTAGCGCCAGCACCATAATGCTGTGCTTTATCTTTCTTGTATTCATCGTTTGTTTTCTTTCTGGTTAAACATACTTTGAGCCGGTTATACCTGCTGCCAGCTACCCTTACATGTACGGCCCTGCCCTGCTATTGTTAAAAACAGTTGCTTATAGCGCGCGTACATATACTATCCACACTTTTATAGCTATGACACAGAACAAACACAAAGAGCCCCTCCCTGAAACAACCAAAGATGATTCTTCGGATGTGCAGAAAGTGCAGCAGGACAAACAAGCGCCACCGCCGGAGCCGCAGGATGACACCGAGCCAGCCGATGCTTCCCGCGAAGCGGAAGAAGCAGAAAAAGGCCACTCCTGATTTCCGAATCCGGCTATAGTTGCCGTACCTTTGCCTGAACTATTTGCCTTATGATGAAGAAACCGCTTTCAGCACGCTCATTAAAGCGCAGGCTCCTGCTTATTGCCATTATCAGCCTGTTGCTGGCATCTGCGCTGGTGCTCTATACTTTTGGCTTCTTCGATGGATTTCTGGTGGCCTGGTTCAGAGCCTTCCTCGTGTTTTTCACGCTGATAAGCCTTACCGTGCTGGTCATCATACCTGGCGTTTCGTATGGCGTAAACAGAATTGCCGGGAAGTAAACGCCCATTCCCCTAAACAAAAATTGCTCCCGGCAACACCGGAAGCAATCTCATAAAGCATTTTAAAGTATACCTGGATTTAAGATCTGCTTAGATCTCTACTGCCATCTCAGTATCAAAGTTCAGCACCAGCGTAGCCGCTATCGGGTTGTTTGTTGTGCTGGCAGTCAGGCGAAAGGTAATGGTGCGGCCATGCTGCATCAGTGCCGCAAGTTTTGCTACAGCCGCCTTATCAGAAACCGGAAGCACAACTTCAGCTCCGCTGCCGGCCATGGTTCGCAAATCAAGATGCTCAAAAGTAGCCAGCGTCTGAAATTCCGTTGTGCCTGAGAGCGCAAATTCCAGGTTACCGGCAATTACCGGCTCGTTGCCACCAGAAAAGTCCTCTACCCGATACGTAATGCTGTTGATATGAAAGGACTCCATTGCATCAGCATGTTTGGTTACCTCCTCGGCGGCAGTGTCCATATCTTTCAGCACGGCAAACTGCAGCGGGGCATTCTCGGGGCGGTCCATCCGCAGCGATAATGACTGCGGAACCCTGATGTCTGTTCTGAACAGAGAGCAAGCGGCCGCCATCACTAGCAGGGCTACTGTAACTATCATCTGAAGGTTTTGCCGGGTACTCATAATAAATGGTAAAGAATAAAATGGTAAAAGTTTATCAGCGCCTTTAAAAGATGTTCTTTATGCTACCAGAGCGTTAGAACATAAACATAGATATATTCTTTTATACACTGCAAATATAAAGGAAACTTAATACATATAAACTAATTCACAATAAATATTTTTTTTACGTTATATATAGAGTTACAAATGCTTGATTAGCATTAAGTATAACCGCTGAACCAGTAAGTAAATGCTGTTGTTGAAGAAGGATATCTCTGTGAACAGAGCGCCAAAATCCATATTTTTGTGTCTTTATTAAAGCTGTTTATACTTTGAAGAAGCCGACCATCCTGTTAATCACCCCGCCGCTTACGCAGCTTAATACACCTTATCCGGCCACCGCTTACCTGAAAGGCTTCCTGGCCGGGCGCGGCTTTGTAGTTACGCAGGTTGATTTCGGCATTGACCTGGTGTTACGGATGTTCTCCAAAGCAGGGCTTACCCGGATTTTTGATGCCATTGAGCTGGGTAATTATGAGCTGTCGGACAACAGCCTGCGAATGCTGCGGCTTAAGCGCGAATACCTGAGCACGATTGAGCCCGTTATCCGCTTTCTGCAAAACAAAGACTTAACGCTGGCCCAGCAGATCAGCTATAGCCGTTTTCTGCCGGAGGCTTCGCGCTTCGACCAGGTGGAGGACGTGGACTGGGCTTTCGGCAGTATGGGCATCTCCGACAGGGCGCGTTATCTGGCTACTTTATACTTAGAAGACCTCGGCGACCTAATAAAGGAAACCATCTGCCCCTACTTCGCTTTCAGCCGCTACGCCGAAAAACTGGCGCTTTCCGCTACCTCATTTGACCCGCTGGAGGAAGCCCTGCAGCAAGCGCCCAACCTGGTAGACGATATGCTATTGGAACTGCTGGAAGAACGCCTGCAAGCGGTGCAACCAGGTATAGTGGGCTTGTCAATACCGTTTCCGGGTAATTTGTACGGCGGGCTGCGGCTGGCGCAATACATCAAACAACACTACCCAGGTATAAAAATCGCGATGGGCGGCGGCTACCCCAACACGGAACTGCGCAGCCTGCGCGAGCCGCGCCTTTTCAGGTATATCGACTTTGTAACGCTGGACGATGGCGAAGGCCCGTGGTTGAAACTGCTCGATTACCTGCAGGGCCAGCGACCACAAAACCAGTTGCAACGCACTTTTATGCTTGCCAATGGCAAAGTAGAATTCATCAACGGCAGCACTGATGCAGATATTCCGCATACGGAAGCAGGCACACCCGATTACAGTGATTTGCCCCTGGCTGATTATTTATCGGTGATTGACGTGATTAACCCGATGCACCGCCTCTGGAGCGATGGCCGCTGGAACAAACTAACCGTGGCGCACGGCTGCTACTGGAAACGCTGCTCTTTCTGCGACATCACCCTCGATTACATCAACCGCTACGAGGTGGCTCCGGCGACCCTGCTGGTAGACCGCATTGAGCAGCTGATTGCCCAGACCGGCCAGACGGGCTTTCACTTTGTGGATGAGGCTGCTCCGCCTGCACCGCTCCGCGACATGGCTATTGAGCTTATCCGCCGCGGCGTGAAGATATCGTGGTGGGGCAACATCCGCTTCGAAAAAACTTTTACGCCTGATTTGTGCCGCCTGCTGGCTGCTTCAGGTTGTATTGCTGTGTCGGGTGGTTTGGAGGTGGCCTCGGACAGGCTGCTGGCGCTGATGGAAAAAGGCGTAACCATTGCCCAGGTAGTCCGCGTTACCGACAGCTTTACGCAGGCCGGCATTATGGTACACGCTTACCTCATGTATGGCTTCCCGACCGAAACCGCCCAGGAAACGATAGACTCGCTGGAAGTGGTGCGGCAGCTGTTTTTAAATAATGTCATCCAGTCCGGCTACTGGCATCGCTTCAGCATGACGGCCCACAGCCCCATCGGCAAGAACCCGGAAAAGTATGGCGTTGTGAAAGTAGGGCCGGGCGAAGGCGATTTTGCCAACAACGACCTCTGGCACGACGACCCGCAGGGCGCCGACCATAGTCTGTTTGGCGAGGGACTGGCCAAAGCCATCTATAACTACATGCACGGCGTGGGACTGGAGGAGCTGCTTTCGTTCTGGTTCGATTTTAAGGTGCCGCGCACTACGCTCAAATCCAACCTTATCGGCAGCGCCATCGAACAACCGCACCGCCCCGACAGTACCCGCCCCAACGCCCGCGTGCTGTGGCTGGGAACCATACCGGAAATTGAGTTTACGATGTATGCCCGGAAAGGCGAAACACTGGAGCGCTGCCAACTCACATTCTTCGAGAAAGCCGAGGACTTCCAGGTAAAAACCACAGCCACCATTGGCCAATGGCTGCTGGAGGTGCTTCCGAAACTAATGCCGGAGAGCGGAGAAACGCTTACGCTGAAGCAACTGGAAGAAAGCTTCCCGGCAGAGGCACACCTGAATTTTTCAGAGTTCCTGGCTTCGCCGGTATGGTTTGAGTTAAGAGAGAAGGGGCTGTTGCTGTTGTAGGGAGGGATGGTAACGGTTAGTACAAACGGGTGAGGCGTCAGCCGAACATAATGCTTGTGCTGTGTTAGCAAGGGTCTTATTTATTCATGATTTTAATTTTTTATTATTTGTAAGCCATCTTTAAATTTTATGATTTTCCCGTACACTTCTTCATTTTCAATATCTTTCATGATTGCTGATTCCAATCTTTCTATGATAATATCTAAATATTCATAGTTAACAATAAGAACGCGTTCTGCACTAGAAGAAAAAATACGCTTAATTGTATCAATATCTGGTGAATACCTTTTTTCCCACTCTTCACCAACTAAAACAGTATCCAACTCTGATAATCTATTTTGAAGTTCAGGATGATTCTTGACAAACTCATCTGCTAGTGAATCTGCAAACTCTTTCAATTGTGGGCCTGTACCTTCATTAAGGATTACCGCTTCTCGAAGCTCAGTAACATCATCTAATTCTTTAGCAATATCAAAGTCACTTAAAGCCAAGTTTGGTTTGATAACTCTAATTTCTGATGTTGTAACTAAAATTGGGCACAATAATTCTATAGTTCTACCTTCATACCAATCGTATTTTAAGACGTGCTCAAAAGAACTTTTTAGTAATACAGGCATTGCAAATCTTAATTGAAAAGCTCCATGTTTTGCTCCATCAGTTTTACCATTACCATTGCTGTCTAATTCTACTCCACTTATACAATAACCAATGCTTTCTTCAAATTCATATACAGAACTACCATTAAGTCTAACAGGTACCAAGTCTTCACTAGATTGTACTAAGCCAATTGGCACAATTGAACTTGGGTATGGGGAGAAAATCCAAGATGTTCCTGGCTGTCTATACTTACATTCTATCAGCATTGACAATGTAAATAATCGCTCATTTGATGCAAGGCACTTATGTGTCCTAATATCTACTGAGAATTCTTTCAGTTCCTTGTTTTCATTTGGTCTTATATATGGATAATCACCGAATATTTCATGTCCTTTATTATTAAGAATACCAGACGTTACATATTCAAGAGGTAGTCCAGTTCTCAACAATCCTTTTTTCCAATTCATCAAAATAAATTTTTGCTAACTTGAGAATATACGCAAACATACGCTTGTATGCACTATGTGCGTAGGTGTTTTAGTCTCTCCTTTGACTATTTTCCTGTTGCTCTATACTTACCAAGCAACTTGCGATTTATCTTACAACTAATATATGAAAATATATCAATTCAACCCGTGCACTGCGAAGCTTCCAGCTATACATTCAAAACAAAAGCAAACTTTATACTTCCCGCTGCATGTACAGGTCCCGCTGCACATCGCTGCCAAGTATAAAAGTCAGTTCGCCTGCTTCTTTAAAGCCATACTTGCGGTAGAAGCGCTTTGCCCGTTCGTTGTGCTCCCACACGGTCAGCCATACCACATCGTGCCCGTTTCTGCGCGCTTTTTCCAGGCAAAGCTGCATCAGCTTATCACCCAGGCCCCGCCCCGTCCACTTCTGAAGCAGGTATAGCCGGCTTATCTGTAGCGGGTTCCGGCCTGTAATAGCTTCAGGAGCTTCCGCTGTATTTAGCTTTACGTATGCCACGGCCTGCTCCTGCACCTCCGCAATCACGAATTCAGTATCACTGTCACACAACTCTTCGGTTTGCAGTTCCGGCGTATACATGGTTGGTTTAAAGGCTGCCATATCCTCAGGCCTGTTAAAGGCGGCAAAAGTCTCTTCGAAGGTGCGCCAGCCAAGGTCAGCCAAAAGCTCCGCATCCGCCAGCGTTCCCTTTCTGAAGTGGAAATTATTATTTTCGGGTATTGTCATAACTATAAATAAAGCCGGCCGAAACGTTTTCTAATAAGCAGACAAAGTAAGCCCATAGATTTTGAACATTTCAGCCTGAAGTATAAAACGATGTTTAGCAGGTATAAGGCCGTTTCTTCTCCATTCTGCTTATCCGCAGATTCAGATTACGGATAATCGTTTAAAACAGGAGGTGCGTCCGTGCTGTGTCATACATTCAGGTCCGGCGTTTCGAATTATTCATAAAAGATAGCTTTGGCTGCTATGCTCTTATAAAAAAAGCGCCTGCAAGTTTATACTTCAGGCGCTTCTGTTTTAAACTTAATCACGCTTCGATTTCAGCAGCTGGCGCAGCTCCGAGAGTTCATCCCGATACTTGGCGGCCTGCAGGAAGTCGAGGTCTTTGGCGGCAGCCTCCATTTGCTTTTCGGTTTTTTTGATGAGTTTCTCCAGTTCATCGCGCTTCATAAGCTGGATGATCGGCTCGGCTGCCAGCGAAACTTCTCCCGCACCGGCATACATTTTTACTTCTTTCTTTTTAGCATCGGCTACAGCGGTTTGCTCAAACACTTCTTCGCTTGACTTCAATATCGTACGCGGCGTGATGCCGTGCTCCTCGTTATAGGCCATCTGCGTGGCGCGGCGGCGGTTGGTTTCATCGATGGCGCGCTGCATGGAACCCGTAATGCGGTCGGCATACATAATTACCTTTCCCCGTTCGTTACGGGCGGCGCGGCCCATCGTCTGAATCAGTGAGCGCTGATCGCGCAGGAAACCTTCTTTGTCGGCATCCAGTATCGCCACCAGGCTTACTTCCGGCAAGTCCAGACCTTCGCGCAGCAGGTTTACGCCTACCAGCACATCAATCTCCCCGAGGCGCAGTTCCCGTAAAATCTCCACGCGGTCCAGCGTTTTCACTTCGGAATGTAAATATTTTACTTTGATGTGGAGGCGCTCCATATACTTGGTCAGTTCTTCCGACATGCGCTTGGTGAGCGTGGTTACCAGTACCCGTGCGCCTGATTTTACGCGTTCGTCAATTTCCTCCAGCAGATCATCTACCTGGTTGGAACTTGGCCTGATTTCAATTTCCGGATCGAGCAGACCTGTCGGACGGATAATTTGCTCTACAATAATACCTTCGGATTTCTGTATCTCATAGTCGCCGGGCGTAGCGCTTACGAATACCACCTGGTGCATCATACTTTCAAATTCGTTGAAGGTGAGCGGGCGGTTGTCCATCGCGGCGGGCAGCCGGAAGCCATACTCTACCAGCGCTACTTTGCGGGAGCGGTCGCCGCCCCACATGGCGCGCACCTGCGGCAGGGTAGCGTGGCTCTCATCCACCATCATCAGGAAATCATCCGGAAAATAATCGAGCAGGCAGAACGGACGCGCGCCCGGCGCACGGCGGTCGAAGTAGCGGGAGTAGTTCTCGATGCCGGAGCAATAGCCCAGCTCGCGGATCATTTCCAGGTCAAATTCGGTGCGTTCCTTGATGCGCTTCGCTTCGGCGGGCCTGTCCTCTTTCAGGAAATACTCGTGCTGCGCCACCATGTCGAACTGGATCTCGTTGATGGCCTGGTGCAGCGTGTCTTTGCCTGTTACGAACAGGTTGGCCGGATATAGCGTAATAGCGTTCTCTTCTGAAAGCTTTTTGCCCGAAGCCGGATCGATGCGGTGAATCGCCTCCAACTCCTCGCCGAAGAAGTATAAACGGTACGCAAAGTCTGCATAAGCCGGGTAAATGTCTACGGTGTCGCCTTTCACACGGAATGTTCCACGTGTGAATTCGGCTTCGGTGCGGCTGTACAGAATCTGCACAAAAGTATAAAGCAGGTTGTTGCGGCTAAACTTCTGGCCCGGCGCCAGGTGCAGCACATTTTTGCCGAACTCTTCGGGGTTGCCTATACCATAAATACACGACACTGATGCCACCACAATCACATCGCGGCGGCCCGAGAGCAGGGCTGAGGTAGTATGCAGCCGCAGCTTTTCAATCTCCTCGTTAATAGCCAGGTCCTTCTCGATGAATACGTCCGAGGAAGCGATATAAGCTTCGGGCTGGTAGTAGTCGTAGTAGGAGATGAAGTATTCTACGGCATTGTTAGGGAAGAACTGCTTAAACTCACCGTAAAGCTGCGCGGCCAGCGTTTTGTTATGGCACAGCACCAGCGTAGGCTTGCCGGTATTTTTGATAACGTTGGCCATGGTAAAGGTTTTGCCCGTGCCGGTGGCTCCTAAAAGTACCTGCACCGGCTCCCCGTTACGGATGCCCTTGGTTAGTTGTTCTATGGCTTTCGGCTGGTCGCCGGTTGGTTGAAATTCTGAAGTCAGCTGATAATCCATCGTCTCTTTTACAGATTAGTAAAGGTAAACTATAACATCTGAAACAGGCAGTAAGTTTACCTTTTATGCTTATTATAGTTGTGCTGCTGCTTGTGCGGGAACGGCGAAACCTGCATGAAAAAGCCTGCCGGAAACCGGCAGGCTTTAGGAGAACTTGTGTTCCCTAATCAAAAAACAACATTTAACTAAACACTAAACCAATAAGGTATAATAACTTAATTACTGCCTTTGCTGCCGCACACACGCTTAATGCGCACAGCAGGGTACATCATGTGCACGGCGGCGCACAGCGGACTGTATTCCCCGTTCAGTTCCAGCGATACCTCCAGCCGCTTTCCGGGCTGCCGGTATGCTTCGGGCAGGTTATCGGTGGTTACATAGCCCGATTGCAGTTGGCCCACAAAGTCTCCGGTATGCATGGCCTGATCATTTTCCTCCAGCACCTGCAGCACATACCAGCCGGTCTGGCAGGGGTCCGGGCCCACCACCTCTGCCTGCAGACAGGTGGGCTCCGGCGCCTTTTCAGCACAACTTACTATCAGCACCGAAAGGCACAGGTATAGCAGCGTGATGTAAAAAATGCTTTTCATAGTTTTATTTTGGCTAAAGGTACAGGCAGCGGAATCAGGATTGTATATGGTCAATTTGTTCTTATTTCATCCGGAAAAAAATACGGTAAAAAAGAGAAGGGCCAACATAGCAAACCAACCTATCAGATCGGCGCTGGCTATAGTTGCCAGCACACTCAGCATTGTTTTCATAGTATAAGCGTGATTGGTCGTAAAAACGCTGGCTCCTTCTATACTTTGATGATTCCTTTTCAGGGGCAATGGTTGCAGGCGATGCTTAAAATTTCTAAAAAATCCGGCAGAATTTCAGGTATAAACAGATTCAGATGAAGGTATAAAGCCTCGTTATTCGCAACCGGATATCCTGTTCTCTTCTCCTGATAAGACAAGTAAAAGGCTTGGGGTAGAAGCAGGTAGACAAATTAAGACATACACTTTATTATTCTGAAAAGATGTTGTGGGCAAACCAGGGAAGCATTGATTACCTGCTGCTGTCATTCGCCACCAGGATCCTTCCAGGATGGCAAAAGAAATAATTGTATCCTGATTGCGGCTTTTGTACTTAGCAAGCTTAAAACCGGCGTGCATCGCGGTTAGAAGTTGCGCGTTTTATACCGTACTGCTTGTGCTTTATTCCGGGGCTTACCGGCTGCTGCCTAAATCGTAGTTTAAAGCCATGTTCAGGCCAATGGTATAAGGTTTGCCTTGTGGCGCCAGGGCATTGTCCGGCTCGGCCAGTAAGGTATTAAAGTAGCCCCTGAACTCCGGCCCTACCGACACCGAAACAGCATTGGAAAGCCGCTTGCCCACACCCATCGATACATTGCCCGATAGCTGCACTTTCCGGAAAGGAGAATCGTCGCCGCTGTTGAAGTTTACGTCGCTTACCTCATCGTTGGAAGCCATAATGGTGCTCTGAATCAGAAAATTGGCCGCCACACCGCTGCCCGCATACCAGTACCAGTCCTTCGACAGGCGGCCTTCATACTGCAGACCAACGGGTAGCGTGAGATGGCGGTAACGGTATTGCACATTATAAACATCTGTGCTGGCAATGCTCATAGAATCCGGGCTGAAGCCATTGCTGAATGTGGGCAGAAAAGCTGTAGCCGGCTCCAGCACCACCCGCTCACTGCGCTGCGGCTCACCTAGAAGCGGCCTGATGATGTAGTTGGATTTGGTACGTGCCGTATTCTGTGCATAACCCACGCCGGTCAGCAACTTCAGCCTTTTCGCGAGCTTAAAGCCAAGTCTGGCATCAAACGAAAAAGAGAAGCCGGGATCTGTGTTGTCGGCATACTCCTCCTGTTTTTTTTCCTTTTGCTGAGCATCAAACGTACTGATGGCAGGAGCTCCCGCTGCCAGGCTAAACATACTTGCCGTTCCTGCCATTGGGTCGGGCATTCCGATGTTTTGTTCAAAATAACTTGGCGCGTAAGCCATCCCTACTGTCCAGCGGCTATCGCTGCTGCTTTCGCTTTCTTTTTTGCCGTTCAGCACCAGCGCCAGTTCCTGTTGCTGCTTATAAGCCGCGCCTTCTGTGGAAGACGTTGTACCCGGCTCCTGTATCACGTTTGCCGCTACGAGCCCGGCCACAGGGTTACGCAGTAGCTGCTGCGCCCCCAGCGGGGCCCGCGAAGTATGATGGCTGCCCTGGAGGAAGGGCGTTGCGGCAATGGATTGGCGGGCGGTCTGGTAAAAAGGCTGCAGCGATGCAAAAGCAGTCCTATGCCTGCCAGCTTCCCCGGCGCTTAGCCTGAGTTTGCTGTCTGTGAGGCTGCGCGCGATGCCGGCAGTTATACTTCCTGACTGTGCTGCATTTTCCGGCAAACCCGCCATATAAGTATAAGCCTTGTCCGCGGGCTGAGAAGCATTTGCAGTTCGGGCCCCGACGCCTGCCGCGCTCACAGACGGCACTGAAGCAAGTACAGGTGCAGTGGCATTATTTTTCCTGGTACTTCCGGCTGCGGCAGCTTGCGGCATCGCCTCTCCCGGCACCTGCGCTGCCGGTATTTTGGTAGCCGCAGCAGCCAGTGCTTCGGGTGCTGCTTTCGTCGTTTCCGGCGCTGCTGCAGTTGGCAACTGCCCCGTTGTAGCCAGCGAACCCTGGTTTGTATCTTTGCTGAACTGGTACATAAAGAGCGCACCTGCCAGCACAAACAGCACAAAACAAGCCGCTGCCAGTTGCCGGTACAGCACCATGCGGCTTTTGTATACACTGTTTTCCTGCATAGTAAGCGTATGATCTATGCGCGCCCACAGGTCTGCAGACGGGGTAGCCTCAGCGTCGTGCATCCGGCGCCGGAACTCTTCCTCGAGTTGTTCTCGCTTATCGTTAGCTGCTGATGACATGTTTCTTATAATTTTCTTCCTGGCGCGTAATTATACCCTGAAGTATAGCGCGCGCCCGTGAATATTGTGATTTTGATGTTCCTTCGGAGATATCCAGCATCTCACCGATTTCCTTGTGGTTATATCCTTCGATGGCGTACAGGTTAAACACCATGCGGTAGCGGGGCGCAAGGCTCTGGATCATACCCAGCAACTCTTCCATACTATAGCCTGACAGGCTGAAGCTGTCGGAAGAGACGCTAGCAACTTCTTCCGCCTCATGCGATACGGTGAGCAACTGCTTGCTGCGCAGGTGCTTCAGGGCGGTATTCACCATAATTTTCCGTACCCAGAACTCCAGTGGGCAGTCTTTTTTAAAATTCTGCAGGTTGGCGTATACTTTTATAAAAGCATCCTGCATGATGTCTTCCGCTTCGAAGGTAGTAGGGGCGTAGCGCAGGCAAACGGCCATCATCTTTTTTGCATACAGGTCATAGAGGCGCCGCTGCATGTCGCGCTTGCCCGCGATGCATCCTTCTATGAGCTTATCCTCGTCCGACCTGGGGTTTGTAAAGAGCTTCAAATGTGCCTGTTTATGCCTTACACACCCATATGATTCCTGATAAAACCAAATGGTTGCAAGTGCCTGTAATTATTTTCGGAACACACCATCCAAAGACCTGCAGTGGTGCTACATTGGTTCGTTTCCGTTATGTAAATATAAGAAAATGTTGCAGCGAAAAACACACGGGTATTATGTGGAATATCCCGATCACCGGCAACATCAGACACAAAGCTTTGATTAATTTATACCTGATAATCAGCGCTTATATTTTAATGATGAAGTGTTTGAAATGTATCATTTGTGTTGCCCGATAGCTTGTAGCTAATAGAAGCCAGTGCCGTTATTGCATTGCTTAGACGCAAAACGTTGCATTGCAACATAAGGCCGGAGGAATAATTTATACTATAAACCTGAAGTAAGCAGTGTGTGTTTTGCTCCTTTAAGCTTCCGCCGTCCAGATTTGCCAGGCTGCTGCTGCCTGGCGGTACAGCATGTCCAGGCCGTTCATGGTTTTAGCGCCGGCAGCGGCACATTTTTGCAGGAAAAGCGTCTGCTCGGGGTTATACACCAGGTCGTAAGCATAATGTCCTTTGGTCAGGCTGTCATAGGGAAGCAGCGGACAGGAATCCGGGTGCGGGTGCATCCCTAAAGGAGTAGTATTGATGAGTAAATTATACTTCTGAAGCAGTTCTGGCGTCAGATCCGCATATGTCAGGGCATTTGTGGCCGGCTGCCGCGAAACAGAAGTATACTTTATACTTAAATCGTCGAGTGCAGCCCAAACGGCTTTGGCAGCGCCGCCGGTACCCAGCACCAGTGCCTGCCCATGTTCCGTCTCCGGGTAAAGTTCCTGCAGCGTACTCTTAAAACCGACATAATCGGTATTAAAGCCTTTGGTAGTGCCCTGCGCTATTTTAATGGTGTTCACGGCGCCAATGCGGGCGGCGGCTTCATCCACCGCGTCCAGCAGCGGTAGCACCTGCTCTTTGTAAGGCACCGTTACGTTCAGCCCCAGCAATTCCGGTTCACTGGCCAGCAGCGTTTTCAGTTCAGTTGCCGCAGCCAGTTCATACAATTCGTATTGCGCATCGTTTATACCTTCGCGGGCAAACTTCTCTGTAAAATACCGCTTCGAAAAAGAGTGCCCCAGCTTTTTGCCGATAAGTCCGAACTTGCGCATAATAGGTTAATGTGCTGGTTTATAAATATATCGATGTGGTAATAATCGTACAAAAGGAAGTATAATGTATGGCCGGTAACCTATAAGTACGAATAAATGCTCCTGCCTGACACAAGCGGATGCTTGCGCTAGGTTATACTTGTTTATACCTATTTACTTACAAGTATAAAATAATTCATTTATACCTGAAGTCCTCAACCTCTGTCCTGCTTTCTTTTGCCTTATTATTTACGGCTGGCTGTTGCAACGGCAGCTAATAAAAATTGCCCGTCCGGCATTGGCCTACGGGCAATATAAGCTTTTGCTTTTATACTTCAGCAATCCTTCTTTGCAGGAGTTTCCACGTTCAGGAAATGCCAGAAGGTATCGCCGCGCAGGCCCAGGCGAATCGTTTCCAGCGGGATCATCTCACTTGGCGCAATGTTGCCCAGGTTTACGTTTGCCCCGAGCAGTTTGATGAACCATACCTGCTGCGCTTTAATCGGCGCCTCCCAGATGATTTTCTCGAACGGAATTTTGGTCAGGATTTCTTCTACCAGGCCGCTGCGCACTTCGCCGGTCGATCGGAACAAACCCACATTGCCGCCTTCGCGTGCTTCGCCGATTACTTTCCAGGCGCCGGCTTCCAGTTCGTCCTGCATCAGCTTGATCCACATGTATGGCGGAATGATTTTCTCGGCATCCTTGGAACCTACCTCCGACAGCACCGTTACCTGCTCGGAAAGCGTCTGGATGTATTCGCATTTTTTACCGTGGTCCAGCTCAATAGAGCCATCCGACACTTCGGCAAACGTCATCTCGTACTGATCCAACACACGGCGATAATCATCAAACTGGTTCCGCACAATAAAAGCCTCGAACAAAGTACCCCCAAAGTAAGTGGGAATGCCGGCCGACCGGTATACATCCAGCTTCTTCTTCAGGTTAGGCGTCACAAAAGAAGTAGCCCAGCCCAGCTTTACAATATCTACATACTCTCCGGCAACATCTATAAAATCCTCTACCTCGCGTATGCTCAGGCCTTTGTCCATGGCCATGGTAAAACCGCGGTCGCGTGGCTTTGTATCACGCTCCGGCAGGTTATTCAGGGTGTAGTTCATGTTTTTTATTTGCGGTACTGATCAATTAACCTAGATAATGCGCGCTGCGACTCCAGTTCCGGAAAGAACTCAAACAGCAGCCTGTGCTTTTCGAAGTTCAAAATTAACGCATTTTCCAAATAATTGTAAGCTTCGCGGTATTTTCCTGCGGAAAGCATGTAAGCACAAGCCCTGTAGTATAGCTCGGCTTCGTCTGGCTGCAGTTCTATGGCGTTGAGAATAATATCGGTCGCATCTTCAAAATTGCCCTGTTCGAACAGAATTACAGACCAGTTAAGATAGATATTTTTGTCGTTAGGCTGGATTTCAGCGGCACGCTCGTAACTCTCTAGCGCCGATACCACATGGCCAACCTGGTACTCCGCCGCAGCCAGGGCAACCCAGTATTCGGGGCTGTCGTCGTAGAGTTCCACAGCTTTTTTGAAGAAGTGAACCGCCTCATACCATTTATTCTGCGCATCCAGTATCACGCCAATGCCAAACCAGGCCTCATCCATCTCCGGGTCCAAATCCACGGATTTCTGGTAATACCGGCGGGCCAGATCCCATTGCATCAGCTTTTCGTAGCACTCGCCGATGTTGCAGTATACTTCTGCCGAAGGTTCGCCGTGCTCCAGCATGGCATTAAAACTCTCGATGGCTTTGGTATACTCGCCCAGGAACACATAAGCGTTGGCCATGTTGTTGTAGGCAGTGATAAAATCAGGCTTGATGAGCGTGGCATACTCGTAGGCAGCAATGGCTTTGTCGTAAGAGCCAATTTTATTCAGCACATTGCCCAGGTTAAACCACGCCACGTATGAGTACGGGTCAGTATCTACAAACTCCTGGAAAAAAGGCAGGTGCTCCTGCAGCGTGCCGGTAAGCTCCATACAGTACACGATTTCCTGCATGGCTGCCTCGTTTTCCACGTTCAGGCTGATGCACTTTTTATAGTATTTGATGGCGGAGTTAAATTTCCCCCAACTCTGGTACGTCAGGCCAATGTTGAAGTAGATATCATCCCGCTCCTCATCGTAAGCCATCGCTTTTTTAAAATGATCGATGGCATCGCGGTAGTCGCCGCGCTGGGTATAGATGATGCCGCGCGTGAGCTGCACGTCGGGGTTGGCCGGTTCTACCTCCGCCACTTTGTCTATCATAGACATGGCTTCCTCAAAACTGCCGGACATCGCCAGCAGCTGCGCCTTGTCTATCTGCAGCTCCGTAGAAAAAGGGTATTGTGCGATGGCAGAATCGCAGGCGGCCAGCGCTTTGGTATACTCAAAGTTAGCCGTGTAATGATCTATAATAAATTCAAAATCTGTCAGGTCAAAAAAAACGGTTTCCCTGTTGCCGAGCATCTGCTCGAAACGTTGTATTAATTCCAGCTCTTCGCTGTGGTCTTCAAAGTTTTCTTTCATCTCCAATGTCCAACCAGCTGCTTGTTACAGCTTTTGTCATATTACATTATTATGCGGCAAATAGTTTAGTTTGTGCGGCCCTGAAATGCCTTGTTTGCCGGTACAGATTTCAGCAACCGGCTGCAGCTCCAGGCGATGGTTTGTGAGAGCGGCCGAAAGGCGATGCTGATGGCTTTCTGTACTTTTTCGTTGCTATACAGGTAGCTTTTGCCGGACGCTCGCGCTGTGTCTTTTGTAATCAGCGGCCGCCCCCCCGTAAACCATGCCCGGACATGTTCCAGGCGCCACACCACCTCCGCCAAAGGCGGCGGCACGCGCAGGGAAGGCGCTTTCCGGCCCATGCAGGCGGCAGCTTCTGCAAAGAAATCTTTATACGTCATTACCCCTGCGTTTAAGATAAACCTTTCTCCGGAAATATCCGAAAAAGTTAACTGCAACATGGCCTCCACCACATCGCGCACATCTACAAAATTAGCGCTTCCGTTAGTATAAAACCTGTTCTGGTTGTATACATACTTAAACAGCTGTGTGCTGCTGCGGTGCCAGTCGGCCGGCCCCAGCACCACCGACGGATTCACGATAACGGCTTTCAACCCTTCTGCCACGGCGCGCCATACTTCCAGTTCCCCCAGGTATTTGGAACTGGCATAGGCGGGGTGCTCTGCGGCAACGTCCCATTTACTGCCCTCGGTAAGTATAGTAGTGTTTTTGGGCTTCCCTATTGCCGCAATGGAGCTCACGTGACACAGCTTTATACTTTGCTGCTGCTCCAGACAGGCATCCACCACATTGGCAGTGCCTTCTATATTCACCTGCCGCAGCAACATCTCATCCTGCGGCGCATACGATACCAGTCCGGCACAATGAAATACATACCGTACATCCTGCAAGGCCTGGCGCAGGAAATCCGAGTCCAGTATATCTCCCTCCAGCCACTGCACTTTATCTGCACCAGGTATGGCCGGTACCTGCCCCCGGTAGCTGGCCTTTACAGCATAGCCCTGCTCCAGAAGCGATGCAATTAAGAAGCTGCCGATAAGCCCGCTGCCGCCTGTAACAAAAACCATGTATAGCGCTGTTTGTGTGGAGAGATTGTTATAACTGGCTGTTGCGAATAGGCAGTGCCAGTGCCCTGGTGAGATATCTGCTGGAAAGCACTTTCCTGAGAGAATCCGTGTGCCGGAGGCTGTGCGTGTCAGAACCCAGAAAATCAACCAGGCCGGCATCTATCAGTTGCTCAGCCATATCTTTAGCGCCCGGCGAGTAATAGCCTGTCAGCGAATTGAGGTTAGGCTGAAACAGCACTCCCAAATCGCGTAGCGCTGCCAGTTCGGCAAACTTGCCATAAAAGTAAGTATAACGCTCGGGGTGTGCCAGCACCGGCTTGTATCCCTGTCCGCACATCTGGAAGATGGCATCCCGCAGGTTCAGCGGTTCGTTCAGAAACGACGTTTCGAACAGCAGGTAATTGTCGCCAAAGGTAAGCAGTTCTTCTCCCTTTGCCAGTTTCTCCGTCAGCCCCTCGTCCAGGTAATACTCTGCGGCGCAATCAAGTTCCATGTCTATGCCGGCGTCTTTTACCGCGCCCCGCAGCAACTGCAGCCGCTCCCGTATGCCTTCAGGCGTATTTCTGTAGAAATCGCTCATAATGTGCGGGGTCATGATCAGTTTGCGGTAGCCCATGGCCTGCAGCGCCTGCACCAGTTCCAGGGAACGATCTACGTTGTCGGCCCCGTCATCAAGGCCAGGCAGGACGTGGGAGTGCATATCTACCCCAATGGCGCTGAAAGATTCTTCCTGCACCGTATTACCACCAAACAAGTCCTGCAAAAACTTTATCATTTCCTGGTTCTCAACCTCTTTTAGTTGCTGCCACGGACAAGCGGAGGCAAACTAAACTCAAAATAACAGAATTAATACGCGCCGTCAAAATACGTACCTGACATGGTACTGAAGCTAATGCCTGCTGCCGGCCCGGCTGGCTATTTTTATCTGCCGATTGGCCGTATTACCGCAATTACATAGCTTTGTAAACATCCGTTTGGCGGTGCCGTTATATACGCAACTATAATTACTACAACTATATTATACATGGAATTTAAACAAACTGAAAACCAGCGCATGATTGCCGATATGATTCGCGATTTCGGGGCCAGGCACATCAAGCCCTACATGCGTGCGTGGGATGATAGCCAGGAGTTTCCGGTGGAGGTTTTCAAGAAATTAGGCGAGCTGGGACTGATGGGCGTGCTGGTGCCAACCCAGTACGGCGGTTCCGGTTTTGGTTACCTGGAGTATGTCACGGCCATTGCGGAAATTTCTAAGATAGACGGCTCGATTGGTTTGTCGGTGGCGGCCCACAACTCGCTGTGCACCGGCCATATTCTGCAGTTCGGCAGCGAGGAGCAGAAACAAAAATATCTGCCCAAACTGGCTACGGCCGAGTGGCTTGGCGCCTGGGGCCTGACTGAGCCGAACACAGGCTCCGATGCCGGCAACATGCGCACTGTGGCGGTACAGGACGGCGACTATTGGGTAATTAACGGCGCCAAGAACTTTATCACGCATGGCAAATCGGGCAATGTGGCCGTGGTGATTGTGCGTACTGGTGAAGTGGGCGATTCGCATGGCATGAGCGCTTTTATCATCGAAAAAGGCACACCGGGCTTTAGTGCAGGCCGCAAGGAAGACAAATTAGGCATGCGCGCCTCTGAAACAACAGAGCTTATCTTTGAGGATTGCCGCGTGCACAGCAGCCAGATGATAGGCAATGTGGGCGAAGGCTTTATACAGGCCATGAAAGTGCTGGATGGCGGCCGCATTTCTATTGCTGCGCTGTCGCTGGGCATCGCACAGGGCGCATTTGCCGCGGCACTGGCATACTCGCAGGAGCGGCACCAGTTCAACAAACCGATTTCCGATTTCCAGGGCATTGCCTTTAAGCTGGCCGATATGTCCACAGAGATTGAGGCTGCCGCGCTACTGACTTACCAAGCCGCCGATATGAAAAACCGCGGACTAGACGTGAACAAAGAGTCGGCCATGGCCAAGTATTATGCCTCTGAGGTGGCAGTGCGCACCGCCACCGAAGGCGTGCAGATTTTTGGCGGTTATGGCTATACCAAAGACTATCCCGCCGAAAAGTATTACCGCGATGCCAAGCTGTGCACCATCGGCGAGGGAACAAGTGAGATACAGAAACTTGTTATATCCAGAGCTATACTTAAATAGTCCGCAGCCGCAAGTATAAGTAGGTTTAAAAATTTGGGGATGTATAAATTTGAAGATGAAGTATTAAATTCATCGATTTACCAAGTATAAGCACATCATCCTGGTTCATTTTGCTACATATTTTATGCTGCTGCAAATAAAAAGCAGCCTGTTTGGAATAAATAATCGGCCAAACTATTGATTTATAAGTAAAACCTTGTGTAAATTTGCAACCCTAAATCCAAAGAGAAGCGAGAGATAATATGATCATTGTAAACGTAAAAGATAACGAGTCTGTAGACCGCGCATTAAAAAGATTTAAGAAGAAGTTCGAGAGAACGGGTGTACTGAAAGAGCTACGCTCCAGAACTTTTTTCGAGAAACCATCAGTGTCTAAAAGAAAGCAGAAAGAGCGCGCTGCCTACAAGCAGAAAATGTACGCGCAGGATAACTACTAGTCTTTCTTCCAACATATCTTATTTTTCCATACATTAGTATACCTGTTCCAATCTTCAGGTATACTAATGTATGGATTTATTTTTTAAGTACCTTCAGTACGAAAAGCGGTACAGCCCGCATACCCTTACCTCATACCACACCGATTTAGGGCAGTTCGCCCAGTACTTGTCGGAGGTATACCAGATTACGGATGCGGCAGAGGCCGACCATACCATTATCCGTTCCTGGCTGCTAACGCTGGTGCAACAGAACATCAAGCCGCGGTCCATCAACCGGAAAATAGCCTGCCTCCGCTCCTATTATAGGTTCCTGCTGGCACAACAGCGCGTGCCGTTTAACCCGATGCTGCGCATCAAAGCGCCAAAGGCTTCCAAAAAACTACCCGCCTTTGTGCCCGAAGAGCCATTCAATACTTTCCTGGACAGCTTCTCTTTTGAAGATAATTTTGAAGGCCAGCGCGACCGGCTTATACTGGAGTTCCTGTATGGCACCGGCATCCGCCTGGCCGAACTCCTCAACATAGAACATGCTGATATAGACCAACATGCAAAAACAGTACGTGTACTGGGCAAGGGTAACAAAGAGCGTATCATACCTGTTAACGACTCCCTGCTGCATAGTATAGCAGCTTACCTGGCGCGCAAGAAAAGCGAATTTGGCGATAACAATTCCGGAAAACTGCTCGTTACCAATAAGGCACGCCCGTTATATCCTAAGTTCGTTTACCGTGTTGTAAAAAAGTATATCAGCTTGGTTACTACCTCCCAACATAACAGCCCACATGTGCTGCGGCATTCGTTTGCCACACACCTGCTCAACAAAGGAGCGAACCTGAACGCCATTAAGGATTTACTGGGGCATGCCAGCCTGGCGGCAACGCAGGTATACACGCATAATTCTATCGAAAAGCTGAAATCGGTTTTCGAGAAAGCACATCCCAAAGCATAAGTTAAACCATTAAATGTTAAGACTATGAAGTTACAAATGTATTCCATCAACTTCGAGGCAGATGAGCAGCTGAATAACTTTGTTCAGCAGAAGGTGAATAAACTGGAGACGTTCTATGATAGGGTCGTAAACGGGGAGGTATTCCTGAAGAATAATAACAAAGACGGTATAGATAATAAAACAGTGGAGATTCGGTTATTTGTGCCGGGCACCACGCTTTTTTCACAGGAAGATGCTCCTTCTTTTGAAGCTGCTGCAGATGCTGCCGTAGATGCCATGCGCCGCCAACTGAAACGGTTTAAACAGAAGCAAACCGCACATTAAGGCAAACGGGCTATTGCAGGTATGATTCCCGAATCACAAATTATTAATTTTACCTGTTTTAAGAAATCACACGTGTTGTCTTTAGCGATATTCAGTCCCAAATGCTTTCTTTTATATAGGGCGTCGCTGTATAGCAGCGACGCCCCTTTAAGCTTAAAAACAGAGATTTTATGCTAAGTATCCGAAACTTGTAGTTTTTAAAGAGATGGAGATATGATAACAAAAGAAAAGGTAATTAACAGTCTAAAAGATATGCCTGATAAATTTTCGATCGACGAGTTGATGGATAAATTGATGCTGTTGCAGAAAATAGAAACAGGACTGGAACAATCTAATCGGGGCGAAATTTACTCTACTCAGGAAGCGAGAGAAATGCTAAAGCAATGGTCAAAATAACCTGGACTCGCCACGCAATTGAAAACATATATGAAATAAGAGAATACTTTAACCGTCAATCCAAACAGTTTGCTGACAGAGTAACTGACAAGTTTTTTGATAAAGCGCAAATTTTAGAAAAATACCCTCAAGTAGGCAGAGTTGTTCCAGAAATAGAAAGGCCGGAAATCAGAGAATTAATTTTTAGAAATTACAGGATTATGTATCGTAGCAAGCAACCAAATTGATATTTTAGCTGTTTATAATGGGCTCCGGCCCCTGACTGAGTAATCCATTTTTGAATGATATTACTGGCTCCAACGCTTATTTTCTATAAAACAAAACAGCCTGCTAACTATAGCAGGCTGTTTTGTTTTATATTCTTATCCAGAATTACAGACCAAACTCCTGTTTTATTTTATCCACATAGTCGAGCTTCTCCCATGTGAAAGTCTCAAATTCCTTTTCTTCTTTCTGTCCGTTCCTGCCTACTTCCACCTTTTTTATACCTGGTGTTCTGCCCATGTGGCCATAAGCGGCTGTTTCGGAGAAAATAGGGTTTTGCAGGCCAAAGCGCTGGATAATGGCATAAGGCCGCAGGTCGAACAGCTTGCTTACTTTCTCAGCAATTTCGCCGTCGCTCATGGTGTTCCCCTGCGCATCCTTCACTTTGGTAGAGCCATAGGTAGTTACATACAGGCCTACCGGCTTGGCTACGCCAATGGCATAAGCCACCTGCACCAGCACCTGATCTGCTACGCCGGCAGCTACCAGGTTTTTGGCAATATGGCGTGTGGCATATGCCGCGGATCGGTCTACTTTAGAAGAGTCTTTACCGGAGAAAGCACCGCCGCCATGCGCACCTTTGCCGCCATACGTATCCACGATGATTTTACGGCCGGTGAGACCGGTATCTCCATGCGGACCGCCGATTACGAATTTACCGGTTGGATTGATGTGGTGTATGATATCACCGTTAAACAGCTTTTGCGTACGTTCCGGCAATAAGTTCAGCACACGCGGAATAAGTATATTGGCTACATCCTCCTCTATCTGCTGCAGCATTTGCACTTCAGCTGTATTCTTGGCTTCTGTACTGTCATTTTCCGGCAGCACAAACTCGTCGTGCTGTGTAGAAATAACAATGGTATCTATTTTCTCCGGCACGTGGTTGTCGCTGTACCGGATGGTCACCTGCGATTTAGCATCGGGGCGCAGGTAAGTCATTTCCCTGCCTTCTTTGCGAATTGCAGATAACTCTTGCAGCAGCAGATGTGAGATGCTCAGCGCCAGCGGCATATAATTATCTGTTTCGTTGGTAGCGTAACCAAACATCATTCCCTGGTCGCCGGCACCCTGATCTTCCGGATTGGCACGCTCTACACCCTGGTTTATGTCGCTTGATTGGTCGTGTATGGCAGAGATAACGCCACAGGCATCCCCATCAAACATGTATTCTGATTTGGTATAGCCGATGCGCTTGATCACCTCACGCGCTACTTTCTGTACATCTACATAGGCCTTGGTCTTCACCTCGCCACTCAGTACTACCAGGCCGGTAGTTACCAGCGTTTCGCAAGCCACTTTCGATTGCGGGTCCTGCTCTAAAAAAGCATCGAGCAGTGCGTCAGATATCTGATCCGCTACTTTATCAGGATGTCCTTCTGAAACAGACTCAGAAGTAAATAAATAAGGCATTTATTATGGGTTTAGGTACAAAGTATAAACCTGCTACCTTTCAGCAGCGCGTGCAAAGCTAAGACAATTCTGCCACACTTAAAATAATGTAAATCTAAGTATTGCAAAGTGGCGCGGCCCAGCCATCATACCAAAGCCCCGCCTTGCCCCAGCCCCTTATACACAACTGCCGGCATGTAAAACTTTTTATCGGCTGTAGCGTTTCAAAAACGTTAATTAACCTCATTAAGGTACTTAACCTTATTACATTAATCAACCCCATTATAATACCTGTATGAAACAAATTTTAGCCATCCTTGCTATACTTACGCTCTTTGCCAGGCCGGCAATTTGCCAGAGTGACTCCCCTTATAACACAAGCCTGAAAGTGGATGGACCTGTAATTGTGGCAGGTATGGGTCTTAGTTACTATGGTTTAACCCTGATGCAGGATAAAGAAGGGCTAACTGCTGCAGAAGCTATGGCCCTTCAAAAAAGTGATGTAAACAGTTTTGATCGCTTTTCGGCCGGCTGGCATTCATTGTCTGCAAAGAATACCAGCGACTTTCCTTTTTATGGGTCTTTTGCAGCGCCTGTCTTACTGTTGCTCAACGACAACGTACGCAGCAAGGCGGGGCAGGTATTCGTACTTTATGTGGAGACCATGGCGGTGACGGGCGCTCTTTTTACCATGGCCAACGGAAACTATCCGCGCACACGCCCTTTGGCTTACAGCCCCGATGTTGCAATATCTGACAAGACAACGGCTAATGCACGGAGCGCCTTTTTTGCGGGCCACACTGCCGCCGCCGCTAGCGCCTCTTTCTTTGCAGCTAAGATTTTCAATGACTTTAATCCCGATTCCAGAGCCCGGCCCTATGTATGGGCCGCCGCTGCTGCGGTACCTGCCACAGTAGGATACCTGCGCCTCCGGGCCGGCAAACACTTCTTAAGCGATAACCTGATCGGCTATGCTGTTGGCGCCGCTTCAGGAATTCTGGTACCGCAACTGCACAAAAAATCAAACGAAACTGACATCAGCCTGATACCTGTATCTTCGCCGGAGTACAACGGCGCCGTGCTGACGTATACATTTTAGATTGTCTCCACATCTAACAAACAGAAAGCGCAGGAATTTACCGTTCCAGCGCTTTCTGTTTGTTCATTCCACTGCTGCTTATTTCTCCGGCTTCAGGTTCTCCTCGAACAGCTTGTAAACCCGTTTATACTCGTCTGTCCAGCTGGAGGGTTCCACGAAGCCGTGGCTTTCGACAGGGTATACGGCCAGCTCCCAGTTCTCTTTCCCGAGTTCAATCAGCCGTTGCGTCAGGCGCACAATATCCTGGAAATGCACATTAGTGTCTACCATGCCGTGGCACATCAGCAAAGCGCCTTTCAGGCCGTCGGCATAATAGATGGGCGAGCTTTTGGCATAAGCCAGGCTGTCGGTATAAGGCGTGTTGAGGATGTTGGAAGTATAACCATGGTTGTAATGCGCCCAGTCCGTTACGGAGCGCAATGCGGCTCCGGCGGCAAATACATCAGGCTGCGTAAACATGCCCATTAAGGTGATAAAACCTCCATAAGAGCCGCCATACAAGCCAATCCGCTTTGGATCTACGTCATACTTCTCTGCCAGGTATTTGGCGCCGTCTACGTTATCATCCAGGTCTTTTCCGCCCATAAAACGGTAAATACCGGTACGCACATCGCGGCCATACCCTGCGCTGCCCCTGTAATCGATGTCCATCACGGTATATCCCTGATCAGCCAGGAAGTTGTTGAACATGTATTCACGGAAGTAGCTGCTCCACCACTTGTGTGCGTTCTGCAGGTAGCCTGCGCCATGCACAAACAGCACGGCCGGTCCATTTTTCTGCGGTTTGGCCGGACGATAAACCCTTGCGTATACATCGGCCCCATCACGTGCTTTGAAGGAGATAACCTCCGGATCGCGCCAGTCATAAGACTCGAACTCTGCCGTAGTGGAGTGGGTAACCTGCTTTGGCTTAGCACCCTTTTTATTGTCCATCACAAACAGCTCCCAGGGCTTGTTGGTGTAGGAGTACAGGATAGCCAGCGTTTTCTCGTCCGGCGACATTGTTACTTCTGATGCACCTGGCATGGTAGTGAGTTGCACGGGCTCGCCGCCCTGCACCGGCAGACGGTAGAAATGATGCTCGCCCGGGTGTACTTTGTTTGCCGTAAAGTAGAAGTTCTTTTTATTATCTGACAGGCGCACATCCGATACTTCATACTTGCCGCTGGTCAGGGCTTTCTTTTTCCCGGTGTGGATATTCTCAGTATAAAGATGGGCATAGCCGCTCTCCTCCGATTCAAACCAGATATGCTCATTATCCGGTAGCCAGCCGATATCGCCGGGACCATAGTCTACACCCGGGCCGCTGATCCAGGCATCGTCGTGCTGGCGGTCTATCACGGTCAGCTTTCCCGTTGCCGGCTCCAGCGTCATAATCCAGCGGTCTTTGTTGTCCTCTGAGCGCGCTACGACTACGGCATTCTTCCCATTATCAGACCAGTACGGGCCATAAATAGCCACTTCCCGCATCTCCTGCTTTTGGGTTTTGCTTTCGGCAGTATCTTTCTTAGCCTCTTTTCCTTTTAGGTAAGCCGGCTGCTCGTAAATCCCTTCTATCCCCTTCATCGACACAGCATAAGCAGTATCACGCTGGGCATCATACACAAAGAACTCATACTTGTTTTGCGCATCGCCTACCTTGGTGCGGGTGCTGATGTCCTCTGTATAGCCGGAGGTGGTTACATAGTTTGGCACATCCGCAACTTTCGCATTTTTAGGGCGGCTAATCAGTTGGTAGGTAACAAAACGTTCGTCCGGACTAAGTATAACACTGCCCACGACCTTGTCGCCGATATATATTTCCTTTGGCCGGTCGGGAGCATCACGCTTCTGCTGCTTTTCCTGCGCTGCCTCGGCTTCCTCACGTTCCCGCACCACCTGCAGCAGGGCCAATTGCTGCTCACGCAGCCAGACACGCTGCGGATCTTTGCTCTCTGCATTGGTTGGTTTGTTGCCTTTCCTGAAGTCAGTTAACTGCTGTGTTTGTCCGCTGCTGATGTTCCAGGCATACAGGTTGTTGTCTTTCAGGTAAACCACTTTTTGTTCGTCGTGGCTAAAGCTGGGGTTGCTCTCCCGCTCTACGGTACCCGTTACCTGCCGTGCCTTTCCGGATTTAATATCATATAGAAAAACGTCGCCATTTTGCTCGTAAACCTTCTTTGTTTCGGCGCGGTTATAGTTGCCGTACGGAGATGGCAGGCTGCGCCGCTCCTGCGGACTTACCTTTTTGATGTTTGTGCCATCTTCGGAAGCGCTGTAAAGCGAATCGTGTTTGTTTCCTTCGGGGTTCCAATCAAAGTATACTTTGCGGCCATCCTCAGACCAGAAAACATTACTTGGAGAGGTTCCCATCCAGACAGGGTCGCGCATGATTTTTTCCACGCTAAGCACCATTTTACCATCTTGTGCCTGCAATGCGCCGCCGCATAGCAACAGCCAGGCTACCAGAGCCATGGCTCGCTTCTTTAAGAGCATATTGATTTTGTGTTTGGTTGATGAGTAAAGTTAATTTAAAAATCCCTGAATTTTCCGCCTAATACTAACATGGGATCTGGAAAGGCAGTGATTATAAACCACAAGTGCTACTGCCGGACAGAGCCAGGTTAACCTCCTACTTACCTGCTTTTGTGTTGGCAAAGGCCAGCTTCGGGTGCTGATCTTCGAAAGGAGTCAGTCCCTGGTAGAATTTGGCAAAGGCCAGCAACTGCGCTTCACCGAATAGCTTGCCCATAAAGGTGATGGTCGTGGGCAGGCCGTTTTCGCGGAAGCCGTTCGGCACCACCACGCACGGATGTCCCATCAGGTTGGTGACCACTAAGTTATTGCTGGCGAAAGAAGGGCTGATGTATACATCAATATCTTTCAGCTTCTCCTGCATCTGCTGCACCAGTAAAGTACGCACCCGCTGCGCCTGCAGGTATTCTACAGCCGGCACAAACCGCGCCGCCCTGAACTGGTTCGGCCAGGCACCTTTTTGCTGCTGCACCATCAGGCTGTCGCGCCCACTACGGGTTAGTTCGTCAAAAGCAGCTGCCCCTTCTACCGAGATGGTAAATGTCAAATCTCCCGCGGGCAGATCCGGAAGCGCTATCGGCACCAGTTCTATACCTGCTTTGCGCAGCGTTTCCAGCGTGGCCTGATCGTTTTCCTTGAAGCCATACTTCTGCTCAAAGTCTTTCTTTAGATATCCAACTCGTAATTTCTTCGGATTTATACTTGTGTTATAGTTAAACGGCGCGTCGTACACAGACGGGTCCAGGCCATCCGGGCCATAGATGGCGTTAAACACGATGGCACAGTCTTCGGCAGCACGCGTTATCGGTCCAATCTTGTCCATCGACCAGCTGAGCGCCATGGCTCCGTGGCGGCTCACGCGGCCAAACGTTGGCCGCAAACCGGTAGTGCCACACGCTGTGGAAGGTGACACGATAGAACCGAGCGTTTCGGTGCCGATGGCAAAAGGCAGCAGACCTGCTGCCACTGCAGAGGCCGAACCGGCGGAAGAGCCGCTGGAGCCTTTGGTAATATCCCAAGGGGTTCTGGTTTTGCCGCCGTACCATACATCCCCCATGGCCAGGGCACCCAAGGTAGTTTTGGCTACCAGCACTGCCCCGGCATCTTCCAGGCGCTTCACAACAGTAGCATCTTCATCAAGCAGCTGGTTTTTGTAGGGCATGGCACCCCATGTGGTTTTATAGGTGCGTGTCGAAAGCAGATCTTTCACGCCGAACGGTATGCCATGAAGCAGGCCTTTATACTTGCCGGCCTTTATTTCCTGATCTGCCTGCCGCGCCTGTTTCAGTGCTAGTTCTTCTGTGAGCGTGGTTACGCATTCCAGCGTGGGGCCATACTTCTTTAAGCGGGCCAGAAAGAATTTAGTGAGCTCTTCGGAGGAGATTTGCCTGGTACGGATAAGTTCTGCCAGTTGCGGAATGGTATAGAACGCCAGTTCGTTTCTGTTCTTCGGAAGCTTTACCTTCTCCGGCCGCGCCACTTCAAAGGGCACACGCTGCTGCTCGAAAGTATAACCCACCGGAATAGGGTTGAACACCAGTGCGGGCGCTACACTGTTCGGCAGCGGCACCTCGCGTATGGCTTCGTAATTCTCCCGCAAACTTTCCAGCTCTGTAGTGGCCGAATCAAGTTGAGCGTCTGTAAAATGGAGGCCCATCAATTGCTGTGCGCTTTGCAGTATGTTCACCGTTATTTTATCATCGGCTATTTTAGTGATGAAAGCACCTGAGATGAAGCAGATGCTGCATAGCATAGCTGTATTAAGTTTTTTATTCATTTCCTTCTATAATTAGAACATCATACAATATACCGGATTTGTTGATAAAAAAAGGGAGGCATTAGCCTCCCTTTTAATTTTAGAATTCAATTAACTTAATATCCCGGATTCGGCTCAAGAGACGGGTTAATATCCAACTCACGCTGCGGAATAGGCAATATAGTATAATTACCTCCAAAAACAGCTTTATCAGCACCTTCTCCACTGGTTCTTAATGGTTTCTCATAGCGGAGCAAATCCATTCTGCGGAAGCCTTCAAACGCAAGTTCCTTTCTGCGCTCATTCAGAATAGCATCAATGAACGCTTCTTTAGAGCTAAACGTAGCTGTGGTCCATAAAGGCAATCCTGCTCTTGCCCGCAACTGGTTCATCAGGTCAATTGCTTCCTGTGTTACACCTTCCTGCTGAGCTATAGCTTCTGCTAAAGTCAATACAACTTCTGTTACCCGTATAACAGGCGAATTATCTGAGTTATTGGCTGCATCAGGATATTTTAAAGTGAACAGGTGGGTTTCCGCATCAGCAGCAACTCCTTCGGAGCTTAGCGAAGTAAAGCGCAGGTCGCCGGGTTCCTCCTGATAGGCAGCTATCAGATCGTCAGAAAAAGGAGCATCTCCTCTTCCGCCATCTGATGCCGGACGGTAGTAGGATGCGAGGCCCCCGCTTCCTGTGCGGCCATTATCTATAGCAGAGTTCTGGATTGTAAACACATCTTCCGATGAATTGGCGTTGTAAAAACCATAATCACCGGCCAGCTCATACGACGGCGCCTCTAAAACCTTTCTGGCGTATTCTTCGGCCTGTGCCCAGTTCTCTCTGTACAGGTATAATCTTGCCAGTAAAGCCTGAGCGGCTCCTACAGTAGCCCTGCCACGCATTTCCGACGGATCTCCAAACTCAGCAGCCGTATTAAGGTTCGGAATTGCTTCCATCAGATCCTGCTCTATCTGCGCATGCACCTCATTCAGTGTAGCTCTTTCCGGGAAATCTATCTCCCCTTCAAAAGACTCCAGAACCAGGGGTACAGAAAGGTTTGTGCCATCAGATACCTGATAAGGCTGTGAAAACAAATTAGACAAATTGAGGTATAACAGCGCTCTCAGGAATTTTGCTTCTGCAACAACCTGCACTTTTTCTTCTTCTGTAAAGCCCGGATCTGTAACTGCAGGCGTTTTAGCTATAACTTTGTTGGCTCTTAAAATGGCCCGGTAATACACCTGCCATAAGGTTTGTATACTACTGTTAGAGCCTACTACATTGTAATTAGCAATTTCCTGGAGTGTAGGAAAGGAGCCTACAAATTCCACATTATCTGCCTGAAAATCGCCTATAACCTGCGTTAAGCCGCCATAAATCTCGTAGTTCTGCAAGGTACTGTAAACACCATACAGGGTACTCATGGTGGTAGCTTCTGTTGCGAAAGCAGCTTCTCCGGTCAGGTCCTGCTCCGGCTTTAACTCGTCGAGCTGTTTCTCGCAGGAGAATAGCCCCACCGATAAAGACAAGCCCAAGGCTGCAATAATATATTTCTTATTCATTCTTTTTAATTTTAGTGCTTTAGAAAGTAAGGTTAACACCAGCAGTAATTGTTTTCGGCTGAGGCAAAGCAAAGAATGACTCTCCAACAACCTGATTGTTTCCTGCATCTGCAGAAACTTCCGGATCCGGTCCTCTGAAATCTTTGTCCTTGAAGGTTAACAAGTTCTGTGCCAGCACATACACGCGTGCAGAGGTGAAAACATTTGTTTTGCTGAGTACGGTACTTGGAATGTTATACCCTAACGACACAGTCTTCAATCTCAGGTAGGAACCATTCTGCAACTGCAGGGTAGAAAGCTGAGGAAAGTTAGGCGCAGTGGGGCTACTTAATGCCGGCGCAAACGCATCGCGGTTTTCAGGAGTCCAATAATCTAATAGGTCCGTACTCTTATTATAAGCGCTGGCCATGTTCTCTGTAAATCGCAAGCCATCGATAAGGACTTTGTTGCCATAAGAGAAGTGCCAATACAGACAGGGTCGCGCATGATCTTCTCCACGCTGAGCACCACCTTCTTGTCCTGCGCCAGCAGTGTGCCAGCGCCAAGTATCATATAAGCCAGCAAGGCCATGGCTCTCTTTCTAAATAGTATCTCGTTATATATGGGTGATTGATTCTGTAGTAGCTAAAAGTAAGCTGCCAAACGCACAAAACAGCCGCCCTAAGTTAGAGCGGCTGTTTTGTTCAAGATGACTTCTAAACGTAGGCAAAACTATTAGTAAGTTATAAACTGGTTAGTTGTAACGATGTTACATTTGAATGTCTTCACAATCAACACTGCAGGAGTTCCATCATTAGGCACCACTTTAAAGGACACTCTCAAGCCTACAAACCCTTCTGTTGAAGGTTCCGCACTCGTTTTATATCCTGCAACCGCACCAACAGCATACTGCTTGTCTCCTATCGTTTCTATCCTTCCGGAGGTTATTTCACCATCATTCAATAATACCATTTCGTATTTGATGTTTTGAATGGATGCGATTTTAAGTACCTCCGGATTGAAAACTAACTGAAAGTTACTTGGACTATTGTAAGTGTTTGTATAGTAACTACCATCAAGGTCATAACCACCGCCAAACTCAGTCTGTTTTGCATAATGAATAACCTTCTGTTGCACAGTAGGCCGCGATGAAATATAGAATATGCCTGGAACCTTGTTATATCCATACGCATAATCAGGATCTCCATAACCTGGCACAGGCAAAGTGAGACGTGGCAGACCAAAGTTAGATTCAATAGTACCCGTCAGCGATGTGGTAGACTTGAGCTTAAGTGCCATTGAGTTGCCTGAGTTATCTTTCTTCTTCGTGAATATCCCACTTAGAATATTTGTCGCAATTCCAGACACTCCACTGGTAATGGCTTTGCTCAACCCAGCCTTGATAGCAGTTGTCAGCCAAGATGATGATCCTGTTGGCGTGTCGTTTACTTGATTTGTGCTGGTAATTTGTATGCCGGTATTTGACTTGTTAGTGTAATTTGGAGAGAGAGTTAAGTTAATACCCGGCGCAGAGAAAGTTGGCATGTTTCCGGTGATTGTGCCAGATCCATTAGCTTTGAAATCCTGAATGTTCAAGGCTTTCATATCCCATATAATGCTATAGGACGATTTGTTGTATGCAGGGATCTTTGAATCATAGGCAAGTTCATACTCAAAGGCGTACCAAGTGTTAGCCCTGTATAAGTCCTTTTCAACAGTAGACGCTATACGAGACCGCATGTTGAAGTCTACTACCTCCTGGTCTGCAAAGTCAAGCAAAGGTGAACTAGTTGTACCAGAGCCAGCCAGACTGAGATTATGTACCATATGCTTGCTTTCTTTCGGATACTGTCCCGTAAAGTAGTAGAGCCGTATAATCCCCCTGTATTTGTTGTAGAGGATAAAGTACCCATTCGTTTCGGTGCGCTGGTTATTAAATATATTGTAAAGCAGTTCCCAACCATCCGCTCTCTTGTAGTCGTAGAGCATGTCGAAATCAATGCCAGTGCTAGCACCAGTTTCCCATGGTGCTTCTGGCTCTTTCTGGCCAGGAGCCACAGGCATGTACTTCACGTTCTCCCAGTCAAGAGGATACGATACATTATAAACGGATGAGGCCTTCAATGGATTTTTCCCTTGATCCGGCGCAAGCACCTCCTCTTCCTTACAACTCGTCGCTCCATACATTAAGAGCAAACAGATCATTAATTGGTAAATCTTTTTCATAAGTGTCAATTAATTTAAGTTTAACATAGAACCTGTTTAGCATTTTTCGCACTCTCCGGCACATTCACAGTATAAGACCCGTTAGCACCGGTGGCTGTTCCCACAGTCGTACCCTTCACTATAACGGAAACACCCGGCAATCCCTGCCCGGTGGCCTGGTCGGTTACTGTACCCGACACTGTTTTGCTTTGTGCCAGTGCCTGTTGTAACAAGGCAAACATCAAGGCAAAACAAATTAGTAGACTTCTTTTCATACTAAATACTTGTTTTGGTTAGTTGTTAATTGTTGTTTGCCCAAATATAATTAGAATATTACAAATACCAGCAATTCCAGAATTTACTACAATAAAACCTTCCCTATCATTATACCTTATGCATCTACCTCATGCATAATATAGTATATCCACATTTTAAAAAGGAAGCTAAAAATATATCCCAGGCCTGCAGGCCCGAGATATATTAAAAGAAAAATGTATCTATTATTTAATTAAGCAACTATAGTCATATAGCCATTGTATCTCATACAATCTGCATACCTAAACTACACCAGCATGTTCCGGAGCTTTGGATGAAGTGTATTGCCTGAAGCAACACGCATATATCCGAGACAGAAGCTCTCTAAAGTTGCACTACTTCAACAGCAAATGTTATAAAGAAGACAGCAATAGTGTACCTGCCAAATAATGAAAGTTATATTTATCCATAAATAATTTGATACTTTTACCTAATGTTATAACAACTATCTTATCACAGCATTCTTATATAATCCACGTGCTCCGGTTCCATGCAGTTATACTGGTCTTTGCTCCCGATGGGTAGCTCCGGCCAATTGTTTATACGGCTCTGAAACGGGTTCTGGACTGATGCGCTTTGCCCGTTGCAATATCATGCCTCCCTACCGAATATACGGCTCCACCTAATAAAAAGCTCCCAGGCCGTTTGCACGATCTGGGAGTCTTTTTTATTAGGATGAAGTTAAATTTACTTACCCTCCATAACCCTCATTTTGTGTAACATTCGGATTTGCATCTATCTCGGCTTGCGGAATTGGCTGGATGAGTCTTGGGTCACCGGCCGGTATCAACCTGGCTGACGCAGGATGATGCACAGTACGCTCTATCGGTAATCCCAAACGCATCAACGTCCAGTAGCGATGGCCTTCAAAAGCAAGCTCTTTGCGTCTTTCTGTGATAATATCCTGTATAAGCTGATCACCTGATGAAGTATAAGCATCAACACCTCTGGCTGCCATCAGTTCGTTCAGTACAGCTAACGCTTCCGCATCCTGGCCTGTTCTGGCGTATGCTTCAGCAAGCGTTAACAGCACTTCAGAATAACGGACAACCTTGATATCATCCTTATCGGCAGGGTTCGCTCTGTTGGTATACTTGTTAACAATGTATACGTGCTCATTGGCTTTTTCACCTTCTATAATCACGTCGCGGCGAACATCGCCCTCGCCATACAGGTTCACCAACTCCGGAGTGGCTACAATATCACCATAACCCTCCTGATCATACATATTAGCAAGCGCATTAGAGAAGTTGTTGTCGATAGCATCCAGCGAAATTTCGAATATGGTTTCTACTTTATTGCTAACTGGTACCGGGTTATGCCAGTAATCCACATAATCTGCTGCCGCAACAAGCTTGTAACCGCCATTATTTATTACATCCAACGCCGCTTCTTTGGCCTTCTCGTAATCTCCCATAAACAGGTAAGCACGCGCCTGCAAGGCTCTTGCTGCATATTTGCTCATGTAAGAGGCATCCTGCGCATCGGCACCCATCATCTCATATGCCTTTGTATAATCAGACATAATCTGATTGTAGACTTCTGCCACAGTGCTACGGGCTGGTTCTGCATCCTGGTCAAATTCAGTTACAATAGGCACACCGGGAGCAGTTGGATCTGCAGTATACGGCTTGGCAAAGAACTTCACCAACTCATGATAAGCAAGCCCTCTTACGGCATAAGCCTCACCTTTCACCTGGTTAACAACTTCCGCATCAGCATCAGGGAGTTCTGCGTTGATCACGGTGTTTGCCCTGAGGATGGTTTCATACAGGTTGGTCCACATCTCCGTAGGTTCGGTACTTGAAGCCGTAAGGGAGAAAGCATTCTGGTTCAGATAACGGCCGGCATTATCAGCTGATATGTAAGTATTATCAGCCAGTAAGTCTCCGAGCAGCGGAATATTTCTGCCCCAGGTTTCATAAGTGCGCATTGATGCATAAACGCCATTCATCGCGGCCTGCAATTCTGCCTCAGTAGTGATGGCACTGCCAATCGGAACAGAAGCATAAGGCTCCTTTTCCAGAAATTCATCTTTGCATGAGCCCAACAACATAGTTGCCGAGAGCAAAGACATATATATTAGTTTCTTGTTCATAAAGAATTTAATTAACATTTAAAGATTAAAAGCTGACGTTCAATCCAAAAGTGACTGCTTTGTTAATAGGAATGTTCGCATTCTGGAGGCCATTAACACCTGCTTCCGGATCTATGGGAAGATCTTCGTCATACACTTTTGTCAACAGGTTTGTGCCACGAACATAAACATTAACGCCGGTCAGTTTTATCCTGTCTAACAGAGAGCTTGGCAGGTCATAGCCTAACTGAAGGTTTCTGAGGCGTATAAAATCTCCTTTGTACAGGAACCTGGTTGAGAAGCTACTGGAGTTGTTTACCAGCTGATACTCATAACGGGGCACATCAGTGACGTCGCCTGGTTGCTGCCATCTGTCCAGCTCTTTAGCATATTTATTAGATAACGGATAACCACCATCCATCATATAATATTCCCATGAATCTCTTACATAGTTGCCAAAGTTATACACGATTAGGGCATCTAAAGTAAAGCCCTTGTAAGAGAAGGTGTTGTTAAAGCCTCCAAAGAATTTAGGGGATGCGCTCTCGTATGGAACACGTGCAGCCTGGCTATATACTGATGTTGTTTCTGTTTTATCAGCATCTTTCCACCACAGAGGGTCGCCTGTCTGCTCATCTACACCAGCCCACTGACGCACATAGAAAGTTCTATAGTCCAGGCCTTCTCTTAAGATGAAAGAGCCATCAATAATATCCTCTCCTTCCGGCAATTCTGTAATCTCATTCTCATTGGTCGCGAAATTGAAGCTTGTTCTCCACTTAAATGCGCCATCTATCGGATAGCCGGTAATTGCGAGTTCAAGTCCTCTGTTTTTCATCTCGCCCACATTTTCCAGTATTTCAATAAAACCTGTTGTTCTGGAGATTGGCCGCTCAAACAGGAGATCACTTGTAGTTCTTACATAGTAATCAGCTGTCAGTGTTATCCGATCTGATAAGAAGCCTAAGTCAATACCAACGTTAAAGGGCTTGTTTTGCTCCCAGGTTAAGGCTGTGTTACCGATTTCAGTAAAAGCGCCACCAGGCTGCTGGTTGTAGTTAATACCATAGCCGTACAATGGTCTCCAGGCATAGTTCGCAATATCACCGTTACCATTTACACCGTAAGAAGTGCGCAGCTTCAGGGTAGACACAGCCTCTACAGCCTGCATAAATGCTTCTTCGTCAACGTTCCATGAGGCACCGATTGACCAGAAGTTACCATACCTGTTTTCTGAGCCGAATCGGGAAGAACCATCACGACGGAAGCTGCCACTCAACACATACTTATCAGCATAGGTGATATTAGCTCTTGACAGAACAGACGAGAAAGAATAGTCGTTACCTGATGCGCTTGCCTCTGAAGGGCTTGCCGCTACTACAGTTCCTGTCAAAGCTGTTGTTGGCGGAAAGTTCGTAGCACTGCTGGTAATTCTGTACTCGTTGGATTCCTGCGCTTCATAACCAACAGTTACATCGGCAGTAAGTTTTTCTACGCCCGGCACTGTAAAACGATAGTTCAACAGGTTTGTAGCAGTCCAGTTAAAAATACGGGTATAGTAGTCGAAACCATAACCACCGTAGTTTGTACCATCACCATGGAAAGGGTTCCAGTACATTCTTTCTTCCAGGTTGATATAGTCAACACCTACCTGGGTAGAGAAACGCAGGCCTTTTATAATGTTCCAGCCAGCGCCAGCAGAGCCCAGTATTTTAGTATTTGACAAGTCTCTTTTATCGTTTTCTACCAGGTATAAGGGGTTATAGTTACCGCCAAAATCCAGAATGCCCTCCTGGCTGATGTTATAGGAGCCATCCGCATTGTAAGGACTTTGTGTTGGCAACAGGAAGCCGATAGCACCCACCGGGTTAGCAAAGGCGCCACCGTTAGAAGGCGTATTCTGCCCTATGTTAGAGGCTGTTAAAGTCGTGAAGAAGTCGATTTTATCATTTACAGTATGGTTCAGGTTCAGGGAACCGGAAATTCTGCGCAATTCTGATCCGATAACGGGCGCTTCCTGATCAAACAGGCCGGCCGAAGCATAGAACCTTGTTTTTTCGTTACCGCCAGACGCTGAAAGGTTATACGTCTGCTGTGTACCTCTTCTGGTTACCAGATCTCTCCAGTCTGTATCGATGCCGTTACCCTGGCCGAAAAGGCCTAAGTACTCATCCACCGTTGCCTGATCTGCGCCCGCATTTGCAAGGCCTTCTCCTGTAAGTTCCAGCCACTGCTCAGCAGTTAAAAACTCACCGGCATCCGGCACTTTGGCAACCTCAGTGTAGCCTTGCTCGGTAGAGAAGTTGAATTTGGTTTTACCCGCTCTACCCTTCTTCGTTGTAATCAGGATTACACCATTAGCACCTCTTGAACCATAAATAGAAGTAGAAGCAGCATCTTTCAGAACTGATATACTTTCGATATCGTTCGGGTTTATACCTGCCAGCTGGTTTGATGTAGTTGTTAATCTCGAAACATCGCCTGTGTTAATGATAACACCATCTACTACATAAAGCGGATTAGAGCCGGCGTTGATAGAACCAATACCTCTGATACGGATCTCCTGGCTGGCACCAGGCTGGCCTGAAGCACCAACTGACTGCAAACCAGCTACCTGGCCTTGCAACAACTGGTCAACTGAAGCCACCGGTCTGTCTTCCAGTTCTTCTGCGCCAACGGAGGCTACAGAACCTGTCAGTTCCTTTTCAACCGTAGAACCGTAACCGGTAATTACAACTTCGCTTAACTGCTCGTTATCAATCGCCAGCGTAACATTGATTACACTCTGTCCGCCAACAGGAACTTCTTTTGTCTCATATCCAATGTACCTGAATACCAAAGTATTGGCGTTAGCCGGTACATTCACGGCATAGGATCCATCTGCACTGGTTGCCGCTCCCACAGTGGTACCTTTCACGATAACGGAAACACCCGGCAATCCCTGCCCGGTGGCCTGGTCGGTTACTATACCCGACACTGTTTTGCTTTGTGCCAGCGCTTGTTGTAACAAGGCAAACATCAAGGCAAAACAGATTAGTAGACTTCTTTTCATACTAAATACTCGTTTTGGTTGATTGTTGGTTATAATTAGTGTTATTTTTTCTCCAAATATACTCAGAATATTGCATGCCCAAAATAATTTTGCCGGGTGCACCCCAACTTTGCGTAAAATACTATGCTGGAAGACAATAATTTAAGGCTCCGGCCCAATCGGTAGCCAGAATATCTTGTGTTATATGGTTATCGAGCAACAGCCGTCTTCTTAAACGACCTGCTATTCAATTGTGATATATTATCATTATATAGGTATAAAGTATAATAGCAATCACATTTACATTGTATGATAAACAAAATAAAAAGGAGCTGCTTCATTAGAAGCAGCTCCTTTTTATTTGTACTGATAATTCTGATTATTACTTCATCTTAAGCGTCTGCTCAAATTGCCTTGCGCCTGCATTGGAAGTCCACTTGAGGTAGAAGGTTTTGGTAGCCGGATCCCAGTGGCTGGACGGATCTGTTGCTATCGGCAGAAGCGATGTCATACTTACAGTTGCCAGGTTAGTTGCCGGGTCTACTGTTATAGAGAACGCATTGCTGTAAACCCCAATCAGGCCGGGCAGCATCTTAACCGAATACTGGCCTGTGGTAACGAGATCTACGGTATTGGTGCCGTTACCTAAAGTGGAAGTATAGGTATTGGTGTAAGTACCGTCGTATTCATTCTTGGCGCCAATTGCAATAATTGCTGTGCTGTTGTTACCGCTGATTATGCCGGCACTCGACTCCGTTATCGAAACAGGTATGGCATAGCTGTTATCGAAATCCAGCATATCTGGCTTAACTTTTACCATAATTACAGCTTCGCGCTTGCCGGCAGGTATAGTTACGGTTGTTGTCGGGAACTCGTAAATGGACTCGGACAACAATTTATAAGCATCATGATCTTCTTCTTCATCCAGCGGGTCCTCATCTTCATTAAACCAGGCATTATACTCCGCCATAGCTTCCGGATCTACTTCCAGGTTTACAGTAATGTCCTGGGGAGCTGTACCTGCACCGGAGTAGCTGATAATCAATGGGAACTCCGCTTCCGGCACAATGTCGAAAGAATTAACATATAGCGGATAAACAGCATCTACCGGTGATTGTATTGCGCCGCCCGCACTCTTGATCTCTATAATATTAGGAGAATCATCAGGGTTGAAGATAGGATCTTCGTCAAGGCACGACGATAGCCCGGATACAGCCAGGGCTAACATCAGTATATTTTTTATCTTTTTCATCTTAAGAAATTTAAATCGTGAACTAGTCAACATCGTAGAATAACCTTGTGCCGAATACATCGATGCCCTGCGGTACGTTGGCCGGGTTTACCTGCTGCTCCGAAGCCGGATACAATATTCGTAAAGGCAGCTTATCGGGTAGTGGCGAAGATGATCTGATGGAAGCAAAAGTTGAACCGGCTGATACGCTCGGATAACCTGTTCTGCGGTATTCGTTCCAGGCCTCAAAACCATGAATAAAGTTCAGCGCGATATACTTCTGTGTAATAATCGCCTCCAGCTTTTGCTCCTGTGATGCTGCTAATTCGAAATTAACCAGCGGATTTTCCACATTCACAGTGTCGGTATAAGCAATCGCATCATTTACCGGATCATACCCGGGCTCTACGCTGTTGGTAACGTTCTTGTAAAGGTATCTGAACGAATTCTCTATCCCATTGTGGTAAGCTGTCTGCGCATCGCCTACCAGGTAGCCTTTTAAGTATGCCTCGGCCTGCAGAAAATCACTTTCGGATGCCAGTATTATTGGCTGCCCCATGCCCGGACCTTTAAACAAACCGATTCCGCCGCCTACAAACCATGCATTGTTTCCTGATGGCGCCGTAGGCACATCAGCGCTTTCGTCTCCTAAATCGTTGGTTGGCGTCTGAGGAAAATTACGGTACGTCACATCGCCTCTGGCTTCGTCCAGCACTTTGCCACCATCGTAAAAGCTATAAGTATAGTTGCTTGGTATACGTGACCGGCCTGCTCCGCTTGCGGTTCCGGCAGCCGTTGTTTTGTAACGATCCCAGTAGGGGTTCTGCTTTCCTGCACTTTCGGTATAGCCGGGGTTTACCAGAGCATCCTCTGTTAAAAAACCGCCGCTGACATCAAAATTGGCAAATTTCTCGCTCGCATAAGCGCTTAAGGAAGGAACACCTGATATGCGAAGCAGCATTCTGAGTTTCAGGGTATTTGCAAATTGTACCCACTGGCTCATTTTGCCGTCAAACATCACGTCTCCTGCTGTAATAGCATTTGCTACACGTGGCTCAGCAGTCAGGGCGGTGTTGATGATAACAAGCGCAGAATCCAGTTTGTTGTCAATCAGATCCTTGTAAATGTCCTCTGCTTTGTCATAAGTAGGCGTAATCATGCTACTGCCCTGCAGGGCAGTAGTATAAGGCACATCGCCGTAGGTATCAACCAGCATCTGATAGTTGTAAGCTATCATAATCTTAGCGATTGCATTATAAAAGGCCAGCGTAGGGTCGCTCTGCGAGCTGGTCTCTATATACTTGTAATCATTCAGGTTATCAAAGGAGTTATCCCACAGGCTAGCATAGTCCCCTGAGGTATAGTTATAGGTCAGGGTAGAACCCCAGCCGCCGAAGCCGCCGGCGTTTACGATATAGCCTACATGCCAGGAGCCGTAATCATTATAAACAACTACAGTTTGAGCAGTGTTGGTGAGGGCATTGGGCAGCACCTGCTGGGGCGAAGATGTTGTAGCCTGATTCGGGTTTTCATTAATGTCCAGGAACTGTTCACACGAAAACACAGAAAGAGCCAGAGTGCTTAGTATAAGCGTTCTTAATATTCTCTTCATGATTATATTTTAACAATGATTGTTTACTAATTAGAATGATACTGAAACCGTAGCGCCATAATAACGTGTTGGCGGTGTCTGGCTCAGCGTTGTTATACCGATGGCATTACTTTCGCTTCCTGCAAAGCTGTAGTCCGGATCAGAGTACTGGTTAGAATCAGGCAGCCACAGTTTAAGGTTACGGGCCTGGATGCTGACAGAAGCTGCTTTTACAAACTTAACGGTGCTTGCCAGCCATGCCTGTGGCAACTCATACTCCAGCGAAGCCTCGCGCCATCTCCAGTATTCGCCGCTGGTTACAAAGTTGCTGGCTACGTTCAGGTTCCTGTCGCCGTTGGCGAAGAAACCGGCGCCGCCATCTGCAACAGTAATGTTTGTGTTTGCCACATATTCGCCTGTTTCCGGATCGAGGTAAGATGAATTAGGTATCACAAAACGGTCGCGGTTATATTGCGCGCTTCTGGCAGAAGATCCGGAAAAATCGAACGAGCCACCACCATCATGATATCTTACATAGTCTCCTCTGTACTCAAACAAAGAAGTAAGGCGGAAATTCTTGTAACGCACTTCCATGTCCAGACCTAAACGGTGCTTGGGTTCAGTAGAGCCCAGAATCTGCAATTCAGGATTTTGTGTAGGGTAGCCGGAAATCCTGTCTACAATAATCCTTCCCTGATCATCACGCACGTAATCTGTGCCGAGTAATACCGGGAAGGCCTCGCCTGCTACGGCATATACCTGCGCATCACCGCCGAAAGATAACTGAAGGCGATCCAGGTCTGAAGAGATAGAAAGAACCTTGCCATCCTGGTAAGTATAGTTTCCGCCTATTGTAACACTCCATGTTTCGGTGCTTATCGGGCTTATGTGCAAGGCTGTTTCTACACCCTGGTTTTCGGTTTCGCCGGAGTTTACGAGGTAAGCCGAGAAACCTGTTGCTTTTGATACACCTGTCGTAACCGTCTGGTCAGTGGTATTTGTCTTGTAATAAGTAAATTTAGTTGAGATAACATCGTTCAAGAACACCGCATCAAAACCAAATTCATAGCCAGTGGTAATTTCAGGCTTCAGGTCAGCAGACACGAGTAAATTGCTCAACGAATAGCCGGTTAAGCTGCCATAAGGAAAACCACCTGTTGGCAGGAACGTGGGCTCGAGCGAATAAGCCCCAAAGTTGGTTCTGGAACCCAGGTTTACCTGTCCTACTTTAGACACACCGCCCCTGATTTTTAAGAGCGAGATAACACTGCTGTTCTGCAATGCAGGGATGGCGTCTGTGGCGGTAAAAGCAATATCTATAGCCGGGTAGAAGAAAGATCTGTTCTCCGGTGCCAGAATAGAAACCCAGTCGTTTCGGCCTGTTGCGTGCAGGAACAGATAGTCCCTGAACCCGATGGTCATATCGGCATATACACCTACCTGGCGTGCCTGATAACTTGCTTCAGAAGCACCTGGCTCGCCAACGCGGTTGCTGATGTTGTATAAACCGGGGTTTACCAGACCGTTTCCTGAAATAGAGATAAACTTGCTATAGTTGTTCCGGATGCTGGTTCCCAAAATCAGATTCAAAGAGAAATCGTTGAAATCCTTTCTAATCTGTGCCAGGAAGTCGGAGTTAAGCTGTGTGGTAGCCAGGCTGTAGTCGCCAACGCCACCGGCAATATCCGTTTTACTGGACGAAATTTCTTTTGTATAGTCAGTCAGCGTAAACTTGCCTGCTGTTGTTTTTTCAGTAGTGTTTCTGCTTGTTACACCCGCCCGGCCTGTAAACTCCAGCCACTCGACCGGCGCAAACTTCAGTTCAAAATTACCTATGATATAATTATTGCGCGTTTCCTGGCGGTTGTTATCAATCAGGAAATACGGGTTATCATAATACTCATTGTAATAACCATTCGGGTTTGCGAAAGGGTTGTTTCGCCAGTCTTTGTAATCTAAAAGCGGAATATGCGCCGGCGTTTGCAGCAGGGCATCATAAATGCTGGCTGTCTGGTTGGTGATATCATAGAAGTTTTGCGTGTAATTTGTATTAAACGAAAAATTAAATTTATCACTTAACTCATGCGTGCCGTTGATACGCACAGACGTACGGTTGTACTTATCTTCCGGTGTGGTACCGCTCACATCCAGGCGCTGGCCGGATGCATAAAACGTGGATTTATCGCTGCCTGATGAAATAGAGAAGTCTGTCTGGTTGCTTAAACCTGTTTCCCAGAAATCATACTTGTCGTCTCTGGCAGTGTAAGGCACCGTCTGGATAGAACCGTCGGCCAGCGGCTTGCCAATTTCAACCATAGAGCCGTCGAAAGCAGGGCCATACTGCTGGTTTTCGAAAGGAATGTACACCTGTTCGCCGGTAGAAGAACCGGAACCAAACTGGTTCTGTAAATCAGGGAAGAAGCTGATTTCCTCAAAAGTAGTGGTGTGCGACAGGTTGATCCTGGTTACGCCTTTTATACCTTTTTTGGTCGTAATCAGCACGGCCCCATTAGATGCGTCAGAACCATAAAGGGCGGCGGCATTACCACCGTTCAGCACGGTAATGGTTTCAACATCCTCCGGGTTCAGGTTACCCAATACTGTGTTCGGAACAATTACGTTATCCAGCACTATCAGGGCTTCGTTGTTACCTGTTAAAGAGCGGTTACCTCTCAGCGTAACACGCACGTTGGGGTTCACGCCGCTGCTTACTGCATTAATCTGCAAGCCGGCTACTTTGCCGGTAAGTCCTGAAGCAATGTTTGGTGTTTTACCCTGCGTCAATTCCTCGGTAGCGATGGTGGTGGTAGTATAGCCCTGCTCTTTCGCCTGGCGCTCGATACCACCCGCACCTACAATTACTACTTCGCCGAGTTGCTCTGCATCTACACCCAGTGCAACATTTACGACACTCTGGTTTCCGACAGGAACTTCTTTTGTAGCATAGCCGATGTACTTGAACACCAGTGTGGAGGCACTCTCCGGCACATTAACGGTATAAGATCCATTGCCGCCTGTAGCCGTACCCACAGTGGTACCTTTCACAATAACGGAAACACCCGGCAATCCCTGTCCGGTGGCTTGGTCGGTTACTGTACCCGACACTGTTTTGCTTTGTGCCAGCGCCTGTTGCAGCAGGGCAAACATCAAGGCAAAACAAATTAGTAGACTTCTTTTCATACTAAATACTTGTTTTGGTTAGTTGTTAATTGTTGTCTGTCCAAATATAATTAGATTATCGGCACCAATAACATTTAAATAAAAATATATTTAGTTAGATACTTTTCATATTACTATAGTATAATCCTATAGTGCAACAAAAAGCCCCAAATGATACCCCTGCACGATATAGCAGCTATAGTTCAAAGTACCACAGCACCAACTGCATGCACCTGATATTCTGCAAGGAGGAACCACATTTTAAAATAATTATATCTGTGCTGTTCTAAAAACCTTATCTGGTATGCAATATCATACCCGTTCATACTTCCCTGTACTTACACAGCTTTTTTTACCTGACCCAACCTTATACTTAAACTGTAAAAACCGGTATCTTGTGTGTGGGCTGCCGGCATAATGCCTTACTTTATACATCTATGAAAAATTTATACTATTGCCTGTTACTGCTCTGCAGCCTGCACACTGTTGCTGCACATGCCCAAAGTATAAACTCCTGCGCGCTGAGCCGCCTCAGCGCTGCCCGTCGCACGGCCGTGGTGTCGCCGGAGCACCAGCGCCTGATGAACCAGTACGATGTTACTTTCTATAAACTGGATCTGGCACTGGAGCGCAACAGCACCCATATTGCCGGCACCGTAACAATCAATGCCACAGCAAAGGCTGGTGGCCTCAGCGCTTTTGCGTTTGAACTGCACCCCAACTTTACCATTGAAGATGTAAGCGTAAATGGCCAAAGCCAGCAGCCTTTTACCCGTAAGGGTAGCGAAGTGGCTGTTGCGCTTGCGCCGGCTATACCTGATGGCAATAAAATTTCTGTGGCAATTACTTACAAAGGCACTGCGCCCAACGGAGCCAGTGCTGCTATCGGCAACGGGTTCAGCAGCGACACCGAACCTACCTGGGGCAACCAGGTAACCTGGAGCCTGAGCGAACCCTATGCGGCTTACGAGTGGTGGCCCTCCAAACAGGTGCTTACCGATAAAGCGGACTCAGTACATGTGTTTGTAACAACCAGTGCTGAGAACAGGGTTGGCTCTAATGGCCTGCTGGCGCGTACCGTGGATTTGCCGGACGGCAAAAAGCGCTACGAATGGAAATCGCGCTACCCGATTGCTTATTACCTTATCTCTGTGGCGGTTTCTGATTACGATGAGTATGTTACCTATGCCAATCCGGCAGGTGCGACAGCGCCCATTCCCATTGTTAACTATGTATACAAGGGAGGCGCCATAGATAAGTTTAAGGAGGAAATGGACATGACGGGGCCTTTTATCGAGTATTATTCCGAGTTGTTTACGCTGTACCCCTTCGATGCCGAAAAGTATGGCCACAGCATGGCGCCCATCGGCGGCGGCATGGAGCACCAGACCATGACGACGCAAAGCACCTTCGAGTTTACCCTCACGGCACACGAACTGGCACACCAGTGGTTTGGCGACAACGTAACCTGCGGCTCCTGGGAGGACATCTGGCTGAACGAAGGCTTTGCTTCTTATGGAGAATACCTGTCGCTGCAAAAATTCAGGCCCGATCAGGCAGTTAACTGGATGGAAAATGCACATGTGTATGCTTTTGGAGGCATAAACAGTTCGGTGCAGGTGTCCGACACCACCAATGTCAGCCGTATTTTCTATTATGGACTCACCTATAAAAAAGCAGCTTCCGTGATACACATGCTGCGCTTTACCATCAACAACGATGCGCTGTTCTTTCAGGCGCTCCGCACGTATCAGCAGCAGTTTGGCGGCGGCACCGCCACAACGCCGGATTTGCAGCGCGTGTTCGAGGAAACAACAGGCATGGATTTGGGCTACTTTTTTAACCAGTGGTATGCGGGCTACGGGCATCCGCTGCTGTCCGTGGAGTGGAACCAGCAAGGCAACTCTGTGCTGCTCTCGGCAAAGCAAACCGGCAGCAGTACAACGCCTTTCTTTAAAACTGATGTGGAATACCTCATTCATACCATCGCCGGCGACACCACCATCCGCGTGGCGCAAAACCAACCTGACGAAACTTACCTGATACGCCTGGAAGCGCAAGTAACCAGCATTGAAGTAGATCCAAATCACTGGTTATTGCTGAAGGTGCTGCAAAATCAGCAGAATCCGATTTTGGAAGTACCGCAACAGGAGCCAGCTATACTTTATCCAAACCCCACCTCCGACATGCTGAACATCGCGCAGCTGGATTTTACCCCGGCCACCGCCAACATTTACGATACTGCCGGCCGCCTGGTAAAGCAAACCCGGCTGCCGCAGCAGGCAACAACGCTCAGTATAAAAGTAACAGAATTGCCGGCCGGGCTTTATGTAGTACACCTCTACAATAGCACCCAACACTACCGCAGCAGTTTTATAAAGCTCGATTAAAGACCTCGCAGCGTGCGCAGCTCCTGCAAGTGTCTTGTTAGCTAGCAGCATTATTGTCAGCACTATGATTCTCAGGATTAAAGGATTTTGGATTAACAGGCTTTGCTTAAAAACAATTCTGGCCTTGTTTCCAAAATTTATACTTTATACATCTTGTTCATCCTGAAATCCTGTAAATCCTAGTCCAGACAATCGCAGGAGCTGCGCACGCTGCCAGGACCGAGGTCATTTATACTTATTGTCATCTATAGCCGTGCATCATCACTACAACTTGTTGTGCCTCTTTTACATTGTACTCGTAGGCCAGGCGCTTGTGGTTTATCAGGTCGACGATGGTGCCGATAAAGCAAAGGCCGCCCGTGAAGAAGTATAACACGCCCATGCCAATCTGCCCCAGCAGAAACCGGTGAATACCGGCAAAACCCACCAGGCCGATGGCTGCCGTGACGAGCACCAACTGTGGTTCTTTGCGGCGGGCGCGGTAAATGTTGGCAAATTGCTGGGCCTCCGCATCGGGCATGTCTTGCACCAACGATTGCACAAAGGCCATTTCGTCGGGCTCCAGGTCGGGCATCAGGTATAAAATGTTAGCCATGGGTATAGGTTTGTTTTGAAGTTGGTTTCAGATGAAAAGCAAAGTGCCAGCGCACCAGGTTTATACTTCGGCGCAGCAACAGCACCAGCGCCGGCAAGCCCAGCGGGTGCGCCTGCCACGAAGCCTGCCACTGCCCGTGCAGCAAAAAACTCACAGCATGCCCTAATCCGCAACCAGGGCAAAAGTCAAACCCCATCCAACTAAGCGGACACAGGCTGAAGAGATGATCTCCCTCCGGCTGCATCAGCGCCAGCGCCACTATTCCGGCTACCCACAGCACGGCCTCCGTCAGGTAAATGTTCCGCTTCATAAACTGCAGCAACTGCTGTTTTAACCGCATCGTCATGGCCTTAACGTAAAGCTATACCTGGCATAATGAGATAATTACGATTAAGATATGATAAAATTCTTACAATCAAAAATTACTCCCGCAACGCTTTCTTCTGCCTGTGCTGCGGGCGCTGGGGCTTAGCAGCCTGCAGCATATTGCCTGAAGGATAAACCGGCAAAACAAAACCAGCTATCAGCGGTATTTACCTTTAACAAACCTATACTTCTGCTACCATGGCCAATCCTCCGATTTTGATTTTTGATGGCGACTGCAGCTTCTGCAAATACTGGGTTAACAGATGGAAGCGGAAAACAGCCGGCAAGGTAAATTACGTGCCTTACCAGGAAGTACCGGATAATTTCGAGGGAATAAGCAAGGCACAGTTTCAGCGCTCCGTCTGGCTGATTACGGCAGATGGGCGGCGACTGAAAGCGGCAGCAGCCGTGTTTGAGTTACTGCGTATTGGCGGTACCGGCACCTGGAATCAAATTTATCACCGTGTGCCTCTGGCCGGTAAAGTGTTTGAACTGGGTTACCGCCTGATAGCCAACAACCGCAATCTGTTTTATAAACTGACCAAGTTGTTTTTCAGGGATGTATGACGTGTAAATTCGTAACCTCCCGCCTGATACTTACTGCGTCTGCTCCTGGCGCGATGTATTTCATCAAACTTTATTAATTTACCTACCTTTGCCCCTCCAAGATTATAAACGAGGAATCCTCATTTCTTCCTCAAGCCCGACAATACAAGCAGTGGATAACAAAACAAAGAAGCAACTAAAAGCACTGGCCATTTACCAGATAATGGGCGGCCTGCTGGGTATAACGCTTATGCTGTGGATACTCTTCAGCGGCGGAATATCTATCACGCAACCCATTTTACGTGCTTCTATTTTTGCGGCAGGGCTGTACATCTTCTCCATACTCTGCGGCCGCCTGCTGTTCCGGAATGCCCGCCGCGGCCTCTCATTCTCCATCGTAAACCAAATACTGCAGGTGGTATACTTTACTTTCGGGAGCTATGGCTTTCAGTACGTGTCGGGCCTGCGCATCGGCTTCGGCTTCGATATGGTTGGCTCCTGGACTTTCAAGTTTCGCGTGGCCCTCTCTTCTTTCCAGTTTGATTTCGGCACCGACACCGGCCAGAAATTCATCGGCCTTAACCTGGTAGCTTTGTTCCTGATTTTCTGGATGGAAAGTATGCTGGAGAAAATAAAGGAGTGAAGTATAGGTATCGCATTTATACTTGCAACACCCTTTGTATAAATCTTCGATTTATATGATTAATCGTAATGAACGTGATTTTCTTCGTTGTGCTTAGTTTGTAGTTATTGAGCTAGCGCAAGTGTTCAGCGCAGCGCCACTTGTGCTTATACGTGATAGCAAGTCTCCAGACTTGCGGAAGTATGACTGCGGGTAAGGCAAGTATAAGCTTGCTTTGGGTTAACATCCAAAGGATAGATTCGCCAGAATTCAAAAAATGGTTCACACAAGTCTGAAGACTTGCCGGCATGGAAAGGCACAAGTGCCACTTCGTCTAACACTTGCGCCAGCTATGTTATTAGGTTGCATTCTATGTGATAGCACAGGTAGCACATTGCTAAACACTTGCACTGTTAAGGAGGTGTTTTGCCGGATTTCTATGTATCCTGCTCTTTAGGAATCTGCAACCCGAAAGCATGTTTATTGCGAGAACTTGCATAAGTTGCATTCTTCTGCATTCAAGCGAATTCATACTTCGCCTATCATTAGCAGCGGTTTATACTTGTGCCATCAAGTATAAACCGCTACTTCTTTTTCTTCGCTTTCTTCTTAGCGCGTTTGTTCCTGTCAATTTTGTCTTTCGCCTCGGTTTCTTCGGCTTCTTTTAGCAGGGCGCGCCAGTCGTGGTTGGCTTCGGGCGAGAAGTCGATGGTGGCTTCGTAGTCGTCTTTGTCAACAGCCAGCACCTTAATGTCTTTGGTGAGGTACTCTTGTATTTCATCCAGTATCGGTTGCTCTTCGGGGCTGCAGAAAGATACAGCAATGCCATGCTCTTTGCCCCGGCCGGTGCGGCCCACACGGTGCACGTAGTTCTCAGGCTGCTCGGGCAGGTCATAGTTCACCACGTAGTCCACACCCGGTATGTCTATGCCGCGGGCGCTTACGTCGGTGGCAATCATCAGCTTTACGGCACCACTCCTGAACTTTTTCATGGCCTCGTTGCGATCCTTCTGGTCTTTGTCGCCGTGTATGGTAATGCTCTCGATACCCACGCGCTCCATGGCCTTCTGCACCCGCTCGGCGCGTACTTTGGTGCGCACAAATACCAGTATCTTTTTATCGGGGTTCTCTTTAACCACGCGCTCCAGGAAGTAGCGCTTGTCGTCCATGCCCACATACATCACCGAGTGATCTACATTTTTGGCCACGGGGTCTTTCGGCGAAATCTGGATGCGCACCGGCTTGTTTACCAGCGAATAGGCCAGTTCTTTGATAGTTTCGTTGATGGTGGCCGAGAAGAACAGTGTCTGGCGCTGGCGCGGCAGGCGCGTAATCAGTTGCCGGATATCGTGTATAAAGCCCAGATCCAGCATGTGGTCGGCCTCGTCGAGCACCAGGATTTCCACGCGCTCCAGCCGGATATAGCCTTGGCTTACCAGGTCAAAGAGGCGGCCGGGCGTAGCTACCAGTATATCTATGCCGGCTTCCAGTTGCGCTATCTGCGGCCCCTGCTCCACACCTCCGGACACGCAAAACGTTTTTACGCGGGTGCCACGGCCAATCTGCTCGAATACCCCCGTAATCTGCAGCGCCAGTTCGCGTGTGGGCACCATCACCACGCACTTGATGCCGTCCTCGCGCCGCCGGTTTTTGCCGAACTGCAGCTTGTCGAGCACCGGAATAGCGAAAGCAGCTGTTTTTCCGGTGCCAGTCTGGGCAATGGCCAGCACATCCTCCCCTTTCATAATGGGCGGAATGGCCTTAAACTGAATGTCGGTGGGCTTTATGAAATTAAGCTTGCTGAGGCTTCTCTTGATCTCGTCAGAGATGCGGTAATCGTCGAACTTCATGGCGATGGCGTTTATACTTAACTGCTGTTATACTATACGTAAGCCAGCGGCAGGATGCAAAGGTACAGGATTTATGGGACAGTTGCGCCGCCGCTTCAGAACACTAAAGTTTACCCAAGAGGGGCGGCTGCAACAACATAAGAAACGTGTTTTGTCCCTAATTTATTTTTCCGGGCAGCATGGCACTTCTCGGCCACTCCTATTGTTAAAATGCAAAATAACACAACACCCCATCGTGATAAAACAAATGTTAACCATTTGCCTTTTTCTTAGTATCCTTCTTTCCGGATTCGGCTGCCAGCCAGAAGCTGTAGCGCCTATGGGAGTAGAGATAGCGCAGGACAAAGAACACTTGGTGTCGTCGGAGCTTGTTGCCAGCGTACCGCAAAGCATGCTGCGCTCGATTGCTGCTTCAGAAGGCTTTGGCGCCTACAGCAACGAAATAAAGTATGGCGTAGATGTTTATAAAATCGTCTATTATACCACCTACCAGGACAGGGAAATAAAAGCCTCGGGCCTGGTTTGCGTGCCCCAGGGAATCAGCGAACCGGCGCCTGTGCTCAGCGCCCAGCACGGCACCATTTTTAACCAGCAAGAGGCGCCTACCAATTTCACCGATCTTTCCGGGTTCGAGCTGTTTGCTTCTTCCGGCTACGTTACCTTTATCCCGGATTACATTGGCTTTGGGGAATCCGCAGGCATTTTTCATCCTTACTATAACCAGAAGTACTCGGGCCTGGCGGTGGTTGATATGATAAAAGCAGGCAAGTCGTTCTGCCGGAAGGAAAACATCCCGCTAAGCGACAAGCTGTTTCTGGTAGGCTACTCAGAGGGAGGATACGTAACGCTGGCTGCCCAGAAGGAAATTGAAACCCACCCCGAACATGGGCTGCAGGTAACCGCATCGGCAGCCGGGGCAGGCGGCTACGATCTGGTATCGATGCTGGGCGGGGTGACTGCCGGCAAGCCTTACCCGTACCCGTCGTACCTGGCTTATGTGCTGCAGTCTTATAACAACACCAGCAACTGGAACCGCCCTTTAACTGATTTTTTCCAGGAGCCCTATGCCTCCAGGTTGCCCAACCTCTTTGATGGCACAAATGGCGGCAGCGCCATCAACAGGCAACTGACTACTGATCCGAAAACTCTTTTTTCGCCCGGCTTTTTTGAGGCGCTGCAAAAGCCTGCCGGAGAGTTGCCGTTGAAACAGGCGCTGCAGGCAAACAGCTTTTACGACTGGGTGCCGCAGAGCCCGACACGCCTGTATCACGGCACAGCCGATGAGATTGTACCTTTCGAAAACTCGAAGCAAACTTACGAGCGCTTTGCAGCACAGGGGGCAATGCAGTTGAAATTCATTCCCATACCGGAAGGTACACACGGCACCGCTTTTGAGCCCATGCTCCGGTCAGTGATCCCGTGGATTCAAAGCTTCTGACAGATGAGCTTTTTATAAGGCGCAGGAACGGGTAACTTAGCGACGTTCCTGCTCCTTATACTTTTATACTCCGTCAGCATTCTGCCTGCACTGGCAACTTGACGTATTCCTTATCCTTTACTACCAAACCACTCCTGCACCGAAGTCAGCAGCAGGGCAAAGTCGCTGCCGCCGGAGCCATAGGTATCGTAAGCAAACTTAAAGATGATGCCCGTAACCACCACCAGGAACAGCACGCGCACAAAACCTGTACCGCACCGTAGCGCCGTGCGCGTGCCCAGCTGCGAGCCTATCATGCTGCAAATCGCCATCGGAACAGCCACCTCGTATAGAATATAGCCTTTAAAGCCAAAGTATAGCAACGCCGACAGGTTGGTAGCCACATTCACGACCTTCGCTGCCGCTGAAGCAGCCAGAAAGTTAAACCCGAAAATACCGATAAAGATAAAGATGAGAAAGCTGCCGGTGCCGGGCCCGAAAAAGCCGTCGTAAAAGCCAATAGCCATACCTATCAGCACCCCGTAAAGCGTTTCTTTCGCAACTGTGAGTTTAGGCGCATGCAGTGAGCCAAAATCTTTCCTGATGAAAGTATAAATGGCTACCAGCACCAGCAATACCAGAATAATTGGTTTCAGCAGGTCGGCATTGATGTGCGCTACGGCCCGGGCGCCCAGAAACGAGAACACAAACGCCGCTGCTGCTGCCGGAAGTATGGCCAGGTAATTGATTTTAACACTGCGCACATAGCGCACCATGGCCCAGCCGGTGCCTGCAATGGAGGAAAGCTTGCCCGTGCCAAACACCATGGCAACCGGCACGCCGGGCAAAAAGATGAAAAGTGCCGGCAACTGAATAAGTCCGCCACCGCCTACCACCGAATCTATAAAGCCTGCCAGAAAAGCAAACAGGCACAGGTAAATTGTTTCTTGCACCGAAGTATAATCCTGAAAGCTTAAAACAGCTTTTTATAATATAGAAGAAAAAATTGGCGCAAGATAACAGCTTTGTTATCTAAAGTAAAACTTTGAACGTAAAAGGGCCTACTTAAAGAAGCAGCAGCTTTGTAACGAACTTGCACCCCGTAGCAATTTTAATTAATTTGCGAAATAATACTGTTTTAAATAACAATATTAATATATTTACGTCGTATTATACCTATACCTTATTCATGAACATTGTGATAAAATCATTCTTTACCTATATCCTGATAATGAGCTTTGCACTGGCCGGCACCGGCTGCGACACAAAAGATCCGGCTCCGGACGCAGGAACCACCACTCCCGAAACAGATGCTTATATTTCATCGCAGCTCAAGGCCGATGCTTCCCTGAGCGTATTGCAGTCGCTGGCGTCCTCGCAACAGTATGCACTCTTCAGAAATGATGCAAAGTATGGCGTATCTACCTATAAAATGGTTTATTATACCACCTACAAGGGTGAGCAGATAAAAGCCTCGGGCCTGATTTGTATCCCGCACATGGATGCACCTGCTCCTATAATAAGTATGCAGCACGCCACTATTTTCTCTAACGAGGAGGCCCCGTCTAACTACAGCGGCATTTCGGAGCAGGAGCTCCTGACATCAGCAGGTTATGTTACACTTGTGCCGGATTACATTGGTTATGGTGAGTCTGCGTCTGTGCTGCACCCTTACTACGATCAGCTTCATTCTGCCCTTGCTGTTGTGGATATGATCAAAGCAGCTAAAACTTTTTGCCAGGAAAAGGATGTCGCCTTAAATGACAAGCTGTTTCTGATTGGATACTCTGAGGGCGGCTATGTAACGCTGGCTGCGCAGGAAGAGATAGAAACAAACCCCGCGCACGACCTGGAGGTAACGGCGGTTGCTGCCGGCGCCGGCGGCTATGACGTTGCCTCGCTGCTTGGGCTTGTTACTTCCGGCGAACCTTATTACTTTCCGGCATCCTTCGCTTTTTTGCTGCAGGCTTACAACAACACCAATGACTGGGATCGCCCTTTAACGGATTTCTTCCAGGAGCCTTATGCTTCTAAAATACCCACGCTTTTTAATGGTATCAACAACGGCAATACCATCAACGAGCAGCTTCCGATTGATCCCAAAAAGCTCTTCAACCCGACCTTTTACGAAGGCCTGAAAGACGAGAGCAAAGAGTTGCAGCTAAAGGATGCCCTGCAGGCCAACAGCTTTACAGACTGGGCGCCGCAAAGTCCTACCCGCCTTTACCATGGCACAGCCGACATTATTATCCCATACCAAAACTCAAAGAAAACGTACGAACGTTTTCTGGCAGAGGGCGCCAAGCAAACGAAACTTATTCCTATCGAAAACGGCACCCACGAAGATGCTTATGGGCCTATGCTGGAATCTGCGCTTCCGTGGTTAAAAACATTTTAGCAGGAGATTTAAAAGTATAAGCATCAATGTTCTGGTACTTATATGCCGGAAAACAGGCAAAAGCTATCTGAATTGATGTTAATCAAAGTATAAACAGAAGCCGGAGAAAGAATCAAACCTTTCTCCGGCTTCTGTTTATACTTACATATTCACTCCTCTCACATCTCTTTTTACAGATTATACTTATCTGCCGTACAAGCTCATAGTTGTCCGCCGAGTACCACTTTCGCTTTGTACTGGCTTTTCTCCCCGTTTAAGCCAAAGAGCTCGATATAAAACACATAATAACCTGTAGCCGCTTTGGAACCGTCTGCTCTCAAGCCATCCCACTGAAAAAAGCCTCCGGCAGCCAGTAATTCATTCCGCACCAGTTTCCGGACCTCCCGCCCCTGCGCATCAAAAATAGTGATGTTGGCGATCTGGCCTGCTTTATCTGCCTTGTAATTGATCGTGGTGAAATCTTCAAAGCCATCGCCATCCGGAGAAAATATCTGTGGCGCTACCTCAAATATTTGCTGCGCCTGCACCTCGCCCTGCACCTGCGAGTTCTGATAACCGGGCGTGGCCAATACCGTGGTCGCCGCTGAGTGGAAATTCCCGGCTATACTTGCTCCGTCCAGCCGCACCCGCTCCAGCGACACGCCGTTTACATCGTCCAGCAGGGCAAAGTGCATTTCTTCGTTGTACCCGAACCGATCGGCTATCGCACGATCTGGCTGAAGCAGCACCACTGTCCCCGCTTCATCCGGGTAAGCGGGCAAAGCTGCCATCGCCAGGAATGCCTCTTCTTTTGCAGCGGGATAGTTGGTTTTAATATTTCCTGGATTAGAGGTAAGCAACACATACTGCCCAGGTGCCAGCATATAATTTGTTGCCGTTATTGTTTTCGCGTTGCTGGTGCTGTCGCCGCCGGCCAGTTGCCAGTTCTGGAGGTTAATATACTTGCCGCTGCGGTTTACCAGCTCCACAAAGTCGGTGCCACCGGGTCGCGGGTTAAACAGGATCTCGTTGATGACCACATCGCCGGGCGCGGGCACAGAGGGCAAAGCAAAAGTAGCCTGCAAGGGTTGAGAGTTGAGGTTTCCGGCACAGTCGGCCATACTTGCGACAGTTAAAGTATAAAGCTGGTTTTCCTGCAGCGGCGTGGCCAGCTGAAGTATAACCTCCGTAAACAGCGGTCCCGGCACCTGCGCTCCCGCTATGGTTATACCCGGACTGACGTTGTAACCAGCTATACTTGCCGCCTGCACACTGTCCAGCTTTTCGCTGAAAGTGAGTAACAGCTTGTCCGGCGCGATAGCCGCTGCATCTGTAAGTATAGGCGGCGTATTATCAGGGTTGGAGGCTGCAACTGAATTGGCCTGCGCCGGTGTGCCGCCATCCGGGTGGGTGGCAGCCGTCCAGTTTTCTGCGCCGCCGCAGGGGTTGGCCACATCTACCATCTCCAGGCTCCAGCCGCCATCTTTCTTTCCATTGTCCTTATACCAGGCTGCGCTGTAGTTTACAGCATAAATGAGCTGTCCGTCAGGCCGGCGCAGTTGCAGCAGTTCGCCGCTGTTGTTCAGGCCCGGAAAGTTGCTGATGCCGATAACCTTTCCATATTGGCTGAAATTATTTACCTGCGTGTTCGGCACAACCACCGCATATTCCTTCGGCAGCAGTTCCACCTCCGGCAGCGTTGTAGCGGAAGTCGCATCAGCGTATCGGATGCCCGCCAGGGTGAGCACCTTATCAGTCGGGTTGTAGAGTTCGATATATTCCTGTTCGGGCAGGCCACCGGCTGGCGTTTCATCGGCCATTATCTCGGTAATCAGCAGTTCATTATAGCCGGGCCATACAACAGCTTCGGCATGGTTGCCGCCGGAGAAAGTTTTGTTCGGTTGGGCGGTGGCAACAATCGGGAGCAGGAAAAGCAAGCAAGCTGCAATACCGGTTTTAACCCCATACAAACCAAAACTGCACCTTTTATACTTTCGGGCTGTTGCTGCCGTAGCAAATTCTGTAAGGTTTTTTAGTAAATTTTGTTTCATAGGCGGTGTTTTACTGAAAACTTACGAAATTGCGTTTGCGTGAGGGACAGCATCCTGTTCAGACACTCACAGGCCGGAAAGACACTGTGAGCTCAGGCCGCTGCTGTAAGTTCCAGAAACATTACGAGTAGCGGACTGCTTTGGGTATGCATGCTGCTGAATGGCGTTAGAAAGTTAACAGCTTCACATTCCTGTATCACGCATCGACACCGTAACACATTATCAAATTAACACATTAAGATTGATGAAAATAGCAGTTGTAGGCGCCACAGGGCTGGTTGGCGGCGAAATTTTGAAAGTGCTGGAAGAACGCAATTTTCCGGTAACAGAGTTGTTGTTGGTTGCTTCGCAGCGGTCTGTGGGCAGGAAACTGTCGTTTAAGGAGAAACAGCTGAAGGTGATTGGCATGCAGGACGCCATTGCCGCCGCCCCACAAATTGCGATTTTCTCGGCAGGTGGCGGCACCTCTACAGAATGGGCGCCTAAGTTTGCCGCAGCCGGCATTACGGTTATCGACAACTCTTCGGCCTGGCGCATGGACCCGGCCAAAAAGCTGGTAGTGCCCGAAATTAATGCCAAAGAACTGACCAAAGACGACAGGATTATAGCCAACCCGAACTGCTCTACCATACAGATGGTGGTAGCCCTGAACAAGCTGCACGAAGAACTGCACATGAAACGTGTTGTGGTGAGCACCTACCAGTCGGTAACGGGCACGGGCAAAGCGGCCGTAGACCAGCTGATGAACGAGCGTGCCGGCAAGACGGGCGACAAAGCATACCCTTACCAGATAGACCTGAACGTGCTGCCTCATATTGATGTGTTCCTGGACAATGGCTACACCAAAGAGGAAATGAAGATGGTGCTGGAAACGAAGAAGATTCTGGGCGACGATTCGATCCGGGTAACAGCCACGGCGGTACGCATACCCGTGATGGGCGGCCACTCGGAGTCGGTGAACGTAGAGTTTGAAAAGGATTTTACGCTGGACGAAGTATACCGCATTTTGGATGAGACGGAAGGGGTGAAAGTAGTAGACGATGTAAAAAACTTGCAATACCCGATGCCGCAGGACGCACACGGCAAAGACGAAGTGCTGGTTGGCCGCGTACGCCTGGACGAAACGCAGCCCCGCACGCTGAACATGTGGATTGTGGCTGATAACCTGCGCAAAGGCGCCGCCACCAATGCCGTACAGATTGCCGAATATCTGGTGGAGAAGGGGTTGGTGTAGATTGGCTGATGGTTGTTAGTTGTTGATTGCTAGTTGTTTGTTGATGCATGCGCGCTCTTGCCGAATCTGATGAGTTGCAAGTACAATTGCGCATTAAAATAAACAGCGAATATAAGTTTGTTTTAATATATAAATATCAGAATATTTCGCTCTGTAATTAACCAACAAACTTACACAACATCAACATGAAAAAATTTACTAAAGCCGCTGCATTTGTGCTTCTTGCTGCCTCAGTATCTAGTTGCGCAACTGTATTCGGAGGTCCTGTTAACGACTATCAAAAAACCAAACCACTTGCAGGACAGCCGCAACGGGAGGTTCGTGCCGGCGCATTGATTGCTGACATTGTTTTGTTCTGGCCCGGTGCTGTTATAGACTTTGCTACTGGCGCTATTTACAAACCACAACCAACCACGCCATCACCAGCAACACAGTCACCTGGCCAGCAAACTGGTAAATAACAGGAGTGTGATGCCGCACCTAACACGTGCATCGGCAGATTATTTAATGGGGACTTAAGAAGTCCCCATTTTTTATTTGGGTGGATTAAGATATATGAAACAGCGGGAGATTAAGAAATTAGTTATGTTAACTTTAGATAGAACTTATACTTTATGGGGCAATTATCCTTATTTACTCTTGCGTGGCTTTGATTCGAAAATTGAAACATAACTCCCCAAGCTCCATAGCGCAAGTCTTTAGCGAAGCGGGACTTGTGCTTTCACATGGCAGGAAGTCTTCAGACTTCAGTGAACCACTACCATACACCAAGCCTTCGGAATTTCCGCTACGTAAGTCCGAAGACTTACACGCATATATGGGCACAAGTGACGCTGCGCTTAACCCTTGCGCCAGCTAAGAAGAGCCCCTTACTCTGCTTTTGCCGCTACGGCCTCGTCCGGGCATTTTTTCCCGATTAGCTCCCGCAGGTTCTCTACGCAGGTTACAGGTATAAAAGTATAGGTGGCGGTGTCGCCGCTGCTGCAGTATTTAAAAGTGGCGAAATCGGTGCTGCTGCGCGGGTATATCCACCTGTTGTCGTTGCAGCCATACACTACCAACGGAAAATCGCGGTAAGGATAATCCACGAACGACGCGACTTTGCCATCCTTTACAAACAGGAGCCTGTGGTGCAGGTTGGGCACTTCGGGCCCGTTCCATCTAAAGCCAATTTCCTCACTCATGTAATTTGCATTGGTCAGTTCCTGAAAGTAATAGAGCGTATCCCATTCAAAATCAGTAAGCTTCTCCATCGACACAACTTTATACCCTTTGGGGCCGGCCTCACCGGTGGTAACGGCAGTTTGCAGTTTATCAAGCAGCTCGCCGTTGCTGTCAGAGCAGCTTAGGAGTGAACATGTGAACAGGAAGAACAGCAGTTTTTTCAGCATAAGTTTGTCTTGTAATCAGTCAGGTAAAGTCGGTTACCGATACCGCCCGCAGGTAGTTTTAGCGCGCCGCAGACGAAGTATAGCCGGAATATAGCACAATTTTAGCTAAAAGTCTACCCGGTACAGGTCTTCCATCTGCCTTTGGTCTATCTGCTTCGGCATTAAACGGAAAACAACATTGCGAAAGCCCGCCAGCACAGGATGCTGCCATTGCGACACCCATCCCAGCAACCTAGACAAGCGGATAACTTTAGCGGTACGGGCCATTCTGCGTTTTTCATACTTTTTCAGGGCTGCAGCTATGTCTGCTTCCTGCCCCAGACACTGTCCCAGCACCACGGCATCCTCAATGGCCTGGCAGGCGCCCTGGCCCATGTTGGGCGTGGTAGCGTGGGCCGCATCACCCAGCAGCAACACCCGCCCGAAAGCAAACTGCTTTAAAGGCTTCAGATCATGGATGTCGTTCCAGATAAGCTGTTCGGGTTTGGTGGCGGCAAGTATGGCTTGTACAGGCGGATGCACGCCGGCAAAGTGCGCAGCCAGGGCGTCGGGCGTTATCCGGCGCATGGCTTCATCATTGGCGGTCGCATTGATGCAGGCGTACCAGTAAATCCTGTTTCCTTTGAGCGGCGCCATACCCACACGGCCCTGCGGCGCCCAGGTTTCCGCCGAAATCATCTTGTTTATCTCAACTCCCGGATTTTCTATCACGGCCCGCCAGCAGGTATAACCGGCATACCGCGGGCGGCTGTCTGGCAAAAGCTGCCGCCGTACCACCGAATTAATACCATCGGCGACGATCAGCAAATCGGCGGTAGCCTGCGTGCCGTCTGCAAAAACTGCCTGCACCTGCCCGTTGTGCTGGTTTATACTTACGCAACGTTGGCCCAGCACCAGCGAGCCAGGCTGCAAATGTTGCTGAAGCACCTCGTGCAAATCAGCACGATGAATCACAAAGTTATTGATGCCATACTTACGGCTCAGGGGCTGCGTGTCCATGTGGCTGATAACGTTACCTGCGCCATCAAACATCACCAGTGCCGTGAGTTGCTTGCCGCGCGCCACTACTTCTGCAGCCACGCCCAGCCGTTGCAGGCCCTGTATGGCATTGGCCGCCAGTCCCACGCCCGCGCCTACAGGTTTAAGTTCGGGCGCAGCTTCATATACCGTGGCAGTTATACCTTGCTTTTGCAGGGCAATGGCTGCGCACAACCCTCCTATTCCGCCGCCTATTAGTATAGCTTTCATAGCTTAAATGTGTTTGCCGGATATAAAATTAGTTTCTGCGACACGGTATTGCGCCGGACACCGGGCTTTAGCAACGAAAATAAAAGCTTTAGCGGCATACCGGCAGCAGCCTTAATTGGTGTGCTATTATCTGCTTCGTGGCCCTTTCAGCATGCGCCCCGCCCAATTTATAATTATCCTGCAGGAGGTGATAGATTTATCAGCGTTAGCACCGGCAACTACGTAAGGTTAAGTTAAATAATAAAACAAAGAATTGTTCTCCGTGTTCAGTTTATGTCGTTGCGCTGCACCGTGCAGCAAACCAAATACACCGTATGCTATACTTGTTTAGGCACACGTGGCGGGGCAGACACAGGCATTAAAGCACAGCCGGGGCTTGCTGTAAACAAATAACCAACGCTCGTAAGAGTCCCGGAAAGGCTGTGTGCTTACCTAAGTACCTGTTATCTTAAAAATATTCCTGCTTATAAGCCGTAATTTGAAATACTGATGTCTGGACTTATTAACCTTACCGTTTTCCGTAACTTCTTTAAATCCGGTACTGCCGGTGGCTTTATACTTATTGCCTGTGTGGCGGTTTCGCTGCTCATTGCCAATTCTCCGTTAGGAGATGAATTTGAACACTTACTTTCCTCTGAAATTGGATACCGCTCAGAAAACGTGGCGCTAAGATACCCAGTGTTGCTGTGGATTAACGATGGCCTGATGGCTGTCTTTTTTCTGCTGGTAGGCCTGGAAATTAAACGTGAACTGGTTGAAGGGGAATTATCTTCCTTTAAAAAAGCGACGCTCCCTGTTTTTGCTGCCATTGGCGGCATGCTGATGCCAGCTGCTATCTATATGCTGCTTAACAGTGGCACCAATACAGCAAATGGCTGGGGCATTGTAATGGCAACCGATATAGCTTTCGCCATCGCAGTTATTTCTATATTGGGCGACAAAATCCCCAAGGGCCTGAAGGTGTTTCTGACAGCGCTGGCCATTGTAGATGATCTGGGCGCCATTCTGGTAATTGCCATTTTCTATTCTGCCGATATCCAGCTGAATTATATTATGTATGCCGGCGCTGCTTTCGCTTTGCTGATAGCTTTTAACCTGCTGGGCGTTAAGAACCTGTTCTTTTACCTCCTGCCAGGAATTTTTATGTGGTATTTTGTTCATCACTCCGGCGTGCACGCAACCGTAGCCGGCGTACTGACAGCCTTCACACTTCCTACCACACCGGGTACAAAAGAATCTCCCCTGGAAAAGCTGGAACATGCCCTCACAAAGCCCGTCAATTTTCTGATAATGCCCCTGTTTGCTTTGGCTAACACCAATATACAGCTTGCGCCTGAAATGGTAAGCGGACTGACCAGCCCCCTGGGACTGGGCATTATTCTGGGACTCTTTATTGGTAAACCACTGGGCATTACGCTTTTGTCGTGGCTCTCTGCCAGGCTGGGCATTAGCGTGCTGCCGCAAAGTGTTACATGGCGCCACGTGCTGGGCCTGGGCCTGCTGGCGGGCATTGGTTTTACGATGTCTATTTTTATTGCCCTGCTCTCCTTCAACGAGCCGGCGCTGCACACCGAAGCTAAATTCTCTATCCTGGCAGCCTCGCTTTTATCTGGTATCAGCGGCTTTCTGTTTTTAAGAAGGCTGGGAAAGCCGGCCTATACGCAGGAAGTATAAATCCTTAAACCAGGTACAGGAACGCACTAAAGCAAAGAAAGACAAGCCGCAAAGCATAATACGGCTTGTCTTTCTTTGCTTTAGTTAGCGGGGCAACAAAGTATAGCGCTGTGGTATTGTTGGCTGATATTGTTTTATACTTGTAGTGGCAGTGCCTCATACTTATGAAGGATAAATCTCTGCCACCACAAGTATAAACCGATGCCTTTCGGCTTCTGCCGCTATAATTATACCGGTACTTCGCTCTCTTTAGGATGATGACCGAATACTTTGGCAATCCATTTGGGGAGGAAGAATGAGCCCAGCAGCAGGTACGGATAATACGTAATCAGGCGGTAAAGCACCACCACAATGCTGCTGAAGCTGCCCAGAAACAAGCCGAAGAAGCTCGGGAAAGCCATTTCCACAATACCGGCGCCGCCCGGCGTAATGGCAATCAGCATCACAATCCAGAAAATGAGGTTGCGGGAAATGATGAGCAGGTGTTCGCTCAGGCTTACGTCTACAAAGGCAGCGATGAGGCAGTTGAGCAGGAAATAACGGGCGCTCCACACAAAGATGGTAGACAGAATAGCCTTGGCCCAATAACCGAAAGTATTGCCTTTGAGCTGCTCCGAGGCCCAGATAATCTCGTTGCCGTGCTGGAAGGCACTGACGCGCCATTTCCGCAACAGGCGCCAGGAGGTAATTTTCAGCAACAACCATTTAAATGCCCGTGGCTTAATAAACAGCGCATAAATCATGGCAAAAGTATACACGGCAATCAGGCTGTAGCTGATATAAAAAGCTGACTGCAGCTTCGCCACATCCGATGCATCGAGGCCGAAGGTAGGAAACACCTGCCCTTGTGTGAGCAGCAGCGCAATGGGTGCGGCAAGTATAAAGAACATGTTATCGAGCACCGCCGTGAACATCACATAAGCCAGCGATTTGCCCAGCGGAATACCTTCTTTGTTCAGGATGATGGTGGCAACCGTGGTGCCACCTACCACTGAAGGCGTAACGGCCGAAGCAAACTCCCAGAGCATGATCACGTCGATGCTGTTGCGCCAGGTCAGGAACTTGTTGGTGAGATGCCGGATGCGGTACATGTAGCCGGCATCGCGGATAATGAGCACCACCACAGCGGCCAGCAGCCAGCCCCAGTGCGCTTCCGATATACCTTTCAGGTCATCTAGTTTGTTGTCTCTGATAAAAAGCCACGCCGTAGCGGCCAGCCCCAGCAGTACTGGTAGCAGGATTTTAACAGGGCTAAAGCTTTTAAGTATGGTCTTCTTGTTCTGGTCCATGTAAGTGTTAAGGCTTGCTGCGGCGGCTTTTTCAGCTTTGCCAACAAGGGCGCGGGCGCGCAAAGCTATTAACTATTCGGTAATGAGTGTGAAATGTTGGCTAAATGCCTGATTTTTGTGCTACCGTTTATTCCACCAGCAGTTGCGTTACCTGTGTTGCCTGTCCTTCGGCCTGCATAATAGTAAAGTCATTGAAGCCTTCGCCTACTTCTACATCAATCAGGTTCAGCTGCAGCATATCGAGAATAGCCAGAAAGTTGAAAATCATGCCTATTTTATCCGGGAACTCCGAAATAAGCTGCGAGAAAGCTACCTGCCGCCGCTGCTGCACCATCCGCAGAATAATGTCGCGCTGCTCCTCCAACGTATACGGATACGTGATTACGGTATGCTTGGGCCGGTTCTGCTCTTCCTCAAACCGCACCATCACCTTTTCAAACACACGCATCAGCTTATAAAGGCTTAGATCCTGCAATTCATACTCGAAGTGGTTGGCGTTGGCTATCTGCTGCAGTTCTGCCTGTATGTTGCCGCGGTTCTCCTGGGCCAGGCGCTGCTCCTCCATGATCATTAGCTCGGGCAGCGCACTTTTATACTTTTTATACTCCAGCAGGTGTTGCACCAGCTCCTTGCGCGGATCTATTTCGTTGCCTTCCTCATCTTTTTCGGTGCGCGGCAGCAGCATTTTGGCTTTAATGCGCATCAGCGTGGCGGCAGTAAGTATAAAATCGCTGGCTACTTCGATGTTGAGCTGCTCCAGCTGGCGGATATAGCCGATAAACTCGTTCGTAATCTGGAAAATAGGAATGTCGTGGATGTCCAGTTCATCGCGCTCAATAAAGAAGAGCAATAAATCGAACGGTCCTTCAAATAACGGTAATTTAATTTCGAAACTCACTTTATAAATATTAAAACAGCTGGACGTATTTAAGTAGCAGGGCTGCGTAAATCCGGTATAAATAAAAGTATAAACAGGGTATAAAGTCTTTATTTAAATGGTTCTCAAATTTTCTCTCTGTTGCTTTTTTACATGCCCTCATCTGCATCCATCCTTCTGGTATTCTGAAAGAATCTTTTTGGCAAGCCACAAAAGCTTATCTATACATAGCTACAGCTTAACCGCCCTTCAACCAGGCTCCTTTCAGAATGACAGAAGGGAAGATTAAGTATAGTTCCTTTTGCCGGGCAACGTATAGCCCGGCTACAAAATTACTTATTTTAAGCAGATTGTCCCTACCGTAGCCCAAGGCATACCTTGCATCGTTCAGAACATTTACGCCTTGCCAAAGTATAACCTTACATGTCCTGTCGGGGCAACGGCTTTTATTGCCAGCTTATTGTGCCTCCGCAGTGTAAAACCAGGGCTATACATACCTTTTGTATACTTTACAGCCTGGCTGCTGCCGTGCGCAAGTGAGAAAGCAGCTAAAAGATACGCTTGCTTTTTTTATTTTATTAACTTTACGGTCCGGCTTAAAAAGTACAATTCCGTGCATTATAAACTTTGGCCGCTTTTTTTTGTTAGAGGTCTATAAAGACAATTTTATGCTTGTTAAACCCGGAGCGCTGCTTGCCTCTATTCATACCCCTGACGACCTCCGGAAACTAAAGCCGGAACAGTTGCTGCAGGTGAGCCAGGAACTAAGGCAGTATATCATTGATGTTGTTTCCATTCATGGCGGTCATTTTGGGGCTAGTCTGGGCGTGGTAGAGCTTACTACGGCGCTGCATTACGTATATAATACCCCTTACGATCAGCTGGTATGGGATGTAGGACACCAGGCATACGGGCACAAGATATTAACGGGCCGCCGCGACATTTTTCATACCAACCGCAAGTATGGCGGCATCTCCGGTTTTCCCAAGCGCAAAGAAAGCGAGTATGACACCTTTGGCGTAGGCCATTCCAGCACATCTATTTCAGCAGCGCTGGGTATGGCGGTGGCCTCCAAGTATAAGCACGAGTACAACCGCCACCACATTGCCGTAATCGGCGACGGCGCGATGACGGGCGGCATGGCGTTTGAAGCCCTTAACCATGCAGGTGTCGCCAACGCCGACCTGCTGGTGGTGCTCAACGACAACTGCATGAGTATCGACCCGAATGTAGGCGCCCTGAAAGAATATCTCACCGACATTACCACTTCCCGTACCTACAACAAAGTGCGCGATGAGATCTGGAACGTGTTGGGCAAAATCAGCAAGTTTGGGCCTAATGCGCAGCAGATAGCATCTAAGGTAGAGAGTGGCGTGAAAGCGACCCTGCTCAAGCAAAGCAACCTGTTTGAAAGCCTGAAGTTCCGCTACTTCGGCCCGATAGACGGGCACGATATCCATCATCTGGTATCGGTACTGGAAGATTTAAAACATATTTCAGGTCCGAAAATACTGCATTGTGTTACTACCAAGGGCAAAGGTTTTGCCTTGGCCGAGAAAGAACAAACCAAGTGGCATGCCCCTGGCACCTTTGATAAGATTACGGGCGAAATCTACAAAAAACACTATGATACGCCACAGCCGCCCAAGTACCAGGATGTGTTTGGCCATACCATGGTAGAGCTGGCCGAACAGAACCCGAAGATAATGGGTATTACGCCGGCCATGCCGTCCGGTTGCTCGCTTAATATTATGATGAAAGCCATGCCCGATCGTGCTTTTGATGTGGGCATTGCCGAGCAACACGCGGTAACCTTTTCGGCCGGACTGGCCACGCAGGGCCTGGTGCCATTTTGCAACGTGTACAGCACTTTTATGCAGCGCGGTTATGATCAGGTGGTACACGATGTTTGCCTGCAGGACCTGCACGTGGTTTTTTGCCTCGATAGAGCCGGTTTTGCCGGTGCCGACGGCCCTACCCACCATGGTGCTTACGATATTGCCTTTATGCGTTGCCTGCCCAACATGGTGGTATCTGCCCCTATGAACGAACAGGAACTGCGCAACCTAATGTATACCGCCTCGCAGGATGGCGCCGGACCGTTTACCATCCGCTACCCGCGGGGCGAAGGCGTGATGCCCAACTGGCGCACACCGCTCGAACTGATTGAAGTCGGCAAAGGCCGCACGATGCAGGAAGGCGAAGAAGTGGCTATACTTACTTTTGGCCACATCGGTAACTACGCCGTGAATGTTTGCAAGAAGTTACGCTACGAAGGCATTACGCCCGGCCATTACGATATGCGATTCGCCAAACCACTGGATGCGGAACTGCTGCACCACATCTTTAGCAAGTATGACAAAGTGATAACCGTAGAAGACGGCTGCCTCCAGGGTGGCTTCGGCAGCGCCGTGCTGGAGTTTATGGTCGACAACGGCTACACCGCACAGGTAAAACGCCTCGGTATTCCGGATGCCATTTTCGAGCATGGTTCCCAATTAGAACTGCAGAAAGAAGCCGGTTTCGACCCGGCAGCCATCGAAAATACAGTTCGCGAGCTGTTGGGAGTACCAGTGAAGGCTTAGCGTATTCTGATATTCGTATCACGATTTTCAAAACTCACAGTGTCTTTCAGGCCTGTGAGTTTTTTGTTGTATTCCGGTATTGTAGGGACAGGTCGCGACTGTCCCTACAATACCGGAATACATATCCTACTTTATGTTTTCAAGAGAATCTAACATCTTGTGTCTGACATCCAACGTCTAATAAAGAATGACAAACACAACTTACATTGATGCAGGCACCGGCGACGCATTGGTTTTTCTGCATGGCTTCTGCGAGAGCAAACAGGTATGGGCAGACTTTATAAAGCCGCTGCAGGAACAGTTCCGTACCATTGCGCTGGATTTGCCCGGGCACGGCAGCAACACCCAAAACACCGCCGGTTATAGCATGGAAAGTATGGCTGACGATGTGAAACGGCAACTGGACGAACTAGCGATCAAAAAATGTATACTTATCGGGCATTCGATGGGTGGCTACGTAAGTATGGCTTTTGCGGAGAAGTATGGCAGTATGCTTGATGGTTTATGTCTGTTTCACTCCTCCGCCCTGCCCGATACGGATGAGAAAAAGGAAAACCGCGACAAAACCATCGATTACGTGGAGCGGCATGGGGTAGCCAGCTTTATCAACCCTTTTGTGGAGCCGCTTTTTTACCGCGAAAATCGTAGCCGCCTGAAACCTGAGATTGAAATGATGAAGGAAATCGGCCGTGCTACACCGCAGCAAGGTATAACCGGCGCTCTGGCCGCCATGCGCGACCGCCCCGACCGGACTCATGTGCTACGTGAAGCAGCGTTTCCGGTACTGTTTATTTTCGGGAAAGATGATGCCGCCGTGCCGCTGGATAAAGCCCTGGAGCAATGCTCCTTGCCTGGTTACAGCGTGGTATACTTCCTCGAAAAAACAGGGCACATGGGCATGTTCGAGCGCACCGGCGAAACCTGCAATGCCATCCGGAAATTTGCCGAAACAATTTATGGCTGAGCAGCAAGCCGTAGCCCTTCGCTAATTAGCCTGTTCTCCTGCCTGATAGCTGGCATGAGTTCTAACTCCGGATAAAACTGTATTCTGCCTGCTACAGGGCAACAGTTATACGCACCTGTAAAAAAGCGGCAGCCTGCTTTTTTACGGGCTGCCGCTTCATCCAAATTAATCAAACACTACTTTGGCTATATCATTTACTCTGCTTCAAGCAACATTTCAAAACCGTCTTCTGCTTTGAGGCGCATTTCGTCATCGGTTAACTTCAGCACATCAAAGTTTTCAATAACATTCTGGTCTGCAAACTGCAGCGACAGCCGCTTAGCCGCCGGGTCAAACGACCAGGTACCAGTCTCCAGCGCACTTCCGCCACCCATGGCAAAACGGCCATCAGCATAAAACTGAAGGCTTTGCGCTTTTTCCTCTTCCGACAACTTTTCTTTACCTCCGGCAGCATTTACCTCTTTTGAGGTAGTCCATGTTTTATTGCTTTCGCCTGAGATCATGCTCTCGGAACCTGCTTCATCGCCGGAGCCACAGCTTACCAGCACCAGCGCAAACAAACTGCAAAGCAGCGTTGCCCAATAATTCTTCCACATTGTTGGTTTCATATGTTCTGTTTTACTTTATACTTATACATCATGTAAAACCCTGCCTTTCTCGGGCAGCGGCTTGAATGCTTACGGCAAAAACTTGTGCAGAGTTGATATCGGTATCTGTCCGGCTGCACAGCACAACTATGTGGCCCGCCGGGCGTATTTAACAGAAGCTACTGGCAACTAACAGCTTGCCAGCCAAACCAAATGTCTGACTTAAATTTAAACCGATATGGGACTATTTGATTTTTTAAAGAAGGGGAAAGAAGCGCCCGCGCATAAAGCAAACAGCAACATACTGCCCAAAGAAGATATACCGAAGCCAGCTGGCGCACCACCTGTCAGCAAAGGCACAGGTTCTGTATCGCGTACGCCGGGCCATCCTGAGCAGGGTTTCTACAGCGAGCAGGACAAGCAGAAAATAACCGATCCGGGCCCGGACAACGATGTGTATACCGTACAAAGCGGCGACTCTTTGTCTAAGATTGCCCAAAAACTGTACGGCGATGCCAACAGCTGGCATAAACTGTACGAAGCCAACAAAGACAAAATAGGCGATAACCCGGACCTGATACGCCCCGGCCAGCGGCTCACGGTGCCGAGAAGCTAAAATATCATCAGGAGTTTAAAAACCGGTTTCAGTTGATGGAGCCGGTTTCTTTTTGTGGATATGCTGTGTTTCTGTTTTGTTGCGGCTCCGGTTTGCTTAAGTATAAACATGCCCGGCGCAGTTCTGCAACAACTATACTTTGTTTGTAAGAGCTGATACACAGTTTTATTACACTGCATCAGAAAGCAGAAATCCCGCTAAACCACAAGGCTTAGCGGGATTTTATTTTGCTCAGGTATGATTTAACTAGAAGCGCTCGTCGGCAGCGAAGAAGAAGTCGCCTTCGATCTGTGCGTTCTCGTCAGAATCGGAGCCGTGCACAGCGTTTGCCTCAATAGATTTGGCATATTTCTTACGGATGGTGCCTTCTTCGGCCTGCGCCGGGTTGGTAGCGCCAATCAGCTTACGGAAATCTTCCACCGCGTTGTCTTTCTCTAAAATCATTGCCACAATAGGGCCGGACGACATATAAGCAACCAGATCGCCGTAGAACGGACGCTCTTTGTGCACCTCATAAAATTTACCGGCGCGCTCTTCCGACAACTTTGTTTTTTTCATTGCCACGATGCGGAAGCCGCCTTCCTCTATCATGTTGGTAATGCCGCCAATGTGGTTATCTGCCACTGCATCAGGCTTAATCATTGTAAATGTGATGTTTCCGGCCATGTTGGTTGAATGGTTTTAAGGTTGTATGCTCAAATTTAAGATGCAAAAGTAGCGCATTTCGTTTGATTATAGGCTATTTTTAAGTTATAGTTTGGCAAAGCATTATTCCCGCGCCGGAAGCGGCGGCCCTTACAAAGGCTGTTTCAAAAAACGTTACTATTGTTTTAGAAGTAATTTCTTCTGTAATTTGCGGTTTATATCCTTATTAATCAGAGGATTTATACGGACAGTATGCACGATATTAATGCCCTGAAAACGCTTCTGAACGAGCCCAAAGAGGTGATGATCACCACGCACCACAAGCCTGACGCTGATGCACTTGGCTCGTCGCTGGGCCTGGCGGGATACCTCAAAAAGAAAGGCCACCGCGTTACAGTGATTACGCCTTCTGACTACCCTGACTTCCTGAACTGGATGGAGGGCAACGAGGATGTGCTGGTATACTCCGAGAAAAATGATGCTCTCGTACAGCGCATTATCGGCGAGTCGCAGGTTATTTTCTGCCTTGATTTCAATAGTCTGTCCCGCATACACGAGATGGGCGAGTACATCCGGCAGGCCAAAGGCACCAAGGTGATGATAGACCACCACCTGCAGCCCGAGCATTTTGCCGATCTGAGCTTTTCTGATACCAATGCAGCCGCTACCGCCGAGCTGGTGTACGACCTGATAAAGGAGGCCGGCGATGCCGATTTGATTGATACGAGTATAGGCGAATGCCTGTATGCCGGCATCATGACTGATACAGGCTCGTTCCGCCATCCGAGCACCTCCAAAAACGTGCACCTCATCATTGCCGACCTGCTGCACATTGGTGTGCAGACGTCTAACATCCACCGCCTGATTTATGACAGCTCTACGGAACTGCGCCTGCGCTTTCTGGGTTACGCCCTTAAAGACAAACTGGTGGTGCTGCACGAATACAATACGGCCTATATTGCTATTACAAAAGAAGAACTCAAGGCTTACGACTCAAAGACCGGCGACACGGAAGGTTTGGTAAATTATGCCCTTTCTATTGAAGGCATTGTTTTTGCTGCCCTCATCATCGACCGATCAGAAGCCGTAAAAATGTCGTTCCGCTCGGTAGGCGATTTCTCGGTAAACGAGTTTGCCCGCGAGCATTTTAATGGCGGCGGCCACAAAAACGCCGCCGGCGGCATGTCGCTGGATAGCCTGGAGGCTACCATCGATAAGTTTGAGCGCCTGCTGCCGCTTTACAAAGACCAGCTAACGCACGCCAGTGCCAGCTAAAAACAGAAAAAAATCCAACCTATAAAAAAGAATGCTGACTAAAACCCAATTATTGCTGCCAGTGCTTGCTGGCGCCCTTATGCTGCAATCCTGCGGCAAAAAAGACGAGTTTCATACTTCAGAAGGCCTGACGTATAAAATCTACGAAAAGAACGACAAAGGCGCCTATGAAAACAAAGGCGAAGTTGCTCCCAGCGACTCTACCGGTGCCAAGGTAGGGCAGGTAGTAACCATGCAGATGATGTATAAAAATGCAGATGACTCCGTGCTGTTCGACTCCCGTACCCAGAAAACGCCGTTGATGATTCCGGTAATGGAGCCTTCCTTTAAAGGAGGCCTGGAGAATGCCCTGATGATGTTATCACCCGGCGACAGCGGTGTGTTTAAAATCAGCGCTGATTCCCTGTTCGCCAAAACATTTGGCGGCCAGCCCATGCCGCCTTTCATTAAGCCCGGCTCGCAGATGACTTTCTTTATCAAGGTAGATACAGTGCAGTCGCAGGAAGAAGCAATGGCCTCCCAGCAGAAAATGATGCAACAGCAGATGCTGGATGCACAGGCACACGCCAAGGAGCAGCTGAAAATCGACGATGCTAAAATACAAGATTACATTAAAGCAAATAACCTGGAGAATGTGCAGAAAACAGAATCCGGTGTATACTATGTAATTACGGACCCGGGCACAGGCCCTGATGCCACTGCAGGCGACAAAGTAACCGTACACTACAAGCTTTCTTTTCTGGATGGCAAAGAAGTGGAGTCGTCTTACAAAGGAGGCGAGCCCTATACTTTTACGCTGGGCCAGGGCCAGGTGATACCCGGCTGGGATGAGGCGCTTCAGAAACTGAACAAAGGCAGCAAAGCTATTCTGCTGGTTCCTTCCACGCTGGCTTACGGTGAGCAGGATCGCGGCCCCCAAATGCCAGGCAACTCCATCCTCCGCTTCGATGTGGAGATGGTTGATGTACAGAAGTAACCTTATATATTTTTCCTGATACCCGATTACCATGTTCCTGCAAACCCGCTTTCTGAATAAAATAAAAGCATCTGCCCTGCCGAAGGCGCTGCTGTTGCTGTTTATCGTTGGCTCTCTGGCTTCCTGCGGCGAGGTGGAAGATCCTTACAGATCTCCCTGCTATCCGACACAGGAAGAAAAAGACGCACAGAAAGCAGCCGATATAAAAGGAATAAAAACATACTTCCGGGAAAATAACATAGATACCACCAACATGCAGGAAACTGCATCTGGTATACACTATTTTGTGCTGACGCCGGGCACGGGCGCGCAGGTGAAAACAGGGGATTTTGTAGAGGTACATTACCTGGGCAAGTTTGTAGACAAGCCAACGTTTGACGCCTCTACCAAATTCGACTCTTCTTATGACAGAGGAGCACCGCTTTCGTTTGTGGTGGGTGCCAGCCAGGTAATCGATGGCTGGGACGAAGTGCTGCCATTGATGACAGTTGGAGAAGAGGCCAGGTTTTATATTCCTTCGGGCCTGGCTTATGGTCCTTGCCCCCGTCAAGGTGCTATTCCGCCCAATACGGTACTGTCTTTTGATATCAAAGTATTGAGCGCCAAGTAGGACTCTTCAGGTTAAATTATTAAAAAGGGCGGCACCACAGTGCCGCCCTTTTATTTTATACTTGTTATACCTGGCTATGTGCAAAAGGATGTGAAACGCGCTTATGGAACAGGATTAATGGGCCCTCCATCAAAAGGGAGTAACGCGTATGAAAGTATACTTGCAATCATCTGCTTCGGGCTTTTAAATTGGTAGCACGGTTAAGACAACAACAGACAGGAAAATGAACAAAGAACATACTTACAAACTGACAATTAAGTGGACAGGAAATCAAGGAAAGGGGACATTGGATTACAGTTCTTATGAGAGAAGTCATATCATTTCGGCCGACAATAAGAGCGACATTCTGGCTTCTTCTGACCCTACATTTCGTGGCGATAGGACAAGATATAATCCGGAAGAACTTTTACTTGCGTCACTTTCAAGTTGCCACATGCTTTGGTTTTTACATTTATGTGCAGACAACGGTGTTATCGTTACAGATTACATTGATAATCCGGTAGGTATAATGGCGGGAACAGACAATGGTGGTGGAAAATTTAAAGAAGTAACGTTAAACCCTGTCGTAACTGTAACAGACCAAAATTCTATTGACAAACTGAGCAATTTACATAAAAAAGCCAATGAGCTTTGTTTTATAGCTAATTCGGTAAACTTTATGGTTAGCCACAAGGCAACAGGCAAGACATCCTAAGCGGTTTGCTTATACTTGCCGGCACACCTACTCGGCCAGCACTTCTGATAGTATAGCCAGTGACTTTATCTCGCCCAGCTTGTCTACGTGCAGCTGGTAGTAGCGAATCAGGACATCCAGCAGTTCCCGCCGCACCTTTCCGTTGGGAATAGTTACCTGATCCGGGTGGTGCAGCAATTGGTTAAAGTATACTTCGTGCGCCTGCATGGCCAGCACGGCAGGCGCCGGGGTAGCGCTTTGTGCGTTGGCCGTAAATGCCACTTGCTCTACAATCTCGGCACCGGAGCCGGGACTAAAGCCCAGATGAGAACTGAGCTGCAGCAGAAAAATCAGGTGAAAATTTTCATAGCCTTGTTGCTGCGCATCAAAAAAGATAATGGCGTTGTAGAGGAAATGAAAGAGCGCCGGGTTTTCCTCCTCTTCCCGCACCGTGCGCGACACCATCTCTGAAAGAAACAACAAAATGCTGCTTTTGCGGATATCGAATGGAATAGTGGCGAACGGGTGCGCCGATTTATACTCTGAAATACGCGTAAGTCCGCCGCTGCGCGAGGTATACACCACCATATCCAGCAACGTGAAAGGCTGAAACAATGCCAGTCGTGCGCCTGGCCCCTTCTTACGCACGCTGTTTACGATATAGGATTGTACGCCCAGCGCCTCGGTGTACACTTTGGCGATAATGGACGATTCCCGGAATCTAATATAGTTGAGCACAACGCCCCTTGTTTTAACCAGCATTTATTCCAATACGGCTATTTTACTGATGCAGGTTTGCTTGCCATCTATACTGGCGCTCATCACCAGGTATACGCCTGCTTTCACGCGCCTGCCATTGTAGTCGCGGGCATTCCAGGCAAGGGTGCCGCCGGTGGCGCGGGTTTTATAAACAAGCATCCCGGCAATATCGGTGATGCGCACATCGGCGTTGTTGGGCAAACCCGAAATACCTACCAGGCCGGTATAGTCGCGTCGAACGGGGTTGGGGAACACCACCGCGCATTCGGGCTTACCTTCGGTAGTAGTAGCGTCGGAGCGGAAAGAGGCCATACCCGCCTCTGTTGCCACAAACACCTCGCCCGACCGGTGCTCCACAGCTACTGACAAGACCTTGTCGGAAGGTAAAGGGCTGTTCTCAGTGGTGAAATGATAAATAAGTTCGTCCCCGTCGGGGCTGAAGAGCCAGAGGCCCTTGTCGGTGCCCATCCACTTGCGGTTGGCGCCGTCTACGGCAATGCTTCGCACCGCCTGCCCGTCCAGCAGCGGCCTGCGATCTATAATCGGAATACGAGCATCGTATACCTGCTCTTCAAACACATAAGCCGGATTATAGTACACACCCACGCCCTTGCCCGTCCCTACCCAGATATCGCCGTTCAGATCCTTTGCCATACTGTAAACAGCGTTGTCTGGCAGGCCGCCGTTTCCCTCCCCAGTGGATAGATAGCGCACCTGGTTCTCCTTCTCATCAAAAACCACCAGACCAGTGCGTGCATTTTGCTCCCGCGCCGTAGAAAGCCACTTCCTGCCATTATCATCAACAAGGATATACTCTAAATTACTGCCATCAGCCACGCCCGGAAGTATAAAAGACGTCCAGGTGCCATCCGGCTGCAGCGCATACACGCCTGGCGCATTCGGCTGCCGGCTGCGGTTTACCACCCATACATTACCTTCTGCATCAACGGCCAAATCGGTAAGGCGCACACTTTCTGTTTCATCAGCCAGCAGCGGGCTGTTATCATCACTGTAGAGTTTGTTATTTCCCGGGCCGCTCCACTCCAGCAAACCACTGCCGTAGCTGGCAAAGTATAGCTTGCCGGTTACGGGGTTATACACGGCATCCACAATATCAGCGGCAGGCGCAAGGTCGGTGGGGTTGGGATATGTATATTTATTGAAGCTTTGCCAGAGACCATCGGCGTATACATAAAAGCCGTTATAGCTGTCCTGTGGCTGATAATGCGCGTTGTAGCCGCCGCTCAGAGCGTATACTTTGCCTTTGGCGGCATATAACCGGAAGCTGTCGTTTGCATAAGGGCCATTCGGGGCGAAAGCAGTGGCAGTACCAAGGTTTACATCTATTTTTACCAGCCCTTCGTTCGCATCTGCCACCCATACCTGGCCATCAGTACCAACTATAGCCTCCTGTGGCGCTTTCAGAACTTCCGGTTCCAGGTCGATGGTGTGCCCGGCTTTATCCAGCAGCGACACGCTGTTTGCATAAGTAATCACCAGGTAATTATCCGAAGCTGAAATACTGTTAACTGCAGCGTCAGCAGGTATTGGCTGCCAGCCCAGTTCCTGTAATACATAAACACCCTGCGTGTTGGTGCCTGCATAAAGGTCCTGGTTGAAAACGGCTAAGCTGTTCACCTGCCCCGGCGTATCAAGGCCCCTGCTTACGCTGCGCCAGCTATGGAAATCCTGCAGGTTGACGCCAGTTAGCGGGGCGGCAAGTATCCCTTTATCTGTAGCCAGAAAAATACTGTCGCGGCGTATGGCGGTTGCCTGCACGTTTACCGCTTCGCCGCCAAGGCCCAGGTTGCTGTACGTTTCCCGGACTTCCAGCTGCTGCAAATCCAGCACCACCACGCCAAACGAGCAGGAAAGATATGCCAGCTTGTTATAAGTATAAATTTGATTGATGGCTTTAACACCCGGAACAGCTTTGCGGTAAATATCATTGATGCTGATAATTTCATTTTCCCGCAGCAAATCGATGCTGGTATTTTTGTAAGCGATGACGAGTGTTTCCGTTCCGGCATCGTATTGCATGGCGCTGATTTGCTGCTCCTGCAAGCCATCTGCTTTTGTAACGGGTTGCACTGCATTAAATGCATTGTCATAATAAAAAAGCCCTTGCTGCGATGCCAGGTATACTTTATCGCCGGCAGAAGCCACTGCTTTGCCCTGCCGGTAAGGCACGTGCAGTTGCCAGCCCCCAAGAGGTAAATGGCTTTGTGCAGAGCCCGGCTGCGCCCAGACCAGAAGCCACAGCCACAACACTGGCTGAAGCAGCGCGCAAGATGGTCTTAGCTGTAGTATAGGGCGGCGTTTCACAGGTATAAATTATACTTTGTATGTAGCAGGAAAAGTTGCTGAAGCATCTTTTGCCTGCACCTTTGATTTATCGTGATTCGGATGATTGTCCGGGTATTTATACTTTACATTTTCCTTATACTTCACGCAACCTGCAGATCATATCAGTCATGATAATTAAACAAATCAAGGGTGCAGGCACTCGCAGGAGCTGCGCACGCTGCGAGGTCTTTCGTACCTTGTAACTCAAATCTGAAACAGCAAGCTAATTGAAATATAAGATAGTCATCCAAAATAACCTTCAGCCATTCAGCTTTTAAAATCTACTTCTTACCTTTCATACCTTCCAGAAAGCAATGGCGGCAGCGGGCCTCATACGAATCGGTTTCGCCCAGCAGCACCTGATTTTCCGAAGCCGCACTCCTGAAAGAGTAAGTAGCAATATCACCGCACTGCACACAAATGGCATGTACTTTGGTTACATACTCGGCCACGGCCATCAGCGCAGGCATGGGCCCGAAAGGGTTGCCGAGATAGTCCATGTCGAGGCCGGCGGCAATAACGCGGGCGCCGCTGTTGGCCAGTTTTACGCATACTTCCGCCAGGCCATCATCAAAAAACTGTGCTTCGTCAATGCCCACCACGTCACTGCTGCCGCCCAGCAGCAGCATGTCGTGCGCAAAATCAACAGGTGTGGAGCGGATGGCATTGTCGTTGTGCGACACTACATCCAAATCGTGGTAACGCTTGTCGAGGGCAGGCTTAAAAATCTCTACTTTCTGCTTTGCAATTTTGGCCCTGTTCAGCCGGCGGATCAGTTCCTCCGTTTTACCCGAAAACATGGAGCCGCAGATTACTTCTATCCAGCCTCTCCGGTGTGTGTTGTTCCCGTTGCCTGTGCGTGGTTCTATAAACATTAGTAATGTGCTGATTTATTAAATGTGCAATGTCTTAAAGCTTAGATGATTTTTACTAATATCCCAACAATCAGTAATTTAACCCTTTAACTTCTTAACTACTATAAGCCAGGTGTGGCAGCTTTGTCTGGTCCGGCACTTTTACGGTGGCATTGCCGTGCGCCAATGTACACTGGCAGGTCAGCCGCTCGTTATTCTTCAGGCGGCCTTTGGCACGGTAGCGGAGTTCGGCCTCGGTAAGCGGCCCGAAATTATCGAGTCCCTGTTGCACGATTATGCGACAGGTAGTGCAGCGCCCTTTGCCGCCGCAGGCATGCATCCAGTCGATGTGCTGCTCCTGTATGGCCCCAAGCAACGTTTGTCCCGGTGCCACCGGAATTTTGCGGCCACTGAGGTTTTGCACAATCAACATTGGCATATTATTTTTTATCTTTACGGACGAAGGAAAACCCCATGGAAGACAAATATAATCAATTACACCTGGAACGGTACAGCAAGCAGCTGGCAAATCTGCTGTGCGACCGCCACTTTGCCTCTTACGACACCCTGAACGGCCCGCAGCTGATTGGCTTTACTCCCATCAAACAGGTCAATCTTTTTGTGATAAAGGAGTTGCTGCTCAAGTGGCACCACGAAATGGCCAACCTGCGCAGTCCCTATTTCGATTATGAAAACGAGGAAGTAAAAGAAGCCCTGCTGCATTTTATGAATGTGCTCTCGCGCAGGATCCTGATGAAGCGCCACGCGTTTGAGGCGCTGCTGCAAAAAGCCATTTACGACACCTTTCTGCTGGTGCTGGACCCGGTAACAACTTTTGAAGAGAAGTTTCTGCGCATACAGGAGGAGATTACATTGCCCAAACTGCAGGAAAACCTAAAATACATTGATGTAGACAAGCCGCTGTTTGCCGGATTTATAGACACGCTTTCGCCTGCCAGCCGCGACCGCGAATATATTCTGAGCCGCTTCAGCCTGTACGTAAACGCCAACCAGAACCGCCGCAGCAGCCTGAGCGAACTGGCAGCGCGCTTCAACAGCCTATTGCCTGTTTCAGAGCAGGACATTCTGGGCACAAGCCCGGCACCCGAACCGCCGGTAGCGGCAAAAGCAACACCGGCAGCGCCCCGCGAGGAGAAAGACGTGGTTGCACCCATACACCAGACGCAGCGCGAGGCATCGGCGCCCGCCCGGCCGGTTTATATTTCGTCCGGCGGCGACGCAGACGAGGACGAGGACAATGCAGCCGGCAAGCGCCCTACCCTCAACGACAATTTCCGGAAGGCGCCCGCAGCCTCGCTGGCTGATGCCCACAGCAACCGCAAAATCGATTCGCTCAAAAACTCTATTTCCATTAACCAGCGCTTCAGCTTTATCAACGAGTTGTTCGAAGGCGATAACATGACCTATTACCAGGCCATCCAGGCGCTGGACGCCATGCCCAGTGCAGCGCAGGCCCACCAGTACGTGCAGCAGCAACTGGCCGGCAAGTATGACTGGAGCAGGAAGCAGGAACACCTCCAGAAACTGCTCCGCCTTATTGACCGCAAATTTGCCTGAAATAACAATAGCAAAAGTCGGCTGCAGCGGACTTTTACTATTGTTATTTTTAAATTTACAGGCGGGCCGGACTTTCTGTTTTTGGTGCAATTATTAAATCTTATGAAACACACCGAAAGAGAGTACGTACGTTTTGCAAATAAGGACCTGAAGTGCTAATTATGCAGCCGCGTTGTTTGCCGGTGAAATGTTAGCTAGTATTTTACCGCGTTTAAAGCTACCGCTCGGCCAGCTTGACCATAACATTACGTACCATCTAATATAACCCTATTATCAGCCATGAAAGACGATTTTGATTACGACGACGACTTCGCCCACAACAGCTTTGATGATGACGAAGAGGATGACGACTTTGGGATGACGTTTGAGGAGGATTTATACCTGATGATACGGGAGAAACTCCGCGACACCATCCAGGAGTTTAAAGCCAAGTACCCCATGCTGAAAAAGCTGGAAAATGCGGTCAGTTCTTTTAAGATTAATGCCAAAAACACGGACGACGCCAAGTTTTATCCGCTGGCAGCCAAGTTGCTGAGCGAACACATTAAACCGCTGACCGAGGAATCGGAAGAAATCCAGGAAATTTACGATAACATGCAGGCCGATATTGCACGCTTTAAGAATCAGCGGGCACATGGCTTTGAGGGTGATCTTTACCTATCCTAAGTATAAATTTTAAACGCCTGCCCTGCCAGAAAGCGCTTTGCACGAGCAAAGCGCTTCTTTCCTGCCTCCAAAAAATAATACCGAAGAGCGTCAAAGAAAGGCTGTTTAAAAAAACATCGAATTTATAATGCAATTTTTAGCGTGCAACTCCGGTAAAAAAGTTATATTTGCACGAACAATAGATGCAACCATTTGGTGGCTTTTGGAATCTTATCCATGAACCAACACCGAAAGCTGTGATACTAACATTACTACGCTACTCCAAACCCAAATTTCACAAACTTAATACCCCTTTAATAATGGTAAACACAAAGCTATTAGATGGGGAGCAGTATCTGATTCAGACAGTAGATAAGAAACTGGCGCTCACCACCCACCGTGTCATTCAGCGGTTTGCCCCCTGGACCCTCCGCAGCAATAAGTTTCTTTTTCTGGAGGATATTGAAGGATGGAAGGTAAAAGCCACAGGCAATAGTCTTTACCTGTTCCTCAGCCTCATGTTTGCCTTTGGCATCTATTTCGATGATTCCTTTGCTTTGCTGAGCGGCTTCTTTATCACCTTATTCCTGATGACGCGCCACCGCCGCATACACATTATCTCTGCAAACAAAGTGCTGGTGTTGCCTCTCGAAGTGGAGGAAAGCCGCGCAGGCAGCCTCATAGAGATGGTTCGGCAGGCGCAGCAGGAGCGTATCAGCAAACTAAAGCAGAATAATGTGGCCCCGCAGCCACAGGAGGTACGGCCACCACTGGTACAACAGCCGGCTTATAGCTTAAGCGCCTGACCGGGCGCTTTTTTTGCCTATTACCCGGCTGATACGCAATAACACGGCAACAATGCCGTATTATCGCTATATTTATGCGCTAAAGTACCGGATACCGCATGGCAGCAGAAGAACTGACGTACCAGAACAAAGTAAAGGCCAATCAGCAAAAGATAAGGCAGGTAGTTAATGAGGTGAGCAAAGTGGTGGTAGGCCAGGCTTACATGGTAAACCGCCTGCTCATCGGCCTGTTTACCGGCGGCCACATCCTGCTGGAGGGCGTGCCCGGCCTTGCCAAAACCCTGACTATCAACTCGCTTTCCAAAGCGCTGCGCCTGGATTTTCAGCGCATCCAGTTCACCCCCGACCTGCTCCCTTCAGACCTTATCGGCACGATGATCTATAACCAGAACGCTTCTAAATTTGAGGTGAAGAAGGGTCCTATTTTTGCCAACCTTATACTTGCCGACGAGGTAAACCGCTCGCCGGCCAAGGTGCAGTCGGCACTGCTGGAGGCGATGCAGGAAAAACAGGTAACCATCGGCGAAACTACTTACAACCTCGACCTGCCTTTTCTGGTACTGGCCACCCAGAACCCCGTGGAGCACGAAGGTACGTACCCGCTGCCCGAGGCGCAGGTAGACCGCTTTATGATGAAAGTATACATCGACTACCCCAAAAAAACAGATGAACTGGAAATCATGCGCCGCATGGCCAACATGTCGTTCAACGACACGGTGCACAAAGTACTTTCCAAGCAGGATATTTTCGACATCCGCAACGAAATAAACCAGGTACAGATTTCCGAAACCCTGGAACGCTACATTATTGAACTGGTGTTCGCCACGCGTCGCCCCGCCGAGTATGATTTGGCTGATTTTGCGCCTTACATCCAGTTTGGCGTATCACCGCGGGCAAGTATAGCCATGAACCGCGCAGCCAAGGCTGTGGCGTATTTTGATGAGCGCGATTATGTACTGCCGGAAGACATTAAGGAAGTGGCCCACGATGTAATGAACCACCGCATCATCCTGAACTATGAAGCCGAAGCCGACGGCATTGCCACCCGGGATTTTATAGAAGCCATACTTCGTAAAGTGCCTATCAGCTAAATCGTGGACCTGCTACCTTTAACAGATGGGTTTTAGATAGGCAGATTTATCAATGTGGCCACCGTAGCGGCCCGGCAGATAACCATCAGAAACAGGCCGCTGCTCCACCCCCTCTTGTTTCACGCTGATCAGGGCGTGCAGGATGACTGCAGTGCCTTCCTGTAGCAGTTGTAGAGGATGCCGGTACAGCAGAATATGAGACGGAAAGAAATTGCCTTATAGAACGCAGATCCAGAGAGCATCTTTAAGACTAAGATGACTGATATGGCCTACCACAACAAGTTTGCCTCCTGGCAAGAGCCACGGCTGGCCTTCTGCAACGGGGAGAAGAGGCATTCTCTTCCTGCCCACCTATACCGCACCTCAAATTAAGTATGAGGAGTAGTTCGGTTACGAGCGAATCAAGGCTCGGGGCAACAACCCGAGAGGATTATCAGGCAAGCCGGGCAAAATCATACCATCAACTTCAACCAGGAAAATGCGTCGGGTATTTTATTATAAGTACTTAACAGAGGCTTACAAGTATAAAAGCGACGTAAACAATCTCGTAACCCTTAAACCTTTCCTTGACAAGCTTAAGTGCTTTGTTTAGATGATTTTGAATGTTGCTGTTGCTGGTATTCAGCAACCGGGCAATCTCGCTGTTGCTTTTGCCCTCTACACGGCTCATCACAAAGATATGTCGCCGCACCGGAGGCAGCGTCGCATATATTTCTTCCAACAACTTTGCCAAATCCTGGTAAGCAATTGCTTCTTCTGTAGAACAACTTTTACCTGTGCCTGTTGCGGCTAAATATTGCGTAAATGCAAGTTCATATACTTTCCGCCTCGTTTTGTTGTATACGATGTTCTTGACAATGCTAAACAGATAGCCATCAAAGTTCTGTTCCGGATCCAGCAACTCCCGTCGCTCCCATACTTTCAGAAACACCTCCTGCACTACTTCTTCCGCATCCTCACGCTGCCTGACCATGCCTAGCGCAAACGCATATAGCTTCGGCTCAAATTTTTGGTAAAGGCTTTCAAATGCGCTCATGTCGCCTGTTTTAAGGGCCCTTATGGTGCTTTTCAAACATATATTACTTTCTGTCTTCATAATATGTTGATGGCGAAGTGTTAAGGACTAAATAAGGGGATGCGGCTTTCCGAAAGCTACAGCTAAGAAAGATTATATCTTAAAGTAAAAAAGATAAAAGCGCAATAGCAAAAGTAAGTACTTAATTATTTTTTTGGCAGAGGTGGTGCAGTGGAGGGGATAAGTGTAATACATACACACCAACATAAACAGATGAACGCAGACTTGCTTGACAGGTTTTACAGAGGAGAGTGCTCGGCAGAGGAGGTGCAAGCCTTGTTAAAATGGTTCGAGGCCCAGAACCCGGGAGTTGAGCAAGAGCAGGAACTGCAGCGCCTGTGGCAGGAGGCTGATCCGGCTAAAGGCGAGAAGCATGATGCAGGCAGCATATTTAGCCAGATCAAGAGGCAACAGCATGAGTTGGGCATGTTGCAAGAGAAAGAAGTATCTGCTGTTGTTCGACCCATTCGTTGGCGGGAGCCGGAGATCTGGTTAAAGTTAGCGGCTGCTGTACTGCTGCCCTTGTGTTTTATAGTGGCACTTGTGCAGTATAATTCCCGGCCTGACACAAAGGTAGCAGAGTATACGACGGTAGTGACTGCACCCGGTGTTAAGAAAACAATCCATTTGCCTGATGGCTCCGTGATAAAATTGAATGCAGGAAGCAAAGTTTCCTACCTAAAAGACTTTGTCACTGATAAACGCGAGGTGCTACTGGATGGCGAGGCTTTTTTTGAGGTTGCTAAAGATAAAATACATCCATTTATCGTGCATACCGGCAACATCTCAACCCAGGCTGTAGGGACTTCTTTCAACATCAATTATCGTTTGTGCGATGATGTTACTACGGTAGCCCTGGCGACAGGCATCGTAAAGATAAATAAGCAGGAGCAGGGGCAACAGGAGCAGCAAATAGCCCGCCTTGTGCCTGGCCAATTGCTCTCCTACAATAAAGTATCAAAACAACAAGCTGTAACGGAGTTTAACAGAAAGGAGGTGCTTGGCTGGAAAGAGGGTTTATTGTACTTCAAAGGAGCCGATATGAACCAGGTGATAAAGAAGCTGGAAAACTGGTATGGCGTGAACATAGAAGTGGATGGCCAAGGCATGCAGAACGAAGCATGGAATTATACCGGGGAATATGAAGATGAAACCCTGGAAAAAGTACTGGAAGGTGTCGGCTTTGTAAAGGGCTTTACTTACAGAAGAACTGCCAATGAAATTAAAATCATGTTTAACTAACTCTATAAAGTATGACTAAAAATATACTATAAAGACACCCGGTCCTATTCTGAACCGGGTGTAAATGCCTCTATAAGAAGTCTGTTGGCGCATATTCTTAACAGAGAGGCTGTTGTTTAAAAGAATCAATCAAATTAAACATCCCAAATTTATGGAAAATAATTTCTACTATTTACTAAAAGGTAGAGCAGGAAGAACCTTGTTTGTAGCATTCGCGCTGCTGGCGGTTGTCTTCTCTGCCTCGGCAGCAGACATGGAAGTGCTGCCAGACATACAAAATTCCAAAGTAACGCTACTGCTGAAGAAAGCCTCGCTGGAAGATTTCATAAATAGTGTCGAAAAGCAGACCTCATTTCGGTTCACGTTTGATGAGAAGGAACTACATGGTAAAAAAGCATTGTCTATAAGCGTCAGGAATGAGCCGCTAAACAAGGTGCTGGAGCAAATTTCAGCAGAAACGGGACTGGAATTTAAGCTCATTAACAATAACATTCATATCCGTCTCCCAAAGGCTGAAGCTCCCTCCGCAAGCTTCTCTGCTGTCATAACTAATGCGCAGGCACAGATCACGGTGACCGGACGTGTTACAGATAAAAAGGGGATAGGCCTGCCGGGCGTAACGGTGCTGCTGCAAGGGACAAGCACGGCGGCTCCGACGGATATGGAAGGCAACTTCTCGCTCACAGTGCCCGATGGAAAAGGCACGCTTGTCTTCTCTTACATAGGATACCAGACGCAGGAGGTACCCATTAACAACAGAACTACAGTAAATGTAACGCTTGCCGACGATACCAGGGCGCTGGAAGAAGTGGTGGTTGTGGGTTATGGTACCCAGAAGAAGATATCAACAACGGCAGCCGTATCCTCGGTAAAAGGAGACGAATTGGAAGAGGCGCCGGTGGCTAATATCTCCAATTCAATAGCCGGAAGAGTGGCCGGGGTAAGTATGCGCCCCAATGGCGGGCAACCAGGGTCGGATGCCCCGGACATCCACTTAAGGGGCATTGGAACTACCGGTAATAACCAGCCACTAATTGTAGTAGACGGTATTATCAGGGACAACATGAACCAGCTGGACCCCACTACCATTGAGTCTGTTTCGGTTTTAAAAGATGCCGCCGCCGTAGCTCCCTATGGCTTGGGAGGAGCTAATGGTGTAATTCTGATTACCACTAAAAAGGGCCAAAAGGGTGCTCCAACTTTATCATTTAACACCTATTATGGCATTCAAACGCCTACCTACTACCCTGAAATGCTGAATGCCCAGGATTACATGCGCCTGCATAACGAAGCTTATTTAAACGAGAACCCAACAGGTACTCAACTGCCTTATGATGAAAACCTGATTAATAATTATGATCAGTTGCATGCGCAAGATCCTGACAGATATCCTGAAACCGATACACGGGACATTATAAACATGAATGCCCCGATACAAAACTATAATGTACAGTTAAGCGGTGGATCGGACAGGATAAAATATTATGCAGGCTTGGGATTCCTGAAACAGGACGGAATGTTTGATCAGGTAGGCTACAGCCGGTATAACTATAATATTAACCTGGAATCGGAGGCTACCAAAACCACGACAGTGTCCCTGTCTTTACTGGGAACAATAGAAAAAAGCAAATCGGTGGATGCCGCCGTCTCCACAGGGCAGCTTTTCCGCAGCGCATATAAGCTGATCCCTTTAGCCCATTTATATTACAGCAATAACCTCTGGGGCGAATTTGCCGGTAACTCTCCGGTAGGAATTCTGAATGCGGGGTACTTAAACAACACGAATAACACTTTATTAACAACACTTGCCATTAAACAGGAGTTGTCGTTTATCAAAGGGTTAAGCATTAAGGGTACCTTTAGCTACGATCCCAGCCAGCGGACGATAAAATCGTGGCACACGCCATTCTATTTTTATTCCCAGGATACCACCACTACCCCCTATACTTACACCAGGCAGATATCAACGTCTGAAGGAGGTGCTGCCACTTATACCTGGCTGAACCAACAGTATTCTAAAAGCCAGAATTTTACGTATCAGGGCTATCTGAATTATCAAAATACATTTGGAAAGCATGAGGTAACAGGCTTGATAGTTGCTGAAGCACGTACCAACGCCTATGAATTTTTCTCAGCCCGGCGGAATAACTTCCCTGTAAATGTAGATGAACTAAACATGGGAAGTTCAGATAAGAATGATTTCGACAACAGCGGCTCCTCGTCCACAGGAAGCCAGCTTGGTTTTGTTTACCGGTTCGGGTACAATTTCGCTAATAAATATTTGCTGGAGGCATCCGGCCGTTATGATGGCCACTACTATTTTGCCCCCAATAAAAGATGGGGCTATTTCCCTGCTTTCTCTGTGGGTTGGGTGCTGTCCGAAGAAAACTTTATCAGAAACAATGCTTCCTTCATAAACTTCTTAAAGCTAAGGGGATCATGGGGTAAATCGGGTAACCTGGCCGGTTCTGCTTTTCAATACTTAAACGGCTACAACCTATACGGAAACGCCTATGCTTTTGGTAATGGAACGATGGTGCCGGGAACCTATATTCCACTGGAAGCGAACCCCAACATCACCTGGGAAATCTCTACAAAATCGGATGTAGGTTTCGAAGCTACCCTTTGGAATGGCTTGCTGGATATTGAGGCGGACTACTTTCATGAAAGAAGGACCGGCATGTTATTGCCTCCGGCCGTTAGTGTCCCTGTTGAGTATGGCTTACCTCTTTCTGATGAGAATGAGGGCATCATGTCCAACCACGGCATAGAGCTGACACTTGGCACCTCGCACCAGTTTGATAATGGCCTTAGTTTAAGTCTGGACGGCAACTTTAGTTATGCCAAGAACAAAATGCTTCAGGTATTCGAAACCAGTGCCACGCGAAATGATCCTAATCGTAGCCGGACCGGCAGGCCTTTGGGCACTCCATTCGGCTATCACGCGCTGGGTTTATTCAGCACTGCTGATGATAAAAACGACGATGGCATCATTGATGCCGCAGACGGTTATGACGTAATACAATTTGGTGATTTGCACCCGGGCGATATCAGGTATGAAGACATAAGTGGGCCTGAAGGCAAGCCGGACGGTAAGATCGACTCAAATGATGAAACCGTTATTGGTTATCCGGTTTATCCATTTATAAGTTATGGATTTACCCCTTCAGCCTCTTGGAAAGGGTTTGACCTGAGCCTGTTTTTCCAGGGCTCGGCCCTGGCAAGCCTTGATATCCGGGGATTTCAAACCATTCCGTTTAATAATAATAACAGTAATTCATCTTACGAATATTATAATAACCATTGGACTCCTAATACCCCTGATGCGAGATATCCGCGGGCTAATCAGTCGCCTTATGCCAACAACACCCAAAGCTCAGACTTCTGGATGGCGAATACAGGGTATCTTAGATTGAAAACGGCTGTTTTAGGTTATACAATTCCTCAGAGCATTACGCAAAGCCTGAGGATACAGGCGGTAAGGGTATATTTTTCAGGTCAGAACCTGCTAACGACAAGCAAGCTCAATTTTATGGATCCCGAAGTTGGTTATACCGATCGTGAAACAGCCTACCCTAACCAAAAGGTGTATACTTTGGGTCTAAATGCAACTTTCTAGTTTTTTTTACAAATTGATAAAGAGACTGACCATGACGAATATAAAAAAAATCAGCAGTATACTGTTCATCGGGCTGTTACTGATAAGTATGGTTTCCTGTGATAAGGATTTTCTTGAAAATACTGATTTAAGCAAACTCAACGATGATACCCAGTGGGCATCAGATGCAAATGCAGACCTTTTCCTGAATGACATTTACGGCAGCCTGCCCAACAAATGGAACCAACCCGAGAACCTGGACAATTTCACCGATGATAATGATGCCGGCTTCTACTACACTTCATGGAACTGGAAGCAAGGCATTATAGAACCATCTTCCAGTAACTATACCGTTTGGGGAGGGATCACAGGTCCGGCAGACTTAACCAACTGGCCCACTACCTATACTAACATAAGAAAATGCAACACCTTCATACAGAAGGTAAACGAGAACGCAGCTAATTTCTCACCGGAGTGGATGAAAAAGCGGCTGGATGAAGCCAGGTTTCTCAGAGCGTATTTTTATAGCGAGCTGTGGATGCATTTAGGAGGGCTTCCTATTATTACAGAGGCAATGGATAGAAGAACAATGGACAGTACGCAAATTTATAAGTCCAGAAGTACCTTCGAAGTAACAACCGACTTTATAACATCCCAGCTAGATTCGATTATCAATAACAACACGTTAGCAGTTAAATATAATGCCGGTGATGCAAATGCAGGCCGGGCAACACTGGGTGCGGCGCTGGCTTTAAAAGGGTGGGTCGAGTTATATGCAGCCAGCCCTGCTTTTAATGCTCCTCAACCGGCAGCAGGAGCTGATGCGAACAAGGTAGCAGGATACGGAAGTTATGATGCGGGCAGATGGGCTAAGGCTGCTGCAACTTTTAAAGAGTTTATAGATAAGTATGGGGATGGACACCCTTATGCCTTGTTTTCGGATCTATCCGCCTTATGGTATGAGGGTAACGAATACAACCCGGAAGTAGTCTGGGACAGGCAGGTCGTGGCGAATACGATGGGATCGTCTTTTGAACAGTTTGGAGGTCCTGTCTGGATTAATGGCGTATATTATACCTGGGGTAATTACGATCCTACCCAGGAGCTGGTGGATCAGTTCTTCATGGCTAACGGGAAACCCATCACCGATCCTGCCTCTGGTTATGATCCGCAGAACCCTTATGTCGGCCGTGAAGAAAGGTTTTACGATTGGATTGTTTATGACGGTGCTCCGTATAAAATGGATTGGATGTCAATAGCGGATACTATTTACACCCGCATTGATAAGGTGCATCCCTCAAAAAACCAAATTGATTTTGGTACTGACGATGTAGGTAACACCGGTTATTATTTTAAAAAGAAATTGAATCCGCTGGTGCGCCCTGGTGGCGGCCCGGTAAGTGGTGCTAACTTTATTTATTATCGTTACGCGGAGGTTTTGCTGGGGTATGCCGAAGCGCAGAACGAAGCAGTGGGGCCTGATCCTTCTGTATATAATGCCATCAATTCCGTTAGACATAGAGCAGATCTCCCGGACCTTCCGGCCGGTCTGAGCCAGGATGAAATGCGTAAGGCCATTCACCATGAGCGGAGAGTTGAGCTTTGTTTTGAAAACAAAAGGTTTTATGATATTATCCGCTGGAAGGTTGCCGAGGATGTCATGAACAAAGAACGGCATGGCATGAAAATCACAAACTCTTCTCCTGCGGATAATAAAGGCGTATGGATCTATGAACCTGTTCCGCTTAATCATCCGCATGTTTTTACTCAAAAAATGTATTTAAATCCTGTGCCCCAGGCCGTAATCGATCAAAATCCGGAAATTGTCCAGAACCCGGGCTATTGATTTCTATGCATTTTATTAAACTGACAAGTAGTATTGGTTATTGCTAAGGGACACAGCAGGTAACTCTGATAAGTTACCTGCTGTGGATACCCTCTACCTAGCCTATACTGCCTTGTAACATTGGAGCTAGTGAGATGTCCAGAAGGCTGGCATTCAGCACCCTCTTCTGAAACCCCGGATTGGCGGCCATAAAGTATAAAGAACGCTCCTGTATAGCAGGTTTTGAGGATAGCTGGTGTTCCCGATTGCCGTGCTTGCCGATAAGTAAATAAGTACGAAAGCAGCACTTCGCCATAAGCTGTCGGGATGAGGCTTGATAGTAGAATGCCGACTTCGCCGGTTTTGTTTCACCACAATCAAATCAAAGTCACATGAAGAACCTCCATATAGCATGCTTTGTTGCTTTGTCTGCTTTGGCGTTCAGTTGTCAGGAGCCAAATGAAAACGAACGGGAAGAGATGTATGCAAAACCAGTTTTTGATCCGACTCCTACGGCAGCTTATTTATCGCCTGAAGAGAGCATGAAGTCCATGCACCTGCCGGCAGGCTACCACCTGGAACTGGTGGCCAGCGAGCCTATGATCAGGGAGCCGGTAGCCATTGCCTGGGATGGGAATGGCAGGTTGTATGTAGCGGAAATGCTTACCTATATGCAGGACGCTGACGCCTCCGGCGAGCAGGAGCCCAGAAGCCGGATATCGCTGCTCGAGGACACGGACAATGACGGAAAGATGGACAAGAGTTCAGTCTTCATAGATAGCCTTCTGTTGCCCCGCATGCTGCAGTGCGTGAATAAGGAACTGCTGGTGAATGAAACCAATAGTATAAATATCTACAGCTACAAAGACACGGACGGAGACGGAAAAGCTGATGTCAGGAAGGTAGTATACCAAAATGACAAGTACGTTTTGAATGACACCAACATGGAGCACCAACGAAGCGGGCTGGACTGGAACCTCGATAACTGGATGTACGTCACCTACGATCCGGTGCGCTTCCGGTACACGAATGGCACCATACAGGTAGACACCATCGTGAGTGGCGGCGGCGGGCAATGGGGCGTCACGCACGACAACTACGGGCGCCTCTACTACTCCAGAGCGGGGGGAGAGATCCCTGCTATGGGGTTCCAGATAAACCCCGTTTATGGTACGCTTGATTTCCCGGACCAGTACAGTGCGGCGTTTGCCGAAGTATGGCCCATTATTGCTACTCCTGACGTACAAGGCGGCCCTAAGCGTTTACGCCCCAATAATACGTTGAATCATTTTACGGCTGCCTGCGGACAATCGATCTTCCGGGGAGACCGCCTTCCGGAGGATTTTGTGGGGGATTATATTGTGTGCGAGCCAGTGGCACGGGCTGTACGGCGGGCCAAGGTAATAAACCAGGATGGGAAGGTAAGGCTGGAGAATGCCTACCGACAGCAGGAGTTTATCGCTTCCTCCGATATGAATTTCCGGCCTGTTAACTCTGCCACAGGGCCGGACGGGAATCTATACATCGTAGACATGCACCGCGGCATTGTGCAGCAGGGCAACTGGACAAAGCCGGAGTCCTTCCTGCGCCAGAAGATCGATAGCCTGGGCCTGTCGAAGAACACCGGGCACGGCCGCATTTACCGTGTGGTGCATGATGGTTACAAGCGGGGGCCAAGACCAAAGATGCTGGATGAGCCGGGCAAGCAGCTTCTAAGTTATCTGGATCACCCGAACGGCTGGTGGCGCGACGAAGCGCAAAAGCTGATCGTTACGCGTGGGGATAAATCCGTGGTTCCTGCCCTGAGGAACATGGCAATGGAAGCGCATTCTTTCTGGCAAATGTTGCTCTTTTGGGAGAAGAAACCCAGCCACATAGCCAGAATTCATGCGCTGTGGACATTGGAAGGGCTAGGAGCAATTGATAAAGAAGTACTGTCGGCGGCCTTGAAAGATGAGCATCCACAGGTGAGAAGAGCTGCTGTGTGGATCAGCGAGCCCTACCTGAAGAAGAATGATGAGCAGATGATAAGAAAGGTAGGGGCACTTAAAAACGATACTGCTGACGATGTGCGGGTGCAACTGCTGCTCTCCCTGTACAATAGCAAATCAGAGAAGGCCAAAGAAATTGTCAGGGATATCGTAGCGGAAAGCGCAGGCAACGAAATGTTGGTAGCCACTAAAACGGCCCTTGATGAGAATGAAGGAGTCAGGACATATGGCCGAAAGCTGGGTACATTGGCCGAAGCAGATAGAAGCTTAATTTTAAAAGGTGCGGTCACTTTTAAATCGCTGTGTTCCAGTTGCCATGGCGCTGACGGGAAAGGACTGGCGATTGGCGGTGCCGGGATGCCGGCTCCTCCTCTGGTAAACTCGAAGCGCCTGGCGTTTGCAGAGAAGAAAACGGCAGCCAGGATTCTACTGCACGGTCTGTCAGGTCCTGTAGATGGCAAAACCTACTCCAGCATTATGCCTGCCATGGAAGCGAACAGCGACGAATGGATAGCTTCTGTTTTAAGCTATGTCCGCTTCGAGTTTGGAGGCAAAGCACCCCGCCCGGCTGGTGATATTCCGGGGATGGCGCCAGTTGCGGAAAGCAGAGCTTCAGGCCTTACACTCCGAAAAGCTCCGTCACCTGTTGTTACAACAGAAGAAATTAGGAAGATCAGAGCGGAAGATGCTAACAGAAAGAAAGCTTGGACCCTAGTGGAACTGGAAGCTACAAGCAGCCAATGAGCCATCTTTGCAAGAGATAACATCAGGAGGGAAATAAGAGACTTTGAAGGGTATTAGCTATACAGTGAAGCTAGACTGTTTTGCGTATGCCTCTGAAATCGTCTGCGGATCGGCCCAAGGTATAAAGTTGTCCCGCGTGTTGCCTTGGGTAAGCTTCTCCAATGTCTGGACTTGCAAATGATTTACTGGAGACTTTTTTGATAGGCAGCCACAGCTTATTTGCACAGTAGGCTTCTATATTGGCAAAGCGTCAGGTAACCAAGCGCGCTGTATGCCTGCAGTAAATCATTGCAAGACCAGCCACCCATAGCGCACAGGGAGACAAGTGGTAAAATTTTAAGAGTTAATGGTTTGCTATCTATATTATTTTATTTAAGTTTAAAAGTGTACTTCATACAGTTATAGATAAGATAGAACCACTGCTTCATGGGGTATATAGTTCCTGCTTTAGTAAAATACTCCCAGCCGCCTGTGTGAGTAGCCGTGGAGGAAACGGATGCCTCTTAGCGAAGGTATGGGAAGTGCATATATCGTTACTGCATTCTAAATGCGAAAGCATAATCAAGCCATATAGGCTTCGCGGGCGCTGGTAGGTATAGTTCTTGCAAAAGCTTGTGGGTCTGCACTGTGCTTTGATTACAATAACTGCATCCATAGCGTATCAGCCAAAACCAAATAATGAAAAAACACAGTTTCAATTTCTCTTTGCTGCAAAAGCGACATTTATTGCTGGCCCTTGTTACCGTGTTGCTATCTTCTTACACATGGGCGCAAGAGGCTAAAAAGCCGTCGAAAGATGCCCCGGTTTTTACTCAGTTTAGTTATCAGGGCGATGATCGGATATACAAGGAAAATCCACTGCAGCCAGGCGAGTTTTATACACCCATTCTGCAGGGCTGTTATCCTGACCCCAGCATTACACGCAAGGGCAATGATTATTACCTGGTAAATTCTTCCTTTGCCATGTTTCCGGGAGTGCCGATTTTTCATTCCAATGACTTAGTGAACTGGAAGCAAATCGGGCACGTGCTGGACAGGCCTTCCCAGCTAAAGGTACAGGACTCAGGTATATCGGCTGGCGTTTATGCTCCTGATATTAAGTATAACAAGAATAATGACACTTTTTACATGATAACCACCCAGTTTTCCGGGGGCATGGGTAATATAGTGGTGAAGACGAAAGATCCGGCAAAGGGATGGAGCGATCCGATAAAACTTCAGTTTGATGGCATTGACCCATCGCTTTTTTTCGATGATAACGGGAAAGCCTATGTGGTACATAATGATGCGCCACCAAAAGGTAAAGCACTTTACGAAGGGCATCGGGTAATCAAGATTTGGGAGTACGACGTTCAAAACGACAAAGTAGTGCCAGGCACTGATAAAATTATTGTGAATGGGGGTACTGATATTTCGCAAAAACCCATCTGGATTGAAGCCCCGCACATATATAAGAAAAACGGGCGTTATTACCTGATGTGCGCCGAAGGCGGCACAGGCGACAATCACAGCGAAGTAATTTTTGTCAGTGACAACGTCATGGGGCCATATATACCCGCTAATAACAACCCGATTCTGACCCAGCGGTATTTCCCAGAGGACAGGCCCAATAAAATGGACTGGACCGGGCATGCGGATTTAACAGAAGGCCCTGACGGTAAATATTACGCCGTGTTTTTAGGTATCCGTCCCAACGAAAAGGATCGGGTAAACACCGGGCGCGAAACATTCATACTGCCGGTAGACTGGAGTGGGGAGTTTCCGGTATTTGAAAACGGACTGGTGCCCCTGAAGCCTAAGCTGAAAACCCCGGCTGGCGTGAAAAACCAAACCGGGCAGAACGGTTTCTTCCCGAACGGCAACTTCACCTTCACCGATGACTTTACCGCTAAAACCTTAGACTACCGTTGGATTGGCATGAGAGGGCCGCGTGAGGAGTTCATCAGCACAGGCAAAAAAGGCCTGCAAATCACGCCTTTTGCAAAAAGCATCAAAGAGGTAGCGCCCATATCGGCTTTGTTCCAACGGCAGCAGCATAATGCCTTTGTTGCAACCGTTACCCTAAACTATATGCCGAAATCAGAAAAGGACCTAGCGGGTATCGCGTGTTACCAGAGCGAGAAGTTTAATTACGTGTTTGGTGTCACCAAAAAAGGAAAGGACAGCTATCTGGTGCTGGCCAGAACCGAAAAGGGCGAAACTAAGATTTTAGCCAGTGAGAAAATAGATGCCCGTAAACCTGTGCAGTTACAGGTAGTGGCGCAGGGAGACGACTACAGGTTCAATTACGCAACCGGTAATCAGGATTTTAAGACTCTTGGGGGAACTGTTTCCGGTGATATTCTTTCCACCAACGTGGCAGGTGGTTTCACCGGGGCGCTTATTGGGTTGTATGCAACCTCTGCCAATGACATACGGCCTTAACGAAGCGCAAATCCTTTTTTGAGGATACTTGCCTGCCAGATGGAATTCAAAATCTTTCACCATACAATATAAGCCAATGAAAACGAAGTGTTTAGCAACCCTGTTTGCCGCTGTTTTAACCAGTGGTATTGCGTTAGCGCAAACGAATCAGCCTGTCGTAGCGGAGGATTTCAAGCCTTCCGTTTTAAACCAACCGGGACAGGAGTTTCCGCAGGTCAATTCGCAAGGATATGCAAGGTTTCGGATAAAAGCGCCACAAGCCGACAGCATTAGGGTGAGCCTGGGGCTGGGTGGGAAAGGAGGGACGCTTCTTACTAAATCGGCGGACGGTTTCTTCACCGGCACCACCGCAGGGCCAATGGATGAAGGTTTTCATTACTATCATCTTACCGTAGATGGCGGGAAATTCAATGACCCCGGCACCCTGAATTACTATGGCTCTACCCGATGGGAGAGCGGCATTGAGATACCCGCCCACGACCAGGACTTTTACGCGCTCAAAAATGTGCCGCATGGTCATGTGCAGCAAGCGCTGTTCCCTTCCAAAAGCACCAATACCTCACGACGCGCTTTTGTTTACACGCCACCGGGATACGAGAAAAACACAAAAACCAAGTATCCTGTATTGTATCTGCAGCATGGATGGGGCGAGGACGAAACTGCCTGGAGTAACCAGGGCCATGCCAATCTAATCATGGATAACCTGATTGCCGAAGGCAAGACAAAGCCTTTCATCATCGTGATGACCTACGGCATGACGAACGATATCAAGCCAGGCGCGCCGGGCGGTTTAAGAAGTTTCAAAATAGAGCCTTTTCAAACCGTGCTGGTAGATGAACTGATACCATATATTGACGCTAACTTCCGCACATTGGCCAATCCATCTAACCGTGCCATGGCCGGCCTTTCGATGGGTGGATTTGAAACACATGCTATCACGCTTAACAAGCCCGACGTTTTTAGTTATTATGGATTGATGAGCGGAGGCGTATATACGCCGGAGGAAATTAAGGACAAGTCCAAAGTGAAGCTTATTTTCCTGAGCAGCGGCAGCAAGGAAAATCCGGACAGGGTGAAAAAAGCCGCTACGGACCTCAAAGCGGCCGGTTTCAATGCTGTTTCTTATGTTTCGGAGGGTACCGCACACGAGTTTCAGACCTGGCGCCGCAGCCTTAGGGAGTTTGCCCCCCTGCTCTTCAAAAACTAACGCAACATATATAGCTAAGCAGAATTCAGCGCGCCAAGCCATTGTTTTCCAATGGCCACTGATAAAGATTAATAACTACTAGATATGAAACAGTTATATACACTACTCGCAGTCTTTATGCTGATTAATGTGGCGGCCAAAGCCCAGGGTGTCGAAAAAGCAGCCCCCGAGGGCTTTGACGTTATACAACCTGATATAGCGCATGGTAAAATAGATACCATCACCTACGACTCCAAAACGGTTGGCACCAAACGCCGGGCGTTGGTATATACGCCTCCCGGTTTTTCTAAAAGTAAAAAATACCCGGTGCTGTACCTGTTACACGGTATTGGCGGCGACGAAAAAGAATGGCTGAATGGCGGGCAGCCCCAGGTAATTATGGATAATTTATATGCCCGGAAAAAAGTACAGCCCATGATTGTGGTCATGCCGAACGGCCGGGCCATGAAAGACGACCGGGCAACGGGAAACATTTTTGACAGCGTGAAGGTACAGGCCTTTGCTACTTTTGAGAAAGACCTGCTGAACGACTTGATTCCTTATGTAGAGAAAAAGTTTCCGGTGCGTAAAGACCGGGAAAGCCGTGCCATTGCCGGTTTATCCATGGGAGGCGGCCAGTCTTTGAACTTTGGCTTGGGCAACCTGGATAAATTTGCCTGGGTGGGAAGCTTCTCGGCTGCACCTAATACCAAGGAGCCGGAGAAACTGCTCCCTGACCCGGAAGAAGCAAAAAAGAAACTAAAGTTGCTATGGATTTCCTGTGGCACTGAGGACCGCCTTATGAGCTTCAGTAAACGCACACACGATTACCTGGAAAGCAACGGCGTTGACCATGTTTTTTTCGTGGAGCCAGGCGGGCACGACTTCAACGTGTGGAAGAACGACTTGTACCTGTTTTCCCAGTTGCTGTTCAGGCAATAGGTGTAGGCATTCAGAATGGATCGCATTTAGGGTTGAAGCCCACAGGTGGCAAGATGTGCAGATAATGACAGCCAACTACAAAGACCTGAGAAGTTTCGCCGAAAATCAGCCCGTGGTATCAGCTATTCTCGCTCCTGGAAAGCCTCTCTCATGAGCTCATGCCTGCTGCGTCCGCCACTTCATGCCCTGCTGCAGACAAACGGGAAGGGCAGGTAAGATGGAGCTCGTTCGTTATATATACCCTTGAAGCTTTTATAATTTAACTCACATGAAAAAATCTGTAATAAAATATTCTTTCCTGCTTACAGCACTGTTGATAGCTTTTGCTTCTCATGCGCAATCCAACTTTAGCAGCAAGTTAATCGGCATGGGTGTGGTGGTGTCTGATATGGACCGTTCGTTAGATTTTTATATGAATGGAATTGGTATGGTGAAGGCTTATAGTTTTACGATCGAAGACGATTTTTCAAAGCGTTCGGGTCTTTCGAATGGTGCTCCGGCTGCTGTAACAGTCCTGAAACTGGAGAATAGCCCTGAAGCTAACGAATGGAAGCTTATGAGCTTTGGCAAAAAAGCCTCTCACCCCAGGCAAAAGTTTATCCAGGATGATACAGGGGTGCAGTACATCACCATTAATGTAAAAGCACTAAAGCCGGTAATCGAAAGGTTGAAGAAGATGAAAATTCCTTTCCTGGGAAGTACGCCCATACCTTTAAATCAGAACACACACTTCGTTTTGGTACAGGATCCCGATGGGACTTTTATAGAACTCATCGGGCCAATGGAATAATCAATAACCTGACACCATTAAACACATTCAGGCTGCAATAAAGAGAACGATATTTCCTCACGGCGGTCTTACTTTAAAGAAAGCGAACAACCCCAATGATAAAAAAGCTTTTGCAACCAGTTTTTCTTACCCTTGTTTGCCTGTTCACGGCACTGACTTCTCAAGGGCAGGGTGCACAAAACCCTATTATTCATGCCGATGTACCCGACATGGCCATGATACGTGTGGGTGACACGTACTATATGAGCAGTACCACCATGCATATGAGCCCTGGGTTGCCCATCATGAAGTCTGAAGATCTCGTTAACTGGGAGTTGGTGAACTATGCGTATGATACCCTGGGTGATGTGGACGCTTTGAATTTGGCTAATGGGAAAAATGCCTATGGGAAGGGTTCCTGGGCCAGCAGCCTGCGATTTCACGACGGCACCTATTATGTAACCACCTTCGCCCAGACTACCGGGAAGACCTACATTTACACGACGAAAGATATAGAACATGGTCCCTGGAAAGCCCAGTCCTTTGAGCCTTCCCTGCATGACCATACTTTATTTTTTGATGATGACGGAAAGGTATACATGATCTGGGGTGGCGGACAGCTAAAGATGGTAGAACTGAAGGACGATCTTTCAGGTATAAAGCCTGGAACGGAAAGGGTGTTGATAGAAAACGCAACCGCACCTGCCGGTCTCAATGTAGGGTTGCCTGCCGAAGGGTCTCAGCTTTTTAAGGTGAATGGGAAGTACTACCTGTTTAACATCGCCTGGCCCAAAGGCGGCATGCGCACTGTTATCGTTCACCGGGCGGATAAGATAACAGGCCCTTACGAAGGCAGGGTGGCCTTTCAGGATAAAGGGGTGGCGCAGGGAGGACTAATCGATACACCGGATGGTGACTGGTATGCATACCTGTTCCGCGATTACGGAGCGGTAGGCCGTATTCCCTACCTGGTTCCGGTGAAATGGGAGGATGGCTGGCCCGTGTTGGGCATTGATGGAAAAGTGCCCGACAAATTGAACCTTCCGGCCAGCAAAGGCTTGATTCCGGGTATTGTGGCCTCTGATGAATTTACCCGCAAAAAAGGAGAACCCGCATTGCCGCTGGTATGGCAGTGGAACCACAATCCTGTCAATGAGCTTTGGTCTGTTACCCAGCGAAAAGGCCATCTGAGACTGAAAGCCGGCCGTGTCGACAAGGACTTCCTGCAGGTCAGAAACACGCTAACCCAGCGAACAATCGGGCCGGAAAGCGCTGGTTCAACTGCTATCGATGTATCGAACATGAAAGAGGGTGATTTTGCTGGTCTTGCCCTCCTGCAGCAAAAGTATGGCTTGGTTGGCGTCAAATATGAGAACGGCGCTAAATCCATTGTGATGGTTAATGCCGAATCGGGTAATCCGGTTGTAGCGGAAAGTGTGCCCCTCAATCAAAGAAAGGTATACCTGAAAGCAGAAGGAGATTTTAATGATCGCAGAGATGTGGCCACTTTCTATTATAGCCTTAATGGCAAGACATGGAAGAAGATAGGTTCACAGCTGCACATGGAGTACACCCTGCCACATTTTATGGGGTATCGCTTTGGCCTGTTCAACTATGCTACTAAAACGTCAAGCGGCTATGTAGACTTTGACTACTTCCATATAAAGGACAAAATCACTGATGGGAGTAAAGCCCAATCAGCAAAGTAGAAACCAGGAGGTACAGTAGTGCCTTAAGGTTTTGATAATACCAATAGCAAACCGCTTGTGCGTATTTGACTTTAAGGTAGGAAGATAACAGTGGAGATTCCCCAATTAATGGAGTATTAAATGCGCATAGATAGATGACTTAATATTGGTATTAAACAGGCCGGTTTACTGAAAGTGTTAAATTTGGCTATCATGAATAGACATGCTTTCGTTGCCTCCTTTCGCCGTATATTAAGGCTCTCCAGATCAGGCATGTGTTTTATTCCATCTAATGATAAGGGGCATGTTCAAAATTTTATTCCGGTTATTTTTGCTGAACAAGCTATCCGGCGGCACAGACAAAAAGATGGCAGAGGTGGGTGCAATGGCATTGGCTGCATAGGGCAGGTTGTTATACTTGTGCTAGATTTCTTCCTGCTTCGCTCCTGCGACGTACACATTCATGTCCCTTCTTTTTAAAGGCTTTTCCTTTTGCCTTTGCGAGAAAGCTAAAAACAAGAACCCGCCACCAGGGCGGGTTTCGTGCAGCACGGGAGACTAAGCCGTACCGCTGTTGACTGCAACGCATGTCTCACCCATACATGTGCAATCAATTTTTTCATGCTTTAGTAGGTGGTGCTGTTCGGCGTAAAATTGGCCCAGCCGTTGGTCCAGTCTTCTACGCCGAAAGCGCCGATATAATTTACCTGCTCAAAAAAGCTGTCTAAGCCTGTGAAACTGGCGCCTGCCTGCAGTTGTGCAGCTGTTGTAAAGTCTGGCTCGTTAGCAGAGAAAAATGCTCCGCCCAGGCCCAAGGCAGCGTTATCTGCCACGATGGTGTTCGCTTTGCCGGATGCGTTGAACCAGGTAACCACATCATAAGACCCATCCTTCTCTACGGTTAGTTCTTTGCCGGCAGGAGCTCCCGCGATAACTGTGTTTTGTATTTTAAGCTTACCGGCAGTAGCGTTTGCCTGCGTAGCGGCACCATCCAGCAGAAGGCCTGTCGGCCAGCCCGCCACCACTGTATTGTATACCTGGATGGCACTGTTTCGACGAATATGCAGGCCCCGGCCAAACTGCTCGTTAAAAGTTGAGGCAGCAGTAGCACGCGGGCCAAACAAGCTCACGTTAGAAAACACGGCAGAAGTCTGCGGCGTTGCATCTGTTCCTTTGGAATCGTTGTCAGATTCGAAACCATTGGAGCCCGATACGTCAGCCAGTGCCGGGTTAGCGATGCCTACCAGGAACTGCAGTTTGCCAGAGTAGCCGTTGTCGGTGTCAAACATATCGTCCACGGTGCTGTAGGCAATCAGGTGTTTGGCGTTTACGGTGCCCCCAAACCATTCGTAAGAGTCGTCGCCGCTGTAAGACACCTGCACGTAGTCGATGGTTGTACCGGCGCCAACACCGCCCAGAGTCAGACCGTTGATCTCGTTGTCGGGCTGAAATGCAATTCCAGGATACTCAATGCGTACATACTTTAGAGAGCCGGAGTTGTCGTTGGCGTCGGTGCCGCCGTACTCGCGGTCTACCCCGCCTTCAATTTTAGCGTTGGCACCCAGGTTTACGGGCGCTTTGCCAAGTATAATCACGCCGCCCCAGTCGCCTGGCCTGCGCTGGTCCGCCGGTTGTGCCGAAGTGAAGACAATGGGCTTGGCAGCAGTCCCATTGGCCATAATTTTACCGCCACGCTCAATTATCAGGGCCCCTTTAGAGTCTTTGTCGCCCATGATCACGGTGCCCGGTTCTATGGTCAGCGTGGCGCCGTCTTTTACAGACACGAACCCGTTTAGCAGATATTTCTTATCCGCCATCATGGTGAAGTCTTCTTCTGTAGAGCCGGACACCACCGTCATTCCATTAGACTGTGACGTGGTAAACGCCGTACCTGCAGGCGTCGGCGTATTGTTGTCATCTTCGTTGTTACAGGCAACAAGGCTAACTACAAAGGCCACCAATATTAAATTCAATAGCTTTTTCATACTTTCTTAGATTTTAAATTTGAGTTGTTTGTCTGATTTAGAATGTATAGGTCAGGCCGAGGGTGCTGTACTGGCCTTGGCGGAACCTGCGGAAAGACTTATCTACTTCGGTTATTTTGCCATCGCGGTCCAGATCCAGCATCAGGCGAGTCTGTTGGTTCAGGATGTCCTGGACACCCGCTTTGAGCTCAAAATTCCCGAAGCCTTTGGTTACAGACAGGTCAATCACGTTTTTAGGCAGCTCGTACACGGTCTGGCGCAGGTTGTTGCCTACGGCGAAAATGCGCTGCCCCACCACGTTGTAGAGCAAGCTGAACTGTAGCTTCGCATTATCATCCTGGTAATAAACGCCGGTATTTACCACGTAAGGCGATTGCCCCTGCATCACGCGGTTCTGGTCCTGGCTGGCGGCGTCTCTGTCGCTCAGCTTTACTTGGCTGTCTATCAGGGCGGCATTCAACACCAGCGACAGGTTCTGTACAAATTTCGATTCCGATAAATTCAGCAGCGATTTTTTAACTTCTGCCTCCACGCCATAGCTGGTGGCGTATTGGGCATTTTCGGAAGTAATGCTGTTGCCGCCGCTCGTATTCTCAAACACGGTTTCGATAGGCTTGCTGAAGTACTTGTAGAACACGCCCAGCGACAGGATTTCTGTGGGATTCGGGTAAAACTCGTAGCGGAGATCGGTGTTGAAGATGGTGGCCGTCTGTAGATCAGGGTTACCGCTTACTTCCAGCAGGTTCACAAAATCATAGTACATGAAGGGCGCCAGTTCCCGAAATTCAGGGCGGTTCACACTTATACTTGCCCCGGCGCGCAGCATGCTGCGCTTGTTAAGCGCGTAAGTAAAGTTGGCAGACGGCAGCACGCTTAGTACACTGTTTGAGCGGCTAAGCGCCGTGCCATCGAAGTTCGTTGCCTGTAGTTCCTGGTTATTATGCTCCACGCGCAAGCCCCCGGATGCCGATAATTTAGGTGTCAGCGGCAAGACGCCTCCAACATAAACTGCCAGCAAGGTATTGTATGCTTTGTAATTGTTTTGCGGATTGTAGTCTTCCACCAACTCCCAGCCGGTTGTGGCGTTAATGTTTTCTGGGACAAACACCTGGTCAAAAGGGAGCGTCAGCAGGCTGTTGTCGAACTTCTCGGTGTTAGCCGGGCGATAAGAAAAGAAGCGGGCACTGAAGTCGCGGTTCTTACACTCGGCATAAAAACCCGCCCTGATTTTAGGGGTGTTTTCAGCCGCAGCATCTGCTGTGCTGAAGCGGTGCTCGGCCTGGCCATTCAGCGTAAAGCTGTTTTCATTTAGTTTGGCATAATAACGGCCGGCATCGTTTAAGCTCGGCGTATTTTTGTAAGTAAGTATAAAGGGCTCTTCAGAACCGAGACTGCGTGTTGTCCGGAAACGGCGGTAGTCCGGCTCATTGCGGTTGGAGTAGGCGTAACCACCTGTCCAGGTAAGGGTGGTGTTGCCATCATTCAGGTCGTGGGTGCCCTGCAGCTGGCTGGTATAAATGGTGCGGCTCTCGTAACGCAGAGCATAGTTCTTCACATCTTCCCCATTTTCATAGTCCTCCCCGGAGCGCATGAGTACCTCGCTGCTGCCCATCTGGTTAAACAGATTGCGGAATTCCAGTTTGTTGTTATTGTTGAGGCGGGCTGTCCAGTTATGCACAAGCCCTATGCGGGCACTTTGCGTATAGATTTTATCCTGGAACTTATACTCTGGTTTGGCACCTGTTTCGGGCCGGTAAGCGCCATAAGAATCCCGGGAGCCTTCGGTATAGGTAGTGGTACGGGTGTAGGAAGCGGCCGAAATGTTGCTCAACCGCACACCGCCTACATCGAAGCGGCGGTTCAAGCCCAGCAAAAAGCGCAGGTCAGGCAGGGCTCTTATACTTCCGGGAGCCCAGGTGTTTGGCAACTTGTGCCCAGGGTTCTCCGACCCGTCCGGGGTACTGCTGGCATTTACCCTGGCAGGAAAACCGGCTGGCAGCGAACGGCCGCCGTTGTCGAAGCCGATAAAGTCTGTTTTGCCGCCCTGCGAAGTAAGAAAGCCATTCCTGAACGTAGTGCCTGCCCGGTATGAACCCGACAAACTGACCGAGGTGCTGTTCTCGTCCACCATACTCTTGGTATATATCTTAATGATGCCGCCGCCAAATTCGCCCGGCAACTCCGGTGAGCCGTTTTTATAAATCATGATGCGGTCTATCACGCTCGTAGGCAGCACATCAAAAGAAAAAGCTTTCGTATCGGGTTCGGTGCTGGGCGCAAGCGCGTCGTTGAGCAGCACCGTGTTGTAGCGCTGGTTCATACCTCTGATCACGATGTACTTGTCGTTCATCACGGTTACACCCGGAATGCGGCGCACCACAGCGGCCGCGTCGCGGTCCATGGATTTGGCAATCTGCTCGGCAGCCATGCCGCTTACCACCACCTCGCTTGCACGCATACTCTGCATCAGCGCTAAATCTGTGTTGGTGTGGCGCGCACCTACAATCTCCACAGCCTGTAGCTCGGTGGTATTTTCTGCCAGCGGCACATCAAGCGTGGTGGTCTGACCGCCCGTGATGATAACACCAGCGTTTTCGGAAGACTTATAAGAAACGAAAGTAACCGATACTGTATAAGTGCCCGGCGCCAGCGGCAGCATATAGTTACCCTCATAATCAGTGGTAGTGCCATTGGATGTGCCTCTTATAAACACCACTGCCCCGATAATCCCTTCTCCGGAATTTTTGTCGGTTATTTTACCTTTAAGCGTACCTGGTTGGGCAAGCACGGAAACGGCCGTGGTAAGTATAATAGGGAGAAGTGTGAAGAGAAATTTCATTGATCTACTGTTGTTTAGTCTCGCTGCAAAAGTAGATCGCTGATTTTAAGCTATTTTTACCCCATCGTTATGCTATCATTAAGTATCAGCGCACCATGTTATAAAAAGATTAACCCTGCGTTACCTATACTTTACCGGTCTGTTAGCATAACATTAAATCTGCCATCCGGCTCTGCCGGGGCTCTCCTCACCCCAGTAATTAATCTTCAGTATACTTGTATATCAGGTTGTTATATTACAAATCACGGCCAACCATTTCTTAACATCTTAACAATTAGTTAACATTGCAGTAACCGCGGGGTAATGTGCATGCCCGTACTTTGCAGCGCAACCCGGCACCAACAGCAGTTGCAGCCTGACTAGCTGAACTCTGTTGGATCTGAATGGCTGGCGGGAAGCTTCTGTAGCTGAAACACAAAGGCACTTCCCCTGCATAGAAGTATAAAAGTGTCACGACTTTAACATATTTCTCACCTAAACTAAAAGAATTGTGCAAAAGCAATTAACGAGGGCATGCCTCGTGCTCTTTACCTGCTTAGTGTTTGGCGCTGCCCGGGCGCAAACTGTTAATCACTCCAGGTTTGGCAAAGGCCTGCAGTTTGTGGCAGCCGACTCCTCCTTCAGCCTTAAGTTCAGCACACGGTTTCAGTTGTTGTATGCCAGCAGCAAAGATGAAAACGGCAACGAGTGGGATGATGGCTTTCAGGTGCGCCGGGCCCGCCTGAAGTTCGAAGGCTTTGCCTACAGCCCGCGCCTCACCTATAAAATTCAGCTGGGCCTGAGCAATCGCGACATTGGCGGTGATTTGATAAAGCAGCAGAATTTTGCCAACAATATTGTTCTGGATGCATTTGTTGCCTGGCAGCTAACGCCGGCCTTGTCCCTTTGGGCAGGTCAAACCAAACTTCCGGGCAACAGAGAGGCCCTGCTATCCTCTCAAAAACTGCAGTTCGTAGACCGCAGCCTGCTTAATTCCCGCTTTAACCTGGATCGTGACATGGGCATACAATTGCACCACCAGCATGAAAGCGGTAATGTCATCTTCCGCGAAATTGCTTCTGTTGCGATGGGCGAAGGACGTGATATCACCGCAGAAAATACTGGTGGCCATGATTATACAGCCCGCATTGAAGTGCTGCCCTTCGGTGAGTTTGAAGGCGAAGGCGAGTACGTCGGCGGTGATATTTACCGGGAACCTACGCCGAAGCTGGCGCTTGCTGCCGCTTATGATTACAACGATGGCGCTGTGCGGGAACGTGGGCAGTTGGGCAAATTCCTGAGCGAGCCACGCGATTTACAGACAGTATTTGTGGATGCCATGTTCAAGTACAGCGGGTTTTCAGGTATGGCCGAGTATGCCACCAGTAAAGCAGAGAATGGGCCGGTTGTGAGCCGCAACGATGATGGCAGCGTAAAAGAGGCTTATGTAACGGGCAATGCCTTTAACGTGCAGGCAGGTTACCTGTTTAAAAGCAACTGGGAAATTGCCGGCCGCTACACCAATTACGAGCCTGCCGCTATAACTATGCGCGCTCCGGAAAAACAGTACACGCTCGGCTTATCTAAGTATATTGTAGGGCACAGCTTAAAGGTACAAAGCGATGTAACGATGAGCACCTTTCCGGCAGCAGACGATGATTACCAGGTCCGGCTGCAACTTGAACTGGCTCTGTAAAACTTAACAATAAGATAACAGTGCCCCTGCGGAATTGCGGCTGCACGACACCACCTTTGTACAAAATACAACACTATGGCAGCACCAGGGACACAGCCGCAACAGCTTTTCGTATTTTAAAGTATAAAAGGCAGCCTTTCATTTAAGATCATCATCATAAAAGGAATCCTAATTCTGAACCTATGTTAAACTTCAGGTTAAATTATTCAAAATACAACCTTACCCTTTTGCTCGGCAGCACACTCCTGCTTGGCGCCTGCGGCGACAACCGAAATGGAGAAGGCGGCTCGGATATGTCGGGCAGCATACAGATAGATGGCTCATCTACGGTTTATCCTATTACAGAAGCCGTGGCAGAGGAATACAGGTTGGAGGCGCCGGACGTAAGGGTAACAGTCGGCGTGTCGGGAACGGGCGGCGGTATGCAAAAGTTTACACGCGGCGATATTGACATTGCCGATGCCTCCCGCGCCATGAGCCCGGCTGAAGACAATATGGCCCGGGAAAACGGTATCAGCTATGTACAGCTTCCGGTAGCATACGATGGCCTGACGGTGGTTGTAAATCCGGAGAACGACTGGGTAAAGGATATCACACTGGCCGAACTGAAAAAGATATGGGAGCCCGCCGCGCAGGGTAAAATCAAGAAATGGAACCAGATTAGGCCGGAGTGGCCCGACAAGGAAATTCACCTGTATGGCCCGGGCGTAGAATCCGGTACTTACGATTATTTTACAGAAGCAGTTGTAGGCAAAAGCCACTCCAGCCGCGGCGATTATACCGCCTCTGAAGACGACAACGTATTGGTGCAGGGCGTATCAACCGACCCGCTTGCCCTCGGTTTCTTCGGCTTTGCGTACTACGAGGAAAATATGAACAAACTGAAGCCTGTGCCGGTGGACGACCAGAACGACAGCAACGGCAAAGGTGCCATACTTCCCTCGCAGGAAACAGTAAAAGATGGTTCTTACGCACCGCTGTCGCGCCCGCTGTTTATTTATGTAAACTCCAAAGCGGCGCAACGGCCGGAAGTAGTTGATTTCGTAAACTTTTACCTGGAAAATGCCCCTGCGCTAAGCGAAGAAGTAGGCTACATTCCGCTTCCGGCTGAGAAGTATAAAGAACAGCAGCAGAAGTTTGATGCTTTTGTGAAAAGCGATGAACCTGACAGCACAACAGCCAAACAAGAGTAAAGCAAGCAGCCTGAAGTATAATGTCGTTGCAAGGAAGTGCTTTATACTTCATTTGTCTTTTAGTTAAACAGGGCTTGCAGGCTCATAAAGTAATCACCGCACAAGTATAGCAATCGTATAGGTTTGCTATACTTGTGTTTAAAATAAAACTCTTTTGCGCGTATCAGAAAAAATTATCGAAGGCTTGCTGTGGCTCTCTGCCGTCATTACCATCCTGATTACCATTGGTATTGTATGGGTGTTGTTGTCGGAGTCGGTCAGCTTTTTCCGGGAAGTTTCCATCGTGGAGTTCCTGACGGATAGGCAATGGACACCGCTATTTGCCGTGAAGAAGTTTGGCATTATGCCACTGGTAGCCGGCACCTTCCTGACCACAGCTATTGCTATTGCCGTAGCCCTGCCGATTGGCTTAACCATTGCCATTTACCTGAATGAATACGCACATGCCCGGCTGAAGCAAACCGTAAAACCCCTGCTGGAAATTCTGGCTACCATCCCCACGGTGGTGTATGGTTTCTTCGCCCTCACGGTAGTAACGCCTTTTCTGCAATCATTCATACCTAAACTGGCCGGATTTAATGCACTGTCTGCAGGTATGGTGATGGGCATCATGATTATTCCGATGATTTCGTCGCTGAGCGAAGATGCGATTAGCGCCGTGCCCAAGTCGCTGCGCGAGGCTGCTTATGGCATGGGCTCCACGCGCCTGCAAACTGCCTTTGGCGTAATGGTGCCGGCAGCTTCCTCGGGTATTATGGTATCGGTTATACTGGCTATCTCCAGGGCTGTAGGCGAAACCATGATTGTGGCCATTGCCGCCGGTCAGCAACCGCGCCTTACGCTTAACCCGCTGGTGCCCATCGAAACGATTACGACTTATATTGTGCAGGTAAGCCTGGGCGATGTGCCGCATGGTTCGCTGGAGTATAAAACTATTTTCGCCGCCGGCATCACGCTCTTTATCTTCACATTTGCGCTGAACAACATCAGCTTCTGGATAAAAAAGAAATACCAGGAAAAATATGACTAACTCCGAAAGCAACAGGCTCAAAGACAAAGCCTTTCAGGTGTTTGGCATCTTCTGCACCTTTATCGGGCTGGTGGTGCTGGCCATTTTTCTGTTCAATATCCTGAAAGAAGGCTTAACCCGTATCGACTGGGATTTTATTATGAACCTGCCCTCGCGGCGCGCCCGCCGGACCGGTATCCTTACCGCCTGGGCCGGCACACTCTGGATTCTGGTGCTCACAGCCATTATCGCTTTTCCGCTGGGCGTGGGCGCCGGCATATACCTAGAGGAGTATGCCCGGAAAACCAGGCTGGCCAATTTCCTGGAAATCAATATTGCGAACCTGGCCGGCGTGCCGTCCATTATCTATGGTTTGCTGGGCCTGGAGATTTTTGTGCGCCAGATGCATATGGGTGGCAGTTTGCTGGCCGGGGCCTGTACGTTGTCGCTGCTTATCCTGCCCATTATTATTGTAACAACCCGCGAGGCCATCAAGGCAGTGCCGCGTAGTATCCGCGACGGTTCTTTTGCGCTGGGTGCCTCTAAATGGCAAACCATATGGAACCAGGTGCTGCCTGCTTCTTTCGGAGGTATACTTACAGGTATAATTCTGTCGCTGTCGCGGGCAGTGGGCGAGGCGGCGCCGCTCATTGTGATTGGTGCGCTGGCTTATGTGCCTTTTACCCCGGCCTCGCCGCTGGATGAATTTACGGTGTTGCCTATACAGATTTTTAACTGGACCTCCCGTCCGCAGGCAGGCTTTCAGACCAACGCGGCAGCGGCCATTATTGTCTTGTTATTGATTACGTTTCTGCTGAACGGCCTTGCCGTATACCTGCGCAACAGGCAGCAGAAAAAAATAAAGTGGTAAAACTATCCATGAGTAAAAAGAACTACAAGCTGCAGGCCAGAGACCTCAATGCTTACTACGGCAACTTCCACGCGCTCAAAGGCATCAACATTGGCATGGAAGAAAAAGCCGTAACCGCTTTCATCGGCCCGTCGGGCTGTGGCAAATCCACGTTTCTGCGCACCTTTAACCGCATGAACGACTTTATAGATGGCTTCCGCACCGAAGGCGATATCCTGCTGGATGGCAAAGACATCTATGACAAAAACATACGTGTGGATGAACTGCGCAAGGAAGTAGGCATGGTGTTTCAGAAACCCAATCCTTTCCCGAAAAGCATTTTTGAGAACGTGGTGTATGGCCTGAAAATACAGGGCATCAAAAACAAAGCAGTGCTGGAAGAAACAGCCGAAAAATCGCTGCGCCAGGCGGCATTGTGGGAGGAGGTAAAAGATAACCTCAATAAATCGGCGCTTGCCCTCTCCGGCGGCCAGCAGCAGCGTTTGTGTATTGCGCGCGCGCTGGCTATTTCGCCGTCGGTGCTGCTGATGGACGAACCCGCCTCGGCGCTGGACCCTATTTCGTCGGCTAAAATAGAGGAGCTAATCTACGAGCTGAAGCATGAGTATACCATCGTGATTGTGACGCACAACATGCAGCAGGCGGGCCGTGTGAGCGATTATACCGCCTTCTTCTATATCGGGGAGCTGGTAGAATTCTCTAAAACCAGGACACTGTTCACCAGCCCGTCCGATACCCGTACACAAAACTACATTACAGGCCGCTTCGGTTGATGCGTTAAAAGGCAAAAGTATGAGGACATCAGACACAAGACTTTTGAATTATAAGTAATCAGACAAACTTAACTTTATACTTTAAGCACTTCGCTAAGAAGTATAATATTCTAAAATAGAAGATAATCTTGTATCTAACTTCCTGATACTTATGTCCTTTTATTTAACTAAAGTATAATTTGATTGTTGCTTATACTTATAGAAGTATGCATTCCCGTTTACAAGTATAAATCTCATCATCAAAGCCATACAGAAAAAACATGCCGCACATAGATGTAGAAATGAAAGCGCTGCAGGACAAGCTCCTGGAAATGTGGGACCTGGTAGAATATCAGCTTGCCGGCGGCCGCGAAGCTTTGCTCAACCAGGATGTCGTGTTGGCGGAGAAAATAATGAAGCTTGGCCGGAAAGTAAACCGCTACGACATCAAGATCGACCGCCAGTGCGAAAACTTTATTGCCCTTTTTAACCCGCTGGCTGTAGATTTGCGCCAGGTGCTGGCCTCCCTGAAAATAAACAACAACCTGGAGCGCATCGGCGATACGGCCGAAGGTATCAGCCGCATTGTTACCAAACTAAAGGAGCCTATTCCGCAGGAACTGCTGGACGCAACACGTACCAGCGAGATGTATGAAAAAGCCCTGTTTATGTTTTCCAGCACGCGCAAAGTTTTCCTCAGCTCCAATACGGCCGAAGCGCGCCTCATCCTGAAGCAGGACAAGCTCCTGAACAAAATCTACCGCCAGTCCGACAAAGTGCTGGCGAAGTATTTGCGTGAGCATCCTGAGCAGATAGAAGTTGGCCTGCATCTCTACAACCTCATTAAAAAGCTGGAACGCGTTGGCGACCAAACCACCAATATTGCCGAGGAAATCATCTTCTACCGTGATGCCAAAGTGGTGAGGCATCGAGTTAAAAAGAAGAAGAAGGGTAGCTGAAAGGTTAAGCTCATACTTAACCATAATTAAAGTATAAAAGCACGGGCCGGAGCGGTTCGTGCTTTTATACTTTAATTATACTTTGATAATACATGCCTATACATGCCGCAAGTTTTCAACTTGTGGCTTTTCTTGGGGCAAGTTTTCAACTTGCGTTACCCACAATCCTACAGACGCAAGTTGGAAACTTGCTATCATACTTTACCACAAGCTTCTGACTTGTAGCATAAACAAGGTATGAACTGTTTGAAAGCAGCAGTAAACAACCATTTCACAATCAACAATAAGCAGCCCAAAGTTACCTTTGCAGTAAATTGTGCCTTACCTTTGCAGCAAAACAACAGAATAGTGCTGCTAAAAGAAATTTTATACCTGATTCAGAAGGACCTGGTGCTGGAATGGCGGCAGAAGTATGCGTTTAATGGCATGCTGTTATACGTGGGCAGCACTGTGTTTGTATGCTATCTTAGCTTTGGCCTCCGCTCCATCAGCGGGCAGGGCCTAGTGCCAGTCTGGAACGCGGTGCTGTGGATTATACTGCTGTTTACGTCCGTAAACGCTATTGCCAAGAGCTTTATGCAGGAAAACCGTGGCCGGCTCCTATACTTCTATTCCATCGTGAGTCCGCAGGGCGTTATACTGGCCAAGATCATTTACAACACGCTGCTGATGCTGGTGCTGGCGCTCATCTGCTTTGTATTTTATGCGGTAGTGCTGGGCAACCCGGTGCAGGACGTGCCTATGTTTCTGCTCACCATATTGCTGGGTGCCGTTGGCTTTTCCACCTCTCTCACCATGATTTCGGGTATAGCTTCCAAAGCAGCCAACAGCGGCACTTTAATGGCCGTACTTGGCTTTCCGGTGATGGCGCCCATGTTGCTCATGCTCATCAAGCTATCAAAAAACGCATTGGATGGCCTCGACCGGAGCCTCAGTCTCGACGAACTGCTCACGCTGCTTGCTATAAACATGATTGTTGTCACTGTTTCTTATATCTTATTCCCGTACCTTTGGCGTTCATGAAAGGCGCTGGATGTTAGACATTAGACACTAGATTTCACATTCTAAAAGCCAGCGCATGAGGCATAAGCGCTATATTTGAGAAATGTAGCGCTAAATAGAGCAAATTTGATAGAATTTTTGTTTCAATAAAGGCATAGAGAATAGCTGTAATATCAGGAACAGTTAACAAAGGTTAAATTGTAGAAACATGTCTGGTATCTAACGTCTAAAATCTGGCATCTAAAAGAATATGAAAAATTACTGGTGGAAAATACTGGCTGCCTTGTTGCTGGTGTTTACCGTAACAGCGGGCTTGCTGACGGAGGTTCCCCGGCTGGCCATCCTCAACGAAACCATCCGGAACCTGTTTTTCCACGTGCCGATGTGGTTCGGGATGATCATTATCCTGCTGGTATCGGTAGTATACTCCATTAAGTACCTGCGTAACCCTACTATCAAAAACGATGTGATTGCCTACGAATCAGCCAAAGTGGGCATTCTGTTTGGTGTGCTGGGTATTATTACCGGTATGGAGTGGGCCAAATTTACCTGGGGCGAATACTGGAGCAACGATCCGAAGCAAAATGCGGCTGCCATCGGCCTGCTGCTATACTTTGCTTACCTGGTGCTGCGCAGTTCTTTTGCTGAGCAGCAGCAACGCGCCCGCATCAGCGCAGTGTACAACATTTTTGCCTTTTTCGCTTTAATCCCGCTGCTGTTTATCCTGCCGCGCCTCACCGATTCGCTGCACCCCGGCAACGGCGGCAATCCCGGCTTTAACTCCTACGACCTTGATAATCGCCTGCGCCTGGTATTTTACCCTGCCGTTATCGGCTGGACACTGCTGGGCGTCTGGATAGTGAATGTAAAAGCAAGATTAGAATTACTGAAACAACGCCTATATGAAACTGTTTAAAATACTGGCTGTATGGTGCTTTATACTTTGCGCCACAGCAGGCGCCCAAAGTGTACAGGCACAGGCTGCTCCCGGTGCAGCAGATCAAACGAATGTAGAGATGGCCGATACGCTGCGCCAGGATGGCAAAATTTATGTAGTGGTGGCCGTGCTGGTAACTGTTCTGGGAGGTATCCTTATCTACCTGGTTTCGCTGGACCGCAAAGTAAGCAAGCTGGAGAAGCAGCTGAAAGACGATTACGTTAACCGCTGATTGCATTAGTATAACAAGTATAAAAATAACCGCCGCTGTGGATTTTTATTTCACGGATGCGTGTTAGGTTAACAGCACAAGAGCACTTATACGATTACCATAAAAAGGATGAAAAAGTCACACATCTTCGGCATCATCATTATCGGGCTGGCCATCATGATTATCATGTCTACTGCCGGCGACGCCAGTACCTACGTTACCTTCGGCGAAGCCATTGAACGCGCGCACGACGGCGATAACAGCAAAGTGCACGTAGTAGGCCGCCTGAAAAAGGATGCTCAGGGCCACATTGTAAACATGCAGTACGACCCGCTGGTAGACCCGAATTACTTTGCCTTCACGCTGGTAGACACCAACAAAGTAGAGCAGCGCGTGGTTTACTTTAACCCTAAGCCACAGGATTTCGAGCGCTCTGAACAAGTGGTGATTACAGGCAACATGAAGCAGGATGTGTTTGTAGCGGATAAAATCCTGCTCAAGTGCCCGTCCAAATACGTGGAGAAAGACATCAACAAGACTGCAAGCCTGTAATTTAGTTTAGAGTTAGAGGGTTAAGAGTTAAAGAGTTTAAATGAAGCATCTTTAACTTTCCAACTCTTTAACACGCCAACTTTTTAACTCTCTAACTTTTCAAAATGATAAATACGCTGATTGGGGATATTGGCCATGCCAGTGTGATTGTGGCTTTTGTAACAGCCATAGTATCCTCGCTCGCTTACTTTATGGCGGCGCGCGCCAAAGTAGAAATATCCGGCGATACCAGCTGGCGCAACCTGGCGCGTGGCGCATTTTACGTACATGGCGCGGCCGTGCTGATGATTATCTTCAGCCTGTTCAACATTATTTATGCGCACCGCTACGAGTATTATTACGCCTGGAGCCACTCCTCCAACCACCTGCCCATTCACTTCATGATTTCCTGCTTCTGGGAAGGTCAGGAAGGCTCGTTCCTGCTCTGGATTTTCTGGCATGTAATGCTGGGAGTGATGCTGATGAATGTAGGCAAAAAGCGTAAAGAATGGGAAGCGCCTGTGATGGCGATGTTCTCGTTTGTGCAAATCTTCCTGACCTCCATGATCCTAGGTGTGGTGCTGGGCGATGTAAAAATCGGCTCCTCGCCTTTCATTCTGATGCGCGACTTTATGGCCGATGCCCCTGTGTTTCAGATGGACCCGAACTACGTACCTCAGGACGGTACCGGCCTGAACCCGCTGCTGCAGAACTATTGGATGGTGATTCACCCGCCAACCCTGTTTCTGGGCTTTGCTGCTACGCTGGTGCCGTTTGCTTTTGCCATGGCCGGCCTCTGGAAAGGTAAGTTTACAGAATGGATTAAGCCTGCCCTGCCCTGGGCGCACTTTGCCGGCGTAACGTTGGGCGTGGGTGTGGTAATGGGCGCTTACTGGGCCTACGAAACCCTGAACTTTGGCGGCTACTGGAACTGGGACCCCGTAGAGAACGCTGTGTACATTCCGTGGCTGGTGCTGGTAGGCGCTATTCATACCATGGTGGCTTACCGCCGCAGCCGACAGGGCCTGCGCGCCAGCTTTATACTGGTGATTACGACTTTTTTGCTGGTGCTTTATGCTACCTTCCTTACCCGAAGCGGTATTTTAGGAAACGCCTCCGTGCACTCCTTTACAGATCTTGGTTTATCGGGGCAGTTATTTACCTACCTGGCCGCATTTGCGGTGCTGGCCATTGGCTTGCTGGTATACAACTGGAAAAAGATTCCGGCTACAGAAAAAGAACTGACCACCTACAACGGCGAGTTCTGGATATTTATAGGGTCTGCGGTGCTTTGCCTGGCGGCTTTCCAGGTGCTGGCTACCACGTCTATACCTGTCTATAACTCGTTTATGGGCTTTATCGGCATCGACACAAACGCCGCACTGCCCGCCGACCAGATTGCACACTATACCAAATTCCAGCTGTGGGCAGGGTTGGTGGTAGCTCTGCTTTCAGGTATAGCCCAGTTGCTGTGGTGGCGCAAAGTAGACAAAGCCAGCTTTGTGGATGCCATCACCATGCCGGCCATGCTCACGCTGCTGTTCTCCAGCCTTATCATCATCCTGTCCAACAAATTCGATATCCTACCCTTTAAGCTGGATAACTGGGTTTACATTACCCTGCTGATAGCCTCGCTCTTCTCGGTGTTTGCCAACCTGAGCATTATACTTGGATTGATACACAAAAAGGTGGCTTTATCCGGTGGTGCCGTATCGCATATCGGCATTGCTTTGATGCTGATAGGTATACTTTTCTCGTCGGGCTATTCCAAGATCATCTCCCAAAACACTTCCGGCCTGTTATACTCCCGCGAGTTTCCGGATGAGGTAAACCGCGACAACGTGCTCCTGTGGCGCAACACGCCCGTAGACATGGACAAGTATAGTGTAAGTTACCGCGGCAAGTTTTTTGAGGTGGCGGGCGTGCCAGGCTACGTAAACCAGGAGATACTTTTCCGCACGGCTGATCCATATAAAGCCATTGCCCGTGCCGATGTAAAAGCAGGCGACAAAGTATACTATAAAACAGGCGATACGCTGGAGTTGAGCTCCCCGGAAAACACCTACTACGAACTGGAGTATAAGAACCGCGAAAGCGGCAAGGCATTCCTGCTGTACCCACGCGCACAGGTAAACCCGAACATGGGCCTGCTGGCTTCCCCAGCTATCAAAAGCTTTATAGACAGAGACCTGTATACCCACGTATCGTCTATTGCGCCGGAAGAAAAAGAGTGGAGCACCATGAAAGAGTATGATATTGCCATGGGCGACACCATTATCCTGAACGATTACATTGCTGTTTTCCATGGCGTGGAGATGGTGAACAAGGTGCCGGGTGTGGAACTGAAGCAGGGCGATATCGCGGTGCAGGCAGACATGCAGATTCTGGGCGAAACGAAAAATTACCACGTACATCCGCTGCTTATTTTCAAGGATGGCATGGCCGGTTATTACCCCGAGGAAATCGGCGATTTAGGCCTGCGTGTTACGCTCCTGAACATAGACCCCGCTACCGAAAGCTTTAAGATTGGCGTAAACACCACGCAGCGCGAATGGATAATCCTGAAGGCAATGGAAAAACCCTTCGTGAACATACTGTGGATAGGCACTTTAATTATGGCAATCGGCTTTATCATGGCCATTGTGCGCCGCAGCCAGGATGGCCCTAAGACGGCGCCTAAACCAAGCGTAAAGCTTGGCAGCAAACGCAAAGCACAGGCAGTGTAAACTACGCCTAAGTATAAAATCAGGAAGCCCTTGCAGCGCATGCAAGGGCTTTTTTGTTTACCTTAGCCCTGATAAAGCAGCGGCTATGAACGTTTTTGTTACTCCCTCTTGGTATCAGTCAGCCGACTATCTTTTAATTTGTTGCTGCACGCCATTAATAAATTCCGGCAGCGGGCAGGCTCTGTAAAATTCAGGATTGGCGGCTCCGGCCCGCATAGCAAAGCTTATCAACAGTTAGCTAAAACTTTAGATATAGCCAGCGATGTGGAATGGCTCGGAGAGCTGACCAGAGAACAGGCTGTTAAGGAATTTCAGCATTGTCAGGCATTTATACTTCCGAGCTTATACGAATCTATGGGCATCGTATACATAGAAGCACTTGCTTGCGGAAAGCCCATAATTGCCACCAAGTGCGGCGGCCCTGAAAGTATAGTTACACCTTTTAATGGCTTGCTAGTAGAAAAGAACAATCCCGATGCACTTGCAGCGGCCATGCTAAACATGATCAAAAACTATAAAAGTTACGACAGCAACATCATCCGGCAGGACTTTTTAAACAGGTTTTCTTCGAAAGCCGTTTTGCCGCAACTGCTGCAATGCTACCAGGATGTTATAGAGAATCATATTTACAAGCCATGAAAATAGCCTTTATCGGAGCAGGTAATGTTGCCTGGCACCTGTCGCAGGCGCTTGCCGCCGCCGGGCACGAGATAACAGCGGTTTACAGCCGTAGCGCCACCTCGCGCGAAGCCCTGGCCCGGCTGCTTCCGGCAGCAAAGCCAGTTGCTTCTCTTGCCGAACTTGCAGGTATGGCCGCTGATATCATACTTATTGCGGTGCCCGATGCAGTTATTGCTACAGTAGCGCAACAACTGCAGGTACCGCCAGGCACGCTGGTTGCGCATACGTCCGGTTCGCAACCATTGGCTATACTGGAGGATATAAACGGAGCCCGGACTGGTGTTTTTTACCCCTTACAGACCTTTTCAAAGGCCAAAGCCGTCGATTTTAAAGCGGTGCCTCTTTTAATTGAAGCCCGGGACGAGCAGGCATTGCAAAAGCTGGAACAACTGGCGCAAAGTATAAGCGATCAGGTGCAGCGCGTAAGTTCCGAAGCACGTCGGCAACTGCACCTGGCTGCTGTGTTTGCCTGCAATTTCACGAATCACCTGCTGGGCATCAGCCGCGAACTACTGCAGGAAGCAAACCTGCCGCCAGGCCTGCTGCAGCCTCTTATCCACGAAACCATTGCCAAAGCGGCCCTGCACCCGCCATTTGAAGTACAAACCGGCCCTGCTGTGCGCCACGACGAAAACGTAATTGCCGGGCACCTGCACCTACTGGCACAGCACCCGCGCTACAGCGAACTTTACCGGCAGCTGACTGACAGCATACAGGCCACCAAAAACAAAGTATAACCCGAACCGCACAACCATTTGCCGCTTTTGCCGGTTTATCAGCTAAAGGCATATAAATGCCATACTTTGATCCGGCAGGCAGGCTTTGTAACTTGCAGCCTAATTATAGAACACACATGAAAGTTGTAAATATAACCTATAAGTTCGCAGACGGCTCACCAGACCAATCGCATCCGGCGGTAGAAGGGGAATCGGTGCTGGATGTGGCGCTAAACAATGATATTAAATTACAGCATAACTGCGGCGGCGTGTGCGGCTGCAGTACCTGCCATGTATACATTGAGGCCGGCATGGGCGACCTGCCGGAAATTTCTGACAAAGAAGAAGACTATATTGATCGCGCCGTAGACCCGCGCATTAACTCGCGCCTGGCCTGCCAATGTGTGGTGCAGGGCAACGAAGATGTGGTTGTTACTATTCCGGGGCAGGATTTTCTGGGGCATTAGTCTAAATTGTTGAATGGTTAGATTGTTGGGCTTCTCATGCAGATTACCTCAGGCGTTTTAAAACCATTCAGCCTTATAACCATTAAACTATTTAAATAATGAATAAAAGCTACGAGCCACCTATGACCTGGAGCGACCACGAGGACATCGCCATGGCACTCTACGAAAAATTCGGCGACGACTTCTCCGAATCTAAAATTTACCGCATCCGCTTTACCGAACTGCTGGACTGGATATTGTCGCTGCCCAACTTTGAAGGCACGCGCGAGCAGGCCAACGAAGGACACCTGGAGCAGATACAATCGGCCTGGGTATATGAGTGGCGCGACAATCAGGACTAAATTCCAACTCCGCTGCAAGTATGTTGTCACTTAACTAAATGCCTTTAAAGGTTCTTTCCGGTAAAGAACCTTTTTTGTTTTTGCGCATACAGACGGGCTTTCCAGCTAAGGTGATTTATTAACGTTACGAAGGGCGTGGAAGTCGTAGTGCAGGAAAGTCCCTCTTTGAAGGAGAGAAGGGGGATGAGAAGCGGCCGGAAGATGCAAACTGCGCTGCTTTTATTAAGCAGTTTCCGATGTTTATACTTATGGATGATTATCAGCACATGTAATCATCCCCACCGCCTTCAGAGGAGGACAAAAAAGAAGCTTGCTTAAACCAGACCCAAGTATAGAGACAAGCGTGTCTAACATCCTGATACTTGTGTCCTTTTTACTTACTTTCGTCTCTTGTCAAACAATTCTTTAGCTTTTCGCCTATGTCGATCACACAGACAGATTTATCACAGATCAATACGTTTATTTTTGATGTAGACGGTGTGCTGACCGATGGCCTGCTCTACTGCTTTGCCGATGGCGAGCAGGTGCGGGCCTTCAACATCAAAGACGGCTTTGCCATCAAACATGCTATCCGGCAAGGCTATCGCGTCGCCATCATCTCCGGCAAAAATGAGCCGGGTGTGCGCAAACGCCTGGAGCAGCTTGGTATTGAAGACATTTTCCTGGGTTCGGAAGACAAAGTGGATACGCTGGAGGACTATTTATACATGCAGGGCATCCATCCGGCTACCGCAGCTTACATGGGCGACGACATGCCCGACATGGAAGTGATGCAGCGTTGCGGGTTCAGGGCCTGCCCGGCCGATGCCGCCGACGATATTAAAACTATCAGTATGTTTGTATCAGCCAAAGATGGCGGCAGAGGCGCCGTGCGGGAACTGCTGGAACTGGTAATGAAAGCACAGGATACCTGGTAAGCCAGCACTATCATACTTTTCTGCAATTCAATATAAAATTTCTTTTAATTGCTATTGCGTATGCAGTTTATAATTTTTACCTTACCGGAGGATTTTATTACCATTAATTATTCATCTTTATGAAACAGGGAAAAGTAAAGTTTTTTATTGAGTCTAAAGGGTTTGGCTTCATCACGGAAGACGAAACAAACGAAGACTTCTTTGTGCATGTAACCGGCCTGAACGGCGTAGAAATTCAGCAGCATGACCGTGTGGAGTTCGACACACAGGAAGGTAAAAAAGGAATTAACGCTGTAAACGTGAAAAGAATCTGATAACAGTTTACACTATCCGTTACAGAAAAAGCTCCTGTTTGCCGCAGGAGCTTTTTTTATACCTTGTGCTTTCGCCGCACAGCCATACCTTTACACTTCGCATACCACACTTTCTATTTACGTGAAAGCTTACCTGAGCCTTATCCGTTTTCCTAACCTGGTGCTGATTGTGCTGAGCCAGGCGCTGGTGCAGGCCTGCCTGCTCGTGGCGGGCGTAAACTGGGGCATGGTTGCCAGGCCGGGCTTTGCCGCACTTACCCTTTCTACAGTGCTAATCGCAGCGGCCGGCTACATCATCAACGATTATTACGACGTTAAAATCGATGCCATCAACAAGCCCGAACGCATGCTGGTGGGCAAAGCCATCCGCCGCCGCCGCGCTATGTTTGCACACCTGGTGCTTTCCACCGCCGGCGTAGTCATCGGCCTGGCTTTAGCTATACCTGTGGGCCTCATAAACATGGGTGCCGTGCTGCTGCTGTGGGGATACTCTGCCCGTCTGAAAAAAATGCTGCTGGTTGGCAATGTCGTCATTGCGCTGCTGTCTGCCTCTATGCTGCTGGTGGTGGCTGTTTATGATGATGCCCTGAACAAAATAACGCTGGGGTATGCCCTTTTTGCTTTCCTGATATCCTTAATCAGAGAAATTATCAAGGACATGGAAGATATGAAAGGCGATGCTTCTTTCGACTGCCGCACGCTGCCGATTGTGGCGGGTATCCGCAATACCAAGCTGGTACTGTATCCGCTGGTGGCACTATTCCTGGCCTTCCTGCTGGTGGTGGTTTTTCACCGGCGCACTGCCCTGCTGTTTGATTCCTACATGCTGCTGCTGGTGCTGCTGCCCAGCATCTGGCTGGTCATCAAACTGGCCCGCTCCGACCGCCGCCGCGACTTCGCCTACCTCAGCAACCTGAACAAATTTATTATGCTGACAGGGATTTTGTCGATGTTGCTGGTAGGTTAACCAAGGTAATCTGCAAGTGCCGGGCACAGGCAAAATAAAAGTCACAGGCAGCATTTCAGGATTTTAAAGCCTGTTTATACTTCAAAACCCGTATATTTAACAGCTACCAAACCGCAGACTGCGGAAACGAAGTATAAGCTGTAGCTTTTAACCGGCCTTCTCTATGGTTACTTTAAACACATCTGCCGAAGACTTCCGCAAACTGGTTGCTTCGCCGGCCAAGTTCCGCCTGTTTATGCTGTCGCGGCTGCCCATGGCCTACCTCGCCGATTTGCAGGTTACCTCGCTCACCAACGAGCGCGCCACGGTCAGTATCCCGTACAAGTACCTCAACAAAAATCCGTTTGGCTCTATTTATTTCGCCTGCCTCAGCATGGCCGCCGAACTTTCAACGGGCGTGCTCTGCATGATGTACATTCATAAATCCGACCCGGCCGTGTCGATGCTGGTGGTGCACATGGATGCCGATTTTACGAAGAAAGCTACGGGCAAGATTACGTTTGTGTGCGAGGACGGCAAACGGGTGCAGCAAGCCGTGGAAACCGCAAAAATTACCGGTGAGCCCACCACTGTTCAGGCCACCAGCATCGGCCTGGACGAGCAGGGCGAACAAGTGGCGGAGTTCCGTTATACCTGGTCGCTGAAGGCCAAGAGCAAGCTGCTGGGATAGCAAGTAGAAACCGGATTTATACTTAGGTAGATAGCAGCCAGGCAGAACTGCTTTTACGGTATGATTTACTTATGTTAATACGAAAGCTTTCTTTCGTTTATCCATCTATATTTGGCAGTATAAACGGAGTAATTCCGTTTATACTTTAGTTGGCACATATAGAAATGGGAGAGAAAACAGAAAACCATTTATTAAGGCCTTGGGCATTTTACAATGCTGATGAGCAGATGTTTTCTCCTAATAAGCAGAATAGGATTGAATATAGTGAGTTAATAGAGCTTGCAATGGGAAGCCCTTTGGCAGGGGAATGCTATTGGTGTGATAGCGACAATAAAAGGCACAAGTTAAGTGGTTTGTACGGCGGGCCTCCAATATGGAATCCTGAAGGAAATATGGTTGCTATACCGATTTGGAATAGAACCCTTTTCAAAGGCACGATACAGCAGCTTTCAGTAATTGATGTGATTAAAAGCGAGTGGACGCAGTATAAAAGGACTTTTCGAATACTTGACCTAAGAAGTTTTCGAAATAAAATCATTAGCGGTTACGACAGCCCAATATATGACACTACTCCATTACACTTCGACCTTAGCAGGGAAGAGATAGAGAAAAGAAAGAAAATCTAAAGCTACATGTGCCAACACAATGCATGCTCAACCTTCGCTATCGCCTCGATCACCTTATATACCAGCCGTTCTGCGTAAGTTTGGCAGTAGTATACTTACTAAGTAGTAGCCTATCAAATTGAGACGATACACATTAGTGATCTTGACACGCAAAAGAGAAAAATAAGAATTTAAAACGGGACCATGTCTTGGATCAATATTTAACATATTAAATATATTACTATGAGAGGTAGCATACATTATCTGGTTATTTTGTTTCTTTTAATTTCGATTAATGGATTTTCACAAAACAGGACTGAGAAATTAGCTTTTGAAAAATCCTTCAATTATGGAAAATCTGTAGCAGTCTTTGGTGGCTCTGTTTCTGTGATACCTGAAAGTGATAGCGCCAAAAGTATGTGGGAAAAATTCTTAGGAATGACTATTACCAACTATGGAGTACCTGGGGCAGGCTTTTCTTCATTACAGGGAAAATCTGTTCAACAACAGGTAGATGAAGCCGGTGTGTTTGATATTTACATCCTTTGGGCTTCAACAAATGACTATACAAATCATAGAGAGGTGGGCTCTTACACAGACTATACAGAATTTGATGGTTATGATAAGAAAAAATTAACTTCCCAGGCAGGAGGAATTAACTATTGTATCAAAAGAATTTATGAGATAAATCCCAAGGCTGTTATATATCTTTTTACATCAAGTAAAGCCTTCAATGATCGGGGTGGATATGATCCATTTTATGCAGAGGGGATGGGTAAATACGTTGAAATGCAAAAGAAGATCTGCTTGCTTCATGGAATACCTGTTCTTGATCAGTTCTTTTTAGGCGGATACAATATATACAATAAGCAATTATACTACCGCGACCCTATTCATATGAATGTATTAGGATATAAAAAACTTGGCGAACTACAGGTGTCGTTCCTCGCTTTTCCATAATCTGAGATTAATAGCGGTTAAAAACCTACGCACAACAAGGATGGCTGTTGCACAACGCTGTTTATATAATGGATTATATATTTCGATTGGAAGTATTTGGTTAAGATTGAAAATCCTTGGCCATTACAGAAAGCTCAAAATTTGATTTATGAGCTGTGCAGCAGCCACACAGTTCATTTTTTATACTTGGCTACGCCTCATTCACCGGCTACACGAGCCCTTTTTACCGCTCATAATCGCTCATATTAACAAAAGCAATATCCAGCACCACAACCATGAAAGACTACAAGAAATATTACATCATTCCTGCCTCACCGGAGGAAGTATACCTTGCGCTTACCAACCCTGATACCCTCCGGTTGTGGACCGGCGACAAGGCCGAGATGTCGACAGAGCCCGGATCTGAGTTCTCGCTGTGGGACGGCAGCATTGTAGGCAAAAACCTGGAGTTTGAGGAAGGCAAAATGCTGGTGCAGGAGTGGTATTTCGGCGATCAGCCGGAGCGCTCTATTGTTACCATCAAGCTGCACCCGCACAAACAGGGCACGTCTGCAGAACTCAGGCACCTCAACATCCCCGACCAGGACTATGCAGACATTACAGAAGGATGGGACGAGAGCTACTTCGGCTCGCTTATCGAGTTTTACGAGGAAGAGTAACGGGTGATCTCCTGATGATTTATATAATATATTTTATATATTTGTTTTTGTATCTCTTGGCTTTACCAACAGCTTTATGCAGGAAATAACCATTCAATCTAAACTTACTCTGGAGAAGTACATCCGGCTCATGTTCAGGCTTACCTATCGTAAGTTTATCATGCTTTTCATCAGCTTTATTGGCGTAACAATGCTAACGGCGGGCATTTTAGACTTTGCGAGTGTATGGAACAGTATAGACGGGCCGCCTTATTTCCAGCTGATCTTTGGGACCGTTGTTGTTTTCTATTTACCTTTCACTGTGTACCGGAGTGCGCGGAAAAATTTCCTTTCCCATGCTAATCTGCAGGAAAACATGACGTATACATTTACGCCGGAGCAGATAATAATACAGGGCGAAACCTTTAATTCCACAACAAGCTGGGACAAAGTATACAAGGTACAGGAACTGAAAGGCTGGTTCCTGATCTATCAGAGTAAACAAGTCGCGCATCTGGTACCGAAGGACACGTTCAGCCCGGAACAAATTTTCAGATTCAGAGAGATCATGGCGGCTGTGCCCAAGCTGAAGAAAAAAGCACCCTTCCGTACTGCCTCCGCATAATTCTTATACCTGTGGCGCTGGCTTCTACGGGCAAATCCGCTATATTTGCGGCTTCAATACAAGTTTATACTTTTGGAACAGCCAGCTAAGAAAAACATAGTCATTTTTGCTTCGGGTTCGGGGAGCAACGCGCAGCGCCTGCTGGAGCACTTCGAACATCACCCTGAAATCCGTGTGGCTGCCCTGTTCTCCAACAACCCGAATGCGCACGCCCTTAAAAGAGCCGAGACCTACCACGTCCCGGCTCTTTTGTTTTCGCGGGATGACTTTTACAACTCCGATAAAGTGCTGCAACAGGTGCAGGCTTTCGAACCTGACCTGATCGTACTGGCAGGCTTCCTGTGGCTGGTGCCGAAAAATATGCTGCAGGCGTTTCCGGATAAAATCATCAACATACACCCTGCCCTGCTGCCCAATTATGGCGGCAAAGGCATGCACGGCCGGCACGTGCACAGCGCGGTGGTGCAGGCAGGCGATCAGGAGTCGGGTATCACCATCCACCGCATCAACGAGGCCTACGACGAGGGCGAATTTATACTGCAGGCACGCTGCCCCGTACTGCCCACCGATACACCCGAAGAACTGGCAGCCCGCGTGCTGCAACTCGAGCACAGGCACCTGCCGCTGGTGGTAGAGCAACTGCTCACAGCCCCGAAGCAATCTAAAAACAACCGTTAAACCATACACGCAACACACATGCAATCTGTTAAAATTAAATCCGCACTCATTTCGGTATACTATAAAGACCGCCTGGAACCACTTGTGGAGCTCCTGAAGCAGCACAATGTCACCATTTGTTCCACGGGCGGCACACAGGCTTTCTTGGAAGAGCAGGGCGCCGAAGTTATCGCTGTTGAAGACCTTACGGATTACCCGTCTATCTTTGGCGGCCGTGTGAAAACGCTGCACCCGAAAGTATTTGGCGGTATCCTGCACCGCCGCGACAACGAAAGCGACTTGTCGGAGCGTGCGCAGTATAACATTCCGCCGATTGATTTGGTGGTAGTGGATTTATACCCTTTCGAGGAAACAGTGGCATCCGGGGCAGCGGAGGAAGACGTGATCGAGAAAATCGATATTGGCGGCATTTCGCTTATCCGTGCGGCAGCCAAGAACTTTAAAGATGTGCTGATTGTATCGTCGCGCGATCAGTATGACGAAGTGGTGGAATTGCTGCAAGCAAACGATGGCGCCACAGAGTTGGAAGACCGCAGACGCTTTGCGGCAAAGGCCTTTGACGTATCCTCGCACTACGACACGCATATTTTCAACTACCTGAACGGCGAGGATCAGCAACCGGTATTTAAACAAAGCCTGCGCGAGAGCACGCCGCTGCGCTACGGCGAAAATCCGCACCAGAAAGGCACCTTCTATGGCAAGCTCGACGATTTGTTTGAGCAGCTCAATGGCAAGCAGTTATCCTACAACAACCTGGTAGACGTAGACGCTGCCGTAGCGCTCGGCGCTGAGTTCGAGGAACCGGCCGTGGCTATCCTGAAACACACCAACGCCTGCGGCTGCGCCACTGCCGGCACCATCAAAGAAGCTTATTTACTGGCACTTTCTTCTGACCCGGTATCTGCTTTTGGCGGTGTGATTATCGCCAACAGAACCATCGACCTGGCCACTGCCGAAGAGTTGAACAAGCTGTTTTTTGAAGTGGTAATTGCCCCGGACTACGATGCAGATGCACTGGAATTGCTGCGCTCGAAGAAAAACCGCATTGTGCTGAAACAAAAGGATGTGGAGCTTCCGAAGAAACTATTCAAAACATTGCTGAACGGCGTAATTGAACAGGACAAGGATCTAGCCACCGAAACAGAAGCCGACTTTACAACCGTAACTAAACGCGAGCCAACTGCCGAAGAGAAAAAAGCGCTGGTGTTTGCTGCCAAGGTATGCAAGCACACCAAATCCAACACCATTGTGCTGGCTACTGATAAAATGATGTTCTCCAGCGGCGTAGGCCAGACATCGCGCGTGGATGCGCTCCTGCAGGCCATCGAGAAGGCCAAGAACTTCGGCTTCGACGTGAGCAAAACAGTAATGGCTTCCGACGCCTTTTTTCCCTTCCCGGATTGCGTGGAGATCGCCGATAAAGCAGGCATCAAAGCAGTGGTGCAACCCGGCGGCTCCATTAAAGATAAGGACTCCATCGCTTACTGCGATGCACATGGTATGGCCATGGTGATGACGGGCGTTCGCCACTTTAAGCATTAAAATCCATATTCCCTGTTTTTCTAAAATCCCCGGCCTGTTCCAAAGCCAGGGATTTTTTATACCTATACTTCCGGTTACAGGTATAGTCGAAACAATAACTTGCTGGTGCGGGCTTGCAGCTCGTACTTTTAAGCCCTGAAGATATAATGGAACGAGCTGCAAGCTCGCACCAGCGGGTGCTTTCTTATACTTCATACTTATACTTCATTCAGGCTACCTGCAGGACTTAGAGTCATAAACCACAAAAGACCTCGCAGGTGTGCACACCTGCCCTGCAGCATTCCGGCAGATAAATTCTGTCGCACTCAATTTTGTACTTCTCCGGCCGTTATACTCCACAAAACAGTGCTTGTGATCCTTATAAAAAATATATTCCTGCCATAGAAAAGCAGCGGCATTATTAATTCCGCTGAATTTCACTAATTTTGCTTCAAGTTTTTGAACAGAAATATTCTATATACAAAATATAATTAGGCAGTGCAGGCCTATACCTCTTCCAAATGGGACTATTCAATTTTTTAACAAGTGATATAGCGATTGACCTGGGTACCGCCAATACCCTGATTATTCATAATGATAAAATTGTAGTCGACGAGCCTTCGATTATTGCCGTGGATCGCACCACGGGCCGCGTGCTGGCTATTGGCCGCAGTGCCATGCAGATGCACGAGAAAACCCACGAGAACATCAAAACCATCCGCCCGCTGAAAGATGGCGTAATTGCCGATTTCCACGCGGCGGAAGAAATGATCCGGGGCATGATCAAGATGATTGATACCGGCCGCCGCCTGTTTCAGCCATCGCACCGCATGGTTATCTGTATCCCGTCGGGCATCACGGAGGTAGAAAAACGGGCTGTACGCGATTCGGCCCAGCACGCCGGGGCCAAGGAAGTATGGATGATACAGGAGCCGATGGCCGCTGCTATCGGTATCGGTATTGATGTGGAGCAGCCGATTGGCTCCATGATTGTGGACATTGGCGGCGGCACAACCGAAATTGCGGTGATTGCCCTTTCAGGTATTGTATGCGATCAGTCTATCCGCATTGCCGGTGATGTGTTCACCAAAGACATCCTGGACCACATGCGCCGCCAGCACAACCTCCTGATTGGCGAGCGTTCTGCCGAGAAAATTAAGATTGAAGTAGGCGCGGCGCTCACTGAAATAGAAAATCCGCCGGCAGACTATGAAATCCGTGGCCGTGACCTGATGACGGGCATCCCGAAAGTTATCAAGGTAACCTACCAGGAAATTGCCATTGCCCTGGATAAGTCTGTTTCCAAAATTGAGGAAGCCGTGCTCAAAGCGCTGGAAATTGCGCCGCCGGAGCTTTCGGCTGACATTTACGATAACGGCATTCACCTGACCGGTGGCGGCGCACTGCTCCGCGGCCTCGACAAGCGCCTGGCCGTAAAAACAAAACTACCGATTCACATTGCCGAGGATCCCTTAAGAGCGGTGGTGCGCGGCACAGGCGCTGCCATCAAAAGTATAGAAGGATTCAAAAACGTCCTGCTGACGTAACAGAGTGGCATGCGGAATCTTTTTGCATTCATATACCGGTTCCGTGCATTCCTCGTGTTTGTGTTGCTGGAGGTGCTGTGCGTATACCTGATTGTGCGTTACAACACGTACCAGGGCGCAGCCTTTTTCAACTCTGCCAACAAGTATGTGGGGCAGGTACTGGAGTTTCAGAGCGGTGTAACCGATTATTTCCGGCTGGCCTCCATCAACAGCACACTGGCCCGCGAAAATGCCGTGTTGCGCGAGGAAGTATTGCAGTATAAAGCAATGGCGCAACTCGACAGCACCCGGCAGCTCGATACGACGTATTATGCTCCCTCCGATACTGCCCAAGTGCTGCCCTACATCCTGCACGCAGGCCGGGTTATCAATAACTCCGTGCGCCGCACCAACAACTACCTGACACTGTCTATCGGCACCGCCGACGGGGTACAGCCGGGCATGGGTGTTATTGCCTCAAATGGAGTAGTGGGGCGCGTCAAAACAGTGTCGGAGCATTACGCCACCGTTACGTCGCTGCTGCACTCCCAGATGCTGCTGTCCGCCAAAATAAAGCGCGACAACACCTTCGGCACCATCAAATGGCCTGGCGGCGATTACCGCACCGCGCAGTTGGAGTACATTCCGCTGCATGTCAATCCGGTTAAAGGCGATACGATAGTAACCAGCGGTTTCAACACGGTGTTTCCGGAAGGCGTGATGGTGGGCACCATCAGCTCCGTAAAAAAAGAATCGGACAAGAGCTTTTATACTATCCGTGTAAAACTATCAGTTGACTTTGCACAGCTTTCTTACGTGTATGTGGTGGAAAACCCGCACCAGGACGAGCGCATAAAACTAGAACAAAACGCAGGTATACTTACAGATGAACAGTAAATTCGGCATCGGAAATATCTTTCAGTTTGTGGTGTTCGTGGCACTTCAAATTCTGCTGATGGACAACCTGGTCATCTTCGGGGTAGGTTTCTGCTTTATCTATGTTGGGTTCCTGCTCTTTTTGCCCATCCAGCTCAACCGTGTATTCCTGCTTTTTCTGGGCTTTGCCGTTGGCTTTGCAGTAGATGTGTTTTATGATACCATGGGCATACACGCCGCTGCCAGCGTGTTGCTTGCATTTTTAAGGCCGCTTGTTTTGAACCTTCTGACGCCACGCGATGGTTACGATACAGGTGACTCGGTGAACATACATGTGATGGGTGTACGCTGGTTTATGGCTTATACTTTTTTGTTGCTGCTGGTGCATCATACGGCTGTCTTTTTCCTGGAAACTGTCAGCTTTGCCGAAGCGGGCCATACTTTACTGAAAGTTCTTGTCAGCACATTATTTACGGGTGTAGTGATGGTTATTCTGCAACTACTGTTCTTCCCGTCCAAAAGAGCGACCAGAGTATAAATGAACTACTTAGAGAATCGAAAATACGTTATACAAGGCATCTTTCTGCTGATAGGAGCACTTTTTGCCTTGCGCCTTTTTTACATACAGGTGGTAGACAGCAGCTACAAACAGGCGGCTGAAACCAACGCCATCAAAACCGTTATCCAGTATCCTTTCCGGGGTTTGATTTACGATCGCAACGGCAAACTGCTGGTGCAGAACACGCCGGTATACGACCTGATGCTGATCCCCAAGGAGGCCAAAAACGTAGACACGCTGCGCCTTTGCCGCCTGCTTAACCTGCCGCTCGAAGACGTGCGGGAGCGCTTCAGAAAAGCCCGCGCTTTTTCGTACGTACAACCTTCTGCTTTTTATCAGAAGCTGAGCACACAGGAGTTCGCCCACATCCAGGATAACCTGATAGATTTTCCCGGCTTTTTTATCAACGCCCGCACGGCGCGCGGCTACCCGCAGGCCAGCCTGGCGCATGCGCTTGGCTATATTGCCGAAATCAGCCCCAAACAGCTGGATGACCCGGCCTACACCGGCTACCGTCCCGGCGACTACATTGGCAAGAGCGGCATCGAGCTGGAGTATGAAAAGTATTTGATGGGCAGCCGCGGTGTGAAGTATAAAATGGTGAATGTGCGCGGCATCGAGAAAGGCTCGTTTAAAGACGGCGCCTATGATACCCTCTCGGTAGCAGGCCAGAACCTGACCAGCAGCATCGATCTGGACCTGCAGGAGTATGGCGAGTTTCTGATGAACGGCGCCAAGGGAAGCGTAGTGGCGATTGAGCCGGCCACCGGCGAGATCCTGGCTTACATCTCTGCGCCTTTTTATGACCCAAGCCTGTTTACAGGAAAAGACTACGGCAAAAATTACATGGCGCTGCTCACCGATTCGAACAAGACGCTCTTTAACCGGCCTATTATGGCGAGCAGCAACCCGCCGGGCTCTATTTTTAAGCTGGCGCAGGCACTGGTTGCTTTACAGGATGGCATTATTACACCCGAAACAGGGTTCCCCTGCAACCAAAGCCTGATAAAGTGCGCTCACGGCCACCCCGCTCCGTCTAACCTGGCGCTTGCCATCAAGTATTCATGCAATCCATACTTCTACCAGGCGTTTCGGGCAGAGGTTAACCAGGGCCGATCACGGAATACCTACAAAGATACATCGCTGGGTCTGGCGCACTGGCGGGAGCAAATTCTGAGCATGGGCTTCGGCAAAAAGCTGGGCGTAGATCTGCCGAACGAGAAAAAAGGAATCATTGCCTCACCGGGTATGTATGACGATATGTATGGAAAGAACCGCTGGAAGTTCTCAACCATTTACTCGCTCAGTATTGGCCAGGGAGAACTCGGCGTAACCCCCCTGCAGATGGCTAACTTTATGGCTATTATGGCGAACCGGGGTTACTATATTACGCCCCACATGATCAAATCGATTGGCAACAGCGGGCATCCGCTGCCGCAGTATGAAGAACAGCATCATACCACCATCGACAAGAAATATTATGAGCCTGTAATACAGGGTATGGCCGATGTGGTGGCCTCCGGCACCGGCCGTAACGCCAACCTCGAGAAGCTGGGGATTACGGTGTGTGGCAAAACCGGCACCGCCGAAAACCCGCAGGGCAAAGATCACGCTGTGTTTGTCGCCTTTGCGCCGCGCGAGAATCCCAAGATAGCAATTGCGGTTTATGTAGAGAACGCCGGTTTCGGCGCACAATCGGCCGCGCCAATTGCAGGCCTGATGATAGAAAAGTATTTAACGGACTCCGTGTCCAGAAAGCCAATGGAAAAATGGGTGTTGAGCCGAAAGTACTTGGAGGTAGAATAGTAACCCCGCAAAGCCGGCGCACGTCTAACAGCATGCTCATGAACATGGACTGGGTGACCGTGCTCCTGTATTTCCTGCTGGTGGGCCTGGGCTGGATGAACATTTATGCCGCCGTTTACAGCCCGGATAATGTGGTTAACATTCTCAGCTTCGATATCAATTCAGGCAAGCAGCTGGTGTGGATAGGCGCTTCGCTGCTGCTTATACTTGTGCTGCTGGTGGTAGATTACAAAGTATACGAACACCTGGCTTACCCTATTTACGGCACCATCATCCTGCTGCTGCTTGTTACACTGGTGATTGCCAAACCCATTGCCGGCTCCCGCTCCTGGCTTGACCTGGGGGGCGGCATACGCCTGCAGCCCGCCGAGCTGGCCAAGTTTGCCACGGCGCTGGCGGCCTCCAAATTCCTGGGAAGTATAAGCCTGCGCCAGCAGAACTTCAAAGACCAGATGAAGCTGGCCGCTATTACGCTGCTGCCGCCCCTTATCATTATACTTCAGAACGAGACAGGTTCTGCGCTGGTGTTCGCGGCGTTTGTGCTGGCCTACTTCCGCGAGGGCATGTCGCCGCTCATCCTGATTGTAGGGGGCACCGCAGCTGCTATCTTTATCCTGACGCTCCTCGTCCCCAAACTATACCTGATCATCGGCATCACCCTGCTGATGGCGCTGGCTACCTGGCTGGATTACCGCCTGCTACGCCGCTTTAAAACCATGATTGTGCTGTGGGTAGCCGTAGTGGGTATGATTTTCAGTGTCGATTATTTTGTGAACAACATCCTGCAGCCGCACCAGCAGAACCGCATCAAGGCGCTCATTAACCCCGAAGCCGACCCGCTGGGCTATGGTTGGAACGTAACGCAATCGAAGATCGCCATTGGCTCCGGCGGTTTCTGGGGAAAGGGCTTCCTGGAAGGCACACAAACCAAGTTCGACTTCGTGCCCGAACAAAGTACCGACTTTATTTTCTGCACCATTGGCGAGGAACACGGCTGGCTGGGCAGCACCATCCTGATTAGCATTTTTATGCTGCTGCTAATCCGTATCGTCTTTATCGCGGAGCGCCAGAAATCGGTATTTGGCCGCACCTATGGTTACTGCGTAGCCTCCATCATCTTCTTTCACTTTCTGGTAAACGTAGGTATGACGATTGGCCTCGCGCCGGTGGTGGGCATTCCGCTGCCTTTCTTCAGTTACGGAGGCTCCTCGCTGTGGTCGTTCACCATCCTGCTGTTCATCCTCATCGCCATCGATGCCAACCGCAGCCAGGAGCTGGTGAGGTGAGTTGTATTTCTTGCAGTCTACACCCCAACCAGGAGGCCTGGAGCCTTTTATAATGGCTACAATCTTGTTCCCTAAATCTGGGTTAGGACTTGCATCCTATCTACAAGAGGAAAAGCTTTGTGCTGTTAATGTTATCTTAAATCTACTTTGAGCAGGTAGTGTTCAGCTGTAATAAACAGCGTTTTATCATTATTTGCAAAGGCGCAGTTCGACGTTTTTACATTCACTTTAATTCTGCCAAGTACATCGCCCGATTCGTTGAAGATCCATACGCCGCCGGGTCCGGGCGCAAAAACGTTTCCGTTTTTATCAATCTTTATTCCGTCCGGCGTTCTTGGTTCTTTTTGAAAAGCCCTGGAGCCATCATGGAATAATCTCCCCTTAACGAGTTCACCCTTATCGTTCAGGTCATACGCATACCAGTAAGGCTTTTCGGGGTCTGAATTAGCTATCAGCAAACTTTTCTCACCAGGGAAAAAAGCTATGCCATTCGGGCGGCTGATGGTATCGGTAAGCAGCGTAACCTTACCTGCTGCCGAAATTCTATACACGCCCTGGTATGGGATCTCTTTTAACGGATCATCAATCCCTTTTTCCAGGCCGTATGGCGGGTCTGTAAAGTAAATGTCTCCGTTGCTTCTTACAGCTAAATCATTCGGGCTGTTAAACTTTTTGCCACGATAAGTAGCGGCAAGCGTTTTAAAAGTCGGCCGGGGATTAAGTATAGATGAGTTCAGCAGCGCAACACGTCTGTCGCCATGCTGGCACAACAGCAACTGCCCTTTGAGGTTTATTGCCAGGCCATTCGACCCCAACTCTCCTGCTCTCGGTTTCGCCTGAGTATACCCCGACGGTTCTAAGTATAGTTGTTTGCCTTCCTGTTCTGTCCATTTGTAAATACTGTTTGTAAATACATCCGAAACTAAAAGCATCTTCTGGCTTTCTATCCACACAGGCCCTTCTACCCATGTAAATCCATCGGCAATAACTTCGACCTTTGCCTCTTTGCTGACTATGGCATCCAGCTCAGGGCTTACCCGTTCTATTGTTCCTTTCGGATAGGTTTCGCTTGTTTGGCTATACACACCAGCGCCCCGGCAGGCAATAAGGCCAATAAGCAGTAAGATCCGAAACGATCGTTTGAAAGATGCAGCGCAAGTCATTGGCATACAGGGCTAAGATGTTTTACCAATAAACGCAATTATTCTGTCTTTTCCGAAGCCTGGCTGCTGTGCATGTTTAAAAAGTCGTTAGGAAAGTATGGCAGCAGGAACTTGTTAGTATAAGGGCTTTAAGTTTATGGTTAATTTTAAAGCCGAACAATTTCATTTTACCTTAGCAGTACTTCTTTCGCCCTTAATGGTGTTTTTAACAAACATATCAGATACTGAAGTATAAATAAGTTGAGATAAAAGAAAGTGGTTGAAGAGCGTGCTAAATTGCAGATATGAGCAACTACAGATGGAAGTCGCCTATGACTTCTAAAGAGGTTATAAAGGAGCTGAACCGTAACGGCTGGGACTTTGTTTCGCAGAAAGGCAGTCACAAGAAGTACCGGAAAAATGGCATAAATTGCATAGTGGCCGACCACGGCAATAACAATATACCTACCGGAACCTTGAACAGCATAAAGAAAAGTGTTAGTTTAGCTGAAAGCAAAGGAGAAAAATAAGATGGCCCTCTTAACACTGACTTACGAATATACAAAGGAGCAGGAAGCTTATTCTATCATCTGCCTCGACACAGATGAGATATACACGCATTGCTATAAGCATGAAGACATCAAGCCTACTGCTGTTGAGGCAAGCGAACTTATTCTGGAAGATTATATTAATCAGAAAGTGCCGCTTAAAAATTATGAGCAGCATACGCTGTTAGAAGCAAACCAATTCCAGTTGGTCTTTGATATGACAACAGGCAAACACATGGAACTGGTTGCAGCAGAACAATCTTGAACTGTGGCGTATAATAATAACTAAAAGGCACTGCTGCAGATTAGCAACAGTGCCTTTTCTTTTAATTTTTGATGTCGCCGGAAGTGTCTCAGATTCCCTATAATCCCTCCATTGAGCTTGAAACTATGGGTATTTAAAATCATCTAAAATTTCGATAAACTGCTCCACATCTTTTACCAGAACTAAAGCTTCTTCTCCCGACTCACTGATCAGCATAACTCTGGTTATTTTAAGAGAAAGCTGTAGTTGGCTGATAGCGTTCTCAAACTCTGCTTTTCGTGCCTCCGCATTTAATTTCCTGGCTTCAGCAAACTCTTTCTCTTTTTGGGAATACAGGAAGTCTATCTCTGTCCGTATTTTGTCATTCTCAAAACCTGCCTTTTCAAGTTTGTCTTTGCCATATTTTAGCAGTGCATGACTAAACTCTTTTGCCTCTTCTCTAATCGTTTTGTTATCAACACCATCAATTGTGATATCTAGAAAGCTATGGATAGCTTGGAGCATCTTTTCTTTAAGGCTGCTCAATAACTCCGGCGACTTACCTGCAGTTTCTACTTTTAGAAATTGTTTCTTTTTCGTACCACTTAACTGCTGTGATTCCATTCCTTTATACTTTAAAAGTTGTAGAAATGGATTGGCCAATCCTTGTTCTGTTATAACAGTAGCAAAGAAAGGCCAGTGAGACAAGGAGAAGAATAGACTGGTATTTACTGGTAAAGCGGTGGTAAAGGGCTGGTAAACTATTTTACTTCTCTTAGTATAGTATCAATTTTTTCAAACCCTTTAGGCTTAGACTGATTCTTATTGTTTAGATAGTTTATTTTAATCTGCTTCAGGTTCTTAATGTCTGTAAAACAGGCTTCTGCTATACTCCAGTAGTTTGTATCAGAAGGCATTTTGCCAATATCATAAAGTTCATCTATTAAGTAGGCTAACAGGTTCTTATTTTTGAGCCATTGCAAAGGTTCTATACTGCTTAATGTCTTTCCTGTAAAAAGTGCTTTGAAATTCTCTGCATCTGTACTTGCAGGCAAATAGCCGTCTTTTATCAATTGGCTGTAAAGCGTGTCTATTTCTTCTGGCTTGCCCTGCCATACATAGCTAATAGATTTAGATTTTGGTGTTTTCTGAACTGATACATCATTACTTTCTATATTTGTATTTTCTTGTAGAGTATAGGCAGTTAGTTCAACTTCTTTGGATTTCCTTAAAAGGTTTCCCATGTGCTCCCTAAATGTAAACAGCTCTTCTAAAAATTCATTAGCGATAACAGAATTTATTACTTTTTGATAGGCGCTTATTTCTTTTTCAATTGTTTGTAAGCACTTCTTTATTAACTCATCAGCCTGGTTATATTGAGCAGCATATAACATTGATTTTCCTTCAAATAGAAATGAATCCATAAAGCCACCTATACAAACATAGTGAATACTAACCAAAATAGCAGGTTGCTTATGTTTACAGGCATAATCAAAATACATTTCAAAATTGTCTAAGATGTCTTTTGTAGCACTTTCCCATATAGTTAACTCTCCTTTTTCCCTTGCCAGCCTTACAACTTCTTGATGTTCTAAGCTTCCAAGCCATTTACTCTTTTTTGAAGGCCAATCATACGTTAGAGTATTACTTTTTATTCCTGAAGCTTTAATCTGTAGGCAACCTACTGAGTAAATTGTATTGGAGCCTTTATTGTTTTTTATCATATCATAATTTCGAGTAAAGCATTTCTGTGCTTTGCCTTCATCTGCTGCTCAGGTACTTCTAGATATGTGCTGCATGGACGTTTGACCTAAGGCTGAGAAAGCATTTTAATGTCATACCCGAATATAATGAATAGAATTGAAGAAAGGAACAGACGAGAAACAAAGGAAGAAAAGGGCCAAACATAAAAAAGCCGCTTACACATACGTATAAGCGGCTTTAAATCGTACCAGGAGCGGGAATCGAACCCGCACGGACTTGCGTCCACAAGATTTTAAGTCTTGCGTGTCTACCAATTCCACCATCCCGGCAAACTTCAGGAGCGTTCCTGAAGCAATTCGTGCAAAAAACAAAGACGTTGTTCAGCACAACGTCTTCGGTTATTATTTTCGCGGAGCGGGAGACGGGATTCGAACCCGCGGCCTCGACCTTGGCAAGGTCGCGCTCTACCAACTGAGCTACTCCCGCTTTTATCTTTCACCAAACCGCCGTAGTGATTTAGTGATGCAAAGATATAGACAAAATCTGACTTGTCAAGAGTTGGCGCAAATATTTTCTACTTCCCCGGCATTTGCAGCTGATTATCAATGATAAAGTTTCATGCCAATTCCTGAACCCGATGCATTGCCGACCGCGACACAGAAGCAGGAAGTATAATCTATACCGTAATAGCCTTCCAGAGTACCTACTCCTGAAGCCTCTTACACAGATTCCTCACAGCTGCGTAGGCTCCTTTCGGCTGTCGCCGCAAGAATGTCGAAATAGCAGCGAAAGAAGTTCTTTGCGCTGCTATCACACTTTTTCCGGCTTGTCCTGTAGCAGCAGCTTGAGTTCGTTCAGCTTTAGCAGCGCTTCCACCGGCGTAATGGTGTTGATGTCCAGCTGCTCCATCAGCTCTTTCATACGCCTCAGTTGCGGGTCGTTCAGCTCGAACATGCTGAGCTGGTAATTGCTTTTCGGGACCGATTTCATGCGCTGCTGCGGCGCCTGCTCCGATACTTTTTCCTGCTCCAGGTGGTGCATGATTTCGTCGGCACGCAGCACCACGCTGTTCGGCATACCCGCCATCTGCGCCACGTGTATGCCGAAGCTGTGCTCGCTGCCGCCCTCAACCAGTTTGCGCATAAACAGGATTTTGCCGCCCGCCTCGCGCACCGACACGTTATAGTTTTTTACGCGCGGCAGGTCTTCGGCCAGCTGGTTAAGCTCGTGGTAGTGTGTGGCAAACAGCGTTTTCCCTCTATACTTGGGGTGGTTGTGCAGGTGCTCCACGATGGCCCAGGCAATCGAAATGCCGTCGTAGGTGCTGGTGCCGCGACCAATCTCATCCATCAGTACCAAGCTGCGGTCTGAGAGGTTGTTGAGGATGCTGGCTGTTTCGGTCATCTCCACCATAAACGTCGACTCGCCTTTTGATAAATTGTCCGAAGCGCCCACACGGGTAAATATCTTATCGATAATACCGATGCTGGCCGCTTCTGCCGGCACAAAGGAGCCTATCTGGGCCATCAGCACAATCAAAGCGGTCTGACGGAGCAGGGCACTTTTACCGGCCATGTTCGGGCCCGTGATGATGATGATTTGCTGCTCTTCGTTGTCCAGGAAAATATCATTGGGCACGTACGCTTCGCCCAGCGGCAACTGCTTTTCAATAACCGGGTGGCGGCCCTTTTTGATGTCGAGCACATGACTGTCGCTTACCTCCGGCTTCACATACCTGCTGGTCAGCGCTATTCCGGCAAAAGAACTCAGGCAGTCGATTACACCGATAACCTTGGCATTCTGCTGCACCTGCGCCACATAATCCAGCGCCTGCAGTACCAATTCATTAAACAGGTTGAACTCGATGGTATAGATGCGGTCTTCGGCATTCAGGATTTTCTCTTCGTAGGTTTTCAGCTCCTCCGTAATGTAGCGCTCCGCATTTACCAGGGTCTGCTTGCGAATCCAGGAAGCCGGCACTTTGTCTTTGTGCGCGTGCGTTACTTCCAGGTAATATCCGAATACTTTGTTAAAGGCGATTTTGAGGGAGCTGATGCCGGTATTCTTTACTTCGCGCTGTTGCAGTTGCGCCAGGTAATCTTTTCCGGAGAAGGCGATGGTGCGCAGCTCATCCAGCTCGGCATCCACGCCGTCGTTTATCATGTTGCCTTGGTTAGCGAGCATGGGCGCATCCGGCTTCAGCACGTTTTTGATTTCCTCGCGCAGGCCGTCGCAGGGCGCCAGCTGCGCCGCCAGCTTTTGCAGGGCCGGAATATCGCTCAGCGCCAGTGCATTCTGAATAGGCACGATGGCATCCAGCGCTTTGGCCAGCTGCATCAGTTCGCGCGGATTCACGCGGCGTACGGCTACCTTTGAGATAAGGCGCTCCAGGTCGTTTATATTTTTGAGGTGTTGTGTCAGCGCGTCCAGCAGTTCCGGGTTCCTTGTCAGAGCTTCCACCGTATCCAGGCGGCGCCGAATCTGGGCCACATCTTTCAGCGGCAACACCACCCACTTTTTCAGCAGGCGCGCGCCCATCGGCGTTACGGTTTGGTCGAGTACCTGAATCAGCGGCACGCCCTCGTGGTGCTGCGGAAACAGCAGCTCCAGGTTGCGCACCGTAAAGCGGTCGAGCCATACATACTTGTCTTCCTCCAGGCGCGAAATAGTGGCGATATGACTGATTTCGTGGTGCTGCGTTTCAGATAAATAATGCAGGATAGCGCCCGCCGCAATAATCGCCTCCTGCATTCCTTCGATACCGAAGCCTTTAAGCGAGGTGGTCTTGAACTGGCGTGTGAGCGATTCGTAGGCGAAATCATACTTGAAAACCCATTCTTCCAGCGCATAATAGCGAAAGTCGGGGCCGTAGCGGTCGGTGAACGTGTCTTTTTCGCGTTTGCTGAAGAGCACTTCCGCCGGGGACAAGCTTTGCAGCAGCTTGCTGATGTAGCTTTTGTCGCCTTGGGCTGCAATAAACTCGCCGGTAGAAATATCCAGGAAGGAAATGCCTGTTTCCATTTTGCCAAAGTGCACAGCCGCCAGGTAGTTGTTGCTGCGCCGCTCCAGCACCTGGTCGTTGAACGACACGCCCGGCGTTACCAGCTCCGTTACGCCGCGCTTCACAATGCCTTTCACTGATTTCGGGTCTTCCAGCTGGTCGCAGATGGCCACACGCTCCCCGGCCCGCACCAGTTTGGGCAGGTACGTGTCGAGGGAATGATGCGGAAAACCGGCCAGCGCCACTTCCGAGGGCGAGCCTGCACCACGCTTGGTCAGCACAATGTCCAGTATCTTGCTGGCCTTGACCGCGTCCTCGCCAAACGTTTCGTAAAAATCCCCTACCCTGAACAGCAACAGCGCGCCCGGATGTTTCGCCTTAATGGCGTTGTACTGCTTCATCAGCGGGGTAACGGTGCCTGTGCTTTCTGCTTTCATACCTGGTTTATACTTTGGATGCGCTATACTTGCTTGTGGTATAGAATCCTGTTTATACTTTGCTATACTTTAGTCCCTTCGCTGGCGCGGGCTTGCAGCCCGTGTCTCCACTACGTCACGTTTGAGCGTTGCAGCAACATAATAGAAACGGGTTTACTGTTACACTTCAACCTTAATGTGTTTAGTTAGTTTTTCGCCTCGCCGGCTGGGCCTTATTTTTCTTCTTGATAAGAAAAAGAGAGGGCCCCTACCCCCACTCGCTGAACGCTCAAACAGTGGAGCGTCATAAAATGCACTTGGCTAATGTCTAGCTTTCATAGTAATTGCTGATTTTGTTAACTGCGGATTACAGATCCAAAAGAGAACTCGTTTACTTGCATGGAACATGATGATAATAAAATCAACTATCCGGCAGTTAACCCATCAACAATTATCAATCAATTTGATTTCTGCCTTCGCTGCCTGACCTTTGTAATAACGCTACAAAAAGAAAGTCTAACATCTAATGTCCAGCGTCTAATAGCTAAAGAATGCGTAAACTCTCGATGGATGATCTGAACCGCGATTCGGTTGAGACATTCAAAAATAAGAAAAAAATACCACTCGTGCTGGTGCTCGACAATGTGCGCAGCCTGAATAATGTGGGTTCTGTGTTTCGCACCGCCGATGCGTTTATGGCCGGCAAAGTATACCTCTGCGGCATTACGGGCACACCCCCGCACCGCGACATCGAGAAAACAGCCCTGGGCGCCACCGAATCTGTAGACTGGGAGCACGTGCCGGATACACTGGAACTGGTGAAAAACCTGCAGGCAGAAGGCTACACCATCTGCTCGGTGGAGCAGGCCGAGAATAGCACCAAATTAAACGATTTTCAGCCGCAGGCAGGCAAGCTGTACGCGTTTATACTGGGCAACGAAGTATTTGGCGTGGCGCAGGAAGTGGTGAGCCTGTCGGATGTGGTGCTGGAAATCCCGCAGTTTGGTACCAAGCACTCGCTGAATATCTCGGTTGCAACAGGCGTGGTGGTGTGGGACTTCCTAAGCAAAACACTGGCCCGGCAAGTATAATTTATACCTCAAACCACACGCTCTGAAATGCCGTTCTGCTCAACCAAACGGGCGACTGGCCGCATATCAGGCTAGTTCGCAGCGCTTTGCTAACTAGCCTGATATCCTATAAAATTTCCTGAAGCGTTAAACCTATCGCTTTGCTAACTGTCATACTTTCGGTCAGGTCAGAAGCAGCCATGAGGCTCCTGTAATTCCTGCTCTTTTTGAATATGCTCCGGAGCCGCGGTTGTGGATTCAGGCATGTACCATTCAGCCTCTTAGGCTACAGCGCACGATACTCTATACTATGAAAACGGCTTCTTTTATACTTTGTCTTTTACTGCTGCTATCGCCTTTGCTGCGTGCGCAGAACCAGCCGGCCGCATCGGGCCGCATATCGGGTACCCTGGTGCAGGGCCAGACCAACACGCCCATCGGCTTTGCCAACGTGGTGCTGCTCTCCGCCTCAGACTCCAGTCTTGTAACGGGCGCCACTTCCGATGTGGAAGGCAGGTTTGTGCTGGAACGTGTGCCCTTGGGCCGGTTTATACTTCGGGCGTCGCTGGTAGGTTACCCGACCCGCTTTGTTCCGGACATAGCTGTTACAGCCGCCAACACCGCAGTAGCACTCGGTAGTATCGCTATGAAAGCCTCCGCAACCAGGCTCAGCGAAGTGGAGGTTACAACGGAGCGGGCGCTGGTGGAATATAACCTTGATAAAAAGGTAGTAAACGTGAGCCAGGACATTGCAGCGCAAAGCGGTTCTGTGGCCGAAGTGATGCAGAATATCCCCTCCGTAACAGTGGATATCGACGGTAACGTAAGTATGCGGGGCAGCTCCAACGTAACCATACTGGTAGATGGCAAACGTTCTGCGCTGTCGAACCTGACGATGGATCAGATACCGGCCAACCTCATCGAGAGCATTGAGATTATCACCAATCCGTCTTCCAAGTATAACCCGGAGGGCACCTCGGGCATTATTAACCTGGTGCTCAAAAAAGAAAAGAAGCCCGGCTTTTACGGCTCTGCCTCCGTTACGGCCGGCACCTACGACAACTACAACACGTCCCTTAACCTGAATTACCGCTACTACAAATGGTCGCTCAACGGCGGGTATGATTTCAGGCAGCGCACCCGGCCGGGCTTTAGCAACAGCTTTACCACCAACTCTTACTTTGATGAAGCCGGCCTGGTAGACAGCACCAGTTACCGCCAGCAGGAAGGCGACCGGAATAGTACAGATATTTCGCACAACTTCCGCTTTGGCGCCGATTACTATCTTACTCCCCGGCATACCATCTCTGCATCGGCTTTGTACCGCTTTGGCAAAGACGAAGGCACCAACAACATTTACTACCGCTTTTTAGATGCGAACAGCCTCGTAACGGGAACCAGCCTGCGCAACACCGATGAGGTGGAGGATGAACAAGCCATGGACCTGACGCTGGGTTACCGGCAGACATTTGAGCGGAAAGGGCAGGAACTCACCGCTGATTTGGTGTTTAATACCAATGTGGATGACGAAGAAAGCAACTTCAGCGAAACAGGGTTTGAGGATCTCACGGAAGTACAACAAACGCTCGTAGACGACAGCAATACTGAGTTTGTGGCCAAGGCAGACTATGTGCACCCTCTCTCAGAAGACAGCCGCTTCGAAACCGGTTTCCGGAGCACGTACGAGCGGCTGGACGAGGATTCGCGGTTCTTTAACCTGAACAATGCCACAGGCGCCCTGGAGTATGATTTGAACCAGAGCAACCACTTTGTGTATGACGAAATGGTACACGCCGTGTATGCCAACTATAGCAATAAGTTTAAAACCATCAGCTACCAGTTTGGCCTGCGCGCGGAGCAGACTTTTACCACCTCCGACCAGCGCACCCAGGACATCGTTACAGATAACAACTACTTCAGCCTGTTCCCGACACTGTTTATCACCAACGACTTTGATGCGAACAACAAGGTGCAGTTTAGCTACAGTCGCCGCATCAACCGGCCCCGGAGCCGTTTCCTCAATCCATTTGTCGACAGGTCGGACAGGTTTAACGTTGATTACGGCAACCCCAACCTGAAGCCGGAGTTTGTCAATTCGCTGGAGCTTGGCTATATCAGGTACTGGGGCAATATTTCGTTAAACAGCACCGTCTTTTACCGGCACACCACCGACGAGATAGAACGGTTCAGGACGCCAATCATCATTGTGTCCAATGGCGACTCTATACCCGGCACCGAAACTACTTTTCTTAATCTCTCGAGCAATGCCTCTTACGGTGTGGAGTTGGGTATTAATTACCCGGTAACCAACTGGTGGCGCTTGAACGGCAGCGTGTCGGGTTTCAGAACGCAGTTGAGCACTACCCAGGGAGACACCGAACTGAGCAACAGCCAGCTGAGCTGGAACGCAAAAGCAAACTCCAACATGACCGTGTGGAAAGATATGGACATACAGCTTTCCGCCTTTTACCGCGCGCCATCTGCTGACATACAAGGGCGTATGGAGCAAATGTTCAGCACAGACCTGGGCGTGAAGAAAGATGTACTGAAGGGGAACGGCACCATTTCGCTGCGCGTATCAGATATTTTTAATACCCGCCAGTTCAACTTTCTAAGCTATGGCCCGGGGTTCAGGACGGAGAGCGAAAACCGACGCCAGAGCCGCATTATTTACCTCGGATTCACATACCGCCTCAACAGCGACAACAACCCGCAAAACCGCAGACAACAGAACAACCAGCAGGAAGGGCCGGATGAAGAAATGGAGTATTGAGCAATGGATTCGGGTAGCTCTGTTTTTATCCGGAAACAAGTATGGCACTGCGGCGAAACAAAAATAAACTTCTGTTGCCGTAAAGCCTTTTGCTGCGTATCAACAGCTAACCAAAACAAGCAAACATGCACCCAGCCCGCCTTCCCATCATCGACACACATTGCGATCTGCTCGTGTACCTGACAGATGTCCCCGAACCGGACATCAACAAAGTAACCGATATCGGTTGTGCCCTGCCTGCGCTAACCGAGGGAAATGTAAAGCTACAGGTGATGGCCATTTACACGGCTACTGAGATTGGCAGCACCCGCTACGCCGCTTTGCAAAGCGAGATGTTTAAACAGCTGGCTGCAGCCGGAAACTGCCTGACTGCAGTAACGAATGTGACCAGTCTGCACGAGGCGCTTCAAAGTCAGACCAACACAAGTATGATAGCTGCTATCGAGAATGCCTCAGGCTTTTGCGAAGAAAGCGAGCCGCTGGAGGATGGCTTTAAGCGCCTGGAGAAGATAATTGAAGACTGCGGCCGCCTGTTGTACATCAGCTTTACCCATCATGCGGCCAATCGCTTCGGCGGTGGTAATAACACGACACAAGGGATTACGCCCGATGGCCGGATGCTGCTCGATTACCTGCACGGCCGCCGCATTGCCGTAGACCTCTCGCATACGTCTGATGCGCTGGCACACGATATCCTGACGCACATCGACACCGAAAAGCTGGCCATTCCCGTCATCGCCAGCCACTCCAATTTCCGGCCGGTTTGGGCGCACAACCGCAACCTGCCCGACGAACTGACACAGGAAATCATTCACCGCCAAGGGCTTATCGGCATAAACTTTCTGCGTGCTTTCCTGCACAACGAAGACCCGGAAGCGCTGCTGCACCACATCAGGTATGGCCTGGAGCAGGGCGCACAGGACTGCCTGTGCTTTGGGGCCGATTATTTTTATACCCTCGACAACCCGGATCTGTCGCGCATTCCGTTCTATTTTAAAGAGCACGAGCAGGCCGGCGCCAGCTATACGTACATCCTGAACCGCCTGCAGGAGCAACTGCCATCAGAGCAGCTCAGGAAGCTGGCTTACAGAAATGTGCAAGCTTTCATAGAGCGTATCTGGGCTTAGTGTTGCCCGCGTAACAACTTTTTTACCAGGATAACCGTACTCCTGTCTTAATTAGCAAAAACCTATATTTATAGTTTCTTGTTAAGGCTGTACCGGTAATGTAATATTTAAACCGTTTTTATGAAATTCCTCGGATTACTTCTTTTTCTGGCCGGGCTTGTATCGCTTTTACTGCAGTTTACGGGTGCTAACCTGGTGGTGCTTAACTGGGTAAACCAGTGGGGTGAAACCACTGGCTGGATTATCCGCGTGGCAGTGACTGTAGTTGGCGGCATCATTTATTATGCCTGCCGCCACGACGATTAAGCCGTTGCCGAATTTTATGTACAGAAAATTTCCTTACGCGGCAAACTGCCGTATACGCTTTTAACTGCACCTGCACTGCACCAGTCAGGACGCTTTTCAATACTTTGTGATATATAACCCGGTCAGCCCATGGATGCTCAGGAATACGCGCCGCACTACATACAGATAAATGAGCTTTACATCGACACCGTTGTCATTGACGACACGGAGTTTATCACGTTGTGGTGCTTTACGGTACTCGACGATGAGTATAAATTCGTATACCTGGGTTGTGATTTCACCCAGTTTAACCAGATCCTGATTGCGGCCGGCGACAAGGGCGATGAAATTGCGCTGCACGTAGCCAACGTCCTGAACCAGCCCTACGAGGCTCCTACGCTTATTCCCATCAAAGAGCAGTTTAATGAGTACCTGGAACTGACTACCCACGACCTGATTGTGTATGAGCCCGTGGCTGTGGAAGATGACCTGGAGGAGTATGATGACGAGGAGGATCTGCCACTGGATCAGCTTCTGGGCGGTAGGCCCGACAAAACGCAGCAAAAATACTTTATCTATCAGCTCGACAAGCTGTATCCTTCTAAAGTTTTTGAGCCTGAAAAGCTGGAGCGGGAAGAACTGGCAGACTGCTTCGAGGACGACTCTCTGGAACTGGCCCAGCTATACTATGACTATCTGAATGCTGTGGAAAACGGCTACACCGAAGAGCAGGCCCGTCAGGTAGCTGGCCTGGAGAAGGATCTATTTTTCCGGATGGCCCATAAAGCTGCTGAGCTCTGGAAATAAATTTTATCTGAGAAGCCGGCCTTACTGAATTCATACATAACCAGCATCCCGCTTTCAGAAAGTATAACTCTTCCGCACCACTGTCAGGTTATTATCGCGGCCCTGCTCAGGGATGATGTAAGCGGGCTTCGGTTGCTTTATCAATTCTTGTGGCAGGCCTATTGTCTGGTCGTAGAGCAGCAGCCGGATGTTGCCGCCCGCCTTTAAGCGCAGGACCAGCATAGCATCTTTAGAAGGCGGAAGCCCATGCAATCGCACAAAATAAGCCGGGCCCTCCTCTGTTGAAGATGGCTGCAGGGACAGTGGCTCCCCGTTTACTTCTGCCGAAACCAGGTCTGTTGCATTTTCCGGCTGCAATACCATTTCCAGGTGTGCCGCGCCGCGTGGCGAAGAAAGATGCAAACGCAATACACGTGTATCTCCTGCTGTAATATCCTGCACCACCTCAGCTACCGGAACAGCCAATGGTAACGCTTTGGCCTCGTTTTTCAGGTAAGGAATACCGGCCATCGAGTATAGTTCTTTCAAGGTGCCCATAGCCGGATTCGGAAAAAACTGCCTGTTCCAGTCATCTGTTTTCCGGAAGGCTGATATCCAGAGCGCCTTGTTGGTGTCGGCGTTCAGGAAATAGCTGATATGGCTGTGCAGCGGGCGTTCAGGCGTAGGTTTTTCATGTGCTGCAGCCAAGGCTACTTCTATACTTCCGAGCAACAGCAGCACCAGTGCCGGCACTGGCAGGCCGCGCCAGTTAAAGCCACGCCCAATGGTGGCAAGCAAAGGTAGCAGCAGACCCAGCAGCAGCACGAACAAGGCTACCATGGCCACAGACAGCTGCAGCGAAAAAGCCACAAACACCACCTGCACGATTGGCATCAGCAAAAAAACAGCCGGCACCACCGATAGCAGCAGCACCATACTATAGCCAGGACTTTTGGGCTTTTGATGCAGATCCAGCAGAAACACCACCAGCACGCCGCCCAGCGCAAACAACAGCGGAAACATTAGCAGGTAACCGGCCGCCGGTGCCGCCAGGAACAGCGCCAGCAGCAACACAAACCAAAGTATAAACACACCCATCAGCAGCGAGAACAGCCGCAGCCAGCGCAAGGCCACCCGGCTCAGCAGCAGAAACAGACCCAGCGCCAGCAACAGGTAAGCAATAAAAAATGCATTGGCGCTATACAACACGCCATTAAACGGATGGGAGTATGGCAGCAGGCCCAGCACCATGTTGTTGACAGGAATGAACAATCCCACCACTATGACCAGCATCAGCAGGTATAAAAAGAATCCGCCGGCCACCTGCCACACTGTAAGCGCGGTACGCCGCTTGCCTACAATAAAGGTTACTACCAGCAGCAGCGTCGTGAGGGCCAGCCAAAGTATGTTCAGGTCTTTTTTATAGTTGATCACCCAGCCATCTATAAAATTAAAGAATACGGCATCGGGCGCTTTGGTATGCGCTAATGAGATGTTGCCGAAGTGCCGCGTGAGCGCCAGCAGATTGCTGCCGTGCTGCTGCAGGCTGTTTTGATTTAGATTTTCGGGAGAATCTGTCAGTTTGTGGTAGTGCATTAATCCATCAATAAAAGCAGAATTCAGGCCCGAGTAACCGGCCTCTTTAAAAACGGTAAAATCTGTATCGTTGGGCATGCGGCTGTAAATCTCGTAAGCCAGCGAACTGACAAACGGGTAAGGCGCCGCTTCTGCAAACTGCCGGGCTATCCAGCCATTCTCCGGGTTCATCTCGAAAGTCATGCTGGGGCCGCTGTTGCCGCGTGCTTCCAGGTTCAGCACCAGCGCCACCTGCTTCGCCCACGGATGTTTCAGGAAACCTTGTGCGCCATACAAGCCATACTCTTCGCCATCGGTCAGCAGGAAAATGACGTCATGCTGTAGCGGCGCGCCCTGTTGCAGTGCGCGGGCAGTTTCGAGCAGCGCGGCCACGCCCGCGCCATCATCGCCGGCGCCCAGCGCATTGGGTTGCGAATCGTAATGGGCCATCAGCAGGATGGCTTGTTCATCACCGCCGCTGCCGTCCAGCCTCCCGATGATGTTGTATACATGCCCGACGTATGAGACGGCACCGACATTGTTTACCACATTCGTTTCCTGCACCTGCGGGTGCAACCCGAGTTCCTGCATTTGCCCCACCAGGTAGCCGCGTACTTTGGCGTGGGCGGTGGTACCCATGGCATGAGGCGCTTGTGCAATCTGCCGTACATAGCGCATGGCCCTTGCCGCTGAAAACTCTGTAGCAGGCGCATCTGTAGGTTTGGCTTCGGGCGGCTGCAGCAGGTATAAGCTCAGCCAGGCTAGTCCGGTAAGCGTAATCAGCAGAAAAGCCGCAAGCACGTTACTCCTGTTGCGCATAAGAAAGATGGTTTATAGCAGCTATATGTAGATTTGAGAATCTGAAGATGTATAAATTTGAAGATGAACTACTGATATCAACTTTTTACTAAACCGAAGAACATCGAATTAATTTACCTGCTTACTATCCATCCAATATATAAATTATTTCTGATAAAGCAGAAAGCGGCGTTACCTGCTATAGGCAACGCCGCTTTCTGCTTTATACTTGAGAATATGTACTGTACTTAATGCCTGCGAGATTAATCTTGCAGGGGAAAACGGAACCGTATGGCTGATGCGAGCTACAAGCTTGCACCGGCGTATAAGATAGCATTACAATCCGCAAATACTGCGGTGGTTATACTTCAACAAGCACAGGGGCACGCTATACCTTCCGCTCTGCAGGCTGTTTTGTATCTGGCTCCAGTACTTCGTTCTGGCGCAGATGCACCGGCGGCTGAGTCTTTTTGCGGAGCCGCAGGTTTAGCATCTCCACCACCAGCGAGAAGAACATGGCAAAGTAAATATAGCCTTTCGGGATGTGCCCATGGAAGGCCTCCACCACCAGCATAAAGCCAATCAGAATCAGGAACGACAACGCCAGCATTTTTACCGTCGGGTGCTCGTTTACGAAATCGCTCACATACCTGGCAAAAGCCAGCATAATGCCCATGGCCAGAATCACAGCAATAATCATCACCAGCACCTCCTGCGCCAGTCCCACGGCGGTCAGGATGGAGTCGAAGGAAAACACGATGTCGATGAGTACAATCTGCACCAGTATCTTCGAGAGTGTGGTATGCACCTTGCCACCGCCATGCTCTTCTTCGGCGCCTTCCAGTTTGTTGTGGATTTCGGTGGTGCTCTTAGCCAGCAGAAACAAGCCCCCGCAAAAGAGAATAATGTCGCGCCACGACACAGCAAAATCTTCTGCAGCAAAAGGTACATCAATAGTGAACAACGGCGTGTTGGCGCTCACAATCCAGGAGATGGCCAGCAGCAGTATAATACGAAATACCAGCGCCAGCATCAGGCCGATGGTGCGGCCGCGGGCCTGTTCCTCGCGGGGCAGGCGGCCTACCACAATCGAGATAAACACGATGTTATCTATCCCGAGCACCACCTCCATAAAAGTTAGTGTCAGCAGGCTTATCCAGGTATCGGGATTAGCAAAAATCTCCATAGTAGTAGTTATTAGTTATTGATGGATTGTTAGTTGTTGGTTGTTAAATGGTTGGCGGCAAACGACGCAACCATTAAGATTTCATGTTTACGAACTGGAGCGGCATGCCTATTTCTTCGGTATTGGCACGCAGCACGGCGATAATATCCTGCAGGTCATCTATTTTTTTGCCGGTTACGCGAATTGTTTCCTCCATAATGGCAGCCGATACTTTCACTTTGCTGTCTTTGATCAGCTTCATAATCTTCTTCGACGTTTCCTTGTCGATGCCCGCCTTCACTTTGATGTCCTTCTTTATCATCGCGCCCGACTGGTATGCTTCTTTCGAAAAGTCCAGGGCAGTGCCATCCAGCCCCTGTTTCACCATTTTACCGATCAACACGTCTTCGGTGTGCTGCACGCGCATGTCGTTTTCCATAGAGATGTGCACCTCGCTGGCCTTTTTGTCGTACTCCAGGCTGCCTTTGGTGTCGCGGAAATCATAGCGGTTCATAATTTCCTTGCGGGCAGTGTTTACGGCATTGTCCATAATCTGCGGGTCCACTTTGCTTACAATGTCGAAAGATGCCATAGTTTTGTCGTTTAAGCTTAAATTTAGATTACACGGTTTAAAGACAACAAAGTTATTTAATTGTTGGATGGTTAAAGGCGTAAAAAGCTAAATTATTAAATGGTTGAATGGCTAAATTGCTGCACGGTTGATGATAAGCGGAATTACTTTTTCCGGGATGCAAGGAAAACCAAAACCGTGAAGCTAACCATTAAGCCATTCAATAGTTCAGCCTTTTGAAGAAATGAAAATAAAAGAACCCGCCTCTCCCGAAGAATTTGAGCAATATTACCTGCTGCGCCACCAGACGCTGCGTGAGCCCTGGGGCCAACCCAAAGGCAGTGAGCGCGTGGAGGACGATGCCACCGCCGTGCACGCCATGCTCGTAGATGAGGCAGGACAAGCATTGGGCGTTTGCCGACTGCACCTGAACACGCCGCAGGAGGGGCAAATCCGCTTTATGGGCATCCGCGCCGACCAGCAGGGCAAGGGCCTGGGCAACCTGCTGCTAACGTACATGAACGACCGCGCCCGCCAGATGGGAGCCACCACCATGGTGCTGCACGCCCGCGACTATGCCGTAAACTTTTACCGCCGCAACGGGTATGAGATAGTAGAAGAATCATACCTGCTGTTTGGCACCATCCAACACTACAAAATGGCCAAACAGCTTTAAGCCTGTTTTGCTATGAACAAAAACACGAAAACCATACTTGGCGCTGGCACTGTACTGCTGGCCGCCCTTGTACTTACCAGCGACAAACAACGCAAAAATGCCCCGCTGCGCACCGTACCTTCCGTAGATCTGGACCGCTACCAGGGCCGCTGGTACGAGATTGCCAAACTGCCGCAACGCTTTGAGAAAGGGTGCCACTGCGTGTATGCCGAGTATACAAAAAATCCGGATGGCTATGTGGACGTGCTTAACTCCTGCCGCAAAGGCGGTGCCGGCGGCAAAGTGAAACAAGCACATGGCAAAGCTTTCCCGGTAAAAGGCAGCGGCGGCAGTAAGCTGAAAGTACAGTTCTTCTGGCCCTTTAAAGGCGACTATTGGATCCTGGAACTGGACCCAGACTATCAACATGTGCTGGTAGGTGCTCCAGACCGTGAAAGCCTCTGGATATTATCCCGTACGCCTGTGTTAAATCACGACATTTACCACCGCTTAGTGCAGCAGGCCCGGCAGGAAGGCTTCCCGGTAGAACAGCTGGAAATAACTGACCAGAGCTGCCATACTTAAAGGCAGCAACAAGGCTGTATTTTCCCGAAAAGCATTAAACGTTCTGGTCTAATTTGTATTTCGATGGCATCTGAGCTTTGGCAAATTGACTGTTGCGAAGGGCTAAAACCTTTTTACGGCAAGATTATCTACCGGGCTGATAACAGGGCAGGGTATTCATGAATTCATCCGAGCACTTATTTCTAAGTATGCATTGCCGGACTCAGAAATATTGCAGATGCATTTAAAGAAAAAAACGAAAGACTATAGAAACTATATTGACATCTCTGGAAGCAGTAAACGTCCTGATGGTAAATTTGAGATTAGCTTCTACGCAGACAGCAGAAACATTGATATTCCTGTATATTTAATTGATGAATTAGAATTAAAGCATCAGAAGCACCCCTTATGAAAACAACCTCCCGGATTATACTTTACCTCTCTCTTGCGCTCTTTTCAGCCTGCAGCAGCGACAACGCAGCCAGGGAAACGAATACTGAAGCTCCTGTTGCCGAAACAGTTGACACTTTAGCGCAGCAGCCGGCACCCAAACCAGCCAGCGATATCATCAGCTATGAAAAGAAACTGGAGTCCGGCAGTATGCATTTTCTGGTAACCACTACCGGCGAAGGCAGCATGCGCCACCTCACCATCCAGTTGGAGCGTGAAGGACAGCAGCCGTCGCGCATCGATGAGGACATTGAAGGCACCGTTACCAACAGTGTAATAACGGACCTGAACGGCAACAAAAAGCCGGAACTGCTGGTCTTTCTGAACGGCGGTGGCACAGGCAGCTATGGCAAAGTTTACGGCTATGAGTTCGACAACCAGTATTGGGGCGAACTCCACATGCCCGAACTAACACCTGAGCAGCAGCAGGGGTACATGGGCCACGACGAATTTCAGGTAGCCGGCAACCGCCTTGTCCGCACCTTCCCCGTTTACCTCGATACGGATGCCAACTGCTGCCCCTCCGGCGGCACACGCACTATTTTTTATACCCTGGACAATGCGCTCAACTTTATACCAGGCCAGGCCGAGTAAGCTCCAGGGTGTATACTGCTACAATGCAAAATATTACAGCTCTGCAAGTATAAAAGATCCCGGATTACCCGCATGCTGTATTGTTAGCTTCTCCCCTTTAGAGCTGCATACAGCTTTGCATACGTGGGCACCGGCACATCAAGCGCTTCGCCTTCGCGCACCACATAGCCGGTTAAAGACTCCAGCTCTGTTTTGCCGCCCTTCTGAAAATCGCTGTGCATGGATGATGTCGTGCCATAAGGCAGGGAAGCCATCCGCTGCAGCATCGCCGGAATCATATCGTCTGAGAGTATAATGCCCTTTGCCTTTGCTACCGCCTGCAATTCTCCCAGCAAGCGCAGCAGCAATTGTCTGCTGTCTTCCTTTTCCAGGATGGCGCCCATGCTGGTATCCAGGTAAGAGGTGGCCGTTGCGACGGCAGAAATAAACAGGAACTTGGCCCAGATGGTGTGCAGTATATCTACCGCCGCCTCTGCCCTGACACCTGCGGCCTGGAAAACACTTTCTACCCGGCGCAGTTTATCCGGGCTCGCTTCTGAAGATCCAAAGTATAAGAGGCCCATGCCGCCTTTCTCTTTTACGATGCCGGGTGCTGCTAACCGTGCTATCACGTACACGCAGCCTTCCCATACTTCCGTGCCCTGAAACATTTCCCGGATGCGGGCCGGCGCATCCACACCATTCAGCAGCGGTAGGATAATGGTATTCTCAGAGATGCAGGGGCGCACGCGCTGCAGGCTGTCCTCCAGATCATAACTTTTCACGCAGCAGATCAGCAAATCAACAGGGTGAAGAGCATCCGGATTATCGGTGACATAAGCCGGCCGGGCTGTCAGGTTGCCCTGCGTGGTGTGTAGCTGCAGGCCGTTTTTCGCTATTTCATCGGCATGGGCGCCGCGGGCAAAAAAGCCGACTTCCACTTCCGGAGAATCCCTGTAATGTGCGGCCAGTTTCCCGCCAAAGTAGCCACCAATGCCGCCAATCCCGAGAATTAGAATCTTATACTTGTCTGTGTGCCTGTTTTCCATTCTATTGTATTGTATGGCGCTTATCTTTGCGCATACTAACTTTTATACTACGTGCATCAGGTATAAGCCGGTTTGATTTACAGGCTCAGCAGGTAAGCTGGTAATTTTGAAATGCAAACCACAGCCCAAAGGCCTCACCGAAGAAGAAATAACCGCCACTGTACGCGAGATATCTGCTTTGCGCGAGCAAATCACCATCCTGATTGCCCATCGTCTTTCCACCATCATGTACGCCGACATTATTTATGTATTGGAGAGAGGAAAGATTGTGGAGCAAGGCAGCCACAACGAGCTGCTGGCTCAAAAAGGCTTATACTACGCCATGTGGCGCCAGCAGATAGGCGAGCGCAAGTTAGATCCAATAACAGCAAAAATCCGTAGTATGCGCAGCTTCCGCGTGTATCGTATAACTTTTTCGCCTGCCCCTTACTGACCTGGAGCTGCTGCATTGCCCCACACGGTAACAGGATTGTAGTTCAGTATCTCCACTATCTTTTTATGAAACAAGGCCGCTACCTGGGCATACTCTTCGCTCTTCAGATGGATTTCGTTGTGCCATTGGGCTTCGTCCGGAAACATTCCTCTTAAATCTATGTGGTGGAAATTGGGGTGGCTGTTGTCGAGGCTGATGAGCAGTTCGTTAAAAATATCTACCAGCTGGCGTATAATCTGGTCCTGCTCCGCCCTGTCCGTTATCGCTTCTCTGGCGAAGGCCGGCAGCACCCAGGGTCCCGCAAAGCTGATGCCTGCAAATTCATACTGCGTTCCGTTCGGGATGGCATAGTCGTAGCCGTGCATGATAATATGTATGTGCGGATCGACCGACCATACTTTCTCCATAAAAGTAATGATAGCGCTTCTGATATAGCCATCTATGCTGCCCCGGAAAAAGCTCTCGCGAAAGAGCGGCAGCCCTGATCTTTTGTGGTTCAGGTACTGCGTCAACTCGGGGCCCACCACATCGTTGCCGCCCGCGCTGAGCAGCACAAACCGGGGTTGCAGGTTTTTAACCGACCGCAGGGTTTCAATCAGGCTAATCGGGCCATAGTTGATAGCGCGGTGTACCCGGTCTGCTATACTGAAGCCGGTGCCATACACCATGTTCTCCAGCGTATCGCCCGATTTGCTGTGGTTCTTTATGGCGTAGCCCATCTGCCGGAGGTGATCGATGATGTCTTGCACAAGCGGGTAAGCAAACCACGAGTCGCCCTCTGCCACCAGTTTGCAGTCTTTATGGGTTTGCGTATTCAGCAAAGCCCGCAGCGATTGTTCCTCCAGGTCAATTTTGAGTTCGTTTATACTTTCCATACCAAGTAAATTTGCTGATGTATTAATTTGATAAACTGCTGCTTACCAAATTAGTTATACTTCGCTCTATGCTACAGTATAAACTTCATTTTTATACCTGATTCTCTGCTAATTGATTTTTATTTTTTAGCTTAGAAAACACCATAATCATCCGGCTGCATCAAGGGCAGCACATAAAAACCATACTACTGCCAACGGGTTTCCTACTTTTTTGCTTTCTTGCTGTCGGATTATCCCGTATCCTTACTTTATACACTATATGCGAATCCTCTCTAATCTTTTAATTCTCTGCCTGCTCGGTTTTGCGGCACATACCGCAAACGCCCAGACAAGTTCATCGCCCCTGATGCTCAATCACATCGCCATTTACGTGCACGACCTGGGGCCGAGCACGGCCTTTTACAAAGATGTACTGCAGCTCAAAGAAATACCGGAGCCGTTTCACGACGGACGCCATACTTGGTTCACCATCGGAGACGCCGGTCAGCTGCACCTGATACAGGGCGCAGAAAAAAACATAAAGCGCGATAAGAACGACCACCTGTGCTTCAGCGTCGCATCTATGGAGGACTTTATCGCGAACCTCGACAAACATAAAGTGGCATACACGAACTGGCCCGGAACCGAAAAAGCCCCTACCATCCGCGTAGACGGCGTGAAGCAGATTTACTTCCAGGACCCGGACGGCCACTGGATTGAAATCAACAACGACAGGCCCGGCAAATAGCGCTATCCTGATGATGGCTTTAACTTGCCGTGGCGTCTCTGCTTCTCCGGCAGATAAAACATATCATGCTGCCATTTCGCCGGATTCTCCTGGATGTAATTCCTTATATGAATATAGGCGCTGTTGTGCCGGATGATGTGATCGTGAAAGGAGCGCTGCCAGGCAAAGTCGGGCAAGCCCGCCAAGCGTACCAATTTCGATGTCGTAGTTTTATACACGCCCATCAGTGCTGACAGGGACTTGATTTTCTGTGTTGGCAAAGCACCAGTTGTTGTTTTCTCATGGTTTGTTATCGGTGCACGATTGGACAGGTCGCGACCTGTCCCTACAGGACTATTTTCCCTGTCAATTTCGATGATGCCGTGCATGTGGTTTGGCATCACCACAAAGGCGTGTAAAATAACATACGGATATTGCTCTGCCAACCAGTACCATTGCCGTTCTGCAATATGTCCATGCTCGTTCACCTGCATTTCCTCGTCAACCACTTCGCCGAAAACGCATATTTTGTCCTTCACACATGAAGTCACGAAGTATAAAGCATCCTGGCTGTAGTCAAAATCACATAACCTGTTCAGTTTCCGATCTGGGCGTGTCATGTATGAAGTATACGACACCAAACCATGTTTGTAGGGACAGGTCGCGACCTGTCCCTACGAGGGCCGTAATGTATGACTAGCTTGTAAAATTGAACTACTGATAACACCAGTTTGTAAATCCACAAATTGCACTGACGCTAAACTTGCGGCATGGGAGGGAATAAGTATATTGTATATTTAGTGTAACATAGTTATCTTTGTGATATTAAACAGGAAAGGCTGTCTCAGAGAGACAGCCTTTTAAAGGCGGACACCAAACCTGTACTAAAGAAAGAGTGGGTAATGGCAACTTTCCAAAATAGTTAATGAGGCTATTTTAGCGATCTGCTACTCTAATGTGGCATGAGTCATATGCTTAATTCACATTTAACCACCTTTCTCAGTGTTTTAAATGGGTAGCTACAGCTACCCATTTTTATATCTTCACTTCTTCTTTTACAACCAAGCTTTCTTCATTATACATATGTTCAGGCTTAGGATTTCCATCTTCGTCTAACCAACTACTACTTCCATAAAAGCTATTTTGATTAGACGATCCTACAACATACTTCACTATCGCACCACTACTGATTAGATTAGACTTAGCACTACTAACACCTTTTTTTATTTGTTCAAATGAAATGTCTGGTTCCAGCTTATGTATAATGTTACTAATCTCATTAATATTTAGAAACTTATTCTCTATTTTTAGAACACTAACAACTTTATGTCTATAGCTACTTGGGTTGTTATAAGCTTGATATTTTTCAGGCTTATCTGAAAGTATATCTTCAGTCGAGGATATGGAATCTTCAGCATGAATATTTGACATAGAGTTATACAGTTGCATCAAATCAACCATATCATCTATACTTTCTATCTTGGCTATTAGATCCTTCTTTATTAGTTCCTTTAACCTTTCTAGTTCTTGTCTAATCTCCGCGTTCATAGAACAATGCATTAATGTATCACAAAGATATAAGGCATATGAATAGGAAACAAGACGGGAAGAAGATTTTATTAAAAAATAGGCCGCCCCAAAACCCGTGTCATATACATCTATCCTGCTTCATACAAGACTATAAGAAATAATTAGATAATAAGTCTTATCTAGAGCATGTTCTCAAGACAACTTATGATATTACATTACATACAAGGTAAGACAAGATGAAAACACAAAGGAAAGCCAAGAGGGAAACACGAAGATAAACTAAGACACATAAATAGAGGCAAGACACTGTTAACAACTAGGCTCAACTCCTATATATTGTTAAGATAACTCTGAGTTAACCGGTAATATGTTTATGATTATTTAAATCAACAATCCTTCTTTTAGCACTACGCAACCTTCTCCCCCTCATTACAGTTCTGATAAAACATTATCTTGTAGTATCTTTGTAAAAAGAAACAGCAGAGCACGGCTATACGATAGCCCTGTGTTCTGCCTTTGCTGTTTTGTTATTCTGCCTTTGCTGTTTTGTTATATAATTGAATGAAAGTTAAAGATTTCTTAGAGCTGTACCGCCTCGACAGCGTGGTGCAAACCATTGCCGAACGGCTGAAAGCCAACAAAGCGTACCGCCTGCAACTAAAAGGCATGGCAGGCAGCCTGGATGCGGTGCTGGCTTCGGCGGTGTATACGATAAATAAACAGCACCAACTCTATGTGTTGCACGACAGAGAGGAGGCGGCTTATTTTTATACAGACCTCAAAAACCTGCTCGGCGACCAGAAGGAGGTACTGCTGTTCCCGACTTCGTACAAGCGGCCATACAGCTTCGACGATACTGAGAACGCCAACATCCTCATGCGGGCCGAGGTGCTCAACCGCCTGAACCAGAAAACCGGCAAAGGCGAAATCATCGTGACCTACCCGGAGGCGCTGACGGAGAAAGTGATCAATAAGAAATCGTTGGTGGAGAATACGCTGGGGGCCAAGGTGGGCGAAAAACTGGATACGGCTTTCCTGAGCGAGATGCTGGCCGAGTATGGCTTTGAGCGCACCGAGTTTGTGTACGAGGCCGGCCAGTATGCCGTACGCGGCGGCATCGTAGATGTATACTCTTACGCCAACGACCTACCCTACCGCATCGAACTCTTCGGCGATGAGATTGAAAGCATCCGCACCTTCGACCCCGATACGCAGCTGAGCGTGGAGACGAAGAAAGCGATTTCGATTATACCAAACGTACAAACTAAGCTCTTGCAGGAAACCCGTGAGGCTTTCCTGGATTACCTGCCCGAAAACACGAACATCTGGTTCAAGGATATTCGCCTGACGCTGGACGTGATTGAGGAATATTTTGAAAAGGCTTCGTTTGCGTTTGAAAAGATGCTGGCCGGCAGCGGTGGTACCCAGATTGTGTCGGACCCGGAGCAATTGTTTCAGACGCAAAAGCAGTTTAAAAAGCTGTTGGATAACTTCAACGTCATCGAAATCGGCAAGCGTTTTTACTTTAAAAGTGCCGAGGTTATACAGTTGCAGGCCAAGCCGCAACCCTCGTTTAACAAAGATTTTAAGCGGCTGGTGAAGGACTTGCACGAGCAGCAGGGCGATGGCTTTGTGAATATCATCGCCACCGATTCGCCGCGCCAGATAAACCGCCTCACCATGATTTTTGATGAGCTGGACCACGACGTGCGGTTTCAGCACCTGCCGGTTTCATTGCGCGAAGGCTTCATCGACCAGACGCTAAAAATTACCTGTTACACCGACCACCAGCTGTTCGACCGTTTTTACCAGCACAAGGCCAAAGAAGGACATTCCAAATCCAAGGCGATGACGCTGAAAGAATTGCGTTCGCTGCAGCCCGGCGACTATGTAACCCACGTGGATTACGGTATCGGCCGCTTTGCCGGGCTGGAGAAAGTGGAAGTGGGTGGCCGTTTGCAGGAAGCCATCCGGCTGGTGTACCGCGACGATGACCTGCTGTATGTCAGCATCCACTCGCTGCACAAAATAAGCAAGTATAGCGGCAAAGAAGGCGGTCCGCCAAGTATGAGCAAGCTGGGTTCGCCGGAGTGGGAAAACAAAAAGAAGAAGGTCAAGAGCAAGGTTAAAGACATTGCGCACGAGCTGATTAGCTTATACGCCAAGCGCAAAGCCGCGCCAGGTTATGCGTATACCCGCGATGGCTTTTTGCAGGCGGAGCTGGAGTCGTCGTTTATTTACGAGGATACCCCCGACCAGGGCAAAGCCACTGAAGATGTGAAGGCCGACATGGAGCAGCCACACCCGATGGACCGCCTGGTGTGTGGCGACGTGGGTTTCGGCAAAACCGAGGTGGCCATACGTGCTGCCTTTAAAGCCGCCTGCGACGGCAAGCAGGTCGCCATGCTCGTGCCCACGACCATATTGGCCATGCAGCACTACCGCACCTTCCACCAACGGCTCGAGCAGTTTCCGGTAACCGTGGATTATATCAACCGCTTTAAAACCGCCAAGGATACCAAAGAAACGCTAAAGAAACTGGCAGAAGGCAAAATCGACATTCTGATTGGCACGCACCGCATCGTGAGCAAAGATGTGCAGTTCAAAGACCTGGGGCTGATGATTGTGGACGAGGAACAGAAATTCGGCGTGAAGACAAAGGAAAAGCTGCGCGAGATGAAAATCAACGTGGATACGCTCACGCTCACGGCCACACCGATTCCGCGTACGCTGCACTTCTCGCTGATGGGCGCCCGCGACCTGAGCGTGATTGCCACGCCACCACCCAACCGCCAGCCGGTCAAAACAGAGCTGCACGTGTTCGACGAAACACTGATTCGCGATGCCGTGGTGTACGAGATGAAGCGCGGCGGACAGGTCTTTTTCGTGCACAACCGCATCAAAGACATCGAAGAGATTGCCGCCATGATTTTGCGCCACGTGCCCGATGCCAAGGTAACCTACGCGCACGGCCAGATGGAACCCGAGAAGCTTGAAAAGCGCATGATGAAGTTCGTGAACGGCGAGTATGATGTGCTGGTCAGTACCAATATCATCGAATCGGGCCTTGATATCGAAAACGCCAACACCATTATCATCAACCGCGCACACATGTTCGGACTTTCGGATCTGCACCAGATGCGCGGCCGAGTGGGGCGCTCCAACAAAAAGGCGTATTGCTATTTGCTCACGCCGCCGGTGGCCGGTTTGCCAAGCGATGCCCGCAAGCGCCTAAGCACGCTCGAAGAATTTTCGGACCTGGGCGAAGGCTTTAAGATTGCGATGCGCGATTTGGACATCCGGGGAGCGGGTAACTTGCTGGGTGGCGAGCAGAGCGGCTTTATCACCGACCTCGGTTTTGAGATGTACCACCAGGTGCTCGACGATGCCATCAAAGAACTCAAAGAAACTGAATTCAAAGACCTGTTCCTGAAAGACAACCTGGAGCAGTTTATTGAACCGGTGCGTGAGTGTAGTATTGAAACCGATATGGAAGTGCTGATACCGGACTGGTACGTGAGCAATATTTCCGAGCGCCTGAGTCTCTACAGCAAACTCGACAGCACCAAAGATTTGCAGGAACTGGAGAAGCTGCGCGACAGCATCGTAGACCGCTTCGGTCCGTTGCCCGAAGAGGTGCAGAAGCTGGTAGATATTGTAAAGCTGCGCTGGCAGGCCCAGCAACTTGGCTTCGAAAAGCTTACCATCAAAAAAGAAGTGATGAAAGGCTATATTCCGTCCGAAAACAACGATGCCTACTTCCAGTCCGACACGTTTGGCAACATCCTCAAGTATGTGCAGCAGCATTCGCGCCGCTCCCGCCTGAAAGAAGCCAAGCACAAACTGGTCGTGACCGTGGAGGACATCCGAAGTATACAGGAGGCGAAGGAAGTATTTGAAGGCTTGGGTGTGGCAGCTGTTACATCAGCGTGATTAGTGCCATAGTTGCCCGAAAAGGATGCAAATTCTTATCATGCCAGGAGGCACTATACAGGGCCAAACGGTACCAGAAAAAGGGATAAAACATCGGCAGACCAGGTATAAGGATAAAAGCCGGCACATGCTTTAAGACAACAGGCGCATCGAATACCGGCAAAAAAATTATACTTATATTTGAGAAAAATGAAAGCAGTATTAGCCAGTTAAATATGAAAACACTGCATACGATTCTACTGATCGACGACGATGAAACAACCAACTACCTGAACCACCGGTTGCTGTCGCGCATGAATGTAGCTTCTGACATCAGGGTAGTAACGAACGGGGAACAGGCGCTTGAGTACCTGGAAAAAGCATATGCCAGCCTGGACGATTATGCTTACCCGGATTTGATCTTTGTAGACATCAAAATGTCTGTAATGGATGGCTTTGAGTTTCTGGAGCAATACCAGCTGTTACCAGAGGCGCAGAAGCAGCAGAGCATCATGCTGATGCTGACTTCTTCTGCCAGCTTTTATGATCTGGAAAGACTGAAGGCCTTTCCGGATGTGCGCCGGCACGTATCCAAACCCCTGACAGAGCCCGACGTGCGCGAATTGCTACGCGAGTATTTCGATTAACCGGTATGCAGCAAAGCAGAATTTGCGGGTACTTTCGTCCGTAAGTATGTTTTCACCAGCTAACAATAGCTGCCGCAATATGGCTTGCCTGTAAAAGCACCAGTAAGCGCTAAACAACGGCCTATACGGCAATGCAGTTCTACCGGGCAGAGTTAGTTGTTACCCCAGAATTCCTCCGCCTCTCTCCAGCCTGCACAGGTATAAATTTCTCACAAATCTGCCACAACAACTATAGTTAAAGTATACAGGAAGATTCCTGTGGTTTTGCCGCTCAAAGGGCGCCGAACCAACTATAGCCACAGAACATCGTACAAATAAATCCGCGGCAGCGGCAACATTTCATTTGTACTATTCAATCTAACAAACCCAGAGCTATGACAGATAACCCAGAAGAAAACGGCAACATAGGCGGTGAAAACCAACGTATTGGCCGCGAGCTATACCAAAAGGACAAAGAGCAAAGCCAGTCTTCGCAACGCTACGGCTACCGTGGCGACAACAACCGGAAATGGGATGCGGGCAACTTTTTCCATACCGGGCCCAGCAGCCATGGCGCACAGGACGCACCGGAGCGGCGGTACGGCAACAACTATAGCCGCGAAAACCAGCAACGCCCCACTTATGAGCGTTCCCGCAACCAGAACGAGCATTACGGCAACCGTCCAGACAGCCCTTACCGCAACGAGCAGTCTATGATCAACCATGGCAACCGCACCGGCCACGGCAGCAGCTATAACTATCAGGGCAGCTTTGATGACAGATCAAGACCGGGCAACTACAGCGACATGAACAATTACAACAACGATACTGCCGGACGTGAAGGCCCGGGCACCCGCAGCCGTTACAAAGAAGATGATTACCGCTACGGCAGCGGTTCGCATAACTGGTACCGCGAGGGCCGCTATACCCCTGACAGGCCTGATCACCAGCACGATCAGCGTGGCTTTTTCCAGCGCGTAAAAGATGGCTGGAACGACATTATGCATTCTGATGAGCCCGGTTACACCCCGCACAGCCACGCCCGGCACGACCGCTTTGATCGGGAGCGCCGCGGCTCTGAGGTGTTCCGCGACCGCAACTATAACAAAGGTTATGAGAACGGGCCGCGCTGGGCTGATGAAACGGACTCCGGAAACGACAATTATTACAACGATACCGACCGGAACCAACGTTACCGCAGGTAATACCGTATAGCACCTCAGATTAGGTAATTTTGATAGTAGATTTTAAATTAAAAAGGAAAGCCGGCGTAGAGCCGGCTTTCCTTTTTATGCACTGCTGCCCGTTCACTCAAACATCCTCCCTGTCATGTCGTACAAACAAGTATAAATCACCAAAAGTATTGTTGTACCTAATCTAACACACATGCAGTACCACGAAAACGATCCACGCGATCCACGCCACCCACGTCATTGGGAATACCAGCAGCAGCAAAGAAGAGATGAACGGCAACCATATGAGGATGATCATTTTCATGATTTCAGGAGCCGCTGGGGTGATCCGGCACCGCTATTTTCACGCCGGAATGAGTGGCGCTCGCACGAGGAAAACCATCCGCCCGGAGAAGGACGCCTGCACAACCGCCACGAGTGGCAACCCGATCAGCGCAGGCAGGAGTATGATGACCGGCAGCAGGAGCATCAGGACAGGCCACCTATATGGCGGCAGCAGGATGTGCATTTCCATAGCAGTAACCAGCATGCCAACGATCGCTGGCAACAAGACCCCTCTATGTCACACCACCGGAATGATCGCCGTCCACCCCGCGACGAGTACTGGGATGATGAACGCCGCCGTAGATAAGAGATACATACATCGCTGCCCTGCTCATAATTATGAGTGGGGCAGTTTGTAAGGCACTGGTTTATACTTGAGCCGCTGTTGCTGCCTGGTAAGTGCCGGTAACATCAGGCAGGTATATGTTTTTTAATTCTGTAATCCTGAAAATCATACTTCGGGCGGACAACCGGTAATGCACAGGCTGTTTTCAGAATGGCAGGATGTGAGCGACAAAGCTTTGTTGCTGCTGTTTTGTACTTGAGAATAGCTTACTGCCTTATTACCTCTCTTCCTTTACATGTATCTTCCGCAGTAACATCCGGCAAAGCTGGCCAGGCATCCCATACATCACGCGTAGCGGCAAAAGCTGTTGCTATACATCAGCTATACTTTGTACCTTTGCCCCTTCGATTTATACTTATGGACGCACTGGAGGATTTACTACAGCAGGTGCAGGCCTGCCGCATTTGCGCAGAGCACCTGCCCCTGGGACCACGGCCGGTGCTGCGTGCCGGTGCTACAGCCAAATTGCTGTTGGTAGGGCAGGCGCCGGGCACCAAAGTACACGCCAGCGGCAAACCCTGGGACGATCAGAGCGGCAAGCGCCTGCGCGAGTGGCTGGGCATAGGGCCTGAGCTGTTTTACGATGCATCAAAGGTGGCTATTATACCGATGGGCTTCTGCTACCCCGGCAAAGGCAGGAGCGGCGATCTGCCGCCGCGCCCCGAATGTGCGCAGCACTGGCATCAGCAGTTGCTGGCGTTGCTGCCCGACGTTGAGCTTACACTCCTCATCGGCAAGTATGCGCAGGACTATTTTCTGAAAAAGTCTGCGAAGGCCAACCTAACCGAAACAGTAGCAAACTGGCATGAGTACCTGCCACGCTATATGCCGCTGCCGCATCCTTCGCCGCGCAACCAGTTCTGGCTCCGGCGTAACCCCTGGTTTGAGGCCGACGCCGTGCCCGCCCTGCAGCAGCTGGTGCGGGAACTGTTGCAGCAAAGTTAAAGTATGCTATCTTCACTGTATCTTAATTCGCATTTAACCTGAACTTATGATAAATTATCCTGGCAGCAAGCTACCCGATATTGGCACCAGTATTTTTACGGTAATGTCGGCACTTGCCCAGGAGCACCAGGCCATTAACTTATCACAGGGTTTCCCGGACTTTAACTGTCCGGAGCCACTTGTAGAACTGGTAGCCCGGTACATGCGTGAAGGCTTTAACCAGTATGCGCCCATGGCCGGTATGCCGGTATTGCGCGAACAAATCAGCCTGAAAACAGAAAAGATGTATGGCTGGCTGCCTGACCCGGGCAACGAAGTAACTGTAACTTCCGGCGCGACAGAAGCGCTGTTTGCCGCTATTATGGCTGTGGTAAAAACCGGTGACGAGGTGGTGGTGCTGGAGCCCTGTTACGATGCGTATGCGCCCGCCATCCGGCTGAGCGGCGGCTCCCCGATTTATGTACCGCTTGCGCTCCCGGACTTTAGTGTGGACTGGGACCAGGTGAAACAGCGCATATCTTCCCGTACCCGCCTGATCATCATCAACACGCCCCATAACCCGACCGGTGCTGTGATGCAGAAGACCGACATGGAAAAACTGGCCAACCTGATTGACGGCACCGACATACTTGTAATCAGCGACGAAGTATACGAGCACATGGTTTTTGACGGACAGGCGCATTTCAGTGCACTGCAGCTACCCGCATTGCGTGAACGCAGCTTTGTGATTTCGTCTTTCGGGAAAACCTATCATACCACCGGCTGGAAGATTGGTTACGCCATAGCGCCACCGGCACTCACCGCCGAGCTGCGTAAAATGCACCAGTTTATCACCTTCTCCACGGCTACCCCCCTGCAAATGGCCATTGCCGCATACCTGGACAATGAGGCACACTACCGGACGCTGCCGGACTTCTATCAGCAGAAACGTGACTTCTTCTGTGCGCAAATGCAGGATTCCGGGTTTGAGATGACGCCTTCTGCCGGCACTTATTTCCAGCTGGCAAAGTATGATAAAATTACGGACGAGTACGATGTGGCGTATGCCAAACGGCTGGTGCAGGAGGCCGGCGTGGCAGCCATACCGGTTTCCGCTTTTTACCACGACAAAACCGACCATAAGTATCTGCGCTTCTGCTTTGCCAAAAGCGAGGACACGTTGCGCACTGCAGCAGAACGGTTAAGCAGCCTTTGATGATCAATTGACGGTTGTTAAATTGCTGAGGGCTCCTCTATACTCCATCACACCTAAGCACGAAAAGCAGTTAACGATTAAAATGGATTTACGCGTTACTATTGTTCAAACCACGCTGCACTGGCAGGAGGCGGAAGCTAACCGCCGGATGTTTTCGGAGAAACTGGCTGCTGCCGCTCCCGCCACCGACCTGATTGTGCTGCCCGAAATGTTTACCACCGGCTTTAGTATGAACGCTGCCGAACTGGCCGAGGAAGCCGAAGGTCCAACGCTGGCCTGGATGCAGCAGCTGTCCATACAACATCAGGCCGTAATCACAGGAAGCGTAATCGTAAAGGAAAAGGGCAACTACTACAACCGCCTGCTGTGGGTGCGCCCCGATGGCAGCTATGCCAGGTATGACAAGCGGCATTTGTTCAGGATGGCAAAAGAACACCATACCTATGCTGCCGGTAGCGAGCAGTTGATAGTGGATTTAAACGGCTGGAAAGTGTGTCCGCTGGTTTGTTACGATTTGCGTTTCCCGGTGTGGAGCCGCAACACGGGCGACAAAGCCTATGACCTGCTGTTGTACGTAGCCAACTGGCCAAAGGCACGCCACCAGGCCTGGCGCACACTGCTCAAAGCACGCGCTATCGAGAATCTCGCCTATGTTGCAGGCCTGAACCGCGTGGGCACTGATGGCAACGGACACCCTTACTCCGGCGGCTCTGCTATCATCCACCCCAAAGGCCATACTTTGCTGGAAGCCTCTGAAGTAGAAGGCATCTATACTATAGCTTTAAACAGAGAGGAATTGAAAGAATATCGCGAGGCTTTTCCGGCGCACCTGGATGCTGATAGCTTTACCCTTGGCAGCTAAACAAAACACGAAGAAGCGTTTCCGGGAAGCCCGTTAATAAGTAACCACGTCGTTAAACCTCCTGACCACATGCACATTTACGTCGAGGCTGATGGCATAATAAAGCTTGCTCCTCACCGGCTGCCCGTTTAATTTAGCCGCAGAAAATTCGTAGGCATCGTCGGGCAGGTTTTTGAGGGATTGCTTTATCGTTTTGTTGTAATAAGGGCCTGTATAATTGATTGTCCAGTCTTCAAGCTTGCCCGTTTCTGAGATAGTAAAAGCATAGGTCATCACCATACCTTGTACCTGCCTGGTCACTTCCTCGGGCAAATCCTTGCGGTCGTAGAGCAGATAGAAGCCATAGTTGGAACCTCCAATCTTGTAGGGCACCTGAATGGTATCTCCTTTTGCTGCTTTCTGCATAAGCTCAAAGCCGGTACGCACTATAGAAACAGAATCTCTGGCATCGTACAACAACCTGGCGTGGCTGAAGTCATATTTCTGCACTACCTGCCCATTCTCATTAAAATATGTCCAGATGCCATCTTTCATACCATCCTTATACTGCCCCTGCACCAGCACCACGTCCTTTTCATTCATCACAACATAAGGCCCCTGCTTTGTCTTTTTATCATCTTCCGGCACATTGTATGATTCGGTCAGCGTTGTAGAAATCTTCTTCTTTTTCAGTTTCTGAGCGAACCCTGCAAGCGGGAGAAGCAAAACAAAAAACACACAAACAAATTTTACGGCGCTGTTCATAGCTGCGGTTTTATAGTGAGGTACAGGGTTCTGTTATGGCTGATAAATCGTTTTGACTGTGTGCGAAAGAAAACCCAATGCAAAGCGGTATGGTCCCAGCAGCCTGTTTGAGAGACATATTTGTCTCCTGTTTTAACATTTTAAATATATAGAATTTTAAGTTGAAAGACTAATAAACACTGCGCCATATTGTTTTGTACTATTCCCCGGGAATAAGTATGAGCCGGGGCAGCAAGTACGGAGATACAGTAAACCCGGCTTGCCTGTATCATCCTCGCTAAAGATGCTGTTCAGCATTGTGCCCTGAAACCGTGACAGGCGCTCCGGGAGGTGTTTAAGATGAAAAGTAGTTGGCTGCAGAAGTATAAACTAATAGCAGAGTTGCTTGTACATTCACCCGCTTCAGTAGCAACCCAGTTACGACAGGTATAACGCTAATTCTTCCAAAGCTTCTGCCTCATCCTCCACTTGTTTAAAAACAAGGTAAGGCCGCGCCTGCAGCATGCGTTCGAGGCGCGGGTAGCGGCCCAGCAGCAAAATAACTCTTCCATCCTGTGGCAGCAGCAGTTCCTCTATCAGCGGCATCGCGTTGCCAAAGCCCAGCATACTTTCGTCTGCCTGCACCAGCACCACCGCTTTATCAGCATCGCGCAGCAACCTCAGGGCATAGTGCAGCAGCAACTCCCCAGATGCTGCATCTGCATCCAGTGCTGCCACCTCCGGCCATACCTGTTTTACCTGCGCCAGAAGTGGCTGCCGGAAAGCGGTAGTTGCGGTTAAATCCAGGAGCAGGAAAGCTTGCATCATCTCACCAGCAGTTTAGCCGTAGCATGCTTGCCCAATGGGGCCGTGGCGCGCACCACATACAAGCCTGCTTTCAGATGCTGCAGCGGAATACTGTGTATGCGGCTATACCTGCCTAGCGTTTGATATACAAGTCGCCCAATCCCATCATACATTTCCAGTGAAACAGGCAATGAGGCTTGTGCATAGGCTGCCTCGTAGGTAGCTTTGTCGGCGGGATTCGGGTATACCTGCAGCGTGAGCGTTTCGTGTGGGTTTTCCGTTGTGGTTCCGCTTCCGGCAGTCTGCTCCAGCAAGTATAAACCGCCGCCCTGTGTTCCGATAGCTACATACAGTTTGTTTGCGCCACCCAGCGGAGCGACAGCAATGCTCAGGTCTTTGCCCAAACGTGTCTCGTACAGTTGCCCGGTTAATGAGTTTTCCAGTAGCCGGGTTTCGGCGGTGAGGCTTGTTTCGTCATTTAAGTTTTGGGTGAAGTTCCGGTAGATACTGAGGGTGCCGCTGTCGTCTGCTGTAAGCAAGTCGGGTTGTCCGTCTCCGTCCAGGTCCGCCACGGCGGGGCGCAGGTTGCGCAGCAGTGCATTCAGGCCGATGTTACCTACGCTGTTTTCCTCTAAAGTATAAGCAGGCTGGCCGGCACTACCTGTATTGCGGTAAAAGGGCAGAATGCCACTCGCTTTACCCAGCACCATATCCAAATCACCGTCCTCATCGGCATCAAAAAAAGCGGGCGCATCACCGGGCTCCACCGCCATCACCAGTTTTATACTTGCAAAGCTGAATTGCATCGGCGCACCTTGGGCCGCAGTGTTGGGGATGTATTGAATGCTGGTTTTACCAGCTTCCGGTTGCTGGTACGTCAGGATTAGATCCGTTGCGCCATCACCGTTCATATCTGCAAAAGCAGGATTTATACTTCTGAGAAGGGTGGAGGATAGGTTAAGATAATCATCTGTAACCTGCGTGTAGGCCGGGGTTGTGGCAGTGCCGGTATTCTGATAATAACTGATAGAAGCGTTGTAGCTGCCATGCTGCATAGAGGCGTCGTTGCCAACCAGCATATCCTGATCGCCATCGCCGTCCAGGTCTGCAAAAGCCGGGAAAGCCCCTTCGCTCAGGTCTATCATCTGGTGCTGCAGAAAATCATCCTGCACAAAATCAAGCTCCGGGTTATCTGCTGCGCCTTCATTCCGGTATAGCCACACCGACTGTGCCAGGTTGATGTTGTTGAGCTCATACGTAGACTGCGGCGCTACCAGCAAGTCAGGCGTACCATCGAAGGTAACATCCTCGTAATAAGCAGCCGGGAAGATGTTGAAGCTGGCCGGTTTCGCCTCCGGAAAATTGGTATCGAAACTTCTCATGATCGCGCTGTCCGGCGTACCCTGGTTCAGCATCCGCACCAGGTCGTTGCACATCAGCCCACCCATCAGCAGGTCTTTGTCGCCATCGGCATCCAGGTCCAGCAGCAGCAGCGAGGAGCCGCTGTGCCCGTTGTGCTGCGGCGCGGCCAGCCGGCAGTAGGCATTAAACACAAAGCTGTTGCAATCCTCGCACTCAGATATGCCGCCCCACCAGTTGGTTTGCTGCACATACTTCAGCGTGCCGCAGGGCAGCCCTTCCTCGGCCTGCACATTGCGGTAGGCCTCCAGCGTATATCCCAGCGAAAACTCGGTGATGAGTACATCCAAGTCGCCGTCGCCGTCCATATCAGTTATAGCAGGCACATCGGCGCTGTTCATTTGCAGGTTGATGTTGCGGTCACCATAGAGGAGCGCTTCTTCGTCCAGCGTAAATTTCAATTGCCCGTTTCCGGTATCCTCCTGCCGGAACACGCGGATGCCCAGCGGCGTGCTCGTGAAAATATCGGGCAGGCCATCGCAGTCATAATCGCGCAGCAACACCCACGATGTCAGATCCTCAGGAAAGAACACCTCATACTCTGGTGCATAAGTATAGCGCCACGTCCCGTTTTCCTGCACGGCCAGCCAGGTATACACTTTCTGCAGCATCCTGTCGAAAATAAATAAATCCGGTTGCCCGTCTTTGTTCAGGTCGATGGTAGAGAATTGGGGCGTGTTGAGGCCACCGCTCCACGGGTCAGAAAGCGCGCCAGTGGCCGTAACAACCGGCACATCGGTGCGCAGCCGGAACTGCAGCGAATCCTGCGCCCGGGCAGCGGTAGCAGACCAAAGTATAAACAGCAGGGCGAAGGCGTTCTTCATGGTTCGTGAGCAGCTTTCTCGTTCAAGTTAAAGGATGTTTTGCATGGAGACAACAGGCAGCGCTGTCGCTTTTCGGGATTTGCATGTATATTGCCACAGTATCGGCACGCTGCACAAGCGCATGTTTATACTTTATACATACGCTAACGCAGGTGGCCGCCCTAAAAGCATCTGTTCAGGATAAAATTACTTAATTCATGCAGAACAATATCGCCTTGTTGTATCAAAAGTACCTGGAGTGCCGCCACGTCAGTACCGACTCGCGCGCCGAGCAGGACCAGAGCCTGTTTTTTGCCCTGAACGGGCCTAACTTTAAAGGAGCAAAATTTGCCTGGACAGCCCTCGAAAAAGGAGCGAAGTATGCCGTAGTGGACGACCCAAGTATGGCCGCAGACAACATGCTGGTGGTAGAAGACACGCTGCAGGCGCTGCAGGATTTGGCGCGCCACCACCGCCGCCAGCTCAGCATACCCGTTATCGGCATTACGGGCTCCAACGGCAAAACCACCACCAAAGAGCTCATACATGCTGTGCTCAGTCAAAAGTATAACACGCTTTACACGCAGGGCAACCTCAACAACCACATTGGGGTGCCGCTTACGCTGCTGCGCATCAGGCCGGAGCACGAAATGGCGATAATAGAAATGGGTGCCAACCACATCGGCGAAATTGCACTGCTTTCAAGCATCGCACAGCCCACGCACGGCCTCATCACCAACATCGGCAAAGCGCATTTAGAAGGCTTTGGGAGCCTGGAAGGCGTGGCGCGCGGCAAGAGTGAATTATACTTATACCTGGCGGAGCACGACGGCACCGTATTCGTGAACACCGCCAACGAGCACCTGCTGCGCATGAGCCGCCGCATCGAAAATAAAATCACCTATCCTGCCCCCGGCGATTATTACCACAGCGAGTTGCTGGAGTCTTCGCCTTACGTGGTGTATCAGGATGAGGAAGGCAACGAGGTGCACACGCAACTGGTGGGCAGCTACAACTACGAGAACATGGCCGCCGCTGCCACGGTAGGCAAGTTTTTTAGCGTACCGCTGGCAAAAGCCAATGCCGCCATCGCCAACTATAGCCCAGTCAATAACCGCTCGCAGGTGCTGCAAAAAGGCAGCAATACCATCATTCTGGATGCTTACAATGCCAACCCGACCTCGATGGCTGCCGCTGTGCGCAACTTCGGAAGTATGCATGCGCCGCAGAAAGTGGTTATACTGGGTGATATGTTTGAACTGGGCGCTGAAAGTGAAGCCGAGCACCGCGCGCTGGGCGAAGTGGTAGCCGAACAATCGTTTGACAAAGTGCTGCTCTGCGGCAAAGACATGCAATACGCGGCGGCTGTGAATGATGCGTTTTTATACTTTGCTACAAAACCGGAACTGGCGAAATGGCTGCAGGAGCATCCCGTGCAGGAAAGTTATGTGCTGGTAAAAGGCTCCCGCGGCATGGGCCTGGAGACAGTGGTGGAGTTGCTGTAAGTTGCGGGTGAACGAAACAGAAGTATACTATTTGTACCTCTGTTTCATCTTAATTCCCGGTCTTTTGTCATACTTTCTTTTGTCAATAAGATTCTCTCTTTAAACAACACTTATGAAAAGGCTTTATACCTGTTTACTGCTGCTGTTCATGGTGGGGAACTGCTTTGCTCAGTTTCGTGTCAGCCCCAACCAGCGCTATCTGCTGCGCGAAAACAAGCCTTTCTTCTGGCTGGGAGATACCGCCTGGGAGTTGTTTCACCGCCTCAACCGCGAGGAGGCAGACCAGTACCTCAGGCGCAGGGCAGAGCAGGGCTTTACGGTGATTCAGGCAGTAGCGCTGGCCGAATTCGACGGGCTGCATACGCCCAATGCCTATGGTGAACTGCCTTTGGAAAACGATGATCCCGCAAAACCCCGCGAAGCCTACTTTAAACATGTTGACTATATCATTGACCAGGCAGATAAGTATGGCCTGGTTATCGGGCTGCTGCCCACCTGGGGAGATAAACTAAGGAAAAGCAGCTGGGGAAAAGGCCCGGAAGTTTTTACTCCCGAAAATGCAGAAGTATATGGCAAATGGCTCGGAAACCGCTATAAAAACCGCAAGAACATCGTCTGGATTTTAGGTGGCGACCGCAACCCACAAAACGTGGTGCATGAAAAAGTGTGGCGTGCCATGGCCAAAGGAATTGCAGAAGGTACGGGCAGTGCTGACAAAGCGCTCATAAGCTTCCATCCTAGCGGAGGTACCGACATGGGTTCTGCGCAATGGTTTCACAAGGATGACTGGCTCGATTTCAATATGCTGCAGAACGGGCATTGCCGCGACATGCCTGTTTACGATAAAATACAAGCCGTTTACAACTTGGTTCCGGCAAAACCGGTGATAGACGCTGAACCGATTTATGAAGATCATCCGGTTTGCTTCAACGCAAAAGATCTGGGCACCTCCAGCGCTTATGATGTGCGTAAGTATGCCTACCTGGATGTTTTTTCGGGCGCTTTCGGGCACACATATGGCTGCCACGATATATGGCAGTTTTATGCTCCCAACCGGGAATCTGTAAACGATCCGCACATCTACTGGCAACAAGCGCTGGAATTACCCGGCGCCAGCCAGATGAAGTTCCTGCGCAGGTTGATGGAATCCCGCCCGCTCACCGACAGAGTGCCCGATCAATCATTGGTTGTGGAGAACAACCTGCCGGCGGCAGAACGCATACAGGCCACCCACGGTACAGGCTACCTTTTCGTGTATGCTGCTACCGGAAAGCCATTTACCGTAAACCTGGGCAAAATAACAGGCGCTTCCTTAACAGGCTACTGGTTTGATCCCAGAACCGGCGTAGCACAAGCCATCAGCCCGGTTCAAAATCAGGGAAGCAAGAAGTTCACTCCGCCCCGAAGTGGCTATGGCAACGACTGGGTTCTGATTTTAGACGATGCCGGCAAAAATTACCCGAAGCCGTAAAAAGTATAAGGCCTCCGGTTTATACTTTCACCTTTTATACTTCTTCCCGGAATCGTGTGTCGTGCTACGTAAATCGCTAAGCCAAACTAAAAGGGTGAGTCAAAGTCCTGCAGCAGCGGCAGCACCTCGTCCTTCGGCGATACCAGCGGCTCCGTAATACCCCAATCTATACCTAATGCCGGGTCGTTCCACAGGATGCCGCCTTCTGTGGCCGGTGCATAGTAGTCGGTGCATTTGTACAGAAAAGTGGTGTTATCTTCCAGCGCCACAAAGCCGTGCGCAAAGCCAGCCGGAATGTAAAACTGGTTATGTGATACGGCATCCAGCAGGCAGGTAAGGTGCTGGCCATAGGTGGGCGAACCTTTGCGCAAATCCACCACCACATCCAGTGCTCTGCCGGTTGCTACCCGCACCAGTTTGGCCTGCGCATGCGGCGGCTTTTGAAAATGCAACCCACGTAAAACGCCTTTACCTGACACCGACTGGTTGTCCTGCACAAAGGCAGGTTGCAGGCCGAAGGGCGCAAACCACTTCTGGCTGAAGGTCTCTAAAAAATAACCCCGTTCATCCCGGAACACGCGCGGCGTAAATTCTATCAGTCCTTCAATATGAAAAAGTTGGTGATCCATTATGTTTAATGTGCTAATTTCTTACTGTGCTGAATAAAAATACTATAAGCAAGTAGATATTCATGATACAGCTACCCTGTCATATCAAACTATACCACTTGTCGGTTTATACTATCACTTGGGAGGCTACCTGTGCAATGGCCTCTTTATATCTTTGAATCACAATCCGAACATCGAATTTCATGACGGCTAGCTGGCGGCTGGCCTGCCCCATGCGCTTCAGGTCCGCCTCGCCTAGTTGCAGCATCTGTTTCATTTTTTCGGCCAATGCGGCTGCGCTGCGTGCGCTGCAAAGATAGCCGTTTACGCCATGTTGTACTACCTCACGGCAGCCGGGCACATTGGTGGCGATAAGCGGCTTGGCCATGGCCGCAGCCTCCAGGAGCGTCCGCGGTGTACCTTCGCGGTACGAGGGCAGCACCACACAATCGGCGGTTGCGATAACGGCGGCTACATCATCCGTCGTGCCCAGGTATTCAATCACGCCGGTAGCCAGCCACTCTTCCAGCTTGCTGCGCCTGATGCCGGAGCGGCTGCGCTCATCTATTTTACCCAGCAGCCTGCATTGTACATCCGGAAATTGATCCTGCACCAGTTTACTGGCCTCCACAAACTCCAGCACACCTTTGTCGTACAACACCCGCGACACCATCAGAAAGACAAAGGATTTGTTGCGTTTAAATGTATCTGCCGGTGCAAATGCCTGCAGGTTAACACCCGAACCCGGCAGCACCGCCGTTATACTTTCGCCCACCAGCCTGTTGCGCAGGAAAAGCCTCCGATCATCTTCGTTCTGAAAAAACACTTTGGCCGGGTACCGGAAAGCGAATTTGTACAGCCTGAGCGCAATGGCAGAAACATAATCTCTGGTGATAAAGACTGTACCCAGTCCGGATACGTTGTTTATAGCCGGAACGCCCGCCCAATGTGCCGCAACAGCGCCATAAATATTGGGTTTAATGGTGTAGTGCAGCACCACATCCGGCCGCAGGCGCTTATAGGTACGATAGAGGCGCCAGCAAAGCAGCAGATCCTTAACAGGATTGGTGCCCTGCTCCATGGGTACCGGCACAAACCGGCATCCGGCCTCCTCCAGTTTCCCGGAATAGGCATCGCAGGGTGCAACAGCCACCACCTCATGCCCGTCGGCCAGCAATGCCTGCACCAGGTCTATCCGGAAGTTATAGATATTCCAGGAAGTATTGATCACAAGGGCTATGCGCATATACTAGCTCATCGCGAAGACAGGTGCTACGGCTGAAAGGAAGCAAGTTAGCCATTTTAGCCGTAGCATCAGAAAAATTAAAGTAAATTGCACGTAATCATCTGAATGAGCTGTAACCAGGCAAGTCTTCCCTGCCTGCCCTGCGTTACTGCTTACCAGAAGCTACTTTTGCTGTTCTGACCATCAGCAAAAGCAGCCTGAATGACGTCAACAACGTTATTCATACGAATGCGGCCGGCCCGGGCGAACAGGATGCAGAGAAACCGGCAGCTTATACTATGACGCTTAAAAGAAACTGAATGAGCAAACAACAATTTTATGAAACGGCCAAGCCACAGGAAACCGCCGTGCTGGTGGCTGTGCCCAATTATCGCCAGACAGAGGAGCAAACTACTGAATACTTAGATGAGCTTGCTTTTTTGACGGAAACGGCGGGCGCTAAAGCGGTGAAGCGCTTTGTACAGAAGCTGGACAAACCCGACAGCCGCACCTTTGTGGGCACCGGAAAGCTGAATGAGATTAATGCTTTTGTAAAAGAGCACAAAATCGACATGGTTATTTTTGATGATGACCTGAGTCCGTCGCAGGTGCGCAACATTGAGCGCGAGCTGCAGGTAAAAATAGTCGATCGCAGCCTGCTTATACTTGATATCTTTGCGCTGCGTGCCAAAACAGCCCAGGCCCACGCCCAGGTCGAAATGGCCCAGTACCAGTATTTATTGCCACGCCTCACCAACCTCTGGACGCACCTTTCCAAACAAAAAGGCGGTATTGGTATGAAGGGCCCAGGAGAGACGGAGATTGAAACCGACCGCCGTATTGTGCGCGACAAAATATCGCTGCTGAAAGAGCGCCTGAAAAAGTTTGAAACACAGAATTTTGAGCAGCGCAAAGCACGTGCAGCTATTACACGCGTGGCACTGGTGGGCTATACCAACGTCGGCAAATCGACGCTGATGAACCTGCTCTCCAAATCGGAGGTATTTGCCGAAAACAAACTGTTTGCCACCGTAGATGCTACCGTGCGCAAAGTGGTACTCGGCAACATCCCTTTCCTGCTCTCCGACACCGTAGGATTTATCCGCAAGCTGCCTACCAAACTGATCGAGGCGTTTAAGTCTACGCTGGATGAAATCCGTGAAGCCGACCTGCTGGTACACGTGGTGGATATTTCGCATCCTTCTTTTGAGGAGCACATTGCCGTGGTAAACGACACGCTGAAAGATATAAACGCCGCCGACAAACCGGTGCTGCTGGTCTTCAACAAGATTGACCTGTACCTGGCACAGCGCGAACAGGAGTTGCAGGAAGAAGGCCACGAGGTACGTCCTTCTTTAGAAGATCTGAAAGCGACTTACATGGCCAAGATACATGCACCTGCCTTGTTTATCTCCGCCACCAACAAAATAAACATTGAAGCGCTGCGCGACGAACTACAGCGCCGCGTGGCAGAAATCCATTTTGAGCGTTACCCAAACAACGTGTAAGCAAGTATAAACCTGATAAGTATAAAAGCTCGTGGCTGCCGGATATAGCAGCCACGAGCTTTTTACTTATCAGGTACAAGCATAAATGAAGCCTTGCTGGTGCGGGGTTGCAGTTCGTTACTTTCATGTACAGAAGGAAGTACAAGTATAAGCCCATGCCAGCAGATTACAACAGTGCTGGTGCCTCATCTTTTAGTTACGCTCCGGCCAGCTTTTGCAGCATTGTTTTCCGGTAAAATCATGTTGGCTGCACCACAGCGCGGCACAACCATTTGCGTATAGTTTCAGTAAGTAGCAAGGCTACCGGTGCGTAAATACGAAACTATATGAAGACGCTATACATCCTGCGGCATGCCAAATCTAACTGGAAGTTTGAACAGCTCAGCGACCACGACAGGCCCCTGAGTAAACGGGGCCGCGCTGACGCACTGCTCATGGGCCAGGAACTGGCCGCCCGGGGTATTCACCCCAACCTGATTTTGTCAAGCCCTGCCGTGCGGGCTATTACCACTGCCATGCTTGTAGGAAAAGAGCTTGGCTATGAGCCGCGCGACATTGAAGTAAACGACCGCATATACGCCGCCGGCAAGAAAGACTTGCTGGAGGTGGTGCAGGAAGCGCCTGCAGCGGTACAGTACCTGTTGCTGGTAGGCCACAACGAGGCACTCTCGGATTTTGCCAACATGCTCTCGCCGGAGAACCTGGCCAGTTTGCCTACTACCGGTGTGGCTGCTCTGCAGTTCGATTGCGATAACTGGAGCGACATCAGCCGCGACAATGCCGACTTTCTGTTTTTCGACTTTCCAAAAAACTACAAATAGCACCCAGCGCGTGTCGGCAACAGCCACATCTGTTACAGCCTCAGCTTTATCAACATGGACAAAGATATACAAGTACAGGAAGACCCTCAGCAGGAGCTCCCTTCCATTAACAGGGAGCTGAGCTGGCTTGCCTTCAACTACAGGGTACTGCAGGAGGCTGAGGATGAAAAGGTGCCGCTGCTGGAGCGCATCAAGTTTATGGCTATTTTCTCGGCTAACCTCGACGAATACTTTAAAGTGCGCGTGGCCACGCTCAAGCGCCTTATCAAACTGAAGAGGAAAACGAGAGAAAAACTGGAAGATGATCCTGCCGCCGTTTTTGGGCAGGTAATAGAAGAGGTAAAGCGCCAGCAGCGGGCCTTCGGCAGAATTTTCAGAGAAGGGATACTGACCGGGCTGCATCAGGAAAACATACACCTGCTGACAGAAAACGACCTGAACGCAGCCCAGCAGGAGTGGGTGAAAAACTATTTTGAGCAGGCACTGCAGCCGCTGCTGCTGCCTATTACGCTGGATGATACCAACCTGCACCTTTTCCTGAAAGATCAGACGGTATACCTGGGCGTAAAAATGACAGCCCCTGTCCAGGCGGATGCAAAGCCTGAACGTTTTGCGATGCTGGAACTTCCGACCAAAAAACACGGAGGCCGCTTTGTAAAACTGCCCACCACAGACGGGCAGCGCTACGTTATGTTTATGGATGACGTGATCCGCTACTGCCTGCCGCTGCTTTTCCCGGAGTATAAAGATTTTGAGGCACATGCCGTAAAGGTATCGCGGGATGCAGAGCTGGACATTGAGGAGGAAGTGTCAGGCGACCTGATGGCGAAGATACGCAAGAGCCTGAAAAAGCGTGAAACCGGCTATCCCGCGCGCCTGCTTTACGATCCCGAAACACCGCAGGAACTCCTGAGTATAATTATGGCCCACATGGGCATTACGGAGGAGGAACTGGTGGAAGGCAGCAAGTACCACAACTTCCGCGATTTTTTTCAATTCCCGGATTTTGATTTACCTGAACTCAAGTATAAACCACAGCCAACCCTGGTGCACCCGCTGCTGGAGCAGGAGCCAAGTATGCTGGCCGCCATGCAAAAGCAGGATTACCTGGTGCATTATCCTTATCAGTCGTTTGATTATGTACTGCGCCTGTTTAACGAGGCTGCCGAAGACCCGAAGGTAACCGCTATCAGTGTTACCCTTTACCGCGTGGCCGAAAAATCAGCGGTTGCCAAAGCGCTGGTCAGGGCGGCCAAAAACGGCAAGCTGGTAACGGTGGTAGTGGAGCTGAAAGCGCGCTTTGATGAAGAATCCAATATCTTCTGGGCGGGTAAACTGCAGAAAGCGGGAGCCAATGTTATTTTTGGCGCGCAGGACCTGAAAGTACATTCCAAGCTGGGCCTGATAACACGCAACGAGCATGGCAAAATGGTGAACTATGCTTACCTCAGCACAGGAAATTACAACGAAGACACCTCCACGATATATGCCGATCACGGCCTCTTTACCTCAGACAAGCGCCTGACCAAAGATGTGGAGCAGGTATTTAACTTCCTGCTGGACGGGCAGCCGGACAAAAAATTTAAGCACCTGCTGGTAGCACCCATCAACATGCGCGAAAGTTTTGTGCAGCTGATAGACAGCGAAATCAGGAATGCAAAAAAGGGGCTGCCTGCTGTTATAATCCTGAAGATGAACGCCCTGCAGGATGAGCGTATGATTAGAAAATTATATGCGGCCAGCCAGGCAGGCGTGAAAATAAAACTGCTGGTGCGCGGCATCTGCTGCCTGGTACCCGGCGTGGAGGGGCTGAGCGACAATATTGAAGTGCGCAGCATCGTGGACCGTTACCTGGAGCATGCCCGCGTGTACATCTTTCATAACAAGGGCGACGAGCTATACTACGTGGCCTCCGCCGACTGGATGACGCGCAACCTCAACCGCCGCGTAGAGGTAGCCTTTCCGTTGTTGCAGCAGCACCTGAAGGAACAGGTGCGCACCATCATCGACTTCCAGCTGGCCGACGATACCAAAGCCCGGACCGTAGACAACAGTTATTTACGCCCGGACACGCCTGCCCATATCCGGGCACAGTATGAGAGCTATAATTACCTGCGCAGCCTGGTGTCGGCAGGTATGAACCCGGATCGTAAAGGAGACAAGTAGGGTAGCGCATGTTGCTGTTTCACAGTAAGTATGGCGCAGCCCCTGTATTTTGTACCATTCCTGCGAGTGCGTTTACAGGCAGGTATAAGTTGTTCTGCCAAATTCCTGGTAAGGTAAAAGGAAGTATCAACAAAAGAAAAGCCCCGGCAGTATCTCCTTCTCCTGTTTTATACCTGACTTGGCTAGCGGTTCTTCATTCTTTCTATCAGCCTGCGTGGCGGCACGGCAAATAATTCCACGCCAATATAGCCGGCTCCGGCCAGATCGTTGTTGATGAGTTCGTTCCTGGAGCCAATGTCGTCAAACACCCTGTTGCGGTAATATTGCCGGAAGCCACCTTCTACGGCAAACCACAGGAAATCGTAAATTTCACGCTCTACCCGCAACATGGCTTTGATATCGGTCCGGCGCAGTTCAATTTTCTCAAACTCCGACAAAGGCGGATCTTGTACCCGCAGGGTATAGGCGGCGCCTTCTACCCTGTAACCGCCATAAAACAGCGTTTTTTCGTTCAGGTTGTAACGCACCTTCACATTGGCCGGAAAAATAGATTCCACGCCCCACTTGTCATTAAAAGTCTTGTTGAAAAGTATACCCGGGTAAATGCTCTTGCGCCCGAAAGTATAACCGATTTCCGCCCCGATACCCAGCGCATAGGTGGGGGCTTTTTTCCAGCCATAAGCTACATCGATGGTTGTTTTAAAGTAATCCGAAAAGTTGAGGTTATCATGAGTATAATCGCCGTTCACCTCGCCTTTTACGCGTATCAGGTAAAACCTTCTTGCATCTATCGAATGGAGGTAAGCCAACTGCAGGCCGATGCTCTTCAGGTTTTTATCCTCCAGATTTTCATAAAGGCTGTAGTTTGCTGGCGTTACATTCCCGAAGTTATACTCTTCAAACTTATAGTCTATCCCGAGAATAAGCTTTGTCTGCGGCTTGTTGACGACTGGGGCAAACGCCCGCACAAAAAAACGGTTGTTCCGCCGCACACGGCCACTGCCATTACCAATATCGGGATTATCAGATTCTGAGTCAATGTCGAATTGGGGCAGGCGTTCATAACCGATATTGATGCCTTTGCTCTTGCCCATGCCAATTACGCTGGGCGTCGCAAACTCTTCCAGCACTTCAGTTTCGGGACCTTGCGCCAGCACCTGCTGCCCGCAACACAACACCAGCGCCAGCAACAAAAAGTAGTTTTTTTTCATAGAGGTAAGATTAAGTATAAGTGCGTTTCCTTAAAATAAGAAGCCAAAGTTCAGTGTCCAGAGCTTGTCATAATCGCCTACGGCATAGGTCAGCGACACCACGTTGCGTTGCAGCAATTCCGTCCAGATGCCGGCGCCATAACTTGTATGCAGGCTACGGAAAAAGTGCTCACGGGGATCATTATCATTGTACACACCGCCGACATCGTAGAGCCCGAGCACACCAAATTCAGCAGGCGTCAGGTATAAGTTAAAGTTAAACAGCTCTACGCGTGCATCTATGTTGGCATACAGAGCCGAGCGGCCCGCCAGCCGTGTGCGGCGGTATCCGCGCAGGTTGTCGGTGCCGCCCAGGGTGCTGGCCTGGTAAAACCGGAAGTCGCCAAAATTGTGTGATGCCCCGATGCGGCCGGCCCACGTAAGCTGAAACGGAAAATTGGGCGTAAGATAAAAGCTGAAGGCGGAGCTGAGGTTTGTATAATTCAGATTACCACCGCCCAGTTGCTTGTTAAAACTGATGCTGTTGTGCCAGCGCATACCTATCCGGGGATTGGCCTCATCGGTACTTTCCAGCACATCCATATTCGCAAACAATGCCACACCCAGGTAATGCTGCGCATTAAACGCACCGCTGCCGGCATCTATAAGGCCGGGCTCCAGCCTGCCAGCGCGGGCTTCATTTACCAGGAAGCTCTCGCCGGCAGGCCCTGTTACTTTAAAGCGATCGTAGGTGGGGCCAATGCCGGCTTTGAGGAAGGAAGTCAGATCTTTATAAAACATGGTACTCAGCTGCAGGCGCTCGTATTGCACCTGGTAGTAGGCATCATCCTGCGCGGGGTTCTGCACGGTTTCGTTGCCCAGCCCGTAGAAGTTGCGCCGGTAGTGGGGCCCCTGCATGCGGCCATCCAGCAGAATGCTCCATGGCCCCAGCACCTGGCGCAAATCGCCTGCATAATGCACATTGTATGATTTTGTGCGGAATGCGTAATTGGCTTCCAGCAGGTGCTGTGCGGCATAAGGTTGTTTCCGGAAGCCCTGTGTGCGGGCAAGTATACCGGCGCCTGCAAACAAGCCGTCATCTTCGTTATACTCTAAGGATAAGCGTGGGCCCACATACGGGATTTTGTAGTTGTCGCGGTCGTAAACGTTTACCTCTTCTTTAAAAGATGTTTCGTCTTTTGTTTCGGGCCCGAAGTCAAACCTGTTGCCGGTTTCAGTATCATACACCACTGTATACTTGCCGGGCCCGCTTACCTCCGAGTTGTCCACAATCAGGTCTTCGTCGCCGCCGCCTATTATCCGTACCCGTATACCTTTATCAACAGAGCCGGTAACCTTAAACTCATCTTCACCGCCCAGGCCATACAGCCGCAACTCTTCTGTTTCGTTTGTATAAAAGATGCGCTGATAGAGTGAGTCCAATATCTCGCCTTCTTTCGAGGTTTTATACACCGTTAGCCGCGTTTCGTCATCATTGAGGCGTTCCACAATAAAGCGTTCGTGTTTGTCGCTGCCGGCCACATCTACTGCCTTGGCCAGGCGCTCGTAGTATTGTTCCGCCGCCCGGGGCAGTTTGTCGCGCCGCGACTTAAGTTTGGCAATCAGTTCAGGCCCTGATACAGCACGTATATTTTCCGGTAATTGCGCTACAGCTTTCTCTATCACGGCATCCGTCATGTTTGTTTTGATGTCGCGGGCAATTTCTACCCAGTCCTGCCGCGTAAGGCTGGAACTGAAGGTACGGTCCAGGGAGAGCGCGCTCAGGTTCAGGCCTACGATATCGCTGTAATCGTAGCCGAAGTTCTGCACATTGCGCACACCCCATTTGCGCGTGGCCAGCCAGGGCAGGATGCCGTCTGCTTTAAAGAAGGCCTGATCGCGGTCTACAGGCACGGGAATGTAGCGATCCCCTTTGCCTTCTTTTTCATCCTCTACCCAGCGCCACTGCCCCTCATGCCGGTCCCAGTCGCCGATGAGCATGTCCAGCAGGCGCGCGCGCGCAAACTCCCGCTCGTCTACTTCGTTGTCGTTGTCTTCTTTCAGCTCGCTCAGCACTTTATCGGTACCCACCAGGTTGGTGGCATTACCCAGGCTGGCGACATCCTCATGGTTCTCATCCGGATCTTCCTCCAGCAAGGCCAAGGTGTTGCCAAATTCATCTTTGTACTGGCGCAGGTAAGACGTATTGGGGATGTATACCAGTTGGGGATTAGTATGGAACACGCCGGCCGCATCAGCCAGATCAGGTACCACCAGGGCGCCGTACGGGTGCTGAGCCGATACCTGATCCTGAAGCAGGTTACGCGCCGCTGTTCTGCGGAGATACTCCGGCAGCACCATCGAATTATTTTTATTTATACTGCGGAGCTTAAATTCGCGGGCATCAGGGTTGCGCACCTTCAGGGTGGTGGTCTGCTTGCCGCCGCCTTTCTGGTATGGCGTAAGCCCGCCAAAAGCATTCTTCATGTCCAGCAGCGGCACCTCTACGGGCGTGGCCCACTCCTGGCGGTAGTGGTCGCCCAGCAAAGCATTTTGTATTGCACCTGCCTCATACGCCGTGTTGGCCGCAATGGTGATGGTGCTGTCGGCATAATTGGTTTTATCCTGCACGGGAGGCTTTTCTTTACCCGGCTTTTTGTTGTACAACAGGGTGCGGTACGTAACCTTGCCGGTCGAGCCATCGCCAACAGGCACCCAGTATTCTGCCCATACCTGGCCGTTATCGTAATACAGCAGTTTCACGTGGCCCTGTATACGCTGCGCATACAAGGCATCGCCGCCCGGCTTTACGTACTGGTTTTTGCTGCCGGATCCACTCACGATCAGCGGTGTATCGCCATGCTTAAAATACTCCAGCGCGTGCTCATGGCCGGCGGCATACGTAATATTATCATACTTGTTAAAGATATTGAGCAGCCCCTCGATGTAAGCCTGGTAGCGCGGGTGGGGAATGTCCTCCAGAATGCCGCCATACTTGCGGGCAAAAGGATAAATGGAACCGATGACGGGCAGGGGCAGGTACATCCAGTCGCGAAGCATGGTAAGCGGGAAAATATGATCTTTCAGCGTAAAGAAGCCCCCGTGCGCGCCCCTGCTCTTCAGCGGATGGTGGGCTACTACCAAAATGTCGCTGCCCTGGTTTTTCTCGATAATGTCTTCCAGTTTTACCAGGAAATCAGCCTCGGTGGTAGCGCCGCAACTGCTGTTGTTGCCGTACGGCCTGTTAAAAGGAAACAGCCACCACTCAGAATCCACGGCTATCAGCACCAGGTTGTCGCTTAGCCTTACTTCATAAGGCCCGGGGCAGCCGTTGCCGGGTACGTAGTAATCGTTGCCTACCACAATATTCTTCTTCTCAAGGTATGCGTTCACATAGTTCTGTTCCCGCATCACAGCTTCCAGGCCGCCGCGGCCGCTGTGATTCCAGTCGTGGTTACCGGCTATCATGTATGTTTCGCCGGGGTAGCCTTTCAGGATATCGAGCTGCTCGTTCATGCGCGCCTCCGATACTTCCCTGTCAAATGCATCGGGCTCCGGCAGGCCGTTGTAATACACATTATCGCCCAGGTAAATGGTGGCACTTTGCTCCCCCACTGCGTTCATCTGCTGCTGCAGCAGCTTCAGGGTTGGTTCCTGTGTGCTGTCTATGCTGGGTTCTCCCACGTCGCCGATCAGGAACACCGTGTAAAGCAGTTTGCTGTTTGGGTCAGGCTTGGATTGTTCCCAATCGGCTGCCTGCGGGCTGTAGTATGGGCTTGTGTTCACACAGCCATTCAGGAGCAGCATTAGCAGCAGCAGTACTACGGGGTTAATCAGAAACGTTTTCAGGGTATAATTTTCTTTCATAGTTACGTTATTGTATACGAAACTATCCTGCCGGTGCGGCATGTGTGGCAGCGATAGCCGAAGAACATGGCGTTTGTAGGTGGATGCGCCACAGTGCAGGCAGGTTTACGCAGCGGGTTACCGGGGCTGTTCGTCCACCGCCTCGTTGCTCTGCAGATGCGATGCCACAGCAGGCAGGCAGGACTGAATTTGATAACGAGAGGAAACAAAATTTGTTGTTGACTGGTCAGCAGGCGGGTGCTACGCGTATAGCAGGTCAGTTTGCTAACAAAAAACTGCTGTTCCCGTAACCGCCTGTTACAGGTGTACGCCTGTTTTTACCTGATGCGCTCTGCGCATCATTTACAGTTCCGCCACAGAATATTTAGCCCTATGCAAGAACCAACAATAATTGAGGAAGCCGGTGAGTACGTTTTGCAGCTTTTTAAAAAGCGTCTCTCAAAAAAGATGGTTTACCATAATTACAGGCACACACTTGAAACCGTAACAGAAGCGCAGGCGCTTGGCGAACTGAGTGAGCTGCCGCAAGACGAGTTGCAAGATTTGGTACTGGCGGCATGGTTTCATGATACCGGTTACATCAACACCTATAAAGGGCACGAAGAAGAAAGCAAACGGCTGGCCACCGAATGGCTGCAGGCACACGGCTATCCGCAGGAGCGCATTGCCCGCATCAACAGTTGCATTGAAGCTACCCAGTCTGACGTAAAACCACAGGGATTACTGCAGGAGCTGCTGGCAGATGCAGACATGTCCAACATCGGGAAGTCTATCTTTACGGCCACGGCCGAGTTGCTCCGCGTGGAGTGGGAGATCTTCCTGGACCTGTTTTTTACTGATCGGGAATGGGCTAAGTTCCAGATGGATTTTCTGCTTTCTACTTCTTTTAGCTCTGTACAGGCGCAGCAGAAATTTGCCGCACAGTTAGGGCTGAACATACAGGAGCAGCGCAAACGACTCAGCAAAGAAGAAAATAAAAAGAAGAAAAGGGACAAGAGCCGCCGCAAAACGCTCGCCCAGCCCAAGCGCGGCATCGAAACTATGTTTCGCAATACCTATAAAACGCATCTGGACCTCAGCAGCATTGCCGACAACAAGGCCAACATGATGATAAGCCTGAATGCCATTATCCTTTCCGTGATTATTACTTACCTGAGCGCCAAAACCTCGACGCAAGGTACTGATTTTGCACAGCACCGTTCTATTATCATACCTGTCGGCACCCTGCTGCTGACCGCTTTGGGTTCGGTGGTTTTCGCCATCATCTCGGCGCAGCCCGAAGTAACAAGCTTGTCTTTTAAAAGAAAGAACAAAGACAAGATCAACAGCCGCAATGTTAACCTGCTCTTTTTCGGCAATTTTACAAAGCTGCCCCTCGAAGATTTCCAAAAAGGCATGCACGAAATCATGCGCGACAAAAAATCGCTTTACAACAACATGATCACGGATATTTATTATCTGGGTGAGGTTCTGAACCGCAAGTACAGGGTGCTGCGCATTTCGTATGCGATATTTATGGTGGGGCTGGTACTTACGGTTATCGCGTTCGGAATTGCTATTGCGTTTTATTAACCAGGGGGGCGGCGCTGCATTTGCTTGGCAAGCAGAAATAAAGTAGATTTGCCTGCCAAAATGCCTGGCCCCGTAGTTCAACGGATAGAATAGAAGTTTCCTAAACTTTAGATCCGCGTTCGATTCGCGGCGGGGCCACCAGTATAACAAAAATGCCCTATACTATAAGTATAGGGCATTTTTGTTTACCTGCTAAAGTACGCCTGCTTGTTTTCTGCATAACATTATCAAAAGAATTGCAACTTTCTTACGCCACACCCCTATATTTATATATAAGGAACTACCTAATTGTTGCCCATGAAAGTCCTTTTGCTTGCCAGTATGCTTGTCGCTTTAACCCTGGCTGTGAGTTGCAACCGGAACAGGAATGTTGCAGAGTATACCAGCTCGGCGGCAACGGATGCCAGTGAGGCAGGCGTAGCGCCGCCGTTGCCGGCCGATGTGCTGCTGGTTACCAGGTCGCTTATCAACGGCCAGTTGTACAGCCGCCCCAGTTTTGAAGGCATGCCGCTTGTCCATTTCGATACCACCCAGCTTATACAAGTACTGGACACCTCCTCGAATGCTATTTTTGTAAAAGCACGTATCCGGAAAGACACTGCTGCCTTTACGGGTTATGTCTCCAGGGCCATTCTGCCGGAAGAATAAAGCAGCCACACGGAGCCCTGCCGGATGCAAACAAACCATAAAATGGCGGTTGCTTTAAGTTGCCTGCATGGCGGTGGCCGGATTAGAAGGGTTGTGCCATGTATAACAAAAAAGCGGCAGCCCCTTACCGGAAGCTGCCGCCTGAAAATAGCTGCTTTAAGTTATTTAATGATAACCCGCCGGACAGCGCTGAAGTTGTCCGTTTCGAGTTTCACATAGTACAGGCCTTTTGCAAGGTTACTCAGGTCTATGGTTTTAGCAAACTGCCCTTCGCCGCGCGTCAGTTTCTCGTGCAGGATTTCGTTGCCAATTACATTCAAGATGCGTAAATCTGCTGTATGAGCGCTTAAATTAGAAACCGAAATAGTAAATATGCCCTCACTGGGGTTAGGGTAAATAGAGATATCCTGGTCTACCTGTTCTACACTGAGCGGTTTTTCTTTATCTGCCTGTGTTACCTGCCCCACCACAGGCGGCCGGGCCTGCGCTGTTGCCGTAAGCACAGCCATACACATGCACACCGAAAGTATAAATTGTTTCATATAAGGTATTTAAATTCATTTTCAATATTAAACAAGAGTCGTTTGATTTATAAAACGGTTGTGCCTGTAATTTGTTCATGCTTTATGCCGCATAAATCAAAGGAATTCATAAACTTACACTGCCCTTTGTTCAGATTAGATTAAGTCAGAAAGCAAATACAGGCACGAAGGTGCCAGCCACAATATTTTTAAAGTATAAAATGATACTTTTCCCGGCAAAGCACAAAATTAATAATCATCAAAATATAAAAATAAATTTTGCGCATTTTTCGTAACTAAATCAAACTTATATTGACTGATGTAGCAATAATCGGCGGTGGACTGGCCGGGCTGGTAAGCGCCATGGCATTGGCCAGGGCGGGCCGTGCTGTGGTGCTGGTCGAAAAAAAGCGATACCCCTTTCATCGGGTGTGCGGCGAGTATGTATCTAACGAAGTGCTGCCCTGGCTGCGGACGCTTGGCGCCGATCCGGCCACACTGCAACCTGCACATATCAACCGCTTTATGCTCAGTTCACCTTCCGGCAGTACCCTGCACGCTGCCCTAGACCTGGGCGGCTTTGGCATCAGCCGCTATACGTTTGATAATTTCCTTTACCAGCAGGCACAGCAGCAGGGTGTACGCTTTATACTACAGCAAACGGTACAGGAGGTAACTTTTACCGATGATGCTTTTGCGCTTCAGCTGTCTGGTGGCGACACGGTGAAAGCCAGCGTCGTGCTCGGCGCATACGGCAAACGCGCCAACCTTGACCGCCAGCTAAACCGCCGCTTCTTCCGGGCCCGCTCTCCTTATATTGGCGTAAAGTACCATATCAAGTATGATTTTCCGAAGGACCTGATTGCGCTGCACAATTTCAGGGATGGTTATGCCGGCATCTCGGCCATCGAAAACGGGCGTTATTGTTTCTGTTATCTCACTACGCGCCGGAATTTAAGAAAGCACGGCAGTATACCAGGTATGGAGCAGGCCATACTATACCGCAACCCGCACCTGCGCGATATTTTTGAAGAGGCAGAATTTTTGTACAGGCAGCCGGAAGTGATAAACGAGATATCGTTCGCCACCAAAACCTGCATCGAAAACCATATGCTGATGTGCGGCGACGCAGCAGGCATGATTACGCCCCTTTGCGGCAACGGCATGGCGATGGCGATGCATTCGGGTAAAATAGCCTCGGAGCAGGTGCTGCGCTACTTTGATAATGGCCGAAACCGGCCGCAGTTGGAAGAGAATTACAGCCGTGCCTGGCGGCAGCAGTTTGAAAACCGCCTGCGGGTGGGCCGCACCGTGCAGCAGCTTTTCGGCAGCCCTATACTTTCGGAAATGGCGGTGGGCGCTTTGCGGTTTATGCCACCGGCGGTACGCCTCATCATGCGCCAGACCCATGGGCTCCCTTTCTGACAGCCTTGCTGCCGTTGCTTATATCTAATAAGCAGTTGCTTGCGTAGTTAGGAAGGTGTTTCGTTTGTCGTATTTCGTGTTTAGCGCTGCTAAGGTGTAAGGTGCCTGACGACAATCAATCTCTCCGATATAACCATTGCTTACTTTTGCGGTTTATCAGTTACTTGCATTTCCCCGAAACATAATCAACGCAACACGACACACCAGGTATGAAGAGCTACATATGCGCCATCGGCACGGCCAACCCGCCACACAAAGTACCGCAGATGCAGATTGCGGATTTTATGGCGGCGGCGCTGCAATTTGATGCGCGCGACACCCGCAAACTGAAAGCCCTGTACCGCGTGTCAGGCATCGGCCAGCGCTACAGCGTACTGGAAGACTATACCCGGCGAAATGGTGAGTTCACTTTCTTTCCCAACACACCTACACTGGAGCCTTTCCCGACAGTGCAGCAGCGCATGGACTTATACCGGCATTACGCCGTAGACCTCTCGGAGGAAGCCGTGCGAAACTGCCTGTCCCGGATTTCCGGCCCTCTCCTCTCTGAGCTGACGCACCTGATTACAGTGAGCTGCACCGGCATGTATGCGCCCGGCCTGGATATAGAGCTGGTTGAACGACTCGGATTACCAACTACCGTGCAGCGCACTGCTGTGAATTTTATGGGTTGCTATGCCGCTTTTAACGCCATTAAGCTGGCCGATGCTATTTGCAAAGCTGACCCGGCGGCCAGGGTGATGCTGGTCTGTACCGAAATATGCACCATCCATTTCCAGAAGTATACCGAGCAGGATCACCTGGTGTCGAATGCCTTGTTTGGCGATGGGGCCGCCGCCGTGCTGATGCAGGGAGCGCCATGCCCGGAAGTGAGTCTGGAATTGCAGTCGTTCCACTGCGACCTGGCACCGGCCGGTAAGCGCGAGATGGCCTGGCACATCGGCGACACCGGCTTTGAAATGACACTCTCGTCGTACGTACCTGATCTCATCAAAAAAGGCATCAAAGAGCTGACCGACCGGCTGCTGCAGGGGCTTAAAATGACTATTGACGAAATTAGTCTGTTTGCCATACACCCCGGCGGACGGCGCATACTGGAGGTAATTGAGCAAGAATTGGGCATAACGCGCGAGAACAACAAATTTGCTTACCAGGTGCTGCGCGAGTTTGGCAATATGTCGTCGGCCACGGTACTGTTTGTACTGAAGGAACTGATGGCAGATTTGACTATTAAAGACAAAAATGAGCCCGTGCTGAGCTTTGCCTTCGGGCCCGGTCTTACCCTGGAATCAATGTTACTGAAAGTGCATTATGCGGATGCTGCAAAATCGGTCTAATCAGCGGGAGCTCATGGATGACCTGACCCTGTCGGGTGAGGAGCTGCGCCGCAACCTGCAGGAACTGGAGGTGATTAATAACTGGCTGGGCGGGCACAAAGTAGTGCTTGACGCGCTTAATAAGTTGACAGCAAAGTATAAAAACCAGCCGCTGCGCATTGCCGATATTGGCTGCGGCGGTGGCGATACGCTCAAAAGCATTGCCGGCTGGGCACGGCGCAAAGGTATAGCCGTAGAGCTGACAGGGGTGGATGCGAATGCTTTTATGGTAGCGTATGCCCGGCAACGCTGTGCTGCCTTCCCCGAAATAAGCATGGCGCAGTATGATGTTTTTTCGGAAGCGTTTGCACAGCAGCAGTATGATGTGGTGGTGTGCAGCCTTTTTTGCCACCATTTCACCGATGCGCAGTTGGTACACATGTTCAGCCAGCTGTACCGGCAAGCGCAACTGGCCGTTATCATCAACGACCTGCACCGCCACTGGTTTGCTTACTATTCCATTAAGTATATCACCATCGTTTTATCCGGCTCACACCTGGTGCAGCACGATGCCCCGCTTTCGGTGTGGCGTGCCTTTAGCAGGCAGGATTTGGAGCAACTGGTGCAGCGGGCCGGTATCAGCAAGTATACGCTGCGCTGGATGTGGGCCTTCCGATGGCAGTTGGTGCTGCTCAGGAATTAACATTTTACTTCGGTATAAAGTATAATTTCAGCAAACCAGGACTCATAAAAACGCTGCAGCGCCAGCCACAGGTTTATAAATCACCTTCCCAACATTCTGTAATGGCTAAATACAACATTAAATCCTGGGCGCTCTTCGCTGTCTCCATACTGCTTTCCGCCCTTGCCATTTCCCTTTTCATAAAGGTGCTGAAAGTGGCTATTTTCTTTATACTGGTGCTGGCACTGGCGCCTGTTGTCTACTTTATACTTCGTCTTATACTTCGCGGCAAAAAGCGCGACGCTGACGAACGCACCACCGAAGAATGAGATAATTTCACAACCATTTATTTGCTGTTTTTTGATCCGCTAACTATTTAACACTCTAACTCAGAAGTATAGCTGCTGCGCCAGCCGGAATGTGTTGGCATGCGCCTCCACGATGTGCGCAATCTGCCTGGAGTAACCGCCGCCCATACTTACCGTCACCGGCAAATTGTTCTTCCGGCATAATTCCAGCACCAGGCGGTCGCGGGCTTTGCAGCCGGCTATCGTCATGCCTAGTTTGCCCAGTTTGTCTGTAGCCAGCACATCCACCCCCGACTGGAAAAACACGAATTCTGGCTGTTGTTCGTCCAACAGGCGCGGCAGTGTTTCCTTTAGTATAGCCATGTAAGTTTTGTCGTCGGTGCCAGCGGCCAGCGGTATGTCCAGATCAGAGGTTTCTTTGTGAAACGGATAGTTGTGGCCGGCGTGCATGCTGAAAGTGAATACCCGTGGCTCCTGCCGGAAGATCTGCGCGGTGCCGTTGCCCTGGTGTACGTCCAGATCCACGACCAGGATTTTATGGATACCTTTATACCTGAGCAGGTAATTGGCGGCAATGGCAATGTCGTTGAGCAGGCAAAAACCTTCGCCCCTGTCGGTGAACGCGTGGTGCGTGCCGCCGGCAATATTCATCCCGATGCCATGTGCCAGCGCAAACTCTGTAGCCTGCAAGGTGCCGTTCATAATCACCATTTCCCGCTTTATCAATTCTTCAGAATGCGGAAAGCCCGTTTTGCGTACTTCTGAGGGTGTTAGTTGCAGGTCGCGCAGGCGCTGCCAGTAGGTGGCGTCGTGGGTATCGAGTATAAACTGCTCCGGCAGCGGCTCCGGCGCAAACAGGTTTTCTGTGGTAATGGTGCCTTCATAGAGCAGTTGCTCCGGCAGCAGATCATACTTCTCCATCGGGAAGCGGTGACCGGCGGGCAGGCTGTGGGCAAAGATATCAGACCAGGCAATTTTTAACATAGCACAAATTTAACAGGCCTGCCGCAGCTTAGGTTTAAAGCTGCGGCAGCTACAGCAAAAATAAATTGCAGCACTTGTTTATTTTCCGATGTTGCAGCAGAAAGCAGGAATTCCGTCCGGCAGCGCACCCCTGAACAGGCCATCTGAGACAACAGAAAACAATACAAAAGCTAAGATGTTTAGCAGGGCAGTTTAGCAAAGTGGATAAGTAAAAACAGGTGCCGCCTGCTGCATTATTTCGCCTTCCCGGGCCGCAGCCAAATGTGGACAACTTTGTTTATTACCCATACTTATCCACGATTTATTGTTAAGTACCTGTTAAATACAGCCTTCTTTCTTAACATTCTCTTAACAGACGAGCTAAAAACTGAATAATTTTAGCATTTGCAGAATACCAAGTACCCGCGCAAAACAAGCATTCCAAAAACAGAAGTATAGCCGGTAAAAATTTATAAACAGCTGATAGAAAGGGGGCTGCATCTGAATCATACTTCTATCCGAATCAGATTTGTTCTGATGCCATACCAAGCCGTTATCCTGCCTTTTCTGTTACTTTGGTTTTGTTTACCTGTTGTGGATGGTATCTCTTGCCATACTTCTGCAAATTGCCGCAGTTATATCATTTTTAGCAGCTATAGCGTACCTTTCAGGTAAAGCCCTGTTTCAGCTCAGGCAGTTCACCTCAAAATATTACACCATGCGTTACAGCGCCCGGCACCTTTTCTATAGTTTTAACTCCGCCTTGCTGCTATTTATCGCTTCTGCCTGCGATACCACTATAAAAACAGACGAGGCTGTAATAAGCGACGCTGTATTTGAAAAGAAAATAACGATGGCACCGCTGGATACATTGACAATAGATACAGCTAAAAGCGAGATAACATGGATAGGCGCCAAAATGACCGGGCGGCACAATGGCAGGTTTTATATACAGAGTGGCAAGCTATACAGGAATAAGAAGTTATTAGCAGGCGGCACCATTGTGCTGAACATGGCGGCCCTGCGCTCCGACGACAAAGGCATTGATGCCGAAACCAATGCGAAGCTCACCAGGCAGCTGCGATCCGCTGATTTTTTCGACGTAGAACATTATCCTGCTGCTGTTTTCGAATTAACGGCCGTTGTGCCGATAGACAGTTCAGGGCAGCAGGCCGCCACCCGCAAGTATGACGAACGGCACGTCGGAAATCCGACACACCGCATTACGGGCAACCTCAGCATTAAAGGGCAGACTAAAAGCGTGTCTTTCCCGGCCAGAGTTACGTTTGAAGATAACCTGCTGCATGCCAGGGCCAACTTTAACCTCGATCGCACCAAATGGGGCCTCGTGTACCGTTCCGACGAATCGCTGGGGAACCAAACCATTTACCCGGAGGTAAATATCGGGCTCAACATTGTGGCCACGCCGTAAGCACCCTGATCACTTTTGCCTGGGAACCTAATCCATGCTATGCAAAGTATAAAGCCGTCCGCTGTCATCAGCTATATTGATGTAAAAGCAAAGAAGAAGCAAATATGAGCGCCAGGTATAAAAGCGGCCTGCCGGATAATTTCCGGCAGGCCGCTTTTATACTTGCTATAGTACAGGTTATCTGTTGTGCCTGCCTTCGGCAAACTCTTCAACCATTTTTTTATTGAACGCCGGAATGTCATCCGGATTCCGGCTAGTTACCAGCCCCTTGTCTACCACTACTTCCTGGTCAACCCAATCCGCGCCGGCATTTTTGAGATCGGTTTGCAGGCTCGGATAGCTGGTCATCTTTTTACCTTGTACTTTGCCGGTTTCAATCAGCGTCCAGGGACCGTGGCAGATAGCGGCAACGGGCTTTCCGGCTTCCATAAACTTGTTTACAAAGCTTACTGCATCTTTGTTGGCACGTAGTTTATCCGGGTTCATTACGCCGCCGGGCAGCAGCAAGGCATTATAATCCTCTGCTTTTACGTCGCTCAGTTTCTTATCTACTTTAAATTTATCGCCCCAGTCGGTATGGTTCCAGGCTTTTATTTCACTGTTTTTGTTTGGAGAGATGATGTCCGCCTCCGCGCCGGCATCTTTCAGCGCCTGCATGGGTTTGGTAAGTTCTACCTGTTCAAATCCTTCTTCTACCAGTACGGCCACTTTCTTTCCTTTTAATTTATCAGACATTTTAAGTTTGTTTTGTGGTTAAACATGAGTTACTATTATATAACGTCTTGGGTAGCCACATTGTTAAAAACAGCTCCAGGCGGGCGGCCCGCAGATAAGCGGTAAAGGCCGCCCACTGCAGGCGCGGGTCACTCATCTTTTTTACTGTCGATAGGGAAGGGCAGGCCGGAGGGATCGATGGCGCCGGCAGCTTTGCCGGCAGGGTTCATGTGCCGGCGGTGCTTCATGCCGGCCACGCGCGCTTCCACTTCATACTTGTTGTTATAGTACCCTACCCGCATCGACTCCCGCAGGTACAGCCACAGAAACCGAAAATAGCCATGCTCCCGGAACTGCCGGATATGGCATAGTTCGTGTGCCAGCCAGCCTTCGTCTTTCAGGAAAGTTTCGCGGCTCACACCACTCAGATGAATACTTTTGCCCAGCACCATGGCTACGTTTTTACTTTTGAGCACCATGCGTGCAATACGGGCAAAGAAAGAGCGTTCTACAATTTTATATTCCATAGTCAATTCTCCAGGAATTGTACTTTTATTTATCCTCCAAATACGCAGCCGGCACCTTAACCAGCGAAAAGCCTTTTATCTAAGCAGATACCATATTTTTCCAGGCCAACCCCAGCTTAATTTTGTTTGGCAATTTGGACTATTGCGCTTATCTTTGCGCGCTGCCATTAAAGCGGTACATGTTGTGTATGCAGCAGTCCGGCAATTAAATGCAATTCCCGGTTGTTGCAGCCAAGTATAAGGTGAAACTGTTGGCCTGCTTTGGCAGGCTGCAAACAAGCTAAACCCCATGACAAAACACATTACGCTGAGTGTCCTTGCCGTGCTGTCGCTGGCCTTGTCGTACTTCTACGAAATTGCGCCGGCTAAGTCGGCAACGCCTGAACCAGTTGCGCTGGCGCCAACAATTACTCCTTACACCATCCATTCGCCGGAGGACGTGGTAAAGGCCCTTGAACTGAAACTGCCCGATCCTGCGCCTGTAGCTCCGAAGGCAGAAGTAGAAGAAGGCTTTTATTCCAGAAGGCTCGGCCTGCATTTTGACACCAACAAAAACAAACGCCTGGTACAGACTGCAGCCAAATGGCTCGGTACTCCTTACCGCTATGGCAGCAGTTCAAAAAGCGGCACCGACTGCTCGGGCTTTGTTTCCAGAATTTACCGCGAGGTGTACGGCATTGACCTGAGCCGCAGTTCCCGCTCTATGTTTGCAGATGTGCACCGCGTTAAGCGCGACAAAATGCGTACCGGCGACTTGGTGTTTTTCCGCCGAAGCCCGAAAGAGCCTATTTTCCATGTGGGCATTTATCTCAAAAACAACAAGTTTATACATGCGGCTACCAATGGCGGCGTGCGGGTAAGTTCTCTGAAAGAATCGTTTTACCGCAATAATTTTTATGCGGCAGGCCGCGTGATGTAGCAACCTGCCGTTTATAAAACAAAAGCCCCGCAGTTGCCCTGCGGGGCTTTTGTTTTATAGCCTGTGCACAACAATTTTACTGTCAGCAAGTATAGCAGGGTACTGCCATATGGTGCCTGAAACACCGGATGAGCAGGCGCTTTATGCGCAAATATAATGTAACACCCTTAAGCACGTACCTGATAAGTATGGAAAACCAAAGACCAGAAGGCAAAAGCATTGCTGACAGCCCTTTATTTAAAAGCATCCTGAACAAAGCCGAGAAGTACCTCAAACATCCCTCACAGATAGCTTCGCTGCTGAACGAAGCATTTAAGAAAGCCACTGCCAAGCAAAGCGTGGGCGCTCTGGCTGCCGAAGCCTGGGAAAGCCTGCAGTTGCTGTCGCGAATGATAAAAGCGGCTACCTCGGGTGAGTATAAGGGTATTCCCACAACTTCGCTGGTGGGCGGCGTTGCCGTGATTATTTACTTTATCATGCCCCTGGACTTAATCCCGGACATTATCCCGGTAGTGGGCCTGCTCGACGACGCAACGCTGCTGGCATGGTTTATGTCCAGTATTAAATCCGAACTGGATAAATATAAAGAGTGGGAAGCCACGCGGCCTATACCCGTACAGGAGCCTGAAAGCACGCAGCCTGATGCCACGCACAACGCTGATCCCTCATTCGGCACGCCCAAGTATAGCGATACGACAGAGGGTGCGGTGCAAATTCAAACGAAAACAGATGTATAGTTAACCCTCACTAAAATGGAAGCAAACAAAAAAGACTGGGGAAAAACAGCAGAAGACACCAAAGGCGACCTGAAAACAGGCCGTATTCCGGACAAACACATAGGCGCGCAGTACCGCCAAGTAAGCGACAGAAACCGTAACGACCCGAACCCCGCGGCAGGCGGGCCTGGCAGCCGGCAGGAAGGAGAAGAAGGCAAGCCCATGGGCAAACACACCTCCCAGGGCCATGCTACCGACGAAAACGACAAAGGTACCGCGACCAACACCAATGAAGCCACCCTGCGCGCTGCCACCACAGATAGCAGCCGTATGCCTAAAAACACCAACGACGACGGGCCAACCGGCGGAAACATACGCTAGGAAATATATAAATACAAAAACCAGTGCAGCGGATGAACTATAATCTGCCTGTGCTGGTTTTTGTATTTATTATAGTATTCGCCATAAATAATAATATTCCAATAAATATTCTTGTATTTAAAATATAGTACAATTTGAATGCAATAATTTAAAATATTTTAAGAAAAAACACCTGCCATCTATAGCTTTATAACTAATTTATTCTCTATATTTGACCACTTAAATTTGTATTTTAACTTTTAGCCCGAGTGTATACATCATCTTTACGATTAACTTCTGTCAATTTGCAAATCGACGGAATAGGCAAGGTACTGATAGAGCGCAGCGACAAGGCAAAGCGCCTTACCATTAGCGTGCGCCCGCTTAAAGGAGTGCGCGTAGCAGTACCACCGCACATCAGTTTTGAGAAGGCGGAACAACTCATCTACACCAAAGCCGACTGGATTAAAGAAAACCAGGCCCTTATGCAGCAGCATGAGGAAAAGGTAACGGTGTACGACCACGCCACGGAGTTTAGCACCAGAAGCCATACACTGCGCCTGCTGACGCATGCCCAGTATACCATGCGCTCCGTGCTGCAGGATGGTTACATCAACGTATTTTACCCTGCGCATAAAAATGTGCGCGACGCCAGCATTCAGAAATTTATCCGCAAGTCGATTGAGGAGGCGTACCGCCATGAGGCCAAGGAGTACCTGCCGCAGCGCGTGGCTTATTTTGCCAGAAAGTTTGGCTTCACGTATGGCAATGTGTTCATCAAGAATGCCAAATCGCGGTGGGGCAGCTGTTCAGAGACCAACAACATCAACCTGAACTTACATTTGATGCGCCTGCCCGATGCTCTCTGCGATTACGTTATCCTGCATGAACTGGCGCATACAGTAGAGAAAAACCACGGACCGCGCTTCTGGGCGCTGCTCGATAAAATTTCCGGCGACGCCAGAAATCTGGACAAAAAGCTGAAAGCATTTCGTATCTCGGTCTATTAACCTGTTGCTATAGAGAAATTATACTGTATCTGTTACCCTCATTATCCGCCCGGGTTACCACACCTGCACCCGGCCATTCTTAATTCGCGTCCTTAAATAATACTGGAAATAAAGCCCGGCAAGCCGGAGGCTGCAGGTATAGGTCTGCCATAGTTGCTGTTGCCAATACCCGCCATCAGAGCCGTTTACTCGCTTTTGTGACAAATAACCTTAAATGGCAACTGACAGGCAGCTGCCCTGCCACAATACTGCGTGGAAGTTAACAATACACCAGGCTTTTGCAGAATCGCCTGACCGGGAGAGGTAACTCATTGCGGACCAGCTGGCTACTACATAAAAAGGGAGAGCGAGACATAGTTGTTTCGCTCTCCCTTTTTTATACTTTTTTGTAAAAATCCCTACCCCGCCTTGTGGTAAGTATGGGTGGCCACAAAATTGAGTAAATCGCCTACGGTGTCAATCGGCACCTCATCCGGAATGGTGATATGGAATTTCTTCTCCAGTTTCAGGATAATGTCCACCAGATCTAACGTATCGAAGCCAAAGTCCTGCGACAGGCGCTTGTGCGCTTTTAAGCGGTCTGGCTGTATCTCCTTGGTTTTGCTGATGATACGGATAACCTCCGTTTCAATCGCGTTGGTTGTAGTAGTAAGCATAAGTTTAAATGGTGTATTCTCTAACTTTTCCGTTTAGGGGCAGTTGCTCCTGCTTTAGCTGAAGCGCTGCTGCCCTTTCCTTTTTGCCGATAAGTCTGTCTTTCAGCTTCTCGTTGAGCAGGTACATGACCGGCACTATCAGAAGCGTTACCACCGTAGCAAATCCCAGGCCGAAAATAATTGTCCAGGCCAGCGGTCCCCAGAAGGCAGCACTGTTGCCGCCCATAAAAAAGTGCGGCGCAAACTCAGTAAATAAAGTATAAAAGTTCAGGTTAATGCCCAGTGCCAGCGGTACCAGGCCAAGTATGGTGGCGGTAGCCGTAAGCAGCACAGGGTTCAGGCGCGTTTTGCCTGCCTCTACAATCGCCTCCTTCAGCTCCTTGCCTTCTGCCAGCAGCACATCCGTAAACTCCACAATCAGTATGCCGTTTTTTACAACAATACCGGCAAGCGCCACAATACCCACGCCCGTCATTACAATAGAAGCATCCATCCGGAAAATAGAAAAGCCCAGCAGCACACCGATAATGCTAAAAAGTACTTCAGAAAGTATGATAAACGGTTTGGACAGCGAGTTAAACTGCGTTACCAGGATTAGGAAGATGATGCAGAAAGCTGCCACCAGGGCAATGAGCAAAAACTGCGCTGTTTCCTGCTGCTCCTCCTGCTGTCCGCCCATCTTCACTTCAAAACCTTCAGGCGTTTGGAAGTTTTCCAGAGAACTTTCAATCTGTTGCACTACCTCGTTGGCATTGTAATCCGCCAGTACATTAGACTCCAGTGTAATCATGCGTTTCAGGTTTTTGCGCTTAATGCCGCCATATGAGGTAGTATAGTCTATGCTGGCCACAGAGGATAGCGGAATCTGGCGAATCAGCCCCGAGTTCATATCGCGGTACGTAATGCGCATGTCCAGCAGGGCATCGATGTTGTCGCGGTAGGGTTCCGCATAGCGGATTTGTATCGGGTATTCATCTTCGTCGCGCTTGAATTTAGAAGCCTCTTTTCCAAAAATAGCTGTTCTGATTTCACTGCCAATCTGGCCGGTGCTGATGCCCTCGCGGTTGGCACGCTCGCGGTCTATGTTGATGGTAATTTCCGGCTTGCTGTCTTCCAGGTCAGAGCGCAGTTCCTCGATACCGGCAATGTTTTGCTGATCGATATACTGCTCCACCTGCTTCGACAAAGCGATAAGGCCTGGAAAATCTTCACCCGAAATCTCCACGCTGATAGGTTTGCCCACCGGCGGGCCGCTTTGTTCTTTGTCAACCGTAATATCGACGCCGGGGATTCCTTTCACTGCCTCCCGGATTTGGGTCAGGTAAGCGCTGCTTGGCGTGTCACCGGTGCGATCCATAAACTCTACAAAAGCCACCGTTACCTTGCCCTTGTGCGACTGCGGCGTTACGCTGCGCTCGTTCTGGTCGCCTGCGCCAATGGCTACATTCGAAATAACGGATTCCACATCCGGATTATTTTCGCCAATTACCTTGTAAATGCGCCTTTCCACCACTTTGGTAACAGAATCCGTTACTGCCTGGTCGGTGCCCACAGGCAGGTTGATGTAAGTATACACGAAGTTAGGGTCAGACTGTGGAAAGAACACCACCTGCGGCGGACGTACGGCGGTGAGAAACACTGAGAAAAGCAGCAGCACGATAATGCCTCCAAAAACCCACACGGGCCGCCAGCCCACCAGCATCCAGCGCAGCAGGCGCTCATACCCGTTCATGAAGCGAGGCAGCACGTTGCGTTGAAAGCTGTTGATCATCCGCGTAAACACATACTTATTCAGCGCTATCAGCACCACTACCAGCAGGATGACGTTGGCGGTGCCGAACCAGCCTGCCAGGTAACAAGCGGCTGCTACAACTATCGCGAGTATGTTCAGAACAAGGAACCTGCGGCGCGCTTTTGGAGACACCGTGGTTTCATGTTCTTTTTTCATGAAGGATACGGCAAATACCGGGTTGATGATAAAGGCCACGACCAGTGACGACAGCAGCGTGATGATCAGCGTAATAGGCAGAAAGAACATGAACTTGCCCACAATGCCTGGCCAGAAAGCAAGCGGCAAAAACGGCGCTACCGTGGTGAGCGTACCCGCCAGCACCGGCACAAACACTTCTCCTGCGGCCACCTTCGCTGATTTCACCACGCTTAAATTTGAGTTATGAAAGATCCGGTGCGTGTTTTCGATCACAACGATGGCATCATCCACCACAATGCCCAGGGCCAGCAGAAACGAGAAGAGCACAATCATGTTCAGTGAGAATCCCAGTATTGGCATAACAATAAACGCCAGGAACATCGAAATCGGCACTGACAGGCCCACAAACAGTGCGTTGGTGGTGCCCATAAAAAACATGAGGATGATGGTTACCAGTATAAAGCCGATGATAATAGTGTTGATCAGATCATCCAAAGTATGGCGCGTCATGGTAGACTGATCGCCGGTGATGGTAATCTTGAGATCGTTCGGCAGTACCGTGCCTTTCATTTCCTCCACCGTCTCACGTATTTTATCGGACGCTTCGATCAGGTTCTCGCCGCTTCGCTTGATGACGTTGAGCGTGATTACGGGCTTGTGATCCAGGCGGGCGAAACTTTCCTGCTCCTCAAAGCCTTCTTTTACCTCGGCAATGTCTTTTAACTGGATATTGGCCCCTGACAAGGATTTTACCACAATGTCGCCAATCCGGTTGGGGTCTGCGTATTGGCCTACCACACGCACCGAACGTTTCATCTCGCCTACCGTAATGTTGCCGCCCGAGATAGTCATGTTCTCGTAGGCAATAGCGCGCTCAATATCGCCCAGGGTAACTTTAGAGGCCTGCGCTTTATACAGGTCTACATTCACCTGGATTTCCTTGTCCAGCGCGCCAATCATATCCACACGGGTAATTTCAGGTTCTGCTTCAATCCGATCCTGCAAATCCTCGGCATACTTCTTCAACTGGCCCAGGCTATAGTTGCCTGATACGTTCACATACATGATTGGAAATTCGGAGAAATTAATCTCCTGCACGTCGGGTTCCTGGTCGAGGTCGGTGGGCAAATCGGCGCGGGCTTTGTCTACCGCATCTTTCACCTGCTGTTTGGCTTCAGCTACCTCCACGTCTGTATTAAACTCCACTGTAATCATCGAGAAGTCCTGCACCGAGTTGGAAGTTACTTTTTTCACGCCTGAGATAGCTTTTATCTCTTTCTCGATGGGCCGAGTCACGAGGTTCTCCATATCGGAAGGTGAGGTGCCGGGGTATACCGTGCCCACGAAAATGGTTGGAATTACAATGTCGGGGAAGTTCTCTTTCTGAAGATTGACATAAGAAAATATACCCGCAATAGCCAGAATAACAGTGATGATGTAGATACTTGTTCTGTTATCGATGGCCCAGTTGGTTGGCTTAAACTGTTTCATAGTTTTATACTTTAGCAGGTTACTTCTGGCTTAGTTTGGCAGGCTGGTCAAATACCACAGGTTGTCCGTCGTTCAGGTTCAGGTAGCCGGCCGTAATCACCTGATCTCCGGCCGAAAGCCCGCTCAGTACCTCTACCTGGCCTTTGTAAGTCATTCCGGTTTTCACCTCGCGCTTTTCGGCCACGTAGCGGCCGCCGTCTTTCCGGGCCACATACACATAAGCGGAATTTCCGTCCTGCTGCACCAGGTTAACAGGCACCACCATCGTGCCTTCTTTTTTATAATCCTGGATTTGCACCACCGCCACCAGGTTCGGGCGTAACGCTATATCCTGTCTGTCTTTCAGGCGAAGCTCCACGGTAAAAGTGCGGCTGGTGGGGTTAATGACCTGGCTCACTACATCCACCGTTGCGGCTATTTCTTTATCCAGATCAGGGAAGTATACCGTGGCCTCATCGCCTTTGCTGATTTTTGAGAGGTATGCCTCCGATACTTCCGCCACAATTTTGCTGCCCTGGGTGTTTACCACCCGGATAATGCCGATGCCGGGCGCTACAGCCTCGCCCGCATTAGGTATCACCTCGTCTACCACGCCGCTGATGGGGGCTTTGATGTTATACTGCTCGCGCTGCTGCTGCAGGGTTGCCAGGCTTCGCTCCAGCGCCTCTTTGTTGTTTTTGGCTGTCAGGTACTGCATTTCGGTGCCAATCTTCTGGTTCCAGAGGTTTTGCTGTTTTTGATAGGCGATATTGGCCAGCTCCATGCGGGTTCTCAGTTCGGCTATACTTTGTTCCAGCACCAGCGCATCAATCGTGGCCATGGTTTGTCCTTTGGCCACCCGATCGCCCGGCTCTACGCGCACGCTGGTCAGCACGCCGGGCACTCTGGCGCTTACCAGCACATTCTTATCGAAATCAACCTTGCCCTGCACATCCAGGTAATGGCGGAACGTATCCTGCTCCAGCGAGGCCACCGACACCGGCACTGTCTTTTTTTCTACCGCTACCGTTTTGCCATTGGCCTTTAGTTCTGCCTCTAAATCTGCTATTTTATTTTGTATAGTTGCCTGTTCCTCTTTAAGTTGGGCCAGTTGCGTTGCTTTATCGGTGCCTTTGTTGCAGGCCGCCATACTTAGCAGCAGGGCTACAAAAGAGATTCCTGTTATTCTTTTCATTTTGATAGGAGCAAATGGTTTTCCGATAGTTTTATTTAGATAGCAGTGTGCCGGTAGCTTTGTCAAGATTCACTTTGGCGATGAGGGCGTCGTAGATGGCCGCGTAATAATTGGTCTGAGCCTGGCGCAGGTCTGTTTCGGCGGTTACCACCTCCAGGTTTGAGCCAACGCCTTCCTGGAATTTTATCTTGGCGACGCGGGCTATTTCCTGGGCCAGCTCCATGTTTTCCTGCTGCGACTTAAGCACATCCAGCGAGTTAGTCAGGTCAGTGGATGCTTGTTTTAGCTGCAGGTCTATACTCTGGCGCAGGGTTTCAAAGCCATACTTAGTATTTTCCAGCGTAAGTTTGGCCTGTTGTATCTGGTAGAGTTTGCGTAGGCCGTCAAAAATCGGCACCTGCAGTTGGGCGCCCACATACCCGAAATCAAACCAGTTGCGGTCGATCATGTTGTTGGCACCTGCACGCACGTTCAGCACATCACCGAGCGTATTGCCCACTCCGTTGTAGCCGTAGCGGGCGTTCAGGTATAACTTGGGCAGGTAACCCGAACGCTTGTTGCGCAGGTCCAGGTTGGCCAGTTCCTGCTGCGTTTCCAACAGGGAATATTCAATGCGGCTGCTGTAGTTGAAACTGGCCGGATTTACCTTCGCCACTTCCACTTCTACTTCCTGCAGCTCATCCGTTAGTTGGATTGGCTGGTTCTGGGGCAGCCCCATCTGGAATTTGAGCAGACTTTCGCTCAGTTCCAGCAGGCGCGCTGTTTTCTGCTTTTCCACTACCAGGTTGTTGAGCGATACGCGCAGGCGATCCACATCCAGCTTCTCCGCCACGCCGTTGCGGAACATGACCTGGGTCTGGCTCAGCAGGGTATCGAGCCGTACCAGGTTCTGGTTCAGCAGTTCCATGCGCTCGCGGCTGACGAGTACACCGTAATAGGCTTTGCTTACCTGCTCTGCCACGTCTATCTCGCTCTGCACCGCACTCTTCTGCGACAGTTCGGCGTACGTTTTAGCAGCTTTCAGGCCAATCAGGTAAGAGCCATCGAACAGCAACTGGCTGCCGGTTACCGCGAGGCTGCCCGTGTATGGCTGCACAAACGTTATCGCCTGCAAACCGCTGCCGGGCTCCGGCTCCGGCGTCGTATAAGTAGGATTAAGCGTAATCGGCTGGCCGGAGGCGAGTTGCTCCGGCGTAATCACAAAAGGGTCCAGGGTGGCAGGTGCTCCGCCAAAAGCGCTGGGGTCGAAAAGCGTTTTTTGCTGGATAAAGTTGTTGCCTACTTCTGCGGCGGCATTCAGTTGCGGCAAGCCTATCGATCGTATCTCGCCTATCTTGGCTTTGTCGATTTGCTGCTGGTTGCGCACAGCTTTTAAACTGGCCCTGTTTTGCAGCGCATACGCTATACTTTGCCCTAGACTGAAAGACGGCACCTCCTGCGCACGGGCATTTACGGCACCCAGCCAGGCAACAACTGCCAGCACCAGGCTAATATTCTTTTTCATAATTTTACAGATAGGTAGGTAGTGGGGGTTATTCTTCTTCCGTTATGTGCTTGTAAGCATTAATCATCTTATGTCCTTTCAGGGTGGCCATGCCTAGCATGTAGTGCCCCAGGCTGGCCAGCTGCACTTTGGTTACATCAAACTGGTGCGGCGGAAACAGCGCCGGGTTAAACGGCATTTCAATCATCGACAGGCGCAGGCGGGCCACAATGTCTATTTCCAAATCGCTTCTGAACAACCCTTCCCGCATGCCGCGCGCAATGTTCTGCCTGATATGCTGTAGTATAAAGTTGTTCTTGTGGCTCACCCACAGCTCCCAACTGGTGCGGTGGTACTTCTGCAGATCATGAAAGATGGAAGGATGAATTTTGGTAAAAACATGCTTATTCAGTTCCATCAGGTGCAGCAGTTCTTCAATGGCATTATCAGCTGCTGCCGTAATATTCTCACACCTGCCTTCTATCGTTGTCAGGTAAGTATAGCAGGCTGCATACACTACCTTATCCTTGTTTTCGAACCATTTATAAATCGTTTTCTTCGACATGCCCAGGTGCTGCGCAATGTCATCCATCGACACGCTCTTGATGCCCTTCTGGCAGAATAGCTCAAAAGCCGCTTCGGTAATTTTACTTTCTGCTACAGTTAATTCGCTTGTATTCATGAGTTTAATATCCGCACAAAACTATGGAAACATTTTTCATGGCCAAAGTTTCCAGTACATATCTCCTGAGATATTAGCCAAGCGCCTCATTTTTATATCCTAACAGGCGTTTTTACCTGACCAAACCAAACGGCTCCTTGGGCCTTGTATAACCTACTGGCACTTAGTTATGTAGCAGCTTAGCTGCGGCTATATTCCCAACACCGCTTTCAGCCTGCTATATCCGGTTTTACTCAGCGGTACGCGCACACCATTCTTCAGCAAAGCCACATGGCTGTCTTTTTCGAAAGGCTCTATCCGGGTGAGCTGAGAAAGGGCAATCATAAAGGAGCGGTGCACCCTTACAAACTGCGTGGGGCTCAAAGTATGTTCGTAATAGCCCATGGTTTTCTTTTTCAGGAAGTAGCCGGAGGCGGTGTGTACTTTTACATAGTCATCATAAGCCTCCAGGTATAGCACATCGCCCACAGGTATAATGCGTATGTCGTTGCCGGCCTTTACCACAATGCGCACCTGTTCCTCGGGCTGCTGCACCGCATCCTCCTGCGGCATACTTCCGCCAGCATTTGCAGATTTATTGCTCCGCTGCATCAGCCACTTTTTCACGGCAGCATCAAAACGCTCCTGGCTGAACGGCTTCAGTAAATAATCCACTGCATTAGCCTCAAACGCCTTGATAGCATAAGCATCAAAAGCAGTCGTGAAAATAACGCCTGGCGCTGTGTCCAGCAGTTCCAGCATCTCAAAGCCCGTAATTCTGGGCATCTGGATGTCCAGGAATATCAGATCGGGCTGGTGCTGCATAATGGCTTTCACCCCCTCAAACCCATCGCTGCACTCCTGTACCACTTCAATATCCGGATGGTGTTGCAGGAATTCCTGCACCAGGCTTCTGGCCAGCGGTTCGTCGTCTATAATCAGGCACTTAATCATGGGATTTGCGGAATTTTAAGGTTGGTGATAAACAGGTTGCCTTCCTGCGCAGTAGTCAGCAGGTCGTGCCGGGCATACAGCAGGTATAGCCGTCGCCGGATGGAGTCCAGCCCGAAGCCGGTACCCTGCTGCGGGCGCAGCGAAGCAGGATCATAAGGATTTTCGATGCTGATAAGTAAATAATTGCCTTCAGCGCCGGCACGGAGTTTTATCGTTGTGTCACCCGTTGTGTCATAGAGTCCGAATTTGATGGCATTTTCAACAACCGGCTGCAGCAGCAGGGCAGGCAGGCGCATAGCCATACTTGCTTCCTCCATATCTATAACCGTGTTCAGACGATGACCGAAGCGCACTTTCTCTATTTCCAGGTACAGTTGCAGGTGTTGCAGTTCATCGGTCAGCGCCATCAGTTGCTGGTTGTCTTTGCGCAGCGTGCCCCGCAGAAAATCCGATAGCTGCTGAATCATTTTGCGCGCCTGTTCTGGCCTGGCGCCGGCCAGGGCGCTGATGGAATTGAGGCTGTTAAAAAGGAAGTGCGGCTGCAGTTGCTGGCGCAGGTTAAACAGTTCGGCCTCTCGCACCATTTTCTCGGTGGCGGCTTTGCGCTCCTCGGCCTGCTGCTGTGCACGGTTATAAAACCATAACCAGCTCAGGAGGAGCATCAACAACAGCGTCAGCCAGGCAAAAGCCACCCGCACCAGTATGGTTGCCTCCACCAGTTCCAGGTAGGCCAGCTCTCCTTTAAAAAGCTTCAGGGTGAGCCAGAAGAACAAGGCCGTACAGATAACTGCCAGGCCCAGGCTCCAGCCCAGCAGGTAAGCACTTTGCTTGATACCCGGCTGGTAAAAGCGAAGGCCGGTACCTACCGCATAGCCTCCTCCTGCCAGCAGCAGGTTGGTGAGCAGGGCATCCGAGGCAGCTATCGGCAGGTTAAGGCCGGCCTGCCGGAGTACGATGGTTTGCACCATTGCCCACAGCAGCGCCCATCCCAGGTAAACCCATTCGATGCGGAGAGAAGACATGCTCTTTACCCTTTAAGTAACAGGTTCGATTTAAATTATACTTCGGTTAGCGGCCCTTCTATCCAAACGACTGACAACGATAACTTTATACTTGAAAAGTCTTGTGTCTAATGCCCGGATACTTGTGTCCTTTTATTTAATAGTTCTTGATGTTGAGGCCGCCAAATAACGTCAGCCCCTTAATCACCAAGACTTTATTTGGTTCATAGCCATGCGGCATAACAGGCCGCTTGTCGTCTACACCGCCCATGATGGCTGTTACTTCTGATTTTACCTCCCAGTGCGCCGGCACAATCAGGCTGGTGCCGCCAAAAATCTGTGTGGTTTCCAGCACAACCGGGTGCTGTATGTCTGCCTGCGTCAGGTTCAGTTCGGTGCCGCCGAATACACTTACTATCTCGCCGCCTTTAAAATTCTTAGAGATGATGGTTCTTTTCGTGCCTCCGAAAATAGTGGTCGCATCCACGTAATCCTCTGTAGAAACATCTTTGTCTGTAGCAGGGTTATTATAGTTGCCGGAGGCTGTGGGGCCCGCGAAATCCGGCGGGCCGGGCATTCTCGTCCGACGGCCGAACTGTCCGGGGTGATAGTCTCTCCTGGGTTTCAGCATTATCCAGAGGCCGATACAAATAATAAGAATAGGCCAGAAGTAGAGGTGCAGGTTAAAGGTAGCCTCAAAGAAGTCGCTGAGCAGAAAATAAGAGCCGATCAGCATTAACACCAGCCAGCCTGGCCTGCGGAAGCCATGGCGGAATCCGAGGAACAGGCCCAGCACAATCAGGAACATCTGCCACGAAAACACCCAATGGGGCAGAAAAATAACATGCACTTTAACAGCTAGGATGACCAGTCCTACTATTACCAGCACCAGGCCTCCTGCCACCCTGCCATTACTTCTCCGGCGCGGGTGCTCCCATCCGTTGCCATACTTTTCCGTTGATTTCATATTGTTATCTTCCATGTTTTTAGGTGTTAATTTCTGATTTAAAAGTACAGCAACACGTTCCGCTGCACAACAACAATTAGGCTTGCCTTGGCAGAAAGTCGGTAAACCGCAGGATTGCGTCGGTAAACCAAAACAGAAACTCTCCGGATCGGTGTTTCCCCTCCCTGTTTATACCTGCACCCGGCATTCCAGCGTTTGCGAAGTATAGGTAAAAGTATGGGTGCTAAATAGCTTTGAGATATTGGAACAGGTATGGGGCAGGATTACCATTATACTTGTTTAGCACCTCAAAATTATTTAGTATACATTAGGAAGCTGACGAGCATGAAGCTGAAAGCTGCAATTTATTATCTTTGCATATGATGGTGGAGAAAATACAACAAATAGCACAAGAAATAGCAACCGCGCCACTGGGTAATGCGGCTGAATTGGAGCAGTTCCGGATTGCATACATGGGCCGCAAAGGCCGTATTGCCGATCTGTTTGACGATATGAAGCAGGTTGCGCCTGAGCAGCGTCGCCAGGTAGGCCAGGAGCTGAATGGCCTGAAGAACCAGGCCCAGGAGCGCTTCGATCAGGCACAGGAGCAATTAGCCAGCACCGCAGCCAACAATGCCGGCGAGCAAACCTTCGACTTCAGCCTGCCACCAGTACCCAATACACTGGGCACGCGCCACCCGCTGTCGCTGGTGCGCCGCGAGATAGTGCGCATTTTCGAGCGGATCGGCTTTAACGTGTCTGAAGGGCCGGAGATGGAAGACGACTGGCATAACTTCTCGGCACTGAACTTCCCGGAGAACCACCCGGCCCGCGAAATGCAGGACACCTTCTTTCTCAGCCCGGACCGCCAGCACCTGCTGCGTACTCATACGTCTACGGTGCAGGTGCGCCTGATGGAAAATCAGAAACCGCCACTGCGCAGCATCATGCCCGGCCGTGTGTACCGTAACGAGGCCATTTCGGCGCGGGCACACATGGTGTTTCACCAGGTAGAGGGCTTGTATGTAAACAAGGATGTGAGCTTTGCCGACCTCAAGCAGACGCTTTATTATTTTGCCAAAGAGATGTTTGGTCAGGACACGCAGGTGCGTTTCCGTCCGTCGTTTTTCCCGTTCACGGAGCCAAGCGCCGAAATAGATATCACCTGCCTGATCTGCAAAGGCGAAGGCTGTAACATTTGTAAAGGCACCGGCTGGGTAGAAATTGGCGGCTCCGGCATGGTAGACCCTGCCGTATTGGAAAGCAGCGGCATCGATCCGCAGGAATACTCAGGTTTTGCCTTCGGCATGGGTATCGAGCGCATTTCGATGCTCAAGTACCAGATAAAAGACCTGCGCCTGTTTACCGAAAATGATGTGCGCTTCCTGCGGCAGTTTGAAGGTGTTATTTAGTTTTGAATGAGTGAATGGTGGTGTTGTTGAAAGGTTGAAGTATAGAAATGATGTTCTTTTCTTTTTTCTGTCATCCTGACAGGATCTTGTGAGCAAGGCGCATCAGCTTATTACCTATTCCTGCCAGGTGCTCCGAATCAAATTGGAGAGAATCTTTCAAGACGATAAAAGAGAGCATGGTTTAACCTTAATTTACCAGTTCGGGCAGCAGTATAACCTTCATCAATTTAATAAAGAATGACCTTGGAGGAGATAAAGACAATCGGCATAGTGGGTGCGGGCACCATGGGGCAGGGCATCGCGCAGATTTGTGCGCTGGCTGGTTTTAAAACTATCCTGTTCGATATAAATGAGCAGGTGCTGCAGAAGGCGCAAACCACTACCTCCGAAAGTATAAACAAGGGCATTGCACGCGGTAAACTAACCGAAGCGGACAAGCAAAACGCTCTCGCCAACCTTACGTTTACCGGCGATACGCTGCAACTATGCTGCGATGTGATTGTGGAGGCGGTGGTAGAGCGCCTGGAGGTGAAGCAAAGTATCTTTCAGGAACTGGCCGCTATCAATCACCCGAACACCATACTTGCCTCCAACACTTCTTCTATCCCTATCACCCGGATAGCGGCGCCTGTGCCGAACCCGGAGCGTGTGGTAGGGATGCATTTCTTTAATCCGGCTCATCTGATGAAGCTGGTGGAGGTGATATCCGGCGCCGCTACTTCTCCGGCAGTGGCCGAAACCGTCCGGCAACTGGCCCTGAAGCTGAATAAGACACCCGTAATGGCCAAAGATTCGCCCGGCTTTATCGTGAACCGCGTGGCGCGCCATTTTTATGTTGAAGCCCTGAAGCTGCTGGAAGAAAACGTAGCCGACATGCAGACTATAGACAAGCTGATGCAGGCCAGCGGCTTTAAAATGGGGCCTTTCGAGCTCATGGATCTGATTGGCGTGGATACCAACTATGCTGTTACTACCTCTATGTTCGAGGCTTTTCAGTATGACGCCAAGTTCAGGCCAAGCCGCATACAGCAGCAAAAAGTAGATGCAGGCCACCACGGCCGCAAGTCAGGTAAAGGATTTTATACCTATGAGTAAACTATGGATAGCGCTGTCGCTCCTGTTTCTGGTTTTTACAGGCTGCAAAGACACCGGCATTAACCCTTATATACCCGATGTGCCGGTAAACATTCAGATAAACGTGAGCAGCCTGCAATACCCGGAATTGCGGCAGGATGGCGGTTACGTATACCTGGAGGGCGGCTACAAGGGCATCCTGCTGGTGCGCCAGAACGCCAATCTTTACACTGCTTTTGAACGTGCCTGCCCTTACGATCCTACCGCACCCTGCTCGCAGGTAGAAGTCGATCAGTCGAACCTGTTTATTGTGGATACGTGCTGCGGCTCACAGTTCAACTTTCAGGGTAATGTAATGGCGGGGCCTGCTACGTATGGCTTAAAACAGTACCAGACCACCATGTCGGGCTCGATCCTGTATATTTTGAACTGAAAATTTGAAGTTGATTTACAGCAGCTTATACTTGTAGCAAACTTTTTTTGGAAGCAGGCTTGCGTCCTATCGAAAACTGCCGTAATATTGCAGCATCAATCAGCGGAAAAGCCGTTATTGACCTACCAAATTCCTCCTTAGCTCAGTTGGTTAGAGCACATGACTGTTAATCATGGGGTCCCTGGTTCGAGCCCAGGAGGGGGAGCTTAATAATCAGCCACTTACGAGTTAAATCGTTAAGTGGCTTTTTTGTTTGCGCGCAATTTGCACACAAACTTATTGATTTTAAGGCCTTTCTACTCTCTTTCCTCTTAGTTAACTCCCTAAGGTATTTCGTCTGCTTGAAGAACTACCTGGTTGTTTTGGACCAGTCTTTTTCTTAGAAGATTACCTGACAATTCTATTTGTCACAAGTTCCATAAAGAACAACAACGCTACATCTACTCGACTCTAATTGCTCAGTTCGACTGGTGTAAGAGAACCCGCGAGAGTTAATCAATTCAAATGCTCCCAATTATTTCTCTTTCATTAGAAGAAAGGAAGTCGGGAATCCCACTGGTACACCGTTCAAGACACACCAAAACAAAAGTTTATGGCCATTCATTTCAGTGCAAAGGTAGCCTTGCGATCCGGCCACAGGACAAGGTAGTCCAAACAAAATGGGTATCCCGACGGGCCCCCTTATACAGGCTTGTCTCCGGAAAGAGGAAAGGTAAACGACATTTTATTACAATCTGTTTGATATACAGTATATTCGTTAATTCAGCTCCGAGTGGCCAACTGTTGTTGTTCGGCGATGCGTTGTAGCCGATTATTTATACTAGTTAGAGACAGTATAGAATGAAGTACGCTCCAGCTATCAGCTCCATCCTTTCACCGGATTATCTGGCAGGATTTGCTGTCGACCATTATGGATTTGACCGAAACACTACTTGCCGGATACTGAAAACCGGTATAAATCACAGCTACTTGATTACCACCTCTGATGGGAAGTTTGTGCTGAGGGTTTATTGCCTTGGCTGGCGAACTGAAAGCGAGATAAGGGAAGAACTGCAGTTATTGGAGTATCTCGATGAAAACGGCATTTTGGTCTCCTATCCCATAAAGGACTGTGACGGCAACTATATCAACCGGATTACAGCCTTTGAAGGAGAACGCTTCGCGGTTTTGTTCTCCTTTGCCGAAGGGGAGTCTGTCAGAGTGCCATCGGAAGAGGTCAGTTACCAGCTTGGCGTGACTATGGCAAGGATGCATCAACTGACAATTGGTAGAACTGTCAAGCGAGAAAACTATGACGCGAACACACTTGTCAGCTGGGCATTTGCGTCTGCAAGAAGCCATTTTCCCGGGCCTTCCGCTGAAATGCAGTATTTTGAGCGGGCGAACTCCATCATTTCTTCTGAGTTCGAAAAGGCAGATTCCAAGGCTCTAAGGTATGGGATAGTTCACCTTGACCTATGGTATGAGAACATGAAAGTCAAAAACGGTTCCGAGATCACCATTTTCGACTTTGACAACTGCGGGAATGGATGGTTGTTCCTGGACATTGCTTATAGCCTTATGACGCTTTACAGAAATGAGCCAAGCAAGGAAGGCTTTGAAGCGAAAAGAGCTGCTTTTTATCGAGGCTATGAGTCAATTGCTTCCATATTAGAAGAAGAAAAAAGGTTAATCCCTTATGGTGGTTTGGCAATTTGGCTGCACTATACAGGAATTCACGTTCAGCGGTTTGATGATTTCTCCAATCAGTTCCTAAGCCAAGAGTTCCTCAAGTACTGGATTCAAACCGCAAACCGGTGGATGGAATTCAACAAAATAAAGATATAAAGCCTCTAACACAGCACAACTCAATAATACACTGAAAAGAAACTATGATAGATCAAACTGAAAAGTCTGAGTTTTGGGAGTCCAGCTTCATTGAAAAAAAGGAAATGTGGGGCTTTGCCCCATCCCGTTCCGCCGTACTCACAAAGGATTTTTTCCTTCAAAAATCAGTAAAGAATATCCTTATACCCGGCATCGGGTATGGGCGGAACGCGCAGGTTTTCATAGAGGCAGGAATTGCTGTGACAGGCATTGAAATATCCGCAACTGCTATAGGAATGGCCAGAAAACACTATGGAGCAGCTATGCCCATCTATCATGGTTCTGTAACGGATATGCCCTTCGATGACTGCAGGTATGATGGCATATTTTGCTATGCCCTGATTCACCTGCTCGACAGCAGCGAAAGAGAAAGGCTCATCCGTGACTGCTATAACCAATTGTCAGAAAAGGGCTACATGGTCTTTACAGCCATATCGAAACAAGCGCCTACCTATGGCAAAGGCGAGTTCATAAGCAAGGACCGCTATGAGATGTTCGGCGGCGTGCGGATGTTTTTCTATGACAAAGCATCTATTCAGGCGGAGTTCGGCAAAGCAGGCTTGTTTGAAATCACAGAAGTAGATGAAAACTATCCCTTCTTTTTAATCAAATGCAGAAAAGACGGTGGATGAGCAGCTATGACTTCTGAGGTAACTATTTAATTGTCAATACCCTAAAATTCACCTTATTCTTCATGAAAAATAGCGTAGCTGTAATTATCTTTTTTATCTCTTGCCTGACAGGCAGCAAACTTCAGTCGCAGGAGCTCGCAAAGAACAACATTAAAGTCGCTGCTGATGCCACGCAAGGAGCTTTCCCACTCGTTCATTCAGCTAAAGCATCTATTGTTTTTATAGATGCTCAGGATGCAGAGGTGGTTGGAATTGCAGCGGAGGCTTTGGCAAGAGACGTGGAAAGAGTAACCAGCGTTAAACCGGAAGTAAAAAGCAGCAGCAGTTGGAAAGATATCTCCGGCTACCCGGTCATCATCGGCACGGTTGGGCAGTCCGCCTTGATAGCACAACTGGCCGAAAGGAAAGCGCTTAACATCAGTCAAATCAAAGGGAAGTGGGAGAGCTACAGCATCACGGTAGTGGAAAAGCCCTTCGACGGCGTAGATAAGGCTTTGGTGATTGCAGGAAGCGACCGCCGGGGAGCAGCATTCGGGGTATTCGAGCTCTCCCGGCGGCTGGGCGTATCGCCCTGGTACTGGTGGGCCGACGTGAAGCCCAGGCATCAGGACAATCTCTTTATAACGGCAGGAGCGCTGGTGCAAGGGCCGCCCACTGTAAAGTATAGAGGCATCTTTCTCAACGACGAGGACTGGGGCCTCCAGCCGTGGGCGGCTCGGAGCATGGACAAGGACATCAAAGACATTGGCCCGAACACCTACGCCAGAATCTTCGAGCTGCTGCTGCGCCTGAAGGCCAACCTGATTTGGCCGGCCATGCACCCGAGCACCAAGGCCTTCTTTCACTACCCGGCCAATGCTGCAGTGGCCGACGCCTATGCTATTGTGGTGGGCACCTCGCATGCCGAACCCATGCTGCGCAACAACGTGGACGAGTGGGACGAGAAAACGATGGGCGACTTCGACTACTTCAGCAACAAGCAGGCTGTGCAGGAGTACTGGGAGAAGCGGGTGAAGGAGGCCAAAGACATGGAAGCCGTCTATACCATGGGCATGCGGGGCGTGCATGACAGCGGCATGGAGGGTGCCAAGAACGCGTCGGAGGCAGCGGCCATGCTGGAAAAGATTATTGCAGACCAGCGGGAGATGCTGGAAAAGCATGTGAATAAAAACATAGCCGCTGTTCCGCAGGCCTTCACCGCCTACAAAGAGGTGCTGGACATTTATGACCAGGGCCTGAAGCTACCCGAGGACATCACCATTGTGTGGCCTGACGACAACTATGGCTATATTCACCGGCTAAGCAATCCACAGGAGCAATGCCGCAGCGGCGGCTCGGGCGTATACTACCACGCCTCTTACTGGGGCCGTCCCCACGATTACCTCTGGCTCAGCTCTACGCATCCGGCCCTGATAAGAGAGGAAATGATGAAAGCCTATAACATGAAAGCCGACCGGCTGTGGGTGCTGAACGTTGGGGACATAAAGCCGCTGGAGTATAACATCAGCCTGTTTTTGGATATGGCCTACGATGCAACCGCTTTTCAGGAAAGCAGCGCTGTGAAAAAGCATCTGCACCAGTGGGTGGAAGAGACATTCGGAGAAGCAAAATCAGGCCCCATCACGAAGGTATTGTGGGAATACTACGACCTGGCTTTTGAACGGAGGCCGGAGTTCATGGGCTGGAGCCGCACAGAACCCACTACACCAACCAAACTGACGGCCTACAATCACTTCTACTTTGGCGACGAGGCGCAGAAACGGATAGACAAGTATGAAACCCTGGAGAAGCAGGTAAAAGAATTGCGCAGCCAGCTACCTGCTAAAGATGCAGATGCCTTCTACCAACTGGTGTACTATCCGGTAGTGGGAGCTTCGCTCATAAATAAAAAATTTCTTTATCGGGACAAGAGTTACCTGTATGCCAGACAAAACAGAACCAGTGCCAGCGACTACGCCCGGCTCTCCCGCCAAGCCTACGAGGGCATCGTGGAGGAAACGAACTACTATAACCAGCAGCTGGCGAACGGCAAATGGAACGGCATCATGTCGATGAAGCCCCGGGACCTGCCTGTTTACCAGGAGCCTGAACTGCCGGAGATAAATATAGACGGCTCCAAAAAATGGAGCATCGCGCCGGAGGGATTCGTGACAGCAGATTCCTCACTTATCTCTGCGCAGCGATTGGCTCTGCCGGCCTTCAACGAGTGGAGCAGGCAGGAGTACTTTGTGGATCTGTTCCTGACAGGCAACCAGGCAGTGTCCTGGAAAGCAACTGCGTCCGACAAATGGATAAAGCTCTCGGAACAACGGGGTAAGCTAACACCTACTTTCGGGCAAAAGCAACAGCGCATTTGGGTCAGCATCGATTGGAGCAAAGTGCCTAAACGCGCGGAATCAACAGGGCATATCACTTTTAAAGGTGCAGGAAAGGTATTCAAGGTAGAGGTGAAAGCGTCAAACGCTGCCGAGTCGGACCTGGCTGCGTATGAGGGCTTTGTCGAAAGCAATGGCTATGTCTCCATTTTCGCGGAAGACTACAGCCGCAAAACCGACAGGCAGGCAAAAGGGTGGAAGTTGGTAGAGGATCTCGGCCATACTGGCAAGTCGCTGATGGCGCTGCCACTGCAGATAGCACCTGTAAAAGAAACGGCAGGCGTAAAAGAGAACGCGCCTTATGTGGCCTATGACTTTTATACTTTGACAGCGGCGGCACCAACCATCACTGTCTCCACGCTGCCGACCCATCCGGTTACCAGCGACTACAGCCTCCGTTATGCTGTCTCCATTGATGACGGCCCTGTAGAAGTAGTGGATTTCCGCACCTTTGGCAGAAGCGATGAGTGGAAGCAGAACGTGCTGAGAAACGCCGCAGAGCGCCAGGTAAAGTATGGGCATCTAAACAGGGGAAAGCATACTTTGAAAATATACATGATTGACCCCGGCGTGGTGTTCGATAGCATCATCATCGACCTGGGAGGTATGAAGCAGGCGTACTCCACTATCCCGGAAACATTGAATCAAGCTCATGGAAAGTTTTATACATATTAGGTGCTATGCGATGGGTGAAGGGAATTGTACTTAAATGGCAAATCTATTTGCCGTCGGGAAATGACATCATTTCAGAGGGGGTTTAATATTGAGTGGTTATCAGCCGAAGTATAAGTAGACTAGAATAATTAAGTATAATATTCAGGATGTAAGCTGACATGCTGTGGCATTGAACAATAGATTACCTGACATTCCCTACTTAACATTTTTCTTTCGTAATCCCCTCTCATTAACCTCTGAGGCGATTACGAAAGAAAGATGAACCTGTAAGTCTTCTGTTGCCAAACCTGGCAGTACTTGTTGCCCAACATCCTTCCGGTTTGGAGTAGGCTATATTCTGCACATGCATTACCATTATTCTGAACCGCTTTGCAAACTGTTATGGTTACTTTTTTCTGTGTTGAGAGAAAATAGTCCTCAATTCATCACTTTCTATCGGCTTATGAATAAGACCTGCCACAAAAGGGTACTTTGTGATCCTGGCAGCATCTGATGGAGCAAGAGAAGACGTCAGAATGTAGATGTTACAGCTTTTGCGAAGCCCCGGTGCAAGTGGTGTCAGCGCATCCAGAAAGCCCCACCCATCCATGACAGGCATGTTCAGGTCCAGGAAAATAAGATCCGGTATACCGTCTGAGCTTAAAGCCTCCAAAGCCTCTGCGCCCGAAAGAAAGCCCTTGATGCCAAGCGTCTCATCCTCCAGCAACAGCATATTCTCGGTTAGAAAAAGGCTTAGCTCGTCATCGTCGATGATGAAAACTTCCATATCAGTTTTTAGGTAAATAAATCAAGAATTTCGTACCTACTCCAAGCTGGCTGCTAACCTCCACATGCCCGCCCATCGCTTCTAAATGTGTCTTCACTAAGTACAGGCCAATGCCTCTTCCTCTTTTATCGGTATGGAACCGCTTGTACAATTTGAAAACATCGTCGCCCGCCTTATCCATATCAAAACCAGACCCATTGTCGGAGAAGGAGATAAGCGTGCCCTTCTCCGTGTTGCCGAAGCACTTGATGTGCACCACAAGGGAACGATCCCTTGATCTGTAGTTGATGGCGTTTGATAGCAAATTATAGAATATGCTGTATAGGTACGCCTTGTTCGCCCTGACGTGAAGTTCCTCCTCAATATCATCCATGACCATGCCGCCACATTTGAGGAGCGGTTCCTGCAAAGATGATAACGCTTGCTGCACTGTTAGCTTTACATCCACCTGCTCCTGCTCTAGAGTCCTCCTGCTGTCGCGTATGCTAAGGATCGTGTCATGTCCTTCATGACCGTATCTAGCCTGAACACGCTCTCTTTCAGGTTAGCCAAGGATGTATCAAACACCTTCGTTCCTTTGTCGATTCTGGTCAGCAGGTTGGCAAACCCGAGGGCATTGGCGACTGGCGCCCTTAAGTTGTGGGACACGATGTAGGTGAACTGCTCCAGATCCTTGTTGTGAGCATAAAGATCCTGCGCCATTTTTAACAGATTAGTTTCTGCCTCCATCTTAAATGTAATGTCTTTCTGAATAGCGATGAACTGTGTGATTACGCCGGCGCTACCATAGATAGGCGTAATGTCCATCGAGACCCAGAACTTCTCACCCGACTTCTTGTAATTGGCAAGCACTGCACTGAAGTGAATGCCCTGTTTCAGGCTTTCACGCATCACCCTGACAGCTGCTTCATTGGTCTCCGGGCCCTGCAGCAGGTCTCCGGGCTTTCTCCCCAACGTTTCAGAGAGGGTGTAGCCCGTGAGCCTGGTGAAACCTTCGTTCACCCACTCTGTCAGCCCATCGGCGTCTGTGATGATGACGCCATTGTCCGTGCTGCTTGCCACCAGCGAGAGCTTCTCAAGCTCCTGCTGTGACTTTACCCTTTGCGTAATGTCAGTCTGTATGGTAATGTACTTTGACAGGACTCCATTCTCGTCGTAGATAGGATTTACCTGCACAGAGAGCCATATCTCTTCCCCGTTTTTTCTGCTGTTCAGGATTTCAAAAGACACTGGTTCACCGCTCATCATCTTATCGCTTACAGATTCGAAAGCCCTAGTGTCTGTGGTGTGGTTGTGCAGCAATTCAGACGGTCTCTTCCCCACAGCCTCTTCTAAACAGTATCCCGTAAGCTTGGTAAACCCCTCGTTTACCCACTCAATCCTGCGCATCCTGTCGGTGATGATGACACCATTTGTGGTCTTGCTGGCTACCAACGAGAGTTTCTCAAGCTCCTGTCTTGAGCTCATCTTCTCTGTGATATCGTCGAAGTAAATGGACAGCCCCTCCTCCGAAGGAAAAGCCTTTACTTCCACCCACCTGTTGGTGCCGCCGTAGTAAGCCTCAAAATGCACGGCCTTCCCTGTCTCAACTGCATGGTGATACTGCCGGAAGAACTCACCGCTGACTTCAGCCGGAAATTCGCGCCACGCGTTTTTTCCCATGTGGTGCTTCCGGTCCAGGGACAGCAGCCGCTCCGCCTCCCTGTTGATGTAGGCAAAGTTCCAGTCCCTGTCGAGTATGAAGAAGCCATCCGTGATGCTATCAAAGATAGTGTTCAGCTTATCCGCATGCTGCCTGACGGTGCTATGATACCGGTTAACTGCCGTTATGTCCTTTATAACGGAGTGAACGGCAACAACCTCCCCGTCAACGCTGACAGGTATTTTGGTGACCTCCAATACTTTGCTTTCCGGGCCTTCTTCAATCTCTAACACGAACTTCACGATCTCTCCACAGCAGGCGGTCCTTAAATGCTCTAAACAGACACTCGCGGCACTAGGGGGGAGAAAGCACGCAAGGGGGCGGCCTATTACCTGATGCCTTTTAAGCTGCAACAATGCTTCACCTGCACGGTTCACATCTAACACGATCCCTTCTCTGTTCTCTACCAGCACTGTGTCCGGGTTATTGTCGAACAGCGCCCTGAAGCGCAGCTCGCTTTCCTGTAGCTTCTGGGCGGCTGCCTTCTGCTCCGTAATGTCGCGCGAGTTGGCTACAAGCGCCCCGATGGATGCGTCGGCAAGCCGGTTGCTGACAACCGTTTCAACCCACCTCCACTCTCCCTTGGCATTTCTGAATCGGAAGTGCGGCACCGAAACAGAGCCTTCAGATTCAAGCACCTCAATTAGGGAGGCCTGCACCTTGGGAACATCCTCCGGGTGTATGAAGTCTTTGGCGTTAGAACCCAACAGCTGCTCCGGGGCATATCCCAGCTCTTTCAGAGTGGTTCCCCCTACGTATTTATAGTTTAAGCGGCTGTCAAGAAGGGCCAGCATGTCTTCTTCGTGCTTTAAAAGCGCATTATACAGCTCCGCCCGCACGTGCAGCTCCTGCTTGGCGAAATTGGCCTCAGTTGAAACCCGAGCTATGCAGAAGAGCAGGCCCTCTTCACAGGACCAAACGGCAGACCATGTCAGCCAAACCTCCGCTCCCGACTTATGGATATAGCGGTTGGTGAAGCTAACGGCGGGCTCACCACCAGCCAGGCCGAGAGCTATGCCTGCTGTCATGGCACGATCTTCAGGATGGACAAAGCTCAGGTACTGCTTACCCTCTAACTCTCCGCTATCGTAGCCTAATATGTGCCTGCTGGCCTCACTCACCTCCCTAAAGCATCCGTCCGCATCGATTGTGCAGATCATGTCTAGCGAGTATTTCATTACCGTGTCCAGAAGGAATACACTCCTGCTTCTTTTCATCCTAATTTTTAACAAATAAGCCATAAGTACATTATTGGTTTAGTTCAAGAACCAAACACAGTACTCCAGAAGCAAAATAAGCCGTAATATCATAAATAGCTATTTTTTAGCCATATTAATAATTCATAGCTATTCAAAAGAAGTGTACATACTTGTAGTTGATGATAATAATCATAAACCGGTATTTCTCACCAATCATAATAAGTGCAACTCCCTCAGGTTAAGCTTCTGACATACTTAGGTAGTGATGATATAGTTTTATAACTGAAATTATTATGAGAAGTAAAGTGGCAGAGAGAATTTTAGCCAGAACGCCTAAAGATGTTAAGATCTTCACCAGGCTTTATACTGATATAGTTATGCGAATCAATTCTGTTTTAAAAGAGAAGGGATATACGCAGAAGTCATTAGCTGAGAAACCAGATAAGAGGCCTTCGGAAACCCATAAGTGGCTAAATGATGAGCATAAACTCAATAGCCCTGCCCATTGATGCATTGGAAAATTCAACTTTCATTGTGAATGAGCGCTTTAGCAACGTGAATTGAGCCGGTAAGTCAGTGCATTGCGTGGAATTTTTGTAATTTGCTTTCAAGACAGCTCTTTCCCTCCTCATGGGTTTTAGCCGTCTATGTCGCTCCTTATTATAAGTACTTTATGTTAAAAATTCTTTGTCCCAAGGATTCCTGTTATGGAAAAAGTAGCTTGTCTGTATTACGAAGGAATGCCATCGCTCCTATGGAGAAGACCCTGCTTTTGTTTTTACTCTGTTCCGCAGGGCTGGCTCTGCCTCCTGCTTCAGCCCAGACAACCCAACAGGCTGCTACAACCAGGATGACCTTTTCAAACCCGCTTAACGTGCAACTGGGAGATCCCTACGTGCTGTACACCGGGGGTACATATTATATGTATGGCACGGGCGGCGGAGCTGAGAAAGGCTTTGCCGCTTACTCATCTACAGATTTGGTACATTGGCAGCCGGAAGGTCAGGTATACTTCCACGATAACAGCAACGGCTGGAGTGCCCCTGCTGCCAGTTGGGGTGGTGCGTATTGGGCGCCCGAAGTATATGAGGTGAATGGAAAGTTCTACATGTTTTACAGTGCGCAATGGAAGATAAACCCAAGCCACGAAGAAGAAAATTTCCGCATAGGAGTGGCGGTGGCGGATAAACCCACAGGACCTTTCGTTGATCTGGCCAACAAGCCGGTATTCGACCCGGGCTATCCTGTCCTTGACGCCAATGTGTTCTTAGACACCGACGGCAAAGCTTACCTGTACTACTCCCGCGCGGCATACAAGCACCCCGTGGAGAGCGAAATTGCCGATTGGGCACGCAAGAAAAACTGGTTTAAAGAAGTAGAGGAAAGCTGGGTATATGGCGTAGAACTGAAGCCGGACTTTTCCGGCGTTATAGGCGAACCGGTGCTGTTGCTGCGCCCGCCCATCAGCCTCAGCGACAAACAGGCTGAATGGGAAAGCCGCTCGGTGACATCTCACGAAGTAAACCGCCGCTGGACGGAGGGTTCAGTCACGTTCAAGAAAGATGGTATTTATTACATCATGTATTCGGCTAACTATTTTGGCGGACAGCATTATGCCGTGGGATACGCCACCGCTACTTCGCCTTTAGGTCCCTATACAAAGGCGGCTAACAACCCCGTGCTGCAGCGGAACACCGATGAAGGCGGTTCCGTAACGGGTACAGGGCACAACAGCATCACCTACTCCCCTGATGGCAAAGAGATGTTCATTGTCTACCACGGCAGAACAACCAAGACCGGAGACGAGCGGGTCGTTTTTATTGACAGGATGCAGGTGAAGGACGGAAAGATAAAAGTCTTTGGCCCTACAACTACACCTCAACCGCTTCCCTCAGGTGTACAGAAAAATTAAAGGACTGAGGCAGTACAGCACCGTATACAAAGTATAAAACAGATAAAGCCACCTGATAGTAGTTGGCTTTATCTGTTTTTCTACTCAATAAACTCTTCTAAGTTGATTACATCAAGATAAGGGGCCAAGAGTTACCTCCTTTAAAATCCACGTACCAAAGCTATCCATAATTCAAAGCTTGGCTTCCCTTCTGGCGGAAGCGGGGCACAACGAAAAGTGATGAAACACTGCACATCATCAGCCTGATTCAAAAGAGCAGCAAGCAGGCCCGCATCACAAAAAGCTTGAGAATTTGCATATGAGGCCTCTAATTAATCAGAAACTATTCGAACCTTTCTGAGTAGGGTCAGCCATGGATACAACTGCAATCAAAACGGTAAATGAGCGGCTGGACTGCTTGCTGTACTGAGCGTAAGCTTACTCTATAAGGATTTTTCCTTTCATCATGGGGTGAAAGCTGCAGTAGTAATCTGAGGTCCGGCTCACAACCACTATCCAGGACTCTCCGCTAGCCAGGGCGGGTGACTTCCAGGACTTGCCTGACTCCTCCGTCACGTTGTGCGTCACAACATCCTTGTTTACGAAGACCACCGTGTCTCCCTTCTTCACCGACAGCTCAGCAGGCTGGAATCTCATTTGGACGATTTCAACCCTGTGGCTCCCAAGGGAGCTACTCCCGAAGGAAGGCAGGAGGCCATTCAAAAGGGTGAGACAGCATAGGAGGAGCAGGGTGTTTTTCATGGGTACCGCTGGCGCCTTCATTTGCCTGATAACTGCTTTTGTAGCATCTGGGCATGCTCCAGGTGCTCCTTGAGTGCGGGCACCACGGTTTGCAGCAGCGCCTTTAACTCGGGGTTCTCCGTCTCAGGTATCAGCAGATCCTCCACTGCCGAAATGACAGCCTTGTGGTAGGCAACCTCGTTGTTAACATAGGCTCTGTCAAAGGCCTCGCCGGACTTGGCACGCAGCATTTCCCTTGTCTTCTCAGCGGCAGCCTGCAGCTGCTTTCCCATGGCGTTCTCCTGTGGTGTCACACCCAGCTTCCCGACAAGGGCCGCCGCCTGGTCAATCACCGCCTGGTGGTCACTGGCCATGGTCTGGGCAAACTGCAGCACGTCCTCGTTTCTTGATTTCTGCTTAGCCAGCTCGGCCTGGTCAATGTCGATCTGGTTGGCAATCACGGCCACCGAAGCCACTTCGGCGTCCGATAGCTTGGGGCTGTCCTGTGCGGCGGCAGGGGCCGCGAAGAGGGCAAGACATGCTATTGTCCCTACAGCCCATGAAGTTAATGATTGGCGTGTTTTCATCTTCTTTTGTTTTTGGTTTACACCTATTAGAGTAGGATGAGCCTAGTTCGTTACAAAATTAGAAGAGATTATTTGCAGCATTAAAGGTCTGCTGTACTTCCTACCTTCACCCACTATAGAACATGCCGAGCACGCCGCCATAAAAAGTTCATCACACCTAGCCCTACCTTCAAAGGTAGGGCCGTTTCATTTTAAAAATCAAACACTAAAATTTCATGTCATTCTGTTAAGGAACTTGGTTGAAAGGAGGTTAAGCAGATGCTCCTTCTTAACAAGATCCTTACAGGATGACAAAGAACGAAGAATGAATCAGCCCTACCTTCAAAGGGAGAAATAGGAAAAAGCCGAACAACTGTGATGATAGCACAGTTGTTCGGCTTTGATAATTTATAAACTTAATGTCTCTACCAAAGCTGGTGCACCGAAGGTTTGATATACCTGTCATACACTTGCCGCACACCCTGCATCTGCTCCTCTGAAAGTGCAGGCAGCCCCGAAGCTTTAATGTTCGAGTCGACCTGTTCAGGCTTAGAGGCGCCTGGAATAACGGTACTTACTTCCGGGAACATCAGCACCCACCGTAGCGCCCATGCCGCCAAAGGCTCTTGCCCAGCAAACAGCTGCTTGAGTTCCTCTACCGCCTCCAGCCCTAAATCAAAATTCACACCCGAGAAAGTCTCTCCTTTATCAAAGGCTTCGCCGTTGCGGTTAAAGTGACGGTGATCGTCTACGCCAAACTGGGTGCCTTTGCTCATTTTGCCTGTGAGCAAGCCACTGGCTAGTGGCACCCGTACAATAATGCCGCAGTCGTTTTCTTTCGCAGCAGCAAAGAACTTCTCACTTGGTTTTAAGCGGAACAAGTTGAAAATAACCTGCACCGTCGTCACATTCGGATACAGCATGGCCATCAGCGCTTCGTCTACCATCTCCACACTTACACCTAGGTTACGTATTTTCCCCTGCTCCTTTAGCTTGTCAAAGGTCTCAAAAATTTCAGGCCTTCTGTATACTTCCGTCGGTGGACAATGCAGTTGGAGCAGGTCCAGCGTTTCCAGTTTCATATTTTTGAGGCTGGCTTCCACATAGCTAATCAGCTTTTCTGGTGTATAACCTTCATTCGTATGCGGCTGAATTTGCCTGCCGCACTTGGTAGCAATATAAATTTCTTCACTTCGGCTCTTCACCACTTTCGCTACAACTGCCTCACTTTCCCCATTACTGTATACATCAGCCGTATCAATAAAATTTACGCCCTGATCTATGGCTTTGTTGATGATACGCGCTGCGTTTACCTCGTTAAACGGTTCTCCCCAGCGGCCTCCTACCTGCCAGGTGCCTAATGAAACCTCTGATATGTTGAATCCGGTTTTTCCTAGTTTTCTGTAGTTCATATTACTTTTAATGGTGCAGTTACTGTGATAAATATTAATTAACGTGAACCCGGGAATTAAGCTACTATACGAGCCGGGTTAAATTTTTTGTTTTGAAGGTCGAGAAAGGTATAGGCGCTCAGGCCGGCGAGGTTGTGTACTAAGGCATTAAGCGGGTTTCTGTGGCGAGAGTGGTCAACATCACAGACACGCATCAGCATGTTATTGACGGCCTCAACAGTGCCTCTTTTTCTCAGGTTTAGCTTGCCGGAGAGGCTTAGGAGCATGTTTTTCATGTTCTTTCTAATCTTGATGACCAGATGCAGCCCCTGCTTGAGGAGCTTTTCCAGCATAGCAGCCAGGTAACAACACCTCCCTGTCCACCAAGTCCAGCACCACCGTCAGGTACAGCCAGCTTTTCCAGGTTCTGATGTAGGTCAGGTCCGACATCCATTTCTTAGCCATCTCTCAACTGCAAAGTCCCTGGAGAGGTAGTTCTCCGCCACTGCATAAGTGTGGCTGGAGTCAGTGGCCTTGCAACTTACTTAAATCTGCCATCACAAACCCTCCAGTTAATGGCAGCAAGTCCACCTGGAACATAACAGGGGCCATACAACCTGAATGCGCATAAAAGCGAAGGCCGCTGAGATTTTTGATTTCAGCGACTTCTGCTTTTATACTTGTCTTGGGTATCAAGGCAGCAGCTTTTCCACCATCTCATAGCGCCACATTCCTTTGTCGTACTGCACCATTAGTTGCTGCGCTTCCAGCGGCACCACTGCCGTGTCGGGTATCTCTCCGGCAAACGCTTTAATGGGGCATTTATTGATGCCCAGCCCATCTCGATCAGAAACTCCACCGTTTCCTCCCGTGGCCGCTGGTAAACGGCGGCTCCCGCAAAACCGGCTAATTCCGCCAGTTCCGGAAATAGGTGCCCGCGCAGGTGTCGCCGCAGGTCGTTTTCGCTTTCACCGGGTTTTACCTAACCCATCCAATATTTTTAAGAGTATGTTTTGAATTGGAAAAAAGCGGGAATCGGCCTAAACTAGAGGTGACCAAACCAATAAGTTTATGGAAGCC
>NZ_JADQDR010000019.1 GCF_015694705.1 Pontibacter rufus | reverse complement strand
TTCCATAAACTTATTGGTTTGGTCACCTCTAGTTTAGGCCGATTCCCGCTTTTTTCCAATTCAAAACATACTCTAAATGCATATCCGCTTTATCAGGCAAAAATTTAAAGGCCGCTGCAGTATGATTGCCGGTGGTAGAATCAGCCAATCACTAGCCTTAGGTATCTATCCAATATTGCTAAAAACTATCTTGTATGAAGTTGCTTTTTCTTTGCCTCTGTTCACTTTTCTTGTCCGTGCCTGTATGGGCGCAAAGACTATCTTTTAAAAATTTGCTGAAGTTTCGGGAAATGGAGCCGGTAACGATAAACCAAAAGCTATCGAAGAAAGGCTGGCAGTTTATGTCAGACGAGAAGCCAACTGCCGGCATGATGGGTAAAGCTGTTTGGGCATTTCAGCCTAGTGGCGAAGAGGCAACCGCCTGGTGCGTACTTTACTATAGTGATAGAAGCCCTTCCAGTATCCTCTACAACCTATATGGCGGGACTGCGATTAATGCGATAAATAAGATACATAGGAAGGTGAGGCGGCGCAGCATGGAAGTGCTAGAGGAGGGACACCAAGTAGACCGGGTAGAATTTCTCCAATCGTATGCTGACTATGCCGATGATAGATACGTGATGCGTCTGCTAAACTATCAGCAGCCGGGCTATTATGGCATAAAAATATTCAGCAGGTCAGACTATTTGAAAGCAAAAAGGAATCATCGGCTGTAACTATACCTTCACCAGCAAGTGCAGGCACACGGCACGGTTTAACTTTATCTGAAAATATGCGTTAACTGCCATATATAAACACCTGTTTAATAAACGTTTGCACATTGTTTTAATCAGCCAATCTCATAAAGACCAGACAAGTATGGAAAGATTTTTAGGAAATTATAGCCCGCAGCTCTTCGCACTTTTACGCATCGTAGCAGGACTTATGTTTGCCATGCATGGCAGCCAGAAACTGTTTGGCTGGCCCGGAGACGGCAACACCGTAGAACTGGCCTCTATGATGGGGCTTGCAGGTATAATAGAATTGGTGGCTGGCCTGATGATAGTCTTTGGTTTCCTGACCACCTGGGCTGCTTTTATTGCGGGCCTTGAAATGATAGTGGCCTATTTCATGGCCCATGCTTTGCATCACTGGAGCCCGGTTATAAACCATGGAGAGCCGGCCTTACTATACTGTTTCCTGTTTCTGTACATTGCCGCGCACGGGTCCGGTATCTGGAGTATTGATGCTGCCATGCACCGCGGAAGAAGCCACGATGCCGTTGCTTCGCCTTACAGGTAATTCTATACTTGCAGTTTTCTGAATTCTGTACGTCTGCCATGTTTCCGTGCGGTTCTGTTTTGATGGGGGCCCGGTGTAGTTTTAGGACATGTACCTTCATTTAAAGCCAAGTTAATCATCGCTGGTGTAGGCTCAATGTCATTAAGTTAAGGAATTAAAGCAAAGATGAATTATTTTCTATTGCATGAGCAAGAGCAGTGAGCAGATCATTTGCCGGTAAAATGATTCCTTTTCCTGTGGGAAACTTAGACTAGTAGCCGGCCTATAGGTATGAACATTACTTTTTCGGAGCAGGCCTGGGAAGAGTGCCTGAACTGGCAGGGTGTGGCCGCTGTTCAAGTCTTCTGATCAACAACCTGTTGCTGAAAAAGCATACTAAGAGCGACTTTGCGGAAGTCCTGCAAAGTATAATTTTTCAATTACAGTCACTATACTTTTATTTGACGGCTGTCGCAGCGAGGGGTGGTTGCGCGGCCGGAACAACATTTTTTATTGGTTTAGTGGACTTCAGGTAGGCAAAAATGGCTTTCAATTCCTGATCTGTCATTTTGCCGATCGATTGCCAGGGCATAGGTGGTAACAGCGTGCGCCAGGATTCTATACCTTTGTACTTTCCGTGGCGTATGGCGGTGATAAAGTTTTCTTCCTGCCAGTTTCCAATGCCGGTTTCATCTGACGTTAAGTTGGCAGCATACGAAATTCCCCATGGTCCGACCCAGGCAGTTAAGGTTTGCGTTGCGGCCACGCCTTTCCGTTCCATTTCTGCACGATCTACATCAGGAGGCGGCATTTTGGCAGGATGGCCGGATAAAGCCATCGAGAAATCCGGCTCCGGTCCGTTTGGCGTCATCTTTTTAGGTGTGTGGCAATCGTGGCAGCCTGCTATTATTACCAGGTGCTCGCCAAGGGCTTCCTGCGTCTTAAATTCACCATACTGATTTTGTTGAGAGCCTGATTGTAACAGGGCGCCAAAGCCGGCTTTTTGCATTTTCTGTTCAGCAGGGCTTTCAGAACATGTTGTCAGTAAACACATGCCTGACAGGCCAATAACGTAGCCGTAAATTAATTTAAGTTTCATAGTTTTGAAGTGCGTTAGGTATTCAGTATTAATTATTTAAATAAGTTAAAGTGTTAAAAAGGTATTTCAAATAATATGTCAGTTTATTCTGTGTATAATCTAAAAATTAGGGTGAGAGGAGTTGTTTTGTAGTCGAATGAAATGGCGTTAAAAGATCAGGAAAATCCATGTGAAAACATCAAAGATTTACTATTCCAGGCGAATCTAAATTTAATTATGAACGAAGTCTTAGCTGTTGGGGCGATATGTATGAACGAAGCTTTGGGGTTCTTTAAATTTGATGGCTTTCAGGAAAGTTTAGCCGGCGCCTGCCTGTGCCACCACTATAAAATAGCTAAGCTTTCCTGCTTTTGGGTCCCCGATCGCCAAAGTTGCAGGGTCACCATTGGGTAAGGCTTGCTTTCTTTCGTGTACTTTCCTGTCCGCTAACCTTCTGCAGCGTGCCAATTCAGGTAAATTTATACTTCCCTGCACTTGCCCTCCGGCTCATTTACCACAAACATATCCGTTTAGGAAATTATACCTGCTATCTGGATCTTATCAAGATACCATCGGGTGATACACACGTAGTACGCTATGTTGATTGTAATCCTGTTTTCTCAAAGCAGTTGAAACAAGCTGAGAAAAACAAGTTCGCTCCAGCAAGCCTCCTCCTCCGAAGTATAATTTGCCCGGTCGCCCTTCTCTGCTTATATTTAGGCAGCTAAAATTGGAGGAACAGGCTTCGCTATCAGGTTTCTGACCGGCTCATACAAGCATAAGTAAACAGGTTGCTGCTGCGTGCTGCCTCTCTCCTAAACACTGCCCTATGGAAAGTCCTGTGCAACTAAATGTACCCCTCACTGTTTCTTATGCCGCACTCGAGGGGGTGCTGCAACAGCAGCTGGGGGGTATGTATATTCCCCAGCCTGAAAATGGCACAGCGGCAGATCCTTATGCGCAGGTGCTGGCTGTTGGGGTAGCTGGTAGTAGTGCAGGCGCCTATAACCTCCTGCTGCGGGTGCAGCTGAAAATCCTACGCACCATGCTGAAGCGGGATAAGGTGGATTTGTACGCATCGGTGGCGCTGGCCTACGACAATGCCTCCGGGCAATTATATGTGCAGCAGTTTTCGATGGAGTCGCATACAGCAAGTGGTTTCTACAACACGGCGTTGCAGGTGCTGGTGAACAAGGTAGCCTACCACCAGATTCTCGAAAAGGCCCGAATTGATCTGAAACCCATCATTGCGGCAGAGCTGGAAAAACTAAACAGCCAGCTGGCGCAGGGGCTGGAACTGAAAGGGCTAAAACTGAAAGGTGCCGTAGAAGCAATTACGGTGCAGGACATGGTGCCGAAGCCTGACGGCCTTTCGCTTCGTGTGCTGGCACAAGGAAACCTGGAAGTAGCGGTATATGATCTGGCTAGCCTCTTACCGCCGAAAGCTGATCAGGCTTAATGCGGCTATACTTCATCTTACCCGCTGGCGCAGGACAGTTCCATTTTATTTTTCTGGCGCAGGTTTTCAAACTTGTGTCTTAAAATGGTGTCGGGTTTGAAACCCGGCTGGGCCAGAGGCCCGGCTACAGGTGCTATCAGAGAAGAAACAGGCCTATGCACTCGATTCTTTATTTTGAAATAAAAAGGCCCTACCCGTTGGCGCGGAATGCTGAAAACAGGGGTTTGTGCTAGAGGGTTCACCTTGGCAGTAGCCCTGCTTATTTTCCTCAGCTTTTGTAGTCGTCCAGAATGGCCTGAAGCTCCTGAAGCGGCCGGATAAAATACTTTTTGTTTTCGTTCCTGATCGCAAAGAAGCAGCTCAGCAGTGTCAGCAGGTAGGTAACGACGGCTCCTGTGGGAAATGCCAGCACGCCGCCGGGAAAGTACAGGGTAAACACCAGGATAACGCCAATTGCAGATAAGAGCGGAATCAGGACTATTTCGTACCTTTTCTTGAAGGTATAAAAAGCAGCAACCCGGCTCCGTTGCCCGTTCACATAAGTATAAATAGTGTCCTTACCCCCTTGGCTGGCTTTTGTAACGGCCATTTGCTTGTAGCGCTTCAGCATGACGGCCGTGAACGGAACGGTCACCAGGAAACCGCTCAGGCTCAGGAGCAGGATATCCGTATCGGCCCCATAACGGATAAGCACGTGGCTCAGCAGGGCATACACCAGTATGTGCAGGGTGAAAGTAGCCCAGAAGTAGCGAAAGATCAGGTTGTTTTGCTTTTTCATTCTTCTTTGTATTAGTTGGTTTAGCGTAGCGGCATCAACGGCGTCAGCGGCTTGCGAAGCACTCTGGTCGTCGCGCCATTTTTTCTTCAGATCATCTAAGGTTGACATCGCTGTAGGTGTTTGATTGTTTCTTTAGGATTAACTCCAGTTCCTTCTTTATCCGCACCAGGCGCACGCTTACGTTGCTTTTGGTAAGCCCCGTTATCTGCGCAATTTCCTCGTAGCGCAGGTCCTCCAGGTAAAGCAACACAATGGCCTTGTTCAGCGGCGACAATGTAGCAATGGCATCATAGAGCAACTGCAGGTCTTCTTCCTGATCGCCGGTAGGGGCATCAGGTATTTGCTGGTGGCGCTGCGCCAGCGGCAGGTGTTTATGCTTGCGCTCCTTCCGCCGATAGGTCAGGGCAGTGTTCAGGCAGACGCTGTACATCCAGGTAGAGAATTTGGAATGGCCATCGAAACGCGGGTAGGACCGCCAGAGCTGGTATAGCATTTCCTGCACCACATCCTGCTCCTCCGCATCCGCGAAATAGATGCGACACACTTTATGCGCTATACCCAGGTGCTGGTTTAGCTGCTGAACAAAGGTATCATCTACTGACTGCGACATGGTGCTGGGTTTATGCGGTTATAGTATGAGTTGCAGCAGTTAAAGAAAAACTACAGAAAGGAAGAAATTTTTTAATTGGGAGGGGACGGAAGATAGGTGTTTGGCGGCATATACTTCATGTTGATTTTGGTAAGTATGTAGTTGCATGGAAAAGAAATGGCACGAGCTGCAAGCTCGAGCCAGCAGGAGCCAGCAGGAGCCAGCAGGAGCCAGCAGGAGCCAGCAGGAGCCAGCAGGAGCCAGCAGGAGCCAGCGGGCATAATATTTAGTGAATTTAGAAATAAAGATAAATAGCCACCACTAATGCGAACCGCTGGTGCGAGCTTGCAGCTCGTATCTCCATACTTCATCGTACCTACACACTTCAAACAGCATCAATATCTAACACACCGCCAGTGCGGACTTGTAGCTCATACTTCCATTTCAAGCCAGATCAATCCCCGGCTGCTGGTGCGAGCTTGTGGTTCGTACTTCCATATCAGGCCAGTTCAATCACTGCTAGTGCGAGCTTGTAGCTCGTACTTCCATATTGCCAGATCAATCATTGCTGGCGCGAGCTTGCAGCTCGTGCCTCATTTACTCAGGCCAGGTCAATCTCCAGCACACCCTTTCCGCCGCTATAGTCTATGGCGCTGCTATACTTCCAATGGTGCGGCTCCGACACAAAACCAGCCTCCACGGGGTTGTTGTGGATGTAGTCGAGCTTCTGATCTAGTATGGCTGCGCTCCATAACTCGATGGGTTGGTTGTGTTGTTGCCAGAACTGCTGGTGCTTCACGTTGCTGTTCTTCAGGCCGGCCCGCTCCATCAGCCAGAGCATCCATTCTTTGCGGCTCTCCTGGTTATGTTCGGCAATGGCTTTTTGGATTTGCTTGGAAGTATAAGTTTTCAGTTCTTTCAGCAGCACGCTCGGGTTGTTGTCTTTGGCCCTAAAGATGAGGTGCACGTGGCTGGGCATGATGCACCAGGCATAAATCTCCACGCCTTTGTTTTTACGGCAATAGTCCAGGCTGTCGGTAAGTATGGCAAAGTACTCTTCCCGCGTAAACACGTCTATCCAATACACTACCGCAAAGCTGACAAAGTAGAGCCCTTCTTTGTTATGAAATTTATACTTTCTGCTCATGAAAGACTTATACTGTAATGCTATCGTTTCAGGTTCCGGCAGGTTGGCCAATAGTTTTAGGTTGCTAGTGCAGATTCTGTGCTAATGATAATTCTGTGCTAGTGCGGGCTTGCAGTTTATAGCTGCGTGGTAAAAAGGCACGAGCTGCAAGCTCGCGCCAGCGGGGGCAAATTCTGCACTAGTAGGATTTTAACGCTAGTGCGAGCTTGTAGCTCGTACTGTTATTCATGCTGAGGATATAGCTGCATGGAAAAGCAAAGGCACAAGCTGCAAGCGCGCGCCAGCAGGATACAATAAGGCAGAAGCGCTTAAATGGAATTACATCCGGCTTAGCCGCTTTTATGGCAGGGTTGCAGCACAATTTATTCCGATTTAAGTTGCTCCATACTGCTTTGGTTAACTTTTATGATGCCGCGCTTTGGGCGGTCCAGGTCAATGATGATGAAAACTACCAGGCAGATGAGGAAGCTCATGAGCGCCGACGGCAGAAACGTTCGTTTGTGGCCCAGCCCGCTGGCATACCCGATCAGGGCTCCCGACAAAATGAACACGATAAACAGCAGGTATAAAATTACTTCCGGCACATGCAGCGCCAGCAAGGCATTGCGTTCGCTCTGGGCATCTATCATGTTGTTGAGCGACGTGATAAAATAGCCCGAGGTAACCGGCCGCGGATCGATGTGTGCTGCCTTTACGGCCTGTTCCCAGATTTGGCTCTGCAGCCCCTTTGTTTCATGGGCGAGCGACTCCCGCTCCGTAACCATGTCATAGGCTGTATTGCTGGCGGAAAGGCGCAGGTCGATGTACTGCTGCAGCAGGTGATGGGTAACCGAATCATAAGGGATGGGGAGCAGGCGCGTACGCAACAGGGTAGTGCCGATGGCGTTGGCTTCTTTTATAACGGCTTCGCTGCGGCTGTTGTAGCGTTGCAGGGCCATGTTAAACGTAAAGCCAAGTATAAGGGCCAGCAAACCCAGCGTGCCGGCCTGTATGGTATTGGTCTGTACTTTCACGTCTTCGTCGGAGCGGCGTTCGTAGTTCCGGCCCAGGCGGTAGCCGGCCTCTTCGGCTGCCAGTATCAGCACAAACAATACCACCACAATCAGGATACTGTTATAGTCATACATATATTCTGTTGCCATGCCTTTTATGCTTCCCTAAGCCGGTTCCGCCAGCCACAGGCATTCATAACGTGGCTACGCTCTATACGTTTTTGCGGTAACAAAGAAGTATAAACGGGAAGAGAAGTAGAAGATAGCCACGCAGGAGTAAGGCAATTATTCCTTCCGCGCGAAAGTTTGCACTGCAAAACCCCACCGCATGCTTTAAGAAGTATAGCCCGTATTAAGTGGCCCATGCTAGCGCCCTGCTAGTGCGGGCCTGTAGCTCGTACTGTACTTTTGCCGGAGGTACGGCTGCGTGGTAAAAAGGCACGAGCTACAAGCTCGCGCCAGCGGGGCCAGCGGGGGCAGATTCTGTGCTAATGGGATTTCAACGCTAGTGCGAGCTTGTAGCTCGTACTGTTATTTGTGCTGAAGGTATAGCTGCATGGTAAAAAGGCACGAGCTGTAAGCTCGTGCCAGCGGGGGAGCAGGGGTAACTCATACCTGTTTCTTTACTTCCCAGGGCATTTTCGGGCACTCGCCCACATAATCGAAGCCTACGAAATCCGGCCGGCTGGTTTGGTTGTCTGCTGCACAGAAAAGCACGGCTACTTTGGCAGCGTCACCGTAGCGGGCCTTTATAAACTCCATGGTGCTACCTGTTTCGGTAGCATCATCTACAAACAGCACGTCCTCAAACTGGAGGCGGCCCGTCAGGCTGTCGCCTTCGAAGCCATATTCTCGGCTGTAGTTCACGTAATCCACCACGTTGATGCTTAGCTTATGCGCTAACAGAGCGGCAGGGATGCAACCACCACGCCCGATGGCCGCAATGCAGGTAAACTCCTGGTTTTGCAAAGCCACCGACAAGGCCTCCACGGCATCCTCTACTTCTTCCCAGGTATAGCTCTCCTTCATGTTGGTCTTTCTGGCGGTTGTACGGCTTTGGCCACTTTACAGCTGTTGCCGGTTTAGGGTTAGAGGTATACTTCAATCAGCAGCTTTTACGTTTAAGCAGGTTTTGAAGCCACAAGTGCAAGTCCTATGCTAGTGCGAGCTTGTAGCTCGTACTGCTACTCGTGCTGAGGATGTAGTTGCATGAAAAAGAAAAGGCAACGAGCTCGAATTAGCGGGAAATCTGTAAAGAAAGGTAGATATAAAACTTTTAATTTGTAGTATTTTGTATATTTAAATTGAATATATGCCCTATAATAATGGAAGTAAGTATCTATCAACAAATAGTAGAACTTAAGCAACTTGAGAACAATACAGAGCGAGGATACAGGTTCGAGGCATTAATTAGAGAAATTCAGCCTTGGGATTTAAGACCTCCAATTGTTATGAGTCCTAAATCAGAACAATTAGATGGGGTATATCAATATAAGGGGATTACATTTATCATTGAATCTAAGGCTGTCAAAAAAACTATTACTCCTGGAATGAAGGAGTGGGAGGATTATGAACTCAAATTGAGAAGAAGACATGGAAATGGAGTAATTGGCTTATTTTGTTCATTATTTTCTGTTTCTGATGATGTTTATCAAGCAAGTACAGATTTGAACAAGCAAGGATACCATAATTTTATACTTGCCGACGATACATGGGAATCTTTAAATAATCAAAATTTGGATTTTCGGCATGTAATAGATTACATGTTACCTAGTATTAGATTAAAATATTTGCCAAAAATTGATTCAATTGACAATCTTAAGAAATATTGTTTTGATAAAACGCTTATAAATAAAAGTATTACTAATCTATGTAAGAAGCAATCATCATTGTTTCTCAAAAGGTATAAACATAAATTTCATGAAAAACTTTATGTTAGACGAGAAATAGATAGACAGATTGAAAGCATACTACTTCATCTAAGGCCAAACGTACTCAAAAAGAACAAAACAAAGGAGTTACCTAAGCAAATCATTTTGATACGTGACTATTCAGGCTCTGGTAAAACAACATTAGCAATTCAGTCTGTAATGCAGGATTATAATTTTTTCGGTTTTGGTAGTTCTGCTAAAGATGTTGAAATAGATGAATTGCTAGATAGCTTTATTGATAGGTTAAACCAAAACCAAAGTGCCTTGCAAGAACTTATAACTGTAAATAAACCCCTTTTATACTTTGTAGACTCTTTAGATGAAACAGTTCAGGAGCAAATAAGGAACAAGAGAAAAGAAGTTATTTCAACATTAAAGAAATTAGACGAACTAAATAGTGCTGCTTCTATTCAAAAGCTTGCATCTTATCCACTGGTATTAGTCTTTACTATTAGAGAAGAGTACTGGAGAGATTGGGATGATTTATTTGAAGGAAGAAGGGACGTCATCATTATTCAAAAAAGAATAACCAGTTATAGTAATGAAGAATTAAATGTAGCTCTTCAAAATTATTCTGCGGTATATAACTATAGTATTGTAAATGAAATAAACCCTTCATCTAAAGCTATACTTTCTTCTCCAATTAATTTAGAAATATTTTCTGAAGGCGTTGAGTATGAGGGAGATATTTTCGTTGATGAAGTTTGGGAGGGTAAAATAATCTCGAACTACTTCAAAAGAAAAGAAGAAAATATTTTCAAGCATCCAATCATAGGGTTTTCACCTTCGATATTTAACCTTATTCTATCAAACCTTGCTTTTAATTTAATTAAAACTGGTAGTGTAAGCTTTTCAAGAGGTGAATTTAAGGTGATTATTAACTCTGTTTCACCTTTTTTAGATGGATATTTTGAATTGATTTTACAAAAGTTAATCTCAGAGCAAATCTTAGTTTCTGATGTTGAGAATGTGAATTTTATTAGGTTTAGGTATTCAAAATTTGTTGAGTATCTGACAGCATTTTATATTATATCTAAGGTTGAAGAACAAGGAAATACTAGTTCATTAGGCTCTTTTACACAACGTGTATTTGACTCTAACATAGTCTCCATGTATAGTGTACTCAGTTTAATGAAGTACATTGCTAGAACTCGATATCCTCAATTGGAAGATACACTTAACAAGTATTATGCAAACTCAAATTTATATCTATCTAGAAGATTACCCCTATTAAGATCTGAAATATCATTGGGAGAAAGTACATCCAATGACGATCTTAAAATGCTTCTTGAAAATACCTATTCAAAAAACCCTAAAATAACTTGGGATGCATTTTTTATAGTTTCTGCGAAAAATAATAAACAATATAAATTAAATATTTTAGAAACATTTGAAATAGCTTGGGAAACTAATGAAGGAAATGAACTAAGATGGAAGCTTATAGATAAGCTTAAGTCTCATAATTTATTATTAGAGGAAAGGATATTGTTTAGAGTTCTGAATAGTCTTGAGCCTAAAGAGTGGGAAGTATACTTAGGCTTCATAATTCAAAATAAATTGGATAATGAATTTTTAACACTTTGTGAGCAGGCTGGGCTATTAAAGGTATTTGAAAGAATTTCAAACTTAGAGGATTCTGATTGGAGCCAAGTAAAAAAGTTAGTCAGGGTGCTCTTCAATCATGATAAATTTATTAGCGGAGATTTCGAATGCATATTCGATGAAAATAAGGATGTAGTAGAAGATAATGTAGATGAGCTGCAAATGCTCGAAAGCCAGTTTTCGTTATATCAATTACAAGAGCTAAATAGACTTTTAGAGAACCTACACAACATCATTAAGTCAAATTCAAATGCTGTTTACCCGCTGTCTCATCAAATTGCTATGTTATCCCATCCCGAATTAGCATATATAAATTTAAAACTATGGTCAAATTTACAAGATGAAGTCCCTCTAGGTACCCCGTTATTTAATTTTTTGGTTTCGAATAGCATTAGATTTATTAATATTTTACTTCTTTTAAATGAGAGCCCCAAAATAGCTATCGATGTTAACTCCATTGGGGATGATAAAAAAACTGCTTTTCAAGAAATCATACAAAGTAATCTAAGAAACAAAGTTAAATTTATGCAACTAATATATAGCAGAGGCTATGCTAGGAATGCTTATGATGATAGCTTTATAGAGAAAAATACAAAGGAAATTACTGATTTCTCCAAAGGAGATTTAACAGATTTCCTTTTATGTAAAGCTAGCTATTATTTAAATGACCTTGGAAAAATCAGAAAGCTTTATGTTATAGAAAAAATTGTATTAACTCTACTATCATTTAAGTACAATAGAGTAATAGGATTTGGTTTTAACGCGTTAATTCAAGTGGTGAACAATGCTTTACAACACTATACTGAATATGGAGATTTAATACTAGACTCATTAGTTCATTATAAAAGGGTTAACGAGCTATCCCAAAAACCTTCCTTCAATAAAAAACTTGAAGAGTATCAAAGAAGTAATTATAGGCAAAATCATGAACATGATGATGTCTTTAGAATAATATTTCCTGAGTTATTTAAATAGTAATATCTGCTTACAGTGCAACTATTAAAATTTGACAAGGGTATTGATTATATTTAATTATTCAACTACTTTATATAAAATTCACACATATTAAATTCAAGCTTAACCTCTTGCCTTTCAACCCTTTTACCATAGATCTACCCGTTCGGGAAATTATACCTGCCGTTAGGGAGAACCTTGCCGCACAGAACACGCTCATTGTAAACGCCCCGCCCGGAGCCGGCAAAAGTACTTTGCTGCCGCTGGCGCTGCTGGACGAACCCTGGCTGAAAGGCCAGAAAATCATCATGCTGGAGCCGCGGCGTTTGGCGGCCAAAACCATTGCCGAGCGCCTGGCGCAGCTGCTGGGCGAGGAGGTAGGCCAGACCGTCGGCTACCGCATCCGTTTCGAAACACGCATTTCTGATAAAACCCGCATCGAAGTCGTTACCGAAGGCATTCTCACCCGCATGATCCACAGCGACAGAGCGCTAACAGGTACAGGCATTGTGATTTTCGATGAATTTCATGAGCGCAGCATCCATGCCGATGTCGCCATGGCCCTGAGCCGGGAAGCGCAGCAAACGCTTCGCCCGGACTTGCGCATCCTTGTAATGTCGGCCACGCTGGATATGCCCCAGCTCACGAGTTTGCTCAACGCGCCCGTGGCGCAAAGTATAGGGCGGCAATACCCTATCGACACCATCTATACCGGCGATGCCGACGACCGCATGCTGCCCGAAATGACGGCACGTATCGTGCAGCAGGCAGCCAGGGAAAAGGAAGGGGATATCCTCGTGTTCCTGCCCGGCGAAAACGACATCCGGAAAGTGGAAGTTATACTACGCAAACAGCTGCGGGGCTTCATGATTCACCCGCTGTTCGGGATGCTGCCCTTCGGCAAGCAGTACGCCGCCATCATGCCCAACCGCGAAGGCAAACGCAAAGTGGTGCTGGCGACAAGTATAGCCGAAACCAGCCTGACGATAGAAGGCATTTCGGTGGTGGTGGATACGGGCTTTGGCAAAACCTCCCGCTTCGATCCGAAATCCGGTTTGTCGCGACTCGAAACGGTGCGCATCTCCAAAGACGCCGCCGACCAGCGTGCCGGTCGCGCCGGCCGTCTAGGGCCGGGTACCGCTTACCGCCTGTGGAACAAAGCCACGCAGGAGCGCATGGCCCCGCACCGCACCCCCGAAATTCTGGAAGCCGACCTGGCCCCGCTGGTGCTGGACATGGCGCAGTGGGGCATCATGGATATCCGCAGCCTCACCTGGCTGAACCCGCCACCGCGCGCCGCCCTGCAATACGCCACCGACATGCTGCACCAGTTGCAGGCGCTGGAGCATGGCCGCATCACTGCGCACGGCAAGAAAATGCACGCGCTGCCCTGCCATCCGCGTATCGCCCACATGCTGCTCAAAGCCGACGAAACCGGCCAGGTGGCGCTGGCCAGCGATATTGCCGCTATCCTGGAAGAGCGCGACCCACTGAACCGCAACGCTGGCATCGACATTAATTTAAGAATAGAAGCCCTCCGGAGGTACCGCAAAGAAAAGGGGCAGGGCAAAAGTATGGGCAAAATCGAGAAGGTCGCCCGTTCGTACCGCCAGCTGTTTAACATCGAACCGGATAATGACACGTTTGATGCCTATGAAACCGGTGTGTTGCTGACGCATTGCTACCCCGAGCGTATCGCCTACGCCCGGCCCGGCAACAATGCGCAGTTTCAACTAGCAAACGGCAAGTATGCCTCGGCCGGGCACCGCGACGAACTGGCGCACGAGCCTTGGCTGGCCATTGCACACCTGCATGCCGGCGGGGAGGACAACCCGGGCCGCATTTTCCTGGCTTCGCCGCTCAACCCCCGCGACCTGGCCCCGCTCGTCAAGCAACAGGAAAGCTACCATTGGGACGTAAACGACGGCGAACTCACGGCCTCGCTGGACACCCGCATTGGCAGCATCATTTTGCAAAGCAAACCCCTGCCTGCCCCCGACGAGAAGCACCGCGTACCCGCCATCTCCGAAGCCATTAAACAGGAAGGCGAGCACCTGCTGGACTTTAACGAACAGGTATCGCAATGGCAAAACCGCGTGCTGAGCCTGCGCAAATGGCGTCCGCTGGAAGGCTGGCCTGATGTAAGCACGCCTACGCTGCTGATGACGAATGCCGATTGGCTGAAATCCTACCTGTATGAGGTAGAAGAGCCCGATGACCTGCTGAAAATAGATTTGCTGCCCATGCTGCAAAAGCAACTCGAGGTGGAGAAACTGGCGCGGCTCGATGCACTGGCTCCGGCAAGTATACAACTGCCGGATGGCTCTTTCATAGAACTGGACTACCAGTCCAACGGCTTGCCACCCAAGCTGGAGGTCCGGCTGCAGGATGTACTCGGCTGGCACGAACACCCGCACGTAGACCATGGCGACATGGCCGTAGAACTCCACCTGCTGACACCGGATTTGAAACCAATTACCACTGTGTCTGATCTGGGTAGCTTCTGGCAAGGGAATTACCGCGTAATCAGGCGGCAACTGGAAGTGGTGTTTCCCAAAGTGGACTGGCAGGTAAAGTAGTATGGAGAAATCAGGTAGGAGCGGGTTTGCAGTCTAATATTGTCCGATCACTGCTTAAGATCTGCTACTGTTATAGATAACCCAAGTTGCGATTTGCTGAAATGGGTTAATAGCTGATGCTGAAAACCTGCCTCCTCCGAGGAGTGGAATTCCTGCAAAAGTGACTAAAATTCCCCTCCTCGGAGGGGTTAGGGGTGGGTTATACTTCTACACCCTTAGTAAATCGCAATTTGAGTTTGAAAATTGAAGCCGGGGTAATGAAATATTCCTTTGAAGGAAGAGCTGATGGATTCCCAAATCCGAAGCTAAAAATTCCTGTCATTCTGTGAAGAAACCTGGTTGAAATAGAGGGCCCCTACCCCCGGGAGGTTAAGCAGATGCAACTTGCGGGGGTAGGGGCCCTCTTCCAACAAGATCCTTTCAGGATGACAAAAATAAAAATGAAACGCCTCTGCTTTTGGCTTGTCTTTAAAGTATGAACAGGCAGAAAATCTCCTTCCGCAAAGAATCTTTCCTGATTAGCCACAGTACAAAATAAGGCTGCTGCGCAGTCTACGTATGAGCCATACATTAGCTGTTTCTGTGAAATGTGATGCGCCTGAACAGGTTGTTTTACCTACCGCAATAAAAACTTTTCACATACTTAATCCTAATACAGTAGTTTTCGTACTAGTTGATTAAGATTACTACTAATGTATTAGGAATTATCCGAATGGATTAGTATGTTTGGGTAAACTTTAACACCATGCAAAAATTAGGAAAAAGAGAAGAGCAGATTATGCAGGTTGTTTGGCAACTGGAGAAAGCCTTCATCAAAGAGATTATGGATGAATTGCCGGAGCCAAAGCCGCACTACAACACCATTGCCACTATGGTGAAGATACTGACAGAGAAAGGCTTTCTGAGTGCCGAAAAGATTGGCAACACCTACCAGTACACCCCGTTGGTACCGCTGGCCGAATACAGGCAGCAGGATGTGGCCACCATCAAAAAGAAGTACTTCGGCAATTCCTTCACCAAAATGATAACGCACTTTGCGAAAGAGGAGAAACTGTCGGATGAAGAAATTGATGAACTGGTGCGCATTATAAAATCTCAAAAGAACCGCTAAAAACTGCCGCTATGATAGAGTTACTGCTAAAAGCCTCCTTTGCCATTGGTATTGCGCTTCTGTTTTACAAGCTCCTGCTCCAGCAGGAAAGTTTCTTTACCGCCAACAGGCTCTATCTGCTCGGCTGCATTGCCCTGGCTTTTGCCTTGCCTTACGTCAGCCTGCCGAAGCTGGTAAGTCAGCAGGGCGTGCTGGCGACCATTTTCGAGCAGAAAGAGGCCGCTATCCGGTACCTGGACAGCGCTAAAGATGCTGCCATAACAAGGGGTGCAGGAGAAATAATGGGAACGGAAATACCGGAAAAAGCGCAGCAGCCGGAAGCCCTAATTCAGCCCGAGCATAGGGTAGCAAATGTGGCTGCTCCGGCAACTGCTGTAGCGGAACCCGGTCCTGCGCAGGAGTTTGGCTGGGGCTACTGGCTAACCGCCCTGTATCTGTTTGGCGTGGCGGTATTTACGTTGAGCCTGCTTTTCCAGCTGGGCAGTATACTTTATAAAATACATACCGCTACCGATAAGATTCAGGACGGCGACTGCGTCATTGTGAACACCGCCAGCCGGCAGGCACCCTGCTCTTTCTTCCGGTACATCTTTATCTACCCCGATGAGTACGATTTCGAGACCTACGGGCAAATCATCGCCCATGAGAAAATACACGCGCGGCTGGGGCACAGCTTCGATTTGCTGATTGCAGAACTTGCCGTTATCATTCTATGGTTTAACCCCCTTGTCTGGCTGCTGAGAAGAGAAATTGAGAAAAACAACGAGTACCAGACCGATGCCGTGCTGTTGGAAAAAGAGCAGGTAGCCCGGGAGCAATACCAGTTTAACCTCGTGCAGATTGCGGTACCCAACAAGCCCTTGAGCATCACGACCAACTATAATCAATCTTTGTTAAAACAACGCATTATGATGATGAACGCTAAAAAATCAACCCCGCACGCCTACTGGAAGTATGCCTTCCTGCTGCCCGTGTTCTTCGGTACGCTCCTGCTCGTAAATGAGCCTGCTGTGAGCCAGGCAACACCCAATGATAAAACAATGGCGATGCCTGCTCCTGAAGTTACTCCCAATCCTACCTTAGCTTTAAGCGGCAAAGAAAAACTGACCGGAAAAATCAAGGAGAAAGTAGAGGCCAAAGTGAAGGAAAAGCTAAAGGAAAGCATCAAACAACAGACAGGTACGAAGCGCGGGAACTCACTCAACATCAATGGCCAGGCAGATATGTCAAACGGCTACTGGTATAGCAGCCAGGAAAACGGCCAGTATTGCTTCGAATTTAAAGGCAGTAAAGGCTCCTCGAACTGGAACATGACCCGCTGTTTTGACAAAAGCCAGTTCCAGAAGAAAGGAAATGAGACCTACGTAATGACCCGTGAAGCCGGCACCTTGCAGTTAACCGGCAACCTGGAGGCCGAAGTAGGGCAGGGCAAGTATACGTTTACCGAAGATGCTGCCTTTAAAAAATACCTGGCCGATAACAACATCACCACCGACGAACAGAACCTGTTATTTCACTTGTTCTTTGCCAATGTAGACAAGAACTACATCAGCTACCTGAAGAAAAATTATGAAGATGTAGAGGGCGAGCAGTTGCAAAAACTGGCCATCTTTAACATTACACAGCATGACTTTCAGCAGTATGTAGACCTCTTTCAGAAGTATAGCAACAAAAAGCCGTCGGTAGAAGATGTGGTGGCTGCCCGCATTCACGGCATCGACGCGGCGTATGTGCAGGAGCTGCAGGGAGCCGGTTTCAAAGACTTAAGTATGCAGAAGATGATGGAAGCAAAGATTCACGGCGTTGATGCCGCTTATATCAAAAGTATGCAGCAGGCCGGCTTCGGAAACCTTTCCATCGATAAAATCATCCAGACGAAGATACACGGGGTAAACCCGGCTACGATGAAGGAAATGCAGGCCCTGGGGTACGGAGACCTCTCCCTCGATAAAATAATAGAGCTGAAAATACATGGCGTAGACAAGGAATTTATCAGGGAACTGCAAGCCGCCGGGTTCGACAAGCTGACGCTGGACCAGGTAGTGCAGGCGAAGATATTCGGGCTAAATTCGGCCTCTGCCAAAGAAATCAGGGCTTTGGGTTTCAAAGATTTGTCTTTCCAGGACATGGTGAATGCCAGAATACATGATGTGGACGCCGCTTACGTGCAGGACCTTAAAAAGGCAGGATTTACAGATCTGAGTATGGAGGATGCGGTAAGTGCCAAAATACACGGCATCGACAGCAACTTCATCAAAAAAGCAAAGCAGGAGGGTTACAACCTCAACAGCCTGGACAAGTACATCGCCCTTAAAATACACGGCATGGCGATGGAGTCATTGAAAGAAAAAGATTAAACCCTGCTGCCTTCCGGCTGCAGGCTCGCCGCCTGCAGCCGGAAGAGCACTTACACCTGCGCCCGTTATACTTCCGGTTATGGCGCCGTTTGTTACAGGAACACCTGCTTTACCACCTGAAAGCTGGCAGGGCGAGGTTTGCCTCCGCAGGCCTTACCTCCAAAGCATACGGCACTGTAAAATATAACAGCATCGGCATACTTGCGTGCTTTGTGCCAGAATGCTGCATACATCCATTATTTAAAACTTCAGAAAATCGCGTAGAGTGCCATTTGTATTCTCTGGTGGATATGAGTTTGCAGATCATACCAGCAAGGGCGGCAATGCAAGCAAGTTCGGCCAGTACCTGCTAAACCGGAATGTGGGTGTAACTCTTCGTTACAATTTCAGCAAAGGTCAGGAAATGAAGAGCGCCAGTGCAGCAACAGCTTAGAGGAGCTGCGCCCCACAGGTAGTTTAATTATTCAGGAATGGGCACGCACAAAGTATAAAGTAAACCAAACCACATGCAACCATTCAGAACGGCTGCTGTCTTTTGTCAAAGAAACGTTACCACCCTTCTTACCAGCAACATCAAAAACCTATAACTATGAAAAAAGTCATACTTTTTTTACTGGCTTCGCTTTGCCTTATGTTGGTTTCTTCTACCATTGGTTTGGCCCAGGAAAACGCAAACGGTACCGGTAAAATCTCAGGTATTTTGCTCGATTCCCTCACCGGCAAGCCGGTAGAATTTGCCACGGTTGCCCTGTTGCAGCAGGGAAGCCAGCAATCCGTAAACGGCACGCTCACCGGTAAGCAGGGGCAGTTTTCTTTTTCCGGTTTAGAGGAAGGAACTTATGAATTGGTCTTCAGCTTTATCGGCTTTAAGACGAAAACCCTGCCGCAGCTAACCCTTACAGAAAGCAAGCCCTATTTAACGTTGGGAAGTATAAAACTCAGTCCGGCAGCTACCCAGCTAAAAGAGGTGGATGTGCAGACCATGCGCCCTACGATTGTGCAGGAAGCAGACCGGCTGGTGGTGAGCGTGGAAGGCACGGCCATGGCAGCCGGCGCAACAGCGTACGATGTGGTTTCCAAAGCGCCAGGTGTGTTTATGGACCAGGATGGCAATGTACGGCTGAATGGCCAGGCCGGTGTAACCGTGATGCTGGATAATAAATTGACCTATCTTTCAGCCCGCGATCTGCGCACCTTGCTGGAGGGCATGTCGGCCGAAAACATCAAAAACATCGAGATCATCACCAACCCTTCTGCCAGGTATGATGCCGAAGGCTCATCCGGCATCCTGAACATCAACCTGAAAAAGAATAGCCAGCAAGGTATGAGCGGCAGTGTGTATGCCGGGTATCGCTACAACGGCAAACAGCACGGCTACTCTGCGGGCGGCAATATCAACTATAAAAAAGGCCACTGGAATTCTTTTCTGATGCTGGATGAGGCACGCCGTGTCGGGGGCCGCGAAGCTACGTTTACGCGCGTGTTTAAAGGCGACGAGGAAACCACGTATTTCGACCAGGTAGCTACCGGCAACTATGAAGTGCAGGGCCCGCCTGCTGTCCGGCTAGGTACAGATTATAGCTTTAACGAGCAGCACAGCATCGGCTTTATGGCCAACTATACCACCAACGACCTGAGCGCCGATTTCCTGACAGATACCTACATTGGGCCCGCACCAAACGCGCCCGTGGTTTACATTGATGCAGATAACTATAATACCAACCGCTTTCAGAACTTCACCTCCAACCTGCATTATGTGGGCAAGCTCGATACGGCCGGTACCATGCTGTCGGCTGACCTGGATTTTGTGCAGATACGCAACGAGGGCGAAGCCAACTTTTACAACTACTATGACAGTCTGTTGGTCGACCAGCCCATCCGCAGGGATTTTCTCTACACGTCTACCCCCAATGGCTTCGATATTTACGCGGCCAAAGTAGATTATACCCGCGCATTAAGCAAGGGCCGCAAATTGGAGTTCGGGGCCAAAGCCAGCCGCGTGATCTCCGACAACAATTCCCGCTTTTTCTTTAACAACAGCGAACAGCCCGTGCTGGACCCCGAGCGGACAACCTACTTTGTGTATGATGAAAATATTTTTGCCGCCTACGCCAACTGGAAAAGCAAACTGGGCAAGAACTTCTCCCTACAGGCAGGCCTGCGTGCCGAGCAAACCGTATCGAATGGCGAGCGCCGGCTGACAGGTGAGGTGAAGCAGTATAGTTATTTTGATTTGTTTCCCAGCCTCTTCGTGCAGCAAAAAGTAACCGACAACTACGAGATTAACTATAACTACAGCCGCCGGCTGCAGCGCCCCAACTATGGCAACCTGAACCCTTTCATCTTTTACCGCGACCCTTATACTTACATACAGGGCAACCCCGACCTGCGGCCCGAGTATACCAATTCCTTCGGCATCACCCAGACCTTTAAAAAGACCTACAGCCTGGCACTGGAGTACCAGGTAACGCACGATGTAATTGCAGAACTGCCCGCTGTAGACCAGGAAACCACCACCACCATTTACTATACCGGCAACCTGGACCAGTCCAAAGACCTGAGTTTAACCGCCGTGGCACCTGTTAAAGTGATGAAGAACTGGGATACCAACAACACGGCTGTGCTTTCTTACAGCGCGTACAGCGGGAATGCAAGCGGGCAGGAGGTTGTAAACGATCAGCTGTTTTACATGCTGCAATCGAACCACACGGTGCTGTTGCCGAAGGATTTTAAGCTGGAAGTTAACTTTACCTACCAGGGGCCGGCCGTGTATGCGCTGTACCGTGTAGAGCCGCAGGTATGGGTAAACATGGGGCTGAAAAAGAGCTTTATGGACAATAAATTCGATGTGAGCCTGAATGCCTATGATTTGTTTAAAAGCCAGCGCCTGATTATTGCCGCCAATGTGGGCGAAGGAAATGTAAGTGAGTTTAACCAGTACTTCCGCAACCGCAGCGTCGGCCTTACGTTGCGCTACCATTTCAACAAAGGCCAGAAGATAGACGAGAACCAGCGCAACAACAGCCTGGAAGAATTAAGGCGCACCGGCAATTAGGCTGGCATTTTCCTGATTTAGTTCAACGGTTCCGTCCCCTGCATAGTTTGCCTGTGCAGGGGCCTTTTTGATTCGGTTTTATGCTGCCGGCGAAACAGAAAATAGCAGGGGGTTATACCATAAAGCACCAGGCAAAGCAGCTTTTAAGAAACTGTGCCTGTTATTTTATGAAGTATGCATCTACTGTTAGCGCTTCAGAGCGTGTGCATGCAACAGAAATATACAACATCGTTGAAGGATGCCGTTTTAAAATAATTTGAACATAATTATAATTTCATCAAAATTATATTCAAATTCACGATTATGAGTTGAAGGAAAGGCATTCATAAATATGGTGCTTACAAGCTTTTATGGACTATTTCTCCGGAAAGTATAAGTTGCTGCAGGTGGATACGGCCATACATAAATATAATGATCAGGCACATTCCTGCTGAATATGAGGAAGAGCAAACGGTAAACGGAACTCTTCCCGGAATGGCTATATGGATTAATTATTGTTATTATATGCTAAAACGGTTTAGTTATTCCTCGTCTAATGCCCTGAGCAGAATGCAACGAGCGCAATTATGCCCGGCTGGGAGCAATCAAGCTGAATAACTGACAACGCATACTTGCGCAAAGGTTAAGTATCGCAAATGCTCCTTGTCAGGATGGAAATAAATGCCGGTGCAGCTTTGAAACATAAACGAACTTCCAGCTACCACAATAAATCAAAGAACATGAGATTAAAAGCTGTTTTTATTTTATTGCTTTCTTTATCAGGGTATTCTGTTTCGGCAGAAGTGCCTGATCTGGTAAAGTACGTGAACACGCTGCAGGGCACCAACTCCTCGTTTGAGCTGACGCGCGGAAATACGTACCCGACTACGGCGCTTCCTTTTGCCATGCACACCTGGACACCACAGACCGGCAAAAACGGCGACGGCTGGAAGTACCAGTATGCCGCCGACTCCATACGGGGTTTTCAGCAGGCGCACCAGTGTAGTTCCTGGACAAACGATTATGCCGTGTTCTCCCTGATGCCCGTTACAGGTAAGCTGGTAGTTAATCAGTATGACAGGGCAGCCCGGTTCAGCCATCAGAACGAAATTGCCAAGCCAAACTACTACAAAGTAAAGCTGGATAATAACATAACCACCGAAATGTCGCCTACAGAGCGCGGCGTGCATGCCAGGTTCTCCTTCCCCCGATCCGGAAGCTCCTATGTGGTACTGGATGGCTACACAGGTATGAGCATGGTGAAAATTATCCCGGAAGAACGCAAAATCATTGGCTACGTCCATAACGGAAGAGGGCTCCAGGAAAACTTTAAGAACTACTTCGTCATCGTTTTCGACAAGCCTTTTAAAGCGCAGGGCACCTGGGATAACACGAATGGTGCCATCGCCAAAGGTGTGCTGACAAATGAGGGAAAAGGTATAGGCGCATATGTGCAGTTTAAAGACGGCGTGACGGTGCAGGCAAAAGTAGCATCGTCTTATATCAGCCCCGAACAGGCAGAATTGAACCTGGAGCAGGAGCTTGGCAAGTATAAAAAGCTGGAAGCCACCAGGGCCGCTGCCGGAAATGTGTGGAACAAGCACCTGGGCAGAATATTGGTGGAAGGCGGCACCGAAGCAGAAAAAGCTACCTTTTACTCCTGCTTTTTCCGCGCCAGCCTGTTCTCACGCAAGTTCTTTGAGTATGACAAGGAGGGTAATCCCTACTATTTCAGCCCCTACGACGGGAAAATATACAAGGGATACATGTATACGGATACAGGCTTCTGGGACACTTTCCGGGCACAGTTTCCGCTCAACACCATTCTGCACCCAACCATGCACGGGCGCTACATGCAGGCTTTGCTGGATGCGCAGGAGCAGTGCGGCTGGCTCCCGTCCTGGTCATTTCCGGGCGAGGCAGGAAGTATGATCGGCAATCATGCGATTTCCCTGTTAGCTGATGCCTGGGTGAAAGGCATTCGCACTTTCGATCCTGACAAGGCTTTGGAAGCTTATCTGCACGAGGCCACCAACAAAGGTCCGTGGGGGCCGGCCAACGGGCGTGAGGGATGGAAGGAATATTTTACCCTCGGCTATGTTCCCTATCCTGAACACGGTGAGGCCACGGCTAAAACTCTCGAATATGCTTACGATGATTTTTGTGGTTACCAGCTGGCAAAGCAGACAAACAATCCCTTTTATGAGCGGATTTTTGCCAGGCAGATGTATAACTACAGGAATGTGTATGATCCGTCTACCGGATTTATGCGCGGCAGAAAAGCCGATGGTACATGGGTGCCCGGCTTCGATCCGGTGGAGTGGGGCGGGCCTTTTACAGAGGGCAATGCGTGGCATTGGGTATGGTCGGTGTTCCACGACGAGCAGGGACTGATAAACCTGATGGGCGGCGAAAAGAACTATACGGCCAAGCTGGACTCTGTTTTCAGCGTGCCGAATACGGTGAAGGTGGGCACCTACGGGCGGAAGATTCACGAAATGACCGAAATGGAGATGGCTAACATGGGGCAGTATGCACACGGCAATCAGCCTATTCAGCACATGGTATACCTGTACAACTATGGCGGGGAGCCCTGGAAATCGCAGGAAAGGGTGCGCACCGTGATGGATAAGCTATACAACGCTACGGAGAACGGCTACCCCGGTGATGAAGATCAGGGGCAGACTTCTTCCTGGTATGTGCTAAGTGCGATGGGTTTCTACAGCGTTTGCCCGGGCACAGACCAGTATGTAATCGGCAGCCCCGTCTTCCGGAAGACGACGATTACCTTAGAGAATGGCAAGAAGTTCATCATTGAAGCCGATAACAACAGCAAACAGAATGTATACATCCAGTCGGCCACGCTTAACGGAAAACCATATACGCATAACTGGATACGTCACAGCGATATCGTAAACGGCGGAACCCTGCATTTTGAAATGGGCAGCAAACCGGCACTTGAAAGGGGGATTAAAGCGGAAGATAAACCATTCTCCTTGTCTGAAGCGAATTAAGAAGTATAGAATTCCTATACATTGTTTAAACATTTATTAAATTAGATTTTAAAGAGTTATCAATATTATACCAGCTTTCTTATGAAAAAAATATGTTTTGTACTCTGCCTCCTGTGGTTTCCTTGGCTTGCATCAAATGCACAGGAACTAAGAGCGCCTGCTTACCCTTTAATCACGCATGATCCCTATTTCAGTATCTGGGCGTTCGGAGATGATGTCTCTAAGTCTACCACCAAACACTGGACCGGAGAAGAGCAGGCCCTGACAGGCATGGTGAAGGTAGATGGCAAAGTTTACCGTTTTCTGGGGCAGGAGGCAAGAACCTACAACACGGTGCTGGCGGCGGCTGATGAGGAAAACTATGCCTTTCAATACACGGAAGCTGAGCCTGCGTCCGGCTGGATGAACCCACAGTTTGATGCAGCACAGTGGAAATCAGGGGCTGCACCTTTTGGCGATGATCAGCAAAAGGCTAAAACACCCTGGAAGAGTGATGATCTATGGGTTAGAAGAACGTTTCCGGTTAAGGATACAAACCTGAACAAGCTGTTCCTGAAGCTTAACCACGATGATAATGTGGAAGTATACCTGAATGGCGAGGAGATTTACCGGCATAGCGGCTGGACGAACAAGTATGAGTACATTCCGATAAGCGATGCGGCTGCAAAAAAGCTGAAGAAAGAAGGAAACGTGCTGGCCATACACGTGGCCAATACTGCCGGAGGCAGATGGCTAGATGCCGGTCTGGTTCAGGAACAAACGTCAAAAGATGATGCAAAAGTAATTCCTGCCGTACAAAAAGACGTACAGCTGGATGCCACACAAACCACCTACCAGTTCACCTGCGGCGACATAGATGTGACGGCTACTTTCACGTCGCCGCTGCTATTAAAAGATCTGGAGCTTTTGTCCAGGCCGGTATCTTATGTATCCTTCCAGGTGAAGTCCAACGACAAGGCACAGCATGAGGTGCAATTATACTTTGGCGCTTCCGCAAACATCGCTGTAAACACACCTGAACAGGAGGTAAGCGCACAGCAGTATACTTCCGGCAAGCTGGCTATACTGAAGGCCGGCACAAAAGAGCAGCCTATATTGCAAAAAAAAGGCGACAACGTGCGCATCGACTGGGGCTACATGTATGTGGCTGTTCCTACCGCTGACAAGCCAATCCAGTATGTGGCGCCGGCAACACAGGCCATCGCTCCGTTTGTTTCCTCTTCCAAAGCATCATCCACAGGTACTAAATCTGGCAAAAACCTGGTGCTGAGTACCATTGTGCCCCTGGGCAAAGTAGGGAGCAAAGCAGAAGAACAGGTTTTTCTATTGGGTTATGATGAGCTTTATTCGGTACAGTTTTTCCACCAGAACCTGAAGCCCTGGTGGAAGCTCGATGCCTCTGATACCATGGAAGAAGAACTGGCTGAAGCAGCTGCAGACTACAAAAAAGTAATACAGCAATGCGAGGCTTTCGATGATAAGCTGTACCAGGATGCTCTAAAAGCCGGAGGCAAGGAGTATGCAGATTTGTGCGAACTGGTGTACCGGCAGGCTATCGCCGCACACACAATCGTAAAAAGCCCTGAAGGCGAGCTCCTGTTCTTATCAAAAGAAAACTTCAGCAACGGCTCCATCAATACGGTGGATCTTACCTACCCTTCAGCCCCTTTATTTCTGATATATAATCCAGACCTGGTGAAAGGCATGATGAACGGTATCTTCTACTACAGCGAAAGTGGTAAGTGGAAAAAGCCGTTCGCGGCGCACGACCTGGGCACTTACCCGATTGCCAACGGCCAGACCTATGGTGAGGACATGCCGGTAGAAGAGGCGGGCAACATGGTTATACTTGCGGCTGCTATAGCCAAAGCAGAAGGGAACGCTGATTACGCTAAAAAACACTGGGAAACTTTGACAACCTGGGCAGAATACCTCAAAAAGAGCGGCTTTGATCCGGCAAACCAGCTTTCTACCGACGACTTTGCAGGCCACCTTGCGCGTAATGCCAATCTCTCGGTAAAGGCCATAGAGGCTTTGGCCGCTTACGGAAAGCTGGCAGGTATGCTCGGTAAAGCAGATGTTGAAAAGCAGTATACAGAACTGGCCAAAAGCATGGCGCAGAAGTGGATGCAACTGGCAGCGGATGGCGACCACTATACTTTAGCCTTCGGGAAGGAGGGAACCTGGAGCCAGAAGTATAACCTGGCCTGGGATGACATTTTAGACCTGAACATTTTCCCGGAATCTGTGATGGATAAGGAAATAGACTTTTATTTAACGAAGCAGCGTACTTACGGATTACCGCTGGACAGCCGCAAGACGTACACCAAATCTGACTGGATACTCTGGACAGCTACCCTGACCGATAACGAAGCTGATTTTAAAGCACTTGTGCATCCTGTGTGGGAGTATGCCAACGAAACCCCTGCCAGAATTCCGATAAGCGACTGGCATGAAACTACTAATGCCGAAGTGCTCAACTTCCGGGCGCGCTCCGTGGTAGGCGGGTATTTTATGAAGTTGCTGGAGATGAAGATGGAGAATAAGTAATCTTCCTGCAGGTAGCAAAACGTGCTTGCAAAAAGTGTAGCAGGCACTTGCCTGCTACATAAGCAATACAAAGTATAAGCCATTAAAATTAAAGCCTGCCCTGCTGAGGTATCAACAGGGCAGGCTTTAATTTTATAATACTAAATTGAAATAAAGAAGACGTAAGTATTTCTAAACCCGGCAGGTTTTAAAACCTACCGGGTTGCTTCGCCAATCATTATTTCAGCAAAACTATCATAACAAGTATGTCTTTTTAAAATCAATCTGATATAAAGAATCCTCTGATAGCAGACAGGCAAGTATAGCCGGATTATACTTTTGCTAGCAGCGATGTAAATAACTCATTAATACAGTTTATTTAATTCCTCAATGGTGAAAGCCTTTTGCCTGTCTTTGAGCTTCTGGCGTATTTTTGTTACATCGGCAGTACTCACTTCGGAAGCATCGTTTCGCCACGACTTCCTGATGAAACTAAGCAGTTGCGCCACATCTTCGTTAGCCAGATCCTTGTCGTAACCTATACCAGGCATGTCGAGATTAATTTCAGGCGCTTTGTACACGTGGCCGTTTACTTTTACAGGGCCGGTCAGTCCAAACAGCACAATAGAAATAAGCTTGTCTTTGTCGCCTTGCACCCATTCCGACTGATTTAAAGGAGGCGCCAGCGATTTTATACCATTGCCGTCCGGCCCGTGGCATGTCTGGCAGGTGGAGGCAAACATAGCCGCTCCTTTCGGAAATTCCTTCAGCAGCGTTTCCGGATTCCGGTTAGCCCGGGCACTGTTGGCGTTCGCTATTACCCGCTGCAGCCTTTTGTGGAAGGCAAGTGCCGTATCCGGCGCAAAGGCTGCTATTTCTTTCTTAAAGCTTTCTTCGCGGCCCTGCAGGTTGCTTATCACGGCATCTGCTACGTATTTGTTATCAGGGTATACTTTTACCAGTTTCTGTAACAGGTTATTGGCAGCTGCCTCATCTAAGGGCCTGATATAGTTTGCTATGAAAGCAACGTATGGGGCAGCCAGCTTGTCACCGCCGTCCACCAGCTGCGCAAGCACCGGCACGAATTGTTTGTAGTTTGTTTTATTCAGTACAGAAGGCAAAATGCTTAATGCCTGCATCCGGAGGGGCCAGGCTGTTTGCTTTAATAATGCCAGTACCTCTTCTGTTTTCAGGGCACCCAATCCTTCCAGGGTCCAGAGCGCATGAATGGATTGCAGTTGGTTGTCTGTTTCATTTACTGCCTGCCGCAAAGCCGGAATAGCCTGGGTATAGTGGCGGTCAATCAGCATTTGCTGGGCATTGTCGCGCACCCAGCCATTCGGATGCCCGAGCAGCTTAACCAATTGCTGCGGGTTGTCAGGAAGGTCTACCATCTCGGGCGTTTTGCCTTCCGGCACAATTTTATAGATGCGGCCATACCCTAAAGGCTGCGTCAGTTCCCGCTGCTCAATCTGGTTCTTCAGGTAGTCGGTCAGATATGTTTTATGCTGGATGATGCCGCGGTACATGTCTACAATGTATAAAGCGCCGTCCGGGGCATTGTATAAGCTTACCGGGCGAAAGCGCTCGTCCACACTCGCTAAAAACTCTTTGCTTTCATATGCCTGTTTTCCGTTTGTTATATAACCGTTTTCGTGCAGGATATTGCGTTTGATGAGATTGGCGGAGGGCTCGGCCACAAACACATTGAACGCATAGTCTGGGCCAAATAAACCGCCCCGGTATACAACAGGCCCACTGGCAGCCGTAAAATTCACCAGCCGCAGGCTGTCATCCAGAATACCTTCCATGTACCCTCTGTTTACGCCCGGTGTCGGCCTGATGGGATAAACCCTGTTGTTGGCCACTATCTTTTCATTATACCCTTCAACGCCACGCTGGTATTTATTGGAAGCCCCGAACCCCGGTGGAAAATAATCTCCCAGAAGGTTTTCGGAGTTGGTATTATAGTATAACCGGCCGTAATTATCCTGTGTGATGCCCCATTGCCCGCGGAAATGAGTTTGTTCAATCAGCCATTTATCTCCTGCCTTGCGGTAGCGCTTGTCTGATTTGGCGTTGTAAATCCAGTTGTCCAGTGCCCGCAGCAGGCCGTTTGCCTGGTGCTCTACGTTGCCACCGGCGGCGTAGGCAGCATCTACCAACGTCTTTTTCCCCGGTTTGCCGTTGTTTATTTCATAGTACCACAGGCTTGGCGGCTCGGCCACCAGAATGCCGTTGTCAATCAGGCAAATGGCGCGCGGCAACACCAGCGAATCCAGGAATACTTCCCGCTTATCAGCCACGCCGTCCTGGTTGGTGTCTTCCAGAATAACAATTTTGCCGCTCGGTATACCTTCTCCGGTGCCGGCGGTATCAGGCATGTAACCATCCATTTCCACTACCCACATGCGGGCGTCGTAATCAAACGTGAGGGCAACCGGCGTGCTGACCAGGGGCTCTGCCGCCACTAATTTTACGTTAAATCCGTCAGCTACCTGCATCAGTTTGAGAGACGCTTCCGGGGAAACAACAGGCGATGATGCCAGGTTATACTTTACAGGTTCAGGTTTGCTTACTTCCGCGCGGTCAGCGGATGTTTGCTGTGCATTTATGGGATTACTACTCTGGCAGTAGAATAAAGAACAGGCAAGTATAAGTATAAGCAACGGATACAGATATTTTTTCATCTTTAATATTTGACTTTCTGAAATGTAAAAGAGCTTTTAAAGTTTAACAGGGCAGGCGCTGCCCAAAGTATATTTCTGCTATAATTTCAGCGGCTTCATATGCCTGGTAAGCAGATGTATAATTATCCAGGCCAGCAGATAAGCGAAACCGCAAATGATGAACAGGATGTTGTAGCCGGCACTAATATTTCCTAGGGTTTCATAGTATTGCAGCAGCGCGCCCACAAACAGCGGGAAAATGGTAGAGGCGATGGAGCCGGACATGCCGCCAATGCCCACCACCGTGCTTACTGCTCTTGTAGGTACTATATCCGATACGATGGTAAAGATATTGGTGCTCCAGGCCTGGTGCGCGGCTGCCGCCAGGCTGATGATGCCCACTGCCACCCAGATATCAGTGGCATACCTTGCCAGTACGATAGGCAGTACCACAAAAGCTACAATAAGCAAAGTAATTTTCCTGGCCTTCAGTACCGGCCAGCCCCGCTTAATCAGGTAGGAGGACAGATAGCCGCCGCCTATACTTCCAAACGTGGTAGCAGTATAAACAACCGCCAGCGGCAGGCTTGGCTTGGTTAGGTCCAGGTTAAAGGTGGTGGCGAAATAGGAAGGCAGCCAGAACAGGAAGAACCACCAGATGGGATCGGTTAATACTTTGCCCACGATGAACACCCACGTTTGCCGGGTACGAAGCAGGTGGCTCCAGTTGAGCGTTCCGGTGGTTTCCACGAGGGCCGGCTCGTTATCGATATGAATGAAGGCGTATTCTTCAGGAGAAAGTTTTTTATGGCGGGAAGGTACTTCATATAGGAACCACCAGAATATCAGCCATATAAAACCCAGAGCTCCGGTAATTATAAAGGCTTCCTGCCAGCCGTATGCACCCAGGATCCAGGGCACTAGGAGCGGAGCCGCTACTGCCCCAATGCTGGTGCCGGAGTTAAAAATACCGGTAGCCAGGGCACGCTCTCTTTTCGGGAACCATTCCGCTACCGCCTTCACGGCCGCCGGAAAGTTGCCCGACTCTGCCAGGCCCAGCAGCCCCCGGACCAGACCAAAACCCAGGGTGCTCTTTACGGCAGCATGTAGTATGGCGGCAATACTCCAGACAGTCACAGAAATGGTGTACCCCAGCTTGGAGCCTATTTTGTCGATGATACTGCCGAAAATAATATAGCCAACAGCATAAGAGGCCGAAAAAAACATGATGATGTACCCGTAATCCAGCTCCGACCAGTTGAATTCAGCCTCCAGGGTAGGTTTCAGTAAGCCGATAACCTGCCTGTCGATGTAATTGATAGTAGTTGCAAAGAAAAGCAAGGCGCAAATTACCCAACGGTAATTACCTGTTTTGGCTTCTCCGATAGTGCCATTCGTACTTATCTTAGTTTTTTCCATGGTATAATTTAACAGGCTTCTGTTGATGCGATATGTATATAAAGTCTGAAGTATGCGGGGCCGTGGATGGAATCAGGTTCATTTTAGCTGTTATCTTCCAAAGCCAATTACCGGCAGCTATAGTATGGTGATGGGCACTTCGGCGCCTTTTCTTTCTGAGGAAACATAGCCGGCATAGATGGTAGAAATCACGTCGGCGGCCAGGCTGCTGTTGCTTTCTACCGGCTCCCCAAAGGCAGCAGACCTGTAAAAGGCATCCATCTCGTGCTGATAACCGGCAAACCAGCCTTCGTCCGGTGATATAGAAGACCAGCCCTGCTTGGTTTCTGTTTTCTCGACCACATACACATCTTTGAAGTATACCTCAGCCGGTGTGTATGCCTGCATGGCGGTATTGGGGTTGATGTTACAGATGGTGCGGTGGTTGCTGGTATTTACTTCAATCCAGTTGTGCACACCACCTAACACCAGTTCACTGGCAAACACATCGGCGATGGTGCCGTCTTCGAAAACAACATGCAGCATGGCAAAGTCCTCGATGTCTTTATAAGTGGTTCTCAGGTGGCCTTCGTCTTTGAAGCCGGGCATACGCGTAATGGCATGCGTTCGTGCGGAGATAGATTTTGGCCGGATGGCTTTTCCGTTGCGGGCGCGGCCTTCCACATGTTTCAGATAAATGGCGGCTGACAAAGGGTGACAGCCTTTCCCAATCATGGAGCCACCCCCGGAAAGCTTCCACTGGCCGTATGCTAAAGAATGCGAGCCGGAATGCGATTCTTCGCCATGCATCCAGATAATCTGGGCGCCTGTTTTTTCCAGTATATCGCGCTCTTTCTGTATGGAAGGGGCATATACCCAGTTTTCGGCATACATAATCACACCTTGGCTTTCCTTTTCAGCTTCCAGCATCCGGCTGATGCTTTTCAGGGTTTCTTCCAGTCCCTTTTCTCTGGAGAAGGTATCCCCGTTAAAATCCTTACTTCCGTCACCAAAATAACCGGTAAACGGCTTTTCTACAATCACATGTTTGTTGAGCTTCAAAGCTGCTACCACAATCGGCTCGTGGGTTACGGGCGGCGTGCATACATGAATCACATCAGCGCTTTCCAGCAATGCTTTCAGGCTGTCGAATGCGGTGAGGTTCCGCTGCGTTGTGAATGCCTGCAGATTTTCTGATGAGGGCGAGTATGCGCCCACAATTTCTACTTTGGTACTGAATACACGTTGCAGCGCATCGTAATGAAACCGGGCGGCAAACCCCGAACCCACGATGCCGGCTTTTATAACTTTTTTATCCATTAGGTATGCTGACTTTATTTTGCTTTACTGCTCATAGACATTTCAATTCCCATCTCCAGGCCGCGCAACTCTGCCAGCCCGCGGAGCCTTCCGATGGCGGAATAACCGGGGTTAGTGACTTTGTGCAGGTCGTCGAGCATCTGGTGGCCGTGATCAGGCCGGAACGGGATGGGATGCGCTCGTTTGCTGTTCAGGATAATCAATTCTTTCATCACCGCATACATATCCACGTCGCCCTCCAGGTGATTGGCCTCATAAAAGTTTCCATCAGCATCCCGTTGCGTGCTTCGCAGATGCACAAAGTTGATGCGTTCTCCAAACTGCTTTATCATTTCCGGCAGATTGTTATCTGGCCGTACCCCGAACGACCCTGTACAAAAACACAGCCCGTTGCTCAGGGACGGCACCGCCTCTACCAGGGCCTCCACATCGGCAGCAGTACTTACTACCCTTGGCAGCCCCAGGATACTGAAGGGTGGGTCATCGGGATGTATCACCATCTTCACACCCGCTTCTTCCGCCACCGGTATAATTTCCTGCAAGAAATAGACGAGGTGCTGCCGCAGTTTGTCCGCGTCTATGCCTGCGTATGCATCCAGCGCCTGTTGAAACTGGCCCAGTGTAAAACTTTCTTCGCTACCGGGCAGCCCGGCAATAATGTTCCGTTGCAACAGCAGTTTCTCTTCGCCGCTCATGCCATCAAACCGCTGCCCGGCCCTCTCCAATTCCTGTACTGTATAATCTTTCTCCGCATTTTTCCGGCGCAGCATGTATACATCAAAGGCGATAAAGGCAGCCTTCTCGAAGCGCAGCGCCCTGGAGCCATCCGCCACGGTGTAGCTCAGGTCCGTCCGGGTCCAGTCCAGTACGGGCATAAAATTGTAGGTGACGGTATAGATGCCACAATCGGCCAGGTTCCGGATCGACTGCCTGTAGTTTTCTATGCAAGTTTTAAAGTTTCCGGTTTGTGTTTTGATCGACTCGTGCACCGGCACACTTTCCACCACGCTCCACACCAGTCCGGCCTGTTCCACCTCCGCCTTGCGCTTCCGGATTTCTTCCACAGGCCAGACCTCGCCATTGGGTATATGATGCAGCGCCGTAACGATGTCGGTGGCGCCGGCCTGCCTGATGTCCTGTAAGGACACGGGGTCATTGGGGCCGAACCATCTCCAGCTTTGTAACAGTGACATATTTGGATATTTAGCTTGAATGTGAATTGTCCTAAACCCCGCTGAAAGCATTAAAGCCGCCATCTACCAGCAGCGTTTCTCCATTCACAAACCGGGAAGCATCGCTCAGCAGGTAAATGAGCGTACCGGTCAGTTCCTCCGGGTTTCCCAACCTCCGGAAAGGGGTATGGTTTATAAATTTCTGTGCCCGATCCGTGTAGCTTCCGTTTGGGGCCAGCAACAAGCTCCTGTTCTGCTCTGTCAGGAAAACACCGGGCGCAATGGCATTCACCCGTACGCCATCGCCGTAGCGCAGCGCCAGTTCCACAGCCATCCATTGGGTATAAGCTTCCACCGCTTTCTTTGCCAGGGTATAGCCCAGCACCCGGGTGAGTGGCCGTTGCGCCGTCAGTGAAGAGATATTAACAATGGCACCCTTTCCTTTCTCGGCAATCACTCTCCCGAAGACGTGCGTTGGGATGATGGTGCCGAACAGGTTCAGGTCCACGGCTTTCCGGGTATCTTCAATTTTAGTGTCAAACAAGTTTTGGTCAGGCATGATGGTGGCGCCGGGAATATTTCCGCCGGCAGCATTCACCAGGCCGTCTATGGTTCCCCAGGCTTTCAGCACTTCTTCTTTTGCTGCATTCATCTGCCCTTCATCCAGCACGTCCCCTAATATAGCGATGGCCTCTCCGCCAGCAGCCCTGATTGCTGCCACCCGCTCATCGGCACGCTCCCGGTTGCGCCCCAGAATGGCTACCTTAGCCCCGGCCCCGCCAATGGCAAGCGACATGGCTTCACCCAGAATGCCGGTGGCTCCCGTCATTACGATTACTTTGCCTGTTAATGAAAACTGTTCAATTCCGCTCATGTAATGTCTTTGGTTTGTAATAAATGCCCCTTTGTACCAGTGGCCTTTTTAATTCTATATAGCTTGTCAGAAAACGTCTTTCAATTTAATGTCAGGTTGTTAGTTGTTTAGTCCTACGAAGTAATATATTGTTATCTTAGAGTATGTTTTGAAATTTTTCAATTTCTTGCTTTAGAGGGCTTTAATCTATTTAGCAGGAAGGAGATAAAGGC
>NZ_JADQDR010000018.1 GCF_015694705.1 Pontibacter rufus | reverse complement strand
TGGCAGCGCTTTAGCCAAAGAATAAAAATTATCCCCACTAGTGTAGTATATTTTCAAATTGCTATCTTTAGCTAAGAGACGAGCAGAGGTTTTTAGACAAACTGCCGTTAGGTGTAAAATGAACTATAAATATGATGACAACTTTTCAACTCATTCTTATTGCTGTTGCATTGAGCTCATGCTATGCTGACGTAAAAACAGAAATTTTTAGTAATGGCATTGGTCAAACAAGAGTTGATAAGTCAGACGCTCAATCTGCCCAATTCTCTCAGACAATGGCAGAAAGCGAGTCTACACAACAAAAGAGTAGCAGCTTGATAGGTAAAACTACTACTGAAATAGAAAACATGGGGTGGTTTAGTTGCGCTGGCACTTTAATAGCTTCTGAACAAAGCGAGAGTAAGTACGCTGTCTCCCAACTTGCTAAATCACAAAATAAATGCAACAACGGAGAAGGGAAGATTCTGCTTGAAAGGTTTGTTAGGAGAAATGGTGATAAAGCTGTGTTTGAAGTCATAGATGAAATCAACATACTGTCAAATTATCCTGAAAAAGAATATAACTGGACGACCTGTGAAGTAAAAGGGGCTGAAGGTGAGCAATTTTACGTGATACATTTTAAAGACCGACGACAGGCTGAGCTTACAGAAATCCATGACTTGTGGACAGTAGACCTTATAGCTGGTAAGTTTGTAAAGGTGAAGAATGCGGAGGGTGTCACCTGCGTTAATCCTGACTACTCTGATGGATTATAAATTCTTATGCTAGCCACACCTTTACCATAGCTGCGTCATGGCAAAGCCCAGCATTACCGGTCATTATAATAAACCATATACTTTAATGGATAACATTTACTTTAAAATATGAGAAAAGTAATTGCAGCATTAAACATGACGCTTGACGGAATTTGCGACCATACAGCAGGTATCCCCGATGAGGATTTACATCAACATTATGCCGGAATTTTGGACAATGCGGGAGTTCTACTATATGGACGGACAACCTACCAACTTATGCAATTTTGGCAAACATTGTTAAAAAAACCTTCAGGTCAAAAATCAATGGACGACTTCGCTTTAGCAATAGACAAAATACCAAAAATCGTTTTTTCACATACCTTGAAAAATACCGAATGGAATAGTGCAAGACTTGCAACAAAAGAAATTGAAAAGGAAGTTTTAGAACTCAAACAACAATCTGAATCAAGCAAAGATATTTTGGTAGGCAGTCGGAGTTTAATTATTCAGCTTATAAACCTTGATTTGATTGATGAGTTTCAAATTTGTATTTACCCAATGATAGAAGGAAAAGGTCTGCCGTTGTTTGACAAAATTAAAGGCAGGACAACTTTTAGACTTTTAAAGACAAAAACCTTTGATTCAGGTGCGATCGTCCTTTATTACAAGCCGACACGATAGTAAACAACGAACCGCTAATATATGTCAACATCATGCCCCGGCCGACGGCCTCGCACGCTGTTAGCAGGGGCCGCTGGGCAACATAGATAAATTAAATAGTTTTTCATCAAATGACTTCAATGGATAAAAACAAAAGTATAATCTTGGTCTTGGCTCTAGCTGTTACAGCCTTGTTCAGCTTTAAACAGTATGAGCAGGCTGCTCCAAAAGAAACCATGACACTCATAGTCTCAAACAGGAACAATAATATGCTTGTAAACATTTCGACCACAGGAAGTAGCAGCCGCTTTGAACAGAGACGAGTAAAGGCTGAAAGTGATCATGATTACTCTGGTGCATTACAAATAATAAAAGAGCAACAAGCGAAGGGGTGGCAAATCAAGAGCAGCAACTACGCTACAAGCCTTGCGGCTGACTCTGACCAGGATTACTATTTGTATTTCCTTTTAGAGAAATAGCTATAGCAGCAGTTTAGCTATGCCACCATTTAGCCTAGCCTGTTGCCTCTCTAGTTAGCTTATCATGACTTAGCTTATGGGCTTTCTCATAAGACAACTTATGTTGAGAAAAAACGATAGTACCCATTGTAAGCTTCCCCAGATTTTGGGCCAAAGTAAAGTTGTTTTTCAAGTTACAATTTCTTCCAATAATTCTGCGGGTGCTCTGAAATTTAACGCCTGATGTGGGCGGTGGTGATTGTAATCCTGCATCCACTCCTGAGCCTTCTGGCGCACCTCGTCAAGGGTTCTGAACACGTAAGCGTTTAGCAGTTCCCTTCTGACGCTGCCATTGCAGCGTTCAATATAAGCGTTCTGCATCGGCTTACCGGGTTGAATAAACACAAGCCTCACCTTATTTTCCTTGCATCAGTCCTCCAACTTGTGGGAGATGAACTCCGGCCCGTTGTCAACACGTATCATTTCTGGCAACCCCCTGAACTCCCGCAGGTATTTCAGCACTCTTATCAGCCGCAGGGCCGGAATTGAGAGATCCGCTTCCATGGTTAGCATTTCCCGGTTGTGGTCATCCACAATATTGAGGAGCCTGAACTTTCTGCCGTCCCAGAGGCTGTCACTCATGAAGTCCACTGACCATAGTTAAGCGTGTCTTTTTCATTCCATTTAAAGTTAAACATTCTTTCAACTTTTAAATGGCCGACTTTCTGGGAAGTCTACACCATAAGGTTGTAATCTGGGTTTAGTGGAGCATTGTCTTTAAACATTATGGAGTTCTTTTAAAGTCTCCTGGTAGTTAGAGACACGAATTAGCCCTTAATATTTGCTACCTATTTCACCCACTTCAAAACACGATAGTTGTTGCTATCTGTTATGTAGATGTTTCCAACAGCGTCCAGCTGAAGGCCGGTTGGCTGATATAACTGATCACTGCCGTATGCATTGTTCCCCGCCACTGTGCCGCCGCTTGTTGCACCCGGTGCCCACTTCCGAACGCGTGATCTGTTAAGTTCTGTCACATAAATGTTGCCCTTTGCGTCTACCTGAACATCTGTAGGGCTGTCTAACTGATGAGCAGCTATGCCCTGACCGTTACCCCCTGCCACTGTGACGCCGCTTGTTGCCCCTGGTGCCCACTTCTGGATGCGGTGGTTATATTCATCTGCCACATAGATGTTCCCAGTAGCGTCTACATATAAACCCGCTGAACTGTTCAACTGATTAGCAGCTTGACCGATTCCGTTTCCTCCAGCTACTGTGATGCCGCTTGTTGCTCCCGGTGCCCACTTCTGAATGCGGTGATTACCACGGTCAGCCACATAAACGTTACCCGTTGCGTCTACATATAGGCCATTTGGGGAAAAGAGTTGGTTAGCAGCTTCGCCAAACGAATGCCCTTCCGCCACTGTGACGCCGCTGGCTGCTCCTGGTGCCCATTTCTGAACACGGTGATTATCGAAGTCAGCCACATATACATTGCCAGCTGCATCCACATGTATACCAGCTGGGTAGTGAAGCTGGTTATCAGCTTGCCCATATCCATTGCCACCTGCCACGGTGATACCGCTGCTTGCCACCGGTACCCATTTCTGAATACGGTGATTATTTTGATCGGCCACATAAATGTTTCCAGCAGCGTCTATCTGAACATCCGCCAGACCGTCTAATTGATTAGCGGCTCCGCCCTGACCGTTACCCCCTGCCACTGTGAAAGTTTCGATAACTGGCTCTGGATCTGACTTGTCACATGCTACTATAAAAATCAAGAGGAGGCTAAGGAGATAAATTATCTCCATTGATTTCAGTTCTAGGGTTCTGTTCTAAATATAAGTTTATAATCAATCATTACAAGATAGCGATATAATATATATCAACTGCTATGAACTCAGTTTAAGCCCTAAAGCTTGCCATGCTAATGTACCCGAAGCGGCTGCTCCTCCAGGATGCTGTAGGGGCTGTTTCTGACTTCTGTTATGTTTTGGACAGCGAAGGGGGTGCCCTCAGGGACTAATTACCGGGATAGACGAGGAGCTCCTGTCAACTGGCTGGAAGTTAGAAAAGAATTCTATAAATTGGCCAAGGAAGGAGAGTAAACAGCTTCAAAACTTCCACTCAAAGGGGTAATAACCGGAATGAACTCCGTTTAGCCAGTAATTGTGGTGCATTCCCCCTATATTAACTATTGATTTCTCTCGCTAACGCTTTTGCGTATTTACTCTGTATCCCTTGCAAGACCGGATTTTAATTGACGCTTCTAAGCTCGCGGTGCATTCTGGTTGGAATGTAGAAAGCCTTCTTTGCAAGAGGCTTTGAGGTGATTTCAGTGGTGGCTCTACGGAGACCCCGATCAGGATACTTTCAATACCGATAAGTACATTCCCCTGGGATATTTTTTCACTTCATTAAGCATGTTATGAAAAAGAAAAGTACGCTCATGGAGATTGTCAACCCGCATGCCGCCGGCATTGACGTGGGCAGCCGCTCCCACTATGTGGCCGTTGGCCAGGGAGCAGACCAGGTGCGGGAGTTCGGCGTCTACGAGGTAGACCTGCGGGAACTTACCAGGTGGCTGCTAGATCAACGCATCACCACGGTGGCCATGGAAAGCACGGGCGCTTATTGGCAGAACCTGTTTGCCACCCTACAAGGCGCTGGCCTGCAGGTGCTGCTTTGCAACGGCAAGTTCACCAAGAACATCAAGGGTCGCAAAACAGACGTGCAGGACTGCCAGTGGATACAGCGCCTGCATTCTTTGGGACTTTTGACGGGCAGCTTTCTACCTGACAAGTCCACAGAGGAGCTGCGCACCTACTGTCGCCACCGCACCTCATTGCTGGAGACAGCTGCCGTTACGACTCAGAAGATGCACAAGTACCTGCGCCTGCTGAACCTGCGCCTGGACGTGGTGGTGCGGAAGGTGACTGGCCAGACGGGTATGGCCATTATCGAAGCTATCTGCCGGGGGGAGACGGACCCCGAGAAGCTGGCCTGTTTCCGCCACGGTAACTGCCGCAAATCAAAAGAAGAGATAGCCCGCGCCTTGCATGGCAACGGCCGTAGGGACCTGCTCTTCGCGCTATCCCAGGAGTTGGAGATCTACAAGGTGCTGCAGGAAAAGATAGCTGCCTGCGATGAGGCCATCGAGAAGTTGCTGCTCGAGCAAATAGAGGCACATGAAGAAAAGCGGGAGTTGAAGGCAGAGGCTAAGCCTTATAAGCGGGTGAACAAAAACGCCCCGCAGCAGATGGACCTCAACCAGCTGGCCTTCCAGTACTTCAACGGGGTGGACCTGCTTAAAATCGAGGGGGTGAGCCACTCGACGGTGATCGCGCTAATGAGCGAAGTGGGGCCAGAAGGCATCCGAAAGTTTGGATCGGCCAAGCAGTTCTCCAACTGGCTGCGCCTCTGCCCCAACACTAAAGTGAGCGGAGGCAGGGTGCTGAGCAGCCATATTCCCAAAGGTAGCAACCGACTCAAAATTGCTTTGAGAAACGCTGCCAATGCAATAGGAAATCTGCGCGACACGCACCTTTCGGATTTCTTCAGGCGGGTGGCCTTCCGCAAGGGAAGGCAGGCTGCGGTGAGTGCTACGGCCCGCAAGCTGGCAGTGATCATCTGGAACATGCTCAGCAAAGGAGTGCAGTATCAGCCGCCTACGCAGTACCTGTTCCTGGATGAGAAAAGAAAGCTCAAGCTGGTACAGCGGATAAAGAAAAACATCGCTAAATTAGACCTCAAACCTGAAGATGTGGGCTTCGAAACAGCCTGAGAAATAAACGTTAGTCAGGATTTAAAGAACAATAGTATGCCGATAAATATCTACCTCCAAGGAACATTTGAAAAGGTGGAATGGCTATGTGATGAAATTTGGGACCTGCCGACTCAAATTGATGCGCTTGAAACTTGGTTGGAAAAAAAGGGGAAGAATTTAGAGCCGAATAAATATGTTGCTGACATTGGTTTTAACATAAGAAAAGATGCATCAGGCGGGGGAGGTATTCTAAACTCCAAATCAATGGCTATGATGGGAGCAATAGAAATGGACGTATACTTCTCAGAATATCCATCAGCGAAATAATCTTTTACAGAAATACCTAAAATGAAAATAAGTATCGAGCTGACAAAGGAAGAAGCAATCGTATTTTATGAACCTGTAAGCATCCCAAAAATCGAGACAGTTTAAAAGTAGACAAAAGGTCATACATTTAAACTGATAAGATGAAGAAGACACGAATCACAGAAGCCAAATCACACAGCAGCCCCGCCCTTAGCTGCGGAGGCTTTGCGGCGGCCGGTAGCGCTCCTTGGCCGGGGAAGATGGCATCAGGATGCATTGACCTCAACACCAGGCGAGTCCCTGTGCTTTATACCGTTATGCCATGCAGAAGGGAAACCAGGTAAGGAGAAGGCTTCAGCGGAATGCCACACATCATAGCACCAACTGCAAAGTCATACACGCTGGTCTTCCCTGCGCGCGTGGCAGCGCTCTCCTGATGCTGCATCTCAAAGCCGCCATCGACAAAGTATAGGCTGTAGGACCTTTGCCTGAGCCCTTCCACGTAGATCTTGCAGGGGACTCTGGTGCCGCAGCGACTCACAGTCAGGTTACTGAACAGCGCCTTTGCATTCTCCCTCTCGGCTTTTTCCAGTGCATCCATAATGCTCCTGTTTTTCTGAATCTTAACCGGTTTCAAGCCGACGTGCTCATCAAAGGGAAGCGATTGCAGCAGCTCTCTGTGCTGGTGAATACTGGCAAGGGTAAAGTTTTCTGTCATATGCTTGATTTTAGTCAGTTACATTTGATTTATCCTTAAGCCGGCGCCCTGGCTAAAAGTTAAGAGGCAGACACAGGCGCGACCACATTAATTCCCGCTTTAGCAGAATAATGCAGCTATTTTTTAATAATCCACCAGTTTTATTAGTATAGTACAATCCTTGACCTTGACAGAGGCTTTGCCTATGCCCTTTAAATTATGGAATGGAGCAGCTTGACAATATCTTAATGGCAGCTAAGCTTACGGATGCCTTGATCGTCTTAGGCTCTCTGAATGAATACCCCGCATTGGAAAGGATGAATAGAGGAGCCTAGGCTTCTGATTTTAAGTAGACGAGGAATCTGTGGAAGCCATTAAGGCTAACCTGAGGACTGCCTGCTGAAAAGTGTAAGGCACATGAAGCCCCTCTTTTATTTACAGCTGACAAGTCAACATATGTTAAGCAAGAGCGAGCGATGCGCTTAGCAAATCACTTCAATCCCAATATTTTATACCGCGTGTTAGGCGCAGTCCTTCTTGAACGCAACGTCTCTGAATCATTTAACTCACAACTATGCTAACACCGCGAAGAATAAAGGGGATGTTGAGGAAAAAGTAAATAATATACTTTCCTTTTAGCTACTTCAGCTTTTTTCGCAACCAGGCTCTTACCGGTTCATCATACAACTTTAAACTTGCATAAGCCAACACGATAGCTCCTGAAAATGTGAGCAGGGCATATGGCCAGGCCTGCCATAAGGTAATGCCGCTGTGATTGCTTACCCATGCCACGTAAAAATAGACAAGCACATAATGAGTCATGTACAAGGGATAAGAAAGATTGCCGAGGAACTGACAAATTTTACTTTCTTTCTGATTATGCACCACACCACTGGCACCCATATATACAATGAGTGGAAAGACAATGATGATACAAAAAGCTTCGTACAAACCATTCATCCAAAGATGTTCTGCACCGCCTATTCTTGGCATAAGTAAAACAACCGCAAGTAGCAGGCTACACCATAAGAAAGCATTTTTGATGTAGGTAGGCTGTGCTGCCCGTGATAAAAGCAGACCGGCAAAAAAGGGGAACATGGTACGCGTCATCCCGATGCGCATGTGTTCAGCATTCAGTGTCCAGCCACCGGCAACGTCGCCGTTAGGGTTTGTAACAGCAAAATGCAAAAGCACTGCGCCTGCCAGTCCTACAAAACAAGCCAATGCTTTATTAGATAATTTTCTTAAACCCAAGGCGTAGAGCATATTGGCTATGTACTCGAAAAACAATGACCAGCCAACACTATTGAGCGGATGCATTTCTTGCCAGCCGCGTATATCCATGGAAAGCGGGACGGGAATAAGAGTACATCCTATCAGCCAGACAACAAGTAGCTTCCATACCGGAACAGTGTGAATGAGCGGCCATATGGTTGAGTCGGTAAAGTAAAAGCCTATGGCGCCGAGCGTCATGCCCAGCACAACGAGCGGTTGCAGCCGCTCGAACCGGCGGCGAAGAAAGCCAGCGATGGTTAGTTTGTCCCATCTGTCGTCGTATGCATAGCCAATGACAAAGCCGGATAGTAGAAAGAAAAAATCAACTGCCAGATAACCATGGTTTACAATATTGTCAAAGCGGCTGCTGGCAAGTGGCTCGGCAAGGTGAAAGAATACCACGATAATAGCTGCTATACCCCGAAGCCCATCTAATATTTGATAATGCGGCTTTGTGCCAAGCTTGTTATTGTTCATGCAGATGATATATATTCATGCAGTGTCTCCATATACTTCTGACTAACTTTTCTTTGCAAAGAAACTGAAAACAAACTATATACGTCAATCATTTTTATTTACCTTTCTCATACTTATACTTGCTTAAGACATTAGCCTCAGCAGTCAATGTCTCTGGTATAGGAAGGGTTAAGCCTAACGTCTTAGCTAAACGGCGGCGCAGCTAATTTATATTTTTGGTAAGCAGTGTTCTACCTTTAATTTTTATTAGATTATGAGAGGGGCAGTAACATTAGTGTTTATCATTAGCTTATTTCTATCTAGTAGCCCCATCATAGCACAGCAAAGGCTAGATAGTCTGTTTTCTTCCCTACATCGGAATAATCTGTTAAATGGGAATGTTTAAGTTGCAGACAACGGAAAAGTAGTGTACAGGAGATCCTTCGGGTACTCAGACTTTGAGAAGAAGGCAAATCTCAGACACAACACAGTCTTCAACATTGCATCTTTAACAAAATCTACTTTCTACTGCAGTTCTACAGCTCAAGGTTCAGAAACAGGAGCAACAGCGATGTGGCCGTAAGATAGGGCGGTAGGGATAAATAATAGTAAAAGTATCGGTTTCCCCTAGGGCTCTAATTTTTGTGACTAAAATTTACTTTGTGTTCTTTTAAATACAATGTTAAAGTATCTGAGCTGGGGATCTCTAAATGAGTTACAACAGTAAAGATAAAATCGAGCTCTATATTGCGAACCCCTGTTTACCATAATTCCATTTTCCCTAATAAATAGATGCTTCCCCGCCCTTGCTGGTTGCGGCCGATGTGAATGCAGTAGCATCTTCTTGTATTCAGAGCAGCGATTCCCATTGCTTAGAGCACCTTAAGCTAAGGGAATCGCTGCTGAAGAAATTTGTTGCTTTCTTTACTTGAACGGTATTAGCAGCAGGGAGAGGCCTACAACTAATAGGTTAGCTTCTGAACCGTTCCGAGCCCATAGCTGAGCACATAGTACGTTTTGGAGCCGCTTCGTTCAATATCCGTAGGCAGACTCAAACCCTCTATCAGATAAGCGCCATCTTCGTTGGCTACCCTGCCCGACATCGGGTTGAAGCCCGGAGGGGTTGTGGTGAGCGAGAACTCGGCAAACTCCGTAACAAAAGGTTTGTTGTTAGGCATTAAAACAATATCCGTAAGCGTCGTGAAGCCGCTCTTGTACTCACTTACATTCCCCTCTTGGCTAACCTGGAATATCTTGGCCGCTCCACTGGCAAAGGGAAAGCCGGTTAAAGTGGAAACCAGGAACTTCTTGCCGTCATAAACGATGCCCGTGGGCACCGCCTCCGTTGCAGGGCCAACGTTCGGAAAACTGGCAAATAAGCTTAGTGTTTTGCTGTTCTTGTCGCGTTTAATGACAGCATTTGCGCCGGCATCTACCATGTATAAATGTCCGCCGGGTCCAAAAGTAAGATTGTAGATATCTGAGTTGACCGGATCAGTCAGGTTCAGGCTCCTGACGTAAGTGCCTATATCCTCGCTATACAGGCTGCTGGCTTCCTTCACCGGGTCGCCGGGTTTGTATGAGGCAACATCAGCAATGTAGAGCATGCCGGCAACGCCGTGCAGAATATAAAGTTTGCCATCTTTGTAAAGCAGGTGACTTATGCCTTCCGCGCCAGGGCTTTCGGCAGAGGTGGAAGAGCCGAAGCCAGTAATAACCTGGTGCACCGTGCCGTCTTTTGTGATCATAGATACGCTACCATCGTTGTTGCCGGTCCCGGCTTCGGTAACCCACAGTTGCCCCTTATCATCTACGCTCATCCCTATAGGCGACTTGAGCCCGGCGGCAAAGTTAGTGGCGTGCAATTTAACAGGGTCAAATATCGGCCCCGCATCATCGTCATGTTTGCAACCCGCTGTTAGCAGCAGGGTAAACAGGCAAAGGAGAGTAATTGGTCTTAGATTCATAGTTTATAGTTATAGGATTGATAATGGTTTATTCACAGAGAAATTTTATAGCGAAGATGCATCTTAGATGATGCATCTTAATAAAGAGCAAATAAAACACCAGCTTTGCCCGTTTGGAGCACAGTAATGCGGTAATTTGAATATTTTATCTTGAATATTTCAAATGATGTAATAGAATATAGTAAACCGTCTCAATTTAAGGGTGAACTCTTGTAAGCGCCTGTCTATCTGGATATAATAAGGGCAGGAGGCGTTGGGTTTAGCCTTCCATAATAAGGAGTTGCATGCAAGGAAGCTTGGTGTAATAGCGACAGGCCGCTTGTTGGCTTATAAGCATGGCAGGGGAGCATAAGACAGGCTTTTCATTTTGCTATTGTATTCGATTGTTATAGCTTACAATAGTTTATGCGGGCGCATGAATGCTTTGTTCACAAAAAATGCAGTAGAGAAGTAATGGCTTTTGTATCTGTTACCCGGCTTGGCTTGCGTTCTATCCGTTACTGGATTCCCTTTGCCTGACACACATTTCGCTCACTGCAGCAACTGCGTCAGGCCCCTGGTTTGCTGCAGGGTAGCCTTATTCGGGATGCCCATCGGGTTTACTGGACCCTTACTGTCTGGCAGGATGAGGAAAGTATGCGGCGGTACCGCAATAATGGGGCTCACCTCAAGGTCATGCAATGGTGCAACCAGGCTTCCGTGGTTCATTGGACGCAAGTATCCGAAGCGTTACCCACTGTTGAACAAGCCCATGAGCGAATGGTAACGGAGGGCAGGCTATCAAAAGTAAAGTATCCAAACAAAGAGCATCTGGCTAAACAGTTTTCTGTGCCCCAACCAAAGAAGGGGAACCTTGTAGTGAGGCCTACAAGTAAAAAAGATGGCTAGTTTATAGTTGTTTTTGTTCGGGCACGCTTAGAGGAACCCCTTTTGGCTACTGCTGGACTTCTCGTCGGGGTGCTTAACTTTAATTATGTTTTGTTAGCTTCATTTCCCTGCAGCAGTGGCAGTCTATCAATAATATTTGATTCGAGTATTTAAGCTGTTTATTGAAGGAGGGCTTGAGCCTTTTCTTGTTTATAGCTAATAAGTATGCTTATGTTAAAATGAGATGTTTAAAAGTGCTATCTGGAACCTGACTTTGCTAGTTGTCTGTTACTTAAGTACATGAAGCTAATTATAGAAAAGCCTAAAACAAAAAGGGGAATGAGCTATGCCCTGCAAACCTCCTTGTTGAAAGAGGTATTGGAAGACCTACAGGTTGATAATGAAGTTCTTTTAAAATATTGGACTCCTAATCATTTTCATGATGGGTATCCTATCTTTAGCTGTGAGCTTTGGCTACCAAACCAACGGGTAAATTATGAACGGTACTACATCCAGGTATGTCCGGTAAAATCAGAGGATAAAAAGATAGTAGAGGATTTACTTAAACAAAAGGTATTACCCGAATTCATTACCTGGCTTAGAAAAATTGTAGCACTTCCGGATAATTCAACTCATTTCAACCAAGGAATTTATTTTAAAGCTTTTTTCAATAATAATCAGGTGGCTTTAACCTCCTCAGGCTAAAGCTAAACTTAACCTTAGTCCCGGCTTAACTTTTTGATATGGTTTACTTTACATTAGTTAAACGGACGTTTAAGAAATGTAAGACCTTCAGACAAAACATTAGCAAAACCATTTTCACTAATCCTGATAGTAAATAATAAGAGTTGACAATAGTATTGGCAAGGAAGGATACGTGCGCTGTCTGATGGGGGAGAGGAGTACCAGGAATTCAAAACCCTTCGCACCTGATGTTACTTTCCTTTCCCTTTTGTAAAATTGCCTGCTGCTGGAGTAATCCTGTATTATCGTGTTTACTGAAATTCTTTACTGCCGGTGGGTGGCGCCTGCTTTGCTGCGGGCGGGAAATGTTACGGTATGACAAGGGGAGGAATGAAGCAGTTTGAATGTAGCGTAGATCATGCAAGCGCGCAAAGACGAGCCTTGGCGTACTGTAACGCGGGTACGGGAAGTTCCCTGGATAATGAGCATCATTAGGCTGGGTGCTGGACGATAGGGGCAAAGCATGCCGGGGAGGTATGTCTTTACTACGGGCTTTAATTTAAAAATTGATTCATCGCATCTAGGTTCTTATTTTAAGAAAATGTTCTGTTTATCGAATTTTGCCAATCCTAAATACCGATAGTTTCAGCGAAGTTAAAGAGAGAAAGACGCTAACGTGATGGGGCCATCATCGGCCGCTATAAATTCTAAGAAAAACTTTATGTCTTCCATGAGCCTCATTAATCACATACGAGGCATTATAATCATAATACTAATTAATTTAATGATGATATCAACACCATTCGAAACTTAACAAACTCATTCTTAATGGTATATTTGTTAGATAAATGACAAAAGGGAGAAAAATGAGAAGCTACATCGCTTTCTACCGCGGCTCGACCGAAGGGCAGGAGCAGGGTGGGCTAGGACTAGATAGACATTCCGGCAGCGCTGGGCTGTCCGGCAGTTTACTAAGAGTCAGATTACAACCCAAAAGCAGGTGTGATGTGCCTATAAGTTAATGTGTGATGGCAGCCGTTAGACCAAAACTTCATCTAGCCAGTCTAATACATATCGGTTCAGCAACGTTCGGTTCTTCATTTCGCAGTGATCACCAGCACCCCGATCGGCCGAAAACGTCAGCAAGGTTTTGGGACAGGTAAGCGAATCATAGAAAATGTTGGCTGCGAATGAAAGTGAATCGTTTTGGGCCATCGTCAGTAACGTCGGGCAGCGAATCAACGATTCACGACCCTTCATGGTGTACAGTTCTAATGAGGTCAGATACGCCCGAAGATCCTTGGTGCCATTAACCCAGAAGCCCCGCTGGATGATGCTCCAGCTCAGTTTTCGGTTACTGGTGATGGCATCCCACAGCCGATCCAGTACTTGCTGATCTAATGACCCCTCATTGGTATCCGCTTCCGGCGAAGCGCCCATCAAGTCGTGGGCAAACTGTCGAAAGCTATCCGACAGGCTAGGTAGGCCCGGATCGGCAATACAGGCTGCAATCCGATCATCGCCCGACGCAGCCCGTGTTGAAAGATAGCCACCCAAACTCCAGCCGCTAATCACGATGCGTGCTACGTCCACGAGCGGTAGCGTTACAGCTACGTCAATAACAGCGCTGACCACGGTTTCCCAGTCTGGCCGGAGCGGAATCCCCTGTTCGATTAGCACCTCGCCCTGACCAGGACCGTCAAACAACAGACAGTGATAGCCCCTGTTGATGGCTGCAACGGCTGAGGCAAAATACATATCTGTGATAGTCCCATCGTAGCCATTGGTCAGAATCAGCAGCGGGCGCACCGAATCCGGGTAATCCACGGCAGGAATGAAATAGGCGGGTAAGCTTCCCTTCTCGAACGGAATACGTATCGGTATTACTGGCTTTTTCAATAAGGCCATCGCCTGGTCGAACGCGGCCATTTGTTTCCGAGAAGCCGCGACTAGTCTTGGATCCACCGGGAACCCAAAAACTGGATGTTTGGCCGTCGCGTAGCATTCGCTGGCTTTCAGAAACAACTCGCGGGCAACGGCCTGTCTACCCTTGGCGAGCGCATCTGTTGCTTCGGTCGCAAACCGATCAGCAACAGCCACCCAGGCTGCATAAAAGTCCCAGTCATCACCGTCCCCGACTGCCTGCGCAATGCCCAATATTTCACCAAAATCAATTCCGCCATACGGAATGTAGGCCAGTGCCCAAGAACCAAACTCGTCGTGAAAATCACTTTTAAATAATAATCCCATTATAATAAGCAGTTAAAACACACTACACAGATAGACAGTGCTCTTAAGAGTGGAATTGGCAAGTAAAGAGAAATTAGTTAAAAACTGCCTTGCCCGATAGACTAAGTCAGCTTGGGCTCCACAGGCTGTTCCAGAAATCAACTAAAAATATGGTGTAAATGAGTTTATGCCCTCTGCATTTTGTCAATCAGATGTAGACAGCCCACCACCGATTAACTGGCACTATATGAGATACTAATTCTGCTAAATGGCGTCTTAGTTGCTCAGATATTTACCCTTTGGGGTAAGCAGTAGACCACTTGAGAAAGGTCTAATGCTCAACTGCCTAGGGGGTACTTTGAGGGGCCTGGTCGGCCGGCCGTACTGACCTGAGCAGATACATACCCGTCCAGGCCCAGCCCTAGCTGCTCCTGATAAGTTGCCCAACTGCGAAAAGCCCGACTTACCTGATAGAAATAAATCTAATTAGTTATCCTAATTAAAGTCAAACCAAGCTGCCTTTTCAATTGCCCTTAAATCGCACCAAGACAGGCAATAGCGCCGTTACGTTCATTACACCCGTAACGGCGCTTCGGCACCTTTATCCGAGATTAGTTAATTCTGAGAAGTCCCCCCCAGTGAACACATAGTTGTTTGCTGACTCATCGAAATCTAAGTATCGGTTGCCGACACTGCCGTGTCCAAATTCATCCTTTGACACATCGTTATATCCAAAAAAGTCAGGTTTTTCTTTGTGGAATTGTTTGTAAACGTAGTCGCGAGGCCACAAACCCGTAGTTGGATTACCATTTTTGTCCGGGTGTATGATGTGACCTGGAGTAGTATCTATAAATAATTCTTTGGCAGCATCAGCCGAAAGTTTTTTACCATCGAATTCAAAATAAAACTCTTCAAAAGTGTAAGCGTCAAAGGGGCCATTATAAGTGCCTCGTATGTAACTCCCTACATAAGCCTCCTGGTTATAATAGTTATCTCGTACATATCCATTAGCACCGCCCTCATTGAAACCAGCTTCATGTGACCCAAGATGATGGTAAGTCATGTTGCCAGCTTGAATAATCATCGCATTCCAAATATATTTTTTGAATCTAACGAATGCAGCATTCCTTAGTGCTTCGAATTGAGCAAGATCTGCTGTGACGTCGTCTGCAGGGAAACGGTTTTGCGCCAAATCCTTGAGGGAGTACTTTTTGCCATTAAATTCAATATCTCCATTTTTAAACGCTTCCTGCAAATATGGGAAATTGTTATCAGTGCCGCTGCTTGCCAGTAAAAGTAGGTTGTCCGAAACTTCCTTCATCATATCATCGTAACCGGCTTTAAAACCTCCAAATGCAGCATCTACACCTCTTTCTGCTTTTTCCCCGAGTTCCCATTTCTCAACTTGCTTAGCCGTAGTTGCAATTGCCGGCCCGAGACCAGGAAATTCTTCTAACCCTGCTTCTAATATCCCGAGGCCTATTTCAGTAAAGATCTTTACGAAAATTTCTGTCCAGTTCGTGGGCTCTTCGCCTCCTTTTAAATACGACCACACCCTATCTTCATAATTACCAGTAAATGTGAAGAGATTATCATTCCACTTTCTCATTCGAATTAAATTTTCTGCTGCCTGGCTATACAGATCAAATTCTGCTGGTGTTAGTGGTGGTGTACTCCCAAAGACCGGAGGAATATCATCGTTTTCGATACAGCCGGTAAGAAACGAGGGCAGCAAAACGGCACTGGTAGCCGTAATGGCGACACCACGTAACCAGTTCCTTCGACTTATTTTGTTGGAGGCATTTTTTGAGATCATAGCTATGTTTGTTTTAAAAGTGTAGAATATTATTGATAACGTTGACCAACTTGGCCTGGGCTGTTGCCTGTTTGAGGCTTAACAACAATAGAAGAGATAAGCTTAAGCGGACCTTCCCGGGTAGCTTGGGCGACAGAGGCAGTAAACGTTGTTTTCATAAATTTTTGGGTTGAATGTATTGAGAAAATTATAATACATATTGTTTTTGTAGTAATATACAAAAAAGAGTAGGCCGCCCTACTACGGTTTGCCCGGATAGCCTAAGGCCGCCCGGGCCGCATACGCAGCATCAAAGGTGGCCCCGATGCATTTATCAAACGAGGTGTCTCCATCCAGGCCCTGGGTATAATCCCATAGAGGCAAATAAGCCACCACCGATACGCCCGTCAGCGGATCGTACGCCATCACGGCGATATTACCGATTCGGGCACTATTCTTACCATACCCCAGATTAGTACTGAAGGTGCCCCCCAGGCTATCCCTCTGCATAACCGTCACGGTTTGGGGCATTAACACGTTTTGGCCTTTCATCAAAGAACGTATATATTTATTAAGGGCTGCCATGGTCCCATACCCATTCCCTTCCCCTACCTGGGCGCTCATGTTGTAATCACCAAACGTAACCGTCTGGGTGGGATGCCGCACGGTGCCTTCTACCCGCGGAGCAGGCAATACGGTATCGTCGGCCCGGAAGGGGAAATGAACCGCTACGGGTACTGCTGCCTTTGTCCCTACGACATAATCCTGCAAATAATCGCTGTATGTTTTAGCCCCTCCACTTTTAACCGAATACACCCGTTCGATAATTTTGCCCAAAATAGCATAGCCCGTGTTGCTGTAATGATAATTCGTGCCTGGTGCCCAGTAGTAAAGCTGGTGAATGATTAGTTGATTGATCATCTCCTCGGTCGTAAATTGGTGGGCCGGATCCGCATTCTGGGTAGATTCGGTATAAGATAGCCCATTGAATCCCGGAACCGAATCATTATCCACATCAAAGACACCCGCCCGATGTTGGAGGAGCTGCTCCAAGGTAATCTGATCTTTGTAGGGGAAATTCCAGTCTGGTGTGTTGGGCACATAAGGGGTTTGTGTACCCGGAATGAAGTCAGTAATACGGGCTTTATAATTAACCCAACCTTCTTCGTGCATATTCAGCAGAGCGGTGGCGGTAAAGTGTTTAGTAATACTGGCAAAGCGAAAATTAGCCGTTTCTAAAACAGGATTGCTACCTGCCGGCACCGAGGAGGCAAAGATTTTTTCGGTGGGTGTCTGAATAAACACGTTTAGTGAGGGCACCGAATTTTGCAGGTCATTTTCCAGGGCAAGCCGAACGCTGTCCACCGCACGCTGGACCTTGATTTGGCTTAGGAATGGAGTATTTGGCAGGGGATCATCTGTACAGGCAACCAGCCAGCAGGCTAGCCCTCCAACCAGGCTTAAGACAACCGCCCGCAGCAGCCGGGCGGTTGTCAATGCGAATAAATCAGGTAACCAGAAGCGTTGCATGTTAAGTACAGCTTTAAGGCTTGGTCAGAAAAGAAAAAGAGAGCATCAGTTTGTTAGTGATTGACTATCTGTGCTCCTTCTATCCCCATATCCCGCAACCCATAGGCTAGCTCCAAAAATTCAGGACCGGGTTGTGGTTGACCATCGAGAAAATAGATAAATGTAGCGACAACCAGCACGGTGGTTTTGGTGGCGGGATCATAGCGCAGTCTTGACAAATAACTTGCATGAAAGCCGTCATGGCCGTATCCCAGCCCCTGATCGAACGTCAGCCCCAGGCCGTAACGCTCGTTCCCGGCATCGCCTGGTAGCATCTCCTTCATCAGAGCAACGTTGGCCGCCGAAACGCCGGCCTGCCCGGTTATGAGCAATTCCATCCATCGGGAAATATCAGCCGGCGTGGACACAATGTGGCCATCTGCTATAGTACTAGACATATTGTCCTCTACCGTTTCGAACGTATGCAGACTACCTTTATCATCGAGTATGGTAGCAAATGATTCAAGAAAGGAATCTCTCATCCGCTGGTCCGTTCCTGACACCACCCCATACGTATTGTTCAGGTGTAAAGGCTCAAAAAAGGTTTCGGTGATATAGTCGTTGAAGGACATGCCCGTTACCTGTTCCACAATCTTGGCCAGCAGATGATAGCCCGAGTTCGAGTAGTGGAACTGGGCGTTGGGGGTATGGTTGAACAGGCCGTTCTGGGCTATAACGCCAAACAACTCATCAAAGGTGAAGTTATGGTCATCCTGCTTGAGTTCGCCTCGGATGTAATCGCTGTACCGTTTACCGGCATATTCCTGATCCACGGTATCAGGAATATCTTGGTTGGTCACGTCAAACACACCCGCCCGGTGCTGGAGTAATAGCTTGATGGTAATCTGATCTTTATAGGGGATATCGTAGTCCGGCGTATTGGGTAGATATTTTGTAATGATGTCATTAATTGACAAAAGACCTTGCTGGTGCAGGCGCATGATGGCGGCCGCCGTAAAGGTTTTGCTGATGCTGGCGATTCGGAAATGGGAATTATCCTGCACCGGAGGCGTAATGTTGCTTGATACCAGATACGTACCGGACGGGCTGCTTATTCGCATAAAAATGCCTCCCTGCTTGATTCCCCATTTGGAACTGAAATGATTAAAAAGGCTATCGTTCAGTTGCTGAAGTCTGGCTTCTGTGCCTTTGAGTGGTGGTAGTTCTTCATCCTCCCAGGAACAGGACTGCATCATAAAGCTGACTAGCAGAAGCGTAAAGATTAGCGTAGGAAAAGAGCGAAGTTTCATGACTTGATTGTGAAGTTTCATAGCTTGAAAGATTAAGTGAAAATATTTTTTGATGTTGAATAGGTTAGAGGGGGAATGTTAGCTTGGCCAGTCGTAAACCTGACCTTCTGCGGAAACTCATCACTTTTAGGCTAAAAGAGCTGGAAAGCTTATTTATATTACCCGTTCTATTTTAGTTGATTATACACGAAAACAGTGAGGCAAGTGTACCGATAACTGCTCCAAACGAGGTGGAGAATTGTTCAGCCCTTGGCCGAATGGCGAAAACTTCTGGTAGAAACGCCGAATTATTTTGAAAAAACCCGGATGATATAATTTAAGATAATCCGGGTATTCTTTAAACCCAACCTGAACCTGTTGGCCTTGGGTCCAGCCAGCGCCTGGTGCCAGCGCTGCTTGCCCGGCGGAAAAGTTATCTTTATCCAGTGTTATAGCAGGAGCGTACTCATGCGTTTTGGCATGGGTACTAAAGGAAGGAAATAAGCTAACCAGTAAAAGGAGAAAGAACCCGTAGTGTTGAAATCCTTTACCACGAACTTGAAATTGTAAAGGTCTTAGCATAAACTATAAGTTTAGGAGGTTAAATTTTGGGGGGTGATATTTAAACAAGAAAAGCTAAAACATTCGGTAGGATATAATTTTATGTAAATGAAAACTTCAGAGCAGTACCTGGACCTTTTCGGCAAAGCAAAATACAACTAAAAGCTAGTAGCACCCTATTTTGCCCCTAGGACAAAAGCATGGACAAATGCAAAACATGGTCTTAAACTATAACCTAATGCATTTTTTAACCTGTTAAACCCGGACTGCTTGTAAATATTAGGTAGTATTTTTACTAGGAAGAAAGAAAAACTCAGAAAAAATTTTTCTATTTTGGGCGATACACTCTTATGTACCAGCTTTTTATGAAGTGTTCAGGCAGTATCCTGGTAATAGTTTTTGCCCTGCTGGTGCAGCTAAGCGCGGCCGCTCAGACCCGTTTTCTAGCCCAGGCGCCAGCCGACAGGCGTTTACCTCTTCTTTGGCAGTACTGCTCGGATAACCTGATTTCGGATTGGAATTCTACCGCCAGCCACCAATTTTTAGAAGCGGTGGCCTACACTGCCGACAGCCTTGGCGACGAAAAATTAAAAAGCTACGCCCAGTACTTTCAAAAATGCTCCCGTATTCTTTTTTCGGAGCGCTACGAACAGCATTTCCCTGTCGGCAATTATCGGTCGGTAGTAGCGGTACTGGCGCACACCAAAGCCTGGGCCAAGGAAAATAATTACCTTGACATAGCGGCTGCTTGCGAACATGTTACTGGTGGCGTGTATTTTCGGGCAGCACGTTATGGGGAAGCCTTCGAGCATTTACTAAAAGCCCAAAAGGCTTTCCAGGAGATTGGCTACGGGCAAGTACCAAATGCTTCAGGCTATCTCTTCGAACTGGGATTATGCTATTACCAGTTCGAAGAATTAGACAAAGCCCTGGCCTCTTTTCTGGCGGCTATCCGCTTTCCGTTTTATATTCCGCGTATGGAAATAAATACCCTCAATACCATTGGACTTATCTACAGCCAGCAAAAAGACTGGGGTAAAGCCAAAGTATATTACCGGAAAACCATAGCAAAAGCGGCCGCCTGTCAGGATAAAGTTTGGGTTGGGATAGGCATGGGCAACCTCGGGCAAGCTTTGCTGGCGCAGGATAAGAACGACTCCGCTCTGGTGTATCTTCGCCGCAGTTATAAGATAACCAGCGATGTTGCCAACCGTGCGCCGGAAGATGCCGCTTATTCATCGCTGGCCATGGCAAAAGCCTTTTGGAGACAGCAGCAACCCGATAGTGCCTGGCATTACATCCGTTCGGGCCGGCAACTTGCGCGGAACTATATCCGGGATTCGACAGAAAGCTTAGAATACCGCTGGCGTTTACTCTCAGTTTTAGTAGAGTTAAACCAGGCAGCCGGCAATTATCAAACGGCGTTACAACTATCCGATTCTTTGAATATTATCAAAGATAGCCTGCAGCAATCTTATGATGCCAGAATCCTGAGCCGGGCAACCAATAAAGTTGAAGTAGAACGTTACCAGGCGGAACTAAAGTTATTAGAAAGTCAGAAAAACCTGAACCAACTACGTTTTTACCTGCTGATTGGTACTGTGCTCGCGATAACAGTGATAATGGGTTTACTTTTCCACCGTTTCCGCATGCGTAAGAAAAGGCAAATGGAACTAGCCGAAAAAGAACTGCGCCACGCGGAAGAATTATTAGAGGCTTACCTGAATGCCCTGAAAGAAAAAACTACTCTGGTTGAAAGTTTAACGGCCGAACTGCACCAGTTGCCAGTTTCCAACAACCCCATCAGGTCAAATGTGGGCATCAAAATCGAGAGCCTGATTTCCAGTACCATCCTGACCGAGGAGGCATGGCAGCACTTTCGTCGTTTATTCGAGCAGGTTTACCCGGGTTTTTTATATAGCCTCAAGGGGAAATTTCCTGATTTATCACCGGCGGAAACACGATTGCTGATTCTGACTAAGTTAAACCTATCTACCCGGGATATGGCCCATACCTTGGGTATTTCCGTAGATTCTATTCGCAAAGCCCGTTACCGCCTCCGCAAAAAATTTAACTTGGAAGAAGAAGCCGCCCTGGATGTTATGATTCAAAATATTTAAGAAGCGAGAATGGCTAGTTTATAGTTGTTTTTTACTCGGGCACGCTTAGAGGAACGCCTGTTGGCTTCTGCTGGACTTCTCGTCGGGGTGCTTGGCTTTGATCATGTTTAGTTAGCTTCATTTCCCTGCAGCAGTGGCAGTCTATCAATAATATTCGATTCGAGTATTTAAGCTGTTTATGGAAGGAGGTCTTGAGCCTTTGCTTGTTATAGCTGATAAGTAAGCTTATGTTAAACAAGCCGTGTATCTAAGGTGAGTCTTTTTACTTCACGTACTGCTCCTGTTCGGTCTTTCTAACTAAGCCATAAAGCGTTTGCAGCAGGCTGTATATTTGCCGCAGGCGCTGGGGTTGTTGTGGTTTTGCTACAGGCATGAACTGACGTATAAGGTCTTCGGCAGTGGCTGGGCGCTCGTGCAGGTTGAATGGTCTTCTGTAGGGCCTCGACATCGGTCGGCAGCTTGTCTGCAGGCAGTTCTCGCAGCAGCCCGGCTCAGCTAATTTTATGTGGTTTTCTCATGCGCCTTCGGTATTCCTTAACCCAACGGTGCAGGCTACGGTAATCAACACCACATCTATCGGCCACTTCTCGATAGCTCTGCCCGGACGTGAGATACTCATCTACAATACGTTCTCTTAATGCTTCGTCCTTCATTTTCGTTGACTTTTTGTCAACCTCTTTCAGGACGATATAGTCTCTATGTAGATAGTAAGTGCATTCATTTTTATCTATTGTTACACACTTTTTTAGTTCTCGACAGGATTAAATTCCCAAATTTCTCTCAATATTCCAGAATATCTAGTGGAGCCGGACAACACATATCCTTTGTCTTTTATTCCAAAACTTGCATTAACACTCATGCTTGTAGGACAATTTTGAAAATGTCTCCAACTGTCATTGAGTTGATCATATTTCCAGATTTCATCAGAAACATAACCATCTCCCCATTCGAAATTACTTCCAAGCCCTACATAAGCAACTCCATCTATCACCATACATGCATATGAACCATATGCATCAGATGGTAGAGGTGTTTTACTTTCCCATGAATCGGTAGCAACATCATATTTCCAGAAAGTATTAATTGCAAATGCCGATTGACTGACTCCAAGATAGCCTGAATTTTCAATTGTAAACGAAAAGCTCCCCCAAACTGGATAAGTTGTTTTGGTAAAATCCTCCGGGAAATCCGCTTTTCGGATCCATGTATCATTATTCGGATTGTATGACCATAATTTTTGATTTTTATAGCAGAACCCTATAAATCCAACTTGATCGAAACTCATGGTAAAGGTATAGTCATCACGAATAATATTATCTGGAAAATTCGACTTCTGAGCCCAAACATTGCTACTTGGATCGTATTCATAAAAACCGTTTTCAAGTAAGGCATAGCCCTTGTTTAAAATGGTGAATGCTTTGGGATACCGACCAGCGTTCTGTGGTAAATTAAATGATTGCCAAGTTTTATTTGAAGAATCAAACTTCCATCCTGTCGATGAATTTGGATTGATAATATAGGCACTATTAGCTATGGTGAATGATGTTGAAGCAGAGTTTATGTTATGAGTTGAACTTTGTTTCAACCAAGGAAAATATATATCAAATTTATCATTGGAATTTACAGGCATACCAGCTGTTATAACCGTGATGTCTACTTTTCCTGGTTCCGTTACTTGAGGTACTTTAACATATATTTTTGTATCTGTAGCGGAGTCAACTGTCGCAATATATTGACCAAACAGTACAGTGTTGCTTTTCGCTGAGAAGCCGAAATTTATTCCAGTAATTTCAATGCTTGTTCCTACCGAACCGAATTTGGGTTGAAAATCAAAAATTTCAGGTGGCTTACTACCCTCACTAGTAAAAGGCAGTTCTGAACCGTACACAAGAAAACTTTCAGTTCGTATGAAAGGCCGAACATAGTAAGTTTGACCTTTCATTAAGCCGGAATTAATCTCCAAAACAATGTTTCCAGTTGTAAGCTTAGACGAAATGCTTTTAAAATTATCTATTTCAATATTTAGGTTTGGCTGATCTCCCCACACAAACCCATAAGATGAAACGGTTTCGTTCCCTAGACTTGTAACATTAGCGGTGAACTTTGCACCAGAATCAGAAGTGCTTACCTCTTCCATTATAGCAATTGGATAGTCCTTTGGTGCTATCTCTGCATCTTGGCAACTTACTAAAAGAATAAGTCCTAAAAGTAAAATATTCAGTCTGTTTATGGGGATTTTCATTGTCAAAAGGAAAAGCTAACCAAAATTTCTAATTGCGTTTTTTGAAAAGTAATGTCATTTCCAGGAAACTGATTAAATCTAAGCTCTCCCGCAGCAATTCTTCTAAAGTCCAGATTGCGTTGCAATCCTATTCCAAGAGAATAGCCTACCATACTTCTAGAAATGAGTGTCTCCTGCTGGACCTCGTCGATGGTTACTGTAGTTTGATCAATAGAGGATTCGTAGATTTTGCCTTTGTTTGTTAAATGATATAAGTAAGAGCCACCGGCATCAATAAATGGTCTCCAACCTAAAGTTGGCAGAGTATAACGCAACAATACTGGTACATTTACTGAAGTTGTATTAACAACAACATCTATAGTCGATTGAGGAGTTGATGAGTTAACCGAAAAGCCGCTTTTAGTAACATTAACTCCAGTATTCAAAGAAAAGTAACTTTTTTCAATTGGGAGATCGGCAAAAACTCCAAATAAGGCCGAAGAACTAGGTGTGAAAGAAATGCCGTTAAGATGTTCACTCGACACACTTGTAGACACGCCCAACGATGTTCTACTATAACCCGCAATTATACCAAATCGAGGATAAGGGAATGGTCGATTATTGCCGTTGTTGTACATGGAAATAATCTTTGAAAGCGATTTCCTATTGTATTTGACTAGCTGTACTTGCTCCGCCTCCCATTCAAAGTCACTTGTATTTTCTAATATATGCTTTCGAAAATCATCTTTAGAAATTTCAACAAAGATAGTACTGTCCTTTTCCAAAAAATACGTTTTAATGCCTTTTGCAGTAAAGTAGTAGAGAGAAATTTTTCCATGTTCAAGCCGTTCTAAAAAGACCTTTTTAATCTGTCCCGAAACTGAAATACTCTTAGATAAATATACAGTACCATTTTTGAACCCATATTCTGTCAATTGTTCAGCAGAATACCTTATCTCACCATTCTTACTTTTCAATCGAACAAATTGTGCGTTATCTTTGGCCGTTCCTTCCATCAATTTAATTCCATAAGTTAATAAACTATCTGTTGCGATGTAATCACTTTTTTGGGAGTATGCACATTGTATTGATAAAATAAGGATTGCAGCAATAATCCAGCTCTTTATTTTGTTCATCTAATTTCTTCGTTGTGAAAGTAATTGTGTGTAGCTACAATATATATGAAGTTATTCTGTTTAGCCTACTAACTGTGGTGGCTAAACGGAATTGAATTGCGAATATAATATATAATAAACTTATAATTTATAAAATTCCCGTCAGTTTCCTAATTTCAAAACACAGCGATATAAGAAGACATCCAGCAGCTTGAGGATAAATGTATCTGGTGTATTATTTCCCTCTCTTTTTGCCGTCTCGCTAAACTAATTCCTTTAAACCGGGAGACACTGAGTTTATGGTACATCAAACAAGCGACCTTCGCCCGTAGTTCGGCCTGGCGGCCTGTACCTTAGTACTCATACTTCGCTGCTTTTCCAGGTTTAAGGCCAAGTCTGTTTTTTAAAGTCGGAAGCTGATTTTACCTTTGTTACAAGCCCTCCACGGTGGTAGTAGGTATGTAAAAGGCTGTGTAAAAACTTTACACAGCCTTTTACATACTCGGCAGACGGTATACTGCACTCTCAAATGCCTGTCTGGCGCTTTCACGCTTTATAACTTTGCTTCCCATGGCCAAAGAAAAGACTAAGCAGGTGCCAGCTGGCGACATCACCCCATTGAAGGGTACCGTAAGGGTAGGCAACTTAGGTTTAGCGTTATTCTCAGGGTTAATGGTTATGGGACGTGCAGCACCATCCTGAGCTTTAACAGGTATATGAATGAAAAGAGCGATAGCGGCATGAGAGAATACGTGCGCGAGCTGATGGAAAATGCCGAGTACCAGGAATTCAAAGCCCTTCGCTCCTGAAGTTGCTTTTCTTTCCCTTTTGTACTCATTCCTGCTGATTGAGTAATCTTATATTATTGTGTTTACTGGTATTGTTAGCTGCTGGGGGTGGCGCCAGCTTTGCTCAGGGTGGGCAAGGCTACGGTGCGATAAGTGGAGGAATGAAGCAGTTTGGATGTAGCGCAGCTCATCAAAGCGCGCAAAGACGAGCCTTGGCGTAGGGTAACGCGGGCACGGGAAGCTCCCGGACAAAGGAGCATCATTTGGCTGGGTGCTAGACGGAGGGGCGAAGCATGCCGGGGAGGGCAGCCTTCACGACAGGGCTTCAATTTAAAGATTCTTTCACCGCATCCAGGTTCTTATAACATGTGAACGTCTGCATGACGATTATTGCCAATCCTGAACACCGGTATTTTCGGTAAACTTAGAGAGGGTAAGACGCTAAGGTGATAGGACCTTTGTCGTATGTGGAAGGCGACTTTCTGTTCTTCGCCTTCTACAGGCATGTGGCGTGGCATTTCGAGGGGGAGGGAGAAACCAGAGACAACGTGACGGAAAAGCGGTTCTATATCATCGGCGGCAAGCCCCTGCAGTGCCTTGAGAAAAATTTTTCCTTCACATCGCCCGCATCCGCAGACATGCGATCACGGACAGCGGCAAACAGAGAGACGGACTGCTCCATGCTTAGGGCTGTTCTGGACAGCTTCAAGTCGCTCGCCAAATACAGAAGCCAGGAGAAATATCCTGATTGTCTTGGAGAGTAGGCTAAAATGCCTTGGTATTTACCGACTGGACCGATTTGAAACAGAGCTCAGGAGCTGCCAGTTTCAAGGAGGCTCCTGAGCTGTTGACTACTAGCCCTGCTCGTCGGCACTTGGTCCGTAGCTACCCGGGATAGGGATGTCGAGCAGCCGCAGGTACAGGCCGAGCTGTGCCCTGTGATGGATTGTCTGTGCCAGTGCATGGCGAACAGTCTCATACTTCGACAGGGTCATGTACACGGCATCACTTTTACGCAGCGTCCAGGGCTCTTCCAGCTGCTCCTCTGTTGCCTGATCCATATCTGCTTTCGCCTTTGCCAGGTTCTTCTCGAACAGCATTAATAGCTCTTCCGTGCTATTGGCATTGCCAGGATTGTAAGGGCTGGCAGCAAAGTCGAGTTCGTCGGTTGTAACAGCTAGGGTTATCCAGGTGGGCAAATCGGCAATGTGCAGTGCAAGGTCTTTGACAGGCATGCTTTTGGGGTGAGGCCGCCAATCGTATTTGTCGTCTGGCACGATTGTTAGCATTTTGCGGGTTCTCAGCCCTTCTTCATCAATTTCCTTCAGAAGCTTTTCGATAATTTTCATAGGTTTATGTTACTGTTTAGTATGAAGTAATTATACTAATTGAATTAGTATTTACCAACAAATTTAGTTTAATTATTATCATACATAGAAGTTTCTTTTTAGAGAAGGCCTAACTAAGGTCGATGCTGGCAATCAGTGTTGTGCCATAGACGATGGTTCTGCTGCTTTTCTGCCTTGTGCTTCTTGAAAGTTTTATAAGTATCATTATGTAAAGCAGGGACGTCAGTATAAGCTATAAGTGGCAGTTATCCGACATTTCAGATACGATCTAACTGCAGGGCTGCGGCAGCAAAATTAGTAACATTAACACTGATAGGTGACATCTAATGAGGCCGAGTTGCGGCTTGAACGGGATAACATTTTTGAGCGTGCGTTTGTAAAATGTTATATGTACACAAATGTGTGAAACTGCACCTGGCGTTGTCTGATGATTTACTAACTGCTGTACCTTATCGTGCGAGGTGATGAGCAGGAGGGAGGCTTATGTGAAAATTACTAGCTAGGATCGACAGCTATTTATAAGTAATCAGCCACTAACAATTTAAGCGCTCGCTTATTTTTCTGTTTGCACAAATCTTGATAAATCTACCAAATGATATATTGGGATTTAACTTCTAGATCGATTCTCCCCTCGTGGAAAAAACAAGACAAATGCATTGAAGGAGTTATTAAAAAAATGATAAGCGCAGTCAATAGCTTCCCCCTCTAATGAAATAATTTCAATGCTGCCCCGCTCGTGGTATTTCTTCTGAAAATAATAATCTTTAACAAAAGCCCATTTATATCCCAGTTCCAGCGGTACGTGTATTTCCCCAAATTCAGACACAAATGTTGAGGAAAGGAAGATATCTCGAAGGGAGCAGCTTACAAAAGAGCCTTGGGGTGAAACATTCTCTAAGACTATTAACCCACAACGTTTCTTGTTTGATTCAACATACCGTCTAAGGGAGGCATGTACAGAGGCACCAAACTTCTTTGCTAATGCCATGGGTGCCTTCATGCCAAACCCGAGCTTACTCATCTCGGCTTGAAAGCGGTCGAGCTGGAACAATGTCGCAGAGGCGAAGTAATTGGCCTCCGCCTCGAATTCCTCATTTGTCTGTTCACTAAGGCTTACGTCATCATCCATGAACTCATGTAAGCTTCTCTGCCATGGTAGTACTTCATGGCCGACTTCATGCAGTTTCACAAAGTTGCGTTTGGAATCGGATAAGTTCAGATCCAGATAAATAACTTTCTCTTCTCTGTCAAGTATGCCCCTTATCTTGGCTAAAGCACTAAACAGCTTATTATCCGCTTGCTCTATATAATTAGTGTGTATCCTTGAAAGGCTTAAATCATTGTTGACTGACAACTCAGAGAAGGAAATGATCTTATCAACTGGGGTAGGGAATACACCAAGGCACTTGCTACTGGTCAGTATCTCATTTGCGACCTTTTCAATATTCCTCCTGGTATGCTCTTCCAGCATTATTTATTCTTGCTAAACCGAAGGAATTTAAGATACTCTATCAATGCCTCTTCTTCCTCTTTGGAAAGACTATCAGCGGAGAAGGCTACAGAATTCAGCACACTAGCCTTATCGTCTTCTTTTTTCTTAATTGCCCCAGATGCAGCCATTAAGTTGTTCAGCTCTAGGTTATAGAGGGAGGAAAGTTTATATAAAATATTGGCAGATGGGTTTTTAATCTTGTCATTTTCAAGTTGACTCAGATATGCATTCGAGATGCCAGTAGCGTCTTCTACCTGACGCAACTTAAGAGAGTTCTGCTCCCTTGCCTCTTTTAAGGTTTTGCCCAATGTTTTCATTACAAACCTTATGTGTTAAGACTGCAAAGATACAGATTATATCTAAATATATCAAGCATTGCTTGCTACAAGATAGATATACTTAATTTTGCTTGATATATTTAGATTTTTCTTCATACCTTTGAAGAAACCGATATATAGATATTATCATGGCAGACTCAAAGATCAAGTATTATCCAGTAGACAACGGTGATATGTCGTTGATCCTTCTTCAAGACGGCACTTCAATTCTGGTCGACTGTAACATTAGGCAGAGTTCAATCGGCAGCACGGACTCAAAGATTTATGACGTAAAAAAGGACTTACTTTCCTGCATAAAGAAAAGAGATACTAATCCTTATGTTGATGTATTTATCTTAACTCATGGTGACTGTGACCACTGCCGGGGCTTTAAAAGTAACTTTTACCAAGGTGATCCAACTAAATATAGTGCTGATGATAGGAAAGAGAATCGGATTCTGATTGACGAGATGTGGTTTTCACCTATGATCGCGGAAGAGCACACCAATGATGATGAGGATGCATACCAACAGGAAGCTGAGAGAAGGATTGAACTTCACCGTAGCAAAGACGCAGACAAAGATAAGCCAGGTAACAGGATAAAGATAATAGGTTACGACGGTAATAAAGAGTATAAGGACATTGACCATCTACGTACTACCCCTGGCAAGGTGGTGGACGTTTTCAACAGCAAGAAGCAGACAACGTTCTCTGTGTTCATACATGCCCCATTCAAAGAGCACTTAGCCTCTGCTGAGAAAGACAAGAATTCGACTAGCATTGTCTTTCAAGCAAGATTCAAAAATGCCTCATACGACACCAAGTATGCCTGTCTTGCGATCTTCGGCGGGGATTCCGACCACTATTCATGGGAAATCATCTTAGAGAAAACTAAGAGACATAAGAATGATGAGAAAGAACAGGCGCTGGATTGGGATATTTTCCTTGCTCCCCATCATTGCTCATGGTCATTTTTCAATGACAGGCCTCAATCAGAAAACCCCGATCCTAAAGAAACCTCATTAGAGGTGCTTGATTATAAGAGAACAGGTGGTAAAATTATTGCCTCCTGTAAGAAGATACTGGATGAGAAGCCAAATCCTCCCCATTATGAGGCAAAGGAGGAGTATGTGAAAAAATTAGACAAAGCTTCGGATCTTCTTAATACGGCCGTATACCCAAAGGAGTCTGAACCTAAACCGATTGAGTTTATCATAACCAGTGGAGGCCCAACTCTTTCCCCAACAAAAAAGGTGGGTAGTGCTATTGGATCTGCTGGCGGAGCAGGGGCGGCATCATCGGTTGTGAAACAGGGTTAAAAATAGGTATGCTGCATAGTGATTCATTGCAACTATATAGTGGCGAACTTTCCGACGATATTAAAATCGGCTTAGGGGAGATCCGCGACTTCTTTGACTTGGAGAATGTAGTGGTTTTGACATATGATGAAGATCATATAGCCATACCTGTTACTTATAAGGTATCTCTTCCCCCTTTGGGAACAGTAGGCGGCATTGACATACGCAGCGAGGAACCTGTTCTTATAAAAATATCCCTCAGGAGATACCCTGATCAGATACCTTTGATCCTAAGCGACCGCAAGGATTTTCCAAAGAAACACCTCGCGCATCTTTATGTGTCAAGAATATCGGAGGATCCAGGTAAATTTTGCATTGTAAGAAACAACCCAAATGAGTGGTTTGCAGGGGCCAGAATGTGGGATTTATTGGCCGTTGGGGAGCAGTGGTTGTTTAAGGCAGCAACCGGCCGTCTCTCAGATGACGGGGAGGAATTTGATCCTATTCGTCTGGAAGGCTATAACGGGTACCATGTTTATAAATATGATCTACTACATGACGTAGTGAGCAATGATCAGAGGTTCCTCCCTGAGTTAGGGATGGCTCTGCTTTTCTCAAATATTTTAAGTGATGAGGAAGAAAAATATGGGGCATTAACTTATAAAACTTTGTCATTTGTTCCTTTTATCCAACTAGCCAATTTTATCAAAGTCATTGATGAACTGCATAAAAGGACAGATGGGAAAACGGTGTCACCACTTCTTTCTATTTTGGTGTGGAGAGAGGATGATGAGGTTGAAGAAGAATACTGCACTAGCCTTCCTAAAAATTACGGTGAGCTAAGGCTGTACTTTAACATCCGAGGAATAGATATTGATGGTGTGTTGGCAATTTATCAAAACTTTGGCCTACAAAAGAGGAGAGGAATTCCTATTATACATGCCATAAAAAGACCAAAGAAGATGGTTGGGTACGGCGGGCATTACGAGTTCATCAACTTCTCTGTTTTGACCCCAGAAGGAAAAGGCCAAACCATACCAGAAGATGCAAAAGTACTGAACCTATCTCACCTGGAGCCTTTCAGCTCCATCCTGGCTGCCAAACTCTCAGGTGAAACAAGATCTGCAAAAACGCTTTACATTGGCGCAGGCTCCTTGGGGTCAAAGATTATTATACATGATGCAAGAAGCGGAAAGATGCATATTGGTGTGGTGGATGAAGACAAATTCTTGCAACACAATCTGGCTCGTCACGCATTGTACCATGATAAGGTAGGCTTGAATAAAGCAGATGCTATTATCAAGCAGATTTCAGATATGTTTGAAACTGATAGTACTAAAGGCCTCCGTGCTTATGCTATGTCAGTTGAAGATGTTAAGGATAATGTGTTCGAAGACTATGAGTGGCTGGTAGATAGTTCAGCAAGTCTGCTTGTACAGAATTGGCTTTCAAAAAAGGTATTACCAGCTACGCTTAAAGTTAGTCGTTGCGAGATTGCTGATGACGGAAGACTTGGGCTGCTATACATCGAAGGTGAGAAAAGAAATCCGCGTATCGATGACTTAATAAATATGGCGTATTATTCTGCTATAGTCAATGATGCGCTTAAGTCATGGAGAAGGCGCGATTCGCAGAGAGTGTATAGCACAATCGACGTCGGTTTAGGTTGCAGCTCTACGACTACAGTAATGCCAGACGATATAATATCCTTGCATTCGTCTGTATTCTCCAGGTTACTTCACCAAGAACAAAGCAATCCTTCGATTGGTAGCAAGGGGCTTATCTATTTAAGCCAAATGGAGATAGAGGGTATACCGAAGTTACGAAGCGATAGCATTACAGTATCCGCCTTTGAAAGTTACTTCTGCATAGAAGGAAGTGGTTGGGAAGTTAGAATGGCGGCAAGTATTTCCGCAAGGCTGCTAAATCTATGTAAGCAGAACGGTAAGATAGAGACTGGAGGTGTTCTGGTGGGAATGGCAAATTATAAAACAAAAACAATCCATGTCTTTGATATAATTGAGGAGCCGCAAGATAGTATAGGAACCTGCACTGGGTTCTTAAGAGGAGTGAAGGGATTACCAGAGTGCATTAACGTGATCAAAGAATCCACAGGAGGTGTTGTTGGCTATATTGGTGAGTGGCACACTCATCCTATGAATTTGGAAGGCTTAAGTAATAGAGATAAGGCTACAATAGGAGAACTGGTTATTTTAAACAGGAAAGAGCCTATACCTACCTGCGCCATAATTGTCACCGGTAGTAAAATTTTGCCATTTGTTTTCTTATAACCATTATCAAGAATTTCCTGCGGAGTATAGATGCTAACTATAATATAATCGACCCTTAAACTTTAAGTCAATGAGCTTCAAAGCATATGATATATTGTCCTCGCTTATCCCTGGATTTCTAATGTTACTATTATTATTAAAGCTTGGTGAAATACCATTCGACAAGGATATGGTTGTGCCTTATACCGCTATCGCATTCTTATTGGGTAATGTGATGAATACATTGTCTAGTTGGCTGGAAGACTTCTATTTTTTTACGTGGGGAGGAAAGCCTTCTCTGAGGTTGTTAGAAGGTGAAGGGATTTGGAAAGTTAGGTTTTATCACTGTGAAAAGGCTAAAGCATTACTTCTCGCTGAAGCGAGACCAAATGCCTGTCATGATGAACTTTTCTCAATCGCGATGAGATACGCAAACGCTCAGAAAGATCCACGGGTGGAAGATTTCAATACAGCTTATGCCTTTGCTCGAGTGCTTTTAACAACGGTTTTGATCGGGACTGTTGTTTTGATTGGTAGGAATTATTTTGATTGGAGATACTATGCAATACTAACCCCAATTTTATTTATAGTTTGGCTACGCTGTAAGCAAAGAAATTATTATTACACAAGAGAAGTATTAAATGTATATCTGAAAGTAAAAAACTGTTGATTAATCTGCAATAGTCAGGATGTAAGCGAACATTCTCTGGCATTGAACAATAATTCACCTGACATTTCCCATACAACATTTTTCTTTCGTAATCCCCTCTCACTAAACCATGGAGAGGTTGCGAAAGAAAAATGAAACTGTAAGCCTTCTGCTACTAAGTTTAGCAGTAGTGTCAGCTCAAGTAGCGGCAATTACATGTAACAGCACCTTACTATTTTGACTTTCGAACTACCATTCTCAGCACCGTTTGACAGTGATTACAATGAAAGTCTTTACTTCAAAGGGCTACCTATCCTAATGCTTCTTTAACTCTGCAGAAGCGGGATCATAATAATAAGCGCTGACAGTGCCATCTTTGATTTTTTCTACCATTTCATCAATAATGAAGATCGGAACCAAAAACCATTCTCGGGCTTTTACCAGTTTTCCAAAGCGATCTTTGATTTCAATATCCAACTTTGCTGCACCGAAAAACCTGTGAATAATATTCTCAAGTTTCGCCCTGTTAATATTTGCTAGTTTGTAAGTGGCCACGATTTCTACATCGGCCATAAGAAAGGTTGGATCGTTTTTAGCGTTCGTAAGCCGTTTCTCAACAGCTCCACCCGTCACTCCTATTTTATGGACAATATTTCGGCTCTCTTTGATAGTGGGATGATCGAACAGGCTACGCAGCACATAAATTGTCCCGCTCTCCTGATCATCTTCACTGTTCTCGCCAGAGAACAGTGGTCCTGAGTCGGCGTCAGTGATAAACCTACTGGTTTCGTCCTTGTACATGGCCCGAATCAGAGATCTGAGCAAAATATTGCTTTCCGTACCGTTGGCATAAATAACCCGCAGGCGGGCATCTTCTTCCCCATTGGGAGCTTTAATCGCTTCTCCAATCTCGGCTATATACGCCATTTGCCCCCCTACAATAATAAACTGAGCTTTCTTCAGGCTTGTCTTGGTGAAGCCGGCGTCTTTTCTGAAACGAATAGTTTTCCTAAAACCAGTATCGATATCTCTTTTAACCGCCGCAAATAATGGTTTGAAGTTGTCGAAATCTTCGCAGCGGGTACGGTTAGCAATTTCTTCTGCAGCCTTTTTTTCTACGCGAGGCTTTACATGTTTTAAATTTGTGATTGAATCCTCGTTATTATCCTCCACACCAAGCTGCGCCAGCAATTCCTCGTCATCCAAGTCCTCTGATATGTCTGCACCAGGATTATTTTCGCTATCCAGAAGATTTTGATAATCCAGCTCTTTAAGCAGGTTTCTACAATCTTCCTGCTTGCGGATTTGTTCAAGCCTTACGGCGTATAGCCTTTCAAAAATATCTCTGTCCTCGCCGTGTTTCGGCAATCGGCCATGCTCTTCCACGAACTTTTGTATCTCCTCAAAACCAGCGATAATTCGCTCTTCTCTGGGCGAGTACTTAACGGCTTTTTTGGCTTCTACCTCTATACCGAGTTCTGCTAAAAGCGCGTCATCTTCTTCAGTCAGTTTCTGTTGTTTAGCCATTTCTCTCCTCTGCTTTTAAACGAGTCAAATACGCAATACCTTGTGCCATACGTTGCTCCCAAGGGTCGGCGGATTTTATATCTGGTAACCTGCCTCGCTCATTTTTGAATTTCAAAGCCCGTTTGGCAAGGTCTCGTGCTTCATCTATTGATATATTGGGCTTTTTGGCTGAAATAACTTCTGCCATAGCCTTCAAGCTTTTCTCCGTCATAGCCTTAGCTAAAATGGAGTAGGCTTCACTAAAGGGGTTAATGCTATCAATCCAATCTACATCCAGTTCGCGCACATCCATAGCAAATTTACGCACTCCGTCAATCAAGGCTGTATTGGCGCGGCTAGATAATTCACTGTCATTGTTGATGGCTTCTTTTGCCTTCTGCGTCAGGTTCAGCGCGGCAACAGCATGCTGGCGCACGGATTCTACATCCTCTTCGTCCAGCTCTGGGTATCTTTCTTTGATTATTTTCCCCATACGGATTTGGGTAAGCTCCTGGGGCACTAACTCTTCGTCGAACAGGCCGCGCTCGATGGTCTGCTTATCCTGAACAAATGCGGCGATAACCTCATTTAAATCCTCCTTACAAATACGCTGGGCATCTACGCTTTTGGGTGCAGAAAGGCCTTTTATCTCAATGTGATACTGGCCAGTCTCCTCATTAACCCCAATGTTTTCTTTACCTGGATCATAGCCACCTTCCCCATAGTACATTCCTTCAACCGGCCCTGAGTCTTTTTGCTTAGGCACAAAGTTAAACTTAGGGGCCAACACCTGCTCCATCAACAGGCTGGCTGAAATGGCCTTGAGTGTATCGTTAACAGCATCGGTAACGGCCTCTTCTGCTGCATCGGGCTCGGCGATGAGGTTGGTAAAGCGGGCCTGGGTTTTATTGGGTGCATCCCGTGTGGCGCGCCCGATAATTTGCACAATCTCGGTTAGGCTAGAGCGGTAGCCTACCGTGAGTGCGTGTTCACACCATATCCAGTCGAAACCTTCTTTGGCCATTCCTAACGCGATAATGATGTCAACGTGTTCGCGATCCTTTTTGGCTTCCGGCATTCTCAGCGCGGCTAGTACTCTTGAGCGCTTTGCGGAATCATCTTCAACCAGATCAGCAATTTTTAAAACTTTACCCTCTGGCGTTTTAACTAAATGAAAGCCGGTGCTTGTGTCAGTACCCTGCCATTCGCCAAGCTCAAACAAAATATGCTCAACTTCCTTGATCTTATCCCCCATACTCTCTCGCGAATTGACGTTCGGTATATGGATGATCGTTTTTTCATTAGGGTTAAGAACATTTAAAATCTCGTCAGCATAAGCCTCACTATAGAAGTAATAACCAACATGCAAAGTTTTAAGGTATTCGTATCCGTTAAGTTGCTCATAGTAGGTATAAGTAACAGTATCGAATTTAGCCTCATCTTCAGGCATTAAAACAGGATTGGCATCCCCACGAAAGTAGGAGCCTGTCATGGCCACAATATGCGCTTTATCGCGTTCTACCAGTTGCCTTATTTGTGAACCGAGCACATTACCTTCATCGGCACTCACATGGTGGAATTCATCAATGGCAATGAGCCGATTGTCAAAAGCCTCCACTCCAAACCGTTCTACAGCAAAGCGAAACGTGGCATGGGTGCAAACCAGTATCTTGTCTTCGCTGCTTAGGAAAGACCCAACGGCATTAACCTTGCTGCCATCTTCCCCTGGGGCATTACAGAGGTTCCATTTTGGTTCTACATGCCAGTCAAAATGATAACCAAATTTGGTAAGCGGTTCATTGGCAAAGCTGGAGCCTATAGATTTTTCCGGCACCGCAATAATGGCCTGCTTGATGCCTTGGTTATTAATCTTATCCAGCGCGATAAACATTAAGGCCCGGCTTTTTCCAGATGCCGGAGGCGATTTAATCAGTAAATATTGCTCACCGCGCTTCTCGTAGGCACGCTCCTGCATGGGGCGCATGCCAAGTTCATTTGAGTTTGTAGAACTTCCGGTGCTTTTATAGTTAACGGTAACGGAGGGTACAGCTTTATTATTTGTCATGAAGCCTTAGCTTTAGTGGTCATTTGAGTATAAAGATCGAAAAGTTTTTCCAGGCGCTCGGTGTCGTTTTTAAACCGACGGCCAATGTAAATACGCTCCAGCACTTCATCGTTACGATCATGGGCATGGCGGAGGTCTTCGGGCATTCTCTCTAAATCATAGAGATCAGCGATGGAGGCGGGGTAATGCCGTTCCCGCGCAATCAATATTTCTTCGGCGCAACGGGTTAAATCTTCTTTATTTTTTGCAGTTAGGGAAGGAGTGGGAAAGGTGTTCCAGCCAAGGGTGTTGGAGTAGGAAAAATCAGTTCGCATGCGAACACATACTGTACCGATCCAAACCCAGTGCAATCGAGAAGCAACTAACGCCATACTCCAAAGCGGAGCGTCATATAGAGCAAAGTTCTTATTACTAACAATGTTGCCTGCTTGAAGGACTCCACAAGGAAGATAAGGTCTATTCTCAGAACTGATAGAAGGAATTACGATCAGTTGCTCATCACCTTTTTGGCGTACTTCCCCAAAACGATGTGATTGCTTAGCTAAAGATTGCGTAGTTGGACGGTCGCTCTCTAAACGTGATTGTTTAGTTTTTTCAAACCTATTTAAAAGCCAAGCGTTTTGAGAAGCCTCTTCTACATCATTGTCATTGATCCAAACACAGTATCTTGGGGTTCCCTTTATAAACTCCTGAGAGCCGTAGAACGGTCTAATATATTTCGAAGAAACATTGTAATCTTGAATGGCCTTCCTGGCTTCTGAGTCTGTTAAAAGTAGGTGCCCATTATCATTAGGCATATTTCCAAAACTCATTTCCGGTAATTCAGAAAGAGGCTTTGAAGAAGGTTTGATTATAACATTAGCAGCGGATATGAGGTATGCATTTATGTTATCTGCCTCTTTAAGAATGGTGTTACCGTCTTTGTCAATGCTGTAAAGTTGCTTCTTTTTCCCCTGATCTTGAGAAATTCCTACAATACACACTGTAACGCCCGCATTATAACTCGCAAGATTTGCCCACTTAAAATTTAAGAAGGCAAAGTTGATAGTATGCCTCGTACTAAAAATTAGAGGCCATAAGGTAGCAACCTGCCTACCTTGACAAATAGAGTTTGTAGATACAAAGGCAGCTGAAGCTTTAGTATATTTACCATACTCTGCCGCTTTCATAAACCATCCAGCTACGTAGTCAAGTGACTTCCAGGTTTTCGTAAGATTGTCGAATATGGACTTAAGATCAGACTTTTGTTCTTTGGATTGCCATTGGCTACCTAAATATGGAGGATTACCACAGATATAGGTTTCGCCTCCTTCATTCTCAAAGTCAATTTCTGATTGAACTAAAGGAGTAGAAAAGAGGTCATTGCTATGGAGCCTCACACCAGTTCCAGTGGGCGGGCAAACAGATAGCCACTCTAGCCGCAGGGCATTGCCGCAAGTGATCCAGTTTTCTTTGCTCAACGGCAAAAAATCAGCGATCGCTAGTTTCTGTCCTCGGTAAAGGACATCGCACTGGTATTCAGCAATAATAAGAGCCAGGCGTGCAATTTCACAGGAAAAGTCGCGCAGTTCTATACCACGGAAATTGGTTAACGGTATTTCCATAGGTCTGTCCCCTTCATCACGGCGTTTATTGATCTCCGCCTCAATTTCCCGCATTTGCTTATAGGCAATTACCAAGAAATTGCCAGAGCCACAGGCTGGATCAAACACTCGGATGCGGGCCAGGCGTTTGCGCAGGTTAAGCAGCTTGCGTCCATTATCGCCTGCTTCCTCCAGCTGCGCGCGTAGATCATCCAGGAAGAGCGGGTTGAGCACTTTCAGGATATTGGGTACAGAAGTATAGTGCATCCCCAGTGCGCTGCGTTCTTCTTCATCGGCCACTGCCTGAATCATGGAACCGAAAATATCCGGGTTAATTTTCTTCCAGTCCAGGTTGCCAATGTGGATGAGGTAAGAACGGGCGATTTTGGTAAACTTTGGGCATTCGGTAGAACCGGAAAATAGCTCTCCGTTTACATAGGGAAAGCCAATAGCCCAGCTTCGTATGTTCTTAGCTTTTCGGTCTTCATGTTTCGTATCCATTGCCCGAAAGATCTCTCTCATCACCTCATGCGTGTCCGAAGCATCTGGGGAACTCATTTGCTGAATTGTACCAACAAATGGATTGTTACCACTAAAGATACCAGTATCCTCAGCAAAAAAACAGAAGATGAGCCGGGCAAGGAAATGGTTCATGTCGTGCCGCCGCTCTTCGGTAGCCCAGTCTGGATTATGTTGCAAGAGCTCTACATAGAGTTTATTAAGGCGCGCTGTAGCCCTAATATCAAAGGCATTTTCTCGTATTTGCTTTACGGTGCTAATGCCTGCCAGAGGCAGAAAGAAGCCGAAATGCTCGTTGAATTGTGGGTAGTCGCAAGCAACAGTCTCACCGCTACTCATATCTTCGGCCTGAAATTCCTTACCATCCGTAGCCAGGATAAATTTGGCCTTAGCTTTAGCAGTTGCTGGGCTATTGCGGAGCCGGTTCAGCGTTTCTAAAACCGTGCCCTCCTCACATACGGCTATGTGAATATTGTTTCGCTGGAGAACTCCGCCCTCGATGTCCGATTTATTATTATTGCCGGTTTGTAGGCGCTTGATGGTTGTAGCTTTATTGCCAAAAGCTTCCAGAAAAGCATAGGGAAACTCAACAGGATTAAAAGGCTGTTCTGCCAGTAATGATATAGCTTCCTCAATCTCAACTGCGTTCATTTCTTACTTCTTATATGATCAAACTACAGAATAAGGCACAGCTTTAGAATATTTATGGAATACTTCTTTGTTATTCTAAAACTACCGTGATCTGAGTTAGAGTGACTGGTTTATTTGTTAACAGGGTTAGCAATTTACCTAAAATATGATAAAGTATATAGCAATATGGATGAGTGCTAAGAGAAGTTTTAAGGCTATCCCATAAGATACTGGCCTTAAAACTTCTCATTTTGACTACCGTGATTCTATCCACCGGGGTATGGATTAGCACATTCTAGGAATAGATTATATACCGTACTTCTTATGCAGGATTTAACAGCTACATTAGGTCCATATCAACTCTTTCTGTCTCCGAATGCCTTAAGGCGGGCAGCGACTATTCCCAAGACGGTAACAATCTCCTCCGCGTCAGGCAGCGTACCATACACGAGGGAACGGAATTCCTGCTGGTAGGCCGTCTCTAAAGAATTCCAGGCTCCTCTCACGTCGGCGAACAGCAGGCAGGCATCCAGCGGCTGCAGAGCCCAGTGCCCCTGAAACTCGCTGTTGCGGGCATCATCGGCCTGCACGGCCTTGATCATTTGAGAGAAGTCCTCGCTGTGCAGAAAAGCGGCAACTGCAGGTACTTTTAGCATGGCGTGCAGGTCATATACATGGCGGATTTTACTGCCCAGTTCATCTATGGGGTTATCTGCATAGGAGGCACGCACCAGGGCCAGCACTTTTTCTGTGAAGGTGCGCTCCAAGCTCACCACATTCACCTCAAAAGGCTCTAGCCCGTACTGGCGGATCAGGTCCAGCAAGTTACGCTGGGCCATAAACTGGCTGATGTAGGTCTTGATTGGCATCAGCTGGTGTGGATTAGGGCTGGCAAAAGAGTTGATCTCGACCAGAATCCTGTCAGTTGCCTGGCCATAGTCTCCCTGCACAGTGGCTCCGTAATCATGCAGCGTTTTGCGGAAGCGGGAGCCTTTGCTGGTCCTGTGCGGATCATCTACCTCCACCATGTCCTTTGTGATCTCTTTTGAGATTTTGCGGATCAGCTGCATGACCTGGTTGTTAGTCATGCCTTCGGGCGCGTTAATAGCCAGATCGATGTCCTCTGAAAAGCGCTCAATCAGGTTGTAGGCTTTGGATAGGGAGGTGCCGCCCTTGAAGATGGCCTGCCCCACGTAAGGGGAGTGCGCCAGCCGGTAAAGCAGCAGTGTTACCCAGTAATCCTTCTCCACATACACATCCCTGATCTGCAGGGCCTCTGCTGTGGCCGTAATAGCGTCCCGAAACACCTCCGGGTTTTGGTGCAGGTTCATATGATATTCCAGTCTTTCCTGTTGGGCAGTATAATCTCGCTAATGCCCAGTTTGTATTTTGTCAGCGGGTTGAGCGACTGTCTTAGCCTGTCCGCCTCCTGTGCATAGCCCAGCTGCTCCAGCAGGGCTCCCAGTAGGGCACGGGTAGCGGGGTTATAGTCCAGCGCCAGCTCCATTAGCCGATCCATGTCGCCTTCGGCTAACTCTTTGATATACTCCAGCAGAATGAGGATCGTCTTCTCACTGTTGCGGTCCGGGATCTTCTTAAAGCCGCGCAGTGCGTCCAGGACTTGCAGCTTATCAATGTCAGACTCCTTGAAGTTGGTGGGGCTTTGAACGTAACGAACCTTGGTTTTCCCGACGTTCGCCACCCGGCGCTGCTTGCGGGTCATCAGTGTCACCTCCTGGGGAACCTGCGTTGTCAGGCCTAGCTGGTTGTAAAGCCCCAAACCGCTCTCGTACCCTTTGACTTTGCCCTTGGAAGTGCTCAGGCTCTTGATGATCTCTTTTTCAGATGGTCTCACTTTCCCGAAAACAGTTTCCTTTGGCTTATAGTAGCGGCCTTTTGCCAACCGGTTGATGACACCCTGCCTAGCCAGGCGGCTGAGCGCCGCCGCCAGGGCCTCTAGCTGGCTGTCGTTTACCTGGAAATCAGCGTAAGTCAACAGCTGCCCGGGCTGGGCTTGCTCAATTCTTTCCCGGACTTGCTGCATAATGCTCATATTCTTCTTTTACGCCGTGACTACTATGGTTTAATTCTTCCCAAAGGTAAGTATGCGCTTGCCTTTATGTCAAGTTTTTTAGTTATAAAACTTGACATAAAGTAAAATTGATTAACATAAGACTCATTGGTGCAATAAGTAAGATTAATACTCCCTAAGAATCAAAGCGGGAGCATGTTTGGATAGTAATGATGGGTATCATCAAGTAAATATCTTTTCAAAGATCGAGGATAGCTCGCACCTCTCCTCACCAAGAATTTCCCTTCTAGGAAGAGAGGAGTCAAGGCTCTCACTGGAACGTGCTAATTCAAGAGCATGAAGAGCTTTTGAAGGCTTATCGGCTGCTGGATAATATTTTTCAATAGCCCCTTTACTTCTTTTCGCAGGCTGCCGTCATTTGCCCACTTACTGAAGTGATGGTACACTTCTTGCCAGCTAATGCGCCTGCCCACAAAGCACTCCTTGGTAGGCAACTCCCGCCATTGGCAGCCCGTCTTGAGCTTGTAGAGAATGGTCGACACAATCTCTGAGGCATTTACCTGTAGCTTTGGGCCTCTTTTGCTCACGCTCAAATGCGGCACTATCCAACGGTTTATGCTATCTTCGCTTATGACTTCCATTGAATTAGGTGTAGGTGTAAAATGTTTTTGCAAACACTTGTACCAGCCTAGTTCTTTGGAGGTTCTTTAAATGCTAAACAGCTTCAATATTAGCTGAGGTGTTCTTGAAGTAAATAATATTTATATGATCATGTACATCCCACCGCATCCTGGCGAAATTTTGAGAGACTATACAGATACCACGAGGCTAATGGTGACACAGATCGCTGAGAATCTGCACATCAGCCGCAAGGTGCTTTATGAGATCCTCAACGGTCATGTCAACATTAGCGTTGAGATGGCATGGAAGCTATCTGCAGCTTTCAGCACGTCTCCAGAGCTTTGGGTAAATCTGCAACTGCAGCATGACCTCTGCCAGGCTAGACAGCGCGTCGATGTTACAGGCATTGAGTACCTCCTTCAGCGGCAGCCTAATGAATTAATGTAAGAGATGCTGCTTTCATAGTTTCCTTTTCACCCTATTTCCCACAAGACTATATCAACAAAGAATGGATGTGCAAAGACAAAATCTTCTCGTTTTGATTGACGGAGAGAGAAACAACATCTTAAATGCACAATACTTTTATCAGAAGTTAGAAGCTCAGAATGCAATTCTGCAGATTAAGATCCATAGTAGGGATCCAGTATTGTTAAGAGACACATATGTAGACATCAAGTACCTCATATCTTATTATATTAAGGCTTGTGAAGAGAGACAGTTCGGGTATGATGATATAGATATGGGTAAAATATTTTCCTATACTGGTCTATTAAGTATTGAAGAGAGATTAAAGGCCCTGCATTACCTAAATAGGCTCCTGGCCGTGAATGGGTTTGAGCCTGAGAAGGATGCTTGCAATAAGGCTCTTGCTGATGCTAATATCAGCCTATGCACTCAAAATATAACTTGGGTAAATGCTTTCAAGTTACTGTATCTAAAAATGACTATGAATATTTGGACAGTTGCTTTTACACTTTTATTAAGTTACTCAGTATATTCCATTGTTCTTTTGCCATCTAGTGAGCCCAAGTTTCCTGTATTTGAGATTGAGTACCTAAATGTTTCTAAAAACTTCTATTCAAATCACTTTGCGAATACCCTTTTAGGAGTTTTTCAGTTTTCAGATGGCTTTAAAGTCAAGCCCTTGAACATCTGGGGGGTTATTTTACTCGTTTTGGGCAAAATAGCATTTCTGGTGATTGTGATAAACATTCTGATTAAGGAAATATCATCTAAGTTAAAGCTATAATGTCCATCATAGAAGAACTGGATCTCAAGATCAGGAAGTTTATCTCATCGTTATTCAGAATCCTAATCCTAGGCTACTCCTTTACTATTATTGTTTTCAATGACAACTTATTTTCTTGGTATGCCTACCTCGTGGGTGGCATAGTTTATTATGCTCTTTACCTTTTACTGAAGCCTAAGAGAAAGTATTTCGCACATCTGAGGCTCCTTAATGACTATGCTTTCTTTTTATTCGTGCTCTATGGTAAAGATCTAGGTATTCTACTTAATATGGGTTTACTCCTTCTACCAATTGTAAATTCATTAAACCATAGCAGTCATCAGAGACCTCCTGCGTTTTCCCTGCCGCTGTATCTCATAGTATTGCTGTCCCTTTTCATACTTAATAATTTTGAGTTTGACTATACTGCAATATTTGCTCTTTTAGGATTGGCCGCTATAAATATTTTTTCATTTCTTAGGGCGAGCCTTATCCGATTTCACACTGTCATTTATGGCGCAATAGATAAGTTTTACGAAGAGAACCTGAACCTAGGTAGAGCCTACGTGCTCCTTAATAACATTGTCGAGTCTCTGTCTAGCGGTGGCTCTATATACAAATCACTGGCTCCTTTGGACATCATGTGCTTCAAGGTGAAAGGAACTGCTCTTAGCCTCGTGGCGAGTTCAAAGTTCATATCGACGTTCAGTTTCCCTAATGAGCCTGCTATTATTGCTCAATTAAGGAAGAAGTCTTACCTAAGGGTGCAGGATGTAAGCATCAACGGTGCAGTTACTTATAACTGTATTCTTATATTGGTACAAGGGAACAAGGCACAATATGTATATTGTATACACTTCTCTCAGAATAGCTTTTCCTTTTTACATCCTTTGATCATTAAAACAGTGAACCCGCTGTTGCACAAGGTTGTAAAGGTGTTGGAGATTGAGAATGATCTCAGGGTTCAGCAGAGAAAGACGCTTAAAAAGCTTAAGAGTAAGTTGCATTATGTGGACAACACGGTCAAAGTAATTCATTACCTCAACAACAAGCTTACGCCTGTCACCACATACTTTGACTTGGTCACTAAATATGAACAGATAAAGGACCCTGAAATACTAAAGCAACTAGATCCACTGATCACTCATGAGAAGAAGCGTGCTGCAAGAGGCATAAAGGATGTTATTGGAAAGGCACATAATATTTTGGACAAATCCTTAAGCCCATATTTTGTTGAAGAAATGGCCCCTGAGTCTTTTAGAAGAATCTTTGAAATAGTGCGTCTTGCCTGGGACCACAATGACCTGGATGTAAAAAGTATTGAGGTTGGTTGGGATGATCGCATTTATGAGTCCACCATGAATCTTAACCTGAATGACTTTCAACTGATTCTTGATGAAATTATTGATAACATTAAAAAACATTCCCGTTCCACAGCTGAAGTAAAATTTGTAATAGTAGAAGATTGTCCTGTAATTCGATTCTCAAATGATTTTAAAGCTCCAGCAAATAGGCAGGACGGAGCCTTAAAAAAGTTGGTTAAAGATTTTAACGGAAATGAAATCAACGAGATTATGAAGAGAAACAGTCATGGGACTACTTTCATAAAGCAGTTTGCTAATCAAATGGGCATCAAAACGGCCTTCCGTATAGATAGACAATTAGAATTATCCATGATCTTTCCAGTTAACAACGCATGAGAATTGCCATATTTGAAAATGAGTATGATGCAGCCGTGAGAACTCCCTTCCAGGCAGTAAACATCATTTATTTTAACAATTCTCTCTCTGTGGAGAATTTTCCATCGTCTCAAGCATTTGGAAAGTTTTATAAGATAAATCAGTATGACAAGGTGTTTATTGATATAGATCTTTCAAAAAACAGTGAGATGGATGGCTTCGATGTGGCAAGAGAGATCTTGAAGTTGGGATACCCCGAGACAAGAATAATAATTCTAACAGGACATTTAGGTATCCAGGCAAAAATCGTTGAGAAGGGGCTTCCGAAATTAAAAGTAGTGACAAAACCTATATTCCTTGATGACTTGAGGGCTGCACTTCAATAGTTTAAACCAACTAGTAACTACTGGTAGAGTAAGAGGTTAAAAATATGGGATAATCCGTTTCCTAACTTACTCGACTCCGACGAATAAATACTTTATTAATGGCCACACTTACAATTCCTTCTCAATTAGATAGCGAGGTTCTAGAAAGACTTTTAAAAGACTTAGCTCACTCACCTGAAGGCATAAACTTGAAGGTCCCTCTTAAACTAAGCTATAGGGGTTTTGGTATATTGCCTAACCTACTTCAAGTTATATTCACCTGGATAAGGAGAAACAAGGGAGGAAAGCTAGTTATACCTTTGGAATCTAATAATACCTTACAAGCTAAGGATTTTACTTATAGCTATTTCGGGTATGTGCTATTATCATCTGCTTGGAAAGAATGCGAGATAGTAAATGAAAATGGTGAGCAATTAAAGGCGTCTCTTAAGAAGTATACTCAGGAGATGCATCGAAAAATTGACTTTCTTGAAGGGTTACCCAATGAGGCGATACTAATTCCTTGTTTTGATCACTATTCAAACGAGAAAGGTTTACCACATTGGTTCTACACATCCACCTTCAACTTTGCTGAAGTCCCGTCCGCTTTAGACAATACAGTTTACCGAATATTAGAGAGTTTAGGGAAAATTTACACAAACAGATTTACAAGAAATAATTCGCCCATTCTTGAAGATTTGCAGTCGATCCTATGGGAGCTAATGAAGAATACTGATGAGCATGCAACCATGGATTATTTAAATAAAGTTGATCTTACCCCTAATGTTAGAGGGGCTTTTCTAAAAATACAGAGAAGTTCTAAAGGCAAGTTCATAGAAGGGGCTAAATCTCATGTAGGTTTAGTTAACTTCTATGAAAGCTCTTTAGAAGATGATAATAATTTTATACTTGAGATCTCTGTTTTTGACAGTGGCCCTGGGTTAGCCAAAAGGTTTTTGGGCAAAGATTGGACTAATAGTCTTTCCATTCAAAATGAGGTGGCCGCAATAAAGAAGTGTTTAATAAAGGGGGCATCATCTGTGACTACACTAAAAGGGATCAATAAGGGGTTCGGGCTAGACAATGTACTACAGCTACTTTCAAAGAAAAGAGGGTTCCTAAAAATAAGAACTGGGAGAACTTGCCTCTATAGAGATCTTATTAGTACCCCTTACACGGAAGCAAGTAGTTTTGAATCAGTTGAGCTAAAGGATTGGGAGTCTTCTTCCGCTAATGCTTTTACTGAAATGTGGCATTCGGAAGGCACTGTGATTACCATGGCTTACCCTTTAAATACTGTATGATGAAGAAAAGTTTTATTTTTAGCTTCATTAGGGAAATCAGTGTTCCACTTCAAGGAACAAAAAAGGCTAATCACTTAGTTTTATTTTTTCCATATAAGGCTGTTCTGAAAGACCAAGCTGACATACAGGTTCAATTAAGAGAGTATTTTTATCGGAACACAATACCAGACAAAATTATTATTATAGGACTGGAATTTAACAGAAATGAACTCTTAGAGCTTTTTGAAAGTGAATCAGAGATATACCGTTATATTCCTCATTATGATGTAGAGCAAAATAAAGATGACATATCAGGTATCTACATCAGCTCACAAGGAACTCTTGAATCCTTTCTGGGGAAAAAGTTAAAAGACGATTTAGTTAGGGAGATTTTCAATCGTGGGATGACGAAAATCTTTAACGATAATGGAGGCTTAATTATCTCAAAATCTGCACATCATTTTGTTTTTCCGTCTGGAAAGCATAGCGATAAATTCCTTAGGGCAGGAAATGTTCTCATACATGGAACCCAAATTATGTATTTAGCTTCTGCACTAATTATTTATTTAGCAGGAAAGAGGTACAATCATATCTATTGTGACACTTCTTCAATCAACTCGCTTGCTTATTCTTATATCTATTTGTTAAAAGACTTAGATCCCACCTACGGCGATTCGATTCATGTGGAGAGTTTTGGGTCTTACAAGATGTTTGAAGAATCGACCTTTGAAGCTAAGCGGGACAGTTTGTTTCTAATATCTTCTTCAACTTCTGGAGGCATCGTAAAACGTATGGTTGAAGACAGAAAAAAGAATATTGAAGTAGAAAACATCGCTATAGTATACGGGCTTGATGTAGAAGCTTATTATAAAAGACAAGTAATCTGCGATCTGACAAACCATAAAGATCTGAATCCGCAAGGCTTAGTGCCTTTTAAGTCCTATAATGTTAATAGAGGTCAAAAATGTGAGTTATGTATAGGCGGATCAACGGCAGTTGAAGTAAAAGGGGATGTTTTCCTGTTAGAAAAACCCGTTGTAAACGGCCAGCTTATTCATATAACTGATGTCCCTCCTTTTCTAAACAAGCTAGGAGCCTTTTATTCAAAGGGCAGCCAAGAAGATTCCTCTATCATTAGGTGCTATTATAAAGAAGGTCAAGACCATCAGAAAAAATATGATATATACATTGATATAGATACAGTCTTGAATGAGTGGGAGACCAATGTAGGTTCCACTCATCGCTTCCAGGAAATTTTCGATAAAATTGAAAAGTACGTTGTACAGAACATTCCGGCGTCTCTAAAATTCATGATTGCTTTACCGGATCAAGCATCTTTTAAACTAGCCAAGCTGATTTCAACTATTTTAAGAAAGCATGGGCTAAATTTCAATGATGATAATATATTAGGCATCAATGATTTGGAATCAATTGACAAGTCTATTGAAGGCACTATAGCGGTTATTAGTTCATCGACTGTTTCAGGCAGAAATTTTCTATACTTGAGCCGCGCCCTTAGAGTATGTTTTGAATTGGAAAAAAGCGGGAATCGGCCTAAACTAGAGGTGACCAAACCAATAAGTTTATGGAAG
>NZ_JADQDR010000017.1 GCF_015694705.1 Pontibacter rufus | reverse complement strand
TACCTGCCCCAGCAGTCGGATATGAGCTCGGTGGTGTACTGGTACCAGGCAGAACCACATGCTCCTTTCCCCAAGCTCCCTTCCAAAAATGACCTCGAAGTTAATTAAAAGCCACACAACATATGGATGAAGCTGGTTTGGCTTTCTGCGCCATACAGGGTTCTTAGTCAGAGATAAATATTTGAATAATGCCAGACTATAAGGCTTTCACAATAAAGAGAAAGGAGGCTCGGGATTAAGGCAATAGCAAGACAAGAAAAGGGAATAGCAATTCCTTTCAGGAGCAGCTTCAACAGGTGAGGCTTTAATTAACTGTTTAAACTAAAGTTATAATATGATGAAAAAATCTTTCACTCTTTTACAAAGGTGGCATAAAGCAAGTTGGAAGCAGGTTATAGTGCTAACTGTTCTTGCGCCCTGCCTAGGAATCACAAATTCTTATGCAGAACCGACACGCGCTAATGATTTCATCTTTACGGAAAGGAATTTAACTGGCAGAACCAACCTGTCTGATTTGGCTGGAAATGATAAGTTAATGCGGTTAACTGTAACAGGTAAGATTACAGACGGAAATGGCAACCCATTGCCGGGGGTAACGGTGCGGGTTAAAAACGGAACTGCCGGCACGGCTACGAATGCCGAAGGCATCTTTACAATAGAAGCAGATGAAAATGACGTCTTAATAGTATCGTTCATTGGATTCACCACAAAGGAAGTACCTGTAAACGGGCAAACTAACCTCAATATTCAGCTTCAGGAAGATACGGAAGCGCTGGAGGAGGTTGTAGTAACAGGCTACATGACCCAACGGAAAGCAGATTTAACAGGCTCGATAGCAGTAGTGTCCTCTGATATCATTGAAAAGAATAACTACTCGAATGTGATGCAAGGACTGCAGGGCAGGGTGCCGGGTATGCAGATTACGACAGACGGAAGCCCTGTGGGAAATGCCAATGTTCAGATACGCGGATTAACCTCGATGCGGTCTGCCCCTCCACTGATAGTTATTGACGGATTACCTACAAATATCAACTTAAGAGATATCAATCCCAATGATATTGCTTCTATGCAGGTTTTGAAGGATGCAGCCTCGGCCAGTATTTATGGCTCCAGGGCAGCAAGCGGGGTTATTCTTATTGAAACCAAGAAGGGAAAGGCCGGCGAAACCCGGATAACATATGATGGATCTGTTGGTATTTCCAGCTTTATGAACAGAATCGACTTAATGAATACCCAACAGTATGGGCAGGCCCTCTGGCAGGCGGCAATTAATGATGGCAGAGATCCGAATGAAGTTACGCAGATTTATGACTTTGACTGGCACCTTGGAGATAACGGAGTCGCTGTGCTGGATGAAGTAACGCCGATTGAGTGGTTGAATGCTGCACATACTATGCCATCAGCTGATACCGACTGGTTTAAAGAGGGGTCGCAGTTAGGACTCCAAAATAACCACCAGCTGACGATATCTAATGGAACAGAACGGGCTACTACTTTGCTTTCTCTTAACTTTTATGAAAACCGGGGAACACAGATTCATACCGGGTTCCGAAGATATTCTCTGCGCCTGAACTCTGAGTATGATTTGATTAAAGATCATTTGACAATAGGAGAAAACCTCTCTTTATCAAATTCCAGAATTCAGGATCAAAATCATAGCCACTCCTTTCTTACCATGCCTCCTATCATTCCGGTATATACCACCGACGGAGGCTGGGGAGGAACTGCCTATGACCTGGGAATGGATGATTATAATAATCCGATCAGGATGTTGACAATGGAAAAAGATAATACCAGGAACCAAACCAATGTGCTGGGTAGCATATATGCTAATCTGAAATTATTAAAGAATCTGAACCTGAAGACACTGTTTGGGGCTGACTATTCCTCTGGCTATTTCAGGCACATAGATTTTACCTGGCAGGAAGGCGGCGGAAAGCATGATGATAACAACGGGGTTAGAAATTATCAGTCCCATGCGCTGACCACCACCTGGACCAATACATTAAACTATGATCTGAATGTTGGCAACCACGAATTAAATTTCCTGGCAGGAATAGAGGCAGTGAAGTACAAGTTTGAAGACATTAACGGGTTTCGGAAGGATATTGAATTCGAAAATTATGATTATGCTTATTTAAATTCTGCAACAGGCAACCAGGAAGTTTACGGGGGCGGTGATGAATGGGCGCTGCTATCGTATTTTTCTAAGTTCAATTACGTGTACAACCAGAAGTATCTGTTATCAGCGACGTTACGTTATGACGGCTCCTCTAAATTTGGTATAAACAACCAGTATGGTTTCTTTCCGGCCGTTTCTGCAGGATGGAGATTAAGCGAGGAGAACTTTATCAAAAATAATGTAGCTCTTATCTCGGATTTAAAGTTGAGGGCAAGCTGGGGTAAGAACGGTAATTCCAATATTCCCACCAATGCACTGGTTAATTTCTACGATGCAGATTACCGCTCCACAGGTTATGGTCTTGCAGGAAATGAAACCGGCACTCTTTATTCCGGATATCGCAGAAGGCATATCGGAAACCAGAATCTGAAGTGGGAAACCACCACCCAAACTGATGTAGGATTGGACTTTGGCTTATTTAACGGGGCGTTATCAGGATCTGTTGATTACTTCTACAAAGTAACGAACGGCATGTTGTATGAACCTCCTTACATAGCCGCGATCGGAGAAGGCGGATATCAGTGGATAAATGCAGCAAACATGACGAACAAAGGGGTTGAGTTGATCTTGACTTACTTTGCAAACCCTTCAAGTGATTTTTCCTACTCTATAAGCGGAAACATCAGTTCCTACCGGAATACAATCGATGATTTGCCTGAATCAGTAAAGTTTACTTACGGCGGCAATGGCCTGGATGACAATATCCTGGGAAGGCCACTGAATTCAGCTTACGGGTTTATTGCGGATGGGCTCTTTGAGACACAGGAAGAAGTTGATAACTCCGCAGAGCAGCAGGGAAAAGGGCTTGGCAGAATCCGGTATAAAGATTTAGATGGTGATGGCCGCATTACGTGGGAGCATGATCGCACCTGGATAGGAGTAAGCGACCCTGACTTTATGTACGGTTTAACTTTTGATGCCAGGTTTAAGAACTTCGACTTTTCTATGTTCTGGCAGGGAATAGCAGGCAATACTGTGAGAAATGACTGGAAAACATACAGCGACTTCTGGAATGTATGGACACAAAGTGGATTTAACCATGCCACCCGGCTTCTGGGAGCTTGGTCACCTGCCAACCCCGACTCCGACATACCTGCACTTTCATTGATAAACCAGAACGACGAACGCAGGCCATCTACTTACTTTATGGAATCTGGTTCCTACTTAAAGCTAAGACAAATCGAACTGGGCTATACCCTTCCGGTAAACCTGATATCAAAGGTAGGCATGAAAGATTGCCGCATTTATGTGAATGCCCAGAACATCGTTAACTTAAAAAAATGGTGGGGAGATGATGCTTATACTGGTATTGACCCGGAGAACCCGTCGAAGGCGAACGAATATTCAAGCCCATACGTGCGGCCTCAGATGTTTATGACTGGTGTGCGTGTTTCCTTTTAATAATGACTAAGTATGAAAAACTTCAAGAATTATACCATGAAAAGAAGGTTATTAAGCTATATAATATCAGGGCTGTTAGTTATATCAACGACTAACTGCAAGGATTACTTAGATGTTAATCCCAAAGGAATTATAACAGAAGAGCAGCTTACCAGCCCTGAGTATACGGATGGCCTTGTTACGGCTGCTTATGCATACCTGCCCAGAGTAGGTGCTTTCGATACTATGAATCCCTGGATTGCTAGCATCAGGTCAGATGATGCTTATAAAGGTGGCGGAGGACTGGATGATCAGCCTGCCTGGTATCAGATGGAAGTTTTCTCACTGGTAAATCCTAATGTTGGCAATAATGATGGCGTATGGTTCCAGACCTACAGCGGCATATCAAGGGTTAACACTGCCATAAACGCTGTCAACAGGATGGATGAAGCGACATACCCTTTAAAGACAAGCCGCCTTGCAGAATTGCGTTTCCTCAGGGGGTGGATGTATCTTAAGTTAAAACAACGTTATAGGTGGATACCCTATATCGATGAAAATGCAACTGTAGAAGAAATCCCTACTATATCGAACCATCCTGATGATGCCGTAAATGATTTGGGGCTTTGGCAAAAGATATACGAAGACTTCAAGTTTGCCGCCGAGAACCTGCCGGAATCGCAGGCAGAAGTGGGCCGGGCCACTAAGTATGCGGCAGAAGCATTTCTGGCCAAAACATTACTTTGGATGGCTTACCCTGAAGATGAGAGAAATCAGGTGACGGGTATTGATGCTGCAAAACTGACAGAAGCCCTGGAATACTGTAACAGTATAATAAACAGCGGTAAGTATAGCCTTGCACCTGATTTTGCGCAAAATTTTTTACTGGAATATGATAATGCTTCGCCCGAGTCGATTTGGGAATTACAGTTCACCATTGATGATGGTACGCCGCGTGGAAATTTAAATGAGGGGAACGGACTCACGGCTCCCTGGTGGAATCCTTATTTTAGTTGCTGCGATTTCCACAAAGCATCCTACAATATGGTAAATGCATTTAGAGTAGACGACCAGGGCCTGCCACTCTTTGATACCTATAATGACGCTGAGGTAACTGCATCTGCTAGCGCAGAAACCACTAATGAGCTGCCCTATTTTGCCAATAATACCTGGGATCCAAGATTAGGGCATACGGTTGCCATTCCGGATTTTCCATGGAAATACCAGGATATATTATATGACAGCACTGGCTCAAGGCAACCCGCCACGTATGGCTATTTTCATTCGATGAAGGAGAATGTCCGTACCGACAGCCCGGGCTTGTATGATGAGTTCTGGATGTATAATTCTAAGAATCAAATGGAAGTCCGGTACGATGAGGTCTTGCTTTGGAAAGCCGAAATACTTATTCAGCTCGGTCGCGAGCAGGAAGCGCTTCCAATCATTAACCAGATCAGGGAACGTGCAGCAAACAGCACAGGCAGGTTAAAGCTGCCCGATGGTAGTTTTCCGGTTACTTACAAAGTAGAGCCTTATGTTGATGGTGTGAATATAAACTGGGATAAGAATACCGCCTGGGAAGCACTGGTTTGGGAGAACCGGTTAGAGATGGCTATGGAAGGACGCCGGTTCTATGACTTAGTGCGCTGGGGTATAGCAGCAGAGGTGATGAATACTTACTTCGAGAAAGAAAGCAAACGGCATTCATGGATTGAGATAGCCTACTTTACCAAGGGCCGGGATGAATACCTGCCAATCCCGCAAGCACAGATGAACTGGTCACAAGGTGTTTATAAGCAAAATGTAGGCTATTAATATAAAAAACTTTAATGCTTTGTGTTATGAAAAAATATATTTTCTATATTTCAATTATCTGCGTTCTGTTTGCTGCCGGTTGCAAGGAAGAAGATATTGTTCTCTCTAAACCCGGTGAGCCAATTGCACCGGTTACAAACCTGGATTATACTATATCCGGCAGTGATGCTATTCTTACATGGGATCTCCCGTCTACGCTGCCAGACGATATAATAGAACCTGTTTCTGTTTTTATCAGGATTTCAGTTGATGGTCAGAGTGCAGGTACGCTGGTTGTGGATGATGCCCCGGAAAGCTTTGTTTACTCACCTTATGATGCTTCTAAAAAGTACAAGTTTACAGTTAAAGTGCAGGGGAAAGTTGATACAACAGATCCATATCGCTCAGATTTGCGGTTGTCGCCTGGTACTACAGTAGCTTTTTAACAGGCAGCAGGCTGGTATTGCAATTCCTTATAAGCCAATGCAGAGGTACGATGTAATTTATAGCGTCTTGCCTCTGCAGGGGCTTCTGGGCAGGAGTAAAAATACTGTTATAAAGCAACTGTTAACCACACCTGATACAGTTGAATAAGTGCAAAGCAAGGCTGCAGATACAAGTATAGTAGTCTGTTAAGACAATACGGGATAATGCCCCGCTACCCTGGCGTTAACTCCAGAACAATAATTCTGAGAATACACGTGTACATACTTGAACAATAGAATATGAAAGAAATAGTACGGATTAGTATCGTGTGCTTTCTGCTATGCAGCAGCGCCGTTAATTGCTCAGCAGATTTCCTGAAGGAATTACAACGGCTTTACAGGATCGATCTTTTGCCCCGGTTCAGAGGGGAGACAGATGTCAGGCAGCTTTCCAGCTATGATCCAAGCGGGGGAAATGATGACGGGTTCTCCGGAAAACACTCATACCTGAGGAAAGAGGGCAATAACCTGGTTATAGCAGATCTGAAAGGGCCGGGTGTCATTCAGCGGATATGGACGCCTACACCGACTGAGGATACCATACAGTTTTATTTCGACGGAGAATCAAAACCCAGAATCAGTGTGAAGTTCATTGATCTCTTTACAGGTAAAGTTTATCCCTTTGTGCGCCCCATTGTTGGAAATGAAGTAGGAGGGTATTATTGCTACATTCCGATACCATATCAAAAATCTTGTAAGGTAGTATTCAAAGGAGAAAGAATGCAGTTTTTTCAGCTGCAGTACAGAGAACTGGATGCTTCCGACAATGGTGCATCCTTTCCCAAAGCGCTGTCGGATCAGGAAAAAGAGGCTATAGCACATGCTGCAGAAGTATGGAGTAGCTATGGCAATAACCTGAATCAGTTTTATGCGGCAAACACCTCCGATAAAATTGCGGTTGATGAAAAGACGGTGACTGTACAGCCCGGACAAACGGCTAATTTGTTTAAGACGAGTAAGGGCGGAAGAATAATCGGATTTGAATTAACGCCGCTCACCTCCCTGGAGAGTAACTTCAAGGACATTATCCTAAAGGCAAAGTGGGATGGCGAAAAAGTAAATGCGATCAACAGTCCTGTTACAGATTTCTTCGGCTATGCTTTTGGCAAACCTGCCATGCGATCTTTACTGGTAGGTGTGCGGGATAACATACATTATAGTTACTTGCCGATGCCCTTTGAGAAAAGCGCAAGTATAGATTTAGCATACTTGCAGCGACCGCAGCAAACGGGTGAGCCGGTTCTGTTTAAAGTAAAGGTCTTTTACGTGCAGGAAAAGCGAAAGCCGGATGAAGGCAAACTTTATGTGAAATGGCGAAGAGAGATAAACCCGGAGAAAGGCAAGCCTTACCAATTGCTTAAAGCCAGCGGCAGAGGCCATGAGGTCGGCATCATCTTACAGGCGCAAGGCTTAAACCCCGGCATGACGATTTTCTTTGAAGGAGATGATTCAACGGTGGTGGATGGAGAGTTGCGTTTCCATGGAACAGGCTCTGAAGATCTTTTTAACGGCGGCTGGTATGCCCTGGCAGACCGATGGGATCAGGGGTATAGCCTTCCGGTACATGGCGCCCTGACCTATTCAGTTCCGTTAGCGCAAACAGGAGGCTACCGTTTCTATATCACTGATAAGGTTTCTTTCAATAAAAGCATTTTGCAGACCATAGAGCATGGCCCCGAAGGAAATAAAATTCCGGTAGATTATACTTCCGTGGCCTTTTATTACAGTGATGCGCCGCCCAAAGAAAATGTAGCTCCTACGGCTGCTTTGCTGGAAATAAATCCTCCTCAAAAGCTCGAATACTGGACGCAATTATTGCCGATCAGCGCTTTGGGTTTTGGCTCAAGTATAACTTATGAAAATCTGACTGATAAAACCAGCAACAACACATATGATATTTATAAGCTGTCCGGCAGGCAGAACGGCTCAGCCAAATTCAGGTTGGATGTTCCCTCAGATGGAAAGTATAAGCTATACCTGTCTTATTTCAAGTGCCCTACATGCGGAACATTTCAGGTAAATCAAAGGCAGAATCCGGTAAGCGGATTGATTAACAGTGAGGCAAAGGAAAATATTTTAGTGGAGAAAGAGCTTATGGGCACCTTAAACATAGAAAAAGGCACCAATACCATTACAGTTGTAATTAAGGATAAACTGCCGGCTGATGCCAAAAAAGACATTTATATCCACAAAATTTTCCTTGAAAAGCAGCAATAGCTTAAAGCATAATGTTAAGTATGTCAGGATAACAGGATGAGTTAGTATAAGGGATTTTACCGTTTTGTAGTCCTTATACTTAAGCTGTTCATATATTTTGTGCAGGTGGTAGTAGCTGCGGATACAATTAAACCGGAATACCATTGGGCTAAATCAGCTCACCCGGGTGCAGCATATCAATGAATATATTTTCCTTCAATACGGAGGAGGAGAAACAGTATTGAATTATGGAAGAAAAAAATAACCGCCGTTCCTTCTTGAAAAAGCTGGGTGTAAGTAGCTTAACTGCTGCCACAGTGCCCGGCTCCCTGTTTGCACAACCTGCATTGCCGGATAAAGAAAGCAGCCAGGCTTCTGATTACAAGGGACAGGAGAAAAAAGAAAGGGCCGGAACACGTAAGTATAATGCGGCATATACAGGCGATAATTTAAACCGTGTGGCCTTTCCGATTGGAGGTATGGGAGCCGGCATGTTCTGCCTTGAAGGTACCGGAACCGTCTCACATATGTCCATCCGGCACAAGCCTGAGGTGTACCATGAGCCAAGTATGTTTGCTGCTATCGCGGTAAAAGGCCTGGAAAAGGGAGCGAAAGTGCTTGAAGGACCAGTGCCGGACTGGAAGATTTTCGGGCAGCGGGGTACAGGCAATGGTGCGCATGGCGCTGTGTTTGGCTTGCCGCATTTTAGTAATGCAGCCTTTGTTGCCCGCTTTCCTTTCGGCACTGTCGACCTGAAGGATGAAGATGTGCCGCTTGATATACAAGTAGTGGGTTGGAGCCCTTTTACCCCAACAGATGAGGATAATTCAAGCCTTCCGATTGGGGCACTGGAATATCATTTTAAGAATACTGGAAATAGACCTGTAGAAGCTGTTTTCTCCTACAACTCCCGGAACTTTGTTGTGCAGAACGGAGAAAAGGGAACAGTTAATAAGATAACGAACGGCTTTGTGCTATCGCAGGAGGGAACGGAAGAAAAACCTCACCTGAAAACGGACTTTGCCATCTTCACAAACGAGGATAAGACAGTAGTTGATCACTGCTGGTTCCGTGGCGGCTGGTTCGATCCGCTTACCATGATCTGGAACACCATTAAAGCGGGTAAGGTAAAGGCGACGGAACCTGTAGAGGCGGATGCGCCTGGAGCTTCCTTGTTTGTGCCGTTTTCACTGCAACCGGGCGGGGAGAAAACCATTCGCGTGATGATGGCATGGTACGTACCGGATTCTGATCTGCATATGGGAGAAAAGGTTGCTGGTAGCGGCGCCTGCACTACCACGGCCGATCTTGGTATCGGAGTTAATAAGGCTTCTTATTCGTCTACCTATAAACCATGGTACAGCAGTAGGTTTAAAAATGTGCAGGAGGTTGCCGCTTACTGGCAGGATAACTATAATGAGCTTCACAAAAAATCAGCGCTTTTCAGAGATGCCTTTTATGCCAGCACGCTTCCTGCCGAGGTAATGGAGGCGGTAGCCGCTAACCTGACTATTCTGAAGTCACCGACCGTGATGCGGCAGTACGATGGGCGGATGTGGAACTGGGAAGGATGCAGCGACGAGTGGGGCTGTTGTCATGGCTCCTGTACCCATGTATGGAACTATGCACAGGCCGTTCCCCACCTCTTTCCGGCATTGGAGCGAAGTTTGCGCCATACGGAGTTCTGCGAAGACCAGAATGCGGAAGGACATCAGGCTTTCAGGGCAAATTTGCCGATTTCGCCGCTCAAGCACGACTTCCATTCTGCCGCCGACGGGCAGCTGGGAGGCATCATGAAAGTATATCGTGAGTGGCGCATCAGCGGCGACAATGAATGGCTCAATAAAATGTACCCCATGGTAAAAACAAGTATGGATTATTGCATCCGTACCTGGGATCCCAAAAGCAAAGGCATCGTAGAGGAGCCACACCATAACACGTATGATATTGAGTTCTGGGGGCCGAATGGAATGATTACCAGCTTTTACCTGGGTGCCCTAAGTGCCATCACGGAAATGGGCCGGTTCCTGAAAGAGGATACCTCGCAGTACAGGAAGCTTTATGCGAGGGGCAAAGAGTATATGGAGGAGAACTTATACGATGGAGAGTACTTTATCCAGGACATACAATGGACAGGATTGGAGGCCCCGGATCCTGTCAAGGCGCAATCTTTCCATACACAGTATACAGAGGAGGCGCTGGAGGTATTAAAGAAGGAGGGGCCAAAGTATCAGTATGGCAAGGGCTGCCTGTCTGATGGCGTGCTTGGCGGCTGGATAGCCAGAATGTGCGGACTTGATGAACCGGTGGATGATAAGAAGATAAAGAGCCATTTGCTCGCTGTCCATAAGTATAACCTGAAGCAGGATCTGAGCGATCACGTCAACCCGCAACGCCCTGCTTATGCGCTTGGCAAGGAAGGAGGACTATTGCTTTGTTCCTGGCCCAAAGGAGGCATGCTTTCACTGCCTTTTGTTTACAGCAACGAAGTCTGGACAGGTATTGAATACCAGGTGGCTTCTCACCTTATGCTTCAGGGGCAGCTCGATGAAGGCTTGGATATTGTGCGCGCCTGCCGTGACCGCTACGATGGCCGTATCCGCAATCCGTTTAATGAGTACGAGTGCGGCCATTGGTATGCCAGGGCTATGTCCAGTTACGGTATGCTGCAGGGGCTCACAGGAACAAGGTATGATGCTGTGGATGATACTTTGTACATCGATTCTAAAATAGGAGATTTTACCTGCTTCATCTCAACTGACAAAGGATTTGGAACAGTTTCGTTTCAACAGGGCAAACCGTCGCTACACGTTGTTCATGGAAAAATTCCGGTGAAGCGGGTGATGGTATCTGGAAAGAAGACCAGGTTAGTGTAGAAGGAATCTTAATATTTTGATGACAGGACATAAGGTAAGATAAACGTGTATGAAGTTATTTCTGACAGGTGGGTTTTTAGGCAGCGGAAAAACGACAGCTATACAGCAGGCATCTTTACAGTTATTGCAGAAAGGAAGCCGCGTAGCCGTGATTACAAACGACCAGGGAGAGCAACTGATAGATACTAGACTCATAAGGGGCGCAAACATTCCTGCTTTGGAAGTGTCGTCCGGCTGTTTTTGTTGTAAATACGATCAGTTGGAGCATAGCATCCGGTTACTGCAGGACGTATATCAACCGGAAATTATATTTGCTGAGGCTGTAGGTTCGTGCACAGATTTAGTTGCAACAATTGTAAAGCCGTTTCTGCAGTTTCATCCGAATTTAGAAGTTGTCGTCTCAGTTTTTGCAGATGCCCATACCTTGCCAATCCTGATTCAGGATTCCCGCTTATTTGCTGACAATGTGAATTATATCTATAAAAAGCAGCTGGAGGAAGCGGATGTGCTGGTCATAACCAAGATAGATTTACTTACTGCAGCGCAAATCGGGGAAGTAAAGCAACTTATGCACAAGCACTATCCTGGTAAAGTGACTTTGTATCAGAATTCCTTTGACGGGGAAGACATACAACACTGGCTGGAGACACTAAATAGTTTTCAGCTCCAGGACAAACGGGCATCGTTGGAACTGGATTATGACAAGTATGGAGCCGGCGAAGCGGAACTGGCCTGGCTGGACAAAGAGATTGAAATTTATACCAGCACAGGGAATGCGCTTACCCTTGGCTATACTTTGCTCAACAGCATCTACGCAAAAGTTAAAGAACAGGAATTCCCAATTGGCCATCTGAAATTCCTGATGGATGATGGCATACTGCAGAAAAGGATAAGCTTTACCGCTGCAGATCAGCCTGCTGCCGCGCCTGATTACAAAGATGCCGGAATAAAGAACCTTCACATGTTCATCAATGCCAGAGTGCAGGCTGAACCCGATGCCTTGCAAAGGCTTGTAGCTGATGCTGTGGCAGCATTGCGAACCCAGCCAGGATGCAGCATTGTGGAAGGGGAAATGGCCGCCTTTCAACCCGGATATCCTGCACCAACACACAGGATCGAAGATTAAGGTAGTTGTAAAAGATTTATGCTTTCATGAGAAGCGTATAGTGTTATGTAATAGGTTATGATGATACAAGTCGCAGATAAAACAGTCGTATCCATCAGGTACATCATGTTTAACAGCAAAGGAGAGATTCTTGAAAATACGCTGGCGGATGCACCTGTTAAGTATTTGCATGGGGCCGGGAGTATCCGCCCTGCTCTGGAAGCAAATTTAGCTGGCTTAACAATTGGCGAAGAAAAAGAAATTCTGATTTCTCAGGAAGAAGGTTTTGCAGAGGCAGATGATGATTTCAGGATAGAGGTTATTGTAGATGATATCAGATGGGCAACTGCAGAAGAGCTGCGCGCAGGGCAACTGATAAAGAAAATAAAAGATGAAAATTGCGGACCTGCTGGCTGCTGCTAAATAGAAGAAGATTAAGTGCAGCGTAAGACAACATCAAGTGTGATAAATAGAACAGGAGAATTCCGGCACCTGACCTCAGGCAGAACGCAACTTTTCAAGCGCTTGCCTGCATCAAAGCATCAATACTGATGCTGTCAGTTCAGATGAAATGCTTTTTACAACTGTGCCTGCTTTTGCTGTGCCTTGCTTCTTATAAGCAGGAAACATTTTATGAGAGTGTAACCGTTTGGCTCCCGTGGGAGCTTTAAAGTAAAAGGTTTGTATAATTTAATGGTCTTTACGAATTATAATTACAACTAAAAATTTGCTCTGAACGGTTGTTTATTTAATCGATTAACTATATATTTACTATAATAAAATGCTGTTGACGGCTCACAATAATATGGATAGCCGCTAATGCTCTGAGTACATGAGAAACAAAGTATCTTTAAAAGACATAGCGCAGAAAGTGGGTGTTTCTACTGCTGCAGTTTCTTACGCGTTAAGCACGGGTAAGGAAGGCAAAGTAAGTGAGGAGGTAGCAAACAGAATTAAAGCTGCTGCCAAAGAACTTAATTATCAGCCTAATCAGATTGCCAAGAGCCTGAAAATGGGCCGGACAAATACCTTGGGGTTGATCATTGCCGATGTGTCAAACCCTTTCTTCGCTACCATCGCCAGGGTGGTGGAGGACGAAGCCAACAAGCACGGCTATACTGTTATATTCGGAAGTTCTGATGAGTGTCCGGAAAGAGCCTGGGACCTTATTAATGTGTTGCTGAACAGGCAGGTGGATGGCCTGATTATAGTACCTTCAGAGGCCTCCGAAGAGCAGATATTGTACCTTAAAGATCAGAAAGTACCCTTTGTGCTGATTGATAGGTACTTTCCTGAGATTTCATCGAGTTTCGTCGCCATTAATAACTATAAAGCTGCTTACGATGCCGTGATGCACCTTGCAAAGGCAGGTAGAAAGCGGATTGGCATGCTGGCCTATAAAACCAGTTTGTTTCATATGCAGGAAAGAAAACGCGGGTACCAGGAGGCATTGCGGGACAGCGGACTGTCGCCTGATGAAAATTGGTTGAAAGAGGTAAGGCATGGCGATATTAAGAACGAGGTGAAAACTGCAGTTGAGGAAATGCTGGCGTCGGATGATGCGATTGATGCGCTCTTTTTTGCCACTAACACGCTTGCCATTAACGGCCTCAAGTATATTGACAGCTTAAAGTTGAAGGTTCCAGACGATTTAGCTATTGTTAGCTTTGATGAAGGCGAGGCATTTGATTTTTACTATTGCCCCTTAACTTTTGTGCGGCAGCCGGTGGTGGAACTAGGCAATAAGTCTGTTCAGCTCTTACTTGCTCAGATGTCCGGCAGCGATGGGGGCATAAGCCAGGTGCACCTTGATCCGGAACTGGTAATTCGTAAGTCGAGTGGCCTTGTATGAGGGATGCGAATCTGGGTTTATACCTCTAAAGCATTTAATCGATTAACCATTGGCGTTGCTACAGTTGTTCTTTATACTTAATCTTAGGAATAGAAATAATTTATCTGTCTACAGTTCTGCCTGTGCCTGTTTATGGTCATAGCGCGATATATTCTCCTGACACAGAATTATAAATGTTAAAATCAAATCCATGAAAAATTTACGGCCATTCTTAATATTCATGTTAGTTATGAGCACACAGGCATGTCAACCCACTGAAAATAAAAATGAGGAAGAAGCTGGCGAGTCCTACGCAACAGGCACTTTCGGATACGACATAAACTTCCTTAAAGGCCAAGACGACAGCCTTATTGTGCTGAAGGATGAAAATGGAGAAAGCCAGGTGATAGTATCGGCAAAGTATCAGGGCAAAGTTTTTACCTCTACAGCCGGCGGTTTGGATGGCAGAAGTTTCGGCTGGATAAATTATGAAGCTTTTAGTGGTGAGAAAGACCCGCACATGAATGCCTATGGCGGAGAGAACCGCTTCTGGTTAGGACCTGAAGGTGGAAAGTTCTCTGTCTTTTTTAAGCCTGAAGCGGACATGGTATTTGATAACTGGGTTACGCCGGCATCAGTTGATACCGAAAAATGGAAAGTGCTTTCCAGTAGCAAGGATAAAGTTTCTCTTGGAAAAGAAACTTCCGTTACTAACTATATAGGCACACCACTTGAAATAAAAATTAAACGTGATATCCAGCTGCTAAGCAAAGCAGAAATTGCAGATATGCTCGGGATCAGTACGGATGATAAGGTAAAAGCAGTAGGCTTCAAAACAGATAACGCCATTACGAATGCAGGAGACGAAGCTTGGAACAAAGAAACGGGCGCGCCCTGTATATGGATGCTGGATATGTTTAGTCCATCTCCGGGAACAGTTATTTTGGTGCCCTACAACGAGGAGGCAGAAGGAAAAGTAGCTACCACAGATTATTTCGGGCAGATTCCACCTGATCGGGTAGTTTACAAAAATGGTATTCTGTACTTTAAAGCAGATGGTAAATCCAGGGGTAAATTGGGCCTGCCGCCTGAAAGAGCCAAGCCGGTAGCAGGCAGCTACGACCCTGCTAACAATGTGCTCACCGTTACCACTTTTGACGTAGAAAACAAGGGTACTTACCTGAACCAGGAGTGGACGGCGGAGAAAGATCCGCTGAAAGGAGATGCTGTTAACGCATATAACGACGGTCCTTTAGAAGACGGAAGCCAGATGGGGCCTTTCTATGAGATTGAAAGTGTATCACCGGCAGCATTCCTGAAGCCGGGACAAACGCTCGAACATCAGCACAATGTATTTCATTTTACAGGTGATAAACCTGCGCTTGACAAGATAGCACAAAAAGTTTTTGGGATCTCCTTAGATTCTGTACAAAACGCCTTTACAGAATAATGCTACCAGGTGAATAAAAGCAAGATCATTAACACAGGAAAATAAAGTTTATGACAGCAAAAACAGGAGAATACCCAAAGATTGGGATACGTCCTATTATTGATGGAAGATTAGGCGGTGTACGGGAGTCGTTGGAAGAACCAACCATGAACATGGCTCTTAATGTTGCAGCATTATTTGAGCGTGAGCTGAAATACCCTGATGGTACACCCGTACAGTGTGTGATTGCAGATACAACAATAGGCGGCGTGAAAGAGGCTGCAACTTGTGCGCGGAAATTTGAAAAAGAAAATGTTGGCCTTTCCTTGTCTGTAACACCTTGCTGGTGCTATGGCACCGAAACCATTGATATGAATCCGCATATACCCAAAGCAATTTGGGGGTTTAACGGGACTGAGAGGCCCGGAGCCGTATACCTGGCCGCCGCTTTAGCTGCCCATAACCAGAAAGGATTACCGGCTTTCGGTATTTATGGCAAAGATGTGCAGGATGTAGGCGATCCTTTTATCCCGGAAGATGTAAAAACCAGGCTTCTGAGCTTCGCAAAAGCAGGTTTGGCCGTAGCAAATATGCGCGGCAAATCATATTTAAGTATAGGCAGTGTGTCTATGGGCATTGCAGGCTCTATTGTTGATGCAGACTTCTTCCAGTCTTATCTGGGCATGCGCAACGAATACGTAGATTCTTCAGAAGTTTTAAGAAGAATCCAGAAGAATATATTTGACCAGGAAGAGTATGAAAAGGCCATTGCCTGGACAAAAAAGAATTGCAGGGAAGGGGAAGACTTTAATGCGGAAGAGAAACAGAGTACCCGGGAAGAAAAAGACAAAGACTGGGAGTTTGTAGTTAAAATGACGCTGATATTCCGGGACCTGATGATCGGGAATGAAAAGCTGGCGGAAATGGGGTATGGTGAAGAGGCCTTCGGACACAATGCCATTGTTTCGGGTTTTCAGGGGCAGCGGCAGTGGACGGACTTCCTGCCGAACGGAGATTTTCCGGAAGCAATCCTTAACTCTTCTTTTGACTGGAACGGCATCAGGGCGCCCTTTATGGTAGCGACTGAGAACGATTCGCTTAATGGCGTACCCATGCTGCTGGGATACCTGCTCACCAATACGGCCCAAATCTTTGCCGATGTGAGAACTTACTGGAGCCCGGAAGCTGTAGAGCGTGTTTCCGGCTGGAAACCGGACGGTCAGGCTGCGAAGGGCTTTATCCATCTTATAAATTCCGGCTCCTGTACGTTAGATGGCACAGGCCGGCAAACACTGGATGGAAAGCCAGCTATGAAACCTTTCTGGGACATCAGTGAAGAAGAAGCGCAGGCTTGTTTGGATGCAACTACCTGGTATCCGGCTAATAATGGTTACTTTAGGGGCGGTGGCTACTCCTCTAAATTCCTGACCAGGGGCGGAATGCCCGTAACGATGTGCCGTATTAACTTAATCAAAGGGCAGGGGCCTGTTTTGCAAATTGCTGAGGGCTGGACGATAGATCTTCCGGAAAATGTGTATCAGATTCTGGATGAGCGCACAGACAAAACATGGCCTACTACCTGGTTTGTGCCTAAGCTGACAGGAGCAGGTGCTTTCAGAGATGTTTATTCCGTAATGGCCAATTGGGGTTCCAATCATGGTGCTATCAGCTACGGCCATATCGGTTCTGATCTGATTACCCTGGCTGCTATGCTGCGGATTCCGGTTTGCATGCACAATGTAGAGGAGGAGAGGATATTCAGGCCATCTGCCTGGAGCGCGTTTGGCATGAACCCGGAAGGGGCAGACTACCGCGCCTGCCAGACTTATGGAGCTATCTATAAATAACCGGTGCACCTGAAATGTATAAGTGAAACTTGCCTGAAATTAACTTTCAAAATACATAACGCAATAGCCCATGAACCCACATAATGTTAATACAATGGAAAGAAATAAACCAACGTCTCTGTTTAGGGGTCCAAACGGAACCAGCTACTTTGTGCCTTTTGTATTCATTTGCAGCTTGTTCCTGCTCTGGGGATTTGCGCATGGCTTGTTGGATGTACTGGACAAACATTTTCAGGATACCCTGCATGTTTCAAAAGCCCAGTCTGGTTTTGTTCAGTTCTCTTTATACATCGGCTACCTGGCCATGGCGCTGCCTGCCGGTTTGTTTATGAAGCGATATGGCTACCAGCGTGGAATTATTCTGGGCCTCATTTTATTTGCAGCCGGAGCATTCCTTTTTTATCCTGCAGCTAAGTTCGGAGCCTTTGTTCCTTTCTTACTGGCCTTGTTTGTGCTTGCCTGTGGCCTGGCATGTCTGGAAACAGCAGCAAACCCTTATTCTACCATACTTGGCCCGCACGCAGGCGCAGCACGGCGTATTAATATCTCACAATCGTTTAATGGCCTTGGTTGGATACTGGGACCTTTGATGGGCGGCTTGTTTATTTTCGGAGCGGAAGCCAAAGAGGGTGCCGAAATGTTTGATTCTCTTGTCAAGCCATATATGATGGTAGGGTGCATTGTAGTGGTCGTAGCCATCATATTTATGATCATAAGATTACCTGAAATAAAAGAAGAAAGCTCCTCCGAAACTGCTGAAGACCCGCCGATGCGTAATTTGCTGAAACACCCTGCCTTTATTGTGGCGGTAATTGCCCAGTTTCTTTATGTTGCGGCGCAAACAGGTACCAATTCATTCTTTATCAATTATGTTACTGATGCCATACCGGACCTTGAGACACCCGTTGGAAGCATGATGCGGCATTTAGGGCTCTTTGGCGACATCTTTATGCCAAAGAATAATGAACAGGCAGCATCTTTGATTTTGGCAATCGGCGGAATGGGAGCCTTTTGGATTGGACGCCTGACTGGCTCTTACATCATGAAATTTATTGCGCCGCAACGCTTGCTGGCCATCTATGCCGTTATCAATTCATTGCTGGTCTTCCTCGTAATAATGGACTTAGGGTGGCTGTCAGTAATAGCGCTTTTTACAACCTATTTTTTTATGTCGGTTATGTTTCCTACCATATTTGCGTTAGGTATAGCTGATCTGGGGACGCTTACTAAGAAAGGCGCTTCGTTTTTGGTGATGGCTGTAGCCGGAGGGGCATTCTGTCCTCCCATAATGGGGCTTATTGCAGATAATTCCAGTATGTCTGTTGCCTTTATTATCCCGCTTCTCTGCTTTGCCTTTATCGCATGGTATGCTATCTGGGGTATAGGAAAAACGGTCGAGATTAATGAAATTTCAATGGTTCACCATTAAAAATAACACACCTGCAGGGCGGTAACTTTGTGATAGGAGTTGATTATAGAACGGACGCTGTGCGTTCCATAATTGTAAATACCAGTACAGGGAAATAAGTAGCCGCCTCCGCTCTTGTTTATTCATGCTGGGAGCAAGGCAAGGTTCCGGTAAAGTTTACTACCCTGATTTACAAGGAGCCACTTGTATCAAAAGTATAAGGCCCTTTATCGTTTTATAGAGATAGGACGGATAAATCCGCTTCAGTTTGTTACAGAACAAAGTGAAGCGGATTTATAGTATATTATACTTTTACTTTCTTCCACTTTCCTTGCCGGAACAACCACCAGCTTACCAGCGCAAGCAGCGAGTGGCACAGGGCAATGGCTGTAAATATACCGGTAGCCCCCAAACCGGATAAGATTGCCAGGGTATAGGCGAGGGGGATTTCGAACAGCCATAACACAACAATATTGATGAGGGCAGGCGTCCGGGTATCGCCGGCTCCGTTAAATGCCTGCACCATCACCATCCCCAGACCGAAAAATATATAACCCAGTGTGATGATGCCCAATGCTTCGGAAGCTATGTGGATTACTTCTGCATTATCCGTAAAAATTGCTGACAGGTACTTGCCGAAAAGTATGAAAATAAGCGTGATGGCGAGCATGAAAATGACATTATAGCGTGCTGTCAGCCACACAGCGAGTTCTGCCCGCCTGGCTTTATGTGCGCCCAGGTTCTGGCCTACAAGCGTGGCTGCCGCAGAAGACAGCCCCCAGGCGGGCAGCAGTGTGAAGGTAATGATACGAAAGGCTACCGTATACCCTGCCAGTGCATTGCTCCCGAATTCAGCAATTATCCTGGTCAGAAAAATCCAGCTGGCAGAGTCGATGAGGAACTGCCCCATACCACCGGAAGAAACCTTTAATATCTTCAGCATCACAGAAAACTGTATGACGAGATTTTGCCGGGCGATCTTCAGCAAGTGCCTGCCATTGAACAGGTGGTATAGCTGGTAAAGTACGCCAATACTTCTTCCGGCCGTAGTGGCCCAGGCAGCGCCTTCCAGCCCCAGCCCCGCCATACTGCCAATCCCAAAAATAAGAATCGGATCAAGTATGATGTTTGCCCCGTTTGCAACCCAGAGTGCCCGCATGGCCAGGTGTGGTTGTCCGGCGCCGCGAAAAGCGCCATTTATCAGGAAAAGCAGAATTATCACGATACTGCCGGCAAATATAATGCGACTGAAAGCAACGCCGGTGGTAACAACCTCAGGGGCAGCGCCCATTAGCGCCAGAATATCGGCTGCAAAGTATGTGGCAAGGCCACCGGTTAGCAGCGCCAGTATGCCGCCAGTCACCATCAGTTGAAAAGTTATACTTCCGGCCTCTCTATAGTTCTTTTCACCGAACCTGCGTGCCACCATGGCTGTAGCAGCAATGCTTACGCCCATACCCAGGGCATAAATCACCATCAGAACTGACTCGGTGAGGCCCACGGTAGCCAGTGCTTCGGAGCCTAGTTTTCCAACAAAAAAGATATCCACCACAGCAAACAGCGATTCCATCAGCATTTCAAGTATCATAGGTATAGCCAGCAAAACAATGCTGCGCCTGATGCTTAAAGTGGTATAATCCTGTTCCTTGCCTTTCACGGCAAACCATACGAGTTGCAGAAATGCCTTGAGGTTGCTCATGAATGCGTTGCGAATTTAGAATGCAGCGGTTACTGGTTTCAAGCAGGATGATCAATAGAGATGATACGGATGATGCTGCCTTCAGCAACACAAACAAAGTTAACAAAGCACGTTATGGCAATACAGCTTCTTCGTGAAATAGAAGCTGCATTGCCATGACGTGCTTACAGCTAGTTTCGGGTATTTGCTATCTGCCTGCTTCCTATTATTTCTGTGCGGAGCTTACCATCCAGTGAATGCCGAATTTATCTGTGATCATGCCGAAGTAGTCGCCCCAGAAAGTATCCTGAAGTGGCATGGTTACCTGCCCGCCTGCAGCGAGCCCCTGAAACAGTTTGTCTGCTTCTGCCTTGCTTTCGGCGCTGACGGATAAGCTGAAGTTGTTGCCGACTGTTAGCGTATGTCCCATAGATTCCAGTGCGTCTGTGCCCATAAGGATATTTCCCTGCCCGATGGGTAAAGATATATGCATAATTTTATCCTGCTCCTCGGCAGGCACCCTGGCCGCCTCTGGTGTGTCTTTAAAGCGCTGTAAAGCAATAAACTCACCGCCAAATACGGATTTATAAAAATTAAAAGCTTCTTCGGTGGTCCCCTTAAAGTTCAGGTAAGGATTTAGTGTAGCCATTTTCTATATATTTAAATTGTGAGTTGATTATACTTGTTACCTTCCTCGATAATTTTAGCCCTGGTTGATAGCACCTGGCGCCATATACACCAATTCCCACAGGTGCCCATCCAAATCCTGAAAGCCATGCCCATACATAAATTCCTGCTGCTGTTTTTCATTAGGTGTTGTTGCACCGGCTGCAATTGCCTTGTTTACCATCTCATCTACTTCTTCCCGGCTGTCGGCAGATAAGCATATAATTGCTTCTGTGCATTTGGTGGCATCGGCAATTTCTTTTTTTGTAAAAGTTTTAAAGAACTCTTCAACTAAAAGCATGACGTATATATCATCGCTCACAATCAAACAGGTGGCGTTGTCGTCGGTAAATTGCGAATTAAATTTGAAACCGAGCCTGGTGAAAAAGGCTACTGATCTGTTAAGGTCTTTAACAGGTAAATTCACGAAGATTTTAGTTGTTCCCATTGCTTTTATGTTTTAATTATCAGTTAGTTCTTATTGCTGTTCTTGTCCTTGTTACATTACAAATGTACTGTCAGAAATCTGGTTTCAGGAGGTGCTAATCCGGCAATATCGGGGTTGATTGCGACAACAATTATGTATACCTTGGAACCTGTGAAACGACCGTGGAGCAGCCGGAAGTGAATAGGAGGGGGAAGACTGGTGGGTTCATCAGAGGCTAAAAAAAGCAAGTATAAACAGATGAAACATATATCCATCCTGGTTCCGGAAGGAGCTATTTTAGGCAGTATAGAAGGCCCGCGCCAGGTGTTTACGGAAGTAAACAAACTGCTGCAAAGTATGGGGAAGCCTGCTTTGTTCGATGTGCAGCTGGTAGGGCTTTCGAAGCAGGTATCAGCAGCAGGCGGAAAGTATACTGTTTACACCGATGTGGTCGCAAGCGATACAAGTAAAACAGACCTGATCGTTATTCCGGCGCTGGACGGCGACATGGTGCAGAACCTGGAGCATAACCGGGATTTTGTGCCCTGGATAATAAAGCAGCATAAAGGTGGCGCCGAAGTAGCCAGTCTTTGTGTGGGCGCTTTCCTGCTGGCCTCTACCGGGTTAATAACCGGCCGGCAGTGCGCCACGCACTGGATGGCCGCCAATCAATTCAGGAAGATGTTTCCGGAAGTGCTCCTGGTGGAAGATAAAATTATTACAGATGAAAAGGGAATTTATTCCAGCGGCGGCGCTTTCTCTTACCTCAACCTGATTTTATACCTCATCGAAAAGTATGCTGGAAAAGACATAGCCGTTTTTATGGCGAAAGCTTTCCAGATTGAAATGGAACGCCGCAGCCAGTCGCCGTTCATCATCTTTAAAGGCCAGAAAGAGCACGAAGATGAGTTAATTAAAACCGCTCAGGAATTTATTGAGCAGAATTTCCAGGATAAAATTACGGTAGAGCAACTGGCCTCGATGCTGGCCCTGAGCCGCCGGAACCTGGAACGCCGGTTTAAGAAAGCCACCGCTAACTCCATCGTAGCCTACATACAACGCGTGAAAATAGAAGCAGCCAAAATGAGCCTCGAAACATCGCGCGAAAACGTGAACGAAGTCATGTACAACGTGGGCTACACCGACCCGAAAGCTTTCCGCACTACTTTTAAACGCATCACCGGTTTATCGCCGGTACAGTATCGCAGCAAATATAACCGGGAGTTGGCAGTGTGAACGTTTGAATAAAGCAGATTAAGTACTCTTCAACCATTGGCGCTTGTTGCGTTCATCCACACTGCTGCCTTCAGGGCAATCCCGGAGAAGTACCAACCTTTTTATTTCGGCTAAGTATAAGTATCTACTTTTTTATACGAAGACAATTCGTCAGGAAGGGGATATGTATGCGCTTAATTACTGTGAAAGCTCCGGAAGGACAGGGTAAAAACATTGCTGAAGTAGCCTTTGCTGCAGGAGCCGCGCAGGTATCATTCCGCCAGGCAATGCAGTACACTGCTGATCACCAGGAAACAGTATTGGATGTGGTGGAGATAGAAACTGCCACCCCAAAGGCCAAGCAGTTCATCGAAAACCTGATGACGGCACCTTTCTATGATCCTGGTTCCTACGCTTTCACCATCCGCCATCCTGAATCGCTGTTTGCTACAGAGCCGCCACACAAAGAGACAAAACCCATCATCAGGCCTACCACAGACGTGTATGAGGAGTTGTGGCAGTTCACCAATATAACGGCCAGCCTGGTGGGCAGGGTTTTTCTATCCGCTATCTTGCTGGCCTACGGAATGGTGGAGGATTTCCTTCCTATTATGATAGCTGGTTTGCTGTTCCTGCCTTTTCACCACCACATGCTGGCCACAGGGCTGGGAGTTGTGCTCAGGGAGTGGCGCTTTTTAGCGCAAGGCCTCCTGGCTTTGCTTATTTCCACATTGCTGATTATGCTCGCCGGAGTTTGTGTGGCTTTGTTTTTAGAGCCTCCTATCGGCTGGCAGGAGTTTGGCTCACCACTCTCGGGCTTTATACTTGCCTCCGTTATCGGTATTGCCGCCGGGCTTGGCGCCGTAGACGATGCCGGGCGCAGAGAACTTGTAGGACTTGCTGCCACAGCTCATATCTCCGTTTATCCGGCCTGGTTCGGGCTAAAGCTCATCTATGGTTTTGGTGCGGGAGAAAAATGGATGGATCACCTGCTAACCTTTGGCATCAATATTTCCTCTTTAACACTTGCTGCCGGTATTACCTTTGCCTTTATGCGCATGAAAGGCGCAGGCATCAGGCGGTTCGTGGAACAAAAGAATAAAGTAAAATAGCAACTCAGGTACAAAATGTTTGCGCCTCAGGCTGCCGGAGATACTTTTATGAAGTATAGTGCCTTACAAGCTCTCTTCTTATACTTCCGGAGGATAAATTGTGGCTGCTGAAAAAATGTTTTACCGCCGACACTTGCATCAAAAGCTGATACCAGCCCTGCCCTGATAAAAATGCCTGTTTATTCTATAAGACGTTCATAGTGCGCCAGTTCCTCTGCCCAGGCCTCTTCCTGAAGGTTATGGAAGTATTGCGCTTCTATTTCGCTTTTGTCTATACTTGTGGGGTTCAGGGAAAAGGCTCCCTGCTCAAACAGTTGCCTGGCATGCCGGTGAAAAACCTGGTACATGGTCCAAACCATTAAATCAGCATAAGTATTCTCCTGGCCTATTGCCGCTTCCACTTCATTCCAGTGTTTACTTAGCGCGGGCGAAAAGAAATTAGCAGCGGCAGGAGGAGTTGCACCGAAAGTCTTTTTTGAAGGTTTGGCCTCCAGGAGCATCCCGTCAGAGAAGTTTATTTTTTCTCCCCAGGCAGGTATAATGCTGTCGTATATTTCTTTAAATGTCATGTGCTGTAGACAAAAGCTGACGTTATACTTTGGCAAGTATGATTAACATAAATTACCTGCACAGCCATACTATATTATGAGCTATAGTTCTTATCGTAACCGATGATCACGCTGCAGCCATTTACCTGGCATATATAGTCAGTATTTACAACTGTCCGTAACATCCCTTCTGAATTGTGGATTTCATTTGGCATTAGGGCAATAATACCGCAAAAGCATCTGCGCCCGCGAGCATCACATGGTTGGCTTCGTCCCGGGTACAGTCTTCCGGAGCCGCTATGTATAATGGCTGCAACAGGGGAGTCCGGAAGTATGCCTGCTGCCGGCTTTTACTTTCCATCCACGTTATTTATGATCACAGCAGGTACGGCCAGACGCTATGTTGTATTGCGTTTAGCAGTACCTGCTGCACTAATATTTAAACGGCACCAGCTATCTGTTGTGTTGTATAAGGCCAGCAGATATGATGCGTGCTCTCTAGCTGATAAGCTGCACATTGATGGCATTCAGCCCTTTCAACCCCTTCTCTACTTCGAAGCTAACTTTGTCATTCTCTTTAATCGAGTCCGTTAAACCATTCTGGTGAACAAAAATGCTCTCCTGCGTTTCGTGGTCCTTGATAAAGCCGTATCCTTTGGAAGTATTAAAGAAAGTTACGGTTCCCTTTCTGATTAAATCAGCCGGGTCAAGATCTTCCTGCCTCGACACGCCAATTTGTATATCTTCCTGCTTAATTTCTTTTTTATTCTTCGGGTCCGGAGGAGTAGATGTAATGTTGCCGTTATCATCCACGTAAGCAAGCATTTCGTCTATGCCTTTTCCTTTGTTTGAAGTAGCATTACGTTCTTCCTTCTTCTGTTCCTTATCCTGTCTTTTCTTAAGTTTTTTCTTTTCTTTTTCTTTTTTACTGAAGGTTTCCTGTGATCTACCCATATTGTGTTCTTTATTGTTGATGTTAAGTACTGTATTTTTGGTTAATATGCAGGCTTTGCATCCCTGTCTGTTATCAGAACAAGATTTTTACGCTCTTCGTTGCGTATTGTCTTCCGGAGAAGAATTAAATATACCATTTACCTGTATGTAATTCAACTGCGGCCCTGTCTTTTTCGGAACAGCAACTTTCCAGGTTCGCGAAAGTCCTGCTATACGGAGGCGGGTTTTGTCCTTTTATCTGTGCGTTATGTATAGATGTTCACGTACTATAGTGGCTGTTTTCCGTTCCGTATAGATCTGGCGGAACATCCTGCCGGCAACTAAAACTATAGCAGGGTACACAGGAGCAGCCCGGTGCAAGCAAATAAAAAAGCCTTACTGTATGCAAGGCTTTTACATAACGGCTGTATCAGAACTAAGCACGCGAACCGTTTCCGGCATTCAGCCCGTTTGTGCCTTCCTGCAGGACCGATTTATTTCGTCCTTTTCTCTGAAATCATCTGCAAACCCGGATCCGGGAACGGAATATCCCTGGTCTGCATGTGCACCCCTGATAAACCCGGAACCTCCAAAATCATTAAAATTTTACTGCCCCATTAGCCATGTAGTTGTGCTTGCTTCTGCCTGTATCATCCCGGCAAACATACTTGTTAAGTATTTTCTACAAAATACAACAATTAAGCACGGAGATGCAACTTAAAGCGCAGAAGGATTAAGCGCTAATAGACGTATTCTTGTATGACATATTATCTATTATAAATTAATAACATAAACTTAATGTAAAAAATCAATTAAGTCCTTGCATTTAATAAAAAAAATTGTTTTCTTTAGATAATAGAATCACGGCCGAGGGTTTGGAAGAGGATAAGGATAGCTTAAAAAGCACCTGATAATGTGTAGCAGGCCGGGGTTAAAAGTGAAGCGCTGGAAGTTGAAGCGTGTATTACCAAAGGCGATCTTATACTTAAGGTAAGCTGCAAAAGGGTGCCTAATCCTGATGCAAAAGTTGGAAGTTAAGCTCGCCCGGAATTAAATGTGTTTTTGAAATCAAATCGTCAGCAAGGCTGAAAAGGATTGATATAGAGTAATTTTCATTACGACTGAATAGTTGCCGGGCATCAAGTTGAACACTTGTGTTTTTGACACAGGGGCTCTCCTGAAGCAGGTTACTAAAAACTTACTGCCGGAAGCCGTCTTTGTATTTATGCAAGTGATGCGCTACAAGCCTGGCAGGTATTGCCAGAACTGTTCTTAAAGGAGCGGTAGCCGGCAGCAGTAGCGGAAAGAACTCTGAAAACGTTTTAATAAGGTAATCACTAAACTTCCATGTTGTCATGAACCAAAAGTTACAATTCAAGAACAGTAGCGGCTCGCATCGGAGATGCGCGCTGTTATTGTTAGCGATGCTCAGCGTTACTCCGCTTGTGGGGTTCTCCGCTGGGCCTGGAACCCCAGCTTTTTCGAGGAATGCCATTGCCGCTGCAGTGGGTAATAAGCAGGATGCTCCTGTGTCAGGTGTGGTAAGAGATGCCAGCGGGCAGCCGCTTCCGGGAGTTTCGGTTTCTTTAAAAGGAACAAGCACCGGCACCATTACGGATGTAGACGGCCGCTTCACGATCGATGTATCCGGTGTTCCGCAGCCGGTGCTTGTGTTTTCCTATATCGGTTTTAAAGACCAGGAAGTAACGATAGGAGATCAGAATACTTTCAATATATCACTGCAGGAAGATGTCAAATTGATGGATGAGGTGGTGGTAGTGGGGTATGGCACGCAGAAAAAAGCCAACCTGACCGGCGCCGTAAGCCAGGTTACTTCCGAGGTGCTGGAAGATCGGCCGGTTACAAACGTAACTTCCGGTCTGCAGGGTACCATGCCCGGGGTAACGATAACGAATGCCAGCGGAGTGCCGGGAAATAATTCCGGTGATATCCGCATCAGAGGCCTGGGTACCTGGGGCGACGCCCAGCCACTGGTGGTAATTGATGGTATCACCAGTACCGTATCCAACCTTAACATACTTAATCCGAGCGACATTGCGACGGTCTCTGTGCTGAAAGACGCGGCATCCTCCTCTATTTACGGGGTGCGGGGTGCAAACGGGGTAATTGTAGTAACCACTAAAAAAGGGAGTACCGGCAAACCTGCTATCTCTTATGATGGCTACTTCGGTATACAAACCCCTACAGCTTTGCCTGAATTCCTGGGATCGCCGGAGTATATGCAACTGCTGAATGAGGCACAACGCAATGTGGGCCTGAACCCTACTTACTCCGACGAGCAGATTGAAATTGCCCGCAACGGTTCTGATCCGAATTATTACGCCAATACAGATTGGATGGATGCCATATACAAGGACTACGCGCCGCAGCAAAGCCATAATCTGAGTGTAAGTGGCGGGGCCGAAAATATAAGCTATTATTTATCCTATGGTTATTTAAAAGAGGGCGGGCTTATTACAGGAGATAACTACCAGGCACGCAGGCACAATGTCCGGGCAAAGCTTAGTACCACGTTTTTAGATAGGCTGGATGTCTCAGCTAACTTAGGATACATCGATCGCGGGTATACCGGCTCTGCCGAAGGCGTTGGCTCCGGCTCCGGCCCCCTTTATGCCGCAACACAGATAGTGCCCCTCGTGCCGGTTCGTTTCACTACGGGAGGCTGGGGTTACCTTGGCGGGCAGCGCAACCCCGTGGCTGTAACGACGGATGGTGGAACAGACGATTTCGCTTCTCAGGAGTTTACGGCAAACCTCAATGCATCTATAGAGCTGTTCGACGGCTTCAGGTTAAGAGGGCAGTATGGCCTGATTCGTTCTAATTCCATGAGGACCATCTTCTCTAAAACTATAAATTATTATAGCCCTATAGATGGCTCCATTATTTATAAGACCAACTTCCCGAATAAGATTGACAGAAGAGACTACACGAACATGTTTCAGACGATGCTTGTAGCGGCTGAGTATGAAAAAACTTTTGCTGACAAGCATGACGTGAAGGCTTTACTGGCTGCATCGCGGGAGGAAGAAATAGGCGATAACTTTGCTGCCACCAGAACAGATGTGCCAACGCAGGTAGGAACGGGAAACCTTGCGCTAGGCACAGAGAACCAGCTGAATAGTGCCAGTGCAAACCAATGGGCATTGCAGTCGCTTTTCGGGAGGGTTAATTATGGGTTCGATAACCGTTATTTATTTGAAGCTAATTTCAGGTATGATGGTTCCTCTAAGTTTGCACCTGATTTACGCTGGCAACTGTTCGGTGCCGCTTCTGTTGGCTGGGTTTTTACGGAAGAAAGTTTCTTAGAGGGTATCCGGGATGTGGTGGAATTTGGTAAGCTGCGTTATTCTTATGGTACGCAGGGAAATGACAGGGTAGAAAATTATGCTTTTCTCAATGTTCTCGAACCTGTGGAAACCATGCCTATAGGCTATATAAATACCATAGGTTACAGGCAAGCCGGGGTTCCGAACGAGTTTTTAACCTGGGAAACGCAGCTTAAACAAAATCTCGGGCTTGACCTGGTATTTTTAAGAGGCCGTTTAGGGGTTACGGCTGATTACTTCAAGAACGAGACCAGCGACCTGCTGCTGAGGCTTGCGCTGCCTGGTGTGTTAGGCGGCGATCCTCCTTATCAGAATGTCGGCAAGTTGGAGAACAGGGGATGGGAGTTACAGTTCGACTGGAGAGATGATATCGGCGATTTTACTTATGGTGCAAACTTCAACATCTCTGATGTTCGGAATGAACTGACAGAACTGGCCGGAACTGACTATCTGGGCGATCGGATAAGAAGGGAAGGCGACCCCTTGGATGCCTTCTATGGACTGGTGGCAGACCGTCTGGCCCAGGAAAATGATTTCTCCTATGATCCGGAACAAGGCCAGTTCGTACCCGATTTTCCATACATCCATAATGATCCGATGGCCCAGCCAGGCGACATCATTTACAAGGATCTGAACGGCGACGGCGAGATCACGCTGGATGATGACCGGCAGGTGCTCGGCAGTCACATACCCCGTTATACTTATGGCTTCCGGGGCACTGCGGGCTGGAAAGGCATAGATTTTAGCTTTTTCCTGCAGGGCGTAGGCAAAGCAAACGGCTATTTGTTTGGTGCTGCGCGCCACGCCCTGATAAGCGAAGGCAGCCTGCCGCAACCCATTCACCTGGACCGCTGGACGCCTGAAAACACGGATGCAACCTACCCCCGCTTAACGTATCAGCAAACCTATAACCAGCGCTTGTCTACTTACTGGCTGGAGGATGCTTCTTATCTGCGCCTGAAGAATATCCAGATCGGCTATACTTTGCCGTCGCAGCTCACTGAAAAGTTCAGGGTTGACCGGCTGAGAATCTATGCTTCTGCTGATAACCTGCTCACCAAAACAGATTTCTTCTACGCCTACGACCCCGAAACACCTGTAAGCAACGGGGGCTATTATCCCCAGGTAAAAACCTTTGTGCTTGGTTTAAACATCAACCTTAAGTAAGACAGATCATGAAAAAGAAATATATATTGAGCATCCTGTTAAGCGCATTCCTGCTGGGTTCCTGCGAAGATGATTTCCTGGACAGGGCTCCGCTGGATCAAATCACAGATGAAAATTTCTGGCAAACGGAAGAGCAGTTAGAACTGGCGGTTGATGCCATGTACGGGTACCTGAAGGCCAAGAATACCGTAGATATGGCGATCATGGGGGATAATACCTACTGGCCGTCTAACAATAATTTTAAACAAATCGGGAGTGGTAATTTTAGTTACGATTTAAGCACGATTAACAACGAGTGGACCGGTTTGTACACTGGGATACGCCAGGCAAACACTTTCCTGGCAAACTATAAGAATGCCGCGGTGCAGGACCCTGAGAAGGCTGAAGAACTAGCTGCACAGGTCCGTGTTATACGTGCTTACCTGTATAGTTATTTAACTGCCTTTTTCGGAGATGTGCCCCTTGTAACCGAGCCGCTAGGCATTGATGAACTGTATGGCCCGCGCGACCCCAGAGAGGAAGTAGTGGACTTTATGCTGGCTGAACTAGATATGGCGGCTGAACACTTACCTGCCGAAATCCCGACGGGAGATGATGCGGGCCGCCTGAACAAGGGAGCTGCTTTAGCTTTGAAAGCCAGGATAGCCTTGTATAATGAACGCTGGGAAGTGGCAGAGGAAGCGGCCAAGGCGGTGATGGATATGGGAATTTATGAATTGTTTGATGTAGGTGACCCAAGTTCGAATTACCGCAGGCTGTTTACTTACGAGGGCAAACTGTCTGGTGGCAACAACCGGGAAACCATTATCTCGCGATTGCACCTAGAGGGCGTTTCAGACCACAACCTCAGCCGTGAGATACAGGTGCCGGACCAGGGCGTTCGTTGGAACCCCACCAAATCATTGGTAGACGATTACCTGATGAGCGATGGTTTGCCTATCGAGAAATCCCCCTTATATAGTGTGAATACTTATAACGAAGTATTTGAAAACCGCGACCCGCGTATGACGCAGACCATTCTGGAACCTGGTTCTCCGTGGGGCGGCCGCTACGACTCCAGCCCGGAACATAAAGATGCTGATCCCAGCAACGACCATCCTGATATTTTTGTGGTGCCCAAGTTCTCGTCCGATAAAAGAGGAGCAGCCACCTATACGGGTTACTATTTTACAAAGTATGTAGAGCCGTCTACGGTAGGGCAGGTTAGCAAGGATGTGAACGATATACACCTGCTGCGCTATGCGGAAGTACTATTAACATATGCAGAAGCCAGACTGGAACAAGGCGAGCTGACACAGGAGGACGTGGATATGACCATCAACAAGCTGCGTGACCGGGTAGGTATGAAGCACATGGATTTAGCCGAGCTGACAGCAAACGGATTGGATATCCGCGAGGAGGTTCGCCGTGAACGACGCATAGAGCTTGCGCTGGAAGGACAGCGCTACTTCGACATTATCCGCTGGAGAAAAGGTGATCTGCTGGCAAAAGATGTAAAAGGAACCAATGTGAACTGGCTATCCAACAAAGAAGATGCCGCCGGGCTGCGCACCGATGACAAAGGCTTTATCATTGTGCTCAACGGTAACAGATTTGAAGAACCTAAAAACTACTTGTGGCCTATTCCTTTGGAGCAGCTGCAACTCAACCCTGAACTCGGGCAAAATCCGGGATGGTAGCAGGTATGGTTTCTCAGGTTGGTGATGCTGTGGTTTGGTATGCCGGGAGGTTATACTTAACTGCTGCATCACAGGTAACCAGCGTCTAAAATATTTATAAGAACTAAATACCAGGAATAATGAAAAATGTAAAAATACTATTGCTAGGCCTGTTCTTCAGTCTCGCGTTTTTCGGTTGCAAAGACGATGACATGGAAGGCCTGCTGCCGCCCGGTGCCGATTTTAATTATACACCTGAGGCACCCGTAGCAGAGCAGGAGATACTTTTCTATGCTGACCCCACTGAAGGCTCAGGCGAGATTGTGGAGTGGAACTGGAGTTTTGGCGATGCGGACGGATCTACATCCGACAAGCGCAATCCATACTTCACATACCCAGCGGCAGGCACTTACGATGTAACACTTACTGTTAAAAATGCCGCAGGGGCATCTTTTGAGGTTACAAAGCCGGTAGAAGTAGCGCCGCCGCCGAAGGATTTTATAGCTGACATCGTATGGGAGTTCACCAACAACACTCCTGTTACCGGGATTAATGAAGGAACAAATGCACCCGTGATAGGGGACGATGGCTCAGTTTATTATGTGGAAGGCTACGCCGGATCAGACAGCAAGGTCGTGGCGGTTACGGATCAGGGGGAAAGCGCTCAGCTCAAGTGGGCTACCGCACCCGGCAACCGCATTCAGAATGCGCCATCCATGGGGCCTGACGGGAACATATACATTGAGGCCTGGCTTGCGAACGGAATTTTTAAGATAAACGGAGCTACCGGCGAAATAATGTGGAACGGAAATACGGTGGCGCAGGTATCCAATAACACGGCAGCAATTGATGCAGAGGGTAACATTTACCACGGATCAAGATCTAACGCGCTGGCGGGCATATTTTCCTGGACCTCTGGTGGTGAAAAGCGATGGGAGATTGTAGGGGTAGGGGCCTTTTACGCGGCACCGGCTATCAGCAAAGATGGTAAAACTGTATACTATCTGAATACCGACACCGGCAAAATATGGGCTGTAAATACAGCAGACGGCACCCTGAAATGGAGCGATCCGGTCGGGGCTAACTCCGGTGGTTACGGTCCTTCCGTATCGCTGGATGGCGAAGGCACTATCTATTTTACTACTAACGAGCAGGTGGCAGCAGTTACGGATAATGGCGAAAGCGGAGCTGTGAAGTGGATTGCTGATATACCTGGTGCTGCTAACTCAGGCGTAACGATAGGGCCAAATGGCGACCTGTATACCGGTGCCGGAGCAGGGTTGGTATCGATTAACCCTGCCGATGGATCTGTTAACTGGACCTATAGCCTTTCTACAAACGAAAGTATGCCAGCCGTGGATGTAAATGGAAACATATACATTGGCACGACAGATGGAAAGCTGGTTGTGGTAAATCCTGAGGGGATGTTGCTGAAAGAATTTCAGTTAGGAGATGGCGTGGTAAACTCTCCTACCATAGCCAATGACGGAACAGTTTACATAGAGGCAGTGGCCGGTAATGTTATCAAGTTGTTTAAAATAGCTGTGGCAGAAAGCGGGCCTGCCGATTCTCCATGGCCTATGAAAGGACAGAATGTGAAAAATACAGGACAGATACAATAGAGCGCTGACAATAACCGGCAGAACTCCTGTGCTATAACATTATAAACCATTCGCCCCGGCAGTGATGGGGTGAATGGTTTAGCTGCCGCAGTTAGCTAACTAACCGTATTGTCCTGAATTGCCGGCTAATAGCATTAAAATTACAGATTATGACAAGACTGTTTATGGGTATGATAGCGGGTGTTGCGCTGCTGGCTGCCTCCTGCAATAAATCAGCGGAAGCACCCGAACCGGCTCCGGTGGATCAGCCTGTTGATGAAGCAGACAGCGTGTCTTCGCTGAAGGTGATGTCTTACAATATTCATCATTGCAATCCGCCGGCAAAATCGGATTTTATCGATGTAAATGCCATCGTGAACGTGATAAATGCAGAAAAGCCGGACTTACTGGCGCTGCAGGAAGTGGATGTAAATACAGACCGCTCCGGCGCTGTTAACCAGGCACAGGAAATAGCGAACAAACTGCACATGCATTACTTTTTCGGTAAAGCGATTGATTACCAGGGCGGCGCGTATGGTGTAGCTATACTTTCAAAGTATCCCCTTACCGAAGCCGTTGTACATCAGCTTCCGGTAAAAGCTGGCACCAACGGCGAACCCCGTGTGCTGGCTACCGCTAAAGTTACATTACCAGATGGCGCAGTGATTCGCTTTGGCAGTACACATCTTGATGCGCAGTCGGACCCGGCGAACAGGCGGTTGCAGGTAGATGAGCTAACGGAAATTGCTGCCGGAGAAAGCCTGCCGTTTATAATTGCCGGCGATTTTAATGCCACCCCTGACTCTGAGGTTATCAATAGGTTAGATACTCAGTTTAAAAGAACCTGCCAGATATGTGCCCCCACGATTCCGGCTACAAATCCAGGCAGGGCTATCGACTTTATAGCCTATCGGCACCCTGCAAATAAGTTTAGCGTGGCGAGCCACCGGGTAATAAACGAGCAGTATGCTTCTGATCACAGGCCTGTAGTAGCTGTTATCAATGTTGAGGAATAACCGATTTGGTTTATCCAGGCTGAATCATTTTTATACTTGGGGTGACTAAAGCATTATAATACTAAAACGGAAGACCGGTAGCTTAGAAAGCCATCTGGGGGTGTATCAAAGACCTTTCGGATACTTTAATATAATAAATTAAGAGTATTTACTTGATTGAAAATTTAATAAAAGTTCTTGCTTTTAGCTACAAAAATAACATCCTTTAAGTAAACATTAGCATCAGGAAAAATGAGCACTTTGATACTGGAGGAATCTTATTTAGACACCCTCAATAATATTGAGAGAAAGAAACATACACAAAAAATTAAAATTATAAAGCATTTATATATAAAGGGGCCTAAAACAAACTCAGACCTATGCAACTATTTTAATATAAGCTGGCCTACATCCACGAGCTTGCTCAACGAACTTACCAATGAAGGCCTTGTCGAAAAGAAAGGCCAGGGGAAGTCTGAAGGTGGGCGTAAACCCGATTTATACGGCCTACGGGATAATTCCCTGTTTGTGTTAAGCATCGCCATGGGCCGGTTCAGAACAAGGATGGCTATTTTTGACAACAACCATAATAATATTACAGGGATACAGACATTTCCCGTCCGGATTTCTGAAGGCTTAAAGGCGGTTGATGAGTTGCAGGCATTTGCAGCAAAGCTTATACAAGATTCTGGAATTGATGCCGATAAATTAATGTGTGTGGGTGTAAGTATGCCCGGATTGGTAGCTACCAAAGAAGGAAACAATTATACCTATATGCACACAAACACTGCAAATGAGTCGTTGCAGCAGTTGCTTGCCAGGAAATTCAACAAGCCGGTTTATATCCAGAATGATGTTAAAAGCGCCACCCTCGCCGAACTTCGCTTCGGCCTTGCGCATAAAAGAAGAGATGTTCTGGTCCTTTCGCTGGACTGGGGTATAGGTCTGGGCATTATTATGGACGGTAAGCTGCGTAGCGGCACTACCGGTTTTGCAGGTGAGATTGGCCATATACCCCTGGAAAACGATGGTGCGCTGTGCTATTGCGGAAAACGGGGCTGCCTGGAAACGGTTGCCTCGGGAATTGCGCTGGCAAACCTGGCGAAAGAAGGTATAAAATCAGGCCAGCACTCACTGCTTAATGAGCTTTCGGATCAGGAGATAGATAGTATAGAACCTAAACTGGTGATAGATGCTGCAAACAGAGGAGATCAGTACGCCATCAACATCCTGTCTGAAGTTGGGATGTACCTGGGCAAGGGCATTTCTATACTCATACAATTATTCAACCCGGAACTTATCATACTTGGAGGTAAAATGGCAGAGGCGAAGCAGTACATAACTACGCCGATACAGCAGGCCATCAACATGTATTGCATGGCGCAACTAAGGGAAAAAACCGAGATAGCACTTTCTAACCTGGGGCAGGACGCAAGTATACTAGGCTCTGTGGCAGTAGGAATGGAAAATATATTTAAAGATCAGGTAAATATGAATTGATAATTCCAGCTTATAGCAGGCTGGCGCCGGCACCATTGTTTGTAACATACCACCCTTCTGCGGATAAGTATAACCTGGGTATAATGCGCCATTTTTAAATCTGCAGCTGAATGGTTTTTCAGGGATAAAGCGCCAGATGCATTCTTGTGTCGGGAAGGGGATTTAGTGCCGCATCCGGCTGCACTCTCCATTAAGAAACTTTACATCATACAAGTATAATAAACTCTAATTAGCATGAAAAAAACAATAACCTACTGCGCCTTTATACTTGCTGCTTTCTCTATGGTAACGTCATGTTCTGAGAAAACAGTCAGCAATGCTTCCGCGGCATCAGGCAAAAACCAGCTTCGGGTAATGACTTACAACATCCACCATGCCAATCCGCCCAGCAAAGCAGAATCGGGGGAAATAGATTTGGACGCCATTGCCAATACCATCAGAAACCAGAACCCGGACATAGTAGCCCTGCAGGAGGTAGATGTTAACACAGGACGTTCGGGGCCCGTAAACCAGGCTGAGGCTATTGCTGAGAAGCTGGGCATGCACGCATACTTCGGCAGGGCCATCGACTACGGTGGCGGATACTATGGTGTCGCTATACTTTCTAAATATCCGCTGACCGAAACGACTGTTACACACTTGCCGGAAGAGGCTGACCCGAAAGCGGAAGACCGCGTGCTGACAACTGCCAAAATAACCCTGCCCGGCGGCAAAGCAATACGCTTTGGCAGCACACACTTAGATGTGCGCAGCGCCGGGAACCGTGATCAGCAGGTAAGGACCATCAACGACATAGCGGCCAAAGAAAAGATTCCGTTTATAGTGGCCGGGGATTTTAATGCAACGCCTGAGAGCAGCGCTATCGCGGAACTGGACAAGCGCTTTACCCGCACCTGCATCAGCGATTGCGCCCCGACTATTCCGGTAAACAACCCTACCCGAACCATTGATTTTATCGCCTTTACCAAGGATTCGCCTTTTCAGGTTGTATCCCAGAAAGTAATACCCGAAACGTATGCCTCAGATCATTTACCTGTAGTAGTAACACTCAGTTATTAGCAAAATCTACAGCTCTGATGGAGTGATATTGAATTCAAGTTAAATTTAAATCAAGCTTATGCGCACGCAATATTTCTACTTACTGGTTCTGATGGTATTCTGTACATTTTCGTGTACCAATTCCTTGCAAAACCCCACCGAAGAAGCTGCCGTTGTACAGGACAGCCAGCCCGTTGCTGCGGCCAGGGGCGTTATGCAGCGACTGATCGGAGACAGGGCAGCGGATATCAACTTAGAACTTATACCTGCCCAGGACAGCCTGGATACTTACGAAATTGAGGCCAGCAACGGCAGGTTAACGGTGAGGGGCAGCAGTGCCGTAGCGCTGACCTTTGGTTTTTATCAATACCTGAAAAAGGCAACAAACAGCATGGTGAGTTGGAGCGGCGAACACCTGAACCTGCCGGCACAGTGGCCTGATTACCCGAAGGAGCGCGTTACTTCGCCTTACAAATACCGCTACTTTTTGAACGTGGTAACCTATGGCTATACCACGCCTTACTGGGACTGGGAGCGCTGGCAGAAAGAAATAGACTGGATGGCGCTGCATGGTGTAAATATGCCCCTGGCTATGGTGGGCAGCGAGGCGATTGCGGCGCGGGTATGGAAAAAGCTGGGGCTGAGCGACGAGGAAATCAGTGCTTTTTTTACCGGCCCCGCCTACCTGCCCTGGCACCGCATGGGCAACCTGAACAAGTGGGACGGACCTATACCCAGCGGCTGGCACGAAGATCAGCTTCAGTTACAACACCGGATACTGGACCGCATGCGTGCGCTTGGCTTTGCGCCTGTGGCCCCGGCCTTTGCAGGTTTTGTGCCCGAAGGATTTAAGAAACTACACCCGGAACTGGCGGTGCATGCCCTGAAATGGGGCGGTTTCCCGGAAGAATACAACGCATACGTGCTTTCTCCGGACTCGCCTTTTTTCGAAAAAATTGGAAAACTGTTTGTAGAAGAGTGGGAGAAAGAGTTTGGCAAAAACAAGCTCTACCTTTCCGACAGCTTCAACGAAATGGAAGTACCTGTTCCGAAAGATAACCCCAACCTGAAGTATGAGTTGCTGGCAGACTATGGCGAGTCTGTTTACAATTCTATTGTAGCTGGCAATCCTGATGCCGTGTGGGTTACCCAGGGCTGGACGTTTGGCTGGCTGCACAAATTCTGGGACAAAAAGAGCTTAAGTGCATTGCTGTCCAGAGTGCCTGACGACAAGATGATTATACTTGATCTGGCCAACGAATATCCCAGCCTGGTATGGCATATTCCGCTTGTATGGAAAGAGCACGAAGGGTATTATGGCAAGCAGTGGGTATACAGTTACGTGCCGAACTTCGGTGGTAAAACACCTTATACAGGTGTGCTGTCCATGTATGCTTCCGGCGCCATAGATGCCCTTAACTCGCCTTACAGTGCAAGCCTGGTAGGATTTGGATCTGCTCCTGAAGGGATTGAAAACAACGAAGTAGTATACGAGCTGCTGGCCGACATGGGCTGGTCACACGAAAAGATTGACCTGGACAAGTGGATGCAGCAGTATAGCGAAGCCCGTTACGGCGGCTATCCAGAAAAAATGAAAACAGCATGGGAGCAGCTCCGGCAATCGGTGTATAACAGCTTTTCGCCTTACCCCAGATTTGTGTGGCAAACGGTTGAACCCGATACCAGGAGAAAAGGAAGTATAAACGCAGATCCACTTTTCCTAAAAGGCGTGGAGAACTTTCTGGCTAGCTCGGAAGAGCTGAAGGGAAGTGAACTTTACCGCAACGATGCCATAGAGATGGCCATGCTATACTTAGGAATCAAAGCCGATGAATACTACAAGCAAGCTTTAGCGGCAAAGGCAGCCAACAATGCCGCAGCAACAAAGGCTGCCGGAGAAAAGGCCATCAGCATACTACAGGACATCGATCGCCTGCTGGAGTCGCACCCAACGGACCGTTTGCAGCCGTGGGTAGATTTTGCCCGCACACATGGAAATACCACCCAGGAAAAAGATTACTACGAATCTGACGCCAAGCGGCTTATTACCACCTGGGGCGGTGTAAACGAGGATTATGCTGCCAGGCTCTGGAGCGGGTTAATAAGAGATTACTACATTCCGCGCATCAGGCAGCATTTGTTTGAACCTAGTGCTGACCTTGATGCCTGGGAAGAAGCCTGGGTTCAAAAGCCTGGAGTAAGCGAACAGGCTCCTTTTGCAGATCCGCTGGCTAAAGCGAAGGAGCTGGTGGCGAAGTTTAGCACCACAACAAATCAGTAAACGCTATGGCAGGCGATTACATAATCTTCAGGAAATAGCTATTTAAGATGAATGTTGTTTCGGTATACAGGTTTTATTGCTCAGGTATAATTCTTCTGGCGCTGTCGTTGCTGGTGGCGTCCTGTGCGGTACGGCCGGAGCATAGCAACTCAGTTGTAAATACGGGCACAACAGCTGCCGTAAGCCAGGACCAGGCAGACAAAGAGCCTGTTTATGCCCTGATAAAGCGCGTGGTGCCGGAGCAGGCAGAATCTTTTGTAGTAGAATTCATCCCGAAAGCAGGAGAGAACGATGTGTATGAAGTGGAGAGTGTAGATAGCAGGATTGTTTTGAGAGGAAACAACGGCGTTTCGGTTGCCAGTGCCCTCAATCATTACCTGAAGTACTACACCAACAGCAGCATCACCTGGAACGGCATCAACCTTAATCTTACAGACAAGCTGCCCGTGGTGCCGCAAAAAGTCCGGCATGTCAGCCCGTACAAGTACCGCTATTACCTGAACTACTGCACCTATAACTATACCATGAGCTGGTGGGACTGGGACCGCTGGCAGTGGGAAATAGACTGGATGGCAATGAATGGCATCAACATGCCGCTTGCGCTTACAGGGCAGAATGCCATCCACCGCCGCGTGTATAAAAGTATGGGTTTAACCGATAAGGACCTTGAGAGTTTTTTCAGTGGTCCTGCTTACTTCAGCTGGTTCTGGATGGGCAATCTTGATGGGTGGGACGGACCTTTGCCTGTTAGCTGGATGGAAAGCCACGAAGCGCTGCAAAAGCAGATACTGGAACGGGAAAGAGGCCTGGGCATGACGCCCATACTGCCTGCTTTTACCGGGCACGTACCGCCTGCTTTCAAAGATAAATTTCCGGATGCAAACCTGAAAAAGACAGACTGGGCCGGATTTCCTGCTGTGTATCTTCTGCACCCGGACGATCCGATGTTTGTAGAGATAGGAAAAAAGTTTATTCAGGAAGAAATAAAAACCTATGGAACAAATCATCTTTATACGTCCGATACCTTTAATGAGAACAAGCCGCCATCCAGCGATTCCACTTTTCTCAGCAATGTAAGCCGCAAGGTATACCAGTCGATGGCGGCGGCTGATCCGGAAGCTACCTGGATTATGCAGGGATGGTTGTTCCACTTCTCCAGAGACTTCTGGAAACCGGCCCAGATACAGGCCATGCTCAATGCTGTGCCGGATGACAAGATGATTATACTGGACTTGTGGAGCGAGAAAAACCCCATGTGGAAGAAAACGGATGCCTACTACGGGAAACCCTGGATCTGGAACATGCTGCACAACTTCGGCGGAAACGTGAACATGTATGGCCTGATGGATCGCGTGGCCACCTGGCCATCTGAGGCGCTGCATGATCCGGATAATGGCAAAATGGTGGGCATAGGCTTAACGCCGGAGGCCATCGAACAAAACCCGGTAATGTATGAGTTGATGATGGAGAACGCCTGGCGCGAAACGCCCATCGATCTTGACGTATGGCTGAAGAACTATACCAGGCGCCGCTACGGAAAAGAAAGCGCCGGTGCCAACAAGGCCTGGGAAGTTTTGAGGCGTACCGTTTACGCTGATAGTGTTACCTCCGGCGGCCCTGAGTCCATTATAGTGGCGCGGCCAACCTTTAGCCGAAACGCAGGGGGCGTTACTACCAGGTTTACTTACGAGCCACTCGAACTAGTTTCGGCCTGGGACAACCTGGCGGCTGCATCCGCGGACCTGCAGAACAGCGAAGGCTTTCAGTTCGACTTGGTAGACCTGACACGCCAGGTAATGGCGAATTATGCCACTACTATTCAGCAGCAGTTTGCCCGCGACTATAAAAACAAAGATCTGGCAGCTTTCAAAGCGCATAGTGCGCAATTTATTACGCTGATAGAAGACTTGGACAGGCTGCTGGCTACGCGCGAAGATTTCCTGCTGGGCAGGTGGCTGGAGGACGCTAAAAGCTGGGGTACAACAGAAGCGGAGAAAAAGCTTTACGAAAAGAATGCCCGTAACCTGATTACCTTATGGGGTGGCAAAGACAGTAAACTGAGTGAATACGCCAACAGGCAGTGGTCTGGCTTGCTGAATGGCTACTATAAACCACGCTGGCAGCAGTACTTCGACTACGTAATCAGCCAGATGCAGAAAGGGGAGGAGATAGACCAGAAAGCCTTTGATGAAAAGATAAAGGACTGGGAGTGGCAGTGGGTGAACGGCAACGAGCGCTACAGCACCGAAACAGAAGGAGATGCTGTAGCGGTGGCAAACGAAATGTATAAAAAATATGCAGCAGAGATTAAAAGCACGGAATCAGCAGGGCAGCACCAGAAAGGAAACAGCTTCTGAACCAGCTAATGATCGGCATTTAATGATGCTGCTTCTATAACAATCATAAAGACATATATTATGAAACACAGTATCTTATGCCTCCTGCTTCTCTTCGCTTTTTGCCATACAGTGGTGTATGGGCAGAAAAGCAAAACCTTCAGTCTAAAGTCTCCGGATAAAAAAACAGAGCTGCGTGTGGAGGCAGGTAGACAACTGAAATGGTCTGTTGTGCATGGAAATCAGCAGGTGATAGCGCCCTCTGTGATCTCGATGCAGTTGGCAGGAGGAGAGGTGCTGGGAGACGATGGCAAGCCTGTGTCAGCAAAGACTGATAAAGTAAACACCACTATCAAACCGCTTCACTACAAGAAAGACCTTATCGAGGATGAGTACAGCCAGCTAACTCTGAACTTTAAAGGCAATTATGGCGTGATTTTCCGGGCCTATAATGATGGCGTGGCTTACCGCTTTTTTACCAATAAAAAAGACTCGCTGACCGTAGAGGATGAGGTGGCAGAGTTTAACTTTCCCAAAGATTACATGGTTTACCTTCCGTACGCCAACAATGAGTTCGAAAACGGAGCGTATGACATGTACCAGATTTCGTTTGAGAACACGTATGCCCATGTTCCGCTTTCTGAAGTTGTTAAAGATACAGTCGCTTTTGCGCCAGTGCTGGTAGAACTGAACAACGGGGTGAAAGCCGCCATTACCGAAGCCGACCTGGAAAGCTATCCGGGTATGTTTTTACAGTCCAGCGACAAGGATTTTTCCCTGAAAGGAGACTTTGCAAATTACCCGCTGGTGGAGGTACAGGGCGGCCACAACAACCTGCAATCTTTCATCGAAAAAAGAGCGCCATACATTGCAAAAACAGCCGGAGCCCGTAAGTTTCCGTGGCGTGTGGTGATCATCAGCGAGCAGGACAAGGATCTGCTCAACAATGATATGGTTTACAAGCTTGCTTCGCCTTCCAGAATAAAAGATACTTCCTGGATTAAGCCCGGGAAAGTAGCCTGGGACTGGTGGAATGACTGGAACATCACCGGCGTAGATTTCCGCGCTGGCATCAACACCGAAACCTATAAGTACTACATCGACTTTGCGGCGGCCAATAACATAGAAAACATCTTGCTGGACGAGGGTTGGGCCGAGAGTGAGGATATCATGCAGGTGGTGCCCGAAATAGACCTTCAGGAGATAATAGATTATGCTGCCAGCAAAAATGTGGGCGTATGGCTGTGGGGTGGCTGGCTGCCGCTAAACCGGAAAACAGATGAAGCACTCTCGACTTATTCTAAGATGGGGGTAAAAGGCTTTAAAATTGACTTTATGGATCGGGATGACCAGAAAATGGTTGACTTTTACTATAAGATTGCAGACAAAGCAGCCGACTATAAACTGATGGTAGATTTTCACGGAGCCTATAAGCCCACCGGCCTGCAGCGCACGTATCCCAATGTATTGAATTTTGAAGGTGTGCAGGGGCTGGAGCACGCGAAATGGTCTGACCCCGATTTTCCTAAGTATGACAGCACCATTCCCTTTATTAGGATGCTGGCCGGACCACTGGATTATACTCCCGGCGCTATGAAAAACGCCAACAAAAAGAGCTTCCGCGCTATCCGGTCGGCCCCCATGAGCCAGGGTACCCGCACGCACCAGTTGGCCCTGTACGTGCTGTACGAAGCCCCGTTTAATATGCTGGCGGATAGCCCAACCAACTACATGGAAGAACCGGAAAGCACTGAATTCATCGCTTCGGTTCCCACCACTTTCGATGAAACCGTGGCACTGGATGGCAAAGTGGGGAAATATGCCGCTGTCGCCCGCAGGAAAGGTGATACCTGGTACGTAGGCGCCATCACCAATTGGGATGAGCGCGACCTTAACATAGACCTGTCCTTCCTGCCAAAAGGAAACTATGAAGCTGTGATCTTTAAAGATGGCATCAATGCAGACAGAAACGGAACAGACTATGTGAGGGAGGTGATAAAAGTGAACGCAGGCGATAAGCTGAAAGTGCACATGAAAGGTGGCGGTGGCTGGGCCGCCAGGATATACCCGGCCAAATAATGTTTCAGACAGACAGGCCGTCAGGAGATAAAACTATGCCTGCCTGAATGTAGAAGGTTTAACTGCAAGTTTGATTGAGGTGAGTTGTAAAGCCCTTGTGCCCAGGTACAGGGGCTTTTGCTTTAAAATGCTCCAGCGGGATATTTTAAAGTATAGATTGGCAAAAGATACCTGAGAGCGAAACGCCTCTTTCCGCACCAGTAATGCCCGGAATGATTTTGAATAACGCAGTTGCCCGCTGGGTGGCGTTTTATAGTGTACAACCAGAGACTAAACCCCTTTTCTGCTCCTCCTTTTACACCAGCAGGAACCACAGCAGCATCGTTGTAAGGATGCCTACAATGCCCTGCACCAGGGTAGCCATGGTATGGGCTTTGTAGGCATCTGCCACTTTCAGGCCGCTGAACTGCGTTACTACCCAGAAGTAGCTGTCGTTTACGTGGCTTACGACCATGGCGCCGGCGCCGATGGCCATTACTACTAAAGATAGAGGCACTGCACCTTCAATTCCTGCTTGCGGGAGCATAGGCGCAATAAGCGCTGAGGTGATAACGAGCGCTGCTGTGGAAGAGCCCTGGGCCGTCTTTAAAGCAGCAGCAACAAAAAATGGAATTAACAGAACCAGCGCTCCCTCCAGCGATCCGTCCCCGGCAAAGCTTTGGATCACATCGGCTACGGGAGTTACTTTAATCACAGCGCCAAAAGCGCCACCTGCTCCTGTAAGCAAAAGTATGGCGGCAGAGTCGTTGATGCCTTCTCCTACCCATCCGGTCAGGGTTTCTTCGTTCCACTTCGGTAGCAGGGGAAAGGCGGCAAACACGCCCAGCAGTAAGGCTACAACAGGATTGCCCAGAAAAAGCAGCACTTCAGCCGCTTTGCCAGTCCATTGCGCATAGCTCACAACTGAGCCGATGCCTATCAGTACTATCGGTAAAAAAATGGGCGTAAAAGCTTTTGCTGCAGAAGGAAGCCGCCCAAACGATTCGACCACTTCATTATACCGGTAATCCGGTTCTGCCTCTCCTTCAATTTTGATAGAGGCAGCTACTTTTACAGCCCAGAGGTACCCTGCCAGCGAAACAGGAACTGCAACGACTAAGCCAATCAGGATAATCGTACCCAGGTAATCACCAGCACCAATATTTCCGGCGGCAGCAATTGGCCCGGGTGTCGGCGGCACAAGCGTATGGGTCGCATAAAGGCCCGTGGCCAGGGCTACCGACATGGAAGCCAACGATACATGTGCCCGGCGGGCCAGCGCTTTTCTCAGGCCGGACAAAATAACAAAGCCCGAATCACAAAACACAGGAATGCTGACGATAGCGCCAATTAGTGTCATGGCTATCTGGGGTCTTTTTTCGCCTACTATTCTTAATACAACCTCAGCCATGCGCAAAGCAGCACCGGATTTTTCCAGGATTTTCCCCATGATGGTTCCTGCCACAATCACAATTCCGATGTAACCCATTAACCCGCCAAACCCTTCCGTAACCGCCTGCACTACCTCCGGCAGCGGCATACCTACTACTATACCCAACCCGAAAGCTGCTATCAGTAAAGCTAAAAAGGGATGGAGCTTAAGTTTTGCAGTAGCTACAACAATAAAAGCTACGCTTAGCAGGAGAACGAGAAACAGTAAAGGGCCTTGTATCATTTGACTTCAAAATAAGTTACTTTTCTGAGAAGCATGGTAAAGCAGCCGGGCAATGTTTCGTGCAGCAGAGGCTAAATAAATCCGGGCATTTGTCATAGCTTCCGCCAGCGATACCGGCGCATGGAGAATGGAATGACAACTCACAAAATGTTCCAGCAACTGTTCATGCCCTTCTCCGAGGCTGCCCGACAGGAGTATTGTGTTTACCCCTGCTTCCTTCGCCATGCTGGCAACAAAAAAAGGTGCTTTACCATATGCTGTTTGATAATCGCTCTGTCCTTCGCCCGTAATCACCCAATCTGCTTCTTTAATGAGGTGCTTTAGGCCAGCCGCTTCGGCCACAATCCGTGCGCCGGAAAGAATTTCTGCTCCCAGCGCCAAAAAGCCAAATCCCAGACCGCCTGCCGCCCCGGCTCCGGGTATGTGCTGGAGTTTTAATTGCAATGCCTCTTCTACCAGGCGGGCGTAATGCGCCATGCCTTCATCCAGTAATATGACCTGCGCTGCGGTTGCTCCTTTTTGCGGCCCGAAAACATGGGTAGCACCGTTTGTTCCACATAAGGGGCTTTCTACGTCGCTGGCAATTTTAAAACTGCATTCTTTCAGCTTAGGATTGAGCCCGGAAAAATCAACCGATGTAACCTGCAGGAGCGAATCTCCTGTGGGGCTTACGCGCTGGTTATACTTGTCAAGAAAAATAGCTCCAAGGGCCTGTAGCATTCCCAGGCCGCCGTCGTTTGTAGCACTTCCGCCCAGCCCGATAATGAAATGCCGGAATCCCTTTTGGATAGCTTCCAGGATTAATTCGCCTATGCCGAAAGTGGTCGTCAGCATCGGATTCCGCTCAACTGCCGGAACCATCGGCAAGCCCGCCACCAGCGCCATTTCAATAACAATGGTTTCCGCATCGCCCAGCACGCCATAGCTGGTTGTAACTGGTTCGCCCAAGGGGCCAGTTGCTGTTGTATCTATCCGCCTCCCGTGGGTGGCAAATAAAAGCGTATCTAAAGTGCCTTCTCCGCCATCAGCCATTGGTACAAGGTGTACCTGCACCCCAGGAATCTCCTGTGTAAAAGCCTCTTTTATTATAATCCCCACTTCTTTTGCAGATAAACTGCCTTTATAGGAATCCGGAGCAACGACAATTTTCATGCGTTATACTTTAATTATGAAAGCTTTTTGACTTGGCCATTCGTTATCTGTTTCCCCTGTATCCTAAATTATAGGTTTATGCTGAATATACAATATAAACCCGCCAATAACAGGATCACAACGGTAATTTATACTTCAATGGTCTTTATACTTGCCTGTAAAACAGGATAGCAATGCCATCGGCCATAACCAGAGGCAAAAGGTTAAATAGGTTAGTTATAAAACAAAGAGGCCCTACTAAAAGTAGAGCCTTCTTTCAGTAGGGCAATGGCTTTAAATTTTGGTTTGTCATGTATGGTGTTTAGGTTTATTGCTAAACATCATACTTTACAGACCACAATCCTTCAGTTATTCTAATTCAGATATCAGACTCAATATAGTAGTGCAGGTTTTCTTTTGTGATAATATCCAGTGGCAGGTACTTGATCGGGTTGTTTTTCTTTTGAAATATTAAATAGTCTGCCAAAGCGTGTATGCCCCAGTAGCCCTGCCCTTTGGGGTTCTGGTTGATCAGGAATTCAATGATACCCAGGTTCAGATAGTGGAGATTCTTTTCCATCAGGTCATAGCCTATCAGGTGCGCCTGCGTTATCTGCCTGTCCTGTAAATATTCAGCAACAATGCTTGCCTTAGAGTTGGTTACAAAGATGCCCTTTATATCAGGTGCTTCTGCAAAAAGCTGATCCAGTTGCTGCGCAATCGTATTTTGGGCAGTGCTTTGCAGGTCTGCCTGGATAACGTTGTATACACCGGCCAGCTGCTGCTTCGCGAAATAGTCCACAAATCCCTGTTCCTTATGAAGCAGGTGAGAGGAGTTCAGGATATCCTCCTCGATATGCGCTACCACAAAAGAGCATTTTTCTTTACAACCATAGTGCAGGAGCTTACCTGCCAGAAAACCACTTTGGTAGGAGTCCTGCCCGATATACATCAAAGGCTCATAATCGGGTATGTGCGTATTGAACAGCACAAAGGGAATTCCGTCATTTTTCCATTTATCAAAATAAGCCAGCGACTGGCGGTAAAAAATAGGCGCAACCAGGATACCGCTAAAAGTAGATGCTGCGATTTTATCTGCCTGCTCCAGAAAGGAATTTACATGAAAAGGGTCGAAGATATACTGCGTAACCCTGATGCCATACTGTTTGAGTTCTTCTTCAGCCTTTTCGATGCCCGCCTTCGGCGCCTGCCAGTAGCTGTCAGCAGCAGGATCAGGTATAAGAGCGGCTACATTATATGTTTTGTTGTTCACCAACGCCCTTGCCAGCAGGTTGGGTTTATAATTAAGTTCGTCTGCAATTGCAAGGATACGCTGCCGCACTTCTTCCGACACTCTTCCCCGGTTGTGAAGCACACGGTCTACCGTTCCTATCGATACGTTGGCTCTTGCGGCAATGTCTTTTATTCTGAAAGTATGATTGTTCACGCTTCGTGCTATGTTAGATATACCTTTTACGCATGCAACCTGCCGGTTCGGAATACCGGGTATGGTTAACGGGCAGAAGCGCCCGCCGGTTTTTTAGCAATGCTTTATTTGCAGCTTTGTTACCTGCAAAAATATCAATTATATCCAAGAGTGCTTTATATATTCGAATCAACTCAGATGAAAACGTTCCTTAATAAGGAGGCTTTTTATCATGCTCTTTCGTTTGCGCCACATGGATACGTAAATCTTCCCTGCCTTCCATCCTCCGGATAGTGTATAAGAAAAGGCATTTTATACTTGCGTTATCATACACGCACATTGCGTGTTCGTAAACATTATGATTTTTTTCTTGCGAAGTTAGATTCTAGTTTCTATTTTTATCACGCCTTCACAGCGCCTGGCAGTAGCCAACGTGCTGCTGTAATGGGCAATGTTCAGGCAGGTATTGGCATACGAGCCTGCTGCTGTACCATCGTCTTTCTTTCAGATGGTTGCGGGTGAAGATTAAAATGTTTCTTTGCGCATACTCCCGGTTTCACAATTTAATAATATATGCAACACCGTCCCACTTTGCTTGTGCTGGCAGCAGGTATGGCCACACGCTATGGCAGCTTAAAGCAGATAGACAGCTTTGGGCCTCATGGCGAAACCATTATCGACTACTCTGTTTATGATGCGCTGAAAGCCGGGTTTGGCAGAGTTGTCTTTGTTATCCGCGAGTCGATTGAAGAAGCGTTTAAAGCAGCCATGCGCCGCCGGTTTCCGGACGAAGTGCAGATAGCGTACGTAGCGCAGGAGCTTGATATGTTGCCTGCCGGGTTTGAGGTGCCGGTGGGCAGAACGAAGCCCTGGGGCACAGGCCACGCAGTATGGGTAGCCGCATCTGAAATAAAAGGCCCTTTTGCTGTTATCAATGGCGATGATTTTTACGGGTATGAATCCTTTAAACTGGCGGCTGATTTCCTGCAAAACAGCACTGATGAGTCAGAATACGGCCTGGTAGCCTTTAAAGTGGAGAATACCCTGTCGGAGTACGGCGCCGTGTCGCGGGGTGTTTGCGGCTTTAGCGAAGATGCTTACCTGACATCGCTGACAGAGCAGACACACATCATCCGCACCCCGGCCGGCATAGCCGTGCAGGACCCGGGGGCAGAAGCCAGGCTGCTGAACGAAGGAGAGCTTGTGTCGATGAACCTGATGGCCTTTAAGCCATCCGTGCTGCCATACTTTGAAGCCGGCTTTAAAGAATTTCTGCAAAAGAACAGCGCTAACCTGAAGGCCGAGTTTTATCTGCCGGACGTGGTGAATGCCGTGGTGCAATCTGGCGATGCGCGGGTAAAAGTGCTGCACACACCGGAAAAATGGTTTGGCGTGACCTATCCCGATGACAAAGCCACGGCCATACAGCGCCTTGAAAACCTGATACAAGCCGGAGTTTACCCCGAAAATCTGTGGGGAAAAATACCGTCGCCATCCATATAAAAACCAACAACATGATACAACTTGAGATACCCGCCCTGCCCCACCTGCACGCAGGCAGTTCGCTGCCCTCACTTACTGAGGCGCTGGATGCGTTACCGCGGCAGGCCATTGGCAGCGCGCCCTGGCCGGTTTACGAGCAGGGCCCCGAAGTTGAATTTGCGATGGCGCACAACGAGGACTGTCTTTTTCTGAAGTATTATGTGAAAGAGAACGACGTGCAGGCCATGCACCGCCAAACGAACGACCTGGTGTACAAAGACAGCTGTGTGGAATTTTTTATTGCTTTCAGAGGAGAGGAGGCGTATTACAACTTCGAGTTTAATTGCCTGGGCACCTGCCGGGCTGGCTTCGGAACCGGCCGAGACAACAGAAAGCTGCTACCCCCCGGCAGGATAGCGCACATAAAGCGTTGGGCAGTGCTAAAGGTATCCAATAAAGCAATCCCCCGTGTTACCTGGCAACTAACACTGGTAATTCCGCGGGAAGCTTTTTCGGAACACCGGCTCACTAATCTGCAGGAAGAGCAGGCACGCGTTAACTTCTACAAGTGCGGCGACGATCTGCCTAATCCGCATTACCTGGCCTGGGGCATGATAGAGGCCCCTGAACCCAACTTCCATTTGCCTGAGTTTTTCGGCGAGGCAAAATTCTCTTAAAGGCAAGCCGTTTATGTCTGGTAACATGAGTATTTTATACTTATACTTTACCTGCACATTGTCTGCCACCAGCCGTAGCGCAGGTGTGAAATGCCATCAGTAAACGGGCCCTGCACCGCCGTTTTATACTTAACTTAAACCCGACACAAATCGATACCCATGAGCAACAATCGCAGAGAATTCCTGAAACTCGCTGGCCTAGCCGGCATCAGTCTGGCCGGTACAGGCCTGATGAGTGGCTGCGCCACCGCAGAGCAGCCTGCCGCCCTGGCCGACATCCGCAAACAGGCCGGCAGGTCGCACACGCAACGGTTTAATATGTCTGGCTACAGCGCTCCGAAACTGGAGACCGTGCGGGTAGGCTTTGTAGGGTTAGGTATGAGGGGTCCGGGTGCAGTAAACCGCATGAGCCACATTGAGGGGGTAGACATAAAAGCCCTTTGTGATTTGCGGCCTGAGAAAGTGCAGGCCATGCAAAAGAAACTATCGGGCACTTCGCATAAACCAACGTCTTATACCGGCAAAGAAGATGCGTGGAAGGAAATGTGTGACAGGGATGACATTGACCTTATTTATATTGCCACGCCCTGGTATCTGCATACCCCTATGGCCGTGTACGCCATGGAGCAGGGCAAGCATGTGGCCGTAGAAGTGCCTGCCGCCAAAACGGTAGAAGAATGCTGGCAATTGGTAGAAACCTCGGAACGCACCAGAAAGCACTGCATGATGCTGGAAAACTGCTGCTATGATTTCTTTGAGCTGCTTACCCTGAACATGGCCCGGCAGGGATATTTTGGCGACATTATTCACGGCGAAGGCGCCTACATTCACAATCTGGTTGATTTGAATTTTGCGAAGGACGGTTATTATGACATGTGGCGGCTGAAAGAAAACCTGCACAGGAATGGCAACCTGTACCCTACACACGGCCTGGGCCCTATCTGTCAGGTAATGAACATCAACCGCGGCGATCAGATGGATTACCTTGTCTCGGTTTCTTCCAATGATTTTACGATGGCTGATACATCCCGGCAGCGGGCCGGCAGCGATCCTTTTTACAAGGAGTATGTCAGCGATAACTACCGCGGCAACATGAACACCACCACTATCCGCACCAAAAATGGCAGAACCATCATGATCCAGCACGATGTGTCGTCTACCCGCCCGTACTCCAGAATCCACCTGGTGAGTGGTACAAAGGGCGTCGCACGGAAATATCCCGAGGAGCGGATCGCAAACAGCCATGAAGGGTGGCTGTCCGATGCAGAATTTAAGGCGCTGGAAGAAAAGTATACGCCGGCCATCACCAAGCGGGTAGGCGAAATGGCCAAGAAAATTGGCGGCCACGGCGGGATGGATTTTATGATGGACTGGCGCCTGATAGACTGCCTGCGCAACGGCCTGCCGCTGGATCAGGATGTGTATGATGCTGCCCTGTGGAGCGCTGTTTCTCCGCTGGGCGAATGGTCTGTCGCCAACCGATCACAAAGTATAGATGTACCGGATTTTACAGCTGGCGCATGGGCAACAAACAAGCCGGTAGATATTTCGCTGCAGCGCGGCGGCACCACCAACGTGAAAGCCTGAGTATGGCAGCATGAACAAAGTGGCACAGGTATAAAGCCACAACAAACTGAATATTAGGTACAAGCCTTTCTTATCAGTCTGTACTTAATTACCAATGAGGTATAGTCTGAAGCTGTTTAATATTCCTGTTGCATCAAGCTAAGGCCAGCCGTGGTGTTTTCACCGCTGATTTATACTTCTTCAGGCCTTTCCAGCAAAGGCCCGGATAAACTTAGGTATAGCAGGTATAAACGGAAACAGCAGTACAAATATCAAACAGGCTGTGCCGGCTGCGCTGTATACATTTCCGGAAGCGGCAGGAGGCATGTGTGCAAAAAGAATTTTGCCGGATAATCAGGGCTAGACGACAGGTGTACAGTTATAAAATCTTATATTGATTGGAAAAAAGTTAAGATGGATCGCAGGGATAGTTTAAGGGTTTTGTTTTTGGGTGGTTTTCCGGCCAAACCAGGGCGCTTGCAGCAGCAGGAGACGCCTGTACCGGCACAGCCTGGTGTCTTCCGAAGCAGTTGGGAGTCGTTGCCGGACGGGGCTTGGGCAGGAGAGGCATTCGGGGCGGAGCAGCCGCAGGGCTGGTGCATACAGGGTGGCGAGCTGCTGTGTATGCAGGCCGGTCCAAACCATTCCGTTCAATTGCTTACGCACCGTCTGGCTGCGTCTGCGGGCCCTTTTATACTTAGCCTGCAGCTCCGGTTCCTGGCAGAAGCTTCTCTGGAGGATACGTTTGCCCATGCCGGCTGGCTGCTTGGCCTGAAAGACTGCTCTGCTGCCGTATCTGCCGAAGGAGCAGGCATCCGCGTGGGCGTACAGCGGTGCGGGCGCCTTTTCATCGGCCTTGCCGTCAGCAATAAGTTTATACCTGATGAGAAACTGCAGGAGGGTATCCGATTGGTTTTAAAGGTGGTACCGCAGCCCGGGGGCACTCACCATGCCAAACTGACGGCGCTGGACAAAGCCGGCAATACGCTGGCCATCGTTAAGTCAGAACAATATTATGCCGATGACTGGCAGGGAAGCATTGCTGTGCTGAGCCATTCCGATGTCGAAAAAACAGATCCGGAGCCTGTCGTCAGCTTCGGGTTTATGGAGGCAGCAGGTGAAAGGCTTGAGGCGCAAGGGGAAATGTACGATTAATCGAAAATCAATATACTATAACATGCAGGGCCGGAGACTTTCCAGGCCATAGATAACTATTATGAACAGAAGAAAATTTGTACGAAACACGGGCCTCTCTGCCGCTGCCCTATCTGTATTGCCCGGCCAGAACCTGTTTGCCGCCGCACCTAAAGCCAAAGACAAAGTGAAGATCGGTGTGATTGGCGTAGGCCTGCGTGGCCAGAATCACCTGGATCTGTTGTTGAGAAGAGACGATGTGGACGTGGTAGCTATTTGCGATGTGAGCGATCGCATGCTGCAGATGTCCAAAGACATCATCCGGAAAAGCGGAAAGCCCATGCCAAAAGTATTTACCGGCGACGACTATGCCTGGAAAAAGATGCTCGAGACAAAAGGGCTGCAGGCTGTAGTTATAGCTACCCCGTGGGAGTGGCACAAGCCCATGATCATTGGCGCACTCGATGCCGGATTAAAGTATGTGGGCTCAGAGGTGGTGCTGGGCATTACGCTGGATGATCACTGGGACGTGGTGCACGCCGCCGAAAAGCATAACGCCAATGTGATGATGCTGGAAAATGTATGCTACCGCCGCGATGTGATGGCCGTGCTCAACATGGTGCGGCAGAATGTGTTCGGCGAGCTTATACACCTGCAGGGAGGCTACCAGCACGACCTGCGCGAAGTGAAATTTAACGATGGCGAGCATGCCTATGGCCACGGCGTAAAGTTCGGCGAAGAGGCATTTTCCGAAGCCAAGTGGCGCACCGATCATTCCGTGCACCGCGACGGCGATCTGTACCCGACACACGGCATCGGGCCGGTAGCCCACTACATCAACATTAACCGCGGCAACCGCTTTCTGACCTTAAACTCCTATTCAACCAAATCGCGCGGGCTGCATAAGTATATTGTGGATCATGCCGGAGAAGATCATCCCAACGCCAAAGTAAAATTCAGGCTGGGCGATATTGTAACCACTACCATGAATTGCGCCAACGGCGAAACCGTTATCCTGCAACTCGACACCAATTCGCCCCGCCCTTACTCTTTAGGGTTCCGGGTGCAGGGAACCGAAGGCCTGTGGATGGACGTGAACAGCTCCATTTATGTGGAGGGCAAGAGTAAGCCGCACCAGTGGGACGAGGCCAAACCGTGGCTGGACAAGTATGATCATCCGCTGTGGAAGAAGTATGGCAACGATGCGCAGGGTGCAGGCCACGGCGGTATGGACTTTTTCGTGATTCACGCCTTTGTAGAAGCTGCCAAACGCAACGAACCCACGCCGATGGATGTGTATGATGCCGCTGCCTGGAGTGCCATTACGCCCCTGAGCGAGCAATCTATTGCGCTGGGGAATGAAACAGTAGAATTTCCGGACTTTACCAGCGGAAAGTGGATGTCCCGGAAGCCGACTTTTGCCCTAAACGACGATTATTAATGCGGTAAGTGCTTCTTGCTGTTACAGCCATTCCTGTCATTTTCCGGCTTCACCGCAGTTGAGTAATGCGGCGAAGCCGGAATTTGTTTAGAGGATTTGCGTTAAGTATGGAGGAAAATAACAGCTTTATACCTGGGATTATCCTTTGTCAGATTCCCGCTTTAGGAGCGGGGCTGGTTGATGCTGAGATGAAGCTGTGCTCAGGAGTAGACTTTTGTAGAACTTAACTTGTCTACTTCAGTGAGGCATAAAAAAATGAACATCCTTGACATCAGGAAAGATATCCATGTAAAGTATAAATCTTTATTTTAAATGATTGGTATACTTCGGGTTTTTCTTGTTTTGGCCGCTTACTTCTGCATAAAATCACTATTTTTATACTTTGCCAGCGTTTTATCTGTTCCTGTATTACCATGAGTCACAAGCCCTTGTATTTTATACTACTGTTGTCGTTTGCTGCCTGCCAGCAGGAAAAGCCGCAAAGCATGGTTGCTGCGGAGCACACCAGCCTGGAGGATGCTTCGTGCCACAGCAACATGCCGCAGCGCTTTGCCACGCTTACAGGCGCTGCGGATGATAGCCTGCTTACTACAAACAAGGCTGTTTCGCATGAAAATATGGTATGGATAGAAGGAGGTAGTTTCGGGATGGGCGCTACAGATGCGGAAGGCCGACGGGATGAATATCCGGCCCACAAGGTAAAACTGGACGGCTTCTGGATGGATGCCACGGAAGTAACCAATGCGCAGTTTGCCGCTTTTGTAACGGCCACCGGCTACACCACCGTGGCAGAGCGCAAGCCCGACTGGGAGGAGCTCAAAAAGCAGCTGCCGCCCGGCATGCCCAAACCTGCCGATGAGCTGCTGGTAGCAGCTTCGCTCACCTTCAGCCAGCCCAATCATCCCGTGCCGCTGAACGATGCATCGCAGTGGTGGAGCTGGACGCCCGGGGCCAGTTGGAGGCACCCGCAGGGCCCGCAGAGCGATATCAAAGGAAAGGAGAATTTTCCGGTAACACAGGTTGCCTGGGAGGATGCCGCCGCTTATGCCAGCTGGGCCGGCAAACGCCTGCCGACTGAAGCTGAATGGGAATACGCAGCCAGGGCAGGCCTGAAAGACAAGCGCTACCCCTGGGGAGACGAAGATGTGGAGGCTGGAAAACCGAAAGCCAACACCTGGCAGGGCAGCTTCCCTGTTCTGGATGAGAGATGGGATGGCTTTTCGGGCGCCTCGCCGGTGAAATCCTTTAATCCGAATGCTTACGGGCTCTACGACATGGCAGGCAATGTATGGGAATGGGTGGCCGACTGGTATACCGAAGATTATTACCAGACGCTGGCCGGAAAAGTATCGGAGAACCCCCGCGGTCCGGCCGAAAGCTTCGATCCGCAGGAGCCTACCGTACCTAAAAAGGTAACGCGCGGCGGCTCCTTTATGTGCAACGCTTCTTACTGCAAAGGTTACCGTGTAACCTCTAAAATGAAATCCTCGCCCGATACCGGCCTGGAAAATACCGGCTTCCGGTGCGTGGCATCAAATTAAAATGCTGGTGTATAGTATGATTTGCAGGCCAGACGGTTGATTTGTAAAGTATAAGTATAAGTATAAGTATAAGTATAAGTATAAGTATAAGTATAAGTATAAGTATAAGTATAAGTATAAGTA
>NZ_JADQDR010000016.1 GCF_015694705.1 Pontibacter rufus | reverse complement strand
TGGCAGCGCTTTAGCCAAAGAATAAAAATTATCCCCACTAGTGTAGTATATTTTCAAATTGCTATCTTTAGCTAAGAAACGAGCAAAGGTTTTTAGACAAACTGACGTTGCCCGTAATTGTGATTATGAAAAAAGCCCTTCTTCTACTTTCAATGACATGTGTGCTGATGCCTTTGCTATCGTAGGGTCAAGGCAGAGTAGTGGAAGGTATTGAAGCGGTTGAGCTTCCCTGTTTTGCAGTAAAGGATACTATTGATTTTCACCTTCCAAAAAGCTTTAATAATGGGAAAACCACTTGGTATAGAGAAGGATTTACACAGGCTTATACTTCTGAAAGTGGTTCTCAACTTGTTATAATCTGTGATTTTAAGCATGATGTTCCTGCTTTATCAGGCAAGCAGTATATAGTTACTTCTCAATCTGACAGAAGAAGAGAAGGGAAAATGAATAAAACAGATTTCCTATGGAGAGAAGAAGACGCTTTCGGCTTTATAGTATACTATTCCAATGTCACAGAGAATGAAAAAGAACTCTTCGACAGTATCATTGATGAAATAATAGTTCAGGTAAAGAAAGAATAACTTCGGGCAACAAAGTTCAGCCTTTATGCTCGGCAATGCCTCGCCCATCGGCTGCACCAGCCCGTTATGGGCAATTTTGAATAGGAGGACTAGATGAGAAATCTCTTTTTTGCATTAATATTTTTACTAATAACATTAACAGCTTGCGGACAAAATAAAATGGAAAATACATTTATCACTTGGGATAATTTTGTTGAAGGTTTTGGGAAAGAGATGGTGTCCGCAGAAGATGTTTATAATAATATGGCAAAGAGTGGACTCAAGGACAACTTTTTGACCAAAATGGACTTTACGTTTATCTCAGACAAAAAAGAAAACTTGCAAAAACTCGGTGACTTTATAAGAACTCATTATCCGTATTCCGTCCAAGAAGTTAAAAAATATGAGAACCTTTGGGAGATAAACGGAGAGACTAATGAAATGCCGATAACAGCAGATAACTTGCTGTACTGGTGTTTAGATATGTACAAGAGAGGATATGAATTTGATGCAACGCTTGACGCGTATGGCGGATTGTTTGACCCTTTAGCACCAAAATATCCAGATTTAGATACTACAAAAGCAGATTTCTATTTTGACAAGGGAGTAGATTGTTATAAATCAGGAGACTTGAGTGGTTCTATTTTTAATTGGTCACTGACAATTGCAATTGACCCTAAAGATGCGAATGCCTACTATTCAAGAGCAATTGTAAAGAATGAACTTTATACATGGAAATCTGCCCTTGAAGATTACGACAAGGCAATTGAAATCGCTCCAAACTTTGCAAGTGCTTTAGTAAATAGGGGCGGTCTTAAAGATGAGAATGGTGATTATCCTGGAGCAATAGCTGATTATGAAAAGGTTCTTCAACTTGAGAAAGCAGATATAGAAGATAAACAACAGGCCTATTTTAACCTTGGCAACACCAAACTTAATTTAAAAGACAAAAAAGGTGCTTGCGAGAATTGGAAAAAGGCATTGGAGCTTGGAGCCGATTATGCCAAAGAAAGAATTGAAGAATACTGCAAATAAAAAAACAGCCCATAACAAGGTGCATAAGCCATGCTACGGCCGACGGCCTTGCACGCCTCATGCACTAGACGTTGAATTATGATAAAAGTCAAACATCCGGAAGCATCCTGCAACCAGACGCAGCAGGCCACATTAGCACAGCTCCCCGAGAGTCACAGCGCTTTCAGGCACTTTTCTATAGTTATGCAAATGCCGTCTACCGCTATCACCAGGCGGCCCAGGAGCACCAGCCGACACGCCAGGACTATGAGGAATGGCTGGAAGGTTTGCCTGAAGCGATACGCAAAGGGATGGCCGCCAAAGGATTTGAGCAGTGCCGCACCATACTCGGCTTCACCCGGTATGTGAACGAGAAACACGATGTGGGCATGGAAGCGTATGTCTGCCGTCTCATGGGCAAGCAGGAGTACCAGGAATTTAAAGAACAAACCGCTTAAATAATTCTTCCCCTCACCCCTGCTGAAAGACTGAGCCTGTGGCGGGCGGCGCTTGCTTTGCTGCGGGCGGGAAAGGTTACGGTGCGGCAAGGGGAGGAATGCAGCAGTTTGGATGTAGCGCAGCTCATCCAAGCGCGCAAAGACGAGCCTTGGCGTAGGGTAACGCGGGTACGGGAAGCTCCCGGCCAAATGAGCCTCATTTGGCCGGGTGCTGGACGGAGGGGGCAAAGCATGCCGGGGAGGGATGCCTTTACTACCGGGCTATAATTTAAAGCTCATTTACCGCAACTGAGTTCTTATAATAAGTGAACGTCAGCATGTCTATGATTGCCAATCCTGAACACCGGTATTTTCAGTAAACTTAGAGAGGGTAAGACGCTAAGGTGATAGGACCATTGTCGGCCGCAATAAATTTTAAGAAAATCATAATGCCTTGCATGAGCTTCATTAATCACATGCAAGGCATTATACCCATTACACTAATTAACTTAATGACAGTAATGATGAAGGCAACACCATTGAAAACTCAACCAACTCATTCTTAAGAGTATCTATGTTAGATAAATGACAAAAGGGAGAAAAATGAGAAACTACAAGAGGCTGTAAAATAGATTGTGTCAGACGTTCTAGCTTTTTTCATGAAGCGGATTTTAGCCGTGGAACACCTGCCTCATCGATGTAAGAGGCCACAAAAGCATATATGCCCCGCCCGTTGTCGCTGACGGAGAGCAGCGTGTCTTCGCCGGAAATCGCCGTCCTGACGAGTATCTCCGGCGCCCTGCCCGGCGCCCTGTACTTGAGGGCGTTGCTCAGCAGGTTGTAGAGGACACTTCTCAAGTTCTTCCTGGGCAGCCGCACCTCGGGCTCGTCTATCTCAGCCCTAACCTGCGCGCCGGTTTCGTGTATCTGGTCCTTGAGGGCGAGTTGGGCGTACTCCAACACGTTCCCGAAGTTGACCCGCTCCGCCTCCCTGGCGAAGTCGGTGTCGCTCTCCCTTATGTCCGTGAGCTCCGCCACCGCGCTGCGCAGGTTCCTCAGGCTCAGCATGCGTTAAATTATCAGAGTGTGGAAAGGAGATCAGCAACTCACACAGCAGAAATAAACCGAAGAAATAATTTCTTAAGATCTTAACCTGATATTATTGCTCTATAGTTATATTCTTTACATTTTTTATCACTATATTTCAGATAACTAGCCAAATTACTACATAAATAGGAATTTATGCTTCTTTTTATGTCTACAATAATTAAAAGATTAATTACTAATCCAAGTATATTGTCTTTTTCAGCCAGTATCATAATAACGCTGCTGATCTCTTCTTGGGTTCCAGAACGGAAGTTTGTTGACATACTTGAAAAAAATTCTATTAGTATTCCTGGGGTTCTTGGCACCGGATCAGGCGAGGGACTATCCAAAATGAGGTATGCCTTGACTTCTCCAGATAGTAAAGTTATAGCAATAGGGGAACAATCCCATGGAACAAGTGAATTCTTCAAGGTTCGGACGGAGCTAATAAAACTACTCTCTTCCGACAAAAAAATAAAGAAGATTGGCCTTGAAGCTCCCTTGGCGGAAGTGGAAGATTTGAATCTTTACCTACTCGAAGACAAAGGCGATCTAAAAAGTATTTTAAAGAGCTTCAGGCTTTATAGTTATGAATGCGATGAGTTTTCCGATTTAGTCAGTGAAGTAAAAAAACTGAACAAGGATAGGAAAACAAAGATTACATTTTTTGGATTCGATATGCAGAGCCCATTCAGATCACTTGAAAAAATCATGGACTTAGCAAAGGAAAGTAATTCATTTCCTGCTGATGCAATTAGAAAGCTGTTACACACTTATTCCTTACTCGATCAACAATTATATAGTCATAACTTTTCTAAGGAAGATTTTGATTCACTCAAATATATCAGCCAACCTATTCTATCATATTCGACTAATTTAGGAATGGATGAGAAGTCTGTCAGTATGTATCAAGACAATTATCGGCAGTTCCTTTTGCTAAATGATCCCAGTGAATCCAACCAAGATGTAAATAAGATGTCGGAGATCAGGGATTCCCTTATGGCATTGAATGTTATAAGTCATCTTTCTGACAATTCTAAAATAGTTATTTTAGCCCATAATGGACATGTTCAAAAGAGCCCAAATGTGTACTCAAAAACAATGGGATACTTTCTGAGTAAAAGTTTAAATAACCATTATAAAGTTATTGGCTTAACAACTTCAACTGGAACATATACTGCTTTTAATCCATCAAGAGGAAAAATTGTTAATGACAATCCAATTGCAATTCCAAATAAGGATACTTTCGAATATTATTTTTCTCTTGTAAAGAAACCTGTATTTTTTATTGAAACTGCAAAAATTAGACCCCTAATGAGAGAAGGTGAGCGTCCCCCAAAGTATAGATTGTTACCATATGGATTAGTGTCGGATGAATTCGTAGTTGGCGACGCTTTAGAGGATTTTGATTATATTATTCATATCAACAAGACATCTGGAAATAAAAGTTTCTATTTAAATTAACAATGATATGTATAGTGCACTGCCAGAGAAGATTATTTAATACTGTATTATAGTACAACCGTAGGCTTATGAATTATAAGTATTCTTATGTTAGATAGAGTTCTTTTATAGTAAGTTAATGTGTTAGGTGGTTGTCCAACTTCTGCTTTTTATAGCACATCTGACCGAACCCCTGTTTTTAGCTCTAAAGCAGGGACATCAATCAAACCCGTGGAGCAAAAAAAGTTAAAAGTTTTTAGAAGAGTGAAGTGGCTTACTGCCGCACGACCCTGAGTACTGTCTGCAGGTTGTGAGCTTTCAGGTGCAGCAAGTATACTCCGGTGTTCTGCATTTTAGCGGAAAAGTCGAACTCCACCTCCCTTGCCGGCTTCGACAGGCTCAGCTCCCCACCAGCTATCTTTGTTCCCAATAGAGAGACCAGGGTGTATGTTATCTCTCCCTGCATCTGCTGGGGCAACACCACTTTAATTTTGCCCACATGGGTAGGATTAGGGTATGCAACTGCGGCTGCACTTACCTGGTCTGCAGCTTGCATGTTCCTAGCAGCAGCAGCGGTGAACTGTTCCACGATAGTAAAGGAGATGGCCATGGGTGCACCGGGCCGGCCGGCATGGGTGTATGGCTTAGCAGCAAGAGTGTAAGTACCGGATGGAGGAGTCCAGCCATAAAAGTCGCCCCCCTCATCTCCAAAGAGGGCATAGGGAAAACCCCGTTCTGTCCAGGTGCGCGACTGTTGTCCACTCAGAACAAACTTCACGTTGATGCCTCTGCGCTGGCTGGTATTGGCTCGGATATTAAGCAAGTGGCTAGGCAGCGCTGCTAAGTTAATAGTGTCTCCATCGGCAAGGGGCATCAGGTCTTGCTCATTCGTAGCATTCACCAGCGTAAAGCTCTGGACAGCTACCTTATTGACAATGGTGAAGGAGATGGTAAGTGTTGTGCCCCTCTCGCCAGCATCGGTGTAAGGCGTAGCCGTGAGGGTATAGGTACCCGGAGCCGGAGACCAGGCGTGGTAGTTGCCGCCTTCATCACCGAAGAGCACGTAAGGAGAACCCAGCTCTGTCCAGCTGCGCGACTCCTGCCCGCTCAGAGCAAACTTCACGTTAATGCCCCGCTGCCGGCTCGTGTTTGCCCGGATGTTGAGCGCGCGCGTGGGCAGGGCAGTCAGGTCAACAGTATCTCCATTAGAGAGAGGCATCAGGTCCTGCTCATTGCTGGCGTTCACCAACGTGAAGCTCTGGACGGCTAGAGTATTACCCACCTGGCTGTATTTGAGGGTAAGAAAGTCTTCACCCATTTCGGAGTTATAATCAGTATAGCCGGTAACGCCGGTGATGATAAGACTCCCTTCGCTGTCCATCGCCATGTCTACAGCTACGTCTGAGCTGCCACTGCTGTATTGCTCTGCCCAGACCTGTTCTCCTGTAGCCGCGTTGTAGCGGAAGGTGGCATATAGGGAGTTGAAACTGTTGTCCCCATTGTCCCACCTAGAATCGGTAATGTAAACGCTCCCTCCATTATCCAGAGCAATGGCAGTGCCTCCTTCCTCTTGTATCCAAGTCTGCTCTCCGGAGGCAGCGGCGTAACGGATTGTGGCGTTGTTGCCGGTGACGTAAAGGCCTCCCGCATTGTCCAAGGCGATAGCATAGGCTCGGGTTGCACTCAGTCCTGTATTATACCCATACTTGCTGACCCATGTTTGCTTGCCTGTGACGGCATCGTAGCGGACGGTGGTATACTCAGAATAGCCGTTGCTATGGAAGCTATAGCCGGTAATGTAGAGGCCGCCGGCATTGTCGGCAGCCATGTCTGTGACTTGGTCATCAGTGTCATTAGCAGGCGAATTATAACGGCTGGCCCATGTGCGCTGGCCTGTGGCAGCATCATATCGAACAATGGAATAGTCGTAGCGGGTAACCGAATTATAGCTGTGGCCAGCGACATAAACCCCGCCCTTGTTGTCAATGGCAATGGCTTTGGCCAAATCGCTGTTTCCCCTCACGCCATAGCGGCTGGCCCAGGTCTGTGTGCCAGTGGCGGCATCATAGCGAATGGTGACATAGTCGACGCTGGTAATTTTCTCGCCACCACTGGAGCCGGTGACGTAGACCCCGCCCTGGTTGTCGACGACGATGGCCTCGGCGCGGCCATCGTTGTTGGCATCGGTCTCACCATAGCGCTGTACCCAGGATTCTTCGCCTGTGGCGGCGTTATAGCGGAGGGTGATAAAGTCAGATGAACCACTACCGTAGCTTTCCCCCGTGACGTAGACCCCGCCTTGGTTGTCAACAGCGATGGCAGTAGCCCTGGTATAGTCATCAGACTGCATTACCCAGAGTTGCTCGCCGGAGGGAGCGTACTTGACAGTGATAATAGTTTCACTATAAGGATTCCATTTCAAGCTGCTACCAGTAACGTAGCTGTTCCCAGCGGCATCTACAGCAATCCCTACTGGTTTGTCGTTCGTGCCTACACTGTATTTTCCACTATATTGCTGAGCCCACGCTAGCGTGGGTTGCTGGGCAACAACTGCTGTCATCGAAATCAGGTACAGAAGCCCTGAAACTAGTATTCTTGTTTTCATAGCAATGGGTTTTATTTCAAGGAACCAATGAGGCAACAGATATTCCTTCCTTAACGGCAGGAGAGGGAGAGGTAGAGAGGTGGCCCGGGCGAGAAGCCTCCCAACAAGAGGAAAGTATAACTATAGAGTAACGAAAGCTATTGAATCAGATGGAACCAACAATGTATCAGATGTCATGCCTGTAGAGGTAGAGTCCTTCTGAGCGAATGCATGTAGTACCGGTAAAAAAGTAAGAGGGTAAAGAATATTTTCATAGAATATTTTTTTATTCAAATTTATATTCTATTCGTATAAAATAAATACCCATTAATGAGGATTTTTAGGGCGCGAAAGGTTAAACTTATGTAACGTCTCCCGGGCAAAATGCAGAAGAATAGTCTTGATTAGTGTTTCATTTCAGATGAACGTATATACTTTTTGTCAGCCTTCTCACAGCTATGATTAGAAGTCCTTGCAGCAGCCAAGTCACTGAAAAGAGTTGTTACTTCATAATGACAAAGGAGAATGAAACCAGTTATACATGAACAAGCGCAAAAAATCTGGAAATTCATCTCAGAGCGGAATGAGGATGGAAGAACCGTTACTGCAGAGGACACCAGATTTTTTGCGCTTGAGTTGCATAAAAAGCTTCTTTCCTTCTTTCAGATAGGAGAGTATTATTATTTTATACTTGATGTAAGAGCCTTTGCCTTCGACATGGTCAGTGAAGAGGTCACCTCTGTGCTAGGGTATGCGCATGAAGAAGTAGACCTTCCTTTAATACTTAGCATCATACATCCCGAAGATCAGCGCTGGTTTCTGTCTTGTGAGAAAAAAGTGGGGGAGTTCTTTTCCGGGTTGACGTTAGAACAAATACCAAACTACAAAGTCCGTTATGACTACCGCATCAGGAAAAAGAAAGGTGATTATATCCGGATTTTGCAGCAGGTGGTAACCATACAGTTTGATGAGCACGGGCATGTTCTACGCACCCTTGGCATCCATACGGATATTTCTCATCTTAAGCAGGAAGGCTTACCCGTGCTCTCATTCATTGGGCTCAATGGAGAGCCCTCCTTCATCAATGTTACTGTTGAAGAAGTCCGCTTTCCCACTCATACTTTACTTTCCGCAAGAGAAAGAGATGTACTACTTTTACTCGTTCAGGGCTACAACAGTGAAGAAATAGGTGAAAAGCTTTTTATAAGCAAGAGTACCGTGCAAACGCACCGCAAGAACATGTTACTCAAAACAGGTTGTAAAAGTACTCCGGCACTAGTTTCATTTGCTGTCAAATCAGGAGTGGTGTAGTGTATAAATTTGTATTTATTAAAATCAACCCCACAGTTTAGTGATTTTCGGATTACACCTGCTTTGTTGCGGAGAGGTAAAAGGCACTATACATTTAGGAGCCCTCCACCAAATGAGTCCCATTTGGTGGAGGGCTGACTACTGGGCAAAGCATGCCGAGGTATACTGTGTGGAGTTGCTACATTCATACCTACGAGCTGCTGCAGCACGTCAACTCTTGCGACTACGAGAGCTTCACCGAGCACCGCTTCAGCTCCCTGGTAGTGGGGCCGGTGCGGGATGAGGGTGTGCTCGTCGTCTCCTCTGCCGCCGGCTACAAGCTGCCCTGCTCGGTGCGCGATGTCTATGGCTTCTTTAACTACTACAACCAGCAGATACAGCCCATGCTCCACCGGCTGGGCCAGAGCCAACGGGCCCTGGAACTGGCCACGTGGGGAGGGCTGGACGTGCTGGGGCAACCCGAATATGCCAGTCTGCGGAGGCTGCTGGCCAGACATTCCTGACAGGGGTGGCTGTGTGGAGAAGGTTCTTGTGCTGTAGGCCCGAAAAAGTCCCTGGAGAATGGCCCTGGAGCCAGGAAGAGCGGATACCACGCTCTTTCCCTTTTGTAATTACCCCTATATAATGGAGTAATCCTGTATTATCGTGTTTACTGGTATTCTTTGCTGTCGGTGGGTGGCGCCTGCTTTGCTGCGGGCGGGAAAGGTTATGGTGCGACAAGGGGAGGAGTGAAGCAGTTTGGATGTAGCGCAGCTCATGCAAGCACGGAAAGACGAGCCTTGCCGCACTGTAACGCGGGTACGGGAAGCTCCCGGACAAATGAGCATCATTTGGCTGGGTGCTGGATGGTAGGGGCAAAGCATGCCGGGGAGGGATGCCTTTACTACTGGGCTATAATTTAAAGCTCATTCATCGCACCTGGGTTCTTATTCTAAGAGAATGATTGTATATCGAATTTTTCCAATCCTGAAACCGATTTCTTCAGCAAAGGTGATGCTACCACCATCTGCCGCTATAAATTCTAAGAAAAGCTTTATGTTTTGCATGAGATTAATGAACCTAATGCAGTGCATTATTGACATTCCATTAATTATCTTAATGTAAGTAATGATGGAATTAACCCCTTTCTTAGACTTAATAAGCACATACTTAATAGTATCTATATTAGATAAATGACAAAAGGGAGAAAAATGAAACTCTACAGGAGGCTGTAAAATAAACTGTGTCGGTCGTTCTAGCTTTTTTCATGAAGGGGATTTAGCCCGTGGAACAATTGTATCCCCGACGAAAGAGAGCAGGGGCATATTACAAATCTCAAGTTAGGGGCCATGAGCATTGCGATTATAGCTGTAACTTTTCAGACGTGACAAAAGGGAAAAAAATAAGAAACTACATCGCTTTTCTACCGCGGCTCGTCCAAAGGGCAGGAGCAGGGCACGTACTTGCACAATATTCATTCAGTCGCTGCTGGGGCACAGAAGCAGTATAACAACGGAAATCTATACACATGTAACTACTTATGCCCTGGGTAAAATTGTGAGTCAGCTTGATAATCTGTAGAAAGGAAGTATATTAGCTATATGAAATACTGTAAAGCTGCTGTTTTCCTTCTTCCTGCCGCTAAAAGCGAGAGTAAAGCAAGTATAAACAACACCACACATAGTGCAGATAGTAGGAATAGAATCCTGCTAGCTAGTAGTTGGCAGCAATAGAAATTATGAAGAACTCTTTTCTACTAATACTTCTGGTGCTTCTCTTATCATGTGGAAGTCGAGAAGAGAGTAAACAGGTAGCAGTGATGAGTCCTGAAGAAGCCCCTGTTGAACAGGAGGACATTAGTTTTAAAAAGATTACCTTTTCTGTTCAGCCAGGGTGGAGCCGAGAGAAGTATGCGAAAGATGTCGAAATTACCCCAGATAGTATTTTGTATTATCGACTAAGAGAAAGGGACAGCGAAATAGTTGTCGAAAATTATAAAGCAAAGCTTGATTCTGTTGGTATGGGTAGAGTCTACGGACTTCTTGATTCTACAGACTTCAACAGCTTGAAGGATTACTATTACGACTCTGAAGACGCAGCTTGGTTCTCACTACAGTTTGTCTTCCTTAACGGAGAGGTGAAAATGAAAGGTACTTTACCAGATGACTATTGGAAAAAAGTATACAAGCTCCTTATGCTAATTGACAAGCAAAATCTAACGAAGAGTGAGAACAGGCACTTTAGTACTACTGAAGACGTACTGCTTCCTCCTGCTCCAATAAGTGTTCCTTATGACAGCTTAAACAAAAAGTGAAAACTACCTCTGCCAACAACACCTTTACGGTAGCTACGCCACCGCAAAGCCAAGCACGTTGTATGTAACCCAAATAATGAAAAGAGTATTTGATTTTGGTTTGGTTGATTGGATTAGCAAAGGTGTTGACCAAAATGGCTTTGGAAATGTGAGTAATTTAATGCCCTCATGCTTTGACAGCTATATCAAAATACTGATGCCTATTTGCATTGATAAGAAGATGCCAATTAAAGAATACTCTTACAATGCCAAATCAGTTGAAGACCTTAATAAAAGGGTTGAGTTTTGGAATAAGTATGGAATACTCAATGGTCATCCAGCCAAAGACAAATTGGAAAGAACATCCTATAAAGAACTTTCAAAAAAATTAAACATCCCATATAATAAGCACATAGACACTCAAAGTATTTGGAACATTGATAAGCAGTGGCCACTAAATTTAGGAAGCTTGCTTGAAGAAGATATTAGAACTCTCAATGAAATCATCAGCATTATCGGTGCAGCAACACCAACCTTCTACTTTGGTGACGTGCTCGATGGCAAAGGTTTCCATGAAAATGAAGAAGTTGTTGATTGGCTTTTCTGCGGTGAGCTATCAGAACTTACAACAGTTTACGTTGAGCAGAATCAAGAATTTCCAAGCTACTTCTTTGCAGAGAACAAAGCATGGTGCTTCTGCCATCCCGAAGACCAAGGATTTCTACTACTTGGCTGTGGCGAAGAATTAACAAAAAGGATTCTTAAATCTGAATCTCTTGAATGTTTTGAGTTTGGACAGCATGAACAAATAATAAAAGAATAAAAAAAGGCACCATACAACAAGGTGTATACACAGTGCGAGGCTTTCAGCCGAAGCATAGGGTATACACAAGACGTTAGCTGCAACTTCAATTAATTCAAACTTTATATCAACATAAAATTTGGGAAACTCAGAAAACTGGAAAGGCCTATTTTATGGGATCGCCTATGGTCTTGCATGCAGGGCAGTATTTGCATTGGAAGATTTCAGGAACTTGTCTGAGCCCTATGAGAAACCATTGTTTCAGACTTATGGGCTCATGACCATGTCCTTCATGTTCCTGGTGCCTTTTGTGATTGGGTTGATTACTGCCTATTACCATGACTCTGTCACAAGCTCAAGAAAGATTGGAGTCATAGCGATGCCTCTTATCTCCATAGTTGGTTTCGTTGGACTCTCCGTCTTTTTCGGGATGGAGGGGGTAATATGTGCCTTGATGGCTTTGCCCATATTTCTGTTTATGGCTCTACTTGGCGGGCTAGTAGGGGTACAAGTTTTCGAGAGAAATAGAAGCAAAGTACATGTCTTATTATGGGTTATCCTGCCTTTCCTATTGGCTCCCTTTGAAAACTATTTCGGGCTGACCGATAAAATCTTCAGCGAACACACAACAATCGTAATCAATTCGGATGATGAAACGGTATGGGGAAACATCACGCGGGTAAGTAGAATCTCCGAATCCGAAAATAACAGTTCACTCTTTCAAGTCATGGGTTTCCCGCGCCCGATTGAGGCTGAACTTGACACAGTAGCCGTTGGGGGAATAAGGAAAGCTATTTTCGCAAGGGGACTGTTCTTCACGGAAAGGGTGACACAGATGAATCCTCTTAAGGTACTTGCTTTCAGTATTGAAGCAGACCCGAATTCAATACCCCCAAAAGCATTGGATGAGCATGTTCTTGTTGGAGGAAAATATTTCGATGTCCTTGAAGGTAAATATGAGATTAAAAGAATAAGCTCAGATAAGATTATCCTTCATTTAACTTCACAATTTAGGCTTTCAACAAGGTTTAATTTTTATAGTGGCCTATGGAGCAAACTGATTATGAGTGATATTCAGAAAAATATTCTGGAAATTATCAAAAAGAGGAGCGAAACCCATAAAATAAAAGCAACAGCTAACACTGTATAAACACCATGCTTCGGCCGACGGCCTTGCACGCTGTCTATACTAGCCGTTAGCGGTAATACCTATCATAAAATAAAAAATTGACACAGCAAGAAGAACTCGACCAATTAAAACAGGAAATTCATTCTCAAGACTGGGAAAGGATGAGAGCTGCTGCATATCAACTTGGGAAAATTGGTGGAGACAAAGTTTTAGGATTTCTACTGCCTCTACTCAAGTCTAAAGACCCTATACTAAGAAACTGTGCAGCCCTGGCTTTAAAAGATATAAAGGACAATAGAGCGGTTGAGCCATTGTTGGAAGCTGTATTCAAGAGAGAAAACCATAAATACAATGGAACTATGGTCTTTGCATTGGAAAGTCTGGATTGTAGCCAAAATTTAAAAGAGATTTTTAGAATACTCTTCTACGAAAGCTACGAAGCAAAAATCAGTGCTTATGAAATTCTGTCTGAACAGGAGTTCGAGTTCTCAGAAGAAGATTTGCATGAAATAAATCAAATGTGGGAAGACATAAACCTACACCCTGAAAAATGCCCGAACTATGAGTATGAAGAAGTTCCAAAGATGATACAGAATGCAGTGGAAGGTTATATGAGTTATTTAGCCGAAAAAATTAAAAGCACAAACCGCTAACAAAGTACATGAGCTAAAAGCTGCGGCTTCGCCTCTCTCACCTCATGTACCAGGCCGTTGAATTATGATAAAAGTCAAACATCCGGAAGCATCCTGTAACCAGACGCAGCAGGCCACATTAGCACAGCTCCCCGAGAGTCAACAGCGCTTTCAGGCACTTTTCTATAGTTATGCCAATGCCGTCTACCGCTATCACCAGGCGGCCCAGGAGCACCAGCCGACACACCAGGACTATGAGGAATGGCTGGAAGGCTTGCCTGAAGCGATACGCAAAGGGATGGCCGCCAAAGGATTTGAGCAGTGTCGCACCATACTCAGCTTCACCCGGTATGTGAACGAGAAACACGATGTGGGCATGGAAGCGTATGTCTGCCGTCTCATGGGCAAGCAGGAGTATCAGGAATTCAAAACCCTTCTCTCCTGATGTTGCTTTCCTTTCCCTTTTGTAATCATCCCTGCTGATGGAGAAATCCTGTATTATCGCGATTACTGATAATCTTAGCTGCCTGTGGCGGGCGGCGCCTGCTTTGCTGCGGGCGGGAAAGGTTACGGTGCGGCAAGGGGAGGAATGAAGCAGTTTGGATGTAGCGCAGCTCCTCCAAGCGCGCAAAGACGAGCCTTGGCGTAGGGTAACGCGGGTACGGGAAGCTCCCTGACAAAGGAGCATCCTTCGGCTGGGTGCTGGACGGTGGGGGCAAAGCATGCCGGAGAGGGGTGCCTTTTACCGGGCCTTAATTGCTCATTCACTGCAGCTGAGATAACATTAATAAAAGGGTGTCTGCATATCAACATTACTAACCCTGAACACCAGTGTTTTCAGTAAACTTTAATGAGGGTATGACACTATGGTGATGGGACCATTATCGTCCGCTATAAACTCAAAAACTTTATGTATCGGATGAGCTTCATTAACTTAATGTAAGGTATTTGGCCATTTCATCAATGACCTTAATGAAAGGAATATATAATTCATCACTATTCTAAAACTTTAGAAAAGCATGCTTAATGGTATAAATGTTAGATAATTGACAAAAAGGAGAAAAATTGAATGACTACATGAAACTGGAAAGTAAAAGAGGTCAAGCTTTCAAGCTTTTTTCAAGAAGCAAATTTTGGCCATGGCACATCTGCTTCATCAACGAAAGAGGCCGCATAAGCATATTGAATATCTCTACATGTAAAAATTTATGACGAAGTAGATTTGAGAACAATCCTTCACCAGCCTCAGGTAAAGAAAATAAATTCGTCAAAACGAGGAACAGAATTCAAAGAGAATAATTATTTAATGCTGCTTACCCTTAGTAAGCAGACCTTTTCCTTCACTGTTCGTGCAAAAAATAACCGGGCCGTTTTGCTGCTGTATGTATAAAAACAGTCAGCGATTGTAAACGGCAAAATAAAGGATCTGTAAAGCAAAGCATTGTTCATCTACAGAAAAGCCCTTTTCGTCAAACAAATTTATCTACCCCACCGCCTTTCCTTAGCTTCATTACTACAAAATAACGGAAGCACATAAAAGAGAAACTATTTGTTTATGCAAAGTAGCTCTCCATAGAATTTTAGATGTGGGTACTGTGCTCCTGTCATACTTTTAAATTTCCCTTATGAAGCCCTACATTCTTTCTCTCTTATTCTCAGTTCTGTTTTGCTCTGCTATGGCCCAGCAGTCTCCTTCTCCAGATTCTACTGAAAGTCGGTTTTTTGTGGGTATAGGGCTAAACATCACCCATTATCCAATTATGGGTGAAGATAAGTATCTATATTTTGGCGGAATAAAACCTTTTGTAAACATAAATTACGGATACAGGCTTAGTAAAAGAGCAACTATACAACTTGGCATTGGTTACGGAGCAAATGAGATTAATGGAAGCTATGGCAGGTATGTTTCAGCAGATACTACCTATGAAGTAGCAGATTACCAGCATATTCGGGGTATTGTTCTTCCTGTTACGCTGAAGCTTACTCCTTTTAACCCAAACAGGCGGCTGCAACTTTACGCCAATGCTTCGCTTGCTCCGATTTTTGGTCACATTAAAGCCAAAGCAACTGAAAGTTTTGAAGGTACTTCAACGGTGGTATACGATGAACAATCACCTACTTTTGACATAGTAGCCACAGCAGGCTTAACGCTCAACTATAAAATCAGCAAACGGCTGGAGGGCTATATGGATGGCATTTTGTATTACAAGAACCTTAACTTCCAAAGACCTGCTCGTAGATTTTATGAAAATAAATCAGTAGGCATCGGCATAAACTACAACCTCTGATGGTACAACATGAAATAGCCAGCGTAGCACTTGCTGAAGGAAACCAAGCTATTTCATACTTCTGCCGTCAGAAGAAAAGAGATGCATTTAGTTTCCATATTGCTGATGTTAATGATGGTGCCGGAGGCAAGTATATTTATGCCCATCAAACATAGTTGATTTCAGACCTGATGCACCTGAAATGGGTATTTGTAGACCAAGCCAGAATGCAGGAACAGGTGGTATACTTTTGCCTTCGGAAGTACTACCAGTTAGTATGCGCCAGGCATAAGCCCTAAACTATATTTTACGCTTACTCTTGATGAGCTTCGTGTTTATTTTATCCAGGAAATCATTGCGGTAATTGGATCCTAAGTTAATGATGCTGTTGCCTTCCAGGATGATCTGGTTGCTATCTACCCCCTGAACCCTTGTGTTGTTGACAATGAAGGATTTATGTACCCTGGAAAATCTGTTGGTTGGCAAATGCTCTTCCAGTTCTTTAAGGGTAAGATAGGTTACGTGTGAGGCACCGTCAGAGAGATGGATCTTCAGGTAGTTCTGAAGAGATTCGATGTAGGTGATCTCGTCAAATCTGATTCTGGTCATTTTGCCCTTTACCTCACTCTTTATAAAGAAATCATCATCCGGCTCATTCTCCTTCCCTGTGTCGCTTTTCTGAGCGTGCACACGAGAGCGTACCTTGCTGACGGATTCCAGGAAGCGCTCGTAGGTGATGGGCTTGAGCATGTAGTCGAGGGCGTTCTTTTCAAAGGCTTTGAGGGCATAATCCGGGTAAGCCGTTGTGAAGACAACCTCCGTGTGCGTGTTGATAAGGCCTGCCAGGTCAATTCCTGTCAACTCGGGCATATCCACATCCACAAAGGTTACATCCGGGCTTATTTCACCACCAGTAATGGCATGCAGAGCAACCAAAGGGTTTTCCTCAGTTCCCACCAGCTCCAGGCCATGTGTTTTCTGTATGTAGCGCGTCAGTACCTCAATGGCGTGCGCCTCGTCATCTACCACAAAGCATCTTAACATGTCAGCTTAACTTGAAGGTTTATCGAATAGTATGTTTCATCCTCCCTGATGTTCAGGCAGAAGGCGTCTTCTCTGTAAAGGCTCTTTAGCCTGGTCTCCACGTTCCGGATGCCAATGCCATCCCCCTCTGTTACAGCGGATATCCTTTTCTTGTTACGGGTAGAGAAGAGCAGCAGGGCGTCAGCACACTTAATACATACCGTAGCAGGGTGAGCAGGGTCGTTTAGGATGCCATGCTTGAAGATGTTCTCGACAAAGGTGAGCAGTACCAGAGGAGGGAACCTGTACAGGCTAAAGCTGCCCTCGAGTTGCAGCCTCAACTCAAGCGGCTTTCTGAACCGGAGCTGGTTTAGGGCCACATACTTTTGGATGTGCGCCACTTCCCTTGACAAGTCTGTCTTGCCGTCTTCATGGACCTGCCCCAGAGCGTAGTGCATGACCTCTGACAAAAGCATGACACCCTCCGATGCTTTAGGTGATACATCCTCTACAGCATTGTAAATAAAGTTAAGGGTGTTAAACAGCAAATGCGGGTTTATCTGTGCCCTGAAGTAAGCGTTCTGTGAGAAGGCCAGGTTTTTCTCCAACTCCGCTTTCTTTTTTTCTCCTTCTGCTTGTTGCACCTTCAGCTGGCTGATTCTTTTATTTCTATCAATAGTGCTCATAACAAACCAATAAGCTGTGCTGAGCCCGATGAAGTAAACACCCCGCCAGAGGTATGTCAATATAAAGATTTTATCCAGTAAAAGAGGTTCTTCGGATGAGTGAAGGAAGCTATATAGTTCTGCCAATCCAAACTCTGTAAGGATATATAAAGCCAACTCCAGAGGAACTAAAAGCAGTAATAGCAGCACCGGCTTCCTTGTCTTGAACACAAAGGAGAACAGCACATGCGCATTGAGGTAAAACAACAGGATGTTGAGCAGGTAATAACCCAGGTATTCCCACCACAAGGTTCCGGATGGCTTTAAAACCAATACGATAGAAACTTCATAGAAGATAAAGGCTGCCCAAGCCAGCACATGAGTCAATACTTTGCGGAGGGGCAATCTTAAAGTCATTAGCCAGCTAGCAGATAAGCGAAGGTGTAAGGTAAGATATTATTCATCTACACAAAAGACCTGTTCGTGTAATAAATTTTACCAGTCTGGCTGTTTTCCTTAGTTTCACTACAACAAATTAGAATGCAGGAAGCGCATGAAGCAAACTCAACAAACTACATCCCAAAACAGCTTTTGAAATTAGGCCAGGAAAACAAGCCGGCCTTGCTATTTACGGGCCCCACAAGTACACTTACCATTACAACAAGCCATTAACTATACTAGCTTCTGTCATTGATAGGTAAAGTGCTACAGTAGCTCTTTGCTTGAAGAACAGGAGTAAAATTTTACTGCCTTTACAAGTCTATGAAAACAAACTTACCTTATGAACCTGCCCCTTTCCAACCTGTACCTGAGTTCGGTTAAATCACACCGGCCGCAAGTTATTTGAGTTGTTTTCCAGATCTAGCAAGTATTGGCGCTAATGGAGAGGTTAGCTACTCAGGTGTGGTTTGGAAAGCTTCTCGAAAAGAGAGTAACATAATGGCAACAGATGTTGTGGCTGTTCTTAACGATTTTTAATTTTTGTTTGCAAAAGTGTATGGTGAACAAAATATACCTTCCTCCACGTCTATAATATCCTTTTCATGAATATGACAAAGTCAGCTATATTACTGTTAGTAATAGCGTCCTTTGGATGTAGCAGAAAAGTGCCTCTTGGCACTTATTCAGGAGAAAAGATTGTAATGATACAACGCAATGTGTCACTTTACCGAAACAAACCTCACATTTGGCCGGCAAAGGGGAGGGTAATTGCGACCAATGATAATCTTCTATTTGTTCCTACGCCTTATTTTGGGATGATTAATATTCATGGCAGAGACACCACAATTATCAGAATGGATAAGATTAAACGACTGCGACCGAAACGTTGGATGCTGCTATTTCCTTTTGGGCTTGAGGTTACAACAGATGGTGGGAAAAGCTATGCTTATGTTACAGTGAGGCGCAAAAAGTTAGTGCAAGAAATACTACGGATAAAGGAATAATACACTACAACCCGCCACACTTGTTTTTCATAAGAGTAGTTATACGAGAAACGCCGTTTCCTTCCAGCTGGAGGGGGTATGGGTTTTGGTACTTTCCAGGGGAAGCCGTGCTCTGCAGATTACTTTCTAATCGCCCGCATATATAGTATATTCGTTCCTCTCATTCCTGCTAGCCGCCGGATCTGGGAGGCTAGTAGGAATAGACTCCTACTAGCTAGTAGTTGTATGATATTTTAATAAATGAAAGTCACAGGTATACTTCTACTAATCTCTCTCTGTTTGCCTCAGCTAACATTTGGGCAATCTGTAGATAGAAGCATGAAAAAGGGAGGAGTACTTTCGGTTGAAGAGGTAACCAAACTTCTAAATGGTGTTTGGGTGAGAGAGCTTTATAAAAGCGATGAAAGGGTAATCACGCAAGAAAAGGAAAATGGAAAAGCATTAATCAGAACTTATGAAGATGGAAAACTGATAAAGGTTGAAAAGAAAGATGGGTACGATGCTGTTAAGATAAAATTTGATAACATGGGGAGTGGAGACTATGAAGAGTTTCTTTTAAACTTTGACCTTACGTCCACTGCAATAGAGGGAGCTTCCGAACAGCCTAAACTAAAACTGATTCAAGCAAAAGGTGAGTACAAGATTGAATTCATTTATATGATGGAAAGCCGAGTTCAAACAATAGAGTGCTTGAATGATAGTGTCTTAGTGTTGGTTGGCGATAATGGCATTAGACAAAAGTTCAGGAAGGTTAAAGAATAACATCATACAACAAAGTTCAGCCTTAACCCTCGCTACGCTTCGGGCTTCGGCTGCACCACACCGTTAGCAGCAACTAAAACCGAGAAAAAATGAGAAACACTTTGTTACGTCTTTTGCTTTTATCCTTCCTGTTTCAAGTCTCATGCATCGAGAAGAGGCAAAACAAAAGCCAGCGCTTAAACTCTAAAACCGAGTCTGACTTGTATTCAGCATTGGAACAGGTAAAAGATAGTATACAGATAGGAGATATTACTGTTTACAACTCTTTTAAACATCAGATTCTAGCAAATAAGGGGAACACCTATGATAGCACACTCATCCTCGATAAAGTATACAAGAGACATCAAAAGTTATGGGATGGATGTTATGCCATGATATTCGGTGAGGAGAATGCAAGCAAATTTAAAACTGAAGTGGGAATGGTAAAGTGGAACAAGGCTCTATATAAAGACAACAAGGAGTTTATGGAGCAGCGTGTTCGCGAGTTATTACAGCAAAATGTTGACTCCATTTTGAAAGAGAGCTTGTCTGGTTTCACTACTCTGATTGATAAACATCGTCCCACAGCCAAAATCAGTATTGTTTTTGTTCCATTGCAGGGAGTCACCTTCGGAGGCTGTGACCAGTCGATGTTTGTACTTGATCTAATGGACACAAGTAATGACCTGAATTATGTATTAACAAAAGGTTTTCCGCACGAAATAAACCATTTGGCCTATGAGCCCACACGAAAACATGACCCTGACCGTAAAACGGCCCTGCTGAACACAATAGATGAAGGACTTGCCTGCTACTATACCTATAAGTTTTTCAAAGGGGATATTCCAAAGCGCACAGCTGTTGAAAACATGTCAGAAGAAGATTGGAACTGGTATCTGCAGCATGAAAAAGAGATCTTTGTTAAGTCTAGGCCCTACCTGCTGGAGTCCTCGGAAAAGGTGACACCATATTCCTGTAGCTGTGGAATGCACAGAGGTAAAAAGCTTTTTGAAGATGCACCGCATTCCATTTGCTATTGGCTTGGATTTAGAATAATTGAAAGCTACGAAAGAAACAATGGAGTGGGCTCATGGAAAGACGTCTACGAGCTCCCTGCAAGAGAAGTATTAGCCAAGAGCGGTTATGAAAATTACATTAATTCACTTAAAGAATAGCAACTGCTAACAAGGTGCATAAGCCATGCTACGGCCGACGTCCTAACACGCCTCATGCACGAGTCCGTCAGCAGGAATAAAATTAAATGAAGAAATGGCTATTAAGTATTTGGTGATCGGTATTATATTTATAATAGTTGGCTTGGTAGTAATGTTTCGACATAAATTCTATAAACATGGCTCAACTGATATGAGGTTCTTAACAAAATTTGATGTTTTCTTAAGCGGATTTTTCCTCGCTGCTTGTGGAGTTCTGATAATAATTTCAGAAGCTTTTAATTTTTTTAGATAGTACTGTTTGCCTAAAAGTAGAAAAAGCAGGGAGTATTAAAATTATCATGAACAAATAATGCTTAATACTATAAAATTATAGCTGCCAACAAAGTTCAGCCATTAGGCTCTGCCTCACCATAGACTGTACCAATACGTTGCAATATTTCAAATGAGAGTTTAATCATAAAATAGAAGCAATGAAAGAAGTTTTAATCCTCTTATATATCTGCTGCTTCTCCTTTATGGCACTGGGCCAAAACCCAGATACTTTACAGGCACAGAAAGCAAAGTACTACGTGGGTTTAGATCTGAACGGCAGGTATTTTCTAGTAGATTATGACAACAGTAACCCTTTTATAGAGACATCTGATTACTTTGTGGCCAAGCCATACCTCCACTTTGGCTACAGGCTAAATAACAGGATTAGGTTAGAGGCAGGGATTGCTTATGCTGGTGAGAGAGAGCATCATTATGTAACCTACGTGGAAGCACCTGGGGAATACATAGATTACCATGATTACTCCCTTACTAGGGCTATAATAATACCATTGAAAATAACGCACGATTTTTTCAGTGTATTCAAAGGGCGCTTAGCCATTTATGGTACAGGTTCTATTTTGCCAACCTACTCTAAAACAAGGGTAAGGAAAGTGGAGGTAAAGGCGAATGTAAGCAACACTACATTAGATATAAAAGATTCTGCCACTAATACTTTTGTCTCCCTTGGAGTCGGAACAAGCTTCAAGATATGGAAAAAAGTTTCTGGATATCAGGAGGTGAACATCTTAAACAGAAATCTGACTACTGACAGAAACATAGACCCATTCTGGTTTGAGAGAACGCAAAGACCTCTAAGCCATTTAAGTCTTGGAATAGGCATTAATTATGGTTTTAGGCCGGAATAACTATATTCAAAAAACATAAAGCACTCCATCGCGTGCCTTAGCCCAGCCGTTAGTTTAACATAAAGCACTTAACTACATTAGATATAACCGATTCGTCTTTTTTATAAGTAAGATTATGTTCAGTAGAGAATTAAACAAGCGGTTTTCTTCTACTTAGTTAGGCTTTATCTTTACGCAACAGCCTGTCGCGCAATCATTATAGGCATCATGTCAAGCACTGATCAAGAATGCGTGTAGCAGACTCCTTATTTTTGATAATGGAAGAAATACAGAACAGTGCACTACTTGTAAATGAGGTGAAGCAACTTATCGCGCATAGCCGTGAGAAAGTGGCCTCTACAGTCAATGCTGAAATTACGCTGCTTTACTGGCTGGTAGGCAAACGCGTCAATGATGAGACACTAAAAAACAGCCGGGCTGAGTATGGCAAACAGATAGTAGCTACACTTGCCCAACAGCTGATGCTGGAGTACGGTGCCGGGTGGAGCCAGAAGCAGCTACTGCACTGCATCCGCTTTGCCAGTGTTTTCAAAGATGAGCAGACGGTCTCCGCACTGCGGAGACAATTGACCTGGACGCACATCAAGACGATCATCTACCTGGACGATGAGCTGAAGCGCAACTTTTACATCGAGATGTGCAGGCTGGAGAAATGGAGTTCACGTACCCTGCAGGACCGAGTGAGATCCATGCTCTACGAGCGAACGGCTATCTCTAAACAACCGGAGGTCACTATCCAGAATGACCTGCAACAGCTGAAGGAATCCAGCCAACTCACGCCTGATCTGGTTTTCCGGGACCCGTACGTCCTTGATTTCCTGGGTTTGGCAGACACCTATTCCGAGAAAGACCTGGAGGCCTCCATATTGGCGGAACTGCAGCGCTTTATAATTGAGATGGGCAGTGACTTTGCCTTTCTGGCCCGTCAGAGACGCATCACTATTGACAATCGGGACTACTACATTGACCTACTTTTTTACCACCGGCGTTTGAAGTCCCTAGTGGCCATTGACCTGAAAATAGGTGAGTTTGAGGCTGGCTTCAAAGGGCAAATGGAATTATACCTACGGTACCTGGAGAAATATGAGATGGTGGAAGGGGAAAACCTGCCAATTGGCCTTATCCTCTGCACCGGCAAGAACGAGGAACATGTGGAGCTGCTGCAACTAGACAAAAGCAATATCCGGGTAGCCGACTACCTGACGCACCTCCCGCCGAAAGAGCTACTGCAGGCAAAGCTGCATCAATCCATCGAAATTGCCAGAAGCAGGTTGTCAAATGAGGAGAGCTAGCGTGAAGACGCCTGCAGGGGCAATGGTTGCCCTAAACCCGTTCCTGCTGCTTTGTTTACCACTCTCAACAGAAGGACCTACTTTACATAAAAGCAGTTATAAGAGAAACCGCCTTTCCAGCCAATGGGAGGGGGTGCGGGTTTTGGTATTTTCGCGGGGTGCTGGAATTGTCCGCAGGCCCCTTTATATTGCTTCGGATATATCCTATATTCGGCAGTCCAGTTACGTTTAGCCGACCCACGGTAGTCGGCTAAACGTAATAACTCCTTATATCCAGTAGTTAGGGTATATTAAAGTTATAGAAAATGACCAAATTTCTACTTGAGCGAATACAGGACTGGTACAGAAACAACTGTGACGGAGATTGGGAGCATGGCTTCGGAATCAAAATTACTACAGTTGATAATCCTGGTTGGTCAGTGGAGATAGAGCTTCAGGATACGGCTCTTGAAAAAGCCGAGTACAGTAAGCAGTATGACAATGGAGACGACGATTGGTTGTTTATCGGTATAAAGGAAGGCAAGTTTACTGGTGCAGGCGACCCAGACAAGCTCAACGAAATTCTTAGAATCTTTTTAGAAGAAGTCTTGCCTTCACAAGCAGACGCCAGCTATACTTATTCAATATATGTTCCTGTACCTAACACTAAAATACCAGTTTGGAAAGAAGTAACAGCAAGAGCAGTCAATGAAAGTGTTTTTGAAATCACCCAAATTGATGAAACGGCTCTTCAGAACCTGAAAGTGTTGTACATTGATGATTATCAAAAAATTGAAATGGAGAACCTAAGGGAGTTAGAATACAAAATTGGAGACAGAGTGAAGTGCAAGCTGCAAACCTTCTTTGAAGGATTAGGGCCAGCTGTGACAGAAAAAGTAGAATAACAAACCCTAACCATGCACATAAACCAAGCTTCGGCTATGCCTTGCTCACTTTATGTACGCGGCCGTTAGCGGTAATTTCGGTCAAAAAAATAATATAACAATATGAAAGAAATATTATTAATTCTAATCTTATTAACAACTGTAGGTAAATCATATTCGCAAACAGTTCTAGTAAATCCTGATGGAACTCATTCCATTATTATCGATCATGGAACAACCAAAACAGTTATAAACCCGAACGGAACTCATTCCTCTATTATTGATCATGGAACAACCAAAACAGTTATACATCCGAATGGACCTCCTTCAACTATAATCGATCATGGAACAATTAAGACGGTTATAAATCCTGATGGAACTCATTCAACTATAATTGACCATAGAACAACCAAGACAGTTGTAAATCCAGACGAATCTCTTTCAACTATTATCGATAATGGACCGACCAAGACGGATGTAAATCCTGATGGAGCTCATTCAACTAATATCGATTATGGACCGTCTAGTACTCCAGAAAATTCTGACGAATTGCGTTTGATAAAAAAAATATCAAAGGTATCTTTTATTATAACCAGCTTTGGCGCTTTATCAGGAGCAATTCTGGTCTTTTCAAACTAAGAATAAAACCAACCGCTAACCTCACCTTTACGGTAGCTGTGCCACCACAAAGCCAAGTTCGTTGTGTGTTATTAGTTGGAGCCTGTTCTATTCAGGCGTCGGCCGCATTGACGGAAGAAATTGAATAAATTTTTATGGCCTATCGTTGGAACTCAAAACAAATCCATAAATATGAAACAAATTAGAAGAATTGCCATTTTGGCTGTCGGACTTTTAGGGGCAGGAGGGTGTGCAACAAAACCACAAGCCCAAATAAGCGCAGAAAGCAACCAAGAACTATCCGTAACTGGAGAAATAACCGCTCGTGAAAATGGGAAAGACGGCTATACAGCAACCATTGAGGATCCAATCGGAAACTTATATTATGCAACCATCAGTATTGTTAACCTGCAAAAAAGCGGAGGGAAATACCAATCTTTTGAGATAGGGGATAAAATCACCGTGCAGGGAAATAATTGGAGAGACGCAGAAGGGAAAAGCCATATAACCGTACATAAACTAATGCGAGCTGAGTAAACAAACTTTCGGCCCTTTTGTTGAACAAAAGTAATCATGTGCAACAGAAGGACTGAATTACCGCTCATTCGCCCATTTGCCAAGCCGTTGTGCCAGCCGTTACATAAGCGACAACAGATAGCCTACACAACTTCCTAAGGCAATAAGCCACACCGGATTGACTTTGGTAAGTAACACCAGCGCCAAAGACATCACCAGAATAACCATAGACTGCCATTGCCCCATAAACACACCGGCCATCTGTATGGCAACGGCAGCTATCAGGGCAACGGAAGCGGCATTGACAATATTTAGGAACTTTCTCAGCAATACGTGCCTGTTTATAAAAGCCAGCAAACGATGCACAAAAAAGGCGATAAAAAACGAAGGAAGGAATATAGCGATGGTTGCAAGAACTCCACCCCACACCCCGCTAATTAGATAGCCTGCAAAAGTGGCACTTGACAAAATGGGCCCCGGCGTTATCTGCCCCACTGAAATGGCGTCGGTAAGTTGTTGCCTTGTTAGCCAGTGATTTTGCTGCACAAGCGCCTCATCCATATACGCAAATAGCACATACCCGCTTCCGTACAGAATAGCGCCTATTTTAAAGAAGATAAAAAAAAGCTTGCCCGATGAACTGTCCACAAACAGCAACGGGAACGGAAACCACGCCCTCATCTGCTTTCCGTTTATGGACACCGTCCCTGCAAGGCCAGCTCCAAATAAAAGTGCAACATCATTCAGGCCGCATAAAGCACCTATAAACACCAAGAGAGAAAGAACCGTAATGTCCCGCCTTTTGAACAGACCTTTTGACAGCCTGAAAACGGCCCCGGCTATGATTGCCGCGGTAGCAGGTCTTATGCCGTAAAGAAACGGCTCTACAGAGGGCAGGTGACCGTATTGGGTATATAAATAAGCCCACAGCAAGCAAATGAGCATGGCGGGCAGAATATACATGATACCGCCAACCACCAATCCTGCCCTTCCACCCTTCTCACGGGCACAGTGCATTATGATTTCAACGGAATTTGGACCCGGTATAATGTTAGCGGCTCCAACGGCGTCTAAGAAATGGTCCCTAGTTATCCAACCCCGCTTTGCCACAATTTCACTTTCAATTAAACTTACCATTCCGGCGATGCCGCCGAAGCCAATACACCCCAGCTTAAAGGAGGCTATTCCAATTTCATATAAATCCTTTTGCCTTCTTACCATTCAAAATGTTTATAGTCCGCCATTTGAAAACTTGTCTATTTTATCATTCTTTCAGGCGACAAAAATAAAACAACACACAACATTGTGTTTATAAAATTGTGGCGGAACAGAGAGGCATTCGGCTTTAAATTGCTATTCTGCTTTTGTAGTTAGTTGAAACTGACATTTTTCAAATGCTGCAACTTCATAAACACTTGACCGTTAGCATTTAACTTAACATAAAGCAGCTTATGGGCCACAAACAGAGAAGGCTCCCTGGGATGAGGAGCCTTCTCTGTTCTATAACGTCAGCTATGTTCAATAGAATCGCCTGTAAAGCAGCTCCACAGGTTGTACATAAAACGAGCAGAGCAGAAACCTGACTTGAATGCCACTTTACCGTTAGGTGAGCATCCTGTACTCGTTTGGCGATTGCCCCACACGTTGTTTGAATAAACGGGTAAAGTGCTGCGGATACTTGAACCCTAATTCATAGGCAATCTGGCTAACTGACTTGCTGTGGTCGAATATTCTTTCCTTCGCCACATCCAATACCTTCGACTGTATATACTCCTGCGCTGTCTGTCCTGTTTCTTTTTTGATCAGGTCCCCAAAGTAGTTTGCAGAAAAGTTTAGTTCACTGGCGCACCAGGCTACAGAAGGCAAACCGATTGTCTGTGGCTTGTCGGATTGGTAATACGCATTCAACAGATCCTCGAACCTTTCCAGTACCCCCTTGTGGACATTGTCTCGCGTGATAAACTGGCGGTCGTAAAAACGGACGCAATAATTCAGGAACAACTCGATATTGGACACTATGAGTCTTTTACTGTGCTTGTCAATGGCATGCTCTAATTCGTACTCAATCTTGAAAAGGCAATCCAGTATAATTTTCCTTTCACGCTCTGATAGGTGAAGGGCTTCACTTGATTGATAGCCAAAGAAAGTATAGTCCTGCATATGCCGTCCAAGCGGCGTACCATGTAGCAAGTCAGGATGAAAGATTAGCGCAGTCCCTTTCGGTTGATACGTCTCCCCGCTGTTCTCAACGCTAACCACCTGCCCCGGGGCAATGAACGCCAGCGTACCTTCCTGATAGTCGTAGGTCTTTTTCCCGTACCGCAGATCACCGCATACGACTTCTTTCAGAAAGACGGTGTAAAAACCAAAATACATATTAGAGGCCTGCCTTGGGCTTGCCTTCGACAAATCTACCACGCTCACCAGCGGGTGTAGCGTCTCATTGTTGTTGAATATGTTGTAGTCATTGATTGTCTCAAATCGCCGTAGATTATCCATATCTCTCTCGTTTTAACTGAAACAATATTACTGCTTTATTCATCTCATGAGCGATGAGCTTCTCCCAATCAGTAATAGTGGTATGTAAACCTGTAATCTGTATACAAGTCAAGAGAAAAATAGATAAGACATTTGTTAAATGAATAAGGTTATGCAAAAGGTAAAATTAAATAACGCAGTAGAAATGCCCTCCTGGGTTTTGGAGTTTTTCAAATCCTTGACGCAGAAGAATGTGAAAGGAGTGTATATGATGCTATTGCAACCGTTTACATACCGCCGCTGCCTATATGAACGATGAATTTCTATAAAACATGAATAGTGGCAAGGGGGAGGGAATACCCTCCCTTTTATTTAATCATCATTGAGTTTTGATATGAAGAAAGATAAAGAAGCATCAGGTTTAAAAACGCAAAACAGCTCAGGCATAAACCGACGGAGTTTTCTGGCCAAATCTGTCCTGGCGGGAGTTAGTTTATCTGGTGTCTCCTGTTCATGGGCAGCCACAAGATCCGACACCGGCAAGGGAAGCAATAATGCTGTTGCCGCCATCAATGAAAAACGCAGGCTCGGTTCCCTTGAAGTCTCGCCTGTCGGCTTAGGCTGTATGAGTATGACCAGTGGTCATTATAACCCACCCAGAGATATCGAAGAGATGGTTCCTGTAATTCGCGGGGCTGTGGACCAGGGAGTGACCTTTTTTGATACGGCAGAGTACTATGGCCCCTTTTCGAATGAAGCGTTGGTGGGCAGGGCGCTTGCCCCCGTTCGGAATCAGGTGGTTATTGCTACCAAATTTGGTTTCCAGTTTGAGAACGAAAAACCTGTGGGGCGAAACAGCCGCCCCGAACATATTCGGAGGGCTGTAGAAGGCATGCTTAAACGGCTTCAAACAGATCGTATTGATCTTCTCTATCTCCATCGCCTAGACCCGAATGTACCTGTTGAGGATGTTGCCGGGACGGTTAGCGAGCTGATCAAAGAGGGAAAAGCACTTCACTTCGGCCTTTCGGAGGTGTCGCCCCAAACCTTAAGGCGGGCACACGCGGTCCAACCGGTAACAGCCCTTCAGAGCGAATATTCCCTAATCCAGCGTGTGCATGAAAACCAGGTGCTGGACACCTGCGAAGAGCTTGGGGTCGGTTTCGTTCCCTGGGGGCCCGTCTCCCGTGGTTTCCTCGCAGACAAATTCAACGAGTACAGTCGCTTTTCTGAAGAGTCACGTCATTCTGAAGTGCCTTACTTTGAACCCGAAGCCCTACAGGCGAATATGAAACTTCTTGGCCTGGTTCGGGATTTGGGAAGGCGCAAAGGTGTTAGCCCGGCACAGCTCTCGCTCGCATGGCTACTGGCGCATAAGCCTTTTATTGTGCCAATCCCCGGCACTACCAAACTCCATCACATGAAGGAGAATATCGGAGCGCTTGATGTCAAATTCTCCCAAGAGGAACTGAAGGAGTTTCGGAACGCTTTTTCAAAAATTGAACTGGTCGGAGTGCGGTCATCGGAATCGGCCCTGACAGATATGTGACAGATTCATTTCAATAAAAAATTTGTCTAAAGCATATTAAAGGAGCTGCCGGGAGAAGCCTTTGCCCCTTTTCCAGATGAGGTAGTGATTGCCGCCAAATTTGGTTTTGTAGGTGGCAGGAAAGGTGAAGAAACTCCTGCCATTGGCATGTTTCAAGCAGCGTGGTTAGGACATGAAGGGGCGCATAAAAGTCTCTTTTTAGCGTTTCTGCAGCTCTTCCCCTGCTTGCTGCTGTATGAAGGACCGTATCAAAATAAGGCCGCTTGTTGAGAAAAAGCAACCAAAGGTTTGTTTTCGGGTTAATTGTGTTTGCTCACGGTTTGCAGCCTTGCCTCAAACGATGGGTTGCGCGTCTTATCAAACGAAGGATTCCTGAGACAATCTTTCAATGTGGTCTACAGCATTTATCATAACAGGTGTTATGTATCCTAAAAATCTAATATTGTGGGTTGGTTTAAGTCAAGAGTGCATCTTGATGAGCTACATACACTTAGCAGCCTGTCTTAAGGCTGTTACCAAAAATAGATTGTTATCATTAACGTTTCTCTTCTAGCCTAATCTACTTCTATATTCACTTGGTGTTACACCAAACAGTTTTTTTACATACCGGGTAAAAAAAGACCGGCTTCCAAATTCCATTTTATCTGCAATTTCAGAGATGCTGAGATTGTTGTTTTGTAAAAAGAGGATGATGCGTTCCTTGGCGAAGCGATGAATCCATTCAGAAGCTGTGACACCGGATGATCGTTTGCAGATCTGGTTGAGGTATTTGGGAGTGATGTTTAATTGATTGCTGTAAAACTGTACTTCACGCTCAGTCGTGCAATGCTCCTGTGCCAATTGAATAAACCGCTCATACAAACTCCCAGTTTGCAGACTGTGTTTCCTTCTTTCATATTCATTGGCAAAAATGTGCCACATCTCAAGGATGAATAGTTGCATTTGCAAGCGCAGGGCTTCGTCGTAAAAGCGATGATCGGTTTCCATAAAGCGGTCATGCACCCATTTAAAATTCAGCAGAATTTTTTGCTTATCATTTTCGGTATGGATCGTTTTTACAGGATACACTCTCGAATGCAATATGGCATTAATACTCCAGCCCTGGTCGGGAATGTTGCTGTTTAAAAAATCTTTTTCCACGAATATCACCGTTGCTTTAAAGCTTTTGGAAAACTGCAATCCTGTCAGCCTGCTTTCGGCAAACCAAAACAAGAACTCTCCTTTTTTGCATACCATCTCCTGATCATTGAATATAAAATTTATGCTTCCACGATGACAGAACAGATGGGTATGGTAAAGCTTTTGAAAATGATTGGGGAAATCATTTCTACCCGATACTTCGAGTAAGATCACTTTCGGTTGCATTTTACTTAGCATTGGGAGTTTTTCTGCTAATATAAGTGATATGTGACATTATTGTTGAAATATGTGTAACAATTGGAAAGTAATACTGCTTTAAATTTGTATCATAAGAATGATACAGTATGAATGCTTCTGATAAAGATATTTTTGAACGATTGAGGGAAGGGGAAATAATCAGGCCAGGTGATCCACAGAGGAGCAGGTTGCGAGCAGAATCCTATGCTACAATGAAACTGGTTCAGCAACTGAATAATTCCAGCCATCCGGAGGAGATCCGAAGTCTATTAAGTCAGATTACTGAAAGGGAAATAGATGCATCAACGGCCATATTTCCGCCCTTGTATATCAACTACGGGAAGAATACAAAATTTGGCAAGAATGTATTCGTCAACTTTGGGTGCACCTTTCTGGACTTAGGGGGCATTACCATTGAAGATAATGTGATGTTGGCACCCGGAGTGAAACTACTTACAGAAAGCCATCCACTCTCCTCGGAAGAAAGACAATCCCTTATTCCAAAACCCATTCTCATCAGGAATAATGTTTGGATCGGTGCAAACGCTACGGTTCTTCAAGGGGTTACGCTTGGAGAAAATTCAGTTGTTGCAGCCGGAGCAGTTGTGTCAGAAGATGTACCCGCCAATACCATTGTGGGTGGTATTCCGGCAAAAGTTATCAAAAGCATATAACATGAAAAGAAAAGCAGTTTCTGGATCCAGGATGTAGAAATTTTCCGGTCCAGTTGAATTAAAAGGGAAATTGTTCAAAAGAAAGAAAACAGTCAAAGTATGAAACGAAACAGAATAAGTACAGCAACTGTAGGAGCATTTGCTTTTGCAGCTCTATTTACCATGAGCTGTAAAGAACAGGCTTCACAGAATATAGCAAATGATGACGTTGAAGCCATCTTTCCTAAAGGCGAGTTAGGCCCCGCAGAAAACTTCACAGGAAAGGTCTGGAATTATGGCCTGGTTCCAGCAGATTCCACCTACACCACCTTGGTGGGCAATGTTTATTTTGAACCTGGCGCCAGAAGCAACTGGCATTCTCATCCGGGCGGACAGATCCTAGTTATAACAGATGGTGTTGGTTACCATCAAATTGAAGGGCAACCAATAGAGGTAATGAAAAAGGGTGACGTGGTGAAATGCCCTCCAGCTTTAAGGCACTGGCATGGTGCAAGCCCGGACACAGGATTGCAGCAATTATACATTGTACCTAACACGGATAAAGGAATCGTGAATTGGATGGAGCCGGTAACAGATGAAGTGTACAACAACAAATAAACACCTCCAATGGAAGCAAATAATTATCAAAGCAGAAGGGACTTTATTCAAAAAGCAAGCCTTTTTGGTGCAGGAGTAATGGTTGCCGGGCCTATCCAAGCTTTTCCACAAAACAACAACTTTAATAATGTCATAATGGCTAAAAATATAAAATCAAGGGGTTACGCTGGAGAAAACGAAAAAGGATTCATGACGCCCTGGTCGTTTGAAAGAAGACCTGTTGGAGATTATGATGTACTGATAGAAATCAAATATTCTGGCATCTGCCATTCTGATATTCACACCATCAAGGGACACTGGGGCCCACAAAAGTACCCACAAGTACCGGGGCACGAGATAGCGGGGGTTGTATCCGCTGTAGGCAATAAAGTTGCCAAATTCAAAGTGGGTGACAGAGCTGGTGTAGGCTGTATGGTAGATAGCTGCATGGAATGCGAAAGCTGTAAAAATGGTGAAGAACAGCACTGTGAAACCACAGGCATGGTAGGTACTTATGGAGCTCCTGATCCAGCATCTCCAACCGGCATTACACAAGGTGGATATTCGAACAATATTGTTGTGACGGAGCATTTCGCAATCAAAATCCCTGATAACATTGAGCTGAAGCATGCTGCTCCCTTGCTCTGTGCAGGTATCACTACCTATTCGCCGATGATGAAGTATAACATGAAAAAAGGCGATAAAGTAGGTGTGGTAGGCATCGGGGGGCTCGGGCACATGGCCGTTAAATTGGCTGTGGCTAAAGGAGCAGAAGTATACGCTTTCACTACTTCACCCAATAAGGAAAAGGACAGCCTTGCCTTTGGTGCCAAAGAGGTGATTGTGGTAGACAGTGCTGAAAAACTACAGCCTTGGAAGGGCAAGATGGACTATATGATTTCCACGGTGCCCTATGCCTACGAAATGTCCCCTTACATAGACTGCGTAAAGCCTTATGGCTACTTTACACAGGTCGGGCAGCCTGTTGGAGGTGAATTGACGATCAACAACTTCAACATGATTTTTAACCGGGTAAACTTTAACGGTTCTTTGATAGGAGGAGTACCTGAAACGCAGGAGGTGATAAACTACTGTGCTGAGAACAAGATTTATCCGCAAATAGAAGTCATTAAGGCAAGTCAAATTAATGAAGCCTGGGATAAGGTAGTAAATAAGGAAGCGCGTTACAGATACGTGATTGATACCACTGCAATTTAATCGGACTGAACTATGAACACAGGGAGCAAGCAATTTACAACGGATGAATTGAAGCGTATTGACGAAGCAGATGACCTGCACATTGCTCCGTTTCGCGAAGATGGGAAAAACTACGGAACGCCTACCTGGATATGGGAGGTAGTTGTTAACGGTGATTTGTATGTAAGGGCCTACAACGGTGTTGATTCAAGATGGTACAAATCTGCTATACAACAAAAAGCCGGGCGCATCATCGCAGCAGGAATGACCAAAGGAGTAACCTTTGAGCCAGTACAAGGCGACATTAACACGCTTATTGATGAAGCATATCAGAAGAAATATAGCAGTAGCCCCTATCTGTCTGCTATGGTTAATAGTCGTGCCCGTGCCGCTACCGTGAAAATAAATACAGTTTAATCGAAGAAATATAAAACAGGCATATGATTTTAGAAGAAAAGTTTACGCTTTCTAATGGCGTTGAGATTCCAAAGCTAGGCCTTGGAACATGGTTTATAAGTAATGAGGATGTCGTACAGGCAGTGAAAGATGCTGCAAAAACTGGTTACAGGCATATTGATACAGCTCAGGCATACCAGAATGAAGGCGGCGTTGGAGAAGGAATCAGAGCATGTGGTGTAAGCAGGGAGGAGATGTTTGTGACTTCAAAGCTTGCGGCTGAAGTGAAGACATATGATGAGGCCGTTGCATCGATCGAGCAGTCACTGAAAACGCTGGGGCTTGATTATATAGACCTGATGATTATTCACAGTCCGAAACCATGGGCAAAGTTCCTTGAAAATGATCCTTTCTTTGAAGGGAACCGTGAAGCTTGGAGAGCTCTTGAAGAAGCTTATAAAGCTGGAAAGCTTCGTGCCATCGGTCTTTCAAACTTTGAGCAGGCAGACATTGATAACATCCTGGAGTCCTGCTCGGTAAAACCGATGGTGAATCAGATCCTGACCCACATAAGCAACACCCCTAAAGAGCTAATTCAATATACGCAAGATAAAGGCATTCTTGTGGAGGCTTATTCACCAATCGGACACGGAGAGCTATTGAAGAACCAGGAAATAGCAGCAGTAGCAGAAAAATATAGTATTTCTGTGCCCCAGTTAGGTATTCGATATTGCCTACAGCTTGACCTACTCCCAATACCTAAGACCGCCAATTCCGCGCATATGAAATCTAATGCAGAAGTTGATTTTGTTATCTCCGAAGAGGATATGGAATTCTTAAAAAATATGGAACAAATAGAGCATTATGGAGAGGCCAGCATGTTTCCTGTATATGCAGGTAAATGAATTGGGAAAATCAGGTATTCCATTTAATTCCGTTGCGTTCAACCTCAGAGCTAAAACTAAAAGAAATAAAAACTGGAAACTATGGAAATAACAAGAGTAGGTACACAACCATCCGTTAAAGGTCCTGAAGACTGGTTCACCGGTGCAGTACGGGTAGATGCCTTATTTGCAGCAAATGAAGCCAGGCGAGGTGCAGCCGCCAGCGTAACCTTTGAACCAGGTGCAAGGACAGCCTGGCACACCCATCCACTTGGTCAGACATTGATGGTTACATCAGGTTGCGGATGGGTGCAACGTGAAGGTGGTCCAGTTGAAGAAATTCATCCGGGGGATGTAGTTTGGTTCGAGCCTAACGAAAAGCATTGGCACGGTGCTACCCTAACAAACGGCATGACCCATGTAGCCATTCAGGAGAATCTAAACGGCAAAGTCGTAGATTGGATGGAGAAAGTAACGGACGAAGAGTATAGAAACACTAAATAGCTGCTACATAAAAACGCTAATTACAATGAAAGTAATTGGCGTTTTTATGTAGCAGCTATTCAGACAGAAAAGCTAAGTTATCCAGCGGCCTCCACTTTTAACTAATCATCATGTGAAGAGTCCGAACCCCACCTCATACCTGCTCACAGGCAGGTAGTGTGCTCTGGCTGGCAACCGTGTAGAATAGTGCTTTTGAGTATGAGCAACAAGGTGCTTGTTTTGAAGACCGCACTTTAGCGACCTGTCATTTTTTCGCCAGCTTCTGAGTACCTGGCTCCCTGTACTTTGATATGCGAAGCGGCCTCATTTATCTGTTGCAGGTCATCAGCGGTAAGTTCAGCATTCATGGCTCCTAAGTTTTCTTCCAGGCGGTGAAGTTTCGTCGTGCCTGGAATTGGAACAATCCACGGTTTCTGCACCAGGAGCCACGCCAAAGCTATTTGTGCCGGTGTAGCGTTTTTCTGTGTAGCAATCGTGTTCAGCAGGTCTACCATTGCCTGATTGGCTTTCCGGTTTTCTTCTGTGAAGCGAGGAACTGTGTTGCGGAAATCATTTTTGTCAAACTGGGTGTTCTCGTCAATTTTACCCGTCAAAAAACCTTTACCCAACGGGCTAAAAGGAACAAAGCCAATGCCAAGCTCTTCGAGTGTTGGAATGATTTCTTCTTCTGGTTTCCGGTGCCACAAGGAGTACTCACTTTGCAGTGCTGCTACAGGCTGTACCGCATGTGCACGACGAATGGTTTGCGCGCCAGCTTCGGAAAGGCCCCAGTGCTTTACTTTTCCTTCCTGAATCAAGTCTTTTAGTACCCCTGCTACTTCTTCAATAGGTACATTAAGGTCAACACGGTGTTGGTAATATAGGTCAATCACATCCGTTTTCAGACGCTTTAAGGAACCTTCTATTGATTGCCTGATATGTTCAGGGCGGCTGTTAAGACCGGTCCATTTGCCGTCCTCAGCAGGTGCAAAACCAAACTTTGTTGCAATAACGACCTCATTACGGAAGGGAGCCAACGCTTCGCCTACCAGCTCTTCATTCGTGAATGGTCCATAGACTTCAGCCGTATCAAAAAAGGTGACGCCCATTTCAACCGCTTTGTGGATTAAGGCAATCATTTCGTTCCTATTGGGAAAGGGGGGGAAGCCAAAGGTCATTCCCATACATCCCAGACCAATGGCGGATACTTCTAATCCGCTTTTGCCTAATATTCTTTTTTGCATGATTTTAAGTGTTGAGGGTTATTAAATATCAAATGTGGTTTCACCCAACCACTTTACCACTGCAGGGTCACGATGGTCTATGAAAACGCTTTGCTTTGTATCAAGTGAAGTAATAGCTTCCATATCCTCGTTAGGCAGTTCAAAGTCGAAGACGTTGATGTTCTCTTCGATTCTTTCTTTGCGAACTGACTTTGGAATAACAACTACTTCTCTTTGGATTAACCAGCGAAGAATAACCTGCGCCACGCTCTTGCTGTGTTTTGTAGCGATTGAAGCAAGAAGCTTATTGGTGAACATATCGTTTTTTCCTTCTGCAAAAGGACCCCAGCTTTCTATCTGAATTCCATTGTCCTGCAAGAATTTCTGTGTTTCGATCTGCTGTTGGAAAGGGTGCGTTTCAATCTGGTTAACAGCAGGCAATACTTTATTATGACTAATCAGGTCTACAACCCTGTCTGGATAAAAATTGCTGACACCTATGGCTCTAATCTTTCCTGCCTCGTAAAGTTCTTCCATTGCCCTCCATGAGCCATACACATCGCCATAAGGCTGATGAATCAGGTAAAGGTCGATGTAGTCCAACTGTAACTTCTTTAAGGATTTTTCAAAAGCTTTCTTAGCGGTTTCATAGCCCGCGTCCTGTATCCAGAGTTTAGTGGTAATGAACAACTCTTCTCTTGGTACACCACTTCTTTTGATGGCTTTACCAACCGCTTCTTCATTAAGATAAGCAGCCGCTGTATCAATCAATCGATAGCCTGCCTGTATCGCCTCAAATACGACTCTTTCACATTCTTCTGCGTCAGGTATTTGATAAACGCCAAAGCCTAGTATCGGCATTTCAACCCCATTGTTTAATGTTACCTTCTTCATATTCCTGATCTTGGTTTGTGTTTGATTGCATATGTAACTACTGAACTATTCAGTAATTCATTTACAAACACAAAGATCAGGTTAACAACTCTGAGAGCCTATCGCCATTCAAACCATCTATTGCAAAATTCAAACATATCGAAACTTTAACGGACTAAATGCTACATGTTTACGAAAGAAGTTGTTGAAATGGGCTGGTTGGGAAAAGCCCAGCACATAGCTGATTTCAGAAACGCTCCACGGCGTGTTGCGGAGCAGTACCTTCGCCTCTTGCAGTATGCGTTCGGTGATAATCTGTGAGGTTGTCTTACCCGTTGTTTCTTTTACGGCACGGTTGAGGTGGTTTACATGCACGTTTAACAATGGGGCAAAGTGGGCGGCAGAACGCAACTCCACGGTTTGGTCAGTACCATCAATGGGGAACTGCTGTTCTAATCGCTCAAGGAATGAGACTGTAATTCTCTGTGATGCGGTAAGGGCTTGCGCATGAAGATTTCCATGGGGTGCCAGCTTCATAGCTAAGTGCATTATTTCTAATAGCAAAGCACGGATCAAATCATACTTGTATGTATAGTCTGAACGCATTTCAGTGAACATTCGCTCAAACAATACATCTGCCTGCTTTGCCTGCAATGCTGTAAGTTCGAATAGGGCATGTCCGCCCGGTTGAAAAATGGAGTACTGTGTTGGGTTAGCCAGACTATGAAAGAAGTCTGGACTGAAGACGCAAAAAAAGCCACCCGTTATGCGGTCCCTTTGTTCCCATCCAAAAGGAACCTGGGGGTTATCAAAGACAAGAGCATGTTTTCGCACTTCTATTTTCTTGTCTGCATACAAGTATTTGCCAGGACCATGTACGAGTGTTATGTTGTACCAGTCCCGTTTGCGATAAGGGGAGGATGGATTAGCGCCTCTGCCAACATCATCCAAACGGAAAACATTGAAATGCCCGAGCTCATTGCGCAAGCCGCTGGGAAGCCATTCGTTTCGCGCTCTATATAGCTCCTCAATTGTATCTATCTGTGGCATAAGGCAAAGTCTCGAATTTCAAATGAACATTTTGGTGGTTGCTTTGGGGCAACTGATATATTAATAACCCATTGAAGTGCTAAAAAGGTTATTATAGATCTGAAGCTTAGCGTTTGTGAATAGTCTAAGGTAGTTATTTGCTGATGTTTGGATTAAAGTTAAATAAAATACAGTCAGCCGGTGAGGGTGGGTTGCTAGTTGGCATTTTTAGCTCTTGGTAAGACTGGCTTTGTGTCTCGGTTCAGTGTGCCTTGCCATGTGCTAAAAATAGTGTGGGGCAGCGTCGATGAAACTACCGAATATACTCTATATTCAATTAGTGATTAAGCCAATCCCCGCCTAATTCCTTGTCCCATAAAACGCCAGTATATTGATACATAATGGTGCAACGCATCTGGCAACTAAAAGCAACAGCCGTTGCCAAAGGAGAGGCAGCAAACGGCATCAGGCCCTATGCGCCGATAAGATAAATTAGCACTTTAAGGCTTTATATAAGTGGGGCATTTTAGACCCGAAGTTGATTAGAATTCTCAATGTTTGAATATATCAAAAAGTTTATTAGAAATATTTTGGTTCCACTTATAGCCTTGATGATTCTTGAATTACTTCTATCATTAGACAGCCTTGACACTGACAGTACCTTTGAAAAATATAGCCTTTTAAAGGGGCGAATTGTAGCGGAGCTGTAAGATCATCACAATTTAAAACTTTATGCTATCTACTGCAATCTTGTAAGACATAGTAAATTATCTTAACTGTTTGATTTATTATTACTTTTTTGTATTTTCATAGTACAAAATTTTAAAGCTATGAAAAGTCTAAAACTTTGGATCATATTACTTGTTTTTTTCTCCTTTTCCACTTGTTGTTTAGGCCAACTTCTAGAATTAGACCTTAGGGATGATATTACTCAGCCCAAAAATTGGATCGGTGTGGTCATAAGGGATAATACTATATCTGGTCATGCCTTTGTAATTTTTGAAGGGATGACCCTGAAAAAAGACTTACCGAATTAAGAGTAGATGGCTTTTACCCTAGTAATGGCACACGAGCACGTGCAATTGTAGATATAGGAGAATTAAAAAACGATTTTAATAGTTTAAGGCATGTTCAGGATGCCTATCAAGTATATTTTATCGTCAATGACGATGATTATAAAACTGCTATGAAAAAAGCTGATAATTGGGCAGTTATTAGCCCAGGATTCAATCTATTTAGTAATAACTGTATAGATTTTGTACGATCTGTTACAAAGTCTATAGGTATTGAATTGCCTCCTAGATTCAGTTTTAGACATGGAATAGCCTTGACACCGAAACAATTTCTTATTCGAGTTAAGAAGCAAGCTTATTCAAGAGATGGAATAAAATATAAAAATTACTTAAGTATAAAACATAACGGAAACGGAACTTATAGCGGACCTTTGGATGAAGGTTTACCTAAAGGAAAAGGAAGATTAGTAGGCCAAACACAAGTTTACAAAGGCAATTTTAAAAAGGGTATACCAGATGGGGAAGGTAGCTTAATTTCTAAGGATGAAATTTTTACAGGTAACTTTAAAACAGGTATTCCCAATGGACAGGGCGAATTGACAGATAGAAAAACAGGTGATAAGGTTATAGGGAACTTCATAAATGGAAAGATAGAGGGCAAGGTATTGAAAGTCCATGAATCTGGAAACGCTACAAGCACTTATGAAATTAAAGATGGGAAATATGTGAGCCCAATTTCAACAACTTATAAGAATGGTTCAATAAGTTCAACACAAGTTGACGAAAATGGAACTACTTTATCATCAATACAAATTGAACCTGATGGAGCAACAATTTCAACTACTTACAAAAACGGTAAGCCTTCAACAGCTAGAATAAGAACAAGTGATGGAAGGGAAATAGATATTGAAAGATTTGATGATGCTGACCCTGTAATTTCTTATGGTACAGTTAAGACTAAGGACTATACATATATAGGATATTTAAGGTCATTGATTTTTCATGGACAAGGAGTGCTAATGAGAGGTAATGATAAATGGCAAGGAAACTTTAATAATGGGAGAATTGAAGGCCCAAATTCACATGTGGTGATTGATGGTGCTGTTTTTAATGGTACAATATGGTATGATGGCAACGATCTATATCAAAATGGCTTAGTAACTTACACTAATGGTGATACATATGAGGGTGAATTGAAAAATAATAGATGGCATGGTCGTGGAAGATTGATTCATACAGAGAAACGGAAAAAGATTTTAGGGATAGGCATAGGCAGCAGTAAAAGTTATAAAATTGAAGGCGTTTTCGTAAATGGTACACCTCCACGATTTGAAAAAGATCATTCACTTCCACCTTTACCAGAAGAACATTTTCCCGATAACAGTTGGATGAAAGTGCCAATACCAGATATAGAAGGTATTCTATCGAGTAAAAGTAACGCAAAACCAAATGATACCCCGGTAACTGTATCTAAACCATCTGCCGAACCAAAACCTGCAGATAACAAAAAGTTAATTGAGGTTCCAAAAGAATCGAATCAGCAAAAAAAGCCTATAAAGAGTAAAGAGAAAAAAAAGGTTCAAATCTACTTTCAGTTAGGTTGAAATGAATAACTTCTTATATGTGAAGGTTCAAGACATACCCTCCACTTACAGCCCTTGATTGAAGTTTGAATTGCGACTATCGTTAGGGCTGTCTAATTATGGGTAAGTTTTTAACAGCCTTTTTCTATAGTTGCGCGAAACGAGATAAGTCACCTTTTGTGCGAAGAATCCCCATCCAACATCAACCTTGCCCCAACTAGTCAATGGCAACAGCAGTACCATTAGTTAGTATCTTCGTTTGTTTGGATCGTTTATCCCGCGAAACGGTCATTTTACAAGAACAAAATCTGTAGAGGGACTAGGGACAGGTGAGAATAGGCCGCAACAAAGCAACAGGACCTTTAGCTGAGTGTTGCTTTGTTGCTCATGTCCCAGTATACTTTAATCTTTGCGGGACATATACTAAGCACCACCACTTAGCCAAGTTAGGTTCAAATGAAAACTAACAGCTTTTATGCGTCCCATAAATCCCGGTATTTTGATACGCTAAACCTCCTTTGTAGCTGGTTGCTGGCTGTTGTAGGTCCCTTGTAAACTGATGCCATCAGACAGCCATCAGTTGGTGCCATCAAAGAACCATCATCCTGCCATCAGACAGCCATCTCATGTAAGCGCGTTCTGCCCCCTTCTACAGCAAGCGGCAGGGTATATGAGAAATGCTGCCGCTCCAGAAAACGCGGAACCATTGGAATGATAGAGTTGTCTGGTCCTCCATGCGCTTTTCTGCGCCGCCGTTACTCTCAGGCTTCAAAGATATTCTTTACCCTTGCCAGCCGCACAAGCGCAGGCAGCAACTAAAAGTAACCCATGGCAGCCCTGTCTGCTAATGAGGCGTCCTGTAAAACGGCCGTTTTATGATACGGTCCGCCCCGCCAAAGTCGCGAGCCCCCGAAACCGCCCAGCCGCCCGCAGGCTAAATCTAAAGATTCTCTTTTTGCCGTCTCAAGAATCAAAAATGTTTCGCTATATTTGAGACGAGATAACGAGACAATTTATGAAGATAGGCTACGCCCGGGTCTCCACCCAGGACCAAAAGCTGGAGCTGCAGCTCGACGCCCTCGCCCATCACGGTTGCGGGCAGATTTACAAAGAGAAGAAGTCAGGCAAGAACAAGGAGCGCCCGGAGCTCGAGAAGATGATAGGCCAGCTGCGGGCCGGGGACACAGTCGTGGTGTGGAAGCTCGACCGGCTGGGCCGCTCGCTGCGGGACCTGATTGACCTGGTGGCCGAGTTCCGGGAGAAGGGGGTGGAGTTCGTCAGCCTGCAGGACGGCATCAACACGGCCACGCCCACCGGCAGGTTCACCTTCAACATCTTCGCCTCCCTGGCCGAGTTTGAGCGGGAGATCATCCGCGAGCGCACCCGCGCCGGGCTGGAGGCGGCCAGGACCAGGGGCCGGCAGGGGGGAAGGCCGCAGGGGCTCTCGCCGGCGGCGCTGGAGAAGGCCCGCACGGCCAAGGTGCTCTACGATTCCGGCGGCAGGAGCGTGGCAGAGATTGCTAAGATCCTGGGCATCGGCCGGGCCACCTGCTACCGCTACATCGGTCTGGCCGCCTCGGAGGCCCCTGCCTGACGTCGCTTTTCCAGCGCCGGCTCGTATAAGGGAATGAAACTTCAAAAGCAGCAGAGACATGGTAGTTGAATACATGACGCTCACCGTTGCCGCCTCCGTGATCGCCTCGATAAAGAACGGGATGGACGCCATCAAGGCCTGGCAGGAGATAGGCGACAAGCGGGCCGCCCGAACAGCGGCGGGCAAAAAGCTGGCGGAGGCGAGCCGCGAGCGGATGATGCGTGAGCCGGAGGTTCTCCAAGAAGCCCAGGAGCTGAGCCTGCTGATCCCGGAGGGCGTGCTGCGGACCTTTCAGGAGCGCACCGACAGGTGCTGGGAGAGGTACGAGACGATGATGCGCTCGCCGGACTACCTGAGCGGGGAACTCGACGAGGCGACGCTGGCCGTGATTGCCTGTGTCTGCCGGGAGCTGAACAGGCTCTATGAGGTGAACCGGGAGATGCCGCAAGGAAAGCTGCAGGAGTACTGGAGCAAGTACGCCTGCAGTAGCCGCTCGAGGAATTGAACAACCTTCTCCTCGAAATTATGGCCTAACCCGCCTGAGTGCTCCCCACGTATGGCCCGTGCTCGCTAACAGGTGAGTGTAAAAGAAGCTTAGCCTACACGACATGCTTCAATGCCCTGTTCAGGCTTCGCAGGGTAACTCCCAAGTAAGCAGCCATGTCTTCTTTCGAGATGTGGACGTTTAGCTTGGCCTGGAGCTGCAGCAGTTTCTTCAGCCCATGCTCGACCGTGTAAAGCTGCTGAAAAGACGCCCTGCTGCTCGTGTTGATTATTCGCTCTGCCAACTCATCGAGCAGTAGCTTGTTTAGCTCCAGATTCGTTTCCAACAGGGACTTGAAATAAGGCACAGCGATGGCGTATGCCTCAACCTTCGTTACGGCCTCAACACTGCACAGGCATTTAATCTGCCTGAGAAACTCAATCTCCCCTACGATTTCCCCCTCCCCTAAAAACTCGAGGATATAGTCCTTGCCGTTTTCCTCGCTGAAAAAGCATTTCGTGATGCCCGCTTTTACAATCAACACCTTGGCGGCCCTCTCCCCCTGCCTCAACAGCAAGCTTCCTGCCGGAAATGTCTTCAGTGAGAGACCTTCCCCGTGCCCCGGCTTTGCATGGAGACGCTCGATAAATGACAGAAAAGAAACATTGGTGCGCAGCATATTTTCCTATCGGGACAAATGTCCTTTCCGCTAACAGAGACTTACCCGAACTTTGTGCCTGGAAAGTACTCAAGTAAGGATGAAAAACAAAATCAAGGTTGTCGCCTTTGACGCTGACGACACGCTCTGGGTAAACGAGCCCTACTTCCAGGAGACGGAGCGCAGGTTCTGCGCCTTGCTGGAAGACTTCCTGCCGCCTCATTCGGTCTCTCAGGAACTGCTCAAAACAGAGACAGACAACCTGCGCCTGTACGGGTACGGCATCAAGGGCTTCACGCTCTGCATGCTAGAGACAGCCTACAGGGTTTCCGACGGCACGGCTCATCCCAGACTAACAGATGACGTGATTCGGCTGGGGCGGGAGCTGCTGCTAAAGCCCGTTGAGTTGCTGGAAGGAGCCGAAGAGGTGCTGGATGCGCTTCAGGGGGAGTACAGGCTGGTGCTGGCGACCAAAGGGGACCTGCTGGACCAAGAGCGGAAGCTGAAGCAGTCGGGGCTGGAAGGCTACTTTCACCATGTAGAGGTGATGAGCGGCAAAGAAGCCGCCGATTACCAGAAGCTGCTAAAGCGCCTGGACTGCGTGCCTGACAAGTTCATGATGGTCGGAAACTCCGTCAAGTCCGATGTGCTTCCTGTTTTGGAGCTGCAGGGCTATGCGGCGCACGTGCCTTTCCACACCACCTGGGCGCATGAGCAGCACGAGCATACGCCGGAGCATCCGAACTTGGTGAGGTTGAATGCCATACAAGAGATAGTACCATACTTAATACGATGAAAAGAGAGCTAAACATATCGGAGTGGGAGAGAAAAGACCATTACCACTTCTTCTCGCAGTTCGAAGAGCCGTTCTTCGGGATAACGGTTCAAATCGACTGCACAAGGGCCTATGCGCAAGCAAAGAAAAACAGCCGGTCCTTTTTCCTGCACTACCTGTACCGGGCTTTGCGGGCGGCGAACACCGTGGAGGCCTTCCGCTATCGGATCATCGGCGGGAAAGTGTATGCCTTTGGGCAAGTGAACGCCTCTTCGACGATCAGCAGGCCAAACCACACCTTCGGCTTTGCCTACATGGACTATGAGGAAGACGAAAGCGGCTTTTACGAAAAGGCAAGGGAGGCGATAAAGTGCGTGCAGCAATCAGAAGGGTTGATACCCGCCGTTTCAGGAGAGAATGTCATTCACTTTTCCGCCGTTCCCTGGATAGACTTCACATCCATGTCCCACGCAAGGAGCTTCTCCTTTGCCGACAGTTGCCCGAAAGTCTCCTTCGGGAAGGTGACTGAGAAGAACGGTGTCAGGACAATGCCTGTCTCCGTACACGTGCACCACGGCTTGGCCGACGGCTACCATGTGGGTCTTTTTGTAGAGGAATTTCAGAGGCTGATGAATGACAATTAAGGGATTCACAGCGACACGCTAAGACCTAAGTTGAAACAAACAGGGTCTTGCAAAAAGCAGTTCGAGCGTATGCCCGAACCGTTTTTATACCGGATAGACTTGCATGCACAACCTCATGTGCAACCTACCTTCTTAAGCTTTTTGGTGCTGCATTTATGATGGAAACAGTTTGTAATAAACATGTATTCAGCAATATACATACTTTATTCACAGGTATAAAGCGCGCCTTGCCCTCGAAGAGCAAATCGTTCCCCGCAGCATCCCGGATAGGCTGGTTTACAGACAGTCATATTCTGTAACAAACAGTAACGAACGTAGAGGAAATGTAACAAGACGTGGAACATGGAGGAGAGCAAGCCGATCGTCGTCTATTACCGGGTCTCAACCAAAAAGCAGGGGGAGAGCGGCCTCGGGCTGGAGGCCCAGCGCATCTACGTGCAGCACTTCTATTCGGACAGTAACATCATCGCCGAGTTCACCGAGAAGGTGAGCGGCAAGGTCGTGGCCAAGATAGACCGCCTGAGCCTCAACACCGAGCAGGCCTTAGCCATCTACGCCCAGCTGGAGAGCTGCGACATCCCCAACCTCGACAAGTTCACCCTCACCCTCTTTATGGCCATCGCCGATAGGGAGCGGGAGCTCATCAGCGTGCGCACCAAGGCCGCCCTGGACGAGAAGCGCAAGCGGGTGGGGGAGTGGCGCCTCCCCTCCGAGGCGTTCGTGCGGGGCACGGCGTCGCCGGCCGGGGTGGCCGCCATCCGGGAGAAGGCGCAAGCCAACGAGAACAACCGCAAGGCCGCGGCCCTGGTCCGCTCGCTGCGCGTTTTCCAGGGGCTCACCTGGCGGCAGATCGCCGAGGAGCTCAACAGGAGCGGCTTTAAGACGAGCAAGGGCAGCAAGTTCCAGGCCACGCAGGCCACGCGCCTCTGCAAGTAGGACAGCACAGATGCCACTATCTTACAATATTAAAGTGTATTTTATATTAAAAAAATAAAAAATTAATCTTCAACTTGTATTTTGTGTTTTATTTCTTATATTTGTAATCATTAAAGACAGTGTATCAACACATGGCAGAAGAAAAAACAAGGAGGCTTAAGCAGGTTGCGACTACTTTGAACATTGGTACTTCCACCATTGTGGACTACTTGTCTGCTAAAGGTTTTGACGTGGACAACAGACCCACCACCAAAGTCACGGCAGAGCAGTATGGTATGCTGACAAAAGAGTTCGCCTCCTCTATGCAAACTAAAAGAGAGGCAGAGGAGCTGAACTTTGGCAAAAAGCCACAGAGCATCCAGGTTTTCGAATCTGGGGAAACGGGGATTAAAGTTCCGCATCGCTCACTTGACAAGGATTATCCTGCTCACCATGGTTCGCTTTACTTCTTATATGATAACATTGCTGAAGTAATTGATAATCATTTGCTTTATGAAGTAGGCCTGTTTGCCGGTCTGCACAAAAATACCTTCAAAATAAGCAGAGTCGCCTCTGCTCTGAACACCAATGCCTCCGTGCTGTTTGCCTTGCTTGAGAAGCACGGCCACTATCTAAATAAGAAGTCAAACCCGAAGCTTACTGAGGAACAACTGCGACTTGTAACAGATCATTTCGCTGTTCAAATCGACATCGCTATTGCCCGTTCAGGTGCCTGGCTTGATATTGAGCTTGATGATCTTTGTATCAGCGATAGAAGTTCATCAATTAAAAAGAATTATTTAGAAAACATATATGCCCGCAGGTCACGCTACATTCATTATGAGGTCAAAAAGAAGGCAAAGAAGAGGAGGCTTCCGGATATAAAGTCACGGATACACTCTATTATAACACCTAAATTGTTTCATGTTTTCAGTGGAGAAGAAGACAGCAAGGCTGCCAAACAAGTTTTTGGCTTCTCTGCTGTTGGGATCGACCGGATCAGAGAAGCTTGTCCGAATTTTTTTACATTCAAAACAAGACTTTCTCATGGAACGCTTACAAAAACATATAGAAACGATAAAGGGTAGTGACCTTCCTGAAGGGGTAAAACAGGAGTTGTTAGAAGAGATTCAACGCAGTAAGCCTGATAAATACAAAATTGCAATGATGATGCTGCGGGTTTACGAGGTCGGAAAAGATATTTTTAAATTATTAGAAGATAAGTTCTAGCGAATGAATATAGGCTCAGCAGTCAAAACATTAAGAAAGAAGAAAGGGTATTCTCAAAAGGAATTCGCCGAGCGATGCGGCCTTTCAGTGAATGCGCTCTGTCAGATAGAGACAAACGCTTCTTTCCCCCAGAGAGCGACAATCAATCGCATCTGTGATGAGCTGAGTATACCGGATTCTTATCTTCTTTTCTTTTCTGTTGACGAGCAGGACATCCCAGAGGGTAAACGCAAGCTGTTTCACCAATTGAATGACACGATAAAGCTTCTTCTCCTGGAGGACATTTAGGCATGTTGACTTTCTAGCAAACCCGCCAGTGTAGCTTAGCTTCCTACTGGCGGGTTTGTTTTTCTCGCACATTCTATGCTCCTTTTTTTCATTGTTTTATGACTTGTACTTGTGTCAGGTAAATGTATTAGGGAGCAGGCATTCTCCGCTGTGCGCGCAGCGCGCATTGGTGGCGGGAATGGCTTTTAATAAAATCATCCGGCGGACCTTCCGGGAGCGCTTCGTTTACAACCTGTAATAAATTGTAACAAACTGTCTTGCAGGCGCACCGCACCAAAGCGGCGCCTCGGATGCAGTGGGCTTCCTCCGCGTCCCGAGCTGTGGGAATAGGGCTCCGGTCGCCGCCGCCAAAGGCATTGCTCGAGCGGCTCTTTTCCACGACTGACTGCGCGTCGAGATACCTTCCTATGGGGAGGCCCTCTGAGCTCGCTAAGCGCGCATATTCCCAGCTGCTTGCGCCACCTCTGACTGTGGGAGAGGCCTCCTCCAAGCCCGCGCTGCGCGCTCTGTTGACCCTGCCTACAGCTCGGCTGCCGCACTTTCCTCCCGAGCAGCTGGGAATACGCGCTTGGAGCAAAGCCCCGGGCTGCCGGGGCGCAGGGCGGGTAGGCGATGAGTTGCTTTGGCGGCTGCACCGCTTCCTTGGCCAAGCGTTTCCCCTCCGGAGCACCGTCAGAGCCCCTTCCCTGCGCTGCCCCTGGACGCGACAGCGGCCTGTTTCGGTATGCTCCATGGTGCTCGCATCCCCTTGCGGACAGAGAGGAGCGAGGGCAGCTGGAGAGCAAGCCGCCTAAGGCATGATTAACAGCCCCAAGAAGCAAGGAGCCAATTAGTTGCGTCGTCTAGTTCAACGGGCGCGGGTTCCGCTGAAAACGGCCGCTCCGGACGTGCGGGCCAGGCTGTGCCGCCGGCGGGCCGCATTGGAGCGCGTGCCAGCCCCCTGGAGCTAGGGTATGCCGCGGTGCCGAGCAGGCAGTCAGGTGCAGTGGTATGCGCAAGCAATCCGCCATGGGTCAGAGTGTTGCGCATGTTAATTAGCCGGCGTGGAAGAGAAGGAAAAGGGGCCTGCCAGCTTGGGGCGAGCGGCGCTTCTTAAGCGCGCCTGAGACGGTGCTCGGCACGCACAACAGCGTGCCACAAGTTGCCTGGCCGGCGTGGCAATGGGTATCCATCCGCAAGGGGAGGCATCCTTCCCGGAGCCGGTCCTTTCACGGCGCCCCCGGCAAAGGGAGGGGAGGAGCAGGGTGTCGGAGCGGGCTTTCGCCGCGGGGAGAGCAGCCGGAAAATGCGGTGGCGGGGCGGGGCAGCAGGAAGGCGTTGCTGCGCAGGAATTAAGCAGGCTAAGAAACGCGGTGCCAGCGCGTTGGCTGGGCTGCCCTAGGCAGCAGGGGACCACGGAAACGAGCCCCTCCGGCCACCGGCAGGGGTTTGAGGAAATGGATCCTTCCCTAAATGCACAGCCGGCAGTGTTGCTGCGGCTTTTGCCCGCAGCGGAGCGCCGCTCCGCCGCGCTTTTCCGCGTGGCCGGGGACAGCGGGCCTTAGCGGGAGAGAAGCATCTGCAGGCCTTCCGGTTTCGAAGCGTAACCTGCGCCTTCACAGCGCTTTGCGCGCTCTCGGTTGCGTCCGGCCTATGCACCAGGAGCAGGGGTTTTCCGCGGTGCGCGGCCGCGTGCTCCGGCGGCGGGGAGGGGCTCCTGATAGAATCAGCCGGCGTGCCTGCCGGGAGCGCTTTGTCTGCAACTTGTAACAACTTGTGACAGCCTGTCTTGCCGGCGCGCATAAAGCGCTTGCCCATCGCATGCCAGGCGCGCGTGCCCATCCTCCATGACTGGCAGCCTGCCAGCAGGTTACGCTATAAAACCGGGCGCCTTCCCGGCCGTGGAAAAGGGGTGCTCGAGCGGCCCTTTTCCACGGCTAACCCCGCGCGAGTGGGAAGCTCCCTCCGGAGAGGGCCTCTGAGCGCGGCTCACGCGTGCGATCCCTGCTGCCTTTCCTCATCCGCCGGCGGCTCCCGCCGTGTGGGGAAGGCCTCCTCTTAGCCCGCGCTGCGCGCCTTGACGGCGCTCCCGGCCCTCTACTGCCGCGGCCACGCCTTGCCCTCCCGGAGCGGCCTGCCCGCGCGCCCGCGGCGAAGCTCCCCGCTGTCGGAGCGCAGCTCGGCAACGGCCATTCCGGCATGCCCCGTACGGCGAGCACCCCCTGGCGGCCAGTGGGGGAGCAGGCTTCCGGACACCGGATGAGCCGCTATAAAAAGCAAGGAGCCAGGCGGCTGCGCCGGTTAATTCAACTCGCCGGGTTCCGCGGAAACAGGCCGCTCCGGGCGTGCGGATTGGGCTGTGTGTGCACGGGCGTCCTTGGAGCGCACCCGGCGTAGCCTGAGCCGGTGTTTTCCGCGGTGCCGAGCGGGTGAACCGGGGCCGCTGTAGGTGCGGATGGCACGCCAAGGGTGAAGCAGTTGCACGTGTTAATTAGCCGCCAGGGAAGAGGCGGGAAACCGTGCCCGCCGGCTAGCGGTTGAGCAACGCTCCAAAGCGGCGCGAGCCCGGCCTCTGGGCTTGCCACGCCTGTTCACAGAGCAGCTGAACACCGCTTGGCAAGCAGGTGGAGCTAAAGAGGCTAACCTGCACTAGGCACTTGCTTACAGCGCTTTACGTGCGTAAATTCGGGCAGCGCGGGCAGCGAGGCCCCGGCCATCGAAGGGAGGGTGGCGTGTCCTGCGGCTTGGTTTCCCTGCCCGTGCTCTTTTCCTCCCTAGCTTACGGCTCTGAATTGCTGCGAGATGATAAAGCTCTACCAAACCAAGAGACTGAGCGGGAACTTAAGCCCGTCGTTTTGCCGGGCGCTGCCCGATGTGAGTGCCGAAGCGGCAGACCCGCTTCTTTCCTGGTACGGGGACATGTTCTTCCTTGCCCGGAAGGCGAACCTGCTTTTCACCAACGAGCTCACCAAGTTCTCCTTCCCGCTGCTGGGGTACAGAAAGGCGGAGCACCCCGATTTCGCGGCCACTTTCCGCGCTTGCCTGGCCCGCACGCTGCAGCTGCACGGCATCCCGCCCGGGGCTTACCTGGAGCAGGCAGCAGAGTTCGGCAGGAACGCCAAAAGCAACAGGTCCCCGCTGGCGCATATCTCGCGCCTCAAGATAGATTTCGTTCCCAGCCTGAAGGCACAGGCCGGCTTCATGGGGAAGGAGGGGCTCTGGAGGCGATGCGCCTGCGACTTCAACACGTTCCTCACTTCCTACCCCGGGGGCACGGGGTATGCGGCACCGGCCGAGATGATGCGCGAGGAGCTGGAGAAAAGGCAACTGCTTTAGAAGAAAAGAAGCCCCCGTGGCCCTACTGTTATGGAGACGATGCTTGCCTGCCGGTGCGAGCGGCTCCGGTTACCCGCCGCCGTCAGCCCAAGCCCCGCCCGTCACGTTTTCAAATGGTGCGTTTGTAAAACGTTATAGGTACACAAATATGTAAAACTCTCTGCTCGGACAGGCATTTTAGGAACTCAAAGGGTTAAAGGAGGATAGATAGTCAAAGGGTCAACCCATCCGGTAGCGGCAGGGGAGAAGAGTTGTTTCCCCGACTCGTCCAGCAATTAGGTAGATGAGATAAAGCTTCGGAAATGCACCAAGAATACTTCAGAGAACGCAGTTTGGTTCTTATGCATCTATACTAGGTTTTCTTGGTACACACCTTAAATACAATAATCCTACTTCTATATCTTCTTTGCACTGTTCTTACTGCTGTTCAGCGTCCCAGCTAAATAGCTAAACAGTGTACAACTGCATCAGTCTAGTGAGAAATTAGCTGGAATCATCTTAGCACTAGTAAAGCTGTGGAAAAGAAAGATAACTACTGCTCTACAGCTTTAGGCTTGATAAATTTTTAGCGTACATTTTTTTGTTTCCCTCTTACCCGAGGAGGCATAGGCATTTATCCAAGCCTCTATACCAAAGGGTTTGGTTCCCAAGACCATCATCAGCGGTTTTGTCAACCTTGCCTCCTTATAATTAGCGATTTTAAGAAGAGTGCTTTGATCTCGTTCGCTCAGGTAAGCGCCTGACTTCGGATGGGTGTGCCAGTCACCCAGATATGTCTCTGTCCTATCCGATTTCAGATATGCTTTCTCGATTTCCCTCACATGATGGGTATTATCAGGAACAAACGAATGCCTCTTGTGAACAGCCAAGGAACCTGGCCCTATGACGTCAGTAACCACAGCTTCATATAGGTTCCCCCAGTACCCGATTAGGACGCCTCCCGTCTCACGGGGCATAGCCTTTATCGCCTCCACAAGAACAGCATTGTAGGCCGACTCCCTTAGCCATACCACATACGTAGAGCTACTGTGCATTGCAGTAGTCGCATTTGGAGTGTGAGTCTAGAGTGTAAGTAGACCACTTAGGTGCAACAGGCCTGCCTTCGGCGTCTGCTAAGTTAAGCACCCCCACATCCCAATCCATATCAGGATACCCTCCCTCCTCCCCGGAGCAGAGTGTGGCGACTGCCAATCTTACACCTGCCAGGGAAACGTTTTGCAGGTCAAATCCTGCCCCCGTAAAGGTTAGGTCCCCGCAGCCGGCTGTTTGGATGTCCCCCGCCGGATCTGCTATGGGTACGGGAACGGTGTTGTCAGTCTTTGCGTGCTGCAGGCACATCCAGCAGCCTTTGGTTTTGCCTGGAACGACACGCATGGTCAAACCGCCCCAGGCTCCCGGTGTTGCGTAAATCGAAACATAGGGAATACCTAGCCTTTTGGCTTCCTCGGATAGAAAATGGTTGACGCCCACCTCTGCCGAGGCATCAAACAGTAAAGAGGCTCCGTCAAGCAGCTGCTCTAGAACTTGCTGCTCAGAAGGCTTTTTGCTTTGCGCATGAACCGGCGGAACACCCCCAATCTTATGATCAAGTGGCGTAACCACTGTTGTTGGATAATGCTCATCTATGAAGGCCTTGACAGCCTCCGTCTTCAACAGGCCAGCGGATGCGAGGCCCAACGGCCAGCGCACAGTAGGCCCTGGCTCTACCACGTCATAATCCAGGATTCTTAACTGCCCTACCTGGTTTCTAGCAAACTCTATTGCAGCGGGAGCGCCAAGGGACCCTAAGCCCACAAGCGCTATAGTTTTGCTCTTCAGTTCACGCAGCCTAGGCACCCTAACCTGGAGGTCCCTTTCCCCGGCTCTAAGGGCCTTGGCATAGTAGGCGATAGCTTTCTCACTGGGACGGCCCTTTTTGCCACTGAGGCTTTTCGTCTCCTGAACTACGCCAGCCACGAGGAACAGCCAGCCCATTCCCGGAACCCCCGGCTTAACCTCCTCAGGGAAGTTTAATCCGATCACATGAGTGATTCTTATCCCATTTTTCAGATAAAGTGGCTTTTGGGCTAAGTTATAGATACCCTTGCTTTCAGCAAGTTTGGAAAGCTGCTTCAGGTCCTCAAGTGGATTCTCCAAAGAAGGGCGCTCACGCAGCCGTAGCAGGGTTCCCTGTAGCTTCTGTTGGAAGTGCTTATTGAGGGATGAGGGGAGCTGACCAACTTTTTTACCGGAAGGATTCGTAGTCTCCAGCACGACCATTCTTGTCTGGAAGCTTGCCTTTTCAGGGACACCTACAAGAGTTCTGCCTAGCAAGACAATATCATCACCTTGATCAGGTATTGTCTCGGCCCAGGAGCCGTCAAAAACCACGGGGTGGAATGGATCTGCTATGTACTCGCTCACGGGCTCTGCCTGCTCATGCGGATCCTCTGCGAGCAGCGCAGGATCTTCAATGGACCCTTTCTCCAGCACTTTCGGCAGTTGGGACTGCAGGAAAGTGAGCAGCGTCCACTCTGGCTCCCACTCGGCCGTCGACCTTGGCAGCAGGCAAAGGTTCTTACCAAACGGGTTCTGATGCCGCGGCAGGACCAAGCCGTCTGCATAGACCTCAGGACGGAAAAACGGGTAGTTGTCTGGGAAAACTGCTGTGAGCTTAATAGGGGCGTATTCTTTAGGTAAGCTGAATACTGCGCTACTGGCCTCATCAATGATGAGGTCTATTTGCATGATGCCCTGACTGCCGGCTGTCGAACTAATCTTGTGTTCAACTCCAGCGGCAGTCAGGGCATCTACTTCCTTCTCAAGTAAGTGTGGTTTGGCTTCAAACCAGGGTAATTGGGCCATTTTTTAATATTCTCTTGTTCGTACAGCTAACCTTATCCTACAGGTCTGTCCCCAGGAGGTTTTGGCGGGTTCTTCGGGCCAGGCTCTGGCCTTCCCGGGGGTCTTCCCGGACCTGTCGGGTTGCCTGGGGGGGTGGGGTTTCCTGGAGGATTTGGGTTACCAGGATTGTTGTTCTTTTCCATGATTTCTTACTTTTAAATTCTTGCTAACAATCTACGTAACATACGCGACATTTGCTAAATATTTGGGATAAAAAATTAAAATATACTAATCTTGTTAGACACGCGCGCTCTGCATGTCTCTTTACCTTTTCTATTTTAATGCTACATTGACTGCGCTATTTCTCTTCGCGGCTATTTTTTGGGTGCCAACAGTAGCAAGAGCGTTACCTCGGGAAACTCAAAATCTTTAGGCTCATCTGAGGGTGAATGCGATCTAAGTATGTGTACTTTTGAGAAAAGCACCTTTAGGGCAATAGGGGGGATGGTTCTCGGTATTAGTACCGTGACCAGTTGTTGCCTAGCCAGTCCATCACATTCCTCCTGCTTCTGATACTGCCCGGCATGGCTCGCAGCATCTTCTCTATCTTGTGCCCGGCCACCCCGCCGTCTGGCTTCCAACTGTACTTTTGAGCGACCTGGTTGATCAGGTACAACACCTCATACCCTTCATTTCGATCTAGCAAGGCATTATCTGGGAAGCCTGTTACAATTGGGTTGTCGTTCTCCTGCCTTGCTTTCCAGGAGTAGTCGTAGAGCAGATCTGGTGAAGTATGCCATGGTTAAATACGCTAAAGTTTAACTCCTCCTGTAAACGTTCTCCTCGGCTGTTTTGGTTTGGAGGCAGCCGATTTGGGCGGTTCTCCGATCCTGCTGCAGCGGATTCCTTTTGGGCAAGCTTAGTTAGTGTTTCCGTCAGCTCCGGTATGGCAATTGCAACTGGTTTAGTTAAAGACTGATGCAGCACTTGTAGTGAATATGGCAATGTGAGGCTGCAAACGCAGAGGCCGTGGGATCGGGGCTTACAAAATATTTACGCACTGTATGCGATTTTCGACATCCAGTGCAGACGAGATTTCAACAACACTACGTAATTACTAAGAAAGTCACTGCCAATGGCAATGCCTTTCTTTTTGTGGCTCCTAATTTCCTTGTCCGGTGGGACAGTTGGTACCTAACTTCTCTCCCTCAGCTGCGGGATTTGGCCTTGCCTTGCAGCTAGCTTTTACCCTTTGGTGATCCTGCCTATGAACAGCTTCTGTTTGCATCAACAAAATCATGAAAGCAGTTCCCAGCTGCTAAGTCCTTTTATATTAAATTCAAGATTGTGTCCAGACTAGATATTTACAGGGTCATTTACAGGGTCATTTACAGGGTCATTTACAGCTATAGCTGTCCCTATACACTCCACGCTCAACTGCGACTGTTCCTTAAAATCTCCCTCAACTCCTCCGTTGGCATATAATGACCAGACTTTGGCGGTCCCACGAAGTGAATCAGCTTTCTATCCCTCAGCACCTTTAAATCCCTCTTGGCCGTTTTCTCCGAGACACCTATAAATTCAGCTATGACAGCGGTAGTCGCTTGGGGATGCTCCAGCACGAAGTCCAGAACCTTGGCTATTCGCTCGCTTACCTTAACGTTATGCTCGCCTAGCAGTCCTTCGCTAACGCCGTGTACACTGCCTTCAGCCATCGCATGGTCTAAAGGGATTTCTATCCTGAACACATCACCGTCATCGAAAGTCGGTACCCTGCCAGGGGAGTAGAGGGGCAGGAAAAGGTGCACGTTGCGCACTCCAGACCCGAGCTCGTCAACCCTGCCCAGCTGGATAAAAAACTTAGCGATAGTCGGATTCTTAGGGAAAGGGGAGAACTGCCCCGGGACAAGCAGTCCGTGATGCTGCGGCCGGTTGGCGTTTTCCGTGATTACCCTGTCCCTATAGATGACCAAGGTGGCAGGCAATGCATTGGTATACTCACGGTGCACAATAAGGTTGGCCACGACCTCACGGAAAATCTTTGTCCTCAGGCTGACCCGAGTATCACCCTCCATGTGAAACCTGTCTGGCAGATGCTTGGCTATGAAAGCCATGAGCTGTTCGTAGGCCTCAATCAGGTTCGTCTGAATATAGGCTCTGTCGTCATAGCGGTCCAAGTCCTCGCGGCGGACCAGGGCATCTATCTTATAGTGCGGCAGCACCTGCTGAATTACCTCGTCGCGACCGAAGACAAGCGCCGCGGCCAAGGTGTAGCCCTCTTGGTTAGTGGCAAAGTCCCGACGGTAGAAGCCTGCTGTTCTCAACAACTGCTCATCATCCATGGCCAGCCACGGGTGTCCAGGATCCCGGCTGTAGATAAGGTTCCTAACCTTCGGGAAAAGCTCAGGCTTGAAATCATCAAAGCCCAGATACGGATAAATGGTATTCTCTGTGAAATGTGCCCGCTTCCTGTTATAGAGTTCAGCAACTTGGCCGTGGTTGTTCAAGCGGTAGTCTCCGTCCTCGCTTCTGTCGAATATGGCGCCGTTGGTCCTGTGTACCTGCGAGCTCTCAGGCACCTGGATGTGCAGGATAGCCTTACCATCGAGCTCATACTCCTCCGGAAAAAGGATGAACGGAGGCTCCAGCTTCTGGGCGTTGTTCGACAGGTTGGCAAGATCAGTCTTGAGCTTTCCCACGCTTGCTGGGTCGACGCCGAGCACGCTACCGTCATCGTCAACGCCCAGGAAGATGCTCCCGCCTGCACGGTTCAAAAAAGCGCAGACGGTTTCAAACAGGTTCTTAGGCAGGCTGGTGCTGGCTTTCTTGAACTCCGTTCTCAGCCCTTCACCTTCCTGCAGGAGCTGGAGTATCCGCTTATCGCTCATGGTGTAGTTTACTCAAATACATTTCAGCGTAAGTTATGAAATTGCCCGCTACCGAAAAAGGGAGCGTACGCCCGCAGGTACTCGTATGGTGGGCACAAGGTAAAACATGGGCAAATGACGGTGGTGCCTTTTGTGTAGCGGCTTTAACATTAAGTAGACTGTGTAAGGCACCCTGTAAGAGGTTACATTGGATTAACAGCAGGCTGTGGAAGTCAAAAGAACCAGTAGTAGCCTTAGGTCCATATCTCATGAGACAAAAACAACAAAACTGGTACTTGATTCGAAGTACATATACCATCGTGGCACATGTTCCCCTGTCGGTGAGGGCTAATTAACGCGTGAGAATTATTTATATAATATTAATTGATATATATAACATATACAAAATATTGCTATTTTGCTTTCCAGATCTTAAACTTAGCTGTGAGAGCAAATGCGATACGTCCCTAATCTAATTCCAGGCCATGCCAAGGTCCTTCCTGCCTACTTCAAAGGTGACCCCTACACCTCTAAGCCGGGTAATATTCTTTTGCAGATCCTTTCTTACATAGGAGCCTTCTTCTTCCTGTTAGCGGCATTGGCCTTCCTCCAACACCCTATCGTCACCTGTCTATTAGGCGCACTTGGCTTCATACTGCTTCCTCAGGGCCAACGGTGGCTGGAGCGCAAAGGCAGGTTCCGCATGAAAGGGAAAGTGAAGGCTATTCTGGGAGGAACTTTGTTCCTGATTTCTACTCCATTTATTAACCACTACTCAGAGGTAGACGCACGCCAGGCACATGAACTGCAGTTGAAAGAGGAGAAAGCAAGGCAAGAGCGCTTGCTGGCTGAGCAGAAGGAACAAGAGCGCCAGGACAGCCTGGCTTACTACGTGACGGAGAGTATTCGGCTTCGTAATGCCGACAAAACAGACCAAGCGCTGGCAGTGCTCTTGCATGCGGATACCTTCTCTCTGCACCAAACAGAGAAAGACACCCTTCAAGACATTAGAACCGGCATTCTGTCACTACGAGCCTTCTCCCTAGTGAAGGCCTCCAAGTATAAGGCAGCCTTGCCTGAACTAACTTCCCTGCTTAAGCAGCGCCCCTCGGATGACGCACTGCTTTACAACCGCGCCGTCTGCTACAGCAAAATGGGTCAGACAAAAGAGGCCGTGCAGGATCTAAAAGCGGCAATGGCAGCAGGCAACAAGGAGGCCGAAAGACTGCATGAGCGCATCAACCCGCTAAAGAGAAGGGTGGCCTACTATGTGACCCGTTGTTGCGACGGCTCCACCTCAAGCGCGAAGGGCAGGGGAGCCTGCTCCCACCACGGCGGCGTGTGCGACTGGAACGACCCTGTCTATGAAGAATACAGAAAATACTAGCTATGAACAAACAAATATTCAATGAGGCACCTCTGCTGAAGAGAAGCTTTATGCAACGGATCCTGAGGCAGCATCCGGAGGAAAATGCTGTGATCGAGATCAACAACCTGCTGGCTTCAAAGCAGGTACGGGAAATTAACAGCATGGAAATCGATAGGATAACACGGACCTATAAAATAGATGCTCTGCACCAGTTCAGGCTCAACATGGAGGAGTTTTATGCCGTCTACCTCAATCATTGTTTTGAGGACTGTGTTCTGAGTGAGGAGGAGCTGCAAGACCTAAGACACCTTCGACAGTTGCTGCAACTCGAAGAGCGGACCGTAAACTTTCTCCATTCTGAAATAGGACAGAAGGTGTACAAGTCTTCTTTTGAGAGAGCCATCGCTGACGGCAGGTTGACGGAGGAGGAAAAGGAGTTCCTCAACAAGCTGGAGGCGGACCTAAAGCTACCGGAGGCGCTTGTCAACAGCATTTCGAAGGAGGTGAGGAGTGTTTTTGTTCAGAGCTATGTCTCCAGCATCATCGCAGACGAGCGGCTCTCCCCAGAAGAGGAGCGGGAGCTGGAGGCCATTGCCGCCAATCTGAATGTCACGCTAGAGACGGACGAGCAGACAAAGCGCCAGTTGCAGCAGCTCAAGCTCTACTGGGCACTTGAGAACACAGAGTTGCCCGCCATACAGCCCGACATCCTGCTTCAAAAGAGTGAAAGGTGCTTTATCTCCATACCTGGCGTAGACTGGCACGAGCTACGGACCGTAAGACACCGGACCAGTTACAGTGGCTACTCCACCAGCTTCCGGGTAGCCAAGGGCTTTTACCTGCGCAGTGGGTCCTATACGCCGCGCAGCTACAGTTCTGATGAGATGAAGCTCATCGACTCCGGCACGGTCTACCTCACCAACAAGCGCATCATCTTCACCGGGGCAAAGAAGAATTCCAACATTCGCCTGGACAAGATACTCCATATTACGCCCTACTCAGATGGGGTGGAGATCGGTAAGGAGACAGGCAAGAGTCCGCTCCTGCAGCTGCCAAGCAGAGCAGATGTTTTCTGTATTATTCTGGAACGGCTGCTCCGGGAAAGGGTGTGAACGCACCTTTTCAAGTACTTGACCATTTCTAGGATACTTATTCACTATTCACCCAAGATTTACTTATTATGCTTCTCAAACTGCCTAAACTTGAACGAAAGGCTTACCAGAAGGTAGGAACCAAAAATATAGCGCGGCAACTGATTCAGCCAGGAATAGAACTAGATGTAGTTAAAGCTTCTAGCACAAGGAGCGGTATGACAGTTTCATGTGGCCAAGACCAGTATTACCTGACCTGTAATAAAGGTGACTGTCCAGCTGATAAAGGTTTAGTCTTACTTACCAACATCAGGCCAACTGAGGAGCGCATCGCAAATGGCGAAATCAGGGTTAAAGGATGGCTAAAGCATCCAGCACTACAGGATACTTTAACACCGGAAAGCATCATAAAGACATGGACAAACCGCTTCTCTTACCGTGAAGAAGATCCGGAGAGTGACAGTCCAGGACTAAGGCAACCACAGATCGGGGCACTGCATATGATTATGGGGCACCTGAAGATGCCCCTTGATACAGCCACGGTTGTTATGCCGACTGGAACCGGTAAGACTGAGACGATGCTCTCAGCGCTTATTGCAAACAAGTGCAGGAGACTTTTGGTGATAGTGCCTTCTGACTCTTTGCGAAGACAAATTTCTGCGAAATTCACTACGCTTGGTCTCCTGAAACAATTCGAAATCATTGCAGAAGAAGCAGCCTATCCTATCGTGGGGGTTATGAGCCAAGCCTTTAAAACTGTTGAAGAGCTTAATGAGCTTACCCAAGCTTGTAACGTAATTGTGACGACCATGCAGATCTTGACAGGTCTTTCAGAAGAGCAAACACAGCTCCTGGTAGAGAACTGCTCCAATGTCTTCATTGATGAGGCACACCACGTCAAGGCGAGCACATGGAACACTTTTAAGGAAAAATTTCCAGCAGAAAGAATCATACAGTTCACAGCCACACCCTTTAGAAACGACGGCAAAAGGCTGGACGGTAAAATCATCTTTAACTTCCCACTTCGGGAGGCACAAAGACAAGGATACTTTAAGCACATCGAGTTTCTTCCTATTCGGGAGTTTGACCCTGATGTAGCTGACAAAGAGATAGCTGAAAGAGCGGTCGAAAGACTTAGACAGGATAGAGCCCACGGCTATAACCATCTTTTGATGGCTAGGTGCAGTACCAGAGAAAGAGCTAACAAGGTATATGAAATTTATAAAGACTATACCGACCTCAACCCTGTCATAATCTATTCGGGCGTACCCAACTTCAGGGAAACATATGACAGGATAACCAACAAGGAAGCCAAAATAATAGTCTGCGTTGACATGCTTGGAGAAGGGTTTGACTTACCAGAGCTGAAAGTCGCAGCCTTCCACGACATTCGGAAGAGCCTGCCGATCACCCTGCAGTTTGCAGGTCGATTCACGAGAACCAAACATGATGAAGAACTGGGAGATGCATCATTTATTGCCAACATCGCAGACTTAACCGTGCGGGCTGAGCTGGAAGATCTATACGCTAGAGACGCGGACTGGAACCAGCTACTCTCAGACGCAAGCTTCGGGAGAATCAATGAAGAGGTAGAGTTCAAAGAACTCATGGATGGGTTCACAAAGCTTGGAAGCTCAAAAATCCCCCTGCAAAACATAAGAACGAAGCTTAGCACCGTCATCTACAAGAACAAGACAAACGAATGGTCTCCTAAGCAGTTCTACAAGGCTATTCCAGGATACGATGAGCTTGAGTTTAAATTCCACGATATAAACCGTGACGAGAACATGCTCATCATCATCACTGCTAATAAAGTTGATGTGGAGTGGGTTAATCATAAAGATATTTACCTGGTCGACTGGAAATTGACGGTGGTTTACTGGGAGACAAAGAATAACCTCCTCTTTATAAACAGCTCCGATAACTCTAGCCTTTATACAGATCTTGCGCAGGCTATTATAGGAGAGGAGGCCGAACTAATACGGGGAATTGATGTTTTCAGGGCATTTCACAACATAAAGCGGATAAGACTTCAAAATGTGGGCTTGAGGTACTTTCTCGGCAAGAACGTCCGGTTTAGAATGATGGTGGGAAGCGATGTGGCGGAGGCGTTGAGTATCGCAGAGAGACAAAAGGGAGAGAAAGCTTTTGTGATGGGCATAGGCTATGAGAACGGCAGCCCCGTCAATATTGGTTCGTCTTATAAGGGAAGGATTTGGACAAAGCTGGACGGAGACTTGAAGGGCCTCAAAAGTTGGTGCGACAGCCTTGGTGCTAAACTCTCTGACCCTAATGTGGACCCTAACCAAATACTGAGGGAAACGCTTATACCGACACAGGTGGTGGAGGTTCCGGATGTACACCCCGTGTATATAGATTGGGCCGTAGAAATGTATCTCAGCAGCGAGACAAGGTTCAGGTTTGAAATTGACGGCGTTGTGTTTGACCTTTCTTCCATTGAGTTAGGATTAAATGCCCGTCCTGCTAACGACGTAATCTCTTTTGCCCTTGAATCCGAAACAAAATCCGTAGTTTTTGAGCTACAGCTTTTTCTAGACACCGCCTCGGAAGAGCCTTATCCTGACTTCAGGGTTATACAGCCAAGTGGAAATACTGTCATGGTAAGGTACGGAAGCAAGAGTGTTGATGCCTGCAGATTCTTTGAGGAGTTTACCCCAACCATATGGTTTGCCGATGGTTCCGCGTTAACCGGGAATGAGTATGTGGAGCTGAAGCACAGCATTAACGTCTACCCAAGAGAAGAGATTATCGCTTGGGACTGGACAGGTGTTGATCTGAGTGCGGAATCTCAGCATGTGGCGCCCCTCATCACCAACTCTATTCAATATAAGGTAATCAAAGAGCTTAAAAGCCGTGACTACGACATTGTCTATGACGATGATTACTCTGGAGAAATTGCGGATGTTGTGGCAATTAAGCTTGATAGCGAAAAAATCAAGGTTGACTTGTTCCATCTCAAATACGCAGTAGACGGTGTGGTTAGCAACCAAGTTAAGAACCTATACGAAGTGTGCGGGCAAGCACAGAAATCAATACATTGGAAACACAAAGCAGGAAATGAATTCTTCAACCATCTGTTGCGGCGGAAGGAGAAAAAGAGAAGGGGGAACTCGCGTTCTAGGCTAGAGAAAGGTACAGTACAGAATCTTGAGAAACTGCTTTCAATCGCAAAGAAAGAGATTCCTATGGAATTTGAGGTTTATATTGTCCAACCTGGCGTTTCAAAAAGCGCAGCATCGCAGGAGATCCTCACTCTGCTCGGTGTAACGGAAAATTTCGTTAAAGAGGTCGCTGGAGTCAATCTTTATGTTATTTCCAGTCAATGATAGTTAATATTAGCTGTGATGTTTTCCCTCAGTGATTATAGTGTTATTCTATCGTGAGTTTTGCCTTCTTTTCTCCTCCTAGTATAGCGGACATCGGTAGCTAGACTATCTTTTTGCATTTAAATTATCAAAATTGCATCCTAAACATGAAGCAACTTTTACTAATTACATTATTACTTTTTTTACCGTTCTCATATTCTAATGCACAAGAATCTGTTGTCGTTACAGAGTCCACTTTGAAAGTGGCTGGCCTGGGGGAGGAAGCTTTTTACTACGGATTCGCCAAAGGAGACGAAATTGTATTTGACTTCAGCGAGGCGAACGGCAAGGAGCTAAAAGAGCTTGAGATAATTGAGTTGCCATCCTCCTCAAAGTTCTCGGACTACAAAGTAAAAAAGGTGCAGGACAAGAGGATTAAAGTGACTAAGACAGGTATTTACAAGTTCCGTCTTTCTAACTCTTCATTGGGCGGCAGGGTCTGTAGGCTTAAGATACAGCGCATACCGGCTAGCGAGAACACCAGGATCTTTGACTCCAGCGTGTACTGGAGAACCGTGCAGGACACCACCTACACCACAAAGCAAGAAAGGTACCTAATGCACGCCGACACAGCTATCGTGAAGATGACAGATCAGGTGGCGCCTGTGTCGTCCACCTCCGCGATGAACGGCAACCCCAACAAAACAGTAGTTGAGTTCACGCTGCCAGAAGGGACAGTCTCCTGGAGCTATTACATCGGAGTGGGAGCGACTGGGGAGAAAGCCTATGACGGAGCCAGAGACAAGTTCGTCAACACGGCGGCGGCCTCCGTGGCAAAGCTGCCGGGCTACGGCCCAATGGCCGCTCTGGCCCTTTACGGCATCAACTACTTCAGCAAGGCCCAGGGGGAGGACAACGTCAAGTACTGGTTCATTGCCGACTGGGATAACGTGCTGCTGTTTAAGGCTGGTAAGCAGTTCTACCAATATAAGTCAGGAGATGTTATCAACGAAGCCTCGCAGATGAAGGCCCCAAACAGGGGCAAAGTTTACCTCGGGTTACTGAATGATAATGTCATGGACCAGATCCAGGTCAATGTTCATGCCACCGCCATCACTGTCACTCCTGTTTGGGGAACTCGCCAGGTCAGCCAGATGCACGTTCAGGCAAGGCAAGAACCTTATTTGAACGCATTAAAGTAAAAAGCTTTGGCTGTGTTGCTATAGATGCATTAGCTGTCTGAAGCACTCTGCTGCCCCGATAGAACACATTACTAGTAAAACAAAGCCCATTATAGTAGTAAAAGAGGCAACAAGAGTACTCAGCGTTAGTGAATGGAAGAGGCTCCATTTTGGTCAGTGGAGATATAGAACCCAAAGCCCATTTTAAGGCCGCTCTGGAGATTTTATCCGGCATAGTAGGTCCTCTTTCACAACTTCTTGGCTTGGATAGTAGGCTAAGTCAGATGGATATAAACCATTGAATATGTCATATATAATCAGGAACTGCACGTGTTCCTTACTTGACATGGAACTAAGGGCATTGTAATACATTAGCGCCAGTTCGTAACGGGAGAGCTGAGCCCGGAAAATTTTAGCATACTTTTGCGGCTGCTCAGAGCCATCAATAATTTCCAGGGTATAATGAATGTTACGGAAATAATGCCCCAAGTGGTGCCCATGATCATGATAGAATTTTGAGTGGACCTCTTGGATTGCTTTAAGCCGTTGGGTTGATGACATTTTTTCAAAAAGTAAATAACCGACTTTTTGCAAAGAACTATTTACCTCCGGAGGTGTATCTATAGGATTACCTAGCAAACCTTTAGTAAGTTCCCAGGTATCGTCGCTTGATCCATATAAAGCTTTTAGTTCATCAACTTGGCTTTGACTTCCAGTGAAGTGCACAGGCTTATGATATAATAAGGCATAGGGTTGCCAGATTATATCATATGCTTGATAACTAAGATCCGCCCAATTATGTGAAATTTCTCTTCGCGCTATCATACTGAATTCTTCTTTAAGAAGCTTATTGTATTCAGTCGTATAGTTCTTAAATGCAGAGAAACTTTCTACTTTTTTCCCACTTGCTATTTGAAAGGTAACAGAATCAACCTTTTTATTGTGGAGAGCAATCATATTAAAAAAGGTATTATCGTCCGTTTCTCTTTTAAACTGTGTAGCTTGCTCTTTATTTGCTTTAATTTGGGCTTTGAAGGAAAGATAAACAAGGACCCCAGCCACAAAATTTATGATTGGGCCTGTAATTCCACCAATAGTATCACCTATTTGCCCCGCATTATGTTTTATCCAATCTCTAGGACCAAAGGGCTCTGTGAGGGCAAATACGGCTAAAATGCAAACGCTAGGAACTAATATAAAAATCACTAGAAAACCTAGTATCGAAAACCAATCGGTATTACGGTTTATATTCACTAAAAGGAGAGACTTAAAATTTGAAATTAATTAATAATTTCAAAGGAAATCTTAAAAATCAAACAAGGTTCTTATAAAGTAGGAATGTTAATTATAGATCAACTTCATTGTGTCCATAAGCATGAAACTAATCCATTAGTAGAAACTGGGAAGCACTGTTCCCATAATTGCCAATCTGGCTCATCTTTAAGTTTGAAATCTGAAGGAAACCATTCAATTGCATCCACCTTTTCCGGCTTCGCCTCTAAACCCTTATTATTAAAATAATCTCCTGCTACTGTATAGACGGGCACCTTTCCATTAATAGGTAGCCATTGAAAAGGGAAATCAGAAGAGGACTGTTTCCACTTAACGATGCCATTCTCCAGGTATATTACCATAATTGGAAAATCACCCAAATCCTTATACTTTAAGAAAGCAGCCGTTAGGGATACTCCAAAGTACGCTGCTGTTTGTTCAATTAGAGATAAACTAAGTCTCTTACCCGCTACCTTGGATTTAAATAACTCTGATGGCATTAATAATTCCGAAGCAAATTGATTGGCCTGTTGTTCCTGGGGTCCGTTCTTATACCATTCGGATAAGGTCTTATCATTATCTGCGTAGAAAGGAGTTAATTCATTATGTAAGATAAAATGACCGATCTCGTGAGCAATGACAAAATTCCTTTTGCTTGGATATGTAATATTGGAGTTTATAGTAATGATTGCGTTACTTCCTTTCATGAGGATGCGACCTTCTGCTCCTTCCATGGGGCTTTCTTTCAGAACCCCTCCCAGCGCAAATACCATTTCATCTAACGAGATGTCACCCGGTTCCCAGCAGCCCAAGTGGTTTCGTAGGTCGTTAGCCGCTTTTATAGGATTAATTCCCAGCATTCTCGTCTAATCGATTTTTCAGTATTTCCATTAATCTTAAAACCTCTTGATCTTCCAATATGGATGCTTCATCTTCTGGGGTTAATCCCTCAAACTTTCTAAAAAGAGGTTGCAGTTCTAACTGATCATGAAAAGAAAGTAACTTTTTAAGTTCTTCCAACCCCTTTTCTTTGAGTAACTTTATTTGATCTAGTGCCTCGGTATATTTCCTTTTATTTGCTACGGCCCGCAGTTTGGTTGAAAGTTGTTTTACTAACCTAAGATGTTTCTCAACAAAAGGATCCGTATTATTTTGCAATTCATTTAGAGTCTCTTCTTCTGCCTGATGATAATTGATTTCCATCATCAGGCCGTATAAGTTCTTTAATGATTCTTTTGGGTTTGTAGCTGCCATATCTGTTATTTATTTGAGGGTTGTAAGGCACTAACCCTTCGCAATAATTTTTCTTTCACTTTATCCAATTGCTTGGGAGTGATTCCAAGATGTTCAGCCATGTCACTTCGCTTGTAACCGGCCTGAACAGCTTCCCAAAAATCTTGCAATTGCTGATCACCCTGTACTGCATCCTCTATTACTTGAACTTGTCGTTCATACTCCTGCTTTTCTTCCCGGTCTGATTGGTCAGGGCAGTCCCCTAAATCATAAAACTCAACCTCAATATCCCGATACTCAATTTTGAGGTTCTCTGATTTTTGGGTTTTTACCCGCTCTACCTCTTTCGAAATAAGACTATCTATAAGGCGGATGAGCTGTTGGGATAAAGAAAATTGTGTTTGCCACTCCCAATTCCCGGCTAATATTTTTTCAAGCGCTAAGCTCAAGTAATACTCCTTCGGGTCGGCTCCTAAGTTAGCAGGCGAATGGGCTCCGAATAATGTTTTTTGTTTCAGCTTCCAGTTAAGATGTTCTTTACATTTTTTAATGGCGGCACGCCAATCATTATCTGTTAGAACATTGAATCTTCTCTGGTTTGCTTCATAGTACTTACCTAATTCCATAACTGTATTAACCGGAAAATATTTTTCTTACCCCATGGGGGAGTTTTCTACGAACCCGGTTAATACTCTTATGAATACCCACTAACAGGTTCGGCATATCTCTACCAAATTTACAAATTTAAATTATACAGAGGGAAGTAATGGGCAGAAGGTTAAGGGGAAAAGTATAAAATATTAAAAAACAGTAAACTATGACAAGAACATTACCAGTAGAAAACTTGGTTATTGAAGCAGGAAGAACTAATCCTTATTCCCATTCCAAACCAATAAGATTAAATGCCGGCTGTCAGGTCTTTTATAAGGCCATTACCTGCCTGCTTTTTATATTCCTATCATTTTGCTTACCAGCTTCTGCTCAGCGCACATCGGCGACAAGTACAAAAGTTATTGAGCGGATAAACAGTATCGAGCAGGAAAATCAACGCCTGAAAGATGATATTACCGAATTAGAAGAAGAGCAGGGTGATTTAAAGGAAAAAAACAAGGATTTAGAAGCTAGCCTGAAAGAGTACGAGCCATTTAAGTTCTGGGCCTGGATTTTGGGTGGTCTGGGCTTTACCAGTATAATAGGCATAGCTTTTTTATATTTCAAGGTTATTCCGAGTAAGGTTAATAGCCAGGTGGATGCTATTATAACTAAAATTTTAACAGACCGCCGGGAAGACTTTTTAGGGTTACTGAAAGAATATGATTTCGAGAAATCAGTAAAGCAACGTCATCAAATAATTCTTCTTTCGCACCGGAACGGGAGTGATGATTACCACCACCGGATGCTTAGTAAGAATGGGTTCCAGGTTACAGCCTTAACCAATTTAGACCAACTCCAGCAGGCAGTTTTCAATCCGGACGATATTCTCGTTATAAATAATGATGGTGGCCACTGGCCAACGGACCAGATACAGGACTTTATCGACGCCCATCCCAATTACTGTTTCTATTTCGGTAAAGGCATGATAAATCCGGCAAGTGCCCGCCTGGACCGGTTTGCCGCCGCCAACTTCCGCACGCAGTTTATAGGCAATCTAATGAATGTGTTAAAATATTCTCATCACCAAAATTAAACTAATTAAAACTATGTCAACAACATCATACTTTAACACATTCTTATCTAATATCAGGTTAACAAAAAGTCAATTAGAAGATTTAATAACCGGTCATACCACTTTGCGTGACCGGCTTGCTAATGATGCCGATTTGTCTAAAATTATCGTTAGCACCTTTCTGCAGGGTAGTTATAAACGGGCCACAGCTATAAAACCTAAAAATGGAAAGCGGGCGGATGTTGATATTATCGTAGTAACTAACTTGGACCAGAATAAAACCACTCCTCAACAGGCGATTGATTTATTTATACCCTTTGTAGAAAAGCACTATAAAGGGAAGTACCGAATTCAAGGCCGTTCCATAGGAATTGAGCTTTCTTATGTAGACTTGGATATTGTGGTAACGTCTGCGCCATCAGAGGCAGAACAAGCCTTGCTGCGGTCTGAAAGTGTGCTTACTACCTTAGCTTTGGAAGATATGGGTAGCAATTGGAAATTGGTCAGAAACTGGACGGAACCAGCAAAACAACAATATTGGACTTCGCTGATGTTGGAATCTTTTCGATCTGAAGCCGAATGGAAATCAGCGTCACTTTATATACCTGACCAAGAAGCAGGTTGCTGGGTTGAAACTAACCCGCTGGAGCAGATCCGCTGGACCCGGGATAAAAACAAGAATACTAATAGCCATTACATTAATGTAGTTAAAGCTTTAAAATGGTGGCGGGTGGTAAATTTAACTGACCTTAAACACCCAAAGGGCTATCCTTTAGAACACATGATAGGAGATTGCTGTCCTGATTATATTACTTCGGTAGCAGAAGGGGTCGTAAAATCGTTGGAAGCAATTGTTTCTAAATATGCCTGGTATAGAGAACATGAGATTACCCCAGTATTGCCAGACCGAGGTGTTACTTCTCATGATGTCTGGAAACGAATATCCAAAGAAGACTTTGTAGCCTTTTACGATTATGTAAAAGGTGCAGCTATTACGGCCAGGAAAGCCTTTGATGCAGAACTGTTGAGTGATCAACTAAAAGAATGGCGTAATTTGTTTGGTTCGGAATTTCCGGTAATGTCAGAGGAAGAGGCCCGTAGCGAAAGGCTCGATCACAAAGCAAAACTGCTGGAATCAGGAGCTGCTACCATCGGCAGTAGCATTAATATTATTAGAAGTACAGCGGGCGTTTCAGTACCCAGAGAGCGAAACCACTATGATCCGACCAATTTATAAAGAGAGGTACTCAGCCTTAGAACAGTATGTTCAGCAAATTATGGTTCAACAGCTTTTCCCGGGTTGTAAAATCAACGTAAAAAACCAAATTCTTTTGGTGGATTTTACCATTAAAGATCCTGACTATAAGGCTGAGTACCATCTACAGGTTCAATATATTTCGCAAAGCTGGTTTAAAGTCTTTGTATTAAAGCCTAAAATAATAGGTTCGGTTGCTATTCATATGTATCCGGATAATAGTTTGTGCTTATACTATCCGCCTGATATTTCACTCTTCAGGCGGCTATGGGTAGGTAAAGATTTGATTCCAATGGCCGCGTTATGGATTTGTCACTATGAACAATGGTTGATAAATGGAAATATCTGGAAGGGCAGGGAAGCGCCTGGCCATGATCAATTATTAGCGCAATTCAACAGTAGGAGTCAATCTTAGTGCTAACGCGAAAAAAATAAAATAATTTTAAATAGCTTACCCTTAAATAATTTGTTTCTACAAATAACTTAATTAAGTATCGCTATTGTACTTTTAATTTGAGTAAACTATAAATTATGGCTGTTTTCATATATCCAAAAGGTTTAACCATTGCTCAGCTTTTTTTGAATATAGAAGAGAAGATTAAATCTGAAAGCTCACCTACTTGGGAGGTACAAGAAAATCGCATCATACATACTGCTAGTTCCGGTCAATGGAATGAAGGAGGATATTTAACACGAGCTGAATTAAATAATATAAATTATTTAGCTTACTACTTTAAAACCCTATCAGGCTCGCAACCGAGGTCAGGAACTTATGGTGTATACAATGGAAGGTTTGTAGAGTTTCTTATGAATCAATTTGCAAATCATATTGAAAAAATAGAGGTGAAAGACCTCCGTAAAAAATAAACTTTTGCAATATTAAAGTTAAGGAATTGTAAACTCCTCATTTATATTTAACATAAGGTAAATTATAAGACTATATAAATATAGTGGTTTTATTCGATTACACTTGGTAAATCCCTGTACAGTTGCTATTTTCTGGAGTTGATCCACAGCAACACTGAAACCGATCACCTCTCTTCTAATGCTGCGGTTGCAGCGTTAGATTAGCTTTATTGCTTTACTAGCCTTTTAACCAAACGGGAGCTAGAAGTTGTGACCGTAATGATATAAACTCCCCTTCCCAAAAAGTTTATATCCAGTAGTTGGCTCTTGGAAATGGATCTATAAACATACCTTCTGCCTGTTAGGTCAAGAATTGAAACTGTTGCTTCTTTATCGCTAAAGTTAATGCTTATTTTACCCTCTGTGGGGTTAGGGTAAATGGTGATTCCGCTTTCAGAGTGTTCGCCGTCAGAACTGAGAGGCTTGTCCAGCCCGAGCTGTGTCACGTGAATCCGCTTGGGCTCTTTTGAGGTGGATGCTATTTCTACGGTCGCGTTTCTTGGTTGCGTGGAAGGATTGGCTTCCGCCGTTAAAGTTATGAAACCATTGCCCTTCCCGGAATTAAAATCAGGGGTAAGCCATGGAGCGGTTGTGGACACCTCCCAATCAAGGTTTGAAACGACATCAAATGTGCGCGAAAGGCTCGTATCAGCTCCAAATGTAAGTTCAGATAGAGGGACAATCATAACCTCCTCCGGCACATCTATTAACTTTACCGCGAATCCTCGTCCAGCCACACCGACAGGCATTTTGTACTCCCCAAATTTCCCATCCCCTCCAGTCATGCCAACAATAAACAAGTTATTATCTCTGTCTTTGACCATATCAAAAAAGGAGTCCGCTACATCCGGACTTCCTGCATGAGTCACCCATAGCAGCTTGCCTGTAGCTAAAAATTTAGCTACGAACCCATCAGAATATAAGTTACCATTAGCAGGATTGTCGTAGGCAGAGAGTTGGACGCCATCAAAATCCCCATTTTGGCCTAGGGAACCGGATAAATAAACAAAGCCTTCGTGATCTACAATTAGCTTATAACCCCCCTCTACATAACTGGCTCCCCCACTCCTTGAGCCCATGTTCTTAACCCATTTCAGATCTCCTTCCAGAGAGTAACGGGATAAGAATATATTCTTATCGTTTGATTCCACTACACGCCCTCCAAAGTCCGCTTTCCCAGCAAAGCTACCTGTTACATAGAGGCTGTTAGATTTTTCATCCAGAGCTAATCCATTACCTCTATCATGAGAACTGTTAGCTGCCCCAATTTGCTTAAGCCATTCGAGTTGAAATTCTTTATTAAACTTTGCGATAAAAATATCTGGAGAGTAAGTGGACTTTGGTATTGAGTCTAAGGTGCCATTTCCATCTCCGTACCACATTCCTGTAATGTATACGTTCTTTTTACTGTCCACTTCAATTGCTTCCAAGCTCATCTGGTTCACACCTGGATCTGGAGCTGTTTTAACTCCAGCAAACTTTCCAGAAGGAGCATATTTCGCATAAAAAATCAAGCCGCTCCCTTGGCCAACCAAATCATCGCCTGCTTCATTGTAAAAGTAGAGGGATCCATTGAATTTGCCGGCAATATAAACGTTGTTGTCATCGTCCGTTGTTAGATCCATCGCCATGAGGGTATATTCCGAGCATTTGACAGTATTGTACCACAACAGCTTACCGGATTTATCAAATTTAATGATCACCATCCGGTATTGAGAACCTTGTCCCATTACTTCCATGCTGTCAATTTTAAACCCGGTCCCGTATAATCCTACCAAAATTACGTTGTCTTCGCGGTCTGTTGTAACCAGGGGTCTAGAAAAGCCGGTACTTTCGATTACCTTTAGCCACTCTACATTATAGTTCTTGTCTGTTTTAGCTATAAAACCATAGGTGTAGTAAGGGAGCATAGGTAATGCAACTGAATCAAAATAATACTGCCATCTTTCTCTTATCTCACCAGTAAAGTACATTTTACCTTCAGAATCCATTGCAACCGACTGACCTACATCCGCAACGTTGATAGGTTGATTCCATTTAACTTCCTGACAAAGTGCAGGTAGAGAAACCAACAAAATTATAATGAATGATAGTATCTTCATTTAATTACGTTATAGCTTTTGGAGAAATACTGGATAAAACCTATTTTGGTTTAAACTTTTAAGTTTCCAAAGCTCTTGATGGGAATAAAAGAACTTTGGAATCTTAAAAGAAAACTGTAGTAAGGGGCTGACTGGCTATTAACTGCATTTATAAATAATCTATGTAAATGCAGTTATTAACGCTTAAATATCGGTTTATATTTAAGGTATGAGTAAGAAAAATGAGGATTTTCTTTACTATCGCTCCATATTGTACCCGCGCGTTAGCGACAGTCCGTTCACCTCATCAATTCAAGGATGCTTTGCCAGTCTTGTTCGCCAACCAATATCAGGTCTCTATTACCTCTAGCGTTTCCTTTGGTCTTGTTGCACTTGATGATTATCCGTCCACTATACGGATAGCTACCCATGCCAAATTTTTTCTTCTTGCTGTGGTACAACTCCTTGATTGCTGATTTCTCAATGATAAAGTTTTCTTCGTCAAGCCGCAGAATGGCTGCTGAATCAATGTCAATCCCGCTGTAAGCCGACTCGAGGTTTTTATTCACATAGGCGCCAGGATTGTTCAATTCATTGTCAGGCACTGTGTATCCGATTCCGTAGCTGTTTTTAACGGATATATAGCCGTTGACCCGTAAACCCACGATTCTGTCGGGGGTGACATGAATCTTATATATGAGGTTAGACATTCCGCGGTATTCCATGGCAATGAAATCCTCTGAAGTCTGGGCAAGACACACATTGAAAAGAAGGATTAAGGGCAACAGTGCAATCAACTTTTTCATGGGAACAAATTATCGGCAGCCACTTACAGGTAACCGTTACGTTTTGCCAACAAGCTACTCATATAAATGCAACTTGACTAACCAATATACTATATATTAGGGCCATTGTAATCAAAGTGTCCTTTTTTACCCCTTCCGGAGGCAAGCTCGAAGCCTGGTTTCGGGAAAGAAATCATTGTAAAGCAATGCCTTGAGGGGAATGGGACTATCAACCAAAACGATACGCTCAGACTTTCTCCGCATATCGGAAACAGCATCTGAGGTTTAGCCGCGCTGATGGCGGAGGGCCGCTTGCCTGCCCCTCCCTCACGGCCCTTGCTCTCTAACTCAGCATATGCGGCCTTCAAAAGTTAACAGGCTCGGAAGATAATTGGTATAGCAGCCGGACTGATGCAACATGTTAGTCACTGGTCAGCCGATAACACCTAATATGATAAGTAAAGAAGGAGCCTCTTATGCGTTATAAGCTTTCTATAAACAAGTTCGCCAAAGCATTGTTACTTTTAACATATTATATTCGGACTGTCAAAGATTGACATATCCGCTTAATTTTTTTACCTTAGAACTATTGAATTTAGGACTATGAACATTCACCTGACAAAACATTTTGAGGAGTATATCGCCGGTAAAATCAATTCCGGCACGTTTAACAACGCCAGTGAAGTGGTAAGAGCAGGCCTACGTGCGCTGGAGCTGCAGGAAAAGCTGATGAAAAACCGTTTGGAGGAGCTACGGGTGGAAATCGACAAGGGATATGTAGGCGAACCCAAGCCCTTTGACACAGCCGCCATCAAACAGAAGGGACGGGCGCTTTTGGCACGGCGCTTTAAGAAGTCCGCGTAAGGAATGGCTATTTATCAGTTAAGCCCTGCAGCAGAAGAAGATCTTACGGAGATTTGGCTTTACCTTGCAGAAAACGCCAGTGAACAAGTGGCGGACCACATCATTGATGAGATAAGCGATACTTGCCAGCACCTGGCACAGAGCCCACTGATTGGCCGGACCAGGAACGAGCTAAGGGAAGAGCTGCGGAGCTTTCCGGCAAGCACTTATCTTATTTTCTATGATGTTGTCACTGCTAATCATATCGTGGTGCGACGTGTGCTGCATCAGAGGCGAGATGTGGATACTCTTCTGGGAGCATAGCATACTTACATCCGCACACTGCCACCAGGCGACATCCAGGATCAATTAACCTTTCAATTCTCAGTGGCTCCTTGCCACTCATTAGATAAAACCCAGAAGAAAGTGCCCCGCTACTTTACATAAGCAAACTTATAGGCCTAAAGGCGACAACGCTGCCCTATTGTATTGGTGTGGTGTGCCAGAATTATTTTTAATTCTATTTTAACAATAAACTTTTTACAAATTCCCTTTTCTGCCGTGAAACAGGAACATGAACCTTGTCCTCCAGCAATAAAAAGTCTCCATCATCTTTAATCCAGCTTTTGATAAACTTTTTATTAACCAGATGGGATTGGTGGCACCTTATGAAATGATAATTATCTAAAATTTCTTCGTATTCATAAATTGGTTTTGATACTATTACCTTTTCTCCCCCTATAAAATAAAAGGTGGTGTAGTTATTAGACGATTCACATCGGATAATTTCATCAACTTTAACAAATCTGGTTTCTTTTGCTAAGGGCAAGGCAATGCGTGGAGTATCGGTGGGGCGTTGCTGCAATAACTGCAACAGGTTTTCAAGCTGGTGGTTTTGCCTTTTTTCCTGCCTTTTAATAATAGCTTTTTTAACGGCGGTTTGCAGCTCTTCTACATCAACTGGTTTCAGTATGTAATCAATGGCCGCAAACTTTATAGCCTTAATGCCATACTGGTCGTAAGCCGTTACAAAGATAACTTCAAAATTGTAGTTATCTATTGCTTTTAAAACGTCAAATCCAGATTTGCCCGGCATCTGAATATCTAAAAAAACTAACTCGGGTGCAGTTTGCCTGATTAATTCAATTCCCACATCCGCACTGGAAGCAATTGCTAGTACGTCAATTTCCGGGCAATACTTTCCCAGGAGCTCAAATAAATTATCAATGTTATTTTGTTCATCATCTATAATTATAGCAGTTAAACCCATTAGCCTAAATTTATTTCAGCAGGAAGTTTTATTGTGGTAAGTTAACCTGTTTTTTTAAGAATAGATAGTGGGTTGTTCTCTTGTGCATATCTTTTGTGGTTAAAGCCAATTGGTAAATAAAAGCGTAACAGTAGTTCCATCGGCAGGCGAAGATTTATAATCACACATAATGGGCTGTTCTTGATAAAGCTGATTTACTACCGCTATTCTTTCCTTAATAAGATTGATTCCATAACCAGTAATCGGCTCATTTATATCAAATCCTTTCCCATTATCCTGAATTATTACCAGCAGATTATTATTACTTCGTTCAAACCGAATTGAAATATTGCCTTCTTCCTTCTTTCCCGAAATTCCATGCTTGATGGCGTTTTCGGCAAATGGCTGGAGGAGCATTACCGGAAAATCCTGCTCTGTTGGGTTTATCGTTTCCTCAATAAAGATTTGGTATTTAAATCTAAATCGAAGCTGTTCCAATTGTAAGTAAGATTCTAATTGTTTTATTTCCTGGGAAAGGGGATGGGTGGCCTTGTCATTTTTTTCCAGGATATCTCTCATAAGTGAGCCAAATTTAGAAATATAAATATTAGCGCCTTCCTGGTCATCTTTGTTTACTAGTCCCTGAATAGAGTTAAGGGCATTAAAAACAAAATGCGGATTTAATTGTGACCGGAGCGAGAACATTTGCGTTTGCAACTGAGTTCTTTTTGTATTCTCCTCTTTCAGTTTCTGCTTTTGCCGGTGGATTTTCAGGGTGAAGATACTCCCAAACAATAATGCAGTAGCAAGGCAGGATATTGCTATTTTAAAACCTGTAGTCTGCATAAAACTGGGTTTAACTTCAAACTCATATTCTAATATTGCATTATGCTGATTGGGGTAGCGTACCTGAAGTTTATGTTTACCTGCTTTTAGATCCTTTAAAATTATAAAAGGATGATAATTTTTCACAGAGGTTTTATAGGTACTATCTCCATTCATTCTATATTCTAAATAGTTTATAGCACCGAATTTTAGTGCCTTAAACTGAATAAGTAGAGAGTTTTGGTCAGAAGGCAAGATTAATTGGTTTGGTAGATTCGTTCGCGCATTAAAGGTAGTGGTCACCAGATTATAGGCCTTCACCTGTCTATTTAAATCGGCAATGAAGCCAGCATTTATAGAAGGGCTTTCTCCTTGTTTAGTTTCATATGTGTCTATAATATATTCTTCAAACGACAGAAACATAGGCTCTGGCTTTGGGAAAATAAATTCCAGAGCCAGAGTTGATACAATTTCGCCCGTTTTTATATCTTTTACAAAATAGAGATAATTACGCCCATCAACCTTGTCGTTATTAATATTATTGACTCGAAGGAAGGTAGGATTACCATTTTCTGCGACTATAAATGGAATTTCTCGGGCAAAATTTTCATTAAAAGCGGGTATTTCCTCTGTAAAATAAACTTGCTCATAAGCCTGAAAACTTTTGAAGTTATTGCTATTAATACGGGTAGCAATGATGTTTATATAATCATTGTTTACATAAGCTATTATATGGAATAAGCCATTAGGTTTTATTTCAGTTTTAACAACTGTAGGTTTAGATATTAGGATTTCAGGATGTCTTCCTTTTAAATAATTCTGGTTATCTCCAATTAAAACTCCTAAACCCACCGGGCTATCATCAATAAGGGTAGGTTCGGGAACTGAAACTGTATCATAAATAATTTCAGTTCCTTGGCCATTTACCAGAGAATAGACCAAAAGCAAAATGAAAAATAAGATTTGTTTTTTCATAAATTTTATTTTTTAAGCAAAACTAACTGCTAAGCTGGTGCATTTCAGGGAGAATGTGAATTTGATGTAAATGACTGTGAATTGAACCTTTATGAACTATTTTTAAAAAAATATGGTTCTCTTCCTTGTAATTGTGCCCAAGTAACGGATATACGGAGTAGTTCCAAATATCTTCCCTTTGGACGGAGTTGTGAAAGGCCTATTCTGCGGTTCGATCTTTTACTAAGGGTAGTTGCTGACCTCGTTTTCTTCCCTTTGCCTATTTAATAAAAACTTTTCTCTTTCCCAGCAGTCCGGCGCAAACCCCGGTTGGTACGGGTATTTTAGATGTTATTGGCTTTCTCATAAACCAACTTATATGCCGCTGAACTCGCCATTAATAATATATCTGTGCTACAGCACATGAACCGTCTGAATATCGCTCAACCTGGTAGTGTAACACTTGCTGACCATATCTGACCGAAGCAGCCACTGATTATCCACTCCCTGTGTTGCTACCTTTACCCGCTCCCGCCCAAACCTGTCTGTTAAATCGTCTATCGCCACCATCAGCTTGCGGTGCTTTTCTCTGTCAACTGTATCGAGCAATGCCATTTGCACCTGGTTATCGGGTACAATATCCGTTACAAACACACCAGTTTTTTTATAAGTATATCCCGTCCTATAAATTGATTTCAGCGCAATATTGGCGTAATGGACTAGCTCTAGGGTGCTGTTGGTGGCCACCGGCATATAGATGCTTTTGCTGGCGTGGTATTGCTTTTCTCTTTCCGAAAACCAGTTAGTATTGAGGAAAACAGTAAGGAGACAGGCGCAGCTCTTTTGTGCTCTTATCTTTCCTGCGCACTTGGCGCTGTGGCAACTCCACGGCTTCAGGACTATGCCGCTCTAAGTCGGAGCCAAGATGTGGGTCTTTGGATTTCACGTTTGCTATAAGATCTGTTAATCTAGACACAAGTCTTTCTAAATGGTTCTTTGTGATGAAGTGGAGGTGACCAATATAATTAGTCACAATTTAGCACTTGATTTTGGTTCTAACGCACAACTGGCACTTATCCTGCTGGTAATGGATGTCTCATATCCAGAGAAGGACATCCTCTAACCACTAGATGTTGTATGCTTGTTATATTATTTAAAAATACTGAAAAATAAGTATTTACTAATAGTGCAGTAATAGATAAGTTTAAGTGCCCTAATAAAATATAGAAAATGATAGGCAGTAGCTTCTAATTGAAGAAAAATCGAATTTTATAATTAACTCTTATATAGTACCAGTAATTGGAACGACCTTGCATTATCCAATAGTTATGGATAAATTAATTCAAACTAAATCTGAAAAAACAATGGAAACTAATTCACCAATGCAAAACGAAGAAAGTCCTAATCTTACTAGTGAGGCAATAAAAATTATTGAACAACTTGATAGACTCTATTATGAAAAGCCTGCAGGATATCATGCGTTTTTGGCTATTTGTCAATCTTCAACAAAACTAACGAGCTTTATCCAACCGACTCAAATAAACAGGCCAGGAAGTGAGTAAAAAATAAGTTTGTAATCAATTATAACAATTATCTATGCTAACTGCTGATTCTGTAATAGAATTGGAAAGAAACATTATTATCAGAGATGATGATTTAGTTCTTTTCAATAAAATAACTGGAGATGTGATTGATTTAAATCATACGGGTTATTTATTATTAAAAATTGCCGATGGTAAACATTCCTTGAAAGATTTATCTGAGGCATTAGCTAATGCATTTTCCTTAGATTATACAACTGCTTTAATAGACACGATAGAATTTTTCAATTCAATTTCTTCTTACAACTGCTTCATAAATAAATGTACACATGAAAGTACTGAAAATGCCTTTTCAGGTAGGCTGGGATATAACTCATAACTGTAATTTACGTTGTAAACATTGTTTTTTTACAGCAAGTCAGTTGTCTGACAAGGCTTCGTTTTCGAAAGAGGAAGCTATTACTTTTGTTGAGTATTTAGCAAATAAAAAAGTCTTTCATTTATCCTTAGCTGGTGGTGAACCATTATTATATCCACATATTGTTGATGTAATTGAAACAGCTACAAAAAATGGGATGCTTGTAGCTCTTTCAACAAATGCTATCTTACTTACTGAAGAATTAGCAGCCTCTTTAAGAAATGCAGGTTTAACATCACTACAAATTAGCATTGACGGTTCATCTAAAGAAAATAATGATTTTATTCGAGGCGAAGGTTCATTTGAAAAAACTTTAAATGGCATAAGAATTGCCAAAAAATATGGATTTAAAATTTTAATTGCTTTCGTAATTCTGCGCACTAATTATCATGAACTTGAAAATGTTTTCAAACTCGCAATTCAAGAGGGCGCCTATGGTGTGAAGGTACAGACTTTTATAGAAAATGGGATTGGAGCAACAAATAAAGACAAATTACAGCTTAAAGAAGAAGAAATCATTCCGATCATTTCTTCAGCTTGGCAGCTAAAGAAGAAATATCAAGAAGATCTCGAATTGATGCTTCCGTTAGTGCAAGAGGTCTTTGAAGAAACAAAATATGCACCAGAATACTATTATAAGAATTGGAGTTGTTTAGGCTGTCAACCAGGTTTAACAACAGTTCGCGTCAGTTCCAAAGGTTTCGTAAGAGCTTGTGGTTCACAAACCTCTGAAGATAATTATGTTGGGAATGTTTTAGAAACCCCTCTTGAGTTAATATACCAACAGTCACAGGAGTTAATTAAATGGAGAAATGAGACAAATGTGTTAACAGGGCAAGAAACTACTGCATGTGGTAGTATTTGTGGAAAAGGATGCCGTGCAGGTGCAGCTCCAAACTTTGCAAAAACATAATCTCCTATATCAGACGGCTTTGACCAAGTCCTATTACAACTGTTATGATAAGTAATAGCTGTCGCTAAGGAGCCTTCAAAACTAGGGAATTCAACTACATTTATCTCTGCTA
>NZ_JADQDR010000015.1 GCF_015694705.1 Pontibacter rufus | reverse complement strand
AGGCGACCTGACGCAGAAAATTACGGTAGAGGCAAGAGGGGAGATTCTCGACCTGAAGGAGAACCTCAACCAGATGGTGGACTCGCTCAACATTTTTGCCGATGAGGTAACCAGGGTGGCCCGTGAAGTAGGCACGGAAGGAAAGCTCGGAGGACAGGCAGCGGTGCCAAAGGTACGGGGCACCTGGAAGGAGCTTACTGACAATGTGAATACCATGGCCAGCAACCTGACGCTGCAGGTACGCGATATTGCCAAGGTATCTACGGCTGTAGCCAAAGGTGACCTGACGCAAAAGGTATCAGTGGATGTGAAGGGAGAAATGGCGGAGCTGAAGGAAAACATCAACCAGATGGTGGATTCGCTCAACATATTTGCCGGTGAAGTAACACGTGTGGCACTGGAAGTGGGAACGGAAGGAAAGCTGGGCGGGCAGGCCAATGTGCCAAACGTAGCCGGTGTATGGAAAGACCTGACGGATAATGTAAACACCATGGCCAGCAACCTGACCATACAGGTACGTGGTATTGTAAAAGTTGTAACAGCCGTATCGAAAGGCGACCTGACGCAGAAACTAACGCTCGAAGCGAAGGGAGAAGTGGCCGAGCTGGCAGAAACAATCAACTCGATGGTAGTGGATCTGAACCGACTGGCAGGTGAAGTAAGCCGCGTGGCCAGAGTTGCCGGTGTGGAAGGAAAACTGACAGAACGTGCAACCCTGCAAGGTGTGGGCGGCAGCTGGAAAGAACTCGTTGACACGGTAAATGACATGCTGGAATCTATCGTAACGCCGATGCTGGATGTATCACGGGTGGTACGCGCTATCTCTGAAGGTGACTTAACGCAGAAAGTGGAAACACAGACAGCCGGAGATATTATGGACACGGCCAACGCGCTGAACCTGGCGGTAGAGAACCTGAATGCGCTCCTGGGCGAAATTAATGATTCGTCGCTCATAGTGGGTGGTTCCTCAGAAGAGATGGCCGGCAAAGGGCTGGAGATGAACAAAGTGACACTGGATGTTGCCCTGGCGATGCAGCAAATGGCGGAGGGTGCGCAAAACCAGGCCCTTAAAACCGACCAGGCCTTTAAGCTGATTGAGGAAATCATGAAAGCTACCAAAGAAACCGCCAATCGGGCAGAGGTAGTGAACAAGTCCGCTAAAGTGGGTGAGGAAACTTCCCAGCTGGGTCTGAAAACGGTAGCCGAGGTGGTGCGCAACATGGAGGAAATATCCAGTTCTGCGGTTCTCACGGCAAAAACAATTGAAGTATTGAGTACCCGTTCGCAGGAAATATCTAAGTCCCTGGGTGTGATTACGGATATCGCTTCTCAAACCAACCTGCTGGCCCTGAACGCTGCCATAGAGGCGGCCCGTGCCGGTGAAGCTGGCAGAGGTTTTGCCGTTGTAGCCGAAGAAATCAGGAAACTGGCAGAAGGTTCCCGTAAATCAGCGAGCGAGATTGCTACACTCGTAGAAGATGTGAAAAAAGATACTGCATCTGCTGCTACAGCGATCTCGACCATGGAAGGCCGCGTACTGAAAGGAAAGAACGCAACCTTTGAAGCCTCCGGGGCCTTTAAGAACATTGCCGCTTCCAGTGGCGAAACCTTGCGCACCGCACAGGATATCCTGACAGCGACGGAGGTGCAGAAATCCTCTATTGGCGATGTGGTGAAGTATGTGGAGGAAGTAGTGGCCATTGCCGAACAAACGGCCTCGGGCACGCAGCAGGTGGCCGGTACGGCAAAGCAACTGTCGGCCTCCATGCAGGAGCTGACCTCGTCTTCGCAGAACCTGAATGATATTGCTGCCGATCTGCAAATCAGTATTTCAGCCTTTAAGCTGATTGATGGTAACCTGGTCTTTAATAACGGCAAAGATCGCCGTTTGACCGCTGTACCTGTTAAGCAAAAGCAGCTGAAAGCATCGGCAGGCAACAGCAGACTGGCTACCAATTCCAAAGGGAAAGTTACATCTAAATACTCCGGGGAAGAAAGATCTAAATAATGACAAAGCAGATGAAGCAGGGAGGGGAAACTGCGGCAAAAGCTACACCAGGCCCTTCCGACACGCCCGCACCTGTCCACGCCGCAGACACAACCCCGGCAGAGGCGGCAAAACCGGCTGTGCTGGAGGAGATGGTGCATCTTATCGTGTTCAGGCTGGGCACAGAAAAGTATGGCATTAAAATAGAGCAGGTAAAGGAAGTGACAGTTACACCCAGTGTAACCCGTATGCCGCGCACGCCTGCTTTTATAAAAGGTGTAGCCAACATCCGGGGGGATATCATCGCGATCATGGATTTGGAGGAGCGCTTCGGCATCCGTCCGGCTCCCCTGTCGCCTGAAGCGAATCCCAATATTACCTATACTTTGGTGATCGAGGCAAAAGACTACAAAATAGGTGTGGTGGTAAAAGAAGTGCCGCAGTCGCTTAACCTGGCCATGTCCAAAATCAACAAGACCCCTGCCTTTCTGCAGGACATTAATATACAGGAAAGCTACATCGAAGGGATTGCAAAAGTCGGGGGCCGCCTGATCATCGTGCTCGATATGCTGAAAATCCTGACCAGTGACGAAGTGCAGCAGCTTGCCGGTTAGGCAGTTTACAATTAGAAGTTATACTTATACTTTAAAGTATGAAAAGAATATTAATAGTAGATGACTCCTTCTACATGCGCACCATGTTGAAGAACATGCTGACCGATGCCGGTTATGATGTGGTAGGCGAGGCACCTAACGGACAGACAGCCTTGGAACTGGCAAAATCCACCAATCCTGACCTGATTACGCTTGACGTAATTCTGCCGGACAACACGGGGCTGGATGTGCTGAAAGGCATAAAGGCCGAGCAGCCGGACATGAAGGTAATTATTGTAAGCGCCGTGGGGCAGGAGGTAATCATGAATGAGGCGATGGAGTATGGCGCACTGTCGTACATCGTAAAGCCTTTTTCTGAAGAGAAGGTGCTGGAAGTAGTGAGCAAAACGCTCGCCAGTGACGGGTAAGCGCAAAATCACAGCAGGTATACCGGATAGTATTGTTCAGAAACTATTGTAGAGCAGGTGCAGGCAGAACACATAAAAGTAGTTATTGCTGTCGAGTCGGGCTACAGCCGGTTAATGCTGGATGATATTATAAACACCGAGGCAGACATGCTCACGCATAGCCTGGCATCGGACGGAAGCGAACTGTTGCAGACGTTGCGCGATAATGCGGCGGACGTGGCTTTGGTTGACAATGACTTGCCGCTGAACAAAGAATTCCTGCTGCTTAAGCAGATTTTCAGTGAAGTGCCGGTACCTGTTGTACTGCTGGTAACCCGTTCTATGCTTTCGCTGCAACTGGTCAAGCAGGCAACAGAACTGGGTGTATACGCCATTATACTTAAGCCCGGCAGGGGCCAGTACATCAACTACAGAGGCATTGCGCCGGAGGTAATCAGCAAAGTCAGGGCGGTGCGGCAAACGTTGCACTGGGACACGAAAACACGCCTGGCACAACTGCAGCAGGAATTATTTGCCGGACCGCAGCTCCCCTTCCCGCACCTGCAGGCTACTGCCGGCACAGTAGTGGTAATTGGTGCTTCCACGGGCGGCACACAGGCACTTGAGATTATTGTAAAAGGACTTTCGCCGGCGTTACAGGCATCGGTGCTGGTGGTGGTGCATCTGCCAAAAAGCTTTACCAAAACGTTTGCAGCACGCCTGCAGGAGCTTACACAGCTAAAAGTGGCAGAGGGGCGCGAAGGCATGACGCTGAAGCGGGGGAAGATTATTGTGGCGCCGGGCGGCAAAAATATGGTAGTGGTACCGGTAATGGGCAATACCGCAAATTTAAAAATTGGCTTTTCCAGCGAACCTGCCGGTTCTTTTGATCAGCCGAACATCGATCTGGTGATGCAGACAGTGGCGCAGAGTTCTGTAAAGCAGGTGTTGGGCGTTATCCTGACCGGCATGGGCAAAGATGGTACCGCGGGCGCCGCTTACATACGGCGCAGGGGCGGGCTCATTGTTGCGCAGGACGAAGAAACATCCCTCATTTTCGGGATGGCCAAATCTGCCATAGACAGCGGCCTGGTCGGCAGGATATTGCCATTATCTGCGATACCGCATTACATCAACCGGTTAGCAGCGCAGCAGCCATCCGTCAGTGCAACTGACACAAGTGTATGAAATCGAGAGAAGAGGAGTATAAAGAGATATTTATTGCTGAGGCGCTCGAATACTACGATGCGCTGAACAGGCATATCAGCGTATTGGAAAAGCAGCCGCAGGACGATCATACCCTGGCTGAAATTTTCCGTTTGCTGCATAACCTGAAAGCAAATGCCAAAGCCATCGGCTACCTGCAAATCTCGGACGTGTCGCATAAGCTTGAAACAGCTTTCAGCCTTATACGCAACAAAGAACTGAGCTTTAGCGATGAAGTGGTAACCGTGCTTTTCGACGGCATTGACATGCTCGGCGACCTCATTCATAATATTGACAATACAACTGCCGGAGATCCGGATCCGGTGCTGTTGCGCAACCTCGATATTATTGTAGACAGCCTGGCTGACAATACGATAGAACTGGCGAAGGTACAGCGGTATCATACTTCCAAAAACCTCTCGCTGTCGGATTTGATCTATATTCAGATTAAAAAGCTCGACAACCTGATGAACCTGGTTGGCGAGCTGATAATAGATCGCGATCGGATTCTTTCTATCAGCCGCGAGCTTGACAACGATGAGCTGAAGAACGTGAGCTCTCACCTGTATCGTATTACGGACGATTTGCAGTACAGCGTGATGGATGCGCGGCTGGTAAGTATAGGTACCCTGTTCAACAAGTTCCCGCGGATTGTGCGCGATATTGCGGTGGCCGAAGGCAAGGTTATAAACCTGGAGCTGGCAGGGCAGGACATCCAGATAGACAGGAACATCCTGCAGATTATAACCGACTCGCTGCTGCACCTGGTACGCAATGCCATAACGCACGGCATTGAGCGGCCGGAGGAACGGGAAAAGAAAGGCAAACCCGCCACCGGTAACCTGAGCCTTGCCGCGCGGAGCGATCGGGAGAATGTGCTTATTACGCTGACGGACGATGGCAAAGGTATTGATCTGAAGCAGGTAAAGCGTGCGGCGATAGAGCGGCAACTGATATCGGCAGAGGCAGCTAAAGGGCTTCGGGATATGGATGCGCTCTCCTTTTTGTTTGAGCCGGGTTTTTCGATGGCCAAAGAGGTAACCGAGTTTTCGGGCAGAGGCGTGGGGCTGGACGTGGTGAAGAATGCCATTGATTCTATTGGCGGCCGGCTGCAGGTACATTCTGAAAAAAACAAAGGAACAACTTTCAGCATGCGCCTGCCTACCTCCATTGCGGTAAAAGGCGCTTTGCTTTTTGAAGTGGCCGGCATTTTCTTCGGTATTCCGCTGATACACACCGATCACGTAATTGCCATGGATATAGATGAACTGCATGAAGTAGGTAACGTATTGGTAGCAGACATCAAAGGAGAAACCGTAACCGTCGTATACCTGCACGAGCTTTTAAACGCTCCGGAAGCAGATATGCGGCTCGGAGACAAAAGCCGACTGAAAGGTATTGTACAAAATATTATTGTGGTAACGTATAACAACCGGAAGCTGGGGCTGATAGTAGACAAACTCTACAGGCAGCAGGACATTGTGGTAAAGCCACTCAGCAAGCCCCTCGACAGCATCGATTTGTATGGCGGGGTAACGCTGCTGGGTACCGGCAAAGTATGCCTGGTACTGGATGTGCCGGCAATTACGCGCAACTTTATTAACCGAAGATAATGGGCAACGGCGATGGGAAAAGATAAGAACAACCAGACAACTATGATGGAACCTTACATTTCGGAATTAGAGCGGGATATCGTTAAAGAAATCCTCAACATCGGCCTGGCCCGTGCAGCAGATTCCTTTGCTGTGATAGCCAGAGACAAGGTACTGCTTCGTGTGCCGGATATTGAGCTGATAGAAGTAAAAGATCTGCTGCTGCTCGTTGCCAAGTATGAGGATACGCATACCATTATTCAGTCCGACATCAGGGGAGAGTTTAACGGCTCCACGCTCATGCTTTTCTCCGATGACCACATTGCCCGCCTTTCCGAAGTATGCCTGAGTATGCTGGATGTGCAGAAGGGAGAACTTTCTGTTATGCAGGAGTCGCTGCTGCTCGAAATCAGCAACATTATAACGGGCGCCCTGGTAACACAGCTGGCCAACATTCTCAAAGCCGATATATACGGTTCCCCGCCCAAGCTCCCCAAAACCCATATCGCCGATTCCTTAAAAGATATTCTGGTGCAGCACCCGCTCTTTCAGCCGCTGGTGTTTACGGTGGTTACGCAGTTCACGCATAACTTTAAGCGCGTGGAATTGCCCCTGCTGTTGTTCTTCGATACGTCTACACTGCTGAAGATATTGGACATCATCCGCGCTTTTGGCAACGATAAAAACGGGTTGCTGTAAACGGAAGCAGGTATAAGCCATACTGCTGAGAATACCCGCAAGGCCGTAGTGTAGCGCCCGCAGTATGTGCCACTTCTGCCAGTGCCTGTATTGATAAATCGTGAAGTATAAAGCATTCCTGCGAAGTATAACGGCTCCTAAAACATTGCTTTTAAGTATAAAGGGATTTCCTTACAAGAACCAAACAGTTAGTATACCGACAGGCTGAGAAAGGGCTGTCAGCTTATCGCTTTGCAACTATCACGTTTTACCTGAAGTATAAAGTTTAACACAGAAGTATAATCAACCGCCTTTTCAGGTGCAGCCAATGAGTAGCAAAGAAGAAAAAATAGCCGGTTTCGATCCGAATGGTATGGGCGATGTGAGCGGCGGCCTGTTCGGGCTGCCGTTTGGTATAGACGAGGCGGAAGTCGTGATTATCCCCACTCCCTGGGAGGTAACTGTTTCTTACAGTGCCGGCACCGCGCAGGGGCCACAGGCCATAAAAGAAGCTTCGCCCCAGGTTGACCTGTTCGAGCCATGTATAAAAGACGCCTGGAAGCTGGGTATTGCCATGGAAGAGGTTTCGGAAGAATGGGCAACAACCAGTGAAGAGTTGCGGCAGAAGGCCGAACAATACATTGCGTGGCTGGAAGAAGGAAGTCCGGAAAACGGCAGAGCACAATTTGCGCAGCTCCCGGCTGAAATTACGGCCAAAGGCGCCCAAATGCTGCAGTGGCTTAAACAAAAAGCGCTTTATTACCTGGAACAGGGCAAGATTGTAGGTGTGCTGGGCGGCGACCACAGCACGCCGCTAGGCCTGATGCATGCACTGGCAGAAAAGCACGAAGAGTACGGTATACTTCAGGTCGACGCGCATGCCGATTTGCGGGAAGCTTACGAAGGATTTGAATTTTCGCATGCCTCCATCATGTATAACGCCCTTAAACTGCCGCAGGTAAAAAAGCTGGTGCAGGTGGGTATTCGTGACCTTTGCCAGGCAGAAGCCGAGCTGGCCCAGCAATCGAATGGCCGGGTAACCATTTTCTATGATGCCTCTCTGAAGGAAAACATGTATGCCGGCGACAGCTGGAAGAAAGAGTGCAAAAAAATCATCGCGCAGCTGCCGCAGAAAGTATACATCAGCTTTGATATTGACGGCCTGGACCCGAAACTTTGCCCCGGCACCGGCACCCCCGTACCCGGCGGACTGGAGTTTGAGCAGGCCGTTTTCCTGATAAAGCAATTGGTAAAGTCCGGCCGCGAGATCATCGGCTTTGATTTGTGCGAAGTAGCGCCCGGCGACAGCGAATGGAACGGAAATGTAGGCGCCCGCCTGCTGTATAAGTTGTGTAACTGGGCAGCTGCATCGCAGAAAAAGCTGGAAGCGCAGCTATAGTCTTCAATTCTTTCGCCGGAAGCCCGCAACCTTTTTGATTGCGGGCTTCTGTTATTTAGATAATGCGCCCGAAGTATGGCCTCGCTTTCTATCTTTCTTTTTATACTTCGCGTATGTATAGACTTATCAGAACAATAAAATCATACTATATATTCTTAACTCTATAAAACTATGGGATTCATCATCAGATTATTGGTAGTAGGCGCGGCAGCCATGCTTGCGGCTTATATTTTACCCGGCGTCACCATCGACGGCATTGTAACGGCTCTGATACTGGCGCTGGTACTGGCCATCCTGAATGCCATTGTCCGCCCTATACTGGTTTTCCTCACCATTCCGGTTACCATTCTCACGCTCGGGCTGTTTTTGTTGGTTATCAATGCTTTAATAATATTGCTGGCCGATTGGCTGATAGCGGGTTTTGCCGTAGACGGTTTCCTGTGGGCCCTGATCTTCAGCCTGGTGCTTTCTATTATTACCGCCATACTCGACGCTATTTTTGACTAAGTTTCTACAGGTATTATCTAAATAAAAGCCCCTGGAGCACCATATGGTACCAGGGGCTTTTGCATTTCAAAATTAAGGGGCTAAAAGTTATTTCTTCTCCATCCAGTTCTGGCAGGCATTGGCGGTTTCGGCACAAATGTCGGCGCAGTGCTGGCAATGATCTGTATGGTGCTTGCGGCATTCTTCGGCACATTTCCGGCAAATCTCGATGCACTCTTTCATCACGTGTTTGGCGTGGGCTGAGTTGCGTGCTACAAACTGCGCGGTAAGTATGCAAATGTCCGCACAGTCGCGATCAAGCATGATACATGGTACCATCATCTTCACATCGTCTTCCTGCAGGCAAAGCGTGGCGCAGGTTTCGCAGGCAGTCATACATTTTACCAACTGGTGTTCCAGGTTGTCTGTTATTTCTGATTTCATAGTTTTTTAGTATAGGTTTAATTCCGATCTATTCATTAAGGTACGGGAGCTATCTCTCATGGTTATTTGTTGGCCACGATAGCCGCTGCACAGCCTGCCTAAGCCGGATTTTATGGCTATCTTTGTATGAAGGAATAAAAGAGCGCAAGGCAGGCAAGGCCAGAAAGCGGGAAAATACAAAATGGATATACGAGCGGCACGCGAAGCACTTAAATTATACTTTGGATACGACCAGTTCCGGCCCATGCAGGAGCAAATCATCAGCAGTGTGCTGCAGAAGCAGGATGTGGTGGTGCTGATGCCGACCGGCGGCGGCAAGTCTGTTTGTTTCCAGGTGCCGGCCGTGGTGCTGCCGGGCATTTGCGTGGTAGTGTCGCCGCTGATTGCCCTGATGAAGGACCAGGTAGAAGCGCTGCAGGGCAACGGCATACCCGCAGCCTACATGAACAGCTCGCTTTCTCCCGAAGAACAATACAATATCGAGAACAAGTGCCTGGGCAACGAACTTAAGCTGCTGTACGTGTCGCCGGAAAAGCTGCTGTCATCTGGTTTTCTCTCTTTCCTGAAACGCCTCCATATTTCTCTTTTTGCGATAGACGAAGCACACTGTATTTCGGCGTGGGGCCACGATTTCAGGCCGGAGTATACGCAGCTCAAAATGCTTAAGCAGCAGTTTCCGCAGGTACCCGTCATCGCGCTCACAGCCACTGCCGACAAACTCACACAAAAAGACATACAGGAGCAGTTATACTTACAGAATCCGCAGGTATACGTTTCCTCTTTCGACCGGCCGAACATTAACCTGACGGTGAAGCCGGGCCAGAACCGCTTCAACCGCATCCTTGAATTTCTGGAAAATCACCCGGGGCAGCCCGGTATCGTGTATTGTCTCAGCCGGAAATCGACTGAATCAGTGGCTGAGAAGCTGAAAAGCAAAGGCTATAAAACAACCTGCTATCATGCCGGCATGAGTGCACAACTCCGTTCGCGGGCGCAGGAGGAATTTCTGCGTGACGACGTGCAGATTGTTTGTGCCACGGTTGCCTTTGGTATGGGCATCGACAAATCGAATGTGCGTTGGGTTATCCATTACAACCTGCCGAAGAATATCGAAAGTTATTACCAAGAAATTGGCCGTGCCGGCCGCGACGGCGCCAAGTCAGATGCTTTGCTGCTTTACAGTTTTGCCGATGTGATGAGCCTGCGTAATATGCTCTCGGAGGGAGAGGGCAGCAAGAATCAGTCAGAACTGCAGCTGGTAAAGCTGGAGCGGATGCAGCAATTTGCCGAAGCTTCTGCCTGCCGCCGCCGTATTCTGCTCCAGTATTTCGGGCAATCGATGGACAAAGACTGCGGCAACTGCGATATCTGCCGCAACCCGCCCTCCACTTTCGATGGTACCTTATTGGCGCAGAAAGCGCTGTCGGCCATCGCCCGCACGCAGGAACAGGTAACAATGGGGCTGTTGGTGGACGTGCTGCGCGGCTCCCGCAACAGCCAGGTGCTGCAGGCGGGTTATGATAAGATTAAGACCTATGGCGCCGGCCGTGATATCGGCCCGCTGGACTGGCAGCGCTACCTGCACCAGATGCTGAATGCCGGGCTGATAGAACTGGCTTACGATCAGAATTATACTTTAAAGCTGACGGACCAGAGCCGGCAGGTGCTGTTTGAAAACAGGAAAGTGCAGCTGGTGAAATTTGAGGAAGTAAAACAGCAGGAAGAGGAACGCTTTAAGCCACGGCCAAAGCGCGAGATCATTAAGGACGCTTTGTTTGAGCGCCTTCGTGCCCTGCGCAAGCGCATTGCCGACGAGGCCAACGTGCCGCCGTATGTGGTGTTTACCGATAGTACGCTGCTGGAGATGGCGGCTGAGAAACCTGCTAACAAGATTGCCATGCTGTCCATAGCCGGTGTAGGTAAGGTAAAGTATGAGCATTATGGCGATGCTTTTATCAACGAAATCATCGACTTTGTGACGGAGGAGCAGGCAAAGGGAAACACTATAAAAGGCGCTACGCACCTGGTTACGCTGGAGGCGTTTCAGAAAGGCCGTACGCCCGAGCAGATAGCCAGGGAGCGCAACCTGAATCCGGTTACCATCTACTCGCACCTGGCCACGCTTTACGAGCAAGGGTATGATATCCCGATTGAGCAGTACTTAACCAAAGCAGAGTATAAGGCCATATCTAAGGTAATTGAAAAGCACGGCACTGAAGGCAAGCTGAAAGAAATGTTTGAGCAGCTGGAAGGAAAATATGAATATTTCAAAATACGGTTGTCGGTATCTGTTTACAAAAAGGAGAATAGCTGGTAAGCCGGCAGTAAAGTATAGAAGTATCGTGGCACAGCAATTATGGACTATGAAACATGTTTGGTAATTAAATTTTATGCTAATAAAGTTAGTTTTATTTAAATAAATTAGTAAATTTACGTAGATAATCGCTGTACAATTTCGTATAGGAGTTTATACAACACTAAATTAATTGGCAAAAAGGTGCAACATGTAACTTCAAATATCAGGTATCTGCGCAAGGAAGCAGGTTATACACAGGCGCAACTGGCTGAAAAGCTGGATATTAAGCGTTCATTGGTAGGTGCTTACGAAGAGGGCAGGGCAGAACCTAAACTGAGCACGCTGGTAAATATAGCCGGGCTTTTTGGCATCACGCTCGACAGCCTGATAACAACAGAACTTTCCGATACCCCCGCACGCTCAGGAAACGCAGTTCCCGCTGCCAATGGCAAGCTGCGCGTGCTGGCGATCACGGTAGATGAGGATCAGCGCGAGAACATAGAACTGGTGCCGCTTAAAGCAAGCGCCGGTTACTTAAATGGCTACGCTGACCCTGAGTTTATTGAAGAACTGCCCCGTTTCAGGTTGCCGATGCTGGGCAGCAACGGCACTTTCCGCGCGTTCGAAATCAGCGGAGACTCTATGCTGCCGATTGCTTCGGGTACTGTTATCGTGGGCCGTTTCATTGAGGACTGGGGTACCATCAAAGACGGCACGCCCTGCATTATTGTGAGCCAGAAGGAGGGCGTTGTGTTTAAGCGCATCTACAACAAAATACAGGAAGCCTCTATGCTGCGCCTGCACTCCGACAACCCGGTTTACTCGCCTTATGAGCTGCACGTAGAGGATGTACTGGAGATCTGGGAGGCCAAATCCTATATCAGCTCTACGTTTCCGATTGCAGACCTGTCGCTGGATAAGCTTTCGTCCATCGTGCTTGATTTGCAGAAGGAAGTGCAAAAGCTTAAGAAAGTAGAATAAAACGTTGCCTTTCTGTAAGGACGACAGCATTGTAAAAGTTGCAGCTTCTTTTTTATACTTATGGCAGAATCCTGCTCCGCATCCGGAGCAGGATTCTGTTTTTCAGGGGGAATGTGCCGGCATTGCCGCGCCTTTTCTAACAAGAATTATACTCTCTGCGTAAAGCTTTACAAATAAGCCTCGTAAATTATTAAGTATAAACTAAAACTTAGCGCAATGATAAAAATTATTACAGCTGCCGAACGCCATCAAGCGAGGGCGGGAGACTGGCTCACCTCGCATTATCTTTTCTCTTTTGCCGATTACTACGATCCGGGCAATGTGCAGTTCGGCCCTTTGCGCGTGTTCAACGACGATGTGATAGGCCCGAAGGCTGGTTTCCCGTCGCACCCGCATGCTGATATGGAAATCATCACCATTGTGCTGGATGGCGCTATCCGGCACCACGACAGCCTGGGCACCGAAACAACTATTACGGCCGGCCAGGTGCAGCGCATGACTGCCGGCACCGGCATAACGCATTCTGAAAGCAACGAGGGCGAGGAGGCTGCGCATCTGTATCAACTGTGGTTCCTGCCGAATAAGCGTGGCCTGGCACCATCGTATGAGCAAATGGACGTGGATTTTCTGAGCAGCAAAGATAAGCTGGTGCCGCTGGCTACCGGCCAGAAAGTGCTGGAAGACGTGGTATTCCTTAACTCCAACTCAACTATCTATCATGGCAATTTCAGCGAGGGGCATGAATTTGACTTCCAGACATTTAAAATAAGAAAGACACTGGTATATGTAACCAAAGGCAACCTGCTGGTAAGCAACGTGGAACTGGGCCAGCACGACCAAATACGGCTGGAGGATATGGATGTTGTAAGCCTGCATGCAGCTTCTGATGCCTCTTTTATACTGATAGATGTGCCTGCTACAGAAGCCAATTATTAGGTTAGCAATTGAATGTTTTTATTACGATAAATATTTAAAGCAGGCGGTTCGTATACTAGGAAGTATGCATCAAGTATAAATTACCCTCATTCATACTTCAGGTATAAAGTATAAAAGAGAAGCCGCGCTATACTTAGCGCGGCTTCTCTTTTATACTTACTTAAGATGCAAGTATACTACAAAGTATACTTGCGGCCTTTGTTCTGCTCTTTCAGGTAATCCATCAGTGGCTGGAAGTAAGCTACCATGGCCCGGGCGCTTAGTTCCTCACCGGTTTTCTCCTTCAACATCTGGCGCCAGTCGGCTGAAGCGCCCGGATACATAATGTCGCGCAGAAACTTACCCACTTCTTTGTTGCCATAGTAGTTGGTGGCGTGCGGGTCCTGGTGCAGGATTTCCTTAGCGATATGGTCATGCAACTGGAATAGAAGCACGTAAGACAGCGCATAGTCGTAATACTGGGCCGGGTCGTCGTTGATGTGGGTTTTGGTTGCCGGGTCCAGGTAGTTTTCGCCGCGCTCTTCCGGCGGCACAATGCCCTGGTACTTTTTGGCCAACTCCCACCAGCGCTTGTTCAACTGGTCGGCCGGCAGGTTTTCCGCATAAAAATCATTCTCCCACTCGCTCATCACCCCCGACGAGAAAGGAATGAAGACCACATAGTTCAGTGCTTCTTTCAGCAGCGACTGCATCTCGTCAGTCTGTGTATTCCTGTCAATCAGGTCGAGGTTTGCCAGGAACGGCTTTTGCATGGCCGCCAGGCCCATCAGGCTGCCCATTGCCTCGTGGTAAGCACGGTTGGCGCCGCTCCGCAGCAGCACCGGCACATCGGGGTTAGTGTAAGTCATGTAATAATAAATGTGGCCGAGCTCGTGGTGTGTGGTTTCATACCATTCGGCGTTCGGCTCCACACTCATCAGGCTGCGCACATCTTTATCCAGGTCAATGTGCCAGGCAGAGGCATGGTTGTTCTTCTTATAATCAGCGCCAACCGGGGCAGGGTACAGGCTGGACTTTTCGTAAAATGAAGTGGGCAACTGCGGAAATCCGAGGCTCACGTAAAAGCGCTCCGCCTGTTCTACTTCCCACTCGGCGCCCTTAGGCTTCAGGGCAGCATCCAGGTCAATGCCTTTCACGTCCACCATTGCGCTCCAGTCCTGGCCCCAGCGGTTGGGCACCCAGTGCGCCGGCAGGTAATCCGGTACTTCCTTTGCGCCGTACTTTTTGGCCAGCTCATAGCGGGCATAAGTATGCAGCTCGCGGTAGAGCGGGCGCAGCTCCTCGTTAATCTGCTTCATCAGGTCCATCATCTCGGCGCGCGCCATGCCGTAGTCTGAGGCCTGATAGGTAAAGTAATCGTCGTAGCCCAGGCTCTGCACCGTTTTGTTGCGCAATTCCCGCAGGTTCAGCAGCCCTTCTTTAAGCGTCGGACCCACTTCTTTGCTGGCATTCCAGGCAGCTAGGCGCTTGTCTAAGTCCGTTTCATTCTTGAGGATGTCATCAATCTCGTTGGTGCTCACCGACTTCTTGTAAATGCTGTAATCGAAGCCGTACAGCTTCTCGGTTTGTTCCGTCTCGGCTTTGATGCGCGCTTTTACCACATCCGGAATAATCTGCGGGTTGTTGGCGCCGGAGTATAAGATAGCTTCAAACTGCTTGGCCTGCAGCGGCGTGAGCTGGTCTTTTTTCGCCAGCATGGCTTTGGCTTTGTTGATGTTTTCGGCACTGCCTGTAAAAGCGGCAAAGGCCTCGTTGGCCCTGCGTGTGGCTACGGCATTAGTCGAGTCGCCCTCTACAATATGCGTGTTCGAACGCCATTCTGCCTCCGCCGAAGCCGTATACAGCTGCTGGTATTGCTTCGAGTATTGGTCGAGGAAGGCCTGTGCATCCAGCTGGGTTTCTGTCAGATCAGCAGCAGATGCCTCCGTGCCAGCCGTATCAGTTTTCTGACTGGAGCAACCCGAAAGAAGTATGGCAGCGGTAAGGCCAGTATAGATAAGTTTTTTCATGAAGTGGTTTAAAGGATAATATTTTTAAGTATAAGTGTCATTAAAGGCAAATGCAAAACGCTACTATTTTCGAAAAGAATCAGCTGTCTTTTAACTCCCAGCTTCTTCAATTCCCTCCGTTACCTGCGCTTCCTGTAGCAAATTTCCATCTATCGTTTTGCTGGTTTTAGCGCCCAGTTCCCGCAGGATTTCCACGCGGCGAATGAGGTTGCCTTTGCCTTCGGTGAGTTTGTTCATCGCGGCGTTGTAAGAACTCTGGCTGTTTTCGAGGTGCTTGCCGATGGTTTTGAGGTCATCTACAAAGCCTACAAACTTGTCGTAAAGCTTGCCGCTTTCTTCGGCTATTCTGAGCACATTGCGCTTCTGATCTTCCTGCCGCCATACGCCGGCCACCGTGCGGAGCGTCGCCAGCAGGGTAGAGGTGGTTACCAGCACAATGTTGCGGTCGAAAGCGTCGGTAAAGAGGTCGTGATCATGTTGCACGGCCAAGTTAAAAGCGGGCTCCAGCGGAATATACATCATCACAAAATCAGGAGAGTTGATGCCGCTGAGGCGGTGGTAATTTTTGCGGCCCAGATCGGTGAAGTGCGTGCGTACCGAACTGATATGACTGCGCAGGTATACTTCCTGCTGGTTATCGTCCTCGCAACTGCAATACGCCTCATACGCCACCAGCGACATTTTGGAGTCGATGATGAGGTGTTTGCTGTCGGGCAGGCGCACGATGACGTCGGGGCGGTATACTTGTTTTTCGTCGTTTTGCCGTACTTCCTCGCGCTCGTAATGTACGCCTTTGCGCAAGCCGGATTTTTCCAGGAGGCTCTCGAGCAGGTATTCGCCCCAGTTTCCCTGGGTTTTGCTTTCGCCTTTCAGGGCACGTGTCAGGTTGATGGCGTCATGGCTCATCTGCTGGTTAAGGGAAGCAAGTTGGGTTATCTGTTCTTTCAGGGAGATACTGTCTTTCAGTGTCTTCTCATAGGTTTGCTCTACCTTTGCTTCAAACTCTTTGATGCGCTCTTTTAATGGCGAGAGGATGCGTTCCAGGTTTTCAGAGGAGGCTTTGTTGAAGTGATCGGCATTCGTCATCAGCACCTGGTTTGAGATGCTTTGGAACTGCTGCAGGAATTTTTCGCGGAGTTGTTCCAGTTCCCGGGCCTGTTCCTGCATGCGCTTTTGCAGGTGCTCGTAATCAGTTTCGGTTTTGGTAAGCGCGTTGGTGAGTTCCAGGGTTTCAGTCTGGGCTTCACGCAACAGGACTTTGAGCTGGTCATTTTCTTCGGCCTTCAGCTTTGCCTGCCCTTCCAGCACACCCTGCGTTACAGCAGCCTGGTTGGCCGTCTGCTGCAGGGCACTCAGCTTCCCCTTCAACGCCAGGAAAGCAATCACCAGACCTCCCAGAAATGCGGGTATTCCTACGATTATCTCCATAGAGGTAAAGGTATCATATTTTAGCATTTCCTGCTAACAAGGTTAGCTGAATTTATAGTAGTAGCTGCTGCTTTTCTTGCTGATATTCGCCTGAGTTCTCCTTAAAAATACGACTGCTTTGGTAGCACCTTAATTTAAAGTTGAAAACCAGACAATGCTACTGGCCTGTACCGGAAGCTAGCTGGCTTTCCTGCTTCTTCTCCGGCTCAAGTTTTACCAGGATGGTGGTGGCAAAATAATTACTGCCGCCGTCACGTACCAGGCGCCAGCCCATCTTTTCGAGTTCATCTTTGATAAACCGGTTTAGGAAGCCATGCGCTACCAGCACCACTTTGGGCTTTTCTTCGGTAGCGCTGACCAGGAGTTCCGCCGCCTTACGGGCTCGTTTTCGTGCTTCTGCAAAAGTCTCTATCCCGTTACCATCTATGCCCAGCAGCCATTTAATGCGGGCGCTTGTAGTCCATAGTTTAATGGGCATACGGATTTTAGGATTATGCCTGCCTACTGTGGTTTCAAATTCCCTGAAGTCCGGAGAAACAACCATATTAGCAGAATCTCCGAAAAGGTAATTGGCAGTGGCATGGGCCCGGTTGATGGAACTGGTGAAAATGGCTACTTCATCCGGCTTCTCAATCTTGAAAAAGGGCTTGTCCGGCACTACTATACTTACGCTGTCATAGTTCTTGAGGAACAGCCTGGCTTCATCATACGAAAACTTTCCTGTCTTCGTCAGGTCAGGCTCACCGTGACGGACAAGTGCAATCTGGTGGAGGCTGCTGTAGTCGGGTACCACTTTATCTTCCGGCTGAATAAAACGGGTAACCTTGGCTATAGGCACGCCATTGGCTTTAACATAGGGTGCTTTGGCATTCAGGGATTTATACTTTTTAGCGATGTTTTCAATAATCTGATTTACCCGGTTCTTTTTTTGTGCACTGGCCGGTAACATAGCCGAAAAAAAACAAATAAGCGTAGTCAGCACTATATTTTTCATACTTGATTTATTCTAGGACTTCAGGATGCCTGTTATATCAGGAGAAGACCGCATGCAGCGGGTACATTCTGGTGTTAAAGGCATCTATGAAAATTTATATTGATGCAGTGCCCGGAAGTCAGCATTGACTTATCCGGACAGCTTCCTTTATGATAAACGATGTGCCGGAAGTATAGGTTAAAAAAAACCGGCTACACTTGTTTTTGCAAGTATAGCCGGTTCCGCTTGTGACCTGAAGCTTGTATTAAGGTTAACTTGCAGGTTTTTTATTTGCGATAATCATGCCTTTCTCGAACAGCTGACCTCTTATATAAGCTTTCTTCTCTTTTCTGAGCGCTTTTTTCTCTGCCCTCGTCAGTGGCTGCTGCATCAATGCATCCAGGTCCGGTTTGCCGCCGTCTACCCAGCAGGTATACCAGAAGCTGGCTACTTCCTGGGCAGCAGCGTTGAGGCGCTGCTCCACCATAGATGCTATTTTCTCCTGGTAAGCTTTGGCAAAGGCGTCGGAGTAATACTGCCGTATTTTGCCGTTACGCTCCACGCGGTCATATTTGGTTTCATCTGTAAAGTTCCTGCTGGCTTCCTGCTCCAGCGCCAAGGTCTGCGGCGTAAGCGCGTAAGAGTCACGAACTATTTTCCAGATTTCCTTTTCTGCATCCGGCAGGTACCTGGCCTTGCCGGGGCGCAGCTTGTAAGTTCCGGCAAACATCTCCGGCACTTTAGATTCCCACAGGCTGTGCAGGCCACGCTGGCCCGTCATCTGGCCATCATAGTTCTGGGTAGTGTGCAGCGGCACATGCGCATCAGCTATATAGTGGCCCAGATCGGCAGAGTAATACAGGATGCTGTCCACGTTCTTCTGTCTGAAGGCATTGGTCAGGCGTTCTTTCATCACCATTACGTGCCAGGGCACAATACCATACTTCAGCAGGGTGTCGGCCGAATATTTCGCAGCGGCAGCTTTCCAGGCTTCCGGCATGGTATGCACTGCATCCGGGCCATACACATCTATATCGATGAAATGGCGTGGCGCCTCTGCCGGGTCGTCGTTGCGGCGCTCATCCGGGCGCGGAGCATTTGAAACAATGTAGTCCTGATACTTAAAGTAGAAACGCTCTAGTTCTTTCGGTAAATTGTAAATAGCCAGCTGGTGCACGAGTTTATGACCAAAAAAGCCCCAGCCATAACAGAAAACGCTGCTCAACAACAGGGCGGCAGCAAGCATTACTTTTTTCATTTAAAAATAAAGTATAAACAGTTTTAAAATTATAGAAACCAGATGATTAGCCACTGAGTCATAAAGTATGCCTTCTTAGCTCTTAACTCTCACAGCACCAGGCTTACCTTATACCTGCGGCCTTTGATTTTCCCGTTGCTGAGCCGGGTGGCCGCATGTTCGGCCTGTTGCTGCGGCACGGCTACAAAGCTGTTGCGATCCTGTACCTCAATTTTACCAATCTGATCTGCTGTCAGTCCTGCTTCTGCAATAAGCGCGCCTACGATGTCTCCGGCGCTTATTTTATCTTTGCGGCCACCGGCGATGTACAAAGTGGCAAAAGCCGGCGCTTGCCCGGCTTTTGCAGCAGCTGCTTTTTTGCCGAGCGATTCTGTTGTGAGCCACTCATCCATTTGCATCAGGTTCCAGTCATGCAGCTTCTGCTCGTCGCGTGCAGTAACCAGCGTATACACGGTGCCGTTTTTTCCGGCGCGCCCTGTACGGCCGCTGCGGTGCAGGTAAGGGGCGGCATCATCCGGCAGTTCGTAATGTACTATATTCCTGAGTTTATCAATGTCGAGGCCGCGGGCTGCCAGATCGGTTGCGACAAGTATGGGAATGCTGCCGTTGCGGAACAAGGTCATGGTTTTGTCGCGATCCGGCTGTTCCATACCGCCGTGCAGTGCTTTGGCGGTTACACCGAGTTCCTGTAGTTCTACGGCAAGCTCATCAGCTGTGGCGCGGGTGTTGCAGAAAACCACTGTGCCGGCATGTTGTATACTTTGCAGCAGGTTGGTTGCAGTTTTCTTCCGGTCATGGTATTCTATTTTTATACCAATCAGCCGCAGCTGTTCCGGAATGGCGTTGGCAGAGGCGACTATAAAGGCCGGATTCTGCAGGGAACCGGCAATCAGCTTTTTCACCGGCTCCGACATGGTAGCCGAGAAAAGTGCTGTTTGCCGCTGGCGGGGCAGGGCATCCATAATCATATCCAGCTCCTCCTGAAAGCCCATCTCCAGCAGCTTATCTGCTTCATCAAGAACAGTATAGCTTACATAGCTTAAATCTAAGGTTCTGCGGGAAAGATGGTCCGTAAGCCGGCCGGGTGTAGCTACCAGAACCTGCGGCGGATGCGCCAGCGAGGCGCGCTCCTGCGAAAAAGCATGGCCTCCGTAAAAGGCACTTATCTTAAGCTGCGGCAATTGTTTGGCCAGTTGCTTCAGCACCTGCCGCACCTGCACGGCCAGTTCGCGGGTAGGCACCAGCACAAGCGCCTGTACCTGCTGCAAGTCTGCATTTATACGCTGCAGCAGCGGCAAACCGAAAGCAGCTGTTTTCCCGCTGCCTGTTTCCGCCTGTCCTGCCACATCCTGGCCCTTTAGGAGCAGCGGAATGGCCTCTGCCTGAATAGGCGTAGGGGTGGTATAGTTGAGCTCCTGCAGGCTTTGCAGCAGGGCAGGGCTTAGTTTCAATTCTTTAAATGAAGGCATACATTGCGGATAGATTGCAAAAGTACGCAATTTAAATTGTCTGGCTACCTGCTTTCCGCCTGCATCCGGTAAGGATACCTCCAGGCATTATACTTGTCGGTTTCGTACTGTGCAAAAAGAGGAGGTGATACATAAAGTATAGCGCAAAAAGTATAAAGCGCAGCTATACTTTTTGTTATAATTCCGGCCGTTCAGGCTGCGGGTTATACTAAGGTAGCAAATCGCTGTAATGTTTACAAGGGCATCCTGTTGGGCCGGCGTTCAGCAGGTATAAAAGAGAAAAGGGCTGCAACATTGCAGCTCTTTTCTCTTTTATACTAAGTACTATATGATTTTAGTCGCGGTGACGTCCACCCCAGTCGCCTCGGGGGCCACCGCCGTTGTTCAGGTCATCTGGCAGCTTGCCGCCGAAATTGCGGATGTTGTACGAGAAAGTCAGCATAAAATAGCGCTGCAACACACTCGACTGCACATCTTCCACGTACTGCGCTGTTACATCGCGCTGCACGCTTACGTTCTGCTTCAGCAGGTCGTTTACGCTCAGGCTGATTTCACCCAGTTGCTTTTTAAATACCTTTTTGCTGATGCTCATATTCCAAAGCGTAAAATTGTTGTCCAGGCTCTCAGAAAGGCCAGAGTTATACTGGTGGTTGAGCTCGGTACGGTATACCAGCCCTTTCCAGAAAATCCAGTTCAGGCGCAGGCTGGTGCTTTGGTTAAAATAATTGTTGTTGACAGACGTTGTCGTCAGCGTGTTGTCTACAAAATTGTACGAGGAGTTGGTGGAGATATTAAAATCAATTTTCTTGCTGATGTTGCTGCTCAGCCCAATACCTGCTCTCAAATTGGTTGTGTTGGCATAGTTAATTTCCTCATCTATCATACCTGGTATTCTGGAATAACCAACGGAGCCGTTCAGGTTCAGGTTTGTTTTGATAAAATTGAGCGGCTGGCCATAATTAAAAAACGAGCGCACATTCCAGTAACCGTCCAGGTTAACGGGGCGGATAAAGCGGGCGCCCTGGCCGTATTCTTCGCCGTTGCTTAATGTAAAAGGCCCTGTGGTAGAACTGTTGGTGATGTAATTCTGCGTCATGCTGCCCATCAGGAAAGCAAAGAACACCTTGTTCGTTTCCGGGTTAAATGCCCGGTAGCGCAGCGCCAGCCTGTTCTCCGCTTCCTGCTCCAGGTCCGGATTTCCCTGACGCACCTGCAGCGGGTTTGATATATCGAGCACATCCTGCAATTCGTCTACAGACGGGGCATCGGTGTCGGAGCGATAGTCAATGCGTAAGTTCTTGTCTTTGCTGATTTTATATTCCAGTTCGGCAGAAGGCAGCACGCTGGTAAATGTCCGGCCCAGGTTATACGCTGTCGGGAACACCTGGTCGTTGTTTAAGGTGGCTTGCTGGTATTCGGCTTGTAACTGTAACCTGATCTTTTCGGAGTTGTAGTTATAACCGGTTTCAACACTTTGCGTCAGGTACTCGCTCCGGAATGTGTTGCTTTGCGGCTCATTCAGCTGGCTGTAAGTGCCGGTTTGTTCTACAAAATCATACGTTCTTCTATCCGAATCATTTATCCTGTTGCCTATGTTGTACTCAACCTCTACCCGGCTTTTCTCCGTGATAGGCTCGGTATAGGTTACGTTGCTCCGCCAGGATGTGCCGTTGCGATCAAGGCGCGTGTACTGGTCTCTTGTTTCGCTTTTGGTCTCATCCAGAAAGTCTGTAATGCTATACTCCTGGTAACTATCGCCTTCGCTGGCGCTATAGGTGGTGTTTAAACTTGCCGAAATGGTACGGCCCGGTTTGCCGAAACGATGCGAGAAGTAAATATTGTTGTTTAAATCATAGCTGCCATCATCCGAGGTGTTACTATTGCGGCTTTCATTCAGAGGCCCGTTGTCGTCAAAGGACTGACCTAACGTGAAGGAACTGGAACGGCTTTGCCGGGCATTGATGCTGGGTGTTATCAGCAGGCGGTTGTTTTCATTTATGGTATACTCCAGGCGCATCCTGAAACGGTGGTTCCCCGATGTATTGTTGCTCGTTCTGTCTTCCATGTCCACCTGGTTCAGCTCAGAATTTACATAATCTCTCACAGAGGTGCGGTTGTTATCGTTTTCTCTCTGGTAGAAGGAGTAGTTGCCGCTTACCTTTAATTTCTCGCCCCACTGGTCGCTATAGTTCAGGCCGATGGTATTGGTTACGTTAATGCCGTCGGGTGTGCCACCGCCCCAGCCGCCTCTGCGCCCGCGCATACCGCCGCCCGGCGCTTCGCCCACCGAAAAGTCGAACATGTTGATGTTGTTGGTAAGACCCGTAACCGTGAGCCGCCGGTCGTTGTTGAAAAAGTTGACGCTGGCGCCTACCATGTACCTGTTGTCGGTGCCATAACCGGCGGCTACTTTTCCAAATTGCCCTTTGCGGCTTTCCTCTTTGGTAACAATATTGATTGTCTTTTCCCGATTGCCATCATCCACGCCGCTAAACTCAGCCTGATCGCTTTTCTTATCAAATACCTGCACGCTTTCAATCACTTCGGCCGGCAGGTTACGCAGGGCAGCATCGGCGTCGTCGCCAAAAAAGCGCTTGCCATCGACCAGCACTTGTTTTACGTCTTCGCCCTGTGCCTGTATCTTGCCGTCCTGTATGGTTACGCCCGGCATCTTGGTTACCAGGTCTTCGGCGCTGGCATCAGGCGTTGTTTTAAAGGCTTTGGCATTGTACTGCGCAGTATCGCCTTTCTGCTGGCCAAGCGGCGCGCGGCCCACCACCTGCACTTCTTTTATAGTGGTGGTTTCTTCTTCCAGTTTCAGCTGGCCCAGGTTTACGGTTTCGTTCTGCACCTGCACTATGCGGGACAGCGGCTTAAAACCCAGGTACTTTACTTCTACCGTATACTTGCCGGGAACTACATTATCGAACCTGAAATTGCCTTCCATATCGGTTACCAGGCCTGTGGTAACAGCAGCAGCATTGGTTAGCAACACGCTGGCGCCCGGTAAGCCCGCGTTACCAGTAGCACTTTGTACTGTTCCGGTGATGGCCACGCCTTGCGCGTAAGCCTGCATAGCTGTGGTGAGCAGAAATAGAAGAAGTAGTAATTTTTTCATTGTGAGGATTACGAGCAATTCATTTTTAACTTTATTTGGACAAGCATTGATGAAAATGGTTTAATCCTCCCTGAAAATTAAAATGGAAGCAGCGCCGCAAGCCGGATAAAAATTCCGCCTCCATTGTTTAAGCATGGTAAAATTATCCGGAAAGCAATATCCGGAACCTGTAAAGCGGGCCTGCACAGCAGCAGCAAATCATTAAGTATCAATAATCCTGTCAGGCTGGTGCCGTGGCTATTGTAAGGAGTGAGATCTTATTTTGACGGTACCTTCTGTATTAATTTTATCAGAGGTTACTTTCCGGCTGGTTTTTGTATAAAGCTGTAGGCTGCCAACGAAAGTCTAACTTAAATATTTATGCAGCTCTTGCAACTATTTTCCTGTTCAGGAGTCTTCTTACTATAGTAGCTTCGTTGCTCCTTTTATAAATCAGTTTTCACCAGGCTTCCCTTTGAAATCATCACCTGTTATACTTTTTATTAAACGCCGCGTGTTTGCGCCTGTAAAGCACCTGCTAAAACAGGGTATGACGCCGCATAAACTGGCTGTGACGGTAGCGCTTGGCGCTGTGGTGGGTGTGGTGCCGGCCATTGGGGTAACCACCATTATGGGAACAGCACTGGCAGCACGTTTTAAGCTGAATATTGCGGCTACTGTCCTGGTGAGCTACCTGGTGCAGCCCTTGCAGTTGCTGCTGGCGCTGCCCTTTATCCGGGCAGGTATTTTTATGTTTGGGTTGGCAGAATTGCGGCTCTCCTTTTATGAAATTACAGCCATGTTCAGGAAAGACTGGCTGGAAGCGCTCAGCAAATTATGGATAGCCAACCTGGCAGGCGTATCGGCCTGGGCTTTGATGGCAGTTCCGGCAGGCGTGGTGCTGTATCTGGTCATGCTACCCGTTTTCCGGCTGGTATTGCCGAAGACCAAGCAGGCGGCTGCCCTTGTGCCTTAATTATTTTGTACGCTATACTGCTGAGAACTGTACCGGAACCCCTTAAAATGGAGGCAGGTATAAGTATAAAAGCCAGCTCCTTTTACAGGAGCTGGCTTTTCTGTGGGTAATAAAGTATAAACTCAGGTAGTTTCCAGTATCTGGAACAGCTCGTCCAGTTTGGGCGTCAGGATGATTTCGGTGCGGCGGTTTTTCTGGCGCGCCTCTTTGGTTTTGGCTTCATCCAGCGGCACATACTTCGAGCGCCCTGATGGGGTTACGCGCGTGGGGTCCACGCCGGCATTCGTTAAAATTCTTGTAATTTCGGTGGCGCGCAGCACGCTCAGATCCCAATTGTCCTGCATGCCTACGGTGCCTTTGGCAATCGGAACATCATCGGTATGGCCCTCCACCAGCACATTTACATCTTTCTGCTCCTTCAGCACAGCAGCCAGCTTTTTAAGGGCTTCTACCCCTTTGGGGTCTACTTTGGTGGAGCCGGAGTTAAACAGCAGCTGCTCTGCCAGCGACACGTATACTTTGCCGTTGCGCACATCTATGGTCAAATCCTTATCGTTGAAACCCAGCAGGGCATCGGCTACATGCTTGCGCAGGTTGGCGACTGCTTTGTCCTTTTCATCCAGTACCCGCTGCAGCTCGGTCAGGCGCTGTTCGCGCGCTTTCAGGTCGGCATTCAGACGATCGATTTGTGTCTTGCTCATGTTCAAATCTTCGCCCAGGGTTTTGCCTTTTTTCAGGGCCTGCGCCAGGCTTTCCTGGTATTCATTTTTCTGCTCTTCCAGTTGCGCGCGTTCGCGTTCCAGGTTGGCTTTTGCTTCTTCCAGGGCGGCTTTTTGCTCCTCCAGGGTAGCTTTCTGCTGCTCTAACCCGGATTTATCTATTTCCAGGGCGTTTTTGCGCGCCAGCAGGTCGTCGTACTTCTTTTTTGAGACTACACATGACGAAAGGGCCATGCTTCCGGCAAGCAGATAAAGGGAAGCGCTGCGTAAATTCTTTTTCATAAGGGGTTATTTTAGCATTAGATGTGCAAAGGGTGATGAACAAATATAGTAAAATATGATTTGTTGCGCCGGGTAATACCAAAGAAAAATCCCCCGCGTAGCTTAGAGCTATGGCAGGGGATTCGTCTTAACCGTTTTTTTCGGCTGTAAGAAGGCTTATACTTGATAAGGCAGCAAGTATAAGCCTTTCGTAATATCAAATTGAAATCAATCAGTAAAAAGTCTGGTTTCCTACGGCTGGATACCAGCACCGCTTAGCCATTTAGTTGCTTTTTGCGCTGGCATCCTTTGCGGATGCTCCTGTTGATTTAAAGAAGCCCTGCGGGTCCGGCATCTTCGCCATAAGCTCGGCCAGATAACCATAATCTATCTGCGTCAGGTTGATGGCGCGGCTTTTGTGCAGGTAGTCCCAGGCTTCATCGTACTCCTTCTCTAAAAACTTTACCTGCGAGAGGTTGTAAAACGCGTAGGCGTTGGTTGTGTCTGCCGCAGCAGATTCAGATAAAGTTTCTTCTGCTTTTCTAAGGGTTTTACGCTTGTCTCTGGCCTTGTATTCGGCCAGGTAAGCAGCGCCTAAGTCGGATAGCAGGAGAGAGTTTTTGGGGTCAAGCTGCAGGGCTTTTTCGTACAGGCCGATAGCTTCTTCCGGGTTTCCTTTTCCGGCTGTTACCAACCCGAAAGCCCAGTAAGTATCCTTGTTGTCTGGGTTCAGCAGCCACGCCAGGTTAAAGCGGTACATAGCCGTATCGACCTGCCCTTCGTTAAAATACTCCCAGCCGCGCTCCATAAAAAATTTACTCGCCTCCCGGCGGTTGGTAAAGCTCTTGTCGCAGCTCGACAGGAATTTCTCGTCTTTGCGCTGCTGCTCTTCCGATTTGGGCTGCTGGCCAAACATAGGTTGCACCAAAGGGCTGGGTGCCGGCTGCTGCGGTGCCGGTTGCTTCTGTGCAAAGCCAATTGTGGCGGCAAACATAAAAGCGACGGTGGCTGATAATACTCTTTTCATTTTATAGTTGGGTAAATAAGTAATCAGGTGAAGAAAACCAAATTGTTGTATATTTCGTTGTGGAATGTAATTGACTGTATACCAGTTAATTGTAAGCGATATAATTTAAGTATAATAGTCAAATACCAGTGCTCGTCTGCATAATTTTAATGCGGACGGCTAAAAATAAGCTTATCCTGGCTAAATAGCAAATTTATTGTACGTTTGCATTGTTGTAGATGCCCATCGGGTCCTGCTGCTTTTCGAGCAACGCCGAAATAAAGCTTTTACCGGCAATTTCCTTGTCTTGGCGCAGGCTTTTGTGCAGGTAGTCCCAGGCCTTGCCGTATTCCTGCATATAGTAGCTGTTAATTGCCAGTTTATAGTTGATGTCAGCTTCGTCGGGCGATAATACGAGCGCCTGCTCCAGCAGTTTCCGGCTTTGCCGCAGGTCGTCAGGGTTGCTGGTTGCATAAAAGCGGCCCAGGTAGCTGGTAGCTATATCGGTGAGCAGTTGCGGGTTCTGCGGGTCGGCTTCCAGGGCGTGGTAAAGTATAAACAAGGCCTTGTCGTACTGTTTCTGCTCGCCATAAATGCGGCCATAAGCCTGGTAAACGTCGTTGTTGGTGCTGTCCATCAGCCAGGCGCGGCCCAGTAGCCACTGTGCCGAATCTGTTTTCTGCTCCTCAAAAGTGCGCCTGGCCTGTGTTACATAATATTCCGACGCCAGCTTCCTGGACTTGAAACGTGTTGTATCTTCCTGCAGAAGCTGATCCTGCTTTGCTTTTTCCGCCGGCGTACGGGGCTGCATTACGGGCACTACATCGGCCAGGGTGAGAACAGGCTTTTCAGGTACCTGCATGTTTTCTACTATATTTTCTAAAGTGTTGCAGCCAGACAAGCCTATGCATAAAATGCCTGCCGCTGCTATCCAATTTCGCATGTTTTTGTTTGTATTACAGCAGCTATAACGCGTGGGACATTAAAATAGTGCTCCATGCGCAGATATTGTACCGCCATACTTGCTGTCACGCTGTATTTGTCTGGTTCTGCCGTTAAAAAACTTATTTACGACAAATGGCGTTTCAATAAAGACATATTTCGTATATTTGAAGTATAAACAAGATATATGACACAGGCAACTATCACAAACCTCAGCTATAAGCAGATTGATGACAGGGATGTGCTCATGCTCATCAGTTCTGTGCGTGAAGGTATAAAGTATGGCTTGTTTCAGAGCATAGCCAGCAACAGCCCGTTCAGCACGGCCGAGTGGTCTAATTTTCTGCACCTATCTGAGCGCACGTTCCAGCGTTACAAAAAGGAAAAGCGCACTTTTGATCCGCTGCACTCGGAGAAGATTCTGGAAATCACGCTGGTCTATAACAAAGGCATCGAAGTGTTTGGTGACAAAGGAAATTATGATGCCTGGCTGGAGACGAAGAACGTGGCCCTGGGCGGCATCAAACCAAAAGAGTTGCTCGACAGCACGTTCGGCATCGGCTTGCTGAAAGATGAGCTGACCCGCATCGAGCACGGCGTGCTGGCATGATGGTATACCGCCTTAGCAGGGGCAAATACAAGTATGATTTATCGGGCAAAGGCGCAGAAATGGCCGGCGGCCGCTGGAACAGTAAAGGTGTGGCCATGCTTTATACCAGCGAATCTATTGCGCTTTGTGCTGTGGAGATTGCCGTTCACATGCCGCTCGGCATTGTGCCCGCCGATTACTACCTGATTAAAATTCAGCTGCCGCAAGACGTTGCCATGAAAGAGCATCCTCTGGAAAAGCTGCCTGCTGACTGGAAAAGCTTTCCGCATGCCAACGAGACACAGGAAATAGGGGATGCCTTTGTGCTGGAGAACGAATTTTTAGCCATGAAAGTCCCCTCGGCTACCGTGCAGGGAACCTATAACTACCTTATCAATCCAAATCATAAGGACTTCCGGGCAATAACCATTGTGGAAGCTGTGCCTTTTACATTCGATAAACGGCTGTTCGTAAAAGAATAAATCACATTCATAAAGCAGCCACACCTGAACGGCATGGCTGCTTTGCTAAGTTCGGCACACAGGTAAGCTAACGTTTGCTGCACCAGGCTGCTGAAGCCAACGGTGCGCAGCGTTGCCGAAAGGATGCATCTGAGTTTAATCATAAACAGGAGAAAGCGATTTATGGTTATGCTATGCGCTCTGTCGCCAAAGCTTGTCCATACTTTAACGCGGCTATGCTAAAGTATGGGCAAGTTAATACAATCTAAAATAACCGGCCGGTTTATACTTGCGGCCATCATCCGTATACTTTATAGCTCGTATACTTTGTCCATCTCCGCCACTGTGACGGGCCAATTGTATTTTTCTTCAATCTTTTTCTTTAGCGTTTCTGCCGGTTCTTCTTCGCCGTGGTTCAGGAACAAGGCTTTGGGCGCATCGCGGAGGCTGCTCAGCCACCACATCAAATCTTCCTGATCGGCGTGCGCAGAGAGAGAGCCAATCTGGCTTACCCCGGCCCGCACAGTATAATTCTCGCCTTCAATTTCGATGGTAGCCTCGCCTTTGCTGAGCTGGCTGCCGCGGGTGCCCCTGGCCTGGTAGCCTACCAGCAACACTGTATTTTTTTCGTCACCAACCAGATGCTTGAGGTAGTGCAACACGCGGCCGCCTGTGGCCATGCCGCTGCCGGCTATAATAATTTTGCTCCTGTGGCCATTTTCATCCAGCACCTGCAGCGTTTCCTCAAAGCTGCGCACCAGGTGCACGTTTTCCGTCAGGCTGTTGCTTTCCGCTTCGGAGAGGTTGTGCCATGCTTTGTGTTTCTGAAAGAGTTCTGTCACATCTGTTCCCATGGGCGAATCGAGGTAAACGGGTAGGGCAGGAATGCTTTTTTCGCTGATGAGATTGTTGAGGAGCATGATAATTTCCTGGGCGCGCTCCACGGCAAAGCTCGGGATAATGAGGGAGCCGCCTTTCTCAAAAGTTTCATTTACTACCTCTTGGAGCGCCTGGTAAGGAGAAACGGACGTATCATGCAGCTTGTCGCCGTAGGTAGATTCCATTACAATATAGTCTGCAGCTCGGGGGCGTGCCGGCGAGTCCAGGATGAGGGGCGCCTGCTGCCCGATATCACCCGAAAACACGATTGTTTGTCCGAGGCACTCCAGTTCGATGGTAGCCGATCCTAAAATATGCCCGCTTTTATGGAAACGGAATCTCAGCACATCATCTATACTTATCCATTCCTCATCCTGAAAAATTTCGAAAAGCGCCATGGTGCGGCTAACGTGCTTCTGCCGGTAAAGCGGCTTTACAGGCTTTTTACCCGCTCTGGCGCGGCGCTCGTTTATTTCTTTGGCATCTTCTTCCTGTATGTGGGCGCTGTCTTTAAGTATAATTTCGGTGATGTCTCTGCTGGGCGCTGTGGCGTAAACCGGCCCGGCAAAACCTTTCTTTACGAGCACCGGCAGGTAGCCGCTGTGGTCGAGGTGGCCATGTGTGAGGATGACGGCGTTTAAATCAGCAGGGCTGAACGGAAGCTGCTTTACCTTGTTCAGTTTGCGCTCAGACTTGCTGCCCTGAAACAAGCCGCAGTCTATCAATATTTTACAATCATCAACCTGTAAGAAACTTTTAGAACCGGTTACAACACCGGCTGCACCTAAAAACTGCAACCGGATAGGGGGCTGTTGGTTTGCCATGAAAAGCGAAATAGATTAAAAAAAAAGTGTAATCAAAGTATGATTTGTATGGAGTGATAGTACGCTTGCAGGGAGCTTTCGGCCATTGCCCGGGCAGCTTTATTTATACTTATGGGGTAAGCGGCTGATACACAAAGCGGGAAATTATGCGCGGCAAAATCTGTATAAAGTAAAAAACCGCCCCACAAGCGGGAGCGGTTTTGCTAAACAAGGTGGTAATACCAAAAGAGGTATGATTTATCTGGTGCCAGGCAGGTATATCTGAAGGCCAACTCCGAGAGACAGACCGGCGGTACCTGAACCTACATCAATATCAGCATGGGAACGTGTATAACGAAGAACGCCCTCCAGGGCTACGTTGCTGGATATAAAATGCGCATACCCTGCGCCTACGCCATAAACCGAAGAAACAGCAGCATCTTCGTCGCTGTCTTTGGTCGAGCTGCCTGCAACGCCCACGCGGGCCTCACCAAACCAGCGGTGGGTCGGGGCCGCGCCTTCCGGAAAGTAATACCGTGCAAAAGGCGTAATGCCATACCTGAAGTTAGTGCCGTCATCGTAGGCTGTCAGGCCCAATTGTACTTCTGCACCCAGGGCGGCGTTGTCGCTTACAAAGTAGGCGGCATCAGGTATTACGTCAATGTTGAATTCATCGGTTTTGAAGTTAAAGCCAATAGACCCGATACCAGCCCCTACCAGCCAGTTGCCTTTCTGTACGGCCTCAAATGCCGAAGAAGATGTGACCTGCGGCAGTGTTACGTCCTGCGCAGCTGCACCAAAGGTGAAGGCTAAAAAGCAGGCGGATACAAGAAATAAGTGTTTCATAGTTCTGTGTTCATTAAGTAGATGAATGTGCTTTGTATTTAATTCTTTCTCTAAACGCTTTTAAGTTGCCTTTGTTCTGATCATACTTTAAAACAGTGCAATTTCAGATGATAAAACCTATGCCGGTGATACCGCTTCAGGCACGGTTAATTGAAGATCAAGTCACAGTTCCGGCCATCCGGCAGCAGAACGCCACGTACAACAGGTTATTGATCCATGTAATAAAAGTGAAACAAAGGCTATGGGAAAGAAACATCATAAAAAAAGGGTGCATCGCCCAACACGCGAAGTATCAGAATTCGGGCACATGGCCGGGGCGATTGGCTGCGGCATAATAGCAGGCCTGGCCGGCACCGCTGTGATGACAGTAGCTCAAATGATCGAGATGAAAATAACTGGCCGGCCGCCAAGCGATACACCTTACAAAGCGGTGAGCAAAGTGTTAGGTATCGAGGCGAAAAGCGATGAAGACAAAGAGAAACTGTCCAATATTATTCATTGGATGTATGGCTCCGCATGGGGTATTCCGCGCGGCTTACTGGCTGCGTCCGGAGCTGAAGGAGCAGCCGGAACAGGGGCTCATTTTGCAGCCGTTTGGGGTACAGAGATTGTAATGCTCCCCTCGCTGGGCGTAGCGGAGCCGATAACAAAGTGGAAGCCCAAAGCCATTGTGCAGGATATATTGTTCCATGCCGTTTATGCCGTAACAGTTGGTTTTGTGGCCGATGCGCTCACCAGCCGCCCGGCTAAAAAGCGGAAAAAGCAAAAGTAGCTAACACCACGGTATAGCTGCTATCGGCGGTTACATAGTTTTGCTGCATAAGCCCTAAGTCTCTTCCAGGTATAAAGTATACCTGGCGGAGGCTTGTAAGATATGCTCTGCGTGCCTGTTTGCTGCAGCTTTACCGTAGCAGCAAATCCTTATTTCTCTGTTGAAGCTTTAAAATCGGCTATGATGCCTTCTGTAATCCAATTGGCCAGCGCCTGGCGATTGTTGGCGATTACGAAGCGCCGCTGATCCAGATCGTTGCGGATGTTGCCCAGCTCAATAAACACGGTTGGCGGATCGCTGTACTTCACCACGTAGAGGCTGCTGCGTTGCGACACAGTTCCGGAATAATCGCGGTTAGGCTGGTGGCGGTTATACTTGGAGGTAAATGTCTGATGTATGCTTTCGGCCAGTTCCTGCCCGGCGGGGCTGTTCTCATGGTGGTAGAAAAATACATCAATGTTCTGGCTTTTACTGCGGCTGTCGACATGAATGCAGAGCATGCGCTGGTACGCGCCTTTGTGCGCTGCATATAGTTTATTTACAGCATTGGTGCGTTGCCGCAGCCGCTCCCGCTGGCCATACGACACAGGCTTGTTGGTAGGGTAAGTTATCTCATCTTTGTCCATTTTCAGGATATTTTCATCCCGGATGCCATCATCCGGATCCTGAATAATCATGTATACGGTTGCGCCGTGTTCCATCAGGGTACGGGCCAGCCGGGCTGTTACATCGTAAGCATATTCATCTTCGGCAAGCGCATAGGGGCCATACTTGCCAACTGCTCCGGGATCAGGGCCGGCGTGGCCTGCCAGCAGGTAATATATGGCGCCCTGTAATTGCTGGTCTACCACGTCCACACGGGCATACTTTTCGCCAAACAGCGGAACTTCCAGTTTGCCGGGCGTCGCCATTGCTTTGGCAGCAGCGCCAGCTGTAGTTTCCGGGGCTTTATCAGATGCCTCGGGAGCTGGCGAGGGAAGCAGGTATGTTTTGCCGGCATACAAACTGTTGCCTTTGCCTAAGTTCTCTTTGTTGAGCTGTATAAATGCTTTGAGCGATGCGGCAGGGCTGAGGCCGTGGCGGCGCAGCAGGGTAAGAATGCCATCGCCTTTCTTAGCTGTAACTTTAAGGTAATTGCTTTGGGAATGGGCTGTTAAAGTAAAAAAAAGCAGGAAAAGTAAGGATAAACAGGTTCGCAAGGTTTTAAAATTTATCTGCACATAATATCACTTCCGGCGATACTACTAAAAAAAATGTAAGTATAAAAATGAAAGCCGGTTTTAAACACGATGTGTTCTCCAGCCGTTGCCGGCCCTAGGGAGCAGGTTGCGTCTATACCTTGTCGCAGCCGGTAGTTTCTTTTCTTCTTTAACTATAATCAGCATATTTTATTGCCGGAATTGTTATAAACAAAAAGCCCTGTAAAATTTTACAGGGCTTTTTGTTTATAACAATTCCGGAACCGGGTTTATTGCCCCGGTAAATGTATGTCTGTTTACATTACAGCAACTGTAACTGACTTTGATCCCTTGTTATTCTGCTTATCTGTTGCTTCAACTGTAAGCACATAAGCACCGGCAACTGCAGTTGAATCCAGACCGATGTTCACTTCCAGGTCCTTGTTGGTCTTATCCTTCAGGAAATTAACGATGTTCTGGTCGGCTACTTCACGATCTGTTCCGCTTGGATCTGTAACAATCACCTTCAAGTTGTCCAGGCCTTCATTGTCCTCGATGGTAGCCTTTAACGGAATTACATCGCCTGCGGCAAAGGTCGCGTTTGCAGCCGGTGAAGTAATGGTTATAGTCGGTGCGGTGGTATCCAGGGTAACATCTTCTTCGTCATCACAGGAGAAGAATACAACAGCAAGAAACATCAGGAACAGCCAATTAAGTTTTTTCATAACGGTAAAATTAGTGATAGTTTAAAAGTTTAGATAATTGTAAAATGCAGCGTCAGGCAGTTGTTTCCGCCTTGAGCTTATGGGGTATATTAACTTTAAACGAGGACATTCAGCGAATGTTATTTTAAATTATACACAATATTACCTATGAAATATTATATATAATGAATAAAGTAGCATTAGGATGCTTTAAAGAATAGTAATGAAGAAGTTGTGTTTTGTTATTAAGGGATGGAAATCTGGAGTAGGCGGGTACTGTTTTCTTATCCAATGCGCCGCATGTTTTTTATCATAAGGCTTCCGTTTTCATACTTCAAAAGTTTTTATTATCAGTATTAGTAATCCGCTTTTTACTTAACCGGAGTTGGTAAACCTTTGCGGGATAATCTGTAGTGCATGGGATTAGGAATGCGTACAGCTTTGCTTTTTAAGATTAGGAATTCCGAAGAGCAAAAGCTGTAACCTCCTTTTGCATATCAGTTAATTACCGCGCGCAAATCCCCCGGTAGGGGCACCACTGGCACACATCCAAATCGTTCGTTTTGCGGATAGGTTCCTGCGGGTCAAGCATCCGGCGTACAAAATCTGAAAGCAATTCTTCCGAAGCAGCTACAAAATCTTTGGGCGTAGCATTATCATCCTCCACAAAATTAAACTCCGACGACAGGACGCCGGCATCCAGGTTGCGGAACGAAAGTATACCGGATTTAGGAGCTATACTTTGCGGGTTCAGGTGGCTGGCATTTTTTAGGATGATTTCCGGCTGCTCCTGCAGGCTGCGTTGCAGAATGTACTGGTACAGCCACAACTGGCGGGCCTTGTCATACTTGGGATCAGTGGTGAAATGCAGCGCGACCTCTTCCGGTTTTACGACCAGCTGATTGCGCTCTACTTTGCCGGTTTTGTAGTCTATCACGCGTAGCTCGTGGCCTGTCAGATCGATGCGATCCGCCTTGCCTGCTATGCGCACCTGTATTTCTTCGTCGCCTACCTGCACGGTCAGTATGGCGGACAAGGTGTCTTCGAGGCGCAGCACGTACAGCGGCAGTTCATCCGACTGCTTCAGGTTTTCGAGGTATTTTTCCAGCACCTGCACGGCTACTTTATACAACAGGTAATTCATGCCGCGATCAGGGCTGGCGCCGCGCGTGGTTTTCCTGAACTCCGACTTCACCTGATCAGGCAATTGTTGCAGCATTTGTTCTACATCGGCAGCTAAAATGGGGTTGCCGCTCTGCTCAAACGGGCGGAAAAAATCTTCGAGCACCTGGTGCACCAACGTCCCGAACTTATCGGTGCCGAGCTGTTCTTCCACCTCGTCCATTTCCTGTATTTTGGCGATGCGACTGAAATAATACTGTAGCGAACAGTTGATATACATGTTCAGGTGCGACGGATACAGGCCTTTTTGCAATTCCTTTTTCAGCTGCTCTAGTGTCTGCGCGTCTTTCTCAATCAGGATGTCTTCGTCATACTTCCTGGTTTGCTGCTGCTCTACGGCGGCAGTCAGGTCGCGGAATTTAATAAGTGGGTTGCGCAGGGCCAGATCGTTTTGCAGCTGCAGGATAAAGCGGCTTTTCTCGCCCGAGCCATACGTATCAGAGGGGAGCACATAGAGCAAATTGATGCGTTTGGCGCGCTGCAGCAGGCGGTAGAAAGTATAAGCCATGGCGCCTTCGGTTTCGGCATAGGTCGGCAGGCCAAACTCACGCAGTACATCATACGGCATCAGCGATTCATGGCGCTTCGGCGCGGGCAGCGTGTTCTCGTTCACCGACAGGATAATAACGTTCTCAAAATCCAGCGCGCGCGTCTCCAGCATACCCATAATCTGCACCTCAGAAATGGGTTCTCCGCTGAACGGAAGGCGGGTGGAGGCAATGAGCTCATACAAAAACTTGCGAAAGCTGCGCACGCCAATCTTGTGCTCGCGGCAATCAAAGATGGTGTCGAGCCGCTTTACCAAAGTATAAAAAATGTAGAGGTACTCCGTTTCGATGGTGTTGGGCTGATGGCTGTATACTTCGCGCAGCATGTCAATCAGGCTATACATAGCCGCAATGATGTCGTCGCAGTCGGCCCATGTTTTAAAGAGCGTCTCGAAAAGGGGATGCTGTTTGCCCATTTTCAGCAGGTCCTGCGCCGTTACCAGCACCCGGTTATCTGTTACAATCTTATCAATAACCTGCTGAATAAAGCCATGGTATTTTGCCTGCGCCGGCTGCTCATTCAGGTATAGCTCGTACCTGCGGATGAAAGGGTGGGTGAGCAGTTTGGTAACCGATAGGTGGTGGTACTGGTATACTTTATAGCCGGACTCCTGGAGTTGCGTTACGCCAGTCAGGTGCACCTCAAACAGCAGGTCGATGAGGTTGAACAGCGGCGTGCCTTTAAAGCTGAGGCCCATGGTTACGTTGTAGTTAGGCACCTCCTCCGGAATAGAGTGCAGCACCGGCAACAGCAGCGTTTCGTCGGGCAGGATAATAGCCGTTTGCGCGTGCTTGTCCTGACTGCGGATTTCCTGCAACAGTTGCCCCGCCAGTTTGCCCTGCATACTGGCGTTGGCCACGCCAATTACGTTTATCTCTTTCTCATCCGTCAATAACAAATTTTGTTGCCAGCGCCATTCGGGCAGTTTCCAGGTGCTTTTATACTTGCGCAGGAAAGTGCCGGCCCGGTTGGGCGTGCCGTCTTCCATATAAAAATCATCCGAATCGAACAACACTTCGGCTTTATCCTGCCTCAGCAGCGCTTTGATGATAACTTCTTCGGATTTGGTGAGCGCATTCAGCCCGATAAAAATGAACTTGCTGCAGCCGGTTTCGGTGGCAATACGGTTGATGTCTTCGGCCACTTTCCGGAAAGCCATACCCGTATACGCCTGCTTATTTTTGAGCAAACGCTTTTGGAGATTCCGGTAGGTTTTTTCGATGTTGTCCCAGAGGCTGAAGTATTTCTTCATGGTCGGGGAGATGGTCTTTCCGAGGAACTTCGGGTCCCAGCGCTCCAGCGCTTTTGCCTCCGACAGGTACTCAAACAGCTTGCCGGGGTCTACCAGGTTCTGATCAATGCGGCTGAAATCGTCGAGCAGGGTGCCGCCCCAGGTTACAAACTGATCGAAGTCCAGCAGCGGGTCCTGCTCCCGCATCAAATCGAACAGCTCCAGTTGCAGATTTATCGGTTCGAGCACATCCGTCTGGGCCAGCCGCGTAATAAAGTCCTCCATGCCCGATACTTCCGGCGACCAGATAGGCTCTGTTGCCGCCTGCGCCAGGGCATTCTTGAAAAAAAAGCTTGCCCGGCGCGAAGGAAGTATAATGCACAGGTCGCTGATGTTGTCTTTATACTTCTCGTAAACGTACTTGGCCGATAGCTCCAGGAAAGTCTGCACAGGACTAGGATTTCTAAGATTATTAGATTTTAGGATTTTTATCTGATCCTTTAATTTAAGCGATGAATGTGAAGTTTTGAAGTAAGTAGCCGGGCAGCATTAATTAAGTATCAAATGGAAGTAGGATGCCAAGTGGTTTTGCAGGCAATTTGCCTGATATTCTGCTTCATCAAGTATAAGCGCATCACTATAACAACATCTAAAATCCTTTCCATTACACAATCCTAAAAATCCTAGTCTAGTGAATGCTGCTGGTTGCCGGGCTGTTGTCTGGTTGCAGAAAAGGGTTGTAGGCTATTTCCCAGAGGTTATCATCCGGGTCGGCGATGTAGCCACTATAGCCGCCCCAGAATACTTTTTCGGGTTGCTTGAGCACGCGGGCGCCTTTCTCCTCCAGGGCTGCCACCAGTTCATCTACTTCCTTCTCGGAACCAAGATTATGCGCCAGGGAGAAGCCCCGGAAACCTTTGCCATCGGCAGGTACGCCCGCATCATCTGCCAGCGATTCCTGCGGAAACAGGGCCAGCTGGATGCCGTTCAGCTGGAAGAAGACAATCCCTTCGGTGCTGCTTGCCAGCGGTTGCCAGCCAAGCACTTTCTGGTAAAACTCTTTAGACCGCTGCAGGTTCTTAACCCCTAAAGTAATAAGTGTAATGCGTTGTTCCATAGTATGGCTCTTGTTGCCCGACATTTGTAGCTAAGTTAACACAAGCCTTTGTTTTTATTGCCATACCTCCATCAATTTATCCTGCTGTAACTTCAGGAGGCTGCGCATGGCAAGCTTTTGTATGAAGTTCTTTATACTTATCTCAGATTTGTGTATTATTCCGTCTGGATAGCGGAAAGGCTAAATAACAAAGCGGCTTTTTTGCATTCTGTCATCCTGAAAGGATCTTGTACTTTACCTACTTTTCATGCACAAGATCCTTTCAGGATGACATATTTGATAAATGTTAAGGCGTCATTCTTTTACACTATCTACTTAACTGCTAAACCAAACATCTGCATATGAAAAAAATTTCGCTCCTGGTGCTGTTTCTGGCAACGTCCACCTTACTGATGGCACAAACGGGTAAGGTGATGGAAAACCTGTCGCTGAAAAGTAAAATACTGAAAATGGACAGGAAGTACGCCATTTACCTGCCGCCTGATTACGATACTTCCAAAAGGACTTACCCTGTGCTTTACCTGCTGCATGGCAGCGGGGACGATCAAACCGGCTGGGTACAATTCGGCGAGGTGTTGCGCATCACGGATGAAGCAATCAAAGAGGGTAAAGCCACGCCCATGATCATTGTGATGCCCGATGCGGATACAGGGCAGAAAGGCTATTTTAATGATGTTTCGGGTAAATGGCGGTACGAAGATTTCTTCTTCCAGGAGTTAATGCCATACATTGAGAAGAACTACCGGGCCAAGACTGACAAGCGCTTCCGGGCGGTTGCCGGCTTATCGATGGGTGGTGGCGGCAGCTTTATGTATGCGCTGCATCACCCCGAGTTGTTTTCTGCCGCCTGCCCGCTGAGCGCTTATGTAGGCCCTTTGTCGCTTGAAGAAGCGAAAGCCCGTTTCGCAAAGGAAAATCCATCTGAGCCGGATGCGGATCTGACAGCTTACTATAACCGCCATAATGCTTTGTCTTTGATAAACAGCATGCCTGAAGACCAGAAAAAAGCAGTACGCTGGTATATTGATTGCGGCGATGACGACTTTTTGTATGAAGGGAATGCACTGGCGCACATTGCCATGCGCAAACAGGAAATACCACATGAGTACCGCGTGCGGGATGGCGGCCATACCTGGACGTACTGGCGAAGCGCCTTGCCGGAAGTGCTGGAATTTGTGTCGAAAGGGTTTCACCAGTTTTAAATAATACCGGATTGATTTGAAAAGATATACTTGTTTATGATAGGTTTGCTGGAATAGTGGCGCAACAAACCCGGCAGGTTTTAAAACCTGCCGGGTTTAGACATGCTTACGTCTCCTTTATTTCAATTTAGTATAAAGTGACACACGTATCACGATTTTTGTATAAACTATCAGGGCGCAGGCATCAGGACATGCATGTTACATGTAAAAACCCCGGCTACTAAGGCTGGGGTTTTTAGATAAAGTAATTTTCGGAAATCAGTACAGTGGTGATGGCTTTATGCTATTCTCCTTCAACTTTATTTCCGGCAGGTGAAATCAGGTACCATTCTGCGCCCATGGCTTCAATGTCTTGCCCGGTTGTTTCCCCTTCTGCCTGGTCTTTAACAAAATAATACAGCGGCCAGCCATTGTACGTTACCTGGGTTGTGCCATCGCTGCGCTCTATCGTGCCGATAAGGGCCGCATCCAAACCTGCCGCCGCAGTTGGTGTTCCATCCGACACGAGGGGAGGCCATGCCGTTGCACAATCACCGGAGCAGGTGCTGGTATTTGGTGAATCAGCCATAAAAATATAGAGACTGCGCCCGTCGGCATCGGTTAAATATTCACCCAATCCCTCTTTTGTCCGGGTTTCCAGACTCACAGCTGTCATATCAGATGGTGTTTCGGCTGCTTCATCAAGCTCAGTGGTTTCGGTGATCGCATCTGCCGTATCCGCCTCTGTTGCGTCTGTTTGATTCTGGTTACAGCCAGCAACAAAAAAGCTCAGGAGCAATGCACATGCAAGCTGATTTAAATGTAGCGTCCTTTTTAAAAAGCCGGTTTTCTTCATAGTTAATACGTTTAGAATATGATAAAACATTAAGTATAAATTATTTATACCCGAATAAACCGGAGATGTTAGGAATAATTTATAAAACGGCATTATTTGAAGGCGCTGGCAGTACCAAAAAGGTGCATACTTTATAGATAAGCAACAATTTGCACGATTGCTTTTAAAGGAGCAGGTATAAAGTCTTTAAATACAATCACAACAAGAGTTAAGCAAACCCCAATCCCATCTGCATACTTTTGCCGCCGTAGCGCCACTCCAGCACTTCTTCCGTATCGAAATAATAAAGTATACATTTTACTTTTTCGTAGCCCAGTTGTTTAAAGCGCACAGCGTAGTGATCCAGCTTGTAACGATGTTCGGGTTGTGGCGGTGGCAGCTTGAATTCAATTAACACCACCTGTTCTCCGTCGAATACCACGCGGTCTGGTTTGTAGAGGTAGGCGCGGGCATCCAGGAGTTCTTTTTCGTGCTCCACGATTACCCTGTCAGAGAAATAGCGCTGCAGCTTCGGGTGCTTTATAACCTCTTGCAGGCGTGCATGCAAAGCCGGTTTTTCGCGTTCACTGATGATGCCTTCATTTACCATCCGGCGCAGTACATCGTCCAGCTGCGGGGCCGTAATCACGCGCGACAACGCATAGTGCAGCTTCTTGTTCACGGCCCGCTGCCTGGTCTGCGTTTCAAAATCGAAGACGTTGTTGGCATGCTGTTTCAGTTGCAGCCGTTGCGCCCAGTCGGTTGTCACCAGGTGATCCAGCAAGTATGTTTTATCTGAAGCAAGTTCCGTATGATGCTGCCGGACACCACCTTTGTGCAGCTGATAACAAAACCGGCCCGGCTGCCACATTTCTTTATGCACCAGGAAGCGGTAAAGCAAATGGCTCACGTTTCTGGCATTGCCCTCCAGCGCTTTGGCTGCTTTCCGGTCATCCAGTAAATCTTTGCTGTTGCCGATGAGGTAGAGCCGGTCAATGGGGCGGGTAAGGGCCACGTAGAGCATGTTCAGGTTCTCGATAAATGTCTTTTCGATTTCGGTGCTGTACTGGCTGCCCAGAACGGTTGTCTCTAGTTTAGAACTTATGTTAACTGCCACGCTGCGCAGCTTGCCTGTTACGCTCACTTCTTCCGGCAGCTGGCTCCACATCAGCGCGCGCGTCATCGGCTCGGTACTCCAGTCGGCAAATGGAATGATGACGATAGGGTAGGCTAGCCCTTTTGCTTTATGGATGCTGGTGATGGTGATGGCGTTGCGGTTTTTGGGCGTGTTTATACTTAGCTTTTCTTTCTGCACTTCCCAGTAGCCCAGGAAATTATTCAGGTTGTTGCTGTTTTTCAGGCTATACTCCAGCACCAGATCCAGAAAACGGAACAGGTATTCGCACTCGTTATTTTTGCCTAGCAGGTCGAAGGTGCGGATCAGTTGCTCGGTCAGTTCGTAAATAGACAGGTTGCCGGTTTCGCGCTCTTTCACATCAAAGCCAAAGGTGCGCAGCTGGTCATAAAATGCCTGCGGATCAGGGGTATTGGCTATTTCGGCAATGCGCTGCGTCATACCTGTATCCGGAATGGTTTCCAGCGCCACGGCACAGATTAAGTATAAAGCCTCCGATTTGGCCAGGGTATCGTTCGGGCGGTTAATCACACGGAACAGGGCAATAAGCAGGTTGATAACCTCGGCAAACTGCAGCGAAAGCGAATCCTGCGAAATAATGTCGAACCGCCGCTCTTTCAGGAAGTTGGCGATGAGCTTGCTTTTGGCGTTGGTGCGGCAAAGTATGGCCATGTCCTTCAACGTATAGCCTTCTGCCAGGCCATGGTTTACGAGTTGCAGCACCATGTTCAGCATACTTTCGTCGTAGCTCAGGATTTCGGGACGGGTGTAGCTGTCGTACAATTCGTCGGTGCGGGTGCAGCCATCCAAATTATACTTGTAGTTGGAGTCATCGGGGTGCGTGAACATGATTTGGATATGACCGCCGCTTTTATCACTGCCTTCCGGTACTTTCTGCGTAAATTTTTCATCGTAAATCGACGCGAACATCCCAAAAGCTTCGTGCGCCTTGCTGATGAAAGTAAATAACTCGTTGTTGAAACCGATGATTTCGGCGCGGCTGCGGAAGTTGGTATTCAGTTCATCCGGCAGCAGCGCGTGATCCACCGATTCATACCTTTCGCGGATCATGTTGCTGTGCCTGCAGTTCTGGTACAGGCGTTCTGTGTTTTTCTTGTAGAGATGCAGGATCTGCTCCATCTCACCGCCGCGCCATCTGTAAATTGCCTGTTTGGCATCGCCCACCACCATGCTGAAGTGCCCCGAAGCCAGTGCATTGTCCACCAGCGGCAGCAGGTTGTTCCATTGCAGCACCGAGGTGTCCTGAAACTCATCAATCAGGATGTGGTTATACTTCTCACCCAACCGCTCATAAATAAACGGCACCGGCTCCTGCAGCACAATATCAATAATACGCTTGTTAAACTCCGAAATGTGTACCGTGTTCTTGTCGCGTTTAATTTCCTGCAGGCATTTTTCCAGCTCGTTCAGCACCGATACTTTATAGAGGTGCGGCACAACAGCGTTAATGAGCGTGGAAGTGCCGGCAAATTTTTCTTTGATATCCTCGATGTGGAAATACAGCTCGGTGAGTTCTGATTTTATATCATCTATCTGGCTTTTAGCGGCTGTGTTGGCTTTGCCGCCATACCATTTATCCTCCGTTACAGTGGTGCGGGCAAAGCTGTTGCCGTAGTTCAGATCTATCGTCCGGATCCAGGTGCTGAAGTAACTATAGATGCCGGTCTTGCCCCGAAACAGATCATCCGGCGAAACGCCGGCACTGTTTATAATTGCCAACGCCTGACCGGCCGCTTCTGCAATGGCTTCTTCAATTTTCTGCTTTGTGTCCAGCAACTGACCTCTTATCGTTCTGAAATCTTCCAGCGTCAGGCCCTGCAGATCGGTTACGGCTTCGTATACCTGCTCGTTCAGCAGGTTTTTGGCGAAATCGGAGAGGTCGGCGGGCAGGCTGTTCCAGCTGCGGCCTTCGCGTGCTTTTTCCAGGGCATACTGTTCCAGCGTTTCCGAGAGCAGGTCGCCTTTGCTGTTGCTTACCTTGTCGAGCAGCAACTGCACAGCCGTGTCTACCAGCGTCTGCGAATCCAGATCTACCTCAAAGTTGTGGGGAATGTTGAGCTCGCGCGTAAAAGCCTGCACAATCTTGTTCACGAAGCTGTCGATGGTGCTGACCGAGAAATCACTGTAATTATAGAGTATCTGGCCGAACAGCTTACCCGCTCTTCTTCGTACTTCTGCCACATCCAGGTTTTCCGCCGGGTATTCTTCCTGCAAATCTGTCGTTATACTTTGTAACAGTTCCTCGCTCTTCTCCCCGGCATTTTCCGACAGATTCGGATCGTTAAAACCACGCAAGGCGCCAAGTATGCGTTCCTTCATTTCGGCGGCGGCATCATTGGTAAACGTGATGGCCAGTATCGAACGGTAATAATCCGGATCGGCGGTGTGCAGCGCCAGCTTCAGGTATTCTTTGGTGAGATGGTATGTTTTGCCGGAACCGGCCGAGGAAGAATATATTTTAAAAACAGATGGCATAAGTAAGGTATCTATACTTAAAGATACAGCGAATGTATGCCTAAAGCCAAACCCGACTACAAAAGAATTGAGCCACAGCTTCTGTAAAGGCTTAAAATAAAATCCCCGCCATAAAACAATAGCGGGGATCTATAAAATTACTGTTGTAAAATATCAGGGAAAATCAATGAAGTGTAAAGGAAGGGCAAAGTATAAGATAATCATTTACAATAACCTATATACTTTAAGTCTTTTACTTTTTGTCCGCTAACTTCTCTACTAATCTGCAAGTATACATCTAAGCATAAGCAGGCGCTGCAACGCGCTGTTCTGTTTTGCTTTGGTTTGAGGCAAAATCGTTAACACATACATGGTACATAATGCGGGCCATCGACAGCGAATAATCTGTTATCAGGCACTGCTGTTGCTCTGCATGCGACAAAGCTTTGCTATCGCTGAGGTTAAATTTGTTCAGCTCCATCACCTCATCAAAATTCTGGCGCAGTAACCTGAGGGCTTTAAACGAAGGCTCGTTGTAATACATCGGGATAACCTGGCACACGGCGTAGCTGCCTTTGGCGCGTTCCGCAGCAATCGTATGGCACAGCGATTCTACATTTGTCCTGTCGAGGTCGGAGATAATAACGAAGAATACTTTTTTCTGCCCGGTGCTGCCCGATTTAGCCACACTGCTGTTGAGCAGCATATTGCGGTTAATTTTAGTGTTCAGGGTAAAAGATTCGTCTTTCAGTATCTTGTTGTGAATCTTGAAAGCCAGTGCACCTGAAGCAATCAGGTTAAAGTCTTTGCCTTTGGATGAGATTTTGGAAAAGTGCAGCATAAATGGAATGTTTGGATGTTATGATTATTTTGTATCAAATTTTCGCATTAAGGCAGCAGCCAACGCTGCTGGTTCGTGTTTCATAACTTGCCTGTAACAGACGCATCAACAGAGATAAAAGAAGAGGGGGCAGCTTATAAAATATTATTTACCAGCAGCTTAGGAGTAAGCTGTCGTGGCATACTAAATATTAGGTATTAGCTATTTTTTCGTTTCTACGTTTAGTGGCTGTTTAAGGTCGCTCTATAGTCGCATTACTTGGTAAATGTGTTATTTATATGGGTGAATTGGCTGCATTAACGTGCCGGTAAATTAATAGTTACCTTTTGCCAATATTTTTTTTAATTATACCACTTAAGTTAGTTATTAAATAAGAATAATGCTTTATAAAATGGTAAAATGTTTTTAAATAAAGGTAGTATGGCCGTTTGACAGAGTAAGTGGCTGCTCAACCCGATTATTATAGTGCCTATAGTTATTCTGATTAATTATGCGTAATTTTGCGCCCTGTTTGGAATCAGTCTGACTGCTGCATAACTGGAGAATCCATCTGTAGGCATACCCTGGTTGTTTTTTAGTTTTTCGTGTCGCTCTCTCGTAGAGAAAGGTTAAGGACGGACTGCCTCCAGATGTGTCATATTCAGTTTTATTAAGTATTCAGATGAACAACATCAGATTTGAAGAGCTTCCGCTTTCGCCGGAAGTACAGCGAGCGATCGCAGACATGGGCTTCGAAGAAGCCTCCCCCATTCAGACACAGGCTATTCCGGTAGTGCTGGAAGGCCGTGATATTATCGGCCAGGCCCAGACCGGTACCGGCAAGACAGCCGCTTTCGGTATTCCCGCCATTGAAGGTATAGACGAGCGCGACCGCAGTGTGCAGGTGCTTATCCTGTGCCCCACCCGCGAACTGGCTATCCAGGTTTCGGGCGAAATCCAGAAGCTGGCCAAGTATAAGCCGGGTATCAGCGTGGTGCCTATCTATGGCGGCCAGCCTTACGATCGCCAGCTGCGCGCTCTGAAGCAGGGTGTGCAGATTGTAATCGGCACGCCGGGCCGCGTAATGGACCATATCGAACGCGGCACCCTGGTGCTCGACAACGTAAAGAAAATCATCCTGGACGAGGCCGACGAAATGCTCGACATGGGCTTCCGCGAAGACATTGAGTATGTGCTGGAGCGTATCCCCGAAGATCGCCAGACCATCTTCTTCTCGGCTACCATGTCCAAGCCTATCATGGAGATGACCAAGCGGTACCAGACTGATCCGGTTATCGTGAAAGTGGTGCACCAGGAGCTGACGGTTGAGAACATCGACCAAGTATACTTCGAGGTGCGCAGCAGCATGAAAATGGAGGTGCTGTCGCGCCTGCTGGACATGTATAACCTTAAATCCAGCATTATCTTCTGCAACACCAAGCGGATGGTGGACGAACTGGTATCGAACCTGCAGGCACGCGGCTACTTCGCCGACGGACTGCACGGCGACATGAACCAGAACCAGCGCTCCAACGTGATGGGCAAGTTCCGCAACGGCACCCTGGAAATACTGGTGGCTACGGATGTAGCTGCCCGTGGCTTGGATGTGGAGAATGTAGAAGCAGTTATCAACTACGACCTGCCGCAGGACGAAGAATCTTACGTGCACCGCATTGGCCGCACAGGACGTGCCGGCAAGTCAGGCAAAGCCTTCTCGTTTGTAGGAAACCGCACCGACGGCTATAAGATAAAGGACATCATGCGCTTCACGAAAGCTAAAATCGTGCTGCAGCAGGTGCCGTCCTTAGAAGATGTAAACGAAATCCGCACAACGCTTTTCTTTGATAAAGTGAAAGAAGTGCTGGAGAAAGGCCATCTGGCCAAGCACGTAGCCCGCATAGAGCGCTTCGTGAACGAAACAGATGGCTATACGCCACTGGATGTAGCTTCTGCGCTGCTCAAAATGAGCATGAAAGAGGCGAAGGTGAAAGAGAAGGGGGCAGAAGTGGAAAAAGGCATGTCCGCTGCCAAAGAAGGCATGGACCGCCTGTTTATCACTATCGGCAAAAAAGACCGCATCCATCCGCGCGATATCATTGACCTGTTGAGCCAGAACAGCAACATCCCCGCTGCCAAAGTAGGCGATATCGACCTGTACGACAAGTTCAGTTTTGTGGAAGTGCCCACCGAGTATACCAGCGAAATCCTGAAAAGCGTAGGCCGCATAGAAGTGGATGGCCGCATGGTGGTGGTGGAGAAATCTGATAAAAAAGGCGCAGACAGCGGCAAAAGCCGTGGTGAACGCAGCGGCGACGATTTCGGATTTAACCGTTCCGGCGGCGAGGGCCGCGGCGGCAACCGTGGTGGCGGCTCGTTCAGAGATCGTCGTGGCGGAGGTGAGCGGTTCGGCAGTGACAGAGGCGGCGACCGCTTTGGCAGTGATCGGGGTGGTGATCGCAACGACCGTGGCGGTGACCGAGGAGGATTCCGAAAAAGAAGATTTTAATTTTGCAACCTCAGCTGCAGAGGCACGTATAATCAACTATACAAAAGGAAGTATAAAAAGCTTCTGAAATTGTAAGAAAAGGCCGGCTTGAAACGTCGGCCTTTTTGTTTTTGCGGCATTTTGTTCTTTATGAAAGTATAGCTCCCCTTCGTCTCATTATACATTTTACCGGATTTGCAATTCTCATAAAAGGCTGTCTCTAACTACCTGTACTTGGCACCAGCAAGTTATATACTTGCTGCATAATATATCTTGCTAGTGCGAGCTTGTAGCTCGTACTCATACATCTGCAGGAAAAGGTACGAGCTACAAGCTCGCACCAGCGGAGACAAGCCCTCATCATACTTGCTTAGCAATGCTACACAAACCTTCGTTGAATCTGTAACTTCTGATTCGCCGGGGTAAATAGGCTTAACAACTTTGTTGCCTGCTAAAAACTACTTTATTTTTGACCCACAGGCAAAGCATCAGACACAAAAAAAGGAGCCGGAGCTCCTTTTTATTGTTGTTATGACTATGCCAAAAGTATTATGCGTTTCTGGCTGCATCGCGCAAAGAGCGGATGTGGTCGTGGGCGTTTTTCACGTCGCTGTACTGCTGTTCTATTATCTGTTTTAAAGTGCCGGGTAAATCTTTTTTCAAGGCTTCCTGGTAAGCTTTTACGGCATAGTCTTCACCGCGCTCACACTCTTCCAGCACGCGCTTTCTGTCTTTAGAAGATAGCGCCGATTTAATGTCGATCCAGGCGCGGTGCACCGTTCCCTCAATAGAGCTCGACTCATCGTCCGCATGGCCCATTTTCGTTAGCTGGTCCTGCAACTCCGTAATCATGCTGTCGCGCTGCACGGCATACTTCTTGAACAAGTCCTTCAGGTCTTTGTCTTCAATGTCTTCAGAAGCTGTAAGGTAGCCTTTTGCACCATCCTTGCATCTTTCGATGAGATGATGAACTGTCGAGTATAATTCCTTATTAATTGTCATAGTTTTATTTTTTGAATGATCTTATGCTTTAATACTGATTACAAAGCATTTTTGTTACCAGCCACATTTCCGATGGTAGCGGCAGCCATCGAAGTGCCGGCCAGATAGCCTGTCGTCCAGGCAGCCTGGAAATTGAACCCTCCCGTGATGCCGTCGATATCGAGCACCTCGCCGGCAAAGTATAAACCGGGTTGCAGGCGGCTTTCCATGGTGCGCATGTTTATCTGGGCCAGATCGATGCCGCCGCAGGTTACAAATTCTTCCTTAAAAGTTGTTTTGCCTTTCACATCCACAGGCATGCGCAGCAGCGCTTCTACCAGCTTATTGGTATTTCTGGCGGGCAAATCTGCCCAACGCAGCTCCGCCGGAATTTCAGCCAGTTGCGTCAGGCTTTTCCACAGCCGTTGCGGCAGCCCGAAGAGGGTATTGGTACTGACGACTTTTTTAGGATGTGCCTGCCGGTAATGTTGCAGCTGCTCCCGCAAAGTTTCCTCAGTATAGTCCGGTACCCAGCTGATGAGTGCGGTGAAAGTATAGCCGAGATCATGAAAAAGGCGGGCGCCCCAGGCTGAGAGTTTCAGCACGGCCGGTCCGCTGTAGCCCCAGTGCGTAATCAGCAGCGGGCCTTCGTAGGCCAGTTTCTGACCGGCCACCTGCACCTTCGCTTTCGGCACCGAAACACCCTGGAGATCCAGGAGGGGGGAGCCCGGCACGTTAAACGTAAACAAGGAGGGCACGGGCGCTTTTACCGCATGCCCCAGTGCCCGCAGCCAGTCATAGCCTGTATCTTTCGGATTGCCGCCGGTGCTCACCAGCGCCTTATCAGCCATAATGCGCTCACCTGTACTGAGGTGAAGTATAAACTCGGTGTGATCGGCTTTTGTAACAGGCTCAACACGCGTTACGCCGGCACCGGTTCTTACCTGTATGCCTGCTTTCCTGGCCTCCTGCAACAGGCAGTTTACAATCGTCTCCGAATTGTCAGTAACCGGAAACATGCGGCCATCGGCTTCCGCCTTTAGTGGCACGCCCCGCTGTGCAAACCAATCAACTGTTTCTGCAGCGCCAAAGGATTTAAAAGCTTCTTTGAGTTGCCGGGCACCCCGGGGGTAATGTTGGGCAAGTATAGAGGGCACAAAGCATTGGTGCGTGACATTACAGCGCCCGCCACCCGAAATACGCACTTTTGCAAGCAACTTGTTCGATTTTTCGAGCAACAGCACCTGTGCCGCCGCGTTGGAACGGGCACAGGCAATCGCCCCGAAAAAGCCGGCCGCACCGCCGCCAATTACCATTACTTTCATGTAGTTAATTGCTAAATTGTTTGACTGTTAAAGGATAATGGTTGAATAGTTTAATTTCCGTTAAATGCATGGAGCCGGAAGCAACCATTCAGCCATATAGACAAGCTGCCTTTTAGCTGGCAAAGGTACTAAAAGAATGCCATGGGGTCGGGGTGTATAAAGGCATAGGCGAGGTCGTCTTTCAGTTTCTGGCTCTTGATAAGCTTGAAAGCGGTTTTTTCCATGTCTGCAAACTCAGGCGGCTCAAGCCCAAGCGCTTCAGCGGCCTTTGTATAAAATGTCTTCCGCAGCGGGTGCTCGTCGGCGCAGGCATTGTATACCTGTCCCCATTGCTGCTGCGTCAGCAGGCGCTCCAGTATGGCTACGCAGTCATCCAGGTGAATCAGGTTGACGGGAGCATCCCCGTTGGGCACGTTCTTTTTACCGGCCATAAAGCGGCCCGGCTGCCGGCTGCCACCTACCAGCCCGCCAAACCGTACGACAGTCGTTATCCAGTCTTCGCGCTCACAGAAAAGATTCTCGGCCTGCAGCAGCAAGTTGCCGGGCTGTTGTTCTTTGGTGAAAACAATGTCTTCTTCTGTCACAATACGGTTCAGATCCAGGTAAATGGCAGTAGAGGAAACAAACAAGATGCGGTTCACCGGAGCATTGCGCAGCGCTTTCAGGAGCAGGTGCATCTGGCCGAGGTAAGCTTCGCCGCCATCGGCACGCAGGCGCGGCGGAATGTTGAGCACCAGCACTTTGGCCTGCAGAAAAGTCATCAACACCTCTTTGTCATACTGCTCCTCCTGCAAATTGATGCAGAACGGGCGAATGCCCTGCTGTTGCAGCATAGGTAGCTTTTCGGGAGATGTAGTGGAACCGTTTACGCGGTATCCTGCCTGTACCAGTCTTTCGGCCAGCGGCAGGCCAAGCCAGCCGCAGCCCATAATGCTTATGTCCGCCATTTCAATCATCGTGCTTCTTTTCTGATCTTTTAAGGTTTACAGCTTCAACAAATCTGCTGCAGTTCTGTTAAAACTATCTTTATACTGGGAGCTGTAAAGTAACGCATAAATGAAGTATGATGTGGTGATAACCGGGTCCGGTTTCGGTTCGCTGACGGCCGCGGCGCTGCTGGCAAAGTGCGGGCTGCACATTTGCGTGCTGGAACAGGCAAAATATCCCGGCGGTTGTGCCTCGTCTTATAAAAGAAAGGGCTACCGGTTTGAAACAGGTGCAACCACGCTGGTGGGGCTCGATGCACACATGCCGCTGCATTACCTGCTGGATGAAACAGGGATAGAACTGCCGGTCATAAAGCTGGAAATACCGATGCAGGTGCATCTACCCGATGGACAACTGCTGACGCGCTACCCGCAGTCGGACGATTGGATTGCAGAGGCGGAGCGTGTTTTCGGCAAGTATAACCAGCGGCCTTTCTGGGAACATTGCTACAAAATCAGCCAACAGATATGGCGCACTTCGCTGCAGCAGCAGAATTTCCCTTTTTCAAACCTCAGAGATTTGTTGCATGCAGCCGTAAATGCACGACCGGCACAGTTAACTGCTGCCCGCCGCCTTCCGCACCATGCAGGATATGCTACACAGGTATGGCCTCCTGCAAAACAAACTTTTTGTTGATTTCGTGAACGAGCAACTGCTGATTACGGCGCAAAACCACCTGCACCAGGTAAACGAACTGTTTGGCGCTACGGCTTTGTGCTATACTTTGTACGGCAACTACTATGTGCCCGGCGGCCTGATAAATATGGTGAAGCCTGTGGTAAATTACATCAAAGCACAAGGCTCCGAAGTAAAGTACGGGCAGCAGGTAACAGCCATCGAAACAACGGAAACCGGTTACCGCACCACCACAGCAAAAGGAAGCTTCGATAGCCGGTTTGTTATCAGCGGTATTCCCCTGAACAATACCCTGGCGCTGTTTCAGAATAAATCAGTTCAGCAGAAGTTGCAAAAGTATGTGTTGCCTTCCGGGATGCTGAACGGCGCTTTTACGATGGGGCTGGTGCTGCAGCAAAAGTCCCCGGAGGTGCTGCACCACCAGGTGCATGTGGCCGGCGGATTGCCCCTCATCGGGAGCAGAAGCATTTTCATCAGCTTTAGCCATAACAGCGACAGGCAACGGGCGCCGGCAGGGGAGGTGGTGGCGGCCATCAGCACACATGTGCCGGACCCGGCAATCAACTACATCGGGCAGAAAGCGGTGCTTGAAGAAGCCATCTGCCGCGTGCTGGCAAACCGCGGACTTATCAGAATGGAAGACATAAAGTATAAGCAGGGCGCAACACCAGGTGCCTGGAATTTCTGGACGCACCGGGCCTATGGCGCCGTGGGCGGGTATCCGCAGTACCGGCACATCAAACCCTGGCAAATGAAAGACGCCCGGCTCGATCACTGGGGCGCTTATGTCTGCGGCGATACCGTATACCCCGGCCAGGGCATTCCCGGTGTTTGCCTGAGCGGCATTATTGCAGCCCGTAAACTTGTGCAGGATCAGCTGTAAGTATAACGGAAAGGAATCCCGGCACCAGCACATAAAACCTGCAACTCCTGACCAGCCTTTCAGGCGCTGTTCTTTGCCCCGCACTTCCGGTATAACTGGTTAAAACTACGACGCTTCTCAGGTATAAAATGCTTTTAATCGATGGTGGCCTCATCAATCATAGCCATTGTTCTCAGTCCTGCATACGCTCCGGTGCCGGTTTTGCCCAGCATGTATACTTCCGTTCCTATCTGTGTGATGCTGTAAACCTGCACGTCATCCAGCAACTCGTTGAGCTTAGCGGCCAGTTGCTGGTACAGGCTGGAGGTATCGCCGGAGGTGGCGCCCACGGGAACAATGCCTTTGATTTTATTTCTGAATGCCTCCGGGTTCTTTGTGTCCACGGCCATTCCGGCGGGCTTGCCGGCCCATTCGGCCACAGTTTCTGGGGCAAACTGCTGTCCGGGCCGCAAACTGTAGTAAACAAATTCAAAAGGTGCTTCAATTTCACTTTTTAGCAGCAGTCCGCCTGCCACTGACATCAGCTCTTGCTGCAATTCCTCTTTGCTCATGTTTCTCATCAGTAAAATGGTTTAGTTCAAGATAAAAATCATTAAACTTATACTTTCGTAATCAGAAAAAATATAGCCTGTAATTAAAATATTTTCCAGAAATAGCTTTCGGTTTTTACCATTTGTAAGCAGAAGCGTTTCCTGAATCAACTTTATACTTTGTTGCTTCCGCCGGCGCAATGCCCCTTATACCTTTATAACGATTTATACTTATGAAAGCAGAACCTATGTTGAAAGAAGGCGCCCTGAAAGGTAAAACCATACTCGTAACAGGTGGCGGTACAGGCCTGGGCCGGTCGATGGTAAAATATTTTCTGGAGCTTGGCGCCAATGCCATTATCTGCAGCCGGAAAATGGAGGTGCTGGAACAAACCGCCCGGGAATTGGCCCAGGAAACAGGCGGCCAGGTGCTGCCCCTGGCCTGCGATGTGCGCAAGTATAACGAGGTGGAGGCGGTACTACAAGCTGCGCTCGATAAGTTTGGCCGTGTGGATGTGCTGGTGAACAATGCCGCCGGGAATTTTGTGAGCCCTACCGAGCGGCTGAGCCACAAAGCTTTTGATGTGATAACGGATATTGTGCTGAAAGGCAGCTACAACTGCACGCTGGCGCTGGGCAAGCACTGGATTGCACAAAAGCAACAGGCGGCTATACTCAACATCGTCACGACGTATGCCTGGACGGGCTCCGGCTACGTGGTGCCTTCGGCTTGTGCCAAAGCAGGCGTGCTGGCGCTCACGCGCTCGCTGGCTTCGGAGTGGGCCAAGTATGGCATCCGCTCCAATGCCATTGCGCCCGGCCCCTTCCCTACAGAGGGTGCCTGGACGCGCCTGTTTCCGAAACAGCTAACCGACACGCTGGACCCCTTGAAGCGCATCCCCGTAGGCCGCTTCGGGGAGCACCAGGAACTGGCGAACCTGGCCGCCTACCTGGTATCAGATTATGCCTCGTTTGTGAACGGCGAAGTAGTAACCATAGATGGCGGCGAGTGGCTGTATGGCGCCGGCGAGTTCAACAGCTTCGACCAGGTGCCGCAGGAGCTATGGGACGCCATGGAAAAGCAGATGCGCGGCAAAGGACAGTAAAATTGTTTTGCTAAATTAGGGCAGGAATGAGGTTAAACCTTTATGGAACTTCTTAACTACTACCTGTATAGTATATTCATTAATGCACTTCCGTTTGTCTCGTTATATTCGGTAGTATAGCAGGAATAATTCCGTTTAGCACTACGTTGGCTGCAACTATGATTGAGAAGATTATAAGTATTAAGAATATTGGAACTTTTACAGACTTCATTCCCCATTCTAGGAATGGATGGAATGGAGTTTTTAGTAAAATAAACATTCTATACGCTCCAAATGGGACAGGGAAAACAACATTTGCTACAATTCTGAATTCAATCAGTAAGAACAAACCTGACTTAATTCGATTGAAACAATCGTTCAATAGAAATGAACCTGCTAACATAAAGTTGCTGATTAAATCAAATGGTTTAGTAGAGTATAAAGATAAAGTGTGGAGCACTCAAATAAAAAATATTGAGATTTTCGATATCCATTTTATTGAGGACTTTCTATTCCTGAGCTCTATTTCAAATGAAAAGAACACAGATAATTTATTGAAGCTAACTCTAGGAGACAAAGGAGTTGGATTACGAAATCGATTCAGGAATCTTCTAAAAAAGAGAACTCACCTATTAAAAAATTTAAAAAAACATGAATTATCAAAAGCCAAGGATAAGAGTCTACTTAATACAGCTAAAGCAAACGTCAAAACAAATGGTGAAGCCATCGAAAAAGTAATTAGTGAATTTAGTGCTTATGCTCAACCAATTTTTGAAAACTACATTCAAGTTACAAATAAAATACTTTCAAGATTTACAAATCACGTTCGGCTACATAGTTTAATAAATCCCGAACCTTCATTTGATGCTGAAAAATTAAAACCATCCTTAAACATTGAAATTAATGGTAAAATATTACGATTTAAGGCACCCGATTTATCAAAGAAAACTGGGAATGCGAAGTTCTCTTTAAGTGAAGGAGATAAAAACGCAATAGCTTTAAGTTTTTTTCTAGCTAAGCTTGAAATTTCTGGCACGACTAATAAAATTGTTGTAATTGATGACCCGTTATCGAGTTTTGACCAGGAAAGGAAAACAAGTACAATCAATTTACTCTCAAGTGTAGCAATAAATTGTGAGCAATTTTTCCTATTAACGCACGATATCCATTTTGCAAAGTCAATTAAAGATAAACTTGACTTCACGAGTGTTTTAAATTTAAAAATTGAAAAAGTTTCCAACTCGAGTGTTATAACTGAACATGATATCAATTTCGAGACCTTAACTGGCTACAAAAAAGACCTTCAAACAATAATAGAATTTGAGACGAAATCCGTTAGAACAGAAAATGATAGAAGAGAGGTTATCAGATGTATTCGTCCAGTTTTAGAAACACTGTTAAAAACAAAATATTTCGAGTTTATAAAAAATAATGATTGGTTAGGAGACATAATTTCTAAAATACGTAAATCTAATTCACCAGAACCATTATATGGCCTTAAGCCAATTCTTCCTGACTTGATTAACTTAAATGACTACACAAAGGAATTTCATCATGGAGAAAACAGATCTATTATAATTGACAATAACGAGCTCAACTTCCACTTGAACTTACTTAAAAAGACACTACTTAAAATATAATTACAGCCAACAAATGCATAATGAATGGAAGGGTACAGAGTGGATTAAATATTTATCTTCGTTTAGCGCTTTGAAACGGGGACACATTTGCCTTAAAAATTCGCCTTTGCTTATACCCGAAACGTTAGGTTGATTATACTGTTTATGAGATTAAGCTATGTCAACTCTACATATTAATGACAACTACCCTATAGAGCTGTTTTCTTAAGATTATTTGCTGGATTTCTCAGATATGTTAGGGGAGGGATAATACAAAAAGCCCCGACCAAATGGCCGGGGCTTTTTGTATTATCCAACTCCAGAAGTTCTGTTAGTGATGCGGGTTCACGTAAGCCGGGTCTCCACCTTCATCATCGGGATGTTGGTGCTGTCTTTCGCGGAGTTCTGCCAGCCCGCGCTTGCCGTAGGCCAATCGCGTAATTACTACAAACAGCACTGGTACCACGAAAATAGCCAGCAAGGTAGCCGCCAACATACCGCCGATTACGACCCATCCTATTGTCTGGCGCGATACGGCCCCGGCACCCGTGGCAGTTGCCAGCGGCACCACACCTAGTATAAAGGCGGCAGAGGTCATCAGGATAGGGCGCAGGCGTAGTTTTACGGCATCAATGGTTGCTTCAATCAGCTCCATGCCGCGGTCCACGCGCTCTTTGGCAAACTCCACAATCAGGATGGCGTTTTTAGCAGCCAGTCCGATCAGCGTAATCATACCTATCTGGGCATACACGTTGTTGTCCAGCCGTGGCAGGAACGTAAGCGCCAGGATAGCGCCAAACATGCCCAGCGGAATGGCAAACAGGATGGAGAACGGCACCGACCAGCTTTCGTACAAAGCGGCCAGCAGCAGCAACACCAATATAATCGACAGCGAGAAAATATAAACCGTGCTGTTGCCGGCTGTCAGTTCCTCGCGGCTCAGGCCTGAGAAGTCGTAGCTGTAACCGGCAGGTAATACCTGCGCCGCGACTTCCTGCAGCGCCTGCAGGGCCTGGCCGCTGCTGTAGCCCGGCGCCGCGCTGCCCATCACCTCAGCCGAGCGGAACAGGTTGTAGTGCGAGATAACGGAAGCATTCTCTACCACCGACGAGGTAACCAGGGCGCTCAGCGGAACGGATTCGCCCTGCCTGTTCATCACATAATATTGCTTCAGGCTTTCGATATCCATTCTGTAAGCCGTGTCGGCCTGGGCCACTACCCTGAAATTACGTCCGTAGCGGGTAAAGTCGTTGATGTAGCGGCTACCCATCAGGGAGGACATGGTGGCATAAATATCGGCAATGTTCACACCCAGCTGCTTTGCTTTTTCGCGGTTCACTTCCACATGGTACCCGGGCGTGCGGGTGTTAAAAAAGCTGTAAGCCCGTGCAATTTCCGGACGTTGGTTCACGGCGCCCAGGAACTGGCCCAGCACCGCCTCAAACTCCTTCAGGCTGCTGCCACCCGCCCGCTGCTCCAGCATAAAGCTGAAACCGCCGGAACTACCCAGGCCGGGGATGGCTGGCGGGGCTACCACAATTACAGTTGCTTCTTTCAGAGCTGCAAACCGCTGGTTCAGGGTAGCCATTACGCCTTGCAACTGTTCGGCCTCGTCCTCGCGCTGCGCCCAGGGCTGCAGCTGCAGGAAAATAGTGCCGCTGTTGGATTTAAAGGAGAAGTTGATGGCATTCAGCCCGCCAATAGCTGTATAGTTTTTAACAGCCGGAATATCAGCCAGAATCTCGCCCATGCGGGCCAGCTGCGCTTCGGTTCTGCTGGCAGAAGAACCCTCCGGCAACTCGATGGAAACAAACAGGCGCCCTTCATCCTCTGTCGGTATAAAGCCGGTTGGTTTGGTGGCAAACAGGCCTACCGTACCGGCATAAAGGCACACCAGCAGAATGAGCACCAGCGGTGTGGCTTTTATACTTTTGCGTACGCCGCGGGAGTAAGAAGCGGTTGTTCTCTCAAACCAGTTGTTGAACTTGTAGAAGAACTTGTTCAGCCCTTTGGAGTCTTTGTTCACGTTCATCGGCTTCAGCATCAGAGAGCAGAGCGCCGGCGTGAGAGTAAGAGCCACAAAGGCAGAAATGAGTACCGAAATGGCAATGGTGATGGCGAACTGCTGGTACAGGCGGCCCACAATGCCCGGTATAAAGCCTACCGGAATGAACACGGCGGCCAGTATAAGCGCAATGGCGATTACGGGAGCCGTAATGTCCTTCATGGCCTTGCGTGTGGCCTCTTTCGCCGACAGGCCCTGTTGATCGATATAATGCTGCACGGCTTCGACCACCACAATGGCATCATCCACCACAATACCAATGGCCAGCACAAAGCCGAACAGGGTGAGTGTGTTGATGGTGAAGCCGAGGGGGATAAAGAAGATGAACGTGCCCACGATAGAAACCGGGATGGCCAGCACCGGAATGAGGGTGGCCCGCCAGCTTTGCAGGAACAGGAACACCACAATGATAACAAGTATAAGTGCCTCCACCAACGTATGCACTACCTCGTTGATAGACACCTGCACGACCGATACCGTCTCGAACGACACCACATAGTCTACGTCAGCCGGGAAAGATTTTTTCAGTTCATCCAGAGCGGCGTAGATGCCTTCGGCCGTGGCGAGGGCATTGCTGCCGGGCGCCTGGTACAAAAGCAGGATAGCCGACGGCTCGCCGTTGATGGTTGCAGCCCGGCCATAGTCAAACCGGCCGAACTCAATGCGGGCCACATCCCTTAAGTATACCAGCGTACCGTCGGCAGGATTTGTGCGGATAATGATGTTGCCGAACTCTTCCTGTGTCTGCAGGCGGCCTGTTACGGTTATCGGGTACTGAAAAGCCTGATCATCGTATTGCGGCTTGGCGCCCACCGTGCCGGCTGCTACCTGCAGGTTTTGTTCCTGTATGGCAGCCGTTATCTCGCTGGCGCTGATGCTGTATTGCGCCATCTTATCAGGTTTCAGCCAGATACGCATGCTAAAGTCCTGGCCCAGCGCATTGATATCGCCTACACCCGGTACACGCAGCAGCGCCTCCCGCACAAAAATGTTGGTATAGTTATCCAGGTACTGAATGTCATGGGTTCCTTTCGGCGAGTAAATACCGATTACCATCATGATGCTGGGGTTACGCTTGCGCACGGTTACACCCAGGCGGCGCACCTCTTCCGGCAGGCTGGGCGCAGCTATACTTGCCCGGTTCTGCACATCCAGCGTGGCAATATCAATATCGGTGCCTACCTCAAAAGTTACAGCCATGTTCATCTGGCCGGTGCTGGTGTTGGTAGAGGTAATGTAGGCCATGCCCGGCGTACCGTTAATCTGCGTCTCCACGGGTGTGGCCACCGTTTGCTCAACCGTAAGCGCATCAGCGCCCGTATAGTTGGCCGAAACCGATACCACGGGCGGCGAAATGTCCGGGTACTGGGTAACCGGCAGGTTCATCATAGACAGAACTCCCACCAGCACAATCACAATGGAGATGACGATGGAAGTGACGGGCCTTCTTATAAATACATCTGAGATCATATTTCCTTGGGAAAATCTTTAAAAGATTACTGTTTTGCAGGAGCCTGCTGTGGCGCTTCCTGGGCGGTGCCCACCTGTACTTTGGCGCCTTCGCGCAGCTTCTGGATGCCTTCCAGCACAATGTCCTGGCCCGGTTCCAGGCCCTCGCGCACTACTACGTTGCCGCTGAAGCGGGTGCCGAGCTGCACGTTCTGCTGATGCACCGAATCGCCCTGGATGACATACACAAAGTATTCGCCAAGCTGCTCTGTTACGGCTTTGTAAGGTATAACCAGCTGCTCCCCGATGTCCTGGTTCAAAACGCGCACATTTACCGTCATGCCCGGTATCAGCCGGCGGTCAGGGTTCGGGAACTCTACACGCACAGTTGTGGTGCCGGATTGCCGCCCGATGGCTCTGTCTACTGTGATGAGCTTGCCAACATGCGGGTATACTTCGCCGTTATTCAGCGCGATGGTAAAAAGCGAATCCGGTTGCGATTTGGGATTGCTTAAATAATTGGTGAAACGCCCTACTTCCTGCTCGTTTATCACAAAGTCCACTGCAATGGGCTGCATGGAAGAAATAGTGTTGAGCAGCGGCTGGCCCGGCGACACCTGCGCGCCGACTCTTACATTAGAGATACCGATTACGCCATCAAAAGGGGCATTGATAACGGCATAACCCAGTTCGTTGGCGGCGCTGCTTACCTGTGCCTGCGCTGCGGCAACCTGCGCTTTGGCCGTCTGCACGTTGGTGCGGGCATAATCTACCTGCTGCCTGGCAATGGCTTCTTTAGCTTCCAGGGTTTCGTAGCGCTCCAAGTCCTTCTGGAATTTCTCGAGGTTGGCCTGGGCGCTTTGCAGGTTGGCCTGGGCCTGCCGGTAAGCTGCTTCGTAGCGGGTGCGGTCTATCTCATACATCTTCTGGCCTTTGGTAACGCGCTGCCCGTCCTGCACATAAATGTCAGTGATATAGCCGGATACCTGTGGCCTCAACTCCACTTCCTGCAGCGGTACCACGGTGCCCGGATAAGTATCGGTGCCGGTTACGTCCTGTTTTTTTACCTCGTAAGCATTTACCGGAACAGCCATGGCAGCGGGGTTCTGCTGCTGCTGTGCATTTTCTTTCCCGCCGCAGGAGGCAAGTATAGCCGGGCTCATAATGGCGGCCAGCAGCCATGCGTAATGTAGCTTCATTGTTTCTTCTTTGCTGATTATTGGATATTTATCGTACCTAAAGCGCGTTGATAGTCCAGCTTGCTGGCCAGCACATCATAGAGCGCATTATAATAGTTAAGCTGTGCCGTGCGGAGGTCTGTTTCTGCCACTACCAGGTCTACATATGCTTTGATGCCCTCGTTGTACTGTAGCCTGATGATGTCGTATACTTCCTGGGCCAGTTGTGCATTGTCGCGCAGCGTTATCCATTCATAATAATTGCTTTTATAGTTGGCCAGCGCTGCCTGGTATTCGGTATTGATGGCTTTGCGCATATTTTCTGCTTCCACCTCCAGGCGCTTTTCCTGTAATTGGGCAATCTTAAGGTTCTGAATTCTTCTGGTGCCCTGAAAAATGGGGATGGATGCCTGCAGTCCAACGCCCGAAGTAGGATAAGCCTGGCTGTAGAGACCAGCGAACGTATCACTAAAAAATAGCCAGTTATAGTTGATGTAGGAAGATATGGTAGGCAGGAAGTTCCATTTGTAATAGGCAGTGTTGAGTTGCTGCAACTGCTGCTGCGTCTGCAACTGCTGCAGCTCAATTCTGTTACCAAAGTTAACTACTTCGGTTGTGTCCACCAGTACGGCCTGTTGCATCACATTATAGTTGTAGGCCACTTCCAGGTCTGCCTCTATCGGGTAGCCCATCAGTTGCTTCAGCAGGGCATACTTCGCTTTTATACTTGCCTGCGCCCTGTTGCGGTCGCTGCGGATATTGGCCAGCGTAATAGCGGCACGCTGGTAATCTGTTTTATCCACCAGGCCAACCTCAAACCGGCTGCGGGCATCGTTGTACTGCTTTTCCTGCCTGGCCAGGTTTTCATCCAGAATCCGGAGTTGTTCCTGCGTCAGCAGAACATCGTAAAAAGCCTTGCTGACATCTACCACCGTATTTATTTTATTCTGGCGGATGTCCAGATCCAGTTGCTGCCGGGTATAGCGTGCTGCCTTGGAGGCTAGCAGCAACTCGCTGCTGTATAGCGTCTGGGTAGCTTCCAGCAAAACATTAGAAGTATACTTCTGGCCTAACGTGCGAATCTCGCCTGCAAACGGCTGCTGCTGCAATTTAAAGAGGTGGGTGCCGCCATATTTTGCAGAAACCTGCGGGAGCCAGCCGGCAAGGTTTGCTTTGATTTCCCGCTCGCCAATGGCCTCATCTATCAGGGCCTGCTCCACGGCAGCCCTGTTTTTAAGGGCATAAGCCACGCACTGGTCCAGCGTAAGGGAGTCATTGGGGAGCGCGGCGTTCGTTTGCGCCATTAATAGGGAAGCAGGGTAGAGCAGGAGCCCCAGTAGCAGCGGCATAAAACATTTCGTTGCATTCATGTATTCTGTATGCGCTTTATAGTGATAAAAACATAAAACCAAGGCTGATGCCTGGTAAAGTGCAGGTACGGCAGCCTGCTGGTTGCAGGCTGTTCAGGTTAAATCCGGGCAAAGTTAGCCTGATTTTATATAGGATGCAGCACCTCGTCATGTTCTTTATAAATAAAGGTGTAAACATTGATGTGGTTTTCCTATCCGATCCGGAGCATCTGTATGCTCATAAATACCGGCAGCGGCTGCCGGATAAAATGACAACCCAGCGGCTTCAGCTGCCCGGTACAGCATGTCACCTGCTGCCTTAAATAGATAAACTGTTAAGTATAGCTAGTATAACTATAAAAGGTATCCTTCCGAACCTGAGGAAAGATAAGTGACCAAAGGTAAGTATAGCCTTGCCGCACGTAAGCTTTAGCGCAGGCTATACCTAGACTGATCTTTATGATTCGGGATAGCGGTTACCCATCTGGCGCTCCACCATCCAGCCGGGATAGGTTTTAGGTGGCGCACTTACCTCATTCAGTTTCTGCAGTTCTTCCGCGCTAAGTTGTATTTGGGTAGAATGTATATTAGAGGTGAGTTGATCTGCGCGCTTTGCCCCGATAATGGTGCTGGTCACTCCCTGCTGCTGACGTACCCAGGCCAGTGCAATTTCGGCGGCTGACACGTCGTGGACTTCGGCTACTGCTTGCAGTACATCAATAATGTCGTAGGCTTTTTCTTTGTCGATGATCGGAAAATCGAAGCTGTCACGGCGCGAACCGCCGCCGGTGTTCTGGTTGTCGCGCGTATACTTGCCCGATACAAAACCGCCGGCCAGCGGGCTCCAGGGCATAAAGGCCAGGTGCTGATCCTGGGCCAACGGTAGCAGGTCGTGCTCCGAGTCGCGGTTGGCGATGGAGTAGAAATACTGCATCCCGATAAACTCATGCCAGCCATGCTTTCGGGCTATATCCTGGGCTTTCATCACCATCCACGCAGGCCAGTTGCAGACGCCAATGTAGCGCACCCTGCCCGACACCACCAGATCGTGCAGCGTGTGCATGATCTGCTCTACCGAGGTGGCCGCATCCACGCCGTGCACATACAGCAGATCGATGTGGTCCATTTGCAGGCGCTGCAGGCTGTCCTCCACCGACTGAAACACGTGGTAGCGCGACAAGCCGACCTGGTTTACGCCTTCAGCCATGCGGCTGCGCACTTTGGTAGCGATAAAAAGCTCGTTGCGTGCATGGCCGTTCTGCCGTAGTCCTTTGCCCAGCAGCTCCTCCGACTGTCCGAAAGAATAAGCATTGGCGGTATCTATAAAATTAATGCCCGCATCTACGGCAGTCTTCAGAAGCTCGTTTACTTCTTCCTGTTGTTGCTGGCCTATGGCTTCCCAGTAGCCTTTGCCGCCAAACGTCATGGTGCCCAGGCAGAGCTCCGAAACCAGCACGCCTGTATCGCCCAGTAAGTTGTATTTCATAGGTATAATTTAAAGTGTTAAAGTCTCAGGTTTTCTTAACCGCACAGCGGCATAAAAGTTTTGTGGAGGAGAGATAACGGGTAGCATTCCGGGCACTTTGATACAAGCCGCCAGCCCCTGTCTCTGCTGCCTTCACAAAATAAAGTTAAGGTTTAGCAACATATTTTTTCATTTTTGTAAAATTGTCCTTATATTGTTGATGTTTACGACACAAGTGCCCGTAGTTTTTAATAATCACACCATAAAATGTCTGTTTATTTAAATATCAGCATTGCTATTTTCGCGCTGCTCATACTATATTGCAGGGCTTTTAAATCCATTTACTTCAGGTGTTAAGTACCCCCGTCCTAATCGAAAGTGATCATTTAGTAAACAGAGGCCTCAGCCTTTATTTTGAGGTAAATTATCCTTGTACCAGACCATGACAATAGAAAAAGATAACTCGCTTTATCTCCCGCAGGCGGAGCATGATGCATGCGGCATTGGCTTTTTGACCAACCTTGCCGGGAAAAAAACTTATGCTACCATCGCCGACGCGCTCGTAATGCTGGAGAACATGGAGCATAGAGGAGGCTGTGGCTGTGAGCCCGAAACCGGCGACGGCGCCGGCATCCTTTTTCAGCTGCCGCATGCGTTCCTGGCCGAAGAGTGCCGCCAGCTTGGCTTTGAACTTCCTTTGCCGGGGCATTATGGAGTCGGGATGGTGTTTTTTCCGGCACAACCGGAATTGCAGGAGCAATGCCGGCAGGTAGTGCGCGAAGCTGCTGCGAAGCTGGGCCTGCTTATACTTGGCTACCGGGAAGTGCCCGTTGATCGCACCGGAATAGGCGCAACAGCACTGGCCAATGAGCCCAGAATTGAGCAGCTCTTTGTAAGGCCCGCAGATGAAAGCATTCATTCTGATGCGCTGGAGCGAAAACTATACGTGTTCCGCAACTACAGCACCCACACGGTGGGCAGCATGATGGGGGGCAACGAAAGCGAATTCTATTTCGCCAGCCTTTCCGGCCGGGTGATCATATACAAAGGCCAGTTGCGCACTGATCAGGTAAAGACCTATTATAAGGATTTGCAGGACGAACGCCTTGAGTCAGCCATTGCCCTGGTGCATTCCCGGTTCTCCACCAACACCTTCCCGCGATGGAAGCTGGCACAGCCGTTCCGGTTTATTGCCCACAACGGGGAGATAAATACCATCAGGGGCAACGTGAACAAGATGAAGACGAAAGAAGTGCTGATGGAGTCCGACCTGTTCACCAAAGAAGAGCTCAACATGCTGCTGCCTATCTGCGATGCCAGCCACTCCGATTCGGCTAACTTCGACAACCTGGCAGAATTGCTGGTGCTGGCCGGCCGTTCGCTGCCGCATGCCCTGATGATGATGGTGCCCGAAGCCTGGGAACACAACGACCTGATGTCGCCGGTGAAGAAGGACTTTTATAAGTTTCATGCCTCGCTGATGGAACCCTGGGACGGCCCGGCGGCGATCTGCTTTACGGACGGCAAAATGGTAGGAGCCATGCTCGACCGTAACGGCCTGCGTCCCTGCCGTTACTGCATCACCTCTGATGGCACCGTTATCATGGCCTCGGAGGCCGGCGCACTGCCCGTAGACCCTGCTAAAGTGATAAAGAAGGGCCGCCTGCAGCCCGGCAAAATGTTTATAGTGGATTTGGAGCAGGGCAGGGTTATCGAAGACGAAGAAATTAAAGATAAAGTAGCCTGCCGCAGGCCATACATGGAATGGGTGCGCCACAATCGCCTGAAACTGCGCGAGATGCTGCCGCCCAGAGTACCCGCTTTTGAACTGCAGGAGGACACCCTGTTGCAGCGCCAGCAGGTATACGGCTATACTTCAGAAGATCTGAAAGTGGTGATTGCGCCTATGGCCGGGGGCGGCAAAGAGCCCATCGGCTCCATGGGCGCCGACACACCGCTGGCTATACTTTCCAACCAGAGCCAGCACCTGTCGCATTACTTTAAGCAGCTGTTTGCACAGGTAAGCAATCCTCCTATCGACCCTATCCGGGAGCGTATGGTGATGTCATTGTTTACGCGGGTAGGCTCAGGACAGAACATATTGTCTGAATCGCCAAGGCATTGCAGCCAGATACACATTTCGCAGCCCGTGCTCACGCATGAAAATATGATTACCCTGAAGCAGTTGGATCAGTACGGATACCTGCACAAGGAAATCGCAATCGTTTTTAATGCAGACGGGCAGCCATTCCGGCTGGCTGAAGCCATTGCGCGGGTTTGCCGCGAAGCCGAAGAAGCCATTGCCGCAGGATATAATGTGCTGGTGCTGTCTGACAGAGCTGTTGACGACGCGCATGCGCCTATCCCATCCCTGCTGGCTACGGGTGCCCTGCAGCATCACCTTATCCGCCACCGCATCCGGACCAAAGCCAGTATTATTGTGGAAGCCGGGGATGTGTGGGAAACGCACCACTTTGCCACACTGATTGGCTACGGCGCCAGCGCTGTGCATCCTTATCTGGCTTTTGAAACAATCCTGTCGCTGAACAAACAAGAGGAGCTCAGGAGCGGCTTAACAGATGAAGAGGCGCTGCAAAACTACGTGAAGGCAATCGGCAATGGCCTGTTAAAGATCCTGTCGAAAATGGGTATCTCCACGCTTCAGTCTTACCAGGGTTCCCAGATATTCGAGTGCCTGGGCCTGAGCCCGGAAGTAATAGATTCCTGCTTCGAAGGAACGGTTTCCCGTATCGGCGGCATTGGCTTTGACGGCATTGCGCAGGAGGTATTGGTACGGCACAGGTATGTTTATGCGCAGCATTTCACCCCGAGATTGCCGGTAGGCGGGTTTTACCAGTGGAAACGCGATGGCGAAGCCCACCTCATGAACCCCGAAACCATTCACCTGCTGCAATACTCTACCAAACGCGGCGATTACGGGCTGTACAAGAAATACGCCCGCCTTATAAACGAGCAGAACAGGCATGCGATAACACTGCGCAGCCTGCTGGATTTCCGTGAGCGCCAGCCGGTGCCATTAGAGGAGGTAGAGCCAGTGGAAAGTATACTCAAGCGCTTTGCCACCGGGGCCATGTCCTTCGGATCTATCTCTTATGAGGCGCACAGCACGCTGGCCATTGCCATGAACCGTATTGGAGCCAAGAGCAACAGCGGAGAAGGAGGGGAAGATGATGTTCGTTTCGAAATAAAACCAAACGGTGATTCTGAGCGCTCTTCTATCAAACAGGTGGCCTCGGGCCGTTTTGGAGTTACAAGTTATTACCTGGCCAATGCAGATGAACTGCAGATCAAAGTGGCGCAGGGTGCCAAGCCAGGCGAGGGCGGCCAGTTGCCCGGCCACAAGGTTGATGACTGGATTGCACGCGTACGCCACTCCACGCCGGGGGTAGGCCTTATTTCGCCGCCACCGCACCACGACATCTATTCTATAGAAGACCTGGCGCAGCTTATTTTTGACCTGAAAAATGCAAACCGTGCTGCCCGCATCAACGTGAAGCTTGTAGCGGAAGCAGGTGTGGGCACGGTAGCGGCGGGTGTGGCCAAAGCCAAAGCCGATGTCGTACTCATCTCCGGCCATGACGGCGGTACGGGCGCTTCGCCTATCAGTTCTATCCGCCACGCCGGTGTGCCCTGGGAATTAGGCCTGGCAGAAGCGCACCAGACGCTGGTGAAGAATAACCTCCGCAGCCGTGTTGTGCTGCAGACGGACGGCCAGATACGCACCGGCCGCGACCTGGCGATTGCCACCTTGCTGGGCGCCGAAGAATGGGGCGTAGCCACGGCTGCCCTGATTGTGGAAGGCTGTATCATGATGCGCAAGTGCCACATGAATACCTGCCCGGTAGGTGTTGCCACCCAGAATCCGGAGCTGCGGGCTTTGTTTACGGGCAAGCCTGAGGATGTAGTAAACCTGTTCCTGTTCCTGGCTGAGGATCTGCGCGAGCACATGGCTGCGCTGGGCTTCCGCTCTATTAATGAGATGGTGGGGCAGGCCGATGTACTGAAAGTGAGAGAAGATGCCGGCTCCTGGAAAATGAAAGATCTGGATCTGAGCCGCCTGGTGTATAAACAGCCTGCAGGCCCTGAAGTGGGGCTGTATAAGCAAATGGAGCAGGACCATAAACTCGAGGAGGTGCTGGACTGGCAATTGCTGCAGGCAGCCGGAGCAGCCCTTGACCACGGAACACCTGTTCAGGCATCCTTCAACTTAAAGAACATAGACAGATGCGTGGGCACGCTTCTCTCGAATGAGATCTCCAAGAAGTATAAAAAAGCTGGCCTGCCTGAAAAGACCATTCATTTCAGGTTCAGAGGTTCGGCCGGTCAGAGCTTCGGATGCTTCGGGGCGCCGGGGCTGCACCTGGACCTGGAAGGGGAAGCCAACGACTACTTCGGTAAAGGTTTGTCGGGCGCACACCTGGTGGTGCACCCCGACAGAACATCCGCTTACAAACCCGAAGAAAACATCATCATCGGCAATGTGGCGCTGTATGGCGCTACCTCCGGCGAAGTATACATCAATGGCATGGCCGGCGAACGCTTTGCCGTGCGTAACTCCGGCGCCAAAGCTGTGGTGGAAGGAGCAGGCGACCATGCCTGCGAATACATGACCGGTGGTGTGGTGGTTATCTTGGGAGCCCTGGGGCGCAACTTTGCTGCCGGCATGAGCGGCGGGCTGGCCTTTGTATATGATCCCGATCAGCAATTGCAGGAACACTGCAACAGGGAGATGGTTGACCTGGACCCTGTAGCTTTTGAAGACCACCGGATGCTGCGCCAGCTGCTGGAAAATCATGTAAAGTATACCGGTAGTGCTGTCGCCGCTGCTATCCTGGAACGCTGGGAGCAGGCTGTAAGGGCTTTTGTAAAAGTGATTCCGCAGGAGTATAAAGCCGTACTTGCCGAAAGAAATAATCCATTGAGAAAAGCTATTTGAATTTAGCCATGGGAAAAGAGAGAGGATTTATGGAACTGGGTAGAGCCTTACCGCCTGCCAGAGATCCGAAAGAGCGTATAAACGATTTTAAGGAAATATACCTGGAGCCCGGCTACGAACTGGCCAACGAGCAGGCTACACGCTGCATGGACTGCGGCGTTCCTTTTTGCCACAGCGGCTGCCCGTTGGGTAATAAAATTCCGGACTTTAATGATGCCGTTTATAAGGAGAATTGGGCACATGCTGTCGAGATACTGAGCAGCACCAACAATTTCCCGGAGTTTACGGGCCGTATCTGCCCGGCTCCCTGCGAATCGTCTTGCGTGCTGAGCATCAACAAGAATCCGGTAACGATAGAGTTCATCGAAAAATCTATTGCCGAAAAAGGCTTTGAACTGGGACTGATACAAGCGCAGCCACCTGTAACAAGAACAGGCAGGAAGGTAGCGGTGGTAGGCTCAGGACCTGCGGGACTAGCGGCTGCCGCGCAACTGAACACGGCAGGCCATTGGGTGACTGTTTTTGAGAAACAGGACGTCATCGGTGGTTTGCTGGCTTACGGCATACCTGACTTTAAGCTGGAAAAATGGGTGATTGAGCGAAGAGTACGGTTGTTGGAAGAGGAGGGTGTCGTCTTCAAAACCAATGTGCATGTAGGCGTAACCATGTCTGCCGACGAACTGAAAGCGGATTTTGATGCCATTGTGCTCTGCTGCGGGGCTGAGGTGCCCAAGGAACTGCCCATAGAAGGGCATGATCTGAAAGGCATACATTATGCCATGGATTATCTGGTGCAGCAGAACCGTCGTGTGCGCGGCGTGGAGGTGCAGGAGGAACCTATACTGGCTACAGGTAAGCACGTGATCGTAGTAGGCAGCGGCGATACAGGTTCCGACTGTGTGGGCACTGCCAACCGGCAGAAAGCTGCATCCGTTACCCAGATTGCCCGCATGTATGAGCCGCCACGGCAGCGCCACGACCATAACCCATGGCCGCAGGTACCCATGGTGATGCAGACTTCCAGTTCGCACGAAGAAGGCTGTAACCGCACCTGGGCCATGCTCACCAAAGCTTTTGTAGGCGATGCGCAGGGCCATGTAAAAGGCCTGATAGTGGCTGATCTGCAATGTGAAGAAAGCGTAGCAGGCAAAAGATACTTTGAGATTGAAGGAACAGAGCGCGAACTGCCCTGCGATATGGCGCTTGTTGCCATCGGTTTTGCCTATACGCAACCCAAAGGTTTGCTGGAGCAGTTGGGAATTACCCTGGACGAATACGGCAGTATACTTGCGGATACGCGCTTCCAGACCAATGTGGAAAAGGTATTTACCGCAGGCGACGCCCGCCGCGGGCAATCGCTGGTGGTATGGGCCATCTCAGAAGGCAGAGAAGCGGCCCGCGCCGTAGATGAGTTTCTGATGGGCACCTCAGCCCTGCCATCCAAAAACCTGTCGGTGCTGGATTTGATGGCTTGGTAGGGTGAAGTTGTTTTGAGTTAGTGGCAACAGTTAGTATATGCAAAGCCCGCAGTGGAGCAAGGGTTTTGTGTATACTAACCATTGGCGAGATTTATTTATTCTAAATTGAATTCGTCTTGGATTTCTAAACCATTGGGTTCTAATGTTTTGCCTATTGGCTTTCTATATCCAAAATGGATAAAAGCTTCAATTATTTTCTTGAAATCGAAGTAATTGAATTGAACCAGCTCATAACTTTTTCCTTCCCTTGTATAGATTACAACTGTTTTCCAAGTTCCTCTCCCGAACTGCTTGTTGGAGCGAAAGATGCTTGAAATGTCACTTTTAGTTAAAATATGTTTTCTAAACTTTGTCAAGTTCCGAATTTCAATATGTTCCTCTGTAATCTTTATCCATAAGGTCTCTGTCAAGACACCTTTTACCATTTGGTATCCCCCTAATGAGAATGCCCAAATCACAAATATCGTGTAAAAGACAAATACCGCATCCTCTGAAAAGTTGCCCCATTCCTTGTCTCTAATCAAGAAAATCATAAGTATTATCATTCCAATTGATACACCGAGAAAAGCTATTCTTAAAATAGGGATTAGCAAATTCAGTTTGAGAGTATACTTTTTCATTATATTAAATCACAGTCAACGGTTAGTATAAAAAACGTGCGAGGCCGTCGGCCGAGGCATGGTTTTTATACAGTGTTAGCCAATGCTTTTCTTTTAAATATTTTAAATGTCAATATAAAAGCTAAAATAGTAACAACAACACAAATTTGGGCTACTAAATACCCGAAGTCGGAGTGATTAAAGCTAAATATGTTTAACAGAAATAATAATATTATAACTTTCTCTATTATATTCAAATCTTTCCATTGCAGTATCCCACAACAGATAGTAGCAATCCAAAAACCCCAAGCTATCAATCCTGCTGAAGCAATCGGCCGGTTTAATTCATTGCCATAGTTGATTATAGTAAACAATAATCCTCCAAGTAAAGCTGAAATTAAAATTATGGTAACAAGAATATTGTTATTGGTTCTTTTTTCTATGATATATCCTGCTGGTAAGATTATTAAAGCTATTCTAAACCAACCAAATAATCCAACACTTTCAAGCGGGTAAGTAAAAAATCTATACCAATGCAAAGGTTGAGATAAATTGCTTGGGAATAGAATTAGATAAGCACCTATTTCCTTTTCAAAAATCATTTCTATTGTCCTGATAATAATTGTGCTTACCAGAAGAATAATTAAAAATTTTATTGTAAAAGTTGGTTTCTCTTTTATCAAAATCATTTTTTAAGTTTTGGCTAACTACTAGATAGCAGGACTTACTCCTGCTATCTGCACTATGTATAGAGGAGGTGAAGTCTATTTATACCATATCTGATGCTCCTTCATTTCCTGTTTTGCTGGACAAGGGTATACAGATTCTTTTACACAATATAGGAGAATTGCAGATAAGAAGTATACAGGTAAGTTTATCTTAAGCGCAAAAGGTCTTTCTTCTACATTTCCGGGGCTTCAGGCTGATTTGTGCAGCAGGGCCAACGAAAAAAGCTACGTCTTGCGCAGAAGTAGCCTTTCATAAACAGCAATACCTGTCACTTCCATTCAACCATTTTGAATCCCATCACTCATCCCTACAAAGAGCCGATATGTTCGTAGCTGGTATCGGTTTCCCAGTCGCGGAAGCGCTGGATTTCCTTTTGAAATGCGTTTACAAACCAGGCCATCAGGCTTAGATCGTCGAGCAGGCCCAGGCCGGGGATAAAATCGGGGATAACATCAAGGGGCGTTACCAGGTACAGGAGCACGGCCACACCCACCAGCAGCGATGAGTTCGACACCTGGCGGTAAGAGCCATTGATGTAAGCCCGCACCAGCCGGATAAACGTCTGCATGATTTCTTTCACCTGTTGAAAACCATCTTTTGAGCTGCCGGTGTCTACCAGCTTGCCGTAGGCGGTGGTAAGCAGTATGCCCAGCTTAACAGGTTTGGCCAGCAAGCCGCCGGCTCTGCCCAGAAATTTTTTGAACACAGGGGTTTGCGAAAGCACGAGCCCCTTCTTGATCCAGTCGTATAGCATAATGAATAGTGTCTTTTAGAGCTTCATACGGTGCAAAAGGCTAAAAGGCTTTGCGCTACAGCCATACACCGCGTTCCGAAGTATAATTTACAAAATATTTATGGTGATGCGCTTGATTCCTACGAAAATCCTTCTTTAAATTGGTGTACTTTATCTGATGATAGTACAAGCCTGTCATCACCTTTTATAACAGGCCTTTATGAAGCTGATTTGGAAAATGGTTTTGCCGCTTCCGGTGCTGGCAGCGGCCTTTTGCGGCATAGCTTACCGTTTGCCTACGCAGGTGCAGGCCGAGCACCGCGTCGTGCTGCGCGTCAGCCCCGAGCAGGTATACCCCTACCTGAATAACCCCATGGAATGGCCAAAGTGGAGTGCCCTAAGCAAGGCAGCAGACCCCAGTATCATATACCTGTACGGCGGGCCAATGACGGGTGTGGGCGCGCGTATGCAGTGGAGCGGCGACAAACTGGGAGATGGCAGCCTGCAACTGACAGCAAGCACCAGTCCCAATTCCATTGCTTATGTGCAACGCGAAACCAGCCTGCCGGATAGTGTTTTTGGTGAGTTTACTTTAACGCCGGCCACCGGAGGTACAGAAGTAACCTGGCGCCAGACATCTGCAATCGGTACCAACCCGCTTGATCGCTATGTGGGGCTGTACAGGCAGTATAAAAAGCAGCAGGAAGTAGAGCAGGGCCTTGAAGGCCTCAAAATGCTGGTGCTGCAAAACGCGAAGCGAAGCGCCTCGAAGGATTAAATGACATAAATATACATACTTAATGATTGTATGAAGTAAAAGGACATCAATACCAGGCAGAGCATCCCGCGCATCAGGAACATGAAACAAAAAGCTTGATTTTAGCTTATAACTGATTGTACGGGCGCTAATATTTGATGCTTAAGATACAGCATTTATTTTGTCGGATTACTTAGCCGGATAAGCAGGAATCTAGTTTGAAGTATCAAAGAAGTTTGGTCAGGAAACTGGCTATTTGCTTTGAATAATTTAGGACTGAAAGGCTATTGGTTGGATTCCATTATCCTGTTACTGATGTCAATATTGTACCAGGTATGGCGTGCGCCATGCGGTATTAAATTAAATCTATAGAAGATGCCTATCACCATCAACAGGCCCGGCCCGGACGAATATCCCGAAACCTACCAGCACTACATGGATCAGCTGCCGGAAGGCGACGTCATGTACCTGCTGGACAAGCATAGCACAGACCTCCGCCACATGTTCCGGCATATTTCAGACGAGCGTGCGGAGCAAAGCTATGCGGAAGGAAAATGGACGATAAAAGAGTTGCTGCAGCACCTGATAGACACGGAACGCATTTTTACTTATCGCGCCCTCTGCATTGGCCGCGGCGACAAGCAACTGCTGCCCGGTTACGATGAGAACCTGTATGCCTATAATTCGCTGGCAAACATCCGGCTGCTGGAAAGTATACTGGAGGAGTATGAACAGGTGCGCCGCTCCAGCCTGCTGCTGTTCCGCAGCTTTACCTCCGAAATGCTGGACCAGGTAGGTAATGCCAATGGAAAACCAGTCTCGGTACGGGCTATCATTCACATGGTGGCCGCCCACGAAATGCACCACATCAACATCCTGCAAACCCGCTATCTAAAGCGAAAAGACTGAGGAAATGGGTATAAAGGTATAGCTGACTTATCTTGTTCGTCCCCGATAAGTAAGTAGACGAAATCAGTTTAAGCTATACTTCTTCTGTCATCCTGAAAGGAGCTTGTGGTCTGATTATAAGCAATTCACAAGCTCCTTTCAGGATGACAAAAGAGAAAAAAAGTTACAACAGCTCATTTGCCAGGTTGGCCAGTTCGGAACGCTCACCTTTCAGCAGTGTAATATGGGCGTAAAGCGGGTGGTTTTTGGCCCGATCTATCAGGTATGAAAGGCCGTTGCTCTGCGAGTCGAGGTAGGGCGTGTCTATCTGGTAAATGTCACCGGTAAAGATGATTTTGGTATTTTCGCCGGCACGGGAGATGATGGTTTTCACCTCATGGGGCGTCAGGTTCTGGGCCTCATCCACAATAAAGATAATGTTGGACAAACTGCGCCCGCGGATATAGGCCAGGGGCGTAATCATCAGTTTCTCCAGGTCCAGCATGTCGCGGATCTTCTGAAACTCCTTGCTGGTTTCCGAAAATTGGTTTTGAATATACTTCAGGTTGTCCCACAGCGGTTCCATATAAGGGTTCAGCTTCGATTTGATGTCGCCGGGCAGGTAACCAATATCCTTGTTGCTGAGCGGCACCACGGGCCGCGCCAGGTAAATCTGCTTATACTCGCGGCGCTGCTCCAGCGCGCTGGCCAGTGCCAGTAGCGTTTTGCCGGTACCCGCCACGCCCTGCACTGTCACCAGCTTTATATCAGGGTTGGTGAGCGCATGTATGGCGAATGTCTGTTCGGCATTGCGCGGTTTAACCCCGAAAGCCGAGAGTTTGTCAACCCGCTCCAACTGCTTGCTGGCTGCATTATAAAAAGCTAGTATAGAGTTCTTAAAGCTCTTTAATATAAAGTAATGGTTGTCAGCTGGCGGTACTGCCATAACCTTTTCCGTTTCGCAATGCCCTTTTTCATACAGCTCATTTATGATGTTAGCGGGCACATCTTCCAGGGTGTCGTTGCCGGTATACAGCCCGGCTACGTCCTGTATTTTTCCGGTTTCATAATCTTCCGACACCAGGTTCAGGGCGCGTGCTTTCAGGCGCAGGTTAATGTCTTTGGTTACCAGCACCACCTTACTTTCGGGGCGTTCCCGCTGCATCTGCAGGGCTGAGTTCAGAATGCGGTGGTCGTTTTTATCGCCAAAGATTTCCACAGCATCCAGCGAAGAGGCATTGTTCATCAGCACCTTGAAATGGCCTTTGTTTTTACCGTTAAGCGGCAGCCATTCCTGCAGCTTATGTTCGGCAGAAAGCTTGTCGATAAAGCGGATAAACTCGCGGGCCTCAAAGTTTTTGATGTCATTGCCCTTTTTAAAGTTATCCAGCTCCTCCAGCACCGTAATCGGTATGGCTACGTCGTGCTCCTGAAAGTTCTGAATGGCGCTGTGGTCATACAGAATAACGGAAGTATCAAGCACAAATATCTTTTTGATATTATGGGCAGGTGCGGCGACGGCAGCCGTTTCCGGTGCTGCTGCTTTAGAAGCCTTTGCGGGGCTGGCTGATTTTGTTTTTTTTGTTTTATCGGGTGATACTTTGGGTGTTTCGCTGGGATTTGGCATACGCATTGGCTTAGGGTAAAACGGTGTGTCCGGGCGCTTAACGGGCAGCACGCAACGGTGTTGCCCAAAGCAATTTTTGTTATTTACGTGAGATTTTCTTTAGTGGCTGCCACTTGGGAAGCCCTTGTGTCAGGTATAAGTGTCGCGGAAAAACAAAAAATGAATAACGAAAATTATCTTCCTGAAAGCTAATAGGTTATATAGATAATAAGACAACTAATATTTTAGTTATAAGTATATATTTTATATCTTGTAACAGGCATTCTTTAAAAAGTAATTTTAAACAACGCAATTTTTAGGATGATGAAGCGATGCATATACTTCTTTTTGCTCATAAGTTTGCCTTTACCGGCGGTGGCGCAGCAAAAGCCAAAGGGCATCTGGCCCTTCAGGATAAACCGTTTCGATAAAGAGGGAAGGTTTCAGGGCCGCTGGAAAGTGCGGGTAGGCGATGAGAAAACACTCGTCCGGAACGGCCGCTTCCGGCATGGCCGGGAAGTAGGCACCTGGAAATACTATTATCCCAGCGGTAAACTGCTGATGGTGGAAAAGCACAAACGCAATCTGGATTATATACTGGTAAAGCGCTATCACGAGAACGGGAAGCTGGCCAAAGAAGGGCAGGCCCGGCTGGTTACGTCAGGCAATGTTGTCCGCTACTTCTGGTTTGGCGACTGGAAAGTATACGATGAGCATGGAAAATTCAGCCACCGGGAGTATTACGAAGATGGTAATGAGATTTCACTGAATTTATAGCTAACGGCATGCTGTCCTTCCGGGCGGCTTCTGAAATATTTACTTTTATCTATAACCTGCCCTGCTATACATGCAGTCAGGCAAAAGCCAGTTGTTGCGGATTCATTTCTTAGCTAAGCGTATAGTATTCCTCTTTTTCTTTGTCGTGCAGGCGCAGATAGCCGTGCAGCACGAGCTTAACCAGCGTGCGGTAGGCGCGGCGCTCCGAAAAGTTCGCCAGTTTCATGTACTGTTTCAGGGTGATGCGCGGCTGCTGCTTCAGGTAGTCCAGCACTGCATTCTCGTGCCGATCAAGGGGCAGATGCTCGAACGATGGCGCTGCTGCCTGCAGGGATTTATCGACCATTTTGCTGGTTTGCACGTTGGTGTCTTTTACGCGTACATAGCCGCGCCAGTCGTCGTCCTTGATTTTGGCAAAATGTGGTTTATGCCTGCTTTCGGGCACGTATACCACCAGCACAACATGGTCATCCGCTTCAACCTCCTCGTACTGCACCGCCACGGGCGGGTCGCAGTAAAAATCAGCTGCCATTTGCAAAGTATGTTTTTCTTCTTCAGGATCTATTCCGGAAATATACCCATTGTCTTTCACGCCTACCAGGATGCGGCCGCCACGGGTGTTGGCAAAGGAAACCAGGGTGCGCGCTATCTTCTGAGGCTGTGTTACCCGTTGCTTAAAATCAACCGTGTCGTTTTCGCCCTGCAGAATGAGGCGCTGCAGATCATCCATAGAAAAGTTCTGGCCCATAAGTATAAACTATAGTATAAAAAGGCGGCTGTTTCAGGCCTTCCCCATACTTATACTTAGGTGAACGGCACTTTTGTTTTAGGGAATGAAAGTATAAAAGTGCATCTCCGGCAGCAGGTATCCTGTACAGGCACCGCCTCAGCAAAAGAGCAGAAACAAAAAAGCGGACCCTGAGGGCCCGCTTTCCTGCTTTTATCTGGTATGCTATACTTAGAAAGGCAGATCGTTGTCGGCGTCGCTGCTGTAAAATGTCGGTGCATCGGCTTTGGCAGGGGCACCGGCCGGACCTCCGCTAAAGCCGCCATTGCCGGCTGCCGGCTCTATGCGCCATGCCTGCAGGTTGGTGAAGTACATGGTAGTGCCATTTTTGGTAAACGGCTTGCCCGACAGGTTGAAGTTCACTTTCACTTCGTCGCCATTTTTGTAGCTGTCCAGCAGGCTGCACTTGTCCTGCGTCAGCTGGAACTTAACATATTGGGTATACGAACCATCCGGAATTTCCAGCACAAACTCACGCTTTCTGAACTTGTCGCTTACCTGTTGTTCCTCAAATATTTCATACAGCTTTCCTTGGATATCAAATGCCATAATGCTTTAGCTTAATAAATAGAAGGTTTATTTTAAAACAAAGATAATCATTTTTCGCCTGAATCAGGTCCTGTCAGGGCAGGAATAAACAGAAAAATTACAGGAGAAGGAGAGTGGCGGAACTGCATTTACAGTGCCTGCGTAAAGCTTACCTGAACGATACCAGACACTTACCAGCTGATGAAAAATATAGCCATTGCCATACATGGCGGCGCCGGAACCATTACGAGGGCATCGCTTACACCCGGAAAGGAAAAAGCTTACAAAGATGCTTTAAAAGAGGCTGTAGAGGCCGGGCACCGGCTGCTGGCCAGCGGCGGAACCGCCCTGGACGCTGTGGAAATGGCGGTAGCCAGCATGGAAGACACGCCGCTGTTTAATGCCGGCAAGGGAGCGGTGTTTACAAATGAAGGCAGGCACGAGCTGGATGCCGCCATAATGTGGGGCAAAACTTTAAAGGCCGGCGCCGTGGCCGGTGTGCGAAGTATAAAAAACCCGGTGAAGCTGGCGCGCGCCGTAATGGAGCACTCGGAGTATGTGCTGCTGGGCAGCTACGGCGCAGAGGAGTTTGCCCGCACACAGAATCTGGACTTTGTACCGCAGGACTATTTTTATGATGCTTACCGTTACGAACAGTGGATGGATGCGCGCGACAGCGGCACTACTTCTTTAGATCATTCTGAGAAATCCGGAAAGAAAGAGAAGAAGTTTGGCACCGTAGGGGCAGTAGCCGTAGATGCTGAAGGCAATGTAGCTGCCGCCACGTCCACAGGCGGACTGACGAACAAGAAATATAACCGCATCGGCGACTCGCCCCTTATTGGGGCAGGCACCTATGCCAGCAACCAGACCTGCGCGGTTTCGTGCACGGGCAGCGGCGAGTTTTTTATACGCGCGGTGGCAGCTTATGATGTTAGCTGCCTGATAGAATACAAGGGTTATACGTTGCAGCAGGCCTGTGAGGAAGTAGTGATGAACAAACTGGTGAAGCTTGGCGGCGAAGGCGGCCTGATTGCCATTACCCCGGCCGGCGATATTGCCCTGCCTTTTAACTCAGAAGGTATGTACCGCGCCAGCAAAAAAAATGAGGACGAGACATTTACAGCTATTTATAAAGATTAACAGCGCAGCTGCCCGGATTTATTTTACTCAGCTACTTCCGGAAGCTGCGCATGTTTCAGCGCCGTGGCATCTTTAAAGAACCGGCGTGATTCCATATCAAAGATGTTGCCTTTGGCGAGCACATGCATTATCATGTTTTCGATAGCTATGGGGCGCCCTTTTTCAACTTCGGCTATGTTGGTGTAACCAATATTGTAGCCGTCGGCAATCACTACCAGGTTAGAGCCGATGGTTTCTATCATTTTACCGTTGGTAATCAGCACGCCCGTATCTTCGCCCAGCCCGATACCGATTGTTTTGTGGTGCGTAGCCACCGCTTCCAGCAGCCTGCCGAAACGGCCCCGCACCACAAAATGCGTATCTATCACTACACTGTCTAAGAAATCTAATCCGATGCCCATCTTTACGGCCCCTTTCAGAAGTGAGGCTTTGGCGCTGCCGCCCTTAATCATGGTTCTGGACATAGCCATGGCGCCGGCGCTTGTTCCGGCTATTACAAAATCCTCCTGCCAGTAGCGCTGCTTCAGCAACGCCAGTATTTCGGTGTTCAGGAACATGCGGGTAAGGCGGGACTGATCGCCGCCACTGAACATCACGCCGTCTGCCTGGCCGATGCGCTCCACATAATCCGGTTGCAAAGCATCCTCTTCTGTTTTGATGTGCATGAGGCGCACGTTGTTTACGCCCAGAATTCCGAAGGCACTCAGGTAGCGCTCGCCCACTTCTTCCGGAATCATGGAAGCTGTCGTAATTACTTCAATCTGCGGATCCCTGGCGGGAATTTCTTTTAAAAAGCGCTTCAGGATGCCTAATTCAAAGAAGTCGAGATAGTATTTTTTTCTGGAACTGGGATTTGGGTACGTTCCTTTGTCTTCGTTTCCGCCGATAGCAATAAGTTTTCCTCTGGGTACGTTCACGGGGTTCTGTAATTTTAAAGTGATGCGGCTGCAGTACAGCTCAATTGGGAGTCGTAAGAAAGCTTTAAATTTTATGGATGCGGCCTGCTCATTAAATTACCTGATTTAAGCGAAATCGTTTCAAAAATTATTTCTGCACATCTGTACGCTACGGCAAATGGCTCCTCAAGTATAGCTCAATTTATATGGAGTATATACTTAATATTATATGTTCAAGCCTGTAAAAGGCTGAAACAGGACTTCGGGCTCATAAAAGTAATATTTAGCTTAACCTCCTTGGCAAGGTGCCGTATAGTAAAACTCACAAGTATAATTGAATTTTTAACGCGCAACCTTTCCAAGCTATGAAACTTAATAATTTAAATGATCTTTTAATCCATGAGCTCAAGGATATCTACAGCGCCGAGCATCAGATAACCAAAGCGCTGCCTAAAATGATGAAAGCTGCCTCATCGGACAAGTTGCGTGCTGCTTTTCAGGAGCACCTGCAGGTAACCGAGCAGCAGATTAAGCGCCTGGACAAAGTTTTTGACATAATGGGTAAGAAAGCCGAGGCAGAACATTGCAAAGCCATGGAAGGCATTATTAAAGAAGCAGACTCTATGATGAGCGAGCGTGCCGATGCAAGTGTAATGGATGCTGCCCTCATCGCTTCTGCCCAGCGTGTGGAGCATTATGAGATTGCCGCCTATGGTACCGTTTGTACTTATGCCAAGCAACTGAACATGTCCGATGTGCTGGACCTGCTGGTAACAACCCTTGAAGAAGAAAAAGCAACAGACCAGAAACTTACCTCCATTGCCGAAGGCTCCATCAACCTGAAGGCAGAACATTAAGCAACGGCGCTTAAATCAATACGAAAAAAACTCTGTACTTTCGCCTGGCTCTCATCAGCAGGTTATGAAAGTGACAGAGTTTTTTGTTTTTATACTTGTCAAGCCCCGCACAACCTGCGGGGCTTGGTGTTGCACGCCTATTTCAGTATCTCGTCCAGCGTAACCGTAGAAACAGCATGGTAGTTCGGCTTTGACCTGGCGTAGATAGCCAGCGCTCTTTCTTTACCCGCTGGTGTGGCGCTGAGCGCTTTGTAGATAGGGACCAGAAATTTGCGTCGCCCCACGTTGGCCAGGAATGTTTCCAGGGCCTCGTCTGCGGCGGTATAGCTGTTGCGGATGGCAAGCAGGAGCCAGGCTGCCAGCACTTCCGAGTTACCTGACGTGGTGAAGTGAAAGGTATGGTCCAGATCAGTCATCTGCGCTGCCGTCATTTGTTCCGGCAGCATCCGGATAAAGTGCAGCCATTCGTGGCTCGACCAGTTTTCGGTATTTAGTTGTGCCGCAGGTTGGCCATTTTTCCAGCCCCTGTACGTTTCCTCCACTTTGGCAAAGCGACGAGATGTCGGCTTCACAAAGCTTTCTGGCAGGCCCGGCGCAAAGATCCATGCCGCCGGGTTAATCTGCTGCGCCAGCTCCTTGTTTCCTTTTATCAGCTCCTGGTGCAAAAAGTTCAGGAACAGATCGGTGCTGGTGCTCTGGAAGGCGAACGCATTAAAATATTTATTCACAAACTCATCAAACTGATCCCGGCCTGCCACGTGCTCGATATGGCGGAGAAAGAGATTTCCTTTTTCATAGGCAATGTCGTTCAGGCCCTCATCCGGATCACGTCCCTGCAGATCCAGTTTCAGGCAGGTGTCTTTGCTGCCGGCTCCTAAGTCCTGCATCGTTTTCTGCAGATCCTGGTAGCCCAGTACCTCCAGCATGTCGGCATAATCCTTTCCGTAGAGCTCCTCCATAATGCGGCGCTCAAAGTATACCGTAAAGCCTTCGTTTAGCCAGAAATCATTCCAGGTAGCATTGGTGACCAGGTTGCCGCTCCAGCTGTGTGCCAATTCATGGGCAACCAGGCTGGTCAGGGAGCGGTCTTTTGCCAGCACGGTAGGAGTAACAAAGGTCAGCCGCGGGTTTTCCATGCCGCCAAACGGAAAGGAGGGCGGCAGCACCAGCAAGTCATAACGCTCCCACCTATACCTGCCGTAGAGCTTTTCGGCGGCAATCAGCATCTTGCCCATCTCGGCAAACTCATAGGCTGCGGCATCAATGGTAGCGGGCTCCGCGTAAATGCCTGTCTGCGGCCCGAGTGGCCGGAACACCAGATCGCCCACAGCCAGGGCCATCAGGTAAGACGGAATGGGCTGCTGCATCCTGAAAATATATACCCCTTCGCCGTTTTTTTCCTGCGGATTTTCGGCGCTCATCACAGCCAGTAGTGTTGCCGGCACTTTTACGCGGGCGCTGTACGTAATGCGGATGCCGGGGCTATCCTGTATCGGAATCCAGGTGCGGGCAAGTATGGCCTGCGACTGCGTAAACAGAAAGGGGTGCTGCTTGCCGGCTGTCTGCTGCGGGTTAAGCCATTGCACAGCGGCGGCTCCCGGCTGTGTGGTATACTTTATCGTTACGATGCTGGTGTGTGGTTTTATACTTATAGTCAGCGGCCTGCCCAGGTATTTGTCTTCTTCTCCAAGCCCAAACGTAGTTGCTGCCCTGTTTTCGCCGAGGTATACCTGTTCGATGTTTAGGTTGCGGGTATCAAAAATAATTTTATCGGTACTGGCAAGGTTTTCGATCTGGTAAGTAGCCAGCCCGCTGATGGTATGGCTATGAAAATCTACGGCAATGTCGAGATCCAGGTGCCGGGCAACAGCTTCTGCGGGCCGGGCATAACTGTGAACATCGGCCGGTGCCGTTGAGTTTGTATTTTGTATGATGGTCATAGTTTGGTTGTGTTTGGCTGACAGGCATGTATAAGCGGGTTGCCTGTCTGTACCTAACAAGCAACGAAGGTAAGATAACATAGGTTATCGGTTGCCCGGGGAGGGCTTCCGGCGTATACCCGGAAAAACTTCCTGCAGCAGCGGGTTAACCGCTTATGTGCCTGCTGGCAATGCTTATACTTCCGGTATACGGGCTGCCGATGCATGATTTACCGGTCATATCACTTTTATGAGCGGCTATAACATTTTACCTGAAGTAGGAGTACATACAGCTAAAATGCCCGGTACGATGATCTCCGCTGTTAGATTATTGTATATTTCTAATATTTAACATTTCGTATTATTGCTGTAACACTTAAGTTTAAACAGGCAGCAGTTTTCCCTTATTAACCTGATAAAAATGATTTCTGATATTTTTAAATTTCCCATACTATCTTTTGCAGCCCTGGTAAGCCTGGCAATAGTAACAGGCTGCAACCAATCGACAAGCGAAGGCCAGACTGCCGGAGACACCATAAAGGGGCTGCTCGGCAAAGAGGAGCTGCCGCAGGCTAAGACAGACAGCCTTTTTGTATTAAACTATATCAAACAGGAGCCAGCCTTTAAGAAATATGAAGACCTGATGTTTCTTTTCTACGGCGATCGGGATTACAAACTGGCCTGGTTCCGCGACAACGAACTGGTGCCCGAGACGCAAAACTTCCTGGAGGCAGTGGAGCATGCTTCCAAAGAAGGCCTAGATCCGAAACAGTATAAAATTATAGATTTCGATAAGCTGATACAGGCGTACAAGGAAAAAGATCCGCAGGACTCGAGCAGGCTGGCCCTGCAGCAGCAGATCGATGTGGGGCTTACCGCATCATACTTTAACTTTGCTTCTGACTTTTACAGGGGCCGCGTAAATCCCGAAGATGCTGCCTCCGTAAGCTGGGATGTAAAAAAGAACAAAATAAAGCTCAACAAGGCGCTGCAGACCATTCTGAAGGAGCGGGAAAGCACCTATCCTTACTATGAGTTTGAGGCGCTGCATGCCGGATACATGCGCCTGCGCGACAAGCTACAGGAATTCCGGCAATTGGAGGCAAAAGGGGGCTGGCCTAAAATTGATTTAGGCAACCTCAAGTCGCTACAGAAAGGCGATACCGCTGCCGCCGTGCTGGCGCTGCGCAAGCGCCTGAACCCGGCGCAGCAACTGGACCCTAATAACAAAAGCCTGCGCGTGTACGACGATAAACTGGTGCAGCAGGTAAAACATTTTCAGATGCTGAACGGACTGGAGCAGGACGGCATTGTGGGCGGCAATACCCTGAAAACGCTGAACGTGCCCCTGGCAGATCGCATCCGCCAGATAACCATCAACATGGAGCGCTGGCGCTGGATACCCAAACGCATGGTGCCGAAAGATCTCGACCAGAAGTATATATGGGTAAATATCCCAGAGTACAAGCTGTATATCTATGAAGATCCGAACAATGATCCGGAGGCTGAAAGGGAATACAAAGAGGTGATGGAGATGCGCGTAGTTGTAGGCAAAGTCCTGCACGAAACCCCTATTTTCAGTGATAAGATGGAGTACGTCGTGATGGCACCTTACTGGAACCTGCCCAACAGCATTGTGGTGAATGAAGTGAAACCGCACATGCTGTCAAACCCCGGATGGCTGGCCCGGCAGAATATGGAAATCGTAACCAAAGAAAAAGACCCGAAGCCGGTGTCGCCTTCGTCGATAGACTGGGCCAATGTTACGGAAAAGAACTTTAAGTATATGGTGCGCCAGAAACCGGGCCCGAAAAATGCCCTTGGATCTATCAAATTCCTGTTCCCGAACCAATATGCAGTATACCTGCACGATACACCTGCTGATGCCCTGTTCAGCCAGACACAGCGGGATTTCAGCCATGGTTGTGTGCGCCTGGAGAAGCCTGTCGAGCTGGCCAAGTATATACTCCAGGACATGCCCGAATGGGATGAGGGGCGTATACGGGAAACGATGAATGGCAATGAGGAAACCTGGGTTACGCTGCCTAAAAAGGTACAGGTATATATTGTATACTTTACGGCCTGGGTAGACGAAAATGGAGACACCCACTTCAGGCCCGATTTATATGGACAGGACAAAGAGCTGGAAAAGGCATATTTTGGTTAAGAGAAAGGCAGCAGTGTATCTGATAAAACAAAAGAGAACGAGCCTCAGGCGGCTGTATGTGTTGCCTGTAGCCGCCGCTATGGCAGTGCTGGCAGGTTGCAATACCGGTCCCGCCACCGATGCGGAAAACGGGACGCTGGCAGAAACGGATACAGTTACTGCTATACATGCTGATACAACTGCTGCTAAAGCCGATACTACAGCGGCAGGCGCTTCAGGCAGTATGGCTGATGCTGATTCAGCAGCCAGGCAACCTGTGAAAGAACTGACACTGCACGCCATAGGAAATAGCCCTGAAGAAATGCATTTTGATCTGGATACCCTGAAGGCAGAAGCAGGGGCTTTGATAAAACTGCAACTGACCAATGAAGCGCAGGATATGCCCATGGTACACAACCTTGTTATCACGGCGCCTGGCAAGTACAGGGAAGTGGCGCTGGCAGGAGAAGAGGCCGGTGCTTCGGGCAATTATGTTCCCGCGAGCCAAAACGTTATTGCGGCCTCGCCGATAGCGCTGCCAGGGCAAACCATAGAACTGGAGTTTACGGCTCCGGCCAGGCCCGGCGTCTACGATTTTGTTTGTACCTATCCCGAACACTGGCAGCGCATGCACGGAAAGTTTATTGTAGAGTAGAGCCGCCTTGTACCATTAGTTTGAAAAGGGAGAGCACCTGCACAGGTGCTCTCCCTTTTTTGTGCCAGGCTAAATACCTCACCTGAATATAGCAGGTGTCAAAGTTAGAGTGCCATTCCATACTTGCTGCTATTAGAACCAGAGATACTTCTGGTCCATGAACCCATCTCCTGTAACACATCAACAGAAGTATGCTTTCCTATAGCATCAGCGCAGCGACACACGAACGGAAGCCTTTATACACGTTGGCGGATCTGCTAAAAGAGCAGGTTGCTGAAGCTTTAGCGAAACGGCAATACAAGCCTCATCAACAGGTGATTAAGCAATTGTGGATAACTCGAATTATCCACATTACTTTTTTATTCGGCTGACATACTGTCAGATGTGAAAACCGGGCTTAATCCTCCAGCTGCATATAAATCTGTAAACAGGGCGCTGTTACCATTTGTAAACGAGCATAAATTCGGTTACATTGCTCCTAATCCAATCTGTTTACAAATGTATATACAATTGTAAACAGATTTTGTGCTCTGTGATATACGTACATATATATATTTAGCATACAATAAGTTATGTAGTAATTATAAAGTATAAGTTAAGAAGCAATAAGTGCTTTAGGGATTAGTGCCAATAAATTAATTTACTTTGTTTACATTTGTTAATTGTAATGTAACCCCAGATTTGTCTCTTGTATGATAGAAAGAATCCGCCAGTTGATGGACTATAAAAACCTGAGTGCATCCCAGTTTGCTGATGAGGTAGAGGTGCCCCGGGCGGTTCTGAGCCACATACTTAGCGGCAGGAACAAGCCAAGCCTGGATGTAATGCTGAAGATAATTCAGGCACATCCCGACATAAGCATGAACTGGCTGCTGCTGGGTGAAGGAGAGATGCTAAATACATTAGCAGCAACGGCGAAGCCATCTGCTGCTTCGCCTGAGCCCGAACGAAAGGCAGCTAAGGCGAAACCTGGCGATACGGAAGCTGCAGAACCGGTTGAGCAGAGTCAGCAGGTAAAAGCAGCACAGACGCCGGCAGCAATACAGAAAAAAGTAGTGGAGCAGGTGATTATTTTTTATACTGATAAAACATTCTCTGTTTATACTTCTGCCTCATAATTTGTTAAGCTGGCTTCTAACCTTCTGTTTATTTGTAACCTGCGTAAAACCAAATTATGGCACATCAGCATAAAAACCGGAAAACCTTTACCCGATGGGCCATGACCATTGTGGCAGTGCTGCTGGTAGCCCTGATCGGCTACATGGCGCTACGGATATGGCTGCCCGGAAACCAGGAAGCCACAGACGAAATAACGGTTACCTACAGCGCCGAAGAACAGGCGGTAATTTTGCAGCTGCCTTATACTTTAGAGGGCTTACCTATAGCCGGTAGCGTAACCCTCCGGCATCCCTCAGACAGCGGGCATGATTTAAAACTCCGGCTAAAGCCAGACTGGAATATGCGGCAGAAAGTGATGGTGGCCGGACTGGAGAAGGGACACTGGCGGGTAAGCCTGTTTTTTACGGCAGGTGAAGAAAGTTACTTTTCCGAAAAGGCCATTCTAATAGAATAGCATTAGGTGCTGTGCAGGTGCCTGTAATTTATACTTGTCTTTTCTCTTATCAGGCTATACTTAACCCTGCAGCTTTTCAGGCGCCCAAAACCTCAAACTCCTGCCGGCAGTAAGAAGGGCTGTTATTCTGTTTTAAATAGTGCCACCGCTAACGTATGAAATCCATCCTGAGCCGAATTAAGTTTGTTTACCAGTACATTATCAGCAGCATGGGGTTTTATACCACACTGGTGGCGCTTAGCTTCTTCGGACTTGCTTTTCTGATGCTGTACCTGGAGCGGCATGGTTTAAGTGAACGCCTCCTGCACTCAATGCCTTTTTTTATTATCACCAATGGCGCATCGGCGCGGCTCATACTTAGCTCAATTACCACCGGCGTTATTTCGCTTACCGTTTTCAGCTTTACCATGGTAATGCTGGTGCTCAACCAGGCGAGCGCTAATTTTACACCACGCGTTATTCCGGGCCTTATTTCTTATAAATCAAATCAGGGCGTATTAGGCCTGTACTTGGGCACGCTGATTTATACTTTGGTGGTGATGGTAAATATTCGCTCTGATGCTTACAGCGAATTATTGCCAGGCTTCTCTATTTTCCTGGCGATGTGCTTTACCATTCTCTGCCTGGCCTTTTTCGTGTATTTCATACATTCCATCTCTCAGACTATTCAGATCGAAAGTATACTTGAGAGCATTTACCAGGTTACGCACAACAGGCTCCGTAAAGACATAGAAAACGATAAAGGAACGGACATGCCGCCTCTATTCTCAGACAACCAGGACTGGCATTATCTCAGCAGCCCCAGAACGGGCTACCTGCAAAGTCTGGATAGCGATGCTGCCCTAGAAGTTTGTGCAAAGCATGATATTGTCCTGAGCTTTGAACAACCGTTGGGCAGTTTCGTTATCCGGGGAATACCATTTGCCCGCATTAACAAACTGTTGCCCGATAGCGGTGGCTTTACGGAAGAGCTGCTGGAGCATATTAATTTTTACCGTGAAGAACGCCCTGAAGTAAATTACCTGTTTGGGTTTAAGCATATTACCGAGAGTGCGGTAAAAGCGCTCAGCCCCGGCATCAACGATCCAGGCACAGCTGTTAAAGCAATTGATTACCTGACAGATCTTTTTGCCCTGCGTATGGAACTGACAGATGAAAAAGTTTTATATGACAGAAAGGGCACCGGTCGCATCCGGTTTGCGCATGAAACTTTCGAAAACGTGTATGCGCTGTGCCTGAGCCCGCTTCGCAACTATGGCAAAGGGAGTGTGATTATTCTGCTGAAGCTACTTTACATGCTGCAGTGCCTGCTCTACAAGGCTTCCCAATACCCGCAGTTCAAGCCAGTGCTTTATGAGCAGGCGGTGCTGCTGGTTTATGATGCAGGTCAGCAGATACACAACCCCGGCGACCGACGGAAAATAAACAGAATGCTGCAACAGCTCAACAAAATGAACGCCCTTGACAAGCCATTGCCGCTATTAAGCCTGCAGCAATAAAGGTGGTAGGGCAAGCAGTATATTTTTACAGTGAGGCAGGAGCCACATTTTTCCTGAAATAGCAAAAGTATGGTCCGGAGAAGCTGATTGGCCGCTCTTAAACATCCGGCGGCGCTCCTATTCCAGAGCAGGATGTATATTTCCTATATATGCCTTTCTATACCTGCGGTACTCAGTCAACAATAGAACGCGGGATGTTGGCGGGGAGCCGGGTGAGCAGTTCATAGTTGAGTTGGGTGCTGAGCTCACCAAACGAGGCTACTGTTATACTTTGTTCCCCTTGCTTGCCCAGCAGTACTACTTCATCATTTTGCTGTACATCCGGTATGTTCGTTACGTCCACCATCATAGCGTTCATGTTCACGATGCCTGCCACGCCGGCGCGTTGCCCTCTTACCAGCACCTGCCCCTGGTTGCTCAGGCTGCGACTGTAGCCCCAGGCATAGCCAACGGGTACCACCGCCAGCAGTACATCGCGCGGAGCCTGGTAAGAGGTGCCATAGCCGACATAGCTGCCTTTAGCCACGTGCTTCAGGCTCATGATGCGGCTCTTCCAGGTAATGAGGCGGCGTAGCGGATCTTTGTTAACCTGATGAGCGCTGATGTACTGGTTGTACGTTTCGGGGCTGGGCCACAGGCCATACTGCATAATGCCAACCCGCACCATGCCCATATGGGTTTGGGGATAAGATATCATGGCGGCGGAACAGGCGGTGTGGGTGATGGGTGCTTTAATACCCGTTCGGGCAAGTTCCTGTACTATTTTATTGAATTTGCTATACTGTGCCAGCACACGTTCGTGGTTCTGCAGGCTTTCGGCGCCGGCATAATGGGTGCAAATACCCTGCAGCAGCACATGCTCCCGGTGTGCCTTTAGAAAGGATATAGCTTCAGGCAGCGCAGCGGCGTCGAAGCCTGTCCGGTGCATGCCCGTTTCGAGTTCAAGATGTATTTCTGCCCGGCTGTTCAGTCGTTTTGCTGCCGCCGCTGCCAGGGCAAGGCGCTCTGGCTCAAATACAAAAAACTGAATCTTATGCTGAATGGCCCATTCTATTTCGTCTTTGTCCAGGTAGCCCATTATCATAATCGTGGCGGGGCGGGGCAGTACAGCAAGCAGGCGCTGGGCTTCGTCGGCGCTGAATACTGAAAAATGATCCACGCCGTTTGCCTGTGCCAGAGGTGCAAGCTGCTCGAGGCCGTGGCCGTAAGCATTGCCTTTTACCACAGACGACAGCCTTACGCCCGGCCCGATTTGCTGCCTGACAAAACTGATATTATGCTGAAGTGCTGATTTACTTATCTCGATGTAGGAACTGTGCAACATGGGTTTTAAGGATTCAGGATTTCTTGCGCAATGGCATAAAAAAGAGAAGCGCCACTTGCCAGCAGCTCGTCCGGAAAATCGTAGTCGGCGTGGTGTAGCTGGGGCTGCGAAATGCCGGCCCCTAAACCGAAGAGCGCGCCTTTGTACCTGTTCGTAAAATGCCCGAAATCCTCTGACCACCGGAACGGCTGTCCGGCCTCCTGCACCTGAAGGCCGGTTTTATGCGCTGCCCGCTGTATCACGCCAACAGCGTCAGAGTTGTTGATAGTAGCCGGGAATTCTTCCTCAAAGCATATGGTAAAGGCCAGCTTATATCTGTTTGCCAGACGTGTCGCTGCTTGCTGCGCCTGTTGCCTAAGCAGTTGCAGATCCCGGGGTTTATAGGCGCGGAGCGTAGCCATCACCGTCGCGAATCCAGGATTGGTCCCAAAAGCTATGTCGCCGAGCCGGGCATGTATAATGGTAAGCAGTGTAAGGTCTTTAAACTGCGCTTTGTTTGCTGCTACCCGGTTCAGGACAAGTATGATTTCTGCCATCGCCTCACCCGGATTAAGGCCATTTTCCGGTTCTGCCGCATGCGATGATTTGCCCTGCAACGCGATGACCATACCCGTGGAGGCGGCAGCGAAAACCTCCTGCCGCACCACTACCTGGTGCAACGGTACGCCCGGCAGGTTGTGCAGCGCGAAAACATAATCAGGCAGCAGATCCGTGAAAGACTTGTCCTGCAGGACAGCCCAGGCGCCTGCGCCCGTTTCTTCGGCAGGCTGGTACAGCAGAATTACCCTGCCGGTAGCGGGTTTTTGCCGGTGCAGCAGACTTGCCAGACCAGCCAGAATTGCCATGTGTCCGTCATGCCCGCATGTATGTGCAATCGTTGGATGTATTGATTTATAGGGGAGGCTTGAATTTGCCTCGGCGATTGGTAAAGCATCCAGTTCTGCCCGGAAGAGCACTGTGGGACCTTCGCTCAGGGCTATCCCGTTAAAGACGGCGGCTACACCTGTTCCGCCCAATCCGATTAGCAGCTGATCCGGATGGTATTGTTTCAGAAAAGCTGCAATCCTTTCAGCCGTTTCCTGCTCCCGGCCCGACAGGTCGGGGTGCCGGTGCAGTTCATGGCGGAATGCGGTAAGGGCATTATGGTGGGGGAGCTTTAACTGGTTCGTCATCTATACATTGCATTTTGCAGCAGCATGTGCCACGTTTCTGTACAGGATATACGTACCCCAAAGCGCATACTTTTGTTTATCAGAAGTGTAAAAGGGGAGCTTCATCCGGAAAACTCCCCTTTTACACTTCCACAGCGCCTATCTTGGAGACTGGCAGTGTTAATTCAGTTCTGCCCGGAGCTGTGCTATCACCGCATCCATAACCTCGGAGGTCAGGTGGACGTTGGCTGTAACGAGGGGCAGGTTTTCTGCTGTTTTGGCATCCTGCTCAATCTGACGTACCACATCATGTAGCTTTTCAATGCGCATCATGTCAACGCTGGCTTTAAGTTTATGAGCGGCGGCACTGACGCCGATCCAGTCTGCCTGGCGGCTTTTTTCCTGCATATCCAGGATAGTCAGCGGCACGGTGTCTACAAAGAGTTGCTTTGCCCGGTTCAGAAAGGCCTCGTTGCCCCGCGACATTTTAAGTAGCATTTCCAGGTTGTAGAGGGGGGCTTCCGGCGTTGGCGGTACTACAGTTGGAGTTGCTGTAAGTTGTTCTGGTTTCGATTTTAACAGGTGCGGCAGCACAGACGCTATCTTCTGGAACAGCTTGTCTTCTTCAAAAGGCTTGGACAGATAAGCATTCATGCCGCTGCTCAGGTATTTTTCAGCGTCGCCTTTCAGGGCATTGGCCGTGAGTGCAATGATAGGCACGCTTGCCATGGCATGATCCGGCAGTGACCGGATAATTTGGGTGGCGTCGATGCCGCTTAGCTCCGGCATTTGTATGTCCATCAGTACAACGTCATATACATCCTTCCGGGCCAGTGCTACCGCTTCCAGGCCGTTATGTGCCACCGCTACCTCAAAGCCCCAGCCTTGCATAATGGATTGCGCCAGGAAGACATTTATTTCATTGTCTTCGGCCAGCAGCACGCGTAAGGAGCCCAGGCTGCTATAGTCTGTTTTATCCTCCTGCTGGTCCAGATCGGTTTCTTCTGTAGACTTGCGGTAGGTGAGGGTAAACTTAAAAGTGCTGCCTTCACCTTCTTTGCTTTCCACCCAAATCTGTCCGCCCTGCATTTCTACCAGATTTTTACAGATGCTCAGGCCCAGGCCGGTGCCGCCATACTTGCGGGCAGTGCTGGTATAAGCCTGGGTAAAGCCTTCGAAGATGTATGACTGCTTGTCTTTGGGTATACCAATGCCTGTATCCGTTACCGAAAAGGCAATGGTCAACTGCTCGTCGTCCTCTTCCAGTACTTCGCCGCTCAGTGTTACACTGCCTTCTTCTGTAAACTTGATGGCGTTGTTGAGGAAGTTGAGCAACAGCTGGTTAAGGCGGTACGGATCACCGATAAGGACAGGTTGTTTTAGGCTTAGCGGCCTGAGCAGGTAAGCTATTTCCTTTTCTTCTGCTTTGTAGGTGAGGGTCTGGAAAGCGGCTTTTACAGTATCGTTGATGTTGAATGGGATTTCCTCCAATTCCAGTTTGCCGGCTTCTATCTTGGCAATGTCCAGAATGTCGTTGATAATTACCAGCAGGTTATCGGTGGACTGCCGGATTATTTTAAGATAATTCTTCTGGTAATCGTCCAGGGGAGTTTTAGACAAAAGCCCGGCCATACCCATAATGCCGTTCATAGGCGTGCGGATTTCGTGGCTCATGTTGGCCAGGAAGTTTTCTTTTACGCGGGCAGATTCTTCTGCCGCCTCCTTGGCTTTTACCAGTTCACGCTCCGCCAACATCCTCTCTGTAATATCCTGTGCAATGCTCACCACGTAAGAATCATTTTTGGCTTCCTCTACTTTATAGCTTTGGAAGTATAAGAAACGTTGCTCATTTTCCTTGTTGAAAATGGAGAGCACACCGTCTACTACGCTTTTGTTTGTAAACTCCTGCATATACTGCGGAAAGTTGTGGCGGTGCTTTTCCGGGACCAGGTTTTGAATATAGGAGCCCTGCAGCTCATCCTCTTCGTAGTTGAGCATCTTCTTAAAGTATGGGTTTACGGAGAGAATATGCCCTTGCAGGTCGTGGGTGCAGATGTAAGCCTGGCTGTAGGTGATGAGGTCGCGGTATTTTTTCTCGCTATACTTGAGGGCCTCGTCTGCGGCGCGGCGCTTGGTGATATCGCGTGAGGCAGATTGCAGTTTTACGATGAGGCCATCTTTCCCGCGGACAGGTTTCATGTTCGTTTCAAGCCAGATAATGCTGCCATCTTTTCTGATAGCGCGGTGCACTACTGTTGCATTTTTATTGTCGCGGATAGCACGCAGATAGCCCTCCTGGCGCACCATCTGCAGGTCATCCGGGTGAATAATGTCCGCAGGCTGCATCTGGAGCAAATCTGCTACCGGGTAGCCGTACATCTCTTCTGCCGCCTGCGACACATAGCTGTAGCTGCCATCCAGGTTATGCAGGCTAATGGTGTCTTTGGAGTTTTCGGAAAGCAGGCGGTAGAGTTCTTCGCTTTGCTGCAGGCGTTGGCTGGCCAGGCGCTGCTCAGTAATATTGGTAGAGATGCCCAGCACATGTACTCGCCCATCGCTGGTAATAAGTGGTCTTTTGATGGTGCTGAGCCACAATACCTCCCCATCAGGCTTTGTAAACCTGTCCACCACTTTCATCTCCCTGCGCTCCCGGATCACCTCCAGGTCTGTGGCAAGCAAATGCCGGGCATCTTCATCGTTTGAGGTAACATCGAGCGTATTCAGGCCGGTAACCTCCTCCGGAGGCACGTTAAATAGATTTGCTATTTCCTGGTTGGCCAGTATAAAGTTGCCTTTTTCGTCCTTCACATAAATCATGCTGGGACTGGTGTCGATTACGAGGCGTATAAATTCATTTTTCTCGCGTACCTCCTGTGCTGCCTTGTGCTCTTCGGTGGTATCACGGACGATGATCATTACATAGTCCTGGCTATACTTTATCAGGCGCGCTTCGTAGTAGCGTATGCCGCCGGGTAGTTGCAGATCGAAATGCGTTACTTCAGGGGCTCCCATATCCAGTACCTTCCGAATCAGGTGCTCCATCTGTTCTCCTAACCCGTCGGGCAGCAGCTTTAGGATGCTGCTGCCTATCACCTGATCCTGGGGTATGAGCAGGTGCTCCTGGCCCACATTTTTTGTGTCCAGGCAAATACCTTCACTATTAAAAATAAAGATGAGATCCGGAATAGCAGCAAGTATGGCCCTGTTCTTAGCCTCACTCAGCTCAATTGCCTCCTGCGCCCTGCGCAAATCCGTGATATTAAGGCCATAGCCAATGATTAACTCTACTTCGCCGTCTTTATTTATGCTGGGGCTTAAGTTCCGGATATGATAGGAAAAATTCCCTTTTTTATCAGGCAGCCGTTCTTCAAACGCTACTTGCTTTTTCTCCACCAGGGCGCGGGTCAGGTAGCTGCCTCTCTTCTCCAGGCGCTCCAGCGGCACATTGCGGTAATGGCAGTACTCCTCGTTGGTTTTACCAATAATCCACTCGCGCAACTGTACGTCGGGTATGGCCGCAGGATTAACAAAGAGATAACGTAAGTTTTTGTCGTAAACGGCTATGTCGGAGGGTATCAGGTTGAGGATAGTTTCATAAAAATTTTTCTGGCGCTCCAGTTCCTGGTTTTTACGCCACAGATCTGTTACATCGTCAGCCGCACCGATTACCTGCACCACCTGACCATCGCGACCCCTTTTAAATACACTTTCGCGGCAAAGCAGGTGCCTTATGCTTTTATCTTTGTGCTGTACCTGGTATTCTGTTTCCTCTATGTCGCTGTCCTGCGCGTGCAGCATGCGGTAGGTATGGTTATAGAGGCGCTGCAGGTCTTCGTACACAACGATTGAGGTGAAAAAGTTACCTTCCATAGCGGCAATATCAGCGCTGGTATAGCCCAGCACCTGCGTAATGCGCTCGTTCAGGTAAATGCATTTATCTTCTTCTATATCATAAATATAAGTGATGCTGGGACTGGTGCGGGCAATGTTCGTGACAAAGTTCTGGCTTTCGTATAAGGCAAGTTCGGCTTTATGCCAGGCCGTAATGTCGGTCATATAAATGTTTACATACCCTTTACCTGGCAGCGGCACCAGGAAAAGCATGTAATAGTGTTGCGCAATGTATGATTTGAAGGTAGCAGGTGTATTCCCGTGACCCAGCTGGCAGACTTTACGGCGCAGCAGCCTGCTAAAGCTTGGGTGCCGGTGCTGTATCTGTGTGTGGAGCAGGTGCTGGCCTGCTGTATTGGCGTAGATTACCTGACCGGTATAGTCAACCCGGAAAATAGGATTAGGGTATTCTTCCTGGAATCCGGACTGGAGTTCCAGCAGATCTTGGTTCTGGCACTTTTCCGTTATATACCTGCCTCGCTCTTCTGCCAATTCTTCGGCAGCTATTCGCGCTTGCCGCTCCTGATCCAATTGCTGGCGCAGCTGCGTTATTTCCTGTAATAATTCCATATCCGGGCTAATTGTACGGCAATATAAGGCATTTTATAATTTAGAGTTCACTTTTAACCTTTCTCGCGGCTAAGTTTTTTAGGTTCAGCAAAACCAATAGAAATTGCTGCGTAAGCCGCACTTACAGAACATTCCCTGCCATACTGGTGGTTACCGGGGCAGCCGGACAACAAAAGGAGTATAAACTCATGCAAGTGGTATGCACCTCAACAGGATATAAAAAGCGGGACGAAAATCCTGGTACAAAAACCGTAAGACACGAATAAATCATACTCCTATTTTTTCTGCCATACTTTGTTCTTTCAGATCCTGACCTGTCCGCTGCTTTATACCTGCTGCAATCGGAAATAAACTAATTTGCGGGGTGACCTGCTTTGATAAAAGGTGCGTTTTGCCTGTACCCGGCCCTGAGTTTATTTTATGCGGAGTTCCTGGTTCTGAATCATTCTGTAGAGCGTGGATTTGCCCACGTCGAGCTTTTGCGCTACCAGCAGTACATTGTAGTCATACTTGTCAAGAAAATGCTGGATGATAGCAATAGTATAATCTTTAAGCGAACGTTCCGTTGCCAGGAAATCTTTTTCCGTGGCATTGGCAGTAAAATTTATTTCCTGCTCCTGTATTTCTTCTTCATCCGACAGTACCACGGCCAGCTCTGCCAGGGCTTTCAGCTCGCGCACATTACCAGGAAAAGGGTAGGAGAGCAGTTTTTGCTGGGCTGCTTCAGAAAGCGTTTTTTTACCCAATCCATTTTCCCGGGCAAAGTTATCTATAAACGTTTTGGCTAGTACCAGAATGTCTCCGCCGCGCTCACGGAGCGGCGGCAGGTGGATAGGCAATCCTAGCAATCGATAATATAAGTCTTCCCTGAAATTGCCTTTCTTCACTTCCTCTGGCAGGTTTTTGTGCGTAGCTACTATAATGCGCCCTTCAACCGGTATTACTGCATTGCCGCCCACACGGGTTATTTCCTTCTCCTGAAGTACGCGCAGGAGCTTGGCTTGCAAACTGATGTCCAGCTCTCCGATTTCGTCCAGAAAAATAGTACCCTTACCGGCCTCTTCAAACCTGCCCAAGCGGCGCGCTGTAGCACCGGTAAAAGCGCCTTTCTCATGGCCGAACAGTTCACTTTCAATGAGTTCGCGTGGAATAGCTGCTATATTTACGGCTACATAGGGCATATTTTTTTTTGGGCCATTGTAATGTATGGCTTTGGCCACCAGTTCTTTGCCTGTTCCTGTTTCGCCATGTATGGAAATCGTAATATTGGTTTTAGCGGCTTTGTCCATCATCTCAAAAACATGCCTGATGGGTTCGCTGTTGCCGATGATAACCTTGCTGAAATCATACTTTTGGCCTACCTCATCGCGCAGCCGGCTGATTTCTGCGCGCAGCGATACGTTTTCGCGGATCTTGTGGATGGCATTCCAAAGCCTTTGAGGGGTCTCGTCGTCTTTTACAAGGTAATCGTAGGCGCCTTTTTTAAGCAAATCCACAGCCGTTGCCACGTCGTCCTGGCCTGAAATAATTATAACCTGGGTATCCGGGTGGAGCGCCTTGGTTTTTTTGAGTACGTCCGTGCCGCTTTTGTCAGGCAGCGAATAATCCAGTGTAACTATATCCGGGCACTCGTGCATGCCGGCAAGGCAGTCGCTGGCAGTATGAAATATTTTAAGTTCGTAATCCGGGTTTAGCGACAGGTGATATGCCAGTAACTCACTGTACCACACATCATCATCCAGGATAAAGATTTTGAAGGAAGCGTTTTTCATGCAGGTTAAAACAGCACCTATTCTGTGCAATTCCAAAGTTACAATTTCCTGTGAAGCTAGAAAATTTTATTTATTCTGCCGCCTCTTATGGCTATCCGGGTATAGCAGGAAATATATAGCCGATTTCTATGTATTTCTGCGTAGTACAATTTTATAAGAAAACCCGTACATGAAAAAGCCACTGTTTTGTTATATGCTAACAAAGCAGTGGCTCCGGAAAAAGGAAATAACTCTTGTACTTACGCGCCGTTGATGGCCTGGTACTTGGCACGCATAAACATAAATATACCGTAGCATATCAGGCCCAGCGCTACGGCTCCCAGGATGTACGACCCGTAAGATGAATTTTCGAGCCACTGGAAGGCGCTGTCGCTGCCACCGGCCTGGTTGGCATTGGCCTGTAAGGCGGCTTTCAGAAACAGGTAGCCGATTACGATCCAAACAATGCCGCGGGCCACATACCCGATTTTGCCAGCACGAATCATCATCGCTTCCTTGTCATGTGCCAGGCCTGATTTCTGCACTTTCTCTTTGTACTTATCTGAAAGGCCCAGGTATATCTGATATAAACCGGCAAGCGCAGTGCCTACTGCCACAATGCCCACCAGCCACTGCCCGAACGGCTGGTGCAACAGTTCGCGTGCCATTGTTTCGCGCGAACCGCCGCCGCCACCGCCGCTACTACCTGATCCGAGGACGAGTTTAGCGGCATAGAAGGCCAGCGCACCATAAACAAGCCCGCTAAAGGCATAGCGCAGGCGCACGGCTATACCTTTTGCATCATTTCCTTTGCGTTCTGTATCCTTTATAGCTTCTATCAGTCGCCAGATGCAGTAGCAAAACAGGCCGAGCGCCACAATGGCCAGCAGCACTTTTCCGAAAGGTTGCTGAAGTATAAACTGGAATACTCCTTTTTTACCGGCATCCTGTGTAGACTTGCCGCCAAGTTCGAAAGCGGCCATAAAGGCGAGGATGCCTACCAGACAATATACCACGCCCTTGGCGATAAGGCCAATTCTGGCGAACTTTTTTACCCACTTTGGCGGTGGGGCAGGAACATGAGCAGCAATATCAGCCATATAGATATAGTTTAGTTTGAAGATTTATTTAATTAAGTACCTTCTCATACCCGTTTTTAACTTTTATAGTTATATAATTTAAAGATCCCACAGACACCTGAAGCGGTTGAAAGCTTCTTTCCTAAGTCTGCTGTGGTAATCCGGCCGGGCCATACTGATGTATGCGCCGGCGTGCTGCCATGTATAAACACCCTCCAGCCGGATTTAATACTAAAAAGAACTTCTTCGGCGGTGTGGTAATTCGGGGTTGTAGCCAGCATCGGCAAAATAGTTTTTTGTGTTTTACCTTTTTAGCCAGCGATTGTATATCCTTATATACAGGTAAGCCAAAAGGAAAAACAGCGCTGTAAAATGATTTAGAATTATATCTTTGGCGCAACATATTATTTTTGTAGCAGCTTAAGAACGTAAGTTGCGTAAAGAAAAAGGCCGCCAGATGGTGCTGCTATATACACATCTGCCGGAGGTTGCATAAGAGGTTTCCGCCTGATTTTAATTTGCTTTCTGCCCGCCGTGCCCGGCAGTATGACCGGTTTTTACTTTGCCGGAAAATCCATGTATGGTGCTCTGTACTGTTTTAACGGGCTAAGCAGGCAGGTTAAAATAACATATATCTATACTTGATACAATTGATAATAGGCATTTGATTATCAGGTATGAACATGAGGTATAGCGCCCGGAATATTGCTACGTATACTTCAAAGCTGTAAATTTATTATGACCGTCGCCCTATATTAAACAAAATGAGAAAAGATCTGTCTTTTGTTTGCCTGTACCTGCTGTTGCCATTTTTGTTGAGCGCCTGTGTGGTTGGTTCGGGTATAGTGCATACTACTGCCATAGCAGCGCCAGGCGCAAAGCCGGCTATATATACAACTTATGCCTGGTACCAGGAGCAGCCGCTAGCTCCGGCCGCTTACGACGAAGGATTTAACGCCAGTCTCGATAAAAATATCCGGAAAGCGGTGGAGGAGGAGTTGCAGCAAAGAGGGTATAAAAAGGTAGCTGCCACTGCCAATCCAGATGTGTTGCTGGCTTACGATGTAAGTGTGTCGGTGCCGGTGGAGAAAGACAAACCTGAAAATTTTGCGCCTGGCTTCGGGTATAGTTATGCTTATATGAGTGGTTACCGCTATCATTACAAAGACGCCGGCCTGCCCGGCTACCGCCCTGTGGATCTGTTTAAGGAAGGTACCCTGATCATCGACATGATAAATCCGGCAACAGGCGCATTGGTGTGGCGCGGGTGGTCGGAAGGGGCTATCTCAAACTTCAGGGCCGGCTATCGTAAAGTGCAGCAGCAGGTAGAAGAAATATTGGGTAAATTGCCGCAAAAGAAGCCGTAAACCTGACAATGCAACTTATACTTTCAGCCATACGGGACAGGTACAAACCGGAAAATAAACAGCAGGGAAAGTGTGCCTGTCAGTCGTTTTTCAGGTAATTGCTGAAGCGCATTACATCATCGGGCCTTCCTACCACGTATACCACATCCCCTTGCTTTAATACTGTCTGGGCGTTCACGTTCAGAATAGTATTACCATCCCGCTTAATGGCGACCACCGTGATACTGAACTGCTTGCGGATATCCATTTCATGTATAGGTTTATCTATGATATCCTTGTCATCGGTATAAACGCGCAGGCTGGCAACTTCAATGTCGGGCAGGTCTGCTTCAAAATCGCCCATACCGGTGTTGCGTCCCGCCAGGCTGCGCAGCATGTCGTAGTTGTCGGCGCGTATTTTGTGTGTAAAGGCCTCTATCTGGTCGCGGGGCATCAGGTATTTGGAGAGCACCCTGGTAAATATCTCGATAGACGTTTCAAACTCCTCCGGAATCACTTCGTCAGCGCCCAGCCGGTAGTTTTCCTCCATTTCCTGCACAAAACGCACACGCACAATCACGTGTACTTTATCAGAAAGCTGGCGGATGCTGGCCGTAATCCGCCGCGTGGCCTCCGGGTCTGAGATGGCCACCACCACCACCCGGGCCTGATGTATGTTTACATGATGCAGGATATTGCCGTGCACGGCGTCACCATAAAGTATAGGTTCGCCCTGCTGGCGTTCATGCTTCACTGTTACAGCATTAAGCTCTACTATAACATAAGGGATATGGGCAAACCTGGCTGCCCTGGCCACATTGCGGCCGTTTATGCCAAAACCTATAATCACGACATGATCGCTCAGGTTGGGGAGGTCGGATGCTGCGTCGGTAGGGGCGAAGGGCACTTCCTCCTGGTTGGCGCTGAGGAGCGAACTTACACCCAGGGCCAGTTTTTGGGAGTACCCGATGATAAAAGGTGTGATGGCCATACTCAGCAGCGACACGCACAGGAAATATTGGTAGGTCTGCTCTGTAAGCAGCCCGTAAGTGGTACCAGTTTTGGAAAGTATAAAGGCAAATTCACCCACCTGGAAAATAGAGAGGCCAACCAGCAGCGAAATGCGGAGCGGATACTGCAGCAGGCGGGTGGCGATGGTGGCTACCAGGGTTTTGATAAGCAAAACAATCAGCGTGAGGCCCAGGATAACGGGAAGGTGCCGGATCATAAAATGAAAGTCGAGCAGCATGCCGATAGAAACGAAGAAGAAGCTGGTAAAAATCTCGCGAAAGGGAAGTATGTTGCTGGTAGCCTGGTGACTGTACTCCGACTCCGAAATAATGAGGCCGGCCATAAAAGCGCCCAAAGCCAGCGATAGGCCTAAACTGGAGGTGAGCCAGGCTACAGCAAAGCAAATCACCACCACCGAAAGTATAAAAAGCTCTTTGCTCTTGGTGCGCGCCACCAGGTACAGCAGGCGCGGCACCAGGTAGCGGGCACTTACCAGCATAAATATAATAATGAATGCTCCTTTTAAGGCCATCAGCAGCAACTCCAGGGCAATATTCTGCGATCCGCCTGCCATCAGCGGCGCCAGCAGCATCATCGGCACCACTACAATGTCCTGGAAAATGAGGATGCCCAGTACCACACGCCCCTGCGGGCTGTTTATTTCTCCTTTGTCCTGGAGCAGCTTTAATACGATGGCTGTGCTGCTCAGCGCAATCAGGAAGCCCATGAAAAATGCCTCGCCCATACTATAGTTAAACAGCAGCATTACCAAAGCTATGAGACCAATAGTAGCCAGCACCTGGGTGGTGCCGCCCAGCAACACTGTGCGCTTAATAAGGGCCAGGTTACGGAGCGAAAACTCCATACCAATGATGAAAAGAAGCAGAATAACACCGATTTCAGCCAGTATTTCAATGTCGTGGGTAGCCGTTATCAGGCTCAGCCCATGCGGCCCCGCGATAACGCCTGTAGCCAGAAAGCCAAGTATGGTAGGCAGCTTAAACCGCTGAAACAGCAGAATCACTACCACCGACAGGCCTAGTATAATGACGATGTCAGAGAGTAAGGGTATTTCCATAGGTTTAATTTTGTAAGTGCTGAATTCGTATGCCGCAGTGCTACCGGCCACAGGCATATGCTTTTGTTCGCCGAGTATGGTAACTGTAAAACTAAGCTGCCATGACCCAAGTATGGCGCGGCAATGTTGTATGCATTACGGATTACGCTTCAGAATAATCATTGGTGAATAAAAGCAAATATCAATTTCCCTGTTGAGTCCTGTCTGAGAAGCAGCGTTTATACTTCAGCATAAAGGTTATACTTTGTTGATGTTCTTTAAAACAACAGCTTACCAATAGCAATCACCAGGCAACCATCAGCTTTGTCTGTCAGGCATTTAACGTAACCCTTGCCACTCCGCATCAAACTGGTCCAGAAAAGTTTCCATGTATTGATGGCGCTGCACGGCCAGCTGCTTTGCCATGTCAGTATACATCCGGTCTTTCAGCAACAGGAGCTTTTCATAGAAGTGATTGATGGTGGGAGCGGCGCTGGCTTTATAAGCAGCAAAGCTCTCGTGCAGCTCCGGCGGAATTTGCGGATTGTACAGTTCGCGTCCTTTATGGCCGCCGTAAGCGAAGGCCCTTGCAATGCCAATCGCTCCAATGGCATCCAGCCGATCGGCATCCTGCACCACACAGCCTTCTCTACTGCTCATGGCAGAGGATGTGCCCGCTCCTTTAAAGGATAGTTCCTTTATAATCAGGCATACATGCTGTGTAATCTCAGGTGATACCTGATGCTGTTCCAGCCATTCCTGCGCCATACGCGGCCCGACCATTTCGTCCCCGCCATGGAACTTATGGTCGCCGATATCGTGGAGCAGGGCTGCCAGCTCTACTACAAAAAGGTCTGCTTCTTCATGAGCTGCAATAGCTCTGGCATTGTTCCGGACACGGTTAATATGCCACCAGTCGTGCCCGGACCCTTCGCCCGATAAAAGTTCTTTTACGTAATCTGCCG
>NZ_JADQDR010000014.1 GCF_015694705.1 Pontibacter rufus | reverse complement strand
ATTGCCTTTATCTCCTTCCTGCTAAATAGATTAAAGCCCTCTAAAGCAAGAAATTGAAAAATTTCAAAACATACTCTAAAAGAAATTAAAAAATCCATCAGCTAACTAAAGCTTAAAACTAAAGCTGCCCTGCGGGCGGCAACGCTTTTAAGCTTTAGTTAGCTGTTGAAGAACCAAGCGATAACTTAGTGTTTTTAAGTATACGAAATATCAAGAGCCGGCAGTTGTCTATACAAAATCTTCAATAGCATGAATTTGCAAGAGAATGGAGCAACAATCGAAAAGTAATCATGTAACAAACAGGCTGACGATAGGATTATTTATAATTTATTTGATTGTATTGTTCTGGATTTTAGTACTTAAGTTAGGAGTGCAATTTTCTTATATGGGAAACAGGAGCGTAAACTTAATTCCGTTTAGTGAACCTTTGATCTTAAATGGGAAAATTGATGTTGGTGAAATCATTTTAAATGTAGTGGTTTTTGTACCGCTAGGTATATATGCAGGAATTCTATTTAAGAGATGGACTCTTGGAAAAAAGCTTTTCTTCTTTTTCTTAACTAGTTTAATAGTTGAAGCGCTTCAATTTATTTTAGCCGTTGGTGCTTTTGATGTTACAGATATAATTACTAACACTTTAGGTGGAATAGCTGGATTTATGATATTTAAAGCTATTGAAAGAGTATTCAACAATAGTGTTAAGGCACAAAAATTCATAAACATAACCGCAGCACTAGGAACGGCTTTAATGATTTTATTTTTATTTCTATTAAAAATGGACATGCTACCCATAAGGTATCAATAATTATAAACTTCAGGTATTGCAAATAATGTTTCCTGTGGAAATAAGACGAGCGCACAACAGCAGTTTTGCAAAAGTTGGGTAAACGGAATAATTCTAAACAACTTTGTTGCAACAGAGTATCTCAAACTAATCTTTGGTTCCAGGTATGCCGCCTTCATGCAGCCGCTTTATAAGCCATAGGCATCCCCTGGCAGCAGAAGGTGTTGAGTATTTTACATTTTAGCTTTACCTCTGCTTTCTGGGTTTCTATTTTTCTGTCCTTCATATTAGCCGTAAAAGCATTTGCCTTTGAGTATATTGGACACTACAGCAGCAGTGTCTTGACTACTGCTCGTGAGCTCCACACAGGCAATCTCCTGGGTATCTACCTCTCAGGATCATAAAACAGCTTAAATTCATTCTGTCAGATACTTATGAGCCGGCTTTCTGCAAATTATAGACAAGGTTAATTCAGAGAAGTCCGCGGGAAAGGTGCCTGGCGCATTATGTATAATAAGCCGGAAAGCTTATCAGACCAATGGCAGTACATAAACCAGGGTGCACCTGCCCTGAGTATAGGGTAGATTTATACTTGCTGAAAGATTTATACGTACTAACGCCTCATTGTTGAGGTATTAATACGTATAGCTTTTCACCATAATTTACCTATGTCAGAATATATTGTAGTATTAACATTGGTGGGGCTGGCAGCCCTTTCGATGGCTTGGGTGCCGGCGCTGCTGAAGCGCACCATTATTTCTTACCCGACTCTGTATCTGCTGCTGGGCATTGGTATTTACCTGCTGCCCTTCGAACTGCCGCGCCCGGACCCCCTGTGGCAGGAGGATTATGTGGTGCACCTCACGGAACTAAGCGTTATTATTTCGCTGATGGGCACCGGCCTGAAAATACGGCGCAAGATAACTTTCCGGAACTGGCGGGTGCCGCTCCGGCTGGTGAGTGTTACCATGTTGCTGTGTATTGCGGGCGTGGCGCTGCTGGGCTGGGGCGTGCTGGGCATGGCCCCGGCGGCGGCTATACTGCTGGGGGCAGTGCTGGCCCCTACCGACCCGGTGCTGGCCGAGCAGGTACAGGTGGGGCCGCCCAACGAGGAGGAGGAAGACGATGTCCGCTTTTCGCTCACCGCAGAAGCCGGACTGAATGATGGCATGGCTTTCCCGTTTACGTGGCTGGCGGTGGTAATTGCTATTGCCGCAGAGGCCACAGATGGCTCCTGGATCAGGGACTGGCTGCTGCGGGATTTATTATACCGTATTGTAGCTGGCGTTAGCATCGGCTTTCTGGTAGGCCGCGGCCTGGCATACCTGATTTTTATACTACCCAAGAAAACAAACTTCCCAAGAGCGCAGGAGGGGTTTCTGGCTTTGTCGGCTACGCTGGTGGCCTATGGTGTAACAGAGATGGCGCATGGGTATGGTTTCATTGCGGTGTTTATCGCGGCCATTACCATGAGCAGCTTTGAGCCGGAGCATGAGTATCATACCGAAATGCACGACTTTGTAAACCAGGTAGAGCATATCCTCATGGTAACCCTGCTGATGGTGTTTGGCGGCAGCATTGTATTTGGCCTGCTCAACTTCCTGACGTGGCAGGGCGCAGTGGTTGGGCTGCTGTTGCTATTCGTTATCCGGCCGCTGGCAGGTATGATTGGCATGTGGGGCACAGGGGTGTCGGTGCGGGAAAAATGGGCTATCAGCTTTTTCGGGATTCGCGGCATCGGCTCTTTCTTTTATCTGTCGTTTGCGCTGGCCAGAGTCAGCTTTGCGGAAGCCGATCAGTTGTGGTCGGTAGTTGGTTTTATCGTGCTGGTATCAATTGTGCTGCACGGGCTCACTGCTTCCAAAGCCATGACCTACCTTGATGACCGCCGCGAACGCATGGAAAAAAAGCTGCACAAGCAGGAGGAAAGTGTTCGGGAAGTATAAGGTTGTATGGTTGAATTATTGGAGTATGAGCATAGCGCACACCGCATGATCTCACTGCTCTGCCTGCGCTATACCGCGCATCAACCTGCCTTTGCGGAACGTACAGGTATAATGCGTTTGCCAAAGCACGCCGGAAACCTGTAACTTTGCGCCAACATAGGCGCGAGCCCTTCAGAAACTATGACTGAAAGAAAGAACACCGCCATTATCGGGGCCGGCTTGGTCGGGTCGCTGTTGAGCCTGTATCTGGCCCGGCGCGGACACAAAGTAGACCTTTACGAGCGCCGCCCCGATTTGCGCAAAGCCACTACAGAGGAGGGCCGCTCTATAAACCTGGCTCTAAGCGATCGTGGCTGGCGTGCCCTGCAGGGCATAGGTATAGCGGAAGAAGTGCGTAAAGTAGCCATACCCATGCACGGGCGCATGATGCACGACGAGCAGGGCAAACTCACCTTTCAGCCATATGGCAAAGAGGGGCAGTCTATCTACTCCGTATCCAGGGGGGGGTTAAATGTGGCGCTGATGAACATTTCGGAGCATAACCCGGATATCACCTACCATTTTAACCGGCAGGCGCTGGATGTAAATCTAAGTACCAACAAGGTGCAGTTGCGGAACAACGAGTCTGGCGAAACAGAAACCATACAGCCGGATGTGCTTTTCGGCGCCGATGGAGCTTTTTCGGTGGTGCGGGGCGCCATGCAGAAAACAGAGCGCTTCAATTACAGCCAGTCTTACCTGGAGTATGGCTACAAAGAACTCACCATACCTGCGGCACCTGGCGGCTGGGCTATCGAGAAGCATGCGTTGCACATCTGGCCGCGCGGCAACTACATGATGATTGCCCTGCCCAACATTGACGGCAGCTTTACGTGTACGCTGTTTTTCCCTTATGAAGGCGAGCGCTCTTTTGCGGCAATCAGGAACGAGGAAGACCTGCTGCAATTCTTTGCTGAGGCTTTTCCGGATGCCGCACCGCTGATGCCGGATCTGGCGCAGGAATATTTTGATAACCCGACCGGATCGCTGGTAACTATAAAATGCTTTCCGTGGAGCTATGGGGGCAAGTCGCTGCTGCTGGGTGATGCCAGCCATGCCATAACACCTTTTTACGGACAGGGTATGAATGCCGGGTTTGAGGATATCGTGGTATTGGATCAGCTGCTGGAAGGCTTTGAAGGCGGGGATTGGGAAGCCCTGTTCGACAGGTTTGAACGCAGCCGCAAACCCGATGCCGATGCCATTGCTGATCTGGCCGTGATGAATTTCATCGAAATGCGCGACAAAGTAGCCGATCCGCGGTTTCTGCTGCGCAAGCAGGTCGAATCCAGAATATCTGCCCAGTATCCTGATATATGGGTGCCTCTTTACTCCATGGTTACCTTTACTGATCTGCCATACGCTTATGCACTGGAAGCCGGCCTGCAGCAAGATCAGATCATGAATAAAGTAATGCGTTACATCAAGCGTATAGCTGATTACGATACACCTCAGGTGCAGCAAGTGCTGGAAAGGCAACTGGTGCAGAAAGAAAAGCTGAAGAAGTATGAAAAGTAGGAAGCGCGTGTAAAGGATTAAGGCCTAGTTGCTCATTTCTCTAGGCTCGGTGCCAATTGCTTTTGTTTCGGTGCCAATTAATCCTGTGTTAGTAATACCTTCTGCCACAACACGCATGGCATCCACATTGTCAGCATTATAAAAAGTGACGGTTGCTTTGCCATTTGCATCTGTTATTACTTCAGGGCTCCAGAAAAGAGTAGAGCGCATGTCAGGTAACGCATGCGCTTCTTTCTTTACATTATATTTTGGGGCATAAAACTCTCTTGCTTTATAGTAGCCGGCCAACGAGGTAGTGACAAATCCCGGCTCCTGTTGGCTGCCATAATTGCCAGGGCCACGTCTTGTGTAAATGGCAATCACGCCGTTGCTGCCACGGGCACCATAAACAGCCGCAGCAGGTCCTTTCAGAACATCAATGGTTTCTACTATAGCGGGGTTGATAGATGAAATCATGTCCAGTTCTACTTCCACTCCATCAAACAGGAATAATGGTGTTCCACCACCTCTGATAGAAACAGCCATCTCAGGGCCGGTTCCAAATACTTGTACACCGGCGACCCTTCCCTGGAGGGGCTGTAGAATATTCTGATAAGAGGAGGCGCTTCCTCCCAAATCATCCATTTTTATTGTGTTGTCCGGTGTGCCATACATCTTTATAATGCCAGGTCCAACATCTTCCTCTTCCTTCCCTTCTACAACTACCTCTTTCAATAGGTGCTCGCCTTTGCTGATAGCGTAGGCTTCATCTGTTCTTTTCTTCTTTTCTGCCCGGTCCAGATAGGCTGCTATAAAAGGAGGCCTTTCGCCCGTAAGTTTATCTGGCCTTGCTGGTAAAGGAGGAGAAACGTGCTTGTCCAGCACGATGGAGACATGCTTGCTGCCTTTTTCATTCCGGGCCTGTACAATCAGGTTTACCTTGCCATAAAAATCAAACTGATCTGCAAAGAACCTTCCTTTTTCGTCTGTTTTTGTCTGTATCCACACCGGATCTTTGCCTGCTAGGTAAAGAAGTATATCACTGTTAGGCCATGGCTTGTTTCCGGAAAGGTGGTTTACCTGGCCGCTGACCGACAAACTTTGTTCCATGCCATAGTTGATCTTTGGAAACTTGCCGGCGAGTATCTCTTCCCATACAAATCTTCTCCAGCCCTGGGTTAACATTAGGTTGTCGAGCGCCTGTAAGGTTGATATTTTCTGGTCTTTAAAATAATAGCCCGGCTGTTCAACAGTGCCTTGCAGATCTGACGACAGGAGCAAATAGGTATACAGGTTTCTGGCGTAAGCTTTGTGCTGTACGGCAGCCTCTGTTACGGCTAAAGATAAGTTGGCTACAGCGGGGTTGCCTTTCTGATCGGTTGCTGTTATATCTAGCTGTACCAACTCTCTTGGCTTATAGCTAGTCTTATTGCTTTTTATGGATAGGTTTAATTTATCCTGCTGGTTGCTGATGAATACCAGGCGCTCGCACAAGGGCTCTCCGGTAGCAGCATCAAAGAGGTTCAGCTGTGCTATTCCAGCAGGGAATTTTTCTTTGGGAATACTTATGATGGACGACGTACCGGTTAGGCTTGCTTTTGAAGCATAGCAGATTACACCCCGCGATTGCCCGATAAATACTACTTCTTTATCAGCAGCATTATCTGCTATATTTTGCACAATACTGACGTACATCATATCCTGAGGGAAATTGTTGACCTGCATTATAATGCCTCTCTCCTGCACCTGGGGAAAAGAAAACTTCTGCGGCTGGTTGTCAGTGCCGGCTTTAACGCGGACGGTATAGTTGGTGCCATATGCTGGAGTGAACATAAAACTGCCCATACCCAAATGAGAGCTTTTAAACGCAGCAATTTCTTTTCCTGCTTCATCTACTACGTTGCCTGTTATGTCTATTCCTTTCCCAAGTCCATCAATAGCCTTAAAAGCTATCTTGCTTTTAATTCCTGCTATCAGGCTACCGCTCTCCGGGAAGAACTGAACATCCAGAGCAGGAGAAGCATTACCTTCTGCTGCTCTGGATGTATTTTTGCGTGTTGTTCCTTTAGCTGCAAGTAGGTCCTCAGATGTGTTTTTCCAGATAGGGATGTCTTGTTTAAAGAAATAATCATCCGAGAAGTTGCGCATCCAGTTGGTGTAAGCCCGTACGCTGTAGGTGCCTTCCTGCAGCGAATCGGCAATAGAAAAATCGCCGGCAGCAAATCCATTCTTTACCTTTAAGGTGTGCTTCTGAACGATTTCTCCATCTGGCGAAACAAGCTCTACATACACATTCTTGCTGGTTGAATCAGGTGTAAGCGAAGTGCCGTTTACAAGATAGGCCTTGTACCACATGTCTTCACCAATGCCATAATAAGGTTTGTCGAGGTGCAGGTAGAGCTTTTCTTGCAGGTAATTTTGATTGAAGAATTTAAAATGAGTGACAATCTTTTGGATAAGATTGTCATCCTGATTCTTAAACGCACCTAAAGCGAAGAGTATAAACAGCCCAAGTATAGCCAAAAGGTGTCTAAGCCTTTTCTTCTTACTGTTTTCCATAGGTATAAGCGGGTTAATAGAGCGTAATATAACAAATATTTTGTATTTTATAAAGAAACTACTATGGAAGGTAATCAGAGGCTGGCAAATAAATCGTACCCAACTATAGCGTTTATTTTTAAATACCTGTGCTTTCTACAAGCCTGACTAAGTGAACTTAAAAGTGCCTGCTTACCAGTGGGGAAGAGTAAATAAAACTGATGGGGCAGTAATAAAGTGATCCGGAAACAAAAAGCCCTGCCGGCTAAACCGGCAGGGCTTCTGTATCTATGCCTGGTGCGCCTTATTGCTGGTCAGGCAGTGAAGGCTCCTGGTTTTGCGCAAACTCCACAATCCGGAAAGTCCGGGATTTGCGGTCGTAGTAGCCATAGTGCAGTTTGTTGCCGTAGCGGTAAACCATCTGGTACTCCGGTTCCGGCTTCAGCTCGTCCTCATACTGCTCTATCTTTTCCTGCAATACCACGGGCTCTTCTTTGCTTTCTACCTTGGCCAGGGTGTTGCTGTCCAGGATAGCGCGGAAGTAAGTGCTGGTGCCCGGGCCGGTGGGTATGTTGCCAGCCTGACCGTATGGGTCATAAAAGAACCTGCTGTAGTAGGGCGAGTTGAGGTAGTAACTGGGGATGTTGTATGCTGGCGTCCAGCGGCCCGGTATTACCACCAAACCACGCGATGAGCGGTAGTAGCGATCAGGGGTGCGTACCATGCGGCTATAATTTTCCCCCGTACGCTCAGAGGGCGCCTCATACGAACCGATAGTCAGCTGAATGGTACTGTCGCCGAAGTTGTCTACGGTGATGGCAGGCACACCGCTGGCCAGGTTTTTCATTATCTTCGACGTTTTCTCGATTACATCGTTGCCTGAGGAGAAAAGCCCTTTGCTACCCGAATGCTGGTGCACCGGCGTTGATTTAATGCCGATTTCCTCATCACTGGTATACGTATAGGATTTAACCGGATCAAGAGACTTAAAGTCGTAAGCCGTAAGGTCGAGCTGGTCACGTTCCAGGTGTAGCCTGAACAGCGTATTGTCGTACAGGAAAGAGTTAAAGCTTGGCCCTTTTTTCTGTTCTATTTCGGGCAGGGTGCGGTAGTTTGTCTCTCCGGTATTCCAATCCAGCGTCAGGATTTCGGTAGTAGCTTTGTTGCCTTTCCCTTTCAGGGCATACCCGTCAAAAATCATGTATATTTTATCGTCCTGCGTATAAATCTTGCTGCGGTGGTGGCCGGTAAACACGGTGCGCTCCAGGTCGGGATGCACGTAAATCATGTTCACCAGGCGTCCGTAGCGGTCGCGGGTGTCCGGCATTTCCGGCTTAAAGACCTTCATCTCCAGGTGCGCCATGTCGTCTTCGGCATCGCGGTACAGGTATAGATTATCTTTCCTGTCGGTGTAGAGCATGTAAAAGTGATTGTCGTTGCCGAAACCGCCTACAAACTCTTCGCCCCGTTTTATATCGAGCTGCTGATCCTGCAGGCTTCGGAAAGCGCCTGTTGCGCGGTTAATGGCAAAAGGGCGCACATACTCGCGGCGGCCATTGGTATAGCGGCTGTAAAAAACAAACTCATCATCTGTTACGCGCGTGCCGAGCACCTGCGGATCATTTGAAAAACGGTATGGAATCTCGTGTTGGGCAATTTGCTGGCCACTTGGGGAGAGCAGGCTGAAATGCAGCTTGCCATTCTGGAAGAAGTAAATGCATACGTTGCCGTCGTCGTCAGCTACCGTTACCAGATCTTCGGGATTACGCAGCGGCAACTCAACATTTGCAAACTCTTTCTGGGCGCTGGCCATGGTGGCAAACAGGCCTAAGAAGAGCAGGGTTAAAATTGATTTACGCATAAGTTAAAGGCTTGAAATGTATACCTTTACAACGTGCAAATATTTGGCCAAAGTATAACTTTGGTGGTGTCGGAGCTATTTAAAGCAAAGTATAATTTATGTAGAAAATAAGTATATAATGTTTGGATTATATACTTATGATGCAATTACCAACAAAAATCCCTTGGCTATTTTTTGGCCGGCGTCTTTGAAGTATAGGCCTATGATAGCGCAAGTATTCAGCGCAGCGCCCCTGTACTTAATCCTAACAGCAAGTCTTCATACTTGCGTAAATTGTCTGAAGGAGCGTAAGTATAGTAAGTATAAATGCATTTTTTGTTAGCAGGACTACTTTCTGCTGATACAAACGCCTATAGCTATCTGGAATACCTGGTTCTTGGCAGAACCCTTGTTAGAGGTGAAGCCGGATAAACCAACATGATGGCGTGCGCTGACAGTAAATTTACCTTCATCACCTATAGTCAATCCGTAGGCAAACCCATAGTCCTGTCCTTTACCTGTATATTGAGCCGGATAGCTATCTGTTTCAACCTTACTGGAAAGCAGATAACCTGCATAGGGCCCTGCCTGGAGGCTAAATGCAGGTGCCGGGAAAAACTTCAGCATCACAGGCACCACGACATAGTGCATAAATAAATGGCTATGCTCGAAGGTAGCACCCTGAAGCGAGTATTGGATCTCTGGCTGAATGCCGAAACGCTCTGACTGCATGTATAAAGTATAAAAGCCTCCATGTGCCCCTATAAATGTAGAGGCATTGTTCAGGTTACGAATCTTGGAAAAGTTGATGCCGCCCTTTATACCTGTATAATTCCTGTGGGAGGCAGTAGGAGTGGGTGGTTGTTGCCGGGCCACGGCAGCAGGAGCTATTAGAGTTAAAGCCAGTAGCAAAGTATAAAAATTTCTCATAACAGGGTTGATAAATAAATATATCTAAATATAGCGGCAGTTTTATGTAATAACCCAATAACACCCACAAAAACGCCCGGCCAAAAGTATAGCCGGGCGTTTGATGTATAAGTATAAACCAGTTCTCTTAAAACTCCGCGTTCTGCGGCGTTCTCGGGAAAGGAATCACGTCGCGGATGTTGCCCATGCCGGTTACGAACTGTACCATGCGCTCGAAACCCAACCCAAAACCTGCGTGCGGGCAACCCCCGAAGCGGCGGGTATCCAGGTACCACCACATGTCTTCTTCGTGTATGCCGACGCCTTTCATGCGCTCTACCAGTATGTCCAGGCGCTCCTCGCGCTGCGAACCGCCTACAATTTCGCCGATGCCGGGTGCCAGGATGTCCATGGCGGCGACAGTTTTATTGTCATCGTTCACGCGCATATAAAACGCTTTGATGTCCTTCGGATAGTCGGTTACAATTACCGGCTTCTTAAAATGTTTCTCCACCAGGTAGCGCTCGTGCTCGCTGTGCAAATCCGAGCCCCAGCTCACGTCGTACTGGAACTTCTTTTTCTTGTAAGCCGGTGAGTTTACAAGTATGTCTATGGCCTGGGTATAGGTAATCCGCTCGAAACTATTATTTGCCACAAACTCCAGCTTTTCCAGCAGCGTCATTTCCTGGCGCTCGTTTTGCGGTTTGGCCTTATCTTCTTCTGCTAATCGCTGGCCCAGGAACTCAATGTCGTCGCGGTTGTTTTCCAGCGCGTGACGGATAATGTATTTGATAAATTCCTCGGCCAGATCGGCGTTCATCTGCAAATCGTAGAAAGCCATTTCGGGCTCAATCATCCAAAACTCGGCCAAGTGGCGCGTGGTGTTGGAGTTTTCGGCCCGGAAAGTTGGTCCGAATGTATAAATATCGCTGAAAGCCATGGCTGCCAATTCGCCTTCCAACTGTCCCGAGACGGTGAGGTTGGTGGCTTTGCCAAAGAAATCTTCCGCAAAGTTGATAGCGCCTTCTTCAGTACGCGGCAGCTTGTCCAGATCCAGCGTCGTTACGCGGAACATTTCGCCGGCGCCCTCTGCATCCGAAGCGGTGATGATGGGCGTGTGCATGTATACGAAGCCTTTCTCGTTGAAAAATTTATGCACAGCAAAGGCCAGCGCGTTGCGCACACGAAACACCGCGCCAAAGGTGTTGGTGCGGAAGCGCAGGTGCGCAATCTCGCGCAGAAACTCCAGCGAGTGCGCTTTCTTCTGCAGCGGGTATACTTCCGGATCAGCTTTGCCCAGCACTTCTATATGGGTGGCCTGCACCTCGTAGGCCTGTCCTTTGCCCTGCGAGGCCACTAACTGGCCGGTCACGGCAACGGCGGCGCCGGTAGTTACGTCCTTTAGCGCCTCTTCGCTGAACTTATCGGCCTCGGCTACTACCTGCAGGTTGTGTATGGTGGAGCCGTCGTTTACGGCGATAAAGTTTACATACTTGTTGCCGCGCTTGGTGCGCACCCAGCCCTTAAGCAATACGTCGTGGCCAGCTTCGGCCCCTTCTAATAGTTCTTTGATTTTTATGCGTTGCATGAGTATGTTGTTATTGCCTGTAATTCCTGAGGGTACAGATTTCTGAATTTTAATGCGGATTACGTATCAGGACACGCGCATCACAGCTTTCCAAGTATAAGCAATCAGGCATTATAAACCATATACTTTAAACACTTCGTGATGAAGTATGGATTAGTCCTGTGCCTGGATAGATGATACGTATGCCGTGATACGCGATACTTGTATCGCCTCAAATATCCCTCAAAGTAACGATATTTTAACCTTTTTTGTAAATGCAAGTAAAATTATCCTAAATTTGGAATTGCCGCAAACGGCACCAACACCCGTATAAACACTTATGCAGCGACTCGATTTAAGACAGCTTTTATCCCAGAAGTTATCGCCGCAGCAGATACAATTTATCAAGCTGCTCCAGATACCTACGGCCGAGCTGGAGATGCGCATTAAAGAAGAAATGGAAATAAATCCGGCGCTGGAAGAAGGCGGCGACGAGCCTGCCGAGGAGTACAGCGAAGCGGAGGACTATGACAGCGACGACGATTACGGCAAGGACGAGGATGTAGATATCAACGATTACCTGAACGACGATGAGATAAGCGGCTACAAAATGCAGGGCGACCGCGGCGGCGATGAGGAAGACCGCGAGATGCCCATCGCCATGACCTCTTCCCTGACCGATGCGCTGCTGGACCAATTAGGCTTCCTGGACCTGGATGACAAGCAGTATAACATCGGCATGCAGCTTATCGGCAGCATCGACAGCGACGGCTATATTCGCCGCGATCTGAGCGCCATTGCCAACGACCTGGCTTTTTCGCAGAACATCGAAACCACCGAGGAGGAAATTGAGCAGGTGCTGCACCTGGTTCAGACCTTTGATCCTGCCGGAATTGCCGCCCGCGATCTGCCGGAATGCCTCTTGCTGCAACTGCACCGCCGCGAGCAGGACCCGATAACGATTCTGGCCGAGCGCATCATCGAGGAGGCGTTTGATGAATTTACCAAAAAGCATTACCAGAAAATACAGTCGAAGTTTAACATTTCGGAAGATGAACTGAAAAAAGCCGTAGATGTCATTATCCGGCTCAATCCAAAGCCGGGCGGCGCAGGTGCGGGAACAACGCGCATCCAGTACATCATCCCGGATTTTATACTTACCAACGACAACGGCGAACTGCGGCTGTCGCTCAACTCCCGCAATGCCCCAGACCTGCGCATCAGCCGCTCTTATGCCGACATGTTTGATGCCTATGATAAATCAGACAAAAAAGACAAGAAGCTGAAGGAAACGGTAACGTTTGTAAAGCAGAAGCTCGATGCGGCCAAGTGGTTTATAGACGCCATCCGCCAGCGCCAGAACACGCTGCTGCGCACCATGGAGGCTATCATTAAATACCAGCACGACTTTTTTCTGGAGGGCGATGAAAGCGAACTGCGGCCCATGATCCTCAAGGATATTGCCGAGGAAGTGGGAATGGATATCAGCACCATAAGCCGCGTGGCCAACAGCAAGGCCGTACAAACAGAATTTGGTATTTACCCGCTTAAGTACTTCTTCTCAGAAGGCATTGCCACCGACTCCGGCGAGGACGCCAGCAGCCGCGAGGTAAAACATATCCTGAAAGAGATTATCGACAAGGAAAGCAAGCGCAAGCCGCTCTCTGACGAGAAAATTGAAAAAATCCTGAATGAGAAAGGCTACAACATTGCCCGCCGCACCGTGGCCAAGTACAGGGAGCAACTCAATATTCCGGTGGCAAGGCTGCGAAAGGAACTGTAATTTTGTTCTCAGTAGCTATATTCCGGCCTCTGGCACAAGCGGACGCTTGCGCCAGGGGAGTTGTAATCTCTCCGGGAGTAACTGATGCTGGTGTGCATAATCCTTAAAGCTGTTGCAGCACTTCTTCTATACTTTCAGGGAGGAGATTTGCGTGAATTATCGGTTGTATACTAATCTGAGCAAAAATGAGAGTATCATTCGGGAAGCTGAAATCGCAACTGAAAAGCATACTGCTGAAACACGGCTTTGGGGAGGAGCGGGCGGAACTATGCGCCAGGATATTTGCCGAGAACAGCAGGGATGGCGTGTACTCACACGGGCTTAACCGCTTTCCGGTATTTGTGCAGCTGGTAAAAGAAGGGGCAGTTGCTATACATGCAACCCCTGCAAGTATAAGCCGCCACGGCGTTGTAGAACACTGGGACGGGCACAATGCACCCGGCATGTATACGGCAACGCTTGCCATGCAACGCGCCATCGCACTAGCCAAAGAAAACGGCATGGGGTGCGTGGCCGTTAAAAACACGAACCACTGGATGCGCGGCGGCACCTATGGCTGGCAGGCTGCCGATGCCGGCTGTATTGGCATCTGCGCCACCAACTCTATTGCCAACATGCCGCCCTATGGTGGTACGGAGCCACGGCTGGGAAATAACCCCCTGGTGATTGCGGTCCCGCGCAAAGAGGGCCACCTGGTGCTGGATATGGCTATGTCGCAGTTTTCTTATGGTAAGTTGCAGGAATACGAGCTGAAAGGGGAAATGCTGCCAGTGGCAGGAGGCTATGACGAAAACGGGGTATTAACAAAAGATCCGGCAAAGGTCAGGGCAACAGGCCGGGTGCTTCCTGTTGGTTTTTGGAAAGGTTCGGGCCTGTCGCTGATGCTGGATGTACTGGTAAGCGCATTGAGTGGCGGGCGCTCTGTGGCGGAGATTACGGCAACAGGCACCGAAGCGGGTGTTTCTCAGTTTTTCCTGTGCCTTGATGCCGGCACGCTGGATGAATCTGTTAGCGAAGATATCATAGCGTACGCCAAGAGCAGTATTGTGCTTGAGGAGGGCGCGCAGGTACTGTATCCGGGAGAAAGAACCCTTAGCACCCGCCACCGCAACGAAGCAGAAGGCATACCGGTTAACGAGGCGATTTGGCAGCAGGTGCTGGCGCTGTAGGCACTTGCGTGTTGCCGGAATTGGCGATAATATAACTAGGTGACGAGTGCAGGTGCAGGTTTATTCTCCTGCGGATGTTATCACCGATAAGCCATACTTAGGCGACAGCATACAACAAGGAGAGCAGAATCGGGGTATGAGATGATATCATGAAGTATAAATTCCGTAAGTATAGCTAAAAGCATACATGTTCGCTTCTAACTATTTAACTTTCCAACCCTTTAACGCTCAAACTGACCTCAAGTGAATCGTTCCCTGGCGCAGGTGCTGTCAGTAGTGTTTCATCCGCTGCTGCTGCCGACCTATCTTTTTGGCTTTATCCTTTTTTACATGCCTGCGCCGATGCTCTCGCTAACGATGATGGGCCGCTGGATAATGCTGGGCATGTTGTTTTTCACCACTTTCGTTATACCCGGGCTGGGCGCTTATACCATGGTGCGCACCGGCCAGCTCGATTCTGTAGAGATGGACCGGCGGGAGCAGCGGGGGCTGCCACTGCTGTTTACAGGGGTTTGCTACGGCCTTACAGCTTACCTGCTGCACCGCGAGTCCGATTTCGATTCTATCTTTTACTTTGTGATGGTAATTATGGCAGCCACCGTGTTTTACACGTATGCGGTTTCGCTTTTCTGGAAGATAAGCGCCCATGGTGTGGGCATGGGCGGCGGCCTGGGGCTGCTGCTTATCCTGAACAGGCTGGCGCCGGAAGCCATGATGATGGCACCCATTGCCGTGCTGCTGCTGTCGGCGGGAGCGGTACTTTCGGCACGTCTGTCGCTGCACAAGCACTCGCCCGCGCAGGTGTACACTGGTTTTGCCAGCGGTTTGCTGCTGGCGCTTATGGCTGCTTTTGTAATGGGGTTGTAGCGCCCTGCTTGCCAGACACCAAGCTTTTATTACCTTTGATAAGTATAACCAACTCCGCTGCCCATGTCTTACGAATGCCTGCTATACGATGTACAGGATGGTGTTGCCACCATCACTCTCAACAGACCGGATGTATTCAACGCCTTTAACGACCAGCAAAGCTACGATCTGCAGGATGCCCTGAAACAGGTGTCGCGCGACAGCAGCGTGCGGGTGGTGGTGCTGACAGGCGCCGGAAAAGCGTTCTGTTCGGGCCAGGATTTAAAAGCAATTGCCGGTGCCAGTAAGCGCGATTTGTCGGAGTCGCTGGAGAAACGTTACAATCCTATTATCCGGGCCATGCGCAACCTGCCGAAACCAATTATCTGCAGGCTGAATGGCGTAGCGGCCGGCGCCGGCTGCTCGCTGGCTTTGGCCTGTGATATGATCATAGCTTCATCGGCAGCAAGTATGATTGAGGTTTTTGTGAATATAGGCCTGGTGCTGGACTCGGGCTCGTCGTTTTTTCTGCCGCGCGTGGTTGGGTCTTTAAAAGCCTTTGAACTAAGCACATTAGGGTCCAAAGTATCAGCAGAAGAGGCGCTGCAACTGGGCCTCGTTAACAAAGTAGTGGCACCGGAGGCACTGGATGCTGCCGTGGCTGAGTTGGCTGCCCGGTATGCGGTCGCCCCCACCAAAGCCATTGGCCTGATGAAAAAGATGCTCAATAAATCCTTTAGTTCCACCCTGGACGAAATGCTGGACTATGAAGCGCACTGCCAGAAAATTGCCGGCAACTCTGACGACTACAAAGAAGGCACAGCAGCCTTTAATGAGAAGCGCAAGCCTCAGTTTAAAGGCGTCTGAGGAAGAACGTCGGAAGCTGGTTATACTTCTTATACACTGCACATCAGGGAAGAGCAGCAGGCCATATACCTTGCCACAATAAGCATACTTATTGAGCCGTGCCGTATGGTAATTTATGGTAAGAATGCCAAAAAGAAACAGGTATGGCAACATGCGTGAGGGCGGGTATATTTTTGATTTTGTGCCAGAAAATGATGCTGTTGCATGTTAAGAACAGGTCCTGCATGCGTTATTGCCGTTCAGAGAACTCCTTTGCGTATAGGGCGTATACAAAGTCAGTTTAAACAGATTTTGAACCAGACAAAACACAAGCTATGAAAAAATTTGCATCCACAGGGTTAATGCTGGCCGCAATGCTGTTCGGCGCTGTATCCTGTAACCAGAAAGAGGGCGCCGTAGAGGAAGCCCAGGAAACCAACGAGCAGAAGTTTGAAGACACTGCTGTAGAAGAGACCAAAGACGACGTATCGGAGTTTATGACCAAGGCTGCCAGTGGCGGTATGATGGAAGTGCAACTGGGCCAGCTGGCACAGGAAAATGCCGCCTCCCAGGAGGTAAAGGATTTTGGTAAAATGATGGTAGATGATCATACCAAAGCCAATGAAGAGCTAAAGGCGCTTGCTGCCCAGAAAAATATCACCTTGCCTGACAGCATGGGGCAGGAGCAAATGGATCACGTACAGGAGTTACAGGGCAAAACCGGTGCAGAATTCGATCAGGCTTATATGTCGCTGATGGTAGAGGATCACCAGGAAGACATTGACTTGTTCAAGGAAGCCGCGCAAGACCTGGAAGATCCGGACGTAAAGGCTTTCGCTTCTAAAACAGTACCTGTCCTGCAGCACCACCTGGAGCGCGCGCAGGCGGTAAACGATGTGGTAGATAATAACCAATAACCGGGCAGTTAATAAAAAATTATCTGCTTTTAGTTAAAAAGCACCTGCAGGGCCAGTACTTGCAGGTGCTTTATACTTTCTTTACCTTACACCTATGAAAATACATATACTTATCGGCCTCATGGCAGCAGGCGGGTTGCTGACCAGCTGTAAGCCAGACGACAGCATCGCGCAGGCCAAAGAGCAGAGCATCCAACAGTTTGAAGAGGCTGGCATCAGCAATATGGAAAACGATGCTTTGTTTGCTGCCGAAGCTGCCAGCGCCAACCTGCTGCAGATTGAACTCGGCCGGGCTGCCATGGAGAAAGCAGTGAGTCCGGAGGTAAAACAACTCGCAGAGCAACTGGCAAACGACCATCGGCAGATGCAGGATGACCTGGAAACGCTGGCCAGCCAGACGCACCTGGTGCTGCCGGATGCCCTGGGTGACGCACACCGGGAGATATATGAAGAGATAACTACTAAGTCTGGTATAGGCTTTGACCTGGCTTATATCAGCACCATGGAGGAGCAGCACGAAGATATGGTGCGGCGCTACGAAGACATGGCCGAGAACGGCGTCAGCATGGAAGTAAAACAATATGCCTCCAAACAACTGCCATTGCTGCGGCAGCACCTCGAGAAAGCCTCCGCACTGGAAGACCTGGTAAACGAAGCCAGCTAAGTATAAGCCGGAAAGCTTGGCGGATATGCCGTTAAGTATAAAATAGCCGCTGCTATCCTATAGCAGCGGCTATTTTTATATTTCTACATTTTGCCAGGCCGTCTTGTTGCATATTCCGGCATAAGGCGCGCGGAGTTCCAGTCCTGTATAGGAGTCAAATCCAGTCGAACCTCATGCATCTCCGAAGACCTCGCGGCTTGCGTACCTGCCCCGAAGCATTTCGGGGGCTCCCGCGAGCGTCTGTGTGGAAGCTACTTTTCTTCGCCGTTTTCGCGGTAGTGGCTGGTGGCAAGCTCTTCCTTCAGGAACCTGGAAGTATACCCTTTGCCGGATGCGGCCACTTTTTCCGGCGTGCCCTGCGCCACAATCGTACCGCCCGCATCGCCGCCTTCCGGGCCGATGTCGATGATATAATCCGCCACCTTAATGATGTCGAGGTTGTGTTCGATGATGAGGACAGTATTGCCTTTGTCGGTAAGCTTGTGCAGCACGTCTGTCAGGTGCTCGATGTCCTGGAAGTGAAGGCCGGTGGTAGGCTCATCCAGGATATACAGCGTCTGGCCTGTGTCTTTCTTCGACAGCTCCGTTGCCAGTTTTACGCGCTGCGCTTCGCCTCCCGATAAAGTGGTGGCCTGCTGGCCCAGCGTGATGTAACCGAGTCCCACTTCGTTCAGCGTCTGTATGCGGCGCAGGATGCGGGGCTGGTTCTCGAAAAATGCCACAGCGTTTTCCACCGTCATGTCCAATACATCCGTGATGCTTTTGCCTTTGTAGCGCACTTCCAGCGTTTCGCGGTTGTAGCGCTTGCCTTTGCATACTTCGCAGGGCACGTATACATCCGGCAGAAAGTTCATCTCAATCGTACGCATGCCCGCGCCTTCGCAAGCCTCGCAGCGGCCCCCCTTTACGTTAAAAGAGAAGCGGCCGGGCGAATAGCCCCTAATCTTGGCCTCCGGCAACTGCGCAAATAAGGTGCGGATATCGGTGAACACGCCGGTATAAGTGGCAGGGTTCGAGCGAGGCGTGCGGCCAATCGGCGACTGATCTACCTCAATTACTTTATCAACTTTATCCAGCCCTTCGATGCTCTTGTAAGGCAAAGGCTCGCGTTTGGCCCGGAAAAAATGCGTGTTCAGGATAGGGTACAGCGTGTCGTGGATAAGCGACGACTTGCCGCTGCCCGATACACCCGTTACACAAATCATCTGGCCAAGCGGCAGCTTCAGGGTTACGTTTTTCAGGTTGTGGCCTGTGGCTCCAATCAGTTTCAGAAACTCGCCGTTGCCGGGGCGTTTTACACGCGGTACAGCTATGCCCCGGCGGTTACTCAGGAAGTTGGCGGTAGTGGTGCCTGCCTGCAGCATTTCTTCGGGCGTCCCGGCTGTAACTACCTGGCCGCCGTGGATGCCGGCGCCCGGCCCGATATCCACCACGTAATCCGACTGAAGGATCATATCCTTGTCGTGCTCCACTACAATAATAGAATTGCCCAAATCACGCAGGTCTTTGAGGGCATTGATGAGGCGCTCGTTGTCGCGCTGGTGCAGGCCTATACTTGGCTCATCCATGATGTATAAAACACCCACCAGCTGCGTGCCGATCTGCGTCGCCAGCCGGATGCGCTGGCTCTCGCCGCCTGACAGCGTACGCACCGGACGGTGCAGGCTCAGATAATCCAGGCCCACATCCAGCAAAAAGCCAATGCGTTTCCGTATTTCCTTCAGCAACTCACGTGCAATTACATTCTGGCGCTCATTCAGCCTGTCTTCCAGCCCTTCAAACCAGGCAGCCAGTTTGTTGATGTCCAGCACCGACAGTTCGCCGATGTTTTTGTTATCTATCTTAAAGTGCAGCGATTCTTTGCGGAGGCGGTAGCCGTGGCATTCGGGGCAGGTAGTGGTCTGAGAGAAGTCTTCTACCCAGGCGCGGATATTATCTGAATCGGACTCCATCTGGTTTTTCAGGAAGTTGATGATTCCCTCAAACTCCACGATGTACTCGCCTTTTTTCGTTTTTACTTCCAGGGCTTCCTCCAAACCATACAGCAATACTTTCAGCAGGTCTGCCGGCAGGTCCTGGATAGGCGTGGAAACGGAGGCTTTAAAATGCTTGAACAGCGCTTCGATCTGCTTAAAAATCCAGATGTCGCGGTACTCGCCCAGCGCCGCAATGCCGCCGCGGCGTATGCTCAGTGTTTTGTCCGGAATAACGGATTCCTCCGTAATCTCTTGGATCTCACCCAAGCCATTGCAGGTAGGGCAGGCCCCGTAAGGAGAGTTGAAGGAGAAGCTGTTCGGAGCCGGATCATCGTATGCAATGCCGGTAGCCGGATCCATGAGGTGGCGCGAGAAGAAGTGCGTTTTACCGGCATCTGCATCAAGTATAAGCACCGTGCCTTTGCCATGCGTCAGCGCGTTCTGGATGGAACCTGACAGGCGGAAGCGATCATCTTCCTTCACCACAATCTTATCGATCACAATTTCGATGTCGTGGATTTTATACCTGTCCACCTGCATTTTTGGTGTGATCTCGAGCAACTCGCCATCGATGCGGGCACGTATAAAGCCCATCTTACGGATTTGCTCAAACAGCTCACGGTAATGCCCTTTGCGGCCTTTCACCACAGGTGCCAGCACGATAATGCGTTTGTCGCTGAAGTGCTCCAGGATGTGGCTTACAATCTGGTCGTCGCTCTGGCGCACCATTTTTTCGCCGGTTACATAGCTGAAGGCCTCGGCCGTGCGTGCCCACAGCAGGCGCATAAAGTCGTAGATCTCGGTGATGGTGCCCACGGTAGAGCGCGGGTTGCGGCTGGTGGTTTTCTGCTCAATAGATATTACCGGCGACAGTCCTTCGATTTTGTCTACATCGGGGCGCTCCAGCCCGCCCATAAAAGAACGGGCGTAGGCCGAAAATGTCTCCATGTAGCGGCGCTGCCCTTCGGCATAAATGGTATCGAAGGCCAGCGACGACTTGCCCGAACCGCTGATGCCCGTAAATACCACCAGCTTGTAGCGCGGTAGTTTGATAGATATATTCTTCAGATTGTGTTCGCGGGCGCCGTATACTTCAATCTGCTGCGCATCGCTGTTTATGCCTGGCGCAGCAGCAGTTGTGGTGTTCGTAACAGTTTCTTGCTCTTGGTTAAAAGCCATGCAGGATGGGTTGATTTTAAATGGCAAAGGTACAAAATTGCCAGCGTTCTGCGTCGCAAAATGCCGATCCTTCTTAACAAGAAAAGGAGGCAATTGGTTTAGCTACGGTAGCTTTAATGTACATGTAATAAAACAGGAGGTTAAAGGAAGTATGGAATGTTAAAAGCAAAGCTGTACGGAAGTCTCTGCTGCTACCTGTTTGACTCCACTTTTTCCTGTGCCGCCACCTCGGCATGTACCGGGCTGGTAGGCGTATAGGTCTGGCAATGCTTATCGATATGTTTCTTTTCTTTCATAAAGCGGCGATATCCCATAAAGCCAATGGCCAGGCCAACAGGTATAAACAAAGCGCCCATCGTCTGGTATAAAGGGTCTACGAAAAATTTCATAAAGGAAAGCCCGGCCAGCACCAGCGCCATAGCTGTGCGCGAATAGGCCAGCAGCGTACGCTCATTTGCCAGCCTGGTGCGTTCCATCGCCAGCGTGTCGCGTATCTCCATGTTCTGCTTTTCCTGTATCTTCAGGTCTTGCTTTATCTCTTTTTTAGCCTGTTTATCGATCATGGTGGTTGTCGCTTTAGGCTAAAGTATACGGACAGGTTTAGTGCAAGGTATGGTGCTACTTGCGTTTTAAAGGCTCATTTCGGGAAAGACAAAGTATAAAAGTATAAACAACAAAAGCAGGTCTCGCCAGAAACCTGCTTTTGCTTAAGTATAAATCTGCAAGTATAAACTGCCTGTTAGAAGTTCGGCGACAGCAGGTACTTGCTGTAGAAATCATCGATGATCTTGACGGCCTCAGTCGCGTCGTCCACAATATGCACCAGGTCCAGATCCTCGGGGCTGATGTTGTTTTCGGTATTCAGCATCACGTCCTCAATCCAATGGAACAGCCCTTCCCAGTAGGAGCGGCCCACCAGCACAATCGGGAAAGCGCCAATTTTCTTCGTTTGGATCAGGGTGATGGCTTCAAACAGTTCGTCCAGCGTGCCAAAGCCACCCGGCATCCCGATAAAGCCCTGCGAGTACTTCACAAACATTACTTTGCGCACAAAGAAGTAATCGAAATTGATGAGCTTGTCAGAGTCGATGTAGATGTTGTTGAACTGCTCAAAGGGCAGCTGGATGTTGAGGCCTACGGATTTGCCGCCTTCCGAATGCGCGCCTTTGTTGCCCGCTTCCATAATGCCGGGTCCTCCGCCCGTAATGACGCCATAGCCGTGGCGCACCAGCTTGGCGGCAATCTCCTCGGCCATCATAAAATACTTGTTGTCGGGTTTGGTGCGGGCCGATCCGAAGATAGACACACAGGGGCCGATTTTGGCCAGTTTCTCAAAACCATCCACAAATTCGGCCATCACCCGGAAAATCTGCCAGGAGTCGGCAATCTTAATCTCATTCCAGTCTTTGTCTACAAAGGCCTGGCGTATTCTTCTGTCTTCGTCAGAGGCCGGTGCAGCCGTAGACTGGCCAGTTTCGCGCAGGTCGGTAATAGATTTGGCTTTATGCTTATTTACGTCAGGCTGAATGATGGTCTGGCCACTTCCTGTATTTACGGTTTCGGTGTGTAGCTTTGTTTTGCTTGTTTTTCTAAGCTTTGTCATAATTGTTGTTCGTCATCTTCTTCAGGAGGCAGAAACCTCCGGTGCGCCGGCACAGGCACACGTGGTTGTATTTATTAAATGTAAGGCGGATGTTGGATATAGTGGTTTTATTTGGAGCGTATGGCAATAACCGGATCTAAGTTAGACGCCAGCACAGCCGGAATAATTCCGGAAAGCATTCCTATCATGGCCGATACGCCGAAGCCCAGCAGGATGTTGCTAAGCGAAAGCATCACCTTCATCATGTCCTGCGGGATAAGCGTGAGCAGGAATACCAGCAAAATGCCGATGCCGCCGCCCAGCACGCTCAAAAACACGGATTCAAAGAGAAACTGGAAAAGTATAAAATAGTTTTTGGCGCCAAGCGATTTCTGAATACCAATAATATTGGTGCGCTCCTTTACAGATACAAACATAATATTGGCGATGCCAAAGCCGCCCACCAGCAGCGCCAGGCCGCCGATAAACCAGCCGGCAAGGCCTATTACATCAAAAAAGCTGCCTACCGCCTGTGTCGCCATTTCGGGCCTGTTCATGGCAAAGTTGTCCTCATCGCGGGGGCGGATACCCCGTATGTTGCGCATCAGGCCCCGCGTTTCGTATTCCAGTTCCAGCAAACCCTGGTCTTCCTCACGGCCTTTTACCATAATTGTGGAGCCGATACCATTAGGGCCTGTATCATACATCTTGCTGAACATGCCATAGGGTATAACGCCCACTTTATCGAAGTCAGCCATATTAAAAATGTTCTCGCCCTGTTTTTCCAGCACACCGATTACGCGGAACTTCTGGCCAGACACTTTGACCTCCTGCCCGATAGGGGTGCCGAAAGGAAATAGTGTAGTAGCAATTTCGGCACCGATGATAATGACATTGCGGGCAGCATCCATTTCCTGCGGCGCAAAGTAGCGGCCCTGCGCAATAGGCAGTTCGGTTACTTTGTTATAGTCGTAGCTTACGCCCAGCAGGGCGGCATCGGAGTAGCTGTTGTTACGGTATTTAAAAGTATTCCCATCTCTGCTCGACATAATGGCCACACCCGCATCATTGGTCAGGTTGCGCTCCAGTTGCTGGAACTCGCGCGCGGTTGGTTCGGGGCGCTGAAAATATTTCCACCACTCAAAGTTACCGCCAAAAATCCATGGCCATTTTTGTACATAAATTACCTTTTCGCCCATAAAGCTCATGCTGTCGCGCACGTTGCGCTCCAGCGAGTCCACGAGTGTAAAAACCGAGATAATGGCGAAAATACCAATGGTAACGCCTAGCAGCGAAAGTATCGTGCGGAAGACGTTGGACCGGAGCGCCTGCCAGGCAAACCGGAAACTTTCTGCTATCAGTCGCAGGTATATCATAGTTTTGTGTCTTTCAGGTTAAGCAGGCCGTCAAAGTAATTTTGTTAAAAGTAAGAATAATTCAGGCAAAATAAGTAAATTTGCGGCTTGTTTTTGTTTTTTGACGGGTAAACCCGGAATAACAGTTTTCCTGCTGTCCTGCCCCGTAAAAATGACCTTTACATAGTAAATACCGTAATATTTAATCTATGAAATTATCTGAATTTAAATTTGACCTCCCCGAGAACCTCTTAGCCACACATCCCGCCGAAAACCGCGACGAATCACGTATGATGGTCGTTCACCGCGACAGTGGCAAAATAGAGCACCGCATCTTCAAAGATATTCTGGAGTATTTTGACGATGGCGACGTGATGGTGGTGAATGATACCAAAGTGTTTCCGGCCCGCCTGTACGGCAATAAAGAAAAGACAGGCGCTAAAATAGAAGTTTTCCTGCTGCGTGAGCTTAACAAAGACATACACCTGTGGGATGTGCTGGTAGATCCGGCCCGCAAAATACGCGTAGGAAACAAGTTATACTTCGGCGACAGCGACCTGGTGGCCGAGGTAATCGACAATACCACTTCCCGTGGCCGCACCATCAAGTTTTTGTTTGATGGCCCGGAGGAGGAGTTCTACAAAACCGTTAACAGCCTGGGCGAAACGCCGCTGCCGAAGTATATCAAGCGCGAGGCGGAGCCGGCAGACAGAGAGCGTTATCAAACCGTTTACGCCAAAAACGTGGGTGCGGTGGCCGCTCCGACAGCCGGCCTGCACTTTACCAGAGAGGTGCTGAAGCGCCTGGAAATTAAAGGAGTAGACGTAGCGCCCATTACGCTGCACGTAGGTTTGGGCACGTTCCGGCCGGTAGATGTGGAAGACCTGACCAAGCATAAAATGGATTCGGAAAACTTTATAGTGCCGGCCAGCACTGCCGAGATTGTGAACAAAGCGCTGGACAACAAGAAACGCGTGTGCTCTATTGGTACTACTACCATGCGTTCACTGGAGTCGTCGGTATCGGCTAACAGCCGCCTGAAGGCAAACGAAGGCTGGACAGACCGCTTTATTTTTCCGCCTTACGAGTTTAAGATAGCCAACAGCCTTATCACCAACTTCCACATGCCGGAGAGCACGCTGCTGATGATGGCCGCCGCTTTTGGAGGCTACGACCTGATAATGGAAGCATATCAGCAAGCCATCAAAGAAAAATACCGCTTCTTCAGCTATGGCGACGCCATGCTGATTTTGTAAGTATAAATAACTTTAAAATTGAGAGAAATGCCTCAGCTCCGCCGGCTGGGGCATTTTTTATACCTGCTGCTCTTTCTGCTTAGCTAAAAGTATCGTATCTGTGGTTTACTCTTTTATACTTGGAAAATGAGGCATTCTTTCAGCGGAAAGGAAGCAAGTATAATTCAGAACCCGTAATTCTAAAAGCGATGGCCCAACTTCCCGAATATGCAATCATTGTGGCTGGCGGTTCCGGCAGCCGTATGCAGCACGACCAGCCCAAGCAATTTATCGGGGTGGCCGGCAAGCCCATCCTGATGCACACCATTGAACGGTTTTACAAGTATAATCCGGCTATCGGGCTGGTGGTGGTGTTGCCCGTGCAACAGCTGGATACCTGGCGGGCGCTTTGCCGCAAGTATAATTTCACGATTCCTCACCAGGTGGTAACAGGCGGCGCCACGCGCTTTGCTTCTGTAAAAAACGGGTTGGAGGCCTTGCGCGGAGAGGCGCTGGTAGCCGTGCACGACGGTGTACGGCCCTTTGTAGATACGGCAACTATAAAAGCGGTGTATGAGGCGGCCGCTAAGTATGGCAGTGCTGTGGTAGCGGTATCGCCCAAAGATTCTATCCGGGAACTTACGGCGAGCGGAAGCAAAGCGGTGCCGCGCGCCGGCTACAAGCTGGTGCAAACGCCGCAGTGCTTCCGGGTAGGTATACTCCGGCAGGCATACGAGCAGCCGGAGCAGGCGCATTTTACCGATGATGCTACCGTAGTGGAAAGTATAGGCGAAAGCATTACGCTGGTAGAAGGCAGCTACCGCAACATCAAAATAACAACGCCCGAAGATCTCATACTGGCCGAAGCCTTTGCCCGGTCTGGACTAGGATTTAAAGGATGAAGAGATAAACAGGATTCAGAATTTTTGGAGACGCAAAATGTTGCATTTTATACTTGTACAGCAACCGGCAAGCGGGTCAGGAGAGCCGCTCACTGGCTGGATACCGACGCCAGCTTTCATCACCTTTGGCTTTGCTGAAAAGTCCTTTGTCTAACGTCTAACTTCCTGTGTCTAAAAGTTATAACACCGGTAGCCGGCCGGCTTCCAGAAATGCCTGGTTTTGCCGTACTGTTTCCGGTGAAATTGATTCAAGTATAGGATCGGGTTTGGAGAGGTTGAGCAGGTAGCCCTGTAAAGTTGTAAGGTTCTGCAGATCATGGGTGATGCAGAGAACCGTTTTGCGGTTTTGCTGTACCCAGTCCTGCAACAAGCTAAATACTTTGCTTTTATAGTATACGTCCAGTTGCTGCGTGGGCTCGTCGAGCAGGCTGATGCCGGCATCCTGCAGCATCAGCTGCGCCAGCCATACCAACTGCTGCTCGCCACCCGAAAGTGTTGTAAAGTCGTGGTGGATGAGGTGAGAAAGTTGCAGTTGTTCCAGTGTTTGGGCGGCCAAAGTATAATCGGCGGCATCGTAGTTCTCGAAAAAGCGCTTTTTCCGGAAAAGCCCCATTACCACCAGGTCATGTACTTTAATCGGAAAGCTGATGGTATTTTTCTGGGGCAGGTAGCTGAGCAATCCTTCTGCCGCGGGGTTGGGCAGGTGCTTTAAGTTCTGGCCCTGCACCCATAGCGCGCCCTGGTAATCAATTTTCTGCTGAAAGGCTTTGAACAGCGTGGTTTTGCCTGCGCCGTTGTGCCCGATGATGGCAACAAATGCCGGTGCCGGTATAGAAAAAGAAAGGTTGCGAATCAGGACACGCTGCCCATAACCCGCAACCAGATTATTTACTTCAACGATCAAGCGCTCTTGAATTACGAGTTACGAATTCCGGGTTCCGAATGGTAATGAACCTGCTTAATTCGGAACTTGGAACTCGTAATTCTTTTAGTACTCATCTTCATTAAACATAAAGTCCTCTTTGGTAGGATAATCAGGCCAGATTTCTTCGATGTTCTCGTAAGGCTGTCCATCGTCTTCCAATGCCTGCAGGTTTTCTACTACCTCCATGGGGGCACCAGAGCGGATAGAGTAGTCAATCAGCTCATCTTTTGTGGCTGGCCAGGGGGCATCCTCCAGGTATGAAGCTAATTCCAATGTCCAATACATAATATTTTTCTCCTTAAATTATATGGCTTAAAAAAATAGTTTGCAAAAGTATAAATAAAAGCAAAAACAAAAATTTTCTGCGGATGATAATTGCTTTTTTATTCGTTTTTACAAACACAACGCAAACAATACACAAATGTTTAAAACGGGGTAAAATTCTTTTGTTGCTGCAGGCACCACCACACGAAGTATGCCAACAAAGTGCAGGAAGTATAAAAAAGCGCCTGTCACCGCAGTGACAGGCGCTTTTTTATGCCTGGAATGTTTGCCTGGCCGGCTTTGCACCGCCGGCAGGAGTTTATTTGCTGCTGGTACTCAGCTGCCCTTTAAACCGTTCTATCAGCTCCTGCTTGGTATTTATCTTACGGTTAAAGTTACGGATCTTGCCCTGCAGCATGTTTCGGAACGTCTCGTTGCCGGGTGCGTCGCTCAGCTTGCCGAGGTTCGACTCCAGCACTTCCAGTTCGTTTTTATCGGACTTGATAAAATCTTTGAGGGCGTTGATGCGGGCCTGCAGGCCGTCTGTTTCGCTCATATCCACACCGCTGGCCTGCTGGCGCTTGCGTATATAATGCTCCAGGCTGCTTGTTTCAAACACCTTGTCGCAGGCTTTGATAAAGCGCTCCCAAATCATGTCTGAAACGCTCTGGCTTACCGGTCCCACCTTTTTCCACTCGGCCTGTAGCTCTTTGGCACGCCGCACGGCATCGTTCAGATTATGTTGCTGCAGCAGTTTTTCTGCTTCGCTTACCAGTTCTTTCTTGCGCTCGTAATTGGCTTCGTAGTATTTGTCTCTTGATTCGGCCTTTTCGTTGGTGATTTTTTGTTTCAGACGCTCAAAAAAGTGGTTGTGCGCCTTGCGGAACTCAGTCCAGAGGCGGCTGGTGGTTTTGCGGGGCAGGTTGCCACCCACTTCTTTCCACTGGTTTTGCAACTGTTTCAGTTTGGCGGTGGTAGCCTCCCAGTCTTCTGAGTTCTGCAGCGCCACCGACTGTGCAATCAGGTCTCTGTACTTATCGAAGGTGCGGTTCACCATCTGCCGCTTATCTTCGAAAAAGTTCTTTTTACGCTCGAAAAATAACTCGACCGGCACCCGGAAACGCTCTTCTATCTCTGCTGTCAGTTCCTTCTCCACAGGGCCCGTTTTAATCCAGTTGGCGCGCAGCTCTTTCAGCTTTTCGGTCGCTTCTTTCCACTCTATGCTGTGCTGCAGGGCTTCGGCTTCCTGTATCAGAGCCAGTTTTATACTTAGGTTTTTGCCGCGGTTCTGCTGTATCGTTTCGTTTATTTCTTCTTCGGCTCTGGCCAGCGTGTGGTATACCTGCTCAAAGTTGCCCAGGGCGTCATAAGTTCCTACCTGCTCCTTCAGGTGCAGCACTTTCATCAGAAAGGAGCCTTTGTTTTCGGAGGTGGCGATGCGCTCCAGCAGGCCGTTTACTTTACTTTGGAACAGTTCAAAACGCTTTGCAAAGTATAAGAGCGAATCATCTTCAGACTCTTTCACTTCGCCTACCTGTCGTGCCGGGTAGTTCATAAAGGGTTTCAGCCACACCTGCTGGTCCTGAATAAAGCCATATTTCTTAGCTTCTTCCAATAGGTCGTTGTTTTCCATGTAGGGGTGTGTTAAGGGTCGTAAATATAGGTAAGGCAGCAACTAAATCAGCTTTAGCATACGCAGCGTTCGCCTGCTGCGTTTGCCATGCTACAGCAAGTGCGGGCAAACAGGCAATATTGCAGGCCTGCACTTGCTCCGGTTAGCTGGTATATAGCTTCAAACGATACAGTTTTTTTACAAGTTTAAGGATTTCAGCGCAATTTTGTGAAGCATAAATGCATGAATTTTTGCGATATTTGTAATTCAGTGCAAAATAATCAACTAAAACCAGCGCCATTCGGGCTGGCCGTGAGCAGGGGCAATCCGGCTTGGGGCAGCTATAAAAAAGCGGCGCACGATAAATAAAAGTATGAGCAACGAAACTATCATTTTTTCGATGGCCGGGGTAAGCAAGATTTACCCGCCAAAGAAACAAGTATTGAAGAATATTTACCTGTCGTTTTTCTATGGCGCTAAAATCGGCGTGCTGGGCCTCAACGGCTCGGGTAAGTCGAGCCTGCTCAAGATAATAGCCGGTGTGGACAAGGACTTTCAGGGGGAAGTGGTATGGTCGCCGGGCTATACCGTAGGGTACCTGGAGCAGGAGCCGCAACTGGACCCCACTAAAACAGTGCGCGAGGTAGTAGAAGAAGGCGTGAGCGAAGTGGTGGGCCTGCTGCGGGAGTTCGATGAGATCAACATGAAGTTTGCCGAGGAAATGACGGACGATGCCATGAACAAGCTTATCGAACGGCAGGGCGAAGTGCAGGAAAAACTGGATCAGCTGAATGCCTGGGAACTGGACAACCGCCTGGAACGCGCCATGGATGCCCTGCGCACGCCGCCGGAAGATGCTCTTGTCGGCAACCTGTCAGGTGGTGAGAAGCGCCGTGTGGCCCTGTGCCGCCTGCTATTGCAGGAGCCGGATGTACTGTTGCTGGACGAGCCGACCAACCACCTGGACGCGGAATCGGTAGACTGGCTGGAGCAGCATTTGCAGCAATACAAAGGCACCGTGATTGCCGTAACCCACGACCGCTATTTTCTGGACAACGTGGCCGGCTGGATTCTGGAGCTGGATCGCGGTGAGGGCATTCCGTGGAAAGGCAACTACAGCAGCTGGCTGGAACAAAAATCCGATCGCCTGGCGAAAGAGGAGAAGACGGAGAGCAAGCGCCAGAAAACTTTGCAGCGTGAGCTAGAGTGGGTGAAGATGGCTCCCAAAGCTCGGCATGCCAAATCAAAAGCCCGCATCAGCCAGTACGACAAGTTAGCCGGCGAGGAAGCCTCCAAAAAAGAAGAAAAGCTGGAGCTGTTTATACCTGATGGCCCGCGCCTGGGCGCTCAGGTAATAGAGGTGAACCATGTAAGCAAAGCTTTCGGCGATAAGCTGCTGTTCGAGGATCTGAGCTTTGCGCTGCCGCAGGGCGGCATTGTGGGCATCATCGGGCCAAACGGCGCCGGTAAAACCACGCTGTTCAAGCTGATTACGGGACAGGAGCAACCTGATGCCGGCGATTTTACCGTGGGTTCTACTGTACAGATTTCTTACGTGGACCAGGAACATACGCAGCTGGAACCGAACAAATCGGTGTTTGAGGTGATTTCGGGCGGTACGGAGCACATGATGATGGCGGGCCGCCAAGTGGTATCGCGTGCTTATGTAAGCAAGTTTAATTTTTCGGGCGGCGATCAGGAGAAGAAAGTAGAAAAATTGTCTGGGGGCGAGCGCAACCGCGTGCACCTGGCCATGACCCTGAAAGAGGGGGGCAACCTGCTGCTGCTTGATGAGCCGACCAACGACCTGGACGTGAATGCCATCCGGGCGCTGGAAGATGCGCTGGAGAATTTTGCCGGTTGCGCCGTTATCATCTCCCACGACCGCTGGTTTCTGGATCGTATCTGTACGCACATCCTTGCCTTTGAAGGCGACTCGCAGGTATACTGGTTTGAGGGCAATTACTCGGAGTACGAAGAAAACAAGAAGAAACGCCTGGGCGATGCCGAGCCAAAGCGTATCCGCTACAAAAAGCTGGTATAAACCTGGCTTCTGATCCACAAAGTATAAACAGGTATAACCTGAAGTATAAAAAAAGTCGCTGCTAAGTATAGCAGCGACTTTTTTGTTGGCGTGTATGATTGTGATTCCTGCTGTCGTGATTACAGGAAAGACTTGAATGGATGCTCATACTTACCCGCTGGCTTTTCAGATTGCAAGCCCGGCAGAGCAACCAAAGCATATTTAGCCAAGAATTATAAATTCAAAGAACGCGGCCGGTATTTATATAAACATAATTTTACTTGTAAACGTATAATCAGGTGCTGTCATGCATGACAGGCTTAGACTATATTCTCACACTTAAAATCTGTTGATATGAAAAAAATCTACAAAAACAATGATGCAATTGCTTACTGGCTGATTGCAGCCTATTTTGCAGTTGCAGGCACAGTAGCTTATATTGTAGCCTAGAAAAACACTCCTTTCTTAAACTAAAAGGCCACATACTAGCTAGTATGCGGCCTTTTAGTTTAAGAGGAACGGCAGGTCGTAATACCCGGATTACTGTAGAACGGCCGTTCTTACTTCTATAATTTCAGCTCAGAGCCGAAATAACCAACAATTACTTTACTTTCTCAAATTTCAGCTCGTCAAAATGAAAGTCGGGGTTGTCGGAGTCGAGGCGCATGCCGGCGATGCCGCCATCTTCGCCAACTAAAAAACGCACATTGGTGGGGTGCAACAGCGCATAATCGTTTTTCCAGTCCAGGTTAAAGATGTCGTGCTGCCAGAATGTGAGTGTGCCGCCCAGCGTTGGGGCTGGTACCAGTTGCAGGGCCAGTTTGCCGCCTTTCAGTGTAATGGTGGCATCGCCGTAAAGCTCGCTGTGATACGTGCCGGCGTATGCAGCCAGATCGTGGGTGGGCTTTTCCTGGCGCTTTTTTGTTTTCTTTGGCGCTTTGTCCAGGGTTTCCTGCTCCGCTTTTTTGTCTTTGGCGATGTTATCTAAATAAAAAGCACTCCAGTCGCGGCCGTTTTCGATACCTAAAAACTGGTCAATGGTATAGTTGGCGATGGGCGTCATGATGCTGCTCATGCTGTTGGTCAGGATTACAATGCCCAGGTTCTCCTCCGGCACCAGTACTGTGCGGCTGTTCATACCTTCGTGGCCGCCACCATGCGCTACGATTTTGTGGCCCTCGTAATCAGTGAGCATCCAGCCCAGCCCGGCAGCCGAAAAGTGCGTGGAGGGATTGATCTCTTCTGATTTCTCAGACACTGGAAACGGGTTGTGGGCATTCCACATGTTGCGGCTCACATCCTCGCTGAAGATGCGCTTGCCTTTGTAGGTGCCGCGGTTCAGTTGCAGGCGCAGCCATTGTGCATCCTGGTTTACGCTGGTAAAAATTCCGGCTGCCGGGTTCCAGTTGTCCCAGGCGGTGAGAACGGTGGGGTAGGGCTTTCCGTTCGCGTCAAAGCCGTGTGGTGTGGTTACATTGTCCACCCCTTTCAAATCATTCACCGAAGTATAAGTGCGGTTCATTCCGAGCGGCTGCAGGAAATGCGTTTTGATAAAGTTCTCCCAGGTAGTGCCCGAGACAGCCTCTATCACTTCGCCAGCTGTGATAAACATCAGGTTGGAGTAGCCGTAGCCGTTGCGGAAACCATAGCTGGGCTCCAGGTAACGCATGCGCCTGATAATTTCGGGACGGCTGTAAGTGGTATTATACCACAGCAAATCGCCGGCAAACGTCCGGAAGCCCACGCGGTGGCACAGCAGGTCTTCAATCGTCAGGTTTTCGGTTACATAAGGGCTGTAGAGCTGCAGGTAGGGCAGATATTTCTGTACCGGGTCATTCCAGCTGATTTTGCCTTCATCTACCAGGATGCCCAGCGCAGCGGCCGTATATGCTTTGGTGTTGGAGGCAATGCCGAAGAGTGTATTGGCATCTACCGCGCCGCCGGTTTCGATGTTCTTTACGCCATACCCTTTCGCAAAAATTACAGAGTCATCTTTAACAATAGCAATGGCCATGCCCGGCACATTCCAGTCCTGCAGGGCTTTCTGGTAATAGGCATCCAGCTCTTGGAGGTTTACTTTCGTAAGCGTTTGCTGTGCCGAAGCAGTTTGCTGCACCAGCAGCGTGAGCGCCAGCAAAAGCAGGACATGCAGCCGTGGCAAAAGAGTATGTTTGGTTGTCATTTAAAGTTTGGTTGTTTTATGGTGTAGCAAGTTACGGATTTTTGCCTTGCCCCGGAAACCGCCTTCAGGGATAGACTAGTAACCGGCCGTGATGCTGCTATAGCAGATTACGGTTGTATGTGTCTGGGTATCAGTATTGCTGTGGCTTTCTACCCTGCATAGCCCTGCTATGAGCTTGAAGCAGGTATAAGTATAGTATCAGGAGCTACACAAGGTGTAAGGCGCTGGCTAATCTTCTCCTTCTTCCCGGGCTTTATGCGGGCCTGTGTCATAATCTTTCTTCTCCATCTCCAGGCGCTGCAGTTCTTCTGCGGATAAGGGCTGGGTAATTTTGCTGAGATCAGGCTGGCCGGCATCAACCCAGGCGGTGTACCAGTAGCTGGCTACCGTAAGTATGGCCAGGCGCATCTGGCGTTCTACCTGCCCGTTGAGCATCCGGCTGTAAGCCGCCGAAAACTCGCGGGAGTATACGCGGGTGGTCAGGTTGTTGCGCACTTCAAAGCTATACTTCTTTTCTTCATCAAACTCCCGCGTCAGCTGCTTCTCCAGGTATAAAACGGAGTCCAGGGCCGTATGCGCGCTGGCTACCAGTTGCCAGGCTTTTAGCTGCGGTTGCTCAATGTATTGCGCCTGGCCTACAAAAAAATCGTAACTGCCGGCATACAGTTCGGGCAACCGCGACTCCCAGAAAGCATGAATGCCAAGCTGGCCTGTGAGCTGCCCATTATAATTCCGGGTGGTGTGGAGCGGCACGCAGGCATCGGCTACATAATGCCCCATTTCGGTGGAGAGGCGCAGGATGCGGTCGAGGTTACGATCTTTAAAGGCTTGTGTCAGTTGATACTTCATCAGGCTGATGTGCCAGGGAACGATGCCGTAGGCCTGCAGCGTGTCCTCGCTATACTTTGCCACAGCCTCCTGCCAGAAGCGCGGCATTTTATACAAGGCGCTGTCGCCGTACACGTCCAGGTCGATGTAGTGGCGGGCGGCTTCGCCTTCTACGGCATAGCGGCGGCGGTCGGGGTTTACGGCGTTTTCGGTGATGTAGCGGAGGTGTTTTTTGTAGAAGCCAATCATGTCGGGCGGCAGCGCAAACACGGCCAGCCTGTTGATGCGCTGGTGCGCAAAAAAGCCCCAGGTATAGCCGTTGAGCGGCAACAGCAGCGCGAACAGGAGCAGGATAGCTTTTTGTTTTGGGGCCATACCTGCTGCATACGCACAGATGTAAGCCGAGGTAAATGGATGTGGGCTTTATACCATTTTTTGTACTGCCAGGCTATAATCCGTAGGGCCGGGCTATGCATGGACTTAAATGCGTAAACCTGCTGCATTTACATTCCTGCTAATTTTCAACAACAAATTGAAACTTTTATATATTAATATGGTATTAAGTCAATCTTTTGTTCAGATACTATAAAATTAACAATGAAGGCAACTGCCGGCTCCAAAAGGCTGTACCATTTCGACCTTTTACGCTTGTTTTTAGTTTTCCTGGCTTTAATAAGTCATTTCATCCTTTCGCAGCATCTCGGCAGGCCTGTTCTGGTGAAAGCGGTTACACGATCTGCAACGCCTACTTTGCTTATTATTTTTGGCTTCATGCTAGAATATGTATATGCAAGGCGCTGGGCAGTTAAAGGGCCGCGGGTAGTGCTGGTCAGAATGCTAACGAGGGCGATACTGTGCTATCTTGCGTTTGCGGCCATCATGCTGGTTGTGTTTTTAACAGGAGATGCCTCTTTCAGGCACTTTGTGAGCAGCCTCCTCCTGTTCGTGCCGGGCCATTCGCATGCCGACCTGTTTAAGTGCTATGCCTTACTAATACCTGTTGCATTTTTATTGATGTGGGTGCGGTTCAGGTTAGCATGGAAATGGCAGGTTTCGCTGGTGCTATTGCTGATAGCGATGGCAGAACTGGCTCAGTTTTTCACCTATACGCTTCCGTTCCCCTTTCAGCATGCAGGCAGCTTGTTTCTCGGCCTGAAGGATAACTTCGGCCCCAGTATCATCCATTCCATCATATTGATAATGTTTGGCGGACTGGTGGCAAATTACGCATCGGCTGGCGGTACTATACGCCAGAGGAACATACTAGTGGGTGTGGGGGTTGTGTCTTTTGGTGCAATTGCAATTGAAATCGGACAGGCTGGCTTGTACCCATTTCTGGCCGGCGTAGCCAGGTACGCCGGATACCGGGCGCATAACAGTTATATTTATTTTGCTTACGGCATACTAACCTTTATCCTTTACTGGGGCATTAGCTGGCTGGCGGCGTCCCGCCTGAAAAGCAGCATAAAAGAGAAAATAACTTACTACGGCGGCAACACTTTCATTATATTTTTCTACGGCAATGTGGTGATTCTCCTGACGCCTGCGGTAAACCACGATATCCTGCCGGTGGCTTTTGCCTGGGCCATAACGGCTGTGCTGTCGCTGGGTTCTGTAAATGCTTTTGAGTGGGCTGAACGGCGGTTTGCCTTTATACCGGCTTTTAACAGGCTGCTTGAGGTGGCCTTGCACAAAAGCTTAGAGGGTAGCCAGGCTGTTTTATACCGTGCAGGCATCAGAAAACGCCCCACCACAGCCTTACAAGTGAAAGCAGCGCAACAGGTAGAAAAGCCAGAGAAAGTGCTTGTTAGCTGATAAGTATAAAGTGAAAGTATGGAGGTGTAAGGCTTTCTGCTTTGGATTTGCCCCTGCTCTTCCGGATTTATAATCCGGAAGCTGTTATTATGAGGATTTGCAATCCGATTTTAATGACTCAGGTGTTTAAGATGCTAAGCAGATTGCAAATACAAAAGAACAGGTGTTGTAAGTTTGGAAGAACAGGACAAGTAATCGACTATCAGAAACTCTTGTTTGAAGCTGCTAAAGATTTGTTGAAAGTTTCATAGAATTTGAGTATATTAAACATAAGAGTAGTTATAAGAGAAACAGCCCCCACAGCCTCCTGGAGGGGGTGCCGCTTTTGGTACTTTCCAGGGGAGTGGCAACTTTCAGGCGGATTATTTTATATTTATCCTTATTATAGTATATTCGGCAATCCTAATCAGCTTATATAACACCCGTAGGCCGGAAAAACGCAACAATCTACGCGTATCCGCTAATTAGGTGCAAATGACTTATTCACCTTCACTCAATCGAATTATGAAGACCAATCTGAATCTAAGCATTTTTATAAAGAGAGCTGTACTATTCTGTTTTATTTTCACAAGCCTATTAGCATTTACGTTAAGTGCCCAATCCCAAAATAGTCTTTCTGGGAAATACATATGTGGCCCTTGCAATGCTTCTTGTGATACAATAACATTTAACAAGCCTGGTATCTGCCCACATTGCCAGATGAGTTTGTTAAGTCTTGATTCAATCCTTGTTGGCTATCATAAGTTGTACGATGTTCAATCCTTGAAAGGAGATTTGAACCTTTATAGGCTGGCATTGGAAGCGTCGCATCCCGCTCTGTATTGGCATGTTTCCAAAGATTCATTGGATGCTGCCTTCAAACAAAGTTATTCCCGGTTAAATGAGCCCATGACGGTTTCTGAATTTCACAAAGTTATAAGGTCGCTCACCGCAACTATAGGAGATCTTCATATGAATACCCGACTGCCATCGCTGTACGCACAGTCGCAATCAATAGAGGGAAAGTATTTTCCCTTTGATATTACTTATGCCAATGGTAAAGGATATATTTTTAATAACAACAGCGATGATCCTGCCATTCCTGTTGGCAGTGAAGTAATTAAGATCAATAATGAACCATTGAATAGCATTACTAAACAACTTTTCAAATACATGATAGTTGACAATAATACTGAGACATTCAAGTACAGGACGCTAAGCAACAGTTTTGCCACTTATTATAACGGCTTCTATGGCCAGCCTGAATGGTTTACTGTGGAGCTAAAACATAATGGGAAAAAGAAAACAGCGAAGGTAAAAGCGTTGCCTTTGAATCAGATTGAACAAAACAGGGTGCGGAATATTTCTAATAATAAGAAAATCTCCTCGCCTTTTATACCGCCTTCGCCTAATCCACTTTCTCTTCACTTTCTTCCTGAGTCCTCAACGGCTGTTTTACAAATTAAGATTTTTTCCGATGGTTATATCAGGCACCATGGTCAGGACTTCGCAAGTTACATAGACAGCACATTCCTTGAAATCAAGCAGAGGAATATAAAAAATCTGATTATTGACATTCGTGGCAATATCGGTGGAAGCAGTGGAAATGGGAGCTATCTGTTTTCCTATCTAACTCAAAAAGCTTTTACTGAAGTTCAATACATGGAGTTAAGATCCATCCCGCTGAAGTATTGGAGTTTTGCAGGTGTAAAAGACAGTAATGGAGACACCATAGCTTTTAAAAAAGAGGATTATACCAAAACTAGCGAAGGTGCTTATCGTCTAAAAGATTACCCTGTCCTGCAAACAATACAACCTAAAGCAAATAGCTTTACAGGAAATGTGTATTTGCTTATTGATGGGCTGGTAGGATCACAAGCGTCTTCCTTTGCGTCCCTGGTTCATCACTTTAAAAGAGGCATCCTAATTGGTGAAGAGACGGGTGGCAATTACAATGGCAATACAGGCGGCACATGGGGAAATCTTACACTGCCAAACTCTAAATTGGAAATTGAAATGTTCGTATTCAAGACTGTGCGGTTCAATGATCAATCGCAGGAGTCAAATGGAGTCAAACCTGACTTTACAATTCACTCTTCTATTCAGGATAAATTAAGTGGAAAGGATTTGGATTTGGACACTGCTTTGAAGCTTATAAAGCATGCTAAATAACAACTATGCGTAGTTGCAAAAGTGTCATACCTAAATAAATTAGAACTTAAACGCTATGTTATCTGCATTATTCAATGCAGATAACATAGCGTTTAAGTTCTGCCCTAGTAATGTGAATCTCGTCTGCTTTCTACTTTCTAACTACTTTAGTGCAGGGTGACAGTGAGTACTATAAATCGGACACAACTCAAACCCTTAACCGTTAAACTAGCTTAACATAAGTTAGCTTATAAGCCATAATTTTTTCGGGGAGAAGAAACAGCTGAGAATCCCGTAAATGCAACTAAATTTTAAAAGTACTAGGGTCTTAACCCACCTTGCCTCTTACGGCTTAAGTATCTTCTGACAGGAATATCATAAATGACCATTACCAGATAGGCGAAGCCGACCAGCAGCATTGTTCCTATGGTTATGATAAAGAACAGCTCGCTTGTTCCGGGTTTGGTACTCGTGTAATAGTTGCCAAATACCCAGATGGCAGCATAATGTGTCATGTACAGGGGATATGATATCTTTCCGGAAAATACGCAGATCTTCTTTAACCCTGACGATAAGCCGGAACCAGCGCCCAAGGCAACAAGCAAGGGGAAATAGAACAGGACAACCAGCAATTCTGCCAGCCAGTTCCATTTAAAATGAGGCATCACAAAGGCCAGCGACAGCAAGATAGCCAAGCCAATAAACCCGAGCCTGTTTTTGATAATCCAGTTAGAACGATAGATCAACAGCCCGGCTGAGAAAGAATAAGAGATACGGGCACAGCCATCCCAAAAGTTCTCTCCTGCCCAGCCGCCCAGCAGGTTTCCTGCACGATAACAAACAAGACAAAGGGCAACCGCTGCCAGCATGGTGAGTACAGCCAGATAGCGGCGCGAGAGCTTGCAGAGGACGAGGGCATAAACGATATTGGCGACGTATTCCCAGAACAATGACCACGAAGGAGCATTGAGACCGAACAGGTTGAAAGCGCGGTCTTCCATCACCGGAAAGGGAATAAGAAGTATGGAGCAAAGAAACACCAGCAGAAGCCTGCCCGTGCCATACACGCCTGTATAAGCAGCAAATGGGTCGAAGAGAAAAGCCAGTAAACCTAGTACGGAGCCTAAAATAATTAAAGGGTGCAGCCTTATCAGCCTTGATTTAAAAAATTCCAGAACCCCCATTTTCCCGATACGGTCGTCATAAGCGTATCCGATAACAAACCCGGACAAGCAGAAAAAGAAGTCCACGGCCAGGAAGCCATGCCCGATAAAATTCTGGCTGGAGTCCGGGTAAATCCATTCCATAAAGTGAAAGATCACGATAGCCAAAGCCGCTATTCCTCTTAATCCATCGAGGATTACAAAATGCTGTTTAGTCTTGAGAATGTCCGGGCTTATTACTGTAACCTTATTCATTAATTTCTGATAAGCGTGAAATGCAGAAACAACGAGCTGCTAACAAAGCTTGTTGCCATAGTGTTTGATAAACAGAACTATAATATTAGTGATTTTATAGCATTCTGCAATGCCCGGGCTGCATGGCAGAATGCCAAGACCTGCACTGCTTGAAGTATAAATTGCTACTATAGGAGCTTATCAGCTATATCTGAAGTAAAGCGAAACAACTGCTACATATAAACCCTAAACCGCCTGTCACAATAACTGTAGCAATAAAGCAAGTATAAACTTGACGCTTTTTAGGCAGATCCAGGGACTTCATCTTGTAATCCGTATCTACATCGCCTTTCACGATTTTGAACAAATTCTTCATTATTCAGCCTGCGGGATGATAGAGATACTGCCGTCTTTCTCAAGAATAGCATATTTTACCTGTTGTAGCGACTCCAATCCCTGAAGCTTTCTGGCAGATTCCAGGATATCACCTTGATCTACACGCACCTTATCCATCCGATCTTTTAGCAACTTTCCGTTATCAACAAGTATGGTTGGGGTTCCGTCCAGTATCTTATCTGCATTTTTTGATTTTTGTTTGATAAAAGACAGCACAATATCAAGAAAGACGAGTGTTGTAATCAGTATAAAACTGTTGATCATAGAGAAATCTTCGCCCAGCATTGCTTGTTGCGTTGTTTCTGCTATAATAAGCAACAGCACCAGGTCGAACGTAGAAGCTTCGTGAAGCGTGCGCTTTCCGCTTATCTTGAAAATGATCAGCAGGAAGATATAAATTACCAGGCCGCGAATTACTGAATCCATTGGGCGAGAGGTTTAGGGATAGACAAATTGGTTTAATGTCAGTGTAGTGGCGTTATCGGATACAACTGTGTGGAGACTGCCGGCGCGTGATGGTTTAAAGTATAAAATAACCATTGCTCCCTCGTCTTTGGTGCTGAAAGTATAAGTTATGCCCGCACTATCTATTCCTGCCGCTGATGGCTCCGGAACAATCTGCTCAATGCGTGCTGACTTTATAAACATTTTGTTGAATCTCAGCTGATGCTCAGGCCTCTGGCTGTGGAAGGTAACAGTTATTTTAGAAGGGGCGTCCTGCCTCAGGTAACGATCGTATGTTATGGCAAGGCCTGTGTCCGGCCCGCCTGCATTCTCCTCGCTTACTACTAACCCGCCTTTGCCCATAAACCCCAGAACAGCGGCAACAAGAAATAGAAACATAGCAGCCCAACCCACTCTCTCAAGTGTCCACATCCGGCGATCGAGCTTTATATCTTCTTCTACCTCCAGTTCATTCTTTGTGCTTCCCATAAGTGTCGCGATGTACAGTTAATGGATGGGTATAAAACGTTTGTAGTATATTATAGTTGTGGAGGGCGGTAAGGACATCGGCATCATTTTAGCAATGCTGGCAACGCCTGCAGGTGATAAATCTGCCAAAAACAAAGACCGCCTGCCACAGTAGTTGTAGCAGGCGGTCTCTGTATAGAGCAAGTATAACTTTATCGTTTCTTGGCCAGTAGCGGGAACTTCATCTTGTAATCCGTATCTACATCACCTTTTGTGATTTTGGCCAGCCTGTTTTTGATCAGGCGCTTTTTCAGGCCGTTGAGGTGATCGGTAAACAGGATACCTTCCACGTGGTCGTACTCGTGCTGGATCACGCGGGCCGTCATGCCATCATACGTGTCTTCGTGCTCGTTCCAGTCTTCGTCGAAGTAGCGGATCACGATGCGTTCGGGGCGGTATACTACCTCGCGTACGCCGGGGATGCTCAGGCAGCCTTCTTCAAAGCCCCATTCCTCACCGTCTTCTTCGATAATCTCGGGGTTGATAAATGCTTTTTTCACGCCTTTGCCTTTGTCCTCGTCGTCCATCATCGGCTCCGAATCTATCACAAACAGGCGGATGCTTTTGCTGATTTGCGGGGCAGCCAGGCCCACGCCATGGGCATGGTACATGGTGGCAAACATGTCGTCTGTCAGTTCTTTCAGGTTCGGAAAGTCCTGCGGAATATCGGCTGCTGGTTCTTTCAAAACCGGGTCGCCGTAAGCGGTAATCGGGTAAATCATATAAGTCTGCTTTCTAAATACGATTGTAAAATAATAGCGGCACTCACGCGGTCTACGGTGCCTTTGTCCTGGCGGTCTTTCTTTTTCAGGCCGCCCGCCAGCATGGCCTGCTGTGCCATTTTAGAGGTAAAGCGCTCATCTACTATATGCACTGGCATACCCGGAAACTCCTTCTGCAGCTTGCGCACAAAACCTATTACGTGCGGGGTAGCATCTGTTGCCTCATTCGCCAGGTTGCGGGGCATGCCCACCACAAAAGCTTCTACGGGCTCACGCTGCACATAGGCTTTTAGGTATAACAACACATCTTTGGCATGAACGGTTTCCAGCGGGTTGGCAATGATTTGCAGCAGATCGGTGGCTGCCAGCCCCACACGCTTGTTCCCGTAATCGATTGCCAGTATCCTGCCCATAAGTGTGCCGCTAAACTGCAAAGTTAGCAGATTAATTTTTAAGGATAAAGACCCGGACGCTCGCAGGAGATGCGCCCGCTGCGGTGTATATTTATACCCGGATAAAATTATTTTAAATTGGATGATGTTACAAAGTATAGCGCAGGGCAGGGGCCGCAACCCTGCTGATTTTGTACTGTATAGTACAGTAGGTCTGCTGTATTTTGTTATCTTTAGGCACCGGTCATTTTAATTTAACACTATGGATGAGATGGAAAAAGGAGAAGAAAGGGGAAGCATCCGGAATTCGCCGTTTCAGATAAAGTTGCCGATCTTTATAGCCCTGGCCCTGGTGGCGGGCGTGCTGATTGGCGCCACTACATTTTCGCCCTCCGCAAACAACCCGCAGGATACAGCCCGCAGCTATCTTAAATACCGCGAAATCCTCAGCTACATCGACCGCGATTACGTGGACACCGTGAATATTGAAGAATTGTCGGATTACGCGATTACGAAGATGCTGGAGAAGCTGGACCCGCACACAGCTTATATTCCGGCGGATGAACTGGCTATGGCGCGCTCGCAACTGGAAGGTGATTTTGAAGGTATCGGCGTAGAGTTCAACATTTTTCAGGATACCATTTACGTGATTACGCCCCTGAGCGGCGGCCCGTCAGAAGCGGCAGGCATACAGGCCGGCGACAAGATTGTGAAGGTAGACGGCCGGAACGTGGCCGGCATCGGCATCACAAACGAAGGCGTGTTCAAGCACCTGCGTGGCAAAAAAGGCTCTGAAGTAAACCTGGAGATACTCCGCAAGGGCAGCAGCAAGCCGCTTAACTTTACGCTGGAGCGCAGCAAAATACCGACTACTTCGGTGGATGTGAGCTACATGGTGGATAACAAAACCGGCTACATCAAGGTCAGCCGCTTTTCGTCTGATACGTTCGAGGAGTTTAAGCAGGCCCTGACAAAGCTGAAGAAGAAAGGGCTGCAGCAGCTTATACTTGATTTGCGCGGCAACCCCGGTGGTTACATGGATCATGCCACGCGCATGGCCGATGAGTTTATCTCCGGTGATAAAATGATTGTGTATACTGATGGCAAAGGCGACAAGTATGATTCCAGGACCAATGCCCGCACCAAAGGCGATTTTGAAAACGGCCCCCTGATTGTGCTCATCGACGAGGGCAGTGCCTCCGCCTCCGAAATCTTGGCCGGCGCCCTGCAGGACAACGACCGCGCCCTGATAGTAGGCCGCCGTTCGTTTGGCAAAGGCCTGGTGCAAATGCCCATTCCGCTGGACGATGGCTCCGAGCTGCGCCTCACTATTTCGCGCTACTACACCCCAAGCGGCCGCTCCATTCAGAAACCGTATCATGGCGATCCGGAAGAGTACGAGAAAGACATGCTGCATCGCTACGAAAACGGGGAATACTTTCACCCGGACAGCAGCCTGTTTGCCGATTCGCTTAAGTATAAAACACTGCATGGCCGTGCCGTGTATGGCGGCGGCGGTATTATGCCTGATGTGTTTGTGCCCCGCGATACCACCGAACTGTCGCCCTACCTGAGCCAGCTTTATAACAAGAACGTACTGCGCGAGTATACCCTGGGCTACTACCGCGATCATCGTAAGGAACTGGAGAAAATGCCATTCGATAAGTTTAACCAGAACTTTAAGGTGACGGACGCTATGCTGGAACAGGTACTGAAAATTGCAGAGAAGGAAGATGTGAAGTATGACGGAGCACAGTTTAACCGCTCTAAAAATCTAATCCGCAACAACCTGAAAGCCTTTATCGCCCGTAGCGTGTACGGAAACGCCGGCTTCTTCCCGGTGCTGCACGAGTCCGATGAAGAATTTCAGCAGGCGCTTAAGCAGTTCGGCCGGGCACAGCATCTGGCTAAAAGCGGAGCATAAAGTATAGCATTATCCAAGTATAAATTACTTCTTCCGGATCCTAAATCCGGAAGAAGTAAATAGTGTAGGCATAATCCTCCTAAGCATGATGTTACTATAAACCAGCGTAAACATGGCGTATTACTACACTTTAGGAGAAATCCCCCACAAGCGGCATACGCAGTTCCGGCAGCCGGATGGGAGCCTGTATGCCGAGCAACTGGTGGGCACACTGGGCTTTAGCGGCGTGTCGTCGCTGCTGTACCACATCAACCCGCCCACACAAATCAGCCGCATTGGGGAGCCTGTTGCGTTTGCGCCTAAAAAGGCTGAAGGCGTTAAGCTGGCCCCGCACCACTTGCGCACGCTGGGCCAGAAAACCACCGGCACCGATTACCTGAACGCCCGCAAAACCATGCTCTTTAACAGCGATGTAGCCATTAGCATATGCAATCCGTCGGAGCGAAGTATGGATTACTACTATAAGAATGCCCAGGCCGATGAGGTTGTGTTTGTGCACGAAGGTTCCGGTGATTTGCTCACACAGATGGGCCGCATCCCGTTTAAGCCCGGCGATTACCTGGTTATTCCGCGCACCATCATCCATAAGTTCCGGTTCGACGAAGGGCAGACGCGCCTGCTGGTCATCGAATCATTCAGCCCCGTGGAAACGCCGCGCCGCTACCGCAACCAGTACGGCCAGTTGCTGGAACATGCGCCGTTCTGTGAGCGCGACATCCGGCCGCCGGTGGGATTAATTACCGAAACAACAAAAGGCGAACACCGCCTGCAAATAAAGAAAGAAGGCCAGCTGCACCAGTATTATTACGATTTCAGTCCTTTTGATGCCGTGGGCTGGGATGGGTACTTTTACCCCTATGCCTTCTCTATCTATGATTTTGAACCGATAACGGGCCGCATCCACCAGCCGCCGCCGGTGCACCAGACGTTTGAAGGGCACAACTTTGTGATTTGCTCTTTTGTGCCGCGCCTTTTCGATTATCATCCGCTGTCTATCCCCGCACCCTACAACCACTCCAACGTAGATTCTGACGAGGTGCTATACTATGTGGCGGGTAATTTTATGAGCCGCAAAGGCGTGGACATTGCTTCCTTTACCATCCACCCGGGCGGTATTCCACATGGCCCGCACCCAGGCACTGTAGAGGCCAGCATCGGCAAAACCGGCACAGAAGAGTACGCCGTGATGGTGGATACTTTTAAGCCCCTATACTTAACCGAAGAAGCCGTGGCGCTGATGGACGAGCACTACCCGATGAGCTGGAACGAACACGGGCCGGGTGCCACACGCGCTGCCGATATGTTTGATTAATCCAAATTAGATTTAGTAAATTTGCGGCAAGCGGAGGAGGAAAGACCTGCTCTGTCTGCCGTTTATACTTATACTTTAAAATGAAGAGATTAATTTTAGCCGCGGTTGTGCTGCTGGCTTTTGCTGGCGTGAGTTGCGATGCGATCGATGATCTGCTGACCTTTTACATCAACCACGACGAAACCATCACCATTGCATCAAACTTCCCGGTTGGCCAGTTGGTGCCGCTGACGCCCGTAACCGTTACCACCAACTCCGAAGAATCGTTTAAGAATAACAAAACCCGGGCCGAGCTGGTAAAAGATGTTACGCTGGATAAACTGACGCTGACTATTACAGATCCGCAGGGCGGGAATTTTGATTTCCTCAAGCGCATAGAGCTATATATCTCCAGCGATAACAAGCCGGAAGTGAAACTGGCCGGCCTGGATGCAGTGCCGCAGAATGTTAGCCAAATTGAGCTGCAGTCTACCAACGCCGAGCTGGACGAGTATATCAAAAGCGATTCGTATACCATCCGTACCGAGGCGGTGCTGGCCAAACCGGTTTCCAGTGATATTACCATAAAAGCTGATATGCGCTTTAAAGCAACGGCAGATCCATTATAAAAAGATGCATCATACATTACCCATGAGGATTTCTGAAAAGAATAAATTGGAGAAAATAATCATCGTTGGCGACCGTGTGCTCATCAAACCAAAATCGGCGCGGGAGCAGACCAAAAGCGGTTTATACCTGCCGCCCGGTGTTCAGGAAAAGGAAAAGGTGCAGGAAGGCTATGTTATGAAAGTAGGGCCGGGCTATCCTATTCCGGTTGATTACGGTTTCGAGGAAGAATCGTGGGAGCGGGGCGATGAGGAAGAAGACGTGCGCTACATTCCGTTACAGGCCAAAGAAGGCGACCTGGCCATTTACCTGCAGCGCGACGCCATTGAAATCAACTACGTAGGCGAAAGGTACTTCATCGTGCCGCAGTCGGCCGTGCTGATGCTGGTGCGTGAAGAGGATTTGTAAGCTAACAGAGTTTATACTTTGTAAACAGCAGCGCCATACTTAAGCAAGTATAGCGCTGCTGTTTATGGCCTGTATAGAGACGCCGTATTGTGCATTTTGCCTGCTAGAGTGCAGCAGCCTTTTGCCGCTATCATCATCTAAAGTTTTTCTTTTCTTCCAGGCAACCTTTCGCCTGCCAGTTTCATCTTTTAGATGTCATTCTGAAAATCTGCCCTTATCTACCTCCATAAAACTATGTATGCATCTGTACTGCCCGTTTCAGTTGTACGCCGGCTCCTTATATTACTGGTGTCGTTATGCCTGGTTCTGAAAGCACAGGCGCAGGACACCAGGAAAAAGCCGGTTGTGCATCCGCAGAAAAGCCTGGAAGCGCTGCGCGTGCAGGAGGCGCCCAAAATTGACGGTATGCTGGATGAAGCCGTATGGCAGCAGGCGCAGATAGCAACCAATTTTATCCAGAACCGCCCGACGCCCGGTCCGCTGGAAGTGCATCCTACCGAAGTGCGGGTATTGTATGATGATGAGGCCATTTATGTGGGTGCGCTGATGCATGATGTGGCGCAGGATTCTATTTTCAGGCAACTTGGCCAGCGCGATGACTTGGGCAACACCGACTTCTTCGGCGTGTTTCTGGATACTTACCATGACGGCATCAACGCGCTGGGCTTTGTGGTAACGCCTGCCGGCGTGCAGCTTGATGCGCGGTACTCGCCCACCAGTGGCGAAGACTGGAGCTGGAACGCTGTATGGGAGAGCGAGGCGAAATTACAAGGCTCTGACTGGGTAGCTGAAATTAAAATTCCCTATTCCGCTATCCGTTTTAGCAGCAAGCCCGAGCAGGTATGGGGCATTAATTTTATGCGCAACCGCCAGTCTACGCGGCAGGGGTATTTCTGGAACTACGTGGACCCGGCGGTGGATGGCTTTGTGAATCAGTATGGCACGCTTACGGGCCTGCGCAACATCGAAGCGCCTCTGCGCCTTTCGCTCACGCCCTATCTTTCCGCTTTTGCAGCGCGCTACCCTGCCAACGAGGAGGGCAGTAGTGAAGTGAGCTATAAAAATAAAGTGAATTTCAGCGGTGGTATGGACGTAAAGTATGGCATTAACGACGCCTTTACGTTAGACATGACTCTGATCCCTGATTTCAGCCAGGTGCAGTCAGATAACCAAATACTGAACTTGAGCCCTTTTGAAACGCAGTTCGATGAGAATCGTCCTTTTTTTATGGAAGGCACAGAGCTTTTTAATAAAGGTGATTTCTTCTATTCGCGCCGGATTGGCGGGACGCCCATTAATTATTTAGATGAGAGCAAAGAGGCAGAAAAAGGCTACAAAGTAATAGAGAACCCTCTGGAGACCAAAATGCTGAATGGCACCAAAATATCAGGCCGCACTCAGTCGGGGCTGGGCATTGGTGTGTTTAATGCCATCGTGGGCAGGCAGTACGCAACGCTTGAAGATAGCGAAGGCAACCGCTTCAAAAAAGAAACCCAGCCGCTCACCAACTATAACATTACGGTACTGGACCAGTCGCTCAAAAACAACTCTTTTGTAACGCTGGTGAATACCAACGTGATGCGCCAGGGAACTACCTACGACGCTAATCTGACTGGTATGCTCTTCCGGCTGGCAAACAAAGGCAACAAGTTTGCGGTAGAGGGGATTGGCGCACTCAGCCAACGCTATCTCTCCGACAGCACGGCACTAGGCCATATGTACGGGCTTAAGTTCGGAAAGGTGAGCGGCCGTTTTCTGTACAATTTTACGCATTCTGTTAAATCAGACACCTATAATCCAAACGACTTGGGCATCCTGTTCAGGAACAATACCAGGGAAGAGGAACTAAACCTGAACTATAACTTTTACCAGCCTTTCTGGAAGTTGCTGAACCTGTACACCAACCTGGGCGCCGAGTATTCCCGCCGCTACAAGCCGGACGCTTTTGAAAACTTCAGTATTTATGCCAACGTGAACGGGACTTTTAAAAACTTCTACAGCGCAGGCCTCAATATCAACCTGGAGCCGGTAAAAACCTATGATTTTTTTGAGCCCCGTGTCAGTGGCTGGTACTACCTTTTTCCGGAGAACTATAACATTGGCGGCTGGTTCTCGACCGACTATCGCAAAAAGCTCTCGTTCGATATAGAAATGAACTACCGCCCCTTTCAGGAAAATCACCGCCGTAATTTTAATTTCTTTATTTCGCCCCGCTACCGTGTAAACGACCGCCTGATGTTTGTGTATTCTTACAGCTCCGAAAACCGCCTGAACGATATAGGCTATGCCGATAGCTTTATGGAGCGGGGAAACAACGGAGAACTGCAGCGGATTATCTTTGGGCAGCGCGACGTAAATGCAGTGGCAAATACCCTGTCGGGCAGCTATATTTTTAACAACCGCATGTCGCTGACGTTGCGTGCCCGTCATTACTGGTCTAAGGCTGTTTACAGCCGCTTTTTCCAGTTAACCGAACAGGGCGCCCTGCTGCCCAACAGTTATAGCAAGAACAAGAATGTGAATTTTAATGCTTTTAACGTGGATATGGTATACGGCTGGTGGTTTGCGCCAGGGAGCGAAATTAGCATTGTGTGGAAGAATGCCATCCTGCAGGAAGAAGACCAGGTGATGCCGCACTACTTCGAGAATTTCAGCCATACCATGTCTTCTCCGCAAAACAACACGCTTTCAGTAAAAGTAATTTATTACCTCGATTACCTGACGGTGAAGAAGCGGCTGTCTAAAAGTTAGGTGATGCGTGCTACAAATTTAGGTATAGAAAGAAAGTAAAAGGACATAAACCCCAATATAACGGCAAAGAAAATTTTAGATAGTTTCAACATACGCTATACTTAGTGTAATGCCCATCGTTTCACATGGTGCTTATCTATAGCCATATGTACTTTTTCCTTATATCTTACTTTTGAAAGAAAGTTGCCGTTGATAAAGTATAAACACAAGTGCGGCCCCGGTTTTCCGGGGCCGCACTTGTGTTGGAGAGGAAACTCTTTAATGCTGCACTACCAGCTTTCTGGAATAAGTCTTATCGCCATGCTGCACGCGTAGCACATATACGCCGGAGGCCCTGTCGCTTAAGTTTATGAAACCTTCAAACTGCCCGTTGCGCCGCGCTACTTTGCCGGTGTAAATCTGGTTGCCAAGCATATCCGATACCTCGAACAGGATATCCTCCGGCTGGCTTGTTTCTACTTCTACCCTGAAGCGGCCCTGGCTTGGGTTAGGCGACACCACCAGGTCGGCGCTCAGTTCTTCTATGCCCGGCTTGTATACATAAGTATAAGCCAGCGACACATCAGACATACAGCCATTCTTTTGCACCAGCACCATATAGTCGCCGCTTTCGGTTGGTGTGTATAACTGGCCGGTGGCGCCGGGTATAGGTTTGTTGTCCAGGAACCACTGGTTACCTTCCGCTACACCCGAATTCAGCGCTAATCCCTGGCGCGTAATTACTGGCGTGCTTAGCGGCTCTCCCACTTCTACAGGCACTTCTACCCGCTCGCTCTTACAGCCAAGCGCGCTCACTTTCAGGTCGTAGAAGTAATAATAATAATCCTGCGAGGTTGTCGTGGCCGTATTGCCTGTAATCTGGATAATATTCGGAACACCGAACGGATAGCCGCTGACGCCCTGGTTGTTCCGGAAAATGGTGGCGCTATCCTCGTAAGCAATGGCGATGTTATAGACTCCAGCTTGTGGCAGGGCCAGGCCAAGGGAATATACTTCGCCTTTGTCGTTGGGGTCGTTTGGCTGCACGCCGGCGCCCGGCACCGTGCGCGTAGCTGTTACAGAAATCGTTTGGGAGGATACCGGCACACCGTCTGCGTTGATGACCGTGAACTTGATTTTACCACTGTGGCCGATATAAAGGCGCGCACTCTCCAACTGCATGGGTGCGTTTGTGCTGATAATCACGTCCGGCGAAAACTGGTTGTAGCCGCCATCGGCAAAAGCATCTTTTGTAGCAGGGCCAATGGTAGCACTAAAGTCGTTGAGGCTGGCAAACATGGAGGTGCCGCTATAGTTGCCTGATACCCTGAGCTGGTTGCCTGCAGCAAAGGGCATATCGGCCGTAGGGCTGCTGAACCAGAAAATAGTGCCGTCGCCGGAGCCTGTCAGGGTATAACTGGATTCGTTGCCGCACCGGAAAACCTCTGCCTGTGGCGCCGCTACGGCCTCACTGATGGTGAAAGAGCGTGCAGAACGGTTGTTCTCTTCTACCGCATCCTCCTGCAGGCCCGACAGCGCAACTACCTCATACGTAGCGCCTGCTTCCGTGGCAAAGCTGCCATCAAGCACAAATTCTGCCCGTTTGTTCGGGGCCAGGCTGCCCTGGTAAGTGCCTGTCAGTTGGGTCACCTGAGTTCCGTTTCTGCGCACATTTACAGTTACAGGGATGTTGCTTTGTGTGGCAGTACCGAAGTTTTTGAGCGTTACGGCCACTGCTTGCGACGCAGAGGCACAGAGCGAGGCGCCCATTGGTAAAACGCTTATCACGCCAATATCTTTCCGGGGCTCCTCAAACTGCAGGAGATAATCCTGCGTCTCGCCGCGGGCATAACTGCCACAGGCATCAACGGCTGTGGCATCTGTTGTTTCCTGGGCTACCAGGCGCATGCGCACCCTGTTGCCCGGCAGCAGGCCAAGAGGTGCGGTAAGAGAAGCCCGGAACGTGGTAGTACCGGTTAGTGCCTCTGAGACAGCTTCCAGTTCGCCTGCATCGTTAAAGTCGCCATCGCCATTCCAGTCGATAAAAGCTTTAATTACTTCCGGGGTGTTGCTGCCGCCCAGCTCTACCGCGATGACTTTCGATTGTCCGGGCTCAAAACCAAACACGTTGCTGGTCAGGTTGCGGTAAGCAGCGTTATCGGCAGGTATTATTACGGTTTTGCTTCCTATAGTTACTTTATTTATGGAGCCATTACCAGTGGTAGCGCTACTGGCGCAAAATGCTGTTCCGCCTACGCCGCTTACCAGCAGCGAGTAAGCCTGCGGCCCTTTCTTTAAAGTGCCTTTATGCTTTACCGTAATGGTATACGTTTCGCCCGGCACAGCATTGCCCAGGTATACCTGTTCCACATTGTCGAGCTTGTTGTCGCCGGGCATGGCAGCGGCGCCGGGGTTTTCGGGGTCAAGTGTCCAGGGCTGGTATACGGTTGTTCCTTTATTAACCCGTACATCCAGGTCGTTAACCAGGCGGGCTGTGCGGTTGTTCAGGGCATCGGCGCCATCTGTTATGGCAATGGCCTCCGGATCTGTCCAGGAGATGGTTACCACCAGGGGGCCTGCGCCCGACGCAATTACCTGCATTGTGTAAGTTTTGTCCTGTGCCAGCGTATTTTCTTCTATCACATGCGTGCCATTGGCATTGGTAAGCATTTTGGCAGCCGCTGCGGCATTCAGCAGGCCCCAGCCATAATTGTAGTCCGGCCCGGCATTTTCTCCGGCCTCGCTGGCGGTATGTATGGCCAGTCCTTTCAGGGTAGCGGCGCGCATCACATCGCCATCATGCAGGTTGGCGTAATGCTCCTGCAGCAGCAGCAGCGAGCCTGATACGTTAGGCGCAGCCATAGAAGTACCGCTCATAATTTCGTAGGCACGGTCGCTGCTACCGGATGAGGAGAGCACAGACACGCCATCACCTACCACATCAGGCTTAATACGGCCATCATCCGTAGGCCCGTAGCTGCTGAAGTCGGACGGGGCAACATCCGAAGGCTGCGTATATCCTTCCGGAATGGCACTTGTAGCGCCCACAGCCAGAATGTTTTTAGCCGTGCCGTAGGTAGAAACACCGTCATAACTATCGTTGCTGCTCATGTTTTCGGGGCGGCTTTTCACCAGGGTAAATTTGCCGTTGCTGTTGCGCTGATAGTATGGCTCGCCTACTCCGGGACCTGTTTCGCCCCTGGTATTTCCTACAGATTTCACGATGAGGTAATAAGGCGCATTAAAAGCAATTTTATCCCACTCAGCCGCATCGCTGTTGTAATAGCCGAAGTTGTAATCTTCGGTTGCGCTGATATCGGCGTCGCCCCACCACTCCCAGTAAGGATCTTCGTCTGTGCCTTTGCGATCCGGATTGTAGTGCCACCCGGCAATGGTACCATACGAGTGGTTGGAAATGAGCAGGTTTTTGGCTGCTTCGGCCATTTCCGCTACATCGCCGTTAAAATCATATGCTTGTAAATCTTTAAAAGCATAGGCCATACCTTTGGATACCGGGTTTACGCCGCTTGCTATCATGGTGCCGGCTACGTGTGTGGCGTGGTCGCTTATTTCAGATGCATCGTCTTTCAGATCTACACGGCCAACCAGTTCCTGGTGCGTTGCCCGAACACGGCCGCCATCCCAGATAGCCATTTTGTTGGCGACCGCAGGGCCTGTTCCGCTCAGGTTTAAGCCCAGTGCGCCACCTGCCCAGAGCTGGTCGGTGCGCGTGGTAACGGCGGAGAGGGTATTGTTGTAAGTGATGTAGTATACCGGCAGCCCTTTGGCATTAAGGCGCTGCAGCGCCACATGGGTGCCATTGCTATAGGTTTTCTCTATTACCCAGCCATTTTGCTGCGCCAGCGCAAGGGCTCTGGCGTGACTGGCTTTATAATCTTTTTCTGCGGTGGCAGCTATGCGCTGCAGTGCACTTACATTGGCACGTATAGGGGTGATGCTGCGCTGTGCAAACGCCGAGGTAGCTGTTGTCAGGAACAAAACAGCCAACCAAAGGCCCGATCTTTTCATAAGGTAATAGCGTAAAATTATGCCAGCTCAATTTAATGTAAAATGCTGATAATGGCAAGGTTGTTCTGGCGGAAGCTGCGTTATTTTTGCAGTGATATCAGCTAAAAAGAAAAGTTTTTGCAGCAGCAGAGGGAATAATGCAAAAATGCATCAGGAACACTGATGCATTTTTGTAAGTATAATTTGATAAAGCCTCCTGTGCAAGGCACAAAAAGTAAGTGAATGGGCCGCAGTAACCAAATATTTGCCTTCTCCCGATGCTGCTATCCAGCAAGGGTTCTGCAGGAGAAAAGTAAGAAGCCCGCAGGAGCCTTGCTGGATGCCAGCATGAGATAAATGTTCCTTTTTGTCCGGCTACTTAAGCTGCCGGGTAAAGCTTTCTGAGTACAAACCTGCTGAAGCCTAAGTATAAAATAAGGCTTTAGCAGGTTTTATATTTGGCCGAACATCAGCAAAGTATAAAACTGCTTTTATACTTGTACTTACTTTTTCAGGTATTGGGCAAACTCTTTGGCGAAGTAGGAGAGTATGGCATCGGCGCCAGCGCGTTTTATACTTGTCAGGGTTTCGAGCATGATTTTCTCGCCATCTACCCAGCCTTTTTGCGCGGCTGCTTTCACCATGGCATACTCGCCGCTCACGTTGTAGGCCGTAATTGGCAGGTGCGAATTTTCGCGCAGTAGTTTAATCACATCCAGGTACGAGAGCGCTGGTTTTACCATCAGGTAGTCTGCGCCTTCTGCCGTATCGAGTTCTGCCTCCAGCAGAGCTTCGCGGCTGTTGGCATAGTTCATCTGGTAGGTTTTCTTATCGCCTGCTTTCGGAGCTGAGCCGAGTGCATCCCGGAACGGGCCGTAGAAAGCGCTGGCATACTTAGCCGTATACGCCATGATGCCTACTTTCTGAAAGTCGTTTTCGTCCAGCAACCGGCGGATGTAACCGATGCGGCCGTCCATCATGTCAGAAGGAGCTACAATATCAGCGCCGGCCTGTGCCTGCGTCAAAGCCATTTTGCCCAGCACTACCAGCGACTCATCATTCAGAATTTCACCGTTCTCCACAATCCCGTCGTGGCCGTCGGAGCTGTACGGGTCCATGGCGACATCCGTAACCAGCGCTACCTGCGGAAAGTTTTTCTTTATCGCGCGGATAGCACTCGGGAACAGCCCGTCGGGGTTATGGCTTTCGGTGGCATACTTGTCTTTCTGCTGCTCGGAAATACTCGGGAACGGAGCAAAAGCTTTGAGGCCCAGATCCACGCAGGCGGCTACTTCGTCCAGCAAGGTATCAATGGAGTATCGGAAAATGCCGGGCATGGAATTTACTTCCACGCGCTGGTTTTGTCCTTCTATAATAAAAAGCGGGTTGATAAAATCATTCAGGCCCAGGGTGGTTTCCTGTACCATGTTGCGTATGGCTTCGGTCTGGCGGTTGCGTCTTGGTCTTCTGGTCATCATATCGGAATTTTACAGAAAAGCGTTCTAATCAAATCGCTGCAAAGGTACGGCTAATGGCGGGGAATCGGAATGATAAGTATTCGTTTTTAAGTTTGAACATCAAAATTAGATAACCCGCTACTAACATTCTTTTACGTGTTGCCATGCAAAGTATAAAAGGCGATGCCACATTTAGCAGCAACGCCTTTTATACTTTGATAACCTGTAGCCTGAAATCTAGCGCCTAAAATTCCATCACCACTTCTTCTATAATATCGCAGCATTCCTGCAGTTGGGCCTCCGTTATCACCAGCGGCGGCGCAAAGCGGATAATGTCGCCATGGGTTGGTTTGGCTAAAAGGCCTTTTTCCATAAGGGCTATGCATACATCCCAGGCCGTACGGCCATCTGGTGTCGGAGTGATCACCACAGCATTCAGCAGGCCGCGGCCACGTACCAGTGTTATCAGTTCCTGCCGTTTAGCTTTGAGCTGGTTCATGCGTTCACGGAATTTCTCTCCGAGCACCAGCGCATTTTTTGTCAGGTTTTCGTCTTTTATTACTTCTAGTGAAGCAATGGCCACTACTGCCGCTAATGGATTTCCGCCAAAGGTAGAACCATGTTCGCCCGGCTGAATACACAGCATGATCTCATCGTTGGCCAGCACGCAGGAAACCGGCAGCACGCCGCCCGAAAGGGCTTTGCCAAGTATAAGAATGTCCGCTTTCACATCATCGTAGTAGCTGGCCAGTAACTTGCCGGTGCGGCCAATGCCTGTCTGTATCTCATCGGTCATCAGCAGCACGTTATACTCTTTGCAAAGTGCCTGTGCTTTAGCTAGGTAGCCCTCATCCGGCACCATCACGCCGGCTTCGCCTTGTATCGGCTCTACCAGGAAGCCGCATACGTTCGGATTCTCCTGCAGCGCCTCTTCCAGGGCGTTTACATCGTTATAGGGGATTACTTTATAGCCCGGCATGTAAGGCCCAAAACCTTTGGTAGAATCGGGGTCGGTGGAGAAGGAGATGATGCCGGTGGTGCGGCCGTGGAAATTATGCTCTACCACAATAATTTCAGCTTTGTTTGGCGCAATGCCTTTTTTGAGGTAACCCCACTTGCGCGCGAGCTTGATGGCTGTTTCCACGGCTTCGGCGCCCGAGTTCATGTATAAAGCCTTGTCGTAGCCAAAATACTCGCAGATATACTTTTCGGCCGCACCCAGCTTGTCGTTGTAAAAAGCGCGGGAGGTAAGCGTCAGTTGTTGTGCCTGCTCTATGAGCGCGTTTACGATTTTGGGATGGCAGTGGCCCTGGTTCACGGCGCTGTATGCGGAGAGAAAGTCGAAATAATGTTTCCCTTCCACGTCCCAGAGGTGCACGCCCTCGCCTTTGGTTAGTACAACGGGCAACGGATGGTAGTTGTGGGCGCCATATTGGTGTTCTATCTCAATTTCTTGCTGGCTTGATGTAATCGATAAGGTATTCATAGTTCAGGATTAAGATTCGTGTAAAGCCGGACAGACGCCTATAAAGCAGGCGCATCAGCTTCTATTTTTACAAGTAAAAACTTTTATTGTTGTAAAAATAATGAAAATAGTGCCTGTTTAAAACCTGGACATCAACTTGTCTGCTATGACCTGTGCTTTAGGTATGGCAGCACAGGTTTGGAATGAATGCCGTATATTTATGGTTGATTTAGTATGGATAAAAGTATAAAGGATAGATAAAAGTATAACTTTGAGCAGCCAGTTAATAGAAGGAGAAGATTATTACCTGAATGAGCAGGGGCTGATGGTTTTCACAGCCAGATATCACCTCAAACGCGGCTATTGCTGCCAGAATGGCTGTAAGCATTGCCCATATGGTTTCCGGAAAAAGCCGCCGCAGCAGCACAGCGGTAAGAAGGAAGTATAAATTTGCTGGCAGGTTATACTATTTATGGTAAAAATATTTGCCCTGCTTTTGACATTACGCTTCTTTTTGCAGATATTTGCACCCCTGTTGAAATAATTTAGATAAAATATACGATGGCACGAGTTTGTGACTTAACCGGAAAAAGAGTACAAGTAGGAAATAACGTATCGCACGCAAATAACAGAACAAAGCGTAAGTTCTATCCTAACCTGCAGAAGAAGCGTTTTTATATCCCGGAAGAGGATGCGTGGGTAACGCTTAAAGTGTCTACTTCAGCACTGCGCACTATCAACAAAAACGGCATTTCTGCTGTGTTGAAAAAAGCAGTAGCGCAAGGCTATATCATGTTCTAAAGCACCTTCCGGCAAGGCGTGCTGCACCTGCGGAACCAACCGCAGCGGCTTACGCAAAGCAGGAAAAACCTTTAGTGCATTCGTAATATCCGGGCAACGGAGTAAGGCCAGCTTTGGGCTTGCTCCGTTGCTGTTTTTTGCTGTGCAACAGGTTTATTGTGAGGATATAAGGATGTAAAGTATTTTGCATCGGTTTTGCAACAAAGTATAAACTTTATTTGTAAGTAGCATTTTGAGCTACTATATTTGCAGTCTTAAATAAAAATTACTGGCGAGATGGCTAAAAAAGCAAAAGGTAACAGAATCCAGGTTATCATGGAGTGTACAGAGCAGAAAACTACGGATGTGCCTGGAACTTCAAGGTACATCACTACCAAAAACAGAAAGAATACGACAGAGCGCCTGGAGCTCAAGAAGTATAACCCGAATTTGAAAAAAGTAACTGTACATAAAGAAATTAAATAATCATGGCAAAGAAGTCGGTTGCAACCCTACAATCCGCCGCAGGCAGAGAATGGGCAAAAGTGATTAAAGCTGTGAAGTCACCAAAAACAGGTGCTTATAGCTTTAAAGAAGAAATGGTACCTGTTGGTAAAGTACAGGATGCCTTTAAGAAATAAATAAGCCTGCGCTGCGGCTTATAGATAGATTATATGAAAAAGTCCCACTGGTGGGACTTTTTTAGTATATTACTGTTTCAACCGCAACAGCTTTCATCCTACACAAACACCGGCATGGGAATTTTTGACTTTTTCAGCAAAGAGAAGAAAAAGGAATCGCTGGACAAAGGCCTTGAAAAAACCAAGTCCAGCTTTTTTGGCCAGTTGAGCAAAGCCGTCGTGGGCAAAGCTACGGTAGACGTAGACGTGCTCGACGAACTGGAGGAAATTCTGGTGCAGGCCGACGTGGGCGTAGGAACGACGGTGAAAATTATTGACCGCATCGAAAAGCGCGTGGCCCGCGACAAGTATGTGGGTACCGACGAGTTGGACAATATTCTGCGCGAAGAAATTGCAGCGCTGCTTGAAGAAAATAACTCCGGCGATGGTGCTGACTTTGAACTGCCTGAAGGTATCAAGCCTTACGTGATTATGGTGGTTGGCGTGAACGGCGTGGGCAAGACTACTACCATTGGCAAACTGGCTGCGCAGTTTCACAAGGCCGGCAAACAGGTAGTGCTGGGCGCTGCCGATACTTTCCGGGCTGCCGCTGTAGACCAGCTTATTATCTGGGGCGAGCGCGTGGGCGTGCCCGTTATCTCGCACGGCATGAATACCGACCCGGCATCTGTGGCCTACGATGCTGTGAAAAAAGGCGTGGAAATGAATGCCGATGTGGTGATTATCGATACGGCCGGCCGCCTGCACAACAAGGTGGGGCTGATGAACGAGCTGACCAAAATAAAGCGCGTGATGCAGAAGATAACACCAGACACGCCGCACGAAGTGTTGCTGGTGCTGGATGGCAGCACCGGCCAGAACGCCCTGTTACAAGCCCGCGAATTCACCAAAGCCACCGACGTAACTGCGCTGGCTATTACCAAGCTGGACGGCACAGCCAAAGGCGGCGTGGTGATTGGCATTTCGGATGAATTTAAAATTCCGGTAAAATATATCGGAGTTGGCGAGAAAATTGAGGACCTGCAACTGTTCGACAAGCACGAATTTGTAGATTCCTTCTTTTCACGCTAACCAGGTATAAGTATGGATAAGCTTTTGTTGCTGCCCTTCGCGCTGCTGCTCTCCAATTGCAGCAACTCAAAACCAGCCACCTCAGGGCAGGAGGAACAAACTCAGGAAACGGAGCAAGCGATAAACCCGCCCCAAAATCCATCCACAAGTATAAGTATAGGCGGCGCAACAAGCCAAAAGGCGCAGCAGGAACAGCAGGCTCCCATCGAACAAGGTATAACCGGCCAGGTGCTGTGGGTGTCAGGCAACCAGATGCCCTCGCCGGACGCGCCGCAAAGTAGTGGCAAGCGCGGCATACAGCGCACTGTTTATGTCTATGAGCTTACCAACAGCAGCCAGGCGACCACTACAGACGGTGTTTTTCACACCAACATTCAAACCAAGTTAGTTACACAGGTTACTACAGATGCTGAAGGTAACTTTGCCGTCAGCCTGCCGCCCGGTAAGTATAGCCTCTTTACCAAAGAAGAAAACGGATTGTACGCCAATCTGTTTGATGGAGAGATGAACATTTTTCCGGTAGAAGTGCAAAAGGGGCAGGTCACTAATGTGGAGTTTGTGATCAATTACAAGGCAAGTTATTAATCTGTTTTTCTCATAGAAACAGATGTTATGCTCCCCCTTAGGGAGTGACAAAACCAGCCGCACATAAACTGCCACAAAGGCTTGCCGTCGTCCTGCCAAGCCTATGTGGCAGAAGCCAGACGCATACAGATCCTGCTTGAGTTGTATGAGAAGTATACGGCCGGCTTGTGAAGGAAAAACCCAGGGAATGATGGTTAGTAACATTATCGGCAATAGTTAAAAACGGTTAAAGGAACCATGTTTACTTTTTAATCACTCTTTGTAATGAATGTAAATGAGCATGGCTTAATGGAGTTGGCGTACGAGGCCGCGCCCAATATATTAAGCGTAAAATGGTCGGATGATTTAAGTGTGGAATCTCCCCAGTTTTTTCAAACCATTATTTCTTTATTCGCCGCCATCCGGGAGAGCCAGGTCACCAACCTGATCATAGATTCGGGCATTCCGGCGGGGGGTGTACTGACCGAAGAAGTTATCAGTTACTTTATCCAGCATATTCCTGACACGCCCTTGAAAAATATAGTCATTCTGGAGTCGCCGGATTATCTCTGGGACAATAATCTGTACCTGTTAATTAAGCTGCTCATTACTGGCTATCATTTGCCTATTGCGGTTAAACTGGTAAAAAGCCGGGCTGCCGGCCTGGAATGGTTATCGCAGTATTCATTGGCCAACTCCTGATAAGGTAGTGGTTTAAGGCTATACATAAGGTAAGTTGCAGGGACTGGCAGCGCGGTGCTACATTTGCGCCAGTGCGTTCAGTTTCTCCCTATAAAATGGAGCCTGTCGTTCCCAACCTGATTGCAGGCATTTTATTCTCCAAACATATCGTACCTTTGCCCCTGATTCACGAAACGAACCAATCGGAGCCCGTGCGGGTTCTAAACTATTATAGCATATCCTCTTAATTATACCTGTAAGTGAAAGTAAGAACACTTAAGAAAGATAAAGTAAACGTCGTAACGCTGGGTTGCTCCAAAAACCTGGTTGATTCGGAAGTGCTGATGGGGCAGTTGCGTGCCAATGAATTTGAGGTGGCGCATGAGTCTGAAAACGACGATTCCAACATCATTATCGTAAACACCTGCGGTTTTATAGACAATGCCAAGCAGGAATCCATCGACACCATTCTGCGCTATGCCGATGCCAAAGAAGCCGGCCAGATTGATAAACTATACGTGACCGGCTGCCTGTCGCAGCGCTACAAAGATTCGCTGGAAGCCGAAATCCCGCAGGTAGATGCCTACTTCGGTACGCTGGAACTGCCGCGCCTGCTGAAAACGCTGGAGGCCGATTACAAGCACGAACTGATTGGCGAACGCCTGCTGACCACGCCCTCGCATTTCGCCTACTTTAAGATAGCCGAAGGCTGCAACCGTCCCTGCTCGTTCTGCGCTATCCCTTTGATGCGCGGCAAGCATGTAGACCGTCCGATAGAGGACTTGGTGAAGGAAGCAAAGCGGCTGGCAGGTATGGGCACCAAAGAACTGGTGCTGATTGCACAGGATCTGACCTACTACGGCCTGCAGCATTACGGCGAGCGCAAACTGGCTGATTTGCTCCGTAACCTGTCGGATGTGGAAGGTATTGAGTGGATACGGATGCAGTATGCGTATCCGTCGCAGTTCCCTATGGAGGTATTTGATGTAATGAACGAACGCGAGAATATCTGCAAGTACCTGGACATGCCGCTGCAGCACATCTCCGACAACATGCTCAAGACCATGCGCCGCGGCATCAGCAAGCGCCGCACGCTAGAGTTAGTTGATTCTATCCGCCATCGCGTGCCTGATATTGCTCTCAGAACCACACTCATTGCTGGTCATCCCGGCGAAACAGATAAAGATTTCCAGGAGCTTTACGACTGGGTAGCAGAAACACGTTTCGACCGCTTGGGCATTTTTACCTACTCGCACGAAGACGATACGCATTCCTTCTCGCTCGAGAATGATGTGCCGGAAGAGGTGAAGCAGGAGCGGGCCGATGCTATTATGGAGTTACAGCAGGGCATTTCGGTGGAACTGAACGAAGCGAAGATCGGCAAGATCTACAAAGTGCTTTTCGATCGCAAAGAAAGCGGCTATTTTGTAGGCCGTACCCAATACGACTCGCCCGAAGTAGACAACGAAGTGCTGGTGCCAGCCAACAGCAATTACGTGCGCCTCGGCGATTTTGCCAACATAAAAATCACCGATTCCTCGGACTTTGATTTGTATGGCGAAGTGGAGGTGTAATTAGTTAAAAACTAAGAGTTAAAAGTTAAGGAGCCCTGTAAGTGATACTTGCAGGGCTTTTTGTTTTATGAAAGTATAGCCGCAGAAGTGCTTTAGTTTTCCTCCTTAGATTAGCCAAAATGAGAGTTTGGGGCTAACGGGCGTCTTGCCTGCTACAGCGCAAATCAGACACTCGTAGGAACTGCGCACGCTGCGAGGTCAGAAGCAGGACCAGAGACGTCATAACATAGTATAACGGAAAACAAATAACATTTACAGCCTCAAACCTGTAACAGATAGAACAACCAACTGACTTAAAAGCCTCTCCCTCTATGCTGACCGGACGTGTAAATGCACCAGAAATAGATACTAAGTATGGCTGGCTTAATACCAGTCGGGCCTGGTCTATCAAAGATCTCAGGGGCAAAATTGTGCTGCTGGATTTCTGGACTTTCGGCTGCATCAACTGCCAGCATATTGTGCCCGACCTCAGGCGGCTGGAAGAGGAATATGCCGATGTGCTGGTCGTAATCGGGGTGCATTCAGGCAAGTTCGACGCCGAGAAGCAAAATGAAACCATTGCGCAGGCTATCCGCAAGTTTGGCGTGGAGCACCCGGTAGTAAACGATGCGGATTTTAAAATCTGGAACCAATATGGCGTAAGGGCCTGGCCAACGCTGGTGCTCATCAACCCCAACGGGAAAGTAATCGGGCAGCATGCCGGTGAAGGCGTATACCAGACCGTACAACCTTACATCGAGCAACTGAAGCAGGAGTTTAAGGATGAGCTCAACTATGAGCCTTTCCGTTTCCACGTGGAGCATCGCCCAGGCACGGCGCTATACTATCCCTCCAAACTCATCAGCGACAGCGAAGGCAACATTTACCTTGCCGACAGTGGCCATAACCGCATCCTGAAACTGGACCAGCAGGGGCAGGTGCTGGAAACTATCGGCAGTGGCCGAGAGGGCTTTGAAAATGGCAGCTACACGGAGGCCAGCTTTTACGAACCACACGGTATGGCGCTGCACGATACTATCCTTTATGTGGCCGATGCCAAAAACAACACTATCCGGAAGGTAGATTTGGCGCAGCAGCAGGTAAGCACGGCGGCCGGTACCGGCGAATTGGGCTATTATTTTATGGATGATAAAATGGATGAGCCCGTAAACCCCAACAGCCCCTGGGACCTGCTTATACTTGACGGAAGCATGTATGTTGCTAATGCAGGCAACCACCAGATACTGCGCATGGATTTAGCTACAGAGCAGGTGTACCGCTTTGCCGGCAGCGGGCGCGAGGCGCTCACCGATGGGCCACTGCGCCAGGCTGCTTTTAACCAGCCCAGCGGTCTGGCCCGCAATGGCCACATACTTTATGTAGCCGATGCCGAGGCAAGCGCTATCCGTAGTGTAAATACCAACACAGGCATGGTGCTTACATTAATTGGCAGCGGGTTGTTTGATTTTGGCGATGCAGATGGCCCGGTAGATGAAGCGCTGCTGCAGCACTGTATGGGCGTGGAGAATATTGACAGTGATGTGTTCATTGCTGATACCTACAACGGCAAAATCAAAATACTTGACCTAAGCCATAAGCGGGTGCGTACTTTAACCGATGGCCTGAGCGAGCCAAACGACATCATATTTTTGGGCGGACAATTGTGGGTAACGAGCACCAACAGCCATCAACTGTTTAAGGTTGACATCAGCACCGGAGAGAAAGAGGAAGTGCAGGTAAGTTTTGCTGAAGCAGAGCGGCAAAGTTAACCTGTACAGAATTGATGCTTTGCCCTTATGCAGGAAGCTTACTGGCAGGAAAGGTATGGCTTCATACTATTAACAGACAAAGAGATTCTCCTCTGATTAAGGTTTTGCAGTAAGTGGCGGAATAACGATCTCAGAGCAAAGCGTTGCGGTGTACGTTCCCTGCCTGGCTGCAATATTGGTGCGTATGCTTTTTGCAAGATCAGGCATCTGCCTGCTGTTCGGTTAGCGCTATGCGCAGCCTGCCGAAAAACTTCAGCATCACCTGAAAAATGGGGCTTTGAATGAGCGAGTAGAAGAAAGTGGCAATAAACACCGGCCCACCAAGTGTCAGGCCTATTCCTATCACTATAAACTCTACCAGTATGCGGGCTTTGCTTATGGAAATCCTGACACGGTCTGATACGGACAGCATAAAGCCATCGCGCGGCCCGGCGCCGATACCGCCTGCCACGTATAAACCGCCTGCTATACCTACCAGCACGATGGCACAGGCCAGCAGGAGGTAATCGCGGCTGGTATGGGCTGCCTCAGGTAAAATACCCAGCCACAGGAAAAAGTCCATGAAGGGGCCAATAAGCAGCGCGTTCAGGAAAGTGCCGACATTTACGTATTTCCGGTTTACGAACCATGACACCGAAATCAGCATCAGTCCCGTTAGCGTGCTCCAGGTGCCGACAGTAAAGCCAAATTTCTGGTATAAGGCTACATTCAACACCTCCCACGGGTGCAACCCCAGGTATTTTACCTTTACAGCCACAGCATTGCCTAAACCAAATAATAGCAGGCCCGAGAAAAAGAAGATGTATTGAATAACTCTGGTGCGCATGTGCGGGGTTTTACAGATAAAGCCACAAGAAAGTAAAAATTACCCGAAGCGGCTGCTAAATTCAAAGCAGTAAGTATAAGCTCCTCAAACTACAGCCACAGGAACAACTTAATTTCATGATTGTTTCGGCGGTCCTGGTACGCTCCGTTTTCTTTTATACAGTTGCTGCTGCACAAGCAGCGGCCTCTAACTTATGAGAAAAAATATTTAGGGTCTTAAATTCAAAAGATTTGGTTTTTTATTGTGTAAATCATACATTTAATCGGAAGTATAAGAAGATTAAGTCGGCAACTTGGCTTAATGAACGGGCATCTTCATTATAATCATATTTTTAGGGGTAGCACATAAGAACTTAATATATAATTGCTTTTTAGGATTTGATAAAAACCTGGTACAAACCATTTCTGAAAGATGCTATGCCTGGGCAGGAATAAGTCCGGAACCGGTTGGCGCTAAAATGTCGGATCATGTACTTTGTTTTAAGAGATGGTTGGGCAGCGGCCCCAGGATTAACTGCTTCGGCTACCCGGAGCAGTTCTGGTTTGCGGGTTCAGTAAATTGCTGAATAGAAGCTTATCTTATACAGGAAAATGTTAAAGGAGCCATTCTTATCAGGAGCGGCACTTCATACAAGGGAATTAACCAGTTCAGTACATTTTTAATCTATTCTATAACCTTTAAATATGATGATGTATGCAACACTTTTTACTTAAAGAGCTGAGATACTTGCTTGTATTTCCTCTTTTCTTTGCCTCTGTTGTGATGGCGCTCGCCCAGGGCGTCACGGTGCAGGGGAAAGTTACAGATGAAAGCGGCATGGGGCTTCCCGGCGTAACAGTGCTGCTCAAGGGCACCAATACGGCAGCGCCCACAGGTGCTGATGGGGCTTATACTATCAATGTGCCGGATGGCAGTGGTACGCTTGTTTTTTCCTTTATAGGTTACCAGACGCAGGAAGTGCCGATTAACAACCGCTCTACCGTTAACGTGCAGTTGGGCGCTGACACCAAAGCTTTGGAAGAGGTAGTGGTAGTAGGATATGGCACACAGAAAAAGGAAACTGTTACCGGATCTGTTGCCGCTGTAAAGGGCGCAGAACTCGAAAAGTCGCCGGCGGTTAACCTTACAAACTCCATTGCCGGCCGCATGCCCGGCGTGGTTGCCGTAAACAGAAGTGGTGAACCGGGCTACGATGGGTCATCTATCCGCATCAGAGGCTCTAATACTTTGGGCAGCAACGGGGCACTGGTTGTAATTGACGGAATCCCGGCCAGAGCTGGCGGTATAGAGCGCCTTAACCCGGCCGATATTGAAAGTATTTCGGTGCTGAAAGATGCCTCGGCAGCTATATATGGCTCACGTGCCGCCAATGGTGTTATCCTCGTTACCACAAAGCGGGGTACTGTAGGAAAGCCGGAACTGTCTTACTCCTTTAACCAGGGTTTCGCCCAACCTACCGTTATCCCTGAACTGACTGATGCCGTTCAGTTCGGTGAGATGCGGAACGACCTGGAGATCTATAACCGTGTGCCGGTGCCCCTGTGGGAAGAAGCCAAGGAAGCTTTCCGCCAGAGCGGTAGCTACACCCTGCCTGATGGTGCTGTTGTAAATGCGCATTACAGCCCGGAAGACTTCCAAAAGTTCAGAGACGGCTCCAACCCCTGGACACACCCCAACACCGACTGGTACGATGCTACCCTGAAGGAATGGTCGCCACAGTCGCAGCACAACCTGCAATTGACAGGAGGAAGCGAAAACATCAAGTTTCTGACCTCTCTGGGATATGTAAACCAGGACGCTTTCTATAAAAACTCTGCTACAGGCTACAAGCAATATGATTTGCGGATAAACCTGGATGCGAACATCAGCAAATATATCAAGACAAGCATCGGGATGTTAGGCCGCCAGGAGAACCGCTTCTTCCCTACCGTTAGCGCCGGCGCCATTTTCCGGATGCAGATGCGGGGCATTCCTACTTCACCAGCCTATTGGCCTAACGGGAAGCCGGGCCCTGATATTGAGAATGGACAAAACCCGGTTGTTATTACCACCAACAAAACCGGATACGACCGCGATACCCGCAGTTACCTGCAGACAAACGGATCAGTGGAGATTACCAACCCCTGGATAGAGGGACTGAAGTTTACCGGTACAGCCGCAGTGGATAAAATGACCCGTCGTACGAAAAGATGGCAAATTCCGTGGTATTTGTATGACTGGGACAAAGCAACTTACGAAGCAGACGGCGTTACGCCTTTGCTTACTGCAGGACGAAGAGGCCCTGCCGATCCGAACCTTACCATGGGGGATGAGGAGGAGCTGAAAATTTTGCTGGGCGGCATCCTGACTTTTGAGCGTTCCTTTGGCGACCACGCAGTAACCGTGCTGGCAGGTACCAACCGGGAAACGATTGAAGGAGACTGGTTTAATGCCTACCGCAGGTACTTTATCTCACCTGCAATTGACCAGCTTGCCGTTGGAGGAGATTTAGAGAAGAGCAATAATGGTGATGCCGTAGAAAGAGCACGTCTGAGCCACTTTGGACGTTTTGCCTATAACTACAAAGAGAAGTACATGGCAGAGTTCTTATGGCGCTACGATGCCTCGGATATTTTCCCAAGGGATACGCGCTATGGCTTTTTCCCGGGGGTGCTGGCTGCCTGGCGAATCTCTGAAGAGGACTTTTTCAAAAATAATGTTTCCTTTATTAACTCTCTGAAACTTCGCGGATCATGGGGGCAAATGGGTAATGACGATATCGGAGAACTCTACTCTTATCTGTCCCTTAACCAGTTTAGTTCATACATAATTGGAGGCCAGGAAGTTAAGACGTTGCGCGAGACGCGGGTTCCCAATCCAACCATTACCTGGGAAGTAGCAAACAATACAGATATTGGTTTAGAAGGCCAGATGCTGCAGGGCAAGATCAACTTTGAGTTTGATGTCTTCTATAACAAGCGTACCAGTATATTATGGGCTAAGTATGGATCAGTTCCTCAGACTACGGGTATGACTTTGCCTCGCCAGAACATTGGTGAAGTGGCTAACAAAGGCTGGGAATTTCTGATTGGATATAACAACCAGTTTGGTGATGTTTCCTTCAACGTCAGTGCAAACGGCGGCTATGCCAAAAACGAGATTTTGTTCTGGGATGAGGCTCCGGGCGCTCCTGCGCACCAGCGTTCTACGGGCATGCCAATGGGTACCGGGCTTCGATACGAATACGACGGAGTTTTTCCAGACCAGGCTTCTATTGATGCCAACCCACTCGACTACAGCGCGATTGTAGGAACCCTGCGTCCTGGTGATATGAAGTACAAGGACATTTCCGGCCCTGACGGTGTGCCTGATGGTAAAATAACCCCTGACGATAGAACAAGAGATCCCCGCAACGACATTCCTACCTTCCAGGGGGGCTTAAGCGCAAACCTGGGCTATAAGAATTTCGACTTCAGCGTGTTGTTTCAGGGATCAGCCGGCGCCGTTACAACCATCGGAACAGGCGAAATGGGCAGTATCGGTAACTTCCTGGAGGATATATATGTGAACCGCTGGACCGTGGACAACCACAGTTCTGTGCATCCGCGCATTGCTGACCGCGGCAATCAGTATTACTCCGGTGGCAACACCTACTGGATGCGAAGCACCGACTATATCCGCCTGAAGAACATAGAACTGGGCTACACACTGCCAGTTGAAATTGGACAGAAGATAGGCTTAAGCGCTTTGCGGGTGTATGTGAACGCCCTGAACCTGGCCACCTGGGATAAACTAAAGGTATACGATCCTGAGAACGTGAACGCTAACGGCCAGTATTACCCGCAGTCCAGAGTTATTAATGGAGGTGTAACCGTAACATTTTAACAGACCTAGAAATGAAGAGAATGAATAAAATAAAATCTTTGTCCCTGGGAGTTATTACAGCCATGGCGCTTATGACCGGCTGTAAGGATGACTTTCTGGACACACAGCCCTTATCAAGTGTTCCAAGTGAGCTTGTCTGGACAGATGCAGCCCTTGCCGAGGCCTTTGTAACTGACCTCTATACGGTTTTGGGCGTAGGAGGCTTTGATGAGCAAATGCAGGCTTCCCTTACAGATGAAGCTGTTTTTACGCACCCGGGCAGAGGCATTAATACTATCACTGAGGCACGTTCCAATCCTGCTGACCCGGGTTGGATAAACTATACGCTTAACTGGCCTAACATGTATAGCAGAATTAGGGCAGCCAACTTAGCTATTACAAACCTGCAGGAGCCCCAGTTTGACAATCCGGAACTTGTGGACAGGTTGATGGGGGAAGCACTGTTTATGCGGGCTTACATGTATCACCAGTTGCTTCGCTATTATGGCGGTGTGCCGCTCGTGGATAGCCCGTACGAACTTGGCGCAGAAGATTATACTATCGCCCGCAATACCTTTGCAGAAACTGTAGATTTTATTGTGAAAGATGCAGAGCAAGCGGCGCAACTGCTTGATGGTAAGCCGATAGTGCTGGGCCGGGCGTCTAAGGCCGCAGCCCTGGCGCTCAAATCCCGGGTTTTGCTGTATGCTGCCAGCGATTTGCACGATATACCTACTGCCAACGCAAAGTCAAGTATAATTGCCGGCTACTCTAACCCTGAGTTAATAGGTTATGTAGATGGCAGCCAGATGGAGCGTTGGCAAAAAGCTCAGGCTGCTGCCAAAGATGTGTTGGACTTGCCGGGCTACGGGTTTAAGCTGAACCTGTCAGGACCTGTTACGCCAGAGGAAGGGTTTGAAAATTATGTCAATGTTTCCCTGTTCCGTGGCGGTGGTGAAGAAGATATGATCTTTGGGCGCTACTTTATCCAGTCTAAGAACGAGAGCGGTGGTCAGGTTGGCCTATACAATGGTCCTAACGGGTACCGTAACTGGGCCGGTAATACGCCGATCCAGCAATTGGTAGATGACTATGAAATGATGGACGGCAGTAAATTCAGCTGGGATAACCCGGAGCAAGCCGCGAACCCATATGAAAACCGTGATCCCCGTTTTGAAGCCTCTATCCTGTACGATGGCGCTGACTGGAAACCAAGGTTCACTACCACAGCAGATCCTGCCAACCAGATCCAGACAGGTCAATATGAGATAATTGGGCCCGATGGGAAGAAAACGACACACTTCGGCCTGGATACACGGCAGAGCTCTATTGAGGACTGGAACGGTAGCCGCACCGGTTACTATATGAGGAGGTTTATTGACCCGAACCCTAATCTGGTAGACATGAACATGTGGCAGCAGGTTCCCTGGGCTTTCTTCCGCTATACAGAAGCAGTATTGAACTATGTGGAGGCCAGCATTGAGTTGGGCCAGGATGCCGAAGCCCAGGCATGGCTGAACAAAGTGCGCTTCCGGGTGGGAATGCCGGCTGTAACCGAAACAGGCGACGCGCTGATGGAACGGTACCGTAACGAGCGCAGGATAGAAATGGCCTACGAGGAACAGCGCTTTCATGATGCCCGCAGATGGATGATTGCGCCAGAGGAGTTTGGTGAACAGCCTGGGATCATTGACATCAAAGGAACACTGAAACCCGGTAAAACAGTGACGCAGTACCAGCACAATCCTGAGAACTACAACTATACATACAATGTGATAGAACTTGGTGAAGGAATTGAGAACCGGGCATGGGACGATAAAATGTTTTACCTGCCGATTCACCGGGACGAGATGAACAGGAATGATAAACTGGTTCAGAATCCGGGGTACTAAGAATTTGTGCTTATTTGAATTTAAAATCTATGCCAGTCGTTTTGTGCTGGCATAGATTTTCTTTTTTATCGCTTACTTATAGAACGCTTATACGAATGAGCCTGCTCCGATCTCCCTTATCTACCCTATCGCTACTCATCCTTTTTTTAGTTGTTGCATCCTGCCAGGAAAGATCTTCTGAAGAGGGGAAAAAAGCAGGTAACGATGCTCCCCCCATTGTCGCCCATCCACTGTTTAGCCTGCTGCCTGCCAGCCGGACTGGTATTAATTTCTCCAACAACCTGACTGAAGGGTTAAATACAAATGTGCTCATGTATGAGTACTTCTACAATGGAGGCGGGGTAGCCGTAGGAGATGTAAACGGAGATAGTCTGCAGGATATTTACTTTACCGCTAACATGGCGCCAAATCAGCTATACCTGAACAAGGGAAATATGCAGTTTGAAAATATAACTGCCAGGGCCGGTGTAGCCGGACGAGAAGGCCCCTGGGCTACCGGCACAACTATGGCGGATGTGAACGGAGACGGTTTATTAGATATATATGTTTGCTACTCCGGTAAGCTGCCGCCTGAAAAGCGGACAAACCAGTTGTTCATTAACACAGGCCCAGATGCTAACGGGGAGCCCCGGTTTGTGGAGCAGGCAGCGCAGTATGGTCTGGCCAGTTCTTCCAACAGCACGCATGCCGTCTTCTTCGACTTTGATCGGGACAATGATCTTGATATGTTTTTATTGAACCATAGCCCGGAGTCATTGCCGATATTAGATGAAGTTACTACAGCAGAAATTCTTAAGGTAGAGGATGCGCAACGGGGAGTGCGGTTTTTCAGAAATGATAAAGGACATTTTGAGGATATAACAGGCAGGGCAGGGTTCCTTTCTTCAACCCTGACGTATGGTTTGGGGGCAGGCGTAGCCGATATAAATGGGGATGGCTGGCCTGATATTTATATATCGAATGACTATGATGTTCCGGATTACCTTTACATGAATAACCAGGACGGTACCTTTACGGATCAGATGAAAACAAGCATCGGCCATACCTCCCATTTCTCCATGGGTAATGATATCGCCGACATCAACAACGACGCCCACCCGGATATCTTTACATTGGACATGCTGCCTGAAGACAACAGGCGGCAGAAGCTGCTGTTTGCCCCGGATAATTACGAGAAGTTCAATCTCAGTCTCAAATCAGGTTTCCATTACCAGTATATGCGTAACATGCTACAGCTAAATAATGGCAATGGTACGTTTAGTGAGATCGGTCAGCTGGCAGGTATCTCCAATACCGACTGGAGCTGGGCACCTTTATTTGCTGACTATGATAACGACGGCCTTAAAGATCTATTTGTGACAAACGGTTATTTGCGCGACTATACCAACATGGATTTTATCAAGTACATGGGAAACTTTGTGCAGCAGAACAGCGGCAGAATGGATCGGAGGAGTGCACTGGAACTTGTCAACAAAATACCTTCGTCCAATGTAACGAACTACATCTTCAAAAACAACGGCGACCTCTCGTTCAGCAACAAAGGCCAGGACTGGGGTATGCGTATTCCTTCCACCAGCAACGGGGCTGCCTATGCCGATCTCGACAACGACGGCGATCTGGATCTCATCGTCAACAATATCAACCAGCCAGCTTTTATATACCAGAACGGGGCCAGCGAGCAACTGCACCACCACTACGTGCAACTTAAGCTAAAAGGGGCTGGCAAAAACACCGCCGGAACAGGCGCTAAAGTTACAGTCTATGCGGGCAGCAGGCAGCAGTACCAGGAGCAGATGCCCTCGCGGGGTTATCAGTCAAGCGTTTCGCCGGTGCTGCATTTTGGCCTTGGGCAGGAGAGTATGATAGACTCACTGCGGGTTGTATGGCTGAGTGGGAAACAGCAAGTGCTACGGAATGTGAAACCGGACCAGCGGCTTACTCTGCAGGAGGAAGCGGCAGATGCTTCATATAGCTCCAGGAAGCCCGCTGCACCCATTTTCAGGGAAGCCAAAGCACCGATTTCCTTTGCGCATCAGAAGAACGTTACAAATGACTTTAAGCGGCAGCCGCTGCTGGTTAACCCACTCTCTTTCTCCGGTCCCTGCCTGGTGAAGGCGGATGTGAATGGAGATGGGCTGGAGGATATTTTTGCAGGCGGCGGACAGGGGCAGGCAGGGGCGCTATACCTGCAGCAACGAAACGGCAGTTTCGCACCGAGGACTACGCCCGCTTTTGATGCCGACAAGATGGCTGTAGATGTGGATGCCGTATTTTTTGACGCCAACAACGACGGGGCCCCGGATCTGTACGTTGTTAGTGGAGGTTACCACAACTATATGCCGGATGATGCGCTGCTGCAGGATAGGCTGTACCTTAACGATGGGAAAGGTAATTTCAGCAGGAGCAGCGCAGATGCCCTGCCAGCCATGCCCGTGAGCACAAGCTGTGCGCGTGCAGCAGATATAAATGGCGACGGGCATCTGGATTTGTTTGTAGGGGGCCGCATGATTCCGGGCCGCTACCCGGAGATACCCAGAAGCTATATCCTCATGAATGATGGCACCGGCAGGTTTAAGGATATGACAGCGGCTGTGGCACCCGCCTTGCAACGCCCGGGCCTGGTAACCGATGCCGCCTGGCATGACCTGAACGGCGACAAAAAACAGGAGCTGGTGATAGTGGGGGAGTGGATGCCGGTAACCGTTTTCAAAAACACAAACGGCAAACTAACTGACAATACCAAAGCCTACTTCGATAAGGAGTACAGGGGTTGGTGGAATAAGTTGCTGGTGGATGACTTTAACCAGGACGGCAAGCCTGATCTGGTGATAGGCAATCTTGGCCTGAACACCCAGTGCAAAGCCACAGATCAGCAACCGGCAGAGCTGTATTACAAGGATTTTGACGACAACGGATCTGTTGATCCTATCCTGACCTTCTATATACAGGGTAAGAGCTATCCCTATGTAACCCGCGACGAGTTGCTGGACCAGATAAGCATCATGCGCACCCGCTTTACCGACTATAAAAGCTATGCAGACGCCACCCTGCAGGATATTTTTACACCCGAAGAGCTTAAAGGAGCAGGGCATTTTTCTGCCAATTATCTGCAGACAGCCTACTTTGAGAGCAATGCGCAGGGTAAATTCCAGGAGAAGTCCCTGCCGGTAGAGGTCCAGTTCTCGCCGGTATATGCCATGACTGCCCTGGACTATAACAGCGACGGCAAGCAGGATTTATTGCTGGGAGGCAACATGAGCCAGGCCCGGCTGCGCTTCGGGAAGTATGATGCCAACTATGGTATCCTGCTGCAGGGCAACGGAAAGGGAGAGTTTTATTACGTACCACAGGCCCAATCAGGCTTTAAAGTGAAGGGGGATGTAAGGAGTATTCTGAAAGTGAACAGCACCTTATTATTTGGCATCAACCAGCAGGATGTAAAGGCATATAAACCGGAATAACATAGCATGTATGGTTAGGCTGTTCTTGTTTTTGCTGCAATACGCAGCTGTACAGGCAGAGGACGAAACATACTTGATCCAGCGGTGAATAAATCCGCCAGGCTATCGCAGGGAGCGTAATATGAAATCTCTGCTGGGCCATTGTGTCTGCTATAGGGCACACTCTCAGCAGATAACAGTAAATTCATTGCCTTTCCGGAGCAGGAATATTTTTTGTCGGCGTGACGTTAAAGATATTTGTTTTCTTCTTTAAGATATTTATATTACACTCCGTAATAATAACTAACATCCCAACTTCTCCTAGTACATTAAACCAAAGTAATTTTACTGCTCCTTGTTTCCATAAGTTGAAGCTTATTGCGGTTTATGATCTGAAGAAGCAGTTAAGTTTGGCTTTGGCAAACGATTATGGACATTTATCATAAAGAAGCGGGTATCTACCTTAAAACAGCATCGATAAAAGACATTTTCAATTTCAGCGCTGGTTTGTGGTATGATATTACGGAAAAGCATGATTATAGTAATAAGCACAGCGGTTTGCGGGTTCAGTAAATTGCTGAATAGAAGCTTATCTTATACAGGAAAATGTTAAAGGAGCCATTCTTATCAGGAGCGGCACTTCATACAAGGGAATTAACCAGTTCAGTACATTTTTAATCTATTCTATAACCTTTAAATATGATGATGTATGCAACACTTTTTACTTAAAGAGCTGAGATACTTGCTTGTATTTCCTCTTTTCTTTGCCTCTGTTGTGATGGCGCTCGCCCAGGGCGTCACGGTGCAGGGGAAAGTTACAGATGAAAGCGGCATGGGGCTTCCCGGCGTAACAGTGCTGCTCAAGGGCACCAATACGGCAGCGCCCACAGGTGCTGATGGGGCTTATACTATCAATGTGCCGGATGGCAGTGGTACGCTTGTTTTTTCCTTTATAGGTTACCAGACGCAGGAAGTGCCGGTTAACAACCGCTCTACCGTTAACGTGCAGTTGGGCGCTGACACCAAAGCTTTGGAAGAGGTAGTGGTAGTGGGATACGGCACACAGAAAAAAGCTACTTTAACCGGATCTGTAACCGCCGTTCAGGGCGAAGTAATAACCAAGAGCCCAGCCCTTAACGTTACCAACAGTTTAGCCGGCCGTATGCCGGGTTTAACAGCTGTAGGATCAAGTGGTGAGCCCGGATATGACGGCGCAAAGCTCCGTATAAGAGGACTGAATTCCTTTGGCAGCTCAGAGCCCCTGGTTGTAGTAGATGGTGTACCCGGCCGATCACTAGAGCGACTGGACCCCAATACAATTGAAAGTATATCCGTGCTAAAGGATGCTTCTGCCGCTATTTATGGCGCACAGGCAGCTAACGGCGTAATCCTGGTAACCACTAAAAGAGGAAAAGTAGGAAAGCCTACTATTACCGCTTCGTTTAACCAGGGGTATGGCCGGCCTACCCGCCTTCCGGATATGGCAGATGCAGCAGAGTATGCTACCATGCTGAACGAGATTGACCTGTACGCGGGTAATCCTGCCCGATTCACACCCGAAGATATCCAGCAGTTTAGCGATGGATCTGATCCCTGGGGGCACCCCAACACCAACTGGTTTAAGGAAGTAATCAAGCCATGGTCTGGCCAAAACCAGGCGAATGTATCAGTTTCCGGAGGCAGCGAAAACATGAAATACTTTGTGGCGCTTACCACCAGGAGCCAAAATGGCTTTTACTACAACAGCGGCACTAAGTATAACCAGTATGATTTCCGCTCTAACCTGGATGGTAAAATCTCTGAAAACATAAGCCTGGCTGTCGATCTTTCGGGCCGCATGGAAGACCGCAACTTTCCGACCCGCGGCGCAGGAAGCATTTTCAGGATGGTAATGCGGGGCAAGCCGAATATGACAGCTTACTGGCCCGATGGCACTCCCGGCCCGGATATAGAATACGGTGATAATCCCGTGGTGGTAAGCACCAAGGCAACCGGTTACGACAGAAATAAAAACTATGTGGTTAACTCTAATTTTAGGCTAAATGTCACCATCCCGTGGGTGGAAGGGCTATCCGTTACAGGAAATGCCGCTATTGACAAAGGCTTTAATTTTCGTAAATTATGGCAAACACCCTGGTATTTATATTCCTGGGATGGCACCACACGTGATACGGACGGACAGCCCGTGCTGATTAAAGGCAAAAAAGGCTTTGACAGTCCGGCCCTGACAGAAGAGATGGAAGACAACCAGCGCATCCTGCTAAACGGATTGCTAAAGTATGACAGAACTTTCTCGGACGTGCATTCCGTCAACTTCCTGGCCGGGGTAGAAAGAATTACGGGCGGGATGGACAGGTTCAGCGCTTACCGTCGTAACTTTACCTCTACTGCCCTTGATCAGATGTTTGCCGGCGCAACGGACCAGTACCTGACAAACTATGGTTCCGGTAGTGCAAGCGCCCGTCTGAACTATTTTGGAAGGGTAAATTATGGTTATAAGGAAAAATACCTGGCGGAGTTTGTATGGCGCTATCAAGGCTCCTACATATTTGAAGAAGGCAAAAAATTTGGATTTTTTCCAGGCATGTCCTTAGGCTATGTCATGTCTGAGGAAAACTTCTGGAAGGATAACATTGGCGCTATCAACTTCTTCAAGTTAAGGGCTTCGTATGGTCAGACAGGATGGGATGAAGTAACGTTCGGAGGTGTTCTGCAAGAGTATGCTTACTTAGCGACACTTGGTTTAGGAGCCGGTGGATCAGCGTTTGTAACAGATGGTGGAACGGTGTTAAATCCAACCTTATATGAAAGGCGTGTTCCAAATCAGAATACAACCTGGGAGAAGGCCATTCAGCGCAACGTTGGCTTTGATGCTGAGTTGCTCAATAATCATCTCTCTGTTACGTTTGATTACTTCGATAACCTGCGCTCCGACATTCTATGGAGGAGAAGTGCTTCCATTCCGGCATCAACCGGTATGACTTTACCTCCGGAAAATATTGGAAAGTCCGGAAACAGGGGATTCGATTTCAGTGTGATTTACGACAATGTTATTGGCAACGACTTTACCTATGAAGTAGGAATTAATGGCGGCTATGCCAAAAACAGGATCATTTTCTGGGATGAAACCCCCGGCAGACCGGAATACCAACTGACAACCGGCCGCCCTATTCCGACTGACCCCTACAACCCGGATAATGATTTGTATTACCAGGCCATCGGTATTTTCGAAAATCAGGCTGCGGTAGACGCATATCCACACTGGTCCGGCGCGCGCCCAGGCGACATTATCTTTGAAGATGTGAACGATGATGGCGTGATTGATGCCAATGATCGGGTAAGAAATGAAAAGAGCAATGTGCCTACTTTAACAGGTGGTATCACTGCACGCCTCGGGTACAAAGGTTTCGACCTCTCTATGCTGATACAGGGCGCTGCCGGCGCCGTGAATTACATCAGCACAGAGTCTGGTGAGATTGGAAACTTTTTGCAGAGCTTCTATGATAATCGCTGGACAGAGCAAAACCCAACTGCTTCCGGGCCGCGTGTTTTTAACCGCAGCAACGAGTATTGGGTGGGCCAGCGGAATACTTACTGGCTGCATAAAACAGATTATGTGCGCTTAAAGAACATTGAACTAGGCTACAGCCTGCCTGCATTTACACAAAACTGGGGTATTCAAAAGCTGAGAGTATACGTGAATGCCTATAACTTCCTGACCTATAGCCCCGATTATAAAGACTTCGATCCCGAACTGGGCTCCGGATCCGGGCAAGGGTATCCTCTACAGAAAATTGTAAATGGTGGTTTATCCGTTACCTTTTAATTAGCAGTCATGAAAAAAAGAATATATCCCATCCTTTTAGCTTTAGCGCTGGCAGGTACAACCTCCTGTGATACAGGTATATTGGAACAGACACCTCTAGGTGACTACTCTGATGCAGCTGTCTGGCAGGACCCGGCCCTGGTAGAAACTTTTGTGAATAATATCTACTTAGGTATACCAAGCCCTTTCCATACCATTATGTTGGCTAACCTGGTAGACGAGGCCCAGTTTAATGCAGACTGGGAAACCGGAAACGTAACAAAAAGCCAGATAACCCCTAGCTATTTAGGTGTTTTTGATGATGGCTTCTGGGTTTCGCATGAGCGGTACATGACGTGGAACAGTTCCTATAAAAATATCAGGGCATGTAACCTGTTCCTGGAGAAGATAGAAGCAGTTCCTTTCGACAACCAGGTTGATAAGGACAGGCTGACAGGTGAAGTCCTGTTTCTGAGAGCTTACTTTTATCATGGGTTAGCATCATTTTATGGCGGTGTGCCGCTTATTACTGATACCTATACGCTCACCGATGACTTTACAGCGCCCAGAAATACATATGAAGAGGTAATCGCTTTTGTTTCGGAGGAATGTGATAAAGCAGCTGCTCTGTTACCTGAATCGGGCGATAAAGCCCGTGCCACAAAGGGAGCTGCTCTGGCGCTGAAGTCGCGGGTATTGTTGTACGCCGCCAGCGATTTGCATAACAGCAATGCATCCTGGGCAGGAGGGTACAGCAACCCCGAACTGGTTGGCTACACAAGCGGAGACCAGCAGGCCCGGTGGCAGGCTGCAAAAGATGCCGCCAAAGCCGTCATGGATTTGGGCCTGTACAGTCTGTTCGGCGAGGCAAACCCTACCAGTGCGGAAGCGGCAACCGCGAATTATGCCAATATCTTCCTCAACAACGGTAATTCAGAAGATATTTTCCTGCAGTTTAACGATAACCTGCGCAACGGAAATTGGGATGCTCCGAATCCTGGCTTGTTTACCGGCCCTAATGGCTGGCACAACTGGGGCGAGAGTTCTCCTATAGGCCAGTTGGTAGATAGGTATGAAATGAGCGATGGAACGGCGTTTAGCTGGGACAACCCGGCACAAAAGGCCAATCCATATGAGAACCGCGACCCCCGTTTTTATGCCAGTATATTGTATGAAGGCGCACTCTGGCGTCCGAGGCCGGCAGATGTGCAGGCTGCTGATCCGATTGGAATTGTGCAGGTAGGCACCTATACAAAGCCGGATGGCACCGTTGTGCCGGGGCTAGATACCAGAAAAGGCCCAATTGAGGATTGGAATGGTTCGTATACCGGCTACTATCTGCGCAAGTTTATTGATCCCACCATAGACCATCAGTATAATAAGCAGACATTACCTTTCCGCAGATTCAGATATGCTGAGATTCTGCTGAACTATGCTGAAGCATGTATTGAACTTGGTCAGGAAGATGAAGCCAAAACGTATATCAATCAGGTAAGGGCCCGATCCGGAATGCCGCCTGTGACCGAAAGCGGGCAGGCTTTGGTAGAGCGTTATAGAAACGAGCGCAGCATTGAACTGGCTTATGAAGAACAGCGCTTCTTCGATGTACGCCGCTGGATGATAGCCGACAAGGCTTACCAGGATGCCAAGGGTGTGAGCGTGACCGGCACCATGACTGCTGACGGAGCAATTTCGAACCGAAAGTACGCGCCTATCGTGATTCAGGACAGAGAGTGGAATCCAAGATTTTACTTCCTGCCGATTGAGATAGACGAGATGAATAGGAATGAGTTATTGATCCAGAACCCGCTATATTGATCTAAGTATAAAAAGAAACACAAGGGAGCCGTTTTAAAAGATAGCTCCTTTGTGTTTTTACAATACCCGAAATCAAACTTAAGTATACTTTAAGAGAAGACCTCTTCTGCTGCATAACACTTTCTATATTCTTATTAATCTTTTTGCTTGTATTTAAGCAGATAAATACTAATATTTATAGGTGTAAGTATAACACTAAAACCTGTATTGCAGGGTTTTGAAAGATCCTTATACTTCTGATGTAAAAGCAGAAATACAAAACATACCATAGGTGGCCATACTTGCCGATACAGAAAACTGCCCCTGCAGAAAACAGCACTAAACGGGTGAAGCTAAGCGCGGCTAAAACAACATATTGAACTATAACCATTATCTCCATGAAAAGGAATATACTTTCAGTGGCTTTTCTGATGAGTATGCTGACATTGTCGTCGTGTAACGACACGAAACAGACTGCCGCAAAAGAGCCTGTACAGTCTAAGGAAGAGCGTGATGAACTATACAGTAAGCTGACGGAAGCAGAAAAAAGGCTGCCGGAGAACGCTGTCCTTGGCCTTGAAGCTGCCGAGGGATTGCAGGTAAAGCTTTTTGCCTCTGAACCCATGATGGGCAACCCCACCAACATCGATGTTGACGCAAAGGGGCGGGTGTGGGTCTGCGAAGCTTATAATTACCGGCCGGAGCTTAACCCAACAAACCCACAGCGGGCAGAAGGAGACCGCATCCTGATCCTGGAAGACCTTAATGCTGACGGGCGCGCCGATACAGCCAAAGTGTTTTACCAGGGCACAGACATTAATGCTGCACTTGGTGTAGCTGTGCTGGGAAACAAGGTGATTGTATCCAGCAGTCCAAACGTGTTTATGTTTACTGACACCAATGGAGATGATGTAGCGGATAAGAAAGAGGTGCTTTATTCAGGCCTCGGCGGGGTGCAGCACGATCATGCCATTCACTCATTCACCTTCGGCCCTGACGGCAAGCTATACTTCAACTTCGGTAACGAAGGGAAACAGATTATGGACAGTGAAGGAAAGCCCATTGTCGACAAAGATGGCAAGGTGGTGAACAACAGTGGAAACCCTTACCGCCAGGGGATGGTTTTCCGGGTGAATCCGGACGGCACGGAGTTCGAGGTGCTGGCCCACAACTTCCGCAACAACTATGAGGCCGCCGTGGATTCCTATGGTACGCTGTGGCAGTCCGACAACGACGACGATGGCAACCAGGGTGTGCGCATCAACTATGTAATGGAATTCGGCAATTACGGCTATACCGATGAAATGACCGGGGCCGGCTGGCGCTCTCGCCGCACCAACATGGAGAAGGAGATACCGCTGCAGCACTGGCACCAGAATGACCCTGGTTCTATTCCGAACCTGTTGCAGACGGGAGCAGGCTCGCCTACAGGTATGGTGATATACGAAGGAGATCTGCTTCCGGAAGTATACCGTAACCAGATGATTCATACCGATGCGGGCCCGAATGTAGTAAGAGCGTATCCGGTAACAAAAAACGGAGCCGGGTATAAAGCCGAAATCGTGCCGTTGGTTGAGGGGGTACGCGATCAGTGGTTCCGCCCTTCTGATCTGAGTGTGGCTCCGGACGGTTCTATCTTTGTAGCAGACTGGTACGATCCGGGCGTTGGTGGCCATCAGATGGCAGACATGGACAGGGGACGTGTCTACAGGATAGCCCCTCCCGGAACTCCCTATAAAATACCGGAACTGGATCTTTCCTCGCCGGAGGGCGCAGTTGAGGGCCTGCAAAATCCTAACCTGGCTACGCGCTATCTGGCCTGGACCAAGCTGCATCAATGGGGCGCAAAGGCCGAGCCTGCACTGCAGCAACTATGGAAATCAGACAATGACAGAATGCGGGCAAGAGCGCTGTGGCTGCTGGCGAAGATTGACGGCAAAAGCGATACTTATATACAGCAGGCGCTACAGGACGAAAATCCGGATATCCGTATTACGGGACTTCGTATTGCCCGCCAGGAAGCAGACAACATTATTCCTTATGTGAAGCAACTGGTAAACGATAAAAGCCCGCAGGTGCGCCGCGAGGTGGCCATTGCCCTGCACCATAACAAATCACCGGAGGCGCCGGCACTCTGGGCGCAGCTGGCGAAACAGTATGATGGCAAAGACCGCTGGTATCTGGAGGCCCTGGGTATCGGGGCTGATGAGCAGTGGGACAAGTTCTTTGCTGCCTATCAGAAGGAGATGGGTAACCAGTTGACAGATAAAGCCAGCCAGGACATCATCTGGCGATCCAGAACGGGTCTTGCCCTGCCTTACCTGGCCAAAAACATCACGGATGCGGGTACTTCGTCGGCTGACCGGGCGAAGTATTTCAGAGCTTTTGATTTCATAGATGATCCTGCCAAAGAAAAAACATTGTTAGCCCTGCTGGACGATCAGGGGCCGCATAAGGCGGAGGTGTCTAAGATAGCGCTGAACCATATTGATCCGGCAAGTCTCGCTAAATCACCGAAGGCGAAGGCGGTGCTGGAGCGAACGCTGGCAGAGTTAAAGGGAAAACAGGAATTTGTAGATCTTGTCAGCCGTTATAAACTCCGCAATCAGAACCAGGCGCTGCTTCAGTTGGCACTTGCCTATCCGGATAGCAGCCTGGGCGTAGAGTCAACGCGGCTGTTGCTGAGCTCAGGTGGTTCAGATCTGCTGAAAAAAACTATTAACAGTAAGGATGAAGACGATGTGTCAGCGGTGCTAAAGGCACTAAGCCACGTGGGCAGCAACGAATCCATGGATTTGATACAGTCCATTGTCATGGACAAGTCCGGCGACATGGCTGTGCGGAAGGTAGCTGTGAAGGCGCTGGGCACCGGTTGGAGTGGCGAGGAGCGGCTGATGAATGTGGTAAGAGATGGTAAGCTTCCAAAAGAGCTGGAGCCGGCAGCATCGGTAACGCTGGCGGGAGCCATGCGCACAGGCATACGCGACGAAGCGCTGAAATACCTGAAGTCGGCTAGTACAACAAATGGTAAGCCCCTGCCGCCGATTAGTGAGCTGGCCATGCGCACGGGCTCTGTAGTAGAAGGCAAAAAGGTTTTCCTGCAAACCTGTACTGTTTGCCACCAGGTTGGGAAAGAGGGCGCCAATTTTGGTCCGGCACTTACCCAGATCGGAAGCAAGCTGACCAAAGATGCGCTATACGTATCCATACTTCATCCGGATGCGGGTATCAGTTTTGGTTACGAAGGGTATCAAATTAAACTGAAGGATGGCAGCGAAGTAGCAGGCATTATCGCCAGCGAAACAGAAGACGAAATAGAATTGGTTAGCCCGGGCGGAATGAAGAACCGCTACGAAAAATCGAAGATTGCTTCCAAAACGCAGATGGAGCACTCTATCATGCCTGCTAACCTGCAGCAGGGCATGTCGGAGCAGCAACTTGTTGACTTGGTAGAGTACCTGTATTCCCTTAAAAAGCCTGCAACGAAAACTGTAGCCAGCAAATAAGCCAGTGCCGGACTCCTGGAGTAAGGCATGTTGCTAATAACTCAAAAATGAAATAAAATGAGAAACCAATATACCCGGCGCACTGCGCTTAAAAACCTGGCAGGAGGCGCAGCCGTGCTCGCTTCAGCTATGATGTTGCCCGAACCCCTAAGGGCCGCTGAATTGAAAGAAACAAAGCTCAAAGGCAGGATAAATCATTCAGTTTGTAAGTGGTGCTACAACGATATTCCACTGGAGGATCTGTGCAAAGCAGGTAAGCAAATGGGCCTGTCTTCCATAGAACTGCTGGGGCCAGACGACTGGCCCACGCTGAAAAAGTATGACCTGACCTGCGCCATGGCCTGGGGAGCAGAGAAAAGCCTGACGGAAGGCTTTAATGAACCGAAGTATCATGACGAGCTGGTGGCCAGCTACGAAGCCATGATTCCGAAAGTAGCCAAAGCCGGGCTGAACAACCTGATTTGCTTTTCGGGAAACCGCAACGGCATGAGCGATGAGCAGGGGATGGAGAACTGCGCCAAAGGGTTGAAACGCCTGATGAAGACGGCCGAGAAGCATAAAGTCACCCTTTCGATGGAGTTGCTCAACAGCAAAGTTAACCACAAAGACTACATGTGTGATCATACCAACTGGGGTGTGGAACTGGCGAAAATGGTAGGGTCAGACAGGTTCAAGCTGCTCTACGATATCTACCACATGCAGATAATGGAAGGGGACGTAATTCGCACCATCCAGGAGAATCATCCTTATATATCGCATTATCATACGGGCGGCGTACCAGGCCGGAACGAGATAGACAATACGCAGGAGCTGTATTACCCGGCTATCATGCAGGCAATAATAGATACAGGCTATAAGGGCTATGTGGCGCAGGAATTTATTCCAAAATCAAAGAGCCCGCTTGTTTCGCTGAAGGAAAGTATCATAATCTGCGATGTATAAGATTAACAGGCATTAACCAGAGCGCAAAATCATCAGCCGGAAAAATCGAATGTAAACGAAAGCTGCTGTTTTAACAGACATACATGATAAAGCGGCAGCGTCATTAACCCTTATATAATGCAACGAAGCGAGTTTTTAAAGAGCAGCCTGTTGGCCGGAGTAGCCCTTGCAAGCGGTGCTGCTGCCATGGCGGAAAGTGCACCTGCCGAAAAGAAAGCAGGTAAAACCTTTAACCTGAACTATGCCCCGCACGATGGGATGTTTTCGAACCTTGGTGGTAAAGATTTTACGGATCAGATCCGGTTTATGCACGACCAGGGCTTCCGTGCCATAGAAGACAATGGCATGATGGGGCGCCCGGTAAGTGAACAGGAAAAGATAAGCAAAGAACTTAACCGGCTGGGCATGACCATGGGGGTATTTGTGCTCGATAAAGGTGGTAACGGCCAAAATTCGCTGGCAGCCGGCAAACCGGAGTACATCGACATCTTTCTTAACGGATGCAAGCGCGCTGTAGATGTAGCCAAACGTGTAAATGCCAAATGGACAACAGTGGTGCCGGGAGACTTTGAACGGAACCTGCCGATTGGTATACAGACCGGCCATGTAGTGGAAGCTTTACGCCGGGGAGCGGAGATCCTGGAGCCGCATGGTATCGTGATGGTGCTGGAACCGCTTAGCGATACGCCTAACCTTTTCCTGCGTACCTCCGACCAGACTTACGAAATCTGCAAAGCAGTAAACAGCCCCTCCTGCAAGCTGCTCTACGACCTTTACCATATGCAAAAGAACGAGGGCAACCTAATCGTGAACATGGACAGAACCTGGGATGAAATTGCCTATATACAGATAGGTGATAACCCCGGCCGCAAAGAACCTTCAACGGGAGAAATCAACTTCAATAATGTATTCAAGCACATCTACGAAAAAGGGTACAAAGGCGTAATGGGGATGGAACACGGAAAATCAAAAGAAGGGAAAGAAGGAGAACTGGCGCTGATAAAAGCATACAGAGAAGCCGACAGATTTTTAAGTTAAGCAGTAATTTATATTATAGTCTGTCCTCCTGAAAGGATTTTGTGTATTGCGTCCTTATCACACATAAAATCTTTTTGGGAGGACAACATTTAGGGAAGACAGTTAAACTTTATTTATAAACAACGTTGTAACCTGCTGCAGTTTTCCAGTAGATTGTAACGTTGTTTATATTCTTATACCTCTATTCCATCAGCTTATAAAACCTCGTGGTGGCGGTATCGGCTACGGTGCCATCCGGCCTGTGGTAAATAAAGTATGCCTCCATGTTCTTTTGCCCATTTACAAACTGCAAGGCTTTGTCCAGCCCCATGCCCATTAGTGCGTTGTCGTAGCCATCGGCTGTAAGGGCATTTTTGGCCCAAACGGTAACACTTATCAGCTCGTTCTGCACGGGGAAGCCGGTTTTGGGATCAATTAAGTGGGAGATTGTTTTGTTGCCGCTCTGGTAAAACTTTCTGTAATTGCCGGAGGCCGTTATGGCTCCGTTCTCCAGCCGGATAACTTTCTGGATAGGGAAAACACCTTGTGTTTGATCGTCAGGGCCTTCAATGCCGATGGACATTAACGCGCCGCCCGGCTGCTTGCGCCCCTTTACCCGTATTTCGCCACCCACCTCTATCAGGTAATTTCTGATACCTTGTTTTTCAAGGTAATTCGCCAGTACATCTACCGTGTAACCCTGGGCAATTCCGTTTACATCTATCCGTATACAAGGAGCTGATTTCCGGAGCTGGTTGCGGAGAAGGGTTACTTTGCCCGGGCCAACACATTTTAGCAGTAATAGTATAGAAGCTGAATCCGGCGGCGCAGCGACAGGTTTTGTTCCGAAGCCCCAGGCTTGCACGAGCGGCTGTACGGTAATGTCAAAAGCTCCTCCCGTTTTTCGGGAAACCTCCAGCGACTTTTTCACTACACTCTTTAAGTGTTCATCTGCCTGTAACCCTGAAGCAGACTGGTTAAACCGGCTAATCAAGGAATAAGGTTTGTAGATGGAGAGTGAACTATCTATCTCACTCAGGAGATGCTCGATTTGCGCTTTGGATATAACATTATCTTCAGCATAGTAGGTTACCTGGTAGCTCGTGCCCTGGGTAAATCCGTAAATATGAAATGGCTTTAGCGCTGGCTTGCTGAACGAAGATAGGAGCAAAAAGGCAAGGCAGAACAGCAATACACAGCGCATAAGTATAAATTAATGTGCTAATTATCAGGGATCTGTATGGCTTATACTTTGTGAGTATGAAATATAATATTGCCTGCCATCTTATACTTTCCTGCATGTGTTTTGCAAAAAACAAGAGCAGGCGAGCTAGCCTCAGCAAAGTATGGAGAATAAAAAGGAATTGCCCCTACTCCACCTGACCTCTGCGCTTGTTGCAGGTATAGGCAGTCTGAGAGACAATTCCTTTTCTATAGTTGATTTGCTAGCCTATCACCTTTGTCTTGCCCGGAATAGCAACAGGATAGAATCCATCTGCGTTCGGCAACACTTTTGGCTTGGCATCCCAGGCAAAAGTTTCAGGCATTAAGCTGATATTAGAGTTGAGCGCTTCATCCCACTTTACCTGGTGCCCGGAATAGGTAGCATAGCGCCCCAGGAGCGAAGTCATGGTACTCTTAGCGCCGCGTTCTGCATCGGCAAACTTAAATTGTCCGGCGCTTATGGCCGCAAAAAGTTCGTCATGCTCGGTCTGGTAAGGGTTCGGATCACCTTTTCCGGCATGATCATAAATTACATTTCCTTTATAATCCGTTAACCTTGCGATGTTATCAGCAGAAAGGTATACGCGGCCTTTTGTTCCCTGGAAACTTTCATCTACGCGGTTGTCTGTTCCTTCAAAGTGGCGGCACTGGCTCTGCAGCACGGTACCGTCTTTGTAGACAAACTCCACTGTATGGTTATCATATATTTCGCCGTATTCTTTGCCCGTACGCAGGAAGCGGCTTCCGGTGCCTTGGGCCGATACCGGGTAATCGTTCTTTATCCAATTGGCCACATCGATGTTATGGATGTGTTGCTCGGTGATATGGTCGCCGCAAAGCCAGTTAAAGTAATACCAGTTGCGCATCTGGTATTCCATCTCCGTTTGTTCTGGTTTGCGCGGGCGTACCCACACGCCACCGCTGTTCCAGTAAACCTGGCCTGAGGCAATATCGCCGAGGGCGCCATCCTGGATGCGCTTGATTGCTTCGCGGTAGTTATTCTGGTAACGGCGCTGCAAACCTACTACCACGTTTAGTTTCTTTCGTTTTGCTTCTTCGGCAGTCGCCAGTACTTTGCGGATGCCGGGCGAGTCGGTGGCTACCGGCTTTTCCATGAAAACATGCTTGTTCTGCTTAATGGCTTCTTCGAAATGAATAGGCCGGAAGCCGGGAGGTGTGGCAAGCAGCACAACATCAGCTTCGGCTATGGCTTTTTTATAAGCATCAAACCCAACAAACTTCTTATCTTCCGGAACATCTACTTTCCCTTTTCCAAACTTATCAAACAGTGGCTTATAGCTGTCATCCAGGCGATCACGGAAGGCATCTGCCATAGCAACCAGTTTTATATTTTGTTTGGTTTGCAAAGCCTGGAAAGCGGCTCCGGTACCTCTGCCCCCGCATCCTACCAATGCAATTTTTATGGTGTCGCTGCCTGCTGCGTATGCACCTGCCAGGGGAACCGAACTTAGCAGTGCACCTCCTGCCAGCAGGGCTGAGGCTTTCAGAAACTCGCGCCGCTGGGTTAAGTCAAAAATTTTGTCATTCTTCTCCATTCTGTGTGTCGTTAAAGTAAGTAAAGGGACAAAGGTATTGAGGCATAAGATACAAGATTTATTTATGACAACCTACTGAACACTATATGTTTATGCCTGATTTATGATTTCAATGTATATAATTGATGTTTTTCCGACACTTATTAAACTCAAGGTAAATTATTTGCCTAACAAGCCGACAAGTTTTGCCAGACAAGATGAGTATAGCAGGTAATAAAGCTAAAGCCTACGGGTTTCCCAAGAGGCTATACTTCTCAATAGTCCGGGATAGGCTGGCGGTTATAGTATGCGTCGATCTCTGCTGCGGAAGGTGGATTCAGCGGACGAACAATCCGGAAACCAATAAAAGGTGCCTCCGGAAACCACCAGTTGCTTTTAGGTATCTGCGGATCTATTCGCTTCCAGTTGGGATCGGAGGCCTCACGGTTGGCTGAGCGAAGTGCCGGGGCTTCATCGTTATATGCGCCTCCTCTGATGGCGTGGGGATATAGCTTTTCGGGTACGGCAACAGGATTAACAGCTACTTTCCCTTTAAACTGCTCGTAAAAATCAGGGATATACTGGTCGATTGTCCATTCGGCTACGTTGCCGTGCATGTCGTAAAGGCCCCAGGCATTTGGCTTTTTAGTACCTGCCGGATGGGTTTTTTCGTTGCTGTTGGCCTTAAACCAGGCATAGGCATCAAGTTCTGAAGGGGCGTCGCCGAAAGAATAGGCTGTTGTTGTTCCGGCACGGCAGGCATACTCCCATTCGGCTTCTGTCGGGAGCCTGTAAAAGACGCCGGTTCTGGCGTACAGCCATTTACAAAACTGGATAGCAGCATATTGCGTCATGCCTACAGCCGGATGGCCTTCTTTCCCCATACCGAAAGTCATGTCGAGGTAAGGCTTGGTAGGGCGCGCCACAGCATCTACTTCGGGGCTAATGGCCCCGGTACTCTGGGTTGCCTCATAATCCCTGTATAAAAAAGGCTCAAACAAATCCCAGGTTATTTCATACTTGCTCATCCAGAACGGGCTGAGCTTTACCGTATGCTGGGGGCCTTCGTCCTGGTTCCTTCCCTGCTCATCGGCCGGGCTGCCCATTTTAAATTCACCTCCAGGTATAGCTACCATATCAAATTTCAGATTCATACCTGAAATGTCCTGTGTGTAGGGTTTGGCGGTACTTTTTTGGGAGTGCGCCGGGCCGGGTATAAGCGCGAAACAGGTGAGCCCAATCAAAAATGCTTTAAAGTATATTTTAGGAGTGTTCATTTCTAAATAAATAAAAGCTTGTCTGGCACGGTTGTGCTGAGGTATAAGTTGTTACCGGGGCGGGTGGATTTACAAAGTATAAAGCTCGTAGCAGCTTTATACTTAATGTGCTTTCTGTTTCTGCAGATCCTGCAACACTTTTTTCAGTTTCTGCGGATCATCCATATACTTTTCGAGGTTAAAAAGCTCTACTTTTCTAAATTCCACGGGGTGGCTTTCGCTTTGCAGGGCAATGTATCCTTCCTTCAAAGGCTGGCCATCCTTTTTTACCGCCGGATCATAGTTGCTCACGTTGCCGCCACCAATCTGAGGCTTTTTATAAACCAGCACCGTGTCTCCTTCTACTATATGTTTGATAATGGAATCGCCCAGAACCAGCGCCTCTACGCGTACCCATTGATCACCGTGGTAGGTTTTGGAGCTGGAATCAATGCAGTGGGGCGTGAAAAGCGTATCCTGCAGCACCACGTTGGTGCCGGGCGTGCACAGGTTGGCGGTGCTGCGCGGATCCTGGCCGTTGCCTCCCAGCAGTTGTTCCTCCAGTGAAATCGGGAAGTCCTGATCCAGGCCCATCGTGGCGGCCGGCTGGGAATGCAGCATAGCGCCGCTGTTGCGGAAAGCCCAACCGGGGCCGCCGGTTGCCTGTTCGCCCGTAAAGCGGTATTCCATGACCAGCAGGTAAGCCGAAAATTTCTGCTTGTTGAAAAGATGGCCGTATTGCTCATCAAAGTTTTTATACTTATCGTAGCTTACTTTTAAGTTACCGTCTTCTACCCGGAAAGTATTTCCGAAATTTTCGTTCAGGGGGTGGCCCTTGATTTTTACATCCCAGTTGTTCAGGTCCTTTCCGTTGAAGAGTTTTACCCATCCATCATCCTGTGATTCCTTTTTCTGTGTGGCGCAGGATAAGCACGCACCAAGCAGGCAGATACTAAACAAGGCGGTTATTTTCATTTATTATCCGGTAAGTTCCGGGTCTTTGTATTTGCGAAAAACGATAAAGTTAAATCAATTAGCCGTGATAGGATTGAAGCTATCTGCTGAATGGTTTTTCCGGCTGCTTTGTGTCATACCTGTTGTATAGCTGCCATTTATTTAAATGGCAGCTATACAACAGGTATGACTTATTTTTTCTGTTGTGAAAGGAAAGTAATAAGAGATGCAAACTCCTCGTAGGACAAGGCATTGGCAAGCCCTGTCGGCATCATGGATGTTTCCAGTTCCTTACGCTTCAGAATGTCTCCGGTATCAATTGTGAAAATCTCACCGGAGGTATTCCGCATAACGAGTTTGTCCGCAGATTCCTGTGTAACAAAGCCGGTATAGCTCTTACCTCCTTTTGTGGTAACCTGCACCGTAGCAAAACCCTGCGAGATGGAAGCATTTGGCTTGAGAATGGACTCTGCAATCTGCTCCCGGTTCATGATAGACCCGATCTGACCCATGAAAGGGCCCTTCATCGTTTCGCCTTCCTTTATGCTGTGGCAGGCAATACAACCCTGGCGGGTAAACAGGGCTTTACCCTTTACAGGATCTCCGTCCAGTTTAGCCATTGCCAGCATCACATCTTCAATAGAGGACTTGCCAATCTGGCCCTTCTGGTTTCTGATTTTATCCAGGTCAACATTAACTTCTTCTTTCGCTACAACGGGTTTCTCTTCTCCCCCAAACTCGGTAATGCCCATGCGGTGTCTGCCGTTCAGATCAGCGAAGAACTGCTTTTCTGACTTGTCTGCCTTAGCCCATTCCGCCTTCAGGAACTTTTCTATTTTAGGAGAAGACTCCCAGGTAATTCCGTTGTAATAAGGGCCATGCGAATCCGGCCGCGTGCTCCACCACGTGGAACCATCATATGGAGCCTCTTTTTTGTAGAGGCGCGATAAGGTGGTAAGGATTTCTTTTTGCAGTTCCTCGTCATTGGTCTGCTTGTAAGCGGCGATCAATCCGTTAACTGCTTTCGGATCGTGCATGTAGCGCAGGGCCCAAAGCGCAATGGTGGAGTTATCTGTGCCGATAGCATTTACGCATGCATCTACAGCATTTAGTTTCACCAGAGCCTGCACTGCAAGGTGTGCCGGAATAATGGCTGCGTTGGGAGTGGCATGAGGTCCTTCCGTTCCTTTGGCCGGCGCGGCAAAGGAATCAGGAACTTTTACCTGTAGCAAGGCCGGGGCAGCTTCTATACGGCCGAGGCGTCCTAAGCCAATAATGGCCGCTGCCTGCACCCGTTCAGAGGAGCTTTTGAGACCATCGAAAAAGGGCTTGATGGGAACATTTTCGAGACGCTTTTTTCTGTCGCTGAGGGCGCGTAAAGCAAATTCCTTCATGTTACTATCCTGCGTCAGCTTTACTAAGTTGCTGGTGCCACTTTCGCCTGCTGCCTGCGCATACGTATACATGCCGGCTACCCGCGCATAAAGCGGCAGGCTTTTGTCGGCGGCAACTTCCCACGCTGCCTTTGTCGCCTCATCGGTCGGGCGTGTAATAAGTTCCTGCTGGGCATACAAACGGGCTACGGAGCTACCTGATTTCAGCAAGTTTGCCAATTCTTCAACAGATGCTTTTTCAAGATCGGGGAAGGGCTTATACTTCCAGTCTTCCGGCACCACCCGTACCACAAATCCTTTGTCAGGATTACCGGAATAACCCGCGCCATCCCAGGCAGAAAGGTATAACCTTCCAGACCCGTCAACATCCAAATCCGTAATCTGGGGTAATTTTATAAATGCTTCTTCCTTTTGCTTAAAGCTTGCAGCATCCGGCGTAACCCGGTGAATATAAAGCTGGCTTCTTCCCCAGTCTGCCATCATCGGAACCTTATTGTATTTTTTTGGCCAGGTAGGCTCATCCATAAATAAGGCGCCGGTACCGGAGCCGCCTCCAAGGTCTACCAGCGCAGGAATAATTTCGTCTGTAAAGTTCTGGAAGAGAACAGGGTAGCCGTATTCACCGGATTGGATCTGATGGCTGAAGCGAATGTTCCAGCCGCCGCCGTCGTTGGTGTTTCCGCGTGTGAAAATGTTCATATACGGGTCAATTGCCACATCATAGATGTTACGCATACCGTGGGTATAAACCTCCATCTCTGTGCCATCCGGCCGTACCCGGACAATTCCGCCGCCGAGCATGGTAAGTTTCTTTCCTGATCTGTCCACCGCATTATGGAATCCAAAGTCGCCAACAGCAATGTATATCCAGCCATCAATGCCCATCCGGATACCATTGGTAGCGTGGTCGGTACCCCGTTCCTGCAGGAATTTAGGGGAGCTTATGTTCTGAATGAGCGGTTTGGAGGGCCCATCTGCAACACCGTCATGATCTGTATCTTCAAAAACAACCAGATCCATGCCGGTCGCTTTCCCGGTTTTTTCAGAGAAAGTAGTGTGCAGGACAAAGAGCTGATCGCCAAGCACTATAATGCCGCGCGGATTATCGACCATTGCAAAGGTGGTATGCTCGTCTGCTTTGCCGTCGTTGTTAGTATCAACAAGTTTAATGATACTTCCTTTCCCCGGATCTTTGCCCAGTGAACCAATCATGTCAACGCCCGCAAAGACTTCTCCGGTTGGCGCTACAGCAAGGCAGGCAGGACTGGGTGTTAGATCAGGTCCTGCAAATTCGGTGATCTTTAAATCATTGGGTACAACGATGGCATTTGCCGTATCGGCAGCAGCATTCGTGCTATCTGCATTCTGAACGTCGTTGGTGGCTTGCGCTTCAGAGCGATCCTGTTTTTGATTACAGCCCAACAGGATAGAGAGGGATAAGAACAGACTTAAGGAGACTTTCGGCATACTTTATATTTTAAAATTTAGCTTGTTTGCGCGTCGGATAATATTGTCCGAACTAAACTTAGTGTATTATTACAAATTTTGCAATAAAAAATTGTTTCTGATCTCGCTGATACAATGTTTTATGTAATACAAAACTGAATTTATGACTTTATGGCAGCCTGTTCTGAAAAAAAGATGCCCTCACCGCCGCTGCTCAAACTTGCTGAATCCTGCCAACTCCCGCCTTTCCTCAACTGCTACTTTTTCCACTCGTGCCCGCCTTGGGCCCTGGTGTACCCATTGCTCCAGTTTATTCAAGGCTTCGGCGGTTCCTTCGGCTTCCAGGTAAACAGTGCCATCAGGCTCGTTCTGTACAAAACCGGTCAGGCCTAGTTCTTCGGCTTTTTCCTGGGTGCTAGCTCTGAAAAATACGCCTTGTACTTTGCCATGCACGCGTATGGCAATGTGTTTGGTGCTGCTGTTTTTCATGCTGTAAAAGTATAGTTAAAGTATAAATCAGGTTAAGTATACGATACAGGTTGCCAGGTATAAAATAGTTTAGCGACAAACGGCTTATACTATAAAGCTACGCCATTATGTATAAGTGATTGCCTTTAAAAAGAACGCACGGGCCGCTTGTAAGTTAGGCGAAAGTATAAGCAGTTAAGTCGGCTCACGCAGAACGAATAACACGCGATATTTTGTTTAGAAGGAGGGGAAAGGAACAACAGAAAAAACGGCAGGTGCAGGAACCTGAAAGCTCCTTGTCAGGCTGCGGGAAGTCTTACATCTTTATCCTGTGCTTTTCGTCTACTTCAGGTATAGCTGATTCCTTCAAATTGATTTATCTTTAACACACCTTGCGGCACAGATGCGAAGCGGGTTTACAAAGTATAAGTATGTCGTTATTATTCAATGATTTTAAAAGCTGGGAAAAGCACTGCGCCGAAACCGGCGAGTTGCTGTACCAGCCGGTGCTGGCATACGAGATAGAGCAGAAAGATCGCACCGAAGAATTTATCTGGGAGAATATTGCCCGCGCTTACGACGTGATGAAGGATGCCGTACACACCGGCCTGACCGAAGACATGCGCTCCCGCTCGAGCATGGTGAACAATGGCGCCAAAAAAGTTGCCAGCTCGCCGGTTACAGTGCTATCGCCGGAGTTTAAGATGCTGGTGTCGCGGGCGCTTGGGGCCAAAGAGGTAAACTCGTGCATGGGCCGTGTGGTGGCTGCGCCAACGGCGGGCGCCTCTGGTATTCTGCCCGGCACACTCACCACCCTGCAGGAACTGCACGGCCTGTCAGATCGAAGTATACACGAAGGCTTGCTGGTAGCAGCCGGTATTGCGCTCATTATTGAGCAGAATGCGTCGCTGGCTGGTGCTGTGGGCGGTTGCCAGGCCGAAACAGGCAGCGCGGCGGCCATGGCAGCAGGTGCCATCGTATATTGTCTGGGAGGTTCGGTAGATGAGGTTTTTACGGCCGTAGCCATTACCATTCAATGTATGCTGGGGCTGGTGTGCGACCCGGTAGCCGGACTGGTAGAGGTGCCCTGCATTGTGCGCAACGCCAGCGCGGCAGCTATTGCTTTTTCCTCGGCACAACTGGCCATAGCCGGCGTAAACGCGGTTATACCTGTAGACCAGTGCGTGGCAGCGCTGGGCGAGGTAGGCGAAAGCATGGAGCGCAAGTATAAAGAAACAGCCGAAGGCGGACTGGCCAACACGCCCAGAGCCCGCGAGATAGAGAATTTTGTACTGGTGCAGGACGTAGAGATACTGCCTGATGAAGAGGGAAGTTAATTCTGAGCTCCGAGTTGAATTGAAGTATAAAAATGTTTCTCTGGCGCAAGTTTCAGACTTACGCTTTTTATGATATGAAGTATCCGGCTTCACTGAGGCCGAAGGACTCAAAACAGCCGGTACAAGCGAGGGCGCTTACGCTCTTTATATTTAGGATGACAGCGAGGCTCTGCTTTCATTCGTTTTGCAGCTTTCATCGTCTCGGGCAGGCTAATTCGTGCTATGGCATCTTTGCTTTCGAAATGCTGAATGAATCTGCAGAAAGCTTTGAACTAAATCCGCGGCTGCGGCTGTTGCCGTTTTTTAGGGTAGCCTGTTGGCTTTTAGTAATTTATGCCTGCTAAAGCGTATATATTCAGCATTTTTTACGTTACTTAGTTTAACGCTTTCTCTGTAGCGCCATATCCGTTTAGTTTTATAAAACATACATGAAGAATTTCTTTTGGTGGTGCGCGGGCGCCGACGACACCATCCTCGAAAAATGCTCTAAGTCTGAGCACATCAAATATGCCGGTATAGGGGCTACTGTGCTGTTTACGGGGCTCCTGGCCGCTATCTCAGGAGGGTATGCCCTTTATACTGTATTCGACTCCGCCTTTCAGGCGATTGTTTTCGGCTTGTTCTGGGGAGCCGTTATCTTTAACCTCGACAGGTTTATTGTTTCCACGCTGCGTAAAGAGGGCAAGTTCTGGAAAGAGCTGCTGCTGGTAACGCCGCGTATTCTGCTGGCGCTGGTGCTGGCTGTGGTCATCTCCAAGCCGCTGGAGCTAAAGATTTTTGACAAGGAAATCCAGGCCATTCTGAAAGAAAAGCAGGCAGAGCTCGCTATTCAGCATAAGGCTTTGGTAGGCAAGCAGTTCGCCGAAGTAGACTCCATTAAAACAGAGATTGCCGGCATACAGGCAGGTGTAGCCGCCAAGTTGCAGGAACGTAACGAACTATACGATGCCCTGGCTGCTGAGGCTGATGGCACCGGCGGTACGGGTAAGATTGGCAAAGGTCCTATCTTTGAGGAGAAAAAACGGCAGTACGACAAAGTAGACGAAGAATTGAAACTGCTGCAGGCCGGCGCGCAGGATCAGATAAAGTTGCGGGAGCAGCGCATTGCGGATTTAATGAAACAGTATGATGCAACCGTGGCAAAAGGACAGGAAAGCTTTACGCATTACGACGGCCTGATGGCGCGCGTAAATGCGCTTGACAAACTGCCGTGGCTCCCCGTGTTTTTTATTACGCTGCTGTTCATTTGCCTCGAAACTGCGCCTATTTTTACCAAGCTTATCTCCAGTAAAGGCCCCTATGATGATATTCTGAAAGGCGTAGAGCACGAGCGCACCACCCAGGAAATGCAGCGTGTGGGCGAACGCCAGAAGCAATATGATACCCGCCAGATGGTGGGCGATGCCAAATTCGCGGCACGCACCGAGTATGAAGTGGATGCCAAGCGCGAGGAAGAGCGGGTTAAATCGGATGCCCACCTGGAAGTAGTGCGCCAGTCGGCTGCCGTCTGGAAAGAGCGCAAACTGGCTGATATCCACCGTAGCCCTAACACAGCCGCCGACATTCTGAACGACAACGAGGAAAACGGCTATTACAAGTGGTAATGTAGCTTTAGCAGAAGTATAAATTTTAATTAATAAACCTGACATCAGGCACCCGCGGCGTGCGCAGCTCCCGCGAATGCCTGATGTCAGGTTTATACTTTTTAACGGGGAGCTTACACCATACTTTGCCGGAAACCGTAACTTGTAAAGATTAACTTAAAACAAGACTTTCCATGACCGTTTCTAAAATGGCGCAAAACCTCATTGGCTCTGAAATTATAAAGGTAGCCGGCGAGGTAAACGCGATGATAGCCCGGGGTGAACCGATTTGTAACCTCACCATCGGCGATTTCGACCCAGGCATATTCCCAATTCCGACAGAACTCAAAAATCAAATCATACAGGCTTATGAGCAGGGGCATACCAATTACCCGCCGGCCAATGGCGTAGCGGTACTGCGGGAGGCAGTGGCGGCCTTTACTCAGGATAAGCTGGGCTTGTCTTACCCCGAGGAAGATATTCTGGTAGCCGGTGGCTCGCGCCCGCTGATTTATGCTACCTACCTGGCCATCGTTGACCCTGGTGATAAAGTCGTTTTCCCGACGCCCTCCTGGAACAACAATCACTATTGCCATTTGTCGGGCGCGACGCCCGTGATGGTGGAAACCGGGCCGGAAAATAATTTTATGCCTACGGCAGCCGACGTGAAACCACACCTGAAAGGCGCTGCTTTGCTGGCTCTGTGTTCGCCCCTGAACCCCACAGGCACCATGTTTACGAAGAAGGACTTGCAGGAAATATGCGACCTGGTGCTGGAAGAAAACCACAGCCGCTCCGAAGGCGAAAAGCCGCTGTACATCCTCTACGATCAGATTTACTGGATGCTGACCTTCGGTGGTGCCGCGCATTACGACCCCGTAAGCCTGCGGCCGGAACTAAAGGATTATGTGGTATACATCGACGGCATCTCCAAATCTTTTGCTGCCACCGGTGTGCGTGTAGGGTATGCCTATGGTCCTGCCCTGGTGATGAGTAAGATGAAAGCCATACTTGGCCACGTGGGCGCCTGGGCGCCGAAAGCCGAGCAAACAGCCACGGCTGCTTTTCTGAAGCAGCCGGAGAAAGTAGCTGCCTTTATGGGTACCTTTAAGCCCAAAGTGCAGGAGAGCCTGGATGTATTGTATAACGGGTTTCGGCAACTGAAAGCAGATGGCTTTGCCGTAGATGCCATTGAGCCGATGGGTGCCATCTACCTCACAGTGAAAATTGATCTGGCCGGCAAAACCACTCCCGATGGCAAACAGTTGCAAAACAGCCAGGATGTAACCTTCTACGTTTTGCAGGAAGCCAAACTGGCGGTCGTGCCGTTCTCTGCCTTCGGTACCAGCCGCGACCTGAACTGGTTCAGGTTATCGGTGGGCGGCGCTTCGCTGGAAAGCATTAAAGCCTCTCTGCAGAACCTGCGTGCTGCCTTGCAGAAGCTGAAGTAAGTATAAGTGCAAACAGCTTAGGTTGTAGATTGCTAAAGAACCCAGCCCGGCTCCTCCCGAAGGGGCCGGGCTGGGTTCTTTTTATCTTAAGTTCACACCTGGGTTATTACTCTAAAACTATCTGGCGGCTTATACTTTCTTCCAGCGAAATCAGTGTTTCGGTACGCTCTACACCATTTACAGTTTGCAGCTTTTCGTTCAGCACCTCACGCAGGTGCTTTGTATCGCGGCATATAAGTTTGGCGAACATACTATAGGAACCCGTGGTATAGTGCAGTTCTACAATCTCCGGTATCAGGCGCATTTGCTCTACGGCCTCTTTATACTCAGAGCCTCTTTCCAGGAACACTCCAATAAAAGCACAGATATCATAGCCAACAGCTGAAGGGTTTACCAGGAGTTGTGAGCCTTTCACCACGCCCATTTCGTTCAGCTTCTTCATACGTACATGTATGGTGCCCCCCGAAACATTCAGTTCTTTGGCTATATCTGTATAGGCGCGTGTTACGTCCTTCATTAATAGCTGTAAAATCTGCTTGTCCAGATTATCAATTTCGTAATTCATACCTCCCTATACTTAGTGGTTTTAACAAAGTTTCAATCAAAAAATAATATCGTTGCAATATTTAAAATTTTAAAAATTAATTTTTGATAAATTTGTAATTTACAATAGCGTTATTTATATTTGTTAAATATTAAATCATCATACGTTAACAAATTGCTAAAATAACATGGAGTTACAAACCCTCGACACGGCAAAGGAACTGGACACTACCTTACAGCATCTCAGCCGCCCCCTGCTGCCCAAAGTACTACAGGTACAGCAAGGCATTGTGCGGGCTACCCACGATTTTATGTTCAGAAAAGGCCTGACGCAGCTTATGCCGCTCATGCTTTCTCCTATTACAGATCCTCTGAACCATGGTGTGGTTGATGCCACTATCGGTTATGCCGAGCAACGTTGGAGCCTGACCAAATCGATGATCTTTCATAAGCAACTGGCCCTGCTGAATCCTGGATTAAGCAGTATCTATATTATTTCGCCCAACGTACGCCTGGAGTTTGCCGACCGTGCCGGTACCGGCCGCCACCTGTTCGAATTTACTCAGATAGATTTCGAGTTTAAAGGCAAAGATCGCTTTTTTGTGATGGAATTTATGGAGGAACTGGTAAATTTTGTTTTTGCACGCCTCAACAAGGAAATTCCGGAGCTATTGCTGGAATTGCGCGGGGAGTTGTTGCCGCAATTTGAGAAATGGCCTGTGTTCCGCACCGAGAAGCTGGAAGCTGCCCTGGGCCCAGATTATGAACACATCAAATCAGAAGAAATGACAACTCCGTTCTGGCTGCTGAACCACAAGCGGGAGTTTTATGACAAAGAAGATCCGGCAAAGCAAGGTACTTACCTGAACTATGATTTAATCTGGCCCGAAGGGTTTGGCGAAGGATTATCCGGCGGTGAGCGCGAGCATGAATACCACCAGATACGGAAGCGCATGGCTGATGTAGGTACCAACGAGGAGGCATTCAGCCATTACCTGACTGTTGCGAAAGAGGGAGGACTGCCCAAAACTGCAGGTGCAGGCTTCGGTGTGGAGCGCATGACCCGCTTTATCTGCCGCCTGAAAGATGTGGATGAAGTGACTGCTTTCTCACGCAAGCCATTCACCTCTGCCATCTTCTAAAATATATCTGTATGGATGATAATGATAATGGAGATAATCCAGCGAATTCCATAAAATAGAAAGGCCTGCATACTTGCAGGCCTTTTTGGCTTAGGTGTTATTTTGAAAACAGACCTCTTATGGAAGCCAGACGCTTCGGGAGCTCTGCGAGCGTCTGATTCTTTCGGGATTTTATACTTCAGGCCACTTAATAAACATGACCTGAATCAAAGATTAAGATTTATTCTTTTCTTTCCAGAGTTGGTTGAATGATTTTTTAGGTACATGCAGCGGCTCACGGCGCTTACTCCAGGTATCCTTCAGCACATATTTCAGCACAAAGTTTTTGACGCCGGCCGGGGCCAGGTTCAGGAGCGTGCGGCTCTTCATGGCCTTCAGCCAGAATTTAAAAGCTGTTTTTTCCTGGTTATCGGCCAGTCCCTCATCCACGCTTTGTTTGCGGTTAAGCAGCAGCAGGTTGTGGATATTAATTTTTACCGGGCACACCGAGGTGCAGGCGCCGCACAGCGAACTGGCAAAGCTCAGGTGCTTGTTTTCGGCCATACCATCGTAATGCGGCGTAATGACGGAGCCAATCGGACCCATATAGGTACTCTCGTACGTATGGCCGCCAATGTTTTTATATACCGGGCACACGTTCAGGCAGGCGCCGCAGCGGATGCAGTTCAGCGCTTCGCGTTTTTCGGGCAGGGCCAGTAAATCTGTGCGGCCATTGTCGAGCAGGATCACATACATTTCCTCGGGGCCATCTTTCTCCTGCGGCTGGCGCGGGCCCGACAGGATGGTATTATATACTGTTACCTGCTGGCCGGTGCCGCTGGTGCTGAGTAGTGGCCAGAATAAATCCAGGTCCATTACCGATGGCAACATTTTTTCGATGCCTACTATGGCGATATGTGTTTTCGGGAAAGTAGTGGAGAGGCGTGCATTTCCTTCGTTTTCGGTTACGGCAATACCGCCGATATCAGCCAGCAGAAAGTTACCGCCCGTAATGCCTATCTCCGCCGAAGTATACTTCTCGCGGAGCAGCTTGCGTGCGGTTAATACCAGTTCCTGTGCATCGTCGGTGGGAGCGATGTGCAGTTTTTCTACAAACAGATCGGCAATGTCTTTTTTAGACATGTGCATGGCTGGCGTTACAATATGGTAAGGCCGCTGATCAGCCAGTTGCACAATGTACTCGCCTAAGTCGGTTTCCACCACATCAATGCCGTTTTTCTCGAGGTACTCGTTCAGGTGAATTTCCTCGGTGCTCATCGACTTGGATTTCACCACCGAGCGCGCGCGTTTGCGCTTCATAATCTCGCCGACTTCCTTTAAAGCTTCCTGTGCGTCGCGCGCCCAGATTACTTTGCCGCCACGGGACGTAAAGTTCGCTTCAAACTCCATCAGGTACTTGTCTAAGTTGTTGATGGTGTTGGTTTTGATATACGAACCGCGCTCCCGGGCCAGCTCGTGGTCAGTATATTGGGTAAGGCCACGCTGCACGGCGGCATCATACTTGCCTATGTTGAATTTTATAGTGGCGCGATGCCCCTGGTCAAACGCTTTTGTTTCTGCATCCTGCAGAAACTGTTTTAACTTGCTCATTCTGTCTCCCCTACGGTGTCTCCTGGTATGTAAAAACAGCAGGAGGTGCTATTTAAAAAAGAAAAACACCCTTAAAGTTAGGGTGTTTTTCTGAAAGTGAATAATGCTAAACTTTATTTATGTATAACGCCAGTTAGCATAATTATAGTATGTTACTTTTTGTTGCTGTCTACTACAATGCGATTGTCGCGGTTGGCCAGCTCCCAGGCCACGTGAAATGCCAGCCTGGCCACCTTCTGCGCGCTCTCGAAGTTGATTTTTTCTACTTCATCGCCCGGCTTGTGATAATCGTCGTGTACGCCGTTAAAGTAAAACACGATCGGAATACCGTTTTTGGCGAAATTATAGTGGTCGGAGCGGTAATAGAAGCGGTTCGGGTCGTTTTCGTCATTAAAAGTATAATCCAGCTTCAGGTGGGTATACTTCTCGTTCATAGCGGTGTTTATCTGGTCTAACTCAGACGAAAGCTTGTCTGCGCCAATCACATAGATATAGTTGCTGTCGTTGGTTTTCTCATGCTCATAATCCATGCGGCCAATCATATCGATATTTACATCCGCTACCGTGTTCTCCAGCGGGAAAACCGGGTTCTCGGAGTAGTATTCCGAGCCGAGCAAGCCCTTCTCTTCGCCCGTAACCGTCATAAACAACACGCTGCGGCGCGGACCATACCCATCTTTCTTTGCCTGGGCAAATGCCTCGGCTACCTCCAGCACAGCCACGGTGCCGGAACCATCGTCATTGGCGCCGTTGTATATTTTATCGCCCACCAGCGTGGAATCTGTGCCTACGTGATCGTAGTGCGCAGTTACTACCACCACTTCATCTTTCTTGTCGGTGCCTTCTATAAAGCCCAGCACGTTTTCTGTGGAGAGCGGCTCTGCCACACGCTCCGTCTGTATTTTCACGTCTTTGGCTGCCGTAAAGGTCGATACCGCCGGTGCTCCTTTAGCTGCTACTTTTTCAGGGTAGTCAAACAGCTTGTCCATGGTGGTGCCCAGCAGCGAGGCGCCTACAACCGGCGAAATAAACATGGTAGCCGCCGTGGCCTGGTCGCCGGTGCTTTTCATGCCGATAGATGGCCGGCCGGCGCGTGCTTTGTAACGTTCTGTCAGGCTGTTAAATTCGGCATCGCTGGTGCCCGTAACAATGAGGACTGCCTTTGCGCCGTGTTCGGTAGCGGCGTTGCGCTTGCTGCGGTAATCGTTGCCCCAGTCAGAAGCTTTGTCGCTGCCGCTGATGATAAAGTTGCCGCTGGCATCTTTTGGCTCGCCGGCCAGCACTACTACCACTTTGCCGGTCACATCTTTGCCGGCATAATCGTTAAATTTCGGATCATCGATGCCGTATCCCACAAACACCACATCGGCGGGTTGCTCGGTTTGGTAAGGTGAGCCACCCAGCACAAAGAAGTCCTTCATCATCAGGTACTTTTCTTTGCCCACGCTGATATGACCCTGGCCCCACTGGCTTTTCTCCAGGTCGAAAGACTGGTAGTATGGATTGCTGCCGGTTTTAACAGGGCCGGCTAAACCGTCTTCTTTAAAGTGGCTGGAGATGTATTCCGCTGCCATTTTTTGTCCTTTGGAACCCGTGTCGCGGCCTGCAAAAGAGTCGGAGGCGATAACGTGCAGGTGTTCCGAAAGATCTGCTGCTGTAATGGTCTCGGCATACTTCTGCGAAACCTCTGCCAGCTTGGCCGCATCAGTAACCGGCGCTTTGGCAGTTTCAGGAGCCGAAGAAGTGGAAGGGCCTTTGGCACAGCCGGCGCTCATGGCGGCCAGCAAGGCAAAGGCATACAGGTGATTATACTTCATTTTGTTTTAAAGTTAGGTTAGGTTTATTGCTTTACGATAAGAACGGTAGCAAAGGCAGCTACGCCTTCTTTTTTGCCTACAAAGCCCAGCTGTTCGGTAGTAGTGGCTTTGATAGAAATATCTGCTTCCGGAATGCCCATCACTTCGGCGAGGCAGGTTTTCATGGCCGGGATGTGCGGATTTACTTTGGGCTCCTGCAGGCAGATGGTAGAGTCGATGTTGCCGATTTCATAGCCTTCGCGGGCCAGCAGGTGCATTACTTCCTTCAGCAGCAGCTTGCTGTCGATGCCTTTATACTTCGGGTCTTTGTCGGAGAAGTGAAAGCCGATGTCGCGCAGGTTGGCCGCGCCCAGCAGGGCATCGCAGATAACGTGTATCAATACATCGGCATCGGAGTGGCCCAGGGCGCCGTGCGTGTGCGGAATTTTAATGCCGCCGAGCCAGAAGTCGAGGCCTTCCTGCAACTGGTGCACGTCGTAGCCAAAGCCGGTTCTTATTTTCAGTTTCATGCGTTAGCGCTACAGCAAAGTATAAACGTTGCCAACCTGTTGTTTTCAGGCTGATACAAAAAGTAAAAGTAACTTAAATTGTGCTTAACTGGAAGGCACAGGTTTTCTTTTTGATGTTTATACTTTGTTTGAGCTGCTGAAGTATAGGGAAGTATAAAACGAAACAGCCGGCCACCGCAAAGTGGTCAGCTGTTTCATCTATAAAAGCGCCTTTGGTTTAAGCCTCTACCTCTGCCAGCGAAGGGTAATCGATATAGCCCTTGGCACCCGGCGTATAGAAAGTACCTGTATCCGGTTGCTGCAAATCTGCGTTCTGTTCGAAACGCTCTGCAAGGTCCGGGTTAGCGATAAACGGCACCCCGAAAGCAACCATATCGGTATCGCCCTCGGCAATTACTTTGTTGCCGCTTTCCTGTGTGAAGCCCCCGTTTATAATCAGGTTACCTTTATAGACAGGACGGTAGCGTTTGGCAATGTGCGCTTCAATAAACGGTACTTCATGGTTAGCCGGTGCAGCTTCGGTCAGGTGCAGGTAAGCCAGATTATAGTTGTTCAGCTGCGCGATAATGTAATCGTAAGTTGGGATCGTATCTTCGTTCAGCGTGATACCAAAAGCCTTGTGCAGGCTCGGGTTCAGACGCACGCCCACTTTCTCGATAGGCACAACTTTTTTAATGGAGTCCAATATCTCAAACAGAATACGCGCCCTGTTCTCTTTGGAGCCACCGTATGCGTCGGTGCGGGTGTTGGCAGACGTTACGAAGAACTGGTGAAGCAGGTAGCCGTTAGAAGCATGCACCTCTACGCCATCGAAACCGGCAGCCATGGCATTCTGTGCCGCATTGGTAAAGTCCTGCACAATTTGCTTAATTTCCGGAATAGTCAGCTCGCGTGGCGTTACCGTATCCTTAAAGCCTTGCGGTGTATAGGATTTGTCGTTCGGGTTAATGGCCGAAGGCGCTACCGGTAGTTCTCCGTTATGGAAATCGGGGTGCGACATGCGGCCCACGTGCCATAGCTGGATAAAGATCTTGCCGCCTTCGTCGTGTACAGCTTTGGTAACTTTCTTCCAGCCCTCTACTTGTTCGGGGCTGTAAATGCCTGGCGTGTTCACGTAGCCTACTCCCTGCTTCGATACCTGGGAGCCTTCTGTAATAATCAGTCCGGCCCCGGCACGTTGGGTATAATACGTTACCATCAGGTCGTTCGGCACATTGCCTTCGTTGTTGGCACGGCTGCGCGTCATAGGCGCCATCACTACCCGGTTTTTGAGTTCCAGGTCGTGTAATTTTATAGGTTTTAAAAGTGCTTGTGTCATGTTAAGTTAAAGAGTTAAAATTTATAAGGTTAGAGAGTGGAAGGTTTTGTAAACGGCTTCTGTCCTGTTCTCCGAAACCCCCTCATTCAGTTATTCAAGATTTAGCTATTCAAAATTATACTTAGTCCCATTCGGGAGCCCAGCTTGGATTGATGAGGCGCTTGTTTTCCTGCTTCAGTGCATCAATCTGCTGCATTTCGTCAGGGGTCAGTTCAAAATCGAAGATGTTGAAGTTCGACTTCATGTGCTGTTCCTTAGAGCTTCTCGGAATGGCGAGCACAGCCTCCTGCTGTATTAACCAGCGCAGCGTTACCTGTATTTCGTTCTTGTTATACTTGTCGCCGATGCTTTTCAGCGTGCTGTTGCCCATCACTTTGCCCTGTGCGATGGGGCTGTAAGCGGTTAGCGATAAATCGTGCTCCAGCAGGTAATGATGCAGTTTATCCTGGTTGATAAAAGGGTGATACTCCACCTGGTCGGTGATGATATCCGCACCGGTTGCCAGTACCTTATCCAGCAGAGCCGTGGTATGGTTGCTCACGCCGATGTACTTGGTATAGCCTTTTTCCTGCGCCTTTACCAGCTCACCCATATATTCTTCTACCGGCACCTCAGCATTTGGCCAGTGAATAAGGAGCAAATCCACATACTCACTTCCCAGTTTTTGCAGGCTTTCTTCTACCGAGGGCAAAAAGTCCTTCTTACTTAAGTTACCGGGCATGACCTTGGTCGTCAGAAATACGTCGCTTCGGGGCACACCCGATTCCCGGATGGCTTTTCCGACACTTTCCTCGTTCTTATACATCTGGGCCGTGTCGATGTGGCGGTAGCCTTCGTTCAGCGCAGCTTTCACCATGTGGTTTGCCGCTTCACTATCCAGCTGAAAAGTACCGAAACCCAGTGCCGGTATTGTTGCTCCTTTTATTTTGATATCTTTCATAAGTATATTATAATTCAGGTTTATACATTACTTGTGTATACAAATATAGAGTTAAAAAATTGCGCTTAGCCGCGCAGTTTGTCCAACATGTTGCTTACTAAAACGGCCTCCTCGTGCGATAGGTTATGGAAACGCTGGTAGAGGGCGGGCATATCTTCGTCTACTTCCTCCAGCTTCTGCAGTCCTTTTTCCGTTAAACGCACTTCAATCATACGGCGGTTGGCTTGGCAGATATCACGGGTAGCGTAGCCCTTTTCAATCAGTTTATCAATCAGGCGGGTTACATTAGAGCTGCGGTCTGCCATTCGGCACTGAATATCGCCAAAGCAAACAGGCTCCGGATGCTGCCCCCGCAAAATGCTGAGTACGTTGTGCTGCTGCAGCGTAAGTCCATGCGCACGGAAGAACGGCATTACCTGCTGATTCACCCAGTTGTTGGTAAACAACAGGTTCACGAGCAGGCGACGGTAATCGTCCTTAAAATCTTTCTGCTGTATTTCGTCTTCTATCCGCATAGTATATACGTGCCACAAAAGTAGGCTTTGTTATTTGTATATACAAGTGTTTAGTAAATAAGGTTGTGCTGTTTGTAAATCGTAGCAGGTAGCATGATGGCAGGACAAAAAGCACTGGTCTCTATAATTGACCTCGTGCTACGTGTGCACAATGGCACAAGTGTCCGCTTGCGCCAGTAGGAGCCAGGGGTCCGGATGGCAGATCTTTTTTGCCAGCCGGACCTCTGGTAAAAGCTTCTTTTATTCTTCTCCTGCTACGGCTACTTCTTTCTTTTCCGCCTTATACAGTAGCGTAGAGCAGTTATTGGGGTTTAGCACCTGGCGGGCGCAACGCTGGATGTCCTGTGGGGTTACGGCCTGCAGTTTCTCGCCTTCGGTGTTTACGAAGTTGGCATCGCCTAAAAGTTTGCCATAGGCCAGGTTCATGGCACGGTTCAGCAGCTCAATCTCCGAAAAAACAATGCTGGCTTCGGCCTGATTTTTCACCTTGTTCAGTTCCTGCTCGTCTACCAGCTCATCCATTAGCTGCTGGTTGATGGCCTCAATCGCAGCGTTTGCCTGCTGCAGATCTACGCCTTCGTTCAGCTTGCCTTGTATCATCAGCAGCCCGGCTTCAATGGAACCGGACACAGAGGCCGAGATAGAATTGAACAATTTCTGCTCTTTTACCAGCTGCTCATACAAGCGGCTCGACTTGCCCCGGCCCAGGATATCACTAACTAAATCCACGGCATAATAGTCGTCGTCGGTGCGGGCGGGCATGTGGTAGGTTTTGTAAATGGCGCTCAGGGGCACATCGGCAGAAACCTCCAGCACGCGCGGCGCGGTTTGCGGCGGCTCTGGTTTTATACTACGCTCATACTTCTCACCGGCCGGTATCGGGCCAAACCATTTTTCGGCCAGCTCTTTGGCACGGTCAAAGGTTACATCACCAGCCACCACCAGTATGGCATTGCTCGGCGCGTAGTGCTTTTTAAAGAAGGCTTTCACAATATCCATGGTAGCCTCTTCGATGTGCGAAATCTCTTTACCGATGGTTGCCCACTTATACGGGTGCTCTTTGTAGGCTAGTGGGCGCAGCTTCAGCCATACATCACCGTAAGGCTGGTTCAGGTAGTTCTGCTTGAATTCCTCCACTACCACTTTGCGCTGCACTTCCAGGCCATTTTCGCTAAAGGCCAGGCTCAGCATGCGGTCTGATTCCAGCCAGAAGCCGGTTTCGATGTTCTGCGCCGGCAATGTCAGGTAATAGTTGGTAATGTCGGGGCTGGTGAAAGCATTGTTCTCGCCGCCCACACGCTGCAGCGGCTCGTCGTACACAGGTATATTCACAGAGCCGCTAAACATCAGGTGCTCAAATAAATGAGCAAAGCCGGTATGGGCTTCTTCCTCGTCGCGCGAGCCTACGTTGTACAGTACGTTCAGCACCGCTACCGGGCTGGTGTGGTCTTCGTGCACAATTACCTGCAGGCCGTTATCGAGGGTAAATTCTTTGAATTGTATCATGGTTTGGAGAGACGTTAGATTTTAGACATTAGACTCTGGACTAAAAAGAGTAAAGTACAATCATACAACTACTTTCCGAAGTAAGGCGCAATTTGCTCTTAAGGGATATTCCCGAGTTACAAACTCAAGTCTAATGCCTAGTATCTAACATCTAATTTCTCAAAATTAAAAAATTACGGGATAAATTTCAGCGCAAGCGCTAATACATTAACTTGCCAACCTATAACGAAGTTTTCCTTTTCAGAGATGAATTACAACCGCAAGGACTATACAGACGACGAACTTTTAACTTTATACAAAGCTATTCTGAAGCCCCGCTTAATTGAGGAACGTATGCTGGTGCTGCTACGCCAGGGGCGGGTAAGCAAGTGGTTTTCCGGTATCGGGCAGGAAGGCATTTCGGTTGGCGCAGCCATGGCGCTGGAGCAGGATGAGTATATTTTGCCGCTGCACCGCAACCTGGGCGTGTTTACCAGCCGCAATATTCCGCTGGGCAGGCTGTTTGCACAGTTTCAGGGCAAAACCACCGGCTTCACCAAAGGCCGCGACCGCTCCTTTCATTTCGGCACCAATGAACACCACATTGTAGGGATGATTTCGCACCTGGGCCCGCAGCTGGCGGTGGCTGATGGTATTGCGCTGGCCGATTTGCTGGAGAACAAAGAGAAAATAACGCTGGTGTTCAGCGGCGATGGCGGCGCCTCGGAAGGCGATTTCCATGAGGCGCTGAACGTGGCGGCGGTGTGGGGCCTGCCGGTTATTTTTATGATAGAGAACAACGGCTATGGTTTGTCTACGCCCAGCAACGAGCAGTTCAAATTCAGGCACTTTATCGACAAAGGTCCGGCTTATGGCATCGATGCCCTGCAGATAGATGGCAACAACGTGCTGGAAGTATACGACACCGTGCGGCAAACGGCGGCAAGTATGCGTAAAAACCCGCGCCCGATGCTGATAGAAGCCATTACGTTCAGGATGCGCGGCCACGAAGAAGCCAGCGGTACCAGGTATGTGCCGCAGGAGCTGTTTGAAAAATGGGCCAAAAAAGACCCGGTAGAAAACTTTGAGCGCTACCTGCTGGACGAGCTGGTGCTGACACAGAAGGCGATGGAAAGTATAAAAGAGGAGCTGAAAGCCGAAATAGAAGCCGGCCTGCAGGAAGCCTTTGCCCAGCCGATGCCCGAGACGAACCGCGCGGAAGAACTGGCCGATATGTACCAGCCTTTTGACCAGGAGGTGATACAGCCGGCTTCGGATGCCAAAACAGAGCGGCGCTATGTGGATGCCATTTCGGATGCCATCAGCCAAAGTATGGAGCGCTACCCCGAGCTGGTACTGATGGGGCAGGACGTGGCCGAGTATGGCGGCGTGTTTAAAGTATCCGAAGGGTTTGTAAAGAAGTTTGGCAAGAGCCGTATCCGCAACACGCCACTTTGCGAGTCGGCTATACTTGGCGTTGGTTTGGGTATGTCGGTGCGCGGGATGAAGAGTATTGTGGAGATGCAGTTTGCTGATTTTGTAACCTGCGGCTTCAACCAAATAGTGAACAACCTGGCCAAGAGCCACTATCGCTGGGGCCAGAATGCCGATGTGGTGGTACGCATGCCGACGGGCGCGGGCACGGCAGCCGGTCCGTTCCACTCGCAGAGCAACGAAGCCTGGTTTTTTCATACGCCGGGTCTGAAAGTGGTGTATCCGTCTTCGCCTTACGATGCCAAAGGCCTGCTGAATGCCGCCATCGAAGATCCGAACCCGGTGATGTACTTCGAGCACAAAATGCTGTACCGCTCCATTTCGCAGGAAATTCCGGACGATTATTATACCATCGAAATAGGCAAAGCCCGCACCGTAGCCGAAGGCACCGACCTGACCATCATCACCTACGGCATGGGCGTGCACTGGGCCAGACAACTGCAGCAGGAACTAACAGATGCCAGCTTCGAGATTCTGGATTTACGTACCTTGCTGCCCTGGGACAAAGAAGCCGTGCGTGCTGCCGTAGAAAAAACAGGCCGTGTCATCATCCTGCACGAAGACACGCTGACCGGCGGCATTGGCGGCGAAATTGCTGCCTGGATAAGCGAGTACTGCTTTGAACTGCTGGATGCGCCGGTTGCCCGCGTGGCCAGCCTGGATACCGCCGTGCCGTTTGCACCGCCGCTGGAACAGGACTTCCTGCCAGAACAGCGCCTGCGCGAGAAAGTGGAGTCCATGTTGAACTACTAAAGCCGGGAGCAGATCAGGAGGTAAGATTTATACTTGTGCTGTCTCCTGATCTCTCCTCAGGTATAAATCATAACCCAACCACGCTATGCGCCTGTTTCGTCCTTTTTGTTCCCTTTTGCTATGCCTGCTGCTGTCTGTTGCTGGCTGCCAGAGCAAAAGTATTCCATGCCCAAAGCCGAGCGGCAAAACGAGTAAAGTAAAAGGCCGGGGCGGCAACGAACTGGAGGCCATCCGCGTGCCCTTTGATAAGAATGGACGCATTAAGAAGCGGAAGAAACTACTGTTCTGATTTAGAGTATAACCACTATGTAAACAAGTTGCAATTCGGAAATAACGTTGAAATCTAATCCCTCTTGATGAGTAAGAGCATAAGTTACGCCTGGGTGGGGCGAGCTTTCAGAACGGACCACTTTCCGATTTTTGTACACTGCAACTTTAAGTATAACTAACCGAAAAGAAAGACAACATATATGAACTGGCTTCCGCTTACAAATCCCGAACAGTTGGATGAGATATTAGAAGAATCTAAAAGTACGCCCGTAGTAATATTTAAGCACAGCACCTCCTGCTCTATCAGCGCCACGGCCAAAAGCCGCCTGGAGCGCCAGTGGGACGGCGCCGGCCTCGACAATGTGAAATCATACTACCTGGACTTGCTGCGTTATCGTCCTGTATCCCGGGAAGTGGCCGAAACACTGCACGTGCACCACGAGTCGCCGCAGTTGCTGCTGGTGCAGGATGGGGTGTGTACGTATGATGCCTCGCACATGAGCATTGGCGTAGAGGCGCTGAAGAAAAAAGTAACGGCATAGCACAACTTATACTTGCCGCTGTGCCGTTAAACTGTTATACCTGCATTGCTATTATCATGCAGGTATAACAGTTTAACTAAAGCTGAGGAAGGTATACCTGATTTATACCTGGCAAAGCTTTTCCTTGCGTGGACACACTTATACTTAATACCGGAATGAAATCGTTTGTTTTACATCCGGGTGCAGGCTGAGGGCAACAGGGCAGGTGCGGGCTGCGTTTTCAAGCATAGCCTTTTCTTTGTCGGTGTAGCTTTTGCCGGCAGGCATGGTAAAATCGAGCACTACTTCGGCAATGCGGCGCGGTTCGGCGGCCATAATTTTGGTAATGTCGATCTCCATACCTTCAATGTCGATATTGGCGCGGTTGGCCACGATGCCCATAATAGTCATCATGCAACTGCCCAGCGCCGCGCTTACCAGGTCAGTAGGAGAGAAGGCCTCACCTTTGCCGTTGTTGTCCACGGGCGCGTCGGTGATGATGGTGTTGCCTGAAGCCAGGTGCTGCGCGGAAGTGCGCAGGCTGCCTTTGTATATGCTTTTGATGGTTGCCATGTGTGCTAAGTATAGTTTTGTAATAATTGTAAAATTAGTTACTTTTAATCAATCTTTAAATTAAATAAAAAGGTGGTCAGATACCTTGCGCTTGTACTTGCAGTTGCCTTAGGCCTGGCCTTGCCGGCAGCCGCCCAAACCAACGAAGATGAGTCTTTCGAGAACGAGTTGAGTTACGGTATTAACTTCAATTCCAATGGAGGGCTGATTGGAGGAGCTTTTATCCGTTCTGCTTATTACATGAATGAGCGCATGTACCAGTTTGGCGGCCTGGAAGTAGTAGAGGTAAAGCATCCGAAAGAGAACCGGTTGTATAATCTAGGCGCAGGCGATTTTTTTGTTGCCGGAAAGCAAAATTACCTGTTCGTGGTGCGTCCGCATTACGGCCGCGAACTGGTGCTGTTCCGTAAGGCTGCCGAGTCAGGGGTACAGGTAAACGCTGTGGGAGCCATTGGCCCTTCTTTGGGGTTGCTGGTGCCCTATTACATCCGCTACGATTATGGCGGGCAGGGAGGAACCGACATCCGGACTGAGCAATACGATCCGGACAAGCACCGCAACCTGGACCGGATACAGGGTAGTGCCAGTTTCCTGCAGGGCCTGGGCGAAGCGAACGTTAACCTGGGCGTTCACTTTAAAGCCGGCCTCAGCTTTGAGTATGGCCGCTACCAGGAAAGCATTACGGGGATAGAAGTAGGCTTTGCTGTGGAGGCTTATCCCAAAAAGCTCGTTATCATTCCGCAGGCTCAAAGCAGCCAGGTTTTTTCTTCCGTATACCTGAACCTGTATTACGGAAGCCGTAAATAGCGCCAGCCCGAACAAGAAGCGGCAGGTAGTTGTTAGAAGGTTAACCAGGGTGGCACACAAAACTTTGCCCGGGTTAATGTCTTACCTTATAACTTCCTATCTTTGCACCCATGGACGAATTATTGATACTTCCGGTAATACAGCCTAACGTACAGCCCGAGGGGCTTAACGCGCTGGGCAAGCCACGCAAGCCTAACTGGCTGCGCGTAAAACTGCCGGTGGGGAAGGAGTACGCAAAAGTACGCAACATCGTAGACGAGTATAAGCTGCACACTATCTGCGAGAGCGGCAATTGCCCCAACATGGGTGAGTGCTGGGGCGCAGGCACAGCCACTTTTATGATTCTGGGCAACGTATGTACCCGCAGCTGCTCTTTCTGCGCCGTAGCCACCGGCCGGCCAAATGAATATGACGAGGACGAACCGCGCCGTGTGGCAGAAGCCATCCAGCTGATGGGCGTGAAGCATGCTGTGATTACTTCTGTAAACCGCGATGAACTGAAAGATCGTGGCGCCGCCATCTGGCACGAAACAGTAAAGCAGGTAAAACTGCTGTCGCCTTCCACCACCATCGAAACCCTTATACCAGACGTAAAAGCCAACTGGGATGCGCTGATTACCATGATCTCGCCGGGACAGGAGGTGGTGTCGCATAACATGGAGACAGTAAAGGAACTTTACCGCCGTGTGCGCCCGCAGGCCAAGTATGAGCGAAGCCTGGAGCAGACCCGCCGCACCAAGGAATATGGCAAGCGCACCAAAACAGGTATTATGCTGGGCCTGGGCGAAACGCGCGAGCAGGTGTACCAGGCCATGGATGATCTGGCTGAAAATGGCTGCGATATCCTGACGCTGGGCCAGTATTTACAACCAACTAAAATGCACCTGGAGGTTGCCGAGTTTATTCACCCCGATTTGTTTGACCATTACCGGGAAGAAGGCCTGAAGCGCGGAATCAAGTATGTGGAGTCGGGGCCTTTGGTCCGATCTTCGTACCATGCCGAACGCCATGTACACGTATAAAAAGACCAGCTTTTAGCTGTTGTAAGCCCTGCTACTCTACCAGTAGCAGGGCTTTATTTTTTGTGCTGTTTTAAAGTTGCCTTTTTACAGGCTTTTTTCGGCTTTTTATATGAGCCAGTCTTCAAGTCTTAAACAACAGCGCTTTAGAAGAGCAAATTTCTGTTAAGTGGGCTGAAGTGTGTTTATTTATATCTATTTTTTTGGACTGGATTTACCTGCTGTCTATAAATATCAGGGATAAGAAATAGATAATAATATAAATTTTTGAATATATTTAGTATTATTTATATTAATTCATGCTATTTTTCAAATCCGGTGCAACTTAAAAAGATATTGAGAGTAAATTGCAATGGTTAATCTATATAGACTAATCTATCTATATTTAGTTGAGTCAATGCTTACTTTACATATCTTTATGAGTAGAATTTTACTTTTCATCTGTCTCTTCCTTGCGGGCACGACCACCCTTTGCTTTGCCCAGCAGGATCCAGTACTGGGGCAGGCAGGCAGTTATGCTGTGCTGGCATCCAACCAAATCAACAACACCAACATTACGGTTGTCGCCGGCGATATGGGTATCTCGCCGGGTACTACTATCAGCAACAATGGAGAAATCAGCCAGGCGCAGGGAGTAAAAGACCTGGGCAACAGCGCCGCGGCAACTGCGCGCCAGGATGCTTCCGATGCATACAACTCCCTGATACAAGCGGCACCAGTAACTACTATCCTGCCAAAGCTGAACATGAATGGCTCTTTATCAGGCGGCGTGTACAGGGTAAGCGGCAGCGCAGTGCTTGATGGCATTTTTACGCTGGACGCAGGCGGCGATGTAAATGCCATATACATCTTTATCGTCGATGGCGATCTGAATGCGACCACCTCTACGGGGGCTGTGTTGCTGACAGGCGGGGCGCAGTCGAAAAACATTTACTGGCTTGTGAAGAATAAGGTAAACTTTGAGCCTATCACAGTTTTCCATGGAAACATTATAGCCAACGGTGATATTACATTGGGCAGAGGCTCTAACGTTACCGGCCGTGTTATTTCCCTGGGAGGTAATATCAGCCTGAACAACAACAAACTGTTTCTGCCGACTGCGATTCAGACAGACCTGAGCGTGCAGAAAGTAGCGGATGAGGGCGAGTACACCGTCGGTTCGGAAGTAGCTTATACCATTACTGTTAAGAACGATGGCCCCAGCAATGCTACTAACCTGGTGCTGGAAGAGCGTATACCCGCCGGACTGGCGTTTGTGAAAACGCTGCAGGCCAGCAAAGGCACCTTTGATGAGAAGACAAATAAATGGACAATCAGCAGGCTTAACTTCAATGAGAGCGCTACGCTGCGGCTCGTGTTTAAAATCATATCAGCAACAAATACAACCAACAAGGTGGTTATTATCAGTAACCCTGATAACCCGGATCCCAGCCCTGATGATAACAACGACGAAGACCCTATTACAGTAAGCTGCCCTGCGCCAGCGCTGGCCGTTACCGGCGAAAGCAGCTTTTGCGCACCGCAGCTTAACACAACCTACACGGTAACACAGGTAGAAGGTGCCGTGTACAGCTGGACAGCTACAGGAGGCATAACGCTGCCCGGCAGCCGCAACCAACAAACGGTTGCCGCTAACATCGCCGGCAACGGATCGCTTACGGCTACTGTAACAGATGTTTGTGGCAAAACTTATACTGTTACAAAAGAAGTAAGCTTATTTTCTGCGCCAGCTATACCTGGTATAAACGGTTCGGCGAGCGTGTGTGCCAACAGCCAGAACCTGAGCTACACTGCTAGCAGCGAAGGAGCCGAGACTTTCGAATGGACAGCTACCGGCGACATAACAATCGTGAGCGGCGCAAATACGGCAACAGTTGTGGTAAATGTAGGCGCTACAGGCGGCAAGCTGAAAGTAACTGCTAAAAACGGCTGTTCACCAACGGGTGTGTCTAAAGAAATGGATGTCACAACCATCACAAAACCCGCAGCACCGGCCGGCATTACGGGCAACACAGAACTTTGCGCAGGCACTGAAGGGACTTACACAGCAGCAGCCATACCAGGTGCTACTGGTTATACCTGGAAGGCACCGCAGGGCTGGACCATAAGCCCAACAAATGACCCACGCACTGTAACGATAAAAGCAGGCGAAACAAGCGGCAACATCACGGTAACAGCCGACAATAATTGCGGTAGCAGCGAAGCGGTTTCCCTGGCTATTAAGGTAGCATCAAAACCGGCAGCGCCAACTATAACTGGTGAGGCGGGCGCCTGTGTGGGCACAACGCTTACCTATAGCATTGCTGATGTAGCAGATGCGACGGCCTATACCTGGAGCGTACCCCAGGGCTGGAAAATTATCAGTGGCCAGCGCACAACAAGTATAACGGTGGAAGTGGGCAATAGTGCCGGCGATGTAACCATAGTAGCAAGTAATAAATGTGGCGACAGCGAAGCGGGCACACTGGCAGTAAAAGGCATCACCGCCCCGGCTATTGGCAGCATCACCGGTAACACAGAAGTTTGCATTAACTCCGGAAATCTGACTTATACCCTGAAAAATGCTGAAAAGGGCGCAGTGTATACCTGGAATCTGCCCCAGGGCTGGACGCTTGTGAAAGGCCAAGGAACAGGAACGATAACCGTAAATGCCGGCACAGCCGGAGGCACTATCAGTGTGAAAGGTAAAAACAGCTGTGGCACCAGCGAAGCAGGTACATTGGCTGTGCGCATTACCACGCCACCTGCCGCGCCGGGCTTAATCACCGACAACAGCAATGTATGCGATGGCCTGACTTATAGTATAGCTGCCGTGCCGGGCGCCACTTCTTATACCTGGAGTGTACCCTCTGGCTTTACGATTACCGCTGGCCAGGGCACTACAAGTATAAAAGTGAAGGCCGACAGCCCTGCAGCCGCAGGGCAGGTAACAGTAGTTGCCAACAACGCCTCCTGCGCCGGCGCAGCCACCAGCGCCAGCATCAATGTTGCCCTTGCCGACGGCCAGCTGAGTTTCCCGAAAGCTTTCAGCCCGAACGGCGATGGCCAGAACGACACCTGGGTAATAACCAACCTGCTGAAGTTTCCTGACAACGAGGTAATTATCTTCAACCGATGGGGGGCGGAAGTATACAGGCAGAAAGGCTACCAGAACAACTGGAACGGCAATAAACTGGGACAAGGCACTTACTTCTATAAAGTGAGCGTGGAGCTTTGCGACGGTGTAACCAAAGAATTTACAGGGTACGTGACCATCTTCCGATAACGATGCCTGAACCATTGAAAACCATACTATCATGAAAATACTTTATACCCTGCTGGCCCTACTGCTGACGCTTTCGGCTAGTGCCCAGCAAAACCCACAGTACTCACAGTACATCTTCAACAGCATGAGCCTGAACCCAGCTTATACTGGCAGCAAAAATGTACTTAATCTTAATCTCTTCCATCGTTCGCAGTGGACGGGCATCGAAGGTGCTCCTGCCACGCAGGCTGCCAGCATTGATGGCATAGCTGCCGGCAACAGAATGGGCCTGGGTCTGGAGTTTAACCGCGATCAGATTGGCGCGCAGACGACCATGTCGGCCTATGCCAACGTAGCCGTGAAACTGCAGGTAAGCGCATCAGGTGTGTTAAGCCTGGGCGTGGCGCCGGGCGTGGTACAGTATACGCTTGACGGTTCTAAATTCGGCATCATCAATGATCCCTCTATTCCTTCCGGCAAAGAAACAAGTATAAAGCCGGAGATAAAGCTGGGCGCATATTTCCACAACGACCGCTTTTACGCCGGCATCTCTGCCTCAGACCTGCTGCAGTTTAAAGAGGACGAGCAACTGGAGCCGGAGCGCCACTATTATTTTACGGCAGGCTATGTGTTAGATATGGGCTCGTTCCTGAAACTGAAGCCAAGTGTGCTGGTGAAAGAAACCTTTAACTCCCCGACAAGCATCGACATGAATGCTTTTGTGCTGCTGGGCGACCGGCTGTGGCTGGGCAGCTCATACCGTACCAGCATGCGTGTGTTTAGCGATGATCCGGAGGAAACAGAAATATTAGCAAAGCGTACTGCCGTGGCTTTGATAGCAGAACTGCAGGTAAGCAAGTCGCTACGGCTGGGCTATGCTTACGACAAGATGCTGAACGACCTGAGCGGCTTTGACACCCACGAGGTTTCGGTAGGCTACTACTTCTTCCGAAAGAAAGAGACAAAAATGCTGACCCCGCAATACTTCTAATCAAAAGCATTTAACTTAAGTAACCGGGTAGTACTAAACAGACTCGATTGATGTGTTATTCTCTGATAGTCTACACCTTAGCACATTAACAAATTAGCACATTTACTTATGAACTATACTTATACATCTTTATACCTGGTGATGGCTGCCATTCTTGGCCTGTCGCCCGTGGCAAATGCCCAATCAAACCTGCGTAAAGCAAACAAGCATTTCGATAATTACGAATATGCCCTTGCCCTGCAGGACTATCAGAAAGTTATCCGCAAACGCCAGCCGGAACTGCAAACCATGCAGCACATCGCCGACGCATACCGCCTGACGCGCCAAAGCAGGGAAGCGGAAGATTGGTACGGCAAAGTAGTAAATACGCCCGGCCATGAGCCTGTAAGCCTGTACTATTATGCCGAGGCGCTGCGCAGCAATGGCAAGTATAATGAGGCCAAAGCGCAATACATGCAGTGGGGCGATGAGATGCCGGCGCAGGCCGAGCGCGCACAGGAACTGATGCGCGCCTGCGACCTGGCCCAGGCTTGGATGAACCAGCCGGCAGTAGCAAAAGTAGAGGCATTCCAGAACATCAACTACGACAGCTACTCCGATTTCAGCCCGACGCCTTATGGCAAAAACGGCGTTATCTTTACCTCCGATCGCGGCGTAAGCAAAAGGAAAAAGAAGGAGCAAGTATACGGCTGGACGGGCCGCCCATACCTGCAACTGTTTTTAGCGCAACAGGATGTGCAAGGCAACTGGAGCAACCCTATGGCACTGCAGGATGTCGTTAATTCGGATTACCACAATGCTACAGCTTCTGCCGCTGCGGGTAGCCAGAAACTATACTTCACCCGCACGCACCTGGTGCTGAAGCGCGGCAACGTTAATCCTGACCCGACCAGTTGGGTTGTAAAGCCGGAGGTAAACGAGTACGTAAACCGCCTCGAAATTTTTTCTGCTGAAAAGCAAAATGGTGGCTGGAGCAACATTCAGCCATTCAGCTACAACAACGTGAACAAGTACTCGGTAGGGCACCCGGCGGTAACACCGGATGGCAACACGCTATACTTTGTATCCGATATGCCCGGCGGAATGGGCGACACTGATATTTATTATTCCGTGCGCCAGGCCGATGGCAGTTGGGGTGAGCCCGTCAACGCGGGCACCACCGTGAATACGCCGGGCCGCGAGAGCTTCCCCTATGTGGATGCCGACGGCAAACTATACTTTGCTTCGGATGGTCACACAGGTATGGGCGGTATGGATATTTTTTCAGCCGAAGGCGCACAGGCTGCCTGGACAGGGGTGCGCAACCTCGGCTATCCCATCAACTCGCCTAAAAACGACTATGGCATTATGTTTACCAAACCAGGCGAAAGCGGCCTGCTGTCTTCGAACCGCGATTCTCAGAACGGCACCGATGATATTTTTAAATTCAGTGACCTCAGGAAACCTGTTGTGCTGGCTGTAACAACACTGGAGCGCAAACAGAATGCCCTGAAGCAGAACATACAGGTGCCGCTGCCACAGGTAAATATCAAAGTATCTGAGCAAAGCGCAACAGGTTCAGAGATGATAGTGTCTGATGAAAATGGCGCATACTTTATGAATGGCCTCCAGGGCAATACCTATACTTTCCTGGGCTCCAAAGATGGTTACCTGAAGCAGGAAGTAGTGGCACAAGTACCGGAAACAGCCGGCGATACAGTGCAAGTGGCGCTGCTCTTCGACAAAAACGAAGTAGCACGTGCGGTGGTGCTGGATAACATCTACTACGACCTCGACAAATGGAACATCCGCCCGGATGCGGCCAAAGAGCTGGACAAAGTAGTAACGATGCTGAAAAATAACCCTAAGTTAGAGATCGAAATGAGCTCCCATACCGACAGCCGCGAAAGTGTGGACTACAACCAGCAGCTGTCAGAAAAAAGAGCACAGGCCGCTGTGGATTACATCGTGTCGATGGGCATAGACAGAAGCAGGCTCACCGCAAGGGGCTACGGCAAAACCAGGTTAGTAAACCGTTGTGCCGATGGCGTGGAATGCTCAGAGGCGGAGCATCAGCTAAACCGCCGCACCGAATTTAAAATCAGGAAAAACTGATACATAGATTTTCATTAGCTTTCATAGTTTGGAAAGGCTCTGCAGTTTCTGCAGGGCTTTTTTTATGTACGCCAGTAACATTTGTTTTCTGATTTGAGGAAAGCCGTATGTTGCTTCCTGTAGTATAGAGGAAATCCAAGGTCTTACCATACCTGAACTTTATACTTGCCGCTTCTTTATTATTTCTAAACTGGTGCGAACTGTAATGGCCCATTAAGGGCTGGCAAACTGCTCGTAACGCCTGATTTCTGAGTTAATCCACCTGGGTAAATTTCTGGCATTATTGGATTTTTATCGTGTAAATGGTTTAAAAATCAACGCTTCTGTGCCCGGTAAATCTGACTTGCCTGCTTTGCCACCGGAAATATGAAGAGAAAGGCCATAACTTATGTGGAGCCCTCCCGGCCAGCCGGCATAGAATTTATCTGCCAAATCAAGAAACCGGGTTAAAGCCGGTTAAAATTTATAAACGGTTTAATAAATTAGCGAAGGCAATCAGGGCGGGAAATGATACAGGAGGTTATTTGCAGCTTTCTTTTTCTACAACTTAAAGTCTGCTATCAGTTACTAAAATGGCTGATGAGTTGCATCTGGTAAGTGGTCTGTTTCAGACCGGAACAGATCTTTGTACTATAAAAATACTCTTATCTATGAATATAGTTTGTTGATAATAAGTATATTGGTGGAATTATACCTGACAAACCCAGGCTCAGAGAGTTTAAGCTGATGCATGCTTGTGCTATATCAGCATCTGTGGGGCACGGGCGCTTTACCTGTCGGGTTAGGTTCGCAAAGCAATTTTTCTGGGAATGCCATTACTTAACACAGATAACCTTTATATTCTATGAGTTCAGATACTACCAATTCAAGACGGGACTTTTTAAAGAAATCTGCGGCTACAGTTGCTGCATTCGTAATCGTTCCGCGCTTTGTGCTGGGCGGCAGAGGTTTTGTAGCGCCCAGCGATCAGCTCACCAAGGCTATCATCGGAGTAGGGTCTATGGGCCGTAACCATATTCCTTATGGCGATACCCGCGTGGTAGCCGTCTGCGATGTGGACCGCAACCACCTGAAAAAGGCTGTAGAGATGGTCGGGAAAGGCGTGAAAACCTTTGCAGATTACCGCGAAGTTATACAGCTCCCGGAAGTCGACATCGTGCACATTGCCACCCCGCCGCACTGGCACGGCATTATAGCAGCAGATGCGGCCAGAGCCGGTAAAGATATCTGGTGCGAAAAGCCTATGACCCGCACAATTGGCGAAGGCAAGCGCCTGGTGGAAGCCGTGCAACAGCACGGACGCATTTTTCGGCTGAATACGTGGTTCCGCTTCGATGATATCTTTTACGGGATGGGCACACCCGTTAAGCCTATCAAAAAGCTGGTAGACAGTGGCCTGCTGGGCTGGCCCCTGAAAGTAACCGTGGGCCGCGGCACCGGCTTCGACTGGAAGTTTTACTGGGTAGGCAAAACCAACCTCGACCCTATGCCGGTGCCGCCTGAACTGGACTACAACATGTGGCTGGGCCCTGCGCCTTACAGGCCTTATAACCCGCACCGCGTGCACCAGACCTTCCGCGGCTACTGGGATTATGATGGTGGCGGCCTTGGCGACATGGGGCAGCATTACCTGGATCCTGTGCAATACTTCCTGGGGAAAGACAATACAAGCCCTGTTTCAGTAGAGATAGATGCGCCGCAGCAGCATCCGGATGCTGTGGGTACATGGCGCCGCATAACGTATACCTATGCCGACGGATGCCAGATTGTGCTGGACGGCGAAGGCAAAGAGGAAAACATCCCTTACATAGAAGGCCCGAAAGGAAAATTATACCCCGGCTTCCGCTCCGATATTCCGAACCTGGAAAGAAAGCTGGCAGCTTTCCCTGATCCGGAGCCACAGGTAACTGATTTTATTGAGGCAGTAAAAGAACGCAAAAAGTTTGCCCTTAACGAAGAAAACGGGCACAGGTCATGCACGCTCGTGAACATGGGGAAAGCTGCGCTGCATTTAGGCCGATCGCTGAAGTTCGACCCGGTGAAGCAGGAATTTATAGATGATGAAGGTGCCAACCGCCTGATCAACCAGCCCATGCGCTCCGATTGGACAATGGTATTGTAGCCTGCAACTACCAAAGCTATCTAAACTGAAAAAATCAAAAACGATTATTCGCCTCTTATGCATTATATTATGAAAAGAATAGTACTACTGCTGATTGCTGTTGTCTCGTTGAGTGCTGCTGCGGTAGCCCAGCGGGAAAACGATCAGCGCACCCTCACTACTAAAATTGCCGACCTGCTGGCCCAGATGCCGGCCAAGGATAGCGCACAACTCAGCGCCGACATGAACGAGATTGCCGGCATGGGTAAAGAAGGATTGGTAGAAATGGCCGCTATGCTTACAGCACCGGGTAAGGGAGATAATACCGGCCTGGAATATGCCATGGGCGGCTTCTCTTATTATGTGTCGCAGCCCGGCAGGGAAGAGTGGCGGCAGATGAGCGTAGATGCCTATTGCCAGGCGTTGCAGAGAGCTGATAATGAAGAGAACAAGGCCTTCCTGATCAGGCAGCTTGAAATGGTAGGCAAAGACGATGCCGTTGCCTGCCTGCAAGGTTATCTGACTGATGAGCGCCTGTGTGCCCCTGCTGCCAAAGCTTTGATCAATATTCATACTCCCGCGGCCGGCGAAGCCTTGCTGCAGGCCTTGCCAAATGCGCAGGGTGATTGTCGGATGTCGCTTGTTGAGGCGCTGGGAGATGCCCGCTATGCAAAAGCTGTGGCTGTTCTTACTCCTTTGGCAACCGACCCGGATAGCAAACTCAGGAAGCTGGCGCTCTATGCCCTGGCCAACATTGCAGACCCGGCCTCGGAAGCGGTGCTGGCACAAGCGGCGCAACAAGGCAATTATACTTTCGGCAACGACAATGCCACCTCCGCTTATTTACTTTATGCACAGCGCCTGGCCGAAAGCGGAAAACAGCAGCAGGCCGAAAAAATAGCACAGTCGCTGTTAGATGGTACCGGACAAGATCTGCAGGTGCATACCCGCACGGCTGCCCTGGAACAGCTGGCAGACATACAGGGAGAAAAAAGTGTAGCGCTGTTAACCAATGCAGCCACAGACAAGAACCCTGAGTACCGTGCAGCCGCCCTGAAGTTCGCCGGCGACTACATTACGCCTGCTACAACAGCTATGTGGGTGAAAAAAGCGAAGAAAGCAGACCCTGAAATTGAAGCGGAGATTATTACCATGCTGGGCCGGAACAACGCTAAAGCTGCCCTGCCTGCCATAATAAAAGCGCTCAGAAGCAGGAAAGATCAGGTAAAGCTGGTTGCTATCGGCGCTATAGGAAGGATGGGCGACGAAGAGGCGCTTCCTAAGTTACTGAAGGCGATGAGAAAAGGCAATGCCGAAGAAATTGCTGCTGCCAAAGAAGCGCTGCTTATCATGGAGGCTGACGGTCTGACTGATGCTGTAGCTGATGCTTTGCCTAAAATGCCCGCCGAGGCCCAGGCAGCCGCACTTGCAGTTTTGGGCAACCGCGCTGCCAGCAAAAAAATAAACGAGGTGTTCTACTATGTAAAAGACGAAAATGCTGCCGTGCGTATGGCCGCTTTAACTGCGCTGGAGCAAATGGCAACAAAAGAGAACCTGCCGCGGCTGTTTTCTTTGCTGCAGGAAACAGCGCGGCCTGAAGAAGTAAGCGCAGTGCAGGAGGCCATTGTTGCAGCCGTTCGCGGTTACGATGAGCAGGCACAGCAGGCAAACCTGATACTGGAGCAAATGGCGCAGGCTCCGGCTGAGAAGAAGCCCCTATACTTTAACATACTAGCCAATATTGGCGGTGAAAAAGCCCTGGATGCTGTTGCAGCAGCCTTTAATGCCGGCGATGCCGCCACAAAGCAGGCCGCAGTTGCTGCCCTGGCTGCGTGGTCTGATGTGAGTGCGGCCGGCGAGCTGTACCGCATCAGCCAGGAAGCTTCCAATGAGGCATACCTGGATCAGGCGCTGAAAGGATACATCCGCATAATCAGTCTCTCTAAGTTTCCTGCCGAACAGAAGCTGCTGAAACTGCGGGATGCCATGGCGTTGGCGAAAACACCTGAACAGCAGCAATTGATCCTGAAAGAAGTAGCGGGATTACATACTTTCCCTGCGCTGGTATTCGCCGGCAAGTACCTCGATAAGCCTGCGCTGCAACAGGCGGCTGCCCAGGCCGTGATGAACATTGGGCTGTCTGACGAAAACTATACAGGTGATATCGTACGGGATTTGCTTAATAAAACCGCTCAGGTGCTTGAGGGGCCTGACAGCGAGTATCAGATCAAAGCGATACAGAAGTTTTTGGCAGAAATGCCACAAGGCGAAGGTTTCGTAGCGCTGTTTAACGGCAAAGACCTGACTGGCTGGAAAGGTTTGGTGGCCAACCCGATTGAGCGGGCCAAGATGGACAAGGAAACGCTGGCGCAGAAACAGAAAGCGGCCGATGAGCAAATGCGCAAAGACTGGAAAGTAGAAAATGGCGAGATTACATTTGTGGGGCATGGCTTCGATAACCTTACGACAGCAAAAAAATACGGTGACATCGAGATGTTTGTGGATTGGAAAATCTATGACGATGGCAACAAAGACGGAGATGCGGGCATTTACCTGCGGGGCACGCCCCAGGTACAAATGTGGGATACTTCCCGTGTGAAGGATGGTGCACAGGTAGGCTCCGGCGGGTTGTACAACAACCAGGTTAACCCAAGCAAACCGCTGAAAGTAGCTGATAATCCGTTGGGTGAGTGGAACAACTTTCATATTATCATGAAAGGCGATCGCGTGACGGTATACCTCAACGGGGAACTTGTGACAGATAATGTGATTCTGGAGAATTACTGGGACAGGGGCCTGCCGATTTTCCCGGAAGAGCAGATAGAGCTGCAGGCGCATGGCTCCCGCGTAGGTTACCGTGATATTTACATCCGGGAGCTTCCTCGTCCGGAGCCGTTTGAATTGAGCGCTGCCGAAAAGAAAGAAGGCTTTAAAGTGTTGTTTGATGGCACCAACATGCACCACTGGCAAGGCAATACCACCGATTATGTGATTGAAAATGGCGAACTGGTAGTGCATGAACCAAAATTCGGCAGCGGAGGCAACCTGTATAGCAAAGAGCAATACGGCGACTTTATATTCCGCTTCGAGTTCAAACTAACGCCTGGCGCCAACAATGGCCTGGGCATACGCACTCCTTTGGAAGGCGACGCTGCTTATGAAGGCATGGAACTGCAAATATTAGACAACGACGCCGATATTTATAAAACCCTGCATAAGTACCAGTATCATGGCTCTGTGTATGGCGTTATTCCTGCCAAGCGGGGTTATCTAAAACCTGTAGGCGAGTGGAACTACGAAGAAGTAATCGTGAAAGGCCCCAAGATAAAGGTGATACTGAACGGCACTACGATTCTGGATGGCGATATTTCTGATGCCCGGAAGAACGGCACCCTGGACGGAAAGGAACATCCCGGGCTGAAGCGTGACAAGGGGTATATCGGCTTTCTGGGCCACGGCTCCACGGTATGGTTCCGGAACATCCGGATAAAAGATCTGAGTAAAAAGTAATCAGGCGGTAACAAAGCCCGATTACTTATATAAAGGATCAAGTATACCAAGTATAAGAGATATACTTGGTATACTTGATCCTTTATACATTAAACAAGGCGGGTAATAAAGCTTTCTCTTTTCTCCTAACCGGTACCCAATCAGATGCCTGTCACTTTGGGCGTAGTTAATAATTAAACCGATGATGATAATTCCTTAAGCTTCTATAGATCGCAGCAACAAGTATGACCTGTCGCTTGCCTGATCTCCATGCAGCCGGATTTGTTAGCGGCTGTTTTTGCCTCTTAACGCCAGCCATTTACGCGTTTCAGCATTACATTACTCTTATACTTGCCAACTCCAACTGTACAGCTTCTTATGGCCTAACAGCTTTCTGCCAGACTATTTAGCCCTGTCAGGAAAACCTCAGCACAAGTGAAAGCTCTTCCTATGTGCCACCTCATAAATGTCCATCATATCATCTAACAGTTAAACCGCATTTTTAATGAGGCTTCTATTGCGCCAGTGAATAAGTATACCTGCTTCCGTTATTTACTTACTTTTCGATTTTGGTTTTTTATAGATTATACATAATATTAAACGAAATTACTAGAAACTATATGAAAGGGTTTGGAGGGGCTTAACTCCCCTTAGGGTTTTAGCTTGTTTCATCTTGTAATATAACATTTTTGTTACGCATGCTGGTGGTAGTATACCGAGCCTCATGCCTGATATGCTGCTACCAGCATGCGCAACATCAGCCGGATAATTTACTGCTTCGGCTTGCCAGCCAATAATCCGGTTTAATAATAACCGATACCAACCAGAGCATCTATAATCAATGGTTAACCTGCTAATTTTAAAAGAAAGAATATGAAGGCACTCTTTAGGCTGCTAGTGATTACCGCCGGCATATGTGGTATGGCGATGACATCTATTCAGGCACAGAAGCCGGTTTATATTCCGGCTTCAGATTTAACGCTGGTTGGGAAAATAATTTCTACAGAAAATCTTTATCACAGGGTAGATACAGCCGATTTCCCGGCACTGCCTCCGGCGGTGAAGAGACTGCTTACCAATTCTGCCGGGCTGGCAGTTACTTTTAAAACAAACAGTACGGCAATATCCGCCAAATGGTGTACCAGTAGCCGCAAAGCATCGTCCAATATGACAGGTATTGCTTCTGAGGGGCTTGATCTGTATATCAAGAAAAATGGGAAATGGCAGTTTGCAGGCGTCGGTCGTCCCCGTGAAGATTGCACGGAAGCAAGCCTGGTAAAAAACATGGACAACAGCGAAAAAGAATGCCTGCTGTATCTCCCGTTATATGATGAAACTTCTAACCTGGAAATCGGCATTGATCCGGGCGCTTCGATAAAAAAACTGCCAGATCCTTTCCGCAAGCGTATTCTCATCTACGGTTCCAGCATTCTTCAGGGCGCATCCGCAAGCAGGCCCGGAATGGCTTATCCTGCCAGGCTGTCAAGAGCAACCGGGCTGAACTTCCTGAACCTTGGATTAAGCGGCAGCGCCAAAATGGAAAAAGCCGCAGCGGATCTGGTGGCATCCATCCCTGCTGATGCGTACATACTGGACTGTGTTCCGAATTCATCTCCGCAACAAATAAAAGAACGCACCGGCTATTTAGTTTCTACCATAAGGGAAAAACATCCCAAAGCCCCGATTATCGTGATACAAAGCATTATCCGGGAACACAGTTACTGGGATCAGAAAGTAGGAAAAAGAGTTGCGGATCAGAATGCTGCTATTCAGGATCAGTTTCGGTTATTGCAACAGAAAGGCATTAAAGATCTATACTTTATCTCAGCGAAAAACCTGCTTGGTCAGGATCATGAAGGAACAGTGGATGGAACGCATCCTAATGATCTTGGCTTTGACAGAATGCTGCATCAACTGAAACCAGAGATCACGGCTATACTAAAGAAGTACGACATTTCTGCGGATGATTAACGCTAAGTGAAAGGTATAAGGATGAAGGCACTACACAAGACCTTTCTGTTACTTGATAGCGCTATTCTTATATGCAGCCGGTTGATAGATGTACGGCTTGCAAGGAGTTGGTGCGGAACAGAGCATTCCCTGGCAGTTCTAAGTATAAAGTATATAGTATAAATGTGCGTTAAAGTACAGTCGTTATACAATGGTTACTTTTACGCCTATGCCTTCCAATGCTTTTACGTTGTAATCCGACACACCTTTATCGGTGATTATCTGGTCAATGTCTTCAAACCCGCAGATTCTGCCGAATCCTCTTTTTCCGAATTTGGTAGAATCCGCCAACACAATGGTTTTTTGGGAGATCATAATCATCTGGCGGTTAAGGTGCGCCTCCATTACATTCGTGGTCGTTAAACCGAACTCAATATCTATTCCATCTACCCCTAAAAACAGCTTACTACAAGAAAAGTCAGCTAAACTTCTTTCGGCATGAGGCCCGGTAACGGATGACGAACTTTTCCTTAATACGCCCCCTAATTGAAGCACTTCGATTTCCGGATACCGGATCAGTTCCATAGCAACAGGAAGAGCAGAGGTAATAACTGTTAAGTTTTCCTGGGCCTGTATACTTTTAGCCAGCGCCAGCACGGTAGTGCCTGAGGCGATCAGAATAGAATCATTGGGCTGTAACATCTTGGCCGCTGCAGCGCCAATGTGCATCTTTTCTGTAGAATGAATTTTTTCTTTCTCATTAATGGAACGATCTATAGTATAGGGATTATGCAAGGTTGCGCCACCATGCGTCCGAAAAAGCAAACCTTTATCTTCCAGTAGCTTCAAATCCTTTCGTATAGTTACAGACGAAACATCCAGTTCGTTGCATAAATATAGCACATTCACCTGCCCCTCCTGCTGGAGTTTGTTTATAATGTATTGATGCCTCTCAATTGTGTTAATCATAAATGTAATTCAGTAATATTTCTTGTAAAAAAGAGACTTTCGTATTTGCACTTAGTAAAAGTGCAAAGCTAAATGATGATTGTCAATAGGAAATCAGATTTACTTTTCATGCTATAAAAGAAAAAATTTATATGTTTCTTTTTGTTATTATCAATTTTATTATTTTAGTTTATAACAACAAAACGTAAACATGTGTAATGCGCCCGAAGAAAGTAGAAGCAAATAGAAGCTGGTTTGACCGCCAACAGTTTATGCAGGAAGTAGAAGAATCACAATCCATCTGGGATATGATAGTAATTGGCGGCGGCGCTACCGGACTGGGGGTTGCTTTGGATGCGGCTTCAAGGGGTTTTAAAACCCTGTTGCTGGAGCAGTCGGACTTTGCCAAAGGTACTTCCAGCCGGAGCACCAAATTGGTGCATGGAGGCGTACGGTACCTGGCTCAGGGAAATGTCAGCCTTGTGTATGAGGCTTTGCATGAGAGAGGCCTTTTGCTGCAAAATGCGCCACACCTGGTAAAAGTGCAGCCTTTCGTCATTCCCAGTTATACCCGCTGGGACAAGCTGCTTTACGGAGTTGGACTGAAGGTATACGATTGGATGGCTGGCCGTCACAGATTTCAGAAAACAACTTTTCTTTCCAAAAGCGAAGTGGTGAAGTTGCTGCCTACTATTGAGCAAAAAGGGCTGCAGGGCGGAATAGAATACTACGATGGTCAGTTCGATGACGCCAGATTAGCCGTGAACATAGCCCAGACATGCGCCGAACAAGGCGGTGTTGTGCTTAATTATACTAAGGTTCAGGATCTGTTAAAAGATGAGAAAGGAAAAGTAGCCGGGGTAAAGGCCCAGGATTTGGAGAGCGGCCGGGAATACCAGCTACAGGCTAAAGTGGTGGTTAATGCCACAGGCGTATTTGTAGACGAGGTGTTGCAGATGGATTCGCCTGCGCAGGAACCGTTGATACAGCCCAGCCAGGGAGTGCATGTTGTGCTGGACAGTTCTTTTCTGGGAGGAGGTGCTGCCCTGATGATACCCAAAACACCGGACGGGCGGGTGTTGTTTGCCGTTCCATGGCACCAGCATGTCCTGGTCGGAACAACAGATACGCCTCTGAACAGCCACAGCCTGGAACCTACCGCCCTGGAAGAGGAAATTGCTTTTATTCTGGAAACTGCCGGGCGGTATCTGAGCCGAAAACCCACGCGCCTCGATGTGCTGAGTGTTTTTGCCGGACTTCGCCCATTGGCGGCATCAGGAAAGGATACAGGCAGCACGAAGGAGATTTCCCGAAGCCATAAGCTGATGGTAACCTCATCCGGGCTGATCACCATAACAGGAGGCAAATGGACAACTTACCGCAAAATGGCAGAAGACACCGTGGATGAAGCTATCAAAGTAGGGAAGCTGCCCGCCGTGCCCTGCCCTACGGCAGGAATAAAAATACATGGCTATGCAGCGCATGGTAGTACGTCTGATCACCTAAGTATTTATGGAAGCGATGCGCCAGCAATAAGGAGCCTGTTAAACAGTAATCCTGCGTTAGGGGAACGGTTGCACGGGAAATTTCCTGACATTGAAGCCGAGGTGGTATGGGCGGTGCAAAACGAGATGGCCAGAACGGTGGAGGATGTGCTGGCAAGAAGATTACGAATTCTTTTTCTGGATGCCAAAGCTGCTATTGAGATGGCGCCTAAAGTTGCGGTTGTTATGGCGGCGGCACTCGGGTTTGATGAAGTATGGCAAAAAAAGCAGGTAAACGCTTTTACCACCTTAGCGAATCGCTATTTGCTTGCACCCTATGTGCCGGTAACAACAATACATAATTAGGGTCTTTGATTTAGAAGAAACATTGCTCTAAATGGTACAAAGAGTTTGGCCAACAGTGGGCACTTTAAGCTGAATAGTAATTATAACAGGTAGATAGTTATGTTTTTTATTGTTGATGAATGGCACCAAGGACAATCTACACTAGCTATGCCTTGTATTGAGTACAGCAACAAAACGATCTCAAAGCATATAAATTAATATCTATGTCAAAATATATTCTTGCTTTCGATCAGGGGACTACCAGTTCCCGCGCTATTATTTTCGATAAGAAAGGCGCCTTGATCTCAGTTTCTCAGAAAGAGTTCACGCAAATCTATCCAAAGCCTGGCTGGGTAGAACATAACGCCAAGGAAATATGGTCTACGCAGGTAGGAGTGGCTGCGGAAGCCATACTTAAGGCGGGGCTACACGCACAAGACATAGAGGCCATCGGTATAACCAACCAGCGCGAAACCACTGTGGTATGGGACCGGCAGACGGGCGAGGTAATCTATAACGCTATCGTTTGGCAGGATCGCCGCACCGCAGATTACTGCGACAGCCTGAAAGAGCAAGGGCTGGAAGGCATGATTAGAGAAAAAACCGGCTTGGTGATAGACGCCTACTTTTCAGCTACCAAGGTGAGATGGATCCTTAAAAATGTGGCTGGCGCCAGAGAGAAGGCAGAGGCCGGAAAACTGGTTTTCGGCACCATCGACTCCTGGCTCATCTGGAACATGACTGGCGGCAAAGTGCATGTAACGGACGTTACCAATGCCTCCCGCACACTGCTCTTTAATATAAATACTTTGTCGTGGGATGAGGAACTCCTGGAACTGTTTGAAATTCCGGCAAATATGCTGCCCGAGGTAAAATCCTCAAGTGAAATAGTGGGGGAAACCTCCAGTTCCCTTTTTGCAAAGCGGATTCCCATTGCCGGCATTGCCGGTGACCAGCAGGCAGCTTTGTTCGGGCAAATGTGCACCAAACCCGGTATGGTAAAAAACACTTACGGAACCGGGTGCTTCATGCTCATGAACATTGGGGAAAAGCCGATCCTCTCCAGTCATAAACTGGTAACTACCGTTGCTTGGAAGATTAAAGATCAGGTGCATTATGCCCTGGAAGGAAGCATTTTTATAGCTGGCGCCGTGGTGCAGTGGCTGCGGGATGGGTTGGGGGTAATCTCCTCCTCCGCCGATGTCGAGCAACTGGCACAGAAAGTGGAAAGCAGTGACGGCGTTTACCTCGTTCCGGCATTTGCCGGCCTGGGCGCTCCGCACTGGAACCAACACGCCCGCGGCACGATGGTGGGAATGACCCGAGGCACTACTTCTGCCCATATTGCCCGGGCAGCCCTGGAAAGTATTGCCTACCAAACGCTGGAAGTGTTACAGGCAATGGAAGCCGATGCTAAAATCAGGATTAAAGAACTGCGGGTTGATGGCGGCGCCACCGAGAACGACCTGCTGATGCAGTTTCAGGCAGATATTCTGGGAACTCGTGTAGTAAAATCCAGGGTAACGGAGGTAACGGCTATTGGATCGGCCTACCTGGCAGGCCTGGCTACAGGATACTGGGACAGCATAGAGGAAATCCAGCAGCAATGGCAAACCGGTCGCAGTTTTGAACCGGATACTTCATTACAGAAGGATGGCCTGATTGAAGGGTGGCACCGGGCTGTGAGAGCTACTAAAGCCTGGGTATAAGGAATTATGGCTCTCGATGAGGGAGAGTTGTAGCTTCAACAGGAACAGAGACTCGTTGTATGCCTCTTTTACATCTGATTCCCTATTATACATTGTATAACGCGACCCGAATTATTTTATAGTATAACCGATTAAACATGACAGCATTTACGGCCGAACTGATAGGTACTATGTTTTTGATACTGCTAGGCAATGGCGTAGTGGCAAATGTTGTTCTGAAAGGCACGAAAGGACATGATAGCGGTTGGATCGTGATTACCACCGGCTGGGCGCTGTCAGTTTTTGCCGGGGTAGTTATTGCTGCTCCTTATAGTGGCGCCCACTTAAATCCGGCTGTAACGCTGGGTTTGGCCATCGCTGGTAAGTTCGCTTGGGATCAGGTCGGGCTGTTTATTATAGCGCAACTGTTGGGAGCCATGCTGGGTGCCTTTCTGGTCTGGCTGCTCTACAAGCCCCATCTTGATATTACCGACAATCCGCTGTTACAGTTGGCGACGTTCAGCACCGGGCCTGCCATCCGGCACCCTTTCTCGAACTTGTTCAGCGAAATACTGGGCACTTTTGTACTGATATTCGTGATCTTTTATTTTACTGGGCCTGAGATGGGAGATGAAAAAACTCCTATCGGCATGGGGTCGCTGGGCGCTATCCCTGTTGCTTTCCTGGTTTGGGCCATTGGCCTGTCGCTGGGCGGCACCACGGGGTATGCTATTAACCCGGCCCGTGACCTGGGTCCCAGGATTATTCATACGCTTTTGCCCATGAAGAACAAGTGCCACAGCGATTGGAAGTATGCCTGGGTTCCTGTAATAGGCCCTGTTCTGGGTGCTGGCCTGGCGGCGCTTCTGTACTTACTGCTCAAAGCCTGATTTATACTATGGAAAAGCTTTATCCAGCGGAATCGCTTCCATTTAACGCTTTGGCTTTATACCTAACTGTAACATAACAATGCGGTAAAGATGGCTTAAACTGGCTGGTCTACTTTTGCAGCGAGACTAAATAAACTAATTGTACTATGAAGAAGTTTTATTCAGCGAAATCCTTTTTACTGATCTGTTTGGTAGCAGCCTTGTTTTCAGGTTGCAGGGTACAGTCGCCGGCTACGGCGATGAAGGAGCACTTTCCGGATTTCTATAAAGAAGGTCACCGCGGAACCAGGGGGCTGATGCCTGAAAACACGATACCTGCCATGAAAAAGGCCGTGGACGTAGGCGCCAATGTGCTGGAGATGGATGTACAAATCAGCAAAGATGGGCAGGTGATGGTTGCCCACGATCCTTACATAAACCGCAACTTCGCGCTGCTGCCTGACGGCGGGGAAATCCCGGAAGAGGACGCCAGGCGCTACATTCTCCACCAGATGGACTATGCCGACATCCGCAGGTTTGATGTAGGCTCTAAATACTACAGCAGCTTTCCGGAGCAAAAGAAGATGCCGGCTTATATTCCTTTGCTGGGCGAACTGATTGATTCGGTAGAGCAATATACTGCCGCGAAGGGTTTGCCTGATGTTATTTATAACATAGAAATAAAAGCCAACCCTGAGTACGACGGCGTGTATCAGCCTGAACCGCAGGAGCTGATCAGGCTGGTGATGGATGTTGTAAACAAAAAGCAGCTGGATAACAGGTTCTACATCCAGTCATTCGATGTCCGGCAGATACAGGAAGTACACAGGCAATACCCGCAGGTCGTAATCGGTTTTCTAACATCTGATAACAAAGCTTCCTTTGAAGACAACATCCGGAAAATCGGGTTTGCTCCCCAGATTTATAGCCCTGCTTACAAGTTAGCCACAAGTAGTTTGATAGAAAAGTGTCATGAGCAAGGTATAAAGTTCGTCCCCTGGACAGTGAATACGCTGGAAGAAATGAAGGAGCTCAAAGCAATGGGAGTGGACGGCATTATCACCGACTACCCGAATCTGTTTAGCCGGTTATAGCATGCAGAACATAAACCACAGACTTTTATACTTGCTATGCTTTGATAACCAGCAATTTATACTTGATGATGGATTGAGAGTATGTAGTTTTTCTTGTCCGCTTACTTAAGATAACCCTGAAGGTATGCACTCTTTTGAACAGCAACGGCTTTATCATGCTTGTGGCGGCCTGTGTACTCTCTATCTTCTTCACTGCCCTTACCTGGAATAAGGAAAAACGAAACTTACATCAACCTTGCATAACCACTTAAGCCTTACCATACATGAAGAAGTGTTTACTATTTCCCGAAAAATGCAGGTACAGCCTTGGGAAAGGCTTGTTACTCTGCTCATGCCTTATTTTTTCAGGTCCCGGTTTAGTTACCCATACATTGGGCGCCCCTCACCCCGCAGCAGTTCTTCAGAGTGAAAATGTGGCTGTTAAAGGAAAAGTTGTCGACGAGAACGGCGAACCGCTTCCCGGCGCTTCTGTTAGGGTTAAAGACACGAACCAGGCCGTTACAACAGATGCGGATGGTAATTTTACCTTGTCCGGTATAGCGGATAATGCGGTATTGGTGGTTTCCTATCTTGGGTTTATCACGCAGGAAGTTCCTGTTGACAACCAGACAACCCTTCAGATTGTGATGCAGGAAAATACGCAGAGCTTAAATGAAGTGGTTGTTGTCGGTTACGGAACACAGAAAAAGGTAAACCTTACGGGTGCAATAAGTACAGTAGAGATGTCTGAGAAGGAAGGGCAGCCACTTACCAACGTAAGTAATGCGTTGCATGGAACACCCGGCCTGTTTGTTAATCTGGGCAACAGCCAACCCGGTGTCGACCGCTCAACCATCCGCATACGTGGAATGGGAACCTTAAATAATAACAATCCTTTAGTCCTGGTCGACGGTATTGAATACTCCATGGATGAATTAAATCCTGCTGATATTGAAAGTGTATCTGTACTTAAAGATGCATCTGCCGCTATTTATGGATCACGTGCGGCTAATGGAGTTATCCTGGTAACAACAAAAAAGGGCAACGGCAAACCTAAAGTAAACTATAGCTTTTATACAGGTATTCAAAATCCTACGGTTATGCCTGATGCGATCTGGGATCCGATTGCCTATATGCACCTGAAGAACCAGGCGCTGGAAAATATTGGCAAGGTGCATGACTATTCTGATGCGGAAATTGCCGAATATGAGCAGGGAATGAAAACTGATCCGTTTACTTATCCTGCAAGCAACTGGTTTGATATCGCCCTTGACAATGGCACGATACAAAAACATGATATTAGTGTTTCCGGGAGTACTGATAAATACCAATACCGGGTTTCATTGGGTTATTTAGATCGGAAAGGCATTCTCATTGGCCCCAATGATCAGGAAAAGAAATATTCGCTGGGGCTTAATGCCAGCATGAATGTGAGCGAACGGCTAAAAGTAGGCTTAACATTAGATGGCTATTACCGCCACTACAACGAACCTTACTATAACAGTATCTGGAGTTATTTGAGCCGGACATTGCCAATTCTTACCGATACCCTGGCAGACGGACGGTATGGTGATTCCTGGCTGCGTACACCAGGCCGGAACAACTGGGAAAACCCGCGGATGATCCTTGAAACCGGTTACAGCAAAAAGACGGTAAACCGCTTTCTGACTACTGTGTTTGCAGATTATCAGCTGCCTTTTGACATTTCCTATCATGCAAAGTTGGGAGCTGATAAATATGATGGCCTTTTACAGAATTTTACTCCGCAGGTAAAGCATTACAATCCTAAAACAGAGAAGGCAACCAACTGGAACAGCCCATCTACTGCCCCCCGTTCCAGAGCAATTGATTATAATGAGCTGAACCTTCATTTTTACCATACCCTGAACTGGGATAAAACTTTTGCAGAGAAGCATAATGTAAGTATAATGCTCGGAGGCAGCTATGATAATTATGATGATATTTCTTTCTCCAGCGGATCATACGGCTATCTTGATGGAACGCTTACTGCCATAAGTGCAGGTTCTCTTCCTTATGAAGGTTACATCAGCGGCAGTTCTAATGAAGACGTCCTGATATCTTATTTCGGCAGGATAAATTACGACTTTAAAGGAAAATACCTGTTGGAAGGAACATTCCGATATGATGGGTCATCCCGCTTTGCAACAGGAAATCGCTGGGGCTTTTTCCCTGCAGTGTCTGCCGGGTGGCGTATTGATAAAGAACCATTCTTCCACCTGACAAATGTATTTGACCTGCTAAAACTGCGGGCCTCTTATGGCGAGTTGGGAAACCAGGCCGTACCGTTGTATAGCTATGAAAATTCAATTAACCTGGGGCAGGATTATAGTTTTGGCGGCGTATTAGCTTCCGGGGCCGCGGCAACGGCTTACAGCGATCCGAATATTTCCTGGGAAACCACCACTGCCTATGATCTGGGTTTGGATGCCTATCTGCTAAATAACAGGATCAGCTTTAGCGCAGATGTATATAAGAAGTATACAACCGATATTCTTCGTGCCGTCAATATTCCCGATCAGGTTGGCGGGCTTGGCGGGCCGAACAGGAACATCGGGGCCATGCGGAATACGGGTTTTGAGCTCGTTTTAGGCTACCAAAATGATATTGGCGACTTCAGCTACGCTGTTAATGGAAATGTTTCCTATAACAAGAATGAAGTAGTGGATTTAAACGGCGAGATTTTATACGGCTTTGATACCAATCTTTCTACCATCACGCAGGCGGGTTATCCGGTAAATTCATACTTTATATATGATGCTATCGGTATTTTTCAAAGTGCTGATGAAGTAGCAAGCAGCCCTTTTCAAAGTGCTACTACTACAGCAGGCGATTTAAAATACCGTGATGTAAACGGAGATAATAAAATTACGAGTGATGACCGGGTAATTATATCTACCTCAACCCAAATCCCTAAGTATACTTTCGGGTTTGGCCTCGATTTGGGATACAAGGGATTTACCTTAAATGCTTTATTTCAGGGAGTAACCGGATTGAAGGTTTATCCTACAGCAAACCTGGCTTTCCCATTCAACAACGGAGCAAATGCTACCTGGGAATGGGTGACCGATTCCTGGACACCGGAGCGGCCGGATGCCCCGCTTCCACAAGTTACACCAAGCGATGTGGATGACGATAATTATGTAGCTTCTGATTTCTGGCTGCAGGACGGTTCTTATTTAAGGATGAAAAATATCCAGTTAAGCTATGCACTGCCTGCCAAATGGCTGTCTCAGGTAAAAATCAGCGGGGCATCGGTATACCTTAATGCACAAAATATCCTTACCTTCTCTAAGTATGAAGGGTTTGATCCGGAGTCGATCGTTAATGCAAGCACAATATACCATTATCCGATGTTAAAAACTGTTAGTGCAGGTTTCAATGTTACGTTTTAACTTCTTAAGAAAAGGCAATATGAAAAATATAGCAATTATAACCGGGCTGCTTGTCGTGCTCCTGGGTGCGGGCGGCTGTGAAGAAGAGCTGCTGGAAACACAGCCAACTGACAAGTATAATGAAGGGAATTTCTGGGAGTCGGAAGCAGCCGTGGAGGCCGCACTGTCAGGGTGCTACAACCCGCTTACTGCGGATGGCTTGTTTGGCGGCGATGCAACTCCCCTCTGGGAAGAAACCGCAACACCAAATGCCTATAACTACAGCAACGCGATGGGCTTTAATCTGATTGCCGAAGGCCGCCAGCAGTCCAGCAACGGCGGGATCATTGCCCAGCGCTGGCACGACAGCTATGTAGGTATAGGCCGTTGCAACACCTTTCTGGCAAATGTGGACAGGGTTGAGATGAGTGAGGATATTAAAACCAGGATGAAAGGCGAAGCTCATTTTCTACGCGGCCTGTATTATTTTATGCTGGAGAATTATTACGGTGGTGTGCCCCTTATTTTAGATGAGCCTAACCCCGATACGCAATCAGACCTGTCCCGCACACCGCGCGAAGAAGTAGTGGCACAGATTATACAGGATTTAGACAGTGCCGCATTGGTGCTGCCACTAAACTATAGCGGCGGTAATGTAGGACGGGCAACTAAAGGCGCTGCCCTGGCATTAAAAGCGCGGGTTTTGTTATACGAGGCCAGCCCTTTATTTAATCCCTCAAATGATATAACGAAATGGCAAGCTGCGGCCGATGCTGCGAAAGCGGTAATGGACCTGTCTGAAGCCGGCTATGGATTATATGATGATTACCGCGAATTATTTATGCCCCAGAATGAGAATAATAAAGAGGTGATTTTCGACGTACAGTATATCTTCCCAGGGCTTGGTACTTCTTTTGACCTGATTGGGAAGCAGTATAATACCAATGCACCGCTGCTTGGGCTGGCACAGGCTTATGATATGAAAAATGGCCTGCCCGCTTCGGATCCTCTTTCGGGATATAACGAGGAGGAGCCTTATGCCAACCGTGATCCGCGTTTATATGCAACTATCTTTTATCCGGGCGATACATTAATGGAGCAGGTGGTTGACGAAGATCGTTTCGCTGTAACGGGCTTCGGTATGCAAAAATATACGATTTATGACGAGGGTCCTGCACCTGCCGGCATGTCTGACCTTAAATCCGGTCAGTCTGAAACGAATTACATTATTCTGCGCTACGCCGATGTTTTATTGATGTATGCCGAAGCGATGAATGAGTTTTCTGGCCCATCTCCTGCTGTGTATGATGCTCTGAATAAAGTAAGGCAGCGCCCAAGTGTTAATATGCCTGAAATAGTCCCTCCGCATACCCAGGAAGAATTGAGAGAAATTATCCGGCATGAACGCAGGATTGAATTTGCGGGCGAAGGATATTATTATAATGATATCCGCCGCTGGAAAACTGCCGAGGATGTATTAAATGCACCCATATACACCTATAACGGTAGCCAGATTGAAGTGAGAACTTTTAATCCGGCAAGGGATTATCTCTGGCCTATTCCATTAACTGAAACAGATCTGAACCCGAACCTGGAGCAAAATCCTAATTATTAATATTCCAGAGCGCTAAACTCAGGCGGGGAATGCAACCTCGCCTGCACATCGGATTCAGATAAGTATGGATATCCGCTGCCTGATAAATCTATGTATAGGTAGATAAATTAAACGTTGTTCTTCCATTCATTAGCATTCTGAAAGCCCGTGCTTCAGATTTATACATCTTAAACTCTACTTAAATTATACAGATGAAGAGAAGGCCTTTCCTCCAAAGCCTCTTGCTGCTAACGGGAGGCTTGTTACTGCCGGATAACCATGCTACTGCTCAGGCAAATGTAGCTACAACAAAGCTTAAAGGACGCGTAACTGCCCAGGGCAAAGCACTTGCCAATGTAACCGTATCAGACGGGTACAGCGTGGTACAGACGAATGCGAGAGGAAAGTATAAACTTCCTCTCAACAAGCAGGCGAAGTTTGTTTTCCTGTCTACGCCATCGGGGTATGCTTTCCCTGACGAAAAAGGAATAGCCAGGCATTATCATCCTATAACCAAAACCGGCAGGCAGCAGTATAATTTTGAACTGACGGCCTTACAGACAGATGACACAAAGCACAACTTTATTATCTGGGCCGATCCGCAGGTAAAGAATGAAAATGATGTCGAGCAGATGCTTACGCAGTCCGTACCGGATGTACAGCAGCTTGTCCGATCCTTTGGCGCAGGAGCCCTGATTCATGGTGTTACGGTGGGTGATATTGTGTGGGACAATCATTCCCTTTTCGACCGCTACAACCAAGCAGTAGCAGAAATGAACATCCCTTTCTTTCAGGCGCTGGGCAACCACGACATGGATTACAACAAAGGTGGGGATGAGGTTTCGGATGATACCTTTGAAAGCTTGTATGGCCCTACTCATTATTCATTTAACCGCGGCAAAGTGCATTACGTGGTTTTGGATGACGTGCGTTACCTCGGCGAAGACAGGAAGTATGACGGGTATATTGCACAGCAGCAATTAGACTGGCTAAAGCAGGACCTCGCGTATGTTCCCAAAAATAATTTAGTTATTGTGTGCCTGCATATTCCTGTGCATAACGGCGTAAAAAACAATGCAGCGTTATATGCCTTGTTAGAGGGATATAAAGCACATATTATGTCCGGGCACACGCACTACAACCGGAATGTAATTAAAGACGGCATTTATGAGCATAACCACGGCGCCGTTTGCGGCGCCTGGTGGACAGGCCCTATCTGCGGTGACGGTACGCCCAGAGGCTATGGCGTTTACGAAGTAGACGGCACTGACTTAAAATGGTATTACAAACCCACAGGCCTGGATAAAAACTATCAGGTGAGCATCCATGTGGAGCAATTAACGAATCAGAACCGTATGGTGGCTAATGTATGGAACTGGGGCCCGGAATGGAAGGTAGAATGGTGGGCAGATGAAAAATACATGGGCAATCTGCAGAATACAAAGGGTTTTGACCCAGTGGCTGTCGCTTTATACAAAGGAGACAAACTACCCAGGCAACGGGCCTTTGCAGAGCCTAATAAAACAGACCACCTCTTTGTCGCTCACTTTGGCCCGGAGGTAAAGAAGCTGAAAGTGATAGCTACTGACCGCTTTGGCAAGCAATACGAAGAGCAAGCGGACATAGTATAAGTATAGCTCCGGCTTCGCAGAGCTGTGCACGCTGGGAGGTCGGAGCTAACAAAGAAGCTGGATGTTAATGCTTTCGATGCGGACGCCAGGAACATCAGGCAATTTAGCTGCCCAGGTTGGGAAGTATGGCCAACCCTGGCCGCAGGTGTTGCGTTCAGAAAGCGTCGCCCGCTACTTATGAAAACAACACCCTTCTATATCTTCCTGCTTATACTGTTACTGCTGGGGATGCCGCAACTGCTATTGGCACAAATTACCGTAAAAGGTGAGGTGCTAAATGCCCGTAACCAGCAGCCGCTGGAAGGCGCTTCGGTAACGGCAAACACCGGCGCACAGGTGCTCACAGCCCCAGATGGTGGTTATACTATCACAGTGCCGGAAAACACTGCTTTTCTGCTGATATCATACCTGGGGTTTGCGCCAGATACGATTACCGACCTCAGGCAACAGGGGCTGCAGCAAACTTTGCTCCGGCCACAGGCGGCAACCTTGCAGGAGGTAAAAGTACAGGGCTACGAAACCAACCGGCCACTGCTGCAAACAGCCGGCGCTATCAGCGTAATCGGCAGCGAAGTGCTGAACAGGTTTAACGAAAGCTCTATCGTGCGGGCCGTCAACACGGTACCGGGTGTGCGCATGGACGAACGAGCCCCCGCCAGCTATCGCCTTTCTATCCGCGGCAGCACGCTCCGATCGCCCTACGGCATCCGCAACATCAAGCTATACTTCAACGGCATTCCGCTCACAGAAGCCAACGGCACTACGGCGCTCAACCTGCTGGATGCCGCCAACATCGGCAATATCGAAATCCTGAAAGGTCCCACGGCCAGCGTGTATGGCGCAGGCACGGGCGGAACGATTCTGCTGGAACCAAAGCGTGCGACGGACGGGCAAGAGCTACAGGTAAATGCAACTACCGGCTCTTACGGATTCCGGCACTATGTGGCTTCCTATAGCTCCGGCTCCGACAAAGCGAACCTGCTGGTGCAGTACACGCGGCAGCAGTACGATGGCTACCGGGAGCAGTCGGCGGTGGACCGGCAGGTGCTGCTGCTGTCTTCTGAGTTTTATACTTCGGAGAAAAGAACAATTGCCGCCAACTTCATCTACTCCGATTTATACTATGAGTTGCCGGGCGGCCTCACGCAGGAGCAATACGTGCAGAACCCGCGGCAGGCAAGGGGCGGTTTGTTTGGCAGCGTTGCGCAGCATGCCTCTATCCGGCAGGATGGCATTAACATCGGCCTGAAGCAGGAATACAGGTTTAACAATAGCTGGCAAAATACAACATCGCTGTATGGTTTGCACCGCTTCAAAGACAATCCTTTTAACACTGATTACGAGCGGAACACTAATCAGGAACTGGGCGGGCGCAGCAGCTTGGTGTATAACAGCCATATCGGAAGTATGGCCGCTACCTATACTTTCGGCGGAGAGTTTCAGCGGGGTTTCCAGACAGCGCGCACCTATGATAACAAGGGCGGCACGCCCGACAGCCTCCGCACCGACGATGAGGTGATTTCGAAAGCGGGCTTTGTGTTTGCACAGGCAGAGGTAGAACTTCCCGCTGGCATTATCGCCACAGCCGCGCTTAGCTTGAACGATGCACAGTATAAAATTACGCGGCTGCGGCAGGCTGCCAGCGGCGGACAGTATGAATACACCCGTGATTTTAAAACGGTGCTCTCGCCCCGCCTCGCGCTGCTTAAGCGCATTACCCGCCAGATTTCAGTACATGCCAGCGTAAGTTCCGGTTTTTCGCCACCTACCGAGGAAGAAATTCTGCCTTCTGATGGTAGCCTGAACACCGCATTGGAGGCCGAGAAAGGTACTAATTATGAAGCCGGCATCCGTGGTTTTGCCGGGCATGGCAAACTTAGCTTTGATGTGGTAGGATTTTATTTCCGGCTGAAGGAAACGATTGTGAGCCGCCAGGATGTATCGGGCGTGGCCGTGTTCCGGAATGTGGGCGCTACCAGCCAGGCAGGCCTCGAAACCAGCCTCGGCTATACCTTTATAAATGATCCGGCACTGCCAATAAACCTGCTGAAAGTATGGGGCAGTTATACTTACAGCCACTTCCGTTTTAAAGATTATCAGAAAGACGATACCGATTTATCAGGAAATAAACTGACCGGTGTAGCGCCAAACACTGCTACGCTTGCATTGGATGCTGCAACCAAGCCTGGGTTATACTTAAACCTGACCGCCAGTTATGCAGATGAGATTCCGCTGACGGACGAGAACACCGTTTTTGCTGACAGCTACCTGGTAATGGGAGTCCGCGCCGGCTGGCGGAAACAACTGCCAAAGCAACTGGTGCTGGAAATATTTGGCGGTGTGGATAATCTGACGGATGAGAAGTATAGCCTGGGCAATGACCTGAATGCCTTTGGCGGCCGTTACTACCAGCCCGCCCCCAACCGCAACTACTACGGCGGTCTTTCTCTGAAGTATAAGCTATAATTTAGTAAACCGAATCTGGTACAGGCGGGTATTGCGACATGATATTGGCCACAATTACGTTTATGCGTGTCTCCTCGATTTGGGTAGGGTTTAAGTTTGCTGTCGCTGCGCTACGCCATACCAGTTCGTTGGTGCTGGCATCTATCAAATCAATTACAAGGGTGCCGGGGCTATACTTGTCTATGGATTTATAGTCCGGAATATCCGAGAAGTCGTAGCGGTAACGATAGCCGTACCAATAGCTGTAGCCATACGCAAAGCCAGGACCCACATCGTCGCCTATCGCAGCAGGTGCCAGTTTCGGATCAACGGCAATATCATAGGCAACCAGCAAACCGGGGTTGCTGATAGCAGGCGTAATACCTTCTTTTACCAACTCGCTGGCGATGGCTTCTTTGATGCGCATATCCAGCAAGGGGTTGAAGTTGGGACCGACGCCTACGGGTTGCCGGGGCACTTCGGCCTGGTACCAGGCAAAAGTCTGGTAATGTTTAAATTGTATGTCGGGATCGTAAGCGCTCTGCACATCAATGATGCGGGCGCAACCGCCAAAGAGCAGCAGGCTTAATAGTAGCAGGGTTGGTAAAGTATAGCGGGATAGCGGCATGTGGCTTTTGTTGTGTTAAATCGTTTAGCTACGTATACGGCACAACAACCGGCCAGGGGTATAAGTATAAAAGGGTTCTTGTTCTGGGTGCGCACTGTAAGGTTAAGGAGCGGCAGCAGAATAATAGCTAGAATAGGGCGGATTTAAAAGCAAAGGCTCCGGGAAAATTACCCGGAGCCTTTGCTTTTTTGGATGAAGGGAGTTGTTGTTACTGGTTCACCAGTTTTGCTATCTTAGCCTGAACAGCAGCATTGTTCTCATAGGCCTGCATAATTTTTTTATACTTGTCTGCTGTCAGGCCTGTTTTTTCTATGGCCTGCTTTACTTTTTCCTTTGTCTCGGGTTGCAGTTTAGCGACGCTCTGCGCAGCCTCACTGAAGGCGGAAATCTCTTCCGGGTTAGCGGCTACTTCTTCCAGCTTTTGCTGCCGGTGGGCTTTCACTAACTCATTAAACCTATCCAGCGTTAAATTCTGCTCTTCAATGGCGGCTACCACAGCCTGCCGGTTTGCTTGCTGTATTTCAGTAACCTCAGTGTTTGCCTCAATAAACTTCTTCAGTTCATCGTCAGAAAATTTACTCGAGGTCTGCTGGCTTCCTGTTGGAGAGGCTGACGCCTGCTGAGCGTAAGCCGCAGGTACATAAGACATGGATGCCACAATGAATGCAGCTGCAATAGTCCCTTTCTTTATTAGTCCCATAGTTTGGTTTTAGGATTGGGTTAAAAGATAAATTTAAAAGATGGGGTCGCCCGCTTTCCGGTACCATAAGCCATGGAAAGTATAAGTTGCTGAAAGTGATTGAATAGCAAATCCTGTCGGGTTACCCGCACTTATCTAAAAGTAGCCAATTATCAAGCCAAAACCAAAAAACTGTTGCTTAATCGAGATTAATAAGATTAGTTATAACATATATTCGTGTAGTTCAGGTTACTTTCTTATTCCCATTGCGATTTTCAAGTTAAGTATAGGAGGTAAAATCCATCAGGTATACCGAAACACAACAAGTGCCGGACTGCTGCTTTTTAAGCTGGTGCCGTACAATACTAAGTATAAAGACAAAAGAAAGTATGACAAAGGACGAAAGACCTAAAGTATGGGATGCCTTATGAACCAGATAGTTATACTTGCTTTTGCCTTTTTATACTTATACTTAATTCTGTCTACTTAGCATTTCCAGAATGTATACTTTTTATTTATACTTCTGGCATCCTGTAAGTCATGTAAATCACGATTAATCAAAGGTTTATCCTACCGCTACCATTTCATTGCCATTCTCATTATAAGCTTCTGTAGGCGCGCAGGAGCAAATTAGGTTGCGGTCGCCGTAAGCGCTGTCGATGCGACTCACGGTTGGCCATACTTTGTTGTCGCGCAGGTAGCTCATCGGGAACGCGGCTTTTTCACGGCTGTAGGGCCTGTTCCAATCTGCCACTATTACGGCTTTCTGTGTATGCGGCGCGTTCTTCAGCACATTGTTTTTCTGATCTGCCTTGCCTTCTTCCACCTCACGTATTTCTTCGCGAATAGAAATCATCACATCGCAGAACCTGTCCAGTTCTTCCTGTGCTTCTGATTCTGTAGGCTCTACCATCAGCGTGCCTGCCACCGGGAATGATACTGTTGGTGCATGGAAGCCATAGTCCATCAGGCGCTTGGCGATGTCCTCAACCTCTATACCTGCTTTCTTAAAGCCGCGGCAGTCCAGGATCATCTCGTGGGCACAACGGCCGTTTTTACCAACATACAATACCGGGTAATGCTGCTCCAGCCGCGATTTAATATAGTTGGCGTTCAGAATCGCCACTTTGGTCGCTTCCGTCAAACCCTCACCACCCATCATCGCAATATAAGCATACGAAATAGGCAGGATAGAAGCAGAACCCCAGGGAGCCGCGGAAATAGCATGTATGGCTTTGTCACCGCCGGTTTTCACCACGGCGTGGCCAGGCAGGAAGGGTGCGAGATCCTTCACCACCCCAATAGGGCCCACGCCGGGACCGCCGCCGCCATGCGGAATGCAGAAGGTTTTATGCAGGTTCAGGTGGCAAACGTCTGCGCCAATGTTGGCCGGAGAAGTAAGTCCCACCTGGGCGTTCATGTTGGCGCCGTCCATGTATACGCGGCCGCCGTTTTCATGTATAAGCTGACAGATTTCGATGATGCTCTCCTCATATACGCCGTGCGTAGACGGGTAAGTTACCATCAGGCACGACAGGTTATCTTTGTACTGCTCCGCTTTGGCGCGCAGGTCGGCTACATCAATGTTTCCTTTTTCATCGCACTTCACAATCACCACTTTCATACCTGCCATCACGGCCGATGCCGGGTTGGTGCCATGCGCCGAAGACGGAATCAGGGCAATGTTGCGGTGTCCTTCGCCGCGCGACTCGTGGTAAGCACGGATCACCATCAGGCCGGCATACTCGCCCTGCGCACCGGAATTTGGTTGCAGCGACATGGCATCAAAGCCCGTTATCTCGCACAGCCAGCTTTCCAGGTCAGCAAAAATCTGCTGATAGCCTTGTGTCTGATCCGCAGGAGCAAAAGGATGCAGCTGCCCGATTTCAGGCCAGGTTACCGGAATCATCTCGGCTGTGGCGTTCAGCTTCATGGTGCAGGAGCCAAGCGGTATCATAGAGTGCACCAGGGAAATATCCTTGTTCTCGAGGTGCTTCATGTAGCGCAGAATCTCGAGTTCGGAGTGATGCTGGTTAAACACCTCGTGCTGTAAGTATAGGCTCTGGCGGATCAGGTTGTCAGCCCATGTTATTTCCGTTTCTTCCGGAAGCTCGTTTATACTTAATACATCGGCTGATTTGCCTGCTACTTTCGCGAACACGGCCAGTATATTTTTCACATCCTGCAGCTCAGTATTCTGGTTCAGGGAGATGCCAATGCTGGTGCCGTTAAAATAGCGGAAATTGATGCCGGCAGCTTCTGCCTCTGTCCGGATGGCCTGCTGCATGTCAGTGCTTTCCACCACCACTTTCAGCGTATCAAAATACTGCTCGTTCTGCTGCGCAAAGCCAAGCGCCTGCAGGCCCTTGTTCAACTGTTGCGCCAGCGCATGTGTATTCAGGCCGATATACTTCAGGCGGCGCGGGCCGTGGTAAACCGCGTACATACCTGCCATTACCGCCAGTAAAACCTGCGCTGTACAAATGTTAGAAGTAGCTTTTTCGCGGCGGATGTGCTGCTCACGCGTTTGCAGGGCCATACGGTAAGCGCGGTTTCCTGCAGCATCCACAGAAATACCAATGATGCGGCCCGGAATCACACGCTTGAAAGCATCTTTTGTAGCAAAGTAACCCGCATGCGGGCCACCAAAGCCCATCGGCACGCCAAAGCGCTGCGTAGTGCCTACCACGGCATCAGCGCCCATCTCGCCCGGAGGCGTTAGCAAAGTAAGCGACAAAATATCAGCAGCCACAGCCACAAACATATCGTTAGCATGCGCTTTGCTGATAAAATCGGTATAGTCGAAAATGGCGCCATCGGCAGCCGGATACTGTACAATAGCACCAAACAGCGTTTCGTCTTCCAGGTTCGCCTCGCGGTGATCGCCGACAACCAACTCAATGCCTATGGGTGTGGCGCGGGTTTTCAGGATATCGATGGTTTGGGGCAGCAGCTGTTCCGACACAAAAAAGCGGGTTGCATTTTTGCGGGCACCTTTGCGCTGGTTCCAGAACATAGCCATGGCCTCCGCAGCAGCGGTACCTTCGTCCAGCAATGATGCGTTGGCTATTTCCATACCTGTCAGATCCATCACCATGGTCTGGTAATTGATCAGCGCCTCCAGGCGGCCCTGCGCAATTTCAGCCTGGTAAGGAGTATAAGCAGTATACCAGCCCGGGTTTTCCATAATGTTCCGCAGTATAACCGGCGGCAGAATGGTGTCGTTATAGCCAAGCCCAATGTACGATTTGTATACTTTGTTCTGCCTGGCTATCTGCCCAAACTTGTTCAGGAAATCTTTTTCGGAAAGAGCCTCGGGCAGGTTCAGTGGTTTTTTTAGCCGGATGGCGGCCGGTACGGTTTCTTCAATTAATTGGTCCAGCGAGGCTGCCCCGATGGTTTTCAGCATATCCTGCATCTGCTCTTTGTCGGGGCCATTGTGGCGCTCCTTGAACATGTCGGCAGGTTTGGTTTTAAAAATCATAACAACGATGTATGGATAGGAAATTTTTAGCGTTTATGTGCATCTGGAACCAGTGCAATACTGCCGTGCTCCATAATTCTGCAAAAGTAAGCGTAAATCTTTATTATATTGAGGCTTGGATTTAAATAGTTAAGGTTTAGCCGCCTATACTTACAGGAGAGCTTATACTATAAATAGTAATAGCGCGCTTTGCTGCTGGACCCCCTTTATATCTGACATTTATACGTAACAAATCTGTTTGTCTAACAATTCAAGAAAAGGCCCGGATGCACAAACTTAAAATCGGAATCATCAAGGAAGGAAAAACGCCTGTGGATAAACGGGTGCCGCTTACGCCCAAAAAATGCGTGGAGGCACTACAGGCCTTTCCGGAACTGGAACTGGCGGTGCAACCAAGCGATATCCGCTGTTTTTCTGATGCCGAGTATGCCGAACTGCACATTCCGCTGCAGCCAGACCTTGGCGATTGCGATATATTGATGGGCGTGAAGGAGGTGCCGGTAGAGCAGCTCATCCCGGATAAAACGTATTTCTTCTTTTCTCATACTATAAAAAAGCAGCCGCATAATGCTAAGCTGCTCCGCGCTATACTTGACAAGCGCATCACTTTGATAGATTATGAAACCCTGACTACGCCACAGGGCCAGCGGGTAGTAGCTTTTGGCCGCTATGCCGGCATTGTGGGCGCTTACAACGGTATCCTGACCTATGGCAAAAAGCATGGCCTGTTCGATTTGAAGCCGGCTTACCTGTGCCACGAGATGGAAGACATGCAGGAAGAGTATTTTAAGGTAAAGCTGCCGCCCATTAAAATTGCTGTTACAGGCGGAGGGCGTGTAGCCAATGGCGCAATGGAGGTGCTCGACAAAATGGGAATCAGGAAAGTGAGCGTGTTCGATTACCTCTACAAGCAGTTTACCGAACCGGTGTATGCCCAATTGCACTCCGGCGATTACAACACCCGCCCCGATGTAGAAGTATGGGACTCGCCGGATTTTTACACCCATCCACACTTATATAAGAGTACCTTCCGCAAATTTACCCGCGTGACAGATCTATTACTGGCCTGTGCCTACTGGCACCCAAGTGCGCCTCAATTATTTACCGAAGCGGAAACCCTGGCGCCGGATTTCAAAATAAACACCATTGCCGATATTACCTGCGATATTTGTGGTTCCATACCTGTTACCAAGCGATCCGCTACTATTACGGAGCCAGCTTATGACTACAACCCACACACTGGAAAATTAGAGCCAGCCTACAGCCGCCAGGGCAACATCACAGTAATGGCAGTTGATAACCTGCCCTGCGAGCTGCCACGCAATGCCTCCCGCGACTTTGGCCGCCACCTGATAGACAATGTGCTACCGCATCTATTTAACGGAGATGCAGAGGGCGTGCTGGAAAGAGGTACCATTGCGAAGGGCGGCAGTTTAACTCCGCGCTATAGTTACTTGCAGGAGTATGCAGATAGTGCTGCAAGAAATAAAGAGAAGAGTGAGACAGCTTAGGGTATGCCTAAAAGAAGTTTAGCAACAGGAACGAAAGGTCTTTTGGGATAGTTTATTTCGAAGAGCATGCGGGGGCTTGGCCAGGTTGGTGTCTGATTGTGCGGGGATGTATAAATATTTTCCTGTTGAGCTTCATGTTGTTAGCTGGTTGCGGGGGTTAATTCTGGTTTCTTGTCTTGCCCTCCGACAAATAAGTGTTACTTTTGCATTCCGGTTCAGCAGGGGCGGGGTTTAGCGGGATAGCGGGCAGAGAGGGAAAAAATAAAT
>NZ_JADQDR010000013.1 GCF_015694705.1 Pontibacter rufus | reverse complement strand
AGGTTGCCCAGGTTCATCTCCAGCCCATTGAAGCTGCCTGCCTTCTGCGCTGTCGCACTGAAGTATAAAAGGGTAAACGTAACCAAGAGAGATAGAGTAGATAGCCGTTTTTTCATTGCAGATTTATTTTAGTTAAGATTTTATTTTAGATAATTATTATTCAGTTAAGCGCTTTATAATCAATACATAAAGTCATAAAAACCCCTTCAGGAGAGCCTTAAAGATTTATTAACATTATTCAGTTAATCGATTAACCAAAAAACTAAAAAGTAGCTGAAAAGAAATCATTTTCAGGTATCCGCTTGAGGAACATTTCAAACAGAATACAATTCGGTTAATCGATTAACTATGAATAGCTCAAACAGTCATAATTAGCTTCAAAATGTTTCTTGCTAATAGTTAACATGTGATTAATCACTTACAAAACAGCAAATAAAAAAGCCCGGCTTAAGTATTTGTAAGGCATCGCATTAACATAGTCTTATAAAATAAGTTAACCTGATGATTTTTTTGATTCTATAGAAGTAAACATACAGTTAATCGATTAAACTTCCAAATCATTCAGGTATTTTTATTTTAATTATTCTGTCGGCAACATCTGGCAACAACAGAAAAAACAATAAAATATTACCTGAGGCATGCCCGGAAATTTAAAAGCTTTCGTCAGCAAAATTCAATACCATACTTCAGGTTAGAAGCTGTAAGACAGTGCTGCATCAGGCAGATTAAATTTACTCCTATTCAGATTTAATCAGGTTTAATATACTACAGGATAATAAAGACAAGCAGAGTGGGTAAGGATGAATAACGGCAGGTCGGCATAAAATTGTCCCCTAAGCTGCTCAACAAACTTATCTTTTGAAGTACTTGCTTTATAAGGGAAGCTATAATTTGCCTAAGTATAACAAAAGTAGTTATATTGCTGTAGGAGCGCGTCGGTTTTACTGCTGTAATTAAGATTGCTTCGCATTCCTGAAATCCGGAAAACAAATCACTTAACCATAGAAAAATGAAAAAAAGTCCTTTATCTTATTTACTTATGCCTTTCCTTGTCGCTGCCATCCAGTCCGGATGCACCCCTAAAAGTACCGAAACAGTCCAGAATACCGAAACAGCAGAAACCACTTCCGCAGCAACAGCAGATGGCTGGACAACCTTATTCAACGGCAAGGATCTGACCGGCTGGGAGCAGGTAAACGGCAAAGCCAGCTATAAGGTAGAAGATGGCGCTATTGTGGGCACAACGGTGACGGACTCGCCTAACAGCTTTCTGGCTACAGACAAGACGTATGGTGATTTTATACTTGAGTTTGAAGTAATGCTTGATAACGATATCAACAGCGGGGTTCAGTTTCGCAGTATTTCGGATCCTGCCATCATGAATGGCCGCGTGCATGGGTACCAGTTTGAGTTGGATCCATCCGACAGAAAATGGACTGCAGGCATATACGACGAGGCAAGGCGCGGATGGTTGTACCCGCTTACGCTCAATCCTGCTGCCCAGTCGGCTTTTAAAAAAGGAGAATGGAACAAAGCCAGAATTGAAGCCATTGGCAACCAGATTAAAACATGGATAAACGGAGTACCTGTTGCCGCAGTTGTAGATGACATGACGCCCGAGGGAATTATCGCTTTGCAGGTGCATGCAGTTGAAAAGCCTGAAGATGCCGGCAAAGAAATTAAATGGCGCAATATCCGCATTAAAACCGATAACCTTACTCCTCGCGAAGGGCACGACGCCTTTGTTGTGAACCTGGTGCCAAACACCCTGACAGCGCAGGAAAAAGCGCAGGGCTGGCAAATGCTCTGGGACGGTAAAACAACCAATGGCTGGAGAGGCGCTTACAAAGACAAGTTTCCGGAAGGCGGCTGGAAGATTCAGGATGGTGAGTTGCAGGTGCTGGAATCAGGCGGAGGTGAGTCGGAGAACGGCGGCGATATCGTAACGGAAAAGGAGTATGATGCTTTTGACCTGCAAGTCCAGTTTAAACTGACTGAAGGCGCCAACAGCGGCATTAAATACTATGTTACAGAAAAAGAAAAGGTAGGAAAAGGTTCTGCTATCGGCCTGGAATATCAGCTGCTGGACGATGAAAGGCATCCGGATGCTAAAATGGGCCGAGATGGAAACCGTACCCTCGCCTCGCTGTACGACCTGATAACTTCAGAAAAAAATGAACGCTTCCTGAAGCCCATTGGGGAATGGAACCAGGCCCGCATTGTAGCAAAGCCCGACAATACGGTTGAGCATTGGCTCAATGGCATAAAAGTGCTGGAATATAAAAGAGGCTCCGAGGAGTTCCGCGACCTGGTGGCCCAAAGCAAGTATAAAGACTGGGAAAACTTTGGAGAAGCTGAAAAAGGCCACATCCTCCTGCAGGATCATGGCAACAAAGTTTCTTTCAGAAGTATAAAAATCAAGGAATTGTAACGGAATAGTTGGCATCAAAATAAGGCTCCCCGGTTTATCAAGCAGGCTACGTTCCGCGGCAATCAAAACGCTTCCGCAACGGATCCAGGCCAAAGTTCTTTGATAAAATCCGGGGTGCTTTTTCTTTTCCTGCTTACCTCTTCCCTTTGTACAATATTCTGCTTCCCGTATAGTTATACTTGTATACTTGAAATGTCTGTTTTAAGCCGCTGTTAACTTCCTTCCTCCTGAATCCCTTTGTTGTAAGTATAAGCTCAAAACTGATGCACCTTACGCCTGTACAAGTATGGTTGCTGCTCTGCTGTTGGCTGCTGTTTGCAGCGCCTCAGGCAAATGCGCAGCAATCCGGCATCGAGCCCTGCCCCAAGGTGGGCCTGGTGCTGAGCGGCGGCGGCGCCAAAGGCATGGCCCATATCGGTTTTCTGAAAGTACTGGAAGAGGCCGGCATCCGGCCCGATTACATCACCGGCACCAGCATGGGCGCTCTGGTGGGCGCGCTGTATGCCATGGGCTACTCTGCCGCCGAAATAGAAAAAATAGCCCTCGACATTAACTGGAACAAGGTACTCAGCAACGAGATATCGCTGGACAAGGTGGCCATGGAAGAAAAAGACTACTTTGGCCGCTACATCGTAGAACTGCCCCTGGAGCATTATAAGCTGGGCTTCCCGAGCGGTATGATTGAAGGGCAGGCGCTGGCCGAAACCTTCTCGCGCCTCACCCGCAGCGCACACGGCATCAACGACTTCAGCAAATTACCCATTCCTTTTGCCTGTGTGGCCACCGACCTGCTGACTGGTGAAAAGGTAGTGCTGAAAAGCGGTTCGTTGCCCGAAGCCATGCGCGCCAGTATGGCTATTCCGTCTGTTTTTACCCCTGTGCGCATAGGAGATCGCCTGCTGGTAGATGGCGGCATGGTGCAGAACTTCCCGGTGCAGGAAGCCTTGGACATGGGCGCTGACATTATTATCGGCGTAAACGTGAGCGGCGCACTGGAGCCGGAGGAAAGCCTGACCTCAATGCTGAACGTGCTGGTGCAGATTGCTTTTTTTACCAGCTCAGCTAATACTTATGAAGAAAAGCTGAAAACTGATTTCCTGGTGGAGATGCAGGATTCTTTGCAACAGTTCAGCACCGGCAGTTTTGGCAGAACAGCCGAAATCATTAAAATGGGTGAAAGTGTATCGCGCCTCTACCTCGATTCCCTGAAAACACTGGCTGACAGCCTCAATGCCTATGGCCCACCGCCACCGCCGGTACAGCACATTGCTGCGGCCGATTCGGTGTATGTGGAAAGTATAACAATTACGGGCGCCCGGCGGGTACCCAAAAAACTTATTACGGGTAAGCTGCACATCCGGGAGCAAGACACGCTGGCGCTGGAGCAGATAGAAGACAACGTGGAAGAGCTTTACGGCACACGCCACTTCGACAAGGTATCTTATACTCTGCAGCCCGGGCCCAAAGGCTATCACCTGCAGGTGCAGGTAAAAGAAGCGCCTCCGTCGTCTGTAAAAGCGGCTGTTTTCTACGATTCTGAAAACCACGCCGGCGTTACGGTAAACCTGACACAGCGCAACCTGCTCCTCTCCGGTTCCCGGTTTATAGCCGAAGCGGATGTTGCCCAGATGCCGCGCGTCGATCTGAATTATCTGAAGTACCTGGGCAGGCTGCAGAATGTGGCTGCGGTTCTGGGCGCTTCTTACTACGGCTACGAGTTCCCGACTTACAACCAGAACAACAACAAGATAGCTGTCTTAAATAAAAACCGCTATGCGGGCTATGCCGGCTGGCAGTCTACCAGCCATACCAACTGGACTTTTGGGCAGCGGCTCAGTTTTTACCACCTCAGGCTGTCGCCGGAAGTAGCGGGGCAGTTTATACTTAACGGCAGCGCGATTAACGCAAACATCATCCGGAAACTAAAAAACAGCACCTGGGGCCTCAGCACTTTTTACCAGCTCAACAATCTTAACAGCGCCATCTTCCCGACAAAGGGCTGGAAAGTGGATGCAACGGCAGAAGGAAAGCTGCCCGGCAGGCTACAGGCAAATCTTCTCCCCGAGTACAAGGCCCTCCAGGATTCAATCAGCAGCATCGACTATCAGCCATATATCAGACTTACGGTGAAAAGTACAGGATTTATACCGATCCGGCCAAACCTCAGCCTGGTGCTGCGCCAGGGCCTTATCTTTTACAACACCGAAAATGTTCCACCGGATCAGGAAGTATACGCCGGCGGGTTCAGGCCCATTGTTCCGGATGCCTTCGATTTCCGGGGTATGAAGCCTTATACTTATGCGCTCACCAAAGCTTTATACTTTGATGCAGGCCTGCAGCTGCGGATAAAAAACAACCTGTACATTCATCCAAATGTACAGGCACTTAATGTAAGCCTTTTAAACAGCGACCGTTTGTTGCAGGGCCAGGGATTAAGAATAAGTTACGGCCTCATGGCAGGCTATGACTCACCGCTGGGGCCGGTGGTACTGGGCGTTGCCCTTCAGCACAAATCATCAATACACGGTTACTTAGGCTTGGGCTTCCGCCTGCCCAGGTATTAAAGGAAGTATAAATCATCTATCTCACTCCCGTCTACTGCGGTACACGGCTTATCAGTTCCTCAATGCCCTGCTGTACCTGCTGGCGTAGTTTTTTATCGCTGTCCGGTAAAATTCCTTCGGCGGTACCCTGCCATACCAGTTCGTTGCGGCTGTTGTTTATCAGGTCTACCGATACAGCGCCGGTTTTGTAATGTCTTACAGGCACTTCCTTGCTCTCCCAGGTATAATGGCGCTGCCCGATGTAAATGGGCGCATCAGTTCTGAAATCTGTCTGCCGCGTCTGCACTTCTTCTTCCACTACCACACCAATGTTCACGAGCAGATCAGGGTTTTCAGCTACCTGGCGCAGGCCGCGTGCCTGCAGTTGCCGGGCAATCTCCTCTTTCAGCAGGTCTATTTTAGGTTTGTAATTTTCTGATAAGCCGCTCCCGGAAGCTTCTACATCATAAAAGGCAAACGTCTGATAACCTGACAAATGAAAATCCGGAGAAGGCTCGGATGTAACAACTATTTCGGGTGAACAGCCCGCTACCAACAAGAACAGCAACAAGTATGATAAAATATGAATCTTCATGATACAGGAATTAAGATTGATAAAACTTACTGTTATACACATAAAACTTTTGCAGCTGTGTGCATCAGGAAAGTGCGCCGCTGCTTTACAAAACAGGTTTATACCTTACAGGAGCCAGAACACAGCTATATATAACATATTATCACAGCAATAAGTATACCGTACCAGCAAACCATTAATTGCTATCAACAACATATAACACAGGAAAAGCGCCTGGTTACGTTTAGCTGGTCTGTTATGCCGTGGCTTTTGCCTATCTTTAAGCACCCGGAAAGCGAACCTGCTCGTTTATACCTGCGTTTCTATATCTATTTAAACTGATATCTAACAGCTGAAGCTACTACGTCCACACATGAACAATACAGCACAAGTATTACAGGAAAACAAACAGCAAATTCTGGGTAACTGGATGAAAATGCAGGTGGATGACACCATGCAGCGCAATAATTTAGTATCCAGAGAGGAGTTACAAAGGCAATCTGAAGAGCTGCTGACCGCACTGCTGCAGGCAATAAAAAAAGGCAACTTCGATAACGTTTATACTGACGATTATGCACAGGTAAACGATATCTTAAGCGATATCTCCGTGATGCGCGCGCGCCAGGGATTTTCACCGCGTGAAACCAACCGCTTTGTACTGAGCCTGAAACAGGCACTGTGCGATGTATTGGAACAAGAGCACGCCGGCACACCCGAAGTACTTTATAAGGAAATACTGCAGGTAAACAGCCTGCTTGACAACCTGAGCATCATAGCTTTTGAAACTTACATAAAAGGCCGCGAGGATGTTATACTTCGGCAGAGCGATGAAATAAACGAGATTTCAACGCCGGTTATACGCGTGTGGGAAGGCATTCTGGCGCTACCCATCATCGGCACCCTCGACAGCTCCCGTACCCAGACTGTAATGGAAAACCTGTTGCAGGAGATTGTGGAAACAGGCAGCAGCATTGCCATACTGGATATTTCGGGCGTACCCACTGTAGACTCGATGGTAGCCCAGCACCTGATTAAAACCGTGAGTGCCACCCGGCTGATGGGTGCCGAGTGCATCATCAGCGGCATCCGGCCCGAAATAGCCCAGACCATTGTGCATTTAGGCATCGACCTGTCCAACATCGTTACCAAAGCTACTCTGGCAAGCGCCTTGCAGGTGGCTTTTGCCAGGTTAAACCTGCAGGTGAGATCTATAGACAGGATGGCAGCCCCTCTCCTGAAATAACCTCTATGGAAAAAATACCTATCCTGCGAATGGGCCCCTTTCTGCTTGTAACCATACAGGTGGATCTTTATGACCAGCTGGCCCTTAACCTGGAAAACGACCTGATCAGCAGTATCAGTAAAACAGGGGCCAAAGGCGTGCTGATTGATATATCGGCGCTTGATATTGTGGATTCTTTTATGGGCCGTATCCTGAGCAACATCGCTTCTATGTCGCGCCTGATGGATGCCGGCACCGTGGTTGTGGGCATGCAGCCGGCGGTAGCCATCACGCTGGTGGAGTTGGGCCTTAAGCTGCATGGCGTTTATACTGCCCTGACGATAGAAAAAGGTATAGCGCTGCTGCAACAACAGTTCACACTTCGCACCAGCGGACAGGAGGAGGATACATCCTCACAGGATGAGTAACCACACGATACCTATCGTGCGGGAGCAGGATTTTATACTTATCCGTAGCCATATACAGGAGCTTTGCGCTGAAACCGGCATGAACCTCATCAACCAGACCAAACTTATTACAGCAGCCAGCGAGTTGGTGCGTAACATACTTAACTATGCTAAAAGTGGCAAAGTCATGATGGAGATTGTAAGTATAAACGCCAGACAAGGTATAAAATTAACTTTTACGGATGAGGGGCCAGGTATAGAGAATTTACAGGCCGCCATGCAGGACGGCTACTCCACGAGCAGTGGTATGGGCCTTGGCCTGCCCGGCGCCAAACGGCTGGTAAGCGAGTTTGCCATACAGAGTGCCCCGGGCAAAGGAACCATCGTTACCCTTATCCACTGGAAAGATGGACATTAGGCAACACAGACGCTTTATACTGCCCGATAAAACCTACGCCAGTATTCTTAAAAGAGACATAACAGGCATGGCCATCAACTGTGGCCTTTCAAAAAACCAGGTAGGCAAGGTAAATATTATTGTTTCGGAGATGGTTTCTAATTTGGTGAAGTATACGCCAAATGGAGGCGAATTGCTGGCCAGGTGCCTGGAAGCGGAGCCCGGCGGACTGGAAATAATCTGCCTGGATAGTGGCCCTGGTATGCACGACCCGCAGCGGATGCTGCTGGATGGTGTCTCGACGGCAGGAACTGCAGGAGAAGGATTAGGCGCTATCAAAAGGCAGTCGGATATGTTTGATCTTTATTCACAGCCGGGTAACGGCACTGTTATTCTTTCGCGTGTTTACAAAAACGGCGGCCAGGCTGCGGATGCTAACCACACAAGTTGCTTTGAGGTTGGAGCTGTAGCAGTGCCGATGGCTAACCAGGAGCTGAGCGGGGATGGCTGGGCAGTGCTGGACGAAAAACACAACTGTTATGTAATTGTGCTGGACGGGCTCGGCCACGGACCTAAAGCCCATGAGGCCAGCCAGCAGGCCGTACAGGTTTTTGCCCGCAGCCTGCAGCACGATCCGGCTGCCATACTGCGGCAGGTACACGAAGGCTTACGCCATACCAGGGGGGCCGTGGGGCTGGTAGCCTGCATCGATTCCTCAAAACAGCACATAAATCTTTGCGGCATTGGCAACATAGCAGGTAAAGTATTTACCGCAGACGATGGCCCGCTGATAACTGTGTCTAAAAGTGTATTGTCTTACAACGGCACGCTGGGCCATAATATTCCTGCCAGGCTCCATACGCAAGCCCTCGAATGGAATAATGCCAAGCTGCTTGTCCTGCACTCCGACGGACTTAAATCAAGATGGGCCATGAGCATTTATCCCAACCTGCACCGCCACAATCCGACAACCATTGCCGCCGTACTATACAGGGACCACAGCCGCCAGACCGACGACGCTTTGGTAGTTGTAGTCCGGAGCAAAGCATAACCAGCCATGCCAAGAAACATTATCAAAATAGAGATTAACAACGAACTGGACGCCGTGCTGGCTTATAAGCGCGCCATGCAGCTATCCGAAAACCTGGGCGTTGCCATGGTGGGGCAGACAAAATTTGCCACTGCTGTATCCGAAATATGCCGCAACGTGGTAGAGCATGTCGGTTGCGGGCAGATAGCCCTGAATGTAACAGAGGAGGCAGGCACCCATTATCTTGAGGCGGTTGTAACTGATCGCGGCCGTGGCATTGCCGATGCAGAATGTTTGGTACAGGATGGTGCCGGCAGCTTTCATTCCAGAGGGAATGGCCTCGCTAATTCCCGGAAGCTGGTTGACTTTTTTGATATAGAAAGCAGTCCTGAAAAAGGCACGGCCGTAACCCTGCGCCTGCGCTTGCCCCGCAATGCGCCGGTAGTTACCAAGTCTGTTGCTGATAAATGGCTGCAACATTTTGAATACGAGACTTCGGTATCGCCTTATGCCGAAATTAAGAAACAGAACATTAAATTGTTGGAACTGCTGGAGCAACTGCGCTTGCGCAACCTTGAAACAGAACAGCAACTGCAGGAAATCAGACGGCTGAACAAGCAGCTGCACACCTCCAACCAGGAAATCAGCCAGTTGCTTGAAGAGCGGGAGAAAAAGAACCTGCTGCTGCAGAAAATCAACAAAGAGCTGGATTCCTTTGCCCACACCGTATCGCACGACCTGCGGGGCCCGCTCCAGAATATCAACGGCCTGACCCTGGCATTGGAAGCCTGCATAAAAGCAAATCACCTGGGGGAAGCCGAAGAGATGTTCCCGATGCTGCGCCAGCAGACATACAAAATGGACCGCCTGATAACAAGTATACTGGCATACTCACTGGCAGGCCACAGCAGCATTCCTAAAAAAGTAATCGACATCCACATCCTGCTGCACCTGGTAATTACCTCTTTAAGCGTGCCTGCCAACTTCAAAATTGAGGTGGACCCGGACATGCCCGTGCTTTATACCCAGGAAGTATACTTATACCAGGTTTTCAGCAACATCATCGGCAACGCCATCAAGTACCACGACACACCGGAGCAGGGGTTGGTAGAGATAAAGTATAAACTGCTGGATGACTTTATTGAGTTTACCATTCAGGACAATGGCCCCGGCATTCCGCAGGAGGTGCAGGAAAACATTTTTGACATGTATGATACCGGTGCCAGCCTTGGCCGCACCGACAGCACGGGCCTGGGCCTGTCTATTGTCAAAAAAATCATACTTGAAAAGGGCGGACGCGTATGGGTAACATCTGCAGGCAGGGGCAGTACGTTTGTATTCACCTGGCCAGTTGCGGAACTGGTACCGGAGAATCAGGATTAAAAAGCAAATTGTGCCTTATACTTTATTGCGCAGGGTTTGCTTTTAAGCAGCCGGCTTTTACCTGCTTATTTCTTTTTGCCTGAAGTAATCGTTCATTATCTCCTGCACATCGTGTTTGGTAAGCGCCTTGGAGAAGTGCTTTTTTACTTTATTATACTTTTTAAGCCGCTCCAGATCATAAAAGCTGGCAGAGGACGTCAGCATCATAATGATAACATGGTCGGCAGCATCAAGCCCGCTGTTATGATATTCCTCCAGGAAAGAGAACCCGTCCATTACAGGCATTTTTATATCAAGAAACATCAAATCGGGATGCTTCTCTAAAGCGCTATTGGCTCTTTTCAGGTAGTTTATGGCTTCCTTTCCGTTCTTTAGCACCAGAATCTGCCTGGCCACCTGCATCTCTTTCAGCAGCCGCTCATTCAGGTAATTTGTTGTGTCGTCGTCGTCAACTAACAGTATTAAATCCAGCAGGGTATTTGACTTATTCATGCAATCCAGGTATCAAGATGTAGGAGGAAGCCGAACCTGAAAGGCTTATGCCCCAGCAACAGAACCGGCATACCTGTTTCAGGTAAGCAAAAATACTAAATGAGCCGCTTTTATCAAATACAGTATTCCATCTATTTCGCCAGCCTTTATACTGCCCGCAAGTATAAAGCAGATGCTTCGCTATCCGGAACACCGGAAGTTACGGCTCCAGCTTTGCCGCAGCAAGTATAAAACCCAGTTGTTATAATTCAACAAAAATTATTTTCTTCGTTCATTCTGTACATCCTTTTAGCGTTTAAAGGAGTATTTAGAGGATAAACTGCCGCCGTACCGGCTATACGTGTAACTGAAAACAGGAAGCTATGGATAATTACCCTTTAAAACCCGAACACATGCGCGCGCCCAACAACCTGTCGCGCGAGGAGATACAAAAAAGCATGGACGAGCTGGACAATAAGATTAAAACCCTGAAAGCACGCGCCAATGCCACCGCAGCAGATTCGCACCATACATACCACGAGCATATTGCTGGTCTCGAGAAAAAACGGGAACTGATAGCCAGCAAAATGGTCAACGCCAAAGACAATCACTCCACCTGGCAGGACCTGCAGGACGGCATCAATGGCCTTAAAAAAGACATAGAAAATTTTTTCAGCTAATACAGAAAACCCCTGCTGTAATGATGACAGCAGGGGTTTTCTATGCCTGATTAGAAGGTATTATACTGCCTGCAGCACCCACCTCCAATGCTGCTTTTACAGCAATTTATACTTACATGCTACCCGGCTACAGGCTCCCGGAAACCAACCCACGTAAAGCGCTTTATCACGAACTCAGGGTTGGTAAAGGAGGCATTGCCGGCGGGGTTGCCCCCTGTTACGTGGAAGTCGGAGAAGCCGGCGTTCTGGTTTACATAAATGCCGCCCGTCAGGTTAAAGCTTACGGGGGTGCCTGCCAGGCTCATCTCATCCATAATTTTCTCTTTCACTTCCGGATCAGTCGTATAAGCGCCGCAGGAAATGGCGCCGTAACGCAGGGCCATGTCTTTGGCGATTTCGATAGACTGATCAGTATCTTTTGTTTTGATGACGAGCGCAATGGGGCCGAACAGCTCGCGGCTGTAGTTTTCCGTTTCGCTGACATCCACTTCGTACATCACCGGCGTGCAGGTACGGGCGTTGGCAAACATGGGGTTGCTGAAGTCGCTGGCACCCAGAAGTTCTTTCCCTTTTATACTTGCGGCGTCTTTCACGCGTGCAGTGGTAGCGGGGTTCTGGATAGCGCCCAGAATGTGCGGCCCCGCCTTGGGATTGTTCACCAGGCCGGTAACAGCGCCGGCAAGTTTCTGCACCACCTCCTCGTAGGGCACCGTTTCACCGCCAGCCTTAATGCCGCCTTCCGGCACAAAAAAATTCTGCGGCGCGGTGCACATCTGTCCGGAGTATAAACTTACCGAAAAAGCCAGGTTTTGCGCCACCTTGTCCAGGTCATCTACCGAATCAAGTATAATAGAATTTACGCCTGTCTTCTCGGTGAAAACGGTTTTACCCGGCAGGCTTTCCACATAGTTTCCAAACTCGGTACCACCGGTATAGTCTATCAGTTTGACCTTCGGATTTTCGGCGAGATCTTTTGTTATCAGGTGATCGTCGGCATCTACGGCCAGCTGGCAGATGTTCGGGTTCAGGCCATTCTCCTGCAGCACTTTCTGCACTTCCGCCACTACAATGGCAATGGGCAGCACGGCTTTGGGGTGGGGTTTGATGATGACCGGGTTGCCGGTTACGAGGCTGGCGTACATGCCCGGCACCGTGTTCCAGGTCGGGAAGGTAGCACAGCCGATAACAAGCGCCACGCCTTTGGGCACCGCTTTCCACGACTTGTTCAGTTTCAGGTTATACTTGCCCATAGGCTTCTCCCACTGCGTGGCCTCCGGAAAACGCGTCTGCTCCTCCAGCCCGGCGGCAATGGCCTCCAGCGCACGGTCGGCGGCATGCGGCCCCGATGCCTGAAACGACATCAGGTATGCCTGCCCGGTGGTATGCATGGTAGCGTAGGCAATTTCAAAGAAGCGGCTTCTTATCCGCTCCAGCGACTCTGCAAGTATGGCCGCCCTGTCTGCGGGCTTTACCCGGCGCCACTCGTGAAATGCTTCTCCGGCACGGGCAACCAGCGTATCAGGCGAAAAGAAAGGATACTTTACGCCAAGGGCCTGCTGCTCATAAGGCGATTCCTCCTGCCCTACCCAAGCTTCCGAATCTTGCTGCAGCAGTTCTTTAAACTGGCTGTTCAGGTGCTGTTTATACTTGTCGCGGCCCTCCTTATCGGCATTTTCGCCGTATATTTCAGGAGTGGGATTCTCGGGATAATGTGTAAAAAACGTGCGCGCGTGCAGTGCCCTAATTGCAGAATCGAGTATAGGCTGGTGCTTATCTTTCAGTTTATTTTCCATATTAGCATTACTATATAATATAGTTTTAATAATTTTGATTTCCTTTCGGAAAGTTACATAAAATCCGGGAAAGGTCAGGGCCGGATCCCAATAACACCTGTATCTTCAGTACCTTGGGCGGCCTTCTGCTTCTGCCGGAAATTCCCGGAATTTACGCTGATGGTATTCTGCTTTCTATAAAATGTTTACTTCTTTAATCATACGCAGGTGGTGGGTGTTCGAGGCTTTGCTCTTTCTGTTGCCAGCACAGCCGGCGTTGGCGCAACGGGCGGGCACAACGGCCTCCCCTACCAGGCCTTACACGGTCGTGTACAAGCTAAAGTCTACGGCTAACGCCCGCCTGGCTAGTCCGGCGGCTTCCAGACTGCAGGCTGCTTACGCCCAAATCGGTGCAAAGGGCATCCGGCAGAAATTCCCGAAGGTGGCACCGCCAGCCAATGCGCGTGTTGCCACCGGCACCGTAGACCTGTCGCTGCTTTATGAACTGACTTATAACACCAGACAAAGCCTGCAGCAGGTGCAGCGTATATTGATGAGCACCGGCGCTGTGGCTTACGTGGAGCCGGTATACCTGCGCGAGCCGCTGCAACAGCCAAACGATCCCGCTGCAGACTCTACCAAAGCATCACAATATTACCTCAAACTGATCCAGGCATATCCGGCCTGGGAAGTAAGCCAGGGAAGCAGCGACGTGCTGATAGGCATCCTGGACACGGGTGCCCGCTTTACACATCAGGAGCTAAAGGACAAGCTAAAGCATAATACCGCCGACCCCATTGATGGCATAGACAACGACAACGACGGCTATACTGATAACTATCAGGGCTGGGACTTTGCCGATAACGACAACAACCCCTCCGACGACCCCAAAAGCAGTAAAGGCCACGGCACTGCTGTAGCAGGTATAGCCGCAGCAGCCACCAACAATGCATCGGGCATAGCCGGCACAGGCTTTAACTCCATGTTTCTGCCGTTAAAAGTGTTTTCCTCGAGAGGCAGCAACTTTGGTGGATACGAAGCCATCGTGTACGCGGCAGACAAGGGCTGCAAAGTGATAAACCTTTCCTGGGGCGGAGAAGGCCATTCGCAGTTTGAGCAGGATATCATCAACTATGCCGTTATCAACAAAGATGTGGTTATTGTTGCCGCAGCCGGTAACACTGATAAAGGCGCTCCGCTCAACATTTACCCAGCCTCTTACGACAATGTGCTTTCTGTAGGCGGCACTACGGCCGAAGATATTAAAGTCGCAAACCATACTTATAGTTACAATATAGATTTAACGGCTCCAGCGCTTAATGTGCTTTCGCTATCAGTAACAAACGATACGGGACTGGTAATTGAATCTGAGGGCACCTCGTTTGCGGCTCCGATGGTATCGGGTGCGGCAGCGCTGGTGCGGGCTCATTTCCCGGAGCTGAACGCCCGGCAGGTGATGGAGCGGCTGCGCATGACGACCGATGATATTTACCAGCTGGCGGCCAACCAGCCCTACCTGGAAATGCTGGGCAAAGGCCGCCTGAACATGAAAAAGGCGCTGCAGGCCACTGGTGTAAAAGCAGTGCGGTGCAGCAGCTTTGCCATGGCAGACAAACAAATACCTTACGCCGGCGCTACCATTGCCATTGACGCAGATTTTGTGAATTACCTGGCACCTGTTCAGAACCTGCAGGTACAGCTTACCTCCTCCTCTCCTTACATCACCGTAACGCAGGGCAACCTGCAGCTTGGCAGCCTGGGCACGATGGTCTCCGCCGATAACAGCCGGCAGCCTTTCCAGGTCAAAATAGCCGGCGATGCACCATATAACGCTGACGTTACCCTGCGCCTGGGCTTCTCCGACGGCGCTTACACCGACTACCAGTATTTCACAATTACTATCAACCCGGATTACGTAACGCTGGATGCTAACAACCTGAAAGTAACCATCAACAGCATGGGCAACCTGGGCTACAATGGCCTGAACCTGGCGCAGGGCGATGGCATTCAGTACAAGGGCGGCGCTTCACTGTTGTTTGAGGGCGGGCTGCTGCTTGCTACCGATACCATGCATGTGTCGGATAACATCCGGGATGAGCAGTATGTAAGCGACGGAGATTTTACTTCAACCAGTGCTGCCCACCTGCATGAGGCTACCCCGCTGGCTGCTCAGGAAGCACGCGCCGTAATGCACGACGCATACCCGTCTGACCAGAACGTGGGCGTGCAGGTAAAGCACATTGCGTATGCCTGGAGTGAGGAACCTGACAGAAACTTCGTCATACTGGAATATCACATCAAAAACCTGACGGACGCAAGTATAAAAAAGCTTTACACCGGCATTTTCGCAGACTGGGATATTGGCGCCTATACTTCTAATGCCGCAGACTGGGACAGCACCAATCAGTTAGGTTATGCTTACAACACCATGGTTGCCATGCCCTACGCCGGTATCAAACTGCTGACCAAAAACGAACCATCCTATTACGCCATTGATAATATTGGCGGAGGCGCCGGCACCCTCGCGATAGAAGACGGGTTTACGTCAGAAGAAAAATTTACAGCCTTGTCGGGTGGTGTGGCCAGAACCAGGGCAGATGGGGGCGGCCACGGCAATAACATTTCGCAGGTGGTGGGCGGCGCCATCGACAACATCGCGCCAGGCGAAACCAGGGTTATCGCCTTCGCTCTGCTGGCCGGCGACAACCTGGAAGAATTGCAGCAACAGGCCACGGCCGCCCAACTGAAGTATAGCCGCATAAAAACAGGGCCTGTTCCGCTGGCTTTAGCAGATACAGCCTGTGCCGGAAGTACCCCTACCTGGACGCCTGAACATGGCAGCAACTTTAATTTTTATGCGGATGCGGAGAAAAAGCAGCTTTTAGGTACAGGCACATACTATACATTGCCCGCCCTCACGGCCGCTACCACCATTTATGCCGCCAACGCCGATTCCGTGTTCGAGAGTGCGGCTGTTCCCGGTACCTTTTCGCTGCCCGTGGCACCTGTTGCCGCCTTCGAGGTTAGCCCGGCAGCAATCTTCCCTGGCACAACCGTAAACTTCAGCAACAAAAGTATAAACAGCAAAGACTGGCGCTGGCAGATCAACAATCAGGAACCGGTAAGCGCCCGTGATTTAGCTTATACTTTTCAGGAGCCGGGTACTTACGAGGTGAAACTGGTTGCCTCCGCCAGGTTCGGCTGCGCCGAAACATCCACTGTAAAAGTCATACATGTGCAGGAAACGTCTGCCGAAGCCATTGCCGCCACTTTGAAAATGTATCCCGTTCCTGCCGCTGAATCTGTAACCCTTCGCCTCCTACCCGACAAAGCAGCCGGCAGGCACCCCTCTATAATGCTGACCAACATTACGGGCAAGGCCATACATCCGCAGGTACAGTTCGACAGCTTTCCGGAGGCAACAGCAAGTATAAACTTAAAAGGCATCACGCCCGGCATATACTTTGTGCACATCAATTACAGCAATACCAGCCTCATCAGGCGCCTGGTGGTGCAAAAATAAGGTACACGTATGCTGCCAGAACAGGTTAAGTATGGCCTGTAAACAGGAAAGCCTCACCGGTTGGTGAGGCTTTCCTGTTTAAGAAACTGAATATCAGCAATTAGGCATTTGTGCTTTGCTTCTCTTTCAGGCGAATCAGGTTGAGGGCAGAGCCCGCTTTAAACCACTCGATCTGGCCTTCGTTGTACGTATGGTTTACAGGGAAGCTGTCCTGGCTGCCGTCGCTGTGGTGCAGTACCACTTTAAGCGGCTGTCCGGGCACGAAGTTCTCCAAACCGATAATATCGAAGGTGTCATTTTCCTCAATCAAATCGTAATCAGATTTGTTGGCGAAAGTAAGCGCCAGCATTCCCTGCTTCTTCAGGTTGGTTTCGTGGATACGCGCGAACGATTTCACGATAACAGCGCGTACACCCAGGTGGCGCGGCTCCATGGCCGCATGCTCCCGTGAAGATCCCTCGCCATAGTTTTCGTCGCCTACCACTACACTGCCAATACCGGCTGCCTTAAACGTGCGGGCGGTGGCCGGAACGGCTTCATATCCGCGGGTCATGCTGTTGTATACTTTGTTGGCTTCGCCGTTAAACGCGTTAATGGCGCCGATCAACATGTTGTTGGAGATGTTATCGAGGTGACCACGATACTTCAGCCACGGCCCTGCCATCGAGATGTGGTCAGTCGTACACTTACCCTGCGCTTTGATGAGCAGTTTCAGCCCTTTCAGGTCAGTGCCTTCCCAGGGTTTAAAACCTTCCAGCAGTTGCAGGCGATCCGACTTCGGATCAACCACTACTTCTACGCTGCTGCCATCTTCGGCCGGGGCATCATAGCCGGCATCTTCCACAGCAAAACCTTTAACCGGCAGCTCAATACCGCGCGGCTCATCCAGTTTTACCTGCTGGCCGTCTCTGTTGGTCAGCGTATCGGTCAATGGGTTAAAAGTAAGATCACCGGCAAGGGCAAAGGCCGTTACAATTTCCGGAGAAGCCACGAAAGCGTGCGTGTTCGGGTTGCCGTCGTTGCGCTTGGCAAAGTTACGGTTAAACGAGGTAATGATAGAGTTCTTACGCGTCGGATCATCGGTGTGGCGCGCCCACTGGCCGATGCATGGTCCGCAGGCATTGGCCAGCACCACGCCGCCCATCTCTGCAAACGTATCCAGCAGGCCGTCGCGGGCGGTTGTATAGCGCACCAGCTCAGAACCCGGCGTAATGGTAAATTCAGCTTTAGCCTCCAGGTTCTTTTCCACTGCCTGTGCAGCCACAGAAGCGGAACGGGTAATATCTTCATACGAGGAGTTGGTGCATGAGCCAATCAGACCTACCTCCAGTTTGGCCGGCCAGTTGTGCTCTCTTACCACAGCGGCAAACTGTGAAATAGGCCAGGCAGCGTCCGGCGTGAACGGGCCGTTTACGTGCGGTTCCAGCTCCGACAGGTTGATCTCGATGAGTTGGTCGTAGAAAGCAGCCGGGTTGGCGTATACTTCGTCGTCGGCACGCAGGTGCTGGGTTACCTCGTCAGCCAGCTGCACGATTTCTTCGCGGTTGGTGGCGTTAAGGTATTCGCGCATACTGCTATCATAGGCAAATACAGAAGTGGTTGCACCGATTTCGGCACCCATGTTACAAATAGTACCTTTACCGGTACAGGAAAGGCTTTCTGCACCTTCGCCAAAATACTCTACAATGGCACCGGTGCCGCCTTTTACTGTCAGGATACCGGCCACTTTCAGGATAACGTCTTTTGCTGATGTCCAGCCGCTGAGCTTACCTGTCAGTTTTACGCCGATTACTTTCGGGAACTTGAGCTCCCAGGGCATACCCGCCATCACGTCTACAGCATCAGCGCCGCCCACGCCAATAGCTATCATACCCAGGCCGCCGGCATTTGGGGTGTGCGAGTCGGTACCAATCATCATGCCTCCCGGGAAAGCATAGTTTTCCAATACCACCTGGTGAATAATACCTGCGCCGGGCTTCCAGAAGCCGATGCCATACTTGTTGGACACCGAAGCAAGGAAATCATATACTTCCCTGTTCTCGTCGTAAGCATCGCGTAAGTCAGAATCAGCGCCTACACGGGCCTGAATCAGGTGGTCGCAATGCACAGTAGAAGGCACGGCCACCGTAAGCCTGCCTGCCTGCATAAACTGAAGCAGGGCCATCTGTGCCGTTGCATCCTGCATGGCCACCCTGTCCGGCGCAAAGTCTACATAAGACTGGCCGCGCTCATGTGCCCCTGTAGCCGGACCTTCATATAGGTGCGAATAAAGGATTTTTTCTGTCAGGGTAAGCGGTTTTCCAACCTTATTTCGGGCAGCGTTAATGCGCTCTTCCATGCCGGCATAAACCGCCTTGATCATTCCTAAATCAAATGCCATAGTTTTGCTATTGTTAGTGTTTTAAATGCATTGTTGTGAAGTTTACAAATGTACGAAATATCATACTTTAAGCATAACATTAGCGCTGATGAATACTTGCAAAAGCTAAATAACCTGCCAAAACAGGCATAATGCGGATTTTAGAACTATATCCTGTAATTTTGCCTTATCAACTTATACTAATTATTTGTACATGAAACTGTCTAATTTAAATACACCTGTTCGGCTGATTTTGTTTTTAATGCTAACGTTTACACAAATGCTAACATCCTGTACGCCTACTACCTCCAACGACAACACCATACAGCCCGGCATGTGGCGCGTAGTGCTGCACACACAGAGCCAGGAGATTCCGTTCCTGATGGAAGCTGCCACAAAGGACGGCAAAACGGTGCTGTACCTGGTAAACGGCGAGGAGCGCATCCTGCTCGACAGCATTCAGCAGCAAAACGACTCGCTGAAAATTGGGCTCCATATTTTTGATGCCGACCTGATTGCCAAAGTGAACGGCCACCAGATGGCGGGCCGCTTTGTAAAAAATGATGCCAAAAAACCTTATTCCGTTCCGTTTACAGCTGAGCATGGCCAAACCAACCGCTTCGCTGAAAATCCGGCTGAAGCTACTTATAACTTTGATGGCAGCTGGCAGGTAGTATTTGATGAAGGCGATGGCGACACCTATGATGCCGTGGGTGTTTTCAAACAAAGCGGTAACGAGCTAACCGGTACTTTCCTGACTGAAACAGGCGATTACCGCTACTTGGCCGGCCAGGTAGAAGGCGACAAGCTGAAACTCTCTGCCTTTGATGGCAACCACGCCTTTCTGTTTACGGCCACGCCTACCAGCGACAGCACCCTGCAAGGCGAGTTTTACTCCGGCATGACGGGCCATGAAACCTGGACGGCCAAGCGCGACGCCAACGCCAGATTAGCCGATGCCGATTCGCTCACCTTCCTGAAGCCCGGCTATGATGCGCTGTCGTTCACATTCCCGAACCTGCAGGGCGAAAAAGTATCTTTATCTGACCCCAAGTATAAAGGCAAAGTGGTACTGGTGCAACTGATGGGCTCCTGGTGCCCTAACTGTATGGACGAAACCAGGTTCCTGGCGCCATACTATGACAAGAACAAAGATCGCGGCCTCGAGATCATCGGCCTTGGCTTTGAGCGCAGTCCGGAGTTTGACAAAGCTGCCGCCCGCATCCGCAAGATGCAAGACCGTTTTGACATCAATTATGATTTGCTGGTAGCCGGCGTGTCCGACAACGAAGCTGCAGCCAAAGCCCTGCCTGCCCTTAACCACGTCATGTCGTTCCCGACTACTATTTTTATTGGCCGCGATGGCAAAGTGCGCAAAATACACACCGGCTTCTCCGGTCCCGGCACCGGCAAATACTACGAGGAATGGGTAGCTGAATTTAACAAGACCATGGACGAGCTGCTGGCCGAGAAGGCGTAGTTTCGTGTTTCGTTGCGCGTGTTTCGTTTATCGGTTAAAACTAAAAGCGGCCGCTACTTTAAAGTAGCGGCCGCTTTTAGTTTTATACCTTGCAAAGACCTCGCGGTGCGCGCAGTTCCCGAGAGTGTCTGTATCCGGATTTACAGGATTGAAGTATAAAATTAAGAGATACTATAGCGAATTTGATTTTGCTATAGTATAGTTATTCTACAATCACCTAATCCTGAAATTCTAATACAGATAATAACGCCATAACTGGTGCAGACACTCGCAGGAGCTGCGCACGCTGCGAGGTCTTCCACGCGATTGCTTATTTCCGAAAAACGAAATCCTACTTCTCCCGCTCGATAGTATAGGCAATCAGCTGCTCGAGCGAAGTGCGCGACGGCGAGACAGGGAACGTGTTAAGTATGGCCAGCGCCTCGGCATGGTACTGGTTCATCGCTTTGATGGTATACGCAATGCCGCCCGACTGCTTCACAAAGTCAATGACCTGCTGCACCCGCTTGCTGTCGCCGTTGTTGTTTTTCACGTTATAGATCACGCGGCGTTTGGTGAACCAGTCGGTATTCTGGAGGGCGTGTATCAGCGGCAGCGTCATCTTTTTTTCTTTGATGTCGATGCCGACCGGTTTGCCGATCTCGGCGGTGCCGTAATCAAACAGATCATCTTTTATCTGGAAGGCAATGCCCACTTTCTCGCCAAACAGACGGGCTTTTTCCACTTCCTCTTTCGAGGCGCCCGCCGAAGCAGCGCCCACGGCGCAGCAGGAAGCAATCAGCGAAGCGGTTTTCTGGCGGATGATGTCGAAGTATACGTCTTCGGTGATGTCGAGGCGGCGGGCTTTTTCGATTTGCAGCAACTCCCCTTCGCTCATCTCGCGCACCGCGTTCGATACAATCTTGAGCAGCTCAAAATCATCGTTGTGCAGCGAAAGCAGCAGGCCCTTGGACAATAAATAATCGCCCACCAGCACGGCAATCTTGTTTTTCCAGAGCGCATTTACCGAGAAGAAACCCCGGCGGTAGTTGGCATCGTCCACCACATCGTCGTGCACCAGCGTGGCCGTGTGCAGCAGTTCTATCAGAGCGGCGCCGCGGTAAGTAGCATCGCCAATACCATCGCCGCGGAAAAGCTTGGCCATGAAAAACACAAACATGGGCCGCATCTGCTTGCCTTTGCGCTTTACGATGTAGCTCATGATCCGATCCAGCAGCAGCACCTTCGACTTCATCGAGGTCCTGAACTTCTTCTCGAACAGCTCCATCTCCTGCGCGATGGGCGCTTGTATTTCCTTTAGGCTGATGCTCATGTGTTGGGTCTACAATATTACAGCCTGCAAAAGTGGTTTCCAAACGTGTGCCGCCAAAACGGAGTATAATTGTTGGTTGCTGGTTGTTGCTTGTTAAATTGCATGAAAGTGACAAGACTGATAAAGAAAAACGATAGTTGAGTGCTGTGCCTCCGCTGGTGCGAGCTTGCAGCTCGTACCTTTTTCTGTAGATGCAAAAGTACGAGCTACAAGCTCCCACCAGCACCAGCCGGTCATAGCGCCCGGCTAAGCAAACATCAGTTACCCAACTGCTAACAATAAACTATAATGAAAGTTAACTTCGTAGTATACCCCGCACATGGCCGGCCATTTACCGCCGATGCCACTTTTGCCCAGGACGGGCAGCCCAAACCCGTTGTTATTTTCACGCACGGCTTTAAAGGCTTTAAAGACTGGGGACATTTTAATTTGCTGGCCCGCTATTTTGCCGAGCAGGGCTTTGTATTCGTTAAATTCAACTTTTCTTATAACGGCACCACCGTAGCCGATGATTCGGATGTTCATGATCTGGAAGCTTTTGGCCACAATAACTTCAGCCTGGAACTCGACGACCTGGAAGCCCTGATTGATTTGCTGCACGATGCGCAGGGGCCGCTGCAACAGCAAGAACTCAACCTGAATAATTTATACCTGATAGGCCATAGCCGGGGTGGCGGTGCCGTAATTCTGAAAGCTGCCGAAGACCCGCGCATCAAGGCCGTAGCTACCTGGGCGGGTGTAAGCGATTACGATCAGCGTTGGGCGCCGGAGGTGATGGCGCAGTGGCAGCGCGAGGGCGTGCAGTGGGTAGCAAACAGCCGTACCGGGCAGCAGATGCCGCTCTATTACCAGCTCGCAGAGAACTTTGAGCAAAACAAGAACCGTTTAAGCATACCGCAGGTGCTCACCAACATGCAGCAACCGCTGCTGATATTGCATGGCGAGCAGGACGAAACCGTGCCCCTGCAGGCAGCCCACGATCTGAAACGCCACAAGCCGGACGCCGAGCTGCACCTGCTGCCCCAGGCAAATCACTCCTTCGGAGGTAAACACCCGTTTGAGGAGAGCGAGTTGCCGGAGCCTGCCCGCCTAGCCGCTGATCTGAGTATAGATTTCTTCCGGAGACATGCCTAAGCTATACCTGCTGCTGGGCGGCAATCTCGGCGACCGCATTTTATACCTGCAGCAGGCCCGCGCAAGTATAGCCGCGCAGGTCGGGCAAATTACGCGCAGCTCCAAACTATATGAAACCGCCGCCTGGGGCAAAACCGACCAGCCTGCCTTCCTGAATCAGGTACTGGAAGTACAGACAGCGCTCACACCCGAACAGGTGCTGCAAAGTATAAACGCCATTGAGCAGGAACTGGGCCGGGTGCGGCAGGAGCACTGGGGCGCCCGCGTCATCGACATCGACATCATGTTTTACGACGACCTCGTGCTGCAAACGCAGCGCCTCACCATTCCGCATCCACAACTGCACCTCCGCCGCTTTACCCTGATGCCGCTGGCCGAAATAGCACCGGATTTGGTGCATCCGGTGTTGGGGAAAAGTATAAAGGAATTGCTGGAGGCGTGTGCGGATGTATTGGAGGTGCGGGTGTTTGAGGAGTAATGCGTTTTAGGTTCTTTTCGCTATATTGGCTTGTGGAAGAAGATAATGGATTTAATCAAAACAATATCATCCATAGTGCAGCTAGTAGGAGTAGTTCCCGTTAGCTGGTAGTTGTGCTACAATTAAAATAAAAAATGGATTTAGAAGCTTTCGAAAATAACATAAACTCACACGATTCAAGTTATCGGAAATGCTTTCGGCAACTCTTGAAACGGAAATAGAAAATCAAGCTTTGCTAAGGACTCTTTTAATGAATCAAGCGATGATGTTTGAGAAACACGACCCAAGTAAATCAGCTAGCGAGTATGAGCAGAGTTTATGGAGATAGTTAACGACTTGAAGAATGAGAAGCTTGCTTCTGTAGTCAATAGAATTTCTAAGAAGTAAACTTCTAATCAAAAACTATTTCAATGAGTCTTAAGTCTTCTCGGTTTCTAATTATTTGGCTTTTTGGAAACTTATTATTAGTGGGGAAATACTTCATTGATAAAACTGGCATACAATGCGAACCTTGTTTGCCAAACACTTTCTGCCCACCTTGTCAAACGGATTACATGGCTATATTTCCATGGATAATTGCCTTTTTCAACATAATAGTATTAAGTTTTTGTTTACTAAAAAGAAGAAAATCGTAGCACAACAACACCTAAACGTCATCTCGGCCGACGGCCTTTGCCGTCTTTTAGCCAAGCCGCTAACTACAAGCCACTTACAAACGCAATTCACCATCAGCAGAAATGGATACAACTATGACAGCACCAACAGACAGGCAAACTTTTGAAGGGGAAATCGCGACTTACTGGTTTGAGGACGGCATCCTGGTATCGCTTTCCAAGAGTACGAAACGAACGGTTGCCAGTATTAGCGGCAACGTGGCTTTGGTCAGGCAAATCACCCATAACAGGAAGGTGCCCTTGCTGATATACCTGAAAAACTCGCCTATACCGGATAAGGAGACACGCAGATTTTCAACGGAGCAATTGCCTAACATTTATACAGCCATGGCGATGGTGTCGAAACCCGGGCTTGCCCAGCTGATAATGAATATTCTTTTCAAGTTTAAGACGCCGCCCATTCCGATGAAAAATTTTGCAGATAAAGAGGCTGCAAAGGAATGGTTAAGCCAGTACCTTTAATTGGTGAGAAAGCCTTACTCAGGCCAGGTGATGCGGAATAATGTCATCCTGCGGCATCTGTTTCGGGGCAACCCTGCTTTTGCCGCGCAGCAGCAGGTATACGACCGGAAACATCAGCGCTGTAATCAACACACTGACATATTCATACTGCACGCCCTCCGTTACGTTTTGCAGTTTCCAGATGCCCTGCCCGTCGAAACCGGACATCATCCTATACAGCATATTGCCACCCCAATGTATGCCAATCGACATCCAGATGGAACCGGTTTTTAGTACGGTATAAGCCAGCGTAATGCCAAGCACAGCCGAAAACAGCAGGTTCATCAAACCGAAACTTTCATTCCAGGAATCGTCCAGGGCGTAAAGCAGGGTGGTGAGGAGCAGGTACCATTTCATCTGGTGTTCCCGTTTGCAGAAGGCCAGCCAGTAACCGCGAATCATCAGGTCGTTGATGGCGGAGGCAAAGAACATTCCTAGCAATGCCTGCGCCAGCATGGGGTAAATGTAGGCTGCATCCATCATACCGCTTACTTCAAATTTCCCCATTTTATAAAACACAAAGTTTTTGAGGGCCCAGATGCCGAAACCAATAACAAAGCCCAGTACTATGCTGGTCACCCAGCCGCGCTGCAGGCCCATACCGAAAGATTGCAACCCTCTCAGCTTAAGTACAAACCTGCCCAGCAGGAAAGCAAGTATGAAAAAGCCGATAGCGTATGCCAGCCATGGCAGCACATCCAGTTGAAACAGTTTTGGGACAAGGTTGGCGTAGAGGTTCAGCAGCACGAACCCACCTAACCAAAGTATAAGGGCAGGTAATTTTTTCATAGTCGGGCATGTAAAAAGCAGGCAAATGTAGCAAAAATTGAGAATCGCTATTGAGCAGCCTACAAAACCTGGATAAACAAACCCGGCAGGTTTTTAAAACCTGCCGGGTTTGTTTGTACTTCTTTATACCTGAAGCATGGAAATATAGCTATTCCACAGAACTTACTTCGGCGTTGCGGTCGATTTTCTTTACCAAGCCCTGCAGCACTTTGCCGGGGCCGCACTCTATAAATTGCGTGGCGCCATCGGCAATCATTTGCTGCACCGACTGTGTCCAGCGCACCGGCGCAGTTAATTGCTTTATCAGGTTCTGCTTTATCTCTGTGGGGTCGGTGTGCGGTTTGGCATCTACATTCTGGTAGATGGGGCAGATACCCTGGCTGAAGGTAGTCGATTCTATGGCTTTGGCCAGTTCTTCTTCGGCAGGCTTCATCAGCGGCGAGTGGAAGGCCCCTCCTACCGGCAAGGGCAGCGCGCGCTTGGCGCCGGCTTCTTTCATCTTCTCGCAGGCAATTTCTATCCCTTTGTTGGAGCCTGAAATAACAAGTTGGCCGGGGCAGTTGTAGTTGGCCGGCACTACTACCTCGCCATCTATAGAGGCGCATACTTCCTCCACCTTCGCATCATCCAGGCCAAGTATGGCTGCCATGGTAGAGGGATTTGCTTCGCAGGCCGCTTGCATGGCCAAGGCACGTTTGGATACCAGCCGTAAACCATCTTCAAAGCTTAATACCTTGCTGGCGACCAGCGCCGAAAACTCTCCCAATGAGTGACCCGCCACCATGTCCGGGGCAAAGTCTTTGGCTACGGCTGCCTGCGCCACTGAGTGCAGGAATATGGCTGGCTGGGTTACTTTGGTTTGCTTCAGTTCCTCGTCGGTGCCGCTGAACATGATGTTGGTGATGTTAAAACCCAGAATCTCGTTTGCTTTATCGAACAGTTTTTTTGCTTCGTCGTGCTGCTCATACAGGTCCTTGCCCATACCTACAAACTGAGATCCCTGGCCCGGGAAAATGTAAGCTTTTTTCATGTGTTACTCGCGTTTTGTAAATCGTTGTTCGTTTATCCTTCTTTTGAGACACAGGATTTCAGACACAGGACGCAGGACTTTCTTTGATTTAGAGGATGAGATATCCTGGCGCACTCCATAGAAGTATACTATACTTCTTATTACCTTCTTGTGTCTTGTGTCTGATGTCTTGCGTCCTGTTCACCCCATAAACCTGGCCCTTACTTCAGGGCTCGGCAGCATACAGGCTTCTTCGATGCGACCGGCAATTTTATAGCGGTTTCGGGCAATGAAGCGGTATACAAGGTTGCGGAAAGATAAAGGAATAAAACGGAAATGCGCAAACACGGACAGCGGAGAATCCAGGTGGCGGGCAATGCGCAGCGCAGCCTCTGACTCTGTATACAGCTTGCCCTGCTCATAGAAAAGCATTGAATCAGGCACCGGCTCAGGCAGTTGCTCAGGCGGCACCAAGGCTTCCAGCATACCGGATTGCAGGGCAGCAAAGTATAAATCCTGGCGCCTGTTATGCTTCAGGATAATCTGGATGCTGGCCTGGCAAAAGCCACAGGTGCCATCGTAAAATACGATGGGCCTGCCCTGCAGCTGTTCCATATCATGTGTTTCCATTAGTGTAATATCTGTACCCAGCCTTTATACTTAGCCTGTGCTTTGGACGGATCGATGGTATAAAACTCAACCTGCGCTTCGTAATAATAAGTACCGTCAGGTAGCTGGTCGCCGTCCTCATCCACGCCAGCCCAGTTGATGTATGGATCAGTGCCTTCATACACCGGCACGCCCCAGCGATCAAACACCTTAAACTTCAGGCTCTTTACAAAAGCGGTGCGCTCATCCGGACGGAATAAGTCGTTCAGGCCATCACCATTTGGCGTGATGATGTTCGGCAGCATAAAGAAGATACAGTTGTCTTTGCATACTTCGTTGCTGCGCGGGCTCTCGCGGCCGGCCGTATCGGTGGCGGTTACCACATAACAGCCGGCAAACGACTGCAGGCCACTATGGGTGAAGGTAGTCTCTTTGGTGGTACCTATATTGGTATAATCCGCATCGCCGGGGCCTTTGAAGTATACGGTATAGAAATCTATCTGATCGGTACATTCGCCCGTAATTTGCGGTACCCAGGTCAGTACATTCTGATAAGGTGGTTGTGTAGGGTTCCGGGCAAAAGCTTCGCAGTCGAGTTCGTTTATACTTAGCTCCGGCGCGCACACTATTTTTGGCAATGCCACACAGGCCTCCTGGCTGTTGTTTAGCAGCGGCTCCGGCAGTCCGCTTATCTCGTAACTGCCCACTGTCTGCACATAGTAGCAATAATTCTCGCCGCGCACCAATGCGTTACCGCCAAAGGTGCCACGATCAGTATAAGTGCCGCTGCCGGCCGTTGCGCTTACGCTGTCAATCAGCACGTATTTATTATCTATAAGGCGGTAGATGCGATGCATGGCCACACTGTTGTTCCAGGGCACATCGTATGTCCAGTTCAGGACAAAAGCCATCTCATCATTGGCAGCTGCTGCTACATTCAGGCGTACGCTGGAGGCCTCGGTGCTGTCGCGCAGCGAGGTGGGCTGTGCGCCCGGCCGTGGCGCCTGGTAAAATTCCAGGCGGTAGCGGTAAGCATTCTCTGCTGTGTTCAGGTTGCGGTCTACAAACGTCGTATCGGCCATGTTGCGCCTTGTAGCAACCAGCTGGAAACCCGTACCGGATTCCTGTCCTACTTTGCGGTACAGGCGGTACTCCAGCGGCGGTGTCAGTTTGTCTACATTGCCGGGCTGTGTCCATTTCACCGTAATCTGGCCAGCTGTTACATCGGTTTTGTCAACGGTTACATTGGTCAGGTACGGGATATCGCGATCCAGCTCCACACAAGCTTCATTCGAGGCCAGGCTGGCCCCGCGCCCCGGCGACGGAAACTCCGCATAAATAATATAGCAGTAGTCGACGCCCGCTGTCAGGCCGGCACCATCGTTATCATCAAAGAAAGTAGTTTTGTCCGGGGTAACTTCGCCAATCAGCACGTAACCGGTGCTGGCGGGCACACCTGTTTCGCATACATCCGGCACAAAACCCGAAGGTCCTTCGCGGCGGTAAATGCGAATTACCGATGCATTCTGGCAGGTATAAGGGTCCCACGTCAGCGTTACATTGCGGTCGGCGCCGGTGGCAGCCAGGTTTTGCGGTGGCGGCCCCACTACTTTTATATTCCATGCCTGCAAATCCGCCAGGTGTGTTTCTGTCTGTGGCCTGACATCCTGGGCCCTGAATACCACCTGGTATGGCCGCTCCCGCACATCCTCGCAGGAAGTAGCCCAGGCCAGCGTACCGGTAGTTATACCTTTTACCCTGCGCGTAATATCAAAAGTTGCCGGCGGTACAATGCCGCCACCAGCCACGGTCAAATCTATAAAGTCGCCATCCTGATCTGTAGCGACTACGGTGCCCGTTAGTGTGGTACCAGCCACAATACAGGTATCTTTAGGTGTAAGCTTCGGCGCGTGGTTCTCGGTTTCCTTTACAATAATCTGCATGTCGCGCACCACTTCTCCCAGCTTCACAGCCCCGTTTTCTGATACACGCCATTCTTCCACCACAAAAGCCACGTTGTACTCTCCCTGCCTGCACGGCGCATTCCATTCCAGCTGGCCGGTGTTTATATCAAGCGTGAGATAGGCCGCCGCGCTGCCATCCTCTGTCTGGCAGTTAAAAGTACGGCTGGGCAGGGTATAGCCCGGCACATCCGCTACCTGGCCTGTAGCGGCATCTATTTGCTGCGGCACACGCAGTTTAAAAGCAAGGCTGTCGCCGTCCCGGTCATAAGCGCCGGGGTTGTGCACAAATACACGTCCCACCGCAGCTAAATCAATCGGCGCCACCGTCAGCACCGGCGTACTGTTAAATCCGCGCAGGGCGTTGATGTTGATGGTAGTGGATATCAGGAAAGAAACCTGATCAGAAGGCGGGGCGATGTTCTGGATATCTCCATTGCGGTTCACGCCGTTCCAGGAAACAGTATAGGTTCCGTCAGCGCCATACGTATACTCCCATTTGTAAATATTTTTATCTGTCTGGTTGCCTATCGGGATGCCGTCAGCGCCCGTGGTACGTGGTATTCCTTTGATAATGGTACCATCCCCCATAGCCACGTCTACCGTCTGGTGGTCGGCGCTGGCCCCGGTGTTCATGTAAATCACCATCGTGAAGAAGAAACGGCGCGGGTTGGGGTTAGGAGTCGTGTCCCGCAGCGCCGTAATATCTCCTGCTCTGATGTGCGTGGCCTGTGCTTCTGTAAGGCCACCCAGCAACAAGATCAACACCCACAACAAACTGCCATGCAGCAGATACCTCATGCGTAAACTGTTTGGCATACAATCAGGTTTAAGGAATAGAATAAATGGAAGTATAAAGTAAACTGTTTTTTTTTGATTTTAGTATCAACAAACAGAGATATTGCGGGTTGTATGAACAGGTTTTCTGTCGTACGGAATACAATTTAGATTGATTCAAAATATGATTCCAAAATTGCTTTATAGAAGGGCCGCATGTACCTTTGAGAATTAAAAAAGCATCATTCCTTAACCTTTAAAAAATACAGATGAATTGGTTTACTAAGACGTTTTCCAGTACAGTAGGCAGAAAGATCGTGATGTCTGTCACGGGCCTATTTCTGTGCTCGTTTCTGGTTGTGCACCTGCTGGGCAACCTGCAGCTCTTCAGGAACGATGGCGGAGAAGCATTCAACCTCTATTCTGATTTTATGGCGCATAATGGCCTTATCCGCACCATGGAATGGGTGCTGCTGGCCGGTTTCGCCTTTCATATCTACGATGCGCTGGTGCTCACCCGCCGCAACCAGGCTGCCAGGCCTATTCCTTACCAGAACAATCATCCGGAAGAAAACAGCTCCTGGGCCTCGCGCAACATGGGCCTGCTGGGCACGGTTATTTTAGTATTCCTGATTATTCACCTCTACAACTTCCTGATTCCTGCCCGCTTTGATGGCCTCGACCCGGTGAACATCGATGATGTGGAGTATGAAAACCTGTATGCAGAGGTGGTGTATGCCTTTAAGCAATGGTGGTACGTGCTGATATACGTGCTGGGTATGATTGCACTGGCCTATCACCTGATACATGGCTTCCAGAGCGCCTTCCAGACACTGGGGCTCAACCACAAGAAATACACGCCTTTTATCCAGATGTTTGGCTACGCCTTCTCAGTTATCGTTTGCCTGGCGTTTGCAGCCATCCCGCTGTATTTCTTCTTTTTTGTGTAAATAATAACTTTTAATAGTTGCTATGGTATTAGATTCAAAAGTTCCGGAAGGCCCTTTAGCGGAGAAATGGGATAAGCATAAATTTGATATAAAGCTGGTAAACCCGGCCAACAAGCGTAAGTATGAAATTATAGTAGTAGGTACGGGACTGGCCGGCGCCTCTGCGGCAGCTACCCTGGCAGAACTGGGCTATAACGTAAAGTCCTTCTGCTTCCAGGATTCTCCGCGCCGCGCGCACTCTATTGCGGCACAGGGCGGTATAAATGCAGCCAAAAATTACCAGAACGACGGCGACTCCGTTTACCGCCTGTTTTATGATACCATCAAAGGCGGCGACTACCGCTCCCGCGAGGCCAACACGTATCGCCTGGCGCAGGTATCTGTTAACATCATCGACCAGTGCGTGGCACAAGGAGTTCCGTTTGCCCGTGAGTATGGCGGCTTGCTGGCCAACCGCTCTTTTGGCGGGGCGCAGGTATCGCGTACTTTTTATGCCCGCGGCCAGACCGGCCAGCAGTTGTTGCTGGGTGCTTACTCGGCCCTCAACCGCCAGATTGCTTACGGCAAAATCAAGATGTTCCCGCGCACTGAAATGCTCGACCTGGTTATCGTAGACGGCCAGGCACGCGGCATTGTGGTGCGCAACCTGATTACGGGTGCGGTGGAGTCGCACAGCGCACATGCTGTAATTCTGGCTACCGGCGGATACGGAAACGTATTCTTTCTCTCGACCAATGCGATGGGCTCCAACGCCACAGCAGCCTGGCGGGCGTATAAGAAAGGAGCTTTCTTTGCCAACCCCTGCTATACCCAGATTCACCCGACCTGCATCCCGGTTTCCGGCGAGTACCAGTCCAAACTGACGCTGATGTCGGAATCACTGCGAAATGATGGCCGTGTGTGGGTGCCTAAAACAGTGGAAACAGCCCAGCGCCTGCGTAAGGGAGAGATAAAGGTGAGCGACATTGCCGAGGCTGACCGCGATTATTACCTGGAGCGCAAGTATCCGGCTTTCGGCAACTTGGTACCGCGCGATGTGGCTTCCCGCAACGCCAAACAGGTATGCGACGAGGGCCGCGGCGTAGGCGCTACCGGCCTGGCCGTGTTCCTGGATTTTGCAGATGCTATCAAGCGTGATGGCCTGAACGCCATCAGTCAGAAGTATGGCAACCTCTTTGAGATGTATGAGAAGATCACGGACGAAAATCCATACGAAAGACCGATGCGCATTTATCCGGCCGTGCACTATACCATGGGCGGCCTCTGGGTAGATTACAACCTGATGACCAACGTGCCCGGCCTGTATGCCGCCGGCGAGTGCAACTTCTCCGACCATGGTGCCAACCGCCTGGGTGCTTCGGCCCTGATGCAGGGTCTGGCAGATGGTTACTTCGTAATTCCTTATACAATTGGTGATTACTTGGCCCGCATGCCTGCGACGAAAGTAAGTACCGATCATCCTGCTTTTAAAGAGGCCGAACAGGCAGTTGCCGCTAAAAACAGCCAGCTGCTTTCTATCAATGGCACCCGTACTGTAGATGATTTTCATAAGGAGCTGGGCCACATTATGTGGAACTACTGCGGCATGGCCCGCAATGCGGAAGGCCTGACACTGGCCCGAAAGGAAATACGCCGGCTGCGTGATGAATTCTGGCGCGACGTAAGGGTTACGGGCGTAAACGAAGAGCTGAACCAGACCCTTGAAAAAGCAAACCGCGTGGCCGACTTCCTGGAGTTAGGCGAACTGATGGTAGAAGATGCCCTGCACAGAGAAGAATCCTGCGGCGGTCACTTCCGCGAAGAGCACCAGACACCTGAAAACGAAGCCCTGCGCGACGATGAGCATTTTGCTTATGTAGCAGCCTGGGAGTTTACGGGTGTAAATAATGAGCCGGTGCTGCACAAGGAAGAACTTAAGTTCGAAAACATGAAGCTCACGCAGCGTAGTTATAAATAATAATTTACGAATTAAGAATTACGAATTAGAAGTAAGCTCATCGGCAAGTATAACTTCCCCGATTTTGCTAATTCATAATTTATAGTTCTTGATTCGTAACTCTTAATTCGTAATTCTTAATTGAAAAAATAAGATGGCTGGAAGTAATCCAAATGCTAAACCGATGGATTTAACGCTGAAGGTTTGGCGCCAAAAAGATAGAAATTCAGCAGGCCAGATGGTTACCTATCCGATAAAAGGTATTTCCCCGGACATGTCGTTCCTGGAGATGCTGGATGTGCTGAACGAGGACCTGTTACTGAGAGGCGAGGAACCAATTGCCTTCGACCACGACTGCCGCGAAGGTATCTGCGGTATGTGCAGCCTGTTTATCAACGGCCGCGCACATGGCCCGGAGCGTGGCACCACCACCTGCCAGCTGCACATGCGCCACTTTGCTGACGGCGATACCATCACCATTGAGCCCTGGCGTGCTGCGGCTTTCCCGGTGCATAAAGACCTGATAGTAGACCGCTCGGCCTTCGACCGCATTCAGCAGGCGGGCGGGTATATATCCGTAAACACAGGCGGTGTGCCCGATGCCAACGAGATTCCTATTGCTAAGTCCGTTGCTGATAAAGCATTTGATGCCGCCACCTGTATACAATGCGGTGCCTGTGTGGCAGCTTGCAAGAACGGCTCGGCTATATTGTTCGTTTCGGCCAAAGTATCGCAGCTGGCACTATTGCCACAAGGCCAGACGGAGCGCTATACGCGCGTAGAAAACATGGTGGCCCAGATGGATATTGAAGGGTTCGGCTCCTGCACCAACATTGGCTCCTGCGCCGCTGAGTGCCCTGTAGGTATTTCGCTGGAAAATATTGCCATGCTGCGCAGAGAGTTTATTGCAGCCAAAGCAGCCTCCGAAAACCTGCCGTAGTTATCAATCATTAGTAAGTATAAAACAAAAAAGGCGAGGCATAACTGTGCTCGCCTCTTTTGTTTTATACTTAGCTTCCGTACTCACCTTAAAACTTATCAGTTATAAATACCTGCCGCACCTTTCTGCAAGCCCAAACTTTATGACAGACTTATGAAATGCGCAAAACTATCTTTTTTATGTGATTGCCGTTTGTTTATACTTTACAGCTATACTCCGGGGTGTGCTTATCTTCTCCATAGCTGAACGCAGCAGATTATCAGGCCCAAAGCTCCTACAGAGCCTCGTAGTCAGGCGGACACGGCCGGAATATGTGGGCCGGAGCATATATGCAGGTAAACGCTGTAGAAAACAACTTTACTGTTATCAGGTTACATATCAAACCCACCAACAAGTATAAAGTATGATTACCATTATAGCGGGTACCAACAGGCCTGCATCCAAGTCCAGAGCCGTGGCTGAATTGTATGCCCGGATGCTTTCCGACAGAGGTATAGAGAACCGCATCATGGATCTGGCGGACTTGCCGCCCGATTTCACGACAACCGCGCTCTACGATAATACAGGGAAAAATGAAGCATTCAACAGGCTGAGCGGCATGATCACAACCTCAGATAAATTTGTGTTTGTGGTGCCCGAGTACAACAGCTCCTTTCCTGGCGTGCTAAAGGCGTTTATTGACGGGCTGGATTATCCGTATAGTTTTCAAGGCAAGAAAGCGGCGTTGGTGGGCTTATCATCCGGTATGCAGGGCAGCGGTTTAGCCCTGAGCCACCTCACCGACATCCTGAATTACCTGGGCATGCACGTGATGGCGATGAAGCTGAAATTAGCGCATATCAAGAAAAACTTCGATGGCAAGATAATCACCAACCAGCTTTACCAGGAGCTGATAGAGCAACAGATAGAACAGCTGATTCACTTCTAATGACAACGCATCTCTACAAGTATAAAAACGAAGAAGCCTGCTAAGTATAGCAGGCTTCTTCGTTTTTATACTTTGCTTAGAAGTATGATTTAGTCAACGTTATCGTGCAGGAAACGGTTGTCGCCCAGAATCTCGTTGTCATCGTTCAGGTTAAAGCGTGAGATGTTGCGCTCTGATGAGTGTGCTACCCTGTCCAGGGCTACGTTGCGGCGCAGGTAAGCAGGCGTATCCAGCTTCTCTTTCAGGGCCTCAGATGTAACTTCAGAGCTTAACATGCGCAGGCGCTCACGGCGCTCTTCGGCACGGCGCTGCATCAGCTCGCGTTCTTCGGCCAGGCGCGTCGCCTCACGGGCGGCTTTGTCTTCCTCGCGGGCAGTATAATTATCATGCTGCACATTGCCATCCAGTTCAAACACCACACGTTGCGGCTGCTCTACCGGGCGGCGGGCAGGCTCGTGTGCCGGCACGGAAGGTGGTGGCGTAGCAGCAGGCGGTGTTGCCATCGGAACCACTGCCGGACGGGCCACAAAAGCAGCGGGCTCAGCTACTTCTGGTTTTACCGGCTCAGCTGCCTCAATTTTTTTTTGGCTATCCAGGTCAAACACCGTTTTCTTTGGCTCCATGATGTCCTCAGCGCTACTGGCAAAACCTGTGGCGATAACAGTAACACGGATGCTCTGGCCCAAAGAGGAATCTATGCCATGGCCGAAGATAACTTCTGCTTCCTGCCCGGCTTTGTCCTGGATATACTCAGTGATTTCAGTCAGTTCATCCATTTCCAGTTCTGCCTGCTCACCAGACATAATAGAAAGCAGGATTTTCTGGGCGCCGTGGATATCAGTGTTGTTGAGCAAAGGAGATGAAAGCGCTTCCTCTGCAGCACGCAGGGCACGGCCTTCGCCTTCTGTCGTTGCAGAACCCATCACTGCAGCGCCAGAGTCTTTCATAACCGTTTTCACGTCTTCAAAGTCCACGTTCACTTCTGCCGTAACCGTGATGATCTCTGCAATAGATTTAGCAGCTGTGGTCAACACATTATCCGCCTTGGCAAAAGCCTCGCGGATGGTCAGGTTACCGAACATCTCGCGCAGCTTGTCGTTGAGGATCACCAGGATAGTATCACAGTTCTCGCTCAGCTCCTTTACGCCGTTTTCGGCAGCAGTTTTTTTCTTTTTCCCCTCAAAGGCAAAAGGCGCCGTTACGATACCCACTGTGAGGATGCCAAGCTCTTTGGCAACTTTAGCGATAACGGGGGCTGCCCCCGTACCGGTACCACCGCCCATACCTGCTGTGATAAATACCATCTTGGTATCGGCACTCAGCATCTCCCGGATTTCTTCCTTGCTCTCCAGGGCGGCCTGCTTTCCTTTTTCGGGATTGGCACCCGCCCCCAGACCTTCTGTCAGGTTCTGGCCGATAGCTAGTTTTGTCGGGACGCTGCTGCTCTTAAGGGCCTGGGCATCAGTATTACAAATGATAAACTCAACATCTTTGATGCCTTGGCTATACATGTGATTCACCGCGTTGCTTCCGCCGCCCCCGACGCCAATCACCTTAATGATGGACTTACTGCTGGATGGTAAGTCAAAAGTGTACATTGAAGTCATACTAATCTCTCCTGCTCTTAATGGGTTAATAACTTTGTTTATTGTCTATATCGTCTGATAAAAAGCCCTTGAGCTTTTGTAGCAGACCGCCGCCAGCACCGGCAGCGTTGCCGCTGCTGTGGTTGGCTTTCGGTTGAATCGGCTTATTATTGTATTCATCCTGCGCCGGCACATCCACGTAATGCTCCACACGCTGGTCTATCGGCTGGTAGCCGGCCAGCACCAATCCTACGCTGGTTGCATACATCGGGCTCTTCACGGCTTCTACCTTCGATTTGCCCAGGTGCTCGTTCGGGTAACCAATACGCGTGTCCATACCGGTGATGTACTCTACCAGCTGCACCAGGTTCTGCATCTGTGCGCCGCCGCCCGTAATCACGATACCGGCGGCTAAGGTGTTGGCAAAACCCGAACGCACAATTTCGGCATACACCAGCTCAATAATCTCCTCCATCCTTGCCTCAATAATAAAGGCCAGGTTTTTTAGCGATATTTCCTTTGGCGTGCGGTCACGCAAACCGGGTATCGAGACAATCTCGTTTTCCGAGGCTTCATCTGCAATGGCTTTGCCAAATTTCACTTTCAGCTGCTCTGCCTGGTTTTGCATCACCATGCAGCCCTGCTTAATGTCGGAGGTGATAATACTGCCCCCAAAAGGTAGAACTGCCGTATGGCGGATAATATTGTCTTTGAAGATAGCCAGATCGGTAGTGCCGCCGCCAATATCCACCAAAGCAACGCCCGCTTCCTTCTCCTCATCGCTCAGCACCGACATGCAGGAAGCCAGTGGTTCGAGGATCAGGTTATCAATTTCCAGCCCGGCACGGGTGACGCATTTGTTGATGTTGTTGATGGCGTTGGACTGTGCTGTAATGATGTGGAAATTACCTTCCAGTCGCACCCCCGACATTCCGACCGGGTCTACGATACCTTCCTCATAATCTACCTTATACTCCTGCGGCATCACATGAATAATTTCGCTGCCGGGAGGTGTCACCAATCGGTACATATCATTGGTAAGGCGGTTTACATCGTCTACAGTGATTTCATTGTCAGTTACCTGTCGCGTAATGCTGCCATTATGCTGCAGGCTTTTGATGTGCTGCCCTGCAATCCCTACGTTTACCACGCCAATATTTATTCCCGACTGCTCCTCTGCCTGGCGGATGGCTTTTTTAATAGCTTCTACCGTCTTATCGATGTTGCTGACAATGCCCCGCACCACACCTTCGGATATGGCTTTGCCCATGCCCAGTATTTCCAGCTTCCCAAATTCATTCTTCCGACCAACAAGCGCGCAAACTTTGGTTGTCCCGATGTCCAAGCCTACTACTATTTTGTCGTTCTGCATATTTTTATTAGGTTATTCACAAATAATCTGGTTTTCGTACTCTAAATTTACTCTTTTATACTTATCCCACCCCATAACAGGCAGCACTTTTTTATAAAAGATCATTAGCTTGGTAAACTTTTTCTCGATGTTGGTGGGCTTTCCAAACTCAATGGTCTGCTCCCCCACCTGAGGCAAAAAGGATACTTTGCCCTTGGCATCAATATGCATCTGGGCTAACTGTGCTTTCCAAAACTGATCGTTCTCGATGAACTGCAGCAGAGAAAGATAAGACTGGCCGACGGAATCCTGGAAGAAACCTTTGTCAGAAGATTTCAGCAGCGCCGACTTTGTTATCGGGATTACACGAGCGGTGTATCTGTCAGAGAGCGGAAGAATATTTCCCGCAGCATCAATGTATACATCCTGATCTGATCGTATAATTCTGGCGATAGGCCTTGTCTGTTTTACACTTACATGGATATTTCCATCAAGCTCCCGGTATACCTCGGCATCCTTTACAAATTTATGCGCTTCGAGGCGTTTTTCAAGGTTTTTCAGATCTATATTTTGGTTTGGCAGCCCTTCTAAATTCCGGTCGCCCTCCCGGGTCAGCAGGTCCCGTACTTCCTTATCCCCAATAAAGTAATTGTTGTATTCATTATCAATATTTATCGTCACTTTTTCACAGATCTTTTCCTGCTGCCTGGAAGAAGCAAATCCTGCCAAAGCGCCGATTGTAACCAAGCTGCAACCTGCAAAAATTAGAGATTTTATTTTACCGTTCAAGCTCATATCAGGATTTTTCTAAAAAATTTCTAATCGGCTTTACCAGCGTATCAATATCGCCGGCGCCAATCGTAGCCAGCACATCAAAATCGCCGTTTTTAAACAAATTCCCAAGGATTTCCTCTTTGGGCAGCAACTCCTTTACCGGGCAGTTTACCTGGTTCAGGATAAGCGCCGAAGTAACGCCCGGCAGCGGCTTTTCCCGCGCCGGATAAATGTCCAGCAGCACCACCTCATCGGCCTTGTCCAGGCTTTCGGCAAATTCGGCAGCAAAGTCGCGGGTGCGGCTGAACAGGTGCGGCTGAAACAGCACCTTAATCCGCTTGCCCGGATACAAAGCGCGCAAAGACGTCATAAAAGCATCTATTTCTTTCGGGTGATGTGCATAGTCGTCGATGTATACTTTGCCCTTCCCTTCATATACAAACTCAAAGCGGCGCTTTACCCCCGCAAAGGACGCGACACCGGCACTTATACTTGTTGCCGGCACCTTTAGCACCTGCGCGGCAAGTATGGCAGCCAGCGTATTTTCCACGTTATGGAAACCAAGTACCCCCAGGCGCAGCCCAGTAATGTCTCCCAACGGACTCACCGCATCAAACGCAAACCAGCGCCCATGTATGTGCAGTTGCTGCACATGCGCCTGGCCCTGCTGCAGGCCATACCTGATAACGTATACTCCTGCCTGTACCTTATCGGCCAGGCGTGGATCTGTATCTGCCTGCAACAGCAGGTAACCACCCGGCTTGATTTGGCTGATAAATTGCTGATAAGTGCGTAGCATCTCTTCCTGATTGCCATAAATATCCAGATGGTCCGGGTCTGCGGATGTTACGATGGCAATATCCGGAAAGAGCGTCAGGAAAGAGCGGTCATACTCATCCGCTTCCACTACAATTACCTCATGTTCGGTTTCGCCTTTACCAATCAGCAGGTTGGAATTCAGGTTGGCAGCGATACCTCCTAAAAAAGCAGAACAATCTACCCCCGCCTGGTGCAGCAGGTGCGTCACGATGGAAGAGGTTGTGGTTTTGCCATGTGTGCCGGCCACAGCCACGGTATAAGCCGCAGCGGTGATAATGCCCAATACTTCCGAACGCTTCTTTATCGTATAGCCCTGTGCTTTCAGGTAAGCCCACTCCTCGTGATCGGCTGGGATGGCTGGCGTGAGCACCACCAAAGTCTGCTCTTTATGCTGCAGCACCTGTTCCGGAAGTTGTGCCAGGTTGTCTTCATAGTGCACCATAATCCCTTCCTGTTCCAGTGCTTCGGTCAGCGCAGTACGGGTCTTGTCGTAACCCCATACCGGAAAACCTTTCGCCCTGAACCAGCGGGCAATGGCACTCATACCAATGCCGCCGATGCCGAGGAAGTAGATATATGTATAGTCCTCCAGTTTCACCTGATTATCTTTAGTAGCTCGTTCACAATATCGGCGGCGGCATTGGGCCGCGCCATTTTCAGAATATTCCGGCTTAGGCGCTGCTGTTCCTCCGTGTTGCCGGCCAGTTGCAGCACAGCGGGCACCAGTTTTTCGGCAGCCTCAGCATCGCGCACCAGTATAGCCGCCTGCTGCTGCACCAGCGCCAGCGCATTTTTTGTCTGATGATCTTCGGCCACATTCGGTGAAGGCACCAGCACCGCAGGCTTGCCGGCCAGGCACAGCTCTGAAATAGACAAAGCACCCGCCCTGGAAATAACCACATCAGCCATGGCATAGGCCAAATCCATGCGGCTGATAAAGTCCGATACCCGGATTCCGTGCGCTTTATACTTAGCAGCGAATACTTCCGCTTCCGGCAAAAACAGCTTGCCCGTCTGCCAGACCAGGTTATAACCAGTTTGTACCAGCTGCTCCAGCCCAGCGGCTATACTTTGGTTTAATGTTCTGGCACCCAAGCTTCCGCCTATCACCAGGATTGTTTTTTTATCTCCGTTCAGGCTAAAATGCTGCAGCGCCTCTGCCCTTCTGGTATGGCTGTCCATGATGTCGGCGCGTACCGGATTGCCGGTCAGCACCAGTTTCTCAGCCGGAAAAAAAGCTTCCATGTTGGGGTAAGCCACGCAGATTTTGTCCACACGCCTGCCCAATATTTTGTTGGTAATGCCGGCATACGAATTTTGCTCCTGAATCAGGGCCGGAATTTTACGGGCAGTGGCCGCATACAGCAAGGGACCGCTGGCATAGCCGCCCACACCTACCACAGCATCCGGCTTAAACTCTTTGATGATCCGGTGCGCTGCCCGCACGCTGGAAAGCACTTTGAACGGGAACGACAGGTTGTCCAGTGTCAGGCGGCGCTGCAGCCCGCTGATCCACAGGCCCACAATCTTATAACCTGCTTCCGGCACGCGCGTCATCTCCATACGGCCTTGTGCACCCACAAACAGGATCTCCGCCGCCGGGTCCACCACCCTTAGCTGGTTGGCAATGGCCACTGCGGGGTATATGTGCCCGCCGGTGCCGCCCCCGCTGATGATCACGCGATATGGTCTCTGCGGATTAGGCATTTACAGGTTTATTGGCTTGTATTTTATTGGGTACAGTTTCTGTAGCGGCACGTGTAAACTCGGTATCAGCACGGCTCACGCTAAGTATAATCCCGAGCGAAATACCGGTGAAAATAAGCGATGTGCCTCCCATACTTAAAAGCGGCAGCGGCAAACCCGTAATCGGCCCCAGGCCCACGGCTACCCCCATATTGATCAACGCCTGCATCACAAGGCTAAAGCTTACCCCGGCGGATAGGAGCCCGCCAAAAGCCCCGTTGCTTTTACTGACCGTAACCAGGCCCCGGTATAGGAGCGCCAGGTATAAAAACAGCACCACCACGCCTCCGATCAAGCCATACTCCTCCAGAATAATGGCATAGATAAAGTCAGAATAAGGGTGCGGCAGGATGTCGCGCTGATCGCTGTTGCCGGGGCCTTTGCCCACTACCCCGCCTGTGGCGATGGCGATGTAGGACTGCTCCAGTTGAAAGGCCGTTTTAGTTGGATCCATGAAATCTTCCATCCGGCTGACAGCGGTGTCCAGGCGCTGGCCCAGTGTCAAAGCCGTACCGCCAATGATGCCGCCCGCCACAACCACGGCAGCTAAATATTTTACGGGCACCCGGCCGATAAACATCAGCAGCAGGCACGTGATGAAAAGAAGCACCGCAGTAGAGGTGTTTGTCAGCGCAATTAAAGCGCAAATAGCCACTGTCCAGCCGAAAATCGGGATCAGGGTGCGTTTAATATCATGCAGCATCTGCTGCTTTTTAGACAACATGCTGGCCAGGTATGAAATCAGGGCCAATTTGGCTAAATCTGAGGGCTGGAATGTCTGGTTGATAACCGGAATTGTAATCCAGCGCGAGGCTTCGTTGATGTTAGAACCGTAAAAGTAGGTAACGATCAGCAGCGGTGCCGACACCAGCAGTGCCAGCAGCGACAGCTTAGAATAGTAACGGTAATTGATTTTATGGGCGGCCCACATACACCCCAGGCCAAGCAGGATCAGGGATGAATGCTTGAACAGGAAATATTCTGTATTGCCCTCCATTTTTTTGTAGGCAAGTGTGCCTGTAGCAGAATAGACCACCGCCACGCTTATAAGCGAGAAGATGATCACAATACCCCACAGCATCGGATCTCCTTTTAAATTTTCCTGTAACCACTTTTTCATCATCACCTCCGGTAAAACGGGTTTGTTATTCCTGGTTGTTCTTCAGCACTATCTTTTCTACAGCTTCTTTGAATTGCTGCCCCCGGTGTTCGTAATTGTTAAATAAATCGAAGCTGGCACAGGCCGGCGACAACAGCACCACATCTCCAGGCTCTGCCAGCGAGCGGCTCAGGCGCACGGCATACCCGATAGAGGTAGTTTCGGCAATAATGGGCACCACTTTCCCGAAGGCCTGCTGCAGTTTTTCGTTGTCTTTGCCCAGGCAGATGAGCACCTTCACCTTTTCGCGTGCCAGTTCCTGCAGGGTGCTGTAATCGTTGCCTTTGTCCACCCCGCCCGCTATCCAGATAATGGGCTGTTTTATACCTTCCAGCGCATACCACACCGCTTCCACATTGGTGGCTTTGGAGTCGTTGATGTAGGTAACCCCTTTGGCCTCTCCCACGGTTTGCAGGCGGTGATCTGCATTCTGAAACGTCGCCAATGCCTGAGCAATGGCCGCATCGTCTATACTTAGCAACTTGGCCACGGCTACGGCCGCCATGGTGTTGTACTGGTTATGTTTGCCAATCAGGCTCGATTCAGAAATATCGACGTTGCCTTCATAGTAGGGTAAATTCACCTTTACACGTTGCCCCTCCAGCGTTATTTTGGCCTTTTCAGCGCCTTGCAGCGAGAAAGGCACTGCAGTTCCGCCGAAAGCATTGGATTGGAAGGCCTTGCTGATATTTTCATCATCCGCATTATAAATAAAGAAATCAGTACCCGTCATGTTCTGCGCCACACGCAGCTTGGAAGCGGCATACTTGTCCATACTATACTCGTAGCGGTCCAGGTGGTCGGGCGTGATGTTGGTGAGCACGGCAATATGCGCCTTAAACTGGTACATGTTATCCAGCTGAAAGCTGCTAAGCTCCACCACATAATAATCATACTTGTTTTCGATCACCTTCTCCGCCAGGCTCTCGCCTATATTACCTGCCAGCGCCACGTTTATACCTGCCTCGCGCAGCAGGTGATAGGTCAGCAGCGTGGTAGTGGTTTTACCGTTGGTACCGGTGATGCAAATGAATCTGGCATCGGTATACCTGCCGGCAAACTCTATTTCCGAAATAATTGGGATTTCCCGCTTCACAGCCTCCTGTATAACAGGCACTTTGTCCGGGATACCCGGGCTTTTGATGATCTGAGTCGCCTCCAGAATACGTTCAAACGTATGGCCACCTTCTTCAAAAGGAATGGCTGCTGCCTCTAGTTTTGCTTTATATACTTCCTTTATCTGCCCGCCATCCGACACAAACACTTCCAGCCCCTTTGCTTTTGCCAGCAAAGCGGCTCCCACACCACTCTCTCCCGCTCCGAGTACAGCAAGTTTAGTTGTTCGTTTGTCGTTGTTCGTTGTTCGCATTCAGTTATAAACCTTTGAAATATTTGATCAGGCCGTTTAGCATCTGCTTGCAATTTGTAATCTCATTTATTGTCTGGTCAAAAACAGGTTGCTTCACATAACCTTGGTCTGACGCGACATAAAGCTGCGTTTCCAGTTCGTATAAAGATCCTCTGGCTATATAAAATATTTGTATAGAATCTTTGGCATGCTGCCTGCCACAACCTTCTGCTATATTTGATGATACCGACACTGCGGCTCTTCTCATCTGGCTTGTCAAGCCGAAGACTTCATCTTTCGGAAAAGTCCTTGACAGATTATAAATGCTACTGGTGAGACTTCTGCTCTTCTTCCATACATCCAGTTCCTTGTAGTCCATCATCTTTATACTTAATTTCCAAACAACGATTGACGAACAACGAACAACGACCTTACCTCAGCTTCAGCGTTACCAGCGTAAAAATGGCCAGCATGATGCCCACAATCCAGAAGCGGCCTACTATTTTAGACTCGTGGTAGCCCATTTTCTGATAATGATGGTGCAGCGGCGACATTTTAAAGATGCGGCGGCCTTCGCCATACTTCTTGCGCGTATACTTAAAGTAGCTCACCTGCAGCATCACCGACAGGTTCTCGACCAGGAAGATGCCGCATAGTATTGGTATAAGTAATTCTTTTCTTACAATCAGGGCCAACACGGCGATAATGCCGCCAATGGCCAGGCTGCCTGTGTCGCCCATGAATACCTGCGCCGGATACGAGTTATACCACAGGAAGCCAACGCATGCTCCCACAAAAGCCAGACAGAAAATAGCCAGTTCGCCGGAGTTAGGGATAAACATGATATCGAGGTAATCTGCAAAAATGGTGTTACCGGATACGTAGGTAAAGATGGCCAGCGTGGTGCCAATAATCGCCGAAGTGCCTGCTGCAAGGCCATCGATGCCGTCGGTGATGTTGGCTCCGTTAGAAACTGCTGTTATCACCAGAATCACGAACGGAATATAGAGATAGCAGGACCAGTCCTGGAAGAGCGGGCCGGCAAAGGCAAACAGGTTGCAGTAATCCAGCTCGTTGTTTTTGCGAAAAGGGATGGTCGTGATCATCGATTTTACATCCACAAAGTGCTTGGTAGCATTTACAGAGGAAGTGCCGCCATCCGCAAAAATATACTGGCGCACGGTTACATCGTCAGAGAAATACAGCGTGAGGCCTACGATCAGCCCCAATCCAATCTGGCCTAAAATCTTGAAACGGCCGGCCAAACCCTCTTTATTTTTTCTGAATACTTTGATGTAATCATCCAGGAAGCCGATCATCCCCAGCCAGACGGTAGACACGAGCATCAGCTGGATGTATACATTGTCGAGGCGGGCAAAAAGCAGCACCGGCACCAGTATGGCCATCAGAATTATGAGGCCGCCCATCGTAGGAGTTCCTTTCTTCTCCATCTGTCCCTCCAGGCCGAGATCGCGGATGCTCTCGCCTACCTGCTTGCGCTGCAGCACCTTTATCAGCCTGCCGCCAAAAATCATGGCAATCAGCAGCGACAGCAACGTGGCCATACCTGCCCGGAAAGAGATGTATTGAAATACACCGGCTCCCAGAAAGTCGAATTCGCGGTCGAGGTATGTGAAAAGAAAATATAACATTTATTAAAATCGGTTTCCTGTGCTTATCTGCAAATAACTGGTTTATACTTGTGTCTTCTGCTTACTTTCCTAACTGGGTGAACATCTCCTGCAGCACCTGTTTATCATCAAACGGAGACTTCACGCCTTTTACCTCCTGGTATGTTTCGTGTCCTTTGCCGGCGACGAGTATGATATCATCGGGCCCCGCGAGCATGCAGGCAGTCTTAATAGCCTCCTTGCGGTCCAGCACCGAGAGCGTTTTCTTGTAATCCAGGGGCTTCACGCCTTTCTGCATATCCGCAAGTATGGCCTGCGGCTCCTCAAAGCGCGGATTATCCGAGGTAAGTATCACTTTATCGCTGAAACGGCAGGCGATATCAGCCATCAGCGGGCGTTTGGCGGCATCACGGTTGCCCCCGCAGCCCACCAGCGTAATTACTTTCTGGTTCGGGTTGCGGATGTCCTTTATCGTGAGCAGCACGTTCTCCAGGGCATCCGGCGTGTGGGCATAATCCACAATACCTGTTATTTGTTGTGCATCCGAAACGATGTAATCGAAGCGGCCGGCGGCAGAGTTAAGGCTGGAGAGCACTGTCAGCGCCTCTGCCGGATCTTCGCCCAGCAACACCGCCACGCCATAGGTGCCCAGCAGGTTGTAAGCATTAAAAGCGCCAATCAGCTTGCACCAGATCTCGTGCCCGTTTACATCCAGGTGCAGCCCCTGCAGGGTATTCTCGATGATGCGGGCTTTAAACTCTGCCATTTTGCGCAGGGCAAAGTAATGCACACTGGCTTTGGTGTTCTGCACCATCACGGGCCCGCGCTTATCATCGGCGTTGATAAGCGCAAAAGCGCCTTCCGGCAGCATGTCAAAAAAGGATTTTTTGGCTTTGATGTAAGCATCAAAGGTCTGGTGATAATCCAGGTGGTCGTGGGTGATGTTGGTAAATACACCACCGGCAAAAGTCAGGCCCGCTACGCGCTGCTGCACCATGGCATGCGAACTCACCTCCATAAAGCAATAGGTGCAGCCGGCTTTCAGCATCTGCGCCAGCAACGCGTTGAGGGTTACAGCGTCGGGGGTGGTGTGGGTAGCAGGAATCACCTCCTCGTCTATCTGATTTTGCACCGTGGAGAGCAGCCCTGCATGGTAGCCCAGTTCCCGGAACAATTTGTGCAGCAGCGTAACCGAAGTTGTTTTGCCGTTAGTGCCTGTTACGCCGATTAATTGCAGCTTCCGGGATGGATGATTGTAAAAGGCAGAGGCCATTTTACCCAGTGCTTCGCCTGAATTGGGCACCACCACGTAAGTTACATCCGGCGCCAGTTCCGCAGGCAGGGCTTCGCAGACAATTACGGCCGCTTCTGTCGCTATAGCTTTGCTTATGTAATCATGTCCATCGGTCTGCACGCCGCGCACCGCCACAAAAGCCACACCCGCGCGTACCTGGCGCGAATCGAAGGTAATTGCCTCCACTGAGGCGTTTAGCGTACCTCTGGTATCCAGCACTTTTACCTCTTGCAATATGGTTTGCAGCGATTGCATTAGCTTAGAACAATGGTTATTTGTTTTACTTTATCGATGGCAGCGCCCGGTTCCAGCGACTGCTTTTTCACACGCTTGCCCGTACCTTCCACGTTCACCTCGAAATGCTGATTACCCAGTATGTACAAAGCATCGCGCAGCGTGAGGCCGGTTACGTCCGGCACCTGGCCACCCAGTACCGGATTTGGTTTAAAGTTGAGCGATCTTTTCGCTGCTTCTACCTTCACCCATTCCTCATCGGTTCCTTGCGGATGGTTGCTGATGCCAATTTTATTGCATATCAGTGTCAGGTCATCAAAATTTCCGGCTTTCACATCCGGCAGGCTCTCCTTATTCGGAATCATGCGCTCCTGCAATGGTTTGTGCATGGCTAAGTCGCGCGCGTATGCTTTGTCTGCCACCTCCTTGAACACAGGAGCCGCCACATCGCCGCCATACACGTTCACCCCCTGCGGATCATCAATAATCACGATGCAGCTATACTTGGGGTTATCAGCCGGAAAATAGCCTGCAAAGGATGCCGAGTAAGCCCGTACATAGTGGCCGTTCTTCACCTTTTTGGCAGTACCGGTTTTGCCGGCCACTTTATAGTCGGTGCCCAGAATATTCCTTGCCGTGCCCCGCGCTACCACACCTTCCATCATAGCCTTCAGCTTTTTCAGAGTTTCGTCAGAGCATATCTTGTCTACCAGCACGCGTGTCTGAAAAGCCTGGATTACATTATCTGCCTTGCTGATTTCCTTCACGATGATTGGTTGCACCTTTACCCCGTTGTTGGCCACAGCATTATAAAATGCAAGCGTCTGCAAGGGTGATATTTTCAACTCATAGCCGATGCCCATGGAAGTAAGCGTGGTGCCATACCAGGTCCTGTCGCTGGGACTTTTTATAAATGGCCGCGCTTCTCCTTCCATCTGGAACCCCAGCGTGTTATCCAGCCCAAACTTATGCAGGTAATCCACATAGGCCTGCGGGTTGTTGCCAAAGGTCTTCTCCATGAGTTTGGCCACACCGATGTTCGAAGATTTTTCAAAAACCTCCTGCACTGTTATTTTACCGTTGCCGCCATGTTTGGAATCGCTCATGGTGGTGTTTTTGATGCGGTAAACGCCATTTCCCGTGTCCACGGTGTCGGTCAGTTTCAGGTTGTTGTTGGTATACTCAAACATGGCCATCATAGAAGCCAGCTTAAACGTAGAGCCCGGTTCTGTGCGGCCCTGGCTGCCCACGGCATAGTTATAATCCTCGATGTAGCCGCCGGTAGTTTTGCCCAGGTTCACGATAGCTTTTATTTCACCGGTTTTTACTTCCATCAGAATCACACAGCCATGATCGGCATCCGTCTTCTCCAGCGTTTTGTAGAGGGCGTTTTCGGCCACATCCTGCAGGTTGATGTCGATGGTAGTCGTAATGTCATAACCATGCTGCGGCTGCACTTCAGTGCCATCGTAGATAGGTTTGTTGCCGCCGGCCATGCGTTCAAACAGCGCTTCGCCGTCTGTACCGGCCAAGTCGCTATTGAAACTATACTCCAGCCCGGCGCCGTTCTTGTCTTCATTGATAAAGCCGATGGTGCGGTCTGCCAGTATGCCGAATGGCTTAAAGCGTTTCTCTACTTTCTCGAAAATAACGCCGCCCCTGTTCTTGCCTTCCCTGAAGATAGGCCATTTAGCCATTGTTTTCTTCGCCTGGTAATCTATCTGGTGGCTGTTGAGGCGAATGTAGCGCCGGCCGGCGTGGCGGGCATTCTTGATCTTGCGGCGGTAATAATCTTCGGACCTGTCTTTATAGTAGCGTGAGAGCAGCAGCGACAAGGAATCGATGCCGGCATTAAAAACCTCCGCATCGGCTACCGTGGGGTCAAAAGCAACGCGGTAAAATGGCAGCGAGGTGGCCAGTATACTTTCGTTGTCTGAATAAATGTTGCCGCGCGTGGCAAATACCGGCTGGTAATGTATGCGTCTTTCTTTGGAAATCTTCTTCCATTTGGCGCCATCCATAAACTGGATGCGTACCACCTTGTACACGATGGCGCATGCAAAAAGGCAGATAGCCAGAAAAGCTATCCGCACCCGCAGCAGTATGGATTTTTTAATATTCATCTGCCGGCACGTTTACCTGGTAAGGAGGAGAAGAGCTTTCGATTAAGCCGAGCGGCGCCACATTGCGTGCCACCTCCGACTGTTTGCTAGCCTCCATGTATTCAGACTTGAGGGTAGTATAATCTGCGCGCAGATCCTCCGTCTCTACCTTAACTTTGTCAATCTTGCGGATGGTCTTTTCGGCGAAATGGGTGTTGCCGATATAGAAAAGAGTAATACCTGTCAGAAAAAGAACATGCGGCATGTACTTGAGCGGCACGCCCTGCTCAAACAGGAAGTCAATGTTGGCATACTTATCGAGCAGGGAGAATAAACTGATGCCCCTTGGTTTTGGCTGCGGCAATTGCGGCGCTTTTTCCTCAGGCTTCACACGCACCGCATTCTGCCTGGGTGCGCTCGGTTTCTTCGTCATGAGGTTCGTAGCCATGCTTATACTTGTTTTTAGCTGATAAATCAGCTGTTTATTTATCAATCATTCTTTTCTCTTTTCACTGCTACTCTCAGTTTAGCACTTCTGGAGCGGCTGTTGTCCAGCAGTTCCTGTTCTGACGGCACAATGGGTTTGCGCGTAACGGCCTCCAGCGGTTTAAGCTCATTACCAAACAGGTCTTTTTCCACTTCTCCGAAAAATCTGCCTTTGGCAATAAAATTTTTCACCAGCCTGTCTTCCAGCGAGTGGTAGGATATTACCACCAGCCGGCCCCCGGGCTTCAGCACTTCTGTTGCCTGCTCCAGCATTTCCTCCAGCGCCTTCATCTCGTCGTTTACTTCGATGCGGAGCGCCTGAAACACCTGGGCCAGGTATTTGTTTTCTTTGCCTTTCGGCGTACAGGAACTGATGCCCTGCTTAAACTCGCTGATAGTTGCAAAGGGCTGCCGGGCCCGCTTTTCTACTATCGTTCTGGCCAGCGTTTTGGCATTCTTCACTTCGCCATACATCCCGAAAATGCGGTGCAACTGCTCCTCGGAGTATGTTTCCAGCACTTCTTTTGCCGTAATGCCTGCTTCCGGGTTCATGCGCATATCCAGCGGGCCATCAAAACGGGTCGAAAAGCCACGTTCGGGCACATTAAACTGGTGCGACGAAACACCCAGATCTGCCAGCACGGCATCTACCTGCTTTACCCCGTAAAGGCGCAGGTACTTTTTAAGATCGCGGAAATTAGCGCGTACAAACTCAAAATTTGGCCCTGCCAGCCTGGCGGCCTGTTCTGCAGCATCCCGATCCTGGTCAAAACCATACAGCTTACCGCTTGTAAGCCTGCTTAGGATTAAGGCGGAATGGCCGCCGCCGCCAAACGTTACATCCACATACACGCCACCCTGCTTAATAGCCATGGCCTCAACTGACTCCTGCAGCAATACGGGGCGATGATACTCCATTAGATAAGTGGCTCTCCGGCCGGTTTATCACCTAAAAACTTCTGCGCCAGCTGCGAAAAGTCCTGCTGATCCTTTATCAGGAACTCCTCATACTTATCAGGGTTCCATATCTCCACGCGGTTGCCAAGCCCCACTACAATAGCCTCTTTCTCCAGTTCTGCAAAGCGTGCCATTGTCCTTGGCACAATAAAACGACCTGTTCCGTCCAGCTCAATCTCGGTATTACCCCGGAAGAAGTTGCGCTGAAACTGGCGGTATTCTTCGTTAAACTCGTTCAGACTGGCCACTTTGTCGTAAATCACCTTCCACTCAGCTTTCGGATATAACACCAGGCAAGGCTCGAACCCCCGCATCAGCACCACATGATTGCCCGATTCCTCCGGCAGGTTGGTTTTTATCTTTGCAGGTAAAACCAGCCTTCCCTTCGGATCAATCTTGCATTCATATTCGCCTGAGAGGAAATTCATGCTAATGGGCTTTTGTCCGTATGGATTTCGGTGTCTACAAATGTAGCGATTCAGTAAAACTCAGCAACCACAATCTACCACTTTTTACCACTTTGTGGATAAATTATGGTTATCCACTCCACTTATCCACATTATCCACACATCCTGCACTTATTTTTGGGTATAAGTTTTTTTGCTTCTGATTAACTCTTTGCTTATATACGATCCCCTTCAACATTAACACTCTAGCTCCCAGCACCTTACCCTTCACCAGGTATAGTTTACTTCATACCGAGCAGCTAGCTGCCGCGTTTGTGGCATTAAGTGGGAAAAGTGGGGCAAAGTGGCATAATTATCCAGGTATAAGCCCGAAAGTGGCGCAACCTGCCCCCGGATAGCCGTTGCAATGCCTTCTGCATCTTAAACTTCAGGGCAACAAAAAGGGGAGCTTAAAGCTCCCCTGGAAAACCTTGTTTCAGTTTGTATTAAGTAGCAGGACAAAAGACTTCTAGGTTCAAATTATTGACGCTGAACAGCTTGTATCTTCTTCAGATTTCGTTTATACTTTAAATTGATTCCTGCCGCCTGCTAAAACAAAAAGCTTTTATGTACTTTCCTGCAAAAACGGTTCAAAAAGCAGAGTTCCTTATATCTATAAGCAGGTAAATCCAGGGAAGAGAGATTTCAGGAGCACTGAAAACGTAATGCAGAACCATTCCGCCCTCCTTAGAGCCTCCCGTGGCACAAAGCAAACACCAGTACCTACTTCGTTTTATACAATTGCCACCAGGGCAGGTATGGCTTGTCGTGATGCTCGTAATGATAACCGAAGAAGTAGCAGCTCAGGAAAGCCCACAAATGGTTTGTGGCCAGTGTGGTGGATTTGTGTTTGTTGCCGGGTGCATGTTCGCCATGATGCGGCTGGTAAGTACCAAAGTAGAAAAGCTGGAAAGTAGCCAGTATAGCCGGCAGCATCCAGAACAGGATGACGTTCTCTAACGGGAAGTATAACCTGAGCACGTTAAAGCTCACAGCCATCAGCAGCAGTTGCCACCAGGTAATATACTGCTTCAGAAAACTGAAATACCAGGCCACGAAAGAACCGCCATGATAGTCCGGGTCCAGGTTGGTGGCTACGTGGCGGTGGTGCTGGTGGTGGCGGGGCAGCAGCCGCGGATACCAGTTAAATGCAAAAAGCAAAGCCGTTGCCGTTCCTATACTTTTGTTAAGTGCGGGCCTGCCAGGTGCCGCCACGCCATGCATGGCATCATGCGCAGTAATAAAAAGGCCGGTGTAGAGGTGCGTTTGTAGCAGGATGAACAGGTACGTAAGCGGGTTAGCAAAATCCACAGCAAAGACAGACAGCAGGTATACGAGCAATCCCAGCCAGCAGGCAACTATTGCTGCCGCCATTACGATGCCCCTGCTGTCTTTCCTGCTAACCATTTGTTTAATTATTGATTGTCCTTGACCTTCAGACACTTGCAGGAGCTGCGCACGCTGCGAGGTCTTTACGAAGTATACATCCAGCCTTTGCTGAACCAGATTTGTAATTCTGCTCTGTTGGCTACAACTATTGATAATCCTATACCTGAACTTAAACGTCTGTTCCTGGCCTTTATACATTTGCGGTGCGTGCAGTTCCCGCGAAAGTATAAAGATCAGGAACAATCGGCAGTTTAACAATTAGTACGCCTACTTCAGCAGGGCATCACGCACTTCTTCCATCAGCCACATGGGTGTAGAAGTTGCACCACAGATACCTACGCTTTCTCCGTCCTTAAACCACGAGGGCTGCAACTCGCTTACTTTAGAGATAAAATAGGTAGCCGGGTTGGTGGCTTTGCATACTTCGTACAACACCTTGCCATTGGAGGATTTAGTGCCTGACACAAAGATAATTTTATCGAATTTAGCGGCAAACCGGCGGAGCTCCTTATCTCGGTTAGATACCTGTCGGCAAATAGTATCGTTGGGATTTACCTCGTATCCCTTTTCCTCCAGAGCATGTTTTATACGATAAAAGCTGTCGGTGCTTTTCGTAGTCTGGCTGTAGAGTGTAAGTTTAGCCGGAAGGTCGTGCTGCAGCAGTTCGTCCATACTTTCGAATACCACCGCCTGGTTACCAGTCTGGCCCAGCAAACCCAATACCTCCGCATGGCCGTGTTTGCCATAGATAAAAATCTGCTCTTTCTTATCGAAGGAAGCCTTGATGCGGTTCTGTAATTTCAGCACCACGGGGCACGAGGCATCAATCAGGGTCAGGTTGTTTTGCAGGGCTGTCTGGTAGGTATCGGGTGGTTCGCCGTGGGCGCGTATCAGCACGGTTTCGTTTTGCAGGGTGCTAAACTCCTGGTGGTTGATGATGCGCAGGCCACGCTGCTGCAGGCGTTCCACTTCTTCGTCGTTGTGTACAATATCACCCAGACAATACAAATAATCCTGCTCTGCCAGTATATCTTCTGCCATCTGGATGGCATATACCACGCCAAAGCAGAAGCCGGAGTTTGAATCGATGGTAACGCGCAGGCTTTTCATACAACTTATACAACTACAGCCTTATATTGTTTTACAGCTTTCCGTTTGCGCAAAAGCTCATATACCGAGATAGTTAGCAACAACATCAGCATCGAGTAAAAAACATCTTCCGCGGGTATGGTGCCGATGCGCAATCCCAGGTTATAGGTGTTGTTATACCAGACCACAGGCAGGTAAGTAAGCACACCGTTTACCAGCAGGAAAGGCACCAGATGCACCAGGTAAGCGAGGTAAAACCGGCCCAGCAAACGGCTGCCGAAATAACGCAGGTGCACCAGCAGCATGAGGGTGAGCAGCACAAATGTAACAGAGGTATAAAGACGGCCGATATTGAAAACAGCAACCAGCGGCAGCACCAGCATCAGCAAAAAAGTGAAACCCTTGGCGTAAGGCTGCAGCAGATCTTTGGAGACATAAGCATTCAGCACCTCATAGATAAAAACACAGGCATAAGGCACCGTAATAAAGAAAAGAACCTCTTCCAGCGGGAGGTTAAACAGGTATAAACCAACCAGGTAATCTTTGTTAAAGCCCCACACGCCCATATCCGTGAAGAAGGAATCCCATACTATAAAGAAGAGCGCGTTGGCAAGTATGGCCGGGAAGAGCGCCGGCCACTGTTTATAGAACGCCACCTTCCGGTCGAAGGAGAGCAGCACCGGAAACAGGATGGTGAAAATATTAAGGTATAGGTAAATGTACATTACTTTGAAATCGGGATAAGTAAACCGAAGAATTTATAATGACAAATTGCCCCAACTGCTTCTGCCACACCTCGTGTTTCAGTAGCCGCCCGGATACACACAGGAGCTGCGCACGCTGTGTGTCCGGTAATAAATTGGAGGCTGCTCAAAAGACCTCAGGGTGTGCGCAGCCCCCCGCGAGTGTCTGGACAATAAGCACAGTTAAACCGGACAGGCTCACCTCATACTTATTTCCTTGCCTTCAATCTTCTAAATCTTGACGTCCCGCAGGATCTTTTTCTCCTGTGCTGTGCAATGGTCTTTGGAAAGCATAAAATCGCGCATGGTGCGTGCCAGCCCCTCCGACAAGCCCGATTCCGGATATTCCTGCAGGCTCTCAATAATCCGCTTCTTGTCTTCCGCTATATGCCCGCTCAGGTTAAGGTAACGCGGTACATAATGCTCTACGGTGAAGCGCAAAAACCTGATTTCCGACTGTCTGGCATCCAACTTAACAGCTTCCTGAAACATAGCCGAAGCGGTTTGCAGGTGCTTTAACTTGCTGTATGGGTTCCAGACATACTTGGCCATTACCGCCTCCGAGGCCGCCTGGTAAGCCTTCACCAGCGGATCTTTTCCGTTGTAGGCGCTCATCTGCCTGTTAAACTCTTTCGCTGTCGCTTCGTCCAGGCTTGCTTTCTGATACTTAAGCCGCAGCTCGTTTATACTATAGCGGGCTGTATCGCCGGCCCATGTATTTGCTGCTACAAAGAAGCACAAAACCAGTAAAAAAAATTTCGTCATTTAAATTGCGTTAAGCCTGTATCTGAGATAAGAGCCGAGCAGGAGTGCCAGCTTTTTATTGTCAGGTACTCTTACGCGCTCTTTTAAAATGTGGGTGGCCGGCAGGCTCTGTATTTTCCGGAACAGTTTCAGGTAATACACATACGCCAGGTATACACCCATGCGAGCCGTGCGGGGCAACGCCATTATGCCAACATACGCAGCGTCAAAATCATTCATAATGTCGGCCTCTATTGCGGCCTTGCTGTTGTTGTTAAAACTCTGGTAGTCTACCTGCGGGAAGTATACGCGGCCCCGCTCGTCATAGTCGCTGCGCATGTCGCGCAGGAAGTTTACTTTCTGAAAAGCTGCACCCAGGCTGCAGGCAGGTTTCTTCAGGCGCTCAAACATCGCTTCATCACCCTCACAGAAAACTTTCAGGCACATCAGCCCCACCACTTCAGCCGACCCGTAAATATATTCGCTGTATAGCGAGCAGTCGTATACCTGATCATCCAGATCCATCTCCATACTTTCCAGGAAAGCCTCGATATAGCAAATGTCAATGCTGTATTCTTTTACCACACACTGGAAAGCGTGCAGAACAGGATTCAGGCTGATGCCGCTTTCAATTGCTTCAAAGGTCTGGTGCTTGAAGTCGGCCAGCAGTTTGCGCTTGTCATAAGCGTGAAAAGTGTCTACAATCTCATCAGCGCAGCGCACAAAGCCATAGATAGCGTAAATGGGCGCATGAAATTTCTGATGCAGCGTTTTGATGCCCAGCGTAAAGGAGGTGCTGTAAGCCTGTGTGATAACTTTGCTGCATTTAAGACACGTTTCTCTGAATAATTCCATGCATGATTCGGTTTGGACATTTATACGTTTGCTGCAACCGGCGCAGCATATTCCTTCTCAATTTCTCTGGCTACCACCTGCCCTGAAATAAGCGATGGAGGAACGCCCGGCCCGGGCACCGTAAGCTGGCCGGTATAAAACAGGTTGCTGACTTTCCTGCTCTTCAAGCTCGGTTTCAGCAGTGCCGTTTGCAGAAGCGTATTGGCCAAACCATAGGCATTGCCTTTAAACGCGTTGTAATCTTTTATAAAGTCCTGGTGGGCGTAGGTCCGCTTGTATATTACATTGTTCCGGATTTCCTGTTTCGTGAGGTGCTCCAACCGATCCATGACCAGGTTATAGTAGTGTTCGCGAGTTTCTTCGGTATCTTCTAATCCGGGGGCAACAGGCATCAGTATAAACAGGTTTTCGCTGCCTTCCGGCGCTACGGCAGGGTCTGTAACAGAGGGCGCGCATACATAAAACAGCGGCTTGGCAGGCCATTTGGGATCAGCATAAATTTCGCGGGCATGCGGCCCGAAAGGTTCATCAAAAAACAGGTTGTGATGTTGCAGGTTTTGCAGGCGCTTGCTCACGCCCAGGTAAAAAATCAGCGACGAAGGCGCCATCACCCGTTTATCCCAGTAAGTATCGGAGTAACTCCGGTATTCGCCCGTTAACAGCTTTTTTTCCACATGATGATAATCTGCGCTGCCCACCACCACATCTGCTTCAAAAGAGCCGCTTGCCGTCACCACATGGCGTGCCATACCTTCCTGCACCTCTATCTGCTTTACTTCCTGGTTGTACAGAAATTTCACCCCTTTTTCTTCAGCCAGCTGCACCATTCCTTCCACAATCTTATACATACCGCCCATGGGGTACCAGGTGCCCAAGCTAATGTCGGCGTAGTTCATCAGGCTGTAAAGCGCCGGGGTATTTTCGGGCAAAGCGCCTAAAAACAGAATCGGAAACTCCATCAGCTTGATAATTCTTTCATGCTTAAAAAAGCGGCGGATGTGTTTGTGAAAAGACTGGAACACATCCATGCGCAGCACATCCAGCAGCAGCTTCGGGCTCATAAACTCCGTAAGCGAGCGGCCCGGCTTGTACACCAGTTTGTTTATGCCTACTTCATACTTGTAAGCGGCCTGCTCCAGAAACTTATCGAGCTGCTGTGCGCTGCCGGGTTCCATGCTTTCGAAGAGCTGCCGCAATTCATCCATAGATGCCGGCACCTGCATCAAGTCATCCTCACCAAATACAATCGTATAAGAGGGGTCTAAACGCTCCAGTTGAAAATAATCAGACGTGGATTTGCCGAAACGGTTAAAGTATGATTCAAACACATCGGGCATCCAGTACCAGCTCGGGCCCATGTCGAACGTAAAACCTGCTTCTGCAAAGCTCCTGGCCCGCCCGCCTGGTGTGGCGTTCTTTTCCAGAACCGTTACGTCATAGCCTTTATCAGCAAGGCACGTTGCTGCCGACAAGCCGGAAAAACCTGAGCCGATTACGATTACTTTGGTTGGCGCCATCGCGGAAGTTAGTGATTTCAGGCTAAAAAGCTAAGCTTCCTGCTGGTATACTTTCAGCATTTGCTTGAGCTCTTTGCGGGCTATGTGAATGCGGTTCTTCACGGTGCCAATCGGGATTTGCAGTTTATCGGCAATCTCCAGGTACTTATACCCCACATAGTACATCATAAAAGGCGTGCGGTGCTCTTCGTTCAGCTGCGCAATAGCTTTGTTGATGTCGCTCATCACAAAGGTAGCGGTGCCTTTGTTCTGGGTGATGTAGTTTTCGTCGGTATTAAGGTACTGCAGGTACTCGGCACTGTCGATGTTGCTGCTGCGCTTGGTAATTTTGTTGTAGTTGTTGATGAAGGTGTTGCGCATAATCGTGTATAACCAGGCCTTGATGTTGGTGCCCGATTTAAATTTGTCACGATTATTTAATGCCTTCAGAAGCGTTTCCTGCACCAGGTCTTTGGCATCATCAGCATCGCGGGTCAGTTTCATGGCAACCGGCCGCAGCGACTGCGACACCCCCTGTACAAGATTAGTAAATTCTATAGCAGTCATTTTGTTTATAGTTTTAGGTAAAACCATAAACAAATATACGAGTCAAAAAATAAAAAATCTTATTTTGTAGAATAATTTTACAGAAGTATTCAACAAAACAGACAAACAGCAGAATCTGCTCTGTAAACGGTATGTTTAAGCCTGTCTATAACAACAAACTTCAGCCCGGTTGCCTGCCTGATATAGGAAGTTACTCAATTGCGGGTATGGCTGCCCTGCTTAAACATAGCTGTAAAGTTGCGCATACAATCCAGGCGCTGCACATTATCCGGAAAAACCAGGAAATCATACTGTACCTGAAAACCATAAACATAAACCCGGCAGTCAGCAAATCGGGTGGAAAGTCTGTTGATGTAATGCTGCACCTGATCCCGTTCCGGAGCCGAGGTCATCACGGTGCAGATATAATCAGGCTTACACTGCTCATACGTAAGTTCCAAATCCTCAAAGGGCAGGTTCTGGCTCAAATATATTACGTGCAGGTTGTGCAGCCGGATAACATAATTCATGTACAGCAGTGCCAGCTCGTGCAGTTCGCCTTCAGGCAGGTACAGCAGGTAGGTGGGAGCTCCCTGTTGCTTGCGCACCACCTGGCCATCTATGGCTACAATTATCTTCTGCCGGATTAAGTTGCTCACAAAGTGTTCGTGCGCCGGGCTGATATTTCCGGTTTGCCACAAAACACCAATTTTATTCAGAAAGGGATAAATCACTTCGTGCATCATCTCCTCAAAGCCCATCTGCAAGGTTGCCGTTGACAGCGCCTTGTCGAATTTATCCTCGTCCATATCTACCATAGCCGACACCAGCAAACTGATATGGTGGGAACAGGCACAGGGAGTTTCGCAGAGTTGCTGCACCATCTGCTGTATTTGCTCGGGCGCCATGCAGGCAATTTTCGAGATCTTGTAGCCGCGCTCATTCAGCAACGAAATATTGAGCAGGCTTTTGAGGTCTTCATCGCTGTAATAGCGGATATTGGTACACGTTCGTTGCGGGCAAAGAATGTTATAGCGCTGTTCCCACACACGTATGGTATGTGCCTTGATACCCGATAATTGTTCCAGTTCCTTAATGGTATATTGCGCCACCTTTTTGCTGCTTTTTTACAATATTATTTGCTGCTGTAAAATACTTTTTAGACACCCATAACATCCCAAACGATTCGGAGCCATACTTGCCCTGGGTTTTGTGATGCATCTTGTGCCCCATGTTTAATGCTTTAAGATAAACATTAGACGTTTTGCCGAAGAGTTTTATTCTGCGGTGAATGAACACGTCATGAATCAGAAAGTATAATACGCCATAAAGCGTAATACCGGCCCCTATCCAGAACCTGTAATCAATCGGCTCGCTGCCAAAAACAAAGAAGAGCATCGCCAATGTGCCATAATAGGCAAAAAACAGGTCATTCAGCTCAAAAACATGGTTGTGGTGCGTATGGTGCGACTTGTGCAGAAACCACAGAAACCCATGCAGCACATACTTGTGCATGGCCCAGGCCACACCTTCCATCACCACAAAAGCCAACAACATAATTCCCACGCCTATCAGCATATGCAAGAAACAGCAAGGTTAACAAAAAGTTTAGATTATTAAACAGAATTTACCAGACCTGGGGCACCTTATTCAGAAATGCTGCAATGCCGCGACGGCAATCTTCGCTGCCGCGGGCTACGGCATTCATCTCCGAAGCATAGGTTAAACCATCTTCCAGGCTCATTTCCTGCACGCGGGCAATCATCTCCTTGGTGACCTCCATCGACTGACGCGAGTTTTCGGTGCAAAGTTTTTGGGCAAAGGCCAAAACATGGCCTTCCAGTTCTTCGGCGGGAACCACAAAGTTCACAAGCCCATAGCGCTCTGCTTCCGCTGCCGAAATCAAATCGCCGGTCAGCAGCAACTGCTTGGCCCTGGCCTCCCCTATTTTGCGCAGCAGAAACACTTTTACAATGGCAGGTATAAATCCGATTTTAACTTCGGTATAACCAAACTTCGCCTCCGGCACGGCAAAGCCGATATCGCAGATAGCAGCCAGCCCGCAGCCGCCCGCAATGGCATGGCCGTGCACCTGGGCAATCACTACTTTCTTTAAAGTATAAATGAGCCGGAAAAGCTCCATTAAATGCGTAGAGTCGAGCAGGTTCTCGTGGTAATCGTTTTCCTGCAGTTGCTGAATGTATTCTAAATCGGCGCCGGCACAAAATACTTTGCCTTCGGCCCGCAGCACAATTACTTTACAAGTCTCATCGTCCTCGGCATAAGCAAAAGCGCGTTTAAGTTCCGATACCAGCTCATAATTCAGAGCATTTCGTTTTTCAGGCCGGGCCAGGGTGATGTAGCCTATGCGGTCCTGCACGTGGTATTTCACGTAGGCAGTGGCCTGTGTCTGGGTTGGGTTATATATAGTAGCCATGTTGGTAATTTTAATATAGATACGCTATACATCAGATAGCTGGTTTTCAAATTTACGATTCGTGAGCAGAACGCTGATTTAAAATGTAGCAAATAACGCACCATTGTGAATCAGGATTTACAGGATATAAGGATGAACAGGATTATACTTCTGGAATTTCGTGCCGCTGATGCTGGGGCATACGGGTGAGTTACAGGCTTTATCAAGTATACTCAGAAAAGGAACGGCACAGTGTTCGCTGGTGCGAGCTTGCAGCTCGTACTTACTTCAAGCCTGTTTGATAATATGGTACGAGCTGCAAGCTCGCACCAGCGGGTGAGTTGTGAACAGCTTACATGTATGTTCTCTTAAAATCCTGTCCATCCCCTCATCCTGCAAATCCTGATTCAGACGAACCCCGCAACCACACACCACCACTCCTCGTTTCTATATTAAATTTGCTAACGAACGTTAGGTTGCTTATATTTGTTGGTATACTATGGAAGAAGTCGTATTGAGCCGCAAACAACAAATCGAGACCACCGCCACGAGCCTTTTTAAAGCAAAGGGCTTTTCAGCTACGTCGATGCGTGACCTGGCCAATGCGCTGGGCATTGAGGCAGCCAGTATTTACTCGCACATCAAATCGAAAGAGGAGATTTTACAGCGGGTGTGCTTCCGGATGGCGACTGAGTTTTTTGAGGCCCTGGATGCCGCCGAAACACCGGATGCTTCTGCCACCGAAAAGCTGCAGGGAGCCATTAAGGCACACGTACGGGTGCTAACGCAGAACACGGCGGCCTCCGCCGTATTCCTGCACGAGTGGCGCCACCTGAGCGACCCTTTTCACAGCACCTTTCTAGCCATGCGCGACAAGTATGAAGCACGCTTCCGGGAGATTATCCGGGAAGGTATTGGAACCGGAGAATTTACGGTGCCCGACGAAAAATTTGCAGCGCTCACCATACTTTCGAGCCTGAATTGGATCCATACCTGGTACAAGCCGGAAGGCAAAATGACACCAACAGAAATTGCCGATAACCTGGCAACGATGCTCCTGAACGGACTGAAGCAAACTTAATACACGCCCAAACCAACTAACTAATCGCCGGGCCGCCACCTACGGCCCGGCACTTTTACTGAACCTTTAAACTATAAATAATATGTACGGAGGAGGAAACGTTTTCGAAGCTACCAAATTCGACGATTTGCAGACAGAAGACCCTGCCAAACTCGCTGAATTTGAGGCGCGCATCGCCCGTGGCGAAAAAATCGAGCCAACCGACTGGATGCCGCAATTATACCGCAAGCAACTCATTCGCATGATTGAGCAGCACGCGCATTCCGAAATTATCGGCGCGCTGCCGGAAGGCACCTGGATTACGCGCGCACCTGGTTTCCGCCGCAAAATGGCGCAAATGGCCAAAGTGCAGGACGAGGTTGGACACGCGCAGTTGCTGTACTCCGCTGCCGAAACACTGGGCAAATCGCGCGAGCAGATGCTGACCGACCTTATCAATGGCAAATCGAAATACTCCAACGTATTCAACTATCCGGCTTTTACCTGGGCCGACTCTAACATTATTTCCTGGCTGATTGATGCGGGCGCGATTGTAAACCAGATGGCGAACGCCAAGGGCAGCTATGGTCCTTATTCGCGTGCTTTGGAAAGAATTTGCGCCGAAGAAGCTTTCCACCTGAAGTATGGCCACGACGCCGTGGTGCACCTGGCAACTGGCACACCGAAGCAGCGAGAAATGGTGCAGGCAGCGCTAAACCGCTGGTGGCCTCCAATCATGACTTTCTTCGGACCGTCGGATAAGATGAGCACCCACACCGAGACGCTGATGCGCTGGAAAGTAAAAATGGCCTCTAACGACGATTGCCGCCAGCAGTTCCTGGACATGTATGTGCCTAAGATATGGGAGCTCGGCCTGACTGTGCCAGACCCGAACCTGAAGAAAAATGCGGAAACCGGCCAATGGGAATACACCGAACCAGACTGGGATGAGTTTAAACGCGTGATAAACGGCGACGGCCCTTGCAACGCCGAGCGCCTGGCTGTGCGTCGCACCGCCGAAGAACGCGGCGCTTGGGTACGTCACGCCCTCCTCAACCCCAAAGCAAAATACGTTCGTCCACTGGCATAGCCGGTGGCAAATTAAAAATTCAAAATTATGAATTAGAAATTGATTTGGAGTGAGAACAGAACCTGAGCCACCCATTTCTAATTTCTAATTTTTAATTCATAATTAAGAAAACATGAGCCTGAAGTCATTAGACCCAAGAGTAACCCGACTGCATTTGCCGGATGGCGAGGTGCCTCCAATGGAAGAAAAGCCTGCGCTGGACCAGTTCGAAACCTACGAAGCTTTCCATCAGAAAAAAGAAAGTACTCCTCATGCTTATGCGGGCCCGGTACATGCACCCAACGAGGATGTGGCTTTCCTTTTTGCGAAGGAGCAGTATAGCCGCCGTTTCCCGTGCGTAAGCCTGTGGGTGGTGCGCACCGAAAATATACAGGTAACACCCTATGCCAACGATGGCGAGAATGTGTACGATATACTGCGGGTGGAGGCACCTGCAACGCAAAGCGAACAGCCGGAGCCTTACGAAATCTTTCATCTGAAGAAACGCGGCAAAGCACACACGCATGTAGGCCGCGTGGTGGCTACCTCTTATCAGGAAGCCCTGCAGGAAGCAAAAAACCAGTTCGGTGATAAAGCTCCTATCGTGAATGTATGGGTGGTAAAGTCGAAAGATGTGCTGCAGTCTGCCGAAGACGACAAGGACATGTGGGCTACCACACCCGATAAAAAGTACCGCGAAGCCATTGCTTATAAAGTGATGGACAAAATCACGAAGTATAAAGAAGAAAACAAAAACACCCCTGCCTGATGAACGAGTTAGCCCTGAAAGACCTGTTATACAAATTGGCCGACGACCAGCTCATACTTGGCCATCGCAACTCCGAGTGGACCGGCTTCGGCCCCATTCTGGAAGAGGATATTGCTTTCTCCTCAATGGCGCAGGACAAAATAGGCCATAGCCTGGCCTTTTATACGTTGCTGCACGAGCTCGGCGAAGCCGACCCGGACACAGTTGCTTTTACCCGTAATGCCGGCCAGTTCCATAATAACCAGTTGGTAGAGTTGCCTAACGGCGAGTATGATTTCAGTTTGATACGCCATTTCCTGTACGACAATGCCGAAATCATCCGCTTTGAGATGCTGAGTAATTCCAGCTATGAACCCATTGCCAAAGTTGCTACCAAGCTGAAAGGCGAAGTAAAATACCACGTGCTGCACGCCAACACCTGGATTAAGAACCTGGGTTCGTCTACCGAGGAAGCTATCCTGCGTCTGCAGTCGTCGCTGAATGAGGCCTTGCCTTATGCCCTGGGTATGTTCGAGAAATCTAAGTATGAACAGGAACTGATAGAAGCCGGTGTGTACGGTGGCGAGGAAGCAGTAAAGGCCGAATGGCTGCAACGCATACAGGCCGTGCTGGAAAAAACAGAGCTAAAACTGCCGGACCTTGCAAGTATAGAACCGAAATTCGGCGGCCGTTACGGCGAGCACACCGAGCACCTGCAACCGCTCCTGGACGAAATGGCCGAAGTGTTTAAGATTGACCCGACAGCTGAGTGGTAGGTTTTAGACGTTAGATGATAGACGTTAGACATAAGACTTTTTGATAAATATTTCTGGCGCGAGTTTTCAAACTCGTGTCTTTTGACGGTGTGAAGTCTCCGACTTCACTGAGGCTGAAGGCCTCAAGTTGATAACCGCGAACAAGTTGCAGGAATTGTTCTCTACAGGCGCATGCTTGTAATCCATGCCCGAATACCAAAGAATTAATTGTAAAAGTCGTGCTACCTGATACGAGATACGTGATACGTCCAAAAATATGCTAACCAAAGAACACATACTATCGCTCCTGGAAGAGGTGAAAGACCCGGAAATACCGGTGCTCTCGCTGGTAGATTTGGGTGTGATTACGGACGTGGAGATTACAGAGGATAACCACGTAACCGTGAACATGACGCCGACCTTTGCCGGCTGCCCGGCCATGGACTACATGAAAAAGGACGTAGAGCGCACCCTCGAAAAGCACGGCATCAACCATCATACCGTTCGAATGAGCTTCGATAAGCCTTGGGACAGCAACAAAATTTCCGATAAAGGCCGCCAGCATTTAAAAGAGTTCGAGCTGGCCCCACCACCCAAGTATAACATGGTGCTGGATTTGGATATTCTGGAATACGCTACCTGCCCCAACTGCAACAGTACCAACACCACACTCCGAACACCCTTCGGCCCCACCCTCTGCCGCGCCATGCACTACTGCAACGATTGCAAGCAGATGTTCGAGCAGTTTAAGCCGCTGTAAAGAGACGTTAGATTTTAGACATTAGATGCTAGACAAATAAAAAGAGGCCTTTTCAAATATTTGAAAGGGCCTCTTTTTATTTCCTTTATACTTAGCAAAATTTACTGTTTATACATTCTGTCATCCTGAAAGGATCTTGTGAATTACTTACTATTCATTCACGAGATCCTTTCAGGATGACAGAGCAGAGAGACTCTATTACCCTTTCCGGTAAGGAAGCAAGTTTATACTTCCTATAACTTCTCCATCTCCTCCTGCACAAAATCAGCCAGGCTCTTGATGTACTCCGTGCTGAAATCGAATTTGATGCCGGCGGCGGCGTAAACTTCGCCAATGGAGACGGTATAGCCTAGGCTCAACGCGCGTTTGTAGGCCGCCAGCCCTTCGGTAGGGTTTTCCTTGTAGTTCTTCCAGACGGCGATGGCTCCGAGCTGCGCCATGGCGTATTCGATGTAATAGAACGGCACTTCGTAAATGTGCAGTTGCTTCTGCCACAGGAAGGGTTTATACTTCTCCAGACCGCTCCAGCTTACTTCTTTGTGGTTAAAGGTCTCGAAAATATCTACCCAGGCTTTGTGGCGCTCGTCCTGTGTTTGCTCCGGGTGCTCGTAAATCCAGTGCTGAAACTTATCGACAGTGGCCACCCACGGGAATGTTTCGAGCACGCTTTCGAGGTGCGTTTTCTTGGCGCGGCGCAGCTCGTCTTCGTTGTCAAAGAAAGTATCCCAGTAGTCCATCGAAATCAGCTCCATCGACATCGAAGCCAACTCCGCTACTTCGGATGGTGGGTGCTTAAAGGCATTCAGGCTCATTTCGCGGGTCAGGAAGGAGTGCACAGCGTGCCCGCCTTCGTGCAGCATCGTAATCACATCGCGCAGGCTGGAGGTGGCATTCATAAAAATGAATGGCACGCCAATCTCATCGAGCGGGTAATTATAACCACCCGGTGCTTTCCCTTTCCTCGATTCCAAATCCAGGTGGCCCATTTCGCGCATGGTAGCCAGGCAGTCGCCCAGGAACGTGTCGAGTTTATAAAATACCTGCACAGTTTTCTCCAGCAATTCTTCCCCGGACTTAAACGGCTCCAGCGGCGCTTTGCCGGAAGTATCTACGTCCAAATCCCAGGGGCGGAGTTCATCCAGGCCTAACTTCTCCTGGCGCTCCTCGTCGATTTTGGTGAGCAGCGGCACGATGGTTTCTTTAATGGATTTATGAAAATCGAACGTGTCCTGTGGGGTATAATCAAAGCGGCCAAGGGCGGCAAACATGTAATCCCGGAAATTGGCAAAGCCAGCATTCTGCGACACCTGATTGCGTAGTTTCAGCAATTCATCAAACAGGTGGTCCAGTTTTTCATGGTCCTCGAAGCGGCGCTCCTGGATGGCACGCCAAGCTTCTTCGCGCACGGCGCGGTCGTTGCGCTTCAGGCGGTCGGCAGCGCGTTGCAGGGTTACTTCCTCGCCATCCAGCGTCACGGTCATGGCACCGGTAATAGCGGCGTACTGCTGCTGTTTGGTGCTAATTTCGGTGTTGAGCGGAATATTTTCTTCTCTGAAAATCTCGAGTGCACGATCTACCCCGCGCAGGTATATTTTATACTTGTCCTGGTCTATACTGCCAATGTAAGGAGAGCTCATCAGCTTCTGGTTCAGCTCATGATCAAACGGCGCAATGTTGGGTTCTATCTCGGAAATAAAATATTGGAAAGCCTGTGTTATGTCTTCATTCTGCGTATCGCAGGTCATGCGGATGTAGCGCCAGCCCAGGTCTTCCGACAGCACACTTTCCAGTTCGCTGCGATCAGCCATCCATTTTTCCAGCTCCTGCACCGAGTTAATTTCCCGGCTCTTTAGCTCCTCAAAGTATGGCTGTATGGTTTGCCAGGTATCCACTCTAAAATCTTCGGAAAGGTATATGCGCCGCCTGCGCTCAGGTATTGTTATTGTAGTTGAGGATGAGTTCATTGTCATAACTTATATTATTATAGTGCAAGGTACGCAGTTCTCCTGAAAGTACAAAATTAAGTGTATCTACCTTAAATTATGGTGCTCTTATACGTCATCCTTATAAAATTCAGCCAATTTCGATGACTACGTTGCCGGTCAGCGGATGGCCTACGCAGTTCAGTACATAGCCTTCGTCCAGTTCGGCATCAGAAAGGCCTTCACGCTCATCCAGGTGCACTTTGCCACTCAGGCACTTGCCGCGACAGGCAGTGCAAAGCCCTGCCTGGCAGGAATAAGGCAGGTCAATATCCTGCTCCAGTCCTGCCTCCAGTATGGTCTGGTCTGGTTCAACCACCACGCTATACTCCGCGCCTTCGTAAATGATAGTTACCGTTTGCGTCACAATTTCATCTTCGTCGGTAGCGCTTACGGCCCCGTGATGATCATCCTGTTGCTGCTCTGTAAGTTTGTTACTCACAAAGCTCTCCCGGAAAATACGCTCTGCAGGCACGTGCAGCACGTTCAACGCTTTGCGTACCTCGTCCATCATACCTTCGGGGCCGCACATAAAGTATAGCACGTTGGTTGTTTTGGCCAGTTGTAGGCGTTCCAGAATTTTGATAATAATACTCTGGTTCATGCGGCCGCGGTACTCGCAGTGGTATTTTGGCTGGCTGTAAATATACTCCACGCGGAAGCGGCCTTCATGCTGCGCCTGCAGTGGCTCCAATTGCTGCTTAAAAATAACAGAATCCTCATCGCGGTTGCCGTAGAGCAGGGTCACTTTGCTGCCGGGCTCCTCGCGCAGCACCGCTTTAAGTATAGACATAAGCGGTGTGATGCCACTTCCTGCCCCAAAAAGTATTATATTGCGCTGGTTGTCGGGCGCGCAGGTCAGGCAGAAGTTGCCGAGCGGCTCCATCACTTTTATCTCGTCGCCTACTTTTACGTGATCCAGCAGGTAGCCCGAAACCACGCCGCCCGCCACGCGTTTGATGGTTACAGCCAGCCGGGGAGCCTCATGAGGCGTGCTGCTCAGGGAATAAGAACGGCGTACTTCTTTGCCTTCAAAAGGTAAGATAAGCGTCAGAAACTGGCCTGGTTTATATGTAATATGTTTTTTTTCAGGATGCTCGAAGTGGAGGGTTATCGCATCTGAGGTTTCGCGGGTGATGTCCACTACCCTCAGATTAAAGTATGGGCTACTCATTATTTTTTATTCTTTTTGAACCGTTTGGTTTTTATTTTTTAACATGTTTCGGGCCTGAAAGTTACAACAAACCTGCCTGTTGCCAGAAAGTTTCGCCTAAAAGATGACGCATTGCTATATTTTCTACGTATTACCTAAAAACTTTGCAATATTAGTTGTAGCGGATATAAAAAAAGGCAAATTACCATGCACTTTGCAACCGCTTATACCCTTGTATTGCAACATCATTATCAAAAATCACATGCTCTACAAACTCACACTAAAAAACTCTGAAAAAACCGTAGTAGTGGACGACCGCACCTACGAGTACATTCAAAACAGCGCTTACCTGCAGCAGATCGAATTTCTGAAGCACCTGCGCATCCACTCCAACGGCTATGCCTTTTTCCAGAAGAACTGGCCCCTGCGGGACGGCAAGTACCGCAACGAAACCATTTATCTGCACAAAATGATTGGCGAGCAGCTGCTGGCCAAGCCCGAAAGCGACATCAGGCTTTACGTGCACTTTAAAAACGGCAACAAGCTGGATTGCCGCCGCGAAAACCTGGAATGGGCGCCACTCTGCAAAATTGTGCGCAACACCACCAAAACAGAGAATAAGCTGGGTGTGCGCGGCGTGCACAAAGAGGCGCAGAAGTACCGCGCCATTATCCACCATAACAAGCAGCGCATTAACCTGGGCACCTTCGAAACCTTGCAGGAAGCAGCACTTGCTTACAGCAAAAAATCCGAAGAGCTTTTCGGTAAAACCAAGAGTTTACGCACGCTGTCCAGGTTTGCAGAGGAAGTAGTTTCCTGACAGTTTTTATACCTGCCTGCGCGGCAAACCCTCCGCGTTCGTTTTTATGGATGACTCAAAAAAACTTAGTGCCATACTAAGGCGGCACGCGCATGCCTTTGCCCCCGTATTTGATGCTGACCTGAATGCCGATACTGTTTGCCGGCTCGATTTTACAGAAAGCAACCGGTTGTTGCAAACTGTAGACCTGCGCAATACCGAAGCCTTTTACCAGGCGGTACAGCAGTTGCTACAGCAGCAGGGTGCCCGCATTGGCGTAGGCGGCTACCTTGAAAACCGCTTTATTTACCGCCGCAGCCCGCATTTTAACATACAGGCCGAGAGCCGGAATTTACATTTGGGCATTGATGTATGGATTGAGGCCGGCACGCCTGTATACACGCCGCTGGCTGCTACCGTGCACAGCTTTCAGGATAATGCAAACTTCGGCGACTATGGCCCGACAATTATACTTGCGCACGAACTTGAAGGCATTACTTTCTATACTTTATATGGCCATCTGACGCGCACCTCACTGGATGGGCTGCATGTAGGCAAGCATTTCAGCAAAGGCGAGCAGATAGCGGAAGTGGGCCCCTATCCTGAAAACGGCGACTGGCCGCCACACCTCCATTTCCAGGTAATACAATCCATGGACGGCAAGTATGGCGACTTTCCTGGCGTAGCCACGTTGGCTGAAAGAGAGAAGTATGAACTGCTGTGCCCCAATCCGAATCTGATTTTGCAAAGCCGCCATTTGCCGGGGTAGTTGGTAATGTTAATTTGGAGTAGCCTTTAAAGACAGGAAGAACCTCACAGGAATGTGGGCTTATCTGTTTTATACTTGTCTGAAAATATAGGTCTTAATCAAACTTAATCGCCTTGACCGGCTTAATCCTTGCTACAGTAGCCGCAGGTATGAGTATGGCCAACATCGTGAGCAGCAGCGTAACTACGTTCAGCAGTACAATCATACCGAAGTTCCAACTGATGGGCACCGTGTCCATGTAGTAGTTTTCGGGGTCGAGGGGTATGATTTTGAAGTAGTACTGGATGGCGCAGAAGAGCAGGCCGATCAGGTTGCCCCAGAACATGCCTTTCAGCGTCAGGTTAAGGCCGCGGAAATAAAACACCTTCCGGATTTGTGCATCTGTGGCGCCAACTGCTTTCAGCACGCCAATCATGTTGATGCGCTCAATAATCATGATGAACACCGTAGACACCATGTTGAACGTAGCCACAAAAATGATGAGCACCAGGAAAATGATTACATTCTTTTGCAGCAGCTTTAGCCAGTCGAACAGCTGTGCATGGCGGTCTGTTATTTTCTCCAGTTGTAAATCATAGTGCATCTGATCAAACACCTGGTCTGCTACCTGGTCTATCTGGTTATAGTCTTTCAGCACGATCTCTACGCCACCCACCAGCGTGTCGGGCCAGTTGTTGAGTTGCCGTATCAGCCGGATGTCGCCTATCACAAACACCTCGTCAAACTCCTCCAGCCCGGTTTTGTAAATACCTTCTATTTTGAGCTTGCGCGCGCGCGGCGGATTCTGGATAAAGTAAAAAACAGCCTCGTCGCCCACCTTTAGTTGCAACTTGTCGGCAATGGTGCGGCTCACCAGTACCTCCTGCGAAGCTGCCGAATCCGGAAATGAAATCAGGCTGCCGGCCACCAGATTCTGCTGCATCGCCTGTAGATCATAGTCCGCATCCACGCCTTTCAGCACCACGCCCAGCACCTCCTCTTTGGTTTTGATGATAGCCGTTTTGCGCGCGAAGGCCTGAATTTCTTTTATGCCTGAAATAGAATCCGTGATGCCGATGTCTTTGCTGATGGGTGCGCCTTCGAGGGAGTTGTTGGTATCGTACTTGCTCACCTGCAGGTGCGCGCCGAAGCTAAAAATCTTATTCCGGATCTCGCTGCGGAAGCCTTCCAGGATGGCAAACGACACAATCATGATGGCAATGCCTGCTGCTATGCTGATAATTGCTATTTTTGTAACCGACGACGTAAACGAGCCGGCCTGCACTTCAGAAATCTTTTCGGATATATACTTGGAGATGTTCACGCACCTGGTTTTAAACAGCCTTAAAGATAGGTATGAATTTTGACTTCTTCCTTATTATCACGGCGCAGCCTGTAGTTACACCTTATATGTGCTAAAGCAGCCAGACAAAAATACACAGACGTACTTGCTGTATTTCAGTTAGAACATTAATGAATTGGTACATTTACTTATGATGATACAGCCCATACTTATACTTTATACTTCAGCGCTGCTTGCCTTTAACGGCTGCACGCCCAAACCTACGCCGGCCGCTGCTGATGCAACCACGCAAACGGTTGTACCTCCGGCTCAGGCACAGCCTTTAAAAACGGGTGCTGAGCAACTGGATCTATACCTGCCGGTGCTGCAGGGAAAGCGCGTGGGGCTTATCGTTAATCAAACTTCTATGGTGGGCCAGACGCACCTGGTTGATACTTTACTGAGCCGCGGCGTACAGGTTGCCACCATTTTTGCGCCCGAGCATGGTTTCAGAGGCCAGGCCGATGCCGGCGCGCACATCAAAGACGCCAAAGACCAGAAAACAGGATTGCCTATTATTTCGCTCTACGGCAGCAACACCAAGCCCACGCCGGAGCAAATGAAAGGAATCGATGTGCTGGTGTTTGATGTGCAGGATGTAGGTACGCGCTTTTATACCTACAGCAGCACCATGCATTATGCCATGGAAGCCGCCGCAGAAAACAACAAGCCTATTCTGATACTCGACCGCCCCAATCCCAACGGCAATTATGTAGATGGACCAGTGCTGGAACCGGCGCTGAAGTCGTTTGTGGGGATGAACCCGATTCCGATTGTACATGGCCTGACACTAGGCGAACTGGCCAAAATGATAAATGGCGAGAAGTGGCTGGCAGGTGGCCGCCAGGCAAACCTGACAGTGATCCCGGTGGCAAATTATACGCATCAAACGGCTTATACTTTGCCCGTAACGCCCTCTCCAAATTTGCCCAACATGCAGTCCATTATACTTTACCCATCATTGTGCCTGTTCGAGGGAACGACGGTGAGCGTGGGCCGCGGCACGCCTACGCCTTTTCAGGTAATTGGCAGCCCCTATTATACAAAGAAAGACTTTTCTTTTACGCCGCAAAGTATGCCCGGCGCTGCCAGCCCGCCGCACAAAGGCGAAGTTTGCTATGGCCTTGATTTAACGCAGCCTACCGATGCACAGCCTTTCACCCTGGCTTACCTGCTGGAAATGTATCAGAACTCTACCCAGAAAGACAAGTTCTTCAACAACTTTTTTGAGAAACTGGCAGGCACACCCGAGCTGCGGAAACAAATTATAGCGGGCAAAACCGAAGCCGAAATCAGAGCCAGTTGGGAGCCGGCGCTTACCAACTACAAGCAACTCCGCAGGCAGTATCTGCTTTACCCCGATTCTGAATAAATCGTATCACGTAGCACGACTACAGCTTGTATAGAATTTATACCTAAACGGGCAGCAGACTTAATTTAATACCAGATTGTACATGACCAAAGATTTACGCATTGTATTTATGGGAACGCCCGATTTTGCGGTGCCTACCCTGCAAATACTCGTGGAACACAAGTATAACGTAGTGGCCGTTATTACCGCGCCGGATAAACCCGCTGGACGGGGCCAAAAAATGCAGCAGTCGCCGGTGAAGGCGTATGCGGTGCAGGAGGGTATTCCGGTGCTGCAGCCCACCAATCTTAAATCCGATGCTTTCCTGGACGAGCTGCGCAGCTATCAGGCCAGCCTGCAAATTATCGTAGCTTTCCGGATGCTGCCGGAGGTGGTTTGGGCAATGCCGGAACTGGGCTCCTTCAATATCCACGGCTCGCTGCTGCCGCAATACCGTGGGGCTGCGCCCATCAACTGGGCCATCATCAACGGCGAAAAAGAAACGGGCGTAACGTCTTTCTTTTTAAAACACGAGATTGATACCGGCGATCTGCTTTTCCAGTCCCACGTGCCAATCCTGGCGGAAGATGATTTTGGCTCGGTGTATGAAAAGCTGAAGTATGAAGGCGCAAAACTGGCCCTGCGCACGGTGCAGGCCATTGAGCACGATGAGGTGCAACCACTACCGCAAGCGGTAACCGGCAACGTCAAACACGCTCCTAAAATATACAAGGAAACCTGCGAAATCAACTGGAACCAGCCGGCTGAACAAGTACGGAATTTTATTCGCGGCTTAAGCCCCTACCCCACCGCCTGGGCGCGCATCGGCGATAAAACCTTTAAGATTTTTAAAGCGGAAGTTTTGGAGAATACAGCCTATACTTTAGCACCCGGGCAGATCAAGACCGATAACAAGACTTTCCTGCACGTGCAAACAGCAGCCGGCGCTATTGCTATACTTGATTTGCAGATGGAAGGCAAAAAGCGCATGCCGCTGCAGGATTTGCTGCGCGGGTATACTTTTAATGGTTAAATAACTGTTCTGGCTATTCGTTTTATGCTTGTATAGTATGATTGTGATTTATGAAGTATGGGTGCCATTTTGAAACACATAGCTCAAGTCACCGCTGCGCTGAACACTTGCGCCAGATCAGGACAAGCATAACAATTTAACCATTTAACCGTTGAGCTCATCAGCACATTAAAGAATCAGCACATCAAAACCATGATCGCTATTGTAGTTGCCACCGACGAAAACAACGTTATCGGGAAAGATAACCAGCTTATCTGGCACCTGCCCGCCGACCTGAAGCATTTTAAGCAAATCACGATGGGGCACCCGATGCTGATGGGCCGCAAAACATTTGAATCTATCGGCAAACCGCTGCCCGGCCGCACTTCCATCATTATCACCACGCAACAGGATTATACTGCGGAAGGCTGCATCGTGGTGCACACCATACAGGAAGCTATCGATAAAGCGCTGGCACTGGATGAACAGGTATACATAATAGGAGGAGCCGAAATCTACAAACAAGCGCTTCCGTTGGTAGATACAGTTTACCTGACAAAACTTCATCATACTTTTGACGGCGATACCTACTTCCCTGAATTAAAAGAAGCTGAATGGCAGATGGTGTCCGAAGAAAAGCATGCCCCTGACGAGAAAAACAAGTATAGCTACAGTTTCATTGAACTGAGACGAAAATAGTTTTGTGAGTTGAGAGTTAAAGGCTCAAACTTCAAGTTTTAACATACAACTTCCGGCTATCTCAAAATGTACAACTTACCGTAACCGTTTTTAAAGGATTTGTCGCCGGCAGTATAGCGGTGCTTCATATCTTCGTCTATCCGGCTCATTACCACGCGGTAGAGGTATACGCCGTTGGCCAGTTTGTCGCCATACATGTCGGTGCCGTCCCAGGCATATGCTGTTTTGTTGTTGCCGATGCGCAGCGGCCCCATTTCCTCCTTCATAATTTCTTTCACTACTTTGCCCGTTACCGTCATCACCTGAATTTTCATGTGCTCGGGAATGGTACTGCCTGTTAGGGTAAAAATAAACTGTGTTTTGGTTGAGAACGGATTCGGGAACGGGTAAAAGTTGGTAATGCTCGCCTCGCTTATCACCTCAAAGCTGATGCGGTACGGCGAAATCCCTGAAGCCTTTCCAGACACGTCACGTGCGCGCACTTCTATGGTATACCTGCCATCAGCCAGTTTTTCGGGCTTATACTCCAGCCTGAAATCATTTTTCTCATCGGCTGGGTAAAAGCGCACCTGCTGCGGGTTGTTGGCCAACGAAATTTCCTGCTGCTGCCCATCGGGGTCAATCAGAATAACAGACATGGCTGCCGGGTCCTGCAGAAACACCTGTCGGTTTTCATCTTTTAGCACAATGCTGATCAAAGGGCTCGGCGACACCAGCTCGCCGTCCAGGATGTGCACGCCATCAAAAGCCACATCCATAATCGGGTGCAACTTCGACTTCACTTTAAAAGGTACTTCGTAGATGTTGTTGAAATACTGCTGTTCCGGCTGCACGCGCGGGTTCACAAACAGGCTGAGTTTATAATTGCCATCCAGCGAAAGCGTGGGCATGATATAGTTAAAAGTTACTGTTTCATTAGCACCGGCCTGTTTTATTTTAAACCGTGAGGTTGTTGTCTGCCGGCTGTCGCCCGTCAGCGTTACGTTCACGGTCAGCGAATCGGGGAAGGCGGTGTTGGTGATGTTCTGAAAAGCCATTGGCAGGTTTATACTTCCCTGTCCTGCCTGCTCCGTCAGCATTTGTTCGCTCACTTTCACCAAATCAGGGCGGATGACGCCTTCGGGCGCCGGCTCGTAGTATACCAGCCACTCCTTCAGCTGTGGCGCAGTGCGTGCAACGGAGTCTGATACAAAGGCCTTCAGCTTCAGGTTGGGATAAGTTTGCGCATCTATGGCAGCAAGGCTGTACGCTTTTGCATCTGCCTTATCCACCAGCAACTGCTCATAGCCGGCAGTATCTATACCCAATATGCTCAGCTTATACTTGTCGCTGCCATTGGCTTCGATGTTGTGGTATAATGTTTCCCAGCGCAGGGCGGGGCCGATAACGGATGAAGTAATCGTACCGGCCTGCTGCGTCGAACGCAGCGTTACTTTCAGAGAAACAGGCTGCGCGGTAGGCAGGGTGGCGTTGTCGGCAGTGGCCGTGAGTTCCTGTGCTGTTCCGGGTGCCGTGCCTTTCTGGCCTACCAGCGCATACGGGTAGCCGTTCTTCAACTCGTCCATCAGTCCGGAGCCTATACTTTTAAAAGCATTTTTAAGTTCGGCTGAAAAGCTTTCGAAAGGCACTTTGTTAATACTGATAGCGGCAACATAATAACCTTCAGGCACCGCTTCGAGGTAGGCTTTTAATCTGGCCTGGCTGGCGGCTGTGGTTAAATTTATAAATTCGTAGAGTTCGGGCACATGAGAGCAGAAGTCCGTGGGGTAAATGCCTTTCGCCGTGTTCAGCGTTTTGTTATCAATAGCAACCAAGTACAGCTTGGGCGTAGCGCTTGTCGGATCGCCACACCATTCTTCCAGCAAAGGCCTGCCATTCACCGACAATCCATAAGGCGGATCTGTAAATCTCATATCTCCGCCAACTGTTCTGACAGTAACTTCGGCCACTACCGGGCTAAATTCCCATTGGATGTGCTCTTTTCCCGTCTGGTTGATTTTTTCTGTCTGCACCTCTCTAAACTGCCCGGCATGGCTCTGCGACCACCCGCTTTTGCCTCCGTTGATGAACCGGAAAGAGCTGGCAGCCCATATGGTATCTTCATTGGCAGCGTAATGCTGAAAGCGGGCTCTCCAGTAAAATACTGTGCTGTCGTTATTGCTCCCCACCTGCGGCAGGTTTACTTCCCAGGCCGGCAAAAGCGTATTTTCAACTATGCCTGTCTGCCTTACCGGGCTGGTGAAGGCAATTGTAGTATCTATCTCAAAGTAATATCCCTGCTGGTTGAGCTGCGCCTGCGTAGCCTGCGCCACCAGCTTTACCTGCCTTGTATTTACAATGCCGTATGTTGCCGGGCGCAGTGCTACTAAACCGCTTGCCGGGAAATAATGCTGGAAATGCCCGATGTTGTTGTCTTCGTTAAATTCGTCAACCATGCCGGGGGTGTCGAGGTATACATCAAACGTATTCATCCCCAGCGCAACAATTCCCTTGTTGCGCATTGGAATCTCGATCGTGCCTTTCTTAAGTATAGGCTTTACTTTGATGGAATCAAATACGAGCACGGTATTGTCGGCAAGTGTGCGCTTTACCTGCACGTGCACTGAATCAGGAATGGCTTTGCCGAGGTTATCGGTTTCCAGAACAAGGTTAAACTTTTCGGATGCTGCTGTTACTGTAGAAGCGTCTTCGTTAACCACCTTTAGTTCGGTTCCGCTAAACAGATAATCGGGCTTTGCGGGTGTATAAAGTGTTAAAGCCGGGTCGCCCTGCAACACCATTTCCATCACCATCGCCTTTGCTACATCGCTGGTAGTCGATTTCAGTACCCGGCTAATTGTTTCCTGCTGCACGAGGCCAAGCGGTTTGCCATAAAAGGCGGAGTCCTGAAAGGCAGTGGCATAAAAAATACTGGAATACATGTTCAGGAAATTCGGGTAGCCGGCATCCACATGGGCAATCATCGCTACCGCGCCTTTGTCTGCGGTCAGCAGCCAGTCCTCGCCAAAAGAAACGTTGTTCGGCACAAAAGCGTCGCCGGCGCTGCACCCGTTCATCAGCATAACCGGGTATTTGCCTTTATTTTTGTACCCGTTGATAGGAGCAGATGCAAAACCAATGTCCAGATCTGTGATGCCGGGCGCACTGTGCCCGAAAAAAGTAATCAGCGATACGCCATTGTTTACTTCATCCGCCACATTTACGGTTTCCACTACCTCGCTCACATTCTGTCTGTACTTTTCGATGACGGTGGCTCCCAGTAAAGGCCCTTCAGCTATCTCCCTGTATCCACGCAGATAGGCCGCTATCTGGTTGATTTCGCCAGTTGTTTTTCCGCCACCCAACTGCAGTATGTTTTTCCGCCACGGCGCTACCGGCGAAAGAGCTTCGTATTCTTTTACCTTGTTTAAATAATTAATAATCTGCTCGGGGCTGGTAGCGGCCAGGCGGCCCGTGGGCACCTGCGGCACGTAGGAGTTGTTCCTGAAATCGGCTGTAAAAAAAATGTCGGAAGATGGCGAGATGCCGGTGGGCACCAGATCAAGTTCATGTACTTTCGGGTTACGGGCACCTACCTGGTAGAAGCTGAATTTCCCATTTACGGATCGGTAAGTATCCGAGGCATAAGCGAGCCCTTTACCAAGTATAAACAGCTGCCTGGCGCGCGGCGACGTATCTATAAACGCCATCATGTGCCGGACAGCATTGGAAGAGAACTCCCCGTAATGAAACTGATCCACAATCTGATCCATAGGCATGAGGAGCGTGTCGTAACCGCCGCCGGCAGCGGAGGCCCGGTAAGCAGCATATGCAACTGGTGCTGGCAGGCCCGAACCCGCAGCAGGCTTCATCAGCCGTTTGTTGGTGATGATGATATAATTGTGTGCTTCCGGCGCAATTTTCCTGAACTTTATCTCGTCTTTAGATCCGGCGGGCCTGAAAGGTTTGAGGGTATTGGCAAGCAATATTTTGCGCGTGGCAGTACCGCTGTTGATCACAAATCCCTTGCCTGTTCCTGCTGCATATCCTTCTATTCTTACAGGATTATAGGCATCCGTTACATCATAAGCTACCACGGTAGCGGGCAGGTTGCTGTACGCATAGTATGGCGTATCAGACCTGGTTGAATCTGTATAGAAGAACATGCTGTTGCCGGTAAATACCGTTTGCTGAGGATAGGTGACCACGCCGTATGAAAAGCTGATAGAGTTGCCTTGTGTAGAAGTAGGCAGCGGCACTATCTGTAAGGTAATCTTGCCCTGTGCGTTAATTTCTGAGAATGTAATGGGCTGGGTATCTCTTCCAAAGCTAAAGGGATCATACTTGTAAGTTCCCAGTTTCCTGTATCCTCCGGCAGATGCGACGTTTACATCTAAAGTATGATTCTCATTGTAGGCGCCTACCGTAACGAAAGTAACAAATGGCTGCGGCCCCGTCAGTTCCATATTCGTGATACCTGAAATGGTATAGGTGCGGGAATTTTTAGAGTAATTCGACATATAACCCTCCCCTTCATCCATCCAGGGCAACCGGCTTTCGCCATAATTTTTGCCATAGTTATACCTGTCGGTGTTTACATACAGGGCCTTTTGCAGTTGATAGGGCTCGGGCGTGCGGCCTTCTGCTACAGGATTAACTTCCTGCATGCGTTTGCCCCCGGCAGGGTTCACGGTCAGGAAATAAGCCGCTGTATCGGTGTATAAGCTGTAAAGCTGGTGTATCTGATGTTCCGGGTTTTTATACAACTCCCGATCCAGGGCGCCGTCGTTGCGCTCGCCATAAAACTCCAGATAATCCTGTACATCCAGTTTGCCATCCGCTTCTCCGGCTACATAAACCGCCACTTGCCTGCCTCTGCGGAAAAGCTGCAGGTGCTGCGGATTGATGCCCGAAAGCCCCAGGCTGTCCAGATAACCATAACTCAGGCGGTGCAGGCCGCTGTTGGCTACTTTTATTTTATAGTAGGATTGGGAATAGTTAATCCATTCGTTGCCGTAACTGCCCTGGGCCTGTGCGCTCCACGCCGCAAATCCGCTCAGGAACAGAAGTATAGCTACCCAAACCCGCCTGTAATCTGAAATAGTATGCATGAGCCGTTTGTACTGGACAGATTTAGTTGAAGGAATAACCCAGCGACACGATAACGGACGAAGCGCCATTGCCGGAGATAGTATTGCTTTCTTTACCACTTACCCGCGAAAGGGCCAGATCCACGTTGAAACCATTGGTTAAAATACCCACGCCAAAGTTCGGCTGCAGGCGCCTGGTGGTACCCCCATCAAAGTTTATGGTTTCCTGGTAGTTGTTGAGGCCGCCGCGCACGAAAACGGTGTTGGCATAAGCCAGTTCCAGACCGGCATGCGGGTCTACCGACACTACCTCCGATTTTAGCAGCACATTGCGCTTGCCATCAAAAGTAAAATCGATGTCGGTGGCGAGCAGCGCGGAGAATTTATCGGTGAAGTGAAAAGTTTTGCCCACACCCAGCACCACGCGCGGCAGCGTAAGTTCGGCGGTGCTTTCGGGCAGGCCGTTGCCGGTTTGCTGATAGGCTTCCTCCAAGGCTTCTACATTGTGTGTCCAGGCGGTAAAGGTGGTAGTGATGTCTTTGGCCATAATGCCGAACTGCCAACTGCCGCGTTCCAGCTGTGCGCCGGCATCGATGCCGAAGCCATAAGCATTGGCAAACTCGCCTACGTTTCTATAAATAATTTTGGCGCTTGCACCCAGACGCAGGCCCTGCACCAGGTTGCTGCGGCGGGCGTACGAGATCAGCATGGCATAATCTGCTACCGAAAAAAAACGGATGCTGTCGTACTGAATGTAGCCATACTCGTTTTGCAGGCGGCGCGTGTCGGCAATATCATCCACGCCCAAACGGATAACTGAAACAGAGAGCGCACTTGAGGAATCCAGCGGCATGGCAAAACTGGCAAAATCGTTTTTGGCGATACCGGCAAACAGTTCTGAGTGCATCAGCCCTATGTTATACTTATAACCGAGGCGAAGCAGGCCGGCTGGGTTCCAGTATCCGGCTGTGGCATCATCAGCAATTGCCGACTGCACGTTGCCCATGCCCAGCGCCCGTGCCCCCACGCCGATGTTCAGAAACTCGTTGCTATACTTGGGCGTGACTACCTGCGCGGAAACAGCGGACCAGCTTAGCAGCAGACATACTGCAACCACACAGCCAATCAAGAATTTAATCATACTATAGAAATAAAAACTTTTTCATACTTAAAAACCAGTATTGCACTTTATCCGGCTGCTCTATTCAACAAAGTCCAGTCTAAAGTCCTCTTTAAACATCATACACAGTGTTTTACCAGCTTTCAGGACAATTGTATCTTGTCCAAAAATAAGGAATTATCATTATAATCCTGCTGTGCTGATAACCATTAGAAAAAAGTTTCGTAATTATTTTCAATAGTACCTTGCTTTACATAGTACCTTATAATATATTTGCCTCAACATTATAACGGAATCATCATGAAAGTAGAAAACACACAAGTGCAGATGCGGAAGGGAATTCTGGAGTTCTGCATCCTGGAGATTATCTCGCGTGGTGAAGTATATGCGTCCGACATGTTGGAGGAGCTAACAGCAGCCAAAATGATTGTTGTGGAGGGTACGCTCTACCCCCTGCTCACCCGCCTTAAGAACGCGTCGCTTCTCGAATACAACTGGGTAGAGTCTTCCTCCGGTCCGCCGCGAAAGTATTATAAGCTTACTGATACTGGCATCGTCTTCTTAGAACAGCTCCGGGAAACATGGCGCGAACTGGTTGCCTCTACTGAACATATCATCCTAAACAAGAAACGCTAAGTAATTATGAAAAAGAATATAAGCATCAACTTGCAAGGCATCATCTTCCATATAGAAGAGGATGGATATGAGCAGCTTAGCCGTTACCTTGCCTCTATCAGAACCTACTTCTCCAACTATGAAGGGCACGAAGAAATTATAGCCGATATCGAATACCGTATTGCAGAGATTTTCTCCGCGCGGCTGGTGCCCGGCAAGCAGGTTATTTCTCTGGAAGATGTACAATACCTGATTGCTCGCATGGGCGATGTAACCGATTTTGAAGTACTCGACCCCATGGATGATGATATTCCTTATACCACAACAGCCACAGCAGGCGCCGGCACCCGAACAGAAAGCCATACTTACACAGGCCCTAAAAAGCTGTACCGCGATATTACCCACAAAGTAATTGCCGGTGTTTGTGCAGGCATAGCCAACTACCTGAACGTAGACCCGGTTTGGATGCGGCTGTTCTTTATCTTCCTGGTGGCTATTGCGCCGCTCACAGCTGGTATATCGGTGGCTTTTATTGTTATCGTCTATATCATCCTCTGGATTTCGATGCCTCCTAATGATTTGCTGCCCGAAACCACTGTTAAAAAGCTGTTCCGCGATCCCGAGGACAAGAAGCTGGCCGGCGTTTGTGCCGGTATAGCCAAATACTTCGGCGTAGATGTGGCTGTAATCCGCATTATATTTCTGGCCCTTATTTTTGCCGGTGGCTTTGGCCTGATTGCTTACATCGTGCTGTGGATAGCTGTGCCTGAAGCTGTTACGCTTACCGAACGCATGCAGATGCAGGGCGACCCGGTAACGCTGGCGGGTATAGAAAAAACGCTGAAAGACAACCTGAACATGAAGGACAGCAACGGCCAGGAAAGCACACTTGCCAGGGTTATACTCCTGCCTGTACGCCTGATTTCCCAGATTTTCAGTTGGTTGGGCAGAGCACTGGGCCCTATACTTGCCTTCCTGATTACGTTAATCAGAATCGGGGCAGGCGTGTTTTTACTGGTGCTTGCCATCGGGCTCACCATTGCCCTGCTCACGACTCTGTTTTATACCTTAGGGTGGATTGCTGAACCTCAGAATATTTCTTTTGGCGATTATCCGGCCTCCGTGTTTCTGGAGGGGTTTCCCCGGCTCGGCTTGGTGGCAGGCTTCTTTGTAGGCATTATTCCCTTGATTCTGCTGATGTTCCTGGGCATTGGTTTACTGACAAAACGTTTCTTTCTGCGCGCCATAGTGGGCTGGTCGATGTTCGGCTTATGGTTGGTAAGCGTATTTATATTGATTCTCTGCATCGCTTCGTATGCCGGTAATTTTAAGCGCTCCGGCGAAGTTATCACAAACAGAATTATACCTGTGAGCAATTACGAAACGCTGACGCTGGATGCCTACGATATCAACACCGATTATGACAACATATATGTGGATGTGCGTGAAGCTGACGGAGACAATGTAGAGATCATCCAGAATGTAGAAGCCAAAGGCCGGACTGAGGCGCAGGCGCAGGCCAATGCCCGCATGATAACTTACCGCGTGGTGCAGAAAGACTCCGTACTCCGCTTCGACAACGGCTATGAATTTAAGCCGGGCGCTGCCTACCGTGATCAGGATTTGGAAATAAAGCTCCTGCTGCCGAAAAACAAGAAGCTGCGGCTGACAGAAGACTTTGTGAACATGCTGCCCGGCGCCACTTTCGACCAGGACTACAGCCACGAGAAGATTGCGCGTAACACCTGGCAGGTAAAAGGCGATATGCTGACCTGCCTCACCTGCGCCACCGACACACTCGACACGGAGAATGACAATAACCGGAATGACGATGATTTTAACATCAACATGGATGTAGATGCCTTTAGCGATGGCGAAAGCGTGCTGCTGGATGAGAGCGCGTACAGCGAAAACGTCCGGAACTTCAACTATAGCAACTTCGAGCACATCAGCATCGGCGGCCCTTACCACGTGCAGCTAACGCAGGGCGGTAACTACAGCGTGCGGGTGCACGCCAGCAACGAGGAAATGGACAAAATGGAAATAAAGCAGAATGGCAACGAGCTGGTTATAAGCTACGAAGACAATACCATTAACCTGTTCGACGATCGGGAGCCTATCCTTATTCAGATTACCGCGCCAAACATCAACGAAATAGACCTGAGCGGCGCCATTAAAGCCGACGTAAACGGCATCACCAGCAACAACCTGGATGTGAGCCTGACGGGAGCAACCAAAGCAGCATTTAATGTACGCACCCAAAACCTCAAAGCTGATATTACCGGTGCATCAGCCAGCAGATTTGTGGGCCATACGGATGTATTTGATTTAAATGCAGCCGGCGCATGCAGCATAGATGCAGGACAGATGTCGGCCACGCAAGTAGAGGTTGATGCCGCTGGTATGACTGTAGTTGAGGTATACGTTACCTCTGAATTACGAGCCGAAGCTTCCGGTGCCAGCCAGATAAAGTATGATGGCAATCCTGGTATTACCCGCATCAACGCTAACGGCGCCAGCAAGGTAGAACATAAGTAATAATCTAAACCGGTTTATACTTCGATGTTTGTCAAAGTATAAATTAAATTAAGCAAAATGGAAGCGGGCTGAACCATAGTTATTACCGTTCGGGCCGCTTCCAAAAATCTGCCGCTATTAGTACAAAATAAAACTATATAAGAACCAACATGCTTTTTATCTTAGGCAAAGTAAGCAGTTCTAAAAAGATACCCGCTGTTGTGCCTGCATGTGAGCCAAGGCGCTGGATAGAGAAGCCCACTGGCACAGACACTCGCGGGAGCTGAACACGCCGCAAGGTCTTTGGAACAAATGTTCCTTAAGTATAAGCCACACCACAAGCGAGGGCATGAGTTTAATAAAATAGTTGTTTGTTTAGTTGTTTGATGAGTGAACCTGGCGAAGCCCCATTTCCTTTCCTTTCTGCAGCAGGAAGGTATGGGCTTCGTCAAACTCATTTTTGACCTTGCCTTCCAGTATCGCTTCTGTTAGCATTTCTTTCAGCTCGCCTACAGTTTTAGAAGGTTTGAGCCCGAACGTATCCATGATCACCTCACCTGTTATTACCGGCTGGAAGTTGCGCAGCTTATCACTTTCTTCTACTTCTACCAGGCGTTTCTCTACTTTATCGAAGTTCTGCAGGTAGCGCTTTACTTTGGTGTCATTTTTAGAGGTAATATCGGCACGGCAGAGGGCCATCAGGGCATCCACATCATCGCCCGCCTCAAATAAAAGCCTGCGGATAGCCGAATCTGTTACGGTATCTTTCACCAGTGCAATAGGGCGCAGGTGCAGGCGCACCAGCTTCTGCACAAATTTCATGTGCTCATTCAGGGGCAGTTTCAGGGCGGCAAACAGTTTGGGCACCATGCGCGCGCCGCGGTCCTCATGCCCATGAAACGTCCAGCCTACTTTTGGGGAATAGCGCTTGGTATCCGGCTTGGCGATGTCGTGGAGTATCGCCGCCCAGCGCAGCCACAGGTCTTCCGAAACCTCGGCCACATTGTCGAGCACCTGCAGGGTATGGTAAAAATTATCTTTATGCGCGTTGCCGTTTATAGTTTCCACGCCCTGCAGTTCCACCATTTTCGGGAAGATGAGGTGCAGCAAACCCGATACATACAGCAGCTTAAATCCGTAACTTGGCGTAGGCGAAAGTATAATTTTATTCAGTTCATCCGTAATCCGCTCCTGCGATACAATTTTGATGCGTTCTTTATTATCGATAATCGCGTCAAAGGTGTCCGGGTGAATGTCAAAGCCGAGTTGCGAAGCAAAACGGATGGCGCGCATCATCCGCAAAGGGTCATCGGAAAACGTGATGCCGGGCGCCAGTGGCGTGCGTATAATTTTACGCTTCATGTCTTTAAGGCCGTCAAATTCATCTATCAGCGCGCCATAGTTGTGTTCATTCAGGCTGATAGCCAGGGCATTAATGGTAAAATCGCGGCGTTTGAGGTCGTCGTCCAGCGTACCCTGCTCCACTTCCGGCTTGCGCGAGTGCTCACGGTACGATTCTTTCCGGGCGCCTACAAACTCTACCTCCCACTCCCCGGCCCGCAGCATGGCTGTCCCAAAGTTTTTGAAAACGGTAACCTTTGGCTTGTTCGGCAATAACTGCGAAGCCATACCTGCCAGGGCAATGCCATCACCCACACATACCACGTCAATGTCTTTGGAAGGCCGCTTCAGCACCAAATCGCGTACAAAGCCGCCAATTACATAGGCATCAGTCCCCAGCGCGGCGGCAGCTTCAGCTATAACGGCAAAAATCGGGTGCTCAGGTAATTGTACTTTGTCCATCTTTAGAATCAAACCCCGGGCTACAGTGGCGCCGCCCGAGGTGCAAAAATAAGGGAATAAATCGAAACGATGATGTAGGGCCATGTCGCGGCCTGTCCCTATGACCGCAATACGGTTTGTGTACCGTCCGGCTCTATTTTAACGATACGGGAAGGTTTTGCCTCTACTTTTTCCTCCTGACGCCAGCGCACCACATGATCTACACGCTGTTTTATACTTTCGGAGACATCGGCAAAGGAAACTGCTGCCGGTTTGCCGCTCACATTGGCCGAGGTAGAAATAATGGGCCTGCCAAACTGGCGAATCAGCTTGTGGCAAAATTCATCATCCGTAATCCGGATGGCTACGGTGCCGTCATCGGCAATTACTTCCTGCGGCAGGTTCTGCGCCCCCGGAAGCACATAGGTGGTTGGCCGTTCCTGTTGCGCCGGCAGTTTTTCAAAACCTTCCGGCAACTCCTTCACATAATGCCGCAGCATATCTGTATCCGCCACCAGTACAATCATCGTCTTCGATTCGGGCCGCTCCTTTATCTCAAATATCTTCCGGACAGCCTTTGCATTTTCCGCATCGCAGCCAAGCCCCCACACCGTATCGGTGGGATATAGTATCACATTGCCCATCAGCAACTCTTCCTCAGCCGCCTGTATTTCTTTCAGAAACTGGTTCATATTTTTATGTTAAGGTTGTTCGTTGATCGTTGTTAGTTAATCGTAGAACTCCGGATAACAGATAACGATTAACGCATAACGACCTACCGTATCTCCTGCGTCAGTTCTATCAGCACGCCGTTGGCGCTTTTGGGGTGCACGAAACATACCAGCTTGTTGTCGGCTCCTTTTTTAGGTGTTTCGTTTAGCAGCGTAAAACCTTCCTGCTGCAGGCGGGCCATTTCCGCTGTAATATCTTCTACTTCAAAAGCGATGTGATGGATGCCCTCACCGCGTTTCTCAATAAATTTACTGATGGCGCTGTTGGGAGTAGTGCCTTCCAGCAGTTCTATTTTAGAACCGCCTACTTTAAAAAATGAGGTATTTACGCCCTCTGATGCTACTTGTTCTGACTTATACGGCTCCGTGCCCAGCAGCTTTGTGTATAAACTATTTGCCTCACTGCAGTTTCTGACAGCAATTCCGATATGTTCTATATTCAGCATTTTTAATTTGTAATTAGTCTAAGTAACCTTTTTTATGTAAATTTGCATGATTTCAAAACTAATAATTTATACAGACTGTTACTAAAACAGGACGAAAGAGATAAATAAAACAGTGCTATGCTAACACTACCTATATACCTGGATAACAACGCTACTACACCCCTGGACCCACGCGTGCTGGAGGCCATGCTGCCATACATGACTAAAATGTTTGGCAATGCTGCTTCCCGCAACCACGCATTCGGCTGGCAGGCAGAAGAAGCCGTTGATTATGCCCGCGACCAGATTGCGGCGCTGATTAATTGTTCTCCAAAAGAAATCATCTTTACCTCCGGCGCTACAGAGTCTGACAACCTGGCTATCAAAGGTGTGTATGAGATGTATGCCTCCAAGGGCAACCACATTATCACCGCCACTACCGAGCACAAGGCGGTACTGGATACCTGCAAGCACATCGAAAAGATTGGCGGCAAGGTAACGTACCTGCACGTAGATGACAAAGGCCTGATTGACCTGAAGCAACTGGAAGAAGCTATCACGGATAAGACTATCCTGATTTCTATCATGTATGCCAACAATGAGGTGGGTGTTATTCAGCCGGTTCGTGAGATTTCTGCTATCGCCAAAAAGCACGGCATTTTGTTCTTTACTGACGGCACGCAGGCTGTTGGTAAGATTCCGGTAGACGTTGAGGCAGACGGCATCGACATCATGGCCTTCTCGGCGCATAAAATGTATGGCCCCAAAGGTGTTGGTGCCCTGTATGTGCGCCGCAAGAACCCGCGTGTAAAAGTTACGGCCCAGATGGACGGCGGCGGACACGAGCGCGGGATGCGTTCCGGAACCCTGAACGTACCCGGCATTGTTGGTTTAGGCAAGGCTGCCGAACTGGCTAAGCAGGAAATGGAAGCAGATACTGCCCGTATCTCGGCCATGCGCGACCGCCTGGAACGTGAATTGCTGACCATTGAGGAATCTTATGTGAATGGCTCTACTGAACATCGCTTGCCTCATGTATCGAATATTTCGTTTAAGTATGTAGAGGGCGAAGGTTTGATGATGGGCGTGAAAGACCTGGCCGTATCGTCCGGTTCGGCCTGTACGTCAGCTTCCCTGGAGCCTTCTTACGTGCTGAAAGCTTTAGGCTTAAGTGATGATTTGGCGCATTCTTCGCTGCGTTTCGGACTGAGCCGCTTCACAACAGAAGAAGAAATCAACTACGCCATCGACCACGTAAAAGAGGCTGTATCGAAGCTGCGCGAAATGTCGCCGCTGTGGGAGATGTACAAAGAAGGCATCGACCTGAACTCTATTGAGTGGGCAGAACACTAAAATCTATTAAGAATTAGAAACCGCGAACGGTAGCGAAACCAAATCATGCTTCGTAGGTTCTAATTCAATTCGGAATTCTTAATTAATAATTCGTAATTAAAAAAGCTATGGCTTATTCAGATAAAGTAATCGACCATTATAACAACCCGCGCAACGTGGGTACGCTTGATAAGGCAAAAACCAACGTGGGTACTGGTTTAGTAGGTGCTCCGGAATGTGGCGACGTGATGCGCCTGCAGATTGAAGTAGACGAAAACCAGATCATCACCGATGCCAAGTTCAAGACTTTCGGCTGTGGTTCTGCTATCGCTTCTTCTTCTCTGGCAACAGAATGGCTGAAAGGCAAATCTGTTGACGAAGCACTCACTATCGACAACATGGATATTGTGGAAGAACTGGCTTTGCCGCCTGTAAAAATTCACTGCTCTGTGCTGGCTGAAGATGCGATTAAAGGCGCTATTAACGACTATAGAGTGAAGAACGGTTTGCCGGAACTGCAACTGCCAAAGTCTCACCACTAAGCCGCCGGCTTGATGGTGTCATCGACAGCGGTGCATCCGGAAAGTGCGCGCCAGCAGCAGATAGAGAGTTCCTTAAGTATAAGGGGCGGCAGCCTGTTGTTCGGGTGAGTTCAGGAAGATTGAGCACAAAGTGCGCCTCGACCTGCTAACGGTAAATCCGTGGCATCACCAGTCTTTCCTGTTTCATTTGGCGACAGGATATGATCGGGTGGAAGCGCTCCGCAAAATGCTGGCGTATGTGCAGAATTTCCGTGACAAGGAAAGCCCATACACGGTGCAATGGATGGCGCGTATTGAGAAGGACCTGAATACTTCTTACTTCCGGGCACATACCATGTATGAGACGCCCGACAAATTATACTATGGCCGGGACATGAACACCATCACCGTTTTTAGCGTGGTGCTGAATCCTGTCTCCTAAATTATAAGTATCATGATTACAGTATCAGACAAAGCAAAAGAAAAAGTTGTGAAGCTGAAGCAGGACGCGCAGCTCGACGATTCGTTTCGTTTGCGTGCCTCTGTGGCAGGCGGCGGTTGCTCCGGTCTTTCTTACAACCTGGACTTCGATGATGAAGTGAAGCCCATGGATCAGGAGTTTGAGGACAAAGGCGTGAAAGTGGTGGTTGATATGAAAAGCTTTTTATACTTAGCCGGCACCGAACTCGACTTTTCCGACGGACTGAACGGCAAAGGCTTCTTTTTCAACAACCCCAATGCCACCCGCACCTGCGGCTGCGGCGACAGTTTCTCGGTGTAACAATCAGCACCAGATATAAAAAAGAGGAGGGCAGCTAAAGTATAGCTGCCCTCCTCTTTTTTATACTTATAAATCCTTCTGGCTGTTCTGTTTTGTGCTGCTCTTGGTTAATTAACGCCGCTGCATCGCACAAACCCTACAAAATAGTATAAGTGCGGCCCGCTTTCCCCCTCATATATACCTCGCTCACAGCTACTCCCTGACAAAGCGGCTGGTAATCCGCTGCCCGTTTTCATCCAGCAACATCAGCATGTATATTCCGCGTTGCAGGCCGCTTACATCAACTACCTGCCGCCCCATGTTGCCAGACAATGCTTGCTGTAATACCTGCCGGCCTTTTGCGTCTACCACCATTGCCAGCCGCTGCTGGCTTTGTCCTTCCCAGGCAATGTTCAGCAGTTCTGAGGTGACGGTTGGATATACTTTTACGATGTTTCTGCCAGGGGCCCTGGTAACAGCTACAACGGCTGAGTAAGTATAGGTGCCATCTTCATCCACTTGCTTTAGCCTGTAGTAAGCAGTACCGGTTACCGGCTCTTCATCCAGAAAAGTATAATTGTTGCGGAGCGACGTAGTTCCGTTTCCCTGTACGCGGCCTATACTTTTAAATCCGCTCTCCTCCGTGCCCCGTTCCACCAGAAAGAAATCATTTTGTTCTTCGGAAGCGGTTTGCCACGCTATCTTCACCGCATCGCCCGATGATTCGGCTGTAAATTCAACAAGTTCTACCGGCAGCACATCAGGGCTGTTTATACTCCAGGCCAGGCTAAATTCGTCGATCGCCAGTCCGTGGTCAGCTTCCAGTTCGTCGGCATCCCTCCAGCGTAGCATCACATAAGCACCGTCAGGTATACTCACAGGGATAGAAGCCGACACAAGCCGTCTGTTTTCGGCAGCGTTGCCATTAAGGGCGCCTCCTGTTGTTTTAAATTTAGGGCCTTTAAAGTTGAGATCAGGATAAGCCGTCCAGTTCTTGTCGGAGCCCGGCGACAGGTCAAAAGCAGCAGCGTCGGTGCTGATGGCGTAGTAAAAAGCAATCTGGTGCTCACCGGCTGTGCTGTTAGAGATGCGCCACTGCTCGCCGTAAAAGCTAATATCAAGTTGCTGGATAGTGTCGCCTGTGTTGTTCTGCAGCAACAAACCGTAGGCAAACTCTCCTGCCTTCAGAGAACTGATGGAGCCCAGCGCACGATCTGCAGCACCGGACGAACCATAGCTATACAGGCCGCCCGTATTGCTGTTGCCTGCATTGGCTGTTAATGTGCTGCTGGGTATAGTCCGCTGCACGTACCAGCCGGGCATGTAAGCAGTACCATCCTCCCAGGCTGCTGTGCCGGACGATGGCAATACATTAAAATCCTGTGCGTAGGTTGTTTTATACTTACTCATACTTACCTGCGCAGTTGCCATGTTCGCAACCATAAGTATAGCCATACAAAAACAGGCAGAGCACATCTGCACCGAAGAAGTAAAATTTGTTTTCATGTATAAGTCGGGCTTGGTATCTACCTTTAAGAATAGCATTAACACTACTTAATCTTGGATAGATATCAGAACAAACTTAAGGTATAGCAACAAAGTTCAATTTATTCTTTAAATTCATTAAAATCAGAACAAAGCGTCCGCCATACTCTGAGCGATACTTTAAAAAGCAATCCGGGTGGAGGGGCTACACGGAAGCAAGGCACTTTTTATTTGCGATGGAAACTATCGAAAACAAAAAACCGGCTCCTGATATAGGAGCCGGTTCTGTATTGTAAGAAAGATGTGTTTTATACTTAGTAAGCGCGGCCTACTTTATTTTCCATAAAGTTCATGAAGGCGCGGTTTACTACGCCCGTGCCGCCCGGTGTGGGGTAGTTGCCGGTAAAATACCAGTCGCCTTTGTGGTTGGGGCAGGCCAGGTGCAAATCTTCTATGGTCTGGTAAATAACTTCGACCTCGGCATTTACCTCCGGCGCTTTTACAATTTCCGCTACTTTGTCGGCTAGCTCGTAATGGGTGAACATGTCGTAGAGTTCCTGCACAAAGTTGGTTTGCTGAAAGGCAGGTGTGCCCACGGCAGCCATACATTTATCGTAAACATCATCTATCTTGTTAGACAGGCCTCTGTCGCTTAATAAGCCTAGTAGCGCCCTGAATGCCACAAATTCCTTCATTCTCGACATATCAATGCCATAGCAGTCGGGGTAGCGGATTTGGGGAGCACAGGAAACGATAATGATTTTTTTCGGCTCCAGCTTGTCCAGCATCTTGATGATGCTTTTTTCCAGCGTGGTGCCACGTACGATAGAGTCGTCCAGCACGACTACTGTATCCACGCCTTTCTTCACTACTTCGTAGGTGGTATCGTATACGTGCGTCACCAAGTCGTCGCGGTGGTCGTTATCGGTGATAAACGTACGCAGTTTCGCATCTTTAATGACGAGCTTTTCGGCCCGCGGCTTAAACTGCAGGATTTCATCCAGTTCCTCTTCAGTCAGGTTCTGGTTAAGTATGGCCTGCTTGCGGTATTTACGCAAATATTGTTCTATACCTTTCATCATACCCAGCCACGAACTTTCAGCCGTATTGGGGATATAAGAGAAAACGGTGTCCTTCAGGTTATAGTCGATTGCTTCCAGAATCTGGGGGCACAGCAGTTTGCCCATGTTTTTGCGCTCCTCATAAATCTCCGGGTCGTTGCCCCTGGAGAAGTAGATGCGCTCAAAGCTGCAGGAAAGTTTTTCACGCGGCTCCACCACCTCTTTCATCGACGGGTTGCCGGCTTTGTCCACTATCAGCGCATGGCCGGGGGTAATTTCCTTTATCTGGCTGTAGTCAATATCAAAAGCTGTTTTGATAGCTGGTTTTTCAGAAGCAATTACCACCACTTCGTCGTCCACATAATAATAGGCCGGGCGGATGCCATTCGGATCGCGCACCACAAAGGAAGCGCCGTAGCCGGTGAGACCCGCCATGGCGTAGCCGCCGTCAAAATCCTTGCAGGCGCGTTTCAGCACGCGTTGCAAATCGAGGTTTTCCTCAATGAGGGAGGTTATTTCTACATTCGTATGATCGTGTTTGTAGTATCCGAACAAGGCTTGGTTCTCTTCATCCAGGAAGTGGCCTATCTTTTCCAGCACCGTAGTGGTGTCGGTTTTATGTTTCGGATGCTGGCCCAACTCCACCAGTTTCTGGAACTGCTCGTCCACATTGGTCATGTTGAAGTTACCGGCCACGGCCAGGCTGCGGCTGCGCCAGTTGTTCTCGCGCACCATGGGGTGGCAATTGTCTACGCTGTTGACACCGTGTGTGCCGTAGCGCAGGTGGCCCAGGTATACATCACCCAAAAAAGGCATGTTGTTCCAAATCCAGTTTATGTCCTGCGCCTCCTCCGGGTTGTTTTGCTTCAGGTGCTGGTATTCTTTGCCAATTTTACCGAAGATGCTGTCAATGGCGCGCGTTTTCACGGAGCGGAAGCGGCTGATGTACTCCATACCCGGGCCGGCATTTATCTTGATACTGGCCACGCCAGCCCCGTCCTGCCCGCGGTTGTGCTGCTTCTGCATGAGCAGGAACAGCTTGTTAATGCCATACATGGGGGTGCCATACTTCTCGGCATAATAACTGATTGGTTTGCGGAGCCTGATTAAGGCAATACCACATTCGTGCTTTATTGAATCGCTCATGTATGTTTTATAGTGTCTGCGTCAGTAATTGTTCTATCCAGGTCAGCAGCAGGTCAGGTTTAAAAAACAGAACCAGCAGTGCCAGGGCGAACAGTCCCAGCAGCAGTTTATCCGACAATGAAATAACTAATTTTTCGTCAGTTTGATTCCCTTTAAAGAAAAGGTAGAACGGTATTTTGATATAATAAAACAACGCCACGCCTGTCAGCAGAATCCCGGTCACCAGCAATGCCAGCAGCAGGCTGTTTTGTGTTAACGTATACGCCTCCCATACATTGCTAAAGATAAGCAGTTTGCCCACAAAACCGGCCAGCGGCGGCAGCCCCGTGAGTGAGAGCAAGTATAGCAGTGCCAGCACGCCCAGGTATGGATACAGGCGGCCAAGCCCGGAGAAATCCGCCAGCTTTTCTACCTTGAAAGCATCTTCGGCGATTTGCAGAAACAGGAAAATGCCGAAGTTCATAAACAGCAGCACCGTCAGGTAAAAAAGTATACTTGAAGTATAATCTGTGCCGAAAGCAAGCAAACCTGTCAGCAAAAAGCCGGCGTGCGACACGGAAGAATACGCCATCAGGCGGCGCGGCGTCTGTTGCCAGAGTGCCGTAAAATTACCAACAGCCAAGGTAGCCAGGGCCGCAATGCCGAGAAAAAGCTGCACATCCCGGAACGCCAGCGCATCCGTAAACGGAGCGACAAAGCGGAGGATAACTACGATGCCGGCCATTTTGGGACCGGTAGAGAACAGCGCTACTACCGGCATGGGCGCACCCTGGTATACATCGGGCGCCCAGAAATGAAAGGGCACCGCGGAAATTTTGAAGAAAAAGCCGGCAAACACCAGTATGGCCGCTACCGTTACCAACAGCGTGTCTGCCCGCAGCAAAGCCAGCGCAAAGCCCTCCGATGTATAATGCAGGGAGCCGGTCAATCCGTAGAAAAACGACATACCGTACAGCATCACACCCGCCGACAGCGTTCCGTACAGCACATACTTCAGGCCGGCTTCTACAGCGCGTTTTTCTTCTTTTAGAGTGAGCGTGAGGATGTAGGAGGCAATGGACACGGTTTCAATCGCCAGGAAAACCATCAGTAAATTTACCGACTTGGCCATCAGGTTGAGGCCCAGCACCAGCATCAGGATAAGCGCGTAATACTCGCCACGCCCCTGTCTCAGATTTTCCAGCGCTTTGTTCTGCAGCGAGAGCAGCACTGTAAAAATGCCGGCCGCACTGAAAAGGACTCCGGCGTAACGTGCCAGCCCGTCAGAAAGCAGCATGTCCAGAAAGGATTCTTTACCGGAAGAATAGCCGCCATAAACTTGTATCAGCAATGCGGCAAATAAGCCCGTAAGCGCCAGCCAGGGCAGCAGCTGTTTTATACTTCGGGATTTGAAAAGGTCCAAAGTAACGAGCAGCAGGAAGAAAAACGCCAACAGCAACTCAGGCAGCAGCACGCCTGCCCCCGCTTTGATGGTGCTGATGGTGTCGGATAAGTATGCTGCCTGTTCGTTCACTTAATGTTTACGCAAGTATAAATTTCAGCTTTTTAGGAGCTATCGCTGCTTCAGATTTATTTTGCCTGAATCAGGTAATGGCTATCCGCTTCTACTATTATCTATCTTATCAAAGAAGACAACACCAACTCCAGTTGTTCCTGCCCGTTTTGTAAGGTCAGCTGTGTCATACCTGTCACCGCTACACTGATTTTATCCAGTAACAGGTTTGGTAAAATACCAAATAACAGCGCCAGCACCGCCAGCGGCGCCAGCATCAGGTACTCCCGAAAGTTTAGGTCGGTGATAGTGGCTTTGGCGCGCAGCTCCGGGAAAATCCAGTATTTGCCGAAGAACATGCGCTGCAGCGCCCACAGGTAATAAGCGGCCGACAACAACAAACCAAATACCGCCACCACTGTCAGCCAGCGCGGCAGCATACCCGTGGCTTCCGGCGCGCTGAAGCCGCCCAGGAGTACCAGCAACTCCGAGATAAAACCGGAGAAACCCGGCAACCCCAGCGAGGCGAAAAAAGCAATTATCACAAAGGTGGTATAAGCCGGCATTACTTTGGCCAGCCCCCTGAAATTCTGTATCGCGCGGTCGTGCGCCCGGTCGTAAATCACGCCGACTACCAGGAAGAGCATGGCGGAAATGATGCCGTGGCTGAACATCATATACACCGCGCCGTTTACGCCTTCGGTGGTAAGCGAAGCCAGGCCCAGCAGCACAAAACCCATGTGCGACACCGAAGAGTAGGCAACAAGCTTTTTGAGGTCGTTCATCGCCAGCGCATTCAGGGCACCATAGATGATGGACAGCACGCCCAGGCCGCCTACAAGTATAGAAAAGTAAGCGCCTGCATCCGGGAAAATGGGGTATACTATACGAATCAGGCCGTAGCCGCCCACTTTTAGAAGTATAGCCGCCAGCAAAACCGAAACCGGTGTGGGTGCCTCTACGTGCGCGTCCGGCAGCCAGGTATGCACAGGCACCGAAGGCACTTTGATGGCAAATCCGGCAAACAACAGCAGGAATGCAATAAACCGTATCGGCAAATACCACAGTTCCACCCCCGACAGCACATGCAGCAGGCTGCCCGGTATAAAGTTGGCAGGCTCCATCATCGCCGGAATACTGAAGGTGCGCACCATATCGGCACTGCTAACCATGTTCTGCTGCAACATTTGCTGCACCTGTAAAATGGCGTTCGGCGCCGCAGTTCCTCCTGCGCCTATCAATCCTAACTGCACCGCCGTGGCCTGCGGGTCAATCACGGAAGTATAAAGCCCAATCATCACAATCAGGATAAACAGGGACCCGACCAAGGTATAAATGAAGAATTTAATGGCAGCATACTCGCGTTTCGGGCCGCCCCACAGACCGATAAGGAAGTACATGGGCAGCAGCATGAACTCGAAAAAGAGATAGAACAGGAAGAAATCGAGTGCCAGAAAGCAACCTGTAACGCTGGTGAGCAGCAGCAGGTAGAGCAGAAAATAACCCTTTACGTTTTTGGTAATGGTCCACGAGGAGATAACGCCGATAACGCCAATAATGCCGGTAAGCAGCACCATGCTGATGCTGATGCCGTCCACACCCACAAAATAATCTATCTGGAAACGACCCAATGTGCCGAGCGAAAAGCCAATCCAGTGCAGCTTCTCCACAAACTGGTAACCCTGCTGACCGTTGGCAAAAGCGCTGCCATCAAACCGGAAGTATAAAAGTATAGCCAGCACCATCTGCACCAGCGTACCCAGCAGCGTAACCGCCTTGATTGCCTTCTGCCGGCGCACCGGCAGCAACAGCACAACGAGCGCGGCCAGCAAAGGCGTAAAAATAAGGCTGCTAAGTATAAAGTTCATCTATTTTTCAGACGTTAGTATCCGGACGCCAGGCGCCGGACTTTTGTCGTTGCTTGTTAAATGGCTGTATGATTTAAATCCCGCTGTTTCGGATTACAAACCAGAAAGTGCAGGGGAGGCATTAGCCATAATCAGCACCTTTTCAAATTTCCACATTTTCAAATTCCCAAATCCTCAGCGCGAAATTAATCATCAAAACAGGACAATGTATAGTATAATCAAAATAAATCCGAAAAGCGAGTAGGCGTAGTACGACTGCACTTTGCCATTCTGTAAATTCCGGCCGAGCCCGCCCACGAGTTTCGACAGCGCGGCTACGAGCCATACAAGGCCATCTACCACCAGCCTGTCGAACCAGCTTACTATTTTGGCAAACACGACCAGCAGCTTGCTGCCGAAATTCAGGGTATAATCTATCACCCGTTTGTCTATGCGGTACACGCTTCTGGCAAGCAGCAATACCGGCTTTATAAAGGCGACGGTATAAATACTGTTCAGATAGAACTGATGGTAAGACAGCCTGGCGAAAGCTCCTTCCGGCTCCTGCCGCCACAACGCCTCCTGCGGTTTGTTTTTATACTTGCTGATGGCGAAGCTTATACCTGCCACGCCCAGCAGTGTAGAAAATACGCCGAAAACAATATGCAAGGTATGATTGGCTTCGCCCTGCGCCAACACCGCCTGTACCAGGTTATCGGCCAGCAAAGTATACTTTGTGCCCGGTGCCTCTAAGCTGATGCCCTGCAGAAACCAGCTGCCGCTGATGCTGAGCGGATTCAGCGAAAAGAAAATCCCCAGCGAAAGTATAGCCAGCAAAATGACCGGCAGCGCCATAACGTTTTCGATTTCCTTTTTAGCAGACAACCGCAATTCCCGCACCTCAAAAGAAGCCCGGAAGCTGCCGAAGAAGATGAACCACATGTGGCGGGCCATGTAAAAAGCCGTGAGCAACACCACTGCAAACCCAATAACCGGCACGACAAAGTATAGCAGATTGCCTCCCCTGCTCATGGTTTGCGCCCAGGCCCAGCTACCCGAAAGAATTGCATCTTTGGATAGAAAGCCCGAAAACAGCGGCAAACCCACCAGCGCGGCGGTGGTCAGCAGGTACGTGTAAAAGGTAAGTGGTAAGATTTTGCGTAAGCCGCCCATGTTGCGGATGTCCTGCGGGTCGAGGTGCGTGAACGGGTGCGAACGGTGCAGCCCGCGGTGCATGGCGTGGATGATGATACCGGCATTGAGGAAAAGCGCCGCCTTGAAGAAAGCATGCGTGGTGAGGTGAAAGATGGACGCACTGTAAGCGCCCGTGCCCATGCCCATGACCATATAACCCAATTGCGAGATGGTCGAGAACGCCAGCACCGCCTTAATATCGTATTGCGTCAGCGCAACTATCGCCCCGACCAAAGCCGTAATGGCCCCGATAAAGGCAATTACGGTAAGCGCATCTACCGTAAAAAAGGCGTAGCAGCGTGCCAGCAGGTATACACCGGCCGCTACCATGGTGGCCGCATGTATGAGCGAGGAAACCGGCGTGGGGCCCTGCATGGCATCGGGCAGCCATACTTGCAGCGGAAACTGCGCCGACTTGCCCACACAGCCCATAAAAAGCCCCAGCCCCGCCAGCGTCAGCAGCAGCGGACTCAGTTCCAGCAGCCACGGCTGGCCGTTTAAAGTATAGCCAAGTATAAATCCGTTGCCGGTCCAGTGTCCAGCGGTAACAAGCGTGCGCAGCGCCTCCAGGTCGAAGGTGCGGAAGCAGGTATAAAAGGCAAACAGCCCAAGCAGCAAACCAATGTCTCCTACCCTGTTCAGCAGAAAAGCCTTTTTGCTGGCCGCCGTTGCTGCCGGGCGCTCAAACCAGAAGCCGATAAGCAGGTAGGACGAAAAGCCCACCAGTTCCCAGAACATGAACAGCAGCAGCAGGTTATCGACCAGCACAATGCCCAGCATGCTGAACGTAAACAGCCCAAGGTACGCAAAATAGCGGCTGTAGCCTTTGTCGCCATGCATGTAGCCCACCGAGAACAGCTGCACCAGCGTGGAGATGAAGGTAACCAGCACCAGCATCAGCACCGTCAGGTTGTCGATAAGGATGCCTGCCGTAAAATTGGCCGTGAATACAGCAGGAAGGCTAAACCAGGTGATGCGGGTATGAAAAGTAGCTGTGTTCCAGGTTTGGACAAACAGCCAGACAGACAAGGCAAAGGTGATGGCCGAAATACTGATGCCCAGCCAGCCGCCCTGGCCCGGCAACCGCCTCCCGAAGAAAAACAGCACGGCAAAAGCCAGCAGCGGCAGCAACAGCACCGCCAGCGCGGTAGTGGTTTGGGGCGTGCCAGCAAGCGGCTCTAAAAGTGCGGAAAGCTCCAAATTCTGTTTTGTCGTTTCGGGTTGTGGTTGTCCGGCTACAGTGTTGTGCTGTAACGGCGGCCAAAGTTAAGTATAAAGGACTAGGATTTATAAGATTTAAGGATGAATAGGATTATTATGCCAGTTATTACCCAGTTATTGAATCCTATAATCACTAAATCTTATAAATCCTAGTCTTAAATCCTAGTTGTTCTCTTTGCTTACTATCTCGTTCAGGTTGGCGGTTCTGAAATACTGGTACACACGCAGCACGATGGCCAGCGCCACGGCAGCTTCGGCGGCAGCTACCACCATCACGAAAAGCGAAAAAAGCTGGCCCTGCAGCAGCGAAGGGTCGTGGCGGCTAAACGCGACGAGGTTGAGGTTGGCGGCATTAAAAATCAGCTCAATGCCCATCAGCACCACCACCGCGTGGCGTTTGGTGATGACGGCCAATATGCCGAGGCTGAACAGCACGGCGCTCAAAATAAGGATATGCTCCAGCGGAATCTGCATCATACTTATACTTTGGGTTTATCGGTGGCGATGTAGGCGGCGCCAATCAGGGCGATGAGCAGCAGCAGCGATGCAAGCTCAAACGGCACCACAAAATCTGTCATCAGTTTGATGCCTACACGTTGCACCGTACTTTTCTGCTGGCCCAGCACATCGGTTCCGGCAGCCTGCAGCCACGGCAACGCGCTGATGTTAGCGTTCAAAATCGTATAGCTTAGCCCGACAAGTATAAACCCGGTCACCACAACGCCCCATACTTTGTTCACGCTCTCCGACAATACCGATTTGTCGTGTACCCGGCTGCTGAGCATGATGCCGAAAAGTATGAGCACCAGCACACCGCCCACGTATACCATCAGCTGCGTTACGGCCACAAAATCAGCGTACAGCAGCACGTAAATACCGGCCACACTCAGCAATGTTACCAGCAGCGAAAAGCCCGCATACAGCAGGTTGCGCGTCAGTACCATGTAAGCAGCCGAAAGTATAGCCAGTGTAGCGAAAAGGTAGAAAAGCATGGGTTTGGTTCTTTGAATTGATACTTGTCAATCAGCGCTGTAGCTATGATTTTGCAAAAACATTAATCATTTATCACTTACGTGAAGCGATTACAAAAATACCTATTACGCCGGCAAAGACAACAACAAAGCCTCCGAAGAAAAGGACAGAAGACAAGGGTTGCTGTTTTACCGCCTCGTACCCATACCAGGACATCACGCCGCCCATCAGTACAACAAACAGGAAGAATAAAATTTTTGCTACTTTCATATCTATAAAGCCTTCCTCAACTATTTAACTGTTAACGTTTAAGCCTGCTTCCGCGCTGCGAGGGCAGCCGCTTTGGCCGCGGCCATTTCTTCCTGCTGCCTGGCCAGTAGCTGCTTCTTTTCTTCAGCTTCTTCTGGCGTGAGATCGGTGAAGTGGTAAATCATGTTTTTGATGTTTACTTCCGCGAAATCATATACGGGCGTCATCGTCAGGCAGTCGGTGGGGCACACGGTGGTGCAAAGGCCGCAATAACAGCATTTGGCCATGTCGATGTCAAAAACCGGGGCAAAAAGCCGCTTTTTGGTGCCGTCTGAGGTAGCGCCGATTTCTTCGGTCGCCTTTACTGATTCGATGGTGATGCAGTTAACGGGGCATACTTTGGCGCACAAATCGCAGACAATGCAGTCGTCTATTTCGTTGTGCAGGCGGTAGCGGCCGTTGTCGGGCACGGGCAGCGCCTCGTACGGGTACTTCAGCGTTACAAGTCCGTCGGGCTGGCTGAAGTAATTCTTATCGGATACATACTCCGGCGTGCGGCGGCTTCTGGCGTTGCGGAAATGCCGCCACGTCAGGCGCAAGCCGCTCAACAGCGACTGCACTGATTCCCGAAACCCGCTTTTATGTTTAATTGCTTTTTCCATTTCAAATTTCCCTGCCGCAAGTTTAGCGAAGCGTAACTTGTGGCACTGCATAAAGCAAGTTTTCAACTTGCGAAATCATACTTTATACTATAGCTACGCAAGTTGAAAACTTGCTGCCAAGTATAACCACAAGTTACGCTTCGCTAAACTTGCGGTATGATTATTTTTAACTCTCTAACTAATTTCATACCATCAGCAGCCGCCAGATGCCGGCCAGCAAAACCACGCCCAACGCCACCGGTGTTAGCACTTTCCAGCACAGGTGCATGAGTTGGTCTACACGCAGGCGCGGGTACGTCCAGCGGATTTGCAACTGCAGAAACAGCAACACAAACGTTTTGCTCAGCAGCCAGAACGCGCCCCATAGTATACCTGACAGTTCTCCCACAGTGCCGCTCGTCCAGTAAGCCAGGCTGACAGGGCCGATGTTCGGGAGCGGCGTGTTCCAGCTTCCCAGGAAAAGGACTACCGCTACCAGGCTCACGAGCACCATCATACTATACTCGGCCAGAAAGAGCACGGCAAACCGGAAGCCCGAATATTCCACATGAAAGCCCGCCACCAGCTCCGATTCTGCCTCCGGAATGTCAAAAGGCGCACGGTTGCTCTCGGCCAGCGAGGCGATAAAGTATAGCACAAAGCTCACCAGCAGCATAGGCGCCCGGAAAATGTTCCAGGTCAGTATGCCGCCAATTGTGGTGGTATTGATGCCCAGTTCCCGGATGCCGAACAGCCAGTTCATATCATACTCCAAACCCGGAAACTGGTTGATGAGTGCCCCCTGCTGGTAGCTTATTTCCTGGAAATCCAGCGACTGGCAGACCATCACGGCCGAAAGTATGGCCAGTCCCGCCGGAATTTCATAAGAAACAATCTGCGCTACCGAGCGCATGGCCCCCAGCATGGCATACTTGTTATTAGAGCCCCAGCCTGCCATCAGCAAGCCTACCACATCCAGCGAAATAATGGCTAATAAATAAAATACGCCAATGCCAATACCGGCCGGCACCAATGCGGGCGCAAAAGGTATCACCGCGAAACCCGCGAACACAGCGGCAAAAATGAGGATGGGCGCCAGCTTAAAAAGCTTTTTATCGGCGGCGGCAGGCACAATATCTTCTTTCTGCAGCAGTTTCAGCACATCCAGCACCGACTGCAGCGAGCCGTACGGCCCAGCCTCCGTCGGCCCCAGGCGGTCCTGCATAAAAGCTGCCACTTTCCGCTCTGCATACGCCAGCACGATGACTATCCCCAGCAAAAGCACAAGTGTGAGCACAAAAGCAAGCATACGCGGTTGTTTGTTTTAAGCAAAGATAAGGGTTTAATCTGAAGATTTGGGATGAGCAGATTGGTTAATGTGCTGCTGTTTTAATGTGCTATTGTGGCAGTATAGTTGTAAACCGGATTTTCGGCCCCTCAGGATACCCCGGGCCTCACAGTATCTACAAAGTCACGGGCCGGAAACCCGCGCCAGCGGCATCACTTCCTATTCGTAACTTATAATTCGCACAGCGCACACCTACTCCCACAGCGGATAATGCTTCAGGCGTACCTGGCGTTTAAAGAAGATACGGGTGCTTTCCTCGAAAGAGCGGGTAAAGTCGGAAACGTAGAACTGATGGTCGCCTTTCCGCTTTTCGGCGGCCAAATCGTGTTGCTCCAGGAACGCTTTTACGTGTGCAGCTACTATCTGGCTGGCATCCAGCACATCTACTTTGCCTTCGTAAAACTGCTCTATCTGCTTTTTGATAAGCGGGTAATGCGTGCAACCCAGTATAAGGCCCTCAATATCGTTCAGCTCTGCGTTAGAGAGATAAGCATGGATGACGCTTTCGGAGATGGAATCGTTAAAAAAGCCTTCCTCTATCATGTCGGCCAGCAAGGGCGTGGCAAGCGATTTCAGCGTAATTTTTACATCCAGGTCGTCTATCTTCTTCTTGTATACATTGGAATTTACGGTTTGCTTGGTGCCAATCAGGCCGATGGTTTTGCCGGGGTAAGTATGGCCGATGTACGCAACGGTGGGGTCAATCACGTTCAGCACTTTGGCCTTGCTGCCTACATATTCGCGCACCAGTTCATAGGCAGCCGCTGAGGCTGAGTTGCAGGCAATCAGAATCAGTTTGCATTGCTGCTTAATCAGCAGGTCGCATATTTTTATGGCGTAGGATTGTATGGCTGCTGTAGATTTATCGCCATAAGGCAGGTGAGCGGTGTCGCCAAAGTATAGCAGGCGCTCGTTTGGCAATACATTAATAATTGCCTGCGCCACCGTAAGGCCGCCGATGCCGCTGTCAAAAATGCCGACAGGCCGTTGTTTCAGTTCATTTACCATCAGAAGCGAAATTATATAAAAAGCAAATAACCCGCTACAGACTTACAAATTATATCCGTTCACTAGTATTTTCAGCCTGGTTGAATTTTCAGGCACATCAAAAAGTTAAGCTTTTAAGTGCTATCCCCATGCTTTATATATTTGCTATTATTATAGTTTAAAAATTTGTTTGTTTTAAACTATATAAGTATATTTAAATACACTAAATACGGGCTGCGGCTCTAAAAACAGACACCTCGTCGGGTACATCCCTGTAACTCCTTTCATCCAGGCCAGCTTTCATTTGTTATTTTATTTTTAACCGGTCCGTCAATGCAAACTGCTATACCTTCTCCTATCCTGCTGAAGCGTTCCACGCTATACGGCAGCCTGACAAACCGGTTTGTCGCCTTCCTGGTTGATACAACGCTGCTCTTTTTCTGGTATACTATCCTTTTATACGCTATGGCCAAAAAGCCTGAGCACCTGTATACCTGGAAGGATTTATGGCAGGAAAATAACCTTAACCTGCTGAACATGATCCTGATCGGCAAAACGCTGTTTTTTAACCTTTATTTTCCGGTATTGCACTGGCTATACTATACCCTGCTGGAGGCTTCGCCCAAACAAGCTACTATCGGCAAATTTACCCTGGGGCTGGAAGTAACAGATGTGCGGGGCAACCGCATTGGCCTGGCACAAGCCAACCTGCGTTACTTTTCTAAATTTGCCTCTGCGCTGCCCCTGTGCCTTGGTTTTCTGCTGATTCTGAATACCCGCCGCAAACAGATGCTGCACGACTACATAGCGCAAACAGTGGTTACAACCAAGTAAGTATTTACCACCGGAGCAAGTACTTCCCTCCGAAAAATCAGTATAAAAAATTGCACCTTTTTTGTTACGCCTCTTAAAACCATCTCGTATAAAAGCCTGGAAATTAACCACAAAGGAGACAAATATATGAGATTCATTCCAACCCGTTTTCACGGCATATTAGACTATATCGTGGGAATCATTTTTGTGATAGCCCCCTGGGTATTTGATTTTGCAGACAGCTCTGCTGCTACCTGGACCATGGTGATTGCAGGTATAATAGTACTGGTACAGGCAGTCTGCACCAACTATGAACCCGGCATTATCAAAAAGATACCCATGACATCGCACCTGATGATGGACTTCGGCCTTGGCGTCATTTTGGCCCTGACACCCTGGATGTTTAATTTTGCCGATGAGGTATATGTTCCGCATGTAGTAGGCGGCATCTTCTCTATTCTGGCATCATTAACCACACACCGCGTACCCAGCACCTCTTACCGCACTGTACATCCGCAGCACGACAGGGTAAGGCCCTAGTTTAGCTGAAGCGCTTTTCCGGTAAAATAAAAGAGGCAGGCCAAATGGCCTGCCTCTTTTATTTTACCGTGTGGCTTACGCGCAGAATAGCTAAATTTGCGCCATGAATTATTTATCAGCAGAAAATATTTCCAAAAGTTTTGGCGAGCGGTGGCTTTTCAAGAACCTGAACTTCGGCATAAGCCAGGGTCAGCGTGTGGCTTTGGTGGGCGTAAACGGCTCGGGCAAAACAACCTTGCTTAACGTACTGTCGGGCAAGCTGCCGCCCGATGAGGGCAGCGTGAGCGTCCGCAAAGGTATAAGCATCGGCTACTTAGGTCAGAACCCGGAAATGGACGAAGAACTGACAGTGCAACAAACTATTTTTTCGGGCCAAAGCGAGGTGGTGGAACTGGTGCGCGCGTATGAGGCAGCCCTCGAAAACCTGGACACCAGCGCCAATCACATGCAGCAGTTGATGGAGCGCATGGAAGAATTGCAGGCCTGGGACTTTGAGGTGAAGGTAAAGCAAATCCTCTCCAAGCTCGGCATCCATAACCTCGACAATAAAATAAAACACCTCTCCGGCGGTCAGCGCAAGCGTGTGGCCATGGCGCGCGTGCTCATAGAAGAGCCCTCCATGCTGATACTGGACGAGCCGACCAACCACCTGGACCTGGACACCATTGAGTGGCTGGAAGGTTTGCTGGGTACGCAGAATACCACGCTGCTGATGGTAACGCACGACCGTTATTTCCTGGACAGGGTGGCCAACGAAATTGCAGAACTCGACAATGGCGAGATTTATACTTACAAAGGCAACTACAGCTATTTTATTGAGAAAAAAGCTGCGCGCGAAGAAATGGATGCCGCCGAAACCGAGAAGGCACGCAACCTGATGCGCAAAGAGCTGGACTGGATCCGGCGACAGCCCAAGGCGCGCGGCACCAAAGCCAAGTATAGGGTGGATGCCTTTGAGGAACTGAAGGAAAAAGCAGCAAAAAAAGTAAGCGGTCCGGCACTGGAGCTATCGGTAAAGACGACGCGACAGGGTGGAAAAATCATTGAGGTGGATCATCTTTCCAAATCGTTTGGCGACAAAAAAATTGTGGCTGACTTTACCTATGTTTTCAAGAAGAAAGACCGCATCGGCATTGTGGGCCCGAATGGCACCGGCAAGTCCACCTTCCTGAACATGCTGACAGGGCAACTGCAACCGGACACGGGCACCATTGATGCCGGTCAAACTACTGTGTTTGGCTACTATACCCAGGGAGAACTCACGTTTAAGGACGACCAGCGGGTTATCGATATTGTAAAAGAGATTGCCGAGGTAGTGGAAATGGCCAATGGCGAGGTGATTACCGCCAGCCAGTTTCTGCAGCACTTCCAGTTTGCGCCGGCACAGCAGTATACGTTTGTGAGCAAGCTGAGCGGGGGCGAAAAGCGCCGTTTGCAACTGCTGCGCGTGCTCATCAAAAATCCGAACTTCCTGATTCTGGATGAGCCGACCAACGACCTCGACATCATCACGCTCAACATCCTAGAGGATTTCCTGCTCAACTTTGGCGGCTGCCTCCTCATCGTGAGCCACGACCGCTATTTTATGGATCGGCTGGTAGAGCACCTGTTTGTGTTTGAGGGCGAGGGCAAAATACGCAACTTCCCCGGCAACTACAGCGAGTACCGCACCTGGCAGAAAGAACAGGAGCAGGAAGAAGCCGCACGCATCGCCGCAGCACCCGCTATCGAAAAAAAGCAGGAACAATCATCAGACAAACGCAAAGCTACTTATGCCGAGAAAAAAGAGTATGAGCAGCTGGAAGAAGAAATCTCGCAGCTGGAAACCCGTAAAACCACGCTCATAGATACCATGAACGCTGGTGGCACCTCTGATCATGAGCAGCTGGCGGCCTGGGCCATAGAGTTGAAAAGTATAAACCAGCAACTTGAAGAAAAGGAATTTCGCTGGCTGGAACTGGCAGAATTGATGTAGCAACTTATTATTAAGTATAAAGGCAGCCCCCGGGCTGCCTTTATACTTACCGCTATATTTATACTTAGCTCACGTTCAAAATCAGTTATTCGCTATTCCACTTCTTCTAATCCCTTTACTACCACATAGCTTTTCTGATTCTGCTGCCCTATCCGCACAATAGCAGTGCGAAAAGCCTTGGGGTTGTTAATTGTCTCATAAAAATCATCCAGATAAGACAGGGTTTGCTTGAGGTACTTCTTATCCAGCAATGTGCAGCCTGTGTATACTCTATATATATCTGCCTGGTGTATGTTAAAGAAATTAATTACCTCCCTGTAAGTTTTATCCGGAAAATGGTAGCCCCGGTATAACCGCTGCCGCACAGTCCTGATGCCCAGTTCGGGAGGCGGTACCGCATAAGGTGCCGCTACTATGCCGGCATAGTCGTAATCGTATGGAACAGCAACAGGTATCATGGCGGTGTCCGCAGCTATAACCTTTATGTTGTGCCGGTATGGCACCGACCAGTCGGTGTTGCCAATCAAGTACTGGAACAGCGCCAGTTTCGCCATGGCATACGCATCCGTTTGATCCATTCTGATTACGTGCGCATCAGGTACTATCTTCGCCTGGAGCCGCTTAGCCATTTCTTTATCATCTTCGATCAGGAAAGCATACCGGGTTTCCGGCTTTCGCTTGCCCTCCATATCCACATACTCTACCTGGCACAACCTGACCCGGAAGCTCTTCTCGTTTACAATATTATACACCTTATACACCAGGTACTCCCGTATTACATACTCGTCGCCGATGCAGTGGGTAACCAGTTTCAACTTGTTTACCTTTTCGAATACAGTATGGGGAGTGGTTTTCCGGGAAAAATTAAGCATTAGGGGCGGAAATTTACAGACAGCGGGGTCGCGGCGGCGGTTTCCGCGGACCATAACCTTCAGGTCTACCTGTACGGGCGTGCCGGCTGTATCTGTGTAAGTGAGCGTGGCTTTATGATATACGCGCATCTCTTCCCGGTCTTTCTGCAATTCCTGATAATTGAAAGTGAGCTTAAAGCGGAGAACCTCTTCGTCAGTGAATAGCGCATTTTCTTCTGCAGGAGTTGGTAGCGGCTGAGAATAAAGTATAGCAGGTTGCGGCCATGCCTGTATCTGAGGGCAGCAGGCTATAATCAAATAAACAATACAGGATATAACACGTTGCATTGCTCCTGCCACTTTCCCTTTCGACATCTCTCAAAATTTAAGGTTGCGTTTAATCAGTTTCAGCGCCAAAACTAAACCTGCCGGAAGGCAGCAGATTCTTACGGGAGAGGTATGTTAAGCCTAAATAGTATTTGAAATCACTTAAAGGGCCGGTATCCGAAGCACTTCTGTGGCAGCGCACATCATTGTCAGGCTGGTTCCCGTCGGTTTATGTCCGTTTTCACAAACTGTTTGCAACAGGAGCGCTGTACCGGCTTTGTGCTACAGGTTCAGTTCTTTCAGCCTTTTCTTCGGAAACAAATCCGGAATAACATGGCCTTGTGCCTGCTCGAAGTTAAAACCCAGCAGCCAGGCTATGGTAGGCGCAATATCAACCAGCGTATACTGCGTTGCCACCATCCTGCCTTTTTTAAAATCCGGCCCCAGGGCTAGCAGGCTTATATGCTGGCAGCCTGCACAGTTATCGCCATGTTCTATCCAGCCGCCATCAATGCCATCCAGATGCCGGCCATGATCATTGGTAACCAGCAAAGTAGTGTTGTTCTTATAGTTCTTATTTTTTCTCAGAAAGTCCCAAAGCTGTTTTACGTACCTGTCGTCTCTGGAAATACCCTTGAGATAGTAGTCCCAGTTGCCTGCGTGGGCATAGCCATCCGGCTCCATAAAATTAATCAGTACTAGGTTAGGCTTGTCTCTGGTTAAAATCTGCTTCGCAACTGCCAGCGTCAGCGAATCTGCCCGGTAGCCGCTTCCAGGACCGTTTACACCGCAATTCTGCGAAGGCAGATATTTGTTCTGCCAGTCGGGGTGCAGGGTGTTGCCCAGTATGTTCAGTTTATCCTTGCTGGTAATAATCCAGGCGGCTGTGGCAGGCTTGCCGGTGCTTTTAAGCCAGTGCTGGAAGATAGAAGGATTGGCCGGCAGTTCGTTGCCGTTGTTATCTATAGGCTGGTTGATGCCTGTGGTGATGGCCGTGTGCCCCGCGTTCGTATAGGTATAAGCATCATTCAGAAAATTACTGAAAAAAACTCCTTTCGGCCGCATCCGTGCCGACATTGCAGGAATATAGCCCGGCACATTGCCCCATGTTTCAGAATACCGCGGCCCGTCTATTACCACAATAATTACATTTTTGGTACGGAAAGGCTTGGGTTTGGCAGCAAAACTGCTGAACGAAGCCAGCAGCAGAAGTATACCGGAAAGAACGAAGGTATAGAATTGCTGATAAGTATACCTTGTCAGCAATTGTTGTTTAGCTGGAGAATAACAGAAACGTATAGCCATTGCCTTTTACGGAAAGCTGCATTATGCCTATAGTATACGAGGTTTAAACAGGAACAGCAATATTATTACCTACTGAAAATCAATTAAATACAAGTATACTTTACATCAGCTGTGCCAGCTATAAAGCGGCTGCAGAAGCCTGCCGGAAAGGGTAAGTATGGAAAAGCATACCCGGACCATGCTGCCCGGGCGCTTTATACTTCTATCTTATACTTCCTTTGGCAGAGATGTTTAGTTTGTCAGCTCGTGCACTATCTGGAAACCGAGTTTGTGTGGCCTTGTCAGGTGGGTGTTTTCCAGTTTTTGTTTGAGGGTAATACGCTCTATTTCGCTTATGTCCTGTCCCATCAGGTCGTTGTTTACGGCAGCAATCATCGCGCTTTCCACAATAACACGGAGCGTCTTGTCAGTTATCTCGTTGCGGGCAATGTCGGAGGCCTGCTCGAAGGACAAGTCCAGCTGCCTGACGCCCTCAATACAGAAATGATTCTCGATGTTAACCAGCATCCGCCCTACCAGGTAACCTGGGTCATCGAGGCGGTTATACTTGATGGTATCAGCCATAAAATTATAAGCCATAATGTGGCCAAAGAAGCGGCGGCGGAAATCTTCCTGCACATACACACTCTGCATAATTTCAGAATCATCCGGAAAAGTGATGATGTTGGAGTGCATGACAAACACCAGTAAATCGCCGGAAAATTTTACGTGAAATTCGTGCTCATTCAGGTTCCGGTATTCTATCAGCACTTCTGCATCCTGCTTTGTTACGCGCTCCGTCAGCTCGGCCACCAACGCCTGCGAGATCTCTTTCATGCGGTTAAAAGTCTGTTGCGTGTTGCGGTAGATGGTCTGCTTGGTTTTCGACTTCTGGTGAAGCCCGTTTATAATGTCATCTAATCTATCTTCCATAACCTGTTTACAAAGTGTAGTGAGTCCTCAGATTACCTATTTTACCTAATTGCGCTATACTTTGTTCAGCTGGGCACATGGTTGTTATAGCCGGGCGGTGAGGTCAGGGAGGCAGGCTGCTGATTATTCAGCTTAAAAGCTACCTGCCGCACGCCGGGCTTGGCAGAAGCACTGTACAGCAGCATACTTTGCGCCGCAGGCAGCTCAAAAACTTCGGCCACAGTGTTTACAGCACCGGCGGGTACGTGCTGCCGGTAAAGCGCCTCCAGCAAAGGCTCCCGATTCTGAAGGGCTATCAGTTGCCGCAGTTGCTCGTTTACTTCCGCACGGTGCTGCACGCGGTTGTGGTTACTGCTATACTTTGCATCATCGGCCAGCGCTGGTGCACCCAGCACCCCGCATAGCCGCCGGAACTGCCGGTCATCACCAATGGCCAGCACCAACTGCTTTTGGTCTTTAGAGGTATATACGCTGCCATAAGGCACAATATTGGGATGCCCGGAGCCCATACGTTGCGGATTATGGCCGGCCACCAGGTAATTGGTCGCCTGGTTTGCCAGCGCCGAAACCGCAGCCTCCAGCAATGATACCTGTACCAGTTGCCCCTTTCCGGTACGCTCCCGCTGCAGCAGCGCCACCAGCAGTCCCTCCTTCAGTTGGTGCGCCGTTAGTACATCTATCAGGGCTACCGGCATTTTGGTGGGCGGCCCGTCCGCCTGCCCGTTCAGGTACATAAAGCCGCTCTCGGCCTGCACCACCGCATCGTACCCGGCCCGCGCATCGTCAGGACCATACCCGGTAATGTGGCCATAAATCAGGCGCGGATTTATACTTTGCAGCGTTGCATAATCGACTCTCAGCTTTTCAGCATCACCGGGCTTGTAACTGGCAACAACAAGGTCGGCTTTGGCAGCTAAAGTGTAAAACTGCTCCAGGTGCTGCTGTTGTGTGAGATCCAGCGCCAGCGAGCTTTTACCCCAGTTTACGGCCGAAAAGTAGGCGGGCACATCTGTGGTGGCGTCTTCTGTTTTAAGTTTCCAGGTGCGGGTTACGTCGCCTTTGGTGGCCGCATTCTCCACTTTGATGACGCGGGCTCCCAGTTCAGCGAAAAACTGCCCTACACTTGGCCCGGCCAGCACACTGGCCAGTTCCAGCACCAGTAAATCTTTAAACACAGGTTCTGCCATACTTTATATTTATACTTAAATCCACCTTGATCCCTCCAGAGAGGGGAATTAAGGTAGTTTCATAAAAGTCCTAAGGTTATTTCTCCTGAACAAAAATGCCGCAAACTTATAGGCTTACGGCGCTTTTTATACTTTGATGGCTTTATAAGTACAAACTAGTACCTAGTCAATTTAATTATTAGATTCTCCAAACTATACTGTTTCCTTCAACTTTACAGCAATTCTTTAGCTTTTCGCCTCGCCGGCTAGGCCTTACTTTTCTCCTTGATGAGAAAAAGAGAGGGCCCCTACCCCCGTAAGCAAAAGAATCAAGACCCTCCAAACTCGCTGAACGCTCGAACAGTGGAGGCTCAAATAATGCACTTAGCTAAGGTATCTGCTTCGTAGCTTTGAGCGGTTAAAATATTATAAATTTTAAATTTACCGTTTACATCAGGCTTCCAGTTCGGCCAGCACCTCTTCGTTCAGCGCCAGGTTATGGTATACTTGCTGCACATCGTCGTCGTCTTCCAGTGCGTCAATAAATTTCAGCAGCTTGCGCACGGCGTCCGGGTCGTCTACAGCAACCGTGGTTTTCGGAATCCGCTGCAGTTCGGCGCTTTCCAGTTCCAGGCCCAGCTCCTCCACTTTTTTCTGCATCGAGCCAAAATCCTCCATGGCGCAGGTTACGGTTACCACATCTTCTTCAAAATCTACCTCTTCGGCGCCGCCGTCTATCATTTCCAGCATAAACGTATCTTCGTCGTAAGTAAAATTCTCGTCTTTCTTTATCACAAAAACGCCTTTCCGGTCGAAGATAAATTCCAGGGAGCCATTGGTGCCGATGCTGCCGCCGTTTTTATTGAAAATGGTGCGCACGTTCTGGAAAGTGCGGTTGATGTTGTCGGTCATGGCTTCCACAAAAATGGCAACGCCGTGGCTGGCATACCCTTCGTAGCTTACTTCGGTGTAATCGTTCCCGCCGCCTTCGCCTTTTTTGATCGCCCGCTCCATGTTGTCTTTTGGCATGTTGGCTGCTTTGCTGGCTTGTATGGCTAGGCGCAGGCGCGGGTTTGCAGCCGGGTCAGGGCCGCCGCCCTCTTTAACCGCTACGGTAATTTCTTTGATGAGCTTGGTGAATATTTTGGAGCGTTTGGCATCTAGGGCTCCTTTTTTACGCTTGATGGTTGACCATTTGCTATGTCCTGACATGGCTGTAAGTATGGTTGTGCTGTTAATAAGATGGTTTTACGCTTGTCCAGATAACAAGCTAAAGTAAAGTATGAATTCCTTAATATAGCATAAAAAAACAGCCCTACCAAAGGCAGGGCTGCTACTTTGTAAAGTATAGCCAGAAAAATATAAGTGCTGCAGGAGCTCCCTAACGGATAAGCATAAAGATGGCATTGATAATGTTGAGCGCCACCAGTAAAAAGAAGTTGGGGGAATTTTGTATGATTTTTTTCATCGTGAATACATAATAAATAGTTTATTTAATCTACAAAGCTTATTTTGATGATTTACGCGCTGACAGCCTAAAAGTTGCTATAACATATTAGTTTTACTATATTTAATATAACAAAACTATACATACTACCTTAATCATGGCTTTCCGCGATCCGGAATCTACGCTACAGGCCTGGTTTTGCACAACAAGGGAGGCCACACAACACCACAGCGAAGGCTGGTACACAGGTTTTTGTAAACAGCTGGCGTGGCAAAGTTGTTTATACGCATAAATCAGCGGGCTACTACCCGGATTTTGCACTTGCCAACTATATTTTTTGTATCTTTACCTAGAATAGGAATGCTTTGCTTCAGTGGCGGAGGTTTCTTTATTGTTAAAACATAACTTAATTGACTTTTGGATTTTCGTTCCTTTAACTTACACGACGACGTACTGACCGGTATTGAATCGATGGGATACCGTACGCCCACTCCTGTGCAAGAGCAGGCCATACCGCTCATACTTGAGAATAAAGATATGATTGCCTGCGCTCAGACCGGCACCGGCAAAACTGCCGCCTACCTGCTTCCGCTTTTAGACCGGATTTCACATGGCAACTACGACCATACCAGCACGCTGGTACTGGTACCTACCCGTGAACTGGCCAAGCAGATTGATGAGCAGGTTGAAGGCTTTGGCTACTATGTGTCGGCCAGTTCTATTGCCATCTATGGCGGCAGCAAAGGCGATGAATGGGATCAGCAGAAACGCGCCCTCACTGGCGGCGCCGACATTATTATTGCCACGCCGGGCCGCCTGATGTCGCACATGGCGCTGGGCTACGTGAAGCTGGACAAGCTGAACTACCTGGTGCTGGATGAGGCTGACAAGATGCTGGACATGGGCTTTATGGATGATATTCTGAAGATTGTGCGCTCGCTGCCAACAAACCGCCAGACGCTGCTTTTCTCGGCTACCATGCCTAAAAAAATCCGCGACCTGGCGCAGCAGATTCTGCAGGACCCGGCCCAGATAAATCTGGCCATCTCTAAGCCGGCCGAAGGCATCGATCAGCGTTTATACCTGGCTTACGACAACCAGAAGCTGCCTTTGCTGGAGCACCTGCTGCAACAGCAGGACGTGCAAAGTATGATTATCTTCACCTCGCGCAAATCTAATGTGAGCCAGATTGTACGCTCGCTCCGCAAAATGGGCTTTGCCGCCGATGGCATCCAGTCGGACCTGACGCAGGAAGAGCGCGAGAAAGCTTTGCAGGGCTTCAAAAACAAGCAATACCAGATTCTGGTGGCCACCGATATCATGTCGCGCGGCATTGATATTGACAGCCTGAGCCATGTGGTGAATTTTGATATGCCGCAGGATGCCGAGGATTATGTGCACCGCGTGGGCCGTACAGCACGTGCCGCCTCTACAGGCGTGGCTATTACTTTTGTGAACGAAAAGGATATGTACCGCGTGCGCAAAGTAGAGCAACTGATAGAGCGCGAGCTGCCGAAATTACCGTTACCGGAAGGCTTTGGCGCAGCACCGACCTACGACCCGACCCGCCGTGATGATGGCCGGGGTGGTGGCCGCGGCGGACGGCAAAGCAGCGGCGGAAGCCGCAGCAGTAATGGCCGCCAGAACAACCGCAGAAGTTCTAACCCGGGCAGTTCCGGCACTCCGCGCAGCGTAGATAACAACCGCCCGATAAAGCCGGCCAACTACAAGCCCCGCCCGGAAGGCGAAAGAGCCCCACGCGCAGAGGGGCAGCCGGCAAATGACAAGCGCAGACGCGACAACCGGAACAGCAACAAGGCAGCAGGCGCAACACCTGAAGCGCAGCAAAACCGGCAAAATCCGCCGCAGGAGTAAAATATCATCTATTATAAACAAGAGGAGCCGCCTTTACATAAAGGCGGCTCCTCTTGTTTAAGCCCATCGCTACAACTCAATATACTATAGAAACCCTGCTGCAGCTTTGTAAAATATGCAGGTACGGCTTAAACACGAGCAGTATATTGTGACGGCATATAAAGTTATTTATACTTTAATTTAAATTTAATTAAACTAAATTTTTAGTTTAAAATGAAAGTTCTTATATTAGCAAGCACATATTTAAAGCGTATGCATCAGTTGCTGATGCACATTACAGGGCATCCCGGCAAAGAAGGCGCTATTTTAAGACAGTAGAGAGAAGTTCGAAGGCGTTTCAGAGCAGCACAGGCTGTCAGAGATCAGGATATTATTCTTAATGTATCAATAGTTTTATACTTCCTAATCTTATTTACATGAAACGAACTTTGTTTGTGGCGCTACTGTGCTGCTTCCTCTCCTCCTTTGCCCTTGCGCAAAGCGGCACCGTTAAGGGCATTGCCATCGATTCGGCCAGTGCCAAACCCCTGAGCTATGTAACCGTTGTGGTGCAGGAACTGGGCAAGGATGACGCTATCAAAAGCACTTTTACACAGGAAAATGGCGCCTTTGAGTTTACAGGCCTGCCAACCGATAAGCAGTACCAGGTGCTGCTGACTTATGTGGGTTATAAAAGCAGGACCGTAAAACTGCCGGCCTTTTCCGCCACCAATCCACTGATAGAACTCGGCAATATTTCCCTTGCGAGCACCGCCAACAAGCTGCAGGAGGTGGAAGTAACTGCCGAGAAATTGCTGGTAACGCAGGATATTGACAAAATCAGCTATAACGTAGACGCCGACCCCGAGAGCAAAACCATGACTGCGCTGGACATGCTGCGCAAAGTGCCGCTACTCACCGTTGATGCTGAAGATAACATAAAGCTGAACGGCAGCGGCAGCTACAAAGTACTGGTCAACGGCAAAAGCTCCTCGCTGTTTGCCAACAGCCCCAAGGATGTGTTTAAAAGCATGCCTGCCAGCTCCATCAAAAGCATCGAGGTAATCACCAACCCGCCATCCAAGTATGAGGCCGAGGGCATTGGCGGCATCATCAACATCGTTACCCACAAGAAAAACACTGACGGCTACAACGGCTCTGTCAATGCCAGCGTCAGCAGTCCCAAGGGCGCTTATGGCAGCGGCTACTTTACGGCAGTGGTAGGCAAATTCGGCTTCTCCGGCTATGGCGGCATCAGCAGTTACACCTCGCCCAGCAACCAAAGTATCCTGTACCGCCGCGATCAGGCAGGGAACATACTGAACCAGGATGGCACCAGCAGCAACAGCGGCCACTTTCAGTACCTGTCCGGTGAGCTTAGTTATGAGCTGGACACGCTCAACCTGTTTACGGCAAACTATAGCATGAACACCAGCAACGGACATAACAACCTGTTACAGAATATCCGCAATACATCTGGTGAGGGGCAACTGCTCGGTGCTTACAGCAGGACGAGCAACGGCACCAACCACTGGGGCAGCCAGGAGTTCGGTGTCAATTATCAGCACACGTTTAAGCGCAACAAAGAGCAACTGCTAACCCTATCATATAAGTATGACGACAGCAACAACGGCAGCTTCTCTGACTTTATTTATAACGAAGACAGGGGCAGAACGGATAATGACGGCGAGGCAAAGGAGCAAACCGTGCAGGCCGACTATGTACATCCTTTTGGCAAGCACATGCTGGAACTGGGTATTAAATCCATCTTCCGGGAAAACACCAGCGATTACTACTATAAGAGCTTCGACGATGAGCAAAACGCTTATATTATCAACCCGGCGCTGAGCAATAGTTTTGCCCATGACCAGGACATCAACGCGGCCTATACTGCCGTAAGCCTGAAGAAAGATAAATGGGGCCTGAAAGTAGGCGCACGCCTGGAAGCCACATCTGTGGATGCCGACTTTAAATCATCGGGCACCGTGGCTAAAAACGATTATACGAATCTGATCCCCAACGTAGCACTCTCGCGCATGCTGAAAGGCATGAGCACTATCCGGCTGTCTTATACCCAGCGTATCGAGCGCCCCAGCCTGTACTACCTGGACCCGTATGTGAACAGAATCGATCCTAAAAATATCAGCTACGGTAACCCGAGCCTGAATGCAGCCACCAGCAACGTGTTTAACCTGTCTTACAACACGTTTGTGAAGGGCACTTCCATCAATGCCAGCCTGTTCCATAACTTTACCAACAGCTCTATCCAACGGTTAACCACCTACAACCCGGCGGATTCGGTGGCCAGCACCACTTATAGCAACATTGGCAAAAACAGTACAACGGGCTTGTCGCTCAACGGCAATACCACACTTTTCAAAAAGCTGAATCTTAACCTGAATGGCGGCATCAACTATGTGGATTTGCACAGCATGCTCTACAACAACAGCGGTATAACTGCCAATGTGTTCGGCTACATCAGCTATAAATTTGAGAAAGGATGGCGCGCCAGCACCAACATTGGCTATTACTCGCCCGACGTGATGCTGCAGGGCTCCTCCGCAGCTTATATGTACAACAGCTTTTCTGTAAACAAGCAGTTCCTGAAAGACGAGAAAGCCAGTATAAGTTTGTCAATCAGCAATCCGTTTCAGCAGAACCGCCGCTGGGTAAACGAGATTGAATACGACGGCTTTTATCAGAAACAGGAATCTTATTACCTTGCCCGCCGCGTTAATCTATCGGCCAGCTACCGCTTTGGCAAGCTGAAGGGCGGCATCAAGAAAAACAAGCGCGGCATTAAGAACGACGACCTGCAAGGTGGCGGCGGCGGTGGAGAGCAGAAATCCGGCGGCAACTAGCAGGTGTGAAACCAAGGTAAGTAGAGGGACAAAAAAGTATGACGAAGGACAAAAGATTTAAAGTATGGAGTTGCCCGTATGTCATTCATTTATACTTGTCTTGAGCTTAGTTTTGGTTGATTACTTATAAACCTGAATTTCACGCATGCCGGAAGCGCTGGTTCCACATCTGTCGCAAGGAAATGGTAGAGACGCAACATTTTGCGTCTCTACTGCTGTTTTATAACAGTACTGGTTATACTTACACTGCTTTTGGCGTTGAATTTTATACTTACCATATGAGAGCTTTACTGCTAATTGACATTCAGAACGATTTTCTGCCCGGCGGTTCGCTGGCTGTACCTGCCGGCGACCAGGTTATACCTGTCCTCAACAACTTACAGCCACATTTAGATCTGGTAGTGGCTACGCAGGACTGGCACCCGCAAAATCATAAAAGCTTTGCCTCCAATCATCCCGGCAAGCAGCCTTTTGAGGTAACAGCGTTGCAGGGCCTGGAGCAAGTGCTCTGGCCCGACCATTGTGTGCAGCATTCTGAAGGAGCAAACTTTGCGGAATCGCTGCACATGAATAAAGTAGAAGCCATCTTTCGGAAAGGTATGAACCCCGAGATAGACTCCTACAGTGGCTTTTATGACAACGGACATCTGAAGTCTACCGGCCTGGCCGATTACCTGCGGGGCAGACAGGTGCAACAGGTATACATAGCCGGTCTGGCCGGAGACTATTGCGTATACTTTTCGGCCAAAGATGCTTTGCTGGAAGGTTTTGATACGTTTCTGATTGAGGATGCCAGTCGCCCGATTTCGCAGGATGGGTTCGAGAAAGCCAAGGCGGATGTTGTAAGTATGGGCGGCCAGGTGGTGCAAAGCAGTAGTATACTTTAAGGTTTAGCTGGTGAATAGCTGCTTGCTGGTCCCGCTGAGTATAAAGCTCACTGAATATGATAATTGTTCAGTTTATACTTCTGAATTGGGTAACTTAAATGGAGTAATTCCTGCTAGCAGGTAGTTAGGCCTGATAAAAGAATTAATTTTGATGGTAAATCTGGAGAATCTTTAAATTCAACTGCAACCTATTCATAATCAAAATGCTCATATAGGTATAAACAGATTAAGTAAACCATGAAAAAGTTATTCCCTTTAATTTTTTTAACAATCCCTGTTCTGTTTTTAAGTTGTAATTCAGAATACGAAGATTCGTTCGACAAGACAATTATCTGTTCCAAACTGACGGATGCACTTATAGCAAATGATGAGGATGATGTAAGTGTAGGAATAAACAATTTACTCAATGCACAAGGCCAATTTAATGGGCAGGAAAAAAGTTTTGAGAAACTTATAGAGCAAGTTGATTCATGCCCCAATTTGCAGGTAACTGACTCTTGCTTTGGTTGTATTGAAACAAATCCTCCTCAATCAGAGATTCGGGTTACTGTTATTCAAAATAACCAAACAGTTAGCAGAGCCATAGACTTACAAAACTTTGAAAATAAGCTTATCTTTTTAAAAATACACGACTAGAAGCATTACCTCGCTTAACCTTGTGCATAAGCCACGCCAATGCCACGCACGCCTCATGCACGAGGCCTTTACAGATGATAAGAAATCATAGAGCTTTTTTATAGTTTATAGTAACTTTTAAGTTACATTTACTGTTGAAAATACAGCAGATGGAGAGAATCAGAGAAATCATCGCCTATAAAAATTACTTTGAAGATTTCCTGAAGCAGCAACCGACAAAGGTGCAGGACAAGATCTTCAAGATTTTGGAAGCGATAGAAACACTTGAGCGAGTGCCTCAAAATTACCTGAAGCACCTGGCAGGCACAGACGGACTTTATGAAGCACGCGTACAACTTGCTTCTAACATTTGGCGGGTGTTTTGTTTTTTCGATGATGGCAGATTAGTCATCTTGCTTAATGGCTTTCAGAAAAAAACACAAAAAACACCAAAGAAAGAGATTGAAAAGGCACTACAATTAATGGCTGAATATTATGAAGGAAAAAAATAAACAACTAGAAGTTAGTTCCTGGGCCGACATCAAGAACAGAGTATACGGCGTTAAGGGAACGGAAAGACGCGATAACCTTGAAAGAGAGTTCGAATCCTTTAAAATTGGACTTGAATTAAAAAAAGCCCGTGAAGCCAGGCACCTGACTCAGCAGGAATTAGGTGAAATCATTGATAAGAAAAGAACTTACATATCCAGAGTCGAGAATGATGGAAGTAATCTTACTCTTAAAACCTTATTTGACATAGTCGAAAAAGGCTTGGGCGGGAAAGTAAAAATCTCCATTGAGCTCTAAAAAGAATTACTACTCCGCAAGCTTACAGCACCTGCCCCAGCCCAAACAGCAGCACAAACAGCAGCGTAGTGAGCGCCATTTGCTTTAAATAAGGGTCTAATTCCCTAGAGGTCTGTTTGCGCCATACATTCATGCCGTTTACAACCACCAGCGGCAGCGCTAGCACAAACAGAAACTGCCACCAGCTGTAAAAGTTAAGCAGCACATACAAAAAGGCGCAACTTACGCCGCCAAGCAGCAGGAACAGGTGATAGAGGCGCGCACGTTTTGGGCCCATGCGCACCGGCAGCGAGCGCTTGCCGGCCAGTATATCAGACTTAATATCGCGGATGTTGTTGACATTGAGCACGGCTGTAGCGAAAAAGCCGCAGACCAGCGCAGGAAGTATAACTACCGGCTCCAGTGCCTGCGCCTGCAAAAAATACGTTCCCAGCACACCTACCAACCCAAAGAAGAGGAACACCGAAATATCGCCCAAGCCGGCATAGCCGTAGGGGTTGTTGCCCGCCGTGTAATTAACGGCTGCCCAAATAGCCACCAGGCCAAGCGCCAGGAAAAGCAGGAACAGCAGCATCCCTTCTGAGCCAAAAGCTACCCACAGCAGCAACAGCCCCGATGCCAGTGACAGCAATGTCAGAACAGCTATTCCTTTTTTCATCTGAGCGGCTGTAATGTAGCCGGCCTGCACCGCCCGCATCGGCCCTTCGCGGTGTGCACTGTCGGCCCCGTGTTTGGAATCACCGTAGTCGTTGGCCAGGTTTGAGAGGATTTGCAGGAACAGCGTGGTGAGCACACAAAGGGCAACGACAGTGCCGTTGAAAACACCGTTAGCGGCAGCCATAAAACCGCCCATACCAATGCACGACAAAGCGAGTGGCAGCGTACGCGGCCTAAAAGCCGAAATCCAGGCCTTTGCCGGACCTGGATTTGCGGTAACTTGTTCTGTGTTGTTCAATTTGGGAAATCGTAAATAATTCTACTTCGATATAGCTGCCAGAATCTCCTCTCCCATCGGGTTTACTTTGGAAGGATAAAAAGCCACAACCCTGCCTTTTTCATCTACCAGGTATTTGCAGAAGTTCCAGCTAGGTTCTTCGTGGTTGGGCGCGTTTTGCTGCAGCCATGCATACAGCGGGGCCTTGTCGTCGCCTTTTACTGATATTTTTTCAAACATCTGAAATTCAACGCCATAGTTCTTCTCGCAGAAGGTAGCAATTTCTTTATTTGAGCCCGGCTCCTGCCCGCCAAAGTTGTTGGCCGGAAAACCAAGTATCACCACGTCGTCGCCATGCTTTTCCTGGAGTTCCTGCAGGTCTTTGTACTGGGGCGTAAAGCCGCATTCAGAGGCCGTGTTCACCAGCAGTACCTTTTTGCCTTTATACTTTGAGAAATCAATTTCTTCGCCGTCCAGCGATGTCATTGTGAAATCATAGAAATCGCTGGACTGTACGTTAGCGTTGGTTGTGTTGTCTGTTGCCATACTTTCGTTATCTGTTGCCATAGTCATCGGAGTAGTTGATGTGGTGCTGTTGGCAGAAGGTTGGTTGCAGGAGACCGCACTGCCCAGCAAGCCTGCGAGCGCCACTATTTTTACGAAGGTAAATGTTTTCGCCATGGTTATTCAGGTATAATTTGAGGTTCAGAATGATAAGCGATGTGTACCCGCTTTTGTTTTGAAATTAGATTATATATTTTGTTTGCTTCCGTTTCGCCAGTTGCCATTGCCTGGTGTTGTCAGCAGGAAGCTATACTTATACTTGCAGATACCCTGGTGCAGGGTATCTGCAAGTATAAATTATTCCGAAAACAGACATCAGAGTCACGTATCGGAAGTATAAAATTACTGTCTTTACTTCCATCGGCTTCTCTACATACGATCCGGCACATTTATACCCAGCAGGCGCATGCTGTGGCGCAGCAGCCGCGCCACCATCGCCGATAAGGCAATACGGAAGCGGCGTGCCTGCTCGTCAGTTTCGTTAAAAATGGATACTTCCTGGTAAAAGCGGTTGTAAGCTTTTGCTAGATCATACGCATAATTTGCAATAACGGAGGGTGCATACAGTTTGCCGGCTTCCGCTATCACCGCCGGATAATTTACCAGCTGCGCAATTACCTCCTGTTCCGTTTCGTGCAGGTTCTTAAAATCATCAAAAGAGGCCGCTTCCACCTGTATTCCCATCTCAGCGGCTTTGCGGAGTATGGCTGAAATACGGGCATGGCTGTACTGCACAAAAGGGCCGGTGTTGCCCCGGAAATCAATAGATTCCTGCGGATTGAAGAGCATCCGCTTTTTCGGGTCCACTTTCAGCAGGAAGTATTTGAGTGCGCCCATCGCCAAAGTATGGTACAGCTCGCGCGCCTGCTCTGGTGTAAAGCCTTCTATTTTGCCCAGTTCCTCAGTTTGCTGGCGTGCCGTGTCCTCCATTTCCAGCACCAGCTCGTCGGCGTCCACTACGGTTCCTTCCCTTGACTTCATTTTGCCCGACGGTAAATCCACCATGCCGTACGACAGGTGGTAAATACCTTCAGCGTAAGGTTTGCCCAGCTTTTTGAGCACCGCCTTCAGCACCTGGAAGTGGTAATTCTGCTCATCAGCCACCACGTACAGCGACTCGTCGTACGGGAAATCGTTATACTTGAGCTGCGCAGTGCCGAGGTCCTGCGTAATGTATACAGAGGTGCCATCGGCGCGCAACAGCAGTTTTTCATCCAGGCCTTCGTCTGTCAGATCTACCCAAACGGAACCATCGTCTTTCCTGAAAAATACTTCTTTCTGCAGGCCTTCCTCTACCAGTTCCTTGCCCAGCATGTAGGTGCCCGACTCGTAGTAAAATTTGTCGAAATCAACGCCGATGTTACGGTATGTTTCATCAAAGCCGGCGTACACCCAGCTGTTCATCTGTTTCCAGAGATTGACTACAGCCGGATCGCCTTCTTCCCACTTTTTCAGCATGTCCTGCGCTTCCAGCATCAGCGGCGCTTTCTTTTTAGCCTCTTCCTTGTCCACACCCTGCGCTGCGAGTTCTTCTATCTGCTCTTTATAGGCTTTGTCGAACTGCACATAATATTTGCCTACCAGGTGGTCGCCTTTCAGGCCGCTGCTCTGGGGTGTTTCGCCGTTGCCGAACTTCTCGTAAGCCAGCATCGATTTACAAATATGAATGCCGCGATCGTTCACCAGATTAGCTTTCAGCACGTTGTGGCCGTTGGCTTTCAGGATCTCGGACACCGAATACCCCAGAAAGTTATTGCGCAGGTGGCCCAGATGCAGTGGCTTATTGGTGTTAGGCGACGAATACTCTACCATCACGTTTCTGCCGCTGGCTTCGGCCTGGCCGTAACCGGGCTGCTGCATCATCTCCCGAAACAGGCGCAGCCATTCAGCTTCCTCCACTTCCAGGTTCAGAAAACCTTTCACCACGTTAAAACCCTTTATTTCGGCAGCATTTTCTTTTAGATATTCGCCCAATGCCTGCCCGATTTGCTCCGGCCCTTTGCCCGCTTGTTTGGTATAAGGAAAAGTAACGAACGTAAAGGAACCCGCAAATTCCTTACGGGTGGGCTGCAGTGCTACCTGATCGGCATCAACAGCAATCTGGAATATGGACTGTAGTGCCTCGCTGATGCGTTGGCTGATGGTCTGTTGAAGTTGCATTAATGTAGAATCTTGCTTTTCGCTTCTCGGTGTAAAATTGCCCCGGTGGCTGCCTCCAGAATATCAAAGGCATTTTCGGCCATCGTGTTTTCGGTATCTAATGTCGGGTTGATTTCGGTCATTTCATAACATACTACGCGTTCGTCCTGCAGCAGGTAATGGCAAAGCGCTTTCGCTTCTTCCACGGTCAGGCCAATTTCTACCGGCGTGCCGGTGCCTTTGGAGAACTTGGAATCGAGGCTGTCCACATCAAACGACACGTAAATCATATCGCAGCCGCGCAGGCGTTCCAGGGCCTCCTCGGCTACCTGCTCCACGCCTTTAGCCGACAGCTCGTTGTAAGTATAGTTTTTGATGCCGAGTTTGTTTATCAGGTAGTCTTCCGGCTCCTCGGTGTCGCGCACCACCATGTATACCAGGTGTTCAGGCTTTAGTTTCGGACCCGGAAAACCCAGCTTCTTGAGCGAGCTCCAGAAAAAGGCTGTTTCCGGCGCCGGATCATTTATCTGCCTATCCAGATTATCGAGGTTGAGGGCCATGGCCAGCGGCATGCCGTGTACGTTGCCCGACGGTGAAGTATAAGGCGAGTGAATATCGGCGTGGGCATCAATCCAGATCACGCCCAGCGTTTTATCCGGATAGGCGGCTTTGATGCCGGCAATGGTGCCATGCGCGTTGGAATGATCGCCGGAGAGCACCAGCGGGAACATATCCATGTGAATAGTTTGTTCCACAGTGTTGCTGATGTTTTTCTGCACGGTCAGGATGCTGTCGATGCGGTGCGCATTCGGGAACACGTCTTTGTCGAATAAAGTATAGTTGAGGTCGGGTACGCTGACAGAGTTAAAGCGCCTGAAATAATCAGAGCCTTTGTCCCAGCAAGCTACCCGCAGCGCGTCGATGCCCATGCTGGCGCCACGCGTGCCGGCGCCCAGCTCAGACCGCACTTCTATCAGTTTCACTTTTTTCATAGTTTTCGAACAAAGTTTTGCAAAGATGGTAAAATACAAACAATATTGCATGTTTTCTTAATTCCTAACCCAGATAATCCCGCAACCATAAATGGATAAATACACGGACCTCATCCACCAGACATTTGATTTTCCGACAGAAGAGTTTACAGTAGAAAATAACGAGCTGCAGTTTAATGGTATTCCGCTAATGGACATTATCCGGGAATACGGCACCCCGCTGAAGCTCACCTACCTGCCTAAAATCAGTTCGCAGATTCAGCGGGCCAAACAGTTTTTTAAGCAGGGCATGGAAAACCTGGACTACAAGGGCACTTATACTTACTGCTACTGCACCAAGTCCAGCCAGTTTTCTTTTGTGCTGGAGGAAGCGCTTAAAAACGACATTCATATCGAAACCTCTTCTTCTTACGACATTCCGATTATCCGGGCATTGCATAAAAGGGGGAAACTGACAAAGGATACCTATATCATCTGTAACGGTTTTAAGCGCGAACTATACCGCCAATGGATTTCGGAACTAATTAACGATGGTTTCCGGAACTGCATGCCTATATTGGATCACCTGGGCGAGATTGACTACTACAAGGAGCACGTAACCGAAAAAACCAAGGTCGGCATCCGGGTTGCCTCCGATGAAGAGCCTAAATTCGAGTTCTATACGTCGCGCCTTGGTGTGCGATACGGCGATGTGATAGAGCTATACGAAAAACAGATAAAGGATGATCCGAAGTTTGAGCTTAAAATGCTGCACTACTTCATCAACTCCGGTATAAAAGATACTTCCTACTATTGGTCGGAGTTGAGCCGGTTTGTGCACAAGTATGCCGAACTGAAGAAGGTTTGCCCCGAACTGGATTCGATTGATATTGGCGGCGGTTTCCCGATTAAAACGTCTATCCAGGCAGATTACGATTACCAGTATATGACGCAGGAAATTCTGCGCACCATCAAGCGCATCTGCAATGAAGAAGGCGTGCCGGAGCCAAACATTTTTACCGAGTTCGGCATTTTTACCGTTGGCGAGAGCGGCGCGACTATTTACTCTATACTGGACGAAAAGCTGCAGAATGACAAAGAGCTGTGGTACATGATCGATGGCTCTTTTATTACAAACCTGCCGGATGCCTGGGCGCTAAACCAACGCTGGCCCCTGCTGGCAGTAAATCACTGGAACAAGGAATACCGCAAGGTACAGATTGGCGGCATGACGTGCGACAGCCAGGATTACTATAACTCGGAGATGCACTCGTTTCAGGTGTTTTTGCCGAAGTACCCGAAAAAAGAGCCACTATACATTGGCTTTTTCCACACGGGCGCTTACCAGGAATCGCTGAGCGGGTATGGCGGCATCAAGCACTGCCTGATCCCGGCCCCGAAACACATTCTGGTAGACAGAGCGGCAGACGGACAGCTAAAAACATGGCAGTTTGCGCCGGAGCAATCCAGTGAGTCGATGATGCGGATACTGGGGTACGAAACGCAGCCAGGCGAGCGTTAAGATTTTAAGCCGTTTGTTTTTGCTTTTCAAGTAATTAGCGTATTTTTGATACCTAATTCCCCTAACTGTTTACCATCATGAAGAAAGTATTTTTTTTAGGAGTTGTTTGCCTGGCTTTAGGAATGGCCTCCTGCAAAACATATTGCCCGGCTTACAGCTACGCCAAGCCTGACAAACAGACGAAAACAACTGTTTCGGCTGCTGTTGCAACAGATAAAACAGCGGATCGCGCGAACAGCTAAGTATAATAAACAGGCGAAAGTTTTTCGTTGGGATTGGGTAAGAGTTCCCCTGCGCCTCCATGTTTAAGGCTAACCTTATAGGAAAAAAGAAGCCTTAGATTGAATACAAGTACTTTTGATGCTGGTGCGAGCTTGCAATTTGTACCTCGTACTTCTGAAGCCCGCGGACAGCGGTAAACGGCTTTAAGATCAGCTTGTAAGGAAGTATCCAAAAGCAGTAAAGGCATACGGTTCAGTAAGCTAAAGAGCAGGCAACCTGGTACGAGCTGCAAGCTCGCACCAGCCATAACACGCTTTTGTTTCTCCCTGCAAGATGAGCTTCAGCAAGAGAGATTTCTGAATGACTATTATAAAAACCGGCTCAGGCCGGTTTTTTTGTGTCTGCCAGTATAAGTTGCGCTGCTTCCCATAAGTCTTCCGCTTCCAGGGTATGCGCGTCAGCTGGCCGGTGGCGGCCGCCTACCATAATGGTACGCACACCGGCTTTCAGGCCCGCTGCTATATCGCGCGGCACGTCGCCTACCATCCACGACTGGTCAGGGTCGATGTTATACTTGGCAATGGCTTTCTCCAGCATCAGGCTGTCAGGCTTACGCGAGAGCGAGGCGGAAATAGTCTGATGGCCGGGCGCGAAATAAAAATCGTCTATCAGGTGGTTACAGGTGTCCTGCAGTTTGCGGTGGCAGGCTTCCATATCCTCGCGCTGGAATATGCCTTTGGCAATGCCGCTCTGGTTCGTAATCACTATCAGCAAAAAGCCTTGCTGTTTCAGCAGCGCCAGCGCTTCGGGCACGCGGGGCAGCACTTCAAAATGATCTAATCTGTAGGCATAGTCGCCAAGTTCGCGGTTCAGCACCCCGTCGCGATCCAGGAAAACACACTTTTGCTTTTGCATCGGGTTTTATTGGTTGAGGCGCTAAGGTATAAATTTATACGTTGGAACAATATAAACTCCAGTGGCAGGAGCACAAACAGGCTGTACAATTTTAAATGATTGAAGCTAATAATTAGCTGTATAATCAAGAAGAAGGAAAGTATACAGCTAATGCAACCACCAGACAACAATCAACGCACAACCACCAACGCCAAACGAAAATTAATTTGAAGCTAGATCATGCCTGCAATAGCTGATTGCCTATATTTGAGACATGAAAGACGCGCTGGTCATCATCCCGACCTATAACGAGCGGGAAAACATAGAGGCTATAATACGCAAGGTGATGGCGCTGGCGCACCCGTTCGAGATACTTATCGTGGATGATGGCTCCCCGGATGGTACCGCTGATATGGTGCGTGCCCTGCAACCGGAATTTCCGGGACGGCTGCACCTGGAAACACGCGCCGGCAAGCTGGGCCTGGGCACGGCCTATATCCACGGCTTTAAGTATGCGCTGCGTCACGTCTACGAATACATCTTCGAGATGGACGCCGACTTCTCGCACAACCCAGACGACCTGATCCGCCTTTACCAGGCCTGCGCCGTGGAAGGGTACGACATGGCCATTGGCAGCCGCTACATTCAGGGTGTAAACGTGGTAAACTGGCCGATGAGCCGCGTGCTGATGTCGTACTTCGCCAGCGCTTATGTAAAGCTGATTACGGGCATGCCCATCGAGGACACCACCGCGGGTTTTAAATGCTACCGCCGCAAAGTGCTCCAGACCATCCAGCTCAACAAAATAGATTTTGTGGGTTACGCCTTTCAGATCGAAATGAAGTTTCTGGCTTACAAGTATGGCTTCCGGATAAAAGAAGTGCCGATTATCTTTACAGACAGAACCAGGGGCGAATCCAAGATGTCGTCGGGCATTTTTAAGGAAGCGGTGCTGGGCGTGCTCAGGATGAAAGTAAGCAGCTTTTTCCGCCATTTCGACCGCTACTAAGCACCTGCTTTCAGTATAAAGAGCAACTTATACTTTCTATTTGTCCTGATCAGCACTAATTTTACGTTCTACCCACGTATACACCAAGCTTTGCACCAAGCATCTTCCGAATGAACGACGACAATAATATCATCTTCTGGATTGCTTTTAATCTATTCGTACTCCTGCTGCTGTGGCTGGATTTGTTTGTACTCCACCGCAACAAGCACGAGGTAAAAATAAAAGAGGCCCTGCTTACCAGTCTTTTCTGGATTGTGCTCTCTCTGGGTTTTAACGTGCTGATTTACTACTGGGAAGGAAAAGATGCTGCCCTGGAGTTCCTGACGGCTTACCTGATCGAAAAATCGCTGAGCGTTGATAACCTGTTTGTCTTTATCCTGATTTTCAACTTCTTTAAAGTACCGCAAAAATACCAGCACGAGGTGCTGTTCTGGGGCGTTATCGGGGCGCTGGTGCTGCGCGGCCTGTTCATCCTGGTAGGTGTGGCGCTGATTGCCAAGTTCCAGTTTATCATCTATATCCTGGGCGCTTTTCTAATTTATACGGGTATAAAAATGGCCTTTTCGCAAGGCCAGGAGGTGGATCCGGAAAGCAACCCCTTGGTAAACTGGGCCAGCAAACACCTGCGGATGACCAAAAAACCGGCCGGCGGCAAGTTCTTTGTCAGAGAAAACGGCAAGTTGTTAGCTACGCCGCTGTTTCTGGTGCTGCTGATGGTAGAGAGCACTGATGTTGTTTTTGCGGCCGACTCCATCCCGGCTATCCTGGCCATCTCCAAAGATCCTTTTATCGTTTACACGTCCAACGTGTTTGCGTTGCTGGGGCTGCGGGCGCTATACTTTGCCCTGGCGGGTATTATGCAGCTGTTTCATTATCTGCACTACGGCCTTTCGCTTATACTTGTATTCATCGGCGTCAAGCTGCTCATCAGCGAGTTTTACCATATTGATATGCGGTTTGCGCTGCTTGCCGTAGGCGGTATACTTGCTCTTTCTGTTGTTGCTTCGCTGCTGTTCCCTAAAAAAGAAGAGGATCGTCCGAAGCCGCCGCATGCGGAAGAAGATCAATAAGACGTGAAATGTGTAAATTTTTCCTCAAAAATTTGTTTATCTGAAAAATTTTAGTTTTAATTGCTGAATAATTAAGAAGAAATGATTTTCACCTGCGCTATTATGTTTGCCAAAAATCTAAAGGTCCTCTCACGGGGCTCCGGTGGTAAACTATTGCGCTAAATATAAAAGCATATAAGATACCAAAGAAGCCCCGCCCATGTGCGGGGCTTCTTTGTTTTAAGGCATTTACAATTCTGATATAACAACCATGTACACATCACCTATCCTAAAGCTTGGCAAGCGCGATGGATTGCTTGCCAGAACCACGCATCCTGTTGTGATAGCGGGGCCGTGCAGCGCCGAAAGTGAGGAGCAAATGCTCCAGACAGCCCGCGGTCTGAAAAAGCTGCAGGGTGTTTCTATTTTCAGGGCCGGCATCTGGAAGCCGCGTACCCGCCCGGGTAGCTTCCAGGGTATGGGCACAGCGGCCCTGGATTGGCTCAAAACAGTAAAGCAGGAAACAGGGCTGCGCACCGCCTGCGAAGTAGCGGGCACCAGCCATGTGGCCGAAGCGCTGAAACACGGGGTTGATGTCCTGATTATTGGTGCTCATACTACGGTTAACCCCTTTCTGGTGCAGGAAATTGCTGATGCATTAAAAGGCGTGGATATACCCGTGCTGGTGAAGAACCCCGTAAACCCGGATTTATTGCTCTGGCTCGGCGCTCTGGAGCGCCTGCAGCAGTGTGGCATTTCGGATTTGGGCGCCATGCACCGCGGCTTTTCTACGCTCGACAATGCTCCTTACCGCAACCATCCGAAGTGGGACCACGTGGTGGAATTAAAAAACACACATCCTGATTTGCCCGTTTACTGCGATGCCAGCCATATTGCCGGCCGCAGAAGCCTGTTGCGCCCGGTAAGCCAGCGGGCAATTGACCTGGGCTACGATGGATTGATGCTGGAAGCACATCATAACCCCGCCACGGCGCTGAGCGATGCCGGCCAGCAACTTATGCCCCAGGAACTGGATATGTTGCTGCAGTCGCTGAACTATAAAAGTATAGATCCTGAAGCAGCCAGGCTGGGTGTAGAAATGGAGGAACTACGCAAGCAGATAGAGCACCTTGACGATGAGTTACTGGATCTGCTTTCACGCCGCAGCAAAGTGTCGGCCAGGATGGGGAACATACCCAGACACAGCATAACAGAAGCGCCGCAGGTAGTACACTGGGATTTGGTGCTGGACAGCCTGCTGCTGCAGGCCAGCAATGCAGGAGTTAACAAAGACTTTGTGCAGACTGTTTTCCAGGAAGTACGCAAGCACTATGCCCAGACCTATCTGTATCAGGCATAGGGACAGGATATGGTATTAAGAGTATGTTTAAAATTCGCTCATTGCGCTGCAAAAACGAAAATTAAACATACTCTTAAATTATTTTTTTATAAAATATTTTGGATATCTCGGATCGCTTTCCTAAGTTTGGAGCTCATAACAACAAAATGACACTTTTCAACGCATATTACTTTAGCTTTTACTTTTTTGGTACCCACCAGGGGCTCCAGAAGTAAGGCTATTGCGTTCTGATAACGATAAAAAGCTTTCACTTACAAGCCCCGCCCCAAGCGGGGCTTTTTGTTTACATATGGCAACAAAAATCAACATAGCGATTCAGGGCGGTCCGGCCTCTTTCCACGACATGGCTGCGCGGCAGCTTTTCGCAGCCCACAACGCGGCGGATATCCTGCCTTGCGCCACTTTTCAGCAACTATGCGATGCCCTGCAGTCGGGACAGGCTGATTTTGCTGTAATGGCGATAGAGAACGCAGTAGCAGGCAGTATACACACCAACTACACCTTGTTGCAGCAGCATGATTTCAGCATTTTAGAAGAGCTCTGGCTACCGGTAGATCAGAACCTGATGGCGCTGCCGGGCCAGCGGCTCCAGGATATTACCATGGTATGTTCGCATCCGGTGGCCCTGCTGCAGTGCGTCACCTTTTTGCAGCAGTATCCGCACATGCAACTGCAGCAAATGACGGACACCGCCGACAGCGCGCGCCTGATAAAGGAAAAGCAACAATACGGCGTGGCAGCCATTGCAAGCCATATGGCCGCCCAACTCTACGGTATGGAAATACTCCGGGAAAACATCGCAGACCAGAAAGGCAATTACACGCGCTTTTTGTTGCTCTCGCGGCACAAACCCGCCGACGATGAAATAGCCGAAGCGAACAAAGCCACGCTTCTCCTGGATCTGCCGCTTGCGGATATTACTTTGAAAGCTGTAAAGGATAAACTGCACATGCACGACATGCATATTTCACTGGTAGAACCTTTCCCTCCTGCTCCCTTATCCGTCGGTGGTGCGCATGTAGCCATTGATGTGGAAGGAGCAGGCTCCCAGGAACTTTTAGATGCAATCGACGAACTGCGGCCTTTGGTGCGGCAGCTTCAGGTGCTTGGTCTGTACCGGCGCGCCAGGAACCCGCTGCAGCCTGCGCCTAAACAGCATGCCCTGGCTGATGTGAAAAAATAATAGCTGGAACTATGAATAAATTATATCTCTTTGATGTTGCATCAACAGGTATAAGACATTTACTGCCAATAATATAAGATAATGAAGCCCAGTGTATTGATACTTGTTCCTTTTTTTTCAGAAAAATCATGATTATACCTAAAGCCGAACGGTTGGGGCAGGTGCAGGAATACTACTTTGCCAAAAAGCTTGCAGCAGTAAGTGCGCTGAATGCGCAGGGTAAAAAAGTCATTAACCTGGGCATCGGCAGCCCTGACTTGCCTCCCTCTCCTGCCACTATTGAAGCGCTTACTACTTCTGCGGCACAGCTTACCGGGCACGGTTATCAGCCGTACAGCGCCCTGCCCACGCTTCGTCGCGCTATTGCCGAGTGGTATGATTCCACCTTTCACGTACACCTGAACCCTGATACAGAGGTGCTGCCGCTGACGGGCTCTAAGGAAGGTATATTTCATATTTCGATGGCCTTTCTGAATCCCGGCGATAAAGTACTGATCCCGGATCCAGGCTATCCAGCTTATGCGGCTACTGCCCGGCTGGTTGGCGCTGAACCTGTATTTTATACTTTAAGCGAAGCAAACAACTGGCTACCAGACCGCAACCAGCTGGAAGAACTGGCCAGCCAGGGTGTAAAGCTGATGTGGATAAACTATCCGCACATGCCTACCGGGGCGCAGGCAACCGCCGAAACTTTGCAGTGGCTTACAGAGTTGGCGCACAAGTATAAATTCCTGCTGGTAAACGATAATCCGTACAGCCTGGTGCTGCCTGCCGCAGCGCCGCTGAGCCTTCTGAGTATTCCGAATGCAGATGCCTGCTGCTTGGAACTCAACTCTCTCAGCAAATCGCATAACATGGCCGGCTGGCGTGTGGGTGCTGTGCTGGGCAGGCAGGAGTATCTGGCTGCCATACTTACTGTAAAAAGCAACCTCGACTCGGGTATGCTGCAGGCAGTGCAGCATGCTGCCACAGAGGCGCTGCACAACAGCAGCGACTGGCACCTGCAGCGCAACGCCGAATACGCCCGCCGCAGGCAACTCGTATACCAGTTACTGGACACACTGCAGTGCACTTACCAGCCCGACGCGGTAGGTATGTTTGTGTGGGCCAAGGTGCCGGATCATATTCTGGATGTGGAAGTATACCTGGACGAGTTGCTTTATGAAGCAGGCGTTTTTCTGACGCCGGGCAAAGTGTTCGGAAGCCAGGGCGAGCGGTATGTCAGGGCATCACTCTGCGTACCCGTTCCGCAGATAGAAGAAGCTACTAAACGAATCAAACAACATCAATTTATAACTTTACATCATGAATGCTAATAACGCAAACCTTACCCTGGCTGCCAAGTCAAACATCCTGAACGGTGGTCCGCTGCCAACTGTAATCGCGGGCCCCTGCAGTGCCGAAAGTGAGGAACAAATGCTCCAGACGGCCCACGATCTTAAAAAAGATAAGCGGGTAACTGTTTTCAGGGCAGGTATCTGGAAGCCGCGCACGCGTCCGGGCCTGTTCGAAGGCGTAGGCAGGGTCGGACTGGAATGGCTGCAAACCGTAAAACAGGAAACCGGATTGCTGACAGCCTGCGAAGTGGCCAACACCAAACATGTGGAAGAAGCGCTAGAATATGGTGTAGACATACTTTGGGTAGGTGCACGCACCACGGTAAACCCGTTTTCGGTGCAGGAAGTAGCAGATGCGCTGCAGGGCGTATCCATACCTGTGCTGGTTAAAAACCCCGTTAACCCCGATTTACAGTTGTGGGTGGGCGCCCTGGAGCGCCTGAACCGCGCCGGCATTACGGACTTAGGTTTGATACACCGCGGCTTCTCCACGCACAACAACAAGCCGTACCGCAACCACCCGAAATGGGAAACCATTCAGCAGATCCGCAGCATGCTGCCGGGCGTGCCTCTGTTTACAGACCCTAGTCACATTGCCGGAAGGCGCGATTTGCTGCAGACCGTAAGCCAGCAGGCACTGCATTTAGGTGTAGATGGCCTGATGATTGAGACGCACAACAACCCGGATGTGGCAATGAGCGATGCGGCCCAGCAAATTACGCCGGAAGTGCTCGACAAGCTGCTTACTTCTCTGGATTTGCAGCATGAACTCGTGGCTAATAACGAGCAGTTACAAGACCTGCGCGACCTGATCGATCGCCTGGATAATGAGCTTATCAATGTGCTGTTCCTGCGTTCTGATGTTTCCAAGAGAATAGGTGCGTACAAGCGGGCACATGCGCTGGATATTTACCAGGCGAATCGCTGGAGCCAGATAGTAGAGAACAGGAGAGCTATTGCCAGCGAGATCGGCTTAGATCCTGATTTTATAAATGTGATTTATGATGCGATCCATCAGCACTCCCTGGGTGTGCAGAACGAGGTTTTCACTACCGCAACGCCATCTGCCAGTAAAGCCGTACAATAGACCCGCTATCTAAGGCAACAAGTATAAGCGAAGCCTCCCGCATAAAAATAAGCGGGAGGCTTCTTATCTTTAGCACTGTTCAGCATGCTGTGGTGTTAAACAGACGTATTATTTTTATCATTATGAACCAGAAAAATTCTAACGCGGCGATAAAGCGCCTGCGCCTTATTGGCATACTGGAGGGTATCTCTTACCTGGTGCTTTTGGGTATTGCCATGCCCCTGAAGTATATGGCCGATATGCCTGCTCCCGTAAAATACGTAGGATGGGCGCACGGCCTGCTGTTTGTATTGTTTGTGGCTGCTGTGGCAAATGCAGCCATTGCAAAACGATGGTCTGTACTTAAAGTGCTTGCCGCGCTGGTTGCCTCCGTACTGCCATTCGGCCCGTTTATACTGGACGCCAAACTGCTGAAGCAGGAAGAAGTCCAGCCTGCTGCCCCGAAACAGAAAGTAGCCTGATTATACTTATTCGCCGGAAGCATCTATGCCTGCTTTGCGCGCCTGCGCTTGGGCAATAACGCTGGCAGCAAGCAGCTGCAGAGCATGGTACAGCATAATGGGCAGCAGCATGATACCGGCCATACTTGGGTTAGGAAACAGCACTTTGGACATAACGGTGCCGTGCACCAGCGACTTTTTGGAGCCGCAGAAAACGGCCGTAATCCTGTCTTCGCGGTTAAAGCCCAGTAGTTTGCTGACGCCGTAAATAATGCCGAACATCAGAAAGAACAGGCCGGCCATCCCTATTCCAAGTATAAGTATATCGGCTATGCTGTAGGCTGCAAACATGTTGCGGGCAAAAGATTCGCAGAACGAAGTATAAACAATAAGCAGGATGATGATCTGGTCGAAGTAGCGCAGCTGCTTTTTATGACGATCTGCAAAGTTTCCCCAGTAGCGGTGTAGCAGTATGCCTAGCACCACCGGCAGCAAAACCTGTAAAACCAGTTTGCCCAGCACACTCCAGATATCAAAGCCTTCGGCACTGGCAGTCAGGAACAGGCCCATCCACAATGGCGTAATAAAAATGCCGATGAGGCTGGAAATGCTGGCGTTGAAAATGGCCGCCGGAATATTGCCACCTGCTATCGATACCATCACCACCGACGACGAAACTGTGGAAGGCAGCGCCGCTAAATAAAATACACCCAGCCAGAGCAAAGCTTCCTGCTCGGTACCCGTAAATAAACTCCGCAGGGGCAATATCAGCAGCGGAAAAAGTATAAAGGTGCTCAGTTGCACCACCACATGCAGCCTCCACGTACGCAAGCCAGCCTTTAACTTTGCCGGGCTGAGGCGCAGGCCATAGAAGAAGAATATCACCGACACGCCATAGTTGGCCACATCACCCAGCGACAGCGGTTCCCGATCCACGCCCACCTGCGGCCACAGATAGGCCAGCACAATCATCCCTATCAGGGCCAGCAAAAACCAGTCTAAACCGGCACGCGCCGCCAGAGATCCTATTTGTGGCACCAGTCCTACGGCTTTTTGTGCTTCTTTTTCGTGTTGTGCCGGGCTCATTATATCAGATTGATTTTAAAAGATGGACTTGTTTATGATAGGTTTGCTGAAATAGTGGCGCAACAAACCCGGTAGGTTTCAAAACCTACCGGGTTCAGAAATACTTACGTCTTCTTTATTTCAATTTTAGTATCAGAACAAGTATATGGTATAAATAAAGTATAAAAATACAGCAGCCCCGCAGGTTTGGTTGCGGGGCTGCTGTGTTATCTGCTGCTATGCTGCTTAAAAATCCAGCAGGTCAATTGTTTCCAGTTCATACTTTATACTGTCTTCCTGTATGCTGGTGGTGTCCGGCTCGGTCACGATCAGGTCGCGGGCGCGGCCGTATAACTGCACATTAGGATACAGGTTGTCGTAAGCCTCTCTGGAGATAAGGCCGCGGCGCAGCATGTTGCCGCCAATCAGGCGATAATAGCCGCTCTTCCAGTTGCGCAGGTTGCCGTGGCTGTCGAAAGATGCTCTGTAGTTTTTCGGACTCGGGATAATGCTGGTCAGGAAGATGGCTTCAGCCAGGTTCAGTTCTGAGGGCTGCTTGCCGAAGTAAAAGCGCGAAGCATCTTTGGCGCCGTACACGTTTGGCCCCCACTCGATGATGTTGAGGTATACTTCAAACATGCGGTTTTTCGACACCAGATCCAGGTTCTCTATCAGCCACACGATAATGGCTTCTTCCACTTTACGGGCTACGGTTTTTTTGCGCGTCAGGAATACGTTCTTCACCAGCTGCATCGAGATGGTGCTGGCTCCCCGCGCAAATTCGCCTTCCTTGATATTTTTGGCAATGGCCTGCCGGAAAGCTTCTTCGTGGAAACCTTTATGGGTATAGAAAAAAGCATCTTCGGCGGTAAGTATGGCATTGCGCAGGTAAGGCGAAATCTCGTTCAGGCGGGCATAAAAAGGGTTAGAAGGCCCTACTACAAAAGTGCGGACCGGCTTGCCATACTCATACACAGTGTGCACAAAAGAACCGTTTATCTTCTCGATGTTGGTATTGCCCCACTGCACAATTTTAAAGTCTTTGGAAGCATCTAAATCAGAGTTAAACTTCACCCTGTCCACGCTATCCATGTTCAGGTGGAAGCTCATCTTATACTGCAGCGTGCCTTTGGCTTTTATACCCTCCAGATTTTCGAAGAGGCCCTGCGGCAATGAATTAAAAAAGTCACTGCCCTGCATCTGCCCTGTCTTCACGCGCAAATCTATTATTTTGGCGTCGGCATTATGATAGGCGGCGTATACATTGGCTTTCACCTCGTTTACACGCACTTCGGTCAGGCTGTCTATCACATACAGGTCCGGCCCCAGGGTCACAACATAATTTACTGCGGCTTCTTTTACACGAATATCCTCATCTGATAATTTCGGTTGGTTCACCACAAGGTGGCTCACCTGCCCGCGGCCACGCACCGTCAGTTTATCCTGCTTAAATGTTTTATCCGTCAGGCTCAGGTGCAGCGTATCAAAGGATACTTCGGCATTATACTTGTCTTTAATGTAAGGTATCTTGATATCCTGCTGGCCCGTGGCATACAGGTTGGCCGCAATCTTATACTTACCCGGATCGATAGTACCTGTTACGCGTAGTTTGTTCACCAGAGAATCCGTGCGGATGGCTAATTGCGTATCAAAATGGCCATCATCCATTTTCAGGTAAGGCATTTTTATGTCGATGGTACGGTGCGTGGAATGGTAAGAAACGTTTAGGTTGTTGAAGTCTACCAAATCAGGCACATTGTCGAAAGCAGTCTCGATGAGGCGGTTCAGCAGCTCGCCATAGTTCCGCCCTTCACCGGAGCTTGTATCTGGCGGCGCAGCCTTGTTGCCTTCCAGCAGAAAAGAGTAGTTGTTCTGATTTTCCTTCTTCACCGCCGTCAGGTAACCATCGCGTACCTCCAGGCGCTTAAATACAAGGCTGCCCCTGAAAATAGAGCGGATACTCACGGTGGCATACACACTATCTGTTACAAAAAGCGTATCGCGGTTATCCGGTACAAAAGAGATGCCCGTAATCAGTACAGAATTAAGGTCTACAAAATCTGCATTTTTGATGTTGAGATCGGCCGGATACTTAGCCTCCACTTTGGCGACTACGCGCTGGATAGCGTAGTCCAGTAACCTGCTTCTGAAAATAAGGAGCAGGGCAATAACAACTAAAAAGAAGGCCAACACGCCGCCGGCCCACCAAAGGATTTTCTTTTTCAAACGCTGATTCAAAATTTTGTGCTGCGAATTTACATTAATAAGGTTCAGATACCAGAAAGCAGGACTTAATAAAAGCCGTGACTAAACCCTGCGTTCCGCTAAATATAATTTATACTATACTACCTTTCATACGCGCCTGCGCCCGTTAAGATATAATTTAAGGCGGTTGGCTGTAGGGGTAATCAATAACATTTTACTGATTACTCCCTTGCTCTAGCAGCAACCATACCAAAGTATAAATGCTACCCAAAGTATGGTGGCCAAGTGCATTCTGGCTTTAAAGCGCAAAGCTGCTTATCTTTGAACAAAGAATTACTCCCGAGATGAACCTGACAACCCTTACTGCTATTTCGCCGGTAGATGGCCGCTACCGCCGCAGCACTTCCGAACTGGCCGCTTTTTTCTCTGAGTTTGGCCTGATACGCTACCGCGTGCTGGTGGAAGTAGAATATTTTATAGGCCTGTGTGAACTGCCGCTGCCACAGCTGCAAGGTATAACGCCGGATATTTTTCCGCAGCTCCGCGCCATCTACGAAAACTTTTCAGAAGACGATGCCCTTGCCATCAAGGAAACTGAAAAGATTACGAACCACGATGTAAAAGCGGTTGAATATTTTCTGAAGGAGAAGTTTGCCGCCCTGGGCCTGGACCAGCACAAAGAGTTTATTCACTTCGGCCTTACCTCGCAGGATGTAAATAATACGGCTATACCGCTTTCGCTGCGCGATGCCCATACCCAAGTGTTGCTGCCGGCCTACGATCGCCTGCTGTTAACGCTTACGAACCTGGCGCATACCTGGAAAAACGTACCCATGCTGGCGCACACCCACGGCCAGCCGGCTTCACCTACGCGCCTGGGCAAAGAAATGATGGTGTTTGCCGAACGCCTGGAAGCACAGTTGCAGCAATTAAAGGCAGTGCCATTTTCGGCCAAGTTCGGGGGCGCTACGGGCAATTTCAACGCCCACCATGTAGCCTATCCAGGTATAAACTGGCCTGATTTCGGGAATAATTTTGTGCAGCAGCGCCTCGGCCTGAAGCGCAGCCAGTATACCACCCAGATAGAACATTACGACAACCTGGCCGCTTATTTCGATGCTTTAAAACGCCTGAATACCATCCTCGTTGATTTCTCAAGAGACGTGTGGCAGTATGTGGCGATGGGTTACTTTAAGCAGCGCATCAAGGCAGGCGAGGTTGGCTCTTCGGCGATGCCACACAAAGTAAATCCTATTGATTTTGAAAATGCCGAAGGCAACCTGGGCATCGCCAACGCGCTGCTGGAGCATTTGTCGGCCAAGCTGCCCATCTCCCGCCTGCAGCGCGACCTCACCGATTCTACCGTATTGCGCAATGTAGGCGTACCGTTGGCGCATGCGCTTATTGCCCTGAAATCACTGGAAAAAGGAATCGGCAAACTGGAACTCAACCATGCAGCCCTGAACCACCACCTGGAAGAAAATTGGGCAGTGGTGGCAGAAGGCATCCAGACGGTGTTGCGCCGCGAAGGTTACCCGCAGCCCTACGAGGCACTCAAAGCGCTCACACGCAAAAACGAAAAGATAACCGAACAGGCCATCAGAAGTTTTATTGATACTTTGGAGGTGAACGAAGCAGTGAAGGCTGAGCTGCGCAATATCACCCCGTTTAATTATACAGGCGTAGATCTGGCATAGCTATACTTGCAACAGGTATAAGATAAGGTATAAAGATTTACCAGCCCTTCCTTTTAATCCCGGCAGGTCTTAAAGACCTGCCGGGGTTGCCTTTACTTTAAAGCCTCAAGCTGCTATTTGATAATCCTGTAGCTTACAAATGCCAGTTGTTTGCTGTCCGGCGACCAGGAAGGAACATTGATGGTGCCCTGACCGCCAAAGAAAACAGGTGTCAGATCTTTAATTTTTTTATCTTCAAGAGACATCAGGCGGAGTTTAACGTCTTTTCCGAACGGATGCGTCTGCCCCTGATCCTGCAGGTAAGAGATAAACACAATCCACTTTCCGTCAGGTGAAGGATGGGCAAACCAGTTCGCGTAAGCATCATTGGTTAGTTGCTCCTGTTCGCTCCCGTCCGGCTTCATGCGCCATATCTGCATACTCCCGTTCCGGAAAGCATTAAAATAAATGTACTTCCCATCAGGAGAATATTCCGGCCCATCGTCTAAACCTTCGCTTGTGGTCAGTCTTTTTTCCTGTCCGCCAGCTGCTGGAATGGTATACACATCAAAGTTGCCATTCCGCTCAGCACAATAAGCCAGGGTTTTGCCGTCCGGCGACCAGCCATGCCAGTAAGAAGGTGTGGCGGAGGTTACCGGTTTTGGTGTGCCGCCCGCAATGGGCAAAGTATAAATGGCTGATCCTTTTCCTTTTTCAGAATGGCTGATGGCCAGCTGCTTTCCGTCGGGAGAAATGCCGTGGTCGTTGTTACAGTTATCCGCGAAGCCGGTATTAATCATCTCCATTTTACGGCTATCCAGCGGCATTTTATACAGGTGGCCGTGGCTGTTTACGATCAGGTATTTGCCGTCGCGCGACCAGTTGGGCGCTTCGATGTGGCGCTGCTCCTGGTAAACAGTTTTGGCCGTTCCGGAGTTGATATCGATGATTTTAATGGTGCTCTCTACCGTATCAACGCTTTGGCTGAAGCCGGCATGAGCCAGCAGCAAAGCAAAAATCAAAAAGTTTAGTTTCATCGTGCTTCTAAGTAAAGGGTTTACAGGTATGATTTCGATCAGCACAGGTTGCGTGCGTTCCGCCCGCTTTAAGCTGCCCTGTTCTATAGCGGTTGCTTTACTTCAAATGTAATTACTTTGCTGCCGGCCAGCCCGTTTTTTGTGATGCCCTGCACCACAGCTACGTAAGTGCCGGCCAGATCGGATGTGTAAAACTGTACAGCCACTTTCCCGCCCGCACCAGTCAGCACATCAGGCGACCAGTAAAGGAGGTTCCTGAAATCCGGCAAACGGCTTTGGCGTTGCAGTGGGGTATCGTAGGCGGGGCTGTAAAACTCCCGTTGCTGCTGCAGCCCCTCATACTCCTGCAGCAGCGCACGCGCATCCAGCGGAAAGCCTGCTAAGTCGCCCTGGTAGGTCGTATAACTTACAAGGCCGTCGTATACCTGCGAACCGTTAAAGTACTTGCTGGTCATCACATCCAGTTTACGCACTTTACGCGGATCAAAAGCCATTATTTTGTCTATGTCAAAAACAGGCACACCATCCAGCAACACCATGGGGTCATCCTGAAATATCCTTTCATTCGGGCTGTCGTGCACCATATAATGGAAACCATCGCGGCGCAAACGTACCTGTACGCCCGGCACATACTCACGCATTACCTCTTCCATTACCTTGAAGCGGGTATAATCATCCAGCAGGTAAGTCGCGTCTGGCTTGCCGTAAAAGGCGATGCTGTCGGTGGCGGGTGCACGGAAGAGTGCCTGGTACTTGCCGGAATAAGTGTTTTGTACCTGCAGGGCCAGGTGGCGGTCTGTCAGTTCCTGCCTCAGGCTTTCCGGCAGGCTGAATGGCGAAAATTGCTGCTGCGCATACTTTTCTGAGAACGGATTGAAGATTTCAAAATGATAGATGCTGTCTTTCCGGAAGTCTGACTGCACCACAATTTCCTTAGGCCCGTAAAAATCCTTTACCTCAAACCTGATGTGCCCGTTGGCATCGCTGGTTGAATTATAGGTCCGGATAAGCCTGGAGGGAGCCGCCAGGTATGCTGTAATATGTGGCGCAGGAGTGCCTGTGGCAGCAACTGTAACTTTTCCTTTGATAAAATGCCCGTCATACTCCGGCACATAAGTATAAGCGCTGCGCTGTTTCTGCAGGATATCGTGCCAGGCAAAGCGGCTCCAGCCGTGCGTCAGCATCAGGTTGTCGGTTGCTTCTTCAACCTGCGGCCCCGTTGCGGTCAGGTAATACTCCGGTTGCTCTATAGTGCCTTTTAAATCGGATGTGAGCCACAGGTAAGTATACATATCGGTTGCCCCGCTTGCCTGCAGCGAATCGAGCCGGTAAACGGCCAGCGAGAGGCTGGCTGCCACCGGCTGACTGGCTGACGCTTGTGTTTGTATATCCAGCATAACTTTGTCGCGCGCCAGGTATTGCTTTTTGTCGGTTTCAGCGGTTAGTTGCAACCTACGTGCAGGGCGCTTAAAGTATAGCCGCTCACATACAGGCTGTTTGCGGCTGTTGAAGATGGTAAAATGCGTAATGCCTTCTGCCAGCTTGCCTTTATCTACCACAAAGCTGGTGGTGTTAGCGTTAAAAGTTGCAGCCTCTGCCACTGAAATCATCTGTCTGGCATGGCCCAGCAGGTATACGGGGCCAGCCTGCTGCCCTGCGCCCGCAATGCTAAGCTTCAGCTGGTCTGCATTCAGTTCCTCCAGGTGTAGGCTGTAGCCCTGCGCATATACTTCCGGTAGGGGCCGACGAAGCACCTGCCCGTTCGGGAGCCGCACAAGAGCGGTATAGGTACTTGCTGCTGCCGGGGTAAAGGTAAAGTTTCCGATGCCGAACTTCAGCGTCTGCAAGGTTGTTACCACGCGGCCATCCGGATCTATGATCTCTCCTGATGCTGCGACGCCCCTGCCTGTTTTTTTATCTACTACCTGAAAAGCTACTTTACTGCTGATATCCTGGATGAGATTGCCGCCTTCCGGGAAAAACTGTACTGCGTACGCAGCCACATCCTGCTTCGCTGGCAGGCCCGGCGGCACAAATGTATTGACAATGGTAACCGGCGACTCAAAATAAAATTCCGGATTGAAGTTTTTCATCCAGTTGGTGTAGGCCCTTATGCTATACCTGCCGGAGTTCAACGCCATCGGCAACACAAACGAACCGCTGCATGTGCCATCCTTCAACGCGACTTTGGCCTGCAGTACCGGTTTCTGCAATTCATCCAGCACCTCTACATAAGCTACTTTACTCATGCCCAGCGGCTGGTGCAGGGTACCGTCCACGGTGTATATCTTAAACCACATGGTTTCGCCGCACACGTAAAAAGGCCGATCGTGGTGCAGGTATACTTTCTCCTGGAGCGTCGCTTTGCGGTATGCATCAAAATGCTGCACTAAGTTGCGCAGCGTATCAGTCTGGGCAAACGAAGGGCTTGCAGCAACCAGCAGGAATGCAGCGCCAAGTATAAACCGGCAGCAAACTCGCATAGTCTTTGCCCGGAACAAGGCAGATGGGATGAGACGGACTTTCGTGGTCATAGCTTAAGATTTTATTGCCAGAACACAGGCTTTACGTTAGTGCCCCGCAGCCTGCAGTCCACACAAATGTCTCTTGCTATGGTGTAGCCAAGCAATACAGGAGGCCCCATAGCCGGGTAAATCCCTCCTACGGGCAGGTACGCGCGAGATTGTCCGAAATATACCGGTACCTGATCCAGTTCAATGCTGTCAAGTGGAGGGCAGATTGGAAAGCCTGTCCGCCAATCATGCGGGAGCTCTTCGCGGCTTACAAACACCCTTTTTTCCTGCACCGATGAGGCTCCTACGTAACCAATAACTACTTCGTCGGGATCTGACAGGCTATGTATGTTGCCCGTCAGCTGGGTAGGCAGTGGATCGAACAGTGTGCCGATGCTTTCAGTATTCTTCTTAAGTGTTTCCCAATACTGGTAGGCCTCCTGTGTAAGGCTGTACTGCTTTACCAGTAAGCTGTATTTAAGGCGCAGTTCCTCGGAATCAGAAGAAACCGCCATCACCGGAAATGCATTTATCACATCCTGGCTAAGCCTTACCGAAGTAGCCAGTTTGATGTCTGTTGACAGATCCGTTTTCCAGCAACGATAGATATCCTCATCGCTGCTGGTCCGCGGCACCATACTGGCGCTGGCCTCATCGTATTTCAGAGATGATCCATAGGCGGCCGTATACTCCCAGGTACCTTCATATTCCCAACGGTAATAGCGGGCATTGTTCTGCGGGTCGTGGGTGTTTACAAAAAACTGCAGGGTATTGTTCTCTGCTGTCCAGGTAATTTCATCTATAGGCGGTGTCTGCTTTACCTCTACAAAATCAGAGGCATACTCCTTCCCTGAGGCTGTGCGCACCAGCAGGTGATACCTGCCCGCATTGTTTAAGTCCAGGCCGCTTACGGTGTAGGTGCCAGGTTCAGTTTCAGCCAGCGGTATCTGTGCACCCTGTTCGTCTTCTATAAAAATGTTGGCCCCGCTTTCGGTTACAGGAGCGCCCTCGTCGTCGATGCTTTGCGTGCGCGACAGCCTGAAAGTAGTTGTACCGCGGGAGTTAATAAACCCGTCTACCACCAGGTAGCTGTTGGCGGCATCCGGCACTTTGGGCGCATAGGGCTCTACGCAGCTAACCACCAGCAGCAGCAAAAGCCAGGCAGCACTTTTCATCCGGTTCGGGGTACACATACGTGCTAAAATTTAAAGTTATAGGTAACAGTAGGAATGGGGCGGCCAAAGATGGACAACTTATACCCGTTGATTTTCCCGTTTTCCGATTTAAAGTATATCGAGTAAGGATTCTGCCGCCCGGTGAGGTTGTAGATGGCCAGCGTCCAGGAACTATGGGCCAGCTTTTTCACTTTATGGTTGCCTTCTATGTTCATTGCAAAATCCACGCGGTAGTAATCCGGCACCCGGTAAGCGTTCCTGTCGGAATAGAAAACCCGCGGGCTGTTGCCTACATAATACTTTGCCAGCGGCAGCGTAATAGGGCGGCCGGTGCTATAGGTAAAGTTTAAAGAGGTACTAAAGCGCTGGCTGAACCGGTAGTTGCTGATAAGGGTAAAATCGTGAGGTTTGTCGAAATTGCTCGGGTAGTAAGCGCCGCCGTTTATCTTTTCGCCTGTTTCGGGGTCGTCCACGCGCACCAGCGTGCGGGCGTAAGTATAGCTTACCCAGCCGTTCAGCTTGCCGGTTGCCTTTTTCAGCATCACCTCCACACCGTATGCTTTGCCCTGAGCGCTGGCCACATCCGTTTCAATGTGGTGGTTCATAATCAGCGTGGCGCCGCTTTTGTAGTCCAGGAAATCCTGCATCCATTTATAGTAGCCTTCTGCCGAGAACTCGATAGTATTTGCCCGGAAGTTATGGTAATAACCCAACGCTACCTGATCGCCTACCTGTGGCTTGATGTTAGCGTCACTCAGCTTCCAGATATCTGTGGGCGACATGGTAGTGGTGTTGGAGAGCATGTGGATATACTGCCGCAACCGGTTATAGCTCAGTTTTACCGAAGAATTATCCGTGAGCCCCAGCCGTGCCGAAAGCCTGTATTCCGGGCCATGGTAGGTGGCAAAGGACTCGCCTGATTTGTAAGTAGCTGTATCCTGAATTGTACCTTCAGATTTGGATGCGCCGGGCGCATAGGTGTATACCTGTCGTGGCCCCAGCGCCTTAAAAGCAGAATAACGCAGCCCGAATATCACGGAAAATCGCGGGCTTACATCAAACCGGTCGGAAGCGTAAATGGCGCTCTCCAGCCCGCGCTCCGTTTGCAACCGGTCAGGCGTTACCAGCGATTCCGCACCCAAGGGCATCAGGCTGCCGGCGTTTACATTGTAGTAAATAGAACTGGCGCCAAAGTCAATGTTGTGTTTTGAGGTCGGGAAGTAGCTGAAATCGGCCTGCAGGTTTGCCTGGTTGATGCCAAAAGTGAGCTCAGACGCATTCACTGCGTTCTTTTCGCTTGTTACTTGATAATCATAATGGCTGTGTGCGCCGGTGAGCACGCCGTACAACTGGTTCCGGAAAATATGCTTCCACTTTATACTTGCCGTCTGGTTCGTAAACTGATATACGGTATCGGCTGCCAGCTTAAACCTGTCTTTGCTACGGTAGCCCGTCAGGTATAGCGTGTTCTTTTCATCTATCTCATGGCTGATATGGGCGTTGAGATCATAAAAAGAGGCTTCGCTTTCGTTAAACGATTTGTTAGGTAATTTCTTCAACAACCAGTCGGAGTAGGTACTGCGGCCGCCCACGATAAAAGAAGTTTTGTCCTTCTGGATGGGACCTTCCAGCGTCAGCCTGCTTGTCAGGAGACCGATACCACCGGAACCAGCAAAGCTCTTTTTATTGCCATCGCGGCCCATCACCTCCAGCACCGACGACAGGCGGCCGCCATACCTGGCCGGAATACCGCTCTTATACAGCTCCACCGTTTTCAGCACATCCGGATTAAAAGCCGAAAAAAAGCCGAACAGGTGCGAGGGATTGTAAATGGTGGCATCGTTAAACAGAATCAGGTTCTGGTCGGTAGAGCCGCCGCGCACGTTCATGCCGGTGCTGCCCTCTCCCACTGATTTTACGCCGGGTAGCGTGAGCACCACCCGCAGAATATCCGTTTCGCCAAAGGCCGTAGGCACCTGTTTGATGGTACGTATGTCCAGCCGCTCCATGCCCATCTGCATCCCCGACACGTTGCGGTCTTTTTCCGCTTCCACCAGCACTTCTTTCAATGTGCGCACGTCCTCCGCTACTTCAATGTCTAACTTTCCGTCGGAATACAGCATGATCTGGCGGCGGGTGTTTTGCAGGCCGATGGCTTTTACTTTCAGCTCGTGGCGGCCAACGGGCAGCGTGAGGGAGTAGTAGCCATACTCATCCGAAGTGGTACCCACCAGCGGCGACTCAATATAGACAGAAGCGCCGATAATCGGCTCGCCTGATTTGGCATCGCGCAGGTGCCCCGCCAGGTTAGCATTGCCGGTAGGGTTGCTGCTTTTCAGGCCAATTTCATACAACTTAAGCTCCGAAGCAGCTTTCCTGGTGCTCTTTTCTTCTGTTCCGAAAATTTCTGGGGCTACCTGTTGCGGTTTATTTTCTGTTATGGTTTCGGGCTCAAAATATCCCTCCGGCAGCGCCACGCTGAGCTGCCGACCTTTTGTAATAAACACCCGCTGCCGGGCATCAACAGCAAACTGAAAGGTCGTATCTCCCAGGATCTGACGAAGAACTACAGGCAGCGGCTGCTCCTTTACCTGCAGGGTAACAGAGAGGCTGTCGAGATCAGCAGGATCAAAATAGAAGCGGTAGCTGGTCCGGGCCTCCACTGCCCGGGCAAAATCCTCAAAAGTAGCCTGCTTAAAATCGCCGCTTATCAGGGAGGACGCGGTTTGCTGCGCCTGTGCCTGCGTAAGGCAGCATATCACCACAAAAGCCAATGCAACAATGCGGTACAGGTGCGTCATAAGGGAAATCTGGTGTGGCGTTAAAAGCTTTTTGCAGGTATCGTATTGCCCTTTGCAGAAAGTATGCTGTTTTATTTCTGTAGATGAAATATTAATTTGTTTTAAGTTCCTGCGCACTTTCGGCTGAGATATCATCGTAATGCTTTACCAAAGCAAGTATGGCTGCTTCGCGTTTTTTCCTGAACTGCAAATGCTGCTGAGAGGCATACTTCCGCAACTGCTTTTTCCTGTCTTTCAGCGCCGCATAAACCGAGCGCTTGCTGCTGACCGGATAGCAAGTGCTGTCTTTGCAGATGTACAGCTCGTCCTCGACCCGAAACTCGCCTTCCATACCCTGCTGCATTGCCCTTTCCTGAATACTCTTATCTCTCCTGACCAGAAACTTTAAATCTTTGCTGTATAGTACATCATAAAAGCCGGGCTGCAGCAATGCTTGCTTGTTGTTGAAATGCACAAAGGTGTGGCCGCGCAACCGGAAGGTATCAATTTTGGCGTTAATGAGTTTTAATTTGTCGCCGCTGCTGTTATGCATCGTCACTACAGCGTCATTCATCACATCATACAGTATAGGAACATCCGTGTACCAGGTGCCGTCGTAGTAAATACTTCCTGGCGAAAAAGCGTCTGTTTCAAAAAACTGATTTCCTTCCAGGTATGGCTTAAAATGATAGACATATTCGGCGCCGTTGTATAAATGCGTCTGCATGCCCACAGCTTCTCTATATACTTTTACAGCATGGCTGACTGCACTTTGCACAAAAGCAGTATCAGTGGCGCTTTGCGCATAGCAGGCAGCAGTACGCACAAAAAGCAGCATTATCAGAAAAAGAAAGGTAAAGGCGTGCGGTTTAACGGGCTGCATTATTTTGGACAAATTTCATGTTTAAACCCCAGTAAGTTATACATTAACCCCTTTAAAACAAATATTGCTGCAAGTATATTTAGCGTGCTGTAAAATGGCGAGCCAGCGGGTTTGCCGGCAGCCAACTGTTGATGTGTATGAGCCTGCTTGCCATTGCCCTTAAACCTGGCAGGCTTTAAAACCTGCCGGATTTGTTTTAAATTATACTTTCTCAGCCAGTTCCCATACGGCCTGCACAAAACGGCTCCAACTGAAGCGCTTTTTATAAGTATGGATATGCTGCGGAAAGTATAAACCCTTATCTGAAGTATAGAAATCAAGTATAGCCGTGGCAATTTCAGTTGGCTCCGGCGCCACCACATAGCCCACTTCGCCATCCGGCACCAGTTCTGCCAGGCCACCCACGTTGGTTACCACCATGGGTTTATCGAAATGATAGGCAATTTGCGTTACGCCGCTTTGGGTAGCATGCCTGTAGGGCTGCACCACCAGATCGGCAGCGCAGAAGTAGTGGCGCACGGTGGCATTAGGTATGAAATCGGTGCGCAGCACGAGGCGCTCCTGCAATCTTAGTTCCTTTATGAGTTTATGGTATAGCGCCGCATCTTCGTAAAATTCACCGGCAATAATCAGTCTGATATCCGGGCGCTGCGCCAGTCTTGTATCCGCCATCGCCTGCAACAGCAAGTCCAGCCCTTTGTAGGCGCGTATAAACCCGAAAAAGAGAATGTAGTTATACTTCGTGTCCAGGCCCAGTGCTGCGCAGGCTTCGGCCCTGCTTTCAGGTGCGCCAAAGTTATCGTAAAGCGGATGCGGTAGGTATAGGGCCGGCTTTTCAGGTTCAAAACGCTGCAAATCCTGCTGCACTGCCCCGGACATGGTGATGAAGCCCTGGCACGCGCTTAGGAAATACCTTGTTAATGCTACATCACCGGGCCTTTTCTCATGTGGCACCACGTTGTCCGTAATCGCCAGCACTTTGCTATACTTGTTCCGGCGGATGAGGCGGGCAATTGTGCCCAAAGCAGGGCCCATAAACGGCAGCCAGAACCTGAAAATCACCAGTTCCGGCTTTTGCCTGCGGATATAATTGCCCGCGCGCCACCAGCTAAGGGGATTGATAGAATTTATCAGCACATGGATGTGGAGTCCTTTCGGAGCGGGTTCATCGGAATACTGGCTTTTGCCGGGGAACAGGAAGGATGGATATTGCAGGCTGAAGGTTACGATTTCTACCGCATCGCCCGCCTCTTGAAAAGCGTAAGCCAACCGCTCGTTAAACGTAGCCATGCCGCCGCCCCGCAGCGGGTGTGCCGGCCCCACGATAACCACACGCCGCGCCATTATTTCTGCAGCGCCCCTACCCGGTCCCGGATCAGGTACTCGTTCTTTTTATTGGAGGCCAGCGAAATCATTTCGGCCAGGAAACCGGCCAGAAACAGCTGCACTCCGAGTATAACAGCTACCAGCGCCAGGAAAAACAATGGCTGATCCACCACATCACGCGGATGACCATAGGAATACAAGATGAAAAGCTTTTGCAGGATGAGCCAGGCAGTAATGCCCAGACCAAGCACGAACATGAGCGTGCCCAGCGTACCGAAAAAGTGCATGGGGCGCTTTTTAAAACGGCTCACAAACGTAATAGAGAGCAAATCGAGGAAGCCGTAGATAAAGCGCTCCAGGCCGAATTTGGTGGTGCCATACTTGCGCTCCTGGTGCTGCACCGGCTTTTCTGCAATCTTTGTAAAACCATTCCACTTCGCAATAACGGGAATGTAGCGGTGCATCTCACCATGAATCTCAATGCTCTTAACCAACAGTTGCCGGTAAGCTTTCAGGCCGCAGTTAAAGTCGTGCAGTTGTATGCCCGATAGTTTGCGCGTGGCAGCATTAAAAAGCTTGGTAGGAATGGTTTTGCTTAGCGGGTCAAAACGCTTCTTTTTCCAGCCGCTTACCAAATCAAACTTCTGGTTTTTAATCATGTCGTACAGGGCCGGAATTTCTTCCGGGCTGTCCTGCAGATCAGCATCCATTGTAATCACCACCTCGCCGGTGCAGCGCCGGAAACCTTCGTTGAGAGCAGCTGACTTGCCATAGTTGCGGTTAAAGCTGATGCCTTTTATGGTACTGTCTTCCGCACTCAATTCGTTGATAACGTCCCAGGAGCGGTCGGTGCTGCCGTCATCTACCAGTATTATTTCATAAGAAAACTCGTGCGCATGCATCACCCGCCGGATCCAGCGCACAAGTTCAGGCAACGACTCCTCTTCATTAAAGAGCGGAATCACCACCGAGATATCAAAGGCATATTGCATCTATTCTATTCAAACTCAGGCCGTTTATTTTTTATGATGGCCGCAATTATAAGTGATAGTATAAAGCCGATAATCAGAAACACGGCCATAGAACCAAAAATCATGGTAATGGGATTCTGGAATTTCTCCGCCATACCCAGTGCTGTGTCTATCTGCTCATCACTCAGACCCTGCTCCAGCATCTTGGTGCGCTGCACTTCCTGCATCCTGGCCATAAACTCCGGATCGATGTAAGTAGTATAGATCCAGGAGAAAATGCCCGATAATAATCCGAAAATAGCAGAAAGGAGCGATCCTACTCCCAGGCCCTGCCCATACGACATGTAGCCATAGTTGTTTGCCTTAAAGTCCTTCATGGCCAGCACCAAACCCGCAATCAGGATAAGGTATGACAAGGAAGTAAGCCATTGGTTGGTAGCCAGATCCAGCACGTTGAGGACTAACGAGTATACAATGCCAACCAGGGCTGTGATCAAGCCATACTTGAGAGCCACGGCGGTAACGGAGGGTTGATTTTCAGTCATAGTTTTTGGTTTATGGTTTAATTCTTCTACTTCCGGAAAAACACCGCTGCGACCAGTGAGAAAATCAGCCCTGCAAAAATCCGCCGCAAGAAATCATCTGCCGCCAGCATACCTGGTGTCATCGAATTAATAGCCTCGTAGCCCATCTGGTATGCTTTCTCACCCAAAAGCTTTATCTGCTCCTCGCGCGTTTGCTCCAGCAATGCCAGTGTTTCGTTAATGTGCAGTTGCAGCAAATCAGGACCGGCTATATAAATGAGTATAAACACGAGCATCGAGGTGCAGAGCGACGTATACAGCGACACAGCCAGGCCTACCCGCAACCCCTTCAGAAAACCTATCTCCCCCTCATGAAACTTCTTGTAATAGCGTATGGCCCAGAAAACAAATAGCGGTATCGGAAAAAAACTGATGCGCCCCAAATCGCCGAAGGGATCAGTTCCGGCAAAGTATAGCACCAGCAACAGCACAAAACAAGCCAATCCGCAAAGCACGCCATAGCGCACGCCTACTCTGATTATCGTTTGATTAAACATTTTCGTTCAGCGTCCTGCCGGCTTTCACCCGCACAGCTCAATATAAGTATAAATATATTAAAAAGAAGAATTAAGCACCACCTGCCCTTTATGAATTATGCCAATTACTTTGCCCCTGAGCGCCTGCCCGAAGAAAGGGCTGTTGCCGGACTTGGATTTGGTATGCGCCAGCGTGGGTGTCCATACTTCGTCTGGGCTGAAAAGCGTCAGGTTGGCTGCTTCGCCTACTTCCAGGCGTGGTGCAGGTAAACCAAGTATACGGCGCGGGTTTGCAGCGAATTTTTCTACCAGTGCCGCAGTGCTCAGCGTGTCGCCCAATGTGGTGTTTGCCACAGCAAAAGCGGTTTCTAAATTAATAATACCAAATTCGGCCAGGTCGAACTCCAGCTTTTTAGACTCTGTATCCTGCGGCATGTGCGCCGACACCAGCGCGTCAATGGTGCCATCCTGTAGCCCCTCCCTGATGGCTGCAGCATCGGCCTCCCCTCTGAATGGAGGCAACACTTTATAATTAGTATCAAATGGCGGAATGGTTTCGTCGGTAAAAGCAAGCTGATAGCTGGCCACATCGCAGCTTACCTGCAGACCGGCTGCCTTTGCCTGCCGGATTGCCTCGATAGCTGCTGCCGTAGAAACCAGCGAGAAGTGCATCCTGCCGCCCGTATACGCCAGCAATTGCAAATCGCGCGTCACCATTACTTCCTCGGCCAAAGCCGGAATACCTTTCATGCCCAGCCGTGTGCTGGCCTGGCCTTCGTGCATCTGGCCATGTTCGGACAGGCGCGTATGCTCGGGGCGGTTCAGCAGCAGGCCATCAAAAGTTTGCAGGTATTGCAGCGCCTTCAGCAGCACATCAGCGCCTTGTAAAGGCTTTGTTCCGTCGGTAAAACCTATGGCGCCGGCCTTATATAAATCTATCATCTCGGTCAGATCCTTGCCCTGCGTTTCTACCGTTAGCGCCGCCAGCGGGTGAAGCGTAACCGGCAGCAAAGCTGATTTACTTTTGATGAAATTTATACCTGCCTTGCTCTGCACCACCGGGTTTGTATTGGGCAGGCACAGCACTTCGGTAAAGCCACCGGCAGCGGCAGCGGCACTCAGCGTTTCAAGGTCTTCTTTATACTCCAGCCCCGGCTCGCCGGCGTAAGCAAACATATCTATCCAGCCGGCAGATACGCAAAGGCCTTCGACTGTAATAATCTGATCGGCCTGCTGTTCATCGGCCCCGATGTAGGTGATGATGCCGTTTTCTATAACAATATGCTGTTGCTGCTGGTGAAAGGCTGATGATGCATCGAAAATGGTTGCTGCCCGCAGAAGTATTTTCATGTCAGAGGAGTCGGATTAAAGCTATTTCAGCTATCAGGAAAAACAGACACAATATTAGGCAATATTTCCAAAGCTTGGTGCCAAAAAATTGTTTTTCAAAATCTGCCTTCGCCGAAAATCCATCGCCGTAATCGTATACGTGTATGTTGGGATGATTTTTGCCAACCAGTTCGCGCAATTCATCTGGCGTATACTGCGCCAGCTGCGATTCCTGCTTTGCATAGTTGAAGGCCAGTGTGGCAAGTGTAGAACCCTGCAGCTGTAAAGTATAAAACCCGGCGCCCGCCATGGCAGGCGGCACATTAAAAAACAGCTTCCCGGCGCGCACCTGCTGCTCAGGAATATAGGCAAGACTGTCTTTCTTTAAAGTATAAACACCCTCCTTCTGCATACTTCCGGCAGCCGGCACTTCAATTGTTTCGTTGTTAAAGGTATAGGCCAGTGCCTGCTCCTGCTTGTATCCTGCAATAGCTACTTTAAACATAATGGGCACAAACAGCGCATGGCTGGCCAGGGTGTTGTAATCCGCATCCAACGGCGCAGCCAGCAAGTATAAATGGCCGTTGCCCCTGTCGAACCTGGACAAATAGGGTGCTCCCCCCCTGAATTTAAGAATATCTTCGGAGGCTCTCGTCCAGGCTATACTTCGCACAGAAGCTGGCATTTCCATTTTGGCATCATAAGCAGAAAAGATGCTCCTGAAAAACGGATTATCCGGTTGCGGCGCCTGCACCTTTGTTTTAACACTACCGGCTGTCGTTCCCGTAAAACTTGCCGGAATATTCAGATTCTGAAAGAGGTTTCCGTAGCTGTTCCTGTCGGCTTTTACGGCAGGGATAAGGGCAACAGTACCGCCAGCCTTTACGAAATTGGCCACAGTGGCTGCCAGGGCCGGGCTTATACTTTGCAAGCCATTCACAATCAGCACGTCAGCATTTTCTACTTGCCCGTAATCAATCTGGCCGCTGGCATATTCAGTGAAAGTAAAAGCAGGCTCGCTTTTGTACAGGTCCGCTAATGAATTTTGCGGATCATCTGTCAGGGCCACAATCGTGATGTTGGCTGATGGCGCCAGCGTGAAAAAGTATGTATTGTCGAATGTTACCGGAAAATCATCAATGGTGATATAGGCCTGGTTGGTCTGTTGTCCATTCACCCTAAAGCTGATAATAGCTTCTGCCGACTGCTTTGCCGGAACATCTATACTTAAAGCAGCTGCTTGTGCATCCTCCATGAAAAGCTTTACCGGCAAGCCTGCCACAGTTTCCGCGCCGCTGTTAAACAATTTCACGTGCAGTACATTTTCAGCATCCCGGCGTACAAACTCATCTTCCAAGTAAACCGAATCAATCGTCACATTGTTTATCTGCGCTGCCTGCAGCGGCACCAGGTGCACCTGTGTCACACTGTCTATGGCGTTAATGAAATCAGGATGAAAAGTGCTCTTCTGGAAATCTGAAATCATAAAGAGGCTTCCCCCCATTGCCTGGCTGCCTATCCCCTTGAATTCTGAAGTGGCGCCAAATGTAAGCGCATCCAGGGCCGCTATAGCATCTTCGCGCTGGTGCACCCCTGCATGAAACTGGCCTGGGGTAATCAGGGCAAAAGATGCTGTTGGAGGAAACAAGGAAGCAATGCTTTTAGCCCTTTCCACCGCTATACTTAACAAAGTTAAGTCCTGCCCGGCACCCATGTTCTCCATACTGAACGAATTATCTACCAGCAGCGACACGTGGGAGGTATCAGCAGGCACCTGATCATCTGAGGCAGGTATAAAGGGCTGTGCAAAAGCAAGCACCAGGAAAACGATGAACAGAATACGACACAGCAGGATGAGCAGTTGTTTGAGGTTTCGCTGGCTCGCAGTTAGATCTTTAGAGGCCTGAATGAACCTAACATTACTGAACTGGATACGCTTGGCCCGCCTTAGCTGCACCAGATGTAAGATAATGGGTACGGCCACAGCGGCTAGTGCAAAAAGGAAAGTCGGGTAGAGCAACGTCATCGCCTCAAGTTATAGAGGATAAAAAGAAAAAGCAATGAAGTAGCCGGAAGTGGCAGAAACTCTTTCAGGAAATCAAAAGGCAGAAGATAATTACTTACACTCAGTGGAAGGGATTTCAGATGAGTTTGCAGCTACTATACCCATCGCAGTGCAGGCAGCAGCTATCTAGCCTCCATCCAGTTGCTATTGGATTGGCACAACAAAGAGATGCCCCCTGTAGATTTCTCTA
>NZ_JADQDR010000012.1 GCF_015694705.1 Pontibacter rufus | reverse complement strand
CCCGGGAGAGTAGGTGGCCGCCAACCCTATAACAAAGAGATGCCCCCTGTAGAGAAATCTACAGGGGGCATCTCTTTGTTGTGCCAATCCAATAGCAACTGGATGGAGGCTAGATAGCTGCTGCCTCTACTTTAGCATATCCTTTCCGGAATAGCCCTAACCTTTTAATTTTGCTCCTGTAAATGAAAAGCAGGTAAGGAAGAGAGATTTCCTTACCTGCTTTTCGTTTGATTTATAAATACGCAGGTTAGCTGTTTATAAACCTGGGACTAATCAGGTTTTCCAGAGAGTAGATCTCGTTCCATTTTTCCTGCGTAATGCGTTTCCTTTCAATTACTGTAATATCGTGTATCGATTTACCGGTGAGCAGGGCTTCTTTAGCAATAGAAGAAGATTCTTCGTAGCCAAGTATAGGATTCAGGGCTGTTACAATGCCTATACTATTCATCACCATATTCTTACAAACCTCCTCATTCGCCGTAATGCCATCCACACACTTCCTTTGTAAAGTATAACAGGCATTCTCTAAGTAAGTGCAGGAGCTGAAAAGGCTGAAAGCTATCACCGGCTCCATTACGTTTAGTTGCAACTGCCCTGCCTCCGCAGCCATGGTGATTGTAACATCGCTACCAATTACATAGTAAGCTGTTTGATTAACCACCTCAGGTATAACCGGGTTTACTTTACCAGGCATAATGGAAGAGCCTGGCTGCATGCGCGGCAGGTTTATTTCGTTTATACCAGCCCGGGGCCCCGAAGATAGCAGGCGCAGATCATTGCAAATCTTTGATACTTTAACGGCACATCGTTTTAACACACCAGATACCTGCACGTAAGCGCCTGTGTCGCAGGTAGCTTCTATCAGGTCTTCTGCCAGCACAACAGGTATGCCGGTTAGCTCACGTAAGTATGCGGTAACGCGTTCAGGATAGCCTTCGGGGGCATTAATAGAGGTGCCAATAGCGGTAGCTCCCATATTAATTTCACAGATCAGCATTTTCGCTTCATTCAGCCGCTGAATATCTTCCCTGATTGTAGTAGAAAAGCCATGAAATTCATCCCCAAGCGTCATCGGCACAGCATCCTGTAACTGTGTGCGGCCCATTTTAAGTATAGTCTTAAATTCTTCGCCTTTTCTGGCAAAAGACTGCTGCAAGGCTTCCAGACTTCCGATAAAGTTCTCTATCCTGCGGTAAAGCGCCAGGCGGAAAGCTGTGGGATAAGCATCGTTAGTAGATTGTGAGAAATTGATGTGGTTGTTCGGGTGCAGGAACTGGTATTCGCCTTTCTGGTGGCCCATCATTTCCAGGCCAACGTTTGCCAGCACTTCGTTTACGTTCATATTAACTGAAGTGCCTGCGCCGCCCTGGATCATATCCGTTACAAACTGATCAAGGTACTCGCCGGCAATAAGCCGATCAGCAGCGCGGCAGATTACGTCCGCTATTTCAGGAGATATAACGCCGCAATCGCGGTTAGCCATGGCTGCTGCCTTTTTTACATAGCCAAAAGCCTGTATAAAGAGGGGCTCTTTAGAAATAGGAATACCTGTAATATTAAAGTTCTCTAAAGCGCGCAATGTCTGAATGCCATAGTATACTTCGTCCGGAATGTCTTTTTCTCCTAAAAAGTCATGTTCTTTTCTGAATCCGCTCATGTGCAGCTTGTGAGTTTATAAGTATTCTATCAATAATATTTGTTTATAGCTGGCCTTATACCTGGCCAGATAAGGTGATGCCCAGTTCTTCGGCGGTTTCTGATACAATGTCGGCTGCGTATTTTTTACTGCAGCGCAACCGGCCTGTCTGGCTATACTCCATTATCAGGTTCTGGTTGATGATCAGCCTGGAAGTAAATTCTCCATACTTCTCCATAATCCGTTTTTGTACGTGCGTCAGCGCTTCCTTGCGCTGTTCGGTTTCGGAGGTGCGCAAAGGGCGCTGCCAGCGGTTTTCCGGATAATCGTGGCTGATATCCTGCACGGCTGCTTCCCGTTTCGCTTCAGCAATAGCGTCTTTTAATTGTTTCTCACTGCCCGTTTTTTTCAGGCCACCGTGTATACCTTTGGTATGATGGAGCCATTCGTGCAAATCTATGTCCGTGTTTTTGGCCAGCTCTACCAAAGCCTCATTACCGATTACGTAAGCAGCTGGTTTGTTGAATGACCTGGCCATTTTATCTCTAAATTCATACAGCTTTTTAAGTATAAACTGCTGATAAAGATTAAGCCGAAAAGCTTCCTTAAGTTTCATGTGCGGATTTTCCGCCTCTGCGTAGGTAATTTGCTCCAGCAGATGGTTTTCCTCTTCCAGCCACGATAAACGTCCTTTTTCTTGCAGTCCGGCCAGAAGATGATCTTTTATGCGGTGCAGGTAAATAACGTCGATAGCAGCGTAGCGCAGTTGCTCTGCCGTTAGTGGGCGCTTGTTCCAGTTGCTGGACTGCTGAGATTTGTCGATCTCTATATCAAAGTCTTCTTTTAAAACCGTAGCCAGCGACGAGCGTTCATAATTCAGCAGTTTGGCTGCAACATCAGTATCCAGCACGCCTTTTATCTGGCAGCCGAGCTTGCTGAGCAACATGATGTCGTTGTTGGAGTGATGGATGATCTTGGTTATACTCGGGTTTTCCAGAAGATGAAAGAAGGGCTGCAGATCATGTATAGTAAACGGGTCAATGACATAGCAGGTACCGCAGCCATCCGTAATTTGTATGAGGCACAGATTAAAGCCATAGGTAAAGCGGTTCTGATCGAATTCCAGATCCAGGGCCAGCACGTTATGCTGCTGCAGCGCTTCCACTGCATTCTGCAGGGCTTCATCAGACGCAACCAGCTTTATAATGACACCATCGTGCGAGAGGGGTGTATTTTCCATTCCTAAAGTTAAAATGTTTGCAGCATATAAGCACCTTCGCTATTCTTTTCTTTTGCCGGAGCAGCAACTGCCATACCCAAGTATAAGCCCAAAAAAAAGTCTCTGCTCGTAAGAGCAGAGACTTCTATATAATATAAAGTATAACCTACTTATTCAACAGGCGGCTGTTCTTCCTGTATATCGTCCACTACGCCATCGTTTACGGTGGTATCCTGAACAACAGCAGTATCCTGGTCTATGTTAGTATCTATTTCCATATCAGATTCTACCTGATCAGTAGACTCTATCACGTCAGTATCGGTTGCATCATTTGTATCGGTTCCGCATGCAGTAAAAGCAACAACTGCAAATGCGGCAAACGCTAATTTCCATGTCTTTTTCATAATTGTATCAATTAGATGATCAAATTAATTTACACTGTTAATACAGTTAATGGCCGAAGGTAACCCGGAAAGTTGAAGAAAGCTGATAATTATGTAGTTAGCCGCAATAAATGCGGGGTGAGTGATAAGTGAAACCTGCTATATACATGCAGTTGGGCAGACAAATACAAAATTATAGTAAAAGCACCTGTTTATATAGTATAAATTTTCCTTAGCAAGTTAATATACTTTATCTTAGTCAGCATCTTAGCCGGGGTAACTCATCCATGCCTGTTCGCCGGGTAAAATCCGTTTCATTTTAAATCCAGAAACTATGAAAACAAAAACATTTCGCAGTGCTTTAGCCTTGTCTCTCTGTGTATCATTCCTCTTCCTGACAAGTTGTGAAGAACTGGAGGACATTATTCCTTCAGGGAAGGATAAAACAAAAACTTACTATGGCCCTTCTGTTAGTGTTGGAGAAGGAGCTGCCAGGGCATGGGTTAAGCTAAAGAAAGATGGCAAGCCTGCAGCCATAGGTATGAACGTATCTGCCGAAGCAGTAGAAAGTTTAACGGAGCAGCCTGATAAAGTATTTTCTTTGCCGCTGCCGGAGCAGGCAGAACTAACTCCTTTTAAAACGATAACCTTAGACTGGAACAGCATGGGGCACCCCGAGGTGTATTTTGTGCCTCATTTTGACATACACTTTTACATGATTTCTGATGCTGAACGGGCAGAAATTGCAGGCGGCCCACAGGAACATACAGCGGCGTTTGAAGAAAACTATATGCCGGCCAGCTATTCGTCGGGCGTGTTTGCTGTGCCAAATATGGGCGTACATTGGGAAGATCTCAGCGAACCGCAGCATCATGAAGGAGATTTTACAAGAACATTTATTTACGGCGCCAACAATAATGAAGTGATATTTTACGAACCCATGGTAGCGGTTTCGTATCTGCAGGAGCTGGAGCCGGATGATCTAAGAAAGATGAGCGTACCGCAGGCACCAAAAGTGCAGAAATCCGGCTACTATCCTTTAGCTTATACTATTAAGCTAAATTCGGGCACAGGAGACTATAGCGTTGCCCTAACGGATCTGCAATACAGAAAGGCTGAATAAGGTTAAAGATTAGCTGTAAAAGAACCGGCCCCGGCATATGCCGGGGCCGGTTCTTTTATTTTACTGCTGTTTTTGTACTGTCGGCTGCTGCCAGCGAAGCCTCCCGCCGGGCTTTAAACTCAGTGCCCTCTTTCCATTGTGGGTACTTGGGCGTATTTGCTACGCGATAGCCCACCCGGAAAAACAATTTCAGATCTTCCACAGCGCCTTCCAGGTTCCAGTCGTCGCGTACCTCGTCAGACAACTTGTGATAATCGTTAGCCGTGTAGTTTTCCTGCCACTTCTGTACATAGTCAGCAGGCTGGTTGCGCGCTACCACACCAGATTCGGCATAAAGTGCGGGCACACCCTGCTTGGCAAACTCAAAGTGGTCGGAGCGGTAGAAACCGCCATTCTCAGGCGAGGACTCAGGCACAATATGGCGGTTCTGTTTCTTTGCTTCCTGCGCCAGCACGTCTTCTAACGTAGAGTTGCCATAGCCAATTACGGTTACATCTTCGGTGGGGCCATAGGCATTCAGCACATCCATGTTGATGTCGGCCAGGGTTTTGTTGAGCGGGTATAGCGGATTGGTAGCATAATATTTAGAACCAAGCAATCCTTTTTCTTCGCCCGTTACTGCCAGGAAGAGGATGGAGCGTTTAGGCTTCTGAGGCAACCTGGTATAAGCTTCCGCCAGTTCGAGCAGTCCGGCTGTACCAGTAGCATTATCCAGCGCGCCGTTATATATCTGATCTCCTTTAAGCGATGGATCTTTGCCCAAGTGATCCCAGTGGGCGGAGTAAACCACGTATTCGTCCTTCAGTTTAGGGTCAGCACCTTCCAGCTTTGCCACCACATTTTTGGATTGTATCTCGCGCAGCTTGTTCTGGATGCTGAAATTGGCTTTAGCATTGAGCGGGATTGGTTTAAAATCTTTTTGAAGCGCCGCCTGTTTTAATTGCTGAAAGTCTTTGCCGGCAGCTGAAAAAAGCTCTTTTGCTTTCTCGGTCGTAATCCATGCTTCTACTTTTGCACGGTCCATGTTTTTGTTCGGCATGTTGATATCGAAGTTCTCGCGGCTATGGCTGCCGGAAATCACTTCGTAAGGATAGCCTGCCGGGCCCGTTTCGTGGATGATAACTGCGGCGGCGGCGCCTTTCTCTGCGGCAATTTCATACTTGTAAGTCCAGCGGCCATAGTAAGTCATGGCTTTGCCGCCAAACATACTGCTATCCAGCTGGCTGCTGTTGTTCGGATCTGGTATGGCCGGATCGTTGATGAGCATCACGATGGTTTTGCCTTTTACGTCCACATCCTTGTAATCATCCCAACCATACTCGGGTGCCACAATGCCATAGCCTACAAACACCATATCCGAGTTGTTGATGTCTATTTCCGGCACAAAGCGTTTGGTGAGCGCCACATAATCCGTTGGGAAGTTAAGCTTGATTACTTTGCCGCCAGCCTCAAACGACGCTTTTGGTTGGGCAGTGAAGCCAACAAGCGGAACATTCTGCACATAAGTGCCATCAGGATTACCGGGCTGAAGTCCCATCTTTTTAAACTGGCGGGTAAGGTAATTCACGGTAGAGTCTTCGCCAATGCTGCCGGGAGCGCGGCCCTCAAAAGCGTCGGATGCCAGCACGGTGGTACGGCTCAGAATATCAGCGGCGGTTATACTTTGCAGGGCAGGTTGCAGCAGGGCACTGTCAGCGGCAGCGGTAGTAGCGGCACTGGCATCTGTGTTATCGGCTACCTGGCGGGCACTCTCGTTACAGCCAATTGCCAGCATGCCCAATACGGCAAGTAGCGGAAGGTTATTTTTCATAGAATAGTGTATTGTTTAATTCGCTTCAAGATAGTCGTTTTTACTGTACGTGCCATAGCCGCATACGGTATACTTTCGGCCGGCGTATATAGGTTTTGAGGCAGTACAGACGGCTGCCTGTGCATGGCTTTACAGGCCATGTTATACCTGGGTACTACCGGCAGGTATAACATGGGACGACTTGGGTTGCACTAAATTTTGCCCGGTAAAGGGCTGCTTTCATAACATGGAAAGGCGCGAATGTATATTACTGCCGCATCAGATACGATAGTAAATACGGGACATAGAATTGTCGTAAGGGTCGTAGCCGGGGCGATGCTGAGAAAATCGCTTATCCAGCAGTTTCAGGTTTCTGATATCGCTCAACATAAAGCAATGCCAGCGGTTTTTTTCGTCCGCCCCTTTCAATCTCTCAGCTAGCCAGGCGCAGAGGCAGTCCTGGTGGTTATGGTTATGGCCTACAAGGTGTGGCTCCACCACGTATATGCTGCCATTATATTCAAATTGAACCAGTAGCCTGGCACCAATTGCTTTCGATAGTTCTTCTAAAAGATAGCTATACATACCAACAAGTATGGTTAAAGGGTTATAGCAGGTGCTCCTATTGCCGTTCATATTTCATCCAGAACTAAAAGCATTTTGGGTAAGATAAAGATACGCGGAACATAGGTGCTAGAACAGGAAACTAAATCCAGAAAAGTAACATAGGTTTTAAACACGTTTATACGTTTTATTCACTAAAGATATGCCTTGTAGTGTTATAATGGCGGTTCGCCCCGTTTTCATTTTCTGTGAAAGTAACATTTTATTTTTGTACTCATACTGGTATTACTTTGCCCTTATGCCTGAAAGTATGGGTTGCCTGATTTTTATTATGGCAATAGACAACGAAAACACAGCCGCGATGTGCTAAGTATAATACAAAAACTTATTACCTGCCGGCTATACAAAGGATGTTCCGGTTTCAGAGTTACGGCAGCACCTTTCGGGTATAAATTTTACGCCCTCTTGAAAGCGATATAAACCTTTGCTACTTTTAGTTACGTAATACATATATGCTTCATGATAAGCTATATTTGCATATGCGCATGTATATAATTTGGATTGGGTGAAATATTATTATATTTGCCGCCACATAAAGATGTACTTACAATGGATAAATATACTTACATCGCCAATGCACACGGCGATTATATAGATGAACTATACAAAACTTACCAGCAAGACCCGGAGGCAGTAGACCCCAGCTGGAGCAAGTTTTTTGAAGGCTTTGAATTTGCAACTGCCTATGACGGAAATGGCCATGCAACAGCCGAAGGTGCTGCAGCCGTTTCTGCGCCCGAAATTGTACCGCAAAAGGGATCAAAGAAAGAAGTTGCTGTCCGGAATCTGATTCATGCTTACCGCACGCGTGGCCACCTGCGCGCCAAAACTAACCCGGTGCGCGCCCGCAAAGATCGGCGGGCAAGGCTGGATCTGGCTGATTTTGGTTTATCTGAGGCTGATCTGGATACGGTTTTCCAGGTTGGCGATGTGATTGGTATTGGTCCTGCCACGTTGCGCGATATTGTAGCTTCGCTGCAGAAAATATACGAAGGCTCTATCGGCTTCGAATACATGTATATCCGTGATCCGGAAGTGCTGGAGTGGTTTAAGCAAAAGGTAGAGAACGAGTCACTTAACTTCAACCCGTCCATCGACTTCAAAAAGCGTATTTTATACAAGCTAAACGAGGCGGTGGTGTTCGAGAACTTTTTGCATACAAAGTTCCTCGGTCAGAAGCGCTTCTCCCTTGAAGGCGGTGAAACAACTATACCCGCGCTAGACGCAATTATCGACAAAGGCTCTGAATTGGGTGTAGAAGAAGTCGTAATAGGTATGGCACACCGTGGCCGCCTGAATGTGCTGGCGAACATTATGGGCAAAACTTATGAGCAGATATTCTCAGAGTTTGAAGGCACCGCTGTGCCTGATTTAACAATGGGCGATGGAGACGTGAAGTACCACATGGGCTTTTCCTCGGAAGTTGTAACACCTTCAGGACATAAGGTAAATCTCAAGCTGGCGCCAAACCCATCGCACCTGGAGGCCGTGAACCCGGTGGTAGAAGGCTTCGTACGTGCCAAAATTGACACCTTGTACGACAAAGACCCGGATAAAATCCTGCCTATACTTATACATGGCGATGCAGCTTTAGCAGGCCAGGGTATTGTGTATGAGGTAACGCAAATGGCCAATCTAGCAGGCTATAATACCGGTGGCACCATACATTTTGTAATCAATAACCAGGTAGGTTTTACCACTGATTTTGAAGATGCCCGATCTTCTATTTATAGTACTGATGTGGCCAAGATAATTGATGCGCCGGTACTGCACGTAAATGGCGATGATCCGGAGTCTGTTGTGTTTGCTATGCGTTTTGCAATGGAATACCGCCAGAAGGTAAACAACGATATCTTTATCGACATGGTGTGTTACCGCCGCCATGGCCACAACGAGGCCGATGAGCCGAAGTTTACGCAGCCGCAGCTTTATAACCTGATATCAAAGCACCCGAATCCACGCGAAGTATACAACAAGGAACTCATCAGCCACGGCGAAATAGACGCTGAACTGGCCAACAACATGGACAAAGAGTTCCGCCAGTTGCTGCAGGATCGGCTCGATCTGGTAAAGCAGAAGCCATTGCCGTACAACTATCAGCAGATGGAAAAGGACTGGCAGGAATTGCGCCGCTCCAATCCGGAAGACTTCAGCCAGTCTCCAGAAACAGGCATATCTCCTGCCGTGGTGGAGCAAGTAGGGAAGGCGCTGACCACGCTGCCACCCGGCTTTAAGCCTTTAAAGCAAATCGAGAAGCTGATCAAAGATCGTAAAGAAATGTTCTTTGAAACCGGACAACTGAACTGGGCTGCCGGAGAACTGCTTGCTTATGGCTCTATCCTTCTGGACGGACACATTGTGCGTTTCTCGGGCCAGGATGTGCAACGCGGTACCTTTTCGCACCGCCACGCAGTGCTGCACGATGCCGTAACCAGCGTGCCGTACAACAGCCTGAACCACATGACGGACAACCAGGCATCTTTCGAGATCTATAACTCGCTGCTGTCGGAGTATGGCGTACTTGGATTTGAGTTTGGCTATGCCATGGCCAATCCCAATGCGCTCGTTATCTGGGAGGCACAGTTCGGCGACTTTGCCAACGGCGCCCAGGTGATGATAGACCAGTTTGTAACTGCTACCGAATCGAAGTGGCAACGTATGAATGGCTTGGTGATGCTGCTGCCGCACGGCTACGAAGGTCAGGGACCGGAGCACTCCAACGCCCGTCCCGAACGTTTCCTGCAGCTTTCCGCGGAAAACAATATTTTTGTAACCAACATCACCACACCGGCCAACTTCTTTCATATGCTGCGCCGCCAGCTGGCTTTGCCATTCCGCAAACCAGCTATAAACATGGCACCTAAGTCGCTGCTGCGCCATCCAAAAGTGGTGTCGCCAATAGAAGATTTCACGTCAGGCAGATTTAAGGAAGTAATTGGCGATGATTATGCAGAGGCAAGCCTGGTGAAGAAAGTGCTGTTATGCTCCGGCAAAGTATACTTCGATCTGTTGGAAGAACAGCAGAGAACCAGCCGCCAGGATGTAGCTATTATCCGTATGGAGCAATTGGCACCATTCCCGGCAGTGCAGTTGGATGCTGAACTGGGCAAGTATAAAGAGGCGAAACTGTACTGGGTGCAGGAAGAACCGGAGAACATGGGTGCCTGGAGCCACATCCTGCGCCTGATGCGCCGCCGTATAGAAGATGTAATTTCGCGTAAAGCCAGTGCCTCACCCGCTACCGGCTATATGAAAATACACGTAAAAGAGCAGCAGGATATTGTAGACCGGGCATTTTCTATTTAATTAGAAAGTATAATGGAGGGCGACTATGGATAGTATACCTGTCATGGGCTCTCTTCTTTGTAATTCGTAGTTCAAAATCCGTAATTCGTAATTCATAATTGAGCAAGATATGAGCTTAGAAGTTAAAGTGCCTGCTGTAGGTGAGTCGATCACCGAAGTAACCATAGCCAACTGGCTAAAGAAAGATGGCGATCGCGTGGAGCGGGATGAGGTAATTGCAGAACTGGAATCTGATAAAGCCACTTTCGAACTGCCGGCCGAAGCCGCAGGCATTTTACACATTGTAGCGCAGCAGGGCGATACGATAGAAGTAGGTGCTGTAATCTGTGAAATTGATCAGGAAGGCGCTGCTCCTTCTCCTGTCACGCCAGCGGCTCAGGAAACAGCTCCGACCGGTGGTGCACAAGCCAGCAACGCCGGTGAGGCCGTTGAAATGAAAGTACCCACAGTAGGCGAGTCTATCACCGAGGTAACCATAGCCAACTGGCTGAAAAAAGATGGCGATCATGTGGAGCGGGACGAAGTGATTGCAGAACTGGAATCTGACAAAGCGACCTTCGAATTGCCTGCCGAAGCAGCCGGTACCCTGGAAATAGTGGCCCAACAAGGCGATACCATTGAAATAGGCGCTACCATCTGCCGTATTATGCCTGGCGCTGGTACTGTGCAGGCAAACGCCCAGGCTGCTGCCAAACAGGAGGCAGCCACGCAACAGGCAGCCGCTGCGCAGCCAGCTGCCGCACCATCAGGCGCACAAACGTATGCCAGCGGCACGCCATCACCGGCTGCGGGTAAAATACTGGCTGAAAAAGGTGTTAACCCAGCCGATGTGCAAGGCTCCGGACGCGACGGCCGCATCACGAAAGAAGATGCTCAAAATGCACAGGGCCGGCCCGCGCAGCCCGAAGCGAGGCCAGCGGCAGCAAATGCTCCTGCACAATTGGCAGCAACCGGCAATCAGCAAACCGCTTCCACCGGAGACCGCCAGCAGCGCCGCGAAAAAATGAGCTCGCTGCGCAGAACTGTTGCCCGTCGCCTGGTGCAGGTGAAGAACGATACGGCCATGCTCACTACCTTTAATGAGGTAGACATGAAGCCGATTATGGACATTCGCGCCAAGTATAAAGACAAGTTCAAGGAGAAGCACGAAGTAGGGTTGGGCTTTATGTCGTTTTTTACCAAAGCCTGTACCGTAGCGCTGCAGGAGTGGCCTGCCGTAAACGCGCAGATCGATGGCAACGACATGATCTTTAACAATTTCTGTGATATCTCTATCGCGGTTTCCTCTCCGAAAGGCCTGGTAGTACCCGTTATCCGCAATGCAGAAGAACTGACACTGGATGGTATTGAGAAAGAAGTAGTGCGCCTCGCTAAAAAGGCACGCGACGGTAAATTGTCTATCGAGGAAATGACAGGTGGCACCTTTACTATCACCAATGGTGGCGTGTTTGGGTCGATGATGTCAACGCCGATTATCAACGCGCCGCAGTCGGCCATACTTGGCATGCACAACATTGTGCAGCGCCCGGTAGCTGTAAACGGACAAGTAGAGATCCGCCCGATGATGTACCTAGCCCTTTCTTATGATCACCGCATTATCGACGGACGCGAATCGGTAAGCTTCCTGGTGCGCGTAAAAGAGCTGCTGGAAGACCCGATGCGCTTGCTTTTGGGAGTATAAATTCTTGAAATGAGTGGAGGAGGAGAGGCTGTAAAAGTTGCTCCTCCTTTGCTTTATAGTACTGTCAGTAGTATGTCCGCGCTTCTAAGTGAGGAGTTTGGTGCTGCGAAAATCTCCTCCTGAAAAGGATAGATAGTACAAGTATGGATAAGTTAAAACAGAGAGCTTGCTCTCCACAAAACATAGAAAGATGAAATACGATGTAACCGTAATTGGGTCTGGTCCTGGTGGCTACGTGGCGGCTATCCGTTGCGCGCAGTTGGGCCTGAAAACCGCTATCATAGAAAAGTATAACGTGCTGGGCGGCACTTGCCTGAACGTAGGCTGTATTCCGTCCAAAGCTTTGCTCGATTCATCAGAGCACTTCCATAATGCAGCGCATGCTTTTCAGACGCATGGTATTGAGCTAAGCAACCTGCAGGTGAACATGCAGCAGATGATCAAGCGGAAAGGCGAAGTAGTGAAGTCGAACAACGACGGCATTGCTTACCTGATGAAAAAGAATAAAATTGATACTTACTATGGCCTGGGCTCGTTTGTAAGCAAAAATAAAATAAAAGTAACTGGCACAGACGGAAACGTGCAGGAGATCGAAACCGATAAAACCATCATCGCTACCGGTTCCAAACCTGCCTCGCTGCCTTTTTTGCCTGTCGATAAAAAACGCATCATTACCTCTACCGAAGCCTTGGAACTTACAGAGGTGCCAAAGCATCTGATCGTAATTGGCGGTGGTGTGATTGGCCTGGAATTAGGCTCGGTGTATGCACGCCTTGGCGCCAAAGTTACGGTGGTGGAGTACCTGGATACCATCATCCCGACCATGGACCGTGCGTTGAGCAAAGAATTGCAGCGCGTGCTCAAGAAAACGCTGGGCTTCGAATTCTTCTTCAACCACAAAGTAACGGGCGCTACCAACAATGGCGAAACCGTGACAGTAACCGCCGAGAATCCGAAAGGTGAAACCCTTACTTTTGAAGGCGATTATGTGTTGGTATCCATTGGCCGTAAACCTTACACCGAGGGGCTTGGTCTAGAAAACGCAGGCGTACAGATGGGCGAACGCGGTATGATTGCCGTAAACGACCACATGGAAACCAACGTGCCGGGCATTTACGCTATCGGCGACGTGGTGCGCGGCGCCATGCTGGCCCACAAAGCAGAGGAAGAAGGTGTGCTGGTGGCTGAGGAAATTGTTGGACAGAAGCCGCACATCAACTATAACCTGATACCGGGTGTGGTGTATACCTGGCCGGAAGTGGCTGGCGTAGGCTTTACCGAAGAGCAACTGAAGGAGCAGGGCCGCGCCTATAAATCAGGTTCATTTCCATTTAAAGCTTCCGGGCGCGCCAAAGCCTCCGGCGACACAGATGGCTTTGTAAAAGTGCTGGCCGACAAGGAGACAGACGAAATCCTGGGTGTGCACATGATTGGCCCCCGCATCGCTGATTTAGTTGCCGAGGCCGTCGTAGCGATGGAGTTTCGTGCCTCCGCAGAGGACGTCGCCCGCATGAGCCACGCGCACCCGACTTACGCCGAAGCCATAAAAGAAGCCTGTTTAGCCGCAACAGAGAACCGTGCGATTCATATCTAACAGGTTTATACTTTGATTTTATACTTGCAGCGCCACCTCACAAGAGGTGGCGCTGTTGGTTTATAAGGTATTGTTTGTAGCCCTGCAACGCTGTTTATACTTGTCAGGATAAAACTAACTTACGACTGGAGGTATAGTAGGCCAGTGACTTCGGTTTACTCTGCCTGGTGTGGGTAAGTATTATGCCGAAAATGGGCAGAAGAATTTTGTAGTGTCTCCGGCTGCGGAGGTTCTGGTACTGTCACAGCTTCGGAAATAAGGAGCATCTTATTGTAAGTGCCTGACTTGTAATAAATCCAGAAATAATCGGCCGCTCACGCAACCTTTACTATATTGACTTCATCTTTTAGGTAAACAACTACACATACAAATACTAAGCATAAAATCATGATGAAAAAGCTACCACTACTCCTGCTTGTACTGCTACTGCCGCTGCTTTCTATGGCGCAGAGCAGGGTAAACGCTTCTGAGATTCTGGACAAAATAAACCGTGGGGAAGCCGTAAGCTACCGGAATGCAACCATAGTAGGCGACCTGAACCTGACGAAACTGAAGAATATGAAGTTGAAAAGCGGTAAGGGCGAAAACGACTCAAAAGAGTACATCAGTACGGTTAATGCGCCGCTCACCTTTATCAACTGCACGTTTGAGGGGAATGTGCTGGCCTACTTTAACCCGGATAACGGGAGCGGTATGTTTAATGCATCCAATGAAGTATACAATACCAACTTTGATAAACCGGTCCGCTTCGAGAACTGTACTTTTGAGGAGGAGAGCGCTTTTAAATATTCTGCATTCAGGGGCGGTGCCTCATTTGCCGGTAGCCGTTTCTCGGAAGAAGCGCTTTTTAAGTATAGCGACTTCGCCAAAATAGTAGACTTCAGCAACGTGCGGTTCAGCGATGATGCCAACTTTAAGTATGTGGATTTTCCGGTAACAGCCGATTTCAGCGGGGCCGTGTTCGATGGGGAGGCGAACTTTAAGTATGCCAAATTCCCGGAAGGTGTAAACTTCGGGAAAGCTGTTTTTGAAGGCCTGGCTAATTTTAAATATGCCAAGATTGCAGACACCTTCAACATCAGAGGAGCCGCCTTTAGAGGGGATGATGACTTTAAATATACCAGGCTGAACAACCAGTCCTTTACGTTATCTAACCTGCTGGAAAAGAATAAGTAACCCCAAGTATAAACCAGGCAGGCAGTGCCACTTACTAAGTGGCACTGCCTGCCTGGTTTATACTTGGCCGATAAAAGCAAAAGTAGGAGTTGTAAATTATTCCTTGTATATTTCATTACAGAAAAATTATACTATGATGGCAAACGTACTTTTATTTATCGGCAGTTTAGGAGCCTTCGAGCTTTTTATACTTATAATTCCTGCGCTGCTATGGCTATATGCGCTTGTCGAGATCCTAACCAAGTCTTTTAAAAATGGTACAGACAAAATAGTATGGCTGCTGGTAGTGTTACTCTTGCCGGTACTAGGCTTTATCCTTTACTATGCCATCGGGCGAAGCAGGCTGGTTAGGTCGTAAGCCTGGCACAGCCTATATGCATTTAGCGAGGCAGCAGCTTTAGCAGTTCCGCAAGGCTTCCTTCCTCATCAAACTTCTTAACTAGCGGCAGCGACAGCCACGTTGCGCGTACTGCGTTTACCAGCTTCAGGTCTACTTCTTCGTGCTGTATTGCAGCGAAAATCAAAGCGGCCATAGCGGTTTTGAGCACGTTTGCCTTTACCCGTATAGTATGTACCGCATAGCGGGCCGGATGCAGGTGCACATGCCGCCCTGCCACTACACCCCAGCGCAATACCCAATCCGTACCATCAGAAAGTGTAATAATACGATAAGCATTTCCTTCGGCAGCTAAATAGCGGCGATATCTCTCCGGCGCCAGCAAATCACGTTGCTGCAGGCAGGCAATAGCTTCTTCAGCTATTTGCTGCGCCGAAAGTTTGCCGGTGTATACATCCAGCTGCGAAGCATTGCCTATCGCTAAAATGTCGGTCTTAAGGGTTGTGGCTGGGGCAGAAATACCTTCATGTATAAAGCGTTGTATGTAGCCCAGGTGGTGTTTGAGCGGGTGGAAAAGGACAGGCTTGGGCAGGTTTGATAGTGGCATAGTAAAGAGGCTGTACTTATACTTCCGGCTTCAGGTTAGAGCGCCTGTTGTGCTTGCATGTACCTTATAAACAATATTTTAAGTTTCTACAAGCATCTGGCGTAAGTTGGTATAACCATCCGGGCAGCTCACGGAATAGTGGGTCAGGATAATTAACATTTCTTTAAAGTATAAGTAAATTAAATTTATACTTAAACTTAAAAAAACTGCTATGGGATTCCGGAAATTTAACTATCTCAATGCCCTGCGTTTAGGCCTGCTGCTGTTTACAACTTTTATGTGGGGGTGTAAAGATGCCGATGATGAAGTCAGTCTTAACCTGGTAGGCTTTAATGACGTGCGGCTGCTCGGCGAAAATGAAGTGCCGGCAAGGGAAACCAACGGTGCCGGTGTTTTTAACGGCGTCTACAACAAGGATACAAATGTGATGACCTTTAACGTAACCTGGGCACTGGGCAACTGGGACGACAATACCGTGGGAATGCATTTTCATGGCCCGGCCACCCCTGATACCAGTGCGCCCGTCGTCATTCCTGTAACTGGCGCTTCCGAGAACAGCGCAGGCACCTATTCCGGCTCAACCCGTGCGCTGACCGACGAAGAGGAAGAACAACTGCTAAACGGCGAGTGGTATTTTAATATACACAGCACCACCTATCCGGCAGGCGAGCTGAGAGGCAATCTTATGCGAGATTAAAAATTTACATAAGCTGCATCAGGAAAGCGCCTGCCATACCTAGCAGGCGCTTTTTGTGTGTTGAAAGTAATTTCGTTTTGCTAAATTTGTGGCCGTACCAGCAAAAGATACACGCCATGCCACTGGAGTACTCCATGCCGTCAACCATTCAGATTGTTGACTTCAATCCTTTTTACGCCAAGGCCTTCTACGACCTGAACCACGAGTGGATTTCAAAATATTTTGTGATGGAAGAAGCCGACGAAAAATCACTTCGTGACCCGCAAGGCTATATCATCAACAAAGGCGGCCTTATTCTGATGGGCTTGTTCCATGGAGAAACCGTTGGCACCTGTGCGCTGATAAAAGATGGAGAAGGCGTATTTGAACTGGCCAAAATGGCCGTAACACCCAAAGCGCAGGGGCTGCATATAGGCCGGCTGCTGGCAGAGCGCGCAATTGAAAGGGCCCGCAAAGCAGGGGCACATAAAATATACCTGGTATCTAACCGCAGCCTCACCAAAGCACTGAGCCTGTATACCAAGCTAGGTTTTGTAGAAGTACCCATGCCTCCCAGCATCTATGCGCGCGCAGACATCAAAATGGAGCTTGATCTGACCTAGACTTCAAACAATTACAATAACAAAAAGGACGGCAGAAGATAATTTCTTCTGCCGTCCTTTTTGTTATTGCTGTGGCTGCCTTATACCAGGCTGCTTTGTGGTTGTGGCGCCATGCGTGCTACGCCTTCCGTCATCCAGCAGCCTTTGTATTTCCCTTTTGTTTGCCTGGCAAGTATAAACAGGAAAGGCGCCTGCTGCCCGTCCCTGTCAGTAATTACAACCAGTTGGTAAGCCATGTTGCCGGTGATGACCAGTTGTCCGGTTCTGTACTTCCTGAAGTTAAGTATAGAACTATAGGCTGGGTCGCGTACCAGCATCCGGAAGTGGTTGATGGGGCCCAGGTGCATTCTGTTTACCGGCGATGAAAAATTAAAGACCGTTATTACGCCACTGTCGTGATGATCATTCTGCTGTAGGGCCAGGAGCTGTATGCGGATAACCTCGCGCGGTGAAAGGCCTTTATCCGGCCGCACATGTGTCCATTTAGCCGTGTAGCCTGCGTCTGTTGTTATGTAAGAGGCCTCTTCCTGCCTGTCGGGGGTGGGCACCGGGGGGAATTTTGCCCAGAACCATACCAGCAGCAACAGCCCGGTGGCGAGCATCAACTTATCAAACACATTATCTAACCGCTTCATATAGAATATGTACTTTAGATAGAAGCACAATGTTGTGTTTTTGCCCTGTTTAAGAGTATACAGCTATTATAGCAAAGGCAATAAAATTAAGCGGGAAACAAATACGCGAATTGCCGTATAGCTGAGCATTGCACTTATAATGAAAAACATCCTTACACATTACGTACAGCAGGCACTGGCCTGGTTGCTGCGCCAGCCGCCGGTGCGGCGGTTCCGGCGGCGCTACCCGCGTGTGTCGGGGTTTATTGCCGGCCGGTTTAACCCAAAAGTCTTTACCGGCCTGCCACTTACCCTCATCCTGATTGTTTTTGGTATTAACCTGGCGCTGCTGTCCGAGCTGGCCGAAAGTGTGATAGAATCCGAGAGCATTGTAACGCTGGACAAAAGCTTTACAGCCCTGCTCTTCAGCATACGTACCGAGTGGCTGAGCCAGGTAATGTATGGCGCCACGCAACTGGGCGAGCAGTGGGCAGTTTTTGTAGCAGGCGGCATCATGTCCCTTATCTTTCTTTTCCGAAAAAAATATGTGGCGCTGCTGGCTTTCTGGCTGGCGCTGGCCGGGGTCGGGATTTCTACCAGGTATGGCAAAACATTCGTCAGCCGCGAGCGCCCTGCTAATGTGGCCTATTATGAGGTGGAGCACTTCTCGTTTCCGAGCGGGCATGCTACTACTGCCCTTGCCCAGTACGGACTGATTGCCTACTTTCTGTATCGGCATTATCGTAAGCGCAGGCAGCGGCAGCTTATACTTGGAGCCGCCATTATACTTATTCTGATAGTTGGCTTTAGCCGGATTTACCTGGGCGTACACTATCTTTCGGATGTGCTGGCAGGCTTTCTGCTGGGCATCTTATGGCTCCTGGTGGGCATCAGCCTGATGGAGGTAATGGTGCATCGTCGCAAAAGGCAGCTTAGCAAGGCAGCACCAATATCAAAAGCGCCTGATCCCTGAAAACATATACAGCAACAAAGCAGCATATCAGCTTTTGCCTGCTTATAAGTATACTGCGATAAGATTGTGCTGTAGGACAAATAACAAATTAAATGCAACCATCCACGTTGTTTTGCGATAAAATAAGTATGGCTACCCGTCAGCGGAACGGTAACAAACTGTAGCAAGACAGTAGCATTTACTTAAACTAAAACAGAATATACTATGGAAAACAGCGCAAATAAGACATCGCAAGCGAAAACAAATATAGCTCCTCAGGGCAGCATGCACAACATTAGCAGCAACCAGAACGATCATAACACATCGGACAAAAGTGGCTTGAGTGACATGACCAACAAATTAACCGATAAACTACAGCAGTTTGGCAGCTCTACTGCCGAAAAGGTGGGCAATTTAAGCACAACACAGAAGGTAGTAGGCGGTTCATTGCTGGCGTTGGGTGCAGGCTGGATAGCAATGAACTCAATGAACAAGCAAGATAAAATGAGAAAGAACGTAAGAAAAAGGAATTAAAAACTCATCTTGAAACCGTAAAGAAGCCGGAGTGTATCATGCATTCCGGCTTTTTTATGGCTATAATGTTTAGCTGCTGCAGAGGCAATGCCAGAGAAGATAAGAGGCTGTAACGGATAACTGCAACCTTATGCGTGGCATTGGGCTATAAAGAGAAGACCAAAGGAGAGTATAATTAAACAAGTATAAACTAAATCTGATGTTATGGGGATAATGAAAGCTTTAGCCGGAGGCTTAGCCGGCGCCTGTGTTCTTACGCTTGTACACGAAACAGCAAGGAGGCTGGTAGCCGATGCGCCCCGCATGGATGTGCTGGGAATGCGCGCTATTTCTAAAACCATGGAAAAGGCTGGCGCCGAGCCACCTCAGGATCAGGAGGAACTGCATAGCTGGGCTCTGGCAGGCGATATTGTTTCTAACGCTGTTTATTACAGCTTTGCCGGTGTAGGTAAAGACGCTTTGTGGAGAGGTGCAATATTGGGGGCAGCGGCCGGTGCCGGCGCTATTTACCTGCCGGGCCCGCTCGGGCTGGGCGAAGCTCCCAGCAACCGCACTCCTAAAACGCAGGCCATGACGGTTGGCTTATACCTGCTCGGCGGCCTCGTTGCCGGAGCGGCAGGTTACCTGATGGGAAATAAGAAAGATGATTAGAACATCAGTTATTTAAACAAAAGCGGCAGATGCGTGAGCACCTGCCGCTTTTGTTTAAATAAGATAAAGCTATTAGTTTCCTCCGGTTGTTCCGCCACCGGTTGTTGACTCTGTGGTTGTACCACTTGTGGTGCCGGCAGTGGTTCCCATGGTAGTACCTGCTGTTGTACCCATGGTATCTTCTTCCATAGTGTCGTTCATGTCACCGCTATTCGTGGCGCCCGAATTGCCCATAGTGCCGGTATCGTTTGTTCCGGTGCCTTCCGTTTCCACACCTGTAGTGTTATTGGAGGAACAGCTGGTGAAAGCGGGTGACATTAGCAGTGCGCCAGCTATCAGGTATACATGTGCTTTTTTCATAAGAATCAATTTTAAAGTTTGTTTTAAAGGTTTAGTAAAAGGAAAAGTTGAGTAAGGAAATAAAGGTATTGAGGTATTCTGTTTTAAGTATAAGTTGCCGTTAAGGCATCTCGCTGAATAACAGATAACAATCAAAGTATAAGCTTACGGCTAGACATAGTACTTTCATATGCTGCCCGCTTTAAGCTAATCAACTGCTACAACTGCTCCGGCAGGTTGGCACAGCTACAAAGCACTTCCCGCGTGGGGGTGGCTACCTGGTAGTCGGGCAGCGACGGCTCCTTCATATAAATGACATTTAACTGTTTGATAGGCTGCTGCGGATGCGCCTCGTTCCAGCGGCGCACCAGGTAATTGCAATAGTATGGCCGCATGTAAGCATTCCGGACAAACAGGTAGTTTTCAGAATACTTGCGCCAACGATCGTTCTTAAATAAGGATACTACTGAAGCCGGTTTGGCATAGTTTGCTGCTTCGCCCTCATGGTTCAGGTCAATAGCTTTGCCGCTGGCAGTGTGTCCTTCCAGCACGTACCAGCCATCATCCTTAAACACAACCGGCGCGAACATGCCCCAGTGCTGATCAAGGCGCAGCAGGTAGCCAAACCAGCGGCTGCTGTCGGGCAGTTTGGGTATGTTGAGGTTGGTGCCGCTCAGGTTCCACCAGATGCAGTAAAGCAGCACCACACTTACAAAACCGTTCTGAAACTGCGGCAGCAGATGCCGTGGCACCGTTGAACTTACGCGCACCTGTATGCTGATCAGAGGAGGCCTGCGTATTTGCTGAAAAATGCGCTTGAAATGACCCGTGTATGGCCGCCTGAATGAAGCAAGTAGCCGCCGGTCCAGCCAATCCATAACAGAGCGCGGCAGCAAACCTGCCACAGATGCAATATTGATCAGGTAAAAAAGCCCTACAAATAAAGTCAGGCTGATGCCAATGTGAAAACCAACCAGCACCACTACGGTCACCATCCGGAAGAAGCTGTTGTAAAAAGGTATCAGCAGCAAAAAAGGCAGCAGCAACTCTACATAATAGGTGGTAATTGTAAGTGCATGCAGTAAATCAGGATACGGATAGATCAGCCGCCCGCCCGGCATTAGGATCTGGTCCAAGCTGAGGGCATAGTACAAGGCTGTGCCTTCGGTGCGCCACTCCGGCGAATTCTTGAGCAAAGCGGTACAAAAGTATACCAGGCAGACCTGCAGGATATAAGCAACTGTGGCAGCACTAAAATAGCTGGTGTCTGCCAGCGGAGGATGTTTACGCTGTGTTGCATCGTAAGAATAATACCTGCCCCATGGCAAAAAAATAGCCCAGAACAGCAGCATCCGGAGCAAATCGTCACCCCCCTGTGTGATAAGTGTATTGCGGTTCTGCAAGCTCAGCAACAGCAGCCAGCTTGCTATGGTTGCCAGGCGGGTTTTATAACCAAGTAGCAGGCATACGGCAAACCCGGCCGCTATAATAAACAGGATTACCTCAAATTGCCACATGCCACTGAGGGCGTGCAGCGAAAAGAATTGTGGCGGCCAGAGATATTGGTGCAGCACATGCAGCGGCAAAACACCCATGTTGGAGTAATGCGCTTCCAGATCGGTGGCCCTGATGGCCAAATCCGTCAGGATGATACCCGCTATCCATATGCGCATTACAGCCAGGGCACGCAGATCTACGGTAAACACCCTGCGGAAGTACAACTCCAGGTATTTCATCCTTGAATAACAGTAGGAGTGAAATGCAAAAAGGCAATACCATCACGGTGCTTGCCTTTTTGCTCTTTTCTCAGTTAACAACGCACCTGCAACTACATTGTAGTAGTGCCGGTAGTCATACCTGTCGTAGTGCCAGTAGTCGTACCTGTCGTGGTGCCGGTAGTTGTGCCTGTCGTAGTACCAGTAGTGGTTCCAGTGGTCGTGCCGGTCGTTGTTCCAGTGGTTGTACCGGTCGTTGTTCCGGTTGTAGTACCCATGGTAGTTGTACCTGTTGTAGTTCCAGTGGTAGTACCCATAGTCGTTGTACCTGTTGTTCCAGTGGTAGTTCCCGTAGTAGTACCCATCGTGGTCGTTCCGGATGTTGTTCCGCTGGTTGTGCCGGTTGTGGTACCATCGGTTGTCGTACCGCTGGTCGTTCCGGAAGTAGTGCCGGTGGTTGTACCATAGCCATCATCCGTCGTGTCGGTATTATCCATGCCGTCAGTAGCTGTATCAGTCGTAGAGCAGCTTGCCAGTAAGCCTGCTACTACAAAGGCCGAAGCGCAGAGATTTAAAAAAGTCTTTTTCATTGCTCAGTTGTTTGTTTAAAGTTTGTTTTAGATTGAGTGGTTTGACTCATGCAATCCTTTTACGAGCTTGTTTGTAAAAGGTCGCTAAAGTTTGTGCAATTATTGCGGAATGATAGCGCGCCTGGTGTATACGCTACTTTGGGCCAGATTAAAAACTTTGAGAGAGTTAAGAGAAAGGAACACAGAAGAATACAAAACTTGCGGTGTGCTGCTAAGCAGATTTTTGGTGCAGGTTTATTTCACGGAGATATTCCTGCCGGGCTTGCTCCAGGTCCAGCCTGAGCTCCTCCTGCTGCCGCCGCAGGTCCTCCACCAGCAATTGCCGCTTCGAAAACAGACGCAGCAAAGTCCAGTGGCCTTGCGTGTGCTTCAGGATGCTCCAGTAATGCAGCGCAAAAAAACCGCTCAGAGGCAGGCTCAGCAAGTACAGGAGTATGGCAGCCGTTGCTGGCTGCCATACTTGCGAGAGCAGCCATACTTCAGATGTATAAGCCAGTGGGAAAGTAAAAATGCCTGCGGTCAGCATAATAGGCGCATGCCATTCTTCCTCATGGGTAACGGCTCTGGCTATTTTAGAGGGTATAATGTATGGCACATAATTATGCAGCAGCCCGAATACGTATGCAGGAAAGCCCAGCACCAGGTATACAGTGAGTCGTAAAAATTGCCATAGCACTGACTTGCGGCCCTGCCCCACCAAAGTATCCTGCAGATGCAGGCGGTGCAGCTGCAACATATAATTCTGTAGCTTTTGCCTGATTACGGCTACCCGCTCCGGTTGTGTCCGGTAAAAGTAATTTATACTTCTCACGATGCCTTTGGTCAGCAGAAACTCTTTTTCATACGTGGTGGCCAGCGGTGGAACTTCGTCCCAGAGTTGTTCTTTATAGATAGCCTCAATGTTGCGTGCCAGTTCGTCCTCTTCCGCTGTCGGCGTGTTGATGGTAAGCTTTTCCAGGCGCTGGCGTATCTCCTCCGTCAGGGCCAGCACAGCGGCAGGCCCATCTGTTTTATATGCCTCCGCATAATCAGCCACATTTATGGGTTTGCCTACATTTACAAATACACTGCTCCGGAAGCGGGTAGGGGCGGTGTAGTTAAGCCCTACCGGCAGTATCTGTATGTCTAATCCCGTATCTGCTGTGGCACTGAGAGCAATGCGGGCAGTGCCGGTTTTTATTTTGCGCAGCCGGCGCTCGTTAAAGCTGTTGCCCTCCGGAAAGATAATAAGTGTCTTCTGCTGTGCAAGGGCCTTAAAGATGGCAGCAAAAGCTTCCTCGTTACTCACTGGCTGCTCCGGGTTGTCCTCGCGGCGGTGAATAGGGATAAGATGCATTTTGCGGAGCAGCCAGTTCTGTACACTAGAGCCGAATACGGTACTTTTTGCGATAAAATAGACAGGTTGCTTCAACTGGGCAGCGATCACCACAGGATCCATAAAGGTATTGGGGTGGTTTGAGACAATTAGCAGCGGCCCCTGTTGCGGCATCAGGTCACGGCGGCGCACCTCCAGTTGCCGGAAAAACACCCGGAGCCCGATGCGGTAAATCAGTTTAAGTATAGCATACAGCATGTGCGGCTTCTGTTTTGATAAGTGTTGCCCTTTGTATCTTCTGTGATGGCTCCTAATATAAACATTTAGTGTATGAGTGCCGTGCAGCCCGGATTAAATTTTACAAGTAGCAGCAGGCACATCAGTAGTGCAGGACAGAAAGTATAAAATCTGTGTAGTATACCGGAGGTGCGGGGCAACTGATGTTATAATCAGGAGTAATTTATACTTTAGGGGCTGCCCGCTAAGCAGCCTCTAAAGATATCAGCCAGTCGTATGCAGAGGTAAGGTCTTCAAAAATGCGCACCTCAAACGGCAGGAGTGTGGCAGGATGGTGCAGGAATCGCTGCGTTTGCTGTCTTGCTGCTTTATCAAAAGAATCTAAAACAGCAAAACGACTGAGCGGCAGGGCACAAAAAATCTTCAGAAAAACATCAAACGTCCAGGCAGCGTCTGCTTCAGCTAAGGACGGCAGTAGGCGCCTGTCCGAAATAAAATAATGAACATTTTGTTTGGTGATAATATCGGCAGTTAAAATCATGGCATCACGATACTGCCTGCTGCTGCACCTGCCATACCACTGGCTGATGAGCACGCCATGCGAAGCGTAATACTCGACATAGAGATATTCTGAATGGAAGCATACCATTCCGGTACAACATTTAGTGTGACTTATATAGAGTAAGGTTAATTATTTATTGCTGATTATCAAAATGCTTTACTTCTTTTTACATAACGTTAACCGGCCGGAAAAGGCTGTTGTCGTATTAAAATGATTTTAAGGAAGCGTCTGAAATTGCATCTTATTTTTGAGAAGCCGAAGCAGGAAGAAAAGCACAGGATAAAGGCGCTACCAAAAGAGCAGGCTTCCTGCATGGGCTGGCAGAGCAACAGCAAGTATAACGCAGGTTATTGCCGGAAAGAAGCAAAAAGCCGGAGTGCCTGGCAGCACCCCGGCGGAATTTATACTTCTGAAAGGCCTATTTGGTGCGAAGATTATTCGCGTTGCTGCCGTCGAGTTTGCGCGTATCTGCCTCGTTTTTGGCGGCTACGTTCCCGGCTCTTTCCTTGCCCTCGTATTCTTTATCCAGAATATCTACTCCCTCTTTCTTCATGCCCTTCAGTGGCTCCGGGTTTTCATCGGGGAGGCGTTTGCTTTCGTCTGCGTTGGTAACAATGCTGTTGTCTTTGGGTGTTTCCATGGCTGTATAGTTATGTGATGCTATACATTTACGGATTAGCCGCAGGTTTAGCTGCTACTTCATCTGGCTTCGAACGTATGCGGGCAGCTTGTCCTGGTCTGCAGCAGCTTCCATTTTCTCCAGCAGCTTGTTTTTGGCGCGTTTGTCAGTTGCTTTGATATGCTTGTATAGGGTTACCATACTTTGCACGCCGCGCAGGTTGGCTTCATACTCGTTCTTGTCGCCGTTGTGCTGAATCAGGTACAGGCCCTTTCCGAACACAAACTGAGGCACCATCATGTCCTTATAGGCAAATTTCTTGTCTTCAAGGATGGGTTGTAGAAAAGTGGCATCTATATTAACGGTGTACGGGGCGCCCTCTATCCATTTAAATGCATATTGTGCCTTCTGCTGCCGTTCGCTGAATGGTTCCGGAAACGGGTTTTGCTCCAGCCAGCGTATGGTTTGTGCTACCTGTGCAGTATCCCGCAGGTAGTCTTCTTTGGTTTGCCAATCGGTGCTTTGGGCAGAGGCCACGAGCGAAAAGAGAACCAGGAGTGTACTGATGTAAAGCTGCTTCATAAATTCAGGTTAAATAAAATTAGTTTACACTAATATAGATATTTTTAAGGATAAATAAAAAAGGCATTTAAAAAACATAAACAGGCTGCTGTAATTACTTATATAGCCTGTAAAACAGGTATAATGGTAAAGACCGGCGTTTTTTCCTTTGCACCCCCAACATTTTGCCTTAACTTTGGGCAATTTATACATACCACACGATGCCTAAAGACACCAGTATTAAATCCGTTCTCATTATTGGCTCCGGTCCCATCATTATCGGCCAGGCCTGCGAATTCGATTATTCCGGCTCCCAGGCCGCCCGCTCCCTCAGGGAGGAGGGAATCGAGGTAACGCTCATCAACTCCAACCCCGCCACCATCATGACGGACCCGGTTACGGCGGACAATGTGTACCTCAAACCGCTGGAGAAGAAGTATATCATCGAGATTCTGGAGAAGCACAAGATTGATGCGGTGCTGCCTACCATGGGCGGACAAACAGCGCTGAACCTGGCTATCGACTGCGAGAAAGCCGGTATCTGGAAGAAGTATGGCGTGCGGATGATCGGGGTGGATATTAAAGCCATCGAAACAACTGAAGACCGCGAAGCTTTCCGCCTGAAAATGCTGGAGCTGGGTATAAATGTCTGCAAAGGCGAAACAGCCACCTCGTTTCTGGAAGGAAAAGAGATTGCCCAGGAAATTGGTTTTCCGCTCGTTATTCGCCCGTCGTTTACGCTGGGCGGTTATGGCGGCGGCTTTGTGAATACCCCGGAGGAGTTTGATGCGGCCCTGACACGTGGCCTGCACGCCTCGCCTACGCACGAGGTGCTGGTAGAGCAAAGTATAATGGGCTGGAAAGAGTATGAACTGGAATTGCTGCGCGACAACGTGGGCAACGTAATTATCATCTGCTCTATCGAGAACTTCGACCCCATGGGCGTGCACACCGGCGACTCTATTACCGTAGCGCCAGCCATGACGCTGCCGGACACGGTATACCAGAAAATGCGCGACCTGGCCATCAAAATGATGAACGGCATCGGACAGTTTGCTGGCGGCTGCAACGTGCAGTTCTCGGTAAACCCTGCCGACGACAAAATCATTGCCATCGAGATTAACCCGCGCGTATCCCGCTCCTCGGCGCTGGCCTCCAAAGCCACCGGCTACCCGATTGCGAAAATTGCTTCCAAACTGGCCATTGGCTATAACCTGGATGAGCTGAAAAACGCCATCACCAAAACTACCTCTGCCTACTTTGAGCCGGCGCTGGATTATGTGATTGTGAAAATACCGCGCTGGAACTTCGATAAATTTCCGGGTGCCGACCGCAAGCTGGGTTTGCAGATGAAATCGGTGGGCGAGGTGATGGGCATTGGCCGCACCTTCCAGGAGGCGCTGCAGAAGGCCTGCCAAAGCCTGGAAATTAAACGCAACGGCATTGGCGCCGACGGCAAGGAAAAAACGAACTACGACGAGCTGATCTACAGCTTAAAGAACCCGAGCTGGAACCGCCTGTTCAGCATTAAAGATGCCATGCGCATCGGCATTCCGACCAGCACCATCCAGAACCTGACGAAAATCGACCCCTGGTTCCTGGCCCAGATTGAGGAGCTGGATGTGATGGAAAAAGAGATTGAGAAGTATAACCTGGCCACCATTCCGGCCGAACTGCTGCGCGAAGCCAAGGTAAAAGGCTATGCCGACCGCCAGATAGCGCATTTGCTGCGTTGCAAAGAAAGCGAGGTACACAGCGTGCGTACCGAACTGGGCATTAAGCGCGTGTATAAAATGGTGGATACCTGCGCCGCGGAGTTTGAGGCGAGCACACCGTACTATTACAGCACCTTCGATGGTGAGAATGAAAGTATCGTGTCGGACCGCAAAAAAGTAGTGGTGCTGGGCTCGGGCCCGAACCGCATCGGGCAGGGCATTGAGTTTGACTACAGCTGTGTGCATGGCGTACTGGCGGCCAAAGAGTGCGGTTACGAGACCATCATGATTAACTGCAATCCCGAAACCGTTAGCACCGACTTTGATATTGCCGACAAGCTATACTTTGAGCCGGTATTCTGGGAGCATATTTACGACATCATTCTGCACGAAAAGCCCGAAGGTGTGATTGTGCAGCTGGGCGGGCAAACAGCGCTGAAACTGGCCGAAAAACTGGAGCGCTACGGCATCAAAATTATGGGCACCAGCTACAAAGCTCTTGATTTGGCCGAAGACCGCGGTTCCTTCTCGGCCCTGCTGCGCGATCTGGATATTCCGTATCCGCCGTTTGCCGTGATTGAAACAGCCGAAGAGGCGCTGGAACTCAGCAAAGAGCTTCGGTTCCCGCTGCTGGTGCGCCCAAGCTATGTGCTGGGTGGCCAGAACATGAAAATCGTGATAAACGAGAAAGAGCTGGAAGCCCATGTAATTGATTTGCTCAAAGACCATCCCGGCAACAAAGTGCTGCTCGACCACTTCCTTGATAATGCCATCGAAGCTGAAGCTGATGCCATCTGTGACGGCGAAGACGTACACATCTGCGGCATCATGGAACATATCGAGCCGGCCGGCATCCACTCCGGCGATTCTTATGCCGTATTGCCGCCCTTTGATTTGAGCGAAAACGTGCTCAACCAGATTGAGGAATACACGAAACGCATTGCCGTGGCCCTGCAGACAGTAGGTGTTATCAACATCCAGTTTGCCATCAAAAATGAGGTAGTATACATCATTGAGGCGAACCCGCGTGCCTCGCGCACATTCCCGTTCATTGCCAAAGCTTACCGGGAGCCATACATCAACTACGCTACCAAGATTATGCTGGGCGCGAAAAAGGTGAAGGACTTTACGTTTAATCCTTACAAGCACGGCTACGCTATCAAGGTGCCGGTGTTCTCTTACAACAAATTTCCGGAAGTGAACAAGGAGCTCGGGCCGGAGATGAAATCTACCGGCGAGGCCATTTACTTCATCGATGACCTGCAGGACGATTACTTTACCCAGGTATATTCCGAGCGGAATTTATACCTGAGTAAATAAGCCTAAAGTCCTCTTCTGAAACAAGGAAGATAGCTTGGGATAAGTATAAAACAGAGCAGTCCCGCCTCTTTTTACAAAGGCGGGACTGCTCTGTTTTATAACTCTTCTGTTGTAAGTATTTCAGCCTGCGTGTCTCATTTAGCGTAGTTCCTCCGGTTGGCAACAGGCCTCTTCTATACTAAAAGGATAAAAACCTATAGGATTGGCAATCGCATTGATACTTGTGTTTTAATCGCAGCGGGGTTTACCTGCCACCGGCTAATTTTACCACTCCTACCTGCAGGTTGTCATCTACCATGCGGTTGTTGTATTGCTGTATAAAGGCTTTCACCCGGTTTTCCATGTGCCGGCGCTTTTCGGGGAGTTGGTCTTTCAGGTCGGTTTTCAGTAAGATGTCGTTCACGTAATTATACATGGCGGTGGTTTTTTCACCGTCAAACTGAATCATGTACTCGCCCTCAAACCACTGGTATGCACCCAGGTAATTGATGGCAAAATCATCAGAATGGTCAGGCGTCAGCATGTCTTTGCCGTAAGCGAAGTATGGTTTGTCGTAATGCAGGTAGCCCAGCACGGTAGGCATAATATCCAGCTGCTGCACCACACGCTTTTCTACGCCCTTAAATGACGGGTCGCCGGGAGCATAAAAGAGTATCGGGATAGCAAAAGCACCCCAGGCCGACTGGTACTCAGGGTAATATTTGGCCGTGGCCGTATGGTCGGCAGAGATCACAAACAGCGTGTTTTTATACCAGGACATGGTACTGGCTTTTTCAAAAAACTTCTGCAACGCCATATCGGTATAGCTGATGCACTCATACACCGGCAACGGCCCTTTGCGGAATTTGCCCTCATAGCGCTCCGGTACCTTGAACGGGTGGTGTGACGAGAGCGTAAAAACGGCGCTCATAAAAGGTTCCTGGAAGGTATTGATCTTGTTGGCAGTAAACTGCAGAAACGGCTCATCCCAAATACCCCAGATACCATCAAAATCGGCATCGTTGTTATATTCATCCTTGCCATAATACTCCTGCACGCCTATCAGATTCATAAACGCTTTAAACCCCATGGAGCCGTTGGGGGCGCCGTGAAAGAAGGCTGTATGATAGCCTTTTTCGTTGAGCAGGCGCGGCAGGCTGGGCAGGTGGTTGCCGGCATAAGGCGTCAGCACAAAAGGCTCCTGCAGGCTCGGAATACTGGTAAGCACCGAAGGCAGCGCATCAATAGATTTTTTACCATTGGCAAAAGAGTACCAGTATACTTTGCTCTCCTGCATCAGTTTGTCCATAAAAGGGGTAAAGCCCTGATAACCGTCCTGGCCTATGCGGCTGGAGTTGTAACCACCAACCGCCTCTTTGCTAAAGCTCTCAAGCACGATAATTACCACATTTTTAGGCTGGAAAGCAGCTGTGTCGGTAGGTTGGTGTATGGGCGAGTAAATAGAAGCCAATTCGCGCTGGTTAAAATAAGCTACTTTTTTAAAGTCGGCTTTGTTGATGGTGCGCAGCATGGAGAAAGGGGTGTTCAGAACCAGGTACATCTCGTTTGGCCGCGATACGTACTCGCCGGCGTTGCTCAGCGTAATAGGCCGTGTACTGTGCCTGAACCCGCCGCGCATCCCAGCCACACAAAGGCCCAGCACCAGCCCGAGTACCAGGGTATGCGCCGGATAGTATATCCATGGGTTTATACGTTGCGGCGCGCTTACTTTTATTTTGCCATAGAGCCATACTGTCAGCCCAACAAGCGCCACCCAGATGAGCAGGATATACCAGAAATCAGCGGCAAAGCTGGAGGCCAGCCGGGCCATATTTTCGTTGGCAAACTCGCTGAGTACGCTCCAGGTAGTGCGGCGTAGCGTGTAGCGGTAATAAATAATATCGCTCAGGTTGGCCAGCAGCGTAATACTGTTGCTGATAATAAAAATATATTTGGCTACCTTTAAGTAAGTCTTGTGGTATCGGAACGGGAACGGCAGCAGCAACAGCAGGATAAAAAGCAGGTTGGTATACAGCACCGCCGACAGGTCGAAGCGCATACCCGCCAGCAGCAACCAGGCAAAATCAGTCAGGCTGGTAGCTTCAAACAGTTCTCTGTTCAGGACAAAGAAAAGTATTCGGGCTAAGGTATAAAGCAGCATGGCAAGGCCCAGATAAAGCGCCAGTGCCACATGTACCTGCTGCCAGATTTTATTTCGGTTGGATGACATGGGTAAGTATAAATCCGGGGGCCAGGCCCCTAAATATATTATATTTTGAAAAGCCTGCAAAGGTAAGTATTCCAGCGTATTTTTCAGGCAGCATAGCCCAAAGTATATCTGACTTACAAACCAGTTTTTAGCGGGTGTTTCAGGCTTTCTGTCAGGCTGTCTTCTCGCGCAGATCAAAACAGGAAGCGCAAAAGCCCGGAAACTCATCCTGAAGTCTGGTGGTTATAAGAAAGGGAAGCAAATTTAATATGAAGTAGCGCGTGTATACTTTACCTTTGCAGCCGTGCTGTAGCCAAAATGAGCCTGTTTAGCGTTTCTGCCTAACACCCGGCTCTTCAGCCATTGTTGATGTTTTTTTACCGGCAATCTATACTTTAGTGACCTTTTATGCGGGTGATAACACTGGCAAAGCCCTTGGGAAGTGTAAGAGGTAAAATTCTGAACAGCCAAAACGTCATACAACAAAACTTTGGCAAACGAGTTGATTATAAGTATAGGTACTGTTTTTGCAGTATACCCCTTAAAGCAATAAAGCATTATCATGATAAAATTCATCATAACCACACTTCTTATTATTTTCTTTATGCGCATGGTGGCGCCTGTGTTGTTTCGTTGGCTGCTCGGGGCTTTCGTGAAGAAAAGTATGCGCAATGGCACCTTCTTTTATACCAACCAGCCGCAAAGCCCTTACCAGGAACAGCCCCGCAACCATGAACAAAGCAATGGCAGGGCTACAGGAAAGGTGAAAATTGATTATATCCCCGAGCAACCCAATCAGAAGCATTTCGAGGGCGGCGAATACGTGGATTATGAAGAAGTAAAATAAAACTGCTATCTTTCAACCTCTATTTTGAGGTTTTTGAGAGATATGACAACTTCCTTCAATTTCAGGCGCGATGTGTTGCCGCACATTGTTGCTATAGTTATTTTCCTACTTTTAACGGCCCTATACTTCGCGCCGGTGCTCTTCGAGGGCAAAGGCCTGGCGCAGCACGATATCCAGCAGTTTCAGGGCAGCGCCAAAGAAATACAGGACTACCGCGAAAAGACCGGCGAGGAAGCTCTCTGGACAAACTCCATGTTCAGCGGTATGCCGTCTTACCTCATCAACACGCATTACCCCGGCGACTGGTCAGGTACCATCCACTCAGTTTTAACGTTTGATATGCCGGCGCTGGCGGGCAATATTTTTATCACGCTGCTCTGCGCCTATATTCTGCTGGTGGCTTTGGGCATGAGCTCGTGGCTGGCTACCATCGGCGCTATAGCCTTTGCCTTTTCCTCCTACAACATCATCATTCTGGAGGCGGGGCACAATACCAAATCTCTTTCTATTGCTTATATCCCGATGGTGCTGGCAGGTTTGCTGGTAGCGTTACGGCGTAATTTGTGGCTGGGCGCAGCGCTGTTTGCGCTGGGCCTTACGCTAAACCTGCACTTCAACCACCTCCAGATGACCTATTACATGCTGTTGCTGGTGCTGGTATTTGCAGTGGTGGAAATCATTTTTGCCATAAAAAACGGAACGATAGCCGACCTGCTGAAGCGGGGCCTGGTGCTATTGGTGGCCGCAGTGCTGGCGGTAGGCGTAAACTTTGGCCGCTTGTACACCACGGCAGAGTATAGCCAGTACAGTATCCGGGGCAAATCAGAATTAAGTACTAAAAACAGCGGCGACAGAACCAGCAGCGGCCTCGACCGTGATTACGCTTTTAACTGGAGCTACGGCGTGGGCGAAACAATGACGCTGCTCATACCCGATTTTTACGGCGGCAGCAGCTCCGCTTCGCTCGATAAAGACTCCGAGACATACAACGCTTTTACCAAGATGGGCGTACCGCCGGTGCAGGCCGAGCAGATTATAAGCCAGGGTTTGCCGATGTACTGGGGGCCGCAACCCATGACGAGTGGCCCGGTATACGTGGGCGCTATCATTTGTTTCCTGTTTGTGCTGGGGCTGTCTATCGTGGATCGTCGCTGGGTAAGCTGGCTGGTAGCAGCTACTGTGCTTTCCATCGTATTGGCATGGGGCAAAAATTTCGAGGCGTTTAATTATTTCATGTTCGATTATTTTCCGGGCTATAACAAGTTCAGGGCAGTTTCGTCGGCGCTGGTGATTGCGCAGATAGCCATGCCGCTGCTGGCCATGCTGGCACTCTGGAAACTAATCAAAGAAAGGAGTCAGATTAAAGACTTCGAGAAAAAGCTGCTGCTTTCCGGAGGCATCACAGCCGGCATCTGCCTGCTGGTGTGGCTTTTTGCCGGTATGGCCAGCTTTACCTCTGCTACTGACCAGCAACTTATCCAGGCGCAGTTTCCTATAGATGCCATTCGTGCCGACCGTGAAAGCCTGATGCGCTCCGATGCGCTGCGTTCGCTGGTGTTTATTGTACTGGCTGCCGGTGTGCTATACTTCTACCTCAAAAATAAAATCTCTGCTACCGTGGCGATTGCAGGCGTAGGCGTTCTGATACTGATAGATTTGTGGGCAGTAGACAAGCGCTACCTGAACGATAACGACTTTCAGCAACAGGTGGTAGCTACGCATTTTGCACCAACCGCTGCAGACCAGGCGATTTTAAAGGACAAAGACCCCAGTTACCGGGTGCTATACTTGCCGAACCCGTTTAACGATGCCCGCTCGTCATACTTCCACAAGTCGATTGGCGGGTATCATGGCGCCAAACTGCGCCGCTACCAGGACGTGATTGACAGTGTGATGAGCAATGAATTACAGGGGCTGATTACCACTTTTCAGAATAACCCAACTGCTGAAACGGTGACATTGGCCCTGCAGAATGCGCCGGTATTAAACATGCTGAATACGCGCTACATTATTTACAACGATGCCGCCGCGCCACTCACAAACCCTGCTGCCCTGGGCAATGCCTGGTTTGTGGAGGATGTGCGCACCGTAAACAGTCCGGATGAAGCGCTGCAGGCGCTACGTAATTTCGACCCGACGAATACGGCCATTGTGGATGTGTCTGAGTTTGATGTTCCGTCCAAAAGCTATACTCCGAACGGCTCCACTATTAAGCTCACCAAGTATAACCCGAACGAACTGACCTACGAAGTGAATGCCACAGGCAACCAACTGGCAATTTTCTCAGAGATATATTATCCGGCTGGCTGGCAGGCTTACATAGATGGCAAACCGGTGGATCACATCCGTGCTAATTACGTGCTGCGCGCTTTGCCGGTGCCTGCGGGTAAACATACTATCAGGTTTGTGTTTGCGCCCCAGTCTTATGCTTTGGGTAATACGGTGTCGATGATTTCCTCGATATTGCTGTTGCTGGTCATAATAGGCGCTGTAGTATACGCGGTAAAGCAAAAGCCAGAACCGGCACCAGCTAAAGTATGATTTGATAAGAGATATAAATTAAAAGTTAAGGTATAAATGGGGCCTCAGCCAGTGCTGGGGCTTCTTTTTGAACGATGGAGGCGCCGCTGCAACAACTACACGACCCCTTACTGCAGGAGCAGGAAGTTGAACTTTGGCTGAAGCGCGAAGACCTGCTGCATCCGCACATTTCCGGCAATAAATGGCGCAAACTTAAGTATAATTTACAGGAGGCAAGGCGGCTGCAACATGATACATTATTGACTTTCGGAGGGGCTTACTCCAACCACATCGCCGCCACAGCCGCCGCCGGAAAGGAATTCGGTTTTAAAACCATCGGCATTATCCGGGGCGAAGAACATCTGCCACTCAACCCTACGCTATCTTTTGCTAGTGCCTGTGGTATGCAACTGCACTACAAGAGCCGTGAAGCGTACCGGCACAAAAGCGAACCGGCTTTTCTGGAACAACTGCAGGCGCAGTACCATCAACCCTACATCTTACCCGAAGGCGGCACCAACCTGCTGGCCGTGAAGGGTTGCACCGAAATTACAGAGGATATCAGCCTTGATTACGACTACATCTGTTGTGCAGCAGGCACCGGCGGCACGGCGGCTGGCATTGTGGCTGGTTTGGCTGGAGAAAAGCAAATACTCATATTTCCGGCTTTAAAAGGCGGAGAGTTTCTGCAGGCGGAGATAGAGGAACTGGTGCTGCAATATAACGGACACAAGTATAATAACTGGCAACTTATTACAAATTATCACTTCGGTGGCTATGCCAAAGTAAAGCCGGAGTTGCTGGCATTCATACATGATTTTCAGCAGCGGCACCACATCGCGCTGGAGCCCATCTATACCGGCAAGATGATGTACGGCCTGTTTGATTTAATCCGGCAGGGCTATTTCCCGAAAGGCGGCCGGATTATAGCCGTACACACAGGCGGTTTGCAAGGCAATGCTGGCTTTAAAGAGCGGCTAGGGGTGGAGATATAGCTTCTTTCTTTTCGATAAACCCGTAAAGTCCTGTTATCCCAAATAGCATAAACATAGGCAAAAGTGGAATAATAAACCTGGAGTCCCAGTCTTCAGAGGTCATAGCGACAATTGTTGCCTGTAGCAAAAACACTGTTAAAGGAAAGGCTTTTAATGCTAGTGCTTTACTTTTAATGATAAAGTATCCTGCGAATAGGTATAACGGATAAATAAAGCAGATTATTAAGACGTTGTGCAGCAGCGAATAATAAGGCTTTATGTAGCCAATAAATGCAATGAACTTCAGAAAAAAGATCTTAGCAAAGAATACAGGATTTAACAAAACAAAGAACAGGATGCGAAGTATAGGGGAGGACTTTTCTGCTGGTAAAACAACATGTTGGGCCCTGACAGCATATGTACCCGAAGCATATATTATCTCTCCTCTGGCGTAAGTTTCTACTATCTGGAAAGTGGTTAGGAGGTAAGAGTCAAGAATAAAAAGAAGGAGGCTAAGAGCTATAATAAAGGAAAGAAGGATTGCTTTCTTGTGTGGCTGTAACATATGCCTGTAAGAATAACACCAGCAGGCAATTATTCCCAACAGTACAATAAAACCGTTTGGCCTGAGGAACATGGGTATAAGGCTAAGCACAAAGGATTTTGCATAATGTTTACTACTGTTGCCTTTTGTTAAAGGGTAAATTACATATAGGATAGAACTGGTGAACAATGATTCTGTTAATATGTAGACGTTAAGATACTGCACATCTTTCCAGAGTATAAACCCCGTGGTAGCTGCAACTGCCATTAATCGATTGCCATTGGTAAGATTCCTTACAGAGCGGAACAAAAGTATACAGGCTATACCTGAAGCTGCTATTTGGGCAAGCACGGCGGCTCCTAAACCTAACTTCAGCTTAATAAAGAAAGCCAGAAACAGGATATACAGGATGTACCTATTTTCCTGGCTTTCTCCAAGTTGTCCGGTTTCGGCTATATGATTAGCATAGGGTATGTAGCGGACAATACTATCAGGAACAAGCTTTACTCCTAAGCGCTGAAAGAAGTAAACCTGAACAGTAAGCCACAAGGCAGCAAGACTGCAGAAAAGCAGCCAGCCAGGAATACGATGAAGTGAGCGGTTAAGCCTGTTAAGGCTTGGGAGCATTAAATTTTGCATATAAGGAGTGGAAACCTATAGCAGCAAAAATAAATATAAACGGCATTAAGGGTACTATAAACCTGTTATCCCAATCCACTGCAATTACCAAACTCATGGTTGTTTGTAATATTGTTACTACAAGCATAAAGGCTTTTACAGGATGTTGGCTTAATCTTTTCATTCCGTACAAAGCTGCCCCATAAACCGGAATAAAGTATAGAAGTATAGCACAATTATGTATGGCTGAGTAGTATGGCCTTACTTGTCCCCAGAAAAAAATAAAGCGCAGCAGTAACAGCTTGGTATATGCTAAAGGCTGAGATGTAATGATACGCCACAATTGCTTTATTACAGAATTGTGAATGCCTGACATGACAGGAGCAATATTAACATGTAAGCCATCGTAGCCCTGAATAACCTGCCCCTGTGCTACGTATTGAATCGGGGAATAAATTTCTAAAGCATTATTGGCTACGAAAACAAGTAATGGTACTATAACAACTGCTACAAGTATGATACTTTTTGCTCTGAACTTAAAACTATATCGCTGATGCAGGTAACTGATGGCACTGGCGCTGGCGCCTAACAAAAGGAAAAAGCCATTTGGACGAAGGAAAAGCGCAAACAATAAGATTAGTAAAATGGCCGTAATGTCGTAAACGCTTTTATGGGGCTTGGAAATGCCATATAACAGGAAAATAGTTACGCTAAAATATAGCGATTCTGTATGAATGTAGAAATTCCATTGCTGAATTTCAGGCCATACTATGTAGAGTAGCAGGCAGATAAGTGCAGTATGGCTACAACCCGTTATGTTCAGAACAGTTCTGTACAGGTAAATTAATGCTACGCCCGAGCAAGCGATTTGTGCCACAATGACGGCCCCGACAGGCAGGTGCAGCAAGTAGAGAAATAAATAAAGAATAAGCGTATAGCCGGAATAAAGAATATTTTCAGCCTGATACCAGTAAGAACTTTCGGTTTCTAGCGCCGCTGCATAAGCAAGATACCGGTGGCTATCAAACATTATTTTAATGCCGAGCTTATTATACATAAATGCATGAACAACAAGCCACAGCAGTGCCAGTAGGATTGGTTTTGCTGTAATTAATCTTGTGAGCTTGTTATGAGAAATTTCCAAAGTAGAAGGCAGGAAAGATGACCAAGGCAAGAAACAAAAGTATGTAAATATTAAAGCAAAGTAATACTTTGTCGTGGGGATTACCACCAACAAGTACTTCGGATCAGGTAATGCTGTAGAAGCAGCTAAATTAATGTAGCATAATATTTGCAAAGCCGTACCTGTAACAAATCACAAATTACGCCACATGCCCCTACTTCGCGTTCTGCTCAAATTGCTTCCCTGGATACTGGTCATTGCCGCCGGCATCTTTATCTGGCGCAGCGTTAAAGACTTTTTTAAGGAGCCGGAAGAAAAAAAGGTGCCCGAGGTAGTGGTAAACTATAGTACTATCCTGACTTCGGTGGAAGAACTGGGCCGTATGGAACTGGTGCGCTACAATTTTAAAGATGTAGTGGAGTACCAGAAGTATGTATCGCGGTTTGTGCCCAACTCTAAAATTGTGCTGATTGTCGCCGGCGAAGCCGTCGGTTGTATAGACTTTTCTAAAATAAAGCAGTCTGACATACAGTTCCAGGGCGACACGCTGGTGCAGGTGGCGTTGCCCGCTCCGCAGATATGCTATTACAAAATAGATCACAGCAAATCCAAGGTGTTCAGCAAAGAGAATACTTATTTTCAGGATGCCGACCTGGTAGAGGACGCCTACAAATATGCGGAGCAGAACGTAAAAAAAGCAGCACTTAACTCCGGCATACTGCGGCAAACGCAGTTAAACGCCGAAAAAATTCTGAAGCCGATGCTGCAGGAAATTACCGGAAAACAAGTGGTACTGGTACCGCAACGCCGCATCTCCAACCCCGAACTGCCGCCAAAGCGGTAGTTCGGGGTTGGAGATGCTTGATGGTTTTTCGCGAAAGGCTGGTTTCGTGCTTTCCTGCTGTGCGTAGTTTCCGGCACCTTTACTTTAAGAACCAAGTATAAGCTATCTGTTTAGCAAGCCACATTACTGGCGGGAACACAAATGCGGCAGGCTACACGCACAATTCGTAATTCGGGACTCATAATTCGAGACTCTTCAAAGCATCCTGCACCAAATCATTTTCATAGCCTTTGCTCAGCAGGAAATAGCTCAGTTTCTGGCGGCGGGTGAACGGGTTCTTTTCTTTTTCGGTGGCATTCTTTTTCTCCAGCAGGTAAAGCAGGTTCTGCTCGTATACTTCAGGGTCAATTTCCTTCAGGCCTTGTTTGATGCAGTAATCGGAAATGCCTTTGCCTTTGAGACCCTGCAGGATTTTACGACGGCCCCATTTCTTGAGGCCATACTTACCGCGCACATAACTCTGGGCATACCGCTCCTCATCCACCAACTTCTCCTGGCCCAGCCGCACGATTAATTCTTCCACGTCATCCGGCTCCAGGCCATAGGAGTAGAGTTTGGTGCGCACCTCCTGCTGCGTACGCTCCTGGTAAGCGCAGTAAGCAGCCGCCTTCAGCAGGGCTTCTTTCGGGGTATATGATTTCTGTTTCTTCTGTCGTTCCAAGTTTGTGAGTATTGTTGTGTAACTATAACAAGTATACGCCGCCCAGAGTTGCCTGTAAAGGAGGCAGCAGAAGTATAAACAGCCTCGGAAAAGCTTTCAGCGTTGCAAATAAATCCGCCAGGCCAGGCAACGGTAACGGACGAAACAGACTCTGAAGAAGTAAAGAATCTCTGTTACAAAAATGCTGATTTACCGAAAGTATACCAAAGTGCTGTTGTTCTGAAGTATCATCCGTAATTTGCATCTACCAAAACCTTAGCCTGCATGCGCCATTCCTGCCTTCTGTTATTGCTGCTGCTATTGCCTGTACTGAGTATGGCGGGTGTGCTGCGCGGTCGCATTGTTGATGAAAACGGAAAAGGCCTGCCCTTTGCCAGCATCTATATCAAAGAAACTGCCAGCGGCACCGCTTCCAACGAGCAGGGTAACTTTCAGCTGCAGCTCGCACCGGGCACTTATACTTTGGAGTTTAAGTATGTCGGTTACCGCTCCGAAACCCAGACTATAACCATAAGTGAAGATAAGCAGGAACTGAACGTGCAATTGCAGCCGGAGGTACTAAACCTGAAAGAAGTGGTAGTGCGTGCCGCCGATGAAGATCCTGCTTACGGCATTATGCGCAATGCCATCCGGCTGCGCAAATATCACCAGAATGAGGTGAAAGCCTGGAGTGCCCGCGTGTATATGAAAGCCGTAGGCCGCATGGACAAAGTGCCCTCCAAAGTGCTGGGCATCAAAGTGGTGGATGTGGATACGGGTATCGTGTACCTGTCGGAATCTATATCGGAGCTGAGTTTTAAAAAGCCCGACAAGGTGCACGAGCGCATGATTTCGAGCCGGGTGAGCGGACAGAAGAAAGGCTTCAGCTTTAACAAGGCGTCGGAGATGAACATCAGCTTTTACGATAACCTGCTGCAGGTAGAAGGGTTGAGCGAACGCGGTTTTATATCGCCGCTGGCTAACAACGCGCTGTTTTATTACCGCTTCGAGTACCTGGGGGCTTTTCAGGAAAACGGCCGCACCATCAACAAAATAAAAGTTATCCCGCGCCGCAAGCACGATCCTGTTTTTTCGGGCAGCATTTATATTGTAGACGGTAGCTGGCGCATCCACAGCGTTGATTTAAAACTAACCAAAGATGCCGGTATCGACTTCGTGGATTTTATACGCGTGCGACAGGTATACGCGCCGGTGGCGGAGCATGTATGGATGCCAGTGTCGCAGCGCTTTACCTTTGAGGCCGCAGGGCTTGGCTTTAAGGGAAGCGGCTATGTAACAGGCGTATACTCGAAGTATAAAGTGCAGCCGGCTTACAAAACACCGCCCAGGCTGGAGGAAACAGCACCCGAACCCGCCACCGCTGATGCTGCTGCTATAGCTGAAGCCAAGCCTGTCAGCAAACCGAAAATAAGATTAATAGAACCAGAGGAAGCCGATCCTAGAGCGGAGCAGCCCCTCCACAACGATAAGATCTTCAGCAAAGAGATTCTGGTAGTAGAGAAGGAAGCCAACAAGCGTGACTCGGCTTATTGGGCGGAGGTGCGGCCGGTGCCGCTCACACAGGCCGAAGTAACGGATTATCATAAAAAAGACAGCCTGGAAGTTATTAAAAAGTCGCAGCCTTACCAGGATTCGCTGGACCAGGTGCGCAACAAGCCCTCGTTTGGCAATTTTCTGATAGGCGGTTATACCTACTCCAACACCTTTCAGAATAAATATTACAGTTTCGATCCGCTCCTAAGCCTGACGGGTGGCCGCAGCATATTGCAGTATAACACCGTGGAGGGTGTCGTGGCCGATGTGCGGATGGCATACACCAAACGCTTCGAAGATCGCCGCCGTTATACCATTGCGCCTGCTGTGCGCTATGGTTTTTCCAACGAAAAGCTCAACGCCAAGCTCGAATTAAGCTACAGTTACAATCCTTTTAAGAACAGCGTTATTTCAGTGGAAGGGGGACGAAACGTAGAGCAAATCAACAACCTGAACCCTATTTCGCCTTTTGTCAATTCGGTTTATACCTTGGTGGCCGGGCGTAATTACATGAAGCTTTACCAGCGCGGCTATGGCCGCGTGAGCTGGCGCAGCGAGTTGTGGAACGGCGTTTCCTTTAGCGGCAACCTCGATTACGCGCACCGCATGCCCCTGCAGAATACGGTGGATTATACTTTCAGAGATGGCGCCGATACCCGGTTTACCTCTAACGTGCCTGTAAATGCCGAACTTGCCGATGCCTCTTTTATGCCGCACGAAGCACTCACCGCGTCCTTCAACATCAGTCTGCGGCCGGGCCAGGAATATATGACCAGGCCGGATGATAAAATTAACCTCGGCTCCAAGTATCCCACCATTACGGTCGGTTACCGCACAGGCATAAAAGCTTTGGGAAGCGATGTAAGGTATAGCACCGCCGCCCTCCGCATCAGCGACGACATGAGCTTTGGACTGCTGGGCCGCAGCAAGTATAGCTTTACGGGTGGCACTTTTTTCAACAAAGGGGCAATGTACCTGATGGATTACAAGCATTTTAGTGGCAACCGCACCCTTTTTGCCGGCACCTACGAGGGTTTTCAGCTGCTGGATTATTATCGTTACAGCACTAACAACAGCTACCTCGAAGGCCATTACGAACATCATTTCAACGGTTTCCTGTTCAATAAAATACCGCTGTTCCGCCAACTGAAATGGCAGGAAGTAGTGAGCCTGAATTACCTGTATACCCGCGAGTCTGAAAATTACCTTGAGCTGGGCCTTGGCATCGAGCACATCTTTAAAGTGGTGCGCCTGGATTTCGTTACCTCGTTTCAGGAAGGCAGCAAAGCCCGCGCCGGCGTAATGATTGGTGTCGGGTTTTAAAGTGCAGCTTTTGTATGGTTGAGATGTAATATTATGTATTGCCAGCTATAGCGGTGTTGCCCGGCCCACTTTATTACACGCCTCAGCGCTGTGATAACTTATTACAATTCTGTTCGTTAAGAGTAGCCTAATAACTAATCCAAAACGGACATGAAAACGACATCAAATATAGTAAAAACAAGTATGGCAGTAGCTGTGGCAGCTGTCATTGGCTTTGGCTGCAACGGTGGCGAAAGGCCTGCAGCGAACCCTACAGATGATACCAGCACCTCCGAAGCGATTGTGAATGAATCGGATGCAGAGCACTTGAACGAGCCACGCCCGGCACCCATCGGCGATACCTCCGTTACCGGTGAGCAGGCCGATCAGTTCGGCAATAACATGAATCCCAACCAGGACTCCGCGGCCCGTGCCATGCATGAACTGGATGAGCAGAAAGCGAGAGAGGACAACCAGTAAGCAGGTATCCGGTAAAGTATAAACGCCTCCCAGGTATAACCGGGGAGGCGTTTTCTATTTCACAACGGCTGTGGTACCTACAGGCGGTATCACCAGGCCATCGCCACGCTTCCGGCGGTTTTTCAGGTTGATGTTATAGATGATGACAGAAACGAAGATAAGTCCGTAAGCCGCTATTTTGGTAGCGGTTGTCTGTTCATCGAAGTATAAAAAAGCCATCACAAAGTTCAGAATCGGGTTGATGTACATCAGGATGCCGATGGTGCCGGAGGTAAGCTCTTTCAGCGCAAACAGGTTCAGAAACAGGGGCAGTACCGTAAAACCGACACTCAGCAAACTGATGTTCAGAAAGAAATGGCTGCCGAGCGCAAGGGTGCTGTCGCCTTTAAAATAACTGTAAAATGGGGCAATCAGGGCAAACGAAAGCAGCAGTTGCAGCGTGAGCAGTACAATCTTGTCGTAATCCCTGAGGATGCGCTGCGTGATAAGGTAAAAGGCATAGCTAAAGGCAATCAGCAAGCTAAACAGCAGACTCCGCAGCTCGCCGGAGCCAACCAGCGCACAACTGAGCGCACTCAGCCCGATAGCCAGCCATTGATTTGCCCGTAGTTCCTCTTTTAATAACAGGAAACCGAGCACCGCAGTAATAATCGGGCAGAGCAGGTAAGAAAAGGAACCTGTCTGAATGTCGATGTGGTTGATGACGTAGATAAAGGAAAGCCAGTTGATGGTCAGCAGGAGGCCGCCGAGCAAAGTATAAAGTATAAACTTGCGCTTTTCCTGGGTCGTGGCAGCCTTTAGCGCAGCAAAATTATCCAGCAGCATCCGGCGGCGAAACAGGAGTAAAATTAACAGCAGCAGCACCATCGAAAAAGCGACGCGCAGGTATAAAATCTGTCCGCTGGGGTAAGCTGCCAGCGCCTTCAGCGGAAACGGAATAAAGCCCCAGATAACGAAGGCTGCTATGCCCGCCGTGAAATATGGTTTGTTGTCCGTTGTCTCCATGATGCTTTCCGAAAAATTAAAATTGCGCAAAGGTAAGTATAAAAGCGGCAGTTCAGAGTGTAAGAACAGCATTAAATAGTTTCGTAGAAAAGCTTGCCATACTTTATAAACCAGGTCGCCTCATGCTCCACTTTCAACTCTTAACTCCCACCACTACCTTTGTTGCAAGTATAAACCGGATGTTATGCTCACTTTTCAGCAGCTCATTTCCATCACCCAAGGCAGGGAGATACAGTTCGTACAACCCCAGCCTGTTATCCACCTGCTCACCGACAGCCGTAAGCTTTCGCAGCCGGCAGGCACCGTGTTTTTCGCCATTCACGGCAAGTACAACGATGGGCATAAATACCTGCCACAACTGTACAGTAGGGGCGTCCGGCAGTTTGTAGTAGAAAAAGGCAGCGCAGATGAACTGAGACAACAGTATCCCGAAGCCAATATTATACTTGTTCCGGACAGCCTGAAAGCGCTGCAGCAGGTGGCGGCGTGGCACCGGGCACAGTTTCAGTTGCCCGTAATAGGCATAACGGGCAGCAACGGCAAAACCATTGTAAAGGAGTGGCTGGCACAATTGCTGAGCCCGGAAGAATTGGTAGTGAAAAGCCCACGCAGCTACAATTCGCAATTGGGTGTGCCACTGAGCGTATGGCAAATCAACCCGAACCATACTTTGGGTATTTTTGAAGCAGGCATTTCGCAGGCCGGCGAAATGGAGCAATTGCAGCAAATCATCCGGCCCACCTACGGCATTTTTACCAACATCGGCAGCGCCCACGACGAAGGCTTTGTATCGCGGGAGCAGAAGGTGGCCGAGAAACTGAAGCTCTTCAAAGACGTGGAATTGCTGTTTTACTGTGCTGATCAGCAGCTGCTGCACGAGGCAGTGCAGCGACAGGGTATAAAATCCTTTACCTGGGCCAGAATGCAACCTGCCGATGTAACGATAACCGCCACTACCACAGCCGGATCTAAAACCATCATCTTTTATACTTATCAAGGCGAACAACAGCAGCTGGCCATCCCTTTTGCCGATGAAGCCTCGGTAGAAAATGCACTCCACTGCCTGGCGGTGCTGCTGTACCGTCAGTTGCCGGTAGCTGCTATACAGGAGCGCCTCGGCCGTCTGCATCCTGTGGCCATGCGCCTCGAAATGAAGGAAGCCATCAATGGCTGCTACCTCATTGATGATACCTACAACAACGACCTGGCCGGTTTGTCCATCGCCCTCGACCTGCAGGCCAATCAGCCGCAACACGGGCAGCGCACCCTTATACTTTCTGACTTGCTGGAATCAGGTTTACCGGAAAAGAATTTATACCTGCAGGTCGCGGAACTGGTGCAGGCGCACGACGTGCAGCGGCTTATCGGCATCGGACCTACTATCAGCAAGTATAGTCATCTGTTTTCTGCTTCGGAGGAGTTTTATACTTCTACTTCGGATTTCCTGAAAGCCTTTAACCCGGCAAGGTTCCGCAATGAGGTAATTCTGGTAAAAGGCGCGCGCGTTTTTGCGTTTGAAAAGATTGTGCAGGCCTTTCAGCAGAAGGTGCACGGCACGGTACTGGAAGTAAACCTGGATGCCCTGCTGCATAACCTCAACTATTATCGCGCTAAACTGGCGCCGGGCACCAAACTGATGGTGATGGTGAAGGCCTTTGCATATGGCAGCGGCAGCTTTGAGGTGGCCAACCTGCTGCAGTTTCACCGCGTGGATTACCTGGCTGTGGCCTATGCCGATGAAGGCGTGCTGTTGCGCGAGCAGGGCATTACGCTGCCTGTGATGGTAATGAATCCGTCGCCGGACAGTTTTGCCAAATTGCAGCAGTACAGCCTGGAGCCTGAGATTTACGCGTTGGAGCAGTTGCAGGCTTTTGTTTTGTCGCTGGAGGCTGAGGCAACGTATAAAATCCACCTGAAACTAGACACCGGCATGCACCGCCTCGGCTTTGTGCGCGAAGATTTTGATACCTTATTCAGTTTGTTGCAGCAATATCCGCAGGTACAGGTCGTGAGCGCTTTCAGTCATTTGGCCGGCGCCGATGAAGCGTTGCATAATGATTTCTCGCAACAGCAAATCGCCACCTTTACAAGTATGGCCGCCGATGTGGAGACACGCTTAGGCTACAGCGTAACAAAGCACATCCTGAATTCAGCGGGTATTGTGCGCTTTCCGGAGCATCAGCTGGATATGGTGCGCCTTGGTATTGGCCTCTATGGCGTGGAAGCCACCGGCGCCGAACAGGAAGCGCTGCGCCCGGTCAGTACCTTAAAAACCACAGTATCGCAGGTGAAGAGTATAAAGCAGGGTGACACCATCGGCTACAGCCGCAAAGGCATAGCCGACGCAGCCAAAACCATCGCCACCATCGCTATTGGTTATGCCGACGGCTACGACCGCCGCTTCAGCAATGGCGTGGGGCATGTACTTATAGATGGGCAGCGGTGCCACGTTATTGGCAATGTATGCATGGATATGTGCATGGTGGATGTAACCGGGCTTGAAGTTAAAGCCGGGGATGAGGTTGTTGTGTTCGGGCCGCAGCTGACGCTGCTGGAACTGGCCCAAAGCATCGGCACCATTCCCTATGAACTGCTCACAAACGTAAGTACGCGGGTGAAGCGGGTGTTTTATGCAGAGTAGGTTTTTGATTGTTGATGGGATTTCTGTCGCAAGTTTAGCGGAGCGCAACTTGTGACTTTACATGATTGATGCAAGGTTTCAACTTGCTTTCTGCGGCAGCAGAAAAGTATACTTTAGCAGATTTATACTTTAATCTACTGAAGTATAAACTATAGTTCAGGCCATTGCTATACTTGCTTTTGCAAAGCAAAGAAGTTACAAACTTCTGTTGTTATGCACCGTCATAAGTTGCGCTCCGCTACACTTGCGACAGGAATCTCCACATCAGCACATCAACCCCATAGCACATTAATTGAAATCTTTTGCTTTAAAGTGAAACACCTTGTAACTTGCGGTTGTTTATAAGTAGTCTAAATAAAAACAACGAGACGTGCGAAAAAAGGTGGACGAACGAAAGGGCCAGAAGAGTGTGCGCGACCTGAAAATAGGAGAACGTGGCGTGATCTGTTGCCTGAACGACCCCGAGATGGGCCTGAAACTGCTGGAAATGGGTTGCATTCCGGGTACGGAAGTAAAGCTGAACAGCCGTGCGCCGCTTGGCGATCCCATCACCATTATCGTAAACGATTACACCCTCTCGCTGCGATTAGACGAAGCCCAAACCATTTTGCTGAAGCCGTAAAATCCGCATGACAATAGTAACGATTCAGCCGCAGGAAGTACAGACCGAGCGGCCTGTAGCTCCTCAATCCATCTCCAAAGTTGCGCTGATCGGCAATCCGAACTCCGGTAAATCGTCGCTCTTTAACCAGCTGACGGGCCTCAACCAGAAAGTAGGCAACTTTCCGGGCGTTACGGTCGATAAAAAAACAGGGTATTGCCAGCTTTCGCCCACCCATAAAGTACAGATTATTGATCTGCCGGGCACGTATAGCCTGTACCCCAAGTCACTGGATGAGCGCGTAATTATAGACTTGCTTTACGACCCCGAGTCGCGCCACTTCCCCGACCTGGTGGTGGTTACCGCCGATGCCTCTAACCTGAAGCGGAACCTGCTGCTCTACACCCAGTTGGCCGACCTGAAAATTCCGACTGTGCTGGCGCTCAACATGGTGGATGTGGCAGAGCAGGAAGGTATAAAAATTGATGTGCCGGCCCTGCACCGGGAACTGGGCGTGCCGATTATCCCGATGAATGCCCGCAAAGGCATTGGCGTGGCGGCCCTGAAAATCATCATGTCGCAGCAACTGGAGGCGCCTAAAACCCGCTTCTACGATATTCCAGAGGCGCTGAAGCCAGCGGTGCAAAGTATACGCAGCCAGTTTAACCTCAAAAACGATTACCAGGCGCTGCACTATGCGCATCAATGTAAAAGCCTGAAGTTTCTATCAGAGGGAGATAAAGCCTGGCTGGAGAGCCTGCTAAGCACCCTGGATTTTCATTCTAATGCGCAGCAGGCCGACGAAATTATAGCCCGCTATGCCCGCATCAACACACTTTTGCTGGATGTGATGCGCGTGGAGCGGGTGGACAAGGACGAAAAATTCAGCAACCGCCTTGACCAGGTATTGACGCACAAAGTGTTTGGCTACCTGATTTTCTTTATCATCCTGTTCCTTATCTTTCAGGCGATCTTTGCCTGGGCCAGTTACCCGATGGAGCTGATAGATGTGGGGATAACCGGCCTGAACGGGCTTATTCAGCAAAGCTTTGATGGTCCGCTGGTAGATCTGCTGACGGAGGGAATTATAGCAGGACTCGGCGGCGTGCTGGTATTTGTGCCGCAGATTGCCATTCTGTTTGCCTTTATCGCCATACTGGAGGAAACGGGTTATATGGCGCGGGTCACGTTTATGATGGACCGGATTATGCGCAAGTTCGGGCTGAACGGCAAGAGCATCGTGCCGCTGATTTCCGGGGTAGCCTGTGCGGTGCCGGCTATTATGTCTGCCCGCACCATCGAAAACTGGAAAGATCGCATGATCACCATTTTTGTGACGCCCCTGATGAGCTGTTCGGCGCGCATACCCGTGTATACCATACTGATAGCGCTGGTGGTACCGGAAAAATACTACTTCGGCTTTATGAACCTGCAGGGGCTGGTGCTGATGGCACTTTACCTGATTGGCTTTCTGGCGGCTATTTTCTCAGCACTGCTGCTCAAAACCATTTTGAAGGCGCGGGAGCGGAGTTATTTTATCATGGAGTTTCCGGTGTACAAAATGCCGCGCTGGAAGAATGTGGGCATCACGATTGTAGAAAAATGCAAAGCCTTCGTGTTTGAAGCCGGGAAAGTAATTGTAGCCATATCGGTTATACTTTGGGTACTGGCCTCGTACGGGCCGGGCGATAATTTTGAGCAGGCCCGGCAGCAGGCCATAGCCGAGGCAAAAGTAAAGAACCTGACGCCGCAACAGACTGAAAACAAAATTGCCTCCTATCAGCTGGAATCGTCTTACGCCGGTCTTATCGGGCATACCATTGAGCCCGCTATCCGCCCGCTGGGGTATGACTGGAAGATAGGCATTGCCCTGCTGACATCGTTTGCCGCCCGTGAAGTTTTTGTGGGCACCATTTCTACTATCTATAGTATAGGCGAAGAAGAGAACGTGTCCACCATCAAAGAGAAGCTCCTATCAGAGAAGGATGCCAACGGTGATCCGTTCTTTACGCCCGCCCGCGGCTTCTCGCTGATGATATTTTACCTCTTTGCCATGCAGTGTGTGAGCACGCTGGCCATTGTGCGCCGCGAAACCAAGAGCTGGACCTGGCCACTGGCACAACTGCTATACATGAGCGGACTGGCCTACGTAATGGCCTTTATCACCTACCATATATTTAAATAGCAGGTATAACCTGTTCTGGCTCCAAGCTGCTGCATTTATTTGTAGCAGCTTGTATTGTTTTATATTTTGATAAAATTAGGTTATACTTATACAAGGTATAGCGCTCAAAGCAATTGTGCAGAAGCAGGATATTTTGTAGCAGGATAACGGTAAGATAGTATACAAATTACAGCAAAAACCGTATAGTAGTGAGAGTAAGTACTTCTTGATATAGAAGATGATGCCTGTGCTGTGGCATAGGGCACATAAGGTATAGCCCGTCTTCTTAAAGGCTGAAGCCAGGCATACTTCTACAACATGATGGTGGTACCTATTGGTAGCAAACCTTTGCCTCTGAATATAATCATATTAACCAGTTTAAGTGCAGGGAACCCGGGGTGCTCACATTCCAAATCAGCATTTGCTAAGTAAAATGATGCTGCAGGATTGATTTTGATAAACGCCTCTTTTCCTTTCAAATATTAAATTTTAGCCTTACATGCAAGGTTCTGTTTTGTAAGAGATTATGTTTGTTATGCATGCAGCTTTCTTTTTTTTGCAGATAATTATTTCTATCTTTCGGCACGCGTTAGACGGTAAAATGATGCGGATTTCTTGAAAAATTTAAGACGAAACAGCCGCTGTTCAGGCAGGAATGTACATGGCCATGCTTCAGTTCAAATTTGAAGGTGATGTTACATAACGCCTATAGCAGCGCATCTTACTCTCCGATATATTTATGGCTGTGAACACATTACAGACAAAAAGGCGAAAAAGAGATATCTGGCAACACGAATCGTATACCTGTTTGCCGTTGAAGTTAACCACCGGCTTCCTGGCTTTTTTATTATTTTTTACTATTAAACACTTACTTAAACTAACAGCACAATGAAAAAAATTCTATTTCTATGTCTCTTCCTGATGACCGCCCTGCTGCAACAGGCTATGGCTCAGGTAAGGACCGTTACCGGTACGGTAACGGACGCCGTCACAAATCAGCCGCTACCTGGGGTTACGGTTTTGGTGCAGGGTACTACAGTGGGCACAGCCACCGGAGCAGATGGTACTTATACTATAAATGTACCCTCAGGAAGCAACACGCTGGAATTCCGGTATATCGGTTATACCAATGTTGAGCGGGCGGTTGGCAATGCAACAACACTTGATGTAGCGCTGCCGCGCGATACAGAGCAATTGCAGGAGGTAGTTGTAACAGCACTGGGTGTGCCAAGAGAGGAAAGATCAATTGGGTACTCTGCTCAAACTATAGATGGAGGGGCAGTAAGCAATGTGCGGGAAACTAATATTGTAAACTCTCTTGCCGGTAAAGTTGCGGGTGTTCAGGTGGGCGTTAACTCTGGCGCTATGGGCGGTTCCTCCAAAATAACGATGCGCGGTGTAAGTTCTATTACTGGTAATAACAATGCCCTGTTTGTAGTGGATGGTGTTCCTATCGAAAACTCCAATACGAATAATACAGACCAGCAGCGTGGTGCCGGTGGATACGACTATGGTAGTGCTATCCAGGACATCAATCCGAATGATATTGCAGAAGTTACGGTGCTGAAAGGTGCAGCTGCTACAGCATTGTATGGTAGCCGTGGCGCGAACGGTGTAATCGTAATTACCACTAAAAAAGGAACAGCAAATAAAAATGGTATAGGTGTTACCTATAACTTTGGCCTTACCTTAGATCAGGTTTATAAACTGCCGGAATATCAGAATAAGTATGGCGGTGGATATGGCTTTGATAAGCTATATTACAACGAGCACCCCGAAGCCTTTCCCGAGGGAAGACAGGGTTTTTATGATGATGGCGACGGTAAAGGAAGCTATGATTTATTAGCTGATTATGGAGTGGACGAATCCTGGGGGCCAAAATATGAAGGCCAGCAGTACAGGGCATTTTGGAGCTGGGATAGAGATAAGAACAATCCAAACTTCGGAGAGTTAGCTACATGGGAAGCTCATCCGGATAATATTCGTGATTTTTTTGAAACAGGAACTACATTAACGAATTCTATAGCGTTAGATGGTGCAAATGAGAAGGGCTCTTTCCGTTTGTCTTACTCAAATCTGGATCAGAACTTTATTCTGCCTAACTCTAAACTTGTACGCCACAATGTAGGCTTTAATGGTGCCTATAAATTAAGTGAGAAACTAAATGTTTCTGCCAGTGCCAATTATGTAACGCACGAAGCAAAAGGCCGCCCCGGAACAGGATACGATGGCAACAACGTAATGCTACAGTTTACTGAATTCGGCCAGAGGCAATGGGATAATGATCGCATGAAAAACTATATGCTGGAGTATGATGGTTCACAGTTATCCTGGAACCGTACAGCATGGAATATTCAGGCGCCACGGTTTACAGACAATCCATACTGGGTGCGTTATAAAAACTTTCAGAATGATGGCCGGGACCGTGTATTTGGTAACATATCAGCTAACTATAAGCTAACGGATTACCTGAGTGCAGATGTAAGAGTTTCAACCGATACTTACTCAGAAACCCAGGAAGAGCGGATTGCTATTGGCTCCCAGGCTATTCCTGATTACACCCTGTTTAAGCTGAACTTCATGGAAAATAACATCCAGGGTTTGCTGAACTTCAATAAGGATTTATCTGAATCGTTCTCGTTAAATGCCTTTGTGGGTGGGAATAGGATGACGCGTAGTCGTCAAATCTTTAGTGGCTCTACTGTGGATGGACTAAGCTCCGATGTATATAATTTAGGGGCATCAGTAGGCCGACCAACTATAGAAGATGAGAAGTATGAGAAGCAGATCAACTCTTTGTTTGCAAGCGCATCCTTAGGGTATAACGACATGGTGTACTTGGATTTAAGTGCTCGTAACGACTGGTCTTCCACGTTGCCAGTAGAAAATAATTCTTACTTCTACCCAGCGGCTTCCCTTTCTTACGTGTTCACAGATTTAATCAGCGCATCATGGCTAAATTTTGCCAAAGTTCGCGCTGCTGTAGCACAGGTAGGTAATGACACAGATCCTTATAATACCTTGCTGACATATCAGTTAAGACAGCCTTTCGGAAATGATTCAAGGGTGTCTGTACCAAACACACTTCCTAACCCGGAGCTTAAGCCAGAAATTACCACAGAGTATGAAGTTGGTTTAGAATTACGTGGCTTAGATGATAGAATAGGACTGAATGCCTCTTATTACGACAGAAAAACTAAGAATCAGATTCTTCCATTAAGCCGCTCAGCAGCTACAGGCTATACCTTTAAATTCGTAAATGCTGGATTAGTGGAAAATAAAGGAGTTGAGCTTAGTCTTAATGGAACACCTGTCAGAACCGATAACTTTAGCTGGGACATTATTGTAAACTGGGCTAAAAACAAGAACGAGGTTGTTGAGCTTACAGAAGATCAGAAGATTTATATCATAGCTAACGCTCCTTTTGCTGTTCAGCTTCAGGCCCGTGAAGGCGAATCCTTTGGCTCGATTGTTGGTTATAACTACACATACGATGATCAGGGTAGAAAACTGGTAGATGAAGATGGTTACTATATCCGATCTGATGAGCAAGAAGTGATTGGATCAGTATTGCCTGATTACACGGGAGGTATAACCAACACCTTTAATTATAAAGGAGTAGCCTTATCCGCACTTATTGAATTCCAGAAAGGTGGCGACTTCTTTTCTACAACACAAATGTGGGGGCATAGCTCCGGTATCCTGGAAGAAACTGCAGAAGGAGATATTCGCGAGAATGGTATCATCGCTCCTGGTTATCAGGAAGATGGTACGCCTAATGATGTTGTATTAGATGCGCAGGATCATTTCTTCTCTAACGGAGGATACTTTATAAACGCTGCGGATATTGTAGATGCGAGCTATATTTACCTCCGTGAAGTAAGTTTGGGTTATAGCCTGCCAACAAACGTTATTGGCAAAACGCCTTTCAATAATATCAGACTGGCACTGGTTGGTAGAAACTTATGGCTGATTGATTCTAACTCGAAGCATGTTGATCCATCAAACATCACAAACTCTATCACCAACGTTCAGGGCCTAGAAGGTGGTGCATTGCCATCAGTTCGCTCTTATGGATTTACATTAACGCTGGGATTGTAGTTTGAAAATCTTAAATCAATTAAAAATGAAGTCATATAATAAAATATTGCTTGGGGCGGCCTTGCTCTCTTTCATGTCCTGTACAAAAGATTTTGAGGAGATGAACGTGAGCCCTAACCAGCCGGCAGAAGCCTCTGCCGGGCAGCTGTTTGCCACAGCTCAATACAACTTCGCCGATAATATTGGTGACGAGTGGAACAATGGACGTATGGGAATGTACTATGCACAATACTGGTCCTCAACGTACTATACCGACGAAAGCCGCTATAAAATACGTGAAGGAGTTAACCAGACCATGTGGAATACATTTTATGCCGATGTATTAAGAGAATTGCAGGAGGCGCAGAAGCTAGCAGCAGAGAGCAATCAGAACGGATCTGAGAATCAAGTCGCTATAGCTGAGATATTCCAGATTATGACATACCATTACTTGTCTGATATCTACGGTGGACCGATTCCATATTCAGAAGCTTTAGATCCGGACAATGCCACACCTAAATACGATTCAGGTCCTGAAGTATATGCTGGCTTATTAGCTGATCTGGAAAAGCAAATTGCAATTCTGGATGTAACAAAGCCAGGATTTACATCAGGTGATATCGTATACAGCGGAAACGTCGCTTTGTGGAAGAAGTTTGCTAACTCTCTGCGTATGCGTATAGCACTTCGTATGATAGACGCTGATGAGGCAGCAGCAACTGAAGCAATCAGGAAGTCGCTTGATCCGGCTAATGGTGGTATCATATCTTCTAACGAAGAAAGCGCTTTATTCCGGTGGTTATCGAGTCCTCCAAATAACAATCCGATTAATGAGGCCTTTAAGAGTAGAGTAGATTTTTCTATGTCGGCCACGTTTGTGAACTACCTCAAAAAGTATAACGATCCGCGTTTGCCAGTATACGCGCAGCCTTTATCGACAGATCCTAATGCCTATGTTGGGGAACTTTATGGTTTGAAGCAAGGTGATGAGCGTAATTCTAATGGTGATCAAACTGTGGTAAGCTTGCCAAGCGTGTATGCTATTGGTGCTCAGGCTCCAACAATTTTACTTGATTATTCTGAGGTTGAATTTATGCTGGCAGAGATTGCTGCCCGTAATCTTAGCGTAGGTATAACAGGCACCGCTGAAGAACATTACCAAAAGGGTATAAAAGCTTCTTTCGCATTCGCGAACTTAAGCGAAGATGAGGCTAACAACTATATCGCAAGAGTGCCTTATGTTGCAGCAGAATGGAAAGATGCTATTGGTTCTCAGAAGTGGATTGCAATGTATACACAGGGTATCCAAGCATGGCTGGAACGCCTTCGCCTGGATTTTGAAGACCCATATACCGGAGAAGAAATTTTTGTAGCTCCCATTGGTGGCTCTACGGATCCGGATGTTACTTTAGTTCCGGAGCGTATGTCGTATCCAGTTACTGAAGCTGCACTAAATGGTGAAAGCTACCAAGCTGCAATAGATTTACTTGGGAAGAATTCCAAAGGTGTTAAAACCTGGTGGGATATTTATTAACAGTCTTTATTGTTAATAGAAACAGATGGATCAGAGTACTAGAGAATAGTCTTCTTCATCGAAGAATATGAATCATCCCGAACTTTACAAAAGCTACACTTAGCTACTAAAAGAGGGTATCGAAGTACTGGAACACCATCAATAGACAGACATAAAAAGCGCCTTAGTAATCTAAGGCGCTTTTTGTGCTTTTATACTTCTCAAAAGATTCGGGATGGTTTATATTTAGTTTATAGCAATAAAACAGTAAGAGCCTCAACTAACATATAACTGAGATCTTGCTGTTTAAATTCGGATAGCAAGCTTACTTATAAATCAAGAATACTGCCGGTTGTTTATGTATATCGGGCAGATGGCCGCGCCACTGGCTGATACTTTTGGTTCGGATAAATTCGTGTTCAGGTGAGGTGATGTTGGCAGCGATGCAGAGTTTTGTTTCGGAGTGCAGCGTCGCGATTACATCCTCCAGCAGTTTGTTGTTGCGGTAGGGCGTTTCCATAAAAATCTGTGTCTGGTTGCGCTGCTGCATCTCTTTTTCCAGCTGGCGCAATGCCTGCAGCCTTTCATGCTTCTCAATTGGCAGGTAACCATGGAAAGCGAACTGTTGCCCGTTAAAGCCACTGGCCATCAAACTTAAAAGTATAGCCGATGGTCCGGCAAAGGGCACCACTTTTATACTGTGCTGGTGTGCATACTTTACCACCTCTGCGCCGGGGTCGGCCACGCCCGGGCAACCGGCTTCCGAAATGATGCCGGCATCTATACCTTTCTCCAGCAGCGGCCTCAGCGAAGCCTGTACCTCGGCAGGCGTAGCCTCTTTGTCTACCTGCATAAATTGCAGCTGCTCAATTACCAGTTCCGGGCAAATGCTTTTCACATAACGGCGTGCAGTGCGCAGGTTCTCCACAATAAAGTAGGTAAGGTGCCGTACGGTGTCCTTTACCTGCGGTGAGATTACCAGATCGGCTGTACCGTCGGCAAGTATGGTGGGGATGAGGTACAAGGTGCCGGGTTGTTTCATAGTGATTTGATTGCTGGTTGTTTCGCAAAGTACCTCGCGCGATTCCGCAAGTTTTACAGCATTATTTGTCTGAATCAGGATTTACAGGATTTCAGGATGAAGAAAGTATAAAAATGCAGAATTATGCTATTTAGATTAGGAACTCCGGAAGATAAGGACGTATTACAGGCAGTATAAAGTATAATCATCCCAACATTCCTGTGGTAGGCCCCTCGAAAAATTCTGCAAATCCTGATTCAGATAAATTGATCAGTGTTCCAGAAAATTCGTGACCAGTTCGTATACTTTGTCCGGTGCCTCGGCATGTACCCAATGGCCTGCTTCCGGTATGGTTTCCACCTCCACCAATGTAAACAAATGCTCAATACAGCCATATACATCTTCCGGTTTGATATACCCAGATCGGCCGCCCTTGATAAACAGCGTACTCTTTTTGAAAGGCACATCAGAAGTTATAGCAGCAGCTACCTGGTCGTAATTCTTTTCAATGACGTCCAGGTTCATGCGCCAGCCGAAAGTGCCGTCTTCCTGGCGGTATAGATTCTTCATCAGGAACAGGCGCACCTCTTCTTCGGGTATAGTTTTAGCCAGCTGGGCATCAATATCGCTGCGGCTTGTCAGCTTCGCAAAGTCTACGGACTGCAGCGCGGCAATAATCTCGTCGTGGTGCGGCGGGTAAGCTTTGGGGGCAATGTCGACCACAATCAGTTTGGTGATGCGGGTCGGATAGTGAAGCGCATAAGTCATGGCTACTTTGCCGCCCATCGAGTGGCCCATAATCGCGGGCGTTGGTATCTGCAGGTTATCTACCAGCTCCAGCACATCGGCCGCCATGGCATTATAATCAAATTCTTCGGAGTGGGGCGACCGGCCGTGGTTGCGCAGGTCTACCAGGAACACGTTGTAATGTTCTGCCAGTCGCTTGGCCAGGGTTGCCCAGTTATCCAATGTACCGAATAAGCCATGCAATATCAGCAGCGGCTGGCCATGGCCCATTTCTTTGTAGTGTAATTTCATCTTTTCAGTTATCAGTTCAAAGTACTGGTTTTGCTTACGCAAGTATGGGCAAGGCGATGGCTTTATGCATTTATAGTATAGCTGGCGTGCCTTCGTTCTGCTGGCGTGCCTTTTCAACTCGTGCCTTTTTGTAGCATCAAGTTAGAGATTGCACGTTCTTGTAAGTCAGCGTCAGAGACCCGCGCCAGCAGAACGAAGTATAAACACGCATACCTTTATCTCCAAATTTCCACATCCTTAAATCACCCAAATCAATTTTCCTTCATCCTGCTGTGCTTTCAAAACACCAAACGGCTCCAGCTGCAATCCATACTTTTCAAATATCGCCAGTACCTCTTCGCGCCCAGAAGGATCTACAGCAACCAGCAGGCCGCCGCTGGTTTGCGGATCGCAGAGCATGTGTTTCTGCTCGGGTGTAAGCGTTGCAACTTTGTGGCCATAGCTGTCGAAGTTGCGGTGTGTTCCGCCCGGAATGGCTTTCTGCGCGAGGTATTCCAGCGCTTCGGGCAGCACCGGCACCTTATCGAAGTATATTTCCGCCGTCAAATGGCTGCCCTCGCACATCTCTGAAAGATGGCCGAGTAGGCCGAAACCGGTTACATCCGTCATGGCTTTTACCTGTGGCAGCTGCCCTAATTCGGCACCAATCCTGTTGAGTTGCATCATCTGCTGCGGTGCAAGTTGCGCGTGCTCAGGCTGCAGTATAGCTTTCTTCTGCGCAGTAGTCAGTATGCCTACACCGAGGGGTTTGGTCAGGTATAGTTCGCAGCCGGCGGTGGCGGTGTCGTTCTGTTTCAGGTTTTTGATATCCACCATACCGGTTACGGCGAGGCCGAAAATGGGCTCCGGGCTGTCGATGCTGTGGCCGCCAGCCAGCGGAATACCTGCTTCGTGGCAGATGCTGCGTGCGCCTTCCGTTACGCGTCTCGCTACTTCCGGAGCCAGCTTATCGATGGGCCAGCCAAGTATGGCAATGGCCATCATCGGCGTGCCACCCATTGCATACACATCCGAAATGGCGTTAGCCGAAGCGATTCTTCCAAAGTCATAAGCATCATCCACAATCGGCATGAAAAAGTCGGTGGTGCTGATAACGGCGCGGCCCTGGCCGATGTCGTACACGGCGGCATCGTCTCGGGAATTGTTGCCGACCAGCAGGTTTTTGTTTTCAGGGTAACTTATTTCCGAGTGCAGAATAGCATCTAGTACTTTAGGTGATATTTTGCAGCCGCAGCCCGCGCCGTGGCTGTATTGTGTCAACTTTATACTTTCTGTGGATGTATCTTCCATTGATTTAAATCAGGTTATGTTTTTGGGCCAGCTGCAGCACTTGCGCAGCATTCTCTTCGGGGTTTATACCTGTTAGATCCAGCGGAAGCACATGCTCCCGCTGTTCCAGGCCATACGTATAAGTTTTATCATAATAGGTGAGGGCCAGCTCTACCATTTTCTCCATGTCGCCGGCGGCAATAGCAGCCAGTGCATCTTTGGTAGCCAGGCCACCCAACCGTTTTTTTATTCTGAGGATCGATGCCTCCAGTAAGGCAGGATCAGTGCGGCAATATTCCTGGGCCAGCTTTTGCACACGGAGCTTTTTGGGTAATTGCAATACAATGGTTGGTGCCTGCTGCATCTGGTTAAAAAAGGGCTTGGGTAGCACCACCCGGCCAATCGTTATACTTTCATCTTCCAGCCACAGGGGTTGCCGGTCGTTCAGTTTTAACAGCTGCATGCCCAACAGGTTTTCGAAATGTTCGGTGCTGGGCTGCGGTGGCATATCTATACTTCCAAAAGCAGAACCTTTGTGGCTGGCCAGAGCTTCCAAATCTATACATTGCTGGTCGTGCTTTTGCAGGTAGGGCAGCAGGTCGGTTTTACCGCTTCCTGTCAGGCCACCCAGTATAAGTATAGGCCGGGTTTTGGCAAAAGCCTCCTGCATCAGGTGGCGGTAATTTTTGTAGCCGCCCTCCAGCAGATATACTTTAAACCCGGCGAAATCAAGCAGCCAGGCCATGGCGCCACTACGCATACCGCCGCGCCAGCAATGCACCAGCAGTTCTTTGTCCTTCGCCAGCTTTTTAGCTTCCTTCACAAAACCCGACATGCGGGGGCCAAAGGAATCCAGTCCAAGCAGCACCGCCGGATCGTGGCCCTGTTGCTTGTAGGCCGTGCCGATAACGGCACGCTGGGCATCATCAAAAATAGGAAAAGAATGTGCTGCCGGCATGTGCCCCACCGCATACTCTTTGGGCGCGCGCACGTCCAGCACAGGCAAAGTCTCAGCCTTTTCCAGGAATTCCTGAATGGAGATAGCGTTTATCATTTACTTTAGCTGGCGCAGGTATAACTGAATCGTATTTTCCAGCCCAAGGTATAGCGCGTCGCAAATAAGGGCGTGGCCAATGCTTACCTCGTCCAGCCCCGGCAGGTTATCTTTGAGATATTTCAGGTTGTCAAGATCCAGGTCGTGACCGGCGTTGAGGCCGAGGCCAAACTCCTTTGCTTTTTGAGCGGCAGCCAGGTAGGGCGCAAGAGCTCTTTCTCTGTTCTGGTGGTAGTTTTTGGCATAAGCTTCGGTGTAGAGCTCAATCCTATCAGTATTTACCAGGGCTGCGCCTTCAACCATACTTTCTTCTGGATCAACAAAAATAGAAACCCGGATGCCGTCTGCTTTCAAGTCCTGTATTACATCCGTCAGAAAATCTTTATACCTGCGTGTATCCCAGCCGGCGTTGGAGGTGATGGCGTCTGGTGCGTCGGGTACAAGTGTGGCCTGTGCGGGCTTTATCTCTTTTACCAGCTTAAGAAAGTCCGGTGTCGGGTTGCCTTCAATGTTAAATTCGGTAGTAACCACTTCTTTTAAATCATATACGTCGCGGTAGCGGATGTGGCGCTCGTCGGGGCGTGGGTGCACGGTGATGCCCTGGGCGCCGAAACGTTCACAATCTCTGGCAGCCTGCACTACATTTGGCCGGTCGCCGCCGCGGGCGTTCCGAAGCGTAGCTATTTTGTTTATATTTACACTCAGCTTGGTCATAAGGTGGAATGTTGTGGCTTCTGCAGCCAGTTTATACCTTTGTTCTATAAATGACTAAATTTAGTTGAATTTTGTTTAACATGTTTAACTATAAGCCCGGCTGTGGCCGCGTATACACCAGAAACTAAACCATAAGGTGCAGCATCTCAACCTATAAATACATAAAAAATTAAAACTATGACCTTAAAAGAACGCGTTGATACGGACATAAAACAAGCCATGCTGGCCAGAGATAAAGTACGCTTGCAGGCGCTGCGAAGTATAAAGTCGCAGGTGCTGCTGGCCGAAACCGAAAAAGGCGGCATTACGAATCTGTCGCAGGACACAGAGATGAAGCTGCTGACGAAGGCAGCCAAACAGCGCCGCGAATCGGCAGCGCTCTACGCCCAGCAGGGCCGCACCGACCTGGAAGAGATAGAGTTGAATGAACTGGCTGTAATTGAAGAATACCTGCCCAGGCAGTTGGATGAAGGTGATTTGCGCATACGCCTGGTAGAAATTATTCAGCGCGTAGGAGCTACCGGCCCATCGGATATTGGCAAGGTAATGGGCGTAGCTTCCAAAGAACTGGCAGGCCAGGCGGACGGACGCGCTATTTCGCAGACAGTTGGCCAACTGCTCAACAACACCGATTTTTAAAGTATAAAGGCTGTATCCGGAATCCTACTGAATGCTTCCGGATGCAGCTACAATACAAGTAGGCAAAGGTATAACCATCAGCTTAATTTTTAACCTTGAGTACATTCGATATTTTTCTGGCTATTCCGATAGCGTTCGGGGCTTTTATGGGCTTCCGGAAAGGGCTCCTGCTGGAGCTGATATCGTTGGTGGCGCTGGTGCTGGCCATACTTGGCGGGCTCAAACTGCTGGACACGGCTTTGCCCGTGATGGAAAGCTTTATTGGCGATGTGCATGGGCTGCTGCCTTTCGTTACCTTTCTGGTGGTGTTTGTGGGCATTGTGCTGCTGGTGCGCCTGGTGGGATTGCTGCTCAAAAAGGTCGTTGATTTTACGCCGTTCGGCTTGTTCGACAACGTGCTGGGTGCCATACTGGGTGCGCTGAAGTGGTGCGTGGCGCTGAGCCTGCTGCTTTATGTGGCTGATATAGCCGGTATCAGCATCACCAAAGAAACAGCCGATGCCTCGGTGGTATACCCGGTAGTACTTAAAACCACACCTTTCGCGCTGGACATCCTAAGCTATGTGCTTCCGTTTGTAAAGGCGCTCGTCTTCTCGCTGAAGCAGCACTTTTAATGTGCTAATTGCTTAATGAGTTAATATGTTGATGATCCCTAATTTATTTAATGTGCTGCTGATTTTATTTTAGGGTATTCCCGCGCAAAGTAGACGAGGGTTATAGAGCCTAAGCCACTAGCATATTATTCTATTAGCATATCAGTACATTAAACAATCAGCACATTAAAATCATGCTTCTGCTCCTCGATAACTTCGATTCGTTTACTTATAACCTGGTCGATTATTTCGGACAGCTGGGTGTAGAGGCAAAAGTGGTGCGCAATGATGTGCCGTTGGCTGTGCTGAAACAACTGCCGGTTACGGCTGTCGTGCTGTCGCCAGGGCCAGGTGTGCCGCAGCAGGCGGGCCACCTGATGGATGTGATACAACATTACCACAGGCGGGTGCCGATGCTGGGCATATGCCTGGGCCACCAGGCCCTGGGCGAATTCTTCGGGGCGAAGCTGGAGAAGGCGCTAAGACCCATGCATGGCAAAATATCTGACATAGCCTGCGTAGCTGATCCGATTTTTGCAGGGCTGCCTGCCACGATGCCGGTGGTGCGTTATCATTCTCTGGTGCTGCGGCACATGCCCCAAACCCTTGTACCACTGGCGCATACGCCCGATGGAGAGTTGATGGCGTTCCGACACAAAGCACTTCCAATCTATGCCCTGCAGTTTCACCCGGAGGCTGCACTCACTACTTATGGGTTGCATATGCTCCAAAATTGGCTTAGTATTGTTAATATTATAGTATAAATATCGTATACTTTCAAATCACGAATTTTTTACATAGCTTCTCACACGAAATGGATCTACAAATCAGACAAGAAGGCGAGTTTGCGTATATAGACGAGGGGCAGGGCGAAGTGCTGCTGTTGTTGCACGGCCTGTTTGGCGCGCTGAGTAACTGGAATGGCGTGGTAGAACATTTTTCCAGGAATTATCGTGTCGTTATCCCGCTGATGCCTATCTATGAAATGGCCCTGCACAAGGCGGGCGTACCCGGGCTGGTATCGTTTGTAGAGGATTTTGTAAACTTAAAGAAACTGACGGGCATGACGGTGCTCGGCAACTCGCTGGGCGGGCATGTGGCGCTGGTGTATACTTTAAAAAATCCTTCTAAGGTAAAGCGCCTGGTGCTCACGGGCAGTTCCGGACTGTTCGAGGATTCGATGGGCGGATCTTTTCCGAAGCGAGGCAACTATGAGTATGTAAAAGAACGTGTAGAGTATACGTTCTACGATCCCGCCACGGCCACGCAGGAACTGGTAGATGAAGTATTCGGAATTACCAACAGCAACGCCAAGTGCCTGCGTATCATCGCTATCGCCAAATCGGCGCAGCGGCATAACATGGCCAAGGATATCACAAATATTCAGGTGCCTACGTTGTTGATATGGGGGCTGAACGACACCATTACGCCGCCGCTGGTAGGGCATGAGTTTAACCGCCTGATGCCAAATTCAGAGCTGCATTTTATCGACCATTGCGGCCATGCTCCTATGATGGAACATCCGGAGAAGTTTAATAGTATTTTAGAGAAGTTTTTACAAAAAGAAGCGATAAACGCACCAGCCACATGATAGCAGAAGAACTCATCAACCAAATGATTCCGCCGCTGAAGCTGTATGACACCGTGGAGAAAGCCCTGCGTTGGATGGATGAGTTCCACGTAAACGAACTGCCCGTGGTCAGCAACCGCAGGTACCTGGGGCTGGCAACCGAGCATAACCTGATTGAACTGGACGACCGCAGCCTGCCGCTGAAAGAAGTAACACTGGAATACCAGGACGTACACGTGCAGCAGCACCAGCATTTTTATGATGTGATGGAGGCAGCCATCAAAAATAAAATCCAGGTGGTGGTGGTGTTCGACGAGGATCAGGATTACGTTGGTATCATCACCATAAACGATACGCTGGCCGCTTTCGGGCAGATGTCGGCCCTGCAGGGGCAGGGTAGCATCCTGGTGCTGTCCATGGCAGAGCGCGACTATTCGCTGGCCCAGATCAGCCGCCTGATAGAAGAGGAAAACGTAAAGATACTCAGCGCCTACGTGTCGCCGGACGAGCTGGACCCCTACCAAATCAAACTGACGTTGAAGTTAAATGCGTCTGACCTTACCCGCATTATTGCCACCCTCGAGCGCTTCGAATACCGCATTACGGCTCAGTTTAACGATGGCGCCAAGTATGATGTGGGCCGCGACCGGCTGGATATGCTCCTCAAGTACCTCGACATTTAGCCGGTGGCAGAAGTGGTGCAACTGCGCTCCTGTATTTTCCTGCTTCTGATGTTGCTGCAACGTGTGGTTATAGCCATGCCCTGCGATCCGCCTACAGTGGTGATAACGGGTATAGCACTGCAGGGCAACCACGACACCAAAGCACAGGTGCTGCTGCAGGAATTAACTTTTGCATCCGGCGATACAGTAGCCACGAATGAGCTGGAGCCCCTGCTGGAGGACAACCGCAAACGGCTCTTTAACCTGCGCCTCTTTCACAGTGTCAGCTATACTTATACTTGCCTGCAGGGGCAGGTGCTGGTAACTTACCTGGTGCAGGAGCGCTACTACCTGTACCCCATTCCTATTTTTGATTTTGCTGACCGTAATTTTAATGCCTGGCTGGAGAAGGAAGACTGGAGCCGCATCGACTATGGCCTTAACCTGGTGAAGCGCAACTTCAGGGGGCGCAACGAGGATGTGCGGCTAAAAGTGCAGCGTGGCTTTAACCGGTGGTTAGAACTGGTATACCGCGTGCCTTATATCAGCCGCAACAACAAATTAGGGATCGAGGTCGGCGCGTTTGATTACCGCAGCCGCACCATCAATTATACCAACAGGCAAAACAGGCAGGTTTTTTACGAGCAGGAGCAGGGCTTGCCTATCCGGCGTACTTCCTTTGCGGCCGCGCTGCTGCACCGCCAAAGCGTGCAGCGGCAGGAGGCGCTTACGCTGGCTTACCACACCGAGAGTATCTCTGACACAGTAGCGCGCCTGAACCCCGCATACTATGGCAACGGTATGCGTGAACGGCAATACCTGCGGCTGGAAGTGTCTAAAGTCATTAACCTGCGCAATACATTTGCCTACCTCTTGTCGGGCAGCTATTTTGAGGCCGCTGTTGGCCAGACATTCTTCCTGCACAACAGCGGCTCGCCGTATACCACCATCCGGGCAAAGTATGTAGATTATGCCAAACTATCTGCTAAGCTATACTATACCATAGGAGCAGAGGGGCAACTGCGCCTGGCCCGGCATTATGCCTTTGCGGATAATGCGGCGCTGGGCTTCCGGTCGCTGGTTCGCGGATATGAGCTGTACGTGGTGGGCGGGCAGCACTATGCCCTTTTTAAGCAGGGATTGTCGCGCCTGTTGGTGGATATTAAAAGCATAAGGCTTACCTTTATCAACAATCCGAAGTTTAACAGCATACCGCTGGCAGTATACTTAAATGCTTTTACGGATGCAGGCTACGTGGCAGATAAGACCTTTGCGCAATACAACCCACTTGCAAACCGCCTGCTGGCGGGTGGCGGCCTGGGGCTGCATGTGGTTACATTTTACGACATAGTTCTGCGGATGGAATACGCCATAAACCGTGAAGGCGACAGCGGGCTTTACTTTGGCGGGCGTTTTCCGTTTTAAGTATAGAAGTATAAGTAGCCGAAAGCAGCTAACAGTAAAAGAATCTTATGTTTAATATCCGGATACCTGTGTCTTTTCATCTATGAAAATAGCTATACTTGGCAGACCCTTCAGTGAGCACATCGCGCCTTTTGTACAGGAACTTTTTGATGAGCTGCAGCGCCGGCAGGCCGTGCTGGTTGTGGTGGAGCACTTTTATTTATACCTGAAAAACACGATTAAGCTGCCTTTAGGCATCGAAACCTTTAAGCGCGGCGATAAGCTGGAAGGCGTGAACGTGGTGCTGAGCATCGGAGGCGATGGCACTTTGCTGGACACGGTGACCTATGTGGGCGCCCAGGAACTTCCTATACTTGGTATTAACACGGGCCGGCTCGGCTTTCTGGCCACCATCCCTTACGACAGCATCAAGGTGGCGCTTGACGCCCTCTACAAAGGCCATTATACTTTAGATGACCGCGCTCTGATCCGGGTAGATTCTGACCAGGAAATATTTGACGGGATAAACTTTGGCCTGAACGAGTTTAGCCTGTTAAAGCGCGATACTTCGTCTATGATAGTGGTGCACACGTATTTAGATGGGGAGTACCTGAACTCTTACTGGGCCGACGGGCTGGTAGTAGCCACGCCAACGGGCTCCACGGGCTATTCGCTTAGCTGTGGCGGGCCTTTGGTATTGCCGCAAACCAATAATTTTGTTATTTCGCCCGTGTGCCCGCATAACCTGAACGTACGGCCCATGATTGTGTCTGATAAAAGTGTGCTTTCGTTTGAAGTAGAAGGCCGTAGCAGTAGTTACCTGGCTTCGCTGGATTCCAGATCAACTGCCGTGGACATGAACCTGCAGTTAGCCGTGAGGCGCGAAAGCTTTGTGGCCCGGCTGATAAAGCTGCACCACGTTAACTTTTTGTCTACACTGCGTAGTAAATTAAACTGGGGATTAGATAAGCGCAATAATTTGTTAGGGTAATACAAGATAAATATATAGTGTTATTTCTTTAGAAAGGTTTTATCCTTATTTTTGTCGTGCATTAAATTGAATTCTAAATTATCCATCCTGAGCAAGCACTTTAATATCAACTGCTTATAGCCATAGCCCTGATGCTTGTGCGCGTATACTTGTAATCCCGGTGAAATACCATTCCTTTAGATGTCTTTAACTTATGAGCAGATCATTTACCCTTGCGTTACTTTTCTTTGCGCTTGCTGTGTTTGCTACAGAGGCAGATGCACAGCGCTATATCAAAGAACAACGCTACGGCAGTGTGGGGGTGAGCGTAGGAGCGATGAACTACTTTGGCGACATTGTGCCGGAACCCGATTTTACCAGCCTTCGCTTTAAATCAACCCGGCCAACCATAGGCCTTAGCTATGCACATCGGCTGGGGCCACATATAGCTGTTAGAGGTGCTTTTAACTGGGGCCGTATTATAGGAGACGATGCCGTGAGCGCATCTGCAAACGAAGGAGAGAACCTGGGCCGCTACAAGCGTAACCTGTCATTCCGGAACGACATCAAAGAATTGAGCGCCGTAGCTGTCTTCGATTTGCTTGAGAACCGCAGGTCTTACCGCCTCCGGCCGGATTTTGTGCCATACGCATTTCTGGGAGTAGCTGTATTTCATCACAACCCAAAAGCATACTACGAGAACGGTTCGCGCCCGGGCCTTGATCCTGCCAGCGATATACCCACAGGATGGTACGAACTGCAGCCACTGGGCACCGAAGGGCAGTTTGCCGGCGATGCAGGAACGTATCCCGCCCCCTACAAACGCCTGCAGATTGCCATTCCGTTTGGGCTGGGCGCCCGCTACAAGATAAACACCCGCCTGGACATAAGCCTGGAAGTAAGCTGGCGAAAAACGTTTACAGACTACCTGGACGACGTAAGTACCTCCTATGTAGATAAAGCCTTGTTCCTGAGCGATTATGCAGGCGTTAACGACAAAGCATCGGCCATTCTATCAGACAGGAGCGCCGAAAGCGGATTTGATACAGTAGAAGATCCGAGTGGCACAGTATACGATGTGGTGCCGGGATATGGCTCATCCGTGAACACGTCTAGAGGCGGTGATTCAAGCAACGACTGGTACATTACCACCAATCTTACCCTGAGTTATATTGTGCCTCCCAGAATCAGAAGTCCTAAGTTTAGATAATAGATTCACAGATGTAATCGTTGTTCTCTAAACTCCGTATAGCGTTCCATGACTTTACAGCATTTCAAGCAGGCACTCCTTATTTGTTGCACACTACAAATAGGAAGTGCTTTTTTCAGCAACCCTGCTCTGGCGCAAGGCCCGGTATCCACCAGCGAGGTGGGGGCAGGCATAGGCGGTGCAAACTATAAAGGTGATCTGGCGCCCAATTATCGCCTGCTGAACAACCAACCAGCCTTAACCGTTTTTTACCGGCGGGATATGTCTAACCCGATTACGCTTCGGGGAGGAGTGATGCTGAGTCATCGCATTTTCGACAACAACACCATTGGCGACCATTCTTACGATTTGCCATACCCCGACTACCGGCAGGCCGAATTGCGCCTTAGCATGGCAGAACTGTCGGCCGTGATGGAGTATAACTTCCTTGATTATTATGACCTGCAACAGCGGCCACGCTTTTCGCCCTACTTTTTTGCCGGTGTGGCAGGCTTAATCTACAACGCCAAACTCGAAACCGACAGCCCTGTGCTGCAACCGGAATTAAACAAAGCCTTTGATACACGCCTGGCCTTTGCCATACCTTTTGGGGTAGGTATAAAATATGCCCTGAGCAAGCACTGGAACCTGGGGCTGGAATTTGGCGCACGCAAAATGATAACCGATAACCTAGATTACCTTTCAGAGAAAGACAGCAAGCGTTTGGCTAATCCAAACGACAAAGATTGGTATTACTACAACGGCATCAGCCTGTCCTATACTTTCTACAGAATTAACTGCCCCCCACCTTATAAGAAAACCCCCGGCATATTAGATTAGGAAAGAATGTTAGCAGAATTTATACTGCTTTTTGTAACTTGCAGGGAAATTGTGGTTTAATGAATCTGAAGGAGCAAGTAGATGTAGACAATTTACCCAAGCATATTGCCGTTATCATGGACGGTAATGGGCGTTGGGCAAAGCAGCGGGGCGGCTTACGGATATTCGGTCATCAAAATGCTGTGAAGGCAGTGCGCGACACGGTAGAGGGCGCTGCAGAACTGGGCGTGAAGTACCTGACGCTGTATGCTTTCTCGACGGAGAACTGGAACAGACCGGCTATGGAAGTATCGGCCCTGATGCAATTGCTGGTGTCCACCATCCGCAAAGAAACGGCTACCCTGAATAAAAACGACATCCGGCTAAAAACCATAGGCCATACAGCGAGCCTGCCTGACGCCTGCCAGCAGGAACTGCAGGAGGCAATGGAATTAACAAGCCAGAATAGCCGCATGACACTGGTGCTGGCGCTCAGTTACAGTGGCCGCTGGGACATGACGCAGGCCGTGCAACGTTTGGCGCAGGATGTGGGTCATGGTATAGTAGCAGCCGATGCGATTACGGAAGCTACCATCAGCCAATATCTCTCTACTGCCGGTATGCCCGATCCGGAACTGCTTATACGCACAAGCGGCGAGCAGCGGATAAGTAATTTTTTGCTTTGGCAGCTGGCTTATACAGAGCTTTATATCACCGATCTGCTCTGGCCTGACTTCAGGAAAGAACATCTTTACGAGGCCATTGTGGCTTACCAGCGCCGGGAACGCCGGTTTGGCAAGACAAGTGAACAACTAATTAAGTAAAAATATTAATGACAAGATGCATCTGGGTGCTTGTGTTTCTGCTTTTAACAGGCACGGCTTCGGCCCAAGTTCTGAATAACCCATCCCCAACAAACCCCCTCGACTACTCACAGCCGAAACAATACCGTATTGGAGGTATAAACGTAAGCGGTACCAATTTTCTGGATCCGAATGCGCTGATATCCGTAACCGGCTTAAAAGTAGGCGATGAGATTACGGTACCGGGCGAGGACATCAGCCGCGCTATCCAGAAACTTTGGGATCAGGGTATTCTGGGCGATGTGGAAGTATACGTAACAAAGATAGAAGGCGATCAGATCTTTCTCAACTTTGAGTTAAAGGAACGTCCGCGTCTTTCCCGCTTCACCTTTTCCGGCATCAGCAAAACCCAGCAGGATGCCCTGAAGGATAAGGTGAGCCTGCAACGCGGCAAGGTGGTTACAGATGCCGTGCTCAACAGCACCCGTAACGTTATCCGTAATTATTTCCTCGAAAAAAGTTACCTGAACGTTAAAACTACCATCACCCAAAAGCCTGATCCGTTGCTGCCAAACAGTGTGGTGCTGAATGTGGACATAGATAAAGGTGATAAGGTAAAAATAGCAGATATTGACATTGTGGGCAACGAGGCTTTTACAGATAAAAAGCTGAAGCGCCAGATGAAAAAGACCAAGGAAAAGCGTTTCTATAAGATATTTACCTCTTCTAAGTTCCAGAAGAGCGAGTACGAGGCCGATAAGGAAAAACTGATTGCTTTTTACAACAACCACGGATACCGCGATGCGACCATTGTTTCTGATACAGTGTACAATGTGAGCGACGACCGCCTGGCTATCCGGATTACCATAGATGAGGGCAAGCAGTATTATTACCGTAACATTACCTGGAAGGGCAACTACATTTACGACGATGCTTACCTGTCCAGGTTGTTGGGCATTGATAAGGGCGACGTATATAACGCAGAGGAGCTCGACAAGCGCCTGCACTATAATCCGACAGGCATTGATGTATCTGCGCTTTACCAGAACGATGGCTACCTGTTCTCCAGCATTGAGCCGGTGGAAGTGGCCATTGTCGGCGACTCTATAGACCTGGAAATGCGCGTATTTGAAGGAGCACAGGCAACTATAGACAAAGTAACCGTATCTGGCAACGACAAAACCAGCGACTACGTGATTCTGCGGGAACTGCGCACGCTGCCCGGTCAGAAGTATAGCCGTGATGATTTGATCCAGTCGCGCAACGAACTGGCAGCTCTTGGTTATTTTGATCCTGAAAACATTGGCCTGAACCCGCTACCAAACCCGGTAGAAGGAACAGTAGATATTAACTATAGCGTAGTAGAGAAACCCAATGACCAGATAAGCCTGTCTGGCGGCTGGGGCGGAACGCTGGGCCCTGTAGGTACCGTGGGCCTGACGCTCAACAACTTCTCTACCCGTAAGTTTTTCGACTGGGATGCCTGGCGGCCGATTCCGAGCGGTGACGGGCAACGGCTGGCACTCAACATCCAGGCAAACGGTAAGTATTACCAGTCTTACTCGCTGTCGTTTACAGAGCCGTGGCTGGGAGGCCGCAAGCCTAATTCTTTGACTGTAAGTATATTTAAAACGGTTTACAGAAGAAGCATGGGGCTTTATGGCTCTTATGGCTCGGCAGAGTCCGACAACGACAGCCGCCTGAATGTGAATGGAGCATCTATAAGCCTGGGCCGCAGACTGAACTGGCCGGACAATTATTTCCAGATGAGCCATGCGCTATCATACAATCAATATAATCTGACGAACTATGCACTGTTTTCGGATTTCAGCGATGGCACCTCAAACAGTGTTTCCTTTATCAACACCATTGCCCGCTCCAGTATAGACAACCCGACTTTCCCGAGAAGCGGATCTTCCCTGACTTTAAGTATAAACCTGACACCACCATACTCGCTGTTTACAGAAAAGGAAAACAATTATGAGTTTGTGGAATTCAACAAATGGATGTTCGATGGCTCTTACTTTATAAATCTGGCAGGGAATTTGGTATTGAATGCCAGAGCACACTTTGGTTTCCTGGGATCTTACGGATCTGCTAATGTAGGTCCTTTTGAGCGCTTTAAATTGGGTGGTTCCGGTATGGGAGGAAGCGGAGGCGGTAATTTCTTTGTAGGTACAGAGTATATCGGCTTGCGCGGCTATGATGAAGAAAGCGTGGTAAACAGTGCTGATCCGACATTAAGATCTGCCGGCGGCGTGGCTTACGACAAGTATGTACTGGAGATGCGTTACCTGATATCGCCTAACCCGGCAGCCACTATTTATGGCCTGACGTTTTTAGAGGCAGGTAACAGCTTCAGCTCTCTTAAAAACTATAGCCCGTTCAAATTGTATCGTTCGGCGGGTGTGGGCGCCAGAATTTTTATGGCCGCCTTCGGGTTGCTGGGCTTTGACTATGGCTGGAGACTGGATGATATACCAGGCCAGCCTGATATGAAACGTGGCCAGTTCCATTTCATGATCGGCCAGCAGATACGCTAAGGAAGGGAATTAGTATGAAAAAGTTTTTGTTCATCTTTTTAGCAGGTTTTTTATTCACGCATATTTCACAGGCACAGAAGATTGGCTATATTGACTCGAATTTTATTCTGAGCAAGATGCCGGCTTACAACAAAGTGCAGCAGGAAATGGATAAATATGCGGAGAACTGGCAGCACGAGATAGAAGGTTTGCAGCAGGAATTAGACAAGCTGAAGCAGGAGTACAAGGCCGAAGAAGTGCTGCTAACTGAAGAGATGAAGCAGAAAAGGCAGGCCGAAATAGCCAAAAAAGAAACAGAGGTGCGCGAATATCAGCGCAAAGTTTTTGGCTACGAAGGAATGATGTTTAAGCGCAGGCAGGAATTAATGCGCCCGATACAGGATGAAGTGTTTACGGCTGTAGAAAAAGTATCCAAGGACAAGGGCATCCAGATGATGTTCGACAAATCAGGTGACCTGGTGCTGATTTATACCAATCCGGTACATGACTATACCGAATATGTGCTGGAAGCGCTGGGGCTGGTATCGGAGCAGCAAAACCAGCCAGGTGCACAGCCCGCCGGAGGCATAATAGATAACCCGGATGATTTGCCCCAAACCGAATCCCTGGAGCAGGAACAGGAAAATCAGCCCGCACCACAACAGCAGAATACCAGGCCGAAGCCGGCACCAAAGAAGAAGTCTAATAACTAAACCCTGAATAATTAATTAACCAACCAATGATGAACAAAATCAAAACCTTAGTAGCAGCGTTTTTGCTGATCAGCTTTGCATCTTTTGCACAAACAGGCAATCAGCCTTTAAAAATTGGTTATACTAACGTAGAGTATATTCTGCTGCAATTGCCAGAAAGCAAGCAGATTGAGTCTGAGCTGAAAACACACAGCACACAGCTGGAAAACCAGCTACAGGCCAAGTATACCGAGTACCAGGCCAAAGTAGATGCTTATCAGAAAAGTGCTGCCACCATGGATAAAACTATCCGTGACGACAAAGAGAAAGAGTTGATGAACATGAACAACTCTATCCAGGAGTTTCAGCGCAGCGCACAGGCTTCGTTGCAGGCTAAGGAAAAATCTCTAGTAGATCCCGTTATCGCTAAAATCGACAAAGCTATCAAAGATGTGGCCAAAGAGAGCGGTTATACTTATGTTATCAGCAACCAGGCTTTGTTAGCTGGTCCAGAAGATGGCGATATTTCACCGCTTGTGCTGAAAAAGCTTGGCGTTGATCCATCTAAAGTTCAGCCAGAGCCTGCACCTGCAGCTGCTAACCCGGCTGCTGCCACTCCGGCAGTTAAAGCTCCGGCTAAATCTACGAAGAAGAAGAACTAAGTATAGTAAAACTATTTTTATAGTTCCGGAAAGCCGTTGTTTATACTTCGGCTTTCTTTTTTTATACAGAATTTCCAGAAAACAGTGGCGGATTATACAGATCAGGAACAAACAGATTCAGACGACTCCGACGAGCTGTACGAGCATCACCGGATTGTGGTAGACAAAGGGCAGGCTTTGCTGCGGATAGATAAGTTTTTGATGGACCGCCTGCCAAACGTAACGCGCAACAAACTGCAGGGCGCTATCCGCTCCGAATCGGTGCAGGTAAACCAGAAGCCGGTTAAAGTAAGCTACAAGGTAAAGCCGCTGGATGTAATTACCATAACGCTGGCAGAACCCCCGCGCGACACAGATGTTGTGCCCGAAAACATTCCGTTGGATATTGTATATGAGGATGAGGAGCTCCTTATTGTAGACAAGAGCGCGGGTATGGTGGTGCACCCGGCTTATAACAATTGGAATGGCACGCTGGTAAATGCCCTGACATACTACCTCCGTAACCTGCCCACAAGCCGTAACGGGGAAGGCAGGCCCGGCCTGGTACACCGCATCGATAAAGATACTTCGGGGCTGCTGGTAATAGCCAAATCAGAGTATAGTATGGCTTTTCTGGCAAAACAATTTTTCGACCATAGTATAGAGCGCACCTATTATGCGCTTGTCTGGGGTGTACCCAAAGAAGATACCGGAACTATCACGGGTCATGTTGGGCGCAGCCCTAAAGACCGGCGCGTAATGACCGTATACCCCGACGGCTCGTATGGCAAGCATGCCGTAACGCACTACAAGGTGTTGCGTAGGTTTAAGTATGTATCGCTGGTGCAATGTAACCTCGAAACTGGCAGAACACATCAGATCAGGGCACACATGAAGTATATCGGGCATCCGCTGTTTTCGGATGCCATGTATGGTGGTGATAGTATTTTGCAGGGGATGCCAAGCGGAAGCTACAAAACTTTTGTGGAGAATGCGTTTAAGTTGATGCCCCGGCAGGCGCTGCATGCCAAATCACTGGGTTTTGTACATCCAACAACCAGAGAATTTATACATTTTGAATCTGCACTGCCGGAAGACTTTGAAGCAGTGCTGCAAAAGTGGGCTTTGTATGAAGCGCAGTAATAGCCGCTACAGCCAGCCATACTTGCAAAAAGCAGCTTAGGAGTAGAGAAATGCTGAAGGTTAAGTATACTACGCTGGTACAAAGTAGCGCACAGGCCGCACCTTGCCGGGAAGGCTTCAGCAAAAAATACGAACTAAGTTTCCTCCTTATTCTTAAGAAGGAGCAGCTTTTATAATTTACTTTCCGCTAAGTTCTGCTGTTGTCTGAAAATCACCAGCAAGCAGCAAGTATAGATAACAAAAAGCCCGCTCTGTTCAGAGCGGGCTTTTTGTTGATGAAGCTTATAAGGCAAAGATTATGGCTTCTTGGATTTGTTGATTTCAGCGAGGGCAGTTGCTGCCTGTTCGTTACCAGGGTCAAGCGTTTTTACTTCTGTCCAGTATTTCGTAGCGTTTGCTCTGTCGCCTTTCAGGTAGTAGTAATAACCCAGGTAGGAGTTGGCCTCAATCAGATCCTGCTTAAACTTGTCCTTCTCATTGGCAGTCAGCTTGATAAACTCCTCGTAATAAGGTTTTGCAAGACCTTGCTCGGTTTCAGGGTCCTGGCTGGCATTGGCACGAGCTCTCCACAGGTAAGCATAAGGATAAGTCGGGTTATCCTTTGTTACGTTTGCATAAGTCTCATCAGCCAGCTTAAAATATTCGGCTGCTTTCTGAGGATTGTTAGCCTTTACCATATCCTCGCCTGCCATCATATAGATGTTACCCATATAATAAAAATCGGCATTCGATGGCTTGATGGTTTCGCGCTTCTTGTTCAGCACGGTAATAGCCTGGTCATACTTTCCGGTGCTGGCATAGGCATTGGCAAGTTCCTGGTAAAGCTCTACTTTGGTCGGGTCCATTTCCAATGCCTTCTGCAGGTTTTCAACGGCCTTTTCCGGTTGGCTGTTTTTTGCCAGGATACGACCATAGTATTCATAATCCTGCGCAATTAATTTGTTAGGATCTACCTTCTGCAGATATTGCTCCATGGCCTGCAGCGCCTTATCGGGCTGGCCGAGCTCCAGGTAAGAGTAGGCTCTCAAGCGGTTCATCACCGTATTATCCGGCTCCTGCTGCAGTACCTGCTCTGCCACTTGCAGGGCTTGGTCGTAATTTTTGGTCAGGAACAGGAAAGAGGCATACTTGGCCTGCGTTTCCGGTGTCTTCTCAGCCATATCTACATACTTTTTAAATGTAGAAAGGGCCTTGTCATACTGGCCGGCAAAATAATACAGCTCGCCTAAATCGCGGTAAACAGGGGCGAAGCTGGGATCAATTTCAATAGCTTGCTGGAATGCTTTCTCTGCTTCGGGGAAGTTGCGGGAACTGGTGTACAACTGGCCCCGGCGCAGGTAGGCTTTCGCATACTTATCATCCAGTTGGATAGCTTTGTCATAAGCCGACATGGCTTCCCCGCCTTTTTTAAGCTTCAGGTATGCGTCGCCAAGTATAACATTAGCTACCGGGTTTTTGCTTTCGCGCTCCAGTGACTGCTTCAGGTAATCAATACCTTTAGTTATTTGGGCATCGGTGGCATTTGGCGCTTCCACATAAGCTTCGCCGATCATGGCAAGTACATAGGGGTCTTTTTTACCTCTTCCTTTCAGGGCCTCCTCAAAGTGCTGCTCAGCGGCAGCCTGATTGCCTTTTTCAAGCTCTATTTTTCCCAAGCCTACATGATTAATGTAAGATTTGGAATTTTTGGAAATACCCTGGTTGAAATAGTAAGCTGCCGAATCGGGCTTCTCTGTTCTCAGATAAATATCGCCAAGGGCAAAATAAGCATTATCAGCTGCATCCTTGTCATTCAGCTGAGATTTGTAAATAGATTTTGCTTGCTGATATCGCTCTAAATCAACGGCTCTTCTGCCTGCATCACTTGATTGCGCCAGCGCGGCAGTTGTCGGCATGGCAATCCCCATCAGAACGATGTACTTCCAGTTATTGGTCATTGTATTAAAGTTTAGTTGGTTGCAATTATTTGTTTGTTGAAGTAAAGGTTTTAGTTACCCAGGCCAATTACACGAACCGGCATGGTGGCTGGCACCAGACCAGATTTTAATATAATGCGCTGTCCTTTGTCTCCGGCTACAAAAGATACAAAACCTGTGCCAAGTCCGGCGCGGCCTTCTGCACTGATCATGTACAGGAAGCGGCGCAACGGGTAAGCGCCCTGTGCAATATATGCCTGGTAGGGCTGGTAATAACTTTCTGTTGTAACAGGATTCGGATCTTTACTGATGCCGATTACTTTTATTTTATTCAGAAATCCTACTGCCGTAGAATCATCTAAGTCGCTGATCCAGTTTACCCCGATTACGCCTAATGCATTCTTGTTCTGCGATACATAATCAATCAGGGCCTCATGTGAGTTGGATGCAAATGTGTTTTGCGGCAGCTTATGGTCAGCCGTCAAAGAATCCCTTACGTAGCGGCTCGTGCTAGAGTTGTTGTTATCGAAAACGATGGTAATATCCTCCAGATTGCTTTCGCTGTTAAGTTCTTTCCAGCTCTTTATATCTCCATTAAAAATAGCCTTAACCTGTTCCATCGTCAGAAGCGAATCCGGATTGTCGTTATTCACGATGAGGGCTATGGCATCGATAGCAATTTTGGTTACGCGTGGAATTATCTTACGCTGATCAAAAACTGCTTTTTCCTGCTCTGTAAGTTCTCTTGATAGTACAGCTACCTGTGAGCTGTCGTTGAGCAGGCTTTCTATCACAGCACCCTCAGACAGATACTGCGGTTCTATTTGCGCATACTTGTAAATGCCTTCAAAAGTATTTACCTGCGACGCGATAATAGGTTTGAAGGATTCATCAACACTGATGGTTACATTGCCCGACGTAGGCGTATTTGTTACTTCTGATTTGCCGCATGCACTCAGCGCCGCCAGTGCCAACGCCATCAGGAAAGGCTGAATTCTAATCTTCATATCTTCTTTTTCGTTTAGAGTCGCTTTGGTATACCCGCATAAACCGGACTACGCCATACAAAATCAATACTCCCCCCAGAATAATCTTAACGGTATGCGGCACAGCCAGATTCAGTTTTTTCTCATCAGCAAATAAGAGAAACAAGCCCAGGCCAACGTATAACAGTGTCATCAGCAAGGCAAACCACTTTGCAAATTTATTGAAGATATTCACGGGCGAATTATCTTGTTTTCGTCTATCCATGATTTGTCTCCTCCGGAAGAATTAAGTTATAACCCATAAAAATAAGATTTTTGCTACAAAAAAGAAAGCAGAAGCTTACAAAACTAGTTTGTGGCCTCTGCTTCTTATTATTGATTTTTATACTGCTACTTCAGGCTGAACCGTATGGGTAAGGTATAGCGTACCGGCACAGCCCTGCCGTTCTGTCGTCCGGGGGTCCATTGAGGCATCTTACGGATTACACGTATTGCTTCTTCCTCTGTTCCAAATCCGAGCCCTTTTAATACCTCCACATTCTGAATGCTTCCGTTGGCTGCTACCACAAAGGTTACCACAACAAGCCCTTCTGCGCCTGCCTGCCTGGCGCGGGCAGGATAGTTTATGTTGTTGCTCAGGAATGCAAAGAGCGCTTTTTCACCACCCGTAAATTCGGGCATCTGATCTACAGTTATAAAAGGTTCGTCAGAGTCGGTGGTTCCGGTACCTGCATCTATACCTGCCGGCGGAGCAACTGTTATCGTTGTGGCCGGTACTTCGGGTGCTACGCCATCCATGTTTTTCGTGCCGATGTTGGCAGTTTTCAATTCCTCCTGGCTGGCAAGTTCCGTAACAGGTTCCGGCGAATCATCAGGTACTATTTTCGTGCTGGTGTAGGCAGCAGTTTTAACAGGCTGGGCAGGCGTAACAACAGGTACCTTAATTTCCTTTGGCTTTTCTACTACTGGTGGGGGAAGTATATCAATAGGTATAACAAGATCATATACCGGCTTTTCATATTTTACCTGTTCGCCAAACAAAAGGGTTTTTAGAAGCGGCGTGACCAGTGCCCCTGAAAAAGTAACTGTTGCAAGTATAGTGGCTATAGCCAAATGTCTGCTATACTGCCGGCGTAAAGCATACGCGCCATACGCTTTGTTTCGGCCGCTGAACACTACATTGTTGAACGTGGTGCTGAATAAATAGCTCTTTTCCATGGGCATTGTTGTTTTAGGTGAAGTAATTAACTGTTTTACATCTCAGAAGTAGGGGGTTTGGTTGATAAATTTCTTTCTTTATTTACAGTGCGGTTGAGCATTGTTATATCTTGTGCCGCATCGCAGGCACTTTGGTGATGCAGGAGGAGATTAGGATAAGATACGAATAAATTTTAAACAAGTATGCATGCTGACTATTTATTTTTAATAGAAACAAAAAGCCCTGTCCGGAAGGACAGGGCTTTTTGTTTCTAAGGATTGTTTACTTGATAGTAAAGCGAACAGGCAATGTATAACGTACAGGTACTGTTCTGCCGTTTTGCTTACCTGGGGTCCATTTTGGCATTGATTTCACAACGCGTACGGCTTCTTCGTCAGTACCGGCACCTAGTTTCTTGAGTACCTGTATATCCGATATTTCCCCTGTTTTGCTTACTACGAAAGAGAGTACTACCAGGCCTTCTACACCGGCGCGTTGCGCAGCTGCCGGATAGCGGATGTTTTTGCCCAGGTACTTCAGCATCTCGCTTTCGCCACCAGGGAACTCCGGCATCTGCTCCACATAAGTATAAGGCTTCTCCTCTACCGCTTCGGCCACAACGTCGCTTGTACCGTCGATGTCACCCAAATCAGGTGGCGCGTTGTTGTCGCCTTCTATGGTTTCTACGCCGGCATCAATTTCTTCGAGTACCTCTACGTCCGGAATTTCTTCCTCTTCGACTACCTCTTCGTCACGCTTCACTACCGGTGGCGTATACTTCACTGTAGAACGCACAGGCGGTGGCGGTGGTGGCAACTCCGGTGGCGGTGGCGGTGGCGGTGGGGTGTTTTCCTCCACTGGTGGTGGCTGTGCCAGTTCTACTTCTGTTACGATTCGCTCCGTTTCTACTACTTCTTCTTCGCCTACAATCATCTTCTTTATCAGTGGAACACTGATGAAAAGTAAGAAGAGGAGCGTGGCAATGATAGCGGCCTTAATAAGGTGCGAGTTGTAAAGCTTGCGAAGTAGGTAGGCGCCATATGCTTTGTTTCGTCCGTCAAAGACGATATCATCAAGCGAGGCCTTATCTAACTTACTTGCTTCCATATCTATTGTCCGATTTTAGTTTCTACCAATTGCTTGTCGTTGTCGGTTATCTCCACAAGGGCATACTTTTTGGTATCTGTGATTCTTAATTCATCCAGAATATCTACAACGTTCTTGTAGCGCGATTCATCCATAGGCTTGATCATTACAGTCATCTTGTCGTTGTTTTTAACTTTTGGAGATCTAAGCACATCGCGGATGCCACTATCAGAATAGTCGGTTTCTATTAATTCGGGGTTCTCAGCCGGATCGCCGAGGCCAAAGTAATAAAATATCCGATCATTATCGCCCAGGATGATGGTCATCGCATTGCTCGCTTTCAACACAATTTGCTCTTCTTTAGGAACGTCTTTCACAGGCATGTTTATTTCCATTGTCTGTGGCTTGGCGAACGTGGTGGTAAGCATAAAGAACGTTAATAGCAGGAAGGCAAGATCCACCATCGGTGTCATGTCTATTTTGGTAGACATTTTCTTGGCGCGTTTCTTCCCTCCCTTGCCGGAGTCCGCTTGCTGTTGTACTTCTGCCATTTCTTATTTCCTTTCTTTTAAAGATTACGAGGCTTGGCTTCCATGTCTGTAATCAGGTTAAACCTGTTTACTTTCTTGTCCTGCAGCGTATTTATTACCTTCTGAACCGTATCATAGTTTACGTCTACGTCTCCTTTAACAGCAATAATTACCTTCGGATTCGACAGGCGGGTTTGCAGCACCCAGTCGCCAAGCTCATTTTTAGCTGAATCGATAGGTATGCCGGGCTGGTTTACCTGCTGGCGTTCCTTGCTGCTCATGTCCAGAAAAGACTTCAACTGGGCAATAGGCACCCCAAAGTCACCCATCAGCGAGAAGGTTTTCTTCTCCTCGTCGGTGAAGTTTATCCCGTACTTGGCCGCTATCTTGTCAATTAACTTCATCTTTGTATTCTGACCATCTACGCTATAAAACACCCGGTCTTCGTTATCGATAGAAATAGTGATAACGTTGGAGTCAGGAAGTTTTGTTTCTGATACAGATGAAGGTGTGTCTACGACCACTACTTCATCCGGCGTCATGGTAGCCGTCAGCATAAAGAAAGTAACCAGCAAGAAGCCCAAGTCCACCATCGGCGTCATGTCCAACGACGGGTTGTTCCTTTTTACTTTTACTTTAGGCATTGTTTTAGGTTAAGGTTCAGTTATACAGTGTGCTGTCTTACTGCCGGAGCCGAGTCATGCTGTGCCGCAAACGTAGAGATAATGCTGAAACCAGCTTCATCTATACTATACGTAAGCGCATCAATTTTGCTTGTAAAGTAGTTGTAAGCAATAATGGCAAGCGCAGAACCCGTGATACCGATAGCCGTGTTAATCAAGGCCTCAGAGATACCGTTTGAGAGCGCTGTCGCATCCGGGTTACCAGATGTGGCAAGGGCCGCAAACGCCTTAATCATACCTAATACCGTACCAATCAAACCAGTCAGTGTAGAAATAGAGGCGATAGTAGAGATAATTACCAGGTTTTTCTCCAGCATCGGCAACTCCAGGGAAGTAGATTCTTCAATTTCTTTCTGGATGGCAGCTACTTTTTCTGCTTTCAGCAGTTCCGGCTCGTTCTGCATTTCTTTGTATTTGAGCAGACCTGCCTTCACCACGTTGGCCACAGAACCTTTTTGCGCATCACAGGCAGCAATCGCGCCATTGATGTCATGCTGGTTAAGTCTGGCAGAAATGGTACGCACAAAAGAAGTAACGCTTTTAGTACCTGTTGCCCTGCTGATAGTAAGAATACGCTCAATAGAGAAGATGAACACCATCAACACAAGCGCCATCAGAATAGGCACCACAAATCCGCCTTTATATACAATGCCGAGGTAGTTGCCCGGAAGCGGGTGATTTTCGCTGCTGCCGCCTTCGAAGTTGGCCGGATTGCCCAGAACAAAAATATAGATCAGGATACAGGCAATTACCGCCAGCGGAATTACGATAGTAGCAAATACAGAACCTGTCGTCCCGCTTTTAGCTTCTACATTAGCATCTTTGCTTACTACTGCAGTCTTTTTTTCCATTTTTTTAAGAGTTTAAAGTTTAAAGTTTAGCTGTTTGTGTTGTAATTAAATTGTTTGTGTAAATGTAAAATGTTAAGAGTTTTCGGATTTGTTCCTTTAATGAATTTGCAATTTCTGCTTTTTCTGCAATTTTCAAATACAAAAGACATAAATTTTAAAAATTCCTGTCAAATCTTCCCTGCGGCGTCGTCCCTCCTTTCTTATATTATAATTGCAGTAAACAGGCTATTCTGCCTCTACAAATCTATTGATTCTGATGATTTATTCAAATAAATCAAAGTATAAACATTAAATATTTGCTACAGTTATTCTCTTTTGCCCTGATACGCTGCCTGGTACATAGCACAGTAAGGCTATGCCTGCTTATAGCCTGTCGCAACTGCATGCGGGCAGGGTACAGTTTCGGGGCCTTAGATCCTATGCTACGTAAAAGCGTTCAAAGGGTGTTATTCAGGTATGTTTTATAATGGTGGTATAAGTATAGCGATTTTTTAGCACTAATACCTGCTGACTACTGTTTTTTTGCTTCATTCCAGTAGCGGTCCATCTCTTGCAGGCTCATATCCTGCAGGCTTTGGCCGTTTTGCGCAGCCCGGGCCTCCATATACTGAAAGCGATGTATAAATTTCAGGTTTGTTCGTTCCAGGGCTTCTTCGGGGTTTATATCTATAAACCGGGCAAAGTTAATGAGCGAAAACAAAAGGTCGCCAAACTCGGCTGTGGCGAACGTTTTGTTAATGTTAGCGGTGTCTTTTATGTTGAACTCCGATTCAAACTCATTTAGTTCCTCCTGCACCTTTTTCCATACCTGGGCCTTCTCTTCCCAATCAAATCCGGCACCGCGGGCCTTTTCCTGAATGCGCATGGCCTTTATCAATGCCGGCAACGACGAGGGTACGCCACCCAGCACCGATTTGTTGCCCTCCTTCAGTTTGAGTTTCTCCCAGTTTTGCTTTACTTCCTGCTCTGTTTCCGCTTTCGTGTCGCCGTAAATGTGCGGGTGACGGAAAATAAGTTTATCGCACTGCGCATTTAGTACGTCCGCTACATCAAAAGCGTTTTGTTCAGCCGCAATTTTGGCATAAAACACCAGGTGTAGCATCACATCGCCCAATTCTTTCTTTATTTCCGGCAAATTATTTTTCAGGATGGCATCTGATAACTCATAAGTTTCTTCTATGGTGAGGTGGCGCAGACTGTCCATGGTTTGCTTGCGATCCCAAGGGCATTTCTCCCGTAAATCATCCAGCACATCCAGCAGGCGGTTAAAGGCCTGCAACTGCCTGCCCCGCGGGCTATCGTCTAAGTATGTCTTGTTCATGCAGGCAAATATACTAAAATGATGGAACTGCTTGTTTACGTGAATTCCGGGTATTGCTGCTTTGGGGGTAACAGGAACTGGACTGCAACGCAACGATAAGCAGAGAAAATGTGCTGAAAGTGAAAATTAAAATTATTACTTTTGCCCGGATAAAAAATGACGACGAGTGGCTTTAATAAAATCAATTTCAGGAATACGGGGAACAATTGGCGGCAAAGCAGGTGAGGGGCTCACGCCCGTGGATGTGGTAAAGTTCTCTGCTGCCTTTGGCGCATGGATGCTGCAAACCACCGACAACAACACCATCGTAGTGGGCCGCGATGCCCGCCTTTCTGGTGAAATGGTAAACAAGCTGGTTTGCGCCACGCTGCAGGGGCTTGGCATTCATGTAATAGATGTAGGCCTGTCTACTACACCTACTGTTGAGATGGCGGTTGTAAACAAAAAAGCGGGCGGCGGCATCATACTTACCGCCAGCCACAACCCCAAGCAATGGAACGCCCTGAAACTGCTGAACCATGAAGGCGAGTTTATCTCGGACGAGGAGGGCAGGCTGGTGCTTGAAATTGCGGAGAAGGAAAGTTTTGAATTTGCACAGGTAAACAACCTGGGCAAGTACAAGCAAAGCGAAAATACGCTAAAAAAACACATCAAAGCTATTCTGGATTTGCCATTGGTTGATGTGGAAGCAATAAAAGCAAAAAACTTCAGCGTAGTGGTGGATGCCGTAAACTCCAGCGGCGGTATTGCGGTGCCGATGTTGCTGGAAGCGCTGGGTGTTACCAGAATTGAGAAACTGTACTGCGAGCCCGATGGCAACTTTGCCCACAACCCGGAGCCGCTGCCCGAAAACCTGCGTGAAATATCCAGGACAATCGAAAAAGGTAAGTTTGATCTGGGCATCGTGGTAGACCCTGATGTAGACCGCCTGGCGCTGGTGAACGAAGATGGCAGCATGTTCGGCGAAGAGTATACTTTGGTGGCCGTGGCTGATTATGTGCTGCAGTACCAGAAAGGGAACACTGTATCTAACCTGTCGTCTACACGTGCGCTGCGCGATATAACCGAAAAAGCCGGCGGCGAATACAATGCTGCTGCCGTAGGCGAAGTGAATGTGGTGAACAAGATGAAAGAAACCAACGCCGTCATTGGCGGCGAAGGCAATGGAGGAATTATTTACCCGGAGCTGCATTATGGCCGCGATGCTTTGGTGGGCATCGCCTTGTTTCTGTCGCACTTGGCGAAGGCAAACATGAGTATGACGCGCCTGCGCGCTTCTTACCCGAGCTATTATATCTCCAAAAATAAAATTGAGCTGACGCCGGAAGTAAACGTGGACGAGGTGCTGCGCCAGATGCAGGAGCGTTACGCCAAGCAGCCTATCAACACCATTGATGGTGTAAAGATTGAGTTCGACAAAGAGTGGGTACACTTGCGCAAGTCTAATACCGAGCCCATCATCCGCATTTACGCCGAGTCGGACAGCAATGCCACGGCCGAACATTTGGCAAACAAAATAATTGCCGATATCAAAGAGATTATCTCTGTAAAAGCATAAAATATGTGTTGTTGTAGCTGTACATACATCCCATAGCAATAAAGTTGCGCCACAAGGATATGAGACTTGCTCAGCCTGCGGCGCAACTTTTTTTTATACTTTATTGGTTCATAACTATAGTATCTCAATTTAAAGCTTACCAACATGCGTGTTTATTTAGATAATGCCGCCACCACTCCGCTGGACAAAGAAGTTTTTGACGCCATGGCTCCCTTTATGCTGGAGCATTATGGCAATCCGTCATCTATCCATTCGCATGGGCGGGAAGTACGATCGGCCATCGAAAAAGCACGCCGGACAGTAGCTACCCTGTTAAACACGTCGCCGGCTGAAATTTTCTTTACGTCAGGCGGCACCGAGGCTGATAACGCTGCCATACGTTGTACCTGCCGCTCCCTGGGCATCAAACACGCTGTTACTACTAAGCTGGAGCATCATGCGGTGCTGCATACCATGGAACTGCTGGCGCAACAGGAGGGAGTAAAGGTAGATTATTTGCACCATGACGAGCGCGGCAACCTGGATCTGGAGCACCTGGAGGAATTGCTGGCCAGCCAGCCGCAAACCCTGGTGTCTGTTATGCATGCCAACAACGAGATTGGCAACCTGAATGATGTGGAGGCGATTGCAGCAATTTGCAAAAAGTATAACGCGGTTTTCCATTCTGATACTGTGCAGACCATGGGCCACTACAGGCACGATGTACAAAAGCTGGGCGCCAATTTTATCGTGGGCTCGGCGCATAAGTTTCATGGGCCCAAAGGCGTGGGTTTTCTGTACAGTGATGCCGGTATCAAAATTCAGCCGCTGATACAGGGCGGGGCACAGGAGCGCAACATGCGCGGCGGCACCGAAAACGTATACGGCATCATCGGCCTGGCCAAAGCCCTGGAGATTGCCTACCGCGATATGGAAGAGCATGCCACTTATATCCAGGGCCTGAAAGACAGGATGATTTATAAGCTGCAGGAGCAAATGGATGAGGTAAGTTTTAACGGCATGTCCGAATTTGGCGACAAAAGCCTGTATACGGTGCTGAACGTGAGCCTGCCTGCTTCCGACATCAACGAGATGCTGCTCTTCAGCCTTGATATCAACAAGATATCGGCTTCGGGCGGAAGCGCCTGCAGCAGCGGCGCCAATACCGGATCGCACGTGCTGCGCGCCCTGGATATTGATCCTGCACGCGGCTCCGTTCGTTTCTCGTTCAGCAAGTATAATACCCCCGAAGAAATTGATTTCGCAGCCGAAACACTGGCGCAGATGTATAAAAAAGTGCTGGCCTAAGCACGGTGGGTTATACTTTAAAGGCCCCGGCAGCAGTGTTGGGGCCTTTGTTTTTTAGTGATACGCGCAATGCTTCAGAAGTATAGAAAGAGTAAGTATAAATCAGCAAGTATAAATAAGAACGATGACAAGTATAGGTGTTTTCTGCGGAGCCAGCCACGGCTTTAACGATATTTACCGCAAGGCTGCCGCCGAACTGGGTGCAGCCATGGCGGCACAAAGTATAACTCTGGTGTTTGGCGGCGGCAAGGTAGGTTTGATGGGCACGATAGCCGATGCCGTGCTGGCCGGTGGCGGAAAAGCAATCGGCGTGATTCCGCAAAGCCTGGTGGACCGTGAGGTGGCGCATGCCGGCCTAACCGAGTTGCATGTGGTGCAGACCATGCACGAGCGAAAAGCCCTGATGGCATCTTACGCTGATGCATTTGTTGCCATGCCGGGCGGCTTCGGCACCCTGGACGAGGTAAACGAAATCATTACCTGGAACCAGCTGGGCATTATCCGCAAGCCAGTCGCTTTTTATAACGTGAAGGGCTTCTACAACAAGTTCCTGGAAATGATTGACCACAGTGTGGAAGAAGGCTTTATAAAAGCATCGCAGCGAGACAGCCTGGTTGTGGCAGATGAGGCCTTGCTGTTGCTGCAGCAAATCAGGGACCAAGCCGAAGCTTCTTTGGATAAGCCGGTTGATTTTGAACGAATTTAGTATTTGCTGATTTTCAGTATGCGGTTTCTGATAAGCAATCATCCTGTTGCCCTTCTGCCGCAAGTTTAGTGATAGCGTAATTTTCAACTTCTTTAATTTTTTGCTATCGCAGAAAGCAAGTTGAAAACTTGAAATATATACTATCACAAGTTACGCTATCGCTAAACTTGCGATAGTATGAGAAAAGAAGAATCAACCCCTTAGCTCCGCAGCACCATTGCCTTCACGGCGTCTACCCAAAGCGCATTAGAGTTAAGGCTTTCTACCAGTTGCCATTTTTCGCCACCGGCTGCTAAAAACAGGTGCTTAAATTCTTCGCCTACTTCTATCGTAGTTTCCAGGCAGTCGGCTACAAAAGCGGGGCTATAGGCCAGTACCTTTCTGATGCCTTTCGCCGGCAAATCCTTCAAAATAATATCAGTGTATGGTTTCAGCCACGGATCTTTGCCCAGCCTGGACTGAAAGGATACGGTGTACTGGTCTTCGCGCAGGCCCAACTCAGCGGCCAGCAACCGCGATGTTTCAAAACAGGAAGCACGGTAACAGTATTTATTCCGTTTGTTGTAGCTGTTGCAGCAGGCGCCCAGCTGGCAGTAGCCGTGGTCGCTGCCTTTTAGTATCTGTCGCTCGGGCAATCCATGGTAGCTGAAAACTACAAAATCATAATCATCCTGGGCCATATGCTGTTTGCCCAGCGTGGCAAAGGCATGTATAAAACCCGGATCATCGCAGAAGGAGGAGATAAATTTGATGTCCGGAATAACCCACCAGTCTTTTACAATTTCCATCACCTTGTCGTGCACCGAGCCGGTTGAGGCAGAGGCGTACTGCGGAAACAATGGCAGCACAATAATCCGATCCACGCTTTGCGCGCGCAGCTCTTCCAGGGCGCTTTTTATACTTGGGCTTTGATACCGCATCCCGAAAGCCACGTAATAATCCGGGCCCAGCGCCGCCTGCAGCTTCTGTTGTAAATCCTGACCGTGGTAAAGCAGGGGCGAACCTCGCTCTGTCCAGAGTTGCTTGTATATTTTGGCGGACTTAGGCGCCCGGAATGGGGCGATGATACCGTTGATTAAGGCATAACGTTGCACCGCAGGTATGTCTATCACGCGCTTATCGAGCAGGAACTCGCGCAGGTATTTACGAACATCGGGGGTATTGGGGCTGTCTGGTGTGCCGAGGTTTACCAGCAAAACCCCAATCTTGCCTTGGGCTTTTTTACTCATTTAAGTATAAGTGCTTTTCTCTGCAAAGATACAGGTATAAGGCGTAAAATGTTGACGTATAATTTTCCGGAACCGGTAAAGAAGCTACTGAAACTGTAAAAGCAGGAAACATCAGAAATGTTTTAAGATCATGACACTAAGTATAACCATGGCTGCTTTTGCTTAATCCTTACGGAGGTTGAGAGCCCTTGCCTGCAGCCTTGAGTACTTCGGCACGTCCGCAAAGCCCTGTCTTGCCTTTGCCCCAGGCTCTGCAAAGCACTTTTCCTGTTAACGATTTGAGAACAATGACAGGCACTTATGGTGTTTTAAGATCGATAATTTTGAAATAAGCCAAATAAATTCTTTACCTTTGCGGTTCTAAAAATGGCGGACGGGTTCCGCCGACTTAAATTTATAAAAGCAAATGGCAGTAAAAATCAGGCTGGCCCGCAGAGGCCGTAAAAAATCAGCTATGTACGACATTGTGGTAGCTGATGCGAGAGCGCCACGTGATGGTAAGTTCATCGAGAAATTAGGTACCTACAACCCCAACACCAACCCGGCTTCTATCAATTTTGATGAGGTAAAGGCGTTCCAGTGGGTGATGAACGGTGCGCAGCCAACAGATACCGTAAGAGCAATGCTTTCTTACACAGGCATACTGTACAAAAAACACCTGCAGATAGGTGTGGTAAAAGGCGCTATTAACCAGGAAACGGCTGATGCGCGTTTTGATGAGTGGAAGCAGGCAAAAACAGCTAAAATTGAAGGCAAGCGCCAGGATGTTGGCACTGCAAAAGATGCAGCCCGCAAAGCTGCTCTGGAAGCTGAAACAAAGAAAAAAGAAGCACGTGCAGAGGCTATCCGTCAGCGTGAGGCTGATAAGGCTGCCGCTAATGCACCGGCTCCGGCTGAAGAAGCTTCTGCTGCCGAAGGCGAAGCTACTACAGAAGAACAAGCATAAATTTTTGTGCCATGAACCAGGATGCCTGCTTTTTGCTGGGACATATTGTAAAAACACATGGCACAAAAGGGCAGGTAGTCGCATTTTTTGACGTAGACTATCCCGAGGATTATGATGATTTGGAATCAGTCTTCCTGGAACAACAGGGAAGGCTGATTCCTTTTTTTATTGACAGCATGGAGCCGCAGCCGAAAGGCCGCTACATCATTCGTTTTGAGGACATCAAAACAATGGAGCAGGCTGAAGCCTTACGTGGCACTTCTTTATACCTGCCCCTCGATGAGCTTCCGGAACTGGAAGACGATCAGTTTTACTTTCATGATGTGATCGGCTATACGGTAGTAGACGAAAATCATGGACGGCTAGGTACGGTGAAGGAATTTTATGACTTGCCGCAGCAACAATTGATGTCTATGAATTATTTAGACCAAGAGATGCTGATACCCGTTATGGACGAAATCCTGCTGCGCGCCGACCATGAGGCTAGAGAACTGCACGTAAAACTGCCTGAAGGTTTGCTTGAAGTATACACCCAGCCTGCCAACCCCGACGAGGCCGATGATGCCGACACGGAGGACGAACAACAATAATGCGTTTCGATATTATCAGTTGCCAGCCCGACCTGCTCGACAGCCCTTTCAGTCATTCTATACTGAAGCGGGCACAACAGAAAGGGCTTGTGGAGGTGCATGTGCATGATTTGCGCAAGTATGCTATCAACAAGCACGGCCAGATTGACGATTACGCTTTTGGCGGTGGTGCTGGCATGGTGATGATGATCGAGCCGATTGACAAGTGCCTCTCGGAACTAAAAGCAGCACGCACCTATGACGCGGTTATTTACATGACGCCGGACGGACAGACGCTGAATCAGCGGATGGTGAACCAGTTTTCGCTGCTGCATAACGTAATTATACTTTGCGGCCATTACAAAGGCGTGGATGAGCGTGTACGGCAGCTGTTTGTTACCCACGAAATCAGCATTGGCGATTATGTGTTATCGGGCGGAGAACTGGGCGCGGCTGTGCTGGCTGATGCCATCATCCGTATTATTCCGGGTGTGCTCAACGACGAGTCTTCGGCGCTAACAGATTCTTTTCAGGACGGGCTGCTGGCGCCGCCTGTTTATACCCGCCCTGCTGAGTACAATGGCTTGAAAGTGCCCGACATTCTGCTTTCCGGCGATTTGCCTAAAGTGGAGCAGTGGCGCTTTGAACAAGCGGTTGCGCGTACCAAAGCACGGCGCCCAGATTTGCTTGACGAATAGAAATTATCTGTATACCGGGCAGGTTCCATCGCTATCCGGTGTTACGTTATACTGCTTGGCAGGCAAACTTTGGTGAGGATAAGGCAGCACTACATTGGCTTTACAAGTGTAAATCAGGCTGCATCTGCCTTTCTGCTAAGAAGGCAAAGGCCGCAGTTATATTTTTTTTCTGTAAAGGTTCTTATGTAATAAATAATTGCATATCTTTGCAGTCCGAATTTTGAAGAAGATATTTTTAAGAACATAGCCATCATGAGCGAGCTAATTAAATTTCTAGAGCAGGAATCTACTGAAAAACGCGCCTCTTTCCCCAAGTTCCAGGCCGGCGATACCATTAACGTGCACGTTAAAATCCGTGAGGGTAACAAAGAACGTATTCAGCAGTTTCAGGGTGTTGTGATTCAGCGCAAGAACCCAAATACAAATGGTGAGACGTTCACTGTTAGAAAAGTATCTAACCAAATCGGACTTGAGCGTATCTTCCCGCTTCTTTCGCCTTCTATCGAGAAAATCGAACTGGTGAGAAGAGGTAAAGTAAGAAGAGCCAGAATTTACTACCTGAGAGGACTGCAAGGCAAAGCTGCCCGTATCAAAGAAAGAAGATAATAATACCTGTTATTATAATTGGAGTGAAAGAGGAGCTGCTTTGGCAGTTCCTCTTTTTTATTTATACTTAGCTGGCCGGCATTTATACCTGTCCTGCAAAAGAATTGAAGATGAAAAAACTGTTTTTCCTGCTGCTTCCTGTGTTCGCACTGCTCTCCGGCTGCAAAACAGACTACGCTAACCTGCCCACCTATTCCGGTGCCAGGCAACTGCAGGCCGTGATAGAAGTGCCGGCCGGCAGCAGCCATCGCCTGATTTATAACCGCGAAACAAAGGAATTTGTGAACGACAAGAAAGCCGGCCTGGATCGCGTTATCCCGTTTCTGCCTTATCTGGCTAACTTCGGGTTTATACCTTCTACTGAGATTAGCAGCAATGGCAACGGCCTGAAAATACTGGTAATAGCCGAGAGCCGGGAGCCTGGCACCGTAATGGAGGTAATTCCGCTGGGTGTTATGCAACTGGAAACCGCCGGCGAACTGGAGCATGTGGTGGTGGCTGTGCCGGCACGACCCAGCGAGCAGCTTATCTCCGCCACCGATTTCGCCAGCTTCAGCAAACAATATCCCGGTATAAAAAGTATTCTTCAAACCTGGTTTACGCACTACAATCCCACTGCCCACACTACATTTGTAGGCTGGCGCAACGAAAGATTTGCCGATGAGGAAATACAGCGCTGGATGAAACTGTAAGTATAACTATGGCTGCTGTGTTTCTCCTGTTTTAAATGGGGAACAGCTAAACCGATTGTTTCCGGCGCAGCAAGTATAACCTTCAGAAGTATAACTCATGATTTAAAACTTCTGGCAGTTATAACCATTTATCTGACACGAACAGGGCTTATGCCTAGTGTTCTTATACTTGTACCTTTTTACTTATCGTTCTGGTAATCAATAATTCACACATCCGGCTGTCGTCTCGTAAAAAAGAAGTAATTTTGCAACCTCAAATTTAAACGTATGGCCGAGACACCGCATAAAGCCGGGTTTGTAAGTATAGTGGGCAAGCCAAACGTAGGCAAGTCTACGTTGATGAATGCGCTGGTAGGCGAGAAGCTGTCCATTATCACCTCCAAAGCGCAAACCACCAGGCACCGTATTATGGGCATCCTGAACGGCGAGCACTTTCAGCTGGTGTACTCTGATACGCCCGGCATCATCAAGCCGCAATATGCGTTGCACGAGTCGATGATGGGTTTTGTGCGCACCTCGCTGGAAGATGCCGATGTGATACTTTTTGTAACTGATATTTACGAAAAGCACGACGAGGAAGAAGTTATAAAGCGGCTGCAGCACGCAGAGGTGCCGGTACTGGTGCTCATCAACAAAATAGACCAGGCCACGGCAGAAGATGTAAGGGATAAGATGATTTACTGGCAGGAGAAAATGAGCCCGACCGAGGTGCTGCCGATTTCAGCCCTGCACGGCACCAACCTGGAGCATCTGTTTGATCGCATACTGCATTACATGCCCGCGCATCCGGCCTATTTCCCGAAGGACGAACTGACCGACAAGCCGGAACGTTTCTTTGTGTCGGAAATCATCCGTGAAAAAATACTGCTCAACTATAAAAAAGAAATTCCTTACAGCTGCGAAGTGGTAATAGAGGAGTTTAAAGAAGAAGAGGACATTATCCGTATCCGCGCCGAAATAAGCGTGGAGCGCAAAAGCCAGAAAGGTATTGTGATTGGCCACAAAGGCGAGATGCTGAAGAAAGTAGGCACGCAGGCTCGCGTGGATATGGAGGAATTTTTCGGGAAAAAGATTTTCCTGGATTTGTATGTGCGCGTGAACGAAAACTGGCGAACCGACCAGCGGCTGCTACGCCGCTTCGGTTACAACGAGTAAGTAGGCGCACTGCATAAAGCTTCGGGGCAAGGCGCTCCGGGGGCACTTTAACAATTTTATTATTTACTAATGTCGAACATTATTGCCATTGTGGGCCGCCCGAATGTGGGCAAGTCCACCCTTTTTAACCGCCTGGTAGGTAAGCGCAAAGCCATCATGGACAACGAGAGCGGTGTAACCCGCGACAGGAGCTATGGCCACGGCGAGTGGGTAGGCAAATTTTTTACTGTGATTGATACCGGTGGCTACGTGCATGGCTCCGATGATATTTTTGAAAGCGAAATAAACAAACAGGTAGAGCTGGCCATACAGGAGGCGGACGTAATACTTTTTATGGTAGACGTAGACGCTGGCCTGACCAGCCTGGACGAAGAATTTGCCAACATATTGCGCCGCACCGATAAACCCATCCTGATTGTGGCCAACAAGGCTGACACCACCGCACGGGCACAGCAGATGAACGAATTTTATGCTTTGGGAATAGGCGAGGAGATTTACCCGGTATCATCGCAAAGTGGCTCGGGCACCGGCGAGCTGCTGGACGAGATTGTGCGGCATTTTGAAGACGAAGGTATAGAAGATCCGGATGCAGGCATTCCGAAGATTGCGGTACTGGGCCGCCCGAACGTGGGCAAGTCTTCGTTTATTAACCTGCTGCTGGGCGTAGACCGTAATATTGTAACAGATGTTGCCGGCACTACCCGCGATGCCATCGATGCACGCTACAATGCCTTTGGCAAAGAGTTTATTATTGTGGATACTGCCGGACTGCGCCGCAAAAGCAAGGTCAGCGAAGACATAGAATTTTACTCCGTGATGCGCTCGGTGCGTGCCCTGGAAGACGCCGATGTATGCATCATCATGCTGGACGCTACCCGTGGCATAGAGGCGCAGGATGTAAACATTATTATGCTGGCCGAAAAAAACCGCAAAGGCATTGTGATACTGGTGAACAAGTGGGACCTGATAGAGAAAGATACCCACTCCACCAAGAAGTTTGAGGAAGATATCCTGGAGCGCATCGCGCCCATCAAGTATGTGCCGGTTATTTTTACTTCGGTGCTCACCAAGCAGCGCATACACAAGGCGGTAGAAGTGGCAATGGACGTGTATGATAAAAAGACACAGAAAATCTCTACTTCCAAGCTGAACGACAAGTTGCTGCCTGATATTGAGCGTTATCCGCCACCCGCTATTAAAGGCAAACTGGTGAAGATTAAGTACGTTACGCAACTGCCGACGCACAACCCGACGTTTGCTTTTTTCTGTAACCTGCCGCAGTACATCAAAGAGCCATACCAGCGCTACCTGGAAAACAGGTTGCGGGAGCATTTTGATTTTACAGGGGTGCCGGTAAAGCTTGTATTCCGCAAAAAATAATTCTTAAAGAAAAGGAGGCATTCAGATATAGTAGTATCTTTGCGCCTCATTTAAAAACATCAGAACAACATGAAAAAAGTATTTGGTTTGCTTTTCGTTGCCGGTCTTTTCGTTTTCGCATCTTGCAACAACACCGAAGAGGCTGCTACAGAGTCTGAAACTACTGAAACTGTAGTAGACGAAACAGTTCCAACAGAAGAAGTTGATACCACTACAACGCCGGTAGATACTGCCACTGTTCCAGTGGATTCTGCTGCCGTAGTTCAGTAATCAGCAAAAACACCCGGCGCATGGCCGGAATCAGCGGGAGACAATTGCAAAATTGTCTCCCGCTTTGTTTTATACCTACTGAACTATATCATGATATTCTCGTATTCGTTCTGATACCTTCTGTGCTGTATTTGCACAGGTTTTTGGTAGCTTCATTACCAAACTTATAACCACCTAAATTAAAACATCATGAAAAAACCAATCTATTTCTTCCTGACAGCCGGCCTGCTTACTTTCGGTATGGCAACATTCTCTTCCTGCGATTCTCCTGCTGAAAATGCAGTGGAAGAAAACGCTGATCAGGTTGAAGAAGCCGGTGAGGAAAGAGGCGAAGCCATCGAAGACGCAGCAGAAAACAAAGCTGATGCCATGGAAGATGCCGCTGACGACATGGATACCACTGTTGTCGTAGAGTAGTTAAAATAGCATCATAAAATAAAAGAGCCTGGCGCAAGCCAGGCTCTTTTATTTTATGGCCCCAGCCGCTTCTGAATCATACTGTTTACCAGGCCAAACAGGCGTTTGGGAGTGAAAGTACGCCAGTGGATATCGTCGAGGGTGCCGCCATAGTTCAGGTAAGAATCCAGGTTATAGTTGCGCATCTCGTCCAGCACAAAGTCCCGGAAGTTGAGGGCCGCTATCCAGCCGTCTTCCACGTCTTCAAACCACTCTTCGTAATAGTCGTCTTCGGAGCCGTGGAAGTTGAAAACGTTTTCGCCGACAAGTATAAAGTGCTTGATGCCTTCGTGCAGCAGTGGATCGATGATATTGCGTTTCAGCATCATGATGTCGTTGTGCAGCGCATCGTTCCATTCGCCCATAAACTCTATCACCGTAAAGCGCAGGTCATAGTCGGTGAACAGGATTTTCAGGAACAGTGTCTCCGATTCTATATCGTCCCACTGCGGATGAATGTAGTAACCATAAATGGTGTTGGTATATTGCGTGAGGCTGTTCTCGGCGCCATAAAGCGGTGAGCGGGGATCTTCGGATGCCTCGTAGTGCTCAAGCCAGTTATAAAAAGGTTCTATCGTATGCATAAAAGTTCTGTCTGGAGAAGGTGGCAACAGCCTTAATTTTGCTGTACTCTGAAGCTATTGTAAAGTTGGCGCCTTTCACCTGAAAAACGCTTATTATCTTCCCAAAACAGCCGGTAGGGGCAAACTGTTCCGCTGGAAAGGCTGCTTTTGAAGTATGGGAGATGGCCGGCATTGGCGAAATGCTTTGCACCCGCCACACATTTTATCGCTTAGATATTCGTTATACTTGCAGCGTATTAGTTTTGCACCATGTTTTCACACTCTTTCAACACCCTTTCTGCTCCCCGGCGGCGCTATTTGTTGTCGCTGCTACTGGGCTTTTGCCTTATTCTATTAAATGCTGCCCCCGCCGCGGCAGCCCCGGATTATGTAACAGATTACTACCCGGTTATCAACGAGGCGGAGTTAAGTATAATAGAGCAGGATTATGCTGCCGCACTGAATGCTTACCAGTATGCCTTTGCCGCCGTGCCCTCGCCCTTTGCCCGCGATTATTACAACGCGGCCATATGTGCCCTGCTGCTACAAAACGAGAAGCAAACTTACGAATACCTGGAGAAACTGGTAGAAAAAGGAGTGAGCCTCGAGTATCTGGCGCAGCAGCCCTTGCTGGATTCGCTGGCTGGTACCAGGCACTGGAAAAAGTTTAGGAGGAAGTATAAAAAGCGACGGCGTGCCTATGAGGAACATGTTAAGCCGGATTTGCGCGCCAATTTAGATGAGTTGTATGCCCGCGATCAATACTTCAGGCAGGCGGAAGGCGGTCTGCGCGTATACGGCGACACAATCCGGAAAATAGAGGCGGCCAATGTGCAGCTGTTATTGGATTGGGTGGAACAGTATGGCTACCCCGGTGAAGACCTGATAGGTGTGGCGGATACGCTGGAGCAGTTGCCGCGCTTTACCATCGTAATTCAGCGGCAAACGAAAGCACGCAAAGGGTACGATTTTTCTCCTATACTACGCGACGCCGTGCACCACGGGCAACTGGCGCCGCAGGCAGCCGCTTACCTGCTGGAGCAGCAGGCGGGCAGGAGCACGTATGGCTCCAAAGCTTTTGTGCGGGTTAACTGCAGCGCCTGCCAGGAAGATAAAAAGAAGCCAAAGTACCTGGGCCGGTACCTGCTGGAAAGCAGGAGCGAAGCAGAACAGCAGCGGGTAGATGCGCAGCGCAAGGCGCTGGGACTGGAGGCACTGGAAGATTACCGGAAAAAAGTGCTTTATAATCTCAACGACAATCGTTTTAAACTCGACTATACATGGTCGGTAGCGGATTACTACGCGCCCAGCAGCGAGGCAGCTTCGGTACTGATGCAAAGGCTGGTTGTGCCGGAATAATTCTGATGGAGCCTTTCAGGAGATTGCAGATGCATGAACACGAAGCCGAAGCGCTCTTTTTCAAGTGCAGATATCTCTGAAACATCAAAGACGCATACTGTCATTTTAAAACGGCAGTATGCGTCTTTGATGTTTTGGTTAACTATCTTATCTGCAAACATCCACATCGCTTACTTCGGCAGATATAAGTATTTAAGCTGGCCTGTGTATCCGGAAGAGAATGCGCTCAGGTTTTACCTTAAAATAGCTTACTTTTCGCCAGTAGTAGCTAACAATTCCTGATGATACTGAATAAGGCCTTCGCTCGGGCTGGTAATTACTTTGCCCAGATGAGCGCCATACTTTTTGGCTACCTGTTGTAGTGTGTCTGAGAAGTGGTAAGCAATGGAGCCCACAAAATGTATGGGCAGTTCGGTAAAGCCCTCATACTTGCTGACATGGCGCTCAAAAAATTCTGAAAAGTTTTCATAGATCATGGCATGTATAACCGGGTTCTTGCGCTTGTCATGACAGAACTTAGCAAAAGTAGCCAGATACGTGCTGGGCATATCAGAATAATATACCGCGTCCAGAATGCTGTTTTTGGTCAGGTTGTATGTGTTTTTCAGTGAGTTGGCCAGTTCATCCGGCAATTCGCGGTAGAGGTAAGCTCTGATAAGCATTTTGCCCAGGTAAGCGCCGCTTCCTTCGTCACCCATCAGGAAGCCCAGCGAAGGCACGTTGTCTGTGATGTTCTGCCCATCATAGAGACAGGAGTTAGAACCGGTACCCAAGATGCAGGCAATGCCGGGCGCATGGCCGCAGAGGGCACGTGCTGCCGCCAGCAGGTCATGGTCTACATGCGCCGGGCTATTGGGAAAGGCTTTTTGCAGCGCCTGTTCTACGCGCAGGTTCCGGTCGGGGGAACTGCAGCCGGCACCATAGTAATAAACAACGCCGGGGTTCTTCTCTTTTAAATTCGGGAGAAGCTCATCTTCGAAAATGGTGTAAATCTGGTCTGCGTCCAGGTACTGCGGATTGATGCCGGCCGTATAAACCTGCTCCAGCACGCCATCGGCGTTCATCAGGCGCCAGTCTGTTTTTGTGGCGCCACTATCAGCTATTAGAATCATAAGTATGCTATGGTTTGAGTATCTGGTTATGCATTGCTCCGTAAAGAGGCAAGCGGCATGTCCTTTCTTTATACTTTGTTTTTGTTTAAGTGGTGCTTTACAAGGCCGACTGCCTCAAATTTGTCGAACACGTTGGCGTTGTGCGGCGCATCCTGTAGCTCCGCTGTCAGGTCCTGGCCTGCCCAATGCTCGTAATGGCGACCGTTGCGCCACAACCTTGACTTTCTTACATCATAGATCACGCCCTGGTACGCAATCCAAATCTCCTCCCTGTCCTGGCCATTGCGCAGCGCCAACTGCTGTAGCGTGTATTCAGGTAGGTTCATGCATTTGAAGATTTGGAGGTGAGAAAATGTAGAGATGAAACAGGATCAGGCATGATAAAACAGCTTAATATCTTATCATACATTCAAAAGAATTGGTTTAAACGCTGCATCTGCAAATTTCCACATCTTCAAATTTAAAAATCTTCAGGTCAGCCAATCCGCGCCTGTGTCAGAATCCAGCGGTTAGGCACTTCGCCTTTGGTGGCCTGCAGGTAATCTTCGTAGCTACAGGGTATTACGCGGCTGCCTTTGTCGCCGGCCGATAGCGGCTCTACCTCCATCCACCATTTTTCGCTCTGTTTGCTTTTATAAAAAACCATACGGTTTGGGTTGTCATGAAACGCCACGGCATACCGGGTAAATTGCCTGCTGCTGAAATTTAGCTCATTTTTGCGGTGGTAAAAGCCCTCAATAAAATACCAGATCATCGTGGCAATGGTCATGGCCGTGATGTTGCGCTCATCCTGTTCCGGCTGATATTCGTAAATACCCAGCGAGGTCAGGTTGTCGTTCAGACCCGCATACCAGCAAAGCTGGCAGGCTTCCTCGCCCGTCAGGCCAAACGGGTTAGCCGGTTCATAGCCCGGCGCATCCTGGTGGCGGATGGCTGAAATATCGAAAGTCAGCAGATCGGCTACGCGCACCACCGGCTCCATCTCCTGCAAATTGCGGTGCACTTCACCTACCCTGAACGCTTCAAAGTGCAGCTTTTCCAATGTTGCCATCACCTCCGGTTCTACCAGATACGACTGATAACCTATCTGGCCCAGGCTAAACAGGTAATTGGGTTCGTGCATCAGAATCTGGCGCAGCTGCTTTCTGTTGGGCGCGGCATCGGTGTCTTCGGTCATGTCCACGCTGCTGTCTACGGTTACCATGTTCACGGCGCGGTTCAGGTGTTCGTAGCCCAGGTACTGGCCATACTCCAAATCATGCGAGCCACCGATAATCACGGGAATGGTATTGTGCGAAATCAGTATTTCCACTATTTCTTTCAGGCGCAGGCAGGTATCTTCCAGCGTAATGCCGGGGCGCAAGTTGCCAAGGTCCACTAGCTGGCAGCGACCCGCACCTTTGGTCAGGCTGTAGAGTTTTTCCCGCACAGCACGCGCCGGGGCCAGGCTTTCTTCCGGCTCCAGTGCTGCCGTGTGGCGGCCGCGGGTTTCGTTTATACCTATCAGGGCAATGTCGGCCCCGCGCCAGTCCGGGAGCTTGCTTACAAAGCGACTGGTATAGGCGCCCAGTGTGCGCGGCTTGTTAAAGGTGGCGAATACATCCTCATTCAGGGGCTCAAAAAATATCGCAAGGTTCATGTGGCGTTGTCTCGAAATCAAAAATAATAAAAATACGGCAGCAATAAAGATTTCAGCAGGCCACGATCGTGATTTGTTGCGCACCGTATGCTGAATATAATTTGTGCCAAATATTTATACCAGTCTGTCTGGCAGAATATGAAAAAAATGGTTAAAATGCGTTTAAATGGCCGTAACATTTCTGAACGCGGCATAAAGTAATGGTTTTTCTACTTTCAGGGCGACAGAACCGGGGAAGGCAAAAGGCAGGATTAATTATTAATTATGCTTAGCAAGGCTTGTGTCTGACGTCCTGATACTCTGTTCTTTTACATTATAAAATGATTGAAGTATAAATCCAGCTTTGCCTTTTTACTAAAAGCGTATCTCACCACCCTCTTGAACCTATAAGTATGAATATCAGCCGTACGTTTGATTTGCTGCCCTATCAGCTACAGAACTATCCGCAGCCCGATTGCCTGGCGGCTAAGATAAATGGCAGCTGGGTAAAGTATAGCACCCAGGATGTGCAGGATTATGCCAATAAGGTAAGCCTTGGGCTGCTGAAAACAGGCGTAGGAAAGAATGACAAGGTGGCTATTATTTCGTTTAACCGTCCTGAGTGGGTGCTGGTTGATTTTGGTATTCAGCAGATAGGGGCTATCAGTGTGCCGATGTATCCTACTATTACGGAGGAAGATTACCGTTATATTTTCAGCGATGCAGCGGTGAAAGCCATCTTTGTATCTGATAAAAGCCTTTATAAAAAAGTAGCGGCTGCCACTAAAGGTATGGACAGCGTGCAGGCCATTTATACCTTTGATGAGGTGGATGGCGCAAAGCATTGGAAAGAAGTGCTGGAACTAAGTAAGGATGAAAACGCGCAGCAACTGGAGCCACTGAAAGCCGCCGTGCAGCCCGACGATATCCTGACGATTATCTATACTTCGGGTACTACCGGCAATCCCAAAGGGGTGATGCTAACGCATAACAATCTGGTGAGCAACGTGCAGGGTACGATGCCTTATGTGCCGGTAAACGAAACGCACCGGGCGCTCAGTTTTCTGCCGCTCTGCCACGTGTTCGAGCGCATGTTGCTGTACTTATACTTCCGCATTGGCGTGTCTATTTACTATGCCGAAAGTATAGAAAAGGTAGCCGATAACCTGAAAGAAGTGAAGCCGCACCTGTTTACCACCGTGCCGCGCTTACTCGAGAAAATATACGACAAGATTGTAGCTACCGGCATGGAGCTGACAGGCGCCAAACGCAAGCTGTTTTTCTGGGCGCTGGAGTTGGGCCTGAAGTATGACACACAAACAGACCAGGGTTGGTGGTATAACCAGCAGTTGGCGCTGGCCAACAAACTCATTTTCAGTAAATGGCGCGAGGCGCTGGGCGGAAACGTGATTACCATTGTATCCGGTGGTGCAGCGTTGCAGCCACGGCTGGCGCGCGTGTTCTGGTCGGCTAATATCCGCGTAATGGAAGGCTATGGCTTAACCGAAACATCGCCTGTAATTACGGTAAACCGCTTTGAGCCGGAGAACAACATGATTGGCACCGTAGGCCTGCCGATTGATGGCGTGGAGGTAAAAATAGCGGAGACGGATGGCGAAGTGCTGACCCGTGGGCCGCATGTGATGAAAGGCTACTATAACAAACCAGAGCTAACTGCCGAAGCTATCGACGCAGAGGGCTGGTTCCATACCGGCGATATCGGCGAGATGGTAGAGGGCAAATACCTCAAGATTACCGACCGCAAAAAAGAAATGTTCAAGACCTCCGGCGGTAAGTATGTGGCGCCCCAGCCGATTGAAAACAAGCTGAAAGAATCGGTAGTGGTAGAGCAGGCGATGGTCGTGGGCTCGGGCGAAAAGTATGCCGCAGCGCTTATCGTGCCCTCGTTCGTGGGCCTGCGTGACTGGGCAGCACACAAAGGCATTGCTTATACCACTGATGCCGAAATGCTTGAGAACCCCGACGTGTTGGAGAAATATCACAGAGAGATTATTAAGACCAACGAAGGGCTGGCCCAGTATGAAACCATCAAGAAGTTCAAGCTCATTCCTAACATGTGGACTGTAGAAAGCGGCGAGCTCACGCCTACCCTCAAAGTAAAACGCAAGGTCATCAATGCCAATTACAAGGATGTGATTGAAAGCATGTATAAGCATTAAGTTGCTCAAGTTTAACTAAAACAAAATTAACTAAGCCCATGAAGATTATTCTTCCATTCTTACTTGTAATCCTTATTTCTTTCACTGCCTACAGCCAGGGGTTTGAAGGAAAGATAGTTTATAAAACTGCATACAAAAGTAAGGCGCCGGGTATGACAGATGAAGAGTTAGTGGCGATGCTGGGCACTACGCAGGAATACTTTTATAAAGCGGGAAGCTATTAATCCGTTATGAACGGCGCTTTGTTTCAGTGGCAGTTGTATAATGAGAGTGAAAATAGGATTTATAACAAAATGGCGAGTTCAGAGTCAGTTTATTGGATGGATGCAGGCCAGACGGATGATGAAGTTTTAGAGGTAAAAATCAATAAAGGAGTAGCAGAAGTATTAGGCTATACATGTGATGAACTTGTTCTTACTTGTAAGTCAGGACTACAGAAGTATTATTTTAATTCACAATTAGCGTTAGACCCCCAACTTTTTGCCCGCCATAAGTTTGGCAACTGGTCTGCGTATGTGTCTTTAGCCAAAGCTTTACCGTTGAAATCAATTATTGAGAACAAACAGTTTGTATACGAAAGCGTTGCTGTGGATATTAAACCGATGCAACTTGATAAGAATATCTTTGTGCTTGAAAAAGGGATGAAAGTTGAAAAGAGCCCTTTTTAATGTTGAAAAGTATAGGACACCAGTCCTGACCTATTTGTAAAAGTAAACGCAGCCAAACAAAAAGCCCCTCCGGTCTGGCAGGGGCTTTTTGTTTGGCTATACTTTCATCCCCTGCGCGCCTATACTTGCTTTTTACCCTCCTACATATTTCAACATCTCACGTACTACAAGTATGCATGCAGCTAAAATATTTCACAAAGTAGTATGCAAGCATAACATATTTTTCCTATATTTGGTATACACCAACACCAGTGCATGAAGCCGGAAGAAACAGTAGACTATAACTTTAAAGTATGTTGGCACGCCATCGCGCGGATGTATAACACCGAGGCGGCCAAGAACGATATTACCACCTCCATCGGGTTTGTGTTGCTCAACATCGACCAGGAAAACGGGACGCCTGCCACCAAAATTGCACCCTTGCTGGGCCTGGAAGCGCGCAGTCTCACCCGTATCCTCAAAAGTATGGAAGAACAGGGGCTTATCTACAAAGTATCCGATGACCGCGACAAGCGCCTGGTGCGCATCTTTCTGACGGAAAAAGGGCTGGAGAAAAAAGAGGTGTCGCGGCTGACGGTGAAGCATTTTAACAACAAAGTGCGCCAGCAGATACCGCAGGAAGAACTGGATGTGTTCTTTAAGGTATGCGGCCGCATCCAGGGCATGATAGAAAACAAAGAAATCTTTTAAAACCATAGACAACCATAGCTATTCTATGAAAAGAATCATTAAAAAAGTAGCGGTGCTTGGATCCGGGGTGATGGGCTCGCGCATTGCCTGCGTGTTTGCCAACATCGGCGTGCAGGTGCTGTTGCTCGACATTGTACCCAAAGAGCTGTTGCCCGAGGAAGAGAAAAAAGGCCTGACGCTGGAAAGCAAAGCCGTGCGCAACCGCCTGGTGAACGGGCACCTGCAGGCCGCCATCAATTCGAACCCTTCGCCGCTCTACCGCAAATCCGACGCGCACCTTATCCAGACAGGCAACTTCGACGATAACATGAAGGACATCGCCACTGCCGACTGGACGATAGAAGTAGTGGTGGAGAACCTGAAGATAAAAAAGCTGGTGTACGACCAGGTAGAGCAGTTCCGCAAACCGGGCACCCTTATTACCTCTAACACTTCCGGCATCCCGATTCACCTGATGCTCGATGGCCGCTCCGATGACTTTAAAAAGCATTTCTGCGGCACGCACTTTTTCAACCCGCCGCGCTACCTCAAGCTCCTGGAAATCATTCCAACACTGGACACGGACAAGGAAGTAGTGAATTTCCTGATGCACTACGGCGATTTATACTTAGGAAAAACCACCGTGCTGGCCAAAGACACGCCCGCCTTTATTGCGAACCGCGTGGGCATTTACGGCATTATGCAGACGCTGGCGGCCATGGAGAAAACCGGTTTAAGTATAGACGAGGTGGACAGAATCACCGGCCCAATGGTGGGGCGTCCGAAGTCGGCTACGTTCCGCACACTGGATGTGGTGGGTTTGGATACGACCGTGAATGTTGCGAATGGCCTCTACCAGGCAGGTGAGCAGGACGAGTCGCGGGAGTTATTTAAAATCCCGAACTACGTGCAGCAGATGGTGGAGAACAAATGGCTGGGCGATAAAACCGGGCAGGGTTTCTACAAAAAGACCAAAGACGCCAAAGGCAAAACCGAAATCCTGACGCTCGACCTGAACACGATGGAGTATGGGCCGAAGCAGAAGGTGAAGTTCCAGAGCTTCGAAGTACTAAAACCTATTGACGACCTGCGCAAGCGCATCAAAGTTTTCTCGCAGCAAACCGACAAAGCCGCGCAATTCTTCAACGAAACGCTTTTCGGCCTGTTCCAGTACGTGAGCAACCGCATTCCCGAAATCTCAGATGAGCTCTACAGAATAGATGATGCCCTGCGTGCCGGATTTGGCTGGGAGCTGGGTCCGTTTGAGTACTGGGATGCCATTGGTGCCCGCGAAGGCGTGCAGCGCATGCTGGAAAACGGCTACAAACCGGCCGCGTGGGTTGAGGAAATGCTCAACAGCGGCAAAGAGTCCTTTTACATTGTAGAGAACGGCACCCGCCGCTATTACGACATTCAAACCCAAGAATACAAAGCCATACCGGGCGCTGAGAACTTTATCATACTGGATAACCTGCGCGGCAGCAAAACAGTGTGGAAGAACAGCGGCGCCAGCCTGATTGACCTCGGCGACGGCATCCTGAACATTGAGTTCCATACCAAAATGAACACCATGGGCGGCGACCTGGTTGCCGGCCTCAACAAAGGCATCGAACTGGCTGAAAAGGATTTCCGGGGCGTGGTGCTGGGCAACGATGCGGCCAACTTCTCGGCGGGCGCGAACCTGGCGCTGGTTTACATGTATGCGCTGGAGCAGGAGTACGACGAAATCAACTTCATGATTAAGCAGTTCCAGGACACCATGATGCGCATGCGCTACTCGGCCATTCCGGTAGTAGGTGCACCGCACGGCCTGGCGCTAGGTGGTGGCTGTGAAATAAACCTGCATTGCGACCATGTGCAGGCGGCGGCCGAAACCTACATGGGCCTGGTGGAGTTTGGCGTCGGCCTGATTCCCGGCGGTGGTGGAACCAAAGAAATGACGTTGCGTGCATCGGAAAGCTACGAGGAAGGCGACATCGAGTATAACACACTCAAAAATGTGTACCTCAACATCGGTATGGCCAAAGTATCTACCTCGGCCAAAGAAGCACAGGATTTGGGCTATCTGCGCAAAAGCGATGGCATCACCATCAACAGCAACCGCCTGATTGCCGATGCCAAAGCGCAGGCCATCCTTCTGGCCGAAGAAGGCTATACCCAGCCGGTGCGAAAGACCAACATCAAAGTGCAGGGCAAAGGCGCGTTGGGCATGTTCCTGACGGGTGCGAACGCCATGTACTCGGGCCGCTATATTTCGGAGCACGACAAGAAAATTTCGCACAAACTGGCTTGGGTGATGTGCGGCGGCGATTTATCCTCGCCTACCGAAGTAAGCGAGCAGTATTTGCTGGACCTGGAGCGGGAGGCCTTCCTGTCGCTGACCGGCGAGCGCAAAACGCTGGAGCGCATCCAAAGCATCCTGACCACCGGCAAGCCGCTGCGGAATTAAGCGGAGTAAGCACCCTCGTAGGGACAGGTCGCGACCTGTCCGAATCGTGCACCGGGTTTTGTCTGAATTAGGATTCTCAGGATTCGGGGATTGGCAGTCTCTTATACTTTCAAATGGCAGTCCTTTGCTATACTTGCTGCGGTGTTTTATAGCCCGGCCTATGCGCGGACAGGTCGCGACCTGTCCCTACGAGGGGATAAAATAGGGCGATTTGCAGCAGCAATCAACCATGTAACAATTTAGCAATTAAGATATGAACAATGCATATATCGTAGCCGGATTTCGTAGCGCTGTGGGCAAAGCAGGCCGTGGCGGATTCCGGTTTACCCGGCCGGATGACTTGGCTGCGGATGTTATCAAATATTTACTGAGCACCGTGCCGGCGCTGGACCCTGTACGGGTAGATGACCTGATTGTCGGAAACGCGGTACCCGAAGCGGAGCAGGGGCTGCAAATTGGCCGCATGATTTCGTTGCTGGCGCTGCCCATGTCGGTGAGCGGCATGACCGTGAACCGCTATTGCGGCTCCGGTCTCGAAACTATTGCCATTGCCGCCAACCGCATCTCGGCCGGTATGGCCGACTGCATCATCGCGGGTGGCACCGAATCGATGTCGCTGGTACCAACGGCTGGCTGGAAAACAGCGCCGAACTATAAAATCGCTAAAGAGAACCCGGACTGGTACCTGAGCATGGGCCTGACTGCCGAAGCAGTGGCAGCAGACTATAATGTTTCACGTGAAGACCAGGACGAGTTTGCTTTCAAATCGCACCAGAAAGCCATCAACGCTATCCGCAACGGCTACTTTAAAGAGCAGATTGTGCCGATAACCGTAGAGGAAACTTACCTGGATGAAAACAGCAAAAAGAAAACGAAGACGTACGTAGTCGATACTGATGAAGGTCCGCGTGCCGATACCTCGATGGAGGCGTTGGCCCGCCTGAAGCCGGTGTTTGCTGCCGGTGGCACCGTAACGGCCGGTAACTCGTCGCAAACTTCCGATGGTGCAGCCTTTGTTATAGTGATGAGCGAGCGCATGGTAAAAGAGCTGAACCTGGAGCCTATTGCGCGCCTTGTTAGCTACGGAACCGGTGGCGTTGACCCGCGCATTATGGGTATGGGCCCGATTGCCGCTGTGCCGAAAGCCCTCAAAATGGCTGGTATGACCCTCAACGACATCGACCTGATTGAAATGAACGAAGCCTTTGCTGCCCAGTCTATCGCGGTAATGCGCCACCTCAACTTCAATCCTGACAAGCTGAACATCAGCGGCGGCGCCATCGCGCTTGGCCACCCGCTGGGCTGTTCCGGCGCCAAACTCAGCATTCAAATGTTCCATGACCTGCGCCGCACCGGTGGCAGTTATGGCCTGGTAACCGCCTGCGTCGGCGGCGGACAAGGGGTAGCGGGGGTTTATGAGTTGTTGAAATAGATATTAGACGTTAGATATTAGATGTTAGACTTTTGTCATGCATAATTTCAAGGAATTGAAAATATGGCAACGTTCAATGGAGCTTGCAAAGCTGGTTTACAAAACGACAGCGCAGTTTCCTGCAAACGAGAAATATGGTCTAACATCTCAAATCAATCGCTCTGCAGTTTCTATTCCTTCTAATATTGCTGAGGGGGCAGGACGCAATTCATCAAAAGAGTTCTCCCAATTCTTAAGTATAGCTTTAGGCTCCGCCTTCGAATTGGAAACACAACTATACCTGGCCGAATCTTTCGGTTTTATCACGAATGACACATTGGCAACGCTGTTAAATCAGTTAGACCCCCATTCAGAAAATGATTAACAGCTTTAGAAATACTCTAATCGATAAAAGGTCTAAGGTCTAAAATCTAGCATCTAAAATCTTGAAAATAATGGAAAACGCAACCAACCAAACAGCTACCATCAAAGGTGGTGAGTTCCTGATAAAGGAAACCAATCCGCAGGACGTATTTATACCTGCCGAATTTAACGAGGAGCAACGCATGATGGCCCAGACCTGCAAAGATTTTGTGCAGGACGAGGTAATGCCTTTGCTCGACCGCCTCGACAACCACGAGGAAGGCCTGATGGAAAGCCTGATGAAAAAAGCAGGCGAACTCGGCCTGTTCGCCGTGTCCATACCTGAAGAGTATGGCGGCCTGAACATGGACTTTAACACGGCCTTGCTGGTAACGGAATCGGTAGGGGGCGGCCACTCGTTTCCGGTGGCTTTCGCGGCACACACCGGTATTGGTACACTGCCTATCCTATACTTCGGCAACGAAGCGCAGAAGCAGAAATACCTGCCAAAGCTGGTAAGTGGTGAGTGGATGTCGTCTTACTGCCTCACGGAGCCGGGTTCCGGTTCTGATGCACTGGCCGCGAAAACCAAAGCGGTGCTGAACGATGCCGGTACGCACTACATCCTGAACGGTCAGAAAATGTGGATTACCAACGCGGGTTTTGCTGATGTGTTCATCGTATTTGCGCAGGTAGATGGCGATAAGTTCACGGGCTTTATTGTGGAGAAAGGGTATCCGGGCCTGAGCCTCGGCAACGAGGAGCATAAAATGGGTATCAAAGGTTCGTCTACGCGCCAGGTATTTTTCTCTGATTGCCAGGTGCCGAAAGAAAACGTGCTGGGCGAAATCGGCAAGGGTCATTTGATTGCGTTCAATATCCTGAACATTGGCCGTATTAAACTGGGCGCAGCTACGTTGGGCGCTGCCAAGCACGTGGCCGACCTGTCGATTAAGTATGCCAACGAGCGCATCCAGTTTAAGCTGCCTATCTCCAAGTTCGGGGCTATCCGGCACAAGCTGGCGGAGCAGGCTATCCGTATTTTCGGTATAGAATCTGCGCTGTACCGCGCCGGTATGGATGTAAACCGCATGGAACAGGCCTTGCTGGCTTCCGGCAAAGGCGAAAACGAGGCGCTTTTGGGTGCCGCTCGCGAGTTTGCTGTAGAGTGTGCCATCTTAAAAGTAGAAGGTTCTGAAGCGCTTGATTACGTGGTAGACGAAGGCGTGCAGATCTACGGCGGCTATGGCTTTTCGGCCGATTACCCGATGGATCGCGCTTACCGCGACTCCCGTATCAACCGTATCTTTGAAGGTACCAACGAAATCAACCGCATGCTGATTGTGGAAATGGTATTGAAAAAAGGCATGAACGGTGAGCTGGATTTGATGGGCCCCGCGCAGGCGGTGCAGCAGGAACTCATGGCCATTCCGGATTTCGGGGCTGAAGAAGAAGGCCTGTTTGCCGCGGAGAATAAAGCCATCCGTAACCTCAAAAAAGCCATTTTGCTGGTAGCGGGCACTGCGGTACAAAAGTATATGAACTCGCTGGCCAAAGAACAGGAAGTTCTGATGAATATCGCCGACATGGCCATTAAAACCTATGTGGCGGAATCAACATTATTGCGGGTAGAAAAACTGGTGAGTATAAAGGGCGAAGCGGCGGTGGCCAATGAAATAGACATTGCCCGCGTAACCGTGAATGATGCCGCAGACATCGCTTTTATTGCCGGTAAAGAAGCTATTGCCTCTATGGCCGAAGGCGACGAGCAACGCCTGTTATTCATGGGCCTGAAGCGCTTTACTAAAAAAGATCTGTATAATACCAAAGAAGCACGCCGGCGCATTGCTGCGAAATTGATTGATGCAAACGAATATGCTTATTAACTTTTTAACGATTATACTTTAAAAGAGGCTATTTCTTGAAGAGATGGCCTCTTTTAAGTTTTTGATGTAGTAATTTTGAAGCTGGAATTAAAAGTGAAGCCGGAGAGATGTTGTTTTTTAACGTAAGAGGATAGCAAACATTACCTGATAAGAGAAATAGATGTATGGATATAACCTGTTTGATCCCTTTTTATAACGAGCGGGAGCGCATTGCACCAGTCCTGGAGGTACTTACAACAATAAACCAGATTGCGCAGGTGCTGTGCATCGACGATGGCTCTATGGACGGAACATCTGATTTTATACAACAGCACTGGCCGGATGTGGAGGTTGTGCGACTACCGCAAAATGCGGGAAAAGCAGCCGCTGTAAAGTATGGTTTAAAACACGTCAGGAGCAAGCACGTGTTGCTGATGGATGCCGATTTGCAGGATATCAACAAAGCAGAACTCGAAGCAGCTATTGAAGCGTATATTTTACATGCCGATGCTGTGAATATGCTTATACTCCGGCGCATTAACGCGCCCTGGTTTGTAAAGTGGTATCGTAGTGACATTCTGTTGTCGGGTGAGCGGTTGCTCCGCAAACAGGATTTGGAGAGGGCGCTGTATGAGCCTATAAAGTGTTATCAGCTGGAAGTGGCGATTAACCGTTACATGCTGCGCCACCGGAAGGTAGTGCGCTGGATCCCTTGGTCGGCCATCAACACCTATAAAGTAGATAAACTGGGCGTAATCGACGGCTCCCTGCAGGAGTTCAGAATGTATGTGGATATTGTGTCGTATGTAGGTTTCTCGCACATGATGCTGCAGCTCGCCTCTTTTACCAGGAAATTGCGGCATGAACGGCAGCAAACGACAAGCTACACGTATTCTGATTTGCAGGTATAGACTTGTGTGAGGAAAGTATAACACCAGGTGTATAGTATGGAAGGCATGGTTTCGCGTGAAATCATGCCTTTTTATTTAGCAGGTGCTTTTGCCATAAAGTCTGCTGTAAACTTATGCTGGCAAAGCAAGGATCTTAGCTAATCCGGCTCCAGTTTACCGCATTCGCACTCAGGGATTTAATATGCCTTAGGATATTGGCATTTGGTGGCTGGTCCAGTTGCGGATCTGCTTCCAGAACACGCTGCGCCGCTGCCCGCGCTTCCTGTAGGATAGGGGCATCTTTGGCCAGATCGGAAATGAGCAAATCCAGTACGCCGCTTTGCTGGGTGCCCATCAAATCGCCGGGGCCGCGTAGTTTCAGGTCGATGTCGGCAATCTCGAAGCCGTTGTTGGTGCGCACCATCGTCTCCAGGCGTGTTTTGCTGTCTTTGCTCAGTTTGTAACCTGTCATCAGAATGCAGTAGCTCTGTTCCGCACCACGCCCCACTCGCCCGCGCAACTGGTGCAGTTGCGACAGTCCAAAGCGTTCCGCACTTTCTATCACCATCACCGAAGCATTGGGCACGTTCACCCCAACTTCAATTACGGTGGTTGCTACCATTATCTGTGTTTCATTCTTCACGAAACGCTGCATCTCAAAGTCTTTGTCCTGCGACTTCATTTTGCCATGCACCATACTTACCTTTAGCTCCGGAAAGGCCCGTTTCACGCTCTCGTAGCCGTCCATCAGGTCTTTGTAGTTCTCCATCTGCTCCGATTCCTCAATCAGCGGATACACGATGTATACCTGGCGGCCCAACTTCACTTCATTCCGGATAAACTGGAATACGCGCAGGCGGTGCGAATCGAAGCGATGCACCGTAATGATATCTTTACGTCCTGCTGGCATTTCGTCTATCACAGATACATCCAGGTCGCCATACAGGGTCATAGCCAGGGTGCGCGGAATTGGCGTCGCTGTCATCACGAGCACATGCGGAATGATGCGCGGGTTTTTGCGCCATAGCTTGGAGCGTTGCTCCACGCCGAAGCGGTGCTGCTCGTCCACAATACAGAGTCCCAGGTTCTGGAATTGAACTACATCTTCGAGCAGCGCGTGCGTGCCCACAATCATTTTCATGTCGCCGGAGCGCAGCTGTTCGTGCAGTATTTTGCGTTCGCTGGCTTTGGTAGAGCCGGTGAGTTTGCCCAGGTTGATGCCCAGGCTATCGGCAAATTTCTTCAGCCCCACATAGTGCTGGTCAGCCAGAATTTCGGTAGGGGCCATCAGCACGGATTGTGCGCCGTTATCAGCCGCAATCAACATGGTGATAAAAGCGACGATGGTTTTGCCCGAACCTACATCGCCTTGCAGCAACCGGTTCATTTGCTTGCCCGAGGTCAGGTCAGCGTATATTTCCTTTACCACGCGCTTCTGCGCGTTGGTAAGGTCGAAGGTGAGGTGATTCTTGTAGAACTCGTTGAGGGTAGGCACGTGGTTGAACACCTGCCCTTTCAGGTCGGCTTTGCGCACGAGTTTCTGCCGGAACAGGCGCAGCTGTATGTAAAACAGCTCTTCAAACTTGAGCCGGAAGGTGGCCGCTTTATACTTCTCCGCCGACTCCGGGAAGTGAATGTTGCGCAGCGCATTGCGCTTGTCCATCAGCCGGTAGTGGTCAATCAGCTCTTCCGATAGGGTTTCCTGCACCTGTGGCAGCGCCACCTTCAGCAAATGTTCCATCATCTTGCTGATGACTTTGCTGTCGATGCGGTGCGCTTTTAGCTTTTCGGTAGTATGGTAAACGGGCTGCAGAAAAGCGGTGGTTTGTTTCTCCTCCGCCAGTTCTTCCAGCTCGGGGTGCGCCATACTATAACGGCCGTTAAATTCGGTGGGCTTGCCAAACACGATGTAATCGGTGTGGTTTTTCAGCGTTTTCTGCATCCACTTCACGCCCTTAAACCATACTAGTTCCAGTTGGTCTCCGTCCTCGTCTACCAGCGTGGCTGCCAGGCGTTGCTTGCGTCCTTCGCCCAGCACTTCTTTTCCCCTGATGCGGCCACGCACCTGCACGTAGGGCATGCTCTCGTCCAACTCGGCTACTTTGTAGAACTGTGTGCGGTCGAGGTAGCGGAACGGATAATGCTGGATGAGGTCGCCGTAGGTGAACATGTTGAGCTCTTTCTGTAACAGCTCCGCGCGCATCGGCCCCACGCCTTTCAGGTACTCCAGCTTTGTATGGAAAAAGTTGCTCAAGACCTCTGGTTTACTCTGGGTGAAAGTATGGCAAGTATAGATTGCAAAAATAAGCAAAAGCCCCGACAGGAGTAAATGCTGCCGGGGCTTTATATTTGGTATCGGTGGGTTGTTGAAAAGAAGTATTGGCTATAAGACCCACCTCTTATTCCATTAATCGCCACTAGATACATAAATGTACTTCTGGGGCGGACCTTCATACTTGCCCATTCTTTCGATCCTTGCCGATCGGTGCTAACTTTTTCAAAACTAAAGTGGCTACTTAGGTTAGCGGTCTCAAAATAACCATTGAACCCATATATTTTTATGTTTCCGCTAGTAGATGAAAGAAAGACATCATAAGCACCAGTCCACCCGGAATAAACAGGATGTACAAAGCTTTTAGGAATTGCCCATTTATTGTACTTACCTACAGTAAAATAAGTATAGTTTCCTTTAAAAATGCTGCTGTACTCTACCTTGGTGACATAGGTATCTTCAGGAGGAAGCTTGTAATAGGTGAAATCATACTTTGGAACCAAGATGTACACCAATATCAAAGCTGTAACAGCAGGAACTATATATCTTGAGTTTAAGTATTTACTGTTCATGCCTATGCTTGATGCTACTCTTTCTTAAAAGGCTTAAGCTGCAGCGCCTCAATAACAGCTATCCTATTCAGACGCTCGCAGAACTGCGCACACTGCGAGGTCTTTGGAGCTACTGCTTGTCCTTCCACTCCAGCGTGTTGAGCAGGTGCACGATGTCCTTTTTTACATACTCGATCACAGGGGCCAGCGAGTCGTTGGCAGTGGCGGTTTTAAAGTATAAGGCGCCACGCAGGAAGTGCTCTGTAGAGTCGGTTACATAAAACTGGAACTGGCTGGGAACTTCTCCGGTCAGCTCAAATACCGAAGCTATATCACCGGCAGGCGTCTTAATCTCTGACTCTTCGATAGAATAGGCTTTTATCTGGTGCTTGGACGTGAGCTTGCGGGAGTCTTCAATCAGGTCATTCAGCATTTTGTCGCTATGGCCGATGCTTTTGTAAGTGAGCTGCACATTTGCGCCCAGCGAGGGGTAAATAATGTTTATCCAGTGCGGCTGCGCAATGCCCGAAGAATCCGGACGGATTTTGGCATATTTAGAGTACTCGAAAGTATAGGGATGCTGATCCGGTAGCGGCTGGTAGGCGGCAGGCGGCAAATCGATGCGGTTGTAGCCTTTGGGCTTGGGCGTATACTCGGCACTGCAGGCGGCCACAGCAGCCGCTAAACCCAACCACAGCCATACCTGCAGCTTAGCCAGCTTTGTTATATTGTTCTTTTTTAGTAGCAACATTTATCTTAACCCGTTTGACGCGCTTTGAGTCCGCCGACTCGACCGTAAAATGGAAACGGCCATAAGAAGTGCGCTCGCCTGCCCGCGGAATGCGGGAGAACAGTGCCAGCATCAGTCCGGCTACTGTTTCGTTGTCGCCTTTAACTTCGTTAAAGGCATCAAAAGGCGCTTCTGTTATCTTACAAAAGTCGTGCAGCGAAGTCTTTCCGTCAAATATAAAAGTATTTTCATCGAGTTGAGAGTAGATAATGTCATCGTCGTCATCAAACTCATCGTTAATCTCCCCTACAATCTCTTCTACAATATCCTCGAGTGTAAGCAGGCCGGAGGTGGCGCCATACTCATTCACCACAATGGCCATGTGCACATGTTTTTCCTTAAAGTTCTGGAAAAGATCGGAGATGCGCTGCGTTTCGGGCACAAAGAATGGCGGCCGTATCAGTTGCTGCCAGTTAAAGTTTTCGCCCTCGTGCAGGTGGGGCAATAAATCCTTGATGTAAAGTATACCTTCAATTTTGTCGGTGCTTTCGGTGTATACCGGAATGCGCGAATAACCCCACTGCACAATGCGGGGCAGCAGTTGCGGCAATGTAGCCGTCGTGCTGAAAGCTTCCATGTCCACGCGGGGACGCATGATCTGCCTTACGGTAATAGAGCCGAAGTTAACCACACCCCGCAAAATTCGCCGCTCCTCCGGCGATGACTCCTCGTTGGTGAGGGCCACGTCCAGGCTGTGGTGCAGATCTTCGATGGTATGGTTGTAGCCCCGGATCATGTAATGCTTCTCGATGTAGCCGCTGATTGCCATCAGTACCCGCGAGAGCGGGCTCGTAATTGTTTGCAGGGCCCGCAGGAAAGGGGCGGTGCGCCGGGCTATATCGAGCCGTTTTTTCTGGGCATATACTTTGGGCAACACCTCGCCGCAGAATACAATCAGAAAAGTGAGCAACAATGCGCCGCCAACAATGATAGCGGCTGGCAACGACCTGGTGCCGAACACCAGCCAGGCCACATACGCAAACAGCATGATGAGGCTGACGTTGATGCCGTTGTTGAGCACCAGGATGTTGGTAAGCAGTTTACGTGGATTTTGCAGGAGGCTGTATACCAGCATCTCGGATTTGCGGGTGCTTGTGCGGCACCGGGCTATCTCCTGCTCGCTGAGAGAGAAAAAAGCTGCCTCTGCCCCCGAAGTGAGGGCAGAGAGCAGCAAAAGCAGGAACCCCGTAAGTATAGCGGCCAGATATTCTATACTTTGTAAGGTATAATCGTTCTGGAGTAATTGCAGTAAACTATAACTCAGGGGGTCGCCGGAATCTGTACTTTCCAAAATTAATGGATTTAGTTAAACATAGGTTAGAACGGCAGGTCGTCCGGCTCGTCGTTCTGGAAAGCCGAAGCATTGCCCTGGGACGAAGCAGATCCGCCACCAAAGTTGCCTGAAGCCTGTGCCGTTGCCGGTTGTTCCTGATAATTGCCGCTGTTGCCATTACCATTGTCACTGCGGCCGCCCAGCATGGTCATGTTGTCGGCTACAATCTCGGTGCTGTAGCGTTGCACGCCTTCTTTGTCCTGGTAGTTGTTAGAGCGTATTTTGCCTTCGATGTACACCGACTGGCCTTTGCGCAGGTATTTCTCCGCTACTTCGGCCAAGCCGCGCCATAACACAATGTTGTGCCACTCGGTACGCTCCTGCTTCTGACCGTTTTTGTCTTTAAAAGTTTCGGAAGTAGCCAGGGAGAATCTTGCTACCGCCACGCCGCCTTCCAGGTGACGTACTTCGGGGTCCTTACCTAAGTTCCCAACCAGAATTACTTTGTTTACACTTGCCATGCTTTCTTGTCTTTAGTATTTAATTATTTGGGCTACTCCGGCAACCTAGCCGGAGGCAATATGGCATACTGAATATCTGAATGCTTTGACTTTCAGAATAGTTCAGTTTATAAATTTACTAAAACTTTTGCATCTTTCAAATAGCTGCTGATAAGAACCGACTTCGGTAATTCCTCTATTTTTTCAGGGGTATACAGGGCCAGCCGGGTTTCCTGCAATACCTGCTCCCTTAAACGTGTATTCAGCTTTATTTGATAAAATCGAGCCGTGATTTTCTGGTGAGTGAGGGTATGTTTATAGTCTTTATGCGGCAATTGCAGTTGGGCCTCCTGCACCGGTATGCCTGCCGCTTCCAGTTCCTGCAGCAGCGCTTCCGGCCGCAGGTTTTTGTCGTCGCTCTCGTACAGGTAAAAATCATACAAGCCCTGCCAGATGTCGCCCTCCAGCCGCTTGCGCAGGTAGTAGCTTCCCTCAAATACAAACACAATGTAATGGAAGTAACGTGGCCGCGCTGCTTTCGCCTTTGATTTTACGGGCAGCTCCTGCACCATGCCATGGTTAAAGGCAAAGCAGCTTTGTTGCAGCGGACAAAACAGGCAGTCGGGCATCAGGGGCGTGCACTGGATGGCGCCAAATTCCATAATGGCCTGGTTGTAGGTGTCAGGCGCCTCAGCAGGCACCAGCTTATCCGCCAATTGCTGAAATACTTTTCTGGATGCAGGGGCAGCAATATCATCCGTTATGCCAAACACACGCGCCAGCACCCGGAACACGTTGCCGTCCAGCACCGCCACCTGCTCCCGGAAAGCAAAGGCAGCAATGGCGGCGGCGGTATAGCTGCCCACGCCCTTCAACTTCAGCAGCTCGCTATACTTGTCCGGAAAGTGGCCGTTATACTTGTCTGCTACCAACTTTGCCGTGTGGTGCATGTTCCTGGCCCTGGAGTAATAGCCCAGTCCCTGCCACAGCCGCAATACTTCATCTTCAGGCGCAGCCGCCAGTGCTTGCACCGTAGGGTAAGCCTGCACAAACTTATGATAATAGGGGAGGCCCTGCGCCACGCGCGTCTGCTGCAAAATTACCTCCGACAGCCATATAAAGTAGGGGTTAATGGTATCGCGCCAGGGCAGGCTGCGTTTGTGCTGCCCGTACCAGGTGAGGAGGGTGCGAGCAAAGTAAGTATGGTCGGTGGCTTGCATACAGCGTTGGTTTATACCTGGAGTTGATAGCAGGATTCAGAAGAACAGGCAAATTAATGTTTTGTTGGGATTTAGGTATCAGGCCGCCTATACTTATGCTTGCTAAAGCATGAGATTTCTTTTGCTGACAGCAGTTGTTTTTATTTCTTCGGTATTCATACTAAGCGGAGGCTTTTTTTACATATCTTGTATAAAGTATGTATGATATTAGCGTGTTTAGGAAAGCTGGGGAAGATTTTCCCTCGAATAGTTTGCACATTAAATCTGATAGCCATTGGCTCTTGGGTTATTGAAAGAACAAGAAAATCGCAGCACAACAAAAACTAAAACACACCAAAGCGTGCCTTAGCCTAGCCGTTGTAATTATAGAAAAGAAGAATTTGAAAGTGTAATGGAATGATGCGAGTAGCTTGTATTCTTATGTTTATTCTTACGGCTACATCAAAGGCGCAAGTGGTAGAAGAGAAAGTAAACAGCTACATTGACAGCATGAAGTCGGAGGGTGTGGACACTTTCCTAATCTACACTTACTATAGTTCAGGAAGACTACCTGCAATTAACCCTTGTGATTCCGAAAATAACCAGTACTTGTTCTGGGTAAAAAACAAACAGTCGTTCTTGAAAAAGTTCGACAAGTGTAACAGGTATGAAACTGTAAAGCTTCCTAAAGCGAGTCCAGCCAAGCTCTATGCTCTTAATAGACAAAGGATAGAGAAAGAGCAAATAGAAGCTCCAACTATGTTAATTAGAACAAAAGGAAGTAAGCCAGTAGAAGTGAGACAAGTTGTAAGTCATTCATTTTTCCACAAACTCAAGTTAATCACGCCAAATGTCTCATCAGAAAAGAAAGTAAGTGACTATGCTTTGAAATTTGAAACCTTTGATAATGGTAAGCCAAACATATACTATAAGCAAAATCAAAGCACCAAACTAAAAGAGCTAATTGAAATGACATCTGCTGCAGTAAAAGAATATGAAGCTGTAGCAAAGTAAATCATCGCCTAATAAAGTGCCGCACTTAGGATCAGCTTTGCTTCGCCCATCGGCTGCACGAGTAACGCCAGAGCGCATTTGAATACAGAATTATATTACTGATAATTCAAGATAAATTAACCTAAAAGAAATCAAAACAGCCATTTTATCGAGCGAATCTGACTCTGTTAACACTGCTTATACAATTATACAATTAGCTAATAAGTTGGGGATTAAGACCAGAATACTGACGGAGGAAGACGCTGAAGACTTAGCGATGGTATATGCCATTGAAAAAGGAAAGACGCGGGAATATGTAGATACCCTAGGTTTTATCAAGAACCTGCGTCAATGAAAGTTCGGATTGACAAATGTTAGCTAAACCAAAAGCCTGATAATTCTCGTTAATTTGATGGATTAAAATCAGGATTTTCATGAAAACAAACAGGATAGATATAGCAGATAACTTTTTTGGCATGATTAAAAACTTGAGTGCCGATATAAAACTTGATTTAATCAGCAAGATTTCGGATTCTCTGAGAGAGCAAAAGAGAGAACTTAAGGATGATTCGTGGAAAGAATTATTTGGTGCTTGGCAATCTGACCAAAGTGCGGAAGAAATGATTGAAAAAATACGAGCAAGCAGGCATACAGACAGGCAAATTGAGGATTTATAATGAATTACCTGCTGGATACAAACATCTGTATTTATTTCTTGAAAGGCAGATTTGGGCTTGTTGAAAAAATTGAGAAAATAGGGTTTGATAATCTCTTCATTTCGGAGATCACCATTGCAGAACTGAAATTTGGCGCTGAAAAGAGTGTTTATCCAGAAAAAAACAGGCTTATTATTAATGAACTGGCTGACAAATTTAAACAGCTCCCGATTTATAGTGCTTTAGATATTTATGCCAAAGAGAAAGCAAGGCTTAGAAAAGAAGGCAATGTTGTGGATGACTTTGATTTATTGATTGGAGCAACGGCTATTGTAAATGAAATGACTTTGGTCACAAATAATGAGAAGCACTTTGAACATTTACAAAATATAAAAATCGAAAACTGGACAAAATAAAATTATACTGCAGGGAATAACGCCCATACTTTATACCTGCCACCAAATTTAAAACCTGAAAATAGGATTAGTACCGCCTACTTTGCCGCCGAAGTTGCGGATGTTGTAGGTAAAAGTGAGCATCGCGTAGCGGCTCAAGGCCATAGTCTGGTAATCTTCTATCAGGTTTTCGCGGATGCTGCGGTAGGAACTGATATTCTGATCCAGCAAATCAAAGACAGAGAGCTTCAACTGGGCACGGTCGTTTTTCATGAACAGGAAGGTAACGGCGCCGTTCAGGCGGCCATAGCTTTTCTGCAGGCCCGGAGCTGTATTGGAGTTGTACCAGTAATCGAAAGTAGCTTCCCAAACAAGTTTCTTCGGCATCCGGATCACAATGCCTGATTCTGATTCGCGGGTATTGAACTGCAGGTTATCAAAAACATCGTTCTCATAAGTGCTGCGCTGGTGGCTCAGAGAAAAGGTCTGGTTCAGTTCCAGCTTGTCGTTCAGGTTTACCCTTGCTTCCAGCGACGGGTATAAGGCCCACGTCCTGCTGTAGCTTTCAAGCCCATTCAGCAGGATGAGTGTCCGCCTGTACGAAACACGCATGGCAGCGCCCACCGAGAACTGCCGGTTGTTATCATACTTGTAATCCTTCATAAAGCGGCCGTTGCCGTTTAAGCTCCAGTTGCCGTCTGTGTTTACCGGCCGGGAGGTCTGCACGCCGTTTTCATCTATCGTCCGCTCCCGCGTTACAGCATCGTTGCTAATGGAGCCATAGGCATAGGCGCTGTAGTTAATGGACCTTTTTGTATCATACTTCCTGAAACTCAGGTTAAAGGAGTTTGAAATAGTAGGCAGCAGTTCCGGGTTGCCATACTGGACAAACAGGGGATTGGAATTGTCCTGCACCGGCTGCAGATCAACAGCGTTGGGCTCTTCTACATTTACATTGTAGCTGAAGTATAAATCTTTCCAGTTGATGTTCAGGGACGGGTAAATGTAAAAGTAATTCTGTTTGATATCCGGGTTCTTCAGGAAGCTGTTTTTGATGCTTAAAGAAGTAAACCGGATGCCGGGCTGCACAGAAGCATCTTTTATTTTCCACCTGAAGCCTGTTGTCAGATAGTTTCGCCAGCCGCGCCTGTTCACGCCGTTCGATAAGCCGGGTACTTCATCAGTATAGTCGCCGGTTTGCTCTGCTGCGTTAAAAGTGCGGAGCGTGTTTTCGTCTTTAAAATATTCGGCATTAAGCCTTACAACAGCGCCTAAATTTTTGTGGATAGGTTCTGTGTAAGAAGCAGAGTTGTTTAAAGAGAGGCCGGTTCTGTCAACATTTCTTAACTGATCCAGGTAGGTGGTATAGCTGTCGGGCTCGTAAAAGTAATTAACAGCATCGTTGTATTGGTTCTGCAGGCCGGTATTATAGTCGTAATAACCATAAAACGTAAAGCTCCGGCCCTTCTTCCTGAACCTGCGATTCAAAGACAAAGTATTTGAGAAACTGGTCGCATCGTCATTTATACTTTGCTGATTGGTGCTTTCGTTCAGGCGTTCGGCAAAGTTCAATAGGGTGTTGGTCAAAGATAACTGGTCAGACGCCTGGCGGGTAAAGGTTATACTTGGCGCAATACTCAAATCTGTTAAAGAGTCCAGCTCCCACTCCAGTTTGCCGCCTACCCGGTGGCTTTGGTTCCGGCTATACTCATCCCGCGTCCGGCGTGTGTTGATGGTGTCCTGCTCCAGGAACTGCTCCGAGTTTACTATCTGGTTCAGGTCGGCATTGATGCCGCCATAAAAATACTGCAGATTTAGCTTAATGCCATTCTTAAACACCGTGTTGAAATTGGCGCCGCCACCCGATGACTGCTGGATGCCCTCGCCGGTTGCGCCAAACGAAATACCATTTAAAGCAAAGCCGCCATCGCTCCTGATCATCATCGAATTGAACCCGCTCCGGCTAAACCCGCCAATCCTGGAAATGTCCTCGAAGCCAAAGCCGGGGCGGTTCAGGTTGTTCGAATAGCCCAGCACACTTAGCTGCGTGGTGTCCCGGAACATATTCAGGATGCCGCCGCCTTCGTACCTCTCATGTGTTCCGGCGCCTGCATACAACTTGCCGAACATTCCTTTTTTGATGCCTTTCTTAAACTTCAGGTTGATTACCTGCGGGATATCGATTTCGGGCATGTCCGGATCGCGGAGAAGCGCCTCCGGGTCGTTCATCACCTGTACTTTTTCTATCACATCGGCGGGCAGGTTGCGGCTGGCTACTTTCGGATCGCTCCCGAAAAACTCTTTGCCATCTACCAGTATTTTATTTACCGGTTTCCCGTTTACCGTAATATCGCCCGCCGTGCTCACCGATACCCCGGGAAGTTTCTTTAACAGATCTTCTACCAGAGAAGTAGGCAGCGTTTTAAAGGAGGAGGCATTAAACTCGAGCGTATCGTTTTTTACCAGTACGGGCGGCATCTCAGCTGTAATCAGCACCTCACTGAGCAGGCTGGCAGATTGCGCCATACTTATATCTCCGAAATCTGTTTCAGGCTGTGCCGGTGTCAGGGTAAATTCCTTTCTGTATACGGCAAAGCCCATCATGGTTGCAAGCACGCGGAGCTGCTGGTTTAAGGGGAGGCTCGGAACGCGGAAGTTTCCTTTCTCGTCGCTCATCCTGAAGGTAACCATCGTCGTGTCCGAAGCAGTATAAACGGCTACTGTCGCGTAGGGCAACGCCTCTTTTGTTGTGGCATCCAGCAGCCTGCCTTTTATCTCGCCTTTGCTGCTTTGTGAAAAAGACAGGCCTGCGTTTAGCACCAGGCCCAAAAACATGATAAAGCGTAGCGTTTGTTTCATCTGTATGGCGTTTGTTTATGCGGCACTTGCATTGTTAAATAAACACGGGGAGTGAAAGCAGTATCTCTGTTATTGCTATTCTGCTGCAGGAATCCGGGAAAGTAGTTTAAGCGGAAGCGGTACAACCAATAACTTTGATGGACGCGAGTATGGTAAAAGGCAGATGTTAATGCGCGCTTCCATGTGCTTAACGCTTTGGTTGTATGTAATAATAGTAAAAAATATGTATATAATAGCTTTATGCGATGTAAATAAATCTATACTATACCACCATTATCCTGTTATTACCACATCATAATGCATCAGGCTGGCTTTCGGGTGATGAATTTTTAAGTATACAGGCTCCGGGCGCAAGCAGGCGTCCTTATCGAATTTAAGCTACAGGCGGGAGCAGCAAGTATAAATGCCGCAAAAGGTATGATTCCTGACACCTGTGTTGCAACGGGTATACTTCGCTTTAATACGGGGAAGATAGAGCGTAACAACAAGGGCAGCAGGTATAAACAAAAGAGGCAGGTCATAGCGGCCTGCCTCTTTTGTTTATACTATCGCAATGTCGGCTTAGCCGTTATACTTCTGGCTGCGCTCCCTGTTGCCTTTGTGGTACTGACGGCCTTTATGCTGCGCCTTCATCTCTTCGCGTTGCTGCTGATACTGTGCATATTGCTTTTTCGTCAGGATGTCTTTGAGGGCGGCATCCCGCTTTTCCCGGGATGCTTTCAGGTGCTCACGCTGCTCCGTGCTGCGTTTGTCGCCTTTATTGTGGTTGGCACGCATGGCCTGCATCTCCCGGATGTTTTCCAGGTTAAGGGCCAGCAATTTCTTCTCCTGCGATTTGCTCAGTCCGAGTTGTTTGCTGAGTTTTTCAGTTCTTTGCGCTGCTCTTTCCTCAGGACTTTTCCTATCACCCTTATCTTTTCTATTCCGATGTTCTGTACGGAATTTTGCTTCCTGCTGCGGCGCGCTTTGCGCAAACGAACTGCCTGCCATCAATATCCCGAAGGACAAGGCTATTACAACTTTTTTCATGAATCTCGTCTTTTAAAACCTTTGGATTATTTATCGTGGAGCAAAGTATAAGGCCTGATTTTATGCTTCAGAAATACATTACCAAAGCTTGTGCCAGAAATATACAGAGAGGAGTACCGAAGTATAGTTTAGATCTGCTTGCCAGTTACACTTAATAGTACTTCTTCCACTTGTGCTGCCAAGTTTTGCCGGTCGAATAACTCTTTGGCAATTGCCATCCCCCGCTCACCTGCTTGTTGCAGTGCCTGCGGCTGTGCCAGTATATCCTTTATAATCTGTGCCATAGCGGCTGGCTGTCCGGCAGGTGTATACCAACCGCATTTATACTTGTCTACAAAGTCTTTTGTCCAGCCCGGATTCGTGACAACAACGGGTGTGCCGCAGGCGAGGCTATCATAAAATTTAGCAGGAGAGTTGGTTGCCAGCACTGGTAAATCGTTAAAGGTGACCAGTGATAAATCTGCCAGCTGGAACCATTTAAATACCTCATGGCGTGGCTGTGGCGGCAACAATAGTAAATTAGGCATGCGCTGCGCCAGCTCCTGCAGTTGCGGCTCATAATACCCGCTGCCAATAAAAATAAACTGTATGCTTTCGTCAGATGCCATACTTGCAACCGCCTGCATCAACGCCTGCATACCGTTGGCGCGACCATAGGTGCCGGCGTAAAGTACCATTTGTTTGTCTGATAATTTATACTTCTGGCGCAGCGCCATCACTTGCGCAGGTTGTACGGCTGCCGCCAGTTCCAGGTCGGTACCGTTGTAGCTGGTCGTTATCTTATCCAGACTGATGCCCAGGCCTGCCACATAATCTGTCATATCCGGAGAGAGCGTGATGATGTGGCTGGCGCTGTGATACAAGCGCTTTTCTATACTATAAAGGCGGTTCTGCAAGAAGTTGCTCTTTACCGCACCCATCTCTATCGGAAAGCTCGGCCACAAATCCTGCACCTCAAATATCCACGGCACACCGCGCAGCCGCGCCACCTGTGCTGCTATCCACGGCGTGCTCAACGGCGTAGAGACAGCCCACAGCACATCCGGCTTTTGCAACTGCATCGTTCTCCTGAAAGCCGAAGCGGCAAACCCCGTGAACGATTTCAGCCGCAGCATCATGCCCATTTTGTTGGCATACGGTACCTGGCACTCGTGCAGTTCTACACCTGCCGGCGCCCAGCTATACTTGTTTGTGAGGCGGGTGTGCCGCCAGCCATCGCTGGCCACCAGGCTTATGCGGTGCCGCTGCGCCAGCTGCTCCATAAAAGTATAGTGGCGGCAGGTAGCAGGGCAATCGGGGTTGTGGTGGTGCTGGTTCAGGACGGCAATATGCATTCTCGATGGTTAAATGGCTACATTGTTAAATTGTTGTTCAGATATGTGTTCGTTCTCAAAATGACAAATCCAGTAAAGTTTTAATGAGCTAACCACAGGCAATGCAGCCAGTTAACTATCAGCAATTTGTCAAGCAACGATTAACGATGAACCATTAACAACCTACCGCCTCCGCTCGGGTTTATACTTCGATTCGCTGAAAATTTTCTGGTAATCTGTTTCGGCCATGAGTTGGGGCAATGTAACCTCGGGATTGCGCTCCATGTATTTGCGCACTATCTGCCAGCCTACCCAGGCACCAATGCGGCCGGGCGCTTTGGGATCGATTTCGGGGGTGTTGGGCCGCTCGCCAATGTACTTGTTCATCAGAAAAGGGCTTTTCTCGTACAGCAGGCTTTTTTCAATAAAATGTGCCCAGATGCGGCCTTCGTTATAGTTTATATCCGCTATCTGTTGCCCGGAATACCCGATGATCAAAGAATCGGGAACGCAGGGCATCACGGACTGCACAAAATAATAAGCCTTGCCGGCGCTGATCATTTCGCTGAGCAGGTTACGGTCCTGGTCGCCGGTCTTGTTAAACCGGTTCGAGAGCAACAGCAAAGCGGCCGGCACCATGTCTTCGCGTTCATAGCGTCTCAGGATGTAATCGTATACCTGTGGCCTGTACCTGGCCTTTGGCCCGATAAAATAATCCAGTCCAAACACTAGCAGGCTATCCGACACAAACAGGTCGCTGCCCATGCTGCCAAGGCCCGTAACAAAGGTTTTCACCTGTGGCACATAAGAGTTAGGATAGTTATACTTGATAACTTTAAAAGCCGTTTCCAGTTCCTGCTCTTCGCGGCTCATGTCGGCAAAAGTCTGCACTGCCTGTGTTTTCAGCGTATCCAGGGCCGGATTGGTGGTTAGTTCATAGAGCGGGTTTAGCAGCAGGGAGTCAGAAGGATATTGGTTTTGCTGCAAATATTTTTCAGCAAATACAGGATGCGCCTCCAGAAAATCAGCAATATCTGCTTTAGAAGTGGCGGCAAAGAAAGGCTTTTCCAATCGCTCAATCTCCACATCTACAGGTATTTTGGCTATTTCGTTGGGTAAACTACATCCTTTTTTCTGGCAGCCGAGGCAGCAGAATAGTATAGCTAGTATGGATAATCTGTAATACATTTGTCAGGTATTTTGTACAAAAATAGGGGGTTGTTACGTAATAGAGTAACAGCTTTATTTTAATTTAATTATACAGATGAAGAAACTTACACTTTTAGTGCTTTTTTTATGTGCCGGCTTTACCTCCATGGCGCAGATTGAGATCGGGTTGATGGTATCGCCCACCATAACAGGCAACCGCTTTGTAGCCGAAGACAAGTATAACCTGGAAAAAGAGAACAGCGGTCTGCACCTGGGTGTGGGGGTCGTGGCCGACTATTTCTTCGCCCAGAATTATGCATTCAGCACAGGTTTGCTGTTCCGCGGCAAGGGCAGCGAAGTTTCCTATACTTATAGCCACGACGACGGCTCCGGCGCCACCATCACCACAGCTGGTAAAGATGACATCGCGCTCCAGTACGTTGAGTTGCCTGTTACATTAAAGCTTTTTACCAACGAAGTGGCCCCTGGCACCATCGCATACTTCCAGGTAGGCGGCTCGCTGAATACGAAAGTAGCCGCCAAGGTAAACAATCATAAAGTAATTGACAGCGAGAAGGTGCTGAAGCGCTTTAACATTTTTGAAGCGGATGCATTGCTGGGTGGCGGCGTGGAGTACCAGGTGGGGCAGAGCACCAAAATTTTTGCGGGACTTACCTATCACCGCGGCCTTACCGATATTGATGACTATTATGAAAAGCTACTTGGCGATAAAAATATAGCGCTGAAAAATAATAGCGTATCCATCGACTTCGGCGTTAAGTTCTGATAAGCCTCGTTACACATACAAAAGCCGCCCCGATTAGCTAATCGGGGCGGCTTTTGTATGTGTAATCTGTATCGTTGTTAATCTTCGTCTGTGTCGGGCACCACACTTACATCTGCCAGTGCCGCACGCAATTCAATTTCCTCGCTTCTTTCATCCATCACTTTAAAATCAGTAATTCCGAGCGAAGTATCTTTTATCAGCTTTATCCACTTAAAGTATTTAAAGAACCATTTTACCTGCTTCGAATACAGGCCCTTGGTATAGTAGGCGTGCACAAAAGGATGCAGGTATATCGTTAAACCTTTGTGGTTGTGGCTTGTCAGCAGGTCGTCTACCGCTGCCTCAATTTCATCTGTTACCAGTATACTGGCCGTAATTTTACCGGTGCCGTTACAGGTCGGGCAAACTTCGCCGGTAATAATATTTTGCTCCGGCCTCACGCGCTGACGCGTTATCTGCATCAGGCCGAACTTGGAGATGGGAAGTATGGTAGACCTGGATCGATCTTTCCGCATTTCCTCTTTCATCACCTCAAAAACTTTCTGCCGGTTTTCCGGCGACTTCATATCGATGAAGTCAATCACAATGATACCACCTATATCCCGGAGGCGAAGCTGGCGGGCCACTTCTTTGGCTGCCGTCATGTTCACATTCAGCGCTGTGGCCTCCTGATCGGTTTCGGTATTAGATTTATTCCCACTGTTAACATCTACCACATGCAGCGCTTCGGTGTGTTCTATCACCAGGTAGCCGCCGCCCGGAATGGTTACCGTTTTGCCGAAAGCTGCCTTCAGCTGCTTTTCGATGTTAAAGTGTTCGTAGGTTTTGGTCTTGCCGGTGTAATGCTTCAGAATGTTTAACTTATCCGGAGCAATACTGCCGATGTACGTTTTGATCTCGTCATAGAGGGCGGTGTCATCCACCACTATGTTGTCAAAACTTTCGTTCAATAAATCCCTCAAAATGGAAGAAGAACGATTTAGCTCACCTATGATTTTGTCACAGGGCTTGGCTAGCCGCAATGTTTTAAACCCTTCTTCCCAGTTGTCGAGCATGTTGCGCATGTCTCTGTCGAGCTCTGCCACTTCACGCCCTTCGGCCACTGTCCGGATGATCACACCGAAATTTTCCGGTTTTATACTTGTGATCAGGCGCTTGAGCCGGGTGCGCTCCTCTTTGCTGACGATTTTTTTGGATACGCTTACCGTATTCGAAAACGGTACGAGCACCAGGTATCGCCCTGCCAGGGAGATTTCGCAGGAAAGGCGCGGGCCTTTCGTGGAAATTGGCTCTTTTACAATCTGGACCAGCAGCTGTTGCCCCTTTTTCAGGACATCGGCTATCTTACCCAGTTTGTCTATTTCAGGCTCAAACTTTAACTGGTTGAGTTTGGGTGTTGCGTTCTTCTGTGTCTGTACTGCTTTTACATACTTGTTCAGTGTTCTGAAATTGGCTCCCAGGTCATGGTAATGCAGAAAAGCATCTTTCTGGTAGCCAATATCGATAAAAGCAGCATTTAGTCCGGGCATTACTTTTTTTACAGTGCCCAGAAAAATATCACCTACGGTATAGTTCGTGTCCTTCCGTTCGAAGTGATATTCTACGAGTCTTTTGTCCTGTAAAAGCGCAATGCGTTCGCCATCCTGAGTAGAATTGATAATTAGTTCGTTACTCAATTTCTCTCAAAGATTAGTTGGATGTATAGGCCGAAGCCCACTATCGCCTGGGCAAAGTGGGCCTCAAATCACGCAGAAGAAATTACTTCTTCTTATGTCTGTTCTTTCTTAAACGCTTCTTTCTTTTGTGTGTAGCGATCTTATGTCTTTTTCTTTTCTTTCCGCAAGGCATAGTCTTGGTTTTTTATAAATTGATAAATTTCTTTTTCTACTTGTTCAGCGCGGCCAGTGCCTCTTCTACCGATGCTGTCAGCGCCGGGTCTTTGCTCATGCCCTTTACCTTGTTAAACAAAGCTCTGGCTTCTTCCTGCTGCCCCGTTTTGGCCAGCGACACGCCTAAATAGAAGGTTGCTTCTACATTCTCCGGATTCAGCGCAACAAGCTTCCGGAAGCGCTCTGCCGCCTTGTCGTACTGGTTAGACTGCATCGAAAGAACGCCCAGGTTAAACAGCGCCTTCTCGTTGTTCGGGTCTGCCGAAATCACCTCGCGCAGCAGCGTAATGCCCTGCATCGGGTTGGTGGTAGCAATGTACGTCATGGCTACATTGGTTTTGGCATCCAGGTTAGCAGGGTTATTCTTCAGCACCTGTTCATACATGTCGCGGGCTTTGGCGCCCAACTCGTTGGCACGCTCCTGTGTGGGGGCATACGTAAAAGCCTCGTAATAACTGTCTCCGGCCTTCTTGTAAGTTGTTTCGCCAGGCCGTGCTTCAGCGGCTATTTCGTAGTAATAGCCGGCGCTGTCATACTTGGCTGCCTCATAATAAGCTTCTGCGAGCTGCGCAGCCACTTTTGTACGCGTACGCTCATCAGTCGTTTTCTTATACTTGGTGCGTGCTGTGGTGAGGGCCATTAATTGTTCGGGCGAGGCTTCCGTATGCGCATCGGCAGCAACAGCTGCTGCATCATGTTCATGGCCATCGTCGGCTGTGTGCCCCTCTGCCGGAGCAGCTTCCTGGTTGGAGGCGAAGGTTTCTTTGTCCTTTTCATTTACAATTACTTTGGGCAAAAAGAACATAGCGGCCATCAAAGCGATGGCTACTACAACTATCAGTATTTGTGATCGTGACATTCTTTCTGCGTAAGCAATTGTTTATGAACTACTAACAAATTTAGAACCGCAAAGATACAAAAGAATTAGGAATGCGCTAATTCTTTGATTTTTTTACTGTTTTTGATCTTCTGGATAAAGGTTTTAGATGGCTTGAAGCTTGGAATAAAATGCTCATCAATAATGATAGAGGTATTCTTGGAGATGTTACGGGCTACTTTCTTCGCACGTTTCTTGTTCACAAAGCTGCCAAAACCCCGCACATAGATGTTGTTGCCGTTGGCCATTGAGTCTTTTACCACTTTGAAGAAAGCCTCTACTGTTGCCTGCACATCCGCCTTATCGATTCCTGTTTTGTCAGCAACCTCTGATATTACTTCTGCTTTAGTCACTTGTTTAGTTTTTTATAATTTTAATAATAAGTTACATTCTCCTTTAAAAGCATCAGGAAACGCGCTTTGATTTCCTGATTTTCGGGGCACAAAGGTAACCTGACTTTTCGATAAGTAAAAGCTTTGCTGCTAAATTATTACCCCTTGAGCATTAAACTTTTACGTACCGCCGCATGGACTTTGTAGTGCCTGTGTTGCCCGTTCTGCCTCTCTAACGCCCGCCGGAGGTTTATATTTTAACAGGACGGCAGGCATTTTTCTTCGGCACTAAGTTGCCCATTAGCTTGCCATAAAACCATAATTGTCAGGGGGAGCAGGCTTCAGAGCCTGTGCCAGGGAGGTGATATTTAGGAGCAACTCCGGGCTACAAGAGTATGAAACAACGGCTAATGAATAGCCGTTGTTTCATACATGGTTTTATTAATTATTGCAGCTACTGATACTGGTGCACTATGTGGTTTTAGGTATAAATCTATACTTGAAGGCTTATCTACAGGCTGCTCAGTTTGTTCTCCGGATCATCCGGAATGTTGGGGAAGTTCTTCTGGAAGAAAGCGCAGAAATGGGAGAGTGGGCAGATTTCGCACTTGGGGCGGCGGGCAACGCAGATGTAGCGGCCATGTAGTATGAGCCAGTGGTGCGCTTTGGCAATCAGTTCTGTGGGCAGGTTGGCAACCAATTCATTCTCTACATCCAGCGGTGTTCTGGCTTTTTTAGAAACCAAACCCAGGCGCTTGCTTACCCGGAACACGTGCGTATCTACGGCCATGGCCGGCTGGTTCCAGATAACGGATACAATTACATTGGCCGTTTTGCGGCCTACACCGGGCAGTTTCACGAGTTCCTCTACTGTGCTGGGCACTTCTGAGCCAAATTGCTCTACCAGCATCCTGCCCAGTCCGGCGAGGTGCCTGGCTTTGTTGTTGGGGTAAGAGATGCTTTTAATGTATGGCAGCACGTCGTCGGAAGTGGCGGCGGCCAGATGCTCCGGTGTGGGGAAGGCCTCAAAAAGGGCAGGCGTAACCATGTTCACGCGCTTGTCGGTGCATTGCGCGCTGAGCACCACAGCCAGAATCAGTTCATACGGGTTCGTATAAGCTAACTCTGTTTCCGGTTCCGGAAAGTTCTGCGTAAAATAATCTATCAGGAGGCGGTAACGTTCTTTTGTGCGCATAAAAAAAGTTTGCAGCCGGTTAAGACTGCAAACTTAAGCTTTTGGAGTAATTTAAAATATTGCTGATAGCGCGTTCACCTGGCGATTTTACCGCATTCTGAAGCAAAAACTGCATCTCCAGCAGTTCGGAGCAGGTTTCGGCCAGCTCGTTGTCCTGCATCAATACTGCTTCCAGTTGCATGCGGGCATCGTCTGCCAACTCATCGTACACATACTGGATCAGCTCATTCTGAGTAGAGGTTTTTATCATAGGTTATATCGTTGTATTGCATCTTCTTCCGAAGGTTGATAAGCGCATAGCGCATACGACCTAAAGCAGTGTTGATGCTCACCCCGGTTGCCTCAGCTATCTCCTGAAAGCTCATGTCGGCATAATGCCGCATCATCAGCACCTCGCGTTGCGTCTGGGGCAACGCCTGGATAAGCTCGCGCAGGCGGGCATGCGTGTCTTCTCTTATCTGCAGCGACTCAGCCGAGTCTTCTGAAAAAGATAAAGTATTAAACACATTGCTGCCGTCTTCCAGCGTGATCATCGGGCTACGTTTCTCTTTACGGAAAAAGTCGATCGCCAGATTATGCGCGATGCGGCAGATCCAGGAAGAAAACTTGCCTTCTTCGTTATACCGGCCGCCCTTCATTGTATGGACAGCTTTAATAAAAGCGTCCTGCATCAGGTCTTCAGCGGTATAGGTATCCTTTACAATCAGTAAAATGGTTGTAAAGACTTTGTTTTTGTGTCGGTTTACTAGCTGTTCAAACGCATTTTCATTACCTGCGATGTAAAGCGAAACCAAAGCGGAGTCGCTCAGCTGGGTAGTTTTATTCATCGTAAAGCTACATTAAGGGTAACGTAAAGCTTTATATCATATTGTTGCGTTTAGCTTTTAAAACAAATATTTTAAAGAAGTGTAAATCAAATGTAGAAAATGCATTTCGCTTGTGCAACAGTTAGCGCCGCCATTCCGAAAAAAAATCTGAAGTGTGCTGTATGCTGTCCGGCAATTCTTACGTTGCAGCGTTTAAAGCTAAATCACATACGAACCAGGATGTAGTTCAGCCTTCAGTACTAAAAAAATATTGGCAACGTATGCACCAGGCCTGCTGCAGGTATAGCGGCACAAATATCAAGCCACCCAGCAAAAAGCGCCTCAGGCCGGGATCCGATTAGCAAAATACTTTATTGAATTAATTATAAGGAAAGGAACAAAAATAAAGCCAATCTGCCAAAAAAAACTTTTGCCGCGGCAAATGTTTGTGTATCCGGCGTAAAGCAGCAGCAGTTGCTGCGTGTTTAAGTATAAGCGACAGGTATAAAAGCCTGCTGCTATTGCGCAGGTATAGTGCTGAACAGGCCCAGCTTCATCTGGAATATACGGGCAATGCTGGTGGCTTTCTGTTTGGTTTCTTCGGCTTTGGCGCCTTCAAATAAGCTGTTAACTGTTTGCGTAAACAGGCTTACCCAGCGGCTGAAATGCTGCTGGGTTATGGGCAGGCGCAGGTGCTTGGGGAATGGCTGGCCTTTGTACGCCATCGTGCCAAACAGCACCGAACTCCAGAAATTATACATCACAGGCAGGTGGTGCGCCCAGTTTACCTGCGCAAAACCGTTGAACACAGGCGATAAAAGCTCGTCCTGGTTCACGCTGTCATAAAAAGTATCTACCAGCAGCTTTATGTCTGCCTCGTTTTCTATGTCTTTTTTCATATCAAATTCCTGCTGCTTTATGCTAATGTCCTGCTTGTAGCTAAACACTGTTTAAGTATGGCAAAGGTAGCGAAGCGGCGGCAGCTTAAAAATGATAAACATCACCTGTAAGCGCTATGGTTCAGGGCACAAGTTTTTACCTGCTTCAAATTTCCCGAAATGCTTCGGCACAGGTTTAACTGGCGTGTGACATATTTTATACTTGCTTCTGCTATACTTACCCAAACTGCAAGCTTGCCTCATGTATGCTCCAAGATGAAAGCAGAACAACAGGAAAGCAGGATGTGTCGCAGGGCCATAAAAAAATCCTTCGACAGAGTTGTTGAAACTTATCGAAGGATGAATTGATAATAAGCCGGCCGTTGTGGCTTTTACTTTCTGCTGTAGCCTTTCAGCCGGTTCAGGATGAGCAGCAGGCGGCGGTTAATGTCGCGCTCCTCCACCGCATTGCCCTGCGCCGTAATGCTATAAGGGCGCTGCAGCTTCTGTTCTACCGATTTAAGGTGATCCAGGTAGCACTCCAGTGTGGTGCAGGACACATTCTGCAGGGCAGCATCGTTTACATCGGCTGTATTTTCTTTTTTATACTTCAGGTTAATGGCTGCGTTAATTTCTGAATTAATCAGGTTAGTTACATCTGTGTCAGTAGTTATCTCATGCTGGTTCACCTTTTTTTCAATGTTCTCCAGCAGGTTACGGATGTCAAGTCTTCTCATAAAATGATGCGTGTTAAATAAAAAATCGGTCAATAAACGTCTTATAGTCCCACAGGATACGCATCCCGGGCACTTGCGTTTGTTTCACAAAGTATAGTTAATAATAGCGCAATATGTGGGCCGAAACCATCACAAAAACATAATGAAACCATTACAATGGAGTAAATGTCAGGCTGGAACAGGAATGCGGCGGCCTTAAACTGGTGTAATTGTTTCTAAAAAATGTATACTTCTTAAGGTAAATTTGTGTTGCAGCCAAGCCTTAAATTTAAGCATTAAGCGTAAAATAGTTTATGCCGGATTTTATACCGGAATCAGACTGTTAACCTGAAGCATAAGTATAAATCGCAAGACTGCAACGCAGAAGTATGGCTCCTGGTAACAACGCTGCCAGGTGGTTTATAGTTTATTTTGAGGCGGCCATGCTGTTGGAAATTGCAGTTTGGCGTAGCTTTGCGGCAGAAGTATAAAACAAGCAGACAAAGCTATGAGCAGCACTAATCCGGCACCCAGGCATGATCCGTACGCGGTGCTGCGTATACCTGATTTCCGGTTGTACATTTCGGCGCGGCTCTGCATTACACTGGCCATGCAGATCCAGGCTGTCATTGTAGGCTGGCAGATTTACGATATCACCAAAGACCCTTTATCGCTGGGCCTGATGGGGCTGGCCGAGGCCATTCCGTCTATTGTGGTATCGCTTTACGCCGGCTACCTGGCCGATATAGTGGCACGCAAGAAAATAATTATAGTAACTGTAACGGCGCTGTTATGCTGTTCGCTCACACTGCTGGCGTTTACGCTCAATATCAGCCATGCACTCGATCACCTGGGAGCGCTGCCCATTTACGGAGTAATTTTTGTAAGCGGCATTGCCCGTGGCTTTATGGGCCCGGCGGTGTTCTCTTTTATGCCGCAGCTGGTGGCCGGCAAGCAACTGTACGCCAACGCCATCACCTGGAGCAGTACCACCTGGCAGACTGCCTCGCTCGTCGGCCCGGCCATTGGCGGACTGATTTATGGCTTTTTCGGGGTAACAGCCGCTTACAGCACCGATGCCACACTCGTGCTGCTGTCGCTGCTGTCGTTTGCCTTTATCGCTTCCAGGCCGCTGCCGGAAAACATTAACCCGCAAAGTATGATGGAAAGCCTGCGGTCGGGTATAAAGTTCGTGTTCAATAACCAGGTAATCCTGAGCGCTATTTCGCTGGACTTGTTTGCGGTGCTGTTTGGCGGCGCAGTGGCGCTGCTGCCCATCTTCGCTTCCGAAATACTGGAAACCGGACCCGAGGGACTTGGCTTTTTGCGTGCTGCGCCTGCTGTCGGTTCTGTGCTGATGGCCCTTATCATGGCTTACTACCCGATTTCGGTGAATGCCGGGAAGAAGATGCTCTGGTGCGTGGCGGGTTTTGGTGTGTGCATTATTTTATTTGGACTTTCTACCAACTTCTGGTTTTCGCTGCTGCTGCTGGCTCTCAGCGGTGGCTTCGACAGCATCAGTGTTATCATTCGGAATACCCTTATTCATACCCTCACGCCTGAGTACATGAAAGGCCGGGTGTCGTCGGTAAATAATATTTTTGTCGGTTCCTCCAACGAGATAGGCGCGTTTGAGTCAGGTTTTGCGGCCAAGCTGATGGGTACGGTCACCTCAGTGGTTTTTGGCGGCATTATGACGATTCTGGTGGTAGGCGTTACTGCTTTTAAAGCCGACAAACTGCGCAGCCTGGATATTACCCCCGAACTGGAAACCGCTTAAATGCAGTCTGCAGGTAGGTGCTACGTATCACGAACCTGAAAAACGATTAACGAAAAACGATCAACTACATCAGGTATAAAACACAAAGCACCGTTCAGATACGAACGGTGCTTTGTGTTGTTTTTAAAGGTGTATGCAGGCTATCTACTTAGCAGCCTCTTTAGTTTCGGTTTGCTCTTTAGCTTTATTGGCTTTGTGCGGGCGCCTGTTGCCGTAAGTTCCCTTCGTGATTTTGCCTTTTCTTGATTTTCTATCTCCTTTTCCCATAAAATAAAGTTTTATTTTTAGATAAATGCGTCCACCATACATACGGGTAAAAGGCAGCAGCAGATAAGTTTATACGCAGCAGACTTTGGTAGAGAGATAGAATTCAGACGGAGAACAGGCGCGGTTTGCCTTTATGCTGTTGTTCCGGGCGGAAGCGAGCGCTGTTGCTATTGTATAAATAGCTATTCTATCATCCCGGAAACAGCTAAACCAATTGCGCCTGGCGCGTGTTATAACCTGATGTGCTTCTCCTGAGAAAGCAGGTATAACAAACTGCTTCTTAAAGCGCTTAGCTATTCGTAACTTTACATCTTCATCAAAACCGAAAAACAGGCCTTTGTGGCGCCGCTGCAAGTATAAGCAGCCGCTGCAGCCAGCCGCCGTCTATATGGCATACATTCCTGATTATAACCTCGACGAACTCGACGCGCGCCAGAACATCATCATCAAAGGTGCCCGCGTGCATAACCTCAAAAACCTGAGCGTGGCGCTGCCCCGCAACCAATTTATCGTTGTCACCGGCCTTTCCGGTTCGGGCAAATCCTCGCTGGCCTTCGATACCCTGTATGCCGAAGGGCAGCGCATGTACGTGGAAAGCCTTAGTTCTTACGCCCGCCAGTTCCTGGGCCGTATGGACAAGCCTGACGTGGATTACATCAAAGGCATCAGCCCGGCTATTGCCATCGAGCAGAAGGTAAGTATAAAGAACAACCGCTCCACGGTAGGCACCAGCACTGAGATTTATGATTACCTGAAGCTACTTTATGCACGCATCGGCAAAACGATTTCGCCGGTTTCGGGCGAGGTGGTGCAGAAAGATACGGTGACGGATGTGGTGAACTTTATTTTTTCGCTGGAGAATGAAGCGCGTGTGATGATCCTGGCCCCCCTGCATCAGCAGCCGGATCGTACGCTGGACAAAGAGCTGGACTTGCTTTTGCAGAAAGGCTATTCGCGCATTTACGCTGATGGGCAGGTATACTTCATAGAAGAGCTGCTGGCGCAGGAAGCGCCTGAATTGGGGAATGAGCTTTTTATACTTGTCGATCGGGCTGTCGTTTACAAAAACGACGAAGACCTGCAGTTCCGCATTGCCGATTCGGTGCAGACGGCTTTTTTTGAAGGCCAGGGTGCGTGCCGTGTCAAGTATGGCGACGATCAGGAGCGTGTGTTCTCCGATAAATTTGAGCTGGATGGAATCGTATTCGAAGAGCCATCGGTCAACTTCTTCAGCTTCAACAACCCGTACGGCGCCTGCCAGACCTGCGAGGGCTTCGGCAGCGTGCTCGGCATCGACCCGGATTTGGTGATACCGGACAAGAGCCTGACCGTGTACGAAGGAGCCATCGCGCCGTGGCGAAGCGACAAAATGAACGAGTGGCTGCAGCCGCTTATCAAAAACGGTATCCGTTTCGATTTTCCCATTCACCGCCCTTACAACGAACTGACGGAGACCGAACAGGAACTACTCTGGACGGGTAATAAATATTTCGAGGGTCTCAACGACTTTTTCAGGCACATACAGGCGCAAACGCATAAAATTCAATACCGCGTCATGTTGTCGCGCTACCGTGGCCGCACCGTGTGTCCTGACTGCAAAGGATCACGCCTGCGCAAAGACGCAGCTTATGTAAAAGTAAACGGCAAAAGTATAACCGACCTGGTGCTGATGCCGCTCACGCAGGTGCAGCCGTTTTTCCAGAACCTGGAACTTACCGAACACGAGCAGAATGTGGCCGAACGCCTGGTAACGGAAGTGGCCAACCGGCTAAGTTACCTGCTACGCGTGGGGTTGGGCTATCTGACACTTAACCGCCTGTCCAACACACTTTCAGGCGGCGAGAGCCAGCGTATCAACCTGGCTACTTCTTTGGGTAGTGCGCTGGTGGGTTCTATGTATATCCTGGATGAGCCAAGTATAGGGCTGCACCCCAAAGATGCCGAGCAACTGATTGGCGTACTGCGCTCGCTGCAGCAAATTGGCAACACGGTGATTGTGGTGGAGCACGAAGAAGAAATCATGAAAGCGGCCGATCAGCTCATCGATATCGGGCCAGAGGCCGGCTCTGGCGGCGGTAACCTGATGTTTCAGGGTACTTTTGAGGAGATGACGCAGCATACGGACACTTATACAGCCAAATACCTGAGTGGCCGTATGGAGGTACCTGTGCCGCCGCAACGCCGCAAGTGGCGCAACGCCATTGAGATTATCGGCGCCCGCGAGAACAACCTCAAAAACCTGACCGTAAAAGTGCCACTTGGCGTAATGACGGTGGTAACGGGCGTAAGCGGCTCCGGCAAATCAACCCTGATTCGGAAGATACTGGCTCCGGCTATGCAGAAGCTGCACGGCAGTTCTTCTGAGAGTACCGGTAAATTTGACAAACTGGCGGGCGATTATGGTAAAATTCAGCATGTCGAGTTTGTAGATCAGAACCCTATTGGCAAATCCTCGCGCTCCAACCCGGTCACCTATGTAAAAGCCTACGATGCCATTCGGACACTGTATGCCGACCAACCGCTGGCGAAGGCTAGAGGCTTTAAGCCGTCGCATTTCTCCTTTAACATTGAGGGTGGCCGTTGCGAAGTATGCCAGGGCGAAGGACAGGTAAAAATTGAGATGCAGTTTATGGCTGACATCTACCTGACCTGTGAAAGCTGCCATGGCCAGCGCTTCAAGCAGGATGTGCTCGACATCAAGTATAAAGATAAAAGCATTGCCGAGGTGCTGGACATGACCATTGCCGACAGCATCGATTTTTTTGCCGATCAAGCCAAGATTATCGAAAAGCTGAAGCCGTTGAACGACGTAGGCCTGGGCTATATCCGGCTGGGGCAATCGAGCAACACTTTGTCGGGAGGAGAGGCGCAGCGCGTAAAACTGGCCTCGTTCCTGACCAAAGGTGCGCAGCCGCACCAGGAAAATATCCTCTTTATCTTTGATGAGCCCAGCACCGGCCTGCACTTCCACGACATCAGCAAACTGCTCACCTCCATCAACGCGCTCATCGAGAACGGCAATACCGTCGTCATCATCGAGCACAACATGGACATCATCAAATCAGCAGACTGGATCATCGACCTTGGCCCGGAAGGCGGCACCAACGGCGGCCACCTGCTCTTCGAAGGCACTCCCGAGGAGCTGGTGAAATTGGAAGGGAATGACACTGCACGGTTTTTGAAAGGGAAGTTGTAAGGGAAAGTATAGAAGTACAAGTATGATTTGAGCGGCTGATGTATCCAACCACCCCTAACCCCTCCTTTTCTAAGGAGGGGAATTTTACTGTCTATTTGAAATTTTCTGAAATTTCCTGTAGCACCGCATCGAGGTTTTGAAATATGTCTTTGTTCTCAAAACGTAGCACCTTTACACCTAGCTCATTAAGTATATTATCTCGTTTCATATCAGCTTCGGCTGCGGCAGAATGCAAGTGAACATGGCCATCTAATTCTATCGCCAGTTTCTCAGAAGGGCAGTAGAAGTCTAAAATATAATTGCCAATGCTGTGCTGCCTCCTGAACTTACGCCCGTGTAGCTGTCCTGCTTTCAAATACTTCCATAGTTCTCCTTCAGCCGGAGTTGAGTAATTTCTTAATTCTTTGCGATTTTCCTTCAGATATCTCCTGTTGTGTAGTGTCATCTTCACGAATGTTTGCTACACCCATACAACAGTGGCAAACTATAAATTCCCCTCCTTAGACAAGGAGGGGTTAGGGGTGGTTGGACTGGGACTGTAAAAAGTTAAATACTAAAACGCGCTAAACCAGAATTTACTAACTTGCCGTACAGCTGTATAGCTGCCAAAGCAAGTATAACCATCACCAATCAAAGTATAAAACATGAGAAAGAAGATCGTTGCAGGTAACTGGAAAATGAACAAAACTTACGAGGAGGCGCTCACGCTGGTATCGGAGATCGATAACATGGTGAAAGACGAGGTAACCGGCGAGGTGACTGTCGTTATTGCGCCGCCTTTTCCATACCTGCAAAGTGTGGGCAAACTAACGCAGGGCAATGATAAACTGCACCTGGCTGCCCAGAACGTAAGCGAGCACGAAAGTGGTGCTTATACCGGCGAAGTGTCAGCGCGTATGCTGCAATCAATAGGAACGGAATACGTGATTATCGGGCACAGTGAGCGCCGCATGTACCACCACGAAGATGCGCAGACCTTGTATCAGAAACTGAAAGCAAGTATAGCGCAAGGTTTAAAGCCAATTTTTTGCTGCGGGGAGCCCCTAGAGGAGCGCGATGCGGATCGCCACTTCGACTACGTAGGCCAGCAACTGCACGACAGCCTTTCATACCTGAGCAACGAGGAGTTTGACAAGGTGGTAATAGCCTACGAACCAATCTGGGCTATTGGTACCGGCCGCACCGCCAGCAGCCAGCAAGCACAGGAAATGCACGCTTATATCCGGGAGCAACTGTCGCGGCTGTTTGATGCGGAGGCAGCCTACAACACCAGCATTTTGTATGGCGGAAGCTGCAACCCCGGCAATGCCAAAGAGCTGTTTGCGCAGCCAGATGTAGACGGCGGCCTGATAGGCGGCGCCTCGCTCAAATCCAGAGACTTTACCGATATCATCAAATCATTCTAGAAATAATTAAGATACAAGTATAAAAAAGGCTTCCGATGAAATTTTCGGGAGCCTTTTTTGTTAGGCATATTGTTATCTTTGATTAAATTTATACCTATGCAATTGTTATTCACGCTCTGGCTGGCTCTCATGCCGCTTTATACCTCACCTGTACCGGTAACTGCGCCGGCCAAAACCACAGTGGCCAAAGATTATTGCAACATCTATGGTTCGGTGTACCTGGAGCGGGATCCCAAGTATAAAAGAGACGCTTCGTTTACTGTTTTCCTGAATGAGGACGAGGCTTTTGCTAACATGATTGTGTACCGCGAAAACAACAAGCTTTTTGCCGATGCTACCGCCGTCTGGTATCTTACGCCCAGCAAAGCTTTTGCCGACCACATTTTATACGTAACCGATAACCGGAACCTGGCAGATTTTACCGTGCATTATACCGATGTGCGCTCCTTTGCTACCTGCCGCGAATAATTACTGCCATGGACTTTATAGAAGTAACTTTACACGTAAACCCGGATTTCGCAGATATACTTACAGCCGAGCTGGGTGAGTTGGGTTATGATGCTTTTGTAGAGACGGCAGACGGATTCAGCGCCTACATTACCCAGGACAAGTATAACCAGCCGGCGCTGGACGAAACCCTGAACCGCTACGATGATTTTGTGCAGGTGGCCTACACCGTGCAAAGAATTGAGCGGCAGAACTGGAACGAGGAGTGGGAGCGCAACTTTGAGCCGCTCTTTATCGGCGATCAGGTATCGGTGCGGGCTTCGTTTCATGAGAAGCCGGCGCATGCAAAGTATGATATCGTCATCAACCCCAAAATGTCGTTCGGCACAGGTCACCACGAAACCACCACGCTCATGATAGAAAACCAGCTCACGCTGGACCACCAGGACAAGCGCGTGCTGGACATGGGCTGCGGCACCGGCATCCTGGCGATTATGGCCGGTGAACTGGGAGCTTCAGAAATCGTAGCGGTGGAGATTGAGGACTGGACCGTGGAAAATGCCCGCGAGAACGCTGAGTTGAACAATTACGCAAGTATAGACGTGCGCCTGGGCGGTGCTGAAACCATTTCAGGCGAAGCGTCTTTCGATATTATACTGGCCAACATCAACCGCAACGTGTTGCTGGACGACATGCCTGCATATACAGCAGTGCTGAAGCCTGCAGGATGGCTTTTGCTGAGCGGCTTTTACACCGAAGATTTACCCATAATCCGGGAGCGGGCAGCCACCCTGGGGCTGGATTTTATTTCCCATCGCGAAAAGCATAACTGGGTGTCGGCGGTATTTAAGGCCGAAGAGGCTAAATAACCGGATAGCAATTTGTGAATACCATTTAAGTATAAGCTATCTCCGGCTCCTCTTTGAAAGCAGTGCCGTCCCGCTTTCATGCCCACTAAATCAACCTTGCTATCAAATCCGCATTAATAAATTCACTCTAATCGCGCACCTCCGGGCGCGCAATGGAAGAACCGGAATCATACATCAGCCCTGCTCCCCGCAGAGGCCAGGGTAAATTAGCAGCAGATAGCATCAATTCTGTAAACCACAACCTGTATTGAACCCTAAGGCAATGCCATGCCTGGAGTGTTGGAATATAACACTTCCAATATTATTTTTGTTTTTGTACTATGTAATGGGTGTGATTTACTTAGTAGTATAAACTATTCAATCGGGTATTCTAATATTTGTTAAGCATTTCATTGATTAGTAGCAAGTTAAAAAATAAATGCTGTGTTTCTGATAAATTGATGTAATAATTTATAACTTGCCATATTATTATATTAGAGCGATTTATTTAATAGTTAAGATTGTACATCCCGAAGGTGTGATGCCTGATTCCCTAAGATTTGTGAACATTTTATCCAATGCTATGCGGCTTAAACTTTTACCTTTATTCTTTTTTTTAACGATTGCAACGGCACAGGCCCAAAGCCAGGTAAGATTGTCGGACAAGCCTGCAGATTTTCTGGCGGATGTAAAAGCAATGTTGCTGGCAGGCAGGGCGGAGCAGGCCGAACAGCTATCCGCCAGCCTGGAAACGGCCTGGAACAGCGAAAACATCACAGCCAAACAACAGAAGCAGGTGATTGACATTGCCCAGGACATGTACCGAAAGCGCCTGCGCACCAACCCGCACTTTGCGCAGTTTTTTACGATGGTGGCATCCGGTATAAACAACCAGCACCTGCGCGGCAGCGCTCTGGACGATATGCTGGACGTAACAGCCAAAGCCGTAAAACAGGAAGACATCAAAAATATGGAGCGTTTCCTGAGCGCCGCCAGCCTGTACCTGAGCACCAACCGCGTATTTCAAAACTCTTACTATAGCTTACGCGGTACAGGCGGCAGCTTCAGCTTTGCCTACAAAGGCGCCAGCAAGGCCGGAGATGAGCAAAGTGAAGGCCAGGATGGCTGGGACAATGTTTCTGAGGAGGCAGCCGTGGCACCGGAACAGTCCGCAGAAGAAGATGGCTGGGGCACCATCAGCGCCGCTCCCCAAAAAGAAGATAAGCAGAAGACAGAGAAAGCACGCAAAGAAAGTATAAAGAAGCAGTTTCTGCCGCTACAGCCAGAGGTAACAGGGCCTGTGCTTAAATTCGAGAATGTTACCCTTACCTTCGTTACGCCTTGGGATTCTGCCGCTATTGCCCGGACAGGCGGACAACTGATGCTGACTGGCAACCTGTTTGTTGGGGAAGGCGGTACTTTTGCCTGGCAGGCACATGGAGAAACGGCTGTTGCCGAGCTGCGCAAGTATAATTTTAATACTTCTTTCGCCGGTTTTAAGGCGCCGGATGTTACCATTACGTATCCGGCTGTGCTTACTGCTCCCGTAGACGGAGCCCTGGAATGGATAAGCAGCAAGCGCAAGGCAGGGGCATATCCTTATCCTAAGTTTTTCTCTTTTACCAACGATGCAAAGTTTAAACCCCTGGCTGATAATATAGCTTACAGGGGTGGCTTCTCGCTGGTGGGCAATATCATGGGCAGCAAACCGCTGGATGGCAGCCTGTCAGAATTGCTGGTGTCGCAGGGCGGGCGGCACAAGTTTCGCGCAGTTGCCCGCGACTATACTATCACCGATTCGCTCATACTTGCTAACCGCGCTTCGGTGGCCATTTACCAGCAGAAAGATTCCCTGACGCACCCGGCCATGCAACTGCGCTTCTCCAGGTCGCAGCAGGACCTGACGCTCACCAAAGACGACGGAGTTTATGCCCGCACTCCCTTTTTTGATACGTATCACAAGCTGGAAATCAAAGCGGAGCGCCTGCACTGGAATCTGAATAATCCGGAAGTAGATTTCTCCATCCTGAATACCAAGACGCTGATTCCGGTGCAGCTGGAGTCTACGGAGTATTTCTCTAATAACCGTTTTCAGCAACTGGTGGGCGTGGCTACTTTTCATCCGCTACAGGTGCTGATAGGCTACGCAGCCAAGGCGAAGCGCAACGAATTTTATGCAGCAGATGTGGCCCGTACCACCAACATCAAGGAAGCCGCCATTAAAGAAGCGGCAGCCACCCTTTCCCGCGACGGTTACCTGAACTATGATCCCGCAGGCGGCTACATACAGCTCAAATCCAAAGCCTGGCACTATGTAGGCGCTGCCCGCGACCTGACCGACTACGATCACCTGGTCATTAAATCGGTGGTGCCCTCCGGTCGCAACGCAACCTTAAACCTCGACAACAACGAACTGACAGTACGCGGTGTGGACAAAATTACTTTTAATAACGACACGGCCAGCGTATATATACTTCCGCGCCGTCGCGAAATTCACCTCCTGAAAAACCGTGACCTTGTATTTGATGGAGAAGTATATGCCAGCCGGCTGGCTTTCAAGGGTACGGCATTTAAGTTTAGTTATGATGAATTTTCTATCGACCTGGCTAAACTGGATACCGTGGCCCTGGTGTCGCATCGCGGGGGCAGGGGGGGCAAAGCTACCGACCAGGTGCTGACAGGTAAAGGCAGCAGCATGTCGGGCAAGCTGTACATCAACAAACCAGACAATAAATCAGGACGCAAACAGCTGCTTGATTATCCAAAGTTTGATGCAGTATCGGGTGCGCAGGTGGCGTTTAGCCGCCCAGATGTGGCGGGCGGCGCCTACGACAGCACCGTATACTTCGATATGCCGCCGTTTAAGATCGACTCGCTGAGTTCAGGCAAAGGTGCGCTGGCTTTTGACGGTACGTTTAACTCAGGAGGCATTTTCCCGCCCATTGAAGCCAAACTACAGCTGATGCCGGACGAAACACTGGGCTTTTATCACCAGCCTCCGGCCAAAGGGCTGCCCGCTTATGGCGGCAAGGGAATGGTTTACGATACCATAATGATGAGCTCCGCAGGCATCCAGAGCAAGGGCAAACTTACGTACCTGACGGCTACGCTGCAGGCGCCATCCTATACTTACTACAAAAATGCTGTTACCACCAATGCGGGTACTTCGGTAAGTATAGCTGAAGGAACGCTGGCCGGCACGGCTTTTCCGGTGGCTTCGTTAACCGGCTTTGCGATGAACTGGCTGCCGCAGGCCGATAGCATGTATGTGCAGACAACCGGTGAGCCGATGAAAATCTACAAAGAAGGGTTTGATTTCAGGGGTGTGGCCAAGCTGTCGCCGGGCGGCCTGTATGGCAGCGGTGTGGTAGATAACCCGGTGGCAAACGTAACGGCGGCGCAGCTACTTTTTAAGCAGCGGGGCCTCAGCGGCAACCATGCCACCATAATTGCCAAATCGGATGTGGCGGGCAAGCCTGCCGTCAAGGCGCAGGACATGGCTTTTGCATATGACCTGAACGAAGGCTTTGTGGATTTTGCCAGCGAGCAGAAAGGAGTAGCCAGTATAGAATTCCCGAAGGCACAGTATAAAACTTCGATGAGCAGCGCCCGCTGGGATATGAACAAGCAGAAAGTAAGCCTGCAGGCCGATGAAAACGGCGCCAAGAACTGGTTTTACTCCCTGCATCCGCAGCAGGACTCACTGCAGTTTATGGCCGCCAGCGGTGAGTATGATTTAAAGATGAACACCCTGCTGGCAGGCGGCGTGCCCTACATTGCTGTGGCCGATGTATACCTGGTGCCGGATAGCGGCAAAGTGGCTGTGGCTGCCGATGCTACCATACAGACGCTGCGCAACGCCAAAGTACTGGCCGACTCGGCACTGCAATACCACAAACTGTACGCCGGCAATATTGACGTGCTTTCGCGGAAGGCTTTTAAGGGAGATGCCGTAGCAGATTACAAAAACGCAGCGGCTGATTCGTTTAAACTCACTTTTTCCCGTTTTATGTATGGCAATCCGCAGGAGAAAAAGAGGGCGGTTTATACTTCCGCCACTGCCCAGGCCGAGGAGGGGAATCCGTTTTACATCTTTCCGCGCATTTTGTACCGCGGCAAAATTGCGATGCACGCGCCCCAGCAGTATCTCAGTTTTGATGGCGAGCTGAAGCTGAACTTTACGGGCAACCCCGCCGATGCTGACTGGTTTCCATACAAAAAAGACACGCTAAACCCGGACAACGTGCGCATCCCGATCATCAAACCAAAAGCCGCGGATGGCACACCGCTGCACACCGGCCTGCACGTATCAAAGCGTTCTGCTAAGCTATACAACACTTTTGCCTCGAAGAAGCAGGACGAAGAAGACCTGGATCTTTTTGCTGTGGATGGGTTGCTGTCTTACAACAAGGAGAAAAGCGAATTTAAGATTGGCCGTGCGGATCGTGCTTACGCCGACTCTTACCAGGGCAATGTGCTGCGCTACAACGAAACATCAAATACGGTGCAGTTTGAGGGCCGGCTTAACCTGCTGCAGCCGATGAAGAACTTTAATGTAGCGGCAGCCGGCAGCGGCGATGCCAACGTTGACAGCGCCCGCTACAAGCTTGATGCTTTTCTGGCTTTTGATCTGGAGATGCCGGACCAGGCGCTTACTGCCATGGCCGGGAACCTGCGGGGCAACGGGGCGGTTACCGGTGGAGCATCGGACATTAGTGAGGCCATGCGCTACAAACTGGCCGAATTTATAGGCGACGGTGAAGTACGCAGGTATGTGGAACGCGCAGCTACGGAATATGTGCCGCTGCCCAAGCTCTCTAAAAAGCTGGTGCGCAGCCTGGTGCTGAGCCAGGTAAACCTGCGCTGGTCTAACGAACAGAATGCCTGGTACAGCACCGGCAAAATAAAACTGGCCAGCATCCTGAAGGATGATATCAGCACAGAAATGGATGGCTACCTGGAGATGCGCCAGGACAAGAACGGCGAGCCGGTGGTGAACCTGTACCTGCAGGCCGACTCCTATACCTGGTATTACTTTAGCTTCCTGGAAAACGCCCTCACAATTACTTCATCCGACGAGAAATTAAATAACGCCATCCGCTCCAAATCTAAAGGCAGCCGTGGCGCCAGCAGCAACTACGGATTTTATGCCGGTGAGCCGATGGAGAAGAATCAGTTTGTCGATCACTTCAGCACTACTTATCTGCAAGGCAAAGATGCTCTTAATGTAGCAATCGGGCAGCCGGTGATAAAGGATGGAGCCGGCAATTTTGATTATATGGAAGAGCAGCCTGATCAAGTTGGAAAGAAGAAAAGGAAGAAGGACAAAATTGATCCGCTTGGGGCTGCCTCTGCGGTGGGCATAAATAACCAGAACCCCTAAGCAATGCGTATATACATTTAGAAGATCGCCTTTTTGGCGTTTGAAGCAGGATTTATTTATATTTGAGTTTCCTGCCACACGCTTATAGTACCTGTGCGTCGCCAAAGAAAGTTTTGGCGACGCACAGGCCTGAAAAAGACCTTATTTATGAATATACTCTTGATAGCTATACTTGGTGTAGCCGCTTATTTGATTGGCTCTATCTGTACGGGCGTTTGGGTGGGCAAAGCCTATTACGGCATCGACATCCGGCAGCACGGCAGCGGCAATTCCGGGGCCACCAACACGTTCCGGGTGCTGGGCAAAAAGCCGGGCGCAGCCGTCATGCTAATTGATATTTTCAAAGGATGGACTGCCACTTCGCTGGCGGGCTTCCTGATTATCTTTAACGCCGTGCCTGCTGATCAGTTGGTGGTGTATCAGTTGATATTTGGTGCGTTGGCCGTGCTGGGGCACATTTTTCCGGTATATGAGCGCTTTAAAGGCGGCAAAGGTGTGGCTACTTTGCTGGGCATGATGCTGGCCATACAGCCGCTGGTAGCGCTGATGTGTATCATTGTTTTTATGGTGGTGCTCTTCACCTCTAAGTATGTATCGCTGGGCTCAATGGTGGCGGCGCTGGCTTTCCCGATTCTGCTGCTGCTGCCGCGCTTCCACCCTGATAATCCTATCCTGATAATATTCGGGTTTGTTATTTTCGCGGTGGTGGTACTTACACATCGCAAAAATATCAACCGCCTGTTGCAGGGCGAAGAAAGTAAAGCCAACATTCATTTGGGGCGCAGAAGGTAAGTATAAGTCGCAAGTATAATTTGCCTCATCAAACATAACAGTATCATAGAAAGCCATCCAGCATTACGGGGATGGCTTTTTTGTAAATTTATTTCGAACGAAAAGAGAAACCCATGAACGATTATATCTCCGAAAACAAGGACCGCTTTGTAAATGAACTGCTCGAGATGCTCCGTATTCCGTCTGTCAGCGCTGATGCTAAGTTTAAGGCTGACGTACTGCGCACCGCTGAGTTTGTGCAGCAGAAACTGACAGAAGCCGGTGCCAACAATGTGGAACTGGTAGAAACGGCAGGCAACCCGGTGGTGTATGGCGAGAAAATAATAGACAAGAACCTGCCAACCGTGCTGGTATACGGCCACTACGATGTGCAGCCCGCCGACCCTTATGAGCTATGGAATTCGCCTCCGTTTGAGCCAGTCATCAAAGACGGTAACATATACGCCCGCGGTGCCTGCGACGACAAAGGGCAGATGTACATGCATATAAAGGCCTTCGAAACCATGATGCGCACCAACACACTGGCCTGCAACGTGAAGTTTATGATTGAGGGAGAGGAGGAAGTCGGCTCGGTAAATCTGGGAACATTTATAAAGGAAAACAAAGAGAAGCTGCAGGGCGACGTAATCCTGATTTCGGATACGGGCATGCTGGCCAACGATACGCCTTCCATCACCACCGGTTTGCGCGGCCTGAGCTACGTGGAGGTGGAGGTAACCGGGCCAAACCGAGACCTGCATTCCGGCCTGTACGGCGGAGCGGTGGCAAACCCTATCAACATTTTGTGCAAGATGATAGCCTCGCTGCACGACGAAAACAACCGCATTACCATTCCCGGCTTTTACGACAATGTGGAAGAATTAAGCCAGGAGGAGCGCGCTGAAATGGCACGGGCGCCGTTTGACCTGGACAAGTATAAGAAGGCGCTCGATTTAACGGATGTACACGGCGAGGCAGGTTATGTAACCATGGAGCGCAACGCTATCCGCCCGACGCTGGACGTGAACGGCATCTGGGGCGGCTATACCGGCGAGGGGGCTAAAACCGTAATTCCTGCGCAGGCCTTTGCCAAAATATCGATGCGCCTGGTGCCCCACCAATCCTCCGAAGAAATAACGGAGAAGTTTAAGAAGCACTTCGAAAGTATAGCACCTGCCAGTGTAAAAGTAGTAGTAAGGCCGCACCATGGCGGTGAGCCTGTGGTTACGCCTACAGATTCGGTTGCTTACCAGGCAGCCGCCAAAGCATACGAAGACACGTTTGGCGTGAAACCGGTTCCGGTGCGCAGCGGTGGCTCTATTCCGATTGTGGCTATGTTTAAATCAGAACTGGGGCTGGATTCAGTGCTGATGGGCTTTGGCCTTGATTCGGATGCTATCCACTCGCCAAATGAGCATTTCGGGATATTCAATTTTATGAAAGGCATAGAAACCATTCCGCTGTTTTATAAGCATTATGCTGAGATGAGCAGAAAGTCATAAGTCATCGCAAGTATAAAGTATAAATATAGCAAAAGGCCCGGTGTATCAATCACCGGGTCTTTTGCTATGTTCAGGGTATAGAGCTGCTCACATGAGGCTGGCCGGGCGGGGTGGCGGCATCAGAAATCCCACAGATATCTGCCATACCTGGTTTTTCTGATCAAGCGCTTTGGAAAAAGATCGGAATCCGCCGGTGTTGCGGATGCTCAAAAAAAAGCCGTTGTCCATAATAAGACCTATCCCGGCGGCATAGCCATAGTCCCAGCGGTTAAAATCATTAATAGAAACCGGCTCCGGCCCCAGGTCAACGGGTTCAGGCACAATGCCGCTGCTGCTGAAGCGGTGTACATCGCTGTCTTTGTTCAGAAGATACCCTACGTAAGGTCCGGCTTCGGCAAACAGGCCGCCTTTTTGTATTTTCAACAGCAGCGGAAGTTCGAGGTAATGCAGCCGCATATCGCCGCTAAGGTATTCGTCGCTGCTTGCATCTGCCGCATACTCACTGTAGGTAAAGCCTTTTTGATTATAGTTCAGCTCTGCCTGCACGGCCAGCCGCGACACAAACTCGTAACTTAAAAGCAGGCCGGCCTGCATTCCTGCCAAGTGCTGCATCTGATCAGAACCATCGCCTGCCGCCTTTGAGAAGCCGCCGCCTGCCTTTCCTCCGAAGCGCAGGTATTGTGCCTGCACAGCCAGCAGCGGCACAAGTATAAGAAACAGAAGTAGAATCAGCTTTTTCATAGTATAGCAGGTAAAACAGCAATTAATATTTGGTTTTACTGCTACAACTGCTATTTGGTTAGCAGGACCATGCCCGCATACTTTAAAGGCAATAAAAAAAGCCAGCTTCACCCGAAGGCGAAGCTGGCTTTTTTGCTAAAGAATTGCTAAGTATGATTACAGGAAGGCTGTTAGTATCCGCCTGATGGAATAGTGAAGCCAACAGTCAGCATAATTACGGAGTTACGGGCACCGGTTAGGTCTTCTCCGAATTCTCCATAGTCAACGTCCTGATCTACGAAGTCAGAAAAGCTGCCGTTGTAGCGCAGGCCAATGCTGATGCCATTGTTGCTGGCCAGGCCAATACCTGCGGCATAACCCAGTTCAAATCTTTTTAAGCCGTCTACACTTTGCGGGTCGTTGTCAGAATCCTGCAGCTCGCCGTCGCTATAGGTCTTGGTTTTGTTGTTTACGCCAAGCAGGTAAGATGCTTGTGGGCCGGCCTCAAAGTAAAGCGGGCCTGCTTTAATTTTCGCCAGTACAGGCAAATCTAAATAGTTGTAGTTCACGGTACCCTCGCGACGAACATCAATATTCAGCAGGTCAGAGTGAAATTCGTCTTCGTTGTTCTTGAAGCCTTTTTGTGAATACAGCAACTCCGGCTGGATGGAGAAAAAGTCTTCAACTATAGCCAGGTTATACGTGATACCGGCATGGAAACCAAACTTGTTCTCAAAACGGTCTTCATCGCGAAGATCACCTGAAACGTTAGAGAGGTTGGCGCCCGCTCTTATACCAAAACCAGATTGTGCCTGCGCAGCCGTGATGGAAGCCAGTACGAAAGAAAATGCAAATAATAACTTTTTCATAATTTTTTTCAAGTTGTTGCATACGGCTGTTCTGCAGCCAGCATACAGGTTTTAAAATAGTTTTTGTGTTTGTATGTATAACAACTGTAATGATGTAAGCGGCTAATCCGTAGCATCCGGTGTTTCAGTGGAAAGCCTTTAGCCGATGCATTGCCGTTACAGATGAGAGCTTAGCAATAAGCAGGCCAAAACATATTAATAAACTATATAGAGCATCATAATATTTATTTAGCCAAAGTATAGGGCGCTGCGTTATTGCTACAGGGTTATACGTTTATAGGATTATAAGTTGCCGGTAAGATTTGATTAGATGGGCCGGAAATGCTGCCAGCAGGCGGTATATGCAATATTTGGTCAAAATATTTTGCATTGAATTAGACACAAATCACTGCAAAATAGAGTATAACGGCCTGGTGCCAAACAGGTACGTTGACAATGCTGTGCTACAAAACCGTGGAAGGTGCGCTTTTCCTTTAACCTGCCCAGCCTTCCCTGTCCAGGCTGCGGTACTGAATGGCTTCTGCTAAGTGTTCGATTTTGATGTCGTCGCTTCCGGCCAGATCGGCAATGGTGCGGCTTACCTTCAGAATGCGGTCGTAAGCGCGGGCCGATAGTCCCAGGCGCTCCATTGCTGTTTTCAGCAGCGCTCTGCCGGCATCATTTATCTGGCATATCTCCTTCACCATTTGCGAGGGCATCATGGCATTGGAGTGGATATCGGGGTATACTTTAAAACGTTCTGTTTGCAATGCGCGGGCGCGTACTACCCGCTCACGCACTGCGCTGCTGTCTTCGGCTTTCCGGGTCGCCGTCATTTCATCAAATGTAACGGGCGTAACTTCCACATGCAGGTCGATGCGATCGAGTAGCGGACCGCTTACCTTGTTCAGGTAGCGCTGCACTACGCCGGGGCCGCATACACATTCTTTCTCCGGATGATTATAATAGCCGCAGGGGCACGGGTTCATGCTGGCCACGAGCATAAAATTTGCAGGGAAATCGATGGACGTTTTGGCGCGGGAAATAGTGACGCGGCGCTCTTCCAGCGGCTGGCGCATTACCTCCAGCACGGTGCGCTTAAACTCGGGCAATTCATCCAGAAACAAAACGCCGTTGTGCGACAGCGATATTTCGCCGGGTTGCGGATTGCCGCCGCCACCCACCAAAGCCACATCCGAGATAGTATGATGCGGTGCCCGGTAGGGGCGCGTGGTAAGCAAAGACGATGCCTGCCCTAACTTACCGGCCACCGAATGAATTTTAGTTGTTTCCAGCGCCTCGTGCATCGAGAGCGGCGGCAGTATAGATGGCAAACGCTTGGCCAGCATGGTTTTGCCAGCACCCGGCGGACCGATCATAATCACGTTGTGACCACCTGCTGCGGCGATTTCCAGGGCGCGTTTAATGTTTTCCTGGCCCTGCACATCCGAGAAGTCAGCGGCATACTGGTCTACGGTGCTCAGGAAGATATCGCGGGTATCGATTACGAGGGGTTCAATGGTGCGCTGCCCGTCCAGAAACTCAATAGCTTCCTGTATGTTCTGCACGCCAATTACATCCAGGTTGTTGACGATGGCTGCCTCCTGCGCATTTTGTGCGGGAAGTATAAATCCTTTAAAGCCTTCTTTGCGGGCCTGTATGGCAATGGGCAACACACCCTTCAGCGGACGAAGTGATCCATCCAGCGACAATTCGCCCATGATCATGTACTCCGCCACTTTGTCGGCCTGCATCTGGCCCGAAGCTGCCAGTATGCCCATGGCAATGGTCAGGTCGTAAGCAGAGCCTTCTTTGCGGATGTCGGCGGGCGCCATATTAATGACTACTTTCTGGCGCGGCATTTTGTAACCATAATGTTTCAGGGCTGATTCAATGCGTTGCTCGCCTTCCTTTACGGCGTTGTCCGGAAGGCCAACCAGAAAATACCTGGTGCCAGCCGATACGCTGACCTCAACCGTAATTGTATAAGCGTTTACGCCCTGCACGGCGCTGCCAAATGTCTTGATGAGCATGCTTTCGCTTTAGGAAGTATAAGTTTTTAAATCAATTAATATGGAGCCGGAACAACGGTTATGTACAATTGATTCCGATTGTATTTACAAAAATATAAAAGCCGGTGTCATACTTCAAAACCGGATATCAAGTGACAGCGCGGCTTACTGATGCTCCAGCCGTGTCATGTCTGGGTGCACGGGCAGATAGGTGTCGGTTACATCGGTGCCCTGCCGGTGCACCGTGATGGCAGTGCAAAGGCTGTCGGCTACGGTTATCTCAAAAGCAATGCCTTGTGGCTGGTCATCGTAAATGTATACCTGCTGGTTTTTCTGGTTAGTATAATAAGCTAGTGGCCTGAGATGGCTAAACTGTTTCCGAATTTGAGACAGTGCATCGCCGGTGCCGGTACCATCTATGGTTTTAAACTGCGGAGATGTAACCTGCACCTGATCTACTTTAGGCCCGTCGCCGCTGCCATCAAAATCGTTGACGGTATATACGGCCACATACTCGCGCGGCCCGTTGCCGGTCTTGCTTACCCAGAAAGAAAGAGCTTTGCCCATTGCGGCGTCTCCGCTGTCGGCTTTGCCCAGGATATTGTTAACTACCGCTGCCGGCATACCCAGTTCTACCTGGCCAACACGCTGGCCGGGCACAATCAGGTAAGCTGAATCAGGTACGACGGGTTTTGCAGGTTCAGCTGTCGTGGCCGTATCCGTCATCGTATCTGTGCCTGGGGAGGCTGTGCTGATTTCTGTTTGATTGCTGTCATGGGACTGGCAGGCGAACAGGCTGAGGGCAAGTATAAAGTATAATGTGTGTTTCATAGTGCTGCAAAGTATAAAGGAGCGCTGGATCGTAAAAGCCGGCAACGCCTGTATACGTACTTCTCGCAAAATGAATTATGCAGAGTGGGAGAGGATAGATAATCTTGCTGCAATCTTCCGGTTTTAATGGACAGCAGTAGTATAAGAAGTATAAGCTGGCTGCCTGGGTTTATACTTTTTGAGGTTTCCGGCTTTGGCGGCACCGGTTAATACTGGCATCTGAGGCAAATATATACTTTCTATACTTGTTGCCTAACCGGCCTCACGATGTCTTTCAGGCCTGTGAGTGCCTGGGGAAAGTACTACAGCAGTTGCTGTTCGATTAGAAGTATAAAGATGTGAATGACCTTGATGTGGATTTCCTGTATGCGGTCGGCGTAGCCTGTGTGCGGCACCCGTACCTCCACGTCGCAGAGCGGGGCCAGTTTGCCGCCATCCTTGCCTGTAAGGCCGATAACTTTCATCCCTTTGGCTTTGGCTGTTTCGGCTGCTTTAATTACGTTGCCGGAGTTGCCACTGGTGCTGATGGCCAGCAGCACATCCCCCTGGTTGCCTAATGCCTCCAGATAGCGCGAAAACACAAAATCGTAGCCATAGTCGTTGCTCACGCAGCTCATGTGGCTCACATCCGAGATAGCAATAGCCGGAATAGCTTTGCGGTCGTTGCGGTAACGGCCGGTCAGTTCTTCGGCAAAGTGCATGGCATCGCACATGGAGCCGCCATTGCCGCAGCTCAGTATTTTGCCACCGGCCTTCACCGATGCGGCCATTATTCCGGCTGCCCGTTCAATGGCGGCAATGTTGTTGCTGTCAGAGAGAAAGGCATGGAGCACTTGCTGCGCCTGTGTCAGCTCTGCCAGTATGGTTTGGTTCATCAGAAATTTTTATGCGGCCTCTGTCTCTTCGACGTGGGCCTGTTTGTAGCTGTTGCTCCTGAAGGCCTGCCGCTTTTCGTACAGGTCGGCTTTCAGGTTGTTAATTTTTAGTTGTGCCAGATACAGCGCCCGGCTAATGTCGGCAATGTACAGGTTTGTTACCAGCAGCTTAACCAGCATAAGGCCGGCGCCTGCTGCTACCAGCATTTTATAAATGTCAAGGACCTCGGCTCCGGCAGAAACTTCAAACATAGCCTCCACCTCAATTACGGAAGTCAGCAGTAAAATAGTAAACGCAATGTAAGCTAATACCACTACATCAAGAACGGCTTTAAGTGCTTTCATGTGGCTATAACAGGTTTAAGTACAATAATGTGTCTGTTATAAAGCTAAAAAATAATATCACTTTTAAAAAACATTATTCTTAAATTCATTCTATTGCGCAGTAATTTACCTAAAATTATACTATTTATCTGTTATGGAACCAGTTGCAGCTGCGTTAACCTGGCGTAAAGACCACTGTTTTGTGATAATTCGTCGTGTGTGCCGCGCTCCACAATCTGTCCTTGCTGCAGCACCAGAATTTCGTCGGCGTGCTGTATGGTGCTCAGCCGGTGGGCGATTACAATGGAGGTACGGTTCTTCATCAGGTTGGTAAGCGCCTCCTGCACCAGCTTCTCCGATTCTGTATCCAGCGCCGAGGTGGCCTCGTCCAGTATAAGTATGGGCGGGTTTTTAAGTATGGCGCGCGCAATGCTCAGGCGCTGGCGCTGCCCCCCTGATAATTTTCCGCCACGATCGCCGATAACGGTCTGATAACCATTTTCGGCCTGCATGATAAACTCGTGTGCATTGGCGATTTTAGCTGCTGCTATTACCTCCTCCTCGGTTGCATTGGTTTTGTTGAAGGCGATGTTGTTGAAAATCGTGTCGTTGAAGAGGATGGATTCCTGCGTTACCACCCCTATCTTATCCCGCACCGACTCCATGGTATAGTCGCGGATGTCGTGGCCATCCATCAGGATACTGCCACTGGTCGGGTCGTAGAAGCGGGGTATCAAATCGGCCAGCGTGGATTTGCCACCACCCGACGGGCCTACCAGCGCTATTGTTTTCCCTTTCGGGATGTGGATGTTGATGTCCTGCAGCACAGGTTTTTTACCATAGCCGAAGCCTACGTTCCGGAACTCAATTTCATGCGCAAAGCTGGGCAGCACCCTGGCACCCGGCTTGTTTTGTATCTGCGGTTGCGTGTCGATTACCTGCAGCACCCGATCGCCGGACACCAGCCCCCGCTGAATGTTGCTGAACGCCGAAGACATGGCTTTAGCCGGCACCAGCACCTGCGAGAACAGGATGATGTAGGTGATAAACTCGGCCGGCTTGAGGTCCGATTGCTGGTTAAGCACCAATGAGCCGCCATAAAAAAGCAGTCCGGCCACCACTGCAACACCCAACACCTCCGACAGCGGCGAAGCCAAATCGCGTTTGTTGGCAATGGAGCGCTGAATGCGGGCGTAACGGTCGTTCTGATCGTGGAATTTGCTAAGTATAAACGGCTCGGCGTTAAAGGCTTTTATCACGCGCATGCCGCTGATAGTCTCATCAATAATGGTCAGAATAAAACTGAGCGAATCCTGTCCTTGTTTGGCCTTACGCTTCAGCTGCTTGGAAATACCTGAAATAATGCCCCCGGACACAGGCAGCAGGATCAGCGTAAAAAGCGTCAGCTTTACCGACATCGAGAACAGAATGGCGAAAAAAGCGATGATGGAAATGGGTTCCCGCACCACCACCGTCAGCGTACTCACCACCGAACTCTCCACTTCCTGTATGTCCACGGTCAGGCGCGTCATCAGATCGCCTTTGCGCTCGTTGTTAAAATAGCCCAGCTGCAGTTCTGTTACGCGTTTGTAAATGGCCTGGCGCATGTTGCGGACCACATGCGCCCGCAGCGCCCCAATCACCCGGAAAGCCAGGTAGCGGAACAGGTTGGCCAGCAATACGGACACGATGATGATGATGCACACGAACAACAAAGCGCCCTGTTTGCCTTGCTGCAAGATTACCTGCCCGAAATAATAGTTGAAAAAATGCTTGATAAAGTCGAAGGTGAAGCTGAATTCCGGCTTAGTGGCTGCCATCTGTACGGCCTCCTGTGCGCCCACTTCCCCGAACAGCACGTTCAGCAGCGGAATGATGAGCGTGAAATTGAGCAACCCGAAAATGATGCCCAGGAGGGTATAAAGCGTATAAATCGGCACAAACCGGCTGTAAGGTCTGGCAAACTGAAGTATGCGGAGGTAAGTTTTCATGGTAAAATATTGCCTGCCGCAGCAGTGTACGGGCAAGCCGGCAGTGGCAGGTTGGCTGCCGCTTTCAGGATTATCGGTTTAAGTATAAATTAAGCGCCGGCTGTTTTCCGGCGCTATGCCGGTGCAAAGGTACTTATTTTATAAGGATGCCAAGTATAAAAGTAGTGGTTGTGTGTTGGGGGTTTGTAGGCTATGCTTTGTAGTTGCTGTTCATCCACGGCTTTATAAGCTTCTTGTTTCATCTTTGGCTTTGGTGCGCTCCAAGCCCGCGGGGCTCGTCCTTGAGTTGAGCGAGGCGGCGTGAACCTGCGCTGGAGCGCTGCCCTTCGGGCACCGGAACACACCAAGGCGCTCAACCCAAGGACTGGAATTCTTTCGATAGCTACTGTTCTTTCGAAAGCTTCGATTTTAAACGTTACTATGGTCGCTGTTTGTGCTTTAGTTGAAGTATAAGGCAGTATATACTTCTTTTCCCTTCTTTGTCATCCTGCAAGGATCCTGGTGGAAGGGAGGTTAAGCTATCGCTATGAAACTCGGCCTTTGAGTAATGGAAGCGGAACCCCGCTCCTGTTTAAGGTAAGGTTAAAACTCATGCAGCCGTTGCGGGATGTTCCAGCGGAAGGCCACGGAAGTATAAACCGTGTTCCTGTCCAGTGAATTATCTTCCGCGTTGGTGCGGCGCACGATTTGCTTCAGGTCGATAAAAACGTTGTGTTTGAGCATGAAAGTGGCTGTCAGGTCGATATGGATCTGGTTTGTTTTGATGCCCTGCCCAATAGTGTTGCCATATTCCTGCGCGCGATCCAGGTAGGAGAGCAGCACGTTGTTGCCCCAGTTCAGCGTGTCGGCAGCGGATACCACATCCTGGCCGTAGCCTGTGGCAATGGCTTTACCCGTCAGCATCAGGCGTGGCAGGGGCTGGTAATGCACAATGCCAATCAGCTCGTAGAGGTTCGCACCAACCGGGTGCGCCAGCGGCTGGTTATAATGTTGGTAATTGGTAAACTGATTGATATGCTGGTAAGTATAGGGCCGGATGATGTTCACCTCGCCCTGCAAATCAAGGTTACTTAGCCCGAAAGCATCGATATACTTGGCGCCCAGCTGGCCTCCCTGCTTGTTGCCCCACCAGCCGCTGCCGGTTTTTACTTCATTCAGCAGAAACTCGTCCAGTAGCAACTGGCCATACAACTGCACGCGGTGGCGGATGTTCCATCGGAAATCGGCGCCCAGCATGGCATTGTCTTCGCTGCCCATGGCCTGCTCTATACTTCTGTAAAAGATAACCGGGTTGAGGTACTGCAGTTCAAAACGGCCTTTGCCGCGCGCAAATATCACCTGTTCGAACACGCCCACATTCAGGTTGTTTGTCACGTTTATGCCCAGGCGGTGCAGCGCCATATACTTTTTCGGGAACAGGATATCGGTATTCTGACGGCGGTACTCAGCCGTTAGTTCCTGGAACAGGTTCATGTATTGCAGCCGCCATACTTGCGTGTTCAGCTTCAGGAAAAAAGCCGCCGGTGCATAGTCGGAATAGATGAGAGAACGGTAGCCGTCGCCGATAAAATGGCGATCATGGCCGAGCTGAATCTCGACGTGCCTGCTCAGCGCATAGTTCACGTAGCCGCGTGCCGTCAGGAAATCGTAGCCATCTTCTTTAAATGGCTTCCAGAACGCTTCGTGTGGCACTACATTGTCGCGGGCAATGCGGTCCTGCACGTAGCCCGGAAAGCGCGCCTGGTTCTCGCCGATAAAAGTATAAAAGCCAAACTTATCATCAATGGTGCCTTCCAGCTGCACGCCGCGCGTGTTCACGTAGCGCAGGCCGTCAGTTTGGTTGTCGAGGCCCGCTTCCAGTCCCAGTACGGGATTCACGCGTAGCGTAAAGTTTTCTTTTTCGATGTGGTAGAAATCCGACTGGTTCTCATAAAAGCGGTTAAGTATAGGCCGCCTGCTGTGGTTGCTTTCGTCGGTGGTATAGTTCCAGTTGTCGTTGAGGAGGTATGCGGTGTTAAATTCATCCGCCGCGCCCTGTGCATTCCGGGCGCTTACCTCTGCCAAATCTGCGACCTCCAGCCTGCCGTACGGCCGCACAGCCGTTTGTAAATGCGGCACCTGGTCGCCATACTTTATCTGGTAACGGTCTATCAGGTGGTAAATGTCGGGGTTATACGGCACGTACACGTCCTGCGCCCGGGCGGCGAATCCGGCGGCAAGGCAAAAGCCGGACACGCAAAGTATAGCTTTCATATCAGGTATTCGGGTTGGAGCGAAGCAAATCAGAAATGCGAATGTACGAAAAGAGACACAAGTATCAGGATGTTAGATATAAGACTTTATGCTGTAAATAGCACAGACAAAAGCGGAGCTGTATAAAGCACTAATTTTTATGCAAAGTGTAGTGTGCCAATTACGCCTTGCGTATCTTTCGCCCGTGTCTATACGCTGATACTGCTCATGCAACGAACAAACCTCCGCATCCTGACCGAAACGCCCTCACTGGCCAACCATTTTGTAGCTGAGCTGCGCGATGTAAGCGTGCAGCGCGACAGCCTGCGTTTCCGCCGCAACCTAGAGCGGCTGGGAGAACTGCTGGCTTACGAAATCTCTAAAACATTGCCTTATACGCAGCAAACCATCACCACACCGCTGGCCGAAACAAAGACAATGCTGCTGACCGAGCAGCCGGTGCTGGCAACTATACTTAGAGCGGGCCTGCCGCTGTACCAGGGAATGCTGAATTATTTTGATAAAGCCTACAGCACGTTTGTGGGCGCTTACCGGGTAGAAGAGGAGCATACTGAACTTGTTATCAACATGGAGTACCTGGCTTCGACCGACCTGCATGACAAGATCCTGATTCTGGCTGACCCGATGCTGGCGACGGGGCGATCGCTAATGAAGGCGTATGAAGGAATGCTGCGCCACGGAAAGCCCAAACAGGTGCATTTTGCCGCAGTTATTGCCTCGCCGGAGGGCATTGCCTACGTGCAGCAGCAAGTACCCGAAGCGCTGATTTGGCTGGGTGCGCTGGACGAGCGCCTGAACGAACGGGCCTACATTGTGCCGGGCCTGGGCGATGCCGGCGATTTGGCTTTCGGACCTAAAATATAACCTGAACTTATATGCCTGCCAGTCCGTTATACCTCTTCATGCAGGAAATACATTAACTTACCCTTTACTCAAATAGATTATTGAAAAAATTATACACTTATTAAATTTTTAGAGCGTGTAGGTATATCTAGCGCTTTTTGGTAGTTTTGAGTACAATTCTTTCATTGAAGCTGTGGCAGTAGAGATTTTGAAGTACCTTTCGGTGTATTTGGTAAGTATGGTCAAGTTTTTTGGTGGCCCTTTAACAGGGGTGTCACTAGGCTTGTCTTACACAGAAACCGTGCTGCTGACCATGGCAGGCATGATGACCAGCGTGTTAATATTTTCTGTAGTGGGCCGGGCATTTTCTAAATGGATGTCTAAACGGCGGCGGGCGCAGCGCAAGCCGGTTTTCTGCAAGCAAAACCGCCGCATTGTGCTAATCTGGAGGCGTTTCGGCGTAAGAGGTATCGCTTTTCTGACGCCCGTTATCTTCACGCCTATTCTGGGCACTATAGTGGTGGCCCTGTTTGGCACCTCCCGCAAACACATCCTGATACATATGTTCTGGAGCTCGCTTTTCTGGAGCGTCACACTTACCTTTATGGTAACAGAATTCGAGAAAGCGGCGGTGAGGCTGTTCTAACTGCCTGAGATAATTTAAAGTTCTAGGCCAGTCAATCAGATAATATGATGCTGTTTATTATCCTGTTGGGATGGCAATAAGCCTTTCCTTTACTTTTTTCCGCCTTTCTTCTTCGTTTTCTGCCAACTGGCATTTTTCGGGTTGCCTTTGCCTCTTTTATCTCTTGATTTCGGGATGGCTTTTTTCTCGTGGAAGGCGCCTTTAAAATCCGGATTGTCGCGCCGCTTGATAAAGTCTGTTTCGCGGGCCATTTCCTGCGCTTCCTCAAAGGGCGTTTCAAATACTTTTACTGCTGCCGGAAGCGGCAGCACAGGTATCTGCATCCGGATAAGCTTTTCTATTTGATGAATATGGTACATTTCCACCTCATTGGCAAACGTAATGGCAGCACCCACATTTTCAGCACGACCCGTACGGCCAATGCGGTGCACGTAATCCTCATAAATCAGCGGCACATCAAAATTAATAACGTGGCTCACCATGCTTACGTCGATGCCGCGGGCTGCCACATCCGTTGCCACTAAAAAACGCACTTCGCCGCCTTTAAATGCCTCCATTGAGTTGATGCGCGTGTTCTGGCCTTTGTTGCCGTGTATGGCCCGCACTTCGCCATAGTTGCGGTGCTCCAGAAACTTAGACACGCTCTCTGCATTTTTCTTGCTCCTGGTAAAGATAATAACGCGGTTCAACGCCTCCGTATCCTGGATCAGGTATTCCAGCAGCTCAATTTTGGTGCGCAGGTTGGGTACCTGGTACAGTACCTGACTTACGGTTTCTACCGGCGTGGCCTGTGGTGTTACCTCCACCCGCACCGGAAACTCCAGGAATTCCTCCGATAATTGCACCACCTTATCAGGCATAGTGGCGGAGAATAAAAGATTTTGGCGCTTGCGCGGAATGACCTCCAGTAACTGCCGGATTTGCGGCATAAAGCCCATGTCCATCATCTTGTCGGCCTCGTCAAGTATGAGCGTCTTCAGTTCTTTCAGGATCAGGTCGCCTTTCAGGTAGAGTTCCATCAGGCGTTTGGGCGTAGCCACCAGTATGTCAATGCCCTGGTTTATCGTTTCGATTTGCGTTTTGGGTCCCAGGCCGCCGTAGATGGCTGTGTGGCGCAGGCCGGTATACTTCGCCAGCAGCGTGATGTTCTCCTCAATCTGCATCACCAGCTCGCGGGTAGGCGCAATGATGAGCGCGCGCGGGTGCTGGCCCTGCGCATATTTCACTTTCATGAGCAACGGCAGCAGAAAGGCAGCTGTTTTGCCTGTGCCTGTTTGGGCGATACCCAGTATATCATGCCCTGCCATTATCAGTGGAATGGCCTGTAGTTGTATAGGTGTTGGTTTTTCGTAACCGGCCTCGGTAATGGCGTTCAGCAGCTGCTTGTTCAGCTTAAAATCTTCGAACGTATTAACTTCCTTTTCTGCTTCCGCTGCCATGGTATTTAAATTTATACTTTGTAGTGATAAACAAAAGTACGGCTTTTTATGGTAGGGAGGTGAGATGGATAGATTGGAGCGATTATAGTTGTATATTTAGATAGCAGAAAACAAACTTTATGCTCAAACTATACTATAAAATACTGCTTGCAGCTGCTTTTTCTATGATAGCTCTAAAATCAGCTAAGGGGCAGGGTGAAAAGTATGATGTGAATGAAAAGATTGAAATTGCCAGACAAGAACTGATGGAAAGTAAGGCTGACACTTTCTTAATTTATACTACAGGTTGTACAGGCTGTTATATTCTTCATGAAAAAGGGTACGAACCACCATGTGCTTGTGAAGATGAAAGCTTAAACGCCAAAATTTTGTGGAAAGAGAAGGGACAAAGTTACTTGAAGGAGATAAGTTGCTGTAATGAAACTGTAGCTAAGCTGAACAAACTCCCAGGTATATTTTCTTTTTATGAAGTACACAAAACCAAGTTGCAGAAAACGAAAGTAGGTACTACAGAAGTTAAGAACGATGGTGCCAAAGTCATTTCGCTACCGCCAAGTATAAGCCACTATTCATATCAAGGTGTAGTTATGAAGTTAGGCCATTCTGTATATGAGTTTTACATTAAAGATTATCAAAAAGAAGGAGAGTATGCAGAAGAGTGGAAGAAGTACCTATGGTTGGAAGCACAAGCTGAATGGGTAAAACTTATTGAGAAAGAATTGAAGCAGGGCTACAGTGAAGACTAAATATTTCTTTAGCAGTCGCTTTGCCTATTTCTTAAATTTATCAGTAAGAATAACATTATAATTCATTCAGAAACTCGGTAAGGCTTTGCTTCGGTTTTTTCCCCTGCTGCATATGGGCAACATCATCAAAGGCTTCTGCCAGATCGCTTCTGATTTTCAGTTTCTGCTCATAGTATAATAGTTTCTTTTGAAGTCGCTGCCATTCAGCAATCGATAATTGTACGGCTTTCGGATTACCATTCTGATCGTTCAGGTAGTCGATGTTTATTTTCATACTCTATAAAGATAACTGATTTTTAAATTTAACGAGTATGGTAAAGTAATAGATTTCTGTTCTTTAAGGATCTCTATACCTTATGCAACCCTTTCAACCGTTTAGGGGTCATGGTGTTACAAAGTATAAAAGGCGAAAAACACCTGTCGCCGGTTTCTGGTACGCTATCTAAACTGTACATCATGCAAAAGAATTACATCAAATCAGCTGTTGCAGCAGTTATTGCTGCGCTTATGGTGCTTTCCGGCTGCGAGCCTGATGCTGCTTCGCCTGATAATCCCCCAAACCTGCGTCCGCTGACTACACAGGAAGCAGCGACGGTCCAGAGCTCCAATAATTTTGCCTTCCGGTCTTTTGCGCAGCTGAGCGAGGCAGAAGGAGCGAAGAATGTGTTCATTTCTCCGCTGAGCATTAGCATGGCGCTCACCATGGCCTACAATGGTGCCGGAAGTTCTACGAAAGAAGCCATGCGCCAAACCTTGGGTTTTAAACTGCCCACGGACGAAGAAATAAATCAATCGTATAAGTCGCTGGCCGGGTTGCTGACCGGCATGGACAGGAAAGTGACTTTTACCTATGCCAACTCGCTGTGGCATAACAGGGATTACCAGCTACAAGCACCCTTCGTTAAACTAAACCAGACCTACTTCGATGCGACTGTGCAGGGGCTGGATTTTACTTCTCCCACGGCCAAAGACCAGATGAACAGCTGGGTGAAGGAGAAGACCAACGGTAAGATTACAGGTATAATTGAGAGCACCAGTGCCGATGATGTACTCTTCCTCATAAACGCCATTTACTTTAAAGGTACCTGGACCTACCTGTTCGACAAAGAGCTGACAAAGCCGGCGCCTTTTTACAAGGAAGATGGCAGCACCGTATCGCATGACTTTATGACCACAAAAAAAGCCAGGTATTTATACTATCAGGATGACAGCAAAAAGCTGATTGATTTGCCTTATGGCAACGGCCAGTTCAGTATGACCTTGCTGGTGCCTACCGGGCAACATACTGTAGATGATGTGGTACAGGAACTAAACGATGAAAGCGTATCCACCTGGTTGGCCGCGGCAGATACATCGGGAGTGGAACTGCACATACCCAAATTCAAGCTGGAGTATAAAACGGAGCTGAACGAAACATTATCGGCTTTAGGTATGGGCATTGCTTTTGGCGACGATGCAGATTTCAGCCAAATGGTGGTGGGAGACCGGCCATTACAGATATCAGAAGTAATGCACAAAACCTTTCTGGAGGTGAATGAGGAGGGCACAGAGGCGGCCGCTGTAACGTCTGTCGGATTTACTACTACATCAGTCGGGCCGCCGGCGTTAAAAGTAAACAGGCCCTTTGTTTTCCTGATCCGGGAGAAATCTTCCAACACCATACTCTTTATAGGCAAGCTGATGCAGCCATAACAGGTATAAATGCTGCACTATATAAAGAAGTTTAGTAGGCAATATCGATATCAGCCAGTAACTATTTTGATGAGAAATGCAGGATTAAGATAATGTGCTAACTTTGTTGAGCACGTATCCTAACTCTATGAAATCAACCTTTATCAAAAACGCGCAGCTCGTAAACGAAGGAAGTATACGCACAGCCGATGTGCTTATCAAAGACGGGCGCATTGCGCAAATCGGCCAAAACCTAAGTGCTGAAGCTGACGAAATTATAGATGCTACCGGTTTATACCTGCTGCCCGGTGTGATTGACGACCAGGTGCATTTCCGGGAGCCGGGCCTCACGCAGAAGGCTACCATCGAAACTGAGGCGAGAGCAGCTGTTGCGGGCGGCACTACATCTTTTATGGAGATGCCTAACACGGTGCCCAATGCGGTAACGCAGGAACTACTAGAGGACAAGTATAAAATTGCTGCCGAATCTTCGCTGGCGAACTACTCCTTTTACATGGGCGCCACCAACGATAACTTAGCCGAAGTGCTGCTCACCAACCCGAACACCGTGTGCGGTATCAAGATTTTTATGGGCTCCTCCACGGGCAACATGCTGGTGGATAATGCTGAAACGCTGGAGCAGATTTTCTCCAAAGCCAAACTACCCATTGCGGTGCATTGCGAAGACGAGCAAACCATCCGCGATAACATGGCCATTTACGAGGAGAAGTATGGCGATGACATTCCTATTAAATGCCACCCGGAAATCCGCAGCGAAGTAGCTTGTTTTAAATCCTCCTTTCTGGCCGTTAAGCTGGCTGAAAAGCACAACACGCGCCTGCACATTTTACACATTTCTACCGAAGAAGAACTCAAGCTGTTCCGCAACGACATTCCGCTGGCGCAAAAGCGCATCACCGCCGAAGTATGCGTGCATCATCTCTGGTTCGATAAGGAAGATTACGACAAGTATGGTACGCTGATAAAGTGCAACCCGGCTATAAAAGAGCATCGCCACAAAGAGGCGTTGCTGCAAGGCTTATTGGAAGACAAACTGGACGTAATCGCCACCGACCACGCGCCGCATACCTGGGACGAGAAGCAGCACAAGTATAAAAAAGCACCGTCGGGAGTGCCGCTGGTACAGCATTCGCTGCAAATGATGCTGGAGTTTGTAAAGCAAGGCAAGCTGACGCTGGAGAAAATGGTAGAAAAAATGAGCCACGCGCCAGCCATACTTTTCAATGTGCGCGGGCGCGGCTATATCCGCGAAGGCTACTGGGCCGACCTGGTGCTGGTAGATTTAAATAAGCCCTATACCGTTACCAAAGAGAACACCTACTATAAATGCAACTGGTCGCCGCTGGAGGGCCATACTTTTGGCAGCAGCATTCTGTATACTTTCGTGTCGGGGCACCTGGCTTTTGCAAACGGGGTTTTTGACGAGAGCGAAAAAGGCGATCGGCTGCTGTTCGACAGGTAAATATTTTAGTAAAAATGCGCAGAGAATATTGCATCATGTGATTTCGTGTGTATCTTTGCAATCTCAAAACACGGTGGTTGTAGCTCAGTCGGTTAGAGCACCAGATTGTGATTCTGGGGGTCGTGGGTTCGAGCCCCATCTTCCACCCGAAGCCCTTGAAGCAAACCTTCAAGGGCTTTTTTGTTTTATCTTTATATCAAGTGAAGTATAAGGTGCTTCAGTAAGTATAGCGGAGGTGAACTCACCCTGGCCCCTCCGGGGAGGGAAATAAAAATTAGCAGAAAAGGGTGTTTATACCTGACGTACTTTAACTTATTCACTCATTCAAAACTCACTCATTCAAAATTAAAAAATATGAGCTTAACAGTAGTCGGTTCGATGGCGTTTGATGCGCTGGAGACGCCCTTCGGAAAAACAGATAAAATTGTGGGTGGTGCGGCCTCGTATATTTCATTGGCCGCTTCGTACTTCGTGCAGCCGGTAAACGTGGTATCTGTGGTAGGCGGTGATTTCGACCAGGATCATATCCAACTGATGCATGAGCGCCACATCAGCACCGAAGGCGTGCAGGTAAAGGAGAATGAGAAATCCTTCTTCTGGTCGGGCCGCTATTTTAACGACATGAACAGCCGCGAAACGCTGGTAACGGAACTGAACGTGCTTGGTGATTTCGATCCTGTTATTCCGCAGAGCTACCAGGGCTGCGAGTTCCTGATGCTGGGCAACCTGGCGCCGCAAGTACAGAAAACCGTAATTGAACGCCTGCACGAACGCCCGAAGTTGGTGGTAATGGATACCATGAATTTCTGGATGGATATTGCCCTGGATGATCTGAAAGAAACCATGGCCCTGGTGGATGTGCTCTCTATCAACGACGAGGAGGCGCGCCAGCTGAGCGGCGAATACTCGCTGGTAAAAGCAGCCAAAAAGATTGTAGCGATGGGCCCCAGATTCCTGATCATTAAGAAAGGCGAACACGGTGCGCTGCTGTTCCACGGGGAAAACGTGTTTTTCGCGCCTGCATTGCCCTTGGAAGAAGTGTTTGACCCAACCGGCGCCGGCGACACGTTTGCCGGAGGTTTTATCGGTTATCTGGCCAGCACCGGCGACACCAGCTTTGAAAATATGAAGCGGGCTGTCATTTACGGATCGGCCATGGCTTCGTTTTGCGTAGAGAAATTTGGCACCGAGCGCCTCAAAAACCTGACGCAGCAAGATATTGACAGCCGCGTGCAGAAGTTTGTAGAACTGGTAGCCTTTGACACGATACTGCAATAAACAGCACTATAAATTACTGCATGTAAAAAAGGAAAGCATACGCTTTCCTTTTTCGTTTTAGCTCCTGCTGCTGAAGGTACTACCGTTATGGCAACAGCGCTTTTGTACTAAAATCAGAGCATGCGGCAAAGTTTAATCTCAAATATAGACAACAAAATTCCGGCGGCAGGGGTAAAAGTAAGTATATACTGAAGAGGGAACTGAACTATGAACGATAATAAAAATAACAATAAAGAGAGATTACAGCAGCAGTCGGAAGAGCGTATTTCATCTGACATGAAGAACCAAAGCCAGCAGGGAATGCATTTGGACCCTGCTAAAAAGACGCTGCAGCAAGACGACTCAAAAGTGCAAAACCCAAACCGCAATTTAGCAAAAGGCGGTAACAACATGCCTTACGATAAAAAGTAAAGGTTACAGAGCAAAATACAAACTATGAAAATAACGAAAAGAGGAAGGCCCTGGTGGTCTTCCTCTTTTTTTGTGCTTATTCCCATGCCACAGGTGGTTTCTACGTAGTATAATATGTTCACACCTGCATCCCGAAAGCACGTAGCCGCACAAAATCAAAGGTTTAGATCTACCTTAGTATAGTAATAGCCAAAGATTTATACTTACCCGGGGCTTTTAAATTATCTTTCCGGAAATATAATCCGGGATGCCTTTGTTATTTTACAAAGCTTTACTAATTTTGCAGGCCATAATAAAACCATTGGCAGACGATGAAAAGAACATTCCAGCCTTCTCAGAGAAAAAGAAGAAACAAGCACGGTTTCAGATCAAGAATGGAGACCGCTAACGGCAGAAGAGTATTGGCCAGCAGAAGAGCCAAAGGCAGAAAGAGACTAACCGTTTCTGACGAAAGAAAACACAAGGCGTAATCCCTTGCGGGATGCGCTTTGCTTGCTGTAGCCGCTCATGCAAATGGAGCCAGCTAACGGGTATAAAGCAGCGCAACCGGCTTCCTATACTTTTCCGAAAGAAGAACACTTGTGCAGCAGGCGCCACATTGCGCTGCTCTTCAGCAAGGGTTCTTCTTTTAATTTGTATCCGCTGCGGTTCGTATACCTTACGCCGCAGGATATGCCGCCTGATAAAACGCAGGTGCTTATCTCTGTATCCAAGCGTTACTTTAAGCGCGCCACTGATCGCAACCGCCTCAAGCGGCAAATGCGTGAGGCTTACCGCCTCAACAAGCATCTTCTTACACAAAATCCGGCACAGGCACCCCGCCTGCTGGGCATCCTTTACATTGGCAAAGAAAAAAAATCCTTTGCCACAATTCAAAAAAAACTAATTTCAGGTTTAGAACGTTGTCAGACTAAATAGTCTTTCCCCGCGTCCTCAAACCTGAAATATATGTACAAGAAGTCTATCGCCGCTGTGCTGGCAGGGTGCCTTGCCCTGAGCCTTTTCTCTTTTAAAACGGATTCCGAACGTTATTTCGAAATCGCCAAAAACCTGGATGTTTTTGCGACGCTCTTTAAAGAGGTAAATACTTTTTATGTAGACGACGTTTCACCGGCGCAGCTGATGCGCACCGGCATCGACGCCATGCTCCGGTCACTGGACCCTTATACCAATTACATTCCCGAAGACGATATTGAGGATTTCCGCACTATGACGACCGGGCAGTACGGCGGCATTGGCGCCATTATTGGCAACCGCGACGGCAAAATTGTGGTGCAGATGCCGTACGAAGACTCTCCCGCTTACGAAGCCGGCCTTGCTATTGGTGATGAAATCCTAAAAATAAACGGCATAACCGTAACCAATAAAAGCACCGAAGAAGTAAGTACTTTGCTGAAAGGGCAGGCAAACTCTCCGGTTAAGCTGGAGGTGCGCAGCTACGGGCAAACCAAACCGAAGACGATTGAGCTGAAGCGCTCCAACATTACCGTAGACAATGTGCCCTATTATGGCATGCTCAATGAGGAGATTGGCTATTTCCAGCTTTCCGGCTTTACGGTGGATGCCTCTAAAGAAGTGAAGCTGGCAGTGCAGAAGCTGAAGGAGCAGGGAGCAAAGAAGATTGTGTTTGATTTGCGCGGCAACCCCGGCGGCTTGCTGCACGAAGCCGTGAACATCTCCAACATATTTATAGACAAAGGCAAAGACATTGTGAGCACCAAAGGCAAGGTAAAAGAGTGGAATAAAACCTATACTGCCCTGGACGAGCCTTTAGACAAAAACATACCACTGGTGATACTCACCAGTTCGCACAGCGCCTCGGCCTCCGAAATTGTAGCCGGCGTAATGCAGGATTATGACCGCGCTGTGCTGGTGGGCGAACGCACTTTCGGCAAAGGATTGGTGCAGGCCACGCGCCCACTGTCTTACAACTCACAACTGAAAGTAACCACAGCCAAATATTACATCCCGAGCGGCCGCTGCATCCAGGCTATCGATTATACCCATCGCAACGAGGACGGTAGCGCTCCCACCATTGCCGATTCGCTGCGCGTAGCCTTTAAAACTGCTGCAGGTCGCATAGTATACGATGGCGGTGGCGTGAGCCCTGACGTGGAAGTGAAAGATCCGGTATATTCTGAAATTACCCGTACTATTGCCAACAAAGGGTATTTATTTGATTATGCTAATAAGTATAAACTGGAGCATGCCAACATCCCGCCCGCCAGTAAGTTTGAGCTTTCTGATGAGGAGTACCAGAAATTTATAGCTTACCTGGGCGGCAAAGATCTGTCGTATACTACAGGTATAGAACGCGAGTTGGAAGATTTGGCGGAGAAGGCGAAGGATGGCAAACACTACGACGACATCAAGCAGGAAATTGAGACCATCAAGCAAAAAGTATCGCACAACAAGGCCAACGACCTGACGCGCTTTAAGCCGGAGATAAAAGAAGTGCTGGAAGCAGAAATAGCTTCGCGCTATTATTTACAGAAAGGCTACATCGAAGCTACTTTCGACGATGACCCGGACATTCTGGCCGCCATACAGGTGCTCAACGATCCGCAGCGCTACGCCTCATACCTGAAAGTACATTAAGTATAAAGTGTAAGCAAGCACGAGGAACGGATTTAAGTATATGGTAAAATCCCCTCCTTAGAAAAGGAGAGATTAGGGGTGGTTGGATGGCGGTGGCGTTTTGTGTTATAGTACAACGTAACTTCCCCCTCACTCAAGCAACAAGTATATAGTATAAGTATAAAATAGGCGGAGGCGGTGCTGACTTAAGTGCTGCCTCCGTCTGTTTTACCATCAAGGCCGATTTGCCTGCTTGTCTGGCTTGCGCTACCTTTGCAGTTCATTTTACACATCAACACAAGTATGGCGGTACTTTTAGCTATCGAGACATCATCTACGGTTTGCTCTGTTGCCTTGTATAAAGACAACCAGTTGCTCGGGGCCTCAGAACTACAGATAGAAAAGTCGCACTCGTCGCACATCACCGTTATGATAGCGCAGCTCGTTGAAAACTGCGGCTTAGCACTTGAAGACTTGAGTGCTGTAGCAGTATCAGGCGGGCCGGGTTCGTATACAGGTTTGCGTATTGGCAGCTCCACGGCGAAAGGACTTTGCTTTTCGCTCGATATCCCTTTGCTTGAAGTTTCTACATTACATGGTTTGACCGCACAGGTAATAGCAGCCACGCCAAACCCCGAGCAGTATCTGTTTTGCCCGATGCTGGATGCCCGCCGCATGGAAGTTTATACTTGCCTGCTCAACCATCAACTGGAGGAAGTAGAACCTGTTGCGCCCCTTATACTTGAATCGGATATCCTGCAGGAGAGACTGGCGCAGCAGGGCATCATCTTTTTTGGGAGCGGGGCCGGTAAATTTAAGGAGTTGGTAAGCGGGAACAGCAATGCACTTTTCATCGATAGTATACTTCCGTCGGCTAAAACAATCGGGCAGCTGGCACTAAACAAGTATGCGCAAAAGCAGTTTGAAGATGTGGCATATTATGAACCCTTTTATTTGAAGGATGTTTATATAACAGGTGCCCGTAAGGCGCCAGACAAAGTATAAATTATGGAAGAGCTAATTAACAGGGTGGCGCAAAGCGCCCTCACAACTATAAACCTGGAGGAATTGCTTCATCCGGGCGAACGGGTAGTATACGATATCAAGGAGAATCTCTTTCATGGGTTAATTTTGAGGGAGAAAGATTTCAGAGCTTTTGTTAAAGAGCACGACTGGTCTGCTTATGATGGTAAAAACATAGCTATTATTTGTTCTGCCGATGCCATTGTGCCGACCTGGGCTTATATGTTGCTGGCAACGAAGCTGCAGGGACACGCAAACTATTATGTGTTTGGCGATTTGGAGGTATTGGAGCAAGCTTTGCTGCAGGAAGCTATTGCTAAAATAGATCCGGAAGAATATCGCGATGCAAAGATTGTAGTAAAAGGCTGCGGCAGCATACCCGTGCCCACCTATGCCTATGTAGAAATCATGCGGAAACTGCTGCCTGTTGCTTCCAGCCTGATGTATGGCGAGCCATGTAGCACTGTTCCGTTGTATAAGCGGCCGAAGAATGTGTAAAGCTGGCAGGCATTTTGGAAAATGCTGCACAGATGTGAAAGCCAAAACTGTCAGAAGTTACCATTCGTTCCTGTAGCCACAGGAACGAATGGTCTTTTGGGATAGTTTATTTCGAAGAGCATGCGGGGGCTTGGCCAGGTTGGTGTCTGATTGTGCGGGGATGTATA
>NZ_JADQDR010000011.1 GCF_015694705.1 Pontibacter rufus | reverse complement strand
AAGTATAAGTATAAGTATAAGTATAAGTATAAGTATAAGTATAAGTATAAGTATAAGTATAAGTATAAGTATAAGTATAAGTAAGCCCCTACGCGTAAACTTTCCCTGATAGCATGCTTGCCGCCAAGCTGCTCGTGGCTTGCAATCCGCCTCGCCATTAACAGTTTCAGGATTACAAAGCCCCGAAGCGCAGCGGGTATAAGTATAAAAAACTCGCCGCCTTTATACTTTCCTGTTCTCCCGGAAGACTGTTGTGGAGCTGTGATTTGTTTCAGTCAGTTTTTCTTTCCGGAGCTGCTGAATGATTCTGATGAAGTTATTTTCTGCTTCTGAATATTTACGAAGCAGCACAAACTGGTTTTGCGCCCGCACCAGGTTATGAGAAGGGTACGAGGTAGCATAATAAATATCGCCGTTTAAAAAATCTGCCAGGAACCGGATAGCCTGCATATAGATCATGAATTTGCCGGCATACAACAGCAGTTCCTTTTCAGCATCTGTCAGTACGGCAGCCATCTCTGCAAAATAACCCTGGATTATCGCCTGAAAATAATCTTCGCGCACGGTAATTTTGTCAAAATCCTGTTCTTCCTCGTTGGCCGGCGAAAGGTAGGTGCGCATCATATCGCCCAGGTCGCTGATAAAATAGCCCGGCATCACGGTATCCAGATCTATAACACACAAGCCCTTGTCGTTGCCATCGAATAGCACATTGCTGATCTTGGTATCGTGATGAATCACGCGTTGCGGGATGGTATCGTCTGCTACAATCGACTGATATGTTTGCACAAGGTGCTGCTGCGCGTAGGCATCTTCAATGGCTTGATTGGCCGCGGCCAGCCTCTCTGCGGTTGCTGTTCTGTGCGCCTGCTCGAACTGGGTAAAACGCAAGGCAAGGTTATGGAAATCGGGCAACGTATACTTTAGCTCCGCTGCATTAAAGCCATCGAGCAACTGGGTAAATTTGCCAAATTGCCGTGCCGCCTCAAAAGCCTGCTGCCTGTCGGTAACGGTATCAATGGTATGCGAACCACTGACATACGGCGCTAGGCGGTAAAAATCACCTGCCCCGTCCTGGATAAGATACGCTCCGGTTGTGGCAGCAATTGGAGAAACAAACAGGTAATCGGGCGCGTGTTCAGCTAAAAAATTTCCTATTTTCAGGATATTGTCGGAAATATCCTGCGGAGACTTGAATACATTGCTGTTGATTTGCTGAAGAATATAGGCATTGCTTTCGCCGGTAACCTTCCAGGTATGATTTATCAAACCTGTGCCCAGTTTTTGTATGCTGTATTTTTCTGCTGCCAGTCCAAAAGAGCTTAATATTTTGTTAAGCATAATTATATTATTTTGTTAGCCAAACATACTTAATTAATTGCTTAACTCTCTGCGCAAACGTTTGAGTAGCTTGGATAAGAATGGTTTGCCAAACCGGCAGCGCATTAGCTGAGCTGCTGTTTTTCGTTCTCAATAAGTTGTGATTCAATGGTAACCTGATAAAAAGCCTGCTGTTCGCCGCGCTCTCTCCCTTTACTGCTCAGCAAATCAAGTAGAATTTCAGCAGCTTTCTGCCCTTGCTGATAGGGAAACTGCTCCACAGAGGCAATGGGTGTAGAATCCATGTACTTTATCAGCGGCAGGTTGGCATAACTTACAAATTCAATTTCTTTGTTCAGGTGAAGGTTTCGGACATGTTTAAGAGCATAGAGCGACACATAATCATTAAAGGTTACTACGGCTGTTACTTTTCTTCTACTCGACAAAAGTTCATCAAACGCTGTTATGGTGCTTTGTTCCGTCAGGTCGCAGGTTACTACCAGCGAGGGATCAAATTTTAACCTGTTTTTCATCATAGCGCAGATATAGCCTTCGCGCCGCTCGCTGCTGGCATGCAGGGTAGCCGGGCCATTTATCATCCCGATAGCCCGGTGTCCTCTTTTCAGGAGGTAATTTACAGCTTCAATGGTGCCGGTAATCATGTTAGAGGCAACATAATGTATATTCTGAATAGGAGGGATGCGATCGAAAAACACAACAGGTATATTATACTGGCTTAACCTGTCGAAGTGCTCAAAAGACGAGGTGGTTTTGGCTACTGACACCAGCAGGCCGTCCACGCGGTGGTTTTTCATCTTCTCCACCAGTTGCTTCTCTTTTTGCTCGTCATCATGCGACTGTGCCAGCAGTACGGTATAGTTTCTTTTATAGGCTGTATCCTCAATAGCACTGATGGCGGATGAAAAAAAGGCTTCCGAAAGCTCGGGTAAAATGACGCCAAGGGTATAAGTCTTTCCCTTCTGAAAAAAGACCGCCGTCTGGTTGCGCTCATAGTTTAGCTCCTGGGCAAGCCGCTTCACTTTTAGCCGTGTGGGCTGGCCAATGCTGGGATGATCGTTCAGGGCACGGGAAACAGTGGAGGCAGAGATATGCAGGACTCTGGCGATCTCTTTTATGGTAACAGGCTTTTTCGACATCTAATGCAATAAAGTATGCCTTTAAAGATACACAGAATGTTAGAGAAGCTAAAAAGTTTGATACTTTCCGGCAATAACAACCGAAGAAACTGGCTTAAACAAACGTTTGCGTTGATTTAGAGCCCTGTAGAATTGTGAGAGCCCGTTTTTAATTTTTACCTTCCAAATAATCTTCCGGCAGGTATTTTCACTTTTGCCAAATTAATTCTTTAGCCATTTAACCAAAAAAGTATGAGCAGAATTTACAGAAGAAACGCATCGGCTCCCGGCAGGGCTGTTCGATTGCTTAAAGTGTACCGGCAAACCCTGCCGCTTTTGGCAGGCCTGTTGTGTTTGCTTATCGCTGTGGCGGGACCGGCGCAGGCGCAGACAGCCTCCGGCAGGCAGCCCATAACCGGCCAGGTGACAGATGCGCAGGGGCAGCCACTTATTGGCGTAACGGTTTTAGTGAAAAATACTTCTATCGGCACGGCCTCAGATGCAGATGGCAGGTTTACAATTAACGCCGCCCCCGCCGATGTGCTGCAATTCTCTTATGTAGGGTATGAGACCAAAGAGGTGCCGGTAGGAAACCAGACGACATTGCAGGTAAGTATGGCGACAGATGCCAAGAGCCTGGAGGAAGTAGTGGTGGTGGGCTACGGTACCCAGAAGAAATCGGAGCTGGTCAGCTCGGTATCAGTGGTGAGCGGGGAAGATCTGCGCGACGTAACCAGCAACAACACCGCTGCCCTGCTGCAGGGCAAAGCCTCGGGCGTGGTGGTGTCCAGCGCCAGCGGCCAGCCAGGCACAGCGCCTACCATCCGCATCCGCGGCACGGGCTCTATTACCGCCGGTGCCGAACCGCTCTATGTAGTGGATGGCGTAATTGGCGGAACCGCAAACCCCTCAGACATTGAAAGTATAACCGTGCTCAAAGACGCGGCCGCCACCGGACTTTACGGCTCCAGGGCTGCCAACGGCGTGATCGTGATTACGACCAAGCGCGGCAAAGCGGGCAAAACACAGGTTTCCTACAATGGCACCACCGGCATCAGCCAGCGCATGGGCAGCCATTTTGAGGTGATGAACGGTCAGCAACTGTTTGATTATACCAATGGGCTCTACCAGAATGATTATGCCGGTAAACGGGCCAGCTACATTGCAGAGCTAAGTAAAACAAATCCTAGTCCGTCAGAAGCTGACATTAACGCATACCTGACATCAAAGAATCTTCCGCTGACCTATGCAGACTATGTAAGCGGCGTGCTACCGGCACAGCCCGGCAATACCAACTGGCTCGACGAGGCCTTCCGGACAGGCACCATAAACAGCCATCAGCTATCGGCATCGGGCGGCTCTGAGAAGACCAGATTCTATCTGAGCGGAACTTATTTCCAGGAGCAGGGCACGGTGATCAATACCGACTATGAGCAAACCAACTTCCGTGTCAACATCGACCATGACATCAATGCTGACGTAACCGTAACGGCTCGTGTAAACGCCCTGTTTTCCAACAGGAACAATGATCCGACAGGAGCCATTTACCAGTCTTACATTAACCTGCCCTGGGATAATCCCTACAATGCTGATGGTACCATCCGGTATGTAGACTCAGGCACAGAGGGATGGTATGGCCGCGACAGAAGCAATTTCCTATACACCAGCCAATACAACTATGACCGGCAACGGGGACAGGCGCTCACCGGCGATCTGAAACTGGAGTACCGCATAACTGACTGGCTGGCATTCTCCACCACCAACCGATATAGCACGTCAAACTACCGGGCAGAGTCGAATAACGATCTGCGCACCTCCGGCGGTGCGGCCGTAAACGGCGAACTCAGCAACTCATACTGGTACGAAAACAGCTTTCTTACGTCTAATTTGCTGACGCTGAACAAGGCGTTCGGGCTGCACAATGTGCGCGGTATTTTGGGCGCAGAGTACCAGGCCAACTATAACGACGGCATCAACGCCACCGGACAGGGCATCTTTCCGGACCTGGAGATACTGGATGCCGCGGCCACGCCTTACCTGATTGGCGGTTATAAATCCGAGAACAAGTTTTTGTCGGGCTTTGTGAACGTGGATTATGATTACAAGAGCAAGTATTTTGCGACAGCCTCCTTCAGGCGGGACGGATCCTCCCGCTTCGGGGCAGACAAGCGCTTCGGCAACTTCTACTCGTTTGGGGCTGCCTGGGACATTGCAAGCGAGGACTTCTTCCAGGGGCTTTCCGGTACGGTAAACCAGCTCAAGCTGCGAAGCAGCTACGGCGCTACCGGCAACGCCGACATCAGCGACTTTTCGGCCCTCGATCTCTACGAGTTTAGCGTGCAGTATGCCAACCAGCCCGGCGGCTTTCCACGCAGGCTGGTAAACCGCGACCTAACCTGGGAGAAGGCTTATACTTTTGACATAGGCGTAGACATTGGTTTGCTGAACAGAATAGATGTTGCCCTGGACTTCTACAACAGAACAAACAAAGCCATTCTGCAGGATGTGCCGCTTTCATCGGCCACCGGATTTTACTTTCAGACACAAAACATCGGCTCCGTCCGCAACAGGGGCATCGACATTGAGGTAAATAGCCAAAACCTGAAGGGTGCTTTTGCTTGGGAGACCAGCCTTAACCTGTCTTTTAACCGCAACAAGGTGCTGGAATTATACGGCGGCCAGCCTATAGACAGAGGTAGCCAGCGCGTGGAGGTGGGCCGGCCCATCGAGTCATGGTTTATGAGAGACTGGAAAGGCGTAGACCCCGCAACCGGCAACCCGCTTTGGCTGTTGCGGGAGTATGATGACGCCGGCAACATTGTGAAAGATACTGTGACCAGCAGCTACAACAGCGCGACCCGGGTGTATACCGGCACCTCTACGCCCAAATTCAGCGGCGGCATCCGCAATACGTTCAGCTATAAAAATTTCACGCTGGATGCCTTTATAAACTTTATTTACGGCAACAAAGTGTACAATTACAACAGGGAACTCTTTGATTCCGATGGCGCTTACCCTACCTACAACAGCATGGTGTTACAGGATGGCTGGAGCCGCTGGGAGCAGGAAGGTGATATTGCCACACACCCCAGGCCGGTGCTGAACGGAAACAGAGCCTCGAACAAAGTGTCGTCACGTTACCTGGAGGATGGCAGCTACCTGCGGCTGCGCAACGTAACCTTGTCCTACGACGTGCCCACCGCTTTTGCAGGCAAGCTGAAACTGCAGTCGTTGCGGGTATTTGTGAGCGGCGACAATCTCTGGACGCTGACAGACTTCTCAGGGCTGGACCCGGAGGTGGACGTGACCTCAGGCTCCTCGGCAACCCGCTATCCTAGCAGCAGAAAGTTGTTGTTGGGTCTAAACGTCAATTTTTAATCTTTACGCACTACAGTCATGAAATATAACCTGAAACGATACTTTTTCCCGGCACTGCTGAGCACTGCCCTGCTGGCCGGCTGCTCCGATGATTTGGAAGTAGAGCCTTATAACGGGCTGACCTTCGAGCAGACAGTTAACACCCCCGAAGGCCTGCAAGCTGCCACCATTGGCAACTATAACTACATAAAGGATAGCTACTATGTGCGTAATTATCATTTTATGGCCGAGTACCCCAGCGATAACGTGGCACTGAGCGGCACCACCACCGACCCGCTGTTTTATGCCTACAATTACCAGCACCTGAAGTCGATGGCTGTTACCAATAACTTCTTCCGGAAGGCCTATCAGGCCATTTACGGGACGAACGTGGTAATCGAAAATCTGGAAGAAGGGCAGTCTGCTGAGCTGGACCAACTGCTGGGCGAGAACTACTTCTTACGCGCCATGATACATTTCGATCTGGTAAACGTATTCGGGCGGCCTTATGCGCCTGATGGCGGGGCCTCGCCAGGCGTAATGATCCGCGACAATACCGACATCAACGAATTGCCGCCGCGCAGCACCGTAAAAGAAACATATGAATTTATCATCAGCAATCTGGAGAAAGCAGCCTCGCTGATGGGAAGCGAAAAGAACAGCAGCTTCGCTTCCAAAGAAGTTGCTTACGCACTCCTGTCCAGGGTATATTTATACATGGAGGAGAATGAAAAAGCCATTGAGTACGCCAACAAAGTGATAGATTCGGAGCGCTATTCTTTGGTGAGCACCGCCAACCTGCCAAAATATTTTACGCTCCCGAATGAGTCTAACAGCGAAACCATCTTTGCCATTAAGCATACCCTGCAGGACGACCAGGGCTGGGGCTCGCTTGGCTCCATGTACCTGAGCGACAACGTGGGCTATGGCGAGATGTACGCATCCGAGAGCTACCGCAACCTGATAGACAAATTCCCGCAGGACCAGCGTGAAGCCTTTATTGTGCCGGTATACGAGAAAAACGCTGACGGTTCTGTAAAGACGGGGGCAGATGGCAAGCCGGTGCTGGCCAGACGGAACGGTTATCCCAAGTATTACATCACCAAGTATTCTTACCAGGATGGCGTAGTGACGCTGAGTTCGCCGGTATACCTGCGCCTGGCAGAAATGTACCTGAACCGCGCAGAAGCCAATGCCAAACTCGGTAACGACCAGGCCGCGCTGGATGATGTAAACCTAATCCGGCAACGGGCCGGCTTATCCGGAGATGCCTTGTTCTCTCCATCAAACATGATGGGCTATGAGAGCGTGCTGGACGTGGTGCTGGACGAGCGGCGGCTGGAGTTTGCCTGGGAGGGCCTGCGCAAGTTTGATGTGTTCCGAAACAAGCGCGACATGGTGCGTAATTATCCCGGCACACATGTTCCTTCTGGCGCAACCGGTCAGGTTATCCCCTATACAGATCCCCGTGTCGTGTTTTTCATTCCTGAGCAGGAAATAATTCTGAATCCAAACTTAGTGCAGAACCCGTAACGCAGGCTTATCAGGAGATAGTGCAGAATCAGAGAGGTAATACCTTTTCTGGTTCTGCACCATTTTTAATATTTCTTTGTAAATAACCCTTTCCAAAGAAATTAAATACAGCGTTTATTGTTCGATCCGTTCAGATACAACAGCTTTTTTCTCGCAACTTAAAGCACCAGCACTGCCTTCCTGAACCAAGCTGCTCTAGTGCTTACAAGGCTTTCCTAAAGCGAACTGCTCCGAAATTTAAGCATCTCAGGAGCCTGCTTGCATCCATAATTTGGACTGTTTTAATAGCAGCCAGATCTCACTGTAGAATATACGGAATAAAAAGTGCGCTTAAGCCTGTGCCTCTTGCCGAACGTTGTTCAGTTTGTTTACATTCCTGAAGAAGATTATGGCTGTCAGCAGTGCCAACGCAGCCAAACCGGCCCATGCTGTCATGATGATCTGCGGACTATCTGCCACACCAAGTTCATGGTGCTTCAGAATGATGCCATAGAGCGCCCACATACCAACCAAACCTACAAATGGATTTGCCCTGGTGAAAACAACAAACACCATGATTAAAGTAGCCACCACAATCATCATAGCAGTCCAAAGGCCATCATCCAGGCCAAAGCCACCCCATCCCAAACCGACTAAGGCAGAACTGATATTGGCAACCGTAGCGATAATGATCCAGCCAAAGTATAAACCCAGCGGCACCTGCGTAAACCATTTAGAGGCTACAGAGCGGCTGGCATTGAAAATGCCCAGCCGCAGGTGCATGGCCAGCAGCGTGGCCAGCTGAATAAGTATGAGCACCACCGAAATGACCAGCCACTCGTTTACCCAGGCAATAGTCCAGAAACCGGTTGCCAGGTTGTTTGCCATAAATAAGTAGCCTGACCGTTGCAGGTCTATGTTGGCGTCATGATCAGCGGGCGCTTTATATGCTTTAATTAAATGGTAGATACAGAAGGCGGCTAGCGCCAGGTAAATTATGCCCCAGATTGAAAAGGTAATGCCTGCAGGCGTGAACAGCGCCGGGTACTTATCGGATACATCGCCAATAGTCTGGTTATTGAAAAGCTTCAGTTGCGTTAGTTGCGAAGGCACCAGGTGCAGCAGAAAGAACAGCGTGTTCAATACGGCCAGTGTTTTAGCGTTTTTCATAGTTCAGGGGCATTGTTTCCGGGGTTACAATTATGCAATCAATTAGAATTCCACTATAAAGCCCAGGGTGGGCACCAGGTTGCCGTCGTTGTTTTCGAGTATGAGGGGGATGGCATTGCTGCCGTCGGGGCGCAGTGGGTTTCCATCAGTGGTGGCAAAGCCAGTGTTGTCTTCGTTTCGTTGAAAGGTATAACGGTCGAAGCCCGGCGTGTTGCTGGCAAGCACGTTGGCCACATCCAGGAACAGGTCCAGCGTGATGCGGTTGAAGTTCCACTTCTTGTCGATGCGCACGTCGAGCTGGCTGAAGGGCTGCAGGCGCTCAGAATTAAGTTTGTCATAATCCAGAATGCCTACACCGAGCGAAGCATAGTTTCTGCGGGAGGCCTCCAGGTCAAATGGTGTAGCGGGTGCGCCGCCGGCAAATCGGTACTTGGCCCCGAACTCCCAGTTGCGCGGCAGCTTTTTGCCCAGCAAACCCGACATCAGGTGGCGGTAATCCCAGGCGCTGGAAACATACTGCCCATCCAAACCGGCGAACTCACTCACCACATAAGTATAAGACAGCACGGAGAACACGGTGCCTGTCAGTTTCTTCTGCAGGTAGAACTCTGCGCCGTAAGCCCTGCCTTTCCCGTTTGTAACCACAGCCTCATTGCCGATAGCACCAAAGTCGCCGCCCTGGTTTGCCAGCGAAATTCCATCCCGAAGCGATACAGGATAGTTGCTGTAATCTTTGTAGAAACCTTCCAGGGTAAAGCGCAAATCCTGGCGCGGCAGGAACTCGGTGCCCAGCACGTAATGGATGGCTTTGATGTAATCGGCTTGCTTGTTCAGGTAGGCCCCGTTCTCCTTGTAACCTAAAATAGTATAGGGAGGCAGTTTGTAGTAAATTCCTGAAGAGGCGCTGATACTCCACTTATCATTTAGCAGGTAGGATATGGACAGGCGCGGCGACAGCGTTTTCAGTGGGTTGTTACCATCACTGGTAAAGGAATTCATATCAGTTCGGATACCCAGCGACAGCCCCAGTTTGTTATCTAGCACTGATTTGGAAACCTGCCCGAAGGCTCCGTAACGGAAAAAATCCAGGTTGGTATTATAGTCCAGCGTCACGCCCGGCTGCACCAGGTTGTTTGCTTCATCGCGCAGCTCTTTCCGGATAACACTGAAAATATCATTCGTAAACTGCACATACTGCCCCGATACGCCATAGGCATACCGCCAGCCGTTTTTATACTTGTTCACGTCCAGGCGCAGCTTGTTCTCGGTTTCGCGGGAGCTGGTGTTCAGTGTCAGTTCCCGGCTTTCTCCTTGCCGGGCAGCTTCATACTTGGTCAGGGAGTTGTCGAAGGCATTGCGGCTCAGGGCCAGGTTTACATACCCATCGTTTACCAGTCTTTTCATAGCCACGCCGGTGGTGTAATTCCATTGGTTGATGTAGGGCGTGGAGCGCAGGATATACTCATTTTCCGGCGTGCTTTCGCGCGGCACGCCAAAGGCAAACTCATCTATCGCTCCAACACCTATAAAAGAGATTGAAGTTTTATCGTTGATTTTATGGTCTACTTTATACTGAAAATCCCAGTAATTGGGGCGGATGGGCAGGTCGAGCAGCTTGAACAGGAACTGCAGGTATGACCTGCGCGCCGACACCAGGTAAGTTGTTTTTGACCCCACTGGGCCCTCTAAAGTAGTGGCGAATTCCGAACCGCTCAGGCGCACATTGCCGGAAAAACGCTCGGGGTTGCCGTAGCGCTGTTTGAATTCAAATACCGACGACAAGGCATTGCCGTAGCGCGCATCAAAAGCCGAAGAACTCAGTTTCAGGTCTTCTATAAACGAAACATTGAGTATACCTGTAGCGCCGCCGGAGCTGCCCTGCGTCGTGAAGTGGTTGATGAGCGGAATCTCGATGCCATCCAGGTAATACACGTTTTCGTTGGGTGCGCCCCCGCGAATAATCAGGTCGTTGCGGCTGCCGCCGCCGGTGCCGTTGGTGGCCACGCCCGGCAATACCTGCACCACCTTCGAAATATCGAAGTTGCCGCCAGGGTTGCTGCGAATCTCTTCCGCAGTAAGGCTTTGCACCGACAACGGCGTAACCAGGTCGGCCACAGCGGCACTTTGGCTGCGGTTAGTTACTACTTCTACTTGTTGTAACGCACTGGCAGCCGGCGCCAGCTCAAAGTTGAGTATCTGCACATTGCCCGCCGTTACATTCACATTAAAACGCGACTGCGGCTGGTACCCGATATAGGAACTCTGCACAGTATAGCTACCCACCGGTATGCCCTCTATCCTGAAAGCGCCATTTTCATTGGTTACGGTACCAAGCTGCGCTTCCACTACCTGTACTGATACGCCAATCAATGGTTCCTGAGTATTGCGGTCCCGCACGGTGCCGGTGATGATGCCGCTTTGCGCCAAGGTAAGTGAAGGTAATAAGAGAACTAACAGAAGTATGAATCTCATGAATGTATTAATTCGCGTGATGCTTTTATGACAAGCTTTCTGCTGGATTGTTTAAAGTTGCCGCTGAAATGATTTTAGATTCAGTACGCAGGTTGTGCTGCAACACCTTTCAAAGTAATACCCCGATCAATTTAATGAAGAGCATGTAGCAACATTTTAGTTCTGCAATTGGCTTGTAAATGGAATCCTGCTGAGTGTACTGCGGGCGTGGTGGGTCTTCTGTAGCCGATAGGGCTACACAGCAAAGGTGTGTATTTATTGCAATAGCATATTAACTCTGAATGACCTCGTATGTTTGCGGTCTTGTTTGCGGATGCGGGAATTACGAATAAGTTGGGCTTTTTATAATTCGTGAAACAGCGGTTTCAGCGAAAAAGAAAAGCAGCTTTGAAACTGACTTTTCCCTCTTAGTAGACCGAAGGAGTGAATTATCGAACTTTATCTACAGAGATTTAGAGGCTGTGGAGAAGTATTTGCAGGTGGGAGAGGAAAGTTAGAATCATTTTAACAATAGCCATTTATAGACAGATTATCATAACATCTGTTATGGAACTATAAGTGCTTTAAAAAAGAAGAATAACAGCTTTGTATAATTACGGATGCCGGTAAGCTACTGATAAAGTTTGTAAATATGAGGAATGTCCTTTACCGTTGCAGCGTCTAACCAGCCAGAAGAGGCATTGTGACTACCGGTTGTGAGGCTTTATTTAAAAGCAGGAAATGTTCATTGGTTTACTCATCGCTAATTCGTCTTATTGCGTCTATTGGTGTTGTATGGAGCAGATAAGGCGTTGACTGTAGTCTGAGCGTGCAGTTGTCTCGTGTGAGTGGTAAATTGGGATTCAAAAGACCTGATACCACCAAATGAAGAAGTTCCTATACGTTGCCGCCGCCTTGCTTGCATCTTCCTGTTCGACGGAGAATGATTTGCAGGATACCCTTTACGATGTAGCAGAGTCCAGTGCCAACATGGCCTTAGATTCGCTGCACAATGCTGTAAACAAAGAACTTGAACGACATACAGGCATAGATTCGCTGGTTACAAAAATGAAAGCAGCCGATACTATAAACCTTGAACGCGAAATAGAACAGGAAATAATAGAGCAACTGTCAAAGTAGCTTACCTGGTTATCACAGAGAGCCAGTATTTCGCACTTAACAGTGAGCATGCTTTCTTGTTGCCATAGAACAAATACCCTAAAAATATTATTGGCTAATTAAGTTAAGATAAACACCCATGGAAGTAACAGCCTCATTCTGGATAGGCTTCAACGTATTCGTGCTCCTGATGCTCGCGCTCGACCTGGGGATTTTCAACCGGAAAGCGCATGTCGTTTCTGTGAAAGAAGCATTGACCTGGTCGGGCGTCTGGATTAGCCTAGCCCTGACTTTCAATGGCCTCATTTACTATTGGTTTGGTGAGGCTAAAGCTGTGGAATTTCTGACCGGCTACCTTATCGAGAAATCACTGAGTATAGACAATATATTCGTGTTTGTGCTTGTTTTCGGTTATTTCCAGATACCTGCCATTTATCAGCACAAGATCCTGTTCTGGGGCATCCTCGGGGCGCTGGTCATGCGGGTAATCTTTATATTCGCCGGCGTTGCCCTCATCCAGCAGTTTCACTGGACCATTTACATCTTTGGCCTCTTCCTGATTTATACCGGCTACAAAATGTTTACTGAGAAGGGTACGGCAATCGATCCGGCAAACAACCCGGTCATAAAGTTTTTCAGAAGAATGATGCCGGTCACCAACCAATTGCACGGGGATAAATTCTTCGTGAAGCTGGACGGCAAGCGGTACGCGACCCCGCTGTTCCTTGTGCTTATCCTGATTGAAACCACCGACCTGATTTTCGCGGTCGACAGCATTCCGGCGATACTGGCTATTACACAGGACCAATTCATCGTCTATACGTCAAACGTTTTCGCTATCCTGGGCCTGCGTTCGCTGTATTTTGCCCTTGCCCACGTGGTTGACCGCTTCGTATACCTGTCCTACGGGCTGGCCATCATACTGGCATTCGTAGGCCTGAAAATGGTGATGGTTGATATCTACAAGATTCCTACTTTCATATCGCTGCTAGTCATCGCTTTGATTTTGACAGCCAGTATTGTACTGTCCTTCAAAAGAACCAAGAAGACAAACGTGTGAAACGGGAAAGTGACAGATGAAGAAATGCCTTTTGTTACTTTTGTGTTACTCTGGAAATGAAAACCCGCTCAACATATCCAAATAAGCGGGTTTCCAAACGTGTCCCAACCCGAAATCGGCAATAGCAGTACCGTTGGTACTCCCTATTTGCTTCGAATGTTACCTGTTGTTGTTCCGGGCGAAGAGGAGTATGATGCATGTATAGGGACATTCTACTTGATAGAAAGCTTTTTTCTTGCTTTCTGGTCCTATCTATTAAATAGCAGACCTGTTCCCAGGTGATAGTTAATCAGTATTAGGGGCAGCAGTTGTTTCGGTTTGAGTGCGGAGGAACCATAATCAACCCGAAATCAACCCATTTCATACACCATTTTCAAACCGTTGCAACGGATGCGGTTGCTACCGAGAATAGTGTATCACAATACCTCAGGTATGTTTAACAGGCAATCTCAGGCAGTGAAGCAGAGTAGCGGGTCTAAGTCTGCGATAACACAGCTTTCTTCAGAGTGTCGTTGAATGACTGCCTTATTCTTCCGTATTCAGCGCCTTACCATACTCCTGCAGTGGAGCACTGGCTGAGGTAAAGTTGAGGCCCAGGTCATCTACTGCTTCCTGGTTGCTGTATTGCATTCGTGGTTTCCCAGCAGCGGCCACCCATTAAGCATACGGTTCACGTCAGAAGCGGCCCAGGCCTCATTGCTGATGATGTACTTCTTCCCGTGCAGACAGGTGTATCTGCTTGTGGAGTGATTACTTCACAAGCTTGTTAGCTGTGTAGGGAAGTTAATTAAGGTGAGTGTTTTGAATTATATAAATAAGGGTAAAATCAAAACTAATATTGGTAAGAACCCCGAAAATAAAAGTTGACTACAAACATATTGAGTGAAATTTGACAAAAGGGAAAAGATGACATAGCTTATTTTACACTCCCCATTACTCCCAGCCACTATCCGCAGGGGCTACTTTAACTGTTATCATTATCAGGATCACGTTAATGATATTGTTTCTTTATTACATAAATCATTGTAATAGTTATACTTCGTTTGTTGATCCTTGTGCATGAATGAAAATATAGTTAAACATATTTACCGCTTAATAAGTATAATTAACATTAAGTAAATACCCGAATTTGCGCTAACGAAGCTAACGGGGTGTGTTTAAACTAATATATTTTATTCCTGCTCCCTAACAGTCTCTTCATATTCACCCCAGAAACTTAGCTTTTTGATTATTTTGCTATCCTTGTTACTGCCTTTGCAGTTATTAAGACTCTTTGTTGAGAAAATAATTTAGTTGATTATCCCTTTCCCGACACTACTATATACCCGATAAAAGCACTTGTGCAAAGCCCTGACAATAGAGCGGAGCATTATACTGACTCCCTTGAAACACCCCTCCGCTGATTTTAAAACCTTTGGTTTAATCATTAAAAAATGGTTTTATGGCTTTATTACAGCATACTTTCAATTACGAGGGGGAAGTACCATTTCCGATCCATTCTGTAAATCTGTTTTTCCGAGTACCAACGTTTGAATATGTAACGGTGCTTCGGGGCAGGAGGCCTTCTGCCGCACGTAATCATTTGAGTGAGCAAACGGTTCACCTAAATAATAAATTAAGCGATACCAGCTATGAAGCCAGATTTCCAAACGAATTTCTTGTTGGACACTCAGACCGCTCTTTAATAAATTTCTATTCATACTTCAGGAGTATCAGTTTCACAGGCAACGATCCACAACTGCTTGATTTTCTGTCCGCCAATATTGATGTTGCGATAAAGGATGAGAGAGAAAATTTGTTTGGATATATCGTATTTGATGCGCTGTACAGCCTGTCTACGGCATCAAACAAGTATAAAGATATTGTTGAGCGCCAGGCGGCACTAAACGCTTCAGTTGCATTTAACGAAGCAGAGTCACAAAGCCTTGAATTGGAACTGGCGGATTATGTACGGAAGAATGTCTTTTTACTGAACAGGCAGCAATTCGATGAGGCTGCTGTTCAATTCAGAGCTGTTGAACCAAGGTATAATGAGTTCGCTTTCCTGTTGATCGTCTCGCACGTAACTGATGTATCGTCGGACAGGCCGAAAATAAAAATCGCCGCGGATGAATTCAGAAACTTCCTGAAGGCAGAGTTTGAAATAGGAAGCGCCGAAACGATCAAGGTCCTCCAGAAAATTTTAAAAAATGAGCTGTTCGATTTTCCTGTCTCGGTTCCTGAGATAGAGGCAGTGGAGATAAAAGGAACGTTTAAAATCATTACCCCCGGAAATTCTCCTGTTGCCTTAAATGATTTTAAGTTTTACGACCTCGCAACAGAGTATAGCATCCAGGTTCCGGATGGGAACAGCGAACTCCTGACGAATAGCTTTAATTGGGTTGGCATCCAGCAGGCACCCGACAATACTGTTCCCTTTTCATTCGGCACCATACTCACCAATTTTCTAAATAGCGCTGTCACCGTCAGAGTAAAAGCATATGACGGATCGGTTATCTGGGAAAATCAATACGCCGCCACAAATCCCGACTTACAACAATTAGTCATAGAAGTTCCGCTTACAAAGCCCGTTATTTTGAGCGGAGCAGATGAACCGAAGCCATCATCCGGTGGCAATAAAAAATTAAGCGGCAAGGTGATAGAGATCTCCGGCGAATGCGAATTGAAGGATATTACAGTAGTAGTACAGGCAAAAAAAGAGGGCGATGCGATTTGGAAAGTGGTAGGCTCAGCAAGCACTGACAGCTCTGGAAATTTTTCGCTACCTTATCCGTACGGTGTTTATGTTGCTGCACAGGCTCTGGTTTCGTTAACGCCGGATACTCCTGCTGATATCACGCTGTATACCGATGATGAACACATCGCGAGCAGGGAAACCATTGCTGATGATTTCCTATACCTGCTAATTGAGGGGGCAGACTGTGAAAGCAAAGGAGAAGCAGGAGAGGAGGATTGCCAGTGCCATGAATCGAAGAAACCGAACCGGCTTCCCAGCCAGCAAGACCTGATCCGATCTGATTCCTATACACAGGATATCGGCGGGTCATGCATCAACCTCTCCATACCAAACAGAACATTGAATGAGTACCGGCATAAAGCTGTAGTGAGAACATCTGATCCTGATGTTTCGAATTATGTGCTCACGAAGGATTCAAATGGAAATTTCATGCTGGAGGGAGGACTTGCCAAAATTGTACGCAAGCCGGTAGATCTAAGTAACCCAATACGCTGGCAGGATGCACCGGAAGACCACAGCAATCTGTCGATCTACCAGGCCGTGACGGTGGCAACCGGCCATGTCCTGCACTATAGTGTTGTAACGAAAGCTGATGGCTATTCATTGGGTGAATTGCTGTATTCATTGCCGCTGGCGCCGGGGCAAAAAAAACAGATCGTCATCTTTGAGCAAACGCACCGTTTGATGGGGAGCGAAACCCAGCGATTGTCTCAGCGGGAATCGCTGGCTGCCTCACTTGTGAATGAAGTGGGTATCACTGACACGATAGCCGGAAATTTATCTGAATCTACCAGAGGCGGCAGTTCAGCCACCACTGCTGGCGTAAGTGCGGGACTGGGGCTTGCGGGAATTGTACAGGGAATTGCCGGAGTCTTCGGGGTTTCGGGTGGAGTTGCGAACGCAAATTCCACTGCATGGCAAAACAGCTCCCGTTCGCTGTCAGAATACTTTAACGAGCAGATGAAGAATACGATCAACCAGAATGCGCAAAGTTATCGGGAACAGAATGCATCGGTTGTAACAAGCGTGGAGGAGGGGCAGGACTATGGTGTAACGGCAGAAGTGATTGCCAATCACAACCACTGTCATTCGCTTACAATGATGTATTTTGAAGTGCTGCGGCATTATGCCATCTACCAGGAGCTTACGCATGTAGAAGAATGCTTGTTTGTCCCGTTCCTGATGACTGATTTTACGCGGGAAAATATTTTTAAATGGAGAGACGTATTGGCGCTTAATTTATTGCCAATACCTTCAGAAACCTATCTGCAACCATTCAGCATCATACGGTCCGGCAGGCAGCATCCGTTGCTGAAAGGCTTTGATGCCATTGAGAGGATAAAGACGAATTACGAAAATGTGGATTTCCCCGACGGCGCTTACGATGATGAGGTCATAAACTTTGTGACAGGTGAAATCTATATATACACGAACCTTCCAAGGCCCAAGTCTAAGTATGACAGGGTTAAATCATGGCCGCTGGAGAAAAAATCATCGTGGTCATGGCCCGGTGCCTTGATTGGGGGTATACTGGGCGGTCCGTTGGGCTTTATTGCAGGAGGTTATTTAAATGCCGACGGCAGCGTGAAAGCAGAAGCGATCCCTATCATCGATGAATATATTTCCGTGGATGCTAATTTTGCCAGCGTGCCGCCGGCCCAGTGTATCCGCGTAAGAAAGATAGACGCTAACTTTTTTGAAGCCGGCGGTTTTGATAAAGCGCAATGGGAAGCCTATGCAAAAATACTCGGCAAGGACGTGTACGAGATGCTGAATTATTATTTTAAAGACAGGCTTATCTCGGAATGGGACAGCATTTATTATAATGACATCGCGCCAATCGTATTTGAACGCATCTGTAACAACATCAGTATCGGCAATTTTTCAGCTATTGATTTCTCCACTGAAACAAAATACAAAGGGAATTATGCCCTGATGAAAGTGAACCTGCGCGGCAGTGGTTCGAACAAGAAAAGAAAAGACATCACCCAGTTAGATATTGTTTTTAATAACACGGCAACATTAACCAATGACCTCGTAACGTTATCGGTAAGGAATGTAACCGTTCGCTATTCAACCGCGCATTATAACGGCATTCTGTTCAGCGGTTTTGCCGGCGACGATCTATTAGACGGAAGTACTTTATTTACACCGGAAAATGCCAATGAAAAGCGTAACCCCAAAAAAGAAGATGCCTATATCGCGCAAAAATTAATTGAACACCTTAACAGCAACCTTGAGCATTATAACAAGGCGCTTCTCAGATACCTGGACCAGGACAGGCGGTATATGCTGCTCGACGGATTTACGATTGAAACCTACAATGATTTTGGAGCTCCTATAGGGCAGCGCAGCCTTGCCTCGGTGGTTAAAAACGAGTTGATCGGCATTTCGGGAAATGCTTTGATCATGCCCGTGGCGCCCGGATATAAGATTGACAGAACGTTTATTGTAGAACAACCTATCGAAGGGCCTGCTGCTCAAATCAACCTCCTTGACCATTACAAACCGCTGACACCTGTACCGCCCTATCGCATCAGCATACCAAGCAAAGGCGTATTCGCAGAGGCAGTACAGGGCGCCTGCGACGCTTGTGAAAAAGTCAGGGACAACACTTCACAGGATTGGGAAAAATTCAAGGCAGATGAACCTACCTCCATTAACCCTGTAACAGTTCCTGTGCCGACCGTTACGGACTGGAAAGCAGCGTTCAAGGATTTTGCGACACCTATCGTCAATATCCAGAATGCACCTCCTGCCCCTGCGCCTGGTGCAGGTCTAGCAGCTGCCTCTGAACTGCTGAGTAAGAGTGGAATTTTCAAAGACATTACCGGCCTGGATCAGAATCAGAAAAATGCTATGCAAACCTACCTGTCTAACCAGGAGAATGCGAAGGCATTTGCCGAGATGGCAAAAGATATTTTTACGATGGGGCACAACACAGAGCATGCTGACAAGATCGCAGACGCTATCCGTAATTCGCCGGAGTTAAGCAAAGAAGAAAAAGCACAGTTGCTGAAAGACCATTTCGGGCAGGTTATTGATGCAGGCCAGAGCAAGAAGGCAGAACAGGAGAGTACAAAGAACAATAAACCGACACTTACAGATGCAGCGGTAAAGGCGGTTGACGAGGGTAAGCCTGTGAAAGCCACCAGTATGGATGGAAGCGGCCAGGCAGCGTCTATAGAAATAGGTGGAGGCGGCACCAATAAATTCCGGGTAGCAGGAAAGGCAGTGCCTTTAGTTCTGCAGGGAGATAAAGATGCGGCTTGCTGGGCCGCAGCCGCTACAATGATGAAAAGCTGGAAAGATGGCAAGCCCTATACAATCCAGCAGGTGCTTGCAACGGTGCCGGAAGAATATCTCAACAAGTATAACAACAACCAGCCATTGTTACCATCCGAGAAGATGGACTTTGTTGATGCGCTGGGTATGACAGGCGAACCTCCGGCTAGCTACACGTTTGACACCTATGTGGGTTGGATGAAAACCTATGGCCCTTTGTGGATTACGGTGGACAGTGATTCGTCAACAGATATTTCCGCCCACGCCAAAATACTGATCGGGTATGATGGGGATGGTACAGAGGCAAACAGTCGTTTTGTTTTCTTAGATCCGTCTACCGTGGGCGAGCAACGCCAGACTTTTGCTGAGTTTTTGGAAGAGTATGAGCAAACGGCGAGAGACAACCCCGGGGACTTGTTTATACAAATAGTTCACTTCAAAGACGAGATCATTGGGGAAGGCAATGCGGCAAGCCGTAGCCTCATCAATTATACGCCTGCGCTGGATTCAACCATCGTCATTAATAAAATTGAGTTTGAAACCATACCAGGCGTTTTAAACTGGAGTAATGCCACAGTCGAACATAACAGAAATGACAACGGACACAGGGCTTCCTCTGCTTTAATTCACCTGGTGTTGCATGAAACCGCATCACCGGTAGCGTCGGAAGCGACAACACATGGGTTTAACGGCACCGCGAATACAACATCGCATATGACGCTCATGAGGAACGGAACTGTGCTACAGTTTAATGACCTCATGCAGATTGAATACCACACCATCGGCTTAAATACCTCTGCCATAGGAGTTGAATTCGTAAATCGTGGCTGGTTGGCTTCACCACGATCAAGTGGCCCGAATAAAGACACTCCTGGAAATCTTTATACTTATGACCACGAGGCGATTCCTGCAAAGGAGGAAGACCTGACTCCACAACATCTGGCAAAATTCCCTGAAGGAAATGATTTTTTATATTGTTTCTGGGGAATGGGTTTCAATATTTACAGAATTCCACCAGACACGAATCAGTTAGAAAAAGAGGTGGACCTTGTTCAATGGCTAACGACAGATCTGAAGGCCAAGCTCGACCATTTAGAAGATCAACTTAATTTTACAGAGGCCACAGAAAGGGTTGATTTTATCAGGAGTGTTATTAATTCAGCACTCCCGGTTGCCAAGGCCAATACAATATTCTCGCACACATTTACTGGCGGAGGAACAGGCCTTGCCAATATGTTTTTTACCATTGAAAGAACCTGGCTACAGGTTGTAAGTTATGATGACGTTTCAGGTATCTGGGATTTTCCCACTGCCAATATTCCTGCTATATCTGAACAGGGCAACAAGAACCTGTTTATCTTCTCGACAGGCTGGAATTATCTGGAGCCAGCAAATATTGCCGGCAAGTCAGGAATTATTTCCCATAATGCTGTAAAAAGCAATCATAGTGACGGTTCATTTCTTACCTTATATACCTGGCTAAGGTTAGAGAAATCATTCGATAGCACGAAATCATACCGGTTAGCGAAAAGCCTGATGACAGACCACTTCTTTAAAGCCTCCCTGAAAACAGATCCAAATGATAAGAAGATTGTTATACTTAATGTAGATGATGCAAACTTGGTATAACTGAATTTCATGTCAGGCTTCTTCTTTGATGCAGGCCTGCCCGGAATTATCCTGAGTTTTAACTCAAGGTAATTCCTTCTTTTGATTCCATTGCGTCACGGGTTGTGAAGTATAAGCCGTTTGCCACTATCAGCATTAACATCGTTAGGCTGATTGGCGCAATAAACTTATGTTATGCCTGTTTCCCGGCTTTAGAAGGGCACCGCGTAGAAGTTTTAACAATAATGCGGGGGAATGCAGTTACTACCATATTGAACTGATACCATATTAAACTGAGTTGTACGCATAGCAAAAGATGGTGTATGGATCAGTTATGAGTGAGGAGTTGTCGTTCCTCGAAGAGCAGGAGCGGCATGCAGGCAAGGCTATCGTGCAGCACCTGTAGGTTTACCCTTTTGAAGAACGGCAAGGGCTGCCTGCATAATCCTCTTGTTCCTTCCACAACAAATCCTCCGCAAAATCCCTTTTTTCCCTGCAAGATGAGCACCGGAGGAAGGGCTGGTGTTGCGTGAAAATACCTTTGAATTATCATCGTGCGCGTAAACTACACGTTGCGTTGTATAGTTATTTATAAATTTATAATAAAAGGTGTTTATTTTCTTTAGCGCCAGTTCGTACTTTTAGAGCATGTTTAAATTTCGTTTTTGCAAGCGAAAAGTGTTCAGAAAGGGTTCTGGCGAAATGGTTTTTGAGCCGCATAGCAGCGCTACGTGGCGATAAAAGCGTGAAGACAGGTTCCTTTATGGGCAATTTGCAGCGCAAAGCACGAATTTTAAACTTGCTCTTAGATAATTTACTACTTAAAACAGCCTGATTAATGAAACTTCCTCTTCTAAGCCTGGCAACCTTTCTGCTGATATCAGTCCCTGGCATTTGCCAGCACCTGCAACCGGAAGCATTTCCCTTATCCTCGGTGCGGTTGCTGGACAGCCCTTTTAAAGAGGCGCAGCAGACGGACATGCGTTACATGCTGGCCCTTGACCCTGACAGGTTGCTGGCGCCTTACCTGACGGAAGCGGGTATTCCGCCAAAGGCTGCGAACTATGGCAACTGGGAGGACACAGGCCTTGACGGGCACATCGGCGGCCATTACCTTTCTGCTTTGTCTTTGATGTATGCGGCAACAGGAAACCCGGAACTGCTGCAAAGGCTTAATTACATGGTGAGCTGGTTAGATACCTGCCAGCAGCGCAGCGGCAACGGCTATGTGGGCGGCGTACCCGGCGGACGGGCGATGTGGCAGGAAATTGCGCAAGGTAAAATAGATGCGGGCAGCTTTTCTTTAAATGGCAAATGGGTGCCTTGGTATAACCTGCACAAGCTGTATGCCGGGCTGCGCGATGCTTATGTTTTTGCAGGAAATGAGAAAGCACGGGATATCCTGGTAAAGCTTACGGATTGGTGTATAAACCTTACAGCAGAGCTCTCTGAGGATCAGATGCAGGAAATGCTGAAGAGCGAACATGGCGGCCTGAATGAAGTATTTGCTGATGTAGCGGCTATTACGGGTGATCAGAAATACCTCCGGCTGGCGCAACGGTTCTCTGACCGTTCTATTCTAAAGCCGCTCCTTGCCCGGAAAGATGAGCTGAACGGCCTGCACGCCAACACACAGATACCTAAAGTTATCGGGTATTTACGGATTGCCGAACTTGATAAAGACAAGTCCTGGGCCGGTGCTGCAGATTTCTTCTGGAACACGGTAGTGCATAACCGGACGGTGTCTATTGGGGGGAACAGCGTAAGAGAACACTTCCATCCGGCCAACGATTTTTCCTCTATGGTCGAATCGAAGGAAGGGCCTGAGACCTGCAACACCTATAACATGCTCAAGCTCACGAAAAGCCTGTTTCTGGATAGTGCTGCATGCGCCTACATGGATTACTATGAAAGAGCTATGTATAACCACATCCTCTCGTCCCAGCACCCGGGCAAGGGCGGTTTCGTGTACTTTACACCTATGCGCCCCAGGCACTACCGCGTTTACTCACAGCCGCAACAGGGTTTCTGGTGCTGCGTGGGCTCCGGCCTCGAAAACCACGGCAAGTATGGCGAGCTGATTTACGCGCACAACGACAAAGATCTTTTTGTAAACCTGTTTATCGCCTCCACCCTCAACTGGCAGGAGAAAGGCGTTTCGCTGGTGCAGCACACAAAGTTCCCTTACCAGGAGTCAACTGACATCGAGCTTAAACTGAAAAAGCCGGCGAAGTTCGCGCTGCACATCAGGCATCCTGAATGGGTGAAAGCGGGACAACTGAAGGTGCGCGTGAACGGCAAAGAAATGGCTGTCAGCTCCGTTCCTTCCTCGTATGTAACGGTATCGCGTAAATGGAAGTCAGGTGATAAAGTCACTGTTTCCTTACCCATGGAAACCAAAGCGGAATACCTGCCCGACCACTCGCCCTGGGTATCGTTTGTGCATGGCCCCATGGTGCTGGCCGCCGCCACCGACACTACCGATTTGACAGGACTGTGGGCCGACAGCAGCCGCATGGGCCATATTGCCAACGGCCCGCTGTACCCGGTAGAAGAAGCGCCCCTGCTCGTGTCGGCAGACAGCGCCTATGCTGCCGGTGTGAAGCCTGTTGCCGGGCAGCCGCTTGTCTTTTCTGCGGCGGGGATTATCTCGTCCGATAAGTATAAACAGGTAAAGCTGGTGCCTTTTTACCAGATTCATGATGCACGCTACATGGTATACTGGCCCGTTACAACGCCTGCGGGGCTCGACAGCCTCAGGCAGTCGATGCATGCGGCGGATGAGGCAAAACTGGTGCTGGACAAGGCGACTGTAGACCAGGTGGCTCCGGGAGAGCAGCAACCGGAGTCTGACCACAAGTTCCGGGGTGAGCGAACGGAAGCAGGCATTTACAACGACCGCCACTGGCGGCATGCCTCAGGCTGGTTTGGCTACGAGCTTAAGAACACCAGCCACGAGGCCCGCAAGCTGCGCGTTACGTACTACGGCAAAGACCAGAACCGCAATTTTGACATTCTGGTGAACGGGCAGCTGGTAGCCACAGTAAACCTCGATGGCTCAAAAGGAGACCGGTTCTTTGATGTGGATTATGATCTTCCCAAAGCCATTACCAGTAGCGATCCTGATGTGCTGCAGGTGAAATTTGTTGCCCATGATGGCTCTGTGGCAGGAGGCATTTACTACATCCGGCTCTTAAAGTAAGCGCAAGGTCTGTTAACGATATGCTAGATTTACCTGAATAATTGCGTGGCAAATACCAGGGTGAATCTGGTGATACACAAGGTTTAGGTAACGTGCAGCGCTTTCTGCCGGGCAGGCAAACTGTAAAGCACCAACCCGCTGATGATAAGCAGCATGCCCAGGCTGCCAAGCCCGTTAGGCCAGGCAATGCCCAGGAGTAATACTTCGCCTATCACGGTGAACAGCATTTCTATGGATTGCGTGGCCTCCACAGCAGCCAGCGAGGCAGCATCGAAACGGGCCAGGTGCATGGCTTTGAAGAACAGGATGCCGCCTATTACGCCGGAGCTTATAGAGATAACAAGCACCGCCAGGAGCTGCTCCTGGCCGGGCAGGCCAGCCTGGGAATAGCCGTAGAGCATCATCACAAGCTGCACCGGAAAGCTACCGATAGCCGTGCCGGCCACGCGCTGAATAGCATTAAGCTGGTGGCCGCGTTCTTCTATGTGCAGCAAAAGCTTTCGGTTAGCGAGCGGCCAGCAAAAAGCTGCCAGCATTACCAGACCAATGCACCACCACAAATGCTGATAAGAGCTGCCGTCTTTTTGGCTCCACTGCATACAGGCAATGCCCGCCATAATCAGTAAAGAGAGGAGCAGTGCTTTGATAGGTATCCTTGCACGGCGATCTTTATACAGAAAAGGGGAGAGCAGTATACCCGCAACTATCGTAAACTGAAAAACACCCGCCACCAGCCAGCCGGGACCAAAGGAGGCAGCAAACGTCAGGAAATAATAAGACAGGCCAAAAGCTACGCCACCCCACACAAGCCATACCTGCAGGTCCTGGCGCATCACCTGCAGCAGGTGCCTTAGCTGCCCCCTTGCCGAAAGTATGGCTGCGAGCAGGAGCATCAGGAAGAAAGAGCGCAAGCCCACGGTCCAGGCCCAGTGCCCGCCTCTGGAAGACAGGAAACTGTTGAGAATATAGGTAGAGCTGAAAAACGCACAGGCCAAAGAGCCCAGGGCAATCGCTTTTAAGTTGCTGTTAGACTGCATGTAAAAATTATTTCTGCAAAACTACAGCAGCCCCGGTTCAGCTCACAGGATTTTCTGCGGCATGAACGGTACTTTCAGAACCTCCGCTTCTTAATTGCGTTGGCGTTTGCCCTGTTATTCTTTTAAAGAAGCGCACAAAGTATGATGCGTCCTCAAAGCCAAGCTGGTAAGCAATTTCTTTAACAGACAAGCTGCTGAAGAGCAGCAAGCGCTTACTTTCTACTATAAGGCGTTCGTGCTGCATATCGGCGACGCTTGTGTGTAGGTATTGCCGGCAGAGGCTATTCAGGTGTTTGGGTGTAATGTCGAGGGCGCTTGCATAAAAGCTTACACTTTTGTGCTCATGGTAATGTGCCTCTACCAGGCTGCTAAGCCGAAACAGGCGCTCACTGTACCGCGCCGGCGTAAGTTTTTCAATCTGCGCCTGGCACTCCCGGAGCAGGTATTGTAAAAGAATATAGAGGTAACGCGAAAGTATGTCCATTCCGGGTTGTGGCTCCTGCAGCTCTTTTGCCATGAGGTTTACCAGTTCCTCAAATATAATTTTTAGCTTATCGGGCAGGTCCAGGTATGGGTGCTGGTACACAGAACTGAAAATAACAAAGGCATCGTGCGCGCTCATGCCCGTGGTCTGCAGAAAGCTTTCCGAGAAAGACACCAGCACGCCCTTCTCCTGTCGTGATCGCCGTTGATGCGCCTGCCCGGGGCGTAACAAAAATACCCTGCCCGCCTGTAAGGGGTAGCGCTGAAAATCGATGAGGTTGTCTCCGCCCTTTGTTTCCTGCACATACATGATCATGTAGGCATCATGGCTATGCGGCACTTCCGACAGCGCACTGGCATAAGTCTCCAGGGGCACAATAGTAAGCGCCTTTTGCTGGAGCAAGTCCTGGATGGGGAGCCGTTCTGTTCCGGTGAGCTTCATAAAGCAAATTAAACTAAAAAGTGCAAAGGAGGAGAGAATAGGTTTGTAATATCCATCAAGGTACAATCGGGCAGCACCTGCCTGTATTCATCCCGGGTAAACACGTCTCTCCGGTATACCACTGAAAAGCTCACGAAGTGTAGTTTATCCTGATCCCGGAATTTATACTTCCTGCTCATGAGTGGTTGGCTTGTTTTACCTTTCCATACCTGGCAACAGGGCTTTAGGTTCATAAAGAACCTGTGGTCCTCAAAACAAAAACATACCAATCCTTAGCATACATAGCACAAGCGGACGCTTGCGCCAGAACGGGCAGGCCAATCATATAAAAGAAAAGCTGCCAGAAAAATACCTGTTTGATGTAAAATTGCTTACATTCAGAGTAGAAACAAACGGCAGGCTTAACATGGACGAAATCAAAAGAGAAAACATCAAACAGGAAGTGTTCGACCTGTATGATGACTATGCCCACAACCGGGTGAACAGGCGCGAGTTTGTGCAAAAGCTATCCCTCTATGCGGTGGGTGGCCTTACTGTAGCCTCACTGATGAGTTTTCTGATGCCCGACTACCAGGGCAAAATCCAGGTGAAGTCAGATGATCCGCGCTTAAAATCGGAATACATTTACTACCAGTCTCCGAAAGGTGGCGGAAAGATAAAAGCTTTGCTGACAATGCCTGCGGATGCGGAAAAGAAGCTCGGCGGCATTGTGGTTGTCCATGAAAACAGGGGGCTGAACCCGCACATTGAAGATGTGGCCAGAAGGGCCGCGCTGGCAGGGTTTATTTCACTGGCTCCTGATGCGCTGACACCCTTGGGCGGCTACCCCGGTACCGACGATGAAGGGCGTGAACTGCAAAGTAAGCGGGACAGGGATGAAATGCTGGAAGACTTTATAGCGGCTTATCACTACCTGAAAGACTACAAGGCTTGTAATGGCAAAGTGGGCGTGGTAGGCTTTTGCTTTGGCGGGTGGATCGCCAACATGATGGCTGTCCGGATTCTGGATTTGTCGGCAGCTGTTCCGTTTTATGGAGGCCAGCCGCCTATAGAAGATGTTCCCAACATACAGGCGCCGCTCCTGCTGCATTATGCAGCACTGGATACACGCGTTAACGAAGGCTGGCCTGCTTACGAAGCTGCTTTAAAAGAGCAGCATAAAGCATACACCGCTTACATGTATGCCAATGCCAACCATGGCTTCCATAACGATACCACGCCCCGCTACGACAGAGCTGCGGCAGAACTTGCCTGGAAACGTACCATCGATTTTTTTAATGAGAAACTGAAGTCCTAAGGAGAGGTGAGGAGCTGCTAATAAATGAGCAGCAGGCTTGCTTGAATGTTGGCTTTTACAGATTGCTTACTCAGTTGTCCTAGTTGTAAAGACTATTCAGCGATATTTGATAAGGAAGAGTTCTAAAAGAAAGAACCGGGTAATGCCGGATTTTTGTTTATCTAGCAGCATGTTATGCATCTTTATTTCATTATTATATTATAATAATGAAATAAAGTCATTAAATTGTAAATTCTAGCATAATTAATATAGTATGAAGGAAAACAGAATTAGGAATTACTATTTTGATGAAGAAATTGAAAAATCAACCTGGTCTAATTGTGTGTTTGTTTTTGATACTTCTGCTTTGCTAAATTTCTATTATTATTCACAACAAACAAAACTACATCTTTTTGATAAAGTATTTCCGTTTCTGAAAGGTAGACTATGGATTCCTAATCATGTGGAATTTGAATACTTAAAGAATAGAAAAGAAACTCTTAAAAAACCAATTAGAGAAAAATATGGAACTATTCTAGATGAGTTCGCTCAATTGAATTCCAATATATCAAAAGTAAAAAATCAGTTAGAAAACATTAAGAACAAGACTAAGAAAAAGCTCTCCCATCCATACGTTAACCATATAATTTTTGAATCTTTTGACTCTACTCTTGATGATTTGAGTAAGGAGCTTATATTGCTCAATACAGATTTTAATAAAGAAATAGATCTAAGAAAGGCTGAAATTTCTAATACTGCAGATAATGATGACGTAAAACTTGCTATTGATAACTTCTTTGAAGTTGGTAAAGCCTATGACTTTGATAGAATGATGGAAATATCTGCGCAAGGGGAGTTTAGGTATAGAAATAAAATAGCACCTGGTTTCGAAGATTACAATTCTAAAGACGGTATCCAAAGATATGGGGACTTAATTGTGTGGAAACAAATTATAGATTATGCTTCACATACATCAAAACCCATTGTGCTAATTACTGATGATGTCAAACAAGATTGGTGTCACGTAGAAAAGAAAGGTGGTGAAACAAGAATTATTCGACCGAAAGAAGAATTAGTTCAAGAATTTACAGATTCTACTAAAACTCATTTTTGGATGTATACTTTAGGACAGTTTATTACTAATTTAGAAAAATATAATTCATTAAAAATTGAGGAAGGTATTCTTGCTGAAATAGAAGAATTAACTAATAGCTCTCTTTTAAGATATGATGCTATTTATTATTCTGGTAATCCTAGTAATCCTAGTAATCAAAGCTGCCTTAGGTTTTTTGAAGACGGTAAAGTTATTAATGTTTCATTAATGGGGAATCTTAATAAGCCTGGAACTCTAACAAATGTACAAAAATGGTTTAATAGTGGGTATAGAACGAATGGCCAATACTCAATTGTAGATAATCAAATAGAGTTCACTATTCTGAGTGATTATGGAAGTGTGTATTATAAAGGTATTATTGAAAAGGATATATTGCGATTAGATGTAAACAGTCATACTACTAATCATCAGTCAACTAAAATTTATAAAGCTTTAAGTTTAGCAGAATCAAGTGAAATATTCGATTAAGATTTTTTTAACTCGTTATTAGAGTTAAAAGCAAAGTATACTCCGTCCCCTCAACAATTCCCCAAAACAAAAAAGCCCTGCAACTTTTCAGCTGCAGGGCTTTTTGTTTTTAACTGTACCTTGGGCCGGAGTCGAACCGGCACGAGTGTAACCTCATTGGTGTTTGAGACCAACGCGTCTACCAATTCCGCCACCAAGGCATGTTCCGTTGTCAGGAACGTGCTGCAAACTTAGATAATGTTTCCTGAATTCGCAACAGGTATTTCTTCTTCAGGTAGTATGTTTTTACCTGCTGCAGGGCCTCGTCTTTGGTAATGCCGTGCAGTTCGGGGTAGCGTTGCAGTACCGGCAGCACATCGTTTTCGAGTTGCGCCATCACGCCGGCGCTTTTTTCGCCTATCTCGTGCAGTTTGGCAGCATCAAAATCAAATTCCAGTTCCATCAGTTCCTCGTTCAGCTCCATCATTTCCATCAGGAACGCGGCCGGCAGCTCGTTTTTGCCTTCTTCCAGCAATCCGTATTCCTTTAAAATATACTGCATGCGCAGGTCAGCATCGGAGAGGGTGCGGTAAGCGTTGGTGTTCTGGGTAGAGAGCTGTAAGATTTCCTGCTGCTTTTCCTGTGGCTCGTTGGCGTGAAAGTCAGGATGGTAGGCGCGGCTCAGCTCGTAATATTTGGCTTTCAGCGCCTTTTCGTCGGGCAGGAAACTTTCCGGTAAGGTATAAAATTCGAAGTAATTCATCGTTCAGGTGTCAGGTAACAGGTATAAACCGCTTTGCACGGCATTTTATACTTGTAAAGGTACAGCAAAAGCAGCAGGATTGTTTTAAGTATGGCTGCCCTCGTGCGGTGCTGCGCTCAGGTATACCTGCAAAGTATAAGGTTAAACAGCAACAACCACGTTGGACCAGGCCTGCGGTTTGTCGGCGAAAAGTACTTTGGTGGCTTTCCATACCTGCCCGAACAGGGGCGAGTCGCGGTAGTTGTTCAGGTGCGCTTCCGATTCCCAGAGGCTGTAGGTGCTATACACGTTAGGCCGGTTAATGTCCTGCAGCAACTCTACGTGGTGGCAGCCGTCAAAAGCCCGTATCTTATCCTTCGAATGTCTGAAAATCTCCAGAAACTCCGCCGTGCGGTCCTCCCGAAACGTCATCCGGACAATGCGTATTAACATAAATTTAATTTTGAATAACTGAATTTTGAATAACTGAATATCAAATGAAGAATAGCCGCACGGGTCATAAGCAGCATTAAATAGGTTTCCCATCTTCAAATCTGCACATTCCCAAATCTACAAATCGTCATTCAATCATTCAGGTATTCAAAATTCAAAATTAACTGCCCGGGTAAAAGCGAACGTCTACCTGCGAGTCGAAGCCGAGGTGGAGCAGGTCGGCGGCGCGGCCTTTGTTGATGCCGATGCAGAGGCGGCCCTGGCTGTTGTAGATGCAGCAGCTCTCGCCGTCGTTTACCTGGGCATAGTTTGGCCGGATGCGGCCAACAGTTTCGCGGGCAAAATGTATGGTAAAGGTGCGGCCATGCGCAATGGTGTCGATGCTGTCGCGGGTGATGTTGGTGATCAGGTTGCCATAGCGATCCACGTGTATCACGTGCCCAGAAATGGAATGGTCGCCCAGGCGCAGCTGCCGGTTCAGGAGCTGGCGGAAATTATAGGTGCGATCGCCCAGCACTTCCAGGTTGCCGCCTTTGGCCAGAAACACGGCAGCAGGCGCCAGCAAATCTTTCACCGGCGAAGGCATCAGCGGGTTGTCGGTCTTGATTTCCACCACCATCTCCGGCTCCTCGTCGGTCAGCAGCGAGAGCAGGCCATTGTCGGCCAGCAGGAAATAGTGCCCTTTGTACCTGGCCGCATGAAATTTGCCATCCTTGCTGCCGTAGGTATCCACCGCCACCAGGTGCACAGTGCCTTCCGGAAACTCATCGAAAACAGAACCCAGTACATACTCGGCCTGCGCAATGTTATAAGGCCCTATGGCATGCGACACATCTACGATAGTTGCCTGCAGATCCTGGGAGAGGATTTTGGCTTTCACCGCGGCCACATACTGGTCGGCATATCCAAAATCAGAGGTAAACGTAATTACAGCCATATCGCGAACTATAATTTAAGTAGATTTGTCATGATATATATAATATTTAGCTAAATTAAGGGGAAAATTATCCCATCTAACTATAATTTAAGGAATAAGCATTTGGTCGAAAAAGTAATAACCTTAGAGAACATCTCTCTGATTGATTTTCTGGGGACAGAGAATCAGAATATCAAGCAACTGGCCGCCGCTTTCCCGAGCAGCAAAATCATATCCCGCGGAAACGAAATCAAAATCCAGGGCCAGACACCCGAAATCACGAAAATTCACGAGGTTTTCGCTTCTCTGATAGACCACTACCACAAGTTTGGGAAAATTACGCATAATAGTGTAAATAGGTACCTTTCTTCCGATTCTTTTACGGATGAGGAGGTTATTGTTACTTCGCCGGATGTAATTGTGTATGGCAGCAAGGGCGGCGTGATAAAAGCCCGCACACCCAACCAGCAGAAACTCATAGACGCCGTTGAGAAAAACGACCTGACCTTTGCACTCGGCCCGGCCGGTACAGGCAAAACATACGTGTCGGTAGCGATGGCGGTGCGTGCGCTCAAAAACAAGGAAGTCAAGAAAATCATTATCTCGCGGCCGGTAGTAGAAGCAGGCGAAAGCCTTGGCTTTTTGCCCGGCGACATGAAGGAAAAAGTTGATCCGTACCTGCGCCCGATTTACGATGCGCTGGAAGATATGATTCCGGTGGAGAAGCTGAAGTACTACCAGGAGAACAAGATAATTGAAATTGCGCCGCTGGCCTACATGCGTGGCCGCACGCTGAACAATGCTTTTGTGCTGCTGGATGAGGCGCAGAATACCACGCCGGCCCAGATGAAGATGTTCCTGACACGTATGGGCCCCAATGCCAAAGTAATGGTAAACGGCGACTGGTCGCAGATAGACTTGCCCCGCAACCAGCGTTCCGGTTTAATGGAGGTCATTAAGATACTTCGCGGCGTAAAAGGCATCGGCTTTGTGGAAATGAACTCTGAAGACGTGGTGCGCCACAGGCTGGTGCGCGACATCATCAACGCCTATAACAAGCTGGAAGAAGATCGCAACGCTACCCGTGAGGAGACGAAAGCCATAGGAGAAGGAGCCTCCCAGAACGGCCGAAGCAAAAAGGAGCAGGCCACTTCGTAGGGACGCCATGTGGGGCGGCTTTGGGTGTGATAAACCGGATGTCACAAAGTATAATTTTATACTTTGTGGCATGATAAAGCCCAAAGTTTATACTTTGGCAGCGGCTAAGTATCTGGTTATGGGTACAACATTATCTTAAACCATACTACATCTTTGTCATTCTGGAAGAAGCTTGGTTGCCGGGAGGTTAAGCCTTTGCGGCCTGCGGAGGTAGGGGCTCTCTTTAAACAATATCCTTTCAGGATAACAAACTAAGAGGCTGGCCGAAACGGATATTACACCTGCACCTGAATTAAAAAGTCTTGTGTCTAACGTCTACATACTAACGTCCCTTTTTACGCACATGATTGAGCTGAAAAGAATAGAAGATGAGCAGGATTTAAGCACTGCTTTTGCTATCAGGGAGAAGGTGTTTGTGCAGGAGCAGCAGGTGCCCCGCGAGGCGGAGTATGATGCGCATGAGCCGGAAGCTAGCCATTACCTGGCTACCTATGGCGGTGTGCCCTGCGGCGCTGCCCGCTGGCGGGTAACGGACAAAGGCATTAAGCTGGAGCGCTTTGCCGTGCTACCGGAATACCGCAACAAGAATGTGGGTGCTAAAGTACTGCAGGCGGTGCTGGCGGATGTGCAGCAAGCGCATGCCGGAAGCAAAATATACCTGCACGCGCAGCTTCCTGCCGTAAACTTTTACAAGCGCCACGGCTTTGCCACCGAAGGCGATATGTTTACGGAGTGTGCTATTCAGCACTATAAAATGATTTACATAGGCTGATGCTGCGGTGGGCGCCATACCCCTTCGTTCGCATTACGCTGGGTTTTATAGCAGGCATTCTGCTATACCTTAATTCAGGCAGGGATTTCAGTTACAGCGCTGAAGTCCTTGCTTTTTTTGTGGCCGCATACTTGGTGGCTTTTCTGCTGGCGCGCAGGTATAAATCGGGCTCTGTAACCGATGTGGCCGGTATACTAGGCTTGCTGTGCTTTGTGGCAGGCGGCCTGTGGGCAACGCACCTGCACACCGAATTACATGCGCCGAATCATCTTCTTCATCTGCAAAACCCGCTAGCCTACTATGTCGGTGTGGTGGACGATTACGTGGTACAGAAGCCCGGCTACCAGCGCACCGTGCTGGAACTGGAGCAGGTACAGGTGAACGGGATCTGGCAACCCGCAACAGGCAAAGTACAACTGTCGGTGCCGCATGATTCGGAGCAGCCGTATGAACTCACCTATGGCGACAGGCTGCTGGTGAAAGGTGCGCCGCAACCTGTGCCCGCCGCCCAAAACCCGAACCAGTTTGATTATGGCGCTTATTTGGCAAACCGAAATATCTTTTACCGGCAATTTCTGCAGGCGCACGAGTATGTGAAATTAGGCTCCGAACCGGGTAATCCTGTTTTATACCTGAGCATCCGGTGGCGGCGGCAACTGGAACAACTCCTTCGGGAAAAGATACCGGCGCGCAGAGAGTATGCTATTTCCTCAGCGCTCATACTTGGCGTAACCGACGAACTGGACAATGCCATCAAAGCAGCATACATCAACACGGGCACCATGCATGTGCTTTCGGTATCGGGGTTGCACGTAGGACTGATTTATGGCGTGATGATGCTGGTGCTGGTTCATTTCAGGCGCACGCCGCGGCAGCGCCTGCTGGCCGCCATTGTGGCTATACTTGGCCTTTGGTTTTACGCTTTCATGACGGGCCTGTCACCTTCGGTGCTTCGTTCTGTGGTGATGTTTACGCTCGTAACCGTGGCGCTGGCTTCTGGGCGGCGCACAAATATTTACAACACGCTGGCGATTGCAGCCTTTGCCCTGCTGCTCTACAATCCCTATTTCCTGCTGAATGTCGGTTTCCAGTTATCGTTTCTGGCGGTGCTGGGCATTGTATACTTTCAGCCACGCTTCTACCGCTTGCTGGCATTCGATAACCAACTGCTTAACAAATTATGGCTATTCTTCACAGTTTCGCTGGCAGCGCAACTGGTTACGCTGCCGCTCGGTCTGCTATACTTCCACCAGTTTCCGGTATACTTCTGGCTGGCTAACATGGTGGTGGTGCCGCTGTCTACACTGGCATTGTACACCGGCCTGACAGCGCTGGCCCTGGTCTGGATTCCGGTTATAGGGCCGCTTCTATTTAAGCTTCATTTTGGCGTCATTTGGTGCATGAACGAGCTGAACACGGGGCTGACGCACCTGCCGTTGGCGCTCATCAACGGCATCGATATTTCACTTTTGCAAACGGTGCTGTTGTATGTGCTGCTCATACTCGTTATACTTTTCCTGTCGCTGAAAAAGCTGCGTTACCTGGCACTCGCTACCGTGGTAGTGGCGATACTGGCAGGGCAGGAGATAGCGGAAGTGCTGCAGCAGAAACAACAGCAGACCTTGGCCATTTACAATGTGCGCCGGGCAACCGGCATTGCGCTGGTGCAGGGGCAACAGGCTACCATGCTGGCCGATTCAGTTTTGCTGCACGATGAAGGTAACTATACATATAACATCCAACCCCACCTGTGGCACCTGGGCGTGCCGCAACCGCAGTTCGTCAGCCTGGAGGGAACGCCTGTTGCTGATCCGGCTATCACGGCCTTACCCGATAGCAACCGGCTGGTGGTATGGCAGGGCCAAAGGCTGCTTATACTTTCTCACCCTCCCAAACTACAGCCTAAATCCCGGCTGCCGCTCGATTATATCCTGCTGCGCAACAACGTTCGCCTAAGGTCGGAAGATCTGCAAAGTTATACTTCTGAAAAGGTAATTCTGGATGCTTCCAACAGTCTCTGGTACCGGCAGCGCCTGCACCGGCAACTCGACACACTCGGCATTGCATACTATGATGTGGCGGATTCCGGCGCCTTCGTGCTGGAACTTGGTAGCCAGTACTGACAAAGAAGCCTCTATAAACCTCATCTTGTAGGGAAGACGAAGCCTATGAGGCTGGTGCGAGCTTGTAGCTCGTACCTTATTCCTGCTGATGTAAAGGTACGAGCTGCAAGCTCGCACCAGCAAGGGGGCACCTGGTAAGCATCTATCTGTTACAGGTGCTTTTCTTATTGCTGCTTTGTTTGTACCTGTCCGGGTGATTTCTTGCTGCCGGCTCCTGAATCTGGGTTCTGCGTATTATCTTCGCAGTAAAACAGCACGCTTTGCCGGACATCCACCATATACTTAAAACCTACTGGGGCTACGACCAGTTCCGGCCGTTGCAGGAGGATATTATCCGGTCGGTGCTGGCCGGGCAGGACACGCTGGCGCTGCTGCCTACCGGGGGCGGAAAATCGATCTGCTTCCAGGTGCCTGCCCTGGCGCTGGATGGCCTTTGCCTGGTAATTACACCGCTGATAGCCCTGATGAAAGACCAGGTAGAGCAGCTGCATAAGCGGGGCATTGCAGCGGTGGCGGTCTACTCGGGCATGCACCGCCGCGAGATAGATATTGTCCTGGATAACTGTGTGTATGGCAACGTTCGGTTTTTATACTTGTCGCCGGAGCGGCTGCTCACGGACCTGTTTCAGGAGCGGGTAAAACGGATGAAGGTTAGCCTGCTGGCCGTAGATGAGGCGCATTGCATTTCGCAGTGGGGCTACGATTTCAGGCCGCCTTACCTGCAGCTCGCCGAATTGCGTGAAAAGCTGCCCGGCGTGCCCGTCATCGCCCTTACCGCCACCGCTACTGAAAAAGTAAAGCAAGACATCCAGAAAAAGCTCCTTTTCCCAAAGCCGAACGTTTTTCAGAAAAGCTTTGCCCGCGCCAACCTGTCGTACTCCTGCCTTTATACCGAAAACAAAACCGGCCGCCTGCTCGAGATTCTGCAACGCATGTCGGGCCAAAGTATTGTTTATGTGCGCAGTCGCCGGCAAACCGTAGAGATAGCAAAATTGCTGCAACAGCACCGTATTGCGGCCGCGGCTTACCACGCTGGGCTCAAATTTGAAGAACGCAGCCAGGCGCAGCAGCTCTGGATAAGCGACAAAGTGCGTGTAATCGTAGCCACCAATGCGTTCGGAATGGGCATCGACAAGCCGGATGTGCGGCTGGTGGTGCACCTGGATTTGCCTGAAAGCCTGGAAGCCTATTACCAGGAAGCAGGCCGCGCCGGCCGTGATGAGCGGTATGCGTATGCCGTTATTTTGTGTGCCCCGAACGATGCCGCTGCGCTGTTGCAGAAAGTGGCGGAAGCGCACCCGCCTGTAGAATTTATCCGGAGGGTATACCAGTGCCTGGCCAATTATTACCAGCTCGCCGTGGGCAGCGGCTTGATGAGCAGCTTTGACTTTGACCTGGCAGCATTTTCCAAAACCTATAAGCTGCAGGCGCTGGAAGTGCATCATGCTATCAAGCGCCTGGAGCAGGAAGGATATCTGCAGCTGAATGAAGGGTATTACACGCCTTCGCGGGTTTTCATCACAACAGACAATACAGCGCTCTACGATTTCCAGCTGGCCAACCCCGCACACGATGCGCTTATCCGCATGATCTTGCGCATGTATGGCGGCGAGGTTTTTACCAATTTTATTAAAATATCGGAGCACCGGCTGGCGCAGCAGCTACAGGAGCCGGAAGCAGAAGTGCGGCAGAAGCTGGCCTACCTGCACAAACTGCAGGTGCTCATGTATGAGCCGCAGCACGATGCGCCCCAACTGGTATTTACGGCACCCCGCCAGGATTCCGGCACCTTGAACCTGGATATAAAAAGGCTGAAAACACTGCGCGAGCAGGCACAGCATCAGGCGAAAGAGATGGGCCGCTATGTAGCAACAACTGATCGTTGCCGCACCCAGCTGTTGCTGGCCTACTTCGGCGAGATATCGGACACCCGCTGCCGCATCTGCGATTATTGTCTGGCCGAGCGTAAAAAGGAGCGCGAAACGGAGCAACAGGAAAAGTTACGGAAAGAGCTGCTGGTAGTGGCACAACAGAAGCCATACTTACCAAAGGAGCTGGTGCAGCGGTTTGAGCCGAAACACGCCGATACCATCACGCAACTGATCCGGGAGTTGCTGGATCTGGGCAGGCTGAAGTATAAGGAAAGCGGAAGGCTTGTCGTAGAAAGTCAGAACCCCTGATCCGTTCCTGCTGCCGGCACAAGCATAGCTTAAACAAGCCGGAATACGATGACGGCTACAGGTAACCTTTTGCGTTTGTACAGGTTTGTATAAGTATAGATTACGGATGTATCAGAAAGATTTATACTATGAAAGCATTAGTTTTAAACGAGCCAGGCGCACCGGAAAACCTGCAACTACAGGAAACAGATAAACCAATCCCTCAGGCAGGCGAAGTGCTGGTAAAGGTACGGGCTATCAGCATTAATCCCGTGGATACGAAAACCCGCGAAGGGAAAGCCTTTTACAATACCCTGAAAGAAAACCCGCCGGTAATTGTGGGCTGGGATATTTTAGGTGAAGTGGTGGCAGTGGGCGAGGAGGTAAATTATTTTAAAGAAGGAGATGAGGTGTTCGGCATGGTGAATTTTCCGGGGAGCGGTAAGGCCTATGCCGAATACGTGGCAGCGCCGGAAAAGCACCTGGCGCACAAGCCGGCCAATGTTTCGCACCATGAAGCGGCCGCTGCCACCCTGGCCGCTCTCACCGCATGGCAGGTGCTGGTGCATGAAGCCGGAATAAAGGCAGGGCAGCGGGTGCTCATACATGCCGCAGCAGGTGGTGTAGGCCATTTTGCGGTTCAGATTGCCAAGTATTTTCAGGCTACTGTAATAGGTACTGCCTCTGAAGAGAACCATGATTTCCTGAGAACGATGGGCGCCGATGAGCAGATTGATTACCATAAGTATAAGGTAGAAGATGTGGTAATGGACGCGGACATCGTGCTTGATTCGTTGGGAGAGGAGAATACGCGCAGATCGCTGGCAACGCTCAAAGACGGCGGAAAGATAATATCCATTTTAGGAGGAGCCACCGAGGCCGTGCAGGCAGCAGCGAAGGCGCGGAACATTGAAGCCAGGAACTACCTTGTGCACTCGAGTGGCGAGGATGAAACCAAGCTGGCAGAACTGCTGGAAGCGGGCATCATCCGGTCGCATGTCTCGCATGTTTTTAGTTTTGAGGATATGGCCGAAGCACACAAACAGGTAGAAACTCGGAAAACCATAGGCAAGGTAGTGGTAACAGTCGGATAGCTGAAGACAACCGGCTCTACCTATACCCGGAACAAATAGCAAGTATGGCAACACCTGAGAAACAAGAAGTATGGCTGCGCGGACCAATACCCGGCATACCCGGACTATTGCAACCTGTGGCACATGCGCTGCTGCAGGCACGCGAGGAAGTAGAAAAGCTGATGCAGGGCTTCCCGGATGATCTGCTGTGGGAAAAGCCTGTCGGTGTGGCATCGCCTGGCTTTCACTTACAACATTTGCGTGGCGTACTGGACAGGCTGTTCACCTATGCGCGTGGCGAACAACTCACGGAGGAGCAGCTTGTGGCGTTGAGAGCAGAAGGAAAAGTGCCGGAGCAGGAGGGGAATGTGCAGGATTTGGTGCGGGCGTTTGACCGGCAGGTGAGCAAAGCCCTGGATCAACTTCGACATACGGATGATCAGCAACTGCTGGCACCACGCGGTGTCGGGCGGGCGAAGATTCCTTCCACGGTTTTAGTGTTACTGGTGCATGCCGCGGAGCATACACAGCGGCATGTGGGGCAACTGCTAGTAACAGCGCGCGTACTGCAAGGCGCTTAAGCCCGCAGCCGGGCAGCTTTCAGGTCGGAAAATACATCCGGCTCCTGCGCCTGTTAGAGAATTCCTGAATTTAGGCTTATCTTTAAGGGCATGTCCGCTCTAAAGCCGGGTGTGCTGCGTTTGTTTTAAGTCTGATACCATTTCCGCAAAATGCTAAAAATCTACCAGGTCATCAGTATGGCCCTGCTTGTGGCCCTCACCCAAACCTCCTGCTCCAGTACAAAAGCTGCACAGCCACAGAGCGAAACCGCAAAAACAGAAAAGCCCAAACCTGCCTCCAAAAGTGGTATCAGGAGCTACGATGAGGTAATTACAAAAGACGCTGTGTCAGACAAAGGTGTTTTCACCATCCACAGGGTCAACGATAAATATTACTACGAAATACCGGACTCCCTGCTGCAGCGCGACTTCCTTTGGATAAGCCGCTTTGCCGATCTGCCATCCGGACTTGGCGGTGGGTATGTAAACGCAGGTTCTTCGGTAAACGAGCAAATGGTGGTGTGGCAAAAGTTTGAGGACAAGATCGTCCTGAAAACAAAATCCTATAATGCCTATGCCGCCGACTCTCTGCCGATCAGCCTTTCTGTGAAGGCGAACAATTATCAGCCTACGATTTATGCCTTTGATATCGCGGCGCTGTCTAAGGATTCAGCAGGTTATGTGATTGATGTTACTAAACTTTTGCAGAGTGATGTGAAAGCGTTCAGCGGCCTCGATGCTGAAATGCGAAAAACATACAAAGTCAGCAAACTGGACAATGACAGGAGTTTTATTCACAGCGCCAAAAGCTTTCCGCTGAACATAGAGGTGAAGCAGGATTTTACTTATGATGCTGCCGAGCCACCCTCTAATGCCGCCACCGGTTCTATCAGCCTGATGATGAACCAGTCGATGGTATTGTTGCCGAAAGTGCCGATGCAGCCCCGTATCAACGATTACCGCGTCGGGTACTTCAATATCAGCCAGTACGATTATGGTTCTGAAGCGCTGAAGGCCGACGAGAAGACTTACATCCGCCGCTGGAACCTGGTGCCGAAAGATATAGAAGCTTATAAAAGAGGCGAACTTGTAGAGCCGGTGAAGCCTATTGTATACTATCTCGACCCGGCCACACCTGAAAAGCTGCGGCCCTACATTAAAGCCGGCGTGGAGCAGTGGCAGCAGGCTTTCGAGACGGCTGGTTTTAAGAACGCCATCATTGCCAAAGATCCACCTTCGCCGGAGGAAGACCCTGATTTCAGCCCCGAAGATGTGCGCTACTCTGTAATACGCTACGTAGCCAGCACTACCCGCAACGCCATGGGCCCGAGCGTGTCTGATCCGCGTTCAGGTGAGATTATCGAAAGTGACATTATCTGGTACCACAACCACCTGCGCTCCTACAGAAATCGGTACCTGCTGGAGACCGGAGCTGCTAACCCAAGTGCCCGCACCTTGGATACGCCTATGGATGATTTGGGTGAAATGATGAAAGAGGTGATTACGCACGAAGTTGGCCACGCCCTGGGTTTGCCGCACAACATGAAGGCCAGCTCCGCCTACCCAACCGATTCCCTGCGTTCGGGCAGGTTTACGCAAAAGTATGGTATTGCTGCTACCATCATGGATTATGCGCGCTATAACTATGTGGCTCAGCCGGGCGATAAGAATATCCGCTTTGTCCGCCAGTTAGGCCCTTACGACCATTATGCCATTAACTGGGGCTACCGCTATCTGCCAGAAGCCAAAACGCCGGAAGCAGAAGTGCCGGTACTTTCCAAATGGATAAACGACAAGTCCGGCAATCCGATTTACCAGTTTGGCAGCGGCAGCGGCGGTTACGACCCCGGAAGCCAGACAGAAGGTATAGGCGCTGATATCGTAAAAGCCAGCACCTACGGCATGAAGAACCTGAAGCGTGTTGCGCCGAACCTGTATGACTGGACGGCTGCCGAAACCAACAACTATGACGATCTGGAAGAGCTGTATGACGAGCTGTTAGGCGTATGGAGCCGCTACATTGGCCATGTGGTAACCAATGTGGGTGGTGTGAACGAAAACCGCCTGAAGCCCAACCAGGAGGGGTTTGTTTATACACCGGTTGCTGCCAAAGAGCAAACAGCCTCGCTGGATTGGCTGCTGAAGAACGCCTTTTCTTCACCTGATTGGCTCCATCAGTCAAAAATCAGCAGGAATATTCACCATGCCAGCTACGTAGAGAACATCCGCAGCCTGCAGGTCCGCCATCTCAACAACCTGCTATCGGCAGACAGAATGACCCGCCTGATGGAGAATGAAGTGAATCATGTAGACTACAACGCCCTTGATATGGTGCGCCAGCTGCAGCATGGTATCTGGAGCGAAATCTATAGCGGCGCGCAGGTAGACATCTTCCGCAGAAACCTGCAAAAGGCTTACCTGGACAGGATGGATTACCTGCTAAACGAAGAACCGAAATCAGAAACCAGAAGCAGCCGTAACGGAACACCCGTAGATCTCAGCCAGTCTGACATACGCTCTATTGTGCGCGGAGAGCTGGTGAAACTGCAAAGCCAGTTAAAGAGCGCCCGGAGCCATTATTCCAGCGACCTCACCAGGTATCATATAGATGATGCGATAGTGAGGATTGAAAATATTCTGAATCCGAAGCACAACCCGGCATAACAGAAAAGCCCTTCTAACCAGAAGGGCTTTTCTGTTATAGGTATCCGCCCCTAACAGCCTGACATCGCAGCAGTTTTTCATGTATGGCATGATTAGGGTGAGGTGGTTTTCGTCAGGATGTGTTGCGTTATACTTCTTTAGCCTATAAAGCAGTGTTTGTACTGGTTTAAAGGCCAAAGAGGTTGCCGATAAAACTTATATCGCTGCTACTTGCACAAAAAAGAACCCCGCAGCTTTGGGCAACGGGGTTCAGGTCGGGTTAGTTAGGTATATATAGTTGTTTGCTTGTTAAGCCGTTTGTTGTTTTTCAGCAGAGAACGCTTTGATCACAGAATCAGAAAATCGCTCCATCTCCTCTAACTGCGGACTGCATTGCAGCAGGAAAAAGTCTACGCCGACTGCTTCAAATGCGGCAATGCGGTCCTGAATCTGGGCAGGTGTACCTGCCAGGCCGGTGCGCAGGCCACGGTTCGATACCGAATAATCCTGCAGCGATACCTGCTGTTCCAGCTGTGTGCCCGCCAGCCATTGCTGGTAATTATCATAACCGGCGGCGGAGGCCTGCACGTTTGTGATGCGATCCAATTCGGCTTTTACTTCTGCTTCCGAGTCGCGCACAATACTGTAAGCGGCCACGCCGAACTTCATCGGCGGGAGGCCCAGCGCTTCGCGACGACGACGCATGTCGGCTATGCGTTCCCCGATTTTCTCCGGGGTATCGCCGTGCATCACGTAGCCGTCACACTGGGTGCTGATCATGGTTTTAGCTGCTTCCGACTCGCCTCCGGCATAAATAAAGGGCTTTCTGGCGGGCTTGGGCTGCAGCACGTTGTCTTCTACTTTATAGTATTTGCCATTGTAGGTAACATGGTCGCGCTCCCACACGCTGGTTACAATGTCCAGCCATTCGCTGGTGCGGGCGTAGCGGTCGTCGTGCTGTTCAAACTGGATGCCATACTTGGTTGCTTCATCGCGCCACCAGCTCGACACCACATTCAGCGACAGACGGCCGTTGCTGATGAGGTCGATGTTGGCGGCTTGTTTGGCCAGCAGCGCCGGGTTGTGGAACGTGGGGCGCACGGCCACCATTATCTCCAGTTGCTCGGTTACAGCTGCCAGGGCCGCTGCCGTAGACCAGGCATCCAGAGCGGGCGCTTCCTGGCCTTTGATGTCGTTTAAGTATAATTCAGCAATCAGGGACAGACTATAGCCCCAGTCTTCGCTCTTCTGCGCCAGCTTTTTAATGTAATTCCAGGAGGTATCCATGCCCTCATCCGGAACATTGCGGAGCCATCCGCCAAAAACAGGTAACCAATATCCGAACTCCATAGCTATACCTCCTGTAGTTTAAGTTGCGCTTTCTTCTCCAGGAAATCCACCAGACGCGCGTGCGGGTTAAAGCCAATCACATTCACGGCATCCGCCACAAAGTTAGACAGGGCGTTGATGTCGTAGTAGTAAATCTGGCCGTCGCGGTCGTCTACCATGTACTCGATGCCGCCTACATCAATCCCCGCTTCCTGCATAATGCGCTCTATGTTATTAATCACCTCTTGCGGCGGCGTATAAGCCTCCACGCGCATGCCGTTCTTCGGGGCATCCAGGGCGCAGGCATTGCGGGCCAGCTCTTTGCCGTTGGTCGTCTGGCAGATGTCGGCAGGGCAGAGGTTAAAACTTTCGCCGGAAGTATACACATTGATGCCGTACAGGTACTTGCCACCCAGCGTTTCTACGCGCGTAATGTGCCCCTCGCGGGCCTGAATGTACTCCTGCACCAGGGCCGTGTGGTCGATGCCGAGCTTTACTTCGCCAGCAGCTACTGCTTGTTCCAGTTCCTCCGCAGAATCGTAGCGCACAATGCCGGCGCCGCTGCCGCCGATATTGGCCTTCACCACCACCGGAAAGCGCAGACCTTCAGAAGCCTTTACCGCCTGCGATGCATGGTTGATGATGCGGGCTTTCGGGTAAGGCAGGCCCAATTTTTCGAGCAACGTTATTTGCAGCGCTTTGGAGGTTTCGTATTGAAACGCTTTGTAGCCGTTTATGACCGGCACGCCCGTAGATTCTAAGTATGCCAGCAGGTTTAAAGTATAAAAAATGCCGTTTTCGTTGTTGCGCAGGTAAGCCGAAGGGCTCATGCGGTTAAAAAAGAGGCTGTAAGGCACTTCCTGCTGCGCCGGGTCATAGGTATGGGCGGCGGCGTTCAGGCGCTCGTAGGCGATGCCACGGGCATCCAGTTCGTTGAACAAGGGGCGGAACCAGTCCGGGTGCTCATGGAAAATAGCTATGGGTTTATTGGAGTTGTATGTCGACATAAATGTTTGTTTTATATGTTAAAAGCAGCGGAAGTATAACGCGCTACAGGTTGTGTTAAATAACTATGGTGAGGGTTTAGCCTTATATAGGTTAAAGCAGGAAGGAACAAGGTATACGGTTGCAAACAGGCGATAGTTTGTTCCTTAGCTGCACGGGGTAAAAACTGGCAGAAGGAATAAATTACGCACCATCCGCCTGAAACCAACGCAGCATTAGCAGAAACAACAGTGTGCCGGAGAAGTATAAAATGAAGTGTTACCGTTGAGAACCCGGGTAAACCGATCTGCCGGAGCGGCAGAAAAAGAGATAGTGGTGTGTTGCATTTTCGTAATTTATAGGCCCTAAACTATTTAGGCAGGATGTAGCACCTGGTTTTTTAACTGGTTGCTAGAAGTTCACAGAGCCTGATCTCTCCCTTCTTCTTTATAAACCAACTACTGTGAGGGTAATTGACTTTACAGATGCAAAATTGGCTGCCAAAGTTGACAAAAACAAGTTTTGCACCAGGAATAATGTAGCAACATTGATATTAAAAGTCTTCACCAACTTTATGCATGCTTACTATTGCTGCCTTCAAGTGCCGCATTCCAAAAAGTCTCCCTTTGAAGGAGGCAGGAGATAATCACTACCCGAGCTATACTTGCACAGCTTATACTTGTCTTCATACTTACACACTTAAAAATACACCTCATTTATACTTCATGTTGAAGTATAAATACCTGCCCGCAGAAGTAAATCATCCCCCTGCCCATTTTAAAGGGGGACAAAAGTAAACTGGGCATAATATCAGGTATAAGCTGGATTAACAGGCTGCTTATTTTTTCAGCCATTCCAGCAGCTGTTTCAGTTCTGCGGAAGTATATACTTTGCCGTCGAAGATTACAGCATGTATGGCCTGTGTATTCCGGATGTCTTCCAGGGGGTTCTTGTCCAGCAGCACCAGATCGGCCGCTTTGCCGGTGGCAACGGTGCCATACTTATCCGCTTTGCCCATCACGTTTGCGCCATTAATGGTAGCTGTTCTTAAAGACTGGGCAGGAGTAAGGCCGGCCTCCTGCAGCAGTTCCAGTTCTTTGTGCAGTGACGGCCCGGGGTATATATACGAGTTGAAAGCGCCGGCATCGGAGCCTGCCAGAATGGTTACGCCTGCGGCCTGCATGGCCGGAACCATACCTTGAAACTTTGCATTCAGATTGCGCGCAAAAGCTACGGCTTCCGGCGATTGCCGCTTGGCGCTGTTGATTCTGCCGTCATAGGTTTTGATAATGCCATCACCTATATAAGCCAGGTAATCATCGTGGCTGTGGTCGTCCTGCTGCAGGTGGTTGAGCACGCGGCTGATGTATAAAGTCGGCGTAACGGCGGTGTGGTGCGCAGCCATTTTCCGGAAGAGCTGTTGTGCCGTAGCCGGGGCGTAGGTATCGTAAAGCCAGTGAAGGGCTGTGTAAAAGCCAACGGGTTTATCGGTTTTGGCGCTGGCCCGGATAACGCTCGTGATGCTGTCTTCCCGGGGAGATCCCGCTTTGAAAGCGTAGTATAGATGCTCTGTTATATCAAGGCCGTTGTCGATGGCTTCGCCGAGTTTGGCCGTAAACGGCATGTGTCCTGCTGTAAGCATGCCCCTTGCCTCCGCCTCCTTTACAATCGCCTGGAAAACATCTCCTGAAATCGTGCTATCATAGATCTTCACAAAGTCTACCCCCAGTTTTTGCAGTGAGTCGAGGGCGGCAGGCACTTCGGCGACAGTCGCTACTTCGATAGAGCCGGCCCAGGTCGGCTTGGGCCCATCCAGCTTAGGCCCGGCAGAAATAATATGGGGACCGGCCAGCTTGCCGGCCTCTATCTGCCGGCGCCATTCCCGCACAGCAGGGTATAAATCGCCGCCCGCGTCGCGCACGGTCGTAATGCCATTGGCGATATAAAGGGGCAGCAGGTTTCTGTTTTCAGCCTCCAGCGCCTCACCGCCGCGCAGGTGCACGTGGTTGTCCCAGAGGCCGGGGATCAGGTACTTGCCTTTTGCCTCCAGAGTGGTGGCAGCTCTATACTTTTTAGCTTCGCCGCCATCAGCTATCTCCACGATGGTGCCTTTGTCGATTACGACAGTTTTATTTTTCAGCACCTGGCCCTGTTCCACATCCACTACATTGGCGTGCGTCAGCAGCAAATCATAGCTATGGGTTTGCCTGAGCGCATTGCAGCTACAAAGGCAGGCACTCAGCAAAAAAAGCAATAGGAGGTATGGCGGCTTTTGTAGTTGCATTAGATTTAATATTTCGGATAAATAGTATAGCAAGATAAGGAAATCAGGCAGATATGCGGATGTATGGCAGCTATACTTTTATATCATATAAAAGTAAACTAACTGGATTATAAATCCATATGGTTCGAAACACGGGAAATCTCTCCTGGAGGAGAGCCTGACGCGGGAGGTTTAGAGTTGCAGGCAAAGCACCGAAGCGGCGGCACTAGGCTCACGAACATACTTCATAGGAGGTGTTCCATTCTTTTGCAAAATTCCCTGCCTTGTTTTGCCTCAGCGGATAGTTTTCAGGTATAGTTCTTCCACTTTCTGGCGTGCCCAGGGTGTTTTACGCAAAAATGTCAGGCTCGATTTTATACTTGGGTCGTGCTTAAAGCAGTTGATGTTAATTTTATAGCCCAGGTGTTCCCAGCCATAATAATCCACCAGGTGTTCGAGTATCGCCTGGAGTGTTTTGCCGTGCAGCGGGTTATTTTTCTGTTCTTCTGCCATCGGTGCAAAAATAACAAATTCTGCCGATACGCTGCCGCGGCAAAGAAATTTAGACTAGAAGCCGAGCGGCTTGCCGGGTTCAAAATCCAGCACAAGCGAGTTCATGCAGAAGCGCTTGCCGGTGGGCGGCGGCCCATCATCGAATAAATGGCCCAGGTGCGCCTCGCAACGGCCGCACAACACTTCCGTTCTGTCCATGCCGTACGAATGGTCGGGCTGGTAGATGACGCCGTTTTTCCTGATTGGCTCAAAGAAGCTGGGCCAGCCGCACTCGCTCGCGAACTTGGCATCGGAGCGGAACAGGGCGTTTCCGCAGGCAGCGCAATAATAAGTGCCGATGCCTGTGGCGTTCCAGTACTTTCCGGTAAAGGCCCGCTCGGTGGCCTTGTTCCGCGCTACCTGGTATACATCATTTGGCAGCACCTTTTTCCAGGTGGCGTCCGGCAGGTTCAGCTTTGTGGTGTCGGTGCGGGAATAGTAGGGATTCTTCGGGTGTTGTGCCTGCGCGGTGGTTTGCTTTTGGTTTACCGGGAGCGGCTTGCTCTGGCTCTGGCAACCTGGCAGCAAAAAGACTGACAGGGCAAGTATAAGTATGAATTGCTTGATCATGGTGTTTTGTAAAGCTGTGTTTAACTAACGATGTAGCGGCAGGAGCAGATTGCCATTGCCATACTTTCTTATACAAAAATTGTGCGGGAGAATGGACGGGGAGGTGTTTTATAGATTTAAGAGGCAAGACCGTAATTTTCTTTTATCCAAATTAATGAAATATCGCTGTCACTGTTATTACTTCTAATATCCCCTATGGTTAGTACATAAAGTGAGCAAAGCATAGCCGAAGCTTGATTTATGTGCCTTGTTAGTAGATGATTTTCATTAAAATTTTATCTCTTCTTAAGCTCTGTGTTGATGTTCCATAACAAATCATCAATACGAGTGCCGTCAAACACTTTAACTGATATTGACAAAGCCTTGCCAAAATCGTTTAATAGCTGTCTATCTAAAGACTGCTGATTATCTACCTTGTCTCTTATTTCTTTTAATGTTAATGTCATTACTTTAAATACATTAAGCTGTCCATCATCAATGATACTTTTGTTTGTATTGATAATATTCTCCATTAATTCATGTGCTTCATGAAGGTTCTCAGAAAGCTCCCTTGAATACATTGCCTAAATTTTATGACTAACTATTCAATCAATATTAAAATTTTAATTGCAAGTAACGGATTTGTGCAGCTGAAGCCTGCAGCGGAGCGGGGGTTAAGGTTGCACTAGCCTAGAGCAGGTACTTTTCCAATTCATCAGGATTTCTTCTGGTGTCCCAGATTACCAAAATTAATATTTCTTCTTCTTTCAATTCGTAAAAGATGGAAAAGGTGCCCTTCACCAGAACACGCACTTGAGGTTCAGATGTCTTGGAGCCCAAGAAATTATTAATTTGAAGCTTTTCTATAATATTGACAATCTCGTCTGCCAGCTTTCTACTATAGGTACTGCTCCCGTTCCTTTCGTTGTAGAATTCTAAAGTTGCTTTGAAATCAAGCCGGGCTTCTTTAGACCAGACTATGCGCTTTTTAGCCATGAATCTATATCTCGCTTTATTTCTTCCTGAGAATAGGTTTCACCGTTTGTGTATTGCTGTCTTGCTTTGTTTATTTTCTCTTGCTCAAATTGGCTAAGACTATAATAATCTGTTGCGACTTTAGCGTCCGTGAGTATTTTAAGCGCATTTAAAAAAGCTTCATCATTGATAGCTTGGATGCGCTGGATAAGTATATTTTTTAGATTATTAGCTTCCATGGTTTACTAAATTATCAGTATAAATGTACTGAATCTATAAGAATGAAGTTAGTTTATTTTATTCAGTATAAGCCCCAACGAGCCGCGTGCATGCTGAGCCTGAAGCGATAGCGAAGGTTGGGCATGCATTGTGTTGTTACATGTTTTTCTTTTATTTCTTTACCCAAGCCCCTGATAAATCTTCATACTCCCATTCTGCTTGCTCTATCGCATCATCTATTGTTTCATGCCACGTATCGGTTACAGATTCCCAATTCGAATCACAACCGAACAGGTAAAAGCCTTCTTCATTTTCATATTTACAGATAGCAAGTCCAACAGTGGGGTTTACTGATTTTCCGATATGGATGTGTACAATTTTTCCCGTAGCCCTTCTTCCTTCTACAAAAGCATAAAGTATAACCTTTGCTCCACCAACTATGTCTGGTGCGTCTTTCATCGTTTTAGTTATTCTTTTTAGTCATTTGGAAAGCATTCTTAACTTGCAATTTGCCCACTAACTATCTGCTAAACATAAACCTACGCTTTTGTACGGAGAATAACTGCCTGTTTTCTCATCAGAATTTTACTGGTTCCTATAACATAACAAGCCTTCTCTTATCGGACACCATCTAGCATCAGGAATTCACAATCATACCTCCGTTTAACAAAGAGCTTCTTATACTTGCTGGTTATAGCTGTATTCAATAAAATCAGCTATTTCCTAAGTCCCGATTACTTTGATTAGCATTCCTTTTTCTACCTTGTCGGTAAGTTCCATGCCGTTAAGTATGGCCAGTTCTTCCATTCTGGCATCCGGCACTTTAAACGTTTTTAGCGCCTGTGCCAATGTGCCGCTTTGCTGTATTGTCTTTATCTGTACACGTTCGGCCTGCTTGTTGAGCTTAGCAGGATCTGTCAGGGATTTAAAGCTTTGCATGGTGTTGCTAAAGGTCTGGAAATAGGCATCGAAATCTGCGGCGCTCGTAATGCCCATCACGCTGTAAATATTGCCGCCATACTGTATCAGGTACGTAAGCGTCCGGACAGCTGGCTGTTGCTGTTGTTGTCCCTGCTGCTGCTCCGGCTGCTGATCAGCAACGATGGCCAGTGCAGGAAGCCCGTTTACGGTTACGCTTTTAGAATCTACAGGCTGCAACTTGTATTGTTGCAGCATCTGCTGTGCCGCTGCTTCCAGTGTTTCGCCCGGTGCCAGTGTTAGTATCATCACGGCCTTGCCATCTTTTGGCGCCAGTTGTACCTGCTGCGGGCTGTTCATGTGGCTCCAGGTGGGCGGTATCTGGAACTGGAATTTGAGCACCGGATGATAGAAAACGTTATTTTCGACGAAACCCTGCTTTGGATCTTCACCATAAATTATTCCATCTATCATTCTGAGGTAATCGTTCCTGTTTATCTCTGCCTTGGTTACATTTTCCTTTAGTTTCCATTCGGCTGCCAGTTCATGCACCCGCACATACCTGTCGCCTGGGTTTGGGTGTGTGGAAAGGAAATCAGGAATGGGGGCTGCACCGCTTTGTTCCTGCTGTCGTTGCAGCGTCAGGAAGAAGTCGGCCATTTCGGTGGCGTCGTAGCCTATTTTGGTAGAATATTCTACGCCCAGCAAATCCGACTCACGCTCATCATCCCGCCCGAATTTCAGAAACAACAGGCTCACGCCCTGTGAGGCGGCGTCAGCAAACTGCGCAAATTCAGGTGATATCACCATCCCGGCAATCAGCCCGACCTGCGCCAGTACGGCTTTGCTTTGCTGCTGCGCCGAATGGCGGGCGGCAATATGGCCTATTTCGTGGCCCAGCACACCGGCAAACTGGGCTTCGTTGTTGAAATACGCCATGATGCCCCGCGTAAAGTATACGTAGCCGCCCGGCACAGCAAAAGCATTAATCACGGGCGAATCGAGGATCTTAAATTCATACTTGATGTTGGGCCGGTGCGAGATGGCAGCCATCTGCTGTCCTTTTTCCTGAATAAACTTTTGCAGTTCCGGATCCTCATAAAGTCCGAATTGTGCGACAATCTGCGGATCTGCCTCCCGGCCCATGGCAATTTCCTGCTCTTCGGATACAAGTATGAAATCCCTTCCGCCTGTTACCGGGTTGGTGGCGCAGGAGTTAAACAGGAGAAAAACAGAAATCAGGAAGAGATTAAAAGTATGTTTGCGCATGTTACCTCTATTTAGTTAAACATTTATTCAGGTGTTGGGGAGCAGCGTATAAACAGGAGCCTTGTGGCTACTATGTTCTTTTCCGGTTTCTTTCCACAAAAGCCGCCCGGCCGGAGCCGATGCTGTAGCGCTGGTAGTGCAGCGGGTTTTTCTTGTAATAATCCTGATGATAAGTTTCTGCAGGATAAAAGGGCCTGGCCGGAAGTATGGGTGTTACGATGGGAGCATTAAATTTACCGCTTTGTGCCAGCTCCTGCTTTGATTGCTCTGCCATCTTTTTTTGCGCTTCATTGTGGTAAAAAATAGCAGTCTGGTAGGAAGAGCCACGATCGGCAAACTGTCCACCGGCATCTGTCGGGTCAATCTGCTCCCAGAATACCGACAGCAACTCGGTGTAGGGTATAATAGCCGGGTCAAAGGTGATTTGCACAGCCTCATAATGGCCTGTTGTATCGGAGCATACCTGCTCATAGGTCGGGTTTTCTACCTCTCCGCCGGTATAGCCCGACACCACTTTTATAACACCGGGCCAGGTGTCAAAAGGTTTTACCATACACCAGAAGCACCCGCCTGCAAAAGTTGCCAGTTCATACTGTTTATCCTGTTCCGTTATCTTATTCATTCCTCGGTTGGTTTAAGTTAATCTGATAAAAATATACCTGTATAAGTATACCGTGCCTACTCTGGAGACCTGCAGGCAGGGCTGTACTTTGCCTGAAAGAAACATATTCGGCAGCCTGCCCTGCAGGTTGGTACACAACTGTTTACTTTAACGGAATAATACAGTAGCTGTTTTCCGGAGGGATAAAGGTTGCAGCATAGAGGACACAACCATACATGATTGCGCGCCCGGAAAAAGGCGTAGCCGACTCCTGATTTCTTTTGCAAATCAGCAGCGCCTGTATATCAGGAGTGAAGCGGACAAATGCCCGAAGCGTCGGCTACTTAGCGGCACAACACCGGCGTACGGAATGAACATTGATATTTTGTGCCAAAGCAGCAGGCGCACCGGCAAGCCGCAGTAACCAAAATAGGCGCCGCTTGCCGGTATAATAAGAGAAAGGAATTTGTAAGCTGATTTTATACCTGCCTGTACTTGTCAGGGCTGCAGGGCCGCTTCGGCAGCAGCCCGGATGGCAGATACTTTAGCAGCATCTGCAGCAAAATGCTCATACTCCGACAAGGGCGTCGCGCTGGCCATAAAAAGATCGTTTCGCCGGAAAAGCATGTCACCATCCGTCCTGCTGCGGGCCGAAGTATGGTATTCGCCTGCGCCCGTTTGGGTGATAAGCTGCTGTACGTTCTGCTCATTTATACCTGCGCCGGGCATAATGATTATCCGGTCGTTTGCTTTTTTTACCAGTTCGCTGATAAGTTGCGCGCCCGCAAGCGCCGTGGGCTGCTGGCCGGAAGTCAGCAGCCGGTCTGCTTTTAGCTGCAGCAAATCATCGAGTGCCCGGAACGGATCAGGCGTTAAATCAAAAGCCCGGTGAAAGGTGATGCTGAGCGGATAAGCAAGCGTCATCAGCTCGCCCGTTCTGGCTGTATCTATGTTGCCATCGGCTTTTAAGATGCCAAGCACGACCCCGTCGGCCCCGAGCTTCTTAGCCACTTCTATATCATGCTTCATGATGTCGAACTCCAGATCAGAGTATAAAAAATCACCTCGCCGGGGCCGGATGAGCACGTGCAGCCCAATACTTATATGCGCCCGCGTCAGGGCTATCATACCTGCGCTGGGCGTGGTGCCTCCTTCTATCAGGCTGTCGCATAACTCCACACGCTGCGCACCGCCCTGTTCGGCCGCGATGGCAGCGTGTGCCGAATCAACACAAATCTCTGCCACTAGTTTCTGCCCGGCCATACTTAAGTTAATTTGAAAATTGAAGATGTATAAATTTGAAACGCTGGTATACAGGGTCTTGCTAAATAGAAGGCCATCGTTTTAATCGTCTCTGCTTTAAGGTGTCACAGCTAACTTATAGGTTTTGTTGTAGCGAGTTGTTCTTCATTTTATCTTGCCATAGCAACTTCATAGACAGGAAGTAATCTGACTCAAAAGCAATGGCTCTAATTTCATCTACTTCAAATTCATAGTCATACTTTTTTTCCACAGAACCATCTGATTTAACCATATCTATTCTTAAAAGACTATCTGTTACCTCTGATATTTTGCCATAGAAGACTTCTGCTTCGTTGTTGTCTTGAAACTCGAACAGACCATACTTTTGCTCTGACCATCTCAATAGGTGAACAGTTGAGCCAAACAGATTAATGTTGGAGCCGAAGTTGAATCCTTCTGGGTATTCTGCTTTAACTTCTTTAAGCTGTAGAACTTTTTCTATGGCTGCTTCTTTATCTATGGCTGCTTCTTTAGACGAATGCTTTCTTTCTTCAATGAAGATTTTCTTATAGATTTTATAGCCGTCTATCTGATAATCCACTGGTATATACTTGACCAGAACCCATTCGTCATTTTCGTCAATGACGAGACCTGTTTCTGGCTCTCCCCATGCAGCAATATGAAAAGTCTCTACTTTCATAATTCCTATTCCCTACAACTAACTGCCTGCTTACAACTTGCTTTTGGCGTTTGTTAATGTGCTGCCGGATTTGTCGCGAACGGCGTAATCGAATCCTTTTTGTATGCAGTAGCCGCCATACTCGCCCTGCTTGTTGAGGGCAATAAACCCGACCTGCAGATCCTTTACATCCTTTTGTTTGGCAATAATGCGCTCTACCGCCAGTTTGCAGGCCTGCTCCGGCGAGTTGCCCTGGCGCATCAGTTCCACCACCAAGTGGCTGCCGACCATCCGGATCACGGCTTCTCCCAAGCCTGTGGCTGTGGCGGCTCCTACTTCGTTATCAACAAACAGACCGGCACCGATAATGGGCGAGTCTCCTACGCGGCCGTGCATTTTGTAAGCGGCGCCGCTGGTAGTGCAGGCGCCCGCCAGGTTACCCTGCGCATCCAGCGCCAGCATCCCGATGGTGTCGTGGTTTTCGATGTTGATGACCGGTTTATACTTCGATTCCTTCAGCCATTGTTGCCAGTCTTTATAAGATTCGGGCGTCAGGAGGTCTTCTTTCTGAAAACCCTGTGCCAGAGCAAACTGCAAAGCACCTTCGCCGACCAGCATGACGTGTGGCGTTTCTTCCATTACCTTGCGGGCAACCGATATCGGGTGTTTGATGTGCTCCAGAAAGGCGACCGAGCCGCAGTTGCTGTCTTTGTCCATAATGCAGGCATCCAACGTTACATGGCCTTCCCGATCGGGGAAGCCGCCATAACCTACGGTTCTTACATTCGGGTCTCCTTCGGGCACCCGCACGCCTGCTTCTACGGCATCCAGCGCCTGCCCGCCCTGCGATAAGATTTCCCAGGCGGCCGCATTGGCCGGAATGCCGTGGTTCCAGGTAGAGATAACCACGGGCTTGTTCATTTTTCCTTTTCCCGGAGAGCCGGCAAACGCTTTGCCAATAGGGTAGAGGCCGCTTGCCATGGTGGCGCCCCAGGCCGACAATCTGAGAAAATTTCTTCTGCTGTTCATAAGTATTTATCCGGTATGTGCTGTTTAATGAAGGAGAGGGTAAACGCTCCGACAGATGCTAACAAAGCACTATTTAACGCTTATGTGGCATATTTAAAAGCCATACTTAAAATTGGCGCAGAAATATTGCTGCCTTTATACTTCAGATGGGCAGGATAGGCCACAACTATTGCCGTAAAAATATGTATAAATAGTTGAAATAATATATCTATACTTGCCTGCTGCGCTGGTGCAAATATTTTTAAAGGACTTTCTGAAGAACAGAGCATGAGTAAGAAGCTTTCAATCCGCGACATTGGGAATCAGTTGGGTGTTTCAGTTACAACGGTTTCTTTTATACTGAACGGAAAAGCAAAGGAGAAAAGAATCAGTGAAAGCCTAACCAGGAAAGTGCTGGCTTTTGTGGAAGAAGTTGGTTTTAAGCCAAACTCAATTGCGCAGGGCTTAAGAACGGGTAAGTCTAAAATTATCTGCCTGATGGTGGAGGATATTTCAAATGTTTTTTTTGCGCAGGTAGCCCGCCTTATCGAAGAAGAAGCCCACAACAAAGGTTACCGCATTCTTTACTGCAGCACAGAAAACAAAGTGGAAAAAACCCGTGATCTGATCAGGATGTTCAGAGACAGGCTTATCGACGGATATATCATAACGCCGCCAGAGGGAGTGGAGGAGGACATTAAACTGCTGATAGACGACAATATTCCTGTAATACTGGCTGACCGTTTTCTGCCTGCGCTGAAATCCAGTTACGTGGTGATTGATAATGCCAACAGCACACATCACGCCGTTAGTCACCTCACTGCGCAGGGTTTCCGGCACGTGGCCTTTGTTACCCTGGATTCAGAACAAACCCAGATGGTGGATCGCCTGCGGGGCTACGAGCAAGCCATGGAGGCGCAGGGCCTGCCCGTTTCGGTGCTGAAACTGAACTTTGATGATTCTGCCACACAGAACATTACCCGGATAGCCTCCTACCTGAAAGCGCATAGAGAAACCGATGCTGTATTGTTTGGCACCAATTACATCGGCATCTGGGGATTGCAGGCCCTCAAAACCCTGAACCTGCATATCCCGTCTGATATTGGGGTGGTATCTTTTGATGATCATGATCTCTTTAAGCTGCACAACCCGCCAATTACGGCAATTGCCCAGCCGGTAGAAGAAATCTCCAGGCAAATTATCCGCCTGATGTTAAATTCTTTGGATGGATCTGATATCGGAAGCAACATCCAGGAGATTGTTCTGCCTGCTAAATTAATCATCAGGGAGTCCTCCGAGTTGCATCGCAACCCTGTTTCTCTTTGATTTTTAAGTATAGCGGCCGGAAGCGGAAAAAGAGCTGAAGCCGTCCAGCGATTATGCTGCCCGGAAGATATTTTGTGCGTTTTCCCAGATGTGCATGGATGATTTACGCCTTGTAAACGGCCACGATCGAAGCTGCTGCCTGAGGCATAAACGGGCCTGTAATTTTAGTTTGTGGTACTGGCAGGAAGTAAATTGCTGTTGAAACATTGCTTTTGATGCTGTAAATATATATTATAGCAGTGGCAAATGGTAGATTTGGCAAAAACTGTGGCAAATGCTTTATACTTGATACGCTGAGCCACAATAGTTTAATGCTGTATCTGTCCTCCTTTCACCCTTGATTCGCATAGTTTTTATGGCAGCTTTCCAGATTAAAGAACAACCAAAGAAGTATGATGCAGTTATAGTAGGCTCCGGCGCCGGCGGCGGCATGGCGGCTTATACATTGGCTAAGTCGGGCTTAAAGGTATGCCTGCTCGAAGCCGGGCCCATGTTTGATCCGGCTACTGATTCAGCGCAGCTGAAAAACCCCTGGGAATCTCCGCGAAGGGGTGCCTCCACCAAGTTCCGTCCTTTCGGCGACTTTGACGGTTGCTACTGGGGATGGGAAATAGACGGAGAGCCTTATACAAAAGCAGAAGGCACCGAGTGGGACTGGTGGCGCGCCAGAATGCTGGGCGGAAGAACCAACCACTGGGGGCGCATCTCGCTCCGCTTCGGGCCTAAGGATTTCAAGCATAAAAGTATAGACGGCCTGGGCGAGGACTGGCCAATCGGCTATGAGGATGTAAAGCCATTCTATGACAAAGTAGACAGGCTGATAGGCGTATTCGGTACCAACGAAGGGCTGGAAAATGAGCCTGATGGTATTTTCCTGCCACCCCCGCTGCCGCGCCTGCACGAACTGAAAATAAAAAAGGCCGCGAACGGAATTGGCATTCCGGTTATTCCTTCGCGCTTATCTATTCTCACCAAAAAAATAAACGACGAGCGCGGGCAGTGTTTTTACTGCGCGCAGTGCGGCCGCAGCTGCAAAGTATACGCTGACTTCTCTTCATCGTCCTGCCTGGTAAAGCCTGCCGTAGCCACCGGAAATGTGGATGTGATACCCAATGCCATGGCACGCGAGGTTGTAACCAATGCCGATGGGCTGGCAACAGGCGTATCTTATGTCGATAAGGATGATATGATGGAGTACCAGGTAGATGGGCGGGTGGTGATACTTGCCGCCAGTGCCTGCGAAAGCGCCCGGTTATTGCTCAACTCCGTTTCGCGCCGTCACCAGAACGGACTGGCCAACTCTAGCGATGTAGTGGGTAAATATTTACACGACTCAACCGGTGCCTCTGTGAGCGGCGTATTGCCCGAACTGATGGGCCGCAAACGTTACAACGAAGATGGCGTAGGCGGCATGCACGTGTACACACCCTGGTGGCTGGATAACAAAAAACTCGATTTCCCGAGGGGCTATCACATTGAGTATTGGGGCGGTATGCAGCAACCTGCCTATGGCTTCGGATGGGGTATAGAAGGATTGAACGGGAAACTTGAGATGCATGGCAAAACCAAGGAAGCAGGCGGCTATGGCAAATCACTGAAAGAAGATTACCGGTTTATGTATGGCGCAGGTGTCGGCATGGCCGGTCGCGGCGAAGCCCTTGCTTTAGAAAGTAATTACTGCGAAATTGATCCCAACGTGGTCGATATATATGGCATCCCTGTGCTGCGGTTTAACGTGAAGTATTCTGATTACGAGATCAACCAGGCGAAACACATGAACCAGACCTTCAAAGAGATTCTGCACGAAATGGGCGCTATCATTACCTCTGGCGGCGATGCCGGGCCGCATAATAACTGGGGCTTGCAGGTGCCGGGCAAAATCATACACGAAGCGGGCACGGTGCGGATGGGAAATGACCCTAAAAAATCGGCCCTGAACAAATGGAGCCAGGCGCATGATTGCAAGAACCTGTTTTGCGTGGATGGCGGCCAGTTTGTGTCGCAGGGTGATAAAAATATCACCTGGACCATCATGGCCTTGTCTATGCGGGCTTCGGAGTATATTATTGATGAAATGAAAAAGCAAAATCTCTAATCAGGTTTAACATACTAGCTTATGGACAGAAGAGAATCCCTGAAAGCCCTTGTGCTGACTACTGTTTCCTCCACTTTTCTTTTAGAATCCTGCGACAGCAACACCAAAACTGAAGAGCAAACAGTTGCAGAAGTTGTAAAAACGCCCGATGCCTCCAAAGCTGGCCGGATGAAAGAGGAGATTGCGCGTTTAAAGAAAATAAGATCTGAAGACTTCTTCACCGAGCATGAGATGGCCACCATAACGGTACTGGGCGACATCATCATTCCGAAAGATGAGGTAAGCGGCAGTGCGTCCGACGCCGGCGTGCCGGATTTTATTGAATTTATCGTGAAGGACAAACCGGAGAACAAGACACCTATGCGCAGCGGCCTGCGATGGCTTGACATACAATGCCAGAACCGTTATGACAAACCATTTACCGATTGCAGCGAAAAACAGCAACTGGAAATGGTGGATGCCATTGCTTATCCTGAAAGAGCTAAGCCGGAAATGCAGAAAGGTGTAGCTTTCTTTAACCTGATGCGCAACCTGACGGCAACCGGCTTTTTCACGTCTGAAATGGGTGTGGAAGATATCGGTTACATGGGCAACCGCCCGAACCAGTGGAAAGGCGTACCGGAAGATGTGTTAAAAAAGCACAACCTGGCTTATACAGACAAAGAATTGCGGGAGTGCATTACATTTGACCGGCAGGCATAATCCGGGAGTTCTGAAACTGAACAAAATAGCGGATGAATCACAAGTATAAAACTTTATGTTCGTTATTCTCTGGAAAGACAGGAGAAGGACTGCATGTGTTTATACTTTAAAACTATCTTTGTACAGCTACTTAATATTTAAAGCTTATACTTTGTTTCAGCGCAAATTACGCCTGGTATAACAGCGAACGAGATGCAAGGTATATTTTGCCTGAACCTTTTTCATTAAAGAGCACAGCTACGGATCTACAAGCCTATTTTATAATCATCAAATCATCATACCATGACCTACAAACTAGTATTAACCGCCCTGTTGGCCGGCAGTTTTTTTATGGCAAAAGCACAGCAAAAAGCAAAACCAGAAGATACAGAAGTATGGGAACCCGTACCCGAAGTTGTAACACCCGGCAAAGTAGTTATTGAGGCGCCCTCGGATGCCATTGTTTTGTTTGATGGCAAGAACCTGGATAAATGGGTGATGACGGACGACAGGACCAAGCCGGCAAAATGGACAGTGGCCAACGGTATACTTACAGTAAATAAAGAAACCGGTAACATCGAGACCAAACAGGATTTCAAGGATTACCAATTGCATTTGGAATGGCGCATTCCGGAAAACATTACGGGCGAAGGGCAGGCGCGCGGCAACAGCGGTGTTTTTCTGGCTTCAACAGGCAAAGGCGATGCGGGTTACGAACTGCAGGTGCTGGATTCTTACAACAACAAGACCTATGTGAACGGCATGGCCGGCAGCATTTACAAGCAGTTTATACCCCTGTCAAACCCTGCCAAAAAGCCGGGCGAATGGCAAAGCTATGACGTGTTCTGGAAAGCGCCTACTTTCAAAGAGGATGGCTCAGTGAAAACACCTGCGCGGGTAACCGTTTTATTTAACGGTGTGCTCGTTGAAAACAATGTGGAACTGCTGGGGCCAACCCAGTATATCGGCAAACCATCTTACAAAAAACATGGACCGGCTCCTATAAAGCTACAGGCCCACGGCGATAAAAGCGAACCCATAAGCTACCGCAACATCTGGGTAAGAGAACTATAACAGGCAAACGTAAGCAGTTGTTGGTTCTCTATAAGAGACAGTATAAACAGCCTTCTTTATGCGCAGAAAAAATAAAAATCTTTCCTGCGCATAAAGAAGGCTGTTTTGTGTAGTGCCGGTACCGAACATCTGGCATAGCTGCGCGTAGTCCGTGGTTCCCATTCACTTGCTGCGTTTACAGGCGGAGCTTTTTCTTCGGCTATAAGCTATAGCGTCATGTCATGGTACAGCGCTGTATCGGGGTCCAGTGTCACAGATGTGTCTGCATCTATAGTTGAATTCAGGGTAGTATCCGCTTCTGCTCCGGTTCCTGCCTGTTCTGCTGTGTTGCCATTCTGGCTGCCACAGGCGGTAAAAGCGGTTAATAGAAATACCAAAAGGCTTAACTTCATTATCTTTTTCATACCAGATTGCTTTGTTAAACAAATAAAGTATACGCGTCAGGAGTTAAAAGGAACAGATCTCATGCCTCAGCTACCATGCATACGGTTCCATACCTGATTCCTGCTGTTTCTATACTTGCCTTACAGGAGGTGTCTGTATTGATTATGGTTTAAAATTATAATTATAATAAAGCTTAAAGATTAAGATCCCTTAAATGAAAAAGCATCTATACATTCGTCCTTTAAAATCTTTAACATGAAAAAAACTATAATTTTTTTCTATATCCTTTGTATAGCTTATACTGTAAATGCGCAGCAAAGAAAGGAGGACGCGCCTGTTCTAAAAGAAAAGACAGCATTCCAGACAAGCAGTCCATGGATGCCCGAGATTGATATTCGGTCGGATGTTGCTATTGTTTATGGCGTCAATGGGAATCCATCTGACGGCCGCCAGAGAATGACATTTGAAGAGCGCGTAAAATCCTGGAGAGATCATGGATATAATACGCATTTCATGACTGGAATAGCATGGGGTTCCTATCAGGATTACTTTTTAGGTAAATGGGATGGTAAGAACCACCTTGGCGAAGGGCAGGTTGAAATGGATGGAGACACCATCTGGCATGGCAGGAACATACCCTATATTGTGCCTGTACAATCATTTATTGAGTACATGAAAACTGCTGTCATCAAAAAAGTTATTGATGCAGGAATCAGCTCAATTTACCTGGAAGAACCTGAGTTCTGGGCAAGAGCAGGGTATAGCTCGGCTTTTAAAGATGAATGGCAGAAATATTATGGCTTCCCCTGGAAAGCGCAGCACTTGTCACCTGAAAATACTTATCTCTCAAGCAAGCTAAAATATCATTTGTATTACAATGCCCTGAAGGAGGTCTCATCTTATGGGAAAGCGTATGGCAAAAGTAAAGGCATGGATATTAAATTTTATGTCCCCACACATTCGCTGGTAAATTACTCATCCTGGCAAATCGTCAGCCCTGAAGCCTGTCTCGCCTCATTGCCGGGTATAGATGGCTATATAGCCCAGGTTTGGACCGGTACTTCGAGAGAGCCAACGTATTTTAACGGGCTATCTAAAGAAAGAGTATTTGAGAATGCTTTTCTGGAATATGGCTCTATGGTCTCGATGACGGCACCAACCGGTCGCAAAGTATTTTTCCTGACCGACCCTATAGAGGACAGGCGACGCGACTGGAGCGATTATAAACGTAATTATGAAGCCACGTTCACAGCGCAATTATTATACCCGATGGTAGCTGATTATGAAGTAATGCCGTGGCCGGAGCGCATTTATACCAAGCCTTATAAAGTGGCAAACAGCGATAGCAGCGTGTTGATACCGAAATATTATTCAACACAAATGCAGGTAATGATAAATGCATTAAATGATATGCCTTTATCAGATAATCGTGTGTCGGGCGTGAATGGAATTGGCGTGCTGATGGGCAATTCGTTGATGTTTCAGCGCTTTCCGACACATAACGGATTTGAAGATCCGCAATTCTCCAACTTTTACGGACAAACACTGCCGTTGCTGAAGCGGGGCGTGCCGGTGCAGACAGTGCATATGGAAAATCTGGGGCTCGACGCTTCTTTAAAAGATATCAAGGTTTTGGTGATGAGTTATTCCAATATGAAGCCCATGTCGCCGGATGTGCATAAAAGTCTTGCTGAGTGGGTAAAGAAAGGTGGGGTGCTGGTGTATTGCGGCCGGGATGATGACCCTTACCAAACTGTAATGGAATGGTGGAACACGAAAGAAAATAAATATAAGGCGCCTTCCGAGGATTTATTTAAACGATTAGGTATAAATCCTGCTGCAACAAAGGAAAAATTCACCGTTGGGAAAGGTGCTGTGTATGTGATCAGGCAAAATCCAAAAAAATTTGTGATGGAACCAAATGCCGCATCGGGGTATATCGCAACTATAAAAGAAGCTTATGAAACCGATGCCAGGGGAGGAGATTTAACTTTTAAGAATAATTTATACTTAGAAAGAGGCCCTTATGATATTGTCTCAGTAATGGATGAAAGTATAAGTAATAAATCCTATACAGTTAAAGGGCCGGTAATTGACCTTTTTGATCCGGCGCTACCAGTCTTGACTCAAAAGGTTATAAACCCCGGCAGTCAGGCTTTTCTATATAACATCAGCAGAATTCAGGATAAAAAGAAACCTCAGGTTTTAGCTTCAGCCTCAAGAATTTATGATGAAAAAGCAAATAGCGGTAGTTACAAATTTACTGCAAAAAGCCCTGCTAAAACGATAAACAGCATGCGCATACTGCTACCAGCATCCCCTAAAGATATTAAGCTTACTAATAGCAAAGGAGAGCAGATAAGCGATGTGAAAACCGCATGGGATGCAGCATCAGGAACTTGTTATTTAAGTTTTGAGAATAGTCCTGATGGTATTAAGGTAAGTTTATCCTGGTAAGTATAGATATAGAGACAAAGTTGTATGATACTTTAAGCTTTTATCGGTTCGGCATGAGCTGTCTATACTTGGGATGCCCCACTTGATACCTGTGCCTTTATATAAAGTATAAATTGCCGTTAAAAGCAGCGAATCTTCCCTAGGTTGTAGCAACTAATAAATTGACGGAAGCGCTTTGCTGTATAAGTATAAAATGCTCCTGGTCGGGAGGTGAGACATTGTTTTACTTCTCATCTCTAACCCTAAGGTTGGGACGAAAAGGAGGCAGCAGCATTACATAATCGTCAAGGTTCACTTTCCCATCTCTGCGGCTTTAAATCATTGGCATGTTTTAACAAGCACAACGTGTTTCAAAGGTTTAGAAATTTTCTTCATGGTGCTTACTTTAACCGTTGTGTCCCAATTAGACTTGCTGCTGCACTTATTTATCAGACCGTAGCCGCTAAGAAGTTATACCGGCGAAACACACGCTTTAAGAAGAATTATGGATAAAGTTTTTTGTTTTTCATTTATGTTCCTAAATTTAGGCTAATAATAGAGGCTTATTAAAGGGTTTCTTAAGTTGTAAGTTTTTATCAAAGCTTTTGTGTTTATTCTTTAAGCATTAAGTTTTTGACCACCTGCAGTGGGTATAAATAATTTTGTTAATCTATTTAATACCTTCGCAATGAAATTTAGCTTGCTTAAGTATTCAGGATTAAAGTTTTTCTACATTTCGGTAACAAACCCGGTAACGGTGTCTGTTGTTAATTTCTGCTAAAACGGTTTAGTAATTCTCAATTAGTATTTAATAATGTAATTCTATGAAACAACCATTTACAACCTTGTTTGATAGTGGCTATGTAAGAGGAAGGGGACGGATGCTCTGTACCGGTTTCCTTTCTTTTACTATGTGTGCAGCTCTGACTGCTACCCAAAGCCACGCAGCTGTAAAGCCGCCTGTTGAAATTCCCTCGATGGTGCCAGCTTCCGGCAATGGCATTGCTGCTGATTACCTCTCCAGATATGAGATACAGGTAAGAGGAACTGTAACAGACGAAAAAGGTATGCCGCTACCGGGAGTAACGGTAGTGCTGAAAGGAACATCATTAGGCGTAAGCACCAATGCCGACGGTGCCTATGAACTGACGATTCCGGACGGGCAGGAAAACGGTACGCTGGTGTTCTCTTATATTGGCTATAAGGATCAGGAGGTGCCTATCGGCAATAAGACGGTAATAGACGTTTCCTTAAGTACCGACGCAGAGGCGCTTGAAGAAGTAGTGGTAGTAGGCTACGGTACCATGCAAAAGAAAGAGGTGAGTAGTGCCATTACCACGGTTACCGCCGACGAGTTCCAGCAGGGCGCTTTCAACAGTCCCTTGCAAATGATACAGGGCAAGGTGGCTGGTCTGACTGTGTCTAGTACTGCCGCTGCCGATCCGAATGCAAGCGCAACGGCTGGCATTCAGATACGGGGGGCAGGTACCATTTTAACTAATGATGGCGCCAATAGCCCACTCGTAGTGATAGACGGCATGCCGAACGGCGATCTGCGCAATCTGGCCCAGCAGGATATAGCCTCCATTACAGTACTGAAGGATGCGGCCGCATCCGCTATCTACGGCTCGCGAGGCGCTAACGGTGTGATTCTTGTGCAGACTAAGCGCGGCAAGGCTGGCGAGGTAACAGTAACCTACGACAGTTATGTGGAACACGATGTCGTGGCGGCCAGGCCTGATATACTTTCCCCGGAAGAATTTCTGGCACATGATCGGGATCAGGATTTTGGGGCCAGAACGGACTGGTACGATGAACTGATTAGAGAAGATAACTTCGGCCAAAACCATAACCTGGCTGTCAGCGGTGGAAGTGAAAACACCCAGTTCCGCATTTCCGGAAACTATCGTGCCAAAACCGGCCTGGATATTGCCTCTGATCGCAAGGAGTACGGCCTCCGGGCAAGTTTCTTTCAGCGCGCTATGCAGGGTTTCCTGGAGGTGAACGGCAATATGTCTTACAGAGTTGCAAACGAAGAGTATACCAACTATGGTGCATTTAGCCAGGCCGTAAAGCTCAATCCGACTATCCCGATTATGGATCCAAACGATCCAAGCATGTATAACACACTACTCGGGTATGATACGTACAATCCCGTACAGAATTTGCTGGCTAGAGAAAACGGTGCAGACCAGGAGTACTCTGTTGTAGATCTCACTTTTAGATTGAATCTGCTGGATAACCTGAACACTGAGATCAAATTGGCGCGCCAAGGGCATGACCGCTTAGGCAGGGAGTACTATACTTCCCAGGCGGCAGAGTCTATTACTAGTAACCGCACAGGGCGAGCCCGCCTAGAGAACGAAAAGTGGACGGATTATACGTTTGAATGGCTCGGTAACTATAATACTTCCATTGGTGAGCATAACCTGACAGCTATGGGCGGCTATACTTATCAGGAGTTCAATTATCAAGATTTCTGGGCCGAGAACGCCGATTTTCCATCTGATGCTTTTGGCTACAACAATTTGGATGCCGGTAGCTGGAATCTCGAAGAAGGACGCTTAGGAATGGACTCTTACAGAGAAAAAGAAAAAGTTATTGCCTTCCTGGGTCGCTTGAACTACAATTTCAAAGATACTTACTTCCTGACTGCTTCTTACCGTTATGAAGGCAATACCAAGTTCGGAGCCAATAACAAGTGGGGAAGTTTCCCGTCCCTGTCAGCCGCCTGGCGCATGTCCAGCCTGCCTGCCATTGAGGGCATAGAGGCGATTGACGAGCTAAAGCTTCGTGCATCGTATGGCGTAGCCGGCCGTTCAGTTTTCCCACGTTATACTTCGCTGGCCAGGTACACAGGCTATGGCAGATATCCCAATTATGATGGGGAATTTATCAGAGTATATGGCCCCGCTAATAACCTGAATCCAGATTTGCGCTGGGAAAAAGCGATCTCCTATGACTTAGGCCTGGACTTTACCTTGTTCAATAACAAAGTAGATGGCACCTTTGATCTATTCGACCGCAGGAGTAAAGACTTAATCTCCAGCTACACGGTGCCCGTGCCACCAAAACTGCACGACCAGATGATAGTGAATGCCGGGACGATGAGTTCTAAAGGAGTGGAACTGTACGTGAACTGGGATGCTGTTGAAACTGACGATTTTACCTATAGCACTAATGTGACTGCCTCTTATACCAAAACCCGGCTGGTTTCCTGGTCTAAAGGCCCGTATACAGCCAATTTTCAGGACTTGCAAAACCTGCCTTCACCTGGTAATCCTGGCCCGGCTTACCGCCTGTACGAAGGCACCGAGTTGGGTAGCTTCTATGGCTATAAGTATGCCGGCGTAGATGCGGATGGTAACATCCTGATCTGGAAAAATGGGGAAGAAGGCGGCGAGAAAATAGATGCAACCACCGAAGGAAACATAGACAGAGATAGAACTTTTATCGGAAACGGAACGCCCAAGTACGAGCTTTCATGGGGTAACAGGATTGCTTACAAGAGCTTCGACTTGTCGCTGTTCTTCCTTGGCCGCTTCGATTATGACGTTTTGAATCTATACCAAATGTATTACGGCCTACAGGCTGAGCCAGGTGTGAATCTTTTGGAAGACGCCTACACCCGCAACGGCCAGATCAAGTCAGGTAAAGTAATCACAGACTACTTCCTGGAGAGCGGTAACTACTTTAAGCTGGATAACCTGACGCTGGGCTGGACACCTAAGCTAGGAGTAGAGCGCATTAAAAACTTCCGAATTTACGGCACCGTGCGTAACGTATTTACACTTACCAATTACAGTGGCCTTGACCCGGCGGCAATTGGGGTAACAGGCCTGACTGCCGGTTACGGTAGCTTAGATGTGTATCCTATTGCCAGGAATTATGCACTTGGCGTAGTGATCTCTTTTTAATACTCATAAATAACTTTAATAAGTTGAAGATATGAACAAAATAAAAATACTAGGCTCGGCCATGCTTCTTTTGCTTGCAGCGCCGGCCTGTACTGACCTGGAGGAGGAAGCGTTTAGTACACTAGTGACCGAAACTTACTACCAGGATAAGAACTCGGTAATGGCGGCGCTAGTGCGCCCCTATGAGCATGCCCATTGGAATGGGTGGGATGGCGACCGTTGGATACTTTCGGAGCTGACTTCTGATAATTTTGTGTGGGCACAAAAAGGAAAGCATGGTTATGATGGCGGCGACTGGATCCGGTTGCACCACCACGAATGGACTGCGGATGACAACCATATTTATGGCGGCTGGACTGGTCCCTATCAAGGCATTGGGCAGTGTAACGTTTTTATCAGTGACTTTGAAGGCCTAGATTACTCAAAATTTGGTATGACAGATGTCGACAAGGCACAGCATATCTCTGAGTTGAGAACTCTGCGTGCCTGGTTTTACCTGTTCCTGATTGACCAGTTCCGCAGTGTGCCGATCTCTACTGATGCCTCTTTGCAGGAGCCCCTGCCTGCCTCGTCGCCACAGGAGGTATTTACCTTTATTGAGACCGAACTGAAGGAGTCGATACAGGGTCTGCCGCAGAATGGTGTTGTGGGGCATTGGGATCAGGGAGGCGCCGCCGCTTTGTTGGTACGCCTATATCTGAATGCTGAAAAATGGATTGGTACGCCTATGTATGACCAGGCTGCCCAGGTAGCGCAGGATGTTATAGACGGCAAGTATGGTACCTATAGCCTTGACCCGGATTACAGAGGCCCTTTCAGATCGGGCATCGACGGCTACAGATCACCGGAGAACATCTTTGAGTTCCCGCATGCCAGAAACATCTATGAGTTCAGCTGGATGTATAACGCCATGATGCACTACCAGGCCAGGTATTCGCTGGATAACGACTGGGGTGGATGGAACGGCATCACCTTAACGCCTTCGCGTGACCTACAAGGTAATCTGTACAATTATGAGTTGGGCATACCGTATGAAACCTATGCTGATGGTGACAAGCGTAAACAACCTTTCAGAACAACGGATAAAGACAACCTGTACGATGGGTTCTTCCTCATAGGGCAGCAATATGCTTACAACTACGACAAGGGCTTCGGGTTCGATAGCACTACCATGGTGAACGGCACCGAAGAGTACAATGGCAAGCCGCTGTTTTATGTTGACCAGATTGGCCGCTTTTCTGAAGGAGCGAGCGGTCTTGCTAAAGGTTCACACGTGAGCACTGGCGAAGAGAACTCCGGCGTGCGATTCATCAAATTCCCGTGGTTGCCGGAGTCCGAGGGTCAGTTCCAGTTCAATTCAGCTCCCGAAATCCGCCTGGCAGAGATGTACTATGCCATAGCAGAGGCCAAATACCGTGCCGGCGACAAGGCAACTGCGGCTCAGATGCTCGATGCGGTACGCAGACGGAACTTTACAGATGCAGCATGGCCTGCTCATAGTTATGCAGCTAATCCGGGAATGCTGACAGATGATGAATTTGTGGACGAGCTGAGCCGTGAGTTCCTGGGCGAGCGCCACCGTAGAACCGACCTGGTTCGCTGGGACAGGTTCGGCCAGGAATGGTGGGATAAACCGGCGGATGCAGCAGATAGGAGCGTATTTCCTATACCAACACGTGCTTTAAATACTAACCCATTATTAAAACCAAACGGGTATTAAAGAACGGGAGAGAAGATGGTGACTGATAATTAAAGCAGCTTATACTTAGTATACTTAACTGCATTGATCACCGTTTTTAATTTACCTCTTAGCTTACCAATTATAAAAAGGGGCACCTCAGAAAGTGCCCCTTTTTACTAAACAGCACATTTACCTTTACAGATCGGAATTTGTAAGTAGCTGTATAAAAATTTGAAAGTATAAACAGAGGCTGTCCTTCTGAAAGTTAAAAATTCCGGGAATCCTGTTGGCGAGCATGAGTAGGCTGATTATGCGGATATAACGTTCGCTGATAAACTCTCCGCAACAAAACCGGGATGTATACTTGCAGGATCATAGAATAGGTTAAGCTCATGCTGCACAGATAGTTATGTTCAAGGTTTATGCTTTGAATTTTGCCTGAGATGTTGTTAGCTATTGTATGTGCCAGAGCCGGTTTACAAGAGAAATTTGCTCCCGAGTAAATATTAGAACTATGATGAGGGTAATTTGCAATGTCTATACCTTGTAGTATAGCAGATTGACAGGAAATTATAGTTGAATCAAGTTACAACAAAAAACTACCTTAGCAGCCTGTTTTATAGCTGCATACATCACACAAGAAGTCTTACATGAAAAGAGCTATTATTGCCGTGCTGGGGCTGTTTATTTATACCTTCTCCCACGCACAGATAGTTTCAGAAGTTGATGCTCCCGAGGAATTGGTGAACCCTTTGATGGGCACAGACTCGAAACCGAGCCTGTCGAACGGCAACACCTACCCGGCCATTGCCCTGCCTTGGGGAATGAACTTCTGGATGCCGCAAACAGGCAGTATGGGCAGCGGCTGGGCCTATACTTATGATGCCGACAAAATCCGTGGCTTTAAGCAAACCCACCAGCCGTCGCCCTGGATGAACGACTATGGCCAGTTTGCCATTATGCCCGTTACAGGCAAAGCCAGCTTCAACGAGGATGACCGGGCCAGTTGGTTCTCTCACAAAGCCGAAATCGTAAAGCCATACTACTACAGCGTCTACCTGGCTGATCATGACGTAACCACGGAAATTACGCCTACGGAGCGTGCGGCACAGTTCCGCTTTACCTTTCCGCGGGCCGACAGCTCCTTTATTGTGGTGGATGCTTTGGACAAAGGCTCGTATGTAAAGGTGCTGCCCAAAGAAAACAAAATCATCGGCTACACGACCAAAAATGCCCGCAGCAACCCCAAAAACTTCAAAAACTACTTTGTCATTTATCTCGACAAGCCTTTTACCCTGGCTTATACCTGGCACGACACCACGCTGGTAAAAAATGCGCTGGAAATGAAGGCCGATCACGCCGGCGCCCTTATCGGTTTTAAGACAACCAAAGGCGAGCAGGTAAACCTGAAAGTAGCTTCCTCTTTTATCAGCTACGAACAGGCCGAACTGAACCTGAAGCGGGAACTGGCCAATGACAGCTTTGAGCAGACCAAGCAGAAGGCAAAGGATGTATGGCACAAGACCCTGAGCCGCATCAAAGTAGAGGGCGGTACTCTGGAGCAACTGCGCACTTTCTACTCCTGCCTTTACCGCACGCTCTTTTTCCCGCAGCGGTTGTATGAGTTGGATGCCGCCGGAAAGATTGTCCACTACAGCCCTTACGACGGGCAGACGCACCCGGGCTACATGTTTGCCGGCACCGGCTTCTGGGATACCTTCCGGGCGCTTTATCCATTTCTGAACCTGGTGTACCCTTCCATCAACAAAGAGATGCAAGAAGGGTTGATCAACGACTACAAAGAAGGCGGCTGGCTGCCCGAGTGGTCCAGCCCCGGCTATGCCGACATCATGGTAGGCAATAACTCAGCCTCGGTTGTGGCCGATGCTTACATCAAAGGCCTGCGTGGTTACGACATCAACACCCTTTATGAGGCGCTGCTGCACGGGGCCAACAACGAAGGCCCTATCTCAGCGGTAGGCCGCAAAGGCGTGGATTATTACAACAAGCTGGGCTATGTGCCCTATGATGTAGGTATCAACGAAAATGCGGCGCGCACCCTGGAGTATGCCTACGATGACTTTGCTATTTACCAGCTGGCCAAAGCCCTGCACCGGCCGCAGGCAGAGATAGACCTGTACGCGCAGCGCAGCCAGAACTACCGCCACCTGTTTGACCCGAGCACCGGCCTGATGCGGGGCAAGAACAAGGACGGCAGCTTCCAGTCTCCCTTTAATCCCTTTAAGTGGGGCGATGCCTTTACCGAGGGCAACAGCTGGCATTACAGCTGGTCGGTGTTTCATGATGTGCAGGGGCTGATAGATTTGATGGGCGGCCGGAAGAACTTCGTGGCCAAGCTGGACTCAGTCTTTTCGCTGCCGCCGGTGTTTGACGACAGCTACTATGGCGGCGTGATACACGAAATACGCGAGATGCAGATAGCCAACATGGGACAGTACGCGCACGGCAACCAGCCTATCCAGCACATGATTTACCTTTACAACTATGCCGGCGAGCCCTGGAAAACGCAATACTGGGTACGCCAGACCATGAACCGCATGTACAAGCCTACGCCCGATGGCTACATAGGGGACGAGGACAACGGGCAGACATCGGCCTGGTACGTGTTCTCGGCCATGGGCTTTTACCCGGTTACCCCGGCCACAAACCAGTACGTGCTCGGTGCGCCGCTGTTCCGCAAAACGACCCTGCAGCTGGAGAACGGCAAAACGTTTGTGATAGCAGCCCCGGAAAACAGTGCCGAGAACCTTTATGTGCAGCGTACTAAGCTCAACGGCAGGAAGTATGAAAAGAACTACATCACCCAGGAAGACATTCAGAAAGGCGGCAAGCTCACCTTTATAATGGGGCCGGAGCCCAACAAAAGCCGTGGCACAAAGCCGGAGGCTTTCCCATACTCATTTTCTTCCTGGGAGAAGCCATTAACGAAGAAATAGAAACCGGCTAAACGGCCGCTTAATAAGAATCCTATTATTTAATTTAAAACTGTAACATGATTAAACATCAAACCACACCCTATAAGAGCTTGCTGCTGGCTGGTGTAGCCTGGATCTGCAGCGCAGGCGTTGCCCTGGCGCAGCCTGCAGCAAGTCAGCCGGATGCAATTCCGCTCGATAACCTATCTGCCTTTCAGAATCCCGGAAAAAGCTGGCAGATTGCCGGAGACGTGCAGGCAGAACTTGACGAAACCAACGAATTTGACCTGACCGATGGTACCGGCATACTTGTAAACGAGCCGCGCAGAAGAGCAAAGGGATCTGACCTGCTCACCAAAGCGGAGTATGGTGACTTTGATATAGAGCTTGATTACATGATGGCTGCCGGCTCCAACTCCGGCGTATACCTGCAGGGCCGGTACGAAGTGCAGCTGGCAGACAGCTGGGGTAACCAGGCGCCTACCTCCGCCAGCAATGGCGCCATTTACGAACGCTGGGACGAAAGCCGCCCCGATGGGCAGAAAGGGTACCAGGGCTATGCGCCCCGCCAGAACGTAACCCTGGCACCCGGCTTGTGGCAACACCTGAAAATCTCGTTCCAGGCGCCGCGCTTTGATGCCAGCGGGAAAAAAACAGAGAATGCCAAAATATTGCGCGCCGAACTGAACGGGGTTCTCATACATGAAAATGTGGAGCTTTTCGGGCCTACGCGCGGCGCTATCGGCAACAACGAGGTGGCAACAGGGCCGCTGCGCCTGCAGGGCGATCATGGCGCCGTGGCTTTCCGTAACATACAAATCACCAACTATGGCAAACCGCGTCCGGAACTTGTAGACCTGAAGTACCAGGTATTTAAAGGCAAGTATGATGTAGCATCTGTGTACGACAGTATTCCGCCAGAAGCAGAAGGAACATCTGTAGCCCTGACCTCCGAAATCAGCCCATTCCCCAATAATTTTGTTGTGCGCTATACCGGCACACTCCGCGTAAAAGAGCCGGGAGAATATACTTTTAACCTGAATGCTTCAGGCGGCAGAGGGTTGATGCGTATCAACAACAAAACTGTTATTCCGATAGATGCCAGAAACCAGCGGGCCACCATAACGCTGCCTGCCGGTGATATGCCTTTTGAGCTGCTGTACACCAAGCTGGTGGAGTGGGGCAAGCCGGCGGTCGGGCTGGCCGTTATCGGTCCTGGTATCCGGGAATACGTAATGGGCGATCCGGTTGTAGGCGGTAATAATGATCAGGAGGGCCCGATACTGGTTAATGCGCCTGTCAATACCATCCTGCGCAGCTTTATGGACCTGCCTGTCGAGAACAATGGCAGATCCGGTTTCAGGGTAGTGCATGCGGTAAATGTCGGAAGTCCTGATCAAGTACATTATACTTATGATATGGACAAAGGCAACGTGGTACAGGTATGGCGCGGCGGCTTTCTGGATGCAACACCGATGTGGTATAGCCGTGGCAACGGCACATCCCGCCCGGTTGGCACGGTGCAGAATTTTGGCCTGCCGGCTTTGGCACTGGCCCGCCTGGCCTCTCCGCAGGCTGCCTGGGTAACAGACACCACCGGCAGCAGCTATCGCCCCAAAGGTTATGCCATGGACAAAAACGACCAGCCGACTTTCCGCTACCTGCTGTACGGCACAACTGTGCAGGATGCTATCAGGGTGCTGGATGGAGGAAAAGGAATCAGCCGCGAGATTACGGTACAAAATCCAGGTCAGAACCTTTATGCCCGTTTGGCAGAAGGAAGCACCATTGAGCCTTTCTCCAAAGATATGTACCTGGTGGATGGCAAATCATACTATATCAGATTGGATGATACCGGCGGAGCAAAGCCTGTTATACGGGATGCCAACGGCCAGAAAGAGCTGATTGTGCCGGTAAACGGAAAGCTGCGCTATTCTATCCTTTTCTAACATCAGATTATTCTTACTCATGAAACATACGCATATAAAAACTTACCGCCATGCCGCCCTGCAGTTTCTGCTGGCTGCAGCAACGATAACAGGTTTCAGCGCTTCGGCGGTAGCGCAGGAATCGCCCATGGAAGAAGACTTTTTCAGTATAAGGGGCGTAAGCTCGCCAGAGGGAGCGCTGCTTGAAGTGGGCGGGCTGGTTACGCTGCCGAATGGTGATTTGGGAATTTCAACGCGCCGCGGCGATGTATTTATCGTGGAGAACCCGACCAGCCAGCGGCCATACTTCCGCAAGTTTGCATCCGGGCTGCACGAAATCCTGGGCCTGGCCTACAAAGACGGCAACCTGTACTGTGCCCAGCGCGGCGAACTCACCAAGCTGGTAGATACCGACATGGATGGCAAGGCAGATGTATACGAAACAGTATATGCCTGGCCACTATCCGGCCATTACCACGAGTACAGCTTCGGCCCTAAGATTGCGCCGGACGGTTCCTTTTTCGTAACAGGCAACGTGGCCTTCGGCGATGAGGAATGGTGGCGCGGGGAAAGCCGTGTGCCCTGGCGCGGATGGACGATGAACATTACGGAGGATGGAAAAATGCAGCCCTGGGCTACAGGTATGCGCTCACCGGCTGGTCCCGGATTGATCAACGGTGAATTCTTTTATACTGACAACCAGGGCGACTGGATGGGTTCCGGTGGTCTCTGGTATGTACCAAAGGGTGCTTTCACCGGTCACCCGGCTGGCTTGCGCTGGGCCGGTATGCCGAACTCACCGGTTAAGCTAACAACGGAGCAGCTATATGCAAAAGTTGACCCGCGCCAGGTGAAAGACGAGAATGGCCGTTATATCAAACCCGAGAACGTGGTAAATGAGGATTTTGTCTCCCTGTATGAGATGAAAAAGTTCTTCCCCCAGCTGCAGACACCAGCTGTCTGGTTGCCCCACGGAATCCTGGGTATTTCCAACTCAGAGCCGCTGCAGATCCCGGAAGGTAATTTCGGGCCGTTTGGCGGGCAGGTACTAATCGGTGATCAGGGCATGAGCCTTATTTCGCGCGTGTTTCTCGAAAAAGTAAACGGAGAATACCAGGGCGCGGCGTTCCTATTCAGAACCGGCTTTAAATCGGGCGTACTGCGCATGGCATGGGCCCAGGATGGCTCCCTGTTCGTGGGTGAAACCAACCGTGGCTGGGGATCAGCCGGCGATGCCAACCAGGGCCTGCAGCGCGTTGTATGGAACAACAGTGTGCCTTTCGAGATGCGCGCTGTTCGCGCCATGCCAGACGGGTTTGAAATAGAATTCACCAAGCCTGTAGATAAAAAATCTGCCGAAGACATTGCTTCTTACAACGTGTCGAGTTTTATCTACAAGTACCACCCGGTTTACGGAAGCCCGCCGGTAAACACAGAAGAATGTGTAATTAAGGGTGTGAAGGTTTCGGATGATGGCATGAAGGCACGCCTGATTGTTGACAACCTGCGCCGCTACTACATCCATAACATTACGCTTAATGGCGTACGTGCCAAAGAGAATTCTTACTCACTGGTGCACCCGACAGCTTATTATACTTTGAACAATATTCCTGAAGGCAAAAAGCTGTCTATGAGCGAGGTTAGCACCAGGAACTCTGCCGCAACGCCAAAAAGCAAGGCTACAGCTGCCTCTTCAGCTAAAAAGTCTTCTCCGGCAGCGGCTAAGCCGGCTGCCAAAAAAGCGGCGGCAAAAGCAACTGCCACTGCCCCAACTTACGAGGAGGTAAAGGGCTTGCTGGCCAAGTATACGTGTCTGGCCTGCCATAACCCGACCAAAAAGCAAATCGGCCCGGCCTATACCGACGTTGCCAAGCGCGGCTATACCAACGAGAAGATTGTGGAGCTGATCCATAACCCTCAGCCGCAGAACTGGCCGGATTATGCGACAGAAATGCCGCCTATGCCGCAGGTGCCCAAGAAGGATGCCCTCAAAATAGCTAGCTGGATCAACTCACTGAACGACAAGGGTAGCGCATCAGCTAAATAGCTTGTCATTTAAATCAACAAAGAAGCGCTGCCGGGAAATTGTCAAATTTCCCGGCAGCGCTTCTTTGTTCAGGTGAAGTGCTACCTGTAAAGTCAGCATATCCTATACTTTAATGCAGCCTCATCAGCTGAATCATACTTATGCCGAGCGCCGGGCAAGTATAGCCCAGCGGTGCCAAAGTATAAATTATACTTTGATGATTGCTCTAGGATTTGCTTTTGTGGTGTTGCAGTTCTTTATCAGATTCCTGCAGCATACTTCAGCAGAACGCCGTTTCCTTTTTTGCTGCCTTCGCTGGCAATATACATCTCGCCATTGCTGCCAAATGTTAATCCTTCGGGCTGCCGAAGCAACGATTTGTCAAGGTTAACCAGCTTTTTGATAGTACCTTTTTTGTCAATGGTCAGCAGGTAAAAGTTCTTTGCATCCAGTAAGTATAGTTCACCTGTCAGGGGGTGTATTTCCAGTGAAGACGGCTGCAGGACATCATACTTGTTTTTGCGTTTTTTGCCGCTATCCGCCAGTTTAGACTGATCCAGCGGTATGATGATAACGGGATTGGCATGCATCGTTTTATCGGCTAAGGTAAAAGCATAAATTCCTTTGTTGTTACCCAGCCTTTCGTCGTGGCCCTTGCAGGCAATCAGGAGGCGGTTGCCGGCTTTGTCGTAGGCCATGCCCTCTGTATTCTGCGAAGATGCCAGCACGGTTTCATGTTCTATCGCTTTTGGTTTTCCGTTCCTGAAATCAGCAACTTCCAGGATAGCGCCATCACTGCGCAAAATAAAAGCGTCGCCGCCCACAACTACGATGCCTTCATAATCGCCGGGCTTGCCAAAACTTATCTTATCAACAATGGCTTTTTTGCTCAGATCATATAAATATATAATTCCTTCCTCATCCTGCACACCGGCCATAATGTTGCCTGGCAACAGGGCAATGCCCGAAATTTCGCGTAGTTCCTTCGGCAATTCCCATTTGGCTGCCGGGCTGACAATATCTGCTTTATCAGGCAATGTGCTGGCAGCGAGACCGGCAAAGGAGGCCGTTTCTGTTACTGTTTCATCGCCCAGGTTTGTATTGCAGGCGGCCATACCTACAGCCGTAGCAAGTATAAAGGTGCTTATTATGTTTGTTTTCATGTTTTAATCGGTTTTAGATAGATAAAATATTGTAGCAGAATTATAAAAGCATCAGCAGGAAGTTCTGCTAATGCTCTTATTTAAGGGATACTTTAATCCCAGTAGCTTATGTCTGTTTGCACAACGCCATCCGCCGAAAAAACAAGTTTCTGATCCGGTCCGCTGCTTTCCAGTTCTACCTGGTAATACTTATCGCTTCCTTTTTCTACCATCTCCGCATCGTCTATACGCGTGTCTTTGTAATTTTGACTGATTGTGTTTTTAACCGTTTCAGGCAATTGCACTTCTGTAATCTCATGTTTTACCTGTAGCATTTTGCCGGAAGCATCCAGCAGCGCCTCGTAATCTACTGTGTCGATATCAAAGTCAGCTTCGTAGCTCCCGTTCTTTTTTTCCCAATCCAGATCTGTGGCATTGGGGAAAGCACTCATTAAAGTATTGGTTACAACCGAAGGCACATCCTGTGGCGCAACATCCTCGCCCTGGCAGGAAGTGAACGACACCGACATAAACAGGGAGGCACATAAAATCGTCATTAGTTTCATATTAGAAAGTAATTTTAATATTGAAGAATTAATTTATGATACTAAAGTATGGCCTGAATCTGGAAAGAATTGGGAATGGAAAAATATTTTACGGTTTCATCACATAGGGGCGGCCATAAGGTTTGGGCGGGCAAAAGCTGAAGGAACAAAGTATAAAGCCTGCTGATCAGCGGGATGTTATACCTGGCAAAGGCTGCTGTTTATACTTGGTTAATGCTGCCCTGCTGCTAGATAACCCCGAACCAAAAGCCTGTCAATAAAACAACCAGCCATTAGCACCTGCGGGGCGGTTCACTGAAAATGAACTGCCAGCACATGGTTGCCTTGGTAACTATACTTTAGCCGGAAACCATACCGCGCGGTGATGGCTTTGGCGATAGGCAGCCCCAAACCTGTAGAATTCGCGTTCTGGTGCTCCCGCTGAAAACGGGCAAACATGCGGCGTTCATCCAGGGCGCCGCTTTTGCTGCTGTTTTCTACTGTTAACTGCAACGGTTGTAGCGTAATCTGCACAAAGCCTCCCTGGTAATTGTGCACAATGGCGTTTTTGATGAGGTTGGTAAGCAGGATACCGGCCAAATCCGGGTTCATACGGACGCGGCACCTGCCATCCTCTTTCAGAGAAACAGCAACGCCTTTGTAAGCAGCCTGATCGGCAAAGTCCTCCAGCAACGTTTTAGCCAGGCTGTTGAGGTCAACCTCTTCCTGATCCTCAAACTGCCTGTTCTCTATCTTAGAGAGGAGCAGGAGCGACTTGTTGAGCCGCGACATACGTTCGAGGTTGTTTACGACGCTTGCCAGCAGCTGCAATTGCTCATCAGTCAGCTTGTTCTGCTCTATCAGAAGCTCCAGTTTGTTCAGACTGATGGCGAGGGGCGTTTGTAATTCGTGCGAGGCATTTTCAATAAACTGTTTCTGGCTGATGTAGGTATCGATGTTGTTTCTGAGCAGCTTTGCTACGGCATCGTTCAGTTCCCGGAACTCCTCCACTTTTGTTTCCTCAAACCGGACAGCACCCTGGTCCTCCAGCCGGAACCCTTTAAGTTGGTGCAGCAGCAGGTAAAAAGGCCGCCATATTTTTTTCAGAAGTAAATTGTTGATTATCAAAATGCTGGCTAGCAGCCCCAGGTACAGCCATAGTATAGAATACAGCAGGTCCTCCACCAGGTCGTCTGTTTCAACCATGGAGTTTACCACACGGAGCTCATAATAACGGCCGTTTTGCCGGAACACGGTCTGCAGCATCCTGACAGGCTCAAAATCCTGCTCGTTCTCCATGAACATGGCCGTATCCCGGTACACATCGGTGAAAACCAAGGCTTGCGGCGCAGCGACGGGCTTGATGGCATAGTTGTCTTCGCCAAAGCTGCTTTTATGCAGGATGGTGCTATCGGCTGCAGCATGCCGCATAATGAGCAGCTTGTAATTTTCGAGGCCATCGTCCAGGCTATCGTAAATCTCGTCGAGCAGGTTGTAGTAAAAAAGAGCTGCCCAGCCGGTGATAACGACAAACAGGATGGCGGCGAAGTAGGAGAGGGTGTGGTTCAGGAGCTTCATGTGAGCAGCAGTTTATAGCCGATGCCGTAAATGGCCTGTATTTCAAGATGCGCCTCCTGCGCTTTCAGCTTCTTGCGCAGGTTCTTTATCTGTGAGTAAATAAAATCAAAGCTATCGGCTTCATCAATCTGATCGCCCCATACATGCTCACCCAGCGCAGTTTTGCTCACCAGGCGGTTTTTGTTGGAGATAAAGTATAAAAGGATGTCATACTCTTTGCGGTTTAAAGTCAGCAGCGTATCATTTACGTAAACCGTTCTTTCTTCCGGATCTACTTTCAGGTTACCCAGTTCGATGAGGCGGCTGCCCTCAAACTTCCTTCTGCGCAGCACCGATTTTACCCGCGCGTGCAGTTCGGCAATATGGAAAGGCTTGGGCAGGTAATCGTCGGCGCCCAGGTTCAGGCCGGCCACTTTGTCGTCTACAGAGTTGCGGGCCGATACAATGATAACGCCCTGTGCTGCATCCATTTCTTTCAGCTCCTGTAATATTGCCAGCCCGTTGCCATCCGGCAGCGAAATATCCAGCAGGATGCAGTCGTACTGATAGAGGTGTATTTTTTCCAGGGCCGCATCAAAAGTGGCGGCTGTTTCTACCACGTACTTCTCTGCTTCCAGCGACCGGACAATGTTGTCCAGCATGTCAGGTTCGTCTTCAATTACCAGAATCTTCATAAGCTGCTAAAGCTATACGTAAATTCTGGAATGAAACTGGAACAAACCTGAGGCAGGGGCAACACAGGAGCTTATTCTGGTTCTACGCAGGGATTATACTTTTAACTCGGAACAAAATATGAAACGCAGCATAGAATTATTTCCTTTGTCCGTATCTATAAGGACAATACTGTTCTGCAACACCGACAAAACCAGATGAAGCATATTCTTTCCAAATCAGGCTTAATTTTAGTACTGCTTGTACCCGCCGCCTGCCAAACGCCCAAGTCTCCTATGGATATGATCAGCGAAAACCCAGCTCTAAAGGCTGCTATCTGGCAATCCGAAGCGTATATCCTTTACCCGGATAGTGTGGTGCAGCCACCTTTTTCCGCTGTCGCGCTGTCACCTACCGAGATAGTATCGGATTACCAGAGCCCGGCCAATGAGTTCCAAAGCCCCCGGCTAACGTTTAAGTTCAGCATCAACGGCAAAGACAATGAGATGCCCTCCGGCCAGGACCACCACTTTGCATGTATAGCAGGCGGCGGCACCTGCGAAACGCCGCTCATCCGCTTTGGGGAGCAACTGACGGACACCACCAGCATTCCGCCTGATACTTATTTAGCGCCTAATACCACGTTCAATGTCCGGCTGGACATGCGACCCGTGTTGGATGCCTTTGAAAAGCAGGGATACTACACGGCTTTTAATGGTGATAAAATATACAAGGAAGATTTTAAAGGGGTATTTATTGCCGGAAATACTGATCCGCTGACCTGGGATTTTGATAACCTGGCCAACCATCAGGAACTGGAACTGAAAGATCCGGACGGGGATGGCATTTATGAAGCAGCACTTGTACTGAATGCGAACAAAGAAGATAAACTAACGGCTACGCACTGGCAGTTGTCGAAAGACATTTCGGCTTTTCCGCAATATACATCTGACTACGTGATAACGGACGCGCTGTATAATATGGCGCTGGAGGAGATGATAAATGCCGTGGAGCCGGACAGTACCTTCAGAACAGGCAAAGAATGGGCCGGCGTCTGGACGCGCGACATCAGCTATAGCATTATACTTTCTATGGCTATGCTCCAGCCAAAAGTAGCAAAGTATAGCCTGATGCGCAAAGTGGAGAACGGCCGGATTATACAGGATACCGGCACCGGCGGCGCCTATCCGGTTTCTACGGACAGAATTGTGTGGGCGATTGCGGCCTGGGAGCTTTACAAAGTTACGGGCGATGCGGACTGGCTGAAGAAATCATACCAGATTATTAAGAACTCTCTCGGAGATGATTTAAAGAACGTGTATGATTTCAGGACGGGCCTGGTGCGGGGCGAATCCTCTTTTCTGGATTGGCGTGAGCAGACGTACCCCGAATGGATGCAACCGGCAGATATTTATGAATCGGAGAACCTGGGCACGAATGCGGTGCATTACCAGGCCAACATCATACTTGCTGAAATGGCAGAGATGCTGCACGACAAGGAAGCCGCAACCCGGCACCTGCAAATAGCTGAAAATATTAAAAAAGGTGTAAATGAGCACCTCTGGATACCTGAAAAAGGCTACTATGGGCAATACCTGTACGGCCGAAACTTCAAAATACTTTCGCCGCGTGCCGAAGCACTGGGCGAGGCATTAAGTGTGCTGTTTGGTGTGGCCGATGCAGCAAAGCAGAAAACTATCGTGGCCAGCACACCGGTTACATCATTCGGTATTCCGAATATTTACCCGCAGATTCCCAATATCCCGCCTTATCACAACAATGCCGTATGGCCTTTTGTGCAGTCGTACTGGTCGCTGGCGGCAGCTAAAGTGGGCAACGAGCAGGCGCTTGTGGAAAGTATGAGCGCTATTTACCGTCCGGCCGCGCTGTTTTTAACCAACAAGGAAAACTTTGTAGCCAGCAACGGCGATTATGCGGGCACGCAAATCAACTCCAGCAACATGCTCTGGAGCCTTTCCGGTAACCTGAGTATGATTTACAAGGTGCTCTTTGGTATGGATTTCCGGGCCAACAGTCTTGTGTTCAGACCTTTTGTGCCTGAAGCATTCAAAGGAGAGCGGAAGCTGACCAACTTCAGGTATAGAAAAGCTATACTTGATATTGCAATGACAGGGTATGGGAATGAGGTAAAATCCATCACCATGGATGATAAAGCCGTGGCAAAAGCAGAAATACCCGGTAACCTGGAAGGCAGCCACACAATAAAAATTGAGCTGGCAAATAAGGAGCTGGAGGAAGGAAAGGTAAATCAGGTAGAAGTACTTTTCTCGCCCGAGGCACCTTCGGGGGTAACCTACACAGCCGGTGCCTTATCCTGGAAAATCGTGGAGGGAGCAGCCAGGTATAAAGTGCTGAAAAACGGCGTCGAGCTGTTAACAACCACAGACACAAAAGCCGTTGTGCCAGCTTCAGATGACTATGTGGAATACCAGGTAATTGCCATAGATGCAGGCGGTCTGGCCTCATTTGCCAACGAGCCGGTGGTAGTTGCCACGGACGAGGCCATACAAGTATATGAGCTGGAAAAGATATCAGGCAAATCGCCTTTGCCTTATAAAGGCTATTCGGGAAATGGTTTTGTGGAGATAAGCAAAGAGAAAAATACGTCGTTAAGTATGAAGGTAACAGTGCCGGAGGCAGGGGTGTACGCCATCGATTTCAGGTATGCCAACGGCGCGGGGCCCATTAACACCAGTAACAAATGCGCCATACGCACACTTAAAACCGACAATACTTTTGCCGGAACAATCGTGCTGCCGCAGCGCGGAACAGACGAATGGTCGGACTGGGGCTATACAAATTCGGTACAGGTAAAACTGGACAAAGGAACGCATACCATCACGCTGTCATTTGAACCAGCCAACGAGAACATGAACGGAGAAGTAAACAAAGCCATGCTGGATTACGTGCGCATCACAAAACTATAGCGTAATGTGTAACCCGTAGACGGAACCGCAGCATCTGACGGGCCCCTTACTTCTGAACGAGCACTTTTGCAGTGCGTACCCGGTTGCCCGTTACCAGCCGGACCAGGTATATGCCTTCTGCGAAGTTGCGGCTATCGAGGTTGTACTGGTAAATGTTCCCGGCCACGCCTGAACTCGCTCCGATGCGGCGGATTTTTGTTCCGCGCAGGTCGTATACATCCAGTGAGAAAGCGGTATTCTTGTCCAGGTAAAACCTGATGGTAGCATGATCTCTAACCGGGTTCGGATAGGTGATTATCCGTTCAATGGTAGGATTGGCTGCGGTGTCGTCAACACCCAGTATGGCATCCGCATCGGGCTGGTGCCCGCCAATACTGAAGTAGGTCAATCCGGTTATATCATTTCCGAAGAAGTCCTGATCTCCTGGGTCAATTCCATACAGTTCTTTTAGATCCAGGCCCTTGCCGATCAGGGCAGAGGAAGGTAAGAGCGTATAACCGGTTAATGTATGCAGCAGTTTGGGATCTCCTATGGTAACGCCTTTACCCGGATCAGCAAGTTCCGGGTTAAGAGAATATCCGGAAGCGACGCCATTGTGTTGTTCCTGTCTTGTTGCCGAACGCCAGTCGCCGAGCGAACTATACGTGGTATCTGCCCAGTAAATTTTAAAAGTTGAGTCGGCAGACCAGTAGTCGTTCCCTTCAAAACGTACATCTGTTAAGCTATCCAACCGAACAATTTCCAGTTCGCCGGTTACCTGAAAAATGTTGTTTCTGATCCGGGCATCTTTAAATCCTCCGCTCTGTACCATAATGGCTTTAGGCGAAGCATTGGTAGCGGGTGTGACGTAAACGGTGTTGTTGTAAATATCTAAATCCTGTATACCTCCGTTGGCACCCGTAGACCAAAGGTGTATGGCGCCATAATTATTCCTGCGCCCGTCGTTCTCACTGATGTTGTAGCGCACGGTAATTCCCTTCATCAGGGGGGCATCCTTGTACTGTGCCAGCAAAAAACCGGCGCCCTCATTGTCGTGCGAGTAGTTATACTGCATGATGCTGTTCGTACAGCCCCCATCCAGGTCAAACCCGCCGCCATCTTTTGTAGTGCCCGTCCTGTTGTGGTGCGATTCATTGTATTGTATAACGAGGTTGTTGCAGCGGTAACCCCAGATACCTACCGGGCCGTTTGAGGGCGACGCATTTAGCCAGCCGTTGTTGTAAGCCTCGCAATATTCTATCACGGCGCCGTCTACATCACCCAAAACAATACCGTTACCACTATGCGATTCGGTTTTGTCCGGCTGCCCGGCATTGTTATACACCTTGTTGTTGCGCACAATAAAGTTTTTGTGAACAAGTCTGCCCTGCGCATAGCTCGTAATCCCTGCATCTCCATTGTCATGCACTTTGCTGTCGCTGATTGTTACGCTGCCGAAACCGGCTGTCAGCTCATCCCAGCTGCCGATAATAATGCCGGCATTTTTGTAGCCATAGATTTCAACATTCGCAATAGAGATATAGCTGAGCAGTGTATCAGGTATATCGGTGTAAAACTCTATCCCGTTAAGGCTTTCACTGGTTCGCCCAGGCCCCTTGAATACAAGATTTTTGATCCTGAAACCGGCTGTATTGTAACCCCTGAAGCCATTAGATGCGCCGCTACTGATGATGGCGCGGTCTGTGCCATAAGAACTTAAGGTGATGGGGTTGGCTGGGGTACCTTTTACTTTGGCAATGGCTCCGGCTGTTGCCGTACCAAAATATATGCCGCCTGTAAAAGTTTTTCCGCCTTCAAACAGGATAGTGTCACCGGGTGCAAACTGCGTGCTGTTAACTTTTGCTATACTTGCCCAGGCTTTCGCCGGAGATGTTCCTGAGTTGCTGTCTTTGCCTAACGCACTGATATAATAAGTGGCGGCCTGCAGTGAGCCGCTCGTAAGTAGCAGGAGCCACAGGGATAGTATAAATCGAAACATGCGTATAAATTTTGTACATCCTGCAGTTTTGTTTTTCGCTTTATCCGGACCCAATACTCGCCTGGGATCGTCAGCAGGTAATGTTATCGGGTGGCAATAAAAGCTCCGGCAGGCTCGGGATGCATGACGAAATTAACTTACTTTGAACATATTTCCTAACGAATTAACACAAACCAGTACCAGCATGCCGGAAGAGAAACTGGTACCAGCCTCAATTTTATCAGTAAAAAGTCATAAGCATCAGGTCATTCAGCACAAGTCTTTATGTTTGCTTGTGTTTGATGTCAGGCCTTTATACTTGATAAAGCTTAAATCATATCATTGATTTCGTCCGGTTACTTGTATTCGGAACTTCCGGGAAAATGCGGCAATTAAGCAGGTATAACAAACTGCAGCAGCTTATAGCAGACTGATTTTAAAAGACGTACTTGTTTATGATAGGTTCGCTGAAGTAATGAATAGCAAAACAAACCCGGCAGGTTTTAAAACCTACCGGGTTTGGCAGCAATAAGTATAGTTTACAGCAGTAGCCGGCTGGTATTAAGGCAATTAATAAAAAATGCTTCTAAACCGGCATCCGGGCTGGTATTATACATCGTCCTCTGAGCGAAGCAAACCCGCCGGAACAGATAACTCTCCTGTAAGGGGATTGATAAGGCCGTTGCGTTCTTCTTCGATGTTGGTTGCCTGGGTATAAATGTCTCCGGCGATAGCCCGCTTGCGCAGTTCCTGTTTAAATAAACGAATACGCTCGGTACGCTCTTCTAATCCCTGCGGGCCACCGTAATCTGAGAAGCCGAAGCCGCCCCATTCGCTCACGATAATGGGCGTTTGGCCACTGTAGAAGTACGGGTCGCCCACTACAAGCGGAAAGGCCGCTACGCCTTCCATCTGCCCTGCCGTTATTTTATCAAGCAGCTCCTGCCATCTTTCCAGATCAGGGGTGTAAAGGTGGGCTGTTAGTATGTCCGATTTCAGCTTTCCTTCAAAAGAGATGTGTTGCCATCCGTCATTATCTACCACCAGAAATTGCGGGTACTTGACCTTCATGAAGTGATAAGCATCGATAATATACTGGCGTGTATTCGGATTAGTGGCAATGTCCTGTGCGCCCCAGTCTTCGTTGTACAAGCTCCAGATAACGATGGAGGGATTTGTTTCGATCAAAGCAAGCATGCGCAGCAGCTCTGCCCGGTGATTTACGCGGCTTTTGGGCGTGGAGCTGTGCGGGCTGGGTACTTCTACCCACATCAAAAGGCCAATCTCGTCTGCCAGGTTATAGATGCGCGGGTCTACCCCGGCGATGTGCACCCTTACAAGGTTACAGCCCAGTGCTTTCATGGCATACATGTGGCGCCGCATTTCTTCGTAAGTGGCCGTGCCTGGCTGGTAAAGGATGCCGTCAATGTATATTTCCTCATTATTGAGATACAGGTGCCGGCCCCGTGCCTCAAACTTTCTCAGGCCAAAGTGGGCTGCAATTTCAGAAGTATAACCATGCGGATCAATTAGCTGTGCTACAAGCCGGTACAGGTGCGGATTATCCGGCGACCACAGTTCTGCGTCCGGCATGTCCACGACCACATATTGTTGCTTTTGACCAGCCTGCAATTGCAAAGGAAAGTCTGAAATGGTGATTGGCTCTGATTGATCCCCTTCGCGTTCGAGTATCTTGAGCCTTAAAGTATACAGGCCAGGGTCCTGAATGCGGGTGGTAAGGCCAACCCGCACCAGCGAGTCCTCGATTACACTGATGATGCCTACCCTGGAACGCAGGCGGTTCCGCTCTACTATTTCGAGCCACACACTTCGCACAGCACCGGTATAAGTATGATACCAGATACCGCCGCGCTTGTAAACGTGCGATTCCTGTTTTCCGCGGGGGATCTCAGCATCCATAGAAGACTCGATGCGCACTGTCAGATAGTTAACCGGCAGCAGATGTTCTTCATCTAACTCGTACGAAAAGGAAGTATACTCCCCGTAATGCACTTCTTCCCCGTTAATGGTGCTGAGCAGCCGTCCGTTGAGCCACACGCGGGTTTCATAGCCGCAGGCGCCAAAGGTAAGCTGAAACAAGGAAGGAGTGGAGGAACTTAGTTCCGGTCGCGGAAAATCCCGCTCGTACCAGGCAATTACCCTGTCCTGCCAGGCTGGGGCATTCTTTCCTCTTGCTTCAGCCATGTGGGCTTCCACAGAGCCCGGCCAGTGCGCCGTATGTTCGTACCGGTGGCCTAGGTACCAGGCTTCACGCAGCCCCCGATCTTCATTATCCAGGGCAAAGCACCATTCGCCATCTAGCAGGTAATGTGTGTTTGGCCGCAGTACAGCTCTGGGCAAAGGATTTGGCTGCGGCTTATCAGATTCAAGGTCTTCTGTACCTTCGGTTGTATTGAAGCTTTGACGGGTAGGATTCATAGTTTACAGATTATTGTACTCGCGGAGTTTTCAATCTTAAACGATGTTTTACGCCACACGGACTATAATTTTTACCGGAACATTTTTATTAGAGCTAAGAAATATGGGGATTTTGCTATGTGGTGACTTCCAATAACGGAACACTTCTGCTTAGATTATTTTAATCCGCGAGCCCGTTGCTATCTTAATCTGAAACAAAATTAATGAAACGATCCGGCAGCAGCATTTTCCGGCTCATATTGCAGGCCCCTTGCCTGAATAATCTTCTGGCCCAACAGTAAAATCAGCAGCGATACCAGGGCGGAGGCTGCCATTACGCCGGCCATAGGTACAGCGGAATGGTTACTGAAGAGGCTCAGGATAACGGTTGCCAAAGCCCCGATGCCCATCTGGGAGGCGCCCATCAGTGCGGAGGCACTTCCCGCATTTTTAGTAAAGGGCGCCAGCGACAGCGCAGATGCATTCGGGAAAGTGAAGCCCAGGCAGCACAAAAACAGGAAAATACAGCCGATGGTCGCAAAGAGCCCCAGCCAGCCGATTATCGTTCCGAGCAGCAACACGGCGCCGATAAACAATTGGCAAACAAGCGCTGTAACGATAATCTGCTCACTGCGATACCTGCGCAGCAGGAGGCTGTTTACCTGGCTGGCACCAATCAGGCCGATGGAAAGAAACGCGAAAATCCAGCCATACTGTTTTTCATTTACCGCAAAGATTTCCATAAACAGCAGCGGCGAACCGGATACATAAGCCAGCAGCCCTGCAAACGAAACAGCGCCCGACAAGGCATACGTGTAAAACTGCGGCTCTTTGATGACCAGCAGGAACTTGGAAAGTATGGGTTTAGGCTTAAGTGAATAAGTGGGATCTGGTTTGCTGCTCTCCGGCAGGCCGAAATAAACGGCAGCCAGTATACCGGCCGCCATGCCTGCTAGAATCAGGAAAACGGCCTCCCAGCCAAAACCGGCAGTTACATAACCACCTACAGTCGGGGCAATCATGGGCGATACGCCTACCACCAGCATCAGCAGCGAAAATACTTTGGCGTTGTCTTCCACCGGAAATAAATCGCGTACCATGGCTACGGAGGCCACCGCCGCGGCACAACTGCACACTGCCTGGATAAATCGCAGTATAATCAGCGCTTCGATGGTGTTGGCGGACGCACAGGCCACCGAAGCCAGCAGATAGCCCACCAGACCAATATAAAGCGGCTTCTTCCGGCCAAATCTGTCCATAAGCGGGCCATACAGCAACTGGCCGGCAGAAATACCAATAAAAAAGCTGGACAGGGAAAGAGATACTTCTGCGACTGTGCTGCCCAGATCTGTGGCAATGGCCGGGAAGCCCGGCAGGTACATATCTATAGAAAAAGGCCCTAAGGCTGTGAGCGTTCCCAGGATGATAATAAGTGAAATGTATTTCTTACGGGTCATAAAAAGGCAAATGAAGCGGCAAAGATAGGAATAAAAAGGTTTAGCGTACTTTAACTAACGTTACGCAAGCCGGATTCTTCGTTGCCTTTTGAAGTTCGTTCTTTACGTAGGTATAGGTTGTGACCTGTCCAATCGTTCCCCAACTGTTCCCGAACCAACAATTGCAGAAGCAGCCTTTCCCAAATCAATCGCGTAATGCCAGGTTATTGCAAGGACAGATCGCGATGTCCCTACGGCAGTGCTTACGGCAATGGACGGCTTTTCTAAACATTGCATAACATCAGTTTAAAGTACAAAGTCCGGGCTCCATGGATTTAGCTGCGATAACAAACCTTTTCCTCCTGCGCCCCTGTTTTGTTCATTTGCTGAATTTACCGGGAGAAGGAGAATCTTATAGCTATACTTTGACAAGCGCGAAATAAGCGCCTCCAAAGCCTGATAAAAATTAATCAACAGGTGTTATCACATAGCATTAAAACACTTATCTTACTTCACTTAATTTATACTTCCTCCTATATGACACAAACAGTACAGGCTACGGAAAAAAAGAAACTTAGCTTTTGGCAGATCTGGAACATGAGTTTCGGCTTTCTGGGCATTCAGTTTGGCTTTGCCCTGCAAAATGCCAACGTCAGCCGCATTTTCGAAACGCTTGGCGGCACCGAAATAGCCCTTTACTGGCTGGCGGCCCCTATTACCGGCCTGGTGGTGCAGCCCATTATCGGGTACCTGAGCGATCAAACGTGGTCTTCTGTGCTGGGCCGTCGCCGGCCTTTCTTTCTTGTCGGCGCTATACTGGCGTCTGCGGCTTTGTTTGTGATGCCGAATGCTTCTGTGCTGTGGGTGGCCGTGGGCATGCTCTGGATCCTGGATACGTCCATCAACGTATCGATGGAGCCTTTCCGGGCGCTCGTCGGCGACTTGCTTCCCTCCAGTCAGCGAACTGCAGGGTTTGCGATGCAAACTTTTTTTATTGGGGTTGGCGCCGTAGTGGCTTCGTTACTCCCTTATATTTTTACCAACTGGTTTGGTATAGCTAATACCGCTCCAGAAGGGGAGATTCCGCCTTCTGTAAAGTGGTCTTTCTACATCGGCGGCGTGGTGTTTATCTCTGCGGTACTCTGGACCGTTGTCCGCACCCGCGAAAATCCGCCGGAGGATATGGAGGAGTATAAAGAAATGAAGCGGAACACCAGCTTGAGCGATGGTATCAAAGCTACCGTATCCGGTATTTTCAGTATGCCTAAAACCATGCTGCAATTGGCCGTGGTGCAATTTTTTTCCTGGTTTGCCCTTTTTTCGATGTGGATATATACCACGAGCGCCCTGACCAGCCACGTATACGGCACCAGCGATCCTACCTCTGCACTGTACCACCAGGGCGCAAACTGGGTAGGCGTGTGCTTTGCTGTGTACAACGGCATTTCGGCTGTTTTTGCCCTGCTGCTGCCGGCGCTGGCCAATGTTACCAGCCGCAAACTCACCCACCTGATATGCCTGGTGCTGGGCGGAATAGGCTTGATTTCGATTTATTTTATCACAGATCCCACCATGCTGCTGCTCTCGATGGTAGGGGTGGGCATTGCCTGGGCCAGTATTCTGTCTATTCCGTATGCCATACTTGCGGGAGCGCTGCCGGCCAACCGCATGGGCTACTACATGGGTGTGTTCAACTTCTTTATCGTGATACCGCAGATTATCGCCGGGGCCATACTTGGCTTTGTAATGGATAACTTATTTGGCGGAGAAGCGATTTATGCCCTGGTGCTGGGCGGCTGCTCCATGATTGTCGGCGGCTTGCTGACGCTTATTGTGGATGATATGGACTGGCGAAAGGCCTGATGGATTGCTAAAGCTGTTTAGCAATCCGCCCTAAAGCTATTGCAGGAGCATCTTTGCCGCATGTTTTCACCAGCAAAGGCAGGATATTCGTCCGAATCAGAATTTGCCGGATGAGGGGATTTACAGGATTCTTTGCAGATGCGGTTTGCTGGTGCGAGCTTGCAGCTCGTACTTCCCCGTTACATGAACATTAAAAGAAGTACGAGCTGCAAGCTCGCACCAGCGCGTATACGATACCATCCTGTCCATCCTTTAATCCTAACCCTAATTCAGACAACTTCTTCCTGCACCTGCAAAGCCTCCTGCACCACCGCCTCATGTTTGGATTGCTGTAGCTGCTGCTCCAGTTTGTAGCAAACAATCATTCCATACAGCAATACGCGAATCAACAAGTATAATTTCACATAATCGTCTTAACAATTTTAACTAAATTGGTGCCTGGTATACTTCTTTAAAACACCTCATGAAACATTATTTAAAGTGTACAGCACCCTTTCTCCTTTTCATTACCTTTCTTTTCTCCTGTGTTGGAAGCGAAAAAGTTGCTTCTTCTAAAGAAGTGGACAGATGGGAGGAGCAGGCGGAGCGGGTTACGATTATACGCGATGATTTTGGCGTGCCACACGTCTATGGGAAGACAGATGCAGATGCGGTTTTCGGGCTTTTATACGCGCAGTGCGAGGATGATTTTAACAGGGTAGAGCGAAACTATACCTGGGCTACCGGGCGGCTGGCGGAGGTAGAGGGAAAAGAAATGCTCTACAGCGATCTGCGCGCCAAACTATACATGACACAGGAAGAGGCCATCGCAAACTATGAGAAAAGCCCGGAATGGCTCCGGAAACTTTGTGTGGCCTTTGCCGATGGTATTAATTATTACCTGTATACGCACCCCGAAGTAAAGCCTAAACTGCTGACCCACTTTGAGCCCTGGATGCCGATGTACTTCAGCGAAGGTTCCATTGGCGGCGACATCGAAAGTATTTCAACAGACAGGATTAAAGCTTTTTATGAATCAGGTAAGTCGCTGGGACTTAATAATTACGGGGATGGTCTGGTGCATCCTGCGCTGCTCGAAGAACCCAAAGGCTCGAACGGCTTTGCAATATCCGGAAAACATACTGCCTCGGGCAATGCCATGCTGCTGATCAACCCGCATACTTCCTTTTTCTTTCGTGGCGAAGTGCATGCTGTGAGCGAGGAAGGACTGAATGCCTATGGCGCTGTTACCTGGGGACAATTTTTTATCTACCAGGGATTTAATGAAAAGACCGGCTGGATGCATACTTCCGCTTATGCCGACGTGATGGATGAGTTTGAAGAAACTATTGTAAAGCAGGATGGCAAACTATTCTATAAGTATGGCAATGAACTGCGGCCCGTAACAACAGCTGAAGTTACCTTGTCCTACAAGGAGGGCGGTGAATTAAAGCAAAAAACCTTCACCACCTACCGCACCCACCACGGGCCCATCACACACCGGAACGGCGACAAATGGGTAGCGACGGCCATGATGTGGAAACCCGTAGACGCGCTGATCCAATCGTATACCAGGACCAAGAAGCATAATTTTGAAGAGTTTAACGAGATGATGCGGATGCGGACAAACTCATCGAACGGTACGGTGTATGCCGATGCAGATGGCAACATTGCCTACTACCATGGCAACTTTTTCCCGGTACGCGATACTTCCTTTGACTATACAAAGCCTGTGGATGGCAGCAATCCGAAAACAGACTGGCATGGGCTGCACCCGCTGGAAGAAACCATCCGGGTGATAAACCCGCCCAATGGCTGGATTCAGAACTGCAATTCCACCCCGTTCACCAGCGCCGGCGCCTATAGCCCGAAACAGGAAGATTATCCGGTATACATGTCGCAGTCGCCTGAGAACTTCCGCGGTATACATGCGATCCGCCTGCTGAAGAAGGCCGATAATCTGACACTAGACAAGCTGATAAAGCTGGCCTATGATCCGTATCTGCCGGGGTTCGAAGTGCTTATTCCCGGGCTTGTTGCGGCGTATGACAAGCAAAAGCCTGCTGACCCAAAGTTGAAGGAAGCCATTGACGTGATGCGTAACTGGGATTATGCTGTTTCCAAAGAATCGGTGGCCATGTCGCTGGCCCATTTTTATGCAACCAATTCCCTGAAAAACGGCAGCGCCCCGGAAGGCCTGAATCTGATGGAACGCTTTCAGTATTATGCGAATGATTCGCCTGAGCAGGAACGCCTGGCGCTCTTCCGCCAAACTATAGACCAGCTGGATGCTGATTTTGGCCAATGGAATACTCCCTGGGGAGAGATTAACCGCTACCAGCGGATAAACGGAGATATTAAGCAGGACTTTAATGATGCCCTGCCCAGCCTGCCCATAGGTATGGCTTCCGGAAGCTGGGGAGCACTGGCTTCGTTTGGCGCTAAGGCTTATGATACCAAGCGGCTGTATGGCACATCCGGCAACAGCTTTGTCGCGGTGGTAGAGTTCGGTGACAAAGTAAAAGCAAAAACCCTTCTTGCCGGCGGAGAAAGTGGTGACCCCAACTCGCCGCATTTTGATGATCAGGCCCAGCGCTATGCAGATGCTGCCTTTAAAGATGTGGCCTACTACCGTGAGGATGTAGAGAGACGGGCCGAAGCAACGTACCATCCGGGAGAGAAGGTAAGTATAAAAAAATAATATTCTACCTGGTCAGCAGGGAAGGCTTCCGTTGTGTAAAAGTACTGCTGCAGCATTATAGGTAGTCAGACAGAATTAAGTATAAGTATAAAAAGGCAAAATCAAGTATAACTATCTGGATAATAACGTATTACACACTTTGGGTCTTTCGTCCTTTGTCATACTTTCTTTTGTCTTTATACTTAAGTCTGAACCTGAAGCGCCGAAAGCCGGAAGCATTCATTAGTATAATTTCACAGATTTAAAATCCTGTGGTAAAGCCGCCTCAATGATTATTGAGGCGGCTTTTTGCTTAAGACACAGCCGACAGGAATTAATAATTGTATTAGCAGTATGTGTGCTTTGTTAATTTCTGCGTTTATAGAGCAGGCAACCCATGTTGCCTGTCGTTGGAGATTTAAATTTGTAGCGCAATAAATCTGCATGCGCGGATAGCCTTTGGATATCAGGTTGCGGATTAAATTCTTAATAATCTTAAATTCTATACATGATGACGGATATAGTATTAGACAGATTCTTCGATACGAAGGAAAAGAAAATGGCATTTTTTCAGAACCTGATCATGGCTGCAATTGCTGACAAGTACATAGATGAGGCGGAAAGTGATTTTCTGGTTTCGATAGGGCAGCAACTGGGTATAACAGAAGAGGACACCCTCCCAATTACGGATAACCTGACATCACTCTCTTTTATCATCCCGAAGGATGGGCCGCAAAAAATGATGGAGCTGCAAACATTGGTGCTGATGATGTTGCAGGATGGTGTGATAGAAGAAAGGGAATACAATCTCTGCCTCGAGTTCACCCGGCAGATTGGCTACAGCCAGGATATTTTAGATGATCTTATTTCCAGACTGGCTAATAAGCAAAGCTGAATAAACAGGCAGGTACGCAAGTTAAAGGACGAGACAAACTGATCCAAAAAGCCGCTTCATTTAACATGAAGCGGCTTTTTTACTATGGGCTCCCGGTTATCATTAGGGTTATACTTTCAGGTAAAGGCCTCTTAAAGCGATAGTATACTGTTGTTGCTGCCAAATTCGTTAGGCTTCTGGCTGTCCGCTTCCGGATCATTCATCCATTCCGTCTTGTTTACCAGGTATCTGAACTCATGCTGGCTGTTCTTCGGGAGAGAAGTTTCGTAAGTAAAGCTGCCTCCTTTTTTTCTGCTCATCGGCGTTGGGTTATTCCAGTCATTATGCAACCCCAGTATTTCAACCGTTTCTGCGTTCTCGTGGTCTACCGTAAACCTGACCTTGCAATGATCTTTCGTTTTGAAGTATGTTTTCTTTATCATATTTTGTTTTTATTGAGAAAATATAGCCTTTTATACAAACCCTAAAAAGAAGTAACCCAATTAATTAACCCGGGCTGCGATTTACATACGCAATCGTAATTTGCCAACCCGCTTATACCTGCCTTTTTCGAGGGCTTCTACCCATTGCTTAAGTATAAATAAATCCCGAATGCCTGGATTACTCCACCACCTCATATATGGTAACAGGCTTTGCTTTGTTTTTAAGGTTTACTTCTCCTATTTTCTCACAACTGAAAGATGTTTTGGCCTTTTCGTATACCTCTTCCGTGATAACGATTTGCCCTGCTTTAGCAGCAGACTGCAGGCGCTGTGCTAAATTTACAGCATCTCCTATTACCGTAAAGTCCAGCCGGCGGAGCGAAACCGAACCGATGTTGCCTGAAATCATTTCGCCTGAATTTATACCGATGGTTACCTGCGGTTTAAATGAAAAGGAATCTAAAATAACTTCATCTTCGTTTGCAAAGTGTTCCTTCACAGCCAGGGCGGCATCTATGGCCTTGTCCAGGTGGTATTCGCCGCGAAATACGGCCATTACCGCATCTCCCATAAATTTGTCTACATGGCCATCGTGTGCTATAATGTCTTTTACCATCAGGTCGAAGAACTTATTTATCAGGCTGACAACGGTGTTTGCCGGTACTTTTTCGGTGATGGAAGTGAAGCCGCAGAGATCAATGAATAAAGCTGTGGCTTCTACGGTTTCGTTTACGAGCAGGCTGCTTTCAAACTGCTGATGGGTCATAAAGTTGAGCACGTGCTCGTCCACGTACATCTTCAGGATGTTGTTTTCTTTGATAGCCTGCAATGTTTCGCGTGTTTGCCTGACGTGTTGCATGGTTTTCTCCATCGTTTTTTCCAGGTCCTCGAAATTGACGGGCTTGCACACGAAGTCAAAGGCGCCCCTGTTCATGGCCGTTCGGATATTCTCCATATCGCCGTATGCTGACACCATTACCGCTTTGATGATGGGATTGGTTTCCGGGAGCTTGCTTAGCAAGGTCAGCCCGTCCATTTCGGGCATGTTGATGTCACTCAGGATAATATCCAGATCCGGATGCTCTTTCAGTTTTTCCAGCGCCTCCAGGCCATTGTGGGCAAAAATAAATTCATAGGCGTTCTCGCGTATCTTGCGCCTGAATTTCTGTCTGACCAGCACCTCCAGATCTACCTCATCATCAACTACGAGTATTTTGGCCATTATACCTCCAGTGTCTTCAGTTTCTGCTTCAGGTCATTAAAATCAAGGGGCTTTGTCAGGAAGCCGTTTGCACCAAACTGCATTGCCTGTGTATAGTTTTCCTCGTCTCCGTAAGCCGTAATCATCATAACAAAAGGAGGGAGGGTGTCATACTGCTGCCGTATCTGCTGCAACAGGCTCAGGCCGCTCATACCCGGCATGTTAATGTCGGAAAGGATGAGCACCACTTCCGAATGATGCTCGGTTAAGTAGGCCAGGGCTTCCTCGCCGGAGAGCGCATAATTAAAGGTTAAAGCGCCGCTTCGGATTTCCTTTCTAAAGCGTTGTTCAAAAAGCGGCTGTACGTCCGCCTCGTCATCTACAACCAGGATTTTCATAGGAGTGAAACAAAATAATGGTCTGATACAAGATAGCTAAATGTATGGAGGCCCTGTTAACAATACACTAAATTTAAATATAAGTTTTTCGGATGAATGCAGAACTATCCTTAGGGCTATGTATTTGATGCCTTTACAGGCAACCTGATGATAAATTCAGAGAATTCCCCATCCTCAGATTCAATCAGCATCTCGCCATGGTGCCCTTTGGTGATGATGTCGTAACTGAGCGATAGTCCGAGGCCTGTACCCTGTCCGGTAGGCTTGGTAGTGAAAAAGGGTTGAAGTATTTTATGGCGGATGCTTTCAGGTATTCCGCAGCCATTGTCGCGGATGCGCAGTTCCAGTGTGTCTCCCAGGCAGGCTGTGCTGGCCCGCACCAGCGGCTGGTAACTGTCGTCGTGCCTCCTTGCGGCTTTTTTTTGCTGCACGGCATAAAAGGCATTGTTGAAGAGGTTGAGCAGCACCCTGCCAATATCCTGCGGCACAACCTCCAGCCTGGGCAAGTTAACATCAAAGCTGGTTTCCAGTTTGGCGTTAAAGGTATTGTCTTTAGCCCGCAGGCCGTGATAACTCAGTCGCAGATACTCATCGGCCAAAGCATTCAGATCAGTTAGCTCTTTCTGGCCGGTACTGGCGCGGGAGTGTTGCAGCATTCCTTTCACGATAGATTCTGCCCGTTTGCCATGAAAAGATATTTTCTGAAGATTTTTGGTCAGATCCTGCATAATGTCGGCAGCATATTCTTTTTCTGACTCCTGTAATGTTTGCCAGGGCCCGGCCTTCAGTTCATCCAGTAACTCGGTACTCAACTCCGAAAAATTATTTACAAAATTTAGCGGGTTCTGAATCTCATGGGCAATACCAGCGGTAAGTTCGCCGAGTGAAGCCAGCTTTTCCTGTTGCACCAGCTGGGCCTGCATGGCCTGGAGTTCCTTTATGGTCGCCTGCAGTGTTTCCTGCTGCTGCGTCAGTTCTGTGGTTCGTTCGGCAACGAGCACCTCAAGTTCTGCTTTCCGGTCTTCGGCAATTCTCAGCTCCTGCAACTGCTTTTTGGAATTCGCCCACCGGGCAAATATCCAGATAAAAGCACCCACCAGTGCAAACTCGAAATACTCATCCCAGTTTTCGTAGAACTCAGGCGCAATAGCCTGTACAAGGCTTCGTAACAGCCCCACGGCCAGCAGCGGATAGTTCGCCTCTATTAGAGGGCGGTATATCTTAAAATCCGGTTCCTTATCCAGGTATACCAACATACCCAGCAGTAGCATACTACCTATAAATCCACTGGTTACCTCTTCAAAAAAAGATCCTGCTACAAAAAAGAGTATGAGTATAATCCAACTCGAAACATTAAGCAGGTTATTCCATTTGGGGTATAAATAAGACTCTTTCAGTAGGCTTCTTAATCGCCTTGCGAGTAGAAAAGCTGCCAGAAAAGAAAAGAAGTGCATACGTTATGCTGTTATCCTGTACAAATGATCAAGGGTGTGGTGCACTTTATACTTTGGGCTGAAAAGCAACTCTTCCGGAACCTGGTTTGGGCTGCTTTTCAGTAATGCGTCTTGCCTGTATTTTGATAGCCCCGACTTTTGTGCCTGCTACAGTATAAGGTAAGTATAAGCTAAAGGTAATTATTTAAACTATATATAGCTTCAGATCCTTCCGGCAATTCTGTAATGAATTTCATAATTCCACAGGCCCCGGCTTCAACATACAACCTGTCTGTATCCCTTCGTTAATTCCGGTCAGTCAGGCCCAAGTATAGATTGCTGTTTGGCTGCATTTTTTCAGCCTGCTACTGAAACCTTTCATACTTGTGTAAGTATATATAGTAATTGTTTAATTAATTTAATTTTAAGAACAGGTATATGGAGCAATTTGCATGGCACGACTGGATATGGATTATTCCTAATTTAGTGCTTTACCTTTCGATAATAGGCTTCTGGATTTATACTAATATTGATTCAAGTTTGCCTAAATACGCCCGTAGCGTGATTGGCTGGCTGAGTTTGAGTCAGAAATGGAGAAAGCAGGAAGAAAACAGCCGGCTGTAGGAATCTTTGCCCCGCGGGCTTTGATGTCTATGTAAAAGTGCCTGCAGGTGGTGGAGGTGAAACAGAGGTTTCCGGCCGGTGTTTGGCTACAGAAACATAAGGAAGTATAATCGTAAATTCTGTCCAGCTGCCTTCCTCTGTAGCCACAAGTAACTCACCATCGTGCCCTTTCGCGATATAATAACTGAGTGAGAGGCCCAAACCTGTTCCCTGCCCGGCAGGTTTTGTGGTGAAGAAAGGTTGAAATATCTTTTGCTTCAGACTTTCAGGTATACCTGTGCCGTTGTCCCATACCTTTATCTCTGCTCTTTCGCTGTAGCCTTCGGTGCTTACCCTTACTTTGGGCTCATACCCATGAGGGTTGAGCTTTTGTTTCTGCTGCACGGCATAAAAGGCGTTGCTGAAGAGGTTGTGCAGCACATTGCCCACCTCCTGTGGCACCACCTCTATTTTCTTTAGCTTCGGATCATAAAGCGTGTCGAAGGAACAGGTGAAGTTCTCGTTTCTGGCTTTTGTGGCAGCGTATGTCAGGCGCAGGTACTCATCCACTAGCGCATTGATATCCGTCAGCTGCCGCTCGCCCAGGCTGTCGCGGGAGAGCAGGAGCATGCTTTTGACGATAACTTCGGCCCTCTGGCCATGATGCCTGATTTTGGAGAGGTTATGCTCGATATCTGCCAGTAGTTCTTCTTCAAGCCTGGAATCCGCCGTCTCATTCTTCTTTACCTCCAGCAGTTCTTCAATCAATTCTTTGCTTACTTCCGAGAAGTTGTTGACGAAGTTGAGCGGATTCTGGATTTCATGGGCAATGCCGGCAGTAAGTTCTCCCAGAGAAGCCATTCTCTCTTTTTGTATCAGCTGCATCTGGGTTTGCTTTAATTCAATGTAAGCCTTTTTAATCTCCCGCGCCTGTTCCAGTTCCCGTGTGCGTGCCTTTTTTCGCTCTTTCTGAATCAGGCGGCGGCGCTGAAAACGATCTATAACAATTAAGCCCGTTAAAAAGCATAGGCCATAGAAGGCATAAGCCCACCAAGACCTGTATAGAGGTGGCAGGGAACTGAGCTGAAAAGTGGAGGCCAGGCTCTCAGCGCCATAGATGTTCTTTGATTTTACCTTGAATACATAATCTCCCTCATCAATGCCGGTGTATTCTTTCTTTGTTTCGGTAGTCCAACGCGACCAGCTGTTATCTTCGCCCTCCAGCATGTAGCTGTATAACAACTGGTCGGGAGCTTCGTAGGAAGTGGCCGCAAACTCAAAGCTGATGGACCTGACGGCATGCGGCAGCGTGAATTTAAACTGTGGCGATTGTGTGAGGCTGACAGCACGGCTGCCGGGAAAGGCGCCCAGGAAAACAGTGGAATCACCTGATAATTTTATCTTTCTGATAACAGTCTGGGGCTGCGTTTTGTAGTTTTTAGGTATGGCGGGGTTATACCTGAATATGCCTTCGGTGGTGCCCAGCCATACTACGCCTTCCGGGTCTGCATATATCTTCCAGACATCTACCCTCGGTACCTTGCTCAGGGGTATGGTGTCCCAGGTATACTTGTTTTCCAGGCTCTTTCGCAAAGGCCCGGTTTTAAACTCGGAGGTCAGCCATATTTGGCCATGCGGATCTGCTGTCAGGTTGATGACCTCGCGCGTGCCTCTTGCGAATATAGCCCCGAATGTACTATCCGGCTTTAACAGCAGGCGCTTGCCCTGCTTCCGGAAACTGTATAAGCCTTTGCTGGTTCCGAAGTATATGTTGCCGTTTATACTATAAACTTCAAACCTGTTCAGCTTTTCAGATAAAGCAGCCGGAGGCTTGTAGTTCCGGACAGGTGGATGCAGGCCATACTCGTGCGAATCGTTAATGGCGGAGATGTTGTTGCTGCAGGATGCCCAGAGGGTATGCGTCTTGTCCTCTGACAGCCAGACGACATCGTGGTTAACACCCTTAATGTTACCTTCCCATTTCCACCTGCCCTTGTGGCGGGTGATGACAGCTAAACCATCAGATGATCCTATATAGAACTTGCCAGGGTCCCTTTTGGAACGGTACACCGTCTTGTAAACGCGCTCATCCCTGGGTGGAGATACCCGCTTTAATACCCGGTTGGCCAGCACATATACCCCCGGCGAACTCACAATCAGAAGCGTGTCTCCCTGGTTCAGCAGTTTCCATACCTCATTTTGCAGTTGCGGCACTTTATGAAACTCTGTTGTAATGGCCTCTTCGTCTGCTACGTATAAACCGGAAGTAGTACCTGCGTATAAGCGGTTGCCTACCTTTAGCATAGAGAGTACAATCCCCTCCAGTCCTGACGTTTCGTTCAGGTAAGATAGTGGCGACGGGTAAGCAAGGCGGCTGATGCCTTTGTTTAAGGCAGCCCATATACCGCCTTCCCGGTCTTTATAAAGCTGGATAACTGTATTGTCATTTAAGCCGCTTTTCTTGTCTATTACTTTTTTTACCGCTCCTTCAGGGTTTATAATCACAACACCTCTGCTAACAGTAGCCAGCGCAATGGTACCGTCTGCCAGGCTTATGCCGTGCATAAAAGCTTCCCGATCGAGCGCTCCGGCAGGGCTAATGGGCAGCCTTTGCAGTGCCTGGTCTTTATACTTAAACAAGCCATGCCCATAAGTGACCACCAGGAGATTATGGCCGGGCGCGCTGGTGGCTGGAACAGGAAGCAGGGCTGTCACTTCCAGGGTATCAAAACCTTTGGTGCCGGGCAGAGCCTTAAACTGTTCCTGTTCCAGTACACACAGCCCTTTTGCTTTGTCAATGGCATATAATTGGTTATGGCAGGAGAATATATGTGCAAAGCCTGCTTTGCTGTTCCATACTTTAAAATTTTTCCCGGACCAGCGGAAAATATGCTGTCCGCTACTGAAATACACATTACGGCCTACGGCAGCTATCTTGGTAGCGGTTAATTCCGGGTATTTTGCTTTCAGGTGTGGTAACAGGGAAACAAACTGTATTTTCCCGACCGAATCAGGTGCTAAAAAGCCGAAATTGTTGTTGCTCCCGACAAATATTCTGCCATCGCTGTTTTTAGCAAGCCGGAAGTGGCCTTCATAACCTGTTCCATTCACCAGGCGCCAGGAGATTCCATCATATTCTAACACGCCACTCGTGTTACTGACATACATGATTCCCCTGTTATCCTGTATGATTCCCCAGTTCTGCGGACTGGAAATGTAAGCATTACTTTGATACGCAGCAGGAGGGAAGGATTGAATAAAAGGGTTACCAGGTTGAGCCGGCAATCTAAAACTACCCATCAGGAAAGCAACGGTAATTATTAGATGTTTAAACATTGCATTATGTTGTGGTGAAGTAATATTAAATATACGAATAATGTATACTTGTATGAAGAACTTTCCGTATATTTATTTAAGTTTTTTAAGCATATAAGCCTGATAATCAAAGTTCAAACAATTAAAATATTTGTATTATGCCACAAGGAACCATACAAGCTGTAAGACCTGATCCGCTTAGCCCTGAGTATGAATGGATAAAGAATCTCATAGAATTTATAAAGAAAAACTATGGTATAGATATGAAGATAGGGGTAATTGAAACCTGTGAACTAGAGGATGGTGATACAAGCATAAACAGACAAGATAAGCTCCTTTTTATTATACCTGAAGCTGATTTTCCTGATGGAATCTTAGAAGGCAGTTGTGATACACCTAAAGCTACCAGAGTTAAGTTTAAAATTGAGAAAAAGCCCTTCAAGTATGCATATGACGTAAAAAAGGTGTAATGTAACCTAATTGGCTGAATACTGAACCTTTGTATTTGTCAGCGGCAAGATTTATATAAATACAAAACAAAATAAAGACATAAAGCTATGCCTCAGGGAAAAGTTATTGCGGTAAAACCGCTGGGTTTTGTAAGTCAGTCTGCTCTGATGTACGCCCGTTCAGGACAGGCCGGCGGCTCTGGTGCCGGCAATGGCAATGAGAAAGAGGGAAACCTGGTCTACATTGAAGTATACAAAAAAGATAAGCGCATCAGAGTTCCGAAAAAAGTGGAAACGGTAGTCTGGTATAACGATATCACATGCCAGCTAGAGGAGGGGGATTATGTTAAATTCAAAATCAATAATGGCAAAACAAGGCCTATTGAGGGGGCAGAAAACGTAATAAAGTTAGACAAGAGCAAACTACGTGTGCCAGGTGATCTGCTATCGAAGGTGGTGCTGCTGGCTTCTGTAGTTTTATTTTTCACAGTTGTGCTGGATAAGGAAAGATAGCAGGTACTTGTGTATACCTGTTCTGATCATATCCCCTTTTACCGCCTGCGCGAATTGGTTATAGAAGACCTCTAAAAAATGACGGTAAAAGTTGTGCCCTGGTTTAAAGTACTATCCACCCGAATTTGCCCATTCATGTTATCTATAATTCTTTTTACTATGTACAGGCCAATGCCGCTTCCTTCTACATGGTCGTGTAAACGTTTGAACATGGTGAACACCTTGTTTTGCTGGTGATGAGGGATTCCCAGCCCATTATCTTTAACTGTAAGTTGTGTTTTTTCATCAACTTTATCCACCTTCACCAGTATCTCTGCCGGCCTCTCGGGTGAACGGTATTTTATTGCATTGCTTACAAGGTTGTATAGTATACTTTTGAGGTTCTTTTTTGAGAAGTTCACCAGGAGGTTGTCTTCGCAGATTACCTCAATGCGGGCATTACACACTGCTATCTGCTGATTCAGATCCTGTTTTACTTCTTCCACCAACGCCGGGATGTTTACTGCTTCATGTATTTCACCATCGCTATTTGCTTCGGATTCAACAACTGTTGTAAGATTTCTGATAGTAACCGCAAAGCGCTTGAGAGATGACTTCATCAGCCCAACGATTTTTTTGATCTCGCCTCTGTCCAGATTCTCTTTGCTAACAGTGTCAGAAAGAGCATCGATTAGGCCCTCTATATTGGATATTGGTGCCTTCAAATCGTGAGATACTGTATACACAAAGGTGTCGAGATCGAAATTAGTATTGGAAAGGATTTTGTTTTTGTCCTGCAGCTTGATATTAGCATTATAGCTGCGCTCCAGTAAATCCTGACTTTGTAAATGAAAAGCCAGCAAATCTGTAAACATGGTAAACATGCCGATAATTTTACTATTGTTCACATCTGCGGGCTTGGAATCGATTGCGCAAAGGGTACCGAAAAATGTTCCGTCTTTCAGGATAATGGGGAAAGATATATAGCTTTGAAGCCCATAAATTTTAGGAGTGTGGTGATTGCAGTAGTGCGGATCTTTATCAACATGATCAATGATTATAGGTTTGCGGCTGTCTCTTATTTCATTACAAAGGGTTGTCTCTACTTGTAACTCACCGCCTTCCTCCAACCCGAACTGCACTTCATCCCACACACTGCAAGCCAGCCACTTGTCGTTTGTGACACGTGCAATGGCGGCAAACCCCATGCCTGTTGTTTGGCAAATAACTTCAAGCATGGTAGGTATAATCGAGATCTGCCTTACCGCTTCTATATCTTTAAAGAGGCTATCTTGAATATCAATCATTTATGGAAATGTAAATTGGCTTTTAGATGAACTGCTAAATTAGGGCTGCCTGCCGTAGCTCTAATTTAATTGAAAAATATTAATGCTAAAATAAAAACTTGAATAGAGAAGTGTTTCTAGGGGATTGTACAAGCTTTTTCCTGAACATCAGGAGGCACCTGCTTTCGGGTATGCTGTGTTCCGGATATCCTTGCACCGGCCCTGTATATGGTACCTGCCGTCCTTTACCATTTACCATACCCTGAGGCCGGCTTATCCGGATTTTAGACTTTCCTCTTCTTTCGCCCGGCTTTTTGCTTTATTTTTGGGCAATGAGAAAAACTGCCTGCCTCAGCCTCTTAATACTGCCTGCTCTTATTTTATTCCTAACCGGCAAGCCTGCTTTCGCGCGGCAAGCGCCTGCTGGTATACTTCCGCAGGCAGATGCCCTTCTTCATATTCATGCAGACAGCCTGTCAAAGACCTCATTCATTTTACTTGACAGCCTGAGTTACCGTTTATTCGGCGATGGTAATTTTACGCGGGGCAATGTTAACCGCAGCCTCATGGTACTGCGGGCAGAGGTAACACTGGCCGGGCCGGTGCTCACTATCGCCACCAATCCGCGCTTCAGTTACGGAAAGCAGAACGGCGTGCTGGCCGAGCGCGATACCTATGTGGACTTATTTATAGATGTTTTTAAGAAGAGGAAGACGTATGTTTTCGGCCTGGCTACTGTGGAGATAAGCCATCTGCGGGGTATTGATCTGCGGCAATTGGCCGGAGCAGGCGTTGGCTACCGCCTGCTGCAGACCGAGCGCAATATGCTGACACTGACCGATGCCATTATCCACGAGTCCACTAACTTCGCGGAACGCCCCACCCTGGTCACGCAGCGAAACTCTTTTCGGGTAAAAGGCAGCCATAAGTTCCTGGATGATAGAATAAGATTTGCTCATGTTACCTTTGTACAACCCTCGCTGAGAGACTTTTCAAACCTGCGCTGGAATACGCTTCTCTCTCTGGAAATGCCCCTGACCAGCTGGGTTTCCATTCGCACCAGCTTCGCCAACACCTATGAGAGCGAAGTGGAAGCTACACGCAGGCACAATGACTCTCAGATAACTTTTGGTGTAGCTCTGGGCAGGCAGCCATAAGCCGGCTCACAAAATTACGGCTCCTGTAGCGAAGGATAAAGTATAGGACTGGTATGGATTCGCCGTTCACACCAGGTTGCCTGGTATAATAACCTCTCCTGAACTTCATACTTTACTGCGTGTTTGCTGCTGCCCCGCCGTTAAGCCCATGGCCGTTTCAGCGAGCTTTCGTCCTTAGAAGATTTGTTCAGAAGCAGGAGGAACGAGCCGGGACAGGCGTCTGAAGTTTTAAAAGGGATGGTTTTGAAATCGCGATTAGCTGTTTAAAATCCGTTATATAAACTTTAGCAAACCATACTCCATTGCATCATAAAATCTAAAACAAATGTGCCGCCAGCTTTTGCATAGTTTGGCTTTTATCAGCCCTTCAGATACTGCCATAACTATAAACCCCGCCTCTTACTGCCAGCACAAGCTAATAGTACCCCGGAATAATTTTTGAAATTCTATTTGGATATATTTTATAGTGAGTGCTTGCTTATGTAAGCAAATAAATGCATATTTAGCTTACTTTTTACTTAATCAGTGTTTAGACAGCAATGGTTTAAGTTTACAAAAGTACCGGGAGCATTTGCTTAATTGGGCAGGGGGCCAGAAGCTCTTAAATGGATTAAGAATCATTTTATCCTGTTTTCATTAACACTTTAGTCGGCAGAAAGCTTTGCTAAAATCATTGATGACATAATAGCATAAAGTGTCTCTACTTCAGGATACATCTTAGCACTTTATTTTCAGGGGATATCCTCAGTAATTCCCTCAATATTTCATGCAGGATTAGGATTATTTATAGTTAATATAATAAGTATAATATAAATAGGTATCTTTAGTATGGAACTTTTAGATAGAATTGATGCAACGTCTGCTATTCCCAAATATTTACAGGTTGTAAATGCTGTAATTGCTGATATAGAAGATGGTATTCTGAAACATGGGCAAAAAGTACCATCGATCAACGAAACCAGTGAAATGTATTATCTTTCCCGCGATACAATAGAGAAAGCTTATAGAGAGCTGCGCAAAAGAGGTGTTGTTTACTCTGTAAAAGGAAAAGGCTGCTATATATCTGAGACTGCAACTGTAAATAAGATGCGTATTCTGCTGCTTTTTAATAAGCTGAGCGTGTACAAAAAAGCAGTTTATTATTCACTCTTAAAAACGTTGGGCGACGATGCCATTATAGATCTGCATATACATCATTTTAATGGTAAAATATGCAATAACCTGATTGAAGAGAGCTTGGGTAAGTATAACTATTATGTAATTATGCCCCACTTCAACGAGAACTCAGATATTGCTTTGCAAGCCATAAAAAAGATTCCTGTTGATAAATTAGTCCTGCTCGACAAAAAGCTGGAGGGATATTCAGGTGAATGTGCTGCTGTTTACCAGGACTTTGAGCGGGACATCAGAAATGCGCTGCACAGTGGAAGAGATCTGTTGAGCAAGTATGATAAACTCACACTGGTATATCCTGAAGATGTGTTCTATCCCATAGAAATTGTGAAGGGATTCCGTCACTTTTGCAGAGAAAACGCTATTGATCATTCCATCATCAATGGAATTGTTGATGAGCAGATAGTGGAGAAAACCGCTTATGTGGTACTGGAGGAGTCTGATCTGACGGCTTTAATTAAACAAGGCCGGAACCAGCGGTTGGTTCTGGGCCAGGACTTTGGTATCATCTCTTATAATGATACGCCGCTGAAAGAGGTTTTAGCAGATGGAATAACCGTGATTTCTACCGAGCACGAAAAGATGGGAGAAACAACGGCTTATATGATCAGGCATAAATTAAAGGAAAAGATCAGAAATCCTTTTATACTTATCCGCCGCAACTCGCTGTAATTTGCAATTTTTCAGCAAAAAATAATGGAAGCCATACTTCTGTTTTAGAGCCTACACCCCCAACTGCTGTTCTGCTCCCGGCATCTTAAGCTAAAAAGCAAGCAACCTTGAGGGAGAGGAGTGCTTTAAAAGCGAAGTTTACCTGCTATAGGAGGGCGCATGAACTTATGGTTCATTTGATAGCCGATTCTGCGGGGCCTTTTTTCGATATAAAGTATAGCCAGATGTTCATCACTAATGCTGCACCCAATGCAGTACCCTGAGCTGATAGAGCAGCTTTTATTTCCAGACCAGGGAAGGCTTTTCCCAGCAGCGTCATGAAAATGTGGTTCTTACTAAATCCCCCGTCAACCAGTAAAGTTTGAAAATTGTTAATATCATCCTCAGCCGCTAAATAAATAGAATCCAACTGCAGCCGGAAAAGCTGTACAATCAATTCATGGTAGGCTGCTTCATAGGAGGGATATAAATCCAGATCTAAGTTAATTTTCGCGGATATTATCGGTTTATCTGTTACAGGAATATGACTTTGGTGGTGCGCCAAACCAGATGAGTCCTGGAGCAGCCCTTCATCGTAGCGCACAGTTTTATAGTATAGGGCAGGCTTCTGATAGTAATCCGCCAAAAGCCTTACCTGTTCCTCATGTATATTTCCTATAAACTTTCTTGAAGCTTTGACAGGATTGCCGTGATAAGTCAGGTATTGCAGGCAATCATGCTGTAAGTCTGAAGGCGTTAGTGGCTTTTTGGCAAAAGCGTTTAGTGTAATGCCCCAGGTACCAGTGGAAAGCAACAGAAATGGATCGCTAAACTGCTTTAAGTATGGAATCAGGGCAGAAGAGCTGTCATGCAGGCCTATTCCTGCAGGTATTTTTTTATACCTGAAAGTTGTCTTCAGCGCCCTGTAATGTGATTGCATAGGAGGAAAAAGCTTATCAAATCCCTCTGCATAAACCCAGGTGTGGTAGTCCTTTTTCTGAAAATCCCAAAGCGCTGTATGGCAGCCAACGCCCGTATACTCTGTTACAAACTGACCTGTAAACAACGACGAGACGTATTGCGGCAGGTGCAAAGTATACTTTATTTGTTTAAATAACTCAGGCTTTTCATATTTTAGCCAATAGAGCTGCAGGCCTGAGTTAAGCATGCCGAGCGGAGGAGACGAAGTCTGGGCTGCAAGCGTAAGCTTATCGCCATACGTGTCATAAAACTTTTTCTCAAGCGCTGCCGGAAAAGGCTTTAAATAATTGTATAAGGGGGTTACAGGTTTCCCGTTCTCATCCACATGCACAAGGCTGGCGCCATAAGCCGTAAAATTCACGGCTAACACATCATACGTATAGTCAGCCTCAAGGACTTTCCAGGTGGTATGTAACCAGTTCGTCAGGGTCTCCAGGTCTTCTCCTTTTTCGCCGTCATCATCAATAATCTCATCAATGTATACTTCTTCTTCTTTAATGATCTTATACTGCTGATCAAAAAGTAAGAATTTCTTGTTCGTTTTACCGATATCAAAAATTGCGATACAAGGCACCATAAGTTCTTAAAAGGAAGAATTTAAAATCGATTGTATTTTAACCAAGCATACTTGTTTTGGCAACTGCTGCAACACTCACAACCGGTACGAATCTGTTGCTGCTTATAAACCTGTCGCAAAGGCTTTCGCCCCGCGTTGCCTGATAAGTTCTTCTCTTATTTTCATTTCTCTGAAAAAGGAGACAGGGTTTAACGCCGCACTGGCCTGCAAACGGGCCTGTGCTAATAGAGGACGCACGTCGGTGCGGAAAGCATTCTGGATAATTTCCTGTGCCTGGGTTGCATCGTTTTCTTCCTGTGCTTTTTCCAGCGCTTTCCGGTCGATGAGGAGCGCCTGGGTGTAGGCAATTTTTATCGCTTCAACAGACTGCAGCAAGTCCTCCAGCGGATCTTTTATGTTATGGCTGGCATCAATCATCCAGCTGAGTTCCGGATTTTTCACTTCCGGGCTGGTCATGCCTTCAATCAATTCATTAAAAATCAGGAATAGCTGATATGGCTTTATCGATCCTACAGTTAAATCATCATCGCCATACTTGGAATCATTGAAGTGGAACCCGCCCAGCTTACCTTCCATCAAAAAGCGCGACACAATTTGCTCAATATTGGTGTTGGGCAAATGATGGCCTAGGTCTACCAGGCCGAGTGCCTTTTTCCCCAACTTCTGGCAGAAAAGCAGTGAGCTGCCCCAGTCTGCTATCACAGTAGAATAAAAGTGCGGCTCGTAAGGTTTATACTCTATCAGCACTTGCCAGTCATCAGGCAGTTCAGCGTATACTTGCCGGAGTGAGTCGAGCGTACGTTCAAACATACGCCGGAAGTTCTGCTGGCCAGGAAAATCGGTGCCATCAGACAGCCATACCGTTAAAGCTTTTGAGCCCAATTCTACTCCGTGCCGGATCACTTCCACATTATGGGCAATTGCCTGGTCGCGCACGCTTTTATTGGTGTGGGAGAGGGAGCCGGACTTATACGACTGTTCCTGGTCGGGCTGGTCCTGAAAGGTGTTTGAATTGACAGCGTCAAACTTTAATTCGAAGGAGGCCGCCAACTGGCGTATGGCTTTATAATCCTGTGGTACGTCCCAGGGGATATGTAAGGAGATGGCACCACTTGATTGATTTATAGTATGCAGCAATCCTACATCTTCAATTTTCTCTTCCAGGCTGCGGGGCTCACCGCCTCCTGCAAAACGGCCAAAGCGGGTGCCTCCCGTACCCAGCGCCCAACTCGGTATGGCAACCTGGAAAGCAGCAACCCTGTCTAGTATAGCTTCTACATCATGGCCCTCATCAGAAAGAATGCTGCTTAATGCTTTGAATTTTTTTTGGTGTGATGGCAGATGCTTTTCACTATGTTGCTCAAGCAGATGTTTGTCTATTCTCATGCTTTAAATAAAATGGAGCTGTAACTGAAAATAAAATAGTGGCACCGGATACTATGATAATAAGATGCTTCACCAAAAGCTGGCATCTTACAAGTGATTCTAACCAATTCAACCAATCTTAATAACGATGCTTAATATCCGCTGCCATCTATTTTATTGTTTTTTAACGAACAAAAGCCGCTGGTACACCGCCATCCACGTTGATGACGTTGCCCGTACTTTTGTTCAGCAAACCTCCTACACACAGGAAAACAGCGTTTGCAATGTCTTCGGCTAATATTTCCTCGTTCAGCACTGTTCTTTTGGCGTAATAGGCCGGCAGTTCTTCTATCGAGATGCCATAAGCTTTGGCGCGGCCAGCCGCCCAGCCGCTCTCCCATATCTTGCTGCCGCGTATCACGGCATCCGGGTTCACCACGTTTACCCTGATCTTATCAGGGCCGAGCTCGGCTGCCATCAAGCGCGACATGTGCAATTGGGCGGCTTTGGCCGTTCCATAGGCTACGTTGTTGGGCCCGGATACCAAAGCATTCTTGCTCACAATGTTCACGATATCGCCCCCTTGCTGTTGTTTCCTTAAAATGCCCACGCCCTGCTGCGACACCAGAAATTGGCCTTTTACCAACACATCCTGTAAGATATCATAGTCGACCTCGGTGGTTTCCATGAGTGGCTTGGAGATAGAAAGTCCGGCACAGTTCACCACAATATCTACACCTCCGAAAGACAAATTTGCTTTTTTGAAGGCTTTTTCGATGGCGTCGATATCTGTTACGTTTAGTGGCGCGGCGGTAACATTGTCTTTGCTGATTTGGCTTTTGAGTTCTGCGTCAGCCTCCTGCAGGGCTTCTTTATTCATATCGGTTAGCACTACACAGGCACCTTCCTGCGCCAGCTTTTCGGCAATAGCTTTGCCGATGCCCCCGGATGCGCCTGTGATAAGCGCTATTTTGCGGGAGAGTGGTTTCTCTTTTGGCATGCGCTGCAGCTTGGCTTCCTCCAGCAGCCAGTATTCAATATCGAATGCTTCCTGCTCCGGCAATCCCTGGTATTCGGAAATAGCCTCGGCGCCTTTCATTACATTGATGGCATTGATGTAGAACTCGCTGGATACGCGTGCCGTTTGCTTGTCTTTTGCAAAAGAGAACATACCCACACCCGGATAAATAATAATAACCGGATTAGGGTCGCGGACGGCGGGGCTGTTGTTATGCCTGGAGCGCTCATAGTAGGAAATATAACCGGCCCTGTAATCCTCAAATTGTTCCGAGAGCTCTGCTCTAATTGCTTCCGTGTCCGACAAATCAGCATCCGGCGCTAAGTTTAGTACCAGGGGCCGGATTTTGGTACGCAGAAAATGGTCGGGGCAGCTGGTGCCAAGGGGAGCCAGCTTATCCAGGTCGTTGCTGTTGATGTACTCCAGCACCCGTTCGTCGTCCGTAAAATGCCCGATCATACGGTTTTGGCTGGAGCACATGCCACGCAGCAGCGGTATCAAGGCGCTGGCTTTATCTTCCCGCTTGTCTTTAGGCAGCGAATCTATTTTTGCACCCCCGAAAACCGCATGCTTCTTGCCGAAGTTCTTGTTTAGATATTCAGAAGCTTTTTCAATTGTTTCCAGCGTATTGATATAACTTTCGTATGCTGTGTCGCCCCATGTAAACAAACCATGGCTGCCGAGTATCAATCCTGTAATGCCGGGGTTCTCGCGAACAGTTTTTTCCAGAATCAGGCCTAAGTCGAAGCCTGGCCGCTGCCAGGGCACCCAGGCCAGCTTTCCATCAAAAAGTTCTTTCGTAATTTGTTCGCCGTCTTTGGCTGCGGCAATGGCAATGATAGCGTCCGGGTGCAGGTGGTCGATATGTTTAAATGGCAGAAATGCGTGCAATGGTGTATCAATGGAAGGTGCTTTGGAGTCCAAATCATAGATGCAGCGATTAAATAGCGCCACCATTTCATCCTCAAACTCCAGCCCTCGGTATACATTCTTCAGGCTGTGCAATTTGTCGAGGTACAGGCCAGCCAGGCCACTCTTTTTTAAGGTACCCAAATCTCCGCCGGAGCCTTTCACCCACATCACGTCAACATTCTGGCCTGTAAGCGGATCTTTCTCTACGGTTTTACAGCTCGTATTACCACCGGCATAATTAGTTAAGCGCAAGTCAGCGCCCAGCAGGTTAGAGCGATATATTAAAAGAGCAACCTGATCATCGCCAAACGAACTGGCAACCTCCTCGTCCCAGAGGTAACTTACATACTTATAATCAGTTGTAGCTACTGTGTTTCCCATGTTAAAGAATGTATTATTGTTCCTGATTAAAATGTTATATCTTCTGAATATCGAAAAGGAAAAAGGCTTTTTATGGTTATCATAACTAAAGATACCATTTTGCGTTGCCCCGTCTATCCTGTACTATCCTGAATACGGCTTATTTTTAATAAATTTATTAAAATGTTCTCTTTAGAAAACCCCTTAGAACGAATGCTGTGCAAAACAAAGTCAGTTTTGCGGCTGTTCCTGCCTGTTCATCCAAAAGGGTGCGGTAAAGAACCACAGCAGGGTACCTATAAGCATAAGTGTTTTATGAAAATTTAACTCCATCAGCCCTGAGAACACCAGAAAGGAAGGCACAACGGTCATGAGTAATCCGATGAAGGAAATAAGCTTTAATATAGATAGCATATCTGGACTTCTAATTGTTAGTATTTAACGCTGTTTAATGTGTCTGCTGAAAGTTCAGTTTGAGGCTGCACTGTCGTTTTCCGCTGGTACAATTTACTCATGATGATGTACAAAGCAGCGGCAATAAACCATCCTGGTAAACCGAGGAAGAAAATATCTACTCCCTGGTAAAAATTAAGGAACAAACAGAAGAACAGGGTCGCAATCCAGGTTACGGCTGCTGCTATATTAAATGGAGAGTTGGTTTCGCTGGCATAATTGCTCCTGAGCCCCAGTTTCGGAATAATATAGAAGTCAATGAAGATGATAGCGCCCATGGGCATCAGCACCAGTCCATATAAAGCGACAAAATCCAATAACCGCATGACCAAGGCAGGGAAAAAAGCGGCAATGGTAGTAACCAGCCCAACCATCAGTGTAACTTTCCATCTCCTGACCTGCGGGATAATAGATTGAATAGCGAGGCCAGCTCTGTATATAGTTGGGTTGGCAGTTGTCCAACCGGCAATTATTACACAAATTACGCCTGCAATGCCGGCACTGTTGTAAGCAATTGGACCGGGCGCTACATCACCGTTTGCGGCAGCACAAAGAATGCCTGAGGCAATCCAGGCCATAAAGTGGCCAACAAACATGCCGGTAGCGGAAGAAAAGCCATACTGCCACTTTTTCGCGTATCGCAGGATGGACAAGTCTGCCATGCCAATGTGCATGGCCATGTTGGCAAACCAGGCAAAAAACATGACATGACAGAAGGTAAATTTACTGTAGCCTTCTGCCGGAACACCCGTCCAGATTTTGGCTTGCGCAACCTCCCAGAAATTACCCAAAGAGGTAATGCCTAAGCGGGGCATCACAGCAAAGGCCGCCGCTATAAAGACCAGGACCATCCAGGGTGCACAAACGTTGGCGAACCTGGATATCTGCTCATACCCTAAAATGGCAACAGCGGTGATAACTATTCCAACACAAAGAACGGTTATAATCCAGCCTGCGCTGTTCGGGTACCAGTCGTTGAGGTCCGGCATGGCAATATCAAACGGAATTCCGACCGCCGTAGCAGAAACGGCGATCATAGAACCAGCCAGGAAGCAAAACATTAGGGCATTTACAATATTGTAGCCCGACACCAGGTACCTGCCGCAAATCTTCTCGAGCTGGTAATAAAGCGTAAGCCGCGCTTTAACAGCTATGGGCGCACAAAGCAGTGCCCAGCTTAAGATAGCGAGCAGATTGCCTGCCAAAAGGCCCATGAAAAGATCTGATGCGCTTACTCCATGAATAACAAACAAGGGGCCGATTACAAATTCGGTTCCAGCTACGTGCTCTCCGGCATACATGCCCACAAAGCTCTTTATCCCTTTAAGTTTGCTCTGCGGAATTGGTTCACGTTCATACTCGTCGATGGAGTCTAACTGCTGGGTAAGCTTCTTCTTCATGCTCTAAGTATAAATTTAAAAGTTGTATTCGCTAACAAAGCGGCAAACTGATTAAAACCTTCTGCTCAACAGCAGGCTGAATCAGGTAGTTAAAGAAATAGATTGTGAAAAATAGGAAGAATGAAAAAGAAAAGCATCCGGTAGTGTCCTGTATCCGGCGAAATTTTAACATCTGTCAAAATCTTGAAATGTAGCTATAAATATCTGCCGGAAGTATAGCTATACTTCCGGCAGATATTTATACTTTTAAGCAAAGGGATGTTGCCGCTGACCAGCATACAGCTCAGCGGCTTTCCTGCTTCTTCAGGTATAATTCAACCTGAAAAAATGCGATATCCGAGTTCGGATTAGAATGGCTGCACAATAAAAACATGCATCCTTTTAGGCCCGTGCGCGCCTATCACCAGCGATTGCTCTATGTCAGCAGTCCGGGAGGGGCCGGCGATAAAGGTGCCATAGCCTGTGGCAGCTACATTTAGCGCAGCATATGCCTCATGCATGGTGCCTACTATATTATCCGCATGTATAACCAGCGCCAGATGCTCGCAAATAAACGGAAGCACCCTTGTGGGGAGATTATCCTCTGTCACCCAGGCGGCGCCGTTTTCGGCTACACCCAGAAGGGATTCCACGACAGCTATTTCCAGATTGCCGAAGGCACGGCCATCTGTGATGGGTGCATCTGCCTCCAAACCAAAGCCTACGCCCTGCACCGTGTTCAGTATACGTTCCGGTGATGTGAAATTGACTTTGAGGTAATTGCCTATAATTGCTACATCAGGCACTAAGCAAACAATCCCGCCAGCGTTTTCATTGCTTTTTATGAATGCTGTCAATCGCTCTTCGGGTGGAATAGAGGCAAATGTGGTTTGCGTTGGCAATGGAGACATGGGTGGCTTGTTGGCCTTTACCTGTTGTAATATCTTTTCCCTGCTACTCATCTTTAGGTCTGTTCTTTTTATACCAGTCTCTGAAAGTTTCTTTGGGCGGTTGTGGCATTTCGCGTTGCCGCGCCCATGGATTTAGTGCTTTATTATTGGCAAGGCCTGGCAATAAGCGCATCATCAACCGGCCCGACTTGCCTGCTACACGGTATAAAGTAGGGCTGGAAAGTACTTTTGCCATTACCTGTATTCCGTCCTTCTTGGTTTTGGGCACATAGTCTTCTGCAGCCAGCACCTGGCGCCATTGGTAAAGCTGGTTATGAATGTCAATTTTTACCGGGCATACATTAGAACAGGAACCGCATAAGGTAGATGCAAAAGGCAGATCAGCGTATTCGCGCATGTCCCGGTTAGGAGCCAGAATAGCCCCAATGGGTCCGGAGATGGCATAATGATAACTATGCCCGCCGCTACGACGGTAAACGGGGCAGGTGTTGATGCAGGCGCCGCAGCGGATGCACTTAAGGGAGTTATAGAAGTCTTTCCGGCCCAAATGCGCGCTGCGGCCATTGTCTACCAGCACCAGGTGCATTTCCTGTCCCGCTCTCGGCCTGTGAAAATGGCTGGAGTAGGTCGTGATGGGCTGGCCGGTAGCGCTCCGGGCCAGCAGGCGCAGGAACACGCCCAGGTGTTCGGCTTTCGGAATAATTTTTTCGATACCCATACAGGCAATATGCACTTTGGCCAGATGCACGCCCATATCAGCATTCCCCTCGTTGGTACATACCACAAAGCCGCCCGTTTCGGCTATAGCGAAGTTTACCCCTGTGATAGCAATGTCGGCTGTTAAAAATTTTTCGCGCAAATGCACGCGGGCCGCTTCTGTAAGGTAAGCCGGGTCAGACGCGCCTTTCTCTGTGCCCAGGTGCTGGTGGAAAAGCTCCCCAACTTCTTCTTTGCGCTTGTGTATACTGGGCAGCACAATGTGGCTTGGCGGCTCTTTGGCCAGTTGCACAATGCGTTCACCTAAATCAGTGTCAATTATGTCGATGCCCTGAGTAGCCAGGAACTCATTCAGATGGCACTCCTCTGTCAGCATCGATTTGCTCTTGACCAACTTGCCGACACCATGCTCCTGAATGATTTGTAACACAATCTCGTTATGCTCGGCGGCATCGGCGGCCCAATGCACGTGTATCCCATTTTGCAAGGCGTTTTGCTCGAATTGCACCAAGTACTCATCCAAGTTAGCCAGCACATTGTCTTTTATCTGAGATGCTGTCTCGCGCAACAGTTCCCAGTCAGGAATCAGGTTAGCCGATACATCCCGTTTCTGCCGGTTAAACCACAGCGCCTTGTCATGCCAGTTTGCACGTTCTTGATCCTGCAGAAATTTTGCAGCCGCTTCGGCATGATCGGGCACTGAATTATGTGCTTTACTCATATTGTCCGTTTAATATTTCTGCAATGTGCACTACTTTAACCGGTCTTTTTTGTCGCCTGAGAATGCCTTCCAGGTGCATGAGGCACGACGTGTCGGTTCCGGTAATGTATTCTGCGCCGTGCTCCACATGGTCCTGTACCCGGTCCTGGCCCATCTTGGCCGATACAGCTGCTTCCGACACGCAAAAAGTACCGCCAAAGCCGCAGCACTCATCCTTTCTGCTCAATTCTATCAGCTCTATCCCTTGCACCAACCCGAGCAGGTAGCCAGGCTTGGAGAAATCAGGAGCTACCAGTTCCGACATCTGGGCCAGGTGCAGCCCCCGCTGGCCGTGGCAACCAATATGAAATCCGACCTTGTGCGGGAAGTTTGCCACCAGCTCTTTTACCTGCACCACATCCGTCAGAAACTCGCATAGCTCGTAAATCCTGTTCCGTATGTGGCTGACCGCTTCCGGATCTTTATCAACGTGCAGGTGTTCTTTGATATGGAGCACACAACTACCTGACGGAGCGACTATATAATCATAAGCCGCGAAATTCTGTACAAAGAGGGTATCACAACCTGCAGAAGCGGCTCCAAAGCCAGAGTTGGCCATGGGCTGGCCACAACAGGTTTGTTGCATAGGATACTCAACGTCTAAACCAAACTTCTCTAACAATTGGAGTGTCGCTACAGCAACCTGCGGATAAAACTGGTCAATGTAACAAGGTATAAACAGGCCCACTTTCATAACTATACTTGCTTGTTTGAGTTTCGGCTAATGCAATACGAAACTCACTATTATAAAAGATGTCAACAGAATTGTGGCAACCGATTGCCCCGGCAGCATAAATAAGCCATAAAACTCCTTCACCTCAGCTACTAAAAAGATGTATAAGACAATGCGCTGCTTTATAGTTTACTTTGGTAGTATGAGCTAATGCTTTCAGAATCTGCAGATTTATCAGAGCAGCTGAAGTATAGGCTAAGAGTGTATCGGGTGCATCACCATGAAGTCACTGCCTGTCGGAGAGTAGCTTATATCTTCCATCTTAACCGGGTATTTTTGATACAATAAATGCAGGGCGGTTATTCCTATAGTTGCTTTAGCCGGATATTGCGGTACTCGACCTTCATTGGCCCGCCAACATGTACCTGCAACCCAAGTAGCCCTGAAAGTTTCCGGTTTATGGTATCGTTATCTGTAACATCACTCATTAAAACGCCATTAACATAATGCTGCAGTCTATTGCCCTTTACTACTAAATAGATCTCATTCCAATCCTCGCTTTTAATTAAAGTCTGTAATGAGTCTGAACTTCCCAATGATGCTGTTACAGTTGAGCCTTTCCATGCGTTATTCTCAATGTTATCCTGTAATTCTGTTGGGTTCTCCTGTGTATTTATCGTTACTTTTTGCCCGCGGTATGCCAAAGTCGTTCGCCCGCGTTCTTCATAGTTCTGCCCTGTGTAACGGTTCTTTCCATCTATATCAGCCTGGTATCCTTTTAGTGCGAAAGGGATGCTGTCCAATTCTATACTCCGGTAATTAATGCCGGTGTTGCCATCTGCGGTAACGCGGAAATCTGCTTTTAACTCAAAATCTGCCGGCTGCCCACCTCTCCATATAATAAATGTATTGTGCTTCAGAGGCGGCGTAGCAGGAGTAACTTCTCCGACCAAACTGCCGTTTTCTACTTTCCAGTAGGTGGTATCTCCCTCCCAACCTTCCAGCGTTTTACCATCGAAAATCTGCACAAAATCACTGTCTTCATCAGAGATATCTTTTACTTGTGCAGAGCTATCTTCTTCAGGATTGCTTTTATTCGATGAATTGCAACTGCCAACCATTAACGCCAACAGTACTATTCCCGTTTGAGCAAATTTTAGATGAGTTTTATTTAGCATTTGAGTTTTAAATAAAAGTTTTTGAATAAATCACTTAATAATCGCAACAATTGAAGAGCGTTTCACCCTTGCTTTCGAGGCATACCGGAATTTTGAATAATTGCTAAAATATAAAACAAAAGAAGCCTGTCCATCCTGTTGTATCCTGTCCGACTACTTTTATAGCATACTTGCTCCATTGGTTAAGCAGGGCCTGACCAGATAAGGTTACACAAAGTCTTATTCCGGGTTCTTTGTATAAATGTATATTTAATGTCTTCTTTAATCCAAATCACCAACTCCATTTAAAATCATCGGATTTACAAAAAAATAATAGAGAAACTCAGCATAATAAATTGAGCAAGAGGTATCAGCAGGAGAGTGGAGGATTTTGGAAAGTCCTTTACATGTGAATATCTGATCGGTGTGGTTGTCGTTTTCTGGTTACTGGCTGCAGATTCAATTGTTCTTTAACGTTTTGATATGTGTCTTGATTTTAATTTTGGATGAACAATCTGTTTTTGTTTATAGAGTATAAGTTGCATTTCAACTATTATCCGTTTTTACGAGGCCAGTAAATTCAACCTCTTCCATCTGCTAAATCTTTTGCTCTACAGCAGCTCAAAACTATAGGGTGGCAGGAGTGCTGCCATTAAGATTTTATAAAAGCAGCCTATAAACAGGATACCACAGGATAGATAATATTCCCGAAGTTTGTAAATTCAAAAATTAATGAGCGAATAATAAGCTTGGTAAATTATCTTCAGCATGAATGGAGAATGTGCCTAACCCTTGATAAGCTTAGGAGGAATAATTCTTTATGTCGGTAAACAACTAAATTTATACTTATTAAACACAGTTGGATATTTAAATAAAAAATAAATTAGAATCATCATGTATCGAAACTTCCCCTCCATGAGAAGCCTGCTAGCAGTGTCCGTTTCCATTCTGATTGGCACCTCCTGCAGCAGATTAAAGGAACCAGAAACTGAAATTACGAAACCGGTTAACCCTAAAGTAGATAAGTTAAGGTTGCCAGACGGCTTTCAGGCAGAACACTTGTACAGCCCTGGTGAACATGAGCAGGGTTCCTGGGTGGCCATGACCTTCGATGATAAAGGCAGATTGATAACATCTGACCAGTACGGCGCTTTGTACCGGCTGGAACTATCTCCGATTGGTGCTGATTCAGTTAGTCCTAAAGTAGAAAAACTGGTAATAGGCGATGTCTCCCCGGAAGATACTGTTAATTCCGAAATAGGAATGGGTTACGCCCAGGGTTTGCTATACGCCTTCAACAGTTTGTATGTGGTGGTGAACCATACCAGTGATGAAGAGTTTAACAAAGGCACCGGTCTTTACCGCCTGCAGGATACAGACGGCGACGATCAGTTTGATAAAATAACATTGATTAAATCGCTGGCAGGCGAACCAGGCGAGCATGGGCCACATAGTATAATTCTGGCGCCCGATAAAAAATCACTTTATATATGCGCCGGCAACCATACAGATTTGCCCGAAATGGATGCATACCGGCTTCCGCCGGTCTGGCAGCGGGATAACCTGTTTCCGTTGATAAAAGATCCGCGCGGGCATGCAAACGACCGCAAAGCGCCTGGCGGCTGGATTGCAAAGATAGATTCCTTGGGTGAGCACTGGGAACTGATAAGCGCCGGTTACAGGAATCCTTTTGATATTGCTTTCAATGAGGCGGGAGATCTGTTTACGTATGATTCGGATATGGAATGGGATTTCGGGATGCCCTGGTACAGGCCTACGCGCATCTGCCACGTAACGAGCGGCAGCGAATACGGGTGGCGAACAGGTAACGGCAAATGGTCTCCCTTATACCCCGACAACCTGCCGCCTGTCCTCAACATCGGCCAGGGATCTCCTACCAACCTGATGTACGGGGAAAAAGCCAGGTTCCCGGAGAAATACCGTGATGCGCTGTTTGGCTTTGACTGGAGTTTTGGAATTATTTATGCCATTCATCTTAAACCAGAAGGCTCTTCCTATAGCGCAACTGCCGAGGAATTCCTGTCCGGTTCGCCTTTGCCTTTAACCGATGGTGTTATAGGCCCTGACGGAGCCATTTACTTTCTCACAGGAGGCCGCAGACTGGAGTCAGACCTGTACCGGGTATACTATAATGACTATGAAGACATAGACCCGCAACAGGTAGCCAGCAAAAATGCGCCTGTAATAACAAAGGAGCACAAAATCAGGGAGCAGCTAGAAAAATATCATGGAGAGCCAAAAGCAGGCGCCGTTGATTTCGCCTGGCCTTACCTGGATCATAAAGATCGCTTTGTGCAATATGCCGCACGCATTGCCGTGGAACACCAGCCCGTAAATGAGTGGCAGGACAGGGCGCTACAGGAGCAGGATCCTGAGAAGAGGACGGAGGCCATCATTGCGCTGGCACGACACGGCAACAAGGCACTGAGCGATGATATGCTGGAGTCACTTATGAAGACAGATTACGCCCAACTGCCGGAGCAGGAAAAGCTAAACCTGCTTCGCGCTTTTGAACTGGTTCTCTTCAGAAATGGTACCCCGGAACCTGCCCTGAAAAAAAGAGTAATAGCCTATTTAGACGGACATTATCCCGCCGAAAAAAATGAACTGAACCGTTCTCTCAGCAAGATACTTGTTGCTTTGGAGGCTCCCCAGGTAGTGCCCAAGACTCTTGCACTACTTGAAAAAGCAAAAGATGAGAAGACAGAAACTGCTACGGCGTCATCTGACCTCATTCTTCGGAATCCGCAGTATGGGATGGACATCGCCGGCATGCTGGCGGACGTTCCTCCTGCCCAGCAGACCTATTTAGCCACAGCATTGAGCGAGGCCGAAACCGGATGGACTACGGAACTCCGCGAAAAATATTTCAAGTGGATGTACAACGCCTTTAAATATAAGGGAGGCCGAAGCTATGTTGGTTTTATTGACAAAGCCCGGCAGATGGCTTTAAGCCATGTTCCCAAGAGCCAGTATGCCCATTATAATACCATTTCAGGAGACTCTCTGCTGAGCGGCGGCGGATTAGAAATAGTTACCTCGGCTTATAAACCAAAAGGACCCGGAAGAGACTGGACAGTTGAAGAAGCCTTGCCCTTTGTAGATGATAGTTTAACGAACCGGAACCTGGAACAGGGAAAAGCAATCTTTGCAGCAGTCCTCTGCAAATCCTGCCATACTATGGGAAGTGAAGGAGGTACCATCGGTCCTGATTTGACACAGTTAGGAAGCCGGTTCACGCCTAAAGATATTCTGGAAGCGATTATCTACCCGGATAGCGTTATATCTGATCAGTATGCGGCAACTGTATTTTACCTTCAGGATGGCAGTTCAGTAGTAGGAAGGCTCACTAATGAGGACGATAACACCTATTATATTTCTCAGAATCCCTTTGCACCACAAACCATTCGGAAAATCCCTAAGAATGAAGTCACAAAAACTAAAATTTCCAAGGTTTCTGTAATGCTGCCACACTTAATTAATAGCCTGAATCCGGAGGAACTGAAAGATTTAATGGCTTACCTTATCTCTGCCGGAAATAAAGATCATAAAGTATACACAGCATCCGCTAAGGCTAACAGCGAAGCGAAGTAACATCTTATAGAAAGATCAGCAACTGAATTAGCATACATTTTCATACTAGGTTGTTTATTTGACCTCCAGGGCATCTGCTCTGGAGGTCTTTTTTTCGTTCGGATCAAGGAGGCGGTGGAACTGGCAGAAACAAATAAAGGCAACAGCAGGTACATGGGGCGCTTCTGCTAAACAGCCTAACGACACTTAACTGCGCGAACTCTCAAAAGGATTATACCGCATTTTCAAAACAGGCTGTTTCTTTCTCTGCATGGAGGAGAGGCCAAGCACAATATCTTCAAATCTGAAGCACGGCCTTATTTTGGATGCCTGCGCTCATACAAGGTGCATACTTATTAGCTACAAATCGGAGTAATAGATTGAGTTAGGCACTCATTCAGGCTCTTTAGTCTTGGCTATCAGTATTTTTATGTGTTCGATCAAGATGGCACCAATAGTAATTAACAGGACCGGAGTGAAAATCCATATGTACTTCTTATCGAAACCGGTCAGAATGCATGTAGTCAGATGAATTGCCAACATTAAGCTAAAAATCACATAAGCCTTTCTTTTAGAAGACTTCAGTTCCTTGAAATCTTCCGCCTACGGATTGTGGGCTATGGTATAGAATGAATGAAGGTATAAGATGAGGGAGACTTAATAGCTTTAACAGGAACCACAGCTTTATTTCATATGATTTAGAGACTCCTCGCTTTCGTCTTTTACATCTTGTTCTTGTGATTAATGACCCATCATACATTGTGTGCCATTATTAAATAAATAGCTAGTAACCAGGATAGTACAGGATAGTCTACTTTGTTTAAGTTTATAAATTTAGCATATATAAAACGGGTGTTAGGTACACTTGAATGGAAAGCAATCCTTAAGATATAAGAAGCCAAAGGCGCTATTAAAATAGCGCACTTAGCTTAAAAATTATACCAGCTTTAATTCACCCCATTAAAAACTTAAACCAAAAAATAATGAAGAACTATCTACTTACTAAGATGAGGTATGGATTTATACTTTGTCTTTTCTTTCTTTCGATGGAGGGAGCACAGGCCCAGGGTACTTCGATTACAGGAAAAGTGACGGATGAGGAAGGAGTGGGTCTACCCGGCGTAACAGTACTGCTAAAAGGTACCCAGAACGGTACGGCCACAGACGCAACAGGTAACTTCTCTCTGAGTGTGCCAGATGGCAATGGAACACTGGTCGTTTCTTATGTAGGCTTTAAAACACAGGATGTACCTATTAATAACAGAAGCTCAGTTAATATAGCTTTGGCTACTGATACTAAAGCTTTAGAGGAAATAGTCGTGGTAGGATATGGTACACAAAAGAAATCTGACTTGACAGGTGCGGTTACATCCGTAAAATCCGAAGAACTCCAGAAGCGCCCTGCGGCTTCTCTTACCCAGGCTTTAGCGGGCAGAGTACCTGGGGCCAACGTGTCTGTAAACTCAGGCCGCCCGGGAGGAAGAGCAAATATCAGGATCAGGGGAAATACATCGGTAAGCGTTTCAAATAACCCGCTTTATGTAATTGATGGGGTTATTTTAAATGTTGTAGGTTTAGCTAATGGAAGCACACCTATTGATTATTTAAATCCTAATGATATAGCTTCGATTGAAGTACTTAAAGATGCTTCTGCAACGGCCATTTATGGAGCAAGGGGCGCTAATGGGGTTATCCTGGTGACTACCAAACGTGGAAGTCAGGATGGAGGGAAAGTTAATTATGATACTTACTTCAGCGTAGGGACACTTGCTCGGAAACTTGACTTATTAAATTCTGAGGAATTTTTACATGTAGAAGATGTAGCCTATGAAAATGCTGAAAAGTATGATCCGGAGGGTTGGGCTGCTGGTAAGTATGTAGACCCCAAAACAAAAAGAACTAACCCCTTGCTTTTCGATGAGAATGGCAATCCGTTGTACGATACAGACTGGCAGGAGGAAGCAACTCAAAACGCTTTTACTCAAAGCCATCAATTATCTTTTACCGGTGGAAATACTAATGGTAGTTATGGAGCTTACCTGGGTTATAGGGATGAAGAAGGTTTGATCAAGGAATCGTCGCTGAAGCGGTTTTCGGGCCGTTTCGTTTTAGACAGCCAGGTTAAGGATTGGTTAAGAGTGGGCGGCACATTAAGTTATAATGATCAAAATGAAAGGCAGATAGACTTGTTAGGGGAAGGTGGTATAACAGCCATGAGGCAAGTGCTGGAAGCACTGCCCATAATTCCGGTAAAATATCCGGATGGAACCTGGGGCGGTAATGAAGATTATCCGGGTATGGAAGGGGGTGGCAATCCTATAAATGTTGTAACTGATCGCATTTACCGATTGAAGACGCAAACCATGCTTGGTAACCTGTATTCTAATATTAATTTGGCTGAGGGCTTAGAGCTAAGGACAACCCTTGGTACTAACATTATAAATCAAGAGATTGACTACTACGGTGGCCGTACCCTGAACTATATCTCCCGTAACCAAGGGGGAGATGCGTATGTACAGAACCAGCGGCATAATTCCTGGCAGTTCGAAAATTATCTTACCTATAATAAGAAAATCTCTGAGGATCATTCATTCACAGGTTTATTAGGCTTGTCATGGCAACATGTAGACGCCTTTAATGTAATGGCAAGATCCCAGAACTTTCAGGATGATTATTTTAAATTTAATAATTTAGGTGCTGGAGCTAATCCTGTAGCCCCAAGTTCGGGAACCAGCGCATATGGACTGAACTCTTACTTTGGCAGGATAAATTATAATCTGAAAGAGAAATATCTGTTTACGCTCACAGGAAGGGCGGACGGCTCTTCTAAGTTTGGATCGGAGAACAGGTATGCCTTCTTCCCGTCTGCAGCCGTAGCATGGAGAGTTTCGGAAGAGGACTTCATCAAAAATATCCCGGCTATTTCTAACCTGAAATTGCGCACCAGCTATGGTGTAACGGGCAACTCTGAAATTACAGCCTATCAGGCTCTTGCGGGGCTTGGGAATTACTCGGTCATTTTTGATGGAGCAAGAACAATCGGTGTAGGTATAAGCAGATTAGCCAATCCAGATTTGCGATGGGAAAAAACACATCAGGTAGACGCCGGCCTTGAGTTAGGGCTATTTAGAGGGAGGGTGTCCATAGAGCTGGATGTTTATCGCAAATTAACCACCGACATGCTGTTAAGTGCGCCCGTACCCTCAAGCAGCGGTTATACAACAGTTACCAGAAATGTCGGCAGCATGGAGAACCGTGGGGTTGAATTTGCACTGAACACTGTGAATATCACCTCAAATGATTTTACATGGAGCACCGACTTTAACATTTCTATTAATAAAAACAAAGTCATAGCATTAACGGGAGGCGCTGATATCTTTTCCGGACGTGGTGTAATACGCGAGGGAGAACCAGTGGGGTCGTTCTTCGGCTATGTCCGATTAGGAACTTGGGGAACTGATGAAGCAGATGAAGCATCCAGATATTTAAGACTACCGGGCGATGTGAAGTACCAGGATGTAAACAATGACGGGCAGATCAACGACCGGGACCGGGTTATTATCGGGAAAGGAATTCCGGATGGATTTGGATCCCTTATAAACACCTTCAACTATAAAAACTTTGATCTGTCTTTAGACCTGCAGTTTATGTACGGTAATGACGTCTCTTTTGCCAGCCAGCACTCTGCTGAAGACAGGCAAGGAATAGCAAATAGTTTAGCAACTGTATTGAATGCCTGGACTCCGGAAAATCAGAATACATCCATTGCACAATGGAGGCCGATACCTGCCGGATACGACACGTTCGATGACAGCCACAGGGTACAGGATGGCGATTTTATCAGAGGCAGAAACCTCCTGCTCGGTTATAACTTCTCTCCAGGGATCACAGAAAGGCTACACCTTAATAGGTTAAGATTATATACTTCCATGCAGAATTTCTTCCTGATCACAAAGTATGAAGGGTATGATCCTGAGGTTTCTACCTCTGGTGCACCATTCGACCAGGGAGTAGCATTGTATGACTATCCAAAGCCAAGGGTATTTATGATAGGCCTGAATATTGGCTTTTAATTCATCAAGTTTTAAAAACAACTGTTATGAAAATCAAGATAAAGAAAACCATCAGCCATTCATTAATCTGGGGAGCACTAATGCTTTGCGGATCAAGTTGTGACGATTTCCTTGTAGAGCCTGATCGTTCAAATTTTACTCTGGAAAATTATTTCACAAAGCCTGAAGACGCTGAAAGCGTTGTGAACTCCATCTATGAGAGTTTGAGATCAACCACTGGTGGCGGATTTAACGGGGCCCCCTGGATGATGCTGGAGTTTGCCACCGGGCTTGCCAACACCGACCTGGGGCAGGCACAGAATAGCATCAATGTCCGCAACCTGACCAACAGCTCTGACAACGACTATGGCGCTGCATACTGGACCAGCAGCTACCGCGGCATAGCGAACGCGAACCTCGCCATTGCTAAAATCCCGGGGATCACTATGGATGAGAGCCGAAAGCAGCAACTGCTGGGTGAGGCAAGATTCCTCCGAGCTTATTACTATTATAACTTAGTGAGAATTTTCGGAGAGGTTCCTTTAATTACGGAGCCTGTGGACCTGACTTCTCCGGAGCTTTACCCGGAAGAAGCCTCACAGGAGGAGATATACAACGTAATTGTCGAGGATCTGACTACGGCAGAAGCCTCCGGTCTCCCTTTTACAGATGAGACCGGAAGGGTTACTTTAGGCGCGGTAAAATCGCTGTTGTCCAGCGTGTATCTTACCATGGCGGGATATCCTTTGCAGAAAGGCAACGAGTATTACCAGAAAGCTGCAGACAAAGCGGGGGAGGTGATCGCGTCCGGCGAGTACGGCCTGTTCGAGTCGTACGATGATCTGCACAGTGAGGCGAAGGAGAACCTGGGAGAGAACATCTTCATGGTGCAGTTCGAACCATTCATCATGCCCTCTAACTGGCAGACGTCGATCATCCCCTACAACAAGGGCATCTCGCAGTACTCTGACGAGACCGGGGCCATCTATGCCAATACAGATTTTGTGAAGTCTTATGAGCCTGGGGATAAGCGGACGAGAGAAAAAGAGTTTTATTACACAGAGTATTCCCTGAGTAGCGACAGAACTGATACCGTTGATCTGGGAGGCTATTACATTTACAAGCTTTTTGATCCGATAGCCCACCTTCAGACAACGAGCAGCGGCCTTAACTGGACATTAATGCGCTATGCAGAGGTATTGCTTGTATATGCGGAGGCAATGAACGAAATATCTGGCCCGACCCCGCAGGCATACGAAGCCATAAATGCAATCAGGAGAAGAGCCGAACTTCCCGAACTGGAGGGATTAAGTCAGCAGGAGTTCAGAGAAGCAATCTGGAGAGAAAAATTTCATGAGCTGAGCTATGAAAACAAAACCTGGTTCGATATGGCCCGGCTCCGGAAAGCGTACAACGTGACCACCGGTGAGTTTGAGGACTTTGTAGGGCACCAGTTCTCCTATGGGCCTACATTGACAGAGAGAGAGTTGCTGTTCCCGATTCCAACGGCAGAAATCAGGAATAACGAGAAGCTTACTCAAAATCCGGGCTATTAGTTGTCGTTGTGGTCTACAAATGTATAATGAGATAAGTATCTAAAAATATAAGTATTATCTTGCTAAAGATGATGCGTCTGTTTCTAAGCTTCAGCTAAGAACCTGCTTTGCTGCAAAATAAGTAATGGCAAGCATACAGTTTTTATAAAAGAGGGGAATACTTCTTATGCCCAGATCGCTTATCAGTTTAAAGCTGCGGAGCAACAAAACCAAACATTATACATTTGTAAGCCACAATCAACATTTTATTAAAAGCAGGACAGTACAGGATGACTTGCTTCATTTAACCTTTTACATTCAGTATTTCCAAAATAGATATTTAGATGGAATTAAGTATGAGGAATAGCATAAAAGGGGCGTTCATAATCTTTGGCATAGCACTCATTGCATTAGGTGCATTCCGGTGTACGCATTCAGAAGAAGGCGCACTAAAGATTAAAAAAGGCTCTCACATTGTTTTGATAGGGAATAATCTTGGCTCCAGGATGACTAACTTTGGACATTTTGAAACGGAGTTGCAACTGCGCTACCCTGATAGTTTGTTATATATTCGCAACATGTGTGATCCGGGAAATACGCCCGGGTTCAGGCCTCATGCGGCCCGCAATACAAGATGGGCATTTCCTGGCGCTGAAAAGTTCTATGCCAACAGCGACCTCTCTAAAATTTCGGGCAAGGAAGCTTTTTTAAATTCAGATAGCGAAGGTCATTTCCCGACGGAAGACCAGTGGCTTGCTAAGCTCAAGCCAGATATTATTATAGCATTCTTTGGGTATGACGAATCGTTTCGGGGAAAACAAGGGCTCGAAAACTATAAAGCCGAGCTTAACGCTTTTATCAAGCATACCCTAAGTCAGAACTACAATGGGGATTCAACTGTTCAGCTCGCGATTGTATCTCCAATTGCTTTCGAGAATCTTTCCGGAAAGTATGACCCAACGGTCTCCAATAATTCTTTCGGAACATATGACCTTCCGGATGGCAAACAGGTAAATGAAAACCTTGCCCTGTATACGGAGGCGATGAAAGAAATAGCAGCCGAAAACAATGTCCATTTTATAGATGCCTATACACCAACAAAAGAATGGTATGACGATAGTGATGGGCAACTGACGATTGATGGCTCTCAGTTGAATGATGAAGGCTATAGAAAGTTCTCCGTACTACTCGCCGACAAGACTTTCGGGGAGGCCGACGCCAAGGCCGATGAACATCGTGGTTTGGTAAATGCTGCTGTGCTGGAGAAGAACTGGATGTGGCTTAAGGATTTTAAGATCCCCAATGGCGTTCATGCTTACGGCCGCCGCTACAATCCCTACGGGCCAGACAACTATCCTGCCGAAATTGCTAAAATTCGTGAAATGACGGCGATTAGAGACGAGGCTATCTGGCGTGCGGCGAAAGGAGAGAAGATGGATATAGCCGCGGCCGATGCAAAAACCAGCAAGCTGCCGCCAGTAAAAACCAATTATGAGCCAAGTGAGAAAAACGGCACCCTGGAATACCTGTATGGACAAGATGCCTTAGACAAACTTCACGTTCCGAAAGGTTATAAGATCGAACTGTTCGCTTCTGAACAGGAATTTCCTGATTTAGAGAATCCGGATCAATTATCTTTCGATAATAAAGGGCGTCTCTGGGTGTCTTGTATGCCAACTTACCCACACTGGAAGCCTGGTGATAAGAAACCTGACGATAAACTCATCATATTTGAAGATACGAATGGTGACGGAAAAGCTGACAAACAGACAATTTTTGCGGAGGGTTTGCACCTCCCTATTGGTTTTGAGTTTGCACCGGAGGGCGTTTATGTTTCGCAGGGTACCAACCTGATGCTCTATACCGACACTGACGGTGACGACAAGGCGGATAAAAAGCAGATCGTTTTGAGCGGGTTTGATGATCATGACACGCACCATGCACACAGTGCGTATTGTGCAGATCCGTCGGGTGCCATATTTATGGGCGAGGGTACTTTCCTGCGTACCAATGTAGAAACTTCTTATGGGCCTGTTCATGCAACCAACGGGGGCTTCTACCGGTACAATCCGCAGCGGCGCAAACTGCAGCGCATCGCCCAGCTTGAAATCCCAAATCCGTGGGGCATCGCATTTGATGAATGGGGACAGAACTTTTTTATAGAAACCTCCGGCCCGATGGCTCATTGGATGATGCCTGGAACGGTTAAGTCAAGATATGGCGAAGTTACTGACAAATCATTTAACTTAATCCAGGAGGATCAGATGGTTCGTCCTACTTCTGGTTTAGAGTTTGTTTCCAGCCGCCATTTCCCGGATGAGGTGCAGGGCGACATGCTTTTAGGCAATACAATAGGCTTTTTAGGCATCAAACAGCACACGTTAACAGATGATGGTACTGGCTTCAAGAGTAGATTCCGGCAAGACCTTTTGTGGTCAGACGACAAGAATTTCCGTCCGGTAGATATGGAGTTCGCGCCTGATGGCTCCCTTTATGTTATTGATTGGCATAACGTGCTGATCGGTCACATGCAACACAATGCCCGAGACCCACTCCGGGATCACGTGCACGGCCGGATCTATCGCATCACTTATCCGTCGCGGCCACTGGTTAAACCAGCCAGGGTGGCAGGGGCAAGTATAGATGAGCTTTTGAATAACCTGAAGCTTCCGGAATACAGAACGCGCTACCGCACCCGGCGGGAGCTCCGGGAACGTAAGGCATCTGAGGTGCTTTCTCATCTTACAACCTGGGTTGCCAATTTGGATAAGAATGATCCCAACTACGAGCACAATGTGCTTGAAGCGCTGTGGGTAAGCTGGGGACTTGACCAGGTGGACGAATCGCTGCTTCGGCAGGTGCTGAATTCAAAAGATTATCACGCCCGGGCTGCTGGCGTGCAAGTGCTGCGGCATACGGGCCATCAGGTAGCAGATCAGGCAGACCTGTTGATGGAGGCAGCCAGAGACGAGCATGGCCGCGTGCGTCTGGAGGCGATAGTAGCGGCCTCCTGGCTGGACAAGGAGAAAGGCCTGCCTATTGTGCTGGAAGCCGGTAAGAAGCCGCTCGATGCATGGATGAAGCCTGCTTATGAAACAGCACTGGCGCACCTTAATGGACATGATGTGAAGCAGGAAAAAGAGGAGGTTGCGGAAACCGATCTTAAAGGAAAGGAGCTTGCCCTCTTTAAAAAGGGGAAAGCAATATTTTCGCGGGAAGGATTCTGTCAAACCTGTCATCAGCCTGATGGCAAAGGCCTTCCCGCGTCTGGCTTTCCCCCACTTACCGGTACCAAGTATGTGCTAGGCAACAAAGACCGCCTGATTAAGATTGTGCTAAAGGGACTGTATGGCCCTATTGAAGTGCTTGGCAAAAGATATCCCGGACAGGTGCCTATGACTTCTTTTGAAGGGATGCTTAATGACGAGGAAGTAGCAGCCGTACTAACCTACGTGCGGAATTCCTTTGGAAATAAAGCACCTGCTGTTTCTCCGGATGAGGTGAAAAAAGTACGGGCGGCCACTAAAGACAAAACAGGGTTCTATACACCTGAAGAACTACTCAGGCAATACCCGCCTGAGAAAGAAGCAAAATAATGATTATAAGGATTATGCAAAAGGGGATTTGATAGTATAAACCTTGTGCGTAGCTTCTGTGATGTTATATTTAATAATGTTTAAACTTTATCTGTTTTTTTAATGGAAATAAGTAAGAATATAAGAACTCGCATGTATAGCATGGTAAAATACTTTTGCTTTTTTGTCCTTAGCTGTATTTTGGGCGCTCCGTTTGCGTGCGCGCAGCAACAAAGCCAGCAGTGGATTACCTATAAACCTGGTAAAGGGCCGGGAAATGGGAAGCACATCGTTTTTGTGAGTGGGGATGAAGAATATCGTTCTGAAGAGGCATTGCCGATGCTCGCTAAAATTTTAGCCGAGCACCATGGTTTCAAAACTACCGTCCTGTTTGCCATTGATCCCCGCACGGGTGAGATTAATCCTAATAATCTGACCAACATTCCTGGCTTGGAGCAGCTGCGGACAGCAGACCTGATGGTGATTTTCACCCGCTTCAGGGAGTTGCCCGACGAACAAATGAAATACATTGATGACTATATAAAGGCTGGTAAACCGGTAATAGGCATGCGTACCGCTACACATGCATTCAGGTATCAGAAAAACACGGGTAGCCCATACGCAAAGTATGATTTCAGCAGCAAAGTGAAGGGATGGGAAGGCGGATTTGGGAGGCAGATTCTGGGAGAAACCTGGATTAGCCATCATGGCGACCACGGGCATGAGGGTACAAGAGGTTTAATCAATGGCGTTATGGAGCAGAAAAACGCTGTTCTTAACGGAGTGAACGATATCTGGTGTGCTACTGACGTGTATACAACCCGGGAGCTTGAAGGTGATCCTGAGGTGCTGGTGTGGGGCCTGCCTACGAGTGGAATGACGCCGGATGCAGAACTGAACTGGAGAAAATCTGTGATGCCTGTAGCCTGGATTAAGCAGTATACCAGCGAAAGCGGAAATACAGGCAGAGTGTTCGGCACCACTATGGGAGCAGCAATAGATCTGAAAAGCGAAGACTTGCGAAGGCTGCTGGTGAATGCCTGTTACTGGGCCATGCATATGGAAGAGCAGATTCCTGAAAAAAGCAATGTGGACATTGTGGGGGAATACCATCCTACCATGTTCGGGGTCGATGATTATAAAAAGGGGCTAACTCCTTCAGATTATAAATAAGAACTGATAAAGCGATGAATAAAATCGGGTTTAACGTATTGGCATGGACGGCTGTCGTTTCGGATGAACTGATGCCGATTACGGAGAGGTTAAAAACAATGGGCTATGACGGGGTCGAATGTTTTATTGGCTCACCGGATGCAACGGCCTACAAGCGATTTGGCGACCATGTGCGCGATATTGGCCTGGAGGCAACCAGCGTTTTTGTGGTAGGCAAAGACGAAAACCCCATCAGTGAGGTAGCGGCAGTAAGGGCCAAAGCGCTGGATCGTATTAAATGGGCGATAGACCGCGCGCACGACATGCAGTCCAGCATACTATGCGGCCCTTTCCACTCGGCCCATGCGGTATTTGCCCACCACGCACCGGAGGACCGGGAGTACGCCTGGGGTGCCGAAGTGCTGCACGCTGCCGGTGAGTATGCCGCGCAGGCAAACGTTGTGCTGGCCCTGGAGGCGCTGAACCGGTTTGAGTGCTATCTGTGCAATACCATGGGCCAGCTGACAAGGCTGGTAAAAGAAGCGGCCCACCCGAACGTGCGGGCCATGTTTGATACGCACCACGCCAACGTTGAGGAAAAGAAGACTGCCGCCGCCATTCAAACCATAGCGCCTGTGCTGGCGCACGTCCACATCAGCGAGAACGACCGCGGCACCCCCGGCGACGGGCATATAGACTTTGATGAGGTATTTTCAGCCTTAGCTGGCGTTGGCTACTCCGGCTGGCTCACCATCGAGGCCTTCTCACGCAATGATCCAGACTTTGCCAATTCCATAGGGGTATGGCGCGAATACTCTGACCCCTGGGATATAGCGGAAAACGGCCTGAAGCTTATCCGGCAAATGTGCGGCAAGTATGGGCTTGCCACACCCGCGACCGCAAACCATACGCATTAATTCTTTCTATAGTAAAAATATAACATCCACATATGGCACAGCAACTTCCTTTTCGTTTTGGCTCCGAAGTATATACCTGGTTCATGAACAACGATGGGCAAACCTATCATAACCAGTTAGGGCACATGGTTGAAGTGATTGCCGAAGCTGGGTTTACCGGCATTCAGCCTATCTACTCCTGGATGGGGGATTTACAGGATGCGGACCGGCTGGAGGCAAAGCTGAAAGAGCAGGGGATAGAACTGGCAGCTCTTTCCCTGGCGATGGACTGGAACGGAACGGAAGAATCGGAAAAGGAGCGTGAGGAAGCAGACCAGGCTATACGTTTGCTGCAGCGCTTTCCGGGCGCTATCCTCTGCACGGTGCAGAAACCGAGCGGCCGGCATGATTTAAACGCCCGCCGCCGCAACCTGGTGAATATCGTGAACAGCGTATCGAGAAGGGCAATGGAGAAAGGAGTGCCGTGCAGCTTCCACCCAAACTCTCCCCATACCTCCATCACCCGCACCGAGGAAGATTACAGCGTGATACTGGAAGCATTGGACAGCGCCGCCACCGGCTGGACACCCGATGTCGGCCATATCATAAACGGCGGCATGAACCCGCTCGCGAAGATGGAGGAATACGCTTCCCTGATAAACCACGTGCATTACAAGGATTGGGACGGAGAACCGGAGTTTGCGCTGATGGGAAAGGGCAAGATCGATTTGCTTTCGATAACCCAGTGGCTGAAAGACAGGGGCTACAATGGTTGGATTGTGTGCGAAGACGAAGGAAAGGAAGCCCTGCAGGACCCGGATGCCGTAACGCTGCACGATGGCCGCTGGATTAAAAAAGAACTGGTACCACGAATAAAGTAATTGAAGCCGATGCCCTATATATATACTAATGGAATAAACCTGTACTATGAGGAGCGCGGGTCCGGAGATCCGCTCTTGCTGATAATGGGCATCACGGCCCCCGGGTCTGTCTGGGAGAAGCATGCGGCGTACTGGGAGAAGGACTTCAGGTGTATTATCGCTGATAACCGGGGAGTGGGCCTGTCAGACAAGCCTGCCGGACCTTATACTACAGCACAGATGGCTGATGATTATGCAGGTTTACTGGATGCACTTCAAATTCTAAAAGCACGGGTGGTTGGCTGCTCCATGGGCAGCACCATTGCCCAGCAGCTGGCGATACGGCACCCGGGGAAGGTGAAATCATTGGTGCTGATGTGCACTTGGGCCCGTTGCGATAATAAAGCCGGCGCCGTATTTCAGCACATGATGCACTGCAAAGCCCGGCTCCGGCCCGAAGAGTTCAGCTTATACATCCAGATGCTGATTTACTCCAAATCTTCCTGGGACAACCCGTTACTATTTGCCGAACTGGAAGAGGCGCGCCTGCAGGCCGCCACTGATCCCCAACCGCAGCCGCTGCATGCGCTGGAAGGGCAGGCAGCCGCGTGCATGACGCACAGTGTGCTTCGCGAACTTGGCGAAATCAGGATCCCCACCTTGGTGATTGGCGGACGGGAAGATATTTTTACTCCGCCCTGGATGGCAGAAGAAGTGGTTGGGGCTATCCCCAACGCAAAGTTGCACCTATATGAAAAATCCGGGCATGCTTTTCATTGGGAAAATATAGAAGATTTCAACCCCTTGGTCAGGAATTGGCTGATGGCTAATTGATCCCTATATAGAGCTGATATAATGTAGGCAAAAGTTTATGTGTTTTATGCCTTATTTGTTATATTACCATCAGAAAAGTATAGGATCGCCCATACTGCAAAATGTAAGGTTGAGTTTAGCCGTACATACGGCACCTGTTTGATGCACAGACAAGACCTATTGGCGGGTATAATTTAACTGCCTGTTACTTAACTCAGTTAACATCTCCAGGTCAGTTATTAGATAGCGATTAAAAATAAAGTCATATATTGTTTTTATCTTAATTCATCTTTTTACATCCGCATTTAAAATAAACTAAACACAATGAACGAAAACGTTAACAGAAGCGCCTTGTTCCTGGGGAGCTGCTTTGCACTCATCACAACGGGCTTCACCTTTTCCATCAGAGCGGGAATTCTCCCCCAATTAGGTGCAGAATTTGGTCTGTCGGCCGAACAACTGGGGTTCATCAACTCCATGTGGTTTTTGGGCTTCCCCATTGCCATGGTCATCGGAGGATTGGTCTATCACACGGTGGGGCCTAAAATTATTATGACTGTGGCCTTCGTATGCCACGCTTTGGGAATACTGTTAACCATATATGCGGGAGGATATGCCACCCTGCTTGTTTCCACGCTTTTGATTGGTATTGCCAACGGGTGTACGGAGGCTGCCTGTAACCCCATGATTGCAGACATGTACTCCGGCGTGAAGATGAACAAAATGCTGAACAGGTTCCATATGTGGTTTCCGGGGGGAATATTTGTTGGGTCTCTTATCTCCGCTCTTATGACCAGCTTAGGTTTTTCCTGGCAAGCACAGATGTGGGTTATCGTGGTGCCGGCCATCATCTATGCTTTCTTATTTTTTGGAAAAACCTTTCCAAAGCCCCAGGTGGAGGGAGTTACTTCTCTTGGAGCCAACTTCAAGGCGATGGTAAGTCCGTTGTATATCTTCCTGATTATCTGTATGGCTCTTACTGCTATTACAGAGTTTGGCCCTGGCCAGTGGGTGAGCATCATCCTGGGTAGCAGCGGAGCCGATCCGATGTTGATCCTGGCACTGACCGCCGGGTTGGTGGCTGTAATCAGGTTCTTTGCAGGTCCTGTTGTCGCGGCGCTGGGTCAGACGGGTGTTTTGCTTGGAGGGTCGATTCTTGCAGCAATAGGCATTTATATGTTTAGCACTGTAACCGGAGCGACCGCTTATGTGGCAGCTATTATTTTTGCCCTCGGATACGGCTATTTCTGGCCGGTGATGGTGGGTGCTGTGGCACAGCGCGTGCCTTTGAGCAGTGCCCTGGGTATGTCCATTATCGGCGCAGTAGGTATGTTTTCTTCCTCTATTTTCCAGCCCATCATCGGAGACTGGATTGACGATGCCAGAGCAGAAAGCATGACCAAGGGCCTTACTGGAAACGCCTTGGAACTGGCCGCAGGCCAGGACACGCTGGAGAAAATGATTGCTTTCCCGGTCATCCTGATTGTGCTGTTCACTATCCTGTTCTTCTGGCAGAAAAATCCTAAGAACACCGAGAAAATACCACAGCCGGTGACACATTAAAGGGCTTACAGTACTCAATATAAATATTTAAAGTGGTGGGGCCTGCATAGCAGGGCCCACCACTCTTCTTGTATGCTGTACAGGCATCCGCTAAAAGATTGAATTCTGAGTAACTAAATAGTCTATGCACCATAAGTGCATAGACTATTTAGTTACAATTAGGCAGGCGTGCGAAATAAGCTTAGCCCAAGCTCATACTTATACTGAAAAGATCCTGATTGAAGGGAGATTCAGCAGATGCTGCTTAAGGCAGGAGCTTTTCATTTTGTAAGCTACCGTGAACTCGATAATTATCATGGTTAAAGTTGCTTCTCCGGATAGCTTCTGTTTATCCTGCGTTTAAATCCCAGCTGGATTTATAGTTGCTTATGTGCGCTCCAAATCCGCGAGGACTCGTTTTCCCATTCGGCGCTGCTTTCCTTTCCTACCCTCGTACCTCGGGCTGCCTCGCTAAAGCTCGTCACCGGAAACACTCAATGCGCCTCATGGAAAGACCTGAAATTACTTTGTTCCGATTCAGCTAATAAAATTGGGTGGTGGTACACAATGTATGATGGGTCATCAATTATAAGAACAAGATGTAAAAGGTGAAGGCGAGGAGCTTCTAAATCATATGAAACAAAGATGTGGTTCCTGCTAAAGCTATAAGTCTCCCTCATCTTATACAATCATACATTCTATACCACAGCCGAAATAAAAATCATTGAAAAAGAAAAGCTGTTGAAATATGACCGGCCCTCTTCGGGTATTTCATACTTCAACAGCTCAATGATTGCATGATTTAGTCTACACTTCTCCTGCCACTGGCACCTTTCCGGCTCCCTGCTTTTCATCCCACTTCACATCTGTATTCTTCCAACTTCCTGAAGCGGCTGAGTCAAGGACTGCCTCACAGACCTTCTGCGTTTCGAGCGCCTCCTTAAAGGTCGGGGAGCAGGGTTCGCCTGTTTCCACGCTCTTCAGGAATTCAGCTACCTGGTGCAGGAAAGTATGCTCGTAGCCAATGCTTGTTCCGGGTATCCACCACCTGTCCATATAGGGTTGATCGCTGTCGGAAACATGGATGGAGCGCCAGCCGCGCACAACGGACTCGTCCGCATGATCGAAGAACTCGAGGCGGTTCATGTCGTGCAGGTCCCAGCGGATGGAAGCATGCTCCCCGTTGATCTCTAAAGTATATAGGGCCTTGTGGCCACGCGCATAGCGGGTAGCCTCAAAGAGGCCCAATGATCCGTTATCGAAATGGCAGTGAAAAATGCAGGCATCGTCGATGCCCACCTTCTGCACCTGTCCCGTGTCCTGATGCACGCGCTCCTTGATAAAGGTTTCGGTTACAGCAGACACATCTTTTATACCCCCATTCAGCCACATGGCCGTGTCAATGCAGTGGGCGAGCAGATCGCCTGTAACGCCGGATCCGGCGGCGGCGGCGTCTAACCGCCATGTTGCCGCACCGCCCTGCGGCACATTGGCATTGATGGTCCAATCCTGCAGAAAGTTGGCCCGGTAATGAAAGATCCGCCCCAGTTTTCCTGAGGCAATGATTTGTTTGGCTAATGCTACGGCCGGAACGCGACGATAGTTGTACCAGACGGTATTGTTAACCCCGGCCTTTTCAACAGCAGCCACCATGTTCTGTCCTTCAGCCAGCGTGCGGGCGAGGGGCTTCTCGCAGAGAATCATTTTGCCCGCCGCAGCGGCGGCTATGGCAATCTCCGCATGCATGTCGTTCGGCGTGCAAATATCCACCGCATCCACATCATCCCGCGCAATAACGGCTCTCCAGTCTGTCTCTACTGACTCATAGCCCCACTGTTCGGCAAATGCCCGCACTTTCTCTTCATTCCGCGCACAGGCCACCTTCAGTACCGGCCTATACTTCAATTCAGGAAAGAAGTCGTTTGCGCGCTTGTAGCCATTGCTATGGATGCGCCCCATCAGGCCGGTTCCAATCAAACCGATTCTTAGTTCTTTCGTTTTTCCCATATCCATCTTTCAATAAATTATCGAGCAGTATCAACAGCCAGCTTTTTCTCCGGCTCGTACCAGCCATGCATCTGGCGCACCTTTATCATGGTGGCCAGGATATCGTTCCAGGTCTGCTGCTGCGTCATCACTTCGTTCGAGAACATGCAGCCGTCCCAGCATATATGCCTGAACGCCTTTGTAAGCTCCCCGTTCTCATCGCGCAGCCAGTAGCCGGCATCGTGGGCAATGTCCAGTTTTCCATTTGGATCAAGCGCCTGGCAGTGCCGCCCGGTTTTATCATGAGAACCTGTTCCGTGAACGGTGCCATCGTTCTGGGCAACATGGAAATCAATTGTCCAGGGGCGGAGGGCGTTGGTTACCGTTATCAGCCCTTGCTTTAGTGTTTCCCGGTCATTCCAGTCGAAATCCTGGGGCAGGATGCGGTCTTCCGGTCTGTTATAGCCCAACAGGTACAGCAGGGTATGGGACATGTCGGCCTGAAAACCGATGTTGGGTCGGTCCACTGCCTCCAGGGTATCGACCATCGTTCTCCAGCTGTGCATGCCTCCCCAGCAGATTTCGCCCTCTGCAGCCAGCTTCTCACCGTAGTCGGCGGCAACGTCGCAGGCCTCCCGGAAAGTCTGGGCGATCAGCTTCGTGTTGTTCACAGGGTCCTTTGCCCAGTCTTCCGGGGTGCTGGCGGAGTCGATGCGGATAACGCCGTTGGGACGAATACCCATTTCGCGCAGCCTGCTCCCGAACTCGCAGGCCTTCCGCACCTGCTCCACAAACTGGACCCGATCTTCTTTGCTGCCCATAGCGGGGCCGCCCCATATAGGCGCCACAAGCGAGCCAATCTCCAGGTTATAGGAAGACATTTTATCTGCCAGCCTTTTGATGCCATCCTCCCCGCTGTCAATATCGACATGAGGATCGAGCAGACCGATGTCTACACCGTCGAACTTCACCCCGTCCACTTCCGCAGCGGCGGTCATCTTCAGCATGGTGTCAAAAGGAATGGGCGGCTCCGAATCAGGGCCTTTCCCCACAATACCAGGCCAGGTGGCATTGTGCAGTTTCGGATAATTGTTCTTGTTCATAAGCCAATTTTTAAATCAGGATTAAACAACAGGTTATAAGTTTTATATAGCGCTTTAGCTGATCAGCCGCAGCCGGAAAGTCCGTTCTATATATGCTCCCTCAATAGGTTTCACAGCTTGGAAGGCCCAATCTATATATAGCCAGCGGTCTTACTGACAATGCGACTCTTGCCTACAGCGCCAGATCAGGGTTTCCGGGGCCGAAGTGCTTCAGCATCACAATCGGGTCGGTAGCCGACATATTGACGATCTTAACTCCCTCCATGGCGGCCTTCTCGCTCACGAAGAACTCATCGTTGGTCAGCTGTCCGTAGCGAATCAGAGCCGGTGTCTCGACATCCCATTCGCCCATTTTGCCGTGGCCCTGCATCATGATCATGCCGTAGGCGGCGCTGTCTTTGATGGTGACCGTTGCCCCCGGAAACACGGTAAGCTCCTTCGCGCTGAAAGCATCCGATTTGTAGCACACCCAGTTCTCTATATAGCCTTCGGCCTCCATTTCTTCCACAGCCTTTACGGGCTTGGGAGCCATAAAGCGGTTTTCCATCATATTGGGGTCAACGTTCAGATCCCAGTCGAGCACCTCCAGCAGCTCGTTGTAATCGCCTTTTCTGTCCTCCGGGGTGCCGTTCCACAACAGCTCTTCCGGGATGATGGCTTCGTTCACCAGCGACTGGTACATCGCGAAAACGTCGGAGGCCTTCTGAGGCTCGTAGGTACACATGCTTCCAGGCGCATGCAGCAGCCCCGGCGGCACGTCCCAGCCGGTGCCCGGCTCCAGGCGGTAGGCCTGTGAGTAATTCGTTATCTTGTTGTCGCCTTTGGTGAAGTTCTCCAGGCACTCCTTAATTTTCTCTTTTGGTGTTCCCGGCGTAATGCCGAAAAAGGTGTAGGGGAAATCGCCGCCGTGGTTATTCAGCTGCGGCGGGAAGTAATAAGCCTCGGGCTTTCCCATCTGGCCGATTAGGGCGGCTTTCTCGTCGTTGTGGTGCACGTGGTGCGGCAGCGGGCCCATGTTGTCGAAGAACTTGGAGTACATTGGCCAGCCGCCGTGCTCATTCCACAGGCGGTCGCCAATCAGTTTGCCCTTCAGTTCATCAACCGCGTCCTTCAGCAAGATCTGCTCTTCTTTATCCCCATCTTTGACAACTATGGCACTCAGGCCCTCATTTTCTCCCGTTAAAGGGCCATTTTTTGCTGGCGTGGTGGAAGAAAACCAGCGCTCGTCAATGCCACCACGCTCTCCTCCCAGCACGTAATAATCATCCGGGTGTAATTTTATTCTTCGCCCCGGCACACAAAACGAACGCGGTACCCAGGTGGGGGCCAAACGCAAGATGCCCTTTCCCTGCTCTAATGCCTTTTCAGCTAAACTCACTTTTTCTACTGTTTCCATTGTATCCGATTACTTTAGCTTATTTATTATTCAAAAAATCATTTATTCTTGCTTCATCGGTCAGCACTTCTATCTCCAAATCATATGTCCTGCTCTCCCCCGGCTCCAGGTGTATCAGGTTGTTCTGGGCCCTTGCCTTTGCCTGTCCGATAGGCGGGTTCGTGCCGGGCTCAAGGCCTGTTATATACTCGCCCTTCCCCCAGTGCTGCCAGTTGGTAAGCCAGGGCAGTTGTGCCTTCTGAAAACGCAGGGCAACGGCCAGGTTAAGCTGCGAATTGTACAGCCCGCACGTACACTGCCCCGAGCTGTCAGCCGCCGCATCGATGAACGCTGCTTCTTCGCCACCGCCGCTGTGCTCGTCTAAGGGAGCGGAACCCTTCCGGAAGTTATTCCCTTCGCGGAAAATCCTGTTATTCGGCTCGCCTTCCCGCGATGTCCATTTCCCCTGCCACACGATGTCAGTGCCCTCGTCTACCAGCGGCCAGCCGAAATTGAAATGATACAAAAGCATATGGGGTACCGGTGTGTTGCTGCGGTTCACCACTTCATCCTGAATGCGGATGGTTGCCTGCCCGAGCTTTCCGGATATGGTCCGCCTGAGTTCCAGGTTAGGCCCGAATAGCTGGGTTTGCCTGATTTTCCCGGTGATGCGCATCTCCATTTTGCCGGCCAGGGGGTCAGGCTGCATAATCGATTCGATTTCGGCGGGTGTGTTGCTGATTTGCCCGTGCAGGCCGCGCTCTCCGTAGGCATCTGCCTCGGGGCCTCCCACATGCGTCAGGCCGCAGGTGGTCAGCAGGCCGCCCCCGAATGTCCGGATCCAATCTGTTCCTTTGTCCGAGAACGGCTGGGGAGGGGTAACGCCCAAATGGCTTAGCCAGGCCAGGCTGTGCTGGTTGTAAAAAGCGTCTGCAATGTCCATCGCACGGTCGAGCACCACCTTGTAGCGCAGGCCTATGCCGGTGTTTATCCAGGCAATGCGGGTACCGCGTCCGGGTCCATTGTCGAGCACGGCGGTTTCTATACCTCCCAACTGGGCAGGGTTGCAGATTTTGTCTTTCCAGGTTGCGTGATCCAAATCGTTTTTTGCTATTTCAGAATGTCATGTATAAATATAGTCATCTCAGACCAATAACACACTAACGGACAGAGCTATTGCTCTTTCCGTTAGTGTGCCGGGTAGCCTTTCAGCGGCTTGCACACTTCCCGTAAGATTAGAAATAAGGGCTTAAAGCAGCCTCATCTGCCGGAAGCGCATAATACAAGCTTATGTTGGAGAAGGCATGGCTGCGAGGCCCAAACCCTTCGGGATAATAATAATCCTGGGGATTTGCTTTGATTCTTTCTCCGTATGCTGTAATCACATCCATTGCTCTGCCTGTTCTTACTAAATCGAACCAGCGCTTGTTCTCGAAAGCCAGTTCTACTCTTCTTTCGTGGTATATCGCCTCCAGCAGGTCACCTCCCGAATAGTCGGGCAGGCCGGCGCGGTTGCGCACCATGTTCAGGTATGTGATAGCTTCAGCATCTTTGCCTTGCTGGGCCAACGCTTCCGCCAGGAACAGCAAAACTTCGGAGTAACGGTATACAGGCCAGTTCATACCATGGTTGCCATGCAGGGCATGGGTTTTGGCATACTTTTTAATATATGGATACACGCCATCCTTCCAGGAACTTCCACTCAATGTAATATAGCCAATAGAAGCATCTTCTCTTTCGTCCCCTTCTTCATAGGCGGCAATAAGATCAGGGGTAGGCGTGTTATTCCCCTCTTCACTAAGCGGCTGCGGATTGGAGGTGCCGGTGATAGTTACCAATTCTTCTGCAGTCATCGGGCGTGGCAAAAAACTGTATAGAAAGTTTCCACTAAGGCCTGCTGAGCCTTCCAGGAACTGCACCTCAAAAACTGACTCTATGTTGTTCTTGTTGCCCGTTGAGTTAGAGAAGGCGTCGGCGTATTCAGGTACCAAGGCGTATTCACCGCTGCTAACAACTTCCTGAAGAAGCGTTTCGGCCTCTGCCCACTTTTTCTGCACCATATACACATTGGCCAGCAATGTCCTTGCCGCTCCCGATGTTGCCCTTCCAGGCTCCTGCACTGATTTGGGCGGCAACAAATCGATGGCCCTGCTGGCATCATCTATAATCTGGGCATAAATTTCTTCTTCAGACGCCAATGGCAAGGCTGCTTCCTGGCGGTTAGGTACAGGGATTAAGTGCAGGGGAACGCTTCCGAAGTAACGCACCAGTTCAAAATAAGCATAGGCTCTTAGGAACAGGGCCTGCCCCATGATATTATTTTTTAATGCTTCATCACTAAACTCCACCTCGTCTATAGACGCCAGAATCTGATTAGTGCGCGCTATAATCTGGTAGTCCAGACGGTATTGGTCGCGTACATGCGTGTTGGACGTTACGCCATTGGCAGTAGGAATAGCAAAGTCAGCGATGTCTTCCTGCTGCTCAGTAGCCCCGAAATTAGGGTTACGAGCATAGTAGGTATTATCGGAATGCATCTCGCCTAAAAGCCAGGCATGATCGTTTACAATGCTTCGCAGCGGAACATACGCGGCATTAATTGCCTGCTGGAAATCGGCCGGCTTTGTGAAAAAGGTCGCCGAGCTCAGCGATGTCTCCGGCACAATCTCCAGAAAATCATCCTTGCAGCCCGTCAGCATAGCGACGAATAGGCAGGTTAATATAATTCCTTTTTTCATTATCTTCTGTAATAAAGATGTTAAAATATAATTCAGCTACATTTTGTCACTTAAAAATTCACATTTACGCCAAGGGTATAGGTGCGTGGCACCGGATAGTTCGAAAGGTCTATCCCCTGGCTTAGGTTTCCACCATCGCCGTTTCCTGCCCCGTTACCACTTGTCTCGGGGTTAGGGCCGCCCTCATAATTGGTGAAGATATAGGCCTGCTGAATAGAGGCGTAAAGTCGGGCTGATTTGATGAACTTGGTGATTTCATCAAATGTATACCCCAGGGTAATGTTTTTGATAGTGAAATAAGAGGCGTCTTCTATAAAGTGGCTGCTCATCCAGTCTCTTTCAATACCAGTCACGTTACCTCCGCCTACGGTTGTACCGAACATTCCTGCGCCCGGGTTTTCTTCTGATCTGAAACGGTACTTAACACCCTCCACCATATTGAAAACACCGTCGAGGTTGGCTGTGCTGTACAGGTGGCGAACCAGGAGCTGGTTGTCATACGAGCCGGAACCTACAATACTGAGATCAAATTTGCCGTACTGGAAGTTATTAGTAATTCCATAAATGAAATCAGGGAAAGGGCTTCCGATGATAGTCCGGTCGTCGTTATCGCCGCCGTAGGTGATAATACCATCACCGTTTATGTCCTTAAACTTTATACTACCCACCGTTGAACGGCCCGGAACCTGCGGAGAATTATTAAGGTCTTCTTCATTCATATAGAATCCTTCTTTTACAAGACCATAAAATTGGCCGAAAGGCTGCCCCACCTGGGTTATATGGAAGGTGCCATATACCCTGTCAATTCCTTCGGCCAGGGCCACTACCTTGTTCCGGTTGAATGAAATGTTGGCATTGGTTGTCCAGTTAAATTTCCCTACCATGTTTCTGGTTGTAAGGGCAAACTCATGGCCCCAGAAATCAATCTCGCCAATGTTGTCGTTAAAGTTACTGAACCCAGACTCCTGCGGAACCTGCACACTATAAAGCAGATTGGTAGTTGTCTTTTTATAGAAATCATATATAAACTGTATCCTGTCGTTGAACAAGCCCAGGTCCAAACCAACATCAAATTGCTTGGTGGTTTCCCAGCCCAGATTGTTGTTAGCCAGCGAGGTTACTACTGCACCAGGGGCAACGGTGCTGCCGAAGGCCGCATTTACAGTGTTGTTAACCAAGGCGTATTGGGTATAATTACCTATGTTGTTGTTTCCTGTCACACCATAGCTGGCCCTGACTTTTGCAAAGGACAGCTGCGGGATATCCTGCAGGAAATCCTCATCCGACATAATCCAGCCTACCGAAGCAGAGGGGAAAACACCCCAGCGGTTTTCCTCCCCAAAGCGGGAAGAACCGTCGCTGCGGACAGCAGCGCTGAACAGATACTTGCCTTTGTAGTTGTAGGTGAGCCTTGACAGGAGGGAGGTCAGGCTCCACTCTTCCACGCCGCTGTAGGTACCGCCCCGGTTGATGTTAAGCCCTGCCTGCACAGTGGGCAGCCGGTCGTCGGCATAGGTATCTGCCTGAATACGGGTTCTGTCATAACGGAAACGCTGGTTGGTGAAGCCGCCCAACAACTCAAAATTGTGATCGCCGAAGCTCTTGGTATAAGTGGCCAGATTTTCGTTCAGCCAGGTAAGGGATTTGTAATTGTCCCGGATGGAAACCGCTGTGGTTGGTATAGGCGTGTTGATACTGCTGGTGGCTGTTGAGGGATTGAAAAAGAAGAACTCGGAGTTGTCTGTCTCCACATTAAAAGTGGACTTTAGAACCAAGCCCTCGATGGGCTCATACTGGATATAAGCATTTGAAAGCAGGCTGATTGTTTCGGTTTCATTCACCAGCTCCTGCGCTGATCTTACCCAGTTCGGATAGGCATAAATATTCCCTGTTTCCGGTGGGAAATTGTTGTAATACGTCAGCTCGCCATTGTCATCGTAAATAGGCATGATGGGCCAGGTGTGCAGCGCATTGAAGAGAATGCCTGTTCCTCTGTCTCCGTCTGTTCTCGGGGTATTGTCGAACACGTAAGAAGGTGCGATATTTAACCCAATCCTTATTTTATCAGATACTTTATAATCTGAATTCAGGCGTGCCGAGTATCTTTTGTATTCATTGTTTATCACTACCCCTTCCTGGTCGAAGATGCCAAGAACCAATGCGGTGTTCAGCTTGTCTTTGTTGGAGGTGATGGATAAATCATAGCTCTGGATAGGGGCTGTTCTGAGCAGTGCACCATACCAGTCGTTGTTTTTGCCCTCATATATTGACGGATCCTGGAAGATCTCTGGTACAGGCTGCCCTGCATCCTCATAGTACTCCTTCTTGAACTGGGCGAACTCTACAGCTTCCATCATATCAATTCTGCCGCGCTCAGGTACTTTCTGTATGCCGCGATAGGCGCTGAAACTGACGTTTGTCTGGCCTGGCGTCCCTTGTTTAGTGGTAATCAATACAACTCCATTGGCCGCTCTGGAGCCATAGAGCGAGGTGGAAGCCGCATCTTTCAGAATGGTGATGTCCTGTATCTCATTCGGGTTGATGGCACCTATACCGCCTGTTATCGGGAACCCGTCCACCACATACAAAGGGTCACTTCCGCCTGTTACCGATAGCTGCCCGCGAATCCTGACGGACATTCCCTGACCGGGCTTACCCGTTGCCTGGTTGATTTGAACGCCAGCTAACTTCCCCTGTAACTTTTGTGTTACCTGCGAAACCGGTATGTCTTTAATGTCCTTGGTGCTGATGGTCTGAACAGATCCGGTCACTTCCTCTTTCAGCTGGCTACCGTATCCCACTACCACTACTTCCTGCAGGGCTTCTGTGTTGGCGCCCAACTGCACGTTTACAGTAGTCCGGTTGTTTATAGGCACTTCCTTATTTTCGAAACCTATATAGGAGAAGACAAGCGTTCCATTGCCATCGGGCACGTTAATGCTGTAGGTACCCTCGGCATCGGTCGGCGCCGCGATGGACGTCCCTTTCAAAACCACTGTCACACCAGGGAGGGCAGTGCCTTTGGCATCCGTAACCTTGCCCTGCACTGTGATGCCTTGCGCCAAGGCGCTGGCAATAGAGAAAAAGCAGAGATGGAGTATAAACAAATACCGCATCTTTTTAAGTAAATAGTCCTTCATTGCTCTTAAGTTTATGTTTTAATTTTATTTAATCAGAATCAAAACCGACGTGATCTATTACCTTTAGCGGTTTATTCATACCACTCTTATTCTTTTCCTATTAGGTGCTAACAAGGTGTTTTTTTGATAGCGATGGCAAATATTTGTTTGATATATGCTAATGTATAAGATGAAATGAGCAGACCTATCCTGTTGTGTCCTGTTATTCCCTATCTTCCTTAAAATTTTTAAACAATAATTTATTCTATAGAAGGGTTTATAGGATTTTTGTATCAAATCATAGCGCTCCCTTTGCCTTCAGGTTATTTGACAGCGCGTGTCAGATATTGCCGGAGATTTCGCAGCTAAACGTTAGTTATGAAACCGCATCTTTTGCGCGAGATGCAGGCGCGAATAAGGACGTACCCGGTAGGCAGTTTGCACAAATCATCGGCTTTCAGACAGAAGCTATTATTGAGCAGTCGATGCCGCTGTTTTGCACCAGTATGCAGGAAGAGAAGCCAATGTCAATGCCGTTGCCGCTGGCCCGCGGGCGTACGTGGATACCGGAGCCAAACCTGTTTAACAAAGCCGGGCTGCCGGCATCACCCTTTCAGGCCGATACCTGGCCGCCCGGGACGTATGGGAAGAAGTAAAAACAGGTATCACTAAAATGCATGTATAACACCTATAGAAGCATATCATACTAAACAACAAGTATAAAATGATACATAGAGCAATTTTACTTCGGAATGTGTTTTTGATTGGACTCGTGGCCTGCGTCGGAGTTTCCTGTGCGGCATCTAAGGTTAAGGGCCGTTTGCCGGAGAAGGAGGAAATCCTGAAAACCCTGACCCTGGCCAACAACTACTTTATGCAGAAGTGGCCTGATCCGGGCAAAGCGATCACCACCAACAAAACCCGGCCCAGCAACATCTGGACCCGCGCCGTTTACTACGAAGGCCTGATGGCGCTGTATGAGGCCGATCCGCAGCAGCGGTACTATGATTATGCAGTGGAATGGGGCGAAAAGCACAACTGGGGACTTCGCGATGGTGTAGAAACCCGGAATGCCGACAATCAGGCTGCCGGCCAGACGTACATCGACTTGTATAATATGGAGCAAAAGCCGGAGCGGATACAGGCGATAAAAGCCTCCATTGATAACATGGTGAACAGCGAGAAGGCCGATGATTGGGATTGGATAGATGCCTTGCAAATGGCGATGCCTGTGTATGCAAAGCTTGGCGTCCTATACAACGACAATGCCTATTATGAAAAGATGTATGATCTCTTTCATGCTTCCAAAACTGAGATAGGCGGTGGTTTATACAATCCTGAGGATGGCTTGTGGTGGCGGGATGCTGATTTCGTGCCCCCGTATACAGAACCAAATGGTGAAGACAGTTACTGGTCCAGGGGCAATGGCTGGGTAGCGGCAGCACTGGCAAGGGTGCTGGATATTATGCCCAAAGATGCGCCTCACCGCGAGGAGTACGAGAAAACGTATCTGGAGATGATGGAGGCGCTGGCGCCGCTTCAGCGGGAAGACGGTTTCTGGAATGTTAGCTTACACGACCCAGGCCACTTCGGAGGCAAAGAAACATCCGGAACGGCTTTATTTACTTATAGTATGGCCTGGGGTGTAAACAATGGCTTGCTGGATGCCGGGAAGTATAAGCCTGTCGTTGTAAAAGCCTGGAATGGCATGGTAACAGACGCCTTGCATCCGGATGGTTTTTTGGGTTACCTGCAAGGCACGGGTAAAGAACCCAAAGACGGGCAGCCGGTAACGTACAACAGCCAACCGGATTTCGAAGATTATGGCCTTGGCTGCTTCCTGCTTGCCGGTACAGAAATTCTCAAGATGAAATAAAAGTATACAGCAGCAATGTTAGTCCTTTAGTGTGCGGGCATTGCTGCTGTACTTTAATCAGGTAACGTAAAATCTACCTGCTGGTAGAAAGGGTTTTTCACCGCAGGAGTAGCTTTAACCTTCTGTCTTCTCTTCAGTATTTTCTTTCACCACCCGTAGGCAAAATGCAAGACGCTGGTATAAGCAGCCTGTCGCCGTTTAAACAGAAGCTTCGCCAGCTGATTAAAAGGCGGATACTTTTTTCCGGGCATCAGAAACCAGGTAATCGTTTAACGGAATCTCTTTGTTTGCCAGCAGACCTTCTATCACGGCGGCAGCATTGAGCTCGGCGCCAGCCAGGTTCGTATGCGTGTGGTCTCCGGGAAAGTAGTTTGCTTTTACTTCTTCCGGTTTCTGCTTTTCGTAATGCTGGGCTACAATTTCATTCAGGTCGATGAAATAACCGCCTTCTGCTTTGGCAGCTTCGGCAGCCCATTTGCCATAGTCTTCGGCGGCACGAACTACTTTGCTATCCTTCCAGATGTTTCTTGGAACCGGGGAAAGCACAATCGGAATGGCGCCCTTTGCCCTGGCTTCCCGCACATACTTGCGCATGTACCAGCCGTAAGAATGCACAACCTCTTTTTTGCCTGTTGCCTCTAAGGTTACTTCCTGCGTTTCATCGCCATTTCCTTTTATGGAGGCTCTGGCTCTGCCGGTGGCCATGGGGCCACCGTCGTTATGGCCAAACTGCATCAGCACGAAATCTCCCGGTTGTAGCTTATCCAGTACTTTGTCCCAGCGTCCTTCGGTGAGGAAGGTACGGCTGCTGCGGCCTCCAATGGCATGGTTTTCCACGTTAAGTTTTGTTGAATCGAAATAAGCCGAGATAAAGTCGCCCCATCCCCACAGGCCGCCCTCGCCTGTGCCACTCCCGTTCTTCACAGTTGAGTCCCCGATAATGTATAGCGTGGCTTTGTCTGGTTTGTGGTAGCTGGTAAAGCTGCTAACAGCCAGGCAGGAAAGCAGGAAAAGGCACAAAAGGCTCATTGCATGCTTCTTTCTGAATTTAGAGAGCAAAGGCTGGTTGCTGCCTTTTGCTGGCGAATTTGATGTTGCCATAGAATTTATCTTTAAAAGAGTTACTACTGATTAACCTTTACTTTATCATTCTGATGATTTTGAACAAGCGTGATGTTTGGCCGTGGGGGTTGCTGCATACCTTCACCAAAGAAGAAGCTGGTATGTGGTGGCTGGTTATAGCCTACATTCTGCCAGGCAATACTCAGCCTATATTGCGGGTTATGCATTAAAGTATAAACGCGGTGTTTGGTAGGGATGGTAGTAGTATAGATGCGCAGGTTCTTATTGTCTTTCGTCCGGAAGACGACCTCCTCACGCCAGTCGCCGAAAAGATCCGCGCTTAAAGCAGGTGTAGCTTTTGTGCCGTTGTTGGAGGTGCAGTCTTCTGCTGTAAACAAGCGGACTTCTGTTTCGTTCGTATAATCCCATTTATTGATGTGGTTTTTGTCGAGGAGCTCCCGCAACAGGTCGCCATCCCACCAGATGCCAAAGTTGGTGGAGGAAGGACCCTTGCTGATGCGCTCGCCTTTCACATTATAGAGACCATCGCTCCCGTTCCACCACATTTCTGCCCCGGGACTATGAGGGTTAATGTCGGCGGCCATGCCACGGCCAATATCCTTTCCTTCTTCGGCACCCCAAAGCACCTTGCCTGTACGGGCATCGTAAAGAGCAACTCCATACCCCGTTGTATTGGTTTCATTTTCGTGTATGCCAAACGCCAGCATATCCGGGCTCGACGGGTCAAAGTGACTGACATGTAAAGCATCGCCGTGGCGAAGGCCGGTGGAGAAGAGCCCTGTGCCATCATCATCCACCACCATAGCGCCATACACAACCTCATCTTTGCCATCATTATCCACATCGCTGATGCTGAGGCTATGGTTGCCCATACCCGAGTAAAGATTTTCCCCGTTTTTAGAGTCGAACACCCAGCGGGAGGTAAGCTTGTTGTCGCGCCAGTCCCATGCAGCAACGACGGTACGGCCATAATATCCACGGCACATCAGCACGCTGGGCAATTTGCCATCCAGGTAGGCGGCACCGGCCAGAAAGCGATCCACCCGGTTGCCGCTGCAGTCGTTGCCGCCATTGCCTCCCACGCCACCCCAGCCGCACAGATCGCCTCTGGCAGGGATGTAAGGTGCTGTGGCCATCGCTTCGCCCGTTTCCCCATTAAATACAGTAAAGTATTCCGGCCCCTCCAGAATTTTGCCGTTGCCGTTGCGCCAGTCTTTTAGAGTATCGCCAATTACCATGCCTTTGCCGTCTATAGTACCGTCAGCGGTTTTGCAGGCAAACTCTGCTATGCCATCACCGTCCATATCGATGACAACAAATTGGGTGTAATGGGCTCCCTCGCGGATGTTTTTGCCCAAGTTAATTTGCCAGAGTAATGTTCCGTCCATTTTATAGGCATGAAAAATAGGTGCATCCGTAAAGCCATTGGAAGGTGTATCACGGCTTTGCCCGGTCATATGCACAATAATTTCATAGGCACCATCACCATCCAGATCACCCACTGAGGCGTCGTTTGGGGTGTAACCTTCAGGTGTCTGCAGGGGGATAGAAAGATAATTCTGTTCCCATACTTGCGCCGGTTTAGAAGCGCGCTGCTCTTTTCCCTGCAGCACAGGCTTTACAAAATAGATTGTGGGCTGGCTTAGATCCGCTTTGGCATCTACAAAGTTTGTGCTCCCGATGACAGGCTTATGATTGAGCTTTACAGGCTTTTTATTGCCCGTTTTCCGGTACAGGTTGAAGGCTATTCCGTCCGGTTCTGTTCCGAGCATACGCCAGCCTACATACACAGAATTTCCTCCTGTATGCACGGCTACCACGCCACGGTCAAGGTACTCCATTTGCCGTTGAGCTATAGCTGATACATGACTCAGGAGAAATAAAACTCCTGTAAGAAGTATAGTATAAGCGGCTGGTTTTCTCATCACGCTTTAGATTGATGTTGCATTCTTAAATTTCAAAATGTTGGTGCTGCTCTGGGCGTTACACTGTAATTCTCATGGCAGCAGCCAGTTTCCGAGAGGGTTTGGGTGTACCGGGCTGAAGGGCTGCACATTGTTCCGCAGGTATTCAGAAGGAAACCGAAAAATTTATAGCTGCGTTTCCCCTGTGCCATGCTTGCCACCTTCATACTAAAAACCAACGGCAGAGCTAAGAGTCAGGTATAGGAGAAAGGCCTGAAGAGTGGCATAAGCAGAAGTCCTAACGTGACGGAAACTGAACAGAGCTGTCGTTAATTTTATACTTGTTTCCTTTCAGCAGGTTAATCATTTCGGCACCTGCCAGCAGCACCGGGCCATAGCTATGGGCGGCGTACACATTCACCGGGCGGTAGAAGTAAAAGGCAGGATCAAAGCCCATTCCTGTTCCCACGCAGGTCCCTTCTACCTGGCCTTTGTCGTTTACTTTTGTGGCCACTGCATTCCAGGCCAGCAGCGCCATTGGGCCATAAGCTTGCTTGTCCAGCCAGCCCCGGTTTATGGCACGGGTAATGGCGTAAGTATAAATAGCCGTGGCGGATGTTTCAAGATAGGTATCGTTCCGATCAACCAGCTGGTGCCAGAAGCCTTCGCCAGATTGGTAAGCGGCCAATCCCTTCACATGCGCCTGCAACTGCGTCATCACTTTGTTATAACCCGGATGATCTTTCGGCAGCACATCCAGCAATTCTACCATCGTCATCACGGCCCAACCATTGGCGCGGGCCCAGTGAAACTGTGGGTGCGGCTCCATGCCCTGCACCCAGCCGTGCATGTAAAGGCCTTTTTCCTTATTGAACATGCGCTCCGAAAATTGCAGCACCTGTTTCACGGCGTCATCATAGTAGCGGCGCTCACCTGTCAGCTTTCCCATCTGGGCCAGTGCCGGTACGCTCATGAAAAGGTCATCGAGCCAAAGCGTATTTGGCAGCGGACGATTACGGGCGAGGGTGCCGCCGGATAAGCGCAGTTGTTTATTGCTGATATAGTCGATGTAGTTGTTGATGAGTGGTTCTAGATTTGCTTTAACGCCGGCACGCTCGGCTTTGATCATGGCAGCGCACATAGCGCCGGCATCATCGAGGGCGTGCGGCTCCAGCACGGAGCGGAGCGGCGATTCGGCCAGCGCTTTAACTTTCATTCGTGCCCAGTAGTAGGGGGCCAGACTGGCAATAAATTTGAGTCTGCGGGCTGTATATTCTGTAAAGCGCGAATCGCCGGTCGCCTCTCCTGCCGACAACATACCAGCATAGGTTACACCCCACTCGTAACTGATAAGCCTGTAATCGCCGGGCTTCAGAATGGCGTTGTCGCCGGGATTTTTATAATTCTTTATTTCCTGTCCTGTTTGCTTATCTACTAATTCAGGAGGAGTAGTAGCCTCTAAGTAGGTATATACCCGTTGCAGTACTTTTGTAATATCGTCTACCGTGGTTTTACCATAAGGTGTTGGATAATCAGGCTGCAGCAGGTGTAGCGGCGTTGTGGAATCGGTGCCTTGTGGGGCTGTTTGTGCTCCGGCATACGGGCTAATACAAAATGACAAAGCTACAGCTACCAGAGCCGGCCTGGCTACAAGGCATAGGCATTGAGCAATGTTATGAGAGTCTGTTTGAGCCGGCTGTTTTCCTGTAGTTTTCATGAGCAGGGATTATAATTATAAGGTACCCATCTTCTACAGGTAATTTGTCTGACTCTTATAGTTGAGATAGAACGAGGAGTAGGTGTCAATATAGGCAGCTACGCACAACATACTATCCTGTGCTGTCCCGTTCTCAGTGTAGAAAAATGATTTATTATTTTACCTGCACATCCACATCAGCGGCCAGTTGGCGCGTTAAATCCAATACATAATTCCGGAAAGAGGCAGGGTCCTTAAATGTCTCATGGCTTAATTCCCAGCCACCAACAGCGAAGTAGTTCACAGGTTGATTGTTCTTTGCTTTCATTTTAGCAAAATAGGCCTGCGAAAGCCTTCCTTGTTTGGGCGCTTCCAAGTAACCCTGGTAAAGCTCTTTTGGCAGTATCAGCGCCAGCCCCAGTATCCATTCTTTGTTGTAGGTCTCCCGGTCGTGTGTCAGCAGCACTATCCATTTGTCATCTACCGGAATCTCTTTTATGGGGTCGGTTGGATCCAGGTTGTTGATCCCTATGAGCAGCATTTCATCACCTTGCAAACCTGAGATTGTAGCTGTATTGCGGTAGGCATACATGCCCGGCCAGATGGCAGGCTGCTCTTCTAAATGATAGGTGCGGTTGGTGCCGTCCGGATGCCAGTTGTTATAAGTCAGGTGAAGTATAGAGCGCACAGGACCTTCGGTAACAACATCAAGAACGGTGCTTTCGACATTATTTATTGTATCGTTGGGCAAAACGCCGAGGCGGTAAATGCTATCGCCAATCATCAGTTCAAGACCTCCAATGCCCGCTGAATTGCCAACGGCCATCACATCGCGCCCCCAGTCTGCCATTACATGGTAATTGTCTTCTACAGCGCCTTCGGCATTGATGCCTACACTGTCCGGCGACATATATGATACCTTTTTCCCAAACAGGTCTTTCGCATTGCGGCCATCAAAATAATGGCGGAAGCCAACTTTGTCATTTTCCCAGGTTGGGCCGTCTGTTTGGTATGGCTGATATCCATAACCGGCGCTCTTAGGCAATTGGGTTGCAAGCAGCGTATCCCGGGTTTTAGGCTGCACAGGTGCATCCTTTGCGGAACGTTTTCCAAACCGGACACTGGTGCGTTTTGTATAGCCTGGCTGCGTATTTACCCAATAAAGCTGCAGTGTCATTTTTTCTCTAGCATCAAGGTCGGTAACAAAGAAGAGCTCGTCCCATTGCTGATCGGCATTCAGATCGTCTAGTTGTGCTGCTACCGTATCGCCGGTTTCTGTTAGAAGCACCGGAAAAACATTTCCCTCCGGAATTTCAGAAAGTTTTCCGCGGCTGATAGCGATGGCTTTGTCCATCAGTTTAACAGCAGAAAGGTTCGTTAGCACAAGCTCCTGCGTGTTACTCTGTTTTCCAGACTCGCAGGAGAGGAGCGAGCCGCATAAGCAGGCAAAGGAAAGTATGATAATTCCTCTTTTTCTCATCAGTAAAGATTCTGTATGGTGTTAAATAATTAAACTGGCTGTTACTGGCTAAGGCATGCCGAACGTAATATTTACTTGCTCAAGCGAAGTTTATACCTGAAACCGCTATCTGCTGGCCAATATGTACCCTGCGGGTTGCCGGCCTGTACCAAAGCCGGAACCTGATGCCCGACTGTATTTTATAAAAATAATGATTTCTTTAAGTTTGATAATCTGCCCAAAAGCAGCATACTGATTAACGGCATGAGCAACTGAACCTTATCGGAATCATGATTAGCGCGTAAAACTGCAAGATTCACTTTATCCTATAATCATGGATATCGTTGTGCATACTTTTGGTAAGCACTATCCTTCCTCCTGCAAAGCCTGCGCAGTGCTTAAGTATTTCTGATACCGGAAGTATGAAGACCGTATGATTTAACGAAAACGCCTGGATACTATCTTTTACCTGATTACTATACTTCCACCTGTTCCATTTTGGGTGCCAGCAAATACATCAGGAACCAGGCCAGCAGGTAAGCAAAGCCACAGATGATAAAGATGATGTTATACCCGGCAGTTATATTTCCTGCATTTTTGTAGATGTCCAGGATAAATCCTACCAGTGCCGGAAAAAGGAAGCCTCCCACAGCGCCTGCCATACCACCAATGCCTACTACAGAACTAACGGCCCGCTTCGGGAATACATCGGAAGCAATGGTGAAGATATTGGCGCTCCAGGCCTGATGTGCCGCCGCCGCAAGGCTAATCAAAGCCACTGCCATCCAGATATCTGTAGCATAACGCGCCGCCATAATGGGTATTACGCACAAGGCAAAAACCAGCATAGCGGTTTTGCGCGCTTTAAACACCGGCCAGCCCTTACGGATAAAGAAAGAAGAGAGATAACCGCCGCCAATGCTGCCAAAGGTAGTAGCCGTGTATACAATTACCAGCGGCAGACTTGGTTTTGTCAGATCCAGGTGGAAAGTAGTTGAGAAATAAGAAGGCAGCCAGAACAGGAAGAACCACCAGATAGGATCGGTCAGGAGCTTACCAAAAATAAAAGCCCAGGTCTGTTTTATACTTAGTAATCTTGCCCAGCTAACAGAGCCTTTCGGTTCTATCACCACCTGCTCGCTGTCGCTGTGGATAAACGCGTATTCTTCAGCAGTGAGCCGTTTGTGGCGGGAGGGTACTTCATAAAATATCAGCCAGAAGACAAGCCATACAAAACCAATAGCGCCGGTTATAATAAAAGCTTCCTGCCAGCCGTAGGCGCCAAGTATGGCCGGCACCATAATAGGGGCCACTACAGCGCCTATGTTGGCCCCGGAATTAAAAATACCGGTTGCCAGGGCACGCTCCCGTTTAGGAAACCATTCAGCAACCGCTTTGATGGCTGCCGGAAAGTTTCCTGCTTCTCCTATACCCAAAGCGGCGCGGGCAGCCCCAAACCCGAAAGTACTTTTAGCCAGAGCATGGCCGATAGCTGCAACGCTCCAAATCACAATGGAGATGGTATAACCCAGTTTGGTTCCTATTTTATCAATTAGCTTTCCGAACACAAGCAACCCCAGCGCATAGGCAGCCGAAAATGCCATGACAATATAACTGTAATCCTGCTCAGACCAGTTGAATTCCTGTTCCAGCGTAGGCTTTAGCAAACCAATAACCTGCCGGTCGAGGTAGTTGATGGTAGTGGCAAAGAACAGCAGGGAGACTACCACCCAGCGGTAATTGCCAATTTTAGGCTGGTTGGTGATAGTTGATGTTTCAGTCTTGAGCATAATTCCGGAAGCTTTAGGTTAATACAGGTTTATTTTCTGCTGTTTTTCACGAGCAGCAGGGCCTGGGTTGTGAGTTCCTGCAACTGCTGGTATTGCTGCTGTTCGAGTATGTCTTTGCTGATGAGCTTGCTGCCCATGCCCACGGCGCACACGCCTGCCTTAAACCAGGCGCTGATGTTCTGCTGGTTCATCTCCACGCCGCCGGTTGGTATAAACAGCTGCCCGGCAAACAACTCTCTGATAGAAGCGACATAAGACGGTCCGAGTATGTTAGCCGGGAAAAGCTTGATGAGGGCAGCATCAGCCTGTTGTGCCACATGAATTTCGGTAGGGGTAAAGCAGCCCGGTATCCACAGCAGGCCGGCTTCATGGGTTATACTTGCTACAGCCGGGTTTACGACCGGACACACAATGTAATCAGCCCCGGCTTTGATGAAAGCCTCCGCCTCCGCAGTTGTCTTGATGGTGCCGATGCCCAGGTGCAGGTCCGCATATTGGTTGCTCAGTTCCTGCTTCAGGTAAGTGAAGTTCTCCAGCGCTGCCGTCCCCCGGTTGGTATACTCCAGCGTCCGGATGCCGGCTTTATACAAGGCTTTTATCACCTGGAGGCTTACCTCCGGATCTTCGTAAAAGAACAGCGGCAGCAGCCCCTGGCTGAGGATGGCCGCCAAGGCATTTTCTTTAGTTTGCATAAGGTACGGTGTTTTTGAGTTCTGCTATGGGCGTGGTGGTTGCATCGCCGGGAATAAACAGCTTTTTGTAGGCAGCCAGCGTTGCCAGTTCCAAAGTATGGGCAGGCGCCAGGTTGTTGTAGAAGCCATAAATAAGGCCGGCCATAAAGCAGTCGCCGCTGCCTACCTTATCCAGTATCTTGTCGGTGTTGTATTCTGTTGAAATCGAAAGAGCGCCGTCTGTATACAAGGCCGTAAAGTAGCGGATTCCCTGTTCCTGCTGGTCGAAGCGGAAGGTGTTGGCAACAATACGGCATCTGGGGAACCGCCTAATGATGGCCTCTGATGTGATGCGGGCATGTTGCGCCAGCTTGTCTTTGTGCTTGGCTTCTGTCAGGCTTTCATCTAAAGCAATGCCCAGCATGGTGTGTGCCGCCCAGATGTTGCCCATTATCAAGTCACAGTGTTGCGCCAGCGCCGGCATTACTTCCTCCGGGGCTTTGCCATACTTCCACAGCTTGGCGCGGTAGTTCAAGTCGAGCGAAACAGTGATTCCTTTCTGTGTGGCTATCTGCAGGGCTTCTGCACATACATCGGCCACTGCCTGCGTAATAGCGGGACAGATGGCGCTGAAATGAAACCAGCTGACACCTTCAAAAACAGCATCCCAGTTTATCATGCCGGGCCTGAGGGTGGCAAAAGCTGAGCCGCTCCTGTCGTAAATGACGCCTGTATTTTTAAGGTCTTTCCCTTTGGCAAGATAGTACAGGCCGAGGCGATCACCATGATAAAAGGTATCGCGCATCTGTACCTGCTGGTTCTGCAGGTAAGTGACCAGCTCACCGGAGATATAGTTGTCGGGCAGCGCTGTGAGGTAGGCTGACGGAATGCCCCATCGGGCTAAAGCCGTGGCCACGTTGGCCTCGGCGCCGCCCACGTAAAAAGGAAGGCTGTTTTCCTCCAGCCATTGCCCGTTTTCATCTGGACAAATCCGAAGCAAAAGCTCGCCGAACGAAAGCACTTTTCCCATACAAGCTGCTTAAAAGTTAAAGTATGATTTTGCGTTATAATAGCTGATGTTCTCCACCATCTGGCCTAGCCATTCCATTTCGCTGGCAGGCAATTCACCCTGCTCCACATCATTGCCAAGCAGGTTGCAAAGTATCCTTCTGAAATATTCGTGCCGCGGAAAAGACATAAAGCTCCTGGAGTCGGTCAGCATACCTACAAAGCGGCTCAGCAGGCCCATGTTAGAAAGCGCATTCAGTTGCTTTTCCATGCCGTCCTTCTGGTCCAGAAACCACCAGGCGGACCCATACTGTATTTTACCCGGTGTGCTGCCATCATTAAAGTTGCCAATCATCGTGGCATACAGTTCGTTCTGTGCCGGGTTCAGGTTGTAAAGTATGGTCTTGGCCAGCTGGTTTGAATTATCGAGCCTGTCCATGAACCTGGACAAAGGGCGGGCTACATCAAAATCGCCGATGGAATCAAAACCGGTGTCGGCGCCCAGCTCACGCATCATGCGGGTGTTGTTATTGCGCAAAGCTCCGAGGTGGAACTGCTGTGTCCAGCCTTTGGCGTGGTCCAGCAGGGCCAGGTGCACCAGCATGGCTGACTTAAACTGCAGCACTTCCTGCTGGTTCAGCGGTTTTTTCTGCAGTGCTTTCTGCAGGATATCTTCAATTTCCGTGTCGGTATAAGCGGCGGCATACATGGTTTCCAGGCCATGATCGGAGAGGCGGCAGCCGTTGGCATGGAAAAAGTTATGGCGTTGCTCCAGGGCACCGAGCAACTGCCGGAAACTGCCGATAGAAATGCCGGATGCCTGCTCCAGTTTCTGAAGGTAAGATAAGAAGCCTGTCTGGTCTTCGATAGCCATGGCTTTGTCTGCCCTGAAAGCGGGAAGCACCTGTACCGCAAAATTATCTGCTTTGATTTTCTGATGGTGTTCCAGGGTATCAACAGGGTCATCAGTGGTGCAGACCACGGCAACATTCATCTTCAGCAGGATATTGCGAACACTGTAGGCATCTGTTTGCAGCAGTGCCGAACAGGTTTCATAAATTTCCCTGGCTGTTTCAGGCTTCAGGATCTTGTTTACTCCAAAGTACCTTTTAAGCTCGAGGTGTGTCCAGTGATAAAGTGGGTTACGCATGGTATAGGGCACTGTTTCAGCCCACTTCTCAAACTTCTCAAAGTCGTCCGCATCGCCGGTGCAATACCTCTCCGGAATACCATTGGTGCGCATGGCACGCCACTTATAATGATCGCCTTCCAGCCAAATCTGTGTCAGGTTGTCAAACTTTCTGTCGTTGGCAATTGCTTCAGGCGACAGGTGGCAATGGTAATCAATGATGGGCATGTTTTGGACATGCCCGTGGTATAACTGTTGGGCAGTTTTTGTTTCTAAAAGAAAGTTCTCGTCAATGAATGACATCTGTATGTTAGTATAGGTTCAGTGATAATTCTTCACAGGACTGCTGTGTTCACACAGGTACCCGCTTAAGCTTTATTCATTTGCTTTTCAGTAAGCAGCAGTTGCTGCAGGTGTGCTGTTACCATGTCCGGCAATCCTGCTACCTGAGTTAAATCTGTATCCCAGAAATCTTTGTTGGCGAGCACCCGGCCTACCACTTCAGCGGCAGACCCGTTTTCCCATGCCTGTGCAAAGAAATGGAGTACTTCCGGGGTATCGTTCAGTGGTATGGCCTCGCCATTCCACACTCCTTTATAAAAAAGGATGAGGGCAGCCAGGGCATGCAGCAGCTTGTCGGGCAGGCGGCCGGTGCGTTTTTTATACTCGAGCACCGATGGCAACACCCGCACTTTATACTTGGCAACGGCATTCAGCGCAATCGAAATCAGTTCGTGACGGATAAAAGGATTGCGGAAGCGATCGAGCACATCACGGGCAAACTGCTCCAACTCAGCTTCAGGTAAATCCAACGTCGGGATAATCTCCCGGAAAATAGCCTCACGGACAAACGTGCCTGCCTGCTCATCTTCCACCGCCTCGCGCACGGTGCGCAGGCCCAGCAGATAAGCTACCGGCACCAGGACGGTATGCGCACCGTTCAGGATGCGAACTTTGCGGGTGCGGTAAGGCGTAAGGTCTTCTACAAGTTTAACCTGCAGGCCCGCTTCCCCGGCAGGGAAGGCCTGCTGCACTGACGCCGGCGCCTCCAGCACGAGCAGGTGATAAGGTTCTGCCTGCACCACCAGCTTGTCTTCGTAGCCCAACTGCTGCTGAATTTCAATGATATTCTCTTTCGGAAAACCGGGTACAATGCGGTCCACGAGCGTGTTGCAGAAAATAAGGTGCTCCTGTACCCAGCCAGAAAATTCTGCCGGCAGGTTCCAGGTCTGCGCGTACTGCAGCACGACCTGCCGCAAAGCATCGCCATTATTCTCAATCAATTCTGTCGGGATGATGGTAAGGCCGCTGCCGGCTGCGCCATCGAAGTGCCTGAAACGGTGGTAAAGCAAAGCGGTGAGTTTGCCCGGAAAGCTGGCAGGGATGGCGTTTATACTTGTATCCCGCTCATCGTAAGCAATACCCGCTTCGGTGGTGTTGGAGAAGATGAATGCCAGGTCGGGGTTCTCGCCATACTTCAGGTAAGCGTCATAATCATCATAAGGGTTCGAGGCGCCTGCAATGCAGGTAATCAGCCGCTTCTCCTGCAAAAGCCTGCCATCCTGAATGCCGCTCAGCAATACATGATACAAGCCATCCTGCTGCTGCAGGGCCTGGATAATGCTGCGGCTTCTATCGCGGGGCTGCACCACCTGCACATCGCCGTTAAAGGCAGCTTTTTCATTCAGAATATCAATTATCCAGTCCACAAAGCCGCGCAGGAAATTGCCTTCACCAAACTGAAGGACTTTTACGGGCCGCTGCGTTGCTGCTGGCGCTGTTTCCCGGTTTAATGGCTGTATACTATCTTTGTTCATGTGGATAAAAGGAAATCTTTTTAGCTGTTATACTTGATGCCGCTGTAAGGTGAAACCGTTATACTATACATGCGATCGATTGTAACCACATGTAAAAACATTTCCGCCGATGCCAGCTCACCGGCAAGGCGGATGAGAACTTACTCTCGTTTGTTTCGCAATGTTGAGTTCCTGATAATCAATTCCGGCTTTAGCACTGTTTTCTGAGGAACAAATTTTTTGTCGGCTGCTTTGTAGTTTTCGAAAAATAGTTCAGCCACCAGGTTGCCCATCGTTATACTACGCTGATCTATAGTGGTAAGCGTAGGGTCAGTAAAAGAGGTAAAGGGCTCGTTGCCAAAACCTGCCAGGGCAATTTGAGCCGGTATACTGATTTTACGCTCCTTTAGCACCTGCATGGCGCCCATGGCACCGTAGTCGCTGGCAGAGAAAACGGCGTCCGGCAGTTGCTTCAGCTTCAGGAGCTGCAGCATACTTTCGCGGCCGTCCTCCAGCTGCATGTTGCTTTTCACTACCAGTTCTTCTTCAAAAGGAATATCATGGGCTTTCAGCGCATCCGTGTATCCCCGGAAACGCTCTTTGTAAATGCTTATCTGGCTTGGGCTGGTAAAGTGAGCAATGCGGCGGCAACCCTGCTGGATCAGGTGGTCCACTATTTTGTATGCGCCTAAATAGTCATCAATTACTACCTGGCTCACTTCCAGCAAATCGGTTGTTCTGTCGAAGAGCACCAGCGGCATTCCCTGGGTGATAGCCTTTTTGAAGTGGTCGAAGTTGTTTGTTGTCTTTGCGATGGAAGCAATAATGCCGTCTACACGGGCACTCAGCAGCGCATCAACAGTCTGCACCTCTTTTTCATAGAGGTCGTAAGACTGGCAGATGATAACTTTATAGTTCAGGTTGTTTGCAATCTCCTCAATGCCCCGCACCACCGAGGCGAAAAAGCTTCGGTCGGCTGTGGGTACAATTACGCCGATAATGTAGCTTTTGCCATTGCGCAGCGCCGCCGCGATGTTGTTTGGCTGGTAGTCCAGCTGTTTGGCGGTCTTGAGTACAGCTTTGCGGGTTGCTTCGCTGATCCTGGGATTATTGTTTAAGGCGCGCGACACAGTGGAAGCCGTTATGTTCAGCTTCGCAGCAATGTCTTGTATCGTTACCTTTGGTTTGTTTGCCATTTCAGTTATATATGCCTGCGGATGCTTTGTAATCAGCCAGTATTGCATCCATTGTAGCGGGCGTGTTGCCCTTGCTCACAAGTATGGCGCGGCTCAAAGCCATTTCCGGCTTGTGGGCGCCTCCTATAACCGCCGCGATGCTGCCCGGTACATTGAACAGAACCGTCATCAGCTACTTGAGATCGGCCGGTGCTACTTTGTCCATGTCGTTATAGTCCAGGTTTTCTCCGGCCATGCCCCAGATAAAAGTATAATTGGAAGTACCGGCACCGCTATGGATAGACCAGGGCGGCGAAATGACCGCCTGCTGGTTTTTTACCCACAGGTGGCGCGTTTCGGATGGCTCGCCCATAAAATGGCATACCACCTGGTCTTCCGGCAGGTTAAAGTATAAATAAGCCTCCATTCGCCGGTCGTGAGTATGGGCGGGCATTGTGTTCCATACGCTGCCGGGCATCAGATCGGTAAGGCCCATCTGCAACTGGCAGGTTTCTACTACGGAGTTGATAAGCAGTTTGCGGATAGTACGGTGGTTAGAGTTTTCCAGCGACCCCGTCTCAACTGTTTCTGCCTGTTCCAGCGATACTTTTTTGGTAGGATAAGGGTGGTGCGCAGGGGCAGAGTTGAAGTAAAATGCAGCATTACCCGCTCTGGCAGGCTGGAAGATAACCTTTTTTGTGCCTTTTCCTACATACAAAGCCTCTTTGGTGGCGAGGGTAAATGTTTCTCCGTCTACCACGACAGTGCTTTCCGGCCCGATGTTGATGATGCCCAGTTCCCGTCTGTCCAGGAAGTTCTCTGATTTGAGCGTCGGAAAAGTTTCCAGCTTCAAAGGCGTGTTTACCGGGGTGGCGCCACCTACAATCAACCTGTCATATAAAGTATACACCACCTGTATCTTGTCATCTTGGAAAAGATCCTCAATCAGGAAGTGCTCGCGCAGTTTAGTGGTGTCATAAGCTTTGGCATCGAGGGGGTGGCTGGCGTGCCTGGTGGTGTAGTGTATACTCATTGATTTATACTTTAACTTGTGTAACCGTTTGCGCAATTTATAATAGATTTTGATTAAATGTTGTAATATGCTTCAAAAAATTAAAAATTAAATAGCGTAGGGAAAATAGTGAGTAAGTACTGCTATTTATTGAACAGGCCATTTTTGATTTTAAACGAGGTTTTTAAATAATATTTACAAGTTGTGGCAATAAAATTTGTATATCTAAATTGATTTTCATAAAATGCAATCGTTTGCGCAAGCAATCAACTGCTGACAGTAAGTGATTAGTCAGTATCAGACCTCATGGAGCGTTGGTTTTATATGCAGTCTGGCGTTCGGGTATAAGCTGCCGCAGCCTAGAAGATAGCTGGGCAAGCTTGTTTTATCTGCCGGAATAAGCTTAAGCCGTTGGCCTCCCTGTAAATTCCTTTGGATGCCGGAGATTAGGGTTTAAAGCATTTAAGATAATAATCAAACAATTTAACAATAACTAAATTTTACCTATGCAAAACGCTATACTCAGAAAGGTTAGGTATCTGTTTGTGATACCGCTTTTCCTTACAGCCATGACAGCGGCTCTGGCGCAGGGCTTCTCTGTAAAAGGGAAAGTGACTGATGAAAAAGGGGAAGGTTTGCCAGGCGTGACGGTGCTCCTGAAAGGGACAACGCAAGGCACTGCTACAGGCGTGGATGGCAGTTATACCTTGCCCCTGGCAGATGGAGATGGCACACTGGTATTCTCCTTTATAGGTTATGAGCCGCAGGAGGTGCCCGTAAATGGGCAGTCAACCATTAATGTGTCTCTTTCGCCCGATGCAGAAGCCCTGGAGGAGGTAGAAATTGTGTCTATCGGTTATGGAACAATTAAGAGAGAGAACTTAACCGGAGCGGTGTCATCCATGTCGGGCGCTGAACTGAAAAAGATACCTGTTTCCAGCGTAGCTGAGGCCATGACCGGCAGAATGCCTGGCGTGCAGGTAACGACTACCGATGGTGCCCCGGGTGCAGAAATCGTAGTCCGTGTGCGCGGCGGCGGTTCTGTTACACAGGATAATTCTCCCTTATACATCGTCGACGGCTTTCCGGTGGGAAGCATAAATGATATAGCGCCATCCGACATTGCAAGCATAGACATTCTTAAAGATGCAGCTTCAGCAGCTATTTATGGCGCCCGAGGTGCAAATGGTGTTGTTATTATTACCACTAAAAGTGCCAAGAGCGGCAAAACCTCTGTTTCTTATAATGGCTATGTGCAGGCCAGGGCTTTGCCAAGAAAGTTAGAAGTATTATCTCCTTACGAGTTTGTGCTGGCGCAGTATGAATATGCCAAATTGAGAGGTACAACCGATGTAGAAAATTTTACCAGGTACTTTGGCGTGTACGACGACCTGGAACTCTATAAAAGACAGCGCGGAACCGATTGGCAGGAAGAACTATTTGGGGATGCGGCCTTGTCGCAGTTTCATAACCTGAGTATTACAGGAGGAACGGACAAGACAAAAATGAGCTTTAGTGTTACCAATAACAAAGATGAAGGCTTGATGATAGGTTCTGCTTACGAAAGAACCTACCTTAACTTTAAGCTGAACCATGAGATTTCCAAATCACTGAAAATTGATTTGGCTACGCGGTTTTCAAATACCAACATAGATGGCGCCGGTACTTCAGGCAGTTCCAGCATAAGGATATCCGATGGAATAACGACACGCCCTGTAAACGGTATAGCTGATGCCATAGAAATTGATCCGTCTGAAGCGGATGCCAGCAATGATTATGAAGATTTTCTGAGAAGTATGATCAGTCCGCCGGAGCTTGCTGCGCAGGACTACAGAAACAGAGTGAACAAAACGCTCAACATGAGCGCTGCTCTTTCGTGGTTTATTACAAAAGACCTGATGTATCGTTCTGAGTTTGGCGCTGATTTTAACTTTGGTGAAAATAAACGCTACTACGGCCCTTTAACCGGCGAATCCAGGAACGTGGGCGGTAACCTGCCCTTAGGAGAAATTACGAATTCACAGGGGCAAAAATATCGCTGGGCCAACACCCTTAATTATACTTTAAAACGGAACGATATTCATGACCTGAACCTGCTGGTAGGGCAGGAGTTGATTCAGAGTACAGGTTTCTCCAGATTTCAGAGAGCTAAATATTTTGCCGAGAACCTGGAACCTGAAGTGCTTTTCGCCAACATGGCTTTGGGTACTCCTGACAGGCAGTCGACCTATGTAGATATTCCGGACCATCTTTTATCTTTCTTTGGCCGCGCCAACTACCAGCTGATGAACAAATATCTGTTTACCTTAACCGTTCGTGCGGATGGGTCCAGCAAATTTGCTCCTGGTAACCAATGGGGCATCTTCCCGGCGGCTGCAGCTGCATGGCGAATTTCTGAAGAAGACTTTATGGATCAGTTTCCCGTGGTAACGGACCTGAAGTTGCGTCTTAGCTATGGTGAAGCCGGGAATAACCGCATCGGGGATAATGCATTCAGACGCACGTATGCCATCTCTGACAACAGACCAATTGGTTTCGGCGATGTTGCGCAGCCATACTATGTGGCCGCATCAGACGTGCTGGTAAATCCTGCGCTGAAATGGGAAACCACTGTAACCAGAAATGCCGGTCTTGACTTCGGCTTATTCAACGATCGCCTGTATGGTACTTTTGATGCTTACTGGAATATCACCAAAGATCTGTTGGTAGAGTCAGACATCCCGCCTTATCTGGGCTATACAAAACAGTTGCGTAACATCGGACAAACGTCTAACAGAGGAGTAGAACTGGGCCTGAATGGCAGTATTGTACAGACAGAAGATTTTACACTTACAGCAAACTTCAATATAGGCATAAACCGCTTTAAAATTGATGAGTTGGATGGTGTAGACAGCAAGGTGTTTTATTCAAACTGGGCTGGTACAGACCTGAAGGAGCGGGATGATTACAGAGTAAATGTTGGTGAAACTGTTGGCCTGATGTATGGCTATGTTACAGACGGATATTATACTGTTGATGATTTTCAGGCATACGACCCTAATACAAACAGGTATACTCTGAAAGAAGGAGTTGCTGATATCGGCTCTTACCTTGGTGGTATTACGCTAAGGCCCGGCGTGTTAAAGCTTAAAGATTTAGATGGAGATGGGGTGATAACGCCGGGAGGTGACCGTCAGATTATTGGCAGCGCCCTGCCAAAGCATAGTGGTGGCTTTGGTTTGAATGCTACCTATAAAGGCTTTGATTTCTCCGCTTTCTTTAACTGGGTGTACGGCAACGACGTGTACAATACCGGCAAGATATCATTCAACATGCTCCACAGAACCTATTATGGCAACATGCTGAACACAATGAATTCTGACAACAGGTTCAAATACATCGATGCAAACGGTGAGTTGGTTACAGACCTGGAGGCGTTACGGGAGCTGAATCAGAATGCTACCATCTGGTCGCCCTTCTCTATGGGAACGGCCTCGCCGGTAATTCACTCCTGGGCTATTGAAGATGGTTCTTTCCTGCGGTTGAGCAATGTTACATTGGGATACTCGCTACCTGAAAACTTAATATCCAAAATTGGTCTGAACCAGCTCAGGGTGTATGGCACTGTGTATAATGCGTGGCTATGGACAAATTATTCAGGATATGATCCGGAGGTAAGCGCCACCAGAAGCAGTTCTTACGCAGCGCTTACTCCCGGGGTAGACTACTCAGCCTATCCAAAAAGCCGCACATTCACCCTGGGCGTTAATGTTACTTTCTAATACCAATTCACTAAGTATATCAATCATGCGCAAGATGAAAAACATATTTATATACAGCGTTGTGACAGTGGCACTGCTCTTCACTTCATGCGAAGATTATCTGGACACAAATTCTCCCTCGTCTTTTACCCAGGATTATATCTTCAGCAGCGAAGCGGATGCAGCCAAGGCCGTTTATGGAATCTACGCGCTTTTCAATCAGGATGCATACACGTCCAGGCTTTCCAGCAACTTTATGGGTAACACCGACATTGAAGCCGGGGGCGTGAGTGGTTCACCCGACAATGCCCGGCGTGATGTCTGGTCTTTTGAGGCCACAGCAAGCAATAGTGATGTAAGAGTTGTCTGGAACAATGCCTACAACGCCATCAACAGAGCGAACGAGGCTATTGAAGGGATTGAAAACAGCGCCTTATACCAACAGGGCAACCCAACGATGAATCAATTATTGGGAGAAGCTTTAACGCTGCGCGCTTACTGGTATTATTATCTGGTAAACCTTTGGGGTGATGTGCCCTTTAAAACAACACCTACCAAAGCGGGAGATGAGTTTTACCTGCCAAGGACTGACAGAAATGAAATCCTTACGCAGCTTATCCAGGATTTGATCGAGATAGAGCCGAAAATGATGTGGGCAGATCAACTGGATTTTGGTATAGAGCGCATCAACAGGGAGTTTGTGATGGGTATGATTGCGCGCCTGTCGTTAACGCGTGGCGGCTATGCCCTTTATCCTGACATGTCGGTAAAAAGAAGCGACGACTACCTGGAGTATTACCAGATTGCCAACACCTACACTAAAAAGCTGGTAAATACAAAGCCCCATAGCCTTAACCCTGATTTTGGAGAAGTGTTCCGCAATGAGGTTGAATATATCTCTCCTGAGAATAGCGATGTGCTTTTTGAAGTTGCTTTTCATCCTGGCTTCGGTGATGTGGCCTGGAATAACGGTGTCAGGGTGGATGCCGGAACGCATCCATATGGATCCGGCTCTAACTACATAAGCCTCCCAGTAAGTTATTTTTATTCTTTTGATACACTGGATACACGCCAGGGGGTAACATGCTCATTGGTTTACTACGACAAGAATTTATTGCAGCAACCGGTCGATGTTACTTCTATTGCGCCGGGCAAATGGAACAGGTTGTGGCTGCAAACACCTCCGGGGGCAGCTTCTGCCAAAGGCACCGGTGTTAACTGGCCGGTGATGCGCTATTCTGATGTGCTGCTAATGCTGGCCGAGACAGAGAATGAAATTTCCGGCGGGCCTACAGGCGAGGCCAAAGAGGCACTCAGGCAAGTACGCCAGCGCGCTTTCCCGCAATCCGCCTGGCCAGCCAAGGTGGACGAATACATTAGCGCGGTTTCAGGAAAGGAGGCGTTTTTTAATGCTATAGTAGATGAAAGGGCCTGGGAGTTTGGCGGTGAAGGGTTGCGCAAGTATGATCTCATCCGCTGGGGCCTGTACGGTGAAAAAGTGGCTGAGACCAGGCGGACACTTATTCAAATGGGGCTGGATGCTTACAACAATGCCGGCGAATACGCGAAGTACCCTGATTACCTTTATTACAAGCGGAACGCTGATGGCACCATAACCTATCTGAATAAATTCAGAAGACCTGCTGTTGTGCCGCCTGTAGTAGATTCGCCAAACAAAGGCGATAATCCGGATGGCTACTACAGCACTACCTGGTTGCGGGGCCTGATTAATACCACCACCATGGGGCCTGCTGATTATATACTTAGAAACTGGAGAGGTTATCAGGACGACTCCGGCATGTCGCCGGTTAGATACATCCTGCCAATCCCGAGCGAAACAGTTACCGGCAGCCTGGGAGTGTTAAAAAATGACGGATACGGGTTTTAAACAAAAAAACTAAATATTATGGACAGCACGTATTTCAATATAAAGTATATTTTTCTGGGCCTGATCTCAGCCCTCCTTCTCCTGACAGCCTGCGAGAAAGAAGAAGAGTTAACAGGCCCCGACCGGCTTTTCAGACCTGTACAAAAAGGGCTGATGGAGTCGCAGGGAAACTGGATTTCAGCATCCTGGCAAAAGAACAAGGGCGCTGTTGCCTACAAGGTTGAAATTAGCCGGGATACCTTCAAAACGATTGATTATTCAGTAGAGGTTGATACCAACGCCATTGTATTTGAAGACCTGCTGTGGGATCAGTTATACCAGATTCAGGTACAGGCGCTGGCTCAGGATCCGTCTAAAAATTCCGGCTTATCATTTCTGGGTGAGATGAAAACTGCAAAGTTTCCTACCATCCTGGTTACGCCCACCTCAAATGATGTAACCGATGTTGCCGCCATCGTGCGTTGGACCAACAGCGGAGATGCGGTAACCTCAATTAAGGTACTGAATGCCGCAGATAGCTCTCTAGTGAGCGAAGTAGCGCTTACCGCAGATGATATTGCCGCCCAGCAAAAAGTAGTTACCGGGCTAACGGGCGCTACCGGATACATTATTTACCTGTATAGCGGTGAGACCATGAGAGGCTGGGAAAATTACACCACAAAAGTACCGCTCGTATTCCCAAATAGTAATATAATTGACCTGAGAGGAATAAAAGACAATCCGGAAGCATTGTATGAAGCCCTGCAAACGGCACCATCGGGGAGCGTTATTATCCTGGAAAGAGGCCTGACATACAACATTCCTTCTACAACAAGTTTAAACGGTTCTGTTACAATTTTAAGCGGGCTTGGCTTTGATGACATTGCCAGTATTAAGTTTAGCAGCAATTTTGACCTGTCAGAAGGCGCTGCTATTGACTCTGTAAAGTTCAGTAATGTTTCGATGCGCGGTGATTTTGGAGGGGGCTATGTCATGAACATATCAAAGGGAGGTACTGTCGGCAAGGTGATCTTTAATGCCTGCCAGATCCAGAGTTTCAGGGGAGTAGCCAGAATCAAATCATCTTCTCCGGTTCTGATTTCAGATTTTACCTACCAGAACTGTGTGATTGATAGTATAAATGGATACGGCGTGCTTAACGTTGATAATACAGCTGCCATGGTAGAGAACATTACAATCCGCAACAGTACCATTTACAAGGCGCAAAATGTATTAGTAAGCAAGTCTGCTTCAAATTCTGTGCTGATTGAGAATTGCACTTTCAACGAAGCTCCGCTGAGCGGCAATTACTTTGTGAACTACAATAGCAATGATGTTGCCTCGCTGATTAAAATCTATAACTGCATCATAGGCCCGGGCTGGGCCAAACCCGGAGAAACAAGTACAGGCGTTAAAGGGATTGTAGCAGGTGCCAGCACAAGTATAGATTTAAAGGGTACTTACAGCACTTCAGATTATAGTAATATCTCAGATCCATTACCCAATCTGATTTCTTATGACAAGGCATCTACTTACTTATTTGCAGATCCGGCTAACGGAAACTTTACCCTTGTCGATAGAACTTTCGGTGGCTATAACAGTGCCGGAGATCCGAGATGGAGACCATAGTTTATTTTAACCTGCCAGTTGCAGCCATACAAACTGCAACTGGTAGCTAATATGTTTTAGTGGACTGAGTTCATGCTACAAGTATAATTTATACTTAAAGACCAGCAGGCAAAGTATAAGCAATCCCTTTGATGAAAGATGGAGCGGAACTTTACCGTTTCCGGCAGTTCATTCCTTTAGATTCTCTTAAAATAGCACCCTATGATCCACCAGGTAAAGTTCCGGACCATCTGCGCATTCTTACTGTTTTATACCTTGCATGTGGGCGAAGTAAACGCCCAGAACCTGAAGCAGGTATTTCGTGAAACGTTTACGGTGAGCGTGACCAACCCGCTGGCGCAGCCGCGCAGCGATGTAGCCGCTTTTATACCTGCCACAGAAATCCGGAATGCGATACCGGCTTTTAACCCGGATGCTTTTGTGGTGCTTGATGGTAAGAAAGAGATCCCCAGCCAGTATAACAGCAAGGATAACCTGCAAGCGGGCATCATACTGGTGCTGGACCAAATGGCGCCAAAAGCAGCGCGTACGCTCACCATTCGCTACAATGAGAAGGGCACCTATCAGCACAAGTATGCCAAACGCACGCAGGCAGAGCTTTCCAACAAGTTTGGCGGCCACTTCGAAAACAAGAAATACATTGGCGGGGAGTTCCGGAACGTAGATTCGCTGCGGGTGCCCGACGAGCATACCGACCACTCCTTCTTTATCCGCTACGAAGGCCCCGGCTGGGAGTCGGATAAGGTGGGCTACCGCTTTTACCTGGACTGGCGCAACGGTACGGATGTGTTCGGCAAAACAACCCCGGATATGGTCTTGCAGCAGGTGGGCCTGGATGGCTTTGACTCATACCACGAACTGCAGCCCTGGGGCATGGATGTGCTGAAAGTGGGCAAATCGCTGGGTGTGGGCACGCTGGGTATGTTTGTAGAGGACCATGCACAGCGGATAGAAAAAACAGACAGCATCATCAGCAAAATAACCGAGAACGGGCCTGTATACTCGTCCATTCTCACCAACTACTATGGCTGGCAGGTAGCGGGCCAGGACCTGGATGTGCAGTCGCTGCTAAGTATACATGCCGGCACGCGCCTGACGCACCACCAGGTACAGGTAACAGGCGGCACACCGGAAAACCTGGTTACCGGCCTCAACAAAGACAAAACTGCCCGGCTCTTCAAAAGTAAAGGGAATGACAAACAGTGGGGCTACCTGGCTACCTACGGAGCGCAGAGCCTGAACAAAGACAAACTGGGCATTGCCGTACTTTTCCGCCCGCAGGACTTTATGGCATTTACAGAAGATGCCAATAGCCACGTGGTGAAGCTAAAGCCAACCAACGGCAAGCTCGACTACTATTTCCTGGCTGCCTGGGAATTGGAACCGCAGGGCATTAAAACCGAGGAACAGTTCCTGGAATACCTCAACAAAACCGCGCAGGAGCTGGCGGCACCTGTTCAGGTGCATGTCAATAGCAGCAAGTAACGCCAAACCAAAGTATAGCCGGAATAGCTGAGGTAAGAAAATAAACAGAAGCCTTCTTCAAGTATAAGAGAGGCTCCACACAAAGAGATCAGGATGAAGTTTAAAAACAAGATAACCCACATTGCTTTCGTTGGCTCCATGTTTCAACTGGCATTGGCGGGCTGTTCGCAGAAGGTAGCAACGACGGCCGCTACTCCGGCTGCGGATACCGCGACTGTAACTGTTGCTACCGTACCGGCGCCGGAAACGCAGCGGGCGCTGGCTTTCCCAGGAGCGGAAGGGTTTGGCAAGTATACCACCGGCGGCAGAGGCGGCCAGGTAGTGATAGTGACAAATCTGAACGATAGCGGGCCGGGCAGTTTGCGCGATGCCATCCAAAAGCATGGTCCGCGTACGGTTGTCTTTGCGGTGGCAGGCACTATTCCGCTGGAGTCGCCACTGGATATCAACAACGGCGATATTACCATTGCCGGCCAGTCGGCTCCGGGCGAGGGCATTACCCTCCGCAACCATCCGGTAAGTATAAAAGCGGATAATGTGATTGTGCGGTACATGCGCTTCCGAATGGGCGATACGGATATGGAGCAGGCAGATGCGCTGGGAGCCAACAAGGGGCGCGAAAACATTATAGTTGACCATTGCTCTATGAGCTGGGCCACCGACGAATGTGCCTCTTTTTACCGGAACAAGAATTTTACCTTACAGTGGTCCATCATCGCGGAGAGCCTGAACCAGTCGGTGCATGAAAAAGGAGCACATGGGTATGGCGGCATCTGGGGCGGCAAGGGCGCTACCTTTCACCATAACCTGCTGGCCAGCAACACCAGCCGCAACCCGCGTTTCAGTGGCTCCAGCAGCACCCCGAATACCCCCGATGAACTGGTGGATTTCCGGAATAACGTGATTTTTAACTGGCGACACAACAGCACCTACGGTGGCGAGAGAGGCCGCTACAACATGGTGAACAACTATTACAAGCCCGGCCCTGCCACCATCGCATCGAAAGAAGAGAGAATACTGGAGCCCTACAGGCCTTTTGGTGCTTTTTATGTAAGCGGGAACTACATGGACGGCAGCCCTGCCGTTACGCAAAACAACAAGCTGGGCATAGAGGCGGAGCACGTGGATTCTGTCGTGGTGGCAACTGCTTTTCCGGTGGAGGCAATTACGCAGCACCCGGCGCAGGAGGCTTACGAGCAGGTACTGGCCAGAGCCGGTGCCAGCTACCGACGCGACAAAGTGGATGAACGCATTGTGCAGGAAGTCAGGACCGGGAAAGCACCTTATGGCCAGAAGAACGACGGCATCATCGACTCGCAGAAAGACGTGGGCGGATGGCCCGAGCTGGCCTCCGGCACGTCGCCCGAAGACAGCGACCAGGACGGCATGCCGGATGCCTGGGAGCAAACGCACGGGCTGAATCCCGGCAATGCAGCTGATGCCACCCAGTATAAACTCAGCAAGCAATACACCAACCTCGAAGTATACTTAAACAGCATCGTAGCGGCGGAGCAGCCTGTAAAATAACCTCACTTATGCGCCTTCTTTCAGTTATCGTCCTTTTGCTTTCTTTTTTATACGTGCCCGCCCAGGCCCAAAAGCTGGTGGTGGCGCAGGATGGCAGCGGCGACTATACCACCATTCAGGCAGCGGTAGATGCCGTGCGGGCTTTTCCGCTGGAGCGGGTAGAGATACTGGTGAAGCCCGGCACCTACCACGAAAAGCTCATCATCCCCTCCTGGAAAACCGATATCACGCTCCGCGGCGAGAACAAGGAGAACACCATCATCAGCTGGGGCGATTACTCCGGCAAAGGCGACATCAACACCTTTACTTCTTACACGGTGCTGGTGCAGGGCAATGGGTTCAGGGCGGAGGATATTACGTTCGAGAACACGGCCGGGCCGGTGGGGCAGGCCGTGGCGCTGCACGTGGAGGCCGACCGCTGCGTATTTAAGAACTGCCGCATCATTGGAAACCAGGATACCCTGTACGCCGGGGTGGATAACAGCCGCCAATACTACATAAATTGCTACATCGAGGGCACGACGGATTTTATTTTCGGGCCCGCCACGGCTGTTTTCGAGAACTGCACCATCCACTGCAAAAAGAACTCCTACATCACGGCGGCTTCCACCCCACAGGGGCAGCCTTTTGGCTTCGTTTTCCTGAATTGCACCATCACCACCAGCAACGACGCCACCAAAGTATACCTGGGCCGCCCCTGGCGACCTTACGCGCAAACGGTGTTCCTCCATACCAAACTCAGCGGAAACATCCGGCCCGAGGGCTGGCATAACTGGAACAAACCGGAGGCCGAAAAAACTACCTTCTATGCCGAGTACAAATCGACAGGGCCGGGTGCCTCGCCCAAAACACGGGTGGGCTGGTCGAAGCAGCTGACCCGGAAAGAGGCTAAGAAATATACACCGGCTACGGTGCTGGCGGGTGCCGATAACTGGCAGCCTAAACCATAATTAAAACAACCGGTGGCAAGTATAGCAAAGCAGCGCCGCAGGTATAAAATTTATCAGGATGAAAATAACGACTTACGCCATACTCTTGCTGGTACTGCTCACGGTTGCTTGTAAGCCGGCGGAGCCCGTTGCTGCAACCGCTGCGGTGCGCCCGGCAAACGGAAAATCCTACGCTGTTTGGATGGCTAATTCTGAGATGAAGCGGAGCCCCGAGGGCTGGATGATAGACTTTAAGGAGAAGCCGAAGTGGGATTATACCCAGGGCCTTTTTGCCAGCGCCCTGGAGCGGGTATGGAAGCGCACCGGCGATGAGAAATACTACACCTATGTCAAAGCGTTCGCCGATACCATGATTACGGACGATGGCACTATCAAAACCTACAAAAAAGCAGACTACAACATCGACCGCGTGAACTCCGGCAAGTTCCTGTTTGCGCTTTACAAAGAAACAGGTGCGCCCAAGTATAAACTGGCCATAGAACAGCTCCGCGACCAGATGCGCACGCAGCCCCGCACCTCAGAAGGGGGCTTCTGGCACAAAAAGGTATACCCGCACCAGATGTGGCTCGATGGCTTGTACATGGCTTCGCCGTTCCTGGCGCAGTATGCTACGGTGTTTCACGAGCCAGCGCTTTACGACGATGTAGCCAAACAGCTTATTCTGGCAGACAAGCATACCTGGGACGAGGAAAAAGGCCTGTGGCGCCACGGCTGGGACGAGAGCCGCGAACAGAAATGGGCGGACCCGGAAACCGGGCAGTCGCCGAACGTGTGGGGCCGCGCGATGGGCTGGTATGCCATGGCGCTGGTAGATGTACTGGATTACCTGCCGGAAAATCACCCGAAGCGGGATGAAATTATCGCCTTAACCCGGAAAATGGCGAAAGCCATCACGCGCTACCAGGACGAAGATAGCGGCGTGTGGTGGCAGGTAGTAGACCAGGGCGGCCGCGAAGGCAATTACCTGGAATCGTCGGCTTCCACCATGTTCGTATACTTCCTCGCCAAAGCCGCTAAGAAAGGGTATATCGACAAAAGCTACCTGCAAGCGGCCAAAAAAGGCTATGCAGGCATCCTGAAGAACTTTATCCGCGAAGAGCCCGATGGCAGCATCAGCATCACCAACGTTTGTGCTGTGGCAGGTTTGGGCGGCAATCCTTACCGCGATGGCTCCTACGCCTACTACATCAATGAGCCCCGCCGTGAAAACGACCCCAAAGCTGTAGCGCCTTTCATCATGGCCTCGCTCCAGCTCGAAGATTTGCCGGATACCACCGCCACTAACTAAAAAAACTATGATGTATAGCAACCGCTTCCTTTTTATACTTGCCTTTTTGCTTTGCAGCTGCGTTGCCAACCTGCACGCGCAGCAGTATGATTTTGTGGTGGCAAAAGACGGCAGCGGCGATTTTAAAACGGTGCAGGCAGCGATTGACGCCGTGCCGGATTTCCGGAAAAGCACCACCACCATCTTCATCAAAAACGGCACCTATAAAGAGAAGCTGACGCTACCGGCTACCAAAACATTTGTTACGCTGGTGGGCGAAGATGTAAAGAGCACCATCCTGACCTACGATGATTATGCCTCTAAAAAGAACAGGTTTGGGGAGGAAATGGGCACGACGGGCTCTACCAGTTTTTATATTTTCGGGGAAGGATTTACAGCCGAGAACATCACTTTCGAGAATGCGGCCGGTCCGGTAGGGCAGGCGGTGGCCGTGCGCGTTGATGGCGATAAGGCGGCGTTCCGTAACTGCCGCTTTCTGGGTTTCCAGGACACGCTGTACCCGCACGGCGAAAAGAGCCGCCAGTACTATAAAAACTGCTACATAGAGGGCACCGTGGATTTTATCTTCGGCTGGTCTACGGCTGTGTTTGACGACTGCGAGATTTACTGCAAACAAGGTGGGGGCTACGTAACGGCGGCTTCTACGGAGGCGGGGCAGCCCTACGGCTTTGTGTTCCGCAACTGCCGCCTGACGGGTAATGCCGAAAAGCACATGTTTTACCTGGGCCGGCCCTGGCGCCCGAATGCCAAAACGGTATACCTCAACTGCTACATGGGCAACCAGATAAAGCCCGAAGGCTGGAACAACTGGAACAAACCGGAGGCGGAGAAACTGACTTTTTATGCCGAGTATGGCTCTACAGGTCCGGGCGCAGCGCCGGCAGCCCGCGTTAACTGGGCACACCTGCTCACCACGCAACAGGCCGCCACTTATACCTTAGAAAACATTTTCGGCGATTGGGTGCCTTTTGGGCCGCCCTTCGAGACAAAGAAATAAAGTCCGGATTTATAGTTCAAACCAGCACCTATGGCACTACCTTCTACTTTTATACCTGCACTCCGGCACCTGTGGCGCTTTGCCTTGACTATAGTTCTGCTGCTTTGCGGTTCTCAGGCAGCTACGGCACAGCAACTGGCTTTTCCGGGAGCGGAGGGCTTTGGCCGCTATACGTCGGGCGGCAGGGGCGGTGCCGTGTACGAGGTCACCAACTTGAACGATTCGGGCGCGGGCAGCCTGCGCGATGCCGTGAATAAAACCGGGGCCAGAACGATTGTATTTCGGGTATCCGGTACGATACAGTTGGAAACAGATTTACTTATTCGCAACGGCAACCTGACCATTGCCGGGCAAACGGCCCCCGGCGACGGTATCTGTCTTAAAAGGTCGGGTATAGTGGTGGATGCTGATAATGTGATTATTCGTTACCTGCGCATCCGTCCGGGCGACATTGGCCAAAGGGAACTGGATGCAATATGGGGGAGAGGTATTAAAAATACGATGATTGACCATTGTTCTTTTAGCTGGTCGATAGATGAAACGGCCTCTTTTTACGCAAACGAGAATTTTACCATGCAGTGGTGCATCATTTCGGAGAGCCTGCGCAACTCGGTTCATTCTAAAGGTGCTCACGGCTACGGAGGCATCTGGGGCGGTAAGAATGCTTCTTTCCATCATAACCTGCTGGCAAACCACGACAGCCGCAACCCCAGGCTAGGCGAAGAAGCCGGCAAAGCCTTTGCGCTGGCAGACCTGGTAGACGTCCGCAATAATGTTATTTTTAACTGGGGCGGCAACAGTGCCTATGGCGGCGAAGCGATGAACGTGAATATCGTAAATAATTACTACAAGCCGGGGCCAGTTACCACCAGAAAAGAACGCATCCTTTCCATTGATAAAAATAAAATAGAAGGCACGGAGGTATACGGCATCTGGGGTAAGTTTTTTATTGACGGCAACTTTGTAGAAGGAAGTACCCGGGCTACAGCTGACAACTGGACCTATGGCGTGTACAACCAGTTTCACAGCAGCTATGGAACCATACCGGATGCCGAAAAAGAAGCCATGCGCATAACGCAGCCGCATCCTGTTGCAAATAACGTGACGACCCATACCGCACAGGAAGCTTACGAAAAGGTGTTGCAAAATGCCGGTGCATCTCTGCACCGGGATGCGGTAGATGAACGTGTGGTTAGTGGTGTGCGGAGTAATACGTTCACGGCAACAGGCTCAAACGGAAGCACCAACGGTATCATCGATAGTCAGAATGATGTAGGAGGCTGGCCGGATTTAACCTCGGCACCCGCCCCTGCTGATGCCGACCACGATGGCATGCCGGATAGCTGGGAACAAAAGTATGCGCTGAACCCCAACAATGCCGCCGACCGCAACAACGACAACAACAGCAACGGCTATACCAACCTCGAAGAATACCTGAACGGAAGTTTGCCGCAGGCGGAAGTTACCGGCCTGAAGGAGGATGTGTCGGCCGGAAGCAGCGCCTTTGTGTATCCGAATCCTTTCTCTGAAAGCGCTACTTTTAGGTTTTTGACGAGGCAGGCAGCGCAGGTGACGCTGTCCATATTTGATACAACCGGCAAACAGGTCGCCACGCTGCTGGACAAGCCCCTGCCACCAGGTGAGTATGAGCTGCAGTGGGACGGCACCGGCAGGCAAAAGCACTTACTGTCCTGCGGTTTATACTTTACATCGCTGCAGGTAGGGCAGGAGCGGGTGGTACAACGGCTGGCACTGCAAAAATAATAAGGCTTCCTCTTTAATCATCTTAATACATTTTATACCATGCTGCACAAGAACTTTATATACGCTACTATCCTTGTTGCCCTGCTGAGCAGCTGTGCCGGCTCCTCAGGTTCAGCCCAGTCGAAGGTTGCAAAAGTGGCTGCACCGGCTGCCGGCGTTTCAGAAGTATGGGTGGCTGACCAGGGCAATGGCATGTATAAAAATCCCGTGCTGCACGCTGATTACTCAGACCCGGACGTGTGCCGTGTGGGCGATGATTTTTACATGACCTCCTCCAGTTTTAATTCCATTCCCGGTCTGCAGATATTACACTCCAAAGACCTGGTGAACTGGGAAATTGTGGGTTATGCCCTGGACAGGTTGCCGCCTTACGACCATTTCGCGAAGCCGCAGCATGGCAATGGCGTGTGGGCACCGTCTATCCGGCACCACAACGGCGAGTTTTACATTTACTGGGGCGACCCTGATTATGGCATCTACATGGTGAAGACCAAAGACCCTGCAGGCGATTGGGAAGACCCTGTGCTGGTAATGGAGGGCAAAGGGTTGATAGACTCGTGTCCGCTTTGGGATGAGGATGGAAAGGCCTACCTGGTGCATGGCTTTGCCGGTAGCCGGGCAGGTATAAAAAGCGTGCTGGCCATAAACAAAATGAACCCTGAAGGTACCAAAGTGCTGGACGAAGGCGTGCTGGTATTTGATGGTCACGACAACAACCCGACCGTGGAAGGGCCTAAGTTCTACAAGCGCAACGGCTATTATTACATTTTCGCCCCGGCAGGCGGGGTGGCCACCGGCTGGCAGCTGGCCCTGCGCGCTAAAAACATCTATGGCCCTTACGAGCAAAAAGTAGTGATGGATCAGGGTGCCACAAGTATAAACGGTCCGCACCAAGGCGCGTGGGTAGAGTTGGAAAATGGGGAGGACTGGTTTCTGCATTTCCAGGACAAAGAGGCGTATGGCCGGGTGGTGCATTTGCAGCCGATGAAATGGGTGAACGACTGGCCGGTGATTGGCGAGGATAAAGATGGCGACGGCAAAGGCCAGCCGGTACTGAGCTATAAAAAGCCGGACGTTGGCAAAACATACCCTGTTACTACGCCGGCCGAATCGGATGAATTTGAGGGCAACACGCTGGGCCTGCAGTGGCAGTGGCACGCCAACCCGAAAGCTACCTGGGCTTTTCCGGCAGCAGGCAAAGGGCAGCTGCGCCTGTTTACCGACCAGGTGCCCGAAGACTTTAAGAACTACTGGGACGTGCCTAATTTGTTATTGCAGAAGTTCCCGGCCGAGACGTTTACTGCCACCACCAAACTCCACTTTACACCAAACCCCAAACTGCAGAACGAGCGCACCGGCCTGATCGTGATGGGCGAAAGCTATGCCTATATTTCGTTGGTGAGCAAAAAAGACGGGATTTATGTGGCCTACACTACCGCCGAAGCTGCTGACAAGGGCAAGCCGGAACAGGAGCAGTTGCTGGGGAAGCTGAACGGCAACGACGTATACTTCCGGGTGGCGGTCGGGAAAGATGCTGTATGCCGGTTCAGTTACAGCGAGGATGGGGACAAGTATACGCCCGTTGCCGACACCTTTACGGCCGTGCCGGGCCGGTGGATAGGGGCCAAAGTTGGCCTTTTCGCTACCCGCCTCGATAAAACAAATGATTCCGGCTATGCCGATTACGACTGGTTCCGCATCACGCCAAACAATCAGAATTTTCAATCGAATCAACAAAGTATAAAAAATGATACTTCAAAAGGGTTATAAAAAGCGATTAGGCTTCTACGGAAGTATAGCAGCTGTTTTTCTTTTCTCCTGCCAGCAACAGCCCTCTAAACCGGTGGCTACTACTTCCACAGCGCCCGTCGCCGCTGCACAGGCAGATATAAATGCAGCGCTGTACCAGGGCATCGAGTTCGACATGCCGAGGGTGCAGGAGCCAACTTTTGCCAATAACAGCGTGAGTATAGTTGATTTTGGTGCAAAAGGAGATGGCATTACCAAGAATACTGAAGCCTTTGCCAAGGCCATTAACGCGGTGGCTGCCAAAGGTGGCGGCATGGTTGTGGTGCCGCCCGGCATCTGGCTAACAGGCCCCATTGTGCTCAAAAGCAACATCAACTTACATACCGAGGCTGGTTCTACTATCATTTTCAGCGCTGATTTTGATGATTACCCGCTTATTCAGACCAGCTTCGAGGGCCTGAACACGTACCGCTGTCAATCGCCGATTAGCGGTAATGGGCTGGAAAATGTGGCTATAACTGGCCAGGGCGTGATTGATGGTTCGGGAGACGCCTGGCGGCCGGTAAAGAAAAGCAAAATGACCGATTCGCAGTGGAAAGACCTGGTAAAATCTGGCGGTGTGCTGAGCGATGATAAGAAGACCTGGTACCCCTCAGAAAATTCGAAACGCGGCGACAGCAACGATAACTTCAACGTGCCCAATTTCACGACAAAAGAGCAGTTTGAAAGCGTGAAGGATTACCTGCGTCCGGTGATGGTGAGCCTGGTGAACTGCAAAAAAGTACTGCTGGACGGCCCTGCTTTCCAGAACTCACCAGCCTGGAACCTGCACCCGCTTATGTGCGAGGATATAACGCTCCGTAACCTGACCGTCCGCAATCCCTGGTATTCCCAGAATGGCGATGGCCTGGACCTGGAGTCCTGCAAAAATGCCGTTATCTATAACAATTCCTTTGATGTGGGAGACGATGCCATTTGCATTAAATCCGGGAAAGATAAAGACGGCCGCGACCGTGGTATACCCACCGAAAACGTGATTATCAGGAACAATGTGGTGTACCACGGGCATGGGGGTTTTGTGGTAGGTAGCGAGATGTCGGGTGGTGTTAAAAATGTGCATGTGTCTGATTGTACGTTTATCGGTACCGACATTGGCCTGCGCTTTAAGAGCACGCGGGGTAGGGGTGGCGTGGTAGAAAATATCTACATTTCCAACATCAACATGCTCGATATTCCCTCCGAAGCCATTAGTTTTAACCTGTTCTATGGCGGCAACTCACCTATCCTGGAAGAAGATCAGCAGGCAGTCACCGAAGCCCGGGATGAAACGCTGGTGCCGGTAACTGAAGAAACGCCATCATTCCGGAACATCTACATGAAAAATATTACGGTGGCAGGAGCCAGTCAGGCTGCCGCTTTTCAGGGCTTGCCGGAGATGAACCTGCAAAACGTGCGCCTGGAAAACGCAATTCTGAAAGCAGCTAAAGGCATCACCCTGGTGGACGCCGCTGGGGTGAAACTGCTGAATGTAAAAGTGATTCAGGAAAATGGCCCTGCGCTTATACTGTATAACAGCAAAGACATTACGGTGCAGAACTTCTCTTTCCCGGCGGGCAAGGGAGCGGAAGCAAAGGTAATGGGCAAGCTCTCGCAGGACATCAGCTTTGATAAAGAAGACTTTAACAGCCCGGCGGCGCAGTTGCTCATCGGCCCCGAAGTACCCGAAAAAGCCGTGCAGCTGGACTAATGGTTCATAGCAGCTCCGGTGGAAAAATGCAAAAAGCTGGCAGCTATACTTCATCCAGCTGATAAATAGCACATTATAAATTAGCACATTAACTTATGAGAAGTATAAGTATACTTAGCCTGATGCTCCTGCTTTTGCCGCTGATGAGCTACGTGCAGAAGCAGGATAAGAAACCGATTATTATCTTTCTGGTGGCCGACTCTACGGTGGCCGACAAGCCCTACGGCAATGGCAACCCGGAGAAGGGCTGGGGGCAGGTGTTTCCGCTATACCTGAAAGATGGCGTAGAGGTAAAAAACTACGCTGTGAACGGGCGCAGCACCAAAAGCTTCCGCGACGAAGGCCGCTGGGACAAGGTGATGCAGGAGGTCAAGAAAGGCGATTACGTTATCATCGAATTCGGACACAACGACGAGAAAAGCGAAGACCCGAAACGCTACGCCGCCCCGGAAACAGACTACCGTCACAACCTGGAGCGTTTTGTTGCTGAAACACGGGCGAAAGGAGCCATTCCTGTACTGGCAACGCCCATCGTCCGGCGGAAGTTTGAAAACGGAGAATTGGTAGCTACCCACGGCAAATACCCGGAAGTGGTCCGCGACGTAGCCGCACGGCTAAACGTTCCCCTGCTGGACCTGCAGAAGCGAACCGAAGAACTGGTAAGCCGCTACGGCGAGGAAAGGTCTAAAGCGCTATACTTACATCTCACGCCCGGCGAATACGAGTCCCTGCCCGAAGGCCGCAACGATGATACGCACCTGTCCGCCTATGGCGCTTTCCGGGTGGCCGACCTGGTAGCCGACGAAATCAGAACAGCCCTGCCGGAATTGGCAAAGTATCTGAAAGAGTAAGTATGGTTGAGAAGTATGTTTATGCTGAAGTAAATAGGTCTTTATTACATGCTGTCATCCTGGAAGGATGACAGCAAAGTAGAAGCATAATACATGTTTATTTCTATCCCGGCACTACTTACGTTGCTGCTCTATATTGTGGCAGCCACCCGATTACAGTACTATTTTATACCTGATTATTTTACAGAAGAAATCTCATGACAAAAAGACTTTTTATACTTGGTTTCCTGTGCTTTGGGCTGGTACTTATGTCCTTTACTGCTTTCCAGAAAAAGATCGTAAAGGTCTACCTGGTGGGCGATTCTACCATGGCAGATTATACCGGTAACTATGACGACAAGGATTACATGACCGAGCGCTATCCGATTACCGGCTGGGGACAGGTCTTCCAGCCCTTTCTGAGTTCCGACAGCCTCGCACAAATCAGGAATATCATTAAAGCAGACAGTGTGCTTGTGTTGGATAAGGCCCGTGGAGGCCGCAGTACCCGCACCTTTTTTGAGGAAGGCCGCTGGGCAGAAGTATATAAGGCGCTCAAAAAGAATGATGTCGTGATGATTCAGTTCGGGCACAACGATGCTGCTGCTAATAAGCCAGAGCGCTATGTGAACGTGCAGGGCTACAAAGAATATTTGCGGCTGTATGTGAATCAGACACGGGAGAAAGGCGCTATACCTATTCTCATTACCCCCGTTAACCGCAACTATCCCTGGAAGGACGGGCAGCTCAGCAACGTGCATGGCGATTATCCGCAGGCCGTAAAAGATGTAGCCCGGGAACTGCATGTGCCTCTCATCGACCTCACCCAGCTGTCCATCGACGCCTTTATGGCCAAAGGCAAAGACTACGTAACGGCCCATTATTTCATGAACCTGCCCGCCGGCAAGTATACCGCATATCCTGAAGGAGAAAACGATAATACGCATTTCCAGCCGGAAGGTGCCAGAGCCGTAGCGCAACTGGTGTTTGAGGGGATGAAGAACCTGAAAGTAGAGAAAGCATCCGCCCGAAAATAACAATCCTCGTAGGGACAGGTCGCGACCTGTCCGAATCGTGCACCGGATTTTTATCTAAATCAGAATTTTCAGGATGTATGGATTAACAGGATTTCTATACTTTAGATGGCGGCCATTTGCTATACCTGCTGGGGTGTTTTATAGCCCGGCCTATGCGCGGATAGGTCGCGACTTGTCCCTACGAGAAAAAAAGAATTAATGATGAACCACAACCTTCGTACAAACAAGTATAAACGTATAAGCGCCTTTTGCTTCGGGTGTATACTTTACCTGTGCAGCTTTTCGGCTTTTGCGCAGCAACCCACATCCGATGTTGGTAATTTTTATCCTTTGCTGGATGCGTATGCCGGCAAGCACAACAGCAGCCTGTCGTACCTGGCCAAAGACTGGAAAAGCGACAAGAAGTGGCGACGCACTGCCAGAGCGCAGCTGAATGAGTTGCTGGCGTACCATCCCGGGCCTGCGCCGCTCAACACACAAATCCTGAAAACAACCAAACGGCACGGCTATACGCAGTACCTGGTGCGGTATAACCTGAATGCTTTGCAGCAAACCGAAGCTTACCTGCTCATTCCGGACAACCTGAAAAAGCCGGCGCCAGCTATAATTGCCCTTCACGACCATGGCGGCTTTTATTTCTTCGGAAAGGAAAAACATACTTTAACCGACAATCCGCCGCCCATTTTGGTAGACTACATCCAGAACCTGTATGATGGCAGGTATTATGCTGACGAGCTGGCCAAACGCGGCTTTGTGGTGCTTTGTCCTGATGTCAACTATTTCGGTTCCCAAAAGCTGCTGCCCGAATTGCTTACGCCCCACGACACAGAAGCCTACTATAAACAGCTGGATGGCCTGGACGAAAGTGGCCGTATCAAAGCTTTTAACAAGCTGGCGGGTGCACACGAAGTACAGATGGAGAAAACGATTCTGACCGCCGGCACCACCTGGCTGGGCATCATCATGCAGGGCGACAGGGTAGCCATCGATTTCCTGCTCTCCAGGCCGGAGGTAGACCCCAACAGAATTGGTTGTATCGGGTTGTCGTTGGGCGGGCTGCGCAGTACGTACCTTTTCGGGCTGGATGAAAGAATAAAAGTGGGCGTTGTGGCGGCTTTTTCTACCACGTATGCGCAGATGCTGCAGCAGCATGCCCACCATACCTGGATGATGTATGTGCCACGCCAGTACCAGTTCCTGGATTTGCCGGATGTGGCCTCGCTGAACGCCCCGCGCCCGTTGCTGGTGATGAACTGCCTGCAGGACAAGCTTTTTAGCAGAGAAGGCATGCAGGCGGCTGAGCAGAAACTAGCTACTGTTTACAATAAAATGAAAGTGCCTGAAAAGTTCTCATGCCGCTACTACGATGTGCCCCACTCTATGAACATCCAGATGCAGGAAGATGCTTTCGCCTGGCTGGAGAAATGGTTGAAATAAGTATAAAAACAGCCGCTATACTTACTTATAATACTTACGACTTATGAAACTGGAATACTTTGCTCTCAATGTAGAAGACCCGCTTGCCACGGCTACCTGGTATGTGGCGCACCTGGGCTTGCGCATTGTCAGGCAGATGCCCGAAGCGCCCTATACTACTTTTATGGTTGATGATAGCGGCAACATCATGGTCGAGATTTACAGGAACCCGGCAGACGAGGTGCCGCCCTACCGCACCATGAATCCGTTGCTGGTGCACCTGGCTTTTGTATCCGAAGATCCGGAGGCAGATAAAACCCGGCTCATAGCTGCCGGTGCCAGCCTGGTAACCGACCAGCATTTGCCTGATGGCTCGCACCTGGTGATGCTCCGCGACCCCTGGGGCCTGGCCCTGCAGCTTTGCAAAAGGAGCGTGCCAATGCTGGCGGCATATTAGTTTATGAAAAACAATCAGCAGTTAATCAATGCTTCGCGGGCCTGAAAAACAAAACGGGCTAAGTTCCATCCGAAGCTCAACCCGTTTTAAGTATAAATGCGCCAATAATTTGGTTACAGTGACACGTCTCTTTTCCAGGGTATAAAGTCGTCCTGGCCAAGCTGCATGGCTTTGACGATGATGTTGCCGCTAGCCACCTCGATGATGTAGTTCAGCAGGTCTTCGCCCATTTCCTCAATCGTCTTTTCTCCCGAAATCACAGGGCCGGTGTCGATGTCAATAATGTCGGGCATGCGCTGCGCCAGTTTGGTGTTGGACGATACTTTGATAACAGGAGATATAGGATTGCCGGTTGGGGTGCCCAGGCCGGTGGTAAACAGGATGATGTTGGCGCCGGAGCCGGCAAGTGCCGTAGTACACTCCACGTCGTTGCCTGGCGTGCACAACAAGTTCAAGCCGGGTTTGGTAACATAGCCGGGATAATCCAGCACATCTACCACCGGAGAAGTGCCGCCTTTTTTGGCAGCGCCGGCCGATTTAATCGCATCCGTTATCAGGCCGTCTTTGATGTTACCGGGGCTGGGGTTCATGTCGAAGCCCGAACCGGCTGCCTCTGCCGCACGGGCATAGGAACGCATCAGGTGCACAAACTTCTCAGCAATTTCGTTGTTAGTGCAGCGGTTTATCAAATCCTGCTCCACACCGCATAGCTCCGGGAACTCAGATAACACGGATTTACCACCCAAAGCCACCAGCAGGTCAGACACCTGGCCCAGCGTAGGGTTAGCCGATATGCCTGAGAAACCATCAGACCCGCCGCACTCAAGCCCAACCACCAGTTTGCTTAATGGAGCAGGCGCCCGTTGCAGTTTGTTGGCCTCTACCATCGCCAGAAACGTTCTGCGGATAGCCTGCGAAAGCAACACCTGCTCAGTTCCTTCTTTTTGCTGCTCCAGTATAATCAACGGCTTGGAGAAGTTCGGGTCGAGTGCCTTTATTTTTTGCTCCAGGATGCTCACCTGCGCATTCTGGCAACCGAGGCTCAGAATAGTAGCGCCTGCCACATTGGGATGATGAATATAATCTGCCAGAAGCGCGCACAGCATGTTTGCATCGTGGCGGGTGCCGCCGCAGCCTCCTTCATGCGTCAGAAACTTAATGCCGTCAATGTTGTCGAATACACGCTTGTGACCGTTTGCGGAGCCGTCCTGGAACGTGAGCGTTGCGATTTCGTCTGTTTTGCCGGCGCGGAACAGCTCCACCATCTGCTGCACATAATGTTTGTAGGCATCCACGTGGCCAAAGCCCAATTCTTCTATAAACGCCTGCTTGATGGTGTCTACGTTGCGGTTCTCGCAGAATACCATCGGGATCACGAGCCAGAAATTAGCGGTGCCTACCTGCCCGTCTGCGCGGTGGTAGCCCATAAAAGTCCTGTTCTGCCACTTCGACACATCCGGCGCCTGCCAGCCGGTAGTAGCTGTTTTACCACTGAAGGAGGAGGCCTGGTGCTTTACATTCTCTGTGCTGATGATGCCGCCGGCAGGTATAAAACGTACTGCTTTGCCCACCAGGCCGCCATACATAATAAGCTCCTGCTCCGGCAGCATGTCCTGCACGGCAAACTTGTGCTTCGCCGGTACCCCGTCCACCAGGGTGATGGTAAAATCCCCATACCTCACCTGCTCGCCTGCCGGTAAATCGGTCAGGGCTACGAGTACATTATCGTCGGGATGTATTTTTAAAAACTTGTGCGACATACGTATAAAAATAAAATTTGTACAATCGATTGCGCATATGCAAGATGAACGAAAAAATGCAAAATTAAAAGTTTTTAAACGAAATTAATTGAAACAGATGCGGAGCTATAACCGGATTGCTTACAACGAACTGTTTCATACTTTTATCTTTCAAATAATCTCTGAGATAAGCATAAGGCATCCAAAATAAAAACTCCTATATTTACATTATACTTTAAACTATTTAGATGGTCCTTTTTCAGAACAGTATTGTAAAATTAGACTACAACCCTGCTACTGACATTTTAGAGATTGAGTACCCGGATTTGCATGGTTATTTGCTTCTCGAAATAAAGCATAACATCGACATCATCGTGGATATCATTAAAAGCTATGATGTTAAAAGGCTTATACTGGATTCTACGAGAACCGTTATTTCTGTAAGCGAGGAAGAAAGCCGGGAGATAGCCATGTACCTGGCGATGGGTGTTATGAAAACCCGTGTGCAGAAAGTTGCGCGCCTGGAATCATATAATTCCACTTTAGAGGAAGCAGCCCAGAACAATGTCAGGCATATTGAGGAATCGCAACTGCTCCCTTTTCTGATAAAAAACTTTACGTGCAAAGCAGACGCCGTCGCGTGGCTGACGGGCAGCATGTAAGTTAAAGGTCAATAAATTCTTTAATATCTTCTTTTCAGGGTTAACTTTGCACCATAGTATTCACTGTATACTTAGCGCTGACAACCCGATGGAGAAAAATATAGACAGTGAAGACAGGATGCATGGTTCTATCTTCGTATTGCTAAAACGATTTATTGAGGGCTTGTATGATTACAGTACCTGGGTAAAACTACTCGAGTCAACAGGCCATGAGAATTCTTTGTACCAGATGCACGAAATGTACCCGACCAGGGACTTGTTTGCCATTATCAGCAAAGCTTCTGAAACAACCGGCATCTCTGCTTATGAACTTATGGAGCAGTTTGGTGAGTTCCTGGTACCAGACCTGCTTTTAATTTACAACAAATACATACACCCCGACTGGCGCACCTACGAGATGCTGCTGAATACGGAAAGGAGTATGCATGGTGCCGTAAAGAAGCAGGACAGCCGCACAAATCCGCCCATGCTGCTGGTAACCAAAAAAGGCAGCAGGCAGCTAATCGTTGATTATTATTCTAAGCGCAGGATGTCCGGCGTTGCTGTTGGCATCATCATGGGTATTGCCCGGTATTACAACGAAAGCGACAAAATAGCCGTTACCCGCCTTACAGCCGCCGACGAGGAAAGAGTACAGATAAAGGTAGATTTTCTGACCTGATTTGTCTCCGGTATTTAAAGCTGTTCAAAACATGAATTACTTTTCGCATAACCCGCTGAACCGCGATTTTGAAGCACGGACTGACGCGGCACAGCAAACGCATCTCTGGAACCACCCGCAGGCCCGGATTATACTTATACATGACAGCCTGAACCTTTTTGTGCAGCAGGAGGATAGTATAACGGCCGTACTGCTCCCGCGTGAGGAGGCCGAAGTGCTGGAGCCGGTGGCCAAAGCAAAAGTATTTCTGGGTGTTGCAGATGAGGTGCCCTATTTTGCGCTCGGTTTTGAAAAGCATCCGGATGTATTAGCAAAGTATCCGAAAACTGCGTCATACCTGTTCCGGGACTTAAAAGATGTAGCCCTGCAGCTGCCGCAGGAGCAGAGCGCCATACTTGCCTATGCCCGTGCCATGGTACACTGGCACTTGGGCCACCACTTCTGTGCCAACTGCGGTGCGCCAACCTACAATATTGAAGCAGGCCATGTGCGGCAGTGCTCTAATGCGGATTGCGGCAAACTTCACTTCCCTAGAACCGACACAGCTGTGATAATGCTGATTTCCGAAGGCGATGCCTGTTTGCTGGCGCGGCAGGCCACCTGGCCTAAGTCGCGCTACGCCACGCTGGCCGGTTTCCTGGAGCCCGGTGAAACGCTGGAACAGGCGGTAGCGCGCGAAGCCATGGAAGAAACAGGAGTGCAGCTGGCCAGTATAACGTACCATTCCTCGCAGCCCTGGCCTTTTCCGGCTTCTGTTATGGCAGGCTTTATGGCCACGGCCAGCAGCCGCAGCCTGGCCGTAAATTACAACGAGATGGAAGATGCCCGCTGGTTTACACGACAGGAAATTGCAGACGGACTGCAGCAGGGTACTTTCCTGTTGCCGCCGCAGGTATCTATTTCGTATCGCCTGATCCGCGACTGGTACAATGCTGCGCCAGGCCATCAACTGGAGGAGGTGATGCAGGGCCTTCCTGAACGGAATCTTTAATCATACTTAAGCCAGAGTGCTATTTACTTTCGCTGAAGAAAAATAACCTATCCTCAGCCTCTAAAAGACTGATTAGATACAGGTAACCTTAAAAAGCTGGCACCAGCACCATACACTTTTATTTTTTCTTAGGGTGAGCTCCCTGGAGAGAACAGTGATAGTTTTAATTACCAGAAACCGGTCTGTTTTATATAGCGCAAGCTGCCTTATACTTAGTATTGCGGGCAATATTGAAGATATTTCTTTACTTCCTGCATGGTATAGCGTTCGTTTTGATTGCCGAAGTTGGTCTGGATGTAGTTGAGCAGGTTTGTAATTTCGTCGGGGCGCAGCTTTTCGGAGGCAGGCATGGGCCTGTTGTAGTGGATGCCGTTGACGGTTATTTCGCCGTTTAAGCCCTGGCGCACCAGGCAGGGCAGCTGTTTGCGGTGCGAGGCCAGGTAATCGGAGTTGGCCAGCGGCGGAATAACACCGCGCAGGCCGCTGCCATCGTCCATGTGGCAACTGGCGCAATTGGCGGCGTATACGCGCTCCCCTTCGTTCTGCTTGTCAGTGAAGCATTGGGTCAGGGTGATGAGGGCGCCAAGGCCCAGCATCACCGCTGCCAGTCTACTTTTTCTCATGCCGTGTCTCTTTCAGCAACAAGGGGATGTCATTCATGAGCTGATCTACTTCGGCGGGATCGGTGCCGTCGTATACGCCCCGTATGTGGCGGTTGCCGTCTATCAGCATAAAATGGCCGCCATGCGTAAAATTGCCCGGCGCGCCCGCATCTTCCTGCACCGGCACCAGGTACTTCTCCGCTATGGCATAAATGCTGTCTCTGTCGCCGGTTACAAAGTGCCATTTATCCGAAGATACACCCAGCCGCTCCGCAAAATCCTTCAGCACCGCTACCGAATCATGCTCCGGATCGATGGTATGAGAAAGCAGCAGCACATCGGGATTGTCTTTATACTTGTCGTACACGCGCAGCATCTGCGTTTTCATTTTAGGACAAATGGAGGGGCAGGTCGTAAAGAAGAAATCAGTAACATATACTTTGTTGTCGAAAGTCTGGTTGGTAACCTGCTGGCTGTCCTGGTCTACAAAGGCAAACCGGGGAATGGTGAAGTAGGCTGTGTCTTCCACGGTCTGACCGTTTACCTGGCGCTCCACTATTTGCCGCTCCCCAAGTATGGGCAGTGTCTGCTCCGTGTTGCCGGTTTTGCTGTCGCAGCCATAAAGCAGCAGGGCAGAGAGGGCCAGCACAGCTATCAGACGCTCAAAGATAGGTTTATTGTTATTTCTGTTCATAAGCAGTATAGGTTTTGCGGGCGGCGCTGATGGCGCTGTCCATTTTGGCATTCACGTTATTTATCTTTTCCTGCTCCAGGCGCAGGTAATCCATGGCTTGCTGGTGTGCCATACTGTCCGGGGCGTGGTACTGGTGCATCCAGTCCATCATGGCTTCATCGGCCTTGCTGAGCTGCTGCAGGTGTTGCTGCAACTGCTGCAGGGCAACCGAGTCGGCCTGCTGTGCCTCCAGCGTGTCGCGCAGGGCGCGCAAATCGCGGCGCAGGTGGTAGGTCTGGCTCATTTTGGCCATTGCCTCGTCGTGTACCTGCATTACCTGCCCCTCCAGTGCTGCCTTTTGTTCCTGTGCAGATGGCCCGCTGTTGCAACCAGTCAGGAGCACACAGGGCACAGCAAGCAGTATTAATAGCTTTTTTATAGTTAGCATACTTGCGAAGTATAGAATCAATAAAAGTAAATCAATAAAAGAATATCAAGGACATGCGCCGCGTGCAAATTGAAAAGTTTACAGTTCATACGGAATCAGGCGCCGGTTCATCAAAAGAACTGTGCCTGGTCTTTTTCACGCATCAAAATAACAACAAACAGCATGCGTGTTTGATTTTGCCTATATACTTTGCGGCGGCAGGGTAAGCCAGTTTATACCTGTGGCGGGTGGTAAGGCGGCAGCACAGATACACATTGCCGCTTTGAGGTATAGCCGTCCTGTGGGGGTAGCTGCGGCGGCATAAAAGGCAGATGGAGTGCAATGGCCGCATTGGGCAATGCTTCTGCCATATGATAGGTGCTGACGAAGTGTAGTAGTGCATCTTTGGCATTGCTGCCGGTATGTAGCTGCCGCAATTCTTTTTTAAGGGCGCATTTGCCGTTGCACATGGCAATGGGTTTGTCGCGGTTTACACAGAGCTCAGTGGCCATATAAGTATAGTTGAGCTGGTAATGCACTACCGGAGCCAGATAACGGAACGTCATCAGCAGGTAGATGATTAAAAAACTCAGGCCGGTTGCGTAGCTTCGCCACATACTGCAAAGGTATAGCCGCAGGTTGGCAAGTGCAAGTTTATGAGGGACTGCTTATACTTATTGACAGTTTGAAGATTATTTTATATTTGTGCTGTTAAAATGACGGTAAGGCTGTACTATTCCTTCCGGGCTTAGCTCCTGAGCCGTGGCTTACTAATCTTTTCTGATTCCTTCTCTGTTATTGTCCAGGTATGGTCAATTTGTTTATTGAATAAAGTCATGTTGCCCGATGTAGGTTCGCTTTGCTTCATAGTCTAAAAACCTGAATATTATGGCAGGCAGATTAAGTAAAAAAGATATTGAGCAGTTTATTGCCGATGGTTTTATCCGCATTGATAATGCTTTTCCTTTACAAATGGCTGAAGAGGTTGTGGATATTTTATGGAAAGACATTCCCTTCGAAAGAACAGATCCTGGTTCGTGGACGGAGCCTGTCATTCGCCTGGGAATGTACACGCAACGCTCCTTTACAGATTCAGTGAATACACCAAAATTACATGCAGCTTTTGATCAGTTGATTGGTGCTGGTAAATGGATGCCTTGCCAAAGTGTGGGCACCTTTCCCGTTAGATTTCCATCCCGACAGCAACCAAACGACACCGGGAAACATGTCGATGCAAGTTTCCCGGGCCATGACCCTGCCAATTATTTCGAATGGCGTGTTAACGTCAAATCAAAAGGCAGAGCCTTGTTGATGTTGGTTTTGTATTCAGATGTCAGTGAAAATGATGCCCCCACAGTTATTTACAAGAAATCACACATCGATGTTGCAAAGCTCTTGTATAAAGAGGGTGATGCCGGTCTTTCTTTTATGGCGCTGGCAAGTAAGCTGCATGAACTTCCTGCTCGCGAAGAAGTTTATGCAACCGGTAAGGCCGGTACAGTTTACTTGTGTCATCCTTTTCTGGTGCATGCAGCCCAGGCCCACAAAGGTAGCACGCCTAAATTTATGGCGCAGCCTCCTTTGTTGCTTCGGGATGAATTAACCATTGCAGATTCGGGTGCCGGCTATGCTCCGGTTGAACAGGCAATTCGTTTAGCCTTGGAGTAGCCGGAAAATGTTGGTCAGAAGATATTGTCGGTTTGGCAGCATCTTTTAGGGCTGCCGCTAACAGTTTGGCGCTTGGCGAAGAAGTGGATTTCGAAGCACTAAACTTTCTGCCAGCACTGAACTTGATACGAAGCACAAAGCTTCATTTAAGCACTGAACTCGCTTTTTTGCCAAACGCCTGTCATGAGCAGTAGTTCTTTCATTCGTCATTTTGTCCCGGTCTACTTTCAGTCAGTTGCAAACGATATTTCAATGATTGATGCGTTCTAAATGGTTTTTCAATATTCATTTTTAAATTTGGTAGACTTGATAGATATTCCCAACGTCCTTGTTTTTTCTGTCCTATTATTGAATTGTCAAACAGAAAATTGATGTGCTTACGCAAATTGCCTTCTGTCGCATCAGGAAACTCTAATTTATATTTATTCTCAAATTCTGAATAAGTAAATGTTTCTACTTGAATTATCTGTAATACTGAAAATAACTTTTCAATATCAGGAAACTGATTAGACCATTCATCAATTATTTCATTGTAAACACTAACTGATGCATCAACTGCTGCGTCATATAATTCCGTTGTTGTATAAAGTCCTGTTTTGTTAGGCGTATGCTTTTTTCTAATGTTATTAAAGTAAATAATAACATCTCTAGGTCTGAAGAACGAACGCCTCGTAATATATTTAAATGGTGGTGTCCCTTGTCTAACATAAGATGCTTCAAATAAAGAATCACATTTTTTGTTTAATTCAAGCTCAACTTCTTCGGGTTTGTATTTTTTAACTCGTTCTAAGAACATTGTGTCTAAAGAATCATTGTCCCATGCAAGTACAATTGCACTGTCTTGATACAATTTGTTCTTGTCGTTGAATCGTAAAGTTTCATAAATATCTGTCCTTAAAAATGGGATTACTTTGAGATTCTTTTTCAGGGTGTCATCGATTCCAATATTTCTACAAACATTTATTAAGTTGATTAAGACTTTGCTATATTCATCTATTTCACCATTTAACCAATTTTCGTCCAATTGGTCAAGTATGATTAGGAACTTCTTGTCTCCTACATTATTTTTAAATATTGTCTCGAAAAATGACAGCAGAGTAAAAGCGTTTGACCTTAATGTGCTTTGTAGTTCTTTATTATCAGCAACATCGTCAAATGAAACCTCACCTACATTGAAACTTGTTTCATCAAGTTCCATTCCTGGACCAGCAAGTTTTTTAATCCTAGCAAGTTTTGAAAATAACACTTCCATAATACTTGGGTCAGGATTTCCGAAAACTTTTTCAATGTATTTTTTTGCCCACTTTAATTCTTTGGAAAGACTTTCAGAATTGTTTTCTTTAACTTCAACTAAACGTGAGATAAGTTTTACAAAAAATAAAAAACGCCAGCTTTTTTGATATGCACTTAACTCACCTGCAATAGATTCTTTATATAACTTATGGGCTGGCCATGGATAGTCTTTGAAATTTAACGACACAACAATATTGCTATTTATCGTTGAGGGATTTGATTTTTCCAGATATTTATAAATTGCCGTCTTTCCCGTTCCTTTTCTGCCTAGAAGCAACCAATATTTACTGTTTATTATTTTTTCTAATTCGGGTGTCAATAGAAAATATTCTTGAAGTTCGGTATCAGTTTCTGCTGAAACTTCAAATTCAGGTAACCATTCTTTGATGTCTATCATATCTTATTTTATTTGTCGGGTTTGTCTTTTAATATTGCTTATAACTTAACGTGAACCTACGCTTTTCTGCATTATGTAGGGAGAAGCCGAGGCTTCCAAAAAGCTGGAGATGCATTATTATTAATAGAAATATAGCAGAATTAAATTATAAATTTGTAAAAAGTTTTACTGCAAGCAGGTATTATCAACTGCCAGGTAGCTGATAATACCTGCAGGCTTTCGAAGCACGCACACAAGCCTATACTTACCACTTTTTAAAAACGAAAAAGACAGCCGCAAGTATCAGCACAAAACCAACAATGTAGTTCCATTTCAGTTCTTCGCGCAGGTATAAAACCGAGAAACCGATAAATACCGTGAGTGTGATGACCTCCTGTATGGTTTTGAGCTGAAAAGCGGAAAACTGCCCGTAGCCAATACGGTTGGCCGGCACCTGAAAGCAGTATTCGAAAAAAGCGATAAGCCAGCTCACCAGTATTACTTTCCAAAGCGCTACTTCCCTGAAGCGCAGGTGGCCGTACCAGGCAAAAGTCATAAAGATGTTGGAAACAAGCAGCAGCAGAACGGTTCGCATAATATTGGGTTTAATGCACAAATCTCCGCAAAAAACAGCTGAACTGGGGCATCTCTTTTCCTGAAATTTTAAGCGCGGGAAATAAAATCATCCGGCCATTTTTTCGTTATTTAAAAGCTATATATACCAAGCCTGTACCACTATGAAAAGAATGCACCTGACCACACTGGCGCTCGCTGCCGGATGGCTTGCCCTGAGCAGCTGCGAATTGCGGGAAACCGGCAATGAGAATTACGTGGAGGTAATCGGACAGCACGAACAGCAAATGCCCGAAACAGGCTACCGCCTGAACCTGTCGTATAATGGCCCCCTGGATACACGCGACCAGTTTGTAGCCTGGGCCGACTCGCTGCGGCAGAAAGTGCCCGGCATGGTGAAAACCAACGAAAGTATTTACGTGAACTACATGCCCGGGCAAACGGGCCACGGAATCAGCAAAGACATGTACCAGACCAGTGTCACCTACCTGCTATCTGTAAAAGACAGCGCGTTGTATAGCCGGATTTCCGCGGACCTGTTGCAGCGCAGTTTTCCGTTCAGCATCAACATTACCGGTTCGTACCTGGAGCCGGACCGCGAAAAGCAATTGCAGCAGCAGATGCTGCAGCAGGCGCTCAGCGACGCAAAAGCAAAGCTTACCTTCCTGTCAGGCAAAAACCGCACGTATGAGATTGTCAGCATAGAGGAGTTGGATAATACCACGCCCTATGGTCCCGAATATTATGATTTTAACCGGAGAATGGTGGCACGGGTAAGAGTGAAAGCCCGGCTAGATTAAAACGCCCGGACAAGTATAAACAGCCCGACAGTACATACAACTGCAAGTGCTGGAGCGCACTATTGCTGCCACATCAGGCCTACTGTATTATACTTCAGCCGGGCTGCTTATTATCTGCAGTTTTTTGTATTTTAGAGAGGAATACCGCCTGTTACAGGCACTAAACAGGGGGCATTTTTGTTAATAATCAGGCGCTTATACCTGCGGCACTGCCGGTGTGCAGAAGCGATGCTTGTACAGCAGCAGGCAAGGCTGCCAAAAGTATAGTATAAACAAAATAAAAGTAGTAATTTTACCTACTAATCTACAGTATAACACACATGAGTGAAGTAGAAGCAACAAAACAAATAGCCAATAATTATTCAGCAGATAGTATTCAGGTACTGGAAGGGCTGGAGGCGGTTCGCAAACGCCCGGCCATGTACATCGGCGATATCGGTATAAAGGGGCTGCACCACCTGGTGTGGGAGGTTGTAGATAACTCCATCGACGAAGCGATGGCCGGTCATTGTGACGAAATTTCAGTAACCATCAACGAAGATAACTCCGTAACCGTGTCCGACAACGGGCGCGGGATACCTACAGACTTTCACCAGAAAGAAGGCCGATCAGCCCTGGAAGTTGTAATGACGGTGCTGCATGCCGGCGGTAAATTCGATAAAGATACCTATAAAGTTTCCGGCGGTTTGCATGGTGTGGGGGTATCGTGCGTAAATGCACTTTCCACAGACCTGCTTGTAACCGTACGGCGCAACGGAAAAGTATTTGAACAGGCCTACAAAATTGGGGCGCCGCAATACCCGGTACGTGAAATAGGAGAGACAGACGAAACAGGTACCACCACGCGTTTCCTGCCCGATGCGTCAATCTTTACCACTACCGATTTTAAGTATGACACCATTGCCAGCCGCATGCGCGAGCTGTCGTTCCTGAACAAAGGCATACGCATTAACCTGCAGGATTTGCGCGAACGCAACGAACAGGGCGAACCCATCAACAAGGATTCTTTCTATTCTGAAGGCGGCCTGAAGGAGTTTGTGACATACCTGGATGAAACGCGCGAAAACCTGATTCCGGAGCCTATCCATGTCGAGAGCGAGAAAAACGGCGTGCCCGTAGAGATTGCGCTGCAGTACAATACTTCGTATGCCGAGAACATCTTCTCGTACGTCAACAACATCAATACCATTGAGGGCGGCACGCACGTAGCCGGTTTCCGCCGCGCGCTTACCCGTACCCTGAAATCTTATGCCGATAGATCCGGTATGCTGGACAAGGTGAAGATTGAAATTGCCGGCGATGACTTCCGTGAAGGTTTAACAGCCGTTATCTCGGTGAAAGTGGCGGAGCCGCAGTTTGAAGGCCAGACCAAGACCAAGCTGGGCAACTCGGAAGTATCCGGCGCTGTGGATACAGCGGTAGGCGAGATGCTGAATGAGTACCTGGAGGAGCACCCGAAAGAGGCCCGTATTATTGTACAGAAAGTTATACTGGCGGCGCAGGCCCGTTTTGCCGCCCGCAAGGCCCGCGAAATGGTGCAGCGCAAGAGCATCCTGTCCAGCACCAGCCTGCCCGGCAAGCTGGCCGACTGCTCCGATAATAACCCGGAAAACTGCGAGATATACCTGGTAGAGGGCGACTCAGCCGGTGGCTCCGCCAAACAGGGGCGCGACCGTAAGTTTCAGGCGATACTGCCGCTGCGCGGTAAAATCCTGAACGTGGAGAAAGCGCAGGAGCACCGCATCTACGAGAACGACGAAATCAAGAACATGATTACGGCCCTTGGCGTGAGCTTCGGCACGGCAGACGACGACAAGGCGCTGAATATGACAAAACTGCGTTACCACAGGGTAATCATCATGACGGATGCTGACGTGGACGGTTCTCACATCCGTACCCTGATTCTGACGTTCTTTTTCCGCTACATGAAAGAGCTGATAGAAAACGGCTATATCTACATCGCGCTTCCGCCACTATACCTGGTGAAGAAAGGCAAGGAAGAGCGCTACTGCTGGAGCGAGCAGGACCGGATAAATGCCATACAGGAACTGGGCAAAGGCCGTGAAGACAGTGTGGGCGTGCAGCGCTACAAAGGTCTGGGCGAGATGAACCCTGAGCAACTCTGGAATACAACCATGGACCCGGATACCCGCAGCCTGAAGAGAGTATCGATTGAGTCGGCGGCCGAAGCTGATCACCTGTTCTCGATGCTGATGGGCGACGAAGTAGGGCCGCGCCGCGACTTTATTGAGCGCAACGCCAAGTATGCCCGCATAGACGTATAAATTTTTCGGCTCTCATACTTTAAAAAGCAGCGGCTGTACTTCTCCTGAGGTACAGCCGCTGCTTTTTGTGGTGCTTTTACCTGAGTTTCTGCTCCGTAAAAGGCTGGTGATTTACGACGAGCACCTTCTCTTCGGGTAGGATGGCAAAGCTTTGGTACAACTTAGCTTTCAGTTTAATAAAGACATAGGAGTGCCTGTAGTGTAGCAACACAGCCACCTGGGTGCCGGCGCTCCGCTGCTTTTACCCTGCCGCCGGCCCACGCGTCCATACATGCCCTGCTTACAGTGCTCAAAGCAGTGGCTTTTGAAGGACGACATGGCGGGCAGTACACGTCAGAGAGCCTAAGGAGCGTCTTTCATGCCTGTAAGGAAAAGATGGGGGTAAAGACAAAAGCCATGCCGCACACGCTCAGGCGTTCCTTTGCCACGCATTTGTTGGAGCAGGGCATAAACCTACGCTACATTCAGTCGCTGCTGGGGTACAAGAGCAGCAAGACCACATAGATTTACAACCACATCACCAGCCACGGACTGAAAAGTATTGTAAGCCCGCTTGATAATGTATAGAAGTGTTATATCTTTATTTTAAAATGTATACAAGCATGAAGTCGGTGCCTTATCTGAAGCCTGAAGATTGTAAAAAGCAGGCTCCGAGCATTCCAGCTAAAGGGCCAATAACCGGAAGTCCTCCTTATACACTATAGTTGGGCTGCATTCAAATCATAGGAGTGTTGATTTCCAGCACAAATAACTGCTGAGAGGTTTTGAGACGAACGGATAGAAGAGCTGACTTTATTATACTTGCATTTGGAGGCTTACCTAAATTATGTCAGCATCCTGCTCCGCTTGGCCCCATTAAAAACATTACTGACACAAACATAACAAAACATATTACTGTACATACGGTAGCTAAACGATTACCTCTCTTGTACTCATCGGCTTGTAGCTCAATACTGGCAAGGTCCGAAAACGGGATAGTACCTATACTTAATACTACATACATTACTCCCCATAGGAGGAAAAACACTATCAACAGGTAATTATCAAAACTACATCGCCAATTTATAGGAACATACTGAGTTATGACTCTAATTGGAATAAAGATGAATAAAGTAGAAATGACTGCCAAAAAAAACTTAGCCCAAAATGCGCTTAAAAAATGGTCTTCTCTCTTTCGGTAGTATAGGTAGAGAGAAGCGACAATTAAGTCGAGTACATTCAATCTTTGCCTCTTATTTGTCATTTATTAAATAAGTATATAAATAAGCATGTGAAACATATTAGTTTCTTCCCTTGGATTTAGAGTAGCATGAGTCACTAAGTTAATAGTATAAAAACGATAGCCCAACAAGGTGCATAATTTAGGCTTTGGCTACGCCTTGCCCACATTATGCACAAACACGCTAGGCAAAATAATGTAAAAATTTAAATATATGATAATTTGGAGAGGCATGGGCTTTTTAGTAGTAGTCATTACATTTTTGGCACTACTTGCAGGTGAACTTATTAGCGAATCGTTAACTAATGATGAAAACTACTATCAGGAAAATAAAAGTCCAATGGTAGTAGCATTTTTTATAGCAGGAATAATAATAGGTTTAATTGGTAAAGGTCTTAATAATAAGAAAGGAAAAGTATTTATTGACAAGGAAACAAGGCAAGAAGTTACCTTTAAAACCAAACATGAATTATTTTTTATTCCCATGGAATATTGGGGATATATATTAGTTGGCTGTTCAATACTGGTTGTAATTTTAAAATGAGTTAAGATTTTACAATAAGTGTTTAAAAAACTTCCTTTGCCTAACCACACCTATACGGCGGCCCTCGCCGTCGTTTAGCCAAGAACGTTGACCGAAATTGTAAAACGAGATTCTATAATCTATGGAATATAATGAAATAAAACCCTGTACTGCATTAGAGCCATACATTCATTCTTTTTGGGAGTTGAAAGGTGATGAAAATGACAGATATTGGGAGCGAAATTTCCCTGATGGATGTTCCGGTTTGGTTCTCAATGCAGGAAGTACTTGTATTACTGACAACGGTACAGTTGTAATGAATTTTGGTAAGACGTATGTTGCAGGAGCAATGACATCATTTAAAGACAGTTTCATTGAAAGCGACACACATCTGTTTGGTGTCTGCCTTAAGCCCGGAGCGTTCTCCAACTTTTATAATTATGCTCCGCAAAATGAACTCACAGACAAAACTGTTCAGCTTGAAAACACATATTCGTTCGACGTTGATAAAACCACTAAAAACCCAGTTCACTATCTGAATAGCTTTTTTATTGACAGATTACAGAGCAAAAAGAGACTGTTACAAACGGTTATTGACGATATTCACCACTCGAACGGGCAATTAAGCATAAACGAAATTGCCAAAAGAAATTTCACATCAATAAGACAGCTGGAGCGAAATTTCAAAACTCACGTTGGAATTACACCTAAAGCGTATGCAAATATTGTCCGTTTTCAGAATGCTTTGACTAGAATTAAAAACTTAGACAATAATAAAAGTTTATTAGATATTGCTTTTGAGTGTGGTTTTTATGACCATTCGCATCTTACAAACGAAATCAAACGCAACACCGGACTTTCACCATCGCAACTTTAATTTGTCGTTTTTTCCAAAGTAAAAAGGAGTGCCTCCTCTTCACTTTGCAGCGAGGAACATAAACAAACCAATTAAAGGAAAATGAGAAAATTATCAATTTTTATAGCGACAAGTTTAGATGGCTACATTGCAAAACCCAATGATGACCTTAGTTTTCTGAAATTAATGGAAAAAGAAGGAGAAGACTATGGATACAAAGAATTTACCGATACGATAGATACCATCATACTTGGCAGAAAAACATACGATTGGGTGACAAAAGAAATAGGTCCATCTCACTACGACAACGGAGAAAGAAATGTATACGTCATAACAAGAAAAGACAGGCCTGGTGTTGGGAAAACGCAGTTCTACACAGGTGACATATATGAACTGGTGCAACAACTAAAATCAGAAAACGGGAAAAATATTTACTGTGACGGGGGAGCGGAAATAATAAATGAACTTTTAAAAAATGATTTAATTGATGAATTTATTATCTCCGTCATTCCCATATTGGTTGGTAATGGAACAAGGCTATTCAAAGACGGAAGACCTGAACAACTACTTGAACTTGTGCAGGCAAAAACATTTGATACAGGATTAACGCAGCTGCATTACAAACGTAAGTCATAGAACAGCAAACCGCCAGAGCTTTACCTATTACCTGTACGAGGCCGGTATACACCAGAAAACCCAACAACTATAAATAAGGCTGATTTAAGGAACAACATTATTTCGCATAAAACGGGGCAAATAGAAAGAGGGAAAAGCAGTCGTGAAACTGGCTTCTCCCTATTGGTAGCCCGTCAGATAGAATTATCGGACCTTTTCTATCAAGTTTTGGTGAGATTAATGGCTTACTTCAAGGTTAAATAGTTTTGCTTTTAGCAACAAGCCATTACCTGAATTATCATATAGTATTGTGCGGAATGGGAAAGTGGTTTATACTTTATAATACATTACCTGATATTTTATTTATCCGCCCCGGTTTTATCATTTGAAGGAGTAGGCAGGTTCCAATGAAAATGGAGCGCCAACATTCGTAAGGTAAAAGAGGCGGTTAAAGCAATGATCGCTACCCAATCGCTTGGTATCCAATTCAGATAATTTCCTAAAACTACAATTACAGCACCTAGTAGCGCAGCCGATGCATAAATCTCTTTTTCCATAATCACAGGGATCCGGGTGAGTAAAACATCACGTATTACGCCGCCTCCAACAGCTGTAGTGATGCCCAGCAGAATGGCAACTTCTCCGTTATGTTCATATGTCAGCGCTTTTTCTGCACCTGTTACAGCGAACAATGATAAGCCTACGGCATCGAAGAACAGTACCGGGCGGTTAAGCCGCTGCACAACAGGATATAATCTGATGGTTAGCCCGGCAGCAATAATGGCCACAACCAGATAATGCCAGTTCGTTAATCCGGCCGGTGGAATAGCCCCGATACAAAGGTCGCGGATAATACCGCCGCCGCAGGCCACTGTAAAGGCTATCGCGCAGATTCCAAAGAGGTCAAGGTTGCGTTTTCTTGCGGCCGTTGCCCCGCTTATGGCAAAAGCAAAAGTGCCTGCCAGTTCGAGTACATAATATAAAGAGTGTAGTTCTTTCATCCTGATAATCCAAGCCCCGTTAATTGAACCAGGCTGCAGCGGCTGTCATCATCGTTAGCAAGCCGGTTTTTAAGGTCGGGTTTAGTACAGGCGCAAATTTAGGCGAATGATTGCTAGGTATGGAATTTATTTTATTTGCTTTTTTTGCCTCCAGGTATGTTTGGGGATCGGTTCCACCTACAAACCAGAAAACATATGGCACTTTCCAGTTCCGCCCAAAAACACTGAAGTCTTCGCTGGCAGAAGCTGGTTTGGTCTCATAAGATCTATCCCCAAACTGTGCTTCAAAGGCTTCAGCTACTTTTGCGGTGGCCATGGCATCATTCTCCGTAAGCGGATAACTGTCCAGTTCCGTAAATTCCGGGTCTCTGGGTGCATTGGAGGCAGCACATTCCGCACAACATATTCGCTTAACTGCTGAAAGGATATGGTCACGTACGACATCATTAAAGGTGCGGATATTTAACTTCAGTGTGGCCTCTTCGGGGATAATATTTTCTTTGGTACCTGCCTGTAAGGCGCCAACGGTTAGTACGGCATTTTCTATGGGCGCTACCTCACGCGAAATAATGGTTTGCAAACGCATGGTGGTAGCTGCCGCCATCACCACGGGGTCAACAGAGGTTTGTGGCTGGGAACCATGTGCGCCGCGGCCAAAAAGTTTCACTTTAAGACTGTTTCCGGCAGATAAAATAGCACCGCTGCGATGACCAACTGTACCAGCTTCGCCCACCATGACGTGCTGCCCCAGAATAATATCCGGCTTGGGGAAGCGATCCATCATGCCATCATCAATCATACTTTGCGCCCCACGGCCAACTTCTTCGCCGGGCTGGAAGACGGCCATCAACGTTCCCTGCCAAAGGTCCTTATGTTCCGAAAATAACCTGGCTGCACCCATCAGCCAGGTAACATGCAGGTCGTGTCCGCATACATGCGACACGCCTTCTTCAACTCCTTCCGGATCTCTGGCTACCTTCGTACTGGCATAAGGCAGCCCCGTGTCTTCTGTAACAGGAAGCGCATCCATATCCGCCCGAAGCATCACCACAGGCCCGTCTCCATTCCTCATTATACCTACTACACCGGTCACCCCGATACCCGCTGTCACTTTGAACTGGTATCGGGTTAAATAATCTGCAGCAATCCTGGATGTCCGGAAACAACTCCGGGTTCTGATGAATATCTTTATAGATCGCTTCGAGTTCGGGCAGCAGCTGATCTATAAAGCTGTCCAGCTTAGTATTGAAAGCTATTATTTGAGGAATGTCCATACATGTAAGGTTAATTTGATCGGAAAATTATAATCGGATAATGCAATCGCATCTTTCGGGCTGCTCATCGGGATTGTACTACAATCATAAATACGTTAAACAGCAGCCCAATGCCGGCTGCATACCGTATATTTATACTATCAGTCCGGGCCATAAATTTATAGGACGGCTTTTATTCTACCTGCTTTGTTTCCTTAGCTGCCTTTTCACCAAGGAACTTTACCCACGCCTTTTTGATTTTTCAGACCAGGTGAACTATAAGCCTTAAAACAGCCTCGAATGTTAGCTCCCGGAAATCAGAAAAGCTACAAGTCAAGTTTAGTTTGTAAAAAGCAGGCCCATGCCTGCTTCAGGAAGGGAGCGAGGCATGAGCTTGAAAAGAATAAGAAGGAATTAGCCGGGGCGTGGCACGGGCTAAAGAAGTAACCCGTGTGATGGCTCTTATTGAAGTAGTATTAGTTTCCTCTGTAAGTAGCGTAACCGTAAGGAGGCATTGTGATAGGAACATGGTAATGCTCGCTGTCTTTGATTTGGAAAACTACCTCAATAAACGGATAGAAGCTTTCGGTATGTTGGCTTTTGAAATAATCAGCCATTAAAAAACGGAGTCGATAAACGCCTTTGTTATCTTTTTTGGTGGATAGGAACTCCTTGATGCGCCGTTTTCGTCTGTTACTTTCTCATCCAGCTGCTTCCATACTTGGGTCTTCTCATCCAGCTTTTCTAACCTCACCGGAACTCCTTTGGCAGGTGTACCGGTAGAAATATCCAGAATATGACTTGATAACTGGTAGGGGTTGGTCTGTGCAAAGGCTACGCTTGTTGCCAGAAGAAACAACAGGGATAAAACTAAAAAAGCATCCCAATCCTGGTTGTTGTAGAACTGAAAGTCCAGGGAGCATAAGCTGTGTAAGCACTCTTCAACGGGTTGCTGATTTTCTGTGGTTGTCTGTGAACCTGTATTCTGGTTCCTGGAGCTCTGTATAGACGCTGTTTGTTGATCAGCTTGTTCGCTGTAGCAGGAGAGAAGAAGTATACCGCATGTAGCTATTACTAGCTAGCTTACAGTGTTCTGATTTTTCATTTTAGTAAGTTTTGTGCCATATGATATGTATAGAATATTATGAGATAGTAAGGATAATTGCAGATTTAAAAGGAATCTTGTTTATTAGCCTCTATGTGAAACTGAAGTTGTAGGATATCTGCTTATAATTATGAATTATACTTGTGTGCCAGATGGGCTGCAGATTTAAAATTCTCTATACTCAAACAATCAATGAACGAGCTTTTCTTTCAGAAATTTAATGAGAAGGTTCCGCTTACTTCCGAAGAGCAGGAGCAGATAAAAGAATACCTTACTCCTAAGAAATTACGGAAAAGACAATACATCTTACAGGAAGGGGATGTGTGCAAAGCCATCTCCTTTGTAGAGAAAGGGGCACTTCGCGCCTACACTGTCGACGAAAACAGTAATGAGCACATCATTCAGTTTGCTATAGAAGGCTGGACGATTTCGGACCTTTTCAGCTTCCTGACTGCTGAACCTGCCACTTATAACATCGATGCCCTGGAAGATGCCGAACTACTGCTGATTACCCGCACTGCGCACGAAGAACTCCTCAGAACTCAGCCAAAATACGAAAAATACATACGACTGCTTATTACAGGTGCTTACATTGCCCTGCAACGGCGCCTGACCTCTAACATCAGTTTGCCTGCAGATGAACGCTACACCCGCTTCACCGAAACGTACCCGGACATTGCCCAGCGCGTGCCGCAGCACATGATCGCCTCCTACATCGGCCTGACGCCCGAAACCCTGAGCCGGGTAAGAAAGAAAATGGCCGACCGTAAATAAAGCCCCCTTCTGTTTCATTGACAAAAGTCAAGGGTTTTTCTTGACAAGGCGCAATGCGCAGGGCTTTTCGTGGCCGTACCTTTGTATTGTTAAAAGATAATAATTATGAAGACAATACAAACAATCGCCATTATTGGAGCCTCCGGAAACATGGGGGCTGCCATTTCAAAAAGCCTGGCAAAGGGCAATTACAGATTACTTCTTTGCGCCAGTGAGCAAGACAAAGTGCAGGCTGTTGCAGATGAAATTAAAAAAAGTAAGCCAGCCGCCACGGTAGAAACAGTAGATTGCGCTGTGGATGCTTCCTGGGAAGCCGACATCATCATCGCAGCTGTTCCTTATGCTGCTGAAGAAAAAGTAGCCCAAAAGATACGGGAAGTAGCCAACCAGAAGATCGTTATCAGCATTGCCAACCCACTGAACGACACTTATGATGGATTAGTAACAGCGCCTGATACCAGCGCCGCTGAAGAATTGCAGAAGTTGTTGCCAAATTCAAAAGTAATAAAGGCTTTCAACACCACTTTTGCCGCTGATTTCTCCACACCGGTGATAGATGGCAAGCAGGCAGATGCCTTTATAGCAGGCAATGACGGGGAGGCCTTGCAGACCGTTTCTGAATTGGTAAGCACCGCCGGTTTTAATCCCGTCATAGCGGGTGATCTGGCTGTGAGCGGTACGTTGGAGCGTATGCAGTTGCTGCTCATTCAGTTAAACATGAAGTATGATTACAACTGGCTGGCAGGCTGGAAGATCTTACACCGGTAAGGCCATCAGAATTCAGTAATCCATTGGGTTACACCTTCACACCATTTATTCAACCACAAACATTTAAATCAAAATGAAAAAGTTATTAGTTATAGTATTCGCTTTCTTTTCTCTTTCGGCCTTCACGATCCTGAACGGTACCTGGACGAATGATGACGCTCATTCGCGGCTTGGCTTTACGGTTTCTCACCTGGGTATTGCCGATGTGACCGGTACCTTCAACGACTTCGATGTGAAGATCACTTCTGCTAAACCGGATTTCAGTGACGCAGTAGTTGAACTGACAGCAAAAACAGCATCTATCGATACCAAAGTAGAAGACAGGGATACACACCTGAAGAGCGCAGATTTCTTTCACGCAGAAAAATACCCAACCCTGACCTATAAGAGTACTTCTGTTAAAAAGCAGGGCAAGGACAACTACAAAATCACTGGCAACCTAACCATGAACGGTATTACCAAGCCCGTTACAATGGACATGGTATACAGGGGCACAGTTGAAAACCCGATGAACAAAAAACAAACAGCAGGTTTCCAGGTAACAGGCACGATCAAGCGCTCCGACTTTAACCTGGGCAGTGGCTTCCCGGCTCCAATGATCAGCGACGAAGTACGCATCAAGGCCGATGGCGAATTCATTCAATAAGTAATAGTAGAAACCAACTATGGGAAAGTTCATAAATTTTTATCTGGGCAGCGGTAATAAACATGTGGCGCTGCTGATAGTAAGAGTAAGTGTGGCCGGCCTGATGCTGGCCCACGGCTTACCTAAGTTGGAGATGCTTTTCTCCGGTGATGCGTTACAGTTTCCGGCTGTTTTTGGACTAAGCGCAGCAAGCTCTCTTACCCTGGCCGTTTTTGCCGAAGTGGCTTGCTCTGTACTGATCCTGGTCGGACTGGGAACAAGGCTGGCCGTTATTCCACTGATCATTACCATGCTGGTGGCTGCATTTTTTGTGCACGGCGCAGATCCGTTTGCTCAGAAAGAGCTAGCTATACTTTACCTGTTGCCTTACATAACACTCTTATTTATGGGTAGCGGTAAATACGCTCTTGACCATTTGTTGCAGCAAAAGTTATCGGAGGCGGTTTATGTCAGAAGGCTTTCTATGGAATAATTCTTTGTGAGCATTTCAGCAGGAAGAGGAGGTTTTCTTTACTTCATATTAAACACACTGAGCTTTTATGAAAAGGAATCAGTTCATTAAAACATTAATTACAGGAGTAGCAGGTATGACAACGATAGCAGCATTTAACAGATTTACAGATAACTTAAGCGAGCAGGAGCAGCTGATGCCAGTTCTTTTTGTCGGACACGGCTCACCTATGAACGGCATAGAAGACAACGTTTTCAGCCAGTACTGGAAAAAGCTGGCTAAGGAGATGCCTACACCCAAGGCGGTGCTTGTAGTTTCGGCACACTGGCTGAGCAAAGGCACCCGCATTACGGCCATGGATTTTCCGCAAACCATCCACGACTTTGGCGGCTTTCCGCAGGAGCTGTTTGATGTGCAGTATAAGGCGCCGGGCAACCCGGAGCTGGCCAGGGAAACAGCTTCTATTATCAAATCGGCTGATGTAGCGCTGGACCATGACTGGGGACTGGACCACGGTGCCTGGACCATTATCCGGCACATGTACCCGGAAGCCAATATTCCGGTATTGCAGCTAAGTATAGATTACACCAAAGGTCCGCAGTACCATTACGATCTGTCGAAAGAACTGACAAGCCTTCGAAAAAAAGGAGTGCTTATCATGGGAAGCGGCAACATGGTGCACAACCTGCGCATGGTGGCCTGGGACAAAATGAATGAGCCGGAATACGGCTATGATTGGGCGAAGCAGATAAATTCGACATTTAAAGATCTCATCAGCAACGGCCACCACGACAAGCTGATAAAATATGATAGCCTTGGCAAAGAAGCCGCACTCGCTATCCCAACGCCGGAGCACTACTGGCCGCTGATGTATACCCTAGGGTTGAAAGGTGCGATGGACGATGTTACTTTCTTTAACGACAAAGTAGTGGGCGGCTCACTGACTATGACGTCGGTGAAGATCGGATAATAATGATAAAGTATAAAATATCAGAATATGGAAAGCCAACAAACTAATGTAGCTGAATCGGACCTGGTGCTAAAATACCTAGTGCGCCCCGCAGTTGCAGGTGTTGAAAAGCAAAAAGCGCTGATCCTGCTGCACGGGGTGGGAAGCAACGAGCAGGATCTGATGAGCCTGGCACCCTACATACCTGAAAATTTTACGGTAATTTCGCCGCGTGGTCCCTTTGTACTGGGAGAAAAACGTTTTGCCTGGTATCAGGTCGGTTTTTCAACGGGTAAGCCGGAGATAAACGCTGCACAGGAATCGCAGAGCCGGAACATTATTCAGGAGTTTGTAGCGCAGGTAAAAGCGAAGTATAACTTAGATGAAGTATACCTGGGCGGATTCAGCCAAGGCGCCATCATGAGTTACACGATTGGCCTGACACAGCCTGAACTGGTGAGCGGAGTAATCGCTTTCAGTGGAAGAATACTTGAGGAAATAAGACCTTTGGTTACAGATACGGATAAACTGAAGAACCTGAATGTGTTGATAGCGCATGGCACGCAAGATGGCACCCTGCCTGTACACTATGCCCGCGAAGCAAAAGTGTTTTTAGAAGGTAAAGGGATTACACCTGATTACCATGAATTAAATATGGGACATCAGATCACAGGAGAGTTAATAGTAGATGTACGTGACTGGCTGAAGAACCTAACTTAAGTGTGGTCGGTTACTTTCCCTTGAGTTCAGTAACAACTGACAATAGCAGGTATAAGTACTTTGCTTAAATAGTAAAACTAAAGTATAAACTACAAATAATAATTATGAAAATAGGTATCACAGGAGCAACAGGCCAGTTAGGAAGGCTAGTTGTTGCAAAACTAAAAGCAAAGGTAGACCCGGATAAAATTGTAGCGCTGGTACGTACGCCGCAAAAAGCGGAAGCATTGGGCGTAGAAGTCCGGAAAGCGGATTATACCCAACCGGAAACGCTGAACAGCGCTTTGCAGGGCATAGATACCCTGCTTTTGATCTCATCCAGCGAGGTGGGGCTGCGTGCTACTCAGCATAAGAACGTGATTGAAGCTGCCAAAATAAGTGGTATAAAACACATCGTTTATACCAGCCTGCTCCATGCAGACACTTCAACCCTTAGCCTTGCTGATGAGCACCGCGCAACAGAAGCTATGCTGAAAGAAGCAGGTATACCTTACACCATTATGCGAAATGGCTGGTACACTGAGAATTATACCGGCTCGATACAAGGAGCGCTTGCAGGTGGCGCCTTTATGGGTAGTGCCGGAGAAGGCAAGATTTCATCTGCATCCAGAGAAGATTTTGCTGATGCAGCAGTTGCGGTACTGACCGGAGAAGGTCACGAAGGCAAAGTATACGAACTGGCTGGAGACGAAGCGTATACGTTGAGTGATCTGGCAGCCGAGATTTCCCGCCAGACCGGCAAAGACATTCCTTATAAGAACCTGCCGGAAACAGAGTATGCAAGTGCACTGGCAGGCTTCGGACTACCGGAAGGCTTGGCTCAGGCCATTGCCGGCTGGGATGTTTCTGCTTCGGAGGGTGCTTTGCATAATGACAGCCGACAGCTTTCTAAACTGATCAGGCGGCCAACCACGCCATTGTCTGACACTGTAGATGAAACGTTAAAAGGAGTGGTATAGGCTATGTTTGATATTTTATAGCTAAGATTAATAAGTAGACATATTAGACTAATTAAAGGCCTTTGTTAAAAATAGCCCGTCATACATCAATATACAGTTTAATAAAGGGATGAGCTTTTAATGCAACTAAGTTGAACAGAGCTTAAGGGGTAACAAGGGACAGCAATAGAAGAAATTTTTTTTCTGTTACTCTGAAAACAAAAAAGCCGCTCCATTTGATGTGAAGCGGCTTTTCATTGTAGTAGACCGAAGGAGTGAAATATCGAACCTCATATCTTTACCATAAGCGAAGAGAATGCAAATTTGCTTTCAACAAGCCTGCT
>NZ_JADQDR010000010.1 GCF_015694705.1 Pontibacter rufus | reverse complement strand
AGAAAAACAGCAGCTAACACTGTGTAAACGGCAGCATCGGCCGACGACCTTCGCCGCCGTTTACACTAGTCCGTTAGTGCCAAGTTTAAGAAAGACCAATGGACAGAGAATATTTTCAATTTTATGACGGAGAGAAAATGGGCATTAAGACCATTGAAGACGGAGTGATTATTCCTGCCGTTTATGACTTTGTAGAACCTTTTTCTGACGGACTTTTTAATGTAACACAAGCGAACACTCATGCTTATTTTGACTGCTATGGGAAAATTGTTCTTCCTTTTCAAAACAAATATGAATCATACGGAAATTTTACTGAAGGACTTGCACGTGTTAGAATAAATGAAATGTGGGGCTACATAGACAAAGCAGGAAAAGAAACAATAAAACCTCAATTTCATTTCGCTGAAGAATTTTCAAATGAATTTGCTATCGTAAGGAATTCTGAAGACAAATATGGAGCAATTGACAAAACAGGGAAATTAATCATCGACTATGAATTTCGTATTCTAACGAAATTTGAAAATGGTTACGCAAGATTTGGTGACTATAAAACTTACGGACTTATTGACAAATCTGGAAAGATTGTGATTCCTCAAGAATACATTCACATTGGACCAGTTGAAAACAATAAAGTGAAAGTTCAAATTAAAGAGGGTGAAAAGTATAAGGAAGGCGTTCTGACAATCGGAGGGTCTGTTGAATGGAATAATAACCTTGATAAAGTAAATGAATTTAATCTGAAACGAAAACAATTCATTACAATGACCGAAGAACTCATTCAAACAATGTATAGTGACGGTTGCCCTTGCGAATACCAAAGATTTAGAAACTACATTCAATGGGATAAGCCAGTTAGTTTTCTTGACCAACAAGAAATCTTTTTCATTTTCTCAAAGCACTTAGAAAAAGATGTCGACAATTCAATTAAATGTAAATCGTGCGGAACGACCTATCTTGAAAGTTGGGAGGAGTATAGTATAGCATTACAAGTAATTAATGTCAAAATAACAAAGACAGGAAATTTCACAGAGAAAGGCGCAAAAGTCCAATCTAACATTCCAGTTAGTCTTGGCTTTCACGGTTATGACATAGACAAATTAAAAAAAACATATAAGCAGACAGACAACGAAACTGTAATTAATTACCTGAAAGAAAAACCTGGCACTAACAGCACCTTGCCAAAAGCGGGGCGTTCGTGGGTACAGAAACTTTTCGGCAATTAATAAACATTAGTGGTAGCTTGACAGGTTGGTGCTCCGAAAGCCCCGCCTTCGGCAAGCTGCAAACCGTTGGCATAAATTTATAATAAGAAGAAGGCAATGAAAAAAATACTTATTGGGATTGTTATAGGTATTGGACTCTTGTTCCTTTTCATACTAGTTAAGGGATTATTCGTTGCTCAACTTGAGGTTCCGAAAAACCATGTAACTGTCCGAATTTCAATAAAGTCTAAGAATGAAATTGATAAATTAACCTTGACCTCTTCAAGTTCTAAACAAATAATCAAGTTAGAAGGACAAACTGAAACTGTAATAATATTTCCAAATCCAGGAGAAGGTACTTTTAAAATTTGCATTTTATTTTCTGATGGAAAAGAAGTTTGCAGCAAGGAGAGTTACGTAGAAGCTGGTTACTCACCAAAACTAGAACTTACTGATAACGAAATAAGAACCGTTGAGTGGAATTGATTATAATAGGTTCTGGAAATGGAAAGAAAAACTAATGCCAACGGCCTCGTGTAAACGGCAACTTCGGCCGACGGCCTCCGCCGCCGCTTACACGAGGCCGTTGGCTTTAATGTAAATTATGGAAAAAGAGAATCTGTTTCAGGGACATTTAAAGCTTACTACCTTTTGCTACTTCAAGGACTCCAACACTTGGAATTTTAATTTTGAAGAAAAGGTAATCCTTCAATCAGAGTGTCTTTGGAGATTCTTAGGTAATGGAAAAATCAGATATACATCTAATGACCATGGACAAAGGTATGGGCTTGAAAGACCTTTAGACTTAGAGAAAGAAATAAAGGAACTTCTGCACAACTATGCATTGCTTAGAATAGGTCGAAATTTAATGACAGGGGATTTATACTTTGAATTTGATAAGGAATATAAATTCGAACTACTAACTGACTCTATCGGATTTGAAAATTGGTCTCTTAATGTAAACTCGAATCTGATAATTGGCTTAGGTCAAGGAGATGTAGCACGGTTTGAATGAAGAATCACTTAAGCCAACCAAGTATAGCAGTTACGCTTCGGCTACGCCTTGCCATCTGCTACACGAGCATGTTAGGGGCAATAAAAAAAATGGAAGAAGAATCAGAAGAATACACAAAGGTTTACTTTGAGTTCTTCAACGACATTCTCGACGAGGATTATGTTGAAAGCGTTTGGGCGGCTGTTGTGGACGAAACAGAAGGGCTTTACAAATTGAAGAATATTCCCTTCTTCGTGAAAGGCTATTCCAGTGAGGACACCGTCTACGCTGAATTGGAAGATGATAGATTAGTTGTGAAAGGACTTGTAGAAGAATCAGGTAACAGCACCTTGCAGATTATTTGTTTTAAAGAAGAAAGCGCCGAACAAATACAGAAACGACTGGAAGAATTCGGATGCGCCTGGGAAGGGAGTCACCTACCTGGATACTTTTCGGTTGACGTTTCAGCAGACTTAGATTATGAACCGATAAGGGAATATCTAGTTGACCTAGAAGAAAAAGAAATATTGAGCTACAGAGAAGCTTGTTTGGCTCATAAAGAATAAAAAAGAAAAATTACTGCCCCAAACATTGTGTAAACGGCATCTTCGGCCGACGGCCTCGCCGCCGCTTACACGAGACCGTTGTGGGTAAATTGAATTATGAAGAAAAACTTTGCTCTTGAATTGCAAGAAGGCTTTATAAGTCTTGTAGCAGAAGATGATAATTCTGTTGCCGAGAGGCGTGCTCCGTTGGGCAAGAAATTTATTGATTTTAAAAGAATTAAAAAGGGCTGCAATATAATTCATGAAGATTGTTCTGGTTTTCCTGAAGATTCAAAAGGAAATGCTTCCAATATTTATTGTCTTGATGATAGCTTTCAGATAAAGTGGAGTATTGAAGTTCCATTAGATAATAACTGCTTTCCAAATCCTATCCAGTGGCACAGGAAGATGGAAAAGAAGAATGACAGCAAAGGGAATTTAAACCTTACTTATGTAACCAATACCGAAACATTCACATGTGCTGACTGGCGTGGAGTAACAGTTTCAGTAGAATATGAGACAGGGAAAACGATAGAATCTGAACTTACAAAATAAATCTACCCACAACACTGCACATAAGCCAAGCAGCGGCTATGCCTTGCTCGCTTTATGTACTAACCGTTGTGGTAAATAAAGTATTATGAAAACAAAATTATACTACTTGGTTTTTCTCTGGGCTTGCTTAGGTTGTGCATCAATCGGCGACAGTACACCTGATGAAGAATGGAATAGAAAAACTGTACAGTACAGTGCCTTTACCGATAAAGAGCAATACGGCAAAGCTTTGACTATTGCATTGGAACAAGTGAGAACTGCAGAAAATGAGTTTCCCAAAAGTATATACATGGCAGATGCCTACAACAGACTTGGGCTTGCTTACAGAAACATAAAGGACTTTCAGAAGGCAGAGCAGTACCTGAAGAAATCTTTAGTAATAGCTAATGCACAAAATACGATAACCACATCCATTCACCAGAACCTTGCACTTGTTTATAAAGAAACTGGTAAATTGGATTTAGCTATTGCCTCCATTCAAGATGCACTGGACAGCTACGCAACTGAGCCTGTAGTTGATAGTACGTCAATGTATCATGCAAAAGTGATACTGGTGGAACTATTGACTATAAAGCAAGACTACGAACAAGCATTTAACCTGCTGAAAGAAACTGTAGAATACAGCTTAGCAACAGGAGACTCTTCTTTATTAATGGGTGCAACTTCTGCCTATGTTGAATTAAGCATGCACCTTGGGCAATATGAAGATGCACTCAAAGGAGCTGAAAGGCTTAGGTTGTACTATGAGAGAAGTGGTGAAAATGAGAGATATGCTAATGCCATAAATCATAAAGGGGCTGTTTATTTTGTGAAACAAGACTACGAAAGGGCTATCGAATATTTCGAAAAAGCAGCAGAAAATAAATTAAGCCATTTCAAAGACTCATCATACATCGCAATACAACTAAAGAATATAGCCTTGGCTTATGAAAGAAATGGAAATAAGGCAGCAGCAGCAGAATATTATAAATTGTACGAAAGTGCAAAAAAATAACTTACCACAACAAAACCTATAGTGCATAAACGCACCATAGCCAAGCCGTTGGCTGTAAACTCAAATCATAGAAAATGCAACAAACAAAGCTGCTTGGCATAACTACTTTCCTATCTTGCCTCGTCTCAGCTTGTGGACTGTTCTACTACTAATGCCCATGCTTTGCAAGAAGTGCAGTATCTAAGTGTGACAGGATTTAACAATGAAGCATTCTTCGAACAATGAAAGGCAAAAGGATTTAAACAATTTATGCATATTACTGACTACATCTCATATATTTTCCAAGGAGAAAAATACGAAAGTATACATCAATACATTACAAAACAGCCAAAAGAATATTATGAGGAACAGGACAGTGCTCTAGAAATGGAGCTCTGGCGCTTCTATTATCACAACGTATTTCTAGCAAAACAGCTCTCTTCCATGTCAGCCTTCCTGGACTACCACATGTTCAAGTTCATGGGTGAGCTCAGCGACTTTATTTACTTCGTTAGGATGAGCCCTGAGTGGATACCCATGGAAGCGGTGGAATTCATATCCAATACCAGATTCAGATCCGATCTTGCACTTGTCCTAGTGGACTGGCTGGAGAAAAGAAAGCAACAGGCAGAGCGAAGCCCTGTGCAGTCGGTAGTTCGAGATTATAGAATAAAGGTCATGCGTGAGGGCGAGCAGGTCTCCATCGAGGAGATAGAGCGGTTCTTTATCATGAAGCTGTGCCGGCCCAGGAAAAGGGGCCGCAAGAATATCGTGGAGGAAAGCCTGGTAAAGCATTGGGTGCACACCTGCTTTCACGGATCGGATCTAAGGCTGGAGAGTGTTAAAATTCAGGTAAACGGAAGCCAGAAGGATATCCTGGAGGCTGTGTACGAGTTCTTCGACAAGGTTGACACCGATACGTCCTCAATACACGCCTACTGCTACATGCTGATAGACACATTCGATAAATTTTCAAAATACATTGACCTGGTGACAGGAGAATACAGAGTGGAAGCTCTGGGAGCGAACTTCGCCCGCCATGGTAAGAAAACCAAGAGCTTCTGATATAATAAAAATTGACGGAATTTATGACGTAAAAACAGACGAAAGACGTACTTCCCCACCACGCGCAGTTGTTTCTGAAATTGCCTTCATAAACACTTAACGATTAAGTTTATGATAGAGCTATTTCTACTTTTAACCCTTGCGCGAGGGGCGGTTGCAGCAACTGCCTGGCGCTTTTTCATGAAAAATCATGTCGCACCCTCTTCTGAGCGTGACGCATCATGATGCCTGTAAGTATATTTCAAAACTTCAACCAAATCACAGAGAACCTGCCCATCGGGCAGATTCTCCGCCGCATCCAAAGCGGGGTGTATTGCAGCCAAGTAGAGCAGGTGCGCCTGCTGCTGCAACAAGGGGAAACGGAAGCCTACGAGCAGGCGAAGAAAAGTTTGCCTGCCTTCACACCCTCCGGCATCTTTCAGGGCGGACGCAAAGAAAAGCACCTGCAGGCTTACTCAGGAGTTATCGTGCTGGATCTGGACAAGCTCGCTGATGAAAAACTGGCAAAAGCAAAGCAAAAAAGCTGTGCATCGCCCTATACCTACGCCGCCTTCACCAGCCCATCGGGCAACGGCCTGAAGGTGCTGGTGCGGGTGACAAGTGCAGCCGGTGCTCATAAACAGGCCTATAGCCAGGTAAAGGAGCACTATGAACTTCTGCTGGGGCTGAAGGTGGACGAATCGGGCAGTGACGTGACGCGACTGTGTTTTGTCTCCTTTGATAGCGGCCTTTACCAGAATGCGTCAGCGTCAGTCTTCCCGGTGCAGGCTGCTGCTGAGCCCATTACCAATACCAGCAACAAAAAACAGTTACAGTTAGGCAATAGCAGGCAGCCGCAAAGCAATACGCCATTATCTGACGCAGAAGCGGTGTACAGCCACTGCATTGCACTCACCAAGCGCAGGTACAGCTATGCGGAAGGGGGCCGCAACAGCTTTGTGCACCAGCTGGCCTGCAACCTGAACCGTTATGGCATAGCGCAGGCGGAGGCGCTTAACTTCCTGCTCTGCGACTACAACTACAACGAGCAGGAGGTGACAGCATCTGTTAAAAGCGCCTATGCCCATGTGCAGGAACACGGCACTTTTACACTCCGCCCTGACACGAGCAGAAAACAACAGTCCAAAGCCGCATCAGCAACGCGGACGCATCTGGCGGCAACGGCATCGGCAACACGGCCAGCTGCTGACTTAGATGACTCAGAGCAGCATCCTTCCAGAGAAGGGGCATCCGGTGACACCCACATCGACAGAATAGAGGAATTCCTGCTGGCACGTTATGAATTCCGCTATAACAATGTCATCAGCAGGGCTGAATATAGCACCAGTGAAAAAGGAAAGTGGAAGCCGCTGAGTGACCGGGCAGAGAACAGCATGCTGCGCGAGCTGAAGAAAGCTGGGGTGCGCGTGAGCCAGGCAGAGCTACGCGTGCTGCTCACCTCCGACTTCTGCCCGCTCTATGATCCATTCAAAGCCTACTTCGAAAGCCTGCCTGATTGGGACGGCGAGACCGACCACATCGGCGAGCTTGCCGCAACTGTCTCCACCACCGATACCGAGCAGTGGCAGCTGTGTTTTCGGAAGTGGTTTGTGGCCATGGTGGCGGGGGTGCTAGATGAGACCGTCGTCAACCACGCACTCATCGTGCTCAGCGGTGGACAGGGCCTGGGCAAGACGACCTGGGTGCTGAACCTAATACCTCTACAACTGAAAGCATACCTGTACTCGGGCGAGATAAACCCCAATAATAAGGATACGCTGCAGCAATTGTCGGAGAACATGCTCATCAACCTGGACGAGCTGGAGAACCTGAACCGCTCGGAAATCGGTGCCTTGAAGGAGATGGTGACCAAAAGCGAAATAAAAGTACGGAAAGCCTATGGGCACCACCACGAGAAAATGCCCAGAAGGGCCAGCTTCGCGGGATCTGTGAACACGGCCCAGTTCCTCAACGACACTACCGGTAGCAGGCGCTTTCTCTGTTTTGAAGTCACCGATATCAACTACCGGCACGAAGTGTACCTTGCTGTGGCCTACGCCCAGGCGCTGCATCTTTTCAAAGCAGGTTATCGCTTCTGGTTTGACAAAGAAGAGATAAAACGCGTCACCTACAGCAACGAGCGCTTTCAGGTGCGGAGCGTGGAGGAAGAACTGCTGCTTACTTGGTTTGAAAAAGCGATGGATAATGAGGCATGCCTGTTCCTGACCACCTCACAGATTGCAGCTAAACTTGCCGAGAAGGCGAAGATTACTGTGAGCGATGCCAGCGCTAACAAGCTGGGCAAGGCGCTGCGCAAGCACGGCTTTGAGCGGAAAAAGCGGGGCAGCAGCTACGGCTATCTCATGCGGGAACTGAGCTGGGAGGAAGTAGCAGCCAACAACAGCCAGTTGCCTGCCACTACTCCGGAATCTGCCCCGCCGTTCTAACACAGCAGTCTCCTGTAAACGGGTAAGATGGGTAAGCAAGGTTCGGGTAAAAAGAAATGCACCTTACCCGGAGATGAAGCAGCAGGGGTTAAAAAATATTAAAACCGCTGCGGTGCCTTCCAAAGGCCTTTTTCGCTCCGGATGGTGCTCTGCCATAGGCTCAGAAAAGAGCGGGTAAGCTTTTGTTGCAAACTCTGCTTACCCATCTTACCCGCCATACTGGGTGGTTTAAACAGCCACTGCGGAAAAGTAAAAATAAAAACATCAAAAAGTTTAGAGGCCTGATAAGATATTGAATATTTTATTACATTTGGGTAATAAAAGCATAATAAGTGAAAATCATAGACGTCATCCACAAGTTCATCACGCACCGGGAGCTACTCTGGGGTTCTCAGGGAAACTTCCTCGCCTTCATGGAGCATTACCACAGCCGCATGTTCTCTGTCCGGGACGCGCTCGTCACACCCAAGCGCTTCCACGACTGGCTGCGCGAAGGCCTGCTTCCACTGGAAGTACCGGAAGGAAAGAAAAACCTGATGAGCCTGCCTGAATTCATCTGGGTCCGGCTCATCGACAAACTGCGCCAGGTGGGCACGCCCCTGGAGCACATCCGCGAGCTGAAAGATTTCCTGTTCACGCCCATAGACCCGGAGTACCTCCAGCAGGTACTCCGGGAACAGCAGGGGGCGAGGGCTACGCTCCGGCGCCAGTTTGACGGCATAGGGCTTGATGCCCAGCAGAGGCAGTTGGTGGAAGACAAGCTGGAAGCGGAGGATTTCTTCTCCGTGCTGGAGGGCATCGGGCAGACGGTGCTGGACTCGGTGCTACTGCGGCTGCTACTCACCTCCGACGAGGCGGGTGTTATGCTGATGCCCAGCGGCTACTTCCGGGTGTGGCTGGAGAGTATGGGGGAACCCAGGATGAACCAGACGCATGTATACCTATCCATCAGCGAAGAGTTGAGCCTGTTCCGCTCCAACAGCCTGCGGGAGCAAAAATCAGAGCCACTCAACCAGGTCTCCGATGAGGAGTGGCAGGTAATCTGGGCCATCCGCAACAGAAGGGCCAAGGAAGTGACAGTGAACTTTGTGGAGAAGGGAGAGCAGCGGCGGCTGGACATCACCACCACCACAGATGAAGTGCTGGACCTGAGAGACGTGAATGAAGAAGCTATTCTGCGTATCCTGCAGGGCAAATTCCTCGATGTGAGGCTGAAGGGGCAGGACGGTAAGACACTTTATATAGAGCGGAGAAAGCGCAGGCGGGTTTAAGGGTTGCTATCGGTTGCTATCGTTTGATTTGGGTTGCTGCTGCAGGCAAACCATCGTTTGCAACGAGCACCAACCCAAATCAACCGTCAAAACAAACAGCTGCCAACCGAAACCAAACGCTAAAACAGACGGGTGCCAACCCAAATCAATCCAAAAACAACCAGAACAAACAAAATCAACCGGGAATTACAACTGCTAAACACATGCTGAGCATGGCTATAGCTTCTTAACGGCACTGAAAGCCTCAGGCCTATAAAGAAAAGAGCTCTTGTACCGGAAAAACCGGACAGCAGCGCTAACGGAATACTCCGTGAACACCTTAACCAACCAAAAACAACCTTTAACAAAAGCGCAAAGCCAGCAAAAAAAGACAAGCCAGCAGGCACAGCAACCAGCAACAAACAATTTCAGACAAGAGGAATACCAACAACAGACACTCCAACAGCAGCAGCAGGAAGAAGGGCTCTACCAGCAGGTAAAGCAGGACGAGGCGCTTGGGGCATACCATACAGCAAAGCTGCTGGGCACACCAGGATACACCCACCTGACAGCAGAGGAAGCAGGCGGAATGGTAGAGCAGATGCTCAGGCTCACCACCCTCCTGTATGAGATGCTGCTGGAAGAAGAAGCAAACAGGAAGGCGCATCCGGCTATTCAGGGCATCGAAGAGCCGGCCCAACCAAAAACAACCCAAATCAAACATAAAAAACCGCGGCAGCACATAAGAAAATGAGAAAGCAACCGGATTCAAACGCCAGCGCAACCAAAAGCAACCAAGTTCAAACCACAAGTAAATCAGCAGCAACCAAGAACAGACCGGCAGCAACCGGAAACAACCAGGGTTTGCGCATCTTCGCCTATCCGCAACAGATTGGGAAAAAGAAAAGCAAGGCCGTTACCAGGGGAAAAGTAGCTGTTATTTATACGCGCGTCTCCACCAAAGAACAGGCTGAGACAAACCAGAGCCTGGAAACGCAGCTGGAGCGCTGCCGCCTTTATGCTGAGCGCCACGGCTATGAGGTGGTGGAGACCTTTGGTGGCACTTACGAGAGCGCCAAGAACGATGAACGCAAGCACTTCCAGCTCATGCTCGACTTTGTGAAGAAGAGCCGCCACAAAGTAGGCTACATCATCGTCTATAGTCACGACCGCTTCTCCCGCTCAGGCTCCAATGCCATCTACATCACCGACCAGCTAAGCCAGCTGGGAATATCAGTCGTAGCTGTTACCCAGCCGGTGGACACGATGACGGCCTCTGGAAAGCTGCAGCAGGGCATCCAGTTCCTTTTCTCTCTGCCGGTAGCAATACCAAAATCAGCTAAAAGCCTGCAAATTATATGTTTGCAGGCTTTTTTATTTTTTGAGCTCTACCAGATTGTTCATTTTTTCGCATAAAAGAGGTGCATAATCCTGTGAGTTCAATTGAGGGTGCTATTTATTCACCAGAATTTACATAACAAACTAATTATCAATATGTACAAAGGCTGTGCATCTTGATTACGGTTGACTACAAAGCTACTTTTGTTTAACTTTTAAAGTCACCGATTATAAACCTTGGCAGCTTCAATTTTACTGGTAACTCCGTCGGGCTTGTGACAAAAGGGAGAAACTACATTGCTTACCCCCGCGCGCTCGACCCGTTTTGTTTCCTTTTGAATGAGTGAATCATCCTCTAATGATAATCGTGAAGGCAAATTCATTTCCCGCCCGCATACTTTTAAAACAAATTGCTACACTAAACCTTCAAGTTTGCTATAAACCCAAAGCAGACCACTTCAGTGAAATAGCAATCAGGCGATAGCAGCCAGGAGCTAAGGCTATCTCTTAAACTGACTGAGCCATTCGGTTGCATTGTCCCTGTTAGTGAACATCCGTGTAGGGTTTAGGGGCTTGTTTACCATGATATAAAAATTTGCCATCATTCTCAGTACTGGAGAACTTACTAAAATAGCACTGGCAGAAACTAACTCGTTCCCTTCGTTTGCGAGATAATCCCGGGCTTCTTTTGTGGACTGTTTTACCTTGGTTATATCAAACACGCAGGGGTAGGACTCCCCCGCAACGAATTCCAGCCTATCCTTCACGCAAGTCTTGGCAATGACTATATCCAGCATGTTAATCTCTTTGAGATCACAGTACATAACTCCGTCCTGACAAAGAAATTTTAAATGTTCTGTTTCTTTGAATTTTGTTTTGAAAGATTCTCCTAAATTTGCCATAATTTTGTATTAATTTAATTCTGCCTTATCAAGCAAGAAGCAATCACAAATATAATAAATATGGCTAAAATTAGGCATAACAACATGCTTGACACAGTTGATTCTGTGCTGTCAGTATCCAAAAAGAAAGGCATTATTCACCTGCATGCGGAAGATGAAGCCCTTGATGGGCAGACACTCACATTGAATGGTCAAAAAGTACTTCATTTTGGGACGTGCGGGTATTTGGGGCTTGAGCATCACCCTGAAGTGAAGAGAGGTGCCATAGAAGCCATTGAACGCTATGGCACCCAATTCCCCATGTCAAGGACGTATATATCAAGTCCTTTGTATAGAGAGTTAGAAAGAATGATACAGGAAATGTACCAGGCCCACGTGGTAATTTCTAAAAACTGTACACTTGCTCACCTGACGACGATACCGAGTATTATACGACAAACCGACTTGGTTATATTGGATCATCAAGTACATGCCAGTGTGCAGGAGGCGGTGAAGAAGATGCTAAGCCAAGGTATTAACATTGAGATGATCCGACACAATAACCTTGAGATGCTAGAAGAGCGCATCAAGAAGCAGAGAAGTAACTATGACCGGATATGGTACATGGCTGACGGGGTTTACTCTATGTATGGTGATTTTGCACCTATTAAAGAAATGATTGCCCTGGCAGAGAAATACGAGCAATTGCATTTATACGTGGATGATGCGCATGGTATTAGTTGGGCGGGTAAGTATGGCACAGGCTATGTCATGAGTCAGATGGAGAATGGTCTGTATCGCAAAATGATTCTGACAGCTAATTTGGGTAAAGGCTTCGGTGCCTGTGGCGGTTTGTCACTATTCCCCAACGAAGATTGGTACGATAAAGTAAATAATTTTGGTGGCCCGCTTACTTTTTCTGTTCAGATAGAACCTGCTACGCTTGGTGCCGCCCTGGCATCTGCCAGAATTCACAGGAGCGATGAATTCATTGGCTATCAGAAGGAACTGCAGAATAGAATAGCCTATTTTAACAGATTGTTAAGACAGACGGATTTACCGTTGGTGCATGAAAATGAAAGCCCTATTTTTTATATCGGCACAGGTACCATGGACATGGGCAACTACCTTGTGCAGGAGCTAATCAAGGCTGGTATTTACGTTAACCTGGCTACCTTCCCGGCCGTGCCAGCCAAGAATATCGGAATACGTATCACTATCTCTCTGAACAATTCCTATCAGGCAATTGATGAATTGGTCAGCAAACTGAAACTTCACTTTAAAAGAGCGCTTCTGGAAACAGACCAATCTCTGGAAAAAATCAGAAAGGCTTTCAAAATGGCTTCTAAGGGTACATTACCAGTCATGGGGGAGCCTGCCGCCGATATTCTAACCGTTGAGCGCCATACTACTATCGAAGAAATTGATGCGTCGGTATGGAATCAGTACCTTGGTAAGAACGCCATGTTTGACTGGGACGGCCTGAAATTCCTGGAAACATCCTTCAAGGGCAATGAGGAAAAGGAAAACAACTGGCGTTTCAGATACTACAAAGTGGAAGATCCCCAAGGAAAGCTTATCCTGATGACCTTTATGATTGTGGCACTGCAGAAAGACGATATGCTTTCTCAGGTTTCCATCTCAAAGGCAATTGAGGAAGAAAGACAGGTCAACCCCTATCACCTTACTTCTACGGGAATCATTATGGGAAGCTTATTTACAGAAGGGAATCATATGTTTATTGACAGGGAAAGCCCTTACTGGAGAAAAGCACTGAAGGCACTTATCAGTGAACTGTACAAAGAGCAGGATCTAGAGGGGGCCAGCAATATCCTGCTTAGAGACATGGATGCGAATGATCGGGAAATGGATGAATTCATGGTGGAACAGGATTTCGTGAAAATAGATTTGCCGGAATCCTGTGTAGTAGAAGATCTTAACTGGAACACCGAAGAAGAATTCAGAAAAACGCTCTCCCGGAAAAGCAGAGAGCACTTTGCACCCGGCATCAAACGGAACGAGCATTTTTATGAAGTTCAGGTAAAAGATCAATTGTCTGAAGATGAGTTACAGTATGCCTTTGCTCTTTTCAAGAATGTGAAGAACCATAACCTGGCGATCAACAATTTTCTTTATGCTGATAAACTCTTCAATAACATGAATGAGAGTGATGCCTGGGAATTTATATTGCTTTATATCAAAGAGGAATACTCCGCCAACAGAAGACCGGTATCGGTTTGCTTTTGCCATAAAAACGTTGACAATGTGTACAGTCCTATGTTGATCGGAATGGATTATGACTATCTGATGGAATATGGTGTGTATAGACAAACGCTTTATCAGGCAATCAGGAGGGCTAATGCTTTACATTGCAAAAAGGTGAATTTCGGTATCTCAGCCTCCATCGAAAAGAAGAAACTGGGTGCCACACTCTATCCGAAAGTGGGCTACTACCAGGCCAAAGACAACTTTACAATGGAGATGTTGGAGGCCACTATTGCCATTGAGAAAGCTTAGGGCGGCCATCAAATTTACAATCGTTTAAATATATCCACATGAAAGTTCTTCAAGAGAGAATTGAGGAAATAATTACACTAATTGCCGAAGTAGCCAACGGAAACTTTGACTATGAGATCGATACTTCAGAAACAGGTGATGAATTGGATGCCATTATTTCCGGTATCAGCATGCTGGGACAGGAACTGAAGAATTCTACTGTTTCCAGAGACTTTATGCAGAGCATTTACAGGGGGGTAGTGGACATGCTTTTAATTTTGAACCCCGATTTCACTGTCCGGAATGTTAATGAGGCTTATGAGGAGTTACTGGGGTATCAGGAAGAGGAACTGAAAGGGCTGCATCTTTCTGAACTCGTTCATGAGCATGATAAACCTGCCCTTATGAACCTCCTGGAGAATTTTCAGGATAAGGGAAAGTACCTGAATGTTGAGTTATCCCTCAGTACCAAGCAGGAACATTCTATACCTGCCTCCTGCTCTTTTTCTTACCTGATGAGCAATGAGAAAGAAGTGGATGGTATCCTGGTCATTGCTAAGGATATCACTGAAATCAAAAAGAAGGAGCGCGAACTTAAGGATGCAAAAAATAAGGCGGAGGCGGCCAGTGAGGCGAAGAGCAACTTTCTGTCAAGCATGAGCCATGAGATCAGGACGCCGCTAAACGGAGTTATGGGCTTTACGGGCTTGCTGATGGAAACTGACCTGAGTGAATCCCAGGCACATTATGTCCATCTTATTAGGACCTCCGGCTCCACACTCACAAGGCTTCTTAATGATATCCTGGATCTGCATCGCATAGAAAGTGACAAATTATTCCTTGAGATGATTCCTTTCAATATCCGTGAAAGTGTCTTATCTAACCTGGAGCCCTACAGGCAGTTGGCTCAAAGTAAAAATCTTTCTTTTACTTATTCCTTTAGCGAGTCATTACCTGCAGTAGTATTAGGCGACCCCACCCGTATAGGGCAGATGCTCATAAATCTGGTAAGCAATGCCATCAAATTCACAGAGCATGGAAGTGTACACGTGCATCTGGAGGCAGTAGGGGAGCAGGAGGAATTTAAGCTTAAATGTACCGTTACTGATACAGGCATTGGCATTCCAGAAGAAAAACAGGCTATAATTTTTGATTCTTTTACGCAATCTGATCAGTCAGTCACCCGCAATTATGGTGGGTCCGGGCTCGGGCTCTCCATCAGCAGAAAGTTAGCGAGTCTGATGCAGGGCAAGTTAGGTGTTGCCAGTCCTGTGCCGGGTCAGCCTAACGGCTCTTGCTTTTGGTTCTCGGTTACACTAAAGTCTGCACAAAGCCAGGAGGGCAGCAGTAAAAATGCTGACATCGATACAGAATTTAAATTACAGAAAGATACTCAAATACTGGTTGTTGATGATAATGCACTGAATGTGATGCTGATGGAGGATGTATTAGGAAACTTGGGAGCTACCGTTACTACAGCCCAAAGCGGAAAAGAAGCTGTAGAAACTGCCCGGTTGAAATCCTTTGATTTGGTGTTCATGGATATAGAGATGCCCAATATGAATGGGTTGGAAGCGGCCATGCTGCTCAGGAATCTGAATTTTAGCAGCCCCATTATAGCATTTTCCGCCAATGCTTACAAAGATGACATCCAGAAAAGCATTGAAGCGGGTATGAATGATCATTTATGTAAACCTTTTGACAGCGATGAGTTAACAGATTTGCTTAGGAAGTGGATATAATGACATTAAAATAACTATACGATAAAGAGTGCAGCCAAGGCAAAAGAGCTGTTTTTACCCTTGTTGTGAACTGTTACGTTGTTGACGCCTTGGCTGCGCCCTATTAAAGGTGCGTTACGCTGTTTACTCTTGTTACTTAGTAATACTAAACATATAGGTTTATAGTATATGACGGTAGTTATATTATACCGCTATCTTGTAATGATTGATTATAAACTTATATTTCGAACAGGAACCCTACAAATGAAATCAATGAAGATAATTTGCCTCCTTGGCCTTCTCTTGATTTTATAGTAGCATGTGACAAATCAGATCCAGAGCCAGCCACCAAAACTATCATAACGGCAGGGGGTAACGGTCAGGGCATAGCTGCTAATTAGTTAGGCAACGACAACGTGAATGAGGTGATGTGGATATTAGAGGACTAATAGCAAATGCCTGCTCAGGAATAAAACATCCGGAGCAGGCATTTGCATTAGTTTTATACTTACTACCCCATGAAATTAAATCCAGGTAGCTGGGCAAAAGAGAACAAGATAAGGGATGAAAGGCTGAAAGGATAATGTGCCCTGTAAATCAATCAGCTATATTTGCTTTTGACTTCTTTATACTTAATTCTGGCTTTATACTAAGTTTTCTCAAGATAAATGAACAGCCACAACCTGAAAATTGCCATTGTCTTCCTCTGCCTGTTTTCCTTTACAGGGCAGGCGCAATCAAACAAAAACAAAGCGTTGTTTATTATTGTTGACGGCATCCCGGCTGATGTTGTCGAAAAAATCAGTACGCCTAACATCGATGAAATAGCTGCCGTTGGCGGGTATACAAGAGCTTATGTTGGCGGTGAAAAGGGCGGTTATTCGCAAACTCCTACCATTTCAGCGGTAGGCTATAACAGCCTGCTGACGGGCACCTGGGTAAATAAGCACAACGTATGGGATAATGATATCGAAGCACCTGACTATCATTACTGGAGCATTTTCAGATACTTGAAAGAGCAGTATCCGGAAAAGAAGGCGGCTGTTTTTTCCTCCTGGCTCGATAACCGGACAAAGCTTGTAGGGGAAGGGCTACCCGAAACCGGCAACATCAAATTAGATTATCATTTCGACGGGCTGGAGCTGGATACTGTTCATTTCCCTCATGACAAAAAGAAGGAATACATGCACCGGATAGACGCGCGGGTAACTGATGAAGCAGCCCGGTATGTACGGACGGAAGCACCGGATTTATCATGGGTATACCTGGAATACACAGACGACATGGGGCACCGCTACGGCGACAGCGAGCAGATGTATCGTGCCGTTGAAATGGCAGACGAACAGATAGGCCGTATTTGGGAAGCTATTAAGTACCGCGAGAAACAGTTTCAGGAAGATTGGCTGCTGGTAATTACGACCGATCATGGCCGTGACAGCAATAGCGGCAAAGGACACGGCGGCCAATCTGAGCGGGAACGCACTACCTGGATTGTAACCAATGCAAATGACCTGAACGCCAGCTTTCAGGAGCATCCTGGCATTGTGGATATTATGCCAAGTATTGCCCGCTTTATGGATATAAATATCCCGCGTGAGAATTTGATGGAACTGGATGGCGTTCCTTTTATAGGCGACATCTCTATTAGCAAGCCAGCCGCATCTTACCAGGATGGCGAAATCCAGCTAAGCTGGAAGGCATTGGGAAAGAAAGGTAAAGTAAAGGTATGGATGGCTACAACCAATAATTTTAAAACAGGCGGTAAAGACAAGTATAAATTACTGAAAGCGGTGCCCCTCAAGCAGGAAAAAGCTACTCTTTCTGTGGAGGATTTACCCTCTGATTTTTATAAAATTGTGCTGGAGGCACCTCATAATATGGTTAACCGGTGGATTATACTTAAAGATAAGCAGCAAGGCGAAGAATAAAATAAATGCCCTCTGCCTGTTGTCTGCCAAGTATGATGACCTTTCAAATATGAGCTTTTTCAAATACATCATTTATATTCACTAATGGATACCAGGAGAGATTTTATAAAACAAGCCGCGCTATTGGCAGGAGGCGCCGGCATGTGGAATACGCTGCCTGCTTCTGTTATGAAAGCCTTGGCGATTGACCCGGAACAGGGAAGTACCTTTTACGATGCCGAACATGTGGTATTGCTGATGCAGGAGAACCGCTCCTTTGACCATTGTTTCGGGACGCTTCAGGGAGTAAGAGGCTTTAATGATCCACGTGCCATTCAGCTTCCGAACAAGAACCTGGTATGGCTGCAGTCAGATGCGGCAGGCCGCACCTATGCGCCCTTCCGCCTGGATATAAAAGATACAAAAGCCACCTGGATGAGTTCGCTGCCCCATTCCTGGGAGAACCAGGTAGATGCCCGTAACCAGGGCAAGTTTGACCAGTGGCTGGAAGCAAAACGCTCAGGACATGAAGCGTACAAAGATATTCCGCTTACCCTGGGCTATTATACCCGCGAGGATGTTCCTTTTTATTATGCGCTGGCAGACGCCTTTACCGTGTGTGACCAGCACTTTTGTTCTTCGCTGACCGGCACTACCACCAACCGGCTGTTTTTCTGGAGTGGTACCTTGAAAGGCAAGCCCGGCGACATCGCCAATGTCCGTAACTCAGATGTGAATTATGAGAAGGAAGTAAGCTGGAAGACATTTCCCGAACGGCTTGAGGAAAACGATATCTCCTGGAAAGTATACCAGAACGAGCTGAGCATTTCAACTGAACTGAGCGGGGAAGACGAAGCCTGGCTGGCAAACTTTACAGACAATAACCTGGAATGGTTTACGCAGTACAATGTACGTTTCAGTAAAGCCCATTATACTTACTTACAAGGAAGGCTGGCAGCCTTGCCCCAGGAAATAGCCGGACTTGAAGCTCAGTGTAAAACGCTTTCAGGCAAAGAGAAAGCGGCAGCGGCCGAAAAACTTCAGCAAAAGAAAGAGGAGCTGATATCTGTAAAGGAAGCGCTGGACAAGTGGAACCCTGAGAATTTCAGGAAGCTTTCTGACCGCGAGCAAAGTCTGCACGAAAAAGCCTTTGTAACGAATACCGGCGACCCGCATTACCACGAAACGGAAACCCTGGCCTATCAGGAGAATGGCAACGAGCGCAGCATGAAAGTACCGAAAGGTGACGTGCTGCATCAGTTCCGCGCAGATGTAGCAAAGGGCAAATTGCCCACCGTGTCGTGGCTGGTGGCACCGGAGAATTTCTCCGATCACCCCAGCGCTCCCTGGTATGGCGCCTGGTATGTTTCTGAAGTGCTGGATATCTTAACACAGAATCCCGAAGTTTGGAAGAAAACCATTTTCATTCTGACTTATGATGAAAATGACGGGTGCTTTGATCACATTCCGCCCTTTGTTGCGCCAAAACCAAACGATCCTGACAGCGGAAAAGTATCGGAAGGCATTGATACGGCCGATGAATATGTAACGATACAAGAGGAACTGCGCCGCAGAGACATGGACGAACGCTATGCCCGCGAAAGTCCTGTTGGCCTGGGTTACCGGGTGCCGATGGTTATCGCCTCGCCCTGGACGCGGGGAGGTTGGGTAAATTCAGAAGTTTGCGACAGCACCTCCACGTTACAGTTCCTGGAAAAATTCCTGGGCAGGAAAACAGGGAAGAATATTAAAGAAGCCAACATCAGCACCTGGCGCCGTGCGGTTACCGGTGATTTGACCTCGGCTTTCAGACCCTACAAGGGCGAAGAAATAAAACTGCCCGCTTTTGTGAAACAAGAACCATTTGTGAAAAGCATCTACAATGCCAGATTCAAAAAGCTGCCGTCGGATTATAAACTGCTCAGTACAGAAGAAATCGGGCAGATAAACGCTACTCCCGTTGGCTCGCCATTATTGCCACAGCAGGAAGAGGGAACCCGGCCATCCTGTGCCCTGCCTTATGAGTTGTACGTGGACGGTAACCTAAGCGAAGACAAGAAAACATTTGAAATCACTTTTGATGCGGCCGATAATGTCTTTGGCCATGATGCGGCCGGAGCGCCTTTTAATGTATATGCTCCGGGTAAATACCTGCAGGGCGGCAAAGATGAAAACATGCGTTTTGAAGCTGTAAAGGCCTGGGCTTATGCTGTAAATGCAGGAAGCCGGATTGCGCACAAATGGCCGCTTGACCATTTTGAAGACGGGAACTATCATCTGAGGGTATATGGCCCAAATGGTTTTTTCAGAGAGTTTGGGGGCAGCCAGCAAGACCCGGCGGTAGATGTACGTGTGGGTTACCAACGGAAGACAGGAATGATGCGCGCTAAGTTGTCGGGCCGTGTGGAATTGAAGATAAAAAACCACAGCGCAGGAAAGCAAAGGATTCAGATTGTAGACCATGCCTACAAAAACCCGCCCGTAACCAAAGAAATTGCCGCCCTGGCAGAAGCCGTTGTGCAGATAGATACAAAACCAAGTTCGGGCTGGTATGATTTCTCTGTCCGGGTGCAGGGAAACCCAAGTTATGAGAGAAGGTATGCCGGAAGAGTGGAAACCGGAAATCCCTCACAAAGCGACCCGTTTATGGGCAGAGTTTAATAACGACCGAACCGGCCTAACCAAGAAAGCAATTGTCGATAGAATAAAAATTGTGGATTTGCCGATAAAAGTGAAGGGTAGAAAAGGTTATGCAGCTAGTGCATATTGGTTGCACCCTGAAGTTTCAGCCCGAGACAGCGGATGCCGTTCTCGCTGAAGGTATAAACAGTTGTGTTTCCGGCATCAGCTACGTAAAGCATGTGTTTTTACCGACTTCTATACCTGTAGGTCTTATAAAAACCGGAGCATCATTGCCGGCAGTTGTATAAGTGGTGACAAGCTCTCCTGTTACGGTAAATTTACGATACGCTTGTTACCTGTATCCGCAACATACATACTGCCATCCGGCCCTACGGCTACGTCAACAGCGGTCTCAAAAGAGCTCAGTTCCAGTAGAAATTGTCCTTCGCTGCTAAATTTTCTTCCAACGTGCTTATATACATCTGTAACGTAGATGCTGCCGTCCGGGCTACTGCAATTCCCTCAACATAGGAGCCGGTATATTGGCTGGTCAGCATATGCTTAAACTTCCCTCTCCACCACAACACCAGCAGGAGTAGAAAGGGTAGCACCGATAAGGTGTTTTGTTTCCAGAGCTGTTTTCTGGGCCTTACATTCTGAATTCACCAACACGATAATCAATAAAAGAAGTAAAATGCTAACGATGTATTTGTTTGTCAACATAGCTTAGATCATTATTAGCTGATTTTGTAAGTTTGTTCAAAGAGTGCGATAGCGGAATGTCTAAAACGCTCCTCAGCCAATTTAAATCCAGGAGAGTAGAGAATGGTTACACAAAAATTTAGGCTTACATTACTGCTCATGCTTTCCATTACATTGAGTTTTACTGCCTTTGCAAAGGAAGTATTCCCGGATGGAACATCTATACCGGACTGGTTCCGGCAAAACAAACCTACGGATATAAGTAAATTAGGAAAGCAATACCATATTACAGACTATAACGTCACCAACGACAGTACCCTCCTCCAGACAAAACGCATACAGGCAGTTATAGACAAAGCTTCTGAGAATGGCGGCGGTGTTGTCATTATTCCCAAAGGTACCTTCCTGAGTGGTTCGCTCTTCTTTAAAAAAGGCACCCACCTGTACCTGGAAGAAGGCGGCAAGCTAAAGGGCAGTGACGACATCAGCAATTTTCCCCTGGTGATGACCCGAATGGAAGGGCAAACGCTGAAATATTTTGCTGCGCTGGTCAATGCCGATGGCCTGGATGGATTTACCATTTCCGGTAAAGGCACTATCGATGGCAACGGACTGCGTTACTGGAAATCGTTCTGGCTACGGCGTGCATTTAATCCAAATGCCACCAATATGGATGAGATGAGGCCGCGGCTGATCTACATCTCCAACTGCAAAAATGTCCAGTTGTCGGGCGTAAAATTTATAAACTCACCTTTCTGGACAACCCACTTATATAAAAGCGAAAACGTAAAGCTGCTCGACCTGTACATCCACTCTCCCAAAGAGCCTGTAAAAGCGCCGAGTACGGATGCCGTGGATATAGACGCTTGTAAAAATATCCTCATCAAAAACTGCTACATGTCGGTAAATGATGATGCCGTGGCGCTAAAAGGCGGCAAAGGGCCGCGGGCAGACAAGGACCCGAATAACGGAGGAAACTATAACATCATCATCGAAGACTGCACTTATGGATTCTGCCATGGCGCTTTAACTTTCGGAAGCGAGTCTTTGCATGACCGTAACATCATTTTACGACGGATAAAGATAAACCAAGCTGAGCGTTTGCTTTGGTTCAAAATGCGCCCGGACACCCCACAGATTTACGAATATGTACTGGTTGAAGACATCACAGGTCATGACATAGGTAACTTCATCTTCATACAGCCCTGGACCCAATTCTTCGACCTGAAAGGGGAACAGGTATCGGGGACGTCTGTTATCCGCCACATAACCATGCGAAACATAGAACTGGATTGTGAAAACTTTTTTAATGTGGGAGCGGCAAAAGAAATCAAACCTTCTCAGGGCTTTGGGTATAAGATGTCGGACTTTACATTTGAAAACATTGATGTAACCGCAAAGAATTATCTCGAGATAGATGCTTCCATCATAGAAAATTTAAAACTCAAGAACGTAACTGTTAATAAGAAGAAACTTTTCCAGAAATAACTACCCTTAATATTTACCGGCTGAAAGAATCATATATTCTTCTCAGCCTGCTTTTTTGGCTCTGCTGTTTGACCGCGCCGACAGCCTGCAGCAGTCACCCTTGTTTAAGATTGGTGGCACCCCGATTTTAAACATAACGGAAAGGCAAAGGGAGTTTTTGAATACCCTATTCCAGAAAATGATAGAGGAGCAGCAAAATGACTATACTTACAAAGACGACCTAATCCGCAATTACATCCATCTCATCATACATGAAGCGCTGAAGTTACAGCCTTCTGAAAACTTTGATAAACAGAAAAATGCTTCATCGCGCATCACGGCTGTGTTCCTGGAGCTTTTAGAAAGGCAGTTCCCAATTGAAAGCACGGACCGTCCGCTCCAGTTAAAGACAGCACAGAAGTATGCTGATTCTCTTTCCCTGCATGTAAATTATCTGAACCGCGCCGTGAAAGAAGTGACCGGCAAGCCCACCACAGCGCATATTTCTGAGCGCATCATTACTGAGGCAAAAGCCCTTTTGCAACATACCGACTGGAACATTGCCGACATTGCCTATGCCCTTGGCTTTGAATACCCCACCTATTTTAACAATTATTTCAAACGATTGACCGGCACAAATCTTAAGAGGCTGAGAGCTCAGGAGGTTTGAAATCCTTAATCATTGGTTTGATTATCATTATCTATTCCGGTAATGATCGACGTACTTTTGTAGTATGGTATCAAATGCAATTATTATGGGTAAGTTTGAAAAAGAAAGTTTCTCCTACCATAGCGATAAAGATATTTTCGATAGAATGAAAGCCGGAGAACCCATACGACTGGATGATCCTGAGTATGCAAAAGTATAGGAAGTTGTTTCCCGGACGATACAGTTGTCGGCTAAGCTCAACACTTCCACCTATATTAACCAGATCCGGGAGCGGTTGAGCGAAATCATCGGTAAGGAACTGGATGAGAGCACCACCATCTTTGCTCCCTTCTACACCAATTTTGGCCGGTTTATCCAGATAGGCAAAAATGTCTTTATCAATCATGCCTGTTCTTTCCTGGACATGGGTGGCATTACCATCGAAGATCATGTTCTGGTAGGACCGAAAGTTAACCTCATCACCGAAAATCATTCATTAGATCCTGCAAGCAGAAGAGCGCTGTTTTGTAAGCCGATCCTCATCAAACGCAATGCCTGGATTGGTGCGGCTGTTACCATATTGCCGGGCGTAACCATTGGCGAAAATGCAGTAGTGGCGGCAGGGGCAGTGGTTTCCAAATATGTTGCGGCAAATACGGTTGTAGGTGGTGTGCCTGCTAAGTTCATCAAAACAATATAAAGCAAACTCTAAAGTGAAGCAGCTTAGCAAAGGCTGCAGAGGACCGTAATGTGGAGTTTACAGGGAGTGAAATGGAATATACAAGTGGTACTGTACATACATTTAGATAAAGATATGCACCCTATCCATCGTGCGTTTAATGATTTCTACCGTACACCTCGTGGCGGATGTACACCTAAAGGAAGTTGGCCGGAGTTTATAACGCATCTGACACTGAGTAGCAGCATTAAATTCAAGAAATTTTATCCTTTCAATGCCATAGAAACGATTTCACCTCGTCCTAAGCTTTTCATCACGGGTGATAAGGCGCACTCAAAAGAGTTTAGCGACGATGCTTTCAAACGTGCAGCGGAGCCAAAAGAACTATAAATAGTTTCGGGTGCCGGACATTTGGATTCGTACGACAGAGAGAGAAACTTATCCCGTTTGACAAATTAACCTCCTTCTTCACTCAAAACTTAAAATAACTTAGTGCAGGTATGGAAGGTAGTATAGGTATTGGTGGTAATTTATAGTCCAGCAAATAAAATCGATTCACATTATCCTACAATCAAGTTAATCAATATGGAAGCAGTAAAAGCAACAGCAGAAGGCGCAAAAGCCATTAACGCAACCCAAGTTAAAGCATTCGGCACGGAAGCAGCCGAAGCACCTCTGCAAGAATTGAACATAAACCGCAGAAACCCTAAACCACATGACGTAGCGATTGAAATACTGTATTGTGGTGTTTGCCATTCCGACCTTCATACGGCAAGAAATGAATGGCACAGTACCATTTACCCATGTGTGCCTGGTCATGAAATCGTGGGTAAAGTTGTTAGCGTTGGTAATCATGTCAGCAAGTTTAAAGTAGGCGATTTGGCGGCGGTAGGCTGTATGGTAGATAGCTGCCGCGAATGCCAGTATTGTAAAGAAGGCTTGGAACAATATTGCGAAGAAGGCAATACCGGAACATATAACTCGCCTGACAAGCACCTGGGAACACAAACTCATGGCGGGTATTCAGAAAGCATAGTGGTAGATGAAGCCTTTGTTTTACGGGTACCTGAAAATCTTGATCTGGCAGCTACCGCACCTTTATTGTGTGCAGGCATTACCACTTATTCGCCGCTGAAGCATTGGCATGTAGGTCCCGGCCAGAAAGTGGGGGTTGTTGGCCTTGGTGGTTTAGGGCACATGGCCGTTAAAATTGCTAAAGCTATGGGTGCAGATGTGATCGTATTCACCACTTCACCTTCAAAGGTTGAGGATGCGAAACGTTTGGGTGCTGATGATGTAGTTCTCTCAAAAGATGAAGAGCAAATGAGACGATATGCAGGCAAACTACATTTCGTACTAGATGCCGTTTCCGCACAGCATGACATCAATGCCTACCTGAATCTGTTACGGGTAGACGGTTCTTTGGCATTGGTAGGAGCACCGGAACAACCTCTTCCGGTAGCAGCATTCAGTCTTATTCCATACCGCAGAAGCTTCGCCGGGTCGATGATTGGCGGCATCGCAGAAACACAGGAAATGCTGGACTTCTGTGGCAAACATAACATCGTTTCGGATATAGAGATGATTAACATCCAGCAGATCAATGAGGCATATGAACGTTTGCTGAAAGGGGATGTCAAGTATCGTTTTGTAATTGATATGGCATCTTTAAAGAATGAAGATACTAAACAAGCATAAAATCACTCGCAATGGAGATTACAAGAACAGGTTCAAAGCCTTCTTTTAAAGGGCCGGAAGACTGGTTTACCGGTGCTGTACGGATAGATCCTTTGTTTGATGCCAATGATGCAAGACGTGGTGGAGCAGCTATGATTACATTCGAGCCGGGTGCAAGAACGGCATGGCATACGCATCCACTCGGACAAACCCTGCTTGTTGTATCCGGTTGTGGTTGGGTACAGAAAGAAGGCGGCCCTGTTGAGGAAGTTCATCCCGGCGACGTAGTTTGGTTTGAGCCAAACGAAAAGCATTGGCATGGCGCTACGGCAACTAGCTACGGCAACTAATGGTATGTCGCATGTTGCCATTCAGGAAAACTTGAATGGTAAAGTAGGGGACTGGATGGAGAAAGTAACAGACGAACAGTATAGCCGTTCTAAATAGGTTTGTCGAAAGGAACAATCGCCATTTGGGGGATTGTTCCTTTTTATTTTACCAGCTATGCAAGTATACGCTGCTTCGTTGTGTCACTCTCATGTACGTTCTGAAATTATGTCTCGTCCTAAAATAGGTTTACACAAACTGTAAACAAGATAGATGTCGCAAATCAGATCATCTATTTACCAGGTAATAAACGTAACATAAAAATATTTTTAAAGTATACTAAAACTAGTCATAGAGCTATTTCTTAGATGAAATGTGAGATAAGTAACTCCTGGCTTTATTCTCTGACAACTCCCTCTACTGGTACCACAATTGTCTTTTGTATTAAAGGTAAATGTCGGTTTTTCTCTTACTCCTTCTAATTAACTACACCTTTCTTGTTGCTTCTGTGCACTAACACTATAATGCATTTCGAGTAATTTATATTGTTACTGGTCAGAGTAGATTTAGGGATACGTTCTTCATTTTAATTTTTGAAATTATGTCATGGATTTCAGGTAATTGTCAGGATGATCGAAACTTTTCCTGTTATTACGGATCGGTTTCTGGGGAGTGGCAAACGTGGTGCCGGGACTCGGATGAACCTTGCCCTCAATACGATAGCGGTGGATGGTTAATAAAATACGAAGACCATAGACAGAGTAGTGGAGGGTGGTAATTTTAATATATGGCCATTTCCTGAACTGGCCATATCTGTTACTATAAGCTCCATTTCTTTCATACTTTACTACTTATTCTATTTTCCTTTTAAATTTTAAATCAATGGCATATTCCAGACTTGATCCCAGGAACAATCAAAGAGTTTCAGAAATAGTACAGAGAATTGCACATGTAAATTACATTCCGTTAGTTCATGAGCATGACATGCTAGAAATTGAGAAAGTGTTCCGCAGTATTCCCTCCCTGGACTTCCCTATAAACAGCGCTGCTGAGCTGATAGAAAAACTGGGTGGCTCGGGAAAGGAATACACGATTGCAGAAGTAAATGTAGATCCAATGCGGATGATTAAATACATGCCCTCTTACTATTTTCCCATCGCCTCAATCGAAAATTTTATTGAAAAATTAGCAGATCTTATAAGAGATAACCGCAAGCAGGTAGATGTGCCAAGAGAAATGGAATCGATTAGACGATATGTGGCCCATCTTCAATTTCCTATCCGTTCAGCTGAGGAATTATCCAGGCAAATGAATGAAAACGAACAATATGCCTTTCAAGGTAGGTATGTAAATGCCCGGGAAATGATCAAAAAAATACCGGAAGAGGTATTCCCCTTTGAATCTCCTGAAGATTTTGAGATGAAAATAATGTCAGTAATGGTTAACAGGCCTCTAATCGTCAGGGATTAAGGTCTTTGCTATTGTTATTTTCTCTGTTGCCTATTAAGCAGTAAAACTGTTTATTAAAATACCTAAAGAATGTACAATAGATAAATCTACAAAATCATTCCGAAGCTTAGACTTAAAACAAAGCATAAGCCCTATAGCTATCAGTATCAGAAACAGGAAGCAGGTATCCAGAGATCTGGCAGCTCAAATTAGAGCGAGTATACTCTTAGATCAAGACCAGTTACCAAGAAAATATAGACTATCGGACCAGAAAGGAGCTGATAACCACAACAATACTCATCCATACAGAAACATTTAATATAAAGTTTTGAGAGGTGAGGGGTTCGTTTTCTCTCCCTGCGTTGCTTTATTTTCCTGTTTATCCGGGTAACCCATATACTTAAATTCTAAACGGCTTCTAAATGAGCGACTGGCCCGTACCTTTTTTACTGGATGAATTGTGGCTAAAAACCCGCCGGACCATTGTACACAAACTTGAAGAAAAGAGCTTGTGGTTGAATTCAGATGAGTACAGCGCGCTATGGAGTGGACAAAAGGAGGAGGGGCTGGTACTTAGGAATAGCCTCCTTAAAGATGCCCTCGGGCCGGATGATTTTGCTGTAATTAACTCCGAAGCAGCTTTCGGAAAGCTTAACCATGTATTGAAACATAAACTGCCTTTTTCCCTTGCCTTCGGGTATGAATTAGGAGCCGGCTTTCACACATTAGTTTCAGGAGATCAGGAGCGGAAGCACCAGATAGCGCAAACTACTTCCCTGTTCAATTTAGGTATTTCATTATTTGATTTTTTCCTGGATAGCTCGGAAGAAGAAGTAAAAGATGAATTTAAATCGATTTTTAACAGCCAGGCTCTTCATGAGATCCAAGGCAATAAGCACGCAGGTTCGATCTTTTATAAGCGCTGTGACACAATAGAGCAAAATGAAATCAGGATCTTGTTGAAGGTGATCGCCTGCTTTTATCAAACCCTTTATTCAACTGTTCAAGAAGCTGATAACAGACATGCTTTAAAAAAAATCAACCAATTATTGTTACAGGCTTATCAGGCCGAGATAAATTCCCAATTACAGGAGGATATAAATGAGGAAGTAAATTTAAGACAGGTATCGAAAAGCAAATCAACATTACCGTTCAGAATTATAAAGAATATAGCTGTTGCGCAAACGAAAGCAGATAAAAACATTGAGCAATCTGTTGAAAGGCTGTCCTATACAATAGGAGAGATCTTTTGGTTGCTCGATGATCTGGCGGATGCGGTTTCTGATTATCAAACCAATCAATTGAATTCACTTTTCTGTAATCAGGAAGGTAAGGGTTGTATAATGGGTGAAGGCGCCATCACGCAAATCCTGGCGACAGATAATCTGCCTCGTTTAGTAAATCATCTTTGCTCGAAAATTCAAAGAGTGGAACTTTCAATTTCTTCCTCAGGAACAGATAATGAAGCAGATCTACGGTTCAGGCAAATACTACTATTTTATATAAGAGACTGGCTTAGTTAAATCTCCATATGGTTGTAAGTGAATCGTTACAGGAAGAACTTAAAAGGAGCATTAACCTTGGCACCCGGTACATCCATGGGAAAAGGGCGCCGGATGGACTCTGGTATGATTTTGACACCTTGGCTGGTGCATCATCCGAATGGGTTAGTGGTTTTGTCTTGAGCTCTTTGTCTCTTTTGGCTGATTACTCTTGCCCGATTGACAAGGCACATAAAATACTTTTAACCAGACAGAGAGCAAATGGTGGCTGGGCCTATAATCACAAAGTCCCGACAGATGCAGATAGCACTTCCTGGGTAATGATGGCTTTCAGTGGTTTGCCACTCTGGCGGCCTTCAGCGATGATCAGGGGTATTAATTTTATCAGAGATCATTTTAATACCGATGATGGTGGTTTTACAACTTATGCGCCAAAAGATCATATCGAGCAATATATTGAAGCAAACAAAAATCTGACAAAGGGATGGCTGGGTTCTCATACATGCGTAACGGCAGTGGCAGTGCAAAGCCTTTTATTTAATAAGCTTTATTCAGACCAGCAAATTGTTAACAGGGCCTGCCGGTTTTTAACGGAGAACCAGCAATCCAATAAACTCTGGAACTCTTATTGGTGGCAGGGCAATGCCTATAGCACTTTCCATTGCCTGAAAGCCTTGTTGCTGGCAAAACATATTTCTATCAGGGATGCAAAAAAAATTATAGACGTAGTTATCAGCAGAATGTCTGTCGAAGGTTATTGGGTAGAAAACAACGAAAGGAGCCTGTTTAATACTGCCCTGTTCTTACGAACAGTACTGCTTTTGCCTGATAAAAGAAGAATAAAAACTGTTTCAAAGTGTATTGACTATCTTTTACAAAGCCAGCTTACGGATGGTAGCTGGCCTTCTGCACCCATCCTCCGGATTCCGCCACCTATGATCTCTAATCCTGAAACCCTGATACAGTGGAGAACAGGTGAAATGGGTACTGGTGTAATTATCGAAGACCAGAATAAGCTATTTACGACTGCAACCATAAGTTCAGCCCTGCATCTATACAATAAAATGTTTCTTAACTAAGCAATAAGCTGTTTTAAACACCAGCTCTTATTCAAGTTCAATTTAAAACAAGGAGGTTGTTATGCCTACACTTTCAAATTACTGGTTCAAGGATACAGACTTTCGTGGTGAAACTGTTTTTTTAAGTATTCAGCATCCCGCCGGCGGCTGGGCTTGGATTAACTGGTCAAACATTGGGGAGAAACGCAGCACGCTCACCTGGGAACGTGAAGATAGAGAAGTAACTTACGACTTAGTAAGTCTTCTGAATAATCCTATTGTTCTGAATTTGATAGACAGCAGTTTAGGAGATGCACAACGCACATCAGATTTAAGGATTGGATGGGTGCCGAGAAAATATCTGCCATATTCATCATCAGGCGGAGCTTTGGATTTGTTTCTTCGCCTGTCTTTCAATTTCCACATTTCTACACCCTGGTATTGTACTGATGCTGACGGGCACATAGATTATATTATTGCTTGCTTTTTAGATAGTACTGGCACCGTTGGCGCTCGTGTTGATGGCTGGGCATATGACTATGATGGTGGCGGTCCGTTTTGTACAGGTGAGATATCAGGCAGGTTAAGTTCAGCAGTACCAGGTGCAATCGGCACCCTCCAGGAACAATTAGATAATTTTCTGGGCCTTTTAGGCAGGAGACAGTTTGACCTACTCTATTATTTACCTGGCAGCGCGGAGAAGTCCGGTTCTGGAACTACGAACGTAAACGACCGAGTTTCACTGGCTTTACTTCCCCGTTAACCCCTAAAGTATACTATAATGGAAAATTCAAGTCATTTCTTCAAAGACCTTCTTAACAACTTACAAGGTTGTCTAAAGGAATTTAATTGTGCTTCTGATATAAAGATATCAGAACAGGATGCCATTCTCTATGGTAAAATTTCACATGATGGTGAAAGGTATACTATAGTTGTTCATCTTAAAGAGGAGAATTACATACCTAGAACAAGCGGCGTGGGGAAATCCATAATGCCGGAAGATACGGCGCAAAAAATCAGAATGCCTAATCTGGATGTTCAAACCTCTCAAGCAGGAAAGTCTCATTGCTCTGAAGATGAACAGGTTGAAATAAAGAATAAATTTATTGAGGACGCCAATGACATTGGCAGAGAGTTCCTGAAGAAGATGAAAAAGTGATGTATAAAAGAGACGCATAAAATATTGCGGCTTCAGGTATTTTATAATACGCTCTCTTGCAGGAGTTCCTCACCAGAGAAGAAAGATAGCCCTTGTCTCCGTAGCACTTGCTCCTGAGCCCCTTTAGCCCCATTGTTTGTATAAACCGCATTTTTGGAGGCTTCTGGTAATGCAGCATGCTTTCAAAATTCATCCCTGATACAAGGCAAAGTTAGCCTTACATTAGCAACTCTTTAATTACTTCTGCCAGCTTTTCGGTTAGCGCTCTTCTGGAGTATCGGGCATAGTTGATGTAAGGTAAATCCAGGTTCGGGTTGATCTTCCAGGCTTTGCTCATCTGGATCATATGGTCGAGCATCAGGTCGTAGGCAGCGTAGTGGAAAAGGCGGCCTGCCCCGCACTCGTCTATAATATGGTCGGTATCGGAATGCACGGGGCCCAGGCAGATAATTTGCTTGTTGGAGGCCAGGTATTCGAATAATTTTCCGGGTACGTTGGCGTACACGCTCGGCACATCGGCCATCGCCAGCAGGAGCGCAGTGCTTTCCATCAGGTATTTGATGGCCTGATCGTGCGGCACATAAGGTATAAATTCGGTGATGCCCAGCACGCCTGCTTTCTCAATCCGCTGCTTTATGCCCTCCGATACTTTGCCCACAAAACGGAGCTTGTAGTTTATCTCGCTGTGCACCGATAGCAGATGCGCCATTACTTTCAGGAATACATCAATGTTGTAGTTTTCGGTAATGGTGCCGGCGTACGTTATCAGAAATGTATCTTTGGGTGGCACAGAAGGGTATCTAAAATCATCCTCATCGAAGCCGTTCGGAATCACATGGATCTTGTCTGCGCTTATACTTACCGGCTTGTTCAGGAAAAGGCGCTTGGTGTCCTCGCTGGTAACAATTATGGCATCAGCCTCTGCCAGCACCTGGCGCTCATACTTTTCGTCGACGCTTTTGGCTAGCTGTGTGTGGTAAAGCTGATCGTAATAATGGATGTTCGTCCAGGGGTCACGCAGGTCGGCTATCCATTTCAGGTTATACTTTTTGCGCAGTTTCAGGCCGATCAGCTGTGTAGAATGTGGTGGACTAGTGGTGATGATGGCTCTATACCTGCCATCTTTCAGCAACTCGCCGGCTTTTTTTAAGGCATGTTTGTTCCAGCCCACCCGGGCATCCGGTATAAACAGGTTACCGCGCACAAATTTGAAGACCTTATCTAAAAAGGAATCTTCCGACTCCTGGTTGGCAAAGCCGCTGTACGGAATCTCTTTTTTTCCGGACAGTTTTTTGTAATACTCAAATGGTTCAGACGTAGCTGTTTTGTAAACCTCCAGACCTTCAGGAACTTCGTCCAGCAACGTATTGTCCAGCAGCGGGTAGGAGGCCTGCTTTTCATCTACTGTAAGTATGGTGGGGATAATGCCGGACTGCGGAAAATATTTTACAAACTTGAGTCCGCGCTGCACACCCGGGCCGCCTGAAGGAGGCCAGTAGTAGGAGATGTATAAGAGATGGAGAGCGTCTTGCTTTTTCAAAGTTTTCGTTTTGTGAGCTGAGTTCTCAAATATAAAAAAATTATACCAGTATGGCTTTACGAACGGATGTGCCTGCTGTTGTGTACGGTTATAATCTGTATGTAAACTGATTGATATGAGGGCAAAAGAGCTGAAATTGTTAAAACAGTATGGCCGCTATCAGGTATGTTGAAGGTGCGTAACTCCAAAAGAGGCCAGACAGTGCTTTTCTGCATGCATCCTAGTAGCAATTAAGCGATATTTTTGCAGCCCATACGTTAACCTTCCTGTACAGCAGCGTACTTAAAAGATAAACCAGACCGCATATTTATACTTATGATGTATTACATAAATCTCGGCAATCAGAGGGGCTGACAATTTATAATTAACTTATATTTCCTTATTTTTGTAGGTAAATCCAGAGAAAGAGATGTTTGATAATTTAAGTAACAAACTAGATCGTGCCTTTAAAACACTTAAAGGCCAGGGCAGCATCACCGAAATAAACGTAGCAGCAACTATAAAAGAGGTGCGCCGCGCGCTGGTAGATGCTGATGTTAACTATAAAGTAGCTAAAACTGTTACCGACAAAATCAAAGAAGAGGCCATGGGCCGCGATGTTTTGATTGCCGTATCGCCGGGACAGTTGATGGTGAAAATCGTATACGAGGAGCTGACGCAGCTGATGGGTGGCGAGAAGCAGGACATCACCATTAAAGGCGATCCGGCTGTTATCCTGATTGCCGGTTTGCAGGGTTCCGGTAAAACAACCTTTACGGGCAAGCTGGCCAACTACCTCAAAAAGCAAAACCGCAATGTGTTGGTAGCAGCCTGCGACGTGTACCGCCCCGCTGCCATAAACCAACTGCAGGTGCTGGCCGGTCAGGTGGGTGTGGAAGCCTACACAGAACTGGAAAACAAGAACCCGGTGCAGATTGCCCTGAATGCGATTGAGTTTGCGAAGAAAAATAACAAGAAAGTAGTCATCATTGATACCGCTGGTCGTTTGGCCGTGGACGAGGCGATGATGAAAGAAATAGCTGAAATAAAAGCGGCCGTGAAGCCAACCGAAACCTTGTTTGTGGTGGATGCCATGACGGGCCAGGATGCGGTAAACACAGCCAAAACCTTTAACGAGCGCATTAACTTCGACGGCGTGGTACTGACCAAGCTGGACGGTGACTCGCGTGGCGGGGCGGCCCTTTCGATCCGTGCCATTGTAGAAAAGCCAATCAAGTTTATCTCGACAGGTGAAAAAATGGAGGCGCTCGACCTGTTCTACCCCGATAGGATGGCGCAGCGTATCCTGGGTATGGGCGACGTTATCTCGCTGGTAGAGCGTGCGCAACAGGCTTTCGATGAGGACGAGGCGAAGCGTATCAACAAGAAAATCCGCAAAAATCAGTTCAACTTCGACGACTTCCTGACGCAGCTGGAGCAAATCAAGAAGATGGGCGACATCAAAGATCTGGTAGGTATGATTCCGGGTGTGGGCAAAGCTTTGAAGGATGTGGAGATTGACGAAAATGCCTTTAAGCCGATCGAGGCCATCATCAAGTCGATGACACCCCACGAGCGCGAAAATCCGGACGTAATCAGCGGCAGCCGCCGGGCCCGTATAGCAAAAGGTAGCGGCACCGACATTACGCAGGTAAACAACCTGATGAAGCAGTTTAACGACATGCGCAAAATGATGCGTTCGATGAACAAAATGTCCGGCAAGCGCGGCGGCCTTGCCAACATGGCCAACATGATGAAGCGCTAATTACATCATTTATAAAAAAGAAGTCCGTTATACTTCAAAGTATAACGGACTTCTTTTTTATAATAAACTATAGTTTGCTGCACTTTCAGGCGAAATATTAACCTCAGCCTTTGTGCCCTGCGATCCTCCGGATTTGCGTAAGTATGGCCCGGACTTTCAGTACTTTCTTTTATCTTCTTTGCGCTCCCAGGTTTTAAAAGCCTGCTGCGCCTCTTCAGGCAGCAGTTGCTCCATCGGTATGGCGCGATAAGGCAAATCCTTTTCCAGTTCCTGGTATATAAACGCATCATCAAAGCCTATGGCGGCGGCATCCTGCTTGGTGTTGCCATAGTATACCTTGCGGAAGCGGGCCCAGTAAATGGCTCCCAGGCACATAGGGCAGGGCTCACAACTGGTATACAGATCGCAGTCGGTCAGCTCGTGGGTGCCTAAAAAATGGCTTGCTTTCCGGATGGCATCCACTTCGGCATGCGCAGTGGGGTCGTTGGAGCGAAGTACATTGTTAAAGCCCCGCGCTATAATTTCGCCGTGGCGCACCACTACCGCCCCGAAGGGGCCGCCATATCCTTCTTCCATTTTTTCTACGGACAGGCGGATAGCTTCCTGCATAAATACTTTTCTTTGTTCCGTTGTTTCAATTGTGCCTGAAATCATTCTTTTTGCTAATCTTTATTTTATACTTGTTCAGTTGTATGGTATACGGCAGCTTGCCCGTAGAGCCGATATAAAAGTCATAGCTTTCATGTAACGCAAAATAGCTTACACCACACTTGTGCCATTTCCTGCATACTCGTGGTGTAAGCTACTACGGTCTTTTACCCGCTGAAAATAACGGGCAATATCAATTCAGCAAGGTGTATTCCTATACCATTATAAAATTTAATTATTCAAACCCTGTCTATAGCTATACGCGGCAGTTTGCGCTTGGTTCGGCTTATCATGTTAGCACTCTATTTTGGCCGGCAGGGAACATTATCCTGCCTGTAGCTGATAGGGTGCGACACTGGCACCTGGTATCTTATACCTGATGGCTGCGTATCAAAGGCTAGGATTCCAACTATAAATTAAATAAAAAGATGAAAAAACAAGCAACAACGTGGCTCGGCATGCTGCTATTCCTGACAATATTTGGCGCATGCTCCACAACAAAAGAAGTTGAAGACGATGTACAGGACGAACTGGCTGATTTCAGGAGCTGGGTTAGCACCACGACGGCTGATGTGGCCAATAGAACAGAAGAGGACTGGGAGCAGGCCAGGCAGGATTTCAGGATGCGCACGCAGGAACTCGACCAGAAGCAAAACGAATTCTCTGAAGACATAAAACAAGATTACCAGGAGCTAAAGCAAGAGTTTATAGATACCGACGAGATGTATACGCGCAGCCACCAGGAGGCCAAAAAGGCGGAATGGGAACATAACCTGTTGGGCCGCTGGGCCGATTTAGCTTCCATCAACGAAACAAATGTGCAGGAGGCTTATGTCGCATTTATGGAAAACGTGCGTGCAAAGCACCAGAGCTGGACGGACCAGGAATGGGAAATGGCTGAAATGGTGATGAACACCTTAAACGAACACAAAAAAGAAATAAACGGCGACATTCCGACTGACACGGAAGTGAAGATAAAAGCGCTGCAGCTCGAATTTCATACTTTAGAAACAGCAGCCGACGTAACAGATTAAACGATGATGCGCCCTTCGGCGGCATCGCCATATAATTGTGCCTGCCCCTGTAAATGTCTGTAACCGCTATACCAGGCCAGCAGGCATTCGAGTTGGTGCCAGTTTTTTGGCGGCTGCTTTAAAGTATAAGGCAGCATTTGCTGCAGTGCATCGGCGAAAGACGGGAGCGCTGCAGCATTTTTTTTATAGCCGTTCAGTTGCGGTAGCAACAGCCTTACAAGTTGTGCCGGATAGGTTTCCAGCATGGCTGTGCCCTGCGCTGCCAGTTGCGTCCGGAGTTTTATAGCCCTTGCGGTCAGGCCGCCAATAAACATCGGCGACATAGCCTGCACTTCGCGGTCGGCGGCACGGTAAAAGAAGTCAGCAGCAGGTGTAGCAGGAGCCTGCCCATACACTACCGGTAAAGTAAGGGGAGCATCTATAAAGATAATGGCTGGCTTAAGTTGTTTAACTATGTTAAGTATAAAAGCGTCTGCATCCTGCCCCTGTTCGATTTGCCATACTTGTAATTGCTGCTCCACAACCATAGCGGCCGCGGTGGTGCCTGCCAGTTTAGCGCCATAATCTATACCCATGTGTACCGGCAAGTTTTTCATAATTCTTTGTTATACTTATGATGAGGGGTAATGATTGTTGTGAGACAAATTTAGCTACATCATCCGGTTTGTGTATCTTGTCAACCCAATGCCGGCCGGGAGAGGCCCGTTACCAGGAGCGGGTATGATGCCTTATACTTCGTTTCCGGAGCCATGTTCAGTTAATTTATACTTCATTACAGCTTTTTGATTTCATGAATACGCACAAATCTCCTGAGTTATACCTGGTTAAAGCTTTTACAGAGACGAAAGAAGGTGGAAATGCCGCTGGTGTGGTGCTGCATGCCGATACACTGGCGCAGCAGCAGAAACAGCAAATAGCCGCCGGCCTGGGTTTCTCCGAAACTGCCTTTGTATCTGCATCTGAAATAGGAGATGTGAAAGTGGAGTTTTTTACGCCAAACCGACAGATTCCGCACTGCGGCCATGCGACCATTGCTACTTTTAGCCTGCTGCTGCAAAAAGGGCTAGTGCAGGAGCCCGGCGCTGTTAAAGAGTCCATTGAAGGGCCGCGGCAGATTGACTTGCTACACGGCAAAGTATACCAGGCGCAGCTGGCTCCAAAGTATACGCACCTGTCCGAAACCACTGTTACAGCAGATGAAATAGCTAGGTCCTTAAACCTGCCTTCTAAGTATAAGTTTCCTGCTGAACCTGTCGTTGCCAGCACTGGCTTAGGCTTCTTGCTGGTGCAACTACAGCATGCAAGCGAACTGCAGGCATTGCAGCCGGATCAGGAAAGTATTGCCCGTATCTCCGAAAGGCTAAACGTGGTGGGATATTATGTTTTCACGACAGCTGCCCAGGGAGCTGATGCAACCACACGCATGTTTGCGCCGGGTTACGGCATACCGGAAGAGTCGGCTACAGGTATGGCAGCCGGACCGCTGGCCTGCTACTTACACGATTACTCCGGCTTTAGCAAAACGAATTACCTTATTCACCAGGGCTATCTTATGCAGCCGCCATCGCCTAGCCAGCTGGAGGTGCAACTACAAACAGATGCCGCCGGGCGTATAACAGAGCTAAAGGCAGGAGGCAAGGCCGTTATTGTACAGCAATTGCCCCTGAAGGTGTAGTGGTATCGGGTTCAAAACGACTGCGCATAGTTTTGTATAAAGTACCGGCGTTCCAATAACCGCTGGCAATGGTACGGCGAATGGTATAAAGGGGCTCCTGTGCATCGCGGTGGGTGGCCAATTGAAAGGCAGCCACAAAGCCGCGCTGTTTGAGTTCCGGAATGGCTTGCTCGTTCCACAGCCCGAAAGGGTAGGCAAAGTATAACACAGGCTTGCCCGTAATCTCCTCTAGTTGCCGGGTGGGTTTTTCTACCTGCGTTACCCAGTCATTGCCAGCAAATTTCTTCACGTTGTGGTGGTCCCAGGTATGCGAGCCAATTACGTGGCCTTTATCTGAGAGCTCTTTTACCTGCGCCCTGGTCATATAACGTGGCCTCCCCAGCGATACCGTCATCACAAAGAACACACCTTTAAAGCCATACTTGTCCAGCACGGGTAAGGCATTGGTGTACTGGTCGAGGTTGGTATCATCGAAGGTGAGCATGACAGGCTTAGGCGGCAGCGGCTTGCCATAGTTTAGATAATCGAGTAGCTGGTCGGGCAGTATGGCGTGATAACCGCTGTCGGCGAGCATTTTGATGTGCTCCTCGAAACGTGCCACCGGTACAATATAATCTTTGCCCTGCTTTGAGTCTGAAGCGCGCCAGTCGCGGATTTGATGATAGCACAGAATGGGCACCTGCGGCCGGGCATAAATGGTGGCTGCATCGGCTGGAATTGTATCAGCTGGCGGAGCAGTGGTTGCAACCGTAACGGCTGACACGCTGGAGTCCGGAACTGCAGCAGCAGTTGAATGTGCTCCTGCTTCCTGCTGCGAGTCAGCCGTTTTGTGTTGATCGCAGGAAAAAAGAATGGCAGCAGATAAGCTGATGAGGGTAGTGGCCAAGCCTGTCCGGGTAAGCATAAGGTTAGCTGAATAAGCCTCTAAAGTATGAAAATTCAGGCATATCTTCCATACTTCAGAGGCTTATTTCTGCTTAGTATTGTCCCTCAATATTTTCCATATACTTCTGACCTGAGCCGGTATTGAGCAGCAGGATGTGGCTATCCGGATTTAAGTCGCCTGTGGCTGCCAGCTGGCGGGCGGCCATCCAGAGCGCTGCGCCTTCCGGTGCCACAAACAAGCCTTCATGTCGGCTCAGTTCCCGCAATCCTTCCAGCATCTGCTCGTCGGTTATACTTATGGCAGTGCCTCCGGATTCGCGAAGCACCTGCAGCATCATCTGCTCGCCTAAGGGGCGCGGCACGGCCAGGCCATTCGCGATGGTGGACTTGCCAACATATTGCTGCGCATTTGCCTGCCGGCCCATAAAGGTGTCTACCAGGGGTTGGCAGTTGGCGGCCTGCACGGCTATCATGCGCGGCAATTTTATACTTTGCGGCAGCCAGCCCAGCGCCTGCATTTCCCGGAAAGCTTTCCAAATGCCGATCAGGCCGGTGCCGCCGCCAGCGGGGTACAATATCACATCGGGCAAGGTCCAGTTCAGTTGCTCTGCAATTTCGTAGCCCATTGTCTTTTTCCCCTCCAGGCGGTATGGCTCCTTTAGTGTCGATACATCCAGCAGTTGATTGCCGGCATTTATACTTTTGGCCTTGGCGGCACAGTCGTTGATGAGGCCATCTACCAGTACCACTTCGGCGCCATACCAGTAACACTCTTCTTTAAATGCCTTGGGCGTATGGCGCGGCATTACTACCACGGCCCGCATACCGGCTTTGGCACAGTAAGCAGCCATCGCCACGCCTGCATTGCCGGCGGTAGGTATAATGCAACCCTCCACGCCAAATTCCTTTGCTTTGGAGATAGCCATACTTAAGCCCCGCGCTTTAAAGGAGCCGGTTGGGTTCTGGCCTTCGTCTTTCAGCTGCAGATGCGCAAAATCATACTTGCTGCTCAGGTTTTGCAGGGATAAAACAGGGGTAAAGCCTTCACACAGGCTCACAATATTTTCATCTGCCAATACAGGCAATAACTCGCGGTAGCGCCACATGGTTGCTTCCCGGAGCTGAAGTTTGTCTTTAAAGAGCGGCCGCTTCAGATCATACTGGCTTACGAGGGGCATGGCGCAGCATACTGAAACCGTTTGCAGCTCAAAAGGGGAGTAACGGGTGCCGCAGGCAGCACAGGTGAGCGTGTAGAGGCGGCTTTTGGTGGCAATAGTAGTTTCCATCATCATATAAATACGATGCGAAGTAGCCTAACAGTTATGACGAAACAAAATAGTGTTTCGGAATAGGCTATTCCATAATGGAATACTGGCGTTTGGTAAACTGCACGAAATCCTAGATAGGAAAGTTGTTTTCAGTGACCTTGCGCTCCTACTCACTCCTTACTTTCCTATCAAGTATCCAATGATTCCACTTCCAATTGTAAATGCCCACCAATATCTTTCGAATACCCACCAAATGTTCTTTACTTTTTCGAACTCTTTAAGCTTTTCATCAAGAATACGTATTCGGCTCTCTTGCTCTCTTAGAGTCTGAGCATATTCAAAATTTTCATTTTGTAGTATCAAATTTTCTTTCTGTAATCTCTTCGATTCATTTTCTTCTTCAACTCTATTCTGCTCTTTTTCGAACTCAACTTTAAAGCCACCATTTTGGAAGAATATTTCAGCTTTACCATCATCTACTAATCCTACATTGAATACTGATACCTGAGTTGCTGATATTTCGGAATCTAAATTAAAGATCCAAGGTGATTCCGCATCGACTTTCACAAAGCCTTTATCTTGAAATTTGTATGCTATCTGCTTCGCTAATGCTGTGTTACCATTACAAACTGAGACTATATCTTCAAGTATGATGCTTTTACTCGCAATTAACAAAGCTAAAGCTTTCTCATAATAATGGATAGAATTGGCATTTATCATATCATTTAAATAATCGATAAAAATAGTTATTGTATGCCATATTACATTTCTGTACTAAACCTTCATTAATGCAATAGGTTTTCCACATCAGAATACTGGCGTTTGGTGAACTGCACGAAATCTTTGTAAGGAAAGTTGTTTTCGGTGCCCTTGCGCTGAATAAAATTAAAAGTGCGTTTCACTGTCAGGCCCTGGATTGGCACCTCTACCAGCTCGCCCGACTGCAGCTCTTTGCTCACGGCCTGCCGCGGCAAAAAAGAAAGGCAGGTATCCACGCGGACAAAGTTTTTCAGGGCCTCGGTGCCGCCCAGTCGTATTTTAAGGGGCAGGTCCAGCAGCCGTATGCCTTTAGCAGCCAGTGCCTCTTCCAGCACCGCCAGGGTACCCGAGCCGGACTCACGCAGGGCCAGCGGTGTATCAAACAGGTCGTTTACTTCCAGCGGGTGTTTCTTGATAGGGTTTTTAGAGGAGCAAACGGCAATTACGTCATCCGTCAGGAAGGGGGTATAAGTTACGTTGCTCACTTTGTTGATGCCTTCCACAATGCCCATATCTATTTCATGGTCTAACAGTGCTTTCAGGATATTTTCGCTGTTGCGGTTTTTGAGTGTGAGCTGCACGTTGGGATGCAGCTGCAGGTAAGCCGACATAAGGGGCGGCAGTACGTAGAGGGAAATAGTAGTGCTGGCCCCGAGCACCATACTTACCTGCGGCGAAAACTGCTCGTCCAGCGCCCGTAGTTCCTGGTACAGTTCGTTTTGCAGCTGCCGGGCTTCGAGTAACTTTTTATACAGCAGTTTGCCGGCTTGCGTTAATGCCACCGTATTGCCCAGCCGCTCAAAAAGGCCGGTTTTATACTGTTCCTCCAGCGCTTTTACCTGCTTGCTGATAGCAGACTGGCTGATGTAGAGCGTCTGGCTGGCTTTGGTAAAACTCAGCAGGCGGGCTACCTCCATAAAAACTTCGTGCTTGTAAGAGATCATAAGAAAGAGAAGATACCAGGTACAGCAATGAGATCAAAGATACAGGTTTTATACTTTGATCTGATGTTATGCAGGTTCATCTTGTCCCCCTCTGAAGGGGAACTTTTTAGCAAGTGTATTTCTCATCCTTTTGCATAACGTCAGGTATACTCATTGCTGTTTATACTTGATTAATGTGAGCCGTTAACTTAAAGTCCGCGAATTTTTTCAGAGACCTGCCTGTGAAGGTATGGCACCAAAACAAGCAGCGCAACGGCGCTACATGACCTCCCCAAAGGCTTTGGCAACCAGAAAAGCAGCGGTTGCGGCGGCCACACCAATCAGCGTTACTTTCAGGGCTCCGGCCAAGGCTGGCTGTCCGGTAACTTTGCTTTTGAAATAGCCGAAAATCATCAGGCACAGGATGGTAAGTATAGCAGATACCAGCAGGCCTTGCGACGGCGCAGACGTGAAAATATAACCTGCCAGCGGAATTAGGCCGCCAACTGCATAAGACAAGCCAATGGTAACGGCGCTGTTGCGCGCCCTTTCCGGGTGCGGTTCCTCCAGGCCCAGTTCATAACGCATCATAAATTCAACCCACTGCTTTTTATCTTTTGCCAGCTCATCGGCTATCATCTGCTGTATGCCCGGGCTCAGGCCGTAACCGGCAAAAATCTCCTTGATCTCTGCTTTCTCTTTTTCAGGCACATGGGCCACCTCCGCATATTCCCGATCCAACTCGGCCTGGTAATGATCCAGCTCCGTTCTGCCAGCCAGGTAACCGCCCAGCCCCATGGCAATGCTGCCCGCCACAATTTCGGCGATACCGGCCGTGATGATAACGGCATTACTTTGCACCGCTCCGCTTAAACCGGCAGCCAGTGCAAAAGGCACCGTCAGCCCATCGGACATGCCTATGACCATATCCCTGATAAAGTCGGAGCTGCGCAGGTGTTCTTCTTTGTGTAAGTGCATCGCTTTTTACTGATGCTTTACGAGCAGTCGCCGGTAGTTGGTTTAGCAGAACAAAACAGCACACCGCACCGGCACAGGCTGCTGCAATGGAGATGTCTACCTTTTATTTCAGCAGGTTGCGTTTGATATGGTGTACCTGGCGAAGGTGGTGGTTAAAGTGGTCCTGCAGGAAGGTGAGGGTTTGCTGCATGGTGAGCGGCCCTATGTGTGGGTGCCTGAAGAGGCATTTGTTGCTTAAGTCCTGCGGCAGCTCCGAAAGCACATCCTCCAGCTTAAACCGCACCTGATCCCATTCGGAGCGCAGCACCGGCAGGGAAGATATGGCAGGCACAGTAGCAACTGATTCGGGCGCTTTATATTTCCTGCCGGATTTCAGGGCCAGTGTTAAAAGGAAAGATTTGATACTATTGGAAAGCGTTGCGCTGTGCAGTTCTGCCTGCCTGGCTATCTTGTGCTCCACGTAGTTTACCGTCTGCTTCTCGGCCAGCACCAGATGCGCTATTATTTGGTTGATAGACCATTTGCCTGCTGCCGGATAGGTGTTCAGCAGGTTATCGCCCAGGCCTTCGAGTTCGTCCAGCAGGAGGTTGCGCGACTGCTCCAACCGTAAGTATTTTGCTTCCAGGGCTGCATTCATAAAACGGACAGGGTTACAAAAGACGAATTATACTAATTATGGCTAACATAATGTTAAAGCTAATCAAAATCTGATTAAGTAACCGGACAAAATTAATGCTGCGTTCTAAGTATCTTATCGTGCAGTAGAAAAACTCGATTATTAAGTATAAACAGAAATAAAGTCTTGTGCCTGATGTCCCCGAAATAATCGGGATGTTCCACTTGATACTTATGTACTTTTACTTATTGCAAGGCACGCCCATAAGTATAGAAATGCTGCTGGCTCACAGCTGAAAGCGTCTGTTTGGGTTGCTGAAGCGGATTGGTGTATATTGTTGGTCAGCTACTGTTTTGTTGCGTACTTTGCCTGCTAATCTAAAGAAATGAAAGAAAAAAACGACCCCCTGGGCACCGCCATGCTGGACTACCTGCAAGCCCCTGCGCCTGCGGACATTATCGTGGAAAGCAATCTGGCCGAAGACGACACAATTCCGGTAGCATACCTGTTCCGTACTGTGGAGGAAATGCCTGAATTGGAGCAGTTTGCTTTGGAGGCCTGCCGGGGACATGTGCTGGATGTAGGGGCGGGGGCAGGTTGCCACGCGCTTGCTTTGCAGCAGCAGGGCTTGGCAGTAACTGCCCTCGATACCTCAGCCGGCGCCATAGAAGCCATGCGGCAGCAGGGAATAAAACAGGTCGTACACCGCGATTTCTTCGATTTGAAAAATCAACGCTACGATACCTTGCTGTTGCTGATGAACGGCATCGGCATTGCCGGCACGCTGGCGGGGCTGGACCGGCTGCTGGCACATGCCAGAACGCTGCTGCACCCAAACGGGCAAATTCTGCTCGAATCGGCCGATATCCTCTACATGTATGAAGAGGAGGATGGCTCAGTGCTGCTGGACCTGAACGCGGGCTATTATGGTGAAGTAAAGTATAACATGCTGTATAAAGACCAGGAAAGCGGCTGGTTTGACTGGCTTTTTGTAGATGCGGCCATCCTGCAGGATTATGCCGGCAAGCACGGTTATGCCATGGAGCTGCTGTACGAGGGGGAATTCGGGAATTACCTGGCCAGGCTTACTCCGGAACAAGTATAAGATCCTGTTTTGCCATACTGCAGTAGGATATGCCTGTACAAAATAGTTGCCTATCATCATCACTTTTCCGTTCTTTGGTATAAATGATGCAAGCCACTGCATTTCCGGCTTAGTTTAAAGAGGAGTTGCAATAGGAACAAGGCCTGTTTATACTTGCTGAGATGCAGAACTATCATATCCTCAAAAAGCGCATGTATAAAAGATTAAAATCTACCTGGGAGTTAACGAAGCTGACCTTTTCGGATTTCATAGAGGATGCGGCGCTGGATCGTGCTGCCATGATAGGTTTCTATACTATCTTCTCGCTTCCGGCAGTGCTCATTATCACTATCCGCATAGCGGGGGCCGTGTTTGGAGATGACGCCGTGCGGGGGCAGGTTGTGCAGCAGATTAGCGGCATTGTGGGGCACGACAGTGCAGCACAGATCCAGAGCATCATTGAAAATGCAAGCTTGTCGCCGGCCAGTACGGTAGGTACCATTGTAGGGGTGTGTACCATGATTTTTACTGCAACCACCGTGTTTGTAGCCTTGCAGGATTCGCTGAATGTCATCTGGGAAGTACAAGCCAAACCAGAGAAAGGCTGGCTGAAGCTGATTGTGGACAGGGTGCTTTCGCTGGCGCTGGTGGTGAGCCTCGGCTTCCTGCTGCTGGTATCGCTCACGATAGACATTGTACTGGGCGTGGTGAATGATTTCCTGCGGGAACAATTTTCAGGCTTCGCCATTTACCTCATCACCACAGGCAACATCCTGGTGTCGGTATTTATCAGCATTGTTATTTTTGCCGCTATCTTTAAAGTGCTGCCGGATGCCAAAATAAAGTGGTACAATGTGTGGATAGGCGCTACTGTTACGGCAGTTCTATTTGTGCTTGGCAAGTACATCCTGAGCTTATACTTTCAGCACGAACCGCTGGCCGATACCTATGGCGCGGCGGGTTCGCTGGTGCTGATTCTGATATGGGTATACTATACTTCTATTATTTTTTTGCTGGGAGCAGAGTTCACCCAGGTCTACTCCCGCGAGAATGATCGCGGCATCATCCCGCAGGATAATGCTGTTAAAGTAGAGGTGAAGAAGGTTGAAAAGGAAAGCTGATTAGATGCAATACCATACTTGCTGCAGGCCCGGCTGTAATACTGTTTTATCCTGCTTTCAGGTAAAAAGAACAAGGATCTGTTCAGCTTATCTTTTTGCCCAGCAGCTTATCAGTTCCGGATTTAATTAGCTCGACGACAGGATTGGTTAAGCTCAGCAGCGCGCTACGTATAAAGTAAGGAGGAGTATAAACAGAAAAGGCGAAGCTGCACAGCTTCGCCTTTTCTGTATTTTTTAGAGTAAGAGCAGCTTAAGCTTTCTTATACATTACTTGCTTTACGGCTTCTACGGTGCGTGCTACATTGGGCAGCGAGGCTTCGATCAGGGTTGGTGCATACGGAAGCGGCACATCGCGACAGGTAACGCGTTTTACCGGTGCATCCATGTAGTCGAAAGCATTGCTCTGGATATGGTAAGCCAGCTCCGCAGAGATGGATGCCAGCGGCCAGGCTTCTTCTACTACTACCATGCGGTTGGTTTTCTTTACAGATTCCACCAGCGTTTTATAGTCAATGGGGCGAACAGTACGCAGGTCGATTACTTCTGCGTTTATACCTTCTTTGGCCAGTTCGTCGGCAGCGGCAAGCGCTACTTTCATTATCTTGCCAAACGACACGATGGTTACATCCGTGCCTTCGCGCTTGATATCGGCTACGCCAATTGGCAGCAGGTATTCTTCTTCCGGCACCTCGCCTTTGTCGCCATACATCTGCTCCGATTCCATAAAAATAACCGGATCGTTGTCGCGAATGGCAGATTTCAGCAGGCCTTTGGCATCGTAAGGGTTAGAAGGCACCACTACTTTCAGGCCGGGCGTGTTGGCGTACCAGTTCTCGAAGTTCTGCGAGTGCTGCGACGACAACATACCGGCGCTGCCTGTAGGGCCGCGGAACACCATCGGCGCACCATACTGGCCACCGGACATGGACATTAATTTAGCAGCAGCGTTGATTACCTGGTCGATGGCCACCAACGAGAAGTTGAAAGTCATAAACTCGATAACAGGACGCAGGCCGTTCATGGCAGCGCCCACACCGATACCGGCGAAACCAAGTTCAGCAATAGGGGTATCCACTACGCGCTCCGGACCAAATTCGTCCAGCATACCCTGGCTCACTTTGTAGGCGCCGTTATACTCCGCTACTTCCTCACCCATCAGAAATACGCGCTCATCGCGGCGCATTTCCTCCGACAAGGCTTCGCGCAGGGCTTCTCTAAATTGTATACTTCGCATATAAATATTTCATTCTCGGTTCAGTGGGTAAAATTAAGAGAAGTCTGTCAATTTACAATGTACTTGCCACATTTCTGCTGCATAAGTTCCTCCTGCAGGCACATTTTACGCGGCTGATGTTAAATGACACATCGCCATACCTGTGCTGCATCATGCTTATAACTTTTGCAAATCAGCACTGCTTTTCAGCACTTATTTGTTTTGCCTGCTACAGGCCATCAGAAATCTTATTTTGCTTTACAGGTAATGGTGACACATCTTCTCGTAAACTTTCGCCGTAAAAAATACATCGTAAACTATATTTGTACGTTATTGGTTATACTTGCCTAAGCTAATAATTTTTAGCTGAAGCATAGATGACAGTATTTTGTTCAGAATAACATTCCTTTAAATGAAAAGGCTTCAGTACTTTATCGAATCACGGGCGTTTGGTGTTTGTACGATGCTGGGTGAAAAATTAGGTTTTGCCAGCAGCAGCATTCGCCTGACCTTTATCTACCTTTCGTTCCTGACGATGGGTTCGCCGGTGATTATTTACCTGGCGCTGGCTTTCTGGATGAACGTGCGAAAGCACCTGCGCCGTGAGCGCAGCACCGTCTGGGACCTATAGCTCCTGCACCGTCCGCTTTTGCCTGACAAAATAGGCCCATACCACGCTGCCCCTGTAAACGCCTGCCATGTACGGGAAATTACTTTTATGTGGTTGCGCTTTGCGGCGGCTGCGCCAGTAATGGCGCTTGCGGAATACAGCCAGGTGGGCGTCCAGCACCGCTTTGGCATCGCCCTGCTGCCCGGCCAGCAGCATCCGTAAAGCCGCAGTCCAGTCGAGTACTATACGCAGAGCCATGGTCGGGAAAAGCTCCCGGGCAGGCAGGTTTTTATACAGCAGTGCCAGCCCGTTGCGGAAATTAAGGAAGGTTTTGCGCGGATTGGATTTATGCAGCGTGCCGCCGCCTACGTGGTATACCTGGCTGTGGCCGTTATACATCACTTTATAACCGGCATTCTGGGCACGCCAGCAAAAGTCAATTTCCTCCATGTGCGCGAAAAATTCCGGTTCCAGCCCACCCAGGGTATGGTATACTTCGCTGCGCACAAACAGGCAGGCGCCGGTTGCCCAGAAGATCTCCTGCACATCATTATACTGCCCGTAGTCCTCTTCCAGCGTTTCGAACAGGCGGCCACGGCAAAACGGATACCCGACAGCATCTATCATACCGCCACCGGCACCGGCATATTCCAGGAAACAGGGGTGCTGCTGCGCATTTATTTTCGGCTGGCAAACGGCTATACCTGCATCGGACTCCATCAGGTTCAGGATCGGAATTGTCCAGCCGGGCGGAACGTCCACATCAGAATTCAGCAGCACGTAGTAGGAGGCCTGTACCTGGCGCAGCGCCCGGTTGTACCCTTCGCAGAAGCCATAATTTTCGGGTAGCAGGATGAGGCGCACCTGTGGAAAATGTGCCTGCAGAAAAGCAACAGAACCATCGGTGGAAGCATTGTCGGCCACAATGATTTCGCAGCCTGAACTGTTTGCTACAACCGACGGCAGAAACTGCTGCAGGTAGCGGAGCCCGTTCCAGTTAAGTATAACAACGGCTGTGTGCGGCGTACTAAAGGCCAAGGCTGCCGAGGTCTAAACCCGGAATATTGGGCAACAAGCCTTCTGTCTGCTTTTTTATCTCTTCCTGCGCGCGTTCCCCGGCTGTCAGCATGGCATTGTTCACGGCCGCAACCACCAGATCATTCACCATGTCCTGGTCGTTGGTATTCAGAATCGATTCGTCTATTTCTATTTTCAGGAGCTTGCGCTGTCCGTTTACCGTCGCTTTCACCAGCCCGGCACCGGATTCTGCCGTAACTGTGATGTGCTGTAAATTATCCTGTGCTTCTTTCATTTTGGCCTGGACTTCTTTCATCTTGCCCATCATGCCGAACATATCAAACATAGTTTTTCTTTTTAAAGTATCTGTACGAGGCTAAAGCATCTTTGCCTGTGGCGCACGCAAAGATACAAGCATAATATCTAAAGTATAAGTATAGAGTATCTGAATTGGGATTCCAGGAATGATACTTTATGTTACTTCCTTTTTGCCAAAAGAATAATACGTCTTTTTGGTTCTATCATCCTGGAGGGATCTTGTGAGTTACCTGCATGTAGCTCACAAGATCCTTCCAGGATGACAAATTCTTACAACTCAAATAAGCCTTAACTGCATCTGTCTTATAGAGTAAAGGCAGTAAAATTAAATTAGACCTGTTTCAAAATTTGTACTTCATACATCCTGTCCATCCCAAAATCCTGATAATCCGGATTCAGACAAATACGAAACCTGAGCGAGGAGCACTATAAAATTTATCGCCAAAATGCTTTTATACTTGCACGTTATAAGTATAGCTATCGCAGCAGCGTGACTGTGCCGGTTCGTTGTTTGGGGCTGCCTGCGGCTGTCGTTATGCTGATATCGTAGGCATAGGCTCCGGCAGGCGCCTGCGTGCCTTTGTAAGTGCCGTCCCAGCCTGCCGTCGCGTCCGACGATTCGTATACCACGTTTCCCATGCTGTTGTAAATACGCATCCTGAAATTTTCAAAAAAACGGCCTTTCACTTCAAATACATCGTTCAGACCGTCATTGTTGGGCGTAAAGGCGCTTGGTATGTAAAGTTGCAGCGGCTGCTCCAGTGTCCGGATGTTGGAGTAGGTGATAGCCGTATCATTTTTTGCGGAGGCTTTGATGCGATAAAGCAGGAGTGATTCAGCGCCAAGGATTCTGTCGGTGTAAGCGTTGCCGCTGGCCGGGTAGCTGGCAATAAGCTGTTTATCCGGGCTTAGCAGCTCTACTGTATACTGTTCCACGCCATCCGTAAAGCCTTCATACTTGGTCCAGTTCAGGTTGGTGCTTCCGTCTGCAGCGCTCGCGGCCTGCAGGAGTATGGGGCAGGTGATATTGCTGGGGGCGGAGCTGTTGCCGCAGGCGTCGGTGTAACCGGCGCGGTAGCAGGGTGCTTTGTTTATGTCTATAGCCGCATCCGTATAAGTGTTTTGCGGCGATGAGGCCAATGCTTCATAGTTTGCGCCGGCTATACTTCGCTCAAAAGTAACCTGCTGCGCCTGTTGCCCCTGCGGAACATCCAGTGTGAGTTGTAACTGGTTATTTAAATCGAAAGTAGAAACTAAATGGCCCTTGGGTGGCGTAGCCGTTGAAGAAATCTCTGCCTGCTGCGTCACGGAAGCTGACTGCACATCGTCCGGATATAAAGCTATCAGCTGGTAAGTATAGTTTTGGCCACAACTTACGTCTGTATCGGAGTAACTGGTAGTAGCTTTATCTATGGTTTTAAGGAGGCTGCCGTTGCGGTAAAGTGCATAGCCTTCCGAAGCGCCGGGCAAGGAATTCCAGTTCAGCGCTATTTCCTTTTCTGCAGGGGTAGCGCTCAGCACAACGTTGCCTATAACATTAGAGAATTCATTTAACACAGTGCCGCAATCGTCTATGGGGCGGATGCGATACAAAGCGCTTTCTGTTGTATTGATGCCGGTGAGCTGGTGCACAAACGTCGCCTGCACCACCTTGCTGATGGTTGCGATGACCCTGAAACCGATGCTTGTGTTTTTTTGCTGCTCAATCAAATAGCTCCGGCCCGGCTGCAGGTTCTGTAAAGTGAGCTGCAACTGCCCTGATACTGCCTGTTGCTGCACCTCAAGTTTGGCGAGCTTCGGCGCCGGTATTTTTCCTTGTACAGTAATTTCCTGTGTGGCTGTGCCCTGGCAGGGAGCGCCGGTAAAGGAACCGGTAAGGGTAAGCGTGTAAGTACCTTCAGTGGCGTAAGTATGGCTGTACTGGCCGCCTGGTATTGCCGGCTGTTGCTGCCCGTCGCCAAAGTTCAGGATGTAGCGGTCGTAGCGCTGGTCGGTTATAGAAACGTTGATGTTCCGGCTGGCGCAGGCGGTAGTTGTAAAATCAGGCGGTATTACCTCCTTTACTTCATATACCTGCGATACGGTGTCGGTGAGGGTGGCGCCGCCATAATTGGCAATCTGCAGCACCCGGTATTTGCCGGGAGCATGGTAGGTATGTTTTTTCTCCGGCGATGCCGGTGTCGGAATTGCGCTGCCATTTTTGTAGTCAAATACATAGTACTCGTTCTCGTCGGGCACCTTGTTGCCACAGTCCTGAAAAGAGACTTCCTGATCTGCGCACAGCGTTGTGATTTCCTGCCCCTGCGCATCGTAGGCTTTAAAGCAGCCGGGGGTTTCGCTCTGTGCCGAAGCAGAGAAGAAGCCTGCAAGTATAAATAATATGGCGAACAGGAATTTCAAAAATGATATCAGTTTGGCTGCTTCTTTTATTTACATAATGTACAAACACAAAAAATTATTGTGTAGAGGGATGCTTTTACATACTTGTTGGATAAATGGTAACGAAGCTGAAGTTTAGGTGTGCTTAGACACGGATATTTTTATTCTTTCAAAGTTATTCTTGATACGTTTTATTGTTTCATACTTAGTGAAGTCTTCAATGTCAAGCCTATAGGAATTCGTGGTAGTTTCAACTATAATCTTGTCCAGACCAATGTTTATATTCTTGATAGTTTTAATTGGTATAGTTTTAACTGAGTCATCTTCTTTTAATTTGTATTGGATATCAAATTCGCGCCATTCAATGAATTGTCCTGTTCGGCCTATGGCATTTCTAAAGCTTCTGAAGGTCAAATAGATCGAGAATACTATCAACAGACAGTCAAGCAAAAAACCCGTTGTACCAGAATGGTTTGTTCTGGTAGAAACTTTATATGCTAATATTATTACAGAAATAAAACCTATATAAAAGAATAGCTTTTTAAACTTCTCCATTCTTTTAGATTCAACCCTGTCAATTGGCTGAGCTTCCATTGGGTTATAGATTTCCTTTACAGTAAGGCTTAATGATGCTGTTAAAAAGTATAAGTATGAAGAAAAGCGATGCTTTGCATGATATCGTGGTGCAGCACGCGATCAGTAGACACAAACGGTATCTTATCGCGGTAAGCGGCTACCAGCTTTTCAAGTATAGGTGAGGTTTGCAGCGGCCTCCGGAAATCCAGCGCCTGCACCGCATTCATCAGTTCAATAGCCAGCACACGTTCAGTGTTGTGTACCACCTGGTAAAGTTTGGTAGCCGCGTTGGCACCCATACTTACATGGTCTTCCTGGTTGTTGGACGATGGGATAGAGTCGACAGAGGCGGGCGTACACAACTGCTTGCTCTGGCTTACGATAGAAGCTGCCGTGTACTGGCTAATCATAAAGCCTGAATTCAGCCCCGGCTCTGCTACCAGAAACTCGGGCAGCCCGCGCAAACCGGAAATCAGCTGATAAGTGCGGCGCTCGGAGATGCTGCCCAGTTCGGTCACCGCGATAGCCAGAAAGTCCAGCGCCAGTGCCAGCGGCTGCCCATGAAAGTTACCACCTGAAATAATGGTGTCTTCCTCCGGAAAGATGTTCGGGTTATCCGTTACCGAATTTATTTCTGTCAGAAACACCTGCCCTGCGTAGCGGATAGCATCTTTGGAAGCCCCGTGCACCTGCGGCATACAGCGGAAAGAGTAGGGGTCCTGCACGTGCTGCTTCTCGCGCACAATAATTTCACTGCCCTCCAATAGCTCCCGGACAACCTGCGCTGTTTCCAGCTGCCCCTGGTGCGGCCTGATGCGGTGAATGAGTTCGTTAAACGGTTCTATGCGGCCATCAAAGGCATCCAGCGATAGCGCGCCCACCATGTCGGCCTGTGCAGACAGGCGGTTTGCCATCAGCAAAGTATACACACCATAAGCGCTCATAAACTGCGTGCCGTTGAGCAGAGCCAGACCTTCCTTTGCCTTCAAAGTAATGGGCTCCCAACTGAACATTTCCAGTACGTGCTCGCTGGCCAGCTTATAGCCCTGAAAGTATACTTCGCCCAAACCCAGCAGCGGCAGGCACAGGTGTGCCAATGGCGCCAGGTCGCCGCTTGCGCCCAACGATCCCTGCTGGTATACTATCGGGTAAATATCGCGGTTATAGAAGTCGATGAGGCGCTTTACCGTTTTCAGCTGCACCCCGCTGTGGCCATAAGCCAGCGACTGAATTTTGAGCAGCAGCATGAGTTTTACCACCTCATGCGGTGCTTCGGCGCCGGTGCCGCAGGCATGCGACATCATCAGATTACGCTGCAGTTGCTCTACATCGCTGGTGGGAATTTTACGGTTGCACAGTGCGCCAAAACCCGTGTTAATACCGTAGATGCTGCCTTCAGCGCCGCCGATTTTTTGGTGCAGGTACTCGTAGCAACGCACAATGCGGTGCTCCGCTTCTTCCGAAAGTGCCAGCGTATACTTCTGCGTCAGCACCGTTTCAACAGTCTCCAGTGTCAGGTACTCGCCGGAAATGTAATGTATGTTATCCATGGAGCCGTTTATCTGGTGAGATGGGCGATAACATCGTTGATAGCCAGTTCCTGCTGTTCGCCGCGTTGCATGTTGCGCAGTTTAAGCCGCCCGCTTGCCATTTCCTCAGAGCCAATCAGCAGCGCATAAGGGATGTTTTTCTGATCGGCATAACTCAACTGCTTTTTCAGTTTGGCTGCTTCGGGGTATAGTTCGGCGGCAATGCCTGCATCGCGCAGTTGCTGCAGCAAAGGCAAAGCATACAACTCCGATTCCTTATCGAACTGTACGATTAGCACTTTGGTGCCTGCCTGGCTGCTGTCCGGGAAGAGCTGCAATTCGTCCAGCACATCGTAAATACGGTCTACGCCAAACGAAAAGCCCACGCCCGACACACCCGGCAGTCCAAACATGCCCGTCAGGTTATCGTAGCGGCCGCCCCCGCTGATGCTGCCCATACTTACATTGTTAACTTTTACCTCGAAGATGCAGCCGGTGTAATAGGAGAGGCCCCGTGCCAGGGTTACGTCCAGCAGCAGGCGCGGAATACCGGACGCATTTTGCGCTGATAATGCCTGGCTGTTGAGACCCAGTAAGTATGCCCACACTTCGCGCAGATCTTTCAGGCCGCGCTGCCCTTCTGCTGTTTCGCCAAGTATAACCTGCAATTGCTCCAGCAGCTCTTCGTTGCTGCCGCTCAAAGTATAAAGGGGCTCCAGCTTGTCAACAGCTTTTTCAGAAATGCCGCGCTCCAGCAGCTCCTTGCGCACGCCTTCCGGCCCGATTTTATCCAGCTTGTCAATGGCTACACAGATATCGCTCTCGCGGCCTTTTTCGCCAATGGCTTCGGCTATACCTGCCAGCACACCGCGGTGGTTTATTTTGATAGTGAAATCTGTAAGGCCGAGGGTGCTAAGCACTTCGTTTATCATCTGCACAATCTCGGCTTCGCAGAGCAGTGAACTGGTGCCAACTACGTCGGCGTCGCACTGGTAAAACTCGCGGTAACGACCTTTTTGCGGCCTGTCGGCACGCCATACGGGCTGAATCTGGTAGCGCTTAAACGGAAATGTAATCTCGTTGCGGTTCATCACCACGAAGCGGGCAAAAGGTACTGTCAGGTCGTAGCGCAGCGCCTTTTCTGATACTTTGCGTGTCAGGTGTTTGTGCCCTTTGCTGATGTCTTCAGGAGTGGTCTTAGCTAGGAAATCGCCGGAATTCAGGATTTTGAAGATCAGCTGATCGCCTTCCTCGCCATACTTGCCCGTCAGCACCGACAGTTGCTCCATGGCCGGGGTTTCGAGGGGCAGGTAGCCAAATTTCTCGAAGGTGCGCCTGATAATGCCGAAAATATAATTACGTTTGACCACCACAGCAGGGCCAAAATCGCGTGTTCCTTTGGGTATACTTGGTTTCTCTTTGCTCATGCTTTCGCCAGTTTGCCGGCGAAGTTACTAAAACTGTAGCAAAAGCGGGTGGAGAGTTGAGAAGATGCAGTAGTTTACTTTCAGCTGTGCAGAAGGGCAAATTTAAAAAGCAGCTTTATCGCCTTTAACAACATTATAAATGGTATAAAAAATTATCTTCAGGTCAAGCAAAAACGACCAGTTTACAAGATAGAAGATATCCAGCTTTACACGGCCCCGTATCTGGTATAGCTCAGAGGTGTCGCCCCGATAGCCGCGCACCTGCGAGAGGCCCGTAATACCAGGCTTGATGAAGTGGCGCACCATGTATTTGTTCGCTACCTGCGCGTATTCTTCCCCTAACTTCAACATATGCGGCCTTGGCCCGACTATGGACATCTGGCCTAACAACACATTAAAAAACTGGGGAAGCTCGTCTATACTCGTTTTTCGGATAAAAGCCCCGACAGGCGTAATGCGGGAGTCTCCTTTGCGTGCAAGCAGCAGGTTGGCATCATCATTCACATACATACTTCTCAGTTTATAACACTGGAAATCTTTGTTATCTATGCCCGAACGCGTCTGCTTGAAGAAAACAGGACCTTTAGACGTGATTTTAATCGCCAGCGCCACCAATGGTATCAGCCACGACAAAACAAAAAGTATAACGGCAAGAGAGAAGACGATATCAAAAGCTCTTTTGATGAATTTATTAATGACATCATCCAGGGGCAGTGCCCGGACAAGGAGCACCGGGAAAACGTCATTAAAATCTATTTTCAATTTCTGGTAGGGCTGGCTGCCGGGTACCGGTAAAAATTTAATGCGAATCAGGTTATTGTCTGCGAAATCAAGAAGCTGCGTTATTTCATGCTTGTCTAATTCATAAGGGCAGCAATAAATCTCATCCACATCATTTAGCAGGGCAAAAGTTTCTATTTCGCTGATCCGGCCTTTTAAGGTGACTCCGTCCGTGCTTTTATTATCAAAAAAGCCCAGGAAGTTATAGCCATACTCGGGGTGCATTTTGAAAAAGTATTCAAGTTCCAGTCCGGTATCGTTCAGGCCGGCGATGATGACATTGCGCAGGTTGTAGCCATTTCTCCTGTAAATTCTCAGCGCCGTGGTGACGGCAACTCTCCAGAAAACTATCAGGCATGTTAAAATCAGGTAGTGCAAGAAAAGAGCTTCCCGCGGCACAGATACAATTTCAGCCAGGTTAAGCCCTGCTTCAATTAAAACAATGTAAAGCAATATCGCTTTCAGAGCCGTAAACACCACATTTATTCTTCTGGTGACGCGATTTACTTTATAAGTACCTAGTAAAGCCGTGCAAAGCAGCCAACTGGTTAAAGAAAAGAGAAATGATACCAGATAATTGGGTTCATCTGTCACTGAGTGGCTAAGGACATATGCCAGAACAATGGATATTGCTATGGCGGCAATATCACCTAAGAAGTGAATTAACTTAATGTATTTTGAATATAAACCAGACATTTTTAAGTAGTCAGATAGTATAAATTCGGATTAGAACCAGCAAGCGCACTTTATTAACTAAGTTGGCTGGTAATGATTAAAAACGAACATTGTCCTGTGCTCAAAAATAATGTATAACTATGATATAGGACAGCTTTAATTTAGAAATGCACCTGGTTAGCGAAACAGGGCCTGGCTTATAGGTATATGGCTGTAGTAACTTCAGGCTGCAATTGTATCTGCCTGCAAATAGCAGCATACTTCGTACCGGAAATTTAATAACGTACTTACAGTTTTATTCAGGATGAGCGGAGACCGTAATTTCATCCTTTTTATAGTAAATTATGATGGCTGCGCAGATGCAAAAAATAAAAATGGAATCCTGGCGTGCCAGCAAATTTTCTGTAAAACAATTAAATGCAAAAACGATTACAAAAAACTGAGCTGCCAGATCCGCCTCTTTCCTTGATTTGAAAAATAAGTAAAGGAATAATGCTAAGAGCAGAATCAAACCCAGGATGCCATAACTTAAGAGCATATTCAGGTATTCGTTATGCGTGTTAAAATTCTCTTTAGACTCATAAATCCAGGCCCAGTAAGTTTTATTTATAGATTCTTCTTTATAACAGTTGTTAAGTTTATCCTGGGTGGTGCTGGCGCTTCTGTTTCCTAAAAATATATTAAAGTCCCTGTCCGTAAATTGCCGGTATGCGCATTCCCAGATTAGAATTCTGGGTTCGCCCTTGCCCTGCAGCAGATAAATAAAACGTTCGCTGAACCGGTTGTACTGGCTCAGCACCGAAATGCTCAGGACCATAAAAAGAATAAGCCCGGCTATCGTCTTTAAATTCAGGATTCCTCTTTTCCTTAAATATTCATAAACAAAGTATAAGCAAACAATTATCAGCGCAACGACCGACAAGCGGGCTACAACCAGGAAAACTGATATAATTGCTATCGCGAGCCCCAGGTAGTAGACAGGATGAATCTTAAGCCCTTTTCTGAAAAGCAGGGATAAAACATAACTGAAACTTAGCGTTTGGATTAATCCAAAGTATGGCCTGTGAATATACGTAATCTCATTTACCCGGGCCCCGACTGTTGGTAAATAACCAAGCTCGCTGTAAATTCTGTAAGCGGAATAGAAGGAATAAATGCCAAGTATAAGCGCCAGGCTGAAAAGCCCCTGCCAAAACCCTTTTCTGACCAGGTGGACTTTAGCCTGCGGCATTAAACCGAAGGCCAAAGGCATAAAGAGCAAAGCAAAGCTCTTCTCAACTATCTTGTATTCGGTATGAAAATCTTTGGCATAAAACAGACCTGTTAAATACAAAAGGAAAATAGACAAGAAGAGGTATAAACCTGCGTGGTGTTTAAAGTTATGGATGTTTTTATAGTGCTGCACAAGCACAAGCAGTATAAAAATAATAAGGGGGATATTGGCGTAGATTGGTTTAAACGGCAACAAAAATATGCACAGCCAGATTAATATCCTTTCAAATGAAATTGCCTGTGCAGTTAGTCTATTTAGCATACTGAAGGTATAAACTTTCTAAAGCCTGTATGTTTTTATCTATAATAAAATGCCTAAGAAACTCATTATAGGCGCCTTTCCCCATCTCTGTTACTTTGTCTCTGTTCCTGAGCAAATCAATAATAGCAGCAGCGCTTTCCTGTGCTGGTAAATCAATATCAATTAAAAGACCGCTGTTTTGATCTGCCACACAATCCTTATTGCCATCAACATCCGACAAGATACAGGGCTTGCCCAAAGACATGGCTTCCAGAACGGCGTAAGACAAACCTTCATACCTTGAAAGAGAGATGTAAAGCAAACTATGGCTCAGGATCGAAAGCGTTTCCTCCCGGGAGGTCCATTCAAAAAATCGGACAACATGCTCCAGGTTATTTGCTGCAATAAACTCTTTTGCCTTTTCCAGATCCGGAGAGTAATGCCCCACCCCCAGCATGTATAACTTTAAAGCGGGGAGAGCTTTATGTATTTCCCTGAAAGCCTGCAGCAGGTAAAGCGTGTTCTTCTGGTAAGAAGGACGCCCAACGGTGCAGATATAATTGCTGGTATTATCAAAAACAGGCTCCTGCGAAGGCCTTGGCAAAGAATTATTTATCACAAAGGTTCTTTCCTGCGGATAATGGGCATCCTGAACAGCACGCCGGCCTTCGGATTCGGAACACGCTATTACATAACTGTTTGTATAGCTGTAAAGCCTTTCCAGAGACTTGAAAACAAAGCTTTTGAGACTGTTGCCGGCACTTAAAAACGAAAAAGCATGAGGCGTATAGAAAGCAGGTATTTGTAATATTGCTCCGATGGTTCTGCCTGTTATTCCGCTTTTAGCGCTATGGCAATGAATAATATCTGGCGATTCGGCCTTTACTATTTTAAGTGCCTGGCCCAGCAGCTTTGTATCTTTTAAAAGACGGATGTCTCTCTCAAAGTCTAAAGTATAGGTTTTAACAACTCTGCCCGATTTGTACGTGATGGGTAGCTGGTTCTGCTCATTATCTCTGAGAATGATCAACTCAAACTTAGCCTCATCAATATTTGCTGCCACCAATCTGATATAAGTCTCTACGCCGCTAAGTACCAGTGCTATATGTAAGACCTTTACTTTCCTTTCCAAAGTATCCGCTTTTTGAGAGATTCTACAATGTTTCTGGGAATGAACAATAAGATGCTCGCCCTGGTGATTCCCATGATGGGGTAGTAGCCAAACTTAAAGTTTTCCTTTATTATTTTAATTCTGGTTTGGAGTTGCGTACTTCTTCTGGTTGAAGAAATACCGCCTGCGGTATTGATCTCGAAGCGTACCAGCACTTCGGGTAAATTCGCTGTTTTAAAATTCCGGACAAATTTAAAAAAAAAGGCATAATCCTCTGCAGCAGGGTAATCGTAAGGATATTCTTTGATAACATCCAGCGCCTCTTTCCGGAACATCACCGTGGGGTGTATAAACATGTTGTTTAAGAACATCTTCTTTTCGATATCTTCATGTGCCGCAGGCAAATGCAGCTGATAGAGGGGATTGCCATTTACATCTATAGCTTCTGCCCAGGTGCCCAGCAACTGAATATCAGCGTTGTTTTCCATGAACTCCAGTTGTTTATGGATGCGCTGAGGCATATTGATATCGCCGCAATCCAACCTGGCTATAAACTGGTAATCGTTTTCCTTTATCCAGTCTAATCCTTTGTTAAGGGCAGTTTCGATTCCACTGTTTTGCTCCAGATATAAAAAGAATACTTCTCCTGTGGCCTTAAATAATTCCTGAATTTTATTTTCATCAATCGGCGCTATACTTCCATCATCCACCACCAGTACATCGCAGGGTTCATTCTCTGAAAAGGAAGCAATTGTTTTTTGCAGGCCTTCAGGATCGTTGTAATGCGGAATGAGAACAACTGCCTTACGATGATCTCTCATTTTTGATAAGAATTATGGATAAGGACAAAGCTAACCAATACCCTGTTAATCTGAACGAATCCCACTGCAGATAAACAAATATATAGCCAACTATAGTAATGAGGCTTATCGTTGCTAAGATGGTCAGCACGAAAGATTGTGCTTTAAACCTCTTTCTTATTAAAAACAACTTCAATGCTAACAGTAAATTAATGGCGAAGAAGAAGAAGGCGGTAAAGAATCCTGTTTCTGCAGCTAACCTGGTAAACATGGAGAAGCCCGGCGGCCATATAGGAAGATTCGTATTGGCCCAGTTCCTGATTTCATAGCTGTTATTATAGGACCAAATGGAGTAATAGGCAGGAAAGTAGAAGCCCTGCTGGCCAAAGCCAACGCCGAATACCGGATTATCCAAGGCTATTTCCAGTGCGGCTTCCTGGGTGCTCCACCGCGATATGCTGGATTCCTGCAAGTTGCTGTCTTCCGATACAGAGATGGACTTGATACGCTCAATAATCTTGTCACTTGAAACATACAGCATTATTGCCAGGGCCGCTAAAATAAACGGAGACAGGTAAATAGCCTTTTTAAACTTCCGGCCGGTAATTCTGCGCTTTACCTGCAGGGCAAAAAATAAAATAACCTGTAGACTGATAATCACCAGACCCGATCTGGAGCCGGAGAAGTATACCAGAACTAATATAGAGAGCAGGAGAAAGCAGTTCCTGAAAAGTTTACCGGGCTGAGTCAGAAAGTAACTTAACAGCCAGGGCACGGCAAAAACCAGGTACAGGGTCAGAAAAGGAGGCTCTGGCGTAATCGATCGTATTCTTCCGTAAGCCACATAGTGGAATTTCTGCCCGGTTCTGATGATTGGGTCTATGCTTTTCAGAAAGGGCGTAAAGAGTTCTATATGATAGATATGCATTATCTCGAAAAAAGCATAGCCTAATACAATAAAATAAGATAGTACAATTGCCTTTCTTATGCGGAACAATATCTTCTCAAAACTTATGTGGCATAAGATATTATAGAAGATATGGCAGACAATTACGCCATAAAAAAGAAGCAGGAAATACTGAAGTATAAACTTGCCGTAACCGCTTTTACCTTTAAAAATATGGTCGAAGCTGTTTAGAGATACAACAGAATTGGCAAATACCAGCAGGATAAAAAGGAGGAATAAAAAATAATACCTGTCTGATATGATTCTTATTCGTTTCTGAAAGAGGATGGTTGCCACAAATAGCGGCACAGAAATAAACAGAAGAATGTGTGCAGAAGCATCAGCCTGAAGCTCACCTAAGAATGGAAGCCCCGGTACTCCGGTAAAAGGGAGCAAAAAGACTACCAGAAGCAGAAAAAGCCAGTTTAACTTATTTAGCCTGATTTTCAGATGCATTTTGTACGCTTTTGAAAAACGCTAAACGTTCTTTCTCTTTTGCATTTAATCCTATCAACGGTTCTACTACCGACCTTTCAGTTTTCTTTCCGTGCCAGGCTCTGACAAAGTTTTTTATGCTGTCAATGCTCTGAACTACATTTTCCTCGAAATTACCAATATCCAATATGAAATCCTGCCCTTCCAGATCAGTGTCTTTGTAGCCCAAAATAACAGGCAGGCCAAAAGCACAGTATTCCCGTACTTTTAATGGGCAGGCCTCGTCCATATTCTTTCTATGCAGTGCTAATGTACCAATACCTATGTCGGCAGTAGCATACAAAGTTTTAAGGGAATCTTTTCGTAAGTAACCATGGCAAATAATATTATCAGTCATCTCAGGTAGATTGGCTTTTTCATAGCCAACCAGATGAAAAGTAAACTCTGGTAGCAAGCTGGCTAATCTTAAAATTTTATCCACACCATGCCACGAGTAACCTGGCATTCCAACAAATATCAGAGAGGGCTTATTAGAAAAGCTAGCAGTGAGGGTATGAGCAGGTATTTCATCATTAAAAACGAAGCCATTGCTAACTGTTTTGATATATGGAACTAAGCCCTGATAATATTCCCCAATTTCATTGGTCACACTTACAACTCCAAGTACATGCTTTAAAATCTTTTTGCGGCCATAGGTATATATAATTCTTCTGACTTTACCCTCCAGCTTTATTTCTTCTAAATCATTGGTGTTTGCCTCTAAAATTATAGGTGCTTTTTGAGAAAAAATTCTGTGTATGCCTGGAAACCAGATTCCCTGCCGATAATAAATTATATCAGGAGAAAAGTCTTGCAGACTCCTGGCAATTGCTTGACTGCTTAAAATCTTGTTAAGGTAATTTTGTACTTGTCCACTAAAAAAAGATGCTATAGGGTTCAAGAAAGTTTCTGAGCTTACATCAATAATATTCTTCCTGTTTCTTACTTCAGAGCTAAGGACTGAAGGGAATGAGAAAATTTTTACATCATGCCCTTCCTGTGCCCATGAGTTTGTCTGGCCTTTTATTTTTTTTGTAACGCCTGTTTCTTCGGTGATGTCTACTTCGACTAGGTATGCAATCCTCATTACTTTCTATTTTGTAAAAGCTACGATTTTACCTGCGGCATGTCCGTCGCAAAATGCTGCCCGGATTCTTTATTTATAAACTGAGGGCGCGCTCCAATAATGGTAACTATTTTCATTAATTATTTTTTAGAACTATCCCGAATTTTTTAAACCACTGATGAAATGTTAATAATCTGAAGTAAACTGAGCCAATATGAATATCCTCTTCTCCTTTTATGAGCTTGTCAAACGAAGCCATAATCTGGTCAGGGTTTACAAGCTGGTTTAAATCCTTGCAGGCTTCCGTTAATTTCTGCCGTACTGCGTCTTTATGTTGCTGAATCCAGACAGTTTCCGGAGTAACAAAGCCCATTTTATCATGCCTGTTTTTAATCTTATCGGGGATGGTCGCATCCAGCGCTTCGCGCAGCACATACTTTGTTTTACCATTATGTATTTTATAGTCGTCGGGCAAACTAACTATAAATTCTACAAGCCTGTAGTCCAAAAAGGGCACCCGCGACTCAATAGAATGCGCCATTGAGTTTCTGTCTTCATAATGCAGCAGCATCGGAAGGTTGGAGACGCACAACTGGTCGTAGGACATGTCGGTAATGCTGGAAAAGAAAGCAGGGCTATAACAATCTTCTGTGTTGCTAATGCTATCTTGAAGTATCGGCGTGCTGGTTTGGCGAAGTTTCTGAGCTAACCCGGAAGGCATAATAGACTTGGCTACAAACTGCCATGCTTTTTTTGCGCTGTACCCGTGCAGGTTTTGCAGGGCAGCAGTTTCTTCCATAATCCGCCCCAGTTTAAGGTCCTTCAGTAAACCCATCAGGTGGGCATCATGAAAGGGAGGGTAGCCGGCCAGCGACTCATCGGCGCCCTGGCCATCTAACATCACTATAAGGCCGTTTTTGCGTGCTTCCTCAAATACGCACCATTGTGCAAAAATGCTGGACGAGGAAAAAGGCTCATCCTGGTGCCAGACTAATGTATCAAGTGCATCAAACAAAGTATCTAAATCCGGGTAAACCTTATGAGATTTTACCCCTGTTTTATTTATTACTTCATCAATAAACTGCTGCTCATCATACTTTTTTATACTTGAGCAGGCAGATACAGTCTCTTGTATGTCGTGCTTGTTCTCTTCTCTTAAAACTTTATTAACAGAGCACACAATCGAAGTGCTATCCAGGCCGCCGGACAAACAGGAGCCGACTTTTACATCAGAACGAAGCCTGAGCTTTACAGCATCTGTAAACAGGTCGAAAAATTCCTGCTTTGCCTCCTGGAAAGTACCTTTATAAGGCGCAACGTTTTCCCGGAGATTATACCATTGATACACACTAACACTGCTGTCCGAAAGGTTAAATACCAGGTTATGACCGCCACGCAGCTGCTTTACATCAGAAAAAAGTGTGTCTGCTGTGTGGTCGAAAATGCCGTGCCTGATAAAATCTGCCGCCCTGGAAGTATGCAGAACCGGCTGCCAGTCGGGTAACGTGCTGAATTGCTTTATTTCAGAGGCAAAAGCAAAGTAAGCTTCTGTTTTACGGTAGTAGAAAGGCTTTACGCCAAACCGATCGCGGCTGCAAAACAGGGTATCGTTGCTTCTGTCCAGAATGGCGAAAGCCCACATGCCGTTGAACCGCTTCACACATGTTTCCTGCCAGTAATCGTAAGCTGCCAGAATAACTTCTGAATCTGTACCGGATACAAAGCTGTAACCCGCTTTTTGCAGCTCCTGCTTTATTTCTAAATAATTAAATATTTCGCCGTTAAATACAAGTGTATATTTTTCGCCAAGGTGCATTGGCTGGTGGCCAGCGGGGCTAAGATCAAGTATGGAAAGCCTCCGGTGGCCAAAGGCTAAATTCTTATAAAAGAAGAAACCGTCATCATCCGGACCCCGATGGGAGATGATATCATTGTAAGCTTTGATTAGAGAAGAATCAACCTGCTTTTCTTTTAAACTTATAATTCCGCTTATACCACACATTATCTTTTAGAGTATTTTATTATAAGAAAGAGGTAAAACAGGTACTGTACAACTTCGTTTATGCCGTAAAGATAGATAAAAGTTGTAAGAGGTTGAAAAGTACCAATGTAAAGTATACTTACAGTAGTGATAAAGTAGAAAAATTGCCAGAGTGAAAGCACCTTTAACTTGTCATTAACCACAAGAACAGAACTCAGCGGAGAAGCAATAAACCTTACGGCAAAAGGGATAGCCAGCACCTGTGCATAATGCCCGGAAGCAGTCCATTCTTCTCCAAAAATATAGGAAAACAGGAACTCCCCGGCAAAAAGTAAAACAACTGTAGGCGGGATAGACAGGAAGAAAAGCTTTTTAGCTGTGTCGATAACTAAAGGTCTTAAATCCTGCCCTTCATTTTTTAATTCTGCTATCTTCTGGTAATAAACTTGGCCTACTGCGCTGCTAATCAAGGACAAGGGAATGTTAACAATCCGGTAGGTTAAACCGAAAAGCCCCGCTGATGCAATACTGAAATAAGTTGAAAGTATAAAAACCGGCGCCTGCATCGAAGCGTTATCAAGTAGCGCCGAAGGAGTATAAAAGCTAAGAAACCTCCTGTATTTCCGTAATATCCCCCGTATAGCATCCTTGGTTAATAAATGCCTGAACCGCCATAGTTGTATAAAGAATTTTTTGCCGGCTACCCCAACAAACAGCACCTGCCCCAGTAAATAGGCAACTATCAATCCATTAAAATAGCTGCCCTGCAGCTGGCTTAAACCTACCTGTGCGGTGCCATTGCCTACCGATTGTGCTACTTTGCTTTGAGACAGCAGCATATACTTCTTGCTTCTGCCGTGCCAGTACGTGAGCACATTGGTTAAGCCTAACAGGGCAATTGAAAGCGGGATAAAGTATAAACCTTCGTTTAAGTGGACAGAAAGCTCTGATGAGAAGATAAGAATTGCTGCTGCAGATAGTATAGTTGTGCAGGCCACTAACAGCACCGAAACCCAGGCCAGGAGCTGGCCTTCAAGCCGCTTCGCCGGTAGAATAATAGCCATCTCATACTTGGCTGCTGAAACACTTCCGACTACGGTGATGATGCTGACAAATAACGTGAGGCTTCCGAAAGCAGCAGGAGAGTAGATGCGCGCTATTACAGGTGATAACAGCATAGGGATTACCTGTGCTATTAAGGTGCCTGAAAACAGCGTAATTATATTCTTTAAGAATATATTTTCCTTTAACCTGTCCCTGAATTTAAGTAGCAAATTTGTAGCTGGGAATTCCTGTAAGTATAAATCGGAGTTATGTTCAGCGTTAAGGCTATCGTATCAGTACAGGCGAGACCTGCTCGTTTCGGGCCGACTGTACTTTAAGATAGTACATACCTGGTTTAAGGGTGTGTATGCTCAGATCTAAGAAATCCTGGTTGATGTCCTTCATAAAGCTCTTTTCATACATACTTCTGCCAACTGCATCATACAGTACTAATTTCACTTCTTCGCTATAAGGAGAAACAAGCTCAACCCTGAAATTCCCCTCGTTCGGGTTCGGGTATATAATGGATGTTATGAAATCGGCAAACAAGGGATAGTCTTTGGCAATGCTTATCACGTTTGATGTTTTACAGCCAAACTCATCTGTTAGCACCACATGATAGTTACCGGGCGCTGTAACAACCAGGCTGCTATCTGCACCGGGTATAAGTTTATTATCAGCATACCACTCGTAAGCATCATAACCTGCCGGAGCCGTAATGATTCTTTCTTTTAAAGTAATCTGCTTCCTGAAGTTCTTTTTGTTCAGCCTGATTGTGTTTGTGGCAAAAATTTTACCGCGGTTATTTTTAACTACCAGCTGGTACTCGCCGCCTGTTAAAAGATATAAAGAGTCGCTGTTATTCCCTTCAAGCGGCAGGTTGTCCTTGTACCATTGGTACTGAACGATGCTGTCAGGGTCGGCAGCGGCTGCTTTCAGATACAACTGATTATCACAAACCCCAACTACATTAGAAATTAAAGAGATTTTTGCAGAAGGAATACTACTCAGGAAGTTATTTACCATTGGCTGCGGAAAGCTATGGCCCTGAGTATGTGATACGAATTCCGTATTTTCTACATCCTGGAAGAAAGTTTTTGTATAGCCGTTGAAGGCCTCGATTTGATAGATACCATACTCATTTCTGGCCCAGCTAAAAAAGTAATTGGTATGCTGCTTCTTTATCGTTTCATGAAGATACTCATTGGAATAAGTCGTTACCAGATCAGGAATCACTATCTGATCCTGGTTAGCCCACTCAAAGTCATCTCTGGTGATAGTAAATCCGGAAGCAACAACTGTAGCAGCAGGAGCAGATTGAAGGGAAACTAACAAAGCAGCCGAAGCGCCCTGTGATAAACCAAGTATAAAAACCCTGTCGTAATTTTGCTTTAAATACTTAGCCGTTGCAATAGCATTAATAAGGTAGCTGGCAGAATAAGAGCCGCCTACATTTATATAATAATTGGTTATAAAAGAGAAATTCAGCTTATATCCTTTTCGGTGAATGGCCAGGAAATCCTCATTGGGTTTTACCGAAATATAAATATCTCCAAAATCTGATACCTGATTTACAATATCGCCATGATACCCTATACCCTGAAAAATTTCTGTCGCCTGGTTGTTCCCTGAGCCGGGAATAATCAGTATTGCCGTTTTTGATTTGGTACCCGCGTCATGGTATTTGGTCAGGGAATAAGAGTTATACAAGCTGCTGTCGATATTATACTCCAGCTTAAAGATGTTTTCGTTCAGGCTGGAAGCAGTTGCTAGTTCCAGAGAGTCGTAGGCGCCGTAAAATGACTTGGCCGGCACATAATAGGAGCTTAACTGCCTGTTAAGTTCTTCTATGGTGTTTACTTCCGGGTTAACCAGCTCAAAGGAATGATTGATAGGGACTGTAAAGCCAGCCTGTAAAATTGCATCATCACTTATATTCTGTGCAAAGCCCGCGGTTTGAATTAAAAGGACCAGGCAGGCAACTATACTTCCTAAAGCAGCTTTCATAAGGTTCATGGCAGATATCTTTTCAGATTGATTCGGAAAATAGCAGAGAGCAGCTTAATGCTTGAGCGCATATATTCTTTCAATGATGTCAACTACTTTCAATCCTTCCAGCGCGTTAGTCGTAATCGTGTTTCTGCCTTTCAAAGTATCTACCACATTCTCAATTACATAGTGATGGTTCTGTGCAGAGCCTTTGTAAGCGCCATAATCGTTTCCGGGGTTGGTGGGTGCCAGTTCAGGCATCATGTAATCCCTGATATGGCAATATTCCACCTCATTCATGTACTGGCCGCCAATTTTGATACTGCCGTTTTCAGCAATTATGGTCATGCTGCTCTCAAAGTTCTGGTTCCATATCGAGGTCGAATAATTCAAGGAACCCATACCTCCGTTTACGAAGTCAAAGCTTACAAAGCCCGAATCCTCGAAATCAGTGGAATGCTGATGATTAAAATCTTTGAATTTAGCGCTTATGTTTTCGATGTCCCCGAAGAGCCAGTACATGATATCTATAAAGTGCGAAAACTGTGTAAACAAAGTTCCGCCATCCAGTTCCTGCTTGCCATGCCAGCTATCAGCTTTGTAATAGCGATCATCCCTGTTCCAGTAGCAGTTAAGCTGCACCATAAAAATCTTACCCAATACACCGTCTTCTATCAATTCTTTTATCCAGACGGAGGGTGGCGAGTACCTGTTCTGCATCACCGCGAATACATGCTTATGCACATGCAGGGCCTTGAAGATGAGCTTTTCTGCATCAAGCTTGGTTAGGGCCATCGGCTTTTCCACCACAATGTGCTTGCGTGCCTCCAGGCTGGTCATGGCCTGCCTGGCATGAAGCCCGTTTGGTGAAGCAATATTAACAACATCCACCTCTATGCCACTTGCCAGCAATTCTTCCAGCGTTTTAAAAAGAGGCACGTTAAACTGATCAATGCCAAGCTGCTCCTTATTTTTAATGTCAACGAGGGCTACCAACTCAGACTCCTCATTTTCCGTTATCATTTGCGCATGCCTTTTGCCAATATGGCCACAGCCAACTACTGCAAATTTTACTTTGTCACTCATTTTGTTTTTAGCTTATTTTTTGAACGCGGCCTGATACTAAAATATATTTCTGGTTACTCTCCGGGCATAAAGCCTCTCCGGATGTGCTGAACTTTAGTTTATGACCAAATTCACTCATCCAGCCGGTTTGTTTAGCAGGGTTTCCTACTACCAATGCATAAGCAGGTACATCTTTTGTCACAACTGCTCCCGCCCCAATAAAAGCATATTCTCCTATATCATGGCCACAAACTATCGTAGCATTAGCGCCGATTGAGGCACCTTTGCCCACATGGGTTTTAGCATACTGCCCGCGCCTGTTTACAGCACTGCGGGGATTCGTGACATTTGTGAAAACCATGGATGGGCCCAGAAAGACATCATCTCCACAGGTAACACCTGTATAAATCGAGACATTGTTCTGCACCTTTACATTGTTGCCCAGTATAACCTCGGGAGATATTACCACATTCTGGCCGATGTTGCAATTCTGGCCAATGGTACAATTCGACATAATATGAGAAAAATGCCAGATTTTTGTGCCATCTCCAATCTTACAACCCTCATCTATAATGGCAGTTTCATGATTATAATACTCCATTAATTTAAATTATTAGCTGCTAAAAATTCCTTGATGCTGTCTGTAATATACTGCAGTTCTTCTTCGGTCTGTTCTGTATGGATGGGAATAGACAGAACCTGGGCCGAGAGCTGTTCTGAAACAGGAAAGTCTCCCTGCGTATACCCATAGTTTGTATAGGCTTTCTGAAGATGCAGCGGCACAGGATAATACACCATAGTAGGGATGCCCTTTACCTGGAGAAAAGAACGGAGTGCTTCTCTCTCAAAGGTATTGCATTTTATGGTGTACTGGTGGAAGACATGACTGGTGTTTTGGGCACGTGCAGGTATACTGATAGCATCAAAGCCTTTTAGCTCAGCATCGTAAAAAGCTGCGGACTTGCTTCTTCTGAGGCTGAAGTCATTCAGCTGGGGCAATTTTACCCTTAGTATAGCTGCCTGCAAGGTATCAAGCCTGGAATTTACGCCAACGATGTCGTGATGATACTTTATCCTTTGCCCATGGTTGGCAATCATCTTTAATTTAATGGCTAGCGCATCGTCATTTACAAACAACGCGCCGCCGTCCCCGTAGCAGCCTAAGTTTTTAGAGGGAAAGAAAGAGGTCGTGCCGATGTGGCTTATTGTGCCGGCTTTCCGGGTTGTTCCATCCGGGAAAGTATAATCTGCGCCGATAGCCTGCGCCGTGTCTTCTATCACAAAGATATCATGCTTTTGCGCTATAGCCATAATGCCTTCCATATCGGCACACTGGCCAAATAGATGCACAGGAACTATGGCCTTTGTTTTGGGTGTAATATTTTTCTCAATCTCCTCTACTGATATCAGAAAAGTATCCGGATATACATCGACGAAGACAGGCGTAAGACCCAGCAAAGCAATTACTTCGGCAGTGGCGACATAAGTGAAGGCAGGAACAATCACTTCATCTCCGGGCTTCAGATCGAGCGCCATCATGGCAAGTTGTAAAGCGTCGGTGCCGTTTGCGCAGGGAATTACATGCTTTGCGTTGTTATAATCAGCAAGCTCTTTTGCGAAGAGTTCAACGGCCGGACCATTGATAAAGGAGGTAGCCTGAAGAATTTCTGACATTGCTGCGTCAATATCCTGCTTCAATCTTTGATATTGACGCTGTAGGTCAACCATTTGTATTATCATAGGGTAATCTGAGGGTAGCAAAACGGATCTAAACCTTTGTTTGAGAAAATCCTGGAACAGTAAAAAATGTAATCACTCCGCAAAAGTAATAAAATTAAATAGAAAGAAATAAGACTATTATGCCTTATAGAACTATACTTGTATATTTGCAAAAACAATGAATATGTATCAGTTAGAGGAACGGGATAAGCACAAAAGGCTTGAAAATCAGGATGAAATAGATTTGGGAGTTATTTTTGAGCGCATTGGCAGAATACCACAAAAGGTAGGAAACCGGCTTAAGTATACTTTTAAAGCTGTTTATAACAATCTGAAGGTTGTGTCGCTGGTTGTTTTGCTTGGTATAGGGCTCGGTTATGCTGCATATTATGTAACCAAGCCATACTATACTTCATCCATGACCTTGATTCTGTCTAACATCCGGAATGAGTTTATGGAAACCCAGCTTGACAAGCTTTCAGTTATGATAAATGAAGATAACTTTGAAGCTGTTTCAAAGAGCCTGGATATAAGCCCTGATGCCGCCGGGCAAATTAAAGGGATGAATTTCTATAATCTGGATCAGGATAGAGTAGCGGAAGACAGCATTCTGACGGGATCCCCTTTCCGGATAGAACTTCAGTTATACAACAACGCCCTCTTTAGTACGATGGAGCCAGCTTTGGCAAACTACCTGGAAAATAACCGTTACTTTTCGAAGCAGAAGCGCATTCGCCAGCAACAGATTATAAGCCTGATCTCTAAGTATAAAGATGAAATTGCATCATTGGATAGCGTAAAAACAGCAGTCGTAAACCCTAGAGGGCCTGTAAATGGCTTTGTATATGGCCAGCCCATTGATCCTGCCAATCTTTACAGAGAGAGTATAGATATGTACCAGCGGCAGATTGCATTACAGGCAGAACTGGAGCGGTTAGATAATGTGGAGGTGGTGACTGGATTTGTATCGAGATTAAACCCTACCGGGCCTAAGTTGCTTAAATACCTTCTGATTGGGGCTCTTTTAGGTTTTATTATAGGATTAATCATCGCACTCAGGCGTGAAGCTGTTAAAAGAGAGAAATTGTCATACTAGTTCAGGAAGTATAAAATAAAACGGCCGCTGTTCCTCCGAACAGCGGCCGTTTTATTTTATACTTCCTGATGTTACTCTTCCTTACGTGTTACCCAGCTCAGATTATACAGATCTTTCCTGCGGTCTTTCAGGTTGCGCACGCTGCCGCCGGAGTTCAGGTCTTTGAGTAAGTCCAGATCCAAATCGGCAATCAGCGTCATCTCCGTATTAGGCGTAGCTTCGGCAATAACCGCATCGTGCGGGAAGGCAAAGTCGGAAGGGGAGAACACAGCAGACTGCGAATACTGGATGTCCATGTTCTCTACTTTGGGCAGGTTGCCTACACTGCCGGTGATGGCCACATAGCACTCGTTTTCGATGGCGCGGGCCTGCGAGCAGAGGCGCACGCGCAGGTACGCATTCTTGGTGTCGGTCCAGAAAGGCACAAATAGGATTTTCATATCCATATCGGAAAGCATACGCGCCAGCTCCGGAAACTCCACGTCGTAGCAAATCAGGATGCCGATTTTACCGATGTCTGTGTCGAAAATCTTCAGCTTGTGGCCGCCACGCATGCCCCAGTAGTGCGATTCGTCGGGCGTTACGTGCAGCTTATACTGCGAATCATAGGTGCCATCGCGGCGGCAAAGGTAGCTTACGTTGTACAGCTTGTTATCGTAGTACTCCGGCATACTGCCAGCTATAATGTTTATGTTATAAGAGAGTGCCAGGTGGATCATGCGCTCCCGTATCTCCTCGGTATACTCTGCCATACTTCTGATAGCTTCAGAAGGAGATTCCTCGTTGGTGAGCGCCATCAGCGGGGCGTTAAAGAACTCCGGAAACACCACAATATCCGATTTATAGGAACTGACGGTATCTACAAAGAACTCTACCTGCTGCATAAAATCATCGAGATCCTTCACCGCCCGCATCTGCCACTGCACAATACCAATGCGCACCACGGTTTTACGGCCGCCTATCAGTTCCTCTTTCTCCTCGTAATACACGTTGATCCACTCCAGCAGCGTAGCGTACGAGCGGGATTCCTTGTCGTCGGGCAGGTAATTCTTCAGGATTTTGCGGACGTGGAAATCATTGCTGAGCTGGAAAGAAAGCACCGGGTCTGAGAGCTCCTTGTTGCGCACCATCTCAATATACTTGGCTGGTGTCAGCTTGTCGGCATAGTCTTTATATCCCGGTATGCGGCCGCCGGCAATAATGCCGCGCAGGTTCAGGTTCTCGCATATTTCTTTGCGGGCGTCGTATAGGCGGCGGCCCAGGCGCAGGTTGCGGTACTCGGGGTGTACAAACACATCAATGCCATACAAGGTAGCGCCATCAGGGTCATGCGACTTAAAAGTGCCATTATCGATGATTTGCTCATAGGTGTGTTTGTCGCCATACTTATCATAGTTGATGATCAGGCTGAGAGCGGCGGCCACTACCTTTCCGTTGTCTTCAATGCAAATCTGCCCTTCCGGAAACTTCTTCAGCAGGTTAGAAAATTCTTTGCGGGTCCAGGCACCGTCAATGCTACGGTAAACCATGTCCATAATTTCCTTTACCTCGTTGTAATCTTTCAGCACCAGTTGGCGCAGCAGTAATCTATGTTCAAAATTCGTTTCTATTTTTTCGCTCATTTGTAATGTATAAGTCTGTTATACCTGTAAGCCTATACGTGCTGTAAGTATGATTATGGTATAGTATAAAAGAAGCAAAGCTTATTTCTATACTTTGGGGTACACAAAATTAACAAAAAAGCGCAGTGCTCAGGCTGCGCTTTTTGCTTGGCGGTCCGGACGAGTTAGAATTGTATCTCCAGGATATCGCCTTCCACGATGAGTTTACCCGCTGTGGCTGCCTGTATGTCTTCTACCGTAACACCCGGCGCGCGTTCCAGCAGCTTAAATCCGCCTTCCGGAAGCACCTCCAGCACCGCCAGGTCCGTTACAATTTTCTTTACGCAGTGCACACCCGTGATAGGCAGGGTACATTCCGGCAGAAGCTTGGAAGATCCGTCGCGGGCGGTATGTTGCATGGCGACAATGATGTTTTTGGCAGAAGCTACCAGATCCATGGCGCCGCCCATTCCTTTTACCATTTTGCCCGGTATCTTCCAGTTGGCAATATCGCCGTTCTCCGACACCTCCATGGCGCCCAGAATCGTCAGGTTTATGTGTTCGCCGCGGATCATGCCAAAGCTTTCGGCAGAGCTGAACAGGGCGGAGCCGGGCAGTGTGGTAACCGTTTGCTTGCCTGCATTGATCAGATCGGCGTCTACTTCCTCATCTGTGGGGAAGGGGCCCATGCCCAGCAGCCCGTTTTCTGACTGCAGCACAACTTCTACACCTTCGGGTATGTAATTAGACACCAGTGTCGGGATGCCAATGCCCAGGTTTACGTACATGCCGCTTTCTACCTCTCTGGCAATACGTTTCGCAATTCCGTGTTTATCCATAGTAATGTGCTGATTTTTAATGTGCTAATGTGCTAACCCTTATTGCGTTGCTTTCTTAATGTATTAACTTTTCTTAGAGTTAGATATGATTTTGGATAAAAGTTTTTGAATTTCCAGTAACTTTTCAAGCCTACCTGCAATATCAGGGTAGCCAGGGCTATATTTGCAGAGTAATAGCCAATATTCAGTTTTGCTTGCTTCTTTCGCGGCAATTTTCAGCTTATGTATGAAATCGGCTTTGCTTTCTGCATGTTGAGCTTCTCTTATATTTGCACCGATAGATGTTCCGCTTTTGAGCAGTTGATTTGAGATAATATACTTCCGGTCATTTTCAAGAGCCTCGGCATATCGGATAATATCCAAGGCAAATTGAAAAGATTTATTTAGAACAGGATTATTTTCAGTACTCTCCAGTTTAATTTCATCCCTAGCCATAGAGACAGCACATTAGCACATTAGAAAATCAGCACATTAAGAAGTCCGTACCGTCCGCTGCTCAATGCGCTTTTCATACGTTTCGCCCTGGTAAATGCGCTGCACGTAAATGCCCGGCGTATGAATCTGGTTCGGGTCCAGCTCGCCGGCAGGCACCAGTTCTTCCACTTCAGCTACCGTGATTTTGCCGGCAGCGGCCATCATCGGGTTAAAGTTGCGGGCCGTGCCTTTGTAGATCAGGTTACCGGCGGTGTCGCCTTTCCAGGCTTTCACGAGAGCGAAGTCCGCTTTCAGCCAGCTTTCCAGCAGGTACATTTTGCCGTAAAATTCACGGGTTTCTTTGCCTTCGCCTATCTCTGTGCCATACCCAGCTGGCGTGAAAAAAGCGGGGATGCCCGCGCCACCGGCTCTGATGCGCTCGGCCAGCGTACCCTGTGGTGTCAGTTCCACTTCCAGTTCGCCAGACAGCAGCTGGCGCTCAAACTCGGCATTCTCGCCTACATAGCTGGCAATCATTTTTTTTACCAGGTGCTTCTGCAATAGCAGACCGATGCCGAAATCATCTACTCCGGCGTTGTTAGAGATGCAGATGAGGTTTTTTACTCCCAAACGGAGCAGTTCCTGAATGGAATTTTCGGGGATGCCACAGAGACCGAAACCGCCCAGCATCAGCGTCATGCCATCCGTAATGCCCTGCAGCGCTTCCTGCGCGTCTTTTACAGTTTTATTTATCATAGTTGATAGTGTGCTAATGGTTTAATGTGCTGCTATGTTGCTAAGGAATGTATACCATAGCGATCTCTTGCCATTAATCATTTACGCAATTAAGTTGATGGAAAGGTAAGATAGATATAAAAAAGCCATATCGAAATTTGACATGGCTTTAAGAATACCTGGCAAGGCAGGGATGAAAACATTAACAGAATTGCGATAAATGTAACCGGAACAGCGGAAGTTCATGCCGCATGAATACACTCATTCACTCAAAATTAATTAGCCCATCAGTACATTAAATCATTAGCCCATTAATGCCTGTTCCGCCGCCTCTTTGTCTTTTGCCAGTTGCGCTTTCAGCGCCTCCAGGCCGTTAAATTTCTGTTCCAGCCGCAGCTGTTTTACAAATTCAACCCTTATGCTTTGGCCATAAATGTCCTGATCGAAGTTGAGAATATGCACTTCCAGTGTCAGTTTTTTGCCATCTATGGTGGGGCGCACGCCGATGTTCATCATCCCCGCATAGCGCGTTTCGCCCACCCACACCCATACGGCATACACGCCATTGGCAGGTACCAGTTTGTGCGGCGCGGGCAAGGCCAGGTTGGCTGTGGGATAGCCAATGGTGCGGCCAAGTTTATTTCCTTCCTCTACGGTGGAGGTCAGGGTATAATGCCGGCCCAGGTAGCGGCTGGCGGTTTCAACGTCGCCGCTTTCCAGGGCTTTTCTGATTTTGGTGGAGCTTACGGCTACGTCGTCCACGTCCTGCCGCGGAATTTCTTCTACCTCAAAGCCATACTGTTGCGCCCGCGCTTTCAGGTTCTCGAAGCTGCCTTCGCGGTTCTTGCCGAAGCGGTGATCATAACCAATAATCAGCACCTTGGTATTGATGGCTTTTACCAGGATATCAGTGATAAAGCTGCGGGAGCTGGTGCGCGAAAATGCTTTGGTGAAAGGTATGATGAGCAGGTAGTCGATGCCGAAGCTGCTGAGCTCCTGTATGCGCTCGTCGATGGTGGAGAGTAGTTTCAGGTCGTTATCCTCCGGAAAAAGTACCAGGCGGGGATGCGGCCAGAATGTAATCACCACGCTTTGCCCGCCTGTTTCCTTTGCCCGCTCTGTTACACGGCGCAATATTTTCTGGTGGCCAATGTGCGCGCCATCGAAAGTACCGCTGGTGACAACGGCATACTTCAGTTTCGGGAAATCAGCTATATCACGGATTACTTCCATTTGCCTCTTCTAGCTGCTGTCGTCTTATCTGCTGCACATCTTCTATCGTCAGGGCATCTGCCAGAGTATACGCACCAATGCGCGTCCGTTCCAGTGAGCCCAGGAAAGCGCCGCAGCCCAACCGTTCACCCAAATCATGGGCCAGGCTGCGGATGTAGGTGCCTTTGCTGCATACTACCCGGAACGTTATTACTTCGCCTTCTATGGCCGTAATATCGAAAGCCTTGATCGTAATGGTGCGTGGTTTGAGCTCGGCGGCTTTGCCTTTACGGGCCAGATCGTAGGCGCGTTTGCCGTCCACCATCACGGCGCTGTAGATGGGCGGTATCTGTTCTATCGTGCCCACAAAACTATCTGCTGCCGCTTTTATGGCTTCAGGTGTGATATGGCTGATGTCGCGCGTTTCGGTTATGGTTGTTTCGCGGTCGTAAGAAGGGGTGGTTTTGCCCAGTATGATGGTACCGGTATATTCCTTTTCCTGCCCCTGAATCTCGTCGATGCGCTTGGTATACTTGCCGGTGCAAAGTATCAGCAGGCCGGTAGCCAGCGGATCTAAAGTGCCGGCATGCCCCACCTTCTTCTCCCGGATAATGTTGCGCACTTTCTTCACCACGTCAAACGAGGTCCAGTCCAGCGGCTTGTTTATCAACAGTATTTCGCCTGCGGCAAAATCATACGCCATAATTATACTTTTAAATCAATACCCATCGCCAGCAGCGCCAGCAACGCCACACCCAGGGCAATCCGGTAATAGCCAAACAGCTTAAAGCCATACCTGGTCAGCACGCTGATAAAGAAGCGGATGGCAATCATCGCGACAATAAAAGCCACAAAATTACCAATCAGCAGCAGCTTCAGATCATCCGGCCTGATTACCTCAAAGCTGTTCTGAATTTTTACCCAGTCAAACTTTACCAGATCCGAAATTTCGAGGCCCAGCAGGTCGGTTACGAGTTTATAGCTGGCTGCAGCCAGCATGGTCGGTACAGCCAGAAAGAAAGAAAACTCTGCCGCGGCTTTGCGGTTGATGCCCTGCGCCATACCACCAATGATGGAAGCCGCCGAGCGCGACACGCCCGGGATCATGGCCACGCATTGCGCCAGGCCAATCAGGAATGCATTTTTGTACGAGATGTGGTCTTCGGTGGCATGGCGGAACCACTTATCCACGTATAGCAGTACTACGCCACCGATTACGAGCATAATGGCCACCACGGCCACACTTTCCAGCATGGCATCTATAAAATCATTGAGGGCAAAGCCGATGACAGCAGCCGGTATAAAGGCCAGCAACAGCTTTTTATAAAAGGTGAAGCCCTGCACAAAACGCCGCCAGTACAGCACCACCACCGACAGGATAGCGCCGAATTGTATGTTCACCTCAAATATCTTTGTGATCGGAAGCTCGTTGATGCCCATCAGGCTGGCCGCAATGATCATGTGTCCGGTAGAGGAAACAGGCAGAAACTCTGTCAGTCCTTCTACAATGGCTAAAATAATAGCCTGCCATACATCCATTTATACCTGCTTTTTGTCTTTCACAAGAATAGCAAAAAGCTCCACCACGAAGCCGGCCAGCACCACCATCGGGCCCAGCGTAATACCTAAAAAGCCGAGGCCATACTGCTCATCATCCAGTGTCATGATGATGAAACCAACAGCCAGTACCACAATGCCGATCAGCATTAATACATAATTTTTTCTGCCAAAGGCAAGCTTACTTTTATTTTCCATATTAGTATAATTCGTCTAATGACATGCGCAGGTATTTCCGCACAGATCTGTAAGAGCTCAGGAAACCTATCACACAGCCAATTACCACCAGGGCCCCCATCAGCAGATAAGTCTGTTCGTCGTTGCGCAGCAGTTGCAGCTCCGTTATTTCGTGGTAGGCGTATTGCATCAGGGCAAACAGCAGGGCAGAGGCAATAAGGCCGCTCACAATACCCTGCCATGTGGCGCGGTTCAGGAAAGGACGCTGTATGAAGTATGAGGTAGCCCCCACCAGCTGCATACTCCGTATCAGGAAGCGTTGCGAGTAGAGCGCCAGTTTAATCGTGTTGTTTATCAGGATGATGACCACCAATACCAGGATAGCGGCAAACCCCAGTAGTATGATGCTGATTTTCTGCAGGTTACTGTTGATGGACTGAATCAGACTTTCCACATACTGCACTTCGTATACGCCATCCGTGTCCTGCAGGTCAAGCTTTATACTTTTGAGCTCGGGCGTGCCGGCGTGGTCGGCATCAATCCGCAGCACATAAGCATCGCGCAGCGGGTTTTCGCCCAGCAGCGTCAGGAAGTCCTCATTTGTTTCATTCAGCAGCAGTTTGGCAGCTTCGTCTTTCGATACAAAACGCACCTGCGCCGTATCAGCTTTGTAAGCCACGTATTCTTTAGCGGCAAAACTTTTCTGCATGCGTGCCAGCTGTACTTCCGACAGGTCGCGGTCCAGGTATACCTGCATTTCTATACTTTCCTTGACGTTCTCCGAAAGTGTATGGGCATGTATGAGCAGCAAGCCGAACACCCCGATAACAAACAGGGCCAGCGTAATACTGAACACGACCATGGCGTGCGGGTAATTTCCGAGTTTCTTTTTCCTGATTGATTTACGTTGGTTTGCCATAACGAATGCTTCCTGCAAAAATAGAGATTATTATTTAACAATGTAGAGCAGCTTTTCCGAATTACGACTTCCAGGTTCCGAATTTGTGCTCCTCTGCCGGCGCTGCCTGCTTAAAGCAGGGCAGCACACGAAACGCGATTTACAGTTCCAACCTTGGATCCGAATCAAGTATAATCTGCTCACGGGGTTCGTTGCGTGGTTTGTTGCGGGTAAAAATCTCCCGGAAACTGTCGAAGCGTTTGGTGTGCAGCACGCTTATACTTTGCCTGGTGGTAGCACCACTGGCGCCCAGTCGTTGCGGAATAGTATTATACTCCAGCCGCAGCCGCAGCTCCCCGCTTTTTGTCAGGTAATATTCTACCGACCAGTCACCCTGGTAGCCGCTGCCCGTGGTGGTGCCATCGGCGGAGGTGCCGTTGCCAATGCCTGCTTCGCTGGTGACACGCAGCCTGCCCTGCAGAAAAGTATAGCTAAGCCTCACCTGCAACGCGGACAAGGCATTCTGGTCGAGCGCCCCCAGGCCGATATCTATTTCCAGGTTGTTGTCGATGGTGTTGAGGAAGTTGCCAAGCTGGCTGGAGAGCAGGCTGCCCAGGCTGCCGCCCACGGCCACAGCTCCCGCGCCTTCTGCGGCAAAGGTACCCTGCGGCGACAGGCGCTGCAGCACCAGCAGGCTGAACACCTGCCTGTTCAGTTCACTCTCGTCGTTTTTAATGGAGCTGATAAGGCTCGACAGCGTGATCTGCACATTTTGCGGCAGCTGGTCGAAGCTGATGCCTAATTCTATCTGCGGACTGAGCAGTTGCCCGTTTAAGTCAATGATGGCTGTTATGGGATAGCGGCCCTGCAGCACGCCCGTTTCATCGTTTGGCAGCAGGCCGCTGAGCGAGGCCATCTGGGTATAAGTTGCGGTAATATCCATCACGCCGGCCAGCGGATCGCCGTTCCAGGTGATGGTGCCACCGGGGCTGATATCGAACTCGCGCGTAACAAGGCCTTCCAGCAGGTTCAGGTTATAGGCGCCGTTCGTGATCTCGAAGGTGCCAAACATGTTAAAATCGCCGCGTGTATCGATGGTCATGCGGATATCGCCGTTGCCGGAACCACGGATCACGTCGCCCGTCGTGCGGTCGATGATAATCTCAAAATACGCGTCATCCGTTACTCCCAGGTTAAAGTTCAGGTTAATGCCCGACAGATCAACTTTGTCCTGCTCCACAGCCACAGCTGTGCCGGTGCTGTCGGTTTCGTTGTGGTTTACAAATTTGATGAAGTCTTTGCGTGCTACTTCCGTCTGGTTGTCGAGCGGCAGCACAATGCGGGTGTTCTCGTTGCTGCGGGCATCTACGTTTATGCTGAGATTTTCTACAGGGCCCAGCACGCTGGCGGTGCCTGTGGCAAAAGCGGTACCGTAAAACAACTCGTTCTGTTCGCTGGTGGTGTTCAGCACCATAAAGTCGCGGTACTGCGCCTGCAGGTCAATTACCATGTTCTGGAAACCATCATGTGCAATGCCGCCCGACACAGTGGCTTTGTTGCCAAAAACATCCTGCAACTGGGCGTTTCGGAAACTGATGCTGTTGGGGCCAAAGTATACCCTGTCTGAAAACTTATAGGTGGTGTTCAGGTAATCAAACGTAAACTGCCCGTTGTTGACCATCACAGACCCCTTGAGGATAGGATAATCGAGGCGCCCCAGCACCCGGATGCGGCCTTCCATGCCGCCATCCAGGTCCGACATAATCGGATTCAGTATCGGCTCCACCAGTTTCAGGTTTGCATTATCCATCACAGCGAGCAGGTCCAGCTGATCTTCCTGCGCCTGCGGATTGTAATTGCCCGTTACCGAAAGCACTTTTTTGTCGTTACGCACAATGCCTATATCCACGGTGGCCAGCTCGCTGGCTTTGCTCCAGTTGGTGCTGCCGTTCACGTTGCCGATGTAAATGGTATCCATCCGGAAGGAATCTGCCTGTATGGAGGCGTCGAGCAGGGCCTGGCTATACACATCCTGCGCCACCAGCTCCCCGTTTAGCCTGCCGGCAATGTTCATGGTGATGAGCGGGTTGAGGTTGCTTAAATCGAAGTTTTCCACCTGCACCAGCAGCTTGCTGTCCGGCGCATCCGATATGGTGCCCTGTGCGCTGATGGTCTGGTTTTGGTTGGATAGCACGAAATTCTCGAATACCAGCTGGCGGCCGTTATCGCTTATGTATAAAGTGTTGCCGGGATTAAAAACCCAGGGATTCTCACGCAGGGTGATGTTGGATTTGTCGAACACGACCTGCACCTGGTTTTCCAGGAAGTTAAGGTCGCCCGTAATGGTGGCACGATTGCTTTGCTCCGGTTGCCTTAAACTCGTGGCAAAATTGATGGTACGTTCGTTCCAGATGCCTTCCACATAAAAGTCCTGCGTTTCACCCGCGCCCGGCAGCACCTGCCTGGCAGAGGTAAACAGGGCAGAAGCGAGCACATCGGGTTTTTGCTGCAGCTTGGAGGTATTGAGTTCCAGCTTGTTGCCATACAGTTTAAAGTCGTTGTACAGGATGGTATCCAGCGTAGCATAGGCTTCCAGGATAATGGTGCTGCTGTGCCGGAAAGAGCCTTCTACTTTCGAAAAATCTGAAATAACCAAATCAGGCATAAACAATTGCAATGCCGGGTTAATGTGCTTCAGGTAAATGTCATAGCTCAGGGCATACTCGTCTGTGTTGGTGTTGGGCTTGCGGCGGTAATAAGCTGCGGTAGCTGCCTCGTCGCTTTCGAAATTAAGCTCATACTCCTGCGCAAGCTGCTGCAGGTCGTTTATAAGTATAGAATAATCGAAGTTGCCGTTTACGCTTAAAGCGAGCAGGTCGGAACTGAGTTGCAGGCTGCGGCTGCCGCCGTCTATCTCCGAATGGATAACCACAGAATCGATGGGCAGCGTTTTACCGTTATACATAACGTAGGCGCTGTCGAACCGGGCGGCGCCTTCAAAGGCATCCAGTTGCAGGCCTTCAAAATTAAGATCAGCCTCGGCGCTGATAACGAGCGGCTGCTTAGAAAGGTGTAGTGCCTGTAAATCAACCCGCTCCAGGTCGGCAACCAGGTTAAAGGCCTTTTTGCCGCTGGCCATACTTACCGATCCATCGGCGGTGAATGTCAGGTTAGGGTCGCTGGAAGATACTTTACCGGTAAAAGTCTGGTTGCGGAGGCTGCCCTTCGCCACAATGTTTTTATAGTTGTAGTCCAGCAACTGTGCCTGGTTGATAGTCGCATCCAGGGTCAGGTTGGCATCCTGCAGCGTAAAACCCGAGCCGGCCACGCGGCCCGCCAGCGATACAGTCCGGATTTGATCGGTATTCAGCAACTTGCCCAGGTTAAAGCCGCTGGTCTTCAGGTAGCCTTTGTAGGACGAGGCGCGGGTATTGTCGTCTATCTTCAGGTTGATGTCTGATTGCACATTGCCGAGCGCGGTAGCAAAGCTGCCGTTGGCCACAAAGTCATCGTAGAAGCCCAGGAAGCGGCCTTCGAGCTGTACTGTGCCCAGCCTTGCCGCTACTTCATAGACATTCTGCGGCAAAAACTGTTTGATGTCACTGGCATTGATGGTAGAGGGCTTCAGGAGCAGGCTGGCAAAAGTTTCCTCCGTGTTGGGCAAGCCATCAGCGTTGATGTTCCCGACAATATGCGTATGCCGGCCATACTTCAGGTCTACATTGCGGGCCGAGAAATCCTTTACTTTGCCCTTAAACTCACCGGAACTTACCAGCAGGTTCTCGTCATACGCTTTTAACTGCGGGGCAAAAGTGGCAATATCCTGCGCGTACAGTTTAGAGTCACGCAGGTTGATGGTCATCGTTACGCTGTCAATAAACGAAGTAAAGTTACTGAACTGGTTATAGTCGAAGCGCACGTAGTGCTGCAGGTTGCTTTTGTTCAGCTTTAAATCCAGCGAATCAAACTCCCAGAAGGTTGGCGCATACGTCATGCGCGTATCCAGGTTATGCAAATGCGTGTTGGAGCGCGTTTCGATGGCGCTCAGGTCCGTAATATTTACTTTGAGGGTATCTTCCAGCACGAACGCATCAAAGCTGCCCGAAATGCTGTCGAGGCGCAGGTGGAAGTAATCCATACCATTAGCAGCGCGGGGTTTGTTGAAGTCGTCGTAAGTGAAATGGCCGTTTTGAAGTATAAGCTCGTCAATGGAAAAATCGAACGGCTGCGACGTTTTGGTGGTGTCTTTAACAATAAGTTTGTTCAGGGCGCTGATAAAGGTACTCAGGTTGAGCGAATCGGAACCTTCATACTTCACAAGGTTGGCGTGGGGCTGCTGCAGTTCGAGCGAGGCTATACTGAGTTTGTTCGGGTGAAGGATGGAAAAGGCGCTGATATCAGCCTCGGCACGGCCCACGTAAAACATTTCCTCGTCGTGGCGGTCCAGCACGCGCACCTTCTCCAGTATCACATTGCTGAAAAACTCAATGTCCACGCTGCCGATGGTTACCTGGTGGTTCAGCGTTTCAGATAAGTATGCCGCCGCCTTTTGGGCTACTTTGGTTTGCACCGATGGCAGCCGGATAGCCACGAAAACGGTGGCAAAGAGCAGCAAAAGGAACAGGAAGAGCCCCAACACTATTTTTAGAAGTGCTTTTCCTATAACTTTGAAGTAATTTATGGACTGTTCCTTTTCCAAAAGATGACTGAACCTACAATTTTAGCAATAGAATCTTCCTGCGACGAAACCGCTGCCGCCGTGATCCGTGGCGGCAAAGTGTTGTCAAACATAGTCGCTACCCAGGCTGTGCACGAGCAGTATGGCGGCGTGGTGCCTGAACTGGCCTCCCGCGCCCATCAGCAGAATATTATCCCAGTCGTTTCGCAGGCCATGCTTGGGGCAAATGTAGCGAAAAATGAGCTAAATGCCGTTGCTTTTACGCGCGGTCCGGGCCTGCTGGGCGCACTGCTGGTGGGCTGCTCTTTTGCCAAATCTTTTGCGCTGGGCCTGGGCATTCCCCTTATCGAAGTAAACCACATGCAGGCGCACATCCTGGCGCATTTTATCGACGATCCGAAGCCGGCTTTCCCGTTCCTGTGCCTGACCGTGAGCGGCGGCCATACCCAGATTGTGCTCGTTAAAGACCACCTCGACATGGAAATCATCGGGCAAACCACCGACGATGCCGTCGGCGAGGCCTTCGATAAAACCGCCAAAATGCTGGGGCTGCCTTATCCCGGCGGCCCCATGCTCGACAAAATGGCTGCACAAGGCAATCCGGAGGCTTTTTCTTTTCCGGTCGGCAACATGCCCGGCTACGATTATTCGTTCAGTGGCATCAAAACCTCCGTGTTATACTTCCTGAAAAATCAAACGAAAGAAAACCCGGATTTTGTGCAGGACAACATAGCCAATATCTGTGCCAGTGTGCAGCATACGCTCATCAAAACATTGCTGAAGAAGCTGGTGCAGGCATCGCAGGATTTAGGGATAAAAGAAATTGCCATTGCCGGGGGCGTTTCGGCAAATACGGGCCTGCGGCAGGCATTGCAGAATGATGGCAGCAAGTATGGCTGGAACGTATACATTCCGGCTTTCCAGTATTGTACCGATAATGCAGCCATGATAGCCATAGCAGCTCATTACCAATACCTTAAAGGCGACTTTGCCACACAGTACGTAAGTCCGGAGCCAAGGCTGAGAATTTGACTAGGATTTTTAGGATCAAGGGATTGTAGGATTTTGTCTGGACTGTGGTTGATCTGATTTTATGGAGGTGTAATTAAGATTTAACTGGATCAGTTATTTGCTATAGAAATTCATGAAGAAGCTCGGAAAAGTTAATAACAAAATTATACATTATCAAAGGCACAACACCTCAGACAATTGGGCAGTAGAAATGCCAACAGAGAATTGGCTTTTGATGGCCATATCAGATGATAAAACCTCAACTATTTTAGACGAAATAGTAAGGAAAAGTATAGATAGGGACGTTTGTTTCGTCTGTACTCTTGGGAAGCAGGCAGAAGAATTTCATGATACTTTTGATGAAATAATAGCCCTCAGAAAAGCAGATATTGAGAAGGCTCACCTTCCAGATTACGATATAATGACTACTTGGCATACTGATTTTGAAGATGGAGTTTGGTTTGCTACCTTTTTGGCTCGAGATGAAGAGCAGGAAATCAAAACAGTGTTCTGTCTTGATGCAGGCAGAGAAAGATCTGAAAAAAGAATTGCAGAGTTAATCAAGAAAATAAATAAGGGATGGGTGCCTAATGATAAGTAAAGGGGAAGTATAAATCACAGATTTTTATCGGGTTAATCTTCTCATCCTGATAATCCTGATTCAGACAAATGATACAGCCAGGCGACACCCGCACCTACAGCAAACACGTAACGGAAGCAGACTTTGCCCGGTTTGAAGATGGGCTGGTACATGCCGTTTGCGCTACGTTTGCGCTGGCGCAGGCTGCCGAATGGGCCGGCCGTCTGTTTGTGCTGGACATCAAAGGAGAAGATGAAGAAGGTATAGGTACTTTTCTGACAATCAACCATAAAGCGCCTGCCTTTGCAGGAGAGACGGTGAAGATTGTGGCAACCCTTATCAGGCACGAAGGCAATGAAGTTGTCTGTAGCTTTACGGCCAGCGTGGGCACGCGCCTGGTAGCAGACGGAGAAACGGGCCAGAAAATTTTGAAAAAAGAAAAATTAGCCAAAGTTTTGGCTTCTAAGCAAGTATAAATGGCGAAAGAGAAAGACAGGATTCAGAAGTTTGTAAACATTGTAAACCGCAAGGCTTCCTTCGAGTACCAGTTCCTGGATAAGTATACGGCAGGCATTATGCTGAAAGGCACTGAAATCAAATCGATACGCGAGGGCAAGGTGAACATGCAGGATGGTTACTGTGTGTTCCAGAACGGAGAGCTGTGGCTGCATAATTTACATATTGCCACTTACACCGAAGGCACGCACTACAACCACGAGCCGATGCGCACCCGCAAACTGCTGCTGAACAAAAAGGAACTGCGGCGGCTGGAGGGAAAAGCGGAGGAGCAGGGCGTCACCATCATTCCCACGCGTGTGTTTATCAACGACAGGGGATTTGCTAAAGTAGAGATTGCACTGGCACGCGGTAAGAAGCTGTACGACAAGCGCCAGGACATCAAAGAAAAGGACGTACAGCGCGAAATGGACAGGAGCGGATATTAGCGCTGATGCGCAATTCCGAATTAAGAATTCCGAATTACGAATGTATTCGGAAAGAGTATTTTAGGAAGTATAAAGTATAAGTATAAACTGAGGGCATATGTATAGCGGTTTTAGTATAGCAGAAATAATCATTAGCCCTCCATTCGTAATTCTTAATTCAAAATTCAAAAAGTGGACTACGGAATTTGCATGTTGAGCCTGGTGCCTTTGCGCGCCGAAACATCTGACAAAGCGGAACTGGTAACGCAGCTGCTTTTCGGAGAGTGCTATGAGCTGGTGGACAGGCAGGACAACTGGTTGTATGTGCAGCTGGCCACTGATGGCTACCGCGGCTGGATTGATCACAAGCAACACACGCCTGTTCCGGTTGCATACTTTGAAGAATGGCGGGCAGTCACACATCCGCGCGCTACCGATTTGGTGCAGGTGGTGGGCAATGCCGAAACCCGTATTCCGGTCGGCATAGGCAGCTATCTGCCTTTCTTCGATGGAACAGCTATCCGCGTAAATGATCAGCGCCTCCACTATCATGGCCATGCCTCTGATCCAGCAGCCAAGGCAAATGCCACACAACTGGCAGAAGTGGCGAAAAGCTTTCTGAAAGCGCCCTACCTGTGGGGCGGCAAATCCGTTTTCGGCATCGACTGCTCGGGTTTTGTACAGCAGGTATACGGCATCTGCGGCTACCAGCTACCGCGCGATGCCTGGCAGCAGGTCGAACATGGGCAGGAAGTGCACTTTGTCACCCAAACGCAGCCCGGCGATTTAGCTTTTTTTGCGAACAGCGAGGGCCGCATCACGCATGTGGGGCTGATGCTGGAAGAACAGAAAATTATGCATGCCCACGGCGAAGTGCGCATCGACACCCTGGACCATAATGGCATTTACAACAGCGATTTTAAGCGCTATACCCACCAGTTGCGGATCATCAAACGCATCTTTTAACTTTTGTTGCTTTTTCTTTCGATTTATACTATAATAGTGGATTTAATTCCCGTAGAAGTATAGCGTAAAAGCGAGAGCAGCCATGAAAGATAAAGTTCTAATCCTGAACCAAGACTTCAGCGCCATAGCCGTTTGCACGGTGCAAAAGGCTTTTTTGCTGGTATACCTGGACAAAGCGGAAGCCGTTTCTACTGCTGAGGGAGCCTTCCTGCACTCTGTCAGCTGCACTTTTCCGGTGCCCTCCGTTATCCGGTTGCAGCATTATGTGCGGGTGCCTTACTATGGCATTGCGCTCAGCCGCCACAACGTTATGCGCCGCGACAACTATAGCTGCCAATACTGCGGCGCTGTCCGCAACCTTACCCTTGATCACCTGCTGCCGCGCTCCCGGGGAGGCGCTACCAATTGGCAAAACCTGATAACGGCCTGCTCGCGCTGCAATGCCCGCAAAGGCAACCGCACACCCGAGGAAGCCGGCCTGAAACTGCGCTCCAAACCCGGCAGGCCCTCGCTGCTATCGTTCCTGCAGCTGCACCTCACGCCACAGAACAACGACTGGCGCGTGTACCTGGGCATGGACAATTAAGTATGAAATCCAGGCAATGGAGGCGTTTACCTAAAATCATCTCTTGTCTTTTCCGATGCACTGCTAAACACCAGCCTGCGTGAACAACACCGCGAGCAGCTTCCTTATAAATCTCAGCTTCATCTGCTGCCTGCCGGTATCAAATTTAAAGCCCTGCCGGTTATCTGTATGCCAGGCATAAAATAACTATATTTTATTTAAATCCTTTTGATTTTTCCCTTACAGGATTAGCTTTGGAAATATATGTATATGCCAGGAGATTAAACGGCTGTTTTAAGCACAATTAACTGCGACCACAAAACGCTGCTGTTTGCTGCGGGCATCTGTCATTACCTTTAGAGGATAAAAACCATGCGTATGAAGAACGGGGAATTAATGCTGCGTAGCCGCGACTGGTTCGGAAGGTCCGGCAAGGATGGCTTTATTTACCGGGCCTGGATGAAGAAGCAGGGGATACCGGCCTATGAACTGGAAGGCAAACCCATCATCGGCATCTGCAATACCTGGTCGGAGCTGACGCCCTGCAATTCGCATTTCCGTGAATTGGCTGAGTCGGTGAAGCGGGGCGTGCTCGAAGCAGGCGGCTATCCGGTGGAATTTCCAGTGATGTCGCTGGGTGAGACGCTGATGAAGCCCACAGCCATGCTTTACCGCAACCTGGTAAGTATGGATGTGGAAGAATCTATCCGGGCCAACCCCCTGGATGGTGTGGTGCTGTTGTGCGGCTGCGATAAAACGACGCCTGCGCTGGTGATGGGCGCGTGCAGTGTAAACATACCTGCTATTGTGGTTTCCGGCGGGCCCATGCTCACAGGCAGGCACAAGGGCCGCAGCATCGGCACCAGCGATATCTGGCGCTTCAGCGAGGATTTGCGTGCCGGCAGGATGACGGATGAGGAACTGACACTGGCAGAAGCCGGCATGTGCCGGAGCGACGGCCATTGCGCGGTGATGGGTACTGCCTCCACGATGGCCTGTATGGTGGAAGCCTTGGGCCTCTCTCTACCTGATAATGCTGCCATCCCTGCACCCGACAGCGCCCGCAAAGTGCTGTCTCACCTGTCCGGGATAGAGATTGTGAAAATGGTGCGGGCAGACCGCAAGCCATCTGACATCCTGACAAGGGAGGCTTTTGAGAATGCGATAAGGGTAAACGCAGCCATAGGCGGCTCCACCAACTTTGTGATTCACTTACTCGCCATCGCCGGAAGAATTGGCGTGCCCCTGGCGCTGGAAGATTTCGACAAGTTCTCCGCAGGCATTCCGCTTATGGCCAACCTGCAGCCATCCGGCGAATTTTTTATGGAGGATCTCTATTATGCAGGAGGCTTGCAGGTGATTATGAGAGAACTCCAGGCGCACCTGCATACTGGCTGTATAACGGCAAACGGGAAAACTATTGCAGAAAACTTCAGCAATGCCTGCTGCTACAACGAGGCGGTGATAGCAAGAGCAGATAATCCGTTCAACGAGGTTTCGGGTATTGTGGTGCTGCAGGGCAATCTTTGCGAGAACGGCGCTGTTATCAAGCCTTCCGCGGCCAGCCCTCACCTGATGCAGCACAGGGGCAGGGCCGTTGTTTTTGAAAACATTGACGATTACAAGCACCGCATCGACGATCCAGGCCTGGAGGTAGATGAAAGCAGCGTGCTGGTGCTGAAGAACGTGGGTCCGAAAGGATATCCGGGCATGCCCGAGGTGGGCAACATGGGGCTTCCGGGCAGGCTGCTCGACAAAGGCATAACGGATATGGTACGTATCTCCGATGGCAGGATGAGCGGCACCGGGTTCGGAACCGTGGTGCTGCACGCATCGCCGGAAGCTGCCGCCGGAGGCAACTTCGCGGTGGTTCGTACCGGAGACATTATTGTGCTGGACGTGCCGAACCGCCTGCTCGCTGTTGAGGTACCGGCGGAGGAACTGGAGGAGCGGAAGCGCAACTGGAAGCCGCAGCCGGAGCATACAGCACGGGGCTATGTAAGCTTGTTTACGAAGCATGTGGAGCAGGCAAACCTGGGCGCTGACTTTGATTTCCTGAAAGGCATGTCAGGTAGTGAGGTAACCAGGGATTCCCATTAACATCCTCCTCAATCAGAGGATATAAGTATCGGGATGAAAGACACAAGACCTAGTATAAATAACTCAAGTTGCGATTTACAGAAATGGGTTAATATCTGATGCAGAAATTCCCCTCCCCGGAGGGGCTAGGGGTGGGTTAAATTTCAACATCGCTGGTAAATCGCAACTTGAGTTAAATTATAAATTTAAATATGCTCTTATTAAGTATAGATTCCTGATTATCAAATGAATAATATATAAATAAGTCTTAAGTCTAACGTCTTGATACTTGTGTCTATTTACATCTATTAAGTATAAAAGACTTTTATCTCTGAATAAACCTTTAAAATCATACTATGCTGACAGCGTCATTAAAACAACAGGTAGCCATTGTAACCGGAGCAGGGCAGGGCATCGGCTTCAGAATATGCCAGGAGCTGGCAAAGCATGGTACGGCGGTATTGCTAAACGATATTGATGAAGCACTGACAGCAAAAGCCGCTGCAAGTATAAACGAGCAGTATGGAAGTTGTATCGGCTTGGCCGGAGACGCTGCAGATCCCCATTTTATCCAGCAAATGGTAGATATGGCCGTTTCGGAATTTGGGAAGTTAACGGTTGCCATTGCAAATGCAGGTATCACCGTGTTCGGAGACTTTCTGACCTACACACCTGAAAACCTACAGAAAGTAACGCAGACCAACCTCGGCGGAAGCTTTTTCCTGGCGCAGGCAGCAGCAAAGCAAATAATTAAGCAGCAGTCCGGCGGAAGCATCCTGTTTATGTCTTCCGTAACGGGGCACCAGGCGCACAAAAACCTGGCGGCTTATGGCATGACCAAAGCTGCACTCGAGATGCTCGCCCGGAACCTTGTCATTGAATTATCGGCCTATGGGATCAGTGTAAATGCGCTGGCGCCCGGCGCAACGCTTACCGAGCGAACGGCGGAGGACAGGGATTACGAGAAAACATGGTCTGCTATCACGCCCATGGGCCGGCCGGCTTACCCGTCCGACATCGCGCATGCGGCCCTATTCCTGGTTTCAGAAAACGCCAGGCACATTACGGGGCAGTGCCTCGTCATCGACGGCGGGTGGACCTCCATCAGTCCATCGCCCTACGATTGAAAAGTATAGAGTACACGGGTTTACAAATATCCTATAGAAGCCCTGGTAAATGACCGCTTTTGGTGCCGCTTACCTGACTTCAGGCGGTGCGGGCTGCCAAATCCTGGGCCGGCAACAACGCGTAAATTTTCCATGTAAATCATTTAAATAGACCTTTATGTCAGCATTTACGGCCGAGCTGATCGGCACCATGTTCTTAATCCTGCTGGGCAATGGCGTGGTGGCCAACGTGGTGCTCAAAAGTACCAAGGGCAACAGCAGCGGCTGGATGGTGATTACCACCGGCTGGGCGCTTTCGGTTTTTGCCGGCGTCGTTATCGCGGCGCCTTACAGCGGCGCGCATCTGAACCCGGCTGTTACGCTGGGGCTGGCGCTGGTGGGCAAATTTGCCTGGGACCAGGTGGGCTGGTACATACTGGCGCAATTACTAGGGGCCATGCTCGGCGCACTGCTGGTATGGTTGGTATACAAACCGCATTTCGAGACAACGGAAGATCCGCTCTCGCAGCTGGCCGTGTTCAGTACCGGCCCTGCTATCCGGCACAGGCTTTCTAATTTGTTTAGCGAGGCGGTAGGTACTTTTGTGCTGATTTTCGTGGTCTTTTACTTCACCAATCCCGAGCTGGGAGAGGAGAAAACTCCCATCGGCATGGGCGCTTTGGGAGCCATCCCCGTCAGCTTCCTGGTGTGGGCCATCGGCTTGTCGCTGGGCGGCACGACGGGTTATGCCATCAACCCAGCCCGTGACCTGGGCCCCAGGCTGGTGCATACGCTGCTGCCCATCAAAAACAAATGCCACAGCGACTGGCCCTACGCCTGGATTCCGATACTCGGCCCTTTTTTAGGCGCTGCCGCAGCGGCCCTGTTATATTTACTTTTAAAAGCCTGAAAGATGAAAAAGAACCATTCCTATGTATTCCTCCTGTTTACCGGCCTGACTTTGACGTGCCTGGCGGGTTGTAAGACAAAAGCGCCATCAACGGTTGTGGCAGAGGAATTCCCTACCTTTTATATAGAGGGCCACCGCGGCACAAGGGGGCTGATGCCGGAGAACACCATCCCGGCCATGAAAAAGGCAGTGGACGTGGGTGCAAATGTTCTGGAACTGGACGTGCAGATCAGCAAGGACGGGCAGGTGATGGTCGCGCACGATCCCACGCTAAACACGGCCATCACGCTTTTGCCCAACGGAGACGAAATTCCGAAGGAAGATGCGAACAAGTATATTCTGCACCAGATGGACTATGCCGACATCCGCCGGTTCGATGTGGGCTCAAAGTATAACCCGGATTTCCCGCAGCAGCAAAAGCAGAAGGCCTATATTCCCTTGTTAGGGGAACTGATTGACTCTGTGGAGCAATACACCGCTGCCCAAGGGTTGCCGCCCGTTATCTATAACATCGAAATAAAAGCCGACCCTGCAAAAGATGGTATTTACCAGCCGGCGCCTGCGGAGCTTGTAAAACGGGTGATGGATGTGGTCAGCGAAAAGAAGATAGGGAACAGGTTCTATCTCCAGTCTTTCGACATCCGGCAGGTACAGGAAGTGCACCGGCAATATCCGCAGGTCGTCACCGGCTTCCTGACGTCGGACAAAAACGCCTCGCTGGAGGATAACCTCCGCCGCATTGGTTTCCGGCCCGATATTTACAGCCCGCATTACGGGTTAGTCACCGACAGCCTCGTAGCGGAAAGCCACCGCCAAGGCATGAAACTCATTCCCTGGACCGTCAATTCTCCGGAAGAGATAGAAAAGCTGCAGCAAATGGGTGTGGACGGCATAATAACAGATTATCCGAATCTTTTGGGTGGGAAGGAATAGGAGAGTGGTTGAGTAGAGATTGCGAGATAATAATGGGAAATACTGGAATGTAAATTCTTAATTCTCTGCTAATGCCAGCAGGTATTGATCTTCCTGAAAAACAAAGCGCGGCACCAGGTTACCTGGTGCCGCGCTGGCAGAGTTCATACTTTGCAGGCCGCAGCCATACTTGTATTAGAAAATAAACTTGGTGCTCAGGAAATTGGAATTTCCTTCGTTCACAATCTCATTGATGAGGTGCTTGTTGTTCTCGTTAAGCTTGGTCGCTACCAGCGAACGGATAGAGAACGAACGCAGCGCATCCACCACCGACAGGGTGCCCTCAGCACTGTCCTTGCGGCCGGTGAAAGGGAAGGTATCAGGCCCGCGCTGGCACTGGCAGTTGATGTTTACGCGGCTCACCTGGTTCACCAGCGGATCTATCAGAGAGGCCGTTTCAGCCGCATTGTTGCTGAAGATACTTACCTGCTGCCCGTGGGTAGATTCGATCAGGTATTCAATGGGCTCTTCCAAATCATCAAAAGGCACCACCGGAATTACGGGGCCGAACTGCTCTTCCCGGTATACTTTCATGTCTTTGCTGACAGGATAAAGTATGGCAGGGTACACAAACGACTCGAAAGCAGTACCACCGCCCTCGTTGATAACGCTTGCTCCGTGTGCGGTGGCATCATCAATCAAATCTTTGAGGTAGGCGGGTTTGTTTGGCTCCGGCAGCGGCGTTAAAGCCACGCCTTTCTCCCAGGGCATACCGATTTTTAGCTTGCCTACAGCCTCACTCAGCTGTTGCAGGAACTGATCTACCTTGGAGCGGTGTACAAAAATTATTTTAAGGGCAGTGCAGCGCTGGCCGTTAAAGGACAAGGCGCCGAGCACCGTTTCAGACACTGCCAGGTTCACGTCGGCATGTTCTGTAACAATGGCCGCATTTTTGGCATCAAGGCCCAGGATGGCACGCAGGCGGTTTACCTTTGGGTGCAGTTTCTTGAGTTCATCAGCCACTTTGCTGGAACCAATCAGGGTGAGGACGTTGATTTTGCCGGACTGCATCAAAGCCGGTACAATGGCATGGCCGCGTCCGTAAATGGTGTTTACCACTCCCTTGGGGAAACAGGTTCTGAAAGCCTCCAGCAACGGGTAGTGCAGTAAAGTGCCGTGCTTTGGCGGCTTAAACAGCAATGTATTGCCCATGATGAGCGCCGGAATCAGGGTGGTGAACGTTTCGTTCAGCGGGTAGTTGAAAGGGCCCATGCAAAGCACCACACCCAGCGGTGAGCGGCGTATCTGTGCCACAATGCCCTGCTCAATTTCGAAGCGGGACGACTGGCGATCCAAGTCTTTTAAGGCATCTATCGTCGCGTATATATACTCAACGGTACGGTCGAATTCTTTGATGGAATCAGCATAAGATTTGCCTATTTCCCACATGATGAGTTTCACGACGATGTCCTTCTTCTCTATCATTTTCTGGGTAAACTGCTCTACGCAGCGGATCCTATCCTGAACGCTCATGGTAGGCCACTGTCCGCGGCCATTGTCGTAGGCTGCTACGGCAGCGTCGAGCGCTTCCATGGCTTCCTTTTCGGTACATACGGGATAAGAACCAATTTTCTTTCGCTCGTAACCATCGGCTGTTTTAACAGCTACCGGCGAGTAAACGGAATGCGCCGCGCCATCCCACTGTTTCATTTCTCCATTGGAGAGATATTCGCGCTGGTTAATTTCCTGGTCCAGCTTATACTCGGCCGGGATCTGGCCTTCCTCCACGAAAATGGCCTTTACCTGATCTGCTACTTCATTAATGGTAAAATCTTCTACATTCATTCTTTTTAGATTTTATTTTAAAGGGTGCTATAATTCATTTATTGATAAGCAATTTAAAAACATGCGCCTGGTTGCTGCTCCCGCATCAACAGGTAAGGAGCTGAAGCAGATGCCGTTAATTACGCAGGAAAGCCCCTGTTGCTAAACCACATAAAGTGCAGCCACGCCGCTGAATGGAGCGAAATTAGCAGGTTTTTATCAGCGCATGCAGGCAGCCCAAAGAGGGCATAAACCAGTACGGAGATAAGGGATCTGCTTAAGCTTTCAGGCTTCCACAACATGAATGTAATTAATAAATGATATAAAAAAAACTTTTAAGAATAAATTTCAAATTAAAAGCCATTAAATCTTGCCAAACTATCAAGTTTGAATAGCTTATAATAGCAAATTTTAAATTTATAAAGAAAGCATGCTTTGGTCTATCAAGGCAGGTTGTCGTAAGCGCCGGACCAGCTTTGTACTGAAGCTTTACATGCCGGTTGCAGGAGTAATTCCTGACTGCTATACATGGTAATTCCGGCCGCTGAAGCGAAAACGGATGTTCCGCATCTGAAGAAGCTTTGGCGGGCAGTTTTGAAAGATGGATTTTAAAGTATAAAGCCCTGTAAACAGAATTTACAGGGCTTTACAGATGATACAGGCGTTCTGATAATCTATAAATTAAATACCAGGCGGGTAAACAGGAACCGGCCATTGTAGCCGTATTGCTGCGCACTGCGGGAGTAAACAAAACGGCCGGTGCCGGAGTTGGCGGCTGCCACTTTATCCGGGTAAACATCCAGCAGGTTGTTGGCGCCTATACTTAGTTTCAGGTTGCTGTTAAAAGTATAGCCAACGCTTACATCCGTTACTACTTTGCCGCTGTACCAGTCCTGCGCCGTCAGGGTGTTGGTGGCTTCCTGCACCTTGCCGAAGTAGGCGTTGCGCAGGAAAAAGTCCCAGGGCCCCATGTCGTAGCTAAGCGTTAAATTGCCTTTTGTCTGTGGCACCGCCGACTCGAGGTAAATACGGCTGGCTTCGTCGAAGTAAGTGCTCTCGCGACCTGCCAGGAGCGCCGAAGAATGTATGTCGCCCACCATGTTTGTTTTGGCAAAAGTGCCGGCGAGGCTACCCGTAAAGCGGCCGCCGCCAACATCGGTGCTATAGGTCAGCACGGCGTCAATTCCTCTTGTCTCGGTATCGATGGCGTTGGTGAAGAAGCGCGCAGTACCGGCATTTGCCTGATCCAGCAGGCGGTTTACTTCTTCTTCCTGCGGTGTTGGGTTGGTAGTTACCTTTCCAAACTGGCCGGTATACACCACGCGGTTGTTGATGCGGATGTAGTAGCCATCTACTGTCAGTTTAAAATCACCGAACCTGCTGGTCAGGCCGGTGCTGTAGTTGTAAGAAGTTTCCTGTTTCAGATCAGGTATACCCAACAGGTTGGCTACCCGGCTGTCGTTGGTAAAGGTACCGGACTCCACAAAAACGCCGCTCGTGAAAATGGTAGAGGTAGCGCTGTAATATTGCTGGTGCAGCGAGGGCGCCCGGAAGCCTGTGCTCACAGCCCCGCGCCATGTCAGCGCATCCGAGAATATATAGCGGCCGGCCAGCTTGCCATTCAGGGTGGAACCGAAATCAGAATAATTCTCGAACCGCGCGGCTGCATCCAGTAAGAACCTGCTCGTAAAATTCAGTTCCACATCTCCGTAGGCTGCAACGGAAGTACGCGCCACATCCACCGCATTGGCAGGGCTGAAACCGGGGAAAGACTGTGAGCCACCGGCAAAGGGAGATCCGTTTTCGGCAAAGCGGGTATTTACCGTGCCCAGCGGGTCCGGGATCAGGATGGGATTTCCGGCCGCATCGGTTCCTACCTGGGTGGCCTTGCCATAGTTTACATAAGATGCTTCTTCGCCGGCAATGATCTGGTAATTCTCGTAGCGGTGCTCTGCTCCGAAGGCTACGTTCACGCCGCTCATCACATCTTTAAAGAAACGACTGAAGTCAAGGTTGGTCGTGTTCTGGGTAAAAGCATAACCGCCGGCTTCAAAGCTGGTAGGCGAAGCGGTAAGGAGGGAGGCATTCATCGTGTTTTCCACGGAAAAATCAATAGCATTTTGTCCGTAGGTATTACTGAAATCTACTTTCCATTCGCCGAGTGATCCGCGTATGCCCACCGCCAGGGATTGATCCCTGTTGTCGGTTACAATTAAAGGAAGGAAACCGTTGGGATAAATGGTGGCATTGGTTTGCGTGAGCTGTGCGGGTGTCCGGTAAAAGGCGGCGCCTTCGCCGTGGCGCAGGTTAAGGCCCCCGAACGCATAAATTTCAGCTTCTTCGGTAACCGGAACAGCCGAGTTAAAGAACAGGCTTCCGCCGCGGTTAGCCGACTGCCCGACACGGCCGCTGAAGTAATCCCGGTCTAAACCTCTTCTGGCCAGTTCCTGCTCCGTAATATCTACGCCGGTTGGCACTTCGCCCGGGAAGGGGTTATTGTAATCAGTAAAAATAGTGCCGGTATAGTCGCCGCCACGGTCAGTATAATTCCGGTAGTCGTAAGAGCCCGACAGGTTCAGGAAGCCGCCGTTGGTGCCCAGGGGTACGCCATAGCTGGCATTGGCCTGCACGTTTTCGCCATCCATGCCGTCTTCAGAATTTTTAGAAACGTAAGCGCCTGTCGTCACATTGGCATCGAGCGAGTTTACCGCATCATTCAGGATAATATTGATAACACCTGCAATCGCATCAGAGCCATACTGGGCTGAGGCGCCATCGCGCAGAATTTCCACCCGCTTGATGGCCGCAGTCGGGATGGCGTTTAGGTCTGTACCTACAGAGCCTTTTCCGAAACTACCGTTAATGTTGACGAGCGAAGTAGTATGGCGTCTTTTCCCATTTATCAATACCAGCACCTGATCGGGCCCCAGGCCACGCAGGGAGGCAGGGTCGATGTGGTCGGTTCCGTCGGCCAGGGTTTGGGTATTGGAAGTAAAGGAGGGGGCGACATAGTTGAGGATTTGGTTCAGGGTTACCTGCGGCGCACTCTGTGTCACTTCACGGATATCGATTACGTCAACCGGCACTGGCGTGGTGAGTTGGGAGCGCGGTGCGCCACGGCTGCCGACAACCACTACTTCGTTCAGGTTCTGGGCAGCGGTCAGTTCAAAATCCAGTGTGGCTGTTTCGCCTGCTGCCACGGTTATGTTCTTTTGCACTGGCTCATAGCCGATATAGCTCGCCACCAAAGTATAGGTGCCCGGGCTGACCTGTAACTCGTACCGGCCATTGGCATCGGCGCTGGTGCCCGCCGACTGATCTATGGTTCGGACAGTAGCCCCGGCCAGCGGCTGGAAACGGTCCCGGACTGTGCCCTGAATTGTTTGTCCATACGTCTGATAAGACCAGGCCAGAACAATGGCTGTCATTAAGTAAATCTTGTTCATAGGTTAAATGTAAGTTACAATTAATAAGAAATTGTACGTGCAGCGGCAGACCTTAAGCCGGGAACTGCGCATGCTCCTGTAAATTATTTCTGCAAAGATACCCAGGAAACAGGATAACGTATGAAAATGTTTGTATCAACAAATAAGATTACAGAAGCGGCTTTATTTACATGTTGCCAGAAATCTTTGCTTTCTTACTGAAAGGGAAGGTGAATGAATACACAGCTCCGTAGGGATTTCACCGGATGCAGTATAAGTATAAATAAAATAGCTGCGATTTATCAGCGGTGTTGAAACCCTAGCCCCTCCCAAGAGGGGAATTTCTGCAAGAGTAACTAAAATTCCCTCCCCGGAGGAGTTAGGGGTAGGTTTACAGTATCAGATATGAACTCATTTTCTGTAAATCGCAACCTGGGTTAAATAAAATAGCTGCTGCGTATACCTCCGGCAAACGCAGCAGCTATTTATAATTGCTTGATACAGGTTCAAGCGCGCTTAATAGCTGATTATACTTTATAATGTAGTAGGGAACGCGAGCCCGCAGGCTCGCGCCCTTAAGCTAAATAGCGTAGCTGAAAATACTATGAAACAGCCCTGTTCCGGGATGATGGGCAAATCAGCCGCACCGGCAATCCCGCTATTTGCTAGTTAAGTACTTCTTCTGTACTGCCGCAGGTTAGCATGGCCTCGCCCATGTATGGATTGCGGATTTCCTTTTCAGCGCTTACCCAATAGCCGCCTTCGTTGTTGTTGGCCATCGGGCAGAACTGATAGTATAACGTCTCGCTGGTAGCATCAAACGCTTTTGCCAGGGTAAACGTAGCTTCAGAGAGTGCCTCAAAGTGATTGCGCTGCACAGCTACATCGGCTGCACCGGCAATTCCGGAGGCACTTTGTTTTATCTTTTCAAGCTTCTCTGTTGCAAACTGCTGTTGCTCGGCTGTCAGGCCGGCCACGTCAACATTTCCGGCAGCTGTTAATACAGCCTGTGCCTCCGTTTTCGCTACCTGCGGATCGGTGGCTACCAAAGCATCTTTTAACTTCAGGTAGCTGCCCAGAAGCTGTGCCACCTGCTGCTTGATGGGATCGGCTGCAGCGGCATAATCAGGAGCGTCCGCAACTGTATTATGCGTCGTACTTTCCGGGCTCATGGCCTCGTGGTTCATCGCCTGATGTTGTTCCTGTGCTGTGTCGGCGCTTTCCTGCTGTTTTTCGGTGCAGGCTGTGAAAGAAAAGGCAGCCACTAAGGCGCCAGTGATGGTGATACGCTGGATTGATCTTAAAGTCATGTTAATGTTAATTTATTTTAATGATTTAATTGATTTACAAATACAAAGGCAATCAGCATACCTACGATGAGGTAAATTGCCAGCTTTGCCCATTTTTTATAATTGTGTCTGGGCGGTTCGTCAGGCTCTATTTTACAACAGTCTTTCATCTTTTCTACATTTTCATTCCTGCCATCGGGCTGCTGCCTTTTTTGAGTTTATACTCGCTGTAGAGCAGGTAAGCGCCGGAAGTTACTACTTTATCGCCTGCTTTCAGGCCGGTAAGTATAGCCACGCGGTCGGCGCTTACTTCGCCCAGTGTTATCATGCGCGGTTCAAAGGTGTTCTCGCCGGTCTGTACCCATACATGGCTGCCCTGCTCTTCGCGGATTACGGCATCAGCCGGGATAGTTAAAGCAGCGCTATCTGCTCCCGGAAGTATAACTTCTGCCTGCATGCCGGGCAGGTACAGCCCCTCTTTGTTGGGCAGTTCTGCGCGCAGCAGCGCTACCTGGCTTCCGGCCCGGAGCTCGGGACTGAGAAAAGCAACCTTCGCAGCAACCGGTTCCTGCGCAAAGCCCTGCACCACAACACGTATCGGATCACCCGTGCTTACCTCAACAATCTCCTGTGGATAGAGTTCTGCTTCTACCCAGATGGTGCCCAGTTTTGCTAACCTGTACAGCACGTTCCCCTCAGCTATATACTGGCCTTCGGCGGCCGCAATTTCCGTTACCACACCGGATTCGGGTGCCAGAAAGGTAACGCGCGCATCCATGCGGCCGCTTTTTGCCAGCTTGTTAATTTGAGCTTCTGAAAGTCCATAGAGCAGGAGCTTCTTTCGAGCTGCCTCCAGGATAGAGGCAAAGCGCGGGTTCTCGCTCCCGAGCTCCCGGTTTTGTGCCAGGGCCAGCAGGTATTCGCGCTGCAGGGTCAGGAGCTGTTCACTGTACAACTCATAAAGCGGCTGCCCCTTTTTCACGGTTTTCCCAGTTTCTTTGATGTAGAGTCTTTCCACCCGGCCGGCGGCGCGGCTACTGATTACCTCCGTCTGCGTCTGATCGAGCGCCAGCCTTCCCGTCAGAATCGTGTTGCTGCCTACGGAACCACCCCCGGCGGGGCTTACCTTTATATTGCCCAGCGCCATCTGGCGATCGCTCAGCATCAGTGCCCCATCCTTGCTGCCCTGTTGGGAGACAGGCACCAGGTCCATGCCGCAGATGGGGCAGGAACCCGGCTGGCTTTGCACAATCTGCGGATGCATCGGGCAGGTATAAGTCGTTTCGCTGGCAGCATGCGCTTCTTCATGCACTTGCTCTTTGCAGGCCACAGCGCCTGCAGCCACAAAGATCAGCAGCAGCAGGTATATGATCCATCTTCTCATAAGCTTGTTTTTTTAAGTTTGATAAAGCTTTCACTGTCCACCAGGAACTGCGCGTTGGCGGCAATGACATCCCCCTGCTGCAGCCCTTCCATCAACTGCGTCTCGTTTCCTGTTGTGGTGCCGACAGTAACAGCTACCGGCTCAAACACGCCGTTCTGTTTCCTGAAAGCAACGGATCTGGCGCCGATGTCCAGCACAGCCGCTTTGGGTACCCACAGCGACGGGGCCGTAGTATAACTGGCTTTGGCGCTTACCAGTTGCCCCACCATGGCTGCCTTTTGGTTACCTGGCAGGAGTACCCGCACTTTGGCGAAATTCTCGCCCTCCTGGTAAAAGGGCTGCAGAAAATCCACTTTTGCCTGTAGCTTCTGATCCGGCAATTGCGGAAACGTAATCTCAACAGCGGTTCCCTTTGCGATGGCACTTATCCGTCCCGCCGGTATGTTGAACTCCGCCCAGAGCTGGTTTGGATTGACAACCTGCAGCAGGGATTGGCCTGTGCTTACGTACATGCCTTCGCGCAGCTGTATATCCTGGCCCGTAGCTGTTGCTGCGGAAACTGGCGCAGTGCTGCCGGAGCTGCTCTCCATGCTGCCCATGCCACCAACCGATGGGGTAGAAACTCCCGGCAGGCCGGGTGCGGCAGGAGTAGTATTAAGACCGATGGCATAGCCGTTGTAAGGGCTGTAAATGGCGAAAGTATAATCAGCTTTCCCTGAGCGGATGAGTTGCCTGATCTGTGCCTCGGTAGCGCCCAGTAAACGCAGCTTTTGTTTTGAAGCCTCGATAAGTTGCTTGTCCTCCGGAGCCGACTGCACGAGGTATAGCAGTTCCTGTTGTGCCGTTATCAGTTCGGGGCTGTAGATCTCCAGTAGCTTTTGACCTTTACTTACCGGCTGAAAATTATACTTCATGTACAGCTGCTCGATACGTCCGGACACGCGTGCCGGAATCGTATAAACACTGCGGGGATCGTAGGTGATGATGCCTTCCATTTCTACCGCCGATTCTACTGCTTTCTGTTCGGGGCGGGTAGTGGCCACCGAGGAAATAATGCTGTTGCTTGCGGGCTTCAGCAGAAAATCCAAATCTTCGGTGACAGCAGATGCGTCGTTGCCGGCAGGTGGAGAAACAGGCACCAGGTCCATGCCGCAGACAGGGCAGGAGCCGGGCGCGTCGCGTACAATTTCCGGGTGCATCGGACAAGTATAAGTTGTCTTTTCTCCGGCTGCATGTTCGTCTTCATGGCCGCAGGCTGCCAGGTTAACCAGCAACAGAAAAGCCAACAGGTACAGGATATTACTTCTCAATTTCTTTCTCATAACTTACTACCATTAAGTATAACTCCTGCAGGTTGTTCAGGTACTCCATCTGGGCCATATTCAGGGCTTCCCAGGCATCAATTACCAGGGGCAGCTCAGCACTGTTCTGCTCGTAGGCCAGCATGGTTACATCGTAATTTTTCTGCAGGGCAGGGATGATTTTGGTTCGGTAGTTCTCTACCTGTTCGCGTTTGGCGTTTAGTTCCAGCGCCATGCTGCGCACCATACTTTGCGCCTCGTTCAGCATACTTTCGCGCTCTTTCTGCATACCTGCAATTTCCAGGTTCATGCCCTTCGTGTTGGCTTTATACATTTTTGAGGCCCAGGGTGCAATGGGGATGGATACCATGGCCATTGCGGTGAACTGGCTGGGCATCATGTTGCTGCCGGGTATCATGTGGTCGAAACGTAAGCGGAAGTCAGGCTTTCGCTCCATTTGCTCCAGTTCCGTGTTCAGCCGCATCGCTTCGATGGTCCTGTCCAGCTGGCGTACATCGCTCCGCACGCTACCCAGGAAAGCCGTATCGGCAGGCAGCAGGATATTAGCAGGCACCTCCACCAGCGTATCAACCTGAAAACGGCTGTCCTGTGGCTGGTTCATCAGCATGTTGAGCTGCACATTCTGCTGTGCAATCTGGCTGGCCGTCATCAGCTGCATGTTTTCCACTTCGTGCAATTTTGCTTCTGCTTTATACACGCTGCCCAGGTTGCCCTGGCTGTAGGGGTACCGGATTTTCGCCAGCTTCAGCATGTAAGCCATAATGCGCTCATTGTCCTTCAGCACTGCCATTTTCTTCTCCAGCACCACCCAGGTATAGTAAGCTGCTTTTGCCTGCGCGCGGAGTTCGTTAAAAGCCACGTCCCTGCCTGCATTTTCGATGGCCGCTTTGGATTTCATATACTTTTCCTTGGCGCGCAGCCTGGCAGGGTTGGGGATGTCCTGCTCGGCAGACAACATCAGCATGCCTTTGTTTGCAGGTTCCATCACTTCCCCGCCCGGGTAAGGCGCCTGGAACACACCTGCGCCTACCATGGGAGCCATCATACTTTTAGCGCCTTCGGCATAGGCATTCATGGCCCGGGCGCGGTAGTCGTACTCCTGCAGCATCGGGTTATTGCTGCTGATTTTCTGTAGTACGCTGTCCAAGGTCATCGCTGGCTGTTGCTGGGCCAGAGCAGGGGTACACCACAGCAGTGCCAATACAGCAAAGGCGGCCGTGTAAACTCCCCATTTCCTTTTCAAGAGAGAAAGTATAAAAGTAGGTTTCTTAATGCTTGACATCGTAGATTTCCAGTTTACCGTGTTTTCTTAACTCGTATTCTTTCGCCATCATAAACACCACCGGCGTTACCAGCAGGATGTGAATAGAGGAGGTAAAGACGCCTCCAATCATAGGCAGTACAATAGGCAGCATCACGTCAGACCCCACGCCCGTTGCCCAGAGTACCGGTATCAGGCCGAACAGGGCTACGGAAACCGTCATGATTTTGGGACGCAGGCGTTTGGCCGCTCCCATAAATACATAATCACGGATGTCCTGCTTGCTGATGGTTTCGCGGCTGTTGCCTTTCAGCTTTACCAGTTCGCCCATGGCCTCGTTCAGGTATACCACCATCACCATGGCCGTTTCAATCGCCAGCCCGAAGAGCGCAATAAAGCCCACTGCTACTGCTACCGACAGGTTCACGCCATAGAAGTACACAATGTACACGCCGCCCACCAGCGCAAACGGAATGGTTATCAGGTTCAGCAAAGCCTCTTTCAAGGATTTAAAAGAAAGATACAGAATCAAAAGAATGATAAGCAGTACCAGCGGGATGATGATTTGCAGTGTTTTGGTAGCCCGCACCTGGTTTTCCCACTGCCCGCTCCACTCCAGGTAATAACCCTGCGGAATGCCTGTTACTTCTTGATTAATTTTCTCCATGGCTTCCTGCACCGTGCTGCCCATGTCGCGGCCGCGCACGTTGAAGAGCACCGCGCCCCGCAGCTGTGCATTCTCGGAGTTGATCATTGGCGGCCCGTCGGTGAAACGAATGGTCGCTACCGACGACAGCGGTATGGTGCCGGCGGAGGCAGTCTGGATCGGAATGCGTTTGATGCGCTCCACGCTGTTGCGATATTCCTGTGCCAGGCGCACATTGATGGAGAAGCGCCGGCGGCCTTCGATGGTATTGCCGATGGGGTTGCCTCCCAGGGCAGATTCTACCACCATGTTCACATCATCCACCGTCAGACCATACCGGCCCAGCGTTTCGCGGTTGATGTCTATCTCCAGGTATTTCCCGCCCGTAATCGGGTCCACGTACAGGTCCTTTACGCCCGGCACAGTTTCCAGGGCTTCCTTCACGCGCTCCGACACTGCATAAATGGAATCCAGGTTCTGCCCGTATACTTTCACGCCTACATCGGTGCGTATACCTGTAGAAAGCATATTGATGCGGTTGATGATTGGTTGTGTCCAGCCATTGACCACACCCGGGATCTGCAACTTGCTGTTGAGCTCCTCCACAATATCCTCCTTCGTGATACCTTCGCGCCATTCTTCCCGTGGCTTCAGCTGGATGATGGTTTCAATCATACTTAGCGGTGAGTTGTCGGTCGCAGTGCTGGCACGGCCCGCTTTCCCCAGCACGCTTTTAACCTCCGGCGTAGATTTGATGATTTTATCCTGCACCTGCAGAATGCGCTTTATTTCGGCGTTGGACACATCGGGCAGGGTAACGGGCATAAACAGGATGGAGCCTTCGTTGAGCGGCGGCATGAATTCAGTTCCGAGGCTAAACAGCATCGGGACGGCTACCAGCAAGGCCAGGATGTTAAGGCCAATGGTCGTTTTGCGCCAGTTCAGGCACCACCGCAGCACCGGCCCATACACACGCTCCATGCCGCGGTTAATGGGGTTGGCCTGCTCGTTTTTATACTTACCCTTCAGAAAGAAGGAAATGAGCACCGGTGTCAGTGTTATTGCCACCACAGCATCCACGATAAGTATAAACGTCTTCGTCCAGGCCAGCGGACTGAACAGCTTGCCTTCCTGACCTGTGAGCAGGAATACCGGCAGGAACGAGGTGATCACGATAATCGTGCTCCAGAACACGCTCGGGCCTACCTGCTTGCTGGCTTTTTCGATGATTTCTATTCTTTGCTGCTTGGTTAGTTGCATTGCAGTCTAATTTTGAATGAGCGATTGCGTGAATGAGTGAATTTTATCTGTTTGTATTTTTTCTGGCTTTAGCCATGACGGACAGGATTTCTGTTGCTTCTCTCATCAGCTCTGAAACAGCCACTTTGCTTGTTGTTCCGGATTCTTCCAGCAGTTCCAGCCAGAACAGCGTTTCATCTGCTTCTTCAATCACGATACTGATTTTTGAGTGGAACTCGGCCGAAGATCTTGCCCGGCAGGTGGCTCTGTAATTTGCGGCAACAGAAGTAGCAGATCTGAGTAGCTGTCGCTTCATTATTACAGCTTCTTCCGTTTTAGGTAAACTCTGGCTAAACCGGATAACATCCAGTGCCAGTTTTTTAGTGCGCTGACGGAACTGCTCAACGAACTGCTCTTTGGGTGTTTTATTCAAATCGCTCATTTACTTATTCTTTAAAATTCACTCAATCATTCATTCATTCACTCACTCATTAATATTCTCCTTACCCGCCTCTGCCAGATGACGGTAGGAATTCTCGACCATCACGATGGCGTCGTCCACGATTACACCGATAGATAAGGCGATGCCCGTCAGCGACATGATGTTGGATGTGATGTCAAATGCATTGAGCAGAATAAAACCGATGGCAATGGAAAGAGGCAGCTGGATAAGTATGACCAAAGCGCTGCGCCAGTGGAACAGGAACAGGAACACAATAACAGCCGCGGCAATCATCTCTTCTATAAGCGTGTGTTTGATGGAATCAATGGATTCTTTGATGAGCCCGCTGCGGTCGTACACGATGTTAAATTTCACGCCTTCAGGCAGGCCTTTGGCCACTTCAGCCATTTTGGCTTTTACCTGGCTGATTACTTCATCAGCGTTTTCGCCGTAGCGCATCACCACAATACCACCCACAGCTTCGCCTTCGCCATTTAAATCAAATATGCCCAGGCGGCTCTCGCCGGTCATCTGCACGGTGGCGATATCTCTTATTCTGACAGGAATGGTATTGTTGGTGGCCACGGCAATGTTTTCGATCTCCTCAGCTGATTTGAGGTAGCCGGTAGTTTTGATGATGTAGCCGATATCGGAAAGCTCGAACTTGCGCCCACCCGCCTCGTTGTTGTTGGCCCGGACAGACTGGATGACCTGCGGCACGGTGAGGTTGTAGTACGTCAGCTTATTGGGGTCTAGTGTAACCTGGTATTGTTTCTGGAAACCGCCGAACGAAGCCACCTCGCTTACGCCCGGTACATTCTGGAGCGCAAATTTTACGTACCAGTCCTGCACGGCCCGCTGCTCGCCCAGGTCCATGTCTGGTGCATCCAAAGTATACCACAGGATGTGGCCCACGCCTGTGCCATCGGGACCAAGGGTAGGGGTTACACCCTCCGGCAACATATTACCGGCAGAACTTAAGCGCTCCAGTACACGCTCGCGCGCCCAGTAAACATCCGTATCATCTTCAAAAATAACATAGATAAAACTCATGCCGAACATAGAGGTGCCCCGCACATACTTTACCTGGGGCAGGCCCTGCAGGTTGGTTACCAACGGATAGGTAATCTGGTCTTCGATAATTTGGGGGCTGCGGCCCATCCACTCGGTAAAAACGATGACTTGGTTCTCCGACAGATCCGGGATGGCATCTACCTTGTTGGTTTGCACCGAATAAACACCCCAGCCAAACAGTACGGCAGCAACAAGCAGCACGAGGGCGCGGTTGCGCAGCGAAAAAGAAATCAGCTTCTCAATCATGAAAATAAGAATTTAACCTTTACAGGAAACAGGACGGGCTACAGAAAATGTAGCAAAGGGGAAAGTGCCTGCCGGGAAGTATAGACTATGGCAAACGCCAACTGCCGGCAAGTATAGCCACAGTCATGCGCGTACCACAGCGGCACTTAGGTCTGTAAGGTTATATAAGAAAGGCTTGCACCAGCACCGGAATATCGCGGGCCAGCGGGGGAGAAGTATAAAGAGCGTAAGCAGGTGTCGTAGCCGTTTCTGGAGCGAACAGCTGAAGAACGACCGCTTTAAAAGCGGCAAGGAATTTTACATCCGGTGTTTTATGAATGGCAATTTTAGTGTCAGCCCCTGCATCCAGACGCTGTACAACCAGCTGGTGATTTTCGCAGCAGCCCTTACTTTCTACCTGCTTCTTTTTTGGCTGGTGGCAGGGAGGGAGCACATCCTGCTTTTGCTCCATACCGCAGCTCTCCGCCCTTCCGAAAAAGCTGAGATCCTGGATTTCGCCGCCGCACATATGCATACCTACCGAGAGGCCTGTCGAGGAGACAAGCAGCAGCAAGGCAAGCGTTAGCACTATAATCTGACGGAACAGCTTCATGGAAAAATAGCAGGTACAATAGTATTACTTCACAAAAGTACGAAAGAAACAGCAGTTAAGCTTTATACATTCCGCTGTATTTGTTATATATTTTCACCAGAGGCATACAAAGCCACAAGTATAGATAGCAGCAAAACAAAAGATTATTATGATGTACAGCATGCCTGAAATTATAATGCCGGGCAAAACACTGTAGTGACATCTCTGTTCCGGCAACGATGTAGCAAATCTATAAGTGCATAAGCTACCATGGCAAATAAAACAGAGATATTTTGATCCAAAAAATTTGGGAGTATGTATTTGATTTAATTAAATTTTCTTCGTAAAATAGTTTAATTATTTTAAGGATATTTTTCCTTGTAAACGAAAGCTGCCCACTTAAGAGGGCATAGCAACTTCGTTTTGCTGCTGGTTAGCAGGCAGGGCAGGGTGCACCTTAACAGCCTGTTTTCTCTGATCCAATTTCCAGGTAGAGCTGTGGCTTTCTTTTTGCCGTTTCTCCTGCTACCTGCGGCATTAAAGATGATACAGGTGGCATACCATACTTGCAGCAATATTATTCATAAACATGAAGCAGCCTGAAAATTTAGTTGAAGCCAGGTTTTCGTTAATCAGACTTTCACCGGCTGCAGCCAATTATTCCGCTGCATTTTGATCAAGATAATACAGTAGCTTATATATGAGCATGTTGGGTTTATTATTCCTGTACCAGGGTACAAGACAAATCACTAAATCGGCATAGCATGAAGATACTTGTAGTTGATGACGAAACCGACGTACAGCCGCTTTTTGAGCAGCGCTTCCGCAGGGAAATTCGTGACAAGGCAGTAGAATTTGTGTTTGCGCTCTCCGGCGAAGAAGCATACACCTATGTAGAACAGCATCCCTTTGAAGTAGTATTGATTTTATCGGACATTAACATGCCTGGTATGAGCGGCCTGGAGTTGCTCCGCCTGCTGCGAAAAAAGTATGGCACACCGCCGCCACTTATAATGATGATTACGGCCTACAATGATCAGGAAAATTACAGGCAGGCCATGCAATTTGGTGCAAACGATTTTTTAACCAAGCCTTTAGACTTTAATCTCCTGAAAGAAAAACTTAAAACGCTTGCTTATTGATGGCAAAGATACTTGTGGTAGACGATGAGGTAGACATGGAACTCCTCATCAAACAGAAATTCCGGAAAAAAATACGCGAAAACGTGTATGAATTTGTTTTTGCCCGGAACGGAGTAGAAGCATTGGCAAAACTGAAAGAGCACCCGGATGTGGATGTTGTTTTAAGTGACATCAACATGCCCGAAATGGACGGGCTGACCCTGCTAAGCAAACTCCCGGAAGCCAGCCCCATCATTAAAACAGTAATTGTGTCGGCTTATGGCGATATGGTAAATATCAGGACGGCTATGAACCGCGGTGCTTTTGACTTTGTATGCAAACCAATCGATTTTGATGACTTGGATCTTACTGTTGCCAAAACGATTGAACATGTGGTGCAACTGCGCAAAACCCTGCAGGCCATTAAGGAAAACAATATTCTGAAAATGTATGTGGATGAGTCGGTGCTGAATTTTATGACACATCAGGAATTTGAAAACAGCCTGCTGGTAAACGAGGCAGTGGAAGCCAGCATTATGTTTGTCGATATTTGCTGCTTTACAGCCATTGCAGAGCATGTTTCGGCCAATACGGTTGTAAACCTGCTGAACAAGATTTTTGATCTGATGGTACACGAAATTATTGAACAGAAGGGGCGCGTCGATAAATTTTTAGGTGATGCCGTGATGGCCGTATTCCGGGATAAATACCACCTGGACCGATGTGTTGAAGCAGCGCTGGCCATCCGGAAGCGGCTTAAAGCCTTTGAGGAAACACTGCCGGATAATTCAGTTTTCAGGCCGGAGGTTTCTATTGGTATAAATTCCGGCGAAGTAATTTCCGGAAACATAGGTTCGGCCTCGCTCCGCAGGTTAGATTATACTGTAATTGGCGACACGGTTAACGTAGCGCAACGGCTGCAATCAATTGCCCAGCCCGGGCAAATTGTTGTAACGCACAAAGCCTATGAGCAGATCAAAGAATCGTTCTGTTGCGCCGAAATAGGCGAGGTTAAACTGAAAAATAAAACTGCGCCCATAATAGTATACGAAGTGACGGAATAAACCTGCATGGGCATCCCCAGCAGAAACCATTGCCCGTGCAGGCACCAGCCTGGGCAGGATTTAACAGCAAATTAACTTTATGAAGTAACCCTCATCAGGTAAAGTATAAAGATCACCACTAAATCGAAAGGTTATGCAGAATTACTTAGCCAGCTGCGTTTTTGGATTCTTGTGTGTATGGATAGGGGCTGTTACAAGCCTCCAGGCACAGGATCAAACTTTCGTTAAAGTTCCTCTGGTTCAGGATAACGGGCTCGGACTCATTGCCGGTATCACACAGGACAAGGACGGTTTTCTGTGGCTTGCCACCCACACCGGCCTGTACCGCTACGACGGCTACCAGCAGGTTGCATATACCAATAACCGATACGACAGCAATTCCCTGGCAGATAATCGCCTGGAGTGTGTTATGGCTGATCACAAGGGCTTTATTTGGATTGGTGTCTGGTCAATGGGATTAGACAGGTTCGATCCAAAATCAGGAAAATTTATACATTACCGGCACAACCCCAGGGATCCCGGAAGCCTGAGTGACGATGTGGTAACAGCGTTGCTGGAGGACCGTGAAGGGAATATCTGGATTGGTACGCACAAAGGCCTCAACTTATTTCATCCGGAAACAGGGACTTTTACACACTTCCGGCATAAGGACACTGATCCGGCAAGTATAAGTGATAACAAAATAAGAGCTATCTACCAGGACCGGCAAGGAACAATCTGGGTAGGCACCGGCAGCCCCTGGGAATCAAAACCATCTGAAGGCGGGCTGAATCGCTTTAACCCCAAAACCGGCACCTTCGAGCGCTTTATGCATGATCCGGATAACCCGCATACTTTGTTCTCGAACTGGGTAAGGGCTATTTATGAAGACAGCCGCGGTACCTTTTGGGTAGGTACTTTCGGGGATGGGCTGCATCAGATGGACCGGAAGAAAGGCGTTTTCAAGCGACTGCCTTATGATGCACAGCATTCTGAAAAGCTCAGCCGGCCTTATGTGGACAAGGAGAAACAAAACGATGGAGTTAACATTATTCATGAAGATCATGCCGGCGCCATTTGGATTGGCACATACGACAGTGGATTAAACCGCTATGACCCTGCAACCGGCAAAGTAAAGCAATACCAGAAAAGTACGGCTGCTGCTACAGGCTTGGATGATAATAATATATGGGCAGCCTATAGCACCCTGGAAGGAAGTTTATGGTTTGGCACGGCTAACGGGAATTTGTTCCGCCTGGACCCGCACCGCCACCGCATTCCGCATTATACAACCAACACGGATGTGTATAGCTTCTACGAAGACCCTGCCGGTTTTATGCTGATAGGCACCTCGGAAGGCTTATTGAAAAAAGATCTTAAGAGTGGAAGTATAAAACAGTTTTCCCATGATCCGGCTGATCCGAGCAGCATCAGCAGCGACACTGTTTACAGTATTTATAAAGATCGCCATGGCGCCTTTTGGTTGGGTAATGCCAGTGGCGACCTTAATAAGTTTAACGCCAAAACAGAGGCGTTTACCCGATACACGCATGATGAAAAGAACCCTTCCAGTTTAAGTGCAGGCCCCATTTTTTCTATGCTGGAGGATGCGCATGATAATTTCTGGATAGCCACCGGCTTTGGCCTGGATAAAATGAATCGTGCCAAAGGTACTTTCATACATCATCAAAGCAATCCCAACGATGCCGGGAGCATTAGCCATAACATGATAACCTCTGTCATGGAAGGTCCGGAAGGTTATTTATGGTTAGGAACCAGGTATGCAGGAGGCATTAATCTGTATAACATCAAAAGCGGCAAATCCAGAAAATACCTGCTCGGCAGCAACATCTCTAAGATCTTTAAGGATTCTAAAAGCAGGATATGGGTGGCAACCGAATCTTCCGGTATTTTTTACTACAACAAGGCTGCGGATGCTTTTATACCTTTTAAGTTAAATCAGAATAAAGAAGCTGTCAACATCAGAAGCATTGTGGAAGATAACCAGCAGAACCTTTGGTTTGGCACCCGGCAGGGGCTTCTGAAGCTTAACAGCAAGCGGGATAATATGATCTTGCTTGGTACACCTTACGGCGTCTCACCGGAGGCGCTTACTTTTCTAGGAGCCTATAAGGGCCGCGACGGAAAGCTTTATTTCGGCAGTACTTCCGGGTATTATGCTTTCTTTCCGCAAACATGGCATCCAAACAGGCACCCGCCGCTTATTACGTTTACCGGATTGCGCATTTTTGATGAACCGGTACTGCCCGGAAAAAACAGTCCACTGAAAGCGCCGCTAAACGAAACAAAAGCAATAAAGCTCGGCCCTAACGAAAATGTGTTCGCCATTGATTTTACCGGCATCCATTTTATAAATCCGGAGCAGAATAAATATCTGTATAAACTGGAAGATTATGATCATGACTGGCGGGTAGCCAGTGAAGAGCGTGCTGCCTCTTACTATAACGTGCCGCCCGGGAATTATACTTTTCGCGTGAAGGCTTCCAGTAGTGACGGTGTCTGGTCAGAAAAAGTATTAGCCGTTCGTGTTGACCCGCCTTGGTGGAATACCTGGTGGGCTTATATCATCTATTTGCTGATAGTTGTAGCCGTGGTGGTAACATTTAACCGCTGGCAGCGCCAGCGCCTGATAAAAATCGAAAGATACCGCGCAAGGGAACGGGAACTGGCGCAGGCCCGCGAAATTGCAAGGGCCTACAAGGAACTCAAGCAAACGCAGGCGCGGCTTGTGCAGCAGGAAAAACTGGCTTCTCTGGGAGAACTGACGGCCGGTATTGCGCATGAAATTCAGAATCCGCTGAATTTTATCAACAACTTTGCTGAAGTCAGCAAAGAACTGGTGGATGAAACCCAGCAGGAGCTTTCGGCAGGTGAGATAAATGAAGCAAAATCTGTTATGGAGGTGCTAAAGGAGAACCTGGAGAAAATAAGGGCGCATGGCCAGCGGGCGGATAACATTGTAAAAGGCATGCTGCAGCATTCCCGATCCAGCAGCGGGCAGAAGGAACTGACCGACATCAATGCTTTGGCCGACGAATACCTGCAACTGTCTTATCATGGCTTGCGAGCAAAAGATAAAGCATTTCGGGCCGGCCTGCAGACAAATTATGATAAAAACCTGGACAAAGTAGCTGTGGTGCCGCAGGAGTTGGGGCGTGTGTTGCTCAACCTGTTTAGCAATGCCTTTTATTCAGTATTGCAGAAACAGAAACTGCAGGGGAACAGCTATGAACCAAAGGTAGAAGTAAGCACGTCCAGGGTTAATGGGCACGTGGAAATAAAGGTACGGGATAATGGAATGGGTATTCCGGAGAAGTTAAGAAACAAGATATTTCAGCCGTTTTTTACCACCAAGCCTTCGGGCGACGGCACCGGTCTGGGGCTTTCCCTTAGTTACGACATCATTACCAAAGGCCATGGCGGCGAGTTACTGGTAGAATCAGTGGAAGGGGAATTTGCAGAGTTCAGAATTCAACTGCCGGTAACGGTTGTTTCGCCTGCGCCTCTACTTACTATATGATACATAATAAAAGAAGCTGTTGTGCTTATGTTTAATAAGTACAACAGCTTCGCTTGTATTTATTATAAATGTTAAGCCGGACGCGCTGAATTAAGCTACAGGTTTCTTAATTCAGCATAAGAGTTGTGCTACTGCCGATACTTTCTGCTCGCTGCCCTGAGAAGGGAATAATCAATAATACAGCGCTTGGCAGGCTAATTGCTGAAAAACAGCCATGCTACAATATAGCTGATCAAAACGATACCGAAGCCAACCGCAAAGATTGTATAAGATAGTTTGAGGAGCCGGTACTTACGCGACAGTACCTTGCCTTGAACGTAAATATTATCGGCCATACTGTTGTATAGCAGGTTGTGGTCACGCATAATATTTCTGATGCCATCGCGGTAGGTATCTGCATTTAGCTGCACAAAGTCCCCGAAAAAGAGCAAATCTATTTTGCCTTCCGGAACCAGTGTGTTCTTGATGTTGGGACGCGTAGACTGCAGGGCAAAAATAATCGTGACAACACATACCACTGTCAGCAGGATAGAGGGCACAATCAGGTGCGGCACATCCTGGAATTTGCTGAAAAATGAGGAAATCATGATAGACGCGATAATAGCGTTTACGGAAATTAGCATATTCGCTTTGTTATCGGCTATAACGCTTAGCTGCAGGTGGCTGGCCATGGTGGTCCGGAACATGGTCTCAATTCCTTTGCTTACTTTCTGTTCCTTTTCTTTTTTCAGATCCTTCTTCAGGTTCTTGTTTTCCTCCCAAAGCGCTTCCACCTCGGCGTTGTCCTTGCTTAGGTCTTTGCGCTTTTTCTTTAGCAGGCTCAGGTTAGCTTCTTTGCCGGCAGAAAAAGCACGCTTGGCATACTTGGTAAAATAATAATGCTTTTTCAGCAGCAGTTTGTGCCTGTCCATCCATTCGTATTGGTCGCTTTTACTGTCGGGAGTGGTTTTAGCCCGCCGCTCTGCCTGCTGCAGGTAATCATCAGAGGCCAGGAAACTCGACACTGCATCACAGAGCGCTTCCTCCAATGTATCCTGCGGTTGCTGCGGATAGCGGGTAGCGGCTATACTCTGGCGTATTTTTAGTATTTCCGGTTTGGTTAAGCCACTGCTATCCAAAAATTCATTTACAGACTGAAGCTTACTGTCATCCAGCAATTCACCGGATTCGGAGAAGTAAAGATCGCGGAGCCAGGCTGTCAGCAGCAGCAATTTCATATCGTCATCATTCAACTCACAGTGCCTGCCGATTACTTCTGCCACAGAAACCAGCGTTCTGGTATGTTGTAAATCAAAGCCGGCCACCGGCAACTGATGTTCCACATAAATGTGTGCATTTTCCAGGATATCGTCATTAAGCATGATCTTTTGCGATTAAAGTTGCTGTTATTCAGATCTTTATTTAAAACTATAATGGCTTTATCAGCCGGTTAGCACACAAGTAAGGAGGGGTAGATTAAACAATGAAAAATAAGCTATAAAATAAGAATTTCCAAACAATTGTCAAGTTTATTATTATTTTTTATTAGCTGAGCTATAGAAGTTAATGTTATGTATAGAACCTTTTTTACAGCCAGGCCGCTTAATCATAAAACATTAGCTGAAGCTTTAAAAATTTAAATGGTGCAGTAAATAACCATATTGGTGCGCTATTCAGGGCACGTAAATAGAAGATTGTTTCAGGAATACGGGTTTATACTTGAATTTTGCACTGTGTTTTGCCTGTGGAAAGCAATATTATGTAATAAGTCGTTTATGGCCGTTATTCTTTTTACATCATTATCGTAAGTATAAAGTATGCGTTTATAACAATAAGCATTATCCAAAACATACAATCCCGACGCAAATCCGCCCTTACCGCGTCCTCAGTTCAGTGTTAGTGTGGCAATCCTTAAGCAAGGAGCCGGTTCCGCCTGTTCTTATACCTGAAGTAATTTGTGTATGCATAAGTTCTACTAAAAATGTTATGAGTCAGCATCGCCAACTTGCGGCCATCATGTTCACAGATATAGAAGGGTATAGTGCCCTTATGCAGCATAATGAGCAGCAAGCAATAACGCTTAAAAACCGCCACCGCCAAGTCTTACAGGACCAGCACAAGCACTGCAACGGACACATTGTTCAGTACTATGGCGACGGCACGCTGAGCATTTTTCAAAGCGCTGTTGAAGCTGTAGAATGTGCGTTAGCCATGCAGCAGGCTTTCCGGCAGGAACCTAAAGTTCCGGTTCGGATAGGACTGCACATGGGCGATGTTATTTTTGATGATGAGCAATTATTTGGTGATGGGGTTAATATCGCCTCCCGCATCGAATCGTTGGGTGTGCCCGGCAGTGTGCTGCTGTCGGACAGGGTACAGGAAGAAATTGTCAACCACCCTGAATTTAAGACCTATTCTGTAGGCAGGTATCATTTAAAAAATATAGCACGCAGGGTAGAAGTATTTGCACTCGATCATGAGGGATTGGTAAAGCCCGCTCCATATTCCTTAAAAGGAAAAACAGAAGAAGCAGAAGGAAGAAACAGACAGGGTTTAAGGACATTTTCAAAGCTTCCTCCGAAAAGTATAGCGGTGCTGCCACTCGTGAATATGAGTAACGACCCCGAGCAGCAATATTTTGGTGACGGCGTAGCAGAAGAAATTATCAATTCACTTTCTAATCTGAAAGATCTGAAAGTTGCGGGCCGTACTTCATCTTTTCAGTTTAGTGGCAGGAATATAGACCTGCGCGAAGTCGGGGAGAAACTGGGTGTCAGCACTGTGCTGGAGGGCAGCGTGCGCAAACAAGGCAACCGGCTGCGGATTACGATTCAGCTGATCAAGGTTGAAGATGGTTTTCATTTATGGTCCGAGAAGTATGACAGAAGTATGGATGACATCTTTGCCATACAGGATGAAATAGCGAATGCTATTACAGAAAAGATGAAAGTGACCCTGATGGAGAAAAGCCGGAACAGAATAAAAAAACCCACAACGAAAAATACCGAAGCCTATGAATTATACCTGAAAGGCCGGTTTTATGTAAACAGGCGGGGCGCTTCCATTATTACCGGAATCAAATACCTGCAGCAGGCAATAAAGTTAGACCCCGGCTTCGCGCTGGCACATACAGGTTACGCAGATGCCAACCTGATGGCTGGTCTTTATGGCCTGTTACCGCCAAAGCAGGTCATGTATAAAGCAAAAGAATCAGCAGAGCAGGCTTTAAAACTAGATCCCTCGCTTTGTGAGCCTTATTGCTCCCTGGGCACCTACTATTGTTATGAATGGAATAAAAAAGAGGCAGAAAAGAACTTCCTGAAATCAATAGAATTGAATCCGCGCTATGCACAGGCACATTTGTGGTATGGCTTAAATTATCTGACCTGGATGAAAGGCGATTTTGCCAGGGCAGAAGAACATGGGCGCATTGCTATTAAACTCGAACCCCTCAGCGCCATTTCTTATGGTATTTATGCCCAGATCCTGCATACAGCCGGTAAGTTCGAAGAAGCCCTTGCTACTTGTAAAGCCGGCCTGGAACTGGATGCCAGCTCCTTCCTGTGCCGCTTGTATGAGGGTTACTCCTACCTGTTTCTGAAACAATACGATGAAGCGGTGCAGATATTTGAACAGCTCATGAAGCTGTCGAACAAGCATAATTTCTCGCACGGCGGCCTCATTATGGCCTATTGCAAAATGGGGAATTATGAGAAAGGCAGGCTATTGTTAGAGGATCTGAAAGCCCGATCCCTGAAGGAATACATTGTATGTACAGTAATAGGAATCGCTGCCAGCTGGGTCAATGAAAATCTGGATGAAGCCTTTAAATATCTGGAAAAAGGATATCGGGAACACGACCCGATGTTGCTTTCACTGAAGTATGAGCATTGGGTTCCTGACACACTCAGAGCTGATCCGCGCTACCAGGCCCTGTTAGATAAAATGGACGCACCGGAAAAGCTGCCTGCATAGTTCCTTTTGTGGCTCATAAAGCGGAGGCAGCTGTTTGTTTTAAATTTAATCCCGACACAGATGGCCGCTTACTTCGACTTCCACTTTCATCCGCTTGGTAAAAGAATGCTTACTGAATTTGATGACCAGGAACGGCAGAACAGGGATTGCACCGAGCGCATTCTGTTACCGCCACTTGGAGGGGTGATAAATAACAGGATTGGACGTATCCTTAATAGTCAGGCATGTATAACGCAGGCTGTTTCAGGAGGCATCAGGTTAGGAGTAGCCAACATAGTGGCCATTGAGTATATTTTCGCCACAAAAAAAGGCATATTAAAACTTCTGGAATGGGAGTGTAATGGAAACGATGTAATTGCCCCGCTTGATAATAAGCTTTTCGAGTTTATCCGGAATGGTTTGGGAAGTTACCTGAAACTTTTTAATAATGAGCTTGATTTTTATCAATGGGTCGCCCGGCAAAATAATTTACGGCACTGCATCAACCTGCTCTCCCGTAAAAAAGGAGATGATCTCCAACTGCAGCAGGGGAAATTAAACCTTATTCTGGCCATAGAAGGCGGGCACAATCTCTCCGCTAAATTCATTAATAAACCGGCCGGTGCATCTGACCCTGTCGCAATAGTCATGGATTATCGTACTGATCCCTTCGTTGATTTTCTTTATCTCACTCTAACCCACCTGTCTCATATACCGGAGCAACCACTATGCAGCCATGCCTATGCTTTTAAAATGGTTAATAACCTGCCTGAGGCAAGGCCTCAGGTAAAAGGCCTGACTAGCCTGGGCAGGCAGGTGGTGCGGGCCTGCGTAGATACAAAGGAAAATGCATACCCTATTTTAATTGATATCAAGCACATGAGCCTGTTGGGGCGCCGCAATTTTTATGCTTACCGCAGGCTCTTGCTGAACAGTCGCCCGGATGGCTTTAAGCCACCAAAAGAGAGCAATGGAGAGCCGTGGTGGCCCATTATTGCCACACATATGGGAGTAACAGGTTACAACAGCATCGACTTAAAGCATTTAATTAATACTTATGGGATTGAGGGAGAAAATAAACATAGTGTGCGCATAAGCCTCTCACGCATAAAAGCCGCAGATTTACCACACACTACTATCCGGAAAAAGCTGACCTTCAATCCTGCCACAGTTGGTTTGTGCGATGACGATATAGAAGAGATTGCACGCAGCAGGGGCCTGATTGGCATCAGCCTGGATGCGAGAATTCTCGGGTATGAAAACATGTGGAAAAATTTACAACCTGATTATGATTACATGTCGCGGAAAGATTTTGCTCAGCTTTTCCCTGAACTGGATAAAAACTTGCCTCCCGTAGATCCCGCTGATGAAGAGCCTGCGGAAGAACAGTCGCGTCTTTTTTCCGACAGGCGCAAACGTGAACTTTATCTTTTCTGCCTGAATATGTTGCATGTGGTGGCTGTGATAAACAGGATGCCCGAAGATGAGCGGCATGGGAAAGATGGCTGGGAATATGTTTGCCTGGGTTCTGACTATGATGGCCTGATTGACTCGCTGGAAGCTGTCGACACTGCTGAATCTCTGCCCGAGTTTGAGCAGAAACTGCAACTATACCTGCCCCCGGCAGAAAAAGCTTATCTTGATGCCCATGCTAATGCACCCGAACTGTTGCCTGCAGGTGGAGAAATTTCTGTAAAACAGGTGCTTAGGAAGGTGTTATACGAGAACGGAGAGCGCTTTGTCCGCGAATGGTGGGGATAGGACCTTCAGAAAGTTACTTCCGGCACTGGCTTTATCGTTATAACGGGCCATCTACAAATCAACCGGCTGCACGAACATTTCCGGGCTTCACGCAAACTACAGCCTTTTAAATTAAACCCCTGCTTGCAACATAAATGTAGCCGGATTACATCAGGAGCAGGTAGGGAAGCAACCCACTGCTTATCCGTCAAAAACAAACTTTCTTCAAAGTAAAATTGTAGTGTTAGGCATCAACGAGTAATAAAAACTGCCTGCCTGCAATCTCTTGTCCGTGTTCATTTACTTAAGTCCTTATACTTTCCTATTTTAGCAGTTTGGCTTTCTATAGGAACATAGCTGGCCAGGCTGACATACAAAGTGTAGCTTGGTGGAATAAAGCCTAGTTCAAGCCTTAGATAGTACCTGCAATTAAATATTGTTATGATAAACCGATATTATAAGACTGGCCTTGCTGCGCTGTTGGGCATGTGTTTCCTTTTGCCGGCGCAGGCACAGCAAAATGTTCACCCGCAGTCTACCGGGTACGAGGCACCAACAGATCCCTTGGTGAAGCAGAAGTTGGAAAAATGGCGGGATCAGAAATTCGGGATGATTATACACTGGGGCTTGTATGCTGTGCCCGGTATCATCGAATCGTGGGAACTTTGCTCTGAAGACTGGATAAACCGCGACAGCACCATCGCCTATAATGATTATAAAAAGTGGTACTGGGGGCTGAGCAAACAATTTAACCCGGTAAACTTTAACCCGGAACAGTGGGCCAGCGCAGCGAAGGGAGCCGGGATGCGTTACCTGGTGTTTACCACCAAACACCACGACGGCTTTAATATGTTTGAAACGAAAGAATCGGACTTTAAAATTACCAATGGGCCCTTTGCAAATAATCCACGCGCCAACGTGGCCAAATACGTGTTTGATGCCTTCCGGAAAGAAGGGTTTATGATTGGGGCCTATTTCTCGAAGCCGGACTGGCACTCAGAATATTACTGGTGGCCCAGATACGCCACACCCGACCGCAACAACAACTACGATATCCGCAAAAATCCATGGCGCTGGGACAAATATAAGCAGTTTACCTATAACCAGATAAGCGAGCTGATGCATGGGTATGGCGATATGGACATACTCTGGCTGGATGGTGGCTGGGTGCGGCCGCTTGAAACGGTTAACGAGGAGGTGCGTGCCTGGGGCGCCGCCATACCGGCCTGGAGCCAGGATATCGACATACCGCGCATTGCGGCTATGGCCCGGCAGGCGCAGCCCGGCTTGCTGATTGTAGACCGGACGGTACATGGCCCTTATGAAAACTACCAGACACCAGAGCAGCGCATACCCGAAAATAAGTTAGATAATCCGTGGGAAAGTTGCATGACGCTGGCCAACAACTGGGGCTACGTGCCAAACGATCAGTATAAATCTTCTGCCAAAATTATTCACTCGCTGGTAGAGGTAGTAGCCAAAGGCGGCAGCCTTTTACTGGGCGTTGGCCCAAAACCGGATGGCACTCTGCCTGATGAAGCTATCGCGCGCCTGGCAGAAATCGGTAAATGGATGGACGCAAACGGCGAGGCCATTTACAACACACGTACCACCGCTAATTTCAAAGACGGCAATATTTATTTTACGCAGAACCCGATGGGAACACGCTACGCCATTGCCTGCCTTCCTGAAAATAAATCCGTTCCCGCCACATTGGAGTGGCATGGAAATCTGCCAAAAAAAGGGAGTAAAATGAAGCTGTTGCAGAATAGCAAAACGGTAAAGTGGGTGCAGGAAGGCGACAAGGTAAAAGTATTCCTGCCAGCCACTGTAACTGCTGCCGGAAAAGCCCGCCCCGCGCTTGCTTTTGCTTTTACCCCTGCAGGCAAATAGCTGAGGAGCTCTGCCGGCTAGTATTGTTTGTAAGTATAAATTCCCAGCCTTATACTTATAAAGTTGCCTGCAGAACAAGACAAACAAGTATAAACCTGGATTCTTAAATGAATTTTCCCTAGCTTACACCAGATGAATAAGTATAAACCCTTAGTTTTTGCATCCGTTCTCAGTGCCTTTCTGCTTTCCTGTTCAGGTAATGTGCCTTCTGTCACCACAGGTTCGGTGCCGCCACCGGCGCCGGTGCTGCCGGTACCATCGGAGGCACAGCTGGCCTGGCACGAAATGGAAACGAATGCTTTTATCCATTTCACCACCAATACCTTTACAGGCAAAGAGTGGGGGTATGGCGACGAAAGTCCCTCCATCTTTAACCCAACGCAACTGGATGCCGATCAATGGGTATCGACCTTAAAAGAGGCCGGGTTTAAAGGTGTTATACTTACCTGCAAGCACCACGACGGCTTCGTGCTGTGGCCCAGCAAGTATACGGAACACTCCATCAAGAACAGTCCTTATAAAAACGGAAATGGCGATATTGTAAAGGCGGTATCAGATGCCTGCAAACGTTATGGGCTCAAGTTTGGCGTTTATCTCTCGCCCTGGGACAGGAACAGATCCGATTATGGCCAGCCCTCTTACATCACTTATTACCGCAATCAGCTGAAGGAGATATTTACGAACTATGGCCCTATCTTCGAAATGTGGTTTGACGGCGCCAACGGTGGCGACGGATACTATGGCGGCGCAAAGGAAGTCCGGCAGATAGACCGTTCTACTTACTACGATTGGCCTACGACTCTTAACATGGTGCGGGAACTGCAGCCGGAGCCCAAGGTGCTGTTCTTTAGCGATGCCGGTCCTGACATACGCTGGGTAGGCAACGAAAAGGGCCGGGCAGGCGAACTGAACTGGAATACCATCAGCAGCGATACGCTTTATGCCGGTAAAGCCGGTATTGAAGATCTGCTGGCGACAGGCTCCGAAGACGGCAAAAAATGGATTCCGGCAGAGGTAGACGTTTCCATTCGGCCAGGTTGGTTTTATCATCCCGAAGAAGATGATAAGGTTAAAACGCCAGCGCAGTTATTTCAGATTTACCTGACTTCGGTAGGGCGCGGTTCTACCCTGTTGCTCAACGTACCGCCCGACAAGCGTGGCCTCATCAACGAAAAGGATGTAGCGGCACTGAAAGGATGGCGGAAAATGCTGGATGAAACCTTTAAAACGAATCTGACCAAAAACGCTAAAGTAAATGCTGACAGCTTCAGGGGCAATGACAAAACCTACGCGGCCGGCAATGTAACCGATGGGGACAAAAACACCTACTGGGCTACAGATGATGAGGTAACCAGCGGCAGCCTTGAAATTGATTTGGGCCGGGTACAGCCTGTAAAATACGTGCTGTTGCAGGAATACATTAAGCTGGGCCAGCGGGTAAAAAGTTTCTCAGTGGAAGCATGGCAGGACGATGAATGGAAAACCATAGCCAATGCAGAGACCATCGGCTATAAACGGATATTACAGTTAGAGAATCCGGTTACAACAAACAAAATCAGGATAAAAATTGAGAGCTCCAAAGCCAGTCCGGTGATTTCCGCTGTTGAGGTTTATTAAATGAATGCTACTGTCAAAAAGTAAAAATTATCCTGGCGCATAAAGATGAAGCGATACTGTTTTGTGCTTGATTTAAAAGAAGATCCGGATTTGATAGCCGAATATGAAGCTTACCACCAGGCAGTATGGCCGGAAGTATTGGCAAGCATGAGAGATGCAGGGATTGAACTCATGGAAATTTACCGCTGGCAAAACCGGCTGTTTATGATAATGGAAGTAAATGATACCTTTAGTTTTGAACAGAAAGCGAAACGGGACGCAGCAAACTCGGTGGTGCAGGAGTGGGAGAAGCTGATGTGGCAATACCAGCAGTCATTGCCAGGAACGGCAGCCGGAGAAAAGTGGCAGCTGATGGATAGGATATTTTAACTCTGAAAACCTGCTTATACTTCTGCCATGTCTTGCCAGAATTTACTTACAGGAAGAATATATTACAAAATCATTGATTGATAATGATAGCAACCGGGAAACAAACATTTCTGCAAATCCACCCTCATGACAACCTGCTGGTTGCTTTGCAGGATCTGAAAGCAGGAGAAAGCATTTTCTTTAATGGGAATGACTTCAGGCTAAAAGATAATGTAGCGGCGAAACATAAATTTACACTTTCTGATCTGGCCGCAGGTGATGCGGTATATATGTATGGAGTGCTGGTGGGCAAAACCACACATTCCCTGCCGGCAGGTAGCCTTATTTCTACCGAAAACCTGAAGCATGCGGCAGAAGATTTTTCTCAGAAAGCGGGAAACTATGTATGGCAGGCGCCGGATGTGCGCAAATGGGCGCAGCGCACCTTCAACGGATATCACCGGCCGGACGGCCAGGTGGGCATCCGCAATTACTGGCTCGTGCTGCCACTGGTATTCTGCGAAAACCGGAACGTAGAAACCCTGAAAGAGGCTTTTCTGAAGGAATTGGGCTATGCTTCTTCCAACAAGTATGAGGCACAGGTACGCGCGCTGGCAAGCCTGTACCGGCAGAGCAAAGACCTGCAGGAGTTCAGGATAGAAGAAGTGCATGCGCATACTTCAAAAGAGCGGCTTTTCCCTAATGTGGATGGCATTAAGTTTTTAGTACATGATGGTGGCTGCGGCGGCACCCGCGAAGATGCAGATAACCTATGCGCTTTGCTGGCGGGCTATTGCGTTAACCCCAATGTGGCAGGTATCACGGTGCTGAGCTTGGGATGCCAGCATGCACAGGTAGACATACTGCAGGAGAAAATAAAAGAGCGGGATACTGCCTTTGCGAAACCGCTTCTGATTTTTGAGCAACAGAAAGCAGCATCGGAATTTAAAATGCTGTCGGATGCCATTTTCCAGACTTTTGCAGGTATGGCCGAAGCTAACCGCTGCGAAAGACAGCCAGCCACTTTAGACAAGTTGATAGTAGGAGTGGAGTGCGGTGGTTCAGATGGCTTTTCGGGTATCTCGGCAAACCCGGCAGTAGGATATGCAGCCGATCTAATAGCCGCTTTAGGTGGTAAAGTCCTGCTGAGCGAGTTTCCGGAGCTTTGCGGCGTAGAGCAGGAACTTATCAACCGGTGCGTGGATGAGCAGACAGCCGATCGTTTTATCCTGCTCATGCGCGAGTATGCGGCACGGGCACAGGCTGTAGGTTCCGGTTTCGACATGAACCCCTCGCCCGGAAACATCCGCGATGGCCTGATTACGGATGCCATAAAATCGGCGGGAGCAGCAAAAAAAGGCGGCACCTCGCCTGTAACGGATGTGCTCGGCTATGCCCAGTATGTACGCAAAAGTGGATTAACCCTGCTGTGCACGCCCGGCAACGATGTGGAAAGCACCACAGCACTGGCCGGTTCGGGCTGCACCCTGCAACTCTTTACCACAGGTTTGGGTACGCCAACCGGAAATCCTGTTTCTCCGGTTGTGAAAATAGCGACCAACACCAACCTGGCACAGCGCTTACCCGATATCATCGATCTGAACGCCGGCACAATCATCAGCGGCGAAAAGACGATTGAAGCGTTTGGTGAAGAGATACTGGACTATATAATCGATATGGCCAGCGGAAAATTTGATACCAGGGCTATGGAGTTAGGGCAGGATGATTTCATCTTCTGGAAAAGAGGTGTTTCTCTTTAGTTCGCCCGTCATACTTTTGTACTTACCTTTTACAGTTGTACTTGAAGTTTTCAGAAAAGCTTTTATACCTTACAAAGTTTTCAGCGGCAAATCTGGAAATTATGTCTGGCGCAAAGTGTATTTTATACTTTGATGCTGGCGGTATAATCATTTAAAACGAACAAACATGTTTGATCTGACAGGAAAGAAAGTTGTTATTACCGGCGGCGGGAGCGGTATCGGGAAAGCTATTTCTATTGTTTTTGCAAAGCAGGGCGCTGAGGTGCATGTGCTGGAACTGCGCGAAGAAGCAGCACAGGAAACACTTGCCGAAATACAGGCAGCCGGCGGCATGGCGCACGTCCATAAATGTGATGTAAGCAAACAGGCAGAGGTTAAGGCGGTGTTTGATGCAGTTCCGAAGGTAGACATACTGGTAAATAACGCTGGCATAGCCCATGTGGGCAGCCTGGAGCATACCACCGAGGAAGACATGGACAGGATTTACCAGGTTAATGTAAAAGGCGCTTACAATTGCCTGCAGGCCGCTGTGCTGCACATGAAAGAAAATGGGGGAGGAGCCATTCTGAACTTATCGTCCATTGCCGCTCAGGTGGGCATCCCCGATCGTTTTGCTTATTCTATGAGCAAAGGTGCCATGCATGCTATGACTTTATCGGTTGCAAAAGATTATCTGAGTTCAAATATCAGGTGCAACAGTGTTTCGCCGGCCCGCGTGCATACGCCATTTGTAGATGGTTTTATAGCAAAGAATTATCCTGGAAAGGAAGACGAGATGTTTGAAAAACTATCGAAAACTCAACCTATCGGGCGCATGGCCAAACCGGAAGAGGTGGCGGCACTGGCCTTGTTTTTATGCTCCGACGAGGCAGGTTTTATTACAGGCTGCGATTACCCGATTGATGGCGGCTTTATCAAATTAAATAACTAAGCAGCAAAAGATCAGAGCATAAGATTTACAGTTCCGGCAGGGGCAGCTTTGTTTCCCTGCTGTATATTATTCCTTATTCCTTTTAAACCTGAAAATAAAGTATGAAACTATTCAGATTTGGTGAGCCGGGGCAGGAAAAAGCCGGTGTGGTTCATAACGATGTACAGTATGATGTGTCGGCTTTCGGTGAAGATTATAATGAGCAGTTCTTCCAACACAATGGTTTAGAGCGGCTGAAAAGCTATGTTCAGCAACACAAAGAACAGCTGCCGCAGATCCCAGCCGGTGTTCGTTTTGGCCCGGCCATTGCCCGTCCGTCCAAAATTATCTGCATAGGGTTAAACTACGCCGATCATGCCAAAGAAACTAATGCAGCCATTCCGCAGGAACCTATCGTGTTTTTTAAAGCAACCTCGGCCCTATGCGGCCCCAATGATGACGTCATCATTCCTAAAAATGCAGAGAAGCTGGACTGGGAGGTAGAGCTTGCCGTGATAATCGGTAAAAAGGCGAGCTATGTTTCGGAAGAAGATGCTTTGGCGTATGTAGCCGGTTACGCGCTGCACAACGACTACAGTGAACGCGCCTTTCAACTGGAGCGGGGCGGACAATGGGTAAAGGGAAAAAGCAACGACACGTTTGCACCCGTAGGCCCTTATCTGGTAACGCCCGACGAACTGGGTGATATAAACAATCTGCGGCTGTGGCTCACTGTAAACGATAACATGATGCAGGACGGCACCACGGCGAATCTCATCTTCAAAGTACCGTTTCTAATTTCATACCTGAGCCAGTTTATGACGCTGCTGCCCGGTGATCTGATTACGACAGGCACACCGGCCGGCGTAGGCCTGGGCATGCATCCGCAGGTATACCTGAAAGAAGGCGATGTGGTGACATTAGGCATAGATGGGCTAGGCACAGCCACACAAACGGTTAAAGCCTATGAAGATTGATGCACACCAACACTTCTGGAAGTTCGATCCGGTGCGGGATAACTGGATAACAGAAGAAATGCCAGCTATCCGGAAAGATTTTCTTCCGGAAGATTTACAGCCGCTGTTGCAGCAGAATGGTTTCGACGGGTGTGTGCTCGTGCAGTCTGCCGAGCCGGAAACCGAAAATGAATTTTTGCTGGAACTGGCGCAGCAGCATGATTTTATCAAAGGCGTCGTGGGCTGGATAGAGCTGCAGGCAGCAGATATAGAAGACACGCTGGCGTATTACAGCCGGTTTGATAAGTTGAAAGGTTTCCGGTATGTGTTACAGGGGCACAGCAACAAGGCGCTGATGCTTGAACCTGAATTTAAAAATGGCATCCGGAAACTGGCCAGGTATGGCTATACTTACGACATCCTTATTTTCCCGGACCAGCTGGCGTATACACAGTCATTTGTGGCTGCCTTTCCTGATCAGCCATTTGTAATTGACCACCTGGCTAAACCGCGCATCAAAGACAATGGGTATGATGCCTGGAAGCAGCGCATCAGGGCTTTTGCCGGATACGAAAATGTGTATTGCAAAGTATCGGGTATGGTTACAGAGGCAAACTGGAAAGGTTGGAAAAAGGAGGACTTTTCGCGCTACCTGGATACCCTGGTGGATACATTCGGGACGGAACGGCTCCTGTATGGTTCTGACTGGCCCGTGTGCCTGCTGGCGGCGACTTACGAAGAGATGCTGGGCATTGTTACGGACTATTTTTCTTCTTTTAGCCAGGCAGAGCAGGCGAAACTCTTCGGCCGTAATGCTGCCAGCTTCTATCACTTGTCTTGATACAGAAACCAATAACATGGACTTAGAGCTAAAAGGTAAAGTAATTGTTGTTACAGGCGGGGCAAAGGGCATTGGCGAGGGGATCGTTAAAGTACTGGCTGCCGAAGGCGCCATACCTGTAATAGTGGGCCGGAATGAACAGGATAACCAGAAAGTAGTTACTGAAGTAAAGGCCGCGGGAGGTGATGCCCTGCAGGTTATAGCGGAACTGACTGATCCGGAGGCATGTAAAAAAGCGATTCAGGAGGTAATGCAGAAGTGCGGCAGAATTGACGGGTTGGTAAACAATGCCGGTTTAAACGATGGTGTAAGCCTGGAAAACGGCAGCTATGATGCCTTTGTAGCTTCGCTCCACAACAGTGTGGTGCATTATTACCTGATGGCACATTATGCTTTGCCTGCCCTCCGGCAATCAAAGGGTGCCATTGTGAATATCAGCTCCAAAACAGCAGAAACCGGGCAGGGCGGCACATCAGGGTATGCTGCTTCTAATGGTGCCCGCAATGCCTTAACGCGCGAATGGGCTGTAGAATTGTTGCCCCACAGCATCAGGGTAAACGCCGTAATTGTAGCCGAAGCTTGGACGCCCCAGTATGCATCCTGGATAAATACGTTTGAGGATCCGGCAGGCAGGCTTAAGGTAATAACCGACAGAATACCACTGGAAAAGCGGATGACAACCTGTGATGAGATAGCCAATGCGGTGGCTTTCCTGCTCTCTTCCCGCTCCAGCCATACCACCGGGCAGCTCATTCATGTGGATGGCGGCTATGTGCATCTCGACCGGGCTTTGTAATCCCTAACAATATTCAAAAAACCTGCAGCATGATGTTAGCAGGTTTTTTTATTTCATCTGTTATGATTGGAGCGGATTTCCTGTAACCTGGCAGAAGCAAGTATGAGAAAGTTCAGGCCGGTTTCTCATACCTGCCTGACGAGATTTGGCATGCAACAGCTCAACTTACACGCCTTTTGAACCTATACTTCGGTAAGTACCAGAAGCTAATGTTTAATATATCGATTGTATTGAAACTTTTGGCATTAGGATACATATACACCTTTGGCAGTGCTGTTTTCTTCAACTTACTCCCATGGAAAAAAATCTGAACAATGCTATTTCTACCTCGCATGCGCCTAAACTCAAAGAATTATCCGCCACTGCTATCTGCGGAAACGATATAACCTCTTCCTGTCTATATGTTTCAGCTTTAGCCATTATTTATGCCGGGCAGTACGCCTGGATATCGCTTCTGATGGTGGGCGGCGTGTTGTATCTGTTCCGGAAAATCTATGGCGAAGTGGTAGGGGCACTCCCGCTGAATGGCGGAGCATATAACGCGCTGCTTAATACTACCAGCAAGCAAACAGCTTCAATGGCTGCCTGCCTTACCCTGTTGTCGTATATGGCCACTGCTGTAATCTCGGCTAACGAGGCCATGCATTATGTGCACCACTTGTGGGAAGGCTTACCGATTATTTATGCTACTGTGGGGCTGCTGGCAGTGTTTATGGGGCTCACCATACTGGGCATCGGCGAATCATCAATCGTGGCAGTGTTTATCTTCATTACGCACATCTCCACCCTTACACTGCTGGTGCTGGTAGGTGGCTTTTATTTGTTCAGCCACGGCTTCAGCATCCTGGAAATGAACTATAGTATGCCGTTGCCGGGCAGTATCTGGGAGGCATTATTTTTCGGTTTTGCGGCTGCTATGCTGGGAATTTCAGGTTTCGAGAGCTCGGCTAACTTTGTGGAGGAGCAGGAGCCGGGTGTCTTTCCCAAAACGCTGCGCAACATGTGGCTGGCAGTTACCATCTTTAACCCGCTTACGGCTTTTTTAGTGCTGGCGATCATTCCGATGGGAGAAGTGCCGGGGCAGCAAAACGCTTTGCTCGCTTACTTGGGCGAAATTGCCGGTGGCAACTGGCTTTCTATACTTATCTCGGTAGATGCAGCCCTGGTACTAAGCGGGGCTGTTCTGACATCGTATGTAGGCGTTACAGGCCTCGTACACCGTATGACGCTGGACCGCTGCCTGCCGCAGTTTTTGCTGATCACAAACAAGCGGGGATCGGCCTACCTGATTATGATCAGCTTCTTTCTGCTGTGCGTCTCTATTCTGCTGATCACAGCGGGTGATTTAGGAGCGCTGGCAGGCGTTTATACTATCTCTTTTCTGTCGGTGATGGTGCTTTTCGGGTTTGGCAACATCTTACTTAAGATGCGTCGTAACCGGTTGCCGCGGCCTGTGCGAGCCAAAGGCTTAGCCCTGTTTGTGGCCATCTCCGCTGTGCTGGCAGCCTTGTTTGGCAATGCTATTCTCAACCCGGAATATCTGCTGGTTTTCCTTAAATACTTCGTTCCAACTGTATCTTTGGTACTTATTATGCTGTACCGCATCCGTATTCTGCGTCTTTTCACTTACCTGATAAAGCAGATAGAAGATCCGCTGGAAAGAATACTACCTTTTACCTCTTACGCCCTGAAACGCCTGATCACAGAAATCAAGTCGCAGGAGTTTGTGTTCTTTACTCGGGGAGACAACATCGCCAACATCAACCAGGTAATGCGTTATATAGAGGAAAATGAGCATACCAACCGTATCAAGATTGTAAACGTGCTGGGCGACGGAGAAGAGCCACTGCATAAGCTCATGGATGAGGTAGATGTACTGGACAGAGCTTATCCCGATATAGACGTGGATTTTGTAACTATAAGGGGACATTTCGGGCCTGAATTAATACAGGAACTCTCCCGTAAGTGGAACATACCCAAGAACTTTATGTTTATAGGTTCGCCCGGCGACCGCTTCGTGTATGGACTGCAGGAGCTGGGAGGCGTAAGGCTTGTTATTTAAAATAAGTAGCTGTACAAAAATAGTTTGAAGTATAAACATATGATGTCATTCTGAAAGAATCCCGTTGACAAGTATGTGTAAGGCTTATTAAGCGGATATAAAGTGCGCTGATAAAATTCCTGCAGGATGACAAAATACGTTAAGTTAATTCTGCCCGGATAATTACAATATTTATTGTTGTATCCACCTGTTGTATTTTGCCTATTTCAACCTCCTGATTGGTACTGTATTCACAAAATCTTCATCAGCTTACTTCAACTGCTTAAACTTCCGGGCCATAATTTCCTGCACGGGTACCTGCTCAATTTTGCTTTCCAGCCACGAAATAATATCCAGGTATAAAAAGGGTCTTCTTTCAAAAGGCTGGGCAGCAATGGCTATCAGCTTTTCTTTAAGTGTGATAAAGGCGCCTTTCAATTCAAGTGGGGTAATGGTGCCGACATTGCGCAGAAACTTAAAAATCTCGATTTGCATCTGTTGCTGCTCGTTCATTTTGCCCAGAAACCGGTAAACAGACCGTATCTGGTACTCCAGTTCATAATCTTCGCCGGCTTCGTAGTGCGCTATCAGGTTCAGGATGCGGGCAAAGCACTGGATGTCCTCCCGCAGGCTGCTGTCTTTCGCCTGAATAATCTTGTTCAGGTATTTGATAGCAGAATGATTGTCGCCGCTGCCAAAGTATAAGCTGGCAATTTTAAAGTAAAATACCAGCATGCGGTGCGGGTCCAGTTGCTGCTGGCGCAATGTTAGCTGCTCAAGCAGTTCGGGAATAATTTGAATTCCCTCCGAGAAAGCGCCCCGCATAAAGTAGGCATTTATCCGGTTGTTGTTGAGGTACATAAAAAGCAGCAGATCGATGTTGGGGCTGCTGCGCCTGGTCTTGTCCGCGGCAAAGCGCTCCATGTCCTCCAGTACCTGCTTAAACTTGCTGTAGTACTGCAGGTTGTAAAGCGCGGCCAGCAAATTGTGCAGTCCTTTGATATACAGGGTAGTATGGGTGTGCTTGAGGTTCGGATTTTCTTCGAACAAATCTACCCACTTCTGGGCATAGCGGTAGCAGGCCTTAAAATCCTGAATTACATACAGGTACCATACATAGGCCTGGTAGTAATGGATTTTTTCTATAAAGGTTGCCGTTTTCAGATCAATTTCCGGTAGGTTGGCCTTGAAGAATGCTTTCATCTGTGCGAAGTCTTCCTGGTTGCGGGCATGGCCGGTTTGCAGGTAGAGCCCGTACAGGCGCAGCGAAGCATTAGATAATTCATGCTCCTGCGAAACATGCCTGGACAGTTCCATAGCCTCCGCCGACAGCGCCTCAGCTCTGCCACGCAGGCTCCTGGTAATGTACTGCGACTCTATCTGCTTTTCGAAATCAATAGCCAACAGTGCTATATGCGGGAGCTCTGCCTGCCGTGCCGCCACCTTTACCTTGTCCAGTATTTTCAGGCTCTGCTGGTAAAATCCTTTGTTGTAGAGAATGCGGGCATAGCCGAGTTGCTCCTGCAACTGGATATCTGGATTATGGTTGGCATGGTAGAGGCGCAGGCTGGAGAGCAACTGCTTGTATAAATTAGCTTTGAGGTTTGCGAGCTGCTCTTTTTTAATACGGGGCGCCTGCTCCAGAATTTTTTCTTCGTCATATTGTGCCTGTTTGTCCATGGCATCAAAAAGCTGCAGAAATTTAAGCCCGTCGGTAGAGCCCTGCCGGTTGGTAAATAACCGGAAATGCCTCTTCTCGGAGCGTGTCAGCGATTTAATTAACTGAAAAACAGGATCTGTCACTTCGTTAGGCATCGTAACGGATTTAATTATAAGGTTGTAGCTGTCAGTAGATTACACAAAGATAGGCAGCTTTTAGAAATAGTAAGCCAGCTTAAAGTTGGTTTTTGGCGCAGCAGTAAAGTTCGCTACTTGCGATCAGGTATAAAGAATGTTTCTGCTTTAAAGACCAAATAAAAGATGTCCGATCAGAAAATACAAATATTTGATACGACGCTCCGCGATGGCGAGCAGGTACCCGGCTGTAAATTAAACATGCAGGAGAAGCTTGTTATTGCCCGGCAACTGGAACACTTGGGAGTGGACGTGATAGAAGCAGGTTTTCCTGTATCAAGCCCGGGAGATTTTGAGGCCGTTAAAGCTATTGCTGCCCAAACAAAAGAGGCGACGGTTTGCGCGCTTTCGCGGGCTGTGGAGAATGATATCCGCACGGCTGCCGAAGCGCTTACGAGCGCCCGCCGTCCCAGAATTCATACCGGCATCGGCACCTCCGAGCTGCATGTAAAGTATAAGCTCCGCGCCACAAAAGACGAAGTGCTGGCACGTGCCGTAGAGGCCGTTAAGCTGGCCAAAAGCTTTGTAGAAGACGTAGAGTTTTATGCCGAGGATGCCGGCCGTACCGATAATGAATTTCTGGCGCAGGTATGCGAGGCCGTTGTGAAAGCAGGGGCTACCGTGCTGAACATTCCTGATACAACAGGCTATTGCCTGCCGGAGGAGTATGGCGCTAAAATAAAGTACCTTTACGAAAATGTAAAAGGCATTCAGAATGTATGCCTTTCCACACATTGCCACAATGACCTGGGGCTGGCCACGGCCAACTCTATTTCGGGTGTAATTAATGGTGCCCGCCAGATTGAGTGTACCATAAACGGAGTAGGAGAGCGTGCCGGCAATACGGCCCTGGAGGAAGTGGTAATGATCCTGCGCCAGCATCCGTACCTCAACCTGACGACAGGTATAAACAGCAAACTGCTTACTGAAACATCCACCCTGGTGTCGCACATGATGCGCATGCCGGTGCAGCCGAACAAGGCTATTGTAGGCGCCAACGCTTTTTCGCATTCCAGTGGCATTCACCAGGACGGCGTTATCAAGCATCGTGAAACATACGAAATCATTGATCCGCGCGATGTGGGTGTCAACGATTCTTCTATCGTGCTCACAGCCAGATCCGGACGCGCAGCGCTGGCATTCAGGTTGCAAAAGCTGGGCTACGACTTTGATAAACCAACTTTAGACAAAGCTTATACTTTCTTCCTGCACGTAGCCGATATTAAAAAAGAAGTGGTAGACGAAGATCTGCATGTATTGGTAGAACAACAAAATTTAGTAACGGCGAGCTAAGTATGGCCAGGACATTAGTCGATAAAATATGGGATGCGCATGTGGTGCGTTCTATACCCGGTGGACTTGATGTATTTTACATCGACAAACACCTGATACACGAGGTAACCAGCCCGCAGGCTTTTGAGGAGCTGGAAGCGCGTGGGTTGCCTTTGTACCGGCGCGAACAAATAGTTGCGACCGCAGATCATAACGTACCTACCAGAAACCAGCACCTGCCTATACAGGATCCGCTTTCCCGCTCCCAGGTAAGCAAACTGACAGAGAACTGCCAGAAGTTTGGCGTGGAGCTTTTCGGGCTGGGCCACCAGCACCAGGGCATTGTGCACGTGATAGGGCCTGAACTGGGCATCACGCAGCCAGGCATGACCATTGTGTGCGGCGACAGCCATACTTCTACGCACGGTGCTTTTGGCGCTATTGCTTTTGGGATAGGCACCAGCCAGGTAACGCAGGTTATGGCTTCGCAATGCCTGCTGCTAAGCAGACCTAAAAAGATGCGCATCACCATTGACGGACAGCTGCAACGCGGCGTATCTGCCAAAGATCTGGTGCTGCACGTCATCTCAGTATTGGGCACAGGCGGCGCAACAGGTTATTTTGTAGAGTATGCAGGCAGTGCGATCCGCAGCCTGAGTATGGAAGGGCGCATGACGGTTTGCAACATGAGTATAGAAATGGGAGCACGCGGCGGCATGATAGCGCCCGATGCTACCACTTTCACCTATATGAAAGGCCGTCCTTATGCGCCGGAGGGCGCGAAATGGGAGCAGGCCGTTGCCTATTGGGGAACGCTGTTCTCGGATGAGGATGCTGTATTTGATGCAGAATATAAGTTTGAGGCAGAGGCAATTGCGCCCATGATAACGTATGGAACCAACCCAGGTATGGGCATGGCCCTGCACACGGCTATACCAACAAATGTAGCAGCCGGCGAGGCCGCCAGTTTTGAGAAATCTCTCAAATACATGGGTTTTGCGCCGGGCGAAAGCCTGCTGGGCAAAGAGATAAGCTATGTATTTATCGGCAGCTGCACCAACTCGCGCATCGAGGATCTGCGTGTGGTAGCCGAGTATGTAAAAGGCAAGCAGAAAGCTCCCCATGTGGAAGCCATTGTGGTGCCCGGATCCAAGCAGGTAGAAACGCAGGCAAAAGCCGAGGGGCTGGACAAAATACTGGCTGATGCAGGCTTTGAGCTGCGGGAGCCGGGTTGCAGCGCTTGCCTGGCCATGAATGAGGACAAGATTCCTGCCGGCGCTTACTGTGTTTCCACCTCAAACCGTAACTTTGAAGGCCGCCAGGGGCCTGGTGCCAGAACCCTGCTTGCCAGCCCGCTGGTAGCGGCCATCACCGCTGTAGAAGGCAAAATTGTGGATATAACCCAATATCTCAACTAATGGAAAAGTTTGAAGTACTTCAGTCGACAGCAGTACCGCTGCCGACTGAAAATATAGATACCGATCAGATTATACCGGCCCGTTTCCTGAAAGCAACTTCCAGAGAGGGCTTCGGGGAAAACCTGTTCCGGGACTGGCGCTACGACAGCAACGGCAATAGAAAAGAAGATTTTGTGCTGAATGATACCCGTTATAAAGGGCAGATATTACTGGTTGGGAAAAATTTCGGCTGCGGCTCCAGCCGGGAGCACGCCGCCTGGGCTATTTATGATGCCGGTTTCAGAGTGGTTATTTCCAGCTCTTTTGCGGATATATTTCGTGGCAACGCCCTCAACAATGGCCTGTTGCCCGTAGAAGTATCTGCGGAAGTGCTGGAGCGGCTGTTTGCTCAGGTTGAACAGGAGCCGCAGACGCAGCTTATCGTAGACCTGCAGGGGCAGGTATTGCGCGTGCCTGTATGGGAAGAAGCGTTTGCTTTTGACATAGACGCGTATAAAAAAGAATGCCTGCTGCACGGGTATGATGACATTGACTTTTTAGTGAGCCAGAAAGAGGCGATTGAAGCCTACGAGAAAACAAGACCATGGGAGTATTAAGAAAAAGAATAGCCTTGCTTTCGGGTGATGGTATAGGGCCGGAAGTATGCCGCGAAGCTGTGAAAGTGCTGGAAGCAGTATCTGAAAGGTTCGGGCACCAGTTTATTTTTGATGCGCAACTGATGGGCGCCTGTGCCATTGATGCCACAGGAAATCCGCTTCCGGAAGAAACGCTGGAAGCCTGCTTTGATGCGGATGCCATATTGCTGGGCGCCATCGGTGATCCGAAGTATGATAATAACCCGGCCGCCAGCGTAAGGCCGGAGCAGGGACTGCTGAGATTAAGAAAGTCGCTGGGCTTATTTGCCAACATCAGGCCCGTAACGGCTTATGAAACGCTGCTCGAACTTTCTCCTTTGAAAAATGCGCATATTGCCGGCACTGACGTGATCTTCTTTCGCGAATTGACGGGTGGCATATACTTTGGCGAGAAAGGCCGTAATGCCGACAGCGCCTACGACAATTGCACCTACAGCCGTCACGAGATTTCACGCATTGCCCACCTGGCTTTTCAGTCGGCCGGTAACAGGCGCCGGAAACTGACGCTGGTAGACAAGGCCAATGTGTTGGAAACATCTCGGCTTTGGCGGGAAGTAGTGCAGGAAATCGCGCTTCATTATCCGGATGTAACGGTGGATTACCTTTTCGTTGACAATGCCGCCATGCAGCTCATACTTAATCCAAAGCAGTTCGATGTGATTCTGACAGAGAATATGTTCGGAGATATCCTGTCTGACGAGGCCTCTGTGATAGCCGGTTCGCTGGGCCTGCTGCCTTCAGCCTCCATAGGCGAAAGCGCGGCTTTGTTTGAGCCTATACATGGTTCTTATCCGCAGGCAAAAGGCAAGAACATTGCTAACCCGATAGCCACAATTTTGTCTGCAGCCATGATGCTGGAGCATTTCGGGCTGCACCGTGAGGCGGAACTGGTAAAGGAGGCCGTGGACTTTGCACTGGAGAAAAAAATATTGACGCTTGATCTGCGCCCCTCCACACTTGCCTATTCTACCGACCAGGTAGGTACTTTTATTGCCTACTACGTGTTGGAAAGAAGCGAAACGCTTCCGCATAAAAGCAACATTGAAGCAGGTTTAAGCACTATTATTTAACTGGTATAAGCAGCAAAGCAAAAAAAATTCGGGAAATATTTTGCAAATCAGCAACAATGGCTACCTTGTGTTTCAAACTATGCAAAAGCAAACAATCATTTCCACGCTTCTGGTCATTCCTGTGATTATTTCACCAGGGGTGAAGATGGTTTGCTAATAGTATAAACGAGTACAGGATACCGGCAGCCATCTCTTAAGGGATGGCTTTTTTTATATCCACATAAATTTTTAGAACTGTGTGCGCATCCTTTTTCCTGGTCCTGATTTACGTCATTATTATTCTCCCGCTGCCGCCGGGCTGAAAGCGCTGTGTTCATACCTTTGGGTATGGAAGCCTTTCAGAGCCCGGTGCGCTGAAAGGCTTTTTTGTTTTTGCTGGCTTATGTTAGATTAAGCCAGCCACCTGTTTCCGGGCGGCAATATGTAACCGGCCAGGTGCTCAAAGAGGCATTTACATTGTAGCTGGCTTTAAATCATGCAACATCCTTAGATACTGTATAGTATTCAGGTATAACTTATTGTTTATAAGGTATTTATACTTTAAATGTCGGGTTTTAGAAATAGTAGACAAGTATAAGATGCATTTTAACGGCAAGTATGGAGGATCGAAATTGCAGGCAGATACAAAGAATTAAAAGTAAATACGTGATAATCCTGGCGGGTTTTCAGCATGACGGCCCGCTATATAAAAGGCATTTTCTTAAACCTGCCGGTTTGATTTCCCGGCGCGACTAACAACCTTTTATACTTTTACTTTCATCATACTTAAAAAATAATCCTGATGGCATTAAACAAGTTTAGCCGCCGCTACACACAAGACGATAGCCTGCCGGCAGCACAAGCCATGCTGATTGGCTCTGGTATAGCGGAGGAAGACCTTAAAAAACCTTTTGTGGGCATCTGCTCTACCGGTTACGACGGCAACACCTGCAACATGCACCTGAACCGGCTGGCTGATGAGGTAAAAGAAGGCGTGAACAAACTGGGTATGGTGGGGCTGCGCTTCAACACGATTGGCGTAAGCGATGGCATCACCAACGGAACAGCAGGTATGCGCTACTCACTGGTATCCCGCGAAATAATTGCCGATTCCATCGAGACTATCACGGCTGCCCACGGCTACGATGCCCTGGCCTGCGTGGTAGGTTGCGATAAAAACATGCCCGGTTCGCTGATGGCGATGGCACGGCTCAACAGGCCATCGCTGATGGTGTATGGCGGGACCATCAAAGGCGGAGATTTTAAAGGGCAGAAACTGAATATCGTCTCCTGTTTCGAAGCGTTTGGTCAGAAGCTCAATGGTCACCTGTCAGAAGAAGATTTCCGGGGCATTATCCGGAATGCCTGCCCGGGGCCAGGCGCCTGCGGCGGTATGTATACAGCCAACACCATGGCCGCTGCCGCTGAAGCTTTGGGTATGTCCATTCCTTTCTCATCTTCCGCGCTGGCTGTCAGCCAGGCCAAAGAAGAAGAATGTCTGAGCACCGGCGCCTACCTGCTGCGCCTGCTGGAAAAAGACATCAAGCCAAGCGATATACTGGTGCGGGAAGCTTTTGAGAACGCGATGGTGCTGATAACGGTGCTGGGCGGCTCTACCAATGCTGTGATACATTTGCTGGCCATTGCGCATGCTGCAGGGGTTAAACTTTCTATTGATGATTTCCAGGAGGTGAGCAACCGGGTGCCCGTGCTCGCGGATTTAAAGCCGAGCGGCAAGTACCTGATGGAAGACTTGTCGGCGCTGGATGGTGTGCCTGCTGTAATGAAAACCCTGCTGCAGGAAGGGCTCATCACCGGCGATTTGCTGACCGTAACGGGCAAAACCATTGCCGAAAACCTGGCGCATATAAAGCCTTTGGGAGCAGAGCAGGATCTGATAAGACCATTCTCTAATCCAATCAAAGCAGACGGACATATCCAAGTATTGTATGGCAACCTGGCACCTGCCGGTGGTGTGGCCAAAATTACCGGGAAAGAAGGGCTGAAGTTTGAAGGGCCGGCTGTGGTGTTTGACTCAGAAGAAGAAGTAAACGAAGGTATAAGCCTCGGCAAAATAAAACCAGGCCATGTGGTGGTTATCCGCTACGTGGGCCCGAAAGGCGGGCCGGGAATGCCCGAGATGCTGAAACCTACTTCTGCCATTATTGGCGCAGGGCTGGGCGACAAAGTAGCGCTGATTACGGACGGGCGGTTCTCGGGTGGCACACACGGCTTTGTGATTGGCCACGTCAGCCCCGAAGCGTATGATGGCGGCCCCATCGCGTTGGTAGAAGACGGCGATATTATCACGCTGGATGCGGCGGCCAATACCATACACCTGCAGGTGGACGATGCCTTGCTGAACCTTCGCCGGGACAAGTGGAAACGACCGGAGTCAAACGTGCAGGGCGGCGTGCTCCTCAAGTACAGGAGATCGGTGACCAATGCAAGTAACGGATGTATAACAGATTTAGAAGAAGCTTATGCTAACGCAAGAGAAACAAGCGCCGGCGTTGCTTGAGGCAACAAAGACGATAGCAGGAAGTGAAGCCATTATGCTCGGGCTGCTGCAGGAGGGGGTAGATACCATCTTCGGTTACCCCGGCGGTGCCATTATGCCTATTTACGATGCTTTATATGATTACCGGGAGCAATTGCACCACGTGCTGGTGCGGCATGAGCAGGGCGGTATACATGCCGCGCAGGGCTATGCCCGCTCTTCCGGTAAGACGGGCGTGGTGTTTGCCACCAGCGGTCCCGGTGCCACCAACCTTATCACGGGCCTCGCGGATGCGATGATCGACAGTACGCCGCTGGTGTGTATAACCGGGCAGGTATTTGCGCATTTGCTGGGCACCGATGCTTTTCAGGAGGCGGATGTTATCAGTATATCCGCACCCGTTACCAAGTGGAACTACCAGGTAACGGAGGCTGACGAATTACCTGAAGCACTGGCCAAAGCATTCTATATTGCCAAAAGCGGCCGGCCTGGCCCGGTGCTGCTGGACATCACCAAAAACGCCCAGCTTCAGAAATTTGATTTTGCAGGGTATGTTCCTTGCCAGCATATCCGCAGTTACCGTCCCAAGCCTATTGTCCGGAAAGAATACATCCGCGAGGCTGCGGAGCTCATCAATAACGCCCAACGGCCCTTCGTGCTGTGGGGCCAGGGCGTTATGTTGGGTTCTGCCGAGCAGGAATTCAAGGCCTTTATTGAAAAAAGCGGCATTCCTGCTGCCTGGACCATTATGGGTGCGGGCGCACTGCCCAGCGATCACCCGCTGAACGTGGGTATGCTGGGCATGCACGGCAACTATGGCCCCAATGTGCTGACAAATGAGTGTGACGTGCTGATAGCCATCGGTATGCGCTTCGACGATAGGGTAACCGGGCGGCTGGACAAGTATGCCAGGCAGGCGAAAGTAATTCACCTCGACATCGACCCTTCAGAAATAGATAAGAATGTTCAGACCACCGTGCCGGTTTGGGGAGATTGCAAAGAAACCCTGCCGCTGCTGACGGAAGTGATAAAAGAGAAGCATTATCCGGAGTGGTTGCAAAAATTCCATACCTATCGTGATACGGAAGTGGCGGAGCTTATCCGGGATGAGCTATACCCGACCAGCGGCGAGTTGACGATGGGAGAAGTGGTGCAGCAACTGAATGAACTCACCAACGGAGATGCTATCATTGTGACGGATGTGGGGCAGCACCAGATGGTAGCCTGCCGTTATGCCAAACTCAACCAAACACGTAGCAATATCACCAGCGGCGGCCTGGGCACAATGGGCTTTGCCCTGCCTGCGGCCATTGGGGCCAAGTATGGCGCCCCTGACAGAACCGTGGTGGCTGTTATCGGCGATGGCGGTTTTCAGATGACATTGCAGGAACTGGGAACCATTATGCAAAGCGGAGTGGATGTAAAGATACTCATTCTTAACAACCGCTTCCTGGGTATGGTAAGGCAATGGCAGGAGCTTTTCAATGAGCGGCGCTATTCATTTGTGGATATCACCAGCCCCGATTTTGTAAAAGTGGCAGATGGCTACGGCATTCCGGGCAAGCAGATTACGGAGAGAGACATGCTGAAAGATGCTTTGCAGGAAATGCTCTCTCACAAAGGATCTTTCCTGCTGGAGGTGATGGTAGCCAAGGAAAACAACGTTTTCCCGATGGTACCGCAGGGATGCAGTGTAAGTGAAATCAGGTTGAAATAAGCGAAGTATAAAGTATGAGCAATCCACAGCAAATCGACAGGCAGGAGTATAACATTACGGTTTATACAGAGAATCACGTGGGCCTGCTGAACCGCATCGCCACCATTTTCTCCAGAAGGAAAATGAACATCGAAAGCCTGAACACCTCGCCATCAGAAATTGAGGGGATTCACCGTTTTAATATTGTGATTCATGAATCCGAAGAAGTGGTTCGCAAGCTTGTGAAGCAAATCGAGAAGCAGGTAGAAGTACTCAAGGCTTACTACAATACCAACCAGGATGTAATCTGGCAGGAGATGGCGCTGTATAAAGTGCCTACAGATGTGATTGCAGAAAAAGCCTTGGTAGAGCGTTTGCTGCGGGAGAACGGTGCGCGCGCCGTGGTAATCCGGAAAGACTATACGGTATTTGAGACAACCGGTCACCGTGAAGAAACCGACAACCTGATCAAAGTACTACAGCCTTACGGCCTGATTGAGTTTGTGCGCAGTGCCCGGATTGCCATCATCAAAGACAGCGAAGGCTTTAACCGGAAACTGCGCGAGTTTGAACGGGCGGAACCAGGCGAGGAGGTCGTTGAAAATGAATTCCTCAACAGCCGCGACAATGTTTTCACAATGTAACGAGATGGGAAGAGGCATTTAGACAAGGGATAATTTGACAAATTAAGTGTAGCAAATTATTAAAGACTTAAAGCATACATACTTTACCATCCTATTATTTATTTATCAAAAATTAAAAATCAATTAACTTAAATCAGCTAAATAAAATGGCAACTATCAATTTTGGAGGAGTAGACGAAACAGTTATCACACGCGACGAATTTCCGCTTTCTAAGGCACAGGAAATGCTGAAAGACGAAGTTATTGCGGTGATTGGCTACGGCGTACAGGGGCCCGGCCAGGCTCTTAACATGCGCGACAACGGCTTTAACGTAATCGTAGGCCAGCGCAAGGATTCTCCTTCCTGGGACAGAGCTTTGCAGGATGGCTGGGTAGAGGGCGAAACATTGTTTTCGATTGAGGAAGCGGCAGAGCGCGGTACTATCATCGCTAACCTGTTGTCGGATGCCGGGCAGATTGCCTTGTGGCCAACTATCAAAGAAAGGCTGACGGCTGGTAAAACACTATACTTTTCACACGGGTTTGGCATTACTTTTAAAGAGCATACCAGCATTGTGCCGCCTGCTGATGTAGACGTGATTCTGGTTGCTCCCAAAGGAAGCGGTACCAGCCTTCGCCGTTTGTTTGTGAGCGGTGGCGGACTGAACTCCTCTTTCGCCGTGTACCAGGATGCTACCGGTCATGCTTATGAAAAAGCTATCGCGATGGGTATAGGCGTAGGTTCCGGTTACCTGTTCGAAACTGACTTTAAAAAAGAAGTATACAGCGATTTAACAGGCGAACGTGGTGTGCTGATGGGCGCCCTGGCAGGCATAATCGAAGCGCAGTACCAGGTATTGCGCGAGCGCGGCCATTCGCCCTCAGAAGCATTTAACGAGACTGTGGAAGAACTGACCCAAAGCCTGGTGCCGCTGGTGGCCGAAAATGGCATGGACTGGATGTTCTCCAACTGCTCCGTAACTGCGCAGCGTGGCGCTTTGGATTGGAAAGGCAGATTTAAAGACGCGACCGTGCCGGTATTGGAAGAACTGTACGACAGCGTGGCCTCTGGCAAAGAAGCAGAACGTACCATTCAGCGTGGCTCAACGCCGGGGTATAGAAAAGAATTGGAAGCAGAACTGAAAGAACTGCGCGAATCAGAATTGTGGCAAACAGGCGCTACTGTGCGTAAACTGCGCTCTGTAGCAAAATAATAAACAGTATGGATAAAGATATAGTCGACTCAGGTACAGTCGTTTCTCTGGAGAAAGTAGAGCAGGCGGCCAGGAACCTCAAAGGCGTCATCAACAAAACGCCGCTGCTGCAAAACCACTGGCTCTCGCAACGCTACGACGCCCAGGTATACCTGAAGCGTGAGGATCTGCAGGTGGTGCGCTCTTACAAGATCAGGGGTGCGTACAATAAAATGTGTACGCTGCCACGGCTGGAAGGAGGACGGGAAATCGTATGCTCCAGCGCCGGGAACCATGCCCAGGGCGTAGCTTACGCCTGCCAGTTGCTGGGCCTGAAAGGCTATATCTTTATGCCATCCAATACACCGGCGCAAAAAGTAAACAAAGTGCACCTGTTCGGCAAGGACATGGTGGAAGTAGTGCTGACCGGCAAAACCTACGATGACACCTTTAATGCAGCCAAGGCGTTTTCGGATGAGCGGGGCAGTACCTTTATACCGCCTTTCGATGACCTGGCTGTAGTAGAAGGCCAGGCGACGGTAGGGCTGGAAATACTAAAGTCTGCTAACTTCTCCATTGATTACCTTTTCATGCCCATCGGCGGCGGCGGACTGGCTTCGGGGGTATCCAGCGTATTTAAGCAGCTGAGCCCGCATACGAAGTTAATTGGCGTGCAGCCTGCAGGCGCGCCGTCTATGTATAACTCGCTGAAAGCGCAAAAACGCATTGCACTGGACACAATTGACAGTTTTGTGGATGGTGCGGCCGTAAAATGCCCGGGTGAGCTAACGTTTGAGATCTGCCGCGAACTGCTCGATGATATAGTATTGGTTCCGGAAGGACAGGTATGCGAGGACATCCTGAAGATGTATAACGAGGAAGGCGTGGTGCTGGAACCGGCCGGCACGCTGTCGGTATCTGTTCTTAAATCCTATGCAGAAGAGATAAAGGGCAAAAACGTAGTATGCGTTATCAGCGGCAGCAACAACGACATCACGCGCATGGAGGACATCAAGGAGCGCGCCATGCAGCACCAGGGGCTCAAGCATTACTTTATGGTTACTTTCAACCAGAACCCGGGCGCCCTACGGACCTTCGTTAACCTGGTACTTCATCCGGACGATGATATCATCCATTTTCAGTACATCAAGAAAAATAACAAAGAAAAAGGCCCTGTATTTATAGGTATAGAAGTAAAGGAGCCCCAGAATGCAGAAGTCATCAAGCGCAGAATGACCGAGGAGGGATTTGCCTATGAGTATTTAAATGGCAAGAGTGATTTTCTGAACTTGTTCGTGTAAATCATACCTGCGCCTTGCTGCATACAAGTATAGCCGGGCCACTAAAGAAGTATAAAACAAAAGTCAGCTTAAAGTATAAGATCGGGTAGAACTGATTTTATACTTTAAACTGACTTCTGCTTTTTAAGACTGCAAAACTGGTAACAATGGTTAAAGCGGAATTACAGGAGCTTCAAAGCTTTTAAATCAAATCTGCAGGTATAACACAGGAGGTACGGCCTAGTGGAAGTATAAGGTAACTGCGTGTTTTTGAACCTATTTGTCTGTTTATTATATTTAGGGTTCTATACTAATCCAATTTATTCTTTATGAAAAAGAAGTTATGGGCCTTGCTGGCCTTCTGCTGTGCAGGCAGCCTAGTGGCGCAGGCCGAAACGCCGAAATGGCTGGTCACCCCGGCTATTTCTCCTGACGGGCAGACGATCGTCTTCAGCTTTAAAGGCGATTTGTACCGCATACCTGCCGCAGGAGGGGCCGCTACGCCGCTTACCATGCACGAAGGTTACGAATACATGCCTGTCTGGTCGAAAGATGGGAAGCAAATAGCCTTTGCCTCAGATAGGTATGGCAACTTTGATGTATTCGTAATGCCGGCTACGGGCGGTGAGGCTAAGCGCCTGACTTTCAACTCCAGCAGCGATTTGCCTTCAGACTTCTCGGCAGATAACAGCAAAGTAATTTTTACGGCTGCCCGCCTGGATGCTGCTTCCAATGCCATGTTTCCTTCCGGAACGTTTCCGGAACTGTATAGTGTGCCCGTAACAGGCGGCAAAAACACGATGGTGCTTACCACGCCCGCCGAGGCTGCCCGCTACAATACGTCCGGCGACCTGCTAGTGTACCAGGACCGTAAAGGTTACGAAAATGCTTTCCGCAAGCATCATGTATCTTCCGTAGCACGCGATTTGTGGGTTTACAATGCCAAAACAAAGCAGCACACCAAACTCACCGCCAATGCCGGCGAAGATCGTAATCCTGTGTTTGGCCCGGGCGAACAGGAGGTCTATTACCTGAGCGAGCAGCCCAACGAAACTTTTAATATCCGCAGGATGAACCTGCAGAACCCGAAAGAAAGTGTAGCCATAACTAATTTCACCAAGCACCCGGTGCGCAACCTGAGCAGTTCCCGCAACGGTGTGCTCACCTTTACCTACAACGGCGAAATATATACTTTAAAGCCGGATGCACAGCCGCAGAAATTAGCTGTTGAGCTTTACACCGATATTCGCTCTAACCCGGATCAGATAATTCCTGTTTCTGGTGGCATGACGGAAATGGAAGTGTCGCCGAATGGCAAGGAAGTGGTATTTGTGAATCGTGGCGAAGTGTTTGTTTCTTCTGTAGAAGGCGGCATTACCAAGCGCATTACCAACACGCCGGAGCAGGAGCGCTCTGTCAGCTTCAGCCCCGATGGTCGTAAAATCCTGTATGCCGGAGAGCGCGACGGCAGCTGGAATATCTATGAAACCAGCATTGCGCGCAACTCGGAGCCATACTTTTATGCCGCTACCTTGCTCAGGGAACAGCCCGTTATAGCAACCGGCGCAGAGGAATTTCAGCCGGCTTACTCGCCTGACGGCAAAGAGGTGGCTTATCTGCAGGATCGTGTGGTACTGAAAGTGGTGAACAAAGCCTCAAAGCAGGTGCGCACCATCATGGCCGACAATAACAATTATTCTTATTCAGACGGAGATCAGTATTATACATGGTCACCTGATGGCAAATGGTTTTTGGTACAGTTCAACCCGCCGAAGCAGTGGATAGATGAAGTCGGGCTGGTGTCTGCCAGCGGCAAGGGCAAAGTGATGAACCTGACGCTGAGCGGGTATGATGAGTCGCAGCCACAATGGATGATGGGCGGCAAAATGATCACCTACTTCTCGAACCGCGATGGCCTGAAAGGAAACGGCAACAACTCGGGACAGGATGATGTGTACGCCCTTTTCACCACGCAGGAGGCCTTCGACCGCTTTAAGCTGAACAAAGAAGACTTTACGCTGCTGGAAGACATAGAAAAGCGGGAAGCTGATGCGCTGGCAGCAGCGGCCGGGGAATCGAAATCAAAGAACAAGAAAGACAAAAAGCCTGAAACAGTAACCCCGCCGGAAATGGCAATTGAGCTGGAAGACCTGCCCGATAGAAAGGTGCGCCTGACGGTAAATTCTTCTGACTTATCGGATGCGGTGGTTTCTCCGAAAGGCGATAAGCTTTTTTACCTGAGCCGCTTTGAAAAAGGTTACGATTTGTGGGTAACCAACCTGCGCGACAATGAAACCAAACTGCTGACCAAATTAGGAACGCGCGGCGGCGACATGGTGATGTCGCAGGATGGCAAGTTTTTATTTATACTGGCAGAAGGCCGCATTGTAAAGCTGGATGCGGAGAGCGGCAAGCAGGAAAATATAAAAGTGGATGGCGAGATGAACCTGCAGGCCGCAGCCGAGCGCGCTTATATGTATGATCATGTGGTGCGTGAAATGAAGGAGAAATTTTATGTAACAGATTTGCATGGTGTTGACTGGAAATCCTATACGGATAATTACAGCCAGTTTTTGCCATACATCGCCAACAACTACGATTTTTCTGATTTACTGAGCGAGCTCCTGGGCGAACTGAATGCATCGCATACAGGCGGCCGTTACAGCCCCAAACAACCCAACGCAGATGCAACAGCCTCGCTGGGCTTGTTCTACGACGAACAATTTACCGGGCCCGGCCTAAAAGTGGAAGAGGTCATCAACATGAGCCCCTTTGATCGCGCCAGTTCTAAAGTGAAACCGGGTACGATAGTAGAGAAAATTGATGGGTTGATGATAGGCGACAACACCAATTTTGATCAGATCATGAACCGCAAGGCGGATAAGTATACGCTGGTATCGCTGTACGATGAAAAGACAGGCAAGCGGTGGGATGAAACCGTTAAGCCAATTACCACCAGCGAACTGAATGAACTGCTGTACCAGCGCTGGGTAGACAACCGCCGCAAAGAAGTGGAGCGCCTGTCCGGCGGCCGCATCGGGTATGTGCACGTGCGGGGCATGAATGATGCCAGCTACCGTACCGTGTACGAAGAGGCGCTGGGTAAAAGTGGTGGCAAAGAAGCCCTGGTGGTAGATACGCGCTCAAATGGCGGCGGCAACCTGCACGACGACCTAATAACGTTCCTGAACAGCAAGCAATACGCCGAGTTTGTTCCGCGCGGACAGAATCTCAGCGACGAGCCGCGCAATAAGTGGAACCGGCCTTCTATTGTTGTGATGAACGAGAGCAACTACTCGGACGCGCATATCTTCCCGACGCTTTATAAAGAGCTCGGCATCGGTAAAACGGTGGGCATGCCTGTAGCTGGTACCGGCAGCTTTGTATGGTGGGAAACGCTCATTGATCCAACCATGGTCTTCGGAATTCCGCAGATAGGTTACCGCACCAGTGCCGGTGGTAAGTTCCTGGAGAATAACCAGCTGGAGCCTGATTATTTAATAGCCAACGATCCGGCCCTGGTGGCGCAGGGCCGCGACCAGCAACTGGAGAAAGCCGTGGAAGTGCTTTTAAAGGAGCTGCCTAAAAAGTAGTTAAGCTATATTCCGACAAGTATAAAAACAAGAAGCCCCGTCATCAGGCGGGGCTTCTTGTTTTTATACTTGTCAACGGCTGCTTTCAATGGAAGAAAAGATAGGCTATCAGAATGGCAGCAACAATACCTGCCAGATCTGCTATCAGGCCGCAGATAAGCGCATACCTGGTATTACGGATGCCAACAGAGCCAAAATAAACGGCCAGAATGTAAAAAGTGGTTTCTGTGGAGCCCTGAATGGTTGATGCCAGCCGTCCTACAAAGGAATCTACGCCATAGGTGGTCATGGCTTCTACCATCATGCCGCGGGCACCACTGCCGCTCAGAGGTTTCATAAAAGCAACCGGCAGGGCAGGTACAAAATCCGTATTCAGCCCCAGCACGCCAAAAATGTAGCCCAAACCATCTACCAGCAAGCCCAGGGCGCCCGACTCCCGGAACACACCAATGGCCACAAGTATGGCTACGAGGTATGGAATAATGGTGATGGCTACCGAAAACCCTTCTTTAGCTCCTTCAATAAAAGCCTCATACACATTCACCTTCCTGATCACAGCCAGCCCGATAAAGGAGATGATGATACCGAAAAGAATAACATTGCTGGCAACAGAAGAAATCGTGCTTATCTGCTCCTGGCTGATGGTGCTGAAATAGTAAATAAGGGCGGCAATCAGCAGCACCAGCGTGCCCAGATAGGCCATGATAACGGGGTTGAAGAGGTTAATGCGCTGGTAAAGCGAAACCGCTATCAGCCCCGATATGGTAGAGAAAAAAGTGGCCAGCAGGATAGGTATAAAAATATCTGAAGGATCGGCGGCGCCCAGCTGCGCCCGGAACACCATGATGCTGATGGGGATAATCGTGAGGCCGGAGGTGTTGAGCACCAGGAACATGATCTGCGCATTGGAAGCGGTGTCTTTATCAGGATTGAGTTCCTGCATCTCTTTCATGGCTTTCAGGCCCAGGGGGGTAGCTGCATTGTCCAGGCCCAGCATGTTGGCCGAAAAATTCATGAGAATAGACCCGAAAACCGGATGATTTTTGGGTATCTCTGGGAACAGACGATTAAAGAAAGGACCTACCAGCCTGGCAAAAACAGCAATGATGCCGCCGCGCTCTCCCACTTTCATTAAACCCAGCCAAAGCGTCATCACACCCGTCAGGCCGAGCGAGATTTCAAAGCCCAGCTTGGCATTGTCGAATGTGCTGGCAACAAGCTTCTGAAAGATCTCAATATCATGAAAAACAATGAGGCGGAACAGGGCAATACAAAAGGCAATAAGAAAAAAAGCTACCCACAGATAATTTAAAACCATGCAGCAAAGGTCGGGTTAGTAAGGATGAGCCTGTAAGTTACAAAACCATCTTAAAAAACAAGTGCAATCAGTGGTTTCTGAGGATTATTAAAGGCGTTTGCTACATTAGCATTTACAGGCAGAAAGTATGACGCTGCTGTTTTAAGTATAAGTATAGATCCAGCATCAAGTTTATACTTTTTGTCATCCTGAAAAGAACTTGGCAGCAGGGCGTTAAGCCTTTAATGATGTATAGATAAGCTTTTGCAACTTGCTTACAAGATCCTGCCAGGATGACAAAGAGAAGATTAATTTAACTGTATCTGCTTTAAACTGTACTGCCGGAAAACTAAAAATGATGCTTGCCTGCTAAAGTATGATGCCATGAATGAGCGCAGGGTTGTCGTTCTTCAGATCATAAACAGAACCGTTCACAATGGCGTACCGCACCTGCCCGTTTGCATCTCTCAGGACGAAGTTAGCGCCGCCGCTCATGCGCAGGGTATGATTAACCTTTGCAGACCTGCCAATGACGTTCAATGGCAATCCTGAGCGATTTTGTTTGCTGGCCGGAAGCTTTTCTACGCGCACGGTCGTATAGCCGTCTGCCAGCAATTGCAGGGCACGTCCATGTGTAAGGGCCTTTATACTTGCAAATGGCTTCTCGTATACTTTGCCCGGCTCTAGTATCAGGCCCTCGCCATTGATTTCTTCATAGCCGTAAAAAACGCTCATGTCACCTATTTCCTGCACGCTGCCACGGTAGTAAAAACCATCCGGCGCTTCAGGTGCATTTATTTCATCGCGCATAATGCCCACATCCAGGAGCGTATGGCGGCCATCTTCCTGGTAATGCACCTTCCGCAGCACCAGGTCGTATAGGTTACGCTCATTCTGGGGTATGTGGTAGTAGTCGTTCAGTTTATAGGCTGTGTAGTCTTCCCTGGCAATCATGTACAGGGCAGATACGATGGAGGCGAAATTAAGCTGGCGGATATATTGTTTCTCCGGGTCATTCTTATACCCCCCGGATTCTATCAGGATAACGCTGGTGCCCCATTTCTGGATATTATCGCCGAAAGCGCGCGGCTCATGCTCATCTGAATATTTGGCTACATGCCCCGGTGCCAACTGCTGCAAAGCCTCATTCATCCCTACAATGGCGCGCATTGCCCGGCTGCGCACAGTATCTACTGTTTGGGCGTAATCGAAAGCGGGCGCCAGAAAAGAAATAGTAGCCGGCCTGGAAGTAGCGCCTACCGTATAATAGCGGCTCTGGTCGTGCAGGTTAAATCCGAATTCCGGGTTCAAGCTGTCGCGCAGCTGCTTGAGCAGGCGGGCTTCCGGGCTTTGCAGGCGCAGGGCATCCCGGTTCAGGTCAATTTCCAGGGCATTGCGGCGCTGAAACCGGGCAGCCCCGTCGGGGTTCAGCATGGGCACCATGTAGAGAGTTGTATTTTGCAATATCTGCTGCCGGATGGAATCGAGTTGGTCGGATTGCTGCAGGAAATTAAAAAGGTCGAACAGGGCCATGGTAGCGGTAGATTCATCGCCGTGCATCTGCGACCAAAGCATCACCTTTGTTTTTCCGGTACCGGCTTTCACCACATAAATCGCACGATCTTCTACCGACTGTCCTGCTTCATTCACCTCAAACAAAGGGTTCTGGCGGAGCTGCTTTATAAGCGGAACAATTGTTTCGTGTTTAAACCGCCTGTTGCTGAGGGCAGGCTCTTTGTAAACTGCGTACTGATCAAAGGCCTGCTGCGCTACTTCTGTTGTAGCGGGTGTAGCAGGTTTACCGGTTGTGCCAGACTGTTGCCTGCACTGCGTCTGAAGAAAGGTCATGCACGTAATGGGTATGAGGATAAGAAGTTTTCGCATCGGGTTCACGGTATTAAGCAGCATTTATTTCATCACAAACAAGCGGGTATTATACAACGATGCGGCGGCAAAATAAATGTGTTTATGTTCCCGTGGTAGGTATAAACCTGCAATTTTAAGTATAAAAACGAAAGAAACTAAAAAGGCCTGCAAATATCTGTTTTGCAGGCCTTTTATATTTTTGAATCAATGCAACTGGGGCTCCTTCCAGGCCTCTCTGAACAGGCTGCAGCTCCGGCAGAGGTTACCGCCTCAGGCAACAAAACCTATTCCTGCTGGGTTAAGGCGTTTTTCAGGGATTCGTAGGTGCCATCGTAACTGTTTAATTTCCGGCCGTTGATAAAGAAAGAAGGCGTGCCATTAACACCGCTGCGGATGCCGCTCTCAAAATCATTTTCTACTTTGGAGGTTGTGGCCTCGCTTTGTAAGTCAGCGGCAAACTTTTCCAAGTTTAAACTTAAAGCCTCTGCAAAATCAACAAAGCTGTCGCGGTTTAATTGGGCCTGATTTTCGTATATCATATCATGCATTTCCCAGAACTTGTGCTGTTTTCCGGCCGCCTCAGCTGCCAGTGCCGACAACATAGCCAAGGGATGCACTTCGTTCAGGGGAAAATTTCTGAAAACGAATTCAAAATCATCGCCTTTTTCTTCAAGTAATTGTTTCAGCAGGGGATGGGCGTGCGCACAATGCGAACATTCGTAATCCCCATATTCAACTAAAGTTATACTTGCATTCGTGTTGCCGGTGTAGTGATCATGTTCGTTTACCGGTGGTTTTAAGTTTGCCATGGTTTATTTTTTGTCCTTATTATTTTCCAGTTCCTCCAGCGCCTCCAGTATGCCGTCTGCACCCGGGTTGATGCCATCAGGAGAGAGATAACTCCACCGGATAATGCCCGCCTCATCTATAACAAAGAGCGCGCGCCGGCTGTTGCCATTTTCCTCATTATAAGCGCCATATAATTTCGATACTTCACCTTTAGGCTCAAAGTCGGCCAGCAGCGGGAAATGGATGTTTCTGTTATCTGCAAATGCCATATGGCACCATTTGCTGTCGACAGAAATGCCGATTATCTGGGCGTTGTATTTCTGGAAGAACTTCAGCATTTCGTTGTACAGGGCTATCTGGTCGCCACAAACGGGGCTCCAGTCAGCCGGATAAAAAACCAGAACAACGCGCTTTCCTTTTAATTCGCTTAATTTCAGCTTCTGATCAGGGGTGGCGTTTAATTCAAAATCAGGAGCAGCAGTACCTTTTTCCAGCAGCATATAGGTTGTTTTTTTAAGATGTAGTTTAGAAGTGTACCGCAAGCATCCCCATTTGGTTGCTTAATATACGGGCGGCACTGACGTGTGCTTTAACAAAGCAAAGCATATAGCTGTTTTGGCGCGGCCAGGCTGTTAGTATGAAAAAGGACGGCCAATTTAAAAGATTAGGCAACAGATAAGGAATAGGTTTATACCTGTTTACCCAGTTCAGCAAGAATCTCATAAGAATGTACCCTGGCCGTATGATCAAAAACAGAGGAAGCAACCATTATTTCATCTACCTGCGTTTCATTTGCAAAAGCCTGCAGTTCTTCTTTCACGGTGCCGGGCCCGCCGATAAACGAATACCGGAGCATCTGGTGCACTGCATACCTCTCTGAGCCATCCCACAGGTCGTCCATACTTGCAACCGGCGGCTGCAGCGGTTTTGCCGTGCCTCTGATTACGTTCAGGAAAGAAGTATAAAGTGTAGTGGATAAACGGATGGCTGCTGCATCTGTGTCTGCGGCAACTACATTTACGCAAGCCATGGCATAGGGCTCTTTCAGGCTGACAGACGGCCTGAAATTATCGCGGTATACTTTGAGCGCAGCATGCAGGCTGGCCGGGGCGAAATGGCTGGCGAAAGCATAAGGCATGCCAAGTATAGCCGCCAGTTGCGCGCCGTAGGTGCTGGAGCCAAGTATCCATATCGGAATTTCCAGCCCTTCGCCAGGCACGGCACGTACATGCGCAGCCGGATCTGCCGGGGCAAAATAGCTTCTGATTTCTTCCACATTCTGCGGAAAGTCGTCCACGGCTCCTCTCAAATCGCGCCGCAGGGCTCTGGCTGTGAGCTGATCGGTGCCGGGTGCGCGGCCCAGGCCCAGATCAATCCTGCCCGGGTACAGCGATTCCAGTGTGCCGAATTGCTCTGCTATCACAAGCGGGGCATGATTCGGCAGCATAATTCCACCCGAACCAACCCTGATGGTAGCAGTGCCGCCTGCAATGTAGCCAATCAGCACAGAGGTGGCCGAACTGGCAATGCCCGCCATGTTGTGGTGTTCTGCCATCCAGTAGCGTTTAAAGCCGAGGCGTTCCGCGTTACGGGCAAGATCCAGGCTATTCCGGAAAGCGTCGGCCGGTGTTTTGTCTGACAGGATAGGAACCAGATCAAGTATTGAGAAGGGTATATCAGAAAGTTTTTTGCTGCTCATAATGTTGTTGTATTTCAGTTTAAATACAGCCCGTTAATGCCATGGCGGTACTTAAATGGCTCGGCGCTTAAGCAACGTACAAAAGCTGACGCTTGCTTAAGGCTGATGTATATAAAGCAGGCATGATGACCTCATAAGTATAAAACACTTGCTGAGGCCATCATGCCTGTTATTTTAAAATTATGTTTTTATATCTGCAAAAGCTTTTTTACTGGCAGTTGCCGTCGATGCCACAGCTCTCGCCTGAAAGGCTTATTTCTTCCAGAACAGGCGCAACCTGCGAAAACACTTGTGTAAACGTTTCAGCCGGCTGTGCACCGCTTACCAGGTACTTGTCGTTGATGATGAAAGCGGGTACGCCCGTAATACCAGCCGACTGTGCCCACTGCTCCATCTCACGCACTTCGGTTTTACCTTCTTCGCTATCAAAAAAGCCCTCCAGCCGCTCCGCCGGAATACCATTGGCTGTCCCGATTTCTGCCAGCAGCTGCGTGTCGTTCATGTTCAGCGCTTCAGTAAAATAGCTGTAGAAAAGGGCTTCGGCTACGCGGGCCTGCACGCCGCATTTGCCTGCCAGCCAAATGAGCCTATGCGCGTTGAATGTATTGTTCACCGTATCCAGCTTATCAAAGTTGAAATCTATACCATCTGCCTTGCCAGCTTCAGTCAGGCGCTCGTTCATCGCCTTTATCTGGGACAGAAACTGCGGCCCATAATTTTTGGTGAAGTAATCGGTTCTGTCCTGGCCTGTTTGCGGAACGTTAGGGTTGAGCTCATAAGGCTTAAAACTTATTTCAAAATCATACTTGTCATCGGTCGCCGAGATGGCTTTTTTCAGGCGCTGATCGCCCACATAGCACCAGGGGCAGTTTACATCAGATACGATATCTATTTTTATACTTTGCTTGGTCATGCTTATCTGTTTTTAATTCGCGGCATATATTTATAAGCAGGCGCGGGATGGTTGTTGTTCCTCGAAACAATGTTGCCATTCAGGCAGATTTACCAGCCTGCTATAAGTTGTTTAACAGGTAAAGCCTCATATTGTTTCAATACACTTCGTCCTTGTTGTTTCAATACACTTCGTCCTTGTTGCTGATGGGAGCTGCTACATGCGTTTGGAGGAGTTATGCTGAAAGGCGGATAGCCGTTGACGGAGCCGGATTTAAAATACTGCTACAGCAACAAGGCGCCGACGCGGTGCGCGTGTACCATATTTTCGCATACCGACCACATAAAGATCGTGAAGTTGCCGTCCTGTGAGGCTACCAGGGCAATCGCATCCCGCTGATCATGCACGAACTGCGCCGCAGAGAGGTGCCTGGTGCCACCGCTTTGCGCAGGATGAATGATGACAGCCTCGTTGCCTTCTATTGGCTCAGTTACCACCATCTTCTCTACCGGCGCATTTCCTTCGGGGCGGCCTATTTTAGCGCCAAAAGCAAGCAGTTCATAGGCATCATTGATCACCGTTGCGCCGTCTACTGCAGTCAGACCGGCCAGCCCGTCTATGGCTCCCTGCAAAGCGGCCGGCCATGCGCTGTGGCCCCGTTCGTGCTCGCTTTGCCGCATCAGATCCGCCAATCCGCAGAAAGCAGGCGAAATGGCATACTTGACAGGTTGTATGATTGATCGGCGCCATACCTGTGTGCCAGCGGGCACCATCAGCAGAGAGCCGCCGCGGCCATGGGTACGCATTGATACTGCCAGTTGCACAAGCACATTTGTAGGGTCTCCCCAGAATACGGGCGAAGCAAAGCCAAGTAGCGTTGTAAGGAGCGCGGGGCAGTCGGGCAGGCTGGCACTCTGTTCGTCCACCACTTTCACCTGGTCGCCTTTGAGCACAGCTACGTTGGCAAACTTTCCAAACCCACCAATGCGCCGGTGCTTGATTACGAGCAATCCGGGTTCGGAAACATCAACAACAAAGCATAGTTTGGGTATAATGCGTGTAGTACCCCATATATACAGCTTACCTGCATCATGCCACACGCCTACATGTATGCCGGCACGCTCAACACCCGGCGCCAATTTGGTAAGAATGCCCGGGCTGAACGGGAGCCGCTGCTCAAATAAGAGCGGCTGGCTTACCTGTTCGGGCGGGAAAAAAGCCAGCGATATTTTTGGCGGCTGCCCTTCCTCGCGCTGCAGGCTGGCCCAGAAAGCAGTATCGATAATCTTTTCTATGAGAGGCGCAGGCGGGGCCGGAGCCAGATCTGTTTCTCCGAGCTGCCGGGCCTCATCCAAATGGCGGGCAAAGTGCTTTTCTGTGGTTGCAGCTACCATCCGGGCTGCCTCGTACGTTGCTTTATCAGTCATATTTCTGATCTCACTGCGCTTTAAAATATTGCCCGCCATTTAACTAAAGGCACATGATGAATAGCAGGGCCTGTTTGCTGCCTGCTTATAACTGCGTTGCCAGATATTCTGCTCTGAGCTGGCTGCCCGACAAATTAAACCATACATTTCAGATATTCTAGCATGAAATTAATTGTTCTTCTAAATTATAGCTTCAGAACGCATTGCTTTCTGCCGGATCTGCTTTGCCGGCCGGCTACTGTACCAATTGTTGTCTTTTATCAATGGAAGTATAAGCGTGATTAATTGCTGGCTTTGCTCCGTATACTTACAGCATAAAATGCCTTAAGCAATCGCACCTAATCTTTTAATCCCTATATTGCATTGATAAACCTATTATTCTGTAAAAAACCTATGACAAATAGCATGGCCGAAAGTAGAATATTAACCATCGACATTGGCGGATCTCACATCAAAGCAACCATCCTGAACCAGGCAGGACAGCTCCAGGTAGATTACAAAAGAATAGCCACCCCGGTACCGTCCTCGCCCGGAAGCGTTATTGAAGCAATCAGAATCCTGCTTCAGGATTTTCCGGGGTATAACAAGGTATCAGTCGGGTTTCCGGGCTATGTAAAAGGGGGCTGCGTCATAACAGCGCCAAACCTGGGCAACGAGTTATGGAAAGACTTTGACCTGCAGCAGAAGCTTACAGAGGTGTTGCAGGCGCCTGTGAGGGTCGTAAACGATGCCGATTTACAGGGCCTTGGCGTGGTTAGCGGCAAAGGACTGGAGATCGTCATTACCCTGGGTACCGGCTTTGGCACGGCGTTGTTGCTGGACGGATACCTGTTGCCCCACCTGGAACTGGCGCATCATCCCGTGACCAAGAAAAAAGATTATGACCAGTACATCGGAGACAAAGCGCTGGAAACAATTGGCAGGGAGAAGTGGAATGTCCGGATGGAACGCGTGCTGGAAATCCTGAAGACGGTTTTTAACTACGACCATTTATACATCAGCGGCGGCAACTCCAGCAAACTCAGTTTTGAACTTGGAGAGCACATCAGCATCGTTTCCAACATCGACGGCATCAAAGGAGGCGCCCGGCTCTGGCAGGACGAATTTACAGTTTAGCATCCTCCTGCGCATTTACCCGTTATTATAATAAAGCCCCATTACCAAAACTATGAATACAACACAATCTATTGAACAGTTAGGAATTGATACCGTGCGAGTACTGGCTGCCGATGCGGTACAAAAAGCAAACTCCGGCCATCCGGGTATGCCCATGGGCGCTGCGCCCATGGGCCATGTGCTCTGGTCGGAAAGTATGAATTACAATCCCCGCAACCCGAAGTGGGCCAACCGTGACCGCTTTATTTTGTCTGCCGGGCATGGCTGCCTGCTGCAATATTGTTATTTATACCTGGCGGGTTACGATCTCACGCTGGATGATCTCAAGAATTTCCGGCAGCTGCACAGCAAAACACCTGGGCACCCCGAGTATGGCATCACGCCGGGCATCGAAATCACAACCGGCCCGCTGGGGCAGGGCTTTGCCAACGGTGTCGGTTTTGCCATTGCCCAGCGGTACCTGGCTGCCCGGTACAACAAACCCGGTTTTACCCTTTTCGACTATAACATCTACGCCATCTGCAGCGACGGCGACATGATGGAGGGTGTTACGGCCGAGGCTGCTTCGATGGCGGGGCACTTGCGGCTGGGTAACCTCATTTATTTGTATGATGATAACCACATTTCGATAGAAGGCAGCACAGGACTGGCTTTTGACGAAGATGTAGCCAAGCGATTTGATGCTTACAAATGGCATGTGCAGGTAGTGGAAGATGGTAACGATCTGGAAGCATTAACGGAGGCTGTTAACAGGGCAAAGCAGGAAACAGGGCGGCCATCCCTGATAAAGGTACGCACCCACATTGCCTACGGCAGCCCCAACAAAGTGGATACAGCGGGTTCACATGGATCACCGCTCGGCAAAGAGGAAGTCAGGCTGGTGAAAGAAAACCTCGGCTTCGATCCTGATAAGTCTTTTGTAGTGCCAGACGAAGTTTTAGAATATTACCGAAGCATCGGGAAGAAAGGTGTAGCCAAAGAACAGGAATGGAACGAGTTGTACCAAGCTTATAAAGCGCAGTACCCGGAACTGGCTGCTGAGTATGAGTTGCTTCGCAGCGGAAAATTACCTGATGGCTGGAAAGACAACCTGCCGGTTTTTAAGGCTGGTGAAGGCGAGATAGCCACGCGCAAAGCCTCCGGCAAAATGCTTAACACCATTGCCGGTAAACTGCCTAACCTGCTGGGTGGTTCAGCGGATTTGTCACCTTCAACAGGTACCGAGCTGAAAGGATATGATTCTTTTTCAGCGGATACCCCCGGCGGCCGTAACTTCCATTTTGGCATACGCGAGCACGCCATGGGCGCTGTAATGAACGGCATGGCGCTGACGGAGGGTCTTATACCTTTCGGCGCCACTTTCCTGATATTTTCGTCTTACATGCGGCCGCCTATCCGCCTGGCAGCTATCATGAAAATCAAGCCCATCTTTATCTATACCCACGACAGCATCGGGCTGGGCGAAGACGGCACCACACATCAGCCTATAGAGCAGCTTATTTCTTTGCGCGCCATACCTAACCTGATTGTTATCCGGCCGGCAGATGCCAACGAGACCGTACAGGCCTGGCGCGTGGCGCTGGAGCATGCTGACGGCCCGGTAGCCCTGGTGCTATCCAGACAGGAACTGCCCGTGCTTGATCAGGAGAAGTATGCCAGCGCCAGCGGGCTTGAACGCGGCGCGTATATTCTTTCTGATGCCGCAGACCCGCAATTGCTTTTGATTGGCACCGGTTCCGAAGTATCCCTCGTTCTGGCAGCGCAGGAAAAACTGAAGGCAGCCTCAATTGCCGCCCGCGTTATCAGCATGCCGAGTTGGGAGCTTTTCGAGAAGCAGGATGCCGCTTACAAGGAAAAGATATTTCCAGGTAATCTGAAAAAGCGGCTGGCAGTAGAAGCAGGATCTACCTTGGGCTGGCACAAGTATGTAACCGACGAAGGCAGCATTATTGGCATGACTACATTTGGTGAGTCGGCGCCGGCTGCAGAATTGTTCGAGGAGTTTGGTTTCACCGTAGACAATGTGGTGAAGCAGGCCAAAGCCCTGTTGTTCTGATCCCTGATCTGCTAAAGTACAACGGGCTTGTCTGATGAAAGTAACCATCGGTGCCCATGGTATTGCACAGAAAAAACAGGTATAAAATCCTGTTGGGTTGTTGTTTGAACAAACAAAAGCAGTGAAGATTGCAGAGGCCCTGCAGATAATTAAAGTATAAGTATAAAAATGAAAATAGGTATCGCAGCTGATCATGGCGGTTTCGCCTTAAAACAAGTCATTCATCCTTTCTTAACCGAAGCGGGGCACGAAGTAACTGACTTTGGCGCTTACAGCGAGAACAACAAGGATGACTACCCGGATTTTGTGGTGCCGCTGGCGAAAGCCGTAGCCGGTAACGAAGTCGAGCGGGGAATTGCTATTTGCGGCAGCGGGGTAGGGGCCGCTATCGTGGCAAACAAAGTGGCAGGCGTGCGTGCCGCCCTGATTCATGACCATTTTTCAGCCCACCAGGGCGTGGAAGACGATGACATGAACCTGCTTTGTCTCGGTGGTCGCGTAACCGGCAACATGGCAGCAGAAGAGCTGATTCTTGCTTTTCTGAAAGCCCGTTTTACGGGGGCAGAGCGGCACCTGCGAAGATTACAGAAAGTAGAGCAATTAGAGCATAAACATTAAAACACGATAAAACATGGAAAAGAACAAAGTAAAAAGCATACATGATCTTGGCCAGAGTATCTGGCTTGATTTTATAGATCGCCAGATCATGGATTCAGGCGAGTTGCAACGGCTGATTGATGAAGACGGCGTGCGGGGGGTTACCTCCAATCCGGCTATTTTTGCCAAAGCCATCAGCAGCAGCTCGGATTATGATGCTGATATCAAAGAACTGAGTCAGGAGGACCTGAGCAATGAAGAAGTATTTTACCGCCTGGCTATAAGCGACATCCAGCGTGCCGCAGATCTGTTTAAACCTGTTTATGAGGAAGAAGTGAGAGGTGCGGATGGTTACATCAGCCTGGAAGTATCGCCGCTGCTTGCCCGTGACACAGAAGGTACTATCCGCCAGGCAAGGGAACTATGGAAAGCCGTGGATCGCGAAAACGTCATGATTAAAATACCGGCCACAGCAGAAGGTTTGCCTGCTATCCGGCAATGTATCAGCGAAGGTATAAATATCAACATAACGCTGCTCTTCGGTCTGGAACGCTACGAAGCAGTAGCCGAAGCATACATTGCGGGACTGGAGGATCGGGTGAAAGCCAATCAGCCTATCAGTCATATTGCCTCTGTTGCCAGTTTTTTCCTGAGCCGCATTGATGTGCTCATCGATCCTATTCTGAAAGAAAAAGGCCTCGAACAATTGCAGGGCGAAGTAGCAATTGCTTCTGCCAAAAAAGCCTACGAGATTTATAAAAGGGTATTCGGCAGCGAGCGCTTTAAAAAGCTGGAAGCCAAAGGAGCCAAACCACAGCGATTGCTATGGGCCAGCACCAGCAGCAAGAATCCTAGTTTCCGGGATACCAAGTATGTGGAAGCGCTGATTGGGCCAAACACTGTGAATACCATTCCGATGGATACGCTGGAAGCTTTCCGCGATCACGGGCAGTTGGCCAGCCGTCTGGAAGAAAACCTGGACAAAGCTACGGACACCCTGGCGCAGCTGAAAAAGGCAGGTATCGATTTGGATGCCATTACGCAAAAGCTGGAAGATGAAGGCATAGAAAAGTTTAATGATCCTTATAACAAGTTGCTGGATGCCATTGCCCAGCAAAAGAAGAAGGCGCTTGCATCCGAAAAATCCTGATGCCTTTCCATGCATCCCTAAAGTATAAAATGCCGGCTGCCGCATGGCATCAGCACAGAAACGCGATGCCCGGCAGAGCCGGATTAACTTGTATTGCATACATGTATTAAAATAAGCTATAAAAAATGGATTCCGCACAAAACAGTAATACCGGTTATGTTTTCGGTATGATTGGCCTGGGTACAATGGGCCGTAGTTTACTGCTCAACATGGCTGATCATGGCTTCAGGGTAGCCGGTTATGATAAAGATATTTCAAAAATAGATATTCTGGAGCAGGAAGGCCGGCATGTAGCTGTCAAAGGCTTTGATTCTTTGCCCGATTTTGTTCAAAGCCTGCAAACTCCCCGGGCCATTATGATGCTGGTGCCGGCCGGCCCGATTGTAGACAGCGTAATTGCTGATCTGTTGCCGCTGCTGGACAAAGGAGATATCCTGATTGATGGTGGCAACTCATACTTTAAAGATACCACGCAGCGGGCAGAAGCGCTGGAAGCCAAAGGATTGCACTTTTTCGGAATGGGAATTTCCGGCGGCGAGGAAGGAGCCCGACGCGGCCCGAGCATGATGCCGGGCGGCGACAAGGCGGCTTACGAAGTAGTAAGACCTATCTTTGAAGCGGTTGCCGCCAAAGTAAACGGCGAGCCCTGTGTTACCTACATCGGCCCGGGTGCGGCTGGTCATTTTGTGAAGATGGTGCACAACGGCATTGAGTATGGCCTGATGCAGCTGATAGCCGAAACATACGAAATCCTGCGCAAAGGGCTACAGCTGGACAATGCAGCAATTAATCAGGTTTTCAAGCAATGGAACGAAGGCCGCCTGCAGTCTTTCCTGCTGGAGATTACGCGTGATATCTTTACCTATAAAGAAAAAGGCTCCGACCATCACTTGGTAGATGATGTGCTGGATGTGGCCAGATCCAAGGGAACAGGCAAATGGACTTCACAGGAAGCCATGGATCTGGAACTGCCGGTTCCGACTATTGATATTGCCGTGTCGATGCGCGATCTGTCGAAGTATAAAGCTTTGCGGGTAAAGGCAGCTGAGATCTATAGCAATAAGCTGCCGGCCGGCTTTGCAGCTGAAAGCCAGGATGCTTTTTTGCAGAAGCTGGAGCAGGCTTTTTATTTCAGTATGATTACAACGTATGCGCAAGGCATGCATTTGCTGGCTAAAGCGTCCGTGGCTTACAACTACCAGCTACAACTCGATCAGATAGCAAAAATATGGCGGGGCGGCTGCATTATCCGGGCTGCTTTTCTGGAAGACATTTATACTGCTTACCAGCAGAAACCTGACCTGGCGCATTTGCTGCTTGACCAGCGGGTGAGCGCGCTGGCGCAGGAAGCCGCGCCAGGTATGCGGGCTGTGGTGGCAGCGGCAGTTACATCCGGCATTGCCATACCTGCTTTTACGGCCTGCCTCGGCTATTTCGACAGCATCCGTAACGCGCACATGCCATCTAACCTGATACAGGCACAGCGCGATTATTTTGGCGCTCATACTTACGAACTGATTGGCAAAGAAGGCACATTCCTGCACACCGAATGGCTGCCTGATGCTGTAGATTAAGGGTGAAAATCAGAATATTATACTTTAATTATTTCCGCTCCTCTCATACATATAACCAATGCAATCTATTAAATCGACTTTAAAATCGCAGCCTACTATTTTTATCATCTTTGGCGGAACAGGCGATTTAAGCTGGCGTAAGCTTGCCCCGGCCATCTATAACCTGTTTCTGGAAAATTGTCTGCCTGAAGAGTTTGCCATTATCGGCACCGGCCGAACAAAGCTCACAGATGAGGATTTTAGAAAAACCCTGCTGGAAGGCATAAATAAGTTTTCGCGCAGAGGGAAAGCAGAAAAAGAGCAGTGGGCGCGTTTCTCGCAGCATATCTTCTACCAGATTTCTGATCTGAACAAAGCAGAAACATACCAGGAATTCGGCGCAAGAATTGAGAAGCACCAGGCAGAATGGAACCAGGAGCCGCAGGTAATTTACTACCTGGCCGTTTCGCCCAACTTTTTCCCGGTTATTGCCCAGAATATTGCACAGGCAGGTCTTTCAGAAAATCCCGACAATGTCCGGATTGTAATAGAAAAACCTTTCGGGCATGATCTGGAATCTGCAAAAGCCCTGAACCAGCTGCTTGGGCAGCTTTTTGAAGAGAAGCAGATTTATCGCATTGATCATTACCTGGGCAAAGAAACGGTGCAGAACATCATGGCCTTCCGTTTTGCAAATTCGTTATTTGAGCCGCTCTGGAACCGCAACTACATCGAGCATGTGCAGATATCCGTTACCGAGCAGTTAGGCGTAGGCGATCGGGGCGGCTATTATGAAGGCGCTGGGGCGCTCCGCGACATGGTGCAGAACCATATATTGCAGTTGCTCTGCCTGATCGCAATGGAACCGCCCACCAACTTTGGAGCTGATGAAGTACGCAACCGCAAAGTGGACGTGCTGCACGCCATGCGCCGGTTTATGGCTGAAGAGGTGCGGATGAATGCCGTGCGGGGCCAGTACAGCCGGGGCTGGATAGAAGGCAAAGAAGTGCCGGGATACCGCGAAGAAGAAGGTGTGGATCCGCAGTCGAACACCGAAACGTTTGCAGCGGTAAAGTTTTTTGTTGACAACTGGCGCTGGCAGGGTGTTCCGTTCTATGTCAGAACCGGCAAGCGCATGCACCAGACGGCCTCTACCATCACCATACAGTTTAAGGATGTGCCGCATTTTATTTTTCCGCCGGAAACCACAGAATCCTGGCAGCAGAACAGGCTCATCATCAGCATACAGCCGGAAATGAGCATCCGCATGCAATTACAGGCGAAGCGGCCGGGCCTGGATATGGTGCTGAACACTGTAGACATGGTATTCGATTATAAAGGAACCTATACATTTGAGGCGCCGGAAGCTTACGAAACCCTGTTGCTCGACACCATGGTGGGAGATCAGACCTTGTTTATGCGTGCCGATCAGGTAGAAGCCGCCTGGGATTTGCTCATGCCTATTCTGCATGCCTGGGGCGCCAAAAAGAGCCTGAATTTTCCTAATTATTCGGCAGATTCGTGGGGTCCGGAAGTAGCGGAGGCCCTGATAGCACGTGATGGCTTTCATTGGGTAACCCTGCCGCTTCAGAACAAAAAATAGCTTTAGACAGATGCAGCATATTTATAAGAACACAGACGAATTACTTACGGCTTTAGCCGGTTTTTTTATAGCAAGCGCCCGGAAGGCTATCTCCGATAATGGCACTTTTTCGGTAGCGCTGTCGGGCGGCAGCTCTCCTAAAAAGTTATATGAGAAACTTGCTTCAGCGGACTATCGCGATCAGGTGGATTGGAGCAAAGTATACTTCTTTTTTGGCGATGAGCGCTACGTGCCGGCAGATGACCCCGACAACAATGCGCTGATGGCACAAAAAGCTTTGTTTGAGCCGCTGAATATACCGGAAGCGCAGGTATACCGGGTAAATACCAGTCTTAGCCCGCAGGAAGCTGCTGCGGCTTATGCCCGAAGTATAAAAGAACACTTTACTACGGAGCCGGCACGGTTCGACCTGGTTTTACTCGGCTTGGGCGATGATGCACATACCGCTTCTCTGTTTCCGGGCACGACTGTTTTGCAGGAGCAGGAAGCTACTGCTAAATCCGTTTATCTGAAAGATAAAGACGTTTACCGCATCACTCTTACCGCTCCACTGATCAACCTGGCCCGCGACATAGCCTTTCTGGTTTATGGCGCTACAAAAGCTGCAGCGGTGCAGCAGGTGCTCGAAGCAGACAAGAACACAGCAACTTACCCGGCCCAACTTATTCAGCCATTATACGGAAACGTGCACTGGTTTTTGGATGAAGCTGCTGCCGCCTTGTTGATAAATAAATAAGCCTGTTTCTATTATAGCGCAGAAATTATGCTGCGCAAGCTCTTTTATACACTAGTATAAATATAATTTCTCTACTTAGCATTTGAAGTATGAAAATAGGCATTATCGGCTTGGGCGGCATTGCACAAAAGGCTTACCTGCCCGTCCTGAACAGCCGGGATGGATTTGAATTTCATCTCTTTTCGCGGGATGCACAGAAGCTGCGACATATAGGCGCAAAATACCGCTTCAGTTACCTGCATAGTTCCCTGGAATCGCTCCTGCAAAGTGGCATACAGGGCGCCATGGTGCATGCTGCAACCAATGCCCATTTTGAGATTGTAGAGGCCTTGCTGCAACATAACATTCACGTGTTCGTGGACAAGCCAATAACCATGTATTACCAGCAGTCTAAACGCCTGGTAGACCTGGCCGCACAAAAAGGTTTGCTGTTTGTGGTAGGTTTTAACCGCCGGTTTGCACCCGTTTACCGCAAGCTGAAAGAGGTGCCGGAACCCAGTATGATTATCATGCAAAAAAACCGTACCTCGCTGCCAGATGAACTAAGAAGCTTTATTGTAGATGATTTTGTACACGTGGTGGATACCCTGCGCTTTCTGTTTCCATACCCTATAGCAGATTTATTGGTCAGTGGCCGTAAGGAGGGCGATTTGCTTTACCAGGTGGTTATTCAGTTTGTGGCGCCTGCCGGACAGATGGCTATCGGCATCATGAACCGCGACGGCGGGCATACGGAAGAAAAAGTGGAGGTGATGAGTGCCGGAGAAAAACGCGTGGCTTATAATGTCGCTGATCTGGTCATCCAGCAGGACAGGACAATCACGCATCTTGTTGGCAGCGACTGGGAATCCACTTTGCACAAGCGGGGCTTTGAGCAGATGATCACAGATTTCCTTGAAGCTGTTGCCGGCCAGGGTACGCCGATGATTTCTGCCCAGGATGCCCTGCTGACACATGAATATTGTGAACGTATTGTAGAAAAGCTAACTGCGCTTCCCGGCTGAACCACAACTATCCAGCGCCGTATTCCGGCATCAGGCAAAGCCTGTCAGTTGCTTAAACCAGAAGTATAAGCTGCAATTTCCTCTTCTTTTTCCTGCAGGTGCAGGTAGCTGAACTTGCTGAGGATGTCACCGGCCATAGCATCCATCACGCCCAAAATTCTGGCCTGGCTTATCACTTCCTTGTCCCAGGCAGAGGCGATGACCAGCAACACGTATCCGTTATAGGAGGTAAGATCCATCAGATTCGGAACCAGGCTGGGAGGTGGCCAGGTATCAGCAGTTATACTATAGTTTCCCTGTTCCCACCGCGGCGGCGTATGCAGTTTGTCCTGATAAGGCTGAAAGAAGCCATCCATCACAGGGCCCAGAAATAATACATTTCCCTCCTGCAAAGCATCCGGTACAATCGCTTTCGGATCAGGCAGAATCACCTCCGCTTCTTCTGCTGTTTCGTCGGGTATCTTTTTTTCGGGTATTGTTTCTTCAGGTTTGTCCATTGCTTCGGCTGGTTAAGGTTGCTTAGCATTAACGTGAGAACACATAGAAATGGTTCTGAACCTTAACCCCGGCGCTTACGGAAGAGCTTTTGCAGTGTGACTTTGATTGCAGCAGCAGGACCATACTGCAACAACATTCTTCAGGAATGACGGCAGCCGTTTATACTTCAATCTGTTTTGTTCAGCTACTTATAAATAAACAAGCCATACATACCTGCAAAATCTAAGTACTGCAGGTATGTATGGCTTGTTTATACTTTTAGCAGGTTAGTTTGGGCGCCTCAGCCACCTGCAAATTACTTTTGGTTCAGCGCTTTGGCTATTGCTTTCTCTGCCAGCGGTTCCATTATATGGTAGCCCGCCTCGTTAGGATGCACACCATCTTTCGAGTATTTGGCCGGAAGTCCCTTGCGCTCATCTGCCATAGCGGAGTAGTAATCGAGGTAAATCATATTATTCTGTGCAGCATAGTTTTTTATCCAGTTATTCAGGGCAGTAATTTTTGCTACAGGCTGCAGGCCTGGCTTCCATGGATAATCATAAACCGGAAGCACGGAGGCAAGTATAACTTTAATGCCGTGAGCTTTTGCCAGTTCGGCCATAGAAGCAAGGTTATCTTCAATCATCTTGAGAGTAGAGGGACCGGTGTTACCTGCAATGTCGTTGGTGCCAGCCAGAATAACTACCGCTTCAGGCTTCAGGTCAATAACATCCGCCCGAAAACGCACCAGCATCTGCGGGGTTGTCTGTCCGCTAATGCCGCGGTTAACATAAGGTTTTCCTTTAAAAAAGTCAGGTGAAACGTTGCTCCAGCCATCTGTAATAGAATTACCCATAAACACAACACGTTTTTCGCCAGCGGCCGGCAATCCCAACTTTTCATTGGCGTCCCGGTAACGCGCAAAATTTGGCCAGTCCAGCCGCAGCCATTCTTCATAAGCTTTCTTAATCGCTGCTGAATCCGGTGCACTTTTTTGGGTAGATGTCTGCGCGTAAGAGAGGTGCCCCAGGAACAGAAAAGTCAGCAGCAGGGCCAAAGTATACTTAAGTTTTACCATGAGATAGAAAAGATTTGTTAGATAAAGAATATTTATTTAGATGTATAAAACACAACAAGGCAGTAAGGCTGGCAGAGCTTATATGAAGTAAGTAACATGACAAAATAAACGATACAATTTAAGCATCTTATTATGAAGTATAAACATCAGGTATAAATCTGATATCTTGCTACTTCTGTTCTTTTACATGTGGAAGTATATTTTACTTATTCCTGTTTGATAGCCGGCAGGAGCTTGTCTAAAATTTAATGCAGGAAGATTGTTTTATACAGCCTGGCAGATTCTTTAGCGGCTTCCAGAATTTCTACAGCCGTAACGTTAACGGGCAGCTCATACATATCATTTTTATCCAGCTTTAACTGGCCACTTACTACCGCTGCCAGCAATGAAAAAGGGTCTGTATAAGGATCAGGCCGCGGGTCCAGTTTTAAAACTTCTTCAGGAGATTTTTCTTCCAGGCGCTGACGAACGGTAGTTGGATTCACTGCTATGGCATAGCCTTCGGTGCCATACACCTCCATATCTTTCCGGGAAAAAGGCCAGTTCCAGGAACCCTGAATAATACATTGGGCTTTAGGGTATTGCAGTATAATAGTTGCTTCATCATCCACTTCCTTGTAAATGGCAGGCTTGTTCTGATGCACAACTGCCGTTACTGAGAGCGGCTTTTCACCTTTTAAAAGCCACGTCATCAGGTTGGCGCCATAGCATCCAAAATCGAACAGCGCGCCGGCGCCATTTTTAACAGGGTCAGTTAAAATATCCAGGAATTCCTTGCTGACACCAATTTCTTTTGGGCCCTGATGTCCGTCGTTTACTATAACTTTCCGGATGTCACCTAATTTTTCTTCCTCCACCAGATTGTTTACGTGCTGGTTACTGGCGTACCAGGAGGTTTCAAAATTTGTAAGTACATGAATAGCGTTTTTCTGCGCGAGCGACTGTATCTCTCTGGCATCAGCCAGGGTGGTGGCAAGGGGCTTTTCCACCATTACATGGATTTTCCGGGGTGCGCAGGCCCTTACAACTGTAATATGGTCGTTTACTGCCCCGAAAGCTGATACAGCTTCCGGCTTTACTTTATCAAGCATTTGATCGAGATCGGTGAAAAACAGTTTCTGATCAAGCTTGTAGTGCCTGGCATACCTGTCTGCCAGTTCCTTATCAGGTTCAAAAATCCCTACAATAACAATGTCATCTTTGCCCGCTCTGTTGAAAATCCAGTCTACATGTCCATGGCTGAGGCCTGCTACCGCAACCTTAACCGGGGTGTTGGCAAATACCTGTTCTACAAGCAGAACACAAATAAGGGTAATCAGAAAACATTTCATATCCTTAGCGATTGTATATATAAGGCCTCCCATAAACAAGGAGTAATATACTTAAAATAAACTGTAAAGTAAGAGTCGTTTACAAATCCCGGCATTCATATGAGTATGGTTGCATGGTTCTCGCATTTACAGAGTATAAAAATATAATAAAACACTGGTATGGCAGCCACTGTGCTTTGCCTGCCGTATTAACCTGTATAAATAAAATCCTTATCTATATGAAGTTATATCACATAAGCTGCTTCCTGGTGAGCGCTCTCCTTATAAGTTGTGCCGAGCCTGTTGATGCACAGTACGGGTTAAAAGAGGCTTATCCGAACATTGAATTCGAAAGTCCGGTAGAGGCAGTTACTGCGGCTGACGGGCAGAACCGCCTTTATGTTGTTGATCAGCAGGGGAAGATTTTCTGGTTGCCTGCCAACGCCGAAAGTACAAAGGCAAATTTGCTGCTGGATATTACGGACCGGGTAGTGGCTGGCGGAGAAATGGGTTTGCTGGGGCTTGCTTTCCACCCGGATTTCCGTAACAACGGGTACTTTTATGTGAACTATACCACAGGCGATCCGCTCGAAACACGGATCTCCAGGTTCACGCTTAAAAAGGATGGGAAGGGACAGGTTGATCCGGCCAGTGAGTCTGTGTTGCTTACTTACAGGCAGCCATACCGTAACCACAATGGCGGCAAAGTTGCCTTTGGGCCCGATGGCTTTCTGTACATTGCCGTTGGTGACGGCGGCAGCGGCGGCGATCCGCAGAACAATGCCCAGGACAGAACAAAGCTTCTGGGTAAAATTCTGCGCATTGATGTGAACAACCCTTCCGGCGGGCGCAAGTATGGTATTCCGGCCGATAATCCTTTTGCAAAAAATACAGAAGGTTTCCGGGAGGAGATTTATGCCTATGGGCTGCGCAACCCCTGGCGCTTCAGCTTTGATACGGTGAACGGGCGACTATGGGCAGGTGATGTGGGCCAGAACAAGATAGAAGAAATTGATATCATCCAGAATGGCGGCAACTATGGCTGGAACATAATGGAAGCATCCGATTGCTTTAAGCCGGAAGCTAATTGCGACAAAACAGGCCTGATTGCACCTGTACATGAATACAAACATGCTGATGGGGTATCGGTAACAGGAGGCTATGTATATCGGGGCAAGAACATCCCGGCGCTGCAAGGCAAGTATATTTATGGCGATTATGCCAGCGGCAAGGTATGGGCCCTGACCCTGAACGAAGACGGAACCAAGGCCAGCAATGAACTGCTGCTTACCACAGGGTTTCCAATATCCTCATTCGGGCTGGATCAGAATAATGAGTTGCTGCTGCTCAGTTACGGCGGAGAAGGCAAGGTTTACAGGCTGAGCAGCCAAGCGAAATAAGAGAACCGTTACTTTTATACTTTATGAACTTCCATAGCAGAAAATGGATTAAGCCTGAGGACCTGAACCCCAACGGAAGCCTGTTCGGGGGCAGCCTTTTACGCTGGCTCGACGAAGAGGCTGCCATTTATGCCATTGGCCAGCTTGGCAGCCTGCGGGTAGTAACCAAGCTCATATCCGAAATTAATTTTATCAGTTCGGCCAGGCAGGGCGATATTATTGAACTTGGTTTGACTGTGGTGTCTTTTGGCAAAACTTCTATTACATTACGCAGTGAGGTAAGAAACCTGATAACCAGAAAAACGATACTGCACATCGACAGGATGGTATTTGTGCATGTAGGTGAAGACGGTATGCCGGCACCACATGGCAGGACACAGGTGAGCGTGCTTTAAATTAACCTATTGAATAAAGGCAGCGGGGCATGATGCATTTAAAGCACCTTGTTATGAAGTATAAGCGCCCGATTACCAAGTATAAGCAGGAAAATCTGATACCTGATGCCTCGCTACCTATGTTCTTTTACACAGGGTAAAATAAACCATATACCTTATACCTTTCCAGGTATAAGGTATATGGTTTATGATGGCTGATAATCAGATGATTTTGCTTTAAACTGCATGTATTTAAACAGCAAAAGCCCTGTAGTGGGAGCTACAAGGCTTATTGCCTACTAAACACAAACAACCAACAACCTGTAAAATTTATAATAAAAATTTTATACTAGTAAATTCTACCTTTTAATACCGCACAAAAGGCGTATTGCTGATAGATAAAAAATGATCGGCTACACCTACAAAGTAATCGCCAATAAATATGCCTGCCCCATTGCTTACTGCATTCTTGCCTGCATTAAAAGTAATCACGCTACCATCTATGGTAGAGAAAGCAGCTTTCTCTTCTTCTGTTGGAGTAGCTTTCTTCGATAAACTTGAACCCAGATTTTTGCTCTTATAGCCACTATCAACCAACTGTTGTTGCATTTGAAGTAAAACTGTATTCATGTACAATGGGTTTAGGTTTAATCACTGTACAAGTTTACTTACTTATATTACCAATAAACAGGAACTTTTATTGATAAAAGTAACATAATTAAGGTTCTTTATTCCAGTTGATAATAAAGACCCCAGGCGTACTTCTATAGCTTTTACTAAGTATATGGTTTGGCTAATACATTTCAATTTGATATAATTTGTAATATATTGATTGAAAATATAAATATACAACTTGCTCAAAAATCTAATAAGTAACATTCTAAGCAGTTATATTTTCGAATTATTTTGTAGCATTAATCTCAAATAGTAGCTAAAAGTTTGAAGAGCAAGTACTGTTAAGGCTAAAAATCCTCCCGGAAAGGCTACGAGCCACCAGGCAGAGGTATTGGATCGGATACCTGTAATGGTTCTGCCCCAGCTTACAATAGTAGGAGGCAATCCTATACCTAAAAAAGATAAGGTTGATTCCAGCGTCAGAAGGGCGGCCAGGCTGAAACCGAATGCGACTAAAACCGGCCCCATCATGTTGGGAAGTGCCTGCTTCAGCACAAGCCGGGCATCCGTAAAGCCCAAGGCCCGGCCAGCCTCCATGTACGGCATCGCTTTTATGCGCAGCATTTCCGCCCGGGCAAGCCGCGCAGTATGGGTCCAGTTGGTGAATATCAGAATAAGTGAAAGTAACATAACAGAAGGAGGCATAAATGAGGCCAGCAGCAACACCAGTATCAGCCAGGGCACACTCGAAACAACTTCTATAACACGTATTATCAACATGTCAAGCGGGAATGCGGCTTTATATCTAAACCAGGCTAATCTTTGCAAAACAAGGTGCAGCAGCCAGGAAATACCTAATAGCAGCGCAAGTGTACCCCAACTAAGCCACATGTAGCTTGCAGGCAGGTGATATTGCTGTATATGAAGCGGCAGGTACAGGCCGAAGTAAAACAGCGGAAACAGCAGCAAAGGCGACAGCAGCAGGGCAGCCCTGCTTATCCTTAATTGATTATCGCCGAAAAAGCCCGCGCCTGCGCCCAACATCAATCCAATAAAAGTGGATGTTATTACCACCGGCAGGCTTATGAAAAGCCCCGTACGGGCGCCATATAGTGTTTCCGTCAGCACATCCCGGCCAAGGGCGTCTGTGCCAAACCAATGTGCGGCACCGGCACCTTGTACATTGGCAAAAGGCGGCTGAAAAATATGGTTCAGATCCAGATAATTGGGTGCAAAGGGGAGCGGCAGCCATGGCAGCACCAGCACCAGCACAACCAACAAAGCCAGGTATACAGTTACCAACCGGAATATCAATTTCTCCAGCCATAGTTGCCTGAAGTTGTAAAGAAGACGCTTCATGCCTGGGACTGGTAACGGATACGCGGGTCTGCGTAGGCATAGCAAATATCAGCTAGCACATGCGAGACTACTTTAGCAACTGCAACCACCAGCACAATCGCCACCAGCAGCGGATAATCTCTTGCCTGTACCGAAGTAACCAGCAGCCTGCCCATACCTGGTATCGCAAAGATAGTTTCGATGATCACAGACCCTGCAATCAGTGCTGGCAAAAAATCCGAGAGCAGTGTAATGATAGGCAAAAGCGCATTTCGCAGCATGTGTTTCCGGATGATAAGCCCATACGGTAATCCCTTGGCTCGTGCCGTGCGTGTATAATCCATACTTTCCGCTGCTGATAAAGCATTATAAAACTGGTTAACCAAATAAGGCAGATGGGCCAGCGAAAGGCAAAGTATAGGCAGCACCAGGTATGGCAGCGTGTGAGTGATTTGCTCAATCCGGGTTTGTCCGCCATACCCATACCCCAGGCCATACACCGGAAAGAGTTGCAGAAAAGCCGGGCTTGCAAACAGCACCAGCAGCAGCAGCGCGAGTACGAACAGGGGAATGCTATCTATCAGGAAGAGGAGCGGCATAACGGCTTTGCGCCATTGCTTGTACCGGGGCTGCATCAGTTTTATACTTAGCTCCAGCGCTGCCAGAGTCGTGAGCAGCATGCTGATAAAAATAATCCAGAAAGTATTTGCGCTGGTCTCTACGATGATGTCTGTTACACTTCTGCTGTCGCGGTAAGAGTTGCCCAAGTTGCCGTGCAGAATGCCTGTGAGCCATTTGTGGTACTGATTAGCGGTGCCATGCCACCGAAGGGAGGGAATCATAAAACTCAAGCGATGTTGCTGCTGCAATTTTAGAGCAAGGCGGTAAAGTTTCCGGGCAAGTGGCGAAGCAGTATCATACTTTATAATTGCCCTGGCTGCCTCAACTCTTTGCTGTACGTTGGTCGTGGTGGTAATAGTCTGCAGAAAAGGTGCAAGCGCCTGTAACTCTGCCGGACCTGCATGCAGCTGTAGTTCCTGTAGAGTGCGCCAGAAAGTGTAAGCTTCCTGCCAGTTTCCTATATGCCAGGCAAGTTGTTGTAAGTTATGCTGGGCTGCTTCCGGAAGCAGCCGTAGTAACGAATCGGGCGGCGTGGCGCCGGAGCTGACACTAAAATAGAAAAGAGGCAGATGCTGGCCTGTTCTGATCAGGTATTGCTGGTATGCGGTGGCTCTGTCTGCAGCCGAGCCTTTGGCGTAGTAGCCGTTTCCTTCCTGCAAGATGCTCTCGGCGGCGTAGGAACCGGGTAATAACCTGCTGAGCATAAACACCAGCGTGGCCAGCAGCCATAATACGGGTATCGCCAGGAATAGTCGCTTAAGCAGGTAGTAGCGCATCAGGTGCTTTATTCTTGCAGCTTAAAGGAGCTTACATCATAGTTGGGCTCCAAGCCGGAGATTTTAAGATTGGTGAACCGGCGATGCACCGCCAGCCGATCTTTCTGGTAATAAAGTGCAATAAAAGCAGCTTCTTCGTGCAGGATCTCCTGTAGCCTTTTCAGGAGACGCGCTTTCTCCTTATCATCTTCAGCCACATTGTACGCATCCAGTATACTGTCGCTTTCCGGCGTGCCGAAGCCGGTATAGTTAGCGCCATCATTGGCATAAGAAGTATAAAAGAGCGGTTTGAAATTGAATACAAAGGGATTGCCCGATAGCGCCCGGAAGAACATGTCAAAATCATGTGCTTTCGCTTTCTGGCTGAAGAGGCTTCCTTCCTGTGCCTGCACGGTTACCGGGATACCGGCTTTGGCAGCGCCCTGCTGAAAAATGAGAGCTGCATTCTCAAAAACCGTATTACCTGCCCGATAGCTTACTTCGAGCGTAAGCTGCTGCTGCTGGCCATTGATGGTTTTAAACCAGCCATCCGCTTTGCGTTGCCAGCCTGCAGCCTGTAGCAGGGCAGTTGCCTTTTGTAAGTTGTAGGAGTAAGGCTTAAGTTTGTTGTTGTAATACGGCTTTATGGAAGGAGGCACCGGGCCTACTGTAGGCGTAGCATACGATTGCTGCGATACCTTTATAAAGCTGTTTATGTCAAGCAAATTGGCTATAGCCTGACGGGTGCGCTTATCCGAAAGTTTTGGCAGCCTGCTGTTGAGACCAATATAGGCGAACTCATACGAGTTCGGCGTATAGAGTGCATAATCCTCTGTAAAGGACTTATCTGCCTTTAGCTGATTGAATTCTGCCGCCGGAATATTTTCAAGTACATCCAGTTGCTGGTTTTTCAGCGCTAAAAGTGCTGTGGTATTATCCGGTATTATCTTAAAACTGATTTGAAGCGGATTTGCAGTTAAGGCATGTGTGTTATCGTCAACATGGTTGCCCCACCAATCATCTTTGCGCTTCAGGGTCAGATACTGTCCTTGTTCCCACGCTGTTATTACGTAGCCACCGCTGCCTTGCAGCAAATCTTTGCTGCGGGCATATTCTGCGCTATTGTAATGGGCAGCAAAATTTTGCAAGCCTTCGTCATTCTCCCGTGCGGAATTATCACCGGCAAAATCAGAAACTGTAAAAGCTTCCATCTTACCTTCCGGATCAAACAGGTAAGCAGGCAGGATAAAAAAGTCTCCTGTCAGCAATTCCATCTCCGGCGTAAAACCATCACAGACAAACGTGAACTTTCTTTTGTCGGCCTTGTCAATGATGATATCATGGATAAATGCTACTTGCGGTTTCATCCGCTCGTTGTTCAGCAAGGGCGCTTTCAGCACCTTAAGGGTAAAAGCAACATCTGCTGCGGTTACGGGGCTGCCATTTGTCCATTGCGCTTCCGGCCGTAACTGGTAAGTAATATAGGTCAGCGAATCCTGCTGTACTATACTAGGTTTTGTAGCAGCTAGTGCCGGCTTAATCTTATCATCTGCCAGGTCAATTGCCATAAGGCTTTGAAACAGCAGGTTGATAACCTGTAAGGATCCGGCAGTAGTATAACTGACCGGGTTTAGTGTTTCAGGATCACTGGTAAGCCGCACTCGCACTTCATCGGGTACCCGATTCGGCTTGCTGCAGAAACAAAGCAGAAGCAGTAAACTGTAACCCAGTATTTGTAATTTCCTCATCCGTTAAGCCTTTTTGGCAAATGGCCTTTAAAGGGCAAGATAGGGAAAAGTATTAATTCTTTATTCTTGATCTTCATTCCAGGTCAGAACGCCGCCACATACTGCATCGGTAGGGCTTACTTGTGTAGTCGTTGCAGCAGGTGCCTGTGGGTTGGTGGCCAGAGACAAATTAAGCATCAGGGAGAAAAGTACAGCTATCATATTTTTATAATTTAGTTAAATATATATAGCAAAGATGGCGCATAATAATGAGGTGTGAAAGGAAGATTTACTATTAAAAGTAACTGTGAAAATAATATACTTTAATAGATTCTTTACATGAAAATAAACAAAAAAGGACCCCCTTGCAGCTTCTTTGGTAGAAGGCGCTGTATCAAAAACGGCTATAGTAACCTTGTTTTGCAGTATATGAAGTATAAAGTTAAAAATTAAACGTAAGTTTACAAATGAATTAATTAGTTAAAAAGTAACAGAGATTTATCTAATAATTTATTGGATTAAATTAGAATTCATTATCTAAATGTTTCTTTAAACGCATTATTGAATGGAAGAGTTAAAGATATTAGCCAGATTAGTAACATCAAGCAAGCGGATAAGCAACTATCTGCCAAACGAAAAGAAGGAGAGCAAAGAAGGCCTCTTCCTGGCTAATTTACGAAATAATAATTATTCTAATGATGCCGATGCCGCTTTTGATCTGTATAAGGCTCAGCCGGATGATGTACGCTACAAAATGCTTAAGCACAGGCTCAGAAAAAAGCTTTATAACAGGTTGCTTTTCATGGAGTATCCTAAGCTTAGGGCTGGGGCATTTATGCATAAAGAAAATGAGTGTTTCCAGTTGTTGCATCATGTAAACATTCTTATCACCCAGCCGAACTATAATTTGGTACTTAGCTTAACCAGCAGGATTCTTGCAACTGCAGAGGAGTTTGATCTTACTAATATCTCAATTGCTGCCTTGGAACTCAGGCTAAGGGCCTATTCAGAACAAGGACTTTTAAAGCAATTTAATGAGACAGACGCCTTGCTTACGCTAAAGCTTCACCAGAAAGCTTACGAAAGAAAAGCTGTAAGCCTGTTTCAGTATATTAAAACTTTATTTAATAAATCAATTAAAGCAAGAAAGGCCTATTTGCCAAACCTGCCTGAAGATATAAAAAGGCTCCATAGGTACTGGAAGGCTGCGGGTACTTTTGATGCTTTTAACTCTTTTTATAAAGTCTCCATCCTATATTATGAGTCTATTGGTGAATTTTCAAAAATTGCCGATCTAACAGTAGTGTCTGAGAAGTTAGTTAACGAAAACAGCGTTAATAAACTTCGGTTTGATTCCAATTTTAATAAATTTATACTTGTTTATGCGCACCTTTTAGCTCGCAAGCTTGAAGATGGGCTACTTTACGCTGAAGAGTACCTGAATAATTTTAATGAGCGTTTGCTCAACTGGTTTGCTTACATGGAAAATTACTTCCTGCTGGCTGTTCACTCCAGGCGCTACAAATTAGCCCATCATCTTATCAGCAAAGTTTATCATAACAATGCTTTTGCGAGAACTTCAGGTGCTTCGAAAGAGAGGTGGGGCTTATACAGTGCCTATTTGCATCTCTATTGTACAGAGCCTATACCTGCTAAACCCGGTGCCAGCTTTTTTGACATAACCTCCTCGCCGGAATACAGCAAAGATAAGCAGGGCTATAATGTGGCTATCCTGATTCTTCAGTTTATTATCTTTCTTAAGAAAGGTGATAAGGAACTGCTGCTGTATAAAATTGAAAGCCTGAAAAAATACATCAATACACACCTGAAGGATGCTTTTAGCCTTCGGAGTAAAACTTTCTTAAAACTTTTGATCCTCACTGTTACAGAAGATTTTGATGCGGTGGCTTGCAAGGCGAAAGGGGAAAGGCTATACCAGAAGTTGATTCAAACGCCGCCGCCCGGCGATGCTTATGCAGAAATTGAAATTGTGCCGTATGAGCATCTCTGGGAGCATATTCTTTCTATACTGGAGGAAAAACATTAAATAAGTATTTAATATAATCATTGTTCAGGGTATATAATTTTGCTTGTTTTAGTTTAACATAGATGAAGGAGCTGAAACGATTGGTTAAACTGGTTGCTGAACAGTCAGGTAAAGCATCGCCCCTTATCACGCAACAGGAAGAAGACAGCTTTGAAAAGAAACTTTTTGATGCTATAAATGAGGGAGCCGTCACAACAGATGAAGAAGCTGCCGCTTATATTTATGGAAGTGCTAATTTGAGCGCAAGCTACCGCATGCTCAAATCCCGCCTGCGGAAAAAAGTGTTGAATAGTTTTATTTTCCTGGAACAGGCACATCCCAATAAATTTAAAATATGCGCGCATGAAATTAGCGAGTGTGGTATAATGCTTCACCAAGCCAGGAAGCTCTCAAATTCTGGAGAGTACAAAGCGGCTCAGAAGCTGACAGAACAAATTCTGCTCATTTCTATTTCTGCAGAATTAACAGAATTCACAATCAAAGCACTGGAATACCAAAGGGATGTCTGCCTGCTGATACATGACAAGCCTAAGTATGCTTATTTAAGCGTTGAACTCCAGAAATATTATTTACAGGAGACAGCGGAGCGCAAGGCAGAAATGTTATTCTATACAGCTAAAATGGAGCTTTCAGGAAAAGCCACTTCCAGAAATAAGTACCTGCCGCAGATCATAACTGTCCTTAAAGAATTAGGCGCATTATGGGAACAAACAAATGCCTCTAAGATTTTTAATTTTTATCATTCTCTTACCATAACCTGGCTTGAGCTGACAGGTAATTATGAAGGCATTTTTGGAGCCATTGAAGAAGCAGAGAAACTGTTGGAGCAAGGCAAATTAAATCCTAAATGGTATAATGCAAGGTTTAATAATTTTATCAAGACATACGCTTATATCCGCACAAACCAGTATGAACTTGGACTGGCCTTTGCGCAGGAGCATTGGACAGATTATAACCCCAAAAGCTTTAACTGGTTTGCTTTTATGGAGAACTACATGCAGTTAGCTATATACAGCAGGAAGTACAAGCTGGCTGTGGAGCTGATGAAGCAGGTAAAAGACAATAATTACTTTAACAGTTTGAGCAGAAACAAGCAGGAACGATGGGAACTGCACCGAAGATACCTGCTGCTATGCTATGCAGCTATAAAAGAAGAAGCACCCGGCTTCCTGAAAAAAGAAATATGCGCAATCAAAATATTGAGTGCAGATAAAGAAGGCGCTAATTTAGCCATCATTGTCTTTGACCTAGTTGACAGCTTGCTTAAAAAGAAGTATGATGTATTAGAAAACCAGCCGGAACTTATCAGTAAATATATTTCAAGAAATCTTAAAGGGAACAAAGCGGAGCGCGTACGGGTTTTCCTCAGGCTCTTGCTTCTGGTGGTGAAAGAAGACGGCAATTTCAGGCAGATTAAAGTAAAGAGCAAGCTCTTACTGGAGAAGTTATCAGCAGCCACCAAGCCCGACGACATCTTTGCGGAGCTCGAGATTGTGCCTTACGAGCATCTTTGGGAACAGGTATATGATGGTTTACTAAGGAAATAAACCTGCATTTGCGGGAACATAATTTATTACGCGCCAAAACCGGTAGGCACAACAGGAGTTTTTATTAAATTACCGGATGCAAAAAAACAACCCTGCCACCACCAGAGCCTGGTGCTTTTACGACTGGGCTAATTCTGTTTACTCACTCGTTATTACATCAACCATTTTCCCGATTTACTATAGCGCCGTTGCCAGAAGCCCTTCTGGTGCTACGGCTGTTGATTTCCTGGGATTGCAGCTGGAGAGTGCGGTGCTTTTCTCTTATGCCGTTTCGGCCTCTTTTCTAATTATTGCCGCCCTTAGCCCTTTTCTGACTTCTATTGCCGATTACAGCGGACGTAAGAAGTTGTTTATGCAGCTTTTTTGTTACCTGGGGTCCCTGTCCTGTGTGGGCTTATACTTCTTTACCAAAGAAACCTTTACGTTCTCGGTCATACTTTTTGTGCTGGCTTCTATCGGCTACAGCGGGAGCATCGTTTTTTACAATGCCTACCTGCCCGAAATCGCAACCGAAGATCAGTATGATAAACTGAGCGCCCGCGGTTTTGCCATGGGCTACATCGGCAGTGTGTTGTTGCTTATTTTTAACCTTGCCATGATTCTGAAGCCTGGCTGGTTTGGCATTGCAGCTAATAACACCAGCCTGCCGCCGCGCATTGCATTTTTAACGACAGGCCTCTGGTGGTTTGGCTTTGCCCAGTATACTTTTTACCATCTGCCAGGCAATGTATACCACCGCAAGCCGGAGGGCAGCTGGTTGCTGAATGGCTTCCGCGAACTAAAGAAGGTACTGGCGCAGGTGCAGCATTTGCCGCTGCTGAAACGCTTTTTACTGGCTTACTTCTTTTACAACATGGGGGTGCAGACTGTCATGTATGTGGCTACCATTTTCGGAATAGAAGAACTGAAGTTGCCTGACGATGCGCTTATACTTACCATACTTATTATTCAGCTGGTTGCCATAGCCGGGGCGTACGGGTTTGCAGTACTTTCGAAAAGAGTCGGTAACATTAGGGCGCTAATCGTGGCAGTCGTTATCTGGATTGGGATTTGTATAGGCGCTTATTTTATCCAGGGAGCTTATGATTTTTATATATTGGCTGCCGTGGTTGGCTCTGTTATGGGAGGGATACAATCGCTGTCGCGTTCAACCTATTCCAAGCTCATACCGGCACATACAACTGATCATGCTTCCTTTTTCAGCTTCTATGATGTAACAGAAAAAATATCCATTGTTCTCGGAACGCTGGCCTATGGCGCCATTGCACAGGCAACAGGCTCCATGCGCAACAGCGTGCGGGCCTTGGTGGTATTCTTTGTACTTGGGCTGGTATTCCTATCAATGGTGCGGTGGCGTAAGCTGATGCAGCCAGATGAACCCGAGAAGACTACAGCTCCGCTTTAAACCTGTTCAGAAATAAAAAGAGCCGCTGTATAAGCGGCTCTTTTTATTTTGGGAAGTATAACTACTTCTTATATACAAGTTTCCCGTTCAGGTAAGTACGGAGCACCTGCGTAGCCCGCATCTGCTCCGGTGCTATGGTCGTCAGGTCGCGGTCTGTAAGTATAAAGTCAGCGAATTTACCTTCTTCTATACTTCCTTTCTCTTTTTCTTCGAAGTTTGATTTTGCGGCCCAGATCGTCATGCCACGCAAGGTCTGCTCGCGCGTAAGTGCATTTTCCATCTGGAAGCCGCCGGCCGGATAATTCTCTGCATCCTGCCGGGCTACCGCTGCGTGGAAAGTATAAAACGGATTGATGCTTTCTACCGGAAAGTCGGTGCCTAAAGCCAAGTAACCTGTTTGCTGCAACATCTCCCTGTAGGGATAGGCATGTGTCAGCCGTTCGCTGCCCAGCCGGTCTCCGGCCCAGTACATGTCTGAAGTGGCGTGCGTGGGTTGTACAGAAGGCACAATGCTATACTTGCCGAACTTGTTCATGTCAGCCGGATCTACAATTTGGGCGTGCTCGATGCGCCAGCGTTTGTCGTTTTTGCCGCCCAGCACCTCACCATATATATCCAGCAGCAGGCGGTTGGCTGAGTCGCCAATGGCATGGGTGTTCATCTGGAAGCCATGTTCGTTGAGTTGCCTGGCCACATCCCGGAACTCCTGCTCTGACGAGAGCAGAAAGCCATAGTGCCCGGCCCTGTCAGCATAAGGTTCCAGCAGATTCGCTCCCCGGGATCCTAAAGCACCGTCAGCATAAATTTTAAAGGAGCAGACATGCAGCCTGTCTGTTTTATAAGGACCATTTTTAAAATAATAATCTTTGTTCTCCTGTGTTGGGTTCATCATGGCATACACCCGCATCTGCAGTTCTCCTTTTTGCTGCATCGCATCTATCAGATCCACAGTAGCTTTATCCAGGCCCGCATCATCAACGGTCGTCAGGCCAACCGCAAAGCAGTTTTGTTCGGCAGTTTTCAGAGCTGTTCGTTGCACCGCTTCGGAGGGAGCAGGAATCTTTGTAGTTACCAGATCCACAGCATTATCAATCAAAATGCCCGTCATATGCCCGTTTTTTACTTCTACCGCGCCTCCAACCATCTTTGTCTCAGGACTAATCCCAGCCAAATCAAGCGCTTCCTGGTTCACGAGCGCAGCATGGCCGTCTACGCGGGTAAGTATAACGGGCGTGTCCGGGAAGAGCAGGTCCAAAGTGTCTTTGGAGGGAAACTCTTTTACCGCCCAGTCATTCTGATCCCAGCCGCGGCCGGTAAGCCATTCTGTATCGGGGTATTTTTGCCGATGTTCCACGACCTGCTGTACCACTTCCTTAAACGAATCCGTGCCATCCAGATCTGCGGACTGCAGGCCCAGGCCATAACGGAAAAAATGGGTGTGCGCATCTATCAGGCCGGGGTAAATGGTTTTGCCTTCAGCATCCAGCATTTCGGTGGCTTTATACTTCTGACGGATATCCGCCGTAGTGCCGACCGCTATAATTTTGCCATCCTTTACAGCAAAAGCTTCAGCTTTATCAAAATTATCATTTACTGTATACACGTTGCCGTTGTATACTATCAGATCAGCCGTTTGGCTACTGGTGCAGCTGCTAAAAAAGATGCCGCCAAAAAGTATGGCGGCAGCAATTGTTCTGTAAGAATTTTTCATGAGGATAACTTATTCAAAGCGCATGTGTTTTACGGATTCGCCGGAGTTGATAAGTTCCAGCAGGGAGTCGATGCCGATGCTTAGGTGTTTCTCAACAAAGGAAGACGTAACCAGCTTATCGCTTTCTGATGTTTTCACGCCTTCGGGAACCATCGGGTTGTCAGACACCAGCAGAAGTGCGCCATGCGGGATGCCATTGATAAAACCGACGGTAAAGAGGGTGGCCGTTTCCATGTCCACACCCATGGCCCGTATCTGGCGCAGGTATTCCTTAAATTCTTCGTCGTGCTCCCATACGCGCCGGTTGGTGGTATACACGGTGCCTGTCCAGTAATCCATCTCATGTTTTTTTATCATAGACGAAACAGCACGCTGCAAACGGAAGGAGGGCAGGGCCGGAATTTCAGCCGGCAGGTAATCGTCTGATGTGCCTTCGCCACGAATAGCTGCAATCGGAAGGATTAGATCCCCAACCTGGGTCTTCTTTTTCAGGCCGCCGCATTTGCCCAGAAAGAGCGCTGCTTTGGGTGTGATAGCGGAGAGCAGATCCATCACGGTGGCAGCCATGGCGCTTCCCATACCAAAATTGATGATGGTGATGTTGTTTGCCGTAGCCGTCTGCATGGGTTTGTCGAGGCCTTTCATCTCCACACCGAAGCGGTCGGCAAACATGCGCACATAGTTTATAAAGTTAGTCAGTAGAATGTACTCGCCAAATTCATCCAGCGGAACTCCCGTGTAGCGGGGCAACCAGTCACTTACAATCTCTTCTTTTGTTTTCATACTATAAATATAGGTAATCAGATATAAAAAAGCCGCCTCGGCAGTTGTAACTACTTGGGCGGAGCAGCAAAAAAGTATAAATTAGCAGGATGGAAAGGTTGAATCTGCCACCATTTGATTACAAAATTAAGAATTCTGGCGCCAATTCATTGATCTTTGATGTGCTTCGGAAAAAATATGTGGTGCTAACGCCGGAGGAGTGGGTGCGGCAGCACTTTGTGCATTACCTGATACAACAACTTCGCTATCCTAAAAGCCTGATAAGCATTGAGCGTGGCGCCAACTATAACAGGCTGCAGAAGCGCATGGATTTATGCGTGTACAACAACGAAGGAAACCCGCACCTGCTCGTAGAGTGCAAGGCTGCACATGTGCCGATCACACAGGAAGTGGTGAAACAGGCTTCCGTTTATAACCAGTCGGTGCAGGCCGGCTTTGTGGTTATCACCAATGGCCTGCAGCATTACTGCTGGCAGGTAGATTTTGAAACAAGGAGCTATACGCCGCTGCAGGATATCCCCGCTTTTCTGCCCGGCCCAGCAACTGATGTATAATAGTTTAATGCTACTTGCCGGTAAACCTGATCCGGTGCATATAAATCAACAAGGCAGCTATAAGCCATACTTTAATTAGAAATAAAAGCGCCTTTCTGACAGATGTCGGAAAGGCGCTTTTATATTTATACTTTAATAAATGGTGCTTACAGTATGCTTTCTACAGGTGTATAATCCAGGTTAAAGGCTTCTGCCACACCTTTGTATACTACTTTGCCATCTACTACATTCAGGCCTTTGCGGAGCTCCTGGTTCTCACTACAAGCCTGTTGCCAGCCCTTGTTGGCTAACAGGAGGGCGAAAGGCAGGGTTGCGTTCGTCAGGGCCAGCGTAGAAGTATAAGGCACAGCGCCCGGCATGTTTGCCACACAATAATGCACCACGTCATCAATAATATAGGTCGGGTTTTCGTGTGTAGTTGGTTTGCAGGTTTCGATGCAGCCACCCTGATCTACTGCCACGTCTACCAGCACCGTTCCCGGGCGCATCTCCTTCAGCATGTCGCGTGTGATTAGGTGCGGGGCTTTGGCTCCCGGGATCAGCACAGCGCCTATGATCAAATCATGGGTCGGAAGCAGCTCCCGGATGTTGTATTCATTCGACATGAAGGTGTTTACATTCGCCGGCATAATATCATCGAGGTAGCGCAGGCGCTGCAGGTTGTTATCCATAATAGTAACGTCGGCGCCCATGCCTGAAGCAATTTTGGCGGCATTGGAGCCTACTACACCACCACCAAGTATAAGCACTTTGGCAGGACGCACACCCGGCACGCCACCCAGCAGAATACCACGACCTTTCAGGGGCTTTTCCAGGTATTTGGCTCCTTCCTGCACGGCCATCCGGCCGGCAACCTCCGACATCGGCACCAGCAGGGGCAGGCTGCGATCTGCTTTCTCAACAGTTTCGTAAGCTAGGCAGGTAGCTTTGCGCTCTATCATTGCTCTGGTAAGCGGCTCGTAAGAGGCAAAGTGAAAGTACGTAAACAGCAACTGGCCTTCCCGGATCAGGTTATATTCTGATTCGATGGGCTCTTTTACTTTGATAATCATATCGGCAATGCCATACACATCTTCAATGCCCGGAAGTACAGATGCGCCGGCCTTGGCGTACTCTCCGTCGGCAAAACCGCTACCCTCGCCGGCACTTGCCTGCACATATACGGTATGGCCATTGCGAATCAACTCGATTACGCCGGCAGGCGTAACACCCACACGGTTTTCGTTATTCTTAATCTCCTTTGGAACACCAATTATCATGTTTTTTGTGTTTTATTTTGAAAAACTGCGCAAAGATACTATAAGTTACCTGATATAAAAGCTTAAACGGAAAGGCTTGCTGCAGGTATGATTTGGGAAGAAAAAAAGCCAGTTCTGTTGCCAGAGAGCGGCATAAACAGCCGGACAAAGGGGAGGGGTAAAATAAAAAAAGGCAGTGATAAAATCACTGCCATTAGTACAAAATAAAACTATGAAAAAAACTATCTGAAAGGAATGGGCTAGTTGCCTTCCTTTAGCATATTTTGAGGAGCCGGGCTCTCCACTACATCCGCTTTAAGTGTCAGGCGGAGATCCGGCATCACTATATCATTCGAAATAATAGTTACAACTTCGTTTTGCTCCTTTAACATTGTTGGGATAAAGGTAAGTTCCAAAGTTGCTGTCTGTCCGGGTTTTAAAGCCGGTTCCGACATACGGTAGCTCACACAGTTGCAGGCTGAACGAACACCCTTGATAATAAGGTCCTGCCGACCAGTATTTTTTATCAGGAATTTAGTTACAGCTTTTTGTCCTTTTTCAAGTTTTCCAAAGTTATAACTAGTGCTTCCGACTGCCAAACGCGGGGACAATGCTTTTTGTTCCGGTGTATGATCTTTTTTCGTGTCAGCCAGGCCAACGTTGCCTTTTATGTACAAAATATGCGTGGGCGTGGCTGCATCAGAGGTAACGGTTATTGATTTATTAAACGGTCCCGGCCGGCCCGTGCTGTTGTATATTACCTTGATATAACCAATTTCACCTGGCTTTAACGGCGTTTTGGTCCATTCAGGGGTTGTACAACCGCAGGAGGGCTGCACATTTGTAATTGCAACGGGCTCTGTACCCGTATTTCTTACCCTGAAATTGTAAGTCGCCTGTGTACCTTCTGCAAAAGTACCAAAGTCATGGCTGTCAAATTCATACTCCAGTTCGCCCTGTGCATGCGCAGAATAGCCTTGCCATATAAAACAGAACAGCGCCAGAAAGTAAAAATTTAGTTTCATAATCAGGTAAAAGCCGACGAAGCAATATAAATTAAATTTTATCAGGAAAACAAGTCAACAAAGATAAGCAATCTTTCGTCAAAAAGGTACAATCTAATACTATGCCAAAATTAGCGCCGCTACCTCCGCAGAATTTGATTTCAGGGGAATTTTAAATACTTTTGGTTATAAAATGTACTTACCGACTATACTGAGAAGACATGCAGACTGCTGAAGCATCTATCACTCAAAAAATAACGACAGAAGAAATCCTGAACGATTACCGCATCGGGTGGGAGAGCCGGCAGGCCAGCCTGTCGGGCCGCAAGGAGGTGTTTATGGGTAAGGCAAAGTTCGGCATTTTTGGTGACGGCAAGGAGGTGGCGCAGCTGGCAATGGCCAAATACTTTATGCCCGGCGACTTCCGCTCGGGCTACTATCGTGACCAGACGTTTATGTTTGCTATCGGAGAGTTGACATTGCAGCAGTATTTTGCTCAGCTTTATGCCCATACTGATGTTGCCGCAGACCCTTCTACAGCCGGGCGGGCCATGAACGGCCACTTTGGTACCCGTTCTTTAGACGACGAAGGCCACTGGAAAAACCTGATGGAGCAAAAGAACTCAAGCGCGGATATATCGCCCACTGCGGCGCAAATGCCCCGCCTGGTGGGCCTGGCCTATGCCTCTAAACTTTATCGGCAAAACCCCGGACTTCATCAGTTTCAGGAATTCTCCGTTAACGGCAACGAAGTAGCGTTTGGCACCATTGGCAATGCCTCCACTTCAGAAGGCATGTTTTTTGAAGCTATTAATGCCGGTGGCGTGCTGCAGATTCCGATGCTGGTTTCTGTCTGGGACGATGGCTACGGTATCTCTGTGCCCGCCGAGTACCAAACCACCAAAGGCAGCATTTCTGAGATACTGTCTGGCTTTCAGCGCAACAGTGAAGACGAACAGGGCTATGAGATTTTTAAAGTAAAGGGCTGGGATTATGCTGCGCTCTGCGAAACCTATGAGGCTGCCGTGCGTGTATGCCGCGAGCAGCACGTGCCGGTGCTTGTGCATGTAGAAGAAATGACACAGCCGCAGGGCCATTCTACCTCAGGTTCGCATGAGCGTTATAAACCCAGAGAGCGCCTGGAGTGGGAAGCCGGGCTGGACTGCCTGAAGAAGATGCGCGAATGGATTCTGGAGAACGATATTGCCACGGCCGAGCAGTTGGATCAGATAGAAAGCGAAGCCAAAGATACCGTGCGTGCTGCCAGAAGCGCCGCCTGGACAGATTTTGCCGATTCTATCAAAGTAGATCAGGAAGAGGCGCTACGCCTGCTGAATAACCTGGCCAGATCAAGTGAGCATATCACAGAACTGAGCATGCTTACGGACGAGTTGCAAAAAACCAGTAATCCTATCCGGAGTGATGCCGTGCGAACGGTGCGCAAAGCCTTGCGCTATGTGCGGGATGAGCACAGTGAAGCGAAACGGGCGCTCATCGGCTGGCTGGAGCAGACACAGGGCGAAAATGCCGATAGATATAATTCATACTTATATAGCCAGTCTGATGAGGCGGCTCTGCTTGTAGCGGAAATTAAACCTTCGTTCGACGAGAATGCACCTCTGGTAGACGGCCGCGAAGTGTTGCAGGCCTGTTTTGATGCGATGCTGGCCCGGGATGCGCGCATATTTGCGATTGGCGAAGACGTAGGCAGGATTGGCGATGTGAATCAGGCTTTCGCCGGTTTGCAGGAGAAGTATGGCGAACTGCGCGTAACTGACACCGGCATACGGGAATGTACTATCATAGGCCAAGGCATAGGCGCTGCACTGCGCGGCCTGCGCCCCATCGCCGAAATACAGTATTTGGACTACCTGCTGTATGCCATCCAAATTCTCTCTGATGATTTGGCACCGCTGCAATACCGCACCAAAGGCGGACAAAAAGCGCCACTGATTGTGCGCACCCGCGGGCACCGGCTGGAGGGAATCTGGCATTCCGGTTCTCCTATCGGGATGATAATCAACGCCATACGTGGTATGCATGTGCTTGTACCCCGCAACATGACACAGGCTGCCGGATTTTACAATACGCTGATGCAGTCTGATGAGCCTGCCTTAGTTATCGAGTGCCTGAACGGGTATCGCCTGAAAGAACGTATCCCACACAACATTGGCGAATTTACAGTGCCGCTCGGTCAGCCCGAAGTGCTGAAGCCAGGCACAGATATAACGGTGGTAACGTATGGCTCCATGTGCCGCATTGTGCTGGAAGCCGCGAAGCAACTGGAGGAATTCGGCATTTCGGCAGAGGTGATAGACGTGCAGACGCTGCTGCCCTTCGACCTAGAGCATATTATCGCAGACTCCATCCGTAAAACCAGCCGTGTGCTGTTTACTGACGAAGATGTGCCGGGTGGTGCAACCGCCTTTATGCTGCAGCAGGTAGTAGATGAGCATGGCGCCTACCAGTGGCTGGATTCCAAGCCTCAATGCCTGTCGGCACAGCCGCATCGCCCACCGTACGGCTCCGACGGCGATTATTTTTCCAAACCAAATGTAGAGGATGTTTTTGAAGCCGTATACGACATCCTGCATGAGGCCGATCCGAAAACTTATCCGAAGATTTACTAAGTATAAATAAAGCAAGGTGAGAAAAAGCTTGCTTACTTCTTCAGAGGCTTCACAGGGCTGGTAAAATCAGCTTATCGCCGCGCAGCCTAAGTTGAATAAAGTATAAAATCCCTGTTAGCTTGAACTAACAGGGATTTTATACTTGAATAGGGTATACTTTATAAAGGAGCAAATTACAACTTAGGCTGGCCGGTAAATAATACGATATCGTCGGTATACACCACATTGCTTTTGTTGAGGGCTCTGTCGTAAATATAAATTTCAAAGCGGATGGTATCGCTTGCATCAAATACGTCAGAATAAAAGCTGGAGATGGTATACTTTATCTCTCCTTCCAGCGCCTCCTCGCGCCCGTCACCCGATAGCCTAGGGAAGCGGCCGTTGAAGTTCAGCGCCGTGTTTTCGAAATAAGGCACGTACGTGTTGCCGCGCTTCACCTGTAAGTCAGCAAAAAAGTTATTGAAATAGGGCGATTTCAAATCAAACGGCGGGTTAAAATCCCCGGAAGCAGTATCTGTTTTGGAAAGTCCCAGGTTGCCGTCACCATCCTTGTAACCTATCACCAGCGTCAGATCATCATGCAAAATGCCATTTTCCTGATCCGTTGTCTGTTCTACGCGCCGGAATTCTATCTGCGGCGTGTCTGGATAATTTGGCTCCTTGCGGCACGAACTGAAAAGCAGCACCGGCGACAGCAGGGCAAGGCTATAGGTTAGCAAATATTTCATGTGGGATATCCGAAAATGAAGCTAAATTTACTAAAGAAACGCACACAATATAGCATTTGTTGTAACTTTATATAAATGGATTTTAAAGCCGAATTTATCGGGCAATTGCACCATAACCAAGAGTTTGACTTCACAGCGAAAGCCCTTGAACTGTTCCATTATCAGGCGCAGCATAACCCCGTTTATAAATCATACCTGCAGCAACTTAGAGTGTTACCGCAGGAAATAAAAGCGCTGGAGCAGATCCCTTTTCTGCCCATTGAGTTCTTCAAGAGCCACGAAGTGATAACAGACGGTTTTGCTCCGGAAGTAACATTTTACAGCAGCGGTACCACCCAGCAAAGCCGCAGCCGGCATTTTGTTTCTCACCTCAGCTGGTATACTACTACCACAAAGCTCATATTTGAGCAGGCATACGGTCCGTTGCTGGATTATGTGGTGCTGGCTTTGCTGCCATCTTACCTGGAACAGGGCAGCTCCAGCCTGGTAGCCATGGTTGCTTATTTTGTGCAGCAAACGGGCCAACCGGAAGAAGGCTTTTACCTACATGCGCACGGCAAACTGCTGCAAAGTATAAAGCAAGCCCGGCAGCGCGGCAAACAGGTGCTCCTCATTGGTGTTTCGTACGCGCTGCTCGACTGGGCACAAAAGTTACAGGGCAGCGAAGATTTCAGCGGCGTGACGATAATGGAAACGGGCGGCATGAAAGGGCGCCGCCGTGAAATGATCCGCGAAGAACTCCACCGGTATCTCAGGCAAGGCTTCGGTGTTGATGCCATCCACTCAGAATATGGTATGACGGAACTCCTCTCGCAGGCTTATTCAAAAGGTGAAGGCATTTTCCGGCCCGGTTATACCATGCGCCTCCTCCTCCGCGATCTCAACGATCCTTTCGATATAGGGATGCACCATTGTTCCGGCGGTATCAATATTATCGATTTAGCTAATGTAGACTCCTGCGCATTTATTGAAACCAAAGATATTGGCCGCCAGCACCCGGACGGTAGCTTTGAAGTGCTGGGCCGTTTCGATAATTCCGATATCAGGGGTTGTAATTTGCTCATCGCCTAGCATCCTTCCTGTCTGAAGGCCGTTTAAGCTGCTTATGGGATACATTTTCTTTGGCGTACTGGTGGTGGCTTTGTGTTTTGCCTTTTACAGGTGGGCTACACGAAGGGAGCGACGGCGCAGGCAGGTGATTAAGCAGGAGTTTCCGGCAGAATGGCGTAAGATCCTGCAGGATAGGATTGGGTTTTATCATACTTTGGATACAGAAGGTAAAGCACGCTTTGAGAAAATGCTGCAGCTCTTTCTGGCGGAAAAGCGCATTACGGGCATCGAAACAGCGATTGACGATCTGACGAAAATACTTGTCGCTTCGAGCGCCATCATTCCTATTTTCGGTTTTCAGGACTGGGAATACCAGAATTTAGGTGAAGTGCTGGTATTTCCGGGAAGTATAAAACGGTATGAAAATGAGCAGAATGAAGTTGTAGCAGAGATGCTGGGGCGTGTAAATCCTTTCCAGAACGACCACTACGTAACCCTCTCAAAACCGGCGCTGGAGCGCGGCTTCAACGACATGCAGGATCGCAGGAACGTGGGCATACATGAGTTTGCGCACATGCTGGACCAGGCGGATGGTGAAATTGACGGCATACCAAAAGCTTACTTGCCCGACGAGTTGGTGCGGCCCTGGCAGGAGCTGATGCTGCGCGAAATTAAAAGTATACATAGTGGCGATTCGGACATCAACGATTACGGCGGCACCTCAGAAGCTGAGTTTTTCGCGGTGGTGACAGAATACTTTTTTGAGAAACCAGGCCAACTGGCTGAGAACCATCCGAAGTTGTATGAACTCCTTACAAAGATTTTTCACCAGAAGCCGCGGAAACGTTTCAGTATCAATTTCAGGCAGTTACTAAACCCGTATGGCAAGCGTGTGGGCCGCAACGAGCCTTGCCCCTGCGGCAGCGGCGATAAGTATAAAAACTGTTGTTGGCAAAAGCGCGGCGTGGCTGCGTAAAGTATAGATGTATACGTAATTTCCCTTCGGTTAATGTTAACTGCTTATAGCCTGGAACAGAAAAGATATTCCTATAGCTAAAAGGCCCATATAGATATATTTATAAAAGCTTTCTCCGTGCAGGCGGTGATTCAATATTCTGCCGAGGAAAATTGCTGGCAACGCTAAGGGCAAGGAAATTAAATAATAGTACGTTACGGCGGGCACCCAGAGGCCAGCCAGCCAGTAGCCAACCATCCCGACAATGCTGGCAGGCAAAAAATATCCTTGTAGGGTCGCCCGAAAGTGCTGTGCCGTCCAGCGGCGCATAGCTCCGTATATTACGAGCGGCGGCCCGTTCAATCCATAGGCTCCACCAAGAATTCCTGCACAGAACCCACATCCGAGCAGCCAGCTCCAGCCGCCGGCTTTAACCGCTACGGCCTTTCGCCCAGTTAGTGAGTATATGGAGAATGCAATGATGATTACACCTAGACCAGCCTTCACGATAAGATCATTACCGGACGTGAGCATCAGCAGACCCAGCGGTATTCCTGCAAGTGTAGAAAGTATCAGCCAGCTGGCGCTGCCTACATGAATTTTTTTCCAGTCCTGCACCACAACAATACTTGCCACTGTAATGGAGATGAGAACGGAGAGCGGAGCAGCTACCTCAAGAGGAATACGAAACGCCAGTAACGGAACTGCAATCAATGATTCGCCAAATCCGAAAGCCGACCGGACTAATGTAGCCAGGAAAATGACGATTAAAACATATAGCGTTAGGGGATCTATGTTGGTATTTGTTTAAAGATGGAGCAAAAACCATATCTGTTGTGCGGTGTTGCTTCTTTTTGGACTTTATTTAAGCAAAAGTAAGAAATTAATTAACCAAAATACATCTTTTAGAGATACACATAATTGCCGAAAGTATAGAATTGGGTTGCGCTATAATTTCAGTATAACAGAAGGGACGAATGTATCTGTGTCTCTATGCTTATGATAAAGCCTCATTTATCGTAAGAAAACAATTTCTAACCCCTGATTCGTATTGCATGGTTTATACTTGCTTTCGCAGCGCCTAAGCGATCATACTGAAAATACCTGAGCAATGGCCGGCTTCTGTTGAGAATCGCTCTCATTGCATAAGTCCTGACTTTATGATTTCGTACGGAACGCCAATTTATGCCGCTTCTGCTATACTTTCTGAATAAATTTTCGCAAACTTGGGTATAACGTCAGTAAGCTTTAACTATGAACCCAAACACTGCTCCTGCACCAACGCCCAAAGCCGGTCTCACTACCGAACAGTTTGTCTGGAAGTATGCTCATCATCCTACTTATATACCACCAACGGGCCCGGAACTAAACGCTAAGAACTGGCAAAGTGAGGCGGCGCTGCGGATGTTTCTCAACAACCTGACCGACGAAGTGGCCGAATCGCCAGCGGATTTGGTGGTGTACGGGGGCACGGGCCAGGCAGCCCGCACGCCTGAAGATGCCCGCAAAATTATAGAAGTGCTGCTGGAACTGGAAGAAGACGAAAGCTTGCTGGTGCAGTCGGGCAAGCCGGTTGGTAAGGTGCGCACGCACCCGGAAGCGCCGCGTGTGCTGATTGCCAACAGCAACCTGGTACCGCATTGGGCTACCTGGGAATACTTTAACGATCTGCGCCGGCGCGGCCTGATTATGTATGGGCAGATGACGGCGGGGAGCTGGATTTACATTGGTTCACAGGGTATACTGCAGGGCACTTACGAAACCTTTGCTGCCTGTGGCAGGAAACACTTTAACGGCGATTTGCGGCACAAACTGCTCGTGACAGGCGGACTCGGCGGGATGGGCGGCGCACAGCCGCTGGCAGCCACCATAGCTGGCGCCACTTTCCTGGGTGTGGACGTGAATCCCGATAGAATACAAAAGCGCCTTGATACCCGCTATATTGATAAAATGACCTACAATTATGAGGAAGCGAAGCGGTGGGTACTGGAGGCGAAAGAAAGGGGAGAAGCCATTTCTGTCGGTTTGGTAGGGGACATCGGCGATGTGCTGGAGCGCCTGCTACAGGACAACATCACGCCCGACATCCTGACCGACCAGACTTCAGCACATGACCCGTTGAACGGCTACATACCCAACGGATTATCCCTGAAGAAAGCTAAAGAACTGCGCATGCAGGATCCGGACAAGTATAAAGCGCTTTCGCTGCAAAGTATGGCCCGGCAAATTAATTTTATGCTGGCGCTGCAGCGGCGTGGCAGCATCACCTTCGATTATGGCAACAACCTCCGCGAATTTGCACAGCAGGGCGGTGCGTCCGATGCTTTTCAGATTCCTGGTTTTGTGCCGGAGTATATCCGCCCGCTGTTCTGCGAAGGTAAAGGGCCATTCCGCTGGGCAGCACTTTCCGGTGATCCCGAAGATATCCGGGTAACAGACGAGGCATTGAAAGAGCTGTTCCCGGAAAACAGGCACATGATCCACTGGCTGGATGAGGCGGAGGAGAAAGTTACTTTTCAGGGGTTGCCGTGCCGCATTTGCTGGTTGGGCATGGGTGAGCGCGAAAAAGCCGGGCTGCTGTTTAACCAGCTGGTGCGTACTGGAAAGGTGAAAGCACCTATTGTTATTGGCCGCGACCACCTGGACTGCGGCTCCGTGGCTTCACCCTACCGCGAAACAGAAGGCATGAAAGACGGCTCCGATGCCATATCCGACTGGCCACTACTTAACCTGATGGCTAACACAGCCGGCGGCGCTACGTGGGTGTCCTTTCACCATGGCGGCGGTGTGGGCATTGGGTATTCGCAACATGCCGGCATGGTTATACTGGCCGATGGCACTGACCGCGCCGAACGTTGCCTGCGCCGCGTGCTCTACAACGATCCGGCACTCGGCATTTTCCGCCATGCTGATGCGGGCTACGAAACCGCACAGGAAAATGCAGCGCAGTTCCGGTTAACGCTCTAAGCACGCTTTTACTTCCGATTTTAAGAATAACTGAAACGACATTGTTTTTCCTTTGCACTAGATGAAATCAACAGACACAAACCATACCCTTATCGGCCCTTTCAGTCAAATCCTGACGATGGAAAACCTGCCGGTTGCTGGGCCGATAGCTGATGGCCGGTTACAGGTGCTGGAGCAGGGCGGTGTGCTGGTGCAGGGGGAGAAAATTATTAAAACTGGCAGGTACACGCAACTGCACCATGAGGCGGTGGAACACAAGTATAAACTGGAATTGATCCGGGAGCCGATGGTGCTACTGCCCGGCCTTATTGACGCCCATACCCACATGTGCTTTGCCGGTTCACGTGCCAGCGATTACGCCCTGCGTGTCGCCGGGAAATCATACCTGGAGATTGCCCGCACTGGCGGCGGCATACTGGATAGCGTGCGCAAAACCCGTGACGCCTCTATAGTAGAACTGGTGGAGTTGCTGAAAAGGCGTTGCGACCGGCATCTGTCTGAAGGCGTAACCACCTGCGAGGTAAAAAGCGGCTATGGCCTGACGGTGGACGATGAATTGAAGATGCTGGAAGTTATCAGACTGGTGAACAGGCACCACGCCCTGGATCTGGTTCCGACCTGCCTGGCTGCGCACATGCTGCCCCCCGAATTCACAGATGCCGAAGTATACTTAGCGCACATAGTAAGCGAGCTGTTGCCGCAGGTGCTGGAGCAGGATTTAGCCGGCCGCGTGGATATTTTTGTGGAGGATACAGCTTTTACGGAGAAGGCCGCCACCAAATACCTGCTGGCAGCAAAAGATATGGGGTTTGACTTGACCGTGCATGCCGATCAGTTCAGCACCGGTGGCAGCAGGGTGGCAGCAGAGGCAGGATCCGTAAGCGCCGATCACCTGGAGGCCAGCACCGAAGTGGAAATAGCGTTGCTGCAGGAAGCCGGAACGGTGGCCACTGTCTTGCCGGGTGCATCGCTGGGGCTGGGCATGCGCTATGCGCCCGCACGCAAAATGCTCGACGGCGGCCTTTGTCTCGCAATAGCTACTGACTGGAACCCCGGCTCTGCACCAATGGGTGATTTGCTGTTACAGGCTGCTTTGCTGGGTGCTTCCGAAAAGCTTATGACCGCCGAAACGCTTGCGGCCATCACCTCACGTGCCGCACACGCCCTCTATCTCACCGACCGCGGCATACTTGCCACAGGAAAGCTGGCCGACATGATTGCCTTCCCGACAGAAAATTACAAGGAGATTTTATACTTCCAGGGTAAGTTAAAACCAAAGATTATCTGGAAAAAAGGGAACAGAATTTCAGGCAGGACTTGAATAGATTGTGCGGGTAGTATAACATAAATTATTGTAGTATAATGCCTTAAGATAAATTACTTTAAAGTATAAAATTAATCCTGATTGTTCTTCCGGAAAGAATCATTTAAGGTGTTTTTACTTAATCTCCCGTGGCTTAAAAAGAAAAGTATGTATAAACCAAGCACCAACGGAGCCTGGAAAGGCAGAGTAGATGCGCATGATGGTGCTTTGGGATTGCGGTGGCACCAGGCGGTAAAGTTATTGGATCTCTCTCAAAATTTACCTGAAGTAAGCAGGGGCCAGACTGCTTTCGCTTTTTTAGGGTTTTGCTGCGACGAGGGTGTGCGGCGCAACCAGGGCAGGGTGGGAGCCGCAGCCGCTCCTGCAGCTTTGCGCGCTGCAATGGCTTCTTTCGCGCATCACCTGCTGGCCCAGGTTATACTTTGCGATGCCGGTGATGTAATTTGCACCAACCAGAACCTGGATGAAGCACAGGAACAGCTCGGGAAAAAAGTAGCGCTGTTGCTGCAGAAAGGCTATCGCCCCTTGGTGCTCGGCGGCGGTCACGAAACAGCTTACGGGCATTTCCTGGGTCTGGCACAGGCCACGACACAGCAACAACTCGGAATCATTAACTTTGATGCGCATTTCGATTTGCGCAGTTACGAGAAGCAACCCAGCTCAGGCACACCATTTCTCCAAATTGCTGAAAGGCAGATTGCAAAAGGTCACCATTTCAAGTATAACGTGATAGGCCTGCAGGAATTCGGCAACACGCGTATCCTGTTCCAAACTGCTGAGAGGCTACAAATAAAGTATACTTTGGCGGCGGAAGTGCAGTGCCATAACCTCGCTGTGCTAGAAGAGCAGCTGACCGGCTTCCTGGCTCAGGTAGATGCTGTTTATGTAACCATCGATATGGATGTGTTTGCTGCAGGGTACGCGCCGGGAGTGAGCGCCGTAAACCCGCTGGGGCTGCAACCTGAAATTGTAGTAGAGTTGCTGAGGCAGGTGGCACGCAGCGGAAAGTTGCTGAGCCTGGATGTGGCGGAACTCAACCCGGCTTATGACATCGACAACCGCACCGCTAAATTAGGAGCCACTTTGCTATATTATGTGGTGCAGGAGTGGAGCAAAGTATAAGCTAAACATCAGCATCAGAGATCTTTTAAGTAAGTATAAAAGCTGGCTAAAATTTTAAAGAATGCCTGCGGAACAAAAATTAAGTTTATCCGGATGCCTGCAATGATGCGCTACAAAATATTTGTCATCAACTTAAAGCGTGATTTTGCTCGGAACGTATTTATTACAAATCACTTAAACTCCCTGGGCCTTAATTTTACGCTGGTTGAAGCAATAGATGTATTGGGTTTAACTCCAGCTGTTTACAAGGAACTTGTAGATGAAGCGGCAATTGCTCCTAAAGTTAAATGGTTGACGAAAGGGGCAATTGGCTGCGCGCTTAGTCATCTTAAGGTGTATGAAATGATTGTCCGCCAGGACTTGGATTATGCACTCGTACTCGAAGATGATTGCCTTTTAGACAACACCACAGCTTTTATACTCGAAGATTTAGCTCACAACCTGGCTTTAAACGAAGTGGTTTTACTTCATTACAGAAGCTGGAAAACCATACACCTTGCACAAGCGAGGAGCACGCAACTAACAGGAAAATACCGCCTTTATGAACCACAGAAGCCATATTCTTTGGGATCGGCTGTGGCCTACGTTATCACCAGGGAAGCTTGCCGCAACTTATCCGGTTTCCTGCTGCCGGTACGCGGCTCTTCGGATGAGTGGAACCGCTTTTTAAGGGAAGGTATCATCAAAAGCATCAGATGTGTTTACCCAATGCCCATTGATACAGCTGATTTCAAGAGTTCAATAGATTATGTACCTCCGGGTTCGCTGAGAGGAAAGTTAGCTGCTTTTATTGATAAGAATAAAATTTTCCCGGCTTACCAGTACCTGCATTACAGAAGAAGAAAGATAAAAAGGAAGTTACAAAAAGTAGAACTAACAGATTAGGCAAATAATGTTAACTGCTTCATCCACAGGAACTGCTACTTCACTTTAAACTTTGTCCAGTAAGTAGTAGCGCCGGTAACTACTTCAATTAAGTAGGTGTCGCGCTGCAGCCTGCCGACGTTGTAGTGCCGCCGTTTTTTACTGCCAGCCATACTTAGCGGCTTATGGTAAACGAGCTTCCCGGCGGTATTCGTAATCTTCAACTGGCCATCTGCTTTAAGTACCTGCTCCAGATCAAGCTGAAAAGTGCCTTTTTTAGCGGGATATAACTTGATGCCGGAGAGCGTTTCCTGCGTGGCTGTGGGTAGAGCTTCCTCAGCTTTTACAAGAATATACTTGTTTTCCTGCACAGGCATAGGCGTTTTGTGCACTTGTGCCGAGGCAGCAGGAATCAGAACAGTTATAAACGGTAGCAGCGCGGCAAATACCAGGCTATACTTATGCTTCATCATCATTTGTTTAACGGTAAAGTATAGGAGTTGCGTTTGCTACTGCATATTTGGGGCCAGATTAACTGCTTTCATCTTCCTGGTTTGCAAACCTGCAGTTAAGTATAATCATCCTGCAATTTGCTATCAAACCCTGTTATACTTTGGCAGGCTTAACCGGTATAGAGGCCTAGCTTTTTGAGCGTGCGCTGGCGCGAGATCTTACCGGTAGCAGTTTCCGTAAAAGCCGGGATATAGTATAGCTCTTTGGGCATTTCAAACCTTTTGAGGAACTTACGCAGGGTTTTCAGCAACTCCTGCTCTTTGCCTGCTTCCAGGGGATTACCTTCCAGCACCAGTACGATTTTTTCTCCCAGCAGCTCGTCCGGCTGCGGCGCCACAAACGAACGCGGCGCGCTGTCCCAATCGATAAGGGCTTCTGCCACGGCCAGTTCTACTTTCTCTATCTGCACTTTCACGCCGCCTGTATTAATGGTGTTATCGGCACGGCCAATCCAGCGGAAACGCGTAGGCGTGAGCAGTTCTACAATGTCGTTGGTAACCAGGAGCTCGTTGTTGGTGATGTCGCCTTTGATGGTAAGGCAGCCGCGCCTGTCGATACCTACACTTATGTCGTCGAGCACCTCGTAATATTCGGCTGCCTCCGGCCCGCTCAGGCGGCGCAGGGCAATGTGCGACGCAGTTTCCGTCATGCCGTAAGTATGATAAACGGGGCTTTTTATACTGCGCAATTCGCGCTGTAACATCGGACTCACAGGAGCGCCGCCTACCAGGATGCCTTTCATGTGGTTCAGCTGTGGGAGCGCCGCCGGCATATCCTGCAGAATAGTCTGGATCTGCATCGGCACAAAAGAAGAAAAATCTATCTGCTCATCAGCAGGAGCCAGCGCCAGCGGGTTGCTCACAGGATCGACAATAACCATTTCCAGGTCTGCTATAAAACCGCGGGCGAGCATCATCATACCGGCAATATATTCGGTGTTGAGGCAGGCCAGCATGCGGTCGCCGGACTGCAGGTTAAGAATTTTAATGGTGCGGCGGGCGCTTGCTTCCATTTGCTGCCGGGTCAGGTGCATGACTTTGGGCGTACCCGTAGAGCCGGACGTCTGTATCGGGAATTCCTGTATGCCGGTGAGCCAGCTGCGGCAGAACTCCAGTGTCTTGCTTTCATAGCCGTTCAGCGGAATGCTGTTGCGGAAAGAATAAGCGGCAATTTCATCATAATAAAATTTCTTGCCGTTGAGGAGAAGAGATTTGTCAGTCATATCAGAAAAAGGGAGGCGGACAGGCCGCTTCTGCTGTAAAATTACAACATTAGTGCCATTGTTTAAAGCCAGCCGCCAGTTTCTGATTGCTGAAAGTATGGATGATGCTAAATATTTGATTCGGTCGGGGCCAGCCATACCCGTCTGGCTGCGGAAACCGCAGCTATTACCGATAACAGGGTGTTTATACTTGTAATTTAATAGGTTCCTTCTTTATGCACCCGCATGTAGTAATCGAAGGAGAAACGGCCGGAGCCAAAAAACAGGAAAAAAATCAACAGTACCAGCACCAGTACTGATACCCACAGTTCAGAGTTTTCGACGTAAAAGCCCTGTTTGGAATTTACAAAAATAACGGCCCCGAGCAGAATAGGCAGCTGAAACAAAATGGCTATGCGCGTAATGAGGCCCAGTGCGATAAGAACACCGCCGGAAATATGGACCATCGCCACGTAATGCGCTAACCCGAAAGCCAGCCATCGGAACTGGCTATGCTCCATAATGTTCCGTATCGTTTCTGTGTGCTGAATAAACATTATGCCCTTGGCAAGTATAAAAAGGCCAAGGCCAACGCGGATAAAGTCAATCCAGATCGGATGGCGCATTTCGCTCCAGCGGTCCACGCGGTTCATGTTTTGAATTAAGTTCATGGCTGTAATCATTTAGGATGAAACTACTGTTATATTTTACTTAAACGATCTAAAACATGAACCGGACACAAATTGCACGACTGTCTTTTACAAAGCTGCCCAAAGGTATAACTTCATCTAAAGCACTGATAATTCGGGCAAAACCTGCTTCAGACCTGGCATGTTACAGCATACTTTCCGGAAGTATAAACGGGAGCTTTCGGTAGCTATACTGCGGGCGGAGCGGGTTGTTTGGGCCGTAAGATTTTATTGTCTATGGAATAGCGGCCTGGGCCCACAATCATGAAAAAAACCAGCAGCCCCAGCACTATAACAGACAGCCAGAGTTCTGCATTGCCCATGTCAACGCCGCGTTGCGGGTTTACCACCAGCACTGCTCCCAGCAATACTGGTATCTGGCAGAGCAGCGCCAGGCGTGTTAAAAAGCCAAAAGCTATCATCAGGCCGCCGATGATGTGCACAGCACTCGTAAACATAGATGCTTTCCGGATACTGATAATATCCTGGTGCTGGCTGAACATGTAGAAAACATCAGTGGTATGCTCTAAAAAGAGGATGCCTTTGATGAAGAGAAAAAGTCCGAGGGCGATACGCAGCCCATCCATCCAGACGGGGTTGCTGGCGCTGTTGATGCGCCTGGTGTGCTGTACTTCGTGGGTTAGTTCCATGGCTATAGCTGTTTAAAGTATATGAACTATATATTTATAAACGACTATTAAACAGAAACGGCTAAAATCCTGCTGAAAATAGAGCTTACAGGTGCGTGAAAGGACATATCTTGCTATCAGCCAGGCCTAATGATTCCGGATTATTGCACAACCAATGTATGATAGGTTACCGCATATCCGCCCCAGATGCCGTAGCCGCCGCTGATGTTGGACTGCACGGCACCGGGCGAACCAACAGGGCTGCCGTTGTTACTTTGCTCGGCCTCCAGGCTGCTCCAGAAACGGAAATGTGCGATGTCGATGGCGGCCCAGCGGACTGTAATCGTGTCACCCTTACCAAAATAGCCATACTTGTCCTGATCCAGTTCTGCCTGTCCTTTGGGCTCCCCGCGCTCCAACGGAAAACTGATAGTGCCGCCGTTGATGAGTTCGTCGTTAAAAACGGATGTAAAATAGCCGGGATAATAAGGCTCGCTGTTGCGTTTGGTAAAGTACCGGATGCTGTTTCCCAGCGTGTCGGGGTCGTTGTAGCGGTAGTATAATGTTACGAGGCTGTCCTGCGCTGCATCCGGGTGCGGCACCGTCCAGAGCGAATCGATGGGATTTAGTTGCGGAATGGTGGTGGAGGCGGTGAGGGTTCTGCCCTCATGGCTGATGCGCAACTTGTAGGTTTCTCCCAGCTTTCCTTTCAGCTCATCCGAAGTATAAACATACACCACAAAGCCGCTGCCTGAAATCAGCAACTGCTCTGGTATACTTAACTGTGCCGAAACTGCCTGTCTCATCGCTTCAGAAAAGGCCGGGGAAGGAACTTCCTGCAAAGTATAATCGCGTCCTTGCGTGCTTACAACGATGTTTGCGTTATGTACGAAATTCCCGGCCAGCTCCTCCGCGTTAAATGCCGAAAATACAGGTGTAGTGCGGGTAAGTATAAGCACAGGTGGCGCATCCTGTTCAATATGGCCTTCTACCACCAGTTGTTCTTGGCCCTCAGGCAAGTCCAGCGTCAGGTTTTGCTCGCAGCCGGTCAAAACAGTAAATATCAAAAGTATAAGTTTATAAAATACGTTTTTCATGCTCATAACCAGCTGAAGTTCCAGGTAACAGAGGGCAGAGGAAAAGGGATAACAGATACCTTCTTCGCCTGTAACTGCACATTGCCGCTATAAGGTTCTCCCTCGCTGTCGATATAGTATAAAAATGGATTCCGGCGGCCATACACGTTGTAAACCGAAAAAGTCCAGCTCGATTTCATATTGCTGTGCTGCCTGCCTTCCAGCGTAGCAGCCAGATCAAGGCGGTGAAAAGGCTGCATCCGGAAGCTGTTGCGGTCGCCGTACTGGTACGCAATATTGCCTTCGATAAAATAGCGCCGGGCCGGCAGGGTAGTGGCCTGACCGGTGCCATAAACAAACGTGCCGCCAAATGTCCAGCGTTTGTTATACTTATAACTGGCCACCAGCGAAAGATCGTGCCGCCGGTCGAAGCGGGCCGGGAAGGTTTCGCCATTATTCAGGGCCGGGAAGGTGCGGGTGGTGCGGGAGAGGGTATAGCCAAGCCAGCCCTGCAGATTACCGTAATTTTTCCGCAGAAAAAACTCCACTCCGTAAGACTTGCCGTTGCCTGTTACAAATTCATACTCTAAATCGCGGTTGCTGGGCCCCGGCGAGAAGCCTTCGCGGTACTCCAACTGATTCTTCATCGCTTTAAAGTATACTTCTACCGAGCCCTCATACTTGTTTTCATGTATACTCCGGAAATATCCCAACGCATATTGCGTGGCCCGTTGCGGCTCCACCAATGCCGAACTCGGCACCCACACATCCAGCGGCAAAGTAGTATAGGCATTGGAAACCAGGTGCACGTACTGTGCCGATTGCGTGAAAGCAGCTTTGAGGGAGGATAACCTGTTAAGTTCATACCGCAACGACACGCGCGGCTCCAGTGCCTGATATGAAATTACTTTTTCACCACGGCCATAGATCGTTGAGTCCGTAACAGCCTGGCTTTCATTAAACTGGTAAAGATGGAACGGCCCCACCTGTTCAAAATAACTGCTTCGCAGGCCGATGCTCAGCAGCAGCTTATCGGTCACGTTCCAGTCATCAGAAACATACAAAGCAGCCTCATGCCCATACTTGGCCAGAACGCGGTTGGTGGAAAAGCTTTGTCCCTCCTGGTTCTGCGCTTCTCCCGAGCGCGGTTCCAGCCGGTGGAAAGTATAATCCAATCCATATTCGATGTGATGGCGCACATTGGGTGTATAATCAAACCCAAGGCGGACGCCATAATCCTGCACACCGGTTTGCACCAGGGTATTAAAGCCGCCATAATCCCAGCCAAAATCGAACGTATACCTGCTGTATAAGCCGGACAGGTTGAGGAAAAGCTTGTCGTTAAACAGGTGGTTCCAGCGAAGTGTAGCGGTGGCATTGCCCCAGCCGAAATCTGAGGAAAAACGACCATCAGAGAGCTTCAGGCTGCCGGCATCGCGGCCATAGTAACCACTCAGGTACAGGCGGTCTTTGGCCGACAAAGTATAGGTCAGCTTCCCGTTCAGGTCATAAAAATAAAAAGGCACGCCACCCTGTTCCGTATTTTTGAGAAAAGGATTAAACAGCACATCCATGTACGTCCGCCTGCCCGAAAGCAGGAAAGATGCCTTTTCTTTGGCAATAGGGCCTTGCAGGGTAAGGCGCGAAGAAATGAGCCCGATGCCGCCCTCCGCTTTGTACTTTGTCTGGTTACCGTCCTTCATGTTGATATCGAGCACAGAGGAAAGGCGACCGCCGTAGCGGACAGGCATATTGCCTTTGATGAGGGTTGTGCTTTGCAGCGCATCAGCGTTAAAGACAGAGAAAAAGTTGAGCAGGTGGCCTGGATTGTAAACCGTAGCGCCATCAAGCAGGACCAGGTTCTGATCGGCCCCGCCGCCGCGCACATAAAAGCCCGTGTTGCCTTCGCCACCTGATGTTACGCCCGGCAGCAGCTGTATGGTTTTAAGAATGTCGTTTTCGCCGAACAGCACCGGCAGCGACTTGATGGTTTCGAGGGGCAGTTCCAACTGGCCCATGGCCGCCGATTCGGTAATGGGCGGTTGCCGGTTGGCCGTTATTTCTACCTCCTGCACACCATAAGCTGCGGCGCTCAGGCGGATATTTTGCTGCACATCGCTGCTTACTTGTATATCCCGCTGCCAGTTTTCGTACCCAATGTACTTTGCCGTAAGCGTATAGGCGCCGCCAGGAGCTGAGAAATTATAATTTCCCTGCGCATCTGTTATAGCACCTGTACCTGCTATTTCCTGCAAGGCAACAGTGGCGCCGGCCAGCGCCTCGCCGGTAGCGGCGTCTGTTACTTTACCGGATAAACGAAAGCGCTCCTGTGCAGCCGCAGGCAAAGCCAGCAGCAGCACAAAACAAAGCAGGTATAATCTCTTGTTGTGGAAGTTGATAGTTATAATTTGCAAACCGCAGGCTCCTCTAAACACCACGAGAACAGCTGGCATGGCTAAAGGTTTAACGCTTTAAGGCCGGATATCTGTTCAACAGCAAATTATAAACAAGCGTGGCCAGGTAAGCGAGCAATGCCCCCAGCAAAGCGCCTCCGATAACGTCCATTGGGAAATGTACGCCCAGGTACACGCGGCTGTAACAGATAAGCACCGCCCAGGTAACCAGTATTATCTTAAACAGGAGGTAGCGGCCGGATAAGATGAGGTTAAAGAAAACGGCCAGGGCAAATGTAGTAGCCGCATGCGACGACATAAATCCGAATTGTCCGCCGCAGCCATGCACCACATTGATAACGGCATCCAGGGTCGGGTCGTGGCAGGGGCGGAGGCGGGCGAAAGTTGCTTTGAAAATGCCGGAAGCTATGAAGTCAGCCAGTCCGATGGCAGCGCCAGCCAGCAACAGCATCAGAAAGCCCTGCCGGCGGTAGCGGTAAACCACATAACCGATAATAGCCAGGTAAAACGGAATCCAGACCAGCTTTTCCGACATAAAAATCATAATGCCGTCCCAAAACGGACTATGCAGGCCATTGATGTAGACAAACAGTTCCTTGTCGAGCTTCTCCAGCGCTTCTATCATACTTACTGCACGTTAAGCCAGTCGATGTCTTTTTTGAGATACTGCTGCGTTTGCGCTTCCAGGCTGCCGGGTTCCGGCGTAAAATTATACTGCCAGGAGGCAAGCGTGGGCAAACTCATCAGGATGGATTCGATGCGGCCTTTGGTGTGCAGCCCGAACTTGGTGCCGCGATCATAAACCAGGTTAAATTCCACATAACGGCCGCGGCGCATCAACTGCCATTGCTTTTCGCGCTCGCCGTAAGGCAAATCGCGGTTCTCGTTCATAATGCGCGTATAAAAAGGCGCAAAGGCATAAGCCACATCGTGCACAAAGGCCAGGCGGTCGGCTATACTTATCTCGTCTGTAGCCATCAGCCTGTCGAAGAAAATGCCTCCCACGCCGCGCGTTTCCTCACGGTGCTGGTTGTAAAAATAATCATCCGCCCACTTCTTAAACTCCGCATAATAAGTTGGGTGGTGCCGATCGCATACTTCTTTCATCAGCCGGTGAAATTCCCGTGCCTGCTCCGGGTTTACATAGATGGGGGTCAGATCGATGCCGCCGCCAAACCAGGCCTGCCCGTTGCCGGCCTCAAAGTAGCGTACGTTCATGTGTGTGATGGGCACCATCGGGCTATGTGGGTGCAGCACCACCGATACGCCTGTGGCAAAGTAGTTGGCATCCGGCATTTCCAGCATCTTCAGAAACTGAGGCGACAACTGGCCCCGCACTGCCGAAAAGTTTACGCCGCCTTTTTCCAGCACGTTGCCACCCTGGATCACGCGCGAAATACCGCCGCCTTCTTCCTCATGTTTCCAAGTGTCGGTGCTGAAAGTAGCGCCACCATCGCAGCGCTCAAGCGCTTCACATAAATCGGACTGAAACCGGCGCATAAACGCTTCTACTTCTTCTCTGAACATATTTTAGAGGTTAGATGCTGGATATTAGATTTTAGACAAAAATTGCTTGTTAAAAGTAGCAGCAGTTTTCTGCCGTAAATATGGCTATACCTGATGGCTAACTGTTAACCAGAAAAAGTATGCTTGCTGGTAATGCAAGTTGAAAAAAATCATCCAGATATCGTCCCATATACTTTCGTAACAGTATCTGGATGGGCAAAATTACCGAATTATAGCCGTTCTACCACCGCCTACTCTGTATTTTAGAAAGAGCTCCTTATTTCGTACTTTCGTGCAAACCGATCTAAACATGTCTAAAGATATAATGGAGGCCGTAAAGCTGGACATCACCCTGCTTAAAAAGGCTTACCTACTGATGCTAACTGCCAAAAACATGGCAGATACTTACGAAGAAAACAAAGCTGTTTGCAGCAGGTATGTACACAGCACCTCACGCGGCCACGAGGCCATACAACTGGCAGCCGCCTTCCAGTTACAACCTTACGATTACGCTTCACCTTATTACCGTGATGATTCCCTGCTGCTCGGCATTGGGTTACAACCTTACGAACTCATGTTACAACTGATGGCGAAAGCGGACGATCCTTTTTCGGGCGGCCGCACCTACTATGGTCATCCATCGCTCCGAAGAGCAGGTTTCCCGACTATACCACATCAGAGCTCCGCCACAGGCATGCAGGTTATTCCGGCTACTGGTATGGCGCACGGCATAGCTTACCTGGAAGGACAGGGGCTGCTGAAAGGAGAGGAGAAACCGGTGGTGCTCTGTTCGATGGGCGATGGCGCCGTTACCGAGGGCGAAGTGGCCGAAGCATTTCAGATGGCGGTGCTGAAGGAGCTACCTATTGTATACCTGGTGCAGGACAACGACTGGGGTATTTCGGCTACGGGCAAAGAGATGCGTGCCATGGATGCTTACGAGTATGTAGCAGGCTTTAAAGGGTTGGAGCGCCTGCGCGTGGATGGCTCTGACTTTGCAGAGGCATATGAGGGCATGCGGGTTGCATTTGATTATGCCCGCCAGGTCCGAAAGCCTGTACTGGTGCATGCCCGCTGCCCGCTGCTGGGACACCATACGTCGGGGGTGCGCCGGGAGTGGTACCGTGGCGATAACCTGAAACAACATGCCCAGGAAGACCCGATTCCCAAGCTGCGGCAGGCGTTGCTGGATGCAGCTATAACACCGGATGAAATAGCGCAGTTGGAGCAGGAAGCCATACAAACCGTGACCAATGACTTTCAGCGTGCCCGGCAGGCCCCCGGCCCTGATCCGGCCACTTTCGATACGCACATGTTTGCTCCCACGCCTGTAACGGAAGAGAAAGGTGAGCGCAGCCCGGCCGGCGCTGAGAAAATCATTATGGTGGATGCTGCCCTGCATGCCGTAGATGATATCCTGCGGACTTACCCGGAAGCTTTATTTTACGGTCAGGATGTGGGCGGTGAACTGGGGGGGGTGTTCCGGGAAGCGGCGCTGCTGGCCAAAAAGCATGGCGATGCGCGCGTGTTCAATACACCCATTCAGGAGGCATACATTATAGGCTCTACGGCGGGTATGTCGGCTGTAGGCGCGAAAGCCATCGTGGAGATTCAGTTTGCTGATTATGTCTGGCCGGGTATGAATCAGCTGGTTGAGGAGCTTTCAAAGAGCTGCTACCTGTCTAACGGCCAGTTTCCGGTGCAGACGCTTATACGCGTACCAATTGGCGCCTACGGTGGCGGCGGTCCTTACCATTCCGGAAGTATAGAATCCACGCTGCTGAACATCAGAGGTATTAAAGTTGTATTCCCAAGCAATGCTGCCGATATGAAAGGCCTGATGAAAGCTGCTTTCCTGGACCCGAATCCGGTAATAATGCTGGAGCATAAAGGTATTTACTGGTCAAGGGTGCCGGGCACTGAGGATGCCAAAACCATAGAACCGGACGAAAACTATATCCTGCCGCTGGGCAAAGCCAACATAGTACAGCAGGCAAGTGATGAACAGGTTAGCAAAGGCAACAGTATGGCCCTTATCACCTACGGCATAGGCGTGTACTGGGCCAAAACTGCCTCAAAACAATTCCCCGGAAGTATAGAAATTGTAGATCTGCGCACGCTCAATCCGCTGGACTATGAAACAGTAAAAGCCGCGGTAGAACGCCACGGCAAAGCGCTGGTGCTCACCGAAGAGCCGCTGCTCAATTCCTTTGCCGAGTCATTGGCCGGCCGTCTGTCCAGGGACTGCTTTCAGAAACTAGATGCTCCGGTTTATACTTTAGGAGCCGAAAGTCTGCCCGCCATTCCGCTGAATGTGGATCTCGAAAAGATGATGCTCCCTAATGCCCGGAAAGTAGCCACTGCCATAGAAGAATTGCTGAACTATTAAGCACCCGCTGGTGCGAGCTTGCAGCTCGTGCCTTTACATCTACAGAAGAAGTACGAGCTGCAAGCTCGCACCAGCAAAAGTAGCCATGAAAACGGGAAATGGGAAAGTATAAACACTTTGATTCTGATGTAAGGTGCACGAAATCAGAAAGGATAGCCGATGCCGATGTTTAGGGTACTTTGGTTGTTGCGGGTGAAGAACTCGGAGAAGCTGAAATTATCCAGCACAAACTTTTCCCCGTTAATGCCTGCCGGATCGTATACTTTGGTAGCCAGGTCGAAGCGCAAAACCACAACGGCCAAATCAAAGCGGATGCCGAAGCCGGTACCCACCGCCAGCTCTTTGTAAAAGCGGTTAAAGGCAAAGTCAGCGCCGGGCTTTGTTTCGTCTTTTTTAAGCCACCATACATTACCGGCATCTACAAAAAAAGCGCCGTTAATAAAGCTGAACATATTAAAGCGATATTCGGCACTGCCTTCCAGCAATACTTCACCGGGCTGTTCTAAAGCGAAATCGCGCTTGCGCACCAGCTCGCCGTTTTCAAATACCACATCTTCTGTCGCATACGAGCCCGGTCCCAGCCTCCTGGACTGCCAGGCGCGTACGCTGGAGGCGCCGCCTGCAAAGAAATATTTATCGTAAGGCAGCACATCAGTGTTAAATAGCGGTGTAGCCACGCCTGCATTAATCCTGTAAACAAAGTATTGTTCGCCTCCAAGCGGAATATAGCGCCTGTAGTCGGGGTTAGCTTTAGCGTATTGAAACGTCTGTAAGTCGCCGAGCTTGATGTTCAGGCCGAGTTCTTTTGTCAGGCCGCCTACTTCCAGCAGCGTCCGGAAGTAGCGGGCATTAAGTGTTTGGGTGAAGTCGTTGGTGTTATAAATAAAATTGAAAGCCATGTAGGACAAAAAGGCGCTCCTGAAACTTTCGATAAGCGATTTGCTGCCCTGGCTATACTTCTCCAGGCTGGCTATAAACTCATTGGAAATGCGGTCAGTCTGCACAATGCTCAGGTTCACCGGCGAAAAAATGAGTTGCTGTGTTGGTATTTGCAGGGTGGTGCGGGCTTTCTGCCAGATGTAATCGTAACTGAGCTGGTAATTTGTGCGCTTGTACTCGTCCCTGTCGATGCTGGTAAAACTGGTGAGCACACGGGTTTTCGGGTTATTCGCCGAGAGAATGCTGGGGCCGCCGAATGGAAGCAGTATCGTCGGGAAAGTGAGTCCCAGGTTAGCGCCATACTGCTTCGATAAAACTGTTTTATCCGGATCTTCGAGGCTCAGCTGTCCTTCCAGGCCACCGTGCAGGCCCAGATCCAGGTTTTCTGCGCCACCAAAAATATTACGTATGCGCAGGTTTATACTACTGAACGGCCCCGGCACGGCTTCGGTATAGTTTAATCCGAGTTCTGCTGTTTCCTGGTACTTCTTAGCAGGTATGGCATTGATAAAAGCATTCAGCAGGTACGTGTTCGTAGAATCTCTGGGGTCCGTTATCTTGTTGTAGAGCACGTTGTTGAACTGGAAGACATCCAGGTCGGCCAGTTGGCGCTGCGTCACACTGGTACGCACCTGGCTGTAGAGCTGCCCCGGATAAATGATGATTTTCTGGTCCAGTACCTTCGGGGCATACTTCAGATCGTAAGCTATATACCGGATGTTGTTGAACGTAACCGTGTCGCGGGCAATACCAAAGCGGTCGGCATCGCTTTTAAAGTATACTTTGTTCAGCTTGTATACATGGTGTGTCGAATCGTTTTCCGGGTTTTGAATGAGCGTTTTCACCTGCGCCGTGTGGCCGGCATAGCTGGTATCCACCTCAAAGGAGATATAGGCGCGGGCAAAATCATAATAGCCGCGGTTCTTCATCAGTTCATACAGCCTGTCCCGCTCCAGCGTCAGAACAGCTTCATCATATATTTCGTGGGGCTGAAGCAAAGAATTTTCTTCGGCAGATTTTACCAGGTTCAGGACAGCCGTATCGGGTATGCCGTAGCTGAAATTGGCATAGCGGTAAGGATCGTTCTCGTCAATATTGATGGTGATGTATACCAGCTTATCTTTTTTGATGTCCTTCTGATAAGTAGCTGTGTGATTAAAGTAGCCTTTGGCGTTAAGGTAAATGTCAATCTGCTCCATGGTTTCGGCCATCAGCGTAGAGTCGTAAATGGCCGGCGGCTCGCCCACCTGCATCAGGAAATTGCCTTCTTTCTTTTTCTCTTCCAGCCGGTCGATACGGTTGTTGATGCGGTCACGGATTTTGCGGGCTTTGGTGGAGTCGCTGCCGGCAGCTGCTACCTTGCGGGCTATTTTCTGCTTCATCCCTTCAATGCGCTGCTGAATTTTAAGCGGATCGAAAAACTTTTGTCCGAAGTAGTACAGCGATAAGTAGGGAGTAGATCCCAGTACCATCCGGTTAGGTTCCTGCTGGTAAAGTGCCTCAATGGCAGCCGGATCGATGTGCTGCAGCCCCTTTGGTTCTATGCTGACCAGCAGCTTCTCGTTCGGACCCAGATGTTTGGTGGGCACGCAGCTACTCAAACATAAAATTGTAAATACGAGGGCGTATATGTATAATCGTGATCTCAAACCTTTATCCGGCTATGTTGTCAAAAGCAGTTGTAAAGTACATTAAATCCCTGCAAGTAAAAAAATACCGCAGCCAACACCAAGCCTTTGTGGTGGAGGGCGCCAAAAGCGTGCTGGAGCTGCTGCAAGCTGATTTCAGGCTGGAGCACCTTTTTGTTACGGAAGCCTTTTACAACCAACATGCGCATCTGCTCGACAAAGGTTTTCAGTTCGATATCGTGAAGGAAGACGACCTGGTGCGGGCGGGTACCTATACCTCCAACAACGCTGCCTTAGCCGTTGCAAGTATGCGCGAACTGCCGCCCCTGGAAGTAAAGCCGCAGGAACTGGTGCTGGCCCTCGATGATATCCGCGACCCCGGCAACCTGGGCACCATCATCCGTATTGCCGACTGGTACGGCATCACCAAAGTAGTCTGTTCAGAAACCTGTGCCGACTTTTACAACCCCAAAGTTATCTCCGCTACCATGGGCTCTTTTACGCGGGTACAGGTATACTTTCTGGATCTGGCCGGCTGGCTGCAGCAGTTAGGCAGCGGCTACCGTATATACGGCGCCTCGCTCGACGGCGACAACATTCATACCATGCAACTCAATCCGCAGGGCATTGTGGTGATGGGCAACGAAGCCAACGGCATCAGGCCGGAAGTGGCGCAACACGTTAACAAGCTGATTAAAATTCCTGCTTTCGGCCAGGCAGAGTCCTTAAATGTTGCTACGGCCACCGCCATTATTATAGATAACTTCCGGCGCTCCGATAGGAAATAAAGTAAGAAAAGGAGCACCGGGCAGGCGCTCCTTTTCTTACTTAAGATTTATCAGAAAGGCTTTATACTTATTCCAGCAGGCGCAGGCCAAAACTGATGACATTTGCCTGCGGGCCGCGGTTGTCTTTGAACAGGTCGTTCATGTTATACTTCACAAACAGGTTCACTGATCCATAACCTAACACACCTTCCAGGCCATACTGAAAATCAGAGAGGTTATAGTTGTCGCGGATTTTATCTTTCTGTGTTTTGCCGCCTTCTTCATACTTCAGTTTGGCATGGCTGCCCAGCCCGTAGCCTACAAAACCACCTGCACCGATGATGAACCCGTCTTTGTCGTTTTCGCGCCTGAACTGCAGTACCGGCATCAGCGGGATGTTGATGGCCGAATGCGTCAACTTTGATTTTTCGTAGTTGATGTCGCCTGTATTGTTGAAGTAAGTATAGTTGTCGATATTCTCCACAAACACATTATCATCAAACATATAGTTGTTAAAAGAGAACTCTATGCCTGAAATCAGGTGCAGCGGACTTCTGCGGCCACCTATCTGCGAATTCAGGTGCATGTTCAGGCTTACGTATCGGGAGCCAAGCGGCTTCAGATCAACCAGGTCATCTATGTCGGAATTTATAAAATTGTTGAGACCTAAATCTATATCAAAGTTGAACTTGGTCGGTCTGTAATGCTCCTCGGTTACCTGTATGCTGTCCTGTTCTTCTTTATCCGGCACGTTCACGTTTACTTTGGTGTTACCGTCCTCTTCCTCTACATCCACTTCAATCTTAAAGGTCTTGTTGATGCGGATTTCGTGGTGTTCCTTGTTGCCTTCTTTGCCGCCCGATTCCTGCACTGTAACGGTTACCTGTTCCGATCCATCCGCGCTGGTTGAGTCTGAAGAGCTGAAAGTGACGGTCATTTCGTCAGAGTCCATGTTGGTGCTGGACTGCTCCAGGCTGTCTACCTGCAGCACATACAGGTTCAGCTTGCGCATTAGCGAATCGAGGCTATAATGCTGGAAAGCTTTCAGTTGCTCTTTGTTCTGGAGCAGCAGCGTCAGTTTAGCGCCGTTGGCCATTTTAATGATGATGGTGTCCTGGTCGCCGAGGCGCTGACCTACGGTAAGATCGCCTTTGGCAAACACACCGGTAACGGCAGCCATGCAAATGGCTGTGATAAGTAGCAATCGTTTCATGGTTTTGGAGAGTTAGAGGTTGATAACTTTAGAGAATTTCTGGTTTCCGATGGTGGTTCCGACAGCAATTTTATCGGCTTTAATGCCCAGGTCTGCCAACTCCACCGGCTCGCCGTTGCTGAGTTTGCGTACCTGCTTAAAAATGTTTTTGGCGAGTTTTGCTTTCTTTTCCAATCCGTTCGGCTCGCCTGCCTTGGCTGAAACAGTTTGGGTGGTCACAGCACGCTTTATAATAATTTCAACGGGTGCAGTATTGGTCATGGCCTCCGGTTCTTCGGAAGAGGCTAAAGCAGCTGCCATCAACGGCTCCGTCCCGGCCACGTTCTCAGAAGTTGCAGCAGGCTCCTGAGCTGGCTTGTTTGCCGGAACAGTCTGGGCCATGGCAGGAGACTTAACAGAAGCTTTTGCTGGTATAGTCGATTTTTTCATAACAGATTCAGGTTGGGCGGCCGGTTCAGCAGTATGGGCGATGGCCTTTGCAGGATTAGATGCGTCTGGCTTTACTTCGGTTGCCTGGGCCGGTAAATTATTTTCTTTTTCATCTGTAGCAGCATCCGCTATACTGGCCGGTGCAGCCTGTTCCTCCAAAGCTTTGGGCGCAAAGTCAGGCGCTTGCTGTGGCTGTTCTGTTGCCGGCTGCTGCGCCACCGTGCCATTTATACCTGGCGCCTTGTGCTGCATGTTGTAAAATACCAGGCCTACCGCCAGCAACAGTCCGATAACGGCAGCCACGGAGTAGCGCACCCACATAAAGCCGAGCTGCTTCTCTTTCTGTTGCGCGGGCATTTCCTCTCCGATGCGCTCCTGCAGCCGGCTCCATAGGTCGCCGGAAGGAGTGGGGGCGCTGTTGCCCAGGCGCTCCTTAAATAACTTATCGATGTCTTCTGGTCTCATGTCTTCCTCCTTTTTAGTTGGTGGTGATAACTTCCTGGCCCGTCAGGCGGCGTTGCAGCATGGCGCGGGCCTTGCTCAACTGCGATTTAGACGTGCCTTCTGTAATTCCCAGCATATCGGCTATCTCCTGGTGTGCATATCCTTCTATGGCATACAGGTTAAATACGGCCCTGTAACCTGCTGGCAGTGTGCCCAGCAAGGCCAGCAGTTCGCCTTCTGCCAAATCCTGATCGGCGCTGCCGGTACCGGCCACCTGTACGTGGCTGTCTTCTATGGCCAGGTGCAGGGGCTCTTTTTTGCGCAGGAAAGCCAGCGCTTCGTTTACCATAATGCGGCGCATCCAGCCTTCAAAGCTGCCTTTGTTTTCGAACTGGCCGATGTTGCGGTATATTTTCATAAACCCGTTCAGCAGCGCTTCTTCTGCATCCATCTCATTTTTGAGATAGCGCCGGCAAACGCCCAGCATCTGGGGCGCAAAACGCTCGTACAGGTGCTTTTGCGCCTTGCTGTCTGCCCGCTGGCATCCTGCTATTAGTTCTGCTTCCGTCACGCTGGGTAAAAGTTTATATCAAATCTGCTTTTTTGGCTTTGTCAGGCGCTTGTTTGCTGCCCTTTGTACCTTAGATGTCGCAACATCCCCGGAGGTTGCCTGAGGAAGTATAAAATTCTCATTTATTTTTCAGATTTGCTTCTTTCATCTCCGGAAAATACTGGCTGCTACCAAGGTGTTGTCTGAATTAGGGTTTGCTGGATTTAAGGATGGATAAAGTATAAATGCCTAGAAAGGTTTTGGGGCATGATACTCGGGCTTTAAGAAGGAAGCAATTGAGAATTAGGCGGTAATATTTATACTTTAGAACGTCAAGCTATTAGATAACCAATCGAAAATGCTATATTAGTTATGCAAAAGTATGAAGTGGATAATGATCTATATAGCAGGGCCGAAAAGCAACAGTAAAATGGGCAAAGCTACTCCATATATAAGGCCAATAACCGGAATAGCTCCTTATACACTATAGTTATGGCAAATAGAAATAATAGATGAGAATAAACTTATTTGTTTCTTTACTTTTAGTAGTTGTAGCATCATGTAGCCCCAAGAATTATGCTGTAGTAACTAATGAGTTTAGATATGGTGACTTGTCTGATGGCTTACCAGATTTGGATTCAACAGTTACCATAAACTATGAAAGTAGAAAAGTAAAGGCTATTGGCAATTACGCTTTAGCTGATGATAATACTTCAAGTAATCTGAAGGCAGGATATTGGAAAGAATATCATGAAAATGGAAACCTGAAGAGTGAGGGTAATTACAAACTTGGTTCCTTTTTGCAATGTTGTACGGGTGGACTTTGTAGTGATTATTACATGTATAGGGATGGTAAATGGAAATACTACAATGAGAAAGGGGAGTTAGAATATGAAGTGGAATTTATACCAAGTAGGCTACACGTAAAGACGAGCTGTGGAAGTGACTCTCTCACCTTTGGTTTGATAAAAACTATACCACTTGAATATGCTGGTACCCTGACTCCTGATATAATGTATGAACTCCAAAAGGTGGAAACTGAACAGAATTTTGGTTCTATAATTTATACTCCCTTAAACGGTAACTTGTACATCGACTGGAAAACAAAATACTAATACAACACGCCATAACCACACCTAAACATAAGCTACGCCTTTGTTTAGGCAAGTACGTTGGGCGTCATTTTTAAACTAACTACTTATGGACACAACTGAATTTTGGGATTATCTTCCTGGTATGCTGATTTTGCTATCAATAATGACCATTGTAATAATTATTTTACAAAAGTTTGGTGACAAAATCTTCGACAAAGAATATACAGGAAGCAACATTTTGCTATTTGTTTCTTCCTTTTTATTTGTAACTCTTTTAATCGTTCATTTATTTAAACCGCAAGAATGGACTGCTGACATATTGAAAGTTTTGATTGGAGTTTTGGTCGGAGCTGGAGCCTCAAAAATCCCCAAAAAAGAGAAAGGTGAAGGAAGTTCAGTAGATGTATCTGGACAAGTCGGAGGAGATGTTGCTGGACGGGACATTAATAAAAACATACAGCACCTTAAAGATGCAGTTTCAAAAATCGAAGACTCTATTGTACATCAAAACAACCAAATAAGTCAAGTAATTGGCGACCTAGCAAACAGTGACTTCTTGATTAATACAATTTATGAAAGGGGTGACAATATAACTGGTTCAATAGCAAGGGTTATTCAATATTGGACAAGACAGGGTTGGCAGTTAAGACATTTCTCATCTGACTACCAAGGAATGGACGGAATTTTTCTTGTATTTAATAGACAAATGGTAGGACTCGAACCTGAAGTTTATTATCAGCATGGCTCTGACACAAAAAGATTTAATTCCCTTCCAAGATAAAAAACGAACGTCCAACAGTATGTTTATAAAATTGCGGCTTGACGTTAAGCTTTCAACTTTAAATCACTATTTTGCTTCTGTGGTTAATTGAAACCAACCTTTTTCAAATGCCACAACTTCATAAATACTTGAACGTTGGCAGAGATTTATAATACCTAAGAGTATGTTTTGAAATTTTTCAATTTCTTGCTTTAGAGGGCTTTAATCTATTTAGCAGGAAGGAGATAAAGGCA